>JBDUYP010000001.1:0-869657 GCA_039944535.1 Cyclobacteriaceae bacterium
CTTATCAGCATCTGAGTATTTGAGCACATTGTTTATCCATTCCTGAGTGATGCGATAAATGGAAATTTCCTGTAGGTCTTGTAGTCTTTCGGTGATTCCAAATGTGTCCACTTCTACGAATACTTTTCCTGTGTGGTTAACACGAGTGGCAAACTCACGAATGGCATCTACCACGCCGCTTTTGATAAGTGTTTCAGGCATCAGGTTGAAACAAATACCCTTGAGTTCTTTGTACATATCGTCAAGGACTTTCGAGGAGTTCTCAAAAACATCTTCTTTGGAAGACGTTCCTTTTTCCAGTGCTTTTAAGTTGAGGTTCAGCACAGAAATCATCTGGCCAAAACCATCGTGGAGATCGCGGGCAAAGCGCTTTCGCTCAGTCTCCTGTGAGTTTAGAGCGGCTTCTAGCTGAGCTTCTCTTGTCCTGGTTTTCTCCTCTTCCAGTTGCGTTTTCTGCTTCAATATGAGCCTGTTGCGTTGCATCAGCCCAATGATGATTATCAGTACAATAATTCCTCCCAAACCTGCCGTCATTATCTGATTTCGCTGGATTGTAACATCTTTTTTGGCCAGCAGAGCCTTGTGGTTCTCTATTTCCTTTTCCTTCAGCTCTGTTTCATATTTGGTTTGCATTTCGGTAAGCTGTCTGGACTTTGATTCATTAAGCAGGCTGTCCTTGAGGTAATGAAACTTCTCCATATAGCTGAGAGATTTTTCGTATTTGCCCCATTCTTTGTACAGCATGTATTGCTGAAACAGGACATCATTGATTTTTTCTACATCATTGATTTCGTATGAAATAATCTCGGCTTCATCCAGGTAGGTTTTGGCGTTGGTAAACTCCTTGTTGAGGTATGACAAAGTACCTAGGTTGGTTTTGACCGTGGCGAGACCATACCTGCGTCCAAATTTTTCGTTCAGTTCCAAATTTTTCTTAAGCCAAACGATGGCCTCATCATATCTTTCGAGCTTCATGAGAGAGTTGCCTATGTTGTTGTATGTTCTGGGCTTGCTTCTTTCCTGCATCTGAGGCATCATGTCTATGACTTTCCTGTGCCATTCTATGGCCTTTTCATGCTCACCCTTATCGTCATGATTGATGGCAATGCAGTTGATGGCGTAAGCTTTGAGGTCTGGATCCCCTACAGAATGACTCTCGAAGAGTTCGAGTGCCTGATGCCCGTAGGCTATGCCTTTATCATATTCACCAATGTCATGGTTGACATTGGACAAGTAAGATAAACTATTGGCCCAATGGATGGTATCGCCCACTTCACGATAGGTATCTATGGCATTTTGCGTGTGTTGGAGTGACTTGTCAAATTGCCCGAGGATGAGATAATCCAGACCAAATTCGTTGTGGCAATAGCCTATCCAAGACAAATCGTTGAGAGTATGGAAAATTTGCAGAGCTTGATTGAGGCTGGTTTTAGCACTATCAAACTCATCTCGATACCACAAAAAGTCATGGGTGAATGCATAAGCTTTGGCCAGCGTCAATGAGTCTTGATGTTGCAGAATGGATGGCATTATTTGCTTTAGCATATACTCTGCAGAATCGTAGGTTCGGGTGCGCATCAGCTCAGTGATCGCATTCATTTTGCCTTCTATTTCGGCTGGCGAATGTTGCGCATGGCCTTGTTGGAGGGCTATAAATGTAAAAAAGCAGAATACCGTTCTCTTGAGTGTCATAGGTTAAGTGATAAAGCGTGTGATGGGGGCTGACAGTAAACCTACCCAATAAGGACTCATTGCGCAATAGTAAGTTTTTGGGAAAGTATAGGAGCGTTTACGATCAATGAGCTTCCTCTAATTCCGGCAGTGGTGTCCAGCTCGAGTTCTCCTTTGATCAGGTTGGCTCGGGAGTGCATATTTTTCCAGCCGTTACCGTTTCCATTTATTAGATCATTTTTGTCAAATCCAGAGCCATTGTCTTCTATCAGAAGTGTGATTTCTTCTTCATCCTGAGTCAGACTGACGGTTACTTTATCAGCATCCGAATACTTGAGAATGTTGTTGATCCACTCTTGAGTGATGCGATAAATGGAGATTTCCTGTAAATCCGAAAGCCTTTCATCAATACCGAATGTATCTATCATAATGGACGCTTTTCTGGTGCGGTTTACCCGGGAGGCAAATTCTCTTAAACCCTCTACTATTCCTTTTTTGATCAAAGTCTCGGGCATCAGATTGAAGCAAATGCCTTTTAGTTCGGTGTACATTTGATCCAGGACTTGCGAGGAGTCTTCAAAAACCTCTGACGCCTTTCGTTTGCCTTGTTCCAGTGCTTTTAGGTTGAGGTTGAGAACGGAAATCATCTGACCAAAACCGTCGTGGAGGTCTCGTGCAAAACGTTTACGCTCGGCTTCCTGAGAATTGAGAGCAGCTTCAATTTGAGCTTCTCGCGTTCTCGCTTTTTCTGTTTCTAGTTCTTTTTGATGTTTCAAAACCACTCGGTTTCTGTGCATCGTGCCTATGACGATGAGCAGCGCCAAAGCTCCCACCAGTCCGATGGAAATGGCCTGAGAGGTTTTGAGTTCTGCTGTTTGAAGGGCCAGTTGCTGTTCCTTTTTTTCTGTTTCATATTTCGTTTCCAGCTCCTGGAGTGATTTTGTTTTTTCTATACTGAAAAGGCTATCACTGAAAACTACACTTTGAGACAGGTTCTGATAGGCAAGTTGGTAATTGCCTGTTTCGATATGCGCTTTTTGCAGCATATCGTAGGCATAACGGATCAGATCCGTATAGCCTATGGGCTTAGCCAGGGTTAATGTGTTTTCGAAATAGCCAATGGCCTCATTGTATCGGCCTGCAGCAAACATAGTTTCTCCTTTGATTATCTCATTGACCGCTACCCCTTGAGCATCTCCCAGTTTTTGGCGAATGCCGGTAGATTTATCTATCAGCTTCAATGCCTGATCAATCTGCCCTAGATGAACCTGATATTCGGCCAGATCCAGATATATATACCCGAGACCGACGCTATCTTTTAGTTCACTTCGGATGGCCAAAACCTTCTCAAAGTATGGTAGGGCATTTTCATAATCGCTATTTTGTGAAAGAGTTACGCCTTTGTGATGATAGGTCGTTGCTAAAGTTTCGAGGTTGTTGATTTGGAGTGCGGCTGCTTCACTCTTGTCAAGACAAGCATGCATTTTATCGAGCTTCTTTTGTTTTCTGTAGAACACGGCCAATTCATTGTTGAGCCTGGCTATTCCATCATGGTGACGGAGGGAATCAAATATTTCAGATGAGGTCAGGTACGCCGATAGGGCCGTTTCATAATTGCCTCTGAGATAGTTGGCCATGCCAAAACACATGTGCGCATAGCCCTCACTCTCCTTTACGTTGAGTGTTTGTGATAACTCTATGGCGTAGCGACTGAGCTCTATGGCATCATCGAAACCGGTACTATAGATTTCATAAAAATGGTCAGTGATAAAAGTGATTTGATCGCTTTGAGCGAGGGTGTCCAAACCATATTTTACCGCTGTTTGTGGGGTTTTCTGTGCAAATACAAACAGGTGAAAAACCAACACTGGAATACAAATGAGCCTTTTCATAAAGGCAAGCTAGTGGCATCAATATTTGGTTTCCATACCGTCAGGCTGGTATATTGGTCTCATTTTTATGGTGCTTTGTGTGGATTGGTGCATTGACTATAAGCGTGCTGCCTTTTATGCCGGCTGTTGTGTCCAACTCCAACACTCCTTTGATTAGGTTGGCGCGTGAGTTCATGTTTTTCCAGCCATTGCCGGTTCCACTGATCAAATCATTTTTGTCAAATCCAGACCCATTGTCTTCTATGAGTAGGGTGAGTTCCTCTTCGTCTTTTGTCAGACTGAGGGTGATTTTGGTAGCATCCGAGTATTTCAAGACATTGTTGATCCATTCCTGAGAGATTCGGTAAATGGATATTTCTTGCAGATCCGTTAGCCTTTCATCTATTCCGAAGGTGTCGATTTCTAACATCAGTTTTCTGGTTTGGTTTACCCTTTGGGCAAACTCTTTCAGAGCGTCAATAACCCCGCTTTTGATTAGGGTCTCGGGCATCAGGTTGAAGCAGATTCCTTTGAGTTCCTTGTACATATCATCCAATACCTGAGCGGAATTGGCAAAAGCTTCGTTGCGATCAGTTTCTCCTTTTTCGAGGGATTTGAGGTTGAGGTTAAGTACTGAGATCATCTGACCAAATCCATCGTGTAGGTCACGGGCAAAGCGTTTTCGTTCTGACTCCTGAGAATTGAGAGCTGCTTCTATTTGCGTCTCGCGAAGTTTGATTTGAGCTTCCTGAATAAGCAAGGCTTGCTTTTTCTGCGATCGGCTTCTAATCAGCAAAGACACTATGACTAGAAAAACAACCAACGTGATAAGGGCAACTATGAAAATAGTGTTTCTTTGATTCTCTGCCTGCTGCTCTGAAATTTCAGCTTGCTGTAGCGCTATTTGTTGTTCTTTTTTCTGGGTTTCATACCGGGCAATCAGGTTGTTTATACTTCGCTGATTTTCCTCGTTGAGAATGGAATCCTTCTGTTGCGAATAGCTGACTTGATTTAAGTAGGCATTTTCAAAATCGCTTATTTTGGCATATGCCTCAGATAACCCCAAAAAATTTTGTTGTGTTATTTCTCGGGCACCAATCTCAAGTGAGATATTGTTGCTCTTTTGAAAATATTTAATGGCTTCTTTTGGGGAGCCTAGTTTAAGCTTGAGACTGGCCAGTTCATTCATAACTTCAGCTTGTCCTTGTTTGTCTTGAGTAGCAACTCTTATATTGAGGGCGCGGATAAACAAATCTTCGGCCTTATCGAAATTTTCCCTTCGAAATTCCGCAACTCCAAGATTAGTTGAGGATATCGCTATAAGTCTCTGATCCTCCAATTTGAGTGCCTTTTCCAGAGCTTGTTGATAATATGGATATGAAGTATCAAAGTCCTCTTTTTCGTCATAGACATTTCCAAGATTGTTTAGGATCAATGCTTCCTTTGATTCGTTTTGCAGTTTTCGGTTCATATCGAGAGCCTGTGAGTAATAATTAATCGCTGGCTCAAACATTTTTCTCTTGTAAAAAACCAACCCAAGATTATTTGTGGATGAAGCAATCCCCGCGGAATCCTGAATTATTTCTCGAATCTCAAGTGATTTTGTGTAGTATTCAGTTGCTTTTTCGAGTTGACTTTTGCTAAGGTTAACATTGCCGAGGTTGTTAAGAGTAGTTCCTATTCCAGTACTATCTTCAATTGAAATTCGATAACTCAAAGCTTTCAAAAAGTATTTTTCGGTACTGTCATAGTGACCCATATAAACATGGTAGATCCCAATCCAGTTGTACATGCTACTCAAAGCCATACCATCGAAATGGGCTGACGGAATAATCCCATGATAGAAATCAATCCCTTCCTGAAATTTTCCCTGACGAGCATAAACACCTCCCAGAAACATAGCCGATTCTGTGATTCCGTGATCAAAATGTTTACCCAACGAAAATTCAAGTGCCTTTTTTGCAAAGGTTTCTGACTGCTCTAAATTAGAACTACTCCTAGCTGAGTCCAGGATTTGATAAAAAGTTAAACTGTCAGAGTTTTGAGCTGGCAAAATAAAAACCCAAAGTATCAAAAGGTAACCTACAATGTTCTTGATCATGATTTCGAAATTTCATGACCAAGTTATGGAATAGATTCCTATAGGGATAGAAGATGTTCAATCCAACTGTAGAATTGATCGGAAATCAGAGCGCTCCTTCCATTAATTCATGCTCAGCCTTCTTTGGCTTTAAAAGTTATTCTTCCGACCGGGGCATCCGAGTTTTGGTTATTTAGTTCTTGTTCCATTGGAGATAGTGTTTCCTCCTGACATGAAAAAGCTAATAATGATAAGAATGCGATTGCTAGAAAAGTTTTCATGAAGTGGTTTTAATTTATATCCTTCTAATTTAAGGTTTTTTTAAATAATCGTTACTAAATCATTTTATCATATTCAAGTGAACACACCAGAGCATAAAGTCTCCATAGTTGACAACCTCAATGGTCTAATCAGATAACCCTAAAACCACGGAGTTCTATTGCTCGAACTCCGTGATGGTTTTTTCTATGATATCACAGCAGTCGTGGAGTTGCTCTTCTGTCATGACCAGAGGAGGAGCAAAGCGAATGATGTTGCCATGGGTTGGCTTGGCTAGCAAGCCATTGTCTCTTAGCTTCATGCAGATGTCCCAGGCTGTGCTACTGTCTTCTGAGTCGTTTATTACTATGGCGTTGAGCAGGCCTTTTCCTCGTACCAGCTTCACCAGAGGAGATTTTTCAACAAACTTTTCGATTCTCGTTCTGAAAACCTCTCCCAGTTTTCGGGCATTCTCTGTTAGTTTTTCTTCTTTGATTACCTCCAGGGCTGCTATCGCCACTTTTGCTCCCAGAGGATTCCCACCAAATGTGGATCCATGAGTTCCCGGAGTAATCACTTCCATAATATGATCGTCTGCCAATACTGCGGAAACAGGATAAGCACCACCCGACAAAGCCTTTCCCAAAATCAACATGTCTGGCTTGGTGTTTTCATAGTCAATAGCCAGCAGCTCGCCTGTTCTGCCAATTCCTGTTTGGATTTCATCATCTATAAATAGCGCATTGTGTGCTGTGCACAATTCTCTTATTCCAGCAAGAAAACCAGCATCAGGAACGAAAACGCCGGCTTCACCCTGAATGGGTTCAGCCATTACCCCCACGATGTTTTTATGTTGATCCATCACTTCTTTGAGTGCGTCAAGATCATTGTAAGGCACTTTGATGAAGCCCTTTGTGTATGGGCCAAAGTTTTTGCGGGCATCCGGGTCAGATGAAAACGAAATAATGGTAGTGGTGCGTCCGTGGAAGTTTTGCTCGAAAACCACAATCTGGCCTTGGTTTTCATCTATACCTTTACGCTCATAGCCCCATTTTCTACAAATCTTGATGGCAGTTTCTACCGCTTCTGCGCCGGTGTTCATCGGCAGCACTTTGTCAAACCCGAAGTAGCTGGTCAGGTATTTCTCATACTCGCCCAGTACGTCATTGTAAAAAGCCCGTGAAGTCAATGTGAGAGTCTCGGCTTGCTCTTTTAGGGCGTTGATGATTTTTGGGTGACAATGCCCTTGATTTACCGCTGAGTAAGCAGATAAAAAGTCGTAGTATTTTTTCCCTTCAACATCCCAAACGAAAACACCTTCTCCTCTGGCAAGCACAACCGGAAGCGGGTGGTAGTTGTGTGCGCCGTGCTTGTTTTCAAGCTGGATGAGTTTTTCGCTTTTTTCTGATTTTTCCAATACTGACATAAGCTGATTAATTCTTTTGTTTACTGTGCAAACAAAGTATTTCCTTTGTTGTTCAAAGGTAGTATTTATACCAACGGCTAAAAATGAAATCGGAAGGGCTCAAAAAAGAAGATTACTACATGACCAAAGAGGGTCTGATGGTTTTCACTGAGAAATACCACCTCAAAAGAGGCCATTGTTGCAAAAGCGGCTGTCGTCATTGCCCATATGGGTTTAAAAAGAATTGAGACAGAGTTTGTTAATTAATTCAAGATTGCGATATTTGCAGTCCGTTTCAAAAATCGGAGTAATTATGTCGAAAGTTTGTGATATTTCAGGTAAGAGACCAAGAGTAGGAAACAACGTTTCTCACGCTAACAATAAAGTTAAAAGAAGATTTAACCCAAATCTTCAAACTAAAAAGTTCTTTATCCCTGAAGAAGGTAAGTGGGTAACATTGAAAGTGGCAGCTTCTACGCTAAGAACCATCAATAAAAATGGTATTACCAGCGTGTTGAAAAAAGCTCGTGAAAAAGGAACTTCGATAGTATAATCTATTAGAGGTCTAAAAATATTTAGAGCCTGATTCTTATAGAGTCAGGCTTTTTTTGTTGCCGTTCGTACAATAAGCCTATCAAAGGCTCTTCCCCTTTTCTACCTTAGAGATTCAAAATAAAAATCTGAGGTCATGAAAAATCTTATTGCCGTCCTATTTCTGTGCATCGTCTCTATCGGGTATTCTCAAACAGGACTTTTTGAAAAACAGGACTCATATACACGTCAGGACACCCTGCGCGGGTCTATCACCCCGGAGCGGGAATGGTGGGATTTGCTTTACTATGATCTCTACGTGGAGGTGGACATTGCCAACAAATCCATAGCCGGTAAAAACACGATTACCTACAGTGTGCTCGATGCTGGCTCTTCTATGCAAATAGACCTGCAGGCACCCATGCAAATAGATAAGGTGGTTCAGGGCAATGAAGAGCTGGAAGTTCTGCATGAAGGCAATGCTCATTTCATTCAAATGTCAAAAGCACAGGACGTTGGTGAGGAGTTGAAAATCACGATTCATTTCTCAGGCGTGCCGCATGAGGCTATACGTGCGCCATGGGATGGCGGCTGGACGTGGGCCAAAGATGAAAACGGAACAGACTTTATCGCCACATCCAATCAGGGAATAGGTGCGAGCCTATGGTGGCCATGCAAAGACCACATGTATGATGAGCCGGATAATGGGATGACCCTAAGCATCAATGTTCCAAAAACATTGGTGGCGGTAGGCAATGGCCGGCTAGCCGAGGTGATCAAGAAAAAGAATAAAACGAAAACCTACGTGTGGAAGGTGGTCAACCCAATCAACAATTATGGGGTGAATGTGAACATAGCTGATTACGTAAATTTCTCAGAGAAATACGACGGAGAAAAAGGCGAGCTTGACATGGACTATTGGGTACTCAGCTACAATTTGAAAAAGGCCAAAGAGCATTTTGTGGATGCCAGAAGAACCATGGAGGCATTTGAATATTGGTTTGGTCCCTATCCGTTTTATGAAGACAGTTACAAGCTGGTGGAAGCACCCTACTTAGGAATGGAACACCAAAGCTCAGTCACTTATGGAAACGGCTATCAGAAAGGCTATAAGGGGCACGACCTTAGTGGGACGGGCTGGGGCCTTGATTGGGATTATATCATTGTGCATGAAACAGGTCACGAGTGGTTTGCCAACAATATTACCTACAAGGATGTAGCTGACATGTGGATACACGAAGGGTTTACGATGTACTCTGAGAGCCTTTTTGTGGAATACTTCTACGGCAAAGAAGCAGCTACCGAATACACCAAAGGAGTACGCACGGGTATTACCAATGATGAGCCCATCATTGGAGATTATGGAGTTAACTCGGAGGGGTCTGGTGATATGTACAACAAGGGCAACAACTTGCTGCACACACTCAGACAGTTGGCCGATGATGATGAAAAGTGGAGAGCCACGCTAAGAGGTTTAAATGAGCAGTTTTATCACTCAGTGGTCACCACCAAACAAATAGAGGATTACATGGCCGAGCAACTGAACCTAAACCTCGACTCATTTTTTGATCAATACCTTAGAGACTTCCGAATCCCTGTGTTAGAGTACCGTCAACTTAAAGAAAACCAAATAGTAGTCCGTTGGACAAACTGTATAGACACATTTGACATGCCAATCAAAATAAAGGTTGGTGAAAAGGAGCAATGGATTTCTCCAACCAAGCAGGCGCAAATGATAGAGTTAGAAGGAAAAGCGGAAGATATCACTGTGGATAACAACTTCTACATCTACAGTGCCAACACACTCAGATAACCCTTTATAATACGAAATAGCCGCAGCGATATTTTTCCTAACCCATATTCGTGGATCAGGTTAATATTGTGTTCTTAAGATTTGACGATATGAAAAAGCTTCTTTTACTCCCTTTAATTTTTCTCACCTTATCAGCGGTGATAGCACAGGATCTGCCAAGTGATTTTCTTTCCACCAAATTTCACGCGGATCGACGCGAGACTTTGAGAAAAAAAATGCCTGACAATTCTGTGGCTGTCTTTTTCGCCAACCCAGTGCGAAACCGTGCCAATGATGTGGACTATGTCTATCATCAGGATCCAAACTTATATTACCTCACCGGCTATAAGGAGCCGCATGCAGTACTGCTCATTTTCAAAGACAAACAAAAAGGTCCTGACGGGAAGTTTGACGAGATATTTTTCATACAGCCCAGAGATGCCATGGCTGAGATGTGGACAGGCAGACGCATGGGTGTAGAGGGCGTTCAAGAGCGCCTGGCCATGAACAGTGTTTTTAATAATACAGGGTTCAAGGACTACAACATTGACTTCTCTGATTTTGACAAGGTTTTGTTTTACGATTTCTTCAATGATGTGAGAGATACTAAGACTGAGGGAGATCTATATGATCTTATTTCCTGGTTCAAAGAAAAAGTAAGCTACCCGAGCGAGAGTTCGCTTGACCTTGAGCCTACTGCGTCTAATCTGGATATGGAAACACTAGACGGTATCATGGATGAGATGCGCGGCGTGAAAACTCCAGAGGAGTTGGATCTGCTCAGAAAGGCCATTGATATTTCGTGTATTGCTCAAAATGAGGTGATGAAAGCCATGAAGCCGGGAATGTCCGAAATGGAGATCCAGGGGCTCCACGAATTTATTTTCAAAAAGTACCAGTCAGAGTATGAAGGCTACCCGTCAATAGTGGGAGCCGGACACAATGGTTGTATTCTTCACTATATAGAAAACTACAAACCTGCTGTCGAGAGTGATGAGATGATTCTCATGGATCTGGGAGCGGAGTATCACGGCTACACGGCGGATGTGACGCGCACAGTGCCCGTAGATGGCAAGTTTTCAAAAGAAGAAAAGGCGATTTACGACCTGGTGTATGACGCGCAGCAAGCGGCGATTGAGGCCTGTGCTCCGGGCAAAAACCTCAGGGCCGATTTGGATAGAGACATAGCCAGAAGAATCATCAATGAAGGATTGGTAGAGCTAGGCATTATAGATAGTGTAAACCAAAAGCACCTCTATTATCCACATGGGCTTGGCCACCACATCGGGTTGGATGTGCATGACAAAGGGAAATATGACGTGCTGGTAGAAAACATGGTGATCACTATAGAGCCGGGCATATACATACCGGACGGTGCGGCGTGTGATGAAAAATGGTGGGGAATAGCAGTGAGAATTGAGGATGATATCCTGGTCACCAAAGATGGCTATGAACTGCTTTCAGATATCGCTCCGCGAAAGAGTGAGGAGATTGAAAAAATGATGAAAGAGCCTAGCATATTTAGTGATTTTGCCCTGCCGGCGCTGGACGAGTAAAAGAAATTAAAAGAGCATCTGCGGGTTCCCGCAGATGCTCTGGTTTTTTAGCTAAAGGTGGTTATGACTTAACCACCTGCACGTTGAGGTGAAGCTTAACATGGTCACCTACGACAACACCACCTGCTTCAGTCACCATACTTCTCAGACCAACCCCATTTTATTGATTACCTCTACGGTCACAAAACACCACTACGTGTTAGACCTGCTCCCCATTTTGTAGCTTCAAAGCCTTCATTATAGTGGCGCTACAATTTTTTCGAATGTTATACGGTTAGGCATGAACCGTGTATACATAGATCTTCTTTTCGAGTTGAGAATGTTTTATCCGTAAAAATACGGTTGCCTGATCTGTATTTCTGAGGATGAAAAAATCAGGTTTTATTGAGAGTCAGGGAGACCTTGTGAAGCGACAATTTTACAGCGTAATTCACACATCAACAGTTATGAAACACATCCTGACTCTTGCTCTGATCATTTTTTGTGCATCCCTATCAAGTGCGCAGATGGACGATAGCGATAAACCCATGGCTATGGATGAGGCCTATGATATTTTGATCGAAGAGTGGTTCAAAGTCTCTGACGAGCTTTCATCTTACTATGGTTTGGCCAGTTTCTGTGACAATGCGGACTTCAGAAATGACGTTCTGGACGTGCTCAACTATATCCATCATTACGACTCGCTGGTATTGGGTGCACTCCTTGACCCTACGCAAAGCATGGATGTTGACCACAAGGAATACAAAAAGTCAATGAAGTTGCTTAATGCATTTGAAGAAGAATACAGTTCCAAAAAATTTATCGCCCACTTAAAATCAAACTGCGGCATGTACCGCGAGCTGGAAAGAGAAAAGGATGATTTGAAAGGCGCATCAGGCTCATACTCCTATGACGGACAGATTATCCTGATAGAATCAGACATTCAGAAGTATGTCAAGCGAATTGACAAACGTGTAAAAGCATTGACCGATCATGTGCAACTGCTGGGTATCGAGGTTGTGGAGAGATATTAAATTATTCCTCATATCCTTTGGCAGTCTTATAGCCCGGGGCTAAATCTTAGCTTCGGGTTTATTACATTTGATCCATGACAACAAAGGCTATTCACTACACACTGGCTGCCTTGTTTTTTATTTTCGCAGCTCTGCAATACAACGATCCGGACCCGCTCCTTTGGATGCTGATTTACGGTTCGGTTGCTATTATCGCTTTCTTGAAGGTGTATTTACGTCAGGTAAACTTTGGGCCACTGATTGTCACACTTCTGGTGATTATGAGCATGTATGCGCTGGTCTATATTCCTATTTTCATAGAATTTTTGGGCAATCCCGACAAAGCAGACCTTGTAGGAAAAATGAAGGTGGACAAGCCATGGATTGAAGGAACCCGAGAATTTCTCGGCCTGCTGATTGCGATCGCTGCGCTGGTTTATTTGAGAAAAACCAAAAAGGTGCGTTAGGCTTATTTTGGTATAGTGACCACCCAAATACCACGAAGCTCATTTTCGCCATAACCGATAGCCCGGTCGTCAGGATATTTCGATTGAATTTTAGCTAATGTAGATTCTGCAATATCCGTTTTTGGATCTCCATGACATTGCAAACACATGGCATTGGTACTAATGGGATAAAAACCAACAACCTGATCGCCTGACTCTACAATCTTTGGAACGATTTTACCGCCATCTGCTAGTTGCCTTTTGCTTTCTTTGATAAATTCAAGCTCCTTTCCGCTGGCCTGATTCTCTGGATTTCGAGCCTTATCAGAAACTCTCCTTATGGAGACATTCTGCACCCGTGCCATACTGTCTGTGAGCGGCAAAGCTTTCACATTGCAAAACTCAACAGCACCTGCAGATCCTCGGGCATTGATGGCTCCCATCAGGTTTTTCCCCAATACTTGCTTGGTGCTAAGGGCATATTCCATCCCCTTTTTTAAATAACCGGCACTGTCGCTGGGTGAATTTGCTCCTACCGTTTCTTCGGGCACGTGAGCATCATGCCATTTAGGTTTTTCTATTTCATTGTCAAAAACATATGCGGCAATTTTTCTAACCTGGTCATCCGGGAAATTCATTTTGGGCATGACTCCATATTGCCTTACCGCATCTGGCATATTTGATTTATCTGCACTCGGGTCACTCATAAATGAGGCAATTTGTTCAATGAAATCCTCTCGTGACTCACTTGCCAAAGCGTAATTTTTTTTGATGGCAAACATTGAAGGGGCCATTCGGCCGGCTGGGGTATCACTTGGGCCATGGCAGCTGTAGCAGTTGGTTTTCATCAATTTCAGGTCTTTTTGTGAGGCTTCACCCGAAGTGTTTTTTCCAGAGTTTGATGAAGAACACCCAAAGTTCAAAATCAGCAGAACAAGAAATGTGGTTGAGAGAACGGTTCTGAGCATAAGTGTGACGTTGATTTTAGTAAATTTAAAAAGATTGGGTTTCAGGGCTGGTAACTAATGTTACATGGGCAAGAGAATTTATGTTGTTGCTTTGATTTCGCCTGGATATTAGAACCTTTTTGGGTCAATGGGCATTAACTTAGTGACGTCAAAAACACCCGCAATATGGATGTAGAAATACTCTCCAGAATTCAGTTCGCCTTCACGGTAGCTTTTCATTATATCTATCCCCCTCTTAGTATTGGTCTTGGCCTAATTATGGTGATTTTCGAATCGCTTTATATCCGAACGGGCAACAAAGAATATGAAATTCTGGCAAAATTCTGGACCAGGATTTTTGCCCTGACTTTTGGAATAGGCGTGGCGACAGGGATCGTGATGGAGTTTGAGTTTGGCACCAACTGGGCTACTTACTCGCGCTATGTGGGCGATGTATTTGGCAGTGCGTTGGCGGCCGAGGGAATTTTTGCGTTCGCTTTGGAAAGTGGTTTTCTTGGGGTTTTATTGTTTGGGTGGAACCGCGTGAAACCCTGGGTGCATTTAGTGGCCACTTGTGGTGTGTTTTTCGGGTCTATGTTTTCTGCCGTTTGGATCGTGATAGCCAACAGCTGGCAGCAAACCCCGGCGGGTTATCACATAGTGGGTGAAGGGTTGATGGCACGCGCAGAGATCACGGACTTCTGGGCCATGGTTTTCAACCCATCCAGTATGGACAGGCTCTCGCATGTTTGGCTGGGAGCATTTCTATCAGGTGCATTTCTGGTGCTGAGTGTGCATGCTTATTATTTAATCAAGGGCCGATATACGGAGATCTCAAAAAAGGCTTTCAAGATAGCCCTGGTCGTGGCACTTGTTTTCTCCCTGGGTCAGCTTTTTACAGGGCACAAATCAGCCGATGGTGTGGCGGCAAATCAGCCAGCGAAACTTGCTGCGCTCGAAGGACACTTTGAAAAAGAAGCGCCTGCTGACATGTATATTTTCGGCTGGGTAGATAAGGAGTCGGAATCCGTAACCGGGCTGAGTATTCCTGGTGGCTTGTCGTTTTTACTTCATCAGGATTTTGAAGAGCCCGTCACGGGTCTCAACGCTTTTCCGGAGGATGAAAGGCCTTCTCAGGTGAATGCTGTATTCCAGTTTTATCACATCATGGTAGCCATTGGCATGACGTTGATTGCGCTCAGTTTATTAGGAGCATTTTACTGGTGGCGAGGGAAACTCTTTGATCAAAGGTGGCTGATGGGGTTATTCGTTTTTGCAACCTTGCTTCCGCAAATTGCCAATCAGGCAGGCTGGTTTGCGGCGGAGATGGGCCGCCAGCCGTGGGTGGTTTACGGTCTTCTCAAAACATCGGATGCTTTGTCTAAAAGCGTGACGGCTAATCAGGTGTTGTTTTCGCTGATCATGTTTTTCCTGATTTATCTCTTGCTGTTTGTGCTCTTTATTTATCTACTCAACAAAAAGATAAAGCATGGTCCGTATGACGAAAGTGAGATTGAAGACCACCCGATGCAGCAAGGCATGGCCGAAGCATTAACCAACTAATCAGATGCAGACAATTTTAGGTTTAGATTATCCAACACTGTGGTTCCTTGTGGTAGGGGGCTTGTTCTCAGGCTATGTGATTCTTGATGGTTTTGACTTTGGCGCTGGGGCATGGCACCTGTTTTTCAAAAAAGAGGAAAGCAGACGAATCGCTCTCAATGCGATTGGGCCGGTTTGGGATGGAAACGAAGTTTGGCTTGTGATAGGAGGAGGGGCGCTTTTTGCGGGATTTCCGCTGCTTTATGCCTCCATGTTTTCAGCCATGTACATTCCGTTCATGCTGTTTTTGCTGTTCATTATTTTCAGGGCTGTGTCGATCGAGTTCCGAAGCAAAGAGCCCATGGCCTGGTGGAGGAGTGCATGGGATTGGGCGTATAGTATATCCAGCATCACACTTTCATTGTTGCTCGGAATAGTCCTGGGCAATGTACTGCAGGGCATTGCGATCGGCGAAGATTTCACTTATCAGGGGGGTGCATTGTTTGATTTTCTAAACCCCTATGCACTGATGGTAGGCGTTACCACCCTGGCTCTGTTCATGGTTCATGGAGCGATTTATTTACTCCTTAAAACCGAGGGGCGTCTTTATGTCAAACTGATCTTTTTACTCAAAAAGGGCATGATCTTTTTCATGGTGTCGTTCGCCATTACTACGCTGTACACACTGCTCTACATTCCACACCTTTCTGATACTTTTTCTAATCACCCGGCGATGTTCGTGATTCCGCTGCTGGCATTTTTGAGCATTGCCAATATTCCCAGGCTCGCCAAAAAGAAAAAGTACAATTATGCGTTTCTCTTTTCGTCATTGACGATGAGTTTTTTGCTGATTATGGTAGCGATAGAACTGTACCCCGTGCTGCTTTTATCCACAGTAGATCCTGTTCATAATATCACAATCTACAATGCTGCTGCTTCGCAAAAATCGCTGGGGATCATGTTGCTGTTTGCCGCAATAGGAACGCCTTTGGTGGTCGGCTACACGATTTTTGTTTACAGAACCTTTAGAGGAAAGGTAAAGCTGGATGAAACCAGCTACTAGGTTAGTTTTATTGTTTTGGAGACCAGCACCTGATTCTCCAATAAAATGGTGAGTTTCCAATCGCCGCGTTTATCCGCGATTGGTGCCCAGATGGTGTCTCCCAGGAAGAATTGAAATGGGTTGTGCTTGACGCGAAATGTGCCTTGAAACGCCTCTTCGATTTCACCATTTTTGTCCTTGAAAGGAGGGTGATCTATTCTAAAATCGAGATACCTGCCTCGTGCTTTTTTGATCTCCACGATCATGCCAAACTCCACTCCTATCTCAGCTTTAACTTCTGTAGTAAGCTCCTTGAATACGGGCAGGTTGCTATTGTCACCGTCCCATTCGCTATACTCTCCGTAGTTTATAATGTCTATTTCAAGAGGTCGGTTGTTCTTCTTTTTCATCCTTATCGGTGGCTATGGTCTTTCAAACCTCTGGCCGCAATCCTTGCATTCGTATTTTGTTTCTGTAAAGGGTGCAAAAATGCCAAAAAGAATGATGGAAACAATATTCCAAACACGCTTTAGACCTTTTGCGTCGTTGATTCCGCTGTGCAAATTTTCTGATCCACATTCCGGACATTTGACTGGCTCACCTTCCTCATTTGTATATTGTGAGTTGTCTAATTCTTCTATGATTTTTATGGCATCAGCAACTCTCTCTTCCGGTACTTTCAGCCTGACGCCTCCAAGATGTATCGTATGAAAAGGAGCCACACTCGTCATATTTTCATCAAAAAGAAACACAGGAATTCCTGCATCCTGTAGTCTGGACTTGCAGAGGTGTGCTTGAATTGGCTGATCAAAACTCTTAACGGTAATCAGCTCCATGAGTGTATTTATTTAGCCTTGATAAACCGAATGCCCTGAGGTGCAAGCTGTGTTTTTACTTCTGCTGCTTTCTCGAAGAATCCGGTTTCATAATCTATCTCAAGAACGGAAATCTGATCTGATCTTTTGTTAGCCACAAAGATGTATTGGCCCGTTGGGTCAATGCCAAAAGCCCTTGGCCAGTCACCTCCACATGATTTGGTTCCCAAGGCGGTCAACTCACCTGTATCCGGGTTGATTTTGCAAACAACCAGACTGTTGTGTCCGCGGTTGGATGCGTATAGGTACTGGCCATTTGGGGTGATGTGTATGTCGGCAGATTTGTTGAACTCGGCAAAGTCTGCCGGCAGAGTGCTGACGGTATTGATGCTATCAAGGAAGCCGTTTTCTGGATCAAAACCAAAGCCGGTCACGTGCCCCGTCAGCTCATGAAGTACATAGACGAATTTGTTGCTTGGGTGAATGGCCAAATGTCGCGGGCCTCCACCGGGAGTTATTTTGGCTACATATTGATTTTCGGCAGGTCTTAGCGTCCCTGTATCATCCAAAGAATAAACCACTACTTTGTCAATCCCCAAATCGGGAACCAAAACAAGATTGCTCTCCGGAACGGTGCTCACCATGTGCACATGCGCACGCTCCTGGCGTTCTGCATTGATGCTCGACCCCCGGTGCTCAAAACCGGAAAGCTGTGCTCCAATTCCTCCGTCTTCTTTGATCTCATATGCTGCCAAACTTCCTGAACTGTAGTAGCCCACCAAAACGAATTTGTGGTCATTGGAAACACTGATATGGCAGGGGCCTCTGCCGGTCAGTCTTGTGTCATTGATGGCAGTCAGGTCGCCCGTTTCACGATTGATATCGTAGGCGAAAATTCCTTCTCCATTCACGCTGTATAGCGTGTTCAAAACTGTATCAACCGCCAGATACGAGGAAGTAGCACTTTGTGTGTCTGCTGAGATACCGGTTAAAACCCCTGTCGTGGGAGTCCAGTCGTAAATGCCTATGCCTGCACCATCCTCTGCTTTGTCGGATGCCACATAGACCCAATATTTTTCTGGTTGTTTTTCCTGGGGCTGGCACGATACAAATGCAATTGCAATCAGCGCCACTAAGATCATTTTGTACATGGGTTGTTTATTTTATCCAGCCTTCTAACGACATGGAGTTATCCTGATAATGTATTTCAAAAAAGTAATCTTCGAGCTCCAGCCCCTCTTCCTGGGCCTTTGCCCACATCCTGCCTTCGAGCTCTTCGGGGGTGGGCCGCACCATCGGATGCATACTCAAAAACACAGCATAGCGGGTTTTAGAGGTAAACTCGACAATGTCAAAATCTACGGGAATTTCAGCCATGTCTTCTTTTAGGCCTATGCCAATGAATTGTTCAATTTCATCTCCTTCTATCGAGTCATTGAGATACGTGACAATCATCAAGTCGCCACTGATCTGATTTGTAGCTATCAGTTCCCGACATCTCAAAAACTGATCTTCCAGTGCTTTGTCTGTATATCTGGTGATGAAGTGCCTGCCAACTAAAGTCCTTTTGATCGGTTCAAGTTCGTACACCTCCACCTCATCAAATCCACCCAAGTTTTTATAAACAGAGACAAGCGTGCCGCTAATGATCATCAGCGATATTAGGATGATCACTCCATAGGTGAGTCTTGGGTTTTTCAGTTTCATTTGTCAGGGCTATATCAAGCCGTTTGGACTTCTTTGTACTGCATCTTGTGCAGCTGGGCATAGGCTCCATCGTGCTTGAGCAACTCATCATGCGTTCCTTTCTCTACGATTTCACCTTTGTCCAAAACTAAGATTTTATTCGCATTTTGAATGGTGCTGAGTCTGTGAGCGATTACTATGGATGTTCTGCCCTTCATCAATTTCTCAATGGCCGACTGGATGAGTTCTTCCGTTTCGGTATCTACAGAACTCGTCGCTTCATCTAAAACGATGATTTTCGGGTCGTAAACCATGGCCCTTACGAATGAGATCAACTGTCTCTGACCCACAGAAAGGGTGGAGCCTCGCTCCATGACATTATATTCAAAACCACCAGGCAGTCGATCAATGAATGATTTTGCTCCAACTAGCTCTGCTGCCTCAATGACTTTCTCCCTGGAAATGTCAGGATTGCGCAGTGTAATGTTGTTGTAAATAGTATCTGAAAACAGAAAGACGTCCTGAAGCACCACGGCGATGTGTTTTCTCAGAGAGGCCAAATCATATTCGCGGATATTGCGCCCATCCAGGTGGATTTCACCCTTGCTGATTTCGTAAAAGCGGTTTAGCAGGTTGATGACGGAAGACTTACCAGCCCCCGTAGCGCCAACCAACGCGAGTATTTCTCCCTGCTTTACATCAAAGTTGATGTCTTTCAGCACCCAATCTTCGTCATTGTAGGCAAACCAAACATCTTTAAAGCTTACGTCCCCAGCGATTTCTGCCGGCTTATGGTCTCCATTGTCTGGAATGTGTTCCTCATTATCCAATAGATTGAGAATCCTATTGGAACTGACAATACCCATTTGCAGCGTATTGAAGCGATCAGCGATCATCCGAATCGGTCGGAAAAACATCTGTATGTACATGATGAAGGCTATCAAAACCCCAAGCGTGACCTCTCCCTGAACTACCCCCGATGCTCCCCACCACACCACCAGGCCGATACCCCCGGCTTGAATGATCTCAGCCACAGGAAAGTAAATGGAGTAATACATCACCGACCTGATGTTGGCCTTTTTGTGTTCGTTGTTGATCTCCCTGAATTTTTCGTATTCGCGTTTTTCGGCATTGAAAATCTGCACGATATTCATGCCCGTGATATGCTCCTGCACATAGGTATTGAGATTGCTCACAGCCGTACGCACATCATTGAAAGACACTTTTACTTTCTCCTTGAAAACGTAGGTGGCAAAAAGCAAAATCGGAAGCAAAGCCAAACTAACCAGCGTGAGTTGCCAGCTAGTCCATAACATCAGGCCAAGAATGACCAAAAGCTGAAGTATATCGGCTACCATGCCGGCGATCCCGGTGCTGAATACCTCCGCCAAAGTTTCAATATCAGAAACATTCCGTGTTACCAAGCGACCAATGGGCGTCTTGTCAAAAAACTTCAACCGCAGGTTTTGGATATGGTTGAAAAGCTTGATCCGGATATCCTTGATGATATACTGGCCGAGCCAACCCGAAAAATAGGTGTGGTAATACTGAACGATGGCTTGTGCGAAAAGCAACACAACCAATATGATCGTCATATTTACGAGCCCATCATAGTTTCCTACGGACACATCTTCGTCTATTGTCTTTTGGATCAGGAGCGGGCGAATGGGCACTAAAACGGCCAGCGCCAAAGTCAAAAACACCACAAAGTAGAATTTGCCTATGTAGGGTTTGGCAAAGGCAAAGAGCCTGCCCAGCACCTTGAGGTCAACAATATTTCCGCTTACTTTCTCTTTTTCCAATGGTTAGTTGATGTAAATATGATCAGGGTAAGATACCCTGGTTAAATATAGGCCTTCCGGCGGTACGGCCCTTCCTGCCTTCCGCCGATCCCCGCTTTCCAACACCTCCTTGAATTGGTCCAAAGCCATTCGGCCCTGCCCCACTTCTAGCAATGTGCCTACTATGGCACGCACCATGCCGCGCAAAAACCTGTTGGCGCTAACGTGAAAAAAACTCCCTTCGTTGGTAGCCTGCCATTTTATCTCCTTTATCTCACAGTTAAAATGATTGACTTCAGT
This sequence comes from Cyclobacteriaceae bacterium, assembly GCA_039944535.1. Lineage (GTDB taxonomy): Bacteria > Bacteroidota > Bacteroidia > Cytophagales > Cyclobacteriaceae > JAMZMI01. The sequence continues at coordinate 20,716 of JBDUYP010000001.1, forward strand.
TTGAACTCTACTCAGTGCCTCAAAGTTCTCCCATCCTTTGATTATTTCGCAAGCCTGATCGATGAGGTCGGTATTGATGGTGGCCTTGAAGAGGTACGAATGTCCTTGTTTGAAAGGGTTCTTGTGGTGGTGAATGTGGTATTCATAAGACCTCATGTCGGCATCAAAGCGGGCATGTGCCTCATTATTTACCTGCCGGCAATTGTTAATACTAATTGATTTTGGCAGGAAACTATTGAGCTTATACACCAAAGCCTCTGGCTCAGCTTCTGAATCAGTATCAAAGTGCGCTATCTGGTGGGTGGCATGTACGCCGGTATCGGTGCGTCCGCTACCTACGCATTCTGTTTCTGACCTCAAAATGGTGCTGAGCGCCTTATTGATTTCTTCCTGTACAGAGCTTGCGTTGTTTTGAATCTGCCAGCCGTGAAAGGCCGTACCCAGATATGATATGTCGAGAAAAAATCGCACCATGCAAATTAATAGCATATTGATTGCCTAATTGGCAAGGGATCAGCACTTTTGCCGAAATTTGTGATCGCCACGGGCGATTCATAGATTCAAAAAATCAAAAACCCATGATCCAAAGAATACAATCCCTATTTCTGTTAGCAGCTGCCATCATTATGATCGCGGTGCTTTTTTTGCCTGCCTGGGAGGAAACCAATGCAGCAAACACTGAAGTGGTAACTATCAATGCCTTTGAGCTGGTATATGCGCAAACCAGCGAACTGACTGAGCCAGAGGTGATCAACTCCAAGCCGACTTACTACATCTCCATACTGGCACTGGTAGCGGCGATTGTAGCTTTTGCTTCGATCTTCCAGTTTAAAAACAGGCTGAGACAGATACAGTTGGGCGCACTCAATTCTCTTTTGATGGGGGCCAATATTGCTTTGATCTACTACTTCTCCACCAAAGGAGAGCCTATCATACCCAATCATCAGGGCGAATTTCAGGTTGGGTTCTACATCATAGCCGGTGCGCTCTTCTGCAACTCTCTGGCCAATCGGTTTATCCGCAAGGATGAAAAGCTGGTGAAGAGTGCGGATAGGATTAGGTAAATGATCTAACAGGGTTCTCTAAAAGAGCTCACTTTTAGGGAATTTTATCCACTGTGTAATTACAAAGAGTTGTGAACTGTAGGATTTGAGAGGATCCCATACTGGGATGACCTAAGAACATGGATTTTCTACAACAAGAAAGCCATTCTCCTTGCGTGACTCGCTAACGTAATATTATGCTTCCTGAAGATATTCAATGAACTATCAGGTGTGTAAGGGCACGAACTGTGGCCTGAGTTAAACTAAGGATTCTTTTAAACGGGTCAGGTTTTTAAAACCTGACCCGTTTTTATATCTCCTCCGCAGGCATGACGAGAGGAGGGGTTGACAGCTTTTCATGTCGCCAGGTGTTCCCACCTGATGTATTCAAGAGTAGGGTTGAAAAACCCAAATCACCGTAATCCACGAGAATTGTGATGTTTCGACAGGCTCAACATGACAATTCACTCCTGTTGCATCACTTTCGCAACGATGGACATACCCACAAAGCAAAGACCCATGCAAAATAGACCCGATAGTGGGCAGGGCGCGGGGTTGTGCGGATAGCGGGAGTGACATGTCTATAAAATGCTGACGGTTGTCTCCTGAAAAGTCAGGGAAAATGACAACTTGACAGCCTTTTGACAGTGGAATAGTATTTGATTATGCGTGCGCATTACGAATCAAACAATTACACAAAATAGATATGCAAGAGAAAGGCACAATATCCATTCACACCGAGAATATCTTCCCGATTATCAAGAAGTTTCTCTATTCGGATCATGAGATATTCCTACGAGAGTTGGTGTCGAACGCAGTAGATGCGACACAAAAACTGAAGCGATTATCTTCTTTGGGCGAGTACACCGGAGAATTGGGTGACCTGACGGTTGACGTAAGTTTTGACAAGAAGAAAAAGACGATCACGATTTCTGACAAGGGAATAGGGATGACGGCTGATGATTTGAAAAAATACATCAACCAAATCGCGTTTTCTGGTGCTACGGAATTTGTGGAGAAATATAAGGACAAGGGTGACGAGCAGCAGATCATCGGTCACTTTGGGTTGGGTTTCTACTCGGCATTTATGGTGGCCAAAGAGGTGGAAATCATCACACTCTCTCACGCCGATGGTGCTGAGCCGGCCAGATGGATCTGCGACGGTAACACGGAGTTTGAGATCACGGCAGCCAAAAAGAAAGAACGTGGTACGGATATTATCCTGCACATAGCCGATGACTCTGAGGAGTTTTTGGAAGAGCACAGACTGCAGCAGATTTTGGACAAATACTCTAAGTTTTTGCCTGTACCGATCCGCTTCGGACAGAAAGACAAGAGCGTAGAGGATGGTGAGGACAAAGACGGCAACAAGAAATACAAGACGGTCAAAGAAGACAACATCGTCAACAACACGAACCCGATCTGGACCAAATCGCCAAGCGACCTGAAAGACGAGGACTACCTGGCTTTCTACAAGGAGCTGTACCCGATGGCGGAAGATCCTTTGTTCTGGATTCACCTCAACGTGGACTATCCTTTCAACCTGACGGGTATTCTCTATTTCCCTAAGTTGAAAAAGGATTTCGAATTTCAGAAAAACCACATTCAGCTTTACTCCAGACAGGTGTTTATCACCGACGAGGTGAAAAACATCGTGCCTGACTTCTTGCAGTTGCTTCACGGGGTGATCGACTCGCCGGATATTCCGCTAAACGTATCGCGTAGCTACCTGCAGGCAGATGGCAATGTGAAAAAAATCAATGGCTATATCACCAAAAAGGTGGCTGACAAACTTGCTGAGCTATTCAAGAAAGAAAGGGACTCATACGAAAGCAAGTGGTCTGACATTGGCGTGTTTGTGAAATACGGCCTGATCTCCGAAGAGAAATTTGAAGAGAAGGCAAAGGACTTTGCTTTGGTGAAAAATGTGGAAGGCAAGCACTTTACCATAGAGGAGTACAAAAAGCACATCGAAACGAACCAAACCAACAAAGACAAGCAGGTGGTGTTTCTCTACACGAGTGATGAGGATAAGCAGCACGGCTATATAGAAACTGCCAAAAAGCGCAGCTACGATGTGTTGGTGTTTGACGGGCCTATAGACAGTCACTTCATCGGTCACATAGAGCAGAAGCACGAGGGTGTGACGCTGAAGCGTGTGGACTCTGACGTGATAGACAAGCTGATAGACAAAGACGAGAAGAAAGAGTCTGTACTGTCTGATAAGGAGAAGGAAACGGTAGAGACGGCATTTAAATCGGCGATTGGTGATGATAAAAACACCGTGGCTGTGGAGCCGATGGCTACCGACGATATGCCTGTGACGGTGACGCTTCCTGAGTTTATGCGCAGGATGAAAGACATGCAAGCCCAGGGTGGCGGTGGCGGTATGATGATGTTTGGCGATATGCCGCTCAATCTCTCCGTGGCTGTAAATGCCAACCATGCCTACACGAAGAAGATCGTGGCAGCAACAGACGAGGCTGAACAGGTGAAGCTGGCCAAGCAGGCTTATGACTGGGCGCTCCTTTCGCAAGGAATGCTCTCTGGTAAGGACCTGACTGACTTCATCAACAGAAGCGTGGACCTGGCTTCTGAGTAAAACTCATAAGAGAAGAATCCCCTCCAGGGAGGGGGTTGGGGTGGGTAAAAAAATCCCTCCTCCGTCGGGATGACAAAATGAATAAAAGCACGGACAGAACTGTTCGTGCTTTTTGTGTTTCAAAACAAGGTATAACGGTATTTAAAATTACTTCTATCAAGTACAATGGAATTAATTTATATTTTCCTTAATTTCATAAACCACCCTACCCTTCGTTGCAATGAAAAAATATCTATTAAAAGCCCTCGATTTTATTTCACAGGTTATTTCTGTCTTGAGACTAAAAATAGGTAAAGTGGATAATGTCGAAGAATCGACTAAAAAATACGACGATCTGGCTCCAAGGGATCATTTAACCAAAGATAACGAATACATCAAAGCGTTAGAATGGGCTCTATCGAATGAAAAAATTCGAAACATAGGAGTGACAGGGCCTTATGGCTCAGGGAAAAGTACTATTCTGCACAGTTTTAAGAAACTCAATCCCGACCATAAATATCTTGAGATTTCGCTTGCATCATTCAGTCAGAATGGAGTTTCACAGAATGCAGGTGATAAGTCCGATCACATAAATAGACTTTTAGAAAGGAGTATTCTTCAGCAGATTTTTTATAGAGAAAACCCAGAAAATATACCACAGTCTAGGTTCAGAAGGCTGCAAAGAGTTAAGAAACCAAGGACTTGGATATGGTCAGCGTTAACCTTGTTATGGCTTCTTTCAACATTTGGATTATTCTATCAGCCAACATTTAGCTCCATATTATCATACTGTATTCCTGATTTTGTTCGCTGGATTTTTCTCGGGCTATTTCTGATCGGATCGGTTGTTTTATTTTATCACCTTCGTATTCTTTTGAAAGAACTAAGTTTTAGCAAACTCAATGTTCTCAAGGGTGATATTGAACTAGCAAGAAAAATAGATTCATCGATTCTGAATAAGTACATGGATGAAATCCTCTATTACTTTGAAGTAGGGCAATATAATGTTGTTCTTATCGAGGATTTGGATCGATTCGAAAGCACTGATATCTTAACAAAACTTAGGGAGATAAATTTACTCCTCAATCAGGCAGAGCAAATAAAAAGGAAGCCGGTAGTATTCATCTATGCGATTAAAGATGACTTTTTTGATTTGAAAAATGCCCGAACAAAGTTTTTCGATTTTATCCTTCCGATAATACCCATTATCAATTATTCGAATTCAAAAGAAGAATTGATAAAAAAGCTCCCCGCTCGGCTTATCTCCCCTCAACTTCTCCGAACAGTCTCACTTTACATTGAAGACATGCGAACTCTGAAGAATATCGTCAATGAATTTAATGTTTACAGAAACACTCTCGATATGCCCTTAGAACCGGATAAAATGTTTGCAATTATGGTTTACAAAAACCTTTATCCCAAAGACTTTTCAGAATTGCATGTTAAAAAAGGAATTGTGCATTCTGCTTTTGAACTTAAGAACGATATTAAAGAAAAGAAAAAAGCTAAGATTGAAGAAAAGGTTGAGATTGCACAAGACAAGCTACAAGCCCTAGGGCAAGAATCCTCATCCAATATTTATGGATTAAGACTTCAGTACATTGGAGAGCTTGTGGCACGAGCCTCTGCGCACGGGTCAATTGTTCGATTAAGAACAGAAAGTAATATCAACTACACAGTGGCTGACCTCACTGAAGGTGATAATTTTGAAATTCTTGTCAACAGCAAGTCAATAAGAGTCCAAAACCATCAACAATTCAATTCCATTGGAAGCTTTACTGATATTGAACAAGCGGTAAACCCAGATTTTACATATCAAGAGCGAAAAGGAATTATAGAAGAAAGAGCGAAAGGAAAGATTAAGGATTACAAGCAGCAGCTTAAGGACCTGACCGCCGAAGGAGGATTTATTAGCAGACAAAAATTGTATGAGCTGGATTTGAGTAGGACTGAATGGGAGGAGCTAATTCCCGACTTTAAAACAAAATCCTTGCTTCGACTTCTAATTCAAAACGGGTACATCGATGAAAACTACCCCGACTACATTTCCATCTTCTACTCAGGCTCAGTAACCAGAATGGACAAAGAATTTATTCTAAGCGTTCAAAATCAGAGAGGCCTACCATTTGAGCATGAGCTAAAGCATGTCGAAGAAATAATCTCTACCTTGGAAATTGCTGAATTTGAGCATGATGAAATATTAAATTTTGATCTTCTGAATTATCTCGTGAGCCGCTCTTCATTTTACAATCAGCAGGTCAAATCGGTAATTAAGGTATTAGCGAAAGACAATTCATTCAACAGAAACTTCCTGTTCGTCTTTTGGGAGGAAAAAGTCGAGAGTGTTGAGAAATTCATGTCAGTTTTGGTCGATAATTGGCCAAAATTCTGGATTGCCGTCGAAGAAGCAGATATCGATGATAATTTAAGAATACAATTCATAGGAGATATACTGATAAGCCTCAATGATGACAGTTTGCTGCGCATTGATGAAGCTATTGATCAACGCTTTTCCAAGTTTATCTCGCAAGACAAAGATTTCATTAGAAGCTATGAAAAACACCATCGACTTGACCAGATCAAATCTTCTATAAAAGTCCTTGATGTAAATTTTAGAGTGCTTGACGTAGATGGGCAGGATTCAGACCTTTTTGATTTCATTTATGAAAACAATCTCTACTCGATCAACAGAGAAATGATTAATCTAATACTCTTAAGAAAGTCAGAAGATGGGAAGGAGTTCATTAAGCAAACAGAGGTATCAAACTATACATGCATAAGAGATTCTGGCTGTTCGTTGCTACTTGAATATGTGGATGAAAATCTTGAGGTCTACGTGAATAATGTGATTCTTGGAGTTGAGAAAATTGATGAAAAAGTCGACTATCTTATTTTGCTACTAAACAGTGAAAATATATCTACAGAACAGAAGTTTGCAATCATTGAAAGACAAGAGAGTAAAATAGAAGACCTAGTCGAAGTAAAAGATTATGATCTTTGGGCACCACTTTTCAAAGAATCGAAAATCACCCCTAAATGGGAAAGCGTTCTCAGGTATTTTGAGAAATCTGATTCTGATGAACTTGATAACTCTTTGATCCATTTTCTGAACCAACCCTCAAATTTCAACCCTTTGTCAGACACTAAGATTCTAGATAAGATTATATCTGAGAAAAAACAGAAAGCTCTTTGCAGAAGCATACTTTTATCAACAGGTATTTCTGATCCAGCGTACAGTGTATTAGTTAAAAGCATTCCGTATGTATACTCTTCCTTTGCATTTGAAGGCTTAAGCAAAATACGTGTTGAAGCCATTATGAGAGAAAGGCTACTTACATTGACAGCCAAGAATTATGAACTGCTGAGAGATAATTTCAGACCACTTCACATTGACTTGGTGGTGACATTCTTAAATGAGTTCAATACAAATATTGAAGAATTCGTGGTTGATGAAACTGACCTATCTCACATATTAGGAAACAAAAAGCTCAGCCCTCAGAGCAGAGCCAACACAATACGCGCTGTTCAATGGGGAGAATACACCTTAGATGATGAATTGTCCGATGCAATTCTAGAATTATTAAATGAGGTAGATGATCTTTCAATCGACCTGGTTGATATCGTAGAAGTTTTTAATCAGTCCGATAATACTCAATTAAAACTAGAATTCCTTGTTAATAGGATGAGTGAGTTAACCATTGAGCAAGTGAGTGAGCTACTCAGCTTCATGCCAAAGGATTACAGGAAAATTACCGAAAAACGAAAAAGACCAACATTTGACAAGTCTGAGTTGCATTTGAAGCTGGCCTTGGGGCTTAAACAAAGAGGCCTGATCACCAATTTCTACGAGAAAGATGATATCATTAGGATTATCGCAAACTATTAGGTTAATGTGTTGCTTTCGACTGGCTTCAATCAATCCAAGATCGTCGTTGACGTGGCAGCTTTGTTTGAGGATTAGTGATATCGTACTGTAAGAAACTCCCCTCCTTGGAGCGGTCCGACGTTTCGGGGACAAAGGGGTGGGTAAAAGATCCCTCCTCCGTCGGGATGACAAAATGAATAAAAGCACGGACAGAACTGTTCGTGCTTTTTGTGTTTCTAGCGATAGCCATTCTTCACTTCTTGCTTTCGTCTGATAGAACGGTTAATTTGAAAGGTGTAAAACGAAACAGATAGGCCGCACATGTGCGGTTATCTTGATGTTAGATTTAATTCCCCAATGGAAACAATTGAAGATTATAGAATGACTCTAAGGAGAATTGCTGATTTCGCCTTCTCTTTCGGTATAGATAGTATACCTGAAGATAAAAAAACTGATCCTTTATCCTGGACGGAACAAGATTATTCAATCTTTCGTCAAAAATGTCATGAAGGATTCAAGGAGGCTCAAAATCTGATTGTAAAGAATCTAATGCTTTATCAAAAGGAATATCAAGAGTTAAAAGATCAACTTAAAAATTTTCGAAGATGCCGTGACAAAGATTCTGAACAAGAGACCCAATTGAATATCAATATTGTTGAGCAAAGAATGAAGACTTTTTCTCATATTGCTGATGGTATAGCTTGGCAATTAATTGGAAACCAAATTCATGTTGCTAGACGATTACATATTGGTGAATCTGAAACAAAATTCTTGGAAAATGCCAATTTTCAACACACCAAAAAGGTTGTAGATAAACTAAATGAAAATCCTGACGATTTTGCATTGATTTCTGACTTAACCAGTTTCGTTCAAATTGGAGATGTTCTTCATCTAAGCAAGCAAGGAATAAAAATTATTGAGCTTAAAGAAGGAGCAGTAAATGATAAAATATCTGAGTTTCTTGAAGAAGTAAAGAAGAAAGGGCAAAAAATTGAGGAAGTTGACCTTTCAACCAAATTTGACAAAACTACTGCTAAACAGGTCAAACGAGTAGTTCGTCAGAGGACAAGAGGGGAACGAGCAACTCACATTTTGAATACTGACAAAGGAATTGACCCAGTAAGTGAAAAGCCTATGAGCGTTAGTACTCCAACAATTGAAACGGAGTATTATCATCCCATTTTAGCCAAATTATATGAACAACTTGAATCAAGAATTTGGTCCTATGATGTAGTTGAAGACTGTGTTCATATAGGTATGTATAAAGGTAAGGGTTTACAAATGGCTCCTTTTATAATTCCAGAGCTACTGAATAAGGAAACTGAAAACAACATCTATATTGATTGGATGACAATCACTCATAATGTTTCCGAACCTATCTTTAGTAAACCATTTCCCCCCGACTTCATTATTGATATTCTCACAGGATATGTTAAGGTGATTATTGGCGTTAACTTTGATAAGCTAGTTGACTTATTTAATCAGCAAGATTTAAAAACGCGATGGATTAGCGAAAAAGAAACAATGAGAATGAAGCAGAAGGAAATAAGGAAAAATTCAATAGCAATCATCAATAAGAAGGCGATTGAGATGTCTGCTTCTGAAACTAAAAAAATCATTCTTGGTGGAGGGTTGGTTTCAAAAATAATCTATGACAGTATATACCCTTCAAACATCGCTCAAACATTATTAAACCTAGAAGAATAAAGCATCTAACAATCTTAGCTGTTGCATAACTCTAACTTTGTGAAGAATTAACCCTGTTCACAAATTCACAGCATGACTCAAGCGACCTGAGCCGCATTCTCTAAGGTCAGTATATCCAAAAAGGAGATATATTGGGTTGTGCAACAGGCACAATCACTATCAGCCATAAGCTTACTCAGCCATTTGCAAAGGCTGGTGCAATCCTATAATTTTATTGATAGTCTAAGCTTACGGTTTTAGCCAATCGTTCACAACCAAAAACAACCAACTATCATGGTAGAATTACCTTTAGAGTATTGGAACAAACTTGCAAGTCAGCTTATTTTGATCTCCGTATTTCTGGGAGGGTTTTCTATAGCCATTACGGCCAACCTGCTCATAAACCAGTCGGAAAGGCGGCTTTACAATGTCATATTGAGACTGGCCACCATCTCTTCTTCGGGGTTTCTTACGGCTGTTTTTGCCATGACAAATATCTTAATGACCACCACAGAGGGCTTTCCGGGTGAGTTTGTCCAAAGCGACTTAAATACACCCAGGATCATTGGCATGTTGGGGTTCCTGATTGGCGCGTTATCGCTCCTGGCTATCATCGGCTTGTCGGGTTGGACCAAATCCAAGTCAACAGGAATATTCACTACAGTAGTGAGCGTCATTGCATTGATTTTCTTCTTCGTTTCTTTGGTTTCATAGCGAGACGCAGCAGAACGCACCGCAAGAGGCCCATGCTTTTGTTTTTCCGGGTTCTAACGGGCGGGGGCTAAAAAACTTCTGAAACAGGCTGAGAAACTCGGAGTAAGCCAAAAATTTTCTTTTTTCCTCTCAGAAAACTGGAGAAGTCAGAAAAATTTCTTTTTCACTCTCAGAAAACCGGAGAAGTGAAAAAATTTTCTTTTTTGCGCTCCGCAGCTCGGATTACTTCAAAAAAGATTTTGTTGCGCTTCGCGCAGCACTGAGTGGTGCCAGGCGGCAGCTAGTACTTAGCAAACCTCCCCGCATCAATCACCTTCTTTCCGCGCTTCAGCCTGTAGAGGTAAACGCCAGACTCCAGATCATACAGATCGATGTAGTCCACAGTGAAGAAAAGCGTTTTGGTAGTCAGAATTTTACCACTGCCATCCAGTATCTCCAGCAGCACATCCCCATCGCTGAGTATGTTGATGTAGTCCTGATTGATGATGGGGTTTGGAAACAGTATGGCACGATTGTCCTGTTCCAGGAAAATGCCTGCATCTTCGGTGGACAAAACAGATCCATCTTTAAAGTAAAGATACGCCCTGTAGCGGGTAAAGCCGGGCTCCAGTTGGTAGTCAGGAAAGACAAAGTCTGTCGTGAAATCCGGAGCAACTGACTCCCACAGGGCAGAGTCTTGCTCGTGCATCTTGTACACTTCTATCTTATCAATGTCATGGATGGTACTCAGCGCCAGTTTCACCTCCACCACATCTTCGTGAGCTCGATTCACGCTAAATATATTGATATAGCAAAGTGCGCCTTGAAAATTGGCATTGATGGTGGTGGATCGAGCACCCACTCCGCCGGCAAAAACGGGCTGCACGGCATAGTACGTGCGCAAACTTTGCGTCCCCAGCTTCGTGACGGTATCGGTCACCGTCTCCAGTTTCTCCAGGTACCTGTCGCCCATGCCAAACACCTCATAGGAAATGGCTCCTTTCATTTTTCCCCATATAAAACCAACTTCGTCTGTGCATTTGAACGCCACCGTCATTTCAGGCTTTTCAGAGACGGAAAACACCTCGGAATCAAAGATCTCGCCGCTAATTTCCATTCTCAGCTGAGCCAGGCCTGAGATATCGGGTACACGCCAGAAATATGGTGACATCAGGTTTGCGGCAGTCTCTATTTCCGTCCAGCTACCATCGCCTACACGGTAAGAAAGCGTTGCACTTTCGTCAAAACTCTGATCCCAAACCAACTGCTCAGTAGCTCCCTTCAGCAACAACGAATTACCAACAGGATAATCCCATTGGAAATGATCCTGGGGGTTTAGATAATAAGCGACCGAAACAAACTGGTCCGATGCTGCCCCGGATATCTTCAATGACACATTGGCGCCTGCGGCAACATCCGCTGTGAAAAACTCTACATTGTTGAGGTGATCCTGACTTCTTCTTGCCGGCTTTGACAAAGAGTCTGGGTTGGGGTAGTGGCTCAGCACCCAGGGCAGGTAGTTTTCGCCATCTGCGGTCAGCACAGCATCAATATCATTGACCAGGGCTTTTGTGGCATTGATACTGGCAGCTGGCCCGTGCCACACCACCGCCAGCCTCAGGCTGCCCGCCTTCCCAAATGCAGGCAGATTTAGCGTATATTCTTCATTTTGTAAAATGTTTACACGGGTAAACCAGGCTGAGTCCAATAAGGTCAGTGTCTTTTTCAGATTGACTGATCCGTACCCTGTTTTAAAGTTGATCCCTTCAGTTCCCACATCATCGGCACCAGCGATGAGTGCTGCTTTTATCAAATCGGCGGACGGCACTGAATCATATAGGTGTGCATAGTGTTCGTAAAACAAAGCTGCCGCACCAGAGATCAAAGCTGCTGCATCTGAGGTGCCGCCATACCCATATGCCGCCAGTTCTGGTTTTATCCGACCATCATAGGCTGGCCCCATGGAGTTGAGGTCGTTCACGTTTAGCGCTGAGTCGTACGCGTTTATGACCAGCACATTTTTAGCCTGTTTAAACGTCCCGGAGATATTGGCTACATTCAGGCCTGCATAATCTCCTGTTTCGGGAGATTCAGCTCCTAGATTTCCGGCTGAGAATACATGAAGGTTTTGAGGGTTGGCGTAAACGCTCGCATCGTATGCCAGGGCCTCACTTCCGTAGTAGTTTTCTATCCCCACACCGTAAGAGTGATTTTGAATGTATATGCTATGTGTTTCAAACACGGATTCATCATCAGGCAGGAGATTGTCAAAGCCGGAAGAAGACAAAGTGGCATTCGGTGCTACACCATAGTTGCTCTGATCACTATTACCTGCACCACCTATTATGGTTGCCATTTCTGTGGCATGAGGGCTTTCTTCGTCCAGTCCAAGGCCTACTTCCCGTACCCTGCCAGTCACATCCAGATCTGCCGCATCTATGCTCCTCTCCTTTACGGAAACATGGATATTTTCTCCTTTCAGGTCGGGGCGCAGGTTTTGTGTAGTTCTTACACGATTCAGAATAAAATTCGGTTTTTCTAAAAAAGCTTCTTCGAGTACGTCGCGATGAAAGTCAATAAAAAGAACACGATTGGAAGCAGTCAACTCTACAAGCGAAATGTCAGTAGCGCTTATGATGATGGCGTTTGATTCCTTGTGACGGGCCAAAACAGGGACATTTGGAAATTCACTTACAAACGAATCTATATCCTCGACCAACAAATAGTATTTCTCGACGAGCTTATGCGTTGCTCTGGCGGTATTTGATTCAAACTTGGGTGATAGTTTACTCTGCGAAAATGTCATCACCGACACACCCAATAAACCCACCATGATACCCAAAAGTCTGTATCGCATCGTGCAAATTTAACCAGATTACCTGTTGGTTAAGGCAATATTATATTTGGTAAAAGTTAATATTTCGTCAAATTGAATTAAGTCAATTTAGAAATTACTTTCAAAAATCGCCTTTGTAAAATATTCTATTGCATTTTTTATACCAAACTACTACTTTCGGTTCCTGTCGCCCGAAATATGCGGCATAAAATTTTGCTAACTAAACATTAAATGCTGAATGAAAAAATTTAACTACTACGCGTCAATGCTACTTGCTGGTAGCATGTTTTATTTTGGTTGTGAGCAAGCTGGTGATACAGTTTCTACTACTGATGAAGTTCCACAGGATGTCCTGACCAAAATTGTCGATCTTGGATTTGATATCGATGACCAGGCGCCTATCCTAACGGATGGTGGCTACATAGTAGAAGGAGACATCTTCCTAACGGATGCTGCCATCGCTCAGATGAAAGAAGGTAGAACGCTTCCTGTAGAAGAGCAGTATAGCACGGACAACCTGGTTTCTACCAATGGTAACAGGGTGATTACGATCTATGCTCCTGAAGAAACTTCCGGAGGAGGAAAAGGTAAAAAAGGTGGTTCAAGCGGTTATAGTGCTGCTATGATAGCTGGCCTTGATCTGGCTATTGCTCGATACAATTCAGAAAACCTGGAGATCTCTTTCCAAAGAGTTACTTCATCAGGAGGAGCAGATATCGTCATGACTCGTCTCAACAAAAGAGATGAAAGAAGAGGTGTTTTGGGATCTGCTGGATTCCCTACAAATAATGGCGATCCTTATGGTGAAATAAAAATGAGTGGTGTACTTGAATCTTCTTATGGCTTAAGCACTTCTGGTATTGCAACTATCATTGCTCACGAAATGGGTCACTGTGTTGGAATGCGTCATACAGACTTCTTCGATAGAAGTATCTCTTGTGGTGGCAGTCTTTCCAATGAAGGTGACGGTGGCGTAGGTGCAAACCACGTACCTGGTACTCCGACTGGCGCTACTGCAAATGCAAAATCATGGATGCTGGCCTGTACTGACGGAAGCGATCGTCCATTCAACAATGACGACAAAACAGCTCTCGACTATCTGTATTGATAAGAAATTTCTTGTTGAATACCTTTTGAAAAGAGTCTCGCCTGAGACTCTTTTTTTTATGTCTGTTTACTTCAGCGGCTCCACCTCTGGCCAGCTGTCTCCTCGTTTGATGGAGAAAAGCGTAGAGATGTTGATGTCAAATCGCTTAGCAATGATCTTGTATCTGGTCTTCCTGTTGGGGTCGTTGATCATTTTCTTGAGCAATGCCACCTTAGCAGTTGTCAGCTTGGTCTTGGGCTTGTGATTAGGGTTATAGTAGTAGGCGTTTTTGCGCTCACGCATCACATCGGCAAAGGCCTCTTTGCTGAGCCACTCCAGATTGTCAGCCCGGCAGTTGGTGCGCTTCCTATCCTTAAACACCAGCTTCTTGTATCCTTCAGGGTTTGGCACGAATAGCTGCGCTACAATCTTATGAACATATATCAACGTATTCTTACCATCCTTCTTTTTGGTAGGGATGGCATGGTATCCCGCATTCTGATACCCCGATAGCAGTATCGGCTCTTTGGGCTTGTTGGATGGATAACTAACCACTCTTCCGTAGTTAGAAACTTTAAAAGTTGATCTCAAATCTTCTCTGGAATATACTTTCCACTCCTCTCCGGGTTGATTCTCAAAGCCCTCCGGCCACAAATCCATGTCATTCATGCTGCGAATTTATTCAAATCCTTCAAATTCGCTTTCATCAATATTCCATTGCACTCCTTTATCTATTATTTTGCACCTATGCACATCCAAAACCAACACCTAAAAGCCAAATTTTTGCTGAAAGGAGCCGAACTCTGCAACCTGATCAACAAAGAAACAGGGCAGGAATATATCTGGCAGGGCGACCCTACGCATTGGGCGAGACATACGCCGGTGCTTTTCCCTTTTGTAGGCAAGCTAAAGGATGACCAATACTCCTACGAGGGAAAAACCTACCCGATGGGTCAGCATGGGTTTGCTAGAGACATGGACTTCACTGTAGAAAAGCAGGACGAAGCGTCTATTTCGTTTTTGCTGAAAGCTACGCCAGCCACGCTCGCCAAGTACCCTTTCCATTTTGAATTGAGGCTGGAATATGTCCTGGAAGGAAAGTCGCTAATCACTCGCTATCATGTCAAAAATGCCGGGAGCGAGCTGATGTATTTTGCTATCGGTGGACATCCCGCATTTAAATGCGCCATGACACTGGCAGGTACGCGATCCGACTATCACCTTTTGTTTAACAAAGAGGAAAGCAGCGAAACCCATCTTTTGGAGGAGGGTATTTTCAGCGGCAATACGGACGCCATGCTCAGTGGAGACAAGCTTCACATCACCGACACGCTTTTTGATCGGGACGCCATTGTGTTCAAAGACCTCAAATCCACCAACGTGACCCTGGTATCTCAAGATCGCAAATGGTTCAAGTTTCATTTTCAGGGCTTCCCTTATTTGGGTATTTGGTCCAAAAGCCAGCGCTCTCCTTTCGTGTGCATAGAGCCGTGGTTTGGCCTGGCAGACAATGAGCATCACGATGGCGAACTGACCACCAAAGAAGGCATCCAAAAACTGGAAAGCGGAAAAACTTTCACCTGTGACTATAAGGTAGAGACCGTATAGATTAGATTTGGGGTTAGTCAGAGCACTTTTCTTAGTAAATGTGCGTTAGCCGCATGTAAAGCATTATCATGATCAACAAAATTTCAGTCATCATATTTTTTCTTGCCAGCCTCAGCGCTCTGGCGCAGGATGGTGAAACCCTCGATGATCTTTTTGAAACCAAATATGAAACGCCGCTCACTATAGATCTGGAAAACGGGGTGGAAGAGGAGGAAACGGATGAGTACGCCAAGGATGAAGAAGAGACCAGCAAGAAGAAAAAGAAGGTCAACCCCAAGATCTACTATGGCATCAAAACCAAGCGCGGGTTTGCGAAGACAGGATTTGGCAACAGAACTGTGGTGGAGCTTTTTTTCATGCTCAAAGACAAAGACTATGTAGATCCCGACCCGTATGCACGGGATTTTTACTGGTATGATTTCAAAAAGAAAAAGATTGTAAACTCCACCCGTGTGAAAAAGGGATATGCCGGGGTTCTACACGGACACTACACCAAAAAACTGGGCGATCAGGTGCTGGAAGAAGGCTACTTCTACAAAGGCGTGAAGCACGGCAGATGGGTGCGCTACAACCGCCACGATATCCTTCAGGACAAGGAAATTTACTGGAAGGGCTGGACACAGCAATCAAAGCTTTCCTATTATGACTTTAACAGATCACAACTCAAAGAAGTGATCCCGATCCACTACGGAGAGCGTGAGGGGGAGTACTTTGCTTATCACTCCAACGGCAACCTGGCTGTGATAGGCCACTATAAATTTGACCAGAAAGTGGGAATCTGGAGGGAGTACTATCCAAACACGCGTGTGAAACGAGAGGTTAAATATCCGCTGGAGCCCTTCGACTTTGATTTTCCCCCGGTCATCATCAAAGAGTGGGACGAAGAAGGCCATATCATCTATGACCGCAGCAGGTATGAAGCCAGGAAGAATTAGTAGCTTTTAATGGACTGTTTGGCAAAAGCCACCACGATAGCCGTAATGGCGAAAAGCAGTCCGGCTTCCCATCCGATGAAAAT
This sequence comes from Cyclobacteriaceae bacterium, assembly GCA_039944535.1. Lineage (GTDB taxonomy): Bacteria > Bacteroidota > Bacteroidia > Cytophagales > Cyclobacteriaceae > JAMZMI01. Next base: position 37,133 of record JBDUYP010000001.1, read on the forward strand.
CACCCCCAGCGCAAACAACAGCGACCACCACAATATGTGAAAGAGCGAGCCGGCCAGGTATTTGATGGAAATATGGAAAACAGGATCCTTGAAAATCCTCAAAAACTTGCTCAACAGCAGCATTGGAGGCAAGTTGAAAACGGACAAAAACCCAACGATCATTTTGGCGAAAAACCCGAGCTTCTTTTCCTTGCGCACTTCAAACTCGTCGCTATCGCCCATTGCTTTTAGCTTTTCGAAAGAAAGATTTTCATGCTTTGGCTGAAAGATGAAATCGCGCTTGGCTTCATAGTTTTCATCATGCTCCGCCAGTATCATCGTGCTTTTCATTCCTTCGGTAAGGTCTTGTTTGAAAGCATTGTATGCCTTAGCCTGGTGCTCTTCGTATAGCTGCCGATAGTTGTCGGCATCCAGAGGTTCACCAAATTTTATCTTCACTTTGGCAAAGGGCCATCTATGCGAAAAGTAGTTGATCCCAGTCGGCACGATGTAGAGTTTCATGTTAGGGTCGAGCGCGGCTCTGGCATCCAGAGCCAGCCGGGCTGTGCCCTTTGAGATGGGGCGCAGGTAGTAATCTATACTGTGGTTTCCTTCCGGAAAAATCAAAACACCTTTCCCTTTGGACAGCAACTCGAAGCAGGTGTCAAAAACACTGTCGTTTTGCGAAAGCGACTCCCTGCCGTCTCTGATCCGGTAGATAGGCATCATGTGTAGGGACTTGAGTATAGAAATGACCCAAGGTTTTTTGAAGATATCTGCCCGGGTGAGAAAGTGGACGGGTCGGCCTGTACTCACGCCGAGGATGAGTGCATCCATAAATGCTCCCTGATGATTGGGGGCAAAAATCACAGCTCCATCCTTGGGGAGATTCTTTGTGTCAATGAGATTGATTCCTCCGAAAAACAGCCTCAGGCCAAGCCAGGAGGTGTATTTCACAAATAGGTAAAACGGGTGCGCCATTAAGCCACAGCAACTTTATATTTCCAATAATATGAGATGGTCAGGCCGGCGATGATGTGCCAGATGCCCCACCAGGCCGCAACAATAGCCATGCCGCCAAGCCCCTCAAAAAACGCAAATATAAGGAGTAATCCCAGTCCGGAATTCTGAATGCCCGTCTCAATGGCAAGCGTGCGCCGATCGGCCTGTGGCAAGCCGAATAACCGACCCATTTGGTAGCCGGCAAACAAGGCGATCGCATTGTGCACAAACACCAGCAAAACAACCAGATAGATGTAGTTGAGAAAGATATCCACGTTGGCCGAAAAGGCCATGATCACAATAGCCGCAAAAATTAAAATGGAACTGTAGTGCATATAGGGGTGCAGCTTTTGAGCTGTATTGGGGAAGTGATGGCGCACAAGCATGCCCAGCACCAGCGGTATGGCCAGTATGATCACGATGGTTTCAAAAACATCTCCAATGTTGAGGTTTACTGCTCTGAGCAGATTGGCCGTAGGCGTATAGGCGCTGGCCCAAAAAGATAAGTTGAAAGGCGTCATGAACACGGCCAGAACGCTGGAAACAGCCGTAAGGCTCACCGATAGCGCGATGTTGCCTTTGGAAAGGGCTGAGAAGAAGTTGGAGATATTACCTCCCGGGCAGGAGGCCACCATCATCATGCCGAGCGCAAAAGTAGGGTGCGGCTCCAAAATCCAGATCACAATAAAGGTGAGCGCAGGCAATACCAAAAACTGCGACAAAAGGCCGGCAATGGTGCCAAATGGTTGAGTCAAAATAAGTTTGAAATCGGATATGGTCAGCTGCATGGCCACACCAAACATGATGAAAGCCAGGCTGATGTTCAGAATGAAAATGTTTTCACTGCTGAAGTTGAGGGTGATGTTGTCTATCGAATCCATGATTCCGTATGGAAAGATAGCGAATTGCAGATGTACAATGAAAGGAAATATTTGATTTCAAATCAATATATTAGCTAACTGATAATCTAACTAACTATATACTAATGAATCAATTAGGAGGAAAGTGGACAGTCGAAAAGCTGGAAATTCTCGAAACATATGCAAGGCAATACCTGAAAGTTTTTAAAAATAACTCGATATCTAGCTTATTGTATTTTGATGGTTTTGCCGGCTCTGGTGATATCTCTATATCAAAAGGGGATAGAAATGAACGGACTGAAATAGAAGGATCAGCGGTTCGTATTTTGTCTTTGGATGATCCACGCTCTTTTGATATCTATTACTTTGTTGAAAAGGACAAATCATTCGCTCAATCATTGGAAAGTCGCCTAAAAAGGGAGTTTCCAAATAAACGGACATTCGTCCTTGACGAGGACTGTAATCAAAAGCTAAAGGATATGTCAAAGTTCCTACGCTCTCCGAAAGGGTCAAAGATTAAGGTTCTAGGATTTATTGACCCGAAAGGTATGCAGTTGGAATGGGAGGCATTAGAATCGCTGGCAGGACTGAGCATCGATTTATGGATTCTAAACCCTACCAGTGGTACAAACCGATTGCTTAAACGGAAGGGAGATATTAATGAAGCTTGGCTTAAAAGGCTTGAAATATTTCTTGGAATGCCCAAGGATGAGGTGTTGAAGTATTTCTATCAAGAATCCAAACAACAATCTCTGTTCGGGAGAACTGAGATCGTCAAACAACGTGATTCAATTAATAGGCTTCATAATTTGTACTCTGAAAGGATTAGAGGTAATATTTTTAAATATGTATCCGAACCAAGAGTTCTACGCGATTCTAAAAACCACATATTATTTCATTTCTTTATGGTTACTAATAATGAAATTGGACTTAAGATCGCTAACTCTGTTGTCAATCCTAAAATTCAAAAATTGTAATGGCACAATCATCTATAGAATGGACAGAAGTAACTTGGAATCCGACAACCGGTTGCGATAAAATTTCGCAGGGTTGCAAGTTTTGTTATGCCGAGATAATGGCAAGACGCCTTAAAGCAATGGGGGTTGAAAAGTATAAGGATCAATTCAAACTAGCAATACATCCAGACTCTTTGTCCGAGCCCTATAAATGGAGAAAGCCTAAAGTTGTATTCGTGAATTCAATGAGCGACCTCTTCCATAAAGATGTACCGATAAAATTTATCCAAGAGGTTTTTAAAGTAATGAGGGATAATCCACATCACACTTTTCAAGTCTTAACCAAAAGGGCTGATATTCTACTTGAATATGATAAGCAAAACTTTCTAAAATGGTCGCATAATATCTGGATGGGTGTGTCGGTCGAAGATGATAAAGTATTGGACAGGATTGATGATTTGCGGAAGACCAAAGCAAGAACAAAATTCCTTTCATGTGAACCATTAATCGGACCTTTAGACAATCTTAACCTTGCCGAGATAGACTGGGTAATTGTAGGTGGTGAAAGTGGGAGAAAGCCAAGACCAATGAAATCTGACTGGGTTTTGGACATCAAGGATCAATGCAAAGAACAGGATGTGCAGTTCTTTTTTAAGCAATGGGGTGGAACAAACAAAAAGGCTGCTGGTAGATTGTTGGAAGGTCGAACCTGGGACGAAATGCCCAAGCTCAACCCAATTAAAAAACGAGAAAGAAGACTGATTTCTAATAGTTAACTCCCCTTCCTCACGATGATATTTCCGTGCATGTTTTTGAAGGTATATTCGGGCCCTCCTCCGTTGATTTTGCCATACACCCAGCTGTTGATTGACAGCTCGTATTGACCGTTCTGTTTTTTCACATCGGTTTTGGAGCGTTCCATGGCCATATCAAAGTCTGTGTATATCTCACCCTGATCTGAGCGCAGTTTTGCAGTGGCCTTTACGCTTGCCGGAAGCGTCACGTCCACATCCCCATTCAGCGTCACAAACGACATGGGTACTTCTTTCGCGAGGGTTTTGAAAGTCACGGAGACATCACCATTTACAGTGTTGGCGAGCACTGAACCGGAAATATTGGTCAAAGACATGCCGCCATTTACTCCATTAATTTCCATGGTACCATTCACATTGGAGACTTCTATAAATCCATGCACAGTATGCAGTTCCAAATCCGCATTGATCGGCACTTTGATTTCCAGATTCATCCTTCTTTTCCATGACTCGGTGTGGATCTCCACGACGTTATCTCTTTCCTCAGCTCGTAGTTCCAGAGGGTTCACACTAATGCGTTTCATTCCAGGAGGAATGCCTTTGTCTTTGTTCTTTTCCTTGTTTTTGTCTTTGCCATTGTCGATATCCACATTTACGTGCACATCGTGACCACACCCGCCGCAATCGTCGTGATCAGAGGCATATCCGGTAGAAGTGGCTTTCACAATAACTTCTTTTCCGGAATATCCTACCACCGTAATGTTTCCATTCATGTGATCCAACTCAAGACGCATTCGCTCTCCCGGATTGGTAAGGGGTATGGTAAATTGTTCTGACGAATTCTCCTGAGAAACGGCGACTAAAGCGGCGAAAATCCCAATTGTAATGATGAGTAACTTTTTCATTATCGTATCCTTTTATAATTTTTTCAAATAAATGTCTCCGTTCAGTGTCTCAAAAGTGAGCATGGGGCCATTTTGGCCTATTTCTATGCCGCACGACTCCTCCAGTTTGTACACCGTTGAGTTGCCATCACTGTTTACTGTCTTCTCCATTCTAGGCTGGATAGGGCGGTAGTCAAAAGCACTGTAAAGCTTACCCTGCCAGGATTTGGCATTTACGGTGGCATTGAATGTTGAAGCGCAATAAAGGCTGATCGTGCCATTGATGGTGGAGTACTCCCCGTCAGTTTGAGGGACGGACTGAAACCACACATCTACATCGCCATTGATAGTTGAAGCCCTGGCAATGGATTGAGCTCCATTGATGCTCACATCTCCATTGACATTGCTCGCGGAGATGGTGCCAGCCATGCCCGATATCTCTAGCCTGTCTGCTTCCACTGTACTCACATCGATGTTGGCTTTCGCCGGCAGCACCAGCATATAATCGAAGCGAAAATCGTAATCGCTCTCCTGCCTGCTGATCCATCTGCCGTCCCTGCGGCAGCCGCTCCACTTATCGCAAATGAAAGGTGCCGTGAGGTAAAATATGATTGAGTCATTGCGCCGAATCACATTAAACTTTACCTCATCTAAACCCTTGTCCAGATCTTTTTGGCTTTGGGCAGAAATGGTCTGCTGCACCGTGTAGTCAACCGTGTTGGTGTTGCCCCTGGTTACTTTTATGTTTCCAAAAATATTGTCCACAACCACCGTAAGGTTCTGCATATTGCTCACATCCAGCGTGGCTTCATGGGTCTTTTTGTCCGTCCAGTCCTTTGCGGAAAATGTAAGCAGGACATATGTTATCCATAGTATTTTCATGGTTAAATCTCTTTAAGTGTCTTAATTGTTGATTCGAGTTTAGACTTGACACTTTCATCAACTTGCGCAGAGTCCAGCAAATGACTGAATGACTCAACCGCCGACTTTTCCTGCAGTGCAATCATGGCATCCGCCAAAGCGACCTGCAGTAGCGGAGATGTCTGCAGGTTGATAGACTTGATCAGTGCAGCGCGAACGGATTCATGCTTAGCATAATGCATCAGCGCATCCAGCGCGGCTAATCGCACATTCATACTTGGGTCATTGTTTAGTGTGGAGACCAACGACGCTGTTATTTTCTCATCCGCTTTTGGGATCTCACTCACCATATTCACTGCCATGATGCGATCCTGTGCCTGCGGCTTTTCGATCATTGAGAGCATGAGCATTTTCTTCATATCCTGAACTTCAGATGTCAGTTCTTTCACTTCTCCGGCTTGTTTTGGCAACAGAAAAAAGCCAATGATAACACCTACAATCAGAGCTGGCGCTGCAGCTTGCCAGTTGCTCGTTATCCAGGTTTGGATCATGTCCCACAAACTGGAAGACCTGTGCTCCTTTGCCGAACCATAGCCTTGCAGCATGGCCTCAAAGCGCTGATCCATGGTCTGAGAAGGTTCGGGGCTTTGCAGCATTTCCATCTTGCTCCACAACTCACGGCTTTGCTCAAGCTCGATTTTCAGCGCTGTGTTTTCGGATAAGTACTCATCCAAAAGTGACGATTTCTCATCATCCAGATTTCCTTCCAGACGATCCGCCCACCAGGTTATGGCTATTTCATCAGTTATTTTCATGGCACTTCATTTCAAGTTTGACCATCGAGTTTTTCATAATTCTCTTTCAGGGCTTTCATGGCACGGTGCACACGCACCTTGACAGCACTCACACTAATATCCAGTACCTCGGAGACCTTTTCATATTTCAGTTTTTGGAACCTCGTCAGTTCCAGTAGTTCGCGATTTTCTACTGACAGTGAGGCCAAAGCACGATGAAGCATGTTCAATTCATCGGTTTTTTGCATAAAAACTTCCTGATTGGATTCTTCCTTGAGGTGACCTTCCCACTCCGTCATGTCTTGCTGAAAATGATAGCGCTGATTTTTGCGCAAATCATCTTTGAAAACATTTCTGGAAACATGAAAAATCCACGATTCAAAACTCCCTTTTTCAGAATAGCTGTAGCGGTATTTGAGCATTCGCACAAATACATTTTGTACCAAATCCTCACTCAATGCGCCATCTCCTGACATCCTGTAGAAGAAGCCATAGAGTCGGCGACTGTAACGCTTATATAAAAGTCCGAGCTTCTCCACATCGCCCGCTTTTACCTTCAGCATTATCGAATGATCATTCAGTGAATCCAATATCAAGTCTATTTACATGAAGGGGAACTGACCCTTTTCTGAGAGGTTACAATTGTAGATAAAAAAACTTCTGTACCCTGATGTATTGTACGCTGACATCATCCAACAATTCATGAATTCGTTGGTTATACGTCAAAGGATGTTTCATACTTTTGTTAAAATTTTAACAAAAGTAGCGGTTGATTAAAATATTTGGCAAACGTGAATTGATCACTATATTACCTGTTACATCTATCCTGAAGCAAAATGTCGTCTAACAATATTCCTATTTTAGTAAAAAATGATCCCTGGCTTTCGCCATACACGGGTGAAATCAATGACAGGATCGCCAGGTTCGAAGCTCGAAAAAAGGAAATAGAGAAGAAGTTTGGCAGCCTGCAAAAATTCGCTGAGGCTTATAAACACTTTGGGCTCAACTACAGCGCCAAAGAAAAAGGCTGGTGGCACAGGGAGTGGGCACCAAACGCCAATGCCCTTTTCCTTACCGGAGACTTCAACAACTGGGACAAAAGCTCTCACCCGTTGAAGAAAAATGAGAACGGCGTTTGGGAGATATTCATCCCCGGAAAAGATGCCATAGCGCACAACAGCGCTTTCAAAATACATGTCGTATCGGACGATAATGCCATAGACAGAATTCCTGCTTATGTCAAGTATGCTACTCAGGATGAAGTGACATATGACTTTACCGGCCGGGTTTGGAATCCGGAAAAGCCATACAAATGGAAAAACAAAAAATTTAAGCCAGATGATGCCTACAAAAAGCCATATATCTACGAGTGCCATATTGGGATGGCACAGGAAAAAGAAGGCATAGGTTCTTATCTGGAATTTGCTGACAAGATTCTCCCAAAAATCAAAGAGCAAGGCTACAACACAATCCAATTTATGGCCATTCAGGAGCACCCATATTATGGGTCTTTTGGATATCACGTGAGCAACTTTTTTGCTCCATCGAGTCGCTTCGGCACGCCTTTCGAACTGAAAGCCCTTGTAGATAAAGCTCACGGAATGGGAATAGCCGTGATCATGGATATTGTGCACTCACATGCCGTGAAGAATATTGCCGAGGGGCTCAATGAATTTGACGGATCAGAAGATCAGTACTTCCATGCTGGCGGGCGGGGCAACCACGACCTGTGGGACTCCAAACTTTTCAACTATGGAAAAGAAGAAGTGTTGCAATTCCTGCTTTCAAATGTCAAATATTGGATTGAAGAGTTTGGATTTGATGGGTACAGATATGATGGTGTCACGTCCATGCTTTACTTCCACCATGGTGATATTTCCTTCGACCATTATGACAAGTATTTCAATGAATCGGACTGGGATGTGATCACTTATTGCCAGCTGGCCAATACCATCATCAAAGCAATTAAACCAAGTTCGATAGTCATAGCTGAGGATATGAGTGGCATGCCGGGACTGTGCCGACCGGTAAACGAAGGGGGACTTGGATTTGACTTTAGGCTGGCTATGGGTATTCCGGATTATTGGATCAGATTACTCAAGCACAAAACCGATGAGGAGTGGAACATCCACGAAATGTGGGGCACCCTCACCAACAGACGATACGGCGAACGCACCATCGCTTACGCAGAGTCTCATGATCAGGCTCTGGTTGGAGACAAGTCCATCGCATTTTGGCTTATGGACAAGGAGATGTACACGCACATGAGTACCAGTACCGATAGCCTCATCATCGACCGGGGAATTGCGCTGCACAAACTCATCAGGCTATTTACGCTCAGCGTGGGAGGTGAAGGCTGGCTCAATTTTATAGGAAACGAATTTGGTCATCCGGAATGGATGGATTTCCCACGGGAAGGCAATGGCTGGAGCTACAAATACGCCCGCCGACAGTGGAACTTGCAGGAACACCCGGAACTGCGCTATCAACACCTTTATAATTTTGGTGCAGATATGGTGAAAATGGCCAATGAAAATGATATAGTAAGTGCGCTACCCGCACAGCAACTCAACATGGATGAAACCAATCATACCATGATATATGAGCGTAACAACCTGATTTTTGCAATCAATTTTCACCCAAACAACTCAGTGCCGGATTATAGGTTTAGAGTTCCTGAGAAGGGTAAATATAAGATCATCCTCAACTCGGATAAATCTGAATATGGGGGTTTTGATCGCATTGACGATCAAATGTCTTACCCTACGGTCACGCTTTTCGGAGATCATTTTCTCAGTGTGTACCTGCCTAGCCGTGTTGCGTTGGTCTTGAAAAAGATTTGATATGAAGCTATTCCTCGGATTGATACTTGCCATGATGGCGATAAGGGGCTCGGCTCAGTCCATCACCATGATGACTTATAACATCCGCTTGTCACTGGCGAGCGATGGCCCAAATGCCTGGGACAATCGAAAGGAAAATGTAGCTGGGCAGATTCAATTTTATGAGTCTGACATCTTCGGAATTCAGGAAGGGTTGCCAGAGCAGGTAGATTATCTGGACTCTGCTCTTCAAGATTACAACTTCATAGGCGCGGGACGTGATGATGGAGAAAGAAAAGGAGAATTCAGTGCGATTTATTTCAAATCAGAAAAATTCAAACTACTCCAATCCGGTACTTTTTGGCTTTCGCCAACTCCTGATAAGCCATCGAAAGGATGGGATGCTGCATATCCGAGGGTTTGTACCTATGGTCAGTTTCAGAACCTGAAATCAAAAGAGAAGTTTTGGGTTTTCAATACGCACTTTGACCATGTTGGAGACAAGGCAAGGAAAGAATCCGCCAGGCTGATTCTGAAGAAAATAGGCAACCTCAATCATGAAGGTCTGCCCGTGATTTTATCTGGTGACCTAAACCTGACGCCAGACCAGGCACCCATTCAGGCACTGGCTGCCGAGATGAAAGATTCACGTTTAGCTTCCAAAACAGCCCCATTCGGCCCGGAGGGCACATGGAATGGGTTTGACTTCAACTCTCCACTAGACAGGCGCATCGACTACATATTTGTGAGTATGGATGTGAAAGTGAATAAATATGCAGTCCTCACGGATTCTCAGGACCAAAACTTCCTATCGGATCATTTGCCGGTTTTCGTTGAGATTTTCTTTTAAGTAAGCCTCTCCTTTTTGAAAAACCACCATTTCCTTTGGGTGGAGGTGGTTTTTTAAAAGAGCTACTCTTCTTTTTTAGCTTAAAGGTTGTTGCAGTGCTGTCAGGTCTTTCGACCTGACATAGAGCGGCCGCCACTTATAACATATCGTGGTTATGAAGAAAGTGTGTTTGTCGCTGAACAGGTATCTATCTCTGAGCCTCGTTATCTAAATATAGAAAATCCACTGGGAAGCATACATGTCAAAGTCGGATGGAAACACCCGACTACACCACACCCACTAGTCAGCGTACATGTCAAGGTCGAATGAAACACGACCACACCTTAATTGGTAACTAGTTCTACCTTTTTCTCTTTGTAACACAAAAAATCATTCTGTTAAAAACTAGTTTTGCAGCATGAACTTTGGTGAACTAAGAAATGTGCTGGAGGGTGAACTTTTCACCGACGAAACTACCAGAAAACTATACGCTACAGATGCCTCTGCCTATCGAGAAATACCGATAGCAGTAGCACACCCCAAAACAGACAATGACCTGATTGAGCTGATCAGGTTCGCAGGCAAAAACGAAACATCAATCATCCCGAGAACGGCCGGAACGTCCCTTGCTGGACAAGTTGTAGGGGGCGGTATCGTGGTGGATGTCTCCATTCATTTCCATGAAATCATGGAGATCAATGAGAAAGAAGGCTGGGCCATCGTGCAGCCGGGTATTGTTCGCGATGACCTCAATAGAGCCCTAAAGCCGTACGGTTATTTTTTCGCACCTGAAACATCCACGGCCAATCGTGCCATGATCGGCGGCATGATTGGAAACAATTCCTGCGGGTCAAACTCCGTGGTTTATGGCAGCACACGAGAACATTTGCTGGAGGTCGAAGCTCTTTTGGCAGATGGCAACAAAGCGCACTTTAGCAACCTGGATCAAAATGCCTTTTTGGCCAAAGCCAATGGACAAGGTGTGAGCGGAGATCTGGAGGCCAGTACTTACTTTCACATTCGTGAAATGCTCTCCAAAGAGGAAAACATCAAGGAAATCGAAAAGGAGTTTCCGAAAGTCTCGATCCCAAGGAGAAATACCGGTTATGCCATAGACATGCTGGCACGCATGCAGCCGTTCAGCAAAGAAGGGCAACCATTCAATTTTTGTAGCCTCATCGCCGGGTCAGAGGGAACGCTGGCTTTCATCACCAAAGCCAAAATAAAGCTTACTCCACTTGCGCCACCGCATAAAAAACTCGTTTGCATCCATTGCCACTCTATCGATGAGTCGCTTCATTCCAATTTGGTGGCACTCAATTATGGGCCGTCTGCCTGCGAACTGATGGATGAGTACATCTTCGAGGCTACCAAGCGGAACGCCATGTACCGGGCACACAGGTTTTTTATAGAAGGAGACCCAAAAGCCATTTTGGTGGTGGAGCTCACGCGAGAAACCGAAGCGGAAGTAGAAAAAGTTGCAGTAGAACTCATAGAAGAACTGAAGAAAAACAAACTGGGTTACTCATACCCGACAGTCAGCGGGGATGACATCAGCAAAGTTTGGGGTCTGAGAAAAGCGGGTCTTGGGCTGCTTTCTAATGTGCCGGGTGATGCCAAACCTGCACCGGTAATAGAAGACACAGCTGTGGATGTCAAAGACCTCCCAGCCTTTATTGAGGAGTTTAACAAAACCCTAAAGGGTCACGGACTGTACTGCGTGCATTATGCTCATGCGGGTTCTGGCGAACTACACCTTCGCCCTATTCTCAACCTGAAGACCACAGAAGGTGTTCAGCAATTCAGACAAGTAGCAGAAGACATTGCTTCGCTTGTTAAGAAATATAAAGGCTCACTTAGTGGAGAACATGGAGATGGTCGTCTACGTGGCGAGTTTATCCCTCAGATGATAGGTGACCACAACTATGAGCTGATTAAGCAAGTCAAACAAACCTGGGACCCAAAGAACATTTTCAACCCCGGTAAGATCGTCAATACTCCTCCGATGGACACAAGCCTGCGCTATGAAAAGGATCAGGAGACGAAGGATTTTGACACAATCCTGGACTTCTCCGAATCTCAGGGTTACTTAAGAGCCGCTGAGATGTGCAATGGTTCTGGTGACTGTCGCAAGTCGGAGCAATCCGGAGGTACGATGTGCCCCAGCTATATGGCCACTCGCAATGAAAAGGACACTACACGTGCCCGGGCAAACATTCTTAGAGAAATGCTTACTCGCTCGGAAAAGCCAAATCCATTTGCTCATGAAGAGATCAAAGAAGTACTAGACCTTTGCCTCAGTTGCAAGGGCTGTAAATCTGAGTGCCCTTCTAATGTGGACATGGGCAAACTGAAACAGGAGTGGCAGTATCAGTATTACAAAGAAAAGGGAGTGCCATTCAGAAACAAACTCATTGGTAATTTCGCCGGAGGCATGAAACTCGCCTCTGCGCTACCGTGGGGATATAAACTCACATTCAGCAACGCTTTAACTTCCAATATTGCCAAGTCGGTTATTGGTTTTGCCAAAGGCAGAAGCATGCCTCAGTTGTCAAAAACCACCTGGGAAAAATGGTTCCAAAAGGAGTTTGAACCTTCAGTTTCCACACCAAAAAAGTCGGTATATATCTTCATAGACGAACTACTCAACTACAACGAAGCTGAGATCGGGATAACCACCGTAAAGCTCCTGGACAAACTAGGGTATGAAGTCAAGTATATCAAGCATGCCCAGTCGGCTCGAACATTTCTATCGAAAGGACTACTCGAAAAAGCGCGTGATCTTGCAAAGGAGAATATCGCCCTGTATAAGGACCTGATTACTGCGGATACTCCGCTGGTTGGTGTAGAGCCATCGGCCATTCTTACTTTTAGAGATGAATATCCTGACTTGGTGCGTGGAGCGGAAAAGGAAACGGCACTAAAAATTGGCGAAAACACCTTTATGGTAGAGGAGTTTTTGGCCAAAGAACTGGATGCTGGAAACATCGACAAGTCGCTTTTCAAGGAGCAAAAGCAGTTGATCAAGCTGCACGGCCATTGCCAGCAAAAGGCGCTTTCCTCTTTGACGCCAACAAAGAAAATCCTTACTCAGCTGGGCGGTAACGAAGTGCACATCATCCCGTCCGGGTGCTGCGGCATGGCAGGATCTTTCGGGTACGAAAAGGAGCATTTTGACCTGTCTATGAAAATAGGCGAGTTGGTACTATTCCCGACAGTGAGAAAACAGCCGGAAGAAGTGATCATTGCTGCTCCGGGCACTAGCTGTCGTCACCAGATCAAGGATGGTACCGGCCGTGGGTCGAAGCATCCCGTGGAGATATTGTGGGAAGGATTGAAATAAACACTCCGATAAATGTGAACATAAAAAGCAAGACAAAGTGATTAACTTTAAGTTGATCACTACACCGAATTCATGAGACTACTTTTTGTCGCGCTTTTTTTATCTTCCTACGCACTTTTTGGTCAAATAAAGCTTAATCCTGACTACACCTATATCAAAGACGGTAAGGAGATAAGCTACAAAAAAGGGCTCAAGCATCTGCAGTCTGGAAACTACACAGCCCAGATTATGGATGAGAAAAGGACAGTGGTCATCATGGAGCCCAGCCAGTTAGAAGAAGGCATGCCGTTTCCGTTCGAGGCTGTTCGTGATATCCATGGCAACACCCTCAATCCCTCAGATATGGAAAGCCGAATCGTGGTGATCAATTATTGGTTTACGGGCTGTCGTCCATGCATCATGGAGATGCCAGAGCTCAACGAGGTGGTGGACAGATATGCAGATCAGGAGGTGGTTTTTTTGGCTTTTGCCAATGACATTGCACCCATGGTTTCTTCCTTTCTTAAAAAACATCAGTTTGATTACACCATTATACCCGGACAGATGACTGCCACTTTAAACAAGGGAATAACCCTATTTCCGACTCACATTTTGGTCAATAGCGAAGGAATAATAGAATATAAACTCACCGGCTATTCTGAAGGTGTTGGTGACAAAATTTCTTCTCAAATAGAAAAAATGCTGAATTAAAAATGGGACAAAAAGTTGCACTGGTATTGTCGAGTGGAGGTGCGCGCGGCATGGCTCATGTTGGTGTGATAGAATCTCTGCTTGCCAATGGCTATGAGATCACATCCATTGCAGGGAGCTCCATGGGAGCTGTAGTTGGGGCGTTTTATGCTGCCGGAAAGATGGATGAGTTCAGAGAGTGGCTCCTGGATCTGGACCGGATGGATGTATTCAATTTGATAGATTTTACTTTTTCTGTTCAGGGATTTGTCAAAGGCGAAAAAGTTTTCAAGTCACTTGAAAAAGTGATGCCAGACATCAACATTGAAGACCTGCGGGTTCCGTACTGTGCTATTGCCACTGACATTGCAGACAAAACGGAAGCAGTATTTTCCAAAGGGAGAGTTTATCAAGCCATGAAAGCTTCGGTGGCCATACCTACTGTGATCCGGCCGGTGAAAATAGATGGAAAAAACTATATAGATGGAGGAGTCACCAACCCTATACCCATGGATCATGTGAAGCGAACGGAAGGTGACATTTTGGTTGTGTCAAACGTCAATGCCATTATACCCTATGTGAAAGTAGTAGCGGATAAAAAAAAGGAAGAAAAAGAAGAAGAATCTTACAACAGGAAGATACAGCAGTTTGTCAACAAGTGGGGCAAACTTCTTCCGGGTTCCAGTTCTGAGCCAAAAACGAAACTTGGGTTTTTTGATATCCTAAACGAGTCAATAGACCTCATGCAAGACAAGCTCACCTCCCTTATTTTGGAAAAACATAAGCCGGATATTCAAATAAATATTTCCAGGAATTGCTGTACTACTTTCGAATTTTATAAGGCGAAGGAAATTATTGAGGCGGGCAGACAAGCTTTTGATAAAGCTACGCAGAAGAAGGACTAGTTGTATGAGGGGATTCTGGTGGTGGACTCATAGTGCAGGATGTCAAGTAAAGCATCTACCACATTTGCGCGCTTGTTAAACGGCATCAGACTTTTGTATTTACCTGCTATTACAGAGGCGGTCTCCATCATAAACGTGAGCTGACCGTGCGCCTTATGGCTAGACCGATCAAACAATACCACCTGCATGACCGAAGCGTCAGTCTCTTCGTGATAGTTGCAGTTTAGTTTCCAATCCAGCGAACCAGTGTGCTCGCAGATTTTATTGAGCAGGTTTACAAGTGTGATTTCATCCATCGCAGGAGAATTTAAACAATAATTTCACCGAAGTAAAGGACAGAGACGATTTTCAGACCTTCAATTATCAGCTTAAAAATTTCATTTAGCTCTTCTGCGCAGTTGTTGGTTTCAAGCAATTATTTATTTCGGATATTTGCCGTAATCAAAAGAATACCGAATGAAAACGAAAGAGGAAATAGTAGAGAACTGGCTGCCGAGATATACAGGGCAGCCGCTTGAGAACTTTGGTAAATACATACTGCTCACCAATTTTAAAAACTATGTTGAGCTTTTTGCCGAATGGCATGGAGTTGAAATAAATGGTACCGACAAGGCTATGCAAAGTGCCAGCGCTGATGGCATCACCATTATCAATTTTGGTATGGGTAGCCCCAATGCGGCAACAATCATGGATCTTTTGAGTGCCATAGACCCAAAAGCCGTTTTGTTTCTAGGCAAGTGTGGAGGGCTGAAACAAAAGAATCAGGTAGGCGATCTGATCCTGCCTATAGCGGCTATCCGCGGAGAGGGAACAAGCAAAGATTACTTGCCCGAGGAAGTGCCTGCACTACCAGCCTTTGCACTGCAGAAAGTAATCTCCGCAGCGATAAGGGACTTTAATAAAGACTACTGGACCGGAACCGTCTATACTACCAACCGCAGGGTTTGGGAGCATGATAGCAAGTTCAAAAAATTTCTGAAAAGGCTAAGAGCCATGGCCATAGACATGGAAACAGCTACCATTTTCACTGTGGCTTTTGTAAATGAGATACCGGCAGGGGCTCTGCTGCTGGTTTCGGATATACCGATGATACCTGAAGGTGTAAAAACGGATGCCAGCGACAAAAAGGTGACGTCTGACTATGTCAATAATCACTTGCAAATCGGGATAGATTCACTCAAGAAGCTGATCAATCATTCCACTACAGTAAAGCATCTTAAGTTTTAACTGACACTGAACACGAAGATTTCATATCAAACCTATGGTCGTGGTATCAAACTCATGTTTGCTTTCCATGGATATGGTATGGATGCTGGTCAGTTTCGGGTATTGGAAAAAAGCTTTTGTCAATCACATAAAATTTTGGCTTTTGAGCTTCCCTATCACCGCAATGGGTGTGATGATCATGAGGGTTGGGTAGATTCTGTGATCAAAACCATTGACGCTGTTTTGGGTGAAAGGGGAGTTGAAAAATTTGCGCTGACCGGGTATTCCATTGGGTCTAAAATCGCGCTGCGCGTCTTTCAGGCTTTTCAAAGTCAGGTAGATGAGATTACCCTTTTTGCGCCGTACGGGATCGAGGATCACTGGGGGCTCAGGTTCGTGACAGGTTCGTTTGGCAATTCAGTTTTTCGGGCTATCGCCAAAACAAGACTTCCTGAAAGTGTCATCAGGCAGGCCGCTTTGACTGGGGTGATTGATGCTGATCTCCACGAAATTATTGGCAGGGAGATGGATACGAAATCCAAAAGGATCAACCTCTGCAACACGCTCAAAATGATAGGTGAAATCAAGATGGGCAAAAGCGTGCTAGAGCAACTGCATGCTCAAAGTGTGAAACTGAGTCTGGTATATGGTGAGTACGATGTACTGCTTCCATACTCCAGGAAGACGGAAGAGGCTTTGAAAAAAATTGCTGAGCGCCGCGTAATTGTAGCACCAGCCGGACACTGGATGATGACAAGCGAAATGGATGATGTTTTGAGCAGACAAACGGCGCTGGCATGATTGAGGCAACCAGGAATGAGTGGATCAAGCGGGCTTTTTATAGAGTAGAGTCTGGGCTGATTTTCCCTAGAAAATTTAACAAAATCCGGGTAAACGAAATTGAGCTGCTGCCGGATCATTCGGTTTTGCTTTTGCAAAATCACTTTTCCTGGTGGGATGGTTTTTTGGGGAGCTACCTGGCTTACCAATACCTGCACAAAAGTTATCATGTCATGGTGCAGGAGGATCAGCTAAAAAAACACTGGTACTTTAAATATAAGGGCGCCTTTTCTATCAAAAAGCAATCACGTGAAATGCGTGAGTCTATCAACTATGCGGCGGATCTTCTGGAAGATGCCGCCAATATGGTTTTGGTTTTCCCCCAGGGTAGGCTACAATCTATGCATACCGACGATATTGAAATTCAAAAGGGCACTTTGAGGCTGATAGAGTCTGTAAAGGGAAATTGTCAGGTGATATACAATGCTGTTTCCGTTGAGTATCTTGAGAGCTTTAAGCCGACGGTGACATTCAATCTTTTTGATTGCGGCAGAGCCCAAAACATCCAGACCGGGGAATTGGCAAAAAAAATCTCAGAGTTTCATGCAGAAGCTAAAAAGAGAGCCATTCGGCCATGAATTTGGCTTAATATGTATGGTGCTTTTCTGATGCTCCCAAAAAGAAAAAACCCCACGCTCGGTAGGGTTTTGGGAAGTGAACTTTTATCATGGCTGCCAGGCATCACCATGTTTGTTCTTCCTTCTTTAGTGTCTTTGTTATGGTATGAAGGTATTCTTATTTTTTATACCTAAAGATGATTTTTGACAGTAGAAGAGATGATTTATGTCAATCAAAACCCACATGCACTTACCACATTGGCGATTTGTGCTTGTAGCAGGCTGTTGAGGTCAGGTGACTGCACTACTACCCCACGAACGATCAGGATAAAGCCCGAAAGAAGGGCAATGGGTGTGGTCAGGTTTGAGAGCCTGCGCATCAATGAAGGCGCATAATTTCTGATTAGGCCAAGTGCCATCAGTGCCGGTAGCGTGCCCAATCCAAATAGGATCATGTAATAAATAGCAGACCCAATGTCATGAGTGAGCATCGCTCCTGCTGCTGCCAGGTAGATCAGTCCACAAGGCAAAAACCCATTGAGTACTCCGGCACTTAGCCACCGAAAACGGCTGCCGTAATAACCGGTGAGTTTCTTTTTGGCGTTTTGATAAATGGGTGAGTTATAGTACCAACCTTCAAATCGGTTTCTGATTTTTGGAAGGCCAAACAGCACAATGATGAGGGCCCCAAGGAAAATAGAGAAGTATTGTTGTACCTCGAAAAAACGAACTGAGGAACTTATGAGCCCGAAAAAGACTCCTATCAAGGCATAAACCAGAATGCGGCCAAAATGGTAAATAAAGAATGACGAAGCTGACTTTCCTGTAATCGAAACCATAAGAGGCCCGCACATGCCCACGCAATGTACACTCCCAAATAATCCGATCAGGAGTGCGCCAATCATTTAATGAAAATCTCGTTTTCTTCAAAGTACCCTTTGCCAGCGCTTTGCCAGCTTACTTTCACTTTATATCGCCCCTTGACTAGCTGTGATTTGTCTATTTGCTGCAGGCCGTCTTCGCCTGGTTTGATATCAAAAGACTTGTCGAAAAGGGCGTTTTTAGGATTGTAAAAATTGATTTTGCCCTCAGCATCGCTGAAGGATTTCGGAAACGTAAACACCACTTCATTGGCGGTTTGCTCCACGGCCACACTCAGCCCACTTTCGTGTAAATTGGTTCGTTGGTCAATCCGATCCTGATAGACCAGTTCGTCCTGATAGTAGGTGTCCGACACCAGGTCTATGTTTTCCTGAAATGCCTGAATGACGATCCAGATTACAAAGCTGCAAAACAGTACGAATGATAGTATAATTCCTCTTGGCCAGGTCATCTCTTTCTTTTTAAATATTCAATCTTTAGGAGGAAATCCACCCCTAACCCCTCCGGGGAGGGGAATTCTCAATTTGCTGGGCCTAAGAAACGCGTTTTCACCGTTTCGATTAGCTCGCCCTCTGAATATACACCAACCTTAACATTTGTACTTATTCCATCCAAGTCCTCAGGATTCACAACGATGAAAAATGCTCCAGCACCAATTCCCTGTATTTCCAGGTTTATGTTGTCTCCGACCATTTCAATTTTTCCTTTTGGCTCTATGAGTTTGAACTCGACGGGATGTGACTCATTCGTCTTGTTGACCATTTTGACCTGATACAAGTTGGTGACAGTCCCATCTGGTCGGTCCTGATACATCATGCCGGGAGTGCGCAAGATCGTTGTTTCAAAATCTGATCTTACCAAAAGCAATACAACCAAAACCCCGACAAGCAGTGATAACACTGTCGTGTAAGCTTTCATTCTGCCGCTGAATACGAATGGTTTTTTCTCCGCAATGTTCTCCTCCGAAGCATAGCGAACAAGTCCGCGTGGCTTGTTTATGTGATCCATTATGGAATCGCAAGCATCGATACAGGCCGTACAGTTTACACACTCGAGCTGGGTGCCGTTTCGGATATCTATACCCGTGGGGCACACCTGCACGCACTGTCCACAATCAATGCAATCTCCTTTGCCTTCAGCTTCTCTGTCTTCACCCTTTCTAAACTTGGACCGCTCTTCGCCGCGCTCATGGTCATAGGCCACCACTATACTTTGCCTGTCCAGCAATACACCTTGCAAGCGACCATATGGGCAAATAGTAGTACAGACCTGCTCGCGCAATTGACTAAATACACCGTAAAAAAGCCCGGTGAAAACTACCATGGCCAAAAAGCCCATTGGCTCCTCGGTTGGTCCGCTCGCTACCAACGCCCACACATCGTCTACACCTATTATGTAGGCAAGGAACGTATGCATGATGAGTACACTGATGATCAGAAAGATGAAATGTTTACTTCCTTTTTTAAAAATCTTTTCTGAATTCCAGGGCTGCTTATCCAGCTTCTTTTGCTTCATGTAGTCGCCCTCTATCCAGTACTCTACCTGACGAAAAACCCACTCCATGAAGATGGTCTGTGGACAAAGCCAACCGCAAAATATGCGCCCAAAAACTACGGTGAATAGAATAATGAAGACCACAAGGGTAATCATGGCAATGACAGCCAGGAAGAAATCCTGCGGCCAGAATACCTGCCCAAAAATGACGAACTTTCTTTCTATGACATTGAATAGAAAAAAGGGCTCTCCTCCGATTTTCACGAAGGGGATGCCGAAAAGGATAATGAGCAAAGCAATGCTCACCCACTTGCGATAGTCGGTGAGTTTGCCTTTTGGTTTTTTGGGATATACCCAAACCCTTTTTCCCTCTTCATCTACCGTAGCTATACGGTCACGATATGCCTGGTGCTCGTCTTGCTCTTCGTATATTTTGGACAGATCCGGTTCCATCAAACTCCTGCTTCGACAGTTTTAGATTCTTCGGTTTCAGAAGTAGTTTCTTCTCTTTCAAATAGCTCTCCTTGCGGCTCTTTTCCATTTGGAGGATTGGTGCCTTCCATGGTGTAGATGAAGCTCGAAACTTGTTGCATTTCTTTAGGGCTGAGCTGACTTTGCCATGAGATCATCCCTTTAGATGGCACTCCATATTTGATGGTTTTAAAGATTGATTTGACATCACCACCATGAATCCAGTACTGGTCGGTCAGGTTAGGGCCAACTCCGCCTTCTCCTTGTTGTCCGTGGCATGCGGCACATTTAGATATGAAGATTTCTTTGCCACCCAAAAGCTCGGCATCATCTTCCACGAATGTGACAGAATTTTCATCAATCAGGTTGTCCAGAGATGCCAAGTAGGTTTCAACCTCTACTTCTGCTTGCTTCATTTCAGCAATGTATTCTTCCTCCTGAAGGGGAGCGGTTTTGAATACATGGTAGTTAAGTATGTAAATCACCCCGAAAATAATAGTGGCGTAGAAACTGTAAAGCCACCACGGAGGGAGCCTGTTGTCAAGTTCCTTGATGCCATCATAAGCGTGATCAGTCATCACTGTTTCTTCCTCCTCTATCGGCACAGCATCGTTCATGCGTGTCCATAGCGATACCCAGAAACTTTCTTTTTCTTCTACCACTTCTCCGGCTGCCTGTTTTTTCAAATTCACGATGGCCATCAAAGCATAAAGCGCTGCGAAAAGTGCTATCAATGCTACCAGGAGAACGACTCCTGCCATGCCCAGCACGATCTCCACCTGGTATTGCGAATAGATTTCAGACGTTGATTTTTCCTGAGCTGAGGCCAAGGCAGGCATCAGAGCCAAAAGGAAAAAGCTAAATATAGATTTAGGTAAGTTCATGATTGTCTTCTTTTGAGTCCAAAGGAATTTGTGAGATTTCGTTGATCAAAGGTTTTTTCAGTCTTGCCACATAGATGAACAAGCCCACAAAAAACACGAAGAATATGATCAGGGAAATGAGCGGGAAAATTTCTATTCCCGCTATTGTTTCCATATGATGTTTTACAAATTTTAGCATGGCTTATTCGTTTTCTACTTTCTTGATATCTGTTCCTAATCTTTGGAGATAGGCGATCAAAGCCACAATCTCTTTGTCTGGAACTACCTTGACTCCTTGTGTGGCTAGTTCCGCACTGATGGCCTGAGCCTGATCTTGTGCGTCTGTCAGTGCCTGATCTGCATAGCCCTCAGCATATGGTACGCCTAGCGTCTGCATGGCTTCAATCTTGTCAGGGATCTGCTCTTTGTTCCAGTCTTGCTCAAACAGCCACGGGTATCTCGGCATGATCGATCCCGGCGACATACTGGTAGGATCCAGCATGTGATAGTAATGCCAGCTGTGTGGATATTTACCACCAACTCTCAACAAGTCAGGGCCGGTACGTTTTGATCCCCACTGGAATGGGTGATCGTACACAAATTCTCCAGCTTTGGAGTACTCGCCATATCGCTCAGTCTCTGACCTGAAAGGTCTGACCATTTGAGAGTGACAGGTGTAACAACCCTCTCTTACGTAGATGTCTCGTCCGTTGAGCTCAAGCGGAGTGTATGGTTTCACACTGGAGATAGTCGGCACGTTTGATTTGATCAGGAACGTAGGGACAATCTCTACAACACCACCTATTGCCACGGCTATCAAACTCCAAACCAACAGATTGATTGGTCTCCATTCGAACATTCTTCTGTGCCAATGCTCTGATTTTGGAGGCACATAGCCCTTAGTCAATGGAGCAGCTTCAGCTTTGGTTTCCGGAATGAAAGTACCAGCTTTGGCCGTCATGATCAGGTTATAAACCATTACCAAAACACCACTCAAGTAAAGAAGTCCACCAAATGCTCTCAACATGTACATTGGTAAAATCTGTGTTACCGTTTCCAGGAAGTTGCTATAAACCAGGGTGCCTTCCGGAGTAAATTGTTTCCACATCAAACTTTGAACAAATCCTGCCCAGTACATCGGCAATGCATAGAATATGATTCCCAGGGTACCAATCCAGAAGTGTACGTTGGCTAGTTTCTTAGAGAAAATTTGAGTACCGTACATTCTTGGGATCAGATAGTAAAGCATGGCGAAAGTCAGGAATCCATTCCAGCCTAAGCCTCCCACGTGTACGTGAGCTACGATCCAGTCAGTAAAGTGGGTAATCGCATTGAAGTTTTTTAGCGAAAGCATAGGCCCCTCGAAAGTGGCCATACCATAACACGTTACAGCCACTACCATGAACTTCAAGATAGGGTCTTCTCTTACTCTGTCCCATGCTCCTCTCAGCGTGAGCAGGCCGTTCAACATGCCTCCCCATGATGGCAAAATCAGCATCACTGAGAATACCGTGCCGAGCGACTGTGCCCAGTTGGGTAGTGAGTTGTAAAGCAAGTGGTGAGGGCCAGCCCAGATATAAATGAATATCAGTGCCCAAAAGTGGATGATCGAAAGCTTGTAAGAGTAAACAGGCCTGTTTGCTGCTTTCGGAATGAAATAATACATCAAACCGAGGTATGGAGTGGTTAGGAAGAATGCTACCGCATTGTGACCGTACCACCACTGCACGAGGGCATCCTGCACCCCGGCATACCATGAATAACTTTTGAAAAGGCTTATAGGTAACTCAAAAGAGTTCACAATATGGAGCATAGCCACGGTAACGAATGTGGCAATGAAGAACCAAATGGCCACATAGAGGTGACGTTCTCTTCTTTTGAGAATAGTACCGAACATATTCACCCCAAATACTACCCATATCAGCGTGATCGCAATATCAATTGGCCACTCAAGCTCTGCGTACTCTTTACCGGAGGTCATTCCAAGTGGAAGGGTGATAGCTGCCGACAGAATGATCAGCTGCCAGCCCCAAAAGTGGATTTTGCTCAGTAAATCACTGAACATTCTGGCCTTGCACAGGCGCTGAAGCGAATAATAAACTCCGGCGAAGATGCCATTACCCACAAATGCGAAGATCACAGCATTGGTGTGAAGTGGTCGTATCCGCCCGAAGGTGGTGTACTGCAAGTCAAAGTTGGCGTCTGGCCAGAAAAACTGGGTGGCCGCTAATAGGCCCACAGACATACCTACAACTCCGAAAATGGTTGTGGCAATGAGAAACATGCGCACAATGGAGTTGTCATAGTAGAAGGTTTCTAGGCCACTGTTTGCCTTATTTTCGGCTGGTGGCGCTGTTACGGTCGTTGACATTTACTGTTTGGTTTGGTTCGTCATCAAATAGAATCCTCACGGACGGAGTGTAGTCGTCATCATACTGACCAGACTTAGATGCCCAAATGAAGGCAACTAAAAAACCTGATGCGACGATCAGGCTGAATCCGATTAAAACGATGATAACACTCATAGTGGGGACAAGATTAGCGGGATACTCAGCGGTTAGACATGAGGCGTTTCACCACGAAAACTGATTTTTATCAGTAGAGATGGCTTAGAGTCGCTTGCCTACCAGATTCACCACCAATGTGATAAACCCAACCACAGTAATGGAGCTCACAGGCATGAGAATGGCTGAGATAACAGGCGTGAGATTGCCTGTCACAGCGAAGGATAGCCCAACTATATTATAGGCAAACGATAGAATCAAAGCGGCGATCACGGCCCACATCACGGATCTGGAAAAGCGCAGGATCATTGGCAAAAGCTGAATGGAGTCTGCCTGGAGTAAAGCATCACACGCCGGACTGAACTGGTGAATATCTTCGCAAACTGAAATACCAACTTCTGCCGATTTCAGCGCTCCCGCATCATTGAGACCATCACCAATCATCAGGGTGCTTTCGTTTTGACGCTGCAAATAGTCGAGCTTGTCTTTTGGTTTTTGGTTGAAATGTATTTGGCTGAAATACGGAGACAGATTATTGGCTTCCGTTTCATTATCGCCTGATAGCAGGTGCAGCGCAAAGTGATTTTTGAGTTCGGTTAGTTTATCGAAAATGCCCTCTCTGTAGCTT
This sequence comes from Cyclobacteriaceae bacterium, assembly GCA_039944535.1. Classification (GTDB taxonomy): domain Bacteria; phylum Bacteroidota; class Bacteroidia; order Cytophagales; family Cyclobacteriaceae; genus JAMZMI01. Next base: position 61,234 of record JBDUYP010000001.1, read on the forward strand.
GCCCGAATGCTAAAGTAGCCCAGATGGTTTTCCCCGAACTTCACATAAACGCGAGACTCCTGCGTTTCTTTTTCCTCCGTTTGCCCGACCCACTGGGCAGAGCCAACTTTTATTTCTATTCCACTAACTTCAGAGACAAACCCTTTTCCGATTTCTTCGGCAAACTGACTTATGGGCAGTTTTTCCAGTTTGTCGCCAAGGTGGTTTACGATTAGTTTACTCAGAGGGTGAGCTGAATTGGCACAGGCAGACTTTATGATTGTTTCTTCTTTCTGGTTCAATTCACGACCAACAAACGAGATCCCGAGAGGGTCATTTTTGGTGAGTGTTCCGGTTTTGTCAAAAACGATTTCTTTGATTTTGGCGAGCCGCTCTATCACGTTGGCATTTTTGAGATAAAGTCCTTTTTCACCTAATACACGCATGCCGTGACCCAGGCCAAAAGGCAGTGCCAGCGCTAAAGCACACGGACAAGCCACTATCAAAACTGCTGCCACGGAATCCCAGATTTTGGTGGGATCGGTGAGGTTCCAGTAGATGCCTGTGCCCAGAGCGAGCAATAAAATTACAACGGTGAAGTATCTGCTTACTCTATCTATCAGCGTATCGTACTGGTGCTTTTCTTCTTTGGATTTTTCCTGATTCCACAGCTGGGTGAGTTCGCTGTTGTTCACGCTTTTCTCTAGTTTGACAGTGAGCTGACCTCCAATCTGTCGCCCGCCGGCAAACACTTTTTCTCCTGCTAGTCGTTTCACGGGCTCGGCTTCACCCGTAACAAAGCTGTAATCAATTTTACCATCACCGCTCACAATCAGTCCATCTGCCGGAATCAGCTCGTGGTTGTGAAGGATGATTTCATCGCCTTCTACGAGCTCTTTGAGCATTACATTTTCTTCCTGACCGCCGACCAATCGAGTAGCGGAAATGGGAAAGTAAGACCGATAGTCGCGCTCAAAAGAAAGTGCCTGATAGGATTTGCCCTGATACCATTTTCCAACTAAAAGAAAAAAAACGAGCCCATTGAGCGAGTCCACATAACCAGGGCCTGTCCCGGTGAGAATCTCATATAAGCTGCGCAAAAACAAGGTGAGGATTCCGAGCGTAATCGGCACATCAATGTTGAGGTACTTGTGCTTGAGTCCTGACCAGGCGCTTTTATAATAATCCTGTGCCGCATAAAGCACTACGGGTAGCGAAAGTCCCAGGTTGATCCAGCCAAATAGTGATTTGAAAGTGGTTTCATACTGAAAGCCCACATCCAGATATTCGGGCAAACTGATAAGCATGCTGTTGCCAAAGCAAAAACCCGCCACGGCTATCATGGTACCAATGCTGCTCCGCTTGGTTTTCTTTTGACTATCAGAAAGGCTGTCAAGGTTTATGGTTGGTTCATAACCCAAAGACGTGAGCAAGACCGCCAGCTCTCTCAGAGAAGTATCATGGCTGAAAGTAACCGTGATTTCCTTTCGGATAAAGTTGACTTCAGCAGCAAAAACCCTTTGATCCAATTTGGGCAAATGCTCCAACAGGTAAATACAAGAGCTACAATGAATGCCGGCGAGATAGAGCTTCACCACTGACCGTGTTTCATCCCGATATCTCAAAATCTCGTCTATGACCTCCTGCTGATCCAGAAAAGCAAACTTGCGCTCGCTTCCACTGAGGTTATCCATTTTTCTGGTTCTGAGATCCTGATTGTTGTAGTACTGGTTTAAGTCGCTTTGGCTGATGAGCTCATATACCGCCTTGCACCCATGGCAGCAAAACGATTTTTCATCAAAGATGATTTCGTCTTCAGCACAAGCGTCTCCGCAATGAAAACACGTTTGCGTCTTGGGCGAGATCAACGCTTCTTCTACCATAGACATACTATTTCCCATAAACGCAAAACTGTCAAGACAGCCTTGCTCATCTCACTGTTCAAACGCATAGGTCAAGCTGATTTTTGTCATGATTACAAGCTTCGCAAAGCAATTATTTTGAAGTTATGAATAATCTGATTGAAAAGTATAACACGCCCGGACCGAGATATACGTCTTACCCTACAGTTCCGCATTGGGACAATGACACCCATTCTGAAGAGACATGGAAGGCGGCACTTCAAACGGCATTTTGGAGAGGGGGAAAAGAAATCAGCTTATATATCCATCTGCCTTTTTGTGAGAGCTTATGCACTTATTGTGGGTGCTCTACGCACATCACCAAGAACCATGCTGTTGAGGAAAAATATATCAGCTATTTGCTCAAAGAATGGAAAATGTATCTGGAGACTTTCACCAGCACTCCGGTCATAAAAGAAATTCATCTTGGAGGAGGCACCCCTACTTTTTTTTCGGCCGAAAGGCTAGACAACCTTTTGACAGGCCTACTGCAAGACTGCACGGTAAGCTCTGATTTTGAGTTTGGGTTTGAAGGTCATCCGGGCAACACATCCGAAGAACATCTGCGCATACTTTCCAGGATAGGGTTCAATAGGATCAGTCTGGGAATTCAGGATTTTGACCCTGAGGTACAAAAAACAATCAACCGAAAACAGACACTGGAAGATGTAGTAAAGGCCGTGGAGCTTTCGCGAAAATATGGCTTTACCAGTATCAACTTCGACCTGGTTTATGGTTTGCCTAAGCAGACCATCTCCACAATCAAAGACACCATAGATAAGGTCATAGAATTAAAGCCGAGCCGAATTGCTTTTTATGGCTATGCGCATGTGCCGTGGATCAAGCCTGCGCAGAAGTCGTTTGAGCAGTTTTTGCCAGATGCCAACATGAGGGCGGAAATGTATCAGCTGGGCAAGACCCTGCTCTCAAACAATGGCTACAAGGATATAGGTATGGATCATTTTGCGCTTCCTGAAGATCAGCTATACAAAGCCTTCGAAAATGGAGGGTTGCACAGAAGTTTCATGGGTTATACCACGCAGCACTCCAATCTGCTCATAGGTTTGGGGATGAGCTCAATTAGTGATAGCTGGACGGCATTTAACCAAAACGAAAAGACACTCAAAGCATATTATCATCGGCTTGATCAAAACGAATTTCCGATTCTCAGAGGGCACCAGCTCAGCGGACAGGAGCTGGTTATTCGCAAACACATTCTCAATCTGATGTGCCGATTCGAAACGTCCTGGGATTTGCACGAGCTTTTGGAAAGAGGCATAGATTACAACCTGGACCTGCTCACCGAAATGGCCAATGATGGCTTAATAACTGTGAGCGAGCACGGACTGAAGGTGCTGGAGGAGGGCAAACCGTTTATAAGAAATGTATGCATGGCCCTGGATACCAAGCTTTGGTCCAAAGCCAGTAAGCAACGATTCAGCATGACCGTGTAAAAGCTGCCCTGCGCAGGCTAAACAATGTTTTGATTTCTCTCTGAGCAGAAAGATGTAAAAACGATCAATTAAGGTTAATTTAGAGTTTGTCACTTTAACTGTTAACCTTATTGCAAGAGATTTTAAGTACAAATAGCGAGTTACTTGTTTTAATATCAGGCTTCCTTATCATTGCCATAGCGGCGAATCAGATTGCCCGTGTCTTTCAGAAGATACGCTTGCCTCTGATTACCGGACTGATATTCACAGGCATTATAGCCGGCCCCTATATTATCGGTTTGGTGCCGGAAACAGCTAAAGTCAATCTCCAATTTATCAATGAAATCGCGCTGGCCTTCATCGCCTTTGCGGCGGGCTCAGAGCTCTACCTGTCGGAATTGCGCAGCAAAATCAGGATAATTAAGGTGCATTCAATCATGCAAAGTGTGGTTGGCTTTGTGACGGGATCGATACTCGTATATTTCCTAACTGGCTACATGGATTTCGCAGCTGGCCTCTCTTTTGAGCATAGGCTTTCCATAGCTATGCTCAGTGGGGTATTATTTCTGGCACCATCTCCCGCTTCAGTCATCGCGGTGGCCAATGAGCTGAGAGCCAGAGGGCCCTTTACAAAAACAATCCTTGGCATCACTATGTCGAAGGATTTTATTGTTGTTATCCTCTTTGCGGTTGTCCTCTCCATATCCAAATCCATATCCAATGGATATGCTCTCGGGGTGGGGGATTTTCTGACAATCTTATTTGAGCTGGCTTTTTCTTTTGTCGTGGCTTTCGGAGTTGGTAAACTGCTCCATCTGATTTTAAAGATCGGGCGAAGAAAATGGCTGAAGATGTTGTTAATACTGGTTCTCGGCCTTCTTAATTATACGTTTTCTCATTACTTCAAAGATTTTTCATCAGAACTCATTGGCCATGAGATCTACCTGGAGCCATTGCTCATCTGCCTGATAGGGAGTTTTTACATCACTAATTACACCAAATACCGGCCCGAATTCCTGCGGCTTCTGAAAGACATGGCCCCATACGTCTATGTTTTCTTTTTTACGCTCACTGGAGCCTCCATGAACCTTACAGTCATTGGTCAGGTATGGGTGATCACACTGATCCTTTTCGGCATCAGGTTGGTTACGCTCATCCTTGGGGCCTTGTCCGGGCACTTTATCACCAAAGATCCTGTCGAAAACATCCGAGTTGGGTGGATGCCTTATGTGGCACAGGCAGGTGTGGCACTGGGACTTGTGACTGTCGTTGGTAGGGAATTCCCGACATGGGGTAATGATTTTGCCACTATCAGTATCTCCGTAATCATCATTAATCAGATAATTGGCCCACCGCTGATTGCGCATGCAATTACTTTTCTTGGCGAGAATCGCTCCAAGGGCAGTGGATATGAAGATGATGGCATTAAGGACGCAATTATTTTTGGTTTTGAAAGCCAATCGGTGGCACTCGCCAATCAGCTTAGAGACAATGGGTGGGAAGTGCAAATCGCAACCCGACTGCAAGAGGGCAGTATAGATGAGCCTGAGGGGATCAAGATTTTTTATGGATTGAAAAACTTTGAGAAAGAAGAGTTTGATGCCATGAATGCGCACAAAACGGAGGCGATTGTGACGATGCTTTCGGACGAAGAAAACCTCAAGATTTGTGAAACAGCCTATCACCACTTCGGCACAAGAGATTTGATCGTACGGCTAAATCATAGGTATAACTATGACAAGTTCCTCTCGCTGGAAGCGAAAGTGGTAGATCCGAGTACCGCCATTGTGAGTTTGCTGGATCACTTTGTGCGGTCGCCGCAGGCCACTTCTCTTTTGCTTGGTATGGCTAAGGGACAAGATTCTCGCGATATCGAAATCAACAACTCGGATATTCACGGTTTGCCTCTGCGCGATTTGAGATTGCCTGGTGACGTGATCATTTTGTCCATTATCCGAGGAGGACAAACCATCATTACACATGGTTATACCCGACTCAGAATCAAGGATATCGTGACGGTAGTTGGATCTATCAAAAGCCTGGATCAGGTTCAGCTTAAGTTTGAAAAATGAAAACTTTAAGTGTCATTCTTACTTTTCTATTGTTTCTGAACTGCTCAGAAAGCAAAACCTCTGGTGATGTGAGTCCTGATAAAATGCAGGATCAGATTTTCGTTTTGGTAAACAAGCACCGTAAATCAAAGGGGCTTGCTTCCCTTCAAATCAACTCGGCGTGTCAGCGCGAAGCACAGACACACAGCGAAAAAATGGCTGATGGCACCACGCCTTATGGTCATGATGGATTTGATGATCGTTTTGACATTCTCGCGGAAGAAACCGGCGCAATGAGCATGGGCGAAAATGTGGCCAACGGCCAAACATCTGCGGCTGAGGTAATGGAAGGCTGGCTCGACAGCAAAGGCCATCGCGAAAACATAGAGGGAGACTATACGCACATCGGTATCGGTGTAGCAGCAAGCTCCGATGGCACCATGTACTTTACTCAGATTTTTGTGGGGATTTGATTCCTCCCGTCATTCCCGCGGATACGGGTACCCGGCCCAGGGGAATCTTAGATAAGCAATAGCATGTTGGTGAAAACACCAACATGGGCCTCAAACTTTAACAGATTTCATATTTCACTAACACTGACCGACCTCCACGGGAATGACCCAACGTAAAGTCCCCTCCTGGGAGGGGTTTGGGGTGGGTTATGATATCTCCTCATTGCCTACTCCAAACCGTCCAACCAAACTTTGAGTTGATCCAGCTTGTCTGGAGTGCGTTTGCAGAGGTTATGACTAGAACTTAATTGTATCCCTCGTGGTTATTCTGAAAATCTTTCGCCCATGAACAACGAGAAACTAATAGTAGAAGAGCGCTCACGGGATATCGGCAAATTCCTTGTAGGCCGCTTGCTCCCCTTTCGGAAAAAAAGACAGGTCGGGCCATTTACATTCACTGATCATATGGGCCCCATTACCCTGCCCAAAGGGGATGCCCTCACCGTGGATCAGCATCCGCATATTGGTTTGAGCACTTTGACTTATTTGCTGGAGGGGCACATTCACCACCACGACAGCACGGGTGCAGATCAGGTGATCGGGCCGGGAGATGTGGGGTTTATGACAGCCGGAAAAGGTGTCACCCATACGGAACGCTCCCCTCAATGGGAAAAGGAAACCGATAATCTCACCGTTCACGGATATCAGATTTGGGTGGCTCTGCCAAAGGAAAAAGAAGAAATGGAGCCACGATTCGATTACATCCCCTCGGGGGACCTTCCATCATGGAGTCAGGATGGACTGAATATCAAAGTGGTTGCGGGAGAGGCTTTCGGTAAGCAGTCGCCGCTCCCGGTTCACTCTCCGCTTTTTATGGTGGATATCACGGCGGAAGATGTCTCTGAACTGAAAATAAAAGATCAGGTACAAGGTGAAATCGCCTTTGTAGTGGTAAATGGAAAAGTGATAGACGAAGGTCAGGAAATAGGTCCGGGGCAAATGCTCATTTCCAAATCCGAAAATGAGTGCAGCATCACCGTGGAGAAAGGAACGCGGTTGCTGATGTTTGGCGGAGAGCCATTGCCTGATGAGCGCTTTCTCTACTGGAATTTCGTTTCGTCCTCAAAAGAAAGACTGGAGCAAGCCAAAGAAGACTGGATCAACCACCGCTTCCCGAAAATACCAGAAGACCACACCTATATTCCTTTGCCAGGTGCGAACTGAGTATTACCGTATCTGTCGCTGCGGATGCTGAAAAGAGTGTTTTATTTTTAGTATTCCCCCTTTGGAAAGGGGGCAGGGGGGATTGTTAAGGAGGTATGTCAAAGTGCTCAGTTCGCCATACCAATGGCCAGTTGGGGGCGCTTAGCTACTCATTTTAGTGTTTACTGTGCAGTGTTAGGTTTTAAAGGAAGGTTAGCCCAATTCTTCTGTCCAATCCTTGTTCGAAAATTCGGATTAAGGTAGAAAGTTGGATATTCCCTTTCCCGTTTTCAATCTTTGAAATGTAGCTCTTTTTTGTACCTGATTTTTCAGCGAGTTGCTCCTGGGTCATGTTTGCCTCTTTACGAGCAGCCTTTAACATTTCACTCACGATGAACATCTGTGCGCCTTCCTCATATTTGTTTCGAGTTTCAGTGCCGATTTTCCCATGTTCTAGTTCTATCAAGTCGTCAAACGTTTTTATGTTTTTATATTCTTCCATGATCTAATTTTTGTTTTCAAAATACTCCTTCATTAGTTGTTGAGCCTTGTCAATTTCCTTTTTCGGAGTTTTTTGAGTTTTTTTCTGAAATCCGTTAAATAAAACAACTAGTCGACCTTCGTCGAAACAGCAAAAAACCCGATAAATATTTGATTGATATTCTATTCGGATTTCATAAAGCCCGTTTGTTCCAGTCAAATGCTTTAAAAATTTCTCAGGAACCCGGTCAACCTGTTTAATCAACTCGAATACATACTGAATTTTTCCTTTGACTTTTTGGTCTTGTTGTTGGTAAAATTCAATGAAGTAATTTTCGTAGAAGATTATTTTCCTCACAACACAAAGTTATCACAAAAGATAACTTTTAAGAATTTTCCCTCTCCAAAATGTTTCAGTGGTGGTAAGAAGTTGGATAAATAACCTCTCGTTATTTATCACTCTCCCGATTAACCGTTTCCTTGAATGAAAATATGGCGACCTGCACCTGCCGGGTTCAAATTGAGCATTACCGTATCTGTCGCTGAGGACGCTGTTTTAGTAATCCCCCTTTAAGAAAGGGGGATTTTCCGGTAGCCTCAAAAGAAAGACTGGAGCAGGCCAAAGAAGACTGGATCAATCATCGCTTCCCGAAAATACCAGAGGACTACACCTATATTCCTTTGCCAGGTGCGAACTGAGCATTACCGTAGCTGTCGCTGAGGATGCTGAAAAAGAGTGTTTTATTTTTAGTAATCCCCCTTTGGAAAGGGGGCAAGGGGGATTGTTAAGGAGGTATTTATAAATTTGCCCAGTGTATTACCTTCCCTACAATCGAAACCTAAAAGCATTTTCGCGGCAGCTAAGAAACAATAGCACACTGTCCGAAGCCTTTAGGCAATTACATAGTAGATTTTTATTGTAAGAAGCTAAGTTTAGTTATTGAAATTGATGGTGAAAGTCATTTTCATGATGAAGCACCTTTAGCCGACGCAAAAAGACAAGCAGTTTTGGAAAGCTTGGGTCTTAAGTTTCTGCGATTTGATGATTTGGATGTTAAGCATAACATGCCTCAAGTCTTAGGAGAGATTCTTCATTTTATTGATGAACATTCGCCAACAAATCCCCCTTCCCCCCTTTAGGAAAGGGGGATTTTCCGGTAGCCTCAAAGGAAAGACTGGAGCAGGCCAAAGAAGACTGGATCAATCATCGCTTCCCGAAAATACCAGAAGACGACACCTATATTCCTTTGCCTGAGTAACACAACCGAAGGAGCTACCTGGCAATCTAGACCCGATCGTGGGTAGTGCATGGGGCAGTGAGGAGAGCGGGGATATCATTGGATGTGGAATACTGAAGGTTCTCTCCTAATTACCTCTAAAGCAAATATTGCTTCGTCGTTCCTCCTCGCAATGACGAAAAGGTTGATAAAAACTTGCTCAAAATTCTATCTTTGCGGCTATGGCAAATATTGAAGAGGCAACAACACTTAAAAATATATCCTCCCACTGTAAGGAGTACGGTTTTATCTATCCATCGAGCGAGATTTATGACGGGCTGGGCGCGACGTATGATTACGGTCCGCTGGGGTCTGAGCTGAAGAACAACATCAAGGAATACTGGTGGAAAGCGATGGTGCGCATGAACGCCAACATAGTGGGGATAGATGCGGCGATTTTCATGCACCCGACCACATGGAAAGCGTCTGGTCACGTGGATGCGTTCAACGATCCTTTGGTGGACAATAAGGATTCGAAGAAGCGATACCGCGCGGATGTACTGATAGAGGAGCAAATAGCCAAGATAGAAGGGAAGATTGATAAGGAAGTAAAGAAGGCGGCCAAAAGGTTTGGCGATAGTTTTGACGAGGCTCAGTTTGTGACGACCAACCCACGCGTGGTTGGGTACAAGGAGCAGATTGCCTCGATAGAGGAAAGAATGAAAACGGCCATAGAGGCTGGTGACCTGGAGGCGCTGAAGCAGCTGATTGTGGATTTGGAAATAGCCGATCCTGTGTCTGGCTCTAGAAACTGGACAGATGTTCGTCAGTTTAACCTGATGTTTTCGACAGAGCTGGGATCTGTGGCTGGTGAGTCGGGCAAGATTTACCTACGTCCGGAAACGGCCCAGGGGATTTTTGTGAATTTCCTGAACGTGCAGAAGACCAGTCGCATGAAGCCTCCTTTCGGGATTGCTCAGATTGGTAAGGCTTTTAGAAACGAGATCATCGCGCGTCAATTCATTTTCCGTATGCGTGAGTTTGAGCAGATGGAGATGCAATTTTTCATCAAGCCGGGAACGGAAATGGAGTGGTACGAGCACTGGAAAACCAAGAGAATAGCCTGGCACAAGGCTTTGGGTCTGGGGGATGAAAACTACAGGTTTCACGATCACTTGAACCTGGCTCACTATGCCAATGCGGCTTGTGATATTGAGTTCAACTTCCCAATGGGCTTCAAAGAGCTGGAAGGGATCCACTCCAGAACGGACTTTGACCTGGGAGCGCACGAAAAGCACTCTGGCAAGAAATTGAAATACTTCGACACGGCGACCAATGAAAGCTACACGCCTTATGTGCTGGAAACGTCTATCGGCCTGGACAGAATGTTCCTTGCGGTAATGTCGGCTGCTTACAAAGAAGAGACACTTGAGGACGGAAGCACAAGAACTGTATTGGCTATTCCGCCGGCACTTGCTCCTGTGAAGTTGGCGGTGCTGCCGCTTTTGAAAAAAGACGGCCTGCCAGAAAAAGCAGAAGAAATCATGAACGCTGTGAAGTTTGACTTCAATGCGCAGTATGACGAGAAGGACGCCATAGGTAAGCGATACAGAAGACAAGACGCCATAGGCACACCATACTGTGTCACCGTGGATCACCAAACGCTGGAAGACAACACGGTGACCATCCGCGAGCGCGACAGTATGAAACAGGATCGCATTCAGATATCTGATCTTGGCGCTACTTTGGAAGATAAGGTGAGTTTGAAAAAACTACTTAGCCAAATCTAATTTTGACGGCCTTTCTCCTGCTTTGTGGTTTGGTGGTACTAATTGCCGTGTTTCGATCCAACAGCATGCGGGAGTACATGTCAGCAAAAGGCTGGAGAGAGGCCCTGAGACCTTCGGAGAAACAATCACTCGAAAAGTATTTTGAGTTTTACAGAAGGCTACCCGCTAAGTCAAAGAAAATATTCGAGTATCGGGTAAGGACGTTTCGGGATATCACCGATTTTGTGCCCCGGGAAATGCAGGCCGTATCTGAGGAAATGGAGATACTCATCTCTGCAGCTGCCGTGCAGCTCACCTTCGGTTTCAACAATGTGTTTCTCGATCACTTTGAGCGAATCATCGTGTATCCGGATCAGTTTTTCAGCACGTCAGGTCAGCGTTATCACAAAGGTGAAGTGAACCCGAGAGCCAAAGCGATAGTGCTATCGTGGAAACACTTCGTAGAGGGCTATGCCTTCAATGAGGGGGTGAACCTTGGCCTTCACGAAATGGCTCATGCCCTACAGCTGGAAAATATCATCATGAATGATGAGTTTGGGTTTATGGATGACGATGATATCAGGGTGTGGCATGCGCTGGCCGAGAAGGAAATAGAGAAAATCATTTCGCCGGAAGAAAGCTTTTTCCGCGCTTATGGTGGGGTGAGTCAGGCGGAGTTTTTCGCCGTGGCGGTGGAGAATTTCTTTGAGAGACCAAAGGAGTTTAAGGCGTACCACTCGGTGCTTTACCAAACCATGTGCAAGCTGCTGAAGCAGGACCCAATAATTTTGATGAAATAAACGGCACATTTTGCAAGAGGGTTTACATCAACGTACGACTCCCCTTTTGCACATAAAGTGTTCTTCCTGTAGCTTGGTTTATTTGAATAAATAAAAACTAAATTAAACCTCGAAAGCTAGTCCCCTAAACTCAATCTCTACAAGTCATATGAGACTCCTGTCTATACTGATGCTTTTCGTATGCTCGCACTGGGCAACAAGCCAAAACGATCAAAATCTAGCAAAACATTTCGAATGCGGAAACACGCTCCTGAATCAGCAAATTGATTCAGCAATTAACTGTATCAATAAAGCCATTTACCTGTCCAAAGAGCTTGGCAATAAGGATAAATTGGCAGGAGCCTATGAGCTAAAAGCGCTTTGGTTTTATAAAAGAAGCAGCTACGATACAAGCCTGCTTTTCTATGATTCGGCTTTTGTGATATACAAAAACTCAGGTGATGAGAAACGGATATCCAATTTGTTTTCATCCAAAGCGTTGGTGCTGGAAAAAAAAGGATTGGTCGAGGAAGCAATTGAGTATTTCCAAATGAGTGTCTCTCTAGCTGAAAAAAACAAGGACAATTACCAAGCGGCTCGTTCCAATTCTAATATTGCGAATCTTTATGTTCGTCTAAAAGCATACGAAGAAGCAATAAAGCGATACAGATCAAGTCTATTTTTCTTTTCGAATAGCGATGCTGTGCTTCCTTCAGATCTTGCTGGTACTTACTTGGCACTCGGTACCACCTTCAAAAATTTGGATCATTTTGATTCCTCTCGTTACTATCTAAAGCGTGCGAGTCAAGTCTTTGAGAAGGAAAGCATTCCACTGGGAATTGCCTTTGCATTCAATAATTTGGGTAATTTATTTGAACGACAAAGCCTTGTAGACAGTGCTATATACTATTACAAACTTTCCATTTCAATCAAAACAGAAATGGGGTTTCGGCGGGGGATTCCCTCTTCTCTAAAAAACCTGGGATCCCTTCTTAGAAAAACGGGAAGCATCAGTCAAGCTCAAAATTATCTGAATGAAGGTTTCGAAATGGTGCTTGCAGATAAGGACAGTTTTTTGATTAGAGACTTTTATTATGAACTGGCAGAAATCCATGCCGACTTGAGAAATCAGGAAAAGGCAATTGAGTTTTATCAAAAATTCATAGAGCTTGATGGCAGAATATCCGGACAAGAAAAGATAGCTGCCATTAGTGAAGTTGAGGGAAAATACAATAAGGCAAGGGATGAGCAGATGATTACAGAGCTAAAATTAGAAGCGGCTCGAAGGTTCAACGAGCGAAATCAAATGCTTTTTGCTGGTGGTATTTTGATATTGTTGATAGCATTTCTCCTCGCCCAAAGGATTCAGCGAAACAAAGCAAGTCGAGTATTGAAAATTAAGAATGAGGCGATTTCTACCGCTCTTTTTGAGAAAGAGATACTCTTAAAAGAGATTCATCATCGGGTAAAAAATAATCTTCAGACCATTTCTTCATTGCTCAACCTGCAATCGCGGTATGTAGGAGAAGAGGCCAAAGATGCGGTTACAGAAGGAAAAAATCGAGTGAAGACCATGGCATTGATTCATCAGAAATTGTACCAATCAGATAACCTAAAAGGGATTGTGTTTTCTGAATACCTACAAGGGTTGGTAGATATTCTATTTAGAAGTTATGGAGTAAATCAGGAGCGAATCAGGCTAAAGACAGATATTGAGCCATTAAATTTGGATGTGGATACAGCCATTCCTCTGGGGCTTATTCTAAATGAACTCATCTGCAATTCATTGAAGTATGCATTTCCAAATGGTCAGGAAGGTGAAATAAAGATAACCTTGAAACAAACAGGACAAAAACTAAACATGATTATGATGGATTCAGGAGTAGGTATACCCCAGGGATTTGATCTTAAAAACGCCAAATCTTTCGGAATGAAACTCATCCATACTTTGGCAGAAAAACTGGAGGCCAGTATAAAAATAGAACACAGCGAAGGAACAAGAATACTGTTTGAAATCAATAAATATCAGTTGGCGTCATGAGCAGTACGACTAAAATTTTTATAGTAGAAGATGACTCCTTAATAGCTGAAGACATCAAATTGATGCTTGAGGACTTGGGCTATGAGGTTGTGGGAAAAGCATTCAATGCGGAGGCAGCACTGGCTAAAATGAAAACGGCATCTCCCGACTTACTATTGCTGGACATTGAGCTTGCAGGTGAAATGACAGGTATCGACCTGGCTGAGATCATCAACCTGAAATATCAAATACCATTTATCTATCTCACGTCCTTTTATGATAACGCGACACTAGAAAAGGCAAAACTGACCAGCCCTGCTGGTTATATCTTGAAGCCTTTTGATGAAAACGACTTGAAAGTTGGAGTGGAAATGGCCCTCGTAAAACAAAAAGTAACGAACGAATCAGAAAAAATATTTATTAGGATAGGCGGAAAATTGGTTTCCATAGACTCAAATGAGCTATGTTATATTCAGTCTGACGATAATTATTGTATTCTTCACACTCAGGATAAAAAGTACACAGTTCATCAAACCCTCAAAGAGCTATTCAGTCTGGTTCAAAACCGAGGATTTCAACAGTGTCATCGCTCTTACCTCATTAATTTTAGTATGATCACTCATATTTCAGATGATTATGCATTTATTAATAGTATGCAGGTTCCTATTGGTAGAACCTACCGCAAGGACTTTTTGAAACAACTCAACATTGTATGATTGTAGAAAATGCGTGATATCATTCGCCAACATATTTTATCCATTGGCTTAGTTTATTCTTTTACTCGCCAATAGTCGCTTTTTTCTCAATAGGGAGGCAGGCAATTTCAGGGGAATTAAACGATAATTCTATGAAATCACGACTACTTCTCATTGCTCTCACAACATTATGTTTTGCTTTACTCCCGTGCTATATCAAGGCACAAAATTACTCACTCGAATTTGACGGTGTTGATGATTTAATAACCGTATCTACTTTAGGAACATCCTCTGATTTTACTTACGAAATGTGGGTGTACTTTCCTTCCGGGTCTGGAGGTTTTGTGACACTTCTGGACTTTAATAATGACCACCCATGGGTTGGTATTGCAAGTGGGTCATTTGCGCTTTGGGATGGAGGCACACTTGAGAGTGGTTTGCTTTTACAAACAGATCGATGGAAACATGTGGCTGTTACTTACTCATCAAGCTCAATTAATTTCTATATAGATGGAGAACTAGTAGAAACAATTTCAAAAGCATTAAGCAACTCCTCAACTGGAATGACCATTGGCTATAGTATAGGCGACAGCTACTTCGCCGGCAGAATAGACGAACTAAGGATATGGAATACCGAACGATCAGACAGTGAAATAGCTGACAACATGTTTACCAGTCTTGCAGGCACAGAAACAGGACTTGTTGCTTATTACAATTTCGATGAAGGTACAGGCACTACCTTAACTGATCAAACGACCAACAGCCATGATGGCACACTCTCAAATTTCCCTGGTGATCCGTGGGCAACAGGAGCACCCGTAGATATGAATGTATGGGATGGAGCAAGTTGGAGTGATGGCACACCCTCAGCCTCCGAGGATGTAGCTTTCGAAGGTGATTATGATTTTTCCACCGCTGGTTTAGAAGTCAACTCAGTATTTGTGCATGCTGATGCAGGTCTTACAATTAATGATAACTATTTGCAGGCCAATGGAGACTTGCAAACCAATGGTAGCCTTACAGTTTCATCAGGTTCATCGCTACTTACAAGTGGTGATCAATTGGTACTTGGCAATGATATTTCATTTGAAAGAACGACAACCCATTCTGACATTACAGGCAGATATTCGGCTGTGGGAATTCCAACCACATCAGGAAACAGAGATGAGCTTGGAGATGTTGTGTATGAATATGACGAGACAATACTTTTTAATTCTCTTTTGGACAATGCCTCCTCAGGCAATGATGGGTTAGACCGATTTTTATCAGTGAGTAGCGGAGAAAGTTTAGAAGTTGGAGCTGGATATTTTTCCGCTTTCACTGGTGATGTCACCTTTTCTGGCAGGCCGAATGCCGGCACTATTGATGTAGATATTACCTATACCGATCATGATGTGGCAGGTACAAGTGATGAGGAAAATTACGAGGGGTTTAACCTAATAGCCAATCCATACCCAGCCCCTATTTCACTTTCGAGTTTTATTGCCGAAAACACATCGGAGATTCAAGGAACGATCTATTTATGGGACGATGGTGGTTCAGCCAGTGTCCGAAGAACAGATGACGACTATATTTTGGCAAACAATATGGGAGCTACAGGAGGAAGTGGTCGTGCAAGTGACTGGGATGGAAACATTCGTTCTTTTCAAGGATTTTTCGTTCAAGCAAAAGCTGCAGGGGCTGTAACATTTACCGATGCGATGAAATCTTCAGGAGCCAACGATGAAGATGCATTTTATAGAATTGGAAAAGAGGCGCAATTGTTAAGAATTGGACTTCATGATTCCGAAGTAAGAAGCGAGTGTTTAATAGGGGCTAATGAAGAAGCGACATTAGGCTATGATGATCTTTATGATGCCTTTAAGCCAGTTTCATTAGGAGTGTTTTCTGTTTACTCCATCTTAGACAACAAAACCATGGGCATTCAGGCAATTCCTAGAGATTATGATGGTTCATTAAGACTTGGCATTCAGATAGATCAAGCTGGAATGTATTCATTATCGGCGGAAGAAAACTCATTTAATCAGGCTGTTATCCTCACTGATCATGCCACAAGTAAAGTCACTGATATATCCAAAGGGTCATATACTTTCAGCAGCACTTCGGGGCGTTTTGATGATCGATTCGAGATCAATTTTTCATCCAATGTCTTAGCTACCACAACTGATGATTTTCAAATATCCCAAAATGGCCAAGCTGTAATTATTGAAAGTCCATCTATTTCGAATAAGCCATATAAACTTCTTACCATAGAAGGGAAACTTCTTCAATCAGGAACACTGATTTCTGATAAGCACGAACTGGAAGTTCACCAAAAAGGCATTTTGATTTTACAAATAGGTGAAAAACGTGCAATTAAATTTCTAAAACAATAAAGTCATGTTGAATATCGTAAAAACTGTACTCCCATTATCTCTTTTCATCTTGTTGCCAACAGTACTGATGGCTCAGGGGCCTCCTCCGCCTGCTACTCCTGTTGACGGAGGCTTAAGCCTACTACTTGCGGCTGGAGGAGTCTATGGCTTAAAACAGCTATCAAAAAAACGAAAGTAGAGGAATAATGTAAGACGCTGGTTAGACTACTGATTCTGTAGAAATGAGCGGTTGCGCATGCGCAACCGCTCATAAGTAGTATTTCTGACGCGGATGTCATCAGCGTACAGCACGCCCTGGCCGAGAAGGAAATAGAGAAAATCATTTCGCCGGAAGAAAGCTTTTTCCGCGCTTATGGTGGTGTGAGTCAGGCGGAGTTTTTCGCCGTGGCGGTGGAGAATTTCTTTGAGCGACCAAAGGAGTTTAAGGCGTACCACTCGGTGCTTTACCAAACCATGTGCAAGCTGCTGAAGCAGGATCCTATTTTGCTCATGAGATAGAAGGGCTTGTTGCTTTCGCTCTGGTTAGAAAAACAACCACCAGAGACTTGCAAAGAATAAAACTGTGAGAATGATGCCTCCGACAATTTCAAAAACCAACCTTTTTTTGCTTTGAGATCTTAGATGAGCAGAAAAAGCAGCCAATTCTGCTTCGGACATCTCATTATACTTTGGCGTTTTCTTTTGGTGTTTTTTGCCGATATACTTATTGTCTTCTGCTCTTTTGAATGGCCCCTTTCCGCCTCGCATAGATCTGTTCCTTTCAAAACTTGCTTGCGCGTCTCTTACAAAGCCAATACCTCCGGCCATTCTTATTTTATTATTGGTTCTAATATTTTACGTTTCATTTATAACAGAGTTGTTTCAGACCTATTTCGCCATCGCATTAAACTTTCTCCCCATCTCATTGTCCAAGGGGTCAAACTCAATTAAATATGAAACAAATGAAATCTACAAGACAACTACTATTACTTTTCTTATTTGGGTTTTTGATCAGCTGCTCTGGCGATGATGAAGCAACACAAGCAGGAGTTAGTAATGCAGAGGCAGCCGAAGAAATAGGTGCGACGCTAGCTACTGACATATTGGATATGACCCTGGATATTGAAACACTTTCTGAAGATGCAGAAAACGGACGAGTTGAAGCTGGAGGGCGCACTGCAGGTTGTGGGACCTCCTATGATACCACTTTTACCAAAACCTACGTTGGTGTTTATATCTCAGGAGAACAAACTGTGACCTACGGATATGAGCTGACATGTGATGGCGTGATCCCAAGCCAACTAGATGCCACATTTTCCAGCACGGGAACAAGATCCACAGCCCGGCTGGCGTCATCTGCCAGTACCACAGGAATCATGACTACCACTGGTATTGAGCCTTCGAATGCGGCGTATACATTAAACTCAAGCATGACTAGAAATGCTTCTGTAGAAGGTTCTGAAAAATCTTACAGCAGTCTGAGCAATATCACATTGACCGATTTAATCATTACCAAGTCTACAATGATCATTGCGAGTGGAAGTGCTACTTACAGTTACTCAGGCTCAACAAGTGAGGGTAAATCATACAGTTATACAGCCAGTGTTACTTTCAATGGGGATGAAACAGCCACCATCATTTTCAATGATAACACTTCGTTCCTTGTTGATTTGGAAACAGGTGAAGTAAGTCAGCTGACTTAGTTCTACATTGCCCTCGCCCGTGATCCGCTATGTCCTCTTTTCTTTGATGATAACCTGCGCTTTTGCTTTAGCAAAAGCGCAGCAAAGAGACACGTCTACTATTCACAGGACAAAGCTCAATGTGGAGACTCCCATTCAATACGGCCTGGGTTATGAAGGAAGAATTTATAAAAATTGGAATGGTGTTTTTCAGGTTGGGTTCCTCACGGAACCCAACTCTACTTTGGTGCTCAACGTTCTTGAATCATTCGGCGTAGAGCAGTCAGTAGTGCTCATGATCGAGGATGCCTTTGAGTCTGGTCTGGTGCTGGAGCAAGGCATCAACTACAACCTGAAAAGGAGCTATTTCGGGATTTTCGCTCAGCAATATTTTCTGCGAGGATCAGATACCCCCACGGAGTTGGTGGAAGATGCCATGGGAGAAGATCTTTCGCAATATCCAAGATTGCAGAATAGAATAAACTCTAAAGATGAGGCTATAGAATTAAAATCCAATTTGTACCAGTTGGGTGTGCTATATGGATATAGGCTTCCGCTCAAAAACCAACTGGAGCTTAACTTCGAATTGGCCATTAGCGCCAATCTGGGATCGCAAAGCAGCGTGTCGTCTGATGAGAGAAACTACAATGACCTGAGTAAGAGAATGGACGTTTATTTAGGAGATATCTACCGAAGATACGGGTATGTTCCTAGCATCACTGTAGCGTTTGTACGAAAGTTCCGTTGAGAACTCCAATTCGATTCCTGTTTTAGCTCAGTCATTTTGAGTTATTTTGCCATCAAAATCAAACTCCAAAAATGAACTGGCTCGATCTACTCTCTCCAAAACGTTTCGGTGACAAAACAGAAATAGAACTCTCTAAAGAGACGCGCAGTAGGTTCGAGCAGGATTTTGATCGCCTCATTTTTTCTCACCCTTTCAGAAAACTTCAGGACAAAACACAGGTCTTCCCTCTCCCAGAAGATGATTTTGTCCACACACGACTCACACATAGTCTGGAGGTGTCAAGCGTGGGACGCTCGTTGGGGAAAGCCGTTGGCGAAAAATTGATTCAGAAATATGCTGAGTTGGAAAAAGCCGGTTATACTTTCCACGATTTTGGAGGCATAGTGGCCGCCGCAAGTTTGGCCCATGATCTCGGCAATCCTCCTTTCGGGCATTCCGGAGAGGAGGCCATTTCTTCTTTTTTTCTGGATAATGAAAAGGGAAAGGCCTTTGAGTCGCGCGTGTCAAAACAGGAGTGGAGTGATTTAATCTCATTCGAAGGCAATGCTCAGGGTTTTCGCATTCTCAACGACGAATCAAACGGTGGCTTGCGGCTGACGTTCGCGTGCCTGGGAGCGTTTACCAAATATCCCAAGACTTCCTTTGCACCAGTTGATAAGTCCAAAAAGAGTCAGAAAAAATTCGGGGTGTACAGAAGTGAGCTGAGCTACTTTGAGAAAATGTCGGAAACCATGAAGCTGCGATCCGTTGGGGATGAGGCATGGAACCGACATCCGCTGGCATTTCTGGTGGAGGCAGCTGATGATATTTGTTACGGGATTATAGATCTGGAAGACGGCACTCGTCTCGGACTGGTGGATTTCGAAACCACCAAAAACCTCCTTGCCAAAATCATAGGAGAAAATTACCGCGAAGACAAACTGGAAAAAATTTCGGGGCAAAACGAAAAGCTTGGCTTGCTCCGCGCCATGGCCATCGGCAAGTTGATTGGCGAAACTGTGAAAACCTTTCTGGACTATGAGGAAGCCATGTTGTCTGGTGATTTTGACAAAGCACTGACCGATCTTATTCCTTCTGCTGCAACACTGGCAGAAATTTCCACACTGTCAGTTAAGAGGATTTATCGTTCAAAACAGGTTTTGGAGCGCGAGACGGGCGGTTTTGAGATTATAGGGAGATTGATGGATTCATTTTGTCTTTCGGCTTATCATAAATATTTTGATAAGGAAAAATTCACGCCAAGGCAAAAAACAGTTTTGAGGCTCCTGCCGGAAAGCTACCAATCGAAAATCGAGCAAGAAGGAGTTGGGGTGTATGAAATGCTCATGACCATCACAGATTTTATTTCGAGTTTGACGGACAGTCACGCCATTAAATTGTACAAGACAATCTATGGCTTTTCTCTGCCAAGCCAAAAGGGGTAAAAAGCCTAAAGATCAATTACTTAATAACTCGTCTAACTTGAGAAAATAATTACCTTTGCCCCCTGTTTTCAAGATGTGGGTTAAAATAGCAAATATCATACTGAAGTACCGGATCACCCTCATGGTGATTTTGGGTCTTATCACCATTTTCATGGGATACAAATCGAAGGACATTTTGTGGTCCTACGATATGGTCAATGTAGTTCCTGAAAGTGACGAAGACTTGAAGTATTTCAAACAATTCAAAAAGACTTTCGGAGAGGATGGCAACATCATGGCCATCGGGATGAAGGATAGCTCAGTTTATGAGTATGAGAACTTTCAGAAGCTCAAATTCATGACCGACGAACTTACCCGCATCAGCGGAGTAAAGGCGGTTCTTGGGCTTCCCAACCTCCAGATGCTCGAAAAAAATGATGTAAAAAAACGCTTCGAGCTTGTTCCGGTTTTTCCTGAAATCCCCGACAACCAGGCCGATCTGGATTCTTTGCTGGCTTTGGCCAACGACCTGAAGTTCTATTCCGGCCAGTTGGTCAACGCGAAAAATGGAGCTACGCTCATCCTGGTAACCGTAGATAAGGAGATGCTCAACTCGAAGAGCCGCTTCTCCATGATAGACGATATCGTAATGGCAGGAGATCAATTCGCAGAAGTTACAGGTATCGATACACATTATGCCGGACTGCCTTATGTACGTTCTGTAAACACACTCAAAATCAAAGAAGAGCTAAATAAGTTTTTGATCTTTTCGGTGATCATAACAGGAATCATCCTGTTCTTATTCTTCCGATCTGCCAAAGCGGTTGTTTTCCCACTCATCATCATTGGTGTTATTGTGATCTGGGTGATGGGCTCACTGGCCTTGCTCCAATACAAAATTACTTTGCTCACCGGATTGATCCCCTCCATCATTGTGGTCATCGGGATACCCAATAGTGTGTACATGCTCAACAAATATCATCAGGAGTACGCCACACATGGCGATCAGATGAAGGCCCTGGGCAAAATCATTCAAAACATTGGTGTGGTCACTTTCATGACCAACTTCACCACGGCAGTCGGATTCTTCGTGTTAATTTTTACGGGCATTCCTGTACTTGTAGAGTTCGGCATAGTAGCCGGCCTCAACATCATGTGTACTTTCATAGTGAGTACTATTCTGATTCCGTCAGTGTTCTCGCTATTCAAGCCGCCAAGCCAAAGGCACCTCAAGCATCTTGAGTTCAAGAGCCTGGATATTGTGTTGCGATTCCTTGACGAAACGGTTCACAAACGAAGAAAGCTGGTTTTTCTGATCACTACAGTTTTGGTAGTGTTTTCTTTCTACGGCCTGCTTCAGATCAAAGCCAATTCATACATGGTGGATGATTTGCCCGAGGACAGCCCGTTAAAACACGAGTTAGAGTTTTTTGAACGAAATTTTAGTGGCGTTCTCCCGCTGGAGGTAATAGTAGATACGGGAAATAAACGAGGCGTGCAGAGATTGAGCAACCTGAGGAAAATCAATGAACTGGAAGTGTTCCTTGACTCTATGGAGTTTATCTCTCAGCCGGTTTCTGTAGTCAGTTTTATCAAAGCAGCGCGGCAATCATTTTACAAGCAAAACCCAGCCTTTTATTCACTTCCAAATAACAGAGAAGCAGCATTTATTCTACGTTACCTAAAAGAAGAAAGTGATCAGCAGGGCATAGCCAAATCTTTTGTGGATTCTACAGGTCAGCTGATTCGAATCTCTTTGAAAATGCCGGACATTGGGTCTATCAAGATGGACTCCCTGGTAAACGAGATCATATCTCCAAAAATCGACGAGATATTTGGAGATACCGACATGACGGTCAGAGTGACAGGGACGGTTCCGCTTTTTATCAAAGGAAACAAATTCCTTATCGACAATCTCATCACCTCCATGATTTTGGCCTTTTTCATCATCGCGGTAATCATGGCCATCTTATTCCGTAACTTCAAGATGATCGTGATATCGCTGGTTCCAAACATGATTCCACTTTTGATTACAGCGGGTATCATGGGGTACTTCGGTATCCCTCTCAAGCCGAGCACCGCATTGATTTTCAGTATCGCATTTGGTATCTCCGTTGACAACTCCATCCACCTACTGGCCAAGTATCGTCAGGAACTGATCCAACACAATTATTTTGTTCCAATAGCTGTGAGCAGAAGTTTGCGCGAAACAGGGTCGAGTATGATCTATACGTCTATCATCTTATTCTTTGGGTTTGTGATATTCACAGCTTCTGAATTCGGTGGAACGATCGCGCTAGGTAAACTGACATCCATTACACTGCTCATCGCCATGCTCACAAACGTGGTATTGCTGCCAGCGCTACTCATGCAGTTTGACTCTGGCAAAATCAACAAAAAGGAACACCCGCTAATAGAAGAGTTTCCGGAGTTTAAGGAAACCGACAAAAAAAAGAAATAAGATAATTCAAGGTTAAGCATTCAGATAAAGGTGAAGTATCCAGAATACAAACAGGTTAGTTACCCGGAAATCGCAGAGCAAATATTGAAGTTCTGGGATGACGACAAGGTTTTCGAAAAGTCCATGTCTGAACGTGAAGGAGCGCCCTCTTTCACATTTTACGAAGGCCCCCCATCGGCCAACGGAACCCCCGGTATTCACCATGTGATGGCACGAGCTGTCAAGGACATTTTCTGTCGATACAAAACCCAAAAAGGATTTCAGGTAAAAAGAAAAGGTGGCTGGGATACTCACGGGCTTCCGGTGGAGCTACAGGTGGAAAAGGAGCTTGGCATCAAAAAAGATGACATAGGCAAAACCATCTCTGTGGCAGATTATAATGCCAAGTGCCGCGAAGCGGTGATGAAGTTCAAGGATGAATGGGATCTGCTTACCAAGAAGATGGGCTACTGGGTTGATCTTGATGATCCGTATATCACCTTTGACCAAAAGTACATGGAGACGCTTTGGCACCTGCTAAAGAAACTCTATGACAAAGGCTTGCTTTACAAGGGCTACACGATACAGCCTTACTCTCCTGCTGCGGGTACAGGGCTCAGCTCACACGAACTGAATCAGCCGGGCACATATCAGGATGTGAAAGACACCACGGTTGTTGCTCAGTTCAGAGTAAAGGAGCCGTCAAAATTAGGTGTAGATGAGGCGCATATCCTGGCTTGGACCACCACGCCATGGACACTTCCATCAAACAGTGCCCTTGCCGTAGGAGAAAACATCACCTACGCATTGGTCAAGTCATTTAACCAGTACACACACCTGCCAATCAATGTGGTGTTGGCTAAGGATTTGGTGAAAAAATACTTCTCAGAAAAATCGGCAGAAGTGTCAATCGCTGACTACACAGCAGGAGACAAGCTGATCCCATGGGAGGTAGTAAAAGAATTTAAAGGATCCGAACTGGTTGGGCTGGAATATGAGCAGCTCATGCCGTACGTGCAACCTGAACAGCCTGCTTTCAGCATTATTCCGGGAGATTTTGTAAGTACAGAAGATGGTACCGGTATCGTTCACATCGCTCCGACATTTGGTGCAGATGATAAACGTGTTGCGGATCAGGCAGGCATCCCACCAATCGTGGTGAAGGATGAGCTTGGCTATGACGCTCCTTTGGTCAATAAGCAAGGGAAATTTGTAGATGAGGTTACTGACTATGCGGGCAAATTCGTTAAGGAAGAATACTACGACGATGCTACACGCAAAGCCGCTGACTTCAAGCCTACTGATGTACTCATCGCCATTCAGCTGAAAGAAGATAACAAGGCATTCAAAGTAGAAAAATACGAGCACAGCTATCCGCACTGCTGGAGAACAGACAAGCCGGTGCTTTACTACCCGCTTGATTCTTGGTTTATCAAAACCACAGCCATGAAGGATAGGCTGGTAGAATTGAACAAAACCATCAACTGGAAGCCTGCTTCTACTGGTTCTGGGCGTTTTGGAAACTGGCTGGAAAACCTTGTGGACTGGAACTTAAGCAGATCGAGATTTTGGGGAACGCCGCTTCCGATTTGGGTAACCAAAGATCGCAAAGAAGAAATCTGCATAGGTAGTCTGGAGGAACTAAAAGGAGAGGTGAAGAAATCCATCGCCGCAGGTTTGATGAAAGATGAAATCGGTGATGATTTTGACCTTCACAGACCTTATGTGGATGATGTAGTGCTGGTGAGCTCGTCGGGACAACCGATGTACAGGGAGCCAGACCTGATCGACGTATGGTTTGATTCTGGTGCCATGCCGTATGCGCAGTGGCACTATCCATTCGAAAACGACGAGACTTTCAACGCCAACTATCCGGCAGATTTCATTGCGGAAGGCGTTGACCAAACACGGGGTTGGTTTTTCACGCTTCACGCCATCGCCACTTTGCTTTTCGACAAAGTCGCTTTCAAAAATGTAATTGCAAATGGATTGGTTCTGGACAAAAGCGGCAACAAAATGTCGAAACGTCTGGGCAATGCCATCAACCCGTTTGAAACGCTCGATAAATATGGGCCAGACGCCACACGCTGGTACATGATCGCCAATGCCAACCCGTGGGACAACCTGAAATTTGATCTGGATGGAGTAGTGGAAGTGCAGAGAAAGTTCTTCGGCACACTGACCAATACTTACTCGTTCTTTTCTCTTTACACCAATCTGGATAATTTCCAGATAGACGCCTCCAAAACCATTGCGGTAGCAGATCGGCCTAGATTCGACCGATGGATTTTATCTGAGCTTCAGGTTTTGATCAAGGAGGTTGACGGATTTTACGAAAATTACGAACCGACACAAGCAGCTCGCGCGATTCAGGAGTTTGTAAATAACCAGTTGTCTAACTGGTACGTGCGTTTGTCAAGGAAACGGTTCTGGATGAGCGAGTTAAACAACGACAAACAAGCGGCTTATGAAACGCTCCACGAGTGTTTGCTGGTTGTCTCAAAGTTGATGAGTCCGGTGGCACCATTCTATGCCGAGTGGCTGTACAAAAACCTGATGGGAGCGGATGCCGGATCTGTTCATTTGGCGCTTTTCCCTGAGTCTGACAGCTCATTGATAGACACAGATCTGAGCCAAAGCATGCAGATGGCACAGTCCATTTCTTCTTTGGTGCACTCGCTTAGAAAGAAAGAAAAGATCAAGGTGCGTCAGCCATTGCAAAAGATTTTGGTGCCGATTCTGAACGCCTCAGATAAGGAAAAAATCCAGAATGTAGAGCAGCTGATAGCCTCTGAAATCAACGTAAAAGAGGTTGAGTATATAGGAGACGATTCCGGGGTTTTGGTGAAAAAGATCAAACCAAACTTCAGGAAGCTGGGCCAGACTTTTGGCCCGAAGATGAAACTGATCACCCCAATCATAAATGGATTGGATCAGGATCAAATCAAAACTTTGGAACAGTCAGGCGAATTTCCAATTGATCTTGATGGAGAAGCCGTAACATTGACGCTGGAAGATGTGGAAATCACCTCTGAAGATATTCCGGGATGGTTGGTTGCAAGCGAAGATGGATTGACTGTGGCGCTGGATATCACTATCACGGATGACCTGAGGAAAGAAGGGCTAAGTAGAGACGTGGTAAACCGACTGCAAAACCTGAGAAAAGACCAGGGAATGGAGGTTCAGGATAAGATCAGGGTGCAGTATTCTGCGGATGATGAAATCATGAAAACGGCCATAGCCGAGTTTGCCGATTATATACAAAAGGAAACCCAGGCTGTTAAATTGGAGTATGTAGAGGAAGTTTCAAATGGAACTGTAATCGACATAGACGGAATAGCACTAACCGTAGAAATAGAAGTAGCCAAGTAAGTATGGAAAGCAAAAGACCGAAAATCATCATTTTTTACCTGATCAGTTTATTTGTGATCGCTGTTGATCAGATTGTGAAAATGATCGTTCACTTCAATATGGTAAAGGGCGTAAGTGGCCAGGTTCATATTTTCGGGGATTGGCTCAAGCTACATTACCTCACCAACCCGGGCATGGCTTTCGGCATGGAGATGCCGTTTGAAAACAGCAAAATGGTGCTGACTTTATTCAGACTGGGTGCCATGGTGGCGATAGGGTATTATCTGTTTTTACTTTACAAAAAAGGCTCGCCAAAGGGACTGCTTATCTGCATCGCCATGATACTTGGAGGAGCTATCGGAAATTTGATTGATAGTATTTTCTACGGCGTGCTGCTAGACAATGCGGCTTTTGATGCACCTACTCCCTGGTTTTATGGGCAGGTGATCGATATGTTCTATGTTGACATATGGGAAGGCCGTATTGCGGATTGGGTGCCGATCATTGGCGGTGATTATATGGCGCTGTGGCCGGTTTTTAACGTGGCGGATTCAGCCATTTTTCTTGGTATCACTTTCATCTTGATCTTCCAAAAAAGCTACTTCAACCAACACGAGGAAGATGCGGAAGAAATCAAATCCGAGTCTTCTGAAAGCCGAACAGTCTCAGAGTAACACTTTTCAGGGTAAAGGCCTGGCGGTTGCCGTTGGCGTCCTTGGTGTTTTGTTTTTCTCCAGCAAAGCTGTCATGGTCAAGCTGGCGTATCAGCACGAAGTTGACTCAGTCACACTTCTGCTTCTGAGAATGCTGTTTGCTCTCCCTTTTTACCTTACTGTTGTCCTTTTCCAAAAGAAAGACACACGGACTTCTGTCAACCGAAAGGACTATCTGTACCTCATCGGCTTTGGTTTCATCGGCTATTACATCGCCAGTTATTTCGATTTTCTTGGCTTGTCGTATATCAAAGCCAGTTTGGAGCGATTGATCCTTTTCGTGTATCCTACACTGGTTTTTATACTTTCCTTCATTTTCCTAAAAAAGAAAATCACCAAGAATCAAGCTATCGCAATACTCGTGACCTATTTGGGAGTAGCGATTGTTTTTTCGTCGGAACTCAATCAGGGACAAAGTGAAAATGTTGTGCTCGGAGCTACGTTGGTTTTTCTCAGTGCATTGACGTATGCCGGGTATCTGGTTGGGTCGGGCTGGCTCATCCCAAAATTTGGGGCGACCAGATTTACTTCCTATGCCATGATCGTTTCATGCATATGCGTGATCATTCACTACTCTCTGAGTACCGATATAAGTGTGATTTTGTCATTGCCGCAGGAAGTTTACTGGATCGCTGTGCTGATGGCCGTTTTTGCTACGGTTATTCCTTCTTACATGATCTCTTTTTCCATCAAAACCCTGGGTGCAGGCAGCTTTTCCATCATGGGAAGTTTAGGACCCATCTCCACGGTGTTACTGGCGTACTTTTTTTTAGGAGAAACACTGACAACCGTGCAGATCATAGGGGCTGTTGTAGTGATTGCGGGTGTTATGATTGGGGAGCGGAAGAAGCCTAAAACCTAACCCTAATCCCCGGCCCAATCAGCGAGAAGAATTTTTCTTCTTTCATAAGAAAACCAAATCCGGCATATAGTGGGAATGTCAGTTTGCGGTTGGCTCCAGAAGATGGATATATCGAGCCTATCACGACAAGGCCAACATCCCGGTTCTGGGCATTTTCTGAGAAGTTAAAAGCGTCAATGGCGATGAAGCCTGCTCCGATTTTATATGGTTGATACTTGGCTATTTTTCCTTCCTGATAAAAACTGAATTGTGCCAGCATGGCAAAACTCACACCCGAGAAGTTGGCAAAGTCACGCTCGCCATTGGCTTTCTTCAAAATCAACAATCCACCGGGAAATGAAACATCAATGTCAAAATTGTATCGGCGTTTGAGGTAAACCTGAATTTTCTTTTTCTGCGTGCGCTGCTTGTACTTGCCCTTCACATGACCGATTTCCAACTCAATTCTTGACCATTCTTCCAGATTATAGGTCTTCTTTGATAAGTAATTGTTGAGATTGATGCCGCCCGAGAGACACTCAGGGTCATTGTAATGCGCAAAACGTATAGACGTTTCATTGGGGCAAACGACAACTTCTTCAAATTGATAAAGCTCGATCAGGTGACCAGATTTGTCAGACACCTTGACTTTGATGTTCAAGTATTGCTTTCCGTTGATGTTTCGCGTTTCGTCGATCAGATTTCTGTTAAATGAAATCACCAAATCCGACAGGTTTCCCTCAAAGTAGATGGGGCGCTCGATCTCACTGACTGTATGTCTTTCCGTACCCATTTCCAGCGTGATAAAATCAAGTGGTCGTGGCTTTTGATACTCGCTTACTTTTAGGTACTTGCCTGTTGCTTTTGCCCTGTCAAATATCTCAATCTTGTTAGAGCTGATATCTGCGGGCACCTTGATATTGAAAAGCGAAATCTCATTGTTACGGACCAAAGAATCGAGCTGCAGATTTTCCACTCCAGGGAAGCTAAAGCTCGCTTTGTGCAGCGATACACCTTCTATTCTTACATTGATGTTTTCGCCGGGATACACTGTGCTGGACTTTACCCAATCCTCCCCCTCACGCTGGATGAAAATGCCTTTGATTTCAGCTTTAGGGGTGATGTCAACATTCACCACAAATTTTGGTACATCTCCATCTTTGATATACAGGTACCCATCAGACTTTTGGTGAAAAGCGTATGGTCGGAGCAGACATAGAACTTTGTCATTGTTGAGCCGGCTCTTGGTATAAAGCTCGGCGATGAGGGCTCCACCTTTTTCTTCCTGGTTTTCTATCCTGTAGGTCTTGCCTATTCTCAGGTATCGGTTGTTCTGAAGCTGTATTTCTATCGGCTCTTTTGAGTCCGCATTGGGAGTGATCTCTTGTTGATCCGATTGTAAGAAAGCCAAACGACCCGATTTGATTGAGAAACTCTTGACAATATCCGGCACATCATAAATAACCTCTCCATCCTTGAGCGTGGGTTTTTTTAAACTGATCGGAACCCTTACAGTTTGTCTTCCCAGCTCAGTAGGGTCCAGGTGAAGCAAGATCCTATTGCCATTTTTGGTGAGTCTGTGGTTGATGGATTGGCCCTCTGTCCACCTGTTGTCAATGACAATATTGTCAGGGCGATTGGTGGTAATTTCAGTTATCTTTTCTTCACCTATAAACAACTCTTCTTCTGCGGGATAGTATTCCACATAAGTTTGAGTGTAAGGAAACAGTGGTACATCTACATATTCAATGGTTTGGCTATCCAGCCTCATTTTGAAAGTGAATTTTAGAAAATCCGAATTGGTCAATTCGTGGAACTTCACCTTAAAGCGGGCATGGTCAGAAATGACAAAAATGGAGTCCAGAAGTTCATAATCTGACGAGCTCACCAGCTGGATGTCCTCTATGCCTGCATCCATATCAAAGTAAACGTAGGCTTCAGCCACCTCGGATTCTTCCTGATATTCGAACGGCAGGTAATCCCTTTCCCTGTAGTTGATGCGGTTTTCCTCCCAACTATAAACGGCCGTATCAAGGTACAGACGCAAATCTATAAGTCGGGATTGCGAAAAGCGATTTTGTGCAAAAACGCCAATGGATAATAGAAGACTGAGAGAGAAAATTAAATATTTCAATGTTGCTGGTTTTGTGCCTGCCGCAAAGATGGGTAGTAAAAGGCAAATATCTAATTCTGTTCTGCTGTAATTATCCGGGGCTTGCCTTCAAGCGTTTTATGTACGGGGCACCTGTTGGCGATCTCTATCAATCGTTTTCGTTCCTCCACGCTCAGGTTTCCTTCCACGCGAATCATCCGTTTAATCTCGTCAATTTTGCCACTCGCCCCTTTAGATTCATCTCCATCTTGTCGATGGACCTTGTCGTGTGTAAGCTTCACTTCCACCTCTTGCAGATCCAGTCCTTTGTGGTCCGCATACATGCGCAGCGTCATGGCCGTGCAGGCTCCCAGTGCCGAGAGCAAATAGCCATAGGGCGAAGGCCCGAGATCCGTGCCTCCACTGTCTTTGGGTTCATCGGCTATCAGGTGATGATCACCTGCGGTAATCTCTGTTAAATATCCAGCACCACCGATTCTCGTCCAGACCTCTCCCTCCGGAGCGATCTTTCTCTCCTTGAAATCTACATACCTGCCAGCCCATGGGCCTATCAGATTGCCCACATACAAGGAGTCTTCAGGCTTAGACATCAGGTGATCTGCTCCGTCCAGAGACACGAAACTTCGAGGGTGTTTGGCTGCAGTGAAAATCTCGGTAGCATTTTCTATGCCCACGATGGTGTCTTGAGGTGAATGGATGACGAGCAGTGATCTCTTAAGTTTGGAAATCATTTCCATGCCATCATTTTCATCCAAATCATCGAGAAACTGTTTTTTGATTGTAAATGGGCGTCCCCCTATGTTGACCTCAGCTTCTCCTTTTTCTTTGATCTCCTCTTCGCCATTCTTCAATAGGTTTCTGACGTGTGTCGGGTTTGAAGGTGACCCAATGGTGACGATTGCTTTCACAGCTTCGAGGCTTCCACTGGCATGTAGCACTGCCGCTCCACCCAGAGAATGCCCGATCATGATCTGTGGTGCTTCATGATGTTGTTCTAGAAAATCATAAGCTGACCTGAGGTCTGAAATGTTTGACGAAAAATTGGTCTCTGAAAAATCTCCTTTGCTTGTGCCCAGTCCGGTAAAATCGAAGCGAAGAACAGCTATGCCATTGTCGGTTAAACCTTGACTGATGTTATCTACGGCCTTCAGGGATTTGGAGCAAGTAAAGCAATGAGCAAATATTGCAAATGCCTTTGGGCGACCCAGTGGGTAATTTATTTCGCCAGAAAGGGTTACTCCTTCCTGGCTTTTGAATTTTACCTTTTCTGATTTCATAAGGGTGGATATCTTGGGTTAATAATTCTATCTTCGAGATTCGAAACTTTTTGTTCACTTATCTGTCATTTATTAGTAAACAATTTAACTAATCCTTGAAGAGACTTAGCGCTAGCTTATTTGTATTATTCATCATTTGGTCGGCACATGGACAAAACCTGTCCTATGAGATTGTGCGAGGAGATAACCAAATTGGGTCACTGGAAGTCAAGCATCATGTAGAGGACAGCATTGAAAAAATTCACATGCATAATAATGTCTCATTCAGGATAATTTTCAGTTTTAAGGTGGACTATGAACTGAAGGAGACGTTTGTCAATGGTGTACTGACCTATGGAGATGGGTACAATACTCTGAATGGCGCTTCGCAAAAAGAAACAACGATCAAGCTAAAGGAGGACGGCTATCACTTGAAGATTGATGGAGTAGAAGGCTACAATGAAAAAAAGCCGATCACCAACTCAATGTCTAAAATCTATCATGAGGAATTGTATGATGGGAAAAAAGTGTACTCTCAGTATTTTGGGCTATATCTGGAGGCAGAAGAGGAAGGAGAGCACAAGTACTCAATAGTATCTCCGGATGGAGAAAACATCTACAGATATAAGTACGGGTACTGCACTGAGGTGAAGGTGATCCGTGACTTTGCGACGTTCTATATCAGAATGACCGATGAAACGCTGGAAAAGGTAAAAGAGCTGAAGGGAATAGACTAGGCTACTTCTTAAAAAAGGAATCCACAAACTCCATCTTATTGAATACCTGAAGGTCGGTGACCTTTTCGCCCACACCGATATACTTCACGGGAATCTTGAATTGATCTGAAATTCCGATTACTACACCTCCTTTTGCAGTGCCGTCAAGTTTTGTAATGGCCAGCGAAGTGACGTCAGTGGCTTTGGTAAATTCAGTAGCCTGAATGAATGCGTTTTGTCCCGTGCTGCCATCTAATACCAGCATTACATCGTGAGGTGCTGCCGGAATAAACTTTTGAATTACTTTCTTGATTTTGGTGAGCTCATTCATCAGGTTCACTTTGGTGTGAAGCCTACCTGCCGTGTCAATTATCACCACATCGGCATTGTTTTCCACTCCGTACTTTGCAGTTTCGAACGCAACCGCAGCAGGGTCTGTGTTCATGCCTTTGTTTATCACAGGCACGCCCACTCGTTCTCCCCACATGATCAGCTGATCCACGGCTGCAGCCCTGAAGGTATCTGCTGCACCAAGTACTACATTCTTACCCAATCCCTTTAGCTGAGCGGCGAGCTTTCCGATGGTGGTGGTTTTACCCACACCATTTACACCTACCACGAGCATCACATAAGGACCGTCAACTTTTGGCAGGTCAAAGTCCACCAGATCTTCCGTGTTGTTTTCGGACAACAGACCTGCGATTTCCTCCCTGAGGATTTGATTGAGTTCGGAGGCATTGAGGTACTTATCCCTCGCCACTCGCTCCTCTATTCTGTTGATTACTTTGATGGTGGTATCTACCCCTACGTCTGAGGTGACCAGCACCTCTTCCAGTTCGTCCAGCACCTCATCATCTACCGTAGCTTTTCCTACAACCGCTTTTCCAAGCTTATTGAAGAAGCTTTCTTTGGATTTTTCCAGACCCTTGTCCAGTGTCTCCTTTTTCTCCTTTGAGAAAAAACTCTTTAGGCCCATAGATGAAATATGTTTGGTGAGGTAAAACGAAAAAGTCCCTGCAATGAGGGACTCTTAAATTACTAATATTTTGAGATGATCTTAGCTTTTTGCTAAAACCTCTTTTACGTTAGCTTCTGGCACCATCTCTTCTTTGAAAGTATATGAGCCTGATTTAGATTTTACAGCTCTTATAACTTTGGCGAATTTGGCTCCACCTGGTTGTTTTAGGGTTGCAACTACTTTCTTAGCCATGGTTACTTAATTTCTTTGTGAACAGTATGTTTTCTCAAAATAGGATTGTACTTCTTAAGCTCAACACGCTCAGTAGTGTTCTTCCTGTTTTTTGTTGTGATATATCTTGACGTTCCAGGCTGACCAGTAGCTTTATGCTCTGTGCATTCTAATATAACCTGTACTCTATTGCCTTTCTTTGCCATTTTGTTGCCCGTTTACTTAAAAGGAGTGCAAATGTAGAAAAGAAATACCAATCCATCAAACAGACTATCAAGATATTTTTCTTTTAGGAGGGATCACATACGAGGCAAAATTATCTCCTTTCTCTGATTCTCATGGAGTGCTGTTGGTTTTCACTTTGATATTGCCATTATCTAGTGCTAATAGCCAAGGAATTAATTGTTGTTTTTCAATTCTTATTGCCGTTTTGGTGCTGTGCCAGACTGCCGATAGAATTCAAAAGTTTCAAAGAAACTTTTCTAAATCAAAGCGATCTTAAGTCCTTTCTCGGCACTTTCAAACGCAGCATCTATTACTTTCATCGTATTGATTCCATCGTCGGAGGTTACCGGTTCAGTTTTATCTTCTACAATTGATTCATATAGTCCCTCATAGTATTTCATGAAATCACCCGTATGTGTTCGTACTTTTTCTTTGATCACTTTGCCCTCTATTTCTGTATGTAGCAAGCCTTCCTCCTTACGGGGTTCTACGCCATATTCATTGGCTCGCGGCTTCATTCCGGCTTTTAACTGATCTTCCTGCACATCTCCTCGTGATTTTAGAAACGAACCCTTTGTGCCGTGCACCACATAAGATGGTACTGGCTCTCTGAAGAAATATCCACCTTTCGCGTGAACGCTCATTTTGTCATAGAGCAACAGGATGTCAAAGTAATCTTCTACCTGAGATTGCTCACGGGTTATAGCCAGGTTGGCATAAACAGCCTTTGGCATTCCAAAAAGATGTAGTGCCTGATCGAGCACATGCGCACCTAGATCCTTTACGATCCCAGCTCCACCACTCGGCTTTTCTTTGTGTGTCTTAGGGCTGAGGTTTGGGTTGTATCTGGCAAAAGCAAATGTGGCTTCCACCACATCTCCTATGAGGCCTTTTTGTACAACTTCTTTTACTGTGAGAAAGTCGCTATCCCAGCGTCGGTTTTGGAAAACCGAAAGTTTAAGATTCTTAGACCCGGCCAGTTGATTGAGCTCCACTGCCTCTGCCATGGTTGATGTGAAGGCTTTTTCCACCACACAATGCTTACCTGCTTTCAGTGCCTTTTTGGCGTACTCAAAATGTGTGTAGGTGGGCGTGTTTACCACCACCAAATCAACTGCTGGGTCACTGAGCACTGCCTCTATGCTATCGTAGCTCTTTGTGCCGGGGTAGTCATTTGCAATGCGTTTGGTAGATCGTTCCCATGATCCGAGTAGGGTAAAACCCGGGTGTAGATCTAGAAAAGGAGCATGAAATACCTGGCCAGACATGCCAAACGATAAGAGTGCTGCGTTGATGTTTTTCATGAGATCAAATTAGTAACTATAGTTTATTTCAAAAACGAACCCTTACCAAAGGGGTATTATGGATGTTGAATTTTCCTTTTAGTCATTCTGTTCTGTGGTCAGCGAATAGGTTCAGGTCTTTCGGTGACGAACTTGTCAGGCCCTAAACCCCAGTCTCTTCAACCTCACCCTGGAGCTGTTTGTCGTGTAGTTCCTTGTAAACTCCTCCGGCATCCAGCAGAGATTCATGCGACCCCTTTTCCACCACATATCCATCGTCGAGCACGATGATTTTGTCTGCTAGCTTGGCAGATGAAACCCTGTGAGAGATCACTACAGATGTGCGCCCTTTCATGATGCGGGTCATGGCGTTCAGTATGGTGTTTTCCGTTTTGGTATCAACAGCACTCAGCGCATCATCCAGAATCAATATTTTCGGTTCTCGTGCTATGGCCCGTGCTATAGATACACGCTGCTTTTGGCCCCCCGATAGCGTAATGCCTCTTTCACCAACGCGGGTTTCAAAACCATTAGGAAAGCGATCAATGTTTTCAAGCAGATCTGCGTCATCAGCAGCTTTTTTGATGTCAGTGTCAGAAAGGTCCTTCATGCCGAAAGCTATGTTTTCACCTATCGTGTCTGAGAAAAGAAATACATCCTGCGGAACATAACCCACCTGACTTCTAAGGCTGTCGAGGCTGTATTTCATTATATTCTTATCATCCACTGTCACCTCTCCTGCATTCACATCGTACATGCGGCAGATGAGATTGGCAATGGTGGATTTACCAGATCCGGTAGTACCAATAATGGCGATTGATTCTCCTGGATTTACCTCAAAATCGATGTTTTTCAAAGCCTCAATACCAGAATCGGGGTAAGTGAACGAGACATTTTTGAATGCAATTTTTCCGTTGATGTCAGCTTCAAGATTTTCCGTAGAGACAATCTCATTTTTGGTGTCAAGAAATTCGTTGATTCTTTTCTGAGATGCGGCGGCTCTTTGGACAATACTGGTGATCCACCCGAGAGATGTTACGGGCCAGGTAAGCATGTTTACATAGATGATAAACTCCGCAATATTTCCTGTGCTGATCGCCCCGTTTAAAACCTCCACAGAACCGATATAGACTGTAATGATTACACTCAGTCCAATAAGCCCCATGATGAGAGGAAAGAAAAGCGCCTGAACAAATGCCAGCCGCAAGGACTTGTCTTTATAGCCATCGCTTGCCTTCTCAAATTCCTCATACATGCCTTGTTCACGCACGAATGATTTAATCACCCGGATTCCTGAAAAAGCTTCCTGTACGAATGTGGAAAGTCCCGATAAGCTTTGCTGAATTTCCTCGGACCGCTTATTAATAATGTTATTGACGAAATATATGCTGAGCGAAAGCAGTGGTAGGGGGAGCAAGGAGTAAAGAGTCAGAGTGGGGTTAATGTAGATCATATAAGGAATCACCATGGCGAAAAGTGTTACCATGTTGATGCCATACATGATGGCCGGCCCCACATACATCCGCACCCGGCTCACATCCTCAGAAATACGGTTCATCAAGTCGCCTGTATTGTTTCTTCTGTAGAAGCTCAGCGGCAGGGTTTGATAGTGAAAGTACACTTCGTTTTTCAGGTCGTACTCGATCAGACGAGACATCACGATGATGGTCTGCCTCATAAAAAACATGAAGACTCCTTTGAGCAAAGCAGACACCAAAATGACTACCCCAAGAATCAAAACACTTGAAGTGATCATGGAAAATGCCCCAGATTGGGCATCAAACCCATCGAAACTTTGAAAAATTTTCAGGGAGTTTTGAAGTAGATCGAAAGAATATCTTACAACCACAGCGGGAATAATGCCAAAGAAGTTGGAAATGATTATAAAAATCGTACCCAAA
This sequence comes from Cyclobacteriaceae bacterium, assembly GCA_039944535.1. Classification (GTDB taxonomy): domain Bacteria; phylum Bacteroidota; class Bacteroidia; order Cytophagales; family Cyclobacteriaceae; genus JAMZMI01. The sequence continues at coordinate 97,428 of JBDUYP010000001.1, forward strand.
ATCAGATGCCATTTGTACTTTTTGAGATATTTATTGAGGTGTGCTAGGTCTTTCACTGAGGTTAAAAACGATCTGTGCCCTAAATAGTTATTCAATTGAAAACCACTACTTTTGGCCGTTTACGGGTTCAAAAGGAACGCCGTTATTATTATTGAAAAGCCAAAGTAACACGATATCATGATAGATACCCAACCCCAGGTTCAGAAGAGTGATATTTTCGAGACCATGTCTCGAATGAATCACGAGCAGCTCGTTTTTTGTCACGATGAAGCCACAGGCCTCAAAGCGATCATTGCCATTCATAATACGGTGCTTGGGCCTGCCATGGGCGGCACACGTATGTGGAACTACCAATCTGAGGAGGAGGCCATCAAAGACGCCCTTCGTCTGTCACGAGGTATGACTTTCAAAAACGCAATTGCCGGCCTCAATATAGGAGGAGGCAAAGCGGTGATCATCGGTGACGCTCGCAAAATGAAAGACGAGATGCTCATGCGTCGATTCGGAAAATTCGTCAATAGCCTTAACGGTAAATACTGGACGGCAGAAGATGTGAACATGACATCTCGCGACATGGAGTATGTGCGGATGGAAACGCCGTTCGTAACTGGAATTCCTGAAAGCATGGGCGGCTCTGGTGACCCAAGCCCGGTTACAGCGTATGGCGTGTATATAGGCATGAAGGCCAGTGCGAAATACGCTTATGGATCTGATGATTTAAAAGGCAAAAAGGTTTTGGTTCAGGGAGCAGGTCATGTTGGATCCTACCTGGTCGAGCATCTTGTCAAAGAAGGTGCAGAGGTTTTTATCTCGGATATTTTCGAAGACAAACTTCAAGCCATCACCCAAAAACACAAAGTAGGAATCGTATCTCCAGAAGAGGTTTACAACTTTGATATGGATATCTATGCGCCATGTGCACTGGGGGCTACTTTAAATGAAAACACCATTTCAGGTCTAAAATGTCAGATTGTGGCTGGGGCGGCCAACAATCAGTTGGACGAAGAAAAGCTGGATGGAGCCCGATTGAGAGACCGAGGAATTGTCTATGCACCTGATTTTCTGATTAATTCTGGCGGTATTACCAATGTGTATTATGAGCAGCAAGGAAATTATAATAGAGAAAAAGTCTATGAACAAACGGAAAGAATCTATGAAGTCTGCTCAGATGTGTTGACCTTTGCAGCCAACAATGATGTCACCACGCACGAGGCAGCTCTTCAGTTGGCACTGAAGCGAATCGAGAGCGTGGGCAAGATCAAAGTATCATATTAATTAAAAACGTTCATTCAAATGCTTAATCGCCGGATTCTACGTGTCAAAGCCATGCAGGCACTTTATAGCTATTTTTTGGCACAGGGGTCACTCCAAAAGGTCATCAATGAGCAGCTGGAGTCTCATTATTACCCTGACCCTGCTAAAGACGATTTTGCAGATTCTGATCTTTTTACTGCCAGAAGAAAATCTGCTTCTAAGCTCTACAACGAATCTCTGGCTCAGGGCAAACTCGGCGACATAGAAGACGTGGATGAGGATGTCGTGGACAATGTTCAGACCCACATAGACAAATACCACACCGAACTGGAGAAGGAATCGCGAGCTATTGAGCGTTCTATGCTTCAGGATGTTGAGGAATTGGAAACAGCATACCTAAAGCTGGTTCAGTTGGCAGTTGAGTTTGCTTTTATAGAGAAGCAGGAAAAAGAGAAGAAACAAAACGCACACATCTACAAGGAGTCAAAGTGGAAATATCACTTCATTGACAACCCGATCATAGATGATCTCACCAAATTCGAGGCTTTCAACAATCTGATCATCAATCATAAAGTGAGCTGGCAGTCAGACTATGATGTGATCAAAACCTGGTACAAGGATATACTGCAGAAAGATGAGACCTTAATAGCTTATCAGTCTTTGGAGTCTCCTACTGCAGAAGAGCATAAGGATGCGGTGGTTTACCTTTTCAAGAAGATCATTTTTAAAAATGAGGTCATTGCCGACCATCTCGGTTCCATTGATTTGCATTGGATCGAAAACCAACCGATCCTGAAAAGCCTTGTTGTAAAAACTTTTCAGGAATACGAGGGTGATTTGGATGAGCCGTTTGAGCTTAAAGAAGTGAGTAAAAACGAAGAAGAAGACATTGATTTTTTCAAGAAGCTCTTCAAGGAGACGCTGAAAAATGAAAAGCGATTGGATGAAATCATTGCGAAGCGAACGAAAAACTGGGATATCTCTAGAGTGGCACTAACTGACCGCATCATTCTAAGGATGTCACTAGCCGAAATGATGAGTTTTCACAGCATTCCCGTGAAGGTAACCATCAATGAATTTATCGAAATATCCAAAAATTACTCCACACCGAAAAGCAAACAATTTATTAACGGGATTTTGGATGTATTGGCAAACGAGCTAACTTCGGAAGGTGTTATACGTAAGAGTGGTAGAGGGCTGATTGACAACAAATAAAAGAAGCAAATTATGAGTAATAATTCTGGAGGTTCATTTTTCGCAATGCTATTTGGAATAGCTGTTGGCGGAGTTATAGGAGTGCTTTTTGCTCCGGATAAGGGCACAAATACACGTGATAAACTTTCTTTCAAACTAGACAAATACAAAAAGCAATTGGAGGATTTGCTAGGGGACTTATCTGAACATGGAGATGAGTTTGAAAATGAGGCCAAATCAGAAGGTGAGAAGATCGTGAAAGACGCCAAAGTCAAAGCAGAAAAATTGCTCGATGACGTGAACGGATTGATCAGTCAGATCAAGAGCAATTAAATTTTGCACGCCATTAACAAATCATTAGGAATAATAATTAACCCTAAAACCTCATAATTCGTAAGTTTGCGAGGTATACAGGAAAAACTTATAGATATGATTAACAAAACATTTTATTTGGCACTGATCGTAGCAATGTCCGCATTGGTATTTAGCTGTGGCAATAGCAAAAAAGAGAAAGAACTTCAAAACAGAATTGCCGAACTAGAGCAGCAAGTGGCGACCAAAAAGCCCACTAGCAACTCAACGGCACCCCAACCGGAAGTAAAACCGGAAGGTCCAGTTCCGGCATTTGAATTCCCAGAAGAGAACCATGATTTTGGTACTATCACTGAAGGAGATATTGCCGAACATGTTTTCTCATTCACAAACACAGGAGAAGCTCCGTTGATTATCTCATCAGCAAAAGCATCTTGCGGATGTACTGTTCCTGAGTGGCCAAAAGAGCCAATCGGAATAGGCGAAACGGGTGAAATCAAAGTCAGATTCAACAGTAAAGGCAAGCCGGGCATACAGAACAAAACTGTGACTATCACAGCCAATACATACCCGAAAATCAGCCGCTTGAGAATCAAAGCAAACGTAACTAAGGCTGAATAAGCCATATAACTTAACCATACACCAATGATTAACACTTTATTGCTCCAGGCAGATGGAGGCGGAGGATACACCCAGTTTTTGATGTTGGGTGGAATGATTGTCATCTTCTATTTCTTTTTTATCAGACCACAACAAAAAAAGCAAAAGGATCAGAAGAAATTCATTGAAGCCATAAAGAAGGGCGATTCTGTAGTTACCATGGGAGGTATTCATGGCAAAGTGTCGTCAGTTGACGATGCGCTGATCACTTTGGAGGTGGACAAAGGAAGTAAACTTGTCATTGAGAAAAGTTCTGTTTCCCTTGAAACGACCAAAAGATCTTATGGTTCAGAAGAGAAAAAATAACACATAGATATACGTGTACGAGCTATTAAACAACTGGAAGGTAGTGCTGCTCTCATTAGGTGGAGCCACTACCTTTTGGTTTTTTAATGCCTTGAATAAAGATTACAACGCTGTAATAAGCTACCCAATAGAGTTTCAGTTTGCTCGCGACAGTGTGGTGATCATGGAACCACTGCCCAATACCGTGACCATAGACGTGTCTAGCGGTGGTTGGAATCTTATCAGAAACACCCTCTTTTTTAATGTAACGCCTATTCAGATTGAGTTGGAGAATCCAACGGAAATCAGCTATTTCACACGATCGTCAGTTTTCCCGCTCATCACCGATCAGTTGGAAGGGCTTGAGGTAAACTATATGGTCACTGATACGCTTTACATCAATATTGAAAAAAAGAAAGTAAAACGATTAAAGCCTCGAATAGACTCGCTGAAGCTATCTCTGGAGCCAGGTTTCAGACTTACATCCGGAATTAGCATTCTTCCTGACACCATTGAGTTGATCGGGCCTGAATCATTTCTGGATACACTTGACACTGAGTATTTTTTAAAATTTACTGAAAAAGACATTGATGACCCTGTGGATCAATCTTTGGAGGTCATTAGGGGTAAGAGGGGCTTGGTCAGCTCAACACCAGAAAAGGTCAATGTGGTCTTTAACGTGGCAGAGTTTGAACGACTGTCCATGATGGTTCAGGTGGAGCCCGTCAATTTCCCGGATGATTCATCGGTCTATCTAAAGGAAAATATGGTGGAGGTCAGCTTCACAATAAGAAAGTCTCAAAGTGAAGATTTTGATGCTTCAGACTTTGCCATCACAGCTGATTTGGCCATGCTCAACAAGTCTGACTCGTCCGTTTTGGCCATACTTATTTACTATCCGGAAAACGCCTTTGAGGTAGACTTACAGCCGGAATATGTTACAATCGGTGGTGGGCAGTAAACCGACTCAAATCGGTATAACTGGCGGTATAGGAGCCGGGAAAAGTGTGGTCACCAAAATTTTTTCAACACTGGGAATTCCCATTTATGATGCTGATAGCAGAGCTAAAGCACTCATGAATTCAAAGACCGAATTGATAGGTGAAATAAAAAATATTTTTGGCGAGCAAGCGTATGTTAAAGGTCAACTGGATAGGAGCTACGTTGCTAAACGAGCTTTTGAAAATAAGGAACTATTAAACAGTCTGAACGGAGTTGTGCACCCGGCAGTACGTATGGATTACGGCTCTTGGATAGAGGCTCATCAGGACGCTAGCTTCACTTTGAAGGAGGCAGCTTTACTTTTTGAAACGGGACAATATAAGGATCTGGACAAGACCATACTTGTGGTTGCCCCTAAGGAGATGCGGATAAAAAGGGTGGTTGCCCGCGACGCACATCGTGCGGCTGCCGATGTAAAGGCCATTATTAAAAATCAACTGTCGGAGGAAGAGAAAATCAGCTTGGCCGACTTCATCATTCACAATGATGAATCGCAATCTTTGATTGCCCAAAGCTTGAAGACCTATAAGGCTATATTAGCTGAGTTCGGCGGGTAACTTCACCTGATCGGCATAGAAGTTCATGCGCTTGGAGCGGTCGTCAAGCACCTCTATTTTTTCAATAAAGTCCTGAAGGTTGTCATAGAATAGCTCAATGTACAAGGAGTCTATGAGGTAAAGATTGATCTTGTATTTGTAGTATCTGATAGATGTGATTAGCTCGCCGTTGAAATAAATCCACTGGACTCTTTCCTTTAGCGAAAGCTTCTGAAATCGCGTCTTGGTCATACTGTTAAGATACAGGAAAGTATCATTGATCACAATAGATCAACTCATATTCATCAGACCGATATGCCTGAGATTTGATGGTGTTTCCGGAGGCGTCAAAATAGGTCACCACAAAAAAATCTGCGGCTTCCAGATGCTGTTCTGCGAAAAATAGTGGGGAGGTTTCTGTTCCCAGATTGATGATGTCATTGTACATAGGAGGTATGAGTATTCCCTTATCTGGGTGTATGATGCCATAATTACCTTCTTTGGTGAAGATGTGATAATTGGCATGCTCGTAGTTATACCATTTTTTCAAATCTGAAACACCGTTCAGGATTGTTTGGCCATCATAAGTTTTGAGAGACCAGTGCGCGTCTTCATTTGCCCAGAATGTGGTGTCATTCCAAGCACGGAGCTCCTCGTATTCTATTGGAACCACAACTTTATTACTGGCATTAAGTACACCCTGTTTGTCATTTTTACTCACTAAATAGTTGTTACCAAATCGCTCTATGCGCGATTGATAAACCGCCGGAATAATGGACTGATTTTTTAGGTCAATACATCCGATTTGGTTGTTTTTGAGAAGGAAGGCCAGGCCGTCTTTTTCGCTGATAAGATCGTAAGCTGGTTTTTGGATATAGCCATTTCCGAAGTGATATATGCCGTATTTTCCTTTTGATTTAATGATGATCGTGGAGTCGCTCAGGTATTGTACATCGTCAAAACCACCTTCAAAGGCCACCTCTCCGGTTGTTCTGAGAATCTTGTTTTCGGTTTTGTATGACGTCACCACAAAGGGTTCGGTTTTTGAAATTGCATCCGATGATTTTAACAGTCTGAACGACTCAGTTGCTCTCAGCAGATACTCCGACGCGTTTCCAAAAAGAAGGATTGAGGTGTCCTGCCGCCGGATAAATGCAATCTGCTCACTTGCAAAATAAACAGAGTCCAGCTGTGTATAAATAGTGGTCGTGCTATCCTTGCTTTGTTTCAGGTCCCATTTGCTCTCGTGCTTTAGGGCAAGCCACGATTCGTTTACTTTCAGATTTGAAAAACCGGGTTCATATAGTGATTTCTGCTCTTTGTCATAGACATAGTAAAGTCCTCCTTTTTTGACATACCAAACCGGCTTTGTTAGGTAGATTCGCTGCTCTTCCAGTGGAAGTAATACTTCCAGGTTTTGATTGACAAGACTTTCGGCATCATCATAAAAGCCAAGAAAGAGGCTGTCCCCGATAATTTCATAATCATCGTATTGAAAATCGAATGCTGCTGAACCGTTCAGGCTGCCAACTTCATCAGTGTTAATAATAGTGTAATTTTTGTTGTTTTCTAGCACGGCGAACTGGCCTAGTTGTTCAATTTTGTCAACTGTAGGCTGGAGTATCACATCTCCACTAAAGGTCATCAAACCCCACTTTGAATCCTTTACAAAAGCGATACTCTTTTTGAAAAGTGTAGACGCAAAACTGATTGGGAAAGTGTTTATCACAAACCCTGATTTATGATAGAGAAGCGGTTTTCCGTCGCTGAGCAAAAATATGGCTTCATTTCCAACCTCAGAAAAAGCAGTAACCTTGGCTGCCAGCGTTACTCCATTTCTATTTACAAGTTGCCAACTATTTTCAGACTTAACCCAAAGCCATTCGCTCAAAACATTTCCGCATTTGTATGACTCATTCACCTCGGCATACTTTAGTTGCTCCAGTGTGGTCCCGGTGCTGTCCATGAAGCTGAGAGCGCCATCAAACAAAACAGGAGTGAGCACCAGGTTTTCAAGGCTTTTTACCTGCAGAAGGCTATCTGTATCGGGATGAACCTCCAAAACTTTGCTCATATCAACCTCATCACTGTATTTTGATATATAATAAAGGATGTCTGCGGCTCTTTTTCGAAGGTGAGAGTCAGGGTATTCGGAAATAAATGAGAGGTATTTTTGAGCCAAATGACTTTTTGTCATTTGCGTAAAAATGGCCGTTTCACTTTCTCTTCTATAGGGCGTTTTGGGGAATTCCTTGAGGAAATTTTTATAGCTGCTAAGTTGTCCATCCCGGGTTTTGTCTTGAAATAGCAAACTCTCATAGCTGTCTGACACTCTTGAGAAAAAGGAGGATTCGGGGTACATATCCATGTAATCCTTGTAGGCCTGCCATGAGTCTATTGATGCTGCTTCTTCGTAGGCTACACTATCTCGTAGAAAAACAGCTTCTGATTGTCTGTGGCTTTGCGGAAACAGCTCCATGAATCTGTCCATAGATTGAACTGAAAGTGAATCATTTGCACGTTGAAAGGAGAGGTTGGCTATTTCGATTTTTGTCGAATCCAAAACCGAAGCTGCAATTTCAGTCTTGTTCCAGTCGTCAAGCTGATCCTCACCTGCTGAATCTCGATAGCTCAGTCCTTTGTTGATATGTATCCTGGCAGAATCCAAATCATATTGTCGTTGGGATTTGTCCAGGTAGTAGAGGCTGTAAAAGTACTGTATGCCAAAGCTAGAGGAGTCCTTTTCAATCGCTTTGTCCAGCAGCTCTTTTGCTTTGTTATACTCTGATTTTTCAAACGACTTGGCTATCCGCTTGAGGCTCTGAGCGCCGGTCTGATGGAATGAAATAGAAAGGAAAATAAAGATGAATGCAAATCTGCCCACTGATATAAGGTCTGTTCTCACGCTGCATTGCAAAGTAAACAAAAAGCACTCACAATTATCCGGAATGTAGAGCTTCGATTGGGGAGTCTAAAATTCCCACTCACATCAAATAATTCCTGTTCGTAAGAGTTAATTATTTGCTACGGATGGCTACACATATCTTCGTGATGTGATTTAAGATTGGCGTTGAAAATGGCGCTGATGTGATAAAGTTTTAGGCGGTGATAGGATCCGGGGGGACCCGGATCAATTTAGTTCGATTCCAACCAGTTATGGATCGTTCTAAACTAGGGGCAAGTTTACTTGCCCCTTTTTTTGTGTCTGGGCGAATCAGGTCTCAATATTCGCTAACATTTTGCTTATATTTTCCTAAAAAAAGTGAGACAAGTACTCAAAGATCAGGAAGTGGGACTGGATCCACACTTTCACTACAGAGGTAAAAGCCAGACAAGAATTGAGACCTTTAGCGATGCGGCATTTGCTTTAGCAATTACGCTTCTGGTACTTTCATCCACAGTACCCGAAAGTCTGTCCGATCTTATCGGTAGTATGCGAAATGTAGTGCCTTTTGGGATATGTGTGACCTTGATCAGCGTGATTTGGTACCAGCACTATGTTTTTTTCTTACGCTATGGCCTCCAAAGCGTTCAAACTGTAGTGATCAATTCGTTGTTGCTTTTTTTAGTTCTTGTTTACGTTTACCCTCTAAAATTCCTCACTCGTTTTTTGTTTGAGGTTTGTTATGCCATGATTTCGGGAGATTGGGATAAGTTTTGGAGCAGTTATGGTCATGATCTGTCAGCAGATAATATGGCTCTGCTCATGATAATCTATGGCATGGGAGCGAGTCTCATTTTTCTTACCCTGGCGTGGCTCTACAGGTTTGCCCTCAAGAAAAAGGAGGATCTGGGGCTGGACGAATATGAAATTTATCAAACCCGATCAAGCATGAGAATGAATTTACTTCAAGCCAGTATTCCGTTGTTATCTACCATTCTTGCTGCATTTTTTGGAGCGACCAAGCTCGGGCTTACTATTTCTGGTTTTTGCTATTATCTCTACCCTGTTATACTTCCGCTATATGGACGAATAAGTGAAAAAAGACGCAAAAAACTACTTTCTGAAATTCAAAAAGGTGATTAATACGTTAATTTCGTGTCGTATGTACAACCTAATGGAGCAGAATGGGGTCAGTAGGTTATAATATCAACAATGCAGCGGATTAGTTTTCTTTTTTTGGTTTTGGCACTTACGTCGTGCTACGATACAGGTCTTGATAGTATGGATATCGCATCAGAATATGATGTTGTATATCTGAACAATCTGTCAGACCCTTCTTCCTTTTCTAATGATCCCTACAAAATTATAGCGGTAACTCCTCGTGGAGACGAGTGGAACGCCATTGTGGAATATCCGGGAGGGTGTGGAGAACACGTGTTTTATCTATGGTGGAGCGGCTCGGTGCTCAACTCCGACCCATCGCAGCTAGAGCTTTATTTGATTCATAATGGTAACGGAGATGCCTGCGAAGCTGTGGTGAGAGACACTGTTACGTTTAGCCTGACCGAAGCTATAAATGGGGCAGAGCTTGACGATGATACTCATATTAATGTCTTTAATCAAACGCGGGCTCAGGTGGTGCGAGTTGACCCTTTTATTGGCAGCCTAACAAGTGATGAGTGCAATTTAAAAGCTGTGGTTACAAGAGATAATTGTGAGCTGGGGCCTCTGGGTAGCTTATGGCTAAAACCAAATCTAGAAATTGACGGATATGAGGATCTGCTTCTGCAGCCAGTTAGAGTTGTGCAGGACTCGTCACGGGTCAATCTCACATCTAAAGAGGTTGATGTTTCCGTTACAGTACTCTTTGGTTTTGAATATGTAGACGATGCTCAGTTGGACTCCTACTGCCCTGATTGGCCTGATAATGTGGTTCCTGTAGCGGTTAATTGTATTACGCCGCAGTAAGTCATATTGACATTAGTGCCAGAGCCAAGATCCAAATCATGCTAATATAGAACCCGATAAATTTTGTCTTAATTGTCATAGCTTAAAATTTGATTACTCAAATTTGGCTCTTTCAAAACGGCTATTTATGAGTGAAACTCTGATTTTGAAAAATAGGTGATTCACCTACTCCCTTTTCTAAATACATCTTTTTTTAGCGTAAGCCCGGCTGAACCTTCAACATAGAAAATCCACTTGAGCGTGTCGTTTTGGATTTGCTGCTGATAGGGCTTGATATCCTTAAAATGGAAAGTTGTAGAGATCTTGTCCTTTACGCGGGATTTGGCAATGCCAGCATTGGCCAGACTGTCCAGATTATTGAAGAAAGTAGATGCATCTATAGTGAGCATTTTGGAAATATAACCTTCTACCATAGAGTGGGTAAGCCAGTCTGTGGCCTGGGCTACTTGATCATCAGAGTCAACCTCATACTTAAAATCGTCAATTGTGAGCTCCATCTTTTTGGTAAAAGAAGGTCTTCCGGTTACCAGTACATCACCATTTAGGTCTCCCGAAAGTGTGACTTGGGTAAGGATATTGGGTGTTGCTGACGACATTTTAATTTTTTCAATCGTCGCAGAATAACCTTCGTATGAATAGGTTTTGCCCACAAGTAGAGTTGAGGCTAATTCTTCCATTTTTGCTATTGGCACATCGGCCTGCACATATGCGAGAATTGCGGATTTGGAATTGATGGGCTGTCCTCTGGCTGGTAGTGGCGCTATTTCATTTGAGATCGGCTTATCCGTGGTAACGTATATGCTAGAGCGATATTCCACGTGAATTTTGAGTGTGTCCTTCTGTAGCGGCAGTAGCTCAGCATTTAGTGCATCAGGAATGGTGTAGAGCCACGCGTAAACAGGCTTTTTGGCAATGCGAATGGGGCGTTGTATATCGCCCCATACTTTGAGGAGAGCAGCCCGAAAGTCAATGGAGCCATTTACAGCTCGGCATAGTTCGCTGAGAATTTTTTCTTCGTTTTGGTCAAGCGCTTTCGCCACGGTTTTGCTCAGGTCTATTTCCATGCCCAGGATATTGATCGATGGGTCACTCACCCACTCCATGTTCATTTCCTCGCAAAGGAGTGTAAAGTTCCAAAGGCTATCTAGCGTGGCATTGGCTTTGGCCTGCATTACTCCTGAGAAGGAGACCGGCACGTCTTCATTGCTGAAGGTCACACCCATCACTTTTTTCTTAATAGCCACCTTTACATCCAGAGGAAGCGACGCATAAACGCGATTGCCACGTAGAGCCAGGTCCAGAGAGCCATTTCGCACTACTTTTAAGAATAGCTGATCACCTTTTTTATTGAGTTTGATTACATCGTCAATAAGCACATTTTTGAGCATCGTGTTTACCCCATCTTCCAATTCTACAATAGGGAAATCGATATTGAAACTGACGAAAGACGGAGGGAGTCTTAGTGGTTCAGTGTGTTCGCTGGACTGGCGCGAATCAGAGCACCCAAATAACATCACCTGGCCGGCGATGATTAATAGCAGAGACCGAATTTGAATTTTCTTTTTCATAATGAGCGTCCGCAAAACTAAAGTCCAGCGCCCAACCTGTCGTGATAATTACAAATAACATTAATGTACCCATCCAAAAGAATTGTTTGCCGTAAGAGCATAGTATGAAAAAGAACATTTTGATTCTGACAACCAGTATTTTATTTATCGCGTGTGCAGAGCGACAAGTGGCTCAGAATATTATAGATCAAAGCATTGTGGCACATGGACTGAACAGGCTGCAAGGAATGTCCGTTTCCTTTGTTTTTAGAGATAAAACGTACGAGGTTATCCGAATTGGCGACAAGGTTATTTATTCACGGATTTTCAAAACAGATTCTTCGGAAGTCAAAGACATTCTTGTCAATAGTACGGATTTTTGTAGGCTCGAAGATGGCGATACGGTGAATCTCACGGAAGAATGGAAGAAGCGTTACAGCGCATCTGTCAACTCGGTATTGTACTTTTTTCAGGTGCCGCTGGTACTCAATGACCCTGCAGCTAAAAAAAGGCATGTAGGAAAAGCCATGATCGGGTCAGAGCAATATTATGCCATCAAAGTGTGGTTTCAAGAACAAAATGGAGGGGAAGATTATGATGATGAGTTCGTTTACTGGATCAACACGGAAACACTTTTGGTGGATTTTTTTGCGTATAGCTATTTGACAGAGGGGGGTGGAGTAAGGTTCAGGGAGGCCACAGAAAGAGTGGATAGATCCGGAATGAAATTCCAGAATTATGTCAACTACAAAGCCGATTTAGGCACAAAACTCACGGATTTACCTTCACTGTATGATCAAGGTGCACTAGAAAAACTTTCTGTTATAGAAAATGAAAAAATATTAGTGAAGGGTCTCAATTAGGGTTTTTCGAAATGAGTTGTTTTCATATTGTAGGAGGTTTTTATCTGGCACCTACAACTAGACCGGGGGATCAGATAATTTAATCATTCAGCATTATATTTCATGCCCTCGGTTTTTTTCGTTTCCCACTCAACCTCTGACTCAGGTTATTTTAATTGTCCTCCACCTTCGCTACTTTAGCGCTTATTTTTTCCCTCAGAAATAAAATTTGTGAAGATATGGCTGATAAAACAAAATACTCAGAAGAAGAATTGAAGGAGTTTGAAGAGCTAATTAATCAAAAGCTAGCCAAAGCGAAGGATGAACTTCATAGTTTGAGGACGGGTCTTACTAGAAATGTGGACGGGGATAGTGGAGCTACTCTCAGTTCAGTGAAAACCCTTGAAGACGGGGCAGACACGGCAGAAAAGGAACAACTGAGCCAGTTGGCCGGGCGCCAGCAAAAATTCATCAACAATCTTGAGAATGCGCTTATTCGGATCAAAAACGGTACTTATGGTATCTGTGTGGATACCGGAAAGCTGATCAGTAAAGAAAGGTTGAAAGCTGTGCCGCACACCATGCACTCGATAGAAGCCAAGCTCAACAAGAAGTAATCTTGGACTATCTCTTTCATCATATTGAAGCTCTGATTTTTTGTTCTCCAAAACCCATTGACGAGAAAGAGATACAAGCATGCCTAAAAGAAATGTTTGAGGCAGACATCCCTGTTGAGGACATAAGCACTGGTATTGAGAAAATAGAAGAAAAATATGCAGACGATGCTTTTTCATTTGGCCTGGTAAAAAGCGGAGGAGGCTATCAGTTTCTCACCAAACCAGCTTATCAGGCCAGCATTGGCATTTTGCTGAAGCAGCAGTCAAAGAAAAAGTTGTCAAACTCTGCGCTGGAAACCCTGGCCATCATTGCCTACAAGCAGCCAGTCACAAAATCTGAAATGGAACAAATAAGGGGAGTCAACTGCGACTATGCGGTGCAGAAGCTCCTCGAAAAAGAACTGGTTGAAATCAAAGGTAAAGCTGAATCAGTGGGACGCCCCATGCTTTACGGAACGAATCAAAAGTTCATGGATTACCTGGGTATCAACAACATCAAAGACCTTCCTACACCTAAGGATTTTATACAGGAAGAAAATACAATCGGTAAGGAGGAAGAATAATGCAAGGGAAAAAACCTTTTAAGAAAGATGGGAAAAGCAGTGACAAAAGACCGGCTCCCCGTCCACAGGAGTTGCGGCTCAATAAATACATAGCCAATTCGGGCGTATGCTCGCGACGGGATGCTGATGTGCTCATAGCTGAAGGGAAAATCAAAGTTAATGGCAAGGTAGTGACAGAGCTGGGGCTCAAAGTGAATCGCAAGGATAAGGTGGAGTATCAGGGCAAAGTACTTGTGCCTGAAACCATGCAATATGTGCTGCTCAACAAGCCAACAGACTTCATCACGACTATGGATGATCCACAGGGAAGAAACACTGTCATGAGTTTGGTGAAAACGGCCTGTCATGAGCGCATTTTCCCAGTAGGAAGGCTTGATAGACACACCACCGGATTGTTGCTGTTGACCAATGATGGAGACCTGGCCAAGAAGCTTACGCATCCATCACATCAGATAAAGAAGATATATCAGGTCACGCTGGACAAGCCGATAACAAAAGCGGATTTTGATAGCATTCTCAAAGGAGTGCCTCTAGAAGATGGTGTGGCCAATGTCAGAGAAATCGCAATAGTTTCTGAGGACAGCAAGGTGCTGGGTGTGGAGATCCACATCGGGAAAAACCGTATTGTCAGAAGGATTTTCGAGCACTTTGGTTACTCTGTAGATAAGCTGGATCGTGTGATGTTCGGAACGCTTACTAAAAAGAATCTGCCCCGCGGAAAGTGGAGGCACCTATCTGAGAAAGAAGTGGTGCGTCTGAAAAACCTCTCTTAATTCAGAGAGCTACTCAAAATTTCCAACTTGCTATTTAGGATGATATGTACAGCGCTCTGTGCATCTTTATCTAGATCTACTGATTTGGTATATGCTCCTTTGGAACCAAACAGGTTGATACAGTTGTCGCTTACTTTGTAGGTGATATTGGTGAAGAATGGAGCGTCATTTTCTATTAATTTTATTGTTTGAAGCTCACCTTCGGTAGATAGCTTCATCAAAAAAGCCTTGCTGTCAGAGTAATTGCTTCCTGCTCTTTGCATCCTTCCATCGCCATCTTTTATCTCGTTGTAGTTGCCGGATATGAGGTAGGATTGATCCATCTCGATCAGGCTGGCTATCTCTCCTTTGAAAGTCATTCTGTATTGCCATAGAAGATCACCCTGTCCGTTGTAAGAACAGACGAGCATTTCTGAGTCCTTCGAAATTGGGTCGTCAAAATTTTCACCTTTGAAAGACACCAGTAGCGAACTGGACTGAGAACTGTAGGTCATGGTTCTCGGGTACTGGTTGAATAGTAGCCTTTTGCTCAGCGTCACTTCCCCACTTTCATTTACAATCATAAGGTGGTTGATGCGGTTGATGCCAGCACTGTCTGCCGCGTTGAGCACGAATGCGATCCCCCCTGGCACAAACTGAATGGCTGCAATGCGGGTGTGAGAGTCAAAACCGGCACTACTGTCTTGCGGCAATAAGTATTCGTTGTACCACCCCATTTTGTTATCAGGAGTGATTCCACAAACAAAAGCCTGAGTCTTGCCTTCTTTTTCGTTCAGAGATATACCGGCCAAAACTTTGGCCCCATCAAAAGTGTTGAGTCTGTGGGTTGTGATAAGCTCTGGCGTAAGCATTTCATTTTCTACGGATTGAGCCACTGATGTTGGAATCTTTTTTCCTTTGTAAGAAATAGTGTTGGTTACACTGTCTGCACTCAGTTCCTGATAAATTTTCTCACGAATTTTGGTCACAGCCTCGTGAGATTTCTCTTTTGTGAATGCAGCCTCGGTCTGAGCCAAAGTATTGATTCCTGCCATGCCCTGATAATGCAGGTCTATGAAAGAGGTATACTTTTGGTAAGACAAATCAGTGTTTCTTTTCACGATATCACTTAGGGTGCTGTCTGCCTTCTGTACGGTGTTGAGTACTTGTCCGTATAGGTATAGTTTCCGCTCCACATCCACGGTAGAGCTGGTATCCAAACGTTCATTTTGAAGGCTCTGAAATATCAGGTTGTGCTTGTTTTCTTTATATAGAAAAATTGGTTCTATCACAGAATTGAGATCGTACTTGCGCAAGTTGAAAAGCACTTCTTTCGATACTTTGAGCGGTTCAAATTCGTCCTTAATAAAGTTAGGTATCGCGCTTTCCATTGCCGCATTAATTCTCAGATTTTCAGTGCCCAGGCTGGTGCGCAGACTGCCAATTTCCTTGCTGATTGCTTCCTTTGTTTGGTCCACCCACGAGGCGTAATCCCACACCTGAATCTCCTCTTTCAGAAAATTGATTTCGGACTCAAGGCCATCCAGTCTGTAAACGGCAATTTGGTCTATAACCATGTTTTGCTTGTAGCCAATGTTGAAGCTATCCGATGCAATTACGTATTTTTCAAAATGGTCAATGGCCGTCAAATATTCGTTTTTGAGTTTATCAAACTTCAAACTCACCTCATCATTGTAAAGCAAGTACAGCTCTTTGAAGGTAGGGTATTTGCCCAGGATATCTGCGTAGATTTTGTGAGCCTGATCGTAGTGACTGAAGCTTTGTGTAAACTGGTCGTAGATAGCCGGTACATTTTCTATAAACTCCCTCAACTCAGCTTTTGAAGCCTTTATTTTGTTTTGAATAGTATCATATGGTACGTCAAATTTCCCCCTGTCGTCATACACGCCAAAGTTGTAATAAGACTCTTCGTTTCTACGCACATCCTTTTCAGTAATGAACTGCTCCGTGCGCTCAAATGCCGAAAGCGCCAGCTTTGCATTTCCGATTTTGTAAGCGTAATCTTTTAGAGGGTCGCCCAGCTTATATCGCTCTTCGTAGACGAGCGCCATTTGAAGAAAAATGCTCGGATTGGTCGGTTCCTTACTCAACCAGATGCTTAGCTCAGCGATTTCACCGCCCATTGGTAAAGTGAGAATTCGATGTAGATCGTCTTCATATTTGATTCTTTGACCAAAAATGGATGTGGACGATGCTAGGATGGATATGATGATTAGAAACTTTTTCATATTATATATCCAAAATTTTCAAAACCACTCTTCTGTTTTTTGCCCTATTCTCCTCGGTATCGTTCGGGTAAATCGCCTGATCTTCGCCGTATCCTTTGGCAGTGAAGCGTTCATCGGGGATTTTGTTTTCCTTAAGAAACTTGGCCACAGTTTCAGCTCGCCTGTCACTCAATGCCTTGTTGTATGCTGCTGCACCGACATCATCAGTATATGCTGCTACCTCTACTTTGAGTGTTTCATTTTGCTTCATCAGGCCAACCACTCGGGTCAGTTCAGCATAGGATATTTCGTTGAGCTGGGCTGAGTTTGATTCGAATAGAATGTCTTTCAGTGTGAGGTTGGTTCCTACCAAAAGCGGCTGCAACTTCATGTCAATACTTGGAGAAATGGTGGCCCCCGGTCCGGATGCAGTGATGGCTATGATATTTTCATTGTCACCGTAAGCGGTCATGTCTACTTCTTCACCCTCAGGGAGCACATCGATCACCGCACTGTTGAACGCATAGCCCTGATCACTTGTAGCCTCTATCTCGTACCGGTCACCCACCCGCAGTGCTACCGTTTCATTACCATTTACTTCTATGACCTCATCCCGATTTCGGTTTCTGATTCTCACCCGTGAGCGCACCTTGGCATTGTTAACCAGATCGGCAATATTGAGCTGAACTTCCCGCTTATGCGGCACCATGTCTATATCCCTGATAAAGTCCTGATATATAACCAGTCCGGAAACGTCCAACACGAAAAGCTTGCTATCAAAATTTTCCTTATCCACTATCACTTCGTATTTTTTGCCCAGTGGCAGGTCAAGGGTGATGCGCCCGGTTTCAGTGTTTTCAATGTCAATCAGGAACTCGCTCGCTCCAGATTCCTTGACTTTTATATTCGCCATAACTGGCTCAAAGAGGTCGCTATCGTAAATATTGAGATTGAGCTTTGCACTTTTGAAGAGTTCAATATCCTGTTCTATTTCCTGGTATTCGTTCACGTCGCTGAGGTCATAGAACAATGACTTGGACGTGTATCCATCGGTTTTGATTTCGATATTGTAGTTGCTGCCTACGGCAAGTACCACGGTATAGCGACCATCGTTGGGGTTGTTGTTGAGGCGCATGATTTCTCCTGAGGTAAAGGCATCCGAAACGATGATTTCGGTTCCTACTCCATCGCCCGTTTCTCCGTCGCGGATGTATCCCTGAATGATGACGTTTTTGAATTGGCGATACTTGTGCGGGATTTCAACTGAATAAATTTCATTTGAATTATAGACGAAATACAGCAAATCTCCTTGTGCCGAAATACTTGAAAACTGGTCAGCCTGAGGTGAGTTTACATACTCAAGTGCAATGGGGCGTGTCCAGTCCCCAACATCATTGAGGCGTGATTGGTACAGGTCAAAGTGACCCTGGCCTCCCGGCCTGTTGGATGCAAAAATGAGTGTTCTGTTGTCTGCCATGATCCTCGGAGCTTTTTCACAATCCTGATTTACTGGATAGGGGAGCAACTCAGGCGTTCCCCATGCCCCATTGGCCTTTTTCTTTGATACGTAGATGCTAAAGCATGCCCTGTTTTCCCATTCTTTGGCCAGATCTTCATCTGATGGGCCTTCAAAATTTTGTCTTACGAAATACATCGTTTTGCCATCTGCGGAGATGGACGGAAAGCCTTCATAACTCCGCGAGTTGATCGGGGCACCTACATTTCTTGGTTCTGTCCATCCATCGCTGGTTCGCTCCGAGTAGTAGATATCTTCACTGCCCAGACCTTCTCTGAAAGAAGCGAAGAAAAAAAGCGTGTTTCCATCAAAGGAGACACTGGGCCCTCCGATCAGGTCGGTGGAATCTCCGTAGTTGTTGATGGCATCAATGGGCTGTGGTGCAGTCCATGTGCCGTTCACGAGTTTGGAATCATACAGCTTGTACCTGCCATCCCGATTGGATTCTATGATCATGGTGCGGCCATCTGCAGAAATGGACGGAGCGTACTCTATAGCTGAGCTGTTGAGCTCAGGGATTGGTTTTGCTGTGCTCCTAAAATAGCGAATGGAATCGGCAAAGGTTCGCAGCGTGTCAGGAACCTGTGCTTCAGCGTTGAACAGAGCAGATAGCAGTAAAGTGAATAAGAAAATTCTCTTGTGCATAGGTCTGGTTAGTTGCCCAATATTACGAATGCTCCCCAGTAATATGGTTCCTTAAAGTTAGCCCTTACTTCTTGAATAGCATGATTGAATGCCTCTAGTTTTGGCTGTCCGGCAAACCAATTTTTGTAAAAGTTGGTCATGAGCATCTGAGTAGTGGCGTCATTTACCTTCCATAGGCTCATGACGAGATTGCCTGCTCCTGCAACAATAAAGGATCTCTGAAGCCCGTAAACACCCTCTCCGTTCTTGACTTCACCCAGGCCTGTTTCGCATGCAGACATGATCACGATATCGGTGTTGTCCAGATTGAGGTTCATCGCTTCATAGGCTGTAAGTATGCCGTCTTCTTCACCTGGTATTCCTTCTTCTCGGATGGTGTTTTCGGCTCCTGCCAGCAGCAAGCCTGATCGCAGTAAAGGATTGAATTTGGTGCTGCGGCTATCCAGTCCAGCATCTTCTTTGCTGGTTTTGATGTCTGACATGAAAAAGCCGTGTGTGGCAATGTGTAAGATTTTGGGGCTTTGGATTTTTTTGATTTCGGCTTCTGTTGCTTCTGCAGACAAGTATTTGTTGTACTTCCATTGGTTGCTAGTGAGAATAGACTCGATGTTGTTGATCTCCTCGAGCGTGCCGGGTAGCTCTGCTATATCACTACCAAAACTATACCTTGAGGCTTCATCTATGATTGTTTTAGGCGCTTTTGGTTCTGCTACAGCCGTGAGATTGTATTTTGGAAAACCAAAAAGCATCGCCATGTTTTCTGGGTTGGAAGTAGGTGGAGACTCGACTAGCTCTCGTGTATTACTGAGAAGTCTGATGCGATACTTGTCCAGCACGTACTCGTCTGAGGAGGTATCATAAAGCGTAGAAATATTGATTTTGTTGTAAACCCCATCTGCGGACAAGTAAATTTCATTAACTCCACTTCCCAGTTTAGCATCGATCGGGTCCCAAAACAGCGGGAAGGATCTTGTGTCTTGCACTTTATACACAATCGAGTTTTTATAAACCTTAAATCCTTTTGCCTCCATTTCGATTCCATTGCCGTTGACCACCATTTGTGGGGAAGATCCTGAATTGGAATCTAGTATTAAGGCTACATACAGGACGGAATCGGTGTTGCTCTTTTTCTTGATGCGAATAATTTCGATAGCGGCACTCCCGTCGGGCAACTTCGATTGCACCTGCTGCCAGGTGATCTGCTGTTTCTCAAACTCAGCTGCAAACTCACTTGACTTTTGCGAGAGCTCCTTTTCTTTGTCGTTGGCATCCGTTTCCAGCCATTCTATGTTAATGCCCGCCTTGTCAGCTTCTTCTTTGGACATGGAGTAGGCTTTCACGATGTTCTCCTTGAGGGCTATCCATTCGTTGAAGAGGTTGATCAGTTCCTGATTGCCGCTGCTATTGATGCGGTTTCTTACTTTGTTGGAGGCATTGAGCAAAAGCGCTTTAGTGGCAAGCTGGAGGTTGTAAAGGCTCCCGATCATATCTTCTCTATCTGCATCAGTCCCTTTGTTGAGGAGCACAAACTCGACCCCAAAATCCAAATAGGCTTCTACTACGGGGCGGATTTTTCCATAAAATGCACTCTTTTCGCTTTCACTTAATGCGGGAAAATACTCCTGAATGTCTTCCAGATATTCGTCAATTACTTTTCTGTAAGGCAAAAGAGCATCTTCAAAATCTCCGGTTTTGTGAAGTATATGGGCCAGCCCGTAAAGAGAAAATACATAATCCGGGTGGGAAGGCCCGAGTACCGCGAGACGAATGTCAACAACATCCTGAAATGACTGTTTAGCCTCATCGTATTTTTCAAGTTCCTGTTGTAGGACGGCTAGATTGTAGAGGGTAGATGCGTAAGACGGGTGATTGGCCCCAAAGACCTTTTCATCTATAGTTAAGGCCTGATTGTAAAGCTCTTCTGCCCTATCAAATTCTCGATTGCTTTCGTAAACGGCAGCCAGATTGTGCAGCGTGTTGGAGTAAAGCGGGTGTTCCTCTCCAAGGATTTGTTTGTCTATTTCCAAAACTTCTTCCAGTAGCTTTTTGGCTTCCTCAGTATTGTCTTCCATTTTGTAGATGGTAGCGAGGTTTTCCAGTGCGGTGGCATACTCTATGGTCAGTTTACCCAGATTGGATTCATAAATGGAAAGGGCATCTTTAAAAAGAGGTTTGGCGGAAGCCGTATTCCCCATTTTCTGATAAAGCAATGCCAGGTTATCCAGAACTGTGGCATAAAAAATATGCTTGTTTCCTACCGTAAAGGAGAAGATATCTCGCGCTTTTCGGAAGTAATCTTCTGCAGCGGTATAGTCGGCAACTTCTTTTTTGATGGCTCCCAGATTCATATAGGTGTAAGCCAGTGATGGGTCGTCGGAAAGCAAAATGCTTTCTTTGGCGGTGCGCACTTCTTCCAGAATCTGCTCTGCAGAAGTAAACCTTGCCGTCTGTTGATATAGCAAAGCCAGGTTTTCGTATGTCGCGAGGTAGTCGAGGTTTTCAGTGCCGTAAACTTGCTTTTTGATGCCTAGTGCTTTTTTTAGATAGTATTCGGCTGTGTAGTAGTTTCCCTTGAGTTGGAGTAGCGAAGAGTAGTTGGCCAAAACTTTTGCACTCTCCGGATGAGTACCGCCAAAGGTTCTGCTAAATGCCGGTATGATCTCTTCGTACAGTTTTTCAGCCCTGCTGTAGTCACCAAGTTGAGCCACTATTCCGGCAAGGGTGTTTTTCACATAGCTGGTCTGAATGGCGGTTTCTCCGAAACGCGTTTTACTTTCTTCAAGGGCTTTTTCTGCCAAGGTTTTGGCTTCCTCAAATTTGCCTTCACGGGCTAAAATGCGGGCATGCAAATTGTGTAGTGAATATTCTTTAGCGCTATAGCCATTGGTTTCTGTCAGTGCGATGGCCTCCTTTACTTGCAGTTTGGCGAGGGAGAAATTTCCATTTGTCAGATTGATGCCACCGAGACTTTCCAGCACATTGACGTATGTCAAATCTTTGGTCAAGGCAAATTCTGAGTACACATCCATGGCTTCCAGCAGGCTTCCTTCTGCTTTTTCAGATTCACCGTTTCTAATCAACAGGTTTGCGTATCCTGCCAGGGTAGTGGCATAGGACTCAGGCTCAGCTTGCTTATTGGCTCTTTTTTGAGTGAGCAGCTCGTCCATTAAGATTCTGGCTTCATCAAACTGCCCAGTCTTTTGGAGTTCGAGGGTAAGGTTGTTTAGGGCAATGGTGTATTCCGGCGAGTTTTGTTCGCCCAAATCGGTAAAGTTTTGAACCGCCAAACGATACTTCGATACGCTTTCCGGATATCGGCCCACCTGATCCAGCATGTCGCCGACTTTGGTCAAAATGCTCCCGTACTCATAGTTCGGAGTATCATAGTTGTAGTAGTCCTCAATAATTAGAAAGTAGGAAAGTGCCTCTTCGTTTTTGCCACCGTCTGATAATAGGGAAGCATAATTATAGACGATATTATAGTAATCTCCGCCAACCTCATCAAAAGCATCAAGCGCGCTTAAAGATGTTTCAAATAGCGTCAGCGCTTCTTTGTCTTTTTCGAGATGAAACAGGGCCACAGCCAAATTGCCCTGAGCAATGCCAACTTCATATGATTCCAGGGGATAATATGATTTGATAAGCTCCAAACCAGCTTTCAAAAGCGGCTCAGCAGCTCCGTATTCGCTTCTGGCCATTCTTATAAGTGCCAGGTTTTGCAGGGCGTTGGCATAGTTTTTTTCTTCTGTTAGGTTAATTCTTTGCAGAAGTTCGACTTCTTGCTTGGCATAGTCCACCGCAGGGTCTAGCTGGTTGAGATCGTAATAGACCACAGAAAGCTGACGCAAGATGGCAGAAAGATTCTGATCTTCAGCGTCCACTGAGGTTTTGTAAAGCTCAAGCGCTTTGATTGCCTCGTCGCGAGCCTTCCCAGATTCGTAATTATTGTAAAAGTCGACTGAATTTTGATAAGATGTCAGCCAGTTTTGGGCAAGCCCAAGGTTGGTGAATAGTAAAAGGGCAAACCCCGAAATAACGTGTTTCAAGTCTCTGGTTGGTTAGGGTGACATTCTAAGATAAGGAATATCAATGGCAGTATGGAAATGCAGCAATACATTTCGATGAGTGTTTGAAATCTCTGGGTGGGCGACACGTGCTTGCTTCTTCGCAAGTTTTGAGAAATGACCATTTGAAGATTATTCCAGAGGTTAAAATAGTATGCATGCATACTATTTTGGAAAAAACCTTTATATTCGGAGGTATGAAAAACCCTTTTTACAACTTGATCAGGGAATCGACTATCAGTAGATTGATATTCGGGTTGATGCGTGGCTTGTTCATTAAGGCAACTGGGTTTTGCAGGGCACAAATTAGACCACTCGCAATGAGTGGCTTTAGGCGTGGTGCTGAGTGGGCTCGATCGGAGTGGCGTCCCACCAACCGACTCATGAGGTTTTATAAAAAAGGAGGTCTAGAGCTGTCTTCGGCTATAAATGGCTTATTTACTGTCTCTGATTGGGTAGAGTTACAGTTAAGGAATGTTGGAATGATATTCTGTGGAATGACAGGTTTTGATAATTGCTATGTATCAAAACAAAAAAAGCCACTCGCAATGAGTGGCTTTAGGCGTGGTGCTGAGTGGGCTCGATCGGAGTGGCGCCCCACCCACCGACTCATGAGATTTTATAAAAAAGGCGGTCTAGAGCTGTCTTCGGCTATAAATGGCTTATTTACTGTCTCTGATTGGGTAGAGTTACAGTTAAGGAATGTTGGATTGATATTCTGTGTAGTTACAGGTTTTGATAATGACCAAGTGTCAAAACAAAAAAAGCCACTCGCAATGAGTGGCTTTAGGCGTGGTGCTGAGTGGGCTCGAACCACCGACTCACGGATTTTCAGTCCGATGCTCTACCAACTGAGCTACAGCACCCCGTTTAAGAGGGGGCAAAAGTAGAAAAATAAGTGTGAGCCGCAAAAATTTTTTAAAGAAAAAACTGAAGCAAATAAACAACTTGAAATGTACCAAATACCCCAAATAGTTTTTGTCGCGATTTTGCTCATTTTTGGCTACTTCATTGCCCGCAGAATCGCCCGCATTAAAAAGAACATTTCTTTAGGCAAAGACACGGACATGAGCGACCAGAAATCGGCACGACTCAAAACCATGCTTTTGGTTGCCTTTGGTCAAAAGAAGATGTTTAAGCGGGTGCTGCCAGCGTTTTTCCACTTTCTGATTTATGCCGGATTCATCCTGATCAACCTTGAGGTGCTGGAGATCGTACTCGATGGGATTCTAGGCACACACAGATTGTTTGCCCCATGGCTGGGCTCCTTTTATACCTTCCTGATATCATTTTTCGAAATACTTGCTGCACTTGTGATCATCGCATGTTTCGTTTTCCTGATCAGAAGAAATATTCTAAAAATAGATCGATTTCATAAGATAGAAATGAAAGGCTGGCCTACGCTGGATGGTAATTTGATCCTTGTGATCGAGATAGTCCTGATGTTTGCCATCCTCAAAATGAATGCTGCAGACCAGGTGCTGCAGGCCCGCGGGGCAGAAGGCTATACTCCTACCGGCTCATTTCTGGTGAGTTCCATGGTTTTTGTGCCAATTTTTGAAGTCCTTTCTGACAACCTTCTGATTTTTGCTGAAAGGGCGGCCTGGTGGTTTCATATCGTAGGAATATTCGCTTTTGCACTTTATGTCACCTACTCTAAGCATCTGCACATCTTTTTGGCTTTCCCAAATACATACTACAGCCGTCTCACACCAAAGGGAAAAATTGAAAACATGCCCGAGATCACCAATGAGGTGAAGATGATGCTGGGTGTGCCCGTGGAGACAGACTCTGCCCCACCGCCTGAAGGGATGAAATTCGGAGCAAAAGACATCAATGATCTCACCTGGAAAAACCTGATGGAAGCTTATTCCTGCACGGAATGTGGACGGTGTACGTCCGAATGTCCGGCGAACCTGACCGGAAAAAAGCTGTCACCAAGAAAAATCATGATGGATACCCGCGATCGCATGGAGGATGTGGGTTATGGTGAAAAAGGTCTGGGAGATGGCAAGTCGCTTTTGGATGACTACATTTCCAAGGAGGAAATCAATGCATGCACCAGCTGCAACGCCTGTGTAGAGGCTTGCCCGGTCAACATCAACCCGCTGGAAATTATCCTCCAGCTTAGGCGATATGTGGCAATGGAAGAGTCAGCCGCTCCGGCATCATGGAACTCCATGTTTTCCAACGTAGAGACAAACTTTGCTCCGTGGAAATTTGCCCCAACCGATCGTTTCAACTGGGCTGATGAATTGAAATCTAATAGCTAATCCAAGAAAAATGAGTGATATAAAAATACCTACAGTAGCGGAGCTTATAGCTAAAGGAGAAGCACCAGATGTGCTTTTTTGGGTTGGTTGTGCCGGCTCCTATGATGACAGATACAAGAATGTCACCAAGGCATTTGTGAAAATCCTCAATCATGTTGGGGTGAACTTTGCCGTGCTCGGGCCGGAAGAAACCTGTACGGGCGATCCCGCCCGAAGAGCGGGAAATGAATTTTTGTTTCAGATGCAGGCTATGGCCAATATTCAGGTTTTGAATGGGTATAATATTCAAAAGATCGTGACGGCATGCCCTCATTGCTTCAATACACTGAAAAATGAATATCCGGAATTGGGAGGCGAGTATGAGGTGATTCACCACTCTCAATTTTTGCAAGAGCTAATTGATCAGGGAAAAGTTTCTTTGAAAGGAGGAGGCTCATTCAAAGGTCGCAAGATTACCTTTCATGATTCTTGTTATCTCGGCCGTGCCAATAAAGTATATGAGGCGCCTAGAAAGGTACTCGAAGCACTAGACGCTGAGCTCGTGGAGATGAAGCGCTGCAAGACAAAAGGGCTCTGCTGCGGGGCTGGAGGTGCTCAGATGTTCAAAGACGCTGAGCCGGGCAATAAGGAAATCAATATTGAGCGAACCGAGGAGGCGCTGGAAACAGGTGCCGGAACCATTGCTGTCGGGTGCCCATTTTGCATGACCATGATGAGCGACGGAGTGAAAAACAAGGAGAAAGAGGCGGAGGTAAAAGTTCAGGATTTGGCGGAACTCATTGCCGAGGCGGAGGGTTTGAATTGATACACTAGCAAAGACAAACGTCTCTGCTTAAATTTGAGCTATGGTAACTTCTGCAATTGACACAATGCCGGCAAATGCCCGCCTATGGGTTTATCAGTCAAACAGGCGCTTTCTCCCCGAGGAGAAAATACAGATCGGTGTTTATCTTGAAAATTTTCTGAAACAATGGGCCGCTCATGGTGCTGAGCTCAAGTCGGCCTATACGCTGGAGTATGATCAGTTTATTGTCATTGCCGTAGATGAGTCTTTCAATGCAGCAAGTGGATGCAGCATTGATGCCTCGGTGGGTGTTATCCGCACAATCGAGCAGGAATTTGATGTCAGCCTTTTGGATAGAACGAATGTAGCGGTGCTCCATGAAGGAGAGATTGCGACCTACCCATTCAACCAAATCAAACAGCATGTGGCAGATGGCAAGATCCTACCGGATGATACCGTGTTTAACAACACGGTACAGACATTTGGCGACTGGCAAGCCAACTGGCAGCAAAAAGCCAAAGAAAGTTGGGTGAGCCGTTTTTTCAACTAGTGGTTTGGGAAAGCGGTTTTGTTATGCTATCAATTCCTAATTATGCTTAAATTCCGTTTGATTAAAAACGATTAACCTGGACCATGAAGCGAATAGCACTTCTGATTACTTCCTCTTTTTTATTAATGCAGTCCTGCACCCAAAAACTTGCGGAGCATAGCTTTGAGAAGGGGGAATTTGATCGGGCGATTGAGCTATACAAAAAGGGCATGGACGAGAATGATCCGGTCAGAAATTTTCAGATCGCTGAATCATATCGCAAATCAAACAGACTAAAAGAAGCGGCCAAATACTATGCTGCGGCCAAAGAGAACAAGTCCAGTGAGCCCTCTTTGCCATATTATTATGCCCGCTCTCTCAAGGCCAACGAGCAGTATGACGAGGCAGAAAGTATTCTGACAGAATACGTCACCAAACCTTCGGGAGACAGGAAATTCAAGGAATTGGCACAATATGAGCTGGACAACCTGGGACATCTGGATGTGATTGAAGCTCAAACCAACTACTACCGGATCAAAAACCTGGAGGCGCTCAATACGCCCCGAGCGGAGTACTCCCCCGTATATAAAAGCGGCCTGCTTTACTTCACCTCAAACAGAAGCAGTGATCGAATTTATGCTGTAACGGGGACACCCTTTACAGACCTTTACTCTGTTGAAACCAGAGGAGCGAATGTTGACATCAACACACTAAAAAAGTTGGACCCGGCCATCAATCATGATGATACCAATGAAGGCTCAATGGCTATTTCGGCGGATGGGACTTCTATTATTTATGCCAAAGGAAACAACGGCAAAGCGACAGGTAACACCGAAGTGAATCTGTATTTTACCCGATATAGAAATGGCCAGTGGTCTGAACCAAGACCGCTCAGTCTCAATGATCCAGATGCGTGGGATTCTACTCCGGCTGTCAGTCCTGATGGTGGAACTTTATACTTTTCTTCGACACGAGAAGGCGGCTATGGAGGAGCGGATATTTACTCTGCCCAGCTCAACAGACGCGGAAGGTGGGTTGATTTGAAAAACCTGGGACCACAGATAAATACCCCGGGAGATGAAGTTTTTCCTTTCGTTTCGGAGGATGGAAAGCTCTATTTCGCCTCGGATGGCCACCCCGGTTTTGGAAATTTGGATATGTTTTCTGCTACCCGCGAAAGAGGAAAAATCAACGTAGAAAATCTCGGTCAGCCGATGAACTCACATTCTGATGATTTTGGTTTGTTCCAATACGACCTCACCAGGGGGTTTTTTACCAGCAACAGACCTGGCGGAAAAGGCGATGACGACATTTACACATTTGTGAATGACGACCCGGATCTGAGGATCGTCAATTATTTTCTTGAGGGTGTAACCGTAACGACCGATGATGCCGGTGAGGAGATCATCTTGCCAAACACCAAAGTGACCCTGCGTGCGGACGATGGTGATATTGTGGAAGAGTCTTTTACAGGTGATGATGGGAAATATAAGTTTCGAGTTTACACCGAAGAACATTATTATATCGTTGGCGAAAAAACGGATTATTTCACTACTAGAACGGAGTTTTCTACCATCGGGAAATCAGCAGAAAAGAGCGACCTCAAAGATTTTATTACCAATATCACTTTCGACTCTAAGATCATGATGGAGCGCATCGTGATAGAAAAGGCCATCGTCCTCAACAACATTTATTACGATCTGGACAAAGCCGACATTCGCCCTGATGCCGCTGTTGTGCTGGATAGTTTGGTGGGTATCATGCAGGATAACCCGGAGATTTACGTCGAGCTCGGATCGCATACAGATGCACGTGCAGACAATGCTTACAACATGGATCTGTCTAACAGACGGGCGCAATCTGCCGTGAACTATATGATCAGGAAGGGAGTGGAATCTGAGCGAATCACAGCAAAGGGCTATGGCGAAACTCAGCTCATCATCAAAAGCGCCCAAACAGAAGAAGAACATCAGAAAAACAGACGCACGGAGTTTAAGGTGCTGAGATACAATCCTACAGACCGACCTGAGGATGCACCTCCGGGAGATGAGGTGGATGAGTACGACCGGTTTTTTGATGAGTAACCCATTTGCAAAATGCTACTAGAAACACTCACTGCTCTTTTTGAAAGAGACCTTGGCCGACTCAAAACAGAAATATCCTCTTATCAAGGCGAAGAAGCCCTTTGGTCTGTAGACAAAGAAATAGCCAACTCCGGCGGAAATTTGGCCATGCATCTGGTGGGAAACCTCAAAGCATTTGTGGGAGCAGAATTGGGGGGCACGGGATATGTGCGCGACAGAGAATTTGAGTTTGCGGGCAAGGGACTGAGCAAATCTCAGCTTGTCAGCGAAATCGAAGAAACAATAGAGATCGTTTCTACTACCTTGAAAAAATTGGGTGCAGAGGATTTGAAGAAAGATTTTCCCGTTGTGGTTTTTGGCAAGAAAACCAGCACCGAATATATGTTGGTTCACCTGGCGACCCATCTCGCTTATCACCTCGGACAGGTGAATTACCACAGACGATTGCTAGACGCATAAGCGGAATTAGATAGATTTGCGCTCATGAGTGATCGATATGCACAAAGGGGCGTTTCCGCAACAAAGGATGAAGTTCACGCCGCTATCAAAAACATAGACAAGGGCCTGTTTCCTCAGGCTTTTTGTAAGATTGTCCCTGATCTTCTCACGAAAGATGAGGCCTATTGCAACATCATGCATGCGGATGGGGCCGGCACCAAGTCTTCTTTAGCATACATGTATTGGAAAGAAACCGAAGATACCTCCGTATGGAAAGGAATCGCTCAGGATGCCGTAATCATGAATACCGACGACCTGCTCTGCGTGGGTTGTACCGAAAACATACTCCTTTCATCCACCATAGGGAGAAATAAAAACTTAATTCCGGGAGAAGTGATCGCCGCGATCATCAATGGTACCGAGGAAGTGCTGCAGATGCTCCGTGATCAGGGGGTGGATATCATCTCTACCGGTGGTGAGACGGCCGATGTGGGCGATTTGGTGCGTACCATTATTGTGGATAGCACCGTGACAGCTCGCATGAAACGAACCGATGTGATTAGCAACGATGGTATCAGCCCCGGTGATGTGATCGTGGGTCTGGCTTCTTACGGCCAATCAACGTACGAGACGGCATACAATGGAGGTATGGGCAGCAATGGTCTGACCTCAGCACGCCACGATGTTTTTGACAAAGAATACAGACACAAGTACCCTGAGGCGTATGATCCGGGTGTCAACCGTGATTTGATTTTCTCGGGCTCCAAGAAACTTACCGACAAGGTTGACGGCAGTCCGCTGGATGCTGGCAAGCTGGTGTTGTCGCCCACCAGAACGTACGCTCCGGTGGTGAAGAAGCTGCTCGATGAACTGCCAGGCAAAATCCACGGCATGGTTCACTGTAGCGGTGGTGCACAAACCAAGGTTTTGCATTTCATAGAAAACCTCAAAGTGATCAAAGACAACCTGTTTGAGATTCCGCCCCTCTTCAAATTGATTCATGACGAAAGCGGCACGGACTGGAAGGAAATGTATCAGGTCTTCAACATGGGGCACAGATACGAGGTGTACCTACCCGAAGTGCACGCACAGACCGTAATCGATATTTCTGAATCGTTTGGCATTGATGCGCAGATAGTGGGACGAGTGGAGGCGGCCAACCAAAAGGAGGTTGAAATCGTATCACCTTCTGGTACCTACAATTATAAATAATGCTCCCTATAGTTACGCTCGAAAATGACGTCCTTCGCCTAACCCCGCTTCAGTCTGGAGACTGGAAAGCCTATGGCGACTTGCACCAGGACTCCTCCCTCTGGACAGCCTTTCCGTATGATCTTTCTGTTGACGCGGCTTTTGAGAAGTGGATGGAGCAGCGAGTGGAGATGGCCAAAGAAGGCAAGTGGTATGCCTTTGTGGTAAACTACAAAAAAGAAAACCGACCCGTGGGTTTGAGTTGCTATCTCAACATAGACGAAGCAAACCTCTGCATAGAGATAGGCGGCACATGGTATGGCAAAGCTTACCAGGGCACGGAAGTCAACCCCAACAGTAAGCTCTTGCTGATGACCTACGTCTTTGAGACGCTGGGCTATGAGCGGCTGGAATACAAAACCGACGTGCTCAACAGCCGTTCGCGCCGTGCAATAGAAAAGCTGGGAGCCAAGCTGGATGGCATCCTGCGGAGCAACCGCATCGTGCAAAATGGCCGACGAAGAGATACGGTCTATTACAGCATACTGAAATCAGAATGGCCAGAAATCAAGCAAAAGCTTGAGGAGAGAATAGCCGCTTACAAATGATCGTTTCGAAACCCAAATCGAATACCACTGTGGCGCTGGGGGTTTTCCTCGTCCTGATATTTGTGGTGTTTTTCTTCCTGCTCAATAGCCTCATCAGCGTGCCGGACTATTTCATATTCAAGCTGGTGCTCACGCCCATTGTGCTGGTGATAGGACTGATCGTACTGAGTAAGTTTCTCGGCAGCCTCAAAGTAGTGACGCTGGGCAAAGACAAAATTACCGTGCTGTACCTCATCACCCGTATGCGGATAAGCATAGACGTGAGTCAGGTGCTGGGCTGGCGCGAAGAAGTAGTGAAAACCAAAAACGGAGACTTCTGCGAAGTAAAAATCCTCTATACCAAAAAGAAAATCCTCAAGCTCTCCAACAAAGAAAACACTGAGTATGACAAGGTGATTCAGTACCTAAAGAAGAGGGTGAAGGTTGGGAAGTGACTTAGCTACTTGGCTACTCAGAGTTACTCGTAGAGAACTCTGAGGGTTTGAACGTCAGAATAAGAAAAGTTATTCGCTAATTTTATAGGATGCCCACTCATAGCAAGCATCCTGACAAGGAGAGGTTCCATTTTGTCACATTCACATGTTTTCGGTGGCTTCATCTTTTTGAGGAAACCAAGATTTATGATTACCTCACTTTTTGGTTTAAGAAATTGAGAGAGAGCGGGTATTTGCTTAACGGATATGTGATCATGCCCAACCACATGCATCTGATAGTTTATCCATCAAAGGAGAGCAAAGACATGAACAAAGCGTTTGGTGAAGCCAAGCGATTTCTGGCATATGAGATAGTGAAGCGTCTAAAGTCAGCAGGAAAGGATAGGTTGTTAGATATTCTTACTGCCGGTGTTCAGCACAATGAACGGATAAAAGGAAAACGGCATCAGGTATTTCGGCTGTCATTTGATGCCAAAAAGCTAGAGGGTGATGCTGTGGAGCGTGTGTTGGATTATATTCACCACAATCCTGTGAGCGGCATTTGGAATCTGGTCGATGACTTTTCGGACTATCCATACTCGAGTGCAGGGTACTATGACTGTGAGAAGCAGTCTTATTACACGATTGTAGATTTCAGAGAGGTATAATCAGAGTCCTCTACGAGTGACTCTGAGGGGGGTTAATTTCTTCTATAATACTGTTAATCAATTCTGTTTTATAATCGAGGTTTTCAATATTCGAATCGAACGGAACGATAGTTACATCAGCCCAAGCGACCTTTTCAGAGTCATTGACATATGGTGATTCTTCAAGTACAAACCAAGAATCTTTTCCGTCCCAAATCAATCTAAAAGAATGCTTGTCATTTCTGTTTACCCAAACAAAAAATCGAGAGCCAAAAGACTCTTTATGATATTCTTGTTTTCTAAGTTCATAACCCTTCTTGTTCAAAGTGTCATTTAGTGACTCTTTAACTAATTCACAGGTATTGTCTATGTTTTTGGTTCGGTTCATTCTAATTAAGCATAACGTTTAGGCTAAGAAACGTAGGGCTTTCGAAGCGATTCACTGTCCACTGAAACCGAAGTTTGCTAAATGAACGAACCTTTCTGAAAGCCTTAACTGCCTTATGTTTTCTTAGCCATTGTGCTTGTTGCACAACCCAATATATCTCCTTTTTGAAAATTTTAGCTACTCAGAGTTACTCGAAGAGAACTCTGAGGGTTTGAAAAAAGGAAAACGGCATCAGGTATTTCGGCTATCATTTGATGCCAAAAAGCTAGAGGGTGATGCTGTGGAGCGTGTGTTGGATTATATTCACCACAATCTTGTGAGCGGTATTTGGAATCTGGTCGATGACTTTACGGACTATCCATACTCGAGTGCAGGGTACTATGACTGTGAGAAGCAGTCTTATTACACGATTGTATATTTCAGAGAGGTATAATCAGAGTCCTCTACGAGTGACTCTGAGAGGGGTTAATCTAAAAATTGGCTAACGCACACTGTGCATGTTAGTCACATTTCAAATGTAGTCATAGTTCTCGTTTAACCATGATATAGTACGTAAACGAGAATCGCTTAGGCGATTCTACTGTGTATTTGTCATTTTGCTATCAAAGGCTCTAACTTAGAATCTCATCTCTCAGATGCTAATACATGCCGCATATTCGTCTATTCGTGCCGTTCATTATCGTATTGATTTCCGCTCTTGTCGGGCAGAAGTCCACCGCACAGAATCGCCACTACCAGTTGATCCAAAAGTGTCTGGACTGGGATGGAGTGAATCAGGATTCACTCCGGTCGTGCGTAGAAACGATACGTGATGTTTATTTCCCTCATAAGCTGGATGCCTATAAGAGTTATTTGCTGGCACGTACGGCAAAAGAGAAGGCAGTGCAAGCCAGGCTTTTCAAAGAGGCAATAAGTTTGGCCCAACAAACGGGTGATTATTATCTGGCAGGGCAGTCGAGTTATAGACTTGGTAGGGTTTACAGCGTCGAGGCTAGCTACGACTCGGCCCTCAAACTTTACGACCAGGCGCACATCTTTTTTGATCGCTCCTGTGATCATTCATTAATTGACCCTGTTCGCCGAAAGTGCGTGGTTTATACCTCTCAGGCCTTCATTTCCAATCAGATCAATGAATATGAGGCGAGCATTGCTTACAGTTTGTCTGGTTTGAGGCTGGCCGAGCAGGCTGACTTTAAGGATTTGAGACTGATCTGCCTGATCAATCTGAGTGCGGCTTATGGGGAGTTGGCCTCTCCAGACAATCGCATTGGTACAGCCGAGGATAAAAACCGTTACAAAGCGTACTCTAAGCAATTCACATTTCAGTCTGCGGCGCTTGCTGAAGTGCTTGGGGATGACAGGCGTTTGCATAGATCTTATGGAAATATAGGCACATATTATGTCTATGAAAATGAGTTGGACAGTGCCAGAATGTATCTGACCCAGGCGGTGGCGCTCGGCAAAAAGACCAGTGATGAAATGGGGCTGGCCAATGACTACAACATGTTGAGCTTGCTGTTTAAGGAGAGGGGACAGCTGGACTCGGCGACTTATTATGGGAGTTTGGCTTTACAAATGGCTCAAGCCACAGGGCTGAAAACGCTGCAAGCCGATGCGTTGCTCACCCTTGGAGAGATGGCTTTGGCTCAGAGGAAACCAGCTGATGCTAACGAGTATTTAACCCAATCGATAGCTTTGGCTGAAAAGCTTGACGTCCCAAAAGTGGCGTCTCATGCTTATGAGTTGCTCCATCAGTTAGCACGCAACATGGGTAATTCGGATCTGGCTTTGGATTATTACAAAAAGTCGATGATGTATCGGGACAGTGTGGCCAGCCTTGATAATCTTAATCACATAGAGGGGCTAAAGACACAATACGAGACGGAGAAAAAGGAACGTCAGATAGACAACTTACAAAAGGAAGCCGTGATAGCCGAGCTGCAAATCAGGCAGCAGCGGGTTTTCCTTTTCGGAGTGTTGGTGTTGTTGATCATTGGTGGTACGGCGGGTTACGCCCTGTACAGAAACCGCAATCTGCGAGAGACACAAAGAAGATTGATCGTGGAGCAAAAGTTACTTAGGTCTCAGATGAATCCGCACTTTTTGTTCAATGCCCTGTCGTCGGTGCATGGCTATATTTATGAAGGCGATAAGCAGCAGGCTGCCGAATATCTCAGCATGTTCAGCGAATTGACTCGAGACATACTCAACTACTCGTCGAAAGAATTGATTCTGCTTGTAGAAGAGTTGGAAACACTACGGAAGTATATGAGCCTTCAGCAATTGCGTTTCCCGGAGATCAATTATCAGGTTGAAATCAGTGAAACGTTGGATCTAAAAGATCTACTTATTCCACCGATGCTTTTGCAACCATTTGTGGAGAACGCCATTGAGCACGGACTCAAAGACAAGATGTTTGGAAACATTTCAGTTGCTATAGGAAGTCAGGATCAAAAGTTGCTTATCACAATCGAAGATGATGGAGTAGGGTTGGGTGAGCAAGTTGAGAAATCGGGAGGCATTCATGCTGTGGAAATTGCCCGGGAGCGGATTGCGCTTTTGCCCGGAATGAAAGCAGTAAAAAATGTGCTCGAGATCGAAAACATCAATAAAGTTGGTGAGACAGGCGTGATTGTTACCATAAAACTTCCAATTTTGGAGGAATGATCAAGGTTTTTGTAGTAGAAGACGAAGATAAGATTCGCGAAACCACACTGGCGATGCTTGGTGATCTGGATGTGGAGGTGCTCGGTAGTGCCCCTACCGTAGATGATGCTTTTCAGGGGATCATCAGCAAAAGGCCTGACTTGGTTCTGCTCGATGTGGAGCTGGGCAGACGTTCCTCATTCGAGTTGCTACAAAAATTTCAGGAGATCCCCTTTCAGGTAATCTTCACCACTGGGCACCAGAAATACGCCTTTGATGCCTTCCGCTTTAGCGCCATAGATTATTTACTAAAGCCTCTGAGTGTTTCCAAACTCAAAGATGCGATTGATAAAGCCGAACAAAGATTATCTCTTGACAACTCACCTGCCCTTCACACCCTTCAGCACAATCTACAGGCCAATTATGATGAACAGAAAATCGTCCTCAAAACGCAGGATAAGATTCATGTACTCAAAATCCGGGAGATCATACGGTGCGAGTCAGACCTGAGCTATACCATTTTTTACACTGCTTCAGAAAAGATCATTGTTTCCAAAACCCTCCGACACTACGATGAACTATTGGCGGACTCTGGTTTCTTTCGTATTCATAAATCTCACCTGATCAATCTCCACCACATTGTCAAAATCCATAAGGCAGATGGGGGCGAAGTGGAAATGTCAGGCGGTGATCGCATTGGCATTTCACAGCGTAAACGGGACGAATTTCTCCAAATAATAGGGCGGATCGGAATTTCCTAAATCGTTTATTAGTGTAAGTGACTCGTTCCTTAGAGTCTGCCAGTCGATAATAGAATAGCCGGGCTTATGACTCTCTCATTTTGCAATTTGCTAAGAAAAAATTGCATCATGAAAAGACTTTTATTGAACCTATCTTGGCTGTGCAAGCTCGAAAAAACTTACTTTTTACTGCTCTTTCTTTTCTGTGGTACGCTGAGTTTGTCAGGTCAAATTTCGCCTACTCAGATCATTCATGACCCAAGCCCAGTTTTATCAGGGGACGCATTTGGCTCAAGAATAGCTCATGATGGAGACATACTTGTAATCGCATCGAGATCAGATGATAGTCTGGGAGTGGATACAGGGATTGCATTCGTGTTTGAGAATATAAATGGAGATTGGGAGAGATCGGCAACTTTGGTGCCGTCGGATCCTGAAGCTGGCCTGCTATTTGGACATGAGGTTGTCATAAAAGGTGACGTCATTGCCCTGAGCGCGCCAAAGAAAAACAATGGTAGAATTTATGTTTTCGAAAAACCAATAAACGGTTGGGCTGGTACCCTTACCGAAACGGTACAAATTTCTCCGTCCAATGCCACAGGTTACTTTGGTAATTCAATTGACCTTGACAACAATCACCTGCTTATAGGGCACATCCGTGCTTATGGTACTGTGGGGCATACTTATTTGTACAAAAATGAAGGACTGTCGTGGGGTGATCAGAATTATGACACGCTTACGCTCACCTCGGCTTCTGGAAGTTATCCTCAGGATTTTGGATACAAAGTGAAACTTTCGCTGGGGGATGAACTCATCTTTGCCAGTAGCCCCGGTGAGTCAAAATTGTTCATGTACAATCTGCCTGGGGTTATTCAGGATTCCATTGTCAACACTACCGTCACCAACTACTTGCAGGTTATTTCAGGTTCATTTGGACAATCCTATGCTGGTCAGGTAGATTATGCAGATAGCACACTCATGCTGCATGCCTATGTGAATTCCCTGAATCCCAATGGGGTTAGGATTTATAGATTAAACGCTAGCAAATCTTTTGTGTATGAAAAACTGGCATCCTATAACCCACACTATAAATCGATAAGTTTGAGCTCTGATGGTAAAATAAGTGCATCGATCAATGCAGACCAGACGGTTCAGTTTAGTAAAAAATCAGGTTTAACTACGTGGGATAGTGAGCCTGTGATCGTATCAGGCACACTCCCTGATTTGTCCGGAACTCAGGTAAATGACGGGTTTTTATATAATACAGCTATCATTCATGCAGGGGGTTCGAAGTATTCCATAATAGCCGGTGTTGCTCCAACTAGTGTGAATGGCATAGCTAATGCAGGAGCTGTTTACGTGTACGATGTTGACATCAAGCCAGGTCTGTTGGAGAGCTACCCTTCAGACAATGAGCAGGATCTGACATTTGATACAGACACCACCTTTACCTTTATTTTTGACTCTTATATAGCTGAAGCCACAGGGCAAATTGGGATTTTTGACTGGGGGACCTCATCATATGTCCATTTCTATGATTTGAATCAAAATGAAGCATCTGTATCAGGTAAGGAGCTTTCGATTGTAGTGGACGACACCTTTATCAGCGGAGGAAAACATTATTCTGTTGTTTTTCTTGGTTCAGTTACCGATTACTACGGTTTGTCTTATTCATCCTCAGGATCACCCGAGTCAATAGGTTTTTACACCTTGGACGAAGTGAATCCTTCGATCACACAGATCACAGATGACATTAGCAACAACGATGAGTATCGAGTTCAAATCGTTTTTGATGAGGCTGTCGATACGCTGGCTGGGGTGCCTCTATCTCTCAGTCTATCAGCTGCCACATTGACTAGCGCAGAGAAGACCAGTTTCAATACCTGGGCTTTGGTTTTTACGCCTGATTATTCAGCAGGTCAGCCTGACGAACTTCAGACTTTTACCTACCAAATAAACCCGAGTGCGTTTGCCGACATTGCCGGCAATGTTTGTCAGTCCGTGACATCACAACGGAGTAGGGCATACTCAAGAGTATGGTTGTGGGATGGGCTGTCACTTTTTAGAACTTACAATAAATCAAGCGCTTCTGTTTTATCTACGGATACCTTGATTGTTGCCGGAGATCTTACCATTGAAAATGATGAGAATACTGTAATCAGC
This sequence comes from Cyclobacteriaceae bacterium, assembly GCA_039944535.1. Lineage (GTDB taxonomy): Bacteria > Bacteroidota > Bacteroidia > Cytophagales > Cyclobacteriaceae > JAMZMI01. The sequence goes on from JBDUYP010000001.1 coordinate 135,201, forward strand.
CGAATTGTTGTAGAGGAACGGCAACTACTAGAGATTAAAAATCTGGCAAGTCTCGAGTTACTCGGCTCCTTACAAAACAAAGGAAAAGTCATACTTCGGGACTCTGCTACCTTGAACATACAGGGTGATTTCCAAACTGGCGATAGCCTCTTTGTGAAATCAGGAGCCTCACTATATACTTATTTTGGGTCTTCAGCTGCTGGTTTGGTGCATGCCGAGCGTAAAACGAGCTATGGAGCAGGAAGGTATAGTTTCATTGGGACCCCTTTTAGCCTTAACACCGATAATGTAGGGTCACTGCTGGGAGACTATACCTATAGGTTTGATCCCACTCAGCCTTATGGAACAGACGGACTTGCTCAATGGGTTGATGCTGAAGAAAATATTTTAGTTCCAGGCCTTGGTTATACAGCAGCCACTGGCGATACCATCAAACTTTCGGGGATACCAAATAATGGAGATATTGATGTGGCTGGGTTGAAGTACGACCCATCCACATCGACAAATGCAAATAACCTTGGATGGCAACTGTTAAGTAACCCATATCTCGCACCCATTGAGGTGACGAAGCTTTTTGCTGAAAATGAAGAACACCTTGAGATGGAGGCAATATACCTCTGGGATGATGGTGGGTCGAATAATGGAAGAAGAACAAATTCGGACTATTTGGTTTACAACAGCATGGGCGTGGTTGGGGGAGCCAACAGCAAGTCTTTCGATGGAAACCTGATGCCATTTCAGGCATTTATGGTCAAGCTAAAGGATTCCTTGTCTGCCGACAGAAATCCGGTCAGGATCGACCGAACCTTCGTGTTTAAAGAGACTATGCGAACGGTCTCAGGCTCAGAAGGAGGGGACTTTTTCAGAGCAACCTCGGAGAAGCGCTTGATTAGGCTGACGCTGAGCAACCCGGATGGCTTAGAATCTGAATCTCTAATTGGATTTGCGGCTGATGCATCTCATGGTTTTGATGGCAAATACGATGCTTTTCACAAGTCAAATGCCTCTCAGCAACTTTATACCAGTATTGGAGAAAACAAATATTGTATTCAGGGAATTCCTGAAGCGGCACTAAGCCAGAATTTGCAAGTTCAATTAGGCATGAAAGCAGAAATGACTGGAGAACACCGACTGGTTTTTGATGATTTGGGCCAATTTGAGGATGTAGATGTCTATGTCGTAGTGAATGGTAACTCAATTCGTGTTTCACCAGACCAAAATAATACCATCACTTTTAATATCCTGAATCCTGATTTGGAAATGAACCTGGAGATACTCTTCGTGCCTAAGAGGGTTTTGAATGTGGTTGGGTCTTCTGATTTATGGATAAAACCGCTTAGTGGATCCATTCAAATAGTTGCAGACCATTTAGAGGGAAATCGAGAGACCTGGATTTTGGACCTGACCGGGCGCACTTTGTTTCACGGAGAACCAAACTATAAAGACGGTATGGCTGAGATCGAGATAGATTTGATTGAGGGTCAGGTGTTTATTGTCAGGGTGGAAAACTTAACAACAAAATTTATCCTCAATACTAAATTTTAAGCTGATGAATATTAGAATAGTCTTCTTTCTTATTACCCTATTTGATGCAATTTTTCTTTTCGCCCAAAGCGCTCCACCTGCTACACCAATAGACGGGGGCTTGAGCCTGCTGCTCGCAGCAGGTGGCGTTTATGGGCTGAAGAAACTTAGAGACAGTAAAAAGAAATAGGTTGGCATCTCTAGCTGTCGATGTGTCGAACAACCCCATCCCAGTGTGAACAGGGAGGGGTTGTTTTTTATGGGTATAGTTAGTTGTACTAAAAAAGGTCAACTCATTTCAGGACGATACAGGTTATCAGTTCGCACATGCGTCCATACACAATGTTATCCAGCGTTCTTTTCCGTTATCCAGTTCGTTGGAGTTAGCCGTATCTCTTGGCGTTAAAGTACTTCACCTTGTTCGCCTGTCCAGAGTTGATCGCCTGATATACCAAAAATGGAATTGTTAGGATTCCTGCTGCTCCAGAAATGGCATAAACGGAAGCCATTTGAAAAATGTAAGGCCAGAGGTAAATTAACAATGCAGTTGTTCCACCGATGAAAATGAGCACTGAGATGATTCCAACTATTCTGCTTTCTTCAGCTTTCAGGTTGTTCACATGATATTCCTTAGTTGTTCCGCAAGATTCGCAGTTCAACTTGATTTGTTCGCCTCGTCTCTTGGCCAGCACAAACCTGTCCGACGCTGTTGTTCGGAAGTTGATTTCGGATTTACAGTTGATGCAGTTCGTGTAGAGTCTCATGCGAGTTGCTGTCTATGCTGGATAACAACCGGCTAACGCGCACTGTGCGCGTTATCTGCTTTATGTTTTTTTCTTGTTTTTATTCTAATTCTTTAATATTCAATATCATATCCACTTGCCATCGCTTATAAGCGACTATCCGGTTGGCGGGTGAACGGGATTAGGTAAACATTCTGAGGCTCAATATACAGCCTTTCTCTCACACCTCATGGGTAAAGCGTTTGTCGCTTTTCTTTTACGAGAGTTTCGTTTGGTTGTAGCTGCCGCTTTGGTCTTTGGATATGGAGGGTTTTTTCAGTGGTCACTCCTGCAGGGAGTCTTATTCGTCCCTAGGGTTTTAAGATTCCACTGAGGAATGACCTGCTCGTTGTAGAAAATTGTGTTCTTAGGTCATCCCAGTATGGGATCTTAGCTGCTCCTGTAGTTGTTGATTGTTTTATCTGCGCAATGGCTAGGATTCCTTTCAGGAATGATCTTCTCGTTGTAGAAAATTGTGTTCTTAGGTCATCCCAGCATGGGATCTTAGCTACTCCTGTAGTTGTTGATTCTTTTATCTGCGCAATGGCTAGGATTCCTTTCAGGAATGACTTTCAGGGCGGATAGAAAGAACTCAACCGGATTCTGTCACTCCAGAATGGAGTCCTATTTGTCCCTAAGGTTTTCTGTTTTTTCTTCTGGATAGATAGGACTCCCTTCGGGGGCCGGCCAGGGGAATGACTTTCTGAATGTTAAATGGTTTTTTCCGTTGCAGTCATTTTCCCCACAGCAAATTTTAAAAACTCCTAACCCTGTTCGGTTTTTAACTTTTCTGCTTTCTCAAAATTTTAGCAATTCGACTATTGATAATCTCTGAAAGGTTCCAGTTGTAAAGTTTAGGGTCTGTGGTGCTGTAGAACGCAACGATCACTGCATCAAGGTCTTCATGGTATTCAGCAAAACTCTGATACCCCGGCACCCAGCCCGAATGCTCGTATTCATAAATGGACGCATATATTTCCTGTTCTCCGGGTCCAAACAATGATCCATCGTTCAGAGCTCTCAGGAAAGTGCCCACGTCTTCTGCAGTGGCATGCATGCCATAATCGTTTGTCTTCAAGTCATGAGGATACCCCACATGATAGCCACTCATTACGTCTTCTATTTTCACTTCACTCACCGAGCTATAGGTGTTGTCGAGGCTGAGGGGATTCAGAATTTCTTCCTTAATGAATCGAAAGTTGCCATAGCCTAGCTCATCATCCATGATCTTATTGAGCAGCAGGTAATTCGTATTGCAATATTCATAGTCTTCACCCGGTTCAAAGTTGGCTGGCTTGTCCAGTATCAAAGCAAGACCCTCTTCATAGCTGCCTGTTGGAGCAGCCCAGAAATTGGGTGCGTCCGTGAAGTTGGGAATGCCGCTTCTATGCTGGATCATCAACCTCAGTGTGATTTTATCAGCGTGCTCTATTCTTCCCACAAGCTCCGGCAAATAATCTGCAATGGTTTTATCCAGACTGAGTCGTCCAGCGCTTACCAGTTTGGTCACCGCCACGGCATCATATAGCTTGCTGATGCTAGCAATCTTAAATAAGGCGTGAGGATTGGCCGGTATCTTAGCTTCGCGATCGTGCCAGCCGGAACCGAAATACTGAGGTGGCTGGCCGCCCTGATCAATGTAAACGACCACTCCATCAAACCCATGACCAATGGCTTCATCCAACTGCTCCTGAACAGTATCTGGCAGGGGTAAGATCCACGCCTTGACCAGCAGCCAGGGAACGAAGAACAAGGAAATGGCGGTTCCAGCAAAGAGTATTATTCTAATAACGATGGTTTTTCGAGAGGTCATGGCTATGTGGTTTTAGAAGTTTATTGCGATGAGAGGTGGTTTACAAGAAATAGTTAAGGTGTAATTGAAAGTCTAAAATGAATCCAGCTTCATCAAAAAAGGCTGCTGACTGAAACCCTTCATAGGGGTTTTCAGAGGTTTTGTTATATGTGAAAGTACCAATTTTAACATTGGTGCCGAGGTAAGCACCTTCAAAGAGTTTGATTTGAAAACCATATCCTGCATTCATAAAAAGGTAGTTGTAGGTTGCCGGATAGTAGGTATTTCGTTGATTATGAATAATAGATAGTTGTGTGACGAAATATAGGTTGAATTTCTGCTCTATTCCATTGGGGAAATATTTGTAGTTTATATCTCCGCTCAGTAGCGTTTGGTCTGCCCGATCAAACGGATTAAAACCCAGCCCTAATTCGAACTGACTATTATTCTTAAAATATCCTAGACTGGGGGTGGCTTGAAAAGCGTATAGCTCGCCATTAAAGCCTGTATTTAAAGCAACGCTCCATTTACCGCTGTTTTCCACACTTGTCTGTGCATGATGGACAAGTGGGAACAATAGGGTCAGGGTTATGAGCAAAGAACGTTTTATCACTTGATATTATGAGTTAGTTTTTTATTTCGAGGATTTGGACAATTCGCCTATAGAGCCTTTTGAGTTCGAGCCAATAGATTTCTTTACCGCTGGTATTGACAAACTGGATCACTACTGCGTCAATGTCAGGGTGGTAGCGAGCGATGCTAGTGTAGCCTGGAAGCCAACCGGTATGTTCGTAAGGGTAAACCGATGTATAAATGGCCTGCTCTTCCGGTGAGAACAAGGTGCCGTCAATGAGCGCCCTCAGAAATATGCTCACATCTTCCGCAGTGGCAATCATGGAGCCGCCCGGCAGAGGAAATTCCCAATCTTTTAAATCGGGATCCCAACCTTTGAGGTAACCACTCATCATCTCTTCCAGATCTACTTCGCTTGGGACATTGTAAGTGTTGTTTAAGCCAAGTGCTGTTAGTAGCTCATCACGGATGTAGGTATGATGGGAGTAGCCCAATGTCCGATCTAAGATTTCTCCGAGTAATAGATAGTTGGTGTTAGAATATCGATATTTCTTGTTAGGCTTAAATACCGCAGGTTTGTCGTAAATCCGTGCAGCAAATGATAGGTAATCAGTAAATGTTTCTCCGCTAATTTCCGGTTCATAACTGTAATCGAGTATGCCGCTTCGGTGTTTGAGCATCATCCTCAGTGTGATTTGATCTGCAAATTCAATTCGCCCTGTCACTTCTGGAATATACTCGGCCAGCGTTTTGTCCAATGACAATTGTTCATCCGCAATCAAACGGGTAGTCGCAGCAGCGATATACAGCTTGCTGATACTTGCAATCTTGAACAATGCATGCGGGTCTGCTGGTATCTGTTCTTCACGGTTTTTCCAACCAGCGGCGTACAGCTGGATTTCATCCGGCCGGTTGACACAGACGATGATGCCATCCATGCCTTGGTCTACTGCATCATTTATTTGGGCCTGAACACTGTCCGGCAAAGGTTGTAGTCCTATGGCACAGCCTGATAGCATAACCATGACACAGGCAAATGCTATGGATGAAATGGTTGGTATTAACCGTATAATCCCCTTTTTCATTTTAGCAGGTTTATTTAGGTTTTTAATCAGCTACAAAGGTCGTCCGCATTCACATGTGCTGTATGGGGTTTTTCGGTTGAACACTATTTGTTGTTTTGTGCTTATAGTCTGACAAGCCAAGAACATTGCATCTTGACTTGTCAAACCTTAATTTAAAATTTCCATCCTAAGTAAATGTTCGGCTCAAAGAGAAAGACGTTTCCATATTTATCGTCAAACTCCTTAAACCCTTCAGGAGAATTGTTGTCAAACATCCACTGGTTGCAATGGACCTGAGGTTCAAGGAAAAATCGTTTTTTCTTCCCTAATGCAACATGGTAGCCCAAATGAATGGAGTTGTAAACTTTAAAGCCATTTTTAATTTTATTACCGTCTAGATCGGTATAGGTTTGAATTTGCGGCAGCACTTCAATAGAGGCAAAAAGCCCTTTCCAAAGCATGCGTTGGTATGTGATGCCAATTCCTGTTTCTCTTAAGTATCCATCGTAATATTCAGTTCCAGACGCTATCTTATCGACAACACCATCCCACCAGGTGATTCCCATGGGTTGAAATAATCGCCAGGTGGCAAACTTTATCCCAATGATGTTCTTGTTATCCAGGTTGCGCTTTACATGTAATTCTACCATTTGAATAGATGTACGCTTGCCATAACCATAGATAATTTCATCTGGAACGAGATAAGGTAAACTCACCCTCCACTTAGAATCAACTTCAGTTTCTTTAACCAATGTTGAATCAGTTTGTGCAAATGCACTAAGCGTGCAAGAAAATAAAAGAATTGTAAATAGGTTTTTCATAATACTAAAAGTTTAATAGGTTCAATAGTTTTTTTGTCTACTTTATCGAATTGATATTGCAAAGATGAAGTAGAGAGGAAGGTGAGTCGTTCTGAAATGTAATTCCGAACTTAATAATGAGATTTGGTTCTTGTTAACCAGGCTTAAGTTTGGTTAGACCTCACCCAGGCTTTGGGTGTCATCCCTTCGACTCTTTTAAAGAAGGCATTGAAAACCGTTTTAGAATTAAAGCCGCTTTCATAAGCTAGCACTAAAAGGGTAATGCGGCAGTTGGCAGGGTTAAGGACATTATTTTTGAAGTTTTCCAAACGAAAACTATTGATGTAATCAATGAAGTTTTTGCCAATTGGTTCATTCAGCATCCGGGAAAGCCCTCGCCTTGGTTTGTGTCCTCACGAACCTCCGCCTAGTCTCATACCCTCGCTAGTCATATTGGTTGGTGTGGATCGTGGAAATACGGCCAAGGCCAAAAATGGCGTTCTCTATTTATGAAATTTGTAATTTCTGTTCTCTTATTGAATGCTCATGATGTCAATTAAGTCACGAGCTGAAAGCTAGCGCCAACTGAGGAGGCTAACGTTCCGGCTAAAAAGCTTTGCTGTCCTGCAGGGCAGCTATGATTTTTTTTTGCCATTGTTGTAATACGTTTTAAAAATTTCCGAATTTGAACACTAGACCAATGTTTAATCCAGATAAATCTCGATTATTAAGATTTTTTAAGGAACCTCCGAATACCTGTCGATAAGATACATTTATTGCAGAAATAAAATATTTCGAAAAGTTAAATTCTAAATTAATTCCTGGTTCAAAAATGAAAATAGTAGAGGATTCAATGTCAACATTATTTTCTTCAATAGATACACCTCCAGCCATAAGATTGATAGGAATAGAAAAGTGAAGAGGACTCACCATATTAAAAATATATTCTCCAAAAACTCCACCAGAGCCATAACTTAAACTCAAAGAAGTACTTTCATTCCCATTTAAGTTATTTCCTAAGAAGTTGTTCCTACTAACTAAACGCTTTCCAATTCCCCCAAAAGCAAATTTCTTATTAATAATAACTCCGCCTTTTCCTCCTATCGCTAATCCCCAATCGCTGTTGATATGAGTAGTTTCAATTAGTGGTCCACCATAGCTACCAAAGGATAAGGTTTTTGAACTATCATTTGATGAAAATAAGGCCTGGATTTCTTGCGAAAAACAAAAAGTAGAGGACAACATTAGAGAAATAATTAAAATCTTTCTTTTCATAATATATCTGTTTTAGTGTATTACAACGGTATGTCGTATGAGTAGAGGCAGATTGCGAGCTTCTTCCGTGTCAAACTGCTATACAGTTTGAGCGGGTTACAAACCTTAATATTTACTACATCACCTTCCATTGCTTATACAAAAGATTAGCCTTAGTTATTTTCTTTTAAGTTCCTCGATTCTTTTCTTGTAGTGCTCGTCACCACTTAATTCAAAAGCTTTAGTTACATATTTAATTGTATTAGCAAAGTCGCTTTGTCCTTCATAATAATCCGCCATAGAATCATAAACATTTGTACTTTTGGGATAATACTCAATGGCAAGTTCAAAATACATTTTCGCCTTTTCAGCTTGTTGCATATCCATATTCATATGACCTGACATAGCTAGGAGTTCCTCCGGGTAAGGTGGCTCGTTATAACCAAAATGTTCTTTGAGCTTTTTCTCTCTATATTTTATGATGCTAAAAAGTTCTTCTTTAGGCGTATCAAATGAGTTTATTTTATCAGTATTTTCCATTTGATACCATTCAAAAAGTGAAATTAATCCGTCCATAATTGAAGGAAAGGGGATTGTGCCATGAATATCTCTAGGGTAAAATTTCCAGTCAAAAGACAATCCATTTTTAGCATTTTCTTTAACTAAATTTGAAAAGGTAATATTTGAACGAGGGCATAAGGTGTAGTCTGTGGTGTCTTGCATTACATTGTCTATCGTTATTTCCGAGTTCTGCATATGCAATTGCCCGCCAAGGGACACAAATAATGCTTTGTTTGTATAATTCTGATTAGCAAATACGTCTTGAGCCTCTTTCAATAGCTTTTGATTGTCCCAATCTAAACTAGGGTCTATGGCCAAGTAATTCGCAAATAAATCGGGTTGATTGAGTAGTGTCGAAATCGTAAATAATCCTCCATAGGAATGACCAATCAGGGTTCTGTAATTAGTGACTGGATATTTTCTTTCAATAAAAGGAATTAGCTCTTTCTCAATGAACTTCCTGAAATTGTCCGCCTTTCCGTTTTTTTCATTGAAAGGCATACCATATTTGGTGGTTATGGTAGAAGTAGTTAGGTCTCGAATCCTGTTTTTATCATTCGCAATGCCCACCAGTACCATCTCGGGTGTAAAACCACCGCTATAATAATTTTGAGCATCGTTTACGGTAGGGAGAAAGATTTCTCCATCTAAAATGAATGTTACAGGGTATTTTTGATTTTTATCGGGATTATAGCTAGAAGGTACTTGCACATAAAACTTTCTTGACTCTTTAAGAATTTCAGAGTAAAGAGTATCCATAATACCCACTTTTTGCAAAAACTGTGGATTTTCATTTACCTGAGCTTTTACGAATTGTTGAAAGAAAATAATGAGTGCTATTATCAGTACTATTTTTAATCCTTCAGTCATTTTATTGTCTTCAGTCATTCTTATTTTTATTCATAATTGGGTCTAATGGTCAGTATCAGAATAGTAATGGATTAGAATACACTGACTTTTCAGTTAAGCACAAACTCTACTTATTCATTTACTTTAATTAAGCAATTAAACCGTTAGTGTTTTTATGCAGTGTTAGCCGCTGTTATTATTGCTACATATACTTTAGAAGAGTTCTGTATATATCTCTAACCTCTATCATATCATTTTCTGTTCTGGATGTATTAACAAGTATGATTTTACCCTTTCCATTATTTTTTAAAAAATATGCGTGAGATATCCTCCAGGATCATTGCTGCTATGGGTGGGATTGTATGAATAGTGTATGGTGTTTTAGTTTTTTTATTGGCATACCCAAACCCTTTTTCATGCACAATGCTATCTTTATTTAAAATAGCCACCGCACAACCAGCAAGATTACTACTGTTATTTAATTCCGTCAATTCAGCAGTAATTGCTTCGTTGTTGTTTTGTGCTTTGATAGAAATATTTATTGCTAGGATTAAACCTAGTATCACTATGTTTTTCATATGCTTTTTTTAGAAATTCGATTTCTACAAAGCACTTCCCGTTGTGATTAGTTACTCTGCTTTATCGAATTGACAAACCAAAGATGAAGGGGTAAGAGGGGTTAATCGTTCTGAAATGTAATTCCGCACTTAATAGTGAGATTTGGTTCTTTTTAGCCAGACTTAGGTTTGAATAACCAAAATCGTTATCGGCTTACTAATGATTTGAATAGTGCGGTATTCACCGCTGGTTAAGTTTAGAAATAGACCTTATACATGAGATTAGGGAAGAGTCCGACCTGTGTGACATAGCCGATGTTATCCGGTTCGGTATCATCGTAATACTCGGATACTCTTCCTTTTGCACCAGTGATATCATAGATGTTGAGGTAAAATTCGTGCGTTGTTTCTAGTTTATTCCACTTGTAGCTCATGGAGAGATCTATCTGATACAGGTCATCAAGCGATGATTCATAGGCCTTATCATAATCCCAGTATCGGTCATTGGCTGGATCTACATTTAGGTGGCCCTGATCATCTCTTCTAAGCGGTATTATTTTTCTTCCTCCGCCCATAAAGACTTTTAGATTAATCGTGAGCGCCTGATTATCCTTTTTTCCAAGATTAAGAAATTCCTTTCCAGCCAATATATTGGCCATGTACTCGCTATTATACTGAGTATTTCGCCATCTATTTTCCAGGGTTTTGTATTTCGATTGAAAGAGCGACATATTGATCAAGAAGTAATAGCTGTCGTTAAAGAATTTCTCGATGGTAAGCTCGACTCCATAATTCTTGCCCTTCCCTTCATTGACAAGATGCACATATTCATAATCTATTCTTTCATTTAGTGTGGCATAGTAGCTAGTGTCTTCATTCGCTACAGGCAAATCATAGATCCACTGGTAGTATAGTCCCAGTTTTGCTTTTAAATTGGACTGAAATCGCTTCTCTATCGCAAGCGTATAATGGTCTGCTTTCAGCAGCCCCAGATTGCGGTTGGGTTCTGTGACTGTGCCTTGGTCATTTGGCACTTTGGCAAAATAGTTATGAACACTTTCCATGGTGCTGTGCTTTCCATATCCCAGTGTCAGATCAATAGTGGGGTTCAGCTCCCAATTCATGGCAAATCGTGGTTCTAATGTTCGATTTTTATTGTAGAATTCATTCATCTGATGAAGGCCTGCAATAAATGTTAGCTTGCCGAATGCCTGAAATTTCCAGCTGATGAAATTCCTAAGGGTGCTCATTTGTTCATTAAAATCTGCGAGTACTACCTGAGCCGATACGGTATCTTTCCGCAGTTGCTGGAAATAGTTATAGCTAAAATATGCATATTTAAATCCTGCCTGTAGCTTATGCTGATTGTTGATTTTATAATGAAAGGTCACCGCTCCTCTGTAGGTTGATTTGCTCAAGTCTCCGTCAAAATATTGGTAAGATGAACCCTGAGCTTGTGCAGGAGAAATGGATCTGGCTTGTACATTATCATAGATACCATCAGTTGAATATACTATAGACGTATTGAGATAGCTCTTTTCGGATAAGTTGATCGAGTGATTGATGCCAGTGTTGAAAAGATAAGATCTTGTAAAATAGTCTTTCGACAGAGTGCTCAATTGAGCGCTATGACCAGGCGACCCCACAGCTTCCAGGCCCGACATATTCTCTAAGTCAAACCCACTATAACCACCTAAACCAAAAATCGAAAAAGTACCTAGCTTATCGGAAGGTAGCATAATTTTGAACGCACCATCTTGAAATATAGTAACGCCACTGCGATCCACCAAGCCGAGGTTGCTCATCAGCGTGATAGTAGAGTAACGGTAGTTGACTAGGTAAGATCCGGTATAGCCCTTTTTGAGGGGGCCTTCCAGGGTAATGTCCGTACCCATGATCCCCACTCCCAACACGCCTTCAAAGCGTTCATTGTTTCCGGATCTTAATTTGATGTCGTACACCCCAGACAATACATCACCATATTCAGCAGGGAATGCGGAGGTGTAGAAATCGGAAGTAGCCAGCAGATTGTTGTTGAGTGCACTGATGCCTCCCGTACCGATCCCAGTTTGATTGGCGAAGTGGTTTGGGTTGGTGATTTGTACACCCTCCAATCTCCATTGGATGTATTTTGGTGAATTACCCCGAACGATAATGTCGTTGCTGCCATCCTGAGTTGTAGCTATCCCTGCGTAGTTTGACATGATTCGGGTAGGATCGTTAAAGGGTCCTGCATATCTGTTGGATTCCTCAGGAGAGATTGATCTGGCGCTAACCAATGCCATGTCATTGATCGGAGTTCCTTTGTCCATTTGTGCTACTACAGTCACCTCCGCCATTTTAGTAGCATACTCATGCAGGGTAAGCTTTAGTACCACTTCCTTGGCCGAATTCACCACAATGTTTGGAATGATTTTTTGCTCATATCCGATATAAGAAAGTTTCAGATTTACGCGCCCGACTGGGACTTTTTCAATCCGGAAATTTCCATCAACATTCGTGATAGCACCAATAGGAGGGGACGAGCCTTCAATCATTACTGTCACTCCAATCAGCGGTAATTTGCTCTCCTCATCTATGACCTGCCCACGAATGGTCTGCCTTAGCGTTTTTAGTTTGTTTTCCTTAGGCTCTGGCGAAGTGATGATGGTATCTTTCAGCACATTGGCTAGTGCATTTTCATGCGACAAGCCCAGGTTAAAAAGGAAGAAGACGACTATCCAGACAATTTTAGACCTTGTATGACCCTTATTTAATAAATTTTTCAATTGTTCCAGATTAATTAGAAGCTGAGGATAACAGAACTTTAAGTCGATGTGATATTCTTTCTTTTTACCATTCGAGTAATAATAAACATCAATCCAATAGTCAAAGTCATTAATGAAATCACTATCACACCCAAGGTGGAAAAATTATTGATCATCCCATCTTCCGATTGAAATACTATCCATCCTGCGAGCACGGCGGCCATACCTGCAACAGCCAGTTGCATGGCTGCATCAATAGCCATATATGCACCCCGGTCTTCTACCTCGGGAATAATCGTCCCTATGGCTGAAGATGAGATGCTCCGGGCATTAATACCTAGAAAAATCAACGTATGAACTATGATGACTGACCAAAGAGGATTTATTCCCAGGTTCGTAAAAACCGTAACCGTCACTATTGAAATGATAGTCCCTACCACGAAAACCTTTAGCGTTCCAAATTTATCAGTCAAACGGCCAATAAGGGGAGAGCATATGAAAGTAGCAGCCCCGGCAATTCCATATAGTAAAGGGAGGCTTTCAAGAGACACCCCAAGGTTGTTAGTGCAAAATGCGGAGCTAAAGGTCATCAAAATAACATCTCCTGCTACCAAAAGGGTATTGTTTAAAAATACAATGAGATAATTTCTATTGCTGATTATTTTTAAAGAGTGAAGCAATGGGTTGACTTTTGCTGGTATGAGTAGGTGTTTATTTATAGGATTGATTTTCCAAATAATGAGAAAAGCCGCAATGATTCCCAAAAACAAAATCAACCCAAAAGCTAAATGCCAATCCCACTCAGAAGCCAGGTAGAGCGCAAGTGGTAAACCCAAAATTTGACTCCCAGCAGAAGCCATTTGTAGAATTCCAAAAGCCCTTCCTCTTTGGGTCGTTTCAAATAGATCCGCTATGATGGCAAAACAAATGGGACCAACAACACCTCCAAATGTACCCGTTATAATCCGGGCAACAACCAGTACCTGAAAAGAGGGCGCACAGGTGCAAAATAAAACCCCCAGCAAAAACCCTGAGTAAAAAATCAGGAGTAATTTTTTCCGATCAAATTTGTCAGCATAACCTGATAATAGCATTGCCGATATTCCTGCACTGATTGGATATGCAGACGCAAGCAAACCAAACTGCGTGGTAGTGATCTTGAGTTCTGGAAGAAGGATGGCTGACAATGCAGAGGTAAGCATGTAGTCCAAAACAATAGTCAACAAAACCACTGTAATGGTAGCTAATAATAGAAATTGATAGCGGGTAAACTTCAGCTTGGTCTCACCAGTCATTTTACTTTATATGAGATTTGACCCATGCTTTTGGAGTCATACCCTCCATTTTTTTAAAATACACATTGAAAACCGTTTTGGAACTAAAGCCACTTTCGTAGGCTAAACCCAAAAGTGTAAGGTTGTTGTTCTTTGGGTCCAGGGCTTTTTCTTTGAAGGATATCAGGCGGAAGGCATTGATGTATTCATTAAAATTCTTGCCAATTTGTTCATTGAGCAACCAAGACAATTTATTAGGCTGCAAATCCATTTTTTCTGCTAAATGCCTTAATGAAATTGTGGGGTCTAAATAGATCTCATCTTCTTTCATTAGCTGATCTAATTGTTCTAAATGGGATGCTATTTCATTTTTGCTTAGTAAGGAGGGGTTAATGAAAGTAGCTTCAGAAATGGTTATTGGCTCAAGATCAGGCTTGTTTTTTATAGATGGGGGAAAATCCATTTGGTCATAAATCTCCTTAAACCGGGTGTTATCACGAAGGTTATCCCAAACCCAGAAAGTCTTTAAGGTCGCCATATTTACCGAGCGTTCTTCGTAGGCTTTGTCTAACCAGTATATGGCTTCCTCGGGCATATTTAAAAGTGAATATAAAATTGCGGGATCAGAAGAGTCAAGGAATTTTGTTTTTTCCAAGATCGCTAAGACCTCTTCATTCTTACCCATTAGGATATTTAACACCAATAAATCTAAGTTAGCAAGCCCTAGGCCACCTATTAGTTCAAGAGCCTTATTGATGTCAATTAATGCATCCTTAAATTTCCCCAAATAACCATTGACTAAACCCCGAAAACGAAGTGCCTCTGCATAATTAGGGTCAATTTCCAGGGCTTTATTAAATGCAACAATTGAATCTTCAAAACGCCGGGCAAAATAATAGGTCAAGCCCAATTGCCAATGTGTATGAACATCAAGTGGATCAGTTTCAGTCTGCCATTTGGCTACCTCTATAGCGGTATCAAAATCCTCCTTGATAAATATGTAGTAATAGGTGATAAATTCATTTTGTTCAGGGTGTCCATATTTTATTGCCTTATCGTATTCTATCAGAGCAGCCTCCCAATTCCAGGCCGAGAACAGTTCGATGTAAGCAAGAACCAGGTGTGCAGTGGCGTTTTCTGCATTTAAATTTATGGCCTTTTTAGCGGCAATTCTTGCCAGGTTATTCCCTTCTTCATTGGGTAACATATTGAGGGTCGCAGCTTGAATATATGTTTCTCCCAAAAAGGCATAAGCATCTGAGTAATTGGGGTCCACTTTGATTGCAGCTTTGAATAATTTCATTGCAGCTTTAATATCCTCAAAGTCTTTCCTTTTCAGATGATAGCTCCCTTTCAACCATAAATCATAAGCCTCTACATTGTGCGTTGTGGTAGGATGGAGCACAGATGGGATTTCAATATGTCCAAAATTTTCACGGATCTGGTCGGCAAGGAGCACACTGATTTCATCTTGTAGGGTAAAAATATCCTCCAGGTCCCGATCAAAATTCTTTGACCAGTAGTGGGTGCCATCATAAGTACTGATCAACTGTGCTGTAATGCGAACCCTGTTTTCGGCTTTCCGGACGCTCCCCTCCAAAACTGTGCTCACCCCCAACTGATTACCAATGGTTCGTACATCTATATTTTTATTCTTAAATGCAAAAGAGGATGTGCGGGCAATAACTTTTAAACCCTTCACAGTGGTTAGGGCATTGATTATTTCTTCTGTAATGCCATCGCTGAAGTATTCGTTTTCAGAGTCAGCACTCATATTTACAAAAGGAAGCACCACAATGGACTTATTGGATGATGATATGGTTAGGTGGTTGGTCATTTTCTACTTTACCCGATTAGGGCTGCTATGAAATCATATTGAATACTTCAATTTGGGATTTTCGTTTCTGGTTGTAGCTAAACCTATGTATGGTGCTGTGTGCGCCCCACTGGCTAATAGCAGCAAAATAGTGAAATTTGCCGTGCCCGGCAAGGGGCGCCCGGCAAGTGGGCGGCCCACGTAGGGAGTTTACTAAGTAACCAAGCGGCAGTGCGTTTAGAAACTTAAAATCAACTTTTTGCTATATCAATGCATTACTTGGATCACTCGTAAGCTTCGGTTTGTGTCCCCACAAACCTATACGACCCTCGATTGGTTGGGGCAGAACCGTGGCAGAACTTTTAACGGTGTTTAGTGACCGGAGCATGTTGAAGGATGAGCGAGGCTTCACTCATGGCATGACTCAAAGTCATGCCATGAGTACCTTGCCGAGAATGATCTTTTTTCCCGTGTCTGACCGTAGACTTAGTGTCTTCTACGCCAAGGTTTGTGTCCTCACAAACCTATATGATGTTCGACTCGTGGGGACACGAACCGAGGCTGAAGACTCATTGGATTACTCGTTGGTGAAAACACCAACAAGGGAGCGGACGATCATCGTTTCGATGATGGATATACTTTAGTTCTGAACTGAATACTCGATTAATTCCTCCACGTAATTGAAATCACTCTGAGACTGAGTCAGTTTAATAAAGGTTTTTACTGCTGGGGCATACACCCAAACCTCCTCTTCATCTGCATTGTATCCTCTGGAATTTGTGGTCTTACCAGTGTATTTGATGGTGTAAGCCATGAAGGTTCCGGCTTCTACGGTCTCTTCCTGGTAGGACAATACTTCAGCATCCTGACTTTGGTTTCCTGTTGTGCCATCCTGGCTTGTCCAGCTGCTCTCATATTTCCACTTTTTGCCCACTTCGAGAGGCCAGTCATACTTAGGTGTTTCGCTTTCATCCGGCTTCACGATATCAGCGAGGGGAATGGTGTCATTGCCTATGGTCATACCTAAACCTTCATCCATGCGTACGATCATTCTCGTGTCTGTACCATCCGACCGTACTTCTCCTTCGGTGGTTACGCCCTTGTATTTCCAAACCCATTTTTCACCAACTTGATAGTCCTCAAGCGTCGGCTGTGGTGTGAGGTCTGCTTTTTTTGGAGTATCGCAAGAACAGAATATGATTATAGATAAGAGTGTTAAAAATTGAGTTTTCATGTTCTTCGTGTTTTAATTAAAGTGGTTAGTGCAAAATAGTTTTTTTTAGCGACTGAATCAGTTGAGGTTGATGCTGCTGTCCTGCTGCTCCAACCATGCTAAAATAATCTGATTCGTCTCTTTTGGTTTTTCTTGCTGAATCCAATGACCACAGTCTAAATTGGTCACTTCCACATTTGGAACAAAATTCGTTAGAGTCTCAGACTTAGGAATCATATCACGATCCCCGTAAATCATAAGCGCTGGGTGTTGGATGACAGGATTGACATCCGCCAATAAGTGCCAGTTTCGATCCAGGTTTCGGTACCAGTTGATACTTCCTGTAAACCCTGTAAACCCTGTTGATTCGAATGACGAGACGAAAACGGCTAGTTCCTGGTCACTCATCACAGGCTCGCCTTGTGGATCTTCGGCTTTGGCGAGATTGATCATGAACATGCCCGGCTCTGGCGGTGTGGGTGGCACGTTCTTGCGAAATATATTGCGAAGGAATCGGTGTGCATTTTCATCTAAAATAGCATCTGCCACTCCTGGTTGTCTATTGAAGTGAACGAAATAGTTATCACTTCCGAAATATTCCTCCATCATCTCGATCCAGGGCTTTGGGCCTCTCTCTTGATAAGGCAGAGCCAGATTGATGACTTTGTTTACCCGATCCGGATGCAATTGTGCCAGACTCCAAACGACATTTGCACCCCAGTCATGACCAACAAAAGTGGCATCCGTATATCCATAATGATCGAGCAACGCGACGAGATCACCCGTCAAGTGTATAATGTCATAATCGGTTACTTCTGCTGGTCGTGAAGAGTTGCCGAAACCTCTCTGGTTAGGCGCGATGACATGATAGCCGGCTTCAACGAGGGCCGGAATCTGATGTCGCCATGTGAAGGCATGTTCGGGCCACCCATGACAAAGAACAATGGGTTTTCCTTTATGCTGTTGTCCTGCTTCAAAGACTTCAAGCGCTATCCCATTTACAGGGATAATGGTTGGCTGAGGGAATTCGGTGATTGATTTAGTTGAGTGCATTTTGTTATTATTTAGATATTTAGAATCTTAGCTCGCATTTGAAGGAGATTATCAGTTATGATTAATTACAATAGATTCTATGGTGAGATTATCAGCCTTACTCTGAACGTGCTTTGATCGCTCCAATAGAGTTGTTCTTTTCAGTGATGGAAATATTCGGGATGCCCGCCTAATCATTTTCGCTCCCGGAAACATCAAGTCGTTTTTAGCAGCAAATAAAGTGATAGGCGTCTTAATGGATTTTGCAGCACCTGTGCTAATGGTAGGAACCGGTGTAAAATCCATGGTGTAATGGCGAAATACTTTAGCTAAAAACCGGACGGCAAAATCATCGCGCTCTGTGAATAGCTCTGCCAGGAATTTTTTTACATATTTTACTTTACCAGTGCTGATGTACCGGCGAATAGGAATAAAGACTTTCATCAATAGCTGAAGCGGGTTTCCATTGACGATGTAGGCGGGTGCGGCGAGATACACTTCCTTTATGCGGCTTTCGTCATATTCCAACGTTTTTAAGATGATTAACCCGCCAAATGAAAATCCAATCATTCGAGCATTTTCAATATGCAATTGCTCCATAATTTCGTTCATCCATCGGCCATAAGAGTTGTCCTTCATGCTCATCCTGGTCTCAGCGCTTTTATTCGGCTGGGCTGGCACATCAATCGCATAAACCCGGTAATGGGTGCTAAGATTCGGGTACGTTTCCAGGGCTATGGGAGCACAACCATTGGAACCATGGACGAGTAGAATTGGAGGGTTTTCCGGATCTCCTGACCTTATGATGTTGGTCGTTCCAATGCTGGTCTCAACATTTACATAATCATATTCGATGTTTAGCTCCCGGAGTTTCTCATTGTAGAGATCGAATATTTCTTGCTTACCTACTTCGGTTTTAAAAAATGACATGAGCGCTTAATTAAGGTTATTTGTGAAATCCATATTTACTCCCTTACGCAGCAACCAAATAGCAAATCCCAATTCCGAGATTGCCATTGGCACACTCATCATCCTTTCTGCTGCTGCAATGATTTCAATTGCCTCTGGTATGACCGCTTTTCCCAAATGGATCAATGTGTAACTGACTCCAGCAACATAGAGTAGAAAGCCGATCCACTTCGGGATAGCTTTAGACTTATAACTTAGATATCCTAAGCCAACTAAATGCAAACCGAAAATGATCAACCCTAAAGACCAGTACTTTTCAAAGTTGGTGATTAGTTCCATCACAGCGTAAGCATCTGGGTGAGCCTTGGATACCAGATGCCATACGACCAACAGGTGATAGATGGCAAAGGCCAGGCCAGCAGAGTACACCACCCGAATGACTCCTGTGATAAGCGATGCTTTTTTGTCGACTGACTGGAAGAATCGATACAAACTCCACGCGACCAATATGTCCGTGATGAGAATAATGAACCAGCCGATGATTTCCAAACCAAATAGCCCTATTGCGTCTTGGATGTTGGTCAATGTAAGTGAAGGATTATCTGGCAATACCAGACTGCTATGCGCATATCCAAAGGCAAATCCGGCTGTCACTGCCATCAGCAGGAGTGACCAGCCAGCGATTAGTGCATAATTTGTTGTTTTCATCTTTCTTGTTTTGAATAAGGAGTTGAGGCTATCAGTTTTAATATTAGGCAGCTACAATAACCACATTGCCTTTCTTCCGACCAGAGTCGATGTACTGATGGGCTTCTGCGAGTTTTTCCAGAGGAAACTGTCTATCGATTATGGTCTTCAGCTTGCCGGTCTGGTGGATGTCCAGCACGTCTTTTAGCATGATGCGCAGCTTTTCTTCCTTATTTGCACCAGTTGCATCAAACTTCGCTTTTTTCTTACCAAACATGGAAGTGGTAATCATCTGAACAAGCAAAGGGAATTGTAAAACCGGAGAAAGGTAGGTGCCGTTTTCAGTCAGAATGTTCTTGCAGGCTTTAAACGAACTTTTACCAACCGTGTCGTAGATGTAATCAAACTGGTGATCAATTTTGGTAAAATCCTTCTGCTGGTAGTCGATTACGACATCAGCACCCAGCGACTGTACTAAACCTACATTGTGGCCGCTGCAAACGCCTGTCACGTGAGCGCCCATGTACTTGGCGAGTTGGACAGCCGACGTTCCCAGTGCTCCCGATGCGCCATTGATCAGCACCTTTTGACCCGGCTTGATATTGGCAATCTCACGGAGAAAATTGAAGGATGTCAGGTGCCCGTCGCAGAAGTTGGCCGCCTCAGAAAATTCCATATTTTCCGGCATAGGCAAGATGACGCCATTTTCCGGTACAGTCAGGTATTCGGCATTGGCACTGAAGCCAAAGGTAGTTTCTCCAAATACTTTATCTCCAACTTTAAAATCGCTTACAGCTTCGCCCACTTGTTCTACCGTGCCAGCAAATCCAGTTCCGGGAATGGGTTGTTTTGGCTTACTTAGCCCGACGAACAGACGCGCAATATAAGGCTTGCCAGTGCGCATCATGGTGTCGGCAGTTGTGGCTGCAGATGTGGCCACTCTTATCAGGACCTCTCCGGCTTTAGGTTGTGGTTTGTTTACTTCCTGTAGTTGTAGCACTTCCGGAGTTCCGTATCCTGTGGCTACCATTGCTTTCATAGTGTTTGTCATGAGTTTGGTTTTTTAATACATGACAAAATGAATGAAACCGGGAAACTTAAATGTTCGGATCGTCAGGAAGAGGTTCGGATTTATAATTCGGAACCAAATAGTTTTATCACTGCTGACTTTTCTGGTACTCTTTGGGCGTCATGCCTTCTGCTTTCTTGAAAGCCGTGTTGAATACGGTCTTGGAGTTGAAGCCACTTTCGTAAGCCAACCCGATGAGAGAAATATGTGAGTTGTCAGGGTCGACAACCAGTTTTTTGAAATGCGCTATGCGCTCATGGTTGATGAATTCATTGAAATTTTTACCAACAAATTCATTGAGGAGCCATGACAGTTGATTCGGGTGGATTTCTGTCTGATGTGCCAGCAACCGCAGTGTGAGTGATGGGTTTAGGTAAGGGCGCTCTGACGTCACAAAAGACCGGAGTTTTTCGGCCTGAAGCCGCGCTTCGCTTTCGTCTATTGCTTTTGATCTGGTTTTTGGTGCTTTTGGTTTTTCCTCCACCTTCGGGTAAACCCGGGCATGATAATCAGAATACCTGGAGTCGTGGCGTATGGGACTTGCCAATGGGTCGCTAAACCCAAGTAGGAGAATGGAAGATTGCGAAGTGAAAAGATTTTCCAGAATCTGAAATGCTTTGTCATTTTCGGCCAGTCGTGCATACACGATAAAAAGGTACGAATGAGCGTGATGTGCTGACGGATCGCTGGCATGCTGCTCCAGCTCCACTAGATAGGGCGAATCAGATTTTCCGCTCGAAATATCCATGATGCACAGGAGGCCCAGCCTTTCATCGGGAGTGATGAGCTCGTCCGGGATATTGTCAATGGTGGAGCGTGCCTCTTCCAGGCGATTGTCCATGATCTGTATGTAGATGCTCACGATGAGCGCAGGTAGGTTCTTGCTGTTTTCTTTCAGCAGCTCATCGAGGATGCGTTCGGCCTGCTCATACATCCCCGCCCGGTACAGGTAGTTGGCTTCAAAAAACCGGGTCTCGGGGTTGATTGGGTCGATCGACTTGGCAAATAGTATGTACTCTTTGGCTTTTTTCAGATCTCCATGGAGCGTGTTGAGAAATGAAAGAAACCGGTGCGCTTCTGAGTATGTTGGTTTGGAGGCCAATGATTTGAGGCCGTAGTGCATGGATCCAGCAAAATCAGCTTCCGTGAAGAAAGCCTGATTGCCAAGCATGTAATTGAGTCCCGCATTATTGGGGTCTAGCTTTTTTGCCGTCTGTATGGCGTCCATGGCTTTCATCCATGACTCTTCTCTGGGAGCAAAACCAGCCACCGCCATGAAGCTGTAACTGTCCGCCAGACCCAGATACGCGTCTATCAAATTGTGGTCTATAGCCACTGCTTCGTTGAACTCTTCTATCGCGATGTTGGTGTCTTCAGGGTTCCATTTGAGGATGTGAAAGCGGCCTTTCAGGTAGTGCTCGTAGGCAGAAAGGTTCCCCGTGGGGCTTTGTACCAGGTGCTCATCAATACTCATGTGCCCCAGGTGCTCCCTCAGCTTGTCAGCAATGAGCAGGCTGATCTCGTCCTGCACCTCGAAGAGGTTGTGTTTGTTCCTATCCCACGAGTCGGACCAAAACACCTCATCGGCATCAGCATAGGTAAGCTGAGCCCTGATGCGCAAAGTGTCTCCTGCGAGCCTCACACTGCCCTCCAGCAAAATGGCGACACCAAGGCTATCCGCAATCTCTTTCAGGGGCAGTTTGTGATTTTTATAATAAAAGCTGGAAGTGCGGGAGATGACCTTCAGCCCTTCAATTTTGGCAAGTGCATCTATGATCTCTTCTGTGATGCCATCACAGAAAAATTCGTTCTGACCATCTGTGCTGATGTTTGCAAAAGGTAATACCGCGATGGATTTATCTGATGGTAGGTTCAATGGGATTAGGCAGCTTAAAGTGATATCAAGCTACAATACTAGTAATAATGGGCTAAAGAGGTGAATCTAAAGAGTTGTTAGCATGAGTTATAGTCCCTATTCCATTGAATCATTTAATTTGGACATATATTCAATCCATATTCCTTCATCTTCCTGGTTGTCCTCATCTTGGAATTGTGTAAGTAGTTCAGGACTACTTCCTAAGAGTTGTTTGATCTTATCAGGTGTAATTGTATCTATTTCACCTGTTTCCTTATCGACAACATATAGAAACCGTAACATTGCTAGTTTGGCCCCCTGAATTGCACCTCCAATTGCGCCAAAGTAATACCCCATTTGTAGCTGTTCTTGTTGTTTGTCACCATATTGAGATAGTCCCGCTTTGAAAACTAGAAACCTTCCGTCTAGAATGAGATCAGTGTACCACGGTTGAATTTTATATTGAAAGCCATTTATGAAAAGAGTATCTCCACTTGAATAGGCCCAAATTTCCTTCTTTATTGTTTTCTTCGACATTGACTTATCTATTGAGCGAATTTTGTAATCATTCCCTCCGTTCATTTTAATATCACCGGAAGTTCTCCGTTCAATCTCAAGTTCTGCTGTTACACTTGGGGATTTCGATATTATTTCCTCAAAAGACATGTAGACTCCTTTTGGGTATTGAGTTGTCTGTCCAAAAGTGGACATGGCGATTATTAGTGTTAATAGGGTCAGTACTGATTTCATTTGCTTATTGAGCTTCATTGATGCTAACGCTCAGATATGGCGCTGTGGCCTCCGAGCTTTATTAATTCCGATAAAAGTAGCTTATCTGCCGGTGCATTCAAAGTATCAAGTCCCGATAGCTATCGGGAGCACTGCGTTTAGAAAGAGAAAAATCCAGAAAGACAAAAGTGACTAGAAGAACATACGCAACAGAATGGGTAGCGGAGCGGTGAAGATAAGATGAAAATAGTAGAAAGCACTCAGGCGCATTCGTGCTAGCAACTGTTAGTCACTGATATCGTCCTCTATCTGAAAAGTACGGAATCCTACAATTTGATTTCCTGTTATCGGGAAAGTTGAGAAGGTATCGTTCTTGCATGCATATTTGACTACTACAATTCCACTATCATAGTCTTGAGTAAATTGAAGGAAGAAAGTTGAGTCTAAAGGAGTTAGTTCAAAAATCCCTCTCAAAGAGTCGACTGTTCCTAGTTCAGCGTTAAATGAACTATCAATCCAAATCGGATACTCTTCAAATCTCAAAACGGTTGCTTTCAAATAAGTTGTTACCCCAATTTCAAATTCGACTTTACCTAATTCAGTTGTATCTCCTAGTCTTAGGATGGTTCGTTTAGACATGTCCTTACCGCTACAGTCGGAGGTATAAATTGTGTCTACTTCACGGGTGATTTTAGATGAGCGACTCTCTGAAGTTTGAGAGCAGTTAAAAAGTAAAACTATAGGGATTAGCAGTATTTGTCTCACTGGTGTATTGGTGACTAACGACCCTAAAACCCGTACGCTTGGCCGTCATTTATTTCATTAAAAGTATCTGATTCATATACCCTTTGCAAACAACTAAGTAAGCCGATTGGGCTTAGCATCTGTTAGGGCTATGTTAATTTATTCCGATAATTCTTCCAAAGAGTGCGTACCCAACTGTCAAGTTGATAGAGGTGCCTTTCATATTCTCGTATTCAGCAGAGGTTAGATATAATCTCACCCTGATATTTTGTTCAGCCCGTTCTCTAAACGTTGCTCCATATGGAGATGGAGTTAGTCTAATTCCATGTCTAAACTTAAAATCATAATTCAAACCGTAGATCAACCCATAATTTACAATTCGATGATCTTCAAATGCTTCTCCTTCTTTGGTTGCGGCAGTAAATTCAAGAATTCCTAGTCCTGCAAAAGGAGTGAGTTTATGATTTGAGTTATCTATCAATGTTTGTCCGATACTCACATCAATAACCGCGACATTGGTTTTAAGATCCTTAGGCCAAAGCCTACCATCTTCGGTATAATCTCTTTTTACCCTGTCTCCAGCCAGTGTTCCGTTAAGAAAAAGAATTGTGTTCTTGTAGGCTATATCAAAACCGAACATGAAGTTGAAAGTTGGGGTGAAGAAATCTGAAATAGTTCCTGTTAAAATTCCAGTGCCAAATCCCGCATTCAAACCATATCCAAAATTCTTGTCTGTTATATCTGGAATGAGTTCGAACGGGTTATCCTTTAATTCTTCAGCGATTCTTTTATCCCAATAATCCAAAGATGACTCGTCTGTTCCAAGTTTGGTGTCGCTCTGAAATTGCTTGATTTCATAGTTGCAGTTTTGGTATTGTGTTCTGAATTTTTCTTCTGCCAGATACATATTATCAATTCGATGCAATTGACTTTGTAGTTTTCTTCTGTGGAGTTCAAGAATGTTGAAGATCACTTGGTTGTATCTCAAGAGTTGACCGGATTTATTGGATCCTTTAACCCAGGAGATGTTCGGGTTAATGTAATTTTTAGTCTCAAAGGCGTGGAGAGTTGTATCTCCGATTCTCTTTTTTGTTGTTGAATAACTTAGTTGGTAATTCAGTTCGGAAGCGTTCGGACTTGAAGTGAAAGGTTCGCCACTGAAATCGTCCCAGTTGAGTGGGCCTTCTTCCCACAGACGTTCGTTGGATTGTCCTAGGCATTGCAAAGTCAGGAAAAGTGAAAATACTAAAAAAGTTGTCTTCATTTTGAGTTGCGATAATTAGCCCTAACAACCGGCTAACGCGCACTGTGCGCGTTATCGGCCTTGTATTTTTTAATCGTTATTATCTAGTTTGTTAATTTCCAGGCACTTATCCACTTGCCTACAATTACAAGCTATGGCAGGCGCTAAACAGCCTGATTTTTGTTTTCAATATACCAAATAATGGAATAATTTTTCTGTCTGGGAAAAGTGATCTAGCCAAACCTCTCCTTCAAATCTCTCTCTACCAGGATCACGGGAAGAAACGCTTCCAGAAGCACAATTGCCAATCCCACAAATGCGCCCAGTTGGAAGGGAATCTCGATAAGCTGTCCCACAAACATCATTGGTGTAAACAAAAGTGTGGTTTTGATCAGGGCTTTGGCTCCTGCTGGCTGAGCATAGTCCCACGCTTCTTGAGAGCGTTTTGCCCGTGCTGTACGGTAGCCATATAGACTATTGATCTCTTTCGGAGGAAATTTGAGTTGTATCAGTCCAACCAGTATCAGTATCGGGTTGGTCAGCAGGATTATCGTGAATATGGGGTCGTCACCAAACATGATATTAAATTAATTAAAAACATTCTTAACCTTTTTGGATATCAGCTCTTCTAATACAGGTGCCGCTAAAAGGAAAAGAGCCGGCAACAGTGGCAACAGAAAGCGGCCATCCCAGTCCACCGTACTTAATCCTACAATGCCAACATGGGCTATTAAATAAGTTCCAATGAAAAGTTTAAAATCTTTCGGCAAGGTGATTTTTTTCAAACCTCTGGCAAAAAGCACATAAGTTGGGATCAAAAACAAGAGAGCATAAATATTGTGCATGTGCGACCAATAGGGTCGAACGTGGAGCAGGAGAAGGAGAGCTTTTTTTATGAATAACTCTACCCAGTAGATCGGGTTATGAATGATAAAGGACAAGATTCTGAGAACCGGAGGCTGACCCTGCGCAGGAAGATACATGTCAGACGGTGGCTCCACAATCAGTAGTTCAAATCCCCTGGTTGATGGTAGTTGACTGATGCTATAGATCAGCTCACCGGTTCGGTAGTCTTTGTCTATATGCGTATAGGATGCGAGCATCTTGTTGCTCAATAGTAACATGCCTGCCAGCGTGCCCTGGACTAGAACCGCTCTGGTCAAAGGTGATTTAGTTAAGCCAAAGAGTCTGTGAACCATCCAAACTCCACCAGCCGATACGAGTGCAATACCCGTAGGTTTGGAAACGACTGTAAGCAACAATATCGGTGCGGCAAGCAGGAAGTTGTTTAGGCTGCTGCCGCCTTTCCATATTCTAGTCAGGACTAACGCTGAAAAACACAACATGCTCATGTAGAAAGATTCGCACAGCACGTAAGCATTCCAACTGATGATGTCGATGAAAAGAATATAGGCCATAGTTGTAATCGCCGCTGTTTTCTGGTTTGCGAAAATGCGCACAGATGCAAAATACAATGCCAGTGCACCCAACAACCCGATGATATGCTGGGCGATAATCAGGGATGTTATTCCTCCACCAAAAGACTTGATAAAAAAAATAAAAAGCACATAGCCCAGGTACCAGAAGTTGTGCGGGTCAAAATAGAACCCATCTTTCAGTTCCTCAGCGTAAGCCAGATATCGGTGTGAGTCGGTGACCACTTTTATGCCATGCTGATTGAAAAGCAAAAAGCTCACTGCCGCATAAACCATGACAATGATGAAAACAGGAAAAAAGGCACTTTGGAATGGCTTAGACATCTTACCGGTTAGAGAAGAATCCTAATCTAATAAAAAGCATCCTCAATGTGATAGATGTTTTTGCCCTGAATAGAGATGATATCAAAGCGGATGTCCTTGTGCCAGTTGATGGCGTAGATGTAGTGCTCGGCAGTTTTGATGATCAGCTTTTGCTGGGCGTAAGAGACAAAGGTTTCGGGCTCACCGTAAGTGTCGCTTTTGCGTATTTTCACCTCGAAGAATACTAGCAGTTCATTTTTCAGCAGACCTATCATGTCTATTTCACCATGACCGTGGCGGTAGTTTCGCTCCAATATCTCAAATCCCTTTTCCTCAAGAAAAGAAACCGCCAAATCTTCGCCATATTTGCCTCGGGCTTTGTTATCCACAGGATAAAAATAATGAGATTGAGCCTAAATAACCGTCACACTGAATTTATTTTCAGCCTAATGATGTTACATTTCTGATGAATAAAAAAACCCAATTCAAGCACATCGGTCACATAGATTACCAGAAAGCCTGGGACTATCAGGAGGAGCTTTTTGGGGACGTGGTGGCGCGCAAAATCGGCAACAGAAAGCGGCCGAAAGAGGATCAGCTTCCCACAGACAATTTCCTGATTTTCTGCTCGCATCCGCACGTTTATACTTTGGGCAAGAGCGGTAAACCGGAAAATCTTTTGCTTGATGAACAGGGGTTGCAAACATACCAGGCCAGTTATTACAAAATCAACCGTGGCGGTGACATAACCTACCATGGTCCCGGCCAGATTGTAGGATACCCGATTCTGGATCTTGATAATTTCTTCACTGACATTCACAAATACTTGCGGTACTTGGAGGAGGTAGTGATCCTGACGTTGGCAGATTTTGGGATCGAGTCGGGTAGAGTAGAGGGCCTTACAGGCGTGTGGATAGAGGGGCATGATCCCGATAAAGCGCGAAAGATTTGTGCCATGGGTGTGAAGGCCAGCCGCTGGGTGACCATGCACGGGTTTGCGCTCAATGTCAATGTGGATTTGGACTATTTCGGACACATAGTGCCATGCGGTATTGATGACAAGGCGGTCACTTCCATGCACAGGGAGTTGAGCAGAAAAGTATCGGAGAAGGAAGTAGAAGAAAGACTCAAAATTCACATGAGTGAGATGTTCGGTTTGGAATTGATAGAAGGATGAAAAAGGACATAAAAATTCCCAAAATAGAAGATGTTTTGGTGGCGGTGGCCAAAGATGGCGACAGCTGGAAGGTGTATTTGCTCAATAGAAATGCGAGCAAGCTAGAGACCGTGATGGTGACCTCAAAAGGTTATGGTGAGAAGCAGGGCGAGGAGCAAAAGACCTCTGTGTTGCGACACATGATCCCACACCTGGAATCGGGAGAATATGCCCTGATCGAGTCTATCGACCCGCAGGTTTTTCACCTAAACAACGAATATTGGGTAAGTTTTTTCATAGGCGGGCAGTTGTATGACAAGAAGTATATATTTGTTCCTGATAGTATTGTCAAAGAAAACCTCTCTTTCATTCCTGAACTAGAAATGGAAGGGGTCTTACATGAATGATATGGATCATCGTCTCAAGAATCTCCTCATCGTAGATATAGAAACTGTAGCTCAGTCGGCAGACTTTTCGGATATACCGGAAAGTCTTCAGCATCACTGGGAACGCAAGGCGTCATTTCTGCGTAATGAAGAGGAGCTTTCTGCCGAAGAGATGTTTTCAGAAAGAGCTGGGATCTATTCAGAATTCGGGAAGGTGATCGTGGTGGCTGTGGGTATTTACCATGAGCTATCCGGTGGAGAGATTGCGCTGCGGGTCAAGTCATTTGCTGATGATGACGAGAAAAAACTCCTCAGCACAGTAAAGGAATTCCTCGAGACAAAGTTTGATCCTGAGACCCTGAAACTGTGCGGCCACAACGGCAAGGAATTCGACTTTCCGTACCTAAGCCGACGAATGTTGATAAATGGACTACCTTTGCCTTACGTTCTTGATAACTCAGGTAAGAAACCCTGGGAAGTCAACTTTCTGGATACCCTTGAGATGTGGAAGTTCGGTGATCGCAAAAACTTCACTTCGCTCGACCTCCTCACTACCATATTTGATATTCCCTCCAGCAAATCAGATATAGATGGATCTAAAGTAAATCATGTTTACTACAACGAGGAAAACGGTCTTCAGAGAATAGAAAAATACTGCCAGGGGGATGTAATAGCTACCGCCCAACTTTACCTTAAGATGAAATCTTTGCCACTGGTGCAACCAAATAACATAACTATAGTTGACTAAAGCGACAACAACTCTAAAAAACACGCAAACACCTACTACCTGTCCATGGGACGCTAATGAAGATGCCAGCCCGGGCATATCTTCAGCACGTCAAGCATTGCTTCCAAAAATCAAAAAAGCGAAAAATGCAGTTGATATTAATGAGAACGGACAAGGTTTTTAGGATTAATTATTTCAAATTGAATTTTATAATACAACTCTAGATGAGTAAGAAAAGAAAGAAATTTTCGGCTAAGCCGAAAAAGGATGATTCCAAAATAAAAAGGCTGAAAAGCAATTTGAGAGAGCTATTTCTCTCGGACATAGAAGCGGCATACAACTATCGCCAGCTAATCAAAAAATTAGGTTTACGAGACAAAGGCTCCAAAGAATCGCTCAAGGACTTGCTGTTTAGCATGGAGCAAAAGGAGCAGATCGTCCGTTCGCCGGATGGTCGTTTTTCGAGTGCCATGGAGGCGGAGACTTTTGAGGGGCGTGTGGATCACGTCAACTCGCGCTTTGCCTATGTGATCGTAGAAGATCGCGAAGATGATATTTATGTGAAGACCAATGACCTGAAGTTTGCCATAGATGGTGACAGGGTACGGGTTCAGATCACCCAGCATGCCAATCACGGCTTCCGTGCTGAAGGCAAGGTGGTGGAGATCGTGGAACGAGCCAAAGAAGAATTTGTAGGCAGACTGGAAGTCTCCACCAAATTTTCATTCGTGGTTCCTGACAATCGCAAGATCCACTTCGACGTGTTTGTGTTTCCCGAGAAAGTCGGTGGAGCAAAGCACAACGACAAAGTGCTGGTGAAAATTGACAACTGGCACGACAACAAGAACAGAAGTCCGCTCGGACATGTGACCATGGTGCTCGGTCAGGCCGGAGAAAATGAGGCTGAGATCCACTCGATTATGGCCGAATTTGGTTTGCCGTTTAAGTTTCCCGAAAATGTGGAGCAGGCAGCCGCCGATATTCCTACCGAAATTACGGAAGCCGATCTGGAGAAAAGAAGAGATTTTAGAAACATCACTACTTTCACCGTTGACCCTTTTGACGCCAAAGATTTTGACGATGCATTGTCTATAGAATATCTGGACAATGGCGACTATGAAGTGGGTGTGCATATCGCAGATGTGTCTCACTACGTAAAAGAAAAAGGCATTTTGGAGACAGAAGCTTTGCAGCGTGCGACATCTGTTTACCTGGTGGATCGTACCATTCCTATGTTGCCGGAGAAGCTCTCCAACGGACTTTGCTCGCTCCGACCAAATGAAGAAAAGCTGACTTTTGCGGCGGTTTTCAAAGTAGATAAAGAGGGCAAAATCAAAGGAAAATGGTTTGGCCGTACGGTCATAGAATCTGATCGAAGATTTACCTACGAAGAAGCCCAAGAGCGAATTGAGAGCGGAGAAGGTGACTATGCCGAAGAGATAAAAATCCTCAATGACCTGGCCAAGATCATGAAGGAGAAGCGATTCCAACATGGAGCGGTAAACTTTGAAACCACGGAGGTAAAATTCCGACTGGATGAAAAAGGTAAGCCAATAGAGGTGATTCCTAAAGTGCGGAAAGACGCCCACAAAATGATCGAGGAGTGGATGTTGCTAGCCAACCGTGAGGTGGCCACACACATCTACAAATGGGGAAAGCAATCCACGAAAGAAAATCCGAATACGTTCGTATATAGAACGCATGATAACCCTGATCCTGAAAAGCTCGAAAACTTCTCGAAGTTCGCAGCGCGATTTGGACATAAGATGAAAGTGGATGGAGACATTTCGGGCAGTCTCAATAAGCTCATGGACGACATCCAGAACAAACCCGAGCAGGGCGTGCTGGAGCAGTTGGCTATCCGAGCCATGGCCAAAGCCAAATACACTACCACACCTGTTGGTCACTTTGGGCTGGCTTTTGATCACTATACGCACTTCACTTCACCGATCCGTCGATACCCCGATGTGATGGTACACAGACTGCTGTGGCACTATCTGGAGGGCGGCAAGTCTCCGGAGCAAGAACCTTACGAGAAGAAATGTGTGCACTCATCTGAGCGTGAGAAAAACGCAGCAGATGCAGAACGTGCTTCCATCAAATACAAGCAGGTGGAGTTTATGCAGAGCATGCTGGGCGAAGCTTTTGAGGGGATCGTGAGCGGTGTGACAGAGTGGGGCATCTATGTGGAGATTACTTCTACCAAATGCGAAGGCATGATCCGCATGGCGGATATGGATGACGATTTTTACGAGTTTGATGAAAAGAACTTTCGTGTGATCGGCCGTCGCAACAAGCGCATCATTACGCTGGGGGATAAACTAAACGTGCTGGTAGCCAAAACCGACATAGACAGAAGAACGATTGATCTGACGTTGGTGGTAGAGGAGTGATAGTTCCTCAAGGATATAATTAGTTGGAATTTTCTTGAGAAGCTAGCAAACATGCCTTTTGGTCATGCACCTCAGCTGAGCCAACAAAAATTTCCTAATACCTACTCTCTTGTCATGGTCATCACCGGCAGTGCCATGTGCCATTTGGTTGGGTCAATAGGATCCAGATCGGTGGGTCCGAAAACACCATCACCGCTTTTATCTTCAAACTGCCAGCAGTCGTTTACATTAAAATCTAATATCAGGTTTGATCCATTTTTATCCTTAAAATGGAAGCCCACCACAGTGCTATATACAGGATGCGGTGCATTATTCATAAAGGTTACATCTCCAAATGGCCCATAGTGCTTGGCTGACTTTCCAGCAAAATCGTACCATGATGTTCCCTCTCCGTTGTGAGTGTAAGCCGCTACTCGCGGAGTTACCGGATCCATATTGGGCATTTGCCCCTCACCCAACAGCCAGCCTATTTCCTTACCATCATTGATCTGGGTCATATCTCCCGGCTGATGCAACCCTTCCTCTGTTTCTGCATCGTCGGAGAGATAAACTCTGATGTTCCTGCGCTCCACACCTCTTTCTCCTGTGGCTATGGCAATGTTCATCTGCAGATAGTAGATTTCTATCTCGATGCGTGTGTAGGTTCCATCGGGTATTTCTGTTTTATCGAGCAGGGAGTGAACGACATTGTCATTAGTGTAGTCAAATACAAATGATGAAGCCAGATTCAGCTCATTGAATAAGTCAAAATCCGGGGTTCCATTCGCTCCTTTGAGTGTTGCTTTTTTCAGGGCGACAAAATAGTTTTCGGGCGTTTCGTAAGTAAGGGAGGAGGTTCTTTTAATTTCAGTTTCTGTGTTTTTGAAACTGCTTGTGGCCTTCGAGTCGGTGAAGCTTACTCTTAGCCCAACATCATTGATGTTTTTGATTTTCTTGATTTCAGCGTCATTCTCACAGCTAGATAATCCAGCGAATGCGAGAATTAGGATAATTAAAATGGCTTGCGTTTTCATGGCGGTTTTGCATATTTAAAGTGTTTGATTCAGTTAATAGTTTAAACGTTATCAAGGGAGTTAAGTTGAACGGGTAAACCAGAATCAAACTTTGTTTCATGCTTCCAATATGTTTTTGATATAGTTTCCACTAGAAAATATAATTGTTACGGTTACCTTTTTGGATTTAAACGTATAAAATAGTACAAATAAATCTGTAAATAATTATATTATAATCTGCTATGAAATCTCTCTCTATTCGAACCAATCTGGTCTTCGGACTGCTATTCTTTTGGCTTCTGGGCCCATTGACCTCATGTACTGCCAACAAACCAAGCAATGCCTGGATGGATCTGCCGCACGCTCGCGAGCTGGATAAAAAGAAAGGCAACAAGTCCAAGAAGATACAGCGGCATGCAGCTCGCACTCAGAATCATTGATTGAAGTAAGCATGTTGCAGCAGGAAAGGAATTTTAACAACTATCAATATAAATGAAAATCAACTTCAGTTTGAGAGCACACCCTCCACCCGTTTTTTAACAGACACATATTGTTTACCATCCTTTCTTTTTTCGACTAAATTGATAATTTAGTTTGCTGTAATATTTCTCACTTTTTTTAACTCCTCTAAAATGATTGTATTTATTGGTTTTTTAGTGCTGGCCCTGGGGTTGGCTGTTATTGTTATATCCAAAATTGACATCACTGTTCCCACACTCGCGTGGATGAAAAGATTTAAAACGGCTCAAGGAGCAGTAATAGCTGCATTCGGTATAATACTGATGCTACTAAACTCGCTTTTCTTTTTTGCCGATCGTGGGTTCAATTATCTCCTCGTTTATCCCACTGGCCGGATGAGTGCCGTTATGGAACAAGGGATCAAATGGCGTGGATTTGCCAAAATAGATGAGTGGCAAAAATTTATAGATGTGAAAGTTGTGGGGCAGGGGATTGAAGTCGACCGAGGTGAAGTGGAAGGTGTGATGAAGCCGATTTCGTTGCGTTTTATTGATCAGGTTACGGCAGCAGGGTATGTGTCCACCCGATTTGAATTACCCCGTGTGGAAGAGGACTTTATCAATCTGGCCGTGAAGTTTAGAACCATGAGCAATTTGGTCAATAACACCATCGTGCCCACGGTAAAGGAGCAGCTTGTGAATACTGCTTATATGTTTGCAGCTCAAAATTATATTTCCGGTGAGGCTCAAAGTTTCCGTCAGGCATTTGAGGAACAGCTGAAAGGTGGAGCCTATGCTGTTCAGAAGTTGGAAAAGCGAGATACCGTTTTCACGAGTATTCAAAATGACAACAGGTCCATTAAGGAAATCAAGACTTCCTATGAGGTGCGAAAGATTCTGGAAAATGGAATACCTAAGCGAATCAAACACGAGCTTAGTGAGAACAAAATTATCGTATCGCAGGTGATTGTGGATAATATCGAGCTGGAAGCCACCTTTAAGCAGCGTCTGGAAGCACAGCGTGACGAATCTGCCAAAAGACAGCTGGAGCAACAAAAAGTGGAAACGGCAAAAGACGCCCAGCAGAGAATTATTGCTGAGGGTGAGCGTGACAAAGCTGCCGAGCGTGTGGCTCAGGAAAAAGAGCAAGTGAAGGCTTTGATTGCGATAGAAACCTTGCTAAAGCAGGAAGAAACCAATAAAAAACTGGCAGCTATTGCATTGGAAACGGAAAGACTCAATGCACAGCGAAAGAAAGTACAGGCAGATGCTGATGCCTATGAAATTGCCAAAAAGGTAAATGCGGGGATCACTCCGGAGGTAAGACTGAGGATGGAGCTGGATAGAGATGTGCGAGTGGCTGCAGAAATTGCCAAGCTCAAATTTCCACAGACTATGATCATGGGTGGAGGTGAAGGAAGCACCACTCCGCTGGAAAGCCTCATAGGAGCGGCCATGGCTAAGCAGCTTCAGACCACAAAAAAATAAGACTTATCTATATGTGAAAAGAGCCGTGGAAACTTCAGTTTCCACGGCTCTTTTATTATACTCCATTCACAAAAAATAAGAAGGAATGTGAAATACGTTTTGTTAAATTGAAAGACAAATTCAAACCGTGACCAAATGAAAATCAAGTCGTTTATCATTCTCCTTTGTGCTGTGTTATTCGCCCTACAAACTCAGGCTCAGGACGAGAAAAAACTCTATGACCCCACTGCCGACGGGGAGCAACAAATAGCCGATGCACTGGCTCAAGCCAAAGCGACCAACAAACATGTCTTTATTCAGGTAGGCGGAAATTGGTGTTCATGGTGTATCCTCTTCCACCGATTTGTGGAAGGAAACGAGGAGGTAAAATCAGTGTTCAACGATAACTATGTGCCGATAAAACTGAACTATAGCAGCGAAAACAAGAACATGGATATACTTGCAAAGCTGGACTATCCCAATCGTTTTGGTTTCCCTGTTTTTGTGATTTTAGATGCAGATGGAAACCGACTTCACACCCAGGATTCAGCTTTGCTAGAAGAAGGTAAAGGGTACAGCGAAAAGAAGGTTGTCGGTTTTTTCAAAAACTGGTCACCTACCGCTGTAGATCCCGCGACCTACGCCGAAAACTAAAAACTTATTTGAAGTGTAGTTTAAATCCCTCGTGCGAAGCTTTAAATCCCAGTTTTTCATAAAACCGAATCGCATCAGGACGCTGTTTGTCAGAAGTGAGTTGTACCAAGTGAGCCCCTTTGGCTTTGGCGCGCTCTGCAGCCCAGCCTATCAGCTTGCTGCCTATACCTTTTCCCGTCTGATCTTCTCTGATTCTTACCGACTCTATTTGAGCACGTATTCCTCCCTGATAGTTTAAGTATTGAATAAAAGTGAGTTGGAGCGTCCCGATAATTTCTCCAGCTTCATCTTCCATCACAATCAACTCCTGGTTTTCATCTTTTGAGATTTTTTCAAAAGCACTCACATATTTATCTAAAAGAGGAATTGTGAAACGCTCTCTGACTTTGCCCAGTTTGTCATTGGAAAGCATTTCAATGATCTGCGAAAGATCTTCAGCTTTTGCTTCTCTTATTTTCATTTTCTATAGGTATTAGTCCCAGACGTATTTCCATGTTTTGTTTGGTTGTTTTTTCCATACGGTATGAAAAACACCCGTGTGTTCTTTGACATTATCATTCTTGCCCTTCGATTTCCAAACATATTTCCCGTAAGTATAAGCCATATCCCCGGCATCTGAGATTTCAACAAAGTCGGGGCGCCATGTCAATTCTACGTCTTGATAACGTTCTTGTTCATAATAGGCTTTTATGTTCTCCTTGCCCATAATCAGTGTGTCATTTTCCCTTTTGATCACCGCATGGTCATCAGCAAACAGATAAAATGCTTCTGCCAGGCTTTTTTCATTTGCCATTTTCTGAAAAGCATTTTC
This sequence comes from Cyclobacteriaceae bacterium, assembly GCA_039944535.1. GTDB lineage: Bacteria > Bacteroidota > Bacteroidia > Cytophagales > Cyclobacteriaceae > JAMZMI01. The sequence continues at coordinate 171,058 of JBDUYP010000001.1, forward strand.
TAAATTTAAAATTTCTATCCTCAGGTGCTGTTTGTTTACCTCGCTTGCACAGCTTGTGAGAATCATCAGCGATGCAAGTGTGACGAATACTGATTTCATGGTCGATTTAATGTAAATGCGTTATTTGGCGAATTTCGATAAAAATCCTCTAAACTTTAAAATAACTCTTCAAATGAATCTCGGAGGTGACAATAAACAAACCGACTATTAAAGAGTTTTTGTTAAGATTGCCGCTAGTATCAAAATCCACAAATGGCCGGAGCGCCCGATTTGAGCCGATCCACATTTGATAATTAGACATAAATGAAAACTATCCCTGAACTTCAGGATCTTATAAAGAAAGAAATCTCCAAGCTGCAGTTTGGTGATAATCCCAAAAATCTATACGACCCTATCTCCTATATCATGTCGCTCGGAGGTAAGCGAATGAGACCCCTTTTGGTGCTGCTGGCTTACCAGTTCAAAAAGAATGATGTGGAGTCTGTGATCACTCCAGCGCTGGCTGTGGAGGTTTTTCACAATTTCACGCTCATGCATGACGATATTATGGACAAGGCACCTCTGCGCAGAGGTCAGGCCACAGTGCATGAGAAGTGGGATGAAAATGTGGCCATACTGAGTGGCGATACTATGCTGGTAAAGGCGTATGAGCTCATGCTGCAGATAGACCCGACACTGTTGCCGGAAGCTCTCCGGCTGTTTAACAAAACGGCCGTTGAAGTCTGCGAGGGCCAGCAGATAGATATGAATTTTGAGTCGAGACGGGAAGTATCTGTTGAGGAATACATCGATATGATTCGGCTGAAAACGGCCGTTCTTTTAGGTTTCAGCTTAGAACTTGGGGCTTTGATGGCCGGTTTTTCTGAGTCGGACCGTGCACGGATTTATGATCTAGGAGTGAACATGGGCATTGGTTTTCAGCTGATGGATGACCTGCTGGATGTCTATGGAGATCAGGAAAAATTTGGTAAGCAGGTTGGCGGTGATATCGTGACCAATAAGAAAACCTATTTACTCATTAGTGCGTTGAACAAGGCCGCTTCTGAGCAAATGGACGTGCTCAATGAGTGGCTTTCGAAGGAACAATTTGATGCCCGGGAAAAGGTGGCAGCAGTAAAATCTATTTATGACCAAATAGGCATCAAAGAAATGACCACATCTAAAATGAACGAATACTTTGATCGGTCATTCGAAATTTTGGATAACTTGGACGCAGACCCAAATGGTAAAGAGGCGCTGAGGCAGTTTGCTTTGGCCCTCATGAAAAGAGAATCATAATGACAATTTCAGTAACCTTAATCATCATCATTGTGACAGTGGCTATCAGTCTCGCTGCTTTCAACAATGCCACAATTTTTCAAAAGGGATTGATGAACCCGTACATGGTCTTTCACAAGAAAGAATTTCACCGCATGGTGGCGTCCGGCTTTCTGCATGGCAGCTATGTGCACCTTGGTTTCAATATGTTCACCTTCTATTTTTTCGGACAGATAGTCGAGCAGGTTTTTGGTCAAATCTTAGGGAGCCAGTCCACCATTGTTTACATATTGTTTTATCTATCTGCTATCGTTGTGTCAGACCTGCCCACGGCCTTCAAAAACAAGAATAACCCCGGATACAACAGCCTGGGTGCCTCCGGTGCGGTTTCAGCAATGGTTTTTGCCAGCATTCTATACTTCCCACTCAATGATATTTGTCTTTATGCTGTGTTGTGTATTCCTGGGTTCATTCTCGGGGTACTTTATGTCGCATATTCTTACTATCAGGGCAGAAATATGGGCGATAATATCAACCATGAAGCCCATCTCTATGGGGCTATTTACGGGCTGGTTTTTGGGTTGATCATTTACCCCGGAGCTGGACCGGCGTTTTTAGAGCAGATACTTTCGTATCGACCATTTTAGACGACTAGGAAATGGATTTGAACATATCATATAAAATTGTGGAGCTTTCGCAGATGAGCGAGGCGGATCAGGCTTTGGTGAAAAGTGCCGAGGCAAGCCTGATGTATGTGCATGCTCCTTACTCCAAATTCTCTGTGGGCAGTGCTGTGCGCGATGTATCCGGCAAAGTCACAACAGGAAGCAATCAGGAAAATGCTGCGTACCCTTCAGGCCTATGTGCCGAACGTGTTGCTGTTTTTGCTGCCAAATCTCAATCTAAGGTTGACCTTGACACCATTGTGGTTTTGGCTAAAAACGAAAAAGGCCAACTGGCCGATGCTTTTTCCTGTGGCAATTGTCGGCAGGTGATGATGGAGTATGCTTCCGTTCAGAAAGGGCCCATCAAGATAATCATGCAGCGCAAGGAAGGGGATTTTGTCATGCTGGATGACGTGCGGTTTTTGTTGCCTTTTAGTTTTGCTTCAGACTCTCTGAAATAAAAAAGCCCTGCCGTTAACGGCTGGGCTTTCCTTTATGTCGTCTGGGAGTTTTACTCTTCCCCTCCGCCTATTGAGATCAACTCAACTTCGAATATCAATACAGAATTAGGAGGAATGTCTCCGCCAGCACCTCTCGGTCCGTAACCTAGATCTGAAGGGATCACCAATTCGGCTTTACCACCTTCTTTCATCAACTGAAGACCTTCTGTCCATCCTGGGATCACCCTGTTCAATGGGAACGTTGCAGGCTCACCTCTTTCTACCGAGCTATCAAAAACAGTTCCGTCGATTAGCTTTCCAGTGTAGTGCACTGTTACCTGATCTGTTTCTACTGGACTTGCACCTGTTCCGGCTACAAGCTCTTTGTACTGAAGACCAGATTCTGTGGTGGTCACACCTTCTTTGTCGGCATTGGCTGTCAGGTAGTCAAGTCCTTCCTGTACCATAGATTGGTTTCTTTCTTCTTCCTTCTCTTTTGCTTTTGCATCAAAAGCCTGGAAGCAAGCATTCATTTCTTCTTCTGTCAATTTGATGTCTTCTCCAAGAGCATCTTTCATGCCAGTTGCGAGTACATCAGGGTTGATACCTTCTACTTTTCTTCTCAAAATATCCTTACCAATCTGCACACCGTAGCTATAGCTCACACTATCTTCTAAAGACGAGAAAGAGACATCTCCTCCGCCTGTTCCAATTTCATTGCAGCTAAAAGCCACGACCATCATGGCAACAATTACAAATACACTAAGATTTTTCATTATACGAATTAATTTTTTTGCGAAGGTAATTGATTAATTACTTCCTGTCATGGATGTGTTTCGTTTATCCCAAAATGTGTGAATTCTGAGTTAAAACTCATTTAATTTGTGCCTTCAATTTTTAGCAAACAATATGGAAGTCGAGAAGAAGCCGTCGTTGAATTTTATTGAGCAAATCGTAGAGGATGATTTGAAAAGTGGTAAGCACACCAGCATACAGACGCGTTTTCCTCCTGAGCCGAATGGATACTTGCATATCGGGCATGCTAAATCAATATGCCTGAATTTTGGCCTGGCCAAAAAATACAATGGCAAGTGCAACCTGAGGTTTGACGATACCAACCCGGAGAAGGAAAGCCAGGAGTATGTGGACTCTATCAAGCAAAATGTGGAGTGGCTTGGCTTCAAGTGGGACGGGCAGTTTTTTGCTTCGGACTATTTCGAGACGCTTTATGAATATGCTGTGAAGTTGATACAAAAAGGAAGTGCCTATGTGGATGACCTCAGTCAGGAGCAGTTCAATAAGATCAAAGGCACGCCGACTATTCCCGGTCAGCATAGCCTTTACCGCGACCGTACTCCTGCCGAAAACCTCAAACTTTTTGAGGAAATGCGAGCTGGGAAATATGAGAATGGAGAAAAAGTGCTCCGTGCTAAGATTGACATGAGCTCTCCCAATATGCATATGCGCGACCCTATACTCTATCGTATCAGGCACGTAGAGCATCACCGCACAGGAGATAAGTGGTGCATTTACCCGACATACGATTTTGCACATGGACAGTCGGATAGTATTGAGAAGGTCACACACTCTCTTTGTACGCTGGAGTTTGAGGTGCACAGACCTCTTTATGAGTGGATCATCAAGGAGTTGGAGATTTATCCCACGCGGCAAATCGAATTTGCAAGATTGAATCTCAGCTATACAATAGTGAGTAAAAGAAAGCTTTTGGAACTGGTAGAAGGCAATCATGTGTCTGGCTGGGATGATCCTCGTATGCCGACTATATCAGGAATAAGAAGGAGAGGTTTTACAGCAGAGTCAGTCAGAAATTTTGCTGAGAAAATTGGTGTTGCCAGGAGAGACGGGATCATAGATGTGGCGCTGCTGGAGCATGCCGTGAGAGAAGATCTGAACAAGAAAGCCAATCGTGTGATGGGTATTTTGAACCCCGTGAAGCTGATAGTAACCAACTGGCCGGAAGGAAAAACCGAAATGCTGACAGCAGTCAACAATCCGGAAGATGAGTCTGCCGGCACAAGAGAGATACCTTTCTCTGGCCAGGTATATATAGATCGGGGGGACTTCCTTGAGAATCCGCCTAGTCCTAAAAAATGGTATAGACTGGGGCCTGACAGAGAGGTGCGGTTGAAGTATGCTTATATCATCAACTGTACGGGCTTCAAAAAGAATGACGCTGGTGAGATCGAGGAAATTTATGCGGAGTATGACCCTGCAACAAAAAGTGGTCAGGACACTTCTGGCAAGAAGGTGAAAGGAACCCTAGGTTGGGTGTCTGCGGATGATGCCGTAAGTGCTGAAATCAGGCTATATGATCGGCTATTCAAAACAGAAAACCTTAGTGATATAGATGATGATTTCAAAAATCACCTCAACCCGGATTCTCTTGAAATCAACAAAAAAGCACTTTTGGAGGGCTCATTGAAAAACGCGAAGGTGGGAGATCAGATGCAGTTTGAGCGAGTAGGCTACTTTCGGGTAGATGAAGACTCCACGCCGGAGAATCTTGTTTTCAATCAGACCATCACGCTTAGGGACAACTGGCAGAAAAAAAGGGGGTAACTAATACCCCCTGTAATACGCTGATACTTTAGAGACCACCTGATCGTAAAGCGGAGCGGTAAACTCCTCAAACATGACCTGTGGGTTTGGAATGGAAACATTTGATCTATTCACCATTTCGAGTTCTTCATCACTGAGCGCTCTTTTGTCACCATTGTAACTGGCCCACATTATACTCCAGGTATATTCACTTGGCATTTTTTCCTGTGTGATCACTTTGCCGGTTTCGTTATCCAAAATCCTGAAATCCAGAACGCCACCTCCCGTAATTGACTTTTCGGAAATTTTGAGAGTGGCTTTTACTGTGCCGTAGATATCTTCACCATTTTTTGTGGCTATCACCACACTGTCTTTGGAAACCTCCTTTTGTGTGTTGTTTTGGAACACATTCCCCAGAGAAAACCTGTCGAATTCCATTTGAATCACATGGTCAATAAACTCCAAATTCTGATTTTTTGCTTCGTCAGGAGTGTAGAACCTCACGTACTTGTTGATAGGTTGATGATGCAGGTATTCATTGATTTTATTTACAAAAAATTCATGCTTTACATCCATCATCCTTGTGGGGCTCGGTATGGGCTCTACCACCACTTTGAGCGTGGCATAATACAATGATTCCGCAAGTTTATCTTCCACGTCTTTGTAACGAGGCACCATCTCTTTTACTACCTCGAAGTGTCCGTGAGCTTCTAGTGCCTTTTCACGTATTTTCTTATTTGCCAAAGCCGTGACTCCCAGATTGTACCTCGTTTCAGCGGCTTTTTGTCTTGCGGATTGCAGTTCGCTATCGTACTTCACAGGGTTGGGTACCAGATCCAGACATGTTGGGCATTTGCGGATGGCGTCATACAGACGGTTGATCGAAAGATACTCGTTGGCCATTTTTTCCCACTTGAACATATCCGCGGAAGCATTGGCACGAGATACATTGTCCAGATGGGTAGATACGGCAAACCGGTATGCTTTCTTTAGCGTTGAGCGGGCTTTTTTGCTATCTCCGTTGGATTTTAATCTGTTTACCGCCTGAGATACGGCCAAATCATACTGGCCCTGCTCCAGTGCTTTTTTTCCTGTTTTACACCCGGACAAGGCAATGGTAAAGCTGAAAAATGCGAGTATGTATATTCTGTTCATAGCTGATGTATTTGATCCTAAAGTTATTCAGTCCAGAAATAATGCCAACTATAAAACGGTATTCAGTGAAGCTGAAAGTGTGATATTAAAATATTTCATTAAATTCATAAAAATATCCAATACTATCATGCCTATTACAGTAAGAGATTTCGTCCCCGAAAAAAGCAAAGGAGGAATGTTTAAATCCGGAAAAGTTCAGCATTTTGATGAGGTACTCGCCTCCATGAACCAATGGATTGATGGAAACCCCAACATTGAGATTGTAAATATCGAGACGGTGTTGCTGCCCAACATTCACGATAGCAACGAAGAGGGTAGTCAGGATACTGAATTGTGGACTGGAGGAGAGTCCAGTTCTCAGTGGTACCAGCTGTTGCGTGTCTGGTACAAAGAGTAGAAGAGCGGCTTTTCAGATTTATTCAAGCGGTTTTCGCGGCTTCACTTTTGGTTTTTCATACTATTCCATGGTTATGGTTTATCATTGCATTTTTGTTTTCTGACCAGCAAAAATTCAAACCGTGCTCCCTATGGATAAACCCGTCCTGATGTTTTTTGGGGACAGCATAACCGCTGGTTATGAGCTGGATCCTAAGGAGGCTTTTCCCGCCATTATAGAGCGAAAAATGCTCGACCTGGAGTATGACTATGAAGTCATCAATGCAGGGTTAAGTGGTGAAGCCTCCGCCGAAGGTTTGCTGCGTGTCAATACTGTGCTTAAGACAATTCCGGACATTTTTGTGCTGGAGCTTGGCGCAAATGATGGCCTCAGGGGTCTGAATTTTGGATTGCTCAAGAACAACCTCCAAAGAATTATTGACAGGGTCAAAAAGGTAAATCCCAATGTGACGCTCGTAGTGGCCGGGATGGAAATGCCACGTGAAATGGGTGAGAACTACAGAGGCCGGTTTAGTCAGGTGTTTCGGGACGTTGTGGAAGAAAACAGTGCATATTTCATCCCTTTCATTTTAGAGGGAGTTGGTGGTGTTCCTGAACTCAACATGCCAGACGGCATTCATCCCACAGCCAAGGGTCATTTGGTGATTGCCGAGACAGTATGGACTTGCATCAACCCATTATTAAAGTCTAAATCTGATATATGAAGACCATAGAACACATCATTGAATCTGCCGCAAGTTTCGTCTGGGGGACTCCTTTACTTATACTGCTTCTGGGTGGAGGTGCTTTTTTTATGATCTATTCGAGGTTTTTGCCTTTCAGGTATTTGGGTCATGCTATCAATGTGCTTCGGGGAAAATACGATGATAAAAGCGACCCAGGACAGATCAGCCACTTTCAGGCGTTATCCGGAGCTCTTGCCGCTACCATCGGCATGGGAAATATCAGTGGTGTAGCGGTAGCGATTGCCACGGGTGGTCCCGGGGCAATCTTCTGGATGTGGGTGAGTGCGTTTTTTGGGATGGCCACCAAGTTTTTTACCTGTAGTTTGGCGGTAATGTTTCGTGGAAAAGACTCTGCCGGAGAGATTCAGGGTGGTCCTATGTATTTTATAGAAGAAGGTCTGGGTAAGAAATGGAAGCCACTGGCTGTAGCATTTGCGGTATTGGGTTCGCTAGGATTTACACCGATTTTCCAAACACACCAAAGTATTGATGCCATCAAGGATGTATTGCTTGCCCCCGCGGGAATCAATACCGATTCTTTCTATCTCGATTTATCTCTGGGTTTGGGTATTGCTGTAGTGGTAGGGCTTGTAATATTCGGTGGCATTACCAGAATCGGGAATGTGGCGGCCAGGTTGGTGCCTACCATGGTTGTACTCTATGTAGTGAGTGTGTTATCCATACTAATAATGAATATCGGGGACGTCATTCCTTCCCTAACCTTGATAGTCACGGATGCCTTTACTGCTGAAGCGGCCATGGGTGGTGCGCTGGGAGCTTTGATTATCATTGGGGCCAGAAGAGCGGCTTTTTCCAATGAAGCGGGAGTAGGCTCTGCTCCTATGATGCACGGTGCAGCCAAGACAAAAGAACCTATTCGTGAGGGCCTGGTAGCGATGCTAGGACCGGCGATTGACACACTTGTGATATGCACCATGACAGGTTTGGCCATCTTGGTTACTGATTCGTGGCAGTCAGGAGAGTTGAATGGAATTTTGATGACAGCCAAAGCTTTTGAAGTGAGTCTGCCGGTAGTAGGGCCATATATTCTGTTGCTATGCGTTTTGGTTTTCGCTATTACCACCATTTTTGGTTTAGGGTATTATGGTCAAAAATGCTTCTCCTACCTGGTAGGAGTAAAAAGAGGTCGTTATTTCAACTATTGGTATGTCAGCTCCATTTTGATAGCATCAGTAACCACGCTCAATGCCATTGTATATTTTATTGACCTCACCTACGGACTGATGGCATTTCCAACAATGATTGGGGCCATACTGATGGCACCAAAAATAAGACGAGCTGCCAGAGAATATTTCAGTCGTGTAAACATCTGATTTTTACTGGATTAAACGCGAATTTCATTCACTCAGCCAGCTTATCTCTTTAATGGTCGAAATGTTTCTTTCTGCGCTTTTCTTTCTTTTATATTTGTCTCCCAATAAGGACTATTAGCTCATAGATGAGAATTATCATAGCAGGTGCTGGAGATTTGGGATTTCATCTCGCCAAACTATTAGCCTACGAGAATCAGGATATTATTCTTATAGACCAGGACGTGAGCGTGCTGGAATACGCCTCGAATAATCTGGATGTAAGCACAATCAAAGGCAGCTCTACTTCCGTGAAGATTCTGGAGGAAGCCAACGTCGGGAAAGCCGACCTACTAATAGCTGTGACCTCCATCGAGGAAACAAACATTACCACTTGCATCGTAGGAAAAAGCCTTGGGGCGAAAAAAACTGTCGCCCGAATTTCTAACATTGAATTTCTATATCAGCGGGAGAAGCTCAACCTCAAAGGGATGGGTATAGATGAGATCATTTCGCCGGAATCTCTGGCTGCCAAGGAGATTAAGCGCCTGATCAAGCAATCGGCACTTACCGATGCTTTTGAGTTTGAAAATGGACTTTTGTCCCTAATAGGGATTACCGTTGATGAAAAGTCCGAGTTGAAAGACAAGACCCTCACCGAAACGGCTTACCTTAACCCCGATCACAACTTCACTACGATCGCTATTCTGAGAGATAACAAAACCATCATTCCTCATGGTGACAATAAGTTTTTGCTCAATGATCACGCCTATTTTATAGCCGAGCCGAGCGGGATTGACCGTGTGATGTCTCTTGCGGGCAAGGAGCGATTCGAAATCAAAAACATCATGATCCTGGGTGGTAGCAAGGTGGGGATCAATACAGCAAAACAGCTGAGTAAAAAATACAGTATCAAGATTGTAGAAAAGGATAAGGAAAAGTGTTTTGCTCTGGCTGATGCTCTGCCTGAGACCATGGTGATCAATGGTGATGTGCGTGATACGAACATGCTCAAAGAAGAGGGACTGGATCGTATGGATGCATTTATCGCCGTGACCGGAAACTCAGAAACGAACATCATTTCTTCACTGGTAGCCAAAAACCATGGGGTGAAAAAAACCATAGCAGCGGTAGAAAACGTTGACTATATCCACCTGTCTCAAAGCATAGGTGTTGATACCATGATCAACAAAAAGTTGATTGCGGCAAATTTTATTTTCAGATATATCCGTCGTGGTGAGGTGCTGAGCCTGACCAGTATTCATGGAGTGGATGCCGAGATTCTTGAATTTGAGGTAAAACCAAACTCTAAGATATTGACCCATGAGCTGCGTAACCTTGACTTCCCAAAAACGGCAGTCATTGGCGGTGTAATAAGAAAAGAGGTAGGATATACCGTACGGGGTAACTTTGAGTTTGAAGAAAAAGACAGGGTGGTGGTATTGTCTAACCCTGATTGCATTCATATAGTCGAAGGCTTTTTCAAATAGTCATGCGTTTCAACTACCGTGTTATCGTAAATATTCTGGGCATTCTTTTGATAATGAACGGAGCATTTATGTATCTGTGCATTCCGTTTTCCCTACACTATTTTGAAGGCGACCTGCTAGCCATTTTTGGTGCAGGGTCTATCACACTCATCTCAGGGTTGATCTTGTTTCTGACCACCAAAAAAAATCAGATAAAGGAGCTAAAGAAGCGTGATGGATATCTGGTGGTCACGCTCGGTTGGTTGGTGATGTCTTTTTTTGGCACGCTTCCCTACCTTTTCAGCGGAGCGATTCCTGACTTCAGCAATGCTTTTTTCGAAACGATCTCCGGGTTTTCTACCACTGGTGCCACCATCCTTACGGATATTGAGGGTGTGCATAAAGGAATATTATTCTGGCGAAGTTTGACACAATGGATCGGGGGAATGGGTATTATCGTACTTACAGTAGCCATTTTACCCATACTGGGCATTGGTGGCATGCAGCTATTTGTTGCGGAAGCTCCCGGTGTTTCTCCAGATAAACTTCAGCCAAGAATCAAAGAAACAGCCAAGCGACTTTGGTTGATCTATCTGGGTTTGACTTTTGCCGAGACAGTGATGCTTTGGCTAGGGGGGATGACTTTTTACGATGCGATCAATCATGGCCTCACCACGATGGCCACAGGTGGATTTTCTACTAAAAATGCCAGCATCGCGTTTTATGATTCGCCTTTCATACAGTATGTGATTATCATGTTCATGTTTCTGGCGGGCACAAACTTTACCATGACTTACTTCGGCCTGCACGGACAGTTTGAAAAAGTCTTAAAAAACGATGAATTCAAATTCTACCTGGGCTTTTGCATTGTGCTCACATTGATAGTTGCTACGGGTGTTTATTTGCTGGGCGGAGGCATAGAGCAGTCATTCAGAGATGCAGCCTTTCAGGTCGTTTCGATCATTACAACCACGGGTTATATAACTGCAGACTACACGATGTGGGGATCGTTCATTACGCTTTTGGTATTCATCATGATGTTTTTGGGAGCATCGGCGGGATCTACAGCTGGTGGGGTGAAAATCGTGCGTCACATTATTTTAATAAAAAATAGTTTGCTCGAATTGAAGCGCCAACTGCACCCAAATGCAGTGATTCCCGTAAGGTTCAATGGCAATGCTGTATCCAGAGATATCACCTTCAACATCCTGGCTTTTATTATGATTTATATCTTGATTTTTGCTGGGTCTTCTATCGTGATGGGAATGCTCGGTGAGGATTTCATGACTGCCATCGGGTCTGTTGCTACTTGCCTGGGAAACATCGGTCCGGGGCTGGGTTCGGTAGGTCCTGTAGATAATTTTGCGCAGATATCAACACCGGGAAAGTGGCTTTTGTCATTTTTGATGCTGCTTGGGCGTTTAGAGCTTTTTACCGTGCTGATATTGTTCACACCATACTTTTGGAAAACTAACTAATTCAAATGCAATTCATACTCAACTATCTCCTTTGGAGTCCTGATCCGGATATTTTCACTATTCCATTGTCGTTTTTAGGGCTGGAAGATAGGCCGGTGAGGTGGTATGGCCTGCTTTTCGCCGGAGGCTTCATTCTCTCACAGCAAGTGCTTTTCAGAATTTTCAGAAAAGAAGGATACCCAGAAAAGGATGTTGAAAAACTCACAGTGTATATGGTGATAGCCGTAATCGCCGGAGCGAGATTGGGCCATTGTTTGTTTTACAACCCGAGCTATTACCTGTCAAACCCCATTGAGATCATCAAAGTGTGGGAAGGTGGTCTGGCTAGTCACGGTGGAGCTATCGGCATTTTGGTGGCGTTGTGGCTCTTTAGCAGAAAATACAAACAGTATAAAATGAGCTGGCTGGTGGACAGGATGGTCATCGTGGTGGCCCTAACAGGGGCTATGATCCGTACAGGAAACTTTTTCAATTCGGAGATGGAGGGCGTAGCGACCAACTCAAACGTAGGAGTGGTCTATGCCGCATATACGGCTCAGGTATTGGATTATGGCGACAATGTGGAGTCTGTTTCTTTTGAAAAGGATGAAAGCCGGGAAGAATCTGCGCCGGGCAAAGTGCCCGTGACTGCTGTGGTGAAATACAAAAGAGGCTATGATGCCAGCCTACGAGACAAGACATTCATCGAGACAAATCTGAAATCTGCGCTTTACAGATATACTGAAATAAACCAACACATAGACTTTGGCGAAGGCCCCCTCAGCTATACGATTTACAAAAAGAATGGTCAGGATATTTTAGAAATATACGGCGTAGGAACTGTGCGGCACGCGGCACAGCTGTATGAGGCGGCATACTGTGTGGTGTTGATGCTGCTCCTGTATTGGATTTGGAAAGAAAAGCGATTTGTGCTGCCTGCCGGGTTTACGTTCGGGTTGTTTATGTTCCTGCTGTGGACGTTGCGTTTCTTTGATGAGTTTTTCAAAATGAATCAGGAAGCTTTTGAAGATGATCTGGCTCTCAATATGGGGCAGATTCTCAGCATCCCGATGGCTCTGCTTGGTGTGGGTATTATGATCTATACCATGAAAGCCAATGGCCCCAGGATGGCGGAGAAATCCGAAGACTAAAAAATACGGCGCACGAAGTGCGCCGTATCGTCAAACCAACTCCAATCGGGCAATTTTGCCAACCATTCTTTTCCATGCCGTAAAGCCTCCGGCCATGTTTTTAACATTTTTAAAGCCATGATGAGCCAGGATCAGGGAGGATAGGTATCCGCGCAATCCTTTTGCACAATACACATAGATTTCTTGTTCCGAATCCAGCTCGGTGATGCGTGTTCTCAGGTCGTCGAGCGGAATATTTACAGCGCCTTCGATCATGCCTTCTTTGTGTAGTTCTACGGGCTTTCTCACATCCAAAATCGTGTACTCATGCACACGTTCTTCTGAGAAAATTTTGTCCGCCTCAAGGGCATTGATTTCAGCATATTCTCCTGTCAGGGAATTGCCCGCCACATACCCCGCTACGATTACCGGATCCTTAGCCGGTGAAAAAGGTGGAGCATAAGCCAGGTCTAATCTGGGCAGGTCGTCGATTCTCAGCCCGGCGTATATGGCTGTTGAGAGCACATCTACCCGCTTGTCTACACCTTGCTGACCGATCATCTCAGCTCCTAGAAGCACTCGTGTGTCCCGGTCAAAGTAGATCTCGAGAAACATATCTTTTTGGTCAGGGTAAAAACCCGGTGTGGTTCCTGTTATTGAAAATGAAGACTCAAATGCAATATTGGCCTGTTTCAGTGCTTTTAGCCCCATGCCTGTGCGGGCTATGGTGTGATCAAAAAGCTTCATTATGGCTGTGCCGTATGCACCGTCAAAGGTTTCTTCACCTCCGACAGCATTTGCTCCTGCGGCTCTTCCTCCCTTGTTGGAGTGGGTTCCCATTGGAAACCAACCACTGTCATTTGTGATCAGGTTGGGGATGCTGGCGCAATCGCCCGCTGCATAAATATCAGGGAGCGATGTTTCCATTTTTTCATTCACGATAAGGGCGCCATTTCTCAGGTGGTCCGCTCCATGCTCTGTGAGCATTTCGGTATTTGGACGCACGCTGATGCCTATCAGCATGTAGTCCGTAAACATTTTCTCTCCATTACTCAGGATGATTTCGCTTCGTTCGGGGATGACTTCTGCTACCGAAACTCCCAACTTTAGCTCGATTTGGTTTTCCTCCAGAATACCTTCCGCCAGTCTGGCAAACTTCTCATCCCAGTTGCTAAGGACGTGTGGGGCTAGCTCTACCACTGTGACCTTCTTCCCCGCTTCAATCAGGTTTTCAGCTGTTTCCAGCCCTATCAAACCCGCTCCTACTATGGTAATGTGCGAAGATTTATCAATCACACCCTGCTTCATTATTTTGTCAAAATCCTCAATGGTTTTGGCGTGAGCCCAGTTTTGATACGACTCAATGTTTTTGATTGGAGGCAAGATGGCTCTGCCACCAGTGGCAAATACCAGTTTGTCATATTCGTAAACTCCCTTGTCTGTAAATACAAGGTGTTTTTCAGGGTCAATGTTGTTGACAGCTTCATTGATATGAACCTCTACGCCAAATCGTTTTTCCAGGAGTTCCGGCTGTACTACCAGGAGCTTGTCACGGGTTTTGATCTTACCTGATAGCGCATATGGTATGCCGCAGGTGGCATAGCTGATATGCGAGGTTTTTTCGAAAAGGAGGATTTCGGCATCTTCGTTTGTCCTTCTGGCTTTGGCAGCAGCTGAGGGTCCGGCAGACAATCCCCCTACTATTATGATCCTTGGTTTTTTCACCACAAAATTGGTTTGGTTTTCGAGTTCAAAGGTTCACTCCAATGGGCAAAAGGTGTGTAACAATGGTAGCAGTAGGGGTATGATTTATGTCACTTTTTTTTCAGCAAAACGGGGAATAGATACTTATTCACTCATTGGTAGATGGTGCCGGCTATATCTCGCCTTCTGAGCTCGGAGCTCTTGTTTCATGCGGTCTTTCCAAAATTTGTTAGGGTTTTCGCAGAGATATATCTGAGTGCCGTTTTCACGGAAATAGGGATTGTCTATGGTGGCTTTGAGAATAACATGTTCAAAGCGTTTGGGTAGTTCTACTTCCGGGTTGAAATCACTACCCGTTCCGGCGTGCACCCATATTATTTTTTGCGCCGCTATGCTGTCCGGTGACCAGAAGATGAAACTGCCATTGTCACAGATAGGTTGCGGCAGCAAATCATCGCTATAAAACATGATGGCTCCTGCCTGGCCATAGTGATAGCAAAAGATGTCCGTTTCGCTTCTTTCCTTTTCCTCAAGACCCAAATAAACGGTCTTGACCGCTTCGGCGAGCTCTCGCCAACCTGTCATATCCGCCATGTCCTGAGGCACATCGTAGTATTTGCCGTCTTCCCATTTGAAGCCACCCTGCTCATACACATCTTCAAAAGTTACAAACGGCACCCCATCGAACTGGAGAGAAATGGCAAAAGAAACACATGTGTGCAGGACCATCAGCGGCACTACAACCTTCAGATATTGATGAGCATATTTTGCCACAAAAACACCTCCGAATGCAAATAGTATTGGGTAAATGCCCAGTGCGTAATAGGCTTTGCCGCTTCCGAGGATTAAAAGTGATATTACAAAGAGATAAGTAAGACCGAAGACTCTGAAGTGCTTTTCTTTCTTGGAAAAAAGCAAGACTATCACAGCCGTGAGCCATAGTAAAATACCTTGCAGGTTCATCATGATCTGGCCAACGATGAAATCCAGAACGCCCACATGCACAAGCTGTCTTTCGCGGAGTTCTTCCATGTGAGTGAGAACAGGCCAGTTGTGGTTATACTGCCAAATGAGATTGGGCAGAGCGATCATGAGCCCCAACCCAAGCCCCATGACGAAGTGTTTTGAGAGAAAGAGCTTTCTGTCTTTTAAAAGCAGAAGCCCCAGCGTAAATGCCGCATAAATGAAAACAATGGAATACTTTGTGAGAAAGCCTAAACCCCCAACCAGACCGATCCAAATCCAAATTTTGGGATCTTGTTTTTTAACCAAAAGAAGCATGAGGTAGCTGGAGAGCAGCCAGAAAAACTGGTTGAATGAAACCGGCTGGCAAAGGGCGTTGGAGTGGAGAAAAGATGGCGATAGAATATATGCCAGACAGGCCAAAAATGTTGCGGTTCGCTTACCGCCCAGTTCTTTCACTGCACACCCAATGATGACAAGGTTAGCCGCGCCGATCAGCGCCGGAAATAGCCGAAGTGCAAAAGCCGTATTCCCGAAAAGGACAGTGGCTGATTTTCCAATCAGGGCGATCATGGGAGGAACCGCTATAAAACCAAATGCCAGGTGCTCGCTCTGTGCGTAATAGAGATAAGCATCTCTATGCAATTCCAGATTGTCATAGGTGAAAAAATGGATCAGAAGCTTGATCACCACAAATATCGCGACGAGATGCTTTTCGGTGAGGGACGATTTCATATTGGTTTAAATCTAGTGCTTTTCGGGTAGTCACACACAAATGTGAAAATACCAGAACAGTAGATCGAGCCCCACAAAGAAGTCCTGGGAAAAGGCGATTTTGAGTTGAGAAAACCAGGACTGACGAAAGTTTAAATGCTTGCCAGCGCTTTTTCCAGATCGTCCCAGATGTCCTCTACGTTTTCTACCCCCACAGACAGGCGGATCATCTTTTCGGTTAGACCAAGGGCATTTTTTAAATCACAATCCACATCCGCGTGTGTCATGCTATATGGATGCTGGCATAGGCTCTCTGTACTGCCGAGACTCACGGCCAACTTGATCAATTTCATGTTATTCAGCACCTTGAAAGCCTCTGCCTCTCCGCCTTTCACATCAAAGGAAAGCATTGCTCCTGGCGATGAGTATTGTTTTTTGTAAATGGGGTATTCCTTAGAAATTTCAGGCAGCAGCCCCAAATAATGAACTCTTTCCACCTTCGGATGCACGGCCAGGCGTTTGGCGATCTCCTCCGCATTGGCGGCCTGCTGGTCCATCCGCACTTTCAGGGTTTCCAGGCTCCTCATGAGCAGCCAGCTCGTCCAGGGGCCCGCCATGTTGCCAATGAATGTCCTAAAGCCCTTTACCCGTGCTATCAAAGCCTTGCTGCCCAGACAAGCCCCGGCTACCACATCGCTATGCCCACCGATGTATTTGGTGGCGGAGTAGAGCACCAGATCAGCGCCATGTTTGAGTGGATGTGACCACAGCGGCCCCATGTAGGTGTTGTCAACGGCGAGCAGCACCTGATTATCTTCATCTGAAAAAGCATCAGCTATGCGTTTACACATTTCTATGTCAATCAGTGCATTGGTGGGGTTAGCCGGGGTTTCGATGTAAATCATCTTCAGATTGCCTTCTGCCGATTTGGCTATTTCCTTTATTTGCTCTTCGGAATAGTCCGGTCTGAATTCGGCTGTTTTGATGCCGTATTGCCCGAGGATCTTTCGGATAAAATGATCCGTGCCTCCATAAACCGGAGCACTGTGAATAAGAAGATCACCCGGCTTGAGAAACTCAAAAAGTGTGGATGTGATGGCAGACATGCCACTTTCGAAAACAGCACAGTCTTCGGCATTGTCCCACAGTGAAAGCCTGTTTTCCAGTATCTCCAGATCAGGGTTGTTGAGCCGGCTGTAGATAAGACCCAGTTCTTCATTTTCATGCTTTTCGCGCAGACCATACGCCACCTCAAAGAAGGCTTTGCCTTCTTCTGCAGATTTAAAAACGAACGTGCTGGTTTGGAAAATGGGTGGTTTTACGGCTCCTTCTGATAGCTCAGGTTTGTAGCCGTAAGACATCATCATACTTTCTGGTCTCATGGGGGCTTTACTTTTCTCAAATGTAGCCAATGCCCCAGATACGTTCTTTCAATATATTGTACTGGCAGTCTATTCATCTATTATTATTTAGAATAGAAGAATATATTTCTATTATCGCCTACCGCAGGACTTTTTCGCAGAAAAAAACGCTAGAGCTTGATGGTTTTTTGGAGGTGTGTCCTGAGTCCGGCTTTATTCACTGATTGATTGAATAATCACAGGGCTAAGTTGAAAAACTAAACTGCACTTCTGTTTTATTTGCTTCACCTAAAGGCTATTTTCCCACTATGAAGTACTTCAGCCTTTCTATTCTTCTCATACGAACTCTGTTTTTGGGTGCTCAGGATCTGGACAGCCTGAAAATGGGTCTGGCTCAGGCTGAATCTGACTCGCTTAAGCACTATTATAACATAGAAATAGGATACGTGCTCATGTTTGATTATCCGGATTCTGCTAGAAACTACTTTCTGAAAGGCCTGAGTTATTCTCAAAAACTGGAGCAAAAGGCAAAGATTGCGAGTAGTCTGACGCTCACTGGGGTTACTTACTATTTGAATGGTCAATTTGAAGAGGCAATGCGCTACTACCTGAAAGCTTTGGCTATTTCACAACGGACTGAAGACAATAGATATACCGGAATTATTTCAAATAATATCGGAGCTGTTTATTTCGAAATGAAAGAATACGAAAAAGCAGAGAGTCATTACGGGAATGCCATTTCATTATTTGAGGTAGCTGAAGATACTTTTTGGTTGAGTAATGCTCTGAACAACATGGGAAATGTTCTGGAGAAGACAGAGCAGTATGAACCGGCGCTAACCATTTATAAAAAGTCATTAAGTCTGGCTGAGATCAGTGGAAATGAGGAGGCAATAGGATCTGCCATGGGTAATCTTGGGAATGTATATATGGCTTTGGGCAGAGACCGGGAGGCATTGCAGCAATATCGGCAGGGTGTTTTGTATCAGAAAAATGCCGATGACAGGATCGCTGAGGCCATCAGTTATAACAATATAGGTCGGCTTTTGGGTAAAGAGGGAAGGTATACGGAAGCTGTACTAAACCACAAGAAAGCACTTTCTATCGCTGAGGAAATCGGCCATCTGGAAACGCTGAAAAACGGTAAAAAGTGGTTAGGTGATGTGTACAATAAAATGGGTCTTTTCGAAAAGGCCTATGAAACCCAAAATGAGTTTATAGTGCTCAGCGACAGCCTTGTAGGCTTAGAAAAAGCCAAAGCAGTGGAGGAATTGAATCAAAAATATGAATCAGAGTTGAAGGAGCGCACTATCGCCGAATTGGAGCTGGACAAAAAAAATGCGGCCCTTGCTCTTGCCAAGTCCAACAATCAGCGAAATACCTTCATCTTTATTGCACTATTGATAGTCTTCATTGCGGTGTTTCTATATTACCTGTACAACACCAAAAGAAAGACCTCCGACATTCTGGCTATCAAAAACAATCAAATCTCCAAAGCACTGGATGAGAGAGAAGTTTTGCTAAAGGAGATTCACCATAGGGTAAAAAACAATCTGCAAGTAGTATGGAGTCTTTTGAGGCTGCAGGGCAGATCACTCAACAATGAAGTGGCTCGCGAAGCTCTGACACAAGGCCAAAACAGGGTGAAATCCATGGCCCTTGTTCATCAGAGACTTTATAGTACAGACGACCTTCGTGGAGTTTCCGTTCAGGATTATTTCGAAAAGCTCACTTCCGAACTGTTCATGGCCTTCGGTGTGAGTCACGTCGATTACAAAGTAGAAACGAGCCACATTAAGCTGGATATCGACACCATGGTTCCTTTAGGGCTCATTGTAAACGAGCTGATGACCAATGCCATCAAGTATGCTTTTCCGGAGGAAAAAGAGGGCGGGTTGGTAGAGCTGACCATGTCAGAGGAGAGTGACAAACTCGTCGTGCGGCTAAGGGACAATGGAGTAGGCATGGACGAGGAATCGTTGAAAAAAGGTAATTCCTTTGGCTGGAAAATGATCCGTTCATTGTCGCGAGAACTGAAAGCTGAGATTGAAATTTTGAATAATAATGGCACGACCATTAACCTTAGTCTTTCACGGTATAAATTAGTGGTATGAGCAAGCCATCGATACTAATAGTAGAAGACGAAGCGCTGATCGCCGATGATATGGCGGAGATTCTCGAGATGCATGGGTTTATAGTTTCTGACATTGTGGATGAGGCTGTGGATGCTTTGAGCAGCATCGAGAAAAACAACCCCGACATGGCTTTGCTTGATATCAATATCAAGGGCGAAGAGGACGGTATCTCGCTTGCATCGAGGTTGGAAATCCCTTTTGTGTTTATCACTTCATTTTACGATCAGAAAACCATACAACGCGCCAGCAAAGTGAACCCTTCTGGTTATCTGGTAAAACCTTTTAGTGAGAATGAATTAATTGCCAATGTCGAGCTGGCATTGACTAAACAAAAGGTGCTTGCAAAGTCAATTCAAGCTCCTGAGAAACTATTTTTTCGCCAAGATCAGGAGATCCTTTCTGTCATGTCGGATCAGATTGTTTACGCTGAGGCGTTTGATAATTACACGAATCTGTTCACTCGGGATAGCAAATACATCATCAGCCATACGCTCAAAAGTGTGGAAGAAAAACTCAACCCGCTTGGATTTATCAGAGTACACCGATCCTACCTCATCAACTTCAAGTTGATCGATAGCATATCCGAAAACTCAGTTTTTCTAACCGGACACAAAGTGCAGATCAGTAAATCTTATAGAAAGAACCTGATGGATCAATTGACCCTGATTTAACTCACCATACATTTTGGACGAGTTACTAAATGGTTTGGTCAACTCACTAAATCCCCCTTTCACAGCACCGGTAATGAGACGAAATTGAATTTCAATTCAATAAATCGTCTATGAAATATTTTTATTCTTTTCTATTTACAATACTCTTCTTTCTTCCCGATTTGTCTAGCCAGGACTTGCTAGACAAGTGGAGTGATGAAGTTAATCACTCTACACATTTTGCTGATTTCACAGATGCGGGAGCAGATGATCAGGGCAATGTTTACTTAGTCGGATATAAGAGTGGTGATATTGTTTTGGCAAAGTATAGCAGCAGTGGCTTGGTCTGGGAGCGCACTTGGGATGGAGGGAACATCGATAGACCGGAGGCACTTGCAGTAGATGGCGATGGCAATGCCTATATCGTAGGCTCTACGGATGCCGATGGAACAGGGAAATTGGAAGCCCTTGTGATCAAGTACAACAGCGCGGGCACAGTGTTATGGTCAGATGCATACAATTATAGCGGGGGTGGCAGTTCGATTTATGACGGGGTTTATAACGATGTAGAATGGGATGGATCCAATTTGTACGCGGTGGGTACTCAATACGTTGGAGCGGCGACTGCACAGAATTTGCTCATAGCAAAATTCACCCCTACAGGTACACGTACCTCTAAGACCTATGATAATGGCTACAGCAAAGAATACGGTCACTCAATCGCACTGAGTGATGATCATGTACATGTGATGGCGATCGTGAATCCTGATGAAAGTGGGTATGGAGATCTGCGCTACCTGAAACTAGATAAAACATTTACATCATCAACTACGCCAGATAGAGATCAATTTGTGGATGTAAACTTGAATAGTGTAACTGGATTCTCAGCTTCTGAAAATGGTGATTACGCAGCAGTAATAAAAGATGAAGGGAGTACCACTAGTTTTTATGTTTTTTCAGGCGGAAACACCAATAGTACTACAGAGGGAGATATAACCAATGTGAAAGATGTCTATATCCATGGTACAAACATTTACCTAACAGGAAGTGATACCTTCGAATCACAAGAGAAACTGGTGTTTGCTAAATATTCACCTACTGGTGTTCGATCATACCTGAAGGTTTATGAAACAAGTACTGGCAATACTGACCATGGGTTTCGTAGCTCTGTAGGGGCTAAGATTTATATGAAAAATTCAGGGAGTCAAATAGGTGTATTAGGCAATGTGGTTGAGGCATACGATAATGGGCATAATCATTATGAGCGATTGGGAGAAGTGGTATTCGAGGCGTCTACTGGAGAGCAGTTGCAGTCCTATTATGGAGAAATTGTGAGTGTTAATAATGCTAAATATGGATTTGTCGCACCAGAGAATGTTATTATCGTAGCGACAGGTCCTATTTCTGTCGACATGAATGTGCTGTGTGTGGTACCGGATTTTGATCTTGGTAGTGACATCTCTCAAGTGTATAATACTGAAGGAAATAGTTTTGAGCTGGATGCCGGAGCAGGTTTTTCTGGATACTTATGGTCTACCGGTGAGACAACTCAACAAATCACTGTTACCATAGCAGGGGAATATATAGCAACTGTGACCAATGAAAATGGATGTACGGCTACTGATACTATCCAGACGATCACCACACCAGCCGATCAAACCATAACTTGGGAGCAAACTTTAGATGCTATCTATAGAGATGACAATATCATGCTTGTGGCTACTAGCTCATCGGGGCTTGATGTTTCATTTGAATCAAGTGATAACACCATCGCAGAACCTATATATGTAACAGATCATTGGGAGCTTGAAATTAAAGCCGCCGGAATAGCTACAATTACCGCAATGCAAGATGGAGATGACGATTATGATGCAGCCACTTCTGTAGATAAATCCATCACTGTCGATTACTTAGACTATTACTGGGTAGGAGGTACTGGGATATATGGTAAAAGCACCAGTACAAATAGCGCAGGGGTTTGGGCGACTACTTCAGGGGGAACTACCCTTCATGCATATCATCCTGACCAATATTGTAATGTAATCTTTGATGCCAACAGTTTTGATGGTGCAGATCAGGCGGTGAGATCACCTGCCAGTTCTTTGTTGGAATGTCATGATTTTGATGCTAGTGCGGTCACAAACTATCCTAGCTTTGAATTGGAAAAACTGGAGGTATATGGCTCTTTTACATTTGGAGATGCCATAGCGTTAATGAATTATTTATACTTCAAATCTGATGAAACGGAAGAAGTAGATTTCGCTGGAGTAGAAATTTACGATCAATTTGAATCACTAAGACTATACTTCCATGGACTGGGTACTTATCAAGTGACGGGTGACCTGATTAATAAGGACGCTACTCTAAGTATTGGATCTGGCACCTTGGAAATAATAAGTGGGGCTACTCTGACCACCACACAGCCAATTGATTTGGGCGCTGGAGCATCTCTGGTCAATAACGGGGCGATCATATTCGAATCTGGAGCAACATTTTATGATGAAGCAGGTTCATCTTTTTCGGGCAATGATTTTATATTCAAAAGAAATACGCCTCATGATGAGAACACCGGTAAGTATAGCATAGTCGGTAGTCCTGTTGATGGTACCTCCACTAGTGTCCTGGGTAGCCTGGTTTACAAGTACGATGAGTCTCAGGACTATTTAGTAGATGAAGGGATAAATCGTTTTGTAGAAGTAACCTCCCCTGAGAATATGTCATCAGGTTCGGCCTATTTTTCGGCTTATACCGGGGAAATTGAGGTACACGGTTTACCTACTACAGGCACTGTTGACATTCCTTTATCTTATACCGCAAGTGCTGGAGCAGAGGCAGATTATGATGGTTTTAATTTAGTGTCAAATCCATATCCTTCTCGAATTCAAGTTCTTCCATTTAGTGATTACGAAGGATTTTTGACAGAGAATGGCCCTGATGGTACAGGGGCTATTGCAGGCTCTATCTACCTATGGAGAGATGAAGGGAGTAATGGGGGCAGGAGAACCAATGCAGACTACATGGTAGCAAATTCATTAGGAGAGGTTTCAGGAAATAGCGCAACCAGCATTGAAGCTTATCAAGGTTATATCAACACATTCCAAGGCTTTTTTGTGCAGGCAACAGGGCCTGGTAAAACCGTGTCCTTTACCAATGCAATGAGAAGACCAGGGCTTACAAGCCCAGATTCCAGGTTCTATAGGCAAGCTGGAGAAGATATTTTTAAAATTAGGGTGAGCTTAGAATCTGAAACAGGTTTTTCAGAAATGCTGATAGGGTTTCCTGAAAATGCTGAACCAGGCAAAGACTTGCGGTATGATGCACTCAGGTTGAGTAACAATGATTTAGATATTTCTTCTCTAATAGAAGGAAAAAGATATGCCATACAAGGCCGTCCTCTTAGTCAAGAACCAGAGGTCATTCCGCTTTTTTTCCAAACAAATGAAGCTGCGGTACACCAATTGGAGATCACTCTGGAAGCATTGCCAATTGGAGTTGAGATCGTTTTGATTGATAGTTATCTCAATAAAACCATTGCCGTTTCTGAGGATTTCAAATACGCCTTTAATTCGGCATCAGGGCAATTTGCTGATAGGTTTGTGCTGAGCACAGCAGCAAACGTACTTGCGCTAGATGATCGGAAGGTAAGTATTTATGCTCACGAAAAAGTGCTTCATATCCAATCGGCCGGGTCTCAATCTGCAGCATATAGACTCTTTGATCTGTCGGGCCATCAGGTACACTTGGCGGAAGTTACCGGCTCGGCAGCCATTGACCTGAGTAATCTGGCAAGTGGCGTTTACATCGTTTCGGATGGTATTGAGAGCAAGAAAATTATTTTGAAATAAACTCCCCTCCTTGGAGGGGTTGGGGGTGGGTTTAACCCATCCCTATATCCCTTCCCAAGAAGGGACTAAAAAATACAACCATGAAAAACTCAATCATAAAAACACTCGCAATTCTACCTGTATTGATGACCGCCTTGCCAGCCATGGCACAAGGTGCACCACCAGCTACACCTATTGACGGGGGGCTCAGTTTGCTGCTGGCTGCAGGAGGAATCTATGGATTTAAGAAGTTGAGAGATAGTAGAAAGTAACAAGGCGAGTCGAACTGGAAACAGTTAGGCGATTTATGAAGCGGTCTTCGAAAGGAGATCGCTTTTTTTGGCAAGTGGGTTATGGAGTAAATGCACCGGTTCATGTTTTGTGTTATCAAACTCATATCATATTTATAATTTACCTGACAGCCATGCAATGAAACTCATAATTTCGGTCCACGGTCAAAATAAACGAAACCGTTTAGAAAGTGTGGAAGATTACCATACGTGGAATTAATAAATGCTAGGCAGAATATGGTTTTCATTGATTTTTGAAATTAGTTCGACATATTTTTTAGTGTAATTAAACTCCTTTTTACAATGCTTGTCAAAAAGATTATTTTTGATCATTCCTTCTTGACATACAAAGCAATTCGTCACACAAAATCCTCCAATGAAATGTCACATCATTGAAATTGATAAAGAGCTTTTATATACATTTATAATTCCACCGTTCAGTATTATTCGTATTGCTCCATGTGTTTTAAAATACAATTACTTCTCGCACTTACCCTTTGTTGTAATTCTGTATTCGCTCAGAATAAGGTTCTAGAAGATTCCGTGCTTATTAATATCCTTGAGAAAATTGAAGACAACCGAAACCCCAATTTCGTTTTAGGTCTAATTCAGGACTCAGTAGATATCGGAAGTTGTAAAAATGACAGTTTAAAATCTCGTGTTTATTATCATTTGGGGAGAGCCCACGGTCAATTGGGCGATTTTGACAAGTCCCTGGAAGCACTTTCAAGCGGTGCTGAAGTCTCAGAGAAATTACCTGAAAGCAGAATAGGAATTGCGATGGCTCAAGGGAATATATATTGGGCAAAAGACTATTACAGGACGGCTCTTGAGATCTATCAAAGCGCTTTGACATTGTCTGATTCCTTTGAGGGGGATCAGTTTGTTACATTTCAGATTATGCTTCTTGGAAATATTGCTGGCATATATTCAAAACTGGAAGACTATGAGCAAGCGCTTTTGTATGCAAAAAGAAGTGTTGCATTAGGCTATAAAGCGGAAAAAGTAAGAGCACGCGGACATTTGAAATTAGGCACGATATTAATTGATGTGGGAGCCTATCAAGAAGCGTTAGACAGTCTTTCCGTAACTGAGCAATTCATCTTTCAACAAAGGGACTCTATCGCTCTCGTACATTGTTGGTTAGCAAAAGGGATGGCATTCAAAGGTCTGAGCCATATGGATTCAGCAATGTATTACATTTCACAATCCGCTTCGATTGGAGATAAATTAAAATATCAAATACATGAAACATTACTCGTTGAAGGTGAAATAAATGAATCAAAAGGGAATTTACCCTTGGCGTTAGCCAATTATAAAGGTGCCCTTGAATTAGCCAAAGAAAAATCTTCTCTCAATGGGCAAATGGAAGCTTATGAAAAAATGAGTGGTTTGTTTAAGAAACGAAAGCAGTTTGAAGAGGCTTACAAATATGCTGAACTTGGCGTAGCGCTGAAAGACTCGATTTCGAGTGTAGATGTTATCAATAGAATTAATGAGCTCAATACCAAATACGAAACTGAGAAAAAGGAACAGCAAATAGCAGCTTTAGAGCAAAAGAACCAGATACAAGTGTTGGAGGCACAGCGCCAAAAACAGATTAAAATCTTTTCTATTGTGGCGGCCATATTACTGTTGCTCGCAAGTATATTGTTTTATAATAGATACAGAATAAAGAAAAACACCAACGAACTTTTAGACGTCAAAAACCAAGAATTGGCCCGATTGAACAATACCAAAAATCGATTATTTTCAATTATCTCACACGATTTAAAAAGTCCATTGTCTTCCTTTCATACCATCACGAAAAGCTTGTCCGACAACTGGGAGATGTTGGACAAAGACCAACTTAAGGAATTTATCATTTCGCTCAGAGATTCTTCTAGTGATGTCAAAAACATGATGGATAACCTACTCAAATGGGCGTTGGCACAAACAGGCGAGCTGAAGTATACGCCTAAAGACATCTCATCGGCAACTGTCATTCAGCAAGTAAGAGCCCAGTTGGAGTCCGTCACCTCACTCAAGCAAATCAATATTGTAACTGATATGGAGGAAGTTGATATGATCAAGGCAGACCAGCAGTTTTTAGAAATTGTGATTCGAAATCTCCTGAGCAATGCGGTTAAATTTTCAGCAGTGGATTCTGAAATCAAAGTATTGGTTTCAGATCAAGATGGGACACAAGTGATCTCCATACGAGATCAAGGCGTAGGCATGGATCAAGCACAAATAGATCAATTGCTTGTGGGTAATATCGTTGCTCAGGACATACAGAACTCTAGCGAAAAAGGAACAGGATTGGGCTTGTCTCTTTGTAAGGAATTACTCAATAAAATGGGTGCAGAAATGAAAGTGGTGAGTGAGAAAGGAAAAGGCACTACTTTTAATCTATTGTTTCCAAAAGCCGCTTGATGAGTACACTTTTTCTAATTGATGATCACAAAATAGTACGTGATGGCTTGAAAGCCATGCTATTGGGAAAGCCCAACATCCAGGTTATTGGAGAGGCTGCTTCTGGTTTAGAGGCTTTAGAAAAGCTCAAAAATTTGAACCCAGACCTGATTTTAACGGATTTGAAATTGCCAGATGCCAATGGCAGTGAACTGCTCATTGAACTCATGAAAATTTGCCCTTCAGCAAAGTTTGCAATACTCACTGCAGATCCTAATGCCACGGATTTGGCGAGAGCTCAAAAAGCTGGAGCTTTGGCTTTTCTGACCAAAGACATGGACACCACAGAATATTTTCTGGCCATTGACAAGATGCTTGCTGGGCAGAGGTACATCTCTACTGCTTTCTCCGATATATTAGTGAATGATACCGTAGACTATACGCCACGCGAAAAAGAAGTATTAAGAGGGTTCTCAGATGGGCTTTCTTACAAGGAAATAGGAGCCAAGCTAGATATTAGTCCACGAACTGTTGAAACCCACAAAAACCATTTATTAGAAAAAATGGGAGTAAAATCCATCGTGGAAATGGTGCGCAGAGCCATCAGAGATGGCTTGGTAGAAGCATAGCCGAGACGCATCCGTAATATTCCGTACCCCCAGACAGGAATATCCCCGATGGAATCAGGATAGCATTATTCAGAATTTTGAAGCTGAATAAACTTTCTGCTATCATGAAAAAACTTATCCTCCACTCTTTTGTTCTACTTCTCCTTGGCGGAATGGCCTATGGTCAGGCACCAGTGATTACTCAACACGCTCCAGCACACGGATCAATCAATCAATCCGCTCAATCTATTGTAATTGAGTTTGATCAAGATGTTGAAGTACTACATAATGGTAATTTTCAAATTCGTGATGCCAATGATCTGAATATTATATACGTTGATTTTCCTATGATTAGGATTACCCATCCGTATAACGACAATTACGATCAGATTTTCATTCACCTATCCAATGACCTACCACATGGTAAAAGATTGACGCTTACGTTTCCAGAAAATTCAATTTACGGAAAGAATGATTTTGAATATTGGAATGAATATTCACATGCCAATCCTGGTGAATATTATTTTACTACAGCAACCAGTGGAATCACCGATGTAACTAAGCCAACTTTGAGTAAAAAATTTACTTGGGATGGTCTCCTTACTGTTGATGAGTATATTTCTGGAGACTTTTCGGAAAATGTAATTGGAGGAGCTGGCAAAATATATATCAGAGAATATGATACTGATAATATAGTAGAAGAAATTCCTGCCTCTCAAGTAATTCATAACCAAGATGGAATGCGCCTCATTCCTACATTTCAGTTTGAGACAAGCACGCACTACTATTTGGATATTGAAGCGGGTGCATTTTTGGATTTGCATAGTAATGCTTATGATGGATTGTCTAGTAAATCAGATTGGGATTTTACTACTATAAGTACTGATAATGCTCCAGCTGTGACTCTAGTATCAACTCATTCCACACCTACGGCTGGAGCTCTCAGGGTCAATCCCAACGATCCGTTGGAGCTAGTTTTTACGGACGATATCTTTCTCAATGGCAATAGTAGCGTTAGCACTACCTTCAAGATTTATGCTCGGCAAGGGAGTGAGGGTTTTACGATCCGTAGTTATTCCCCATTGACATCTTCCTTTATTGACATTACTGATAATAAGATGACAATTACGCCTACTCAAGGTTTGATTCCCGAAGGTCATGAGGTATATATTGCGATAGCATCTTCTGGGCTTGATCACTTTGAAGAAATAATGGCCGGTAATTGGTATTTTTCCACATTGGATCTTACTGATCCTGATATCTTTAGTTTTAGTCCCGAAGCTGGAGGCGAAGCTACGGACGTAGAGGAGGATTTGATTGTGACTTTCAATGAAAACATACAACTAAGTACGGGTACGATTCAGCTATTCAGAGAGGGGTCGCTAGTGGAGACATTTTCTTTGCCTTCCTCGTCTAAAGTAAGCGTAACCGATAGAACATTGACGATAGACCCAACAACCAATCTGTCTATTGATGGGGCAGTATATCACCTCACTATTTCTAGTGGAGCGGTTCAGGATCTTAGTGGTCGCTCGTTTGCTGGTATCTCAGACAATACCACATGGTCATTCGAGGCTCCTGACCAAACAGCACCAGTGCTGCAGTCCCATTTCCCCTCCAATGGAGCTACTGGTGTCACTAGGTATCAAGGTGACACATGGACGCTCACTTTTGATGAACCGATTACTCGATATCTCGACGGTGATGTTTATATTAAAGAAGTCGGCACAGGCAACATCTTGGCAACAGCATTTGGCACAAATGGAGATCATTTAAGAGTTAGCTCAAATCAGTTCATGATAAGGAGTCCTGTTACCGAAACTATCGAATATGGCACAGAAGTTTATGTCGAAATCCCCTCTAATGTTATTTCAGATCAAGCGAGCAATTTCTTTGGGGGTATCACAGCTGGACAATGGCAATTTACCATTGAAGAAGGGCCAGATGCCGTCCCGCCTGTTTTAACGAGTAGAACTCCAGGTGATGGTGCGACAGATGTTGGCATCAACCAAGTGTTCACCATGACTTTTGATGAGCCGATAGCGATACCAACCACCCATCAGGGATTTATAAGCATTTCGAACCAGGATGGTTCATCGTTTACAAATATAAGCTTGTCCTCTTCAAGTATAAATGATGGGTATCTATCTGTAAGTGGTAATCAACTTACCTTTAGTAGAGGTACGTTTGATCATAACTCAAACTACTACATCACCTTTCATGCTAATGTGATTCGCGATATTGAAGGCAATGGCATGGCTGCACAGTTGAGTAATACATTCTGGAATTTCACAACCGAAGCTGTAGCTAACAGTACCCCTACCGACATTTCCCTAAATGCAACATCCATTGAAGAAGGCAATGCCATCAATGCAGTAGTAGGTACACTATCCACTACAGATGCCGATGCTGGAGATACACACACTTATAGT
This sequence comes from Cyclobacteriaceae bacterium, assembly GCA_039944535.1. Classification (GTDB taxonomy): domain Bacteria; phylum Bacteroidota; class Bacteroidia; order Cytophagales; family Cyclobacteriaceae; genus JAMZMI01. The sequence goes on from JBDUYP010000001.1 coordinate 200,696, forward strand.
TTCGTGTCAGGCACTGGAAGTACCGATAATGCCAGCTTCAATATAAGTAGCAGTGAACTTCGGGCGAGTGAGATTTTCGACTATGAAACGAAGAGTTCGTATAGTATTCTTGTTGAAACCAATGATGGCACAGCTACTTATCAGAAGCAGTTTACCATTACAGTGAGTGAAGATGATGTTGATGAAACAGCACCTGTTTTGGTCAGTAGGAATCCTGAAAACGATGCGGCAAATGTGGATGTTGATCTATCTACTATCACCATTACATTTGATGAGCCCGTGCAATACACAGGCAATAGTGCTCACAATGTTTACTTAAGAGAATATCTAGGAGGTGAGACGATTATAAAACAATTTGATTTTAGCAATACCTCAGATGTTGCGATCAGTGGCAATACAGTGACCCTATCCAATTTTCCGCAACTTGAGCAGAAGAAGAGGTACTATTTTCAGATGCAAACTGCCAATGCAATTGAAGATTTGGCAGGGAACGATTTTCAGTATACCAAACTAGACAATAAACTGGAATGGAATTTTACTATAGAAGACATTACCCCACCAACGACAAATTGGTTTTCCCCAGCAATCGGAGAGCAAAGTCACCCCGTCCCCAGCTATTCAGGCACAGGTTTAGTCATTGAATTTAATGAGTATATCCAGCTCGGCACAGGTACAATTGCGCTGCATAAGGCAGACGGTACTTTAGTGAAAAGCTATGCAGTTCCTGGGACTGACGTAAGCGTATTCAGTGGCTCTAGATTAAAGATTAGTACCTATAAAAACACCATTCCAACTACCATATTGGAGTACGATACTGAATACTACGTCATCATATCAGATGGAGCAGTAATAGACAATAGCGGTAATGGGTATGCTGGCATATCGGATGATAACTTTTGGACTTTTAAGACCGAAGAAGAACCAGACCTTACCCCACCCGTAGCTTCCTCAACATCTCCTTCCGATGAAGGAACTTATGCTCCTTTATCCGCAACAGGGGGTATCGTTTTCAATGAAAATATAGTAGAAGGTGATGGTACCATTGCTTTATACTTGGCAGACGGAACTTTATTGGAGAGCATCCCTACAGGTCAGAATGACCCTCGCTTAGAAACGTTGACCTTCAGAATCACATGGGATTTTAATACGCAGTTAACAGAACTTACTGACTACTATGTCTTGGTATCTGCTGGTGCTTATCAAGATGAAGCAGGAAATGATTTCGGGGGTATTGGGCCAGGAGAGTTGGATTTTACTTCCAATGATGCACCCAATATAGCGTCACTTTCGCCTGCTGATCAAAGTACAGGAGTTGGTATATCTAGCACGATTACTGTTGATTTTGATGGCACTGTGTACGCTGCAGATCCATCCACATTGGTTCTTAAAGAATATGCCACAGACAATACGATTGAGAGTTTCGACCTTACCATCCTGGACACAGGTGATGGTATGGGTAGTTTCGATGATGGAGTTATTACCGTGACTCCTACCAGTGACTTGGAAGAGAGCACCAAATATTATTTGGTTTTAGAACCTGCTTTATCCATTCGCTATGAATTTAACGCAGAATCTTTCATAGGTCTGGATGACAAAGATGACTGGACTTTCACAACACAAGCTGCAGATATAGAAGCGCCTACCTTAACCTCTTCAGGAGCAATCTCGGGTGGTACTTATGGCTCAGCAATTCTGAACTTCACGCTCACCTTCAGTGAAGACGTTAATTTCAATACAGGAGATGGCGATTTCAACGTGGTGCTTGATCGCGTTAATTCTGTAGCTTCTCTCAATGCCAGTATCACGGAGACCACTAGTAACAGTATCTCCTTCGAGTATGAATACCTCGACAATGGAGAAGACTATCACATCACAATAGAACCTAATGTGGTAACGGATCTTGCTGGTAATCCATTTGAGGCAATTACAACGTCAGATGTGCTCCCATTTTTGGCAAGCTGGGAGGCGCCTGAGATAGTTTCTTATAGTCCAGGACACTATTCAACCCAAGCTGATATTACGGCTAATCTTGTTCTTACTTTTGATAGAGACATAGCGTTCAATGACCTTACTGGAGATAGAATATTTCTTAAATATATAACCGGAGGTGCCACAGTTGAAGCTTTTGAATTATCAAGTAGTAGAGTGTCTATCCAAAACGGCAATCAGCTAGTCATAGATCCAACAGATGATCTTGAGCTGTCACAAAACTATTTTGTCACTATCCTTTCGCCTGCCATCACGACAAGTGGTCAAGAGGGATTGATTTTTGGGTCTTTTAATAGCAATAATAACTGGCGGTTCAGGACAGAACCTAATTTCTGGGATGGTAGCGCATGGGCAGCAGACGCTCCAATATCAACAGACGAAGTTGCCTTCAAGGCAGACTATGATTTCGCAGAGGGAGAAGTGTTGGAGGTAAGTTTAGTTTACCTTCATGAGGGAGTAACGTTATCTATAGAGAATAATGCCACTTTAAGAAGTGACTACATAGAATCAGAAGGAAGTCTTGTTATTGAATCAGGAGCTTCTTTGAATATTCAAGAAAGTTTTGAAGCTGGAGAGAACTCTGATATAACCGTAAGGCGAAACACCACAGGCGGTGTAGGCGAAGGCAAGTATAGCTTCATTGGTTCACCCTTTGCAAATTATGATTTCAGTACGATAGCCGGAGGGTTTAAGTATCAATATGTAGAATCCTCTGATAGTTATGTAGATGCTTCATCGGGTTTAATGAGCCTGGGCAAGGGATATACCATAGCGAATAATGAACAGTTGGAATTCGTAGGTCAATTACCTCAGATAGATAATGTGTACATCTCCATAAGAAACACGGGTGCGGATAAAGGTTACAATTTGGTTGCTAACCCCTACACCTGCGCGATTAGCTATGAAGAACTGATTGCAGCGGAAGGCCCTGGGGGCAGTGGAAAGATTACAAGCACTATCTATATCTGGGATGATGGTGGTGCAGGCACCAAAAACCAAAGTGATTTCATTACGATCAGTGCTTTGGGAAGTGTGTCTGGGGGATCAGGAAGAAGCGCCGATTTCAATGATCACATAGGTGTAGCACAAGCATTCTTTGTGGAGGCAGTAAATGCGAGTACTAGTTTGAGTTTTACGAATGCGATGAAAGTAAACGGTCAAAACTCTGATGATGCTTATTTCAGAAAAGACACATCCACTCCTGAAACCATCAAAATGGCGCTTTCAAATGATCAGGATAGCCATAGTGAGATCATAGTCGGTTGGGCAATGGACGCTTCCACAGGATACGATATCATGTATGATGCTCGCAAAATGATTGGAAATGACCTTTCACAACTCTACATGCCACTCGGAGAAAGAAACCTTGCGATACAGGGTCTCCCAGATCAGCATGATCAGCCCGTTGCGCTTGGGGTAGATATCAAAGCGGCAGGTGATTACCAACTGGAAGTAATCGAATCTGCAACTTCTAGAAACATGATTTTGGTAGATCATCAATTGGATGTCACGCATGATCTTTCATCAAGCAGCTATTCGTTTTACTCACAAGCAGGCAAGTTCGATAGTCGTTTTGAAATAGTAGCAGGAGGATCCGCCATATTAAGCACATCAGCTGTGAGCAAATTCACAGCCTACTCCAATAATAATGAGTTGACCATCCACTACCCTGAAACGGGGGAGCATCAAGTGCGTGTCTTGGATTTATCAGGAAAGCTGGCCTATCAGGCAAATGTGAACTTTGATCAACAGAAGGTGATGATTCCTTTACCACTAGATGAGAAGATTTACCTCCTCCAAGTTGATTCCGAATCTTTGAAAGTTTTCAATCACTAAATAGAAAAACTATGAACACTAAAATAACAATTTCTCTTAGCCTCATACTTCTGTCTATCACTGTAATGGCACAACCTGTACCACCACCAGCTACACCTATTGATGGAGGGTTGAGTTTGCTTCTTGCGGCAGGAGGAGTCTATGGATTTAAGAAGTTGAGAGATAGTAGAAAGTAACAAGGCGAGTCGAACTGGAAACAGTTGGGCTATTTATGAAGCGGTCTTCGAAAGGAGATCGCTTTTTTTGTTCGGAGGTTTTTTCACACAACATTTTCCGAAATGCTGCACCATCTCATATGACACATTTTGCAAGACCCTGATGGACCAATTGACCCTGATTACCTCACCATACATTTTGGGCGAGTTACTAAATGGTTTGGTCAACTCGCTAAATACCCCTTTTACAGCATTGGCATAAGGACGAAATTGAATTTCTGACTCAATAAATCGTCTTATGAAACATCTTTATTCTCTTTTACTATTTTGCACAGCTATAGGCCTTACCAATGCCCAAAGTATCGACTGGATCAAAAAGGGCGTTGGCCCATATGGTCTCAACAAACTAGAGTCGGTGACCTACGCTAACCCAGACAAGTTGTGGGCAGTAGGGAACAATGGATACGTGATTTCATCCTCAGATAATGGCTTTACTTGGGAAGAGAATAGCACTGGGTCTAGTGATGACCTGGTGGATATCGCAATAAGCGCAACAACACAAAATGATCCAAGTAATGGATATGCCGTATCAAAGCAGGGAACGGCATTTCATAACCATAAGTCTTTAGAATCTTGGGATAACGTTTTAATCAATGCTGGAGAATATGAGGAGCCAGTTGCATTTCACGGGATAGAATATATTGGTCAAAACCCTTCGTTCGGCGATGTACATATGATGGCCATTGGTGAAGGAGTTTCAAAGGGGCTCTTACTGACAGACAATGGACAAGTAAATTGCACTAATTGCACTCAGGAACTCACAGTTGTTAGAGAGTTGAATGATATTCCCAGAGACATCTTCTTTCTTGATTATTATGATTACAACCTTGGGAGCCTTCTACGCCGAATCTATATTGTTGGTGATAATGGCTTTGCGGCTTATTCAGAAGACAACTTTGAGACTTATACTTTATTGCCAAATCTAGTCGCTACCGAGAATCTTACTTCGGTCAGTTTTAAGGATGTAAATACTGGATACATCGGAGCAGAAGGGGCCCTCTATTATACCAATGATGGCGGAGCGACATGGACTAAACAAGATACTTCTCCATGGAATGCTGTTAAAATTACTGACATCAGATATATCAATAGTCTCGCTTATGCTACGGCAGTTTCTCTAACTGATCCTTCGGCTACTTTCTATGTTGAATTGATACCAACAACATCATCATTTAGCTTTTCTATTAACTATATCAATGAAGGTGGACTGAACCAACTTACAGAAAAGTACATGGGGATTTATCCAAGTGTTGATGGTCAGAACTTTGTCTTGATCAGCGAGAACGGCATAATTGCCGAGTCAAGTGATTATGGATCTACTTTCACTGTACAGAACACAGATATACCTAGTCCCAATGCGATAGATGTCACGGGATCGCGCATCTATGTTTCTCATGGGTTTTACAATACGGGTAGTGCCTACAGTGAAGACAATGGTGATACCTGGGTACCCATAAGCTTCTCGGGTGCTCTTACTGATTACTCCATAGATGAAATAGCTGTAAAATATAATGGTACTGATTATGTGGGGCTGGCAGCAACAGCCTTGGAACCTATTTATTTCTTCGAGGATGGTGAGATTAACTCTTGGCTTCCAGGTGTCGAATACGACTATCAAGCAGATGGTGTTATTCAAGACATAGATTTTGATAGTGATGGGAATGCCTGGTTTGTAGGAAATAGCTCGATATACAAAGCATCTGGAGCAAACTATGCCGTGCACGAGAGAATACCCACAGGTTCTGGATATCAGCTGGGATACAACGTAGACGAATACGCGGTGGATTTCCTAGATAGTCAAACAGGCTATATCGTGGGTCCCAGTGGATTTATATATAAAACCATCAACGGAGGAACCAATTGGTCTACTCTGGACGCCTCGACATCAGTTGACTTACGTGAAGTTGCTTTTCTAAATAGTGATGACGGCTTTGTGCTTTTCGATGCTTCGACTGACGAGTATTTATACACCCAAGACGGAGGAGATACGTGGGATACCGGAATATTACCCGCTGTTACCACCTGGAATGAGGTATTGTTTATCAATGAATCCATAGGATTCATTTCTAGTACAGGGGGATTTTTAGCCAAAACAACTGATGCCGGAGCTTCCTGGTCGCTGATTGATCTAGAAATTGATCGGAACATCGTCGATATTTCATTCAATGATGAAAAACTCTATGGCGTAATTGATGGAGGATTTATCTTCTCAATTGCTGACATAGTTCCATCACTTATAACTTGGTCAGGTACAGAGTGGAGCAATGGATCTGGCCCTACAGCAATTGATGACGTGACACTTAATGCGCCATACATCACCGCTGATCATGGAGAGTTTGAAGTTAACAACCTGGAGGTTAGTTCCTCGTCATTTTTGAGAGTAAGTAGCGGACATACATTAGATGTGAAAAAGGATATCATTGTGAATGGAGAGATGTTCATAGAGTCTGGCGCTTCGCTCATCACATATGAAGGCAATGCCCTTGATGATGATATATACTTCTACCGAAAAACCCGTTACTCCGATGGAAAATACAGCTTCGTAGGCTCACCTGTGGAGCAAAGCTCCCAGACTACAGCTTCTGACCTAGGTACTAATGTTTATACTTATGATGAGGCGCAATCGGATGATGAGGAAGACTTATCAAGATGGATTCAGGCCAATGATACAGATCAACTAGAGCCGGGCAGAGGATATACACAAGCTTTTCAGGAGGATATCACATTCCGGGGGAGACCAAATACAGGTACCATTACCTATTCAGGTTCTTATATAAATGATGGCTGGCACCTGGTGAGTAACCCTTATGCTGCAGCCATTTTCATTGATGATTTCATCGATGGAAATGATGATGACATCACAGGGGCAATTTATATATGGGACGATAATAACTCGCAATCCGGACGAGGGTCTAACAATGATTATATCGTAGCAAATAAAAGTGGCGCTACAGACAATAGTGGTGAGTTCAATCGGGCCCGATGGAACAATCATATCGGTTCCGCTCAGGGCTTCTTTGTACAGTTGGATGGTGAGGCAGGGGATGTCATTTTCACTGAAACAATGCGAAGATCAAACCAGAATGCGGACGGCAACTTTTTCAGGCAAACCCATCATGTTAAGCCATTGATCAGAATCAATCTGACAAATGAACAAGGGCTGTTCAAACAGGCATTGGTAGGGTTTAATAATGAAGTGTCCGATGATAAACTGACCTCTGGATATGATGCATCTATGTTCAACATTCATTCGGAAAATGCGATCTATACTTTTAAAGATGATACACGGTTGACAATCCAAACAGTGACAGATCAAAAAATGGAAGTACCAGTTGGGTTGAATATAGCTGAGTCAGGCACTTACCAGTTGAATATAGCCACTGAAAACTATGATGGTCAACTGATCTACCTGAAAGATGAGCTGACTGGAACGGTCACAAATCTGACACAGGGTGCTTACAGTTTCACAAGTGCTCAGGGACAGCTTCTGAATCGTTTCAGACTCCTGTCTTCTTCGGCTGTTTTGAGTTTGGAGCAATCCAATTCGAAAATTTACACCTTTGATAAAATACTACACATAGAAACAGCAGGATTCCAACCAGCTAATTATCAGGTGTATAACCTTTCGGGAGAAAGGATCATGCAGGTTCTTACTAGCGGCACCACGGAAATTGATATGCATCATGTTCCCAATGGAGTTTACATCGTTTCGGATGGCATTGAGAGCAAGAAAATCATTTTGAAATAAACTCCCTGTTAAGTCCCCTCCTTGGAGGGGATTCAGGGGTGGGTAAAAAACACAACCATGAAAAACACAATCATAAAATCACTCGCTATTCTACCTGTATTGATGATCGCTCTGCCGGCCATGGCACAAGGTGCACCACCCGCTACACCAATAGATGGCGGGCTCAGTTTGCTGCTAGCTGCAGGCGGGGCTTACGGACTGAAAAAATTGAGAGATAGCAGAAAGTAATTCGCTTCTTTAGAGCTATTTGACAAAGCGACTTCCAAAAGGAAGTCGCTTTTTTTGTGCCAAATTCTGAGCCAAATTGACCAAATTCTGATCAAATATGGAATAGACTAAGTATTTGGTTAGTTTCCGGCAGAATTCGGAAACGACCCATTTGCCATGAAAACCAAAATCCTCGCCTTTTCGCTTTTTATTCTATTGGGAAGCGTGACTAGTATCGCTCAGCTGGACTCTTTGCAGCGTGAGTTAAAGACAACCACCTCTGATTCTACTAGAGCCAGGCTCTTGCTTTCCATCGGAGATCAGCACTCTCAGTCAGATTCTTCTATGTTTTATTGGAAAAAGGGGCTTGAGTTAGCGGAAAAGATGAATTGGCTGGTCGGGCAGGCCCGCGTTTTTGAATCTATGGGAATAGGAAAATACAGAGCCAATGATATGGATGGAGCCATCGTCCATTGGTTGACGGCATTGGAGCTATACAAACAAGACACTGTCGAAAGTGCCGACTCAAGAAGTAAACTGAAACTGGCTAATGTGAATTACAATGTAGCAATCACCAATTTCCAATTAGGTAATTATTTGGAAACAATCTATCACACAAAAAACGCATTGGAGCTCTATTTGCAGTTGGAAGACAAGTCAAAAGTGAATGCTTGCTACAATATTATATGCTTAGCCAATTTTGAGCAGGACAACTTTGTCGAAGCTGAAAAATATGCCAAGAAGACACTACAGTTGTCTTTAGAGCTTCAGGACAGCAGCGCCATTTCAGCAGCATCCAACTCCCTCGCGGGTGTTTGTCTGGAAACGAATCAATATAAAAAGGCATTGGACAATTTCAGAACCTCGCTGCGCTACGAAAACCCCGCAAATACTGTAGGGGTTCAACAAATAAAAATGAACATCGGGCAGACCTACATACACATGAAGGAGTATGATTCCGCCCAAATCCTGCTGGAGGCCGGAGTTGATTATTTTATGGAAAGCAATGATTTATTGAGTCAAATTACTTCATTAAACCTTCTCTGCGATCTGTATGAAGCTCAATCGGAATGGCGTAAGATTATCCCGCTTGCCAAAAAGTCTTTGGCTCTAACGGAAAACCTTCCTTTGCTCAAGCAACAACGTGAAGCCAACGAAAACTTGTATTTGGCTTATGAAAATACGGGACAAACGGCTCTGGCTTATGAGAGTTTCAAAGCATATACCAGCGCCAAGGACTCGCTGTTTAATGAGAAAAAGGGCAAAGAAATAGAGCGATTGCGGGCGCAACTGGAGTACGAGGAGCAAGAGCGGGAAATCGGTCAACTCACAGAGGAAAACTTGTTTCAGGAATTGCAATTGGAGCAAGAGCGCAATACGCGAAACCTGATCTTGTTGGCAGCTTTCATCACCTTTCTTCTTGGGGGATTTTTCTGGTTAGGCTACAAAAGAAGACAAGAGCAAAAACAATATACGCTCGACATGAAACGCGTGGAAATAGAGCAACGAATGCTCCGCTCACAGATGAATCCTCACTTCATCTTCAACGCACTCAACTCTATTCAAAGCTTCATTACTACCAACAAGGGATATGAGGCGGAAGTGTTTATGTCTAAGTTTTCCATGCTCGTTCGCAAGATTCTGGAAAACAGCACACACAAATTTATTTCGCTGGAAGAGGAGGTCGATACGCTGCGACTATACCTCGAACTCGAAAAATCTCGATTTGAAGAGCGCTTCGATTTTGAGATTGCCGAAGATGCGGACTCCACTCTTTCTATTCCGCCCATGTTATTGCAACCTTTCATCGAGAATGCCATTATCCACGGAATGAAGGGAAAAAAAGATAAGGGCAACATCTATGTCCGGTTTATAGAGGAAGATGAGCACCTCCGCTGCGAAGTGGAAGACAATGGCGTAGGGCGTTCTGCTGAAGCGGCTCAAAAAGAGCACAATTCTTTAGCCACATCCCTGACCAATGATCGGATCAAGTATTTCAATGAAGCGTCCGGTTCAGGTCAATACGAGTTGGAGATCTTAGATTTGAAAAACCAGAATCAGGAACCGTGCGGCACTAAAGTAATATTAACTATCCCCATCCAGTCATGAATAAGAAGCGAGCAATACTGGTAGATGATGAAACCAAAAGTCGTACGGCCTTAAATTCATTTTTGACGAAGTATTGTCCAACGATAGAGATTGTAGGCGAAGCTGATGGTGTGAAAAGTGGATTGGAAGTAATCAGCTCCTTAAATCCGGACGTGCTTTTTCTGGATATCGAGATGAATGATGGTACCGGTTTTGACCTGCTGGAGAAGCTTGCCGGTATAACTTTCGAAGTGATCTTTGTGACTGCCTTTAATCAGTATGCCATCAAAGCATTTCGCTATAGTGCCATTGATTATTTGCTCAAGCCGGTCAACCCTGAGGAACTCGTTCAGGCTGTTACCAAGCTGACGGACGATAGCAGAATCAGTCAGATAGAGCAAAAACTGGAGGCGCTTATGTCCAACCGCTCGTCCATACAGAAAATCGCCATTCCATCTATGACAGGTATTCGACTGGAGGAGGTCGGTAATATCATGTATTGCGAATCGGACAATTACTATACGATCATACACCTTGTCAACGGAGAGCGGCTGATGGTAAGCAAGACACTCAAAGAGTATGATAAGACCCTCTCAGAGGATGGATTTATTCGCATTCATCAAAAGTACCTTGTGAAGGTTTCCGAAATCAAAACGTACTCCAAGTCTGAAGGTGGCTTTGTCACGCTTACTGATGGCACTAACTTAACCGTTTCCAGACGGAAAAAAGAAGAACTGCTCAAAGCGATCTCCAATCACTCGTAAGTAGGTATCAATACCTTTTCCAAATTCTGATTCTACCCTGCCGAATTCTGATTTTGGATCTAACCTCGTAGTAAGGTTTTGTTCATTTGATATAGGAAGAAGACAAATTCTTCTTTGTAAAAGACAAAATTCCGACTACTATGCAACACACTTTACTTCTGTCATTACCAGCGCCACAAATATGGAGAAAGCACTTCGTTATCTTCATGTTGGCTGTGCTCGGAGGATTTTTTATCAGCTTTCAAGCCGCAGCAATTCCTCTTGAGATTGTCTCAAAATCCCCCGCCAGTGGATCATTTCCTTCTGGCGGTCGAGAGCTGAGCATTACACTCAATAAGTCAGTGGGTCTGACGCTCCAGCCCTCAAAAGAGCTGCGTGTCTATAGGTATTCAGATGATGTATTGCTGCAAACGCTGGATATCAGTCATGACAATACCAATCAGGTTGGTGACGATATTTACTTCACTTTGGATGAGTTTCTTCCTCACGGAGTACAGGTCTATGTTCAGATTGACTATGGCATTTATACAGATTATTCGGCAGACCCGGACGACCATACACCAGCCATTTTAGATGATTCGTGGAGATTTACTGTGGGATCCGACAGGCCTGAAATCACCAATATGAGTGTTATCTCCGACAATCTTGCTCCGGTAAACCTTCAGTTGGAAATCACCTTCGATCGATCCGTGGTGAAAAGCGATGAAGACGGTATCGAGTTTGGTGTTTATCGCAAGAGCGATGACTTTAGAGTAAATGGATTCAATGTAGTCGATGTGGATGGCTCTACTGTTACCATTTCATCGTCTTCTAGTTTTTATGGCAACCTGCAATCAAACACGGAATACTATGTGTCAATGGAGGACGGCTATTTTGTGCAGCACAATAGTTCCGTTAGAGCAGCCGAGGGTGTAGGCCAGTCCAATCAATATGAGTGGAGTTTTACCACACGTGTCAATGACGGAAATGCTCCTGATCTCGTTTCACTATCTCCTGCCAATGGAGAACAAAGAGCGCCTAGACTTGCAGAAGACCTGGAGTTTACCATGACATTCGATGAGCCGGTTTATTTGGGAAACACCAGCAGCAAGGCGCTCCTGTATCGAGCGTCAGATGATATGCTCATTTATAACCTGGGAGCCAATTCGTCTTCCTCTGAAGACAATCTGTCTGTTACCTTCACCACACCAAATAATCTAACCACAGACACAGAATATTACATCCTTCTGGATATTACTTCGGGTGCGCTTGGGTTACCATATTATGATACGGACGAAAACTCCATTCCGGCCATAAGCAACTCCAACCAGTGGGCATTCAAGACATACGGGGCTATCCAAAAAACAGCCTACTCACCCGAGATCGCTGCGGAAGATGCCAGCGGCAATTTGGTTGCCACACTCACAACAGATGTGTCACTTAGCTGGGGAGATGCAGGAGATATTAACCTCGTAAATTACATTGGGTCATCTGTTGAGAAGACAATCGCCAACGGGTCTGGAGATGTCGGTTTTGATGGGACGAGCGTTACGATAGATTTTGGTGAAGTTGATTATGAGACGCACTTTTATATCAGTTTTGACAATGGTGCTATCGTAGATGAATTTGACCAAAGTGTGACTTTCACTAACAAGCAATGGCACTTCACTACAGAAGTGGCTCCTAATGTAGCTCCCACTAACGTTGAACTGACTTCCTATGACGTCAATGAAAACAGTGCGGTAAACACAGTAGTCGGGTTTCTATTTGCCACAGATGAAAACGCTGGAGATAGCCACATTTACAGTTTGGTCAGCAACCCTGGCAATCTTTTCAATATCTCGGGGTACAACCTTCGGGTAAATGGAGATTTGGATTTTGAAGCTAGCGCGACTCACGTCATACGTGTGGAAGCCGATGACCAAAATGGTGGCACTTTCGAAAAGGATCTGACTGTCACAGTAAATAATGTAGTAGAATCTCCTACCGATATTCTGCTTTCCAGCACTAGCATTGACGAAAACAATGAAGAAGATGCTTTGATTGGTACTTTGAGTACAGAAGACTCTGACATTGGAGAAACGCATATTTATTCATTAAATATCAACCCGGGAGGGGCATTTTATATCTCAAACGGAAATGAGCTTCGCACAAATTTTGTATTCGACTATGAGGACACAGAAAGCTACGACATAAGGATACTTACCGAAGATCAGAACGGTGGTTCACTGTTGAAGGATTTTACCATCACTATCAACGACATTGTGGAGAACGTAGCTCCAACGGACATTTCGCTAACGGCAACCTCAATAGATGAAAACAATGCGGATGATGCTGCCATTGCTGGGATAAGCGCAACAGACGCGGATGTGGGAGACACTCATATTTACACTTTGTTGGTAAACCCAGACAATAGCTTCAGCATATCGGGTTCTTTACTCTATGCCAATGCGTCCTTTGATTATGAAGCGCAAAGCAGCTATGAAATCCGCATCCAGGCCGAAGATCAAGGGGACAATACTTTCGAGAAGGATTTTACCATTACCATCAATGATGTGGCTGAAAGCAACAGCCCAACAGATATTTCATTGTCAGATAATGCCTTTGAAGAAACCAGACAGGTAGGCTATACGATCGGTTCATTCTCAACCACAGATGCTGATGAAGGTGAAACATATAGCTATGCACTGGTAGAAGGAGAGGGAGATACGGATAATGATAACTTCCTGATTGTCGGGTCGCAGCTGAGAGTGAATGCAGCTTTTGATTTTGAAACGCAATCCGAACATTCTATTCGGGTTCAAACCGATGACGGAAACACCGGCACTTTCGAAAAAATATTCCTGATAACCGTAGAGGATGACCCTGAGGTTCCTACAGATATTTCGCTTGATAACACAAGTATTGCCGAAGGAAATGATATCGGCGATATAGTCGGCACCCTGAGTACCGAAGATGAAGACATTGGCGATACACACACCTATAGTTTACTCACCATTGGCGGGAGCACAGATCACACGGCTTTTGATATTGTTGGTGACGAGCTGCAAGCAGCCGTGGGTTTTGATTTCGAAACACAACACAGCTACACCATCCGAATCAGAACCCAAGATGCCATTGGTGACACCTATACCAAGGATTTTGTGATTACGATAGTTGATGGTGTGGAAGCCAATAGTGACCCAACAGACATTACACTATCTCCAAATGATCTCGACGAAAATAGCTTTATGAATACCATCGTAGGGTCTTTTTCCGCTACCGATCCTGATGCTGGTGATAGCCACACGTTCTCATTGGTTGCCGGTGATGGGAGTGCAGATAATGGTAGTTTTTTCATCTCTGGTGACGATCTTAGAGTTGGGCCAGATCCTGATTTTGATTACGAAACCAAAGACACCTATTTCATCAGAGTACGAGCAAATGATGGAAATGGAGGTTTGTTTGAAAAAGAACTTATCGTCACCATCAATGATGTGAATGAAAATCAAGCGCCCACAGCTGTGATTCTGACACCATCCAGTATCAACGAAAACAATGTGCCGGGGGCTACTATTGGAACTTTGACTACTGATGATCCTGATGAGGGAGATTCCCATACTTACACGCTGCAAAATTTTTTAGCCATCTTCACAATAGAAGGAGATCAACTCAAAGCCGATGTTGCCTTCGATTATGAAGATCAGGATAGTTATGCTATCAACATTCAAACCGATGATGGCAATGGAGGCACTTATACCCAGATTGTGGAAATCACCATCAATGATGTGGAAGAGGATGTCTCTGGTCCTGAAATTGTCGGCTTCAATCCCATTGACAATGCTACCGATATTGCTTTGGACGAAGATCTTGTAGTGACTTTTGATGAACCCATTCTTGGGAGCTCAGGTACAGTAAGAGTAGCACTGGTTTCATCTGGCACTATTGTAATCAATGGTAGTCCTCATGATGGTAGTGATCAGTTTACTGTGGACGGCAGCACACTAACCATACATATGGGCGCAGAAGATCGGTTAAGAGATTTTAATGCGGCAAGTGAGTATTATGTAGAAATTCATAACAACGCTGTGGTGGATTTCAATGCAAATCCTTTTGATCAGGGTTGGGATTTTAATGATAGAACAACTTGGAGTTTTACTACGGCCAAGGCTCCCTCGAATATCGAAATAGTAGCGATACCAGATAAATCATCTGGAGCAGAAAGCTTTGATGTTAGTGCCACCAGCGACAATATTCAGACTGGATTTGAATATGAAATCCTTGGAGGGCCAGCTACCATAAATGATCAGACTATAACGCTAACAGGTGCCACAGGTACAGTTACCGTCCAGGTTAGTCAGGAAGAAACCGTGACCTACCTTGCCGAGAGTGTAACAACAACTTTTGAAGTAACAGCAGCACCCGATACTGACGGACCTGAAGTGGTTTCTTTTTCTCCGGATGATGATGCCGTTAATGTACTCTTGGATGGTGACTTGGTTGTGCAGTTTAATGAGCCAATTATTGCAGGAACATCCGACATTTTAGTAAGAACAGTTAGTGGAGGGAGTTACGCCCTGTCGGGAAATGCCACAGATAATCCAGACATTTTTGAGATTAGTGGAAACACACTTACTATCAAAATGGCCAATGCTAATAATTTCGGATTCTACAACAATCAAAATTACTATGTCACCATAAACATTGGTGCTGTGAAGGATCTTGCTGGGAACAGTTTTAATCCGGGGATTACCAATACGACCGATTGGAATTTCACAACGGAAAAACTTACTGTGACCTGGGATGGCGATGTGTGGAGCAATGGCTCAGGCTCGACCAGTGCTACAAACGCAATCATTGACGGGGATTATTCCATGAATGATGACGGATTTTTTGCTGCGGCTAACCTTACCATTGCCACAGGGAACACCCTGACAGTAGATGGAGGAAAAACACTGGATGTAAAAGGTGACCTGACCAATGAGGGTGTGTTGATTGTGGAGTCAGGCAGCTCATTGCTGACCTATGAAGGAAATACAATTAGTGACAACATCACAATCCAGCGAAACACACGTTATGCGGACGGAAAATACAGCTTTGTGGGCACACCAGTAGAGGAGGATGCGAATATCACCGGAGCGGACCTTGGGTCTCATGTATATAGATATGACGAAGGAGCTTCCGCAGATGAAAATGACCTGGCACGTTGGCAAGACGCCTCTTTAGATGCCTTGGTTCCGGGTAGAGGCTACACTCAGGCAAACCAGCAATTGATTGAGTTTGTGGGCAAACCCAACAACGGAACGATCACATACGGAGGAAGCCATTCTACAGATGGCTGGCAGTTGGTGAGTAATCCATATCCTGCGGCTATTCATATTGACGATTTTATCGATGGAAATGAGGATATCACGGGCTCTGTTTATATCTGGGACGACAATGGCTCAGACGTGAGTCGAGGACTGAATAGTGACTACATAGTGGCTACCAAAATGGGAGCAACAGATTCTCACGGAGTGGATAGTGAAGCGCGCTTCAACGATCACATCGGCTCTATGCAGGGCTTCTTCGTGCAGCTCGATGGATTCAGTGGCCTGGTGAACTTCACCGAGGAGATGCGGGTGTCAGGGCAAAATGAAGACGACAATTTCTTTAGGCAAGTGGATATGGATGAGGTCTCTCGCATTCGCGTAAATCTGACCAACGAAGAAGGGCTTTTCCGACAAGCGATGATCGGTTGGGGTTCAGCGTTTTCAGATACTGATTTTATCAAAGGTTACGATGCAGAACTATTCCGATCTGGTTCGTATCAAATCTACTCTATGAAGGAAGATCTTCCGCTTTCCATACAGGCAGCTTCTGCGGAAAGAGAGCAGGTTGCGCTCGGGATGAAAATAGAAAAATCTGGCTTGTATTCACTGGAAATCGACACAAGAGAATACTCCGGAGAGGAAGTGTTCATACATGATCTTATAGCTGGAAGGTACATCAGCGCGGCAGACGGTCCGTATCAATTCATGGCAAATGGAGGACAATTGACCAGCCGGTTTGAACTGGTGGTCAAGTCTGCCGTGCTAGGTGTACATAGCAACCTCGCGGAGGTTTATGCCTCAGGAAAGACCTTGTATATCAAAACAAAAGATGACTTAGTCAGAGACTATCAGGTTTTCAACCTGCTGGGCGTTGAAGTCATGAACATCCGGGCCAGCGGCTCCAGTGAGGTCGACCTCAATGATCTGTCCAATGGCGTTTACATCGTGTCAGATGGCATTGAGAGTAAAAAAGTTATTTTAAAATAAACTCCCCTCCTTGGAGGGGTTGGGGGTGGGTTTAACCCATCTCTATCCCTTCCCAAGAAGGAACTAAAAAAGACAATCATGAAAAACACAATCATAAAATCACTCGCCATTTTACCAGTATTGATGATCGCCCTGCCGGCCATGGCACAAGGTGCACCACCAGCTACACCAATAGATGGTGGACTCAGTTTGCTGCTAGCTGCAGGCGGAGTTTACGGGCTAAAAAAATTGAGAGAGAACAAAAAGTAATTAAAACCTTCGTAGCTGGTTTATCAGGCGATACCCGAGAGGGTATCGCCTTTTTTGATTGGAGGCACAATGAATTTGATTTCAATCTAAGGAATTAGTATTCCACAGCATTCTTTAGTAAGATTACTTATCACTTAACCCAGCGTGCTATAGATGGTCTTATCTCTCGTCAAGACGTATCTTCTTAAATTCCTGTATAAAGGGGCGATACGGCTTTTGCTTTTTGTGCTTGTTTGTATCAGCACCCACTCTTTCGGACAACTGGCCAAAAAAGAAGCCGATAGTATAAAACGTCATATTGATCAGGTTAACCCAAGCACTCGCATTAGACAATATTTGAGGCTCGCGCATATTTACGGCGAGCGTTTTGATTCTGATAGCATGCTTCATTATAGCCTTTTAGCAGAGGAAACGCTAAAGGAGATGCCTGATTCCATTCAGTTTACTCATCTCATCTATACCTGGTTTCTGTGGAGTCACAATATCAAAGGAGACTATGAGAAAGGTATAACTATTGCGGCTAAACTGGATGATGAGTTAAAGCGAATTGAAAAGGAGGGTAACCCAGAGAGGTATGTGCTTACCATCGGGCCTCATCGCACAGAGTTGTTTATCGGTTACAATTCGTTGTATGATTTTTATCGTAAAATCGGCGATTATGAAAAGGCCTATTATTATGTAATCAATGCCATTGAACAAGCGGAACGTGTTGGGGTTGAGTATGGGTTGGCTGATAGTTACAATAATTTAGGCATTGTCTACGACCTACGGGGAGACTATGAGCGTGCCGTCATTAATTACCGAAAAGCCATCGATCTAAATCTGGCTTTAGGTGAAACGAGGGTGTGGAAACTGGGCTCTAACTACAACAATTTAGGGATAGTGCTTAAGAACCTTGGGAAATACGATAGTTCAGAGTTGGCTTATAACAAAGCATTAGAGATAATGGAGGCCCGGCAATCAGCGTATGGAAAGGCAGTGATTTTGGATAACCTGGGAGCATTGTTTCATGCTCAAGGTCAGTATGCCAAATCTGTATCTCATCACGAAAGAGGGTTGGATATAATGAGAAAGCTGGGTTCGCGCGAACAAGAATCTCAGATCCTGCTCAATATGGCCTCTTCCCAATTCAAACTTCAAGAGGTAGATGAAGCAGAGCAAAATGCGCTGACTGCCTATGAGATAGCGCAGAAAGACGCGCAAACGGAGACCATAAGGATGAGCGCGGAATTACTGGCTGAGTGGTATGCCTCTGTCGGCAAATTTGCAGAAGCATATAAATTTCAAAAAATCTATCAGGATCAGTATGCAAAATTTCAAAACAGCGAAAAAAACAAGGCGGTAGAAAACCTTAAAATAAAATATGAGACCAGCCAACGAGAAAGTGAAAACGAGCTCCTTAGGTCTGAAGTGGAGATCAATGAGTCCCTCATTGAGAGGCAAAGGCTTTACATCTCGCTTGCGGCGGTTCTAATGCTCTCTGTTTTGGTGGTGCTATACCTCATATACAGAAACTACCGGCTTGAGAGCAGACGCAAAGCACTTATACAAAATCAAGCCAGGAGACTGGAAGAAATGGCGAGCTATAAATCCAAATTCTTTGCCAATGTTTCTCACGATTTGAGAACGCCGCTCACACTTATCAAGAGTCGAGTGGAACAGTTGCAGAGCGATGAAAAAAGCTTCCTTTCGGAGCAAGCGGAGGATACCTTGCTGAAACTTAAAATGGACAATGAGCAGCTGGTGTCTTTTGCCGATGATATTCAGCAATTGATCGCATTGGAGGAAGGCCAACTCAATATTCAATACCAAAAGATCCATGTCTCAAGGTTTTTTCAAACTATCATCAAGCTCTTTGAGTCCTTTGCCGAAATGAGAGGAGTGCGACTATCATTTGAAAGTGAACTTGCGGATGATGCGGTCGCTCACCTTGATGTCGAAAACATCCAAAGGGCGGCTTACAACCTACTGAACAATGCCTTTAAATTCACCCCTAAAGGCGGCCATATTCTTTGGAAAACCACAAGTGATACCAATGGTTTTGGCTTTGAAGTGTCCGATACCGGAATAGGTATAGAAGCCGATGTGCTTCCAAGGATTTTTGAAAGATACTATCAGGCCGAGAACCAGGCCTGTCAGCAAGAAGGGCTGGGCATTGGCTTGTCATTTGTGCGGGAAGTTGTAGAGTTGCACGGTGGCACGATCACCGTGAAGAGTGTGGTAGGTCAGGGAACTACGTTTCGCGGTTTTATTCCTTACAATCTGGATAAAACGCTTTCTATTTCGGACGAAGGCACTTTTGAATACCTGCATGGTAAAACGGATCGGATGTTGGAATTGGAACGCTTGAACAAAAACCAGGATTCAGCACTCCTAAGCCGCCAGGCCTGGTCAGGCAATCCCATTGTGCTAATCGTGGATGATCATGCTGAGGTGAGAGAATATATAGCCAAAACCCTGCAAGAGGAATACCACATCCTTCAGGCATCAAACGGGAAAGAAGCCCTGAGTACTTTGGAAAAAAGACGTGTAGATTTGGTGATTACAGACCTCATGATGCCATATCTGGACGGGTTTGGACTCCTGGACGCGATGCGCAATGATCCACGTTTTACTCAAATGCCAACCATGGTCGTGTCTGCCAGAATGGGTGATGATGAGCGTACCAAAGTGCTCAATAAAGGTGTTAATGACTTTCTGAGTAAGCCTTTTGATAAGGAGGAGATGAAGGCCAGGATAGCAAATCTCTTAAGTTCAAAAGGGCAAAGAATTTTTGAGTCCGAAGATTCAGAGTCTGAAATACGCCGCTCGGTTTTAGATCGACTGCATGATTACCTTATTCAAAACATTGACAGGCAAACTCCTGTAACCGAACTAGCAGATGAACTCCTTACAAGTACCCGAAACTTGTACCGAATGATCAAAGAACTAACCGGCATGACTCCTTTGGACTATCAAAAGCACTGTCGTTTTGAGTACATAAA
Source organism: Cyclobacteriaceae bacterium (assembly GCA_039944535.1). GTDB lineage: Bacteria > Bacteroidota > Bacteroidia > Cytophagales > Cyclobacteriaceae > JAMZMI01. The sequence goes on from JBDUYP010000001.1 coordinate 221,033, forward strand.
AGAAAGGATTGTAAAAAGGGAGGTCAGCTCTGTCAAAGAAGCTGCCGCACTAATCGGTATGAAAAACACCACTTATTTCAAAAAGCAGTTTGAGAAACGGTTCGGGACTAACCTACTCGACATACTTGATTGACAATAACAATTCTTATAGCATTTTGATTTTATCTCTTCGCTGATTTTAATTCATTGATTTACAATGACTTATATCAGGATGGCACATTTGTGAATATTTTGGCACAAATCTAAAAGTGCTTTCAGTCACATTTGATACTGGTTCGGCAGGTAAACAACCTGTCTTGATCTTCAACTAGTATAAAATTATGATCTGTTATTATTCTCTCTCCTCTCTCTCAAGGCGTTTTGGCCATACTATCGGCCTTCTGTTTTGCTTGTTTCTTTCCTTCTCTGCTGTCGCACAATTAGGAGTCGATAATCAAAACAGTCATACCCTTAGTAATTTCTCTCCCAATGCATTGTCCGGAGGGCAGTTTGCTTGGGGTGATTATGACAATGACGGATACACGGACCTTGTCATTAGTAGTTTTGATAGGTATCCAATAGAGCTCTATCGCAATATCAATGGGGTTTTTAGTTCGGTAGATATAGGCTGGGTGTACGGTACTAATGGGGGCAACCTCGATTGGGCCGATTATGACGGTGATGGAGATTTGGATCTGATCGTGTCTCGATCTACCTCATTATCCGATAATAATTTTCTTTTGAAGTTTTATGAAAACGAAGCAGGTGTTTTCACATCACGAACGGATGTCGGCCTGCCGCTCAAACTATCTCATAGAGCCATCTGGGGTGACTATGACCAGGACGGTGATCCTGATTTGGCTGTCATTGTCGAAGATGATTTAAATAAAATAAGAGGACAAATTTACAATAACCACGAAGGGGTTTTTACCGATATTGGGGCGTCACTGCCGCTTGCTTCCGAAGGCTCGCTTGCCTGGGGAGACTATGACAATGACGATGATCTCGACTTGTTGATAACAGGGTCGAAGTGGCCTTCTTCAGCTGCTATTTATAGGAATGATAAGGCACTTTCGTGGATATTGAAGCTGGACTTGTTGGTGTAAGCAGAGGCTCTGCCGTCTGGGGAGATTATGACGATGACGGTGATCTGGATATCGTTTTGACGGGTTCGGCTATAGGCGACCTCACGCCCACAGGAGTATCCCCTTCAGCTCGTATCTACAAAAACAATGGTGATCAGACATTTACAAACATAGAAGCAGACCTGCTGCCAGTCCTCTACAGTAGCTCTGCCTGGGGAGACTATGACAATGATGGCGATTTGGATTTGGTGATTGCAGGCTTCACTGACTGGTTTGCTCAGGAAGTAGATTCGAAGCTCTACATAAACGATGAAGGCGTTTTTGTTGAGTCGGATTTTGAACTTCCGGCGGTAGAATATGGAAATGCTTTCTGGGTTGACTATGATAACGACAGTGACGATGATCTTTTTTTTACCGGAGATTATTTTCCCGCTGGCAGTGACTATACCAGAGTTTTATACAAAAACACCTCAGTTGCCAATGTGTGGAATGGAGCAGTCTGGAGTGATGGCACGATTCCGAATGGAGAAGACGTCCGAATAGAGGGAGATTATTCGTTGGCGCTGAATGGCGCTTTTGTAGCCGGCAACCTGGAAGTGCAATCAGAAGCGACATTAACCGTGGATGGAAATAATACGCTTACAGTCAATTGTAATCTGGTAAATGGTGGAGCGACCGTTGTTGAATCCGGCTCATCTCTCATTACCTATGCAGACAACACAGTGGCTGATAATATTGTCATTCAGCGCAACACACGTTATGCCGACGGTAAATACAGTTTCGTAGGGTCTCCGGTAGAGCAAAGCCCAAATACTGTAGCTTCAGATCTGGGTAGTCATGTTTATACCTATGATGAAGCCCTGTCGGCGGTGGCCGATGACCTGGCGAGATGGCAAGCGGCACAACCCAGCGATCAACTGACCCCCGGAAAAGGCTATACCCAAGCCAATCAAAAACTGATTGAGTTTGTAGGGAAACCCAATGCAGGAACCATCACCTATTCTGGTTCATACGAAAATGACGGCTGGCATTTGGTGAGTAATCCTTATGCAGCGGCGATTTTTATAGATGATTTTCTAGATGCCAACACCCATACAACAGACGCCATTTATATATGGGATGACAATGGATCAGATGCCGGAAGAGGATCAAGCAACGACTACATAGTGGCCAACAAAACAGCTGCTACAGATATCAGCGGAGAAAACAACAAATCAAGATGGAACGAGCACATCGGTGCTGCGCAAGGTTTTTTTGTGCAGCTGGATGGTTCGGCGGGGGATATCACTTTCACTGAAGACATGCGTGTCTCCGGCAGCAATGAAGATGACAACTTCTTTCGTCATACAGAAAGCGAGACACCATTGCTCCGACTCAGCCTTACCCATGCCGATGGACTGATCCGGCAGGCTGTCATAGGCTGGAATGAAGCAGTGAGCAATACCGATATAGCGGAAGGTTTTGACGCCAAAGTATTCAACGCAAATGCAGAGTATCTAATCTACACGAGTAAGGCCAACTCACCACTTGCTATCCAAACAGTCAACAGTGAGGCCACACAGATTTCCATAGGCTTCAATGTGGCCGAAGAAGGGAATTACAACCTGGAGTTTGGTTCGGAGCACCTGTCGCAGACCTGGGAGCTGTATGACAAGGCAATGGATGAGACCGTCGATATAAGTGGCGGTGCTTACAGCTTTTATACACAAGCGGGCCAGATCACGGGTCGGTTTACAATCAGGACAGCCGCAGAGGTGCTGAGTATAGAGGGCGAGCAGCTGACTACCTATGTGGCCAACAAGATGTTATTTATTGAGAAAGAGGGGTCTCAATCAAAAATTTATAGGATTTATGATCTGTCGGGCCATGGGGTGTTCATGGCGGTGATCACCGGCTCGGCGGTTATAAACCTCAGTCACATATCCAATGGCGTTTACATCGTGTCAGATGGCATTGAGAGCAAAAAAATTGTTTTGAAATAAACTCCCCTCCTTGGAGGGGTTGGGGGTGGGTTTAACCCATCCCTATATCCCTTCCCAAGAAGGGACTAAAAAATACTACCATGAAAAACACAATCATTAAATCACTAGCCATTTTACCAGTATTGATCATCGCCCTGCCGGCTATGGCACAAGGCGCACCACCAGCTACGCCTATAGATGGTGGGCTCAGTTTGCTTCTTGCGGCAGGTGGAGTTTATGGGCTGAAAAAATTGAGAGAGAGCAAAAGGTAAGGACTATTATATCGGTTGAATAAAGCGAACTCCAAACTCAATTTTACAGATGACATGCAAGGCCATGCGACATCAGCGTTTATCGGGGTGAGTTTCGTCTTTGTACTCTACCTTGATATTAGGATTCTGTCGCTGAAATTCCTTCATTTCTTCCTCGCGAAAGTGGTTCCCTGATATTCTCAGATGTTTGAGCTTCGAAAGCTCAGTGAGCTTGGGTAATTCGTTTGATAATTCGAGCTTGTTCATCGACAGGTCCAGGAATTCAAGATTCTTAAGTTGAGAAATAGATTCAGGAAGTTCGTGAATGTCCAGGTTTGAAAGCCGAAGAGATTTTAGAGATGTGAGTTGACCAATAGATGCTGGTAGTTCTAGAAATGGCTCCTTAAGTTCCCTTGTCACATACCACGATAAAGGCGGATAATCTGTCCAGTTTCCTGTTGGCTGGGATGGTTGGATAGTCAAGTCATTTACACTGGTCAATTGGCCTATTTCTTCCGGAATTCTCCTGGCAGGTAGCTCATCCAGGTTAATCAATACCGTTGCTTCGTTCTGAAATCTGTCCATAGGGCTATGTTGTTTGGTAGCACAAGAAACTAGAAGTAATAATATGACTATTTGCAGAGATCTCATGCGACATCACGCTTCTTGTAAGGAGTTGTTTTAGTTAGGCTGTAGGAACGTTCAAACTACCACCTACAGCTCGGAGTACTTTAAGAATTGTATCAAATTGCGGTTTTGATCCTTGTGATAATGCCTTATATAGACTTGGCCTGCTTAGTCCAGTTTCTTCTGCTATTCTTGACATTCCACGAGCTTTAGCGACATGTCCAAGGGCTGTTTTGATATCTTCAGCATCACCTTCTTCAAGAACGGTGTTCAAATACTCTACAACCATTGCATCATCTTCCAGATATTCAGCAATGTCGAATTTTGTTATCTCTTTAGTTGCCATCTTCAATTTCGTCTTTATAGTTCAGCCATAAATCTTTGGCTTTATCAATGTCCTTCTGTTGCGACGACTTGGTTCCGCCGTTGAGAAGTATCACAACTCTGCCATTGTATTCTTTCAAATAGACTCGGTATCCTTTAGCATAATGAATTCTTAGTTCACTAATTCCTTGACCGACAGGTTCACAATCTCCAAAATTCCCTTTTTCTTCAATTCTCTGGATTCTGAAAAGGATTTTGGCCTTTGCTCGATGATCTTTCAGTTTTCTTAGCCACCTATCAAATACATCTGTCTTCTCAATAGAATACATACGACAAATGTATTCACTTGGATACAGTAATACAATAAAGAGTTAGATTTTGCTGTTAGCAGCTATGCCTTACAACGCCCATGTATGAGGCGTGTGCTCACACTTGGTTAATGATTGCAAAATAGTGAAGTCTGCCGGTGCTTCCAAAGTTTGTGAAAAGCACTGCGTTTCAAAAGTCAAAAAATCCCGCAAGATGAAGTATCCAAAAACCACAAACCTTGCTCGGCGGCAGACTCATGGTCAAGTCCAGATGCCGTTTGTAGAAAGCACGTAAGCACTTGCCTTCATACAGTTTGTTAGAGCCTTTTTATTCCTAATGTATCAATTTTCAAAAGCTTAGGTAAATATTTCTCGGTGGTTACCAGCTTGTAGCCTTTGTTGGCTGAATCAGTAGATCTTACGTCTACGTTTATACCCATTCGAGCAAATACTAGCTCAACCTTTTCCATAGAGTTGATTATGCCATTATCAAACAATGAGTCAGGAATTTTCACGTAAAACTCTTCACTGATATTGTCTTCAAAGAACAACGGAAAGAATTCTGACAGCCCTTCGTTCTCGTAATTTGTTATGTCATTCTCTAGCTGTAAATAGTATATTTCAGGCAAGTGGGAATTTCTTTCGAGAGCCAAAAGACCTTCATTTTTTCCTCGTGTTACAGTTAATAATTGGGGGCTGCCAATTGGTGCCTGCCAGGAACTATCGATTTCTTCGTAAGCAAGTTCATAATAATGTTTTGCAGAATCCATCATATTCTCCCTTTCATAACTCCAACCCAATAACAAAAGAGTGACCGGCTCGAAATTGTCCCAAGCACAAATTTTTTTAAAATATCTCAAAGACTCCTTCGTGTCATGATTGTTGAATGCGGAATAGGCTTTTGTTACAATGGCGATATGATTAGAAGAGTCTATTTCAAGCAAACTATCAGCTATTGGCACACCATCATTCGGATAGTTATTGTTAATTGAATTTAACTTCAGTTCAAGGCTTTCTATGATCTCATCAGTGGAATAAGTTTTCTGTTGTTCACAACCAATTGCGACAAGGCTTAAAAGTAGAAGGTTTAGGACTCTTTGATTCATCTAGAGATTGTGGATCTAACAACTAGCCAACGCGCACCATGTGCGTTATCAGCCTTTCAAAATAAGTCTGTGTGACTGTTTAGCATCAATATAGCGTGTAATCAGGAACTCACCAATTAGTTATGTGAAAAGCACCTTTGGATAATCAGCCTCATCACTCCTCTGCAGGGTGCCGGTTTTTTATTTATGCGGTTCTTGTTTTGAAGCATTGTGTTAACTTTTAGCTCTGATTACCTAACCAGCAGTATTAGCATGTTCAAAACCAAGTGGCTGGCGTTTTATACGACCGCTTTACTTTTCCTCAGCTCTTTCGCACAGCCAGACAAGGTTGCCCAAGACTTGCTTATCCGGGCAGAGTCATATTTATTCAATCAGCCTGATTCAGCTCGCTATTTTATAGACAAAGCATACGATGTAGCGCACGAGGATGACGACCCCATTCTTACCCAGGTTTACAGGTATTATGGGATTTATTACCATCTTTTGTCACAATATGACACAGCCATCAGCTTTTATCAGAAATCGGCTGATCTGGCTCAGAATCTGGGTAAGCAAGAGATTTATGTAGATGCCACCAGCAACATGGGGTTGGCTTTTTCTGCACAGGGTAGTTTGGGCAAAGCACAGGAAAAACTCCTGGAGGCACTGGAATATTATGAGCGGGAAAACCTACCACTCAAAGCCGCAAATGCTTACAACAACATAGGCATAGTGCTACAAAAATCCGGAGATCTGCAGGGAGCAAAAGCAACTTACAAAAGGGCCAACAAAATGCACCCTGAAAAGCATCTGGGCGCACTGTCCAACCTGGCTGCTGCTTTCGAGAATGAAAACAACCTGGATTCGGCATTACTTATTTATGATATGCTGGAGCTGGCCTTCAGTGAGGCCAACAATCTGCATTCATTGTTTAGTGTGTATTCCAACAAGGCGATCGTTTATGACAAGATGGGAGATAAGCAGCAGGTGGTACGTTACAGTAAGAAATGCGCCAAACTGGGTCGGCAGATCAACAACCAAAATGGCCTTTGTATCCTTTATCAAAATCTGGCGGATTACTATTTCAAACAGGCCGATTATGCTCTGTCACGCCAATATCTGGACAGTGCCTATACCGCGGCGGCTTTGGCCGAAAACCTGGAAGTGTTTACTAAGCTTAAAAACCGAGAGGCTGAGCTCGAAGAGCAATCTGGGAGGTATGCGAAAGCGGTGGAGGCTTTCAAAGCGTTCCACGTTTTGAGCGATAGCCTGCACAAGCAAGAGCAGGCCGAAGTGGTCACGGAGCTAAATATCAAATACGAAACAGCTTCCAACCAGCAAAAAATAGCCGAGCTGGAGCTGCAGAAGAAGAGTGCTGCGCTCTCACTTTCCCGATCGCAAAACCAGCGAAACATCCTGATCCTTGGCTTGTCTGCACTGCTCCTGGCAGCAGGTCTGCTCTATTATCTTTATCATACCAAAAAGAAAACTTCTGATATTCTTTCAGAGAAAAACGACCAGATTTCGCAGGCTCTCGCAGAACGCGAAACATTGCTCAAAGAGATCCATCACCGTGTGAAAAACAACCTTCAGGTTATTTCCAGTTTGCTCAACCTACAAGCCGGATCTCTTGAAGATGAGGCGGCCATCGAAGCAGTGCGTCAGGGCCAGCACAGGGTCAAATCCATGGCGCTGATTCATCAGCGGCTTTACTCCACTGATGATGTCAGAGGAGTGAATATTGACGATTATTTCAATAGCCTTTTTGTGGAGCTGTTTTCTGCGTTTGGTGTGAACCAGGAGTTGGTTGAGTACAACGTGGAAACCGGTGGACTGAAATTGGATATAGATACCGTGATTCCTTTGGGGCTGATCGTGAATGAGCTGATTACCAATGCCATCAAATATGCTTTTGGCGAGGGGCAAAGCGGAAAGATTCAGTTTCAGATAGAACAGCGGGATAATCAGCTTCGGGCGTTTGTAAAAGACAATGGAAGAGGGATGGATGGGGATGCCCTGCAAAAGGCCAATTCATTTGGCTGGCGCATGATGCGCTCATTGGCCCGAAAACTCAAGGCAGAAATTGAAATCACCAATGATTCCGGTACGAGAGTGGATTTGATCATCTCACGATATAAATTAGTGTCATGAGTAAAACCAGGGTGTTGATTGTAGAAGATGAGCCACTCATCGCAGATGATATTGCAGATGCATTGGAGCGCAATGGATATGAGGTGGTGGCCATTGCCGATGAAGCTGAAGATGCCTTGCAGGCCGTGACTGCCCATGCTCCGGCTATCGCGCTTTTGGATGTCAACATTGAAGGTGATATGGATGGCATTGAGCTGGCGCATCAGATGACGATCCCCTTTGTTTTCCTCACGTCCTATTATGATCAAAACACGCTGGATCGTGCCAAACAAACCAACCCGGCAGGATACATAGTAAAACCTTTCAGTGAAAAAGACCTGATCGTCAATCTGGAAATTGCACTCTCGAGAACCTCGCCTGCTCAAGCAGAACCTCGCCAGCCTGAAAAGCTTTTCTTGCGAAATGGTCAGGAGATTATATCGGTCATGTCTTCTGATATTATTTATGTTGAGGCTTATGACAACTATTCCAATGTCTATACGACAATGGATAAATTCATGATTAGCCATACACTCAAAAGTGTGGAAGACAAACTTCTGCCCTTTGGGTTCAGAAGAATCCACCGGTCCTATTTGATCAATTTCAGTAAAGTCGATACCATTTCAGAAGGATACGTTTTTATCGGTAGTCACAAAGTGCAGATAGGTAAATCGTACCGCAAAGATTTTATGGACAGCCTGTCTTTGCTGTAAGTCACTCTTTACTTTCACTAAAAAAAAACTGCCCTTCACTAAAACGGGATGTGATCTCGTGTGTCAATGGATCATCTTCACTGCTGATTATCAAACCAATTCAGACAAGATGAAGAAATTCCTACCAATTATTTTATCGTTGATTATATCCTGTGGAGCGGCCTATGCTCAGGATGCTTTTATCACCACCTGGGTGACCGATGATGGCACCATCGACATTGTTGATGTGGGCTCAGGATATTACAATGTGACTTACTACCCAGCGTCAAGTCCAGGGGCTTCACAAACACTTACAAATGAGCGAAATAGTACTGAAATCACTGGAATGACCAATGGTGTGGAATACAAAGTGGAGATCACCGGGAGTTTTTCTGGGATGGTGTCTACAATCAGCCCTACAGTGCCGGATGGTACAGAGGATAAGCTTCTATCTGTGGATCAGTGGGGTGACATTGCGTGGACCACAATGGCCAATGCGTTCCGAGGATATACCAACCTGACCGTGACGGCTACAGATGCACCGGATCTTTCAGGAGTTACTAGTATGCAGGGCATGTTTCAGTCATCAGGGCTCAACAGTGCTAATTTTAACCACTGGAATGTGGGCACTATCACGAATATGAGCTGGACATTTGCTTATTGTCCCAATTTTAATGGAGATGTTTCTGATTGGAATGTTAGCAATGTTACTACAATGGGCAATATGTTCAGGTCTCTTAGTTATTATGCAGACCCTTTCTCAGGAGATCTCAGTGGATGGGATGTAGGGAATGTCACAAGTATGGGCAGCATGCTTAGTTACACGGCCATTTCTCAGGAAAATGTAGACGCTATGCTCTTGGCATGGTCACAATTGCCTTCCCTTAAGAGTAATGTGTCATTAGGCCTTGACGGCTTAAACTACTGTGATCATGTGGGCAGAGAGGCCTTAATGGATGATTATAACTGGACGATTACCGGAGCAACAATGAAATGCCCACAGGTGCTTAGTTTCGACCCTTTTGATGCGATTACCTATGGTGATGTGGCAGAGATCGCTCTGGAGTTTGACAATTCTTCCAACCTGCCACCAACTTCAGTGACTAGTTCTGATACCGATGTGGCTACTATCGTGGAATCACCACAGTACACCTACAAGGTTGTGATACAGGGGCCGGGAACTACGACCATCTCAGCACAAACCGATGAAACTTCGTCTTATTTTGAATCTAACCTCGCTACTCAGGTGCTGGTGGTGAATGAAGCTCCTGCTTTTACCATGAAATATCAGATTACCAATACGGGCAGTTCCGGATGGAATGAGTTACAACTAACACCAAGCTATTCTTCAAGTGGCTATACCGTGGACTGGGGAGACGGAGATACATACACGGGCACATACGCTCCTTTACATACCTATGCTTCGGAAGGGGAGTACACCGTAAAAATCACCGGTGACTATCCATACTTCTTGTTGAGATCAGCAGATAGGTCAAAACTGATTGAGATCAGTCAATGGGGCAGTATTGTTTGGGAAGAGTTTTGGGGCAGTTTTCAATATTGCACAAACCTAACTTACGCGGCGACTGATGCTCCTGACTTATCCAACGTTACGCGATTGCAGGACATGTTTTCAGGTGCTTCTTCTTTTGATGCTGACCTGGGCTCATGGGACATCAGCAATATTACCAATATGTACGGGATGCTGGATGGAACTGCACTATCCGCCTCCAATTATGACGAGACTTTGGCGGGTTGGGCAGAAAATGCTTCCGTGCCGGGTTCAGTTTTATTAGGAGCCTCAGGTCTCAACTATTGCGATGGAGGCGATGCAAGAACTGATCTGATCAATAACCATAGCTGGACGATTACCGATGGTGGCCAGCTTTGTCCGCCGGTGGTGTGGGATGGTACCGCATGGGACAACACTGTAGGACCTACCGCATCGGATAACGTGGAAATCAATGGAGACTACAGCGAGGCAGTAGGGTTTGAATGTGCTAACCTGACCATTGATTATGGAGTGTCTCTGACTGTAAACGGAACATTGACTGTGAATGGAAGCCTGACCAAATTCGGGTCTATGACAGTGGAGTCCGGGGGATCGCTTCTCACTTTTGATGGAAACTCCATTTCCAGTAACATCACTTTCAAAAGAAACACACGCTATGCCGATGGCAAGTATAGTTTCATCGGCTCACCTGTGGAATATGGAATTACTACGGGTGAAAATCTAGGGTCTCATGTGTATAAATATGACGAATCGGCTCACCCAAACCCTGAGTCGCTAACCCGCTGGGTAGATGCGTTCTACGATCAGCTCGTGCCGGGCATGGGTTATACCCAGGCCAATCAGCAGCAAATATCATTTACAGGAAGACCAAATGATGGTAACGTGACCCGTGGGGTAAGTTATGTAAATGACGGCTGGCACCTGGTGAGCAACCCGTATCCTGCGGCGATTGATATTGACGCCTTCATAGACGGCAATGGATACATCACCGGAGATGTGTACATCTGGGATGACAATGATTCTGAAGCCGGTAGAGGGTCGAGCAGCGACTATATAGTGGCCAATAAGTCTGGCGCTACTGACAACAGTGGGCCTGACAATGACATCAGGTGGAACGGGCACATTGGTGCCATGCAAGGCTTCTTTGTGAAGCTCGATGGTACTTCCGGCAACATCCTTTTCAAAGAAAATATGAGGGTGAGTGGCAACAATGCGGATGAAAACTTCTTCAGAGCTGCCGCTGAAGAACCTGCTCGCATTAGAGTCAATCTGATGCATGCTGATGGCTTATTCAAGCAGACTTTGATCGCCTGGAATGAGTCTGTCAGCAATGACCAAATCACCAAAGGCTATGACTCGCGGGTTTTTAGCACTTCTTCTCCCTATGCGATCTACACATTGAAAGCCGAAACACCGCTGGCCATCCAGACGGTAACGAGCGAAATAGAGGCCATTCCTCTGGCCTACCACGTAGAAGAGGCCGGGAGCTATACCTTGGCAATTGACCTAAAAGAAGCTCAGGACCAAATACTTTATCTAAAGGATAATCACACCGGGGCAATAGTGGATGCAAGTCAGGGATATCAGTTCAACTCAACCGCAGGAAAGTTTACCGAGCGTTTTCAGCTGACGACCAACAGCAGTGTGCTGAATGTCCGCGATGGTCTGGAACAGATGTATGTGGCAGGCAAAACCTTGTACCTCAAATCAGCAGCTACCCAAACTTATGAAGTGATCAATCTGCTGGGAGAATCCGTGATGATGATTCAGGCCAATGGCAATGCGACCATTTCCCTCGATCACCTGTCTAGTGGAGTTTATGTCATCTCCTCACCAAACGAAAGAAAGAAAGTCATTTTGAAATAATTCCCTTCCGTGTAGTCCCCTCCCGGGAGGGGATTCAGGGGCGGGTAAAAAAACCGAATCATGAAAACCATAATCATAAAAACACTCGCAATCTTACCAGTACTGATGATCGCACTGCCAGCAATGGCCCAAGGTGCACCACCCGCTACTCCTATAGACGGAGGGCTGAGTTTGCTACTAGCCGCAGGCGGGGCTTACGGTCTGAAAAAACTGAGAGATAGTAGGAAGTAACAGGAACTTGCAGCTGGTTTATATGGCGGCCTCTCCATCCCGATTGGTATCGGGGTGGGCGAGGTTGTGTTTTAAACCGTTGCTCATACACTTGTTCGTCAGCTGGACAACTGTTACTGTTTTGTTCAATTTTCAACTGTCCTATTTTTAGGGAAGGCTACAACCTTGAAATAATTCAATGAGGTGAATCTGAAGGCTTGTTAGCATTAGTTCAATTCGCTGATTTGGAAGTAGCGTTCCCTTACAGGGTTAAGTCCGAAAATATCTTCGTCACATGGTGTTTGTTCAAGTTCCCTTCTGGTTAGCCCAAATTCATAGCTTCTTATCAAATCGTCAAGAGTTGTTGCAGGGGTGTTCGAACCAATCCGAACTGGATTCAAAAGTTCACTTTTTGATTCACTTAGCTCTAGCAAGTCAATTGCAGATTCGTTCAGATAAGTTGCATCAAGCATGTCAACACAGGTTGTGAATATCATGCCGTTCGGGATTTGTCGCCCAAACAGTCCGTTCTCGTTTTGAAAACACAACCCATACCAAATTCCTCCTTCATCCTTGGTTACGTCAATTACGATTGCCTTCAACCTTCCGTCAATTTCTACTGGTTGTCCAAACCTTAATTCAAGTTCCAGTTCCTGCCATAAAGGATTTGATTCAACTGGCGGTTGAGGAGTTGAGCAGCCGATAAAAGTTAGAAAACTCAAAATGGTGAGAGATTGGAGAATTTTGCTCATAGGAAATATTAATGCTTACGCCCATGTATGAGGCGTGTGCTCATACATGGCTAATACCTGCAAAATAGTGAAGTCTGCCGGTGCTTCCAAAGTTTGTAGAAAGCAGTGCGTTCTGAAGTGAAAAAATCCCGCATGCTGAAGTCACCAAACTGCACAAAACTATCTCGGCGGCTGATTCACGGTCAAGTCCTGATGCAGTTTGTAGAAAGCAACCAAGCACATGCCTTCATACATAATGTTATGGGTAGTTATTCGAGTGCCTTCAGTGTGAGTTGCAGGATTCCAAACAAGAAAACAAATGTCAGATTAACAAGCCTGTGTCTCATTGTTAAGACTGGAAGTTTAGAAGGTTTTCGTCCATTAAATGCAACCGCCAAAAGGTATGTTATCATTGGGATAAATGTTAGTCCGTACAGAGCCAATGCAGCTTTGAGTGTGTCCGTTAGTTCGTAGTTTAGGAGTTCGTATCTAAGAGTTAAGGTATAAACCATAACAAGTCCAGCAGGCGTTATAAAGTACAGAACCTGCCTTGCTATTGCGGGTTTGATTCTTGACTTCTTTTTCAAATGATCAAACCACATAAATAGGGTTGTACCATGAAATATTATTCCAGCAATTGTTAGCCCTGTCGGGGTGTTGTTCCTAAGATCACTGCTTGTATAGAGGAGCACCATAATCAGATAGAACAATCCAATAATGTCAATAAGTCTTGGTTCATTCTCTGCTGTTCTAAAATAATTTGTCATTCGAAGTGGTGGTGATTACCCATAACAATTGGCTAACGCTCACTGTGCGCGTTATTCATTTATAGTTTTGTGGTTTGTTTTTTATTCAACTTAATGAAAATCAAATAGATACCCGTTTATAAGCGTTGGCAAGTGACTATGCAAGTGCCTGTTACCCATTTGTTTCCCTAAACCTACCCGTTTTCTCTGAGTCATGCAATGGCGTTGTTTGCTTAGCTACTCTGAGTTACTCGAAGAGAACTCTGAGGGCTTGAACTTGAAATCATTCAATGAGGTGAATCTAAAGGTATATTAGACTCTGTAATTTATGTAGAGGCTTTTATCAAAATATACCCGAAGGGGTATAAATTGCGGTTGTTTTAAAATATATACCCTAAAGGGTATAGTGCTGGGAGGATCAGAATTTTTATACCCGTTGTGGTATAGTAAAGCAAAATTTAGTAATTTCAACCCGAAAGGGTATAAGAAAGATGAAAACAACATTAGCACAGTTCATCAAAGGGAAAAGAAAGCAAGCAAGGATGAATCAGGAAGATCTGTCATTTGCTGCTGGAGTTGGCTTAAGGTTTGTCAGAGAACTTGAGCAAGGAAAGCCAACATTGAAAATGGACAAAGTCAATCAAGTGTTGAATCTGTTTGGATATGAATTGGGACCAATAGTAGTTAACAGAGATGAGGAAAGCTAAAGTTCTTTATCAAAATGAATGGGCCGGGACACTAACTGAGGATGAGGAAGGATATCATTTTCAATACGAATATGAATATTTCGCAAAGGAGGGAGAGTCAATAAGTTTAACTATGCCATTAAAAAAAGAGGCGTATCATTCAAATATATTGTTTCCATTTTTTGATGGCCTTATCCCAGAAGGTTGGATATTAGACATAGTTGAAAAAAATTGGAAAGTCAGTGAGAAGGATAGAATGGGGGTTCTTCTGGTAGCATGCAAAGATTGCATAGGAGCTGTATCAATTGAACCATTAATATGACTTGTCTATACTGCTATAAAGACTCAGAAAGCGATTTTCACCCTAAGTGCAGCAAGAAAATATTCGGAGTTTCAGAACCTCCAAAAGTGCCTTACACAGGAGAAGACCTTCTGAACCTTGCCGAACAAATGATTAAGGGCAATGCAACAGTTACAGGTGTTCAGCCGAAATTATCCCTACATATTGATAAACGCGACAATGAGCCTGAAAAGTTGACAATAGTTGGCTTATGGGGACAATTTATACTTAAGCCTCAGTCGCCAATGTGGGATGAACTTCCTCAAATAGAAGATTTGACAATGCACCTTGCGGAACTGTCACGAATTAGAACTGCCAGGCATTCTTTGATTCGACTAGATTCTGGGGAATTAGCCTATATAACCGAAAGAATGGATAGAAAGGAAGGGGCAAAAAAGCATATGGAAGACATGTGTCAACTGTTGGGAAGACTGACTGAAGACAAATACAAGTCGTCTCATGAGCTCATAGCTAAGGAGATAAAGCGGAGCAGTATAAATCCAGGGCTTGATTTGGTAAGGTTTTATGAGTTGACCCTGTTTAGTTTCCTAACGGGAAACGCAGACATGCATTTAAAAAATTTTTCATTGCTTCAGAATGATCAGGGTAATTATGAACTAGCTCCTGCCTATGATTTAGTTTCCTCTGCCTTAGTGGTCGAAGGAGACGATGAAGAGCTCGCTTTGACATTATGTGGTAAAAAGAAGAGGCTGAGAAAATCTGATTTTTTGAGAGCTATGACTACCTCTGGAATACCTAATAAAGCAGCGGAAAATATTCTAAACAAGTATTCAAAACTTCAAAGTTCATGGTTGGACTTTGTTAATCAGTCTTTCTTGTCCAAAGAGTTGGTAGAAAAGTATTGCCAATTAATTCAAAGCAAGCACGATCAGCTTTTCAGATAGCTCAGTTAGCTTATGGATGATAGCTGCTGCGCTTGTTGCACAACCCAATATATCTCCTTTTTGAAAACACTGATCTTAGAAAATGCGGCTCAGGTTGCTTGAGTCATGCTGTGAATTTGTTTTAGCCACTCAGAGTTACTCGAAGAGAACTCTGAGGGCTTGAAATTCAATGAGGTGAATCTAAAGGATTGTTAGACATTTGTAATTGGATGATTCTAGCTTCGACATTTCTGATTTGTTGAACGTTAATCCGTTCAAGTTCAGTTAGTTCGTTCGTGGCATCAGTGTCAGTTGGTCTATACCAAAGTTTGCTATAAAAATGTTCGTTGAGGTCTTGACTTTTAAATTTATGACCGTAGCGAGCAAAGATTTCATTTCTCATAAGTCGAAGTTCAGCTAATGAATAATGAAATAAAATGTCATCAATTAAGGGTGTCAAGGATGCAAAGGCAAAATCTCCTGGCAGTTCAGACTTAACAAATGAAATTCGCTCAAGAAGATCGAGTTCATAAATCAGTTCACCTTGTTCCAACTCATCATATTCGTTTATCATCGCTTTGAATAAACTCAGCCCGGAGTTCGTTTTTTCAAAAAATAATGATGTCTCGGTTAGCTTAATTGCATCCATTGGAAAATCATAATCTGTTTCGAAGGTGTAGCTTTTTCCTTCTGTCAGACCTTCGACATTTGGGTAATTCGCACTAAATGTAACAATTTGACCAGTTTGCCTATTTCGGTACTTTCCGGCAAGTTGATGGTTTATCTTATTTGTATTAACTAGGTCTCTAAGTCCAACTTTTGACTTTATGAGGATGTTTTTTAAATCTGATTGTTCGTCTTTTAATATCAAAAGTTCGTTTCCATCTATTTTTCGATATTCAAGCTTTTCATGAAGTTCGCCGTATGATGGTTCACATGGAAATGTGTTAGGACAATCAACATAAGCACCCAAGATTTCAAATTGATTTTCACTTATTGTTCGCCCGTAAAAACGATAGCCCCCTTCATGCAAATTTCCTCCATAGAATTGGATGATACCGTCTGAGAGAAATTCAGTACTGTATCCAACCGATCCATCAGTCCACCCACCTCCAAAGTTGTTCTGTGACATAACCAAGAGTTGTTGAAAACTGAAGATTAATAGTAGTACTGTCCTCATTCAATTATAATGTCTAACAATAATGTAACGCGCACTGTGCGCGTTATCCGTCTTTCAAATGTAGTCATAGTTCTCGTTTAACAACGATCTGGCGTGTAAACGAGAATCGCCAAAGCGATTTCACTGATCCTGAACGACCCTATAGCTCAAATTCGGTTGATTTGGGAGGCGCTGAATCCAATCAATTTCGCTATTGCTGTTTCTTGATATTTATTTCCCGAATTATTCAGGTTAACTTTCTATTTTTCCAGATATTATGACCGCCATCAGAATACTCGTAGCAGAAGACAACCCCATGCATGCCTCCAAAATGGAAATGGTGCTGGACGAGATGGGCTATGAGGTTTTGGCCATAACTCCTTCGGAGGAGGAGTTTTTAAGGCTTTTCCGAGCTACCAAACCTGACCTGATCATCCTCGATATAGAACTATCCGATGCTGGAGATGGCGTGCAGATAGCCGCCAGGGTGAAGGAGATAAAACCCACGCCCACCATCTTTGCTACCTCTTTTGAGGACAAGGAGACCATCAACCGTGCCCTGCAGACTGACCCGTATGCCTACATCGTGAAGCCCGTAGAAAAACCCTCTCTGCAGGCTGCCATTGAGCTGGCGCTCTTCAAGTTTAGCAAGGCCGGCCAAACCACAAAACCAGAAAGCCCCACGAGCTGGGACGAGGATTTGATCCTGAAGGACAGCTTCTTTATCAAGGCAGGTGGCAAATTGGTAAAGGTACGTTTTGAAGATATCTTGTGGATACAGGTGGGGCAGGATCGGTATTGTGAGATCATCACTTCCACGCGTGAGTTTCAGGTGCGCACATCCATGAATGACCTGGAGCAAAAACTTGACCCCACGGTTTTCGTCAGAATACACCGCTCACATATAGTCAATATTCACAAAGTGGATGGAATTGATGATATTGACATGGTGGTAGAGGTAGAAGACCAATCACTACCACTGGGTGGCTCCTATAAAAGCAACCTGATCAACAGGTTTAAATTACTTTAGCACAAACCGAAAGGTCGCCGGCATGATCAAATCATTGACTGTTTACATGGTTTTTCTGGCCTTAACTACGACATCAAGCCTATTCTCGCAGCGCCTTGAGTCTGGTGATAAGGGAGCAGAATTGCTTTGGCACCTTGTTCACTCTGAAAAGCACGATTCTCTGTCAATCTTTCTGGAGCACATGGAACCGGATCTTTACACAGCTTTATTGATTTTAGAAAAAAAGTATGGTGCCGACTCGGTTTCCGAATCGGTGATTAATCGTCTCAAAGAGTTCACCAACACGGCACTAACTCAAACCGTGGCTGCCGCTGAGGTCATGATACAATACACCACTGAGCGAAAAGATACGCTTTACATGGCCCGATCATATTCGCTGCTAGCCAATGTGATATCTGAGCTGGGAGAAAACCAAAAAGCCCTGGAATACTGCCTCAAAGCCCTGGACTTTGCCAAAAGGGTGAAAGACGAAGAACTAATGCTGAATCTACTGAACAGCCTGGGCACGTTGCATCTCATTACCGGAGATTATCCCAACTCTGCCGCGTATTATAGGCGATATATAAGTGAAGCAAAAGCCAATAACGATCTGGAAAGAGTAGCTGTTGGGAATCTGAACATTGGGAATGCTTTATCGGAGGATTTGCAGGAGGATTCAGCGAGGTATTTTTATGAAAAGGCACTCGACATAGCCCGGGATTTGAATTTGAAAACGGTGGAAGCTTACGCTCTGGGTAACCTGGCCTACCTTTTTGTAGAATCAGGCGATATTGAAAAAGCCATTGAGTATCAAAAGGCAGGGCTGAAGATAGAAGAGACGACCAATGACAATATTGCCATGATCGATTCGCACAATGTACTGGCGACCTGCTATGCAAAATTGGGAAATCGCCAACAGGCTATTGATAATTACCAAAAAGCCATGAAAATTGCCCTTACTATCAACGCCAAATTCAAGATGCTGGATTTGCTCTTTGAAGGCCAGCAGGTTTTCGCTTATTTGGGCGATTTCCCAACGGCTTATGCCATATCAAGAAAGTATCAGCATCTGAACGATAGCCTGTTGAACGCCCGGCGCAATGCTCAGTTTGCTGAGCTCAGAGAGAAATATGAGACCGAACAAAAAGAGGCCAAGATTGAACACCTGGAAGAGGTTAAGAAGATTGCCGATTTAGAGATCGCTCAAAGGCGAAGCGAGAATATTGTTCTCGTAGTAGTGGTGGCCCTGCTGCTGGTAGTGGCGGTATTTATCTTTGTTTTTCTGATCCAGGCCAAAAAACGAAGGAAGGAGATAGAGGCCAGAAACGAGACCATCACCAAAATAAACAAAGCGCTCAACAAATCTCAGGATGCCCTGATCGCATCCAATAAGACAAAGGACAAGTTCTTTGCGTTGATCGCCCATGATCTACGGGGACCTGTCACCTCCATGCAGGGCATTGGCCGCATGCTGGCTTACTACAATAAAAAGGGAGATGAAGCCAGAATCAACCAGCTAATCGAGCAGGTGGATCAATCGGCTTCTTCCGTCAACCATCTTTTGGATAACCTGCTCAAGTGGGCGCTTTCGCAAACCGATGGGCTCAACTATCAACCCACTGTAGTTGGTCTGGGTTCTCTTATTGAGGAGATCAGAATCATATTTGAGGAGGCAGTGAAAGCAAAAGAAATCGACCTGAAAGTTGAGCAAGAAGAAGGTGTTGCCGTGGAGGCAGACTACAACATGATCAGCACCGTGATCAGAAACCTCCTGAGCAATGCCATCAAGTTTTCTCCTCCTGGCGGCAGTGTCAGCCTGAGCGTAGAGCAAAAAGAAAATGCAGCCGTCATCACCGTTTCTGATTCGGGACAGGGTATGCCGCAGGAGACCATTGATAAGATCCTCACGGATCAGCCAGTGAGCAGCACACGCGGTACGCTCAACGAAAAAGGAACAGGTCTGGGTCTGGTCTTGTGTCAGGAGTTTGTCAGAAAACATGGGGGAGAGATGAATATCACTTCGTCGGATTCTGGCACGAGTATTAGCTTTCTGTTGACATTTACACAACAGACGCAAACTGCCTGAAAAATTTGATTACCTGGTTTGAGTATTTCATGAACTGATTTCGGCAGTTCATGAATCATTGGCCATTTCACATCCGGAGACTGAGCAGATTTAAGGTACACATCATTACGCGCTACGCGAGTGATCATAACTTTAAAACGCCTTTATCATGCAGTTTAAAATCTCAGCCGCCACAGGGATTGGGTCCGGCACCCGACATTTCCGATATTTTGGTTCACTCACCTTTTTATTGTTTTTACAGTTTCTTATTTGCTTCTCGGCGTATGCCCAGCCACCTGTTGCAAGTGGGGATTGTAGTCGAAACATCCTGGAGTTTGATGTCAGTGAAAATACAGGCACAACGGCTATTTCGGGGTTTGACTATGCTGAAGGGAGTTTTGAAGCCTGGGTAAGAAAAGATAACTGGAGCGACCCGTATGACGATGCACTGTTTTCAAATGGAATAGGGCACGCTCATGCCAATTCATTCTACATTTCTTTTCACAGCGGTGTTGGTATTCATTTCAGGTATGGGGGTGGTGAAGATACCGGAAGTGTTGCGGCATATGCTTCCAATACTTCCACCGATACCCTAGCGGCAAATTCCTGGCATCACATTGCTGCTACATGGGAGAATGACGGCAGCTCTACAACACTGGCCGTTTATATTGATGCTCAATTAATTTCCACAGTTTCTACTAGCACCAATCTGGTCCTCAATACTGCCAACCCGTTTGGTCTCGGTCTTGGTGTTGTCAACTACCTATACGATTTTCAGGGTGGCGCTATGGCAGAAGTAAGTGTTTGGAATATTGTCAAAACACAGACAGAAATTGAGTCTGATATGGATAGAATACTTTCCGGTGACGATTTGGGTCTCATTGCCTATTGGCCATTAAATGATACCCCCGGAAGCGCAACAGCATCAAATACCATTCAAGCCACGGAAACCCTTTCTCTCCTGGATTTTAGTGATGCATATACGGCCTGGGCTCCCTTCCCTATGGAGATAGAGGTGTCGGGTGAACGAATATTGTCGGGTGATACCCATGATTTTGGATCAATAGATGTCAACACTTCTTCCGGAGCAATCATTTTCACACTTACGAACAACGGCTCTTATACAATTACCTTTGAGGATGACCCCATCACGGTGCTGACCGGAAATGATGCCGATCAATTCGTGTTGGATCTCAGCTCTACAGCTTCGTCGTTGGCTTCAGGTGCTTCTACCACTTTTACCGTGAGTTTTGACCCTACCTCTGAAGGAACAAAAAACGCTTCCCTGGCTCTAACCAACACAGCTTCATGTTCTGATCCCTACATAATTAATTTATCAGGTTCTACCACGAATAACAGTGCGCCGGTTATCACTTTGGGTGACCCTTTGGTGATCGATGAAGACTCACAAAATCAAATTTTATCTGGTATTTCCATAACTGATGCTGATAACGCTGATGTGCGGATGACCTGGACGTGTACTAACGGGTATCTGACTATCGGCAATCAATCAGGTTTGACCTACATAGATGGAAATGGCTTCCAAAATGAAACTTTCACTTTTACAGGGTCCGTCGCTGATATCAATGCTAATGCACTCAATGATGCCATAGCCTTCACGCCTACACCGGACTATTATGGCAGTGCCACGATCACAATCACCATAGATGACAACCTGAGTGGTGGTGGACTGACCGACACGGAGGTGTTGAATGTCACAGTCAATCCAGTCAATGATGCACCTGTAATCACGATGGGTGATGATCCCACAATAGACGAAGATGCGGTGAATGCTTATATGCCAGCAATAACAGTAGAAGACACAGATATTGGGTCAGCGTCTATGCGTGTAACTCTGTCAGTCACCAATGGAGTGCTTTCTACGGGAGCGAATGGTGGTTTGATCTTTATAAATGGTGATGGGTCTAATGATGAGACTATAACTTATACAGCTCCTCTCAGCAATGTACTCACGAATCTAACATCCGTTGCTTTTACTCCCACGCCGGATTATAATGGTACAGCGACACTTACCATAACGGTGGACGATGCAGAAAATGGTGGGGGACTTACTGATACTGAAACATACACCATTACGATTAATCCTGTTCCTGATCCTGAGATTAGCTATTCGGGAGCGGGGTTTCAGGAGGCCATTGAGAATGACGGGGCTTTAACAGGCTCTATAATCATCACAATATTTGACGATATTTTTCAGGATGACGATACTGACAATTTGCTAGATGTGGGTTCGGAAGTTACCATTGGTAATATTCCCGCGGGCCTTACTCCTGTAATGACTCTCAATAGTAGCACGGAGGCTGTTTTGTCCCTTACCGGGAATGCATCATCGCATCAGGGTACGGATGATGTGGCTGACATCACCTTTGAGTTTACCGATGCAGCTTTCACAAATTCTATGGTTGCCGATGTGCCAAACGCAACCGGACCTGCAAGTAGCGAACTGGGAATTGATTTCAATAACAACCCCTTCTTAACGTACTCTGGGAATGGATTTACGGAGTTGGTTTCAAATGATGGAAGTTTGGACGGATCCCTGCTAATTGCATTGGAAGGTGATACTTTTCAAGATATAGATTCAGACGGTACGCTGGATGCAGAAAGTCAGGTAATTGTTGGCAATCTTCCAAATGGAGTCACTCCCAGGATTTCTATTCTTGATCAGCTAAATCCGGGAGGCGAATGGATGACGGCAAACAACATCGCAGGATCATGGCAAGACGTCACATATGGGGCAGGGACATTTGTGGCGGTTGCATATTCGGGGGATGTAATGACCTCAAATGATGGTGAAACATGGACCTTACAGACAAAACCTTTCAACGGCTTTTGGAGTGGGGTGACCTATGGGGATGGCGTTTTCGTTGCTGTAGCCAATGCAAGTAGTGGCGAGCAAGTAATGACCTCTCCTGATGGAGTGTCATGGACCGCTCAAACCACTCCTGAAGCAAATCACTGGAATGATGTAATCTACGCCAACGGACAATTTGTGGCGGTTGCTTTTAGCGGAACAAATCGCGTAATGACCTCTCCTGATGGCGTGGATTGGACATTAAGGACAGCTGCTGAAAACAATCCATGGAGATCTTTAGCCTATGGGGGAGGCCTTTTTGTTGCGGTGGCTCAAGATGGCTCTAATCAGGTAATGACGTCAGATGATGGAATTAGCTGGGCTAGTCGATCCGCTGCTTCCGCGCAAACCTGGAAGTCTGTGGTTTACGGTGATGGATTATTTGTGGCAGTTTCCGGTGATGGAGGAGTGATGACCTCTCCTGATGGGCTCAATTGGACAATGAGGACGGCCGCAGAGTCAAATAGTTGGACAGGTGTGATTTATGCCAACGGTCGCTTTGTAGCAGTCTCCTACTCTGGTAATAGCACCATTATGACATCTTTAGATGGAATCGATTGGAGCGCCGAAGATGATCTTGGGACTCAAGGTTGGACTAGCATCGCCTCAGGTGAAGGAAAATTTGTGGCCGTTGGTGCGGACGCCACCTCTGGCATTCATAGTTACACACATTCATTTTACGGATTAGAATTAACCCTGGAGGGTAAAGCAGAAAACCATCAGAATGCCCATGATGTCGCAGATATTACTTTTGATTTTGATAATTCAGCATTTACAAATACAGGAGCACCTCAGGTAATTAACGCAACCGGACCTGCAAGTAGCGAACTGGGAGTTGATTTCACTGATAATCCGGATAATGACGATTGTGCCAACCCAGAAACCTTGACTGTCTTCGAACCAGGGTTGGGAGTACCCACCGAAGGCTCAACTGAGTTTTCAGCGCTAGCTTCAGCGTCTATCCCTTGTACCATAGCGCCCAATGTGAGAGATGTTTGGTATTCTTTCAATTCGGGTGAATCCGGTCAGGTGATTTTCAAAGTGCAGCATGATGAGGCCGCAACCATAGAAGGAGCGATTTATACAGCTTGCGAAACGATACATGAAACTGATAACCCTTTTGGAGACGGGTCAACCCCATCTTGTGCCACCGATTTCTCCGAACCTCTGTATATAGTTCTGGCTCCAAATACGGAATACCTGGTACGTGTATGGAGCCCGGATGAGGGTAAAGGTGACTTTACAATAATGCTTGAAGAAAACCTTCCTCCTGCCATAGACGAAATAGTTGACAAAGAAGTAAATGAAGAACAGCAGCTTCAATTTACAGTCGCTGCAACGGATGATTTTGTGCCGGATGGCCAGATTGAGTTTTTCCTGCAAGAGGAGTCGACAGGTTTGGGTATGAGTATCAATGCTTCAGGTGAGTTTAGCTGGACTCCAGGAGAAGACCAGGATGGCAGCTATGAGGTTACAGTAATAGCATCAGATTATTTTGACTTTTTAACTGGTTTTGCAAGCTACTCTACGGAGACTTTCAATATTACAGTCAATGAAGTAAACACTGCTCCTGAGCTTGGCTCTGTGACAGCTCAGGATGTGGCCCCAGAGGGCTCTGTTTATTATCAGATTACCGCAACAGATACTGATCTTCCTGAGCAGACCCTGCTCTTCAGCGTTGATCAGGCTTCTATGGACAAGGGGATGTATGTCGATGAATCGGACTACCTCAGTTGGACACCTCAGCCAGAGCATTATGGTACTACCAACAATGTAGAGGTCACAGTTTCGGATGGTGACCTTTCAGCAACTGCCACCCTGGTAATCACAGTGGGCAAAGCAGGTCAGGAAATCTTTTTTGACTCACCTGGCAACTACACCTACGGTGAAACTTACAGCATTTCCCTGTATGCAGATGGCGGTGATTCAGGAAACGAAGTTGAATTCACCAGCTCGGACGAAAACGTCATTTCAATTTCAGGCAGTTATGCCAACATAATAGGAGCAGGAGAGGCAACTATATATGCCAACCAGGCAGGCAATGGCAATTACAATGCAGCTCCTGAAGTCAGTCAGACCATTACAATATCCAAAGCGGATCAATATCTATCTTTCGATACTCCGGGAAGCTATACCTACGGTGAAACTGCTACGTTCGAGCTTTCTGCTTATGGAGGAGATTCTGGTAATCCGGTGGTTTTCACTAGCTCTGACGATAATGTGATCAGCATTTCGGGATCGACAGCCACGATCGAAGGGGCGGGAGATGTGACGATCTATGCCGATCAGGACGGCAATGGCAACTATAACCCTGCTGAGCAACAAAGTGCGTATATGAGTATTTACAAAGCGGATCAATATATCATCTTTGATTATTTCGATTCCAAAACTTATGGAGATGAGCCCTTTGAGATAAGTGCAACGGGCGGTGCTTCAACCAGTCCGGTAGTGTTTACCAGTTCCAATGAAAGTGTTGTCACAGTTTCAGGAACTACAGTGACAATCGTAGGAGCCGGAGATGCGACCATCTATGCCAATCAGGCCGGTGATAACAATTACAATGCGGCTTATGAAGAAAGCCAGTCAGTCTATGTGGATAAAGCAGAGCAGCTTTTAATTTTTGAGCCCATTTCTGATAAAACCTTTGGTGGTGGCACGTTTGAGCTGAGCGCTACGGGAGGAGGATCACCTAACCCTGTGGTGTTTAATACTTACGACGAAGGTGTCATTCAAATCAGTGGTTCTACAGTGAGCATAGTTGGAGCTGGTAATGCCACTATTTACGCCAGTCAGGCGGGAGATGACAGCTATTATCAGGCAAATGAGGAGTATCAATATTTTGAAGTATTCAAAGCAACACAGGAGATTGTATTTGACCCTATCGAGACCAAAATCCAGGGTGATCCGGCTTTTGCTTTACCCGAGTTTTCTTCTGTCGGGCTGCCGATTACCTATGACGTAGATGAGGGCTTCATAGCCTATGTCGATGAAAATATCATTACCATAACAGGCTCGGGTTCTACTACCATCACAGCCTATCAGTATGGCGATGATAATTATCTGGAGGCGTCTCCGGTGCAGCAGACACTCAACGTGGAAGAGCTCTGGATATGGACAGGGTCATGGAACAATGGATTTCCGCCTTCATCTGATGACAATGCACGACTGGATGCTGACTTTACCTTCGCAGGAGAAATGTCTTTCGAGGTGAACAATCTCACCGTTTCTCCAAATGTGACTCTTGCTGTTGCTCCGGAGAACACCCTTGAGGTGATGGGTGATCTGGACAATAAGGGTACTATGCTCATAGAGTCAGGTGCGTCTCTCATAACTTATGCCGCAAGTTCGGTTTTGGGCAATGACATCACCATCCGGCGCAACACGCGCTACGCAAATGGTAAGTACAGTTTTGTTGGTACCCCCGTGATGCAAAGTGCGACCATGACGACAAGCAATTTGGGCGCTCACGTATATACATATGATGAATCACAATCCGACGTAGTTGAAGATCTGTCACGATGGGTGTCGGCTTCAGAGGCTGATCAGTTGATGCCTGGTCAGGGATACACACAGGCCAATCAGCAATTGATCGAGTTTGCAGGTGTGCCAAATACAGGAACCATCACTTATTCGGGCAGTTATCAAAACGACGGCTGGCACCTGGTAAGCAACCCTTATGCGGCGGCTATTGATATCGACAATTTCCTTGATGCCAATACCAATACCACTGGAGCAATCTATATCTGGGATGACAATGACTCACAAACCGGAAGGGGCACCAATGATGATTATATTGTGGCCAACAAAACAGCAGTCACAGACATTAGCGGACCAGATAATCAATCACGCTGGAACGGTCACATTGGTTCCGCTCAGGGATTTTTCGTGCAGCTCGATGGGGCTGAAGGAAACGTCACCTTCACAGAGGGAATGCGGGTACATAACAACAATTCAGACGATAACTACTTCAGAGCCGCAGAAATCTCTATCCTTAGACTCAATCTGATCAGTACGGATGGCTTGACAAAACAGGCCATTGTAGGTTGGAATGAAACGGTCTCTGATGAGGAACTCGTGAGTGGATATGATGCGCCAGCTTTCAACCTCAATGCTGACTATGCGATATACACGGAGAAAGCGAACGAATACCTCACGATCCAAACCATCACAAGCCAGCGACTGGAAATACCTGTTGGCTTCAATGTGGCGGAAGCGGGGTATTATTCTCTGGATTTTGTGAAGGAGAATTTATCTGCCGATTTATATCTGTACGATAACCAAACCGATGAGCATGTTGACATCAGCCTGGGCAGCTATAGTTTCTATACTGAGGCTGGCCAGATTAGAGATAGATTCGTGCTTGTGCGAAAGTCAAAGACGCTTGATCTCTCCCAGATTACCACTAATATCTACGCATATAATAAAATCCTCACTATCGAAACAAACAGGTCTCAGCCAGCAGCATATAGACTCTTTGATCTGTCGGGCCATGAGGTGCTCATGGCGGTGATCACCGGTCCGACAGTGATTGACCTCAATCACCTCTCGAATGGCGTTTACCTCGTGACAGATGGTATTGAGAGCAAGAAAATTGTTTTAAAATAAACATGTCAGCCTGAGCCTGTCGAAGGGTGGCATTGTCGGATGCTTCGACAAGCCCAGCATGACGATAAAAAAAACACAACCATGAAAAACACAATCATAAAAACACTTGCAATCTTACCAGTACTGATGATCGCCCTGCCAGCAATGGCACAAGGCGCACCACCGGCCACACCTATAGACGGAGGGCTGAGTTTGCTACTAGCCGCAGGCGGGGCTTACGGTCTGAAAAAACTGAGAGATAGTAGGAAGTAACAAGAACTTGCAGCTGGTTTTAGCTACTCAGAGTTACTCGAAGAGAACTCTGAGGGCTTGATTGAAGTAATTCAATGAGGTGAATCTAATCTAAAGGTTTGTTATCAGCGGACTTATGATGCTACGATTTTGCAGTTAGTTCGTAAACCATGGAGTTCCGAAGTTCAAGTAGTTCCTGATGATTAGGGAGTTGGCTTAAACCCATGTTCGCTGTTCTCAAAGCTCCATTAAAATCGTCCTGGTCTATCTGAATTCCAGCCTTTGACTGATAAGCGTTCACATATTTGAGATGAGTTGCTATAAGTTGATCCAGGAGTTCAGTCGCTTTTTCGTATTTCCGCTGAAGTCTATAAACATGTGCAAGCCTTAGTCTGGCTTCTTCTTCGTATTCAGTCACAGCCCAGTGGATTTTGTTCTTCTGAATGTTGAGAAGAGCTTTTTCGAAGTTCGTAATAGCCTCTTCATAGAATTTGAGTTGAGTATGGCAAATCCCTTGATAGTACTCACCATGGATATCGTTCTCCTGCCCGTTTGAAAGTTCTTTAGCTAATCCTATGCATTCAAGCCATTTCTGTTCAACAACCACGTTGTGCACTTGTTGAAGAAGTTTCCATTGGCCGTAAACACCTTTGAGATTGGATGGTAAAGATTGAATTTTCATATAGCACGTCTGGCTGATAACGTACAGGTAGCAGGAGTGCGCCCCGAGCTTGGCAAGTTCCGTTAAAATTAATGAATTTGCCGCGCCCGGCAAGGGGGTGCTCACAAAGTATCAAGTCCCGATAGCTATCGGGAGCACTGCGTTAAGAAAGATGAAAAATCCTGCTAGATGCGCCAAGTAGAAAGCTCTAACCTTTCCCAGCGGCTGATTCATGGTGATGTTTGCATAGTAGTTTGTAAAGTGGCAGTTGGCGCATTCATGCTAGCACATGTTACCTGTTTGCCTTTTTACGTTTTGCTTTCAATTTTTTGAGTTGTTCGGCTAAATATGCACGTTCTTCCGCTAATGACATGTTCATGATGTCGTGGCTTACCTGATCACGAATTTCCCTCATTCGTTCGACCATGGTTTGTGTTCTAGTTGCTGTCTTCATCTCTAAATATTTCGTTCGGTGTTCGGATTTCAGTCATCTGATATCCTTCCCTAAAGTTAATGGAATTATATCCTCTAATTCTTTCAAGGTTCACAATGTGCTTAAAGTTCCAACTGGCCAATACGTCAGCCTTATTTATTGTTGCCAGAGCAATATGTTGACAATCAGCCATGCTTGTTCGTCCAACAACTTTTTCTGAAATGTAAAGTTCAGCCAGTTGTTTGGCTTCATCAGTCAGTTCGACCCTTTCAGTGTTCGCCAGCGATTCAAAAAGTTCAACAATACGGTCAGGGGCATTATAAATTTCAAGTTCGAGGATATCAGATACCAAAACAGTTATATTCTGAGCAGCTAAGACTTCAAAGAATTTCTCAGTTGGTTCGTCAAACTCAATGTCGAAATATCCTCCAAATACTGAGGTGTCGATATAAATTCGTTTGATCATGTCCAAAGTTCGCCAAACGCCCTGATCTCTGCAACTGGCTCAGGTGACAGGTAACAATTAAGTAACTCACTGTGCGCGGTATCGGCCTTATATTTATTTGACTTAAGCACTCTTACTCTTGTTGGCCAGCTGGCCGCAGGCGGCATCTATGTCTTTGCCACGGCTTCTGCGTACGTGTACATTTACCCCGTTTTCCTGTAGAAAATTAGCGAAGCGATCCAGCCGATCTTCCTCCGTGTTTTGAAAATCCGCCTCCGCTATCGGGTTATACTCGATGATGTTGACGCGCGAAGGGATCTGCTTGGTAAACTGCCACAGCTTCTCGGCATCTTCCAGCGAATCGTTGAAGTTGTAAAACAGGATATACTCAAACGTGATCCTGTTTCGTGTCTTCTGATAAAAGTACTGTAGCGCCTCCTTCAGCGCCTCCAGCGTATTGCTCTCGTTGATTGGCATGATCTGGTCGCGCTTCTTATCGTCTGCAGCATGCAGCGAAAGGGCCAGATTGAACTTCACTTCGTCATCGGCCAGTTTTTTAATCATCTTGGCAATACCCGCTGTAGAAACCGTAATCCGCTTGGGCGACATGTTGAGTCCATCAGGAGCGGTGATCCTGTCGATGCTATCCAACACATTTTTATAATTGAGTAGCGGCTCGCCCATACCCATATACACGATGTTGGACAATGGCTGATCAAAGCTCGCTTTGGCCTGGCGGTCTATCTCCACCACCTGATCATAGATCTCTCCGGGATCCAGGTTTCGTTTGCGATCCATATAGCCCGTAGCGCAAAACTTACACGTGAGCGAACACCCCACCTGCGATGATACGCATGCCGTCATGCGATCATCTGCCGGAATCAGCACACCTTCTACCAGCTCCTGGTCGAAAAGCCGAAAGGCCGACTTGATAGTGCCGTCGTTGGAATGCTGAGAGTTGTCTATGCTTATGGGGCGGATCTCAAATTCAGCCTGTAACTTTTCTCTCAGCGCCTTGGAGAGATTGGTCATGTCATCAAAACTCCTGGCAGATTTTACCCATAGCCATTCATATACCTGGCGTGCGCGAAAAGCTTTTTCACCTACGGATAGAAAATATTCGGTTAGCTGCGGAAGTGTGTTTTGACGGATGTCCTTTTTCATGTCGCTGCAAAGTTAAGCTGTGTAGCTTGATTTGCCCGTGTAAACACATGTGTATTAAAGCGATGCGTTTTGTTTAACTTTAGTCTGAAAAGAATGTAAATGGGGCTTGTACATGCCTGCCTCCGTTTTTGATTTGATGAAATTAAAACCAATCATATTCCTCTTTGCTTTATTGGTGGCCTCCGCGGGTTTTGCGCAGCGCATCCAGTATGAGGGCTCCTGGCGCCCCACTTTCGCCATTCGGCAAAGTGCCAGTACTGAGGACTATATGCTGGGTTTTGCTATAGGTGTAAGCACCCCGGAGCGCAATCTGATTGGCTATGGTTCTTTTGATTTCAGGCCATACCGCAAAAAGATTCAGGAGAATCAATACGCTAATTTTTATCATCAGTATGCAGAGAGGCGATTTTTTACAGGCTTGGGTGTAGAGTACCTGCACCGGCTCAACGATCGCAATCGGGGCGTATTTGTCAACCTCAACGGCAACTATACCTGGGGCAATTACGGGGGTACTTTCAGGAAACCTCAAAAGGGTTTCAACGTGGTGCCCAGAGCCGGATTTTTTATGAGCTTCTTTCAGCGAACTACTTTTTTGAAGCTGGGGTATGAATATCTGGACACCAAGTCCAATGTGCTGGAGCATAGGTTGTTTTTTTCTGTCGTTGGGGTAATTGGAAAAATGGAATGAAAAAGAAATTGCTAGCGGTTTTGATTGCTTCGTTCGCGGCGCTCGTCTCGTGCGATGAGGATTGCGACGGCTTTTTTCATTCTTGTCCGGATGGGCCTTTTTTCGGTGATCTCAATGTGAAGTTGACCATCAATGCCGAAAACCCAGAAGTAGAGGTGGTCATTTTTAGAGGCCGGATGGAAAAACAGGATACGGTCATTCATGACTTTGTTTCACAAAAAAGTAAAATCTACAATCTGGAAGCGGGCTATTACTACTCTGGAAATGCCTACTATCAGGACGGTATCAAAGAGATTATCGCAATAAACGGCAAGGAACTCTCCACGAGTACTGACGATTGCGATTGTGAATATGGCGAGAACAGGAATTTGAATTTGAGATTGGCTAAGTAGCGCTGTTGGGAGGATTAAATTTTATCCCTTTTTTCCACCACAAAGTTTCTGACTATAGAAACGGGTTTTCCTTCATTGGTAAAACCCTCAATCACCATTTCAAACTCGCCTGTAACGTCCGAAGTAAAAAACGAAATGGCCGTGGGCAGGCTAGAGTCCGCATGGAACTCAGGCTGCCAGAGTAGCTGATCACGCAAGTCAGGCACTGTTGATGTAGCATCATCAGAATAGTCCGGGGTTCTAAAGCCCATCTTTTTGCTTACACCCATGATTTCTAACTGTATGCACTGCTCATCAAGCTCAAAGTTGTTGAGCATGCCTTCTTTGGTAACGAAGCTAACCACACCATCTGCAATCAACGGACCATTGAAATACCGATTGTTTGTAATGCTCACCGATTCAACTTTGTAAGGACTGTAGTCGATCATTTTAGCGCCTGACACGGGCACACCGTCCAGTAGCACCAGTGTGGAGTTTCTGTACTCCCGGGGGTCGTTGGAAGCTATATAGGCTTTAAAAACCGGATCACGATTGGTTCTCATGCTGGTGCTTATGATATACTCTGTGAAGGTCTCGCGAAGGGTTTTGAACCGCGTGTATTCGTCCAGGATATATACATAATCAAAGTTGAACTGAGAATACCAGTGGTCAAAACCTTCTTCATCCGGCAGGGGCTGATAGTAGGCGTTTTGTATCTGGTTTCTGATGCTGCGGTCCACTATTTCCAATACCTGACTGCTGTCCAATGGTGAGAGGTCATAGTCGAATTGAGGGTATGAAGAAAGGAAAGGATCATCCACCTCCACGGTAAAGTTTCCTTCAAAATCAAAAGGAGCAATAAAAGCCACAGCGTCTTGTTTTGGACTGTTGAAAGGTAGGGTGAACTCACCCCGGGCGTTGGTCTCGGCACTGCGTAGCTGATAAGGATTCTGAGGAAAGGCCAGGGTCACCAGTACGTTGTTTACCGGAAGGTTACCCGTTGGCTTCAGCGTTCCGGTGATCAACTCGTCTCGCACCTCTGGCAGCAGGGCTAAGCTGTCGCTACTTGTGGTTGGCTTTATTTCGGAGGAGGTCAATACGATTTCAGTTTTTGGATTTTCACTCACAGATAAGTAGGTGTCCGTATCTATCACCGTTTTGGCCAGTTGTTTTTTGAGTGGGAAAAATGTGGAATGTGCGTATATCGCCGGTTTTGTTGTCATTGTTTTTCTCACAGAAACAGAATAAATGCCCGGTTCCAGCACGGGACGGATGGTTGCACTTTCTCTTGTTTGAAATGTAGGTGTTTTATTGCTGTGGTTTACCTCAAGGTTTCCGTTGAAAAATGACCTGCTGGCGACTATCTGACCAGACTGATCCTGCGCTGCTAAAGTAAGTGACCCTTCTGCCAGTATATCTTTAGAAATGATATTGGAGGTACCTGCCCCAACCTGTCTTTCCACCAAAACCGTATTTCCTTTTTTGATAGACAAGGTCATGGGTTCATTTCCTTGAGGCCAGGTGTCTATGGTCACATCAAGGTTGGAGCGCGTTTGGCTCAGGTTGATCACAGCGCCGGAGGGCAAAATCTGTGGCAGGGGCACAAATTTGAGGTTGGCGTTTCTATCTTCCAAAATTACCTGATAGGTGTTGTCAGGTTCTGGCTTGAACTGGAATATGCCAAAGCCCATATTGTCGGTCACAAACTCGAGGATTGTTTCTCCTGCGTCATTTACTATTTTTCCCTTCAGGTCTGCTGAGCTCATCCGAAAAGCAACGGTGTTTTCTACCCCTCTGACTATTTTTCCTTCATTGAGATAAAATGAAACAGTGGCCTCACCACTTGTTTCCATTTTTGGATACTCCTCATACGGATTGACTATGGTGACCGCTGTTTGATTCAAATCACCGAAATTTTTCATCCAGCGCGTATATGCGAGCAGCTGATACCTGCCAGTGGCAATGAGTGACGAAAGGAAAAGCTCACCTTGGCCATGTCCATCCGTAAGCTTGATTTTGTCCTGGTGTACCACGCCTTTTTCACCTATCAGTTCCACGTATAGAATGGTGCTCAGCTTAGACGGTTTGCCCGTGAGGTCACTGTGGCAATACGCCGAGTAATAGAGCGTTTCGCCGGTGATCAGGTCCTGGCTGTTTAGGTGCAGATATACTTGCTCCCTAATGTTTTGCGCCTTAGCGAAAAACCCACTGATCATAAACCAAAGGCAGAGTGTGATATGTCTGTGTGCTCGTGCTGTCATCAGTTTTCCCAATATTCTGGTGGTGTAGTAGTGGCATACCAGGAGCAGTCAGAGCAGGTTTGTGATGCTATTTGATATCGAAATTCGTCCGAGGCTGTTGGCGTATAGGCAGTCACTATTCTCAAAGAAGGAGAAGATGCCAGGTAATAAAGCAAGCTGTCTCTGCTCGAATCCACAATGGAGGATGATGGACACCTGTAGCGGAATTGAGGTGCAATACGCACGTCTATATCCGTAGGGTTGAAGAAACGTCGCTTGGATGATACTCCGGCTACCTCGAAAAATCCCAAAATGGTTTCTGTGGGATTGTCTAGTGACAAGATGTTTCCTGTGATTGTACCCTGCTGTTTATCAAAAAGCGATCCCGTTGATTCGTTGCTTTCTTTGAGCTTGCGGTAAAACCCATACGCGCTTTCGTTGACAGCATACTGCATGACCTGAAGCGCATATCGTGTTCTCAGTCTGTCCGTTTCTGTGCTTACAAAGTTTACAGGCTGCTCAACTACTCTGTTTTCGGATGTGCCTACGCTCGTGCCGATGATGATGGATGCCGAAGTGCCGCTCTGATAGCATACATGCACAAATTCATCTGGCAATCTCGCGGCGGTAGAATCCCATTGCGTTTCTAAATCAAAAAAGTACTCATAGAAGGAAGGGAAAGGCACACTTATTTTGTAATCTTCTACCCATTCATACCTGAAGTATTTGGCTCCTTGTGTTTCGTCATGCGAATCAATAAAAAACTGCGCTCCGTCCAGAGCATAAGTCGATTCGTCAGTAGAGAGGACAGCATATTCCGCATAAATGCTATCTATGGGTGGAGAAGGTATGAGTTCGGAAGAAGTAGAGGCATACTCACCGCCGGCAGGGGTAGTGAAAAACAAGCGATAGGCCTGGCCTGCCTGACCGGCAAATGATATAGTAGATAAGTATTTTCCTGGCTCAAGTTCCTCATAGTCGATGCGCTGGCCGGCACCATTTTCTACCCAGACGGTGGCTCCCGTCAGAGGAGATTCCTGATCTTCTCCTATGGGATAGGTATAGGAGAGCAATATCTCATGAAATTTGTCTTCATCGGTGATTTGTCCATCCACGACGATCACTTTGTCAAAATCAAATGATTCCGTGTCGAATGGTTTTGTACAGCCGACTGCCGCTAGTGCGAGTACGCAGATGAATATTTTCAGAGACAGGTTCATCAGAATTTAAAATTATAGCTTAAGGTTGGGATGGGGTTTCCGAAAACGATCAACTGATAACCCTGCACCTCTCCATCTCGGATATCGAAGAAAACGGAAAATGGGTTGTCACGACCTAGCATGTTGTAAACCGAGAAAGACCAGTAGGAGTAAGCCAGCTTGTCCAGTTTGTGTCCGGCTTCCAGGTTTACGCCAAAGTCCATTCTCATGTAGTGTGGAATGCGATAAGCATTTCTGTCGGTATAGTGCACGGTTTGTATGCCTTTGAAATCATACGACCCTACAGGATAAGTTACCGGCCTGCCTGAGTTGAAAGTGAAGTTGTAAGAGAGGCTGATGCGGTGTGTCAGTTTGTAATTGGCCACCAGATTGATTGTATGAGGGATGTCGTAGTTTGATGGAAAAAACCGTCCTTCGTTGACTATTTCCTCTGGAGAATTGCCGTCAAGACGGATGAATGTTCGTGCGTAGGCATAGTTGACCCACCCGTTTAGTTTTCCGGATTTTTTCACGGACACTTCTACCCCGTAGGATTTGCCCGGCCCCTGAAGTGCCACTGTTTCTATATTGGGGTTGAGTAAAAATTGTGACCCGACTTTGAAGTCGAGGAGGTTCTGCAGGTCTTTGTAATACACCTCTACGGAAGTTTCAAATTTGTTTCCCAGGAAGTTTCGGTAATACCCCAAAGAATACTGATCTGCGATTTGCGGCAGCAGGTGCTGGTTGGAAAGCCTCCAGGTGTCAGTAGGAGAGAGCGAGGCACTGTTGCTGAGGGTATGCACGTATTGTCGGGTACGGTTGTAGCCCGCTTTTAGTGAGGAGGAGTTGTCCAGCTTGTATCGGGCGGAGAGTCTCAGCTCTGGTCCGTGGTATGTTTTGATGTGCTCCCCTGCTCCATATACCACAGAGTCCTGGCGCGTGTCATTGTTTTTTGGGGCACCCTGATCATAGCTATATACGGTTTGCTTGCCAAAGGTGGAAAACATGGAATACCGCAGGCCGCCGTACAAGGTGATATCTTCCGACAGGTTATATTCATCAGACACATATACCGAAGACTGCAAGCCACGCTCCTCTTCTATGGCGAAGGGACTCACCACAGATGCCTTCCCAAATGGCTTTTTGGATCCAGGGTTTATGGCAATGTGCTTCAGTTCTATCCCGGCGGCCAGTGAGTGCGTATTGTCGATATAGTAGTTGAGGTCCCCTTTCAGGGTAGCTTCGTTTATCCCAAAATCCTGCACGAAAGCATTAGGCTTAGACTCATCGTAGTTCAACTCATAATTGTAATAAGAATAGATGCCACTGACCGAACTGGTCATGTTGGTGTTGATTTCTCTGATCCACCGGGCGCTGGCATTGGCATTGACAAATGTGAAATCGGAAAATGAAAATAGCGTATCTGAACTAAGTCTAAAGTCATCTTTGCTGTAATAGCCGCTTACTATCAGCTTGTCTTTGTCGCTCAGGTCATGGTCATATCGCATGATGAAGTCAGAAAAAGAGACCCGGTTTTGACGAAAATCCGCATTGCCTACTCGCTTTAGTATCCAGTTGGAGTAGGTAGATCTTCCGGCGAGCATCAGTCCGGCTTTTTTATCGAATAGCGGAATTTCAACAGTCAGTTTTGAGGTGATTGGCGATATGCCGCCATAGCCTGTAAACTCATCTCTGTTCGATTCCTTGCTTTCGATATCAAACACCGAAGACAGGCGCCCACCAAACCGGGCTGGGATGGAACTTTTGTAGATTTCCATATCGTGAATGGCGTCTGAGTTGAATACGGAGAAAAAGCCGAAAAAGTGCGAGGCATTGTAAACCGTGGCGTCATTTAAAATGACGAGATTTTGATCTGACTTACCACCGCGCACGTTGAACCCAGATGCTCCTTCGCCAATGGACTGCACCCCCGCAAAAGTGGTAGCGATCTTCATGATATCTTTTTCGCCGAGAACGATCGGTACGTTTTTGGTCTCCTGCACATTGAGCCGGCTCACACCCATCTGCACGTTTTGGATATTGACATCCCGCTCTGACTCTACGGTCACTTCTTGAAGTGCGATCACATCTACTTCCATTTCTATATTGAGCTGGCCATTGGAAAACAGCACCACGTTTCTTCTTGTGGACTTCATGCCTACATACTGCACGATCAGCGTGCTTTTGCCGTTGGGGATGGTCAATGAGTAAAAGCCATTGGGGTCTGTGGAGGTGGCTATGATCGGGTCTCCGGTATAGACCACAGCTCCTGAAAGCGGCTCGCCTGTGCCTCTTTCCTTGATGTAGCCGGCTATGGTGGATTTGCCCCCGGCAACTAAATTTTTCCTATTGCCAATTTCGAATACAAAGTTTTCATAGTCTGTCTCGTCGTTAGACTGATCGAGGTATTCTCTGGCGAAAAGCAGGCCTTTTTCAAATTCCACAGCTTCTACTTCTTCGTCGCGATGCAGTGCTTTCAAGATGGTGGGCTCAGCCAAAATGCGGACGTCACGGGTGAGATATACGTTCTTCTCCTGTATGTAGTAGTCGAGAGTTGAATTTTCGAAAACGGCCGTCAGTGCTTCATTGAGCGGTCTGTTGTCAAAGCTTCCTGAGAAGTATAATGAATCCATCCATGATGGCTCATAGTAGAATGTGTGCTCCGTTTGTGCTTCAAAGTTGCGGATGACTTCTTGCAGGTTTGCCTGGCTAAAGTCGGCAGTGACTGATGGCATTGACTGGCCGAATAGCGCAATCGCCAGAGGGAGAGTGAGTAGTGCAATTGCGATTCTCTTCATGAGGATAATGCGTCACAGTATGCTACCAAAGATTTTATTTGGTGGTCATTTCCCAGTCTAAACGTAGGAAAACCTTGATTTCTCAAATAAGCCCTGACCTCCTTTTTGTGGTTAGGAAACCTTTTCAAAACTGAAAACCTATTTCTGAGAGGGTGTATCTCACCATCCATCCTCAGGAAGTATTTGTCATATCTTGAATAAGCATTTACTCCGTCAGATTCTATCTCCACGATTTTTAGGCGCTTGACCAGCACCTCCATATTTTCGCCTCGGTACATTATTTCAAAAAACCCTTTTACAAAGAGCTCGACAGGCTCTTCTATATACTCAAAAACCCTGTCGTAAATGGAGAATGTGCTTACCTGATTTTTTAACAATTCTACAGGTTGAGCGGCGTAGCGCAGGTTGCCCGTGTTTTTAGTTATCAGCTTATCAGCATATATGTCATAGAGCAAGTCAATATTTTCGAATTTTTGTCCTCTGTAAATGAGGTTGCCTTTGACCCATGTGGGGGTTTCCAGATATTGGTGAGATCTTCGTGCCTTGCGCTCGGCGTTGTTGAGGTTGCCAATTTGCAGGGGAGTATTCTGCAAACCCATCTGGCTGTCGTACCAGGCCAGCACATCGCCTTCCAGATCGAGGTGTTCTGTAGAGATATTACTTTGTGAAAAAGCTGTGTTTCCGGCTAATAGGGATATAAAAGTGAAGTATATCGCCAACCTTTTTTTGACCATGTGCGAAAATAATAAATTAAGCTTCTAAACCTGACAGCCTGTGTCGTGATTGTAAAAAAGAAGAATTTTTAATATCCTAAATAGTTAAAAGATGTGACCAACAGGCCTTTGCTCTGAGTAGGGGGTCTATCATTTCGTAAAGGGCCATTTGAAAAATTTGTTTAAGTTAAATTCGAAAGTTGAGAGAAAGTTGAAGTTTTGGAAATTGTAAAATGAAGCAGATTATAGGAATTATAGATCGCATCAACGCTTATGTGGGGCGGGGGGTGAGTTGGCTTAGCTTACTGCTCGTCCTGGTGATTGTTCTGGATGTTTTTTTGCGCTATGTTTTCAACTGGTCTTCACCCGCCTCCTTCGAACTGGAATGGCACTTGTTTGCACTTATTTTTCTCCTGTCTGCCGGGTGGGCTTTGCAGCAGGACTCACACGTGCGTGTAGATGTTTTTTACAACCACTTCTCTAAAAACCAAAAAGCCTGGGTTAACCTGATTGGGTCTGTTTTCTTATTGCTGCCGCTCAGCATCACTGTTATCTCGGAGAGTATTCCTTTTGTAATCAATTCGTTTGCCGTGCAGGAGACAAGTGGTGATCCGGGTGGCTTGCCGGTTCGCTATGTGATCAAAGCTGCGATCCCGGCTGGGTTCTTCTTTTTGGCGCTTCAAGCCATATCGGTTTCTCTTTCTTCCATTTTGCAAATCACCGGAAAATCAGATGATTGAATATTTACCTCTAATCCTCTTTGCTGCGATCTTCCTGCTGATCCTCTTCGGCTATCCGGTAGCTTTCACTTTAGGTGGTCTTTCCGTGTTGGTTGGCTTATGGGTTTTCGACGTGGATTTTTTCTATCTGCTTTCGCTCAGGGTGTATGGCACCATGCAGAATTTTGTTTTGCTGGCCGTGCCCCTTTTTGTGTTTATGGGGATGATGCTGGAGAAGTCCGGCATTGCCGAAAAGCTGTTGGTCACCATGTCTATGATATTTGGCCGGTTCAGGGGCGGTCTGGCCCTTTCGGTGATTCTGGTCGGCGCTATGTTGGCGGCATCTACTGGTATCGTTGGCGCCACCGTGGTGACAATGGGTCTGATAAGCCTCCCCACCATGCTCAAGAGAGGATATAGCCCTGTGCTGGCCACTGGAGTGATAGCTTCTTCTGGTACATTGGGTCAAATCATACCACCGTCTGTAGTGCTGGTTTTGCTTGGGAGTGTCCTCAATGTGTCGGTGGGAGACTTGTTCATGGCAGCCATAGTGCCGGGCCTGGGTCTGGTCGTTTGCTACCTGATTTTCACGATCATATATGCTTATTTAAATCCATCCAAAGCGCCCACTGTCTCCGCTGAGGAACGAGCCGATTTTAGAGCTGCAGGGTTTTCTGCGGACGTGATCAAGTCCTTCGTATTCCCTTTTTTGTTGATTCTAGCCGTATTGGGATCCATCTTTGCGGGAATTGCGAGTCCTACTGAGGCTGCCGGCGTAGGGGCACTTGGGGCTATTATTTTAACCCTGGTCAATGGGAAACTCAATTGGCAGATTTTGCGATCTGTGTCGCAGGAGACCACCAAAATCACCGCTATGGTTTTCATGATCCTGGTAGGAGCCACGGCTTTTTCACTTGTTTTTAGAGGGTTGGAGGGAGACAAGATGTTCCTCGATTTGATTCAAAACTCCCAGCTTAGTCCTTATGAGTTTCTTTTTGTGGTAATGGTGGTGGTTTTTGTAGCCGGTTTCTTTATTGACTTCATAGAGATCATATTCATCATAGTGCCGGTAGTAGCGCCCGTATTTGCCGCCATGGGCATTGACCTGATTTGGATTGGTATTTTGCTGGCCATCAACCTGCAGACTTCATTCCTAACTCCTCCATTTGGATTTGCTCTTTTCTATTTGAAGGGCGTATGTCCGCCACAAGTGAAAACGTCGCATTTATACCGAGGAGTGGTTCCATTTGTCATCATTCAGATATTATTTTTGATATCTTTAGTATTGTTTCCCGAAATAGTGACTTTTTTGCCGGGACTTTTGAAATGAAAAAATCCGAAAGATGAAATCAGTAACAGTAAAAGAGCTTAAGTCCATGATGGATAGTGGTGAGGACTTCCAGTTGATCGACGTAAGAGAGCCAAATGAATATGAAGTTGCAAACATTGGTGGAGAGCTTATTCCGCTGGCTACAGTGCCTTTGCATGTAGATAAGTTTGCCAAAGACAAAAAGGTGATCGTGCATTGCCGTAGCGGAAAGAGAAGTGCCAATGCCGTGAATTTTGTAGAGCAACAAGGCTATGACAACCTTTATAACCTGGAGGGCGGAATCCTGGCCTGGTCTGACGAAATAGACCCTAGTATCCCTAAATATTAGGTCTTGAGTAAAATCCGCCGGCTACTCATGAAACGGTTCTCTCGTCATCTGTTTTTATCCCTTTTTGGGCTTTTTGCCTGTGGCTTTTTGTCTGCTCAGAGTGATCAAAAACCTGCATCGCTCTATGAGGAGATTTTGAGAACCAGAAACCCCCATAAGGTTTTGGATTTACTAAAGGGTGTGCAAATAGAGAAGGTAGCCGAAGACACCCTGCGATCCTATTTCTATTATTATCGAGGCACAGCCTATGGACAATTGGCTCAGTTTGATAGCGCAGACATATATATATCCAAAGCACAATCTGCAATAGAAGCGAATAAATATCCTGTCTTGGAAATTCAGATTTTGCGAGCCAATGGAAATATCAATTGGGCAAAAAGCTTCTACAATATCGCGCTGGGGCACTACCAACATGCACTGAAAATAGCCCGGAAAATTGACCATGGAGAATTTATCGTTTCCCTTCTTGGCAACATTGCGGGAGTTTATGCTCAGCTCGATGATTATGCTCTGGCTTTAGAGTATGCGCTTAGGTCTGAATCTGAGTCTGAAAGAACAGGGATTATTCGCCCTAGAAGCCACATGAAAATAGGGTTGTACCAGATGAAGCTGGATAAAACCGAAGAAGGCGTGGAGAGCTTAAAGAAAACAGTGCAAATAATAACCAAAGAAGGACGCGATTCCATTGCCCTCGGGGTGTGTTTGCTAAACATTGCCAATGGCCACCTTACCCTGAAGCAAACACATGAGGCAAAGGCCTATTTGATGGAATCACAAAAAGTGCTGGAAAAAGTAGGTTATACAGACCCTCAGTTATACGTTGAGTGGGGGCGTTTGGAATTACTTGAAGGTCGCTATGAGCAGGCTCGAGGAAATGCACTTAATGCCCAGTCTCAGGCGTTGGGGATGGCGGATTTGGTTAAGCTTATAGCCTCGAATGATTTAATGAAAAACATAGCTATTGAGGAAGGAAGCTTCGAAGAGGCCATCCGGCTGCAAGATGAAATTATGGATTTGAATGATTCCATCAAATCTCAACAAACCCTCAACAGGGTGTACGAGTTGGAGGCGCAGTTTGAGGCCGCTCAGCGGGAAGCGGAGATACAACGACTTGAAGTCGAGAATCAATTAGCAGAGTTAAAAGCTGATAAGTTTAGAAATCAGATGCTTTTTGCTGTGGCCGGTTCACTGTTGATCATCTTGTTGATTTTGGCACTCTACTTTCAGCGAGCTAAAAAAGCGAAGGCCGAAAAGTTGGCTCAAGAGTCGCAATACGAGGCTCTGCAAAAACGATTCATTGAAATTTTGAATGGTCCACAGTCCTATGAACTTCAGGATAACCTGAGCGAACTCAATGAAAAGCTGGTAAACCCACTTACTGAACGCGAGTATGATGCGCTCAAACTCAGCTTACAAGGACTCACCAACAAGGAAATTGGAGACAAGCTTTTTGTTTCTGATCATACAGTCAAATTTCACCTTAGAAACATTTACAATAAATTAGGGGTAAGCAATAGAAAGGAAGCCCTCGAATATGTTGTCAAAAGCTCTTAGCGTACTCCTTACTTTTCTCTCGATTTCTTCTTTTTCACAGGTGGATCAAAAGATTCTTGATTCCATTCATGGGTTAATCGAGCGATCCAAAACCATTTACGAATCACAACCGGACAGTGCTTTGGTGGTGGCCAATGCGGCTCTCACACTGGCCAATGAGCATGATGCTGATTCGGTCAAAGGGCGTGTGCACAATGTGCTTTCCGCATGTAATAGTTATCTGGCCAACTATGATCAGTCCATAGACCATTCGTTCAAAGCGCTCAAATACGGTGAAACTTACCGCGACACGATCGCTCTGCTGGATGCTTATAACAACCTGGGTATAGATCTATATTATCAGGATGACCTTGAAGAAGCGGAGAAATACTTTTTCAAATACAAAGAAATAGCCGGCCTGTTCGGAGACTCACTCAGGCTGGGGCACGCTTTGAATAACCTCGGTTTGATCGCCAATGATCAGAATGACTATGATACTGAGCTCCATCTTTATGAAGAAGCCAAAAGTATTTTTTTGGCTATTGGCGAAAAGGAAGGTTTCGGCAACACCCTTTTGAATATCGGTACGGTCTTCACCGCAATGGAAGAGTACAATAGGGCTTCTGATCACTATCAGCAGGCACTGGCGGTCTTTCAGGAAATTGGTTATGCTTCGGCCGTGGAACACACTTTGCAGAGTATGGCTGAAAATTTTTTGGCTCAGGGCAGTTATTCTGAAGCGTCAAAGATGGCCAATCAAGCCCTTGGTGTGGCGCAGGAAAACGGTATTTCTCAAGACCTTCCTTACATCTATAAGTTACTTGCCGAAATAGAGGCAACTAAAGGCAATTTCAAAAACGCTTTTGAGTATCAAAAAACCTATCACGCCATTCAGGACTCCATTTTCAATTCTGAAAAATCTA
The DNA here is from genome assembly GCA_039944535.1 of Cyclobacteriaceae bacterium. Classification (GTDB taxonomy): domain Bacteria; phylum Bacteroidota; class Bacteroidia; order Cytophagales; family Cyclobacteriaceae; genus JAMZMI01. The sequence continues at coordinate 263,937 of JBDUYP010000001.1, forward strand.
TGCAGATAAGTGAGCTGCAAACCAGGTATGAGACGGAAAAGAAACAGCAGCAAATAGAATTACTCACGGCTCAGAATAGGGTGAGTCAACTTAGTCTTATGCAGAAGCGACGCGAACAGTACGGACTTATAATTGCCCTGTTGGTGGCTGTTGCAATTGGTGGGTTTATCAGCTATATCTTGGTCACCAGATCCAGACTCCAACGCCAACTGCATGCGGAGGAAGTTGAAAACCTAAAACTGAAGATCACCTCACTCCTGGAGGGCAATTCTGATGGGTTGGAGATAAATTCGGATCAGCTCAACAAACGCCTGATCACCCCACTTTCCGATCGTGAATTTGAAATTTTGATGCTGGCTGTTTCTGATAAGAGCAACAGCGAAATAGCAGATCAAATCTTCGTGTCGGTGAACACGGTGAAGTACCATCTCAAGAATATCTATGAGAAGCTGGGTGTTTCTAATAGAAAAGAAGCACTGCAGTTTGCAATAAATCCTACGAAATCTTAGAATCGTAACATTCTGGTTTACAGGGCCCTAATAAAAACTACCCACCCGGGTAGGTGCAGAACTACCCCATAAGGATAGGTTAATAACTATATGTATTGGCCAATTTCGGAGCATAAATCGCTTTAAACATTTATGCTATGAAACAAAACTATTTCAGATCACGATTGGGGTTTAAAAATGCAGGGAAGCTGATTGCGCTCCTGCTACACCTTCGAAAAACAAGTAAAGTTATGGCACTGGCTAGTGTCGTTTGCTTCACTTTGGTACACAACACATATTCACAATCTATTAGCTACGTTCAGCTAGTAGATTTGGCCTCCTCAGGAGCCACTGTTGATGGCAGCCCCGTTGGTTTTACAGAAAACCCATATGCCATGGCTTTTAGTGCGGATGGCACTAAGTTTTACCTAGGGATCAGCAATGCCGTTAGACAGTACACAGTAGGGGCTCCTTTTGATATTACCGCCAGCCTGACTTATGATGAGGTTTATCTAAATACCTTTTCTCAAGTAAGAGATGTTAGGGGTATTACCTTTAGTAATGATGGAATGAAGCTCTTTGTGACCGGGCAATTCTATGACGATGTGAGTCAGTACTCATTGTCCACAGCCTTTGACCTCTCTACTGCGTCACATGAGGGAACCATGCAGACGCTCAATATCTCTCAGGCCTGTGATGTTGACTTTAACAATGATGGCACTAAGATGTATATACTTGGCCGGTCGCGGGAGCGAGTTAATCAATATTCGCTAAGCACGCCTTTTGATATCACCACTGGTGTTACAGTCGATCAATATTATGATTTGCCAGCATCTATTTCCAGCTCTTGGGCTCTCGAGTTTGACCCTTATGGCAATAAAATGTACATTATGGACAATGTTGACAACAAGATCCTCCAGTTTGACCTTACTACTCCTTTCGATGTTTCATCGGGTGTAACCTACGAAGCAGAGGCATTAGATATATCGAATGAAGAAGATGGCCCGCTCGACATCAATATTAGTCCTGATGGCTCGCTTTTTCATGTGGTCGGCTGGGGACCAAGTGGTGTAAACGAGGAGATCAATCAATATCAAATCAATTCAGGACCAGACTTTTTTGAAACTGATGCTAACCTTGGTTCGGTAGAAGGTGCCGTCAGGATAGAAATCGTTGGCGATCTTTTTACCAACGCGGGAGGCTCTTTTGAACACAAGTCACAATACCAGTTGTCGAGCTACCCATCAGGTCTGATTCCGAATTTGAATATATCCGCTGATGGCACATATGCCACATTCACTTTCACCGGCATAGCTACCAACCATCAGGATATCAACGATGTTGCTCAGCTGACTTTCACCTTTGTAGATGGGGCTTTCAACAGTGGAAATGCTGCTTCTGTTGAGAATTCTAACGTGGCAGATAGTGATTTTGGGATAGATTTTGAAGATAATCCTACACTGTCTTTTTCCGGTCCGGGTTTTACCGAAACAACTGAAAACTTAGGTGCAGTAGAGGGCTCACTAACTGTTGAGATTGAGGGAGAGACCTTTGCCAGCTCTGGGCAAGAACTGACAATTACTACGGACTACAACATAGCAAATGTACCTGATGGGCTCATTCCTCATTTGACTGTTGCTGGCGATGGCCTATCTGCTGTTTTAACCTTCACTGGAGAGAGCTCAATGCATCAAAATACCGATGATGTAAGTGACATTCAATTTTCCTTCACAAATGCTGCCTTTCAAGGTGGTAGTGCCGAGGTTGTCATAGATGCTGATGGCGCTTCCAGCAATATTGGCATTGATTTCAATGATAATAGCCCGGTTCTCACTCATGGGTATCCTTATCAAATTGACAACCTGACGAGCAAAGGTTCATTTGTTTCCACAAACGAAGAAGACACGCCTCAGGGGGTAACGTTCAACGCTACTGGAACTAAGATGTACATCGTAGGTGCCAGTTCGCAATCCATACATCAGTACAGCCTGACCCAACCTTATAACATAACCTGGGGAGTGACCTATGACAATGTCTCTTTTGATGTTTCCAATGAAGATACAGACCCAAGGGATATCATGTTCAATAGCACGGGTACTAAAATGTACATGCTAGGACTGGGTACGCAAGGTTTTTATCAGTATAGTCTGACTACACCATATGACGTGTCAACCATGAGTCCTGAGGGTTCTCTTATCATTGGGCTAGGGTTTCCTATGGGGTTCACATTTGACGAAACGGGTAACACATTGATCATCGCGCTGGCCGGTGTTTTAAGGCAATATAGTTTGACCACTGCATTTGATGTAACAGGAACCGTAAACCTTGAAGGCTCAATAAGCATACTGTCCACTACTGACAGGATACATGGACTGGAATTCGATGCAGATGGATCATCACTGTTTTTGATCAATTACAAGAATAAAACGGTAAGTAAATACAGCCTGACGACTCCCTATGATGTCTTATCAGGTCATACACTTGCTGAGAGCTTTTACTTAGGAAATATTGACTCACAGACTTTGGGAATGGCCATGAATGAGTTTGGTACTAGAATGTTTTTTGTGGGACAAATAAGTGAAGCCGTAATCCAGCTAGATATGGACGCAGGGGGATTTGTGGAAAATCCTGCAAATGATGGAAGTGTAACAGGTGAAATTGTCATGCAACTATATGACGACCAATTTACTAATGCGGGTGGAACATTTATCGGTGGAGTGGAATATATCATCACCAATCTGCCGTCCGGATTGAGTCCTTTGTTTTCGATTTCTGCAGATGGCTCTACTGCCACGCTGACTTTTTCGGGAAATGCGAACAGTCACTCAAATAATGATGATGTGCAATCGCTCAATATCTCTTTCCTTGATGCGGCTTTCGAAATAGGTGACAGGGACATAGTGGCCAACAATGGCAACATCGAACATGGCCTGGGTGTTGATTTTGGAGATGGGCCTGTTGTTACTGACGAGACATTCACGGTTCTGGAAGGAAGTCCGAATTTTACTGTGGTGGGTACTGTTTCAGCTACAAATCCTAATATGGGTACCTTCAGCTATTCCATTACAGCAGGTAATAACCTTGGGAAGTTTTTTGTCCAGACTGATGGAGATATAGTTGTGGCTGGAGATATAGATTATGACGTAAGCCCAACATTTAGTCTCACGATTGAGGTCTCTGATGGGTCATATATTGGAAGTGGTACTTTCACCATTGAGGTGGAAGAGCGAGATGAGACAGCCCCTTCTCCATTGAGTTTTAGTCCGGCTGATGAGGCGATCAATGTCTCACCTTCGGCTGATTTGGTTATCACCTTCGATGAGGAGGTGGAGAGCACAGGGCAGGTAAGGTATGCACGCGTGAAAAGAAAATCGAATGATGAAATTTTGATGAGTATGGCAATGCATGACCCTGCTGTAACAGATGTTAGCGGAAGCACCGTGACAATTTCTCTACCATCGGATATGCCGGAATCCACGGAGCTTTACATTGAGATTCCTGCCAGTGCCATTCAGGATCTGGAAGGAAATTTATATGCTGGATTTGCCGACAATGAAACCTGGGATTTTACAACGGCAGATATCACGCCTCCAACCATCACCAACTTCAGCCCGGTTAATGGTGCTGTGAGTGTGGGCAATGATGAACCAATAGTCCTGACCTTCAGTGAGCCTATTCAGCAGACAAATTATCCAAATGACTTTATCCGCATTAGAAGAGTATCGAATAATGATACTTTCCATGAAATAGAAGCTGAAGATGCCACTCAGGTTACAATCGATGGGAATGTGGTTACCATTCAACCAACCGGAGGAATTATAGATACGGAAGAAGAGGTGCAAGTGTACGTTCAGTGGAGTTCTACGCCTTTTGAGGATTTGGCAGGAAATGATTTCAATGATCTGTTTGGTACTTCTGATTATATATTCACTGTTGATAATACACTTCCGTATGTCGAATGGACAGGCACAGAATGGAGCAATGGCACAGGCCCAACAGCAGCAGATGATGTGCTGATCAGTGGCATGTACACCTACTTTAGCAACGGCGCTTTTGAGTGCAACAACCTTGCAGTTGCGGCTGATCAATTGCTCGTGGTAAATGTGGATGGTACCCTTGAAGTTAATGGAGACATTGAGAACAATGGCTCAATCAGAATCACGTCAGGCTCTTCCCTCATTACTTATGGGGAAAACAGCATTACCGGAAATGATATCGAGTTTAGACGAATCACACGATATGACGATGGTAAATACAGCTTTGTGGGGTCGCCGGTAGAGCAAAACAGTAGCACAGTAGGTAGTGAGTTGGGAAGTTCTGTTTACTGGTATGATGAAACGGTAGCCTATGGAGCCAACGAGGGATTGAACAGATGGAAAGATGCCTCAGCTGCGGAGTTGGTGCCGGGCAAAGGATACACCCAGGCATTCAAAGATGAATTGCTATTCTTTGGAAAGCCAAATACAGGGACTATTACTTATTCTGGTACATATACGGAAGATACTGATGATGCCAACGAAGGCTGGCACCTCGTGAGCAACCCATATCCTGCGGCTATCTTTATTGACGTCTTTTTGGATGCCAATACCAACACTACGGATGCCATCTATATCTGGGATGACAATGGTTCTGACACAGGTAGAGGGTCCAATAATGACTACATCGTAGCAAACAAAACAGCAGCGACCGATATCAGCGGAACTGATAATGAAGCAAGATGGAATGAACACATTGGTTCAGCTCAGGGATTTTTCGTTAAGTTGGATGGGGCTGCCGGAGACATTGTTTTCACTGAGGATATGCGAGTATCTGGCAACAATGCCGATGACAACTTCTTCCGCAAGGCTGAAAGCGCAACTCCACTTGTTAGGATCAACCTGACCCATGCGGAAGGACTGATCAGGCAAGCGATCGTAGGCTGGAATGAGTCTGTTTCCAATACGGAACTGGTTCAGGGATATGACGCCCATGTCTTTAATAACGCAGCGGACTATCTGATCTACACCACGAAGGCTGATGTACCATTGGCTATCCAAACGGTGAATAGCGATATCGATGAAATCCCTGTTGGATTCAACGTGGCTGAAGCTGGCCAATATACGCTGGAAGTCGTGATGGAAAACATCGGCGCTGATCTTTATCTCTATGATAAAGAAACAGAACAAACTGTATCGCTTGCAGCAGGTAGCTATAGCTTCTACTCAGCAGCTGGTCAGATTACGGACCGCTTTGCTTTGAGGACGGCCGCAAAAGTGCTGGCACTTGAGGATGAAAAGGTCAATATCTATGCCTTCAACAAGACACTCCATATCGAAACAGCAGGGTCGCAACCAGCCCAGTATCAAATATTCAATTTGTCAGGAGTGAGCGTGATGAAAGCATTGGTCGCGGGTTCAACGCAAATAGATTTGGGCCACCTGAGCAATGGTGTGTACATCGTGTCAGATGGCATTGAGACTAAGAAAATTATTTTAAAATAAACTCCCCTCCTTGGAGGGGTTGGGGGTGGGTTACCCATCCCTGAATCCCTTCCCTGGAAGGGACAAAAAGAAAAAACCATGAAAACCATAATCATAAAAATCACAATCTTTTCAACAGCATTTTTAACCATGACTTTGCCTGTGCTGGCACAGGGAGCGCCTCCAGCCACTCCAATAGATGGAGGCCTGAGCGTGCTACTCGCGGCAGGAGGCATCTATGGGATCAAAAAACTTCGGGACTCCCGAAAATAGCAAAGCGAGCCAGGCTGCATAGCAGTTGGGCGATTTATAGGGCGGCTGCTCCGGATTTAGATCAGGAGGGTCGCCTTTTTTCATAGCTCAGAGGCAAGATGTTTTCTTCAAACTATCAAGCTGACCACTGAGGGTTTTTATGGACAAACCCGTTTGATATTCGATTGCCTCCTTTTGAGGAATCTAAAACCTAAACATCCCGGTCATGAAGATTCTCTTGTTTATTACTTACTTGTTTTCCAACCTATTTGCCCCACCAGAAAGTGTAGTCCATACAAACGTCGTTGGTGAGTTACGACTGGATAATTTTAAAAACGAAGTGTTTCTTGAAGCCATTTTGGACAAACGCTACCTGACTGTGGCACTCAAAAACGAAGGAGATTGTACGCCTGACGAAATGCTCACTGTTTGCGGAAGCAAATATCTCATGGAGCACACAAATATTGCTGTCAATGAAGCAGAGGTGGAGCCAATACAGCAGTCCGTGGAAGTTCAGCGTGATTTCGTGGTATTCAAATACAGCCTGGGAGACCAGGGGACTATAAATCAGGTCACACTGCAAAGTGACTACATGACAGATTACTTTGATCACTCAGAGATCAATGTATCTGTTGAGATCTACCAACTGTCACGAACCTACCGCATCACTGAAGAGCGCAGTTCGGTCACCATAAACCTGTAAACATGAGGAACTACATACTTATTCTGGCTGCACTTGCTCTGTCTACTCGGTTAATGGGACAGTGTGATCCATCGGCTATTTACGCCGTGGAGGATGCCAATGCTGTGTGCATTGAGATTGACGACACCAATGACAATGTCCGGATGATTTATGCCAACAATTATCCCGATCATGATGATAACTACAATCAACCACAATTTGATGTGACCGCCGATGATTATGAGTACAGCGTGTGTGCTTATCCCGTGGAAGCCGCAGCTACTACTCCACTTTATGAAGAAACGGAAACGTCTGTGGGTTGTACTTATACCTACACTTTTGGGGTGTCCATCAATGGAGTGAAATATGACCCAAACTCGGCGGTGACTTTTATCAACGATGATGATAATGACGGTGAAAATGATGATAGCAACAACCTCGATTGGCATGTGGAGGCTACCTCCACTACGAATAATATCGGTCAGAATATGGGTACTGACAATGGCGGTCATCTAAACCCTTTTGGAGAATATCACTACCATGCCGTGCCGACCAGTTATTTCACCAGTGACCTGGGGATAGACGGCTCTGCACACTCGCCTATTGTAGGCTATGCTGCAGATGGGTTTCCGGTTTATTACAAATATGTTTACTCTGATTCTGAAGATGCCGAAAGCAGCATCGTGGCGCCATCTTCTGGATATAGCCTGCGAAGCGGTTCTCGAGGAGGAGACGGCAAAACAGCTCCTGACGGAGACTATGACGGCAGCTATTACGAAGATTATGAATATGACGAGACAACAACGATTCTGGATGAGTGCAATGGACGATATGGAGTCACTCCGGATTTTGAATACGGCACATATTATTACGTATTGACTGATGAATATCCCTACATTCCGCGCTGCTTCAAAGGGAGTGAGCTTGACAATACATTTCGTGTAGGACCGTCGGCATCATGTGGGAGTTCTCAGGCGGCTAGTAGCTGCGCTGCTGCAGTGTACGGCTGCATGGATCCCTTTTCCACCAACTACAACCCAAGCGCCAATGCCGATGATGGAAGCTGTAGTTACTCAACAGAAACGGTGATATGGATGGGATCATGGGATAACGGCTCAGGACCGGGTGAATCTGATGTCGCTATTATTAAGAATGACTACACATTCTCAGTAGATGGTTCATTTTCGTGCGGAGACCTGACAGTTGAATCAAGTGCTGTAGTTACGGTAGATAATGAAAGCACATTGGAGGTGAATGGTGATTTGGATGTCAGTTCGGGAAGTATTGTTGTGGAATCTGGTTCTTCGCTAATCACCTATGAGTCTAATTCCATTACAGGAGACTCGTTTACCTTCAAACGCAATACCAGATATGCTGATGGCAAATATAGCTTTGTGGGAACGCCAGTTGTTCAGGATGCTTCTATCACAGGATCGGATTTGGGAAGCGTCGTGTATAAGTACAACGAGACCACACCTTATGGCAATGGAGGTGCAGGACTTGATCGGTGGGAAAATGCTTCTGCCGATGAGCTGATACCGGGAAAAGGTTATGCGCAGGCTTTTCAAAAGGAGATTGTTTTTGATGGTGTACCCAACGACGGGACTATTACCCATACTGGCACCTTTACGGATTTGGCAAACTCTAACCCCGAAGGGTGGAATTTGGTGGCAAACCCATATACCTCCGCCATAAGTGTAGCTGGCTTTCTTGCGGAAAATGATAATATCGAAGGAGCGGTATATATCTGGGACGACAACAATTCGGCTTCCGTACGTGGCAGCAACGACGACTATATCATCGCTAATGGTACTGTAGCCACAAACACTACCCCGGCAGGAGGAGAAAGCAGATACAATATGCATCTGGGCTCGGCTCAGGGTTTCTTTGTGAAGCTGTCAGATGAGACTGACAAGCATATCACTTTCACGGAAGACATGAGGGCTACAAGCAAAAACTCTGACACCAATTACTTCAGGAAGGCGCAAAACGAGATCTCTTATGTCAGAATTAATCTAACAGACAAAATGGGACTATTCAAACAGAGTATTTTGGGATGGATGGAAGACGTTTCCAATACGCAAATGGATCGAAGTTTTGACGCGCGGGTTTTCAATGCCGATGCGGAATATGCTGTCTATACGCTAAAAGCAGATAGATTTTTGGCAATTCAAGGAGTTACTTATGACAAAGAAGAAATTTATCTTGGATTTAACGTAGCTGAAAGCGGAAACTATACACTTGAGGTTGATATCTCTCATTTTGACGGAGATGAATTGTTTATTTTGGATCAAATGACCGGCGAAATGATGGATTTGCTTGCGGAGAGCTACACTTTCTCTTCTTCGGCTGGCCAGTTTACAGATCGCTTCATCCTAAAGCCCTCAGCCAAAGTATTGGCCGTGGAGAATGGCTCTGCCGGCATTTACGCTTACAAAAAAACACTCCATATCGAAACCTCAGAGCCTCAATCAAAAACTTATAGACTATATGACCTGTCGGGCCAGAGGGTGTTCATGGCGGTGAGCACTGGCTCGGCAGTTATAGACCTCAGTCATATACCAAATGGCGTGTACATCGTGTCAGATGGCGTTGAGACTAAGAAAATTATTTTAAAATAAACTCCCCTCCTTGGAGGGGTTGGGGGTGGGTTACCCATCCCTGAATCCCTTCCCTGGAAGGGACAAAAAAAATACTATCATGAAAACCATAATCATAAAAACACTCGCAATTCTACCTGTACTGATGATTGCATTGCCAGTGCTGGCACAGGGAGCGCCTCCAGCCACTCCAATAGATGGAGGCCTGAGCGTGCTACTCGCAGCAGGGGGCATCTATGGGATCAAAAAACTTCGGGACTCCCGAAAATAGCTTTAGGGGTATCTCCACTATGGCTGAAACAGACAGGCACGTTCGTGATGCGGTTGAATCTTATAGTTTAATCAATTTTTGAGAATATGTATTTCCTTCGATTGAATACCATATGAAGTATAAACCACTCTTGAGAGAATCGATATTAATTTGATTATAAGGGTTTTTAAAAGATAAATACGTTTGTCCATCCAAGCCCAAAATCTGAATTGATTCAATATTTGAATTGCTAAAATTTATTATTGAATTAGCTGGGTTTGGGTGAAATTGGGGGATGAATTCAGTTTCCGTGAGATTAGTAACAGTTTCTTCCGAGCCGAAACTTATAATTGTTGACTTGTATCCGGCCCACCCATCGGTTGCCGTTATTTCAATATTTGTCTTCCCAGTTGTCAACTGGGAGAATGTAAGCACGTTGTTGGATTCGGAAACACTGACAGACTCTTCGTCATAAACCCAGCTAAATGTGAGTAAGTCTCCTTCTGGGTCAGTAAAAAGCTCATTTAAATTAACGGGATCATTGGTTTCTAGCTGACGACCGGTCGAATTTGTATCAATAATTTGAGGATCATCGTTTAACCATTTTAATATGGTTCCTCCACTATTAGTTCCTCCCTGTTGAGTAGCAATAAAAACTTGGCCATTTAGATAGGCAGGATTAGCTGTTACATCATACCCGAAATTTGGGTTGCTCAATAAGTCTTCAAAAATCCGAATATCACCATCGAAAGGATTGATTCCAAATACGTTATATGCACTAATGCCGTAAATTAGGCTGTCTGTTGCTAACAGTTTTGTTAAAGCCCTGTTATCTAAAGCTCCCAGGGAATCATAGGAAGAGCCGTCTAAGTTAGATCTGAAAAACTGGGCGCCCATAAAACCATTGCTCCCGGAATAAGCAAATAGCCCGAATAGTTTACCTTCAAGGATTGTTAGGGACTGAGGTTGTGTTCCCTTGTCATCTCCACCTTTAATGATATTTTCGTATCCGGTTCCGTCAAAATTGATGCGAATGAAACTTCCGCTGGCTGCAGTACTTCCTGTACCATCTGGATAAGGAACACCACCGCCATTGTAGCAAGCGATGTAAATTTTATTTTCATAGAAAACGAAATCAACTGGATTTTGTCCTTTTTCGAAATTTGTTTCATTGTATAATTTCTTAAAGTTTGATCCGGTTTTGTCAACAGTAAAAATACTACCCTCATCTACGAAAGAATATTGAGAACTCAGCCATAGCACACTGTCGGTCATATATTTAATTTGCACTTCTTGTACATCAAATGGATCAAAGTCTTTGATAATTTTAAAGGAGTAATCCTGGAGTGAATATTGGAAGAGCGTTCCTCCGCCATTTTCGCTGAACCTTGTTGTTCCATATATAATTGTGTCATTGCCGATTAAACTATTAGGTGCGTAGTTAGTATCGTCAAATTCCCAGATCACGTTATACCCATCTCCGTTTTCATCAATACTGAAGAGCATACCTTGTCCATTTGCCGTGTTACTTATTACGTATAGGGAGTCATTTGTTCCAACCATTCCTTTTACCGCATAATCAAAATCTTCTCCCTCAAAGTCAAATATGACAGATAAGTGGTCAGTTTGATTGTTTTGTGCAAAAGTGAGCTGATGAAAGCCGAATATAGCGACTAAGCTTAATAGTGTGTTTTTCATTATTCTATTTCACCTAAGTTAATTAAGGTTTAGTAACCCAATTATATTTACTCCCTAATATACCACTAAAACGGTAATTGCAAAAGCAATTTCTGATTGTAGGTTGTGGGGAATAAGATGATGAGAATTAAGCGAAGTAGAGCGGTTGGGTCTCGCAATTGTTGATAGAACCACTCTGACATTTACATCGCCAGCACTTGTTACCCGTTGGCTATTTTAGCTAGTAGTTGATTGGGTTCAATGATCTCCGTTTCCTCAAAGGGGTTCAGTTCCAATAAATCTTGATCTCCCGTTACTAAATAGTTAGCCTTTGAAGCTCTGATCAATCCGAGCAAAAAGTTGTCTTTCGGATCTCTGCAAATGTTCGGATACGCTATGATCTTATAGTCAGTTCCGATGAAGTCCATTAGTTTCAGTAGTTCGGATACTTTCTCTTTGCTGAAATATTTTTGAAATTTTTTCCTTCGTGTTACTTCTGTCAATTCCGTTCGAAGTTGTTCGGAAAGTATGATTTCAATTTTCTGAGAAGTTAGAAGTTCTGTCAATTCACCGAGTTGATGACCAATGAGGTAACTGATCCAAATATTGGTGTCGAATATGACCTTAGTTCGCAGTTCGCTTGTCATAAAGGTCTTGTCTGACTTGTTCAACCTCTGACGTTATTTCATTCAGAGAAAGTTTGTCGGTTCGAAAAGCAGTCAAAAGTTCAGTCAGTTTGGAGCCAATAGTTTCCTTCTCAAGTTCACGGGAAATCTTGATCTTCTGTTCGCCTGGTAAGTTCCTGACTAGTTCGAGTATCTGAGAGAAAGTAAGGTCCATGTTCGCTTCCATAGGTTAAAGTTACGAAAAAGTAGTACGATCTGTTATCATGGCACAGATGACATATAATTCAAAGTATCAAATAACCACTGCGCCATGAAGATCATCCCGATAGCGATCGGGACTCCCACAATCGGAAGAGGATAGAAAGCACCTTAGTTTCTTGGCGGCAGATAAGCGGGATGTTTTCCAGACACTTGGCAGAAGACTAAGTAAGGCCATGCGCCATGATTGTTTGTTAGCATTAGTTTTCGTTGTTCCTTTTCAAGAAGTAGTGTTTGTAGTTCAGGTTAACTACTAACGCAGATTGTTCAAATATCCGTAGATGTCCCACGCCAAAACTGAGGTTCTTGTACTCCTTGTTATAAAGTTCGAAATACAGCTTGCTTTCCCATCCGAGACCACTTTGAGTCAGGATGGCATCTGCTTCAACATAAGAGTTCAAAAATCCAGCTCTTTGGAAATGTAATCTGTAACCTAACAGGAATGAAGTGCCGGTTTCTGAGTTATTTGATTGTTCAATGCCAACACCAAGTTTGATTGCCCCAATTCGGTCAAAGTAGAATTGATTGTTCAAAAAAATAAGATTAATGGGTTCATTAGATTCAATCATACCGTAGTATCTAACAAAAGGATTAAATATGTTATAAGCCTTGGATTTCCCGTTGCGAATTGGTCCAATTTGAGCAGCAACAAACGAACTGGATTCCAAGTTGGTTGTGTAGTTTAGGTAACATCTAAACTTATCACCCCATGTTGAATATTCAGCATGAATGCCATAGGGTTGGTTAGCCATCAGCCCTAAATAGCCTAGTTCCAAATAAGGTGGATTCGGAGCAATAATTATTATTTCTTCAAGAGACTCATCATCAATTTCGAGATTAACAATGTTGGCTGTGGTTTTAAAGGAGTCTACTGAGATAATTTGAGTCAAATATCCCAAATATTCGAAAGTCATATTAGAATGATAATTCTTCAGGGTTATCTGAAATTCTCCATTGATTCCAGAAATTACCTTGTTTCGTGTTTTAGCTTCAGTGATGGTTACACCGGGTAATGGTGAGGAGTTAGTTTTGTCAAGAACAGTTCCGGTAATTTTTATCTGACTCCAAACTGTGGTTTCAGCGATCAAAATAAGGGTTAAGAAAAGGAGTATTCTCAAGTTTGAAGTGAGTTAATGCTAACAATCGGCTAACGCGCACTCGACGCATTTATCCTCTCAATATACCGCTAAAACGGTAATTGCAAAAGCAATTTCTGATTGTGGGGGTCAGGATGAAGCGCTACGGCAAGATGCCAGGGCTGGCAATAGTGTGGTAAAGTCAAAAATGCAGGAGATGATCTCAAGTGGCCTTTTCATCGCCATGGTATAATAAAATCCCACCTCCAGATTTGCCGAAGGTGGGATGGTTTGTTGTGCTATTAGGCAACAGTTTCTGCTACATTCTTTTCCCAGGCGAATTTTGCAAATGCATCGTCAACCGGAGTTTGGGCAACATGGTTGGTGTAGTTGCTCAGGATCTTCTGCGAGTAACCTAGAAAGATCTCCAAAAGATGTTGGCTCGTGTAACCCGCAGCATAAAAATCGGTCAGGTCGGTTTCAGCCAACAGTCCTCGGTTTCTAATAACCTTCAAGGTAGTCGATCTCAACGCCTCCAGTTTTGCATCCTCAAGCGGAGTTTCATCACGCAAGGCAGTAGTGATCTTAGGATCCACTTTCATTGCATGCGCTATACCTGTGTGTGCCGGCACACAATAGTGACATGCATTTTCCACATTGATACTTTGCCAGATCACTGTCAGCTCCTGAGCATCAAAAGCTGTTTCTTCAGAAAACAAACGGTGAAGGGTTTTGTAGGCTTCAAGCACTGCGGGTGATTCGGCCATCGCTGCATGTAGGTTTGGAATCATTCCAAATGCTTTGAGTGAATCTTCCAGTTGCGTTTTGCTTTTTTCTGGTGCGGTTGCTACCGTGTGAAGTTTGAATTTGTCCATGATTTATTTTTTTTATGTTTAATAATCTGGAGCAAAATTCCCGCAATTAGATAGCAGAGATATGGACAAAAAGTTCAACTATATGGATAGTGCCTACAGGGTGTTTTGATTTCTGAATTCTGTAGGCGAGAGCCCCTCTCTTTTCTTAAACAACCGTGTGAAATACAGCGGGTCATTGTACCCAATCTCATAAGCGATTTGGCTGATGTTAATGTCGGTTAGTTTCAAAAGTTCTTTGGCCTTTTTGATGCGTTGAGAGTTGAAATAGTGAGCAGGAGTGTCGCTAAATTCCTTTTTAAACTCACGCTTGAAAGATGAAACGCTCAGGTTTGAGAGCTGAGCCAGTTCTTCGATAGAAAGATTGTTGTATTGATGCAGCTGCACAATGCTTTTGAGATCCGTATTTCTGTCAGCATACAAATCTTGTATGAGCTCGAGTATCGATGAAGAGTTGTTGGTTTGGACAAGCAACAGTAGCAATTCTCTGATTTTCAACTCCAGCAGATCATCGTTTACCAGAGATGGATTCTCGAAGTAAAAATCGAGAGATTCTATAAACCTTGTGATGGTTGACCCATCAGCAATCTTCTTCGTTTTGGGGTTTAAAGCATTTTTCTGGATGATGGCGGGGAGTTCATTTGCGTAGAGCCTTTTCAAAAGATCCGGGTATAAATGAACGGCAATTAATTCTACTTCTTCATTAGCGGTGGATTTGACAAAGTCAAGAAAGTACGTATCGCATTTTAAAAGGATGGCTTCTTTGGGTTCGGGCTTAAAAGCAAAACTGTCTTGAGAAGACATGACCTTCCCTTCAGCGCCTTTTAAGTGAATAAAACAACCTTCATTTTGGAACACTCTGCCGTGTTTGTATGGAGGTTTGATAAAAGCTTTTTCTATCACCACTTTATCCTTGTACTGAAAACTTTCTTTTTTTATAATCATTGATGTTTCTAAGCCTAACCAGAGGAAGTGTGCTTGCCAGTTGCAAATAGCACCGAACTAGATAAATAGGTGGAAGCTTAAAATGGTTCCAAATGGCACTAACTAGTTAAATCTGGCTGGGCTCAAAATGGCGCGGTGTGCGCAAGTAAAATCCAGAACCACAACAGGTGCTAGGAGAGAGGATGCCTTCAGAATGGGTAGGGGAGCGTTGAAGATCAGATGAAATTTGCAGAAAGTCTTGCCAGGGTTTGTGTCCTCACAAACCATTTTATGCTTAAGAATCTTTCGATTCGTGAGGACACGAACCGAGGCTATGGAACATTCTCGTTCGCAAGAAACTTCAATGTGTATTAAGGTTAGGCGTTGGAATAAAGAAGTCCGTCCTTCATACAGTCCTGTATGTAAGAGAAAACGGCTTGCAAAGATTCATTTGTTAAGCGAGGATAGTTCTCAAGAATCTGCTGTTCAGTCCATCCCTGAGCAAGCAAGCCAATTATGTGTTCAACAGAAACTCTCGTTCCCTTGACTGTTGGCTTACCTAAAAGCACTTTGTTGTCGGATATTACATATTCTCGCCATTCCATATATCAAAGTTACGAAGAATAGTAGGAAATGTTGATCTGGAGGCTGTTCCCCCCAACAATCGGCTAACGCGCACTCGGCGCATTTAGCTTCTCAATATACCGCTAAAACGGTAATTGCAAAAGTAATTTCTCTAGCCAGGGTTTGTGTCCTCACAAACCATTTTATGCTTCAGAATCTTTCGATTCGTGAGGACACGAACCGAGGCTATGGTTTCTTTACTTTTTGCCACTTTTGACGAGCCTCATTTCAAGGTCGTTAGGTGAACTATAGAATTGGGTTTGCATGAGTATCAGGCCGGTTCCATTGGAATAGAGGTTGGAGTTTATTCGAGTTCCATATGGATAATCTGCTTCAAGCGATTCAGTTAATCCACGATAGTTAAGGCACTCAAATTCACCTGCAGGAACTACTATGGTCGTTTCGTTACGATCCAGAGAATATGTACCTATAGCGATTGGATTCCCTTCAGATCCATAGTTCACAGTAATTTCAACGGATTCATCAAGTGTAAAAAGAAGTTCTCTTGAAGGATATAAAAAAATAGAGTTAGCAGAGTCAAAAAGCAATTCCCTTTTGCTCTTATCTAAAAAGGTTCCAGATCTTACGAAGTAAGTTCTATTAGATATTGTGGTGTCTTTTTCAATATAGAGGCTGTCGCTTTTGTTAAAAGAGGATTCAGTTCCATCAGGTTCAATTTCAAACCAATCATAAACCCAATAGTTTCCTATTTCCAGGTTCGTGAATTCAGTTACATTTTGAGTTGGCGAAACCGCCTCATCCGAGCAAGAAGTTAGCAGTGATATGGTTGCAAATACAATGGTAAGGGCCTTAAGTCTCATTTTCAGTTGGTTTTCATTTGAAACGAGAAGATGCTCTAGTTAGTATGCGCCAATGCATTACAACGTTTTAGTGTACAATGCGTCTGTTATATGGCGGTTTTTAACGTTTGTCGAATAGCCGTTGAAGTTCAATGTCGGTTAGTTCGTTCGCATGTTCGACTATATAAACCCAGTTCGCTCCACATTTCAGTCCAAGGTCGTTTAAACACATTTTCTCAGTTTGAGCAACTCCGTTCAGGTTCTCAGTTACAAGTTGAAAAATGAACTTGTATTTGTTTACAATTCCCTTGTCAAGTTCAATTAGTGTTGAGTTAAGCAGCTCGTAAAGGTTGTCAAAATCAGCTAAGAGTAGTCGGTTGTTCGAAAACGGTAGTTCGGCAGTTCGTTCGAGTCCTTCGCCGTTATCCAATCGCCGAACGATAATTTTATCTTCAAATATTCTTATATAAATGGGGATTCGTTTCAGGAATTTGATCATATTCGTTCAGAAGACTCTGGCATATAACAATCGGCTAACGCGCACTCGGCGCATTTAGCTTCTCAATATACCGCTAAAACGGTAATTGCAAAAGTAATTTCTGATTGCAGGAAGGTGATCGGTTGGAGGTGATGCGCTGTGGCATCCCGCCAGGGCGGCATAGGCGTGGTAATGCCAATAATGGCGGAGATAACTTTGACTGATTATTCAACGACATCAGCTCCTTGCGGATGACATTTTGATCCAGGTGTGTTTTCGTTATTTCCAATCGTTTTTTAAATACTCCAATGCGTCTTCCAAAGCTTTTTTAGAAGGTTTAGGGTTAAAGTCTAGTTCTTCTCTGGATTTGCTGATGTCATAATCTTGCTTCAAATCATAGAACATATCTAAGTAATGCCGCTGCAGTTGAGGTTCTTTTCCTGTAAGGTGGCTGCTAAACTCCATCAATCCAGCTACCGAATACAACAAACATTTGGGTACCTTTTTAGGCATTTTGAGTTTTAGTTCGGGGTACAACTGAGACGCTATTTTTACCGATTCTTGTAAGGAGGTGTGCTTCTCGTTGGCCAAAATATATCTGTGGCCGTCTCTGCCTTTTTTCATGGCGCTATATGTTCCTAGCGCTACATCTTTTACATCTACCCAATTTAAGGTCACATTGGTATCTACAGGGATTTCCCCATTTAAAACCTGCAATACCAGGTTATTAGAATAACTCAATTTGTGCGCTTCAGCGCCAATCATGGCAGAGGGTAAAACCAGGACGGTTCTGATGCCATATTTTGCCCCCAACTCCAGTGCCAACTTATCAGAGTCATTTTTGGAATTATAATACCAATTTCTCCGGTCTTTGTTGTAGCCATTGGCTACACTGGCAGGCAGTTTGGTGAAGTCCAGGCTGGCTACAGAACTTACATAGACAATATTCTTAACACCGCATTCTTTGGCGATATCGAATACATTTTGAGTCCCCTGCATGTTATTGTCGTAGATTTCAGTTTTTGGGTTTTTAGCCCACATACTAAAATTGGCCGCTACAGCATATAAGTTGGTGACTCCATGAAATGCTTTTATAAGAGATTTTCTGTCGGTTATATCTGCCTGCACTACGTCACAGTCCAGCCCATTAAAAGGCTCTTTGTTGTTGAGGTCTCTGACAGTAGTCCTTACCTTTTGGCCGTTGGCAAGTAGTAGTCTAACTAAGTTGTTGCCCAGATGTCCGTTTCCGCCTGTTACCAATGAAATTTGCTCGCTCACAATTGCTAAATTTTGTTTGAGCAAATTTCAAGACCTCTGAAGCCAAAAGAAATAACAATTGTTAGAAAGAGACCTGTTTTCGAATACGGCTCAGGGATTGCGGTTCCATACCTAAAAAAGAAGCGATATTGTCAATGGACACATTCAACGCTAATTTTGGGTACTGATTTACAAATTTAAGGTAGCGTTCCTTGGCTGTTAAAACCTGAAAATCTTTAACACGCTCCAGTTTGCAACTTAAGTGTTGGTTAGTGACCTCTTTGACAAATTCGGCCCAGAATTTTGTTTCCTTTTGTAGAAAATCAAAATCAGGTTTTGAAATTTTTATAAGACTACAATCTGTGATTGTTTCATAATAATCCAACGCAGGTGCCTCCGTCATAAAGCTGTCCAAAGAGGTAAAAAAGTCATTTTCTGCTACCAGGTGCTGCACCACAATCTTTCCTCCCACATTTTGGTACCCTTTTACAATTCCGGAATCTAAGAAATAAATATACCGCTCTACCTGACCTGCTTGCAAGAGAGTCGTTTGAGCTGTGACTTCTTCAGAAACGCAATGATTTTGAATTAAATCAATTTCGTTTTGAGTTAAAGTAATTCTGGATTGTATGTAATCAATTAGGTTTTTCATTGGTACGATCAGCTAAAATCCGTTGGCTGTCCATTTGTTTATTTGATTAAAAGTATCTGATTCAACTGTTCTTTGCAAGTAGCTCTGTTAGTGCGGCCGGCTAGGCTTATGGATGATAGTGCTTGTTGTGCGTTCGTGTTGTTAATATTTATTTGTTGAAAGTCCTGCTACAAGAAACCCTGCGTTCAAAACACCATAAAAGGATTCAATTACGGCAATTATGCGCAAAAACCCCGTGGGACTATAATCACCATAACCAAGAGTTGAAAATGTGGTTGAACTGAAGTATATGCAATCCCAAATAGATAATTCTGTTGGCGTGCCGTTATTCAATACTACTAAATCTCTGTTATACCAATATATGATAGTAAATAGGACTATTGAAATTATGGAGTTCACAATAATTCGCTGAGGTTTCCGACCATAACCCCAATAAATAGCACTTATAGACTTTACTTTTTTCCTAATTCCACTACTATTTTGTCTTAAAAATTCATGTTCTTTTAGGAAGTATTTTATTGCGTTCACGTCATCTCCCTGATCGGCATAAGTTTTCTTTAAAAGCTTGTAAGCATAAAGGTTTTTATCTTTGAGAGATTTGTCTTTATCGATGTTGACATCAAAAATGGTGCAGCTCTTCATAACTGGGTTAAAACTACCTCCCCAGATATTTATCATTCGCAATTGTGAGTTTTCAAAATCTCCTGAGACATCACAATCATAAAATCTCCATTGTTGAATTTTCGAATTGACTAGCCTCAGATTTTTCACTGAACAATGTTCAAAGTCCAACAGTGCCATATTTAAATAATTGGCAGTTATATTATCACATGCACAATATGAAAAGCTTAAATTTCCCTCCTCTCCAAAATGAATCTCACCAGATAGATCAAGTCCACATACATTGACAAATTCCATTTTCTTTCCCCTAAGTAGGATGCCGAATGCATTTACTGGTGCTTCAATTCCGCCCAATTTAAGAAGTTCAAACTCATTAGAGGAAGAGTAAACATTTGAGTGAATTCGAACTGATTCATATTTTGACTTTGGGCCAGTTCTGGATGTGATTTTTAATATCTCCTGACTTTTACTCCTTTGTTTTAGCCAATCGGAATAGGAGTAAAATTCAAACTGTGTTTCAAATTCATAAGTTACATCATGGTCTTTATTCTTCTCATCCCGTTCCTCATAACCGACTATAAATCTAGTTGTGCCATCGTAGGTGTATCTTATATAATAAAGCTTTTTCTTTTTGGATAGTTTTTTATGCTCTAAGAAAGGCGTTAGCTCTCCAGTTGCCAGAATGAGATCATCAGTTAATTTATTATCCTGCTTCCACTCTTGGAATAATAGTAGACATTTATCAAAATGCTTTAAGAGCTTTGGAAAGTCATTAAGTTTCCTCCATTCAATGAAATCATCTTCTGTTAGATTCCATAAATCTAGCGCATCCGGTTTTGGGTTGTTCTTTATTTTTTCAAAAAGCTCTCTGGATTTATCTTTTCTTTCTTTTAAAAAGTTTTCTCTATACTCATTCATATTTTCCTGGCATCACATGACGCACAACAATTGGCTAACGCGCACTCGGCGCATTTCTCCTCTCAATATACCATTAAAACGGTAATTGCAAAAAGCATCAGCACTAGTCCATTGGTTCGGCTCAGCCTCCAATCTGACCTAGATGCGTATGTTTAAAATCATCGACGTGTTTCAGTCTATAACCGAATATCCTATCCAAACTGGACCAAATAGTTGGTAGCATCAAGTACGCCTAAAAACCCAATTACCGCTCCACTAGCAGGTATTCTGCATACCTCAAGGCTGTTGCCATTAGATTGCTTCTGTTCTTTGCCTTTTCTTTAAACAGGCTTAACTGCTCATGATTGATTTTTTGGCCTTTTACAAAAACCATTTTGGGATTCTGGAGCGTTTTCAATCCATCAAGAGGATTTTCATCCAATATCAGGAAATTCGCCATTTTACCTTCTTCGATACTTCCTAAGCCATTCAAAAATCCATGTGTTTTTGAAGGGTTGATTGTAGCGGTTTTCAGCGCTTCATAGTTGCTCATCCCTGCTTGCGTATAGAACTCCAATTCCTGATGTATCGAGAATCCGGGCAAAGTTATTCCTATGCCTGCATCTGTTCCACAGACAATATTTACTCCACGATCGAACAGTTTCTTTACGATCAATAAATGAAAATCATGTTGATCCTTGATGCGTTTGGTAACAGTAGTGTCTCGGTTTTTCGTACCATTCCATCTGTCAAATTGAGCTTGACTGTCTGTCATGCGTATGAGGGGGTTCATATAGTCCAATTGCTCAGAAGAGAGGATGGTATCATTCTGGAGCATGTTGTAGATGTTATAATAAACAATGAGTGTAGGGCTTAGCGTTGCATGGGAATTGGCAACATAGCCGTCAATTATTTCATTAAGTGCAGCTGTATCCAATTGATAATTTAAAGGTTGCTGCACAAACTCCTCCGCATGCTCGATGGTGATGATCTGAGGATTGAAATGATAATCATAAGGAACTTCAGGAGTAGGGTGGGCCACAATATCCATTTTGGAAATAGCAGCTTGCTGTAGAATTGCTTCGAAAAGTTCCTCTGTAAGTCCGTAGTAGCTCTTGATGAAATCATAACCACGCTCTTTGTACGAGATGATTTTTTCTTTTGCCTCATTAGGGTCTGTAAGGTTGATATTATCGTCCCCAATGAATTGTGGGCCTGTTAGCTTAGGGCTTGAAGTAAAGAACAACGGAGCGGTTAATTCATTTTCCATCACTTCTTTCTTGATTCGCAAGTGCATGGGGTGCCCCCAAAGATTGCGGACTGCTGTAACCCCATTTGCCAAATACAAACCGAGTTCATATTTGTCCCAAACGTGCACGTGCATGTCTGTCAAACCAGGTGAAAGAAAGCCACCGCTACCATCTATCTCAGTCAGGTTTTCAAGATTCGAAGTATCTCCAATACTAGTTATCAACCCGTTTGTGATGGTGACACTTGAATTTGTCAATACCGTATCAGATGTCATAGGAACAATGTTGACATTCCTGATGATATAGCTATTTAAACCAGCCTCGGGCTGATTCCTGACCTTCAAAAAGGATGTTTGATAAGCATCCAAAATGAGTACGCCAATTAAGGCGATTAGCATTAGGGTGATCAGGCCCCCAAGCCCCAGAAGTCCTCTCTTTAAAATTTTCAATGTTAGGTTTTTTAGTGTTTGTGTTTTTGGTTAACAATACCGTCTGAATCTATGCCTTTTCTATTAGAATTGTTTCGAAATGATTGTCCGGAATATTTAAATAGACAGCATTTATTGGTTGTGGGGTTTCATTATCACTCGCACATGATAGCATGATAAAGAATGTCAAAACAATGACTAGATAGGTGGTTTTAATTCTGTAGCACTGTAATTTCATTTTCCTTTTTTGAAGTGATTTTAGACGATTCTAAAGATTGAATTGTTTCAGCCGATTTGATATTTCCTTCCATTTTCTAGTTGTTTTTTACTGAGAAACATTTCCTGCTACACTTGTTTCCAGAGAATAGAAGTCACCAAGAATTTGGCCGAATCTGAGCGGATTATGAATCCACGGAATATGACCGGAATCTTCTATTACTTGAAAATCGCCACTTGGGTAGCGATTTTTCACCTCCGTTTTGCTGTCACCATAAACGTCACCAATGCCATAAGTGACCAGGATAGGAAATGGAGGTTCGATCATATTAGAAAGGGGCTTATAAGCCACGATGTTCTTTCTTGTGGAATTAACGGGTTTTGCTTTGATAGCTTTTAACGGCTCCTTGTTTACCGAAATTTCAGAATAGCCCTTGTGGTAATTTTTCAGCACGAGGTAAAAGACTTTATGATAGGCTGTGTCAGATCCAAGCATTCCCAGTAGCGAGTTCCACCCCATCTTCATCCATTCACTGCCAGAGGCCATCGCTTTGTTGTAACTCATGACCTCCTTTTCTACAGTCTTCCAGACCTTGCCAGTGCCTGAACCAGGACTGCACAAAAACATGCTTTTTAATTTCTCAGGTCTTTCTTCTGCATATATCTGAGCATATAGACCTCCCCATGAATGACCAAACAAATGGAAAGAGTCAAGGTTAAAGTGATTGGCAATAGCATCTATGTCAGTTATATAATCCTGGATCAAATAATCGGAATTCGGGTTGAGAGAATGACCTGTTCCCCTTTGTTCAAAGGTTATTACTTGAAACTTTGAATTTAATTCCAGAGCTATCTCGCTCATCGGGTCTGGTACACCGGGTCCGCCATGCAGTAGAATAATAGTTTCTGAATGTGGTTTCGGATAAACGGTGGTATTTAGGATGACCTCTCCATTTGCTATTTTAAAATTCTCCATTTGCTGTGCAACTAAGTTCTCTGATGGAAGCATGATAAGTATTGTTAGGCTCGTGATAAATTGTTTGATCGTTTTCATGATTTAGACTTTTTGAAATTCATACCTCAAAAGTCATTTTCCTAACTATCAAAAACATTAACAAATGATAAAAAGAGAGATCAGTCCCTAATTTCGGATCTAAGCCTGCTCAAGGAAATGTTTGTAATTCCAAGATAGGAAGCTATGAAAGGATGTGGAACCATATTTTCCAAATTACGATACTCCTTCCTGAATATTTTTAATCGCTCACTGGCCGTCAGGGATGCAAGCCCAATTTCTTTAGATACCTTTCTAAGTAATTCATTTTGGAGAACTGTAAAAGCAAAGTTTCGAACCTCCTTGTTCTCAGATCTAAGCGTTTCAAACTCTTGTGAGTCTAATACAGCTAGTTTACTCTCAGTGAGGGCCTGGAAAGACAGTTGAGAGCGTCCGCTCCTATTACGAGCAACATGTGGGGCTATCACAGAATTAGCGCAATAAAAAGCAATTGTCACTTCCTCTCCCTGAGGGTTAAGAACGAAACTTCTAATCACACCTTCAAGTACAAAGTACTCTTCTTTATTGTGAGCTCCTTTTGCAATGAAATGGTCATTTTTTTGAAAATGCTTGATTCGCGCTAAGTGCTCGATGGCCTTTATGGCACTTTCGGGTATTGGATAAATCTCATTTATTAAATCTGAGAGCATTTCAGCTGATGGTTACTTTAGGTTAAGGATTAAAAAGGCAATTGATGCTAGCGCTTGTGCCTGTTGCACAACCCAATATATCACCTTTTTGAGTATACTGATTTTAGAAAATGCGGCTCAGATCGCTTAAGTCATGCTGTGAAATTGTGAATAGGGCCAATTCTTCACAAAGTTAGAGTTGTGCAACAGCTACGTTTGTTAGCAAACGTGTTCATTTATTGGTTGATATATAAAGCCTTATCTTCTCGTGAATATTATTCTTCACCCATTCGTTGTATAATTTCTCTTCCTTATCTCTGTCATATTTTTCACTCTTGTATCCGCTCTTCTCTCTCCATTCATGCCATGGAGATCCAATATTAAATGTATCTTTTTCATATACTAAATCATATAGGCCATAATAATAACCGCCTCTAGAAAACACAATGTGACGTTGATTGATAAGCTCTATTTTAGGGTCATCTGTGTGAAATCCTGCTTCCGCATAATTTTCCAATATTTCTCGTTCCCTAAACCAATCTATTTGTTCATGATTCACGTCATAATTTATTCCTTCACTTGGTGTCCATTTAAGGTATACATCTTTAGGGCTAATGTTTTTTTCTAGTCGAACAACGGTATATCCAGGATCACCAATACCAACTCCATCAAGATATAGTGCATAGTTGAAATCTCCTGTGTCAATTTCTAATTTGCTGTGGTAATCAACATAGTTAGTTTCACAACCCAATAGAATTATGGAAATAAGGAAAAGTATAATGTGGAGCCTTGCCTTCATTATGTTTGCTAACGTCTTGATAAAAAACGTAGGGAGTGAATAGCACCTTGCTTTCCCTGACCTACTAGCCAAGACCAATTTCTAAATTTATATTTTCCTTGGTGGACTTGCCAGAATCCGATGAATTTTCGGATAGCAGATAAACCCTATGTTTATTTATCTATTGTTGTGAGGAGTTTTCAATTCGTACAAATGGGATTGCTCTACATTCTTTCAAGTTATTGATTAGTTCGTCTGCATATCCATGAGCATATTTATCCTTATCAGCAGTAGAAATCTTAAAGTAATTGTCATACCTGAGTTCCCACTCTTCGTAATCCTCTTCTTCCGTCCCAGGTCGTTCAACTTCTTCTAAATAATGAACATAATGACCAAATTCATGAGGGAGTGTACGGTAAAGTTGAGTGTTTCTGACGTTATCGAGTTTGTATTCTGCTGTATAATATCTTTTGTCAGCTGTAATTTCGTGCCCGTCTGACCTTAGTCTCTCTAATTCTTTTTGATGTTCAGGCTGAAGGCTTTTTGACCACTTGAATTTACGTTCATAGTCGACCGCTTCGAGAATAATTGCTGCTCTATTATTGCCTTCGAATTCGTATGAATAAATTAGTCTGCCCCAAACAGAAGATAGAGTTTCTTCCTTCCTTTTTGGCTGCCTTAGAATTATTAAGTTCAAATCATCATAATCTGAAGGAGGAATATGCCTAATAATCTCGGAGATGTCTTCTATAGTACAGGCATGTTCAGAAGTTGTTCTTGTTTCTTCTATCACAAATTCAAACACGTTCCCATTAATGGTTCTGTTGAATTTCTCATAATTCTCTAATCGTTCATAGAAAGTCTTAGAAATTGCTACAGGGTAAGGGATAGTGAGTTCATTATTCTGACCATGACCCTGTTTTTCTGTTCCAATGTTTCTATTTCTACGAGTCGGATTCTTCATGCAGTCTATTCCTCACAACAATTGGCTAACGTGCACTGTGCGCGTTTCTCTTTTCAATATACCACTAAAACGGTAATTGCAAAAAGCATCAGCGCTAGTCCATTGGTTCGGCTCAGCCTCCAATCTGACCTAGATGCGTATGTTTAAAATCATCGACGTGCTTCAGTCCATAACCGAATATCCTATCCAAGCTGGCATGACCAAACAGGATAATACCGGAGAGCGTGAGCCATTCATTTGGCAAAAGCCATCCGGCCAGGAGGATCACAATGGCCAATCCTTTGTGGTGGAAAAGGTTGTAAGTGAGGGCGCCTGCCCGGCTGCTGACCGCATAGCCAATCATACCGATATCAGGAACAAGAATCAGGGCCGGAAACCACCACCACTCAAATGAGAGTTGTGAAAAAAGATAGATAGACAAGCCAAACATGGCCAATTCTTCTAGTTTGAGAGTCGTTTTCATACGTGATTTTTAATCGTCCAAAGCGGCATAAGTCATCACGCGAAACTTGTCACGAAGGTTTCCTCGTATTTCTTTTCTCTGGTTGGTAAATATCAAACCGATGATATTTTCTTTTGGGTCGGCCCAATAGGTAGTGCCATAGTATCCGCCCCATGAGAACGCACCCTCCGACTCTCCCTGCTCTTGCTGTCCGGCTATGGTTTTCACCCTAAAGCCAAGTCCAAACTTGTCTTTTCCCAACATCAGATCGCCTATCTGATTATGTGTCATGAGCGAAACGGTAGTCCTGGAGAGGAGCCTTTGTCCGCCATATTCCCCGCCATTGAGCAGCATCTGGAGGAAAATGGCATAGTCCATCAGTGTGGAGCTCAGGCCTGCACCGCCTCCATAAAATGTGCCCTCAGTGAGCGGATAATCCAGCCCCACTCCATTTTCGTCTAGGCCGTGAAACTCCTGCAGCACGCCATCTTCAAGCGCAAATACAGGCACGAGTCTTTCCTGCTTTTCTTGCGGCACATAAAAGTAAGTGTCGTTCATCCCCAGTGGCTGGAAGATCCTGGTGTGGAAAAATTCGGCCAGGCTCAGGCCCGATGTTACTTCTATTAACCTGCCCAAAATGTCGGTATTGATGCCGTAGGTAAAGCGCTCGCCTGGCTCATGATGCAGGGGTTGCGTTCCGGCAATTTTTGAGAATTCACTCAGCAAAAAATCATCAGAACCAAAGATCGAAGGCATCCCGTTTTTGGCATAAACGCTTCTCAGCGTGCGATTGCCAAACCCAAAATAACTCATCCCGGAGGTGTGGGTGAGCAGGTGTCTGACCGTTATTTTCTTATCTGCCGGCACAGCGGTGTAGCTGGAGTCTGCGTCGTTAAATGACGTCAGGACTGTCATGTCCTTGAATTCAGGAAGATAATTTTCGATAGGGTCATCGAGTAGGAATTTACCTTCTTCGAAAAGCATCATGGCTGCCACACTGGTGATGGCCTTGGTCTGACTGGCTATCCGAAATATGGCATCTTTTTCCAGTGGTTCATTGTCGGCATTGGCTGCTCCAAACGCTTTGTGATAGGCTATGGAGCCATCTCTCACGATCATTCCTGCTATGCCTTTCACATAGCCACTGTCCACGCCTTGCTGTAAAGCTTTGTCGATATTCTCAAGCCGATTGCCTGATAACCCAACCGATTCGGGGGTGCCGTATGTAAGTTGCTTAGCCTGCTGGTTTTCCTGGGTAGAGCAGCTGGTTATTATGATTATGAATGAGAGGACAATGGAGGCTTTTTTCATTGGGGTAATTTTGGGAATGGTTTGAAGTGAAGTTACGCATAATTGAATTTTAGCTTCGGCTTCTCAAACCGCTTTCCCTCTCAAAATCGAATTTGATACTGGAGCACTGCCATTGATTTGCGGCTATCTACGACTGCTCCTTCTCCCTCATCCATGAATACAGGCCTGTTTTGATACATGAGCGACAGCTTCGACTTGTGTCCGTCTAGCAGGTAGTTTACCCCAGCCTGCACCAAAACCATCGGGTCTTCCAGTGCCTGGAAATCCCCAATCTCCAGCGTCATATTTGGCTGGATGGCGTGCTCATTGACCGTTTTTACAAAGGCGACCTGCCCGAGAAAAACCTGCCCTGTTCCAGCCTCCGGAAAACTGTTACCTTTTCCATTTAGCGTAAGCTTATGGGTGCCACCGCTCGCGGGATTGTTTGCGCCTATGTATCGGATAAAGTGCGGCCCCAGATCGTGGTTGATATAAGCCGCATAAAATGTCCAGGTGTTTTTGCCGACAGGCGCTTCGTAAAAAATATCAGCCGCAAAGGAGAACATGGTATGGCTGATGGTATCTCCATTTGTGGCAAGGGTCTCGGTACCTGCCGACTGGTAGGTGAATCCAGCGCCAATGTTGAAAAGTTCCTTTTTGCCGTGATACGTCCAGGGAGTAAAGGCCGATGAGAGCGACTCTTTGTCTTTGAATTGTAGCTTGAAATATCCGGCAAAACTCATGGCCGTAGGGTTGTCAGCAAATGCTGCCTTGGCCGACAGAGGCTGTGAGCTGGAAATAAACGGCTTTGATGCCACAAGGCGATAGTCAAGCTTGCTGAGGCGGCCATGAATGGCCATGGCCAATCTCCTCATAAAATCATCATGAACATTGAGCGCAGGTGTGGCGGAGTAGTTGATATCTGCGCCAAGGGCACTGAACGTAGAGGGTGCTCCGTAGCGTGAGAGCCCTGTCCAGGCATGCTTGCCGCCCGTGAGGATGAGCTTTTCGCTGAAAGTGTAGCTGACGTAAGCGTCCAGCAATTTAGGAGGTTGATCCTTGTTGTACCGACTCAGATTGTTATTGCCTATCTGTAGGTTGTAACTGATATTTTCGTAGGGTGAGCCCTTCACCCCAAGGCGGTAGCGCCTCACACTTATGTCGAAGGATTCGTTATAGGTCTCAGCACCCACGGTGGAGCCTGGATTTAGCTGAGTGTAGCGCATCCAGATTTGTGCTCCACCATAGAGTGTGAGCGGTTTGTCTTGTCCTTTGACGTAATATGCACAGCCGAGCGCGAGCGCCACGGCCGCCATTTTGATAAGGTTTTGGTTAAGCATATTAATCCTTCCCTTCTTTAGGTTGTTTTCCTGAGGTTGGCCAACAGCGTATCCTGATCGATCACAGAAGTGTAATCGGAGTAGTCTATGCCAGCGTCGAGCAGATATTTTGTAATGAGTGTTTTGATCATCTTGAGTAGCCCTTCGCGATCCCACGGCTTTTCCACGTAGAGATCCAGCTGCGTCGTATTGATGGCGTCAATCGTGTCTTTGTGAGTGGCCTGTCCTGTGAGTAGGATGGTTTTTGTTCGGTCAAATCTGTAGTCTTTGCTGAGTTTCTTCAGCAGGTCCACACCCGAGTTTTCGGGCATCACCTGATCAGTAATAACCAGAGCCATGTGGTCGCCGGAAGCATCGATAGATTCTATGACATCCCATGCCTCAGACACAGATTCGCACTCTTCTATCTGAAGCAGTGGCTCCAGGGCCTCCAGATCGGCAGTAAGTGCATTGAGCACTTCTCGCTGATCATCTACGCATACTATAAATAGATTGTCCATGATTAATTGATTATTGGTAAAATGACGGCAAACACCGTTTTTCCGGGTTCGCTTGACACTGCAATTTTTGCATCATGCTCGGTGATGATGCGCTGAACCACCGACAGCCCCAGCCCCAATCCGAAATTGAGACCTCCGACTTTGGTAGTGAAACTGGGCTCGAATATTTTATTCAAAATTTTGGGTGGAATACCTGGCCCATTGTCAGAGATTTCCACGGTTATTTCTTCGTCAGTATGGGATGTGCGGATGGTCAATTGTGCATGAGGGCTTTTCCCTTGTATCATGCTTTCTATTCCATTCTTCACGATGTTGATCCACACCTGCACGAGCTGCCCTGCACAGGCTTCTGTCAGTGGCAGATTTTCGTCAAGAGCAATGTCTGTCTTTACTCTTTTGGTGAGGTTTCTGAGGATCACCAGGGCTTCATCCAGTGTGTGGTTGATGTCCACCTCTTTTGACCACTGGTGCTCGTTTACGCCCAGTTGTTTTACTGATTTGACCACATGCGTGGAATGCTTTGCTGCAATGCGCATATCGTGAACGGTGCATCCGGCCTCCCAGTAGGCATAAAGCTGATCGGCCAGCTCAGGATTCTTACTTATAAGCTTGATGATGCTATCCGGATCGATACCCGTTTTGGAAAGCTTCCTCACTTGACTGCTGTTGAGGCTTTTTATACTTGCAAACCGGTCTCGTGTTTTGCGAGCTTCTGCACTGCTTATCCCCTGACCTTTTTCCAATCCCACATTAAAGAAGGCTGTTAAGTTTTGGTTTTGATTATAAGCGACACAATGCGTAATGAAAGTCTGTAGGTGTTCCAGGCTGCCGTTGAGTACGCCCATTGAGTTGTTGAGCTCATGCGCCAGCCCGGCTGCCATCTGACCGAGAGTGGCCATTTTTTCTGCTTTGAGCAACCGCTGTACATCGCTGTACTTTTCCTGAGCCATGTGTTTTGCAAAATGCTGGCGTGCGTATAGTTCATTTACCACTACGGATATTAGAAACGGCCAGAGCGTTTGCATTTCTTCTGGCGTATGATCCATTAGCGGTTTGTCGTAGTAATGCACCACCGAATCTTCCATGGCTACCACGTTGGAGTAGCTTTTATGGTCGTGAGAGAAGTAGCTGTATACACCTATAAACTTGTTGGTGGTAGCTTCTATGACGGGATAATTTTCTAGGCCTTCTGCATCAAGAAACCCCTGTAACTTTCCCTGAGTAACCAAAAACAGGCGCTTGTTTGTTTGGTGGCTTTCCAGTAGCCTATCTCCTTTTTTCAGCTCAATTTTATTATCCTCGTCAGAGAAAAACTGTTGCTTGATCCAATGAAAATTTATCTTGTCGAGCATGACCGTGTTTTTAGAAAAAGCCTATTACAGATAACAGATACATTAATGCGTAGTTTAACAAAATCCCCACCAAGGCAATGATAACGCCTGGTTTGGCCATGTGCCTGGTTTCTAATGTGCCGGTGGCAAAAGCCAATGCATTTGGAGGCGTACTGATGGGTAACGCCATGCTCATGCTGCAAGAAATCGTCACAGCCACGATCAACATTTGATTACCACCAAAGGCCTCAAGGCTGGACAGAGAAACGCCAAGTGCTGCAACCAGTGGCAATAGCAAGTTGGATGTAGCTGTGTGAGACATGAAGTTGGCCATGACCATGGCTACCACAGTGACCATCAGGACTATGATCAATGGGGAATAGGAATCAAACGGGATGATCTCAATCAATCTTTCGGCAAGGCCGCTTACCTCTAGTCCGAGCCCCAGCGCAATACCTCCTGACACCAGCCACAGCACATCCCAGCTGATGTTTTTCAAATCACTTTTGTTGATAATACCCAATGCTGAAAATACCGCCACAGGAATCATGGCCACTATGTAGGAGTTCATGCCGTGAATGAAATCGGTCAACCACAATAAAATGGTTAGCCCGAAAGTGGCGTACACAATATAGGCTTTGGTGTTTTTGAGCCAACTTCCCTTTATCTCTAATTTGATTTTTTCGGTTTTTACAGGGTAGAACATGATGAGTAGAAACCAACTGAAAAGGAGCAATATGATCACGTAAGGCACAGTCATGCCCATCCAGGAGCCGAATGAAATGTAATCAGCACCGGTCAGGTATTTCATAGCCACAGCATTTGGTGGAGTCCCAATTGGTGTACCTATGCCTCCGACATTGGCTGCAAATGGAATGGCCAGAGTGAAAGCGATTTTTCCCCTGTCGCCAGGTAGAAATACAGCCATCACCGGAGCAAGAATAGAGAGCATCATGGCCGTGGTGGCAGTGTTGCTCATAAACATGGAGAAAACAGCCGTGATGATCATCAGTCCAAGCATCACCATTTTTGGATTTGTTCCAAAAGGTTTTAGTAAAACCTTGGCCAGGTTTTGATCCATTCTATACTTGGTGGCTGCCATGGCCAGAAAGAACCCTCCTAAAAAGAGAATGATGATAGGAGAGGCAAAAGTGGACATGATGGCGTGATAATCCAGTAGTTTACCCAACTGAGCCGGTGGCTCGGTTTTTACCAAAAGGTTCAGTCCTTTGGTGGAGATCATGACCAGCTCCAGAAAGATGATCATCAAGGACGTGGCATAAATTGGGATGGGTTCTAAGATCCAAAACAATGCGGCAAAAACGAAAATGGCAATCACTCTGTGTTCTACGATCGTAAGTCCTTCAATCCCAAAGGAGGAGGTTGGGAGCAACAGAATGAGAATGGGAATCAGGATGGAAATGAGTAATTTGAAGTACTTGGTAGACATAATCCTTTGAGTTTCGAGTACAAAGCTAGGTTTGCATCAAAGCGGGTACGATGTTATACAATTCATAAAAAACTGACATTTGTCAGGTTTGAAATGGGGTGGTTGGCTTTTGGCCACTGGTGGGGCATAAGCACAAAACAAGATAGAAATTGGAGCTGTCCCTACCAAGTGATGAGGCAAATTGTGCCCGGAAATTGTGGCAAGCTAAAACAAGCCATACTGGTTGGGCGAGTCTTTTTCTATGGGCTGGCCCAGATCCCAAAGCTCCGCTATTTTGTCTCCTTCGAAACGAAAGATGTGCACCACGGCGATTTGCATTTCTTTTTTTACCACCAGCGAGTGTGTCACCACCGTGTCGGCATCCTCATAGCAATATTTGATCGCGATGGATTCATTTGGGTTCGACTCATGATCCTGCTGCATGGCTTGCTTCAGCGATGCGCCGCTTCCCTCGAAATATTGGTTGTGGTGGATGAAGTTGGCTCCAGCAAATTTGGCAAAAGCTTCTTCTACAGCGCCCGTTCCGGCTAGCTTCAAAAATGTCTGTGCGATTTCTTTTCTGCTCATATCGGATGTTGTTGGTGGTTTATGAAGATACGAACTGCTATGCAGGATACAAAAAAACACCAACGAGCAGAAGGCTAAGTAAGGCCATGCTCCATGGTCCTATAGGGCTTCAAACTTTACGCCTTTCCAGCAGCAGGTATTCTGCATACGGCAGAACGCTTACCTTGTTGGCGGCAGTTTATTCTTCATATCTAAATAAGCCTCTTTAGTCTGTCTATCAAGTTTTTCAATAGCATACCTCAGAGTTATCCGCGGCATAGTTGCGGCATATTTGTCAAGAAAGGCCTTAAGCTTTGTTTCATCCCTTTTTCCTGCTTCTCTAACCCAGCTGCCTACAGCCGTTTGAACGGAATGGTCTGAGTCAGATACAAGTATTTCGGCAATCTTGAAGGTGTCTTCAATATCATTCTGACGAATGAAAAAATAGGTGCTTACGATAGCCGTTCGTCTTTCCAAGGCATTTTTGGATTTTGCCAACCTATACAATGGGTCTCTGGGCTTGTCATGTAAGAAACCTCCTACAACATAGGGTGCGGCTCTATCTACCAGACCCCAATCGTCTATCCATTTATGGTTATCCATGTATGCCTGATAAACGGCTTCTTTCTCAGCAGTTGATGTTTTCTTACTGCGTGCTTTCCAGTCCAAAATGGATACTGCCCCCATTCGGTGGTCATGATTTTCATCTTGAAGTAATTTCACAACCTCTGGTACCGGCATCTGTATAAATTCTTTGGCCAATGAAAATATTTCCCTTTTAGGAATGGCTTCAGAATATTCATGAGAGATGATGCTTAATGTTGAAGTAAATTCTTTGGCTGTCATATCACTAGTTTATCATTCAGCTATTTATCATTCCAACCTTTCCCATCAAAAATTTTTGGAATTGATTTTTCAATTCTGGAAGTTCTGGTTTTTGATTGTTTGGGTTGAGAAAAATGCAGCAAATACCCCCTTTGCCGTCCTGGTGTCAATTGTTCAAATGCTGTTTTTAAACTTGGATCATCATCTAAATACTTCTGAAATTCATCTGGAACGGTGTATTCTCTGGTCGTTTTAAGATCAACCTTCAAGCCTGCCTTTTCTACTTCAATGGCTTCAAATACGTATGCCTTTATGATGGCTTCCAGTTCGTTGATTTCATCAATAGTGGTAAACCGAATCTGTCGGGCGGACTGAACATTTTCTGTTTGTTGCATTAAGATGTTGTTTGTGTCTTTGAGCAATACTCCCTTGTGAAATAGGATGGCGCAGTATTCTTTGAATCCGTGGATTAAAACGATGTTATCCTTTTTAAAAGTGTAGCAGGGGCAACCCCATTTCAATTCTTCGGTCAGTCCACAATCAAGAATAATTGTTCGTAATTTCTGATATTCAACCTTCCATTTTGTGTCCTTGTCGAAGAACCAGTTTACTTTTTGATTCATGGCGTATCTCTAATTACCGTCAACTTCTGTTTGGCGCTGTGGCCTCCGAGCTTAATTAATATTGATAAATGTAGCTTATCTGCCCGCACCCGGCAAGGGGGTGCTTCCAAAGTATGCAGCCCGGATAGCTTTAGGCAGCAGTGCGTTCAGAAAAATGAATCCCGATAGCTATCGGGATCCTGCGAGCCGAAGTTAGTAGAATGCAGTGAAGATTCCTGGCGGTAGATAAGCGGGATGTTGAGCCAGTACTTGAAAAAAGGCTTGCGCCCTGATTGTTTGTCGCGAGTAGTCTATTTCTTTATCACAACCATTTTGTAGTTCGTCTTAGAAGAATGGTTATTCTCCTCATCTTCAAAAGTGTATTTGAAATCCAGTTCAGTCGTTCGTTTATCAAATTTAAGACCTGCTGTAATGTTGTTAAACGTGTTGATCTTATTGCCTGAGTTTTGAATGCAAAAGATGATCAAAGTGCCTTTTTTAGATTCCTGGATTATCCGTTTGATCAATTCAGTCTCCTGTTTCATTTCAGACTTTCGGAAATGAAACATGCTGTCCAGGAGGATGAAGTCATAGTTGGCAAAGTCTTGGAATGTATGAATATCAGCAACAAGTCCTGTCAAGCCGATTTTTTCTGATTTTGCAGTTCGTTCCATCTGTTGGATTCCAACTGCCGAGTTATCAATACCCGTAACTTCGTAACCAAGTCGTGCCAATGAAATGGCATCTCGGCCCTGACCACAACCCAGGTCCAGCAGCTTTCCTCTGGAGGGGTGGTTCGAAAAGAAGTTGATCAGTTCGGGATAGGGCTCCCCGAATAGGTTCTCTGTTCTATAATATTTGTCATATGCTACTGCCATTGAATGGGGCGGGATTAATCAGAAGGATCAGCGATCAACCGTAAGTTGGGTCAGGTTGCGTAGATTTTTCAAATATCCATAAAAATACCTCATCACACTAGCCTTTGCAAATAGCTCAGTAAGCTTATGGATGATAATGTTTGTTAGACGCTTTTCAGGGTAGCCATTAGGTCTCGTTTTATTTTATCAACTTCTAATGCGTTGTTTGACTTATATACTGGGTAAATTATATTGAAGACTTCCAACCTATTTGAAGTCAGTTCGATCTTTAAGAATCTAGCAGTTATTAAAGAAACTATTCGATTTAGAATATTAAGACTTACAATTCTTTCAGCAAAGAGAATTGAGTAAACGGCAAATCGATCATTTTGCAAGAATTCAAGAAGAATATCCTTAGCGTTTGTAGGGTTTTTATACAAAGTATTCAATATTCCTAAAGCTTTCAATAGAAAGAAGATTAAGACAAGAATTATGGCAATAAGGAACCCCCCAATTACCAATCCCAGTGTCCTTAAAATGGTTTTGACTTCTCCCAAAGGAAATGGTCGGTTGGGTGGTTTTTCATAGGAGATTGCATTTTCAGAAGTAATTAAGACGGTGTGTTCTTTGAAGTCATAAATTTCTAAAACTGGTAATTTTTCCTTTCCAACATTTATTAACACTCTATTGGAATCTCTAGCCATCAAAGATCTTAGCGGTTTAGAAAGAATACCGTATTTCGTCGGGTTTATTGCCAAGTATTCTCCTGTGAGGTTTAAGGAATCCTTGGAAAATATTTCATAAGGGAATATTACTAGTTTACCCTTTATATGTGTTTTTTTATCAGTAAGTGAATCTCGATAAATAAGTTTTACACCGATGGTGTATATATCTCCCTTCGTAATCACTTTAAGGTCAGTCCACTGTGAGTAATGTCTAAGTTCCAGTCCTAGAAAATTCATTGATTTTCTCTTTGTAGATTTCCAACCTTTGGCTTGTGAAGAAAGTGTATCTACAACTTTGTTTGGAAACTTCTCTCTGCTGAGGATACCTTCCATTATTGAAATTTGATATCCAACAATTCTCTCGTCTGGAATATTTGAACTCCACTTGACTATTACTTGGTTTTCTTTTTTTAAACTTTCTAAATGTAGCTGGCATAAACAATCAAATGCAAAGAATATAAGAGCTAGCCCCGTACAATATTTAAACTTCACTCTTTTTTTCATAGGAAAATACAATCTTCAGATTATGGGCAGCAATCCAAGCAGTTAGGCCCCATGTCAACGCGTTTAGAAAATGTTGATTGTCTGTTGGAAAACCTGTCCATATTCCCACCAAAAGAGTTTCGTATGTTCCAAAAAAGAGTAAGTATATGGATAGTGTCGCAAGCCCTAATCTTAAGCATATTTTGTGTTCCTTATTACCGATTTGTTCTCGAGCCTGAAAGAATGAAGAGGCCTTAAGATAATTTATGACGGAAAGAAAAGAAAGTATGATAGAGTAATTCGATACAATTGAAGACAAGGAGAATAACCATCTGAATGAGATTAATCCTTTTTCATTATTCTTTCTCCAATTAACCAAGTGAAAAATATTTCCGATTAAAGCAATTATTACAGTTATTATTCCAATTCCTATAACAACATAATATAGACCACTCATCAGGACTAATAAGCCAATCATTGGTAGAATTACAAGGCCACCCGCATGTAGTAAAAACAGGAAAAGTAGGTTTACTCCCAAATCAGTTCCGCTATCTTTTTTGAAGTAGCTTAAAGTCACCATAACTAAACACGACCAAACGAGTGTTGAAGCAATAAATCCAGAAATCCATAAGCTTTCCTTAATATACAATATTCCACTGCTAATAATCGAGATCAATAGAAGTATCTTGATGATGGCATTTTTGTACTTTTCTATGCTCAAAATCACGAGACAGAACATGAAGACAAAACTTGCCGCTGCTATTGGCATCAAAATAAAGTAAACAGGTACTTCGGAAATATCTGCTATCGTTTCATATCTTAAGTTTAAGATACTTCCATAAGCTATCCCTGAAAACGTAAAAACTAGAGGAACAAGAATGAAATTATAAATCTTATTTGAAGACAAACGTACTTTCGAGGTTAGAAAAAGTGCTATTATAAAGCCCAAAACTCCAAAACCCGGTGCGAAAATTTGAACTTCGAAAGCAGGAGACAATAATCCGTAAATCCCTCCGAATATTACTGGAATGATTATTTGAATGTACTTCATATATTGCGTCTAAAGCACTGCTATGATGACTGGGAATTAGTCCCGATAGCTATCGGGAGCACTAACTTTTCCTCTCGCACATAGCCGCACCGATTAATAAATTTACAATTCGTGGCGGACTTTCCAAGTGCCACCAAAGTATCCTGACCGATAAAACCCCATTCATTCATATCACTTGTTAGGCGATTTATTATTCTACTATTTCAGACCACTCAGCTGGAGGTTTACCTGATGAATATGAGTTGTTCTTTTTAGCGATTCCAATATTAAATCCTCTATTAAGCTTAACGTTAATTACATCTAAACTCTTAACTTCAGGTTTTACCTGAAACAGAATCTTTACGGCCTTTCTAACAATTTCAGACTGTTCAAAATCAGATCCATTCGGTATTTCTTGAACGTGTAATAGGAGTGAATAGCTCTCAGTTATACTTTTTTCGTCACCATAAAATGTTGTTGTGTTACGAGTCGCTCCTACTCTTAAAACACCATCTATTTCACCAATTTCTCCAATAACATCATCAAAGTCATTTATTACCGAATCCTTGTTCATGAGGTTATATGTTGTAAAGCTGATAAGAACGATAGTTAAACCAATGGAAAGATAGATTCCTATTTTACTATTAGGCTGTAATTCTTTGACATTTTCACTTTGCTCAACATTAACTACATACGTTCCTATAATTAAATCATGTAATGACTGTCTGGTCGACTTATTTGAGATGTATAAGATGATAATTCCAATAAGGGCTGAAATTAATATTGATCCTTTATATACGTTCACGACCGATAATTCATCGATACCCGGTATTGGATAATTAATCAAAAAATAAGGAGCAAATAATATAGCTGAACGTAATAGTGATTTTTGTATTGATATCATATTGCCTGACAAATCAATTATTTTGATTTTCACGACTTTCTTACCAATTGTTTGAGCATTTGAAATTTCGGAGTTACCAATTGAAAAATAGATTAGCGCAATTATTAATCCGAACATAAGGCCTTGATTCCCAATCGAGACGAAAAAGTCCTCAAATATCATCCCTATTAGGAACCCGAAAATTCCAATTATTATGAAATCGATTAGAAGGGCACCTATTCTTGGCCAAAATTTTGAAATATTATGTTTTAGTTCCATTTATGCAGTTCTGTATATCGTCTAACGCCACGCTAGCAGGAGTGCGCGTTATCTGCCTTTCAAATATACGCTATTTGCTATTTCTCGGTCTAACTCAGAGATCTGTCTCTACTGACAAACTTCATGTCCGTCTCTGAGCGATCGCAATTTTCCATTTGCATTATTTCGGTAGGATTGTTTAACCAAAAATGAGATAGCTCCGGACTGGTGCCAGTGAGCGGAAGCTATATACACCAATATGGGAGACCATCATGTGCATTCGCAATCAAGTGATGAAGCCAGACTGGACTTCATCAGTCATCTGCTCGATGACCTAAAAAGTCTTCAGTATATGCTCCGGGCGGGCATGATTGAAGACGATATCATCAGGGTAGGTGCCGAGCAGGAGCTTTGTCTGGTCAATGACCACTGGCGGCCGGCCAACAATGCCCTGGATATTTTCAAGTCGGCC
Source organism: Cyclobacteriaceae bacterium (assembly GCA_039944535.1). GTDB lineage: Bacteria > Bacteroidota > Bacteroidia > Cytophagales > Cyclobacteriaceae > JAMZMI01. The sequence goes on from JBDUYP010000001.1 coordinate 302,780, forward strand.
AATGATCCGCATTTTGCGCTGGAACTGGCCTTGTACAACCTGGAAATCAACCTTGATCCTGAGGAGCTGACCGGGGCGGTTTTCAAAAGAATGGAACGCCAGCTTACCACACTGCTGGAGAAAGCTGAAAAGGCAGCCGCCAGGCACGATACCAGGACGCTGCTGGCGGGCATTCTGCCTACCATTTCCAAGCACGAGCTGGATCTGAAGTTTATGACCCCTGAGCCACGATATTTCGCACTCAATGAGTTGCTGACGGAGGTTTTGGGCAGTGACTTCCGCATGCACTTTACCGGGGTAGATGAGCTGTCTATAGCGCACAATTCCATGATGTTTGAGGCATGCAACACCAGTTTCCAAATGCACCTGCAGGTCAGGCCAGCGGAATTTGCAATGGACTACAACTGGGCTCAGGCCATAGCCGGGCCGGTGCTGGGAGCCTGCACCAACTCGCCCTTGCTTATGGGCAATGAGCTGTGGAGCGAAACGCGAATCGCACTATTTCAGCAGAGTATCGACACGCGCAAGATCTCGCGCTATCAAAATAAGCAACAAGCCCGTGTGGCGTTTGGCAGCAACTGGGTCAGTGGGAGCATCGCCGATTTTTACAAAAAAGACATATCCAAGTACCGCATCCTGCTCACCAAGAAAATAGAAAAGAACTCGCTGGAGGAGCTCGAAAACGGGGTGCTGCCCAAGCTGAGTGCGCTCAACCTGCACAATGGCACCATATACAGATGGAACCGCCCGTGCTACGGTACCGGAAACGGCAAACCCCATATCAGAATAGAAAACCGATACATTCCCGCCGGCCCCACTTTGGCTGACGAAATGGCCAATTTTGTTTTTTGGGTGGGTCTGATGAAGGGCAGGCCGCAGGAGTATGATTTCCTTTCGGACAAAATGGATTTTGCGGAAGCAAAATCCAATTTCATCAAAGCCGCCAGATACGGGGCTGACAGTATCATGAACTGGATGGGTAAAAAAACGACCGTGGAGCGCCTGATCCTGGAAGAGTTGCTGCCCATGGCCGAAACAGGTCTGTGTCGAATGAAAGTGGACCCACAGGACATTGATAAATACCTGGGCATCATCCGCAACCGGCTCTCTACGCAGAGCGGCTCTGAGTGGATCGTGAAAAACTATCGCCACCTGAAAAAATCCCTGAAAACGGACGATGCGCTGATTGCGCTTACGGAGGGGATTTACACCAACCAACAAACCTATGAGCAAGTGAGCGAGTGGCCTGACATCAAGGACGTTTCTGCCTTTGACTCGCGCGTGACCAACGTGAGGCACATCATGAGCAGAAGCCTGGTGACAGCAGATCTCACGGACTCGGCACGTCTCACACTGCAGTATATGAGGTGGAACAACATCCACCACCTGCCGGTAGTAGATAGGAAAGAAAAACTGGTCGGGCTGATTACATGGCGCCACCTTGAGGATAGCTGGGCCTCCACCCATTTGCAGGGGCACACCTTGTCTGCAGCAGATATTATGATCAAAGAGGTGATCACAGTGGATTATACCACACACATAGACGAGGCAGTTTCATTGATGAAAAAGAATAGCATTGGGTGTCTTCCCGTATTGCAGGATGGCCATTTGATGGGAATTATTACTAAAAGGGATTTGACGGATTTTGGTAATGACTGAAAACGAAAGCACCACTGTAAGTACAGAATTTGAGAGGATCATTGGAAGGGTTGATGGCTCTGAGAAGGGGCCATGTCTGGTGTTTTTTGGAGGCATCCACGGCAATGAGCCTTCGGGTGTATTGGCGCTGAGGCAGGTGCTGGATGAGTTGCGCAGCAGCTCAATGCCTTTGAAGGGCACTATGATCTGCATAGCGGGAAACCTGTGGGCGCTGAAACATGGCAAGCGGTTTCATACTGCGGACCTCAACCGGCTGTGGACCAAAGAGCGGATAGCGGCGCTGGAAGCAAACAATCCGGATGGCGACACAGAGGATGAAAAACAGCAGCGAGCACTTTATGATTTGGTCAGGGGCATTTTGAAGGATGAAAAGGGGCCATTCTATTTTTTTGATCTGCACACCACCTCTGCTGCCACCAAGCCCTTTATCACGGTGAATGACAGTTTGCTCAACAGGCGATTTACCCGTATGTACCCCGTCCCGCTGATCCTGGGTATAGAGGAGTACCTTTCCGGTCCATTGCTGAGTTACATCAATGAGCTGGGCTATGTTTCTTTTGGCTTTGAAGCCGGGCAGCACGACGCACCCGAATCGATTGAGAATCATAAGATGTTCATCTACCTGTCTCTGGTTTTCTCAGGGGTTATTCAAAAATCTCAGATGCCTATTGACCAATTCACTTCCAGTTTGTCTGACAGATGTGGTGGCGATAGGGCGTTTTATGAGATTTACGAAAACCATAAGATCCACCCGGAGGAGCATTTCACTATGGAGCCGGGGTACTCCAATTTTCAAAAACTCTCACAGGGAGAATTGATTGCCAGGAGTGATGGCAATGAAATCCGACCGAAACAGCATACAACGTTGTTTATGCCGCTCTATCAGTCACAGGGCGATGATGGGTACTTTCTGATCAGAAAAACCCCGGTTTTCTTTCTGTGGCTGTCAGCCCTACTGCGGCGTACCAAAATTGATCGGTTGTTTCCATGGCTGCCGGGGGTGAGCTGGGCTTCTGCTGAGAAGGAGGAAATGACCGTGAATCTCAAAGTAGCCAGGTTGATTGCCAGGCAGGTTTTTCACTTGTTTGGATATAGGAGCTGGCAATACGGCAAAACGCATTTGGTAGTAACCAGCCGGGAATTCAAATCAAAACACCAAGACTATGCGCATGAGGATTGGTATCGCGGGCGGATAGGGTAGGGTGCTTTGCTACTCCCGCAGTATAATTGTGCGCTGAGACTCGGCGCTAATGCGAGCCGCTTCCAGGATTTCCATTACCACCATATTGTTTTCCAGCGATGAGAGGTCAAAGGAGTCCAAAACCACCTCACCGTTGATGACAGCAGCCAGCAGTGCAAAAGGATCATTGAAAGGCGCTTGTCGCTCCTCCAGGCGGTAGGATTCCTCCTGATAGCCGTCATAGCCCTCGGCGATTCTCATCCGGATGTCGTTGCGGTTATCGGCATATATTGTGCCGTTCAGGCCGTGAATTTCCATGTCTTTCCTGCCAATGGGCCAGTCCCAGGATGCCTGTATGGTAGCGTTGGAGTTGTCATAAGTCAAAATTATGGTCGCATCGTCATCTACTTCGGGGTTGTTTTCTGACTGGAGCTGTTGTGTTACAGCCGTGACTGTATTTGGTTTTTGTCCGTTGTGCAGCCACGTCATGAGGTTTGCTCCGTAGCACCCAAAATCCATAATGGCGCCACCTCCATTTTGAACAGGGTCTGTGAGCCATTCTAAAAACTCACTATTTACCCCAATTTTTTTTGGTCCTTTGTGTCCATCTCGAATGATCACTTTTCGCATGTCCCCCACGGCTCCAGACTTTACCAGTTCATGGGCCTTATGATTGGAGGGATACCAGGTGGTTTCATAGTTGGTGAGGAGGTGTATGTTGTGCTTTTTGGCCAGAGCCTCCATTTTTTTGGCATGGTCGAGGCTGACAGCCAGGGGTTTTTCTACCATGACGTGAATGCCCAGCGGCGCACACGTTTCCACGACTTGTAGGTGTTCGTATATGGTACCAAAGGCTGTGACCGCTTCCGGTTTGGTGGCGGTAATCATTTCTTCCATTGTGCCAAAAACAAGGCTCATCGGATATCCGTGTTGTTTTGAATATCGCTCTGCCAATTCCCTGTTTGATTCCACGATCCCAACAATCTGGATGTCGCCACGGTCTTCTCTGCCAAGAATCCAGTGCACATGCGTATGTGTCAGGCCTACAATGCCAACTTTGACGGGTTTATTTTGGGCCAAAGCATTGAATGAAATCAACAGTGCGAGGCTTATGGCGGATAGATATTTGCGGATCATAGTTTGAACTTGTGGCAATGAAATTAGCGAAATCCTGAGATTAATGCAGGCTGTGCCTGGTATCTCATGTTACAGCGCCATTTTTTTTGAATCAAAATTCTTTCTCCCCAAACTCACTCTTGATGAACTTAGCCTTATTCTTTGACGAGTTGAGGGTGTAGCTTATGTTCAATACTATTCTATCTACCTCATACACGTAGTTGGTTGTGGTATAGAATTCTCCTGTTCTCGAGGTAGTAATGCGCTGTTCGTTGCTATTCAAAAGCCCCAGATCCATGCTCAACCACTGCAAAGTGGTCGTCAGGCGTTTGTCCAAAAAGGATTTTCTGACCGTAAGGTTGGGATTGTAAAAGCGTGAATCTTTTCCCTGAGCCGTATTCCGTGCAGACAGGTAATTGAGTGTCCATTGCACTGTCCAATCTTTGCCCAGATCAAATGTGGTATTGGCATTTATACTGTAAATCCAATTTTGGCTATTTATCGACCTTTCGTCAAAGGCGCCATCTATTTTATAATTGTAAACATTGCCGCCTAAGTAGGCTTTCCACCAATCATTGAGTTTCACATCTGCGCCCATTTCCAATCCGACAGACCTTCCAGTGCCCACATTCGAATAAATGCGATTAAGAATGGTGTCGTTATAGATAGTGTTTACCCGATTGACCACATTGGTTGTGTTGCGAAAATAGGCCGTGGTGTAAATGGAGTTGTCTCCAAAATCTTTGATAGCTCCAAATTCAATCAGGTGGGTAAACTCTGGCAATAGTTGGGGGTCGCCCTGCTCCAAAGTTTCAGAGTGTTCTCTTTCTGGAAAGGGGTTCATCTTGAAGGTAGTAGTCCTGTCCACCCTACGGCTATAGGCTGCCTTTACCCTAAAGGTCTCATCGATTTTGTATTGAAGATTGGCTGATGGGAAGGGTTTCACAAAGTCGTAAAAGTACGTAGTGTCCAGACTTCCCGCTTTATCCTTCAGCTCCAGCTCTCTATCCATAAACTCCATTCTCAGCCCTGCACCGTATGTCCATTTGCCTTTTTCTCCTGAAAGTTGAACATATCCTGAATGTATGATTCTCTGTAGGTTTACTTCACTCGAAAATTCAGGAACCAACTCAAATATTCCGGATTCATTGTTCCTTCGCTCATAGACGAAATCTCCAGTGTGGTCCAGGTTTCTAAACTGGTATCCTGCTTCTAATTTTCCGAATGGAAGCTGTCTGGATTGATAATCCAGTTGATAGCGCATACCATAAAGTGGGTTATCGTTGGTGTTGTATTCATCCTGCAAAATCACGTTCGTTTCAGGCCAGCCCAGGTTGCGGTTGGTAGTAGGGCCCCCGAGCAAAGTATATTCATATAAGAAGGACGTGGATAGTTTGGAGTGATCCTGGAAGGTGTGGTCATAGTCTATGCTACCCAATGCAAAGTCGCTTTTTCGGATTCTTAAATTTTCATTGAAATACTGTGTGGTGTAGAGCCTGGCGCCATCTGCAGTGGCGTGATTGTCATAGTACAGGATGTCGGCTGTTCGGTCTTTGCTGCGCTTGCCTCCATAAAATCCCAGGCTGATGTTGTCATTTCCGGTGGCGGCATAAGCTACAGTAAAACGACCGGAATAATTGACCTCATCGAAGCTTCGCTCACCATCAGAAGGAAAACGGGTGGTGGTATCATCTATGATGGTGTAAACATCTCCTTCTCTGCGGCCTGCCAGGTCATCCCTCATGTAGCTTGCGCCCAGGGCCACATCCCATTTTGCTTTTCGGAAGTTGATCGTGAAATCTGTGCCATAGCGCTGCGCATAGTTGGCATTGCCATAGGGCTCTATAGATGGAGCTCCCAATCGGGCGTTCACCTGAACGAATGTCCCGTCGGTAGCACCGCGGCGGGTTACAATATTTATGATGCCAGCTTTGCCCTCAGGGTCATACCTGGCAGAAGGTGCCGTGATCACTTCAATATTTTGCACGGCATTGGCGGGTAGTTGACCCAGAATGGTTGATGCATCGGATTGCACGGGTTTACCGTTGATCATGACCACAAACCCCGTTGACCCACGGGCCTGAATCTCTCCGTTGGCATTGAGGCTAATGGATGGTAAGTTTTGCAAAACATCAATGGCTGTGCCTCCTTGGCTACTTTGAAATGATTGGGCTTCAAACACCTGCCGGTCCACCTTATTGATTGTGGTGACTTTTTCGCCTGTAACCTCTATCTCCCGTAGCATTTGTTCGTTTGGTGTCAATACGATGGCGTCAAGCGCTAAGTCCTGGTTCTTTAGGAGGGTGACAGATGAAATGGTTTGTGATTCATAACCCATAAACTGAGCCTGCAGGTAGTACAGGCCTGGTGATAAATCGTGGATTGTGAAAAGTCCATTGTCCTGAGATATGGTGCCCGACACGAGCGCACTATCTGGTTCGGCGTAAAGCGCAACACTGGCAAAACCTAAAGGTGCTCCGTCAGTGCCGTCCACCAGCTGTCCAGAGATGCTTGCTTGACCAAATGCGGCTATTGATGAGATAAAACCAAGTAATCCAAAGGCAAATGTTTTCATGCCGCAAAGGACACTACTGATGCTTAAAAATCCATGAGATTCTTTAGTTATTTAAAAAGGAAATGTGTTTGGGCTTTTGCCAGTTTTCGGTGGGCGATTGGTTTGTTGGAAAAAGGCTTCCATATCAGTATCCTTTCTGATTATATAGTTTTAGAACATGAAGCTATGTCCTAATCTTGAGATGGTTCAATGAGGTGAATGTGAAGGGTTGTTAGGCGCCTGCTTTTCAGTTCCAGTCGCGAGTGTAAGAATACCATTTGTCGTCAATCTTGTTTACTGAAAGGTATTCGTGATCTTCAGTTAGTTCGTGAGGTTCGTTACTGTATCTAAGACCAAAGGTGTTGAATTCAAGTTCTACACAACTATCGCACCCGTAAGCTTTTTTTATGTTGGTCAGTTTTTGATTTAGAAGAAAGTTATGATAAAGTCGATACTCGTTGATCTCAATGTTATTTCGTCTCAAACCTTGTTCAAATGTTCCTCCGTTGGTTCCAGTTCCAGGACAGTTAGACCAATCGTTCACAGTATGACATCCATATTCATCGTATTCGTGTGCTATGGAAATCCATTTGATGTAATCCTGATTCAGAAATCTCGAGGCAATTCGTTCATAACCTTCCTTGTTGGCCAGCATCTGTTCTGCAACTTCAGATTCTTTGTTACAGGAAAATATGATGAAAGTTAAAATTAAGAGAATTAGTGTTCTTTGCATCTGAGTGGCTCTTAAGGATCAGATATGGCAATTGGCCCATTCGTGCTAGCAACTGTTATGGAGCTTTAATCAGTTCGAGGATATCGTCAGTATCTGAGTTTAGATAATGTTGAATTGTCAGTAAATTATTAAGAATCAGTTTTGATACACTTTCTGTAGTCAGATTACCAGTGTTAAGGTAAATGATCTTCGGAGGCGTTCCGCGAAGTGCGTTGAGATCCACGAAATCAGAGTCGAATGTTACCACTGCAAATCCATTGGTTTTAGCATACTCAAATATTTCAAAATCAGACGCATCTTCAAGCCCTGCAAACCTTACTTGTTCACATTCTGAAAAATTGTCAGGAAGTTTCTTGAGAATTTTTGGAGAAATATTTTGATCGAAAAGAAGTTTCACTGAACTGAAATCAATCGTCGTTCCTTATCCGCTGCATAAGCGAGACAAGCGTCAATCATTTTGTCAGTGATTTCTTCGAAATCAGACTTTATATTCTCTCGACTCATGCCGTTAGATAACCAATTCAGAACGTCATAAACAGAAATTCGAGTTCCCTTGATGGTTGGTTTTCCAAATCTCTTATCAGCTCTGATTTCTAAAACTTCATGATAGTTCATATAGTAAAGATACGAAAAACTGATATGACAAGTTAAATGCTAGTGTAAACAAAAAAGCATACTAGACACAAATAGAAAATTGTGAGACTTATTTTAATAGTGCTCGCCAATTTCTTAAGTTCTTCATTTTTTTCTTCTTCGGTTGAGTTACCAAGGAAAAGAGGAGACAAAGTACCAAATGCTGATGGGATTTCGATTGACTCAGGTAGTAAGTTTAGATACTTGAAGTGGTTGTAAATCTTGATCCAAATAGAAATTAGCGCAATAAGAATTGCCAGAATTGCAATCATTTTCGTTTAGCATTTATGCTCCATAACAAATGGCTAACGCGCACCCGCGCACGTCATCCATTTGTTTACCTAAACCTACCCGTTTTATTTGAATCAAGCAAAGTACGCTTTGGGGAAGTGAAAGTACGCTCTGGGGCGACTGAAGTATGCTTTGGGGGACTCAAAGTATGCTCTCGGGCAACCTAAGTATGTGTTCAGATTTTGAAGTATTGGCTGGGGTCGGGAAAGTACGGATTAGGGAAATCAAACCATGCTTAGGGGGTGTCAAAGTACAATTCACTTGTCAGGTGCTTCTGATTGTTTAGTATCACTTTGTAATGTATGTGGGGGACTCTCGGTTCGTGAGGACACGAACCAAGGCTAAGGTTTTTTCAGCAAGGAGACCAATAATCCAATTTGATTAGCCTTCCATTCTTAAAAATGAAGAATACGGCATCATCGGATTTTCCGAAGTAAGCCCGAAGCATTGTATCTGTTGGGCTTTCAATTTCTGATTCCAAACCTAGAATTTTTGCAAGTTCTTCGATCGTTGGTATTGTGTTCAGGCTAATTTCTCCGTAATTCAGTTGTATCGAACTGTTTTTTGTTAAGTCAAGTTCCTCAATTAAGTAGTTGTCGTACTGATTACCTGTGAACTTAATGCCAGAATACTCGAGACTATGGAATTCTTTTCCTTGTTCTTCGCTGGATAAAAAACCGCATTCGTAGTTGGGTTCGAACGTTCGGTCTGGGATGCCAAACTCTTCGATGATTTGTTCTTTAGTTGAGATGAAACTTAGCCCGTTCACGGTCAAAAGTTTCTGATTCAGGAATTGTGCGTTCACCGATGTTGAAATGACAAGCAGAAGGGTAATTTTAATTAGGTTCATGAGATTGCTGGTAACAATTGGCTAACGCGCACCCACGCACGTCATCCATTTGTTTACCTAAACCTACCCGTTTTATTTGAATCAAGCAAAGTACACTTTGGGGAAGTGAAAGTACGCTCTGGGGCGACTGAAGTATGCTCTCGGGCAAGGTAAGTACGCTCTGGGGCAATCAAAGTATGCTCTCGGACACGGAAAAATGGGCTAGGGGAATGAAATGATGCTCTGGGACGACTGAAGTATGCTTTGGGGGACTCAAAGTGTGCTCTCGGGCAAGGTAAGTATGTGTTCAGATTTTGAAGTATTGGCTGGGGCAGGGAAAGTACGGATTAGTGAAATCAAATCATGCTTAGGGGGTGTCAAAGTACAATTCACTTGTCAGGTGCTTCTGATTGTTTAGTATCACTTTGTAATGTATGTGGGGCACTCTCGGTTCGTGAGGACACGAACCAAGGCTAAGGCACTTAGGCGCATTCGTGCTAGCTTGTTGAGGAGCTTTTCTACTCAGTTAGTTGTTCGGTTAAGTTCGTCAAGACAACCTTGAATTAATGGCATGATAAGTTCCTTTTGAGTCTCAACGGGTTCATTGGTGTTTGCTAAGTATTCCTCCAGCGTTAGAGATTTCACTATGTTTTCAGTTGTGCATTCACAATATGCTCTTGTCTCAGTTGAATAGTTCGCGGCTTTGTGTTCCGCATCCCTCATGCAATTCTCAGTTAGAATTTCCTTATTCTGTTGGCTCCACCTATTAGGTGATCCAATTTCATACCTGTCACTGGGAGTTGAAAGAACATATATTCCTCGAATGATAAGAAAGGCCGCAATGGGAATCATTATTTTCTTGTTAGTGTACCATTTTGGTTGGCTAATCTCCGTTAGAATTGACATTCTCCAAATGATCGCAATACCAATTCCAATTGCGGTAATACTAAAGATTAACTGTAAGGTTTGATTTGTCATTTGCCATAAGGGGTATGCTCCTCAACGTCCAACTATCATCCGTAAGCTGGACTTTTCAAATATCTATAAAAGTATCTCATAGCACCAGCCTTTGCAAATAGCTCAGTTAGCTTATGGGTGATAGTGTCTGTGTGTGCCTTGAATGGTGAATATAGCTCATGAATTTGAGCGTTCCAAAGGGTGAAACCGGCGTGGAACGATCCCGTAAGCGCTGGGGTCGTGCCCGTAAGCTAAGTAAGTGGCAAGGTTGTCAGCGGTGACGCTGGAACTGAAGTAAGCCAAACTGCGGTATCTGAACTGACGAACAGAAACCATATACAGAGGCTATGAGGACTGGCCGTCCGCACCGGATGAGGTAGCGCATCATACTGAAGTCCAAAACTCGAAAGAGACAGTGCCAAAATAGTAGATGCAGTAGCGATAGACACAAGGATATTTTCACCTTACCAAGGGAGATCTTCAAGCTTACGAGATAGGCTAGAAGAAGTCAGCAGAAGCCATAGTACCTGGCAGCTACGAGCCATTGAAAGACATGGAGGTCTCACAAGTCAGGGAAGGGCTGAACGTAATGTGAAGTGAAAATTCGATAAGGAGTCCCGCACCTGCGGGATAGCCTTATCTTAAAAGTAGCGGACAGCATTGTTGGTGTAAAGAGCAGCAATGTTTGCAATACGAACCGCCTGTTACGAGAACCGTATGGCAGGTGGTGTGAGAGGTGCACTGGCGATCATTTGGTCGTCAGCCACCTACTCGATTATGGTCTGTTTTAGTCCTCCTGAGACTTTAGTGCTTTCCTCAGGCTTTCCAAATATTCCAGGTAGTCCACGTTTGTTGAGTCAGATTCTTGAATCCAAGGTAAACCAGGTTTATCAAAATTTCTCGGCTTTATAAAATTCCCCATCCTTAGAATTGAGAGAATATAATCAGTATTAGCTATCATATTTTTCTCTTCGACAATGTTAGTTATCTCTTTTAGGGTATTTTCATTGTCATTCTTGTCTTCCGTCATTTTATCGGCGATAAACCCTTGAGCTATTTGGCTGAAAGACTTTGATTGGATTCCTAGATTTTCTTCAATAATTAGATCATAATAATCAAATTGGATAGCGGGAATACTATCTAAAAGGAAATTCCTGATCCTTCCCAATTCCGGATAATTAACATACATAAATACGCTTTCCTCTAAATGTCTTCTATAAGTATAAAGTGTACCAATGTTAATTGAATCATTTATTTGAAGTTTGATTTTAGTGTTCTCAACACATTTGGCCTCACTGTCCAATAATATATAGCTATCGTAGAGAAGCTTATTTCTTAAAATATAGATCTTGTCATTATGGTACATCAATGAAGAATCAACATTTATTTTGAAAACCAAAGTGTCATTTTGATATTCAGCTTCTGAAGAAATTTCAAACTTGCCTTTTAGGTAAGTATTTAAGGCTTCTATGTCACATGGAAATTGTTCGTTTCGAATTGATTGACTTTGACATCCAAGACAGTATGACAAGGTGAAAATTAAAAAATATTGCTTCATATGGAAGGTATAGATCTATTGACCATAACAATTGGCTAACGCGCACTGTGCGCGTTATTCATTTATAGTTTTGTTGTTTGTTTTTTATTCAACTTAATGCAAATCAAATAGATACCCGTTTATAAGCGTTGGCAACCGACTATGAAAGTGCCCGTCACCAGTCTTTCAAATATACGGTATTTGCTATACACTCCGGCGCAACAAAAAAGCCGGTCACTTTCGCAACCGGCTTTCCTTTGATTTATAAAATCTATTAGATGTGGATCACCTCATCGTAAGCTGCAGCTGCAGCTTCCATCACCGCTTCAGACATGGTCGGGTGCGGGTGTACGGATTTGATGATCTCGTGTCCGGTTGTTTCCAGGTTTCTGGCCACTACCGCCTCAGCGATCATGTCGGTTACGCCGGCACCAATCATGTGGCAGCCCAGCCACTCGCCATACTTCGCGTCGAATATCACTTTTACAAAACCATCTTTCGCGCCGGAAGCACTTGCCTTACCAGATGCTGAGAACGGGAACTTACCCACTTTGATTTCATAACCAGCCTCCTTGGCAGCCTTCTCAGTCATACCCACAGACGCTATCTCAGGAGAGCAATAGGTACATCCCGGTATGTTGCTGTAGTTGAGTGGGTGCACATCCATGCCGGAGATTTTCTCCACGCAGATGATGCCCTCGGCTGAAGCCACGTGCGCCAAAGCAGGTCCGTGTACGATATCGCCAATGGCGTAAACACCCTCCACATTTGTTTTGTAGTAGTCGTTTACCAGCACCTTGCCTTTGTCATGCTTGATGCCAAGCTCCTCCAGACCAATACCTTCCAGGTTGGTTTGAACACCTACAGCTGATAGTACTACATCGCACTCTATTTTTTCTTCTCCTTTGGCCGTTTTCACACTCACGGTGCAGCCTTTGCCTTTGGTATCTACATTGGTCACTTCGCTAGACGTCATGATCTTGATACCATTTTTCTTAAAGTTTCTTTCCAGCGCCTTGCTCACTTCTTCGTCCTCTACAGGCACGATGTTTGGCAAGTACTCTACTATGGTCACCTCAGTGCCGATTGTGCTGTAGAAGTAAGCAAACTCAACCCCGATAGCTCCAGATCCTACCACAACCATCTTCTTAGGCTGCTTGTCCAGCACCATCGCCTGTCTGTATCCGATGATTTTCTTTCCGTCTATCGGAAGGTTAGGCAGCTCTCTTGATCTTGCGCCTGTCGCCAAAATGATGTTTTTAGCTTCGTAAGTAGTAGCCTTACCTGCTTCATCAGTCACTTCTACTTTTTTGGTTTTGGTCAGCTTACCAAACCCTTTGATTTGGTCGATTTTATTCTTTTTGAAAAGGAACTGAATTCCTTTACTCATCCCTTCGGCCACACCACGGCTTCTTTTGACCATACCGTCAAAATCTGCCTCAGAATCTTTAACCTTGATCCCATAATCTTCCGCATGCGAGATGTAATCGAACACCTGCGCACTTTTCAGCAAGGCTTTCGTAGGGATACAACCCCAGTTGAGGCAAATACCTCCGAGCTCCGCTCTTTCTACCACGCCAACCTTCATGCCTAGTTGAGATGCACGAATTGCTGCTACATATCCGCCAGGTCCGCTACCGATTACGATTAGATCATATTGAGATGCCATATCTGATTTATTTTAGTGCTTGATTTATTAGAGCCGCAAATCTAAGCCCTGACGTCAACAAATAAAACTGTTATGAAAACATGCGCTCAGGGTAGGTTTCTTGAAACCGGGTTAGAGAACTGCCTTACTTCGTTCCAAAAAAGCACGTTTTTAGTCGTACGCGCAGCACTGTAGAGTATAAGCCAGGCTATCATCAGGAAAATGGCTCTTTTACTCCAAAGGTTTAAAAATGCTTTTTTCTGATCTAAAAAATAGAACACGGCAATAATCAACAATGGATACACCGGAGAGAGATAGCGTTCTGCCGAGTAATATTCGATGCGAAAAACGGTGTGCAGCAGGAAATAATAGGTGATGAAAATAAAAGGAATGGATTTCCAAAACTCTTTCTTAACGTCTCTGGCAAAAAACCTAATGCTTGAAAAAATCAATATTCCAATCGTCAGTAAGCTCAACATCATTCTAAGAATATAAGGGCTTTTCTGAGGCAACAGGATCATACTCAGACCTTCTAAAAAGGAGCGAAAATTATCTGTGTAAATGGAGAAATCCATATTTCGAAACGGGGAAGTCCATTGTGCCCATCTAGCTAAGAAGCCTTCCTCAAATGATAGCGCCCAGGCCATACCAATTGCCAAAAAGCAAAGAGAAATGGCTGCAATAGTGATTTTAGCTTTTCGGGTTCCGCGAGCAAAACACACAATGAATACTGGTAGCCATATGAAAATGCCAGCAAAACGAATGAACGGCAATACAAGCATCAGCATTATGGATATATAGAGCCATGCATTCAATCCAGATTTTTCATATAGTAAAAACGTATAAAAGGAGCCGAACAAGCAAAGCATAAAATAGGACTCAGTCCACATGAAACTATGTACAAGATACGTTGGGGTGAAAAACACCAGAATGGCCAGGCAAAGGCTTCTGATAAGAGTGCTTTGTATGGACTTGCTGATTAGAATCAGCAGCACGAAGTTGAGAAAGAGTGCTACAAAGTTGAGGTAAAGAAGTGCGGATTTACCGAAGCAAAAGACAAGTAGCGGGTATAGAGGAGGTTTGATATGAAGACCCTCAGCATTTAGCAAATCACCTTTAGTTAGCTGTTCGGCTATTTTGACGTACAAGTGAGAATCATAGGTCATGCCCAGACCATTGTAATTGCCCAGGATATAAAATACGGATCCTAAAACGATCGCTAGTGCTACGAAGATGCCATCTTGTCTATTCAAAAGAGGAGGTGATATTTAACTTTTCATTTTTTAACTTGCACCGAATTTAACACCATCCATATTATTTCCGGATGGAAACGAACTCTTCGAACTAAAAACATGAAACTACTAGAAGGAAAAGTGGCTCTGATCACCGGGGCATCAAAAGGAATAGGCCGAGCCGTGGCGATCAAGTATGCACAAGAGGGAGCAGACGTGGCTTTCACATATTTGTCAAGTGTGGAAAAAGGCGAAGCACTCACAGCCGAACTGGAGGCCTTTGGCGTGAAAGCAAAAGGATACCGATCGGACGCTTCGGATTTTAAGGCTGCTCATGACCTGATCGAAGGTGTGGTAGCGGATTTCGGAAAACTGGACATTCTGATCAACAATGCTGGCATCACACGCGACAACTTGCTTTTGAGAATGACCGAAGAAATGTGGGATGAGATTATGCAAGTGAACCTCAAATCTTGCTTCAATACGGTGAAAGCTTCTTCTCGAATGTTTATGAAGCAAAAAAGCGGATCTATCATCAACATGTCGTCTGTAGTGGGTGTGAAAGGAAATGCAGGTCAGGCCAATTATGCAGCTTCTAAAGCCGGAATCATTGGTTTTACCAAGTCCATCGCGCTGGAGTTGGGATCGAGAGGCATCAGATGCAATGCCATAGCTCCGGGGTTCATCGAAACAGAAATGACCGATGCATTGGACGAAAAAGTAGTTCAGAGCTGGAGAGATGCCATCCCATTGAGAAGAGGAGGTCAGCCGGAAGATGTAGCCAATGCGTGCGTATTCCTTGGCTCTGATATGTCGGCCTACATCAGCGGACAGACCCTGCAGGTAGATGGCGGCATGCTCACCTGATTTATAAGCATAACATAGACTTTAAAAGGCCGTTTACATCGCAAGAGTGTTGAAAACGGCCTCTTTTTTATAAATGGAAAATAGCTGGTATTCTTTAGATGTGCCTTTTCACTGGGTGGCTTTGTCGCTACTGGCGGGTGCGGTTTTGGCTTTTGTCCTTTATTCAAAAAAGGATGTGCCGTGGAATAAAAATTCCAGCCTGATGCTCGGCGCGCTCAGGATGATGTCTATTTTTCTCATACTCGTTTTACTCCTCAACCCGCTCCTTAAACTCTCACTGAACCATACGGAAAAGCCTCTGGTGGTCATGGCGCTGGACAATTCTGAATCTATTCCACTGCGGTCCACCGGCACCAGCCCGAATGAAGTAAAATCGTGGGCACAAAACTTGGTGGAAAACTTGCCCGGACAATATGCCGGTGAGTATATGGATCTCACTACATCCAGGTTGGATACCATCGCTTTCAACAGCAAAACCACGAACCTTGGCGATTTGCTCAGAAGTATTCAGGTAGCTTTCGAAGGAGAAAATATTGGCGCTGTGGTGCTGGCAAGCGATGGCATTGTAAATCAGGGAGCACTTCCGCAGTACAGAAATTACCTTTTTCCGATCTACACACTCGGACTGGGAGATACCATAGCTCCTAAGGATGTTGGTATCAGGGAGGTTAGAAATAACAAGATCGCTTATCAGGGCAATAAGTTTCCTATCCGAATTGAAGTGCAGCAAAAAGGCTTTGAAGGAAGCCCTGTGAATATCTCGGTAAGAGAGGGGTCAAAAATTTTGGCTCAGCAGACCATTGATTTGGCCAGACCTCTGGCCTCCGTTGATTTCAATATTGAAGCGAAAGAAGCCGGACTGAAGCATTTGGTGGTTCAGCTGAGCCGGCTCGATGGCGAGTCGTCCTATGCCAACAACCGAAAGGATATCTACATCAACGTGATAGAAGGGAAGGAAAAGGTGTTGATTTTGGCACCTGCACCTCACCCGGATATCAGTGCCATCCGCAAGGTTTTGGCGGCATCCTCCAATTATGAAACCAGCCTTTACATCGCCAATGTTTCCGAAAAGGATATTGAAAAAAAATACGATGTGGTGATTGAGCACAATGCTTTTTCGGGTGTGCGGTATCCGGAAGTCGAGGCTACCGGAACCTGGTACATTTTAGGGTCTAAATCACTGCCCCGCGTCAATCGCGAGTTGAGCTACTTCAGCATTCAGCAGAGAGGGCGGCAGACAGATGATGTCAGCCCGGCGATCTCTGGGTCGTTTTCAAAATTTTCTTTGAATAAAGAAAAACTCAATGCTGCCAATGACTATCCGCCGCTGAGAGTGCCATTCGGAGAATATGGGTTGAGTGGTCCTGTGGAGGTGCTGATGAACCAAAAGGTGGGCTCGCTGGAGACAGACAAACCGATGATGTTTTATTACGATGATGGCACAGAGAAAAGTGCCGTGACTGTTGCCAGTGGCATTTGGCAGTGGAGGTTGCAGGAAGCGGGGCTTCATGACAAGTCCGAATTGTTTGATGAAGTGGTGCTAAAGACAATCCAGTTTTTGAGCATCAAGTCCGATAAAAAACAGTTTGTGGTGAGACCAAGACAAGCGGCTTTCAACGAAAATGAACGTGTGTTTATTGATACGGAAGTTTACAATCAGATCTATGAACGCAGCTATGGCAACACCATTAAGCTCAGCCTGACAGATGAAGCGGGCGAAACGCAAACCCTGGAGCTGGTCGATAGTGAAGTGAGTTCAGCTTTTAACATGGGCAGAATGAGCCAGGGCGTTTACAAATTTGTGGCCACCACGGAGGTGTCGGGCAAGGTGCTCACGGAGAAGGGCGAGTTTGTCATAAACCAAACACAAGTAGAAAGCTTAAACCTGCAGGCAGATCATCACATGCTGCGACAACTATCCCGAAAATCAGGAGGCAAATTTTACCAATTCGAGAAAAGAGCCGAGCTGGAAGAAGACCTCAAACAGGCAGGGTTCAAGGGAATCATCCACACCGAAGAGGAGCTCTTTCCGCTGATCAACAACATGTGGATCATTGGCTTGATCGTATTGTTCCTTTCCATTGAGTGGTTTTTCAGAAAGTATTTAGGGGCTTATTAGGCTTCAGTGTTTTTCCCATTCTGAGAACAACATTCCCTCTCGGAGCAACAAGACAGCCTGAAAAGTGCTCGTCCGGCTCTATCCTTTGTTTGGTATGCTATTTTCTAAAGTAGAGACCAAACTAAATGAGAAGAACATGCTTACCTGGACACTTGTATTTTTAGTAGTGGCACTGATTGCCGGACTTTTTGGGTTTACCAGAATCGCCAAAGGCGCTGCAGGAATTGCCCGAATTCTTTTCTTCATTTTTTTGATACTCCTGGTGATTTCTCTGGTCACGGACGTCTTTGCTTTTTAGGCATAACCAGCGCGTATGGCTTGCAAGGGCCGGGGAATTTCTGGTGCTACAGCATAGTAAATCTTAAAAAGATGAAGCGCATCCCGGTGGTGAGGTTGCTCCTGTAAACCCTTTGGATTTAATCCCAAAAGTGTATCTTTAGCAACACTCAATCACCCCTAATGATGAACAACTTCAAAGTGCTGCAGCTTTGTCTGCTTCTGACCCTTTCCTTAAAAATTCAGGCACAGGATAAACCGCTTACCTTCAGTGCATATCTCGACACCTATTATGGGTATGATTTTAGCTCGCCTGCGGCTAATCAAAGGCTGTATGTGACTCAGTATGATCGGCACAATGAATTTAACATCAATCATGCCTGGATCAAGGCAAGATACGAGCAGGGAAAAATCAGATCGGAGCTTGCGCTTCAGCTTGGGACTTACCCTATCAACAATTATGGAGCAGAACCTGACCCTCTGTACCGGCTGATCCACAGTGCCTATGTGGGCTACAGACTGAGTGAGAATAGCTGGGTGGATGTCGGGGTAATGGGAGGGCATTTTGGCTATGAAAGTGCATTGGCGATAGACAGAGAGCTATTGTCACCGGCGCTCGCAACAGAATACACACCCTATTACCAAACAGGCGTACAGTATTCGTGGGATATTTCTGGAGCTACCCAATTCAGAGCCGTGGTGCTCAATGGCTGGCAGAATATGGCAGAAACAAACAGCCACAAGTCTATCGGTTTGGCCCTTGACCATCAGCTGAGTGACAACTTTTTCTTGAGTTATGGCAATTATTACGGAAATGAAAAGTCGGGCCCAGGGTCTAAAGAAATGCGCTTTCACAACAATTTGATAGCGAGCTATTCAGTCAGCCGTTTTGCTCTTACGGGAGTTGCCGACTTAACCAGGCAGGATTCTGTGGGCCCTGTCCGAAATGTGCTGTTTTTAACCGGTATCGCCAGTCTCGAGTTAGGAGAGAAAGCCCGTCTTGCAGCCAGGTATGAATATGTTAGTGATGAGGATAGAATATTGATCACCTCTGTCTCTCCACCTCTGTCTCTCCATGTATGGAGCCTGGCAATGGAATACAGGCCTGAGGCCAATGTCTCTTTTAAACTAGAGCCCAAGCTTTACAAGAGCACGAAAGACAATTTTGGTAGGGCTGGAGAACGGGTCTCTGATGCTTTCGCATTAAATGCGGGGTTGGCTATCAGGTTAGAATAACCTGAGCCTACCATTCAGCATTCATCTCGTCTATCTCCTTTTTTCGGCTTTCATATCTGGCAGCAAATTCTGCATATGCCGAAGCGGCCATGGTTTCAGACAGCCTCCCTAGTACTGGCTCTGCATAATGTGGCAGATGCGATTCAAGCGCGGCTATGCAATAGGCTTTAAGCAACTCCACGTTATTAGGATAAATGTCTATGGCTTCTACCAGAAGCGTGTAAGATTTGTGGATATCCTTATCCAGCAGATAATCCGAAACAGCTAAAACCAGCGGTGTGTTTAACGCATTTTTCAGCGCCTCCTGAAACAGCAGTTCGTTGCGCACCGAATCGGTGCTATTAAGCGCTTTCGCCACGGGGTGATCTCCGCTGAAGTTTAAATTTTGCGTCAGCGCAATGATGGCAAGGCAATCCTGATATTCGTCCGGCTGAAGCGAATCCCTAAAAACCGACAGGTAATCTTCCAATAAGTTGTATTGTCTGCCTTCCATTAATTGAAAGCTGATTTTTTTCCATAGATGGCCGATAAAGTCGCCATTCAATTCAGGGATGATGGTTACGAGCTCCGCCGGTGAGTAATTCAAAGGCTGGTAATAGACTTTAAGTCCCAATTGATCCGTGCTTAGGTTTTCGCCTTCAAAAACTACCGTAAAATCCGAAAGCAGGTTTTGATAGCTGGAGTCCACATTGGCCAGAGCTTTCATATTTTCCAATGCCTCAGCTACTTTTCCCGCTTCCAGCAGCGCGGCAATATGATTGAGCGGAGCATCTGATGAACCTGCCGCAATGGACTGAAGAAAAAACTTGTCTGCCAGCAATGGTGCGTTTTGCTCCAGGCAGATCAGTCCCAATTCATTATAATATTTAGCCTGGCTTTCAGCATTCGCCTGATGTGTAAGTTGGTCAAGCCCTTTGATCGCTTTATTAACTTCTCCTTGTTTATATGCAGCTATAGCCAGTGTATGCAGGCTGCTTTGATAAATGCTCTCTTCGAGCGGACTCAGGGCCATTTCTGCCAACAAATCATTGACTTCATCAGAATGAAAATACCAGGCACCATTGATTAAAAAGGCGTTTTTATGTAGTGGGTAGCTGCTTTTTAGGTCGTCAGAATTAAAGGATACGGGCAAAGTTTTATCCTCCATCAGAGCATAAGCCAGGATGTTGGCCTTCACGGGGAGATTACCATCAATGAAGTCTTCTTCAGCGTTTTCACCCAAACCCAGTCGCCACAAGTTTACCTTGTTGGCTTTGTTCCAGCCTGATTTTTCATTCGCTTGATTGAAGTATTGTCTGGCTTTCTCCGGGTTACCCAAATCGGCGTAAGTCAGGCCCAGGTTGTTGAGCATGGTGTTGTTTTGAGGGTAGCGGAGCAAGCCTTCCTGAAGGGCAACAATAGAGGGGGTCACTTCATTGAGCATGCCGTAGGTGCTGGCCTGATTTACAAAAGCCTGAGGTGTGGGATAACGCAAAGTGGCCCTACCAAACTTATGATTTGCTTCTTCTATTTTACCGCGTTGCAGGTTGTGGTAAGCCAATTTATAATTAGAGAAATGGTTGTCGTGACCATAGATGCTCCCTTTGCGGTAGTATTCCATGGCCAGGCCTTTTTCTCCCGTCACTTCTGCTTGCTCACCCAAAAAATTGAAATGCCCGGCTTTGAAGAGCTTGAATGGCTCCTTGTCAGAGACGAAAAAGAAAGCAGCGATGGCAACTAGTCCGCCTATTCTTGCCGTGACATAAGGTAGATTCCTCTCCTTGTAGGCCACTTTGTAAATTTGTAAGCCTTCAATCAGCGGGTTGATAAAATTTACGATGATGTAAAGGAAAAACAGCACGCCCATGCCCAGGTGGGTATAGACGATGAAGTAATGCAGCCCTTCGAAAACAGGATCGTTTCCACGCGAAAAAGCCAAAGCCAAATACGCGAATACCGTCAAACCAGTGGCCATCAGAAGTTGAAGTGCACGATTTTCTGACAGGATGTTCTCAAACAATATGCGCTTGTGACTGATACTCCATACCGCCACCACTGCCGAGATAAGTAGCAAAAGGTAAGGATCAAAAAATGGTAATTCCATCTTGATCAATCCTGATTTTTTGGAATATACCAGACCCAAAAGCCCCAGGTAAATCAAGGAAAAAACGGAGAAGTGTTTTTCGTTGTTTTCGCCACCACGATTCCTGGTGATAAGGTATAAGATCGCAAAAATATTTTCTTCGGCTACAGCCAAAAGAAAGACCAGCATGATCACGATTACGCTGTAATAAAGCCCAACATTGACTTGCTCGAGGAGCGGAGCAAACTCCACCCCACTCGTTAAAATCACCATGACATTGGCGGCAATCAACACGCCGAAGCGTACCCAAAAGCGGGTGTGTTTCAGGTAGGAATGGAAGGCATAAGACGGAGCTATAAACAGGACAATGAGGACGAGATTGCCCCAGTAGGAATATGCGTCAAAGCCAAATATGCCAACCCCGGGCAGTTTGAGGCTGATCAGCATGAAGATGAATAGTCCCGCCACTCCCGTAAACCAAATTCTTGGGAGGAAGGTAGCCAGCGTCAGGATGAGCAACATGCCTA
This sequence comes from Cyclobacteriaceae bacterium, assembly GCA_039944535.1. Classification (GTDB taxonomy): domain Bacteria; phylum Bacteroidota; class Bacteroidia; order Cytophagales; family Cyclobacteriaceae; genus JAMZMI01. Next base: position 324,236 of record JBDUYP010000001.1, read on the forward strand.
GCCAGGTTACTCCTATTAAGATTGCATCGCGGGTGAAATAGCGCTCGATAGGACCGGCGCTAAACGATTCCGTGAGAGTGTAGAGCTCTCCGGGAATGGAAAACTGAAAGGGTCCTTTCTGAAAGTTGTATGCTGAAAACTCTGATGATTCCGCATGGGCGGTTACTTTCCAGTCTATAGAGCTATCGGCACCCTGCCAGTAGAAATAGATCATGGCTGCTAGTGATGCAGCATAGAGGAAAAGTAGAATTTTGGTTTGAGGGTCTTTGCCAGTCATGTTTAGACTAATCCAAAACCTTAGGCACTTTAAAGTAGTCCCCTTCTTTGTCAGGAGCATTTCTCAACCCTCTTTCTTGCGAAAGCGGCTCTACTACTTTGTCTTCGCGGAAAGAGTTGATCTCGAAAGACATGTTGGTGAGGGGCTCTATGCTCTCTGTATCCAGCTCATTGAGCTTATCTACCCACTCCAAAATCTCCTCAAGATCTTTTTTCATTTGCTCTTCTTTCGACGGGTCCAGCTCCAAACGAGCCAGGTGAGCAATTTTCTGTAGGGTTTCCTTATCTATATTCATGCGGACACTCAGATACTTTTATCAACAAACGCAATATTAGCCAACAGAGCCGACATTTGAGGGGTGATATTTGAGTAGTTCGTCCTCAATCACCTTTTTGGTTGCTGCTTTTAGCTCGCTGAGGTCATGATTGTGATCCTGGGGATAAATCGGTTTGTGCACGATCACTCTGCATTTTCTGGGGCGGAAAAGGTATGAATCGTCATCAGGCAAAATCAGAAAATTGTATGGCATGGTCACAGGTACTATCGGCACATTTTGATCCACAGCCAACTTGAAAGCACCATCTTTGAAGGCGACCATTTTGGGGGGCTCATTTGTGAGGATTCCTCCTTCCGGGAAAAAAGTAAGGTTGAAGCCCTCGATCAACGCATCCCTTGATTTTTGTAGGCTTTCTGCTCGGCTCTTGATGCTACTGCGATTTACTGTAATGTGCAGTTTTTTGAACATATAACCGAATATTGGCACTTTGGTGATCGAGCTTTTGCCAATGAATTTGAACCCAAGAGGAAGACCTGCTATCACAGGAATGTCGATGTAGGAAAAGTGATTGGCACAAAAAATATACTTTTCCTTTCGTGAAAGCTTTTCTTTAAAAGTGAATTTGACGGGAATAAAAACCAACTTGAAAAAAGTCCAGGACCAAAATGTATTTACGCTCAAAGCAGTGCGTTGTAAACCGGGAAATTGAGCAAGCAGCAGGATAACCGGGATAAAAACGATGAAAGCCAGTATGAAGATGATATAGAAATAAATAGAATATATCCTGAGTAAGATTTTCATAGGTCTGGGTTGTTCTGTGGATAAAACTATAAAATCTTATGATTTTGACGCTATGGAATTTAGACGTGCCGAGGTTACATCATTTACCACTGCACCATTCTAAAGACAATAATTAAATTACCCTCACAAATAGGTGAAAGTGGCTAAGTACAAGGAATCAAAAGGTGTAAATATTTACTCAAGCCGCACTGGCTTCAAGTGGGTAGTGTTGGCCATTTCTGTAATCATCAGTGTTGGCTCGGTGATTTATACCAACAATCTGGTCAAGCAAATTCGCAAGCGTGAGAAGAAGCAGATTGACCTTTATGCAAGCACGCTGGAGTATCTGGCCAATGAAAATGATGCGGTCAACCTGGTTTTGATTTTGGAGCGAATCATTCAGGCCAATACGACCATTCCGGTGATTCTGACGGATCAGAATGGAAACCCGGAGTTTTATCGAAACTTGCCTAAAGCCGACAATATTGACAATCAGAAAGAAAGGCGGGCCTATCTCGTTGATGAAATAGAGCGAATGAAAGGTGAACGCGAGCCGATCATAGTCACGCTCAACGATCATGAAAATCAGGTCTATGGCTACAAATACATCTATTACCGCAACTCCAACCTGCTCATTCAGCTCAAATACTACCCTTACGTACAGCTATCGATTATCGCCATATTCGGGCTGATCACCTTTACGGTTTTCAATTACTCCCGTACTGCGGAGCAAAACAGGGTTTGGGTTGGCCTGGCCAAAGAGACGGCACATCAGCTGGGCACTCCACTGTCTTCGCTCATGGCATGGGTGGAGTACTTCAAGGCTACATATCCGGAAAACAGCGAGGTGTTTGATGAACTCAACAAGGATGTGGATCGCTTGAGTATGATCACAGAGCGTTTTTCCAGTATTGGAAGCGTACCGCAGCTCAAAACTGAAAATGTCTTCGAGCGAATCAATGAAGTGGTCACCTATTTGGAGAGGAGGATTTCGACCAAAGTTTCGATGGATATCGAAAGCTTCCCCAATCAGGATATTACCGCTCAGATCAATGGTTCGCTTTTCGCATGGGTGATTGAGAACCTCATCAAAAACGCCGTGGATGCCATGGAAGGCAAGGGCAGCATCAAAATCAAAATTCTTCGTGCCAATGAAGGGCGAGTGGCCGTTGACATAACAGACACAGGTAAAGGCATTTCCAAATCAAATGTGGCGCAGGTTTTTAAGCCGGGATTTACCACTAAAAAACGCGGCTGGGGGCTCGGCCTGGCGTTGACAAAAAGGATAGTGGAGAACTACCATGGAGGCCGAATCTTTGTCAAATCCACGGAAGCTAACAAAGGCACCACTTTTAGGATATTATTAAAATCGTGATTTTCTTCTTCTATGTTTTCTCTTAAAGAGATTTAGTTTAATTTCGCACTCGATTCGAATAATAGTTTCTTTAAATCAAAAAACATGGCTAATAAAGGCAAAATCACACAGGTAATCGGGCCTGTTGTGGATGTAACATTCGACGCAGAAGGATCTAAGCTTCCTAGAATTATGGACGCTCTTCAGGTTGTCAAAAGTGATGGAACCAAAGTAGTTTTGGAGGTACAGCAGCATCTGGGTGAAGAGGCTGTAAGAACCATCGCGATGGATGCGACGGACGGTATGATGAGAGGTATGGATGTAGAAGACCTTGGATCACCGATCACAATGCCGATTGGAGACGAAGTAAAAGGTCGTCTTTTCAACGTGGTAGGTCAGGCTATCGACGGTATGCCTCAGCCAGAAACTAAAAAAGGATTGCCTATCCACAGACAGGCACCAAAATTCGAAGATCTTTCTACTTCTACCGAAGTACTTTTCACAGGTATCAAAGTAATCGACCTTATCGAGCCTTACGCTAAGGGTGGTAAGATTGGTTTGTTTGGTGGTGCTGGTGTTGGTAAGACGGTATTGATTCAGGAATTGATCAATAACATTGCAAAAGCATATTCAGGACTTTCTGTATTTGCAGGTGTGGGTGAGAGAACTCGTGAGGGTAATGACCTTCTCAGAGAGATGATCGAAGCTGGCATTGTAAACTATGGTGAGGACTTCAAACACTCTATGGAAGAAGGTGGATGGGACTTGTCTAAAGTGAAGACATCTGATCTCTTAGAGTCTAAAGCAACATTCGTATTCGGACAGATGAATGAGCCTCCAGGGGCACGTGCTCGGGTGGCATTGTCAGGTTTGACTATCGCTGAGTACTTCCGTGATGGAGATGGCACAGGACAAGGTAGAGATATCCTTTTCTTCGTTGACAATATCTTCCGATTCACTCAGGCTGGTTCTGAGGTATCTGCCCTTCTTGGTCGTATGCCTTCAGCGGTGGGTTACCAACCTACTTTGGCTACAGAGATGGGACTTATGCAGGAGCGTATTACTTCTACTAAGAATGGTTCGATCACATCGGTACAGGCCGTTTACGTACCTGCCGATGACTTGACTGACCCTGCTCCGGCTACTACGTTCTCTCACCTTGATGCTACCACTGTACTTTCAAGAAAGATCGCCGAGCTAGGTATCTATCCTGCGGTGGATCCATTGGATTCTACATCTAGAATTTTGAGCGCTGAGGTACTTGGTGATGAGCACTACGATTGTGCGCAGAACGTAAAAGAGCTACTTCAGAGATATAAAGAACTTCAGGATATCATCGCCATCCTTGGTATGGACGAGCTTTCTGATGAAGACAAATTGGTTGTACACAGAGCCAGAAGGGTACAGAGATTCCTTTCTCAGCCTTTCCACGTAGCAGAGCAATTCACAGGTCTTCAAGGTGTATTGGTAGATATCAAAGACACCATCAAAGCCTTCAATGAAATCATGGAAGGTAAGCATGATGGTTTGCCTGAGGCAGCATTCAACCTGGTAGGTACTATCGAGGATGCCATTGCCAAAGGAGAGAAATTGATGGCTGAAGCGGAAGCTTAAGATTTGAATAGATCGTCATTTCTGCGAAGGCAGGAATCTCATAAAAAAAGACGCCAATGTTTTTAGAAATAGTTACACCAGACGAGAAGGTTTTTGAAGGAGAAGTGCAGAGCGCATCTTTCCCGGGAAGCGACGGTTCTTTTCAGATACTAAACAATCACGCCCCATTGATTTCAACACTCGGAAAGGGTGATGTTACCCTTGAGAAACTGGTTGATAAGAGAACGGAAGAAGTTCACTATGTAGTGGATGGAGGCATGGTGGAAGTGCTCAACAACCACGTGACTGTGCTCGCAGAAAAGATCGAAGCGGAATAAAATTCTGCATTTAGGATATTAAAAAGCCATCTCGCAAGAGATGGCTTTTTTTGTTTTCATCTCGCCAATATCACCGAGCGAACGATACTTTTCATGGAAACAGATAAAATAGGGATGCTTAGACCTGCAAAGGCAAGAGCTATGTCCTAATCTTGAAATAATTCAATGAGGTGACTCTAAAGGGCTGTTAGAGCCAGTTCACGTGTTGTCTCGAAGTTCAATGTTCAGAACGTAAGCCAATTTACTGAGTTGATTGAGGTATGTTTCCCGATTGTCAGAAGTTCCAAGGTAAAAAGAAGTATTGTCATTGAGTTTGAGAAAGGCATTGTATTCGTAACCCGTTCCAGTCACAGATTTAAAGCTACGTTGGCTTGTGGTAGTTTTGGTGTATTTGGATTCGTTGAAAATTATACGATTAGCAAGGGAAATATCAACGGTTCCGTGTTCATATATTTTAATACCGCCAAATCTGTTTATGTTAGACAGTCTTAGTTGAGCAGTATCAACAACAATCACTTGGTTAAAAAGAAAAAGTATTGTGGTAATACCTGTTAGAATGGCCATGAAAATCAAACTTCCTGCACTTACAAAGTTGTTCCAAATGATGTAACCACACACCGAAATCAAAATGATTATCGCAGTTACTTTCCAAGATGTTGAAACCATTGGCTGTTTAAGGAATTCGTATCTCATTGGGCAATATTGGCTCTAACAACCGGCTAACGCGCACAGTGCACGTTAGCCTTCAATATACATTGTAAATAAGAATAGGGCAAGTCAAGACAAGGGTGTGCTCACAAAGTATCCAGTCCCGATAGTTATTGGGAGTACTGCGTTCAGAAAGACTCAAGCCAGAACTACCACAGTTGCTGGGAGCGCAAAAACTTCCGGAATGGATAGCGGTGAGGTGAAGATCAGATGAAACTAATGGAAAGCACTCTGGCGCATTCGTGCTAGCAATTGTGCTTGTTGCACAATCCAATATATCTCCTTTTTGAAAATGTTGATCTTAGAGAATGCGGCTCAGATCGCTTGAGTCATGCTCTGAATTTATGAATAGAGCCAATTCTTCACAAAGTTAGAGCTGTGCAACAGCTACAATTGTTACCAATAGTTAGGTCAATCTAGATTATGTAAGTTTTCCAGTCGGTCTTGTCGACCAATAATTGTCATAATCTCTACAACCTCGTTGTTAATGCGGTAAAATATTGTGTCAACTCCGCACACACATTTTCTGTACCCTTCTTTTATGAAGTCAACAGATTCAAAAGCAAAAGGTCTTTCAGCAATTAGTTCAAATTTGTCAAAGAAAGCGTTAAAATATCTATCAGCCTGGCCCATACTATATGTGGAGGTTCCATATTGATGAATTCTAATCAAGTCAGCTTTGGCAATGTTGCTGACTCTGTATTTTGCCATTAAGATTTAGCCTGTTTTAGAATGTCAGTCTGAGAATCGTTGGTAAATCCAGATTGTTCTGCTTTTTCCAATTTCATTCGGATATAATCAATTCTCTGTTGCTGATTTCTTGCCTGACGTATCAAATCGTTTACGAGTTCACTTTTACTTGAATATTCGCGGCTTTCAATTTGAGCTTGAAGCCATTTATCGTTAGGATCTGTGAATGATATACTTTGTCGTCCCATGTTTTTAGTTTGGTGCAAATTTACACCAAAAATGTAAAAAGTTACGATTAGAAGATGAAAACCAGAAGCACCGTAAAATGCTAGAACACTAAACTATCAGAAGGCGAAGCTTTGCGGACTGATTGCAGAAGAATAGCTAGATGCAGTTTGACATCTGCATTTTAGCGTTTGTTGGCGAGTCGTTTTAACAAGGGCTCCAGAATTCTATTGTTTCGATACGACCTTCTATTATAGTCAGTTGTATTTCAGCGTCACAGTACGAACATGGCCACAGTCTAAAAACTGAGCTATTACTCTTCCTCCAAGTTTCGTAAGAATTTGGAAATGCTATTTTTAGTTCTTCAATGGTAGTATTTGAGCTAAGGTCAATTTGTTTGGATTTCACAGCAAATTGTTCAGCTAAGTCAGCGAATGAGATTAGTTCGAAAGTAACTGTGTCATTGACTAGCAGTACTTCAAATCCCGGATACTTGTAAAGTTCTGTAGTTTCGATTCCTGGTTGACTTTTTTCATATCCACCGCATTCATAATTTGCATCATATCTCTCGACAGGTTTGCCGAAAACTGAAATTAAATCCGCTGAGCTTGACTGATAGGTAATTCCCTTAATTGAAATAGTTCGATATTCAAGAACATCAGGCTGTGCAAATGTTGAAATGACAATAAGAAATGATAAAAGAAGAATTAGAATTTTCATACCTCTGATCTGTGTTCCGTGCCTCGTATGCTCGCCAACAACCGGCTAACGCGCACAGTGTACGTTAGCCTTCAATATACACTGTAAATGAGAATAGGGCAAGTCAAGACAAGAGGTGCTTTTCGATCTAAAACAAAGGCAAATCAATACCTCATTAAATTGGCATCTTCATCGTCAGGCATTTCTTAGATTTAAGCTATATTAACTGGCCAGATCAATCATTGTGAAGCCGTCAAGAGAGTCCGTGATTTTTATAAACTCAAAAGCATACAGAGGATTGTTGGACTTTCCTAAGATAGTTTTTTTAGTGCTTCAATTATTTCATCAGGCTCTGAACGAGTTCTATAATCAACATTGACATAGCTCCATGTAACTACTCCGTCTTTTCCGAGGATAAATGTTGCCGGAATGGGCAATACATTACCGTTACCATTATTAATTTTTTCTAAATCGAGTTTACGGTCTACCCGCATATGTTCTACTAAAAACTCTGGCACCTCCCATGCAACACCATACTGGAGGGCAACTTTTGCGTCTTGATCAGATAACACAGTAAAGCCCATATTGTTAATTTCATCATTAGTCAATGACCCATCTTGTACTTGTGGGCTAATGGCAACTAAGGTGGCTCCCAATTCATGAATTTCCGCTAGTCTAGCTTGCAAAGCTCTTAGTTGTAGGTTGCAGTAAGGGCACCAATCACCTCTATAAAACGTAATGACAACAGGACCTTTCTCTAATAGCTGATCTAATGATATTGATTTGCCTTCAGGGTTCGGTAGTACGAAATCAGGAGCCTTCTGTCCAATTTTGATTGCGTTTTCGCCCTGGCGAAAGGCTTTTGCTTGTTCGATAATATTATCGACGCTATTCATAAACTCAGGATTGGCTTGTCGTCCGGATTCTATTTTAGCATCGGTTAGCACTCTTAATTTTTTCATATAGTTACATTAGTTATTTCCATTCCTGGTTTAGGATTATTCCCACATACTCTTACAAATTCTTATTTCTAATTACATACAACAGTGTGCATTGTAAATGAGAATAGGGCAAGTCAAGACAAGAGACTATTTTCTGCAGCTTTCATGTCATCTGGCTAATGTCCATTTTGGTCATGGCTGCCCGGTGTGGGTTTATAAATCTGCCATATGTGCACTGATGTCCGGGTTTTTATAGATGGCCTTTACCTTATTCGCGTAGAGGTCTTTGAAATTTTGATTTTTTCCTAACTGACCGAACACCTCATTGACTCCTAAAAAAGCCAGAGGCTCTGCATGGGTTTGTGTCGCAGCGGCCTGAAGCGTTTCTTTCATGGCATCTATTATTTCCAATGGGTTTCCGTTTCTGTCGATCTGTTTGTCTGAATAATAGCACCATGCCGCTATTAACAATGTGGCGATTTCAGCATTACCACCTTTCTGAATATTCTCGGCAATGGTGGGCAGGAGAAACGTAGGAAGCTTAGCCGAGCTCTCAGAGCAAATGCGGCTGACTTTGTCCTTTATGTTCGGATTGCCAAAGCGTTCCTGCAGGCTGTTTTTGTATTCGTCCAGATCAATGCCTTCTACTTCGTCCAGAATGGGTGTGGCTTCTTCGTCCCAGAATTTTCTCAGCGTTTTTCGCAGTTGGTCGTTATCCATGCAGGCATCTATGGTCGGTATTGCCAGGAGCGCCCCAAATATTCCCAAAACGGAATGTCCGGCGTTGAGTAGCCGAATCTTCATTTTCTCGTAAGGGGTGACGTCCGGCACAAATTGCACGCCAGCTATCTGGTCGAAATCCGGTCTGCCGTCTGAAAAATTGTCTTCAATGATCCACTGAAGAAACGGCTCGCAGGTCACAGGCCATTCATCCTCCAGATTGCAATGCTCTTTTAAATAATCCAATTCAGCCTGAGTGGTTACTGGGGTAATCCGGTCCACCATGCTGTTGGGAAAAGCCACATGTGATGCTATCCAATTGGCAAAATCAGGATCCTGTGCTTTGGCGAAGGAGCACATCATTTTTTTAATTACAGCGCCATTGTGCTGGATATTGTCACAGGACATAATCGTAAAAGGCTTGAGGCCTGCTTCTTTGCGTTTTTTTAATGCTGCAAACAAATAACCATAGACGGTTCTTGGGTCATGCGGATTGTTGATTTCATGCTGAATATCCGGATGATCTATATCAAATTCCCCATCAGACCTCAGGTTGTAGCCACCTTCTGTGATCGTAAGCGACACAATTTTTGTTTCCTGGTGGGTCATCCTGTTTATGACGGCCTGTTTATCATCTGGAGCCAAAAGGAAATCCGTCATTTGAGCCATGAGGTCGCATTCTACTTTGCCGCCGGGGTGTCTGGTAATTAGCGTGTATAGGCAATCCTGTTTTTCAAAAATATCAGCAATTTTCCGATCACCTTCTCGCAATCCAACTCCACAAATACCCCAGTTGTTGTTACCACCCATTTCGATCAATTGCTGAGTCACTACTGCCTGATGAGCACGATGAAATCCTCCAACGCCTACATGAACAATCCCGGTTTTGAGTTGCTGCCTGTTGTAATTTGGAGTTCTGATCGAAGGGTCAATACCGGGTATCGTTTTTTGATTCAGTCGCATATTTTATGAATTAGTTATTGATTTTTTTACTCTTCATTGCCCAGTAGGCACTTGCGAAATAGACAAGAGTACAAACAAATCCATATAGATAGAAAGTTTCCCGATTTGCTAAATAGGAAAGCTCATTCGGGCTCCCGAGCAATACGATCAACCCCAAAATCAAGGTGATTATCAGTGAAAGTATAGATAGGCCATCTAAAATTTTAGACAAAGGGGAGCTTTTTGGGTGGCTCGTGACTTCTTGTTTTTGTTTCCATTCATAGTAGAGATCTATTTGCTCCATTTCTTCTTTCTCGTGTTTTTCCTCATCGGGATATTTGTTTTTAGCTCCAAAGCGGCCGGCGAGCAAGGTGTATATCAGAATGGTGAAAATCCAGGTAGGGATAAACAGGTAAAAGAAAGACATGACATTCAAGGCGTTCAGCCCAAAACCCAATATAAGTCCTAGGATCCATGAGGCAATGGCTGGGGTATTGAACATCATCTCCCGGTAAGTGGACCAATATCTGGTGTATCCAATTCTTGGAAAAATTTGGTGTTCTGCAAAGACGATAGCTCCCACGGGAACTACTATAAGTCCGGCATATGTGAGCAATGGTAAGATTTGTGAAAACACAAACGGGAAGCAAGCCACCATGACTGTGGCCACACCAACAATCAGTGTGGTTCTTCTTCTTGATACGTGCGTGAAAATGGCCTGAGCAGCTAGTCCTGCACGGTAAAGGTTGGTAATGGCAGTAGTCCATCCGGCCACAATTACGATAACAAAACCGCTCCACCCCAACGCATAATAAGCTACATCTCCCGGATCAATTTCTACAATGGATTTCCCAAGTATCACTGCTGCACCTGCTCCCATGATGCCAGCAGATACCCATGCCACATAGTGCCCAAACATCATTCCTGTACTGGTAGCCAGGCCATATATTTTCTTTTTGGCGAAGCGCAGGAGCGCCATGTCTATAAGGCCAAAATGTGTGATCGTGTTGGCGGCCCAGGCAAACCCGATCACTTCTACCAGCCCAATACCAGGTTCGCCTTTGCTATTGATGCCAGTCCAGATGGATTGGTCGCCTATGGCAATAAACTCCTGCCAACTGGTCGGAAGAGTAGTCTCCAGGACAGCAAGGGACAATGCCGGAAGCAAGATCATAGCTCCGCATGTAAACATGGTGAAGAGCCAGGGAGCACATATCCCGGAAAAATCAGAGACCGCACTAAAACCGTAAATCGTAACGGTAACTACAAATGCACCCACCAGCATCACGATCAGCACAAACCATGCGTTTGTCGGGTACCAATTCAGCTGGGCGGGTATGTCAAAAGCGAAGCGAACGGCTGTCGACGAGACAGTAATCATGGCCGCTGAGATGACCGTGAAAATGAGCACATTGGCCCAGTTGTAGAGCTTGCTCATGGAATCACCGGCAATTTTGTTTAAATAGGTGTAAAGGCTAAGCCTGGTCTCTACTGCTATCGGTGAGGTGATCAAAGTCCAACTGAGAACGGCGAGAATATTCCCAATAAGAAGTCCCAATAGTATATCCGTTGTTTTGGCGCCTAATGCCACGAAAGTGGCTCCAATGACAAACTCTGTGGCAGCTACGTGCTCTGCGGCGTACAGCCCTGCAAAATGTGTCCAGCTGTGGAGTTTGTGCTTCGAAACAGGTAACTGCTCCGCTTCCATTTGTTCGTATTTCTCAAATTTTTGTGGCGTTGGCATGGTTAGGTTGTTTGGTCAGGCTCAAATATATATATCCTCTTTGATGATTTAAGGAGCCAAAACAAACCTGACTTTTTTACGGCTGATCAAAGCAACTCCAGTAACAAACTATAGCAGATTATGTTCACGTCAGTGGTTTTCGACGGATGTTTCATTACCCAAAGGAGTTGTTGTTGACGAATGCCAAAAAATGGGGTTTGTATTGTTCTGAAACCGTAATGCGCTGTTTGTTGATGATAATCTGATGGCGCTCAATCACCTCTATATTGTCCAGAGCTACAATAAATGAGCGGTGAACACGCATAAACTTACTTTGGGGCAACTCATCTTCCAGCTTCTTTAAGCTCATGAGCGTAAGTATCGGTTTGGGGTTGTCTTTGAGCCAAATCTTAATGTAGTCCTTAAGTCCCTCAAAATAAAGCACGTCCGTCAGTCTGATGCGGAGTTGTTTGTATTCGGATTTGACAAAAAGAAACTCTTTTTCATCAGAGACTATCGGTTGGTTTTTACCCTTTACCAATTCAAACCATGTATTGGCTTTATTGGCGGCTGCCAAAAACTCAGCGTAATCAAACGGTTTCAGTAAGTAATCCAATGCGTCCACTTTGAAGCCCTCCAAAGCATACTGATCAAAGGCTGTGGTGAATATGACCCGAGAATCTTTGGGGAGCATTTTGGAAAACTCAAGGCCTGTCAGGTCTGGCATCTGAATATCCAGAAACAACAAGTCCACAGGCTCATTTTTCAAAAACTCCATGGCTTCAATGGCACTGCTGCATTTTTGCTTCAGTTCCAGAAAGGGGGTTTTCTCTACGTAACTTTCTACAAGGTTGAGCGCCATGGGCTCATCATCTACTATGATACAAGTGATTTTCAGCTTTGACACGGCTTAGGTGGTTTCTATTTCTAAATGTACCGAAAAGCGTCCGCCCTCAGACAAAGTGTTGAATTCGAATTTGTTTGGGTACAACAACTGCAGGCGCTTTTCTAAGTTTTGAAGTCCAATCCCTGAGCCGCTCTTGTCGTCCGTCTGTTTAGGAAAATCATCATTAACGATGGTAAACATCACCTTTTGTTGTTCACAGGTCAGCGAGACATCAATCAGACTTTCTTTACTGGCAGACACGCCATGTTTAAACGCATTTTCAATCAATGAAATAAACAACAAAGGTGCGATTTCAATTCCAGTTTCTTCTGATGGAAATTGATAGTGTACTTTGGTTTTGTCCGATACGCGGAGCTTCATCAGTTCTATATATTTTTCCATGAAACTGACTTCTTTGGAAAGCGGCACCAATTCCATGTTGGTTTCATACAGCATGTAGCGCATCAACTTGCTCAAACTATGAATAGACGTTTTGGCCTGCTCGGGTGAGAGATCTACCATCGAGTAGATATTGTTGAGGGAATTGAAAAAGAAGTGCGGCTGTAACTGGTAATGCAAGTGCTGCAATTCGGATTTGAGTTTATAGTTGGCCGCTTCTTTTCGTTCATCTTCTGTTTTGGCCCATCTTTTTGTGGTTTTGATAGCTATCGAAAACAACAAAGGAGCCATAAAAGAGAGCGTGTGTATATAGATGGAAAGCTTGACCGGAGGAGCCTCAGAGTTATCAGGTCTGTTTTTGATCAGGTCTGCAAAGAATACATTTTCTATTTGCTCTTTGAGCGTGAGAAACAAAGCAATCATAGCAAGATTGCCCCCTATGAAAAGGATGGTTTTTTTGGCAAACAAAAACCGATCTATGAGTACAAAATAATTGAGATAAAAGATGATGGCATAAAACCCGATCGGAATCCAAAAGTGGGCGAACACCCGGTTGAGATCCTGACCCTGGCCATAGGACAACACATAGGGCATGCTGAACAAGGCCAACCAGGCAAGCAGGTGTGAAAATATGGTTATGCTCTTATTATTCATTTTATTATTCAGAGTGAATGCCATTCACATGAGTCAATGCGGATACATTGATTTGAATAGCATATCATAAAGATACCTTATACCAAAATATCTCGGATTGATTGGAATTCATACTTTGTGATCCCGATGGTGGCCCTCCGCCTCTTTGGCCTCCTGAGGGTCCCCCGCCACCTTGAGGCCCACCACCCCGAGACATCCCACCACCCCGGCCGCCACCACCACCATTTGCGGGTCTGTTGCCCTGCGTGGGACGAGTAGATTGGCTCACTTCAAAACCGAGCGCCAGTTTTTTCAGATCTCCTTTGGCTTTTTGCTCTAGCAAAACAAGTGGTATTTTCATTTCATACAGGAGGTTGTGTGTAGAGTCAAACCCAATCATCACATCCAGGTCAATGTTGAGCCGGTTCTTTTGAACGAGTTGCATATCTTCTGAGAAGAAACCTTTCACCATCATGTTATTCAATTGGATTTTGTTCAGCAATTCATCAGCACCTTTGATTGGCTCTCTTTCTCTGCGCACTCCATCACGCACTCTTTCTCCACGATCTCTGTCCATCTCCCTTTCCAGCATTGGGTACTTTACCCCGACATCTTTTTTCTTCTTGCCGTTGGCATCTACCCATACGGTGAGGCCTGAAGACAATATTTGCCGGATGGCATCTTGTTCATAGACTTTGGCGAGTACGTAGAGGTTATCTTGATCATAACTCACGCCATACTGCATGCCCACAGTTTTATCGTGGAGATCTAGCTCAGGCCAATCATTGCCAGTTCCATCAATATTGATTTGATGAGTAGTAGGGGAAGCCTTGTCCAGTGAAGCACATCCGTATATGAGTAGCGCTATCAATGCGATGCTGAATTGTTTCATAATAATGAATTAGAAATGTTTAGTGAATTTAAATTGAAGTATGGTTATAACTGTGACTTCATGAAGTAGTAAAATTTTGACTGTTTTCACTATAGACGTAATCTTTCTGTCTATTCCTCGGTGCTTCACATTCTAATTACGTGATCATCTGAATGCTTGCTGATGCCATTATTCATAACGCAACGCAGTTATAGGATCCAACGCGGCTGCTTTTTTTGCAGGATACCATCCGAAGAAGATGCCCGTTACTGCACAAACCGCAAAAGATATCACAATAGAATATAAAGTCACACTGGTAGGCCACCTCAGGAAGTTTTCTATAAAAACGGTAGCGCCAAGACCTAAGAGCACTCCTAACACTCCACCTGTGATACTTATAAAAATGGCTTCTATCAGAAACTGCATTAGTATATCGGATCCTTTGCCACCCACGGCCATGCGCAAGCCTATCTCTTTGGTTCGTTCTTTGACGGAGACATACATGATGTTCATGATGCCAATACCCCCAATCAACAGGGAGATGCTCGCTACCGCCACCAGGAGTATGGTCAACATCTCACTGGTAGAACTAAAGGTCGAAATCAGCTCTTCCATAGAGCGCACGGTGAAGTCATCGTCTTCATTATCTGCTAGTTTGTGTTGTGTACGGATGATTTGTGTTACCTGGTCCACCGCCTCCGGAGCGTCTTCTTCGCTCACCGCAGATGCCATGATCTGATTCAAATGGTCGATGGCCAGGATGCGTTTTTGCACGGTGGTATATGGTGCAATGACCACATCGTCCTGATCTTGCCCAAAGGTGTTTTCTCCTTTTTCTTCCAATAGCCCAATGACTTTAAAGGGGATTTTGTTGAACCGAATCATTTTGCCCACAGGATCTTCTCCATCGGGAAATATATTGTCTGCTACAGTTTGCCCAATCAAGGCTACTTTGGCAGCTGATCTTACTTCCGTATCGGTAAACATGCTTCCGCTCTGCAAGTCGACTACTTTAATATTTAAATAGTCAGAGTTGACGCCATAGATGGAGGATGGCCAGTTGTTGGATCCGTTGATCACCTGTCCGCTTCCATTTACCATGGGAGTGATATAGGTCAGCAAATCTGCGCTGTTTTTAATGGCTTCATAGTCACTAAACGTGAGGGTCTCCATGGCACTGGGGTCTTGTCTAACCCCTCCACGTACATCCGCTCCTGGTCTTATGGTAATCATATTAGATCCCATAGCCGATATGGTTGTACGAATGCTCTCCTTGGAGCCTTCACCAATGGCGAGCATAGCAATGACAGATCCCACACCTATGATGATCCCCAGCATGGTGAGCAGGCTTCTCATTTTGTTGAGCACAATAGCTTTGAAGGCTATTTTAAACAAGTTTAAGAGTCTCATAATGATTCTTCTTTTGGTAACGTGGCTAACGCTGATGCGGCAGACTGTATGTCATCGTTTAGGTAATCTTGTGTAATGTGTCCGTCTTTGAGGACGATGGTGCGGCTACTAAACGTGGCAATGTCCGGCTCATGCGTGACGAAAGTAATGGTGATGCCTTGCTTGTTGAGCTCCTGAAACAAAGACATGATTTCGTAAGATGTACGGGTATCCAGGTTTCCTGTGGCTTCATCTGCAAGAATCATCACAGGGTTGTTGACCAGCGACCGTGCAATGGCCACTCTCTGCTGCTGGCCACCAGAGAGCTGCGCAGGCGTGTGATGCAAACGGTCTGCTAAGCCCACCATCTCCAGGGCTTTTATGGCACGTGATCTTCGTTCTTCTGTAGAGACTTTGCTGTTGTACAGCAATGGTAGCTCCACGTTTTCGATAGCGGATGTTCTGGCCAGCAGATTATATGATTGGAAAATAAAACCAATCTTTTCGTTTCGGATGGTGGCCAGTTCATTTCTGCTCAGGTCTTTTACATGGAGCCCATCAATTTCGTATATGCCAAAGGTGGGCTGATCCAGACATCCCAGGATGTTGAGCAGCGTACTTTTGCCAGACCCACTAGACCCCATGATGGTCACAAATTCACCTTCATGTATGGAAAAGGATATGCCTTTGAGCGCATGAACCGTTTCAGTACCCATGGTAAAATCACGTCTTAGCTCCTCTATTTTTATTATTTCTTTAGTCATGGTTTTATTTCTTTTTGTCTGATCCCGGTGGTTTTGGCATGAAGGGGCTTTCGCTGGCTCCTTGTGCTTGCATGGCTGTTTCGCTCATGCCTTTTAAACTGTACACCAGTTTATCACCTTCACTGATTCCACTTAGTATTTGTACGTTTACTCCATCGCTAGCCCCAATGGAGACTTCTTTAGGGGAGATGGCACCATTTGCGTCTAGCACCCACACCATGGAAGCGTTGTTGCTATCGGAGGGTGGAGGCGTGTTTTCTGGAGGTGTCACATCCAATTGCTGCTGCTCATTGTAGGCCATCATCAGTGGTGGAGTGGGATTGAAGGCAAGTGCCTTGGCCTCAGCTGTGAGGACGTCTTTTAGCTCCAAAGTATATATTGCCACTGTGGCAGTCAGTCCGGGTTTCAGTTTCAAGTCCGGGTTTTCAGCTTTGATTACTACGGTATATGTCACCACATTTGATGTCACGGTGGGGTCTAGCCTCACCTGAGTTACCACACCTTCAAAGGTTTCACCGATATAGGCGTCAACGGTAAACTCCACCCGCAGACCTTCTTTGACGTTTCCGATATCCGCCTCATCTACGTCTGCTTCTACTTGCATTTCTTTCAAGTCCTGAGCGATGGTAAAGAGTGTAGGCGTGCTGAAACTTGCCGCCACTGTCTGCCCCTCATCTATATCTCTAGACAGGACTACTCCGTCTATTGGCGCATAGATATCGGCATAACTCAGGTTGGTTTTAGCAGACTGGAGGTCTGATAACCGTTGAGTCATTGTGCCTTTGGCTGTTTGATAATTGTACCATGCTTCGTCATAATCGGCCTTACTGAGGACTTGATTTTCATACAGTTGTTTTTGTCTTTCAAAAATGGTTTGCATGTAGTCCCTTTGATTTACGGCGTTGTTGTATGCTGCCTGTGCCTGAGTTTTGGCTGCATTGAGATTGGTTTTGTCAAGTTCAGCTATGAGCTGCCCCTCTTTTACCACGCTGTTGTAGTCCACATAAACTTTCTCTACGACCCCAGATACCTGCGTGCCCACATCCACTTGATTGATGGGTTCTATCGTTCCAGTGGCGGTCACCATTTTGGTGACATCTGCTTTCTTGGCAGGCACGGTTAGGGCTTCTATGACAACATCGTCTTTGCTCTTGACAAAACTGTAAGCAACAATAGCTAGTGTCAGGAGTGTAATGCTGCCTATGATGATGACTTTCTTCGTTTTCATTTTAGTATCTATTAGAGTTCGAGATCGTTTCCTTGATAAAATTGTAATAGCTGGTAGTATAGAATGTTGAGGTATTTGGCTTGCAAATAGTTTTGCTGAGCGTTGGTATAGGTGTTTTGACTGATCACCAGATCGGTAGTGCTGAGGTCTCCCAGTTCATATTTCTTTTGCGCTAGCAAATAAGACTGCCTGGCACTTTCCTCAGAGACCTGAGCTGCAGCTAGCTGCTCTTGTGCCGACAGTGCATTTTGATACGCCACCTGCACTTTCTTATAGATTTCTTTTTCGGTGCTTTGCTTTTGCAAATAGGCTTTTTCCATATTGATAGTGGCCGTCTGCACAGCAGATTTGGTTTGGTTCCTATTGAAAATAGGTATGCTCAAGGTCAGCCCAAGTCGCTGGTTGAAATTGACGTCAAACTGGTCAGAAAAGCTGCTGCTGTTTATGCTGGTGTATCCTGATCCCAGGCTACCGTTCAAAGCCAGCGTGGGCATATACCCGCCTTTTGCAATGTCCAACTCCTTCTGGCTACTCTCGATGCTGAGGTTGCTGGCTTGCAGCTCCGGCATGAAACTCAATGCCGAATAGTAAACATCCAGTGAGTTGGTATTCAGGCTGAGTAGAGCTGGATCTTCCGCTAAAGGAACAATTTCCAACGTTTGTCCCGGAGGCAATTCCAATAGCTGCTTGAGTTCGATGATGTACTGCTCGTAGGTGTTTTTTGCTGCAATTACCTCATATCTATTGGTAGCTGCCTGACTTTGTACTTCGGTATAATCACCCAGTGTGATGGTTTCGGCATCCAACCGCGCCTTGGCTCTGACCACTTCTTTTTCTGAAGCCGACAGGTCATTTTCTGCTATTTGGATGCTTTCTTTGCTATATAGCGCTTGCAGATAGGTTTCCAGCAGGTTTAAAACGATGCTGTTCTTTTCTACCTCTTCCTGAAGTACGCTTTGCTGCAAGAGCAATTTATTTTGCTCAATTTTATTGTTGAGCTGATTGCCTTGAAACAGCGTAACTGAGCTGCTGATGCCTACATTCGTGCTGTGGATTTGGTCAGTGACATAATCACTGGTAATTGGGTCAATGGAGTTTCCGTTTGAAAAATTCTGAGAAGCAGTCCCGAACAAATTGGGTAGTTTGGCGGATTTCGACTGGTTGTAATCTACCTCGGCTATCTTCTGATCCAGCGCCGCATTTTTAACGGTAATGTTGTTTTCCAAAGCGTAGGCTACACAGTCTTCAAATGACCATGTGTCTGAGGCAGTCTCATTTAATTCTTCCTGCGCAAAGGAGAGTTGAGCAAATAGTATACTGACTATGAGAAGATACGATTTCATTTCATGAGTGTGTTTGATTGACACTCCAAAAGTGAATCACAGCTTCCGCTTAATAAAAAGCGATATACGTTTGGGCCGATTGTCTAGACGGAAAGCACTATTTCATCGAAGAGGTTTTTTTGAGAGAGTGAGAATGAGTGAATGGTACTTACCACTGCCTGCTAACCATTGTTTATTTATTGGGAAATCGTGTTTATTAGTGCTCTTTATTAAAACAAGTATCTAGGATGACTCCAGGAAGTGTTATCAAATACCCAACACAACCAGCTGTTAAAAGTGAGGCGTTGGTTAATAAATATGATAATGTCTGAGGAGGATGGTGGATTTAATCTCAGGCTCTCTTCGTTCAATCTGCTCAATGTATTACATCTATGGTATTTGTGTCTAATTTTGATTCAGTGAGCATTTTTGATATAAACGTGTTAAACTAGCTATGCAGCAGATATTAGTTGTTGATGATGATCCCTCTTTTAATGATTTGGTAAGTAATTACCTCAGGAGACAAAACTTTACGATATCCTCTGTCAGTAGCGCAAAGAGCGCGCTTAAAGAATTGGAGGGGAATAAATTTGATCTGGTTCTGGCTGATTACAAGTTGCCGGGAATGGATGGGTTGGAACTAATAGGACAAATAAAATCTACTTATGCGGATCTTCCAGTCATTCTAATTACTAATTACGCAGACATTCGAGTGGCCGTAGATTCTATCAAACTTGGAGCTTTTGAGTTTGTTACCAAACCAGTTATTCCCGACGAGCTATTGAGGGTCATTGATTTGGCGCTTTCCAAGCCAAAGGGGCACAAAACAGGGAAGGACAGTGCCGAGAGGAGTGACTATGTCATTGGAGAGAATGCCAGGACCAGTCAGCTGTGGAAGCATTTAACGATGGTTGCTCCAACCAAAATGAATGTTTTAATCATTGGCGAAAGTGGTACGGGAAAAGAGCATATCTCCAGAACCATTCATAAGATGAGCCACAGAAGTAATGGCCCTTTTGTGGCAGTGGATTGTGGAGCATTGTCCGTGGAACTGGCAGGGAGTGAACTTTTCGGTCATGTTAAAGGAGCCTTTACAGGAGCCAATGTAGAAAAGAAGGGGCTTTTTGAAGAAGCAAATGGAGGCACACTTTTCTTAGATGAGGCAGGGAATTTACCGCATGAAATACAGTCACTTCTCCTTAGGGCTATTCAAGAAGGAAAAATCAAGAAAGTGGGTGGCAATGTTGAGATAGGTGTTGATGTGAGGCTCCTTGCCGCCACTAACGAGAATTTAGATCAAAATGTAGCGGATGGATCCTTTAGAAACGACTTATACCATCGACTGAATGAATTTGAACTGAAAGTGCCCTCTCTGAGAGATCGATTTGATGATCTGGAAGAGTATTGTGAATTTTTTGTTCAACAAGCATCAGAAGAATTAGGAAAACCTCCGATGAAGTTATCATCGGAGGTTTTGGATGTTTTTAAAGGGTATCACTGGCCTGGGAATCTACGCGAGTTGAGAAACATCATCCGAAGGTCAGTCTTGCTCTCATCGGAAACTGTCATAACTGCCGACACTTTACCAGCAGGTTTGCGAGCAGAACAATCGCCTGTTCAATCAATTAGTGATTCTAAAGGCCCTGAACCCGAACGCTTGAACATCAAGGAGCAAAGTACGATTCAGGAAAAACAACTAATTGTTGATGCTTTGGTGAAGTATAAATACAACAAGACCAAAGCTGCCCATGCACTGAATATTGACCGATCCACTCTTTACTACAAGATAAAACAGTATCAGATTGACTCCTGACCAGTACTATCTGCTTGTATTTAACCTCTTGTAAGCCAGCCCCTTTTGCTCACTGTGGCGATGGCATATGGCGTGATCCAGAAAAGGGCGAATGTATGAAATATACCATAGGTGTATGCCCAGATAGATTCTGAGATTGTATGCCTTCTCGCAAAGAACAATGCGGGGATGGACGAGAATATCAGAATACTAAGCAAAGTGGAGGTGATAAATAATACCGGGTGTAAGGCAATAAAGCATAGCATGATCAGCATCATTGGATAAGCCGTGAGCACCCTGAGCCATTGATTCAAAAGGAGGAAACGAGTACCTGCTTTGGGGCCTTTACGGAAATTTTTTAGCGCAAATTTGCTCATCATAATGTTCTCCCGAACGTTACTTCGTTCCCAGCGAATGAACATCTTATAAAGGTTTTTGTACTTTTCTGGTGTGTCTGTAAGTACGTAAGCGTTGCTTTGAAATTTCACCTCATAGCCCTGCTTGAGAATCATATTAGTCATGGCTCGATCCTCCCCAATGTCAGATGGTTTTCCCATAAAGGTCTGGTCAATCCATTGCGGCAAACAATTCATAGCCGCTTCTCTGCGATATGCTGCCAATGCGCCAGGCGTGCAAAGCACAGAACCGAGTTCACTCTGCGCAGATCTTACAAACTCAAAACTGAAAACGAAACTTACGTTGAGCATTTTTGGGATGATCGCTTTTTTATTATTTAGCACTCTCACATTTCCTGCTACAGCCCCACATTTTTCGCTGGTTACTATGGGTGTTACGAGATTTCTGAGCGTATCTTTTTTCACAATAGAGTCACTATCTACCGTAACGAAAACATCCCCTGTTGCCATATGAAATCCACGATATAAAGCTTGACGCTTACCCATGTTTTTAGGCTGTTGGTAGATGTTGACTAAGTCTCCAATTTCTTGCTTCGCTTTCTTCATCCATTGCCAGGTATCGTCTTTTGATCCATCGTCGATACAAATGATTTGTAGTTTGCCGACAGGGTAGTCGTTTTGAGCCAAACTTCTCAGGGTTTTCCAAACCAATTTTCCTTCGTTGTAAGCCGGCACGATCACGGTGCAAGCCGGTAGCTTCTCATCGGCTACAGACGCTATGGGTTTATAGCGCTTATGTAAAACGAATATGTATACAATGAAGCAGAGCCTGAACGAAAGTAAAATGAGTGAAGTGATAATGAAGACTTTGCCCCATGTCGTGTCCATCCGATCCAGATGAAGCTCGTGGAAAAAAGGCTGTAATTCGAAAACTAAAAATGCGGCACTCAACAAAAGGAAAAAGGTACTTATCAGCACCAGGCAATCAAGTGGCGTACATTTCAATTGTGTGATTTTATCCAAAAGACGTTCCTGAGTCTTGCCTCTCGTCGCGCGAC
This sequence comes from Cyclobacteriaceae bacterium, assembly GCA_039944535.1. GTDB lineage: Bacteria > Bacteroidota > Bacteroidia > Cytophagales > Cyclobacteriaceae > JAMZMI01. The sequence continues at coordinate 346,201 of JBDUYP010000001.1, forward strand.
TTAAGTCGTTGTTGTCTATTAGTCTCTTTCTACTCAGTATTCCAACGGGAGTGTTCAACAGTTGCGTAATATTCATGCGATTATTAGTTTTTTGAATGAATCGATGAAGTTTTGCCAAGTTCTATGCCATCCCATAGAATGCTCAGAAAGGGCCTTTTTGTAAAAAAATGACCCCACATAATGTGGAATTATTCTACACAATGTGGCATGTTGGCAATAGCCGAATCAATGATTCGGCTGGCGCTATTCCGTTGGTGAATAGTACTTAGCTAGTTTGTTTTTATGGATTCTAGCAGTGCGTTGTAGATAGATTCAAGCTCAGGAATAATTGCTTTGGCTTCTTCAAAGGCACGGTTGGGATTGTTGAGCTCTGCGAACAATTCTATGGACTGCAGCCGTTCACTTAGTTGGGTTATGCCTATTTGTTCACAATTGGATTTTAGCTGATGAGCCATGCGTCCAAGTTCTGAAAGATCAGTGTCGATTGCTTTTTGGAATTGCTCCAGTTTGCTGTTAAATGTGGAAGTGAACTTAGCATAATGTTCTGCCAGTTCAAGAGATTGCCCATCGATAAAACCAGAGATTCCTCGCCAGTCAATTTTAAATTTGGTTGTCTGATCATTTCTTGCTTCTGAGATCGACACACTTTGAAATAACTTGTCAATGGCATCTAATAAATCCTTTTGGTTGAAGGGTTTTCCAAGTGCATCTGCAAATCCTCGACGTATTAGAGTATCGAAATCCTTTTTGCTGAGACTCGCGGATAGAGCAATAATGGGAGCCCGACTGATTTCCACGGCTGCTTCAAAAAACATTCTCCCACTCATGTTTGGCAGGTTTAGATCTGTGAGGAGAAGATTGTAATGATTTGGGGTAGCATGGAGTTCTTCCAGTGCTTCTTCAGCATTGTCAAATACAATCAACTCTTGAAGGTGTGGGGCCAAATATCCTTCGAGTAGGTATGCATTCCATTTATCGTCTTCTACAGCCAGCACATTGATAGGATAGTGAATATCATGAACCTCGGGGTTGGCTTCAATTGCAGGAGTGGAGTCAGATGGCTCACAAGACACAGGAATGTGTAATGTGAAAGTGCTGCCTTTACCTGTCTCCGATTCGAGGTGCATTTCACCTCCAAAATGTTCTACAATGTGCTTACTGATTGAAAGTCCTAATCCGGTACCGTTGAGGTTGCTCACAAATGCGTTAGGGATTTGATTGAATGGTTGAAAAATGGATTTTTGATCCTTAGTGTCTATTCCTGTTCCGGTATCAATCACTTGAATTTTAAGTTCATAATTTTCATCTTTTGCCAAAAGGTCAAAAATGAGGGTCACCTCACCATTTGAGGTATATTTGAAAGCATTTCCAAGGAGATTGATAAGTACTTGCTTGAGTTTTACTGGATCGATTGCCACGTGGCAGTTCTTCAACTCGTCAGCGTAGTTTATCTTGAACGTGTTGTGCTGCTCTTTCTTTCTGAGCTCAAAAAGGTTTTCAATCTCCTCACATATTTCAGGGATATACACGTTGGATGTTTCCAGTTTGAATGTCCCGGCATTGATTTTTGCTTGCTCTAAGATATTGCTAATCAATTCATTAAGGTAATGATTGGCATGCCCAATTCCAGCTAGAAGCTTGCGGTGTTTGTTTTGAAGTATCTCCTTATCCAAAAGGTGAGTGAAACCTGATATACTATGAAGAGGGGTGCGTATTTCGTGACTCATCTTGGATAGGAAGATCTCTTTGGCGGCAGCCAATTGTTCAGCTCTTTCCTTTTCTTCCTCAAGTTTTCTTCTGTAAAGATTGGTTCGTGTAATGTCTTTGCTGAGAATGAATAATAGGACAAATCCCAGGAAAATGCCTGCTCCAGCGATTATCAGGAATTGGGTATTGGCATTTTCCAATTCCCCTTTGGCAACCCTTTGTTTTGCTAACAAAGCATTTTCATTTGAAAACGAAATTTCATCAAGGAGTTGACGGATGTTGCGCAGGAGCAGCTCATTATAGGAGATCAGTTCCAGTTCGGTGACATAGAGTTCTCTTTGCAGTCGGATCTCTTCATTCAGCACTTCTACGAGAATGTTCTTGACTATGGCTAAGGTGGTGTCCACATAGTAATCCCTGACAATGCTACTATCTACAGACACATCCAGTCCATATTTTATGCGTTCTTCAAAGGTGACCACTGTGTCTATCTGCGCTCTGGGTTTTCCAAGAATCTTTCTCATAAGCCCACTGAATCCTTTGTAATCGTCCGGGCTTTTGACAATGTCCAGATGCTTCAGCGTATCTCTTTTAGTAATTAGATCGCTTTTTAACACGATGGCCTTGTCTACGGAAGCAGTGTCAGAGAGTTGTGATTTGATTTGGTTCAGGGCTTGCTCAGTAAAAAACTGAGAGTTTTGGCGCTTTTTAAGATCCATTAGAATGGAGTTGATCCTGGCTTTTTCGGCCAGAATGCCTTTGAGCGTATCGAAGGAGGATGGGTTTTGCCAAGAATTGTCTTCTGCAGACTTCTCAATTTGCAGAATCAGGCTATCGATCTTTTGGACGTTTTCCTGCGTATAACACCACTGAGTGCTGTCGTTGGTCAGGATAAAATTGTTGAAATGGAGGTCGGATTGAACAATTGATTTGTAGAGTGAATTAATTGTTTTAGAATCTCCATCAGGTGCTACAATACTCTCAATGGATGTGGAGGAACCATTATAGCTTCTAATCCCCCAAAAGATGAGCGCTCCATAGGTGCAAGCAAGCACTATAATTATGATCCATATTTTCGTAATTGAATTGTTCAAAAAGGTACTATTAGTGGTTTATTTATCAGAGTTTTTGGTGTGAGTTGGATTGAGCTTCGAGCTTGGCAAGTTCCGATAAAACTAATGAATTTGCAGCGCCCGGCAAGGGGGGCTCACCAAGTATCCAGTTCTGATAGCTATCGGGACTCCCACGTGCAAGAAAAAAGCAGAAAGCACTTCAATTTCCTGGCGGCAGATAAGCTGGATGTTTGGCAGTAGACATCTGCCGACTTAGCACTTGCTGTGGTGCGTATTATTCTTTTTCTGACAGAGGAGTTACAGAAGTTATATTCTTGATTGTCCCACTCCAGAGTCCAAAATGACCTGCTCGTTCCATGTCGAAAGTTCCTCGGAGAGTTACGTAGTTCTGGTTCGAAATAGACAATTGTTCTTTAGTTACATTGTCAGAAAAATTCACCCAGAATCCATTTTTGTTAAGCCCGTTTTGGCAATCATCTTCATGCAAGTAGATTGCTGTTCCTTCAAATTGCAGGTTCAAAAAGCCAGACACAATGACTTCTTTGTTATGGTATTTCTCTGGAGTTGCAATCAGCTTAATTAACGAAATTGAATACACAACAATTTTGGATTCCCTGTTTTCCATGGTTGCACTATCTCTAGCTACCGTTATCTGTTGAGCGGTCACAGAGTAAACTACTGTCATGAAAAGAATGGAAGTAAGTAGATGTAATTTCATTGGTTTAAGTGATGCACCATAACGATCAGAGATGGCGAGTGGCCACACCCTTTGTAAATACCTCTAAAGTAGTGAAACTGCCCCGGGTGCGCAACCCTTCCACCGCAACTGTATCCACCCCCGATAGCTATCAGGAGGCACATACCTACTAGTGATTGTTGGTAGTTTGTTTAGTTTTCGTCAAAGTACAGTTTATCAGCTCTCATAGCTGAATTCCATCCAGCAGGGAAAATACCATGTTCACTTGAGGTTATCTGGTTCATGATGGCAATCACGGCATCTTGAACTGAGTTGGGAAGTTCATAGAAAAGTTCGTCTACTTGAGTGTTGCGTTGAAAGTCAAGAATTCCGTTCTGATGTCTAATGGCTCTCTTGGTGCCATTATGGTAAGTTAGGATTTTGATGCGTCCATCGCCAGTTCCGTTCATCCCTGAGGTACCATAGACAATAATTGGTTCAATATTACCGTCATTGTCAATATCATCCAGGGTCAAATATTTTGACCAAAACCAAATTGAATATTCTCTAGAGTTAGGGTTGCCGTTTGGTAAAATAAAGTCTTTTAATTGCCAATTTATTTGCCAACCTGAATCAGTAATCCTATAGCTGTATGCTTTTATTGAGTCGTTATGTTCGGATTTTTCTCCATTTGCATCTGGATGTTCAGTTAATATCAGATAGTGAGTTCCAATGTTATCTATGTATTCATAACTTCTATAAATGGGAAAATCTATATTCAGCTTCTTCTTGAGTTCCTCGGTGAAAAGTTGATCAATTTCTGATGCTTCGAGTTGTCTGTTCGAAGTTTGCCCAATTGCTGAGATAGCAACGATTGTGGTGATAATGAATAACAAGAATTTGCTCATGGGAGACAATGACTACCAACGATCAGAGATGGCGAGTGGCCACACCCTTTGTAAATACCTCTAAAGTAGTGAAACTGCCCCGGGTGCGCAACCCTTCCACCGCAACGGCAACTATGAAGAAGTGCGTACAGAAAGATGAATCTCGATAGCTATCGGGATCCTGCGTGCTACATTCAGCAGAAAGCACAGAAATTTCCTCAGCGGAAGATTCATGGTGAAATTTGCAGAGAAGTCTTCAAAGTGGCAGTTGGCGCATTCGCTATATCGTCTGTTAGCATTTCGCTTTTAGTATCTTCAGTGCCTTCTGAAAGGTTCTGTAGTTGTACCTGAAATTGCACGCATAAAGGGTGTATTGAAGACGTTGTTTACTCAGTATGTTGTACATGTTCTCATAGCAAATTGATGCTTCAAGCAGATAGGAGTTCATCTCTGTGATATATCGAATCTTAAGGAATTTCCTATTTAGAATCCTGAGTGGAATAACGAGCTTTTTATGAGCAGTTTGGGGTCTTCTATCTTGAAGTTTTTGAAAGTTGCTGTTAATTTGAAGGAGTTCAAAAATGTACGATCCTTCTTCCGTGCTAAGATCAATTTCTTTACCCAAATAGCTTTGAATTAGTTTTTCATTGAAGTATCCCAGCTTTTTTAAGGCATCATTTCTTTGGTCGTTATACCTGTTGTACTTGCTCCCGAACTCGTCTATCTTAGAATATCCTGCATCAACCCAATAATCAACCGTTCGCATTATCTCCCAGCACTTTACAAATGCCCTGGATCGTACTTTGTCGTTTCGAAATTTGAATAGATTTTCGATACCTCCGAAGAAAGCATTTCGCGAATTATTAAAGCCTATTTCATCAAGTAGTTTGGGTTGAAAGAATTCGATCTTTTTAAGTACTAAGTCTGAAATTCTTTCAAAATTCATGTAGGTCTCAGACTCGTGAAAAATCCTCTCTTGTTTTCTTGTTGTGACAGTAGCAGAGTTGATTACTTCAGTGAATATTCTTCTTGTCTTATTTCTTTTAATCAGACCATTCAAAAATGCCCTTACCCAAATGAGAATTTGCCCAGTTGCGAAAACAAGCACAGTTATTAATATTGGTGCTGATGTAGCAGACGTTATTCCAAAAAGTTCATTGATATATTTGATGAAATCTGCCATCGAGAAGAAGAGTGAATGCTAACGACAGCTATCGGGCGTATGTCCGCAGCTAGTGAATACCACGAAAGTAATGAAATCTGCCGAAGCTCACAACGGTTCCAAGTGGCACTGCGTTCCACAAGTAAAAATCCAGAACCACCAAACTCTCCAAAAGCGATGAAGTTTCAGAAGGTGCACTTCTGTGGGCAAGTCCCGATGAAGTCTGCAAAGAGGCAGTTTGGCACATAACCGATAGTGTTTGTTATGCAGCTTTTATTCTGTTATCCTTACCATTAAATTCTGTTCAGATTTTACAGGTTTCCCTTCATAAATGGCGGGTTGCCAGTTGTTCAAAAGTTGGTCGTTAGATCTTACAAAGTTCAGGAGTTTATTTGAGTTCATAGGATCGTTTACCCGTATCATATTTGGATCAACGTTACCAAGCTCGTCAATTACAAGTCGAACTGTAACAAAGACTTTTTTTTCCAATTGTGTTTCGGATCGTTCAAGCTTGTACTTGCTCAAAAGTTCATTGAGTTTTTCATTTCCAAGCTTGAACTGGGCAAATTCATCAACGTGATGATAGATTCCTGAACTGTCCTTTATTCCCATTATAATTTGGTTTCTCTCAAGAATCCAGTCACGTCCATTGTCACGTTCTTCCTGGCTATAGTTTCGAAATTTCCCGTTAAACGTTGAATAGTAAACTGTGTCCGCCACGCCTTCTTGATCCAGTAGTTCACCAGCAGAATATTCGTTCCTTATTTGCAATGTGTAATGACCAGTTACAAGAGTGTCTTTAAAAGGATTTTTGTCAAGTTGAAGAATAATTTTATCTGCAATTGTTGCTGTTTCACTACCATCAATCACATCCCAAAACTCTTCGTATTTCACTTTGTGAATTTTAAGGTCTGGTGTTAAAAAAATCTTGATTAGATGTCCCGAAAAGCCTGAGTTGTAATCGTTAGAGATTACTAAAGTATCACCGCTTTTGGTCAGTTTAAGTGGTTCATCCAACATGAGTGAGGCCATGAAGGCATCATGAGGGAAATAGGTGTTCTGATCTTCGTAAACATAATTGTTGTCAGAAATTATGGCTGTTCCCAAGTCAGTTCTACCGTTGGATTTGTCACAACCCAATAGCATAAAAAGTAAAACCGATGAAAGTAGGAAAGTTGATTTCATTGCGTAATGCTGCATAACAACCAGATAACGCGCACCGTGCGCGTTATCACACAATATACTGTGTAAATGAGAATAGGACAAGCGACTTAGGTGCTTGTAATCTATATTTCGGCTAAAGCCTTTTTCCAGACTCACTTTTCCCCATGCTTCATTATCTTCACCTGCATGATCGCACAAACTCCCAAACCTCCTTACTATGCTGTGATATTCACCTCTGTCAGAACTGACATGAATGAGGGCTATGCCGCTACAGCCGAGAGGATGGTGGAGCTGGGCAGTCAGATGCCGGGCTTTCTGGGGATAGAGTCGGCCCGTGAGGAGGTCGGGATCACTGTATCCTATTGGGATAGCCTGGAGAGTATCAAAGCCTGGAAGGCTGTAGCTGAGCACAAAGTAGCTCAGGAAAGCGGCCGGGCAAAGTGGTACAAAGCATACAAAACCCGCATCTGCCTCGTGGAGCGGGACTATGGGTTTGAGGCTGATTAAAAACAGAACCCTTCGTGAAGGTTCCCTTTTACATCTTGGTTTCCAAAACTCAAAGCACGTCTTTAAGCTCCTGGTTCTTTTGAAACACCGCGCGAGCAAACGGGCAAAGCGGAATGATGTGGATCCCTTTTGCTCGGGCAAAGTCAACCGCCATTCTCACCATCTGCTCCCCAACACCCTGGCCTCTTAGTGAATCGCTGACTTCTGTGTGATCGATGATGATCCTATCTGTTCCTGCCCATGAGTAGGTCATTTCAGCCAGCGTTTTCCCTTCTTGTGAAAGGAAAAATCGGCCCTTGTTGTCGCTGTTTTCTTGTTGTATTTCTGCCATAATCGAAAAACAATGATAACGTGAATTCAGGGCAACCGAAAATCGGTTTCAATTTCCCTCCCTGGAGTGGTTGGGTAGGCCGATTTTTTAAGACAACTTATCCGCCATTACATTGTAGATCGGATCTTCGATGATGTTCACATCAATGATTTCTTCCGCATTCTTCAGGAGATTTTTACAATCCGCACTTAGGTGCTTCAAGTGAACCTTCTTGCCAGCCGCAGCATATTTCTCCGTTAATTTGTTCAGCGCTTCTATACCCGACATATCTGCCACTCTGCTTTCTGCAAAATCGATGATGACTTCATCTGGGTCTTCATTTATATCAAATTTTTCATTGAAAGCTGTCACTGATCCGAAGAATAGGGGGCCAAAGATTTCATAATGCTTTACGCCATTTTCATCTACAGTTTTGCGAGCCCGGATGCGTTTGGCATTTTCCCATGCAAAAACCAAAGCCGAAATCACCACGCCTATAAGTACAGCCAGGGCGAGGTTGTGAAGCAACACCGTGATGAGAGCTACCAGCACGATCACGATTACATCGTGGAGCGGCATTTTGCCAAAGGTCTTCAGGCTGGCCCATTCAAAGGTCCCGATCGACACCATGATCATCAGGCCGGTCAGTGCGGCCATCGGCAGTTGCTCTATCAGGCTGGCGCCAAACATGATGAAAACGAGAAGCATCACGGCCGCCACGATTCCTGATAATCGCGCACGGGCACCAGCAGAAATGTTGATCAAACTTTGTCCAATCATGGCGCATCCACCCATTCCTGAAAAAAGTCCTGAAAGCACGTTGGCTGTTCCTTGTGCTACGCATTCTTTGTTGCCTCTACCACGTGTTTGGGTTATTTCGTCTATCAGATTTAGCGTAAGCAAACTCTCAATCAGTCCAACTCCCGCGATGATCAGCGAATAAGGGAAAATGATCTGCAGCGCTTCCCAGTTGAAAGGAATCACCGGAATATGAAAAGGAGGAAAACCACCTGATATGGAAGCAATATCTCCTACTGTTTTAGTGTCCAGGTTGAAGCCAATCACAATTGCCGAAACAACCAGAATAGCTGTGAGCGAGGCAGGGATGAATTTTGTGAGCTTTGGCAAACCCCAAATGATGAGCATGGTGAGGAGCACCAGGCCTACCATCATGAAGAGCTGACTGCCCGTCATCCATTCCAATATGCCTGCGGCATTTGGTGCTTTGAACTGGTCTAGCTGAGCCATGAAAATCACGATGGCCAGGCCATTGACAAACCCAAACATCACAGGCTGTGGTACCAAACGAATGAACTTACCCAGTCTGAGTAGCCCGGCTCCAATCTGCAGAATACCCGCCAGCACCACTGCAGCAAAGATGTATTCCACTCCGTGGCTGATAGCCAAACTCACGATCACTACAGCTACGGCTCCAGTCGCTCCAGAGATCATGCCCGGTCTTCCACCTAAAATGGATGTAATCAACCCCATCACAAAAGCAGCATAAAGCCCCGTGAGTGGAGACAATCCGGCAATAAGAGCAAAGGCGATGGCTTCAGGAATGAGTGCCAGGGCTACTGTCAGTCCTGATAGAATCTCAGTCTTATAATCTACTTTTTGTTTGAGATCGAAGAGTTGGAAGTATGGTTTCATAGTGGTTTGATGTTTTGGTCGGAGGGGCGTTCCGACGGTGCAAAGCGGCCGCAAAGTTAGATCATTTATCAATGGATGAAAAGGTGACCCAATATTAAACAGAGGTCAGACAGCAGCTTTTGCTCTTTGTTTTTCTGCTATCACATGGCCAACCTTAACCCAGAGCGTTTCATATCTGATGATTTCACAATATTCCAGTGCCTCGGCATGGGCGGAGAGGAGTGGTTTTAAGCGATCGCTTTCCGTCTCGAAGGTATCCAGACAGAAGTTTGACATAACCAATCTACTCAGCGATTTATAAAATGCCTTGGTGCGTTCGCCTTCGTTTCCTTTGAGGTATCGCTGAAAATAGACCTTTAGGTTATTTACCTCGCTGGCGTAATCCAACCTGTCCGTTTGGTAGAGTTGCAGCGTGCGAATGATTACAAACTGCAAGTTGTATCCGGTTTTGTCTTTGGAAATTCCCGCGCATGTACCGTAGAATTCGTGCAGGTCATTGACATCAAACAACTGTGGTGAGACGGATGCTTTAGGGTGTAGGTATTTGCAGTATGCTGCCCGCAAGCTCCAGGCCGCCCGGTCTCTTTTGTCGAGCATCGGGTACTGAACGGTGCTGCTCACTTCCTCCAGTATTTTGGTGGCATTGTTGAAGTTGCCCAGATGCATTTCCAGCTGAAAAGCCTCTGCCATCACTTCGAACCTATTGAAAGATTTGTAAGAAGTATTGATAATCAGCCGGTCGAGTACCGAGTATATGTCCACATACTCGTGCGTGGCAATGAGGTATTTTATTTTAGAAATATTGGCTTCAAGAATGAAATGCTCCGTTTCCAGATATGGGCATTTTTGAAGAAGCTGACCAAGGGTTTCAAGTGTTGTTTCCCAGCGGTTGATGTTGTTGGACTGGTGAAAAATAATGAGTTGAATCCGCATTTTGTAGATCTGAAAAAATGCATTTTCCGGATTTTTGGATTGTTTGATAATGAAAGCCAGGTCTTCAGCATAGGATTCAGACAGCAGGGAGGATTGTGATCGAATAAATTTGGTGTCCGCCAGTGCTATTTCCATCAGGCCTTTGAGTTTATCCAGCAGACGAGATTCATCAAATTTTATTTCGGTAAGCTTTTGATACTTTCTCGTTTCGGCCGAAAAGCCCTTTAGATAATAAATCTTCCTGAGGGTGTTGTAACATTCGCGCTCCACATCTACCAGTTCGTATTGCTGCGCTTGCTTGAGCACCTTTTTGGTCATCTTCTCCGCGTTGTGATAGACATTCACAAACAGCAGCTTCTTGGCAATGGTCAGTTGCTTTTCGCACTGAAACTTGACTTTGATATAGTTCTTGCGGTTGATGTCTGAGTGGTTGGCAATCAAAACAAGCTCAGATAGCTTATTGATCAGATTGCCTTTGAGCATCAGGAAACGCTTGTCTCCGGGATCGCTTTGATAAAGCTCGCTGGCAATGTCTCTTTCACTTAATGTGGTTTCTAGCGCCAGCTTGTAAAGTTTTCTGAGTTTGGAACCTTTCGGGATGATGAGATTGAAGGATTTAGGTAAATCCTGCTCCAGAATATTCGACATTTCCCGTATCAGATCCATACTTATGTATTTGGGGTCAATTTACTTTTTGACACAAACTGTAATTTTCTAGCCGGGTCGTTGTAGCGGTGGTATTCAAACTCTAATAAACGGATTTCTAGCATTTATACCAAATAGGTAACAAATCCTTAACGAAACCAGCAATCTGAGAGGCGCGATTGCAATGGAATCAGGGTTTACTAAATCATGTAAAATGTAATTGAAACGGATAAACGAACTGGGTAGCTTAGGGGAAAATCTCAAATCCTCTATTCTATTATGAAAAACATTTATCTCTCTCTTGCCGTGCTGTTTTTAGCATTTGGCGTCTTTGCTCAAATACCTTCGGGGTATTATAATTCGGCCAATGGTCTGACTGGTGAGCCTCTCAAATCTGCGCTCAACGACATCATTGATGGTCACACCGAGTATTCTTACAGTAATCTATGGGATCTGTTGAAAGAAACAGATAAAGACCCTAGCAACGCTAGTAATGTGATCGGGCTTTACTCGCGCTTTTCTATGGATGCGGCTGCCGAATATGCCGGCGGTGCGGGGTGGAACCGGGAGCATGTCTGGGCAAAATCTCGTGGTGACTTTGGTACTACCATGGGGCCGGGAACGGATCTTCACCACTTACGTGCTTCAGATGTTTCAACCAATTCGGCTAGAAACAACAGAGCCTTTGACGAAGGCGGCACTACGTATGTGGATGGTTCGGGAAATTATTCTGGAACTACACCAGCCAAGCAAGGCAGTGGCTGGACATGGGACCCGGGAGTATCTGTCCGTGGTGATGTGGCACGAATGATCATGTACATGGCGGTGCGCTACGAAGGAGAAAATGGCGAGCCAGATCTGGAACTTACGGAAGACGTCCTGTCAAATACGGACAAATCACCCGTTCATGGCAAGTTGTCAACGCTGCTGGCATGGCACGCTGCTGACCCTGTGTCTGCCGAGGAGATCACACGAAATGATAAAGTTTATGGCTACCAGGGAAACAGAAATCCGTTTATAGACCATCCTGAATATGTAGCTGAAATCTGGGGCGGAGGTGGCTCTGGTGGCGGAGGCGGTGGCTCGTCTTGTTCCGACACTGAGGTGACGTTGACGCTCGTCACTGACAACTACGGGTCGGAAACCTCATGGTCTTTGACTCAAGGAAGTACCACCATAGGATCAGGAAGCGGATATGGAGCTAACGAAACCATAACCGAGACATTTTGCCTTGCTGATGGCACTTATACATTTACAATCAATGACTCGTATGGTGATGGTATTTGCTGCGCATACGGCAATGGCTCTTACGATCTTTCAGATGACCAGGGGTCTCTGGCCAGCGGGGGGCAGTTTAGTTCCTCAGAATCCAAAACCATCACCATCAGTACGTCTGGTGGTGGAGGTGGAGGAGGCGGTGGCACGCCTTCCGGTGCTGTCATCATCTCAGAATATGTGGAGGGCTCGTCCAACAACAAGGCCATCGAGATTGCAAACCTGTCATCTTCTTCTGTGAGCCTTTCTGACTATTCACTCAAAAAGCAAACAAATGGAGCAGGAAGCTGGTCTTCGTCACCTTTGAGTCTGAGCGGCACACTTGCTGCGCAAACTACTTATGTGATAGTGTACGGTAGCGCCGGAAGCACACTGCTGGCTAAGGCTGATTTGACGACCACCAGCTCCGTGATGACTTTCAATGGCAATGATCCCATTGGCTTATTTGAAAATGGTACCCTCGTTGATATAGTGGGAACTTTCAGTGGAGGATCGGGCAACTTTGCTCAGAATACCACTTTGCAGAGAAATGCTTCGGTGACAGACCCGTCTGACACCTATAGTGCAAGTGAATGGACAACTCAGCCTCAGGATACTTTTGACAATCTGGGGTTGCTCACTGGCGGTAGCTCCGGTGGAGGAGGCGGCACTGGTGGCGGTAGCTCTACCATGCCAACAGGCTATTGCTCGTCTCAAGGCAACAACTCCAACTACGAATATATCTCCAGCTTCACTTTTGGCTCGTTGACCAACAGCAGTGGAAACGATGGAGGATATGGTGATTACACTTCACAAAATGTAGATGTAGCCAAAGGGGCTTCTTATAGCGTTTCGCTAACTCCGACTTTCCCATCAGGAGCGTATGATGAGTATGTAAAAATCTTCATAGACCTGAATCGAGATGGCGACTTTGGCGATGCGGGTGAGGAGGTTTTTAGCGCTGGACCAATTCAGGCTACAACAAGTGGTAGTGTCACAATTCCTACTTCTGCATCCGATGGTATTACCAAAATGCGGGTGAGCATGAAATGGGATGCGGCTCAAACATCTTGTGAGAGCTTCAGCTATGGCGAAGTAGAAGACTATGCCGTGACCATCGGTGGTGCGGGTGCAAGAGTAGCTTCTCAGAATGTCGATGACTTGCAGACTTCTCCGCTTCCTAAAATTTCAATTTTCCCTAACCCTGCTGTGAGCGTGGTAAATATAGATGTGGCTGTAGAAAGAGAAGGAGCCTTTGCTGTCAAGATATATGACCTCAACGGGAAAGTGGTTTATCAGGCAAATGAAACGGCTTTCAGGAGCAGGATAAGAAAAGATATCAATGTGAGCGGCCTTGAGAAGGGCGTGTACATCATCTCTATAGGAGAGGGTAAAGAAAAAGTCATAAGCAAACTTTTGGTGAATTAAACCAGGTTTAACCTACCCGGTTTTGAAGATACCCGTGAGGCGTTAGCCTTGCGGGTTTTCTTTTTTGGTTGTATTTAGTCAAACAGTTAATCTGCCTGAAGCTTGATGTGCCTGACAGGTTTGCGGAGCGACTTTTCCCAAACGATCTTTCGCTTTATTTGCCTAATGTGTCTGTTGATACAATTATCTATGGTCTGATTTTCAATTAACCTTCATTTTCTTCTACCTTCGTATCCTTAATTTTTAGCGTATGCGACAAAAACTTTTAAGGGAAGGGGCTAGTGAACTTTCGTACGAAATCCGCGGGATTGTACGCAAAGCCGAACAGCTGGAGATGTTGGGTTATCCTATTTTCTGGGAAAACATTGGCGACCCCATCCAGAAGAATAGGAAGCTGCCCGATTGGATGAAAGACATCATAGCGGGCTTGCTTTATGAAGACGACACCTATGGTTACAGCCACTCCAAAGGGGTGTTGCAGACGCGAAAGTTTCTGGCCGACCTGAACAACAGTCGTGGCGGTGTGCAGTTGGAGCCGCAAGACATTACCTTTTTCAATGGACTAGGTGACGCCATTCAGAAGATATACCAATACCTGCTGCCCACCTCACGTGTGATAGGGCCGTCTCCGGCATACTCTACTCACTCATCTGCGGAGGCCGGGCACGCCAATCATCACCCTATCACATACAAGCTGGATCCCGAGAATCAGTGGTATCCAGACATGGATGACCTGTACAATAAGGTGAAATACAACCCGAGCATCGTGGGCATACTGATCATCAATCCTGACAACCCGACTGGCATGGTGTATCCGCGGGAGATACTGGAACAAATGGTGGCGATCGCCAGGGAGTTTGACCTCTTTATCATCTGCGATGAGATCTACATGAACATCATCTACAATGGAGCCGAGACAGTAACATTGGCAGAGGTGATAGGCGATGTGCCGGGTATTTCTCTTAAGGGAATCTCCAAAGAGTTTCCATGGCCGGGAGCCAGATGTGGCTGGGCTGAGTATTATAACCTCGCCAAAAATGATGAGTTTGCCAGACTATGTCAGACCATAGACAATGCCAAGATGATAGAGGTGAGCTCCACTAAGCTGCCTCAGCGCGCCATACCTAAGATGATGCAGGATGCGCGCTACCCTGACTTTATCAAAGAAACCAATGAGCGCATAGGGAGCCGAAGTGAGTTTCTCAATGAGATATTTGGTGACATACCATACATTACGTTTAACCAGACCAATGGGGCGTTTTACAATACCATGATCTTCAAGCCTGGCGTTCTCAATGAAAACCAAAAGCTGGACATCAGTGATCCGAAGGTGAGCAAGCTGCTGGATCAGTGGCTCGACCAAAAGGACATGGCGCTGGACAAAAGGTTTGTGTATTATCTGCTTGCCGCAAAGCAGGTGTGTATCGTACCGATATCTTCGTTCTGTTCTGATTTGCTCGGATTTAGAATCACCCTGCTGGAAGAAGATGATGACATCCGCAAAGAGACCTTCAAAAGAATCAAGGAGGGAATTACGGAGTTTTGTGAGTCGGCTTAATCAAGAGTAAAAGGCGGAAATTAACTACACCCTCAGGATTTTCTCCATCTTCTTGCCCCTGGCAAGTTCATCAATGAGCTTGTCGAGGTACCGGATTTTCTGCATCAGTTCGTCTTCTATTTCCTCTACTCGATGGCCGCATATCACTCCGGTGATTTTGCTCACATTGGGGTTGAGTTGGGGAGCCTCAGCGAAGAAAGTTTCAAAGTCCGTTCGGTCTTCGATCAGCTTTTCTAAAGCCGCCTGCTCATAGCCCGTGAGCCAGCGGATGATCTCATCTATCTCCGCTTTGGTATGGCCTTTATTTTCTGCTTTGGTCACATAGTGCGGATATACACTTCCAAAGGCTGTGGTGAATATTCTGTGTTTGCTCATGCCAAACAGATTGGTATGTGAATAAAGGTAAGGCAAGAATTTGAAACCGGACAGAGGGAATGGGGCCGATTTAGCCGAATGCTTAGCCGATCAATCGCTAGAATGAAGAAATAGAAACTGCCGCCGGACGCACGGCTTGCCGTACTGAAATTCCACAGAGGCTTATAAAGAGTTAAGTAGAGATGACTCCCGCTTTCGCGAAAATATCCTGAATGTCAGGAGCAATCGGGAAGGGCTTGAGCGGAGGCACGTTAGCTCCACCCGGATTGCCGATGGGCACTTTGCCCACAAAAGATTTTACCCCTCCAAAAATCAATCTGGGTATTTGCCCCATCACCTCTTTGGTGCTTTTGATTTTGAACCCAAACTGAAGCATCTTCCAGTGTACGTAATTGTGTGCCATGGGGTATCTCTGGCCAATAATATGCGCACGCTCCAAATGACCCCAGGCGGTCTGAAGATCATTTGCTGCATACGCCGTTCTGTATTGCACCAGCTCTTCTTCGAAGTAAGGCTTAAGGGTGTTAGGCATGGAGGTGTAGAGTTTCATAGTATAATCCGATGCGTTTTCTTAAACTAAAAATAGGCAAATCTTTCTTCTATTCATACCGAATGCTCTCGGTCGGGTTGCTCAGCGCGGCTTTGTATGTTTTCAGACCAATGGTTACAAATGAAATAACAAAAGCAATGAGTCCGCCGAAAATAAACGTGCTCCAGTTCTGAGTCAGATCTATTCTATAGGCAAAGTCTGTGAGCCACTCACTGACAAAGTACCACGACAAAGGGATGGAGATGATGGATGCTACTCCCACCAAAATCATAAATTCTTTGGAAATCAAAGTCATGATTTGCGCCATGGTAGCACCTAGTACTTTTCTGATGCCGAGCTCCTTTTGGCGCTGCTGTGCTGAGTAACTGGCCAGCCCGAAGATGCCGAGGCACGCCAGAAAAATAGATATGACTGAAAACATCATAAATACCCGAACCTGCTTCTCTTCATCCAGATAGTGCTGAGCCAGCATATCATCCTGAAAGCGATAGCTTATGGGGTTGTTAGGAGAAAATTCGGTAAAGATTTCTTCTATATCAGCCAGTGTCTGTGAAATGTTGTGACTGTTGATTTTGACCAGATACCGGCGATGAAAATCACCCATCATGATGCCGAGAGGCTCAATTTTATTCTTAAGGTTTAGAAAGTGGTAATTCTTAAAAACACCCACTATAGTCCGTTCCATATCCCAGGATGGAATCTTGGTTTTTTTGCCGATTACATCCTCAGGCTTTAGATCCAGGTCTTTCAGTACCTTTTCATTTACCATCATGGCATAGTCTATTTCGGTGCTCAGCTCACTGCTAAACCCACGGCCGGCGACCACAGGTATATCAAAGATCTTCAGGTACTCCGGGTCAGCAAAGACCGTACGTATTTTGATGCTCTCAGGCTGCCCCGATATTTGAATGGTGGTGCCGTCATGATAGCCGCCGGGTGCGCCAGATGCACTCCCTACGTGCATGACATTAGGGTGATTTTTTAGTGCTTCTTTGAAGGCCTCCTTTTTGGCTCTGATCTCTAGGTTATTGTTTTCGATGATGAGCACAGACTCTTTGTTGTAACCCAGATTTTTTGTTTTCATGAAACTGACCTGCTCTGAAATCAATATGGTGGCGATAATGAGGAAAATGGAAATCGAAAACTGCGCAATGACCAAGCCCTTTCTTACTATCAGGTTGCTTCCTAGGGAGACCTTTCCACCTTTGAGAACGCTCACAGGTTTGAATGACGAAAGTAACAGGGCGGGGTACAGTCCGGATGTGATCAGAATGGTCATTATAAGCCCAACAAAGAAATAGATCACGACAGGGTTGGACCAGGTAAAGATCACTTCCAGACCAAAGAAGTTGTTGAACCTGGGTAAGAGCAGTTCGGCCAGAGCGATGGCTAACGTGACCGAAAATATCATAATCAGCAGAGACTCACCTATGAACTGAAGTATCAACCGGGACCTGTTAGCACCTAGCACCTTTTTTACGCCCACTTCTTTGGCACGTTTGTAAGACTGAGCTATAGAAAGGTTGATATAGTTGAAACAGGCAATGAAAAGAATGGCAAGTGCCACCAGCCCCAGGATGGTCACGTTGGTTTTGCTGCCGTGGTTGACACGATCAAACCGCGTTTTGTTGTTGAAATAGACATCTGTATATGGCTCTACAGCTAAACCAATTTTACTGCCGTTTCGCTCAAAGTCTTCGCCCATGTACTTATCCATGAACTGTGGTAGCTGTTCGTTGAGCCGCTGGGCTTCTTGTGCAGTTTGGATTTTCACGTATGTGATCAGTCCGTTGTACCACCAGCCGTGAAACCAGTCGTACCTGTTGAAAAGCTCAATGTTGAAGACCATGTCGAAATCGAGCTGTGACTTATTGGGGAAATCATCAAGCAGGCCTGTAATGGTAAATTTGTGCTCGTGATCTACTTCAATGATCTCTCCGATGGGGTTTAAATCGCCGAAGTATTTTTTAGCGATTTCTTTTGATATCACCACGGTGTTCACGTCATCTATTACGCTTTGCGGATCGCCGATGGCCAGTGGGTAAGAAAAAAACTCGAAGAAGTTGGTGTCTGCAAACAGCATTTTCTCCTCGTAAAATTGTTTGGTGCCCACTTCCACAAGACCACTTTGAGGATATGCTCGGCATGCGGATTTTATGGTTGAGGGGTAGTCGTTGAGTAGGGCAGGAGCATAAGGTCCAGATGTCACGCCAACGCCGTAAGCTTCTCCATTGATTGTGGAAAGCCTCTTGGCACGATAAATCACGTTTTTGTCTGCCTGAAAGGCGTCATGATTCATTTCATTTTCTATATAGAAATACAGAAAAATAACGGAGAGCAGGCCTATCACAAATCCACCCAGACTGATAAATGTGGTGGATCTGTGTTTAAGTAAATTTCTGATAGCCAGCCGTGGGTTGAATATGAACATGGAGCTTTGATTTTTAGATTTTCTGAATGACCTGAGCATAGACGGACGCAGGTAGTTGAGTACTTCAAACCAGTATTTGAATTGACCAACTGACGATTTTTTCAATATATCACGACGCTCCAAAAGATTCCCTTCGATCTCTTCTACCAATTCGGGTTTGCAGAGCGCACGGATGATTCTTAGCGATATATCTGGTTGGAGAGGCATGCCTAGATTCTGATCAACTCTAAAGCGTATTTAGGGATCTGGTTCCAGAGATTGTCTCTGAGTTGGCGAGATTCGGTGAGTACGTTTTTACCTGCAGCAGTCACCTCGTAGATACGCTTGCGTCTTCCGCCTCGCTCTTTGGTGGCACCAGCGAGTTCTGATTTCAGAAATCCCTTGTTTTCCAGCCGGGCCAGTGTGGCGTGTAGCGCGCCCATAGACGTATTTCTATTGGCCTGCGATTTTAGTTCTTCCTGTACTCTGAGGATATATGCCTCCTGCTGAAGCATGATGGTGGTGAGCAAAACGAGCTCCTCAAACTCTCCAAGGTTGGTGCCTTTCATTTGTATTAGTTTCTGTTTTGTATAAATCCAATACGAGGAGGTTACTTATTTGTTTCGATTAAATAGAAAGAAATAGATTACGGGCTGTTTTAAGGGAAAATCTTCTTAAACTTCTTGGGTAGCTCGTCTTCTATTTTGAGATGTTCTTTTGTGAAAGGATGGACAAACTCCAAACGATTTGCATGGAGGTACAATCCTTTTCCATTGAGAATCAGGTTTTCTGTCCCATATTCTTTATCCCCTAAAATGGGGTGCCCGATGCTGGCAAGATGCTTGCGGAGCTGATGTCTTCTTCCTGTGTGTGGGTAGAGTTTGACCAGGTTGAGTGCGCCGAATCGTTCGGAAGGCGTAGTTTGGACTACCCTATATTCTGTTTGGGATGGCTTATCATCTATTGGGGTCTCTATACTGCCCTCTGGCTTTATTTCTCCTATTGCAATGGCCAGGTACGTCTTATGGATGTCTTTGGCCTCAAACATTTGGTTGAGCGCGCGAATACAGCTGGTAGTTTTGCCTATCAGCAATGCACCTGTAGTGGGAAAGTCTAACCGATGAGCTGGCTGTGGGGTGCAGGTATCAGGCTGTTGGCTGGGCCTTAGATTATCAGGTAGTGCCCTTGCGATGGTTTTCCACTTATTGCCGCTGACAATGATGCCCGCTGGCTTGTGGATCACCGCCAGGTGGTCATCTTCAAACAATACCTGAAGGGGAAAAATGAGTTTTTTGGTTGGCTTATTTTCCATCTGAAATGATCAATCGCATGATCAAATGTAGTGATTTCAACTGGTGCTTCCGGTTCGTGATTTCTGGCTGGCTGGCTGATAGCTGTGATAGCAGGGTTTTAAATAGTCAGGCCAGGATCACTCACCAGAGCGTATCTAAATTATTTCTGACTAGCTTTGATGCCAAACAATTAACCTCTATGAAAAAGGTAGGCTGGTTCATTTTTGTGTTTTTTGCTGTAGGTATTGGCTTGTATCCCGTCATGTATTTTTTGACAAGCGAAAAAGTTGGGCTACTCAGTGCCAAATCGGCGGAAATACTTGAGAGCCAAGTCTGGTGGGTGGCATTCTATATGCATATTTCTTTTGGTGCCGTATCGCTGCTTACAGGCTGGTCACAGTTCAGCAAAAAAATCAGAGCCAAGCGAATGTCCCTTCATCGGACGCTGGGAAAGATCTATCTGATAGCGGTAATGTTTGGAGGCCTGGCAGGGTTTTACCTTGCTCTCAACGCCAACGGCGGCTGGATCGCTCAGGTCGGCTTCAGTGCCATGGCTCTGTGCTGGCTTAGTACTTCCGCGCTTGCCTATGTGGCTATTAGGAAAAAGGATCTCTCTGCTCACCGAGCCTGGATGATTCGGAGTTATGCGCTGGCTTTTTCGGCAGTGACACTGCGGCTATGGTTGCCGATCTTCGATATCTTTTTGGGAATGGGTTTTGATGATTCCTATACAATCATCTCATGGCTGTCGTGGGTGCCGAACCTTTTTGTGGCGCAGCTTTTTGTCAATCGGAAGTAGATGCCACTCTTGAGTGCGCCGCAAGATGCTAACTTGACATTGTTTCGACTCACTATTTGTCTGTAAGTCCAATAATCGAATTGATTCGAAAATTTGATTCACTTATCTCAAGTGTTAATTTAACTCGGATTGTATCCTGGTATCCTGCATATGTTACCTCATAGCCGTGTTCGGTGTTTTCAAGCTTAGTTACGTTTAGACTAGGAATAATTTGTTTACTACAATCTTGTGTATCCAAAAATGGATCATAATCAAGTTCCAGTTCGTCTATCCGGTTTAATAGCTCAACAGTACAGCTCTCAGACAGGTATTGATTCAGCTCGTCATATTTCATCGGCACTTGATCACAAGTGTTGATATAGGATATGTAAAAGTTCCTTAAGAATTGCGCGCCCTCATCTGTAGAAGGGTTCTGAGCTGTTAAGGTAGTTATATTGATTATTGCAGTTAAAAGAGTTAGTCGGAATCTGTTACGTTTCAAAAATTGTTTCGACTTGTGCATAGAGTCTAAAGGTTAAATATCGGTTATGCATTTCTGGTTCAGAATTTCTTTTCAGAGTTCGATGATCGTTTCTTTCATTGGAAAGATGTTGCCACCAATCGCATAAAAGGCTCCATCGTTCGCCCTTGAGGTTAACCAAGCTGTTAACGATAATATGAGAGTGTGTTTAGACTTCATCTGCATTTATTTAGACCTGGATATACACTTCATAATTACGATTCATCACCTATAGGCTTTACTTCACTACCACTTTTTCCAGGCGTGATTGTCCATCTACCCGGAGCTCGAGCAGATATATGCCAGGATTGAGATCAGAGACATTTACAGTAGTCTCTCCTTGTGTGATTTGCGTCACTTCCTTGCCACTCAGGTCTCTTAATATGCCACTCTCCAGCTGTGTGCCTGATATTAGTTGGATGCTGAAGGAGGAACTGGTCGGGTTTGGAAAAACAGTAAAGACCTTGCTGTTTTGATTGGCTAGTAAATGTAGATTTAGAGTCACTTTGGCGGAGCTTGAAGTGATCCCGTCAGAAACCTCCACAGTTAGGGTTACGCTGGGTTTCGATGCATCTAATTTGTCTTTATCTACCAGTACCAACTCGCCGGTTGCTTCATTGAGATCGAATATATCCTGACTATTGCCCGAGCTGATGGTAAGTGTGATATTGTCACCATCAGCATCTGAGGCTACTACCGTTCCTAAGGTGGTGCCGTTCGTTATCTCTGGCGTAATATCAAAAGACTGGTCGGAAATATCAGGAGCCTGATTGGCTACATTTTGTAAGGTTAAGTTCCAATTGAACCCATCATCAGAATATACCGCAGGCCAAAATATGTATAGCACGTCATTGGCCTCCAGGCCTGTCACTGTGATTTCACTTTGTAAGGTAGTTTCCGTATCGTCATGCTCGGCGATGGGGTCAAGGTCGCAACCTTCTAAAATTACCAGATAGGTGTCAGAAGTAGTAGAGCCAACACTTGAGACCTTCATGTCCCCACTTTTGGGCATGGTAAAGGTAAACCAGGTGGGTGCCGTTGAAACGGTGTTTTGGCCAACCACAGCCGTGATCGGATTGCTACAGTTGTCACCGTCCCTGGGATCCAAGATGGACAAATTCCAGTCAAAACCCTGACTTGAATAGTCATCGCCCCAGTAGATGTAAACTGTTTCATCTTTGAGTAGGCCCGGAACTTCAAGGCTGCTTTGAGAAGTGTCGTTGATGTCATCGTTTTCATCTAAAACATTACCCGTGCACCCGTCGTGCGCATAAACGTAGGTGTCTTCGTCTGTCATTCCTACTGATGACAGTGAGAGCGTTCCGTCCTTGGGCATGGTAAAGTAAAACCACCTGGGTGCGCTTGATGCGGTGTTTGTGCCTTCGACTGCTTCTATTGCCGTCTCGCAGTTGTCACCTGGCTCGGGAGTTTTCACCTCCAGACTCCAGTCAAATGCGGCAGAAGAATAGCTTGCCGACCAGTAGATGATCACGGCATCTCCCTGTGACAGCCCTGACAGTCGAATTTGACTTTGAAAATCATCGCCACTATCATCGTTTTTACCTAGCAAGGTGCCACCGCAGGCATCATAGATCTCCAGAAAAGTATCTTCATCGGTGAGTCCCAGTGATGACACAATCAGGTCGGCATCTTCCGGCATGGTGAAGTCATACCAGCGTGGGGCATAGGCGGCACTGTTTGTGCCCTCCACAGCCTGGATCGGTGCGGAACAAATGTCCCCCACTTCCACATCTGAAAGCGTGATTTCATAGTCGAATTCGTTACCGGTTGTTTCCCAGACGATGATCACCTCCTGATCCTGAACCAGCTCTGTGATGATCAGCCCAGACAGTCCCGAACTCAAAAGTTCTGATAGGGAGCAGTCGGCCACAATGCCCACATTGGCGGAAGCTGTGCTCGTAATGGTCAGCTTTTTATTTGCCTCAGGCATGGTAAATTTTGCCCAGTAAAGATCCTCCTGAGTGGCCGGCACAGTATTGGTGCCAACGGAGGCCGAGGAAGGCAGCTGGCAGCTTTCTCCCAGGTTGGCTTCTGTCACGGTCAGCGTCCAGTCAAAGGCCTCTGATGTGTCCACATTTTTCCAGTAGATTTTGACGGTGGTATTTTCATCCAGATACCGTGCGGTCAATTCGGATTGTCCCGACCCTACGGCTACATTGTTGACCAGGAGGTCACCGCCACACTCGTCGTAAATCTGAGCATAGGTGGATACCGAAGCGCCCTCGCTCGATATGGTCAGATCTCCGCTTGTTGGCATCTGGAAAGAAAACCAATAAGGGGTGGAGGGGGCATTGTTGGTACCTTCGGCAGCACCTATGGACATGGAACAAACTTCTCCCTGGCTCCAGGCTTCTTCATTTATCGTCCAGCTAAAATCCCCACCATTGGCTTCTATGGCGATGTAAATCTCCTGGTGATCACCAGCTTCGAAGACAGTGAGCGCATCGGCGCTTTGCCCGAGTAGATTGAGGCCATCGCAATCTCCTGAGTAGGCATAGGTCTGGTAGTCACCTGCATCTATGATTGCTTTAGATGTGGCGCTTTGCATGGTGTATTTGAACCATACCGTGGTGAGCGTGGTGGCAGTGAGGGTATTACTTCCCTGAGTGGCAGTGCCGGCCAGCTGGCATGTGCTTCCTTCCACAGCATCTATGGTGGACAAGGTCCAGTTAAATTCGGCTTCAGAATGCGCTGCTCCCCAATATATTTTCACGGTTTCGTTCTGATCCAATAATCTTGTGAGTTCCGATTGCGCTGTGCCCAGAGCATCGTCGTTTTCATTGATAGCGAAGGCGCTGCATTCAGCATATAAACTCAGCGTGGTGTTTTCGTCTGTTTGCCCCACAGATGATATTTTGATCACCTCCTGCGTGGCGGCCGTATAGGTGTACCAAAGAGGAGGAGTGGTGGAGTTATTACCGACGGTGGCCACCTCAGCGTCTTCACAGGCCGGACCAATGAGCGTGCTTCTCCTTGGGCATATTTCCAGCACGGTTCGCATTCTGGATTTTTGATCCTGGGTGAAGATGTTCATACAGGCGTCATTGGTGTAGTCCATGTAGTTTTCTACCATGTCTGGAAATTCATCCGAAGTGCAGCTGTCTTCATCCGGGCAGCCATAGTTTTCCGCAGCTGCGGGAGGCGTGTCTTCACAAAAATCGTCGACGCTACACCCGCCATCGCCCCAAATGTGCCTGAGACCTAGCCAGTGTCCTATTTCATGTGTTGCTGTTCGTCCTCCATTGAAAGGCTGCACGGCCGTTCCAGTAGTTCCGAAATAGGGGTGTCCGATCACAACTCCGTCCGTTTCGGCGGGCCCCTCATTCGAACTGAGGCCGTCAAGGCCTGAGAGTGACGGGAACTGGGCATAGCCCAAGATTCCATCCAGATCGCCACCAAAGGTCACTACCCATATATTGAGATACTTTTCAGGATCCCAAATGGTGGTTGGTTTCAAGTCATTCTCAATGTCGTCTTCCTCCCAAAAGGATTGTTGTCCATCTATTCTGTTGATTCCCGTTTCTGCAAGTGTGTTGCCGTCAGGATCGATGGCCGCAGGCACAAATTCAACGAAAATATCTGCACCATTTTCATGGTCATTAAATCCTGCACCCAACCGTCTGAAATCTTCATTGAGCACGTCAAATTGGGTGTAAACCTGCTCGGGTATCAGGTTGGCTCCTGAGCCAATGGTCTCTCCATTGTGAACTACGTGTACGATCGTTGGGATGCGATAAACCTCTTCACTAGCTGTTCGCTTGTTGGCAGACTTGCTTATATGTTTTTCAAATTTTTGTTCGAAAGCATCAATATCAAGTCGATTCGGGTATTTCTTCTGCAACTTTTGCTCCATTTCTACCGAGTAGCAGTTTCGCATGGTAGAGGTAGTTGCCTGATTTGCAGTGTTTAGCTGAAGAACCGATAAACCAGTCTTTGTGGGCAAGGAATGGTTCTTTTTTTGCGCAAAGCTGAGAGTGGAAAAAATCAAAAATGTGATTGTCAAGAGATGTTTCATAGCGAAGATTTTCAGGGGTGAAGTTTTAAATTCACTTTTTTGCCTAAAACTGAAGGGTTATTTTTTATAGGCAGAACAATTTAACGAATCGTGGGGAATTTGACATTTCGAATGTTGTCAAAACTTGTATTAGAGAGTGGTCGGTGGGAACGAGCCTTTGAAATGGGCATAGCTATGCCAGACCCAGCATGGTTTCTTCCTTGCCTGGAGATTTGTTTGATAAAAATTTAAAAGGGGTATTGAGGTTAAACTCCTTCGGCTTCCACTTCCTGAACTTCCGGCACCATCTTTTTGAGGAGGGTTTCTATGCCTGCTTTCAGTGTAACAGTAGATGAAGGGCATCCGGAGCATGCGCCCTGAAGCAGCACTTTCACCTTGCCGTCGGCGTACGAATCGAAGCTGATGGCGCCACCGTCCATCTCAACGGCGGGACGGATATACTCGTCCAAAATACCTTTGATTTTTACTTCCAGGTCTGTGTCAGAGTCGCTCACTTTGTGATCTTCCTCCACTTCTTTTTCTGTAAGAATTTGTCTTCCGGCCTCCAAAAACTGCTTGATGTGGTTTTGGATATCAACTTTTACTTCGTGCCAGTCAGTGAGTTTATCTTTTGTTACGGTAATAAAGTTGCTCATATAGAATACACGCTTCACGTAAGGAAAATCAAAAAGCTCTGCGGCTAAAGGCGCCTCTGTAGTGCTTTCTTTGTCTGGAAAATCCCTGCTCACGCCTTCTGGAAGCAGCATAAAGTTGAGCACAAACTTGAGTGAGTTTGGGTTGGGGTTAGACTCTGTGTATATATTGATGACGGGTTTTTCTGCAGCTTCCATGTTTCGATCGTTCTAATTCGTGAATTCTAAAACACAAAGTTGCAATAAAAGTTCAGAACCATCTCGATGTATCGGTGTAGAAGTGAAACAAAAAAGAGTGCCTCGTTTGAGATACCCTTTTCTGTGTTATGATTCTGCGGGTTCTGTGATCTACACGGGCTGGGGCATAGGCGTGTAGAAGAACTGCTCGCATACTACTTTTCCATCGTTTACCTGATACACGCATACCTCGTCCATATTGATAGGGTGATCCATCCCTTTCATGGTGATCCTGGATTTCATGGTGAGTGAAAAGAAGTTTTCTGCCACGATGGGATCTGAAATTTCTCCGGAGTGGAACTCCGCTACCATGTCGTTCCATTTTTTGCTTTTCTCGGCCATTTCTGCCATGCCACGGGTGGTGCCATATCCGCTTTCCTCGGGTTCTATACTGAGCACATCAGGGGAAAAGAGCTCGTCGTAAACTTGTTGGTATTTTCCTTCGCGGCAGAGTGCTACCAGTCTGTTTGCAATTTCTTCTGTTGTCATAGGTGTCTTGTTTTTGTTGAACATATCACAAAGAAAATAGCCAGAGTGACAGCCCTATGTCACTGGTTTTTGGTGGTTATAGCTTTTAATCAAAAAGGGGTTTTCGCTTGAGCGAAAACCCCTTTTGAGAAATATAATAGAAGTTGCAATTATTCGTATCTAAGTGACTGTACCGGATTGGCATGGGCAGACTTGAGTGTGCGCAGACTGGCAATGGTCAGTGACACGGCTATGATGATGAAGGCTGGAAGGGCAAATGTCACAAAGTTCATTGGCTTGTAATGGTTGAAGATGGAGGATATCAGCGAGTCGATCAGGTAATAGCCCAGTGTCACTCCCAATGCTGATGAGATAAACAGCAGAAGAAAATACTGTTTGTTGATCATAAACACGATATGGCCTATTCCTCCGCCGAGTACCTTTCTCACGCCTATCTCTTTGATGCGGCGAATCAGGTTGATAGACACCATGGTGAAAAGACCCAGACATGACAACACGAATGCCACCATCCCAAGGAAACTAAATATCATCATAATGTTCTGGTTTACTTCGCGCGCTTCTCTCAGCAGGTCATCCTGATAGAAGCCAGCAAAGGTTTTGTTTGGAATGTTGTCGTTCCAGTCTTGCTCCAGGTAGTCATATACATCTTGTACATTGTCAATGTTGGTTCTTGCCACGATGAAACTGTAGTTTCCATCGTCTTCAAATCGTAAGCTGGACAAACGCAGGCCTACACCCTCTAAAGGCGCCCAAAACCCATACATATAGAAGTTCTTCACTACGCCTACTACAGTGAGCGTGGTGGTATCGTTTATGGCCACACGCTGGCCTATTGGCTCTGTCCAGTCAAATTCCTCTACTAGTTTTTCATTGACTATGATAGAACCCTGACTATCGGAGGCTTCCAAATCTCTGGTAAAAGATCTTCCCTGAACGATTTCTAGTCCCATCGTTTCTATATAATCAATGCCCACATCGAGCATATCTGTGTTGACTTCCAGATCCTGGTTTTTCATGGTTGCCCCATAGTTTCCACGGCCTATGTGATTTTTGGCGCTGGCTATGTGAGTGATGTTGGGATTGGCCAGCATAGCCGCCCTGGTTTTCTGATACTGATTTTCGTTGAGCAGGCTCACACCTATGACCTGGTTGCGATCATATCCCATATCCAGGGTTTCCTGAAACCTGGCATTTTGGATGAAAGCCACGCTGGCGAAAATGGCAATGACAGTGAAGGTATATTGTGCACCCAGTAAAAACTTGGTCAGCCTGCCAGTGCCTCCTATGCTCAGACTGCCTCTGAGGATGCTTACGGGTTCGTATTTGCTTATATATAATGAAGGATAAAGCCCGGCAAGTAAAGTTGTGAAGATCAATAAAGCGATGAGGAAAAGGTAAATACCAAAGTCATCGGTAAAACTCATTTCTAAATCCATTCCTTCCCACATGGCGCTGTAAGTTGGCACGAGGAAATATGCGATACCAATGGATAGTATGATTCCCAAAAAGCAGATGGTGAGGTTTTCTGCCATAAACTGCATGATCAGTTGGCGTCTGCTTCCACCCATCACTTTTCTTACGCCAATCTCTTTGAGGCGTCTGTTTGAGGTGGCAATGGCAGTATTGGTGAAGTTGAAGCATGCAACTAGTAAGATCAAAATCGCCATGATCTGCGGCGTGAGCACTGCTGCGTCAGGTGCAGCATCTCGCAGTACATCCCATCTGATGTCGTTGCTGATCTGAGCGTGATTGTGCATAGGGCTGAGCACAAATTCGGTCACGCCCATGTCGGGTCTTTTTTCTGCCAGAACCGGAATGTATTTGGCCAATAGGGGCTCCACTTCCTCTGCTCTGGATGGGTCGTTGAAATACAGGAATGTACATTGTGCAAATTGTCCCCAATTGCCCTTGACTTCATCATCGTACATCCTGAAACGGTTTTCAAAGTTGATCAGAACCTCAAACTGGATCGAAGAATTTAGCGGTGCTTTTTGTACCACTCCTCCTATGGTAAAATTGAAACTGGCACCCGTGTCATCAAATATTGTGAGAACCTTGCCCAGAGGGTTTTCATCACCATAGAATTTACGCGCATATTCTTCGGTCACCACGGCCTGATCCAGTGTATGATAGGCTGCCAGATTACCCATCACAAGGGGAAAAGTGAAAGATTCGAGGAAATCAGGCTCGGCATAGGAAACGCTGGTGTGAAACACCTTGTCGAGGTTGACGTCCCGGGCGGTGAAGGCGTGGCTTTCAAATCTGAAAACTTTATCTACCCCGGCTATATCATTTCTGATTGCTGTGGCCATGGGCATGGGTGCCCGTCCATATTCGCGAAGGTTGCCCTGATTGTCCTGGATGTGGTGAATTTTGTAGATATGTTCTATGTTGACGTGGGATTTATCAAAATCCCAGTTGAACTTGGAGTTGAGATAGGCCACAATGCAGCAAGCCAGTGCCAGTCCTAAGCCAAGAACATTGATCGAAACAAATACCTTGTTTTTAAGGAGATTCCGGAGCGTGACTTTTAAGTAGTTCTTAAACATGGTAGTAGATTCAGGTTTGGAAGGAATTTGGTATTGGGAATACTCAGTGTCAGGTTGATGGTTACATATTAGACAGGAAAATACTACGAAGGTTGCATGAAGTCGGTTTTTTCCTGTTGTACATATTTAGACTGAGTGCCAATAAATATGCCAACCATAAGAAAGGCTTACCTGGGCGATTTTAGGGGCTTTTACAGAGAATGGGCTGTCCAAATTCGGACGTATAGGTGCGAAAGTGGACGATTCGAGTTACTCATCACGGGTTTGGATAAGCCTGTGTAGACATGGGCTTGCGGGTAAGTTGCTAAAAACAGTGATCAATTTGCGCCGGTCACGGTCAATACTCAATCTTGATCTGGCTGAGCAATTCTATGTTTTTGATATCAGAGTAATCATACTGGAAAAGCCCGTCCTGAGCTACCACCATTAGCAGGTTATCTCCCCGCACTATCACATCCTTACTCCTGATACTACTGTAGAATTTGATCAACTCAAGTTCACCTCCCGTACCAATTTCAAATACCTTGAGGCCAGAATCTCCTTCCGAAACGAAAAGATATTTTCCGTCTACACCAAGTCCATGTGGGTTTTGCATGTCGTAGGACTTTATGAGTTTGGGATTTCTCAAATCTCTAATATCAATTACGTCGAGTTGATTGCTGCCGTTCCAGCAGCTGCTGCCTGAGCGGAGTGTCACAAAAGCCAGGGTGTCCTGTGCCACTACGGGATCGCATGAGGTGATGTGTTCGTAGTTAGAAAGATAGCCCGGCCTTGACCCTTCGGTCACGTCAAACATGTGCATGCCTGTCTGTGTGCCCACAAAAACGATGGTGTCCATCGCAAAGATGGTTTCTACACCCCAGTCCAGTTGAAATTCATCGACTTTAGCCGGTTCCATGGGGCTGGCAATGGAGAAGGTGACCAGCTTACTTTGATCCACGGCATAGAGATAATCTCCGGAAATAGTGAAGCGAGCCATAGACCCTCCGGTACCCACGACATCCCCACCCCCACTAGGGGCTACTTCACTATCAGAACCGCATGCTGCTACGAAAAGGAGCAAAGGCAAAATGAATTTTGTGTGCTTTTTCATTATATCAGTAGTTATAGCATGGGTAATCAACACTGTCGGCCACCCAGTTTACTACCACACCGTAAGATGGGTCCGGGCACTCGTAATAGACATCTTTTTCTTCCGGCACCACGTCGTAGTAGCCGTAGTTTTCAAACACATCCGGGAGCAATTTCTTTTCCATGACATCAGTCAAAGAATCCAATGCGATGATGATCAGGTTGTCGAACTGATCGGCATAGATCACGTCATTTTTGATAGCCACATCATTGCTTCCGGCAATCTTTAGAAACTGTATGGGTTCAGGATTTCGGGGGTCGCTATTGTCGATGATGTGCATGCCCTGCTGAGGCTCGTTCACCAAAATGTAGTGCTTGTAGCTATAAATTTTGGATGGGTTTCTAAGAGCACGTGGATCCTCAAGCTTTACTATGTCGTTCAGATCAGTTGAGTATTCGGGCCTGAGTCCCCACTCTCGTACATTGTATTCACAATCGCAGCAGTCGTAGTAGCAGCAGTCTTCCAGCGTGATGAGAAGAATGCCGGCGAGCACGAGTAGTAAAATTCTCTGGTAGGCGGTTTTCATGGTGTTTTGGGTTCTTCCCTTCTTTGACCGCCGATTTTTGGAAATGGTTGTGACCGCCGTATTAAATGTACGTTAAGACATCAATCAAAAACCACAGTTCTATTGCCGTAAACCAAAGCTTTGCGCTGAAGGTGTGTATAGATAGCACGGGAGAGTACGATTTTCTCCAGGTCTTTTCCCTTTCTCACCAGGTCGCTTACGGAATCTTTGTGTGAGATTTTCACCACATCTTGTTCGATGATTGGTCCGGCATCCAGATCGGCAGTCACATAATGGCTGGTAGCACCAATGATTTTCACCCCGCGCTCATGTGCACGGTGGTAGGGTTTTGCCCCGGCAAAAGCGGGAAGAAACGAGTGGTGGATGTTAATGATTCGATTTGGAAAATGATTGATGAAGTCATCACTCAAAATCTGCATATAGCGCGCAAGTACGATGAAGTCGATCTTCAACTCATCCATTAGGGCTAGTTGCTGCGCTTCTGTTTCGGCTTTGTTTTCTTTGGTGATGTCGAAGTGATAAAATGGTATTTCGTATCGGTCGGCTACCGCCTTGTGGTCTTTGTGATTCGACACGATCACCGGAATTTCTATTTGCCATTCGCCAGAATAGTGGCGCGAAAGGATGTCGTTGAGACAATGCGAGCTTTTAGAAACGAAAATGGCCATTCGCGGAAGCTTATCGGTGAAGTGCAGCTGCCAGGTCATTTCGTATTTATTGGCCACCTCTTCTTCAAATACTTGTTGGATATTCTCTTTTTTGATATCAAAACCTTCCAAATCCCACTGCACACGCATGAGAAAAATCCCATTTTCTTTCTCTACGTGCTCATCCAAATCCACAATGTTACCATTGTGGTCGGTGAGAAATTGCGTCACTGTAGCAATCAGACCCTTGCGGTCTGTACAGTGGATGAGTAAAATGGCATTGAGTTTAGAATAGTCCGTCATTTCGTCCCGGCGTTAAAATCCAGCGCAAATTAACGATTAAAGCCTTTCGGTGAAAGGTGAATCAAATATTAGGCAACTGCCACTTGAAAGTCACAGCCAGAATCCTGATGATGATAATAAAGCTTGCTGTGCATATGACGTTGAGGGTAGTGCTGACATCAAAATGGATCAACAATACGTAAAGCATGCCGCCGAATATACAGATGAGGGCATAGATTTCCTTGCGGAAAATGAGTGGTATTTCGTTGCAAACTATGTCTCTGATCACTCCGCCAAAAACGGCTGAGACCATCCCCATCAAAATGCTGATGACTGGCGAGATGCCAATGTCCAGACTTTTTTGAAGTCCCAAAATGGTGAAAACAGCCACCCCGATGGTATCGAAAAGGAAGAAGGTTTTTCTCAGTCTTGCTAGTTTTTGTTTGAAAATCAAAGCGAGAGAAATGCCTACAATGATCATGAGCAGGTAAATGGTGTTATTCATCCAGGCAACAGGGGTGCTGCCGATTAATACGTCTCGGAGTGTTCCGCCACCGAGAGCCGTGATAAACGCCACGGCCGAAATGCCAAAAGCGTCGAGCTTCTTTTCGTATGCGGTCATAGCGCCACTGATGGCAAAAACCATGGTTCCGAGTATGTCTATGATGGAGAGAATATTCACCTTTTGAAAATTTGTGCGAATGTAATGATTACCTTGGTAAATCCGAGATTACTTCAAATTGCCGTGAAAGCGAATTGCCTAAATCATCCATGATTGTGATCAGGTATTCACCTTTGGCGAGGGCCAAAGATTGTTTGTGCTCGTTTACCGTTTCTCCCAGATATTGCTCATTGAGGTGCCAGTATAGTTTGGCATGAGGGTTCTGATGTGCCGCTTCTATGATCACCTGACTGCTTTGGCCTGCCAGTTCTCGCGGAATAAAAATTCGGGTGTTTTCAACTGGGTAGTTTATCGAAAGCACATTTTGTTTTTCTATTTCACAGCCCGGATAGGGCGAAGGTTTCCCGATGTATCCGGTGTGCGTTTTCTGGTAATAGTAACCCTGCGTTGAGGGCAGAATGAAAACGGACTTTCGCAGGGACAAGGCTGATGGATAGCAGGATTTGTCCACTTCGTAGGTCTCTGTTTCATCCAACCAAAGCAGTTGGTGGTAGCTACAAATCCCCGATTTTTCCGCTTGTTGCCCGAGGGGTTCAGAAACAATATCTGTGCAATGTGGAGCAGCGAGCATGCCGGATAGTACACACACATTTTTAGTGATTGAAAAAGGCTCTAACCTTGCCAGCCACTGCGGATTATTTGGGGCCAGCCGAATAAGCTCTGTCAGAATTGGTCCGGCGGAAGAGGCACCAGAGAGCCCCGCCCGGCCTTCACCGTCTGCATTGCCAACCCAAACGGCGATCAGCACTTCGCCATTCAATCCTAGAGCCCACGCATCCCTGAAGCCGAAGCTCGTACCAGTTTTCCATGCCATGACCTGACTGGAGTTGAAGCTCTGCCAATGCTGGTCACTGCCCGGCCTTTTGAGTTCTGTCATGGCGCTGAAAGCATGCCAGATATTGATCTCTTCAAAAGGAAAATCTGGCAGTTTTCCGGGTTCAGTCGAGTAAGAAATCTTCAGATTATCTTCATTGGCTAGTTTGCGATACATGCTAAAATATGCTTGTGCCAAATCCCAAAGTTTTACTTCTGCACCTCCCAAAACCATGGTGAGCCCATAGTGTACCGGAGGCTGGTTGAGGGTCGTTATTCCGGCTTGCTTAAGGTCATGATGAAATCGCTCATAGCCGTAATCTTTGAGCAAATAAGTAAAGGGAATATTGAGGGACATGGATAACGCCTGGTTCGCATTGACCACTCCCTCATAGCCATAGCTAAAGTTTTTTGGCGTGTAGCCACCAAAAAATGTAGGGATGTCAGAGAGCAATGTTCGAGGCAAGATCAAACCATCATCCAGTGCGGCGGTGTACAATAAGGGTTTTAAGATGCTGCCACTGCTTCTGGGCTTTTGGATCACGTCAACCTGAAATCCTTCGGCCTGTCTATCCTGCGTATTGCCGACGTAAGCGAGTACTTTACCGGTTTTTAAATCAACAGTAAGTGCGGCAAGATTATCCACTCCATTGCCTTGTAGTATGCGGTGCTTTCGCTCTACTACTGCCGTGGTTTTCTGCTGCCAAAAAGGATCGATTGTGCTTAGAATTTGCTCACCTTCTGCTGTTTCTCGTACTGTTGTGAGGAGGTGAGGAGCCTTTTGTGGGATGTCAAATGGAGTGCCCGGAAGCGGCTCGCTCACACTGAGTCGGTATTCCAGACTGTCAATGATGTTTTTTTGTAAAAGCTTCTTCAAAAGAAAATCACGCTTCCTCCGGAGTGTGCTTTGGCCTGTGCCTGGATAGATCGCGCCTGGTTGATTGGGGAGCACGGCCAGGGCAGCACATTCTGCCCATGAGAGCAGGTGTGGCGGACGGGCAAAATATCGCCAGGAAGCGGCATTGATCCCAACTACATTTCCACCAAAAGGTGCCAATGAAGCGTATTGGTTTAGAATTTCAATTTTGGAATGATGCGTTTCCAGCCTGAGGGCCATTCCCATTTCCAGTATTTTCTGAATGACGGTACGCTCTTCCCGCTGTAGCATACGGGCAACCTGCATGGTGATGGTGCTTGCGCCGCTTACCACTTTTCCTGCTTTGAAATTTTGGCGCAATGCTCTCAAAATGGAGACCGGATTGATGCCAGGGTGCGAGTAGAAATATTCGTCCTCAAACATAAGCATGCAGGTCTCCAGCTTTTGCGGTATCGAATCTGCCAAAGGAAAGCGCCACTGACCATCTGCGGCTATTGAGGCACTGAGCAAGTTGCCATCACGATCATTGAGAACGGTGGAAAATGAAAGATGCGGCTCAGAAACCGGAATTGCCAGATAGATCAGCAGTATCACCAGAGGAGATAGCCGGAGGAGTTTTCTGCTCTTGATATTTTTGGTGTTTATCAAATTGTATTCGTTGGAAAATGAATGGTATTATCAATACTGTGCATTGCTTAGAGGGTGATGTGTTGCTGGTGATCAATGTGCAAGGTTTTAATTGTTAAGTCGATAGCCTGCTGTTCAGGCTTTGACCATGCAGAACACCCTTATACATGACCGTAATTATTTGTATGTCCAAATCTTTTGTTATATTGCTTGAGATGATTTTCGAACCAAACATATTAACTTCGCGTTCGTTTTCTTTACAAATACAATCATTCCAGGATCAAATATGAGCACTATAGCCTCAAAAACCGGAACAGAACTATTCGGCAAGTACATAACTAAGTACAAAGATCAGGTAAAAACAGAAAGTGTCGAAGAGTATTATCATGTGGATGTTGTAGCTGAGGCGTACACTCAAGGCTTTTCAGACGGTAAAAACTCTGGTAAAAAAGCTTTTCTGGATGAAATTCTGAAAAATAAGGTTGAGAAATTTGTTCAAAAAGCAAATCAAGTATACATACTCTCTCAGAATTTAATTTCTTATTTGGCGAAGGAGGGATACAGAGCGCATGCGTTTTATATAAATCCATTTCCTAGCTGCCCAAAGGTGGTTTTAGCTGTGAGTAATGATTTGTTATTAAATGATAAGTTCGTAGAACTAGCATATTCCAAAATTCATGAAAACAGGAATATTTTTGATAAACTGTTTGCTCCTACAGTGCTTGATATAAGTTTAGTGTCAAGTGAGAATCTTGATCCAGCTCTTCTTAAAGAAGATGGTTTTGGATATAAAGAGATTCTAAAGTTCTAATGAAGCGAAGAATTCACGGTGAACGTAATAGAGATTTATCTCAATCTCTTGTAAAGGGAAATAAGTATTTTGATTGGGTAATTACTACTGCGTTTTACTCCTCTATTCATTTTGTTGAGGATTCAATATTGCCAACTAATATTGGAAGCATACACTGTAAGAATATCAATGACGTTAAGCAAGCATATAGGATGTCAGGTCGTCATCAAGCAAGAGAGAGGTTAGTCTTCGATAACCTCAATCTTAAAATTGCGGCTAAGTACAAATGGTTGGATGATAATTCTAGAAACTCCAGATATGTCACTTATAAGATCAAAAGACAAGAAGCTGAGAAAGCCCTTCAATACTTAGATGAAATATATTCTGAGTGCTATAAAAAATAGATATTTGAGAAAATACTTTTCTTTCTCATTGTTGAACGAATAAGGCTGATTCTATAGAGGAGTACTTGACAACTTCTACTCATAAACATAAACCCATTTTCCTTTGTCTTTGGCATGAATGGAAGCTTTATACATCGCTTCTGACTGTACGCCTGGCATGTAAAATTTTCCCGGATACGCTGCGGTCACACTCACTTTAAAGGTCTTAGCCTCCCCGTTCTGTAAATGAAAATAGGTGTAAACCCGATCATCTCGGATGTCCTGATATTGGAAAGAACTATAATCCGAAGTTTGCTGATCGTTGAGGCGGTCGTTTTGAATCTCCCAACCTGACGGCAGGATATGCGATAGAGCAATGTCCCGCACGCTTCCATATGCATAGTTGTTTTTTACTGTCACCAATACATCAAATGACTTTCCTACTTTGATAGAGTCCGCATTGAATGAACGTCCCTTTGGATCGACCACTCTCATTTTGATGCTCATGTCCGAATAGTCGGCAATTTCACTACCTGGCTTAGGTGTGCCTGTGGTGGTAAGGGTAGCAAAAAGGTTAGACTTTCCTGCGTTGCTGATCTTGAGCTTGTCCCCATTTTTGGGTGAAATCTCCGAACGGTAAATCGCCTTGTCGGAAGTCCAGGAAGTTGAGGTGTTGCCATAGCCGATATCAGCAGACATGGGCTCATCTGTATTATTGGCAATGACGTATTTGCCAATGGCCAGCAAAGCATAGGCCGTAGTTTGTGTGCTCATCCATGAGTCGTTTGACAGTCGTTCTGAAAGTTCCTGAAGGATTTTGAAAGCTTCGCTATAGTCTTCCAAATACGTGTATGCCTCCAGCTTGAGTGCCAGATCACGACCGTATGACCCATAGCTGTAATAATAGTAGCTATAACGCTCTTCCTTCAAGGGTTTTGTGGCGTTTTCAAATAAACTTATCGCTGCATCCTTTTGGCCTATAGCCGCATAGGCAGCTGCCAGTTTGCATATGGCCTGATAAGATTTGCCAGAGGTGCTTCTCAATCTGTTCATTGCGCCAAGTTCTGCATGACCATCTATGGCTAGCGTAAACAGACGATAAGACTGAATCAAATCTGAATCCCAATGATCTGGAGACTTGGTCCAAATGGTGGCTTTATTGCGTTGGTATTTTCTCAAGCCAGCCATCAGGCTGGTAGAGACTGGGAAGCCTTTTTTCTGCGCTTCGATCAGAAAATGATAAGCATAACTCGAGCCCCAGCTATTGGTATGGGTAGATCCGGGCCAGTAGGTCATGCCGCCGCTCACCGATTGAAACTTGGACAGTTTCTCTATAGCAGCCTGAATATTACTCTCAATTTTTATGCGTTCTTCATTGGTTAGCTCTGTTACTTCATCCAGGTACAATTGAGGAAATACAGAAGAGACCGTCTGTTCGATACATCCATGAGGGTATCTGATGAGGTACTGCAGTCGTCTTTCCATGTTAATAGGCGGAATAGATGCCAGTTCCAGTGAAACGCGATTTGTGCCATCCATGCCGAAAAGTGATATAGGCAGCTCGGTATCTTCTCCGGCTTTAATTGCAACGAGCTTCGATATGGTCTGTGCTTCGTTGGGAGAGCGAGATGCAATGTTGATCTCATGTCTGGCAGTTTCCGCTCCGGATGTGCCTTTTATAACCAGTTTGCCCAAACCGATTTTCTCTTCTACTACAAGGTCGAAGTATAACG
Source organism: Cyclobacteriaceae bacterium (assembly GCA_039944535.1). GTDB lineage: Bacteria > Bacteroidota > Bacteroidia > Cytophagales > Cyclobacteriaceae > JAMZMI01. The sequence goes on from JBDUYP010000001.1 coordinate 383,518, forward strand.
TGCCTGTCTCTTTATCCAGTTTGATTTTTTGTGATTTGGCTCCTGCCAATTTCAATACACCGGAAGTTTCTATTTCGATGGTTGCATCTTTGATGTGATCCTTGTACCTGAAAACATTCACCGGTAAGCTCACTTTTTCACCTGGCCCGACCACACGCGGAAGTGTACCTAAAACCATCAGAGGTTTCACAACTGGGGTTGCTTTTTCAGCACTTCCATAAGCTTCATTTAGTCCGGCGACCACCATGGTTTTAACCGATCCGATGTATTGCGGCATGGTAAACGAGTGTTTCCTGGAACCACCCGCATCAAGGAAGAATGGCCCCATAAACTGAACGACAGGCTTAAACCTGTTCTCCTGCATTTTATCAGGGTCTGGCAGACCTCCTTCGCCACCACCGATGGTTATGAGTCTTTCTAGTCGTCCGCCATAGGCACCAATCACATCATTGTAGAGGTCCCAGGATTTTACGCCGATGGCCTCTTTACTGTAAAAGTGATCCCATGGTTGCGGGGTTTTGAAATTGGTAATATCAAGAAGACCTTCATCGACCACAGCGAGCGTATAAGACATGGGTTGTGCGTTTTGCTCCGTAATGGTGATCTCTACTGGTTCGCCAGGGCGAAGTTCGTCAGCCATTTTTATGACCGGCTGCAACTTGGTGTTCGGGTCAAAAACCTTGATAGGTGCTACTCCATACAGGCGGATAGGCAGATCATTGATCGTTTGACCGTGAGGTTGTAGCAGGGTCACGTTGAGGTAAACGTTTGGAGCCATTTTGGCTGAAGCCGGAATTTCGAAAGTAGTCCATTCTTTTTCGCTTTCTATCCAAAAACTTTCCAGAACGGAGCTGCCATTTTCTATGCTTACGAGTGCCTTGCCTTCCAGACTGCCTCTCATGGTCACTTGTATATTTTCACCTACGGCATATTCCTCTTTGTTGGTGCTCACCTCAAGGGCAGTGGAGCCCATGCTGTTTTCATCAGATCCGCCGTACCAGCTCGTATAGAAAACTTTGCTGGCTGAGTGGCCCGAAGAAGGGTCTTTGATCACAGCTATATATCGTCCCCAGTTTGGGCTTTTGATTTCGAAATTAACACTGGCCTGTCCATTCTGAGTGTTCACTTTTTTGGTTTCCACCAATGTGGAATATCTCGATGAAAGGTAATTGGTACTATTGTCATAGGAATGATTCCACCACCAGCTCCAGTTGAGTTTGTATATTTTAAAATCCAGGCCGGATTTGTTCACAGGGTTTCCATTTGCATCAAGCGAAACAATTTTCATTGTTTGCTGCTCATCGCGCTTGATTCGGAAGCCTTCGGCACTGGTTAGATTTAGCCCCACAAAGGTGTTGTAAGGGTAATAGGTGACTGATTTGGTATTGATACTAAAACCTCCACCCGGTTCGAAAGCTTTGGTATTGAATGTGGCTTTGAGTGCTCCCGGTGAATTGGGTTTGTAGGGCAGTTGGAGATTGAGTGCTGCTTTGCCTTGCTCATCTACCTGGCCCTGAAAAATGACCTCTGGGTTTTTTTGAAATTTTTTCACATTATCATCAAACTCATATTGAGCGTATCCCTCAAAGGTGGTATTTGTCTGGTCAAGGCTGAGTTCTGTTTCAACCTTCAGGTTGCTGCCGGTTACACCAGTGAGCCAGTCCACTTGCATCTGACCGGACAGGTTTCGGTTTTCATAGGTTATGGGGTCTACACCTAAATCGAGATTGATTTTCAGCCGGTTGGGTTTGATTGTTTCGATTTTTACCGTTTTGTTGAAATGGTTATTCCCCACAGAAATATTGGCGTTCCAGTAGCCGGTCGGTGCATCAGAAGGGGTGCTGGTCTTGAAGGTGTACAATCCGTTTACACCATTTCTTAATACCTGCTTGTCGCGGACTGTTCCTCGTGGGTCTCGCAGCTCCATCACAATAGGGTGATTCGCTGGAATGCGGTTGTCTGGGTCCTCGAGCATAAAGCTCAGGTAAACATCATCTCCAGGTCTCCACACGCCTCTTTCTCCGTAAACAAAACCTTTCATGTTTCCTTTAACTCGTGTGCCCGAAACGTCAAAATTGCTGGTAGAAAGTGCTTCGTTATCGTTGAGTCGCAGGTAGGATTTTTGCCCCTGATGCTCTGCCATCACTAGAAAGGGCCTTCTGTCAGGGTTGAATTTGGCTGTGCCATCAGTATCTGCGAGAGAGGAGCCGAGCTCCTGTAGCTGGTAATCTAAAATTTTGATGTTGGCCTTGATCGGTTGGGCGGTGGTCATGTTGGTAGAGAAAACAACCATGGAATTATCAGCGCCGATTTTGGCAATCAAGCCTATGTCTGTAGCCAGAAGGCTTGTGGTCATGTACCTTCCACTGTGATAGTAGGAAACATGACATGGGTTGTCGCGCTCTTGCCACCGGTAACCATTGGGATATCTGTATGACCACAAATTGCCATACGAGTAGAAGCCATCACCGGAGTAGATGCTCCATTCACTCTGCTCGTATTCTTCTTGTGCTTCGAAGGTTTCTTCACATGGGAAGTTGGTGTCTTCCGGAGCAAATCCTATGCGAATTTGGTACAGGGCTCCAGGCTCGGCCTGAAATAGACTGGAAAGCTCAAGTGTAAACCTGTTCCACGCGCTCAGGTCATCAGCTTGATCTTTTAGTGATATGGTTTTGTTCATCACTACCTGACCCACACGTATCAGTTCATCATTGCCATTGTATCTGTTTGTTTGGAAAAATTGAGGCAAATTATCCTCAAATATTTTTACAATTTCGACTCGTACAGCTTTCAAATTGACCGACTCAAAAGGCAAAACAAGTCCGTCTGTAGAAGGTAGGATAGAGCCAGAACCGACGAGCTTGACCGCTGGTTTTTCTGGCTCAAAAGCAACATAGCTCACTGAGTTTTGCTCCAGGGGTTTGTTCTTAGAGTTTTTGATGCCCTGAGAGATTTCCAGCTTTCTGGTGCCACTCAAATTTTTAGGAACATATACTTTGAGCTCGTTTCCGTTTATTACCATTCCGGGGTTTTTGACTCCTTCTATTTGTATCAGACCAGCAAGGGTTTGTTTGGTGTCTAGCGGGTCTGAAAAGTATACAGAAACATAGGTGTCGTTGCTGGAATTGAGTTTGGTTGAAAGCACCGCAAACACACCAATAGATGGAATGGTTACCTTCAGATTTTCAGATTTTTTAATACCGATTGGAGATCCGGAGACTACCAGATTGAATGTTTCATTTTGTTCGCCTCGCTTGAGTCCGGTGATATCAAACCTGTGCGTGGTTCCGCTGGTGTGTTGCCAACTGATGGATAGGCCATCTGGAACATCGATCATTTTTTCTACATTTTCATTCTCAGCAAAATCGGCTATGGTAATCATGCCACTTAATGAAAGCTTGTCTGGCTTTGAGGGGTCTGGTGCATCTACGGGAGAAAGCTTCACGTCGAAGTTTTGCTCTATGACTTTCACATTGATTTCGAAAACCTCAAGTTCTTTGGGTACTTCGGCCAGGGCTTTGAGCTTTAGGCCAAATATATAACCCTGACCCGACCTTAGTTTTTTAGTGGGGGAAAAGGTGATTTCATGAGCGGCGGTTTTTACCAGAGAACCTTCGATGGCTGGTAAGATATCAAGTATTTCATCGGCAGAGATGTCGTCAGGTATGGTCACGTTCTCCGTAAATTGGACTCTGATATTGTCCTTATGAGAAATGGTGCCGCTGGTGTAGGCTTTGATGTATTCAGAAAATCGGGAATCAAATACCTTCTGTTCGGTATTTGTTGATTTCTTATCTGAATTACATGAGTATAGGATGGCTGCTAAAAGCGCGAAAAAGGCAATATAGGCTTTCATAAAACGGGATTTTATTTGACGTGCCCATATTAATTAAAAATGATCGCAAATAGGGATTTGAGGGTGTTATTATTTTGGTGTTCTCATGTTTCCTATTACTGAATAAACTTCACGTTCCTCTGCAAACCCTCAAACTTTGTCCGCTTCACTGCTGATTTTTTAAAGACTTTCTGAAAGACTTCCCGCGTCATTTCCTGCCAGTCTTGTTTCGAGAATGCTTCCCAGCCCTGAGGCTGAAATGCTGGCTCATTATGTGGCTTTGAAAACCTGTTCCACGGGCAAACATCCTGACAGATGTCACAGCCGAAGGCCCAACCTTCCATTTTGTCTTTAAATTCTGACGGGATTTCATCTTTCAACTCAATGGTGAGATACGAAATGCAGCGACTGCCATCTACCACATACGGTTGCGGAATGGCATCAGTGGGGCACGCATCCTGACAGGCCGTGCAGGTGCCACAGTAGTCTTGCATTGGTCCGTCTGGCTCTAGTTCCAGATCGATGATCAACTCTGCCAGGAAAAAGAAACTTCCCATTTGCCGGTTGAGGAGGAGGGAATTTTTGCCAATCCAACCAATGCCACTTTTGGCTGCCCAGGCTCGCTCATGCACTGGAGCAGAATCCACAAATACTCGACCATCTACCTCGCCAATCTCTTCTGTGATCCTGTTCATGAATGTCTTCAGTTTGTCTTTGATGACCAAGTGATAATCCTGACCATAAGCGTATTTGGCTATTTTGGGGTTGCCTTCGCCGGACTGGTCTTTTTTGGGATAATAGTTGTAGACCAGAGACACTACAGATTTGGCGCCCGGAACCAGATTGGTCGGGTCAAGCCGCTTTTCAAAATGATTTTCCAGATAGCCCATCTTTCCCTGATATCCACGCTTGAGCCATTCTTCGACCTTCGGGGCTTCATCTTGTAAGAAACCCGCTTTTGATATGCCACAGAACGAAAAGCCCAGGTCGGTGGCTATGGATTTTATGAGCGCTGAGTTTTTAGAGATTGTGCCGTTCATGCCACTTTGTTAAACAGGAGTTTGATAGCTCCCAGTGCGATCAAAATAACCAAAAAAAGTGCAGGGAAACCACCAAGTACAGATATCATTTTGATGCCCTCAATACCTGCGTATGAAATCATCACCCATGCCACCGCGCCAATGATCGTCCCCCATACCAACTTGATCATCAGTGGGGATTCCTGATTCTCAGTAGTGATGCCACGTGTACATAGATTGCTCATGGCAGAGGTGTTGGAGTCAGCTGCAGTCACATAAGAAATGAATGTGATGATAAGAAAAAGCACCCCAGTGATTTGGGAAAGTGGAAGTCTGTTTAGAATGGCATAGATGACGTTTTCAGGCCCTTCTGTGGAAAGCAGTGCAAACAAACCTCCATCACTCAATATGTCAAAATAGATAGATGACCCGCTGAAAATGGACATCCAGCAAAGACCAAAAAGTGAAGGGTAAAGAAAATTGATTCTGATAAAGGACCGGACAGAATAGCCACGTCCCAGACGTCCTAAAAACAGGGCGGAAATGGGTGTCCAGGCAAGCCAATTGGCCCAGTTGAAAACGGTCCAGCTAGCAAACCAGTCCTGATCTAAAGTAGCGTTCCAATTGAGGCTCCTTGGGATGAAGTTCTGAATGTACTGGGCTATTCCGGTTGTTGCAGATTCAAGAATAAATTTACTGGGGCCAAAAGCAAAAAAGAAAATAGCAAGAATGAAAAAGGCCTTGATGTTGTAGTCTGAAAGAGTCCTGATCCCGTGCATGAGGCCGCTTGCGGCTGAAGCCACGAAAGTGCCCACTATGAGCAGAGCGATTAGCACCAAAATAAAGTCCGACTTGGGCACACCCAGAGCAGTGGAAAGCCCTCCTGAGATGGTCAAGATCCCGGTACCAAGTGATGCGGCCATACCAGCCACCAGCCCGTACAGACAAATAATGTCAACAATATGCCCCGTTGTTCCATGAGACTTGGAGCCAAACAAAGGATAAAGCATGGAGCCTACTTCAAAAGGTTGTTTGAGGTTGTAAAAGCAATAGGTAAAAACCAAAGAGGCCACCGTGTAAATGGCATAAGGACTGAAGGTCCAGTGTAGAAATATGGTGGAAAGTGAAAAAGCCTGAGCAGCCTCGCTACCTCCCGTGATTCCCAAAGTGGCGGGTGGGTTGTGAAAGTGGAAAAGTGGTTCTGCCGTACCCCAGAAAAGAATTCCGGTAGCAATGGTCGTGCAAAGTGTGACCGAAAACCAGCGCCACCTGGATAAGAGCGGTTTGGCTCCTGTGCCCCCGATTATCACTTTTCCCAATGGGGAAAAATAAATGACAAGGATAAGAAGGACAAAGAGAAAAACACTCCAACTGAAAAGCCAACTGAAGCGGTCTAAAATCCAGCTATTGGCCGTGCTGGTAGCCGTGAGAAAAGCCTCTTTGTCATACAAGCTGAACAAAAGTGTGGCAACAAGGAGGATAACCGGAGGCCAGAATTTGATGGGATTGAGACGTTGCATCTAGCGCAAAACTAAGAGATAATAAGATGCCTACTTTTTGTCGGAATGTCCAAGGCTTTTGCCTGGTGCTATGCGGTCTCTCACCAGTTGTTTGAGTTCGGTGATATCGGGGTGCCTTCCAGCTTCCTTTCGGGAAAACACCAATTCGCCGTTTGCATAGACATCAAAAACTCCTCCCGTACCTTGCTTGAGCGTCACTTCGTCTAGTTCTTCTGAAAATGTGGTGAGCAATTCCTGGCTCACCCACGTGGCGCGATGCATCCACCGGCAGAGTTTACAATACTCAATTGTAACTTGATTGGGCATCTGCTAAAGATAGAGAATCGCTATTTACTTTTTTTTGTCAAGGCTGTCTTATTGCTTGATTATGCGTTTTTCAAAAACTTGGTTTTTGTTGTAAAAGATGAGAAAGAAGGTGCCTCTTCGTGTCTCAAGTATCTGGTTGATGTTTTGCTGGGCCAGCTGAGGTATCGTTTGATTTTCTGCCCATAGCAATTTGCCTGTGTGATCAAATATCTGGTAGCTCGTAAATGCAGCTCCCGATATTGTAATGTTGCCTGGGCTTGGGTTCGGATATATATGGATGTCCTCCAGCTCATTGGCCGATAGTGATTTGATAAGCGTTTTCATCTTAAAATTTTCATTCTGACCATCAAAGTCATACTGAACGAGTCTGTAGTAACTGTCTTCTCGAAAATCCTCATCTACAAATGAGTAATGTTGAGTGTCTGTTGTGGTGCCATTTCCTTCTATCATGCCAATCGTGGAAAATGTTGGATTCGAAAAAGTGGCTTTTTGAATTTCAAAGTGGTCATTGTCTATCTCTGATCCTGTTTTCCACTCAAGGAGAGCGTTTCCGTTCCATTCAGTCGCAGAAAAACTGAGCAGCTGTATGGGTAATGAAGCACAGCCACCGCCGCAGCACCCGCCGTTTTCACAACCTTCTTCACCCTCTGGAGCAGAGAGGGTTCCTCCGTTATCTTGAAAATCTCCAAACTGCATGGTTGCATTGTCGCCCACATCCACCGAGCCTGTACTGTTATTTGTAAATGTGCCCGTGACTGTCATATTGCCGTCAACGCCCGTGTCACCCGAAAACACTAATCCACCATTGTCATAATCTCCATTAATTTGAAAAGTACCACCTTCCGCTACGTAAGCTGATCCTGCAGAGAAAACAGAAACGTCACCATTTACGATTAGTGTGCCATAGATGATTAAGTTATCATAAACTTCAAAATCACCATTGATGGTGAGTGTGGCATCCACTTCGATTGTGAGGGATTGGGTACCCAAGGCAAAACCCTGACGAACAGGGTTTCCAGTGACTGAGCATGGGCTATCAGCAGCTGTAACTGTAGCATTTGTGCCAAAGTTAGTTGGGCACTGTGAATATGTGATCCATGAGATCGCCAGCATCCCAATAAGGATAATAAGTTTGTTTGGTTCCATTTTTCATAACTGTTCTTATAGTTAATTTAACAAAACCGTTCAATGTATAAAACTATTTTTCGTTTATTTTCAACCACCCCTGTGAGTTATGTGAATTAGAGGGACATCTAAATAATTAGTTCACTAGATGGAATTTATTTATGAATGGAGTTTTTGACTTTTATAAAATGAAACAAAAAGTCAAAATTGATATTTGCCCCTATAGTTTCACTATTCTGACATTTGTGGTTTTTTCTCCAGTTTTGGTTCTTATAAGAAAGGCTCCACATTCATTTGCCAATGCTTGATTAGTCTTTTTTTCGGCATCATCCATGCTTACGTCATATAGCTCTAAAAGGTGCTTCCCAGAACTATCTGTGATTTGAAAATATGTGACATCTGATCCATTGATAGAGATATGTCCATGTGTTGGGTTAGGGTAAACGATGAGTTGATTTCCCGAATCATCAAAGAAAATCGCTTTCGTTTCGAATAATTCATATTTTCCATCAAAGTCTATTTGCTTAAGTCTGTAATACGCACTTTCAGTGAGGTTGGTGTCTAAGTAGATGTATTCCTGAGCATCCGTTGTTGTTCCAAAGCCAGTTACTGCCCCTATTCTTTGGAATGATGGTTCTGAGAACGCACGCTTTTGGATTTCAAAATGGCTATTGTTGGACTCTTCACCGGTGGCCCAGGAGACAAGAGCCCCATCACTTGTTTCGGAGATGTGAAAGTCTAATAATTTAATAGGAAGTGATGCACATCCACCGCCGCAGCAACCCAGCGCTTCACACCCTTCATCTCCGGAAGGTACATTCAGCGTGCCACCAAGAGTGGCGTCATAACTATTAAATTGCATGGTAGCGTCTATGCCTACTGTGGTTGTGGATAGTAGGTGGTTGTAATAAGTTCCTGTTATATCTGTGGTGCCGCTTACAGATGTGGTTCCTGCTATCCCCAGCAGCCCATTGTAATAGTTTCCATTTACATAAAGTGTTCCTGATTCGGAGATGGTAACTGAAGCTGTAATAGTAGCCACAGTCAAATCTCCATATACTTCTACTCTTCCATCTATGACCAGGTCGTCATAAATGGTGTAGTCGTCGTTGATAATGAGTGTTGACGTCTCAGGTATGGTAAGTGTGGCGGAAGCAAGAAACCCCTGGGTCTCCGGACCAGAATAGGTACAGGTTGTCCCCAATGGGAGGGTGGTGGCACTGTTGATGTCCCCCGGACATTGACCATGCAGGTGAAAAGAAATAAGTACGAAGCTCCAGACGACAAAAAACTTCATTTCGAGGGGGTTTATGCCAAGTAATGTACCTGCAGCCTGGCGAGAGATAAAACTACGTTGAGTCAATCAGCGGAAGTGCGTTTGAACGGGGATTTTTGTGTTATGAAAGAATTATATGAATCTTATTTCCTTCCGGCCATTGCTTATGCTCAGTGGCTAAGGTGATTCAATCAATGGTATTTATTGAAACTGCTAAGCCTTTAAAAAAGGCTTCCCATTTCTTGCGGAGGAATCTTGCCGAGGTGTTGGTAGGCTAGCTCAGTGGCTTGTCTTCCTCTGGCCGTTCTTTTTATATACCCTTCCATAATTAGAAATGGCTCATATACTTCCTCGATGGTTTCTGACTCTTCACCACACGCAGTGGCTATGGTGCTGAGACCTACTGGCCCACCCTTGAATTTTTCGATGATGGTAGACAAGATCCTGTTGTCCATTTCATCCAGGCCATTATCATCTACGTCGAGCGCTTTCAGGGCTATTTTGGCAATTTCCAGCGTGATAGACCCATCGCCTTTGATCTGCGCAAAATCTCTGGTTCTTCTAAGGAGGTTATTGGCTATTCTGGGGGTGCCACGGCTTCTCCTGGCTATTTCGTACGCTGCTTCCTCATCGATGGGCGAATTCAAAATATCTGCTGACCGCCCGACTATGTCGGTCAGTAGTTTGGCATCATAATATTCCAATCTTGAGTTGATCCCAAAGCGTGCTCTGAGCGGAGCAGTGAGCAGACCGGATCGTGTGGTTGCACCAATCAATGTGAATGGGTTCAGCCCAATCTGTACTGTGCGGGCATTTGGCCCACTGTCCAGCATGATGTCGATTTTATAATCTTCCATCGCTGAGTAGAGGTATTCTTCTACCACGGGGCTGAGCCTATGGATTTCATCTATAAAAAGCACATCATGCTCTTCCAGATTGGTGAGTAGCCCGGCCAGTTCGCTTGCTTTATCTAAAACAGGGCCGGAAGAAATCTTTATTCCTGATCCCAACTCATTTGCTATGATATTAGAAAGGGTTGTTTTGCCTAAGCCGGGAGGTCCATGTAACAGTACGTGATCCAAAGGTTCGGACCGCATTTTGGCAGCTTCTACAAATATTTTGAGATTCTCAACCACCTTATTTTGTCCGGCAAAATCATCGAAACTGAGCGGCCTCAGTGCACGCTCAATGTCCTTTTCGGCCGAGTCCATCTCATCATCATCTCCTCGTAGGTAGTCTTCTCTCATTGGATTAGTTCAGACAGTAAGTTGTGGTTTATCCTCAAATATTCACTGATGGTCGTAAAGTTATGGAAGTTTTATTGACACTAAAGTCGTTGCAACTGTTTTCGGTTTTAATATTGCGTAAAATTCGGTTTTGGATAAACGCAAGCTTTTTTTTAGATCGATTGTGGCGATCGTTGTAATCGGGGCACTTTACAGGTATTTTTCCTCTCGCCCGTCAGAGTATCTCACGCATATTACGGGCCAGACCATGGGCACGATCACCTACAATGTGAAATACATTGAGGAGGGTAGGCCTGTGGGTAAGGCAGAGATTGATTCTGTTTTGGTAGCTTTTAATCAATCCCTCTCCACTTACATACCGGATTCAGAAATCTCGATATTAAACCAGTCGGGAGAGCTAATTAGCCCTTCACGGCTTTTCACGGATGTGATGCAAGAAAGCTATAGAATCTACGAGATCACATCAGGGGCATATGATCCCACGGTGGGCACTTTGGTCAATGTATGGGGGTTTGGGCCTGACAAATCGAGGTTGGTTCCGGATACAGCTCTGGTTGATTCGTTGAGGCAATATGTTGGCCTGAACAAGGTAAAAAAGAAAAGTTCTGGTTTAAGCATGGATACGCTCATGTATCTTGATTTTAGTGCTATTGCGAAGGGTTATGCCGTAGATCTTATATCGGATTTGCTGTTGGAGTACGGGGTGACTAATCATATGGTGGAGATAGGTGGAGAAGTTAGTACACATGGGGTCAATGATCAGGGCAAAACATGGACCATAGGCATAGAAGATCCGTTAGTAGAAAGAGAGGAGCAAAGACTGCTAGGGATTGTTCGACTAAAAAACAAAGCCATGGCCACTTCTGGTAATTATAGGAGTTATTACAAGGTTGGGGATCGAATCATCGCTCATACCATAGACCCACGCACAGGGTATAATACATCGCACAACCTATTGAGTGCGTCAGTCTTTTCAAATAGCTGTATGACTGCAGATGCGCTGGCCACTGCCTTTATGGTGCTGGGTTTAGAGGAATCAAAAGGAGTTATTGAAAGCACTGAAGTGGAAGCTTTTTTGATATTTCAAAAAGAAGATGGTAGTCTTGCCAGCTATGTGTCGGATGGGTTGAAGCCCTATATTGATCTGGACAAAACACAAAATCAATGAACAAGCGAGAATGGTTCGGTGAGTGGTTTGATAGCCCGTATTATTACGTGCTGTACAAGACGCGCAATGAGAAGGAGGCTCAATTATTTATGAATACTCTGCTCAAGAAAATTAAGCCGGATGAGAACTTCCGGTTTTTGGATGTGGCTTGTGGAAGAGGCAGACATTCCATCTACCTAAATTCTATTGGGTATGATGTGACGGGTATCGACTTGTCTCAGCAGAATATAGATATTGCCAATAAAAGTTCCAATGCCACTCTGCGGTTCGCAAAGCACGATATGCGAGAAGTTTACCGGGAAGGGACATTCGATTTTGCTTTCAACCTGTTTACCAGTTTCGGATATTTTGATAGCAAAGAGGAAGACCAAAAAGCCATTACCGCCATCGCTCAGGAACTGAAACCGGGCGGTTATTTTTTGATCGACTTCCTCAACCCATATGCCGTGATCAACGATTTGGTGGAAGCTGAGACTAAAATAATTGAGCAGGTAAAGTTTAATATCTCCAGAAAGTATGATGGCGAATTTATTTTGAAAGACGTTGTTATTAATGACCGTGGCGAGCTCCAGTATTTTCAGGAAAAGGTGAGGGCTATAACTAAGGCTGATTTCCTTCAATATTTTGAAAATTCTGGTTTGAAAGTTAAGGCTACATTTGGAGACTATTCATTGAATAAATACAAAAAAGAGAAATCTGAGAGGTTGATTTTCTTGACACAACTATGACTTTGGTAATTTCTATTCTCATCATCAGTACCCTTGCCGGTGGCCTGCTCTCTAACTCCATTGACTTCAAGCCCGAAACCATTCGTTACCCCCTCATATTTGCGGGTTCATTCCTTTTTTCGATTACGCTGATTCATATTTTGCCAGAGGTTTACTCGTCTGGTATGAATCCTATGCGCATTGGCCTTTTCGTGCTGATAGGATTCTTTCTGCAACAATTCCTGGAGCATTTTTCTTCGGGTATTGAACACGGACATTTTCACAAAGGGCATGAGTTTTCAGGCGCTACAAAATGGTCGATGGTCGTGGCGCTGATCGTGCATTCGCTTTTAGAAGGAGCGCTCCTGACACATGACTCGCCTTTTCATGAAAAGCACGAATCGTATTCACTGCTTGCGGGTATTCTGCTGCATAAAGTGCCGGCGGCATTTGCCTTGATGACGACCCTCAAGTCTGAGTCCAGGTTTACCTTTTCTCAGTGGGCGATCCTGATAGTTTTTAGTGTGGCATCTCCACTGGGTTTATTGTTAAGTGGATATATACTTGACCTCTCTCATGAGGCTTTGGTGATTCTTTTTGCCATCGTGTCCGGTAGTTTTCTTCATATTTCCACCACCATTTTTGTCGAGTCCAGTCCTAATCATAGCTTTGGCCTACGCAAAATTTTCGTGAGCCTTTTGGGCGCATCTATTGCGATTTTATCAGAATTTGTATTCTAATATCAAGCTTGATCAATTGCATCTGCTTTGTTTGGGGAAATTTTTGACATTTCTGTAAATAAACTATCTTGCTCAGAACATTGTAAAATATACACACATGTCAGATAAAAGCATGAAGGCTTATTGGAGCCGAAACCTCAAGTATCTCTTAATTCTGCTTTCCATATGGTTTGCAGTTTCTTATGGCGCAGGAATTCTCTTCGTAGATCAGTTAAATCAAATCAGAATAGGTGGCTTTAAGCTCGGGTTTTGGTTTGCTCAGCAAGGATCTATCTACGTTTTTGTGGTGCTGATATACGTGTATGTCCGCTTGATGAACAAGCTGGACAAGGAGTTTGATGTGGACGAAAAATAAGAGATAGACAATGGACGTACAAATTTGGACTTTTGGAATAGTAGGCTTCACGTTTGCGCTCTACATAGGGATTGCAATTTGGTCAACAGCCTCATCAACTAAAGATTTTTATGTAGCCGGAGGTGGAGTTTCGCCGCTTGCCAATGGAATGGCCACCGCAGCTGACTGGATGTCAGCGGCATCATTTATTTCTATGGCCGGACTCATCTCCTTTATGGGATATGATGGAGCCGTTTATCTTATGGGCTGGACTGGCGGTTATGTGCTTTTGGCGCTGCTACTAGCACCTTATCTTAGAAAATTCGGGAAGTTTACCGTACCGGATTTTATCGGCGACAGGTATTACTCAAATGTGGCAAGAACAGTGGCGGTTATCTGTGCTATTATTGTTTCCTTCACTTACGTGGCGGGGCAAATGCGTGGAGTAGGAGTGGTCTTTGCAAGATTTCTCGAAGTGCCAGTCGAGACGGGCGTTTATATTGGTATGCTCATCGTTTTGTTTTACGCTACCCTTGGCGGAATGAAAGGCGTGACCTACACGCAGGTGGCACAATATTGCATTTTGATTTTTGCCTTCATGGTGCCAGCCATTTTCATCTCATTTCAGCTGACAGGCAATGTGATTCCTCAATTAGGTTTTGGTGGTACTCTGTCGGACGGCACCTTCCTTTTAGATAAACTTGATGGGCTCCATAAAGAGCTGGGGTTTGCTGCTTATACCGAAGGCTCCAAACCGATGATTGACGTGTTTTGCATCACACTGGCGCTGATGGTCGGTACAGCTGGTTTGCCACACGTTATTGTTAGATTCTTTACAGTCAAAAATGTCCGTGATGCCCGTAAGTCTGCAGGTTGGGCGCTCTTGCTCATCGCCATTCTTTACACCACAGCACCGGCCATTTCCACTTTTGCCAGAACCAACTTGATTCAAACCGTCTCTGGGAAGGAATATTCAAGTATGCCGGAATGGTTTACCAATTGGGAAAGAACAGGATTGATCCAGTTTGAGGATAAAAATGCTGATGGTAATATCCAATATGTGGCAGATGCGGAGAAAAACGAACTGACAATCGATAGGGATATTATGGTGTTGGCCAATCCTGAAATCGCCAATTTGCCAAACTGGGTAATTGCCCTAGTTGCTGCCGGAGGTTTAGCCGCGGCGCTTTCTACAGCTGCTGGTCTGCTTTTGGTGATCTCTGCCAGCGTATCTCATGACTTGATCAAAAAGCAGATCAAACCAAATATTTCTGAAAAAGGCGAACTTGTTTGGGCCAGAATAGGCTCTGTGATTGCTGTGATCGTAGCGGGTTACTTCGGTATCAATCCTCCGGGGTTTGTGGCGGCAGTGGTGGCATTGGCGTTCGGACTGGCGGCAGCTTCATTTTTCCCAGCCATTATACTTGGAATTTTTGATAAGCGGATGAATAAAGAAGGAGCGATAGCCGGCATGGTTGTCGGTATTCTCCTTATGCTATTTTATATGATGAAATATAAATTGGATTTGTTCGGAGGAGGAACACAAGAAGACTGGTGGTTTGGTATTTCGCCTGAAGGTTTCGGTAGTGTAGCGATGGTGGTCAACTTTGTGATTTCTTTTGCGATTTCCAGGTTTTATCCGGCACCTCCCGAAGATGTTCAGGAAATGGTCGAAAACATCCGCTTCCCACGTGGGGCAGGAGGAGCCACTCACTAAGTCAAATAAGATTTTATTAATTGGAGAGGAGCATCAACTGACGCTCCTCTTTTTTTGTGCTACTTGCCAGGCCTTTGGAGTGAGCCCTGTTTCTTGTTTGAATAGACGAATGAAATGAGATAGATTCTCAAACCCACTGGAAAAACAAGCTTTGGTGATATTTACAGACGGGTTTTTCAATTCGTTTTGAGCCAGTTTGATGCGCTCCTTGATAATGTATTGAGAAGGGGTGTCTCCTATCGTCTCCTTAAATTTCTTAAAGAAACTGGCCCTGCTCATGCAGGCCATATTGGCTAGTTTGTCCAGATCTATTTTAGCCCTCAGATTTTTTTTGATATAGAGAATCGTAGCAGCCAATGCATTATTCGATGATAGCGTCGTGTATTTCGATTCAAACAAAACCCTGGCTTGGGTTTGCATCAGCCTCACGAGCATCTCCTGTAGGGTGAGCTCTACCATTACATCTTTTACCTTGCCTTGCTCACTTTTGGTGATGCGCAGAATTCTGTTGATTGTGTCGGCAAGCTCAAGGTTGTTTGTAAGGTGAAATAAAGAATGGTCTATGTTCCAATCGCCCCAGCTATCAGCTTTAGGGAAATACTCGTTTAGGTTTTCTATCGTCTTCTGTATGGCATCATCTGCGATAGTCAAGGCAATACATTGAGTTGGGGCGTTTTTTTCAGCTTCAGGAAAATCGATGTTCATCAATTCGCCAGGAGGCAGAATCACAGACTCACCAGGCAGATAGTCAAATGAAGGTGAAGGTCTTTCAGGAAGGTTCATCACCTTTTTTCCCCTGAGCATGCTCGTGAGTACGAAGTGATCAAAAACGAGATTTACATTCTCAACTGTCCGGTGAGTCTCGAACATATTTAACTCGCAAGTCTCGTATGAATACGCCGTTCTATTCTCCACGAGGGTGAACAGGTTTCTTTCATTGTTTACGGGAAATTGATCCAATAAGAACTTCCTCATCTCTGTCAGGCCATTAAAACTGTTTCAACACAATTCCTTCAATTTGATAATTTAATGATTTATAATCATTATGAACATGCTGTATTTTCAAATTTTTAACAAATAGACTGACAGTATATGTATTTGGACTGAGAGAAAAGTTTCCGGGAATTTTTAATGGCAGTTTTAAAAAATTGAATTTAAACTGAGAAAATTTATGGAAACATTAACCCAGGAACAAAAGGCGGTCGACCGCCCAAATTTTAAGCCTCATTACGATCATTTTATTGGTGGAAAATGGCAATCTCCCAGCAATGGTGAGTATTTTGATAATATAAGTCCCATTGACGGTAAGCCCTTTACCCGGGCAGCTCGAGGAAACAAAGAAGATATAGATAAGGCTCTCGATGCTGCGCATGCTGCGTTTCCATCTTGGTCCAATACTGGCGCTGCGGCCAGGAGCAACGTGTTGCTCAAAATAGCGGATATCATAGAAGAAAATTTGGAAATGCTGGCACGTGTGGAAACCATAGACAATGGTAAAGCTTTGCGAGAAACGAGAGCAGCGGATTTGCCACTTTGTGTTGATCATTTTAGATATTTCGCAGGTGTCATTCGCGGAGACGAAAGCACCATGTCTGAGCATGATGCCACTACAGTAAGTATCAACCTGCAAGAGCCACTTGGGGTTGTTGGTCAGATCATTCCATGGAACTTCCCTCTGTTGATGGCCACTTGGAAAATAGCTCCGGCTTTGGCCGCCGGCTGTTGCACCGTCGTGAAGCCTGCGGAGCAGACGCCTACCAGTATCATGGTGCTGATGGAATTGATTAAGGATGTGGTGCCACCAGGTGTACTGAATGTTGTCAGTGGCTTTGGTCCAGAGGCAGGTAAGCCGTTGGCTACTTCTCCACGTATCGCGAAAGTGGCTTTCACAGGCGAAACCACTACTGGTCGCTTGATTATGCAATATGCATCAGAAAACCTGATCCCTGTTACCATGGAGCTGGGTGGTAAATCGCCAAACATCTTCATGCCGAGCATTGCCGATGCTGATGATGAGTTCTTTGATAAATGTATAGAAGGCGCGGTGATGTTCGCCCTGAATCAGGGTGAGGTGTGTACTTGTCCTTCTAGAATATTGGTTCATGAATCCATTTATGACAAATTCATGGAAAGAGTTATAGCCAGAGCGAAAGCCATCAAAATGGGGCACCCACTTGCTGAAGACACCATGATGGGCGCTCAGGCGTCTCACGATCAATACCAAAAGATCCTTTCCTATATGGATATAGGAAAGCAGGAAGGAGCTGAAGTTCTCTGTGGAGGAGGAGCAGCCAACCTGAATTCTGGTTTGGAAAACGGATATTACATTGAGCCCACTATCCTCAAAGGGCACAATAAAATGAGAGTCTTTCAGGAAGAAATTTTTGGGCCGGTTACTGCTGTGACTACTTTCAAAGACATGGACGAGGCGCTCGAAATAGCTAATGACACCCTTTATGGACTAGGGGCGGGATTATGGACTAGAGATGCTCATGAAATGTACGCCATGCCACGAGCCATCAAAGCGGGTCGTGTTTGGGTAAACTGCTATCATGCATATCCGGCGCATGCTCCTTTCGGGGGTTACAAGAAATCCGGATTTGGAAGGGAGACGCACAAGATGATGCTCAACCACTATCGAAATACCAAAAACATGCTGATTTCCTATGATAAGAATAAGCTTGGATTCTTTTAGGCCGTAGGTTGTATATTTTTTATTTGAGGGGAAAGTGTTGCTTTCCCTTCTTTATTTTAAAAACAGAGGTAATGAAAGTCTTAAGAATAAAAGCGACAGAAGAAGCTCTCAATACTATTGAGACCCTAAAAAAACGTTTCGGCCCGCTCATGTTTCATCAAAGTGGTGGGTGCTGTGATGGATCTCAGCCCATGTGTTTCGAAGATGGTGATTTCAAAGTAGGCGAAAGCGATATCAAACTTGGAGAGGTGGCGGACTGTCCGTTTTATATGTCGCGAGATCAATATGAATATTGGAAACATACCGAATTGACTCTTGATATCACAAAAGGCCGGGGCTCCAGTTTTTCCCTGGAGATACCCATGGGAATTAGGTTTATGATTCGTTCTCGACTATTCACAGAGGAGGAGGTGAAAATCATTCAAACTGAGGGTTAGAATCATTCAAAACGCGTAACAAGGCGGGAATCTTGATTCACTTCCTTGGATTTCGGACTGGAATGAAATAACATTGAAATTGGAAACGAACCTTTCGTAACCTTTCGAACAACAAAACCCAATATTATCCCATGAGTAACAAAATTCAAACCCTCAGTGGTTACATCCATGAATATCAAAAAAGCGTTCTCCAACCTGAAGAATTCTGGGGGCGAGTTGCCGAATCCTTTCACTGGAAGAAGCCATGGAGCAAAGTGCTGGAATGGGATTTTGAAGGTCCGGATGTAAAGTGGTTTGTCGGAGGTAAGATGAACATTACCGAAAATATTCTGGATCGTCATTTGTTTACCATGGGAGATCAGCCTGCCATTATTTGGGAGCCTAATGAGCCAAATGACGAAGCAATTACGCTTTCGTATTATGAGCTCTACGAGAAAGTTTGTCAGTTCTCAAATGCTATGAAAGAGCAGGGTGTAGGCAAAGGAGACCGTGTGATTATTTACATGCCAATGGTTCCAGAGGCTGCTATCGCCATGCTGGCCTGCGCCAGAATTGGAGCTGTTCACTCCGTAGTTTTTGCAGGATTCTCGTCATCATCGTTATCCGATAGGATCAATGATTGTGAGGCCAAAATGGTTTTGACTTCAGACGGCAATTTTAGAGGAGCTAAAAGCATTGGGGTCAAGAGCGTAGTGGATGAAGCATTGGAAAAATGCACCACTGTGGAAAGTGTAATCGTCTATAAGCGAACAGGCACAGAAGTGACAATGAAATCAGGTCGTGACATCTGGTGGTCAGATGCTATCAGCGGACATTCTATGGAGTGTCCTGCCGAAGAAATGGACTCAGAGGACATGTTGTTTATCCTTTATACCTCAGGGTCTACAGGCAAGCCGAAAGGAGTGGTTCACACCTGTGGCGGCTATATGGTCTATTCGCAGTACAGTTTTGAAAATGTTTTTCAATATACACAGGGTGATGTTTACTGGTGTACCGCTGATGTGGGATGGATTACCGGACACTCCTATATAGTGTATGGGCCACTTTTGGCTGGAGCCACTACTGTGATGTTCGAAGGAGTTCCTACATACCCTCACGCAGGACGTTTTTGGGAGGTAGTGGACAAACATAAAGTCAATCAGTTCTATACGGCACCTACGGCTATTCGTGCCCTGCAGGCGCACGGGCTTGAGCCTATCGAGCCGTATTCACTGGAAACACTAAAAGTGATCGGGTCCGTAGGTGAACCGATCAACGAAGAAGCATGGCACTGGTATCATGACCATATAGGCAAAGGCAATTGCCCGCTAGTGGATACCTGGTGGCAAACAGAGACAGGAGGCATTATGATTTCCGCTTTGGCAGGGATCACCCCAAACAAACCAGCTCACGCTTCGCTTCCACTACCTGGGATACAACCAGTGATTGTTGATACAGAGGGAAATGAACTGAAAGGAAATAATGTCGAGGGAAACCTTTGTGTTAAGTTTCCTTGGCCGTCAATCATAAGAACCACATACGGAGATCATGAGAGATGTAAACAAACGTATTTTTCTACCTACAAGGGTATGTACTTTACGGGTGATGGAGCCAAAAGAGATCATGATGGATATCTGAGAATCCTCGGGCGTGTGGATGACGTGATCAACGTAAGCGGACACAGAATGGGTACTGCCGAAGTTGAAAATGCAATCAACGAACACCCTAAGGTCGTCGAGTCAGCTGTGGTTGGCTATCCTCACGAGGTGAAAGGCCAGGGCATATATGCATACGCAATATGCGATATGGAAGGTCGCTCTGAGCAGAGTTTGGTAAACGAAATCAGAGAGACCGTTAGTAAGATCATTGGCCCTATAGCCAAGCCGGACAAAGTGCAGATTGTACCAGGATTGCCAAAAACCAGATCGGGCAAAATCATGCGCCGTATTCTGAGAAAGGTAGCTGCAGGTGAGTATGATCAGCTTGGAGATACTTCTACATTGCTCAATCCTGAAGTGGTTGAGGCGATCATTGAGGGCTCAAAAGAAAAGTGATCTTTCACAAATCAGATAACAAAATATTAAAACTTGGCTTAGGCCTTGCGGCTCTCGGTCGCCCGGGCTACATCAACCTGGGCCATGGAGACGACCTTCATCATGACTATGATGAGGAAAAAATGGAAGCACAAACGCACGCCATGCTCGATGTGGCTTATGGGCATGGAGTAAGATATTTTGATGCAGCTCAGTCTTATGGAAAGGCTGAGCTTTTTCTTGCTTCTTGGCTCAAAAAACACAACCATCCCGATGTGATAGTTGGCTCCAAGTGGGGATATTACTACACCGCTGATTGGGCTGTTGATGCTGAGAATCACGAGATCAAGGAACACACACTGGCGAGGCTAAACCAGCAGTGGCCAGAAAGCAAAGCACGATTGGATCCATATCTTAGAATTTATCAGATCCATTCGGCAACATTCGAAAGCGGAGTGCTGGAAAATAGTGAGGTTCTGGATCGATTGGGAGAAATCAAAGCGCAAGGCTATGCCATTGGATTATCCGTCAGCGGAGAAGCTCAGCCCGCCATAATCGAGTCAGCTTTGAATGTGAAAATGGAGGGAAAACCTCTTTTTGATTCTGTTCAAGCCACCTACAATATTTTGGAGCAATCATGCGAAGAGGCTTTAAAGAAAGCACATGATCAGGGTGTGACCACTATCATCAAAGAAGGTGTAGCCAATGGACGTTTGACTGCAAGAAACCGGGGAGCTCATTATTTTCAAAATCTAGCAAACATCGCAAGAAAGCACAAAGTTGGTGTGGACGCTGTGGCCCTGGCTTACCTGCTTAGCAAGCCTTTTGTCAGCATGGTGCTCAGCGGAGCTGCAACCAAAGACCACTTGACATCAAATCTACAGGCAGCAGAAATTGAGCTGGATATGGCTGATATACTGATTCTGACTAACCTGTTTATGCCGCCAAAAGAATATTGGCAGGAGCGAGGCAAACTCGCGTGGAATTGAGATTGAATCCGACGAGCGGAGAAGTGTGGGCGACCATAGCAGATATACACCGCTGATCAGAAAATATATCTAAGAGGTTAACATATCGTATATTGGGTTGTCTGTCAAACTAATCTTAAAAACGCCGATATGAACCTTTCTATTAAAAACTTATCCAAAACCTATCCGAATGGTGTTCGAGCCCTGAAGGACATTTCACTCGATGTACCTGTTGGTATGTTTGGACTACTGGGGCCAAATGGAGCGGGAAAATCTTCACTCATGCGAACGATTGCCACTTTGCAAGAGCCCGATTCTGGCTCTATCCAGCTGGGTGATGTAGACGTGCTTAAGGAGAAAGAAGAAGTTCGGAAGGTGCTCGGCTACTTACCTCAGGAATTTGGGGTGTATCCCAAGGTTTCGGCAGAAGACCTACTGAATCATGTAGCTGTGCTAAAAGGTATCGTGAAAACAAAGGAGCGCAAAGAATTGGTGAAGGCGCTTTTGTACAAAACAAACCTATACCAACATCGCAAAAAGAATCTAGGGGGATATTCCGGTGGAATGAAACAGCGGTTCGGTATTGCGCAGGCGCTTATATCTGACCCAAAGTTGATCATAGTAGATGAGCCAACTGCAGGTTTGGATCCTTCCGAGAGAAATAGATTTCTGAATTTGTTGAGCGAAATAGGGGAAAATACGGTGGTGATACTATCCACACATATAGTTGACGATGTAAGGGAACTGTGTACCAACATGGCCATCATCAACCAGGGCGAAGTGCTGCTCAAGGGCAACCCTAATGAGACGATTCAGCAGATAGAGGGGAAAATCTGGAGGAAGTCCGTTACTAAGGAGGAGTTGGAAGATTACAAAGCAAATTATATCGTGATCTCAGAGCGATTGATAGGAGGAAAGCCCGAAATACATGTGTACAGCGACTCCAAACCGGACAATACTTTTGATCCTGTAAGCGCCGATCTGGAGGATGTGTATTTCTCCAAGATCATGGAAAATAGTAATGAATCCGTACCAGCCTAATCTGTAAGCCATGTTAGAGTTTATCAAATTTGAATTACAGTATCGGTTCAAAAGACCGGTGACCTATATCTACTTTGTGATCATGCTGGCCATGTCGTTTGTGGCGATTGCCACGGATGCGGTGAGAGCAGGCGGAAGTGGTGGCAAGGTCATGGAAAATGCGCCAAATATTTTGGCCATGATGATGCTGGTGATCATGATTTTTGGGATCTTCATTACATCAGCTGTCATGGGCGTGCCGGTGCTGCGAGACTTTGATCACAAAACCGACTCTATGATATTCACCACCCCCACGAGCAAACTGGCTTATCTGGGAGGGAAGTTTATCGGGTCATTCATCACCATGCTGTTTATCATTTCGGCTATTATGCTGGGCTTTATGCTTGGGCAGGGCATAGCCTGGCCATGGCTCGACAATGCCGATCGCTTACTGCCTTTTAGTTTTGAGACCTATTGGAACCCCTTCTTCATTTTTGTGATTCCAAATTTAATCGTCTTTAGCGCTATTTTCTTTGCCGGAGGGGCGTTGGGCAAGCGCATGGTTGTGGTTTACGCTCAGGGTATTGTGCTGTTTATGGGCTACCTGGCGGCCTCACAGTTTTTGTCTCAAATGGATAATCAGAATGTGGCTGCTATTTTGGATCCTTTTGGTTTTGGTGCTCTTGAAATCACCACCCAATACTGGACAGTGGCCGAGCAAAATAACAACCTCATACCTTTTTCAGGACATATCCTCAACAATAGGTTGGTGTGGCTTCTGGTGGGTTTGTGTGCGATGATCCTCACTTATTTTGGCTTCAGTACCAATCAGGCCGGCAATGCCTCAAGGAAAACCCGCAAGAAAGGAAAGCAGATGGTTCGCGAGCTAATCGAGAATATCACCATACCGAAGGCTAACGCTATCTACAGCATAGGAGCACAATTCGTGCAGGTAAGAAGCCTTACATGGTTTTATTTCAAGTGGATCGTCAAACAAGGGCCTTTCATTTTCATAACGTTTGCAGGAATCTGTTTTCTGCTCATCATTGGTCTCACCGGAGGCAAGGGTGCTTATGATATCGAAGTGTACTTGACGAGCGCCAGAGCAGTGCAACTGATCGGCTCCTTCAACCTGTTTTTTATCATCATCACGGTTTTTTACACCGGGGAGATCATCTGGAAAGAAAGGGATGTGCGTATCAATCTGATTTACGATGCACTTCCGTACAAAAACTACATAAGCCTGGCGGGGAAGTTTTTTGGAATGGTGCTCATGAGCGTGTTTTTATTGTTCATACTCATGATTTTTGGTGTGTTGCTGCAGGTAATCAAGGGCTACCCCAATATCGAATGGAGTGTTTACTTCACCAGTCTGTTTACTGATACACTTTCGCTGATGGTGCTGTATCTGATCCTTGGGCTGTTTGTTCAGGCCATGGTCAACCATAAATATGTTGGGTTTGGCCTCATGTTCATTTTTTACATTTCGTTTTTGGTTTTAGATGAGCTCGGCATAGAGCACAGCATGTTCTACTTTGGACGAGCCAATCTGGGTACTTATTCAGAAATGAACGCTTACGGGCATTATACGGTCCCGTTTTCATGGTTCAATTTGTACTGGTTTGGGCTAGCTGCATTTCTGTACGCTGCGGCCATTTTATTCACAGTCCGTGGGTTGGATAGCAAGTTTAGCGTCCGGTTGCAGTTGGGTAAAGTTCGGTTAAACAAGCAGGCAGTGTTGGCCATCGCAGGGGCACTGACTGTGTTTGTGTTGAGTGGCGGTTATATTTATTACAACACCAACATGCTCAATGAGTATATGAATTCGGATGACCAGAAAACAATGCAGGCCGACTATGAGCGCACCTTGAGTCACCTCGAATTTATCAATCAGCCCAAAATTGTGGATACATATACGGAGGTTGAGCTTTATCCGAAAGGAAGGGACTTCAATGCCAAAGGGTATTATTACCTAAAAAATAAATCAGAGGAGGACATCTTGGAGTTGCACATTCAGGAGTCTATAGATACTAAATTATCCACATCGGTGACGTTCGATGCGGAGGTATCTGAGAAGGAGAAGTACGAAAATTTTAAATACACTATTTATCAGTTGGATAAGCCGATGAAGCCCGGCGATTCGCTGAAAATGTCCTTTGATATCAACTTTGTGACAACAGGTTTTTCCGAAGGAAATGCCAATAATGACATTGTTTACAATGGCACTTTCTTTAACAATACCAATTACTTTCCTGGGCTGGGATATAACTCAGACTATGAACTTTCTGACGATGATGATAGAAAGGATCATGACCTGGAGATCAAAGAACGCATGCTGGAGAGAGAAGACCCGCGCGGAGTTGCTCAGTCGCTGTTTGGTGATGACTCTGACAAAATCAGTTTCGAAATAATCGTTGGGACGGACTCATCGCAAATTGCGATTGCGCCCGGCTACCTGCAGAAAAAGTGGGTAGAGGGTGATCGCACCTATTACCATTATAAGATGGACGTGCCTATGGTCAACTTCTATTCGGTGATTTCAGCGGATTATGCAGTGATCACTGACACATGGAAACCGGCGGTAGATTCTCTGCCTGACGTGAGATTGGAGATTTACTATCACAAGGGGCACGAATACAATACTGATCGGATGATGCAAGGGATGAAGGAGGCACTGTCTTATTATTCCGCCAACTTTAGTCCATTTCAGTTTCAGCAGCTGCGTATCATGGAGTTTCCCAAATACAGGACGTTTGCTCAGTCTTTTGCCAACACGGTTCCGTTTTCAGAAGGGATAGGCTTTGTCCAAAACATCGGGACTGAGGATGTGGATCTTCCTTTTTATGTCACAGCGCATGAGGTGGCCCATCAGTGGTGGGGACATCAGGTGACCGATGCGGGTGTTAAAGGCAATGCCATGCTTAGCGAAACTTTGTCTCAATATTCTGCTTTGATGGTGATGAAGCAAAACTTCAGGCCTGAGATAATCAAAGAATTTCTAAGACACGAATTAGATGTGTATTTGAGTGGGAGAACATTTGAACAGAAAAAAGAGATGCCCCTGGAACTGGTAGAAGGTCAGGGATACATTCATTATAACAAGGGGTCTTTGGTGATGTACGCGCTGCAAGATTATATCGGGGAGGACAGTCTCAATGTTGCACTCAAAAGGTTCGTTCGCGACTGGGGTTTCAGGGATGCGCCGTACCCCACCTCCAAAGACCTTCTGGGTTATTACCGGGATGCCACGCCGGATAGTCTGCAGTATATTTTGACTGACATGTTCGAAACCATCACACTGTTTGAAAATAAAACGGTCACGGCCACTTATGAGGAGCGGGAAGGAAAATATGAGGTGGATTTGGTGCTTAACTCGATCAAATACCGGGCGGATAGCCTGGGTAATGAAAACACAATCCCCATGATGGATTGGATTGATGTGGGGGTTTTTACCGAAGGTGAGGATGGAAAAGACAGTCTGGTGTATCTGAAAAAGCACAAAATCACTTCTGAAGAAACGCAGGTTAAAGTTACCGTAGATCAGAAGCCATCACGCGCAGGCATAGACCCGATCAATAAACTCATAGACAGAAATCCAAGCGATAACTTGAAAGAGGTCTCAGAGAAAGAGGCTTCTTGATAGGCTGAAGTAATTATCTTTTTAAGATGCCGGAAAGTTTATGTTTGATTGGGGGAAAGTGCAGTGGGAACGTTAAATAGATGAAGCGTAGCATCCCGCAGGGTGCTATGATTTCATATACAGTGTTAGCACCTTTATTTATTCATTTCTATCAGTTTCCAATCTCCATTTGGTTCTTTAGTCAAATAAACACTGACGCTCAAGTCTTTGTCATTCCCAATAACTTTTATTTCCAATTGAGCTTGACCGTTTCCGTTTGAAATGCTGACATTTCCTGTCGGCATCATTCCGTAACCAGTTATTCCACCTGTTTCTGTTATGATTTCTTCATTTTGTTCGATTTCCTTAATTGCTACTTTATATGCGTCAGAATTTTTCATTGCAGAACCAGCAAATAAAAACGTGAAAGTAAAAAAGGCAATTCCAACTCCAGCTAAAGCTAAAATCCTTGGCAGTTTTGTCGGTTTATTTGGGTTTTTAACCACTATAGTTTTGGCAGTTTTGTCGCCAAGTCTTTTCTTCTCTTTACTTGTAGCAAGAACGATAAATTCAACTGGCCAAATTATGATAAACAAGTTCCGGACAAGTAATCTACCAAAAGATGGTACTTCATTTGGATTGTTAGCATCACGAATCATAATTCCCATAATCCATTTTCCAACACTAATTCCTTTAATTGAATCTTTAGCGAAATAGAGTAGAAATCCTGGAAGCATTACTGCCAACATTGTGGATGTCATTTTACTCATATTATCTTCATCCATAAAATTTGGACCGAGAGCCAAAAAGACAATTGAAACCATTAGGAATGTCATCACAAAATGGTCAATCATAAATGCTGCTATTCTTCTTTTTCTACTCGATAGGTTTATTTGTTGTTCTAATTCTTCGTTCATTCTATTTATTGGTTCTAACGGCCCGGCTATGAATAGTGCGGGAGTTTGAAACGCTAAACTTTCAATCTGCTACACTGTGAGCCAAAACCAGTTTTGTGGATTAAATTACCAAAAAATAATTCATCAAAACTTGTTTTGGCGGATGAACAGAGCAGAAGCTTTCCTTAACCGCTAAAGCCCGCATTATTTATAGCCATTGTTAGCTGTTGCTATTTCATTTTTTTATCTCTAATTACTAAGCTAATCAGTTTATATCCTTCGTCTGTTTTTAGAAATTCATAATGATTCTGTGTGAAGTCATTTTTATCTTTGTGATTAATTATTATCGACATTGTTGGGTAAATCCAATCTTTTGACTCTCCACAATTATTGTAGTACTTGCCAAATTCTGAACCTTCATACATAAAAGGGTTCAGTCCGTCAGTTGAAATGAAATAATCGGTTTTTGGCTCTAATATTTCTAAAAGTCCATTTTTCAGAATTGTAAAATTGTCGGCAATGAGTTTGTTCTTATTTGTTTTTGCCCAACCATTTTCAGACTCCCAAGTTATGGTGTCATATGACGCTTCAATTAATTTATTGGGAGTTATGCTGTCAATCAATTCTTTGGTTATCCATTGTTTAAACTCTTTTTTAAAGTCTATAAATGAATAATAACTGCCATTCTGTGCTAAAAAGGATTCCCTTGTTGTATCGGAATGAGGTGAAATAGTTTTTTCAATAGTAAAGAAGTTTAACGAGTTGTCGTAGGTGAAATTTTCAATTAAAGTATTATTCATTGTATCTATTAATACTTCTTGTCCACCTTTCCAGCTGTAATGATTACAGCCTGATTCTTTGTGCTTATCCCAATATTTTTTCTCGGCTCCTTTGAGTCCCCAAATCAAACCATTGTGAGTTCTTGAAAGTGCATCGTAAACAGCAGGAATTGAAATGTTTCCATTTTTGTTAAACATACCGACCTTATCACTTTTTTTATCCTTGAATCTTATAAATCCTTCACTTTCACAGTCAGCTCCATTATCATAAATATGTAGGCTGTTAGTTCCAATTTTTTTACCTGACTTTGTTAGGTAATAAGTTTCATATTTACCATTATCTTCTTCCATTACAGCAATAATATTGTCGAAACTTTTGGCGATTGTGAATCCCATAAATTTTGGCTCAATCATTATTTCGCCTTTTGAGTTTTTGAACCCCATTAAGTCAGACTCTTTATCCCAAAAAGAAGTCCATACTTCACTATTTTGAGCAAATGCCAACTGTCCAAATAGAAGTAAAAAATATGTTAGGATTATGGGTTTCATTTTAATAACATTTAACGGTCTAGTTATGAGCAGGCCGGCTTTAAAAGCTACTTACCTGTCAGCTTAGACCAAAGTTTTTTAAAAGTATTATCGTTTTGTTTATCACTGTCTGCCCGCTTGCTTATAGGTGTTGTTGTGGGGCGTATTTTTAATTTTACTTCTTTCTTTTCAGCAAAGTCTTCAAGCCGTTTTACCCATTCATGATTTACAGTCGGTTCAGATTCGTCTCGAATTACTTGTCCGTTTTTAGTTCTGATTTCAGTTACCTGAGGTTTCGGAATTAATGCTTCATTATATAAGTCGTTCCAAAATTTTTCGGCTTTTGTTCTTTCTCCATATTTTTCGATAATCAGAAATTTCCCAATTGGCCCTGTTAAAGGCTCATATTCCCAATCAAAGAATTCAATCCATTTTTTCGGCTCTCGGTATTTGTCGAAAAAAGGAAGAACATATTTATCAAGGTCATTGCTAATTTGGGCTTTAAGTTTTTCAAGGTCGGTTCTTTTGTTTAAATCATACCAATCGTCTCCTTTATTCATTAATTGACCGTGTCTTAATCTTATTTCACAGTCGTATTCTTTTGGGAATTTGGGAAGTTCTCTTTGGTAAACTTCGTTCTGAATTTCCTTTTCAAGCAGTCCAAGGTTAAAAACAAATGTCTTGTCGTCCTTTGAGTTCCATTGACTTTGCTGGACATTAAACGCCTGTCCGACTTCTACTAAGTCACGATAGAAGTTATTACCGTTTTTCTTAAAGCCGTTAGCCTTAAAAATCGGTACGATAACTTCCTTGATTATCGAATCAAATTCTGATTTAAAGTCTCGGTCTGTCATTTTTTATATGCCCCACAACGACTAGCTATCCGCCGTGTGTCCCGAAATAGCTATAAAGCACTAAGATAGCGGAACTGCCCAATCACTGCAACAGTAACTACGAAGCACTGCGTTCCACAAGTCTAAATTCAGAACCACAGCAGCTGATACAAGTAATGATCTTTCAGAATGGGCAGAGCAGCGGTCGAGTTACTATGCACCATCAGAAAGCACTTTGACACATGGCGGATCAGCGCTTGTTATGTCCTTTTAATAAGTTGTCACAGAAAACCAAATATTTGGAAATCCAGTTTTATTCACCATTTTGACCCAACCAGCTTGTTCGCGTATTTTCCGATATGTTAGGCAGTTACCGCTTGGATCTTCTCCATCAGCTTCGAAGAACTCAATATTAAGTTTTGCCCAATCCCCACTTACTTCTAATACTTTCATTTCAGTTTGGAGTTCGTCATTCCAATCGTTTCCTGGGACACACTCAATGATTTTGCTTTTAGAATGTGGAGTTATTCTTAGGTTGACACAACTCTTGGTGACATTTATACCCAATTTGGCAAAGTCCCTTAATTCTTTCAATTCCTTAGAAAGATATTTTGAGGTTAAAATTTCTTTATAGGTATATCGTTTTGCTCCTGAATTGACCAATTCGGACGTATGAATCTCAAATGGAATTTGTCCGTGATCATTCTTCCAATTTGACATAATTAAATCTTGGTCACTTGATTTGTAAATTAATAATGGGGTATACCCACTTCCAACCCACTCAAGAGTCGAAAGACTTACACTTAAGTTCCTTTGTTTGTCCTTTTCATAGAGTCTAATTCCATTTTTATCCCGACTAATAAAGCCTAATTGTTGGTGTGTTGATGGATCATAAATTGGGATGAAGGAATCTATTGCTAAGAGGTAAATTCCTTCGCCCCAATCTTCGTCTCCACCTCTAGGTCTCATTTGGTTGCAAGGGTTCTCCAAAACTGAAAACCCCGAAAAAAGAATCAACAATAGGAATAGCGATAGAAGTTTATTCATTTGGCAATTGGACATAACATCCGAATATAAACCATATGTTCTTTATCGTTCATATCGGTTTATTCAGATTAGGTGAGTTAAATATTTGGTTTTCAGACTAATAGCCAATTGCCAACGCTTATAAGCGACTAGCACCGGGTATATCAGCCACTGCCTTTTTATCCTTCCAAAATAACGGATTATTAAACACTATCAAAATAATCCTCACGCAAAACGCAACCTTATTTGTTTGTTTCTGGTTTATAATGTAAACTTGTTTATAATTTATCGAATCATGGAAAAACCAATGTCAAAATCGGATAGCCTGGCGATCATCTCAGAGATGATAGAGGCTACAAAAGACGAGCTGAAGGGATCACATTTCTACTTCTTGTTTTGGGGATGGCTGGCCATAGCCATACATGCCGCACACTATTACCTCATGGCCTACACAGATTTCGCCCATCCCGAAATGGTCTGGGCACTGGCCGCCTTCGGGGGTATTTATACGGCCATATACAGCGCAAAACGCAAAAAGGCGCAGCGAATCACCACGCACTTTGACAAGGTCATTGGCTATGTGTGGATGGCTTATGGATTCACGGTGTTGATCGTGATCGGAGCGGGAGGCAGTCTCAATTATGCCATCTACCCGTTGGTAACGCTGCTTACCGCATTCCCTACATTTCTTACAGGCATCCTTACCAAATACAAGCCTTTGGTTTATGGAGGTTCGCTTTTCTGGATCTTCGCAGTTGTTAGTTTTGCGGTCAATCCACAAAATCAGATTATAGTAGGGGCCATCGCACTTGCATGCGGATATTTGGTGCCGGCTTATATGATGAAAAACTCCAAATAATGAGCGGTTTCACTCCATTAGATCCATTGTTACACTCACAGCTCAGGCTGGCGGTGATGAGTTTGCTCATCAGCGTAGAATCGGCGGAGTTTACTTTCATCAAAGAAAAAACTCAGGCTACTGCCGGTAATCTGAGCGTGCAGCTGGACAAGCTCGCAAAGGCCAAATACATAGAAGTGACCAAGGCTTTTAAAGGCAAAAAACCAGTCACTACTTGCAAAATCACCAAAGCGGGAGTAGCAGCTTTTGAGACATACGTCAATGCGCTCAGGGGATATATAGAATAGATTTTTTTTTGAATTTATAGTTTATAATATAAAGTAGTTTACAATGAGTTCAGTCTTTTTGAATTATCCGAATCGCTTGCTCTCTTTTTGTCACTCTGAGCCTGTCGAAGAGGAGTCAAAAAGTATCTAATGCTTCGAAAGGATCAGGCTGACTTATTAAAAAGAATTTTATCACTTAAAAACCAAACACATGAAAAAGTTAATCTTAGTGTACGTTCCACTGTTTTTGACAGTGTTGTCTTCTACGGCTCAGGGGCCGGATTTTTCGAAAGAAGTAAAAGCCAAAGTGGCGGATTTTGATTTTATGATTGGTACCTGGACGGGTACGGGAGAGATGATGATGCCGGGTGGAAGCAGTACCTCCAATGTCACGGAAGTGATCAGTTACAAAGCCGGCGAAACGGCCATCCAGATGGAAGGCTTGGGGACCATCACCCTACCCAGTGGAGAGAAGCAGGTGGTGCATGATGCGCTTGGTGTTCTGTCATATGATTTCTTCAAGAAACAATACAAGCTCTATACGTTCATTAGCAAAGGAATGCAGACGCAAGCCGATATTGAGTTAAAAGGTGAAGGACATGCAGTCTGGTGGATCAAGGCAGGCCCGCAGGGAACGATACGCTATACCATAAAAGTGGTTGATGGAAAGTGGAATGAGATCGGCGAACGGTCACAAGATGGTGAGAACTGGACAAAGTTCTTTGAGATGAACCTGGTGAGGGAGTAAACCGCCTGATAAACTAATCGGCCGTCATCACTTCCTGTCAGCTTGAAGAACTTTCAATTTAAGTGTCATGCTGAATTTAGCGCTGTTGACTGTTTCAACAGCGCTATTTATATTGTAGCCTGCTCAAAGTTATCACTTCCTGTCACCCTGAACTTGTTTCAGGGTCTGGAAGTGATATTACGTTTATAGAATTTGAATACCTCCTTCTTTGGTCTCTTTTACTCATTCAAAAAATCCTGAAATGAATGCGAACGGCTAGTTTCAGGATGACCATCCGATATAAGTCCATTCAATAAATTAAATAGGTTTTGCTACCTTTCATATACCGCTATGAATTCTGGCTATACTTACATCCTTTCCAATAAAAACAGGACTGTCCTTTATATCGGAGTAACCAATGATTTGTACACCCGAGTGCTCCAGCATCGGGCAGGCGAAGGGACGTTCACGAGCAAGTACAAATGTTTCGATCTGGTACACTTTGAGTATCATGCCAAGATTACTGATGCTATTGATCGAGAAAAACAATTGAAACGCTGGCATAAAGAATGGAAGTGGAACTTGATCAAGGAAGCAAATCCTGAGTTGAGAGATTTGTTTGATGAGATTTAAACTTGAAGTCATGCTGGATTCAGAGCTGTTCAAATAGTCGAAAACGCTATTTGTATCCTGCTCGAAATTATCACTTCCTGTCAGCTTGAAGAACTTTCAATTTAAGTGTCATGCTGAATTTAGCGCTGTTGACTGTTTCAACTGCGCTATTTATATTGTAGCCTGCTCAAAGTTATCACTTCCTGTCACCCTGAAACAAGTTCAGGGTGACGAGAGATGAGTACAATTCTACCTTCTTTTCTTCTTTGCTCCGCCCTTCGTGCGGGGCTTTTTATACTTCTTGGCAATTTCCCTGCGATATGAACCTCCAAGGTTCACCTTTTTGTTTTTGTCTTTCTTTTCGTGAAAGGCCGCCCCTTTTTCATCGAGCGTATGATGCTTGTGAGCGCTGTTGATTTCCTTTGGTTTAGGCCTTTCTTCAGGTGTCAGTTCTTGTGATTCCTCCACTTCCTCAGGGAATGCCAACACCGGGATTTTATATTTCATCAAGGCCTCTATCTCATCCTTGTGTCGCTCTTCTTTTTCGGTGTAAAACAAGATCGTTTGACCTTCTTTCTCCGCTCGACCGGTTCTGCCTATGCGGTGCATGTAGTTTTCAGGAAAGATCGGCGTGTCAAAGTTGATCACATGCGAGATGCTATCCAGATCCAAACCACGAGCCATTACATCGGTCGCAATCATGATGCGGTTTACCCCACCATCAAATTGTCGGAGAGAGCGCTCACGATAGTTTTGAGATTTATTGGAGTGGATCACGCAAATCTCAGAACTGTAGTAGGGTTCTATTTCGTCGAAGAGACGATCTGCACTTTTTTTGTTTGACACAAAGACCAACACCTTTTCGAAAGTTTCCTTATCTCTCAGCAGGTGAGCCAGTAGGTTGGCTTTGGTATAAAAATTTCTGGCCGGATAGCACGACTGAGCAATATTGTCAAGCGGAGTTCCACTCACTGTAATGGAAATTTTTGCCGGTGCAATGAAAAAATCATCTATCAACACGCTGACGTCTTCCGTCATGGTAGCAGAAAACATCACACTTTGCCGTTTTTCCGGGAGCAGTTCGAATATGTTGGTGATCTGAAACCGAAAGCCCAGGTCCAGCATCACATCCACTTCGTCAATCACCAGTTTCTTGATCGCCTTCAGTTGGATGGCCTTGTGCATGACCAGATCATATAAACGCCCCGGTGTTGCCACCAGCACATCCATGCCATCGGCCACATCCACTTTTTGAGTTTTGATATTGGAGCCTCCGTAAACACCCTTTACCCGAACACTCATGTAAGCCGTAAGCTTTTCTACTTGCTCCACTACCTGCAGCACCAGTTCTCTCGTGGGCACCAAAATCAGCACACGTGGGGTTACCTGATCCGAATATTTGAGGTCTTTGAGTATCGGCAGCAGATACGCAAAAGTTTTACCAGTTCCGGTTTGCGCTATGCCCACCATGTCTTTGCCCGATAGGATCACCGAAAAGGACTGCTCCTGAATGGGAGTGGGTGTTTCAAACCCCAGATCGCTTATTGCATTTCTGAGCGGATTAGAAAGTTTCAGATCGTCGAAAGTGGTCATACCGGAAAGTTTGGGCAAAAGTAGCGGAATTGAGTGGGAGCTCAGTTTTTCTTTTTGGGTTGCAGAAATTCAATCAACTCACTGTTGGTGTCAAGCAGCGATTCCATGATTTCCAGTAGGTTCTCATACTCACCCACCATCTTTTCCACATCAATCTGGCCTTTAGACTTTTTATATCGGTAAAAGCTGCGAAAGCCCTCCAGAATTTTTTGCATGTCATTGGACTGCTCCATAAACCGCTCAATTTTCAGGGCCTGGTCTTCCAGCTCATCTATCATGTACTCCTCGGTAGCGTCAATCTGCGTGCCGCCATTTTCAGGTAAATCCAGCATCTCCGCGGTGATCTCACTAGACAATGTCAAATCTTTCTCAACAATATCACTCAAATCAATGTTAAAATATTTTACAATTTTCAGCAGGTTAGACATGTTGGGCTCAGCAGTGCCTTTTTCGTACGAAGCTATATTTCCTCGATTCAGATCAATTTTTAAGGCAAATTGTTCCTGACTCAACTTTTCCTGTGTTCGCAGAAATTTCAGATTTTTGGCAAACAAAGCGTTCATATTGTAAAAAATTTTTACAAAACTATTGGAATTTTTTAACTTTGCGTGGCAAGAGCAATCAATCTGTTTTAATCAAAAGTTTATTGGAAACTCAAATTTCACGAAATGTGAGGCTTGTCATTACAAGCTTTGACATCTCGGGAGCATGCTTTGTTAGCGCGGGGTAGTAAAGACAATTATGGAGAAAGGCAAAAAGACAATAGTGATAAAATACGGCGGCAATGCCATGAAAGATGAGGCCATCAAAGGCTCAATTCTTGACGAAGTGGCTGCTTTGCATAACGATGGACACAGAGTGGTGTTGGTTCACGGAGGTGGGCCATTCATCAATCAGATTTTGGCCAGTATGAATATTGAATCGGAATTTGTCGGGGGCCATAGAAAAACAACCACGGAAGCCATAAAGTACATCGAAATGGCACTGAGTGGTGAGGTCAATGCTTCACTTGTGCGCTTGCTGCAGGCGCGGGGAATCAATGCCGTCGGGCTTTCCGGAAAAGATGGAGGCACGGTGATGGCCACCAGAAAATTCCATCAGGAAGGAGACAAAATGAATGACATTGGCTGGGTAGGCAATGTGGAGGAAGTAAATCCTCACCTTATCAATACGCTACTGGATTCTGGATTTTTCCCGGTGCTGACTTGCATGGCCTCTGACCGTGCGGGAAATGCTTTCAACATCAATGGAGACATGTTTGCCGGTCATATCGCCGGATCAATATCGGCTGATCAGTACATCGTCATGACGGATGTGGACGGACTGAGAAAAGACAAAGACAATCCTGAAACGCTCATTTCGCACCTTACCACAGCAGAGATCCCCGGCCTCATGGGTACGACCATAGCAGGAGGCATGATTCCTAAAATAGAATCATGTGTGGCAGCCATAGAGCAGGGCACTGCAGAAGTAAAAATCATCAACGGAACACAGCCGGGGATTCTCAAAAAATTGATCTCGGAAAATCAATCCGTAGGAACAAGTATTACCAAATGAATAAAATGATAAGTAATAAGTCACTTCACGAAATAGATCAGAAGCACTATCTGCCCACTTTCCGGCGCTACCCCATAGCACTGGAGCGTGGTGAGGGCAGCCATGTGTGGGATGTTGAAGGCAACAAATACATTGATATGCTCGCCGGGATCGCTGTTTCCAACATCGGTCATGCTCACCCACATTTGGTTAAGGCCATTGCAGATCAGGCTGCTAAGCTGATTCATATCTCCAATTTTTATGTGAGCGAACCTCAAATGAAGCTGGTTGAAAAGCTCGCAACGCTTTCAGGTTTGGAGCGAGTGTTTTTAGGAAACAGTGGAGCAGAAGCGCTGGAAGGAGCCATCAAGATCGCCAGAAAGTATGGAAGCAAAAACGGACGAGGAAGTCAGATCATAGCGATGGAAGGGGCTTTTCACGGGCGTACATTGGCTACTGTTGCCGCTACAGGAAAGAAAGCCATGATGATTGGGTTTGATCCTATCCCTACTGGTTTTTCTCACGTGCCATTTAATGATATCGAAAAACTCAAAAGTGCCATCACCGATGATGTAGTCGGCATTATGATGGAACCCATCCAGGGAGAAGGGGGAGTAAATCCTGCTTCTCAGCAATATTTGGAGCAGGTACGTGCGCTTTGCGACGAGCATAATATTGCTTTGATCTTTGATGAAGTGCAAACGGGCATAGGGCGCACGGGAAAGATGTTTGCCCATGAGCATTACGGTATAAAACCCGATATCATGACGCTGGCCAAAGGGCTGGGTGGCGGAGTGCCCATAGGGGCAGTGCTGGCCAGTGAAAAAGTCGGGCAGGCCATAGATTGGGGTGATCATGGAACTACGTTTGGAGGCAACCCACTGGCAAGTAGTGCGGCGCTAGCTGTACTGGATGTCATTGAGTCGGAACGGCTTCTGGCGGAAGCCACGGAAAAAGGACAATGGATAGCCGACCAACTGAATGCTGCAAAAGCCGAATATCCGGAAATAGAAGAAGTACGAGGCAAAGGGCTGATGATTGGCATTCAAGTGTCGGTTGACCCGAAAGCTGTCGTAAGCACCATGCTGGAAAAAAAGGTTTTGGCCAATGCCACAGCCGGCAATGTGATCCGACTGGTGCCGCCGTTGAATATCAAAAAATCCCAACTGGAAGAGGTTATGGAAATATTGCTCGCCTCGATTAAGGAAAATAGAAAATAAGATTATTGGCCATGGTGCTTAGTCTGTCACACTAAGCTTGTCGAAGTGTAAGACAAAGCGCCGGGACGAGGCTTTTGAAACAAAGAATAAGAAATGTCAAAAAAGAAAATAGGAATAATAGGCGCAACAGGGTACACCGGATCAGAACTGGTCAGGTTGCTGGTGCACCACCCATTCGTGGAAATTGTGACCATCACCTCAGAGAGTCGCAAAGGAGAGAAGTTTAGCGACGTGCATCCACAGTTTTTAGGAATCTGCGACCAGGAATTGGAGAGTATAGAGAATTTGGATAATCACCAGATGGACATTGTCTTTTTGGCTTTGCCGCATGGCGTGTCTATGGACTTTGTAGTGAAACATCACGACAAGGACTTTACCATCATCGATCTCTCAGGGGATTTCAGATTGTCCACACCGGAGGTTTACGAGGAGTGGTATCAAATGGCTCATGTGTTTGCTGATGGTTTCGCGAATGCGGTGTACGGTTTGCCTGAGCTCTATAGGGATAGAATCAGTGCTGGCAAAATTATCGCCAATCCGGGGTGTTTCCCTACGGCGAGTATCTTGCCAATAGCCCCGCTTGTGATCGAAAGTTTAGTAGAGAAAAATATCATCGTAGATGCAAAAACCGGAGTGACAGGAGCGGGCATCAAAGCCAAACCCGTGACGCATTTTCCCAATGCCAACGACAACTTCACGGCATACGGCGTGACTACTCACAGACACTCCATAGAAATTCAGGAGAAGGTGTCAGAGCATTATTTCGATAAGGCCGAAGTACTCTTCACGCCGCACTTGCTCCCTGTGGACCGGGGAATTCTTTCTACCACCTACATGAAGCCAAAAGGGGATATCACACAAGCTCAGATAGATGAGGTTTATCGAAAGCACTACGACAATGAACCTTTCGTAAAGGTCGTGGATAAGCTCCCAAACCTGAAAGAAGTGCGCGGCACAAACGACTGTCGTATCTACGTGAAGCTGGACGAGCGAACCAACACCGTCATAGCCATTGGTGTTATAGATAATCTGGTGAAAGGTGCCGCAGGTCAGGCCATACAGAATATGAACATCGTGCTGGGCATTGCAGAAACCACAGGGCTAAACATTGTTCCATTACAACCTTAATAAGATTTTAGAAGTTGGATTTTGGACGGGAGTCTAAAAAGTCTAAATACAAGGTACTTTGTACTAAATACTCAAAAAAAATGCTTAAAAACATAACAAACGTAAGAGGGATCAAATGCTGGGGTGCGCATACGGGGGTGAAGTCTATGCGTCGTGATTTGGCGATTGTTTACTCCGAAAAACCGGCTAAAGTTTCTGCCACGTTCACGCAAAATCTGGTGGTGGCCGCACCAATTACTTTGACTCAGGCCAATCTGAAGGAGAGCAAAAATATGGCTCAGGCACTTGTGGTAAACGCCGGAAATGCCAACGCCGTGACGGGTGAGCAAGGACGACTGGGAGCCGAGGCGATGGCTCAGGCTACAGCCGATGAGTTTGGTATTGATAAAAACCTCGTGATGGTAGCCTCCACGGGCATCATCGGGCAGGAGTTTCCCACAGAAGCCATTGTGGACGGCATCAAGGAAAACGTGAAAAAGGTGACCGACAATTCACGAGCCGGATCGTTTGCTGCCAATGCCATTCTCACGACAGATACTTTCGCTAAGGAAGGTTTTGTGGAATTTGAGGTAGATGGAAAAATGGTGAGCATTGCGGGCATAGCCAAAGGCTCAGGTATGATCCACCCAAACATGGCCACCATGCTGTCCTTTGCGTTTACGGATCTCAACATTTCGCAAGAACTTTTAGACAAAGCATTTAAAGAAACGGTCAATGACAGCTTCAACATGATCACCGTGGATGGCGATACCTCTACCAACGATATGGCTTCCGTGATGGCCAATGGCATGGCCGAAAACAAACTCATAGAAGATGAAAAGGATCCGAACTATGTGCTGTTCAAAGAAAAGCTCAATGAGTTGATGGTGCATCTGGCCAAGCTGATTGTGTCAGACGGAGAGGGCGCGTCTAAATTCATCACTTACGAAGTAAAAAATGCGAAAAGCAAAGAAGAAGCACGTCAGTTGATCCGAGTGGTATCAGATTCTTCGCTTGTGAAAACCGCCATGTTTGGCCGTGATGCCAACTGGGGGAGGGTACTTGCTGCTATGGGCAGAGCTGGTGTGAAGTTCGATCCAAATAAGGTGGATTTATTCCTCGGCAATGACTCCAAAGTGGAGCAGATGCTGCAGAAAGGAACGCCCGTGGAGCAGGACATGAACTACATGAAAAGACTGCTGAGAAAGTCGGATTTGCGCATCGAAATCCACCTCAACAACGGCAAGGAAGAAGCCAAAGGCTGGGGTACGGACCTGACGACAGACTATGTGATGTTCAACTCTGTTTATACCACTTAAGAAATTCCCGATTTGTCATTCCCGCGCAGGGAAATTTTTCGATAGGATTTATTGCGTTGTTTGTTAGATTTAGCTTTTTTACGACAAAATGCGAGTTACTATGCTGTCACCTGAGAAATTTCGAAATGAATGGGAAGGGTCATTGATTGCTTACAGCGAAAATGAAATTGGGGATGCCAAAATAAATCAAAGCAATAAAGATTTTTTAATCAAGTCCGGATTACCAGATGACTGTGCTCCTTTTCTGTCATTTAATGAAAAGTTGTATTCACTTCAATTGCGATCAATTAAAGATTCGATAGAACTCGTTAATAATGATTTTGACGATAAATATGTCATCGGAAGTGATGGTTCGGGAGGGTTTATTGCCATAGATGGTGATGACAATGGGATAAAAATTTTCGATCACGAATATGTCGGAGAGGTTGATGAAGGTGGAGATCTGGATTTTCATGAAAATTTTATTCCCATACAGTTTATGAATACTTCGGTTGGTCACTTAGCCGGCTGTTTGTTGGCCTATAGGCAATTCGTAAGCTCGGCTCGAGCAGTCAGGAATAATTGCGCTTTCTCGGATTTAGATTTGACCCATGAGGAATTAAATGAATTAGAACAAGCCCTTTTTTTAGCAGACTCAGAATGCCTTAAACAAAAATCGTTTTGGCATTTTGAGCTAATGAATTTGAGTTAGGATAGCTAGTGAAAAATCGTATAGAATTTCACTTCTTCTTACTCGCCTTAGCCAGTGGATTATAAGCCAGACAGAGATCGAGCCAGTACTCCAGATCGTCATCCATATCAAAACCTGCTGGAGTCACAAAGATGTAACCTTTCATCGGTCTGCCGGTGAAGTCCATGGGCAGGCACACGTCCTTTTCCAATTCTTTGAGATAAGCCGCTTCCCCCACTCTGGCCATGAGCAGGCTGTCGCCAAACTTCTTGTCTATGTGAATGCCACATAGCATCTTTTCATCAACCTGAAAAAGCATGCCTCCCATCATAGGCTTGTAGCTAAAATTCACCTTTTTGGTTTTTAGCACTTGGGTGATGCGCTCTGCTAAGTATTCGTCGTAGGCCATGCAATTCCGGGTTGTGGTATGAAATTAATCAATTTGATTTTGACTCCCATCGATCACAACAGGATATTGATCGAACCTAATTTGGGATTGTTCTACCCTACTGCCACTTTTGATAAGCCTATTACACCTATTCACCGCGATGAAAAGAATTAACACCATATTTTTACTGCTTTTGGCAATATCCCCGTCATTGGCACAGACCCTGGTGGGAGTAGTGCTGGACTCAGCTAGTTTGGAGCCAGTACCTTTTGCCCATGTCAGACTAGGCCATTCGGTCACCGTCACCAATCCCGAAGGAGAGTATGTCATCAATCAAGAAACCAGAGCGGACTCCATTCTGGAAATATCTTTCATTGGCTACCGCACCTGGCGAAAAAATATAAACATATCCAAGACGCATCGAGCGCTTCTGGTGTCCTCCGTCACCAACCTGGAAAGTGTCACCGTCTTGACCGGAGATATTCTCATGGATCGGGTGTTTCGCTCTACCATTACCAACTATGATCAGGAGAGGAAACAAATGACCAGCTATTACAAAGAGAAGCTGAGCAGACGTGATTCGATGTATTACCTGGCAGAGGGGATTATGAATATTTATCGCCCGGGGTGGTTGAGTAGCGAGGAGGTCCAGATTGAGCCTCTTAGAACGCGAAAGAGGGTGGATATCTCTTACAACCAGGAGGATGTGATTCCTATCAATGGACATGCCTATGATATGATTGTTCCCTCCATTTGGAGAGAGGGGTCTTTTCTTGATGTCAAAAACCGAAAACACTATGAATTTACATATGAAGGTAGAATGAGTTACCGTGATCGTGCTGTTTATATGGTGTCATTTTCACCAGCAAATAACAAGGGATATATATC
This sequence comes from Cyclobacteriaceae bacterium, assembly GCA_039944535.1. Lineage (GTDB taxonomy): Bacteria > Bacteroidota > Bacteroidia > Cytophagales > Cyclobacteriaceae > JAMZMI01. Next base: position 424,510 of record JBDUYP010000001.1, read on the forward strand.
TGGTAAACTTTATATCGAAGACGAAACATTTGCCATCGTTCGGATGGAGTATGAGCCTGATCCCGGTTCCAGTAAGTTTTGGAAATGGGCAAAGTGGGTAGAAGAATATGAACCCATGTATGGGTTGTACTACCTGACCCTTGTATCTTTTGAAGGGTCGTTTTTAGACTACAATAAGACCTACGATTACTCAGCACTTTTGGTAAATAATGATATATCGAGCCCGGAAGGGGTTCCTGTTTTGGATAGTGTCATCGGCAAAAAGGACATCTTCTTCGATCAGGCCAGCTTTGATTTTACTGATTCATTTTGGAAAGGGTTCAACTACATCAAACTCACTGCAGAGGAACAGGGCATGTAATATTTTCAATCTTAATTGTCGATTTGTTTTTGCTACACTCCGTTATCAGTGTCGGGTTAGTAATCCTAGAATAAACATCCCTTCCCTTGAAGCCAAACCCGAAGATTGGGAGGCTATAAATGTTGGGGAGTTGTACTGCATCGAGGAGATCAAAAAAGTCCCTCATCTCCGGGAAACCGAAGAGAAGCTGCATGAGGACGATTGGCACAATGGCGGATAATCTGCGGTCACATATGTGAGAAGATAAAAGTGATTTTTTCAGAAAGGCCATACGGCCAAATGTTATCTTTCTACTTTAGCATTCTGAAACTAATCTCTATGGAAACAGTCGGATTCATTGCTGCTTTTTGCACCACCATTTCTTTTTTGCCACAGGTCATTCGCACCATCAAAACCCGCAACACTTACGGCATTTCTTTGGGTATGTATAGCCTGTTTGTAAGTGGCGTAGTGATGTGGCTGATCTATGGGTTGCAGATAGAAGACATGCCCATGATTGTGGCCAATAGCATCACTTTGGTCTTAGGTGCTATCATCCTATTCATGAAAATCAGGGATGTGATTAGCCAAAAAACCGACCAATGAACCACCAACTAAATCCCAGCATCATCACCATTCCTGAAATGCATTTTATCGGCATGTCTCTGCTCATGGCCGTAGCAAACAACAGGGTTGCTGAACTTTGGCGATCGTTTGGTCCGAGAAAAAAGGAAATCGAAAATGTCGTGAGTGCGGACTCCTATTCTATGGAAATCTACGGGGCGGATTTTTTTCAGTCCTTTGACCCACACAAAGAATTTGAGAAGTGGGCAGCCGTGAGGGTGAGCCACGGAACTTCCGTTCCTGAGGGAATGCAGGCATTGACAATCCCGGCGAGTGAGTATGCGGTTTTCGATTACAAAGGGTCTTCGAGTATGGCATCAGATTTTTATCAGCAGATATATGGAGTTTGGTTGCCGGCCTCTGGTTATGCTTTGGATAGCCGGCCGCATTTGGCCGTGATGGGCGAAAAGTACAAAAACAACGATCCGGAATCCGAGGAGCAGATTTTTATTCCTATTTGCCACAAGCCCAATCAGTAGAAATACTGAGCAGCTCACCAAACCAGAGCTCTAAATTTGCAGTTGGATAGATATCACAAAGCCCTAAAATTCAATATGCAGAAGTTATTATGGTGCCTTTTGGCACTGACCCCTTTATTTGGCCAGGCCCAGGAAAGCGCCCTTGGAAACTGGATCAACTATTTCGGTAACAAAACGCTCAATGATAAATTCAACTGGCACCACGAGGCGCAATTCAGGAACTACAATGCCGTGGGCGATCTCGAGCAGCTCTTGCTAAGAACCGGAATCGGCTATAATCTCACCGACGGCAACAACAACGTTTTGCTTGGCTATGGATTTATCCACAGTCAAAACTATGTGGGCAATACCGATGAAAAAACACAAGTCGATGAGCATAGAATCTTCCAGCAGTTTATTACAAAACAGCAATTGGGACGTGTGGGATTGCAACATCGATATCGGTTTGAACAGCGTTTTGTATCGTCCAGTTTTAAGTTGCGGTACAGGTACTTTCTGGGTTTGAGTGTGCCGCTGAACAATACTAAAATGGTTGACAAGACCCTATACCTTTCCGCATACAATGAAATATTCCTCAACTCAAAAAATACCATTTTTGATCGAAACAGGCTTTATGGCGGGTTGGGTTACAAGGTCAACAAAACCGTGCGTTTCGAGCTGGCATACATGAATCAGTTTTTTCAAGGTGCCAACCGTGATCAGATCAATATCAATACTTTCGTGAATTTTTGAAAGTCAAATCCGTCTAGGCGTTTACGAACCCAGAGTAGGCTATCCAGCCAAAAACAATTGCGATGACGATCGCCACGATACAGCCTATCGTGTTATTGCTTTTTTCTTCTGCCTCTCGCTCTTTCTTGAAGTCAGATACTATTTCGGGCTCTTCACCATTCTCAGATTCAGCATGCCAGAGTATCTCAGGCTTTTCGTCTTTGAGTTTGGTCAGCAGCGGCAGAAAGCTGTCATCTCCCAAATGAAACTGATGGATCAGCTTCGCGGGCTCACCCTTGGTCATGATGCTTCCAGATCCGCTCATGTTGAGCGAACTCACACTCATTTTCACTAAAAGATCATCTTTAGTTGAGCATGTTAGGTCTCGCATTTTACTCATGGGCTCCACCACAGCGTAGTTGAGAATCTCGTGTTCTTCTGTTGCTACTCCCTGCGCTTTCAGCCAATCGTAAAACGACTTTTCATCTCCGAAAACCATGGTCTGGTTGTCGTTGATATGCAAAATATGGAAGCTAAACTCTTCTTTGGAAAAACGAAAAATGCGCATTTCTGCAAAGGGGGTTATACCCTCATACCCGACTGGTGTAAAAAGATATTTGTCATCCCCGAGCTGTACTAAGGTGTATGAACCGGCTGTTGTTCCCATTTAAATTCTGGTTTGATTGGCTCATTCAATATAAATAAAAACATTGATTTTGGTCGATTTAAGCGGTTTTGAAAATTAATTTTAGCTTTTGTGAAACTTTATTCTAATTTTGAGGTGTACTAGTTGAGTAATACACTAGATCAGTAGAAGATGTTAAAGATCGATGACCTGAGTTTTGGATATAAAAACAAGCAATTGTTTGATGGGCTGGAGCTGAATATGCCCGCAGGCAATATCTATGGGTTGCTGGGTAAGAATGGTGCCGGAAAGTCCACCATACTCAAGCTCATAGCTGGCTTGCTGTTTCCGCAAAAGGGTCGTATCGATGTGGCTGGCTTCAACCCTGGTGAAAGAACCGCGGAATTTCTGAGTGAGGTGTTTTTGGTTGCGGAAGAGTTTGAGCTGCCAGCCATGGCGATGGAGCAGTATTTGAAGCTATACAGTCCATTCTACCCTCGCTTCAGTCAGGAGTTGTTCGATCATTATATCAAAGAGTTGGAGGTAGAGCCAGGCAGCAAACTGCAGGCGCTCTCCATGGGGCAGAAGAAGAAGTTCTTACTATCGTTTGGTCTGGCTACAGACAGCAGTTTGCTGATTTTGGATGAGCCAACGAACGGACTGGATATTCCGGCTAAAAGTAAGTTTCGACAGGTGGTGGCCAACGCCATACACGAGGACAGAACTTTTGTCATCTCTACCCATCAGGCTCGTGATATGGAAAACCTGATAGATCCCATTATTATTTTGGACGAGGGAGAGGTCATTTTTTTCCAGGACTTTGAGCAGGTATCACAAAAACTGACTTTCGAGCGTATGAGCGACTTGCCCAAGGATGGAGATTTTATTTATGCTGAGCCTACATTTGGCGGTTTCACAGTAGTGAAAAAAAACCAAACGGGTGTGGAGACCAATATGAACATGGAGCTGTTGTTCAACGCAGTAGTCAATGGCAAGGAGAAGATGTATGAAGCTTTCACAAACTGATCACTGATGAACAAGCATTTTGATATATCAAGATTTTGGATGCTGATGAGGCTGGAACTCGTGCGTAGCAAACGTGCCATTGCCATGCTCTCGGTGATCGTTTTCGGTATGTTGTTTTTTGTGGGGATGTTGCTCAGCCTCGCCGTTGAGAAGCATACGGTCGTGTACGATCCGGAGGAGAGCTATGCCTTTACACTTATCGTGGGTGGTTTTGTGATCACCAGTCTGGCTTTCAGTGAATTGAGCAGCAAGCTGAAGCGATACAATTTTCTCATGCTGCCCGTATCGGCACTAGAGCGATTTCTGTGCATGTGGATTTTGACCACTATCGGGTGGATTCTATTCTACACATTGGTATATACTGTTTTCAGTTTGGTGGCCAACCCAATAGGTCATATGATCTACAATAAGGTGCAGTTCCTGGATTTCAATCCGTTGGGCAGTTTTGCGCTCACCACCATGAAGTATTACGTGGTGAGTCAAGGGATATTTCTGGTGGGTGCCGCTCATTTCAAAGGGTATGTTTTTCCGAAAACCTTGTTCGTGCTTATACTTTTTGCTGTGGTCTGTGGGGCCATCATCTATTTCGGTTTGAGGGATCAGTTTTTGTGTGACCACTATTGCAATGTCAGTACTGGAGAGTGCGAACTGGTAGAGACAGCTGAGACTCATGTGATATGGGAGATCATACAAGGGGCGTTTTGGTGGGCGCTGGCACCACTGAGCTGGCTGACGACTTATCTGGGACTAAAAGGGCAGGAGGTGTAAGATGGAGTTCAATGATAGTCAGGCTATTTACTTACAGATAGCCGATCTTTTTTGTGAGAATATTTTGCTCGGCACCTGGCAGCCGGGAGATCGGATTCCGTCGGTCAGGGAGATGGCCGTGAGCATAGAGGTAAACCCCAACACAGTGATGAGGACTTTCACATACCTGCAGGAGCAGGAGATCATTTTCAACAAGCGCGGAATCGGGTATTTCGTGTCTGAAGACGGATTGGAAAAGACCAAGGCGCTTCGCAAAGAAGACTTTGTGAACAATGAATTGCCGAAGGTTTTCAAAGAAATGGGGTTGCTCAATCTTTCACTCAAGGATGTGGAATCACATTATGAGAAGTACCTAAAGGAAAATGAAAAAAAAGGATCTTAGGATCTCGAAAATTTTAAAGCAATGCAAGCAAGCAAAAAAATATTGATCACGGTAGCTGGCGTTTTGATCGCCTTCCTGATCACCAGTGTGTTCATTATTAAAGAAGACCTGCAAGCCGTGGTTGATAACTATGGCGCTGCTCATCGGTATATAGCCATACCGACAGAGTTTTTTGATAAGCTCAAAATCTCCGCCAATTGGGATGTGAAAATCTCTCAGGGGCGAGACCATAAACTGGAGGTTATCAATCCTGATAGTCTGAATGCTCAACTGCAAAACGTTGACGGTACTGTGCATTTTGCCGGAGATTCCACAGCTCAACTCCGGGTGGCCAGAGTGACAGTGCCCAGGCTTCAATCGATTGAGGCCAAAGGCAATGCTGTGGTGGAGTTGATCGACTTCACTCAGGATTCATTGAATGTCAGCATTTCAGATAGTGTGTTTTTTATCAGCTCCGATAACTCCATTTTGAAAATGCCTGTCAGCACATCGGGTCGTGCACGGATGGAGGTCAGAACCAATCCGAATTAAATCATAACATGAGATAGTTACTATTACAACTTGAATTTAGAACACGTCCTGGTCAACTGATCAGGCGACCAGAAAAACTACACTCTTAATTTCTTAAAAAATGAAAAGCGCATTTTTAACAGGGATAGCATTGCTATTTTCAATATCAGTTATATGTCAAAATTTAACTCAGACTGTTCGCGGAAGTATCAAGGATGTCGATAGTCGCGCACCTTTGATAGGTGCCACAGTGATCGTGACGGGTTTTGACCCAGTCAAAGGGACAATAACGGATGTTGACGGAGATTTTCGTTTGGAAAATATTCCGATCGGCAGAATTTCACTGCTCATATCTTATATCGGCTATGAGGCAAAAACCATTTCTTCAATTGTGGTAACATCAGGTAAAGAGGTTGTGTTGGATCTTGAATTACAGGAGTCTGCCACCAAAATGGAGGAGATCGTGATAACAGCTGGAGTCGCCAACGGAGAGGCTATGAACGAAATGGCCATGGTAAGTTCCAGGTCTATTTCATCAGAGATAATTACCAGAATAGCAGGGAGCTTCAATGACCCCTCCAGGATCGTTTCTAACTATGCAGGCGTTGCGGCTACTCAAGACGGTAGCAATGACGTGATTGTCCGTGGAAACTCCCCAAAATATGTGCAATGGAGGTTGGAGGGAGTGGAGATCACCAACCCAAATCACTTTGGAGATCAGAGCTCAGTAGGTGGTTCTATCAGCTCATTGAACAATAACCTGTTGTCCACCTCTGACTTTTATACGGGTGCTTTTTCTCCGGAGTATGGCGATGTGCTTTCGGGTGTATATGATGTGAAGCTGCGTGCGGGCAACAATGAACAAACCGAGTCTGTTTTTGGCTTTGGTCTTTTGGGAACGGATCTGACCATGGAGGGGCCGTTCAAGAAAGGGTACGACGGATCATATCTGGTCAACTACAGGTTTTCTACCGCCAGTATGATTCAGGATTTGGGGCTGCTGCCCGATGAAGTAAATGGGGTGCCTAAATTTCAGGATGCGGCCTTTAAGGCCACTTTTCCAACCAAACGAGCCGGCTATTTCTCACTTTTTGGGCTTGGAGGCTACAGCAGTGTGCTGTTTAAAGACGTGACTCCCGCACTGTGGAATACCCCCGGAGATCGGGCCATGGCAGATGAAGTCAGAGAAGATTTTGACAAAAAATCATTTCTGGTAAACGTAGGCCTAAACCATACCTTTACCATAAACAAAAACAGTTTTATCAACTCGACGATCGCCTATTCGATGGACGGTATCGAGGATCAGGTTTTTGAGTTGCAACAGCAAAAAATCTATGACGAAAATGGTCAGTACCTGAGAGACTCAACTGTCAGCAATGACTTGAATTTCAACGGACGTCTGATGAAAACCACTTATCGGGCAGCAACAACCTATCATCATAAGTTTGGGCCAAAGAGCAAGATTCAGGTGGGATCCAAGTTTGCCATGTTTGGGTATGACTATGAGCAAAGCCGATTTGATGAAACGCCTGCTGATAGGCAAACGCTTGTTGATTTTGACGAAAACATCAGCACACTTCGGAATTTTGTCAGCTGGAAGTACAGGTTGACGGAGGATTTGACGGTGGTGTCCGGTGTGCATAACATGAATGTGCTTTATAACAGCAAAAGCACGCTGGAGCCGCGCGTAGCGGTGAATTGGCAGATGAGTGATAAGAGCTCAATCCATGCCGGATATGGCAAACATAGCACCATGGAGAGTGTGCATAACTACTTCGCCAAAGTAGATGTAGATGGCAACCTCATAGAGCCGAATAGAAATCTCGGTTTGCTCAAGGCAAATCATTATGTGCTCGGGTTTAAGCAACAGGTTGCTAAAAATGTGACCGCTACGGTGGAGCTCTATTATCAGGATTTATATGATCTGCCTGTAGAAAACAATGACACGAGCTACTATGCCACAATCAATGAAGGTTTGGAGTTTCGGTACATAGATCTGGTAAACAAAGGAACAGGCAAAAACTATGGAGTAGAAGTGACGGTGGAGCGCCCATTTCTCAACAATTATTACTTCATGGTGAATGGCTCCCTGTACCAATCAAAGTACAAGGCCCTGGAAGGCGTGGAGCGCAATACGCAGTACAATGGAAACTACCTGGCCAACGTCATTTTTGGTAAGGAGGTGCTGCATCTGGGCCGAAACAACAATCAGACACTCGGATTCAATGCCAAAATATTTTTTGGTGGTGGGCGAAAAATTATTCCGCTTTTGCGGGATGAAAGCGGAAGCTTGACTGTGGATGCAGATAACAATCAATATTGGGATTACTCAAAAGCGTATGAACATAGCATAGAAGATGTGCACTCGGTCATAGTATCAATAAACTACAAATGGGATAAGCCAAAAGCCACCCATGAGCTGTTTCTCAACCTGGATAACCTCACAAATACCAAGGGCAAGCTGGGTGAATACTACGACGAAAGTGAGCCCAATTCTGTCGGTTATCTAAGGCAGTTTGGCTTCTTCCCTAACCTGATGTACAGGGTTTATTTCTAATTCAATTTTAAAATCAAAAACAGAAAAACGATTATGAGAAAAACAATTTCAATTTTAGTGATCGTGGCAATTGCCGCGGGTCTGAGCTCATGTGGAGTGAGTGGTGCTTACGTGTATAACCACAACCAAAATGCCACGCAGGTGACACTCGCCAGTGACAACTTCAATGTGGTGGGCAAGGTCAAAGGCACATCGGAGGCGAGCTATATTTTGTTCGTAGGTGGACTCAAGAAGAAGCGCCTCTATGAAAATGCCTATACCGACATGATCACCACTGCTAACCTAAAAGGCCCGCAGGCCATTGCTAACGTGATCCACGAAGAGCACTTTGGGGGTGTGCCTCCATTCTTCATCAAACGTACGGTGACAGTTAGCGCGCATGTAATCGAATTTATTGACTAATTCTACTTTTTCAAGCCTGGACATATTTATGTCATGCTGAACTCGTCGAAGCATCTATTTTAAAGGATTTTGACAGGCTCAATCTGACATGTATTTACAAGTTTAAGACGGGAAAAGTAGAGATAAAAAAACCTTAGAAATCATGAAAAATGAATTTAACAATTGCGGAAGCAACTCTTCATCACCAAGCTGCATCTACATCATGGGCTTGATTGGCGCGGCTGTTTATTACATTTCCACGGCTAGTGGATTTTGGATGGGCGTGCTGGGATTCCTGAAAGCGCTGGTGTGGCCTGCGTTCCTTGTATATGAAGCATTTATGCATCTGGGTGCCTGACCAAATGATTTGATTATGGAGTTTTTTGTATTCAAAACAAATATAGAGTCAGAAGACAGAGTGGCGGTGATCAGGCGTGAGGTACGAAAGTACCCCGTGATCACTACCTGGTCTGTCGATACGGAAGATTGCGACAATGTATTGCGTGTGAAAGCATCGCACGACTTGCAAGAGGACGATGTGATTCGCTTCGTCAATGAGCTGGGGTTTCGATGCGAATCATTGCCTGATTAGGCAACCTAATACCCTGAATAACGATTACTATTTAATTTCAACATCAGAAAATTATCAACCGAAACATGAAATACCTGCTGAGTTCACTTTTTCTCCTGCTTCTTTTCGGGGCTTTCGCCGTGGATGAGTCATTGAGCGGTACGGTCTATGATGCCGACACCAAAGCACCCCTGCCCTTTACCAATATAGTAATAGCGGGGACATACAATGGCACAGTAGCCAACGTGGACGGGCAGTTTGTGCTCGATCTTAGTGCTGTTGAGGAGGGTGATTTTATCGTTTTCAGCTATGTAGGGTACGAATCGCAAAAGATCAGTGTGACCGACCTGCTGCAGACAGATGCCGTATATATGAAGCCAGCCACACTCAGCCTCAATGCCGTGGCGGTATATGCTAAGGAATTGAATGTAGATGACATCATTAAAAAAGTGGTTGAAAACCATGAAACCAATCATCCTCAGCCCAATCAAAAGCAGCGTGTGTTTTACCATAAATATGAAAATGCACTTTGGCCAAAATCAAATAAGATTCGCCTGAAGGCATCAGATTTTGATGGCCTGGACAAAGAAGAACTCAACGGGCTTTTCAAGAATATGCCGGATGCCTTTGTGGAGTATCACGATGCGTTGATTGATTTTTATACTTACGATGGGGATAGCAAGGTGGAGCCGATTGAAGCCATCTCTTTGCAGGAAAGTTCGATGGGCGATTTCGAGAAAGAAATGGAGTCAAAATTTGGTGAGTTTTTCGAGGAGATAGAGGCAAGTCAGCAGGATAAGGATATTTATTACAAATTCCGGACGGGCATAATCGGGGGAAAAATGGATGACGGTGGTGATGAAGAGGATGGAGAAGTGGATTCTGTTCGGTTGGCACAAAAGCTTGATACCGTGAATTATGTGATCGATACAGATCATTTGGTGTCCAGCGTGGATAGGATCCAAAACAGATGGGCCGATATAAAAAGTGATAATCTGGAGTTTTTGAACAAAACGAGCAAGTACAATTTTAAGCTCCATGATGTCACCGTTTACAACGACGAGCTGGTGCATGAGATCAGCTTCACCCCGAAGCGTGGTGGCTTGTTTGAAGGCCGCATGTTTGTCACCACAGATAGTTATGCCATTCTCCAGCTCGACTATGCCTTTGCCAAGGGCAAAACCACCGAGAATTTCAACTTACTGGGCATAGGACATTCTACAATATACCGTGGAGCACGGGTCAATTATGAGAAAGGAGATGGTGGATATTTTGTAAAATACATCTACGCCAACCAAAGGGAAACCGCCTCTGTGGATCGGGATTTCTCTATCATGAAGAAGCAGAAACGATTCTTCATAGATAAGGAGCTGAACGAAGCGAAAATGACCGTAGATATGGATTTTGACATTGACGTTTACCTGGAGTTGCTGGTGCTGGGTAGGGAGGAGCTGGATGAGGAGGAATTTGAAAAATTTCGGCAGCCTCTGGTAACCCGCTTTAAAAAAGAAGCCGTGTACGATCCCGCCATGTGGACCAATCCATCGGTAATAGCACCGTCGGCAGAGCTGAAGAAGTACAAGAGGGGCGAGCAGTAAGAAATCTTTGCTGTATAAATTCAGTAAAGCGTTTTATCTCCCTATGTCTGATCAATTCGCTTCCGCGTATTTCTTGAAATTATCTAGTATGGCTTGCCAGCCGCCTTGCTGCACTTCCACAGAATTTTGAGATTCAGCTTCGAAAATCGTGGTGACCGTGGTTTTGCCCTCTGACTCTCCAAAAGTCACCCAAACTTTACGACCATCTTCGATGGTGTAGGTTAGTTTTTTGAACTCTTCTACCTCGTCGTATGTGGAAGTGAAGTCAAACCCAAAACTTCCGTCTTTTGCTTCCATGCGCGCGACGTATTTTCCACCTACTCTCAGGTCGTTCGAAGCAGACGGGCAGCACCACGACGGATCAGCAAAATTCCATTGAGTGATGTGCTCGGGCTGAGTGTAATATTCCCAGGCTTTGTTTTTATCAGCAGCTATGGTTGCCGTTACGGTGATTTTTATTGCGGTCATATGTTATTTACTTAGGGTTGATAATAGCTCATCTAGCGATTCCATGGCGATGGTAATACCTTCTTTCATTCCCATTTTAATGATCATTTCTAGTTGATCCAAAGAATCGTATTTTATGATATTTGTTACCAGGGTATGGTCTCCCATTTCATCAAAGTTGGCTTTCCAGTTGGCACGCGGCATGGCGGTGTTTATTGTTCCGTCTGGGTGACAAAATGCATCCAGGCCAACGTAGCTATCTTTTGGCACAATTTTCTTATAGTCTAATCTGCCTAGGTGCTCATCGCCTTCCGGACTCACCATGGCATAGAGCCAGTGACCACCTTCCCTAAAGTCCATAGATTTGGTTTTGGCTGTCCATGGTTTTGGCGCCCACCACTGATCCAGTATTTCACTATCCGTGTAAGCTTGCCATACGAGTTTTTTTCCGGCAGCAAACTCGCGTTTTATCGTGATTGAATGGTTTTCTTTGTCTGCTATAAAGTCAAATTGAAGTTCGCTTTTCATTTCTTTTGATTTTTAAGGTTTGCTAATACATTATCCAGTTGATTAAAGCGCGATTCCCATATTTTACGGAATTGTTCCAACCACTTGTCTATTTCTTTCATTTTCTCAAGTTCTAATTGATAGAAGATCTCTCTACCCTGTTGGTCTTGCTTAACCAGCTCACATTCAGTGAGGATGCGGAGGTGTTTTGATACGGCCTGCCGACTGACATCAAAGTGATTTGCCAGCGCATTGGGTGTCATGGCATGAATGGCGATAAGTGCAATGATGGCTCGTCGTGTAGGATCTGCTATGGCTTGAAATACGTCTCTTCTCATTAGCTTTAATATAAATCAGCAACTGATTGGTTGCAAATATATGCAACTATTTGGTTTCTCAAAATAATGATAACAATTCTTATGCAATTCTTAGAAAAAAGGAGCTTTTGGAGCTGTTGGGAGTATTATTTTCATGCAAAACCAATCCCGACTCTTTTTTCATCTCACTTGAGTACAAATACATGATATTGACTTGATTTAAGCCAGTTCAAAAAGAATTATGATATTTAAGGTGTTATGACAAAGCAGGTAAATTTTCTATTGGTCTTTCTTATCCTCTCGATACTGTCGTCTGCACAGCAGTTGTCATCTGATCAACTAGAGTTTATCCAAAAAAATGCAGTCTCAATAAATAATGAAAACCGATACACGCAAGCGGATTGGTCTGCGATTGTAAATGAGGTCAAGGACTCACGATTGGTATTGCTGGGTGAGTTTAATCATGGCAGTAAGGAAGTTTTTCTCTCTCGTAATGAGCTTATAAAAGCATTGCACCACCAGCTCGACTTTGATCTGATTCTGTTTGAGTCTGGGTTAGGCGAAGTGGGGGTTGTTAATCTTCAAATGCGAGATGATGAAGGTGAAGGCCTGACCCGGGGGTTCTTTGGAGGTTGGCGAACGAAAGAATTTGAAGATCTTTTGAGTTTCGCAGCACAAAATCAAATGGAGATAGCGGGGTTTGACGTGCAGCGCACGGGTAGTGTGTTCACCGATTTTTTTCAGCGCGAGCTGGGATTACAATTCGTCGAAGCAGAAAAGCAGTTTTTGGCACTTAAACCGGAGTTGGCTAATTATCGCTCAGACTATAGCTCCATAGAGCAGGAGGCCAGTGAATTGATACAGACATATGACCTCTTGAAAACTAAATATGATGGTGGAAAGGATTTGGTTTACAAGACGCTTGAAAATCGGATCACCTTTCTGAGCTATATGTTGGATTTTGTCAGGACAAAAGATTGGAATGAACGATGGAAAGCACGTGATCAGGCAATGGCGGAAAATATTAGGTGGCTCTTAAGTGAGGTCTTCGAACCAAACAGGAAAGCTATCATAATTGCTCACAATTTTCACATTTCGCGATACAACGAAAAGGAAGAAGTGATGGGTGAATTCCTCGCTGAAGAGTTTGGTGATCAGATGTATGTACTTGGCGTATTTGCCGGTAAAGGGTCGTATTCAGATAACTCAGGGGAGGAACAGGCTTTAATGGCTCCTGATAGCACAAAACTTGATATAAAGCATATTGTAGCTGCAGATAGGTCGAGACTATCTTTTCTGGATATTCCTAAGAACCGGACCAAAGGCTCAGGTTGGTTATGGGAAACCATTATCGTGAATGATACTTTTGTCGATCTTTCTGGATCAAATAGCCTGACTCTATCAAAATGCTTTGACGGTCTATTGCTCTTAGACGAGGTAAGCCCATCTAAATGATATTGGATTGAGGCTTAGCTAATTTTTAGGAAAAAGCAGATCTGCCCTCTGCTCCATCTCATCGGCAATCGCATCACTATCCGCATCTCCTCGTTCTCGTAGCTTTTTAATAATGTTATGATAGCTCTGCTCGTCTCTATCCTGACTGAGTTTGAAAACATTGTCAAGTGCGGTCACCTCAATCTCGAATGCCACTATCGCCTTCATAATGCTCTCCATCTTTTCAGGGTCGAGATTGTCGTATGCTGTTGGGGAATCGGGGTTATTGTTTTCAAAGTGCAGGGAGATCTTCCTGAGCATGTTTTGGAGTGCCGCACCGCCTAAAAAATGGATGCTACCTCTGGCATGCACACTCATATAATTCCATGTAGAGGGAGTATGAGGGTTGCTATACCATGTGCCGCTCACGTAGGTGTGATTTCCTGAAAAGACAGCCAGCACCTGATCGTTTTGCATGAAAGCCTTGTGATGATCCGTATTTCTCATGATGTGTCCACTGAGATAGGTCTTGGCCCCTCTTTCTTCAAAAAATAGAGGTACTTGCGTTGCTACGGGCTGGTTTGTATCATTCACACCAGACAAAAATGCAAACGGGTGTTTGGCGATGAAATCTTTTATGATCTCAGCGTTATTTTCTTTGTGGTACGGCAGGTCATACATAGCGCTAATTTATTATATGCTTTGATCAACTATCCCTTCGCTGGAGGTATCCTTTCACCAGACTGTTCAAAACCAGACTTCCCCCGACCTGATCGTTTTTGAAGATGGCATGAAGTTGATCGTAAGTGAGGTCTCCACTGATTTGATTTTGCCTGGCTATCCGCGCCAGCCGGTATTGCTCAATGATCATTTGGATAAGAAATACGAATACTCCAATGAGAGCTATGGCCAATATGATGCCCAGCACGTAGGGCATAATCATGATAGGCAGCAGCGGGTTGAAAACCTTCAGCACGCTCATCAATATGGACAGGAGAAACGCAATCACCGCACACCCTATCAGCACATTTCGTAGCATCAAAAAGCCTCTGCGCATTATCGCCCAAATGGACTTGAAATGCCTGAAAGTCACCGTGAGGAAATACCTGAGCGGGTTATTTATTTTGTTGATGAGATCCATGGAATAGCGCAGATGGGGATATCCTGTATAAGCCGTGTTGGGCAGGCGCTGCTCCTCGTCCAGCATGAGTATGACAATTGGTTTGCCCAGCGTGGAGGCTGTCATGATTTCCGCATCGGTGAAGTTAGATTCACTCCTATTGCCCGGGATGGTCACCACGGCATCCGACTTTTTCATCATTTTACTGATTTTCTGGATCACTTCATTGTGCTCCATATCGGAGTAGGGCAGGTAATAGGCTTTTATGGGAAATCCGTCAATGGCTTCCTGTATTTCTTTGGCAAAGTCCTCGTTTTCAAAATTGTAGGAAATAAACACCCTGATAGGTCGCCATCTGGTAAAGATCAGCGCCATCAGAATAGCAAGACTACCTGCAGCCGCCAGGCCGTAAAGAGAGTACTGGAAGATGGTAGAAAAAGTTGAAGTGGTGTTTGAGAATGCTTCTTCGGATCTGATAGTCGTTTCTTCATTGTAGTCATCATCAACGAAATATCTTACTGTTCGGTAGATGCCCACCACCATAGAGACGAAGAGAAAAATATAAAAAAGTTGCCGCATGGGTTTGATTAATAACTGCTACTAAGCTACAAAATCACAACTGATTTGATCAGGCCAGCTCCCTGCCCAGGGGCAGTGTATCCTTATACATCTGGATTCGGCGGTGCATCACACGAAACCAAAGCGGCGGCAGCAGCGATAGCAGCATCATGCCCGGATATCCGGTAGGCATCTGCGGGCTCTCTTCGAAGTGCCGCAGGGACTGGTATTTTCTGCTGGCGATATAATGATGATCGGAGTGCCGGGAAAGCTCGAATAACATAAGCCTACCCAGGGGATGGTTTGAATTCCACGAATGTACCGGAGATGTGCGTTCGTAAACGTCTCCTTTCTTCTGCCGGCGCAATCCGTAATGCTCGATATAGTTGACTGTTTCCAGCAACAAAATGCCTAGCAATGCGCTGGCCATGAAGCTGAGTAAGGCTACAATGCCAAATACATAGCCAATGCCCGCCAACAGCACAATTTGGATGAACTGGAAGACCAACATCTCATTGTGGAAGCTAAAAAAGTGCTGCTTTTTGCGTTTTAGTTTTTCTGATTCCAGGTGCCAGGCCGAAAGCCAACTGCCTATGATGGAGCGGAAATAAAAGGCGTAAACCATTTCTCCATAGCGACTGGAAGCCGGATCATGATCGGTGGAGACGTTTTTGTGGTGCCCACGATTGTGCTCAATAAAGAAGTGCATATACAGACTGGTGAGCAGGAGCATTTTACTCATCAGTTGCTCATACCATGTTTTTCTGTGTCCCAGCTCGTGCGCGGCATTAATCCCCAAAATGCCGCATGACAAACCAAAGGCGATGATCATGCCAATGCGCACATACTGAGGTAAGTGCGCATCGGATACCTGAATCAGAAAATAGATCAATAGGGCATATTGAATGGGGACGAGCCCGTAAATCAGCAGGTCATAAGCTTTGTCTTTTTTCACCAGTTCTTCTTCTACTTCGCTCAGGTTTTGAGTAGAGCCTTTGGTAAATAGCTCGATGAGCGGCAAACATCCAAAGAGGAATACCAGAGCGAAATAAGAGAATATACCTGCGTAATGAATAGAAGCTGCAACAACAACGGGTACCAGATAGGCAAGGGCGTATTTGAGACTATTCATCATTAGAGGTTTGTAATGAAACTGGTATGATTTATCACTGTATAAACCATAACCTGAAAGCATCTGTTGGATTATCTCCAACCAAATTAAACTTTTTTGATAGCAAAAATCCTATTTAGACTTGAACTCTTTAAGCACTGGAAGGGCTTTGTTGTTAAAATCGAACAGTGCTTGATTCTCCCAGACAGAACCGTCGGATGCTTGATCTCCTCTCCAGGCGATCAATTCAGCACCCCAATAGCAAAAACCTAAGCCATTTTCTAAATCGATCGTTAGATCTCTGATATCTGCTATGAATTTGCTTTGGCCTTCCGGCGAAGCGGGGTAATCTGATATCAATTGTTCGTTGATACCCACAATGTTGTTGGTCCAGTCATTCCAACTGAGCGTAAACGGATAAGCTGTCTCAGCAATAATGATTTCCTTTTCATGGCTTTCGCTCAGCGTGTTCATGGTATTTTGAAGGTTGATCAAAGACTTGCCATGCCATATGGGGTAGTAGGACAATCCGATAATGTCATAATCGAGGGAACTCAGTTGATTGTAGAACCAGATAGACCCATCTATGCCGGCAAAATGAATGATGATTTTTGCGCCTGAGGAATTGGCTCTTGTGGCCGCTATTCCCGCACTTATCAGTGCCTTGAAGTTTTCCTTGTTGCTGGAAATATTCCCCGTAGGGTGAAGGAAGCCGGAGTTGATTTCATTGCCGATCTGAATGTAGTCCGGATTCATCTCGCTCACTACCTTTTCGGTATAGCCATAAACCTCCTCTTTCAATTCACTTATGCTCATTCCTTGCCATAGAACCGGCGTTTCCTGATGGCCTGGATCGGCCCATGTGTCCGAATAGTGAAGTGTGAGCCATGTTTTAAAGCCTCTTGATTTCAAGGTCTCCGAAAAGGTCTTTACCTCATCATAACCAGAATGCTCATCAGCTGGATTTACCCAAAGTTTTAATCGGATAGTATTCACGCCATTTGCTTTGAGAATATCGAGAAATTCTGCCTTTTGCCCCTCAGAGTCATGGAAGGTAGGGTTGGCACTTGATATATGAGGATAGGCGGATATATCTACAGCAGACACAAAATTATCGTTGTTAGGAGGCTCGATGGAGAGGTCATTTTTCTCACATGAAGTGAAAAGTGCAACAAAAATAAGGATGGATAATGCTTTGCTCATTTTTAAGATTTGCGTAGTTCGGTGTAGTCCAACACGCCTGATCGCTCACCCATAAATTTAGCATAAATTACCAATGCCTTGGAGTGAGTTATGGCTATTCCTCTTTGATCAGCTCAGGAAACCTCGCTTGGAATCTCTTTAGCCTCGGTACAGAAACGCTGCGAACGTATGGCTGATAGGGGTTGCGCTTTTCATAGTCCTGGTGGTACGCTTCTGCTTCCCAAAACTTCTCGAAGGGGACAATCTCTGTCGCGATAGGGTCTGAGTATGTACCGGAGGCGTCTAGTGAATCCCGATAAGCCTCTGCTATCATTTTCTCTTGTTCATTTTCATAGAAAATGATGGAACGGTACTGCAAGCCAAAATCGGGGGCTTGCCCGTTGACGGTGGTTGGGTTTTGTGAACCATAGTATATTTTTACGAGGGTTTTGAAACTTACCACTTCAGGATCGTAATAGACTTTTACCGCTTCGGCATGGCCAGTCTGTCCACCAGCTACTTGTCTGTATGTTGGGTTT
Organism: Cyclobacteriaceae bacterium; assembly: GCA_039944535.1. Lineage (GTDB taxonomy): Bacteria > Bacteroidota > Bacteroidia > Cytophagales > Cyclobacteriaceae > JAMZMI01. The sequence goes on from JBDUYP010000001.1 coordinate 442,297, forward strand.
TTCTCTTTGCCTCCGGAGTATCCTGAAACGGCTTCCTCCACGCCCGTGACGCTTTCGTAGATGGCCTCCACGCACCAAAAGCACCCACTGGCAAAGTAGGCTGTTTCCAGCTCTTGAAGCTCCGCTTTATTTGGTTTGGTGGTGGCCTCAGCGCTTTTGTCTTTTTGGCCGCTGGCACACTGCGTAAACATGAGACCGAGAAGTATGATAGCTATAGTATGTCGCATAGTTTCTGTTTTGGTGATATAAACTTAATGAAAGTGGAAGTGTTGTGAATTGCAGAGCGGTTTGTGCTGAAGTGACAAGGCGAAGACATTTGGTGCTCGGGGAAAATGCCCTGACAAACCAGACGGGATCGTGGGTAGGGCGCTGGCCGCAGCGGAGAGCGCGGATATGGTAGAATGCGGAGGTGGCCGGTTCTCTCCTAAAGAAAAAACAACTTAGTTTTAGCCAAAGAATAAGTAGGCAATGATGAAAAAAGCGATGATATGTATGCTGGCGCTGCTGGCGGTGGGTGCTGCTGCGGCACAGGGAACGCTGAGTGTAGAGGTGACGGGAATCGAGCAGGCTGAGGGTCATATCATGGTGGCTGTGTATGGGCAGCATCAGGAGTTTTTGGAGGAGGATTTTGTGCTGTCGTATAAGGCAAAGGTGGGGCTGGAGGCGGAGCAGGTTGTTGAGCTGGAGCTGAATTTTGGCCGATATGCCGTGGCGATTTACCAGGATTTGGATGGTGACGCTGAGCTCGACACCAACTTCATAGGCATACCGAAGGAGCCATATGGGTTTAGCTGCAACTGCATGGGCGTGATGGGGCCGCCGGATTTTGAAAAGGCGTCTTTTGATTTCTCAAAAGACGGTCAGCAAATAACGATTTCTTTATAAGCGCAGACGAAAATGAAACCCCTCTAATATGAAGATGCTTAACTCGTTAGCAAGCACATACAGCATGGGGCATATTGTTTAATTCAACGGTAGTCAATAAATTCCGACGTGAAAAAATTTTTCAGGTTTGTAGGGTATGCCGTTCTGGTCTATGTGCTTTTGGGGTTTTTGGTAAACCTGCTAAAGCTGGCCGGCGGAGGGAGATCTTCTCAGGATCAGACCACCTATCTCGACGGACGAGACCGGTTGCACGAACGCTGCTGGGTCACGCCGAGCTCCCGATTGTCGTTTTGTGCCAGTTATGAATCTGAAGATCGCGTGAGCAGAATGCTGGCTGCTGAAAGAGGTAAAATTGCTGGCCGGGGCAGTGCATACAATCAGTTTTGGGGTTCGCTGTATCGGCAGCTGGTAGATCAAAACAGCGCATACATTGCGTATGTGTCTGATTCACTGCGGCAGGTTTCTATCCAGTCAGGGTTGAGTCATAATGATTTTGCGGAACTTGTAGTGTCCTTTGTGCAGGACATCCCGTACAGCTTCGTGATCGGTCAGGAGTGTACCGCGCGGGAGACCTCCAGTCATCCATGCGTGGGCAATATCCGGTTTGGGATTTTGTCGCCATACGAGTTTTTGCATACGCTGCACGGCGATTGCGACACGCGCGCGGTGTTGCTTTTTGCGATGTTTGAGTATCTGGGCTACAAACCCATGATCGTGATCAGCAACGAATATGCACATGCCATGCTGGCGCTGAATATTCCATCTTCAGGTAAATTTCTGACGCACAGAAGAGATAAATATTACTTTTGGGAGACAACTGCCACCGGCTGGTCGGTGGGTATGCTGCCGCCCGACTACAACAATGTGAACTACTGGAAAATCGCTTTAGTCAATGAACTATAACATCGCTCTGCTCGGCCTGATCGAGATCGTTTCGGCCATCACCATCGGGATCTTCATCCTGGCGCTCACTTACAAAGTGATGCAGCTGGTGGGATTGAAATATTACAAAATAGAAGAGTTTAACCTGGCCTACAGCATCTTCACTGCGGCGATCATTCTCGCAGTGGGGCTGATGGTGAGCGGCGTGATCCAGCCGCTGATTTCATCGTTCCGCCTGTTGGATCAGGGTGAGGAGGCTTTGATGCTTGTGGTGAAATATATGGGCACTGGCGCCATCTACATAGCCATCGCCTTCATTGCGGCGGTGTTGATCGGACTGATTAGCACGTTTCTCTATTCTAAGATCACGCCGATAGATGAGTTTGAAGAGATCCGCAACAACAATGTGGGCGTGGCGCTGATCGTGAGTGCCATTCTGATTACGCTGACACTGCTGAGCAAAAGCGGAGTGGTGATGCTGATAGAGGCACTGATCCCATATCCGCAGCTGCCACCGAGTGGGTTTTAGAACATGCAACTATGTCCTAATCTTGAAATAATTCAATGAGGTGAATGTGAAGGGTTGTTAGGCATAGTTATTCTTCGTATCGTTTAAAGAAATCCAATGCTTTTTCTAATTCTGATTTAATTGGATCATGCTTGGTAGAGATCCAGTTTTTTATAGGTTCATAGTTCTCTTGACTACCAATTGAATCATATGATTGTAGCCATTCAGTGGTTAACAAATCGAACTGTTCACCATTGGCTATTTTTTGATAAACTTTTATCATCTGATAAATAGGAAAAACTGCCAAATCATTGTTGAATTCAGCTAAAAATGACCTTTCTATTTGTTCATCAAATTTTTGGTCGTTTACAAGATTATGTTCAAATAAGTTAGTGTATGTATAACCAACAGAGGGTTTGATTTTAATAGACTTTTGAAAGCAATTTGAGGCCTCTTCAATTTCACCCATTGAAGAGTAGGTTACCCCGAGATTATTGTAAGTAATATCACTTTTTGGATTTAATTCAATTGCTTTCTCATAGTACTTAATTGACTTTGCATTTTCACCAATTTCCCCATAGGCATTTCCGAGGTTTCTAAAAGCCATTTCAAATCGTTCATCTAGTTCTGTAGCCTTTCTGAAAGCTTTAATGGATTTGTCAAAATTCTTGTTCTTGTAATCCCATAGCCCAATGAAAAACCAGTCATGAGCAGATCTATCAACCAAGTTAACAGTGTTGGCTTTTGAGGCAAAAATTTCAATGATATTCCAATCTTCATTGCTGTAAGAGTAAAGTCCCTTAGGACCCAAAACAAACAAGGATTCTTGGTATTTGTACTGCTGATCAAGTTTTTCAAGAAGTTGTTCAGCATTAGTTTGTGTCTCTTTTAATTTATTCCATATTTCATCTGGTTTTTTAAAAAACCAAATGAATAATGAGAAACCACCGCTTAATATTATAAATACTAAGCTCATAACCCAGATCATACTATTTTGGGAAGTTTTGTAATATTCGCTTTGATCTTTATTTCGTTCTTTTAGCTCCTCAATTCTTGTTTTAAGCGAGTAAGTCTCAATTTTTAGTGCATCGGTTTCTTTTTGTAATTCTTCAATTTCTTTTAAAACACTGGGAGTGGCTATAGATAATGAATCTTGTGCATTCAATTGAACGAAGACAAGACAAGTAAGCATGAATGAGTATATTAATCTATCCATTGAATTATTTGAAGTTCCTGATATAATGCCTAACGCTCAACTAAAATGAGTATGCGACCCAGTTGCTATAAGCACTTAAGTTGCTGTTTCGCAGTGTCATATCAAATGGCTCAGTTCGTATATTCATTTTAGTGTTTGTTATGCAAATTTCTATTGGATTTTAGTATCACATCAATGCTTGCCCTACTCAAATCCCTTAGTTCCTTCATTTGATTCTTTAGGTATTCCTTTTCCAATTTATGTTTTGACCTTATTGAATCTCTCTTTCTAAAATAATTAAAACCGGAGAGAGAGAACGCAGCTAAGAGACTTGCTATAATACCAATCAGAATCTCACTTTTAAGCATAGATTGTAGCGAATCAGAAATACCTAAACTACTGGAGAAACTAATTAATGAACTCACAACCCCTACAATAGCGGAGGCAGAAATTATAGTAGGCATGAGAGTTGATTTTAAGCTTGATTTTTCTGTTAGTTCGAGTTTCCTGTATTCTTGTTCTAACTGAAACACTTCTTCCATTATTGGTTTTCTCAAAATTTCATTTCTTTCGTCTAGCCATTTCTTCAATTCGGACCCCAATTCCTTTGAAAAAAGGGCGTTAAGAATCTTCACAATGTTGAAAGTATACTCATTGCCATATTTAAAATCTGTAGCAATTTCCTTTCTTGAGTATTTTTTAACAACCTCCGAACTCCAAGCCACAGGAGGGAGGTATTTGGTGATTTCAAGGAAGTCGCTAGATGAGACAATTAATTCTGGAAGTACTTTGTTTAATAGAACCCATGTCCGTTCATATGTTAGGTTCTTATGAAAAAGTCCCTTGAGCCGTTCGATTCCAGCAGCTGATATTGGATCAAATTCACTTACAATCACAACTTCATCAGTCACATTTTTCTTAGTTACGATTTCTGAAAACTTGTCGGCACCCGCTTGGCAGTCAATTAAAATGAAGTCAAACTCAGGTTCCTTCTGATTTCGATAATTATTGACTAAATCAAAAATATGTTTTTCGAATAAATCGTAACTATAATTTTCCGTATTAGAAAAGCTATAGGTCGCTGGAAGAAAATAGATTCCATTTGATATTTCCGTGAAATTCTTAATGTCCGCAGCAAAACCATCTTGTAACACTCCATACTTATTCGCATTGTCATTACTTTGATTCAGTATCTCTTTAAGGTAGAATAGAGTCATTCCGTTAGTGCTTCCATCAGCATCAACTAATAAAACCCGTTTACCAAGATTTCCTATAAAATCCGCAATCGTAGCAGTAAGAATTGTCTTTCCAGAACCACCTTTTGCACTTATGAAACTAACCGTCTTCATCTGTACCTCCTTCCTTTTTATTCTGCCATTTTTTTGATTCACGAGCCATTAATTCAATTTGAACTTTAGCTGCTTCTTGAGGTAAATATTTTCCGTAATCGTTAATGATATTAACATATGCTGCGAGAAATCCTTCTTCAGATATATTGTTAGTATTCAAAATATTGACAAGGCCTTCAATTTTAGTTTTTAACTGTCTTAGCAATTTATGGTCATCAATGATTTCTGAGATTTTATCACTAAAGAATTTAGCGTTACCACAAGGCTCAGCTTGATAAACGGAGTAAACGGCTCTAAACTCGATCATAATATTCTGATTTGCCGAATCTAAGCCAAAAAGCAATCCTTTTATTTTAGAAATGTGTTTCGATCCAATTTCTGCAGCAGCGATGCTGTCAACATTAACTTTACTGTTTAAGGAATTTTCTTTGTCTGCAACAATTAATGGAAATGCATCATCGATACTGCGATAGATCCAATGAATCGTTCCATCAGGACACTTTCTTTTGAATCTTTTAAAAAATCTCATTTTTCGCTTTGTAGTGATTTTGCATAACAATTGGCTAACGCGCACTGTGCGCGTTATTCATTTATAGTTTTGTTGTTTGTTTTTTATTCAACTTAATGAAAATCAAATAGATACCCGTTTATAAGCGTTGGCAAACGGCTAAGCGAATGCCTGTTACCCATTTGTTTCCCTAAACCTACCCGTTTTATTTGAATCAGGCAATGGCGTTGTTTGCTTTATTGAATTGGACTTTGCCGGGGCGGATTAGGGAAATCAAACTATGCTTAGGGGGTGTCAAAGTACAATTCACTTGTCAGGTGCTCCTGGTCGTTTAGTATCACTTTGTAATGTATGTGGGGGACTCTCGGGCTATATAAAGTGTTGGCAATAGTTTTTAATTCTTCTTCTCGATACTGGATGGGTTAGTTCTAAAGACATAACCAAATAGTATTGCGAAAACGGAATAGACTATAGTTAACGAAATAACTATTTCTGAATGCGTATGAATTTTAGTGATTGTTTTAATCAAAGCCAATGCCCCAACCAAAAAATGCATGAAATTCCCAATAGCGATAGGCCTATTGTAAATGCCACCAATTAGAGAACCTTTTGCCATCCAATTCAGCATTGCGAATCCAAGATAAAGCGCACCTAATAATTGTAATAACAAGATTGATATTGGCTCTGGTATTATGCTCAAACCTGAGATGATTTCATCAGGCATAAAGGTGAGAATGATTCCCTGAGCACCTAAAAAAATACAGCTTTAAATCATTAATATTTTTGTGTTCATTCTTTTCTTTTTATTGTTCCTAATGTTTTGAGTATGGTGGGTGTCCCGCAGGGCATGCACTATACCCGTTGTTGTGTGCTGGCTTTATTCATTCATAAAGTTAATTATTTCTTTAATTGACTCATTTGTATGTTCTTCCTGAACAAAATGACCACAATCAAATTCTTTCGTTTTAGAGTTTGAAAGCTTCTCTTGCCATTTCTGCAAGTTCTCCATGGTAATAAATTCGTCTTCAGTTCCCCATAGAATCAGCCATTCTTTATCTGATAATTCGTCAAGTTGTTCCCATTGATTTTGATACCAGTCTGATGAACCAACCAATGCTTTAGCAAGATTGAGCAAAGGAATTCTTGAGCTTTTGTCTGGAAATGGTTTGATGTACTGCTGATGAACCTCTTTCGATAGGTTTTTCTTGTTTGCAAAACCTTTTTTCAAAAGTACTTTCGGAGAGAAATTCATGTTGAGATACAGAAATTTCCCTAACCAACTGTTTATGGTCTTGTCAATTTTTTGAGCTTCTTTCTTTTGGTCGGTAGCCCAAAGCCAAGAGTTAAATAGCACAACTTTTTTAATCCTTTCGGAATTTTCAATTCCTGCTGCCAATCCTATTGGCCCACCAAAGTCATGGACGACTAAAGTGGTGTTCTGAAGGTCTAATTTTCTTATAAATTCACTAAGATTTTGCGAGTGCCATTCAGGGGTTCCAGGGATTGAATCTGGTTTATCTGACAAGCCAAACCCTAAATGGTCTATGGCAATACAACGATATTCTTTTGAAAGTTCTTTTACAAAATCCCTATACAGGAATGACCATGTTGGAGTGCCGTGAACAAAAAGAATGATTTCACCCTTTCCTTCATCAACATAATGCATATTTCCTGCTTCTAATCGCAGAAATTTGTTTTCAAATGGATAAAGGGTAGTGTCCACCCAAGATTGGGAAAATGCTGTTGAGTTCATAATGATTAAGGTTAAAATGTTAAATATCTGTTTCATTGTTTTTTAATTTGAAACAAAGGTCAGACAGTCATTACATTTTATTTTTGGTATAAACCAAGATTCTAAATCTTAATCGTGTTGAACAGCTTGCTAAAGTTTGTGGAGTCAATACGCAGATAGGAAGCTAAGTCTTTGTGAGCAACTAAACTGAATAGATGCGGACTTCTTTGAGCAAAGGATTTGAATCGTTGATTGATATCAAATGCCATTAATTCATAGTGGCGCTGCACCATACCAATTAAAAAGAGTTCAGTAGCTTTTCTAAACAGGGTTTCGATTTCCCGGTGTTCCTTCATCAGTTGTTGGTGCTTCTCAAAAGAAATCCGTAGAAATGAACTTTCAGTTATGGTCTCTAAAAAATATTTGGAAGGAGTTTGGGTGAGAAAGGATTCCGGAATTCCACTAAAGGATGGAGGATAGGTAAATGCAATGACATGTTGTTTATCCTCATTTAGGTAATACGATTTTTGAATTCCATCAAGCACAAAATACATGTATCGCTCCGTTTCTCCTGGAGCTGTCATGATAGTTTTTTTAGGAGCATTGTATTCCATCCACTGGGAAAGGTACTCCTCAAGAATTTCTTGGTCTATTGAATGTATTTTGTTGAAGAAGTTTTTCATTGCTTATGATTGCACACAACAATTGGCTAACGCGCACTGTGCGCGTTATTCATTTATAGTTTTGTTGTTTGTTTTTTATTCAACTTAATGAAAATCAAATAGATACCCGTTTTTAAGCGTTGGCAAGTGGCTAAGCGAATGCCTGTTACCCATTTGTTTCCCTAAACCTACCCGTTTTATTTGAATCAGGCAATGGCGTTGTTTGCTTTATTGAATTGGACTTTGCCGGGGCGGATTAGGGCAATCAAACTATGCTTAGGGGGTGTCAAAGTACAATTCACTTGTCAGGTGCTCCTGGTCGTTTAGTATCACTTTGTAATGTGTGTGGGGCACTCTCGGTTCGTGAGGACACGAACCAAGGCTAAGAAAATGCAACTATGTCCTAATCTTGAAGTAATGCAATGAGGTGAATGTGAAGGGTTGTTAGTTTCCGTATTCGTTATCTTTGTTATATGAGTTCAATAGTTATAAATCCAAAAAGTTCGAAGGAGTTACAGTTCATCTCTGAGTTGCTCAAGAAGTTGGGTGTTAAGTCGAAAGTGCTTTCGGATGAAGATACAGAAGACTTAGGGTTGTCTTTACTCATGAAAGATGTGGACCGTTCAGATGTTGTATCCGAGCAAGAGGTTATGTCTAAACTTAAAGGTTAATGGAGGTTGTCTTCCTGTAGGGATTCAGCAAGGATCTCGATAAGGTTAAAAAGCCAAAAGATCTTAAATCCATATCTGATATAATTGAGCTCGTTAAGTCAGTTGAGTCTTTTGAAGAGGTACCTGGTGTTAAGAAGTTAACTGGTTTTGACGATGCATTCCGTATTCGATCAGGAAATTATAGAATTGGAGTTTTCCTTGAAGGTGGAGTTGTTCAGTTCGCTAGAGTTGCCCACCGAAAAGATATCTACAAAATAATCCCTTAAAAGATAAAATAGGGCTAAGAGTAGGGTGGAAACTACGATCAACTAAAATGAGTATGCCTTCCAACTGCTAGAAGTACTGAGATTTCTTATTCGCATTCTCATATTAAAGTGCCCAGTTCGCATGGGAGCGCCTAGCTATTCATTTTAGTGTCTGTGCCTGTTGCACAACCCAATATATCTCCTTTTTGAATATACTGATTTTAGAAAATGCGGCTCAGATCGCTTAAGTCATGTTGTGAATTTGTGAATAGTGCCAATTCTTCACAAAGTTAGAGTTATGCAACAGCTACGTTTGTTGTACTCCGTTTATTTAGCCGTTACTTCGATTGAAAGATCCAGAGCGTTGGCCACAAGTGCCAAGTTAGAAATCCGAATGTCTTCACCATTCTCAATTCTAGAAATGTAAGGTCTTTGTTTTCCAATCCGATCAGCTAGTTCGTTCTGACTTAGTTTCAGTTCCTTTCTCCTGCTCTTAATGATCTGACCGAAATAAAATGAAAAGGCTTCCTCCCTGAACTGTTCACGTTGTTCAGTTCCTCGTTCACCATAGCGTTCGTTCAATAGTTCTTTTGCACTTTTAGCTTTCATAATCATTCATTTTCATTCAAATAATCTTCAAGAATTCGTTCAGCCCTTTTGATTGCCTTTACATAATCCTTATTCGACTTTTTAAGGAATCCGTTCAAGCAAACGGCTTTTGAACATTCGTTGAAGTTCATAAAACTTACTCGATGGGAGTTTCTTAACGAAGTTGGTGTTCACCACTCTGACTTCTCCAATGACTTCAATAAGCTGGAAGAATTTGTCAACAACTCGTTGATCTTGACTGTCAATAAATTCTAAACAATCTGTTGTAATGTCAATATCCTCACATTACAAATGTAACGTATTCGTTACATAATAGTTCGGAAGTTCGTGAGGAAATATACGCCCAGAAGAGAATGGAGAACAATGCTTTATAGCAGTTGTTATGTGCAGGTTTGATTGTCAAACACCATGATAAAAGAATCATCATTGTGTCCAGTTACTTTAAATCCCATTCGCTGATATAATTGCTGAGCTGGGTTTTCTTTTAAGACACTTAAAAATATCTCTTTACTTCCTTTGAAGTCTTCTATGACCGATTTAATGATTTTTTTTCCAATCCCTTTTCTCTGATAATTTGGATCTATTTGTATCTGAACAATCTCTAAACTGTTTTCTTTTTCGTCAAGTTTTAAAAGTCCAATATTTTGTCCATTAAAGATTATAATTTTAGCTTGTTCGAAGAGATAATTGACTCTCAAAAGATGTTCTTCTTGACTCAGCGAGATTCCAGAGTCAGCTAGGTGATTTTGCATTGTAGATTTTCTTAGCCAAAGAAGATATTCTATGTCATTTTCTACAGCTTTTCTATATTCAATTTTTATCATTTACGGTTTAATGATAGGTTTGTATAAACTTGCGCATAACTAAGTAGAGGCATATGTTATATCGTTTGTTAGCTGGATTTTTTCATCACTAGTTAGGAAGAAGGTATTGGTAACTTCCATCTGTTTCTGCAGAAATCAACTTGAGTAGTTCAGCATCGTATTTTGATTCAACAAACCTTTCATTATCAAAAAAATCGTATCCAAACTTTACTTTGCCAGTTGAACCTATTCCTACAGTATGAACTTTTAGGTGGTACTTTTTAGATAGCCTCGTGGCATTTTGGATTGATATTCGATCAGACCATAAGTTTGGCTCGCCATCGGAAATAAGGAGAATATGCTTCAAATTTGGATTAATGATTTTGTGATATGTTACTGCGGTAAGTATTGCATTTGATAATGAAAAATGTTGACGTTTCGATTGCAAAGGCTGATAGAAACCATCCTCACAAATATTAGTCTTTATTGATCCGTCACTAAACATAAATATGGGTATTGAACAATCTATTCTCTTGATTTCAGACAAGTATTTTTTGGCATATTCAAGTCTATTTGGGTAATAGTCTTCAAGTTGCATTGATTCTGAAACGTCTAGGCAAACGACTGAATCACCAAAATTTTCAAGCTTTGGAATGGAGTTTTCATTTTCGTTTAGGATTGTTAGTATTCCAGTTAAATGACCTTCAATGATCTCCTTCTTTATTTCGTTATACCCGAACCAAGAGACGAGTTTACTAAGGTCAATTTGTTGTGCAATATTCGAAGAAAGAGTAAAACTGAAAGTTTTCTCAAAGAATAAATACCCATCCCTTATCTGGTTAGAAGTCAAGCTTTTGTAAGACGTTATTTGAAATGAATCAGAATCGATGAAAGGAACTTCGATAGGATAACCAATTCCTCTTCCCCTCATGCTAAAAGAAATATCAACTCCTTCATTTAACGAAACCGTGTCATTTGTGATATGGGTTCTTAAAATTTCAAAAAAGCCTATGAGACTAAATAGATCATTTTTGTAAACCTGTCTATTTATTTCAACGGGTAGTTTTTCAACGTTAATCTCAATTGATTCGCTAACTATAAATTTCCTTCTTTTGACCGAAAATTTTAGAGGGGGAATTTTAAATACACCACTATGCATGGGACACATGGCTGTGGTAAATAATTCCCACGACTTGTATCCTTTGACTTCCACAGAGTCCGTTCCGATGTTTTCAGGATATTCGTGAAAATACCACGCGTCAAAGGAATTTATTTGAGTCTTTAAGTCAGATATGCTATTGTCGAAGCTTGAGTAATTTTGAGGGAATTTGATACCATCCTTTATCTCTAACTTGACTTTCAGAATAACACATTCGCATTCAAAAATTTGAGTTTTGCTAATTTGAGTTTTGAGTTTATAATCGGCAGAAGTATTTCCAAGAGTTGACTGATATAAACATACAATGAAGATTAAAATGATTGCAAGTCTGAGCCTATTCAATTTGTTCATAATACCGATTTGGGGAGTAATAATTCCAGCTAACGATCAGATATGGCGAGTGGCCACACTGATTCTAAAAAGCACTAAGGTAACGCAATCCCGCCATAACTCACAAAGTCTGAAAATGGCTTACACTCTGAAAATCTCTCCAACAACCCAGCACAAAAACCAGCAAAAATCTCTGCAGTATTAGGGGGCGGGATGGAGTGGTCAATCTAGCATTGCAGTCTGAAAATAGCGATTATGGCCATTCGCTATATCGCCTGTTACCAGTCGTTTATTCGATATATCCTGTAAATTTCATTTGTTCTAGTTGACCAGTTCGGAAGTCAAAATCCATGAATTGTGCCCACATCATATCGGCTATTCGATAAGTATTGTTGTTCTGAACTACTGAGTCTGGAAGTTCAAATACTTTTCCAAATTGTTCTTCCGACATGCCGATTTTCACTCGGCTTACTTTTGCCAGTTCTTCACTTCTTAGCAATGCGAAACAGACAATTTCCTTGTCACCAGTTTTGTAAATTGTTATGCTGTCATCGTTGTGAATAAAAGTGAACATAGTGTCAACTAGATTCTCCACGTAGAGGTTATCCGTTGTTTTGTATTTGAATTTGATGTTCCGGCTTCTTAGTTCGTTCACCAGTTTATCGTTAAATAGTTCGGCTGCATATTCCTCATCAGAATATTCAAAATCAATGTTCTCTAATGGAAGAAATTTTGGTGTTGGTTCGTTAGCTAAAATTATATCTTGTTCAGGTTGGGTGGAGTCAGCAACAACTGAGTTGATAAGAGTGTCAGATGGAATTTCTCCCAATTGTTCAGTCGTTTCAGCTGGTTTTGTCTGTTGGTTGCAGGCAAACAATAGGGTAAGTATAGATAGAACTGCTATTTTTCTCATTGTGGTCATGACTGGTAAAATTGGCTAACGCGCACTGTGCGCGTTATTCATTTATAGTTTTGTTGTTTGTTTTTTATTCAACTTAATGAAAATCAAATAGATACCCGTTTATAAGCGTTGGCAAGTGGCTAAGCGAATGCCTGTTACCCATTTATTTCCCTAAACCTACCCGTTTTATTTGAATCAGGCAATAACGTTGTTTGCTTTATTGAATGGGACTTTACCCGGAGTAGTTTAATCTTTGTCTAGCGTGTTTTGCGCTTTTTCCTGATCGGGAGTGAATAGACCGGCCCTTAGCATCTCAGGAACCTTTGTTTCTTTAAGCTCCGGCGAGTTGGGAAAATGAGGTTGAAGAACACGATCGTTCTTCAACCCAAAAAGCGGACGCAAAAGGCGAATTCTCCTGATTAGCAATTCATAGGTGCCCATGGATCCTGCAAACGTGAATAGTGTCAGCGCAATAAGCTGTACGCCAACGGGCAAGGCAGACTCGAAGAGCAGAACCGAACCCAGATAAATATAGATCATATGCACGATATAAACCGGATATGCGGCCTGGCTCAGATATTGGAGGGTTTTGCTGTTTCTGTTCAAGTGTTTTCGGGCAAAGCCAAAAACCGTAAATACCCACACACAAGACTCTACCGCCATGAGATAGTCGGGGGATTTCAACTCAAAAAAGACGATTCTGCTGGCGTATAATATTGCGGCCAGTATCAGCAAAGGCCATCTCCAGGTGGAGGTTAGTTTCCAGAAAGCCTCACCCGCATAAACGCAGAAAAAGCCGGTAACAAACGCAATCATGCCTATCCAGAATCCATGCATGGTCTGAGCGTAAAGTTCAAAGTTTTCTGGTGCCACGAGCTCCACTTCAATTACAAAAGGAACCATGAGCAGCAAAAGCCCCAGTGGTGTTTTGAAGAGCATCTCCACCATTGGCTTAATCCTGTCCTGATGTTTTTTTAGGTAAAAGAAGAGTGGCGTGAAAATCACCACATACACGCATATGTTACCCAAAAACCAAAGGTGACCTGGGTGAGCGTTGTAGGTCAGGTCCTGCTGGTAAAAATACTGCCAGAGCAAAATGTGCAAGGGCACGATGGCTACCATGCCAAACAAGAAAGGCACCAAAATCCTTTTTGATCTTTCGATCAAAAGGTGTTTCCAGCTGCGATTATGAATGGCGAAATAAACGCCCATTCCCGAGACAAAAAACAGCAATGGGATGCGCCAAACATTGAGCATGGACATAGGCACCCATATTGATTCCAGCGGAGAGCTGCTTTGGATAAACCCAATGAAAACTCCCCAGGGCTGAAAGCCGATCGCCACATGATAGATCAGCAGCAGGCCAATGGCTATGACCCGCAACCAATCTATATCGTATCTTCTGTTGTGTGCAGCCATGATACTAGTTGCTTACTTTGGCAAGGATCATTTCTGCAATTACCGGTCGCGTTTTTTCCAGACGGTCATAGTCCAGTTTCAACCCCAGTGGCCCCAGGCTTTTACCTATCTGGTCGTATGCCGGCTTGATGTCCGCAAAAGAGACCTGTAGCGATTCGAGTGCTGTCACTCCAAAGGAATTTCGCACGGTCATGTCTACGTTCTTGTTTAGAAGCGCACCTACCACTTCAGTTCTGCAATAGAATGCTGCTGCATGCAAAGGCGTGGAACCGTCGGAGCTGGTAGCGCTCAGATCTGCCCCACCTTCAATCAGCGTCAGAGCCGTTTCGGTTCGCCCGAAAGTGATGGCAATGTGGAGCGGAGTGGAGCCGTAGGGATCTTTTTCATTCAGATCACTTTTGTATGCAATGTGTTCTTTGATGGCTTTTTCATTGCCAAAGAATGCCGCCTCGTGGATGTTGACAGATGGAGCATCCTTTACTTCCTGATTGGCGCTTTGCTCTGATTTTGCACCGCATGAAGCGATGAGTATGGAGCCGACAGCCAGACCAATGATGATCCATAAATTTCTTGATTCAATTCCTAAAATTTTCATTTGTAATGTGTGTTTGGTTTACAATAATTTTTGATGATACAAAGGTCAGGAGTGCATGGAGGCCAGACCAATGAACTATGCCGACTTGTTTGCTAACTATGGACTGAGGCTGTCAATTATGCGGATTTTGTATAAATTATGATGCAAAAGCCCAATTCAGCACAACCGGAGTGCTGACTTTTGCGCTTGGCTTCAGCTTAACCTACCTTCGGATCATGTTAGACTTTCTTTCATCACCTGGCCCCTTTATGAGTGAGGTCATTTCCCTGATCGATGAGCACCTTGGCGATGAAAATTTTGGCGTCAGCGAACTGGCAGAGAGCATTAATATGAGCAGGTCAAACTTGCTCCGCAAAGTCAAAAATGAGACAGGCTTGTCTGTAAGCGTTTTGATCCGGCAGGTTCGGTTGCATCGCGCCAAGGACTTGCTCGAAAAGCGATCACTGACTGTTTCCGAAATTGCCTTTAGAGTTGGGTTTAGCAGCACGTCGTATTTCACCAAGTGCTTCAGGGAGCTATATGGGTACCCTCCCGGTGAGCATGCCAAACAGCATGAGGCCAATGTGAGTGAAACAGGTTCTACAAACAACGGGAAGTACCGCACCGTCAGCTTTTTGGTAGCAGGGGTGTTGATTTTGGGCACCATTTTGTTTCTGATTGTCAAATACTCAGCGGATGATAAGGTTGACTTGCCAAGGTCTGTGGCTGTTTTGCCATTCAAAAATGATAGCGCCGACAGTACCAACGTGTACCTGATGAATGGGCTCATGGATGCGATCCTTGACAATTTCCAAAAGGTGGAAGAAATCAGGGTGACCAGCCGAACGACGGTGGAAAAATACAGAGATGCATCGAGGAGTATTCCTGAGCTGTCTGACGAACTGGATGTAAGCTATTTTGTGCAGGGGAGTGGCCAAAAGTTGGGGGATCAGATTTTGCTTACCGTACAGCTGATAGAAGGACCAACGGATAGACAGCTATGGTCGCGCAGATACAGGAGAGAGCTGAATGATATTTTTCAACTGCAAATAGAAGTGGCTCGCAACATTGCAGCTGAGATTGATGCCATCATCACGCCGGAAGAAAATAAACGGATAGAAGAGGTGCCGACGAATAATCTGGTGGCCTATGACTATTATCTCAGAGGGCTGGCTCTGCTAAATGACGAAACCGGAGAAGGCCTGGAGGCCGGAATAGTGGAATTCAAAAATGCAATAAGAGAGGACGGACAATTTGCCCAGGCCTATGCATATGTGGCAATCAGTTATTACTATCTGGATCTGTATCAGACGGAGAAGGTGCATACAGAGAAGATTAGAAATTATACAGATAAAGCGAAGCTTCTGAACCCTGATCTGGGCGAGAGCCTGATAGCTGAGGGTGTGTATCACATGCAGATGCAGCAATATGACAGTGCGGTGATCAGCTTTGAAGAGGTGCTGGACTATTATCCAAATCTGGGATGGATACACAACTTTCTTTCCAACATTTATACAAGTCATTTACCCAACACCGAAAAATATCTGCCTCACGCCCTTCAGGCCATACGACTGGTGGCGGCTCAGAAGGATTCGGTGACTGCCAGCTACTCCTACCTGCATCTGAGCAATGCGCTGGCGCAAACGGGTTTCATCAGGGAGGCAGAAACCTATGTGAAGAAGTCTTTGGAACTGAACCCAGCTAATATTTACTCGGAGTACCTGTACGTCTATCTTCGACTGGCTCAAAATTTCAATTTGACACGTACCAAAAAGGATTTGATCACTATCTACGAAAAGGATACTACCAGGCTGGAAGTGCTACAGGAGGTAGCAAAAGTTTGCTACACAACCGAAGATTATGAGCAGGCCTGGTACTACTATCAAAAGTTTATCAACCTGAAGAATGCCTGGAACCTGAAGGTTTACGAAGGGGAAGACATCAAGATTGCCCATGTGCTAATGATGCTGGGCCGTGAAGATGAGGCTGAGAAGTATATAGCGAGCTATCTGGCATACGCCGAAGAAGAAGCGTCTATTTACCACGATTTGATCTATGCGGCTTATTATGCGACCGTTGGTGATGTAGATAGCGGAGTAGAGCACTTGAAGGCCTTTTCGCATGAGGAGGGCTACCAGTACTGGCTAGTCATGTTTCTGGATAGTGATCCCATCTTGCAGAACCTGTCATCACATCCAGACTTTGAGCCAACAGTCAACGCGATCAAAGACAAATTCTGGAAAAAGCACAAACAAATCCGGCAGATGCTTGAGGTAGAAGAGGTGATTTAGTCTTGCGTGTAAAACCGGAGGCTATTGTGGGAATTATGCGTTAGCGCAGTTGTTCACGTACCCAGTTGATGTAAGCCTTTTCCTTGAAGTCAAACCAGTTCTGGCGATAGTTTGAATTATCAATGGCCCACTTGAATTTGCTAAAAGGTTTTCGTTCGGAAAGGAGTTCGAACAGCCGGATTTGGAAGTTCTCGTCAGATAAGGAGTTCGCAAAATCCTCCATAACTCGGAATCCCTGGCGAGAATCCATCTTCTCAAATTTCAGGTAGTTTGACAAATCAGCGTTGATTTTGTTCATTGTCTCTTGCCAAGGTTCTGGTTCGAAATATTCATGATCAGGGTCGGGATGATGTTCAATCGTTCCAGTTGGTTCGTGAAAGAAACAGAGTTCGCCACAGTCCAAAAGCTCCGCAATTTCCTTGATATGTTCTTCCGTTGGCTTCATCTATGTCTTGAAGAGTGTGGTTTATAACGCTCAGATATGGCGCTGTGGCCCGATCTTAATTAATTGCATTAAAAGTAGCTTTTCTGCCGGTGCATTCAAAGTATCAAGTCCTGATAGCTATCGGGATCCTACGAGCAGAAGAAAGTAGAAAGCATTCCAGTTCTTAGCGGTAGATGAGTGGGGAGTTTAGTTGAAACTTGGCAGAATTCTACGCAAGGCCGGGCGCTATATCGCCTGTGCCTGTTGCACAACCCAATATATCTCCTTTTTGGATATACTGACCTTAGAAAATGCGGCTCAGGTCGCTTGAGTCATGTTGTGAATTTGTGAATAGTGCCAATTCTTCACAAAGTTAGAGTTGTGCAACAGCTACGTATGTTAGATTTCGTATTTAAAGTTCTGTTTTGTCAGGGTGCTGTCTGGTGTCCCAAACTCTCAAGATTTGAATTTCGTCTGAGTTAACACGATAAAAAATTTTATAATCGCGAACAATTTTGGAATAGATATCTCGGTAGTTGGTTCTAGTTCCGATGTAAGGAAACTGTGAAATTATC
Source organism: Cyclobacteriaceae bacterium (assembly GCA_039944535.1). Taxonomy (GTDB): domain Bacteria; phylum Bacteroidota; class Bacteroidia; order Cytophagales; family Cyclobacteriaceae; genus JAMZMI01. The sequence goes on from JBDUYP010000001.1 coordinate 460,019, forward strand.
TCGGCTGATTTTTCAAACAGTTTCTCAAGTTTTTCTGGGTAAGAGTTAGATTGATTGCGCTCTAACCAATATTTATAGATATTGACTCGATCAATAATGGATTTGGTTGTCCACTTTATTTCTTTAGCCATTTTTTGACTAGTTGGCTGGCTTCCGAGTTAGAGTGTAAGTTTCCTGATTCAGCATCGGAAATCCCTTCATCAATAGCTGCCTTTTCCGGATCACTGAGTTTATCAATGTGTTCAATCTCGTGTTCTAGATTAACCGCATTTAGAAGTTCATCTAAAAGTTTCGGATCATGGATATCGTCCAGTCGTTCTTTGATTCGTTCTTTGACGTTCATATCATAAAGTTAACGAGAAGCAGAGAAAGTTGATATAAAAGAAATGAAATCTAACGACCATGTATGAGGCGTGTGCTCACACTTGGTTAATAACTCCAAGATAGTGAAGTCTGCCGCGCCCGGCAAGGGGGTGCTTCCAAAGTATCAAGTCCCGATAGCTATCGGGATCCTGCGAGCTGCGCTTAGTAGCAAGCACCGAAATTTCCCAGCGGCTGATTCATGGTGATAGTCGCACTGCAGTCTGTAAAATGGCAGTTTGGCGCATAACTGCTAGCGACTGTGCTTGTTGCACAACCCAATATATCTCCTTTTTTAAATTGTTGATCTTAGAAAATGCGGCTCAGGTCGCTTGAGTCATGGTGTGAATTTGTGAATAGGGCCAATTCTTCACAAAGTTAGAGTTGTGCAACAGGTACGTTTGTTACACACCGTTTACTCCACGTTTATTCTATTGTTCAGCATCTTAACGTTGAAGTTCACCTTCGCTTCAAGAGCGTTGAATACTTTGAGAATCGTTTCGATAGTTACGTTCCCTGTGTTGTTCTCAAGTCTTGAAATCTGTGCCTTCTTCACTCCAATGAGTTCACCCAGTTGTTGCTGTGTTAGGTTACGCTGCTTCCTGGCTTGTTGGATCATGTCTCCAATCAGTTCCAATTTGAGTTCAACCTCATACTGTTCGCGTTCAGGAGTTCCGACTTTCCCAATCAAGTCGTCTTTTGTTTGTTCAAGTGTATATCGTTTCATGACTCCTTATTTTTAAAGTATTGCTGTCTAATTCGTTCAGCTTTATCAATTTCCTTTTTGTCAACCTTGCTTGTTTTCTTAACGAATCCATGAGTTGCAAAAACCAGCGTCTCAGTTTGTTTGGTCTTATCCCAGAAGGCAAGCAAGCGATATTGTTTGCCTGAAAATAAAGTCCTGAATTCCCAAATCTCTCCGTCAAGCTTCTTAAACAGTTTAGGATCGGTATGAAATTTAGCCCGATCCATATTCTGAATAATCTTCTTCCGGTGCTTGAGATCAAGTTTTCTTAGGAATTCATAAGCCTGTTCAAGGAGTTCAACCTCAAATCGTTGAATCATCAAGTTTACATTTATGTTAACTCGGCTAAGCTAAGAAAAGTTTCGTTGAAAGTAAACTTTGTCGTTATGTTTCTCCGATCTGAAGAAGATGGTGTGTAACGTTCATGTATGAGGCGTGTGCTCTCACTTTGTGGACAGCACTAAAATAGTGAAGTCTGCCGCGCCCGGCAAGGGGGTGCATCCAAAGTATCCAGTCCCGATAGGTATCGGGAGCACTGCGTTCAGAAAGATGAATCCCGATAGCTATCGGGATCCTGCGAGCTGCACTCAGTAGAAAGCAGCTCAGTTTCCTGGCGGCAGATAAGTGGGATGTTTAGCAGGCACTTGGCAGATGTGTCTTGTCCTGAAATAGGTTGACTAAAATTGACTTTAGGTAATTTGTAGTTTTCCATGTTTATTTCCAAAGTTTGGTCAGCGGTTGTTTAGTCTTATGAGCGACCGAAGGAGTGAGCATACCGCAACTGAGATGAGGCCTTTTCTGGTTATACACTTCCACAGATTCTTTGATCCATTTAATAGCTTGGAGGTGGTTTAGGAACCCTTCACCTATATCAAATTCCTGCTTTAAGATTCCGTTTACTCTTTCAGCAATTGCGTTTTCGTAGGGGTCGTATTTGGTTGTCATACTGATCTGTATGTTATGCTGTGTCAGCAGTTGAGTGTAGCTATTGTGGCAATATTGAAGTCCTCTATCAGAGTGATGAATGAGCGGATGGTCGTAGGTTCTACTTCTAATAGCCATTCTTGCAGCCTTCATGGCTGTTTCTATTTTCATGTTATCAGCGAGCTCATATCCCATGATCCGCTTTGAATAAGCATCAGTGACAAGGTGTAAGTACCTGAACCCTTGAGAAGTCCGGATATAGGTGATGTCGGCCACCCAGACCTGTTCGGGTTTTGAGATATTAATGTCTTTGATCAGATTAGTGTACTTGAAGAACTGGTGTTTGGACATAGTTGTGATTTGGTATCTTCTTCGTTTTGAGATCAGTAGATAATGTTTTCGAAGAATGCCGAATAGTCTGTCTCGCCCTATTTTGATATGCCGCAGTTCTAGTTGAGGCTTCAGTATCACTAGTAGCTTTCTAGTGCCAATCCTGGGCATTACCCTTCTGATGTCACGGACTAATAGGCAGATTTGCTGTTCGAAATGGTCGTTTTGAGCCGACCTTTTTACGTATTGGTAATAGCCTTGTTTTGAAAGCCCAAGCAGTTGATAGCGGTGCTTTATTTTGAGTTTTTGTGCACCTTTTTTTGGATCTCTTTGAATAACTGCTTGGGCAAGAACTTTTCCAATTCCTCGTGTCCTACTTGTTTCTGCAGTTCGGCTAGCATATGCTGTTGGATATCTTTTAGCATTTCAAGCTCCTCAACTTTTTCTTTGAGCTTCTTGATTTCCTTGTCTTTAGGATGATTTTTACTACCCATGTCGGGATTAAACTGTTTACACCAGGAAGCTACTGTATTTCTTGAGATACCATATTTCTCAGCAGCATATTTCTGCGACATTAGTCCATTGAGCACCTGCTCAACTACTTCCTTTTTAAATGCATAAGTAAAGCCCTTATAGAAGTTCTTTTCGTTACCAGGGTGTTTGTACTCTTTCATGATTGACACTTAGTTAGTTGTACTAAAAAAGGTCAACTCATTTCAGGACGATACAAATGCTGAGTAAGGCCATGCGCCATCATCGTTTGTTAGCAAGCTTTTAATTCATACTTATTCTAGTGGGAAGCATTGGAATGAAGTATTCAACAACTATTATTCTCTGAATAAAGTAGTCTGAAAAATCAGGACTTGAGTTCAGCAATCCATAGGATGAAAGGCTCAATGGAACATCTCCAACTTCAAGTAATGCCTCGCAGTATTCCAGTAGAAAGTCACTATCATCCTTGACCTGATTTAATGCTTGAAAATACTTGTCAGTAAAATCGAAATTCCCATATGAGTAAAATCTTTGAGTGAGCGTTTCAAGTTCTTCGGGGCTTAAGTTAGAAAGTTGTATGTCTCGGAGGTCACGATCAGACTTCTTATAGAAAGCAAAACTGAATATGGTAGTATCAGGATTTAAATGATAGTCATATATATAGTAAACCGAGTCATCAGCAATCCAAACCGTATCCGGATAGTGCCCAAGTGCTGATTTCAGACCACTCTTCATATTGAGACGAGATAATTTAATAAATCTCTCATCAGAGAAATCAAACCAAGGTTTTCCATATGCGAATAGTTCTACATATGTCTGCCTTGAATCAACTACATCTTGATAATTCATGACCTCCTGGAGAAATTTATCGAACTCTAATACGATTGTATTTAAAGCTTTAGACTCCTCTTCACCCAAAGCCTTTTCGAATTTTGAAATTCGATCGTCTGTCTGTCCATGGGTTATGAACGTAAGAATTAAGAGCCATACAGTTAGGATACTTTTCATTTTGCTTTGGCGTGCAGGTGCTTGCTAACGATCAACTAAAATGAGTATGCGTCATAGTTGCTAGAAGCACAGAAGTTTCCTTTTCGCATTGTCTCATCAGATAGCTCAGTTCGCATATTCATTTTAGTGCCTGTTATGATCTTTTAGTTGCTCTTGAGAGTAGATATTTCTTCTTTAAGTTCTTGATTTTCTTCTTTAAGTTCGTTCACTCGTTTGTTCATATCGATCATGTAAAGCGTTAGTTCCTCGATCTTCTGAAGTAGTTTAGCATTCATCTCTCCTAAGTTGATGCCGTTCTCTGCTACCTCGGCTTCACTCGGAATTTCAGGGAGATGACCTTTTTCATTTATATGTTCCTCTACTTCTTCAAGCGTTCGAAGTTCATAGTCGTCATAGAAAACATAATCAGACCAATTTGCTTCTACTTTAACCTCTTTTGACCTTATAGAACCGTTCACAGATAGTTTGTGAGCTCCAGTATTATTCGTCCCTATCCCAACACTTCCATTTGTTTTTACAAGAAGTTGAGGAATACCAGATGCAGTTTTCAAACCAAAATCTTCATATGCTGAGTTACTTGCATTTCTGGAAGAGATATAATTTCCATAAGTCGGATTTTCAGTTGAATTACCAGCCGCAGCAATGCCAATAATGCCCTCGTTAGTTCTAAACTGAGCAATAGTCTCTTTCCCATCTCCTTCAAAAATTTCGAACTGATAATTTGGGTTAGTTGTACCAATTCCTACATTTCCACTTCTTTTAACAATCATTCTATCTATTCCTGACATTTGAAATTTTAAATCACCTATTGCAGCTCGATTATTCAAGATTGCAGTTCCATCGTTATTTAAGTTTTGACTTATTTCAAGTCTTTGGTTTGTAGATTGACTCACCCAGAGTGTTCCTCCAACTACATCGAGTCTTGCATTTGGATTAGCTGTACCAATTCCTATATTACCATTTGTTGTTACAAGAAATTGGCCAATTCCTCCACCCGTTTTAATAGCAAAGTCTTCATAAGCAGTATTAGTAGCATTCCTAGAAGAAATGTAATTGATGTATGTTGGGTTTTCAGTTGAAGAGCCAGCTGCCGCGATGTTTATTATTCCCTCGTTTGTCCCAAATGTTGCAATAGTCTCATTACCACTATTTCTATACACATCAAGTTTACTCGAAGGGTTTGCTTTACCAATGCCAACTTCATCTCCAGTGTCGGTCACTTGAGAGTATGAAACTGAACATGTTAAAACTGAAATAATTATTAGGCTTAATTTATTCATGGATTTGTTTTTTGAGGTACAGGTATTGATCATAACGTCCAACTAAAATGAGTATGCGCCCCAGCTGCTACAAGCACCGAAATTTCTGTTTCGCATGATCCTATCAAATGGCTCATTTCGCATATTCATTTTAGTGTTTGTTGGGGGTAGTGTTTATTCTTTCCTGTTTATCTCATAGGTTGACTTGCCATCAGATATCGTAATGCTTTTTGATGTCCAAGTTAAGTTTATAGGTGAAATATCATCGTTTTCACCGTCTGCTATTGTTAGTAATGGTAATTTGATGTATTTCTCGATGAATACTGAGATGACTTCTCCAGCTTTTTCTTCCATATGATTCCATGCCTCTTCTCCAATGAAGGTCTCTCCTCCTTCCTTTATAAAAGCGTTGGATAGGTCTGTTAATCTGTCGGATGGAGTAGAATCAAGTACTAGAAGAACAGGTTTAATATTTGCTGCTTTACATTCTCTTGGAAAGGAAAGCTCTTCAGCAAAACGACCTTGTCCACTGGCTGCAATTGTTACTCGCAATTTGAACTCATAAGCAATGTTTTCAGAGGCTACATAACAATCAATTTGTCTCCCTCCTTTGGTTTCGCTACCCTCCAAATCGATTCTTTTTACAGGAGATTTAGAAGAACTTATTGGAGTGCCCCCTAGACTACTCGCAAGAATGGGTTCAAATAAATAACCAGTTTCTTGTCCTGATCGATTATCAATGTCGAAAATCCATTTACGCCAAATCATCCAATTGGACAACAATTCAGTGTTATTCAAGCCGTATTCTAACAATCCTCTTGGAGCTATTTGTTCCATAGTTGGTTTAGGCTGATTACTTAAGATATTTTGATACTTAATTCTTCTTTTATGCAATTCACAGAGGTTCTTGAAATACAGTCCAAAATCCGAATCGAATTCTACTAAAGATTGCAAGACTTCAAGTAATTCTACCTTAGAAAGTACATTGTTTGTACTATACCAATCAAGGGGTATTTCAAAGTAATTGTTGGATGGAATTGAGTTTGATAGGTCAGGTATATTGAAATCGGAAGATTTCCATCCAATATCCTGTATCGCTATGTGAATTAATGAGAAAACTTGAGATTCATCTAGTACGATTTTATCTGTACCTGTGCCTAAAATTATGCACTTTGAAAAGAGCTCCTTGGTGGAAGTTTTTGCCATTTTAAAAAAGGTCAAGCTGCTCAGCTAGCTGTGTATGTTTTAATTGATTTAATTTTCTTTTTGTTTTTTGAAGAGCAGGGCTCATTGCGCTTGCCTTACTCAATGAAAAGCCAATTAACTTGCCGCTATCTTCATTTTTAATCTCCTCAAATCCGTATCGTTTTTTTATGTGTTCTGCAAATACATGGGCTAATAGTGGAGGAATAGCATTTCCAATTTGTTGGATTTTTTGACTTTGATTCCCTCTGAATTCAAAATAATCAGGAAAAGTCTGGATTCTTGCGCATTCACGAATTGTAAGAGTCCTGTCCTCGAAAGGGTGAATAAATTCACGAGTCGCTGCACTTGTTATTGTAAGGCAAGGTTGATTCCCGAAAAGTCTTTTAAGCCCAGATGGAGCACCGCCCCTTTTTTCGGAGGGGGTTCCATCCATTACTCTTCTGAATGCTCTTTTCTTATACGATTCATGCTGTAAATGCTCAGGTAGGTCTTTCATTGTATTACCTGGATTTAGGGATTTAATTCTTTCGAGTTGAATACCATTAATTGGTACGTGGAAGTGATCCGATATTTGACCTTGTTTTGATTCGAAGTATTTAAATAAGTCAGAATATTCAACTAAATCATATTTTAAACTGGAAGAGACTTCCATAGAAGGTTTAGGAAGATTAATAAATGCATCATTAAGAGTGACTGACGAGTTTTTATAAATTTTTCCAGATGCTAGATTCAAAGGAGTTGGAAGCTCAAAATCAAGCCCAAGTCTGTTGCCAACAATGAAGACACGTTTTCTTCGTTGAGGCACTCCATATTCATGAGCATAGATTTTATCGATTCTCACATTATATCCTAACTCGATAAATGCTTTCGTTGCTTCAAATAAATATTCTCCATTTTTTGTTGTGAGTAAGCCCTCCACATTTTCCATCAAGAACCATTTAGGCTGTAGTTCTTCAAGACACCTAACATACTCCTTGAGAAGTTGATTTCTGGGGTCATCCCAAAATCTAGTGCCAGCAGTACTAAAACCCTGACATGGTGGCCCACCAATCAAAATATCCAATTCTCCTTTTCTAATGCTTAGCTCATTAAGGAGTTTTGAGCAATCAAGAGTTGCAATATCTCGTTCTTCTGCAAAGGTGTTCGGAAAGTTCGTCTGGTATGTTTCAATAGCTTTACTATCAATATCAGAAGCATAGACAACATCGTATCCAGCTTTTTTAAAGCCAAATGAGCAACCACCTGCTCCACAGAATAAACTAATTGCCTTGGGATTGACCATATTAACAAATTTAGTTTTTCTTCCCTATGGATCATAGTGATTTTCTCAGGAGTTACGCATTACCCCCAACGATTAACTAGCGAGAGTATGCCCACTAGTTGTAAAGAGCACTAATCTAGCGAAACTGCCCAACCTCCGCAACGGTAACCACGAAGAACTGCGTTCCGCAAGTCTAAGTCCAGAAAGACAGAAGGTGGGCTGGGAGATGAGGGTTCAGAATGGGCGGTGAAGCGGTCTAGTTGCACTGAACTATCAGAAAGCACACAGGCATATTCGCGCTAGTGCCTGTTACATGGCGTTTCGTTTCTTTATAAATGTTCCAATCGAATCAAGCGGTTCAACTTTTAGGATTTCTTTCCCAGAGGTGAATTTCCTGCCAGTTCGAAACATTCTAAAGTTGGCTGTTGTTGGAACGTAAAATCTAGTTGAATCATAGTAGTCATATGTTCCATATAAGGCTCTCAACTCCACGAAATCTATAAGTTTTCCATGTTTGATAAATGCTAACACGTTGTAGCCCTCGGTTATGGTGATTTTCGTGTAATGAAGTGGTTCAAGTTCCACGTTAGTATCTCTTTCCAAATATTCTATTGGTGTATATGGAGTTACCACCAATACTGTGTCCCAGTCAAAATTCGTTAGACTGTCTAGGCTGAAGGTTAGAGTTGAATCGTAAAGAGCTTTTTTTGACAATTGTTCGAAAACTGCTTCAATGTCAGCATTACCCTTGGTGTTAGAGTAGTTTCGTTTCTCACTGTTTTGACAGTTCGTTAGGAAGTTCAAGAGTAAAAGTAGAATGAAGATTCTGCGCATTGCTTATGCCATGTAACGTTTAGCTATGGCATGTGGCCACAACCTTATTAAATAACGGTGAAGGTAGCGAAACTACCGAAGCGATAAAAGTAGAAGAATGAAGATAAGAAACACAGAAAAACAGTTCCCACGAGATGAAGTGGGTAGAACGCCAGACAGTATCATGGCGGTAGATGAGCGGGATAGTCCCAATGAAGTTGGAAGAAAGGCAGTATGGCCATATGCTATAGCGCATGTTACACACCGTATTAGTTCTTTCAAAAGCGTTAAATTGACATGACAACAGTTGCTAAGCCTATGAAGAATTCAGTTGAGCGTCAAAAGTTGGCTCATCAAAATATGTTCTACAGTATCCAGAGAATTGATCTGTTGATAATCTCAATAAGTGGTGCCGGAATTTATGTCTGTTTCGAAACCATCAAATATCTCAGTTCGAAGAACCAGCCTCCAGAGTTGTGGGTTAAAGTTGCTGGTGGGTTGTTCCTGTTCGGTATAATTGTGAATTTCATATCTCAGTTAACTGGTTATGAAACCAATAAGTCAGACTATCTCATGTGTTTGGTTGAAACTGAAAGTGACGGAGAGTTAGATGAGGATGAAAAGGCAGATCGAGATCGTTATGACTCTCGTTCGGAAAAGTTCTCAAAAGCTACGGATATACTAAATTATTCAAGCATGGGGTTCATGTTCGCTGGGTTGATCACCTTAATGATCTACTTTCTGTTCATTTTTTCGGTGGTGAAGGGTTCGGGCGAGACGGGGTTCGTGGAGCCCCTAATGGAATATAACCTGGTGGGTTTGTTGGACGAGGTGGATTTGGTTTCGGTTGTTGCTTTGCCATGTTCAGTTATTTTTTAGGTCTTGGGCTTGGAGTTCGCGGAGCACCTTCGTTAATCCGTTCAGGTTTTGGCGCAGGTGGTGGCGGTGGAGTTGGTCTAGGTCTTTGTTCTTTTGCCATTATGCAGTCAGTATGGTGTGTAACAACCAGGTAACGCGCACTGTGCGCGTTACCTGCCTTTCAAATATACCAATCTATTCCATTAAGTCTAAAGGACTTTTTACCTCATCTAGCTTTTGGGTAGTCACATGCGTATAGATTTCCGTCGTTTTGGGGTTCGTGTGCCCGAGCAGCATTTGGATATATCGCAGATTAGTCCCGTTTTCTAGCAAATGTGTAGCAAAACTATGTCGCAACGTGTGCGGCTTTACGTGCTTTTTGATGTGTGCCTTTTCTACCGCCCGCTGCAGCACCTTTCGCACACTACTGGCCGAATACATCTTGCCACCCGGACTTTCAAAAAGGTAGGTTTTCGGCCTGTACGTCTCATAATAGTGCCTCAGCATTTCCAATAGACGGGGAGACAATACCGTGATCCGGTCTTTTACCCCTTTGCCCTCACGTACCCATATTCTCATACCGTCAGAATCTATATCGCCCAGTTTTAAACTCAGCAATTCACCCATACGCAGACCCGCCGAATACAGAACAGTCAGCATGGTTCTGTGTTTCAGATTACTCACATTTTTCAATATCCGACTCACTTCCTGAAGGCTAAGAACCTGCGGCAATGGCTGTGTTCGTTTGGGACGCTCCAGATCAATATACTGCCGGTCCTGCTTCAGTATGCGCTCTAGATAAAATTTGATCGCGTTGATACTTTGATTTTGATACGATCGCGACACTTTTTTGGTATGTATCAGGCTCCTGTGATACATCTGTAGATGCATTTTATTCACCTGGTGCAGAGGTAGGGGATATACCGACTTTAGAAACTCCCTAAACATATAAGTGTAAATGTTTATAGTGGACGCACTATAGCGGCTCACCATGAGTTCAGTCTTCATCAGCTCTAAAGCTATCCGGTACTCATTTTGAATCCGTTCACTTACGATAAGTTTCATGACTGTAAAACACCATACCTTCGGACTTATAATTAATCATATAAGTGCTTATATTCGACTATAAGTATTTAAAAAAATGGATAATCTTTCTCCAAAAACTTGCATCAAATGCGGCAAGCCCCTCGTTGGGCGCACAGATAAGCGTTTTTGTGACGCCTATTGTCGCAACTCTTTTAACAATCAAAACAAAGCCAGCGACGAGCGCTACATCCTTCAGGTCAACTCGCAAATCAGGCGAAACCGACGTATCCTAAAAGACCTATGCCCCGAGGGAAAGTCCACCGTACGCCGGCAGATACTCAGAGGCATGGGCTATGACTTCAGGTTTTTCACCAACATCTATCAGTCATCCAAAGGAGCCACCTATTACCTGTGCTATGATTATGGCTTAACCCCCATTTTGGACAATGGAAAAGAAAAAGTAGTGATTGTGCAGAAGCAAGACTACATGGATCAGTTTACGCCCGTTCCTTGAGTAGCCAGCTCAGCTATCGGTTCTACCCCCACCGGAAATAGATCGCGACCGGCCAGGTGTGACCGGCCAGGCGCGACCGGCTAGGTCTGGATCTAAAGTTTAGGAAAGGCATGAAACAAAAAAACTCGAGATGAAAGTCAGGAGTTTTAGTAGTCCCACCAGGAATCGAACCTGGATCTAAAGTTTAGGAAACTTCTATTCTATCCGTTGAACTATGGGACTAATTTGGGATGCAAAAATAGAAAAAAGCTTCACTTCCGACAACAATGAATCGGATTGCTTTATCTGCCCATAAAACCACCAATCCCTACCATGCCCCATTTACACCTAGCCACGTAACTAATTGGCTTGAATGGAGTAATTTGTTTTAGTAATTACTAAAAACTGTCACCCATGAAAAACCGCATCACCTTGGCCTTAGGGCTAACCCTTGGCTTCTTTACACTGTTCGCACAGGTAGATGTATCTATGTTTCGCCAGCCTGATGTTTCCGCTACTCACATCGCCTTCGTTTATGCAGGCGATATTTGGGTAGTGCCAAAAGCAGGAGGCACAGCTCAAAAACTAAGCTCGCCTGAGGGCGAGGAAAAATTCCCCAAATTTTCACCCGATGGATCAGAGATAGCCTATACAGCCAACTACGACGGAAGCTGGGATGTATATGTGATCAAAACAACAGGAGGGATTCCCAAAAGGCTGACCTCACACAGCTATGAAGACAGAGTGCAGGACTGGCACCCTGATGGTTCCAAAATTTTGTTCACTTCGTCGCGTGAGAGTGGCCGGCAGAGGTTTCGTCAGTTCTTCGAAATCAGCAAAGACGGTGGCTTGGCCAGCAAACTAGACCTGCCTTACGGTGAGTTCGGCTCTTATTCTCCGGATGGCACCAGGCTGGCATTCAACTATCTCACCCGAGCACACAGAACGTGGAAAAGATATAAAGGAGGCACAGCCCCGGACCTCTTCATCTATGATTTTGAGAGTGGAGAATCTATGAACTTCACCAATAATGTGTCCAACGATGAGCTGCCAATGTGGATGGGCAGTCAGATATTCTATCTCTCTGATGACGGCCCTGAATCCAGATTCAACATTTGGGTTTATGATGAGGCCACAGCCAAAAACACCCAGGTCACAAAATTCACCGAGTGGGATGCGCATTACCCCTCCAGAGGCGATGAAGATATCGTATTTGAGGCCGCTGGCAAGCTATACTTGATGGATATCAAAACGCAAAAGTATGAAGAGGTAAAAGTGAACCTGGTAACAGATCAGATTGCATTGGCATCAAAACGAGTTGACGTAGGATCAAAACTCAGCTGGTTTGATATTTCGCCTGATGGCAAGAGAATTGTAGCCGAAGCACGCGGCGATGTTTTTTCTCTGCCTGCAGAGGATGGAGTAACGCTCAACCTTACACAGACAGATGGAGCATTTGAGAGAACCCCAAACTGGTCTCCGGATGGTAAGCAGATTGCATATTGGTCGGATGCCGGTGGCGAATACCAGCTTACCCTCTATGATGTGGAAAAAGGAACAAAAGAGACCATTACCAATTACACGTCCGGGTTTCACTACCAGCTATTTTGGGCTCCCGATTCCAAAAAACTGGCTTTTGTAGATCAAACCATGGTCATCAATTATGTAAATCTAGATACCAAACAGACAGTAAAAATTGATCAGGGAAAATACATGATGCATTATGGACTATCCAACTTCACATGCTCATGGTCTTCGGATAGTCAGTGGTTGGCTTATGCCAAAGGAGGCCCTAATCGGAATCAATCCATTTATTTGTTTAGTGTCAAAACAGGCATCACCAGCCAGGTGACGAGTGACTATTATAGCGACAGCAACCCCACCTTTGATCCGGACAATAAATACCTCTTTTTCCTAACCAATAGGGAAATAAAACCTGTTTATTCTGATTTTGACAACACCTTCGCCTATCCGAATAGCACTTTGATAGCCGCCGTTCCTTTGACCAATGAAATAGCCAGCCCACTTGCTCCTAAAAATGACGAGGTGAAAGTAGAGGAAGAAAAAAAGGAGGACGAAAAATCTAAAAAGGACAAGAAGAAAAACGAAGAGGAGAAAAAAGAAAAACCTGTCAAAATCGACCTTTCCGGCTTTGAAACCAGGATAGTACTGCTTCCTGCCGAAGCGGGCAATTATGCCGGACTGCAGGCGGTATCGGGCAAGTTGATTTTTGGGCATAACCCCAACACCGGCTCTGCAGATAAGGATAGACCAATCAAATATTACGACCTGGAAGAAAGAGAGATAAAGACCATTCTGGGAAATTCGGGTGGCTTTGAAGTGTCGGCCGATGGAAAGAAAATCGCCTCAATGACCAAGGGTAAAATATCCGTTGTTGATGTTAAGGAAAACCAAAAGGCTGACAAAACTGTGGATGTTTCGTCTATGAGCATGGACGTGACGCCTATGAATGAATGGAGGCAGATCTATTGGGATGTGTGGAGATTGCAGAGGGATTTCTTTTATGACAAAGATATGCACGGCGTGGACTGGAAAGCCACCGGCGATCAGTATGCCAAGCTTCTCGATCAATGCGTCACACGCTGGGATGTCAACTATGTCATCGGTGAGTTGATAGCAGAACTGAATGCCTCTCATGCCTATCGTGGAGGCGGAGATTTGGAGCGATCAGAAAGACTCAATGTTGGGTATTTGGGTGTAAACTGGGAGGTGTCAAATGGCTATTACCGCATCAAAAAGATCATCTCCGGTGCGCCCTGGGATGTCGAAACAAGGTCTCCTCTAAGCGAGCCGGGTGTAAATATTAAAGCCGGGGACTACATTTTGGCCGTAAATGGCGTACCTCTTTCCACAGATGCCGAACCCTATGAGGCTTTTCAGGGATTGGGAGACAAAACGGTAGAGTTGACAGTAAATAGCCAGCCGTCACCATCAGGTGCTAAAAAGGTGCTGGTGAAAACACTGCAAGACGAAAGCCGGCTAAGACACCTGGAGTGGATCGAAAATAATCGCAAAATGGTAGAGGAGGCAACCAATGGGCGAGTGGGGTATGTGTATGTGCGGAGTACCGGGCGCGACGGCCAGAATGAGTTGGTCAGGCAGTTCAGAGCACAGTTTGACAAAGACGGTTTGATCGTGGATGAGCGTTTCAATAGTGGAGGTCAAATCCCCGATCGCTTCATCGAAATGCTGAATAGAAAGCCTTTGGCTTTCTGGGCGGTACGGGACGGACAGACCTGGCAGTGGCCGCCAGTGGCTAATTTCGGACCTAAAGCAATGCTGATTAATGGATGGAGCGGCTCAGGTGGAGATGCTTTCCCTGATTACTTCAGAAAGTCCGGTTTGGGGCCTTTGGTTGGTTCCAGAACCTGGGGAGGTCTTATCGGGATCTCCGGTACACCGGGTTTGATAGATGGAGGAGGCGTGACAGTGCCTACTTTCAGAATGTACGATCCGGATGGACAGTGGTTCAAGGAGGGGCATGGCGTAGATCCCGATATTGAAGTAAAAGAAAATCCGGGCGAGTTGTCCAAAGGTGTAGATGCTCAGCTGGTACGCGCTATCGACTGGATCAATGAAGCTTTGAAAGATTACGAAGGCTTGCCTGAACGGCCCGCCAAAGAAACGAGATGATCGAGTCTCGCATTTAGAACTCACAAAAAAGCCCTTTCATGCACGCATGAAAGGGCTTTTTTGATTAATAAGTCTCCGTGTTGAGGTAGTTTGGGTAGATCTTGTAGTGGAGCTTGGCTGTCTCTTTGCCCAGCAATTCGCGAAATTCCTGCATGTGAAATTTGGTCACTGCCGATACGTAGATGCTGTCAGGATTGATCACGTCAATGTGATGATCCAGCATGGCGTCTTCATCTAGTTTATCAGCCTTGTTATAAACCCTGATTACCGGAATGTCCGACGCATCAATCTCGTCGAGGGTGTTTTCTACAACCTGTATGTGATCCTCATAGGCAGGGTTGGATACGTCTATGACGTGCAGCAAAATATCTGCTTCTTTCACCTCCATCAGCGTGGACTTAAAAGATTCGATCAGGTCGTGGGGCAGTTTCCTGATGAACCCAACCGTGTCTGACAGCAGAAATGGCACATTGTTAATCACTACCTTTCTCACGGTAGAATCCACCGTGGCGAACAGTTCATCTTTGGCATAGACTTTTTCCTTACTGATCCTGCGCATGAGCGAAGACTTGCCGGCATTGGTGTATCCCACCAGCGCTACCCGCACCACACCGTCGCGAGATTTTCGTCTCGTGGCAGCCTGAGTCTCTATTTTGTCTAGCTTTTTCCGCAACACATTGATCTGGTTGCGGATGTTTCTTCTATCTGTCTCTATCTCCTTCTCACCGGCACCACCACGTGTGGCCGTTCCACCTCGCTGACGCTCCAGGTGAGTCCACATCCTCGTAAGGCGTGGCAGCAGATACTGGAATCGCGCCAGCTCTACCTGTGTTTTGGCTTGCGTAGTTTTGGCTCTTTTCAGAAAAATCTCCAGTATCAGCAAGCTGCGGTCATAGATCGTGGCTTTCAGTTCCCGCTCCAGATTTCGCATCTGCGATGGACTCAGGTCATCATCAAAAATCACATTTTTCACTTGCTTGGCTTTCACATACTCTTTCAGCTCCTGTAGTTTGCCCTTGCCTATGAAGGTCTTGGGTTCAGGATGCTCCAGCTTTTGCGAATACCATTTCAGGATATCCAAATCAATCGTTTCAGACAAAAAAGCCAACTCCTCCAGATACTCCTGGGTTTTTTCATCGGATTGAAATTTAGGTGCTACCGTAACCAATACGCCAGTCTCTCTTACTTTCTTCGTCTCAAACATTGGTCGTTTATTATAACTCCTTTAGATGTGAATTGTCCCGCTTTGTAGAAAACCCCAAAATTAACAAAAAGGCTTTTGTAACTTACAATTTTCCACCCCGACAAATTTACTTCTCATAGGCAAAAGGGCGTTCGTGTAATGAAGATTGCGTTTATCTTAAATTCGAGTTGGAACATATACAACTTCCGTAGAGGTTTAGTTCAGCATTTTCTCGATCGTGGGGACGAGGTGGTGGCCATCGCTCCGAAGGACGACTACTCCCATCATTTGGTGGAAATGGGCTGCAAATTTGTGCCTCTCGACATGGAAGGAACGGGCATGAATCCGATTCGGGATTTTGGATTGATTTTTTCCATTAGGAAAAGGTTGAAAAACGAGCAGCCGGATGTCGTCCTGAGCTATACCATCAAACCAAATATGTACGGGTCTATCGCCTGTGGCAGTCTCGGCATCCCTTGCATTTGCAATGTAAGTGGATTGGGTACAGTTTTTCTTTGGAAAGGTATTTTGCGCCGATTGGCCGTGAATATGTACCGCTTTGCGTTTAGGTTCAACAAGTGGATATTTTTTCAAAACAATGAAGACAGAGACGAGTTTCTGTCTTTCGTCAATATTAATCCTCGCAAAACGAGCCTGGTGCCCGGTTCTGGGATTAACACCAGTCAATTCAGCGTGACTCCCTCTGGAAACGTAGATAAAACGGTTTTTTTGATGGTTTCCAGACTGATCGTGGAGAAGGGCGTGAGGGACTATGTTGAGGCCATAAAGCACATCAAAGGGGATAAAAATAAGCTTGAATTTAGACTTATTGGAGGTCTGGATGAGGGGCACGCCAGGTCTATCTCCCGGGATGAGTTGGATCAATGGATAGAGCAGGGGCTCATCACCTATAAGCAGCACTCCGATCACATCGCCGATGAAATGAGACAGGCAGATGTCATAGTCCTGCCCAGCTACCGGGAGGGGACACCCCGAACATTGCTGGAGGGTGGCGCCACCGGAAAGATCCTGCTAGCATCGGATGTGCCCGGCTGTCGCCATGTGGTCAGATCCGGAGTGAATGGGTTTTTGTTTGAAGTACGCAACCCAAAAGATTTGGCCGCAAAAATTAGGTTGCTCATGTCTATGAGCAATGAAGAAAGAGAAGAAATGTCAAAAAACTCAAGAGAAATAATTGAAGAGGTTTTTGACGAAAGTCATGTGATCAAAGCATACAGTGATAAAATCGCCCAATTGCTCAATGAAAACTAAAACTGCTCATTAGATTGATTGCTTATGCGTGATTACGCTATTTTGCGCTAATTTTAGGACTCAAGCCCAATTATGAAAACAATTTTAGCCGCTATACTTTCCTTGCTTTTTATGACCAGTTGCCAGGTTTACAAGCGAGATATTATGTTTCGCCTCGACGAAAACTTTTCTGAGAGTAATATCAATGCAACGGTAGATCAGGTAGAGCGCAACTATAAGCTTCAGCCTGATGATCTGATTCAGGTCGATGTATTCACCAATGATGGCGAAAGGTTGATGGATCCTAACTTTGAATTTGGCGGGCAAGTCACTGTGCAGGCCACCCAGTTTAAAGAGCGGTTTCAGTACCTCATTCAAACCGATGGTTTCGTGAAACTGCCCATGATAGGGAAAAAGAAGATTAGCGGGCTCACCATTGACGAGGCTGAAGAGCTCCTGGAGCAGGTGTATAACGACTCTTATGTGGATAGTTTTGTGAAAATCCGCATGCTAAATCGCCGTGTTGTGGTGTTTGGCGAACAGGGAGGGCAGGTGATCTCAATCGAAAATGAGAATACCAACCTGGTGGAAATCCTGGCACTCTACGGAGGACTTAGCCTGGGCTCCAATGCTGCCAATGTGCGTGTCATACGAGGCGACCTCAGCGACCCTGAAGTGTTTGCCGTCGATTTATCTACCATTTCTGGTATGCAAAAGAGCATCATTGATGTAGAGGCCGGAGACATCATCTATGTGGAGCCATGGAGAAGGCCGTGGCTGCAATCCATCAGAGATGCTTCTCCCGTATTTGGTTTTGTGACCAGTGTCACCACATTGGTAATCCTAATAGTAAGTCTGAGCGGAAAATAAAGAAATAAAGGTGATAGAGGATCAGCAGCGTGATTTGAGTAGAGAAGACGACATTCTTAATTCGTTTGACATGGAAAAGTTCTTGCATATTCTTCGCAAGAGCTGGGTCTATATTGTATTGTTTTTCGTAGCTGCTTTTTCTGTTGCTTATCTGGGGTTTATACGGTGGAGTAAGCCACTCTACGAATCAACATCCATACTCAAACTAGATTTTGAAAGTGAAGCCAAAAACCTCGGTTTGGTAGGAAATACGGCGGCTCTCGATATGAGTGAGTTGTCCGGAGAGATAGAGTTGCTTCGTTCAAACCTGTTTTTGTCCAGAGTGGCTGAGGTCGTCAACATGGATGTGTCCTATTACTACTATGGAAATGTGCTGGAAGATGAACGCTACGGCAACAGCCCTTTTGTGGTATCACACAAAGTAAAAGACCAAAGCTTTTACGATCGGCCTTTTGATCTGGTGGTAAAAGATCAGAATAATTTTGAATTGATTTATACCCTAAGAGGGGAAAATCGCAGGATCAATCGCAAGTTTGGAGAGGAAATCAAAACGGAGGCCTTCAATCTGCTCGTGGAGAAAACCGGGTTCATGGACGCTTCTTCCAGGGGGCGGTATTATTTCACCATAAACAGTGAGCAGGCTCAGGTGAATTATTTTCAACGAAACGTACAGGTTCGTCCGGAAAACTTCAATGCCAAGACAATTTTGATCTCCATCCAGGATCACAACGCAAACAAAGCCCGAGACCTGATTGTAGCCATAGATACGCTGTACTTAGAATACACCAAAACAGCCAAAAACCAGGCTATAGAGCAAAAAATATCGTTTTTGGTAGAGCAGATTGAGGAGACTGAATCGAGGCTTGAAGAATTTGAAAGTTACTTTGAGAGCTTCACTATCGAAAACAAAACGACCAACTTGCAGAGCGATATCAGCAAAACCATCCTTCAGTTGGATGCGCTGGATTCTCAGAATTTCAATTTAAAGATCAAACTTTCTGATGCGGATTTATTGGAGAAACAGTTGGAAAGCGAAAATACGATTATGCTCAGCCAGTCGCTGATGCTGAAATTGCCCGAAGAGTTAAGCTCGGCGCTAGAAGAATACGTGGAACTGCAAAAGCAGCGCAACCAAAAATTAGGCTCCTATAGTGAAAGTACGTTTGTGATCAAGCGGCTGGATATGGAGATGAATCAGCTCAAGGCTGACTTGATTGCTGCTGTGAGTGAATATCGGGAGAATATCCAAACCCGCATGAATCAACTGGAGGCGCGAAAGGCATCTCTGGAAGGCAATTTTTTATCCCTGCCATCTATGGGCACGGAGTATAATAAGAAGAGGCGTTTTTATCAGCTTCAGGAAGAGTTTTTGCTTTCCCTTCGGAAGAGCAAAATGGAATTGGAGATAACCCGTGCCGGTACGGTTACCAATTATGTGATTTTGTCTCCGGCATCCTTGCCATCAGCTCCTATTAAGCCCGAGAAACTCATGATCTTTGGTGTAGCTCTATCTGCCAGTTTGGTTTTTTCCTTCGTTTTTCTCCTTTTGCGATACCTGCTCAACAATAAAATCACGAGCCTGAGCCAGCTGGAACGGCTGGTTTCCGTGCCTATTTTAGGGGCGCTTCCCAAGTACAGCAAGGAAAAAATCCCACTAACGCGCATGGTTATCAAGCCCGGGTCCAAATCTGGCCTTAGTGAATCACTCAGATCCCTTCGTACCAATATGGAGTTTCTAAATGGAACCCAAGACAATCATATTCTGACCATTACCTCTACGGTTAGTGGCGAAGGAAAGACCTTCGTAGCGGTCAATCTGGGTGCTATTATGGCCTTTTCGAATCAGAAAGTATGTGTTGTGGATATGGACATGCGCAAACCGAAAGTTCACATTGCCTTTGGTGATGGAGCTTCCAGCGATGGTGTAAGTACCTGCCTGATCAGCAAGAGTAAGTTGGAAGATTGCATCAAACACACTTCTATAGAAAACTTGGATTACATGCCCGCTGGCCCCAATCCACCTAATCCGTCTGAGCTTATCATGACCCAGGCATACAAAGATATGCTCAAGGGGCTCTCGGAGCGATATGATGTTGTCATATTGGATACCCCGCCTGTGGGCTTGGTCACGGATGCTGTGATGTCTATGAAGAATTCTGACTTGCAGCTTTACGTGGTGCGGTCAGACTACTCCAAAAGGTCGTTTGTCAAGTCAATAGAAAACCTGAAAAAAACAAACCAGTTTTCCAACCTCAGTGTGATCTTCAATTCGCTCAACAATCCTGGGAGTAGTTATGGCTATGGATATGGCTATGGTTACGGTTACTATGACGACTCTCAGAAAAGCTAAGTACCTTTGCGCCTCAATTGACAAGAAGGCATGCTAGGAGGTATTTTTTCGGGTAAAAAACTTAATCTTGAAGTTGACATTCATTCGCATCTGTTGCCCGGCATAGATGACGGAGTAAAGTCTTTTGATGAAGCCATCGAGATACTTCAAAGCTTTCAATCCTTTGGGTATAGAAAGATCATTACCACTCCGCACATTTATCCGGAGGTATATCCAAACACACCTGAGATTATCAGAGAGAAATTTGCGGTCTTGCAGAAGAAGGCTCGCAGCTATGGGCTGAGTTTGGAGCTTGACTATGCAGCCGAATACTTCATGGATCAGCATTTTTTGACTGCTGTCAAATCGGGTGATGAAATCCTTTCTTTTGGTGAAGGGCATGTACTGGTGGAAACCCCGTTTTATACTAAGCCCATGATTTTTGATGAGGTCATGTTCGAGCTGAAAGCCCGAGGGTTTAAGCCTGTCTTCGCACACCCTGAGCGATACCAATATTTAGAAAAGGATCTCAGCTGGCTCAGAAGTCTGCACCAGCAGGACATCAAACTGCAGGTGAACCTACCGTCGCTGGAAGGTGCCTACGGAGAAGCCCCTAGAAAAATTGCTAAAAAACTCATAAATGAATCTTTAGTGAGCTTTTTTGGTTCAGACATCCATAGGGCGGAGCAACTCGGACTGTTGCGCAGAGCCACACAACAAAAAATTAGTAAAAACACGTCACAGAACAACGAACTACCGTAGGCTGATTTTGTGGATAACTTTTGATTGACATTGATCAAAAGCGAAAATAAAAAGCAGTAAATTGTTATAGAGCTAGTTCTTACTTTAACTGTACCATATGCACGAAGAGTATAAGCGCAAGGAGGAGAAGGAGTTGATTAGAAGATTCGAGGCGTTCCTTAAAAATAAAGAAGTTCATTACTTCGATGAAGATTCCTATCTTCAGGTTGTTACCTACTACCAAAATCAAGAGAAGTTAAGCCTGGCATTGAAAGCTTGCGAACTGGCGCAGGAGCAATATCCTTTTTCTATGGAAATAGTCATGGAAAAGGCCGATGTGCTCATCAGGCTTGATCGGGCAAAAGATGCTGTCGAAGCGCTGGATTCAGCACTCAACTTCCATCCCAATGATCCTGAAATCATGATCCAAAAAGGGAATATCCATGCTTTACTCGCAGAGTATGAGCTTGCGGTGGAGTGCTACCAAAAATCGCTGGATTATGTAGAAGACAAAGATGAAATTTACTACAGCATTGGACTATCCTATCAGGGCATGAGCAAGTATGATCTGGCCGCTGATAGTTATAAGCTGGCCATTGAGCATAATATGCTCAATGAAAATGCCCTGTATGAATTGGCATACTGCCTGGATATCACCGGAGAGTTGGAAAGTAGCCTGTCCTATTACAACAAATTCATTGATCAGGATCCGTATTCGGAATACGCCTGGTATAACCTGGGTATAGTTTATAACAAGCTTGGCCAATATGAAAAAGCTGTTGACGCTTATGAATACGCGCTCGCGATAGACGATGACTTTAGCAGCGCTCATTTCAACATTGGCAACTCATATATGAACTTGAAAAAGTTCGATCAAGCGTTAAAATCGTACTTAAAGACACTTGATATTGAGGGGCCGAGTGCGGAAATATATTGCCATCTGGGAGCAACATATGAGCGCATGGAAAATTTCGAGCGCTCTGTCAAATACTATCAGAAAGCCACAAAACTTGATCAGATGTATCATGAGGCCTGGTATGGCCTGGGTGTATGTCTTGCTCTTCAGGAAAAATGGTATGAAGCCATTCATTTCTTCAATAAGGCTCTGAAAATAGATGTAGAGAACGCTGTGTATTGGAAAGCAGTTGCTGATACAGAATTTAAAGTAGGTAATATTGTGTCTGCGCTTGAGGCCTATGCTGAGGCTAGCGAAATGGATGCGGAGAATTACCAAACGTGGCTCGACTGGTCCAATGCCTATTATGAACAAGGCGATTTTGAAAAAGCACAGGATGTGATAGAGGAGGGACTGGTAGAATGCCCCGATATAGCAGATTTGTATTACCGCAGTGTGGTGTACCTCATAGAAAGTGGGAAGTATAAAATGGCCATTAACAGGCTGGAAACGGCACTTATGTTAGATTTTGACGGTCACCTGAAATTGTTCGAATTTTTCCCGAAATTGCAGACCCAAAAGGCCCTCTTCAAGATTGTAGAGCAATACCGAAAAAACAACCTTCAGTAGTCGGCATTTAAAAGAGAATTTTTAATTTTTGAGCCTTGTTTAAAAAGCAAGCATTAGCTATACCTATGAATTATTATCTTAAGAATATCCCAGAGAGAACCGCCAAACCAAGAACTAAAGGATTCACCATGGTCATGGACAAAGGCCTTAGCCTAAGAGAGGTTGAGGACATGATTGATTCGTGTGGGGAATACATAGATATCGTGAAACTTGGCTGGGCCACTTCCTTTGTGTCCAGACGGCTGAGAGAGAAGATCGCTTTGTTTAAAGAAGCGGGTATTCCATGCTATCTGGGTGGGACTTTGTTCGAAGCGTTTATCGTTAGGGATCAGTTTGCTGACTACCAAAGAGTTTTGGACGATTTCGGATTGGAATATTGCGAGGTTTCGGATGGATCACTAGAAATGAATCATGATGATAAGTGTGAATACATAAGCACTTTAGCAAAGCAGGTTACAGTATTGAGCGAAGTGGGATCCAAAGACGCAGCGAAAATCATTCCTCCGTATAAGTGGATAGAGCAAATGCAAACTGAGCTGGAAGCTGGAGCGTGGAAAGTGATAGGCGAAGCTCGTGAGAGTGGAAATGTGGGGCTTTTCAGAGATTCTGGTGAGGTAAGACAAGGACTTGTTGAAGAAATTTTAACCAAAATTCCTGAAGAGAAAATCCTTTGGGAAGCACCGCAAAAGGCACAACAAGTTTGGTTTATCAAGTTGATCGGTACGAATGTTAACCTGGGCAACATTGCGCCGAATGAAGTTATTCCTCTCGAAACAATCAGACTAGGATTGAGAGGCGATACTTTCGACCATTTCCTAAAATAAATGAACCAATATTTAGGGTTTTTCCTCAAAGGAGTAGCCATGGGAGCAGCTAACGTAATCCCGGGCGTTTCCGGAGGAACCATCGCCTTTATCACAGGTATCTATGAGCGTCTGATCAACTCACTCAAGTCATTTGATATTGGGGCGCTCAGACTATTACTTACTGGAGACTGGAAAGTCTTTACCCTCAAAACGGATTTATATTTTCTGCTCTCTATTCTTCTGGGAGTGGCAGTGAGCATTCTCAGTTTTGCCAAGGTGCTGGAGTGGTCTTTTGCCAACTATGAGATTTACACGCTGGCATTTTTCTTTGGGCTGATCATCGCTTCAATTTTCGGCGTAGGTAAGCAAATATCGTCATTCAGTTTGGGCAACATGATCTCCCTCCTTATAGGAGTGGCCATTGCCGCAGGTATAGCATTTCTGCCCCCGGCAGAGCCTAATGCTTCATTTGTCTATCTGGTCGTTTGCGGAGCTGTGGCTATTAGCA
This sequence comes from Cyclobacteriaceae bacterium, assembly GCA_039944535.1. Classification (GTDB taxonomy): domain Bacteria; phylum Bacteroidota; class Bacteroidia; order Cytophagales; family Cyclobacteriaceae; genus JAMZMI01. Next base: position 483,661 of record JBDUYP010000001.1, read on the forward strand.
GCATGATACTGCCTGGCCTTTCAGGATCATATATTCTTTTGCTCATGGGCAACTACGTATTGGTGATTGGGGCGATCAGTGCTTTGGAAATCAGTATTCTGCTTCCGATAGCGATTGGCTGCATTGTTGGTCTCTTACTTTTTGCGCAGCTGCTCTCTTACCTATTCAGAAATTTCAAAGACATTACCATCAGTCTTCTCACGGGATTTGTGGCGGGCAGCCTTGCGATCATCTGGCCCTGGAAAATCACAACATATATGACACTGGCTGACGGTAAAGAAAAGGCCACTGGGTATTCGTGGTTTTTGCCGGAGCTTGATGCCGCGTTTGCAATCGCACTGATGTTCGCGCTGGTAGGTTTTTTCATTGTGTGGTGGATGGAGCGCTCCGCCACAGCTAATAAGTCTTAGAACCAAAGCATTTCTATTCTCATTGCCTTAATTTTGATCACCGCTTAAAAGTGATTGAATCTATGCGCAAGTTCGGGCTGATAGGATTCCCATTGGGACATTCTTTTTCCAAAAAATATTTTGCTGAGAAGTTTTCAAAGCTGGGTCTCGCAGATCATCAGTATGATTTGTTTGAAATGGAACAAATAGAGGCATTTGAGGCGTTGTGGGATGATGAAGAATTGGTTGGTCTCAATGTAACTGTGCCTCATAAAGAAAACGTGATGCCGTTTCTTACCCGATTGGATCACAGTGCCCAAAAGGTAGGGGCTGTGAACGTCATCAAAAAGGAAGAAGAGGGTTTGGTGGGTTACAACAGTGATTTTTATGGGTTTCAACAGTCATTGCTTAAGTTTCTAAATGGTAAAACCATAAAGAAAGCATTGATACTCGGGACTGGAGGTGCCGCTAAGGCCGTGAAGTCTGTTTTGCGGGATATGGGAGTGGAGTTAAAGATCGTTTCGAGATCCGACGGAAAAGCCGATTTGACTTATGATCATATCATGACCAATAAGGATATTTTGGCCAATGTCGATTTGATTGTGAATAGCACGCCGCTTGGTACTTTTCCCAAAGTTGATAATTGCCCTTTGCTGCCATACGAAGTGCTTCACAGCGGACAATTTTTGTATGACCTGGTCTATAACCCGGAGGAGACTCTTTTTCTGAAAAACGGAAGGGAACAAGGAGCAGCCGCAAAGAATGGCTATGATATGCTGGAGTTGCAGGCCGAGCGATCCTGGGAGATTTGGAATGATTAAAAATGGACTTTAAACTAACATCGGAATATACTCCTACAGGCGATCAGCCGACTGCAATCAAGCAGCTGGTGGAAGGGCTTAACAATCAGGAGCCTGCTCAGACTTTGCTGGGGGTGACAGGCTCAGGGAAGACCTTTACCATGGCCAATGTGATCGCTGAAACCAACAAACCGACGTTGGTGCTATGCCACAATAAAACCCTGGCTGCCCAGCTGTATGGGGAGTTTAAAAGTTTCTTCCCCGAAAACGCGGTTGAATATTTTATTTCATACTACGACTACTATCAGCCGGAAGCTTTCCTACCCACTACCGGGATTTATATTGAAAAGGATTTATCGATAAACGAGGAGATTGAAAAGTTACGCTTGAGTGCCACTTCGTCCCTGCTTTCAGGAAGAAGAGATGTGATAGTGGTGGCGTCAGTGTCGTGTATCTATGGTATTGGTAACCCTGAGGAGTTTGGTAAAAATGTGCTCCGCGTGCAGGAGGGAGAGGAAATTCCAAGAAATCAGTTCTTGTTTAGCCTGGTGGACATACTTTACAGCCGAACTGAGGTTGATTTTAAGCGAGGTACTTTCCGAGTGAAAGGAGACACAGTTGATATCTTTTTAGCGTATGCTGATTTTGCCTATCGGTTCATATTCTGGGGCGATGAGATCGAGGCGATTCATAGAATAGACCCGGCCACAGGTGAAAAAATTGCCGAAGAGCGGCTTGTAACCATATTTCCTGCAAACTTATTTGTGACGGGCAAAGACGTGCTGCAAACGGCCATCCGTGAAATTCAGGACGACATGACGGCTCAGGTCAACTTCTTCGAGGATGAAAGACGTTTTCTTGAAGCTAAGCGACTGAAAGAGCGCACTGAGTTTGATTTGGAGATGATCCGTGAGATCGGATACTGCTCAGGCGTGGAGAACTACTCTCGATACTTCGATCGTCGAGAACCGGGCTCCAGGCCGTTCTGCTTGCTTGATTATTTTCCTGATGATTACCTCATGGTGATAGACGAAAGCCACGTGACAGTATCGCAAGTGCGTGCCATGTGGGGTGGCGACAGAAGTCGAAAAGTCAATCTGGTAGATTATGGTTTTAGACTGCCGTCAGCTTTGGACAATCGTCCCCTTACTTTCAATGAGTTTGAAGAAATGCTCAATCAGGTGGTGTTTGTCAGTGCAACACCTGCCGATTACGAATTGAGAAAATCAGAAGGTGTGGTCGTGGAGCAGTTGATCCGCCCGACGGGCCTTTTGGATCCGATTATAGATGTGCGCCCCAGCATGAATCAGATCGATGACCTGCTGGAAGAAATACAGCTTCGCGTGGAACGCGAAGAAAGGGTTTTGGTGACCACCCTTACCAAGCGAATGGCCGAAGAGCTCACCAAGTATCTCTTAAATGCTGGAGTGAGGACCCGTTATATTCATTCCGAAGTAGATACGCTGGATCGGGTAGAAATCCTGCGGGAACTGCGCCTCGGTGTGTTTGATGTGCTGGTAGGGGTCAACCTGCTGCGTGAAGGTCTTGACTTGCCGGAAGTTTCTCTCGTTGCGATTCTGGATGCTGATAAGGAAGGTTTCCTTCGCAATGAGCGTTCGCTGGTACAGACCATCGGACGAGCAGCCAGAAACGCCAATGGACGTGTGGTCATGTATGCCGACAAGGTGACGGACTCCATGCAAAAGGCCATGGACGAAACCACCAGAAGGCGCGCGATTCAGCAGGCATACAATGAAGAACATGGCATCACGCCAACTACCATTATCAAGAACCGTGAGGCTGTTTTGGGGCAAACCAGTGTGGCAGACAAGAAAAAAGGAGGCAAGAAATATTATGCTGAACCTGAAGAGAATAGCATAGCGGCAGATCCGGTGGTGGCGTATATGAGCAAGGAGCAGTTGCAAAAGCTTGAATCTGAAACCAAAGCCAAAATGGAGAAAGCCGCAAAAGATCTTGACTTCATGGAAGCGGCACGGTTGCGGGATGAAATGCTCGAGGTGCAGAAGATGCTGAAAGATAAGTAGTCGGCTATTACTGCAGTTCGCTACGAACAATAGTCTCATTAGCCGTAATTTCCTGACATTTCTCCATTTCATTCCGGAATCCGTGGAATGGCGTGATCAGGTTGATATCCTGTTCTCACACCGACTTATGTATTAAGATTTTCCTTAATTTCGAGGCAAAATACAATTCCAGAAAAATGTACAAACGCATCAATGGTATTCAGCACATCGGAGTAGGTGTTTCCGATTCTGAAGTTTCGCAAAAGTGGTATCGCAAGTTTCTCGGCATGGACATTCCGATTTTTGACGGAGTGGCACCTGCCCCGCTGATGGATGTGTACACCCACAACGAAACCATAACCAAGCGTGCGACCATGATCCTCAACCTGCAGGGCGGATGTGCCATGGAAGTGGTAAACCCAACATCATTTACTCCGCGCAAGCCTGATTTCGAAACGCAGCTGGGCGATATCGGCATTTATATCAATCAGATCAAGACAAGGGATGTGGCTGAAACTTACGCCTACTTCAAGGATCATGGAGCGAAGCTTCTTTCCGAGGTGACGACCATGCCAGATGGAGGAAAGACGTTTTACTGTGAAGATCCGAATGGGCTGATTTTTCAGATTATACCCGGGCAAAATTTCTATACCAAAACCAAACACATCACTGGAGGGCCAAATGGCTGTGTGATCGGGGTGACCGACATAGACAACTCGCTCAAGCTATATGCGGATATTCTGGGCTATGACAAAGTGGTTTATGACAAAACGGATGTTTTCGAAGACTTTAAGAGCCTGACAGGTGGAGATAAAAAATTTCGTAGGATCAGAATCACGCAATCCAATCCTCCGGGAGGCGGCTTTGCGAAAGTTTCGGCCGACACTTACCTGGAACTGATCCAGGCGATAGACTACTCACCAAAGAAGATCTACAAAGGGAGAATCTGGGGAGACGTTGGTTTTGTGCATGTGGGATTGGACGTACGGGGCATGAAGGCCCTGGGAGAAGAACTGGATGAGAAAGGTTTTGGCTTTACCTGCGACACGAAAGATACGCTTGATATGGGGGGCACCACCCGTGTGCACTGCACCTATATCGATGATCCGGACGGCATCCTGATTGAGATGATTGAGGTGTACAAAATTCCGATCCTGGAAAAACTGGCCATCTTCCTCAATGTGGAGAAACGTGATCCCCTCAAGCCTCTGCCGGACTTCATGCTCAAGGCGCTGAGGTTTAGTAGAGTGAAGGATTGATTTGAAGCAATTCGTGGCTCTGGTTGATGACCACATGGTCATCTCATCATACTCTTTTTGATTGGGTGCAGCTGGCTATTTATCTAAATGGTTGTTGTCGGTTCTCTTTGCGCTAACCTTCTTCTGGCTTTGATAATTCTATATTTGAAATCATCGTAAAACAACGACAGGAGGAGTATTGCTGCCGCGATCAAAAGGGTGTAGAGCTTAAAATCAAGCTCCACGAAAATATATCCGCCCACCAGGCCTCCTACAAAAAAAGAAGCGATTATGAGGATCCTCAATTTGATGTTGGCCTTTATTTTATCTCTCATTGAATCGTATTTGTGAAAAAAGAGCTGTGAAAGATCTATCCCCAAGTCAGTAAAAAGCCCGGTTAAGTGCGTGGTTCTGACTACCGTATTTGAAATTTTAGTCACATATGAGTTTTGCAGGCCCATGGCAAAGAGAAGCAAGCAAGCCATCAGGTTGGGAAACTCCAGGCCGGAGTTGTGATAGAGTATTACGGACAGGATCAAAAAAAGACATTCCACCAGCGTTGGGATGACATAGACATTCAGTCTTTTGTTTGCATGGAATCTCTCTATGAGTAAGCTCGAAATAAACGAGCCAAAGAAAAACGAAATGATGTATGCGAAATAGGTTATGCCTCTTGCAAATTCAGCATCTGCCAGATCATTTATAAACAAGGCAAAGTGTCCTGTAACGTTGGTCGTCAGCTGCTCAATTGCCAGAAAGCCCGATACATTTACGATTCCAGCAATTAGCGCCAAGCTGGTTGCAAGCTGCAGGTTATGCTTTAAGGTTCTGGTCTTTCCCTGGTGTCTAAACATTGAACGTTGATTTGAGAGGCGAGTAGGTGTACAGCAATCTAAAACCGCGGGGTGGTCAGGTGTTTGCTAAGCAACGCTAAAATAGTCAAGTCTGTCGCATCCGGCAAGGGGGTGCTTTCAAAGTATCCTCTTCCGATAGCTACCTTAGGTTTGAGTCTTAAACAAAGATTGTTTTGGGTTATAATTGAAGCCCTGTCCGCGAGCCAGCGATAGCACCAGAATGTAAAGTGCCTTGATTTTACCGTGCTTGATTGCCGGGATCTCCGTATTTGTTGATGATGGCTAGCTGACCCGCGTGGTAGGTCGTATGCGAAACAATTCTCCCGAATGCTTCCGCCTTGGTTTTAGTGCCAAATTCTTTCGTGGTGATACTGTCTTCCCAATCGGTTTCTGTTTGCTTTTCTACGATGGCTTTCAGGCTTGCAAAAGCATGAGCGGCATATGCTTTCAAGGAGTTGAGGTCTGTCCATTCGCCAGTGTCACGTTGGGCTTTTACCGTCTCTGCAGACACTTTGATGGATTGGTCACCAAAGACATTTTTGGCAAAAAGCAATTCCACATCACCAATATGCCTGATTAGAAAGCCCACCGAATTGGGCGAGTCACCCAATTTCTTTTGTAAATCATTTGCTGTCAGATTCGCTAACTGATTGCTAAACCGCGTACGAGCTTCGATCCATAATTCGAGTAATATTTTGGTCTTTGTCATATTCTACTTTTTTGTGGCTACCATTCGTATGACATCTGCTTTGCCTTTGTGGTATTTGCCTTCTTTCAATTCTATTTCGTTATAGGTCAAAAGGTTAATGTCCAACTCATTAAAATCTGCTTGTAAGATTTCCTTACTGTAGAGCATGGATCTTTCTTTTGGCCCTCCTGAGGTGTTGGCTAGTTGGTGGGTGTTAAAAGCTTCCAGAATGATCTTTCCGCCAGGTTTGAGCCATTCGACGGCCTTTTGGTGGATGATAGGTCTTACTTTATCAGGGAAGTGTGCATAGATAAAAGCAACTACATCGGCATTGTTCTTTTCGAAATCAGCATCCAGCACATTAGCCGCATCGTACTTGATAGATACCTGCAGCTCATTGGCCCATTGAAGTGCCTTCTTTTTGGCCTCTTCACTGAAGTCAAAGGCATAAGTTTTCCAACCCTTTGTTGCGGCATAGGCGGCATTTCGTCCTTCTCCCTCACAGGGCAAAATCAGGTTTCCATGGGCTACCTTATCCAACTCTTGAGCAAAGAATGCATTAGGTTCCTTGCCGTAGGCAAAGCCTGCTTCGCTGTATCTTTCATTCCAAAATTCTTTCATAACAATGCGTTGAATAAAAATCCTGACAAGATGATGAACAGGGTTACTACCCCAAAGTAGATGCCGATCAACTTCAGTGTCATTACCTTTTTGAGTAGGGTGGCTTCAGGAATGGATAAACCAACTGTGCCCATCATAAAGGCGATGGCTGTGCCAAGAGGCACACCTTTGGCAACAAACACCTGAATGACCGGAACGATTCCTGCGGCATTGGCGTACATTGGCACTGCGATTATTACGGCGAGTGGAACGGTCCACCACTGCCCGCCTCCAAGGTATTTTACAAAAAAGTTTTCGGGCACATAGCCGTGCATAGCAGCACCGATGGCAATACCGATAACCACATAGAGCACCACGCCTTTTACTATGTCCCAGGCACTTCTGGTGATGTCGGGAAGTCGTTGTTGGAAGGTTAACGGGTCTTCTTCATATTCTCCCTGCTCCATTTTGTTTTTCAAAATTTTCTTTACCCAATCGGTCAGCAGTGGAGTGAGCTCAAACTTGCCTAAAAACCAACCGCCAATGGTGCCCAACAGAATGCCTGATATGGCATAAATAGCTGTGGCTTTCCAGCCAAACATCCCTATAAACATGGCGATGGCCACTTCATTTACCAACGGGGATGTGATTAAAAAAGCCAGGGTTACACCCAGGGGAATACCCCCTTGCACAAAGCCAATAAACAGGGGCACAGAAGAACAGGAGCAGAAAGGTGTAATAGCACCGAATGTGGAGGCCAGAAGATATTGCAGCCCGTATAGTTTTTTGCGCTGCAGAAAATCTCTGAGTCGCTCAATGGGAAAGTAGGAGTTGACGATACCCATCAGGAAAACTATGACGAAGAGAAGGATGAGAATTTTCAAGGTGTCGTACACGAAAAAATTCAATGCCGTTCCTAAATGGGTGGCAGACCCTATTCCAAACACGGTATAGATGAGCCAGTCGGCAAAGTGTTGTAACCAATCAAACATGGCGAATGATTTAAGTTGACTTATTTGAGTAGCTCGACTATCTCATTCACTTGTGCTATTCTCCCTTTTACCTTTATTTCCCCATCTATCATCAGGACAGGGGTGGTGAGAATGTTGTATTTCATCATTTCTTCCAGGTCTTCTACCTTTTCTGTTCTGGCTTCTGCCTGAGTTTGTTTCAGTGCCTCTAGCACATTGTTGTAGGTGGTTTTGCACTTTGCACAACCTGGTCCTAATACTTTGATGTCTTTCATTTTAAGTCTATTTAGTTTATCGTAAATCAACGATAGGATTATTTAAATTTTTTAGTCAATCATCTCGGAAAACAGTTTTTTGGCAATAGCCCAATTCTCTTTATCGAGGCAATACTTCACTTTTGGTGGCTGTATTTCACCTTGAATGAGCCCTGCATCTTTTAAGGCTTTGAGGTGCTGCGAAATGGTGGACTGTGCCAATGGAATCTGCTCGGTAAGAGCTCCTGTGTAGCAACACGCCTGACTATTGAGGAGGCGAAGAATCTGAATCCTCAGCGGGTGCGCCATAGCTTTTGCGAAAGAGGCTAACTGTTGGTCTTGAAGTGAATATGCGATATCGGACAATGTTCTGCTCACCGTATCTATTGTTTGTTCATCGTAAATGTACGATAGAGGTACAGGGAGAAATGTGACTTATGTTACCTTTCAGGATGATTCCGGTAAGATCTTTTTCAGGTATTGGTTAAGCTATCCGCCCTTGTTGGGCTGGTGACCAAGGAGGCCTGGCAATTATATTCAGATAATATTTTTGTAGAGTTGTTCAACCTCAAATTGAAATCAGTTTTGCAGATATGCCGGTAGTATTTGTGCCTGTTGCACAACCCAATATATCTCCTTTTTGGATATACTGATTTTAGAAAATGGCGCTCAGATCGCTTGAGTCATGCTGTGAATTTGTGAATAGGGCCAGTTCTTCACAAAGTTAGAGTTGTGCAAAAGCTACGGCTGTTAGGGTCTTTAGTATAAATTCAGATGTTGAGCATCAAGTTTGTCTAGGACACGTTGGTCCGAAAACCCTGATTTGTTGGTCAGGACATAACTTGCAATACCCTGCTCGGGATATATTCGAAGCTCAAGATAATATCCCCCGCCACCCCCTGCGTGATGAACGTATTTTTCCCCACTGAGAGACCCTGTGAACCAACCCAAAGAATGCCCGGATGGTTTTTCGTTAGAAAGGGGTTGCTCCATAAACATCGCATTCCTCATTTCCTTAGAAAGAATTTTGCTCTCTGAGCTTAGCAATTCCTGCAGAAAAATGTTTAGTCCATTCGGACTGGCCAGTAATCCTCCATAAGCAGATCCATTGAGATACGCTTTCTTAAACGGAATTAAGTTTTCCACTTTCGTGTCGGTGAATTTTGACTTGTCGAGCAGTAAACCAAGTATCCATCCCTGAAAACCACTGTCATGGTAGCCTGTGACCGTGTTCTCTTGATTCCACTGGAAGCCAATGGATTCAGTATTCAAAACATTTCGTTCGATATAGTCTTGATAGGACAATCCTGAAACTTTTGAAATGATATCTCCGAGAATAAGGAAATTGAAGTTGGAATAAGAAGCTTTTTTTCCGGGTTCAAACTTGACCTTTGCTTTTTGCTTCAGAATTTCACTATTGAACCGATGATAATCAAAACTGCCGTCTTCTTCTTCTAAGTGTATCCAACGTATCGGAATGGGATTATTTAGGCCGGATTGGTGGGTCAGCAATTGCCGGATGGTGATCTCTCCAAGAAATTCGTACTGAGGTAGATGTTTGATAGCTGGATCATCCAGACTAATCCTCCCATTTTCTACCAATTGCATGATGCTAATTGCGGTGAAAGTCTTCGTAATACTAAACAGTGCAAACTGCGAGTGTTTATCAATAGCCTGATTGTTAGTGATGCTGAGATTCCCTTTTTTATAGGTGCATAAAACCGAGTCTTGGGACACTGCTCCATAGTATACGGCTGGAGCATCTAATTCATCAAAACCGTTCGATGAAGTATCGCATGAAGTTGCTACAATTGTCATGAGCATGAATAGAGTTATCGTTTTCATTTCTTTTTTCTTCAAAAGAAATATCCTGTGAACCCCTATCCATTAACAAATGATAAAATGCTCAGGAACCCTTTCTTAATCTGCTCAGCGACACATTGGTGATTCCTAAATATGTTGCGATCATACTGTGTGGAACCAGATTTTCGAGCATCCTAAAATCCTTTCTGAATTGTTCAAGCCTTTGTTTACTGGTCCATGATATTAGCCTTATTTCCTTGTTCGTTTTCTGAAGCAACTCTTGTCGAAGTACGGTGTTGGCAAATTCCCGTATTTCAAGGTTTTTCTCAATGAGATTTTCAAATTCTCCAGCGTCAATCCGTGCCAAGGTGCATTCTGTAACAGCTTCCAAATTTATGAGTGATTTCGAGTTACTTGTTCGAGTCACATGGGGACTCAAAACACTTGACTCTTCGAAAAACAAAAGGGTAATCAGTTCCCCGTTTTGGTTCATAAGATAGCTTCGAACTATTCCGTTTAAAAGGAAGTATTCGCTGTTGTTTCTTTTACCTTTTTCAACAATAAGCGAGTTTTCAGACACCTTGATTTCCTTGCAAATGTCAGTTATCTCATTTCTTGATTTTAAGCTTAGGTTTGGATTAAGGAGGTCAATGACCTTGTTGATTCTTTCTTTCATTATGCAGGTCTATTGATGCTAGCGTCCAACTATCATTCGTAAGCTGGACTTTCCAAATTTCTATAAAAGTATCTTATCACAATAGCCTTTGCAAATAGCACAGTCAGCTTATGGATGATAGTGTCTGTGCCTGTTGCACAACCCAATATATCTCCTTTTTGAATATACTGATTTTAGAAAATGCGGCTCAGATCGCTTGAGTCATGCCGTGAATTTGTGAACAGGGCCAGTTCTTCACAAAGTTAGAGTTGTGCAACAGCTACGTTTGTTCACATCTGTTTTAATTGTTCTCGAAGTTCTTCAGGATCTTGTTTATTAGCCCAGACAAGAGTTAGACTTATGTATTCAGTTTTGAGTTCGTAATAGAGCGTTACCAAAGGATGAATTGGGAGTTGACGAAATTCTGTATGTTCGTAAGTTGGTCCAATTTTCGGGTTCTTTTTTAGTTGCTCGATTCGTTCGTCAAGCCGATCAAGAAAGTTATCCGCAACATCCTGGTTCCACTGTTCCTCAATGAAGTTAGTTGCTTTGTCTAGTGATTTGAGTCCTAGAGGTGTCCAAACTGTTTTCATTTACGACCCAGTAGTTCGCGTGCACTCGTGTGTTCAATGCAATCTTCTTGTTTGGCAGAACCAGATTCACGTAGGAGTTCTAGAATTGTGTCAGGAATCTCAGAATTTGGGTTTTTCTTAAAATTTTCAATGCGATTAATGACGTCTTCACTTTGGATTGAGGTTATCCAAGTAATTAGCTCCAGTTTACGTTGTTCAATCGTCATACTGTAAAGATACGAAATTTGCTTCATGCAGTCAATGGATGTGAACGCCCGTGTATGGCGATATGTGCGCCCCACTGGCTAATAGCACTAAGATTCTGTGAAACTGCCGGTGCTCCCAAAGTATCCAGTCCCGATAGCGATCGGGAGCACTGCGCTCAGAAGTGAAAAATCCAGAAGCAAGACAGTTGCTAGGAGAAAGGAAACTCACAGAATGGGTAGCGGAGCGGTGAAGATCAGATGAAATTTGTGAATAGCACTCAGGCGCATTCGTGCTAGCACTTGTGCTTGTTGCACAACCCAATATATCTCCTTTTTGGATATGCTGACCTTAGAGAATGCGGCTCAGCTCGCTTGAGTCATGCTGTGAATTTGTGAATAGGGCCAATTCTTCACAAAGTTAGAGTTGTGCAACAGCTACACTTGTTATGTGGCTGTTTTTACGTTCAAGTTGATAGGTTAACCAAGAAAATTCCGATTGTTAGAGGAACAATCAGGGATATGCAGAATAGAGCGATGTTAATGGGAGAGTAGAGTTGAGAAGTCGACTTGTACTTTGCGTTAAAACGTTCGACTATGCGGTCCGATATACATTCATAGTAGTTGGCTGTCAACCAATGGATTCCAAAGAAGATTGGAATTAGAATTAACCTACTCGTTAAAGAGTCGTCGCTTACAGTTGGCAATGAATAGCCCAGATAATATCTAGCTAATCCTGCAATTAAGGCGAGGTGTGATATTACCATAAATAGCACTCCTCCAGCAGCATATGATTCTGGGGCAGGGTTCTTTCTCTTAGCAAATTGATAAATGAAATAGTAGAAGAAATTATACATCTTGGCACCTATGGTACATAACACTTGTGTAACGCGCACTGTGTGTGTTACCCATTTGTTTCCCTAAACCTACCCGTTTTCTCTGAGTCATGCAATGGCGTTGTTTGCTTTATGGGATGGTGTCTTACCCGGGGCGGGTCTGGGCAAGGCGGGCAGAAGCGGGGTGAGATGGGCTCAACCTTCTACGCCAGTTAAGTCCAGTGTGACTATGCGCTGGGGCAATCAAAGTATGCTCTCGGGAAACTAAGGATGTGTTCGGATTTTGAAGTATTGGCTGGGGCGGGAAAAGTACGGATTAGGGAAATCAAACCATGCTTAGGGGGTATCAAGTACAATTCACTTGTCAGGTGCTTCTGGTCGTTGAGTATCACTTTGTAATGTATGTGGGGCACTCTCGGTTCGTGAGGACACGAACCAAGGCTAAGGCTTTTTTAATTCCGATAAAAGTAGCGATTCTGGTCGGGGTGCGCAACCTCCAACTCACAACGGTTCAGATACAGCACGTTCCACAAACATTTTTCCGAGTGGAAGTAGAGGAAGTAGAAAGACACAGACCTTTCCAAAAGCCAGTAATAGCGGTTCAGTTGCACTGCAAGTGGCAGATAGGCAGTAGCCACATTCATTTTTACCGTTTGTTGTGGCTTGTTTATTTTGCCCAATTTTCTATAGAAATTCCGCTGAGTCTGTAGAAGTGTTTTTCGTTGTTTGTAACCAATGTTAGATCGTTGGCAATTGCAGATGCTCCGATGAGTAAATCAAATTCGTCAATTATCCGACCAGATCTGCGCAGACGAGCTTTTTCGTTAGCATAAATATCTAAAGCATCGAAAATTGGTAAAACCTGAACACCAGTTAAGAAATTGTCAAGTGTATGAGAATTACGTTCTGGTGCTGAGCTATTGGCGACTCCAAATTTGAGTTCAGCTAGCGTAATCTCAGAAATGAAAAGGGAGCTGGGTTTCATAGACTCAAACTTCTTATCAAGTTCAAATCGTCCCTTCATGTAATAAATGCAGATGTTGGTATCGAGTAGGTATTTTAAAGTTCCTCGATGTTCCTGTTAAAGTTGCGATTGGACCTCAAAGTATCAATGAGTTCTTCCGGAGATTCATCAGACTTCCACGATCCAAAAGAAGATTTCATCTTTTCAGTTGAGATTTGAGATTTGATAGATTTTTTCAATCGATCAATAATATCCAACTTCATCTTGGTATTAAGCCGTTCTAAGAGACCAAGGTAATTGTTCAATATTTTCTGATCTGCAGTGTTCATAAAGTAAAGGTACAAAAAAGTGCGTATAGAAGATATGAGCCACAACAAATGTGTAACGCGCACTGTGTGCGTTACCCATTTGTTTCCCTAAACCTACCCGTTTTCTCTGAGTCATGCAATGGCGTTGTTTGCTTTATGGGAGCGGGTCTTTGCCGGTACGGGGCTGGGCAAGGCGGGCAGGAGTGGGGTGAGATGGGCTCAACCTTCTACGCCAGTCGTTGAGGCCAGTGTGACTATGCGCTGGGGAAATGAAAGTACGCTCTGGGGGACTGAAAGTGTGCTCTCGGGCAAGTGAAGTACGCTCTGGGGCGACTGAAGTATGCTCTCGGGCAACCTAAGTATGTGTTCGGATTTTGAAGTATTGGCTGGGGCCGGAAAAGTACGGATTAGGGAAATCAAACCATGCTTAGGGGGTGTCAAAGACCAATTCACTTGTCAGGTGCTCCTGCTCGTTGAGTATCACTTTAGAATGTCTCTCGGTTCGTGAGGACACGAACCAAGGCTAAGGAATTAGTAGGGCTTGGTTCGGTGAAAACACCAATAACGGCACTAGTGCAGTTTTTGTTAATTCTTCGTAGAAGCGACACTATTTAAACATCTAGTAATAGCTTCCCGAATATCATCAGCTTCAGTTTCTCCACGTCCTTCAGCAGTACATAATGAAACTAATACGTTGGTTTCAGCAGAAACAAATTGAATTGTAACTTCTATCGTATAGCTACCGAGTCCTGTATTCCTTCTTCCACTTTCACCGTAAGTGACCACTAAAGTCTCGTGAGCAGTTTCTGCTTTTAACTCAGGTATTAGTATGAATCCTTCTTTGGCTAGAATTCCTGAAATAACGTCTTTGGGATTTACACTTTTACTGATTGAATAATATTGTCCATCAATTGAAAATCCGGAACTAGATGTCAAACTTTTAGTCTGAGAAATATAGATGTATTTAAAATCTCGTATATCTGCATTCTTAATTGATGTTACTGGTTTCAGAGGAGCACAACTTACCATCAGAATGGAAATTAGCATGATTGTAATTATTCGAGTCATATTCATCAGTTTATCAAATAGATACCCGTTTATAAGCGTTGGCAAACGGCTAAGCGAGTGCCTGTTACCCATTTGTTTCCCTAAACCTACCCGTTTTCTCTGAGTCATGCAATGGCGTGGTTTGCTTTATGGGATGGTGTCTTACCCGGGGCGGGTCTGGGCAAGGCGGGCAGGAGCGGGGTGAGATGGGCTCAACCTTCTACGCCAGACGTTGGGGTCAGTGTGACTATGCGCTGGGGAAATGAAAGTACGCTCTGGGGGACTGAAAGTGTGCTCTCGGGCAACCTAAGTATGTGTTCGGGTTTTGAAGTATTAGCTGGGGCGGGAAAAGTACGGATTAGGGAAATCAAATCATGCTTAGGGGGTGTCAAAGTACAATTCACTTGTCAGGTGCTCCTGGTCGTTGAGTATCACTTTGTAATGTATGTGGGGCACTCTCGGTTCGTGAGGACACGAACCAAGGCTAAGGTCGAGTTGCACCGAAACCAGCCAGAATGCACTCAGACATATGCCCGATCAGCGTCTGTTATCGATATCACTATTTGACAATTTTATAACCTAGCCCCAGGTTAAAAACCGTTCCTAAGTTATTGTATTGGTCTTGATTCGAAGCATTGTTGTTGTTGAAGTCAGTTTGAATTAAGCTTTGATGAAATGCCACATTTATTTCCATTCGAAACTGTCTATTCAAATTCTTTCCGACACCTAAGCGTAGTTGTGCTGTCAAGTCGAATCTATCCGTTTGATCAGTTGCTTCACCTCCCCAATTAGGAAGTTCAGAATCTAGTGTCGCTTTTAGAAGGATCGAAGGAGTAATGCCAAAACTAGCCATGAAATAGAAGTTTTCACCTGTTTCAATGCCAAAGTATAACGGGATGGTCAAGTAGTTGAGAGTCAAACTAGATTTTGAGACACTAAGGTTTTCACCATTCTCGTCTGTTAAATGTATGTTGAATTTGTATCCTTTCTGAATGAAGCCAAGTCCACCACCACTGTAGAATGGTTCTTGAAAACTATGTTTAAAAATTAGCTCGGTGTTAATTCCTGTCTTAAATCCATCTTCGATACTAAAAATATCTTTTGGGTTTGAAATAACATTTGACCTGTTGGCACCAAGGTTCAATTTTATTTCATTGTTTTGTGATTTTGATGCTTGATAGATTAATAGGCTAGAAATAAATAAAATAATTCTTATGTGCATTTTGCTTGGGTTATCGATAACGGCCAGCTATGATGAGTGGGGATTAGTCCCGATAGCTATCGGGAGCACTAATCTCTCGTCTGGCACATAGCCACGCCTTGATTTAAATTTAAAACTTGTGGCGGATGTTCCAATCCCCACCAAAATATCCTTACCGATGAAACCCCATTCATTCATAGCATTTGTTGTATGGCGTTTAACCAATTTTCCCTTTCAATCGATGTTCATTTTGCCAGCCAGCCACTCCTCTTGAGCTTACATAACAGATTAATAAATCTGCTACACCTCTGCTATTCACAAAACATACTTTGGAGTCGGCAGCTCCAGCAGATTCAACGAAAACACCAAAGGTGATCATTTCCTCTAGCTGGGCCTCTTGATTCAACTTTACAAACTAGTAAATCTGCAACACCACGAGATGAAACTTCGCAAACTAGAAAATCTGATGCTCCTCTTGATTCTTTTACTTTTATTAATGCCATTTCAATTAGGTTTTTGAATTACTTCTGCTATCTCTTTAGCAATTTCATCAACTGTATAAGATGATGTGTTCCTAGCTAATTTATCAGCAAGTGATGGACTAAAGTCTATTACTTCTTGCTTTGTAATATTATGCCAGATTGGGAGGACTATTTGTTCGCCAGTTACAGATTTTGTTATGATACCATCAAGCTCATAATTCGTCCATCCTTTTCTAATAAAACTCTTCGACAGTACCACAATTCCAAATTTACTATTAGCCAATCCCTTGTCAATCTTCCTGCGCAAACTGTCTCCAATGTTAAGTTCAAATTCATCATACCAAACATCCAATCCATTTGCTTTTAATGCATTTGCTAAAGGTCGAACAACTTCATCTTTATCTTCAGAAGCATGAGAAATGAAGACGTCATGTTTTCTCGAAGAGTTGTCAACCGATGGCGGTAAATCATCTTCTTGATCCCTAACCAAAGAAGGAACAGTTGCTAGTGAAGGTTGTCTCATTTCAGGCAATGCACTTGGCATCATTCTAATCCCCGATCTTACAGTTCCTCGTAACCCTTGCATATCCACTGTTACATGCCAATGACCAGATCTTGGTATTTGAAGTCTTATTGGAGATTGTTTAGCTAGTCCTCCATGATAGGTATGCCTTCTTCCATTTCTATAACTCTGGAAATTAGAAGAATCCATTAGTCTAACATTAGCGGCACTGCCAGATAAGCTTACCTCCACTATTTCGCCCCTTTGTTTATTCCCTAGATCGTAATGAGTAAATTTCATATTATATCATTTGCAGTTCTACCCATGCCATACAACAATAATGTAACGCGCACTGTGCGCGTTATCCATTTGCTTTCCCTAAACCTACCCGTTTTATTTGAATCAGGCAATGGCGTTGTGTGAATTTAAAGCAAATCTGGGGATGACTGGTTTCTGCGGTGCGGTGCAAAACCTGTGAAAATTGGCAAAGTGCAAATCAATTGCTGAATAATCATATTTAGTTTGATTATAGCGGTATTTACCCCTTTTGCGGTATTGCATCATGTATGATTTTTATGGTAAATTCATAGGCTAATCACCAACTACCTTCCTATCATGTCCACAGAACAAACAGCCCTGATTGACTATACAGATTTTGAAGCGGAGCTCGAAATTATAGCGGGCCTGGATGAACGGTCCATCAGAATAAAAAATGCACTTGGCCAATGAGTACTGAAAACATGACCGCTGCTTGTTTGGATATTATCGGCGAAACCGAACCGGATGACTACATTCTGGACATAGAAGAGCACCGCAAGCGATACAAGGAGGTGCCGGAGCTAGTTGACCTGCTGAGTCCTGAATCCATAAAACTGGGTGTTTCCGAATATCACCATTGGGACAAAAAAGCGCTGGAAGCGCAAGCCACTTTCAAAAAATGGCAGAAGCGGGGACTTTGGTTGACATTTTTGGCGGCAGCCTTTGGGATCATGTTGGCATCATATTCAGGGATCAGCGCGTTGCTGGATTTGTCTGATGCTTACAGCAACTATGCGGTAGGGTTTCTGATGGTGCTCACTGTTTCCACAGCCGGGCTTGGTTCCGTGGCTGTCAGTCAGATTGGTGGCTCAGGTTTTCTGGGTGAGTGGATGCAAAACAGATCCAGAGCTGAAAACGAGCGGTTGGCTTACTTCAGGGATTTGGGAGGCCTGGCACTAGCCAAAGGCGAGCAGAAAACCTGCCTGCTTATGTTCTATTACTTTGTTCGGTATCAGCTGGACATTCAGCTCAACTACTATACAACTAAGTCGGATTTTCATAAGCTAAAAGGGCGTAAGCTGAATATTGCAGCAAGTGTGGCGCTGGGAGTGGTAGCCATTATCAATGGGATTTCAGGCGCGCTCGGCATTACCGACCTGGCATGGACTTCTATAGCCGGCTTTGCTCTCATAGCCAACGCTTATGCCAGCATGCTCACCAATCAGGAGTCTGTCAATCAGCACAATCGCAACGCGGCTCGCTATCAAAGCACACGAGATATCTTGTTTAAGTTGAAAAAGGAATCGGATGCTGTGGTCAGTGGAATAAAGGAAGGCGACCTTGATCTACTCACCACTTTTATAGATGCCGTGCAGGAGCCCATTTCAGCAGAGAACAGGCAGTGGGTGGCAAATTTTGAAGACAGAAACACCGCCATCGGCAAGCTCAGGGAGTCACTTCAAAAGCATCTGGATAAATAGCTGATGATAGGAGAGGGCCGCCATGAGAGCATGTGGTGTCTGGAAAAGAAAAAAGGGATCAAAAGATCCCTTTTTTACAGCGGTGAATATGTTCATGATTCGAACAATCTATCAGGCGGTGATTTTATTAGCGTAGTTTGATCAGTTTCCTTACTGACTTCTTTCCATTCGCATCCACAATCTCTAGCAAGTGAACGCCCTCCGTGAGCTCCTGAACGTTGATGGTGGTCTGGTCGGTGAATGATTTTCCCAGAAGGAAAGTTTTGCAAGAGAAGTAAAGAAGCTACTTGATATCAAGTAGCCTCTTTAAACTCACACCTGTTTGACAATGGTAATTACCTTCTTCTGGATTTGAGCATCTTGCCCACCCCATAAGCTCCACCAGCAGCAATCAGCAAGCTCAATCCTCCATCAATTGGTGTAGCAGGTGGAGCTCCTTGCGCCATTAGGGGTAGTGTACCTAGAACTATAAGACTGAATATTATATAGGGTTTCATATGCTATATTTTGAGTTAGTCAATGATGAGTTTTTGTGTATGCATAGAGCCATCTGTCAACTGTACATGGATCAGATAAACTGCCTTGACACCAGGCTCCTTAAAGCGATACTCCTTGCGATTAATATCATTGATCTCCGATGAACGGCCCATCAGATCCACTAATTTGATATTCGAAATTTTCTTAGTAGAAGTCACTACGATTTCCGAAGTAACACGATTGACAACTGTCTTGTCAAAAACTTCTTGCTGACCGAGCACATCCATTTTTCTTAAAATCAAACTGAATCTTTTGTGGTCAATCATTTTGTCCAGAAGGACTTCTACCTCATTGTGACTCATAGAATACTCTAGCTTGGAGCGATCATCTTTTATGAACAACTCATAACCGTCTGGAATCTTCGATTCTGCTTTGATGCTCATAATGGCATACCCACTCGCATCGCGACTGTATCCGAGTGGAACCTTGATCTCTTCTCTCAGAGGTAGCCCTTGTATGGAAAAGGCAGTATTGTCTATCACAGAGTAAATCTGATGGGTTGCACCTGTAGCGATTTTTTGCGCATCGTAAAAATGATCCAATCCTTCTGTGGCATCTTCAGGAAATCCTATGAGCGTTTCACTATATCTACCATCAAGACCCAGCATAGTGACCCAAATCTTAGGCGGTACTTGCTCAGCATTTCTGAAGTATGCCCCATCCTGATTGTAGCCAGTATTTCGCATATCTTCGGTAAATATTACGTTACCCGGTGCTGTGATATCAGCCAACCTCCTCACAAAAAAGCCTTGTCCGGTTAGTACATGATTATTGAATCGGTCTCCTCGAGGGTCACTCGATACTACACCGAGCGCATTCATGGTCAGGTAGTCTGAGTTGCTACCACGCTCACCCGTATTTGGATCATCCCAGAGGTTGATGTGGCCTTCAATAATGTCTTCATTGGTAGTTAAGAACTCCCCAACATCTATCGAGGTGCCATAAGGATTGGCTACCAGCTGCCATCCGGCATAGGTACTGTCCGTTTCCTCAGGTGTATAACTAAGGTTCTCAACTGTAATGGTACCAACGTTTGGATTTCCTTCGAAAATCAACTGCTCGGTATTGGCGGAGGCATAGCCTTGCCCTGGTACCAATTCATTGTTTTTCCAGTTGATCCATCGTTTGAGCCCTTCAGTATCTCCCGCTTCATATGGCTTACTCTCGTCATAGGCCCAGGTAATGCCTGCAATTGATCCTTTCACATCGGAGGATTGCTGTACCGGACTTCCCATCATGGAGTAAGCGGCCGTTTCATGGCGCATATTTCGCTCGAAAGTGATGTCATTACCTGAAAAGCTGTTTCCAGCATAACTCAGGAAGTCTGATCCTGATTGGAGTTTGATGGAACCATTGTTGCTAATGTCTCCGGCTATTTCCAGTACACCATTTTCTGGCACATTGACGGTTCCACCATCTGCTACCTGTAGATCCTTTACTCTTAATGCTGTAGTCACAGTGAAGGTGTCAGCAATGACTACATCATCGGATGTGTCAGGAGCGCCATTTACCCAGGCACCATCTTTCCAGCATTTGCCCTCAAGCAATGTCAGGTTTAAAGTCACGATGCTATCACAGCCCATCGTATTTTGGAAGGTGACATCATAACTGCCGCTGGACGTAAACTCTGTCCCGTTAAAAATATGGCTATGGCATGTCTCCACATCGAATGAAGTGTATTCGGGATCACTAGCAGGGTTGACCTTCAAATGCAGATTAATCGTAGAATCACAACCCAACGTGTTTTGAATAACACGTGAATAATCACCACTAGTCGTATAGTTATTACCATGCCAATCGAACGGCCCGCACGAGACTGCAGTAGTATCTGAGCTATTCGGCTCATAGATCGTCAGGTGTAGAGTTACTGTAGAGTCGCACCCCGCTCCATTGGTCAGTATTCTTTCATAATCACCACTATTAGTATATTCCGTACCATACCAGTCAAAACTGCTACACGCAGCGGCTAGGGTGTCTCGAAAAGTTGAGGTATTCACTATAAGGTTCAGGGTGATGACAGAGTCACAGCCCACACTATTGGTGAGGATGCGCTCATAAGCTCCTGAACTGGAATAAGAGTTGCCATACCAGTCGAAAGAATCGCAAACTACTGCAGATGTATCACTCTCTGTGGATTCCAAAATGGTCAGATTGACAGTGACCGTGGAATCACAGCCGATGCTCGAAGTGAGCGTTTGCATATACGTACCACTGGTTGTGTAACTAGTCTCGTTCCACTCGTAGCTATCGCAAACTGCTAGCGAGGTTTCATGCGTCACACTCTCTTTGATCTTCAGGTCAAGAGTGACCAGTGAGTCACAGCCATACAAGGTCTGTCCAGTCCAGGTTGGCGTATTCGTCGATTCAGTATAGGTCACACCTTTCCAGGTATAGCTTTCACAAGCCTCCACTACATACGTGTGAGTTGGTTCTGGTAAGATGGTCAGGTTTAAGCTAGCGATAGAGTCGCAACCAAGTGATGAGGTCAGTGTATCGTAGTAAACTCCTGTCTCGAAATAGGTCGTGCCATTCCATAGGTAATCACCGCATCTGGCCACCGTTCGTGAAGAGGTGGTTTGACCAATGTTGACGGTAATGGCATCTCCTACTTGCACATCACAAGTATTGGATTGACTACCAACCGTCACAGATTTGTTGGCCATCACTCTAAAGATCTGAGTTTCGTTAAGTGCACCAGTGGTGAGATTAAGCTCACCACCAGTTCCTGTAAGCGGTCCAGCAAACACGGTTTCTTCATTATTTAGCAGACTGTAGTCAACACCAGATTCAGTAGATGCCAAGCTGAATGTGATCGTTTCGCCAGGACAAGTGTTGGTAGTACTAACTGAAATACCCGGATTAGTCACGTCAATGATCGTCAGGTTTAGGTAAATCGCACTGTCACAAGTGACATTACTTTCTTTATTGAATAGGATGGATGAATTACTCGCTGTATAAGTTATGCCATCAATCCATGTGTAATCTCCACATGCCACTATTGTATCATATCTGGTTGGTGATTCTTCAACAGTAATTGTAATGTACTCGCCATCCGAATAGCAGCTATTATTACCTTCATCATACTCATAGTAGCTGTCTACATAAAACTCATGCGTTCCAACCGTCAATACCGGTGTGGTATAAGTTGTTTCTGTTGAAACATAACTTCCGTCATACCACCAGTTTATATGAGTTCCTTCGAAACTAGCACTCAGCTCTATACTGCCTTCTGCACAAAGTGTCGTATCAGGCGTCCGAGAGGTAATCTCTGAAAATATGCCAACGATAACTACCGGCACCCGCTCTTCCGTTTCGCAATAATCATTGTATGCTGAGACATAGAGCGTATCAGTACCCGTAAATGAAAGATCATACAACCCTCCATAGCGATTCAATGGATCCCCTCCCGTAGGAGCATCATACAAGTAGTAATCGTCAGCTTCATCATTATAATCTATATCGAAATCAATATCCCCATAATAGGCATCACCATCAGCACAGGTAGTGTCTGCAGAAGCTGATAAGATTTTTGGCGCACCATTTACATCAATGTCTACTGGATTCCGGCTACATCTACCATCTACTCCAGCGTACAAGGTGGTGTCCTTATCAATAAAGATGGTAAATGGACTTCCTGAACCTATTACCTCTCCGCCTTCCTCAGCATTGTACCAGTAAACGATTCCGGATGAAACGGTAGCATTTAAAGTGACAGTATCTCCTTCACATCCGCCTGACGGTTCTTCTTCTTCTTCTCCTTCACCTTCACCGAATCCTTCTTCACCAAATCCACCTTCTTCCTCTCCAGAACTTGTAGGCCAGCGCTCATCCATATCAATAATGTATGGCAAGCCTTCCAGCACCTGAATGGTAAATGGTTCTAGGAATTTCTCGCTGGTCACTTCGTAGCTGCAATAGCCATTTCTAAAAACTTGAGGTTTAGTGTATGAAGGTTGATTTTCAAAAACCGCATTTGGCCCTACTGAGGAAGTAAAGGTTTTGGTATCGAAATCATAATCTTCAAACCGGGAATACACCAAAAGGCCTTCTTCGTTTCCAAGTAGACACGAATTGTAGAGTGAATCTATTTCTGAAGCCGACCGTTCATGATCCCAAATTCTAAACTCATCTAAACCTGCCAGTCCACTTAGCTGACTCAACGTACGGCTCAATCCATACCTAAGGTTAGCCCGCTGATGGTTGATATCACCAGAAGCAGCCGAATCCAGAGAAGCGACAAGCTCTCCATTGTAATAGATTTTTAAGCCAGTTGGTCCTGCTGTGGTGGCCACATGCACCCATGGCGAATAATCTGTAGGGAATGCCGGGAAATACAATTCACGAGCCGTATCTCCATTGGCTACTTTGAAATAATTATTGTTCCATTCGAAATTTCTTTCACTTGCCGGTTCATAACCACTGGTGGTATTGTTGTACTGTAAGCCCAGCCCTCTAATAGGAGTTAAACTACCTAATACACGCACCCAACCTTCAATGGTCACCTCATTCGTATAATTGAGCTGAACAGTATCAAAGTCTAGATGTTCTCTCATACTATAACCTCCATAGGTGAACTGGGCAGCATCCAAAACTTGCTCTTCCAACTTTATTTTGTAGGTGGTCGTTTGGGAAGGGTAGACTTGAAACAGAGAACTTGTAATAGCATTTCCTTTAGGCGTATATACACCGTTCGATCCTTGTTCATAAAGCCTATGACTTATACCGTAAATAGAAGTATCTAGCTCAATGGCAGAGTACTCCTCAAAGCACACGGTATCCGGATGGCTCACTTGGTAGTTATGGAAGTCCATGTCGTTAATGAATATTTTAGCCATAACTGTGTCTGAGTAGCAAATCCCATTTTGGGCATATGCATAGATGGTATCATTGGCGATCACGTCAGTAGTATATTGCTTACCAATACCACTATAGCCTCCACCTTCAAGATCATCAAGCCAATACACTTCTCCGACAGATACTTGCGCATCCAACGTGACGCTACCTTCTTCGATGCGCGACACGTCATCAACAGTAATAGACGGCATTTCATACACAATCACACGCTTGTTACCAGAGACAGTGTAGGAACAACCATTTTTGACTGACAGCAACCTATATTCCTTGTCTGATGGCACAGAGGTGTCGACTGTGTAATCCCGTGTGGTGGCAACTGTTTGCCACCCATCCAGCCGTAGGAGCCTATAATTATGAGCAGCACTGCTGAAGTCCACAAATACACTGGCGTATCCAGCTATGTCCTCCAACCTAAAGTCATTGATTCCAGAGAGAAACGACTGATCATCCGTAGGCGAACCTTGATCTACCCATGAAGTTCCGTCCCATTTTCTTACCTCCAGCTGATCCCCAACTTCCAGGTATGCCACGTAGAGTTCTCCAGATACTGACCTGATATCAAGCTTTTCTATGGTGCCAGTAGAGATATCTGCTAGTCCGTGTAGGTTCCAATTACTCCCATCAAATGACTTAACACTTAGTTTGCCAGATCCTGATTTGTATGCGATATAAGGATTACCGTCATGACTAGCCATTGCCCAAACCGCACTGTTATCAGTAGGATCTGCTGTCAATGAGTCCACACCAGTTATAGCTCCATCACCATTGACTACCAGCTTAAAGAAATAATTCTGATTGTTAGTATTACGAACTCCTACCAGATTTTGTGCATTGTCCACATAGGTCTCGAAAGAAGTTCCGCTGTAAATATCTGTCTTATAGCTCAATCCTGTGAACCACTCATGAGCCGCATAAACTTTTCCATTATACTTCACCGGGAAGAAATAGCCCTCCGAGGCAAATAGCGCATTTAGGTCAGAGTTTTGAGTAAAGAAGATATTGGGTGCAATGGCATTCCAGATACCACCGCTGTAACGGAAAACCTTGATGCTACCATTCTCATCTAAATACACGGTATAAAAGGAATTGTCAGAACCGAAAGCACCCACAAAAAACGATTCCTTCGTTCCTCCATAATTGGAGATTTCCCTTGGTAGTGTTGGGAAAGCCGGCTGCCAGGAGCCTTTATTCTTATTGAGCTTACTAAAGTGTAAGTCCTGACTACCGTCTTTCATATAGACCATATAGGTATCATCTGCGTACTCGCTTAACCTTAATCTGAAAAAACGGTGGTTACTGGAATTGGGAACCATTTCTATCCCAGCAGAACTGGCATAGTAATTCCATTTTGGTATGGAGTCATTCGGATCACGTACTTGCCAGGTGTATTGCAGGTATGGATTCTCTGCTGGAACTATGGCAGGAGTCAGCTCAACGAGATCCCCTTCACATGCTTCTATGGTGATCGCAGGTTCTTTGCTAGTCATCCCGAAAGGGTATACTTCTACTAAGCGTTCAGTAGTCACTGTATTGCCTGAAGAATCTGTTGCGGTAAGGGTGATTCGTTGTGTACCTACATCACTACATGTGAAACTTGTCTGTGAAGCGGTAACAGACTCAATACCTCCATTATCCCTAAATGAAGACAGCAAGACAGAATCGGCCAGCAAACCAGTTTCCGTGTCTCTGTCCAGAGTGACAAAAAGGTTTCCACCAACAGGGGTTGGTTTCAAATTATCAATCACGGTGACATTTATCGTACAATTAAGCGAATCGCCACTTTGATCTACAGAGGTAATCTCCACCTGCTGTGTCCCCAAGTCAGTGTAATCGAATGAAGCTTTGTCCAGAGTGGTGGAACCGACCGGAAAACATGAATTTACCACATCATCCAAGGACAGTTTAGCAATACCACCATCATTCAAGTATATGGTGGCGTCAGCACAGGCCAAACTGGATTCGTATGTATCTAATACTGTGATGGTTTGCACACAAGTAGCCGTTTTTTTATTCACCACATTTTGCAAAGTGTATGTTATTTCGTGGGTACCAATCGGGTACTCATTTTCCATATCTGAGTGCAGGTAATATACCGGATGATCAAGTACTGATGGGCCGGCCAGTTCGGCTACTATTGTAGGTTGAGGAGCTGAGAAATTACTGATTTTGAAATAACCAGCATCCGCACCGCCTTCCAGCACACCTATATAAAGTTTGTCTCCCGGATTGACTGCCTGCGAAAATGTACCTGTCTGTACTCCAGTCACCGATTTGCTAAAACCGGAAGGCTGAGGCATTGCATACTGGTTGGATGAGGTTTTTACAAAAATGAATGGTGTGAAAAACTGCGGGTTTTGGCTCTGATATTCCCAATCAAAAGTGATGGTACCACTACAGCGAACCATGAACTCAGTATAAGCGTCTTTGTAATCCAGCGTGCTTTTTACAGATCTAAACCTGATGGATGTAGGCGCATTTTCCTTGTCCAAAAGTACGCTTCCGTTTCCACCTAGAGGGCGCATGCCTGTTTTGCCATAGAGTCCTGAAAAACCGTCCACTTGTTGACAAGTACTGATCACCGAAGCATCACACGAACCTACATTAGTGCGGTAAAGCGTGTCAGCTGGAGGGCACTCAAGAGTAGGTACGGAAATGTCTTTTATATCCACCGAATAGGTGCATGGAGATGGTACATTTCCGCTTGCTTCGAGAAAATCTAGCTGAATGTGGTTAATGCCATTCTTGAGCGTAACCACTGCGGCAGAGTCATGAGCCAGTGTAGGGTATCCACCTGCCAAGGTAGAGTTAGTTAGGGTGTGCTCCTGATTGGCTGTGTAGGAAACTGATGAAGAATCTGTCTTGAGCTCTGTAGCTCCCGTAATGGCATAACCCCAACGGTCTCCCTGCAACAACCCTGCGGGCGGATTGATGGTATATTCATAGTCAAAGCTTGTACTATTGTCATTTTCAATGGTCACCATGGATGGACAGGTGATCGATGAGATGGTGTCTATTACCTGCACGGTTTTCCATGTGGAAAGGACTTTGGTACCATAGGTTTTTTCGTGATACCCCAGTTGAACAGTTCGTGAAGGTTGTTGGTCGTACAGAGCTCCGATCTTCAGTGGAATGTATGCTCCGGAATTTTGCGGAATAGAATCTTCTGAAGAAATAATATTCCCTTGATAGCTATCTCGCACTTCGAAATACCACATGTACCCAGTCTGGTCACATGCAACATGAAAAGGACTCTCGATCTCCAATAGAAGGTTCTCCCCTTCAAAGTTTCCTACAATGGGGGTCGTATCTAACTCAGAAGCTGAAACATAGGGCGCTCCCCTGTCTTGCACAAATAGGTCTACCTGATAGCTCACCGTGCTGGTATTTCCCGCCCGGTCTGTAGCAGAAAGCGTAACTTGTGTAATGCCTGGGTAAAATCCTACCACCCGATCCTGATAGTAGTATGGATCACCTTCTAAATTAAATGTTTGTGTTTCTTCTGTAGCCCCCGTAAGCGTATAGCTCCACGAAATGTAGGTACCCTGCTGAAATGGATTAACGATATCAAAATCCCTGGTACATGCCCCATTTGCAAGAGATGGCAAATCAATATCAATATCCTGAGGGGTAGATAAAACAACAGGATCAATGTCATCGGTGACCACTACTGCTTGCATACTCGTATAGACCGAATCCAGGTAGGATGTAGTTCGGGTGAGTACAGTAAGACCCGGTCGGAAAGATCGGTATTTCGTGCCTGTGAGGTCACTTTCGTATCTATTGGTAGCCCCGTTGGCCTCATAAGACCAAAGCAATTGATCACTGCACACAGAGGTGATCAGAGGATCTAGTCGGACGGTTGCTTCTAAATATTGTGCTCCTACCGAAGCATATATGGTATCGTCCTGGATCTTGACTTCAGAGTATTCGTTGACAGAAACGTTTGACTCACATGTTCGCTCCACACCACTACCATCCAAATAGGATACCGTAACCGGAATAACCTGATTTACATCGTTGCAATCAAATCTAAACCTGGAAACTGAGGCATTGTTGATGTCACACACCAGATCACTACCGCTCAAGAGCAGGTCATCAGGAGCGATGATCGTGAAGCCACGCGCTGTGTCTATGTCAATTTTAATGTCTCGGCATTCGGCCACCTCCGGATCGGCTATGCGAATGGTATTATCGATTTGACTATAGTTGCCCGATTGATCATAAGCTCTTACCGTCACCGAAAACTGCTCTCCGGCATCTGCACAATCCATTGGTATTTCCCTGACCCAGGCCCCTCCGTTGTACCAGGCTGTAGAGAGTTCATAGCGCGCAATGCCCACATTATCTCGGGCACTGACTATGTCCTCCCCTCTGATTTTATCTTTGATCATTAGTTCTCCAAAACGCTCCTCTGTAAAGGCAATGATAGGAAAATTCCAAGGTGCAATGTCCGGCTTCACGGTATCTACTACGTGGAGGACAGACCCTCTCACTCCCGGAGTAAGACCTGAAAAGTAGTCCCAGGTAACATCGTAGGTTCCTATACCTACGTGACTTACATTTTGGTAAACACTTTGAAAAGGACCAAAACTACCCTTTCTGAACTCCACAGGCTTAAAGTCGACAATGTCACAGCTCGCTGTGATCACCTCTGGTTTTTTCAAATCACTCACCGCTACAGCATTCTGGTGTTCACTTAAGTAGTAGGTCTCCTCCAGGTCTTCAAAAACAGGTGACGGTGCTTTCACCTCTATGGTAACCTTGCATGTACTGCTTTTTTGGCTGTCTTGATAGCCGGGTCTGGGTATAGTTTGGGAAACAGTCAATTCCACCTCCTTAACTCCTAAGTCTCCGCAGTACTGATAGGGTATAGAAAAAGAGAGACCCTCTGTACCCCCACAAGAATTAGTAGAACCCCCATCAAACACACTCGCATCTAAATCGCCATAACCAAATTCATTGAGCGTCACCGTTTGGATACCAATATGAGGATTGACTACAAGTTTAGGCGGGCCATAGTCTTCTATATCCAGGTCAATTTCAAGCCCACGCAATACGGTACTACCACCCCCATTTTCCACCTCATGAAAAGTCAAGATAGCCGATCCCTTCAGGGGCTGATACAAATTATCTTTTAAAGTGAGCTTTATGGAACTCGCTCTGCCAGGTTCAATCGTATTGGGCCCAATGATTTGAATATCTATTTGTGGGGGCGATGCACTGCCATTAACGTATGATCGTAAGTATGGATATAACGTAATTGATTGGTCACTATAGTTGTTTATGTGCAATAGTTTTTCGTGCCACCGTTCTTTGAAGTCACCACATCCCTTCTCGCCCTGATATCCCATGAGTATTTTTCCTGCTCCGGTATGGTCGTTCCAAATCTTATCAGAATCGGAATCTTCAATATAGGTGCCTTCTGAATGGCTAACATTATCTATCGCGATGGCCGAGCCATTTGTGCCAATATGGTCTTGAGTCAGTGCTTGTATGACGTCAAAACCAGCTACTACTGCCTGAAAGCCGATGGCATATTTGCTGCCAGCACCTTCTCCTACGGCATCTGCCAAAGCACTTGCTCCCTCATCGATCACTGCCTGACTCAATTCTGGAAGATTCCTGCGCACTTTACAGTTGTCATACCCTCCATTTTCAAAATGATACCAAAAAGCAATTCGACCATCCACTTTTGTGCCTTTGGGCAGACCTCTCACTTCAAATGAATAATCTCTCCAGTCACCTGGGTAGCCATTTGTTGCCAAGTTATCGTTGATGACACCAAGCTGGATCGTAAAATCACCCACGTCCAATGCGGTAGATCCCACATCTGGAGTGCCCTCCGTTTTAGTACTCAGTCGCACTTCCAGACGATTAGGTCGCGTACAGGCGAGTAAATCATCGGAATTTATATGGAACGCACCCAGAATCTTATCGTTGAAGTAGTCCGAGGTGTACTGCTTGGTTCTGAAGCTGATGATGTCCCCGTTTTTCATATCCCTGATGACAGGAGATATCAGCCAGTTACTCATGAGTGCTCCATCATAGTCATAAGACGAATACTCCACCGACATGTAAGGGTATGAAGGATCCGCAAAAGAGGCTCCCGTAAGGGACGCCAGAAATTCGCTAAACCCGTTTGCAAAGTCCTCAAGGTCATTGCCGGGTTGGGGGCCCAGGTATTTAGATTCCCCGCTTCGGCTCCAGACGCTTGGTGCCGCAGGCCGTGGAAAGGTATTGTTTTTCGTGTACCAGCCGTCTGAATCGTTTTCAAACTGTTCACTAAAAGAGGTATGTTGGCCATGCATTACGGTGGCGGTAGCCATCAAGAATAGCGCGAAAATGTGTTTTTTCATAGGAGCAAAAAGGTTTCGAATAATCGCAGTTTTGTGTAGGCCATGCTTCGGATGATCTGATTCAACTAGTTTGGAGGTTGTAGATGAAGAAGTGATCATTGGTTTTGTCGTTGCGTTATTATTTACCATAAGTATCAAGGCTATATGATGTGCAGCTAAAATAATCGACACCATCTCTTCCGGTATTAAAATGTTGTGAACGACCAGTTTTTGTATGAGTTTGACATTATCTATCCATCAAATTGTCAAATCACCACTGATTTATGGGTAATTCTTATTTGGAATTGAATTTGTTAAATCATGAACCTGATCTTTGTCATGAGTTTGATATATTTCTGCTTCCAACCAGCATGATTAATGGGTATAAACAGTAGTTATCGAATATTGATCGTAGATGATGAGCTTGCGATTGCCGAGATGTGTGAAAGCATATTGATAGATTTGGGCTATGAGGTGATCGGAATAGCGAATACTTATGAAGAAGGCATTGAGAAAATAGCGTTAGAAAAACCGGATCTTGTGATTCTGGATATTGATCTGAACCAGGAAAAAAATGGAATAGATCTGGCAGTATATATCAAAGAAAAGTTAAGAGTCCCATTTCTCTATGTCAGCTCTTATGCAGACATAAGTACGGTATCCAAAGCGGCCAAAACTGCGCCGGAGGCATACCTCATCAAACCCTTTACCAATGAAGACTTATTTACGACGATAGAGATAATTCGTGCCAAGAAAGAGGTAGATCAAACCATCCACCTGAACACCGGGACATCCCAACTGAAAGTCCCTGCAAATGATGTCTCGCTGGTGAAGTCAGACAATATATACATCGAAGTTCATGTGGATCAGAAAAAGCATATCGTCAGAAGTTCGCTGGAAAATTTTCTAAACGAAAATCCCAACCCCAACTTCGTAAGGATTCACCGCTCTTATATCGTTAATCTGCTGAAGGTAAATTCTTTTAGCAGACAGCATGTGATTGTGGGGGATATCAAGTGTCCCATTTCCAGATCTTACAAGCAAGCGTTGTTTCAGCGATTTAGTTCATAAGATTAAGCCAGCGCCAGCTCAATCGTTATGCTCGTTCCTTTACCCGGACCGCTGGTGATCTTAATATCTCCCTGATTTAATAACACAAAGTCGTGTGCTAGCTTCAGACCCAATCCGGTTCCTTTTTCACCTTTGGTTCCGATGGTTTGTTTCTTTTCTGTGATTTCAAAAATGGTCGCCAGCTTATCTTCAGGTATGCCAACTCCGGTATCAACTACCCGGATAAACGCTTTCTGGTTTTCAGTATAGGTAGTCACCTTAATCTCGCCTCCTTCATGCGTGAATTTGATGGCATTGCCGAGTAGATTTCGAATCACTATTTCCATACTACCTTTATCGATCTGCACCATTAGGTCCTCAGGCAGCTTGTTTTCGAAGCTGAGGGCTATTTGCTTATCCAGGGCTTGAGGTTCATAGAGACCCACGATATTTTCTACCACTTCATCCAGGTATTCTGGTTGCAAGACAATTTTCTTCCGGTTAGAATCAATCAATCCCCAGTCCAGAACGTTATCGAGAAGCTCTACGAAGTTTTGGTACAGTCCATCAAACTCAGCAAACATTTTCTTCATTTCGCTATCACTGCTGTCGAGTTTCCGCTTTACTTTAAAGACAACTGCAAACAATTTAGTTAGGGGAGATCTCAAATCGTGACCCACTACCGAATAGAACTTGCTCTTCAAGTCATTGAGCTTTTTCAGTTCAAACGCCTGAATCTGTATTTCTTCCTTTTGCTCCTTGAGGAGGTCATTGGACTTCTTCAAGTCTGCAGTACGACTTGCTACCGTTGCTTCCAGCACATTTTTCTGACGCATTAGGTTCTGGGTACGCCAGTAGGTATAGCTGTACCCGATTAAAACGAGAGCAACGAAATAGGAAAGGTAAGCCCACCAGGTTTGGTGCCAGGGTGGGAGTATGGTGAAACTGAAATTCGCTTCTTCACTCCAGTTGGCACTTTTCCCTCTAGAACGGACTTTGAAGGTGTATTCGCCAGGAGGAATGTTTCGATAGTCCACTTTTGTGTCTTCTGTGGGAGCACTCCAGTTTGTATTCAGTCCTTCTAATATGAAGCTGTAGCGTAGGTCATGCGGTGCTTGCCAGTCGATGGCTATGTAGGCAATGGTCAGGTGATTCTTGTCGTGGGCTAGTTGTAAGTTGACTGGGTATTTGTGAAAGGGTTTGATTGAATCAAATTTTATACCCTTTGTTTTTTTTCTTTCCAGCTTCTGATAGTCTATCATCTCTCCATTGATGTCCACCTGAAGAATTTGTGTTTCGGGTGTTGATTGCGGGATTTGATGTTTATCTAAGTCCAGCATCGTAAGACTTTTTCCACTACCCATCCATAGTTGATTTCTGCTATCTATGAAAATGCTATTCGAGTAAAAGTCATTTCCTTTTAATCCATCTCCCTGATCATAGGAAATGATTCTGTAGGAGTTGTCCCCAATTTCAGTTGGTACAAACATGTTTAATCCGCGCTCAGTTGTAACCCAGATGTGATGATGATTATCCTCCAATAATGCCCATGTGATATTAAATGAAAGCCCTTCTCTTTCTGTATAATGTACAAACTTATCACCATCAAACATGAACACACCACTGGACCTGGATCCCAGCCAGATATTGCCTTTGTGATCTTCAATCATGCAGTCGATGTTGTCTAAACCAAAGCCGTTTGTTTGGGAATAATTGGTGAAAGTATGACCGTCATAGCGGCTTATTCCATCATCTGTGCCAAACCACAGATTTCCCTGACTGTCGTTGAGGATAGTGTTGACAGCATTACTAACAAGTCCCTCTTTTCGGGTAAAGTGGGTGAAGCTTTTGCCATCGTACCTGATCACTCCGGATTGCTCTGGCACAAACCAAATGTTGCCATCGGTATCCTCAGCAATGTATTGAATATTACTAGCTCCGAATATTTTGGAATAATTGATAAAATTCTTGCCGTCAAATTGGCTAACACCATTGTAGTGGGTGCCAATCCAAATATTTCCTTTTGAATCCTCTAGCAAATAAGCAATGGAGTTGCCAACCAGTCCATCTGCGATGGTATAATTGATGAAATAGGCTCCATCATATTTGTCAATTCCACCTCCATCTGTCCCAATCCATAAACTACCCTCTGTATCTTCCTTTATATTATATATATAACTATTAGATAGACCTTCAGTTTCACTGTAGTGAACAAAGCTATTGGGTGATAATCTGCTCACACCTCCCCCATTCGTAACAAGCCAAAGGTTGCCGCTGCTATCAAAGCAGGAACCAAATACATCTTCATATTGACCTTCTCGTTCTGCAAAGTGAGTAAAACTTGTTCCGTCAAATAGGTTTGTTCCACCTCCGTCGGTGCTGAACCATAAATTGCCGTTTTTATCCTTTTGGATGGAGCGCACTACATTATGGCTTAAACCTTCATCAGTGGTATAATGTATAAATGTTTCACCATTGAATTTGTTTACCCCGCCACCTTCTGTACCAAACCAGAGATGACCGCTCTCGTCCTCCAAAATGGAAATAACTGAGTTGTTGCTTAATCCATTTTCAGTGGTGTACCGAACAAATTCACTGCCATCAAACTGTATAACTCCTTCATCTGTACCTAGCCACAAAACACCATGGCTGTCTTGAGCAATCGCATTGATAGGGCCGGGCATCAGGCCTTCATTTGTTGTGTAATGAGTGAAATAATGGCCGTCATACTTGGTCAAACCGCCACCAGAACCGATCCAAATATTTCCTTTTGAATCTTCCTTTAAGGATAATATCTCATCATGGAGCAATCCCAAATTTTCGCTGTATTGAGTAAACGTGAGACCATCATACTTTATCAGGCCATTACTTAATGTGCCAAACCACAAGTTGCCTGCTCGATCCTCAAGCATAGCCCAAACGTATCCTAACCCCCCGAAACTAAAGTGTGTAAAATTGACTCCATCATACTTGCTAAAACCTAGTCCATGGCCAAACCATATGCTACCAAACCGATCTTCTAACACGGAAAAAGCATAAGAGGAAGCAAGGCCCTGATCTACGTCAAGGTACTGGATGTCATAAATAGCCATATCCCTAAACCTGGGTTTCAGCGCAGGTGTCATTTTCATTAGACCTATATCCAGGATTTCACCCTTCACCTTTGTCGGAATGCCAGTCTTAACTGTATCACCAGCATTATTAATGATCAAGTTGGGGACCTGTCCATTTTGGACGGGAGAAAATTGGGATTTAATTAGCTTTTCCTTGTTTACGATAATCTCTACAAGGTTATCGGGAGCCTTGTGCACATTGGGGTGGGCATTGATTCTTGTATTCTTTTTGCTTTTGACGGGGTGTGTGTCGGGTTGGACCCTGTCCGTTGGTAGAGGCACTTGTGCAATGCTGTCAGTCTTAGGTGCAATCGAAAATGATTTGGGAAGAGGGCGTTCCATTTCCTCGAAGGGAAAATCGATTTGCTTCTTCTGATTACAAGAAGTGACTGCTATAATTGCCAGAATAGCATGCTTGAGGAGATATGTTTTCCTCTTATTATTTGAAATCAAAATCTACCTTTATATCCAAGAAACAAATATTAGCCATTTATCCCAGACTTCTCAAGATCTGAGCATTGATAGGC
Organism: Cyclobacteriaceae bacterium; assembly: GCA_039944535.1. Lineage (GTDB taxonomy): Bacteria > Bacteroidota > Bacteroidia > Cytophagales > Cyclobacteriaceae > JAMZMI01. The sequence goes on from JBDUYP010000001.1 coordinate 518,207, forward strand.
ACATTTTATTAAAAGCAGCTATTGTCTCATGGGCTGCATGGTCAATACTTTTTCGACTTCAAGGGTTTTGGGCTGGTGGCGAAAGCGCAGTTGCTAATAGAACACCCGAACCAAAAAGAACTTGATCGAACGTCTTTCAAAAACCAATAACCTTAACCTATTTCTTCATAATAGATCCTTTCACTGATCTGAGCCCAGTCTTTGATCGACTTTCGGAAATTTTTGTAGTGTTCGTAAATCTTCCTGCTCTGAGGGTCTGCTGCCGTTAGCTCGTTGATCGTTTCTGTGGTTGCGTGCTTCAGACCTTCCAGTACGTCTTTCGGGAAAGCCTTGATCTGAACCTGATTTTCATTGACAATCTTTTGAAGATACTCGCCATTTTTTGCGTCAAACTCAGCCATCATCCAGCGGTTAAGGCGATAGCAAGCCGTGCGGATGATATCTTGAAGATCAGATGGGAGTTCCAGAAACTTGGTTTTGTTCACAACCATCTCCAGTACAGGACCGGGCTCATGCCACCCGGGGTAGTAGTAGTATTTGGCCACCTGATGAAACCCCATGATGTAGTCATGATACGGGCCGATCCACTCAGTGGCATCTATCACGCCGCGTTCCAGATTGGTGTATATCTCCCCACCTGAAACTGTCACGGGAGATCCTCCCACTTTGGCCACTACTTTGCCGCCCAGCCCCGGGATCCTCATTTTCAGCCCCCTCATATCTTCCAGCGAATTGATTTCTTTGTTGAACCAGCCGCCCATCTGCACACCCGTATTTCCGCATGGGAAGGGCTGTAGGTCAAAGGGCGCATAAAGCTCCTCCCATAGCTGCTGTCCTCCACCCGAAATAATCCATGAACCCATCTGCTGTGCGTTCATCCCAAATGGCACAGCACAGAAAAACGGCGAAGCAGGAATTTTTCCGGCCCAGTAGTATGCCGCGCCATGGTTCATCTCTACAGCACCATTGCTCACGGCATCAAAACCTTCCAGCGCGGGGATCAACTCACCACCACCAAACACTGTGATATCCATGCGTCCTCCGGACATTTCCTTCACCCACTTCGCGAGAAGCTTACACCCGGCACCTACCACCGGGAAATTTGGTGGCCATGTGGTGGTCATTTTCCAGCGGTAAGATTTGTTAAAGTTGACATTTGAGCCCACGGCTTCTTTTGGCTTTTCTTCGGCACAAGAAACACCCAGAGTGGCCGCTGCTGCTACGCCAGCGGTGCGCTTTAGAAATTTTCGCCTTTGGTTTTTTTCATTCATTTTAGGTGGGGTTGTATCCAGCCGAAAGTTATAGAAACAAGATAGAATGGAAAACCGATTGCTAATTCCCTATATTCGTTTTATGCATCTTCGAGTCGTCATAGCCATAGCTGGCCTCATCCTGGGTCTGCAACTAATCGCGCAGAGTCCGGCAGCAACTCAGGCAAGAAGCGAGGCACTGATTGCCGCCGCAGAGGCTCTGGTCAATGAGGATATGATTCGCCTAGGGGAGGTTTTGGAGCAATGGAAAAGCCAATCTCCGGAAAACGAAGAACTACTCCGAATGGAGTTATTACTGGATATTTACAACGGGTCGTTTTCAGAGCGAAACTATGATTCGGACATTATCGGTTATTTACTGGCTTTCGAAAAACAGGAATCTCAGTCGCTTGTTCCCTATTATCATGTACTGAGTTATCATAAGCATGATGAGGAAACGGAACGTTTCGATCAGGCTACTGCCGAAGCTTTTCGAATGCTGGCTACAGGGAAATTGGGAGGGCTCGAAAAAGCCCTGGCAGAACATTACGCGGGCACCAGTATTTGGCCAAAATTGGAAAATCAAGAGCTGTCCGATTTTCAACTGCAGACTTATTACAATGAAGTGGTCCGTGCTAAGAAATACAAAGACGATGCGGTGACTGTTCAGGCGGGGGTGAATTTCTCCCTCAATAGAGAAAAAGTCAATATTGGGCCAGAGCTAGGGCTTGGGTATGCGTGGATAACCAATAAATATTTGGTGAAAGCAACCTTCGGCTCTCGGCTTATTTCTGACCCGCAGATGGAGTTTGAGGTCCATGGAAATGATGTGGAGGTGAAAGACGTAAGGTTTCTTTTTGCAGATCTCGAATTTGGCAAACGCCTCGCCAGCTTAGGTTTTGCCGAGTTGTTTCTTTCAGGTACGCTTTCATTTAGAACCCAGATGCTCAATTATATATCCTACTATACTTCCTCGAATGAACCTGTTTACGGTGATGAGATGCAAGGCAATGGATATTTTGCTCCTGGTGTGGCACTAATGAAGAGCTGGAAAGGCTCTTTTCTCATGCTTGAAACAAAATATTATACTTCAATCAATAAGAACCTGGCCAATAGCCTTTCAGCTGATCAGGCTGTAATATCTCTGTCTTATGGTCTTCGCTTGCGCGAAAGTGCCGGCCACTCTCAATTCAAATAAATCCTGTCGATCTGGCGTGGTTTTAAGATTTTTTGTTCGTTTTTCTGACATTTTGACTTGAAATAATCCTAAAAATGCGCTGGCTTGGGATTTGATATCTTAGGATTGTACAAGAAAGAGAACACAAGATGAACTTTAACAACTATACCATAAAATCGCAGGAAGCACTTCAGAAGGCAACTGAAATAGCCTCCGCAAGTGGACAGCAAGTTATTGAAACCGGGCATCTCATGAAGGCCATCCTTCAGTCAGATGAAAACCTGATTTCGTTCCTTTTGAAAAAGCTGGGAACTTCCAAAGCATTGCTGGACAGCAAGCTCGATGAGTTGATCGGGTCTTACCCAAAAGTTTCGGGTGGCCAACCATATTTATCTAATCAGGCCCATGCCGCCTTGCAAAATGCAGAAAAATATCTCAAAGATTTCGGCGATGAGTTTGTCGCGGTAGAGCACATTATTCTGGGGGTTTTATCCGCCGGAGACAAGACTGCTCAGGTGTTGAAAGATGTGGGCTTTGAAGAAAAAGGGTTGATTGCTTCTATCAAGGAACTGAGAGGAGGAAGTAAGGTGACGGATCAAAATGCTGAGTCGAAATACAGGTCGCTGGAGCGATATTCTAAGAACCTTAACGAGATGGCCAAAAACGGTAAAATTGATCCCGTAATTGGACGTGATGAGGAGATCAGGCGTGTGTTGCAGATCCTAGCCAGAAGGACTAAAAATAACCCTATTTTATTGGGAGAGCCGGGTGTTGGTAAGACGGCCATCGTGGAAGGTATGGCGCAGCGTATAGTGGATGGTGATGTGCCCGAAAACCTGAAATCAAAAATCATCATTTCCCTTGATATGGGACTGTTGGTGGCAGGGGCCAAATACAAAGGTGAATTTGAGGAACGACTAAAATCTGTCATCAAAGAGGTGACCGATAGTGATGGGGAGATCATTCTTTTCATTGACGAGATTCATACGCTCATTGGAGCAGGTGGTGGCGGAGAGGGTGCCATGGATGCAGCCAACTTGCTCAAGCCTGCCCTGGCCCGTGGGGAGCTTCATGCCATCGGCGCGACTACCTTGAAGGAATATCAGAAGTACGTGGAAAAAGACAAGGCGCTGGAGCGACGTTTTCAGACTGTGCTGGTAGATGAACCGTCTGTGGTAGATGCTATTTCGATCCTTCGTGGAATCAAGGATAAGTATGAAGTACACCACGGCGTGCGTGTCAAAGATGATGCAGTCATCGCGGCGGTAGAGCTTTCCAATCGGTATATCTCTGATCGTTTTTTGCCTGATAAGGCCATAGACCTGATGGACGAGGCAGCTTCTAAGCTTAGGATTGAAATCGATTCTTTGCCTGAGGAACTGGATGAGTTGAATAGAAAAATCATGCAGCTGGAGATTGAGCGAGAAGCCATCAGAAGGGAAAAGGACAAAGCCAAGGAATCTGAGTTGAGTCGCGAGATAGCAGACCTGACTGGCAAAAGAAACGAGCTGAAAGCCAAGTGGGAAAATGAGAAAGGTGTGATTCAGGGCTTGCGGTCAGAGAAGGAAAATATAGAAAAATACAAGACAGAGGCCGAGCAGGCGGAGAGGAGTGGCGATTTCGGCCGGGTGGCCGAAATCCGCTACGGTAAAATCGTGGAGGCTGAGAAAAAGCTGGAAGACTACACCAAACAACTTGCAGACATGCAGGGTGAAAAGTCTTTACTCAAAGAGGAGGTTGATTCGGAAGATATAGCGGAGGTTGTGGCTAAGTGGACGGGAATCCCTGTCTCCAAAATGCTGCAAAGCGAACGTGAAAAATTACTTCATCTGGAAGATGAACTGGGTAGAAGAGTGGCCGGGCAGGCTGAGGCGATTGCGGCCGTTTCTGATGCGGTGAGAAGAAGCCGTGCCGGACTGCACGACCCAAACAGGCCAATTGGTTCTTTCATCTTTCTGGGTACTACCGGAGTGGGCAAAACTGAGCTTGCCAAAACCCTCGCGGAGTATCTTTTCAACGACGATACCGCAATGGTTCGCATTGATATGTCAGAGTATCAGGAGCGCCATGCGGTGAGCAGACTGATCGGAGCGCCTCCGGGATATGTGGGTTATGATGAAGGTGGTCAGCTGACTGAAGCGGTGAGAAGAAAACCTTACAGCGTGATATTGCTCGACGAGATAGAGAAGGCTCACCCGGATGTGTTCAACATCCTGCTTCAGGTGCTGGATGATGGTAGATTGACGGATAACAAAGGCCGTGTGGCCAACTTCAAAAACACCATCATCATCATGACGACCAATATTGGTTCGGGCTTGATTCAGGATCGGTTCGAAAAACTCAACGAAGAGAATGCAGATGCACTTGTGGAGGAAACCAAGACTGAGGTGTTTGAATTGCTGAAAAAGTCGGTGAGGCCGGAGTTTCTCAACCGTGTGGACGAAACGATTATGTTCAGACCACTGAGCAAAAATGACCTCAGGAAAATTGTGAGTATCCAGTTCAAATTGATTCAAAAGCGATTAGAAGAAAACGGCATCAAGATCGAGGCGGATGACAAAGTTTTGGAACAACTGGGCAAAGCTGGTTTCGACCCGCAGTTTGGAGCCAGGCCACTGAAGCGATTGCTTCAAAGAGAAATCCTCAACGAATTATCTAAGGAGATTCTCAGTGGCAAGATCCAAAAAGACGCCATCATTGGTGTGACTTTGGGAGACGGCAACAAAATCGACTTCATCAATCTGGATGAAGTCAGTGTGGAGTAAAAGCCGATATTTGAATCATGTCAATCTGAGCTGAAAGTATTTATGCGATGAGTGACATTTGGCCAACAAACAAATTCACAAGGAGAAACCGCAGGTTTCTCCTTTTTTCGTTGTTACCACTCAAATAACATTTCTCACCGAATTGTCCATTCTTGCGTAGCTATTACGTCACTTAACAAAACTTAAACCATGAAAAAATTCAACCTTACTTTACTATTTTCATTGCTGGCCATTTCCCTTTTTGCTCAGGACATGGAGCCTCAGTCACAGTTTGCCAAAGACTACCTTTCTATCTGGAAGGTGACCACCAAAAATGCAATCGACATTGCGGAAGCCATGCCGGAAGATCTCTATGACTACAAACCCAATGACTCCAGCAAGACCTTTGCTGATCAGATCGGTCACATCGCCATGACTACTTTGTACCTGTCCAAAGGATTTGTAAATACCGAATGGGGCAAATATGATGACGGAAGCATGGCAGGAAAATCAAAAGACGAAGTGGTAGCACTACTCAAGGCCAATCTGGAGGAATCCACAAAATTGATTGCCGGCATGAGTGAGGAGGCTTCTACCGAAACTATTAAGGCTTTCGGCGGAAAAATGGTAAAACGATATGTGGCCCTTTTGTTTATTCAGGATCACCTCACCAATCATAAGGCCAAGGCCAACCTGTATATCCGCATGAATGACATCAAGCCGCCGGCCTACGCCTTCTTCAATTAGTTTTTTTTCGTCGTTCCGGTTTTAACCTTTCGTTATTCCCGCGCAGGCGGGAATTTCATGGAGAAAGACAAGGGTCGCTCGTTGGGATAGATAAAATCCCATACTGGGCACCCGGCTAGGGGATGACTGCCAAACACAATCGGTCATTGCCGGAGGCAATCTTATCCGTCTCATTTCAATGAGCCTAATGTATTGAAACTGCTCTTTGATCCGTTTATAATACCAGATCATCTAATATTTTGGCGGTTTCGAAACCTATTTCACATTATTTTGGTTTGATCTGTGTTGGATTTACAATAAATATTTGACTTGAATCGATATTAAAAGTAAATTCGCGGTTCGCTTTCGTGTAAACTAAAATTTCACAACAAGCGAAAATTTTGAAAAAATCGGTTTTGCTAATGCTGCATTGGGCTGATATTTTTCGAAGCTAATAATACATATAAGAGAAAAATCTTACGCATATGCGACAACTGAAGATCACCCAATCCATTACCAACAGACGAGAAAGCCACACGCTGGAGAAATACTTCACCGAGGTAAGTAACGTGCCGATGATTACTCCGGATGAGGAGGTAACATTGGCAAAAAGAATCCGAGAAGGGGACGAGTTGGCATTGGAAAAGCTGGTGAAAGCAAATCTTCGTTTCGTGGTATCTGTGGCTAAGCAATACCAAAATAGAAGCTTGCCTTTGAATGACCTGATCAATGAGGGTAACCTCGGCCTGATCAAGGCAGCAAAGAAATTTGACGAAACAAAAGGGTTTAAGTTCATTTCTTACGCCGTTTGGTGGATTCGTCAGTCTATCATGCAGGCACTGGCTGAGCAGTCCAGGATCGTTCGTCTTCCAATGAACAAGTCCGGTGCTATCAACCAGATTAGAAGAGCGTACGCTGAGCTAGAGCAGCAGTTTGAGCGTGAGCCTACTGAAGAGGAACTGGCCGACGTGCTTGATATGAAACCTAGTGAAGTGAGAAACACACTGGGAGCTGAAGTGAAGCAGATGTCTATGGATGCACCTTTCGGTGAAGACGAATCGGGTTCACTTCTGGACGTACTGGAAAACAATACAACTGGCCCGACGGATGGTGAGTTGGTTTTCAACGATTCATTGAAGGTAGAAACACTAAGAGCGCTATCTACATTGACTGCACGTGAGCGAGAAGTGATCATGATGAGCTTCGGTATCGGTCATGACAATCCTTATACACTTGAGGAAATAGGTGACGCTATGGGACTGACACGTGAGCGTGTGAGACAAATCAGAGAGAAAGCATTGCAAAAGCTCAGAGAGCCTGGTAAAAACAGAAGACTCAAAGAGTTTGTCGCTAACTAAAATAAAAAAAAGGCTCCCGAAGGGAGCCTTTTTTGTTTCTCGACGTGAGTAACCTATTCCTTTTTGAGGAAGGCTACATAGTGATCACATTATAGCTTAAGAAACTTTTTACTTATTATGCCTTGATCTGTTTTTACTTGTAAGAAGTAAATGCCTTTCGTCAAATCAGAAACATCCAAAGAATTTTCGGGGGAATAAATGGTTTTTACCGACCTTCCCATCACGTCAACAATAGTGACGAATTCAATTGCTTCATAAAAATCAATATTCAGTTCAGCAGACACTGGGTTAGGGAAGATGAACAAGTCACCAATACTGGATTGGTCATTGATACCCAACACAATCTGATTGGAGATGGTGATGACCGCATCACCACTTACACCGGAACCGTCGTTGGCTGTGGCAGTTACTGTAACGGTACCATTCGAAACGGCTGTCAATAAACCATTGGTGTCAATCGTTGCTTCTCCTGTACCATTTGCTACACTCCATGCGTAGGTGGCATCATCAGCGTCGGCAGGCAAGATGGTGGCTTCCATTTGCAGCGTGCCTCCGTCGGTGGCGATGGTAGTTGCTCCGGCATGTCCTTGTACGGTTATTGAATTGACCAACACAATCTGATTGGAAATGGTGATGACCGCATCACCACTTACACCGGAACCGTCGTTGGCTGTGGCAGTTACTGTAACGGTACCATTCGAAACGGCTGTCAATAAACCATTGGTGTCAATCGTTGCTTCTCCTGTACCAATTTCTATACTCCACGTATAGGTGGCATCATCAGCGTTAGCGGGCAATATTGTGGCTTCCATTTGCAGCGTGCCTCCATCAGTGGTGATGGTAGTTGCGCCGGCTTGTCCTTGTACGGTTATGGCGTTGACAAGGATTGTACAGTCTAAACTAAAACTTGCCGCACCATCAATATTTGTCCAGCTGATTTCAGCAGCGGTTACATCATCTACTTCTATGCAAGTTAGGTTTGGGTTTCCTGTTGCAAAAAGATTAGCAGAAGTATCAACGTTTTTGAGGTTTAAGGCACTTAGGTTGAAGTTGTTTGCACATTGAATTGTACTCAAATTTGTATTACTACTTAAGTCCAATGCAGTAAGGCTATTATAATTCAAATTAATATTGGTTAAAGCTGTGTTGGTAGAAAGGTCTATCGTACTGATAGAATTACCAGAAATGCCCAAAAAAGTAATGTTCGGATTTTGACTTACATCTAATGATGTTAATCCACAATTTTCACAAGAAACAATGTTGAGATTGGAGTTTTGCCCCAGCGTAAGTGTACTCATGTTGCCCTGACTGACAAAGTTGCCAGTCAATGTTGTTAATGCTGTATTATTGCTTAGATCCAAAGAGGTGAGGTTTGGGTTATCTCCAGAAAACAAAGCTTCTATAGCCGTATTTTGGCTTAGGTCGATGGAGCTAAATAAGTTGCCATTAAAAGCTAAAAACGTTAAGGCGGTATTCTGACTAAGATCTATAGTGCTTAAGTCATTGTAGTTGCAATACAAATCGGTAAGAGCAGTATTATTACTTAAATCAATAGTGCTGATGTTATTCCCTTGAAATTTCAGGAAAGTAAGAGCGGTACATTGACTTACATTTAATGTGGTTAAATTATTATTGGTCAAATACACTTCCGTTAAGGCTGTATTTTGACTGAGGTCAAGACTACTTAGGCTATTATATTCACATCTTAGTATAGATAAATTGACGAATGCCTCTATTCCTGTTAGATCTGAGATGGAATTGCTAGAACAACTGATGGTACCATTAAAAGCAGAGGCTTCACTCACTTGAATTTCCGAATCTTCATTGGTGTTGATAGCGGTATTTCCTACTAAATAAGCTTTGAAATTAGCATCTGGGATATTTATTGGCCCACATGAAAGTCTGAAACTTGCTGCTGTGTCAATGTTCGTCCATGCTGCTTCCGCTGCAGCCACGTCATCCACTTCGATACAGGTAAGATTAGGGTTTGCTGTGGCATCAAAATTAGTTAATGTAGTTGTACTCACATTTTTCATATTCAATGCCGTTAAACTGTTATTGTGGCATTTTAAGTATGTCAACCCAGGGCTATTGCTTACATCTAAAGCGCCTATGTTATTACTACTACATTCTATCGTAGTTAATAGGGCGTTTTGACTTACATCCAAAGCGGTTAAGTTGTTTACTTTACAACCTATGCTGGTCAAATTGGGGCATTGGCTTACGTCTAACAATGTTAAATTGTTGTTTCTACAATTCAGCGTAGTTAGAGAAAGGTTATTGCCAAGCGTTAAAGTAGTTAAGCTGTTGTTGTAACAAACTAAACTTGATAAGGATGTGTTATTGCTCACATCTAAGGTTGTTAAGTTATTGGTATGGCACCATAATAGCTCTAGTGAGGTATTGTTGCTTACATCTAAGGCTGTTAAGTTGTTGTATAGACATTGTAAGTCTGTTAACTGTGTGTTTTGACTTACATCTAAGGCCGTTAAGTTGTTCTGATTGCAATACAATCCAGTGAGAGAAGTAAAAGCTTCTATTCCTGTTAGATCTGAGATGGATTTGTTAGAACAACTGATGGTGCCATTAAAAGCAGAGGCTTCACTCACTTGAATTTCCGAATCTTCATTGGTGTTGATAGCGGTGTTTCCTACTAAATAAGCTTTGAAATTGGCATCTGGGATGGTGACGTTTTGAGCATATGAACCCAAACATAACATGGCTAGTAGAACGGTAGTAAATGTTGTTTTATTCATAAAAATTTGTATTTTTCTTAGACATCAAATGTATTAATGTCTATAGTCAAAAAGAGAATCAGGCAGGGGGACAAAAAGGGGGACAAGGATATAACTAGCTCTATATCAGTGTCTTTTAAATCAGGGTGAGGGATATTACAACTTGAGGAGATAATCGGCCAGTGCGACGGAATCTTGCAGGTTTAGTTTTTTTCTGGTCCTACTTCTGGCTTTCTTCACACTGTCTGGAGCAATGTTCAAAATGTTGGCAATTTCTTTCTGAGAATATCCGATTCTAATTAAAGTAAGCAGGCGAATTTCTGATTTGGATAAATCAGAATGCCTGGCCTCAAGGGAGGTAACAAAATTCGCATCCAGTTTTTCAAATCTCTGTTTGAAGTCGTTCCAGTCAGATTCACTGGAGAAGGAGTTTTCGATCAACTTAAAAACACTTACCAGGTCAGTGTTTTTAGATGCTAGCATCTTTTCTTTTTCTTGTAGTTCCTTTCGACTTTCAGATAGTTCTTTTTCTAGTCTTTCATTCATTGTAAGCTTTTGCTTTACCAAAAGCGTAATAAAATAAGTGAAGCCAATAAACTCTAAGACTGTGCCAATTTTAAAGTATGAAAACGGATCGCCGGGCAGTATGGTAGTGTGACTGTCAATTAGACCAAGTAATACAAAAAGAAGAAGACTAGAGTATGAAATTAGGTAATAGGTGGATTTTACTTTTCTCTTTTTAAAAGCAATTCTCACGGTCACCAGGGATAAAATAATCCAGACAAAACCTATGATATTTTCGAACATGTGTAACGTGCTGATCGAAAACCGTGGAAAAATAAGTTGGTATATGGTGGAAGGCAACAGGGTTAGTGCCAGTACGGCAATGATAAACTTATAGAACCCAGGGTTGGTTGTTCTGGTTTCGAGGAATGTCACCGTAAAAAGGACATTCGCCAGAATCCATATTCGGATAGCGATAAACATGAGATGGTCAACCAAAACATGAGTTGCCCCTAGTCCATAGAGCCGCCCTTCCACAAATAGATACATCAGGCAGCTCGATAAAATATAGGCACCATAATAGTAATAGATATCGCTCCTGATCAACCGGAAATAAAACAGGTTGATTAACAAAAGCAGCAGAATGGTGATATAAAAAACAATGTCAATCAATTGCGTTTGCTGCTTTACAGAAAGGAATTCGTTTATGCTTATCAGTTTGGGAGTGGCCTGAAGAATTCTGCCATCACTTGAAGTGGTGATGAGAAAAGTGGCTTGCTCATTTTCATCTAAATCAACTTGAAAATTGGGCTTGGCAAAATTGAATGAACGATGATCGTATTTTTCAATTTCTGGCGCTATTTGACGGGGGATGAACGTGTTTGTTGATGTGTCTAACTTGTAGAACCGATAGTTTTGGTTGATAAGGTCATTGCATAGCACAATGAATGATGCCGGGTTTGTGCCATTAGAAATCTCTAATTTGATCCAGACTTCTCCTTCGTAAAAGCCCAAGTCCAGATTCTTGTTGGTGCTAAATTCAACGCTATGAAAATCGCTGATACTTTGTGTGACGTCTCTGGCTACCTCAAAAGAATAGTCTGCATCAACTGATTCCTCTGCGGAACATGAAGAAAAAAGCATACCAACGAGGAGCATGGAAAGAAGATGGAGAGTTCTTATCTTGTTCAAGTTGAGTTTTTTGTAAAAATAATCGAGGTAGGTGCATTGTCCATTGACAAGATATCACCTGAAAGCCAAATTAGGTCAAGTGCTTTTCAAAGCGCTATGAAATATCAGCTTTGCATGCCTAAGTTAAGTAGATCTGAAGGAGGCTGTGCAATATCGATTATTGGAATTTTGCCTGTTTCAGAATATCTGCCCGAGAACCGGTTGTAAAATCAGATTGTTCTGCTTTTTCTAGCTTCATCCGGATATAATCAACTTCCTGTTGCTACTTCCTTGCCTGGCGTATTAAGTCATTTACCAGTTCGCTTTTGCTTGAATATTCATGGCTTTCTACTTGAGCCTTAAGCCATTCGTCGTTTGGCTCTGTAAAAGAGATACTCTGTCGCCCCATGTTTTTTGGTGGAAATTTACACCAAGGAGAGGGAAAATGAGCTGATAGAGTAGATAGTGCGGAATTATGTAGGTCACCCGATGAGGTCATGTAATCCTTCCTAAAATGAGCATTGCATCCGGTAAGGTGAAAGTGCAGTGAGTGGATGGTGTGGAAAGCACTGTCGTTTCCAGGAGGATAGGTAAGAAGAGCTATGGGACATGCCGAATGTTGTCGGTAGTCTTTCAGCTTGGTTCCCAGATGTCTATTCGAAACAACAAAAGCAATGAAAAGAGTCTGTTTCAAGTTTCAAAAATTACTGATAATGCTCAGATATAGCACTGCGGCCTCTGAACTTTTTTAATTATAATAAAAATAGCTTGTCTGTTCGCGCCCGGCAAGAGGGTGCTTCCAAAGTATCAGAATACACTGCCTTCAGAAAAAGAAAAATCTCGTAAACTGAAGTCTCTAAATAACACAGAACTTTCTCGGAGGTAAACGGTCAAGATTAGATGAAGTTTGCAGTAAGCACGTAAGTACATACCTTATACATATTGATGTGTGTAGTTTTTACTTATTCAGCTTTTCAACTTCAATCCTGATAAATTCAGGCAAATAACTGGGTGTACAATTCTTGGCAACAACTTCATCTTTGTAAAGACCAGTGGACTTTCCAATTGAAATACATCTTTCACGATGATTCTCTTGCCATTTTCCGATTTGACCTGCCGTATAGTTCATTGCCCATTGAACTTCTGGCTCTTCTTTCATCATACTTTTTTCTATCGCCTTAAGTAAGTATTCAGTGTTTGATTGATTTGTCTTTCCCATCCATCGTAACCTCGCCTGATAGTACCAAAACACTCTCCTTTGAAGGGGCGAAGAACTATGCTCCCAAGATTCAATAAGAGAAATAATTTTTTTGTCTTTAGACAGTTGATTGGCCATCAACCAATCCATCAAATGAATCCGTTCATCATAGTCATGTTTCTGAATGTCTTGGTCAAGCTGATCGATAGATTCCTGGCTCAACTGCTTTTTGTCCATAATTAATATGGCTAATTGCCTAAGTAAGAACTTGCCTGTTGACCAAAGCTCTAAAGACAATTCATGATCCACCTTGATTTCTTTGGCAATTTTTCTGAGCTCTCCAAGCTTCGTGTTCTCATTTATATTGGATTGTATATGTCGAGCCTTGTTAGAAAGTTTCATCTTGTTACTTACTTTTTTATTACATAAAACGTTTATAGTTTGTTACCTACGGGTTTATCCGTTCCGAAGGTTCCTTGTTTGCATGCTAGTTGAAGAAGTTCAGATTGCCTTGTCAAATATTTTCTTCGTCTCTGCTCGTTCTTCCTGTTAAACCGATGACAATAATTGCCAGCATACATTATGAGTACATTGACTATGTGGCAGTTTGATTTCAGACCGACAAGTGCGACTCCAAATCAGAAATGTAGGCATCTAGGTTCGAAAGTTTGTCGTCCGAAAGTTTCTTGATTTTGTTGAGGATCGATTTTCTTAGTTTTTCCTTAGTTGCCATATAGTAAAGTTAGAGAACTTTTGATTTGCAGTCTATGGGGTATATCGACCAGCTTAATCAGTGAGGATTAGTCTCGATAGCTATCGGGAGTACTAACCTTTCCTCTCGCACATAGCCACCCCGATAACTATCGGGGTTGATTTAAATTTAAAACTTGCATGACCTGCGCAGGAGTGTGGGGATGTTGCTCCGTTCTGACGTGCCGTGATGCAAGGGAGGTTTTGGCTGAATATTTTAATTATTACCCTGCCGGTACCCTTTCTGGTTAAACATAGTTTTAGAAGATTAAGCTATGTCCTAGTCTTGAGGTGAATCTGAAGGCCTGTTAGCATCAGTTCTTTCGAGTTGCTTGAATCCAATAGAATAGAATTCCTGAGAAGATTACTCCAAAAGTTGCCCAACGAGTTCCAGAGTTCGGGTTCATTAAAGCGTTTACAAGTAGGCCAACGGCTAAAATGGTTAGGCCAATCAGCACCCATTTGAATGATCGTGTCTGGAATTCCGTTTTCCCCTGTTCGATTGTTCGTTCGTCGGCCAAGTTCACTGACCTTATGAAACTTGGGAGTTGGCTTAGAAATTTGTCGAAATCGTCTTTTTGAGGGAAACATGTGTATCGGTAAAATTTGAATTGTTGATTGTTCGTCAAGGTTAATCTGAATGAATCTAGTCCACGATCTTCTTGGATCACATAGTCAATGATTCTGTTCCAACTGAGTTCAGTATTCCGCTCGCTGCTGAGAAAAAATCGCTTTACCCAAATTGTTCGGAATGCGTCTTCAGTTAGTTCAATCCTGATTTTACCACGTGACAATAATGTTGCAGGAATTATGGGGAATAGAAAGAGAATTGCAATTGTTCCGAAGTTGAGAAAGCTAGGCCAGTCTCTAGGAATTAAATCCATCAAATAGAGTGAAAGGGCAAAGAAAACGGCGGCAACAGGAATAGCTCTCCAATTTGAGTTGATGTTAATTTCGAAGCTCTTCATAATTGATGCTAAAGTTCCGGCTAAAAAGCGTTGCTGTCCAGCAGGGCGCTATTACTTATAGCCGTTGTTGGGCTTTCGTTATTTATTTCTCTTCACATTTTCTTTCTAATTGTTCTTTCATGTCATTGATTTCCTGTAGGAGCAAATTATAGAGTTCAATTTGTCTTGAATTTGCCCCAACGAATTCTAAAGATTCATTGAGCAATCTCGTTCTCATTTGAGAAGTTAGCTGGTTATCATCAAAAGAAAGAACGGAAACCTTCAGATCTTCATCCAGCCCATTTTTGAATCTACCATTTCTGACTGAAGCTTGGACAGAGCCATTAGCGAAATAATCATTGTGGGCAAAAGCAATATCTACCGCGTGTTTTCCATTGATCATAATTATGCTCTTTAATTCTTCAACTCTATTGAAATAATGATTCAGCGCTTTAATGATAGACTTGTCACTGATTATATTAAGGTTAGCTCCAGATTTTAAATCTTCGTAAGCTGAATTGTTTGGTTCAAAATCAGAATAGATAGCCTTTCCTGACAGAGAAATTTGTGTTCCAATCTCATTTTTTTTGGAACCATCATTCAAAAGTAACCTGACAGATTGGTTAGAAGCTACAAGGCGTTCTTTTGCTAACTGTGTGAGATTTTGTATTTGCTCTTTATCCAATCTAACATCGTCCAATAACCGACAATAGTATTCCTTTTCTAATTCTACTTGTTTGCGGTGATCGTTCCAATCATTTAGTTGCAGTGCGATAAGGATACCAATCACTACTAGAATAATTTCACCAATGGCGTACTTTAGGTATTTACCTGTTTTGTTTTTCTCCATAAGGTCATAACGTATTTTTCTGAAGAGTTTTATCATTGGTTAGTGGTTGGTTATAATGGATGCTAACAACCAGATAACGCGCACAGCGCATTACCCTACAATATACTGTGTAAATGAGATTCAGGCAAGCAGTTTAGGTGTCTGTAAATTTACATTTTGGGGCTTAACTGGCTCAGACCACACTATACACCGTGGGAGCTTTACAAGCAGGTGTCAGGAGTGCTTACTTACTCGCATTAAAGAGTTTTTGCTTCTCTTCTTTGCTGAGGCTGTCGTATCCTGAGTGTGAGATTTTGTCCAGTATGGCATCTATCTCTGCCTGATCGGGTTTTGATGGTGACGATTTGGAGCCACCTGAAGCAGATTTTCCGGGGTTTTTATTGGCCTTATGCGTCACTTTGATTTTTGGCTGAGCCACAAAAAAGCTTTTCACCCAATTCATAAAACCAATCACCCAGCTGCCTATGTCATTGCCGCTTTTGAGCTGTGATATGTAGAGCCAGCCCATTCCTGCGCCTGCCAGGTGTGCCAGCTCTCCCCCGGCATTGGAGCCAGTGATGCTAAAAAATGACAGCAGCACATATACCAGCGCGATATACTTGATTTTAACTGGGCCAAGAAACAGTAAAAACAAGGTGTAGTCAGGCATGAAGACTGCCGCACCTACCACCATGGCAAATACTCCGGCTGAGGCACCCAGCATTCTTGAGGTTTCCACACCCCCAGCGTAAAACGGCACTAGGTTATACATGATGATGTAAAAGACGCCACCGGCGAGCCCACCCAGCACATAAAGGGAGATCACCTTTTTTGAGCCCAAAAATTCCATTATGATTCGGCCAAACCAAAACAAAAAGAGCATATTGAACAGCACATGAAAAAAGTCCTGATGCACGAAAAAGTAGGTGATCAGTGACCAGGGCTGAGTGATGAGCCTATCAACATTTGATGGCAGGGAAAGCTTGGAAATGATAAGATCAAAAATGTCCGCATTACCAGACAGTCGGAGGATCACTGCCAGCACGTTCACTGTCACAAATACTGCCGCATTGATAATGATGATCTGCACAAGCGAATTATTCGGCTTGTTCCAGGCGTTTTTAAAATCGTCTAATATGCTATTGTACATCGATCAATAAAATCTATTGCTATTTCGTGCCCAGTACTTGATTAATATAAAGGCTATCAACATTCCCCCGAGGTGGGCCAAATGCGCCACATTGTCGCCTGGATGCCGACTAAATTCGGAATAAAGTTCGTAGAGTCCATAGAAAAGGACAATATATTTCGCCCTGACGGGAATGGGAGGAAACAGCAGCATAAGCTGCGTGTTTGGAAACAGCATACCGAAAGCCATCAAAATCCCGAAAACTGCCCCGGATGCGCCCACCATAGACCCATTGACGGTTCTGTCGTAGATCGTTTTCACATAGCTCCTGCATTGAGAAATGACCCCCTGATCGCCAGGATAATCATAATAGTCGTCTATGAGTCTGGCTATCTGTTCCTTGCCTTGTGCAGTCAGCATGTCTTTGTGCTCCACTACAAAGTCCGAAAATCTCTCAGGGCTTGGGTTCAGCAGGTATTCTTCAGCATCTCTTTTGATAGGATATTTTTCAGCAAAATCTGCAATACCATAAAGCACGCCTGCACCTATTCCGCATATGAGGTAAAACGTCAAAAACTTCTTCGATCCCCAGACCTGCTCCAGCATAGGGCCGAAAATGAAGACGGCAAACATATTGCCAAACAGATGCCACATGCCCGCATGCAGCCACATGTAGGTAAAAAACTGCCATGGTGCCCACTCCTCTGAAAAAATCACGCGAAGCGACAGCCAATCGTTGAGTGGCAAATGGACTAATCCTTGAAGAAGCGCGATCACAACATTGATGATCAGGATGTTCTTCACCATGGGGGTCATTCTCATCATGAGCTAAACCAGGTTTTAATTTTTTCTAAACTAATTAATACAAAAGTTGGGTTGCCGTCTGGCGTATAATTGGGCTGTGCACATGCAAAGAGCTGATCGATTAGCCGTTCGGCTTCTTCTTTGTGCATGCCTTTGCATTTGATGGCTGCAGTACGCTTGGCCAGTGAGCGACAAAGGTTTTCTTTTCTGGAAGATAAGCCAAGCTCATGCTTGTTGAATTTAAATTGTTCTATCAGCTCCTCGAATACTTCCTTTTCATTGCAACTCGATAATTCGGCCGGCACACCTTGTATCACGATCATCTGCTGACCCATTTCTTCAAATTCAAATCCCAGCGCTACTATCTCGGGCTTTATCTCCATTACGAGCGCATAGTCCGATGGGTTCAGGGAAATTTGCTGCGGAAACAAGCTGGACTGTGATGCCCCCGACCTGTTCTCCAGTTTTTGCTGATAGCGCTCAAATAAAATCCGCTCAAAGGCCGCCTGCTGATCAATCACAGCCATGCCAGACTTTACCTGCCTTAGCATGTATTTTTCATGTAGGCGCAAAGTGTCCTTGCCGGTTGTTTCGGCTGTTGTTTCTTCCATGGGCTGGTTGGCAGCACTGCTAAAAGTGACTGTCTCTTCGGGCTCCAGCCCCACCGATTCCCTTCTGATTTGTTCAGGAGTGACCATGTCTTCGCCTTTCGCAAAATCATACAGGGATTCCCAGTTTTTAGCCTTATCTCTATCGCGATCTATGTTTTTGAACTGTGCGTAATTTCTGTCGCTTGCCGACTCTCCTCCACCAGACGGTCGGTTTGACTGAGGCATAAACTGATCAAAATTGACATCTGTCGAAAAATCAAGCGATGGAGTCACATTGAAAGAACCCAGCGCCTGCCTCACTGCCGAGCTGATGATGCCATACAGCATACGGTCGTCATCAAACTTGACCTCTGTTTTGGTAGGGTGCACATTGATGTCCACATGTACGGGATCCATCTCGATGAAGAGTACGTAAAACGGATGGTAATCTTCTTTGAGCAGCCCCTGATAAGCCGTGCTAATGGCGTGATTGAGATAGTGATTTTTGATAAATCTATTGTTGACAAAGAAATACTGCTCACCTCGGGTTTTTTTTGAAAACTCGGGTTTGCCTATATACCCT
This sequence comes from Cyclobacteriaceae bacterium, assembly GCA_039944535.1. Taxonomy (GTDB): domain Bacteria; phylum Bacteroidota; class Bacteroidia; order Cytophagales; family Cyclobacteriaceae; genus JAMZMI01. Next base: position 536,701 of record JBDUYP010000001.1, read on the forward strand.
GTCACTTTTACATGCGGTGTTTCTTCCTGACATGGTATCAACTGCTGTTGGTAGTTCTTACCAAAGAGTTGGACTATACGTTTCGATAGCTTGCCGCCATCTAGGTTAAACACCTCCAGGTCTCCATTGATAAGCACAAGTGAGATTTCTGGGTTGGCCAGCGCCACGCGCTGAAACTCGTCGGTGATATGCCTGAGTTCGACAGGATTTGACTTGAGAAAATTTCTCCTCGCCGGCACATTGTAGAATAGATTTTTTACAGAAATGGAAGTGCCGTCTTTGGTCGTGATTGGCTCTTGTTTTTTCACTTCAGATGCTTCCACTTGTAGCAAGGTGCCCAGTTCATCTTCACGCCTTTTGGTTTTCATTTCCACCTGAGCTACGGCCGCTATGGAGGCCAGTGCCTCACCGCGAAACCCCATGGTCATGATTTTGAAAAGGTCTTCGGCATTTCTGATTTTGGAAGTCGCGTGGCGTTCAAAACTCATCCTTGCGTCGCTTACGCTCATTCCTTTGCCATCGTCGATCACCTGTATCAGTGTTTTGCCTGATTCCTTTACGATGAGTTTGATGTTTTTGGCTCCTGCATCGATGCTGTTTTCGAGTATTTCTTTCACCACAGAGCCAGGTCGCTGAACTACCTCACCTGCAGCTATCTGGTTAGCGATGCTATCCGGCAAAAGATGAATGATGTCTTCCATCTATTATTTACGCGAAGATTTTCTGAGTCGAAAGAAAAGATAAAAAGGGACAATGACCCAGAGTGCATAAAATATCTGATTGCCAAAGTATAGCCAGCCCAAAGTGACCGTGCCCAGCCCGGCAGCAATGATCAGCTGCAATCCCGACGAGGTAGGTCCTGATTTGGTCTTGCGGTCAAACTGAATGTTGCTGGGTTTGTATCCGGACGGGTTCCCCTCCATTTCTTCTTTGATTCTCCTCGTGCGCTCCTCTATTTCCTCCTTTACAGGATCATAATACCTGGGAGTAATCTCAAATCGTCTATGTCTCGGAAGTTTTATAAATGATGGAAATCGCATGAGAGATCAGTTTTGTGAGTGTTTTTTGACTAAAATAACCTTCAATCGTGTGGATTAATGGTACATTCATCGATAAATAAAACATTAAACACTCTTATCCTTTCTTTGATTCACTCAAAGTTAAGAGATTTGATTCAATGCGGTTTCTCATTGCCACAATATTGATAGGAATATCCCTGACTTCATGGGCAGGCGATTTGAGTGCTGTCAAAACAGACAGTATTTATAAGGCCTTTACTCCTGAGGAAAAGGTCAACCATATCGTGTGGTTGCAGGTGGATGATGATCAGGATTTGGGAGGGTTGGATGCCCAGGACCTTCGCAAATATGGAGGCGTTTATCTCATTAGGCCCTTCCAGCCGTTTGAGGAATACATATTCAATAGGGGTTTTATACCCGCTTTGTCCGTCCAGTTGGATGAAAATTTGAATCCTTCACCTGGGGATTTGGAAAACCTACCTACGCTCAACACACTTTCTTCCATCAGAGATGAAAACCTGCTCCACCAATACTTTGGGTTTCTCAAAGTGATCAGTAAGAGTTTTGGGATCAGTCATTTGGTGCTCCCGTTGCTGAAAGATACGGTTTCGGCTCATGGCCGGCTCATAGCCAAAATGGAGGCGTATGATCCTGACTATTTTATTTCACCATCACGATTGGAGTTTGATCTGATCAGAAAGAAAAAGGACTTTAAGTCACTTTTTGAAGGTTCCGACTTTTGGGTGCTGAAAGGCACTGAATTGTCAAAGGCTGAAAAGGCGATTAGAAAACATGCTGAGCATGCGAACTTTGAGCGGGTAGAAAATACCATTAAATCAAGTATCCTAATCAAATATAGTTCCCACGACCAGCTGGTCAAGCGGAAGCTTCCCAACAAACTGGCAGTAGAAATCAGCCGGGCATCTATAGTGCCTCTGCAAAGGCAGCCGGGCATTTTGCCTCTATCCAATGACACGCTCTGTCTTGTCACTGATGATCCCGCGGGTTTTATGGCCGAGATGTTGGGACGGTACACCTACCTGATTACCTCACCATCGGGCATTAGGCAAAGCAACGCTCCGGTCGTCATAGACAACCAGTATTTCCCTCAAAACCTCAACGAATTTGAAGGCAGAGCTATTATTTATTTAGGTGGATTTGCCGAAGGGATGAAGTACGGGGATAGGATAGATGCTGCACTTTTCACATCCGTGGAAAACGAGCTTTACAGCTACTTGCTTCCGCAATTGCTCTTTGGTTCTGCAGATGCCACTGGTGTCATGCCCATGGCTGTGCCTGAACTTGCGTCCTACTCAAATGAACCGATCACGGGAAAACGAATCTTGGGATATGCGCCCCCTGAGATCTTAGGTCTTACTAAGAGTTCGCAAGAAGAGATCCGAAGCATTGTGCAAGAAGCCATTGAGACAGGCAGCACACCGGGCTGCCAGATAGCAGTGGCCATCGACGGCTCCATCGTATTGGAAGAAGGCTATGGTTATCTCACTTATGACAGCCTGATCCGGGCGGATAAAAATACAATCTATGATTTGGCCTCTGTCACCAAGGTGATGGGAACGCTACTAGCCGTGATGAAGCTCTATGAAGATAATCTGATAGATCTTGACACGGATCTTGCTGCCTACCTGCCGCAATACGCAGGCTCTAACAAGTCTGATATCACGATCAGGCAGATACTATCACACAATGCCGGGCTGGTTTCCTATGTGCCTTTTTGGAAGAGGGCTCTGGGCGGAGCTGATATGATGGAGACTTTTTATTATGAAACCGAAGAGGACGAGATCAACGATAAGCGCTCGTACGGCATGAAGCCTACACCAGCGCTGAGAGACTCTCTTAAAAACTGGATCGTATCATCGCCTGTTTTGGATTACGATAGCATCCCTCAATATCGCTACTCGGACATTGGCTTTATGATATTGCATCAGGTGGTGGAAGCCATCACACGAGAGCCGCTGGAGCAGTACCTCACAACAAAATTTTATTCAAAACTCAGCCTGAGCAGACTTGGTTTCAACCCCCGAGAAAAAGGAGTCAACCTCTTTGAGGTGGCTCCTACGGAGTATGACTATTATTTTAGAGACGAGCAGGTTTGGGGCCAGGTGCATGATCGCAATGCTGCAGTGTTTGGGGGTGTGGCCGGGCATGCAGGGCTGTTCTCCAACTCACACGATTTATTGATTTTATTGCAAATGATAGCTCAAAATGGAGAATATGGAGGTGAGCAGTTCTTAAAACCATCGACCATACATTACTTCAACGATCAGTACTTTCCCGGCAACAGGAGGGCACTGGGCTGGGATAAGAAAGGTGATAAAGTGAGCAATGCCGCGGAAAATGCTTCTTTTGCGAGTTTTGGTCATACTGGCTTCACTGGCACTTTGGTGTGGGTAGATCCGGAGTTTGATTTGGTGTTTGTGTTTCTGTCCAATCGCATATACCCGGATGCAAACAATTATAAACTTATCCAAAATGACATCCGTACAAGAGTTCAAGATGTCGTCTATGAGGCAATTTTATCGAAATGGATAAATTAGGAACGATCTACCCGAAATAGGCGTTAGGTTTGCGATTGATCTAATTATGAAGATAGGAATAGTTTGTTACCCCACCTATGGTGGTAGTGGCGTGGTTGCCACGGAGCTTGGCAAAGCACTCGCAAAAGCAGGACACCAGGTCCATTTTATCACTTATTCTCAACCAACAAGACTTGATTTTTTTAGCGAGAATCTCTATTATCATGAGGTGTCGGTAAAGTCTTACCCATTATTTGATTACCCTCCTTATGAGTTGGCCTTATCCAGCAAAATGGTTGATGTAGTTGAGCACGAAAAACTTGATTTGTTGCACGTCCATTACGCTATTCCTCATGCTTCTGCCGCCTATATGGCCAAGCAGATTTTGAAAACGAAAGGCATTTCCATTCCTTTTATCACCACTCTTCACGGTACGGATATTACCCTTGTAGGGAAAGATGCCACCTATGCACCAGTAGTTACATTTTCTATTAATCAATCAGATGGTGTTACGGCTGTTTCTGACGACTTGAGAAAAGACACGCTCGCGCATTTTGATATTACCACAGACATTAAAGTGATCCCCAACTTCATTGATCTGGAAAGGTTCAAAAAGCAGAAAAAAGATCATTTCAAAACAGCCATTTGCCCCAACGGGGAAAAACTTATCGTACATACTTCCAACTTCCGAAAGGTGAAGCGTGTTCAGGATGTGGTGGCTATTTTCAATAAGATAAGAGAAGTCATGCCGGCCAAATTGCTGATGGTGGGCGATGGCCCTGAGCGATTTGGTATGGAGGAACTGTGCCGTGAATCGTGCAACTATGACGATGTTAGGTTTCTGGGGAAACTGGAAGCGGTTGAGGAGGTGCTTTCCGTTTGTGATCTCTTTTTGCTCACATCAGAAAAAGAAAGTTTTGGTCTGGCCGCACTGGAAGCCATGGCCTGCGAGGTGCCGGTGATCTCGACAAATGCCGGTGGATTGCCCGAATTGAACAAGGACGGAGTATCAGGATTTACATGTAATGTGGGCGATGTGGAAACCATGGCGAAAAAAGCGTGTCATATATTAGATGATGCCAATTTACAGACATTCAAAACTGGGGCCCTGAACCGGGCCAAAGAGTTTGACGTGAGCAATATCCTTCAGGGATACATTGATCTCTATAAAATCACGTTAGAAAAGAACCAAGCCGAGGCTTCTTCCGTTAGTTAGCCTAAAATAAAAACGGTCGTTTACATCTTAGAATTACCAGTGCTTCTACGATTATGGAACTTAAAAACAAACCTCATTCTAAAGGAACAAGTGCGTTATTTCAAAATCCAATTTTGGAACGACTCACACGAACTCACATTTCACTACCTCTTATCATATTTTCAGGCATATCCATAAGTCTATTATACTATGGATTTGCTAACGATATGCTCTCAATGATTAATGCACCACTTCTGTTTATCGGAGGGTTTATGGCCTTCACGCTGATAGAGTACCTGATGCATCGATTTGTTTTTCACCTGCAACCGCATACACCCAAGCAGGAAAAATTTGCCTACACGGTTCACGGAGTTCATCACGACTATCCAAAAGATAAAGATCGATTGGCCATGCCTCCTCCCTTAAGCTTATTGCTTGCTTTCGTATTCTTTGTCTTTTTTGAATTTGTCATGGGAGGTTTGGTGTTTGCCTTCCTGCCAGGATTTTTGATGGGCTATGCATCTTACCTGGGTGTGCATTATATGGTACATGCATACCGGCCGCCCAAAAATTTCATGAAGGTTTTGTGGATTCACCATGGCATTCATCATTACAAAGATGACCACAGTGCTTTTGGGGTGTCTTCGCCTTTTTGGGATTTTGTCTTTGGGACATTACCCAAAAAGTAAAATCGAAAGAATTACTTTTTCTTATTTTTTTTCATCCTCTTGGCTCGGCGCTCAGCAGGAGAGTCGGGCTCGAGCACAGCTTTGAACATGATATCACGGAGTGATCTGTAGAGTGAAACAACCAATGTTGCGAAAATGGGTTTTCGGCCTGCCATAATTGTCTAAGCTTGGTATTTAAAATTAGTCAAGTTCAGCTCATTTGACAAAAATGCCGAGATATAACGTGTCACGAAATCTTTCTGGGCTATTTTTAGTTATATAACCCAAATCGTATTTTATGATTGGACATAGGTTTACAGAATACATTCCGGACACGGATCCTCAGAAATCGGCTTTTGATAATCTTTTGAAGATTTTCTTACAGCTGCTCACCATAACTTCTGGTGATGTGAGCGAATCGTTGAGCTGGCTGACCAATCTGGACAGGGAATACAACATGACCAATGCCGACTATGGAATTGGGAACTTTATAGATGACCTGAAGAGTAAAGGGTATATCACCGATGACGAGGGTAAGGGAGAGTTTAAGATTACAGGTAAAAGTGAGCAGTCCATAAGGAAGAGCGCGCTGGAGGAGATTTTTGGTAAGCTGAAAAAATCTGGTAAAGGTTCTCATAGAACCAATCAAACAGGACAAGGTGATGAAACTGGAACAGATTTTAGAGAATTTCAGTTTGGTGATTCTCCCGAACAGATTGAACTCACAGAAAGCCTGAGAAACGCCCAGATCAATCATGGTTTTGCGGATTTTATGCTCACGGAAAATGATCTTTCTATCAGGGAAAGGGAGTACAAAACGCAAACCTCTACCGTACTGATGATAGACATCAGCCACTCCATGATCCTTTACGGAGAGGATAGGATCACGCCGGCAAAAAAAGTAGCCATGGCTTTAGCCGAATTGGTCACTAAAAAATACCCGAAGGATACACTCGACATTATCGTGTTTGGCAATGACGCATGGCAGATAGAAATCAAAGACCTTCCTTATCTCAATGTAGGGCCTTATCATACCAATACAGTGGCAGGCCTGGAATTGGCTATGGATTTGCTTCGCCGCAGGAAAAACAAAAACAAGCAAATCTTCATGATTACGGATGGTAAACCCACCTGTTTGAAAGAAGGGATCAATTACTACAAAAACAGTTTTGGGCTGGATCCTAAAATCCTGAACAAGACCCTAAACCTTGCAGCGCAGTGCCGCAGAATCAACATCCCCATTACAACATTTATGATTGCTTCTGACCCATATCTGAAGCAATTCGTGCAAGAATTTACGCAGGTAAACAACGGCAATGCTTATTACAGTAGCTTGAAAGGATTAGGCGACCTGATCTTTGAAGACTACAGAAGAAACAGAAGAAAAAACCTCTAAAACGTAAGCGAGGAATGAAAAAATATGATCAACTGACGTCAACAGCGCGTCTGAAGATAAAGACATTGGGAGCCTTGAAGCAGTCAGGGTACGAACCCCTTTCGGTCAAAGATGAACTGAGAAATAACCTCATCCTGAAATTACGAAACAATGAGAATGTGTTTGAGGGGATTTGGGGTTATGAAGATACCGTAATACCCGATATTGAGAGAGCCATACTGGCCAAGCACAACATCAACTTCCTTGGTTTGAGAGGTCAGGCCAAAACCCGTATTGCGCGTTTGATGACGCTACTGCTTGATGAATACATGCCAATTGTGGCAGGGTCTGTGATGAATGATGACCCAATGCAGCCACTTTCCAGATATGCGAGAGATGAGGTAGCCACACACGGAGATGACACCAAAATTGAGTGGGTTCACAGATCTGAACGCTATACAGAAAAACTGGCCACTCCCGATGTAACCATTGCAGATTTGATAGGAGATGTAGATCCGATCAAAGCAGCCAGCCTCAAGCTGCCTTATTCCGATGAACGGGTCATTCACTATGGTCTGATTCCTCGATCACACAGGGCTATTTTTGTCATCAATGAGCTGCCCGATTTGCAGGCCAGAATACAGGTGGCCCTCTTCAATATACTGCAAGAAGGCGACATTCAAATCAGAGGGTTTAAACTGAGATTGCCGCTGGATATTCAGTTCGTTTTTACTGCCAATCCGGAAGATTACACGAACAGAGGCAGTATAGTCACTCCTTTGAAAGACAGAATTGATAGTCAGATCATCACACATTATCCCAAGTCTATTGAGATCGGGAAACAGATTACTTCGCAGGAAGCTAAACTAGAGCAGGTGCAGAAGGACAATATTGTTGTTTTTGACCTCATGAAAGACCTCATCGAGCAGATTGCTTTTGAAGCCAGAGAAAGTGAATATGTAGATGCCAAAAGTGGAGTGTCAGCCCGGCTGACAATTTCTGCATACGAAAACCTGATCAGCGCGGCAGAGTTGCGTTTGCTCAAAACCGGTGAGAAGGCAACTTTTGCCCGGATTTCTGACTTCACAGGAGTGATTCCTGCCATTACCGGCAAGGTGGAGCTCGTGTATGAAGGTGAGCAGGAAGGGCCCGGAATTGTGGCGCAAAACCTGGTGGGCAAGGCTATACGTTCACAATTCATCAACTATTTTCCTGATCCTGAGAAAACCCGAAAAACCAAAGAAGGCAAGAACCCATACAATGAAATCATTGAGTGGTTTGGCGAAGGCAATATGATAGACATGCTTCATGAATATGCGCTTGCCGATTATGAAAAAGAACTCAATCAGGTGCCGGGGTTGGAAAAATTGGTGACCGACACCATAGGCAAGCAGCAAAAAGACTTCAAACTCTTCATGATGGAGTTTGCCCTGCATGGGCTTGCTGAGTATAGCATGCTCAGCAAACACCACCTGGAGAGAGGCATGCAGTTTAAAGACCTGCTCAGTAGCATGTTTTCCATTCCGGGAGAACCAGAAAATGACGATGATTACTAATTTCGGAAAATGGACTTGCGTGATATCAAACGAATGGTGTTTGGAGGCGAAAACGAAACAGTCGAGTTCAAACGCAAAGTGGCACACCCGGAAAAGGTGCTTCGGGAGGCCGTGGCATTCGCCAATACCAAGGGCGGTTACCTGATCATTGGGGTGGACGATGACCTTACTATACCCGGAGTGAAATATCCGGAAGAAGAGGATTTTCTGATGCAAAGGGCCTTCGATGAGCTCTGCAGGCCGAAAATCAGCTATCAAACCCATTTCATTAAGCTCACTGAAAAACGATCAGTGATTTGCTATAAGATTGAAGCAAGCAAAAGAAAACCGCACTATGCCTTCGAGAAGAAAAAGCACCGATACGGAAAGGCTTTTATTCGTTTTGAAGATCGTACAATTCAGGCCAGCCCTGAAATCAGGAAAATCTTAAAATTCAACAATGAACCACAAGATGTGCAGTTCAGTTACGGAGATAACGAAAAGCAGCTTTTTAACTTTTTGCATGAACACGATCATATCACATTGAGTAAGTTTCGTCAGCTGACCGGCCTGGAATACAAACCCTCATCTCAGATTTTGATCAATATGGTTTTGGCCAATGCCTTGAAAATAGAGCCTCGTGAATCCGAAGATTGGTATTCGGCTGTCGAATAAAAATTCATGAAGATTTAGCAGCCTTTCATAAGGAATAAAAAAGCAATTCTCTTATATTACGATAGCCCCCCTTGTTAGATTAATACGATACTATTTGATATGGCGAAACGCGCGACTGATAAGAAGATTTTCGTACTCGACACCTCAGTAATTCTCTATTCTCATGACTCCATCCTCAACTTCGCCGAACACGATGTGGGCATTCCCATCACGGTTCTGGAGGAGCTTGACAATTTTAAAAAAGGAAACGACACCAAGAACTTTGAAGCAAGGGAGTTTACCCGTTTGTTAGACAAACTCGCCGATGGTCATCTCCTTCAGGAGTGGATTCCATTGAATGGAAAAACGAAAGGTAAGTTCAAAGTGCTGATGGAATCTGACAGCACGATAGATGCCTGTAAAGTCTTTGGGGATAATAAGAATGATCACCGGATTTTGAATGCCGCATTGGCACTGAAGGAAACCGTCAAAGACAAGACCGTCATTGTGGTGAGCAAGGATATAAACTTGCGACTCAAAGCCAAATCACTGGACATAAGTGCTGAAGATTACGAAACAGGAAAGATCAAGAATGTAAGTTCGCTTCACACGGGCAAAAACGAAGTGGAAGGAGTTGCCTCGCTGGATATAGACACACTTTTTAAACATGGATCAATTCCGAAAAAAGCAGTCTTAAAAAACAAAAAGGCTATCGCCAACACGTATTATATTCTGAAAAGTGAGAAAAACTCTGTGTTGTCCTATTACAATCCGGAAAGTAAAAACATTGAAAAAGTAGATAAAAGCACCGTTTACGGAATTAAACCGCGCAATGCCGAGCAGACATTTGCCATGCATGCCATGCTCAACCCCAACATCCGGTTGGTAAGCATAAATGGGGTGGCTGGTACAGGCAAGACGCTACTGGCTCTTGCCTCTGCTCTGGAGCAGCGTCGAGCGTTCAAGCAAGTTTATCTCGCCCGACCTATTGTGCCTTTGAGCAACAAAGACATTGGGTATTTACCTGGGGATATTAAGTCAAAACTTAACCCATACATGGAACCACTTTGGGACAACCTGAAGCTGATTCAGAATCAGTTTAAGGAAACGGATAAAGAGTTTAAGAACATCACCGAAATGGTGAACAAAGAAAAGCTCATGATCACTCCGCTGGCTTACATCAGAGGAAGGAGCCTTTCCAATATCTTTTTCATTGTGGATGAAGCTCAAAACCTGACTCCTCACGAGATTAAAACCATCATAACCAGAGCAGGCGAAAACACCAAGATCATCTTCACCGGTGATATTCACCAGATTGATACACCTTACCTCGACTCGCAGAGTAATGGGCTTTCATACCTGATCGATAGGATTCAGGACCACCCAATGTTTGCGCATGTCACACTTGAAAAAGGTGAGCGTTCGGATTTAGCCAACCTGGCAAACGAGCTACTTTAAAAGTGAAGGTCGTTTCTGTCAATATAGGAGAAAGACAAAAGGTTAGTTGGCGAGGAAAAACTGTGGAAACAGGAATCTTCAAAAAGCCTGTGGACTCAATTCATCTGGATAAAGAAGATGTGCAGCATGACAATGTCATAGATAGAAAATATCACGGAGGATTCGACAAAGCGTGCTACTTATTCTCTGCTGATGCTTATCCATTTTGGAAATCAGCCTACCCTAACCTTGACTGGCACTGGGGTATGTTTGGAGAAAACATCACCGTAGAAGGCCTGGATGAATCCAAAGTTTATATCGGTTCAAAATATAAGTTAGGTGATGCCATAGTAGAAGTTTCTGAGCCACGGCAGCCATGCTTTAAGCTAGGTATCTGTTTCGGCACGCAGCAGGTTTTGAAAGATTTTATAGCTGGAGGCAAGTCCGGAGTTTATCTGCGAGTGCTCCAGCCGGGAAAAGTAATTCCCGGTGATCAATTCAAGTTAACCGAAAAGGTCAGCGAAATAAGTATTCGTGATGTGTTTGATCTTACATTTAGGCAGCACCCCAATCCCGCTTTGGTTCACGAAGCTGTCAAAGTAGGGCAGCTTGCAGAGAGTGCCAGGAAGGACTTGAGGAAACTTCTAGCAACAGACAACACCTAAAGCTCGTCAAAGAGATCTTTGAGCAAAACACTTGTTGAGAATGGGTTCATAATCAGACCCAAACTCCCGGTAACACCACTCTTTCAAAACCTGAGTTTCATCTTTCACCAGCGACCTTATCGCTTTCAATAACTCTTTTTCAAAAAGCCACTTATCAAAACTCACCTTAGACAACACGGTTTTAAAATACTCCAACATAAACTCTAAATTTTGTTAAAGACCACAATAAGAACGGAACTACACTGTAAATTTGCCGTTTTTCATTGAAGTCGGGATTTCCCGAAGGTTAAAGAATCTTCAGCTTTTCGTGCTGAATATTATCCCTAGCAAACGTTTGCAAATTAGTGCTATGTTACTAACGAGACCGTGGATTGTAAGTTGTTTTTTTCTCCTGTTTTTTGCCGGAACCATGTCTGCGCAAGAGGTGTCTGTGCAGTACAACAGTAAAAACATTGCTCTTAACGAGTATTTTACCATTACCATCAAAATAGAAAACAGTAAACTCAAGGATTACTCCGGTTTTCCGGATATAGAAGGGTTTGTAAAAAGGGGAACATCGTCTAGCACCTCTACCACCTTCACCAACGGACGGATGTCATCCAGCCAGAGTATTACACAAAATTACCAGGCCACTGCAGAGGGGACGTATGAACTCAAGCCCTTCAAGATCAAAATCAATGATAAGGAACTCAATGTTTCAGGCGCCACCATCACGGTAGGCCCGGCCAAACAGCAGCAGAGAAGAAGAAATGATCCTTTTGATACTGACCCTTTTCGCCGGAACGAACCTCAGGAGTATATAGATGTAGAAGCAGAGGCGTTTTTGGCGTTGAGCATTGACAAATCAGAAGTCTATCTCGGTGAGGGTTTTACTACCACGCTAGCATTTTATGTGGCAGAGACCAATCAGGCAAATATGCGTTTTTACGATTTGGTGAATCAATTATCTGAGATCGTGAAAGAAATAAAACCCAGTAACACGTGGGAAGAGAATTTCAATATCGACAATATCAATGGTGAGCCTGTTACCATCAATGGCAAGGGATACAATCAATTCAAGATTTTTCAGGCAGCCTATTATCCACTAAATTTGGAGGAGATCAATTTTCCTTCGGTGGATCTCAAAATGATCAAATACAAAGTGGCTAAAAACCCGACGTTCTTCGGGCGCAACCGACAGGAAGATTTCGAAACCTTCAGCTCGCGAGCCAAGACTGTGAAAGTAAAGCCGCTTCCCCCACATCCCCTCAAAGACCGTGTAGCTGTTGGGAACTATCGCATGGCAGAATCCATTAGCGAGATCGATCTCAACACTGGTCAGAGCTTCAATTATGTGTTCAACATATTGGGAGAAGGAAATCTGAGTGCCGTTGAAAAGCCATTGGTGCCGGAGACTGAAGATTTTGATTTCTACGCCCCAAATGTGCAGCAGGACATAACAAGGTCAAACGGAAGAGTAAAGGGCACGAAGAGCTTCACATACTACGCCATTCCAAATGAGCCGGGCACTTATGATCTGGGAGATTATGTGCAGTGGGTTTATTTCAACCCGCTAAAAGAAACATATGATACGCTGAAATCTCGCCAGACCGTGACCGTGACTGGGGAAAGTAGAAAAAACGAATACATCATGTCCAATGACATGGGTTCTTTTTATGATGGTATAGAATTCGAAAATAATGAGCTGGAAGCCCACGATGACAGCCGCTGGATACGTATTTTTGCCAACATTTTTATTTTAATCATGTTGGTACTGTCGGTACTAATCGTAATTCGCAAGTAAGCAAGAATGGGAAGCATTTTCGGCAAAATTTTCAGTGTTACAACCTTTGGAGAATCACATGGCCCAGCTATTGGCGCCACTGTAGTCGGCTGCCCGGCAGGTGTGGATATCGACCTGGAGTTCATCCAAAGCGAGTTGGCTCGTCGTAAGCCTGGCCAATCCAAAATCACCACGCAGAGAAAAGAAGAAGATCAGGTCGAGATTCTCTCTGGTGTTTTCGAGGGAAAATCGACTGGCACACCTATCGCACTTTTGATCAGAAACAAAGATCAGAAAAGCAAAGACTACTCTCACATAGCCGATAAGTTTCGCCCATCTCATGCGGATTTTACTTACGAAAAGAAATACGGCATTCGCGATTATCGTGGTGGAGGGAGAAGTTCTGCCAGAGAAACTGCAGCCAGAGTAGCTGCCGGAGCTATCGCCAAGTTGATGCTCAACCAGGCGGGAGTTTCTTTTCACGCTTATGTGTCTCAAGTTGGTGAGTTGACGCTTCAAAAAAGTCATACTGAGTTAGATCTTTCGCTCACGGAAACCAATGATGTAAGATGCCCCGACCCTGAGATGGCGCAGAAGATGTTCGACTATATAGATGGCGTGCGAAAGGACCAGGATACTGTAGGAGGTGTGGTAACAGGCGTGATCAAAGGTGTGCCTGTTGGGTTGGGCGAACCCGTTTTTGACAGACTTCATGCCGAGTTGGGTAAAGCCATGCTCAGCATCAATGCCGTGAAAGGTTTTGAATACGGAAGTGGATTTGAAGGCATCAAACTTCGCGGATCACAACACAACGATGAGTTTTATCAAGACGGTGACCGCACCCGAACCAAAACGAACCAATCAGGAGGAATTCAGGGAGGAATCTCCAACGGAGAAGATATCTACTTCAATGTGGCATTCAAGCCAGTGGCCACTATCATGCAGGATCAAGCCAGCGTGGACAAGGCAGGCAATGCTGTGACCGTAAGCGGCAAAGGGCGTCACGACCCGTGCGTGGTGCCAAGAGCTGTGCCTATCGTAGAAGCTATGGCCGCTTTGGTTATCGCGGATTATTACCTGATCGCAAGAACGAATAAGATGTAGATCCTGATTGTCATGGTCCGTAAGAACACGAACCATGACACCAGTTATGTTCTTCGCTCCGGTTCGTGTCCTCACGAACCGGAATACTCAAAACTCCTCACCCAAGTGTTTAAGAAATGAAAATGGAGTATTTCCCTTTTCGTAAAATGAAGCGGAAGAAAATTCGTAATCAGATGGATCAGTTACCAAATTCCATTTGTGACCCATTGGATTCAAATGAATATAATCAAGCTTTTGATAAGCTACACTCGGAGTGTACAAATCAGTAGCTAATGAGTCCCTCTGCCAAAATTCGTATGTCTTATTTGCGGCATCAACATAATACTTTATCAGTTCATTTGGTGGGAGCATTTTCTTGAATTGATGCGCTGCATATTTTGTAAATGAAGCACTCGGTAGCTCTTTGCCATTCATATTGTTTAAGCGCCAAATAAGATGAATATGGTTAGGCATTATTACAAGACCAAAAACATCAATAAGACCATTTTTTGATAGATGATCCAGACTGCCAGTAATGACTTCCTTGAAATCATCATCACCTAGAAGATTGTGCCAGTTTCTTATGGTTGCTGTCCAAAAGTAAATTTTGCCAATTTGGATAGTGGACTTTCGCAATTCATATAATGATCTATTCATTGTAAGCAAAACACAAATTTTGTAAGCAATGAAAAATTGTGAGTGGGTGTGGTTCGTGGGGACACGAACCATGGCTAAGGTGCCTATCGTAGAAGCTATGGCCGCTTTGGTTATCGCGGATTATTATCTGATCGCAAGAACGAATAAGATGTAGATCCTGATTGCCATGGTCCGTAAGGACACGAACCATGACGCCAGTTTATGTTCATCAATCTCTACCCAGCATCATCCCAATGACGCCTCCAGTAAGACCCATCATGATCATGCTGACAAAAGGGTCAACCATTGTCGCGGTGAGATTCATCATGTTTGTGGTTCCGAACATGGTCAGGTTCATGGCCAGACCTAAAATAAGGCCAATAACCGCTCCGGTACTTAGGCCACTCATGAATGAATTGACATGGCCCATTTTCCCGAAAATATAAACCAGAAAGTAGGCTTGAAGTAGGTTTCCAACAATCAATGCCCACCAAACCATGTCTGCCTCATCACGGGGAACACCCGTGGCAGATCCTGAATTGGCACCATAAAAATCCATTAATAGGAAGCCATAAAGGAGCCATCCAAGGAGAAATATTACGACAAACCCAACGAGGGTTGCCAAAATGCGTGTTTTTACTGTCATCTTTTTTAGGGTTTAGGTTGTCTATGGAATTTAATCAATTTCAGCGAGATGTGCATCATCAACGTGCTGAGGGTCAGTCGATAACAGGTTTGTTTCTATGTACAGGGCTGACACAGGTTGGTGAGGAGGAACCTTTAGCTAGGAAGTCATAGCCGCATTGGTGATTGTACGGTTGTTATTTGCTTTCCAGAGCGCACAAGATTTAAACCGTTCACCAAACTAAGTGCGGAAAGAAACTCTTATTACTTAAATTCGAGGTTTAAGCATCTTTTATGAAAAACCTTCCTCTTCACGTTAAGATCATTATCGGCCTGGTGCTCGGTATCATTTGGGCTTTTATTTCCAGTTCTCTTGGTCTCAATCAATTCACCATCAACTGGATTGATCCATTTGGTCAGATCTTTATCCGACTGCTTAAATTTATAGCCGTTCCGCTTGTGCTTTTCTCCATCATAGATGGAGTGTCGGGGTTGAATGACACATCTAGCCTCGGAAGAATGGGAGCCAAGACCCTCGGCATGTATTTGATCTCCACGGTCACGGCCATCACCATAGGTTTATTGATCGTCAACTTCGTATCTCCGGGAACCCACATCGACGAAAGTCAGAGAATCAAGAACAGAATCTCTTATGAGCTTTGGGTGGAAAACACTGCTGGAGTGGAAGTCATGGATGGCAAGAACTATCTGGCCGACGAGCAGTACAAAGACATAGCGCAGGAGATGATGATCTCTGGCGAGTACAATAGGCAAGAGGGCGGAGTGCAGGAAAAAGTGGCGCTTGCGCAAAAGCAAAAAGAAGAGCCACCCTTGCAGTTCGTGGTGGATATGGTTCCTGAAAACATTATTCTATCCATCTCCAACAATAAGCTGATGCTCCAGGTGATCTTCTTTGCGATCTTCTTCGGTATCACCCTTGCCGTGGTGCCAGGTGACAAAGGAGCGCCGGTTAAGAATTTTATTCACTCGATCAATGAAGTGTTTCTGAAAATGGTGGATACCATCATGAAAGCTGCTCCCTTTTTCGTATTTGCGCTGCTGGCGGGGGTTGTGGCCAAGATGGCCAATAGTCCCGGAGAGGTTTTTGAGATTTTCAAAAGTCTGGGGTCTTATACCATCACAGTGCTCGTTGGATTAGGAGTGATGTTATTCATTTTCTACCCTTTTGTAGCGCGTACTTTCATCAAAAAACTGACTTATAAAAAGTTCTTCCGAATCATGAGCCCGGCTCAGTTTCTGGCTTTCTCTACCAGCTCTAGTGCGGCAACTTTGCCCGTAACCATGGAGTGTGTAGAAGATGGGATGGGTGTTTCTAAAAATGTATCCAGTTTTGTTTTGCCAATTGGCGCAACCGTAAATATGGACGGCACCAGCCTTTACCTGGCCATTGCGGCAGTGTTTCTTGCCCAGCTTCATTTTGTGGACTTATCGCTATCTCAGCAGCTGGTAATCGTCCTTACAGCGACGATGGGCTCCATAGGTACTGCAGCTGTGCCAGGCGCAAGTTTGGTTATGCTCATCATTATCCTTCAAACGGTGGGGCTTAATCCAGCGTGGGTAGCCATTATTTTCCCTGTGGATAGAATTTTGGATATGACCCGAACTGTGGCCAACATCACTGGAGATGCTACCGTAGCTACCCTTGTAGCCAGTACAGAAGGTGAGTTGGATTTGAAGGATTAGAATCCGAAATATCAGTGATGGAATATTGAGGATTTAATATGTTTGGAAGAAAAAGCTTCAATTAATCGTTGAAGCTTTTTTAGTTCTATTCTTAGTAAGTTATTTGCAGTAGAAATCAGGTGCCCAAATAATCATTTCAACTTTGAAAAAAATAGCTCATACTGCATTCTATTTGTGTTTGCTTGCTTCGCAAACTCTTGCTCAGGCTCCCAGAGTTGAGCTAAAAGAGCAATACAGGAGTTCTGATACTCCTTATAAAAAAACCCAAATTCTCCTTAAAATTTCCCAAAGCTTTTATGGCCAGGACTTTGATTCTGCGAGGTGGTACGCCCAACAAGCTATTGAAGAATCTAAAAGCTTGTCAAACGACAGTCTTTACTATATGTCCAAAGTTTACCACGCCATTTTTGATATTGAAGCCAAAGATACTGTGGGTGTTAAGGCCACCTTATTGGATGCAATTGATTATCAAACCAAAAACAGCTATTACAATCAATTAACTGTTTCTTATAATACTCTTGGTAATTTGTATCACTACGCGGGCCAACACGAGGAAGCACTCAAGGCCTATCAAAAGTCAATTGATTTTGAAGAATTGAGAGGGAACCGCCTAGGAATGGCACTATCTAAACTTAACCTGGGTTTTTTGCTTCAGCGAATGAATAGGTATAATGCCGCCTACGAAAGCATGCATTTTAGCCACTCCGTTTTAAAAGAGGTAAATGACAGTGCTAACCTTATTCGAAGTTTTGTAAATCTAGCTGACCTATTCATTGATAAAAATGAACGAGTCAATCCCATATTCAACCCCGACTCTGCTACGGCATATGCCTTTAAAGCGCTTGAGTACTCACGAGCTTTAAAGTTCAAGTTTGGAGAGATGATGTCCCTGGACATTCTTACAGCAAGCTTATTAGAAAATAACAGTTGTGAAGAGGCTCTTTCCTATTTGGATCTACAGTATTCACAGTTTGAGAAACTCATGGAAAAATCTCAGGTCAATAATCTCATGTTCAAGCGAAGCAAGGCCTTTTTCTGCCTAAACCAGCCAGAGCAAAGTATCGCAGAACTGCAAACACTATATAGCTCCGGTCATGATTTGGAATCTGTTAACATGCTACTTGCAAAGTCATATGAGCAATTAGGGCAAACAGATTTAGCATTAATCCACTTCAAAGAATACCAGCAAATACAAGATTCTATATATTATGAGTCAACTTCCGTAAAACTTGCCGAACTCCAGACCAAATACGAAACTGAGAAAAAAGACAATGAGATAGCCACCTTATCCCAACAAGCGCAAATTCAAGCATTAGAAATCAGCCAACGAAACAACCAATTGATTGGGGCAGGGATTCTGCTCTTAGTCTTGATTCTTGCAGGGGTTGTGGTCAACCAGCAGCGGAAGTTCAAACACCAGCAGGCTGTATCAGACATGGAGCAACGCATGCTACGCCTGCAGATGAATCCGCACTTCATTTTCAACGCATTGGCATCCATTCAAAACTTCATCCTGCAGAGCAACACCAAAGAGTCCGTCAGCTATCTGGCCAAGTTTGGCAAGCTTATGAGGCAGATTTTGGAACACAGTAGAGAAGAGTTCATTTCGATATCTGAGGAGACCGATATGTTGAAAAACTACATTGAAATACAGCAGCTTCGTTTCAAAAACAGTTTTGACTTTTCAATTGAATTGGATCCTTCTTTTGATCCTGAAGAAATGAAAATACCTCCTCTTTTTGCCCAGCCATTTGTGGAGAATGCCATAGAACACGGACTTAAAGACAAAAAAGCCGACGGCATGCTCAGCATACGGTTCAAGCCTGACGGGAACAACGTTTTGCTGGAGGTAGAGGACAATGGAAGCGGACTCAACACTACAGCGAACACAGGGAAGGAGCATAAATCCCTGGCTACTCGCATCACGAAAGAGCGGCTCGTGATTTTTGAGAAAAAATTTGGGTTGACACTCCCTCTGAATGTGCAATCACAAGAAAAGGGCACTTTAGCCAGAATGTTGCTTCCCGCAATTTCATAATTAGCCAGTTGTCTATAGTATCTTCGCTGGAGATATGAATACACGGATATTAGGTACTTTTTTATTTCTTTTATTCTTCGCTCCGCTAATATCAAAAGCACAACATGACCCTGATTCTTTGGTGAGGGCACTGAGCATCGCGCAAACCAAAACCGACAGTATTGAGACCCTTCATCTGCTCTCGGAGCACTTTTTATATACTGATAGTGATTCGGCAGCTCGTTATGGTCAGCTATTTCTTGGCAAAGCCAATGAATCGGCAGATTCAAATTTGATATACGAAGCGTACCTCCAAAATGGCAAAATATTGGCATTTTCGGGTAAATGGACTCAGTCCAAAAACATGATCCGAACCATGGAAAGCTATGGCAGGAGAAATGGCTATATGCTGGATCAGCTCGGCAATTACCTCGGCAATATATATTCCACGCTTGGTGATCAGGATTCAGCGGTGATATATTATCGTTTGGGAATGGAAAACGTGTCTGACACGGTTCAGAAAGCTATCTTACTCTCCAATATTGCCAACATCCATGAGCATTCGGGCAATACCGTTCAGGCTATAAGCGACCATCTGGAGTCAATCAAAATCATACAAGGGCAGCCAAATGCACATCGATATCTGGCATCATTTTACCTCAACATTGGCTCTCTGAAATCCAACTCCAATAAGCATAGGGAGGCTATCAATTATTATCAGCTGTCCATAGAAAGTGCCCGCAAATCGAATATGAAATATTGGGAGGGCTTTGCTTCTATCAACCTGGCTGCTAAGCTAGAAGTTAACTTCAATCAGCTGGACTCGGCATATAGCTACTATGCCAATGCGAGGAGAATATTTAGCCAACTCGATGATCCGCAAATGTCAACTCTGCTCTGGAGCAGGTTGGGAGAATATTTTCAAACCCGATCTTTACCAGACTCTGCAATATTTTATTTGAAGAAAGCCGAGCAGAATGAAAAGTATATTGAAGATCCCAAAAACAAGCTGATGTTATGGCACAGCATCGCGCAATACTATCAGGAACAGGGAAATCTGGATACAGCTCTGGCTTATGCCAAAAAACTGGAAAAAGCAGACATGGAAACAATCAGCCTCTTCTACATTGAAGAGTTTTATTATACCCTTTTTGAGCTTTATGAAGCAATTGAAAACTACAAAAAGTCGTCCTACTTTCTGCAGCAGTTTGTCATGCTTCATGATAGTATTTCTGGTTTAGAACATCAAAACAAAGTTTCCGAACTGGAAATAACGTACGAAACAGAAAAGAAAGACAATGAGATAGCTTCACTTTCACAACAGGCGCAAATCCGCGACCTGCAGCTTACACAAAGAAACAATCAGCTGATTGGTGCCGGTGTGATTCTGCTTGTGTTGGTTCTCGGTGGAGTGGTGATCAGTCAGCAGCGCAAGTTCAGACACCAGCAGGCTGTATCAGATATGGAGCAGCAGATGCTGAGGTTGCAGATGAATCCGCACTTTATTTTCAACGCACTTGCTTCCATTCAAAACTTCATCCTGCAAAGCAATACAAAAGAATCAGTGAGCTATCTGGCCAAATTTGGCAAACTCATGAGGCAAATTTTGGAGCACAGCAGGGAGGAGTTTATCACCATAGAAGAGGAGGCCGATATGCTCAAAAACTATATCGAAATTCAGCAGCTGCGTTTTCAAAACAGTTTTGGTTTTTCCATAGAAATAGACCCATCTATCGACCCGGAGGAAACCAAAATACCGCCCTTGTTTGCTCAGCCATTTGTAGAAAATGCCATAGAGCATGGATTGAAGGATAAAGCATCTGATGGAATGATCACCATCCGATTCGCTGCTAATGCAGGTAATATTCAGCTAGAAGTAGAAGACAATGGTAGCGGTATCCACGCCACGGCAAACACTCAGAAGGAACATAAATCTCTGGCTACCGTCATCACCAAAGAACGACTGGCAATTTTTGAAAAGCGGTTTAAGCAAAGGTTTAAGCTGGATGTCAGCATGAGTGCCGGAGGCACTCATGCCAGCATCTTGCTCCCTACTGCCTAGTCAACCGAAGGTTTGGTATAAGTGATCTTGATACCAGTGATACCAAATGCTCCAACAGATGATGTTACATGAATCATGTAGCTGTAGTTGTTCAAATCAACAGGCACTGATATCACGCCAGATGAGTAATTTGTAACGGGGCTAACACTGGTAGGAATAGAAACTAAAGGTGTGGTGGTTGTGGCTGTACTCATGCTGGCCGCCACAAGATCGACATCCATATTGGTGTCTGCTGATGAGTTTCTTCCACTTACGTCAACCTGAGTTATGGTAGCGCCATCAGGCAGGTAAACTGAGGCAAACATATTAGCAGGCTGAACGGTTGATCCTCCAACATAAACTTCTGAACCCACAGTAGAGAGTAAAATTTGATGATCTACCGTAGTAGAGTTTTTAGCAACTATAAAAGCAGATGCCGGAACTGTATATACATGCTGTTTTTCTCCTCCCACCGGGTAAACAAAATCAGTGGCAGTTACCACGCCATCCACGTCCAGTTTTGATGTTGGCACGGCCTTGCCTATTCCCACATCTCCGGCATTGGTAACGCGGATATAATCTCCGGCCAATCCCACATTTGCGCCTGGCGCGCTCAGTGCAAACTCTTCTGATGCTGTCATTCCCAAATTGAAGCCTGAGGGCAGAGCAGCATTTGAGTAGTTGATAGTCACTGCAGAAGCACCATCAGATCTCGACAAATATGCCAAAGGTGTAATGTTGTTGGTAAGCGCATCGCTCACGAAGAGATTGCTAAAAGCATTTGGCAAATTCGTAAGCGCAGAGCCATCTCCACTGAATCCGCCGGTTGCAGAGATTATTCCCGGCACAGTGAGGTTTCCTGTACTGCTGAAAGTGGCCGTTTGTCCATTTGTTGTGAAAAGGAGATCTCCCGTTTCATAGTTTCTTACTCTGGCGTTGGTCAGGTTGCTTTCCAAAACGACACCATCCGTAGAGCTCAGACCACTTGAAGAATGCGTAAGTCTCAATCTGGATATGGTTCCGGAGGTTTCCTGAGCGTGCAGTATATCTTGTGGTGTGGTAGTCCCGAACCCGAAACTATCATTTCCATCAATCGTGAAAATAGCTGATCCGCCTACATTCGTGCTTTTAGATAACTTGAATTTGCCAGCGTCGCTTCCATCTATACCTAGTGAGTAAGTGTTTGCTCCAATAGTCTCGTTGAAAGTCAGTGTAGCGTCTTCGCTACCGGTTTCCCGGATCAAAATCCCGGAAGAGGTGGTGCCGGAGGTTTCAACGTGAAGAGGAGCACCAGGAGTGGCTATGCCAATTCCAACGTTTCCTGTAGAGTAATGAATGTTTGATGTGTTGGTTGTCCATTGAGAAGATACATTGGTGACACCTAGCCAAGTAGAACCATTGAAGCCCAACACCTGCCCATTTGTAGCACCAATACCAAGTTTGGAACCTGTGACGGCTCCATCTTCTATTTTTGTAGTCTGCACTGAGGCTGTACCTAATTTGGCTGCCGTTACCGAACTGTTAGTAATTTGTGCGGTGCTTATTGTTCCCACAGCCAAAGGAGCACCTGTGCCGTCTCCTGTTATGGTGCTGCCATCTGTGGTCACTACATTGTCTTCAAAGTCAGGCGTCCAATTGGTTCCGTCAAATCTCAGGACTTCTCCTCCCGTAGCGCCGGTTGCACCAATTTGAGTTGAAGCAATTGTTCCTACAGTCAAAGGAGCACCTGTTCCATCTCCTGTTATGGTACTGCCGTCTGTGGTTACTACATTGTCTTCAAAATCAGGCGTCCAGCTGGTTCCATCAAATCTCAGGATCTCACCACCCGTAGCTCCGGTTGCCCCAATTTGAGTTGCAGTAATTGTTCCTACAGCCAAAGGAGAACCTGTGCCATCTCCTGTTATGGTACTGCCGTCAGTGGTTACTACATTGTCTTCAAAATCAGGTGTCCAGCTCGTTCCGTCAAATCTCAGGACTTCTCCTCCCGTAGCGCCGGTTGCACCAATTTGAGTTGAAGCAATTGTTCCTACAGCCAAAGGAGCACCTGTGCCGTCTCCTGTTATGGTGCTGCCATCTGTGGTCACTACATTATCTTCAAAGTCAGGTGTCCAGCTCGTTCCGTCAAATCTCAGGACTTCTCCTCCCGTAGCACCGGTTGCACCAATTTGAGTTGAAGCAATTGTTCCTACAGCCAAAGGAGAGCCTGTGCCGTCTCCTGTTATGGTGCTGCCATCTGTGGTTACTACATTGTCTTCAAAATCAGGTGTCCAGCTCGTTCCGTCAAATCTCAGGACTTCTCCTCCCGTAGCGCCGGTTGCGCCAATTTGAGTTGAAGCAATTGTTCCTACAGCCAAAGGAGCACCTGTGCCATCTCCGGTTATGGTACTGCCATCTGTGGTTACTACATTGTCTTCAAAATCAGGTGTCCAGTTAGTTCCGTCAAACCTCAGGACTTCTCCACCCGTAGCTCCGGTGGCATTGATTGAAGTGGTAGATATTGAGCCTACAGATAGCGGACTTCCATTACCGTCTCCGGTGATAGTAGCTCCATCTACGGAAACACTGTTGAACTCAGGCGAACCACTCCACGACGTTCCATCAAACTTCAAAACATCGCCAGTAGATGCCGCTATGCCGATTTTGGACGAAGTGACCGCTCCATCTTCTAGTTTTGCCGTACCAATTCCTGCATCTCGAACCTCTATCGCATTGCCAACCGGATTATAGGTAAGCGTAAGACCATCAAAAAAACCAACAGACACACTATCAGCAGCATCTACGGAGCTATTTCCATCAGCATCATATTCAGCGGTAGTCATATCTCCACCACCAATGCTCACAGCATCAATGTCTGTTTGCAATTCCTCTAAGGCAGCTTGCACGTCTGTGGAAGTCATGTTTCCCGATGGAGTTACCGGCACGTCGGATGCAGGCTGACTATCTGTAAAAATCGCCCCGGCTGGCACGGCAGTTTCTATAGTCAAGCCGTTTACGGTTGTGGCATCAGCAGCAATATCAATCACGCCATCCGAATCTACATCGTAGGTAGCTTGAGTCATATCTCCGCCCGGCAAAACGTCAATTTCTGTTTGCAGTTCTTCTAGTGCCGATTGCACATCTGTAGAAACGATATTGCCTGTTGGTGTCACGGGCACTCCTGCAGCAATTTGGTTATCTGTAAAAATCGCCCCGGCTGGCACAGCAGTTTCTATGGTTAAGCCATTTACCGTTGCAGCACCATCCACAATGCCATCTGCGTCTGCGTCATATACTAAGGCAAGCATATCGCCGGCAGGAGCAGCGTCAATTTTAGATTGAAGCTCTTCGAGTGCTGCTTGCACGTCAGAGGAGGTTAGATTCCCCGAAGGTGTAACAGGCACCCCTGCGGCAATTTGGTTGTCTGTAAAAACTGCCCCGACAGGCACAGCAGTTTCTATGGTTAAGCCGTTTACAGTGGCCGCACCATCAATGATGCCATCTTCATTGGAATCATAAACGAGTTTGAGCATATCGCCTCCTCCAGTTCCCAATGGAGCCCAGGAAGGGTCAGCCCAGAAATAAAAAGAGTTTTCATCGCTATCATATACCAGTAAGCCATTTTCATCGGCACTCAAAACCATGGCATTTCGTTGCGTGGTGGTGAGCCTTGGAACCAAAAACCCTTGATCGCTATTCGGAGAAACGAGTTCTAATACGGCATTAGAATTGGGAGTTGTTGTTCCCACACCCATACTGTTTTGGGCATTCGATCCAAACGAGAAAATAAGACCACTCAGGAGAAGAAGTAGAACGAGAGATTTGTTCATCATGGAGAAATTTTGACGGCTATAAATTTTTGTATTATTTGTATAAATAATATGATTTATACAATTGACCAGACAAATATAACCTACATTTTGAATAAAAGCTGCGGATCACTTTTTTGCGAGCAGGTTTGCTTACTCAGTTTCTTAAAATACAAAACCTCCTGACACACATTGGTGCCAGGAGGTTTTGTGGATGTTTCATGCTATGAATCAGCCTTCCGAAGATTGGAGCTGCGGGTCTTTTGCTTCCAGAAGCTCAATCTGCTCAAGCGCATTTTCGTTATCAGGGTCTATTTCAAGCACCTTTCGATAATTGGCAATGGCCTGCAGGTCAAGTCCTTTGGCGGCTAAGGCCTCTGCATAGCTGTCATAGACATTGGGGTTGTGCTTAAAATAGTAGGTGTTATACTTGAACACAGTTAGTGCTTCATCAATTCTACCAGAGCGCAGATAGACATAACCCAATGTATTGAGTTCATTTACTTTGGTTACCCGATGGTAGGCCTCAAAAAAATATTTTCTGATGTTTTCTTCCAGATCCTCTTTGCTTTTGGTTTCCAGCAGATCCATCATATAGGTTGCAGCTCTATAGTTCGGTTCGGAGGGATAGCCGAGGGCAATTTGAGCAACATCAGTTTCCAGATCGTTGACAGGAGACTCTACGATACGTGCATATTCTTCTCCATCTTGTTTGAAAATAAAAGTGGGCACCCGGTGGATCTTTTTTCCTTTCTCTTCGTCATTGGGTCCTTGCTTGTACTGCTCCTTACCGTCGTAGAGCGCAATGAAATTGAGGTTGTCCAAATCAAGGCTTAGCGTTTCCCATAGTTTAACAAACTGAGGAACCCACTCCTTGCTATCTCCACACCACGTACCCAAATAGATATCAACTTCCGTAGATTTTAGTTTTTTTGTCCATTTCGTGCTTTTTCCCGAAAGGTCAAATTTGTCGTGATTCTCTTCATACCAGGAAGAATCCTGCAAATCAGTCAAAGCAAGAGAGCCGCATATGTGCGTCTGGCCTTTGTTGTTGACATAGGTCTGAGTCTGAGCATTTGCGAACCCAAAAGTCAGGATCAGCGAGAGGGCGATTAGGTGTGATTTCATGATAAGCTATTTTGGTTATTTAGTAAATCTATTTGCCCTAACGCCGGATACCATGAAAAGGATATGTCACATGGCGTTAATGATATGTTAATGTCCGGTTTTGCAAAAATAGAACCTCGGTTTTGGAAGCTAATGGTTAATTTTATGCTATGCGAGCAGTGATTATTGATGATGAAACTTCCCTACGGGAATCAACCCAAACTTTACTGTCAATCTACTGCCCTGATATTGAGATTGTTGGGCAGGCGGCATGCGTCAAAGATGGCATTGATCTGATCGATAGAGAATCCCCTGACCTGGCTTTTTTGGATGTAGAAATGCCCGACGGTACTGGTTTCGACATTGTACATGCCTTTCGTGAAAGGAACTTTGCCGTGATATTTATCACAGGTCATGATGAGTATGCCGTGAAGGCTTTTAAGCTTTCTGCCATTGACTATATACTTAAACCAATAGATCCGGAGGAGCTGGAGCGCGCGGTAAATAAAGCCAAAGCGAGCTTTGCAGCCGGCATTTCAGGGCTGAAGATGAAGGCGCTGGAATCTAACATGGCTGACAAGAAGCTTCATCGGATAGTACTGAAAGATGCAGAGAAAGTATACCTCATAGGTGTAGGGGAGATAGTGCGTTGTGAATCTGACGATAACTACACGCGGTTTTATCTTACTGAAAATCGAAAGGTAATGGTTTCTACCACCCTCAAGGAGTATGAAACGCTGCTTGCTAGTCAGGATTTTTTCAGGTGCCATCAGAGTCACCTGATCAACCTCAATTTCTTTGATCATTTTGACAAAAGAGAAGGTGGAAGTGTACATATGAAAGATGGCAGCATATTGCCGGTTTCGGTACGTAGACGAGACTCGCTTATGAAGGCGCTGGAGCAACTATAAAGGCGCGTGGATAATGACATCTTTAGTTGGCGGTGCTCTAAATCGTATTAGGTAATTGTAAGGATCATGCGTTACAGGCATCATGAAATGGTTCTTTCCGTCTTTGGGAATAATCCAACTATCTCTTAAAATAATCTAAAAACGAATTCTAATCGAAAGGCTTACAGTTTCTCGATGTAGGCCTACGCTTTCTCAGCGACCATAACAAAACATGCGGTTTAGAAGCAGTTTTAAGCCTGTTTCTATTTTTAAACCGCATGCAAATGAAAAAACTCGTACTATTACTCTCACTCGTCGCGCTGATGTTGTCATCTATGGCGCAAGACCTCAGCAGTGGACTGCTGGTGTATTATCCCTTTGATGGTAACGCTGATGATGCCAGCGCATCAGGATCCTTTGATGGAACTGTAGTTGGCGCAGCGCTAGTTGATGGATATGATGGTGCTGCTAGCAGCGCATATGATTTTGATGGTATCAATGATCAAATAGTTTTTGGTGATATTGATCTGTCAACTTCTTCATTCACAATCAGTTTTTGGCTCAAATTACCGGATCTTCCCGTTGGTGGCACTAGCTATCGGATGCTTTCAAAACGAGCTGGTTGTACTGCGTCTCAGTTTTTTGATATCTCCGTGAGCAATACTGGAGATAGAGGGTACAACGTTGGTATGGAGCTGCGAGATGATAACGTGTCTGGTAGCGTCAATACTGGCAACATTCTCTTTCCACAAGAATGGTTTCACGTCACTTTTGTAAAAGATAACGACACAGATAAATCTTACGTGTATGTGAATGGGCTACTAGCAAGCGAAGCAAGCTGGTCATCTGCTGTTGACCTTAACGTCGACAACACAGCTCCACTTGGTATCGGAAATTCTCCATGTATTAGCCAAAGCACAGTTTCTCCGTTCAAAGGAAGTATTGATGAAGTCCGCATACATGACAGGGTTCTGACCAGCCAGGAAATGAAAAGCATGATACCATTTCATCTTCAGTACTCCGCTCCGTATGACGGTGAAATGATGGCTAGCGTATCTTCAGGTATTACTTTAGAGTTTGCCGGTGAGATCGACCAAACAGGAGTAGATGGCAGTTCTTTCACAGTAACTGGAGCTGTGGCTGGAGTATTGACTCCTACAGTTACTTTCCCAGCTACTAATATTGCTCAGCTAAACTTTGCCAGTGACTTGCCTTTCGGTGAAACGATAGACGTAACCGTGACGGACGTTCCGGACCTTGATGGAAATGTAGCCAGTGGTAATTTCTCATTTACAACAGCCACGGAAGAAGAATCACTTGTTGCCCATTACCTTTTCGACGGCAGCATGAAAGATACCACGGCTAATGATTTCAATTTTTCAGAGCCGACCTCTTTTAGCTATGTAAATGACAGGCTGAGAGAATCAGAAAAAGCTGTTCAGTTTAGCGAAACCGAGGGTGCATTATTGGCTACCAATGATCTCATGAATGTGGGTAGATATAAGGACTTTTCTATTTCATTTTGGATGAAATCCCCACAAACTTCTACGCAGCGACACATTATTGACAACCTGAGTACAGGACGATTTTCAGTGATCTTGAGTACAGGAGGCCAACTTTGGTTGAGACTCACGTCGGGTGATACTGAAGAAGTATTGACTACCGAGCGATTTGATGATAATCAGTGGCACCATGTGACCATGACGGCAGATCGAGACGCTGAATACAAAATCTATGTAGATGGTGTGCTGAGGGCCACACAAGCATTTGGAAGTTTTGTAAACCTGCAAAATAGCAACTCGTGGCACTTCAATGAAAACGGAAATGGCACCAATCGCTATGCAGGTATTCTAGATGATTTCAGGTTTTACAACAGAGAGCTTTCCGAAAATGAAGCAAAAGATCTGGCTCCTATCTATGTTTTCACTTCGCCAACAGCTGATGAAGTAGCAGCTCGCCCTGATACTGATATTGAATTCGAATTTGGACAGAGCATTTCTGCGGCTACAGCCATAGCAGCAAACTTTACCATAACAGGTTCATCTTCCGGAACAGCTACATTTACTATTGCTGGTGGAGATTCGCGTGTTGTTAAACTTACTCCAGATTCAGACTTTGAGCTCGATGAAACGATTACTGTAACATATGACAATCTGGAGTCTGAAAGTGGAGAGATCCTTTCGGGCAGTTACACTTTTGAAACTGCCGATGTAGATAAGGGTATGCTTGTACATTATCCATTTGATGGAGATGCATCAAATGCAGTGTCAGAGGAATTTGATGGCGTGGTTTCCGGAGCAACCCTTACCAATGGCTTTGATGGCACAGCTAGCTCGGCATATCAGTTTGACGGTAACGACCAAATTACCATCGGTCAGTTGGGCTTAGATAAGGAGTCTTATGCTATTGGTTTCTGGATCAATCGTGATGCCAGCACCACGCGTGGCGAGATTTTGGGCCAAAGACAATTCTGTACTGGAAGTGATTTTATGGAGATGTCAGCCACCTACAACCAATACAATGGTAAATATGAAGTGGTCATGGTTATGGCCAAAACCTCTGGTGGCTTTCAATCATATTCAGTAAGAGCCGAAATCACTCCAGGTGAATGGGCACACATAGTAGCAGAAAGAGATGCGCAGGATGGCGTGATCAGAATGTACAAAAATGGTGCGCTTGTATCGGAAACAGCATACTCTTCCAGTTATTCTATTCTGAATGACGCGACAATGTCTCTTGGAGGTGGAAACGCATGTATCGGAGTGGATGGTAGAGGAAGGTTCAGTGGAACCATCGATGACCTGAGAATCTACAGAAGATCAATCAGCGCTGAAGAAGTGGCGAAGTTTTCTGACTTTATGGTAGAAGGAACCTACCCTGCGGCCAATTCAGTCAAACAATCTGCAACATCTTCTGTTTTCATTGATTTCAATGAAGATATCGATGAAACTACCTTTAGTGCAGGTAATGTAAGCGTGACAGCATCTGGCGGAAGTACGCTCGCATACAGCACTGCAATTGTAAGTGATACCCTGCGTATCAAACCTGACACAGAGTGGCCTGCTGGCGAAACAATTTCCGTTGAGGTGACAGATATAGAATCGATCAATGGTGAATTGCTTTCTCACTCGTTTTTATTTGAGGTATCCACTGACGAAGAAAGCCTTCTGCTGAGCTTTCCGTTCGACGGAGACTTCTCCAATGCAGGTGCCACTGAGTACAATATTGCGGCGGTAGCAGACATCAATTTCGTGGAGGACAAACTCTTATCTGCAAACACTGCTGCCGATTTCTCTGACGGTGCAAACTATGTAGAAATAAGGTCGTCAGAAGGAGGAGTGGCTCCTGAGTTCAATTTCGGAACTGAGTCAGATTTTACCATTATGACATGGTTCAAGAGTAGCTTCACAGGCTCTCAGCATACTTTTTTCAACAAACGGGCCAACGACGCACGTATGCATGCTTATGTAAAATCTACAGGAGAACTGTCATTGAGGTTTGTCAATAGCAATGAAGATCTGGCCAACGAAGTAGTAACTGAAATGAGCTACATGGACGGCTTTTGGCACCACGTTGCTTTTGTGGCTGATAGAGATGGTCAGCTTGCGATCATTGTCGATGGTGTGGAAGTGGCAACCGAGGATGCCATCTCCATCAATGCAAACATTTTAAGTACAGCTCGAGTAGGAGCTATAGAAAATGCCACGCAGGTTTTTCAGGGAACGATGGATGACTTTAGAATCTACAACAAAGCTTTTACAGCATCTCAGGTGCTGGAGATAGCCCCGGCCTATGCCGCGTCAAATCCTGCGGATGGATATGATGCAGTTGATTTGGATCAGCAGTTTGAACTGGATTTCCTTTGGGCTGTGGATGCCGCGACAGCAATTCCGGCCAATTTCACTCTTGAAGGAGCAGATTCTGGTGCCAAAACAGTTACTGTAACTGGTGGAGATACAAGACTTTTGACCATCTCAGGAGATTCAGACTTTGTTGCGGATGAAGAGATCACCCTTTCATTTAGCAACCTGCTGGATACCCTCGGAAATGTGATCGAAGACAAGACCTTCACATTCGAAGCAACAGGTGTCAACAAAGGGATGTTTGTGTACTACCCAATGTCAGGAGATGCACTGAATCAGGTTTCTGAAGAATACCATGGTCAGATCACAGGTGCCACTGTAGCTCCAGATAGAAACGGAACAGCTGATGAAGCTTATTCTTTTGACGGCAATAGCTATATCCAAATAGGAGATTTGCCAATCACAGATCAGTCATTCTCCATCTCCATGTGGATGAAAAGAGATGAGCTTCAGCAATCACAAGCACTGATAGGATACCGTGGGCACTGTAGTGCCAGTCCGCAAATGAACCTCAACTGCTCATGGAGTAGCACATTGAACTCTTATGTGGTTAGCTTCTCTACAGGCGGTACCAACAAGAGTGGTACTTATCAAAATTATGGGACGAGTACTCCTATTTCTGCGGATACCTGGACTCATGTTTCTGTAGTAAGGGACAATGCAGGCAGTTTGCTCAAAATCTATATCAACGGTTCTCTGGAAGCCATCCAGTCTATCAATAACGAAATCAATATTGGCAATACGGCAACTTTTGGGATAGGTTCTGGAAACGCTTGTATCAATGTGGATGCTACAAGAAGATTTACCGGTGATGTGGATGAGCTTAGGATCTACAACAGAGCAATCACAGATGAGGAGGCAGCAGCGCTTCCTAATTTGGTCACTTCTCCTCCTTCTATAGTTGGAAGTGTCTCTGCGATAGATATTGACGAAGATGCGGTAGCCATGGCAGTAGCCAAAGTGGATACCTTGTTCTCTTCTTCTGAAGAGCTAGACTACTCTGTAGTGTCTTCAAATGAAAACGTCAATGCTTATCTGGATGGATTGGATCTGATGATTGAGCCTGCCGCTGATTTCAATGGTTCTGCTGAGATCGAAGTATCTGCTTCTAGTGTGAGAAAATCCTCTTTGACTTTTACTGTAAACGTAGCAGCGGTCAATGATGCTCCCGTGCTCACGGCAGGTGCTGACCTGGATTTGCTCGAAGATTTCACAGGAGTGGAACAAATCGCAGTGACGGTCACTCAGCCGGCTGATGAGGCCACACAAGGACACACCTTCAGCATTTCGCCTGATCCGAGCACTGTTGATTTTGCTTCGGTTTCGTTCAACTCTTCAACAGGTATAGTGATTGTATCTGCAGTTGAAAATGGTTTCGGTTCACAGGTATTTACTGTGACGGCTGACGATGGACAGGCTGCCAACAACACGGGATCTGTAGATGTTACAGTGACAGTCAACGCCGTAAATGATGCTCCTGAGTTTGAGTTGGAAAGCTCGACTATCACGTTGACACAAAACTTTGAAGGAACAGCCTCATATACACTCACAGATCTTTCGCCGGCAAATGAAGATGCACAGACGATCACATACAGCATAGACCCGGCTTCCGTGGCATTTGCCAATGTGAGTCTGGATGCCAATACGGGAGAGGTTTCTGTGACAGCAGTGGCCGACGGACTTGGTTCTCAGCTGTTCACGATTACAGCAGACGATGGTCAGGCGGTGAGCAATACATTTAGCGCAAGCTTTACGCTCGAAGTAGTGGAAAACTTTGCTCCTGAAGTAGTAAATGCAATAGCTGACGTAACGCTCAATGAAGATGCTACTTTGGTTGTTTCTTCAGACATCACAGCCGTATTCACAGATCAGGATGGAGATGTTTTGACCTATGAGGTTACTTCTGACAATGCAGGAGTGATCCCGGCTATCAACGGAAACGAGCTCAGTATCTCGCTTCAGGCTGATTTCAACGGTTCAGCTGTGATTTCTCTTTCTGCCTCTGACGATGCAGCAACCGCAACGGATGAGATCGCCGTGACGGTGACACCAGTTAATGATGCGCCGATTATGGCAGTGGCAATAGCCGACCAGACAGCACCGGAAGATGACGCTTTCTCTATAACAACACCTGCGGGCCAGTTCACCGACGTAGATGGCGATATTCTCTCTGTTGAGTCTGTAACATTCACAGGTCAAGGCAAAACTGACGGCTCATGGCTGACTTATAATAGTACTTCTGGAGAAATCTCTGGTACCCCGGGTCAGGCCAATGTAGGTGTGACTGTGGTGGCGATAGTAGTCACTGATGGTTCGCTTACCGCAACGGATGAGTTTACCGTGACCGTGAGCAACGTAAACGATGCTCCTGTTGTGAGCAACGCAACTTCAGTAACACTCGATGAAGATGCCGCGGCTATTACCATAGACCTAAATACGGTGTTTTCTGATGAAGATGAAGATGACCTTGCATACGGGTTTATATCCACTAAAGGCAAGAGAGCATTGGAGGTAGTTGCCACTGTCGTGGTGAATAGCTCGCTTGATGGCACCATCCTTACCATTACGCCAATAGAAGATGCAAATGGAAGCATGACCATAGGCCTGACTGCTTCAGATGGCACAGAGTCAGTGGAGTATCACCTGCCTGTTACCGTCAATCCAATCAACGATGAGCCGGAGGTTGTGAGTCAGCCTACACTTTCGTTTGAAGAAGATGGCGCAGCGCAAACCATAGACATTTCTACGATTTTCACTGATGTGGATGGAGACGAACTTACTTTTGGAATAGTTGGTAAACTCATAGGAGGAAAGTCAGCTGCCACAGATGTAGTGTCTTACTCGCTACATGATGCTATCCTGACTGTAACACCTATTCAGGATCAATTCGGAACGCAGAACATACAGGTAACAGCCAGTGATAATTCTATCACCACCAGCTATAACCTTCAGGTGACGGTGACCGGAGTAAACGACCTGCCTGCTATCATATTCGAGCCTTCGTTGGCATTCAACGAGGATGATGATGCTCAGACTGTTGACCTTTCAACTATATTCACTGATGTGGATGGTGATGCACTCACTTATAGCCTTGCAGGAAGCAAAACGATAGGTACTGCATTGGTGACCAACTCTATAGATGGAGCGATCCTGACGGTGACACCAGAAGCCAATGCCAATGGGACAGTAAACGTAGCTGTAGTGGCCAATGATGGTAGTGGAGAGACGGGTGTCACTTACTCACTTCCTGTAGCCATAACGGCTGTCAATGATGCTCCGGAGTTTTCTCTTGGTGCTACGGCGCTGACATTGGATCAGGATTTTGCAGGCACTGAAACGATCGCCATCATGGCGGGCGATGCACCTGCCGATGAAGCAGAGCAAACCGTGACTTATACCATCACTCCGGATGATGGCTCACTAGTCAACTTCACAGTGACGGCTACTGGCATAGAGGTGACTGCTGTGGCGGGAGCCTTTGGCGAGTCAACGTTTACCATAGAGGCCAACGACGGACAAGATGCCAACAACCTGTTTGCACAAACTTTCACCGTGACCGTGAACAAGGCGCTGGCACTCGATGATGAAGTGGTGATGAGCATTTACCCGAACCCGGCAGTGGATTATGTGCAGGTCAGAAGCAAAAATGTACTGAAGGTGAACATCTACAATCTGGAAGGGGCCGAAGTACGCACAGGCTTCACCAATGAGAAGATTTATCTGAACAATGTAGAAAGTGGGGTTTACCTGATTATTACCACCGATGAAAAAGGACTATCTAGAACGAATAAGCTAATAATTCGAGATTAAAGTAGGATTTCATCAAATGCGGTGAATCTGAGGGCGGCCAATTGGTCGCCCTTTTTTTGTGATCGTACCATGCCATTGTGTAGGCGCCTTTGGTTGTCTCCAGGTATATGCCGATGATTTTAAACATACCCATTTAGGTCCGATTGGAGGCTGAGCACGGACCAATGGATTACCGATGATGCTTTTTGCAATTACCGTTTTAATGGTATATTAAGAGGATAAATGCGCCGAGTGCGCGTTAGCCAGTTGTTATGTGGCATTGGGGAGATTTGGAGCTGAAATCGAGGAGGTAAAGTTTTCGATTTCATCTTTTCCAAATTGATTTCAGGAGCTAACGTAAAATGGAGGTGATTGGAAACAGATCAATTTAGCATGAAAACACCCTTTTGTAACTATCTGATAATCAACTCTTAATTTTACGTTAGTCAGTATACCTAAACGAAGTATATGAAGTTTCTTAAATCTAAATTTTTTGATCAAAACAACGCCCTAGAAACCTTTTTGGATTCAGGTAATTGTCTTAAAAGACTGGAAAAAAGTGATCAAATTTCTGAATCAGTTAAAAGACAATTTGCTGAAACATTTGTCAAGAATCTCATAGATTCAAATGTTATAAGTACAGAATCAATAAATTCGGTTGACGATCAAAATGCATGGTCGATCGATTTTCCTGGATGGCACGGAGAATTTGACGAAACACAAGGCAAGAAGATTTTCGTGATTGGAGCTGAACCCCATATTTACAATAAGTATCTCCAAACCGTTTATGGGTTGAATAACGAAAAGTCCATTAACGAACTGATAGAAAATGGTCATCCGATATTCAGATACCTATCAGAAATACTCGCTGATCGTTTTCAAATTTCAAATCAAGAAGTTATCAGCGAAACCTATTTAACTGACTTATTTCCGCTCAGCCCATTTAGAGGAAGTGGCTTAAAAGTTGGTAGTGCTGATAAAATTCAGAACGTTATTGGAAGTAGTGATAACTGGTCGAACATTCGACATAAATACGCAAAATCCAATTTGGCTAGCGAGATCAAATTTGTAAAACCCCAGATTATTTTAACTCAAGGTAAAGACGTTTTCTATGAGGTTGTTGAGATTTTAGGTAGCTCTGAACAGCGAACTAAAATTGCTATTGTCCCAGAATCCGGCAAGAAACAATACGTTCGAACAACTAAATGGGAGAACATTCCAGTAGTATCAGTTCCACATATTGGTTCTCAACGAATGCGAACATTTTGGAATCAGAACCTTAACACTGTTAAGCAGGTAATATCCGAACTTTAAAGCCACATAACATGACCTATCATCCATGGGGTGGCAGATGTAAACGAAACTTTGGTGCAGTTTGTAAACTCCGCCATGTATGAATAAATTTAAAATCGGTCATGGCTTGGTGGTGACGGAAGCTGAAAATTAGTTAAATCCCCACAGATGATAGCCAGACGTTAGCAGTATTTACCACACTATGAGTGAAGAACGTGAAAGACACTGGTCAAATGTTTCCTTACAACAGTTTGGAAATGCCAATAATTTCTTTACCCTAACAGCCATAGCTTTACTAGGGTTCCTAAGCAATATTTACCAAGAATTGGGTCAATTTGAGTTGTCATTGAAAACTCCGTCATT
Organism: Cyclobacteriaceae bacterium; assembly: GCA_039944535.1. Taxonomy (GTDB): domain Bacteria; phylum Bacteroidota; class Bacteroidia; order Cytophagales; family Cyclobacteriaceae; genus JAMZMI01. The sequence goes on from JBDUYP010000001.1 coordinate 572,743, forward strand.
TAAGCCTACTATGCTTGCGCTTTCGATATTTGCAAACTTTCTTTCAGCAGCGTTGGGATCAAGTGTTTTAATATCAAGGTTATATGACCTCAGACCATAGCCTCGGTTGGTGTCTTCACGAATCGAATATTCTTAAGCATAAAATGGTTTGTGAGGCCGCAAGCCTTGGCAAGAAATGCCAGTATCGTAACTTACTACCAGCGCGAGACTGAATAAAGGTATCCATAGCCCAATCGCTGGTTTAGGCTTGTAGCTTGGACTTCATCTAGGAGATTCTCACGCTCCGTTGTACTTCGCTCAGAATGACGGAAATAGGCAGAGACTACCCCACTTCGGAAGTACGCCCTTGTTGGTATTCAACTCCGCCAATCAGGTCATTTATAAGCGTGAAGTTGATATCCAGCAAGCAATAACTGTAATCACAGCTTAGGGCTTTGCTTTTACCTTTCATTTCCATAAGTATGGGTGAGTCGTTAGCTTTATCCGCAAAACATCAAGTATGCATAGACAGGTACTCGCGCTCATAGTCATTTCTTTCATCGTATCTATTTCCCATTCGGGTCAGGCTCAATCGAGAGCAGACAAGCTCATCATGAAGCATCTGAAGGGTAAAAAAATCGAGCATTTTGAGTACTTCGGAGAGGACTATGTCAGAGTAAAGATCAAGAAAAAGTGGGGAGTCTATCAGGCTGAGGTCTATGAAGATGAGGTATATGTAGATGAAATCATACCTGCAGTCTTTGATTCTATTGGCTGGTTTACAGGCATGGAGCCTTTCACAATCGTGAAGAACAATGGCAAATACGGGCTGTTATTAAATCCCGGAGAGATTTATGATGCAGCCGAAAAGGTAAAATGCAAATACGACAAAGTACAAATGCGCGAGCGAGATGGTGAGTACTTTGCGTTGGCGAAAAATGATAAATGGGGTTTGATAGATTGGTTTGAGGGTGCCTTAATCGTGGATTACATCTTCGATACGCCCGGCGAGGTTCCCTTGATAACGATGGACAGCTGGGAAATTGAGACCATGCAACGGGTGAAAAAACACCTCAACTGCGATCTGGTGGTATTTGACTATATCAATGGTGATGGTGCGCTGATAGCCAGAAACCCAAAAACAAAAAAGTGGGGCATGTATCAAGCTACCGGTGAGGGCGATCCCAGCCAAATGATTCCAATGGAGTACGACAGCATCCGGTTTTTTCCATGGAATGCCAGTTTCACTGCTGTTTACAATGAAGGCAAGGTTGGTTTTTATCTTTCACGCTGGTCATTCGATGAGCAAGCCACGTTGAGTGTGCCATGCATTTATGATGATTTCAGACGCTTTGACGATGGCAGAGTGAAGAGGCTGGCATGCAAGCGGGATGGAGGCTGGGGCTGGGTTGACTGGCTGACAGGCGAGGAAAAGAGTGAATTTAAATACGCGAACCCTGAGGACTTACCTCATCCGTCCTATAAGCAGGATCAGTGGTTTAATGATTATTGATTTCGGTTAACCATAAAAAAGGGCGCACTTGGCGCCCTTTTATTTGAAGTATAAACAAGGTTTATTTTTTAATTACTCTCAATACTTTAGACTCATCATCCTTAATAACCTGAAGAATGTAAACTCCGGGTGAAGCTCCTGACATATCAAACTTATTGACATCTACGCCTTCCATGAGGATCTGTCCTGACAGTGTCATCAATTTCAGTGTCGCACCTTCTGGTAGCTTTTGAACATTGAGTACATTTTGCACAGGGTTAGGGTAAACTTCTACAGTTTCCAGATTGAATTCATCAAGAAGTGCCGGCTCATTAGAGGTGCCGGAAACCAAACTCGTGATTCCATTGAATGTGCCAGATGTGCCGTAGTAACCCGTTATGGTCACAGCATCTATGTAGATATAATCCGCATTGCCACTGGCATCACATTGGAAAGCAAAGCCCGCATTTGATGCAAAGTTGTAAGTAGTTGCATCTAGTGTGATGGTGGCTGTATAGAAACCATTATTGCTGAAGCTTGAGCCCTGAGCGTAAGTAGCGACTGTCTGCCACGTGGATCCATTGAAGAATAGCACCCAAAAATCTTCACCACTTTCCATACTACTGGCGTAGAAATAGAACTCAATGTCGATTTGGTCATAGCCAGTAACATCTACTCCAGTGTATGACATCCTGGAGACAGTTCCGCTATTGTCTCTCAATCTAATTGAATAGCTGCCTTCATATGAGCGAGCCCCGTTATATCTGGCAACATCAGAGCCACCATCTATCCAGCCGTCCCATCCTGTTTCGAAGAACCCTGTCACCAAAACATCAGAGCCCGATCCGCCAGTGGAAGTTGTAACGCTCGTGGTAGCCTGACCCGAAGTGTTGTTTGCCGCATCAAAGGCCTCAACTGCGATGGTATAGCTAGTAGATGCTGCAAGTCCACTGAAAGCATAGCTTGTACCTGTTGTGGAGCTTACAAAAGACCCATCCAAATAAACATTATACCCAGTCACACCCACATTATCAGTGGAAGCACTCCATGACACATCAAAAGATGATGTGGTGACGTTTGAAGAGGCAAGTCCGGTTGGTGTAGTAGGAGCTTGTGTATCTCCAGGAGCACTTGTGGTCACCGACAAATCATCAATAGCCATATCGCTGGCATACCCATTTCCTGTTGTTCCCACAATTCTCAACTTGACAGTGCCTCCAAGGTAAGAAGCGAGATTTACGTCGACAGCATTCCATTGATTTCCCTGATCACCGGTAAGTGACCACAGAGTTGACCAGTTTGTGTTATCCACTGAGCCTTGTACCATAAGTGAGCCCATATTGGCTCCATACATGTGATGCTGGAATGAGAAGGTGGCAGCTGACTCACCTGATAAGTCAAAGCATGCACTCTCCAATATCCCGGTGGCATTGTTGCCAATCTGCCCTGTGCTTCCATTAGTAGAAGCCTCAAGAAACATATAATAACTTCCTTCTGCAGCCGCACTTGGTCCAGTTCCCGAAGACGGAGTTCCACTTGCATCTCTTATCCAGTTACCGTCATCTGATGTTATCTGGGTCCAGCCATCGTTTGATTCAAATCCTTCGTTGTAAGGGAAAGATGAAATAGTAGATGAACAAGCAGACACTGGGTCTGATGTTGTGACATTTAACACAGACGATTGAGAAGATACATTTCCGGCAGCATCAAATGCTGAAACACTCATCGCATAAGTAGTGCTTGCAGTAAGTCCAGTGATATCAGCCGACGTTCCTGTTACCGTTCCTATATTAGAACCATTAGAGAAAACATTGTATCCAGTAACTCCAATATTATCGGATGATGCTGACCAACTGAGCGTAAAGCTTGTTGTTGTAACGTTTGAAGAAGCCAGACCGGATGGCACTGTTGGAGCTTGTGTGTCTGCTGCTGCACCGCCGATCACCACATTGTAGTCTTCAACTTCACCATAGGAGAATGACTCACAAGAAGTTGGTATCCCATTATATTTCATGGACACTCTCATGCGAGTAGTCCCTGCAGTTGATGAAGAAGGAACAGTAAAAGATCCTCCAACCGAAGTAGCATTTGTGGCAGCTTGTGTCCAAACTTGCTCACCGGCATCATCAAAATCCCCATCCGCATTGTAATCTACCCACACAGAGTAGCCTTCATTGTACACGGTACCTGTCCATGTTGGTGTGATCGTTATGGTATAGGCCGTACTTTGAGTCAGGCTTGTGGAAATAGACGTGAAGTCTCCATAACCTCCAGAAGAGGCTCCTGTTGAGTTGTCGATGGTGTTTAATTGAACCCTGCCGATATACTCATCACTGGTGTTGTTTCCATTGGAATCACAATATTGAACTGGTGCTGTTCCTGTTGTGGTTACGTTGATTGTCGAAGACGTTCCGTTACCTCCTGTTGAGCAGTTTGCAGAAACAGTACATGTGTACTGTGTACCAGCGGTCAGCCCTGTTGCATTGTATGATGTACCCGTTACCGTAGCGGAGGTTGAGCCCACAGTCACATTATATGAACTAGCACCGGAAACAGCATTCCAAGAAAGTGTAAAGCTATTGTCTCCCAGTCCGGAAGAAGCCAAACTACCAGGGGCAGGCAATGAACAGGTAGAAACATATTCTGATCCAACTCCCACGGCATACCATGCGTTAGTCACTGCTATTTCCTGTGCCGAACCACTCCCAAAAAGCTCAATCGCAGACTGAATAGAGTAAGTTCTAAAATCGGCATAATCCGAGGTTGTTGTTAGGTAAAGTGACTCTGTTCTCCATGTAATGGCCGCAGCATCAGTTACCCCAATACCAGACACGCTATATGAGTCATTCAAGTCATTTGTAGCTGTTTCGCCTGCTGCCAAAACATAAAACCAGTGATTGGTGACGCCACTATTGGTATGCACACCACAGTAGTCGTTGTTACTTGTCGGCGTACAATTTTGGCTTACCCAGTAGGTGCCACCATAGGTGTCAGGGTCACCATAAGCTTTAGGGTTGGACATAGACCTGAAGGTTTGACCAATCTCTGTCCCCAGATTCCAAATATCCTTATTGGTACCATAGTTTTGGTTGGTATAATACTCCACACAAGCACCCCAAATATCACTGAGGCCTTCGTTCATGGCACCAGATTCTTTTTCATAAACCAGATCAGCTGTACCAGTGCAGTAGGCATGTCCTATCTCGTGAGCAGTGATGTCAACAGTTGTGAGCGGGTCAAGGCTATTCCCCTTACCATACACCATCACATATCCGGTCCAAAACGCATTGTCGTTATATCCGGAAGGATAGTTATAAACTGCTTCAATGTCAGTATTCACATGACTCTCTATTGCAGCTCCACTGCCGTCATAGCTGTTTCTGCCAAAACTTGACTGAAAAAAGTCATAAGTAGCTTCAGCTGCAAAGTGCGCGTCCAAGGCCGCATTGTCCTTGTCAGCATTGTTGTACTCAGTCCAGCTGTTGTCAGCATCAGTGTATTCTGAAGAGCCATTAGGACGACCCGTTGTGAAATTCGCACTTGTAGCTGTAGTGGCATCATAAGTTAAAACACCACTTCCTCTGGAGTAGTCTCTTAGCCTATAGCTTCCAGAATTGCTATCCGTAATAATATCCTGAGTGCCACTATACCTGGTTGCAGCGGTTCCAGTCGCATCAGCTTCTTCTACTGCCGCTAGCTCCATTCCTGGTTTAGAATGTCCATGAGCGTGCTTGATCATACTGTTGTATCGAACGATTTCGCCAGTCAAAGCATCGATATATACGAAAGCATTGACGAAAGGATTGGTAGCAATAATGTGGTACTTATATGCGAGTCTGGATTTGTACCCGTTGGCAGTGTTTTGCACAATAACCAACTCTCCTTTCGGCTTAGTGCTTCGCTGATTTGAGTTTTCCCAAGCAAATTCTTTTGCTTCTGTTGCCGTTTTGGCATACTCAAGAGCACCATCGCTGGAAAGCGTAGGTGTGGTTTGAATTTCGTCCACTTCGCGGTAGTTACCTGTCATATGAGAGGCTTTACCATCTTTAGAGTGAATCGTGTAGGTTGAGCCCTCCACTTTGAAGCCTTTGTAGAAGTGCTGAAACTTTTGGTGTTTGAAGCCTAGGTTGTCACTATCGGTCTGGAGAAGAACCATCTCTTCATCTTGATTCATACCGAGGTTTTCCCTCAGCAGCGATTGAGAAGATTTAGACGAGGATTTACTTTCTAATTGAATGAAAGACTTTCCTTTTTCCGCTTTCTTTTTGGATGTCTGTCCGCTAGAAGCAAACATTACCAGTAAAGCCAATGATAAAATGCAGATTTTTTTCATGATTTGGTTAGGTAAATGATTTAGTGAAACAAAAATTAACTCGGCAATATAATATTTCACTTTATAAATCAAAGCATGTGTTGAGAGTAAATGCCAAATTATATTCTGTTAAAATGGAAATGTGTCGCTATTTATCGGTAGTAAATCTTTTGATTTACCATATAAAATTAAAATAAACGAAATATTATTTTATAAGAGCATTGAAGGTTTGCTCTTTGTTTTGAATAACGCAGTGATGAAAAATTAAATAAATGGGTGAAGAAATAATTGAGGAATTATAAGAAACTTCAGGAGGATTGGTGAAAATCTACAATGAATTAACCGCTAAGAGTTCGCTAATTTGCGGGAGAATTGCTCTTGTAATTCGTTGTTTATCAAAATAAAAATTTAATTTTTTACGTTGAAGAAGCTGGTTGTAAATCATTCAGATTTCAACCTAAATTTCTCCAACTGCAGCTGATAGTGCGTGAGTTCTTCCAGTTCTTTTTCGGCCCTTTTCAGAGCGTCTTTTTCCCACTTGATGGCCTCTTTGACTCGCCCTGATTTGAAGAGGAGTGAGGCGTAGGTGTCCAGGCTGGTGGCTGTCTTTTCTTCTATCAGCACTGCTTCCATCCAGCCAATGGCTATATCCAGCTTCGATTGATCTTCTACATATAGATAAAACTTCCAGGCAAATTCATTGAGCTGAACGTGATCGGTGACTTGCTGCTCGTCTATGACTTTCACCACACTGTTGGCGTACAGCTCCCAGTCAGCAATCAACTCGCTGTATTGCAATTCGACCATAGATTTAAGTTCATCCTTCTGCGCAAATTCCAGATCTGCCATTATGCGCTGCAGTGCCTGGTTGGCAAACAAAGTCAAATCACCACCTTCATATATTTCTATGAACTGCCCCAGCAGCACATCGTAAATTTTCGCATCTACAGTGTCCTTGCCATAGCGTTCGGAAAATTCACCATAATGGGAGGTGAGATATTCAAACTGAGTGCTGTAGGGATTGTAAACATTCAAATTGATCATGGCCCAGGCGGGTTCTTCCACCCACTTTTCTTCCGGTAAATCTTTGAAATAAGCATCAACCAGCCCGGCGGTATTTTCGCAAGCCGCATCAAGCGTATATGTCAGGTCAATCAGAAACTCAGCGGATCTTTCCCCCTGCACAAACCTTTTCTTGAAATTCATCAGGGTTTTGGACTCAGTCAGTGCGTCTTTTCCGAGTTGGACAAACTCATCACCATTCATCCATCCACAGCCTTTATGTACCAATTCTCCATAAGCATTGATGAACAAAAAGCCGGGGTAAACCAAAACCCCATAGCGGTCTGCAATCTCCGCCCCCGGAAAGCCTTCAGCATCAAATGGCACATTTACAAAGTTTTCTGAGAAGTAATCATGCACCTCCGGCTCCTTAAAAGTGCCTTGCTCCATTTCAAGGCATGGCTCACACCAGATGGTATTTATATAAACCATCAGTAGTTTGCCCTCTTTTCTGGCCTTATCCATGGCCACCTGCCAATCAGGCTCCTCAAAATCGATCATCTGCGCCGAACTGATTAGGGAGCAAAGCATCAAAACTGTGATTAGGACTGTTCTCATAGTGGTCAGAAATTTGATTTGAATTTACTCAATCTTTTCATTGTCCAATTGAAAAAGAAAATCTTCTTATTGTTATTGGCTGCCGAACCGTCCAACTTTAAGCCATGAAAAAATCAATGCTAGCGCTATCCATACTTTTCTATACTTTGAGCACCGCTGCTCAGACTGATTACATGGCAGAAACCAAGGCATGGCAAAGTAAAATGAATGCGGAATTTGCTGACTCGGAAGAGTCTCCTTTAGATGAAAAAGACAGGGCACATTTCAAAAAACTAAAGTTTTACCCAATCAGTGAAAAATTTGTCGTTACGGCAAGTTTTCGTTTGACACCAGACGCAAAGCCTTTCAAAATGCCGACATCTACGGACAGGCTTCCTGAGTATGTTAAATACGGGATAGCTACATTCACAATAGGAACTGACACCCTCGAATTGTCGATTTATCAAAACGTGGAACTGTCCAAACAAGAAGAGTATAAAGACTACTTGTTTGCTCCATATAAGGATCGAACAAACGGGAATGGAAGCTATGGCGGGGGACGATACATGGATGTGGAAAAACCTGAGGGAGAGACCATCGTCTTGAATTTCAATAAGTCATACAACCCCTACTGCGCGTATAGCGACAGGTATAGCTGCCCGATTCCGCCAAGAGAAAATTTTCTCAACACAAAAATCAAAGCGGGAGTAAAGGCGTGGAAAAAGCACTAATTTGATCATCCAATTGCAGGAAAACTACATATAACTTAAGAAGCGACCCTTGAAAATTCTGATAAAAACGATGCACGGCCTGGAAGAAATTCTGGCCGGAGAAATCCGTGAAATTGGCGGGCAAAACATCACTCCTCTGAAAAGGTCTGTTGCCTGCGAAGGAAACCTCGAGTTTCTGTACAAAGCCAATATGCACCTGCGTACGGCACTTAAGATCTTGGTGCCGATTTACAAATTCACGGCCAGGAATGAAGAGCAGCTGTACAATGAAGTTTACAAATTTGATTGGTCGCAATACCTAAACAACTCCCAGACTTTTGCCATTGACAACACGGTTTTTTCTGAGTTTTTCAGACACTCCAAATATGCGGCACTCAAGACCAAAGATGCCATCGTGGATCAGTTCAGGAACAAAACGGGCGTGCGTCCATCTGTAGATATCAAGCGCCCCGACATTCAGTTTGACCTTCATGCATTTCAGGATCAATTCACCATTTCCCTGGACAGCTCCGGAGATACACTCAACAAACGAGGATACCATGAGCCCGGACATCAGGCCCCAATGAATGAGGTCCTTGCAGCCGGGCTTTTAAAACTCGCTGGCTGGAATAAGGAGATTCCGCTTTATGATCCCATGTGTGGTTCAGGTACTATTCTTTTTGAAGCGGCTATGATGGGTATGAACATGCCGCCTCAGATCAATAGGCGAGATTTTGCTTTTAGAAACTGGCCCAGCTACGACCCCACGATATGGAACCGCGTGGTGGCAGATGCAAGAGCCTCAGTTCGTAAAGCCAAATTGCAGCTGTTTGGTGGTGATATAGATATGACTGCCGTGAGACTAGTGGAGAAAACCATTCGCAAACTCAAGATGAATGACTCTATCTCGGTGAGGAAAATATCGCTGGACAAGCACATCCCGAAAACACCGTCCGGCATGGTGATTACAAACCCACCGTATGGCGAGAGAATAGGGGAGAATGTAAATGAGCTATATAAACTGATAGGTGACACGCTTAAAAACCACTACGATGGTTTCGATGCGTGGATCATCAGCTCCAACATGGAAGCATTTAAACACGTGAGGCTGAGGCCATCAAAAAAAATTGTGTTGTTTAATGGGGCTTTAGAGTGCAAGTTTCAAAAATACGAGATGTACAAGGGTAGTAAAGAGGGTTAATATTGATCTTCAAACTTCCTGACAAGAAGGACAAATTTCTCATCCAGAATCAGGTAGCCCTGTTCGTAGCAAAAGCGATATTCTTTACCTTCTTTGGTAGTCCGGTTTGATGTGATCAAATCAAAATCAAAACCCAACTTGGTGAGCTTTAGTATTGGTAACTTAATCTTATCATCAGGGTTTAGTGTTGATAGGATTTGCCAGTTTTTGCGGAGCGTACGGTTTGTCTTTTTGATCACCGCTTCGTCGGTAGCATAGACCTTATTGTTGTAGGCATTGCGGCAGCCATCTGAGCAAAACTTCTTGTCTGCACGCCCGAAAAATTCTTGCCCACATTCCAAGCACTGCTTATTATTCATATTTAACAGTTAATTAAAATATTTCTAATCTATAAAATTTTTACAGATTGAACCATGATTTTGGGCTGTTAAGCGAAATTAAACATGTACATATTGGAACAATTGCTACTGGCAATTTTCAAAACTATTGGTTAAATTATTACCAGATTTGGATGACGGCTTTAGTTTTCTACTGCATCATGTGTGCAAAACGACAGGTTAGTTAATTCGAAAACCACCGCTAAAAAGACTAATAAACGATGAAAAATTCCGCTAATCTCGTTTAGTCGAAAGAATAACTCGTTCATCCATTAAAACCACCAGTTCGCCGAAATATACTAACTATCTATAAGGATGATTAGTATATTTAGTTACCAATAATACCAAGCTATAAGACAAATACTATGACAACTGTAAATCATTCAAAAAACATTCTCAACATTTTAGAGTACGCATTTCACGACATTGGCCAGAGCCTTTGGAAATTCTTAATGAGAAGACAAGACAGATTCAGATACTTCAAGTACTGATATAAAACTGTAAACGAAGAACGTGTTGAACTCATAGTTCCAAATGATTGATCATTTGGAACTATGAAAGTTATTATAAAGGCACAACCTACTTTCTGTGGGTTGCCTAACGATCCCCTACGGAGGCTTACCGGAGGGGATTTTTTTTGTTTAAAGGATTTTTTTTTCGGAAGAGTGAGTTTATTTAAACCTTTGAAATACAAATGGTTACCCACTTGCCAACGCTTATAAACGACTATAAGCGTTTAATTACCGACTACCGCTTTTGTTTCCTCCTTTCTTTGGCCTGTCAATCGACAAAAGTCATCTGCCAATCAGAGACTTCTTTCATTAATTAAACTTTACAAAAATGACATCATTGAAAAATTCAGTGCAATTAATCGGCAGATTAGGTAACGACCCGGAAATCAAAACATTTGAATCGGGAAAGAAAATGGCTTCCATCTCCCTTGCCACTAATGAGACCTACACCAATAACAAAGGTGAGAAGGTGGAAGACACGCAATGGCATAATCTGGTGGCCTGGGGCAAAAAAGCAGATATCGCAGAAAAGTACTTGAAGAAAGGAAGTGAGATTGCGATAGAAGGGAAGCTGATAAATCGCAGCTATGAGAAAGATGGAGTGAAGAAGTATATCACAGAAATCAACCTCAATGAAATTCTAATGCTCGATAAAAAACCCTGAGCATTTTCTTCCGCCGAATCTAAAAGTCCATCCTATATCGGGTGGGCTTTTTTACTTTGGGTTTGATGATATTTGCAGTTCATGACTGCTGATAGAAAAAAACTCAACACCAAAATTTCCAGCCACATAGGTAAGGCCATTGCAGACTTTGATATGATCAAGGAAGGTGATAAGGTGCTGGTAGCTGTGAGTGGTGGTAAGGATAGCCTTTGTTTACTTCATTTTATCAATGAGTTTCAAAAGAAGGCACCTGTCAATTTTGAATTTGTGGCTGTTAATCTGGATCAAGGGCAGCCGGGTTTTCCTGATCATATTTTGCCGGAGTTGTTCAAAAGCTGGGGAGTACCTTTCCATATTGAAAAACGAGACACGTACTCGGTGGTGGTAGAAAAAATCAAAGGAAGCAACACGTATTGTTCACTTTGCAGCAGGCTCAGAAGAGGCGTTTTGTATGACCTGGCCAGGAAGCTGAACTGCAACAAAATAGCTCTGGGACACCACCTGGATGATCTCATAGAAACGTTTATGATGAATGCCTTTTACTCAGGCCAGTTGGCGTCAATGGCGCCACACTATCAAACGGACAAAGAAGGCATCAATGTGATAAGACCTCTGTATTCGCTGGAAGAAAAATATCTGGATGAATTTGCCAAACTACATGAGTGGCCAATAGTGCCGTGCAACTTGTGCGGTTCGCAAGACGGTATGAAGCGCCAATATATAAAGGGGCTGATGACCAATTTGCAAAAAGAAAATCCTCAGATAAAATCGAGCTTACTCAATGCCATGAAAAACCCTGACCCAGACTTTCTTCTTAAGCCAGAACTTTGGAGTGGAGCATTGCCTTCCTCCCAACGACCGATCCTGGAGTAGATGTTTTATTACTCGTTTCTGTAATAGTTGTTGACCAGCTGGGTGTTGACGTTCGTGGCACTTCTCAAATAAGAAGGACGAATGATGTTATCAGCCTTGAAGGAACCAGTGAATTTATAATCTCCGCATTCGTTGATAGAAAGTACCCGGCCTGTGCTGGTTTGCACCATACCCCACATGTATTTGTTGTGTTGCCTTGAAAAGAATATTTTGAGATAAGCAGTTCCTGGTTTTTTGTCAAGAATCAAATTGACATAGTCCTTGTATGATACAATCTGACTGGGATATTCGTAGTACTTATCTAATTCGGAAGCCAAGCCATCATCTAAATAATCCTCCAAAAAGTATGTCGTCAGATTCGCCAGTGTTTTCAGATTGGTTTCGGCAACCTGATACCCTTTTGCGGTGTATCCTTCTGTGCAATTTGAGATGAGGAGCTGAAGTTGTTGCACGAGAAAAAGGTAATCGTGCTTAGCTAAATCACTATTTGTGAAGCTCACGGTAGTCACATATTTTTCTTTTTTACCATCGAAAACCATCAGATCAAAATCGTAGTAAGAAAGGTCAACTTGCTCGACCGAGTAGGACTCGGCCTCATCCAGTGCAACCGGATCGGGGTTACCAGAGCTGGCTCTGATCCTGTTTAGCTGCGAGCCATCGATATAATCTATCTGGAGCGTGAGATCCTCGTGCAGCTCTGTGCTTTGATTGAGAAAGGCATACTCTTGAGGGTTCGTTTTCTTCAGTTTATTGTAGGCCGTGGGTAGTAGGCATTTCACCTCACTGATTGTCCAATTTTCATCAAATGCCTCTTTCAACACGTTGTTCATTTCTGTCTCAACCTCTGTTGCTTCGTGCAAAAGCTGAACCGCCAGGGTTCGCTCTTTTACCAACAAAGCCAGGTCATACTTGGGGTAAGGGGATTGCGCATATAGGCATGATGAAAAACCCAGTGTTAGAAGAAAAACAGTCCATTTCATAGGTTCGAGATTTGTCGGTAATGAGCTACGATTATAACGAGTACTTGAGAGAATATCCTATCAATTAAACAAAAGCATTAATCCTTCCATTATTAGGGGATTTTATTTTTTTATTCCTCAATAGTAGCCAAATTAGAATCATGAAACCTCAACATATATTTCTAATAATCTTTCTCCTGTTAATCAATCAGGCGAATGCTCAGTTAGGCTGGAAATGGGCTTCTGGCTCAACAAGTCGTTATGAATCCTCTGGATTAGATGCTGAGACCGATTCTCTTGGTAATATTTACTTAACAGGGTACTCTGGAGGTGATTGGACCTACGATCAACAAACTCTCACAGCAAATGATCGTAGCGATATATTGATTCTAAAGTTGGATCAAAGTGGAAATCTCATCTGGCAAAAAACGCTTGGCTCTGATGGTCTTGATTATGGAATATCGATCGCACTCGATTCAAAACTTAATGTATATATAGCAGGTAGCATCAATGACCAGAAACAATCAGCACTAATCAAACTTGATAACAATGGGAATTTGATTTGGGAAAAGTATTTTCCAAACGGGTATCATTGGGAAAACGCCAATAACATCTTGACTATAGCTAATGACCTAATTTTTGTAGTCAAAAATGATATCGTTCAGGTTTTCGATGATTCTGGGGTTTCAGTTATTGATAATCTGACAAATGCTACAATCTTATCCTCCACGAAGGATCATCTTACAGTTGCTTCAGAATCTCGTGTCATAGCCTTGGACTTTAATAACAAAGATGAAGAGGGGTTCTACTCCGTGAGTGCTGACATTCAAGTTCCGGTTGGAATTACTAGCATAACTGGAATCAATTCAACAGGCAATAGTTTATTCCTTACAGGTACATTCTCGGGCAATATATATGTGGATGAGAGTTATATTTTTGAGGAAAGTACAGAGGATCAAGGATTCCTTATGAAACTTGGATTTAATGGTGAGCTCGTTTGGGCCAAGCATATGGGCGCTACTCCACATGACATAGCTGTCAATGACACAAGCGTTATTGTATGTGGATGGTACAGGAATTTTGGAAACTTTGATGGAAACCAAATAGGGGAATTGGGCTTGTTTGAGGAAATTTTTCTGGCCGAGTATCACGAGAAATCTGGACAATTTTTGGATCTACTTTATGCGAGTGGCCCCCTAGATAATGACCAGGCTTTCGCGGTTAAATTAACTCCGACTGATGAGGTGTTAATTTGTGGATCTATCTATGATAGAGGTGGAGTAAACTTTGGAGACATTCTCCTCACAACACCCAATTCGGGAAATATAGATCTCTTCATAGCTAAAGCAGGAATAGCTGAGGTAAAAGCCAAAATTTCCGGAAAAGTATTTAAGTCAGGTAATCCAAACTGGAGCGGAATTAAGCTGCACCAACTAGAAAATGACACTGCTGAGTTAATATATGATTTCAAAACTGGGGAAGAAGGTTTATTCGATTTGGCTGTTTACAGCAAAGGCACTTACTATTTGAAAGCAGATTATTATGACTCTGATTTTATGGGGTCGTATTATGAAAATGACTACTTATGGGCAGGGGCAACTCCTATATTAATTGAGTCTGACACCATTATCAATGAATTGAATATTAACCTGATCGAACTCCCAGACTTAACTGGATCAGAAGTAATTTCTGGGTTCATACTTGATCAAGATAGTTTGCCAGAAAGATTTATCGATATGATTTTGGTGGACAATATTGAGGGGCCTGTTGCCTATGCTCTCTCTGACACAATAGGAAAGTACGAGTTTCACAACATCCCAGAAGGAAGCTACAAAATTCTTGTCGATACAACTGGTTTGTTGATGGATGATTTTCATTCAATAGATTTATCGAAAAACTCACGACTTTCGGGTCTCAAGACATACAACTATCAAATAAAAAACGGAAAAGTTTACAAGATAGGTTCTTCTGATGTACTCTCTAACCTTGAAGATCTTTATAAAGAAGGGTTGTCTTTTAGCATATATCCCAACCCATGTTCAGAGACTCTATTTATCCATGGGTCAGGAGAAAACCAGAGTATTGAAAAAATTATTATTAGAGATATGAGTGGTAAAACGGATTTAGTGGTTGAACCCAGCACTTTTCAAGTTGATATAAAAGATCTTACAAATGGCCTTTACATAATTGAAATTGAGAGCGAAATGGAAAGTGTAAGGTTTAAATTTTTAAAGTCTACAGACTAAAACAAAAACCCAGACCTTTTGGCCTGGGTTTTCTGTTATTTAAAACTGATTATGAGATTCCCACTTTCGTGGGAATGACGACTAGGCTATCTGAGCAGCAACCCAATCACCTACTTCAGAAGTAGATTTTGAAGCTTCCTTAGAAATATCTTCTGTTACGAAGTTGGCATCAAGTGAAGCATTCACAGCATCTCTGATTGCCTGCGCTTCTTCCAAAAGGTTCAAAGATTCCAACAGCATAGCAGCTGATAAAATAGTGGCTACAGGGTTGGCGATGTTTTTGCCAGCAGCCTGAGGGTACGAACCATGGATAGGCTCAAACACTGAAGTGTGAAGACCTACAGAAGCCGAAGGCAACAAACCTAATGATCCGGTGATGACACTAGCTTCGTCCGAAAGGATGTCGCCAAACATGTTCTCGGTCACCATCACGTCAAATTTCTTTGGCCACTGGATCAGCTGCATGGCAGCATTGTCCACAAACATATAGTCTGTCTCTACCTGAGGGTATTCCTTCTCTATTCTCTGCGCAACTTCTCTCCAAAGTCGTGAAGTACAAAGTACGTTGGCTTTGTCAACTACGGTAACTCGTTTGTCTCTTTTCTCAGCGTATTCATACGCCAATCTCAAAATTCTTTCGATTTCCTCTACAGAGTAAACACAGTTGTCAAAAGCCTTTGTCATGTCTTCAGATCTGCCTTTTTCGCCAAAGTAGATCCCGCCTGTCAACTCTCTGATCACCATAAGATCAGCGCCCTCAACTCTGTCATTCTTCAATGGACTTTTGTCTATCAAAGAAGGAAAAGTGGCCACAGGACGAATGTTGGCATAAAGGCCTAATTTTTTTCTCATCAAAAGCAGTCCCTGTTCCGGTCTCACTTTTGCCTTAGGGTCATTGTCATATTTTGGATCACCAATAGCTCCGAAAAGTACAGCATCGGCATTCATGCAAACTTCATGGGTTGATTCGGGATAGGGCTCTCCAACTTTATCAATGGCGGATGCACCCGTCGGGGCAAACTGAAAATCGAAAGAATGTCCGTATTTGGTACCTACGGCTTTCATGACTTTGATTGCCTGGTCAACGATCTCCGGCCCGATACCATCACCCGGAAGGGTTGCTATTTTGTAATCCATTTATTTAAGATTTATTCTATGATATAATGATATTCAACATTTTGATTGTGGCCTTGATGGCCGCTACTGTCTGGTCTGGATCCAAACCACGAGTCTTAAATTTCTTGCCGTTCTCCCAGGTGATGGTCGTAATAACCAGAGCGTCGGTTTCCCCGCCCGGAGGAATCTGTACCTCATAATCGATCAGCTTTGGAAGCGATTTACCAAGATCCTTATAAAGTCTATTCAGTGAGTTCATGAACGCATCATACTGACCGTCACCTGAAGCTGTTTTCTGAAAAGTTTCTCCGTCGATTTCGATCATCAAAGTAGCAACTGAGCGTAAGCCCTGCGCCACGGAAAGCGAGTAGTTTAAGATCTTTACCCTGCGATCGAGCTTTTCACTTCTGAGCACATCGTTGATGATGAAAGGGAGATCTTCTTTGGTGATGACTTCTTTCTTATCACCAAGCTCTATAATCTTCTTCGTGATTTTTTGTGTCTCCTCTTTGCTCAGCTCTATGCCCAGCTCCTCCAGGTTTTTCTTGATGTTGGCTTTGCCAGACATTTTGCCGAGAGCATAGGCATATGTTCTGCCAAATCGCTCCGGGTTCAGGCTGTTGTGATAGAGGTTGTCTTTGCTGTCACCATCTGCGTGGATTCCACTTGTTTGTGTAAACACAAACTCTCCGATCAACGGCTTATTTGGCGGAATGCGAACACCGGAGAAAGACTCAACGATTTTACAGACCTTGTAGAGTTTGGTTTCGTCAACCAGCATCTCACCGTTCAGGTGGTCTTTCACGATCCCGATTACGCTGGAAAGCGGGACATTTCCGGCTCTTTCTCCCAGACCGTTTAAGGTAGTGTGCACACCCGTGATTCCAGCTTCTAATGCTTCAAAAACATTGGCTGTCGAAAGGTCATAGTCGTTGTGAGCGTGGAAATCGAAATGTGCGTTTGGAAACTTTGATACCATCTGGCCACAATAGTCAGCTGACTCTTTATGATTCAGGATTCCCAATGTATCCGGCAGCATGATGCGCTTTACTGGCATTTTGAGCAAACCTTCAATCATCGTATCTACATATTCAGGTGAGGTCCGCATTCCGTTGGACCAGTCTTCCAGATAGACGTTGATAATCAGCCCTTGCTCATGCGCGTAGTTGATCGTTCCCTGGATATCTGCCAGATGCTCCTGCACAGTCTTTCTAAGCTGGCCTTCACAGTGTTTTTTGGAACCTTTGCACAGCAGGTTGATGACTTTTCCTCCCGAATTCTTGATCCATTCAACTGAAATGTTCTTGTCAACGAAACCGAGAATTTCGACTCGCTCGGCATAGCCATTTTGGCCAGCCCAATCAAGAATCTTTTGTGCTCCTTTAAATTCACCTTCAGAGACGCGGGCTGATGCCACCTCGATGCGGTCCACCTTCAGTTCTTCCAGCAACAGCTGCGCAATGGTCAGCTTCTCACTGTCCGTAAAGGAAACGCCGGAGGTTTGTTCTCCGTCGCGAAGGGTCGTATCAAGAATTTCTACTTTCAAATCTCAAAAATCAAAATGTCATCCTAGGGAAATGTCATTTCGAGGGACGAGAAATCTTCCTTAATTTAAGAAAGACCCCTCCTTCGTCGGGATGACAAAAAAGGTCTTAAAAAGGTCTGGTCTCGGCAAACTGCTCGATCTCACCTTTCATGTTTTGCAAATAATCGATATCATCAAACCCATTCAGCATGTTGCCTTTTTTATATGAGTTGATGTCAAAACTTTCTTGTTCTCCTGTGGCCAGGATCGTCACCTTTTGCTCAGGTAGATTCACCTCAAACTGTGCATCAGGATCAGCCTCAATCGACTTGAAGATTTTGTCTAAAAACGCTGCGCTTACCTGTACAGGAAGCACTCCGATATTCAGGCAGTTTCCTTTGAAGATATCTGCAAAAAAGCTTGAGATCACGCATCTGAATCCGTAATCGTAAACCGACCAGGCGGCATGCTCTCTGGAAGAACCAGAACCGAAGTTCTTTCCTCCAACAAGGATTTTTCCGCTGTAAATGGGATTGTTTAAGATGAAATCCTCTTTGGCAGAACCGTCGTTGTTGTACCTCCAGTCACGGAAAAGGTTGTCACCGAACCCTTCACGCTTAGTCGCCTTCAGGAATCTTGCAGGTATGATTTGATCAGTATCCACATTTTCAATTGGAAGTGGAACTGCTGATGATTTTAATATTTCAAATTTGTCGTATGCCATAATCGCTTTACGCTAAAACTCCTTCTAATAATTCTCTTGGATCTGTAACCACCCCCGTTACCGCAGTGGCAGCTGCTACCAGCGGACTGGCAAGCAAGGTTCTTGATCCCGGACCCTGTCTTCCTTCAAAGTTTCTGTTGGAAGTGCTAACTGCCAGTTTTCCAGCCGGAACTTTGTCGTCGTTCATAGCCAGACATGCAGAGCAACCAGGCTCGCGCAGTTCAAAACCAGCTTCGGTGAAGATGTCTAAAAGACCTTCTTCCTTAATCGCTGCTTCAACTTTGTGAGATCCAGGCACCAACCATGCCGTCACATTATCGGCTTTCTTTCTTCCTTTCACCACAGAGGCAAACGCTCTGAAGTCTTCAATACGTCCGTTTGTGCAGCTACCAATGAATACATAGTCAACTGGTTTTCCGATCATGGACTCACCTTCATTGAAGCCCATGTAGCCAAGAGATTTTTTGTAGGTAGAAACACCACCTTCAAGGTCTTCTGCATTAGGAATAGATTTGCTTATGCTCATTCCCATTCCCGGGTTGGTGCCATAAGTGATCATTGGCTCAATAGCCGATCCATCGAAAGTCAACTCCTCATCAAAAACTGCGTCATCGTCAGTTTTCAATGTTTTCCAGTATTCCATGGCCTTATCCCAGTCGGCTCCTTTAGGCGTAAACTCACGACCTTCGATATAATCAAAAGTAGTTTCATCCGGCGCGATCATTCCGCCTCTTGCACCCATCTCGATACTCAGGTTACACACGGTCATGCGACCTTCCATGGTCATGTTTTCAAAAACATCACCGGCATACTCCACGAAATATCCTGTTGCACCAGAGGTACTCAGCTGGGAGATAATGAACAGAGCAACATCCTTAGGCGTAACTCCGGCCTGAAGTTTCCCATTGATGTTGATTCTCATTTTCTTAGGCTTAGGCTGCATGATGCACTGAGTAGCCAGCACCATCTCTACCTCTGAAGTACCTATACCGAAAGCAATTGCTCCGAAAGCACCGTGAGTAGAAGTATGTGAATCGCCACAAACGATCGTAGCGCCCGGTACTGTGATGCCATATTCCGGTCCTACCACGTGTACGATTCCATTCTTTTCATGACCAAGGCCCCAGTGAGAGATGCCGTGTTCTTTGGCATTTTCTTCCAATGCTTTTAGCTGGCCGGCAGAAAGCGGATCCTCAACAGGAAGGTGTTGATTGATGGTGGGGGTGTTGTGGTCTGCCGTAGCAAATGTTTTGTTGGGGTAGAGAACGCCAACGCCTCTATTCTTTAGTCCTAGAAATGCAACGGGGCTTGTCACCTCGTGCACCATATGTCTGTCTATGAAAAACACATCCGGCCCGCCTTCAATCTTGCGCACCACGTGTGAATCCCATACTTTGTCAAACAGCGTTTTTCCCATGTTATATTTTGTATTTATTCCAATTCGTCAAATGAATATTTTGGAAAAAGTCAATAGACCATCCAAAATGGAGGGCAAAACTAACCAATAGAATCCGAAAAAGCTTGTGAAGCTCTGAGGTAAAAAGGAAAATAACTACGATTCCAAAATTAGACAAGACATCAAAAATTGTGCTATTTGAATTTCTAGGGATAAAAATGACTACAATGTCTATGAGGTGAAATAAAAAAGGCGGCCACTTGTGGCCGCCCTATCCTCTAAAACATGCTACTCTATGCTAGCATAAAGTAATTCTCCTCTATTTTAAGTCAAATCTATCCAGTTCCATGACCTTAGTCCATGCTGCTACAAAGTCCTTGAGGAATTTGTCCTGAGAATCCTCACATCCGTAAACTTCGGCCAGGGCTCTCAGTTCAGAGTTGGAGCCAAAAATCAAGTCGGCGCGTGTGGCTGTCCACTTTGTTTTTCCTGTTTTGCGATCGCTTCCTTCAAATACATCCTGTGTATCAGAAGTGGCTTTCCAGGTAGTGCCAAGGTCGAGTAGATTCTTAAAGAAATCATTGCTCAGTGTGCCAGGCTTATCAGTAAACACGCCGTAGTTGGAGTTGTCATAGTTGGTGTCGAGCACCCTCATGCCACCCACGAGCACGGTCATTTCCGGAGGAGTCAGCGTCAATAATTGAGATTTATCTACCAGCATCTCCTCTGCGCTGGTCTTGTGCTTGGCGTTGAAGTAGTTTCTAAACCCATCTGCCGGGGGCTCCAGCCATGAAAATGATTCAACGTCGGTTTGGTCTTGAGTGGAGTCCGTTCTGCCGGGTGTAAATGGCACATTCACCGCTTGGCCTGCATCTTTGGCCGCTTTCTCCACTCCAACATTTCCAGCCAGCACGATCAAATCCGCCAGCGAAACGGGCTTGCTAAAATCTCTCTGGATGCCTTCCAGCACGTCTATCACCTTGGCCAGTTGTTTCGGGTTATTTACTTCCCAGTCCTTTTGCGGGGCGAGCCTGACCCTTGCGCCATTGGCTCCTCCGCGCTTATCCGAACCACGGAAAGTGGAAGCTGAAGCCCAGGCTGTAGATATCATTTCTGAAACCGAAAGACCTGAAGCCAAAATCAGTTTCTTCAATTCTGCCACATCACCGTCGCTGACCAGCTCATGATCTACTGCGGGCACAGGATCCATCCACAGCAATTCTTCTTTTGGTATTTCCGGCCCGAGGAAAAGGGCTTTAGGTCCCATATCTCTGTGCGTGAGTTTGTACCATGCTCGTGCAAAAGCATCTGCGAACTCATCGGGGTTCTCATAGAATCTTCTGGAGATTTTCTCATAGTCAGGGTCTTCTCTGAGCGCAAGGTCTGTGGTCAGCATAAAGGGAGCGTGGCGCACAGATGAATCATGCGCATCCGGCATTTCACCGGCTCCTGCTCCGTCTTTTGGTCTCCACTGCCATGCTCCTGCAGGGCTCTTATATTTTTCCCATTCGTACTTGAAAAGGTTCTCGAAGAAGTAGTTGCTCCATTGGGTAGGGGTTTGAGTCCAGGCGCCTTCCAGTCCACTGGTGATGGTGTCCATGCCCTTACCGCTTTTGTAGGAGTTTTTCCAGCCCAGGCCTTGCTCTTCGATGGTTGCACTTTCCGGGTCGGCTGCCAAATGACTATCTGGTGCTGCACCGTGAGTTTTACCAAACGTATGTCCGCCAGCTATTAGTGCTACAGTTTCTTCATCGTTCATGGCCATTCGGGCAAATGTCTGACGGATAAAGTAAGCCGAGGCTAATGGATCAGGGTTGCCGTCTGGTCCTTCGGGGTTCACGTAGATCAATCCCATGTGATCGGCTCCAAGAGGACCTTCCAACTCACCATCTTTGCTATGGCGCTGATTGCCCAGCCATTCTCCTTCAGATCCCCAATAAATATCGTCTTCCGGCTCCCATACATCCACTCTGCCACCCGCAAAACCGAATGTTTTAAATCCCATCGATTCCAACGCCACATTTCCCGCGAGGATCATCAAATCTCCCCATGATAGTTTCTTTCCGTATTTCTGCTTGATAGGCCAAAGCAGCAAACGTGCCTTATCCAAATTGACATTATCAGGCCAGCTGTTGAGAGGGGCAAATCGTTGGTTGCCTGTGCCACCGCCACCACGGCCATCCACCACACGATAAGTGCCTGCACTGTGCCATGCCATGCGAATAAAGAACGGGCCGTAATGACCATAATCAGCCGGCCACCAGTCTTGCGAGTCGGTCATCAGTTCGGTAAGGTCTTTTTTAACCGATTGTAAATCGAGTTTTTTGAATTCCTCTGCATAGTCAAAATCCTCTCCCATTGGGTCGGAGAGGGACGAATGCTGCCTGAGGATGTTGAGGTTGAGTTTATTTGGCCACCATTCGCGATTTTTGGTGCCCCCACCTGCATTGTGTTTCATTTCACCGGCGTGAAAGGGACATTTACTTGCTCCATTGTTTTCCATTTTCAGATTGTTTTAGAAGTTGATATACTATGTTGTTACTCAAAGATCATATAAGAGATATTTATGATTTTTATAGGTGTATAACTATGGGTTATAAGTTTGTTGATAAAAACTTACTCTTATAATTTAATCAATAATCAGTTAGTGGAAAATGGGGGAGGGGCTGGGCTATCAATGCAAATATGCCGGCAATGTCAGTCTTAATCGGGTTTGCCCTCAGAGCTCTTTTGCCATAGGACTAGTCTTGATTTTATTTGGAAAAACATTTCCAATGCTAAGTGCCTAATAGTCATAAAAATACACATTCGTGTAACTATCTGCACTCATTGTAACTTATTGGTTTACAGTAGTGTTTGTCTTTATTTCGCGTTGAAATTTAAATTCGATTGAAGATGAAAGATTTTGATGAATCAGCTAAAACCTACCCTAAAACATTTTCGCACATAGGCATCACGGTACCTGATATTGAGCAGGCGGTAAAGTTTTATACTGAAGTGATGGGTTTTTATGTAATCATGGAGGCAACCGTGGTGAAAGAGGAAAATGAAACGGCTATAGGCAAGATGTGTATTGATGTATTTGGCAAGGGCTGGGGTACGTTTAAAATTGCCCATTTGTCAACGGGAGATAGAATAGGGTTTGAGTTGTTTGAGTTTAAAGAAAGCAAAAACCTTCAACCTAATTTCGAACCATTCAGAACTGGCTTGTTTCACTTTTCTGTTCAAGACCCGGACGTGGAGGGGTTGGTTGAGAAAATTGTAGATGCGGGAGGCAAACAAAGAATGCCGATCAGAGAATATTATCCCGGGGACAAACCCTACCGCATGTGTTATGTGGAAGATCCTTTTGGAACTGTATTTGAGATATACTCACACTCTTATGAGTTGCACTACTCGGCAGGAGCGTATAAGTGATGGTCTTTTGCAAATTGCTGTCCCCATTGGTCGAGTTGTAGGATAATGGGGATTAGAGATTTGCATGCTGCGGTCAGCTCATATTCCACTTTAGGTGGAGTCACGGGGTAAATCGTTCTCTTAACTAGTTTGTCTTTTTCCAATGCTCTGACGGAATAGGTAAACATCCTGTTGGAAATATCAGAGATGCTCTTTTGGAGTTCACCTGACCTTTGAGGGCCATCCTGCAAGTGGAAGAGGATTAGGCTTTTGTATTTGTCGCCTATCAAATGCAGTGCAAAGGCCAGGGAGCAATTAAATTCCTTATTTTGATATGCTATTTTGTCTGAGTTCAAAGCAATTTGGTTTTGTGATACGGGTTCACTTCTGTGAATGGCACTCTGTACGCCAATGGTCTAACGACAGTAAAATAGAAAAGTCCGGAATATTTGTGAAGTATGTAGAAGCACTAGGAAGATTTTATGGAGGCTAGAATCCTCTTGGTTGTGTTCAACGCTGGAGCATGACAAAATTTTAAGCTACTGAAAAACTTAAAATACATCTGACGCATAAACTCTTGCTTGCTGATGCCTCCTGCTCTGAACGCTTTGCTATGTCCGAACCAGACTGCATGGATGGTTCCAAAGAATAATAGGCCATAACAGCCTATGCTAAATGCTTTGTTGTAGAATTGTTTTTGGTGGAAAATCTTATGTAAGCGTTCATTCTGGAACTTGATATGGTGAGCTTCATCTTGTAGGATATCTCTGCATATACTCTTAAGGAGCTTGCAGTTTGTTGAGTCATGCAAAGCTTGATAGAATATCTGCGCGGCACTCTCAACGATAATTACAGTGATTGTCCATAGCTCCATGCTCGTGTTGAAGTATCTGATTTTACGAAAGAGTGTGTCTCCCCAATCTTTTTGTTTTCTTTTTTCGCCTATTTGGTCGATATACTTTCCCAGGTTATTTCCGTGCTTCTGCTCCTCTTTAATGAATAGTTTGATCGCTTCCGGGTAATCAGGTTCATTTACGTTCCTAGCATATTTTGTGGCGGCTGCCAGTAAGTGAGAGCCGTCACTGGTCTCGCCAAGTTGCCACGCTTTTAGAGAGTATAAGATTTGTGATTTTTCCGCTACGGTGATTTTTGGTTTGAGACTCCAATCTACTCGTTGAAGTTCTAAGTTGTTTCGGAAATGGTTTTGCCAGAATGTACTGCTATGGATCATTTTGTCATTTTTGGATCTTACAAATGGTGAAACGACTCTACGGAAACTAGAGGTGACTTTTTAACACTAATTAAGATATAATAAAGTAGGTTAAGTTCTTCTCGTTTTACAAAAGTCCGCCCTTGGGAAAGGGCTATGACGTGCTTGATTACTTATTGCAATACACGATGTAGCTAAGACCTGAGACAGCTTTGGGTTATGTCAGTAGCCATCACTCACTTGAATTCTGACATGTTTAAAAATAAAATCATGACTTGGGAGTTTGTACAGCCGAACGAGGAAGCATTGGAAAAGTGAGTCTGGAATAATATTTTGACAAAACCATACATTTACAGACACCTAAATCGCTTGCCTGACTCTCATCTACATAATATATTGTAGGATTACGTGCACTGTGCGGGTTATCTGGTTGTTAGCCTTAATGGAGTATTTCTTCATTAAGTTTGTTCAGAGCGTTTTTGCTAACTACATAGGCATAAATGCTATTGGGCACTATTAAAAGATCTTCATAATCCTCAAACTTAGTTTTGCTGGTAATTACTCCTTTGCTTAAACCATTTTTCATCATGAATTTTTTCAGTTTACCTGCTCTAGGGTTATCTGACCATTTAACTTCAACGGCCCAATGAACATCCTGATAATTGTTGCTTATTTGAATTAAATCTACTTCACCTTCTTCTTTGCCAACCTTCCAATTAGCATACCTTAGAAACTCATGCTCTCTGTGAAGATATTGAGCATAAACGGCTGTTTCCACTAAATGAGGGAACCTTTCATCCGAATCAGAAATTCTTCCAAATAGGCCAGTGAACAAACTTGGGTTCGTCAAATAAACCTTGAACTGTGTAATGTTCTTAAACCGTTTTGCGGACAAATCAACTCTATGTAACACTTTAATCAAAAAGGCTGCTTCCAAATACTTTATGTATTTTTTAATAGTTTTATTATCAGTTTTAGTCTCTTGAGATACTTTTTTATAGTCTAATATTTCACCGGTTCTATAGGATAAGACATTAAAGAATTGTTGAAGTTCCAACGTATTTTCAATTCCAAACAAACCGGGTAAATCTTTCATGATTACTTTATCCGTTATATCTTTTTGAATTACTCTTTCAGGGTTTTTGACCTTATCAGAATTAAGAGCTATTTCGGGAAATCCTCCAAAGTTTATGTAATCAACAAAGTGATTATTGAACAATTCAATATTCGAACATTCATAGAACTTTCTTGGCCCACCGAAATATACTTCTGTCTCAGATAACAAAGTATTATATCCATTTAAGTCGATATATTCAGCAAATGTCAAAGGAGGAAGAAAATAATCGGTGAATCTTCCCGCGCCACTTTCAATGCTTTTCATCCGAAGTGCAGCAGCAGCACTTCCACTTGCTATAAACTTAGTTTTCCTATTCTTATCAACTAACGATTTCAAATGAATTTCCCAATCCTTCAAATATTGTATTTCATCAAAAAACACGTAAGAACCCTCTAAAGAAATCTCGTTAATTGAAAGACCGTCATTGATCAGTTCTTCTAAGGCAACATTGGTATATATAGGAGTATCTAGACTGAAATAAAATATCCGATTAGGGTCAACTCCAGAATCTATCAAATCTTGAATAGCCTGATACATAATAACCGTCTTCCCTACCCTTCTTGGACCCATTAAAACCACAGCTCTATGTGGGAACTGCTGAGACACTAACTCGTAGAATCCATTGTAATATCTCCTCTTACTGAACTCATCATAAAAAGGTATCTTTTTCTCTTCCCACCAAGTGTTGTCATCAACGATTCTTCCAGTAAGTATATTTTTATCAAAACTCATATTCCAAATTTAAGGATAGCCATCCCAAAATTAAGTATTATTGAATTTAAGGACAAGCATCCTGAAATAAATAAACCTAACAAAAATCACCATCCTTAAGCTAAATAAGCCATTTGTAAAGCCTTATGGAATCGGATACTTTTATAAATATTTGAAAAGTCTACGCGACGCGATCCAGCTTACGGATGATAGATGATGTTAGAGCTCATGCCGACTATTTGCAAAATGATTAGAACCCCTCTATTGATATTGCTCCTTGTTCTTTCAAACTGGACAACTCATGCTTATCCATGTCCAGAGATTGTATTTGAATATATCTGCAACGATCCTGTTGACATTGTCCATCATGAACTTACGGTCAAGTGGACATATAATACTGGCTGTGAAGATCATGATCAGCGAAGTAGCAAATTCGTAGTTCAAATTCAGAACATTTTTGACGAAGTTCTTCTAATGGATACGGTTGAAGGATTTAGCTACGCCATTAAACCTGAGAACCTTGATTCGGCTACTGGCCTTTCCGTATTCTCTGTTCAAGAGTTGGGTGATGAGGACAAATATTCTGTTGCCTTAAAGACTAATACGTCCGACCAGGGTATTCCTCAAAATCTAACTGAAAGACTCAACGCATTTTTGCTGAACGGTTATTTTCTGAACGCCTTGACGGTTTTGGAACAACTGAGTGAGGAAAATTTACTGCCTGAAATATCTGAACAGATGGACTTAATGTTTCCTGCCAACTATCCAGATAATTGTGATTTTTTCAACTCTTACCTTTCAACCGAGACTGGTGCACTTATAACAATGCCCTATGTGAACGGACTAGATGAATTTGCCAAGGATCTGAACAAAGGAACCAAAGATGACTTCATCAAGGGAAATCCATTCGATATAGAACTATTGATATCACCAAATAATCAAATTATTTCCATCGCTATTGGATCAACAAACTATGAACCTCTGATTAGGGAACTGATATCGAAACTGAGTTTTCAGAGCACTCAAAATGAGAACTCTCTAGTACTAATCAAGGTGAACAAATCTGAAAACGGTAAAAAGTATCTAATTACCAACGAGCGGGCATTGATTAACCCGAGCTCTGATGGTTTTCGCAAAAATTATCCGTACAAAGGAGCAATACATTAACGAGCTCTAATGAGCGAAATAGCGAATGGCCTAGCCGGCCGCACCAAACTGCCAATTTGATGCTTCTGTGCTAGTAGAGCGCTTCGACTGCCCTCGAGATATAACCGTCCGTTTGGAGTCTTCAGTTCTCGGGAGTTTGTAATCGCCTAAGCATTAAATTAAGCCAAAAACAGGCTCGTTCGTATATGCCCCATTGCATATGCTTTCATGCTTAAAATGGCGAATGCCTCTGCTTTTTAGAATATTAAAAAGGCCAGAGGCATTCGCATTATAGATTTCCGTCGGCTTTGGTTTTACCCTCTTGGTGGACCTTGCCTTTTTTGCATTTTCTTAAATTTCTCCAATTGTTCCTCCGTAAGCGTTGCTTCTAGCTCCTTGCCCATGGTCTGCATGGTCTCACGTGCCTTGGACTCATTTTGCATATCTGATTCATATTTTTCATGAATCTCAGTCCACTGCTCCACCTGCTCATCTGTCAGGCTTAGATCTTTGGTGGCTTGTTTGATCATTTCCTCGGTGGAAGGTCTCTCTGGTCTCTGCCCACCTCCTGGTCCTTGTGACCATGCAAGAGTGACCAATACTATCATTGATAGGGTTAAAATAGTTTTTTTCATGTGTTCTAAAATTTAATGTGTTTTTGAGTTTTTAAAAGTTTCGATTAGAGCATTCCAGTGTTTGCTTTTATGTTCTATCCCTTGTGGCTGACACGAGTGTTTCCTTCTATCAGTGAAAATCCCATCTGTTTTGTGAGTTGCGCTGTTTGGCAAAGGGAGTGATATACTGCAGCGAGATCTGTAAATGAGGATGATGGTTTTACTTCAGCCACTACGGAGCTTCTCAAAAGTGGCAAGCAGCCTGGTTTTGTCAGTTTTACCTGCGACCAGAGCATCACTCTTACACTTGCTTTATACCGCTTCTATATCAATAAAATGGATCATTTGTCAAAGGGATTTTTCGCATGTCTATCGTTTTTTAGTTTCAACTATAGACGTGATCCCAGAAGCTAATCCCTCGGGTTTCTTGGAGGAGGAGGCAATTTGTTTTCTCTGCCGATCAAAACGGCAAGAATATCTTTTATAATCAGGTCAAATTGCCCTTTTTGCTGTTCACTCAATATTGATTTCAGTTCTTCGAAATGATCATAGGTGTATTGCAGTTTCTCTGATTCAAGTTGCAATATTTCATTTCTAATGCTGTCGGCAGAAGATGCTGCATTGTCGTTGAGGGTTTCGAAGTATGCTTTTATCAGGACACGATGGTTGCCATCCAAAACCCTCATTTGTTCACCGTGCTGACTGGCCATTGATTGATAATCGGTTTTTTGGTCTTCCGTAAGGGCTAGCGTACTACTGATCTTTTCAACTATAGTGTTTTGTGCTGCCTCCGAGTGCATAGGCCTTCTGGGGGGTCGGTGTTGTGCCAAAAGAAAAATCAGCGTGGCATTGATGAGGATGAGTGCCACAAACCCGATTTGGTAGATTTTCTTACTTGTCATTTTCGTACAGGTTATAGCTGGTAACCAGCGATGAATAAGACCCAGCGTCATAGTTTGAGGATGAGTCTGTAGTAGATGAATAAGTAGCTATAAAATAGGTGTTGAACATGATGATGAGCGAAACCGCAGCTGCAACTCCCATCCAGGTGCGCGAGGACTCAGTGGTCCGTTCTTGATCGCCTATTTTTCGCAAAATTTGGTCAAAAGCATCTGCTGGTGGTTGGGCCTTTGCCATTCCCTTCGTGCTATTGAGTATATCGTCTTTCCAGTCTTCCATTTTCTTTTTTGACGTGTTATAACATTACTTCCCTCGCTCGGGATACATTTTTTCTAATTCTTTTTTCAAGTTGCCTTTGGCTCGTTGCAAAAGTGACTCTACCGCTTTTCTTGATGTATTCATGATTTCTGCGGCTTCCTTTTGCGGCAGGTCCTCTATTTGAGTGAGAATGAAAGCCGTTTTTTGATTTTCCGGAAGGGTTTCAATGACACGAAACAGGAGTTGTGCGTTTTCGGCTTGCTCCATTTTGATGCCGGGATGGATAAAGTCTGTTGACTCAATGGCCAGATCGCCAGAGTCTTTTTTGTACAATGAGGTGAAAATCCCGCCACGCTTCAAGCTGTTCTTTTTTCTCAGAAAATCAAGGCTTTTGTTGACCGCAATGCGATAGATCCAGGTGCTCACCGAGGCGTCTTTGCGAAAAGAGCCAGCGGTATTGTATATGGTTACAAAGATGTCTTGATGAAGTTCTTCTGCGTCTTCCTGGTTTTTGGTGTAACTGATGACTGTATTAAAAACTTTGACAGAATAGCGTTCATAGATTTTTTTCAGGGCATTTTCATTGCCTTGGGCTATTTCATCAATCCATAAAACTTCATCGTTCATTTTCAAAGTAGCGAAATAAGGTCGGGAGAGAAATTGCCATAATCTGTGAGATATGGCAAGTGACTATTTCCGGCGTAAACGGCGCTAATCTAGCGAAACTGCCCGGGGTGCGCAACCCGACTTTGACAAGAGTATCAATAAAATACGCTGCTCCACGAGGGGCAAAGCACAGGGCTAGAGAAGGTTTGAAAAGCTGAGCCACTCCGGTTTCAATTTTCTCGAGCAAGATAAGTTCGTCGATCGCTGGTTCAACTGAAACCCTTGTGGAAGCTTGTTGGTTGCCCCAATTAGTTGTTCCTTCTTTAGCATATCTGAAGTCAAGAAGTTCTTTGCGAAAGCACTTCTCAAAATAACCGACTCACCCTATGAAACGAAAATCCAATAAAAGAGGGGCTTAATGCTGCCCCTTTTTGAATCCGTATAGGTTTTGGCTTACAAAGTCCTTTGGAAACTTGTCGTCCCCCTCAAAACCAATTTCAATCTTCCCACTGTCTTCAGGTATGTAGTTTGTCTTGAAGATATAATCCCACAGTGAGAGGCTGATACCGTAGTTAACCCCATACCTACCCTTAGGTAGCGTATAGGCGTGATGGTAGAGGTGCATCACGGGGTTGTTGAAAATGTACTTGAGCGGCCCCCAGGTGATCTTCACGTTGGAGTGGTTGAGGTGGCCAATGGAGATCGCAATGAAGTGCACGATATACGCTTGCTCCGGCTCAAATCCACCCAGAATCATCACCCCAAAAGTCTTGAGTGGCTTATAGAAGATATTTTCCATCCAGTGATATCTGAGGTGCGCGGCAAACCCCATCACCTTCACGCTGTGGTGTACTTTGTGAAACTTCCAAAGAAAACCATATCTGTGTAGTAGCACGTGGGTAAACCACTGCACAAAATCCAGTACAATGAAGAAGACAACCAATTGCACTACGGGATTCCACTCTGATATGTCCACCAGTGCCAGGCTTTTCATGGTCAGGTTGACCTCTGCAAATAGTAGCCCCAGGATGTTGTAAACACCACTGATGGCTATGGAAAAGATGAAGAAGTTGAAGAACATATAAAACCCATCCAGCCAGAAGTCCTGTCTGATGATAGGCTGATCCTTGCGCCAGGGAAAGGTGATTTCCAAACCCCATGCTACCAGAGAGATCACGATCAAACCCCAAAAGTAGTTGGTGTACCATGGTACCTGAAAAATGATTGATTTCCAGGTCCAATCTACCGTGCCCATAAAGGCGTTGCTGAAGGCATCTAAGTATTCACTCATATCTTAATTGGTTAATTCTCTAAAACATACCATTCTATCTCCTCCAGATTTTCGCGCCGGCCTTTCTTTTTTGGAGGGTAGTTCGTCACCAGATAGTTGACAATCAGTTCATGGTTTTCTCCCAGATCCCACAGGTTTTGGGTTTCTTGCATCCACTTTATGGTGGCATTCCATCGCTCCCGGTTCATCCGGTTTTGAATCACCAGCTTTGACGAATGACAAACCGTGCAGTTGCTCACCACGGCCATCAGGCCCTCGGCCTCTATGAGACCCGTTCTTACATGAATGCCATCTACGATCTCATCTTTATTCTTGTTTTCGACCGGAGCTGTGACGGTGGCCTCTTGCTTAGGCATGAGGGAAGACAAGGAGGGATCAATGAAATAAAAGGCGATCAAAGCACTGGCCGCCACTGAAAGCCCTATCGCACTTAGCAGCAGGGTATAGACTCTTTTGAGTAATTTAGAAAGATCCTTTTGCTGAGACATTTAACCCACTTTTACCGCTATCCTGTGACACGCGTTGTTCAAATATCCTTTAGGGTTCCACCCCGGTACCAGCATGGGCTGTGCCGCGCCCCGGCTGTCTATTGCTTTGGCCCATACTTCGTAGTATCCCGGTTTGGGAAATGAAACACTGGCCGAAAAGTGCTGCCAGGCCAGGCGGTTTGCTGGTCTTTCCAACTTGCATTTTTTCCATGTTGACCCAAAGTCAATGGAGTATTCCATTTCGGCTACTTCCAGTTCTCCGGCCCACGCATGGCCTCTGATGTTGAGTGACGCACCCTCCTTGATCATGGCACCTGATTTAGGATGGGTGATCAATGATTTCACTGGCATTGACTCGATGATACACATGTCTTCATCTTTGACCTTGTCGCCGGGTGCTACGGGCTCGCAGGGTGTTCTGTAGGCTGTACCTGTCATTTTGGTGCCATCGTGCACGATGTTTCTGATGCTGATCCTATTTACCCATTTTCCGGAAACGGAAGCAGGCCAGCCGCCAGCCACCAATCGCAGTGGGTAGCCATGAGCCAGGGGAATGTCCTCACCGTTCATTTGAAAAGCGAGGATAGTCTCATCTTGCAGGGCTTTTGCCATGGGGCACCCTCTCGAAATCGGTTCTTTTGTGGGGTCGCCACTGAGGTGAGTATCCGCCGAGTGATAGCCGATATACACTGCATCGTCTTTGATGCCGGCATCTTCCAATACATCTCTCAGCCTGACGCCCGTCCATTTGGCACAGTGAACCGCCCCAATAGTCCACTGATTTCCCTTGGCCGGAGGGTCGAATTCGCTTCTTCCATTACCGCCGCATTCCAGGGTGAGCTGATAGGTGTGGTGCTTAAATTTTGATTTGAGTTCAGACAATGTGTACGACTTTTTACTAGCTACCGACTCACCATCTATGGTTAGTGTCCAGCTGTCAGCGTCTATGTTTTTGGGAATTACGCCATTGTTTCTAATAAACATGCTGGCGTTTGGCGTCACCAGATCGTCGAGGAGATGGGCCTGCGCCTCTATGTTCCAGGGCTTGTCGTTGAGTACGCTCATGCCCTTGTTTTTGTTGAACATTTTGAACGGATCAGGGTCTTGCAAAGCCAGCGGAGAGTAACCCTCAGGCATGGTGGAACCAAATACAATATCGGCTCCTATGAGTCCGGCAAAAGAGCTCAGTGTCGCTTTTTTTATAAAGTCACGTCTTTCCAAAATATCATTTTTAGGTTGTTAAAAGTAAGGCTCAATTAAATGCTTGTAGGTAACAAATGTTACAGACTGTCATTGTAGGATGAAATACATTGGTTGATTAGAACAAAACCTGAAGATATGAAAAATGATTTCGAAACTAAGTTTACCGGCTGGTCTTTCATAGTGGCAGCCATATTACTGTGGGGAGGATGGGCGCTTTCGTCGCATCACATAGGGGAGTACATAGTGGCTTCAGATTTTGAAGCCATAGGTGAGGATGTGTGGTACTGGATATGGATGTACCGCTTTCACATATTTGGCTGGGTCACCATGGCAATCGCACTTTTTGCATTGGTTTCCATTACTGGCAAAAGCCCCTTTCGCGTAGTGATGGTGCCCGGTGCAGGCATGGCCATAGTTGGGTCATTTACCCTGGCTATCGCGGCGGCTTTTTATTACAACTTTGGAGC
Source organism: Cyclobacteriaceae bacterium (assembly GCA_039944535.1). Classification (GTDB taxonomy): domain Bacteria; phylum Bacteroidota; class Bacteroidia; order Cytophagales; family Cyclobacteriaceae; genus JAMZMI01. The sequence goes on from JBDUYP010000001.1 coordinate 605,835, forward strand.
CTGGGGTGTGGGACAAACCATGGGTAAGTCACCCGAGGAGATTGATGAATTTATGAATGGTGTATTATTCACCAATCAGTATGTTACCTGCTTTATTCGCTTCGGTAGAATCTTCTCAGGTGTGGGGCTGGTGATTCTTGGGGCTGGTTTTCTTAAGTGGAAACTTTTCCCTGTTTGGTTAAGTGGGTTTACCGCTGCGTTGGGACTGCTGGCGGTAGGAATCATATTGGGCATACCAGACAATTTTGAGATTTACAAGCCCGTATTTCACGTGAAGACTGTATGGTTGCTGGCGATGGGTTTTGTCCTGTTGACCAGGGGGCTGAACCTGTCAAAAGCAGATGCTTAAATCCACAATATTGTGATGCACTCAAGGGCAGCCGTTAGGTTGCCCTTTTTTATGTCGCCATCAATCAACTCTTAAACTTACCGGGTTCGTAGTGTTGGTGAAAAGGTCTCCATTGTTTAAAATATAGGTGATCAAAAAAGCATATTTGCCTGTGGTGACGGGAGGCTGAGCCAGTCTCAGGATAAATTGATCGTTGCGAACGCCTTCTTTATTTTGGGTTATGTAAGTGCTGATAGAATCAAATTCTGATAGCGAGTAGGTATGAATATAGTTCTGAATAAGAACAATTGAGTTTAAAGTGTCGCCCTGCTTAAATTCGGCGTTGTAGTCAGATCCTGCTGTCAGATAAAGGGTGTCCAGGCCGATTTTATCACCCTCAGAGCCCGGTCTATTGCAGCTTGTCGCCATGAGAGTGGATCCAAACCTGTTCTCTGTTTTTGCGATTAGCTCCGTGCTGAATTCATATTGGATTAGGTAATTTTCCCAATCAACCATTCCATCTTCACGAATAGGATCAATGGGCTGGTCTTGATCGCTGGTAAGCCTCATGTTCACTGAGTTAATTCCGGTTATTTTGAAATAACCTGGTACGGGATCACATTCACCATAAATACAGGACATGACTGTGCTACCGATGAGGAAGAGCATTAGGAGAATGGATTTGGATAATTTCACAGAATTGGTGTTTGGTCTTGATTATAGTTATAAGATAGGCGGTTATAGTATTTGGTTGGAATGCTGATGGATTTGTTGTTTTTCGGAAAAAAAACAAGCTCTACCGGAAGAAGGGTTCAGTTTGTTGGTTTTATCAAAATGGTTTGCATCGCTCTGGGAGCTATTTGCATGGTGTGGCTGTCGGTTTCGAGTTTGATTTTTAGTTCATAGGATTCGGAGGTTTTATTAAAAACGACAACCGCGATTGACCCGTCGGGATTTTTGGCAGCAGTGGAGATGACACCCTCCATTGCTTCACTCTCCAGCCCAATTCTGATTGCATTGGGGCGGATGAATTTGCTGAAGTGGCTCAAGAGATAATAAAGCGGCGTGTAAATCACTTCGTCTGTGACTGGGTTGATAAGCACAGGAGCGCTGTTGAAGTTGTCGTATGGGTTGGGTTGACCCAGATTGCTGAGAATCATGCACCACTCGACATATCCCTGTACGCCATGATTGAGGTCTGTGATGATGTCATAGGCGTAGGTGTCGAAAGGAACAAAGGTTCCGGCATAATCCGTGCTTTCTCTCCAGTATTGGCCAATGGGGTCATCGGCATCAATATCTATGCTTGACTCGGTGTGGATCATTCCTTTGTTTGGCCAGCGGGTGCGCAACTCATCCAATTCACCTGCATACCAATTGTTTTCATCGAGCTCAGAGTTTGCATACCAATGAAACCCAGTTCCCCAGGCGTATTTGGATGCTTCCGGGTCTTCGTATGTCGGTGCTACATAGTCGTTCATGGTGGACTTGTTATGATCATAAATCAGCACATGCAACCCTGCCTCTAAATCGTGCAGCATCAAATGTCCATCTGCGACGAGTTGAGGCCCCAGATGGTCTCGCAAAAAGTCTCGTCCCTGTTCTGGGGTTAACCCGTTGCTATCCCAGCGCGCATCATGTGCGTGTAGTGGCTCATTTTGCGGGGTTATGCCCCAAAGGTCTATACCCTGCTCTTTGTACGCGCTTACGTATCTGGATAGGTACTGAGCCCATAGGCCGTAATATCTGGGCAGCAGGGAGCCGTTGGTCATCTCAGCAGTTTCGCCAGACTTCATCCACGAAGGGGGACTCCATGGCGAAGCGATGATTTTGAAGTCCGCACCGGGAACGGCAGAGGCTTCTAAAATCATCGGGATTATGTCATAACTGGGCTCTATCAATTCCACGCCACGTACCTGCTCATTTTCATCGCCGGTAAATCCTTTCATATCTTCATAGATACTGAAGGTGGCCAGATCTTCATCGCCCTCTTCTACATACGTGTAGTGGTTGTTAGAGTAGTCGCTGCTGTTTATGTGCGTTCGCGTCAGTGAAAACCCTGCTCCTGCACTGGGGCTAAATAATTTTGTTAGCACCTCTTTGCGCAAGTCTACGGGAATGGTGGCGAGGTTCCATGCTGACGATTCGGTAAATGAAGCTCCAAATCCATGGTATGTTTGAAATTCTTCATCAGGGAGAAGTTGTAACGTAAGGCGCTTGTCTGCTCCCACAGAAATATCTCCATCGCTAGCCCGAACTAACCTAAGGTTGTCTCCCGATTGCGATGTTTGATACACCTGCAAAGTATGATCCTGAGAAGTGCTTTCGGGTGAGCAGCTGACTGTCAGAACGTACATAACAATTATCAAGATGCTGGCAATTGATAATCGAACGGAGGGTGTGCTTATCATGATTATGGAGTGAAATGTATTTGTGGGTTTTATGCGAATAGTCTGTATCGGTATCCTTTCTGATTAAATATAGTTTTCGAACATTAAGCTATGTCTTAGTCTTGAGGTGGTTTAATGAGGGGAATGTGAAGGGGTGTTATGTGTAGCTTCCTCCATATCTACTAATTAAACTGTAGATAATATAGCAGTAGGCTCTCCAATGCTCCGATGAAAACGCTTATTAGGATTTCTTTCAAAGATAATTTTCTTAAAGCAAAAGGATTCGCATGAGCAACCCACATTGCCACAATAGCACAACATACGTACAGTATGGTTGTGAAAGTGCTTAGATTATTGGATAATATTCCCATCCAATCCAAAGCAGTTATTTCGAAAATCGTATAGCCAAAAATCGCCATCGCGAAATTCGATTTCTGATTTCTTCTAAATAGATGCACTCCACTGTAAAAGAGCATAATGCTAATAACATATGGAGAAAACTGAATGTAATAATTGAAGCTCATCCAAACTTGGAGTTGAATGGTAAATTCAGTTCTGGTAATAAACATACCGAGAGTAATAAGTGCTACAACCGTGAATGCTGTTGCAATAATTTTTCTTATTTCCATCTTTTGAATTTTAGCTAAATAATATACAGTATTTGAATAGGCTTAGAAGATAATTGGGGGCAACTAAAAGCAAGTGCATAAGTGTAATGGAAATTTCCATAGAGCTGCTCTGATTAAGTAAGGCTACCAGTTCATACGTCAATTTAGGTATGAAATATAGTGGTTCAGTAAATGAAAAGTAGGCAATTACGAAGCACTAATTTTTCGGTTAAGCTCAAAGTTTGCTACGGGCTATCACTCTTTAATCTATTACTATTTAGCCTATTTTCTTATATGCATTATTACCACCTGTTTATTTTATGATTTTTAATATCTCATTTGTCAATGCTATTCGAGGAAAATTACCTGTATTGCTCAGCAGTATAATGTTTATTCCTTTGTCCGGCACAGTTGTAATCATAGAGAAAAACCCTAAGCTTGTTCCCCCATAAAAAAAAGTTGGACTTGATATTTTGAATGTATTCCTATTTATTCCCCAACTATATCCAAAATCAGAATCATAATATTCATAATATGAAATGGGCGATTTGATTAAATCCCTGTCATTTGCATCAAATACTTCCGAAGAGTTTGTTGCGCTTAACCATTTCAATAAATCTGTTGAAGTACTATGTGAATTGCCACTTCCTTTACTGTTAGATTTTGCCCATTTTGGTTCAATTGTATAATTGTTACCATCGAGAATATATCCTTTTGCCACATTCTTTGCAGGTAATGAAACAGGACTATATGTATTGCTCATATTTAACGGATTTAGGATTAATTCATCTAATACCGTGTAGTAGTCCTTACCTTCAATTTCTTCTATAATTGCAGTTAGAATTACGAAATTGCTGTTGCTGTATTCCATTTTAGCATCAGGTTCAAATTCCAGGTCATCGGTGCAAAAAGTGGCAACCATTTCATTGGTGGATAATTTGGTGTTAAACCATTTAGAATCATATAGTTTTTCCTGATAGTCATAAGTAGGTATACCACTGCGATGAGCGAGTAACTCATGAATGGTGATTTTGTCTGCATACCTATAGTTAGGCAGGTAGTTTCCAATGTTGTCCTCAAGATTCAATTTGCCTGCAGATCTTAATTTTAAAATAATTGCAGTGGTGAATTGTTTGGTAATTGACCCAATGTCAAAAACTGCTGAAGTGTCTAAGAGAATACTGTCCTGAATATCCTGATAACCATATGCTTTGTGATGAATAATTTTCCCATTACTTGTAACCAAAGCAACACCGTTAAATAACATGGTTAAGTTATAGACAGTAAGTACGCTATCTATCCGACCGCCAGGCGAATTACCGAAATTTTGAAAGTCTATTGTATTTGCAGAGTTATTGAAATATTGCATTTCAATAGGCTGACGCTTTTCTAAATCTTCAATTGCTGTTTTGAACAATTGTGATGGTGGAATTTTTACTTGATTATTCCAATAATCGGCATCATAACCGAAAGGTTTATTGTAAATGTCGCCCCATTTTGTAAGTGGATTTGCAAGTGGTTCGCTATTGTCGTATTGGGTTTCATGAAACAAAATCTCATCTTTTAGAATGTCTTTGACAATGGTATCATTAGAGATATTGTTAATCACAGTCCAACCATTATTGTAACCTAAATATTTGAGAATATAGTACTCGTCTATTTTTTGATATTGCACACTTCCAGAAACAAATGGAATATGATAGGTTTTGTCTTTTAAGCTTTGATTTTGAATTTTATGTTCATCATTGTCGAATGCATACTCAGCTTTGATGAGTGCGAAATCGTCTGAATTGAAATACGCGGTTGCTTCATATAATGGTTTGTTTGTGTTTTTCTTCGGTGTAAACCGAACGACATAAACCGATTCAGAATTGTAGGTTGTGTTCGGTAGTCGTTCTAAATCGTAATACTTTTGATTTTTTTTATCCAAAAAATCAGATAACTCAAGCATAGGATTGCTTGCGATTGCATCATATAGGTAATTGTTTTTCTCTCCCCACCTTTCTATTCTGTAATCATTTGATTTTCTACGCTGAGTAATCTCTACTTCAAAAGTTCGATGCTTTTTTTTGCGAAATTCTCTAACGTTGATTGTTGCCTCCAATAAATGTTTGAATTCATCATTCTCTGAAAAAGCAGAATGATAAAATGCTTTTAGAAGAGCAGATTTCTGGTAGTAGTTAACAGAGTAGTTTTTATGAAAATTATCGAATATTTGGTTGGGTGATAGATAAGAAATCACTACTTCATCTAATTCAAATACCTTTTCTTCAAGTTCAATAATTAAACTGGGATAATGTGTATCCTTTGAAAGTTCAATTTGAGCAGTTTTGTATCCGATAACGGATATGACGAGTGTAAACTCATTCGTAGATTTAACCACACTTATTTCAAACTCACCATCTTCATTTGAAACGGTTCCTGAATACGAGTCCTTGATTAAAATATTGGCATAAGGAATTGGTTCAGCACTAATGCGGTCAATAATTTTCCCACTAATTATTTGTCCGAATGAAATAATCGGAAAGAGAAAAATTAATAAATAAACGATTCCTATTCTCTTCATAATTGGTGGTAACGTACTGTATATGGTGTCGTAGCATCCCGCAGGGTGTTATGCGCTGTACATATTGTGTGTGCCCGGCATGGGCGTCTGGTATCGAAGATACCAAATTATTCCACCGGGCTGGCGTTCCAGGGGTGCACCGTAGGCTTATCGCTCACGGCAGGTTACTCGATTAGAGATTGTTTGGTCATGCTATTCTTTTAAAATAGTCATTGTTCCAATTTTGGATTCACTTGAAATCTTAATTAAATAGAGACCTGTACTAAACTTGCGTAGGTCAATTTCTTTTTTTCTGCTAGTTAAAATTTTATCAGCAAATAGCAAGATTCCGTTTATATCATAAATTGCTAGATCGTAAGCAATAGAAGTTCCATTGGGTTGGATAATTACATAATCTGTTGTGGGATTAGGATATACCGAAAAATAGTCTTGGATAAAATTCTTGTCTAACCCAAGTACCTGAGTAACTTCAATCGTTAAATTAAATGGCTCACAGGAATCCATTCCATCATTGACTGTAATAGGCACATTTATAGCCCCAACAAATCCATTATTAGGAGTAATTTCATTATTTGTAACCGCATAGTTGTCACCTTCTAAAATTGTTAAAGTAAAATCAGAAGGAAAATCATTATCTGGATCTTCAACAATAAAGTCATTAAGATCAATCGTTAACCTCGTTTCTTCCGGAATACTATTTGTAACGGTTGAACCTGTAATTACTGGAGGATCATTCACAGGAGTTACTTCAATATCTATTTCTGCTATTTCACTATCATCTATTCCATCGTTTACCAGAACTGAAACAGATAATGTTCCATTAAAATCTAGTTCAGGAATAATTTCATTATTTGTAACCGCATAGTTGTCACCTTCTAAAATTGTTAAAGTAAAATCAGAAGGAAAATTATTATCTGGATCTTCAACAATAAAGTCATTAAGATCAATCGTTAACCTCGTTTCTTCCGGAATACTATTTGTAACGGTTGAACCTGTAATTGCTGGAGGATCATTCACAGGAGTTACTTCAATATCTATTTCTGCTATTTCACTATCATCTATTCCATCGTTTACCAGAACTGAAACAGATAACGTTCCATTAAAATCTAGTTCAGGAGTAATTTCATTATTTGTAACCGCATAGTTGTCACCTTCTAAAACCGTCAATGTAAAGTCTGAAGGAAAATCATTATCTGGATCATCTATTATTAAATCTTGAACTTCAATAGGTAAGCTCGTTTCTTCTGCAGTGTTTAAAGACGAAGAAGTACCTGTTACAACTGGTGGAAAATTGATGTGGAACGATTCTTCATTCGCAAATGACGATCCTTCAAATGTATTATCAATGGATTGAACACTCCAGAAATAATCCCCTGGATCTAAATCAAATTTAAGCGTAAATGAGTTAGAATTTCCCGAGTTTCCGCGCTTGACAAGTTTTCTTTTACCATCGTTCAGAGAGGAAGAACCTATTAAAGTATCTAATTCACTGCGGACATAAAGTTCATAAGTTAAGGCGTTTTGGGGAGTGTTGTTATCGGATGATAAATCCCAATCAAACACAATTTCTTCATTTAAAATTTGAGAAGTTAAATTACTTGGAGCAGTAGGTTTGATATTTGCGTTGCTGGCCAGTATTTCATTTGAATTTTCATTCTTATAGATACCGGAGTAAACAGTCAAATCATTTTTTTGGCCACTAATAAAAATATCCAAGTCCCCATCCGAATCATAGTCCCCAAAATTGGTTGAACTTTGCCCAGCCTCATCAAATGACGACTCAAGGTCAAATCCGTTTCCATTGTTAGAATAGAGTTGTGCAATTTTACCAGTCGCTGAAACAGTATTTCCCGTTATGAAGATATCTAAGTCACCATCATTATCTGAATCTCCCCACAACACTGTTCCCTCGATTACATTTGGAAGAGTACCATCAAACACAATATCAAACGATGATGCATTGTTCTGGTATATGGCTGTGAATGCAGTATTTGAGTTGGTAAAACCAGCTACTAGAAAATCAAGATCACCATCATTATCGTAATCACCAAAATCTAAAAAACTCTCTGATAAACCCTCAAATGAGTTTTCAAATACCAATAAAAATGATGTCCCGGTGTTTTCGTATAGCTCTGAAACCTTAGGTCCAGTATCGGGGGCTGTTCCTGTTACCCCAGACACCATAACATCAAGGTCTCCATCGCCATCAAAATCTACCCACGAAGCAATTCCAAATGAAACACCAGTTAGGCTAGTCTCTACCTCGGTGAATGTTCCATTTTCATTATTATAAATCTTAGTCACTGAGCTGCTTTCTGAGTCTTGGCCTGAGATCAAAATGTCAAGATCTCCATCTTCATCATAATCCCCCCACTCAACCGATCCTCTGTCAACACCATGTAATGAAACATCTTCATTTAGAATCAATTCTCCTTCTATATTGTAATAAAGCCTAGTTAAAAGCCCATCCGTACCAGAACCAGCTAAAAGAAGATCTATGTCACCATCATTATCATAATCTCCCCAGTCTGTGGCTCCTTCAAAGATATTTGGTAGATCGGTATTTTGAAGCTCAAAAGTAGAGCCACTGTTTATATATAACCTAGTTGTTGCATTGGCATCAATATCGTTTCCGGTCTGAATAAAATCGAGATTGCCATCGTTATTAATATCGCCCCAAGCAACACTACCATTTCGTAACCCAGTTGCAAGTGTCTCTTCAAGAGTAAATGTTTGGCTAAAAACGTTGTTGCATACCATTGAAATCAGGCTAGCTAGTAAAATTTTCTTCATGTTTTGGCTATTGTGTATAAAAAATAATCTCGAACAATTGGCTAACGCGCACAGTGCGCGTTATTCATTTATGGTTTTGTTGTTTGTTTTTTATTCAACTTAATGAAAATCAAATAGATACGCGTTTATAAGCGTTGGCAAACGACTATGCAAGTGCGCGTTACCCATTTGGCATCTTAAACCTACCCGTTTTATTTGAGTCATCCAATAGCGTTGTTTGCTTTGTTAGATTGGCCTTTGCTTGTGTTAATAGTTGTACTGTTTGGTGCCAATAATAAAATGATGATTTATCTGGTTGCTTTTTCAATCGCATTAAGAAGTTCCAATCTTGGTCCTCTATGATTAAGTCTTTAATATCCTGGCCTTCATAATAGATGATCGGTGAAAGTTCATTAACCATGATTTTTCCTGCCAGGTAAGCAATTCGGGCAGATGCTGGTACCGCGTCATCTATCCTGAAATTTCCAGCCATTAAAAAACCGGTACCAAAAGCGATGATCCCTTTTTGCAATTCTTTGAATTTTACTTTTTCATCTTCAGTGCCTCTATCACGCTTGGCTAGGATAATGCAAGTATCAATTGTGTCTTGTAAAACCTTTTTTGGGGTGAGTTCATCTTTCGAGTTTCCATTTCTCCGATAGGCAATTTCGTGTTCAGCAAATACCTGAAAACTGGCTGCCACCACTTCCATGTTTTGAATATTCTCGAAGAGTTTGCTTAGATCGAAAAGTTGCTTGCATATCTCCATAGCGAAAGGTTGATTGTCTTTACCCTTGAAATAGGGTATTCCAATGGTGTTTGGAGCAAATGCGGTGAGTTTATCTCCCGTAATTGAATCAATAGTTGGCATAGAGACCATGGTCTCTTTTTTGGTTTCAATCCATTTGGTAATTACAGGCTTTTCAATCACTTCCGGATAGATTGAATCTTCGATGAGAACGTCTAATAGAATGGTACCAGAGCCTTGTCTGCCTGAATCAAATTTGAACTTGTAGTGTGCCTTGGGTACTCCAGGTTTGTAGCTGCGTTGTTCGTTCAGATCGACACCTGTGAAGTTTGAAGAATCAACAACTTTTTGCAATATGTCTTCCAGCTCTTTTCGGTCAGTTTTGCTGATAATGTCGATATCAATGGAGAATCGATTTCCTGTTTCTAATAAAAGCACCAAACTGGTACCACCTTTAAATACGAAATCAAGTCCATTGCTTTTCAACCGCTCTAGTAAATGCAAAGCGTAAATCATCTTTTCCAAAATGATTTTGTCAATTCGTTTGTGGTCTTTTTGTTTCTTAAATCCCTCTAGCCACTCATCTGTAAAACAATGTTCCTTTATCATTCAATAATGTCTTTTACGAGGTGGTACATGTGGTTCTTCATGAACTGCTTTATTTCTTGTTCTCTTTCCCTTCGTTTTGCGTAGCTGAAGAGTTTGGTAAAATTGATGGCATAGTTGCTAATGGCATTTTCATATATATGCATCAATTCAGAGCCTTGTAGGTAATAGAAAAGTCTTTCTTCAGCAAAGAGGTCCACTAGGATCTTCTCAAGTAATGGGGTATAAAACTTTACTCTTTTCTCTGTTCTTCTTGCGATAGGGGAGCGTGTGATCAATTTTTTAATAATCACTGGATAGTCACTTTCAGCGATGTAAAAATCGATGGTTTTATCGTCAGGATTGAGATATAGCTCACTTCTTGACGAGTCCTTTAATTCGTAATACAAGGACTCAATGAAGTCCTTTTCTATTTCAATCAGGATAATTCGTCTGCTGGCTTGGTGTTGTGAAAACTCATTTAGCCATTCTGTTTCCCAAATGCAGTGTTTGGCATTCTCAAATTTGTCTGTGATTCGCTTTGCGAGATTAATAAGTTCTGGTGATATCTCTGGCTTGTATTTGGGTTTGTTTGAAATAACATAGAGACCTCTCTTGAGAGGTCTAATGATGTTTTTGTCTTTGAGATCATAGATTCTCCACCCAAAGGTTCCCTTTTTTAGATCAGGTTCAAAATAACGATAGAATTCAAACAGGTCTTCTCGGGTAAAATACTCCCGGTCTTTAAATTCTTCAATCAACCTGTTCTCTATGATCTTTGGCATTTCAATTCCAATTTTTACCAAAAATACGAAATTCTGGCGAATATTGGAAATCAAAAAAACGCCAGTAAATCTGAATTCTGGCAAATGTTGGAATTCTCGTAGGGTTGGATATTTGGCTCTTTTGCAAAGCTTGGGTTGTGGGTTGGCTTGTGTGGCTTTGCAAATGTGGGTTGGCATTTTTGCATGAAACCTAACAATTGGCTAACGCGCAATGTGCGCGTTATTCATTTATGGTTTGGTTGTTTGTTTTTTATTCAACTCAATGAAAATCAAATAGATACCCGTTTATAAGCGTTGGCAAACGACTATGCAAGTGCCTGTTACCCATTTGGCATCTTAAACCTACCCGTTTTATTTGAGTCATCCAATAGCGTTGTTTGCTTTGTTAGATTGGCCTTTGCCCGGAGGAGGTTGGGTTTTGCTTTGTGCAGGTGGGAATTTACCCGGAAGGATCTGCCTTTCACACCTCATCGGTAAAGTGCTTGTCGGTTTTCTCCTGAGCAAATTTCTTTTGGTTGTAGCTGTCGCTTTGGCCTTTGGGTATGGAGAGGGTTTTCCAGTCGTCACCCTTTAGGATTTTGGCAGCAAAGATGATCTGCCCCACATGCATGGGGTAGTGCGTCATTTGCCGCTGTATGGCGTCTGTCACAGACTGGCCTTCGTTGCGGATGTAGATGGTTTTGTCCAGGTCTTCGGGCGTGAGAGACTCCAGCGTATCTAAGAAGCACTTCCAGCCTTCTTCCCACTTGCTCCGCATCTCTTCCATGGTTTGGGTGTCGTCCTCAAACTCCGCATCTCTTTGTCGCCAGGGTTTTTCCCCATCTTCGGTCAGCAGGTTGGTCCAGCGCGAGAGCATGTTGCCCCACAGGTGCTTTACGATGGCCGCAATACTGTTAGAAGAATCGCCAGCTGCCCAGTGAATGTCATCTTCTGTGAGCTGATCGAATGTAGAATTGCCTAATTTCTTATAATATTGAGCGAGTTTGATCGTGTTGGCTAAAAATAAAGTTCCGTCCATGGGTATGCGTTTGGTTTTGATCTTAATGTTGTTGGTAAATATAAGCACATCGCAAGGTTTGCTTGCGCAGCGAACCGGCGCACATGAGGTCTCGGTGATGTCGAGTGCCATCAGGATCTCGGGTGAGACCAACGTAAATAAGTACACCTGCGAGTTGTTTATCCCTACCATCACTGACACGCTCAGTGTCAACAGCCATCATTCAGCGCTGCGCATTGCTTTTGATAGTTTGATTTTGGCTTATAAGGTGACTGGTTTTGACTGTGGCCTGGAAGCCATGACACAGGATTTTCGCGGCATACTCAAGTCGGACGTATATCCTCAGTTTTATCTGCAAATACACGAAATAGACATTCATGAGGAGAGTGAGGGTTTTGATCAGCTGGATGTGGAAGCGCAGGTTTCGATAACCATAGCCGGTACGCAGAGGCGGATCACCGTGACTGATGCTGCTGTGATCAACCAAACAGCGTCAGACCTTGTTCTCAAGGGGGTGCAAGCTGTGCGGATGACTGATTTCGGCATAGAGCCGCCAACTCGTTTTTGGGGGGCGCTCCGTGCTTATGACGAGCTGGTCATTCACTTTGATATAACCATGCACACCGAAGAGCAAAAAAAAGGGCGGATCAAATGATCCGCCCTTCGCACTTTGTTACCAGGTGCTTTAGAAACCAATAGTCGCTTCAATCACTAAGCCATTAAAACTTGCACCTTGTAGCTCGGTTCCGTTATAAGCGTCCCCATCAAATGATTGGTTCACGTATTCTACTTTTGTGAGTACGTTTGGAGTGAGGTACCAGCCGCCTCCTACGTTTACTCTTGTCATTTCTTGGGTCAATGCCACGTCTGTGCTTTCACCGCTCACTGCATTGTATCTACCACCAAGGTAGAATTGCTCTGTGCCTCCAAATCTGTAGAGTGCTTCTGCTACTACGTTGGTAAACTGACCTCCGGAAGTAGCATCGTTAGCATCAGCAGACAGTCCATTTTGGGTCATTTCATAAGTTCCGAAGAATTCAAAACCTTTGAACTGCACGAATGGGTTGATCATGAAGGCTGTTTGGTAGGCCCATCTTGGATTGAATCGAGGAGAGAAGTCAGAGCTGCTGATAGTTCCAGATGCCGTGCCGAGTAGGTTGTAGTATCTGCCTCCTGCTCTGTCACCTCCGTAAAGATAATCCCTGGTGCCTTTGTCTGAGCTTGTGTAGAATGATCCTGTCAATCTTAGTCTCAAGTCATCATTGACCCAGCTGTCATAACCAAGTTTTCCGTACATCACAAAGCCTTTGTCAGTGGCGGTTACACTTTGGTTGAGTCGCCCGTTTGTTGCACCGAGTACCCCGATTACTCCAGATTTTTGAACTGTCACTTCTGCAAATGGCTCAGTAGTGAATCCGTCCATGATGTAGTTTCCTACGAATGGGTTGTTGATAGCATGGGCGTTATCAGATCTTCTGAAGTGCGCATCACCATAGTTGATTTCGTCCATACCAAATCTAAGGGTGGTGAACTCCATGATGCCTGACATGAAGCCTGGTTTGATGAAATCAAGTTTGTCCATTTGGAGGTAACCACCTTTCACATAAGCTTCGGTGTGGTGTCTTGAAGACAGGTAAGTTCTCATGTGTAAGCGAACTCCGTCTGCCAGCTGCACATCCAGATTAAGGTTGGCAGTAGGTAGGTTGAAGTTGTTTCCAAGATTCTGAAGGGAGTCTCCATCGTTTGTTTGAGAGATTCCCTGGAATTGTAGTGCGAAATCTCCTCCAACTCTGACCTTGAGGCCGGTAAATTCTACATCATTGGTTTTCGGAGTTTCGAATACTGCGTTGCTTGACTGGTCATTGGCTCTGAAGTACTGCAGTTCAGGTTGCTGACCGTAAGCCATAAACATGACCATTACAAATAGTGTCGTAAAGATTGATCGATTTAAAGTTTGGGTTTTCATGACTACTGGTTTTTTATTTTATAATAAGTTTGAATTCATAAGAGATTGTCACTAGTTCGCCTGTGAGCAGCGATCCGAACATGGCTGTAGGTGGTTCTATGCCGTAGTTCTTCATGTTTATTTTTTCTGAGCCTGTTACTATCAGGTAGTCCGTGCCTTTTTCTTTCACCACGCTTTTTACCTTGATCGGCTGAGATTTTCCGGCTATTGTGAGCTGACCGTCTCCGCTCACGTCCGTGCCTTCTATGGTTAGCTCACTGGCTGAGAAGGTGATCCATGGGTACTTGTCGGCTTTCAGTGCTTCATGGGTTTTGTCATCCATGATGGACTTTCCGCTTTCGATAGATGCCGTTTTCATTTTTAGCTCCAGGTTGGAGATGAGGTTGTCTTTCCAGGTGCCTTGCACCGTGAAGTCCTTGACGTCCTCTTCCCAGTCGTGTAGTGAAGATGTGCCAAAGATTGTAACCTGAGAATCTGATTTTTTTACTGTAAGTGTCCCGTTCACCTTGGCGGTGAGTGGTAGCACCATCATAAAAATCAGGGTGTATCTGACTAATGTTTTCATTGGTTTGACTATTGGTTTCGTGATACAAGATTAGAGCGGCCTACTGATGAAAATCATGATTAAGGAAGTGTTCGCTTATGATTTGGGTGATGAGAGGAGCTGACCGGAGTTATGACTTGACATGACGGAAGTCAGCTTCCTGACGAGTTGGGTAGAGTAATTGGTCTTTCTGTTTCGTTTTGAGCGGTTCCGGTGCTAGTTTAGCGGATAGAAAATGATGATAAACGGATGACATCCGTCAGATAACAGTATGAAAGAGAGAAGAGTAGTTGTGACTGGAATGGGGGCACTTGCTCCTATTGGAAATAATTTAGCTGACTTTTGGCAGTCTTTGATAGCCGGAACTTCCGGGGCTGCACCTATCACTTATTTTGATACCACCAACCATAAAACCAAGTTCGCTTGTGAGCTTAAGGGTTTTGACCCAAAGGATCACCTGGACAGAAAAGAGCTTAGAACCAATGATCCTTATGTGCAATATGCGTTGGTTGCGGTAGATGAGGCCTTGAAGGATGCCGGGGTTGAATTTGATAAGATAGACCCGTATAGGTCTGGGGTGATATGGGGAACCGGCAATGGAGGCATTCAGTCTTTTCATAACGAAATAGCGGAGTATGCTACCGGGGACGGCACACCTAGATTCAATCCTTATTTTGTTCCAAAGATTCTAGCCAACATGGCTTCCGGCATTATCTCTATCAAATACGGAATCAAAGGCATCACCTACACTCCGGTATCGGCATGTGCCACGTCTAATACCGCATTGATTGAGGCATTTTACCATATTCAGTGGGGCAAGGCAGACTTGATCGTTTCGGGCGGATCGGATGCCGTGATCAACGAATCGGGTATTGCGGGCTTCAATGCCAGCAAGGCACTTTCTACAAGAAATGATGATCCGGCCAGCGCTTCACGTCCATTTGACAAAAACCGCGATGGTTTTGTGATGGGAGAGGGGGCAGGTGCTCTGATACTCGAAGATCTGGACCATGCACTGGCTCGCGGAGCTAAAATTTACGCTGAGATAGTGGGCGGGGCTATGACTTCAGATGCGCATCACCTGACGGCCACACATCCTGACGGAGAGGGCGCACAAAGAGGAATGAGACTCGCCCTTGAGGAGGCTGGTCTCACTCCGGCGGATGTTGATTATGTAAATATGCATGCTACTTCCACGCCTATGGGTGACATGAGTGAGCTGAAAGGGATCAAAGGCGTTTTCGGAGAGAGCTCTCCAAAAATCAGTGCTACCAAGTCTATGACTGGGCACTTACTGGGAGCTGCCGGGGCTATTGAGGCCATTGCCTCTATCATGGCGGTAAAAGATGGGGTGATTCCACCGACCATCAACACAACAGAACTGGACGAGCAGGTGCCGGAAAGACTGGATATTGTTTTAGGCGAATCTCAAAAAACGGAGGTAAATGTAGCCATGAGCAATACGTTCGGTTTTGGAGGTCACAATGCGATCACGGTTTTCAAAAAGTACGAAGCTTAGTGGAAATTGTATTTTAGGCTGATACCGGCATAATAGTTTCTTGGTAGTCCGGGATAGTAATATCTTCCCGTTCCTGAGTTTATCTGCAGCATCGAAGCGTATTTGGTGTCGGTGATATTGTCGACACCTGCATTTGCGTCAATGGTAAATTTCCTAATCGACTTACGGTACCCGATTTTGGAACGGAGTAATAAATAACTCTCCGAAAAGAGTATGTTGTCATCTGTGATCGGCATTTTTCCGGTGTATTGGGCATTGATATTTCCATAAAATCCGGATTTGTTGAGGAGCTCAATGCCTGAGGAGATAGTGACTGGAGGTACGCCAGTCAGCTTGTTGCCTGAATAGTCATTGGCTTCATCTACGAAGTTTTTAAATCGAAAATGCATCAGGGAAGATTTTTGGAAGAAGACCAACTCGGCTCCTTCACTGATCTGAAGCAGATAGTCCAGGCTGATGTCCAGGCCATAGTGATGGTTTTCTCCGGCATTTACGCCTATATATTCGTCGTGCTCGGTTCTGCGTCCCACCAGTAGGTTTTTGATATCCATAAAATAGCCGGCCACATCATAGGTTAAGCTGCCGATCTTTCCTCTGAGGCCTGCTTCATAATTCCACCCGGTTTCGGGCTGTATGTTTGGGTTGATCTGCCCGTCAGGGTAAAGTGTTTGTTCCAGGTTGGGAGGCGAAAAACCATGGCTAATGTTGCCGAAAAGGTGGAGGTCTTCATTGATGTGGTAAACGGAACCGAAACGAGGAGAAAGGATGGTTTGAAATCCGAACGAGCCTGATTTGTCATTCCCATCATCAGGGAAATGATCTTTCAGGTCGTAGTTAGTAGCATTCACATTGAGTCCCGCCACCAGCTTTAGTTTTTTAGTAGGCATAAAACGAACTTCAGAAAACCAGTTGGTGTAGGATCGGTTTTCTTTGAAGTCATCAAGCTTTTCGCCTTCCACACTTCCATTGCTGGTTGGCGTGTGCAGGTTCTCAAATTCACCAAACTTCCTGCCATCATCAAACCATTCAAAACCAAGGTGTAGATCCCAGTTGTTCTGTTTATAGTTTACAACATGACGTGAGCTGAACCCTCCGATTTTTTCCTTCATGATGTTTACAAAAGGCCCTGGTGCTGCTTCGTAGGTATCCTTTATTTGTGCATTGATGCTGTGCGATAGAAGAACATTTTTGGCAGGTGAATACTGATAGCTCAAGCCCGCAAAAGTACGGGTGTAGTCTTCATAGCCCTGTGCTTCACTCCAATTGGCCGCTGCGGATCCTGGGTTGTTCTGATAGTCTGATTGGTTGAGCGAGCTTGGGATTTCTGAAAAGAGGTCGGTAAATACCCCAATGAAAGAAATGAAATTGGATTCGTTGAAATAGTAACGCCCGGTCAGTGCTGTTTGCCATTTTTCATATTGGTTGTTGTCCCGGTAGCCATCGCTTTTCAGTTTGTTGTAGGTGAGATTTAGCGATAGGTTGTCGCTGCTGTGTTGTAGCCTTGTCAGCACTCTTGATGTGTTATATGAGCCTGCGCTCATCGCTGTTTCAATCGTTGTTGCGTTATATCCCGGCTGGGCACTTCTGAGCAGGATGGCGCCTCCCAGGCCTGCTCCGTAGAGGCTCGAATTTGGCCCTTTCACAATTTCTATTTGCTGAATCATGCTTTGATCAAAATCTTCCAGGGTGGAATTTCCACTCCCATCGGTTAGCGGAATCTGATCGTAGAAGGCCTTTATTTTATCCGTTGCAAAAGGACTCCTTGAGCCAATCCCACGGATAGTGATCCTGTTGGTATTGAATGTTCCGGAGTGCATATACACCCCCGGAATCCGGTTCAGAGAATTTGCAATAGTGTAGGGTGCGTCTCTCTCAAGTTGGCGCGAATCTATAACTGCGATGCTGCTTACCACATTGTGGACTTTCTCAAACCCCTGCCCGGAAGACACAATTACCTCGCCCAGCTCCGTACTTTTTGGCGCTAAGCGAATGTAAAGTTTTCTGGATTGGTCTGTAGAAACAACGGCGCTTTCATACCCGAGGTGTGAGACGCTGAGCGACATGGTATCAGCATTTGCTTCAATTTGAAAATATCCGCTTTTGTCGGTAATTGTAGTGCCATTTGGACTAGATATCAGAACGCCTTCCAGCTTGACATTGCTCACCTGATCCATGACATAGCCCTCTAAATGAGTTTGGGCACAAAGCATTGTCATTGACAAAACCGATAGGAGTATGAATGCAGATGTCTTGCGCATTTGAACTGGAATATTAATCTGTTTGACCCAACCAAAAGTACTGATAGCGTGTCAATGGAGTTGAGTGGAGCACCACTTAATGTTTTAAAAATTGTATAAATTAGATAAACACATAACCCGCCCAAAAATGAAATTTATTTACACTTTATTGGCAGTAATCGCCGCTATCACGTTTTCGTGTGATCCCAATTCTGATGACAAGGTAGATCCGAATGGAGAATACAGTTTTTACATAACTGGAATCAATGAGTCTCTGACTTATACGTTTTCGCCTTCTAATGGACGTATAGCGCAGACTGTACCCGAGGATGTGAAATCGCTCACCATTTTGATATTGGATGCTGAGGGGAGCTTGGTTTACAACCAGCATTACTATAATCACAATACGTACTATGATTATGAGGATTCGCTGGATGCAACTGGTAATGATTACTACTACTATGAAAATACCATCCCTGACACGCTCTTTATACCTGGTTTGCCAGCAGGCGAATACACGGTGTTGGCCACCACGGCAGACTTTTACTACGACTATTATTACAATGGATTTGGGCCGGAGGGCGACCATAGATCATACCCTAAACTCCACAGTTACATCAGTAGTGAAGGACCCATCTATGTGGGAAAACAAGACATTCAGCTGACAGAGGACGAGATTGAGCTGCAAATGCCGATGGAAAATATCTCTACCAAAATCACTATGAAAAAAATCAACGGCGGTGACGAGAACATGTGGATAGATCTTTCCATCAGTACAGTAGATGCTCATGATTACTCTTTTGAGAACGAGGAGTTGGTGCCGTCGGAGTATGGCGAGTCTTCTATTTATGCCTGGATAGATTATGGGGCTGAGAAAAGCACATATGCGCTACCGGCTACTATCGCTTCAATTTCATTGAACTATTATGATTATCAGACGGGAGTTCAAATGAGTCATAAAGTGGACATAGACCCTAATCTTGAGATGAACATCGGAGATGCGATCACCTTTACTGTAGATGTAGAGGCGCTGGCTTCAGGGGCTGGCACTGGTGTTTTTGATTGGGAAGATATCGACTGGAATGATTTGGGTGAGATCAACGTGCCGTAATCACAGTTAGGAATAAGATAATTTTAGAAGGGGCGAAAGCCCCTTTTTTTGTTAGGCAGGATGCAGAACAACTCCAAAAGGAGGTTAATCTGGCTGTCTATATCCTGGTAAAGAACGGCTTCTGTGTTCGACGAACAAACTATTTATAACGGCAATTTTCAAGGTTTATTTTGTTAACTTTCAGGGTTTAAATATTCATATTCCTTGAATGTATTGAATTTTATTTGTTGACATGATGGGAACCTGAGTAATAAAGAAACGATCTGCATGGAAAAATGCAGGTTTGCCAACTTGATTTGACATTATGAAGCGCCACTTATTTACCGCCGTTTTTGTGCTGGGGATGTTTTTTGCCCATTCACAAGATCTTAGAATTATGAACCTGGATATCAATGATGATGGAAAGGTTTCTTTCACCGCACTGGTTCGATCGCATCATTCTTCGCGAGAAACCTACGAACTCAAAGTTTATACTTCTGCTGATAACTACGCCAAGCCGCTTGACTTAAACCTCAAAACCCTGAAGGTGGATGCTCCTCTGGATGTGAACTTCGATGGGATGACCAAAATAGGAAATTTCAAAGGTTCAATCCAGTTCAAATTTGTGGCTGAGGCTACTGCTTTTCCTGTACAGGTCAAAATTGTCGGAGACAAATTCAAAAGAGGAAAGAAAATGACCGTAAGCTGGACAGATTATCATGAGTCTGGCTGGTACGACATAGAAATGTACCGTGGGGGCACGCTTTTCAAGTCTATGGTAAAAAACCACAGAGGAACGAGTTACAGTGTGGATTTACCCAAGAAAATGCCAAAAGGTGAATATGAAGTGCGTGTGACACCAACGAACGATCCTAACTTCTATTCTGAAGACCAGAGTGTTTCGGTAAAAGGAGGCAAAGGAGGCCTGGTGTTTGTGACACTGCTTGCTGCTGGAGGCGGTGGTGCCTATGTGTTCCTTGGTGGAGGCGGTGATGACCCGGGCGGAGACACTGATACCAACAGCTTGCCAGATCCACCAACCCCAGGAGGTAGCTAATGCAGTTTTCCAATTCAACCAACAGTATCAATCAAAAAATTCATCGACTAATCAACCAACTTATGATTAGAAATTATACAAAAAGTGCTTTCAGTAAAGGACAACAAAATCTGAAGGTTGCGCTTCTGGGACTTGCCTTTGGGTTCATGAGTGTCCCTGCCTTTACACAAATTCAGAGCAGCAATTTTACGCTATCGTCTTTTGCCTCAGGTACCAATCCCAACGCTGTGGCCATTGGTGATTTTGATTTGGATGGACTCAATGATATTGCCATTGCCAACGCCAACTCTAATAATGTAGTGGTGTTTCAAAACGAAACAACTATCCCACCGTTATCATTGACTAGCGCTGCGACTCTTACAATGGCTACTCTGCCTCTAGATATTTCAGCGGCGGATATAAATTATGACGGGAAGTTGGATCTAGTTGTGGCAAATTGGAACTCAACCACTGTTACAGAAAGCACAGTTTCTGTGTTTCTCAATGAAAGTACCGGTTCGGGTTCATTTGTATTTTCAGCTGAGCACAGTTTCCTTTTGCCCAACACTCCGGTTAAAGTCAATTGCGCGGATTTTGATAATGATGGTAGAGTAGATGTAGCCGTTACAACGTGGACAACCAATTCTTTTTCATTGTTTAGAAATCTAAGCAATGGAACTGACGTGAGTTTTGATAGCAGAGTAGATGTAGCCACTGGTTTTTCCGATGCTTATGGATTGGGGATTGCAGATTTGGACCTGGATGGAAAGCAAGACATTGTAATATCACATTCAGTAGGTAATAATATTGCGCTTTTTAGGAATAGCTCTACTGTAGGGAGTTTTGATTTTGGTAGTTCGGCCATAGCCTCTTATACCGTGAGCACAAATCCTAGAGGGATGGTTTTGGATGATTTTAATAATGACGGGTTTCCTGATGTAGCAGTGACCGTGTTGGATTTGGATCAGGTTAAAGTTTTCACCAATTTAAGCTCAGGAGCAGGAAGTTTTATTTTTGGAGATGTCACTTCTTACTCCACAGGTGATGGCCCTTCGTGGATCAATAGCGGTGATTTGGATGATGATGGGTTGGTTGAAGTAGTTACCTCAAACAATAGCGGGGATAATATTTCTATTTTTAAAAATACCACGTCAGGTGGGGTAATCTCTTTTGGTACACCTTTAAATGCGGCCACTGGCAACACATCGCGTGGTGTTGAAGTCGATGACTTAACAGGAAATGGGATCAATGACATTGCTGTAGCTATATATGGAGACAATAGCTTTAGCGTTTTTGAAAACAGCTCGCCTGAGGTTAGTAGAGAACTGGCCTGGTATCCTCTAGACGGAGATGGTAATGATGGGTCCGGCAATGGAAATGATGGAGTTGTTTTTGAGGCTCTGTCCACCGTAGATAAGTCTGGTAATACTGCCTCAGCCTATAACTTTGATGGAATTGATGATGCTATTTCAGGCGATGCTTCCTTTTTTCCAACAGGCTCTCATGCCCGTACTATCATGGCGTGGGTTAGGCTTGATGCCAGTAGTACCACACCAAATATGGCCATGGTATATGGAAGTCCCGGCCATGATGGGGGTGCTTTCGGTTTAGGTACCAATGGTGATGAGTCTACTAACTTTGCCTGGTTTTGGGGACACAATGGAGATATTACAGGAGGAACAGCATTAGATCTTGATACATGGTATCACCTCGCAGTAACCTATGATGGAACTACTGCGGTTTTATATCTCAATGGAGAAGAAGATGGCTCGGCTACTTTGGATCTGAATACAATGTCAGGAACAGATTTTGGTATAGGAGGCCATGCCCTAGGCGGTTGGTATATGCCTGGTTCTGTAGATGAAGTAAGGGTTTATAACCACGCACTGACTGCAGGTGCTATTTCGACTTTTTACGGAACAGAAGCAGAGCCGGGTCTTAAAGCCCATTACACATTCAGCGGTAATGCATTGGATGATTCGGGTTTTGGCAATGACGGTGATGTAAACGGAGCTACTTTGACCACCGATCGCTTTGGAAATGCTAATAGTGCATACAGTTTCGATGGAATTGATGATTACATAACTATTCCAAGTTCTGATGACTTTAACAATTCATCCCTTACAATTTCGGCTTGGGTTAAAAGTGACTTTGGAGGAAGTTCAGGCTTCATTTTTGGTAAAGGAAATTCAACGGATCAACAATATGGTTTATATGAGGTTGGTACTGGAGAATACGTAATAGCAGGATGGCAATCCAATGGTGCAGATCATCTACGTTATGAAGGCGGTACTGTAGATACTGAGGGTTGGGTTCATTTGGTTGGTGTTATTGAAGAAAACTCGGGAGCCTATCTTTATCAAAATGGGGTTTTGGTAGGTTCAGATGAAGCTGCAAGTGGCACATGGGTTTCAAGTGGAGATGGGAATGTTCGTATTGGGGGCCACTTCAGGTCAGAGCTATCTGCCTTCTTTAAAGGAGCGATTGATGATATTAGAATCTATGATTACGCTCTTGATGCTTCTGAGATTTCCGCCCTAAGCGAAGAAGGAAGTAGTTTCGTTACCACATGGGAGGTGACCGCACCGGATTTAACCATTGATATTCCAGCTACGGAGGGAGAAACTTACGATTTTACCATTGATTGGGGAGATGGAACCGTGGACACCAATCAAACTGGCGATGTTTCCCATACTTATGCTTCATCTGGAATTAAAACTATTTCAATAACCGGCGATTTTCCTGCGTTTCATGATTACTCTAAGGATAAAATTAGAAGCGTAGAGCAATGGGGAAATATCGTTTGGGGGCAATACGGTTTTTCTTTTAGCCAGGTTACCAATGTCTTAGCTATCAACGCTACAGATGCTCCTGACCTGTCTCAGGTGACAGAACTGTTTCTCGCGTTTAACGAAGTAAACTTTACTGGTGATAACCTCAAAAACTGGGATGTATCTAATGTGGAAACCATGTCTCATATGTTTAGGGGAGCCACATTCAATGAAGACCTGAGTTCATGGGATGTGTCCAATGTGAGAAACATGGACAATATGTTTTTTTACATGGGACCCTCATCTATGGGTGATATTAGCAACTGGGATGTGTCCAGTTGTGAGTCAATGCAAGGCATGTTTGAATCATCAAGTTTTGATCAGGATTTGAGTGGGTGGGATGTCTCCAACATGCTGTATATGACCAAGATGTTTTTTAACGCGTCAAATTTCAATCAAAACCTAAACGCCTGGGACATATCAAGTGTGCAGGATATGTATCAAATATTTGATGGATCCGGAATGGATCAGAGTAATTATGATAACACGCTGATTGGCTGGGCTGACCTTGATGTATTAACAGAAACACAAATTCCCACTAACGTTGCGTTTACGGCAGTTGGGATCCCTTATTGCCAAAGTGGGGCTGCACGAAGCTCACTGATAAATGACTATGGCTGGTCGATCGGTGGAGATGTTCTCGATTGTCCGGGTTTAGCCCTGGAATACACATTTAATGGAAATGCATTGGATGAGTCTGGCAATGGCAATGATGGCACTGTAAACGGCGCAACACTTTCTGTAGATAGGTTTGGCAATGCGGATGCCGCATATGTGTTTGACGGTTCGAGTAACTATATCAGCACTACACAGGCATTTACTAACAATCAACCATTCTCAGTATCTGTATGGGTTTATTGGGATGGAAACACTGGGCGTCATACGGCTGTAAGTTGGTTTGAAGGCTCACTTTCATCTAGAATGTACCTTGGCGTAACGGAAACTGGCAACCTGGCCTTTGGTGATAGTTTTGAAACAGGCACACCACTTGAAGCAGGTAAGTGGGTGCATTTAGTAGGAACGTATGATGGAAGCCAGTCTCGACTTTATATAGACGGTATTGAGAGTGACGTGTCTATCTCCGGGCTGAGTTATCAGTTCAACACTTTAACTGTAGGCAGACAAGGAACAGCAAGCTCGGAATACTGGGATGGTAAAATTGACGATATCCGTGTTTTTGACTATGCGATGGATGCTTCTACCGCTATAGCCCTCTACACGGAAGGAGCGTATGCAGATCCAAGAGATATCTTGATGGATTTCTATAATAGTACCAATGGGGACAATTGGGTTGACAATAGCAGCTGGGGAACTGATGCACCATTGAACGATTGGTATGGTGTGGACACTAATGAAGGCGTGGTGACTACTTTGAGTCTTGCTTCTAATAACCTGACAGGAACGCTTCCTGCCTCACTGGGTTCTTTGATTTCTTTAGATTATCTACTGCTTTTCAACAACGCAATTACAGGAACCATTCCTCTAAGCTATGGCAACCTGACCAATGCTACTTATTTCAATATCAGTCTCAATCAACTCACTGGCACAATACCAACGGAGCTTGCTAACCTGACAAACTGCAATATTTTCTCTTTAAGTCGAAACCAACTGACCGGATATATACCTGAAGGGCTTGCCTCATTTACTAACACAGCGGGTGGAGGAATTTACTTGTATACCAATCAGTTGAGAGGGTTGCCAGATTTGTCTGGATTGCCGTCTGGGACGACATTATCTATCTACGACAACAAAATAGGCTTTGATTATTTGACTCCAAATGTGGCACTTAATTCAAGCGGATCGGCCTTGTATGCAAGCCCTCAGACAGTGGGAGATCCGGTCACACTCGTGCCCAATGAAGGTGAGGAACTGACGCTTTCGGCAATTGAATCAGCAAGTGGCACCCAATACCAGTGGTTCTACAACGATGAAATTATAGAGGGAGCAAATTTGATAGAACACGTTTTTAATTTCACTGCATCTGTGGAAGGGGAATATTATTGTGTGATGACCAATGACAATGTTCCCGATGTTGAAATCAGAAGAGCGACCTATTCTATCAGTGATGGTGTGAATGCCGCACCGTCAACTCTTTCAATGGAGTTTTATGGTCTGGATAATGCCGCAGCAAATAATTTACCAGTTGCTGGTTTTTCTGCGGAAGATGTTGATCCTGGCGAAAATCATGTTTTTGAGCTTGTAGCCGGAGAAGGAGATACAAATAATGACTTGTTTGTGATGGATGGGGTTACTCTGAGAGTGGCCGGGAATATAGATGCATCGGCAGTCGAGTATTCAATCCGAGTACGCGTAACCGATAATGGAGGCGCTTCGCTTGAAGAGATATTCCTTCTGGAGATCACCCCAAGTCATACCTGTGATGGGGGCGTTTTTTCGGATGCTTCTGGAACCATTTCTGATGGTAGTGGAGTGTATAGTTACAATGCTGATTTTACCTGTGATTGGTTAATTCAATATCAGGATAAATCACGTGTTCTACTCGAGTTTACAGAGTTTGATACAGAGTTTAATTATGACTTTTTGTATATCTACGATGGAGAAAACGACCAGTCACCTTTATTGGCAGTCTTGAGCGGATCTGATATACCTGCGCCGCTGCAGTCAGGTTCTGAGTCTGTATATATCAGATTCGTTTCTGATGAATATATTACCAGAGGAGGATGGTCTTTGAACTACTCTGAGATAGGGCCTGTCGCTTACTATGAGTTTAATGGAAATGCTGACGATTTGTCGGACAATGCTAATCATGCTACTTTCATTGGAGCTACTCTCGCCAATGATCGTTTCGGAGCAAGCCAGTCTGCTTATTATTTTGATGGAAGTTCGGCGTATATACAAACCCCTGCTACCCTAACCGACAATGCTCCATTTTCTTTGTCAGCCTGGGTAAATTGGAATGGCAATAACAGCAATTTCACTGAAATATTAAGCTGGAAATCCCTTGGAAACACATATCTGGGAACCAGCCCAACTACCAACGAAATAAGACTTGGGGATGCCTGGACCACAGGTGTTGCTCTGGATGCAGGGAGATGGGTTCATATCGTTGCTACATACGATGGCTCTGCAGCTCAACTTTATCTTGATGGCGGTCTCGTTAGCGAATCAACCGGAGGTCTGAGTTATACTTTTGGAGGAGACATGTTTTTGGGTGTGCAGGGCACAAATGGTTCTGAATTTTTTGATGGAAAAATTGATGATGTTTTAATCTATGATTTTGTCCTTACAGAAGAAAATGTTGCGAGCCTATATGAAGATGGTAACACTGATCTGCTTGCATACCTTCCTTTTACCAGCGACGTAACAGATGCAACAGAAAATGGCTTTGATGCCTATGAGGTTGGCTCTGGTAATGGCCTTACTACTGATCGATTTGGCCTTGATGGTTTTGGAGTTGGTGCTTACAATTTCGATTATATAAATGCCAGTCCACTGGAAATGGCAAATACTATTAACTATGATTTCGGTTCAGAGATCACCGTTACAGCCTGGATCAAACCAAATTCTTTTCCTGCTGCTGATGTGAGCATAGTGAAGAATGTTATGAATGGTCAGGGTTTTGACCTGAGGCTATCTACTGGAGATCTTGAGGCAGGCACAGCAAGTTACACGAGAAGGGTTTTCGGTGATATTACGGGCATTTCTTATGGAGATGCCGGAGAAGTTTATCTTGGAAACTGGGCACATGTTGCTTTCACTTACAGTTCTAGTGGGGGTGTCAGGATATATATAAATGGACAGGTTCTAGTCAATTATGGATTTGTTGAAGGCACTGAAGGATCTGCTGTTCCAGTTTCTGAGGGGTCCATTCTCATTGGAGATGGCTTTGATGGTATAATAGACGAGGTGCAGATTCACAACTCTGTTCTATCAGATGAAGAAATAAGAGAAGTCTATAGTGAAAAACTGTGGCCATTTGAGGCTCAGGCGCTTCGCGGACCTGAAGATGTTGGAGGAGATGCGGTTCATGATTTGTGGCTTGAGCCAGTGGGAGAACGTTATGTTGGGGCTTTGGATTTACTGGCAGGTACATACCATTTTAGGCTCACCGATTTTGACGAGGGTCTTCCTGAATCGTTTATGGGTGATAATGAATTGGACGGAGTTGCAGATGCTGGAGGTACAATCTTTACGCTTGATCAGGGATTGTATGCTGTAGGATTGTGGGAGTCTAGTCTTGCTTATTACGCGGAACCAATTACCTCTGTCGGGATCATAGGCTCGGCACTTACGGGTGATAATTCAGGCTGGGATGCTGACATGGATTTGACAGACATGGGCTCTGGTATCTACCAGATCAAGAACATAAAACTTTATGCAGGGGAATGGAAATTGAGGGTAAACGATACCTGGAATTACCTGGATTGGGGTGATTCGGGTGATGGCTATCTGGAATATTTTGGATTGAACTTCTTTGTAGATGAAGGTACTTATACACTAACTGCAGATGTTGTCAATAACACGTACGAGCTAATTGAGACATCATGGGGGAATTGGGATGCTGTGGCGGAACTATATTTTGATGGCGACCTGACAGACGAGAGTGGCTATGGAAATGACGGTACTTCCGCTAGTGTCAATTATGGCACGGATCGATATGGCAATACAGAAAGTTCGCTGGATCTTGCCACTTCTGAACTAGTAAATCTAGGTTCCTCACCGGAATTGTATTTGAGCAATGGTTTTACCATGAATATGTGGCTCAATCCAATCACCAATGATAATGCCGGCACCATCTTTCAAAGTGTTGGAAGCTTTCACAATCACATTTATCCTACAGAATTTTCCTGGAGATATTTTCAAAACGCAGTGGAGGTAGGAATAGAAGCAATTCCGATTGAAGCACCTACCGGGCAATGGACCATGGTGACATGGGTGTATGATGGAGGGGAGATGCGCTTCTACGATGATGGTAATCTGGTTCATACATATCCTGTTTATGGGGATTTGGACATTACGGGAAATTCTTATCAAATAGGAAGTAACTATGACGGGTATGTAGATGATTTTATGTGGATAGATGGTGTTCTGTCCGATGAAGAAATTAAGGGACTTTATAATGATCACCTTTGGTTGTATTATCCTTTGAATGCCTCAGCAACTGATGAATCGGGCAATGGATACAGCGGGGTATTGACCGGAGCTGTAGGCGATTTTGACAGGTTTGGGAATGCAGATCAGGCTTTGTATTTCGATGGTGCCAGTGATGTAGATGCGCCAGCCTTACCGATTACGCCAAATGAACTTACCGTCTCAGGTTGGTTCAATGCCTCTTCTTCAGTGACGGGCTCTCAGCAAATAATTGACCTTGAAGGCGTAGCGGCTCTGGCTGTTTATGATGATACAGAACGATATATTCAGGGAATTCTAAACCTGGGAGGTGATTATATAGTAATCTCAGCTCCTGTTACCTCTGACGAATGGCATTTTGCTGCGCTCACTTATGATGAGAATTACTTTAGGCTCTATCTGGATGGCGAGTTGGTATATGGAGTATTGAATACCAATCAGATTCTATACGCAGCTAACCAGTTTGAGGTGAGATTAGGACGATATGATTATACAGAGGGTAACTATTACACTGGAGCCGCGGATGACATGCGCATTTACGACAGAGCCCTGTCTGCCGAGGAAATTTATGAATTATATGGTGCTTTTGGATGGCTCACTCAGCAAACGGGAATTTTAGCTGACTACCCATTCCATGGTGATGCTGATGATGTTTCAGGACAATTAAATGATGGACTGGTATTGGGAGCAGAACTTGCTTACGATCGCTTTGGAGATCCGGGTTCTGCATTTAGTTTCAATGGAGTAGATGCCTACATTGAGTTGCCGGAGGTTGATTATTTTGGAGGTTCTGACCAGCTCTCGGTTTCCTGGTGGGTCAACCCGGCAAATACTGCTGGAATCTCAGGAGTTTTGAATTTTGGAAACATGCTTGCTCAGGTTATCGACGGTGTGCTCTACACAAACCTATACTTTAGTGGTAGTGGCGATGTGGTCGGCAGCACTTCTTTGAATCTCGACGAATGGCAGCACCTTACCTTGACTTATGACGGAGTAAACACGCGACTGTACAAAAACGGATCTGAAGTTGGCGTAACGGCGCTATCAGGTGTTGTGGATAACAGAGGATCAGGCTCTCCATCTACCATTGGAACTATAAATGGTAGCGCAGATTTCTTTGATGGTGATATTGATGACATCAAGGTTTACAACAGACCTCTAAGTGCTAGCGAAATAGATGAATTATATCGAACAGGTGGTTTCCCATTTGGTGGAGTTGTTGTGTCTTCACTTAGTGAAGATTTTGAATCAGAATGCCTCCCGGCCTCTTGGACTGAATATAATGAGGGGCTTGATTTGATCAATTGTGGTACCAATGCAAGTAACGATACCTACCTCAATATAAATGGATATGCCGTAGGAGACGGAGAATCATGGTTGATTACGCCAATGATTGATTTTAATGCCAGCAGCATTTACCACATTAGTGTAGAGTATTCAAATCGGTTCTCCGGTCCAGATGTTGAGGTACTATACTCAATGGATTATACTGGGGTGCCAAACCCGACGAGCTTTACATGGATTAATCTCACCGAAATCGAGTCAGCAGTAAATGTCAAGACAGATGAGGGTGTTATTGCCAATACTGGCGACATACTTCTGCCTTCGTTGGATGGTGTGGCAGCTATTGCTTTTCGCTATACCTCTGAAGGGGCTGAGTCGGGCCAAAGTATAAACTTTAGTTTTGATGACGTAAATGTTTTCGAAACAATAGTGAATGAGGTTCCATCTGCACTGACGCTTTCAAATACCAATGTTTATGAAGGCCAGGAAGAAGGCACAGATGTAGGTACTTTTATTACCACCGATCCGGATAGTGATACTTTCACTTATTCACTTGTAAGTGGAACTGGCACGGAGGATGATGATAATGGAAGTTTCGCCATTTCGGGTGATCGTCTTTTGACAGGAACTGGTTCTTCATTTAGCCTTAGTGGTCAAACAGCTTACAATATTTTGGTTCGCACTGAAGATGATGCCGGTGGGATATTGGATCAGGCATTTGTCATAAACGTTATAGGGACAGATCCTGCTGATGAAGCCAATGTAAAATCTTATGTCATATCTGGGCAGGTTGGAGCTACCACTATAGATACGGACAATGCCGAAATCTATATTGCGCTGGAAGATGGCACTAACTTAACAGCTCTTACACCGAACTTTAACATCTCCAGTGGGGCTAGTACCGCTCATCAGAGTGGTGTCGCGACTGATTATACCAATGGAGAATTTTACTTTGATGTTACCTCGAGCGATGCTTCTGTTGTGCGGACATGGAAAGTGAACATCAGAAGTCCACATGATCCATGGGCTGTTCAGGAAATGAATGGTTTACTTGAGTCTGTCAACCCTGCTTTTGTGATCAGCAATACCAGCGGTACTGAGACTGCATGGTCAATTGTAGAAGACCCTGACGATACGGGCAATAATTTATTGTCTTTGTCAAACCTGAATGATGGATCTGCTGGGATGTACAAAACTTACGACCTGGGAGCTTCTGCTGCCACAGTTGTTTTCCGTACCAAAATTGAGGGTACTCCAGAACGACTTACTGATGTGGACATCCACCTCAATGGTTTAAGAGAGCAAGTAGTTTTGATTGCTCCCGATACTATTCTATTCCAGAGGTCAGGGCTCAAGGAAGTCGTCTCCGGCTTGGATTTCAGCATGTGGAATACCTTCAGAATCACCGCTGATGCCTCAAGTGGAACGGAAATGATTGTGGAACTTTATGTAGGAGAAGAATCTACGCCAGTCTTAGCCTCATCATCTACTGAGGCTACAACTGAAAACAACATAAGCTTCGGAGATGGTAGTACTACTTCTACTTACGGCGCTTTGATCGATTATTTCATATTTGATAAAGCGGGAGCATATAGCCCGGCTAATTTGTCAGTACCTACTGGTTTGACTGTAGATGGTTTCTACCACAGCCCTACAGATATATCTCTATCGGCTACTTCCATCAATGAGGGAGAAAGCGCGGGTACGCAGATAGGTGTTTTCACTACCACAGATGCTGATAGCGATACCTTTACCTATACGCTGGTAGATGGTGCACTGGACAATGCAAGTTTCAGTATTTCGGGGAATGAGCTGTTCAGCGCAGAGACTTTTGATTTTGCTGTGAAAAGCACCTATTCAATTTTGGTAGAAACTGAGGATGAACAGGGACAAACCTTCCAAAAGGAATTTACCATTGAAGTGGAAAGAGTTGCAGACCCGGCAGATCCTTATGCTATAGAGTGGATTAGGAAAAATGCTCCTTACATTGGCACTTCCCAATACTTAAATGGGGAGTTGGTTGCTTCGGTTGACCATTACACAAACTATGCGCGTTATCAGGGTCTGATTAAGCTATCAGACGATGGAGAAGTTACCTGGGTAAGTGATTCTATCAAGTATATTAACGACCCTGATTATTATTTCAGTCACTTGAGGACAGATGATAGTGGAAATATTTATGCTCTTGGGCACTTGAGAGGGACACTAGAAATAAATGACACTGAAATAACTTCCAATGATGGAACCAATGGCGATCTAATAATTTTGAAATATAATGCTGCTGGTGAAATCGTTGAGCACGTAATCATAGGTGGAGATGGTGTTGAAAATCAGTATGGTTTTGTTGTCTTGCCTTCAGGCAACTTGCTTGTGTCATTCTATTTTGATCAATTCTTTAGTTCCTTAGGAAAAAACTTTGACCCTAACACAAGTACTCGAGCGTTATTAGAACTCGATGCAAATTTGAGTGTTACTACTACGCCAGTAAATTATCCTGATCACTACGGCCCCCTTGTGCTTACAAACGAGGACAGGCTGTTTATGACCAATCATGGTAGAAATGCAATCAATGAGTTTAGTCTCACTGACTATACCGTAATTGCCACGTATCAGCTACCTGATGCTTATGAGTGCTATGATCACACCAATCAGATGGTTGCAGATGGCAATGGCGATCTCATCTTTACAGGCATAGAATATACAAGTGGAAGTAGTACTTCTGTCAATAACATTTTTGCTGGAAAGTTCAACACGGGTACCAATACCTGGGATTGGAACTACATCATGGGGAGTACCGGTGGCAATGATGAACCTGTGCGTCTGGATGTTGATGGTGATAACAACGTATATCTGGCGGGGCACTACCGCTTCAGTTGGAGTGTTGGAGGTGTTGGGCTCCCTAGTGCAACCCTTCAGGATATTTTCCTGGCTAAGGTTGATGAAAGTGGATCAGTACTTTGGGTTCAGACTTATGGCTCTAGTGAAGATGACTACATGCAAGCCCTTGCCGTGGATCAGGAGGATAATGAGGTATTCCTGACAGCTGGCTTTAATGGTACTGGCGCTACGGTGATTACCGAAACATTGAATGATCCTATAGGCATATGGCTTAAGTTGTCTCCGCTCGGTGGCGATGGTCCAATGACTGTTTCATCGATAGATGGCTTTGGTACTTATACTTACAATGATGGTCAGGGACCAGGCTTTTTCAATGATTCCTTTGATAGTGGAATAACTGACAAGTTTACTGTGGAAGCTCTGATCCGACACAAGGGATTTGATGGGCCTGGAGACTGGTATAACCAATTCGTGAATACACAGTTCTTCACTATCTATGTCGACTATGATGATAATGAGAATATTAATTTGCAAAGTGTGGTTCGCAATCTTCCAGGCCAGAGCGTCTCGGATGATTATTTTGTCGGCGGCTATATAGATACCGAAGACTTTGGAGCGAATACATGGCACCACATAGCGCTAACATATGGTGATGGAGCCATGACCTTCTTTTTGGATGGAAATGTGTTTATGTCATACGTAGCTAAGTATGATCCAATTGACGGGGTAGAAGACTTTTTGCACCTTTTACGGGAAGTTACTGGAGATATTGATGAAGTTAGGATTTGGGATGAAAAGCGTACACTAGATGCAATCAGAGCCAACATTCAGAATGAAATAGCACCAACTACTACAGGTTTAGTAGGCTACTGGCCTATGAACACCAAAGCCGACGATGGTAGCGGTTCCTATACTCCAGATGCGACTGGTAATGGACAGCATTTATTCCTGGAAGCAAATGCGGACATTCTTGAGCTTAACCTGGAGCCAACGGATATATTGCTGTCTAATAACAGTGTGCGGGAAGGACTGGATATAAATACTGTGGTTGGAACGCTTTCAACTACGGATGGTAACGCAACAGACTCTCATACTTATTCTCTGGTGGCTGGCACTGGGGATGTTGACAATGGCAGATTTAATATCAATGGGAATGAATTACGTACCAGTGAAATATTCACTTATTCGGGCCAAACATATCAGATAAGGATTCAAACAGAGGACTCTCAAGGCGCTACCTATCAAGAAATATTCTTTATCGGGGTGGACCAAAATCTCAACAACGCACCTACTATTACCGGTGCAACATTTGATATAGACGAGAATCCAAATAATGGTGATATTATCTCAGATGCCATTGAGTTTGAGGATCTGGATGGCGATGGCTTAACCTTTACCATCACCACTGGCAATAGCTCTGGTGCATTTGCGATAGGCTCCAGTGATGGGGTGTTGTCAGTGGCGGACGCTACTCTTTTCGATTATGAGTCCATTAGTCCAAAGTTTTATACCATTGAGATCACAGTATCTGACGGTATTGAGTCCAACTCTGCCAGTTTCACAATCAATGTAAACAATGTTGAGGAGGCCGCAATCTTCTCCAATTTTGATGCGCCGGACTCTTATGACACGGGAAATGGCGGCTTCACTGTATCTGCAGATATAGCGGACCCTGACGGGCTTGCTGGGGTTGAGGTATTCTATAAAAAGGCCTCCGAGGCAGACTTTAACGTTAAAGCCATGACTGATAATACGGGCGGAAATTATTCTACCTCATTTTCAGGAACGGATATAGGATTGATTAGTATAGAATATTATGTAGAAACTACTGATATCCTATCAAACAAAACTCAGTCAACTACAAAGACCACCTCAGTGAATAGAAGCAGTGCAGTAGCGCTCGATGTTGACAATCTGGCGGGGATTTCATCAGGCACGACTGTTGAAGCTTATAGCATTTTGGCATTTCCGTTTAGTGGCGCTACCGTCAATGGTGTATTCACCAACTTGATGCCATATGACGAGGAAAAATGGAGATTGGTTTCTTACTCTTCTTCCGGTTACACAGATAAAAGGTCCGGAGGACTTACGGCAGGAACAGGGTATTTCTTTATTACTTCAGAAAGTGCAGATATTGATGTCAGTGGTAGGAGTGTAGTGCTTGACGATGGCGTCTATAAAATTAACTTGTCTCCAGATGTCAATGGCTGGTCATTGATTGGTAATCCTTTTCAGGGAGAGTTGGATTGGAGTGCGGTTGTTCAGCACAATATAGACAATGCTGTCATTTCTTCGGGAGAAGTACAAACCAGCCTGCAAGGCTACAACGGTCAGTTTAGATCTCAAAATTCACTAAGTATTTTGGAAGGGGCTTTTGTCAATTCAAGTGGCTCTATCACGGGTTTTGAAATTCCGGCTACTGCGGTTTCAGAGGCGTCAGGTGGCAGGTTGGCAAGAGCTGCAAATGCGCCTGAAGAAGTGTATATCGATGAGCTTGATTGGTCACTGGATTTATTCTTCGAGACCCCTTCATACAAATATTCGGTGGGAGGTATCGGAATCAACCCTGATGCTGCAGATGATCACGATTACCATGACTTAGCACAACTTCCTAGATTCAGCACTTATCTTGACCTTACGTTTGATGATGGTAGCACCAGAAGTATCAAACAATCAGATGAGTTCAAATCCTGGGAATTCCAGATCAACAACAGTTTGCCTGAGAAGTATATCGATATGACCTGGGATATTCCGGTATCATCAAGCAAGACGATCATTTTTGTGGATGCGGCATCTCGTCAAATATACGACTTGAGCGAAGTGCGTAATATCAAGCTGCCGAATGATGCTTCTGCTAAACATCAGCTTTACTATGGTGATAAAGATGAGATCTTCGAAAACATGGACTTGCCTTTCGATGCGCTATTCAATTTATACCCTAATCCGGTTCGTGACTACTTGAACCTTGAGCTTTATGCTTCGGATAATAAGAATGTGACTATTGAATTTGTGTCTATAGATGGGAAGGTTGCATACACAGAAGTGCTTGACTTACAGAGGGGTCTGACAAGAAAACAGATTAATTTAGTAGGTAAAAATGTTCCAGAGGGAGTATATTTGATTAAGGTAAATACTGAAGTTCTTTCAAAATTCATAAAACAATGATCGCCAACCGCAAAATTACCGCTATGATCCTGGGTGCGCTACTGTGTGCTTTTGGTTCGTTTGCGCAGAAAGCTGAGTTCACTTCTGAGGCATATTATGTTGATTTCAGCGTCAACACTCCATCTGAAATCGTGATAACTAGTCCACAGGATTTAGTTGAAAAATCAAGAGGATTTAAAAAGGTAGTTTCAAATCAACTCGCCATTGAGGGGCGTGTTTCTGATCCCGATGGGATTAAAACTGTCATGCTGAATGGTCAGAATCTATTCCTCACCGAAACAGGTTCGTTTTCAGTAACACTTCCTTTGGTAGAGGGGCCTAATGAGATATCGTTTATAGTAACTGACAATGAAGATGAAGTGACTCGAAAAGTGTTTGCTGTGGAAACAGCAGCGCCGGTTGTTGCCACCAGTACGATTACTACAGATGGTGATTTTTATGCATTACTTATTGGGGTAAATGATTATCAGGATCCTGAAATCGCAAGTTTGGACAAACCAATTGCAGATGCCAGAAGGCTGGGAGAGGTGCTTGAGCAGTATTATACTTTTGCTCCTGAAAACATCACCTATTTGGAGAACCCAACCAGGAGCCAAATAGTAGATGCTTTGGACCGACTCAGAAAGACCATTGGTGAAGAAGATAATTTACTTCTCTTTTACGCTGGGCATGGTTACTGGGATAAAGAGACTGAGACTGGATATTGGATACCATCCAATGGAAGAAAAACCAGTACTGCTGACTGGTTTAGAAATACTACGCTTACGGATCAGCTGAGAACGATCAAGTCGAAGCACACATTGTTGATTGCCGATGCTTGTTTCTCAGGTTCAATTTTCAAATCAAGAAGTGTTTTCATCTCCGATGAGGCCGTTGCGATTAAGAAACTGTATGAGTTGCCGAGTAGAAAGGCCATGACGAGTGGTACTTTGACAGAGGTGCCGGATAGAAGTGAGTTTCTTAAGTATTTGACAAAAAGACTGGAAACCAACTCTGAGAAGTACTTACCTTCAGCGGAACTATTCAGCAGTTTCCGGAGAGCCGTGATCAACAATAGTGATGTGATACCTCAGTATGGTACCATGCAAAAAGTTGGAGATGAGGGCGGTGACTTTATCTTTATCAGAAAAGAATAAGAAAATATTACTCAAAATATACTACTCAGGAAATCCTCGCAATTGCGGGGATTTCTTTTTTTAGGTTATCCATAAATTGGTCCTGGGATTTCGAAAGTATAGAAGTGCTTCTTCAAATATTTATTTTTAAATTCCCTATCGCTAACTTTTAAGTTAATATTCTGCCTGACTTGAATACCGAACTCGACCTTGTAAAAGCCCTCGCCTCTGGCGATCAGAAAGCTTTGTCCGAAATTTATGAATCTAACTATTCGTACATCGAAAAGATGATTCTGAAGAACTCCGGGGACGTGGAGGATGCAAAGGATATCTACCAGGATGCCATGCTCGTATTTTACAAGAATGCCGTAAAACCAGAGTTTCGACTCACAAGCACGATTAAAACATACCTGTACGGAATCAGCTGGAGGCTGTGGATGAAAAAATTAAGTCAAAAGAAAGAGTTGACAATTTCCCACAAGGAGGAATACATAGACGCATTCGATTTTGAATTGGTATCCAAAGATGCTGATGACACCCTCAACAGAATTGTGAAAATGCTCAGGGAACATGGAAAAAACTGCCTCGAGATAATGGAGCGGTTTTATTTCAGCAAACAATCTTTTGATGAGATAGCCGAAGTATTGGGCTATGCAAGCGGGCAGGTTGTGAGAGAGCAAAAGTACAGATGTATCAAGCGAGTGCGAGAAGGTATAAAGACATTAAAGATTAGCTATGAGCTTGACTGACAAGGAAATTGAAAAAATGATAGATACTCTTGACGAAGGGTTGTCTGATGGAGTGAATGAAGGTGTGCGTAGTGGTTATGAGCAAATGGTCAGAGCCGTAAATTACATAGGAGAGGAACGGTTTAGAGAAAAGTTGAATGAAATTCACGGAACTATGAGTTCTGGAACAAGGAGTAATACAAACCTTTTCTGGATATCTGGGATCGCTGCGGCTGTTGTTGGTGCATTTTTTTGGTGGCAATCGATGCGCCCCGATTTGGTAACCCCGGAGCTTCAAATGAATGAAATCCCGGCCTATAGTGATAGTGCTACCTACGACTCATTAAAAAATATTGAACCGGCCGTTGACAAACAATAAAAAATAGAATTAAGGATATAATGCGTTTTGGAACGACTATTGTAAACTTACTCACATTATTACCTGGGAGACTATCCCGCCAATGAAACTATTTGAAGACTTAATCTGAATGAACATGAAAAGAATCTCCGCAACTATCGTAACGCTCTTTATTGTGAGCGCAGCTTTTTCTCAAACTACTTATAAAGAGGCTGAGAAAATGATCAAAAAGGACAAGGCTGTAAAGGAGGCTAGAAAAGAAGCCAAGAAGTGGGAAAAGCAGGATTACACAAACCTTCCGGGCAATCTACCACTTGCTAATCAGTTTGAAAGATCACTTGTGATGCAGGTGATGCTCAATGATGACGGTGAACAAAGATATCTTACTGCCACAGGGAGTGCTATTTCGGGATCTGAGGGTGTGGCTCAAGCCAATGCCATGGATAATACCAGAGTGCAGCTTGCAGGGGTTATCCAATCGGAAGTATCGGCCCTTGTAACGAACAACAAGGGGAATACCGGATACACAGCAGATGAGATGCAAACTGTTGATGAGTTCTTATCCAGCAGCAAAACTTTGATCCAAAATAAAATAGGAAGGATCAAGCCGGTTATTGAAATGATGAGACGAGTGGACGATAAATTCGAGTATCGGTTTACCGTAATGTATGATACCGAAGAGGCTAAAAGAATTGCAAAGGAAATACTGCAAGAAGGCCTACAGGATAAAGTGGGTAAAAATGAAGATGAGCTCAACAAACTTTTGGGACTTTAATTCATGAGATTCCTGTTTTGTCTTGTATTATTCATTCCGGTACTGGCCCAGGCTCAGGGGCAGCCGGATTGGGTAAACCCACTCCTTAGAGATCAGAAGTATCCCTCTAAGGATTTTTATGTTGGTTTTGTATCACAAACTTTTCAGAAAGGTGAGGACCTCAACGAGTATCCGGCAAAGCTGAAAAGTTCTGCTCGAACGGCCCTTTCAGAGTCTATTTTTGTTTCTATTAACAGTGTGGCTACATCAGAGATGAGCAATACCAACGGAGAGGCTGACGATCGCTATCAGAAGTCCACCGTGACCCGGTCTTCGTTGGAGGCCACAGGCATGGAAACTGAGATCTATATAGATGAGCGCAAGCGAATAGCTTACGGTTTTGCCTTTGTGAAAAAGCGAAAATTGGTAGCGCACTATTATGGACAATTATCTTCTGAAATGAGCAGGATTAAGAGCTCTCTCGAAAGAAGCGCAAAGCTCGAAGATAAATCAGAAGCTTATAAGCTTCTGATGGGAGAGTTGCAGGCACTAAATCAGGTTAAAAGCTATCAGGATATGCTCAAATATCTTGATGTCTCTAGCGAGACTGTGCTGATGTCTGATACATGGAAGGGGTATTATGATTTTACCCTGGAGGAATTGGATAAGCTAAGAAACAACGATGAAATAGGGTTGGATGAGGCCAGTTTCTTTCTCGTGGATAAACTAAAAGAGGAATTCGGGGCTGATTCGCCAGTGCAATTGGGCTTGATTACCTATCGTGGTACGGGTATCCCTACGGAGTTTTCAGAATACTTCGGTCAGGTTTTTTCTCAGTCAGCAGAGTCTAGTTTTAAGTCAGTAACCAGATCAATGAACAACAGTGGGTATGTACTCAGTGGTACATATTGGCCTGGCGATGATAAAGTGCAAATCATAGCCAATATCAACGAAGTGGATGGTGGTGAAGTGGTAAGACTCAAAGCGGGAGGTTCTATAGCTATTGATAAAGAATCTATTGATGCATTGGGTTTGCAGTACAATCTTGCCAATAACAAGAACTTGCTTGAGAAGAACAATGCCATGAAACCTGCTGCATCATCCGGTGGGCTGATGGCCACTATTGCTACGCAAAAGGGAACCGAGGCGGTTATTTTCAAAGAGGGCGAACTACTAAGCTTGCATGTGAATGTGAGTAGGGCAGCATACCTTCGGGTAATCAATATTTGGAGTGACGACCAGAAATTTTTGCTTGCAGATAATTTCTACGTTTCTCCGGAGCAAACCAATCAGTCTATTAAGCTTCCATTGCAATGGGAAACTTCATGCCCTTGCGGTGTAGAGTATATCCAGCTTATAGCGCAGGACAAGCCTTTTACCCCTATGGATACCGAAAATATTGATGGGTTTCTTCGTATCAAGGGCCCCTTAAAAGCAGTATTGGAAAAGAATAGAGGTTTTAAGGCAGCCGGTGGCGAAGGTCAGCTTTATGCTGAGTCCACAATCGTACTGACTACTATAAAATAAGCCGTATGAGAATCCTGATCACTGTCTTACTTCTTGCAGGAGCAACTGCATGTATGTCTCAGGATTTTAGCGATCAGTTTAATCAGTTCAAAACTGGCAATGAGCGAGCCTATGATAAGTTGGTTCGCCAACGAGACTCCATCTTTGCCAAATCCATAGTGGATAATTGGAAATCGTTGCAACTGGAGCAGCCAGAAGAGAAAATAGCAGAAGAGCCAAAGCCCGAAGCTCAACCAGTGGCAGAACCCAGTCTGGAGCTCATGGAGGTTCAGCATAAAGTCATAGCCGATGAGCGGCCAAAACTTATGCGATCATTTAACCAGCCCAAACTGGAGTATGACGAAGAGTATGATGACTTTGAGAAGGTTGAGAGCTATGAGTTTCATGGTGAGTCGATTAGTCTTCGGTACTCAGCTCAGTTTTTATCTGCCAATGATCTATCTGTATCTGATGAGTTTGGTTTGTCCAAAGCATGGCAAACCCTCTCCAGATCGCCTTATCAAAATATCGTAAAATCGCTTTATGAAAAGGCTCAGGAGATGAATCTGCCTGACTATGGCTACTTGCTTCTTACTGAGTCGTTTTTAGATCAGCTCAATATTTCTGAAGCGCATAAGCCTGTGTATCAATGGTTTTTGCTCCAAAAGTCCGGCTATGTAGCACGGGTGGGACTCATAAACAAAAAACCTGTGCTGGTCATTGGCTGCTATGGCAAAATCTATGGAAAAAGGTTCTACAGCCAGTCGGGAGTCAACTACTATGTGTTGAGCGATGTACCTGGTCAATTTGAGTCCTTTCAATCTGAGACCAGTGAGGAGTCAAACCTATTTGATTTCTCACTTTCATCCGAAATCAAGCTACCTCTTGATCCGATAAAAAAGAACTTCAATTATCTTCAAAAATCAGGCAAGGATGTGTCCATAGATATTTACTTCAATCAAAACATGGTAGAAATGCTTGGCGATTTCCCTCAGTGTGACCTTCGATATTATCTCACTTCGTCTTCTTCGGATCTGATGAAAAAATCCGTGCAGAAGTCATTTGAGATACACATGACTGGAAAGTCAGAAGTTGAAAGAGTTCAATTCCTATTGGAGTTTGTGCAGAAAGCGATAGACTATCAATCAGATAAAATCCAGTTTGGGAAAGAGAAGGTGATGTATCCTGAGGAGGTATTGTTTTATGACTTTGCTGATTGTGATGATAGGGTTGTACTTCTCAATTACCTGATCAAAACATTCACGGATGTGCCTGTCGTTGTTGTTTCTTTCCCTCAGCATGTGGCACTTGCGGTTCGGTTGCCGTCTCCCACTTTTGGGGAGACTATTAGTTACAAGGGGTACACCTTTACTTTTTGTGATCCTACTTACTTAAACTCACCTCTTGGTTCTGTCATTCCTCAAGCTGACCGATCCAAGATCGAGGTGATTGAGTTTTAGTCGTAGCAAGTAATTGCAAATGTTCAATGGTTTGCTGAGGATCAGTAAAGAGATATTTTGAACTGGAAATCACACATGGCACGTAAGTCTATACCAGTCTCGAACATTTCGTTATCATCTTCATTCACATACCAAATGCATTTTACTTTTTTCCCTTCTATCAGCGCTTTGTTGAACAATTTAAAAGTACTGAAGAGGAATTTTGCTGTCGTGGCATTAAAGATTTGGTAGGCAAAATGGA
The DNA here is from genome assembly GCA_039944535.1 of Cyclobacteriaceae bacterium. GTDB lineage: Bacteria > Bacteroidota > Bacteroidia > Cytophagales > Cyclobacteriaceae > JAMZMI01. Next base: position 647,377 of record JBDUYP010000001.1, read on the forward strand.
TCGTTAAGGTGCCATGTTCGTCCAGGTGGTATTTTATGTTTTCTAACAAGTATTGATAGCGCTTTACATTTTCTTTTGCCAGCGACCAGCCTTTGATCAGAATGAAGTTGTGATTTTCAACGTATCTAATGTTTAGTGGTGGTCGGTTAGTTGGAGCCATTGCGGGAGGAGTTAAAGGAGCACAGCTGGAAAGGTTATGTATAGAAGTGTTCATAGTGGTTTGGTTTACTTAATGAGTCTTTGATTTGTCCTCTGAGTAGGATGGTTTTAAGGAGTAACTGGAGGAGTAGTTTTTTCGCTGTAAAAAAAATTGACTTTGTTTATGAGGGAATAGGTCTTGTCCAGCTTTTTGTCTTGCTGATAAGCGAAAATGAGCAGGCCAATGAATAAGATAAAGACCAGGTGCCTTTGCTCTAATTTTTTTATAAATCGAATCATGACCCTGTAAGATTAAGTGAAATGGAAGCCTGAAATGTAGGACGGAATGCTTTGATCCCAACCCCAGCGCCAAGCTTGATTAGTTTTACTGGATTAAAATATCCTTGTGCCGTAGGTGTAATGCAGAAATATTCTGAGTTGATCCCCCCTGTGCGTATGTTTAGATCTACCCCACCTTTTTCGTATTGTTTTACAGGAAAGTTGAAGTAAGCTCCTGTGAAGTTCTTTTCATAGAACCTTGGCATGCTTTCCATGTCATTCATAAACGCTGGAGCTTCTTGGTGAAACCCGCCAATCTCGATTCGATTCTTAAATGAATACCCGATGGCTGTTCCATATTTATTGCCGATATGGGTAAGCTCTACGTATGATTTGATGGTTGGCCCCTGAGCTTGTAGTGCAGCTACTGAGAGTAGAATTGCTGTGGTTAGTAGTAGTTTTTTCATTTCCTTTTTTGTTTGGTTCTTAATGATATTTCAAAGCTCAGAAAATAAGAGGTGCTGTGTTAGAGGGTAAAACGTAAAGTGAATTTTGGGTTTAATCAGTAGGTAAATGGGGGATGCTCTTACGTGTTTCACGTACGGGTATGGGGTATACTTTATTTGTTACCCTCAGGGCATAAAAAAAGCGCTTTTTAAAAGCGCTTTTGAATTTCTGTGGTAAGGAATTGAGCTAAACTATGCCTTTTTCTACGGCATAAAGTGTGAGACCTGCAATGTTTTTACATCCAGTTTTCTCCAATAAATTTCGTTTGTGTGATTCTACTGTTCTCACACTGATGAAAAGTTTGTCGGCGATCTCTTGATTGCTGAGCTCTCCCACGATCAATTGAAGTACCTCTTTTTCACGATCAGAAAGCGATACCTCCACGGTCAGGCGTTTTTTTGGTGTTTTCCGGGCTATACTATCAATGATTGTTTTATAGACCTCATCGGCATAATAATCTTCGCCCTGTCGGATTTTGTCCAGAGCCTCTTTCATGTTTTGCTTGGATGTGTTTTTTAACACATACCCTGATGCACCAAGTGAAATCATTTTGTTGATGTAATTGGCCTCATTGAACATGGACAATACCAGAACTCGCAGATCTGGATAATTTTCCTGAATGGACTCCATCAGCTGAATCCCTGTCATTTCAGGCATTTTGATATCTGTGATCATCACGTCTATATCTTCATTTTTTTCCAGCACATCTAGCGCCTGGAGTCCGTTTGCAGCTTCATAGGCAATTTCATAGTCCTTATCTTCTATAAAATAGAATTTAATCGCATCGCGGATCATTTCATGGTCATCTACCAATAGGATTTTTGCTTTCATCTCCGTGTATTTAAGATATTGGGAGTTTGATGTCTATCAAAGTGCCCGCATCTGGTACCGAATCGATATGTAGCAAGCCGTTACACTTTTTCACGCGCTGCTCTATATTTCTGAGCCCATTGCCCTTTCTTCCGCTTATCGTATCAAAGCCAACCCCATCGTCTTTGATCTTAAGGTGGATTATACTCTGGTCTTGTCTCAATTCTACGCCAATGTTTTTGGCTTTGCTGTGTTTTTGGATATTACTGATTCCTTCTTGCACTATTCTGAAGGTTTGCGAACTGATGAATTCAGAAATGCGCTCTTCTATTAGGGATATGTTTAGGTCAAACCCCACAGCAAGAGGTATTTGCGTTTGCAGCTGTTTGATAGAGTTTGCCAGTCCAAACTCTTTCACAGAGTTGAGAGAAAGTGTGCTGGACATTGACCGAATTTCCTGCAGTGAATCATTGGTCATTTTTGAGACCTTGATCAGCTCCTGATCTTCGGGATACTTTTCGGATAAGCTGTCCAGAAAAATGGTACACGCACTGAGTTTTTGGCCCAAATTGTCGTGCAGTTCGCTGGCTATGGTGTTTCTTTCATTTTCCTGGACGCTCATCAAAGACCTGTTGAGTTCATGGTCTTGAGTGGTGTCTATTATTGTGCCGTAAAAAATATCACGCTCTGTATCATTGTAATCGGCACTTATACTCGTCCTTCCATATCGGATTTCGTCGGTACCAAACGGCACGAAACGATGCTCGATGGTACATGAAGTTTTTGTTTCAAGTACCTTTTCAAATTCTTCTTTGAATATGGCAATATCGTCCTTGTATATAAGCTTGAGAAATCTCATGCTTGATATTTGTTTGTTTGGACTCTTGATACTCATCATTTTTAGCATATGAGGAGAGCAATTCATGATATCCATTTCTGTATCATACTCAAAGCTTGCTGATGAAGTGAGTTTTTCGGCCTGATTTAGGATTTGCTGGTTTTTCGCACTTTGCATCTCCATTTGTTTTTTTTCAGTGATGTCTCTGCAAAACCCAACTATTCCTACTTTGTCATTACCGTCTATTACGGGGTTTTTGGTTATTTCCAGAATTTTTGTCTCGCCTTCCTCATCAGGGAAAACCCATTCATATGTTAGTGACTTTTTGTTTTGAGTCACATACTTATCTGTTTCCTCGGTTTTGTCGAGGGCATTTTCGTCAAAAATATCCTGATCTCTTTTTCCTAGTATCGCATCTTCTTTGATACCCAAAAATTTGCAATAAGAGGCATTGGCTCTGAGGTATTTCCCTTCACCGTCTTTGAAAAATATGATGTCTTCAAAACTGTTGAGAATAGAGTCTAGGATGTTGTTTTTGTGGATGAGTTCCTTCTGAAAACTCACTTTTTCCTTTTGGAGCTTTCTGTTTGCGAGAGCCTTTTCTATAATTATTGGAAGCTTCTTTACGTTTTTCTTCAATAGAAAATCATCAGCACCTTCATGAAGAAGTTCTACGGCCTGTTCTTCTCCCACAGTACCTGAGATACATATAAATGGTAGAAGAGGGTCATATTCCCTTACTATTTTCAGAGCGTCTCTTCCTGTAAAGGAATTGAGATTATAGTCTGACAGGACTAAATCTAAATTTGTTTTTAAGGACTCTTTTACCTGATCCTTCGTTTCTGCACGTAAAAGTTTGTATTTAACCTTGCTTTTACGCAAGGATAAATCCAGAAGCTCAAAGTCACTGCTATTGTCTTCTATGTATAATATTGTCATTTTGCTGATTCTGTCTTGGTTCTTAATGGCGAAACGCTGGATGACAGCTTAGATTGATTGCTAAGCCGTCATGTCGTTTTATTGACAAGAAGCCAGTATAGGCTTACCTTTTGTGTTGCTTCTATAAAATCCTTGTAGTCAATGGGCTTTGTGACAAAGCTGTTAACTCCCAGATCATAACACGCTTCAAGGTCCGAGTCTTCCTGGGATGAAGTAATAGCTACCACAGGAATCGTTCTTAGCTGTTCATCGTTTTTTATTCTTTCCAGTACTTCTATACCGCTGAGTTTAGGAAGCTTCAGGTCTAGCAGTATTAACTTTGGCTTATTGGATTTGTTTCTGGAGCTATATTTCCCTTCACCCATTAGAAAGTCCATCGCTTCCACCCCGTCTTTTACCCACACAAACTCATTTTCAAGTTTTAGTGATGATAGCGATCTCATGGTCAATTCTGCATCATCAGGACTGTCTTCTACCAGAAGTACTTGCACTTCTTCATATGGTTTCGATTTTAGTGTCATGCCGGATCTGTTATTTTAATTGTTTTGGAAGTGAAATGTAGAATGTCGATCCTTTGTTGATTTCACTTTCTGCCCAGATTTCGCCATCATGGCGATCGATTATTTTTTTGCACAAAGCAAGCCCAACACCAGTACCTTCAAATTCACTTGAACTATGCAGTCGCTGAAACATTTCGAATAACTTGTTATAGTATTCCATGTTGAACCCAACTCCATTGTCGCTTATAGAGATGATATAATTGGCATCTTTTTCTTGTTGTTCAATTTTTATAAGTTGCTCCTCTCTATCCATCGAGTATTTGACAGCATTAGAGATCAGGTTTTGAAACACCTGTTCTAGCAGAGATTTGTCTCCATAAATTTCTCCAAGATTCTCTCTTGATATTTTGCAAGACTTTGGTATATCGATTTGATTTATGACTGCATCTACTCTGTCATTCAGGTCAAAGGAATCAAAGTTTGTTTTTAACCGAGAAAGCCTACTAAAGTTCAATAGGTCATCTATGAGCACACCCATTCGATTACTGTTGCTACTAATCCGGCCTAGATAATGCCTAGCATTATCGGGGAGTTGGTCGTAGAATTCGTCTTCCAGGGCACTGGCAAATCCGTTTATAGCTCTTAAGGGTGCTCTTAAGTCATGTGATACGGAATACGCAAATGACTCAAGTTCCTTATTTACATTTTGTAGCTGTTTTGTTCTTTGTAGCACTGTGTCTTCCAGATTCCGACTGTAATGGGCCAGTTGCAAGGAGGCTCTTTTTACCTCATCTATGTCTTGAAATAGGCCACTTAGATGTGTGGTCGTGATCCCATCTGTGTGCGGTTTTCCAATTGCTCTCACCCACTTTTCTTTGCCTGTAGCAGTAATTATTCTTAGATCTACATCCCATGGCTCTTGCTTTTCTATAGCATTGTTTACGAGTTTGGAAATGGTCTCCCTATCGTCAGGGTGATAAAAGTTGATACCTTCTGATAATTTTATCAGGCTATCTTCTTGCACCTCATGTATTTCACACACCGTTTTGCTCCAGTGCACTGTTTGTTCTTCTATATTTAGCAGCCATGTACCTATCCTGGCTACAGACGAAGTTTCTTGAAAGAGTGCATCAAGTTGATCCGCCTTTTTTTGAACTTCTGCCTTTTCACGCTTCGTAAGCACCTCATCAGTGACGTTTTCAGCGAGAGCTAAAAAGTGAGAGGTTTTGCCATTTTCATTGTCTATTCGCTTGAGGTTCAGTTTTGCATAGCATATTTGGTTATCACTTCTGACGTATCGCTTGGTAAGTGTATAGTGTTCTAACTCACCTTCCACCATGCTTTTGAACATTTTCAGGTCGCGAGGCGCATCATCCGGGTGGGTAAATTCGGTGAATTTCATTGACGTGATTTCGGATGCACTATATCCGGTCAGGTCGCAATATTTGGCGTTTACCAAAAAAGGAACTCCTGATTCATCAATCATTGCAATGCCCAGAGGCGAATATTCAAATATGTTTTTGAGGTAGTGCTGGTTTTGCTCTAGTCGGTGTTGGAGTTTTACTTCCTCGGTGATGTTTTCCACTAAAGCCAAGGTGAAATTCTTTTGGTTTTCAGTGCCAGGGATCTCCTTTACGTTGAGTTTGACATGGCTGATCTCACCCCATTCTGATACATATCTTTTGTTGATGCTATATTGATCGATTTTCCCTTCTTTGAGCTCTTTGAAAAGAGACAAGTCTTTGCTTACATCGTCTGGGTGAGTAAATTCTGCAAAAGTCATGTTCACAATTTCTTTCTCTTCGTAACCTACTATCTCGCTGAATCTGTGATTTACCATAAAGGGCATTCCAGTTTCATCTACCATAGCGATTCCTATGGGGGAGTTATCGTAGATGTTTTTAAGGTGGACCTGATTTTGAGCTAGTTCTTCCTGCAGCAATACTTGAGAAGTAATATTTTGCGTAAACATGATAATACCCGCGATTTCATCATTTTCATCGAACCAGGGTTTTATTTCATACCGGACATAAATTTTCGCACCGGATTCTGTAATCATGCTGTCTTTTTCGACTTTAATAGTCTCGCCATTCTGAGCCTTTTGGTGGTGTTCAATCCATACGTCGTTTTTGAGAATTTGAGGGAAAATTTCATAGTGAGATCTGCCTACTATTTCTTTTTCAGATAAGCCATAATCTACGTACCAATTATCGCTGGCCATAATGTATCTCATCTCACGATCAAACATGGCGATCGCACTTGGCGCATGCTTTATGAAGGTTTGTAATTGGTTTTGAGCTTTTTTTCTTTCGCCTACTTCTTTTGCTAGTTCGGCCGGATCCTTAAAGCTCAAAACAGTTGGTGCGGCCTTCACAAGAGCAAATACGGTAACCCACGAAATAGACGCTGTGACAAACTTCATTACACCACTAAGTCGATAGAATGGCTCCCAAAAAATGACAGCTTCAATAAAGTGTGTTGCTCCGCATGTGAAGATGAAAAGACTAAACAGGATCAACAGATTGCGAAACCTGAGGACACCTTTTTTCTTTTTCAGATAAAAAACGAGAAAAATAGGAATAGAAAAGTAAGCCAGGAATATAGATAAATCTGAAAGAATGTGAACCCACCCGTCCATTTCCGACCAGGTGCCGCAATACCACCGTGCAGGCCAACCTTCAGTAGAGAAGATATTTGAAAAATATTTCGAAACTGTAACTGTCGGGGTTGTTGTCTCTATTGAGCAAACTGATATAGGTTTAGCTCCACCTTCTATCAGGAAAGCTCCCTTTTCTAGGGCTTCATTATTTTCCATTAGTTGGCTTTTAAGGGTTTCATTCTCTCCAAATATAGCTTGCGACTACCTCAGCATTTGAGATTTATATGTCAATGAGATATAACTAGCGGTGAATAGAGGTAATCTGCGGATGAATGGGAAATGGGGAGAATTTCAATTGTAAGACAGCCAGACCATGTTGAATTGGGTCTTCTGGACTGGTTGTTCCGAACAAACGTTTGCAATCAATATTTGAGGTTGTCACTGAGGCTTAGAGTAAAACGGGTCTTCTCCAGGTTGCTGACCATGAATCATTAAATGAGCGCTTTAATTACTTCATCAAGCTGGAAGGTTCATCTGAACACACACTCTAAAGCGATGCGCTCCAGTAAAAATGCAATAAAGACAACAAGAAGAGGTGACAGCACTCAACATTCAGGAATATATAAGCAGCTTGATAGCTGAGTTTACAAAGTCTAGTGGGTTTGAATCCAGGGCAAAGGTCAACATTGAAGTACCTTCAATGTTACTCGATGTTGATACCACTTTATCGATCGATTTGATCATAAATGAACTAGTGAGTAACGCTTTCAAACATGCTTACAAGGATATAGCAAAGCCAATGCTTGAATTGAAGTTGTTATATGAACAAAATGGCGTTTTCATCTCTTAATCAAAGATAATGGGATGAAACTGCCGCCTGAATTTGTCTTGGCAGAAGCCAAGTTTTTTGGACTTAAATTGGTTAATTTACTAGTTAAGCAACTGAACGGAACCATCAACATCGAACAATCCAACGGTCTTGAGTTTCAACTTCAGTTTCAACTTTCAAACTAGTTACTAATGATACTTCGCCACCTAAACATTTGTCACTTTACCCAACCAGTAAATAATCGACCCAATGAGAAGTATTTTTTTAATTCTGATCTGCCTGTATGCCAGTTTGGGTTATACGCAGGAAAGTAAACAAGTAACATCCCTGATCGAAAAATGTAAAAAAGCTGCCCAATACCCTGATAGCCTTAAATATTACGGTGAAAAGCTTTTAGAAGTAGCCGAACAGACCAACTCTGATTTGGCATATGCGGAGGGGTATTTTGCGATTGGGTATGGCTATTATATAACAGGAGATTTTCCAGAGGCCAAAGCGTTTTATCGAAAAGCGGTCACTTTTCCAATCCCCTTCCGAGAGCACGCCAGAATTAAAAGGAATTTGGCAATTATCCATTTTAGGGTAGGAGAGTTTGAGCAAAGTGAGAGTGTGTCAAATGAGCTTATCCAGGAAGCATATTCATTAGGGGACTCTGTTACCGCACACATATTGCATAATCACTTGGGTATTATTCATCAAAAGAATGGAAGAATGAAAGAAGCTCTCGCTGATTTCACACTTGCGCTATCTTTCTGGCAAAGACGCAATGCTCCTGGCCCTTCAATCAAAAATCATATAAACATTGGAATTGTATACGGCCGAATGGAACTTGATAGTTTGGCATTGATCCATTTTTATGCCGCAATGGATTTGAGTAGGGAGATTAATCAACTGAGACCCCAGGCCAGTGTTTTGAATAATCTTTCGACCACTTACCGGTCTATGGGTGTTTTGGATTCTTCTTTGGCCTGTATCAAAAGGTCGATTGCCATTTGCGAAGAGATTGGCAATGATGAATTGTTGCCCGGCAATTATCTAAATCTTGCTGAAATTTTAAGCGACTATGGTCAATTAGATTCTGCTATTCATTATTATCAGCTCGCTATTCGTTATAATAGAATCAACGGTGACATTACAAGACAGATTGAACTGTTTCGAGGTATCGGTAAAGCCTACTACAAATCCAGAAGGTATGACCTTGCCAAGGTGTTTCTGGACTCATGTCTGACCCTCTCTCAGGAGAACGAGTTTATCGTTGGGCTTGAAAACACCTATGAACTTTTGTCAAAGACTTTTGCAGCTCTTGGCGATTACCAGATTAGTTATGAAATGCTTCGCTACTCAAAGGAGATAAGTGACAGCACTTACAATGAAGATAAGGTGTTGGCGGTCAATGAAATTTCTGCAAAGTACAACCTCGAAGAAAAAGAGTCAGTCAACCGTCAACTGAGCAGTGCGCTAAATATATCTAATGCCACCATCTCTCAGCAAAGAACGGTTATTACTATCGTAAGCGTTTTGTTAGTGCTGGTTATTTGTCTAGCCGTTTTCAGTGTTTATCATTTTCGACAGAGTAGATCCAGAGCATATCAGCTCGAACAGAAAAACCAGCGCATTGAGACACTGATGCGCGAGCTTCACCATAGAGTAAAAAATAACCTTCAGGTCATTTCCAGTTTGCTGGGGCTCCAGTCAATGAAACTCGAAAATGAAACAGCACAACAAGCCGTAGAAGAAGGAAAAGAGCGAATCAGAGCCATGTCGCTCATTCATCAAAAATTGTATCAGCAAGATGAAGTCACCTCATTGAATATTAGGGATTACGTCAATAATCTTGTGGATGAACTGGCACAGTCTTATGGCTATGCCGATAAAGCCAGAATCAACATAGAGGTGCCTTCTGTGCTTTTGGATGCTGACACCACTTTGCCGGTTGGCCTCATTATCAATGAGTTGGTTAGCAATGCTTTCAAATATGCATTCAAGAATATCGAACAACCAGTGCTTGAATTGAAATTGATCCAGCAGCAAGAGAGTATCATGCTTTCGGTTAAGGATAATGGTGAAGGGCTGCCGGAAGGGTTTTCGTTTGAAAAAGCCAAATCATTTGGACTTAAGCTCGTCCATTTATTGACTAAGCAGCTCAATGGATCTATGCAGGTTCGGAATAGCCCCGGAGTAGATTTCCAACTGAGTTTTACCTTGAAATAACCAATCAGTTTGTGTCATGTTTAAACAGAATCAAATCCTTGGATAGACGGTCTCTACTACATATTTTAGTTGTCCAACTCGTGGGATATGCAGCAGATTAAGATTCTCGTCGTGGAAGACGAATGGGTAGTGTCGGAGGAAATAAAGGAGATTCTGGAGAAGAACAATTTTGAGGTAGTTGGTCAAGCCGCTGACGCTCAGACAGCTCTTGAGATAGCCGAAGAATTCAAGCCTGACATTGCGCTGCTTGATATCAATATTAAAGGAGATAAAGACGGGATAGAGTTGGCCGCTTTGCTACGAAACTCCTGTGATCCCGGCATCATTTTCCTCACGGCATACGATGATCAAAAGTATCTGGATCGAGCAAAATCGGTAAATCCACAAGCTTATATAGTCAAGCCTTTCCGCGAAAAAAACATCGTCATAGCCATAGAGCTGGCCTTTCACAACCTCTCAAAAAATGATGCAGAAGAAGTTGGTGAAGATGATCACAAGTACTACGTGCTCAACGATCGGGTTTTCATCAAAGACAACCACCGCTTCTTTAAACTGGAGCTCAGTCGTATCAAATACGTAGAAGCAGAAGGAAGCTATTGTCACATTCATACAGACAAAGGGAGGCATACTTTGGCTATCAATTTGAAGCATTTTGAATCAAAAATTCAGCATCCATTGCTGGTACGCACGCATCGTTCTTTTCTGGTAAACCTCGAAAGCATTGATGCACTGGAAGGAAGCACTCTTTTTATCGCAGAAAAATCAATTCCCGTAAGTCAGTCTCATAAAGACGACCTTCTCAATCGTCTCAAACTTATTTAAATTCTTCTACTGGTTTCCCAAAACCTGTTCGCAAAGTAACTCCCTGCATTCACAAAGATTTTTATGATATGGCCTAAGGTTGCCTATAATTTGAGGTAACCAAAATTAGGGATGCCATGGCCGATATAATTACAGACAGGGAAAAGGAAATACTTACTGCTTTATCCAATGGGCATATTGTAAAGGAGATTTCCGACATGCTCAATATCAGCTTTCATACCGTGGAAACACACAAGAAGAACGCCATGCGCAAAATGAAAGCCCGAACCACAACCCAGTTGGTCAGCCTGGCAATACGCTCCGGGAAGATAGTCTGAATCGAAAAAGTTAATTCATATAAATCATTTTCTACTGCAAAAAATAAATTCTACTACTATGAAAAAATCTATTCCAATTTTAATAGCTGCATTGTTCTCGTTTGCTACGAGCTACGGGCAGAGTGCGCTGAAGAAGGCTGAAGTAACCCCGGTTGCCAGTAAATCTGTCTCTCCTCAGTTTGGAGATGAGCCTAGCAAGACGAAAACTGCTGATGTCGCTCTTGCAACTGGCGATGAAACTGATGGCCGTAAAATGACTTTTCAAGGGTCTCTTTTCCAAAATGGAGAACCCTTCAACGGAACCGCAACTTTGAAATTCACCATTCAAATAGATAGTTCGGCATGGACAGAAACCCAGCCGTCCGTTTCTGTTATCAATGGACTTTATTCTGTTGTGTTGGGCCAATTCTCGCCGCTACCCAAAGACCTTTTTTATGGTGTAAACGAACGCACCGTCAAAGTAGAGGTTGATGATACGGTGCTTGGTAATGTGACGCTTTACGCACCATTTTCTGTAAAACCTGAGATCCAACTGCCGCTGGATATGCCAGGTGAAAACGGCAACAGAAGCGTGATGCTCGCAAGTGAGGGAGAAACAGGCAATGATGGGATTTTTAGACTAAGCAATGAGTATGGAGGTTCACGAGTTACCATGTTTGCCAACAAATACAATAGGTCAACAGACGATCAGGGAACTGTAACCGAAGAATATACTGGCGCTGGTGGTGCCTGGTTCGGTGGTGCCAATGGTTCTATGGGAGCCTTTATCAGTAGTGATGGTCCGGTAAACAGCAACGGATATCTGGAGTTGGGTGACAGCTCAGGTACTCCAAGAGTAAGAGCTTTCATTAATCAGTTTGAGAGTGGTTTCGCCAGAGGTGAAGTTAACCTGACCAACAATACGGACGGTAGATATTCTATACTCAGACCCGATCAGCTTTATTTTATTGACGAAAACACTCAATACCCCTCAGGCTGGTATGGAACGAATAATGGCGGAGGATTTTCGCAGTTGGTTGGTAGCACTGAAGAAGGAGAATTTACCGGAGCTATTTTAACAGGCTTTTGGAATGAAAATCGTCCGAGTTTATGGCTTGAAGATGGTCTTGGAAATATGGGAGCTTTCCTCACGCTTCAGGATAGCGCAGGTATGCTTCAGTTAAACGGTAAGGGCTGGAATCCTAATATCCAAATGGGACCAAAAGATTGGGAAAATAGCAATCTGCCATATCTCGTGATGCGAGGAGAGACACAAACGGCTTTTACGAATGACAATGGTACACCGGAAGATTCTACTGATGACTTTGAAGAAATGGGGTACCCTGACCTTGTGTGGATGGAAGCTCAAAAATGGGATGATGGAACCGAGGTAGGAAATCTGGTACTGAGAGGTACAGATGGAAGTGAGTTTGAAATCAACTCCTACGGTCTTGGAGATATGGACGAGTTGAAAGTGGGCAGAATCGAGATGGCAGATACCTTAGAAAGAACAGGAGCTTTATTGTCCAGACGTTTAGGTGGTGGGGGATTGCTTTATTTCCCCTCTGTGTCAAATGAGTTCACTTATAACTGGATTCAAAATAGTGTCAATGAAGATGGCAGTGCTGCCGGATCTGCGCAGGTAGCAGATATAGCAGCTGATGGCTCTTATGTGTCAGGTACTGGAATGACCGGTGGTGGATTTTACATTGACTCCTGGGCCAATGAGCAATTTTACACCAACGTTGTAATGGGACTTTCTCAAGGTGATAATAAGTTGCCTTTTCTACACCTGAGAGGAGATCAGTTTCAGGACTGGGTAGACGATAACGAAACGCCTGAGGACACTACTGATGATACATCCGGAAGCTACCTTCCTGACCTGGTTAGTATGGAAGTCCAAAAATGGGAGGATGGCACTCAGGTTGGAAACCTTATTTTGAGAGGCACAGATGGTTCTGAGTTTGGATTTGATTCACATGGTTTTACAGGCAATTCAAACTTAAACCTTAACCAATCAGACTATTTGATTAGTAATGACGAAGGAGCGGTCAAAGTGGAGTTGAACTATTATGAAACCAATGACGCAGGTTCATTGATTTTGAATGGCAACAATGATGACACCAACGTGATCATGGGTTCTATGAACTATGGTAATGAGGGAGCGCTTTATATGTATGATTCTACTCGCGCTCAGCACGTGAGACTTGAATCCAGAAATGAAGGAGGACGCCTTCAGTTATCAAAATACAACACCGAAACGCAGGCATTTGAGAGTGCAATTATTGCTGGAAACGGGGATCAGCGTAGCTACTTCAGTATGTACGGTCAGAACGTAGATGCAACCAACGCAGCTTACATGGTGGATCTTTATATCACCGGAAATGACCCGAATGGCACTGCATTCACAGGTAACTACAAAAGATCAGGAATTGATTTTCTCGACAATGAAGGCACCAGACTGGCTGCACTTGGTTCGGCTCGTGACGAAAGCGGAAGTGACCCTACCGGTAAGTCAGGATTGATGATGCTATGGGGTACTGATGATGTGCCAAATGTAGAAGTAACGGGTAAAAGATGGGAGAATGCTCAGCTACCTATACTTCAGCTTTTTGGTAGTACTTCTGATGGAAATGGCTGGTATCATAGAAATGCCGCCATGGAAGTGAACACAGACGGAACATTTGAGTGGGGGTCTCTAAGTCTTGAAAAAACGGATATTGCCAACAACACTTCTGAAAATACGATCAACCTTGACGGCAATACTGGCGACATCCATGCTTCAGGTACCGTTTACTCCGGGGGAGTTGCACTCACGTCAGATGCTCGTTTCAAAACCAACATAGAAACACTCGAAGGTACGCTGGACCATGTGATGAAAATGAGAGGAGTTTCTTACAACTGGAAAGATGAAAACAAAGATCAGCGCAACCAGATTGGTGTGATCGCTCAGGAAGTGGAGGAAATATACCCTGAATTCGTACATACCCGAAACGACGGCTACAAAGCGGTGAACTACTCACAAATGACCGCAGTGTTGATAGAAGCAGTAAAAGAGCTAAACGCTAAAATTGCTGACCTGGAATCGGAAAATTCAGACCTCAAAGCACAGCTCGATGCATCAGCAGAGCTCGAAATCAGATTGGACCAAATAGAAAAACTCCTGGGTGTAAAAGCAGGAGAAGCATCTAATGCCAACAACAAATAATTGAGCAAATGAATATCCTAAAAAAGATATTTAATGCAAGTGCGCTTGTGGTGCTGGTCGCAGCTTCGGCTGTGGCTCAGGACACACTGGAGCGTAGCGTCAATCCGATAGGGGGCCGCTGGTCTTCTTCGGGTAGTTATACCACGTTCATGTCCGCCGGGCAGCCGAGTATTGCCACCTATTTGGGTAGCGATACTACCATCTGGTCGGGTTCTGTTGGGTTTGTGCCGCCGGTTTTTGAAATCAGAGAAAACAACGCGCCCGTGGCTGTAGTACCGAGCCTCGAGTTTTTAGTTGACCTTGATCAAAGTATTTTGCTGGAAGGTTTTGATCCCGACGGAGATTCCATAGCTTTTGAAATCGTAGATCAACCATCTAACGGAAGTGTGCAGCTCATTGCGGGTACAGAAAGCGAATTTGATTTCTCTCCTGCCGATGGACTTATACCTGACAAGGTTTACAGAGATAGCCTGACATTCAGGGTCAATGAAGTCAATGGTTCGCTTTCTTCGGCTACAGCCAAAATGAAGTTCAAGTTTAGTTTGGGTGATCAACCTCATGTGATTGACACCAGCTATTTCGCGGCATCCGGTGACGATGGAGTTTTGACCGTAGAATGGACAGATGCAGTTGTCAATGACAGTTATAGCATTGAGATCAACTACTATGATCTTTCTACTGCCACTCCGGACTTTAAGTCTCTTTACAAGAGCACAGACCTTTCAGTCGGTTTGGATGTGGATGGCACGTCAGTTTCGCTTGATCTGAGCGTGGCTGCAGCAGATCATCCATACATTTTTGAGGGTGATCGGGTATTTGTTACAGTGCTCATCACTACAGAAAACGGAAATTCGGATTTCGCCACATTGGTCATTGATAATGGCGCAGGAGGCAGAACGGATGCTTCGGAAGATGGGATGTTCTTCGCTTTTGGTAGCGATATGACTGTTCGTGAAAATGGCACGGTCAACCTCAATCTTGTGGCAGTGGAGCTGGGTGATTTCAGCTTGACGGGCTCAGAGGTTGAAGTGATCCAGGGAGCCGGCAGTGGCTACCTCGGACAAGTCGCCGTGAAAGGATCTGATGCCAACACCATGACATGGCAGATGAGCTATACCGGCACCAAAGAAGTAGGAGGGCTGGACTCTATCCAATTTAGAGTTTACCATCCGGAGAGACAGCTCTTTGATACGGCTTGGGCCAAAATTCAAATCAAAGATGTTAATGATCCTCCAAAAATCAGCAGGATTCCTGATATCGTGACCGATGAAGAGGTTGATGCTGTTGTGGCGTTGAATTTTACAGATCCGGATAGCGAAGTTGAAATTTTGGTCGAGTCCAATGAAGCTAGTAGCGTTCCTGTGACTTACGCCGATGGACAAATCACCATAGCGCCTGCCAAAGATTATAGTGGTTTGGTTTCTGTCAATGTAATCTTAACAGAAACGGGTACGGCGGAAGAGTATGTGGCTTTTGATCGCTTTGATGTTCGGGTGAGAGCTGTGAATGATGCTCCGGTTTTAGCCACAGTTTCAGATCAGGCTTTAGATGAAGATAACAGCATTACTTTGGTGTTGTCTGCCACAGACGCTGATGCCATACTTCCTGTATTCGATTATTCGGCCATTGTAGATCAGCCTGGTAAAGTAGATCTGATTTTGGATGGAAACAATGTGACCGTGCAGCCAAGAGCCAACGTCAACGGGATCTTCGAAGTGAGTCTCTTTGCAGATGATCGGTTGGGCACAGCAACGTCAAAATCCGAGGCTGAAACATTTACCCTTACCGTGAACCCTGTGAACGATGCACCTGTGTCTTTGAAGCCGTTCAAAACACAAAAGATCATTGCAGGATTTCCAGCATACACCATAGATATGAAAGCATATTTCAATGATGTGGAAGATGGCGCAGACCTTAATTACACGGCCGCAGGAAATACAGATATAGCCTTGAGTTTTGCGGGCGCAGTGATGTCAGTAGAAGCTGCCGACACCTTTTCGGGAGTTGAAGATGTGACTGTAACGGCAAGTGATGGTGAACTCTCTGTTACCCAACAGATTTCTTTTGTGAGCACACAGGAAAGCACCGACCTGTCAGTTGCCAACCCGGTGGGCACGGTGACCTACAGTGAAGACTTTGGTACAGCCACAATAGATGCTTCTGAGGTTTTTGAGGATGCAAACAATGCCTCAGCTACATTCACTTATGACTTGCTGGGAGGAGGCTTTATCAATGCAGAAATTGATGAAAATACAGGTGAGATTACGATTACAGCTCCGGGGGATTATTTCGGATCAGAAAACCTCTATTTGGTGGGAACCTCAGGCGGGCAATCTGTTTATACGGAATTCACTGTAGATGTAACGGCGGTGAATGATGCGCCTACTATCAATGCTCCGGCAGAGCAGTTGATGCAGGAGGATATCGCACTTCAGGGAGTGTTTATAGAAGTTGCTGATGTCGACTCTGAATTGTCAGCCTTGAGCATTACTGCTACTTCTAGCAACACAACCTTAATCAAAAGTGAAAATGTTTCTGTGATTGCGGATGGAGATGGTTTTTCCATGTCTATCGTGCCAGAGGCAGATGCTTCTGGTGATGCTACGATTACGCTTACACTCACTGATGGAGTTGCTCAGGTAATTGCCGATGTTGCCGTGAGTGTGCAGCCGGTAAATGACCAGCCTCAGGTAATTGTAAATACGGTGGCCGACGTAGATGAGGATGTGTCTTTTTCTTTGGATATGGCTACATTTTTTGAGGATAAGGAAGGGGATAACCTGACTATAACTTCTTCGGTTTACCCTGCCTGGGCTATGATCAGTGGTACAGTGATCAGTGGTACGCCACAGAACGCCGACGTGGGGACATGGGAGGTGGTAGCAGTAGCTGATGATGGCAATGGAGGATCTGCCTCAGTGTCACTTTCATTTGATGTAATCAATGTCAATGATGCACCGGAAATTGCTACTGAACTCTCGACAATTAAGGTGTTCCAGGAAAGCGATTGGAGCTATTCATTCCCTGTATCGGCTTTTGTTGACGTAGATGTGGATGATGTACTTACTTACAGCTTTGAGAGTTTTCCTTCATGGGCGTCCCTTGACGGACTCACGCTAACGGGTAACCCTCAGTATGAAGATGTAGGGGCTTATGAAGCTATATTAAAAGTAGTAGATCAGAGTGGTGCGTCGGCCAGTCAGACTGTGGGTATCGAAGTGGTCTTTACAGTTTATGACGCTACGGTTTTAGTGGATCAAAGCTGTAACGTCGAAGCTGGCGAACTCACGTTGACTGCAAGTGGCGCTCTTGATTACAAATGGTACGACCTTGATGATAATGTGATTCAGGCTACCGGGAGCGTACTGTTGTTAGAAGGACCCTATTCCGAATTTTACTATGTCGAAGGCGTGGATGCCAATGGTTATGCTACACCTGAAAAAGTGGAAATAGCTGTGGAATGCACCATCCTTTCTACTTCTGAACTTCAATCGCGAATTGAGGTTTACCCCAATCCTACAAGTGAAAGACTTGTTATTTCTCACATGTTGAATGATTTCACATTTGAGATGTTTGACATCATGGGGAAACCGGTAAAAGTAGATATGTTGAGAAGTCAAAGCGGCTCCATGGAGTTGGATGTGTCTTCGCTGGCAGGCGGGGTTTATCTGATCAACTACCAGCTAAAAGGAGAGACCAAAGTTTTAAGGTTTGTTAAGAACTAGGGTTTCGACCAGCTAATAATTCAACTTAAAAGAGAGTGGCTCACAGGGTCACTCTTTTTTTATGGAGCATTGAGAATTCACACCGTTATTTTAACGGATGATGTTTCAAGTGATTATGATAGTTTAATCACATATGCTGACCTAACTGTAAAAGGGGTATTTGATGCTGTTTAGTTTACTTCACCACTAAGCGAGTTTAAACCGGGCGTCATTATGAATCCCTCAAAATATGGATTCTATTCATTCTGAAATTTCCGATTAAGCAAAATTTATAATCGATATTAGGGTTATTTTCATAAATTTGAAATTACTCTTCACCTTTTGGTAGTATGAAATGATACGGCAAAACCTACAACATGTAAAGAGTTTGCAACCACGGTCTGTAAAATGGGAAGATAAAGTCCGGTTTACAGATTTGGAGGTTTGGAAAGCCTTTAAGGGTGGTAGTGAGTCGGCCTTTATCTATATATATGAGGGGTATTATGATGCCCTGGTGAACTATGGGTTTAAGTTTTCAAAAGACAAGGATCTGATTCAAGATTGTATTCAGGATATGTTTGTCGAGCTTCGTGACAGACGAAAGAATCTTTCGGATACAGACAAAATCAAACCCTATTTATTCAAAATACTAAGGCTGAAAATTCTGAAAATTCTTCAAAAGAATACTAAGTACACGAATATTGATGAGGGGTTTAAGTCATTTGATTTTGTCATATCTTATGAAGAGCATTTGATTAATAGGCAGTTAAGTGAATATCAAATGGCCAGGCTTCAAAAGGCAGTAAGCAACCTTACCACCAAAGAGCGCGAAGCTATTTTTCATTTTTATTACGAGCTTCATTCCTATGAGCAAATTGCTCAGATTATGGGTTATAGTGACGCTAAGGTTGCCAGAAATCTTGTTTATAAGGCGGTGAACTCTCTCCGTCAGGCGCTGGAAGCTGATTCGTCTAGCTTTTTCATGTTGACCTTTACATTTCTGTAAAGAACATTTCTAGTGATTACCCTTTAGATATTTGTTTTACAAAGGGAATTTCGATTTTAATTAAAAAAATCTTCTTTTTATGAAAATTTGATAATATTTGGTGTTTTATTTTAACAGATTTAACATTATTTCAACATTTTCATTTTTTTTTGGTGTCGTTTGCCTGTTTTTGCTCATTGTATTAGTAGATCGAGTTAAAACTGAATGAAGAACAAAAACTATAGCGATTTTAATTTAACTGATTTTCTGACTGACGAAGATTTCAGGCTATGGGTATTGTCCCCAGATGAAAATGGCTCGAAATTCTGGAACAGATGGATTGCCCTGCATCCAGATAAAGAATCCACGGTTTTGAAGGCACGTGAGATTATTGCATCCTTAAAGTTTCCTGTTGCTAATGATTTGTCTGAAGATGATAGAAACAAAACCTTGGATCTTATCCTGAAGGGACAACATTCTATTACGAACGATGCAATGCAAAGTAAAGTGGGATCTACACACACTCTCATATCATCGTATAAATTGGCTATTGCAGCAAGTGTGTTGACAGTACTTTCGACTGTTTTTTATCTGAGTTATGAGCAAGTAATAGGTAACCAATCACCATCTGATGTATCGGCCGTTCAGATGATCATAAAAAAATCATCTTTTGGGCAGAAAATCACTACGCGTTTGCCGGATGGAACAGTAGTAACTCTCAATGCCGGTAGTGAATTGCAATTCCCAGATCAGTTTCAGGGTGATAGTAGGAATGTTTCCCTCAAGGGAGAAGCCTTTTTTGATGTGAAACATAATCCTGAAAAACCATTCCTGGTACACACAAGCGATGATCAGGTTCGTGTATTAGGTACTTCTTTCAACATTCGTTCTTACTCAGAGGATAGTGCCGTGTTTGTGTCGGTTGCGACTGGGAGAGTTGCTTACAGCATCCCTTCAGGAGATCAAGTGATCCTCTCTCCTAACCAAATGGCAACACATAACCTGTCCAAAAATAACTTGCATGTAGGGGAAGTGGACTACTTACAGTCATTCGGATGGAAAGACAAGATCATATATTTCAAAAGCGCTTCGCTTGACGATATTATCGTAGAATTGGAAAGGTGGTATGGAGTGAAAATAGCTCTAAATGGAGAATTTGGCTCAGCTGGTAGGTTTACAGGTAGGTTTGAAAATCTACCTCTGGAAGAGGTACTGATTGGCTTGTCTTATGAGTTTGAATTCAATTTTAAAGTAGATAAAAATGATGTTCAACTTAACAAGGTTATGTCCTAAAATTCATGAGCCTATGAAATGACACCTAAGTAAAAAAGAAAACCCACAATCCTGTTTCATCTGCGAAAACTAGACAGGAATTGTGGGCTACAGTTTTCGATAAATCATTACCAAAAACGATACTTTATGGAATCAAAATTACATAAAAAACTAATCATAATGTCCAAATTATGCATATATGGCATAATTATACAGATGTCGGTATATACCTTGGCTTTTGCTCTGGACGGAAAATCTCAGCACAAGAGTGTAAATGATATTGAAGTTCAGTTCAGCTTTGAAGAACCGGTTCAACTTGAAAAAGTTTTGGAAGAGATTGAAGGTGCTACGGGTTTTCATTTTGCCTACATGGACGCTTTTTTAGAATCTTCCTACATTTTAACAGGGCTATCACAAAAGCAGACTTTAGGAGACCTACTCACCAGCATTTCCAGACAAACAGACTTAGCTTTTAGAAGGCGTAACAACAATATCTACATACTAAAAAAGGAGCTTGGTGATACCAAAGCCGTAACAGAGATTATAGAGCAGGAAGGGACCATTTCAGGTGTAGTATTCGATGAATCCGGCGAACCATTGCCGGGGGCTACCATTATGATAAAAGGCTCTACATCAGGTACTGTTACGGATTTGGAAGGAACTTTCGAATTGACTGTTTCACAGGGAGATGTACTCATAGTAACTTTTGTTGGGTACTTAGCCAAAGAGCTAACCGTGGAACTTAACACTACTTACACCATTGCACTCGAGCCGGATATTTCCAGCCTCGAAGAAGTGGTAGTGGTGGGATATGGTACACAAAGAAAATCAGATTTGACAGGTTCAGTTGCTTCAGTTGGAGAGGAGCGTTTAAACCTCGTGCCAAATGTGAATTTTACCCAGGCCCTGCGCTCTGCAGTACCAGGAATTCTAATCGATCAAAACTCAGCAGGAGCAGAGGGCGGTGACGTTGAAATTACTATCAGAGGGCGGAATTCCATAAATGGTGATAACAAACCTTTTATCGTTTTGGATGGAATACCTTATTCCGGAGATATTTCAGACATTAACCCCTCGGATATCAAATCCATTACCGTGTTAAAAGACGCCTCTTCAGTGGCTATATATGGAACCCGAGGATCCAACGGAGTAATTTTGATTCAGACCAAAAGAGGGAATACCGGAAAAGCTTCTATTAATTATAGCGGTTTCTATGGTATTACGGAGATTGATAATTACCTCAAACCATTAACAGGAGAACAGTTTGCTTCTTTTAAGGAAGAGCGTGAGCCAGGCACGCTTACAGAAACGGAATTAGAAGTTTTAAATGCTACAGGAGGAGTGGATTGGATTGACCTGGCTACTCAAACTGGGGTAAAGCAACAGCATACAATATCCATATCAGGCGGAACAGCAGATACCAAATATTTTGTGAGCGGCACCTATCTTGATGTCAAAGGGATCGCAATCAACGATGAGTTTAAAAGGTATTCTTTACGGGTCAACCTTGATCAAAACATAACCGATTGGCTCAGCTTTGGTACCAGTACCCAATTAAGTCTTTCTGATAGAAGTGGAAGATCGGCTCAGTTTAGCGGAGAGCATGGAGCATATACCATGAACCCGTTGATCAAAGCATTCAATGAGGATCGTAGCTACACCATTTTCCCGTGGCAAGAAGACCCCTTCTTTTACAACCCATTGACACAGACATTGGCTCTGGATGATGATGTCACCAATAAGGTTTTTACCAACAACTTCTTGGATGTAAAACTACCCTTCATCCCTGGCTTCTCTTATCGACTGAATACAGGTGTCGAGTACTACAGCTGGGAACAAGGAACCTATTTTGGAAGA
This sequence comes from Cyclobacteriaceae bacterium, assembly GCA_039944535.1. Classification (GTDB taxonomy): domain Bacteria; phylum Bacteroidota; class Bacteroidia; order Cytophagales; family Cyclobacteriaceae; genus JAMZMI01. The sequence goes on from JBDUYP010000001.1 coordinate 669,171, forward strand.
AACACCTCTCGGGGTACGACAAATGGAGGCGAAGCTGATGTAAGAAATAGAGTTGGTGAAAACTATACTGTTGAAAACATTATCAACTATGATAGGAACTTTAATAAACACACACTAAAGTTTACCGGGCTTTATAGCTTCCAACAACAAAAATTTGAGGACAGAAGACTCCAGTCTATGGGTTTTACCAGTGACCTTTTGTCATATTATCAAGCCTCGCAAGGTACTGTGATCACTCCTTCATATGCTGTTTCAGAAAGTGTGATTTTATCATCCATGGCAAGAATCAACTATGGTTATGATGGAAAATATCTTCTAACCTTAACAGGTAGAAGAGATGGATATTCAGCATTTGGAGAAAATACCAAATACGGATTCTTTCCATCAGCAGCGATCGCATGGAATGTTCATAATGAGACATTTTTTGTGCCACTTGAGTCTGTAATGAGCAGCCTTAAGCTGAGAGTTTCGTACGGAAAAAGTGGAAATCAGGCAGTGCCCGCATACGAAACACTCTCAAAATATGGGGAGAGAAACTATGTTTTTGGGGAGTCAACAAGTGCTGGCTTTTTCCCTACCACCTTAGGAGCTCCGGATTTAGGCTGGGAAACAAACACAGCGCTCAATATCGGCGTAGATTTTGGCCTTTTTAAAGACCGGGTGCAGGCCAATTTGGATTTCTATAGAGCAAATATTAGCGACCTATTGTTCCCACTGCAAATTCCATCGATTTACGGACCAACGGAAATTACGGCCAATGCCGCAGAAGTAAGAAATACCGGGTTTGAGTTTTCAGTAAGCAGTTATAATGTGAACAAAGGTGCTTTTACTTGGACAACCGATTTCAATACCTCTTACAACATCAACGAGATTATGGATCTTCCAGGAGGTATCGATGATGTTTCCAGTAAGCTTTTCATTGGAAGACCTATTACTCAGAACTACGGGTTAAAGTTTGAAGGTATTTGGCAGGAAGGAGATGATTTTTTGAGTTCAGCTCAGCCAGATGCTTACCCAGGAGATGTGAAAGTAGCAGATATTGGTGGGGGGCCAAACGGTGGACCAAATGGTAAAATAGATGTGGATGAAGACAGAACCTTTCAAGGTCAGCGTGACCCAAAAGTAATCTGGGGGATGAATAATAATTTTTCTTATGGAAACTTCTCGCTGAGTGTCTTTATGCATGGAGTGCATGGTGTCACACGGATTTTTGATGTGGAGCCTAATGTTTACACTGGAGTACGCAGAAATACTATAAAGCGTGACTATTGGTCTTCAGACAATCCATCAAATAAGTTTCCTGCCAATAGGATTTCGATAGAAGGAATAAATAACTATCCTGGAGTGAATCCATATGGAGTTTATAATTACGTAAGTGCCGATTTTATCAGAGTGAAAGACATCACATTGGCTTATGATGTTCCGTCAAGTGTACTTGCCAAGCTTGGCCTCTCTACCCTTAAAATTTATGTCAACACCCGGAACCTGTTGACCTTCACAAAATATCCGGGGCTGGATCCCGAACTGAGCAGTCAGGATGAAATACCACTCCAAAAGGAGTTTATTCTTGGTTTAAATGTGGGACTTTAAAAGATTTTGACATGAAAAAGATTATTCAAATATTTCAATTCACAGCACTTTCATTGGCCCTTATTTCCTGCTCAGACGAATTTTTGGAGGAAAAGCCTGCCAACATAGCTACAGCACCAACATTGATGGTTGATGCAAGTGGTTTTGAGGCAGCCTTGAGTGGTATTTACGCCGAGGTAAGACGAGAAAAGTCGGGTCAACTTATTGGAAATACCGACAAACCTTTATTTACCAGTATGATGGTGGGTACGGATGTTATATACATCAATCATTTTGCAGGAGACTTTCAGGATTTCAATACCTACGGTAACCTCATTAATCCTGCAAATGACCATATTACCGCATTGTGGGAATGGCTATACGGAGTGGTGAGTGCATCCAATGCGATCATTAGCCGTGCAGAAAATTCTGATATTAATTGGCAGTCAGATGATCCAGCTGCTGTAAGGGATCGCATAGTAGGTGAGGCCAGGTTCTTTAGGGCCTGGGCATACAGACACCTCACCTATTTGTGGGGTGATGTTCCGCTTCATTTGGAAGAATCCACTACAGAGAATATCCGACGTGACTGGGAGCGTTCAGCCGTAGATGATGTGTATTTGGTCATGGAAGAAGACCTGCTGTTTGCTGCAGAGCATTTGCCGCAGGCCTCCGATATGAGTGGAAAACTGGTAAAGGGAGTAGCGCAGCATTACCTTGCTGAACTTTACCTCATAAAGGGGCAATATAAAGAGGCTCGGGATGTTGCTCAAGAGGTTATTTCGGATGGTCCGTTTAGTCTTGTTATGAGTCGATTTGGTCAGGAAGAAGGCCAGGATGGTACGCCGTTTACAGACTTGTTCATAGGAGACAACCCCAATAGTGCTGACAATACTGAAGCTATGTGGGTATTGCAGGCGGGTTATGGCCTCATCGGCGGAGAGGGTGATCTTTCTTTAAGAAGACACTTCACCAACAGGTATCATGATGTAAAGGTCAATGGGTCCAATGTGCTGGGTATCACCGAAGAACGTGGCGGACGTGGGTTAGGCAGATACGCTGCTACTAGTTTCATGCTGAATGAACTGTATGAAGATGCTGATGACCGTGGCTCAGAATATGCGTGGAAGTACTTCTACATATATCAAAACAACCATGCGTTAAATCCAGATAAGATTCCAGATGATAAGACTCCAGGAGACACGCTTTTTCTTCCTGACCATTCTGGCTCGGAAACGACCCTAAACTCTTACTGGCCCGGTACTCGTAAGTGGGAATCAGCCGCACCAGATTTGGTCACCAATGCAAGGCAGTACAATGATATCACCTACTTGCGATTAGCAGAAACCTATTTACTTTTAGCGGAAGCCCATTTTCGTTTGGGTGATCTCAATGAGGCTGCACAGGTTTTGACAGAGTTGAGAGCAAGAGCCAATGCATCGTCAGTTTCATCGTCTGATGTAACCATAGATTTTATACTGGATGAGCGGGCAAGGGAGTTGTTTGCTGAAGAACATAGACGATATGCATTGATTAGAAATGGCAAATTCCTTGAGAGAATTCAGGCACATAACGAAATAGCTGGGAGTAATGTGACGCAGCGGGATTTGCTGCTTCCAATTCCACAAAAATTCATTGATTCGAACAATCAAAATCAGAACTTCAGACAGAACCCAGACTACTAATATTAAAACTGAAAATTGATACAGCAAAGGTTTAATGCTGTGGCGATTGCAAGAATTCCACGAAAGTGGACCAGGACAACTATGTCCCAAATTACTTAGAACAGATAATAAAAGTTATATCAAATGACATTCAATTCAATACTAAGATCAGCGTTGCTGACATGCTTCTTGTCCAGTGTCTTACCTTCAGTATGTCAAAAAATCAACCTGTCTGAATACCGGTTGGTGAGGCATTCTTCAGCTTATGATGCAAATCAATGTGGACACCTGGTGGTAGATGGGAGCATGGACACATATTGGGAAAGTTTTTGGGATAGAAAGAACCCTACCCAACCACAGTGGCTCCAAATGGAGATGAATGCGACAGACAAACTCCAGGAGCTGGTGATCCATTGGGGTGTAAACCATGCAAAAACCTATTCCATAAGTGGTTTAAATAAGCACAATGAGTGGGAAACGCTTCATCAGAGCAGTCAGGGAGTTGGGGGCAGGGAAACCATCACACTTGATAACGTACAGGTATCTGCTTTGAAGTTGATGGTTGAGGATTTTAAAGATCCATTCAGAGGTTGCATAATCAATGAAATAGAGGTGTTTGGAGAGGGGAAAAGTAGGTTTTTACCTGCTCGAACCGTAAAATTATCAAGACAGCAAACCTCACTGAATGACAATTTATGGAGAGTTCAAAATGCTAGTTTGATAAAAAATGAGCCGGATCAAATTGCATCCGCAAAATATAATGATACAAACTGGATTCCAGCTAGTGTTCCGGGTACGATCCTAAATGACTACTATCAGTTCGGGGCATTGCCAGACCCTCTTTATGGTGATGATGTCCATCAGATCTCTGATGGGTTCTTTTCAGGTAACAATTTTTGGTATCGCAAGACACTCGATTTTGATGCTAATCTGAAAGGCAATCGACTGTTTCTGGATTTCTCTGGCATCAACTGGAAGTCAAAGGTTTACTTCAATGGAAAATATCTGGGAAAGATTGATGGTGGATTTCATAGAGGTGAGTTCGAAGTGACTGACCTGATCAATTTTGACGAGCCCAATGCATTAGCCGTCCTGGTCATTCACAACGAAAACTGGGTGTCTGGAGAGTTTAAGGTTATTCAAAAAGAACTCGGAGATCCTACAACTAATGGCGATATGCTTGGTCTGGACGGACCCACAAGCTTAGCTTCTGCAGGTTGGAATTGGCTTCCGATTATTCCGGGTAGAAATAATGGAATCTGGAACAATGTGAATCTCCGGGTACGTAAACAGGTGAGTATAGAAGATTCGTGGTTCTCGTCCAGGCTAAACCTTCCCGATACTTCTCGCGCTGAGCTTACTTTCCGTACCACTCTTAAAAACCATAGTGATGAAAAGCTTTCAGGAAAACTCTCTATTGCTTTCGGAAATAGAAATATCTCCGTACCCATTGATCTTGAACCTAACGAGGTTAGAGATATAACATTAGATAAGGGTGCTGCTCCTGAGTTGTTGGTTGAAAACCCACGATTGTGGTGGCCAAATGGCTATGGAAACCCTGAACTATATGAGGCCGAGGTGAAGTTTGAGACCGACTATAAAGTCTCGGATCAAGAACGCTTTTCCTTTGGAGTAAGACAGCTCGACTACAAAGTAGTGGAAGATGTATTGTTTGTGTATTGCAATGGCGTGCGGGTTTTGCTCAAAGGTGGTAACTGGGGGCTTCCTGAAGCACTTATGCGCGTAGATAGTGCTGGTTATGATTTGCGACTTAGACTTCATCGTGAAGCTAATTTCAACATGATTAGAAATTGGATTGGCATGACCAATCATGAAGAATTCTATGACGCTTGTGACAGACATGGGGTGCTAATATTCGATGACTTTTGGCTGGCTAACCCCAAAAATGGGCCGGATCCCAGAGACTTTGACCTCTTTATGTCCAATGTGCGAGATAAAATAAAATGGGTTCGAAGACACCCATCCCTTGCATTCTACTGTGGTCGAAATGAAGGACTTCCTCCTATTAATCTGGATTTGGCAATGCAGTCCGAAGTGGAAAAACTTGATGGTACAAGGTATTATGTTCCTCATTCAGCGGCAGGCACAGTGAGTGGTTTTGGCCCTTATGATGTGCGGGAGGTAGATTATTATTTCAGAAAAAGGGGGTACACCCTACATAGTGAACAGGGAATCATTGCTTTTCCAGAGCCGGAAAGTATGAGACGCATGATGAAACCGGAAGACTTGTGGCCAGTAAGTGATACGTGGGCAAAGCACAATTATCAAACCGGTCGTTCTGAGAAATTTACCGAAACCATCACTGAGCGATTTGGCAAGCCTCAGAGCATGGAAGACTACAGCCGAAGGGCACAACTTTGGAATTATGAATCTGGCAAAGCCATGTTCGAATGCCTGCAGAGTAATCAGGGTAGCGGTATGCTGCTTTGGATGAGTCAATCTGCATGGCCATCTCTTATATGCCAGCTTTATGACCACTACTTTGAGTACACCGCGTCATATTTTGCGGTCAAGAAAGCCACCTCCCCTATTCATGTCTTTTGGGACAAGGATCAAGCGCAAATAAGAGTGGCGAACAACACAAATAATCCACTGAGAGGAATCCAGGTGAATGCTAAAATTTATAGTGCAAAAGGTCAGGAGGTTTGGAGTAATAGCAAGTCGATGGACGTGGACCCTACCTCAGCGCTGACAGCATTTGACATGGCAGATCCTTATCGGGAAAAGGTGCACTTCATGAAGCTGGAGATGCTTCAGGGTAAAAAGGTACTGGCCTCCAATTTTTATTGGATAGAAAATGAAAGTGGCCATTGTCTAGACCTTAATGACCTTCCTGATTCAGAGGTGAAGCTCAAGGTCAATCCGAAAAATGAAGAGAACATCAGGATTATTTCACTTGAGTTGAAGAACACAAGCAATCACTGGTCATTACTAAACAAAATCAAGCTCAAGGATAAAGCCACAGGCGAAAGCATTTTACCAGTGTTTTTTGATGACGATTATGTTTCGCTGATGCCTGGTGAAAAAAGAGTGATCACCATGCGAGTGGATAACAGCCAACTCAAAGGGAAAACACCAGTACTCTACCTGGAAGGCTGGAATACCATCACTACAAGCACTGAATTATAGCGGACCCACCTCCTCATTGTGGAGGTAAGTCTATGAACTGTTGAATATGAATAACAACATCAAAAGAAAGTTTTCCAGTGCATTAGCACTCTTTTTACCCGGCATTTTTTTGTTAGGGTTTAATATCGGTACCGGGAGTGTTACTGCCATGGCCAAAGCGGGGGCATCATACGGTATGTCCTTGCTTTGGACCATTGTTGCTTCGTGCCTTACCACCTTCTTCATGATAAATCTGTATAGCCGTTTCACTCTGGTAACAGGGATGACCGCTTTACAGGCTTTTAAAAGACACATTCACCCGGGTATCGGCATATTTTTTATTGTGGCCTTGTCGGCGGGTGTCATGGGTAGTGTTATTGGGGTGATGGGCATTGTTGCTGATATCTGTCATGTCTGGTCCAAGGCTATTTGGAGCCAGGGGATACATCCGGTCTATTTTGCTGGGTTTTTCATCTTGCTCGTGTATATCATTTTCTGGAAAGGAAAAACTCAGTTTTTTGAAAGAGCCTTAGCGGTGATTGTGGCAATTATGTCGGCTTGTTTCATTCTGAACTTCTTCATACTGATGCCAGACCCATCGGATATACTGAAAGGTCTTATTCCTAATATTCCGGCTAGTGCTACAGGTGCGGATAAAGGCTCGTTTTTAGTCATAGCCTCGTTGGTCGGTACCACGGTATTTTCCGGCTTGTTCATCATCCGAACTACGCTCATGAAAGAAGCTGGTTGGACGATCCATAACCTTAAAGATCAGACAAAAGATGCGATCGTCTCGGTTACACTTATGTTCGTGATTAGTGCATCCATCATGGCAGCAGCTGCCGGTACACTTCATGTGGCAGGAGTAGACCTTGAGAGTGCATCGCAGATGATCACCTTACTGGAACCACTCGCTGGTCAGCTGGCCATGAGCATTTTCGCGTTTGGTCTCATAGCTGCCGGAGTTTCGTCACAGTTTCCAAACGTGTTGATGTTGCCCTGGCTTCTGTGCGATTACAACGAGACAGGCAGAGATATGACCTTGCCCAAATACCGGATCATTGTCTTCACTATCTCATTGTTGGGGTTAATTGTACCCATTTTCGATGCACCACCTGTATTCGTGATGATCGTTTCGCAGGCATTCAATTCAATCATATTGCCATTTACCGTGGGCTGTATCATTTACCTCGGCAATAGAAAGGATCTCATGAAGGAGTATTCAAATTCTGTGCTTACAAACATTTTCCTTGTTGTCATTTTCCTCTTTTCAATCTTCACCTCAATCATGGGGTTGAATGGCGTTTGGCAGCTCATCAACTAGTCAATAAAGTATGAATAACGAAATAGAAAAATTAGCATATACACCTTTAAAGCAATTGTCAAACCGCGTCTGGCGAACCTATCAGGGAGGGGCTTTGATCGACCGGTGGAAGCGGAGCGAATCAGAACTGGACACCAATGAGCCTGAGGAATGGATCATGTCTACCATCACCGCACGTGGCAAGGGAAGACCGGCCGATGAAGGACTTTCCCTATTGGTAACGCCTCAAGGCAAAATTTCATTGAAGGAACTTATAGCATCAAATCCTTCACGCTTCCTGGGGGACTTTCTGGCAAATAAATATGGCACTACAGGAGTACTGATCAAAATGCTTGATTCCAATGAGCGCCTCACCATTCAGGTGCATCCTGATAAGGAATTTGCTAAGGAGTACTTGAATTCAGATTTTGGCAAAACTGAGTCCTGGTACATTTTGGGAGGGAGGCAGGTCAACGGAGAGCCGAGCGCCATATACATGGGCTTCAAGCAGCATGTCACTCCTCAACTTTGGGAAAAGCTTTTTAGAGAACAAGATACTGAAGGGATGCTTGATTGCCTGCATAAGTTCGAAGTGAAGCCGGGAGAAGCTTTTATGATCTATGGAGGAGTACCTCATGCCATTGGTAGCGGTTGTTTTCTATTGGAGGTTCAGGAGCCCACAGATTACACCATGAGGGTAGAGCGAATCACGCCAGGTGGGCTTTCCATTGAGGATGAATTGATTCATCAGGGTGTAGGAGTTGAAAACATGCTCAAGTGTTTTCATTATGAGACTTACTCTGCCGAGGAGGCGCGTAAGCAATGGATGGTCACACCTCAGGTGCTCCAATCTTCAGACCAGTTTAGCTTCAAATCGATCTTCAATGAGGTTCATACTTCTTGTTTTGGCCTTAAAGAACTGGACTTAACAGGCACCTTCAAATTAGATACACCGGATAGCTTCTTTGTAGGAGTAGTGTATGAGGGAGAAGGAATCATTTCCTGCAATGGTAACGAGGTGAGTTATACACAAGGAGATGAAATTTTCTTTCCTGCGGCGATCGAGGAGGTAAGGTTTAAGGCGGCTACCACCAGCAAGATTCTTTTATGCTATCCACCATCTGAATAAGCCCTGATTATGAAAGCCTTAGTTAGATATCTGATTTTCCTGTTTCCTGTGCTAACCACCGCCCAGAGCAATCTTTCCGACCCTGAAGTCAGTCAGATTATAGAAAGGCATAGACCTTCGCGTTCTGGTGTCCCGGAGGATATAAAGGGGCGCCTGGGAGCTACTCATATGAACGGTCAATATTATCTCACCGATGAACCCTTTATCATCGAGGGAGCCAGGAAAGTCAAAGAACTCGGCTATGGTGTTCTTAAGCTTTGGTTCTACAAGGACAATGGAAACCAAAGAGGATATAAGTACAATTCCGACTGGGGGTTGACAAGGTCAATGACCCTCGAAGAATTGGCCAGACACCCGTATTACAGGGAGGTTTTTGATATGGATTTCAGTGTTTTCACACTAAACATCAAGGAAGGGTTGCATCCCGCATCGATTGAAGAACAACAAGCCAGACTTAAACAAGTACAAGCCGAATTCTACTCGCTCACGAAGTACCTTTTAGAAACGTACCAAGACAGGGAAATCACATTTATTCTGTCAAATTGGGAAGGTGACTGGGCAATGCGAGGAGGTACAAGTAAGGTGAGTGGATGGAGTAAAGAAAACATTCCCGATGATGCTCCTATTCGTGTGGCCAATATGATTTCATGGGTCAAGGCAAGACAAGCCGGTGTTGATCAGGCAAGGCGAGATTCCCCTACCTCGAAATGCAAGGTTTACAACGCCATAGAGGTCAATAAGGTGTTCGATGGTGTTATAGACGGGATGCCAACTATTACCACGGATGTACTGCCTCAGGTGAAAGTGGACATGGTATCCTGGTCAGCATACGACGGCAAGTCCCCCGATGGAGTGAAGATGTACCGGGGTATTGAATACATACGTCAGCATATGAACCCCACTGACTACATGAAAGGTGAGAAGGTCGTTTTCATAGGTGAGATCAATCAGCATGAAAATGTGGATGGCTGCACCAAAGAATCCGTGACGGAGTTCTGCGATCTTATTATGGGCGTCTACCTCGCTCAGAATATTCCTTACGTCATTTATTGGGAATTGTATTCGAACGATACAAAAGAAGACCCAAAAGATCAAAGCCGAGTGCTGTCAGCAGAAGAATTGCGCGGAAACTGGCTAATCCGACCAGATGGTAGTCATGGATGGGCTCAGCAGTATTTCGATAGTCTACTGGTAAAATCGGAACAAATGGAATCGAAACCAAACCTATACAATAATGAAGAATAAGTTACTTTTCATCTTTACCATGCTGTATTCGGTATGTGTATGGTCCCAGCCCTTCAACTGGAGCGTTAACTCCTCCGGCATTTACCGTGATGGTTCGCCATTTTATATGAGAGGACAGTCCTGGGCAAAAGAAACGCCTATAACATATGGGCTTGGCACCTCGTGTGAAACAGACTTAAAAGCAAAATTATCAGCACTTAACGCCATTGGCGTAAATACACTAAGAATTTATGGCAGTCCGGATGACAGTGATTGGAGTGGTTCGTCCAATTTCGCAAACCTCATCAAGTGGATCGAAGAATGGAATGTGGCAAACCCTGATGGCGGTGACCCTAACAACGCCATGTATTATTTTGTTCAGATCAACCCGGAGGACCCTCAGTCCCTTATTTCCGATGACCTGCCTGAAAATAGCAGCGCTTCTTTCAATAGGGCAATACACGATACGAGTCACCCCGGCAGTGTTGCCAGCCTCATTCAGACCGTAGACAACATCACCGGAGGCAGTGATTATCTGTTGGGCTATATGATCTATCACGAGCTAAACGGCTCCAACAAATACATTGATTGGTACAACACAGTAGGTGCATCAGGAATTGAGGACTTCATGAATGATGTGGCAGATGCCATACATAACACTTACGCCTCAGGCAAACTGGTCACCCATACTGGAGATGCAAAGCAGCCAACGGCAGATATTTACGAGCAAATTGAAAACCTCGATAGCAGCCCTGGTAATGTTTTTGAAAATTTTGACATTATCGGCTTCAACCTTTACATATCCACAAAGGAAATGCTCAATGAGGGAAGCTACTATGATCGTATTCCTCAGCGTAGGGGTTTTAGTGTCAATAGCAATCGGGGTTGGTATATCGGCGAAACTGGTGCTTCAAGTGATGTTGCGGCTCCTACCACTATCCCGGCAGTCAACTACACCCAATCTCAAGGTCTTGCAAACTTGCAGATCATGTGGCAGAAATCTGAAGAGCTTGGAAACCTCATTGGCTTTATGCTTTTCACTGTACAGGACAATGATCTGGGAGACCCTATTAGTGACAATATGAAACAGCGTGGTTACTTCGATGTATACGGGGACCAAAAAATGCTGTACTACGCTTACCCTGATGTGGTCAATGAAATTTCTACAAACGAGAGGTATCATTATACCGATGATCATGCAGTAGGAATTACCATTGTTGAAAATGCGAATGACTATACCATAACTTTTGATTTTGAAAACAAGACCACTTCCGGAATGGACTTCTTTTGGTCTATATATGGAGATGATGGCTCTTCCAATCAAAGGTTTAGCAGTTTACATGATGAAGCTTATGTATCCCTTTCTGGTGGTCAGTCTACCAGTGTGGTGAAAACGGTGAGCAAGCCGGGTACAAATGATTTGTTTGCCGTGGAGGCACTTGTCATAGACGACCTCACGCCATCTAATAGTTATTCTTACGGTCGCGATCACCTACTTGCAGATGCGATCGGTACTGTGGCAGGACTAAATATAAACACGAGCAACACCCCTGATAGACCTCAGAGCAATCTTCCATCGCCCTGGGATTCTTCTGACATTGGAAACGTAGCTGCGGCAGGCTCGGCTGATTATTCCAGCGGCAGCTTCGATATTGAAGGCTCAGGTGCTGATATATGGAACACAGCAGATGAATTCAGGTATGTGTATCAGGAGGTATCAGGAGATGTGACAATCACTGCACGGGTGGTTTCCATTGAAAACACAAACGCATGGGCAAAAGCTGGTGTAATGATTCGTGAGAGTTTGACCTCCGGTTCTAAGCATGCCATGAGTGTGATCACACCAAGTCGGGGGACTTCATTTCAACGCAGAACAAACACCAATGGATCAAGCGCGCACACTACGGTCTCATCCATTACGGCACCTTACTGGGTACGAATGGAAAGAAGTGGAAATACATTTACCAGTTCCTATTCGTCTGATGGTAACAACTGGACAGCCCATGGTTCGACCAGTATTACCATGGGTTCTGATGTGTATGTAGGATTAGCCACTACTTCACATAATGACGGAACGCTGTGTTCATCCATGATTGATAATGTATCAGTCAGTACCGGAAGTAGCAGCACCACCATCACACTTAGCCCGACGGACGATGCATATGTCAGAGGTGGCAGTTATGCCAGTTCTAATTATGGTTCCGATTCACAATTAGTGATCAAACAAGGCAGTTCAAGTGATTATTTCAGGAAGTCATACCTGTCTTTCGATCTTAGCAATGAAGGACTCTCTTCGGTCAGTAGCGCTGTGGTTAGAGTGTATGCTTCTACGGCTGGTTCCATAGATATTACCGCTTACCAAACGGGCGATAGCTGGACCGAGAATGCGATTAATTGGAACAATGCCCCAGGTTTTGGATCGACTTTAGGAGCTGTGAGTTTTAGTAGTAGTGGCCAGTATTATGAGTGGGACATTACTACCTACGTCCAAAATGAACTCGCTAATGACGAAGTAGTTAGTGTTGCTTTTTATGATGCCGGAGCATCCAATACTCAGGTAGTATTAAACAGTAAAGAGGCTTCATCCAATACTCCTCAGCTGGTCATTTCTGGTACTGTTGGTGGAGGCTCCAGAGTGGCTCATGACTCCAAAAATCTCTCAGTTCAAAACCTCGATTGGCAGGTTTATCCCAATCCATCATCTGGGTTTCTCTACTTCGATGTTCCCGAGGGGCAGCTGACACATTTTAGACTAATGGACTTGTCAGGAAAAGAAGTGTTTTCAGCCGCTGTGATTAGAAATAGCGCGGATCTGCGAAGTGTGGAAAACGGCATTTATCTGCTTGAAGTCTTCGGAAAGGATAGTCAGACCATTCGAAAGAAAATAATACTCAACCAGTAAATCATCTGACGGCTCCAGGGTCATTGGCCCTGGAGTCAACCAAACCTCAATATTCATGAATGACCATAAATACTCGATTCTTTTAGTTGTCCTTACCTGCATACTTCTTGTTTGCGGATCGACAGCCCATGCTCAGGCGTTTGAGTGGAGGACCACTGCAGATACTTTATATCGTGATGGTGTTCCCTGCTTTCTCAAAGGTCAATCATGGGCAAAAAAGACAGTGTTTACTTATCAGCGAGATGAGGCAGCTGAGCAGGATGTCAAACAGGTACTGACTGAACTGCATGAAATTGGAGTCAACACTATACGCATATATGGCAGTCCCAATGACAGTGATTGGGATGGTTCTGCCAACTTCCATAACCTCATCAGGTGGATAGAAGAGTGGAATGTAGAAAATCCGGATGAAGGAGACCCTAAGAGCGCGATGTATTACATGGTGCAGTTGTCTCCGGCTGACCCTCAGTCACCGATCTCATCGGATCTGCCAGAAAATAGCGAAGCTGCATTCGATAGAGCCATTAATGATCCGACCAATCCCGAAAGTGTCGCCAGTTTGGTTCAGCAGGTTGATGACCTCACTGAAGGCAGTAAATATCTAATGGGGTATTTAATCTATCATGAGCTAAACGTCTCGTCTAAATATGACGAATGGAGAGATGCCATTGGCCTTCAGGGCATAGAAGATTTCATGAATGCCGTGGCTGATTCCTTGCACAATCGCTATGCTCCGGGCAAGTTGGTGGCGCATACGGGAGATGCTAAGGATGATGAGGATGATATCTACCAGGGGATAGAATCACTGGATCAGGTGAAGGGTAATGTTTTCGAAAACTTTGACATGCTCGGTTTCAATCTGTATATCTCATCAGATGCTTTGATAACCAAAAACCGGTACTACGACCGAATCGTGAATCGTCGTGCGTTGAGTGTCAATGAAACTCGGGGGTGGTTTATTGGGGAAACAGGGCCTTCCTTTGATAAATCTGCCAGTTCCAGTGCTGTCGCTGCAGCCAACTATACCAACCCGGAAGGAGGAGCCAATCTTCAACTCATGTTTGTCAAATCGGCCGAGTTGGGCAATATGATCGGCTACATGCTTTTTACAGTCCAGGATAATGATTTGGGTGCCCAAGTGGGAGATGACATTAAGCAAAGGGGGTACTACGATGTTTATGGAGACAAAAAATTCCTTTACTACATCTATCCGGATGTGCTCAATAGCATATCCTCCAATCACCGCAAGCGACTGACAAGCTCATATTTGATGGAACTGACCATCGATGATGTGGGTGACACCTACAGGATCACCTATCGTTTTGAAAATTATAGCGACAGTGACAATAGAACTCTTGAGTATAATATTCACGCTGATGATGGATCAGGCGGAAGTCAGCGTTTCGGCGAAACTATCTGCGCTGAGTATGTAACACTGGCACCATGCGAAGCTATTGAAATCGTCAAAACTGTCAGTATTCCCTCATCAAAGTTTGTCGTAGCTTCAGCCTCGTTGATCCGTGAATTCGCTCCAGAAAATCCTTATTTATGGGGACGAGAGCATCTGTTGGAAGATGCCATTTGCACAGTAGCAGGCTTGAATTTATTCCTCAATACCCAGCAGGAAGTACCAGAAATCACTTTGAGTTGCCAGGCCTTGCCAGCCGATTTGGGCGTGCAATGGTCCAGTCAGGCATCAGAGATCTTTCTAGGAGATACACTGACGATATCTCTTGAAGTGTCAAACTCAGGCCCCAGTGATGCCACAGAGCTTGAAGTGGGTATGAGCATAGGGACAGGGTTTTCTATACTTGAGACGTCCAACACCGAAGGGAGTCTTTCGGATGATTTTAGCAAATGGACTATAGGCTCATTGGCTAAAAATGATTTAGCTCAAATGCAGTTTAGTGTGAAAATACTGGAGACAGGTGAGTATGCGTTCACAGCCAGTACGGAGGGATATCAGGAAGATTCATTCGATTCCAATAATGAATCCACACTGGAGATTCAGCCACAACAGGTATTGGGTAATAGCTTCATTTTGGACCAAAGCAAGGAGCATAGGGGAAAATTGGTTTTTGGAGTAGATCAATACTTGCAAATACCCGCAGGCTCCTGGACACTCAAAATATATGACCTCAGTGGTACACAGTTACTGATGACGTCTATCAGCGAAGCACAGCAGATTAATCTCAAAATATACACCAATGGGCTCAAAGGTGTAGGCATTTTCATGCTTGAGCCGCACTACGGGCCAGTTAGGTCTCTAAATAATTTTTCTAATAACTAAACATCTTAAAAATGATGAATCAAAACCAAAAACGATCAAATTTGTCCGGTTGGATGACCGGAGTTGCAATGCTTGCCCTGTGGGTAAGTATAGGCACTATGACCTCTTGTGGAAGCGAAGACAGTGACCCGGTAGCCGAGCCAGTTCCTTCATTTACTACGGCAGTTGATGAGCTTACTGTAAATTTCACCAACACCTCTACTGACGCGAATCTTTACGAGTGGGATTTTGGTGTGACCACCTCTGCAGACGATGTATCAACTGACGAAAACCCAACTTTCACCTATCCAGAAGATGGAACCTATACGGTTACCTTGAGAGCGACAGGAGATGGTGGTACTAAAGCGACTACTATGGATGTCACCGTAGCAGAAACCGTGATTCCCGGAGAGCCGGTAGCTGCATACACGCTCGTTACTCAGGACTCAACCATTATTCTGACCAATACATCTACGGATGCCACTACTTTCGCGTGGGATTTCGGAGTGCCTGATATAGACACAGACGTTTCTACCGAAAAAGATCCGACATTCACCTATCCTGCAGAAGGTCGCTATTTGCTTACGCTTACTGTGACAGGTGAGGGTGGCACAGATGTGAAAACAGACAGTGTATTTGTCGGTGAATTCGGTTTTAAAAATGGTACGTGGGACGAATACGAAAATAAAGATGATAATCGAATCCCGTGGAGAAACGAAGATCTGGAGCGTGATGCCGATGATGCCATTGCCAATTCAGATTACTTTGCCAAAGCAAGTTCAGGACAAAACCATACACCTGATGGAAGCTATTCTGGTAACCTTACTTCGCTAAACACCTCATCCAAGCCACAGAGATGGATGTACCAGCCATTGTATGTTTCCCCTAATACGGATTACACCATTACCTTCTGGATTTGGGCTGCAAGTGGAAACAAGGTTGAAACTACCGCTCAAATTTACTCTGGCCGTTTCAGCACTGTAGCGGGCATAGATGTGCCAGAAAACATTATAGCAGAAGCAGTTTTTGGTGACGAGGCTTCTAAAGATGACTGGGTAGAAGTTAGTTTTAGTTTCAACTCTGGTGATCATACAGAAGTAGTATTCTATATGGACAATGACTTTACCAATGCTACTGAGCAGTCGTGGTATGACGATTTTGTGATTACCGAAGATTAAAGGTAATTAGAGTCATCCTGTATAGGCTCCCAACATGGAGCCTCGCTTTGAAACGCTCTTTGTCCGGTTCGAATTAAAAAAAAAGCCCACCTTTTTGGTGGGCTTTTTTGTGTTTTGTGGAGCCGGAGGGATTCGAACCCTCGTCCAGCAAAGGAAATCATATACCGTCTACATGCATAGTTGCTTATTTGATCTCACAGACGAGCTGACAAGCAACAGCCTACTCTATCTGCCAGCCACTGGAGTTTCGCATGGGATTAGTAGCCTCACCCACACTAGTCCTAAAGTTCGACACCCCTTGATCCAGCCTAAAGGACAGAGACTTGGAGGGATGTGGCAGGGGGAAACGCTAGTCTCAACCCTGATTAATTATAACATCTAAGTTATAATTAGGCTGCCATGGCGTAATTAGATTCGCCAATTATAGTTCGAGTGCAGTTATCACGGATGCACACTCACCACCCGACACGCAAGCATACCAAATACACTTCCTGTCGATTCCGGTCGGCCCCAGAATTTTTCGGATTGCAAAGTTAGCTACATTATAACGCACTAGCCTTCTCGTAAGTTTAAATCTTTTTTGAAGCGAAAGGCAACTTTCATATAATACAACCTCCCGTTGGTTGGGTATGACGCCCCTATCGGGGATATTGGCATGAGCCTGCCATTAGAATCCCTGGATCCCTAACTAGTGAGCCTGCAGCACATTCATGATATACTTTAAATCAAAACGTTCTATTTTTTTAAATAATTAGAATTTATTCGAGGGATATAGAGAGTTTACCCGTCTATAAGGTTAGAATAAACAATTAAGATATGAGGATCAAGCAATTTTTAGGCGTATGTAGTTTGGGGTTATTACTTGTAGCCTGTGGCAAGGATAGTGATAAAGGAACCGAGGTAGAACCTGATCTTATTGATGCAGATGAACTGGAAATCCCTGATTGGTCTGAGGCCACACACAGCAATGATGTAGATCCGGATTACGAAATGGTCTTTCCCGATGATGAAGTTCTTCGATTAGATATCACGATCAGCGCAGAAAATTGGTCTGCCATGCAGGCAGATTTAGATGAAAACCTTGGTTCCACCGGAGGTAGGCCGGGCAATGCGGTAGCAGATATTGATTTTACCCCGGTTTGGGTGCCGTGTACTTTCTCATTTGAAGGGCTCGACTGGTATCAGGTGGGGATTAGGTATAAAGGCAACTCCACGTTGCAAAACGCTTATTCCAGCAATACGGATAAGTACCCATTTAAGCTCGATTTTGATGAGTTTGAGGACACTTACCCTGTAATCAAGAATCAGCGATTTTATGGTTTTAAGCAGCTCAATTTGAGCAACAACTACGACGATGATTCCTTCATGCGCGAGAAAGTAGCCGCCGATTTATTTCGCGAATTTGGCGTGCCTGCAGCTCACACTTCATTTTGTGCCGTTTATTTAGATCGGGGAAATGGATCCAATTTTATTGGTGTTTACACCATTGTTGAAGAGGTAGATGATACTGTTTACGATGATCAGTTTCCGGACAATGACGGGAACTTATATAAGCCAGACGGAGATGCTGCATCATTTGCATATGGCACATTTGATGAAGAGGAGATGGATCTCAAAACCAATGAAGAGGAGGGAGACTACTCAGATGTAAGGGCGCTATATGATTTGATGCACAGCGCTACCCGTACTAGTGACGAAGCTGCCTGGAAAACAAGTTTAGAGTCTGTTTTTGACGTAGATCAATATCTGAAATACCTTGCCGTGAACACAGTAATTCAAAACTGGGATACCTATGGGGTGATGACACATAATTACTTTTTATACAATGACCTGGGTAAGCTTGTATGGATTCCGTGGGACAACAACGAGTCTTTACAAGACGGAAAAATGGGTGGAGCCATCAGCCTGTCTATGTCGGAAGTCAGTAGCCAGTGGCCACTTATTCGATATGTGATAGATGTGGATGATTATGAAACTCAGTATCAGAGCTACGTGAGTCAGTTCACGGACGAAAATTTCACTCCAGCTCAAATGAGCTCATTGTTTGGTTCATATGAGACTTTGTTGAGTAGCTATGCAGCAATGGAAGGAGGAAACTTCTCAGGAGCCATCAGTACGCTCAACACCCACGTGCAGAATAGAAACGACGATGTGGATGATTATTTGGAGTAGAATGGTTATTTTAATGCGCCATGAAGAGATGTTACTAATGGGATTCCTGTTTTCATAGACAGGAGGAGACGGCTTCTTAAGTCGTCATTCCCGTTCCGATAGCCAACGGAAGCAGGAATCCTATCCTGATGGACATTGAAAACACACTGTAATGAGGGCGCCCCAGTGGAGGATAATGCCAACCTCAGCCCTTCACCTTATTCAACCTAATCAACTTATAAACCCAACGGGGGACATCTTTTTTCTTGCCCTGCAAATTCACTGCAATACCCAGCGCTGGAATTAGCGGGACTTTGTGCGTCTCTACAAACTCAATGGCCGTGCCATCCGGATCATCTATATATGCTACTCGGCTGGTCACATTGCCCATGTTGAAGCTTTCTCCATTTTCAGTATCGAAACTATCCAACACAAACGGATATCCCTGCTTCTCACAATGGGACTTCAAACTGTCCATGTCTTTCACATCAAAGCATATATGGATAAACCCCGGATCACCCCAATACCGGCCTTCATACATTTTTACTCCTGTATAGTCAGTAGCCTGGATCAGTTCAAGTTCAGTCGCTCCCAGAAAATTGGAGAACCCTCCTATAGAGGGTTTGGGTTTTGTTAAATACGCTCTTTTGAAGGTGTGATTGCCCCCAGGCAGACTCTCAAAAGCCTCTACAGTTTCTGCTTCTGTCTGTTTTGTCAATTCAAAACCCAACACCTCGGTGTAAAACTGAATGGACTTTTCCAGATCGGCACACCCGATTATCGCTCCACATGCGCCAGCAGTCAATTGAGGTTTGCCAAAGTATTCATTTCCCTCAGTGACGTGAAAATAATTTCCGGCAGGATCAGAAAAGAAGAACTCCTTTTTGCCGGATATGCCCATTTGCCGGGCAGTTGGTTTCGAGTGTTCCAATATTCTTCTGGTGGAGGCCAGGTCGGGCGTTTTTAGCTTAATGGCGAAAATTCCCAAATCCCCGAGCTGCGGTTTTTGAGATGGTAGCTTGGGCTCCCGGCTCAGGTATTGCCACACTTCAAGCCCCCCGCCTCCGGCCATATTCATGATGATGGCCGCCTGCCGTTCGTGCGCCTCGCCCCCGGTATAAGCTTTCATTAGTCCAGTGATGGCTTTTTCTTCCAAAACCTGAGCGGAGAATTTTAAGTTTGTGTGATACCAGCTTCGCATATATGGCATGTCTGTTACGCCAACTCCAATTTGCAGAATACCACCGATTTTTGGTTTAGTCATGACTGAGGTATTTTTGACATTTCAAGTTTAATAATTATCTCTCCCGATTCCCTATCCAAAACGGGTTAGTTTTTTATCTTGCAAGCCGGATGGAATCGTTTGTAGTATCGGCACGTAAATACAGACCGCTTGGCTTTGACGAAGTGGTGGGACAGGAGCATATCACCACTACGCTCAAGAATGCCATAGATAACAATCACCTGGCTCAGGCATTGCTTTTCTGCGGCCCGCGAGGTGTTGGTAAAACTACCTGTGCCCGGATACTTTCACGAATGGTGAATGGGTTCGAAGCTGAAAGTGGCGATGCGCAAACGAGCAACTTTAACATCTACGAACTGGATGCTGCTTCAAATAACTCGGTGGACGACATCAGAAACCTGATCGATCAGGTGCGCTATCCTCCGCAGCAAGGCAAGTTCAAAGTCTACATCATAGATGAGGTTCACATGCTATCCACTGCGGCCTTCAATGCTTTTTTGAAGACGCTGGAAGAGCCGCCATCTTACGCCATTTTCATACTGGCCACTACCGAAAAGCACAAAGTACTTCCTACTATCCTATCCAGATGTCAGATTTATGACTTCAACAGGATCGAGATCATAGATATCGTAAAGCAGTTACAAAAAATTGCTGAAACGGAAAACATTCAGGCAGAAGAAGAGGCACTGCACTTGATTGCTCAAAAAGCTGATGGAGCACTGCGCGATGCGCTTTCCATGTTCGATTTGATCGTTACTTTTTCTTCTGACAATAAGATCACTTATAAAAACACAATCAAGAACCTACATATTCTTGATTATGACTATTACTTCAAGGTGGGTGATTTTTTCAGAGATGAAAACATGTCCGGCGCACTGCTCATTTTTGATGAGATTTTGAGAAATGGTTTTGATGGACATAATTTCCTGGTAGGACTGCAGGAGCATTTTAGAAATTTGCTGGTATGCAAAAACCCTGAGACGCTTTCACTTTTAGATGTGCCAGAAAACCTGAAAAAGAAATATCAGGAGCAATCTCAGGCGCTGAGCAATTCGTATTTGCTTTCGGGGCTCAACATGATGAATCAGTGCGACTTGAGCTATAAGTCAAGCAAGAATCAACGCCTACACGTGGAACTTTGCCTGATGAAGCTGGCCAACCTGAGCAAGGCAATCAAACTTTCCAGCAATGGAAGCTCCGCTGATGGGGCAAAAAAAAAAGTAGCGTAAGCGAACAGCAAGCTCCTGCACCAACTCCACCACCGAGTACTGCACCTGTACCGCCTACTGATTCTACATCAACCGAGACACTACCTGCCCCAAAGACTTCAACCATTCCGGTAAATAAACCTGCAGCTGAGCCTAAGGAAACACCTAGTATTTTCAACAGGAAAAAGAAAAAAGAGGAGACTCAGGCAGAAGAGGAAAAAGAAGAAGTGCTGACCACCGAGTTTAGCGAATCGCAACTTCAGGAAGCTTGGATCTCATTCAAAGAAAAGCGTACGGCTGAAGGAGTGAGTGAGATGGAGCAACTTATACTCAATCGGCCGATTAGAAAATCTGGTGAGCACAATGCGCTTATATCTTTGGCTAGTCCACTGGAGACGAATATCCTGGAGCGAGCAGAGCAATACATCGTGCAGCACCTGAGAACAGAGCTGAAGAATACATTGCTGCTGATCGAAAAAGAAGTGAAGGAGCAGGAGACCACTAAAAAACTCTACACGAGCAAGGACAAATTCGAGTACATGGCTGAGCAAAATCCAGCACTCAAAGAGATGAAAGAGCGTCTCGGGCTGGACTTTGATTATTAGCATCAAAACTTGGGGTGCTTCCCTTGAGCTGTTCGATTCACCACAGAATCCGGTTCATTCACCACATTTATTAGTAGGCTACCACTTACCCTTAGCATTTTAACAGGACCATTGCTGACGCCAAAGTCATCTCTGGGTTTTTATCCTGTTAAAACGCTATACGACAATGATCAGAAAATTTACCCGCCGCTCACTCATCGAGAAGTTTATTTTTCTAATAATGCTGTTTTGTGTTGCTGAATACGCTACTGCTCAGATATCTACTGCCGCAGACGACACCAATGTGGAGACATACAGTATGCCTACATCGGACCCGCGTGCATTGGCTTGGACTAAAAATAGTACCCGATTGTATATAGCTGGTAATTCATCCATCTATGAGTATACTGTTGGATCTACTATATCGGCAAGTGAAAATTTCTCTAGTAGTGAAGCCAATTTCGTGTTGAATGTGAAGACCATGGGCACAGAAACCGCCGACAGATACGATGTGGATGATATCACAGGGCTAGCTTTTAATGGTGATGGTACTTATTTGTATTTTGTAGGAGAAGGTGGTGATGACGATGATTATATAAATATCTTATATCTACCTACAGCATATGATCTTTCAACTGCAAGGCGTTCGAGTATTGAGCGAAGAAACATCGTCGGGTTTACTGAACCCCAAGACATACAGTTCAATGGTGATGGTACAAAAGCTTATGTGCTTGCAGAGAATACCAGAAAGATTTATGAATTTGAATTAACCTCACCATATTCTATTAACTCTTCTACTCCCAGCCCGGGAGGCTCCCCAAATGAACTCCTACTCAGTGAAACCAACCCAACAGGTTTCACTTTCAATGCAAACGGATCGCGCTTGTTTGTAGCAGGGTTTGGTAGCGATCAAATCGTGGAGTATTACCTGCCAGAGCCTTACGAGATATCCACTGCCGAAGTTGAAACAGGTTTTAGTCTGCCTGGAACTCAAGTGGAGGCCATAGCGATCAATAGGTATGATTCAAGGCTGTTGGTTTTGGATAATACCTCTAATAGTCTCTTCCAGTATAGTTTCAATGGATACCCTACCACATCATCGGTAACCACAGATGGCACCAACAATCCAGATAAATCGGATGTTCGCTTTCGAGTCACGTTCAGTGAAAATGTGACTGGCTTTGGTACCAGAAACATGACCATAGTGAAAACAGGAACGGTGACCTATGGAAATGTTACCGTCTCTCCACAAAACCCTACAAGTTCTAGTGCCACCTCCTATTATGTTGATTTTTCCAATGTTGCTGGCAATGGCTCCCTTAAAATAGACATCAAGGAAGCTAACAGCGGAGGGGTGAAAGATTATAACGGTGAGAAGCTCTCTGGAGGTTATACTACCGGGGCAGTACAGGCTATTGGGTCGCCTTTCAATGTATTGTCTGCAACTAATAGTAGCACCTTCGATGTGAATGAGATAGTGACAGGCGCAACTTCCAATCGTGATGTGAAGGTCAGTGATGATGGAACGAAGCTCTTTGTATTGGATGCTTCAGTTGATAAAGTGTTGGAGTTTACATTGGCTACTCCTTATGATGTAAGCACAGCTACTTATGATGGGGATGCCGAAGCGCTCAGTTTGACAGGAATAGAAACAACGCCATCGGGAATGAGTTTTGAGTCTGGAGGATCAAAACTTTTTGTGATAGGGGAGTCAGTTGATGGGATTACAGAATTTAATCTTGGCACTCCCTATGATGTTTCCACCGCCACTTTCGTTCGAAGCACAGATTTATCGCCGGCTTTTAGCAATAATGATGGATTTGACTTCTCCTCTGATGGCATGAAGGTATTCGTAGCAAGCGAAACTTCTATTGATGTTATTGTTGAATATAACCTTACTGCACCGTATGACATTTCTACAATTATTGCCTCGGGAGTTCAATATGAAATCAACCCATACGAAACTGGAGTTAAAGATCTCGAAATCGTACATGATGGTAGATTTATGATAGTGGTAGGTATAAGTGGTGAATTCATTCACACACTTGAAATGACCACTCCAAATGATCTGTCTACCGCAACCTATCTGGAAGATTATGCACTCTCCACCACGGATAAGGAGGATAACATGTATGGAATTGGGTTTAGCAAGTTGGGTGACTGGATGTATGTGATTGGGTCAGATGAGATCGTCTATAGCTATTCCCTAAATCGGGCACCTTCCCTTCTCACCTTTGCTGTAGCTGACGATTTCAATCCTTCCAAAAGTCAGGCAACAATAGATATCGAATTTTCAGAGCCCGTGTCAGGCCTTACATCTGGTGGTTTCGATATTACAGGGGATCATTTTGAAATTGAGCGTTTCGGAGGTGTTACTGGTGATCTGGGAATTCTTTCAGGCTCTCAAGAATCATATACGCTAAGAATTGATAATATTTCAGGGGAAGGCGCTATCAAAGTGACCATCAATGAAGATGCTGAAATTACAGATATCATGGGAAGCTCCTTTCCGGGAAAATCCACGGCATTTATGGTAGGAACAGCTTATAATCTAGAGTTAGCCGAAGAAACTGCTGATTTTGACCTTGATGATGAAGATACAGCACCCAATGGTATCACATTCAATGATTCGGGTAGCAAAATGTACATCCTTGGAGGCACTGGGGAAGATGTAAATGTATATGACCTATCTACCCCTTTTGATATTTCCACGGCTGTGTTCAAAGCAAGTGAAACACTTGTTTTAAGTGATATTTCTGATCCAGACAAGATCTTATTTAATCCAACGGGTACCAAACTTTTCATAAGAAATAATAGCAACAGCACGCTACATGAGTATTCTGTAAATACGCCTTTTGACGTTTCTACAGCTCAGTATGCCGGTCTTTCGGAATCGTTGAATGTATCAGGGAATACTGCCTTCGGTTTTAACAATGATGGTACAATTCTTTTCATAGGAGCCAGCAATGGAGAGATTGTAAAGTATCCACTAGAGACTGCCTACGATCTTTCAAGCAATTCGGTAGGTGGTACAGAAGAGATTGATTTACCGATCTCTCTCTTTGACTTTAAGTTTGACGATACGGGAATGAGACTCTTTGCTTCAACTGGATCTAATCCTGATAGAATACAGACCTATTGGATGGATGCGCCTTACGATGTGGCTTCTGCAGTATTAGCTGATGATGACTTGAGCCTCAGTTTCAACTATCCCATAGCTTTTAGTTTTGACAATTCTGGTGCCAGAATATTCATTATGGACAACAATGACTTTGTCAAACAATACGATCTCAATCGAGCACCTGAGGTAGTGAGCTTCGGAGAGAACGAGAACTACCCTGATGGAGATTTTTCCTATTTCCTTAAGTTTTCCGAACCAGTTACAGGGGTAGATATTGGTGATTTCGAACTGGAGAAATCTGATGGCGTATCTGTTGCATATCTTTCTTTGACTGGTTTAAGCGTTATTGGTAATTCTGTTCGGGGGGATGGTGTCGCTCAGGTCACACTAAAAGAAACTGGAACAGACATTGCGGACGGAGATGGTGTTCCGCTTGTAGGAGGCGCAGAAAGTACAGTGGTAGTCATTGGTTCAGCATATGATGTGTCTCAGGCATCATACTTGGGTGCTGAAAACAGCTACACGGTCACAGAGGAAACCGCTCCATACTCCTTTACTTTCAATAATGACGGAAGCAAAATGTATGTGACCGGTACTTCCTCAGATGACTTGCACGAATACAATCTTTCATCGCCGTATGATTTGACCACAGTTACTTTCGGACAATCATTTGATTTAGATATCAGTAATCCGCTAGAAATCACTTTTAACGATGATGGATCTAAATTCTTTGTTCTGGACGTTTACGAAGATATTCATGAGTTTTCTTTGTCTACACAATTCGATATTTCCTCTGCTAGCTATGCAGGAGTAGATGATAGTTATGTGGTGTATAGTCAGGATAGCAGCCCTCAGGGCATCACTTTCAATGCCGATGGCACGATCATGTACATGCTAGGTGATAGTGGCAATGATATCAACGCCTACTCACTGCCGATACCGTATGACATCTCCAGAGCGTCATCACTTGGTAGTGACTTTGGCTTTAGCGTAAGCACCGAAGAAACAAGTCCGCGAGATCTTCAATTTTCTCCTGACGGGAAAAGGCTACTTGTGGTCGGAAACTCTGGCTTGGACATCAATCAATATACACTCTACACAGCATGGGACGTTACCACAGCTATTTATCTGGGGGATGAGTATCGGCTTGATCTGTCTGGAGACCTGACCAGCCCCGGAAGTATGGCTTTCAGTTCTGATGGAACCAAGCTTTTTGTATTAAGTACAGATACGGATATTATCCACACGTATGACCTCAATGCAGCACCAAATTACAGTACAATTGAAGTCGTTGGAACATACCCTGCTAATACATCTTCAGTGCAATATAAGATCGTGTTCACAGAAATGGTTACTGGATTTACACAAGACGATCTCGTTTTGGAATATGATGGGTTGACAGGTGAAATTTATACCTTTTATCAAGAGCCATCAAATCCATACCTATACACCATGGCTGTTGGAAACCTAAGTGGTGAAGGTTCTTTAATTGTTCGTGGCAAGTCTGAAAATACGGACATTGTTGATTTAGTGGGAAAGGCCATTTTTGATGATTATTCTAGTGTACCATTTTCAACAGATCGAGTTGCCCCCACCGCCACCATCACTATTGATGACACAGCTCTCAAAATTGGAGATACGCCTACATTGACCATTACTTTTTCTGAGGAGGTTGAGGGTTTTGAAACTACAGATTTGATTCTAGTAAATGGAACTGTTTCAGCTCTGTCAACTACGGACGACATCATCTTTACTGCCACTTACACTCCGGATGCTGATTTTGAGGAGACCGAAAACATCATCACCATTGACATGAGTGAGTTGACGGATGTGGCTGGTAATGCGGGAAATGTGGATGTCTCAACTGAAAATTTTGAGATTGATACCAGCCGACCAACATTGACATATACGGTATACACTATCGACAGTGAAAATGATTTTGAAATGGGGTTTTTTGAGCTGGTTTTCAATGAACCTGTAAACGGTTTACTATTGTCGAATATCTCTGTAACGAATGGTACCCTGTCAGAATTGAATACAAATGACGGTGGACAGTCCTATTCAGTAAATTTCGCAGCTCCGTCCAAAGCAGAATTTGCAAGTAACACGCTGAGTACCGACCTGTCTCTCATTTCCGATGATGCAGGTAATTTTGGAGTTGGGTCAGTGGTAAGCGACAACTTTGTGATTGATACCAAGTTTCCCACGGTCTCTGTTGAGGTTACAGATGATGTGCTTTCAATTGGCGAAAGCACGACTGTTACCTATACGTTTTCTGAGCCTGTAAATGTCACCCCCCTTGATTTGAGTTCTTTTACTACTCCAAATCTGACCGCCTCAAATTTCAATTTCACTAATGGTTCGACAGTGTTGACCTTCGATGTATCTCCAATTCCCGAAATACAGGATTATACAAATGCGATCACCTCATATATCGAGTTTAGGGACTTAATCGGGAACACCAGCATTATGAATCCTGAACATAGTCCTTCGGATTTGACGTCAGAGAACTATGTTGTCGATGTAGTAAGACCAACTGTAGCAGTGGTTTTAGATGATTTGTCACTGATTACAGGTGAGTCAGCCGAGGTTACTTTCACATTTACCGAAGCTGTAAGCGACTTTGATAATACGGATATTACAATTGGAAATGGGACGATTTCAGATGTAGAGACAGCTGATGAAGGTCTTACCTTCACTGCTACTTTTACCCCTTCTGTAGGCGTTGAGGAGGTTGCCAATATCATAGTCGTTGACAATTCTGGTTATGTAGATGCCGTAGGAAATGCGGGTGTAGGGATTTCGGAATCTGCAAACTTCGAGATCAACACGGTGGTGCCAACATTGGCCATCTCTATAGACGATACCAATCTGATTCTTGACGAAACAGCAACCATTACTTTCACCTTCTCAGAAGCAGTTACGGGCTTTGATAATGACGATATCACCCTGCCGAATGGCACTCTATCTGCTGTTTCTTCTCAAGACGAAGGCATCACTTTTACAGGTGTTTTCACTCCAACGGAGCTTCTGGAAGATTTAGAAAATGTTCTCATTGTAGATAATACTGCCTACACAGATTTTGCTGGCAATCCCGGTGTTGGTATTTCCGAATCAGAAAATTTCACCATTGATGGTGTGATCCCGACTGTTATTGTCAGCATGTCAGATGATGGACTCATAGCAGGCGAAACCAGTGATGTGACTTTCACTTTTTCAGAGCTGGTTGTTGGTTTTGACAATGCAGACATTACCTATGAGCAAGGAACGCTCACAGACGTGACATCAGAAGACGGTGGACTTACCTTCACCGCCCTTTTTACACCTACTGCAAACTTTGAATCAAACGAGGACTACTTTATCACGGTTGATCAGGCAGGAGTGGAAGATGTACGTGGCAATGCCGGATCAGGAACGAGTAGCGGTCCGAGCTATGATCTCGAAACTTTGAGACCAACCGTGGTGATTACCATGGAAGATACGTATTTGATTGCAGGAGAAACTACCATTGTTACCTTCGCGTTTAGCGAGAAGATTGGTTCTCCAAGTGAAGCCATTAGCGCGGAAAATGGTATAATTGACGCGGATCCATCCTCAAATGATGGTTTGACTTATACTGCTGCATTCGTTCCATCGGATGATTTTGAGTCTTTGGAAAATCTTGTCTCAGTGGATATGTCTATGTTGACTGATCAGGCTGGCAATGATGGCGTGGGAATTACTTCACTCAGCTATAGCATAGACACCAGAGAACCTACACTCGCCATCACCATGGATGATTTGTATCTTTTAGATGGAGAAACGACCCTGGTCACTTTTGAATTTTCTGAGGAGGTTTTAGATTTTACAACAGACGATATTGTAACAGAGAATGGGTCAATTTCTGACCTGGCCAGCACGGACAACACCTTATTCACGGCGGTATTCACACCAGATGAAGAGCTAGCAGTAGTTGGTAATGTAGTATCCGTTCAGGGCTCTAGATACACGGACCTGGCCAGCAATCCAGGAGTAGCACTTTCAGAGTCAGAGGCTTTTGAAATCAATACAGTTATTCCAGTCATCACTTTTGAAGCATTGGTATCCAAAACCTATGGCAATGAGCCTTTCGCACTTAATGCTACCGTGACCTCCGAGGATGAGGTAGTTTTCTCAAGTTCAAACCCTGAAGTGGCGAGCATTGAAAATAACACCGTTACCATTTTGGCAGCAGGAAGCGCTATCATCACGGCAAGTCAGCCAGCTGATGAAAATACCAACGCCGCTATTTCTGTAGAGCAGACATTGACAGTAAACCAGGCAACCCTGACTGTTACGGCAGAAGACAAAGCCAAAATTTACGGCGAGTCAAACCCAGAGTTGACTTTTACTTATGATGGATTTGTAAATAGCGAAGACGAAACTGTGATTACAGAGGATGCTGCCGCTACAACCACTGCAGATGAGACTTCCTCAGTAGGAAACTATGTGATTGGCGTTTCTGGTGGAAGCGCAGATAATTACGCTTTTGTTCACATTGCTGGAGTTTTGAGTATTGCTCAAAAAGAATTGATCGCTTCAGCTGAGGCCAAAACGAAAACTTATGGCGATGATAATCCTGAATTGACCATTGCTTATTCCGGTTTTGAAAATGGAGATGATGCAGCCGATATCACTGAGCCTGCTATAGCCACTACAGCTACTATAGATTCAGGTGTGGGCGTTTACCCAATTACTTTGTCAGACGGATCGGCAGTCAACTACAGTATTCAACTGGTAGATTCGGAACTGACTGTAAATCCTGCTGACCTGTTGATCAGCGCTGACAATCAGCTAAGAGCATATGGTGAAGAAAACCCAAAACTGACAATTACCTATGATGGACTTGTACTCGATGAAACCGAGGACGATTTGGATACTGAGCCAACCATAAGCACTGAGGCAACTCCGACAAGTGATGTAGGCGAGTATGCTATCACCGTGAGCGGAGCACAGGATGCCAACTATAGTATCACATTTGAGCAGGGAACGCTCACCATTGAGAAAGCTGATCAGACGATAGATTTTGCTACTGTAACGGAAATTGATCTGCTTAACGAAAGTACAATCAACCTTGTAGCGACTGCCAGCTCAGGTATGGAAGTAGTATTCAGTTTGATTGCTGGAGATGGAAGCGTAGAAGGAAATGTGTTTACTGCCAATGCTTCGGGTACTTACACTGTCGAAGCATCTCAGGCCGGCGATGAAAATTACAATGCAGCATCTGTTTCTCAGACATTCAATGTCACTGATTCCAGAAAAGAAAATCAGGCGATTACCTTCAGTGAACTTTCTGATAAAGTATATGGCGACTTGCCTTCCAGCCTAAGCGCTACGGCTTCTTCGTCTTTGGATGTGACTTACTCCGCGACGGGACCGGTTAGCCTGGGAGGTAATGAAGTAACTATTATTGGAGCAGGTGATGTGACGATCACTGCTACTCAAAACGGAGATGATACATTCAATCCAGCTCCATCTGTGTCTCAGTCTTTTGTTGTGGCAAAAGCTGCGCTTGCTGTAACCGCGGATGACCTGTCCACAACTTTTGATGAAGCAATTCCTGAGTTAAGTATTGGTTATGCTGGGTTCGTAGGCCTTGACAATAGCAGTGATCTGGATGTGTTGCCAACGAGCGCCACTACTGCTACTGTGGGAAGTGATGCAGGAGTATATGAAATCACTGTGAGTGGGGGAAGTGATGATAATTATGAGATGACTTATGTCTCAGGATCACTTACAATTGAAAAAGCGGATCAGACCATTGATTTTGCCACGGTTGAGGAAATAGATCTATTGAATGAAAACACTGTCACTTTGCTAGCAACAGCTAGCACTGGACTTGATGTTGTGTTTAGCCTTGTGTCTGGAAGTGGTAGCCTTGATGGCAACATACTCACGGCCAGCGCGTCCGGGACGTTCGTGGTAGAAGCGTCTCAGGCTGGAAACGAAAACTACAATGCGGTCAGTATTTCCCAATCATTCAATGTCAATGACTCAAGAAAAGATGATCAAAGTATCACTTTCGCAGAGCTGGCGGATAAGATTTACGGTGACGGCCCATTCAGTATTGCAGCATCAGCTTCATCCGATTTGGCTGTGATGTTTGCAGCATCAGGGCCGGTTAGTCTTGTAGGTACAGAAATTAC
The DNA here is from genome assembly GCA_039944535.1 of Cyclobacteriaceae bacterium. GTDB lineage: Bacteria > Bacteroidota > Bacteroidia > Cytophagales > Cyclobacteriaceae > JAMZMI01. The sequence goes on from JBDUYP010000001.1 coordinate 700,009, forward strand.
AATTTTGGGAGCTGGAAAAGTGACCATCACGGCAACTCAAGCAGGTGACGATACTTTCAACCCGGCTCCATCTGTAGCACAATCCTTCGTTGTAGCAAAGGCCTCTTTGACAGCAACTGCTGAGGATAAGACCACAACTTACGGAGTTGAAATTTCAGATTTGACTGTTGATTATGCGGGCTTTATAGGGGCTGACGCCATTGTAGATATCGACGAGTTACCAACGGCAGCTACCGCTGCAACAATGGGCAGTGATGCCGGCACCTATGAGATCACAATAAGTGGAGGAAGCGACGATAACTATGAATTTGAATTTATCTCTGGTCAGTTGACTATAGAGAAGGCAGATCAAACGATTACTTTCTCAGCTATTGATGATATTGACATTGCTACGCAAACAACAGTAGATCTAAGTGCAGTAGCAATCTCTGAGTTAGCCATAGACTTCAATTTGACTTCAGGAGACGGGAGCATTGATGGAGCAGTACTGACCGTAAATAACACCGGAACTTTTGAGGTAGAAGCTTCTCAGGCTGGGAATATCAATTACAATGCTGCTTCGGCTATTCAGACATTCAACGTAAATGACTCAGGTAAGACGGATCAGACCGTTAGCTTCGGAGAGTTGGCTGATAAAGTGTACGGTGATGCCCCTTTTGATATTTCAGCTACGGCAACTTCGAGCCTCGCTGTGAGTTTTACAGCAACAGGTCCTGTCAGTATCCTGGACAATGAAGTAACCGTTACGGGAGCAGGTGAGATTACGATCACCGCTACTCAGACAGGCGATGACACATTTAACCCTGCGCCATCAGTATCTCAATCATTCACAGTATCAAAAGCTTCGCTTAGCGCAACAGCAGACGATCAGACGACTACTTTTGGTGAATTGATTCCTGAGTTGAGCATTAGCTATGCCGGCTTTGTTGGCTCGGATAATAGCTCTGACCTGAATGTATTGCCAATGAGCGCTACCAGTGCTATTGCCGGAAGCGATGCAGGAACCTATGAAATTACCGTAAGTGGAGGAAGTGATGACAACTACGAACTGTCTTATGTTTCCGGTTCTTTGACCATTGCCAAGGCGGATCAAGCCATCACTTTTGCGGCAATCGATGATGTTGACATCATAAATGGTTCTGCTGTGACCTTAAGTGCATTTTCCACTTCCGAGTTGGACATTACTTATACTTTGGTACAGGGAGATGGAAGTATTGCCGGAGATGTGCTGACCGTAAACGGGACGGGAACCTATGGGGTGGAAGCATCTCAGGCGGGAAACGATAATTATAACGCTGCAATAAGCGTAAGCCAAATATTCAATGTCACAGATTCTCAAAAAACTGAGCAGACCATCACATTTGAGTCTCTTGAGGATAAAGTTTATGGAGACGTATTTACGCTTGGGGCCCAAGCCAGCTCTGGTTTGTCCGTGAGCTACAGTGTAGCGAGCGGACCAGCCACATTGTCTGGCGGAGAGGTGAGCATTACAGGTGTAGGTAGCATCACCATAGTGGCCACACAGGCGGGAGATGATACTTTTAATCCGGCTGCTGCCGTATCTCAGACTTTTGCAGCGGCAAAAGCTCCGTTGACAGCAACCGCAGATGATCAGGCGATTACTTATGGCGATGATATTCCGGTCCTGACGATCACCTATCAGGGTTTTGTGGCAGGGGAGTCCGCATCAGATTTGGACGAAGAACCTTTGACGAGCACTACGGCTTCTTCTGCCAGTGATGCGGGTGAATATGCCATAACGCTTACAGGAGGTGCCTCAGTAAATTATGAAATCATGCTTGCAGATGGATCGCTGACCATCAACAAAGCAGCCGCGACAATTACCATCTCTGATCTGGAGTTTGACGTAGATGGCACAGCCAAAATGCCAACCATCACAACCGACCCTGCTGACTTGAATTTTACGGTTACTTATGATGGCGCACCCACAGCTCCTTCGGCAGCTGGCTCTTACGAAGTGATCGTGACCATAGACGAGACCAACTACGTGGGGTCAGCAACGGCAACACTTCTTTTGAACGAAGTGCTGGCAACTATTCAGTCTTTGAATATCAGAACCTATCCAAACCCAACGACAGAGTACTTTAGAGTTGAGGCGGCAATGGACTTGCAGTTTGAGGTATATTCTATTTCAGGTGTCTTGGAGTTGAAGTCTGAAACCAATAAACAAACCGATGTTTCTTCACTCTCTGAAGGCGTGTACCTCATTAGAGTTTTGGATGCCAAAGGAAGCGTAGTGAAGACTCAGCAACTAATAAAGCAGTAGAATAACAGAACAAGAGCTAATTATTATTCACCGCTGAAGAAGCCAGCCGCATTTGCGGCTGGTTTTTTTTGGTGGATTGAGCAGTACCTGTTCATTCGCCACAGGATCCGGTTCGTTTGCCACATTTATTAGACTGGTTTAATGAGAATGACTGACTTTCATAGTCTAATAACTTGTTACTACCATGAGCAAACGCTATTATTTAATCCCATTTATTTTCCTTCCGCTCTTACTGAGCGGTCAGGATTTGGATCAAAAAACGCTGGCCGTTGCAAGCGGATTTGGAGAAAATTCTGGTTCTAAAATCAACTGGACAGTTGGACAGATGGTTTCCATAACTTTTGTTGGAGGGAGTGGGCAACTCGTATCTGGTATCTACCAGCCTATTGAGGTGGTAGGTGCATTGTCCAATTTTCAGGAACTCAATCCTAATATTGAAATTTTCCCTAATCCAACCGTCAATGAAATCAACATCCGGTCGATGCAGGAAGGAAGCCTTGCGGCCAGTCTGTATGATTTGAAAGGACAGGAAGTATTCAATAAGCGAGACTTGGATGCAGGACAATCCAGCTTAGATGTATCAGCGCTGGCCAATGGAGTTTACTTCCTTAATATCCAATACATGGGTAAGGTCTATCAATTTAAAATTTCTAAAAAATAACCGCCTAATCATGAAAAAATTTATACTACTTAATCTGGTCTTACTAGGACTTATAACAATCGCACAGGGTCAATCACCGCTAAATTTTGATTATCAGGGAGTGCTGAGGGATGCCACGGGTGACGCCATGGCCAATCAGTCGCTCACGTTGCAATTTTCACTTTTGCAAGGGTCGGCCAGTGGTTCGGCTGTCTATCAGGAAACACATACAACTTCATCCAATGAATTTGGCCTTATTCATGCCAAAATTGGAGCTGGATCCGCTGTTTCCGGCACCATGTCGGCCATTGACTGGGCCTTAGGGCCCTACTTTGTTAAAGTTGAAGTAGACCTTGGAAGTGGTTTAGAAGACTTTGGTACTTCTGAACTATCATCGGTTCCTTATGCATTATATGGAGAAGATGCCGATGCGGATCCTGCCAATGAGATTCAAACCCTCAGTTTATCAGGAAGTGAATTAAGCATTAGTGACGGAAATATGGTTGATCTTATGTCCGTAGTTACGGTTACGGACGATCAGGCATTGTCCCTAACAGGAAACATCCTTACACTAGAAAATGGCGGTACTGTTGACCTTTCTTCATTTTTGGATGATACGGATACTAAACTGACTGAAGCAGAAGTAGATGCTTTTGCGGATAACAACGGGTACTTAACAGCTGAAACGGATGACCAGGCTATTTCATTGGTTGGAAACATCCTAACACTTGAAGATGGTGGTACAGTTGACCTTTCTGCATTTTTGGATGATACCGACACAAAATTGACCGAAGCAGAAGTAGATGCTTTTGTAGATAACAATGGATACTTAACAGCTGAGACGGATGACCAAGCTATTTCATTGGTTGGAAACATCCTAACACTTGAAGATGGTGGGACAGTTGATCTTTCTGCGTTTTTAGATGATACCGACACAAAATTAACCGAAGCAGAAGTAGATGCTTTTGCAGATAACAACGGTTATTTAATGGCAGAAACGGATGATCAAGCCTTGACGCTTACAGGCAACACCTTGGAGATAGAAGATGGCGGAACCGTTGATTTGGCGCCCTTCATGGATAATACGGATGCGCAGGATCTGCATTTAAACGCAGACATTCTTTCCCTTACAAATGATGCGACAACTATTGACCTAAGCCCTTACCTTGATAATACAGATGAGCAGAGCCTATCCAACGTGTTGAGCAATGGAGCGGATGCCGAAGCTATGGCCATATCCAATCTAGCCGACCCAACCGACGAACAGGATGCGGCCACCAAAAATTATGTTGATGGTGAAATAGAATTGGTGAATGACCAGCTCAATAAACTTATAAATGAAAGTGGGGAATTTGTTGTAAAATCTGATGGGGATTTGGTGGTTGATGTAGACCAACCAACCGGTTCTAACGGCGCAGGGGATGTAAATGGTCAATCATTCACACCAAATCAGAGCGGAACCCTTGGTCGGATAGATTATAAAATAAGCCTGGGTTCATTTGATGCGCCAAGCATGGTTACCATTACATTTTATCAGGGAAACGGGTTTGAGGGAGAGGTGATCTCCACGGAGGAAATTACACCCGAAATGGATGGGGATATCGTGATACTGAACCTAAACGACGGTGTTAAACTGACTGCCAATCAACAGGTGACTTTTGAGTTGGAGTATGTAGAAGGAGAAACAGTGGTGGGAAGCCATAATATAGCTTATGAAGTTGCAAATGATGTCTATGCAGGAGGAAACTTGTATAGAGGAAGCACTATTCGGGAGTTTCAAGATATGGTATTTACAACTTATATAGCCGAATTGGAACCAACATTAGCAGTAACTGATAGTTCAGTAGGCATAGGTACCGAAAACCCAGACCAAAGTGCGGCTCTAGACATTTCCTCAACGGAAAAAGGCTTGCTAATCCCACGAATGACAACAGCTCAACGTGACGCAATAGCTGAACCTGCAACTGGCCTGTTGATTTATAACCTTGATACAAAGCAGGTGCAAAATTTTGATGGAAGCGCTTGGGTAGGCGAGTCAAGCCCGGGAGCAGGATTTGAGGTATCAAACGATCCGGACGAAGTATTGGATATTGATATTCTGACCGCCACAAGCGGAGGAGTGAACTCTGATATTGGTCAATCCTTCATACCTACAATCACTGGTAACCTTAGTCAACTGGATGTTCTGGCATACGAATATGATACTCCTGTGAACATTACTTTGAGAGTTTATGAAGGTGAGCAATACACGGGAGCTGTTTTGGTTACCGAAACGTTCGCGCTCAACGCCACAGGTGTCACCGTCATGCAGTTTCAAAATCCTCCCGCCTTGGTAGCTGGCAGTGTGTATACGTTTAGAATGGAAGTTCAGGCTGGTGAAGCTGCCAGATTTGGATTAGAATCTGATACGCATGCAGGTGGAGTTAGGTACTCCAGTGGAACGGCTTATGCCGCAACCGATGTTTCCTTCCGAACCTATATGAGCGAGAAGCAGTCAATTGGCCTTTTCGTCAGTGATGATTACGCCGTGGGAATAGGTACCAATACTCCTGACCCAAGTGCTGCACTTGATATGGGTTCCGCAAGTGGAGGTGTTTTGCTTCCGCGCATGACTACTGCTCAAAGAGACGCTATTCCTTCTCCTAAGGGTGGGCTAATGATTTATAATACGGAAACCAATCGTTTTCAGGGTTATGTGGAAGCTGCAGGTACTATAGACGTTGATAATTTGACTGATGGCAATTCCAATGTGCTACAGAATTTTGGCAATTCGTTCACAATTAATACTACCGGAAACCTATATGCACTCAAATTGGTGGTAAATAACCTCCTTGGTGGCGTGGATGTGCCAATGACGATTAGGATTTTGGAAGACGCAGGGGCCTCTGGTACAGAGCTAGCCAGTGAAGAGTTTGTAGTATCCACTACAGGACCGACCACTTTTCAGTTTGATACCGAAATACCAGTTACTTCGGGTAGTGTATATACCTTCTTTATAGAAGGTGATACCAACGTGCAATTTGATTCTGGTCAGGATAACTATGCTGGAGGTGCAAAGTATTCTAATGAGGGCTGGGGTGCTGGCGGAGATTGGACCTTTGGTGTCTATGTATCCACGGGCGATAGCGGTTGGGTGGATTTACATTAAACTCAATTAAAACGAATTAGTGTTCACCACAACCTGAAACCGGCCAACCTGTTTGGCTGGTTTTATTTAATTTAGAATTTATGCGAATAATCACCTGCCTAATATTTCTTTGCATCTTTTCTTTCAAGGTTTGTGGTCAGCAGCCGCTGATAATTAACAAAGAAGGTTTACCGCCTATGACTTTTTATACAGGAGAGGATTATGGGGGGTATGATGGTGTTTGGGATATTATTCAGAATGATGCAGGATTGATCTATATAGGCACTACTTCGGGCCTCTATGAGTTTGACGGCAGTGAATGGAGAAAGGTAATAGAAAATGGAACCATGACCCCTCGCATGTTTGCGAAAGCAGATGGAGGCAGGATATATGTGGCCGGTCATAACATGATTGGGTACCTGGCTCCAAACAGTCAAGGAAAAATGGGATTTGAATCTCTTGCCAATATGATTCCCGATGACACAGAAGTTGGTATTCAGGAATATGTTTGGGTATCAAAAGGGAAAGTGTTTTTTACGGGGTTGAATGCAATGTTCGTCTATGATGAGGCTACCGGAACTATGCAGGCATTTAGAGGAGAAAGGATGTACCCTTCTTTTCTCTTCAATGATGACCTTTTTGTCATGACCAAGGATTATGGCATGCATATGTATACAAATGACACCTTGGTTAAGGCTCCTCATAGCGATTATTTCAGTGGTGCCAGACTTTCTGAAATTATTCAATTTGATAACGGAAGTGCTGTTGGAATTTCCCGAAACCACGATTTTCACATCTACAATAAAGACACGGCGTATGTTGCGCCCTTTTTCAAGGATCAGGATCTGCTCGATAAAAGTGCTTACAAGATTTTCAGGTTATCTGATCGCTACAATGCCATTTCTTACCTTAAAGGTGGGTTATTGATAACCGATAAAGACTGGAATCCAGTTCTGCATTTTGATGAATCAACGGGTGTTGGCAAGGAGGTTCATCGTGTATTCTTGGATAAGGAAAATAACTTATGGATGGGCACGGCCAATGGTGTCGCAGTGGCTGAGCTGGGTGCTTCATACTCCTTACTGGATCAGCGGTCTGGTATTTCGGGTTATGTAGGAGATATGGGTCAAACATCCACCCATGTTTACCTGACAACCACATCTGGGGTTTTTCAAAAGGCACTTTCAAAATCTGGTAAAGTAGAGACTCATTTTGAACTGATTAAAAACTCAGATATCTACAATGATGATGTGGTGATCAAAGGTGATGCGGCTTTGATAAGGGCTTATGAGTCAATAGGTCAGATACGAAATGGAAGCCTATATGAAAAGTTGTTTAAGGGGGCGAGTAATTATTCTGAGATAGCGTTATTCGAAGATACTTCATGGGCGTTGAGTATTGGCAATAGCGGACATAATCTACAGGTTTTTACGGTGGAAGGAAGTGAGTGGAAATTATCTCACAGTATCGATAATGAGACATTACCTAAAATCATTAATAACCTGAGATTTGATCATGGACGAGATGTTTTTTGGGGTTCTAATGGAGAGATTTTTTTTAGTTTTTCTCTGTCAGAAAACAAGCGGAGTATTGTCAATTACAGAACCTATGATGATCAGGATGGTCTTCCCGAAGGGTCATATACATATGTGCAGAGCCTTGGTGAGGAAGTGATTTTTGCAACAGCGGACGGAGCTTATTTTTATAATGACACTCTCGGTAAATTTGAAAAACCGGGAAAACTGCAGGGTTACTTTGATAATCTGGGCCTTTATAAAATTGTGCAAGAGAGCGATTCTGTATTTGTTTATAGTTCCTATGAGGGTGAAATGGGTAAGATGATTTTAGCGCATGATGATTCAGTTCATTTTCGGCCTTACAAAGTAAGAAACCTGCTTCCAGCCAATGCACTCCCTCTTATGAGCATATCCGGTAAGGGTGACTTTTTTGGGGGATCAAAATATCTCGGGTTTATTCAGGATGGAAAAGAAGAGGTACTTAATTTTCATTTCACACCACTGATTAGGCAGTTTGATCTCACTGCAGGTACGGATACCACAGTTTTTATGGGTGTTTTCACCGACAGAGATAGTACATATGGGTTTAATCAGAAAACCCCCTTACACCTTGAACCTTTTCAAAATTCGGTACGCATTTCCTATTCCATGCCGTATTACCGACATCCTGAAAAAAGAGACTATCAATATCAGTTGGTAGGTTTCGAAGATGCTTGGTCAGAGTGGACGGACAAAACAGAAAAAGAATACACCAATCTGCCTCCGGGAGAATATGCTTTTCAGGTCAAAGCCAGAAATGGATTTTTAACAGAGAGTGAAGTAGGCACGTTTGCCTTTGTCATCGAAACCCCATGGCACCAAACCTTGTGGATGTATGGAGTTTATTTATTGCTTTTAGTCGGTCTGGTCTATTTAATTGTTGATTGGAATTCTCAACGATTAAAAGAAGAAAACCTGAAACTAGAGGGAATTATAGAGGACAGAACGAAGGAGATCAGAGATCAAAAAGAGATCATTGAGAAGGCGCTGGTAGAACGAGAATCTCTGCTCAAAGAGATCCACCATCGGGTAAAAAACAATCTGCAGATCATAGCCAGCTTGCTGTACCTTCAGTCAGGAAAATTTGAAAACGAAGACTTCAAAAAGGTTTTAGAAGAAGGCCAGGGCAGGGTGCGGTCTATGGCGCTGATTCATCAGAAGCTGTATGAAAATGACGATCTCAAGAGCATTCCTTTTGGGGAATACCTCACAGAATTGCTCTCCGAAATCAAAGCTTCGTTTGGTCATGCGATGGAGAAAGTGAAGCTGGATATTCAGGCGGACGATGTGCAGTTTGATGTGGAAACAGCTGTGCCTCTGGGATTGATCGTAAACGAGCTGGCCACAAATGCCTTCAAATATGCTTTTGATGGGTTGGATCAGGGTAGTTTTTCTATCGCCTTGACCAAAGAAGGAGAGTATTTTGTGCTAAGTGTTTCTGACAATGGTAAGGGTATTCCATCAGGAATAGATATAAAGAAAACCAGATCCCTTGGCTTGAGGTTGGTTAAAATGCTGAGTGTGCAGCTGGAGGCGGAGTATGCTTTCGAATCGCAAGAGGGGACTCACTTTACCATGAAATTTGCCGCTTAATATGGAGTTTAGATTGATTATATCAATTTTCGGGATTGCGATTACGTTGTTTTCTTTTGGGCAAAAAGAAGACCTTTCCATCAAAGAAGTAGGGATGCCATTCATAAGAAATTATGAAAGCCCTGAAACAGGTGGTCTCAATCAAAATTGGGCTGCCATAGAAGACTCACTTGGTGTCATGCACTTCGGCAATCAAATAGGCTTGCTCACTTTCGATGGAACTGACTGGGATTTGAAACAGCTTGAAAACAGAGAGGCAGTTGCTGCCTTGTGTGCAGATGATACAGGAATGATTTTCTACGGAACAAATGCTGATTTCGGGTATTTTAAACCTGATAGTCTCGGCAATGTTCAGGTGGTGTCACTGGTGGAGCTTCTTCCACAAGATGCGCCCGTAGTGGGAAACATAGTCAATGTAGATATTATTGGAGATCAGGTTTTCTTTCATAGCCCTGAAGGCTTATACGTTTATTCTTCCACACTTGAAACTGTAATCCCAATTTCGGAAAGGGGAATTTACAGACCGTTCGTATATAAAAACACTTACCATGTTTTCACTAAATCAGGTGTAAGCTATTATGAAGATGGGAGTTTACTTGATCTGGATATTTCCCCTGATATATCATTGAGCAGGTGCCACCCAATAGAAATCGATGGGCAACTAATCTTTTATCACCAGACTAAAAAAAGCTATTTATATGATCACCACAAGTTTATTCCTTTTGATCTGAAACTGGATGTATCACAGGGCGCATCCGTCCGCTTCGTTAAGTGCATTGGAGATTATTTTGTGGTGGGCACTAGCAATGTCGGACTGGAAGTTTTTGATAAGTCAGGAAGACGAATTTTGCAGCTAAACAATTCAACAGGTGTTTCCTCTAATAGTATTTATGACTTCTACATTGACCGTTTTAAGAACCTGTGGTTGATGCATGAAAATGGAATAAGCAAGGTGGAATGGCACTCTGCATATTCACTTATAGACAAGAGGTACGGTTTGAATTCACCGGCGCTGTATTCTGGAAAACACAGTGGTTATTATTATGTGACGACATACGACGGATACTACCGTGTCAGAGAAAATCTCTTGGGTCTGAAACCTTTTGAGCGCATCACAAGCGGTAAGCACACGCATTGGTTGATGCGTGAGGGCAAGGAGGATCACATGGTTGGACATGGAGGGGGTGTTTCGCAGTTGAAAGGTGATGAATTAGTTTCTATCCACAAAACTTCCTCTATCAGCTATGCCATCGCCTTTACGGAGGATGAACAGCATATGTTGGTAGGCACGAAATATGACTTTTATGTGCTGAAAAAGCAAGGTTCTGACTGGGTGTTTCATTCGGAGATTAAAAATTTTCATCAATTCTGTGATTTTATTATCAACATAGAGGGCAACCAATTTTGGATGTCAAATTCTGGTTCTGGCCTATGGAAGTTGGAACTCAATGAAGCAATGGATTCTCTACGGTACCAGTTTTATGATGAATCTTCCGGGCTTCCGTCTATTTATAACAACCGCATCTTCGCATTTGATGATGATGTGATATTTGCCACTGCAGAGGGAGTTTATAATTATGACAAAGAAAATGATCGGTTTGAGAAAAATGCTTCTTTTTCAAATCTGATGGAAGATGGTTGGGTGTTTAGGTTTATTCAGTCTCCAGAAGGAGACATATGGTTTGTGTATGTGACAGATGGGGATAAGCGAGGGGTGCTGCACCCTACCGATTCTGGTTATAGAAAAGAATTTTTACCCTACCCAAAATTGGAAAAATACAGTAATCACAACCTGAACCCAATAGACACCAGAAATACTCTGGTTTCAAGTCCTCCGCATGGGCTTTTGCACATTGACCCCAGCAGACCCTTTATCAATGATACGGAATATAAAGCCCTCATTACAGAGGTGAGAAGCCTAGTCAATGACTCTTTGGTCAATGGCACCTACTACAAGTCGGATGTAAAGCCCCGGTTTGAGTCGGATCAAACCGATTTCAGGTTTTCATTTTCAGCTACATGCTATGACGAACCGGAGAAGACACATTTTCAGTGGAGGCTCAAGGGGTACGAAAATAGCTGGTCGAGTATCCAAAATACGAGGAGTAAAGATTATACCAATTTGGATTATGGGAAATATACATTTGAAGTGCGAGCCTCAAATGTTTATGGAAAGTTGAGTGAGGTGGCTCAGTACCATTTCACCATACGATCCCCATGGTACTTGCTATGGTGGGCTTGGGTTATATATGGCTTTCTTTTTGTTGGCTTTTTAGTGCTTTTGGTCAAAATCAATTCGCTGCGCCTAAGAAGAGAAAATGCACGTCTGGAAAAAACTATCAAGGAAAGAATCAAAGAAATTCAAGAACAAAAGACCATAATCACCGAGCAAGCTCAAGGACTTGAAAAATCTCTGAGAGAACGAGAATCTCTGCTCAAAGAGATCCACCATCGGGTAAAAAACAATCTGCAGATCATAGCCAGCTTGCTGTACCTTCAGTCTGGAAAATTTGAAAACGAAGACTTCAAAAAGGTTTTGGAAGAAGGCCAGGGCAGGGTGCGGTCTATGGCGCTGATTCATCAGAAGTTGTATGAAAATGATGACCTCAAGAGCATTCCTTTTGGGGAATACCTCACAGAATTGCTCTCCGAAATCAAAGCTTCGTTTGGTCATACGATGGAGAAAGTGAAGCTGGATATTCAGGCGGACGATGTGCAGTTCGATGTGGAAACTGCCGTACCTCTGGGATTGATTGTAAACGAGCTGGCCACAAATGCCTTCAAATATGCTTTTGATGGAATTGATGAAGGCACATTTTCTATTTCGCTTCGCAGGGAGCAGGATCAGTATGTGCTCAACATAGCTGACAATGGCAAAGGCATCCCGGAGGAGATCGACATCAAAAAGACCAGGTCGCTTGGCTTGCGACTTGTGAAAATGCTCAGTGTGCAGCTGGAAGGAGAATATGCCATAGAGGCACAGGATGGAACTATGTTTGAACTAAAATTTGCTGCTTAATGGACAAACTCAAAATATTAATTGTAGAAGATGAGATGATCATTGCTGAATCCATCTCTGATATGCTGGAAGAGCTGGGGTATGAAGTGACCAATATTTGCATAAGAGCCAGGCAGGCGCTGGAACTCATACAGGCCAGCCCACCCGATTTGGCTCTCTTTGATATCAGGCTCAAGGGTGAAGAAACAGGTATTTGGCTGGCACAACAGATCAAGGATCGAAATGATTTTCCTTTCATTTTCCTGACTTCCTATGGAGACAAGGCCACCATTGATCAGGCGGTGAGCATGTCGCCCTATGGCTACCTGCTCAAACCCGTAGAAAAGCAGCATCTCTATGGCGCCATCGAGGTGGCCATGAGGAGGTTTTCCGAGGGTTTTGGTGATAATGGCAATGAGGCCGTGGTGATTCGAGATAGCTTCTTTGTGAAAGAAGACCATCAATACGTCAAAGTGAAAATATCAGATGTGGATTACATCAAATCAGACGACAATTATCTGGAGATATATGCTTCCAAACGCAGGCATCTGGTCAGATCTACCCTCAAGGTGTTTTTGGATCAGCTCCCGCCCAAACAGTTCTTGCAGTTGCATAGGTCGTACGTGGTAAACGTACAGAAGATTGTAGCCTTTGGCCCTACGTCAGTGGAAATCAAAGGAACGGAAATCCCCGTTTCACGTCAATACAAGGATGTTTTACAGCAGTACGTCAATACCATCAATTGAGCCACTCTGTCCTGGTGATTCGGAAAATATAAACATCTACACCCTTGTAAACGGTTTGTTTCCAGACTTGCATTCCATTCTTTTTTGCCACCCGCTGCGATGGAATATTGGGTAAACTGATGATGGAAATGATATGATTGGCAAAGCCTGACTTGAAAGCATAATCTCTACAAAAACGTGCAGCTTCTGTAGCATAGCCATGTCCCCAAAAGCCGGGCAGCAGCGAGTAGCCGATTTCCAACTCAGTCTGATCATCTACTGTCTGTATCAGTAGTCCGCAAAACCCAACGAGCTTTCCCGAACTCTTTTCTATGAGCGCATTCATCCCGCCCAGGTCATTCTTATATCTGTGTAGCTGCTTGTCTATCCAATTGAGACATTCCTTTTCGGGATCTGTCACGGTCACGTTCCAGTGTTGATGTGTGAGCGGGTTTTGAAAAAATGGAAGCCATGCTTCAAAGTCTGATTGCTGCACTTTGCGAAAAATCAGCCGCTCAGATTCTTTCCCCAGGAGAAGGTATTTATCCATTTTCTTCAAGTTTCTTGGCGAAGCATATTACCCTGTTGGCTTCTTTGAACCCCACTTTTTTGTGAAGATTTTCGCTCTGCATGTTATTTATTTCCACATCAGAGCCCAACTCGGTGCATCCCATTCGCAGACCCCATTTTTCTACTTCATCGATCAGTTGTTTTGCCACATTTAACCTCCGATACTCGGGCTCAACGTAGATGGCTTCCAGATAAGCTACGGGGTTGGTGGAGGTGCCTTCTACATAATCAGTGCGCAGCGTAGCATGCGCAAATGCAATGTGCTGATCGGAAACTTCTGCTAAAAAGACAATTTCCTTTTTAGAATCTATGGCATTCAAGTAGTATTTATGTTCCTCCTGCCTGTTGCAGTCGGGCCACATTTTTACCACCATATTTAGCAGCGACTCCAGATTCTTGTGACTCAAAATCTCAACGTTCATAAAGGCAATTTAAGAAGTAGCCTCCAATCTGTCCTTTACAAACTCTATCTCTGTTTTGCCGTGAGGCTCGACTTTACCATTTTCATCCAGGTTCACCATCACGATCTCATCTATGGTAATGATCGTTTTGCGGGTCATTTTGTTTCTTACCTCACATCTCAGAGTAAGAGAGCTTTTGCCAAATTTCACCGGCTCTATGCCTATCTCCACAATATCATTTTGCCTGGCCGAGGAAAGGAAGTTGATAGATGAAATGTACTTGGTCACCACGTGGTGATTTTCGAGTTGAATGATTGCATAGAGAGCCGCTTCTTCGTCTATCCATGCCAGGAGTTTACCCCCAAACAAGCTTCCGTTTGCATTCAGGTCTTCTGGTTTGATCCATTTTCTTGTGTGAAATCTCATATAAGTCTTTTTATTGTTTCTATATAATTGACCAATAAAAAGACTGTTTGGTTCACTCATTTCTCAAATTCGCCAAGGTTGTGCCCCATGGGATCTTTCTGGTTTTGATAAAAAAGAATTTGGCACAAAAAAAGGCAGCCCAACCGAGCTGCCTTCTAAACTAAAACTAAACATTAATTACTTGTCTGGCTGAGGGGTCATTCTCAGGTATGGCTTGATCACGGTGTGACCTTTCGGAAACTTGGCCGGAATATCCTCCGTCGCAATCGTCGGCACCACTACCACATCTTCACCCTGCTGCCAGTCGGCAGGAGTAGCTACGCTAAAGTTGGCAGTGAGCTGCAGTGAGTCTATCACGCGCAAAATCTCAGCGAAGTTTCTTCCTGTGCTAGCCGGGTATGTGATCGAAGCTTTTATTTTTTTGTCAGGACCAATGAAAAACACCGAACGCACTGTCGCAGTGGCTGAGGCGTTGGGGTGAATCATGTCGTAAAGATTCGCGACAATTTTGTCAGGGTCAGCTATGATTGGGAAGTTAACTACCGTGTTTTGCGTTTCGTTAATATCCTTGACCCAGCCCTGATGCGACTCCAGGTCATCTACACTTACAGCAAGCACTTTTGTGTTTCTCTTTTCAAATTCTGGAGCCAGCTTAGCCGTTTTTCCAAGTTCGGTTGTGCACACAGGTGTGTAATCTGCCGGGTGCGAGTATAGTACTCCCCATTTGTCTCCCAGCCATTCGTGAAAATCTATTTTACCTTCTGTTGTTTCCACCTGAAAGTTGGGCGCTTCATCTCCAATTCTTAATGACATAGTTGTACTGATTTTTGGTTATCAAATGTGTTGAGTTTGATTAACGCCATGGGCCGAAAGTAAGTTTTGCAAAGAGAGGGTTTCTTAAAAAAAAATCCTAAAAGTCTGCTTAGAGTCTGCCAGAACCGTGACAAAGCCAATTGAAAATATCCGGTAAATTTGGTCATGCGATTTTCTTTAATGACAGTTTTTAGTTTGTGCGTTTTTTCGCTGTGCGCGCAAGGTGCTCGCGTAGTTTCAGGTGAATGGCTGGGTACATCTTATGTGGGGGCTACTCCTTATAATGTTGAGCTAAGCCTGGAGCAGGTGGGTAATCAACTGACCGGATACAGCATTACACGATCTATGAATGGGAGGGATTCTATCAAGATGACTGTAAATGGAAACGTGGACGGGGATCGCGTCTTACTTTTTGGTGTTGAGATTGTGTATAAGACCAGGGTAACCTGCATTTCAAATGTGGAGATGGTATATGCATCAGACTCTGATCAGGAGCGGATGGAAGGCCAGTGGAAGGGTGATTGGAGTATCCGAACTTGTGCGCCGGGCTTGTCCGGAAAAATGATGCTGTACAGACCTCTGTCTCAGATGCAGGTAGCAGATGAGCGCGGATTCAAATCCACAAAACCTAACGTGGGCGCACCGGATGGGCTTGCTTCCCTCATGATCCAAACCCTGGATCAAAGAAAGTATTATGCACTCTTGATTGGTATCAATGAATATGCAGATGAAGGTATAGTGTCTCTGGATAATCCGGTGAAGGACGTAGATCGACTGGCAGAGGTGCTTCAAGGTCAGTATTCATTTTATGAAGACAACATGTCCATTCTCAAAAATCCTAAGCGTGAGGAAATTATAGATGCGCTGGATGCATTGAGCAAACAGGTCACGGATAAGGATAACCTATTGATTTTCTATGCTGGTCATGGTATATGGGATGAAAGGCTGAAGCAGGGCTATTGGCTGCCGGGCGATGCTTCGGCGGGAAGTAAATCTTACTGGCTATCTAACAGTACCATTCGGGATTATCTGGGAGGCATCCAGTCCAAACATACTTTGCTTATTTCCGATGCTTGCTTTAGTGGGGGAATTCTAAAAGAGCGAGGCGTCACGATCGAAGGGAGGGCGATGCTCGAACTCTACAAAATGCCTAGCCGCAAAGCGATGACCAGCGGTACCATGACCACTGTGCCGGATGAAAGTGTGTTTATGGAGTATTTGATCAAAAACCTGAAGCAAAACAATCAGCCGTTACTTTCATCAGAGGATCTTTTTAGAAACTTCCGAATAGCTGTGATCAACAACAGTCCCAATGGTCAGGTGCCTCAGTATGGAGCCATCTCACAGGTTGGGGATGAGGGCGGAGATTTTATTTTCTTGAAAAAGCAGTAGCGTCTATTCGCTCACTTTGAGTTCTTCACCTACTGACAGTTCGTTGCTCTGCTTAGTGTTTAGGGACTTGAGTTCTTCTATGGAAAGGCCAAATTTTTGAGCTACACCATAAAGCGTATCGCCCGGCTCCACAGTATAGGTTTTGGGCTGGGTTGATTCAGTGGATTCTTCGGTGGTTGGCTTTGCAACATCGTCTTGCTCTACGGCCGTTAATTTGATTTCCTGACCTGGATGCAAACCATCAGAGTCACTCATTGCATTCCATTCTTTGATCTGATCTACCGTCACATCATATTTCTTCGATATGGCCCATAGTGATTCGCCCGGCTGCACGATGTGAATTTTGACTTTGGATGGTTCTGATTCCACGGGTGTTTCTACAGTTTCGGTCAGCGTATTTTCTGTTACCGTTGCTTTGAGCACCAGCTCCTGACCAGGGTGCAGTCCGCTCGATTCTGCTATATTGTTCCACGCCCGGAGTGCATCCACAGAAACGTTGTATTTTTTGGAAATCCCCCATAGCGATTCTCCCGGCTGCACGATGTGGGTCCTGGTATTTGCCGGACTTTCAATAGCATTGTCGATTTCTGCTTCAGTATTTTCATTGTCCCCTGTTTCATCTGCTATTTCTTCCTTGGGTTCTTCCTTTGTCGAAGGCGAATCTGGAATTACTACAGGCGGGTTTTTAAGTACTTTTTTCGGTTTTACTACCTTCACTTTCTTCACCGACTTATAGGCTATAGGAGTGTCTTTTGTACGTTTGTTTTTCATCCATAGTACTCTGCCTGGCTTCAGTTCGTCGGGCGATTCCATCCGGTTTTTCTTCAAAAGTTTTTTGAGCTTCACTCCGTACTTTTGAGAGATATCCCATAGCGATTCGTCATGCTGTGCGACATGAAATTCTATGTTCGACCTGTTGCGTTTTTTCTGAGCATAGTAAACTTCGCCGCTTTCAATACTCTGACTTGAGCTCAGGTCATTGAACTTGATGAGCTGTCTGCTGAGTATGTTGGCTTTGAGGGCAAGACTCACCACATTATCACCGGGAGCAGCCATTACCGCGCGCCGATCGTTTCTTTTGATAAACACTGTTTTTGCGGCACGATCGGCCGAACTGTTAGTAGCCTCATCTTCAGGTTCTTTGATTTTTCTGCTAAGCGGAGGCGGGTTGCTGTTGGATCGTGAATCTTTGATTTCAGACGGCATACGTCCTTTTACAGGGATTATGACGGAGTATTTCTTGTCATCAGGCACCTTGCCATGCTTCAGCCATTTGTTGTAATCCTTGAGTAGCTCTGGATCCACCTTGAGGTCTCTGGCAATGTGATCCAATGTTTTGTTTTCGCCTTTCTCATAGACCACCAGTTTCAGTCCTTCACTGTGCGGGGCTCCTACCTCGTCTTTGAAAGCAATAACGTGCGCTATGAATCGCTTCACGTACCAGTGAGTTTTACCACTGATCACCATTTTGGACGATCCAATGTCTTTCTCATCGACATATTTTTTGACTCCTGCTGGCCCTGTCATATATGCGTTTACGGCATAAATCCAGTTTTTGACATAGTAGTTGTTTCGTTTGAAATACTTGGCCGCACCCCGGCTGGCCGCTGCTATATTTTTGCGTTCATCTACTTTTCCATCTACCCTCAGACCCACTTCTCTGGCTGTAAAGTCCTTAAACTGCCAGTAACCTACAGCTCCGGCTGATGACTTTGCGTCAGAGATCAGGGCGCTTTCCTGTACGGAGAGGTACTTGAGGTCGTCAGGTACGCCCTCTTCTTTAAGTATTTTTTCTATGATGGGGAAATAAAGATTGACACGATCCAGCTTGATCTGGAAGTACTTTTCGCTGGCACGAAGTGCATCTACATCTTTCTGGATTTGGCGTTGAGCTTCGGCCGTGATTTTGAGATTGATTCCAGCTACCTTAATAGTGTTTGGTACCCTGGGAATGATGTCGGATGCCCATGCGGGAACAGTCAGAATAAATGCTATCAGCCAGGCTGTGATTTTCATTTTTTTCGCAAAACCATTAATCCATCCCTGATGGGAAATAGTACGTTTTCTACTCTCGGATCCTGATGAACCTTTTCGTTGAACGCTCTCACTGAAACGGTCGCTTTGTCTGTTTTATTTTCATCAAACACCTTGCCACTCCATAATACATTGTCAACAAGTATGAAACCACCGGTTCGCACCTGATCAATCGTCAGGTCGAAATAGTCGGCATAACTCTGCTTATCGGCATCTATGAACACCATGTCCCATTGATGACTTAGTGTAGGGATGATTTCTCTCGCATCACCGCATTTCATTTCAATGCTTTTTCCGAAAGGAGATTCACCGAAATAGGCCTTTACTCGTGGTTCCAGCTCATCGTTGATATCGATGGTAATGAGCTTGCCATCAGGTGCCAGTCCTTCGGCCAGACATAGCGCTGAATAGCCAGTGTAGGTACCGATTTCCAGTATGTGTTTGGGCCGAATCATGTGAGACAGCATGGCTAAGACACGCCCTTGCAAATGCCCCGAGAGCATCCTGGGTTTCAACACCTCAAGGTGCGTCTCACGATTGATCTTGTGAAGGAGGTCAGATTCTGCTGAGGAGTGTGCCTCTACGTAATGCTGAAGATCCTTTTCCAAAAATTCCATAGTGCAAAACTAATAGGTTTTTAACCCATATAATCAAGGGCTCGCTGAAAAGGATTTGGGCTACTGCTGGGCATGGTAAGTGAGGGTACACATCTCATCTATGTTGAGACACTCGTTGGCCAGATCTTGTAGTTGCGCGGATGTAACCCCCTCAATTACCTCAAAGAGGTTGTTGAGATTCGGCACCTTATTTAGGTCCAAAAGACTCTTTGCCATCATGAGCATCATGGCGTTGTTGTTTTCCTCGGACATGGCGAGCTGTCCTTTGATCTGCTGCTTGGCTTTGTGCAGCTGCATATTGCCCAGGGGTTTTGATTTGAGGAGGTTCATTTCCTTCTCAATCAGGTCAAAGCTTTTCTTGAGATTTTTGGGGTCGGTGGCAAAGAAGATGGAAAACATGCCCGTATCAATATATGGGGCATAATTGGCGTCTATGCCATATACAAATCCATATTTTTCACGAAGTGTCAGGTTGAGGCGTGAGTTCATTCCTGGGCCTCCCAGGATGTTTACCAGTAGAAAGAATGGAATTCGCTTCTTGTTTTTCAGGTCAAAAGAAGCATTGCCTATAGCCGCATGTGACTGAGTGATGTTTCGTTTTACTTCCGAATTTTGAACCCGATACCCATCAAACAAGTCGCGTTTGTTTGTGTGATTTTTATGTGGCACATCTGCCAAATGCTTTTCAGCCAGGCGAGTCAGTTTTTTTAGGCTATAGCTTCCTACACTTGATAGGATTATTTTTTCCGTATTCAGATTTCTTTGAAGGAAAGAGAAAAAATCTGCTTGCTCGAAACCGGAAACAGTTTCCGTAGTGCCGAGAATGTTTTTACCCAGGGTGTGCTCTCGAAAAACTATCGAATCAAAATCATCCTGTATGGCATCTTCGGGAGTATCCAGATACATGGCCATTTCCTCCAAAATCACCATTTTTTCCTTCTCGATCTGAGCTGGCGGAAAGACAGACCCAAAAGTGATATCTGCCAGTAGTTCTACTGCTTTGTCAAGATGGTTATCCAAAACGGCTGCATAGAAGCAGATTTTTTCCTTGGTGGTGTAGGCATTGAGTTCACCGCCAAGTGAGTCCAGTCGGTCTATGATATGAAAGGCCTTGCGCTTCTTGGTGCCTTTAAATGCCATGTGCTCCCAGAAATGAGCAATACCCTGCTCCTCGGGCAGTTCATCGCGGCTGCCAATATCGAGCATGATACCCACATGGGCGATCTTGGTATTGGGCGCTTCCCGGTGTACTACACGGATGCCATTGGGTAATGTAATAAGCTCAAAATCCTGCATGAGGGCGCAAATGTAGTGTTTTGAATCCAATTTGTGATATGTATTGTTATGCACGGAAGAGGACAGTCTATTTGCTTTCATGTGCAAGATTGGTTGTAACTTAGATATAGAATTAAATCAAATAGAAAATTAGAAATATGAATTATTGGCTGATAAAATCAGAACCGGGCACTTACTCTTGGGACGATCTTGTGAAGGACAAAAAAACCTACTGGGATGGGGTGCGGAATTATGCCGCGCGCAACAACATGAAAGCGATGAAAGTAGATGATAAGTGTCTTTTTTATCACAGCGTAAATGAGAAATGCTGTGTGGGTGTGGCCAAAGTGGTGAAGGAGTTTTATCAGGACCCGACTACTGATGATGAACGGTGGGTGGTGATGGATGTAGCTGCTGATTTTGCGCTGAAAAAACCTGTCACATTGGAAATGGTCAAAAATGAACCAATGCTGACGGATATGGTTTTAGTTAATAATTCCAGATTATCCGTTCAGCCCGTCAAAAAAGAGGAGTTTGACAAAATCATAGCTATGAGCGAATCTTAGGGCATTGATCTGCAAAGTTGTCTGAGTACTATGAAGAGTTTTATCTACATATTGATTTGTTTAGGTTCACTATCGGCACTGGCTCAAAAAAAAGATGCCGGGGATACCAGTAGCTATATTCAGCAGGTTGATAGGATAGAGTTTGACATTGGGTTTGGTAATGACAATTACCATCTGATCTCCGGTGGTGAGGATGGGCTTCTGGTGTTTGTGGAAACCTACGACAACAGCGGCGATGGCAACAAGTGGCAGCTCCACAAGCTTGATACCTCCCTCAATATCGTTTGGACACGCGTTCTTTTCACTCCATTCGACAGCTATTTTCTTGGTTATGATTTCTTTGATGGCAACTATTACCTGCTCTTCAATGACTCGAAATATGACAACACCGAGTTGCTCCTGTTCGAGGTGCAGGCTGAGTCCGCCGTGATTGATTCCTATGAGATTAACACCGTATTTCCTATCGAGCTTACGGAGTTTGAGGTATTGGAAAGCACCGTTTTACTAACGGGAAACACCAACTACAGACCTGTGGCGCTTACCTATAATTTTATAGATCAAAAGCCTAAGGTGATTCCCGGAATCTATGATAAACACGGAGAAATTCAGGATCTGATTATGGATGATGAACTGGGCACGTTCACCCTCATTGTGTCGGAGCGCATGCCTGATAGGCGCTATACCATAATAGCTAAAACATTTACATCAGGCGGTGATCTTATTCAGGAAAACACCATTGATCCCGGTGATGAACAAAGTATTGTGGATGGTGTGGCTACACATTTTTACGGTGGCTACCAGTATATGGCTGGCACATTTAGTGAAAAAAGTACCACCTATAGCTATGGTTTTTACCTGGCTAAATTTGTTAATGGCAGACAGCAGTTGATCAAATATCATAATTATGCATCGCTGGACAATTTCTTCGAATACATGGGTGAGAAACGCGAAAAACGGATGAAGGAACGCATAAGGAGAAAAGCGGCCAGAGGGAAAAATCCTGGATTGAGCTATCGCCTGTTGGTGCATGATATCGTTCAGCGTGGCGATGAATATTTGCTGGTGGCGGAGGCATATTATCCCCGCTATTCCAGTTCTTCCGGGGGCACGTACAACCGATTTGATTACATGAACAATGCAGGAACAGCCTTTATGGGCTACAATTTCACACATGCCATTGTGGTGTCATTTGATAGAAATGGTAACATCCTTTGGGATAATAGTTTTGCAATAGATAATGTGCTCACCTACAGCAAGGAGGAATTTGTGGCAGTGAATGTCTATAACGACAAGGTGGTTTTGATGTATCTGGATGAAAACTTTATTCATTCGAAGGTGGTGAGCAACAACCAAATAGTGGAAGGCAAATCGTTTAGCCCCGTAAAACTGGCCTATGATGACGATGAGCTGAAAAGCAAAGATCCGGCCGTGGAAGGCCTAAAACCCTGGTACGGGCAAACCATGTATGCTTACGGTGAGCAGAGGATCAAAAATGAAAAAGGAGCAGGCGGAAAGGTGTACCGAAATATTTTTTATATCAATAAGGTGCAATATCATGAGAACGAAAATCTAAATTAAACAGGATGCCCTTATATTTGCGGCAAGTCCGATCATGCAAAAAAGACTCCTGTTAGACAGTAAACTCCTCCAAATCACAATAAGTCGCTTGTGCCAGCACCTTATTGAAAACCACGATGATTTTAGTGAAACCGTAATTTTGGGGTTGCAGCCTCGCGGAATTTATCTGGCTGAGCGCATCAAAAAGGTATTAGAAGCTGAACTAGACAAAAGCATCGAGATAGGATATTTAGATACTACTTTTCATAGGGACGATTTTCGCAGACGCGACAATCCCCTAACTCCCAATAAGACCCAGGTCCCTTTTCTTCTGGAAAACAAGAATGTCGTCATTGTAGATGATGTGCTATACACAGGTCGCTCAGTGCGTGCTGCACTGGATGCCATGACCATGTTTGGTCGTCCGAAATCCGTAGAACTACTTGTGCTCATAGACAGGATGTACAGCCGCGATATACCGATCCAGGCCAATTATGTGGGGCGCAAAGTCAATACGCTTGATTCGCAAAAAGTGAAGGTGGAACTGATGGAGCAAGGAAGTAAAAAAGACAATATCTGGTTAATCAATATCACCGAATGAGCCAACTGAAAACAAAACATCTGCTCGGCATCAAGAACCTCGACAAAGAGGAAATAAATCTCATTTTTGAAACTGCTGACAATTTTAAAGATGTTTTGAACCGGCCCATTAAGAAGGTTCCTTCTTTACGAGACGTTACCATTGCCAATGTCTTCTTTGAAAATTCTACCCGCACAAGACTTTCTTTTGAGCTTGCAGAAAAACGTCTTTCTGCCGATGTGATCAACTTTTCATCCTCATCCAGCTCTGTTAAAAAGGGCGAGACCCTTCTCGATACTGTCAATAACATTCTGGCAATGAAAGTGGACATGATCGTGATGCGGCATAGCAGTCCCGGAGCACCGCATTTTTTGTCCAAGCACATTGATGCCAACATCATCAATGCCGGAGACGGCACGCACGAGCACCCTACACAAGCGTTGCTGGATACATTCTCTATCCGCGAGCAAGTGCAAAGCTTCGAGGGAAAGAAAGTAGTCATCGTGGGGGATATACTTCACTCACGTGTGGCCCTCTCCAATATTTTTGCGCTGCAAAAATTAGGAGCAGAAGTCAAAGTTTGCGGGCCGGCCACTTTGCTGCCAAAGCACATAGAGTCTTTGGGTGTGAAGGTGGAACTAGATATCAAAAAAGCACTTGCGTGGTGCGATGTGGCTAATATCCTGAGGATTCAGCTAGAGCGGCAAAAGATGCGATACTTCCCGTCGCTGAGAGAATACTCCCAACACTATGGGGTAAACAAGCAGTTGCTGGATTCATTGAACAAAGAGATTGTGATCATGCACCCAGGCCCAATCAATAGGGGAGTGGAGATCACCTCTGATGTAGCAGACTCAGATCACTCGATCATCCTGCAGCAGGTGGAAAATGGAGTGGCCGTACGGATGGCGGTACTTTACCTGCTCGCTGGGAAGATGGCCTAAGCTATAACGGAGATTATCGCTCCAACAATTGCCACAATGAGCCAAAAGGCGGCTTCTCCTTTTAAAACCTTCAGTACAAGTGCTTTCATAACTGTTTTTCAGTAAGTGTCTAATGAAACGATAATATTACATTAAGAGTGAATTTCTTTCACTCTGCCCACTTCACCACTTTCTAACCTGACCTTAATTCCATGAGTGTGAGTGGCGCTTTTAGTCAGAAGGTCTTTTACCACGCCTTCAGTCAGTTTGCCACTGCGTTGATCTTGTTTCAATACGATTGACACTTCTAATCCTGGCTTTATATTTTCTCGTTTTGTTCCGTCCATATATCTAATACTATTTAATTCTTGATAAAAGACCCATTTCTACCTAAGTAATTGATTTTCTGCTCTTTCCTGATAATTAAATCCCGAATTATTCGGGCTAAAGTAATAAATCTGTTGTGCTTGGGGCATAATGAAGATAGATTTGCCCTCTCGTTAAATCTTAAAAACCTTGCTAACTCCTTTCAGATACCTTTTCTGCATTTTTTGGACGATCCTGATGATCACCAGTTCACTGATCATTTTGGTGATTACTTTCAATAGAAAAATTCCCGTACGCATGGCCAGGACCATGTTTGCACCCGGTATTCTTTGGGGGTGTGGAGCCAAATTGGAAATTAGAGGAGGAGAAGAGCTCTCCCAGGCAGAATCGTATGTCTTTGTGTGCAACCACCTTTCTTATCTCGATATCCCGGCCCTTTTTAGGGCCATCCCGCACAACTTACATTTTGTGGCCAAAAAGGAGATCAAGTGGGTGCCATTCATTGGTTGGTACATGTATGCCACTGAAATGATTTTTGTGGACAGAAGCAATCGGAGGAAGGCCATCGCCAGCCTTGATAGAGCAGGAAAGCTGATTAAGAAAGGCAAAGACGTACTCATGTTTCCGGAAGGCACCAGAAGTAGAACGGGAGAGGTAGGGGAGTTCAAAAAAGGACCCTTCATGTTGGCGACCAAGGCCGATATAGCCGTGGTGCCAGTTTCTATCCAGGGAACAGAGGAAGTGCTGCCAGCGGGCAGTTTTGCACTGAAATCAGGGAAAGTCGTGGTAAACATCGGCTCACCTGTGCGCATGAAGTCTGATCACGATCTCAAAGCCTACATCGGAGAAGTGAGGCAGGAAGTGATCAACCTGAAGGTATAAAAAAGGAACTGTCTCAAAAGCTCTGTACTTGTCAGGTTGACTGGGCGTCCCCGAACCTGTCGAAACCTCGTTCTATTCAAATGACCGTACATTTCGACAAGCTCAATGTGACAATAGCTATAGAATCTAACGCTTTTGAAACAGTTCCTTTGTTCGTTTTTTAAGAATATAAGGTTACTCTATTTCATAAATGATCATTACCTGATCGGTGAGGGTGATGTCATCAGCCTGAAACCCATTTGAAGAACCAGAAGACTTACTCATCAAGCCATCGCTCATGGCCATTTCCATCCTGCCATAGACAGGTGCTGAATTCCCTTGAGGGGTGTTGTAGATGATTTTAGCTACTGATTTGATTGTGACCTCACTATATTTTGCCAATAGTCCGGCTTTGGTTTTGGCGTCTTTTACAGCCATTTCTATTAGTTGCTCGGTCATTTTATCTTCCAGTTCGTCTGATAGTTTAAACGAAAAGCTTATCTGAGCATCGGTTTTTCCTTCGCTAAATGTGTTGAGTATTTTGGCTATACGCTGCGTGGTATTAGTAAACTCCAGCTTCATACTCTGGCTGGCGATGTACCCACTGTCATATCGTGTGCCGTTTCTCCAGATGGTATTTTCCCTCACGGAAAAATTCTGAGTTTTCACCTTTTTGCTGTTGTATCCCAACGATTCAATCTTCTTTAAAATTTTACTTTCTTTCTTACTTAGAGCCTCTACGGCCTGTCCAAATTCCATCTTGTGCGCGCTGATGTTGATGTGTAATACGCTCTGATCCGGAGCTACTTTCATTTCTGCAGAGCCTCCTACCTCTATGGTTTTGGTCTGCGCTTGAGTCAAATATGAGGTGATGAGCAGCGTCATCACGACAAGTGTTTTGATTGTATTCATAACTAAGTTTTTTGGGACGCTATTCGCAAAAGCTGTGCCAGTAAAATAACAAAGGCCACCCAAAGGGCAGCCTCCATTCTATTAGTTTTTATTTGAGCTTATCTATCTTAAGACTGGTTGAAGAATTCTTTCACATCTTCTCCAAAGTTTTTCAGTGCTGTTTCCACATCATCCGAGGTGTTTTCTGCAAACTCTTTCGTGTCGTCCCAAGCTTGCTCTGTTGAATTTTTCACCTTTTCTGCAGCTCTGTCAAGGTCATCGGCTTTTTCTTCCAAACCATCTTTCAAAGATTCGAGCTTTCTTTTTGACTCGCCAGTCGCATCGGCAATCTGCTCATCAATTTTATCAATTTCTGTCTGCACATCAAGCTTCAACTCTTCAAGCTCAAGAGACATGTCTTTTTTCTCTTTGCTGAAAGCTTCCTTCACTTCTTCCATTTTTTCTTTAGCTGTTTCTTTCTTCTTGTCATTAGAACAACTCACCGTCAATCCTGCGATTATTAAAATGGCAATTGCTTTAAGTGTGTTTTTCTTGGTCAAATTCATCGTTATCGTTATTTAGTACACCTTCCATTATGAAAAGGTCGTGCTAAAATTTTAAATCACTGATAATCAATGAGTTGAAATATTTGCGCGAGATAAATTTTCTAAATATGAGAATGACAGTCCCATGTATAGAAGTTTTGTCAGGCAGTAGGGCACCCGGGCGGGCTATCCGTTTCTACTCCTCGCAGCTAATAGCTGCTGTGGGGTATCCACTGCTATCCCTGGTGCGGGGAGCGGTTGTAAATGTTATGAAAGTATGAGGCCGGCGATCCGGAGGTATGTTTTTCAAATAATTATAAAGTATACTGTAAGGATTTCTCAAAGCAGCCACTAATTATAAAAACGACAGAATTATGAAACTTCGAAAGATGAGAATGACAGTGCGTAAATTTCACATAGTAAATGCCTTGATTTGGGCTTTTGTCATTTTAGTGATCAGTATGCTTATAAGAGAACCGGAATACCATAAGTACCTGCTGTATGTGGTGGTTTTTGCGGCAGGAACTCAGGCTTCACTTTTGGCAAGTGTAAAGTATGAAACAGACAACAAGTCCTGTCATGCGCCGGACTGGGGACAGAGAATATGAGTCACGATTTTTACCAATCTTCTATTTTACCCTATGCGGCAATCATCATCAAAATTTGCCGTGCATATACCAATAGTCAGGAGGACTTTGAAGACTACTATCAGGAAGTGTGTTTGCAAATTTGGCGTAGCAGAAGCGGGTTTAAAGAGCAGTGCCAGTGGTCCACATGGATATACCGAATATCCCTCAATGTTAGCCTTACCTTATTGAAAAAGCAGAAAAAGGGAGTACTTCACTTTACTTCAGAAAGTTTGCCTGAAGATTTTGAAGTCAGCAATTACGCTTTCGAAAATGAAGCGATTAATGAACTCTATTTGGCTATTAAAAAACTTTCGGAGGTAGATAGAGGCGTGATTTTGATGTATCTGGAGGAGCGCCCGCATCAGGAGATTGCGGAGATTTTTGGTACCACTGCCAATAATATAGGTGTGAGAGTGAAACGAATAAAGGAACGATTAAAAATATTACTTGATGGAAAAGTCAATTGAAACAATATGGAAAGAGGGTTTTTTACAGTCAGATAACATGGTTGTACCAAAAGTGAATAACCTCTACAATCAAAAATCTTTGAGTCTGGTGGAGAAACTAAAACGCACGTTTCGCATCAACATTATCGCTCTGGTGGTGATGTCTTTGGCGATTTTGGTGATATACCATCTGCTCGGCGCTACGTGGCAGGGAGCAAGTATCGCGATTATGTTTGTGGTGCTGGCAGGCTATAGCTGGATACAGGTGAAGTCTTTCGAGACCTCCGAAGGGAGCATGAATAGTTATGATTATCTAAAATCAATAGATCGTCAGATTAAATTGATCATATCCAAAAACATACTCATGATGCGGTTTTTCTATCCCTTGGTATTATTTTTTGCGATGAGCACTATTTGGTCGTCTTTGCGCCAGGAGGGTGAGGACTTATTGAAAGAATGGGCGTTGAGCTACCCTGATTTAATTTATGTAGGGTCCTATCCGCTTATTGCAATTGTTGGACTGGTTGTGATTTTGGGGGTAATGGTCTACTTCTCAGATAAGATTTATAGGTTTGACGTTAAGCTGATTTATGGAAAAACTTTTAAGAAAATAGAGCAAACCATAGCCGAGATGGAAGCTTTAAAAGGGGGAGTTTGAGCCAATGCATGTGAGGAGCGTGCTAGTAACATAAGTTCCGGGACAGATAGACACGGTATGTGCCTCACATAAAAAAGGCGTAAAGTTTAAACTTTACGCCTTTTTTCGGACAGGTCAGAGGAACGTTTTACTTGCACATCTGGTCATAAACCAACACGTGCTCTGCAAAGTCACTCCAGTCAAATTTTTCGCCCTTGTAATTTTCTTTGAAGACCTCACAGTCCTTGTAAAGCAGGGTCAGGGCTTCTTTCTTGTATCTCTTCTTTTTATAGACTTCAGACTTGTTGCCATCATACACCACGAGGTAGGATTTGTCCTCACCTCCGGCTACCTGTATTCCGCCAATACCGACACCCATGCTTTCGTTGGCATTTGGGTCGAGATATACTTTGATTTTGCTGTCAAACCCGGGATTTAGGAGCTGCATCATGACGTATTTGTCTTTCTTCTTAGGTAGCAGTGCTTGCTCAAAAAAGACCCACTCACGGTTCATAACAGCATCAAAATCTATTTCACTGGCTTTCATGACATTAGGTACGGACATGGCGCTTTCTAGATTCTGAAGTTTGCTTGGTTTGATCGCTAGCAGCTTCACGTCAGGTGATTTGAACTTTGATTTTGTTCCATCTTCTTGCTTGATTGTAAACGATCTTAGCTGACCATTACCGATCATGGCAGCTCCCATCTTGCCGCGTATGGTGTCTCCGGCGTTGGTGACGGCATAAACTTCTTTAGACATGTTGATGGAGCTGTTGTCAAGCTCAGGGGCAAAGTATTGCGCATCGGCTATCCACATTCCCATGCATAACACGATACCAGACAGTATTCTTTTCATAATTGAAGGGATTAGTTAAAGGTTTGTGCCGGAATATAATCTATTTTGACCTGATTCTATAAATGACAAAAGCCAATGAACTTACGTTCATTGGCTTTGATATGTTTGAAGAATCCTTCTTTCTAAATCAGATATTATCCGATAGAGATTCTTTTGAAATCTGATACTGTCAAACCTTTAGATACAGAATCAAGGTATTGAGAGATAGATACAGAGTTGTCTTTTACGAAAGACTGGCTCAATAGTGTGTTCTCTTTGAAGAACTTTTGAAGTTTACCTTGAGCGATTTTATCAATGATTTGCTCCGGCTTTCCTTCTTGTCTCGCCTGGTCTTTTCCGATTTCGATTTCTTTTTCCACTACAGCAGAGTCAACACCGTCTTTGTCAACAGCTACAGGGTTCATAGCAGCGATTTGCATAGCCACATCTTTACCCGCTTCTTCCACGTCGGTTCCGCTTGTGTTTTGAAGTGCTACTAGCACACCCAATTTAGCGTTTGAGTGGATGTAAGGAACTACAGCGTCACCATCGATAAACTCGTAAGCAGTGATTTCAAGTTTTTCGCCGATTTTACCAGTGTTTTCAACAATTTTCTCGCCTAGAGTGATGCTTTCTGCGCTCAATGCTTTGATACCTTCGATATCAGCTGGCTGTGCTTCGAAAGCCATGTCAGCGATCTCATTAGCCAAAGCAACGAAATCCTCGTTTTTAGCCACAAAGTCAGTTTCACAAGTGAATGCCAACACCATACCTTTGGTTTTATCAGCATTGGTTCTTGTTACCACTACACCTTCAGTCGTTTCTCTGTCCGCTCTGGATGCAGAAACTTTCTGACCTTTTTTTCTAAGTAGCTCTACAGCTTTATCAAAATCACCTTCAGCTTCAACCAAAGCTTTCTTGCAGTCCATCATCCCTGCACCGGTCATTTGTCTTAGTTTGTTTACGTCTTGCGCAGTAATTGCCATTATTAATGTGTTTTATGATTTAGAATCTAGTTATAACAAAAATTGAATCCCGAATCCCGATAGTTATCGGGACGGGATTCAATTAGAATTAAAGTATCATTTAGAGCGGGAGGATTAACCTTTTTCCTGCTCGTCCATTTCCTTTTTAGCTTGCTCTTCTTCTTGAGCAGCTGATTCGGCTTTGTCTTTCTTTCTAGCATTAAGACCTTCCTCGGCAGCTTTGGCGATATATTCAGTGATCAATTTGATTGATTTGAATGCATCATCATTGCCAGGGATTGGGTAGTCCACCTGAGTAGGGTCAGAGTTGGTATCTACCAAAGCAAATACTGGAATATTCAATTTTTGTGCCTCTGCGATCGCAATGTGCTCTCTCTTGATGTCGACTATAAAAAGTGCAGCTGGAAGTCTGTTCAGGTCAGCAATACCACCTAGTACTCTTTCAAGCTTTTCCTTCTCACGGCTTACCATCAATCGCTCTCTCTTCGCAAGGTTAAGGAATGCCTCATCTTTCATGAGTTTTTCCATACCTGACATTTTCTTAAGAGATTTTCTGATCGTAGCAAAGTTTGTAAGCATACCACCCAACCATCTTTCAGTGATGTATGGCATGTTTAGCGACTTAGCTGCAGTTTCCACTACTTCTTTAGCCTGCTTTTTAGTAGCTACGAACATTACTTTTCTTCCTGATCTCACAACAGCTTGAAGTGCTGATGCTGCAGTCTCTAGTTCAGAGATTGTTTTGTTCAGGTCTATAATGTGAATCCCATTCTTCTCCATGAAGATGTATGGAGCCATTTGTGGATTCCATTTTCTGGTCAAGTGCCCGAAGTGAACACCTGCGTCCAATAAATCTTTGTATTCTATCTTTTGCATTGCTCTTAAATCTTAACGTTTACTGAATTGGAATCTTCTTCTCGCTTTTCTTCTACCTGGTTTCTTACGTTCCACCATTCTAGGGTCTCTTGTCATGAAACCTTCTTTTTTCAAAGCCGGCTTGTTTTCAGGATCAACGAGTACAAGTGCTCTTGATATTCCAAGTCTCACGGCTTCTGCCTGACCTTTTGGTCCGCCACCGTCAACGTTAATATCAATGTCAAAATTTCCATCAGCTTCTAAAGTTTCAAGAGGCTGCTTTACGATTAGTTGCAGGATTTCTGAAGGAAAATAAGTGTTTAGCTCCTTAGAGTTTACAGTGATTTTTCCTTTTCCGGATTGTAGGTAGACTCTTGCTACCGACGTTTTCCTTCTTCCTATGGTATTTATGATATCCATTCAGATTACAGTTTTACTTCAGTTGGTTTTTGTGCTTCATGTGGATGCTCAGATCCAGTGTACACGAATAAGTTTTTGTACAGTTTGTCACCCAATTTGTTTTTAGGTAGCATTCCTCTCACGGCTTTCTCTACAAGTATTGTAGAAGATTTAGCCTTAACCTCTAAAGGTGTTGCAATCCTCTGTCCTCCAGGATATCCAGTATGTCGCACGTATTGCTTCTGTGTCCACTTTCCTCCAGTGAGACGAACTTTGTCAGAGTTAATTACAATGACATTGTCCCCGCAATCTACGTTAGGAGTGTAGCCAGGCTTGTTCTTCCCTCTAATGATTTTAGCTACCTCACTTGCTAAGCGTCCAAGAACTTTAGATTCCGCATCTACGATAATCCAGTTCTTTTCAACTGTAGCTTTGTTTAATGATACTGTTTTAAAGCTTAAAGTATCCAATGTTATATAGTTTAAATGATTATTTTTCTACCCTTCGCGAAAAGGGACACAAAAATAGACTTTTAGTTTTGTAAAAACAAAGTCGTGGTGTGAATAAATTGATATTGCAGGTGGTTGATAATCAAAGGTTTTTCCGTAGTTGCTTGATGAGCACCTCAAAATCTTTCGGGTACGGCGCTTCGACTTCCACGATTGCACTCTCATCTTCTCCAAAGTCCACAAATGAAATACTCGCGGCATGAAGAGCCACACGCTGAATTAGGGGCTGTTCTTCAGCATCTTTGGCCAGATTGAACTTCTTTTTGATAGCAGAGAGGTAGAGCCACTCGCCACCGTACATGGGATCACAAGCGATGGGAGCCTCGTGATGCGCCAAATGCACCCGTATTTGGTGCAACCTGCCGGATACAGGGAAGCACTTCACCAATGTGTTTTTCTTGAAGTGCTCAAGGGTTGAAACCAGTGTGAGAGACGGTTTGCCTTCTCTGAAATCTACTCTTGATTTACTGTTGGAAGAATAAATGGGTTGATCTGCCTCCAGGTCTTTGAAGTCATGAATGCCATTGAGCACGGCATGGTAGATCTTTTTCACTTGCCGTTTTTCTAAACTGATAGCGAAATGTCGATACGCTTCGGCATGTTTGGCTATAACCAAAACACCGGAGGTTTCTTTATCCAGTCTATGACAAACTTGTGCTTCTTCGTGGTATTCCTTTGCCAATCGCAGTATGTTTTGCGAGTCGTTTCTGTCCTCAAGCGTAGATAGGTGCGGAGGCTTATTGATAACTATGTAATTGTCATTTTCGAAAAGTATGAGGTCTTTAAATTTGATCCGGCCTTTAATCTTCATCGTCTTCTTCATCCATAAACCGATGTTCTACCGGTTTACCTTTTTTGAGCGCAAAGCTAAAGGTTGAGCCTTTCTTATACTCACTTTCCACAATTACTTTGCTGTCATGACCTTCCATGATGTGCTTGACGATGGCCAGCCCAAGACCTGTTCCGCCTTTCTCTTTTGATCGGGATTTGTCCACTCTGTAAAACCGCTCAAAAATTCTGTTGATATCTTCCTCCGGAATGCCACGACCATTATCCTTGACTGATATGAGTACCTGATCGTCTTGTTCTATGAAGTTGATGGTGGCCTTTCCTCCTTTTTTGGTGTATTTGATTGCGTTGCTGATGAGATTGGTGAGCACCTGATATATGCGATGATAATCTGCAAATACGAAATGCTGATCGTGCTGATGCTTCAGCTTGATAGTGAGATCTTTCTTTTCAGCTTTTCCTTCGAGTTGATCCATAACTTCTTTGCAGAGCTGCACAATGTCGAAGTGTTCGAAATGCATTTTGATTTCCCCGGTTTCCATTTGAGAAATAGTGAGCAGTTCCTGGACGAGAATGTCCAGACCATCCAGACTTTTGGCGGCCTTCTTCAGAAATTTAGTTCTTACGCTTTTATCCTCAACAGCACCGTCGAGCAGCGTATGTACAAAACCCTGAGCTGCGAAAATGGGTGTTTTGAGTTCATGAGAAACATCGGCCATAAACTCTCTCCTAAAAGCCTCCAGCTGCCTGAGCTCTCTGATCTCTTCCTGCTTTTGCTCAGCGTAATTGAAGATTTCTTTGTTTACTTTCTTCAATGGGTTGAAAGAAGATTTGGACGAAGATTTGGTTAGAAACGAAAGGTCCTGATCCTTTATATTATTCAATGCGTCGAAGATGGAATTGATCTGACGAAAGAAAATAAACTCAAGCGTGATTCTTATAAATATGTAGGAGGTAGAAAACGAAAGAAAAAACGCAATGGCAATAGCAACATCGTTGACCGACTCTACTATAGATATAAAGGCGGTGGTGATGGCTGAAATGAGTACTGCCAGCAATAACGAAATTCCCCTCGAATTGATCATTCGATTAGTTTACCTCAAACTTATAACCGACTCCTTTTACGGTGGAGATATAACCTTCTCCTATTTTTTCTCTGACCTTACGAATATGAACATCCACTGTTCTGGCTAGCACATACACATCTGTGCCCCAGATATTTTGAAGTAGCTCATCGCGACTGAAAACTTTGCCCGGATTTTGAGCAAGGAAGTACAACAATTCAAATTCCTTTTTAGGTAGGTTGATTTTATTGTCTCTGGCGATGACAGTGTATGAAGATCGGTCAATGGTTAGATCCGCCATTTCCACTTTTTGAGATTCCTTTTTCTTCTTGGACTCTCGTCTGAAAAGCGCATTGATTCTACTGACCAAAGCCCTCGGCTTGATGGGTTTAGTGATGTAATCATCGGCTCCCATATCAAATGCCGCCACTTCAGAATACTCTTCAGATCGCGCAGTAAGAAATATCACAAATGCATTGACCAGTTCCGGTAACTCACGCAATTGACGACATGTCTCCACACCGTCTTGCTTGGGCATCATGATGTCCAATATGATCAAATCAGGAATAAATGACTTGGCAATATCAACCCCCTTGATGCCATCCTGAGCCACTTTTACGTCATAACCTTCTTTTGTTAGGTTGTACTTTAATAACTCCAGAATATCTGGTTCATCATCTACTACCAGAATTTTTTGATTGTGCTTCGCCATTCTTGTTTGCCTTTGGACGTAATGCTTAGTTAAAGATTAATTTATCGAAAATTAACACGACTGGTGAAAGATGTTTTCATCTTCACCATATCCGCGAATCCATTCGATATTATTCAAATTTAACCAGAAATCAATTTGATGGGTGAAAGGTAACAATTTGTTAACCAGTCAGCTTATTTTCCATACAAGCTTTTCATTTCTTCAATCATTGATTTGAGGTCATAATCATACTTTTTATAGATCGAGTTTAGCGTGTCTTCCTGCTCATGATACCTTTTGAAGGACATGAAATAGGCATTGTTGGGTTTGACTTTGGAGAAAAGCTGATGATAGTTGGTGTTATAAAAATCGACAGTGTCAAGATTGCTGACTATCTGGTCTATTTTCTCATCTTTTAATAGCTGCTTGATGCTGTCAGGTTGGTCTTCCATTGAAGTGTAAAGGGTGTCTAGCTCTTGCGCACCTTTCAATACATATTGGGTAAGTCTTTTGCTATCAGCTTCAGATTGTAAATATTCTATGAGCACTTCACTGGAGTCTCCAAGTTTTTCTTTCAGGAAAAGTTCAGCTCCTCTTTCGCCTATAAATGATGCCAGGTTTTCATTAAACTCGATCTCATTTTTCACGAAAACAGTAGCATGTGTCAGTTCGTGGATGATTACCTCAGCCAGAGCTCCATCGGATCTTTGCAGCATGTTGGACAAAATGGGGTCTTTGAGGATGCCTAGTGTGGACCAGCCTCCCACAGGTCTGATGCGAGTGTCAAAGCCTTGTGACTCTAGAATCTCACGTTCTGCTTTGGCTTTTTCAAGATCAAAAAAGCCTTTGTAAGGCATGGAGCCAAGAAATGGGTAATACCATGTATGTGCTTCCAGCGCATAGGGCTCGCAAGCCGAAAGGTTCCAAAGGAGTACTTTTCCTTCCTGATCGAAAAGTGTTGTGTAATTTTCGGAAAAATTAAGGTTTAGTTTCTCCATAGCGAAAGCACGTGCATCCTGAGCTAACCTCAGTTTTTGTTTTAATGAGTCAGGAAAGGTTGGGTCGGCCAATACCTCTTCAATGGGCTTTGCTTCTCGGATTATTTTTATCTGACCTCTGGCTTGCTGCAGACCGTACAAGATCATGTTCCACTGCCAGATTGTAAGTATAGAAATCAAAATCAATGCCCCAGACCATAGCTTTCTTTTCATATAAATAAAATTAAACCCTCAAATTAAATGCTACCAGGCTAAAAGGGTAGTTTATTTATTTTCTACTGATCGGGAGGGATATTTCCGAAATCATTTTTTTGATTTAAAATGTTAAAAATTTTAGCTTTCAAATTATTTTACTAAAAAAATTAGCATTTTGCTTTTATTTCACCCTAATGAAACTAATTTTGTTTGATCAATTAATTCACTTTTTGAAACAATCGCATGGCTGACAATTCTGAAAAAATCAAAGCACTCCAGTTAACAATAGACAAACTGGAAAAAACCTATGGTAAGGGAACGATCATGAAACTGAGTGACAACAAAGTTTTGGATATTCCGGTGATTTCTACAGGATCGTTGAGCCTGGATATGGCCCTTGGTGTCGGGGGGATTCCGCGTGGTAGAGTGGTAGAGGTTTATGGTCCTGAATCATCAGGTAAAACCACCCTGGCCATGCACTGTATCGCAGAGGCGCAGAAGAAAGGCGGTCTGGCCGCTATAATAGATGCTGAGCATGCCTTTGATAAACTCTATGCTGAAAAATTAGGGATTGACACGGAGAATCTTTTGATCTCACAGCCTGACAATGGTGAGCAGGCATTGGAAATAGCGGAGCATTTGATCCGTTCGGGTGCCATAGATATTATTGTCATTGACTCAGTGGCTGCCTTGGTTCCAAGAGGGGAGTTAGAAGGTGAAATGGGTGATAGTAAAATGGGGTTACAAGCTCGGTTGATGTCGCAGGCTCTCAGAAAGCTTACCGGCGCTATTAACAAAACTGGATGTTCTTGTATCTTCATCAATCAGCTTCGTGAGAAGATCGGTGTGATGTTTGGCAACCCTGAGACTACTACAGGTGGTAATGCATTGAAGTTTTATGCTTCTGTAAGGCTTGATATCAGAAGAATTGGTCAGATCAAAGAAAGTGCAGATAATGTGCTTGGTAATAGAACGAGAGTGAAGGTTGTTAAGAATAAAGTAGCACCTCCATTTAAAGTTGTGGAATTTGATATCATGTACGGCAGGGGTATCAGTAAGTCAGGTGAGATCATAGATATAGGGGTGGAGCTCAATGTAATTCAAAAATCAGGTTCGTGGTTCTCCTATAATGACAACAAGCTTGGTCAGGGTAGAGATTCTGTTAAGCAGCTGATAGAAGATAATCCGGAACTAATGGAAGAACTGGAAACAAAAATTAAAGCCAAAATTAATGGCACTGATGAAGCGCCGGAGAAGGCTGAAAAGAAATAGAAGGTTTTGAACCACCACTTTGAGATCCCTTCGGCGTGAGCAGAAGGGATTTTTTGTTTTTAAGTAAATAAGCCAAACGGAATCCCCGTTCATGGAATAAAACAGCCTCAAAGAAACCATCCCAATAGATTCGCGTCTTTTTAAAGAGTATCTCACCAACCCGAATTGCCCCTTGATGAAAAAGATTGCTTTGATGGCGTCTTTGACCTTGCTCTCGCTGTGTTCGCTTGCGCAGGAGGAAATTAAAAAGACCTACACCACCTCATGGCGTGAAGGAGAAATTCTCATAGATGGCATAATGGATGATGCCGCATGGGGTAATGTGGAATGGGGAGGGGACTTTGTAGGACACGAGCCAGAGTACAACGTTAAACCCTCTCAGGAGACACAATTCAAAATATTGTATGATGCAAAGTATCTGTACGTAGGAATCAGGGCGTTCGACTCTGATCCTGAGCAGATAGTAAAGCGCATGTCACGACGCGATGGTTTTGATGGAGATTGGGTTGAGATTAATATTGATAGCTACTATGATCAGCGTTCGGCGTTTTCATTTACAGCTTCAGTTTCGGGTGTTAAAGGCGATGAGTATATTTCTAACAATGGAGATGATTGGGATGCTACATGGGACCCCATCTGGTATCTGAAGACGAGCGTGGATGACTTGGGCTGGATAGCCGAGTTTAAAATTCCATTGTCTCAGCTTCGGTTTGCTAACAAAGAACACCATGTATGGGGAATCCAGTTTACCCGTCGGCTCTTCAGAAAGGAAGAAAGATCTACGTGGCAGCCGGTCAACCCCACTGCTCCCGGCTGGGTTCATCTATTTGGCGAGATGCATGGTATTTCCGGCATCAAGCCACAAAAACAGTTGGAAGTACAACCCTATGTAGTTGGTGCTATTCAAAGTTATCAGAAAGAAACAGATAACCCTTTTCGAGATTCCGGGCGGGATTTGGATGCCAATATGGGGGTGGATGCCAAAGTCGGGATTACTTCAGACGTTACTTTGGATTTGACTGTCAACCCTGATTTTGGTCAGGTTGAAGCAGACCCGTCAAGGGTAAATCTTTCGGCTTTCAGATTGTTTTTTCGCGAGCAGCGTCCGTTTTTTCTGGAAGGAAACAATATCCTCACCTTTCCGACTAGTGGAGGGCAGAACAATCTCTACTATTCCAGAAGAATAGGCGGCCGCCCAAAGGGATATCCCGAGGGTGATGATGTGGAGTATGTAAATATGCCGAAGCAAACCAGAATACTTGGCGCTGCAAAAATCACAGGGAAAAACGCTAAAGGATTTTCATGGGGAGTGATGGAGTCATTTACCAACAAAGAAATAGCAGGTGTGATCGACACCCTTGGTATGAAGCGTCAGGAAAAAGTGGAGCCATATACCAATTATATTGTGGCCCGGGCGCAGCAGGATATTCAGTCAGGGAAGACAGTAGTAGGTGCGTTTTATAGCAATGTGTCTCGCATGGGCAATACAGGAAATGACCTCAACCTACTCCATGATCATGCTCATACCACAGGGTTTGATTTGGATCATAACTTCAAGGATCGAAAGTACGGCTTCATTCTTCGCGGAATGTTTAGCCATGTGGAAGGGTCTCCGGCCTCTATTCACAATACTCAGACAGCTCCCGAGAGATATTATCAACGACCCAATAACCGCCACCGGGAGCTGGACTCCACCAGAACGCTGTTGCAGGGAACAGCCGGCACATTTGCTTTTGGCAAAAGAAGTGGCAACTGGCAATGGGTTCTGGGCACCAACTACCGATCTCCCGGGCTTAGCTTAAATGATGTTGGATTTTTGGTGCAGACCGACAATATCAACAACTGGGGTTATACACAATACAGGGTCACTAAACCTACCAAATATTTCAGGTCACAGAAATACAGTGTCCATTTTGAGCAGAATGTGGACTTTGGGGGAGTAGAGACCCGTTCTGGTGGAGAAGTAAATTTCGAGTGGCAGTTTCATAACTTCTGGTACTTCGGAACAGGAACCTGGGTGGATTTCAAGCAGATATCTAATGCTGACCTGCGAGGAGGTCCGGCCATTCAGTATCCAGGTGGAGTCAACTATTATTACGAATTGCAGACGAACCAGCAGAAGAAGTTGAGTGTGGGTTTCGAAAACTGGTATTACTGGGGGGATGGTGATTTTACACAGAGTAGAGGCGCTGCGTTATCTTTATATTATCGGCCTCTGGACGCCATGAGTGTGTCGCTATCTCCAAATGTTTCGTTTGATAAAAATGACCTGCAGTACGTGGATCATGAAGATCTCCATGGCCAAACGGAGTACCTTTTGGCTCGAGTGAAGCAGGAAACTTACAGCATGTCTTTAAGGGTGAATTATAACATCACCCCGAATCTGACGCTCGAGTTTTGGGGGCAACCATTTTTGGCCAAGGGTGAGTATGATTCCTTTAAATTTGTAAATGACCCCAGATCAGATCAGTATGAAGAGCGCTTCGGTATGATTGAGCAGAGCAGGATTTCCTTTGATTCTGAAGAAGCAGAATATGCGATAGATGAGGAGTTTGTTTTTGACGATCCGGACTTCAATGTGGTTGAGTTTAGATCCAACTTTGTGATGAGGTGGGAGTATATTCCCGGTAGCACGCTCTTTCTTGTCTGGTCCAACAACGGTACAAACTCCAATCAATCTGAAGACAATCAGTTCAGCGATCTTAGTTCTAAGCTGGTTCGGCTCAGTGGCACCAATACATTTCTAATCAAATACACGTATCGGTTTATCCGATGATGGTTATTGCGTCCTGATAGCTATTACAGGATCCATTCTGGCGGCTAGTGCGGCAGGCACTATTCCAGAAATAGTCCCGATTGTTGCAGACACGCCCAGTCCCAAAACTACGTTTGAAAAACTCAGGATTAGATCCAGTGATCCTAAATTGAAGAAAGAAAGTCCCCATACCAACAGGATGCCGATTCCTCCACCTATGATACTCAGGAATATAGATTCGAAGAGGAATTGAAACAAGATAAAGTAGTTTTTTGCCCCGAGTGATTTCTGGATACCGATGATGTTGGTTCGTTCTCTGACCGAAACAAACATGATGTTGGCTATGCCAAATCCTCCGACCAATATGGAAAATCCTCCAATGATCCATCCGGCAATGCCAAGTACATCAAATACACCACCCAGCAGTCCTAGTATGGCTTCTTGTCTGTTTACAGAAAAATCATTTTTGTCTTTGGGTCTTAGTCCTCTTACCCGGCGCAGAAGTCCCGTCAGCTCCGCTTCCAGCTCTACCAGCCCAATGTCTGAATCCAAACCCTTCACGCTTATCAGCGTCTCCACGCCCCGGTTGCGCCCCGTGTAGAAAATCTTTTGAAGAGAAAAATAGGGGATCACCACGTTTTCATCATTGCCGGAATTACCCAAAATAGACTCACCTTCCTCCTTCATTGTGCCTATGACGGTGTAAGGTCGGCCTTTGATTTTGACCCGTTTCCCAAGCGGATTTTGCCCTCCAAAGAAAAGCTCGTCACGAGATTTGTACCCAAGAATGCAAACATCCCTACCGGCGTTGGTTTCTTCATATGTGAAATACCTACCGGATTCAAGTGGAATGTCATATACATCCTTGTGGGTATAAGCCACTCCCATTACATTTTGATCCGTGATGGTGTTGTTTTTGTAAGAGACCGAGACCCTTGGCCTTACCGCAAAAAGGGTGAGCGCTTCAGCGTTTTTCACATTCTCAGTCAGAAATTCATACTCCTTGTAATTGGTATATGGCCTGTTGAAGTATTCCCACCAGGGCAT
This sequence comes from Cyclobacteriaceae bacterium, assembly GCA_039944535.1. Lineage (GTDB taxonomy): Bacteria > Bacteroidota > Bacteroidia > Cytophagales > Cyclobacteriaceae > JAMZMI01. The sequence continues at coordinate 740,820 of JBDUYP010000001.1, forward strand.
ATTCGGGTCAAACTCGTATGGAAATCTTCTGATGTCCATATTTTTCGAATTGAGAAAACTGAAACTACTGGTGATGTTTCGTTCGAGCGAATCCACTAAGGTGAAGACCGTAATGATCGCAAAAATGCCAATTGTAACCCCTAGAAGCGAAAGTGTAGTACGAAGCAGATTGGTGCTTAGGGCATTGAGCGCGAACTTCAGGCTCTCTATTAGTAGTTTGAAAATAATCACAAGGAATTATTAATTAGTTAAAAGGGTTTTTTTAAACTTAAACAAAAACAATTCGCTATTTTTGCGCACTTATTTAATCAACACTATCGATTAATACAAGCAATACATGAAATTATCTGCATTCAAATTCGATTTACCTACAAGTCACATTGCCCTTCATCCAACAGAAAACCGAGACGAGTCCAGGCTCATGGTTATTCATAAAGATACTGGCGATATCGAACACAAAGTTTTCAAAGACATAGTTGGGTATTTCGAAGATCAGGATGTAATGGTCGTGAATGATACCAAAGTTTTCCCTGCCCGTTTATACGGTAATAAAGAGAAAACGGGTGCCAAGATCGAAGTTTTTCTTCTTCGTGAACTGAACAAAGAAATGAAGCTTTGGGATGTGTTGGTTGATCCAGCCAGAAAAATCCGTGTAGGTAACAAATTATACTTCGGAGACGGAGAGTTGGTAGCTGAGGTTATTGACAATACCACTTCGAGAGGAAGAACGATCCGTTTCCTATATGATGGAGATGAGACAGACTTCTACAAGATGATTGATCGTCTAGGAGAAACTCCCCTTCCAAAGAATATAGATAGACAAGCCGAAGCTGAAGATAGAGAGCGTTTTCAGACAATTTACGCCAAGAATGTAGGAGCTGTAGCAGCCCCGACTGCCGGACTGCACTTCACTCAGCAAGTACTCAAGAGGTTGGAAATAGTAGGTGTTGATATTGAGCCAGTTACGCTTCACGTAGGGTTAGGTACCTTCAGACCAGTAGATGTTGAAGATCTGACCAAGCACAAAATGGACTCTGAAAACTATTTTGTGGAAGAGGCAACAGCAGCGAGAGTAAACAGAGCGCTAGATGAAAAAAGAAGAGTATGTGCCATAGGTACTACTGTGATGAGAACTTTGGAGTCATCCGTATCTGCCCTTGGTAGAGTAAAAGCCAATAGCGGCTGGACGGATAAATTCATCTTTCCTCAGTATGATTTCAAAATCTGTAATGCATTGGTGACCAATTTTCATTTGCCTGAGTCCACATTGCTCATGATGGCGTCTGCGTTTGGCGGATACGAGCTTATGATGGATGCTTATCAGCTGGCGATCAAAGAAAAGTACAGGTTCTTCACCTACGGTGATGCCATGCTGATTATCTAATCAAAAAACATGTCGCAACACAGTGTAATCATTGTAGCGGGAGGGAGTGGTTCGAGGATGAACCAGACCCTGCCTAAGCAATTTACACGCCTTCATGGTAAGCCGGTTCTGGTTTACACCATTGAGGCATTTCTGACTTTTGATCCCGAGATTCACATTGTTTTAGTCTTGCCGGAAGCTCACTTTCAGACGTGGAAAGCAATTCAAAATGAATTCTTGCCCAATGTCAAGCTTGAGATGGTTGTTGGAGGCGCATCGCGTTATCAGTCCGTGGCTAAGGGGCTGGCGCAAATCAAATCGGGGCTGGTGGCTATCCATGATGCTGTGCGGCCTTGTGTCAATCCTAAGACCATCGCGTCTTCTTTTGATGCAGCAAGTCAATATGGTTCTGGAGTAGTCACAGTGCCGCTCAAAGACTCTATCAGAGAAGTGGATGGGGCCGAATCGAAGGCACTAGACAGAAGTAAATATCAGGTTGTGCAAACACCACAAACCTTTCAGGTAGAGAAAATCAAACAAGCTTTCGAAGCAGGTGAGGAGCCATTCTTTACCGATGACGCTAGCGTATATGAGCATGTGCTTGGAGAGCAAGTGAAGCTTGTAGAAGGTGATTACCGCAATATCAAAATTACCACTCCGGAAGACCTGGAAGTCGCGGCTTTGTTTTTGAAGGACTAATCATGTTTTATTCCTGATTATCGGCTTGACGGTCACTCCATTCTGGAGTGACCCTGAAAAAACGCATTTTTGTTTAGGTATCCCGGGTAAGTGGCGTCAGTTGTTTCCACCTGGTGTATTGTGTCGGGTTGGAAAACCCGACATCACAGTAAGTTTTTGTGGTGTCGTTCATGCCTCACTCCTCGCAATGAACTATAGGAAGGTCATTCCCGAAGGGAATCTTATACGCTAAGAATGGTAGTCAATGCAATAAAAGGAACGGCTAAGACTCCATTCTGGAGTGACCCTGAAAAAACGCATTTTTCTTTAGGTATCCCGGGTAAGTGGCGTCAGGTGTTTCCACCTGATGTATTGTGTCGGGTTGGAAAACCCGACATCACAGTAAGTTTTTATGGTGTCGTTCATGCCTCACTTCTCGCAATGAACTATAGGAAGGTCATTCCCGAAGGGAATCTTATACGCTAAGAATGGTAGTCAATGCAATAAAAGGAACGGCTAAGACTCCATTCTGGAGTGACCCTGAAAAAACGCATTTTTGTTTAGGTATCCCGGGTAAGTGGCGTCAGGTGTTTCCACCTGATGTATTATGTCGGGTTGGAAAACCCGACATCACTGCGAATGTTCCTTTTTGGATTACAGCTTTCACCCAACAAAAAAACCTGAACCGAAGGCTCAGGGTTTCTATGAAATTAATTTCTTGATTTCTTTAGTACTCATCTTCATTGAAGAAGAAGTCTTCCTTGGTAGGATAGTCAGGCCAGATTTCCTCGATACTTTCGTAAGGGTTACCATCGTCCTCTAGTTCCTGCAAGTTTTCTACAACTTCTAATGGAGCACCCGATCGGATTGAAAAATCGATCAATTCGTCTTTTGCAGCCGGCCAAGGTGCATCTTCAAGATATGAAGCTAATTCTAGTGTCCAGTACATAATTGTTGCCTTTTAGAAATTTCGTGCAAAAGTAGTTTTTTTAACGAGAAATCAAATATTATTTTTCTCTCGCTAAGAATATAACCGATAAATACGAATTTCAAAGAAATTGTTCCGACAAAATTGAGAAAAAATATCAGCCCTTTTTCAGCATGTCCAGAAGTTGCTCTTTTACAGCCACTTTGGTCTTTTGCTGATTTAGTTTTTTTTCCACCATGGGGTTCATCGTGCCCGATGCGCTAGAGAATTTTTCTGAGTTTTCCAGGTACTGGTTTAGATCCTCACGGTCACGGGAGAGCAACTCATGTAGCAGTTTGATTTGCAGCTTAAGCTGACCTGCCTCATCCTGATCTTTATAGTCTTTAAACCGCTTGCGAGCCAGGTGCGATACAAAATCTTTTTCCTTGAGTAGCTGTATTTTGTTGAAAGCCTCTTTTCGTTGCAGCTTGCTAGCATAGTCATTGGGGCGATATGCCTTGAGTATGTTTCTGTGCTCTTCCAGTGCTTTCATGTCTGGTTTTTCCTTGCCGGAAATGTACCCGTCGAGCTCCTCGATAATGGGTTTTATGTCAAGCTTTTTAGTAGGTGCTTTTTGTGCAGGTTTTAGCGATTTTGTGAATTGATCGATGAGTGGAGCGTAATCCTCTTTGGGGATATTGCCGAGCTCTGACCATCGCTGCTTCAGGTCTTTTACTTTTTCAAAGCGCTCCTTCCCGTGCACATCAGATAGCGCGGAGGCCTCCTTTACCAGCTGTTCATATCCAGATTTGTTCTTCTCGCCCAGTCGTTTTTTGTCTTCGTAAAACGCTTTTTTCTTATCGAAGAATCCTGAAACAATTCCCCAGAATTTTTCTTCTAGCTCGGTGTTTTCACCTTCCGGCGCATTGCCAGTTTTGATCCACCGTGTTTTGATGTCGTGTATGTCGGCGGTAGCTTCTTTCCAGTTGATCTTGTCTGCGGCTACTGCCACTTCTTCTATCAGCGCTTTTTTGATCTCAGCATTGCGGACTCTGTTTTGTGCAATCAGATCCTGAATCAAGTTCTCGTTTCGTTGTAGCCTGTCCCAGAGGCCCTGATAGTCGCCAAGCCCTTCATGGGTCTGCACCAACTCTTTCATGTGCATCAACTTCATGAGAAAAGAGCCTTTGTTAGTAGCCTCTCCAATGATTTTTTCCAGCTCAGACACTTTGCCTTCCAGTTCCTGAAAGCGTTCCTCGAAATAGGTCAATGAAGCTTCCGGGTTATCTTCTTTTACATCGCCTATCTCACGATCGGGGTTGGCTCCCCAGGCTTTTAAAACAACCTTATTGTTTTTGATAAAACCGTACTCTGTTTCCTGCTCTTTCACAATGATTGAAAACCGAATTAATTAATATTGCTGACCTGAAAAACGTGTAAATTCCAAATCGTTTTGAATAATTTCAAATATGGCTGACGAAAAAATCATATTCTCGATGGCTGGTGTGAACAAGATTCACCCTCCAAAGAAACAAGTTTTAAAGAATATATACCTATCGTTCTTCTACGGTGCTAAGATAGGAGTGTTGGGACTAAATGGCTCAGGTAAGTCCTCACTTTTGCGAATCATTGCCGGAATTGATAAGGAATATCAAGGTGAAGTGGTGTTTTCGCCCGGTTTTAGTGTGGGAATGCTGGAGCAGGAGCCTAAGCTGGACCCAGATAAAACCGTAAAGGAAGTGATCAGTGAGGCTGTTTCGGAGATCACCGAGTTGCTGAAAGAATACGACGAGATCAATCTCAAATTTTCTGAGCCGGAGATTCTGGAGGATCCAGATAAAATGAATGACCTGATAGAGAAACAGGGTAAAGTTCAGGAAAAGCTGGATCATGTAGGAGCCTGGGAGCTTGATACCAAGCTGGAGCGTGCCATGGATGCGCTGCGAACGCCACCGGAAGATGCCGTGATCAAGAACCTGTCTGGTGGTGAAAAGCGTAGGGTGGCATTGTGCCGTTTGCTTTTGCAAAAACCAGATGTGCTTTTGCTCGATGAGCCTACCAACCATTTGGATGCAGAATCTGTACACTGGCTGGAGCAGCACCTGCAGCAATATGAAGGAACCGTAATTGCCGTGACGCACGATAGATACTTCCTCGACAATGTAGCAGGATGGATACTGGAGCTGGATAGGGGTGAAGGTATTCCGTGGAAAGGAAACTACTCTTCGTGGCTGGAGCAAAAAGAGAAGCGTCTGGCTCAGGAAGAAAAGACCGAATCGAAAAGGCAAAAGACCCTGCAACGCGAGTTGGAGTGGGTGCGCATGACACCTAAAGGTCGTCAGGCCAAGGGTAAGGCACGTCTGAGTGCCTATGACAAGATGATGGGCGAGGAAGGCAAGGAGCAGGAATCTAAGCTGGAGCTGTACATCCCACCGGGACCGAGACTTGGAGCCAAAGTGATAGAGGCAAGTGGCGTTTCTAAGGCCTATGGAGATAAACTACTTTTCGAAAATTTGGAATTCAGCTTGCCTCAGGGTGGAATCGTAGGAGTGGTAGGGCCAAACGGTGCTGGTAAAACCACACTCTTTAACCTGATAACAGGAAAGGAGAAACCGGATAGTGGAACGTTTGAAGTGGGAGAAACCGTGGAAATGGCGTATGTGGATCAGGAGCACAATGATTTGAAGTCAGATGATTCTGTTTTCAAGGCAATCTCAGGGGGAAATGAACTGATACAGCTTGGAGGCAAAGAAATGAATGCCCGAGCGTATGTGAGCCGCTTCAACTTTACCGGATCTGACCAGGAGAAAAAAGTAGGCGTGCTATCTGGCGGAGAAAGAAACCGTGTGCACCTGGCCATCACACTGAAGCAAGGAGCCAATCTGATCCTGCTTGATGAACCAACCAACGATCTGGACGTAAACACGCTCCGTGCACTGGAGGAAGCATTGGAAAACTTTGCAGGCTGTGCCGTGGTGATTAGTCACGATAGATGGTTCCTGGATAGAATAGCTACGCACATTTTGGCTTATGAAGGAGACTCACAGGTGTATTGGTTTGAGGGTAACTACTCCGACTATGAAGAAAACCGTAAGAAACGCCTGGGAGACAAAGAACCTACTCGGGTGAAGTACAAGAAATTGATGAAGTAGAGCTTGGTTATTGGGGAGTGGTTATTGGTTATTTAGAGGGGCATAAATTCGGCAACCAGCTTTGCTCATGGTGATGGCTTTAGATCTAGTTAAGGGATTTTAGATGTCGGATTCCATATAAGTCAGAAGTAGATCTTTTGATAATTTGTATTTGGTTTCCAGTGATTGATACTTAGTCTCCAGAACCTCACAGTTCTCACATTTAGAAAATTCTTGATCTTCAGGAAAAAGAATTTGTTTTAATGGAATTTTAGTCAATTGGCTTACAGCCATGAGACAATAAAGCTCGCCGATAAAAGTTTGACTGTTTAAATAATTACTGACTTCAGGTCTGTGCTTTTTATTCTTATTCGGTCTTAGTTCACTCCACTTTTCTGCAAGCTGGGCTTGAGTTACTTTCTTGGTTTTTAATAACTTCTTTATGTCACTTGATCTGGGTAATTCCATCTTCTGTAAATGAGTATTTCAAATATACCAAAATAAGACTAGATACATCTTGGTAACTAAATTGCAAGAATGACTACTTGCGTTCTCTATCAATTATTCTACTGTGAATATGCTTTATCTCAGATATAGAGAGCTTATGTCTTCCAGAATTTGAATCTTCGGATAATTCAGGTGCCAGCCATTTCATTTCAACGCCTAGCCATTTACACACATCGCTGATAATGCTAATAGTTGGCTCACGGGTTCCCTCCATCAGATACTGAATGGCTGTGGCACTCACTTTTAATTCTTCACAGAAGTCTTCCAGATTTTTCTCATTCCACCACATGATGAATACAAACCTTTCAGAAAAGGATTCATGAAACTGCTCAATTGGATAATTAGTGTGATAATACTGAAGTTTCCCTTTGCCCCAGGCAAACCAATTGTAATCGACTTCCAGTAAATAAGCTAACCGCTGACGGATGATAGGTCTGGGTTTGATTTTTTCATGAATAAAGTAGGAGATTTCAGGTTGGGTGAGACCTATGACTTTAGATAGGGCGGTTTGCGAAAGACTATGATAGGTCATGACCATTTTTAGTCTACTCCCAAATCCTTGCATTTGCGAAATTCGCTTGGAGTTTTTCTTAGCCATTGATTAGGTGGGTTGGTTTACATAGAACGAATTGGCAAGAATGATGCCACTCTATTGAGGTCCCCAATCCCGTCAAGGACTTCTAAATCTAATAGTTTCCACTTACACACACCCGTCAGGATTCAAGATCCAGACTGGTTTATGATTTAACTCCATTTCGGGTGTGGTGGTCTCCTGTGGAAATGAGTTTCAAGATTTACCGTGTTGTTTGCTCGACGCAGGAAGTGAATCGTTTGACAGTGAAGCCTTATTGCTAGTCTAACGTTTTAAACTCAATCACAAACTTGGTGCCCTGCTTGGCCGTGAGTTGCGTAAACTCACCAAAAAAAAGGGGAATTTAAAATCTACATATTGTAAACCCCTCCATTGATGTCAAGGGTGGCGCCAGTGATGAACCCATCGTATTCGGAGGCTAGGTATAAAACAGCTCGAGCCACGTCATCGGCGTTTCCTGCTCGTTGGATCGGAATGCTTGCGGTAGTTTCAGCTGCTGATTCTTTAGTGGTATGTGTATTGTGAAACGATGTTCCAAGTATGAGGCCAGGAGCAATGGCATTTACCCTTGTGCCCTGGGATCCCAATTCTGTTGATAAAGCGCGGGTGAATGTAAGAATAGCTCCTTTGCTGGTAGCGTAAACCAGTGATCCGGGATGACCGCCTTTGCGTCCGGCAAGTGATGCCAAATTTACAATGCTACTATGTTCATTTTTTCCCAAATAAGGAGCTGCTGCGCGCGTAACAAACATCATGGATGTGAGATTGATGTCCATGACCTTGTGCCAAAAATCAGCTTCCATTTCGTTTAGCATTTTTCGAGCAACAAGCGAACCCGCATTGTTGATCAGAATGTCCAAACCTCCAAATGCTTCCACTGTTTTTTCAATGAGGACGTTGGCGTCATTTTCATTTGTTAAGTCACCACTAATAGCCACCGCGTTTAGTCCTTTAGTGGTCGCGTAATCTGTCAATTGGTTGGCTGTATCAGCACTTGAAAAATAGTGGATGGCGACATTAGCTCCGCTATCAATGAAGTGTTTAGAAATTGCTTCTCCAATTCCCTGAGCTCCAGCGGTGATGAGCACGTTCTTTCCAGTGAGTTTAGTATTGGTTGTCATGGTATTTATCAGATGAGTGGTATGGAATCTAAAAGTTTATATCGTTAAGATAGTGCTACAAATATAGTAGGAGGATTTTCAATGGAGGCTTGCGCAAAATGAGAAACCTTCAGTCTGTGAATTATAAAACTACCTCAGCATCTTGTTCTTTAATGGTTTCAATGAACGCTCTACAGTTTAGTTTCAATGCCAGTACACATGTTTCGTGTGCAGTGGAAACTGTCTCTTGAGGAACGAATTTCAAAATTTTTGAAATCAGGACTTCTCTGCTTAATTGCCAAAGCTTAATGTTTGACTTGCAGAGTAGATTGTGTGATTGCTAAAATGTATTGCTCGACTTACAGGTTAATTTGCTTGACTGTAAAACCTTATTGCTTGAACGAAAAACCCTCTTGCTCCGGTTGTATGATGTCTTGCGAGTATGAAGGATCATGTTGCTAGTCTAACGCTTTAAACTCAATCACAAACTTGGTGCCTTCGCCTAGTTGGCTGTGGCAGGTGATCATTCCGCCCATTGCTTCCACGTATTTCTTCACGATAGAGAGACCCAATCCGGTCGATTTTTCATTGCCGGTCACTTTGGCCGTGAGTTGGGTAAACTCATCAAATAGCCTCTTTTGATCTTCTTCACTGATGCCAGGCCCCTGATCTTGCACGCAGATCAAAATAGCATTTTCGTCTCTGTAAGCCTCAAGGGTCATGGCGGTGTTTCGTTCCGAAAATTTGAGCGCATTGGAGATGAGGTTTTCAAGGACGCGGATCAGGTAGTTTTTATCCGCCTCAATGATAAGGTGCTGGCTCTCCACTTTTTTGACAATGGTTTGTTCTTTGTCCTGAGCTATCAGAGAGAAGTTAATGGCCAGTTGGTTGATCATTTCGTCAATGTTGACTAGCGCCAATCTTACGTCCACTTTTTTGGATTCCAGAGCGCTGATGTCCAGCAGTTCTGATATGGTGTGAGACAAGCGATCAGAGGCTTGCAGGGTGTTGTCCAAAAATCCTTCCATCTGCGGGCCTATTTTATCTGCGGTTTCGGTTTTCACAATCGAAATGAATCCTTTGATGAGGTTTACCGGATTTCGCAGGTCGTGTGCCACTACCGCCAAAATCTTGTTTTTATCTTCATTGAGTTTGACCAAATCCTGATTGGCAATGTTGAGTTGGTTACGCTGCTGTGTTATTTCTTCATTTCTTTCGATGATGCGTGCGTTGAGTTCGGTGAGTTGATGATTGGCCTTGGTTCGCAATCTGTACAACCAGTAGAGCAATGCCAGTAGCGTAATGACAAATGCCAATACAATTCCAATGATGAGCTGGTTGGTTCTCTGCTGTTCTATTTTTTGGGCCAGCGTTAATTTTTCCTTTTCATTGGCAAATTGGATCGAATCTCTTTGGCTATCAAATTTGAACTCTGCCTCAAGCAGAGCCAATTTTTTGGTGTTCTTTTCATTATATATACTATCGGAAAGGGTTGAGACTATCACGTGGTTTTCAAATGCTTTTTTGTAGTTGCCCTGGCTCTTGTATATCTCTGTGAGGGTAGATCGCCCATATTGTTCATCGGGAAGGTTGCCAATTTCGTTGGCCAGCGCTACACCCTTTTTTAGGTAATTCATGGCTGACGTGAAATTGTTTTCCTGATATGAAATATCCCCTAAATGTAGCAGGGCTTTGGCTTCCAGAGTTTGTGCTTCCAGTTCCTTGCTTATCTCAAGGGTTTTGTTGCAATGCTTTCGTGCTTCCACGAAATTTTCAGTTGCCATGCAAACAGAGGCCAGGTTTAGATAGCCGATGGCAATTCCGTATTGGCTGCCAATTTCCTGGTTGATAGCGAGTGCGTGCTGGTGAATGAGTGTAGCTGAGTCGTATTTCTTTTGCTGCTGATAGATCGTGCCTATGCTGGCATAGGCATCTGCCAAAAATTTCTTTGAGGCGATCTCCTGTAATATGGCCGCAGCTCGCCGATACATTATCAGGGCTTTTTCCAGGTCTTCCTGCTGATTGTGGATATAGCCGATCTCATTCAAGGTTTGGGCTATTTCAGCTTTGGCGTCAATTTCCTCGGCTATTCGCAGGGCGGTGAGATACTGCTCAAGGGCTTTCGGGTAGTTGCCACGGTTGCGATACATCTGCCCCAGATTTCTGTGAGTCATGGATGTGTTAAATGGGTCATTCAGTTCCTCGTATGCTTTTAAAGTCTTGATGTAATAATACTCCGCAGAATCATAGTTGCCCTTATCACCATGTACAGCTCCAATGTTGTTATAATTCTGAATGACCCTGTTTTTGGCACCCATTTCTATGTTCATTTTCATAGATAGGCTGTAATTGGCCAGCGCACTGTCATACATACCCAGTGCTTTGTAAGCCGTGCCTATGTTGTTGTAAGTAGGCCCCATGTTCACCTTTTGCCTAAAGCGAATCATGTTTTTGAGTGCTTTCTGATAGTAGGCCAGGCCTTCTCTGAACTCACCCTTATCCATGTACATTACGCCGAGGTTGAGGAGTAATCTGCTTTGGCCACTTTCATTGCCCTGCTCCTCGTATATGCTGACTGATTTTTCAAAACTGCTAATGGCTTTCTCGTATTCTCCCTGCACGTAGTAAATCACTGCGATATTGTTATATATAGGAACAAAGTCCTTAGGGCCATCACTTTTTTCCAATACGCCTATACTCTCGTGGTACAGACTGAGAGCTTTTTCATAATGGCCCATATTCCATTGTACCAGCCCCATATTTGTAAGCGCATTTGACATCCCTACCCCGTACTCCAGCTCTTCAGCCAGCTCGTAACCCTGACTAAATAATTTGTTGGCTCTTTCGTACTCTGTCACTTCTAAAGCAAGATTGCCTTTCATTAACCAGATGTGGACCATGCCTTTTTTATAGTCAATCGCCTCCGCGATTTTGAGCGCCTTGGTCACATATTCATCTACTTTCAAGGTGTCAACGTTTTTATAAGCGCGCGAAAGATTGAGATATGTATCGACTTCCTCTTGCTGCGTAATTTGCTGATCCAGAACGGATAGCAGGGAGTCTACCTTCTGCTGATCCTGCGCAGAAGCCAAAGCCGATGTAATCAAAAGTATGCTCAGGAAGAATTGTTTCTTTAAGGACATCAAAGGATGGTTTGGTCAAACGGTGAAAACTAGTGTACTGGTGGGGAATGCCTAAGATAGGAGATGTATGCTCCATTGACAATATGTGGTGCTAGATCTTAATTTGAAGATTTTAATAACAAAAAATGGAATGATAAGTGTGTGGTTTGGGAATGGAAGCAGGCTCAAATCAGATCACCTTGCTCAATTAAAAGACTGCCTGAATTCCAGCGGAGATAACTGCACTTTGCTTTTAAATAGTCTGCTGAAAGATTGAGAGTGCTCAAAACCCAAACTGTAAGCAATTTCACTTACCTGAAGCTGTGTGGTGGATAGATACTCCTTGGCTTTTTCGATCAGTTTTTCGTGGATAAGCTGCTGGGTGTTTTGGCCGGTCAGTACCTTGAGTAGACTGCTTAGGTAGTTAGCGGACAGGTTCATAGTATCAGCAATGGCCTGTACGCTGGGTAGGCCCAAACTAGCCAAATTGTCCTGCTCAAAATATGCTTCCAGATATGTTTCTACCTTAGTCAGTACTTCGTTGTTGGTGATCTTCCTTGTGATAAACTGGCGTTGATAAAACCGCTCAGCGTAGTAGAGGAGCGTTTCGATCTGAGAAATGATGATTTTCTGACTAAACTGATCAATGTTTTGGTGATACTCACTCTGGATACTTTTCATGATATTGATCATAGAGGTTTCTTCCTTTTCGGAAAGGAAAAGCGCTTCGTTGATGCCGTAACCGAAAAACTCGAATTCCTTGATCTTACCAGCCAGAGGTGTGTTCCACAGAAAATCAGGGTGGATAAGTAGGATCCAACCTGAAGGTTTTTCTTCAGGCTTGTAGTGTGCTTTTACTGTAATGACTTGTCCTGGGCCTACGAACGACATCAACCCCTCGTCAAAGTCATAGGATTGCTGACCATAGCGCATTTTACCTTGCACGCCGCGCTTCAGAGCTATGGTGTAGTTGCCTTGAATGACCGTGATTTCCTCATCATCAGTTTGGTACTGCACCCGACCATAATCCACCAGACTGACCAAAGGATGCTCTGGCTTTGAGAGCCCTGCCAGCCTGTGATAATCACTTATCGAGTTGACTTTGTGTTTCATTTTCAGATAAATGTTCCACCGGATGCTTCTATTCTCTGGGCTGTGAGCCAATGCGCATCATCTGAGCACAAGAATGCCACCACACTGCCGATATCCTCAGGCTCGCCCACTCGTCCTAATGCTGTGAAGCTGGAAATAGCCCTTCGCTTGTTCTCATCTTCGCGGTTGATTCCACCACCAAAATCAGTGGCTACTGCTCCGGGTGCTACCACATTCGCTCTGATGCCCCGGCTGCCCAGCTCTTTGGCAAGATAGCGGGTAAATACCTCAATAGCGCCCTTCATTGAGGCATATGCCGAAGAGCCAGGTAGTGTGAAGCGAGCCAGACCTGATGAAATATTCACAATACCACCGCCATCATTCAAAAAGGGCAAAGCTTTTTGTGTGAAGAAATAAACACCCTTGAGGTGAATGTTCATCATCTCATCAAAGTCTTCTTCAGTAGTATCAGCGAATGGTTTGTAAATCCCCGTTCCGGCATTGTTGATTAAATAATCGATTTTATTCGTTCCTCTGGCTGATGACAGCAATTCTGAGAGATGATTATAAAAACCACCGAAGCTTTTGATGTCCCGACTGTCCAGCTGCATAGCATACCCAGTGCTTCCTGACTTTTCTATTTCTGAGATCACTTCATAGGCGGCTGATTCATTGGCATGATAGGTGATCACTACGTCGAGCCCTTTTTTGGCAATATTGAGAGCCATATCTCTGCCAAGTCCGCGACTTCCACCAGTTACGAGTGCAATTTTTTTATTTGTCATGAGATGTCTCTTTGTTTATTCTAATAGGATTTGAAACAAAATTGGCGATAAATCAGAAGCCTGGCGTAACCGAATCTCAGGTTGTTGTAACAGAAATCCTTAAATCGCCATTGACTTAGCAAGCTAGGAATATCTGTGATGTGTCGATTAGGTTACGAACTCGGTTAGAGTGAGATTTGATCAGCTTTTCCACTACTTCTAAATTCATTCTGTGAATTATGTTGCCGCTGGCGATTAATTTTTGGATATGTTTTACGCTTACTTTCAAATCGCAGACACGGCGAAATCAATTTGTTTACAGGGCTAATTTTTTATTACACATAATATGGTTGTTTAAAAGGCGGTCTGGAAACATCAAATTTACTTGTCTTCAAGAAATTTTTCTCGGCCTGGACTTGATAGCCGCTTAAAAAAAACTTCCCGTGTTAATATCCAGTATATGATTAATTTACATACGTTTTTACCGCTATTTCACCGCCAATGCCATCATCTGCCCTTTCTAAAAGTGTCTTTACATATCTCATTGCTTCTCTTTTCATATCATCAGCCTTTAGCCAATCGGATTTTTCTGAGGTCACAGGGAGGCTAGTCAATTCTGAACAGTCTGCTATAGTTTATAGTACTGTGGCACTTTACACAGCTGACTCAGCTCTTGTAAAAGGAGAAGTGAGTGATACACAAGGCAGTTTCACGATAAGAGGAGTTAACCCTGGATATTACTATCTACTGATTCAAAATATTGAGTATGCTGATTATTACACAGATAGACTGAAGGTTGGTTCTGGAGAAATAGTCGATGTTGGCGCAGTTATGCTATCATCCCAAAGTGTAGAACTAGAAGGCGTGACTGTGACGGGAAAACGGCAACTTGTGGAGGTGAGGCCGGACAAGATGGTGTTTAATGTAAGCAGCACGGTGAACGCATCTGGCAATAATGGACTGGAGTTGCTGAGTAAAGCACCGGGAGTCATGATAGACCCTGACAATAATGTGATTCTGCAAGGCAAGAGTGGCGTACGGATATTTATCAATGGCAGACCCACGCGCCTTTCAGGTAGTGACCTAACCACATTTCTTCAGAGTCTGCAGTCAGATAACATCGAGCAAATAGAACTGATCACTAATCCATCGGCCAGATATGAAGCCGAAGGCAATGCAGGCATCATCAACATCAAATTGAAAAATAATGTGAATCTGGGATATAATGGCAACATCGTTCATAGCCAGTCATATGGCACCAAACCTCGGATGAGTACGGGTGCTACTATCAATTATGGCAAAGGAAAATTGGGTGTCACAGCAAATCTTACGCATTTTGATAATACTTTCTGGGAAGGCTTTGCCGAAAACAAAATTCAAAGTGGTTATAGATTAAACTTGGAATCTGCTGAAAGTATTCATAAGAAAGGATTTAATGCCACAACAAGTATTACATACGATTTTAACGAAAAACATTCTGTCAATCTTTCGGGATCAGCTATTCGTACTACCGGTGATTTTGATTTGTTTAGTGAAACGAGAATCGTGGACTTATCCGATACTTCACCTACTGAGTGGCTTGTTTCGCAATCTTTGACAGATTATCAATCTGCCAATTTCAACTTCAATCTTAACTACCTCTGGAAGTTCAGCGATTCTTTTTTGATAAGTATGGATGCCAGTTATGGAAGTTTTGATTTGGATAATGAGATTTATCAACCAAATACCTATTATGAGGAGGACAAAACAACGGTTATCCGTGAGGCCAATAATGGGTTTGACCCAAATACGGATATAGAACTGAATTCCATCAAGACCGATGTTGAGAAAAAAATGGGAGATGTCACTATTACGACAGGAGCTAAATACTACTCTGTAAATACGGCCAACCAGTTTATAGTAAGTGATGTGGTGGACGAAGATTGGACGGTCAATGAGAGCAAAACGAACACCTTTAACTATGAAGAGGAAGTGATTGCAGTTTATCTTGAAACAGATATTAAGCTATCTGAAAACCTCAGCGCCAATGCAGGAGGCAGGTTGGAGCAGACATCTTCACGTGGCACTTTGATAAGCACACAAGCCACAGAAAATGATGATGTAAAAAGAAATTACCTCAATTTTTTCCCCAATTTAAGCCTGGCCTATAAAGCTGGAAAATCGGAGATTAGTTTAGGTTATGGTCAGCGAATTACACGCCCCAATTATCAGGATTTAAATCCTTTTGAGGCTAAAATGAGCGAGTTGGCTATTTGGAAAGGTAATCCGTTTTTAAAACCAAATTACATCACAAATTATCAAATGACATTCTCGCACAACAATAGACTGGTGATATCCAATACTTTTAGTATCACGGAAGGTTTTTTTGCGCGGTTGGTAGAGATAGTTGATGAGACGAGTACTTTTATTATACCTAGAAATATGCGCCGATCAACTACCAATGGACTTTCGGTGAGTTATCCTGTTGAGGTTTCGAAATGGTGGGAAGCCTCAATATTTGCCATCTACAATCGCACAACCTATCAAGGTGATTTTGACAAGGCAACAATCAATATAGATGCCAATATATATACGGTTAGGGTGCAAAACAGCTTTACCTTACCTTGGGGAATATCTGCTGATTTAGCTGTGGCCTATGGCAGCCCATGGATATGGAGGGGGTCGATTGAAATAGACGGCTATCAGCGATTGGATGTGGGTTTGAGAAAGGCGTTTTTTGATGATCAACTCCAGATAAGACTTACCGGATCAGATATACTCAATACCAACAGTGACTACCCGTATAAAGGAAACTATGGAGGGATTGATCTCACAGGGGTCTATTCTAACGACAATTGTCGTTTTGGCTTTGGCTTGACATATCAGTTTGGCAACCGAAACATAAAGAAGCAGCGAAAATCTGACGCTCTGGATGCTCAACTAAAGAGAATTGAGTAGATGCATTGCTCAGATCTTGGCTTGACATTGTAATTCGCAGGAATGAGCTGATTGCAGACTTGATACGAAACAAAAAAGGCAATCGCGAATATGATTGCCTTTAATGACTTCTTCAATCTACGATCACATACCCGTATAATTAAACGGGGTAATCTCTCTTAGCTCTGCTTTGATCTCGTCCGAAACATTCAGTCCACCTATAAACTGGTGAATCACTTCCTTGGTGATCTTTTGGCCTGTACGGGTTAGTTCTTTTAGCGCCTCGTATGGCTTAGGGTAGGCTTCTCTTCGCAGTATGGTTTGGATGGCCTCTGCCACCACAGCCCAGTTGTCGTCCAAATCAGCAAGAATTACAGCCTCATTCACCTTTAGTTTGCCAATTCCTTTTTCCAGAGAAGTAAGTGCCAATAAACTATGTGCATAAGGCATTCCCACATTCCTCAATACAGTAGAGTCGGTCAGGTCTCTTTGCAATCTTGAGATCGGAAGCTTTGCACTCAGGTGCTCAAACAAAGCATTGGCTATACCGAAGTTGCCTTCAGCGTTTTCAAAATCTATTGGGTTCACCTTATGCGGCATGGCCGACGAACCTACTTCTCCGGCCACTATCTTTTGTCCAAAATAGTTTACAGAGATGTATTGCCACACGTCACGACTGAAGTCGATCAAGATGGTATTGATTCTTTTCATGACATCAAAAAGAGCCGCAAAGTGATCGTAATGCTCGATTTGGGTGGTAGGGTAGCTTCGTTTCAAGCCAAGGCTTTCTTTTACGAATGTGTCTCCGAATGCGTGCCAGTCTGTGTCAGGGTATGCCACATGATGTGCATTGAAGTTTCCGGTTGCACCTCCAAATTTGGCTGCAAAAGGTGTGTTCTTCAGTGTTTCGATTTGCTCATTCAATCTGCTCGTGAAAACACGAAACTCTTTACCCAAAGTTGTTGGTGAGGCGGGTTGTCCATGTGTTCTGGCTAGAAGTGGAATTGAAGCCCAATCATCGGCTAACCCTTCCAGAGTAGATACGATAAATTCCAGTTTCGGAAGAAACACCTCGTTCAGCGCATCTTTCGATAGCATGGGTACAGATGTATTGTTGATGTCCTGTGAGGTAAGCCCGAAGTGGATAAATTCTTTGTAATCAGACAAACCAAGCAGGTCAAATTTTTCTTTTATGAAGTATTCCACGGCCTTCACATCATGGTTGGTCACCTTTTCTATATCCTTAATGGACTGTGCATCAGCCTCAGAAAAGTCCTCATAGATTTTTTTCAGATCGGCGAACGTCTCATGGTTGACCTCTGTTAATTGAGGCAATGGATGTTTGCAAAGCGCAATGAAATACAGTATTTCCACCTTGACACGATAGCGGATAAGCGCCCACTCAGAGAAATAGGGGGCAAGGCTACTTACTTTACTTCTGTATCTCCCATCTATAGGGGATATGGCGGTGAGGTCGTTTAGCTCCATATGATCTGTTTTTGAGGACGCAAAAATAGGTCATTCAATTAAACTTGTGGGGCAAAAGGTGGGGTTTTACATTTGCAGCAACTTTACCAGAGATACTATGGCATTCGGATTTTTTAAGAAAAA
Organism: Cyclobacteriaceae bacterium; assembly: GCA_039944535.1. Lineage (GTDB taxonomy): Bacteria > Bacteroidota > Bacteroidia > Cytophagales > Cyclobacteriaceae > JAMZMI01. Next base: position 758,603 of record JBDUYP010000001.1, read on the forward strand.
GAAAAAAAGCAAAAACGGAGACTCAAGATACTTTGATTTGAAGATCAAAGAAGTAGTGAATGTGGCGAAAGACGCAGTAAACGTTGTTTTTGAAAACCCAGGGAATAATTTTCAGTATGAGCCGGGACAGTTTATCACAATCATAGATGAGGTGAATGGTGAAAAGCTACGCCGTGCGTATTCATTGTGTACCACGCCGTTTGTGGATGCCGATCCGGCCGTAACGGTAAAAAGAGTGCCAGATGGACGCATGTCTAATCATATCAATGATAATTTCAAGACTGGAGATGTGGTGCAGGTGATGGAGCCTATGGGCAAGTTCACAACTAAATATGATAACGATAAAGTCCGTAAGGCTATTTTCTTTGGAGGAGGTAGCGGTATTACGCCTTTGTTTTCAATCATGAGGTCAGTGCTGCTCAAAGAGAATTTTAGCAAAGTGGTGTTGGTGTATGGAAATCGCAGTGAGGATTATGTCATTTTTAGAGACGAATTGAACAAGCTTTCAGAAGAATATGGAGGCAGGTTTCAGTTGATTCATATCCTTGAAGAAGATCCAAGTGGAGTTACACATTATCATGGTAGGCCGACTACCGATATGATCGGGGATGTGCTTCAGGAGATCGATTTTGGTGACATGGCGGAGTATTACATCTGTGGACCACAGCCAATGATGGACGTGGTGAAAGATGGTTTGATCCGGGCAGATGTAGATACCGACAAAATCATGATGGAGAGTTTTACCGCCGGTGTGACCTCACCTGAGGATCTGATAGACCAGCCGGACGAATCACCTAAAGAAGGTGTGGCCAGTGAAGTAACCATCCTTTTGGATGGAGAAGAGTTTGTGGTCAATGTGCCGGAAGGAAAACCCATCCTTGATGCAGGTCTTGATGAAAATATTGACATGCCGTATTCGTGCCAGAGCGGCCTCTGCACTGCGTGCCGTGGCAAATGCCTGGAAGGTGACATCAGCGTGGACGGAGCAGAGGGACTTACTGAGGAGGAAATCAACGAAAACTACAGATTGCTTTGCGTAGGGAAAGCCTTGACTGAGAAGGTGAAAGTGGAAATATGCTAACATGAGTAAGCATTATACTTCATGGGATCGATTCTATCAGAAACTCAACATGATATTCAATGGGGTGGTGGCCAGCTCCATGATTCCGTTTGCCATTCTTTTTCTGCAAAACCAAAAAGGAGAGTCCTCTCCGCTAATCGAGGAAAATACTGTTCTTAAGATAGGGTTGATCCTGGGAAGTCTGGCCATGCTGGCCCTTTCTAACTTTTTTGGCCCAAAATGGATTGCCATTGCAAGAGAGCAAACCTCACTGGACGATAAACTGAGCGCCTATCTGGCTCAAAAAATCAAACACTATGCTGTAATAGAAGGAGCCGCCCTCATTGCATTGATTGGATTTTTCTTAATGCAGCAGCAGATATTCAGCTTTGTTTATGTCGGGATATTATTTGTCTTCTCCATGCACAGACCTACATTTTCCAGAGTGAGCAAGGAGCTAAATGTTGATGAAAGCGACTTGATAGACTGGTCAAAAAATCGTAACACAACCGATTAATCTGATTTCAAAGGTTATTTGTAAGTTTACCGATGATCTTTAGTAAAATAAAATTCGCCCCACCCATATTGGCTTTATGCCTGATGCTTGCCAGTTGCAAACTTGGTCAGAGCAGCACCGGTCAGACCACCCGTGTGCCGAAAAGCCCCACCGATACCACACTGACTCCAGATGAATGTCTGGTAAACGCCAAGGTGCTATACGAAGCGGAACCTGGAGTTTACGTTATCAGGATTTACGAAGTGAAAGAAGTTGGTTTTGGGTTTACCCAAAACGTGAATTCCGGTGACAAAATCAATGTAATAAACCCGCTACCTATGGAGGAGGATGCAACCATTGACATAATAGTTCAGTGGATTGAAGGTCTAGAAGGTGGATATTACCAAGTGAAAACCGGAGCAGAGTAAGCTTCAAAGTCCAAAATGTTATGAAAAAAAATGTTTTAGCAGTATTGGCTATGGCCATCTGCGTATCACTATTCTCCCAAAATCAAAATGGAGCAGCACGCCTCGCAAAGCTGCTCAACAAAGCCAAATCTGAAAGTGGATTGGAAGCTCCTGAGGATGACCTGGAGTCCCGAATGGCTTTTGAAAAACTGAGGCTGCAAAATCCCGAAACAGGTGAAATCCCTGCTAACATTCGCAAGCGAGAGATTGATTATTTCAATAGGGATTTGAAAAAGGCGAGTTCCAGTGCCAGAGTGGCAGAAGAAAACCTCATAGTTTGGAAGAACAGGGGGCCTTACAATGTTGGTGGAAGAACCAGAGCCCTGGCTATAGATGTGACGAATGAAGATGTGATTTTGGCCGGGGGTGTTTCTGGAGGTGTTTGGCGCACAGAAAATGGAGGTGCCTCGTGGAATAAGACAACAAGTACTACTGACCTGCAAAGCGTGACTGCCATAGCTCAGGATACCAGAGATGGACATACCAACGTATGGTACTACACTACCGGCGAATGGTCGGGTAACTCAGCTGGTAGCGGTGGCGCACCATACCGGGGTGATGGTGTATTTAAGTCCACTGACGGAGGCCTCACCTGGGCTCAGTTGGCATCTACCACTACAGACGAACCTGAAGTGACCAATGTGTTTGATTACAACCATGAGATTGTGGTCAGTCCTACTAATGGGACTGTTTTCATTGCCAATTTTAACGGGATCTACCGATCTACGGATGGGGGCACATTGTGGGATCAATCCTACAGTATCAGCGGTTCCGGCTGGACAGACGTAGTGATTGATTCAAATGGTGTTGTTTATGCCTTTCATAGAAACGAGGGAGTAGTAAAGTCCTCAGACAATGGAGACACCTGGCAAGAAATTTCTGACGCAAACTTCCCTACCTTCTTTGCCAGTGCCAGAGGAGAGTTGGCCATAGCTCCATCTGATGAAAACGTGCTTTACCTGCTTGCAGAAACAAGTGCCAATGCTTCAGGGCATGCCTTATGGAGATATGACGGGTCAACCGGGCAGTGGTCTGATAGATCAGATAATATACCTCAGGAAGGTGAACTTACGGGCGATTTTGATTCGCAAGGCGGTTACGACCTTCTACTTAAAGTCAAGCCGGACGATGAAGACTTTGTGATCATTGGCGGTACCAACCTTTACCGATCTTCGGACGGTTTTGCCACTACCGAAAACACCTCGTGGATAGGAGGATATACCCCGAGTAATGATTCCTATGCCACTTATTCTTCACACCACCCAGACAATCATTGTATGGTTTTTTATCCAAGCAATCCCAATAAGGCGATTTCAGGAAACGATGGCGGACTGCAGGTGACCAAGGATATCACATCTAATCTGGGAGACATAGAGCCTGTTGATTGGGACCCTATCAACAACGGGTACCTCACTACTCAATCTTATGCAGTTTCTGTGGGGCCTGGGGCTATGGTTTTGAGCGGCTTTCAGGATAATGGCACCTGGTTTTCTGATTCGGAAGACCCGAAACACACCTGGGTAGATCCGTTTAGCGGAGATGGTGCGTACAACGCCATTAGTACTGATGGCCTCATGGGGTATGTTTCATCACAGAATGCAAATGTTTATCGACTGGAGTATTCACCTGAAAACCCGGGTACTGCCACTGATTACATTTTCTTTTTCGATGGGGATGGCAAGAGTCCGCTGTTTATATCTCCCTTCTATCTGGATCCGCTGGATAATGATATTTTTTACATGGGAGGGATGACTACTTTTCATGTGAATACCAGTGCCGAAACAGGAACAGAAAGTACCGGATGGAAGGAGATCAGCCTGCCAAATGTTGCAGGGAGAATTTCAGAAATAGGACCCATTGGAAATGGGGATGTTTATGTAGGCACCACAGCGGGTGAATTATTTCTGGTGACAGATGTGAAATCTACTTCGCCCAATGTGACGGAAGAGGCCAGCAGCCTTTTCTCAGGAAGATATATTTCAGGTATATCGGTCAATTCTGATGATTCTGATGAGATTCTGTTGACAGTTTCTAACTATGGGGTTCAAAGCGTATTTCACTCTGTAAACGGAGGTTCCTCGTGGGACGCTGTAGGTGGAAATTTAGAGGAAAACACTGACGGGAGTGGCAGTGGCCCTTCTGTGAGGTGTGGTAGAATTTTGGGGAATGGTGAACTCTATATAGTCGCCACGAGCGTAGGGCTTTTTACTACAACTACACTGGATGGAAACAATACTGTGTGGGAGCAAGAAAACCTGGATGAACTGGGAGCAGTCGTAGTGGAGCATTTGGCCGTAAGAAATACTGATGGACTGGTAGTGGCCGGAACACACGGTAATGGTGTGTATGCAGCAAAATTTCCGCTTTTTGAAACAGATTTGGGTATCTCCTCCATAGAATCACCCAACAATGGAGTACTTTCTGCTTCAGAACAAATCAGTGTTGCCGTTACCAACTACGGTGCAAATGAAGTCTCAGCTTTTTCTGTAAAATACTCGGTGAATGGAAACCTGGAACAATCGGATGACCTTGAGGTGACATTGGCCTCAGGAGAGACTTATGTGCACCAGTTTTCTCAAACGTATGACTTTTCCACTTCCGGGAGTTATGATTTCTCGGCTGAGGTCGAAATCATCGGAGATCAGGTTATAGAAAATGATGAGCTCACAAAGAATGTAGAAAGTTACGTTTTGGTAGGTGATTTCCCTTACGCTGAAAGCTTCGAAAGTGGAGCAGGCGGATGGACTACCGAAGGGCTTTGGGAACTTGGCACACCTTCCCAAACAATCTTAAGCGGTGCATCGGATGGTTCTCAGGCGTGGATGACTGACCTGGATGCTGATTACCCTGACAACACGACAAGAAAATTACTCACTCCAACTTTCGATTTTTCATCTATGAACAGCCCACAGTTGAGTTTTGATATCAGCTATGATATTGAGGTGGACTTTGACGGAGTAGTCCTGGCCTACAGAACTGATTTGGATAATGCCACTTTCACTGTGATAGGTAACGAATATGGGACAGAAAACTGGTATCCGGAACTGGCGGATGTCTTTGGTTTCAATGCCTGGACCGGGACTCAGGAAAACTACACCAAGACAAGAGCCAATGTGGGCTTTTTAGGCGGTGAGGAAACTGTTCAGTTTGCTTTTGTCTTTGCTTCTGATCAATTGGAGCATCAGGAAGGATTTGCCATGGATGATTTCCGTATCACAGATGACCTTACGGTAAATAATGAGATATCTATTTCTGTTTCGGAGATAGCCGAAAACAACGCCATAGATGATGTAGTAGGCGTGCTGTCAATACCAAATGCTGCTGAATCAGTGGTCTATACAATGATAGCCGGAGAAGGTGATGCTGACAATGGTAATTTCACGATCGTTGGGGATGAGGTTTTGGCGGCAATTGAGCTTGATCACGAAACTCAGGATTTACACTCCATTCGTGTGCAGGGGGTGTCCGGAGCTACCACCGCTACATCAGTTTTTGTCATCTCCGTTTTGGATGTCAACGAGCCGCTCAATGGCGTGCTGCTGTCTTCGCAAGAAATAGAAGAAAATGGCGAGGTAGGCACCACAGTGGGGCTTCTCAGTGCCGATGATGAAGATACTGGCGAATCATTCTCATTTGCTTTCGTCGCAGGAGCCGGAGATGACAACAATGACAGTTTTGGTATTTTCGGTTCGGAATTGCGTACTTCTGAGGATATCAATTTTGAAGAGAAAGCGAGTTACTCTGTGCGCATAGAGGCGACCAGCAGCGATACCGACGAAAAAGCAGAGGAGACATTTGGGATTACTGTTTTGGACGCCAATGATTCCCCGGGAGACTTTGTGCTTAGCTCAAACCTAATTCCCGATTTGGAGCCATCAGGATTTGTGGTGGGTGATTTTAGCGCCACCGATGAAGATGAAGATGCCGTCATTTTTGAGTTCACCGATGGTGATGGTGATGATGATAATATCAGTTTTTCTATATCCGGCACGCAGTTGGTGACATCCGTCAATGCGGACTTTGCTACTCAGGAATTGTACAGGGTTTTGGTGGAAGCCAGCGATGGAAAAGGAGGATTTACTGTGGAGCCGTTTGAAGTAAGCGTGGAGGAAATATTGGGCATGGTTAATCTTGCCAGGCTGGGTATTTCTATTTCCCCCAATCCAACTACGGACGTACTCAACATCAAGATGGGAAATAAATTTGGTGGGTCTTCATCCATAACCATAACCACCCTGGACGGAAAAGAGGTTCTGAAAAAGCAGTTTAACAAGACGGACTATGTGGAGAAAGATCAACTTGACCTTTCGGCTCTGGCCAAAGGAGTTTACATCATTACATTTGATTTTAATGGCAAGACCACCGCAGGAAGGGTGGTGAAGAAATAAGAATATCGTATGATTTCGAAAAAAGAGATTGCCTTTAGGTAATCTCTTTTTGTTTGTTGGAGTTCACAAAAAGGATGTTTCCAATATCATCATACCCATCAAAGACCTCAGTGCCAAGCTGCTTCACGGCCTCACTTCTGAAACCTACTATGGTGAGGTCGGCATCTACTGATTTTTCATTGATCACCTCTCTGTTGCGCAGGGTTTCTTCACGCTCTATTACCTCCACGTTGTTAGGAGAAATCGGGAGTCTGCCTTCCTTGATTTGCTCCAGAAGTTTTTCACGTTGCTCTTTGATGTCCTTGGCCGGGTAGATCGCAAAGATCTTAATTTCGGCTTCTTTCCAATCGGGATGCCCCATGATCACAAATCCCATCAGAATCATCAGGTTGGCATTTTCAAAATCATTGTGCGTGATCCAGATGTGGATTTGCTTATGATAGCCAAAGCCCTTTTCGCTACTTGACAGCACACAGATGTCAAAGTCTGCGGCTTTCACTAGATGCATATTTTCTACAATCTCATCTGTGCATCCACCCAATGTTCTGGAATATTCAAATAGGTACATATTCGACTCCTTGCCGGAAACGCTCGGCATCTGAATGGACTGTGCGATTGCTGTAGTAAAAGACGGACTGATTATGGTGTCAATATAAACATTGCTTTTTGACGCCTCCGCTTTGTCGATCAGCCGCTCCAGCGTAACCCGAGCTTCGGCATGGGTTTCTCGGGACACATAGCCATTGATGTAATGTAGGAATGTGCCGAACCCGTATCTGTGCGAAACCCAACGGATTAGATCAAAGCTTGCAGAGCGCTTAAAAGAATCAGATGAAATGCAAATGAGCGACGGCCTCCACGTACTCACGTGCTCTTTGTCTGCCTTTTGTAGAAAGACCTGCAGTTCTCTGCTGAGCTGGAAAATCACTCCCTGGAAAATTTTGGCCATGCCTTGCTTGTTTTCATTGTAATAAGTGATGCCAAAATAGATCAGCACCATGATCACAATGGAGCTCACGGCGTAGAGCGGATTGATTTTAAACATCAGATACACGCACATCAGTGCTCCGAGCAGCGATAAATACCACTTGGATTTGAAGGCAGGGCGGTAAGAAGGGTCAGCCGCAAAATGCTGAAGGAATGATATCAAACAGATGGCTCCATAGGTCACCATAAAAAACATGGAGATGATTTCTGCAACGGCGTTTACATCACCTACAGACACGAATACAGCCGCAATGACGATGGTGAGCAAAGTGGCATTTAGAGGCTCATTGTTTTTGGCGGTACCTTTCTTCAGTACCTGATTGACTTGATCTGCAGGGAATATTTTATCACCTGCTAGAGCTTGTAAAGTACGTGGAGCGACCATGATGGATCCAAGAGCGGATGATACGGTAGCTGCTGCCAATCCGATTGGAATGATAGGCCCCCAAAGCGCTATTTTGGACATGATGAGCTGGTCGGTGGTCAGATCCTCGGGTGAGGCCGCCATACTCAATTTGTAGGCGATGAAAATGTAAATGACCATACCAGAAACTGTGGCAGCCAAAGTGCCGAGAGGAATGGATTTTTTTGGTTCTCTGAGATCACCGGACAATCCCACCCCGGCAGTCATTCCTGTAAAGGCGGGAAAAATAATGGCAAAAACATAGAAGAAAGAATCAGGATTGTCGACGGTTTTGAACACATCAAATCCAATGGTAGTCTGAGAATACTCCGTGGTGCCGGCAAAGAAAAAGATGAGTGAAACCAGCAAAGTGGCCACCACAAAGTATAGCGCTTTCATGCCCAGGTCTGCTCCTTTGGTGATCATAACGATGCTAATCACAAACAGAGCCGGTAGGCTGATCAGCCGTTTGTCGGTAATGAGAATGTCATACTGAGAGGCCACCCAATCGATGACCGGATCGAAAGCTTCCGCGAAAGCGATGATATAAAAGGCCACACTGATGGCCTGAGATAAATAGAGGGCTATGCCTATGGCAGCTCCGATATTGATACCGAAAGACCGGGAAATGATGAAATATTCTCCGCCACCTTCTACCTTTTGGTTTGTGGCGATCTCCGCAATGGCCATGGCCGTAGGGATGGTGACCAGATGGCCAATGATCACAATAGCCACCGTGCCTATAAAGCCAACACTGCCTACTGCATAGCCAAAACGCAGGAACATGACCGCACCCAAAATGGTGGAAATGGCGGTGAGGAAAACTGGAGCAGTGCCAAAATTGGCCTTTGCTTTTGCGAGGTTTGACATAGCTTAATTTGAAGACTAAAGCTATGAACTAAAACGGATTATTAAAGTTGCGATTTGATGTTTTTCGCAGAAATGTTGAAATGTAAGATTGCTATAAAAAAAGAATCGACAGGTTCATGGTGCCTTGTGTAGCCACCGAACCTGTCGATTTGATATATGGTATTTTAAATATTACAGCGTGATACCAAAACTGATGGCATTCAACCCAGAGCTGCCTGCCGGGCCTTTGCCCTCGCTGAAAACACTGTTGAGGTCATAATTTGCAAATATGTCCAGACCTTTGAAGCCGAATTGTGCTCGGATTCCATATCGGAAGTTTTCCAGATAGAAGTGATCTTTTTCTTTGATTTTCTCTTTGTTTCCTTCGTCTGAGTATTTGAGCTTGTAGTTGCCGCCCAGTCTGTAGCCGGCATACATTCCAGCACCGAATCTAATGCCTTGTTTCTTGTAGGTTCTGAATGTGAAGCCATCTTTTTCGTGGTTATTCACTCTTCTTTTGCCCTTGGCAAAGTCGAGCATGGGCACAAAGGAAACATTGGCATATGGCACACTCAGTCGGCTTTTGGTTGTGTTGTATTCTACAGGTACGGGGTTAAACTCCACGCCATTCAAGCCTTTTTCAATCATATAGTCAGAATCCTGAAGTTTGAAGTTGTACCAGCTCGCCCCGAAAGCCCACTCCACGAAAAGCGGACCTGCAAGCCATGTTTTGTAGGTGCTGTTTAGTGCCACGTACCAGCTGCCAAACGGCCTGAGCGTATAAGGCTGATTGTCCGAATCGGGGAAGGTGCCATCTTCTATCCAATTGTTGAGCCCAATGTCCACATTGAAATTGTTGTCTGTACGTTTTATGCCTGAAGCTGACTCTTCATAGCTGTATTTCCTAAAACTGCCCTCATCCTCGAAAGCGTTCTCCAGTGCATCGTCAATGTCATCCCACTCGTCTGCATCCAGCAGGAGCTCCAGGTTTCCAACCTTTATTCGGGTCTTAGCTCCATCTTCACCTAACACGATTGTGGTGTCCTTGAGGTATTTTTTTCCGCTCTCATCCGTGAGTTCTATCTTCTCTATTTTCTTTGAGCCAAGCGCATCGTTCAGATCCTTTATCATTTGGTTGAGGTCGTAGCTTTCTATGTTTTCGAGTTCTGCTCTGTCGTCTGTATATATGATGATTTTGCTTTTGTTGGTCAGCTCTATGATTACCGTATCGCTTGCTTCAGTGGCGGCACCATTTACATTCAGACCTGTGAGTATGAAGGTGTACGTCAGTAGTGAGGTAAGTATCGTTTTCATGTTTTTGACTTTTATTTTGAGTTAATTTCTTCTTAGCAGATTCGATTTGGCTTCCCGCAGGTCAGCGAGCAATTCTGCCGGAGATGTGTGCTTAGCCACTTCCATCACACGGTTAATTTTTCCAACGATTGGCTCTGATTCAGAGCTTTCTGATTTGGCTATGTAGGTGATCTTTATGGGTGCCAAAGTGGTTTTATTTGCAGCATTCGATGAATGCGGTGCGATAATCTCTGGTGTTCTGAGTTCAGCTATTTCCATTGTTATGCTCTTTGTTTCTGGAGCAAATATTTCAATCAGATCAGTTGTCTCTTTCTGAGGAATGTCTGTTGGAGTTGATGCACCCTGCGCTACGAACTGGAGTGTCCTGGATTTCTTTGCTTTGAAGTCCTGAGTTTTTAGCTCGGGTACGGCTATATGCGAAACGTCTATTTTCTCATATGGAGGATGGTCGTTTATTCCCGTCAGATAGTTTTTTGTTGTGTCTTCCGATTTGAAAATGATAATTGCCCCTACAATCAACAATGCTACCGCGGCAGCTGTGCTCATAATAGGTATGAACCATTTTGCTTTGCCTTTATTCAGACCTGATTGTACCTGACCCCAGGCCGCATCAGAAGGCATCATTTCCAGGCCTTCAAGGCGGCTGCTGAAAAGCTCATCTGTTTTGTTAGACTGTGCCATTTTCTTTTTTCTTTTTCAATTCTCTCTCTTGTATTTCGCTAAGCTGGCTTTGCAAAAGTTTTCGTGCCCTGCTTAGTTGTGATTTGGAAGTATTCTCATTGATTCCGAGTGTCTCTCCTATTTCTTTATGATTGAACCCCTCAATCGCGTACAGGTTAAAAACCGTACGATAACCAATCGGTAGTTGTGCAATCAATTTGAGCAGATCCTCCGCTTCAAGCATGCTTCCAAGTGTATCAAAATCAGGCAAGGATTGCGCTTCATCCACTTCCACTTCCAGTGACATGGACTTGTGTTTTCTCAGATACATCAGGCTTTCATTTACCATAATCCGCCTGACCCATCCTTCGAAATTGCCTTCTCCCGTATATTGATCAATTTTTTCAAAGACCTTTACCATGCCGCCGATCATCACATGTTCAGCTTCTGCCTTATCATGTATGTAGCGGAAACATACACCGAGCATTTTCGGTGCAAACAACGAATACAGCTCTTTTTGCGCTTTTGACTTCCCTTTGCGGCAAGCACTCAGCAGCTCCATTTCAGAACTATACATATTGATTCGTAGCATTCGTTGTTGGTGTTCATAGGGTAGATGCAGCTAGCGCGGTGCGGGTTGCATGGCCCTGAAATATTTACGAAAATTTAAGACTTATGGCTAGACTAACTCAATTAGCATGCCACTCAGGGCTAGCAGTAGGCATAAGGGAGTGTAGAATTTGGTGTCTCTACTGGCGAAAGGTGTCGTGGTTTCTTTTTTGAAAATCCCAACATATTTGAAGTCACCTATTGCGCGAAGGAAAAATAGGGTACTGATGCCATAGCCGGCATAATCGAGAATTGCAGACGGAATTTGGATAGATAAAAAGTCTGCTCTGATAAGGTAAAAAGAAGAGATGGTAAATAACCCCAGAGCTACAACCAGTGTAGCAGCCATGCCTGGTTTGAATAGCGCACTTCCATCGGGATTGGTCGGAATAGCACTTGCTAAAGCCCACTTACCACCTAATAACCAATAGAAGTGGAGCCCACTTAAGAAAAATAAAATGATACTATTGAGTGCGCAAAGGGTTGTTGTCATCTTCTCCCGACTACATATTGTGGAGCCCCAATATACGAACCAGTGAGTTCATTTCCATCTTGCAGGGTAATATCGAAGCTGATTGTGTAGTTGCCGCTCTTTCCTATTTTCACTACAACCTGTCCGCTTTCTGCCGGTATGATAGCACCGGGCTCAGGCCCAAACCAAAAAGTACGAAATACATTTTCATCTTCAACCTCGTCAAAGCTGTTTTCACCAATAGAGTGGTACACCCCTCCGGTAAATTCTTTGGTGCCGGCGGTGAATAGTTCCATGAAGATATAAAAATCAAATTCTTCGCTGAAAGTAAAATACTCTTCCCCGACGATGTTTTCATGGCGAAGAAATACTGTCTTTTCGCCCACAAAGGTGAAATCCATGTTGTAGTGGGTGCCTGTATGATCCGCCCAATCCTGCTGAAGGCAATCCGAAAACATTAAATCTTCCCCGTCATAATTGGCTACTGAGGGTTTTTCCTTGTCTTCCGAACAAGAGGAAAGGAGTGTGACGATTATCACCAGATAGGGTAGTAGCGAGAGTTTCATAGTAGTAGGTTTTGCAGGGTTAAGACAAACCTAACTCTTAAGGTACCTACTAATTCCCTGAAAATCTTTTGGTTAAGGACAATTGTTTGCTCATTGAGCTCCCCAAATCCTCGGAGGTCTCAGCCATGGACTTACCTCATTGGTAATGACATCCGACCCATCTGTCGGGTGAATTTCGATGGGCGTTGATTGAAGAAATACTTCTTTGGGGTAGCGCCACCCAAAGGCAAAACCTATACCGTATGTATATAACCCCAGAACCAAAGTGCTGAGATCAAATTCTCTTTTTATTTGCCTTTCACTGGACTTTGATCCATAGTATTCGGCGTAAATTTTCATTTTTTGGGGAGGCCCCATCCGCTTGATTTCTACTTCACCTTCACCTTTTTTTAGATTATTGATGTAAATGTCCGCTTCAGGATTGTTGGCTATGATTCGTGTGGTACCGCAACTGGTAATCAGCAGGAGTAGGGCTAAAAATGAGGACAGAAGTTTCATGTTTGGTTCTTAAAATGAAAGCGCCAGATTGAAACCCATGCCGAAAGGAACCTCCCTTTGTAGTCTGTACATGGCCGAATATGCCGTAACCGTAGCGCGGAGTTGCACATTTGATGTTCGGCTAAAAATATATCCCGCATGTGCATATCCTAGCAAACCTTTTGAGTTTTCGGGTGGTGCAAAAGATGCTTCGTTATGAGTGATTCGGTGGCTACCATAACCCAGTCCCCCACCAACGAATGGGGTTTTTCTGCCCTGTGTAAACGGATAAAGTGCACTTAGATTAAAATCTAAAACATCCACATCTCCGAAATAAAATTCACCATTAAGGTCTAAGATCAAATCACGGAGGTCATAGGATATTTTTGCTCCAAATCCGCTGGAAAAGTTGTTTTGTACATTGGGGTGAAACGTGTGAATGCCCCCTATATAAATACCAAAAGTGCTCGAAGCATCCTTTTTGGTAAGCTCATTCGTCTCAAATTCAGACACGGAGTAGATGTCCTCCATTTGCGAAGCTTTGGTCTTTGTGCCAACGGCCTTTGAGAGCAGTATCAAAATGGGGTCAAGATCGTCAAGTGACGCTGCTTTGAGCAGGTCGCTCCAGATTAGCTGACCGTCATCCGTTCTGTAGAGGCCTATGCTCACTATCATGATATCTTCTAGTGCGTTCATTTCTCCTGTGAGGAAAAAGGGGGCACCCTGAGCTATGGCATTCTCTCGGGTTTCGGCAAATGTCTCTGGAAAGTAGTCTCCTTCTGCCTGTTTCGGAGGGAGAATCAGTTGATACCGGCCGGCATTGTCAATGTACGTCTTGAGTAGCTTGGATGTGCTGTATTGATAACCTCCATGTACATTGATCATTTCAAAGTAAGGGAAGTAAACTTTTTCCTGTGCCTGGCTTGTAATACAGGTCAGTGCGAGAGTGAATAGCAGTATCAGTTTTTTCATGAAGGCAGGGGTATAATGTTTGCCTCTTTCTGACCCAACCGTTTTGGAAATGGTTGGATTCAGGCGGTGAAATTGCCTACTAATAAAACTGAAAAATGCTAGCCTATCTTAAGCGATGTTGGTGAAAACCTGCTGTACATCATCGTCATCCTCGATTTTGTCCAGTAGCTTTTCTATTTCCTCCATTTGTTCTTCGTCAAACTCCACGGGCGTAGTGGGTATGCGCTGCAGGTTGGATTTCTTCACATCGATTTCTTTTTCTTCAAGAGCTTTAGAGAGCGTACCGAAGTTGGTGTAGTCACCATAGAGATAGACCATGTCTTCATTCTCTTCTATTTCTTCAAGACCGGCATCTATGAGTTCGAGCTCCAGCTCTTCCAGATCCATGCCTTCCGGTTTTTCAAATTCGAATACCGCTTTGCGATTAAACATGAATTCGAGGGAGCCATTTGGCACAATACCACCTCCGGATTTGTTGAAATATGATTTCACGTTTGCCACGGTTCGTGTAGTGTTGTCTGTGGCGCATTCCACAAAAACCAGCACACCATGCGGACCCTTGCCTTCATAGGTTGTCTCAGTATAATCTGCCGAATCGCTACCTGCAGCACGCTTGATTGCGTTCTCGATATTGTCTTTCGGCATGTTCTGAGCCTTGGCATTCTGAATGGCCGTTCTGAGCTTGGCATTCATTTCCGGTTCAGCTCCTCCTTCCTTTACCGCTACGGTAATGGCTTTGGCTAGTTTTGGAAATAATTTGGACATTTTGTCCCAACGTGCTTCTTTGGCTGCTCGTCTATATTCGAATGCTCTTCCCATGGGGTCTGTTTTGTTATTTGTGTGGCAAAATTAATTGGATGTATCCATATCCGAAAGTCAGGCTTAACTACATTTTTGTATCGCCTCTTTGAGACGATCCAGAGTGGGTGGCTTTTGGATGAAATCCTGGTACTCGACTTCCGGGTAATGTTTCATGAATGCTTCCGTGTGACCTGAAATGATCACTATTTTCGGCTTGTAAATTAGCACTTCTACAAACTCTGGCCCTTCCAGTCCGGAAATATTGATATCGAGAAGAATAAAATCTGGTTTTTTTCTTTCAATCTCAGTAGCGGCCTGCACGGTATCGCCGTACGCTCCGAGCACTTCTACGTTTGGTATTTTTTTAAGGTGAAATCTCAGAATTTCAACAAATTCTGGTTCGTCCTCTATTATGATGCAGGTCAGAGTTTTCATTGCATTGCAATAATAGCTTATCTCTATTTGGGAAGGAAAAGATAATCTCTAGAATCTGGGACTATGAATGGAATCAGTGAGTATTAATCGCTGAAATTATCCTGGAAACTTCTTCTTTTATCCAGTTTGAGTTGTTGTAATAGAGGGGATTTTGGCCTGATGGACAGGCTGAAGGATTGGTAGCGCCCGAATGGCACATAATTGAAGCTGAGTGACCAGCAGTGTAAATCACGACTAACCGAAATGTTGGTCATGGTCACCTCTTTGTTTTCAAAGTCATACCCAGATCGGAATGTTACCTGAGTCTTGTCTGTAAGCGCGAGTGAGCCGTTGAAGGACATAGATTGGGTAATGTTTGATTCATCAAACCCAACTTTAGTTCTGTTGATAGAATATTGGATGTTTAAGCTCCATGGCAGGTTGAAGTCCACATACTCTTGTGGGTTTTGCATGATATAATTCATTTGTTCGGCAGTGCCTACAGCGTTTGGGTCCCGCATGGCATTCGGGTCGAAGTAGTCATTCGGGCCGTTAAACGTATCGGCTCTGTTGTACGGATCCTCGTTTTCTGTCTCTTTTCCATCTCGGCCTTGTTTTGGTTTCAGTCTCAGATTGGCTGAGGTGTTGAGTCGAGATAACTGGCCCAGGCCCTGGCCGTGATTCCAGGCATATTGATCGAGTCTTCTATCTACTATGGTTGTAGCTCCCAAAGAGTTGGTACTCTCACTTACGATTTTATAAACATATGGATCGATTGTTCCGCTGAAGTTGAGGCTCAGTGCTCCTTTGAAAAAGGACGTTCTGGCATTCCAGCTGATATTGTTGAGTTTGAAGGAGTCGGCGGCAAAATTGTATCCCGAACTCATGGATAGGTTGTCGAAGAGTTTTACTTTTTTGAAGTCTGAGAGACTGTCTTTGTCGTCCCTCACCTTCATCTCCAGGTTGTTGCTTAACGAGAAACTCATTGTTTTGCTCTTAGACCCACTAGGTGATCCGTAAGCGAAGTTTTGATATTTTGATAGCCGTGTGGTGTTGCCCAAAGTGTCAATTTGCACCTCTTGCCACACTCCGTATTTTTCATCTCCAAAATCGGGACTATAGCTAAATGAGAGACTAGGAGTAGCTACATGTCGTATTGCTTGCACTTTTCCATCACCCTGAAAAAAATGAGTCCCATAAAATCTTGTATTTAGCGAAGCTCCGGAATTCCAACTGCCCGCTCTGCTAAAGCCATTTACAGTATCTATGCGGATTCCGTTTTCCTCTTCGATGTAGGTATAGTTTAGTTCACGGGTGTACCACACTTCCTGATAGTTGAAGCTTGGGCTCAAAGTGAAGAACTTCAGCACGTTCATAGATGTGGAGATAGGTATGGTATGCCTTCCGCCTACTTTGGCCCGGTCATAGAGTTCACCGAGGTTAGCAAATAGGTCGGGCGGACTTTCATCTGAGGCTCTGGCTTCACGTGCATTTACCACGTTGATGCTGCTGCTCAATGTAGGAAAGTCGCTATTCGTGAATTCATTTTTTGCCACGAAGTTGTGGCTAAAACTAATCTTGGCTAAAGGTGATTTTGAATTAGTAATGATCTTTTTGAATGGATAAATCCTGCTCATGTTCAGAGAAAAGTCTGGCAGAGAAAGGTTGGCTATACCAGTGGAGACGTTCTGGTTATGACGAGCATTTAAAGCCATGTTGAATGGTGTGTTCGGAAACTTTTGGGTGTAACCGATATTAGATGAAAACTGCGAATTGATACTTCTTTCGAAATTCTGGGCTACAAGGTTGTTGTTGGTGTTGTAGGTAGAAGTACCCGCAGAAACCGAGGCGCTAAAACTAGCGTTTCCTCTTGTTTCCGGTCTATGGCTCCATCTGATCCAATAGTCACTCGTTTCTATTGGGTTTTCTATGTCGTCAGAAATATTTCTGTTGTACGAAAAGTTAAATGCTCCGGAATACTTGTAGCGCTTGCGGTAATTGGAGGTAGCATCCACCGCGTGTCCTCCTTTTGAGTATATATCTCCAGTCAATCTTAAGTCCACATATTCGTTGAAAGCGAAATAGTAGCCGGCATCTCTTAGGAAGAACCCACGGCGCTGCTCCTCACCGTATGATGGGAATATGATTCCGCTAGCCTGGTGCTTGGGCTGAGGAAACATCCCAAACGGCCCCCAAAGTGGTGTGGGGATTTCCCGGAATTTGAGGTTGAATGGGCCTGTGACTATTTTATTTCCAGGGATTACCTTGATCTTATTGGATTGGATGAAAAAGTGCGGATCTGCCAGATCGCAGGTGCTATACTTCCCACCTTTAATGAATAGTTCATCTTCTTCGTTTTTCTTCACATCCTCTCCGTGCATGAAAGCACCATCCCGCTCGGTTACCACACCCTTGATGAGCGCCCGCTTGGTTTTGAAGTTGTAAACGATATCTTCGGTTTCATATACTTCATTTTTCTGCGTAAAAACGGGTTTCCCCACCTTTCTGCCAGTAGAGTCTACGACATATTTGGAGCTTAGCGTTCTTTTGTCCCAGTCTATTACTGTACTGTTCCCCTCTATACTCATGATGTCATAATCAATATGAGTTTTGCCGTATAGATACAATTTCTGTCCTTCCACATCAAAGACCATCGAGTCTCTGGCACTGTAGTTGATAGTAGTTTCAATGTCGCCGGTTTGGGTGGCAGGAGGTGTGTTGGTTGCCCTGGAGGCAATAGAATCGCTGCGGAGAAAACCTGGAATGGAGTCGTTTGAAGCAGGCTTTTCTGGTGATTGTGAAACAGCCGTAGAGTCCGGAAATTTCCCAGTCACGGTGGTATTGTCCACCTGAGCCAGAACCGCCATAGAAACTGCTGAAAGAAAAAATATTAAAACAAACCTCCTCAAGCCGGCGCGGATTTTAATTTCAGGTGAAAAATTTACAATTTTGCGTAAAATTATGGGATTTTACTATATAACCGGATAGTCGTGAGAAATATTGCAATACCATTTTGTATTTCACTCTTTTTGGTTTTGGGGTCGTTTCACAATGCGGGGCTGACAAAGTATAAAATCAGGAAGGTCGTTATTGATGCGGGCCATGGCGGAAAGGATCCCGGCACGCATGGAGCCATTTCCAAAGAGAAAGATATCGCGCTCAATATTTCCAAGGAGCTCGGGCGGATAATAAATGAAAATATTCCGGATGTCGAGGTGGTGTTTACCCGCAAGGATGACAGTTTTCCCACGCTGGAATCTCGTCCTGAGTTGGCTAATAAAGTAGGAGCGGACTTATTCATATCCATCCATGCCAATTGGGTGGGCAACCCAAACATTCACGGAACGGAAACTTATGTCATGGGTGTTCAAAACTCGGGAAGGAACTTTGAAGTGGCTAAGCGTGAAAATTCTGTGATTCTTCTCGAAGAAAACTATGAGGCGCGTTATGATGGGTTTGACCCGACCTCTCCTGAATCTTACATCTTATTTTCTTTAACACAATCTGCTTATCAGGAAAGAAGCCTGCAGTTGGCATCTATGATAGAGGATCAGTTCAAAAACCGAGTCGGTCGCAGGAGTCGCGGAGTAAAACAATCGAGCCTTTGGGTGCTATGGAATTCGGCAATGCCTAGTGTTTTGGTAGAAGTGGGTTATCTTAGTAATCCTAAAGAGGAGAAGGAGCTGAACGATGAATTAAATCAGGTCTATATCGCGTCAGGAATCTTCAGAGCCTTTAGGGATTATAAAGAGGAAATAGAATCCATGAATTAATTCCTGGTATGTCAAAACAATTCAAAGTAGGACTAATTGCCCTTTTTTCGGGAGCCATCCTGTATTGGGGTTTCAACTTTTTAAAAGGAACCGATTTTTTCTCACCCACAAATAGATACTATGTGATTTATGACAATGTGGATGGGTTAAATAAATCCAATCCTGTCATCATCAATGGTTTAGCTGTTGGTAGAGTGAGTGCCATTCATCTCATGCAGGCCAGAGAGAATGCCATTCTGGTTGAGTTAGATATTGATGAAGATATTGTCCTTGGAGAGTCAACCCAGGCATCACTTTCAAATACGGATTTTCTTGGGAGCAAAGGCATCATTCTTACAATAGGCGATATCACAAAGCCGCTGACTCCCGGAGATACTTTGGTTCCAATTGTTGATAAAGGACTGAATGAAATAATTGAAAGCGCAACTCCAGTAGCAAATAATCTCAATACTACCATTACCCGTGTCAATGAAATTCTGATCGGACTGAAAGGGAGTGGAGAGAAAATCAATAGCACCATCGGTGAGTTGGAACAGATGATTATTGGCGTAAATGGTATGATTGCTGACAACCAACGCGGCATAGCAGAGATTGTAGCCTCTACAGCTGTATTGGTCAATAATGTGAATGATAAAGTGGAGCAACTCGATCCACTTTTACAAAAGTCCAACGGCGTGCTCGATTCTCTTAATAATTTAGAGCTTCAGCGAACGCTTTCCGGTGTTGACACAGTTTTGTTTACCCTCAACGAGACACTTCAAGCCTTCAAAGAGAGCGATGGGACATTGGGTAAGCTTATCAATGAAGATTCGATGTATAATAACATCAACAAGCTGCTTATTGATCTGGACAAAATGGTGATACATTTTGATCAGTACCCTAAAGACTTCCTTAAGCCGCTTGGACGAAAGAACAAAAAGCTGAAAGGCTCCACTACGGAAGAATAAGGACAAACCTTATCTTGCCGTCAATCATCAAACACCCCCACTATGGATGAAAGACAAAGGCAAAATGCCTCCCTATTCACTTCTCTATCTGCAGACCTCAAGCAAAAGCTAGAACAGGTTTACCTGGGTGGCGGAGAAAAAAAACAAACTTCACACAAGGCCAAAGGTAAAATGACCGCTCGCGAGCGCATTGCCTATTTGGTAGATGATATGTCTGACTTTCTGGAAGTTGGAACATTCACAGCTGATGGCATGTATGAGGAGTGGGGCGGATGCCCTTCTGCCGGAGTGATCGTTGGTATAGGCAAAATGTCTGGTCGCCAGTGCGTGATTGCCGCCAATGATGCCACTGTAAAAGCCGGAGCATGGTTTCCAATGACAGCCAAAAAAAATCTTAGAGCTCAGGAGATAGCCATGGAAAACAAATTGCCCATCGTTTATCTGGTTGACAGTGCGGGTGTGTTTTTGCCCATGCAAGATGAGATTTTTCCTGACAAGGAACATTTCGGTCGGCAGTTTAGAAACAACGCCAAAATGTCTGCTGAGGGAATCGTGCAGATAGCTGCGATCATGGGCAGTTGTGTGGCGGGTGGGGCTTACCTGCCTATCATGTCTGATGAGGCCATGATCGTGGAGGGGACTGGTTCTATTTTTCTGGCGGGAAGCTATCTCGTAAAATCGGCGATAGGTGAGGATATAGATAATGAGACCCTCGGCGGAGCAGATACACACTGCGAAATTTCTGGCGTGACTGACAACAAATACAGCTCTGACGAAGAGTGCCTGGATGCCATAAAACGGATTTTCGACAAGATGGGCTATCCCGATACAGCTGGATTTAACAGGGCGGAATCTAAGCAGCCAGCGCTTGATCAGGAGGGACTGTATAATGTTTTTCCGGTGGATCGCAATGCTCCTTATGATATGCTTGAGGTGATCAAAAGGATTGTGGATGAGTCAGAGTTTGATGAGTACAAGAAAGACTATGGTAAAACGCTGGTTTGTGGCTATGCCCGTGTAGATGGCTGGAGTGTGGGTATAGTGGCTAACCAAAGGAAAGTGGTTAAAGCCAAAAAAAGTGGAGGCTCGCAAGAGATGCAGATGGGCGGAGTGATCTACTCTGACTCTGCCGACAAGGCCGCCCGATTCATCATGAATTGCAATCAGCGAAAAGTCCCTCTTGTTTTCCTCCATGATGTGAATGGATTCATGGTGGGCAGCAGGTCAGAGCATGGTGGAATTATCAAAGATGGCGCTAAGATGGTCAATGCCATGGCCAACTCTGTGGTGCCGAAATTCACTTTTATATTGGGTAGCAGCTACGGAGCAGGTAATTATGCCATGTGCGGTAAGGCATATGACCCGCGATTGATCTATGCATGGCCAACGGCGCAGATGGCTGTGATGAGTGGAAAATCAGCAGCTAACACCTTGCTTCAAATAAAAATATCTTCGCTCAAAGCCAAAGGAAAAGAAATCTCAGAGGACGAAAAGCAGGCACTGCTTTCTGAGATTGGTGAGTCATATAATAAAAAACTGAGCCCCTATTATGCTGCCTCGCAGCTGTGGGTAGATGGTATCATAGACCCGCTGGAAACGCGCAAAGTGATTTCCACTGGAATAGAGGCAGCAAATCATGCTAAAATAGAAAAGCCCATGAATGTGGGAGTAATTCAGACTTAAGCTTAGATTCGCTTTCTTGTTTTATAACAAATCCGTAATTTGTTTTTTCAAACACAACATTAAGTATTGATTAAAGAAAGTGAACTAAAGGCGCTCGTTACCCTGCTGGAAGATGAAGACGAGGAGGTTGTTTCTCATGTGGAAGCAAAACTGATGGAGATAGGTACTGGGGTGATTCCTCTGCTTGAACATGAATGGGAAACCAATTTCAATCCGCTGATCCAACGTCGGATAGAAGACCTCATCCATACGCTACAGTTTGAGCTTGTACAGGAACGACTGGTGGACTGGAAGGAAAATAGGCAAAACGATCTGCTCGAGGGACTGTGGCTGGTGGCCACATATCAATATCCTGATATAGACCTGGAAGAACTCAAACAGGAACTTCACGAACTATACATAGAGGTTTGGCGTGAGTTTAAGGACGAAATGCCACCATTCGATCAGGTAAGGGTCTTGAATAGCGTGATCTTTGATAAGCTTAAGTTTAGAGCCAATACCAAAAACTTTCATTCTCCTGCCAACAGCATGATCAATGCCGTGCTGGAGTCCAAAAAGGGAAATCCCATTTCCCTGTGTTCAGTTTATTTGCTTATCGCCCAAAAGCTAGAGCTGGATATCTATGGAGTGAATTTGCCAAACCTTTTCATTCTTACTTTCAAGAATGACATAAGTGAGTTTTATATCAATTGCTTCAACAAAGGGTTGATCTTCACCAAAGAAGACATAGATAACTACCTTGAGCATCTCAACATCTCTAAGCAAGACCTTTTCTATGAGCCTTGTTCGCATCTTGATATTGTGCTTCGTTCGCTTAGAAACCTGGTAGTATCCTTCGAAAAGCTGGGTGATTACCACAAATCTGATGAAATCAAGGCCATCCTAAAAAAACTTGACGACCAGTATATTGGGTTCGATTGAGGTGTCTTGCGACTAAGTTCTGTGGACTTCAATGTCACCTATGTCCTATTTTATGCATTTTTTAGAAAGCTAGGATAGATGCTGGCACTTTGAGCGCCAGATTTCTAGTCGGTAACTAATTTTTCTGAAACCGGAATGAATGAAAAAGTAAGACTAACACATTTGGGGCTTACAGGAGCGTGGTGCCAGTCTCTAGTCTGAAAATTTTCTTCATTTTTTGTTTGATCAATAACAGGAAGCAAGGTTTAAGAAAAAAACATCATTTAGCTGTGAGGGGTTTTATAAATCTTGCCGTCTAAATGATTTGAGAACAAATAATTAAAAAATGAAAAGTAATAACCTTGTTTATCTGTTTGCCCTGGGGCTACTCATAGTTTTCATCGCCTGCAGCAATGATGATAGTGATCTTAATGTTGATGACGATGAAGTAGGAGAAGGTGGAGATGATAATGATTCAGAGTCGATCTCTACACCAACACTGGCATTCGATGAGTTCAATTCAGAATCGGTAACCATTTCTTTTGATGGAGATGAGGTCACCATTCAATCAAGCGCGCTTCCAAATCATACATCACCTTACTGGTCAACGAATAGCGATCTTTATATTGATGCTATTGTTGCCAATGAAGATCAAATGTCTCCTGGTAATATCACGGAAGGGAGCTATTCTCTGACAGTATCCGCTGCGCCATCATTCGCATCCAGCACAACAGAAACCGGATTAGGTGCCATCGGAATTTCTGTCACGGGTGTTCCTATTTTTAATGGTTCAGAAGGGCCCACGGATGTAACAGCCGGTGTAGCTTCCGGCTTTGATTGGGCTGGTGGGCATAGCGGACCTACAGGATATCATTATCATACGGAAGCTCAGGATGTAGGAGAAGATTCCCCATTGACCATTGACGATGACCGCCTACTTGGCATCATGTCGGACGGGTTTTTAATATATGGGAGAAAATGCAGATCTACGGGAGATTACCCAACCGATGGAGATGAATCCAATGGTCACTTTTCTACTACCGAGCATAGCGATGAGGCTTTCTACCATTATCATATTGTAAATGAGATCTATCTGGATCAATATTATTTGCTATTTGGGTTTGTTGATTTGCAGGGCACACCGAGTGTTATTATGTAATCGCAGTACTTGTATGAAATCCTCCATTATCCTTGTTTTATTATTGATTACCATAGGTTGCCATCGTCCAGAGGATCGATCAGGCAATGTCGAGGTGCTCAATATGGTCCCAGATCTAGAGTGGGGAACCGAAGAAACATATTATGATCGAATGACAAGCACGTGGAGGTTCAAGGCCGATTCCAATGTGGTTTCGGGATATATAATATCCTACTTTGGAAATGGCGCTATCCAGAAAAAAACAGGTTTGGTTGAAGGTCGAAAAGAAGGCCTTCAACATACTTATTACCCCAACGGTCAGCTGAGGTTTTCTGAAAGCTACGCAGACAATAAACTAAATGGGAAAGTGAAGCGATGGGGGTTGGAAGAAGGTTATCAGCTGTTAGCCGAATTGAATTATAAAGATGGAAAACTTCACGGTGAGCAGAAAAAATGGTATGCCACCGGAGAACTGCATAAACTCATGCTTATCGAGAATGGTGTTGAAAATGGGATGCAAAAAGCCTTTAGGAAAAATGGAGCATTATACGCTAATTATGAAGCCAAAAACGGCAGAACCTTCGGCCTCAAAAGATCAAATCTTTGTTATGAGTTGGATGATGAACAAGTGGTATATGCACCATAAGGTTTTTGTGATTATTGGTTTTTTGATAACCATTGGCTGTACTCCTACAAAAAAAGAAGAGAAGTCAAGTAGAGTGGAGGAACTGCCTTTTTATGATGAGGCCACTTACACACCACAGTGGTTAGATCCTGAAAACGTGCCGGATGACTTTCATCAAGTACCTGCCTTTCAACTTTCCGATCAGCATGGTGAAATGGTGTCTGAACAAGACCTTGACGGAAAAGTGACGGTAGTTGATTTTTTCTTTACTACCTGCCCGGGCATCTGTCCCAAGATGACCTCTAATATGAAACTGGTACAGGACGCCTTTTTAGAAGATGAAGAAATTCTAATTCTTTCTCACTCAGTCACGCCTGAGTATGATAGTGTGGCAATCCTACAGGAGTATGCCAAAAACAAGGAGATAGTGAAAAAGGAATGGCACCTGCTCACCGGTGAAAGATCTGTGATTTATGACTTAGGTAGAAACCAGTATTATGTGGAAGAAGATCTGGGACTAGAAAAAGATCCAGATGATTTTATCCATACCGAAAATTTTGTTTTAGTAGATCAAAAACGAAGAATCCGGGGGATTTACAATGGGTTGAATAAATCATCTATCCGACAGTTGATAGCCGATATCAAGACATTGCAAGGCGCCAGCTAGCATACCACCACATTCACCATTGAGCATATAGTCGCACAGGCGAAACCATAAATTATGAGTTATAAGCCAGTAGATAGCCCTTCACTTCCTCTATGCTTATTTTATAATTTTTTGGAGAGCCGTTGTTGGGTTTGTTGATGGTGCCTTGTATATCAAAGTCTGAATTGAATTTGATAAATGTATCGTCCTTCAGGCTTAGTTTTTTCCTGCTGTAGATTTTGAAGAGCACTTCTTTGGCACACCAGATGGCGCAGAGCTTCTGCAAGTCATCCGCATATCTTACTTCTGACCCGTTGATGAATTTGTGACTTACCTGAATCATTTTGTGCCTTGGTCGCTCCAAATCTATGCCACAGGGGTCTTTCAGGCTGATCATGGCTGCTGCCATGGGGAAGGAATGAGATATAGAGATTTCGGCTTTTTTGTTTTTTAAGATGGGCTTTCCTGTATCCAGGTTTTCCATGCCCTCATACGGAATGTCATACTGACTGCACAAATGACGAATAAGGATTCTCCCCACCATCCACTCTGCAGCTTTTGCGGTATGCATGTGTTGAGGAGCCTGGTTTTCCAGCATTTCGGCCAGAACCTGGTTTGTTTCCTGAATATTCCAAACAGCGTATGCCGAGTGATCGCTGATTGACTTAGATAATAGTAATGGCATACTGTTTTCGTTTAGATGTTAATTTAGCATGAAATCTATGTTTAGCGACATCAAAAAGGAATTTTGAACTATTTTCTTGTCAAACGTATTTCACATAGTCAATCAACAAAAAGCCATGTCTCCAATCAACGTCCATAAACTCAAAACACTCACAGGGCACAAAGATTCGCTTTACACGCTGGAGCGGTTAGATGGTCAGCGTTTCCTCTCTGCTGGAGGAGACGGCATGGTCGTACTTTGGGATGTGCAAAACCCGGATGTAGGGCAGATGATCGTGAAGGTGCCAGCGTCAGTTTATGCTTTGGAGTTCAATCCAGAAAAAAAGCTTTTGATAGTGGGGCAAAACTTCAATGGTATCCACCTGATAGATGTAGAAAGTAAAAAAGAATTGAAATCTCTGAAACTGACCTCCGAAGCAATTTTTGACATTCAGTCCAACTCTGAAACAATTTTTGTAGGTACGGCAGGGGGTGAGTTGATTCAGGTTGATTGGGATTTCAATATTGTCAACAGGGTCAAATACTCCGATAAGAGTGTCAGATCCATAGCAAAGAGTCCGTCAGGAGAGTCTTTAGCGGTAGGTTATAGTGATGAACGCATCAGGCTCATCGACGCTCACGACCTTACGGTATCGCATGAATTCATAGCTCATGAAAAGTCAGTTTTTAGCGTACAGTTTCATCCTGAGATGCCCCTGCTGATGAGCGCTGGGCGTGATGCCCGTATCAAATTTTGGGATATTGATCGAAAATATGAGCTGGTAGAGGAGATTGTTGCCCATATGTACACGATCAATCATCTGGCCTTTAGTCCTGATAGCCAACATTTCGTATCTTGTAGCATGGACAAATCCATAAAGGTCTGGGATGCCAAAACCTTCAAATTGCTAAAAGTAATTGACAAGGCCAGGCACGCCGGGCACGGAACGTCCGTTAACAAGTTGCTGTGGCTCAACCATAAAGAAACATTGGTTTCTTGCAGCGATGATCGCACTATTTCCCTTTGGGATATTAATTTTGCAACCTGATATGAAGATCACACCAATAGAGATCAGACAGAAAAACTTCGAAAAGCAATTGCGAGGTTTTGACAAAGACGAGGTTACGGCCTTTTTGCTGTCGCTTTCCAACGAATGGGAGAGGGTTCTCGACGAAAACAAAGAGTACAAAATCAAGCTGGATCAGGCCGAAAAGGAAGTGGGTAAACTCCGTGAAGTGGAGAGCTCGCTTTTCAAAACCTTGAAGACAGCCGAAGATACTGGTGCCAATCTGGTGGATCAGGCCAATAAAGCCGCGGAGCTACATCTCAAAGAAACGCAGATGAATGCGGAGGCCATGATGAGTGAAGCCAAGACAAAGGCCAAAAACCTGATAGAAAAAGCAGAAGCAGAGGCGCGTGACATAATAGATGAGATGCAGGATGCGGTGAAGGATTTGGAACAAAATTATCGCACGCTGGAAAATATGCGTGAAAACATCATTGCTGATCTGAAGAACCTTTCAGCAGATCTCATTGAACGCGTGGACCGTACCAATAAGCAAAAGAGCGACTTTAAGCTTGAGGATCATGCTAAAAAGGTAAAGGAAATCGTGCGGGAGTCTGAGAAGCGCATCGATAAAGAAAACCTGGAAGTAAAACCAAAACTGGTGACACCTGTGGACAAAGAAGAGGTGAGACAAAAAAGTGTAGCCGCCAGCAAACCACCAGTACCAAAAACCAATGCGGTCAAAGCTAAAGAAACAGTCAAAGAAGAAGGAGGTTCATTCTTTGACGAATTGGAAGATTAAAAATGGGTAAGGTTTCTTTAGAAGGCATGGAGTTTTACGCTCGTCACGGATACTACGAGGAAGAGCGTATCATTGGCAATAAATACAGCGTGGATGTGACCATAGAGGCAGATCTCTCCGATGCTGCCGACACTGACAAGCTAGAAGGTACCATCAACTATGAAGTGGTTTATGAGATTGTCGCTAAAGTTATGGCAGTAGATGCGCTCCTTTTGGAGCACCTTGCTGGCAAAATCATCAAAGACCTCAAATCCACTTTTCCTGCAATCAAAAAAACCTGGGTGAAGGTGTGCAAATACAATCCACCAATCAAAGGTCTGTGCCACCGTGCAGTGGTGGAGCTGGAGGGGTAGTTTTCCATTTTTCCTGCCTATTGATAAAAATCACATTATGACGGGGTGATACAACAGTGAGCAAATTCAAGTTTTCTTCGCTCTGGGATTGCTCAAAATACATTGTAAATTTTCCTGCGAATGAATGTGTTTTTTCTTTGTAAGATTATCTTAAAATAAAACACCTGTCTTAGGAGCCACGATGAAGATTATTTTAGAAAACGTATATTGAATAGTTTTTGTAGCAGTTACCAATGAAAGAGCTAGAAAGGTCTATTAAAAAAAGATCCGTAATTTTCATATCGACCATTACACTGGTGATTATTATCGCTTTGATAATGGTTCAAAGCAAAGTCAATGACCAAAAAAATGGCGCTTATCTAATCAACATATCTGGAAAACAGCGTGCACTAAGCCAAAACATAGCCAAAATAGCATTTGCCCTTGATAGCTATCAGGAAGAGCCGGTAAAAACGCACTTTACAAACTCTTTAAAAACATCGATAGATGAGTTGGAAAATACGCACAGTTATTTGTATTCAGAAAATCAGCAAAATAAAAACAATGCTACAATTGATTCTTTGCTGAAAGCTGCCGAGCCATACTTAGAAAGTATACTAACCTCTGGTCGAAATATTATTGTCAATGTTGACTCAGGGTCAATAAAGCAAGATGTTGCAATCATTGCAGCAGCAGAGGTATCCTTCCTTGCGATTATGGATGCGTTGGTAAGCCAGTATCAAAACGAGGCAGAAAAAAGTGTTCAAAAACTGATTGGGACTATTTACCTGATGGTCTTAGTGGCTGGGTTAATATTTGTTGGAGAATTTCTGTTTGTTTTGGTACCTACTCTAAGGCAGATATTTCGCCAAAGAATGTCCGAAAATAAATTTAGAGACTTGTTGGAGTCGGCTCCAGATGCCATAGTGATTGTGAATGAAAAGGGTAAAGTGCAACTGATTAACAAACAAGCTGAAAGGCTTTTTGGGTATTCAGCGGAAGAACTAGTTGATAAACCAGTGGAACTTCTCATTCCTAAGCGTTTTATTGAGAACCATGCAGAGTATCGTGCTGGATTTTTCGCCAATCCCAAAGTAAGAGGGATGGGGGTTGGGAGAGGACAAGAATTATTTGGAATAACCAAGGAAGGAAAAGAAATACCCGTACAAATTAGCCTCAGCCCACTTCAAACCGGAGAGGGTTTGTTAGTCTCTGCGGCTATACGTGATGTCACTGAGCAAAAGTTGGCAGAAAGTGAATTGCTGCGTAAAAATCATTTGCTCTCTTTTGCTGAGAAAATAACGAAAATAGGTACCTGGAAATGGGATATTATCACCAACGAGGTGAAGTGGTCGGCCAATCTCTATGATATTTTTGGGCGTGAGCCGGATACAGCACTTACCTACGACACATACTTTGGTTATGTTCACCCAGATGATAAGCAAAGAGTGACTGATCATGTGGAGAAGTCATTTGTAGATAAAAAATTTATTGATTTGATGCATCGCATCAAACTTGCCGACGGAACTGTAAAAACAATACAACTCCTTGCTGAAATTATTACCGACAATAAAGGTGAGATCATTGAGATGATCGGTACATGTCAGGATGTGACCGTTCAGAGAATGGCTGAAAACAAATTCAGAGGATTGTTAGAGTCAGCGCCAGATGCTATGGTTATTTTAGATGAAAGCTATTCTATCGAACTGGTAAACTCTGGAGTAGAAAAAATATTTGGTTATTCAAGATCAGAGCTGATTGGGAATCCTGCAAATATCCTCTTGGCTGATAGCTCCGGCTCAAACCCATTTCAGGTTGATGCGAATTCGATGAACCAAGAGAAGATAGTTAAACTGGGAGTGGATTCTGATATTCTGGCTGTTAAAAAAGATGGTACAAAGTTTCCAGTAGAAATAAATTTGGGTACTCTGAAGACTGATGATGAGCTGTTAATCTCAGCAGCTATCAGAGACATCACCAAGCGTAAGGAGACAGAAGTTAAGCTTAGAAGCATCGCGGCATTGCAAGCCAAAAATGAAGAGATGGAGCAATTGTCCTATATCACTTCTCATGACCTGAAGGAACCTCTGCTTACCATTAAGAAATACTCTCAAGTCCTGCAAGACGAATGTCAAACCATGGGGGAAAATGAGGAGTTTGTATTGGGGGCAATCATCAGGTCTGCTGAGAGGATGGAGACAAAAATTAAAGACCTTTTGGAATACTCACAGCTGGGCTATGGGCACAAATTTGAAATAATTGATTGTGCTGCAACTTTGAAAACAGTAATTGAAGACCTTAATTCTTTAATTGAAGCAAACAGTGCCGAGGTTGTCATTGGAAACTTACCCTCTACAATTACGGCCTATGCTACCGGATTACAGTTGATTTTTCAAAACTTGATCAACAATGCTATCAAATTCAGAAAGAAGGATATTGTTCCTAAGGTTTTCATTTCGAGCAAAAAGAAAGAAGGGGGATGGGAGTTTGTCGTTGAAGATAATGGCATAGGTATTGATGAAAAAGACTTCAATAAGATCTTTTCTATTTTTAAAAGACTCCACAATCACTCAGATTATACCGGATCAGGAGTTGGGCTTGCTCACGTAAAAAAGCTAGTGGAACTACACAATGGTCAGGTATGGGTACAATCAAAGCCGGCTGGAGGGACAGCATTCCATTTTTCCATAATTACAGAAACCCTATGAAAAAGAAGTTCAAGTGCGTACTGCTTATAGATGATCAGGAAGATTCCAATTTTTTACACAAGAGGACGATCAATAGTATAGACTGCACGGAAAAAGTTGAGGTGGCCCTAAATGGAAAAGAAGCGATAGATTTTCTCAAATCGAAAATGGGCACTTCTCACCCTCAGCCAGAAATAATTTTCCTTGATTTGAATATGCCCGTGATGGATGGGTGGGAGTTTTTGGAAGAATATGACAAATTGGAAGAGCAGCAAAAAGCCGGAATCGTTATTGTAATGCTTACCACCTCATTGAATCCTAAAGATCAAGAGCGAGCCATCGAAAATAAATATGTCAAAGAGTTTGTCAGTAAATATCTGGATGAGTCAGGTCTCATGTCCCTCATACAGAAATATTTTAGTGATTATCTCTAAAAGACCATTAAATGAATTGTCCTTTGCTGTTGTGAAAACTTGCCAATTTCCAACTTTGCTAGCAACCCGTTGTGACGGTTAATATGGTGTTTTGGTGGCTACTTGCAGAATGACAGATGAAGAGTTGTTATTGTGAATTTGTTTGTCGTGAATAAGTAGCCTTGTATCTTTTCACTCTCTCTCCGAGCGTTTTTCTATCGATACCCAGAATACTAGCAGTGCGCGAAATGTTATTTTGATTGGCGGCTAGCACTGTCATAACATATTCCTGGATGACATCTTCAAGTTTTCTGTCTAGACCTTGAGATGTGGATGCCGAAAACCGAAAGGCCTCAGGTAAGTCAGGGACGTCAATGGTGGTGTCATCAACAAGGATAACCAGCCTGTGAACAAGGTTTTGTAATTCCCTTACATTTCCGGGCCAGCGATACTTATTCAGTGTATTCAAAGCTTTGGATGAAAACCTCATGGATGGTTTAGCTAACTCTTGAATATATTTTGAAAGAAAAAAATCAGCAAGCAGCTCAATATCATGTCCTCTTTCTCGCAAGGGAGGCAAATCTATGGATATGACGTTTAATCGGTAAAAAAGGTCTTCTCGAAACAGGCCTTTCTTTACAAGTTGCAACAAATCCACATTGGTAGCTGCCACCACACGTAGGTTTACTTTTACAGGTTTCTTTGAACCCACCATATAAAACTCTTTTTCCTGCAAAACTCGAAGTAGTTTTGCCTGCATGGCCAAACTGGTATTGCTAATCTCGTCTAGAAAAATGGTGCCTTTATCAGCGGCACTAAAAAATCCTTGTCTTGTTTCGTTCGCTCCTGTAAATGCTCCTCTTACATAGCCAAAAAGCTCACTTTCCAATAGTGCGTCAGGTATCCCACCGCAATTAACAGGGACAAAGGGTGTGGCGGACTCTCTCCCGCCATAGTGCAAAGCACGCGCGACCAATTCCTTACCTGTGCCGCTTTCTCCTTGTATCAGCACAGTTGCGTTGCTGTTTCTGGTTTTGGTAATGGTGTTGAATACGCTCATCATTCCCTCAGAAACTCCTATTATCCCAAAGTTCTGCAATGAAGCGTTTTGTCGCGCTTTCTTCTTGTAATTGGTTTTATTCAATGCGCTTGCTACAGCCCGAAACAACTCTTCGTCTGTGAATGATTTTACCAGATATTCTTCCGCTCCAATTTTAATGGATTCCACGGCTCCTTGAATAGAGGGAAAGCCTGTTATAACCAAAATCGCTACCCACTTGTAGTTTTCAGAAACGTGACGTACCAACTCCAGTCCGTTCTCTCCTGGCATCTTCAGGTCGGTGATAAGTAGATCAATACTGATAGACTCTAATAGCTTAATAGCGGACATCACGTTGTTGGCAGTGTATATCTGATAGCCAACAGATTCTAAGTTTCTTTTGATTAATTCAACCGTTTCAGGAGAGTCATCCACGATCAGGACTTCAGGCTTTACCTTCTTATCGACTTTCATTATTTGACTTGCTCCACAGGCAGTTTAATTTCAAATTTTGTTCCTTTTCCTATTCTACTCCTTACTTCTACTTCACCGCCATGTGATTCCAAAATTCCCTGAACCACAGATAAACCTAACCCCGTTCCCTGTCCAACAGGTTTGGTAGTGAAAAAGGGCTCAAAGATTTTTCTCCTGACAGATGCAGACATACCCGTTCCTGTATCCTTCACGGTCAGAATTATGTGGTCTCCTTTTTGTCGGGTGCTTACAGTTACTTTCCCTCCGTCGGGTAGTGCATGGATGGCGTTAGTCATAAGGTTTACCAAAACCTGGCTCATCTGCACAGAATCAGCTTGAATCAACGGAAGATTGGGGTCCAGCCTCTCTGTGATGGTAATTCCCTGATTTTGAAAACGAATATCTATGAAATACAAGGTGCTGGAAACGACTGTGTTGATATTCACGGGCACAATCTGTTGCGGCATTTGCCTTGAAAAAATCATGAGCTTTTTGATGATTTCCCTCGTGTACAGGGATGCTTTTATTATGCGCTCAATATCTTCTTCTTGTTGAAAATTCAGTTCGCCTCCCTTTTTAATCAACTGTGAAAACCCAAGGATTTTTCCTAGAGGTTCATTGAGTTCATGTGCAATGCCAGCAGATAATTCACCAACAAAAGCGAGCCGCTCCGCATGCTGGAGTTGTTCCTGTAGTTTCCGTTTGTCT
The DNA here is from genome assembly GCA_039944535.1 of Cyclobacteriaceae bacterium. Taxonomy (GTDB): domain Bacteria; phylum Bacteroidota; class Bacteroidia; order Cytophagales; family Cyclobacteriaceae; genus JAMZMI01. The sequence goes on from JBDUYP010000001.1 coordinate 791,375, forward strand.
TGCTCTATGGAGGCACGCCTGATGTAGAGTGAAAGCTCCCTAGCCACGATTTTGATTAGTCGCTTTTCTTCCTGCAAAAAAGGGGTGTCGTCTCCTTTTAGAGGTTCTTCGGGACGATAACCTACTTTGATGATCCCATATTTTTTCTTCCCTATGGTGAGGGGTGACGTAATTTCCCAATTACAACTTCCATAGTGTGGCGTGGTGTATTTCTTTTTGAAAATAGTGATGGAAACCTCTGCCAATTCCGGGTGCTGCATGGCGTCAGGTAAAATCCGCAATGTTTTGGATACAATGGCGTTCAAATCATTCTCCTCTTCCCAGGCAATTTTGGAAAGCTCGTAAAGGCAGTTCAATTCTTTAACGCGCTCCTTGAGTTGGAAGTCTGTAGAGTTTTCTTTCATGATTTGAGTGAGCAAAGCTAAAAAATATGTGGAATGGTTGTGTTTAATTTTATCACATAAAATATTTTTTATATGAGTAATTAATACTCATTGCGTAATAATTACCCATTTAAATGGAATGCAAACCTCTTTTTTATGCCTTGAGATCACTTTTTATTCTGGCACACTTCCTGTATAAATATCAATAATAAATAGAAATGAAATGAAAAAACGACTGATTACCATAGATGATTACGAGCGACTTATGGCCATCAAAGATCTGGCTTTTCTGACATCTGAAAACTCTGAGAACGTAAGGAAGCTGTACATGGAACTAACACACGCACACACCCTCAAGCCCGGATACATTTCCGAAAGTGCTATCACCATGAATTCAGAGATACTTTTGAGGGAGTTAAATTCCTACCGGCAAATCGAATTAACATTGACATATCCACGAGACTCCAACCTGCTGGATCGTAAGGTATCTGTGTTTTCGGATATTGGAATGGCCCTACTTGGGAGATTGGTTGGTGACCGTGTTTCCTGGAATATTAAAGGCCGAAACGCAAAGTTTGAAATCATCGAAATTATTTATCAGCCAGAGGCCGTAGGTCATTTTCATTTATAGGCTTTTACTTTTTTTCTGACAGATTCATTAATGCGGTTTAAAATGGGCCTGTTGGATACCGGGCAAGCAGTCAAAACCTTGGAGACGGCCATTGCCTTAAACTCATGATCTATATAAAAAGTGTTGATGAGATATGGCCTTTAAGAATCGGGACGGCATTAAAAAATGGAGTTAAAAGGGGTGGCTAAAAGGAAAACCAAAGCATGTTTAATTTAACTAGGATAATATTGTCCGATATAGGAGAATCATTTACATTTGAAGCAAATGAATGTTTATGTTTTCTAAGGCGTGTGAATATGGAATCCGGGCTACAATACATGTGGCTGTCCAATCTTTGGAAGATAACCGAGCCAGTTTGAAGGCTATTGCTGCGGAGATAGAATCGCCTGTCGCCTTTACTGCTAAAATATTGCAAAATCTGGTAAAAACAGGGATTATAAGCTCAGTGATGGGTCCGGCAGGGGGGTTCGAAATAGAGAAAAAGAAGTTGGACAATATCAAGCTAAGTCAGATTGTAGATGCCATAGATGGTGATGCTATTTACAAAGGATGTGGGTTGGGTATGAAGCAATGCGATGCTTCCAAACCTTGTCCGGTTCATGATAAGTTCGCGAAAGTTCGCGCTGATTTGAAAGAGATGCTTGAAGGAACTAGCCTGCTTGTGTTGGCTACAGAATTAGATAACGGACTTACATTTTTAAAACGTTAAAAGCATTTTGTTTTTAACTAGGATAAAAAGGTCTTTATATCATATATAATGAAAGTAAAAAAAGTCATAGCACTACTCCTGGCGATCAGTCCCAGCAGGCTCCTTGCGCAGGCTGAATCAATTGATACGACAAATTGGGTCACCAGTCCTGGAGTTGTAGGCACACTTATCCTGATTTCCATTGTTCTGATTTTAGGGATAATCATCGTTGTATTTAGATTAAACAATTATGTAGATGTGCTTACTAACGTCAAAAGGAGACGCACGAAATCAGAACTTACTGAAGAGCTCTCCAACTTGCAGGAAGCAGAAATAGACCTCATTCTGGAAAAGCGGAAAAGCGGTTTCACCTACCAATTAAAGGGCAATGAGCTGGGTGGAGAATCAATGGCGACTGATGCAAAAGGTCTTATTCGAAAAGTAACTCACGAACCTGGCAGCCCACTGGCTGACGAAAAAAAAGGTACCAATGAACCACTGAAGATTCCTTCTAAACTCCGGAAGCTGGTAGTTTTCTATTTGGGTGCATCCGTTTTTTGGCTGATTTTCGGAACGTTAGTGGGGCAATATCTGGGCATGAAATTTATCTGGCCAGAGATGGATCAGGTATCGTGGCTCAGTTTCGGTCGCTTACGTCCGGTTCACACCAATGCCGTTTTTTGGGGATGGGCTTCCTGTGCCATGTTTGGCCTGGGTTATTATGTCGTATCCAGAACCAGCAACATCCGCATTTATAATTACCAATGGGGGTGGATTGCCTGGGTACTGATTAACGCTGCTGTGTGTTTTGGGTCGCTCAGTCTGATGGCCGGCATTAACAATGGCGGAGGGGAATACAGAGAGTATATCTGGCCCATCATGTTGCTATTTGCTCTCGGTTTAATCATCAATTTCTGGAATTTTTACAAGACCATAGCCAATCGGAAGATTGCGGAGATTTATGTCTCCAACTGGTACATTCTTGGTGCGATGATCTGGACAACTGTATTGGTGATTATTGGTTACTTTCCTGGTTTACAGAACGGACTTGGAGAAACAGTGATCCAGGGGTACTATATGCATCAGGGGGTGGGCATGTGGTTCATGACCTTCACTTTAGGCCTGATTTATTATTACCTCCCCGCATCACTCAACAAGCCGATTTATTCCTATTCGCTTGGAGTACTGGCTTTCTGGACTCAGATGTTTTTCTATACGATGATAGGCACGCATCATTTTGTGTTCAGTCCTTTGCCATGGTGGCTCCAGACTGTAGCTATTGTATTTAGTGCAGGTATGTTCATTCCGGTAGTTGCCGGTACCACCAATTTCTTGATGACTATGAAAGGAAGCTGGCACCAAATATCCAAGAGCTACGTACTTCCATTCTTTTTGGTGGGAGTGGTGTTTTATTTTGTTGGGTCGACACAAGGTAGTTTCCAAGCCTTTCGATTTACCAATTACATCTGGCATTTTACAGATTTCAATGTAGCTCATTCCCACATGACCATGTATGGTATTATCACCTTTATCTTGTGGGCTTGCATCTACTCTATACTACCACGTGTTACTGGAAATGAACCTCCACAACTTTTGGTAGGGGCGCATTTTTGGTTGGCCTTTATAGGCCTGTTTGCTTACATGATCTCCCTTATGGCAGGAGGCACACTGAAGGGGCTGAGCTGGGTCGAGGGTGTGCCATTTATCGAATCTATCATTATGATGAAATCCTACTGGGTTTCGAGGGCTATTGGAGGCTCCTTAATGTTTTTGTCACACCTGCTTTTTGCCTATAACTTTTATTACATGGCTCGGCCCAATAGGCAAGTGATAAGCCAGCCTCAACTGCAAAAGCCTTTGGAACAACCTGAATTAGAAGCGCATGTTTAATTTTCACAACGATCATAGGAGCCTGGTACTTCTTTCCTTACTTGGTTTTATCATTTTGAGCACGGGAGTGGCCATACTGCCAGCGTATCAAATGCAGGAAAACACCCAGCCGCTTCCAGAAATGAAGCCTATGACCGAATCTGAGTTAAATGGTTTGAAGGTATTTGTCAGGGAAGGGTGTGTGGCCTGTCATACCCAGCAGGTGAGGAATATTGCTATGGACGAAACCTGGGGGAAACGACCATCTATTCCTTCCGACTATTATTACAGCAAAAAGCGATTGGATCTTTGGAGACAATCTCCTTCACTGCTGGGCAGTGAACGAACTGGGCCAGACCTAACCAGTATAGGCCAACGACAACCGGGAGCTACCTGGCACCTCCTGCACCTCTACAACCCAAGACTGGTTGTTCAAGCGTCCATCATGCCATCATACCCATGGCTTTTTGAGGAAAAAACAAAGGTTTCGAATGACGATGAGGTGATCCCTGTGAATGCCAAAAACAAAAAGAAGGGGGTGGAAATAGTCGCCGGACAAGACGCTCTTGATTTAGTTGCTTACCTGCAATCACTCAAGCAGGCCAATCTGAAGAGTGAACCACCTGTGAAGTTTATCCCTTCTACAAAAAATGAAGTTGCCGCGGAGATGTCCGAACAGGGAAGTGTCTTACCCGATGGGCAGCAACTCTACATGGCGACCTGTGCGGCTTGTCATCAAGCAGCCGGCACAGGACTATCTGGGGCATTTCCGCCGCTGGCAGGAAGTCCCGTGGTGAATGATCCCGATCCTGATTTGCTCGTGCGAATCATTCTTCAGGGATATGATGCTCGGCCTGAATATGCCCAAATGCCGGCCTTTTCCGCCAGCCTCGACGATCAGGAGATTGCAGCTATCGTCAATCATGAGCGTTCCAGTTGGGGTAATTCCGCATCGGAGGTTACGGCAGATCAGGTAAAACAGATCAGGTATTATTTAACACAACTAAACCAGTAAATGAATATGAGAACCTTACTTTGGCTGAAAATTAGTGGTGCTATGCTGATCATTGTGATCATGCCTTTTCGATCGTTTGCCTGTGAGCTTTGCAAACAAAACCAACCCAAACCTCTTCAGAACATCACCCACGGTACGGGACCTCAAAGTGACTGGGACTACCTCATCATTACTGTTGGTATTATCATCGTGTCGATGACACTTTTCTACAGTATCAAGCTGCTGGTCAAACCCCGAGAGGATAAACCAGAGCATATTAAAAATATTGTGGTCACAACTATCAACAAAAGGGAATCTCTGACATGAAAAAGCATAATTCACCTGAAAGTAATGAAGCCAATGCAAGCAAGCGTATGATAAAGTTGTTTTTGGACGATGAGACCAGGCCATTTGCTGAATTTCGGTCTCCCGTCAAATTTAGCATGGATACCACCAAAATACCGGATGGCCCACATCGGCTGAAGATAGTAGCCAAATCATCCAGCAATGTAGAAGGAGTCAAAGAAATCCCATTTGAAGTCCGCAACGGACCCGATATCGCGGTGGTAGGATTAAAACCGAATGAAGTAGTGGGCGACCAGGTAGCTATCACCGTGAATGCTTATGGGAGTGAGCATGAAGATGAGTTTGTAGTGACTGGGTCTGAGACTCCAAAGGGCATTCCGGCATGGGTTTGGGCATTCCTTATCGGCTTCATCGGTTTTGCGCTGTTCTATTTTATCATGTACTCCACTCCAGAGTTTTATAAATCATTCTTCTGATGAAAAAGGAAATATTACAACTTGAGGATATCAAACAATTGGTTGATTGTTTTTATGGAAAGGTGAGGTCAGATGCAGTTCTTGCTCCGGTATTTAACGAACGCATAGGTGATCAGTGGTCGGCTCATATGGAGAAGATGTATCGGTTTTGGCAAACCGCATTGCTTGGCGAGCATACCTATTTGGGCAGTCCTTTTGCACCACACGCCAACTTACCCGTAGATAAGACGCACTTCACCCAATGGCTCACGCTGTTTCGCGAAACCATTGATGAGCATTTCTGTGGAGAGAAGGCCGAAGAAGCTAAATGGAGAGCCAATAAGATGGCCGAAATGTTCCAGCTGAAAATCGCTCATTACGGCAATAAAGCCTCCATCCAGTTCAATGCGAATGGACGTTAAAATGACATGTGAAAATGAACATTGAGGTTAAACACCCCGTAGCTCTGGTCACTGTTTTTATCTGGGTAGGCTTTCTGTGCGCCATTAGTTTTATGGAGGCCTGGTTGAAGTTTGATGCTCCTGGAGTGACGCTCAGCATTGGCTTACAAGTGACACGTCTCATTTTTAATACACTGAATAAAATAGAATGGGTTTTTGCCCTTATCATATTCACGCATTTCTTTCTGGATGAAGTACGTATCTATGAGTTGAGAAGCATTTTATACTTCATCCCTTTGATATTTCTTATCATACAAACTTTTGTTATCCTGCCTGCCCTCAATGCCAGAGTGGAAATGCACATTCAAGGGGAAGAGGTTGCTGAGTCAGTTATACATCTGCAGTACGTGGATATGGAAATAGTAAAAGTGATTTTGCTCCTGGGATACGGTCTTTGGCAATTTAAATTATCATGAAAAACACCTCGAATACATTACAAGAAATCATGCCCGGCATATCATACTGGGAGTATATCCAAACAGATGTGTTGCTGTCACTTCAAAATCCCAAAACAGATTTTGAAGATGAACAGATCTTCATCATGTATCATCAGGTGACCGAGTTGATATTTAAAATGATCATTCACGAGTTACGACAATTGGTAGAAAGTCCGTATGCTGAGGATAAGATGATCGACAAACTGGATCGTGTGAACAGATATACAGAATTACTAACGACTTCTTTCAGCATCATGAAGCATGGTATGGACTATCAGCAGTACGACAGCTTTCGGAAGGAACTCGTGCCTGCCAGCGGCTTTCAGAGTGCGCAGTTTCGGCATATAGAAATTTACTGCACCCGTATCACCAACCTGGTAAGTAAAACCAAAAATGTAAATCTGGGTGAATCTCCCTCTGTGGAAGCATCTTTCGAATATCTCTATTGGAAAGATGCCGGATTGGACAAGCAAACAGGTGAAAAAACGCCAACACTTAGATCTTTTGAAGAAAAACACGAAAAGGCACTTATCCAGCTGGCTAAAGATGTCCGTGGAAAAACCATAGAAGATATGCTGCTGAACCTTCCCATTACCCAAGCTGCCATACTTGAAAAACTGAAAAGGTTCGATTATTTGTATAATGTAAAATGGCCGCTGGTACATCTGGAAACGGCGGCTCACTACCTTGACAGCCGTGGTGAGAACAAACCCGGCACTGGAGGATCAGAATGGAAAAAGTACTTGCATCCCAAACATCAGAAACGTAGCTTTTTTCCATCGCTTTGGGACAAATGCAAAATATACGAATGGACAGAGGCATCTGAAACTGACCTCTATAAAAATACTGCATCATGAGTGTTACTGTCAAACATCCAGTCATGGTGGTAGCCGTCTTTCTTTGGATTGGCTTTGTGTGCGCCATCAGTTTTATGGAAGCATGGCTCAAATTTCAAGCTGAAGGTGTCACGCTGGCTATAGGTCTCAGTATTGGTCGTCTGGTTTTTGATGCACTCAATAAGGTTGAATGGGCATTTGCCCTAAGCATGATCATCAGCATTCTGTGGTCAAAAGATCAATTATTTCAAAAGACCAACACCCCATATCTTATTGTCTTGCTCTTACTTATTTTACAAACTTTCTGGTTACTCCCCACCCTTGACTCTCGCGCACAAATGCTCATCGCGGGAAAGGAAGTTTGTGCCTCCAATACTCATTTTTATTATGTGGGAATGGAAACGATAAAGCTGGTATGCCTCATTGTTTTTGGAATCAAACTATTTGAACATAACCCGAAAAGTCATGGAAAACATAATTGAGAAAACCATCAGGAAAATAGTAGCAGAAGATTATTACTATGCTGCCGTTTTTGAAACATAAGGATTCGATTTTTGCTAGCTTCAACTAAATTTTAGGATATTAAACACCCCCAAATGCAATCTGCAAAGCCTTTAAAAAGACACAAGTTTCTACAGCCGCTTAGTCACGGCCATCATCACAGCCTGCTTCTTTGTTGGAAAATACGAACAGGCTTGCAAAAACAGGTTGAGGTATCAAGAATAAAGCGCTATACGGACTGGTTTTTTGAACAGCATGTACTTCCCCACTTTCAGCAGGAGGAGCAATATTTATTTCCCGTTTTAGGAGAGACTCACCCTTTAGTGAAAAGGGCGCTGGCCGAGCACCGTAGGCTTACACGGTTGTTTACCGGAAACGAAAAAATAAAGCGAAACCTGAGTCTGTTAGAAGAAGAGCTTGAAGGCCATATCCGTTTTGAAGAACGTATATTGTTTCAAAAAATTCAGGAAGTTGCTGCTGAGAATCAGCTAGATTTTACCACCATTTCTCATCCCGAACCTACGTTTGAGGAAAACACCGAAGACGTCTTTTGGAAAACCAACAACTGAAATGAACAACAAAAAAGTAGTCGTTTGGGATACCTATGTGACAAGAAAAAATGGCAATGTGATCCATTTTGAAATCATTGTGGACTCAGAAAGGCAAGACACAGAAAAATCTTTCAATATGGCTAAGACTATTGTGCCTCACAAGGGGGCCCGAAGGGATCATGGATACGGCTCATTGTCAATCTTGCTATGTAGAGAAAGTGACAGCAGAAGTAAATAAAGCCATTACCAAACAAGGCCACTACATTCTGGAAATGGACGAAATTCCAAAAGAACTGGCACCAAACCCTACAAAAAGAGAGTTAGTCTTTCACCTTAAAGTTCATTATAAGGAACATCGCCTCAAAAATTTTTCTTTTTCGAGTGTGGAGGAAACACAAAAGCTACTCCAGTTGGCGGAACAGGGCTAGTAAACCCTAATAACTGTTTGTTGAAATTTATTTGAAACACCGAAACAGTTCATTTCATTTTTCCCACTTTTGTTTTTTAAAGCAGGGTGTCATGGTAACATCCTCAACCCGATCGCTAGTGGGAGTCAATAGGAAAAGAAAATTGTTAAAAACGGCCCAAATGCTGGAGGGAGCTAACAAGTCCAATCCCTTTGTATTCAGTCGTATGTTTTTACTTTGGGCAGTATTGGGGGTTATAGGTGGACTCATTGCCGCTGTGTATTGGATTGCATTGGAATTCCTCACCCACCAGATGGCCGTATTCCGGGGTTGGCTAGTTATCCCACTGATGGCTATTTCAGGGCTGCTGGCCGGATTGATCATCTATTTTATCGGAGATCCGGGAGAGATTCAGTTAATCGTTAATAACATCCGCTTCAAAAAGGGGAAACTCGAGCCAAAAAACAATCCCTCAATGATCCTTTCTTCTTTGCTTTGTGTAGCGTCTGGAGGAAGTCTTGGGCCCGAGGCTCCCTTAGTTCAGGTCACTGGGTCCACTGGGTCTTGGTTGGGAAAAATGCTTCACCTAAAAGGAGAAGAGTTGCGATCGCTAAGCATTGCTGGAATGGCCTCCGGGTTTACGGCTCTTTTTGGAGCACCTCTTGGAGGCAGCTTATTTTCTTTAGAGATACTTCATCACAAGCATGTAGTAGAATATTATCAGGCGATCATCCCTGCTTTTGTGGCAAGTTGCTTCAGCTACATCATATTCGCCCTCATTATTCACTTGGGTTTGGGACCCATGTGGAATCTACCTGCCTACGAAATGGCGGACAAATTCGATTTTGCCCTCGCTGTATTTTTCGCACTGTTCGCCACAGCATTGGGTTGGGGGTTTATTTTTTTAACAAAGTTGTTAAAAGAGCTCTTTCAAAAAGTTTCCTTTCCGATTTATATAAAAACGCTCATTGGAGGAGTTACGCTGGGCATCATTGCCTATTATTTCCCCCTAACACGGTATTTTGGCCATGAGCAAACAAACCAACTTCTGACAGGCGAGTTTACACTTCAGTTTTTAGGTTTAATTATTCTATTCAAAATTCTGGCTATCTCCGTGACAGTTACTTCAGGATGGCGCGGGGGTTTTATTATTCCGCTTTTTTTCACAGGTGCCACTCTTGGTCTCATCATCCATTACTTAATGCCAGATGTGAGTGTATCCCTGGCGGTAATCAGCTGCATGGCTGCTATCAACGTAAGTGTCACGCGAACACCATTGAGCACTACTATTTTACTTGCTACACTAACTGGGTTTTCTTACTTTATCCCTATTTTATTTGCGAGTCTTACGGGTTATTTTCTGGCGCCCAAAACTCCATTTATTTCCTCTCAAATGGAAGAAAGTAAAAACGACAAGAATGCTTAAATCATAGACCTAAATTCACATAATCCGCCGCATTACAGAATCAACAACACTGTCGCATCGGGCGTTACCAAACTCAAATACCGAGGCATCTTTTGATAAGCTAAGCAGTTCATCTTTAAGCAATTTTCTCGCTCTATGGAGTCTCACTTTTACATTACTTAAACTGATATCCAGGCACTCGGAAATCTCCGCATGATCCAGCCCTTCCAACTCGTGAAGTACAAAAACGATCTTATATTTTTCTGGCAGTTGGTCTATTGCTTTCTCGATCAGCATCCGCGTTTCAGGATTTACATTATGCATAGGTGGAGGAGTATCAGGTAACAACATTATTTTCTTCTTAGCTTCTTTATCGTCCTCTTCCAAAATAAATTGTTGCGACTTTCTCTTCTGTTGCAAGGCTTCATTGATGCCTATTCTGATCAGCCAGGTAGAAAAGGTGGAGGCTCCTCTAAACTGATCCAATCGCTCGAATGCATGGAGGTAAGCCTCCTGCATAATATCCTCAATTTCATTCTCAAACCTGCTATACCCGCGAATTACCCTGTACAATGTACGATTGTACCGACGCATCAATACCTCAAACCACTCCTTTTCTCCGCTCAATACCCGACGGATCACCTGCTCATCTGAGAGTTGAGTGGTTGCTTGATGATTTATGCTAATCACTTTCATCCTTCTTTTTATTCATTAGATGCGGCACGGTAATGAAAGTTACAAATTTTGTAACCTCTCCGTTTCTCATCCATCTAACCAACAAATAAACAATTAGAAATCATGACAAATTCAACAACCATCGACAATGTAAATCGGGTTCAAACCCTATTGAAGTTTACCTATGGACTAATACCTATCGTAGCTGGTGCCGACAAATTCACCAATCTACTAACCGATTGGGGAACCTACCTACCCGGCGCAATAGCCAACATGCTCCCGTTAAGCACGTCTGCTTTTATGATGATCGTGGGGGTGATCGAAATTGTAGCTGGGGTGATTGTCCTACGAAAAACCATTATGGGAGCATACGTAGTTTCTGCATGGCTGATCTTCATTGCCCTCAACCTACTTATCCAAGGTTCTTTTGACATTGCCGTTAGGGATATCGTCATGGCTATTGGGGCATTTAGCCTCGCCAAAATAACGGAAGTCGTTCATCAAACCAAATAACTTCTAAAGGCCGAATATTCAAAGCTGCATCCTCTAGTAAATTGGATGTGGCTTTTAACTCTATGTACATATTGCCTAATTCATATCCTGTATAATACGTTTTTTTTCAGGGGAGTTGGTTTTTAGTTTTTAATAGTTAGGAATCCTTACTAAATTAGTGTTAGCAATATTGCTACACTTTAAAATCTTTAAAACAATGAGTAAATCCATCTTTTATCATGCCGGATGTCCCGTTTGTGTCAGCGCAGAGCATGACATCCTCAACTTACTTGACCCCAAAGAAGTGGAAGTAATCCATTTGGGTGAAGACAAAGCCAAAATCGGTGATGCAGAGAAAGTAGGTGTGAAATCTGTCCCGGCATTGGTCACGCCCAGTGGTAATGTTTTACACCTCAATTTTGGTGCAAGCATGGCTGATGTAAAAGGCTGATGTTTTTTTGACTTTAATAGTTAGGAGTCCTATGTTTACATACGACTCCTAACCATTATTCGTATGGCCAATTCCGTTTTTGACACTACCTTTCAGCAGCAGAATGTAGAAAGCAAAATCATTGTATCCCTGGAGCGTATATCGGAAGCTTTCAAAGTTCTCCTTTGGGAGGATAGTAAGACCCATGGACTCACGCCAATTCAGGTGCAGATACTGGTTTTTTGTTTGTTTCATTCACCAGACAAGCGAAAGGGCAAACAACTGGCTTCCGAGTTGAACGTAACCAAAGCCACAATCAGTGACGCGGTGAAGACATTAGAAAAGAAAGGCCTTATCTCAAAAACGATAGAAACAGATGCGCGTAGCTACATCATTGAACTTACATCACATGGAAAAAATATAGCAAAAAATGTTTCGTTTTTCGCAAACCCGCTCCATTCACCCATCGAGCGTCTGTCAGAAGCAAAAAAAGGCGTCCTATTAAAGAGTCTTCTGGATCTTATTTCCAATCTGCAATCTGCTGGCATTATATCTATCAACAGGATGTGTCTTTCCTGCAAGCACTATGAGCAAAGACAAGAGGGTCATTTCTGCCATCTCTTACAAAAAAAGCTCTCGGATCAAGAACTTCGTATCGACTGCTCTGAATATGTCGCTGTTCCCAAACCCTACAAATAACTTTCATTCGATTTTTTGATAGTAACCATGAAAGCATTTCATGCATTATTCCACGCTTATGAAATAATCATCCGATACTTTTGAATTTATGGAAATCAGGTACTTAAGACTTATCAAGGCGATCGTAGAGGAGGGTGGTATTACCCGCGCAATCGATAAGTTGCACCTTTCACAAAGTGCCATTAGCTATCAGCTCAAAGAAGCAGAATTGCAAGTGGGTACTCCCATTTTCTATCGTAGAAACAAAAAACTCATCCTCACGCCTGTGGGCAAAAAGTTGTATGCTACGGCCAATAATGTGCTAAAGGAAATTGACTTTACCGAATCGGAAATTAAAAAATTGATCTCCGGAGAAACCGGCGCAATACGCATAAGCACTGAGTGTTACACCAGTTATCATTGGTTGCCTCCGGTGCTCAAAAAATTTAAAAACGAGTTTCCGAATGTGGAAATACAAATTGTGTTTGAGGCCACACATCAGCCAATCACAAAACTCAAGGAAGGTGAACTTGATTTGGCAATCACCAGCAATCCAGAACTTGATGACAAGCTGACCTATATCGAACTTTTTACCGATGAAATGCTGGCTGTGGTATCTCCTCAGCATCACTGGGCTCAGAAGGAGCAGATTGAAGCTGAAGATTTTGAAGAAGTAAGACTGTTTATCCATTCGCTTCCACTTGAAACAGTTTCAATATTTAGAAATCTGCTCACCCCAAAAGGAATCCGCCCAAAAGAGCTGATCACGCTTCCCCTCACGGAAGCTTCTATCGAAATGGTCAAAGCCAATATGGGTGTGCTCGTAATGGTCAATTGGGCTTTAAAGCCCTATAAAAATGACAATATTAAGACCATTAGAATAGGACCTCAAGGATTTCATAGACAGCAGTACCTTGCCATAATGGAGGACAGGGAGTACCCGCTGTATTTCGACTATTTCATTAAATTTTTGAGAGAAGAGTTAAGGCTAGATAAGCCTGCCCCCGTTAAGAAAGTTTAACCAAAACCAATACAATTATGAGTTTAAGAATTGGAGACGATGCGCCAAACTTCAGTGCGCCCACTACGGAAGGAGAAATAGATTTTCATAGCTGGCTGGGAACCGGCTGGGGAATCCTTTACTCTCACCCTGCTGACTACACGCCTGTCTGCACTACAGAATTAGGAAAAACCGCCCTGCTCATAAGCGAATTTGAAAAAAGAAATACCAAAGTACTGGCCGTAAGTGTGGACGGTCTGGAATCTCACCATGGCTGGATCAAAGACATCAATGAGACACAAAACTGCACGGTCAACTTCCCCATTATTGCCGATGAGGATAGAAAAGTAGCTACCCTCTACAATATGATTCACGAAAATGCATCTGCCACACTCACTGTGCGGTCGGTATATTTTATTGGACCAGATAAGAAGATCAAGGCGATTATTACCTATCCGGCATCTACAGGTCGCAATTTTCAGGAGATACTGAGGGTGATCGATTCGCTACAGCTCACCGCCGAACATAGTGTAGCGACTCCAGCTGACTGGGTTACAGGCGAAGATGTTGTGATCGCTCCGGCAATCAAAGACGAAGATATACCGGCCAAATTCCCAAAAGGACACCATGTGGTAAAACCCTATTTGAGGTACACCCCACAGCCTAACATTAAATAAGGAAAGATGGGCTCCCGTACCAGTTCATTAATTATTCTATATGCTACACAGACCGGAAAGGCTGAAAGATTGGCCTTTCAGATGAATAAAATGGCACAAGCCAAACACATGAAGACAGAGTTGTGGAACATGTTTGACTTTGATGGAGCCACACTTTCGTCTTACAACAACCTGGCAGTGATAGTAAGCACACATGGTATTGGAGAGCCTCCTTTTCAGGCGGAAAAGTTGTACTATTTTTTACATAGCCCAAAGGCTCCCAAACTCCCTGCCCTCAACTATTCGGTGTTGGCGTTGGGCGATTCAAACTATGCTCAGTTTTGTCAGACGGGGAAGGATTTTGATCAAATTCTGGAAAAACTTGGAGCTACTCGTGTTGCTGGAAGGGTTGATTGTGATCTGGATTATGAAATGGATGCACTCCAGTGGATGGAAAGTGTTTTGGAAATAATCAACATGAAATAGACCATGAAAAAGGAAACGGAATGTGTGCATCCACTGATAGATCAGAGAAGAAAAGAATCCGGGGTAACCGTGCCGATCAACACGGCTGTTGCCTATGAATTTGCTGCCAATGAGAATTTGAAATATCCAGGCTTCCTTACCACACCCAACCAAGAAAGATTGGGTATGATAGTGGCACGTCTGGAAGGAGCGCAGTATGGAATTGCCTTTAGTTCGGGGATGTCAGCGATCACAAGTAGCCTTCTTGCCATGATCAAGGCCGGTGATCATGTGATTTTTGCCAAAGAGATTTATGGTGGCACCATGAAGTTTGCAGAGGAGGAACTCATCCAGCGAGGGGTCTCTTGTAGCTTTGCAAAAAGCAAACTCAATGATCTGGAGCTCTGTCGGCAAAAGAATACCCGAGCAATTTTTATAGAGTCTCCATCCAACCCACTTCTAAATATCTGGGACTTGAAGGCAATATCTGCCTGGGCAAAAGCACAAGGCCTGGTCACTATCATTGACAATACTTTTGCCACTCCCGTCAATCAACAACCGCTGGATTTAGGTATAGACATTGTGGTGCACAGTGGAACAAAATATCTGAGTGGTCACAATGATCTGATGTTTGGGGCTATGGCCACAAATAATGAAGCTTACTATCAAGACATCCTGGCGCTGGCAAAAATATATGGGGGAGCGCTGGATACGGCATCATGCTATATGGCAGAGCGAAGCATCAAGACCCTGAGGTTGAGAGTAAACCAGCAAAATGATTCAGCCAATAGGATCGCGCATTTTTTAGAAGAGCACCCGAAAGTAAAGCAAGTTTATTATCCAGGTTTGATCTCACACTCTAACCATGCCATTGCAGCTCGACAGATGTCGGGTTTTGGAGGAATGGTTTCTTTTGAAATAGCGCAAACAGCCGGGACAATTGACCACTTTCTGCAAAGGCTCAATATCATTCAGCATGCCATTAGCCTGGGAGGTGTGGAGAGTCTGATCTCCGTTCCTTCACTCACTTCGCATGTCGGGCTCAAACCTGCACATAGACAGGAACTTGGAATCAATGATGGTTTGCTGAGATTATCTGTGGGCATAGAAAACACCGATGACCTTTTAGAGGATTTGAACACTGCCTTAGGGGCATGATTTCATAATCGTATTGAGCATTACGGGAAAAATTGTAATGCATCTTTCAAGAGATCTCTCCAATCAAAGGTTTTTCCGATCAGGCGATAATAGAATTGTAGAGCTGATCCTCATTTTTCCTTTCTACTGAAAATATCACATTGTGACGGGTTGGTAACAATAGTCACCAAACTCGATTTTTCTTCGCTCTACGTTTGCTCAAAATTACTTGAGACAAATGACGAAGAATATATTGATGCTTGTAATGATCGCTGGGCTACTTACAAAGGCATGGGCTCAGGATACATTGCAAATTTCCTTAGAAACATTACAGGCCAAGGTACAAGAGAGGAACCTACAGGCCCGAATAGCAGAGAAGCAACTAGAGTCGGCAAGTGCGGATTTCAGGCAGTCCAATGCACTGTTCTTGCCGAGTATTTCTGCTTCTCATACAGCTATTGTGACAACCAATCCGCTGATGGCATTTGGTTCTAAGCTCAACCAGGAGGTGCTGACCCCTGCGGACTTTGATCCAAACTTGCTAAACAACCCTGGTAAGACAGAGAACTACGCCACGCAGATCGAGGTGCTTCAGCCTCTGATCAACTTAGATGGCATTTATCAACGCCAGGCTGCCAGGTCTAAAATGGAAGCCTACGGTCTGCAGGCGGAGCGCACAAAAGAGTATCTGGAGTTGGAAGTGAGCAAGGCATACATGCAACTGCAACTTGCTTACAAAGCAGTGGAAGTGATGCAGCAGGCCAACACTACAGCTCAGGCTAATCTGAAACTGGTCAACGACTTTTATGATCAGGGCATGTTACAAAAGACAGATTTGCTCGACGTACAGGTGCGGGTAGGCGAAGTTTCCAATCACTTACAAGCAGCCAGAAGCAATGTGCAAAATGCATCTGATTACCTCGCATTCCTGATGAATGAGCCAACCAACGTGCAGGTTTACATTCCTGCTGAGCCTCTTAGCGGAGAAGTTGAAATGGCCGTTTTTGATATTTCCCTTTCGGAAAACCGGAAAGACATCCAGGCGATCAATAAGTCATCTGAAGCATATGAAAAGATGCTGCAGTCTGGCAAGATGACATTCCTTCCCAGGCTCAATGCATTTGGTAACTACCAGATGTATGATGATAAATTGTTCGGTACCAGAGCCAAAGGGTATCTCGTTGGGGCGCAGCTTTCATGGACACTTTTTGATGGGTACAAATCCATAGGAAAGCTCCAAAAAAATAAAGTAGAGTATCAAAAAGCCGAAGCTGAAGCGGATCAGTACAAATCCAAAAGCCAAATGGAACTCAATGCGGCGTATCGACAACTCAAGGATGCCCAGAACAAATCCAATAATGCCGGACTGGCTCTGGAGCAATCAAAGGAAGCATACAAAATCAGAAAAGACAGATTCGAGGAGGGGCTAGTAAAAACCAGCGACCTGCTTATGTCCGAAACCCAGATGTATCAAAAAGAACTGGAGTATCTGCAGACGGTCTTCGAATACAATTTCACAAAGAACTACTTAGAATTTTTAACAAAATAGAAAATGAATAGAATCATATATACAATCATAGGAATGGTGGCCATGACGGTGATGAGTTGTGGAGGAGGGGAATCCAGTCAGGTGCCTAAACTTACTCCAATCGCTGTGAAGGTAAGCAAAATAGCAGCATCAGATCAGACGGACTACATCTCGGCAAGTGGCAAAATAGAGGCTACAAACAGTGCCAATCTAAGCACGCGGATGATGGGCTTTGTGCAGCGGATGAATGTGAAGGTGGGTGACGATGTGAAAAAAGGTGAAGTCCTGCTGAGCATCAATAATACAGATTTGCTGGCCAAAAAAGCTCAGGTCGAGGCTTCCATCATTCAGGCGACTGCTGGTTATGAAAACGCGAAAAAGGACTTTGAGCGATTCAAAACTCTTTTCGATCAGGGAAGCGCTTCTCAAAAAGAACTTGACGACATGACCACACGCCATGAGATGGCCAAAGCTGGTTTGGAAGCTGCCGAACAGATGAAGGCTGAGGTGCAGGCGCAGTTTGCATACGCCAATATCAAAGCGCCTTTTAGCGGAGTTGTGGCCAATACATTCATAAAAGAAGGAGATATGGCCAACCCGGGTATGCCCCTGGTGACGATAGAGTCACCCGGAGAGTTGGAAGTGACCGCCATGGTTTCAGAGTCTGATATAGACCATATAGAAACAGGTAGCGAAGTAAAGGTTTTTGTGAAAACAGCAGACCAGGTGCTGCAAGGTGTGGTGACGGAAGTAAGCCATTCGGCAAAAAACACAGGAGGACAATACCTGGTGAAAGTGAATTTACCAAAGACTGATGGGGGTGTCCTTCCGGGCATGTTTGTAAACGTGCAATTTCCGGTATCGGGTAAAGGTGCAAACGCCAGAGTGCTACTGCCAAACAAGGCATTGGTGAAGCAAGGACAGCTTACTGGTGTCTATACGCTGGGAGCGGATAATGTGGCAATTCTCAGATGGTTGCGCACAGGCAAAGTTTATGGCAGTGAGGTGGAGGTTTTATCTGGTTTGGCTCAGGGCGAGGAGTACATCCTGATTGCAGAGGGCAAATTGTTCAACGGAGCAAAAGTGACATTTTAAAAGAGATTGAATTAGGTGTCGCCTTGAGGTTATCGAAAGGTAGGGCACCTTAAACATAGAAAACATGCAAGAAGGAATATCTGGAAAAGTTGCGGACTTTTTCATCAATTCGAAACTGACGATACTGCTCATGGTGGCGCTGATGATCATCGGGGTGTACAGCTCTACGCTGATACCACGGGAGGAAGAGCCTCAGATCAATGTACCCATGGCAGATGTGATGGTGGGTTATCCGGGGGCGAGCCCGAAAGAGGTGGAAAGCCGTGTGGTTAAGCCGCTGGAAAAGGTGATTGGCAATATCAAAGGCGTGGAGCACATCCACAGCATGGCCATGAATGGCCAGGCCATGCTGATCGTGCAGTTTTATGTAGGTGAAGATGTTGAGCGGAGTTACGTGAAGTTGTACGACGAGATCATGAAGCACCCAGACTTACTGCCGAAAGCGGCAATGGGGCCAATGGTGAAGACCCGGTCTATCGACGATGTGCCCATGCTTGGGATTACGCTGTGGAGTGAAAATTATGATGATTTTCAGATCAGAGAAGTGGCCGAGGAGCTGACTGGCGAGATTGAAAAGATCAAAGACGTGGCGATCACTAAGGTGATCGGGGGACGTAATCGTGAGTTGCGTGTAGTGCTGGATAAAGACAAGATGGCCGAAAATGGAGTGGATGCCTTTGGCATCATGCAGATGATACAGGCCAATAACCAGAGCGCTCAGTCAGGAAGTTTTGTGCAGGCAGATCGGGAGTTCTTGATCACAACAGGACAGTTTTTGGCATCAGTGGAGGATGTAGAAAATCTCGTAGTGGGAGTGAACCAAAACCTTCCGGTGTATCTGCGTCAGGTGGCACAAGTCCTGGATGGTCCGGAAAAACCGTCGGCCTATGTGTCCTTTGGGTATGGCAAAGCCAACGCATCCTTTGGTGAAAACAGATCGGATTACCCTGCAGTAACGATCTCTGTGGCCAAAGTAAAAGGAGCTGATGCCATGAAGATATCAGAGAAGATCATCAATAAAGTTGAGGATTTGAAACTCACTTTGATTCCCGATGACCTGCACGTAGAGGTGACACGAAACTACGGTGACACGGCTTCTCACAAAGTAGGGGAGTTGTTGCTGCATTTGGGAGTGGCCATCATAGCAGTGACAGTACTCGTGATGCTCGCCATGGGCTGGCGAGGCGGTTTGGTGGTGTTTTTCTCTGTGCCACTCACGTTTGCACTGACGCTTTTCAGCTACTATATGTTGGATTATACACTTAACCGAATCACGCTTTTCGCACTGGTATTTGTGGTAGGTATTGTGGTGGACGATAGTATCATCATTGCAGAAAATATGCACCGCCATTTTAAGATGAAGCGTTTGCCGTTTAAGCAGGCAGCTATCTATGCCATCAATGAGGTGGGCAACCCAACCATCCTCGCAACCTTCACGGTAATTGCCGCCATTTTGCCAATGGCTTTTGTGAGCGGAATGATGGGGCCTTATATGAGCCCAATGCCGATTGGCGCTTCTATAGCCATGATGCTATCCCTGTTCGTAGCGCTGACAGTCACGCCATATTTGGGGTACCATTTGCTTAGAGAAAAAGATGAACAGGCACACAAGGAAGAACATGGCATGGAAACAGGCTTTATTTACCGGCTCTATAAAAAAATCGAACAACCACTGCTCGATAGTAGTGTTAAGCGCTGGGTGATGCTGGGCATCACGGTGTTTTTGCTATTCGGTTCTGTGACGATGTTTTTTACCAAATCTGTGGCAGTGAAAATGCTGCCATTCGATAATAAAAATGAGTTTCAGGTGGTGATAGACATGCCTGAGGGAACCACGCTGGAGCGAACCGCAGTGGTAGCCAGGGAAATTGCTCAGTATCTCACCACCATACCTGAAGTGGTGGACTATCAAAACTACATAGGCACGTCTGCACCCATTACATTCAATGGATTGGTACGGCACTACGACATGCGTGGCGGGAGCAATATGGCGGATATTCAGGTAAATCTGCTCGACAAAGGTGATCGCGCACTTCAGAGTCATGATATAGCCAAAATAGTACGGCCGGAGGTTCAGAAAATAGCGGCGAAGTATGGCGCGAATGTGAAGATCGTGGAAGTGCCGCCGGGTCCTCCTGTGTTGTCAACTCTCGTTGCAGAAATCTACGGACCTGATTATGAAGAGCAGATCAAAGTCGCTTATCAGGTGAAGGAGATTCTTGAAAACACAGACGATGTAGTAGATGCCGACTGGATGGTAGAGGGAGCTCAGACAGAATACAAACTGGAAATAGACAAAGAAAAGGCCATGCTCAATGGCATAGCTCCGGCTCAGGTAGTTGGAAACCTGACTTACCTGCTCGGGGAGCATCCCGTATCCAACCTGTACGATGAGCGATCCAGTGACCAGATCGGGATTGTGCTTGCGCTGGACGATGCGGACAAGTCGAGCCTTTCAGAGATCCAGAGCCTGAAAATCCAGAGCAGTCGCGGGCACATGGTGCCAGTGAGTGATCTCGTAAAAGTAAGAGCCGATACACTGCAAAAGTCCATATATCGCAAAGATCAGAAGCGAGTGGTGTATGTGCTGGCTGATATGGCCGGAGGTTTGGAGAGCCCTGTTTACGCCATTCTCGGCATGAACGAGAAACTTCAGAAAATGAAATTACCGAAAGGCTATGCAGTAAACGAACTATACATGGAGCAGCCATCCGACGAAAGTGATTTCACTGTAAAGTGGGATGGCGAGTGGCAAATCACCCTGGAAGTATTCCGTGATTTAGGAGCCGCGTTTTTAGTCGTAATCATCGTGATCTATATGTTGATAGTGGGTTGGTTCCAAAACTTCAAAACACCGATAGTGATGATGATAGCCATTCCGCTCTCATTGGTTGGAATCGTCTTGGGCCATTGGCTGCTGGGTGCATTTTTCACCGCTACATCATTTATTGGGATGATCGCCCTGGCCGGTGTGATGGTGCGAAACTCAGTACTGCTGATAGATTTTATCGAAATCAGACTGAAAGAGGGCGTGCCTATGAAGCAGGCCATCATCGATGCGGGGGCAGTGCGAACGACCCCAATTCTACTTACCACGGGAGCGGTGGTCATCGGAGCATCTATCATTTTGTTTGACCCGATCTTCCAGGGTCTGGCGATTTCGCTGGTAGCAGGAGCGATCGTGTCAACACTACTCACGCTGATCGTGGTGCCGCTGATCTACTATATGACTGAGAAGAAAAAATGGGAAAAGCTCCAAAACGAGCAATAAACAATGACAAAAATGAAATTATTACTAATAACAGCAGTGAGAGAGTTTGAGAAAGACATCAAACAAATCCTCAAAAAGGCCGGAGTGAGGTCGTTCTCTTATCAGCAAGTGATCGGGCATCACGATGCTGAAGGAGAAACCATAGATGGTAACTGGTTTGCTGGGGAGGCGGCAGAGTTTGATTCTGTTTTGTTCCATGCTTTCGTAGCTGATGAACTTACAGATATTGTTTTTGAGCGGGTCAAAAGTTTCAATGACTCGCTCACCGAACAGTCACACATTCACATAGCACAGACGGACATCCAAAAATCGTATTGAAATGAAAAATAGAATCGTAAGAGCCGTTGCAGGCACATTCATATTAGTCAGCCTGCTTTTGGCCATTTATGTCAACATCAACTGGCTGTGGTTCACAGCATTTGTAGGGGCTAACCTGCTTCAGTCGTCACTTACCAAATGGTGCCTGCTGGAAGATATCCTTGGCTGGATGGGAGTGAAGGATGTGCGTTGCTGTGAGCAAAATTAAGCTTACAATCTAAAACTCAGAATATGAGCCTAACAGCGTCGCTTCTGTAGAATCTTGATTCAAATGCAGAAGACTGTCTTCTGGTAGGAATAAAATAATTTATTCAATCTGATATTGATCAAAGAGATATTCGACAGCTTCTTCTAATACAATGTCCTTTTTGGAATTTATGTCGGCTTGACTATTTCTGACGTATACTTCAGGGATATGCCCAATACCATCAAGGCTTTCTCCGTTTGGGAGTAAGAACTTTTGTATTGAGTATAAGTAGGTCCAGCCATTGGGGAGAAACCGCATATTGCTAACAGTAGAAAAATCCCCGGCAGTAGTGTCACCAATCTGTGTGACATGAGCAAAAGATTTCATATACAACAGGAAAACTTCTCCGGCACTTATAGTTTTTCTGTCAGCCAAAACAATGACAGGTTTGTTATAGGAGATGGAGGGGTTAAAACCAGAGTAGTAAAAGTTTTTGTTGTCAAAATCTCCATGATTCACTCCATTTCGTGTTTCCACACTATAAATTAGGTGTTCGCCATCAGAAAATGCTTTTGCTATGCGAGCAGAGTACCTGTCGTCCCCGCCGGTGTTTTGTCTTACATCCAAGATGATGGCATTATACTGTTCCAACTCATTGATGATTTTGTCAATCACTGAGGGTTTTTGTCCACCCATGGAGCCCAGATAGATATAACCTATGTTTTTTTCCTTCAATTTCCCATAGCTAAGATTGTCTTCAGAAGAGACGAAATGGTGAAATTCCAGATATTGGTCAATGATCAAATCTCCATCAAACTCGGCTATTGACTGCTCATTTACCGCGTACCCGGCTTTATAGCTAAAGTTGCCGTCAAATAGAGTAGTATGACTATCATCAAGGTTTTCCATCATTTCGGTCATTATAGTCCATAGTTCATCACTGGATATTTCGTCATTTACCTGCGGGCGATAGATCTTATATAGATTATGCCAGTCAATGTTTCGAACTTCAAATAAGCTGTAGTGTTGATCTAAATCATTCCAGAAGATTTCAAAGTTGTTGGTGGGTGTATCGGGCTCGTCTTCACGCAAAAAGATTTCTTCGCAAGCACTAAAAAGGGCAAGTAAAAGGGCCATACTAATTGTTCTTTTCATGCTAAAGTTTGAATGTCAGTCCTGTTGAAATAGTATTGGATAAACTCTTGCTGTCATTTATTTCTTTTACCTTTTGAAACAAGAGCGTGTTATGAATGTCCCACTTGAGTCGAGGTGATAGGTGGTGTGTGTAGCCTAGTTTCCATTCGATTCCTGAGTATTTATTGAGAGAAGTTAGGTTTCCGCTAAAAATGATTTTTGCTGGTTCATCTTGATTTTCGATTATAAACTCATCGATCCCATTGTAGGGCGGTCTTCCTAAAAACTGTAGCACAGGTAGGGCAAGTGAGGTTCGTAATGAATTTTTATCATTAATTTTCTTGATTGCCATGCCTTTTAGGGAGATCCCGTGCGCAGAGGTGAAGCTGAAGGCATCTAGATCAGACCAGTCGTAAAACAATACACGAGTGTTGTACACACCACCTAAATAAAACTTAGTGGATTCACTTTGATGAGCGATATTCATCAAATATTCCAGGCCTAAGTTGGCATTGATATAGGAAGAGGTAAAATGATCGTTTTCTCCTGATTTTAAATCTCCGGAGCTAAAAGAAATGCAGACGCCAAATATATGCTGAGTACGTCTTTCATACCCCAAGCCAAGTGCCAGCCCACCGCCATTTTGATTGAGAGGGGAGAATAAGATGTCTTGTAAATAATTTTTCTGATAACCCAAATTGAAGGCTATGCTGCTTTTATAGCCTTCACTCACTTGTGCATGAATCACTTTTGGCAATAGTAACATAAGACTCAGAATGATTGCTTTCATGTGGAGCGGCTTGATTGTTTCGCTAAAATACATATCAGCGGAGAGTTGTCGCCGGTTTTAGGTTAAATCCTCTCCATTCAGGTCAGTGGACAGATACATGCTCATCACATCGAAGTAATGGCGCATGGCCTTAAAGCTTTCATTGATCTTCGAAGCAAAATCGGGTTTCAGAACTTCTTCATCTGTGAAGTGACGATAAACTATAAACTGCTTGTGCCGGATAAGCTCAATATTTGGATCATCAACAGAAAAACCTCTGGGAGCCGTTTTCACCTTTTCTCCTTTAAGTTCACCGAAGTGGGCTTTGAATGCTTTGCTTTTGAGTACGTCTAGTAGTGGCTCTGAATCCTGACTGATCTGCCTGCGGATATGAAGCAGATCCTGGCTGTTTGGCCCAAAGAAACCGCCGGCAACAAATGAATTGCCTGGAGAAAGCTGATAATAATATCCACCACGGAGCTGTGCAGTAGCTCTTTTAAATCCGCCCGACCAATTGTTTTTATATGGAGTCTTGTCCTTGGAAAACCGCACGTCTCGATATATCCTGAAAACCCGTCCCCCGCTGATCTGGTCGTGCTGCTCTATGAGCGATTTTACAGAAGCATGAAATTGTGTGAATTCTTCCTTGTACAGTAAAAAATCAGACTTGTGCGCTTCAAACCATGCTTTGTGGTTGTTTTCGGACAGATCTTTGAGGAACCCGATATTTTCCGATGAGATGATCATGATGCCGGTGAGTTAAAAACAAAACCCATTTCATCTTTTCCTTCGTGCCAGTCTATCTCTTTTCCGATCAGAAACATCGTTTCTCGCTTTTGTACAAACACTGGCACACCGTCAATTTCATAAGAAAGATCTCCCTCTTTTTCTTTATCAAAACCCAAGACAAACGATACGCCGCATCCACCGCCTTTTACGCCTACACGCAATCCGTATTCTGCGGGAATGTTCTTATTCTTCAAAATGTTTTTGATCTCAGCTACGGCTTTTTCTGTTATTGTTACTGGTTGCATCTTGTGGCCAAAGAAAATGGTTATTTTTGGATTGTCACATTGAGCTTGTCGAAATGTAACACTTGAATATAATCTTGTCATTCAGCTTGAAGGAGTCTTAATCTTTGATTACCCAGTAGGGAAAACAAAAGGCACCCTCCGCGATGATATGACGTTAAAACAGAACTAACAGAGAAAATATGGAGATGGTTTACGACCTCTTAAAAATTACACTTCCGGCGTTGATCGTGCTTTACGCTG
The DNA here is from genome assembly GCA_039944535.1 of Cyclobacteriaceae bacterium. Taxonomy (GTDB): domain Bacteria; phylum Bacteroidota; class Bacteroidia; order Cytophagales; family Cyclobacteriaceae; genus JAMZMI01. Next base: position 816,408 of record JBDUYP010000001.1, read on the forward strand.
TGCTGATGGTGGTCAGATCAATTATGCAGAAGCAACTTGACGAATACAGTATGTCCATTCGTCAGAAAAACCAGGAAGTGGTCACCCCGATAAGGCTACAGGCCTACGAAAGAGTGTGTTTATTGCTGGAGCGAATTTCACCCAACAATGTCATTCCGCGTCTGAATCACCCAGAAATGACTTCAAAAGATCTTCAGGGAGCTCTGGTGACAGAAATCAGAAGTGAATATAACCATAACCTGTCTCAGCAGGTTTATATGTCGGATGATGCATGGTCTTTCGTTTCAGGGGCAGTAGAGCAGCTCATATCGCAGATCAATGAGGCTGGCAATGAGGTGAAAGCTGATGCGCCCAGTATCGAATTGGCACGAGCCATCTTTGAGAAATCCATGAAAAACGAGCAGGATACCATTAAGGGTGCGCTTAGGTTTTTGAAAGAGGAGATAAAAGACGTATTTTAATCATATGGCTGAAAAGGAAAAGAAGAATAAGAAAATCGAGGCGATGATGGTTAAGGCTAAAGAAACCATCTCGAGCAACGAAAGGGTGAAAAAGCTGCTGCAAGCCGGGAAAGAAAAACTTGATGAGATGTCGGGTAGCGCTGAGGATAAAAAGACTTTCGTGTCTCATGTTCAGAAGGTAATGCGCATGATTCGCGCGCATTTTACCGGAGAGTTCAAGGCTTTTTCTGTCAAGTCGATGGTGCTTTTGGTATTTGCGCTTATTTATTTCATTACGCCTCTTGACCTTTTGCCCGATTTTATCCCTGCCTTAGGTTTTACTGATGATTTATCCATTCTGCTCTTCATTTTCAAGAGTATACAAGAAGATGTAGCTGAATTCGAAGAGTGGGAAGAAGCTGAATTGGCCGAGTAGTGAGAGCAGTTATCCAAAGAGTATCTGAGGCTTCCGTTACTATCGAGGGGAGCATAAAATCACAAATCGGAAATGGGTTGATGATCCTTCTTGGAATTGAGGAGCTCGACGATCAAACCGATATTGAGTGGCTAACTAAGAAAATAGTCAACATGCGCATTTTCCCCGATGCTGATGGTGTGATGAATGAAAGCATTCTCGATCACAAAGGGGAGTTTTTGGTGGTTAGCCAGTTTACCCTTCACGCCAGTACCAAAAAGGGGAACCGCCCATCTTACATCAAGTCCGCCAAGCCGGATATCTCCATTCCCCTTTACGAAAAATTTGTTGAAAATTTGTCAACCTACGGACTTCCAGTTCATACTGGAGAGTTTGGGGCAGACATGAAAGTGGCTCTGATCAACGATGGCCCGGTCACTATTTTGGTTGATACCAAAAACAAAGAATAAAATCCTTCATCCTTGTTTGTCAAAGGGGTAGAATTCAGATATCAAAATACTACCTTTGCAGACTTTTACATGATGTCAACGAGACAATCCTGTAAATGTGTGCCCTCTGAGATTCGTCAATGAGAGCACCCAAACTAGATTTTGTAACAAGCTTATATGGATCACATTAGGAATTTTTGCATCATTGCCCATATTGATCACGGTAAGAGTACGCTGGCTGATAGAATGATACAGTCCACGGAAACTGTGGCTGATAGGGACATGCAAGCGCAGCTTTTGGATGATATGGATTTGGAGCGCGAGCGAGGGATCACCATCAAGAGTCACGCCATCCAGATGTATTATCCATACGAAGGCAGAGAACATGTGCTCAACCTGATTGATACTCCCGGTCACGTTGACTTTTCATACGAAGTTTCCCGATCCATAGCAGCTTGCGAAGGAGCACTTTTGGTAGTAGATGCCGCACAGGGTATCGAAGCACAAACGATTTCCAATCTTTATCTGGCCCTTGAGCATGACCTGGAAGTGATTCCTGTTTTGAACAAAATCGACCTGCCTGGAGCCATGATCGAGGAGGTTTCGGATCAAATCATTGATTTGATCGGCTGTGAAAAGGAAGATATTATACATGCCAGTGCCAAAGAAGGCCTTGGAATAAAAGAAATATTAGATGCCGTGGTGGAGAGAATCCCGGCACCAAAGGGAGATCCCGATGAGCCGCTTCAGGCCATGATTTTCGATTCTGTCTATAATACATACAGAGGCATAGAAGTATTCTTCCGTGTTTTTAACGGCACACTCAAAAAAGGAGAGCACGTAAAGTTTGTCAATACCGGCAAAACTTACGAAGCTGATGAGATAGGAGTACTCAGGCTTGAGCATGAAGAGAAAAAGTCCATTTCTGCCGGAAATGTAGGATACCTGATCTCAGGTATCAAAGTGGCCAAAGAGGTGAAGGTAGGAGATACGATCACACATGTTGACAAGCCAACTCAGCGTCAGGTCAAAGGGTTCGAAGATGTGAAGCCAATGGTTTTCGCTGGAATATATCCGGTTGATACCACAGACTTTGAGGAGCTCCGTGCCTCCATGGAAAAGCTTCAGCTCAACGATGCTTCTCTTATCTGGGAACCTGAAACTTCAGCCGCGCTTGGGTTTGGATTCAGATGTGGATTTTTGGGTATGCTGCATATGGAGATAGTGCAGGAGCGATTGGAGCGTGAGTTTAACATGACAGTGATTACCACTGTGCCATCAGTGCGGTTTCATGCAGTGAAAGATGATGGTGAAATCATCAAGGTAAGTGCGCCTTCTGAACTTCCCGAATCAAACTTCATTTCTCATGTGGAGGAACCATATATCAGAGCACAAATCATCACTAAGTCTGATTTTATCGGAACAGTAATGGCGCTTTGTATTGATAAGCGTGGAGAAATCAAAAATCAGGTTTACCTGACCAGCGACAGGGTGGAGCTCACGTTTGAGTTGCCTTTGGCAGAGATTGTATTCGATTTCTTTGATAAACTGAAGACTATTTCCCGCGGCTATGCTTCGCTAGACTATGAATTGATCGGATACCGAAGATCAAACATGGTCAAGCTGGATATCCAACTGAACGGCGATAAGGTAGATGCATTATCTGCGATTGTGCACAGAGACAAAGCCTATGAGTGGGGAAAAAGACTGTGTGAGAAGCTGAAAGAATTGATCCCAAGACAGATGTTTGAAATAGCTGTGCAAGCATCAATTGGAACAAAAATCATTGCCAGAGAATCTGTAAAGGCGATGCGTAAAAACGTATTGGCCAAGTGTTACGGTGGTGATATATCGCGTAAGCGAAAACTTCTTGAAAAACAGAAAAAAGGTAAAAAGCGAATGCGTCAAGTTGGGAACGTGGAAATTCCGCAGGAAGCATTCATGGCTGTATTGAAATTGGATTAGCATGACACAAATTCTGGATGGTAAAAAAGTAGCTGGTGATATCAGATCAGAGATATCTGAAGAGGTTCGGCTGTTGAAAGAAAAAGGGAAGAGAGCGCCAAATCTTGCTATTATTATTGTGGGTGACGATGGAGCAAGCCACACCTACGTTACCGGTAAAATCAAGGCATGCAAAGCGGTAGGCTTTGACTACACCCTCATGCACTTTGCAGGGACCATCTCAGAGGAGAAATTAATAAAGCATGTAGATCAGTTGAATGACGATGAGGATATCGACGGCTTCATTGTTCAATTGCCACTACCAGAACATATTTCAGTCGAAAAAGTAACCGAGAGAATTCGTCCTGAAAAGGATGTTGACGGTTTCACAAATCAGAACTTTGGAAGTATTGTCTCAAAAAACCCATTGATTCTACCTGCCACTCCTTTTGGAGTAATGGAAATCTTGCGACGGTATAAAGTTGAGCTCGAAGGCAAGCACTGCGTGGTGGTCGGCTCCAGCCGATTGGTAGGTGCTCCATTGAGCATGATGCTATTGGAGGAGGGTCGAGCTACAGTGACAGTTTGCAACAAGTACACCAAAGATTTGGCTAGTCACACAAGAGAGGCTGATGTGCTTATTGTGGCAGTGGGTAAACCAAATCTTATTACTGGAGATATGGTGAAGGAAGGTGTGGTTGTTGTGGATGTCGGAACCACGCGAGTCGAAGACCCTACCGCAAAATCTGGATTCAAACTTTGCGGTGATGTGGATTTTGCCGCCGTTTCAGAAGTAAGTTCTTACATCACACCGGTTCCGGGAGGAGTTGGGCCCATGACCATTGCATCATTATTACTCAACACACTGCGAGCTTATGAGCAGCAGCAAGCTGATGCCTGATTTCGATCCAAAAATCGAGCTGCCATTGATGGAATCCTTCTATACCATTCAAGGTGAAGGGGGGCATTCTGGTTCTGCCGCATATTTTATCCGACTTGCCGGATGCGATGTTGGCTGTGTGTGGTGCGATGTGAAAGAGTCATGGCAAGCAGATGACCATCCTTTGGTTACAATCAATCATATGGTGGAAGATGCAAAAGCATCTGGAGCCAAGATTGTGGTGGTTACAGGAGGTGAGCCTTTGATGTATGACCTTACATATCTGACCGAAGCTCTGAAAGCAGCAGGATTGCGAACCCACATTGAAACAGCCGGAGTTTATCCCATAACAGGAACATGGGATTGGATTTGCTTTTCGCCAAAGAAGTTCAAGGCGCCAGTGGCCGAATACTACAATAAATCTAATGAACTGAAAGTTGTAGCTTACAATAAGTCTGATTTTGACTGGGCGCAAGAGCATGCAGAAAAATGTATTGATCACATGGAGCTTTTCATTCAGCCCGAATGGTCAAAAAAAGATCAGATGACGCCTTTAATCGTTGATTACGTAAAGCAAAACCCTAAATGGAGGATCTCTTTACAAACACACAAGTATCTCAATATTCCCTGATCCGGAACTTCTGTCTTTTTATCAGCTTCATGCTCATGGTGGCGCAGGCTGATTTGTCAGCTCAAACCCTCTCTACAGATAATAAGAAGTGCATTAAGTTGTATCATAAGGCGGAAGATGCCGTTATCGATCGCGATTTTGAGGCAGCAATAGATTTATACAAAGAGGCTATCGATCGTGATCCAAATTTTCGGGAAGCATATCTCAAACTTGCCGCCATATATAAAATACATCAGCTTAAAGATTCAGCCAAGGTTTATTATCAGGGATATGCTGATGTTACGGCTAGTGAACAGGTCGATTATAAGATTTGGAGGAACCTCGCTTACTTGCAATTTGAATCAGGTGAGTATGATAGGGCTAGATATTCATTGGATCAGGTTTTAATTCAAAAACCGGAACACAGAAATGACCCTGATTTAAGCTGGCTTGAGCAAAGCATTGATTTTTCTATGCAAGTGATCAAAAGGCCATGGGAAATTACCATTGATGCCATGCCTTCCGCTATCAACCGGTATCAACTTCAGTATTTTCCTATAGTATCAGTAGATGGCAACACATTTATTTATACCAAGCGTGACTCCAATCGGCCAGATGCAGATGAAGACATTGTTTATAGCATAAAGCAAAAATCAGGATGGACGCCAGCGACTTCCATTTCCAAAAGGATAAATACCGAATTGAATGAAGGAGCATGCACCATATCTGCAGATGGACGGATATTGATTTTTACCAGTTGTGATGCAGGACGCACATTTGGTAATTGTGATTTGTTTGTGAGCTACAAGCAAGGTGACCAATGGAGTAAGCCTGAGAACATGGGAGCTGTTGTCAATTCTAAGTATTGGGATTCACAACCTTCGCTAAGCCCTGACGGGCGTGTGTTGTATTTTTCATCCAATAGAATTGGAGGTTTTGGCAAGAGAGATATCTGGATGACAATCAATGATGGTAAAGGCTGGGCCAAACCAAAAAATCTGGGGAAGGTCATAAATAGTTTTCGAGATGAAACTACCCCTTTCATACATGCAAATAATGATGCGCTCTTTTTCTCATCCACTTCACATCCTGGGCTTGGTGGCTATGATCTGTTTTTCTCCAAAAAGGAGAATGGCAAATGGGGTGATGTTAAAAATATGGGATTTCCTATCAATACCCATAACGACGAAGTTTCCATCTTCATAGCGGCAAATGGTCAGGATGCTTATTACTCACAAGAGGTGTTTGAGCAGGGCATGCTCATCAGTAGTGATATAGTTAGTTTCAAGATTCCGCGAGATTCACTCGGGCTTAATAAGTCAAGTTATATAACAGGAAGAGTATTTGATGCTGAAACCAACGAGCCTCTTAACGCGGACCTTAATCTGATGAATCTGAATGATAGTACTGATCTATATATGGTTAGCTCTGATGTGCAAACGGGTGAATATTTCCTAACTATTACCGAAGGTCGCGAATACGGAGTGTTTGTGGACAAGACAGGCTACTTGTTTGAAAACTTGACTTTCGAAGCTCATAGTAACTCAGCTCTTGATCCCGATACTATTGACATTCCCTTAAAACCACTACGCGAAGGAAATACAATAGTTCTTCAAAACATTTACTTTGATTTTGATTCACATGTCCCTAATAAAAGGTCGTATCAAGAGCTGAGAACAATAGCCAGATACATGAAGGATAATCCTAAAATCTCTTTCGAGATAGAAGGGCATACCGATAATCGCGGAAATGCAGCCTATAACCTTGAATTGTCTCAGAAAAGAGCAGAGTCGGTCCAGATGTTGTTAGTGTCGCAGGGAGTAGCAAAAAACAGGCTTAAGCCTGTTGGTTATGGAGCCTCAAAACCGCTAAACACGGCAAATACAGAATTTGCTCATCAAAGTAACCGCAGAATTGCCTTTCGGGTCATAAATTAAAGTCTAATTCAAAGGGTTGCGTTTTTTTATACTTTTTTTCAAAAAAAAACTCCAAAATTTATTTGCAGTATATCAGTCTTTCATAGATGATTATTCCGCCATTTCCACAAAAGCCTCGGATAGATGAGTAATTCTCCTTTTTTTAGGATATTTTCATGAAACTAGCCTTTTGATGCTGTTCATTAAAAGTTTTCAGTGTTTTGTTGAATCCGATATAATTAATATAAATTTAATAATTGAAATATAATGTACAATTTAAACAGTATGATATGAAGAGGATTCTACTACTCAGTTTCATGTCTTTAGTTGTTGCTTTCGGAGCAATGGCTCAAAGAACTGTATCTGGTAAAATTACCTCAGCCGAGGACGGTGAAGGTATACCGGGTGTAAACGTGGTTCTAAAAGGAACTACCACAGGTACCACCTCAGATTTAGAGGGTAACTATCGTGTTAGTGTTCCTGAAGAAGGCGGAACTTTAGTTTTTTCATTTATTGGTCTCTTGGCTCAGGAAGTCGAAATTGGCGCCAGATCGGTAATTGATGTTAACATGGAATCAGATGTACAGCAATTGACAGAAGTTGTTGTAACTGGTTATGGTATCGAAAGAACAGCTCGGGAAATCACTTTCCAAACTGAGCGTATCGATGCAGACGCCTTGATGGTTGGACAACAAACCAGAGCAGCCTCTGGTATGGTTGGTAAGATCGCAGGTGCTCAGATCAACATTCAGGATAATGGTGTAAATCCTCAAACTCAGATCATTCTTGGTGGTCTAAGATCAATCTCTTCTAGTAACGAAGCGATGATTGTTATTGATGGTGCGGTTTCTACAAGTGCTGCTTTCAGCGCATTGAACCCTACTGACATAGCAAACATTGACATCATCAGAAGTGCAAGTATGGGAGCTCAGTATGGTTCACGTGCAGCCAATGGTGTTGTGGTTGTTACAACTAAAAGAGGTAAAGTTGGTGACAAGTTTACTGTTGGTTTAAACAGCTCAGTAACGTTTGAAGAAGTGGCTTATATGCCTGACTTCCAAACTCAAAACGGTATCGGTTGGGATGGACACTATGATAGAATCGAAAACACCAACTGGGGTCCAAGATTTGATGGTGTTGAAAGACCTGTAGGTCCTTCATTTCCTGCTGGTCATTCGCTAGACGACCAAATGCTGGCTTATGCTCCGATTAAGGATAATTTGAGAGATTTCTATGATAGAGGTCAGACTGTCCAAAACACTGCTTATTTCAGCGGAGGTACGGATAACTCAAAGTATTACATGTCTATTGGACATCAAGATGTTAAAGGTATTGTTCCTGATGACAAGTATGAAAGATACATGTTCAGGGTTAATGCTGATACCAGAATTAATAAGTTATCTCTTGGTGCTTCTGCATTTTTCACTACAGATGAAACTGACGTTGTAGGTAGCGATATTGGTGATCAGGATAGAACGCTTTATTGGTTTGTTCTAAACACTCCTGCTAATATTCCATTGAAGAGCTATAAGGATTGGACTAATCCTGAGAGCTACGCTCATGCAGATAACTATTATAACGCATATTATCAAAACCCGTACTGGGCAATAGGAACGAACAGAGACACAAGACAGAGTAATTACTTTGTTGGTAACATAAACGCTGACTTTGATATCCTTGATAACTTATCGTTGAGAAATAGAATTGGTGTAAACAACAGATCTAGAACGGCTCAATATTGGAGAGATGCTCAAACATATGATGCAACTTTACAACCAGCCCATTCGGATGTGTCTTCTTTCTTGATAGAAGGTGAGTCTCAGTTTACTGAGATCAATGCAAACTCTATTTTGACTGGTAACTTCAACCTTGGATCTGATTTTACTTTCAAACCTATGGTAGGTATGGCCATAATCAGTAACCAATACAGAAGAAGTAAGACTCGTGTCAACAACTTAAGTATTCCTGGTTTCTATGATGTATCAAACGGTACTGGTCTTGTGGAAGCACAAGTAGATCAGACTCAAAAGAGAACATTTGGTGTATTTGCGGATTTTAGTTTCAGCTACAAAAACTGGGCTAATTTAACATTGGCAGGACGTCAGGATTATACTTCGACTTTACCACTTGACAACAACGGTTATTTCTACCCATCAATAAGTGCAAACGTGATTTTGACAGATGCAATCTCAGCTTTAAATGATAATGAGATTCTTTCTTATGCTAAGGTTACTGCAACTAATGCCATTGTTTATAATGATCTTGGTGTATATGCACTTAACGAAAGATATCATCAAAGTGCCGTAGCTGATATGAGAAGCATCACTTCGACATTCCCATTCCCTTATGGTTCGGTAAATGGTTTTGAAGTTTCTACAACAACTGTGGATGCAGATATCAAAAAGGAAAAATTGAATAACTATGAGCTTGGATTGGAATTAGGTCTTTTCAATGATCGTATAAACATTCAGGCTTCTGGATACAAAACTTTCTCTACAGACTTGATTACCTATACAACTCCTTCTGTTACTTCAGGAGCTCAATCTTACCTTACAAACATTGGTGAGCTAGAGTTGACAGGTTTTAGTGCAAGTGTACAAGGTACAATCCTTGATGTTGCAGGGTTTACATGGAATGCAAACCTGAACTTTACTACTTACAATACTGTAGTAAATGAGATTGACCCTAACAACCCAGATGCTAAGGAAGTTGCGATTGAAAACTATGGTACTTATGGTACTTATGCGGTTGAAGGAAAGACTTTTCCTCAGTTGAAAGCTCAGGCTTACGTGAGAGATGATCAAGGTAGAGTTGTGATTGACCCTACCAATGGTAATCCTCTTGTAGGTGATGTTGAGGCAATGGGTAAAGTAACTCCTGATTACATTTTGGGTGGTACTACTCAATTGGGCTTCAAAGGGTTTACAGTTTCTGCTACTTTCGACTACAGAACCGGACACGTTTACTTCTCTCAAGGTAACAACTCAATGGAGTTTACAGGGAGATCTATAGAAAGTGTTTCTTCTGGTCGTCAAGAGTTTGTTTGGCCTAATTCAGTTTACCAGACAGGAGACGGATCTTATGTTGTAAACGAAAGTATCCAAACTACTGGAGCTGTAATGGGCTTCTGGCAGAACACTTACAATGAGATCAAGGAGAACTACGTGAAAGATGCAACTGCTTTGAAAATAAGAGAGTTGGCCATTAGATACGCTGTTCCTTCTGCTATACTTTCTAAAACTAAAGTTGTTGAGAAATTGAGTGTTGGATTCGTTGCAAGAAACCTTTGGACGTTCCTTCCTAATAGCCAAAGTAATTTCTCTGATCCTGAGTTTAGAAATACCAGAGCTACAGAGTTCGGTACGACTAACGTGAGTGATGATGCAAACGGAATCGGAATCGGTGGTTACCTTCAAGGTCCCCCTACCCGTTCATTCGGTTTTAGCTTAAATGTTGAATTCTAATTAAAGTCGAGATGAAGAAATTTTTAATAATAAATATAATATTCGCAACCCTCTTGGTAGGGTGTGATGACTGGTTGGATGTAAATACCGACCCTAACAATCCAACATCAGTTGGTCCAGATTTGGTGCTTCCTGTCGCCCAGCATTATACTGCTAGAATTATGCAGGAAGATAGAGGTGTTAATCACCTTGGTAACATGATGATGTACAACTGGAGTGAGTCTGCTGGATTCTCTTGGTATAATGATGAATTCCTATATCTGTCAACTTCAACTTTTTATGACCAAATTTTTGATCATACATATTATGATGCGTTGAAGCAATATTCAGATTTGGATGGTTTAGGTGATGATTATGCTGCTTACAAAGCGATCAGCATGATTATGAAAGCCTACCATTTCCAGTTGTTGGTGGATTTTTATGGTGATATCCCTTACTTCGAAGCACTAGGTAGAAGCTTAAATGCTACTCCGGCTTATGATGGGGCATCAGCTGTCTATGATGACTTGCTTGTACAGTTAACAGAGGCAATAGCGATGATCGATGCTGCGGATGCATTAACTACAAGTATTTATCCAGCTGACGATGACGTTATCTTTGGAGGCGATATGGCTGCTTGGAAGACTTTTGCAAACAGTATTAAACTTAGAATTCTCACTAGAGTTTCTGATGTTAAAGATGCTGCTTCAATTACAAGCGAGTTAGATGCAATTGCTGCTGAAGGTTCTGGATATATCACCAGTGCTGTAATGGTAAACCCAGGTTACGCAAATCAGGAGAATCAACAAAGTCCGCTTTGGTATTCTTTTGGTCAATCAGTGGCCGGAAGTGCTACTCTATCGGGTGATGCTACTTGCGCAACGGATTACATGATACAATATCTGACGGACTCAAATGACCCTCGAATTGATGTGTTGTATGAAGAGCCTACGTCAGGTCATCTAGGTGTTCCTCAGGGAATTACATCAGATCCTAATACTCAAGGCCCGACAATGGTTTCAAACATTGGTCCTGGAGTATTGATCGGACCAGACCAGGGAGCGGTTGTTATGACTACTGCAGAGGTGTATTTTAACCTTGCAGAGCTTGCAGACAAAGGGTTTGCTGTTGGAGATGCAGGAACACTTTATACACAAGGTGTTACAGCTTCTTTCACCCAGTTAGGTCTAACTGGAGCTGATGCTTCGGCTTATTTGGCTCAAGGTGGTAACTTGATCGCTTATAGCGATTTGGAGGATATCATTACTCAAAAGTGGATCGCTACGAATGGTTTAACTGCTGAGCAGTCATGGTTCGATTGGTCAAGAACTGGATTCCCGTCAAATCTTCCTGTATCGCAAGAGGAAGCAAATTTGGTGAGACCTGTTAGATTGGCATACCCTGCAAGTGAAGTTGGAGGTAATGCCAATAATTTACCAACCCAACCAGATCCTTTTACAGCAAAAGTCTTTTGGGCAAACTAAAAATTTGACATTATGAAAAAATTGAAATATCTATTCATAGCAATATTTGCAGCTGCACTTGTCACCTCTTGTGGGGATGACGAAGAAATGCTGGCAGATCAGATCACCGCATCGCCAAACTTTATTGGGTTTGTTGATGGTTCCGCTAATGTGAGTGGTATAGCTGATGGCTCTACTTACTCTGTTATGCTTCCTATTTATGTGTCTGGCCCAACTTACAAAAGTTTGGACGGATCATTTTCTGCAACGATAACAGTAGATACTGAAAACTCTACTGCTATTGAGGGAACTCACTTTACTATTCCTAATAAGTCGGTAACACTTTCTGCTGAAGGTAACTACCTGACTGAGGTTGAAATAGTGATGACTACTGAAGGAATTGAAACACCTTTGGCGAGCAATCCTGTTATCGCAATTTATCTAACAGATGCCAGTGGAAGTGGAAAATTGGTTGCCAGTGAGAGAAGAATGAACATCAACATGTTGTTTTTGTGTCCTTCAGAACTTGCAGGAACATATTCAGCTGAAATGGAATACACTCCGGTAGGAGGGTCTCCAAGTGATGTTACCTTTACTGATGTTATCAACGCTGTAGCTCCAGGGGAGTATAGAACTACTATTGACCACCATTGGGGTAGTCTGGGTGTTGGTACTCCAGGTTTCACATTCTTTGATGTATGTGATGTATTGACTATTCCTGGTCAAAACTTGGCAGAATACTACGGAAACTGGGTAGAAGGAACAAGTGAAGGAGTGTCAGATACTGATGCTGGTACGTTATACTTTGAGTATAGCATTTGCTTCCCGCAAGGAGCTTCTGGACCAGATGCATGTAGATACTACAAGTTGTTATACACTAAGCAATAATTATTTTAGTTATGAAAAAATACTTTATATATAATATAGCGTTTTTCGCCTTGGTGGCTGTGATCTTGAGTTCTTGTTACTCAGGGCAGGATGTAGCGCCGATTGATTCTCCGGATGATAATCCAACTGCTACATTGACACCTATGGCTGATTATAGTTCAGTTTCTGAAGGTGATACTTTGAAATACACAATATCACTAGATAAAACTGTTAGATATGACATCCAATTCGGTGTGGTTTATGACGATAACAGTGTTGTTACGGCAGAAGATATCGAAGAAGTTGGAGGTTTACTTACAGCTTACTCTTTGGAAACGGAGCTTTGGGTGATTTTATTGGCTGATGACTTCCCAGAGGTTGATGAAACAATGGAAATCGAAATTGGAGCTGGAACAGATTTGGCTTTCAATTGGCAATTGAGCCCGGCATCTGATGTGGTGGCTTTCTCTGTAGCCCTTCCGAATACTAATTTTGATGGAGGACTTACTGTAGCAATGTCATGGCCAGATCCTGATCACGCCATAGATTTTGACTTTCTTTTGGAAAGTGAGCTCGGTGGATCATGGGGAGCAGCTGCAACAGCTGATAATCCGGAGATCACAACTGCTCTATGGACGTCAGATGATGATGGATCATATTTCTTTGGATTTGATCCATACACTGTTCCTAGTGGTGTTGATGTTCCCTTCACGATAAGCGTTGGTTATCCAGACGGAACTGTTGAGTTCTATGATGGTGCCTATAACAGCAATAACACTGGAGACTACACTGTTGATGAGTTTACGGCTTGGGGAGCCCCAATGTATCGTGCTTTGACTGTAGTTAAGAGTGGTAGTACATTCAATGTTACGTTTGAATTTTAACTATTGGTCGTGTTTAGCGACTTGATCATATTTATTAAGCCGTCTCGATTTTTTTTGGGACGGCTTAATTTTTTACAACTAACACCAGCTAGCCTTCTATTTTAAAGGGACCTGAATATTCATATGGACCCTCAAAATCGATCCTTCTAACAAAAGAAATTACAATGAAAAAAGTACGCATTATTCTAATCGCCTTGGTGCCTCTTTTCATAGCGTTCGTTTACTTTTTATCCATAGATGACATTAGTTCTACCCATCCAGATATGGAAGGGCGGTTGTTGTCGGAAAAGCAACGTTTAGTTAAGAGTAAAGGGCAATCTCCAAATGGATTTGTAGAGTATTTTCAAGCCATTACCTACAAACCAGGTAAGCAATACCAACCCAACTATAAGTTTAAAGAGTTTAATAAAGCCAAGGACAATTATCCGCAGAGTAATGTTCGAATGACATCAATGGTGAGCGAAGTTACTTCACGAGGACCAGGTAATGTTGGGGGAAGGACACGAGCTATTGTTGTTGATCCAGATGACGATACGCATAGCACCTGGTTTGCTGGTTCTGCTTCAGGTGGAATTTGGAAAACTACTGACAAAGGTCAGACATGGACGAATTTGACAGAAGACCTGCCAAATTTATCTACTAATTCTCTTGCCATCGCTCCTTCAAATCATAATGTGATGTATGCAGGTACTGGAGAAGTGTTCGCTACCAACCTTTCTTTCGTGAGGGGTAATGGTATTTTTAAAAGCACCGAAAAGGGAGCCGTTGGTAGTTGGTCGCAATTGGAATCAACCACAAATGATTCCAAATTTAATAGTGTGAACCGCATCGTAATAGACCCAGCATCAGAAGATGTGCTTGTCATTTGCACCAATGAAGGAATTTATAGATCCACTGATGGTGGGGTTTCTTGGACTGAAGTATATAAGAGTCAATCTGAAGTACAGGACTTAGCAGCCACTTCTGGTAATTTTAATTTGCAATATGCAGGTGTCAATGGTATTGGTATCATAAAGTCTGTTGACGGTGGGCAAAGCTGGGTTAAATCTTCAGATGGTATTGGTGAAGGAGAGAGATTTGAGATCGCAATTGCCCCTTCAAATCCGGATTTGATTTATACCAGCACATATAATAGTGAAGATGAAACACTTATTTATCGGTCAACTGATGCTGGAGAGACTTGGGCGTTGTTAGCGTTTTCGAGTGACGAGTATTACCTGGGTGAACAGGGTTGGTATGATAATAGTATAGCAGTAAATCCGTATGATGAGAATGAAGTTTATGTTGGAGGTGTTTATGTGGGGAAATATTTGGTTACGGGAGAAACCGCTACCACTGACCCAGATTTCATTGGAGTGGATTTGGAAAATGTAGGTTTTCTGTCTTTTGTGAATTTTGGACAAACTGCTTTCGGGGGTGCTTTGGCCTTAGGTGATGGTTCTGATTCGTCTACCGAATTTTTCAATGTGGAAATCCGATTTGGGTCAGGGATGTCACAGAAAGCCCATCGCTTTCAGGTACCAGCCGATGGGGGTACCAACAGTAATGGAGGCCCTGGTGTGCCAGATGAAGACTATGCTTATCAGGATTACATAGATGTACCGTTCGAGGTTTGGGATATAGATAACAACCGACAATTGATGATTTCATTTAGAGATCAACAAAGAGATGGTGCCTTCAATTTGAATCCACGAGATGATACCAATGATCCTGATTTACTTTTGTCAAGAGAATATCTGTTTATTAGTAATATTGATTATAGTGAGTCTCCTGACTCTCAAATCACTGTTGACGGAGGACATCTCGCAAAGAATATGTATTTCTTCTGGCCGATTCTTACAGATGGAGAAACTTGGGACGAAAATTCTGAGCAAACCGGTATCATGAGGATTAAATATGGTAGCCTTATAACAGTTGACGCCACTCCGGAGGCGGTCTCTGATTCAAGAGGGACTTATGGTGGTAAAAATAGCGGCCTGCATGCTGATCATCATAATTTGACTTTCATTAAGACGGATGAAGAAAATGAGACTTTTATGATAGTGAATGGCAATGATGGAGGTCTCGGGTTATCTGAAGACAATGGTGAAACGTGGACTCAAATATTGGATGGTTATGTTACCACCCAATTTTATGGAGCGGACAAGAAGCCTGGGGCTGATGAGTTTTTTGGTGGCATGCAGGACAATGGTACGTGGTTGTCTCCAGGTGGTGAGTCAGCTTCTGAAGAATCTCAGTATTCTGAAAAAATTGGTGGAGATGGATTTGAAGTTATTTGGCATGCTCAGGATCCCGATAAACTTATCGGAGGGTTTCAAAACGGAGGGTTTAGAAGAAGTATCGATGGCGGAATTTTATGGCAGGGTGCTGAAGTCAGTTTTAGGTCTGGTACTGCTACTGTGCCGTTTATTAGTCGATTGGCTTCATCAAGAACCAATCCTGATGTTGTTTACGTGCCATTGGCCGAAGGTGTCGCAAAGTCTGTGGATTTTGCCGAGACATGGGGTAGAAGAGCCATAAGCGCTACTGAGGGCTGGACTCAATCAGATGCAGACGGTGCACCAATAGCCTATAGTACTTTCGATATGGAAGTATCCCTTTCCAATCATAATATTGTTTGGGGCGGTTGTGCCATGACTAACAACATAAACGTTTTTGTTTCTGTTGATGCTGGGGAAGTGTTCAATCCAGTAACGAAATATGGTGTTATGGGCAGTGTTAGCGGAATTGCCACACACCCACATCAGGATAGCACGGCTTATCTGTTATTTTCAATTCAGGGCTTACCTAAAGTAATTAGAACAGAGGATTTGGGTGCTAGTTGGGAAGATATTTCAGGGTTCGAAGGCAATGATGGTAGCGATAACGGCTTTCCTGATGTCATCGCTCATAGTCTCCTTGTTATGCCGCACCAACCTGAAACTATATGGGTAGGAACAGAAATAGGACTGTTCGAATCAACAGATGATGGTGTTTCGTGGCATTATGCGGATATAGGTTTGCCAGCGGTTTCTATTTGGTCCATGAAGGTAGTTGATGATCAAGTAGTATTTGGTACGCATGGTCGAGGTATATGGACCGCTACTATTGATGCGTTACCGTCATCGCAATCCTTGATTAAAACTGCAGAGTACGGTGGACAGCTTTCACTCCAGTTGGGTGTTGGTTTTGCCGCGGATCACGATAAAGTTGATTTCTATGTAGATAAAGTGTTGGTAGAAAGCCTTACAGATGTTTCTGCTGGTGATACTGATATTACACTGACTATAGAGCCATCCTTACTTGAAAACAGTGAACTTTATATGATCACTGAGAATGGAGGAAAAAGCATTAGGTCAATTAAGCAGTTTGTAGATGTGGATTTTACACCTGAAATTTTGAGCGCTTCTCAGGGGGACCAAAGTGCCTTGGAGGTCAATTTGACCCTCGGTTTGAATGAACTTTATAGCAAAGTGGATGTAATAGTGAATGGTGAAGTTGCGACATCATTAGGTGCTATTACCGAGGTAGGAGAGGTATCAGTAAATGTTCCCGTAGCTCAGTCAGGAGAAAAAGTTATCTCTGTATTAGGCTATCTTGGGGATTTCACATTTACTTCTTTGGAGACGACAGTTGATGTTACAGTGCTTGGAATAAAAGATATAGCAGATAATTTCTCTATATACCCGAATCCAGCTCAGCGATATGTAACAATAAATGCGTTAGATCAGAGTAGCATCCAATCTGTAGAGGTGTTAACTCTTTCTGGAGCTAGCTTAATGAATGTGGATGCTACTAAGAACAATGGAGTTATTAATTTAGAATCTGTTGAAGCAGGCGTCTATTTCTTGAAAGTTGCTACCGATAACGGAACATTCACTAAAAGGGTAATTAAGCAATGAAGAACTTACTGATTTTATCGATCACTTTGATTTTCGCCTTTGCTTGTAAAACCTCTCAGAAAGGTGGACTGACTCTGGAAGAGGTTAAGAAATCGTTGCAAACGGAAGAAAATGATGAAATAATTTGTGACGGTAATGAAAGTCAAACATTTGAGCTATGCCAAACCAACCTTAACGATTCTCAGGTAGATGCTTTGCGTAAATTTCTCATTTATGAGAAAAGCTCTGGCAAGGTGGTACTAGAGAAGTCTGTTGTTGGAGGCTATGTGAAGTGGGTTGATGACACCAAGGTAGAATTTTACACTGTGCCTGGGATCATCAAAGATGGTCAGTCAAAAAATGATTTTATTAAAATCTACGACGTGGCTACCGGACAGACAGTCGGTAAGACCACCCCGATGTGATATTAATTTCCGTTATAATACATTACAAGCCCAACCGATATCGGTTGGGCTTTGTTTTTTGGAAGAATTGATTAGTTGTCGGTTGTTACACAGCGTGTACATTTGGTATGTACTCTGAGGATTCGTTCAGGCTAATTGAGTAAGATTCATTTTAGTAGGAAATTAACTGTACTATCTTTGCGTTTTTATTAGAATCATGGTTTACGTTAGTCGAAAGGAACATTTTAACGCAGCTCATAAGCTGTATAACCCGCAGTGGAGTGAAGAAAAGAATATTAAGGTCTTTGGCCCTTGCGCTAATTCCAATTGGCATGGGCACAACTTTGAATTAATTGTGACCGTAAAAGGTGATCCAGACCCTGATACAGGGTTTGTAGTTGATCTCAAACAACTGAGTCTATTAATAAAGTCTGATATTACTGAGAAGGTAGATCATAAAAACCTGAATCTTGATGTGGACTTTATGTCTGGGAAAATGGCTAGCTGTGAGAATCTGGTAATGGAGTTTTGGAAAATCCTCGAGCCCAAAGTCAAAAAATTAGGGAGTAAATGTGTCCTTCACTCCCTAAAACTCTATGAAACTCCGCGTAATTATGTGGAGTATTTCGGCTAAACTTTATATCAAATTAAGCTGCGCGTAGCTTGTTGAATTTTGATTTCTCAAATTTCTCAGCAGCATATTCTCTCGTAACCTCTACCTCTTTAATATCCTTGGAGGAAGGTATGTCAAACATAGCATCGGTGACGATTGCTTCACAAATAGACCTGAGACCTCTTGCTCCAAGTTTGAACTCTATGGCCTTCTCTACAATGTAGTCTAACGCTTCAGGGAGGAATTTTAATTCTACATCCTCCATTTCGAAGAGCTTCTCATATTGCTTGATGAGCGCGTTTTTTGGTTCGGTAAGGATCATTTTTAGGGTATCCTCGTTAAGAGGATCCAGGTGCGTCAATACAGGCAAGCGTCCAATGAGTTCGGGGATAAGGCCAAAACTCTTCAAATCAAGCGCAGTAATATATTGAAGCAGGTTCTCCTTATCTACAGGAGAGTTCTGATAATCCTCTTTGTTTGCAAAACCAATAGGTCTTGTGTTTAGCCTATTGGCAATATGGCGTTCAATACCATCAAACGCACCTCCACAGATAAACAGAATGTTTTCTGTGTTAACAGAAATCATCTTTTGATCCGGGTGTTTCCTGCCGCCTTGTGGGGGAACATTTACCGAAGTGCCCTCCAAAAGCTTCAAAAGTGCTTGTTGCACCCCTTCACCACTTACATCTCGCGTGATTGAAGGGTTATCTGATTTTCGAGCAATTTTGTCCAGCTCATCAATATAGACTATGCCTCTTTCGGCAGCTTCTACTTCGTAGTTTGCAGCCTGGAGGAGTCTGGTCAATATACTTTCAACATCTTCTCCTACATACCCCGCTTCCGTCAAAACAGTCGCATCTGCAATACAAAAAGGGACCTGGAGAATTTTGGCAAGGGTACGTGCCAGATATGTTTTTCCAGTTCCTGTCTGCCCAACCATCACGATGTTAGATTTTTCGATCACGACATCATCTTTGTGTTCAGTTTGCATCAACCGCTTGTAGTGGTTGTAAACAGCTACGGCGATGAATTTTTTAGCCTCATCCTGACCAATTACAAATTCGTCAAGATGCCTTTTCATATCAGTAGGCTTTATTAGGTTGAACTTTGGGGATTCAACAGTACTCTTGGTTTTCAGTTCTTCACTAAGTATTTGCTGAGCCTGAGATATACACTTGTCACATATGTGAGCATGTATTCCCGATATCATTAGGTCAACATCTTTCTTATTTCGTCCACAAAAACTACAAGTAACTTGTGCCATTATGCTTTAGGATTTTTTTCCAAAACTTCATCGATCAGGCCATACTCTTTGGCTTCACTCGCCCTCATCCAATAATCACGATCTGAGTCGCGCTCTATTTCTTCGTAGCTTTTGCCGGTATGGCTAGCCAGTATATTATAAAGATCTTTACGCAATTCCTGCATCTGCTTTAGGGTGATCTCCATGTCTCTCGACTGCCCCTGCATGCCACCAGATGGTTGGTGTATCATGATGCGCGAGTGAGGTAAAGCCGAACGCTTTCCTTTCGCTCCGCCTGCCATCAATACGGCCCCCATTGATGCGGCCATTCCTGTACATACAGTTGCCACCTCCGGACCTACAAATTGCATGGTGTCGTACATGCCAAGACCAGCATATACTGATCCGCCTGGGCTGTTTATGTAAAGTAGAATGTCTTTTTTGGCATCCACAGACTCGAGAAAAAGGAGCTGTGCAGTGATGATATTTGCAATGTTTTCCTCGACCTGCATGCCTAGAAAAATAATTCTATCCATTATTAAGCGAGAAAACACATCGATTTCTCTAAAATTGGTAGGTCGTTCTTCTATAACCGCTCTGGTCATATTTTCTACGCGTTGAGCATAGCTGTCGAATGTCAAACCATTAATGCCTTGACCTTTTACTGCAAACTTTCTGAACTCCTCTTTATTGATCATGTTTCAATTTAACTTAACTCTAAAAAATAAAAAAGTCCTCAACTTAAGTTAAGGACTCCATAGTAACTTAATTTGAGGCAAGTAAGTTCGTTAAAGTTTTCTGAAATCATCCAGACTTACAGCCTTTTCCTTGATGGTGATCTCTGATTTGATATAGTCAAATACTTTACCAGCAAGCACCTGGTTATATACTTTCATGTAGTTTTCGCCATTTTCTCCTTGAAGATAATTGTTGGCAAACGTTTCAAGTTGGTCTTCTAGCTGCCCCATTACCCCGGCTTGCCCAAATTGAGCACGGATCATATTTTTAGCTTCTTCCATCACCTCATTATTCTCTGCTGTGATATTTTGAGCCTTGGCAATTTTATTTCTAATCAAAGACCATTTAAGCTCTTTTGAGTAGGCTTCATACTCAACCTCAAGCATTTCATCAGTAATGTTGTCATTGGTTTTCATCAACCATTCCTTTAGGAACGTGTCAGGAAGATCAATTTTGGCCTTTTCTACCAGTGTGTCTCTCAATTTATGAGTAAAAAAGTGTTCTTCTTCTTGCTTATAGTTTACACTGACGGCCTCTTTTACTTTCTCCTTGAATTCGTCCTCTGTTTTCACAGTGCCTTCTCCGAATGTCTTATCAAAAAGTGCCTGTTCCACCGGCGCAGGAGTAGTCCTGTCAATGGCTTTTAGGCTGAAGGTAAGCTTCCCTTTTAGGGCGTCAAAGGACTCATGAGAAAGCCCTAACTGATGATGCAACTTGTGACTATCCTTATATAGCTTCTTTGGATCAAACTCTATAGAGTCTTCGGGTTTTGCTCCAATCAGTTTTTTTGTAATTGCTGATTCAGTTTCACTTAAATCAATCGCAATTTCTTTATTTATATCATTTTCTTCAGAAACCACAGATCCGTGAAGGACATCACCTGCAGCAGCTGTGTCTGGGTTTGAAATTTCACCGAATTGCTTTTGAAGGTTTTCGATGGTCTCTTTCAGAACTTTAGCATCAACTTTAATCGTATTCTTCTCAACTTTCAATTTGCTGTCGATCGGAAGATCAAATTCCGTTGCAAAACCAATCTTATACTCAAAGTCAAAATCCTTTTGAGTCTCAAGGTCCAATGCTTCAAAATCATCCTCTTTTGGCATAGGTTCACCTAAAATCTGAAGATCACTTTCGCGAATGTACTTATTCAGTTCGTCAGAAAGGATTTTGTTCAATTCTTCAGCGAGTATTGATTTTCCGTACATTTTTTTGACCAACCCCATGGGTACCTTACCAGGTCTGAAGCCTTTGATGCTGGCTTTTTTGCTGTACTCCTTGATCTTTTGTGTTACAGCAGGTTGGTAATCACCCTCCTTTAAACTAATTTTAATTGAGGCTTGTGTCTTGTCTTTTTTGTCAAGTACGATTTCCAAAATATTGAAAATTAAAGTGTAAAATGTATATAAAAATAAAACCCTCTTTCCCGTCCCGATTTTTCGGGAAATTTGAAAAGAGGGTTGCTTTTATGTGCGGATGAAGGGACTCGAACCCCCATGCCTCGCGGCGCTAGATCCTAAGTCTAGTGCGTCTACCAATTTCGCCACATCCGCTAAACGGAGTGCAAAGATAAGTTTAATTTTAAATTCTCAAAAGGGGGAGAAAATTTTATTTTATGATTTTAGAAGTTGATTTAGAAGAGGAACGAAAGGAGATCATAAGAAGATACGGCCGATTGCTCAGGCGAGCCAAGCCTGTGCTCAAAAAAGGAGACTCAGCTACTATCAAAAAGGCGTTCACAATTTCGGCTGAAGCACACAAAGATATGCGCCGAAAATCCGGTGAACCATATATCTATCACCCTTTGGAAGTAGCACAGATTTGTATTGATGAAATAGGCTTGGGCACAACCTCTATTGTGTCTGCTCTGCTACACGACGTAGTTGAGGATACTGACATGACCCTCGCAGATATTGAGCGGATGTTTGGCAGGAAAGTTTCCAGGATCATAGATGGTCTTACTAAAATATCCGGGGTTTTTGATCAGGGGAGTTCACAGCAAGCTGAGAACTTTAGAAAAATGTTGCTTACCCTCTCAGAAGATGTCAGGGTAATTCTGATCAAACTGGCAGACAGACTCCACAACATGCGTACGCTTGCCAGTATGCCCAGAGATAAGCAGCTCAAAATTGCAAACGAGACTATTTACATCTACGCTCCGCTGGCTCACAGGCTCGGCTTGTATACTATAAAGTCTGAATTGGAGGATTTGTATCTAAAATATACGGATAAAGACACCTACGTACATATTGCAAATAAGATCAATGCTACGCGAGATGTCAGAAACAAGTTTATCAGAAACTTTATTAAGCCGATAAAAAGTGAACTCAATGCACAGGATTTTGAATACGAGATAAAAGGAAGGCCAAAGAGTATTCACTCTATCCTTAATAAAATGCGTAAGCAAAATGTGCCATTTGAGGAAGTTTATGATCTTTTTGCCATTCGCATAATTGTAGATACGGATCTGGAAAATGAGAAGGCCGCTTGCTGGCAAGCTTATTCTATAGTAACGGATCATTATCAACCAAACCCAGACAGACTGAGAGACTGGATTAGTATTCCGAAAGCCAACGGGTATGAATCTCTCCATACTACGGTTATGAGTGGGCGGGGGCAATGGGTGGAAGTGCAGATACGCACAAGAAGGATGGATGATATCGCTGAAAAAGGGTATGCTGCACATTGGAAGTACAAGGAGAGTAAGGATGGTAGCGGTGATCAGGGGCTTGAAATGTGGATAGGTAAGGTGCGTGAGATTCTGGAACAAAATGATGCAGACGCGATTGAGTTTGTAGATGACTTCAGGTCAAGTTTATTTCAGGAGGAAGTATTTGCATTTACTCCAAAAGGAGATCTCATCACATTACCCCATGGTTCTACGGCCCTCGATTTTGCATTTGATATACACTCGGAAGTTGGAGCACATTGCCTGGGAGCTAAGGTGAATCAGAAGCTGGTGCCACTTAATTATGAATTGAAAAATGGGGATCAAATAGAAATACTCACTTCTAAGAAGCAAAGGCCTAAGGAGGACTGGCTGAAATATGTGGTTACCTCCAAAGCAAAAAATAACATAAAAGACTCTCTGAAGGAGGAGAAGAAGGAGTTTGCCGCAGAAGGCAAGGAAGTGGTCAAGCGGAAGGTGAAACAACTAAAGCTTACCTTCAATCAGGATATCATCGAGCAATTGGTGGCTCATTTTGACACGAAGACTCCTACGGAGTTGTTTTACCGGATTGGCAAAGGCAAAATTGATCACAATGAGATCAAAAAATTTAAGGAAAGCAAGAAAGAATCAGTTAAGCGTGTAGGTCGTGTTTCTGATACCAAGGCTTTTAAGGAACAGCTCAAAACTGTTCGCAAAGAAGATTTCGACCTATTGCTAATAGGTGAGGATATGGATGTGGTGGAGTACCAGTTTGCCAAGTGCTGCAACCCCATCCAGGGAGATGATGTTTTTGGTTTTGTGACTGTCAACGAGGGGATTAAGATTCATAGAACTAATTGCCCAAATGCCGCCTCGTTACTTTCCAACTATGGATATCGCATAGTGAAAGCCAGGTGGACTTCCAGTCAGGACAATTCATTTTTGGCATCACTCAAAATCATTGGCGCAGATCGCATGGGGCTGATTAAGGATGTTTCCGGCATCATATCATCAGAGCTTAAAGTGAACATGCGATCTATGTCAATCAACACCGAGGGGGGGATTTTCGAAGGGGAGATTCAACTCTATGTGAATGATACATCGCACCTGGAAACACTCATTCGTAATCTGGAAGCAGTGACCGGCGTGTTCTCTGTTTCCAGAGATAGTTAAGATAAATCGTTTGACTAGCATATATTTGCGGGGAAATGCAGCAAGAGGCCATATTCGAAGAGGTAAAGAAAATTTTCACAGCTTTTCTGGAAAGAAAAGCCTTAAGAAAGACTCCTGAGAGATTTGCGATTCTGGAAGAAATCTATACCCGGTCTGGCCATTTTGATGTGGAGTCTCTTTACATCAGCATGAAAGAGAAGAACTACCGTGTGAGCAGAGCTACCGTATATAATACACTTGATCTGCTTGTGGAATGTGACTTGGTTACGAAACATCAATTTGGAAAAAATCTTGCTCAGTTTGAAAAATCTTACGGGTTCAGACAGCATGATCATCTGATTTGTACGGACTGCAATAAAGTATCGGAATTTTGCGATCCACGTATCCAGAACATACAAAATACCGTAAGTGAAGTCCTGCAATACGAAGTAATTCATCATTCATTGATCCTTTACGGAAATTGCAAAAAAGAAAATTGCGAGAATAAACCATCATCAAAATGAATTATACAAACGCCATAGATGGCGATATTTTGAGATTGGTCTTTTCAGGAGATTTGATTGGGGAAAACAACGGGCCTGATTTGGTTGAGTTGGTAAATGACGCTCTCAATCAAAATGTAAAAACCTGTCTGATCAATATAACTGACGTTCGCTATATAAATAGTAGCGGCATTGGTGTACTTATAACCATACTTACAAAGTTTAGAAACAAATCCGGTGAGCTATACCTCATCAACCCCTCGGAGCACGTTCAAAAACTTTTAATCATCACTAAACTGCAAGCCATCTTTAATATTGTGAAAACAGAGGAAGAGGCTTTATCAAAAATATCAAAATAATATGTCATCGGTAGATATTCTGTTGGGCCTTCAGTGGGGAGACGAAGGTAAAGGAAAGATTGTGGATTTTTTGGCGCCAAAATACGACGTGGTGGCCAGGTTTCAGGGAGGCCCAAATGCAGGACACACCCTGGAGTTTGATGGGCACAAGCACGTGCTGCATCAGATACCCTCCGGTATTTTTCATGAAGGTATTCTCAATGTAATCGGAAATGGTGTAGTACTTGATCCCATTACTTTCAAAAGAGAAATAGATGAGCTGGCTCCCTTTAACCTTGATCTGAAAAGGCATCTTGTTATTTCTAATAAGGCTCAGATGATTATTCCAACTCACAGAATGTTGGATAAGGCCTATGAAATAGCAAAAGGCGATAAAAAAATAGGATCAACGCTTAGAGGGATTGGGCCTACTTATCAGGATAAGGCTGCCAGAAAAGGCTTAAGAATTGGAGATATAAACGAACCTGATTTCGAGGCAAGGTATCAGCAGTTGAGAGACTTTCATCTGCAAATATTGGAGAGATACAATTTTGAGGCTGAATTAGCGGAAGAGGAAAAGCAATTTTTCGAAGCTGTAGAGGTCGTCAGAAGCTTTGATATTTTGAGTACGGAGTATCTCATTAATCAGGCTATAGTAGATGGACAAAGTGTGTTGGCTGAGGGAGCGCAGGGTTCATTGCTGGATATTGATTTCGGGAGTTACCCGTTTGTGACCAGTAGCAATACGATAGCGGCTGGTGCTTGTACAGGTCTGGGAGTAGCGCCTGGAAGAATAGGTGAGGTTTATGGTATTTTCAAAGCGTATTGTACACGTGTAGGTAGCGGCCCGTTCCCAACGGAGTTGTTTGATGAGACGGGTGAGGAGTTAAGAAAAGTAGGGAGTGAGTTTGGAGCCACCACGGGAAGACCGAGGCGTTGCGGATGGCTGGATTTGCCAGCATTGCGATATACAGTTATGCTTAATGGAGTCACGCAGCTATTCATGATGAAGGCGGATGTCCTTGAGCAAATGAGCGAATTTAAAGTAGGTCATAGCTACGCTTATAAAAACGAAGAGACCGACGAGCTTCCATTGTATCTTGACAATCAGGATTTTTCGGTGAGTTATGATTCATTCAAAACCTGGGGCAAGACAGAGGCATCAACTTTCGAAACGCTTCCTTTGGGACTGAAGGAATATATAGGATATATAGAGTCAAGAGTAAATGCGCCAATCAACTTGGTTTCTCTTGGGCCTGATAGAACCGAAACGATCATGAAAGGTACAATCTCTGAATAAAGATTTTGAAGTGTTAATGAAAAGCTCAGCAACCTTGGTTGTTGAGCTTTTTTTGTTTTGGGGTGCCTTGATTTTCTGAATGAGTAATAACCTACACCAGATTGTTGAGTATTTAATAACGTTAAAACCCGCGCGGGTGGTTTTGTAAGCGAAAACGTGATTGTGGCTATTTTCTCAAGCTACTTTCTCGTTTTACAACTTCTGTGCTGAGAATGTGCGTGTCAGTCATATTGCTATCGGGATTTTTCACCTGTTCGATTAGTAGCTCTGCGGCTTTGAAGCCCATTTCATAGCCGGGCTGAGAGACGGTAGATAAACTTGGTTCATATATGCTGGAGATTGTCCAGTTACTAAAGCCGATAACCGCGACATCTTCCGGGATTCTTATTCCTGCTGACTTGATGCTTTTCATTGCACCTATGGCAAGCATGTCCGTTGTTGCGAAGATTCCATCAATGTCCTGTGTTTGCATTAATTTTTTACTGAGTTTCATGCCCTCATCATAATCCTCACCACTTGAAGCATGCAATTCCCAGTCGGTATTCACCTTAAGGCCTGCTTCCTTTATGGCAGCTTTATAGCCTTTTAATCTATGATGATTGGTGTAAAGGGATTTAGGGCCGCCTAAGTATGCGATTTTGGTGCACCCTTGCTCTATTAGGTGCTGGGTTGCCTTATATCCAGCATCAAAATCGTCTATAACCACTTTAGGTGATTCTATTTCACTGCAAACGCAATCAAATAATACCAAAGGAATATTGCGCTGTTTGAATTCAGCAAAGTGATCAAAATTAGAAGTGTCCTTAGTTATACACGCTAAAAGACCATCTACACGCCCATTGATCAGTGTTTTGGAGTCAATTACTTCCCTTTCGTATTCATTGTGGCTGGAGCATATTATTACACTGTAATGGTTAGCATAGGCAAAATCCTCAATGCCCCTAATTACCAATGCGAAAAACTCATGCACTAGTTGTGGAATTATCACACCGATAGTTCTGGTTTTACTGTGCTTTAAACTTAGAGCAGTTAGATTGGGTGTGTAGTTATATTTTTTGGCCAGCTCCTGCACCGCTTTACGGGTTTGCAGCTTTACGACAGGGCTGTTAGAGAGAGCTCTTGATACGGTTGAAATGGATATGTTAAGCTCCTTTGCAATGTCCTTAATAGTGACGTTACCATTCTTCATTTTAATTAGGTCGATTGAGGTTGTTGGTTAACAACGTTTTGCTGTTTTAAGGCGGCTTCTTTGGTAAGATAATCAGCATGTTTTTAGAATTCCATAAATACTGCTAAAAGCTCAATAATTTATAAATATCAAAAAACTGTAATTAATACAAACGTTTTCATTTTCAAAATATTGAAAAAAGGGATTAAATAATAAAAAAACGTTTTCTCAAGTCATTTTATTTCCGTTTATTGGGAGTTAGGATGTGATGCCACAATGGATATTCATGTCCGGATATTTAAGTTTTTTACTAACCAAATGTTGTAATATGAATAGAAGTTTACTCTATGTAATAACGCTTCTTTTGACTGTAACCGTATGGGCGCAGGAGCGAACAATTACAGGAACAGTGACAGATGCCGGAACGGGTGAGACAGTTCCAGGAGCTAGTGTCCTCGTCAAGGGAACATCTAGCGGTACGATCACCGACTTTGATGGGAAGTATAGTCTATCAGTAAGTGATAACACAGTGCTTCAATTTTCTTTCGTAGGTTATACTGCTCAAGAAGTTGAAGTTGGGAACAGGTCAGTTATCAATGTTTCAATGGAATTGAATGTTGAAGAGCTGTCTGAAGTAGTAGTTGTTGGGTATGGTACTCAGGACAAAAAAGAGATCACCTCTTCTGTGGTGACTTTGGACGAGGCACAGTTCAACAAAGGAAATGTGAACGACCCTTCACAATTGCTGCAAGGTAAAGTTCCAGGCTTGTCTATCTATAATAAAGGTGGTGACCCTAACTCATCAGCCACTATTCGTTTGAGAGGTATCTCAACCGTGGGTGCAAATACTGAACCTTTAGTAGTTGTAGATGGAGTTATCGGAGCTTCTCTTAACAATGTTGACCCAAATGATATAGAAACCATCAACGTATTAAAAGATGGTTCTGCGGCAGCAATCTACGGTAGTAGAGGTTCGAGTGGGGTAATATTGGTAACTACCAAGTCTGGTAAAAGAGGCTCTGGAGTAAATGCCTCATATAATACTTACATGGCAGTGGCTAAAATAGCCAACCAGCAGCCTGTAATGAACAAGTCTGAATACATCAATGCAGGTGGTAATGACCTGGGGTCTGAAACAGACTGGATTGATGAAGTAACCAGAAATGGCATTTCGGCGGTTCACAATGTGGCAATATCCGGAGGTGCGGAAAATACAACTTTCCGTCTATCTACCAACTTTAGAAATGTAGATGGTATCCTTAGGAAATCAGGATTTGATCAAATCAACGCACGTGCTAATATCAACCACTATGCGTTGAATGATAAGTTGAATATCAATTTCAACATGTCACTGACCGAAAGACAGTCTAACTACTCTTTCAATGAGGCATTGAGATATGCGGTACTTTATAATCCTACTGCACCAATTACCAATGATGATGGTAGCTACTTTCAGGCGATCCTCTTTGATAACTTCAATCCGGTTGCGATAGTAGATCAAAATCAAAACCTCGGTAAGAAGAAGGATCTGAACTTCAACACGCAGGTTTCTTATAATATCCTCGATGAATTGTCTGTTACGGCAAACTTTGCAAAGCAATACGGAGATGATATTCGAGGTGAGTATTACCCTAGAACGTCATTTTTCAGAGGTTTAAATAGAGGTGGTTTGGCAAGAAGGTCTGTTTCTGATAAGGAATTCACCCTTTTTGAATCATTTGCTACTTATACCAATTCGTTTGGTAAAATTGACCTTACTGCTTCAGCGGGTTACTCTTTTCAGGAAGAAACTGATGAGTATTTTGTACTTCAGCTAGGGGACTTTCCTTCTGATCAGCTTGGATTCAATGCCCTTGAAGACTCAAGAAACATCCTTACGGGAGGAGCTAGCTTAATCGAAATTTTGAGTAATTCCTCTCCTGATTCAAGAATCATAGCATTTTTCGGAAGGGTTAACCTGACGTTTGATGATGGTATTTTCTTCAATGCCTCACTGAGAAGAGAGGGATCTACTAAGCTCGGTGCTGACAATCAGTGGGGTATCTTTCCTGCAGTTGGTTTGGGAGCAGATGTTACCAAGTATGTTGATTTAGGTCCAGTTAACCAATTGAAGTTTAGAGCAGGTTATGGAGTGACAGGATCACTTCCTTCACAATCAGGTCTTGCTCAGGATTTGTACGACTACACTTTCCAGGCTGGTGACTATGAGTATACAAGAGGTGCTAACCCCGATCTCGGTTGGGAAGAAAAAGCTGAGATCAATGTAGGTATTGACTTTGGGATGATGAACAATAAATTGACCGGTTCAGTTGATGTTTACACCAGAGATATCAATGACTTTATTTTGGAAAGAGAAGTGGATATCGCAGTTTTTGGATTTGAAAGACAATTTCAAAATGCTGGTAAGTTGAATACCAAAGGGTTCGAGGTTGCTTTGAATTATGCGGCTATCGAAAACGCAGACTTCACATGGAACACAGGAATTGTGACTTCCTCTTACAAAACCACACTTGAAGAATATGTGATTGATGAATCAATGAGAGGTAACCTTGGTGCACCTGGACAAAACTCAACCAACATGGTAAGAGTGAAAGTGGGAGAAGAAATTGGCCAAATCTGGGGACCTGTATTTACTGGAAACATAGACGATAGTGGAGCGCCAATCATGAAAGATGTGAATGGTGATGGAACTGTTAACGCTGCGCAGGGATCAGCACTTGCTGATGATGGAGACTTTGCAGAACTAGGAAACGGTATTCCGGATCTTGAACTCGGCTGGACAAACCAATTGACATTCAAGAACTGGGATTTGAATGCTTTCTTTAGAGGAGCTTTTGGTCATAGTCTGGTAAATACCTATAGAGCATTTTATGAGCCAATCGATCCAGGTGCAATCAACTCTTACAACAGAATTAAGTCCGACAAGCAGATTCCTGAATTGACCTCTGCTCAGTTCAGTTCACTATATGTAGAAAAGGCGAACTTTATAAGGCTGGATAACATCACGCTGGGATACAATTTTAACCTGAAAGATGGATCAGCATTCAAAAGCATCAGAGCTTACGGAAGCATTCAAAATGCTTTTACAATCACTGACTATGCTGGTATTGACCCTGAGCCTGTTTTGGCTGATAAAGGTACCGTTGATAATGGTGGAAGGTTTGAAGATGCATTTGGTTTGGAAAGAACCCCGGACGTATTGGTGACTGGGATTGACAGAAGAAACAACTACTTCACGGCCAGGACTTTCACAGTTGGTATTAATGTTGAATTTTAATAAAGCAATCAACGATGAAAAACATATTTAAAATAGCATTATTATCTTCCCTACTTGTATTTGGCTATGGCTGTACAGATTTGGAAGAAGATTTGAAAGGGGATTACAGCGAAGACCCGGGTGAGCCAGCTGCAAGAAAGGGTAATAGCCCCAATGTGAACAAAGATCAACCCGCAGATGGTCTTGGGCCAGCATTTGGCCGTTTGTTTAATGGTACTGCTAACCATGGTAGTTATTTCTCCATTTCTGAGGTATCTACAGACGAAGCTATCATTACTCAAAAAGGTGGTGACTGGTTCGATGGTGGTATCTGGATAGATATGCACCAACATACATGGCAGTCAACAAATGATGGTTTCAATAACGCATGGAATGATATCTATGGTGGTATTGGTCAGTGTAATGACTTGTTGGACGCAGGACAAAATGCGGAAGGAACAGCCCAACTTAGAACTTTGCGTGCGTATCTATACTGGAGACTCCTTGACCTTTATGGCCGAGTGAAAATCACAACAACTCCTGGGGTGGATGTGGCACAATCGGATCGGGCTGATGTTTATGCCTTTGTTGAGTCTGAATTGCTGGCAGCAATTCCTGATCTATCTACAAATCTGCAAGGTTATGGTAGAGTAAATCAGGCGGGTGCTTATGCCTTGCTTTCAAGATTATATCTCAATGCTGAAGTATATACTGGCACTGCTCAGTGGCAAGAAGCCATCGATGCGGCTGATGAAGTAATCAACTCGGGTCTTTACGAGCTAGACAGTGATTATGCTTCAGTTTTCGCTCCTGATAACGTGGAGAACATCGAGCATATATGGGTCGTTCCTTTTGATCAGGCTACTGGTACTAATATGAACTTCGCTCAGATGACACTTCATTATCCAAGTCAGTTGACTTACGACCTGGCTTCACAGCCATGGAACGGCTATTCTACCATGGAGGAATTTTACAACTCTTATGAGGTGGGAGATGCTAGAAAAGACAACAACTTCATAGTTGGCGAGCAATTTTCGCTTGATGGTACTGCCATTCTTGATTTGGCTTTTGATAAAGCAGATGCGGATGGAGCTCCCATCAATTATACGCCAGCTATCAATGAGCTGTTCCCCAATGGAAGTCGTCAGGCCGGAGCAAGACTTGGTAAGTTTAGCTTCAAAATTGGTCAGCAAGACAACATGGATAATGACTATCCACTATTCAGATATGGTGAGATTTTGTTAAACAAAGCAGAGGCTTTGGCTAGAATGAACGGATACGGTGATGGAGATGCCCTTGCACTTGTAAATCAACTCAGAACCAGAGCGGGTGTAAGTCCTTTTGGTACGCTGACAGAAGCAGACCTCCTTGCCGAAAGAGGCAGAGAGATGTTCATGGAGGCGAGCAGACGAACTGACTTGATCAGATTTGGCAAATGGGGAGACGCATGGGAATTTAAAAATGCTCATGGGAATCCTAACCTGAATGTATTCCCTATTCCGAATGCGGCGATCCTTGCTGCTGATGCAGCGTTCCCGTTAACTCAGAATACAGGATATTAACAATTAAGTTTTTGAATAACCAAAGGGGTTGCCGTAGCTTTACGGTAGCCCTTTTTGTTTGGTCATGCTCCTAAAAGTCTCTCGATTCCCCTTTGTTTTAGCTGTATTAATTTCAGCATGCTCGGTTCCTGAGCAAGAGTCACCCCTCTTCGAACTAA
Organism: Cyclobacteriaceae bacterium; assembly: GCA_039944535.1. Lineage (GTDB taxonomy): Bacteria > Bacteroidota > Bacteroidia > Cytophagales > Cyclobacteriaceae > JAMZMI01. The sequence continues at coordinate 848,661 of JBDUYP010000001.1, forward strand.
TGGGGCAAGGGGCATGGATGACTTTTGAAAATGATCTTGCCTACACCGAAGAATTCAACCCCTACACCTATCGCAACTTCTACAACGGAGGAGGAGTCGCCTTGGCAGATATTAACAATGACGGACTTCTGGATATCTACTTTACAGGCAATATTCAAGACAATAAACTTTACCTCAACCGAGGAGGTTGGCAGTTTGAGGATATTACTGAAAGTGCTGGCGTAGCATGCCCTGCTATATGGTCTTCAGGGGCCACCTTCGTAGATATCAACGCGGACGGATGGCTGGATTTATATGTCTGTAAATCGGGGAAACCCGGAGGAGCAAACAGGCACAACGAACTCTTTATCAACAATGGGGACCTGACATTTACCGAAAAATCCAGGAAATATGGGCTAGACCTCATGGGGTTGTCCAGTCATGCGGCTTTTTTCGATTATGATAAAGATGGTGATTTGGACTGCTACATATTGAGTAATTCTGTAAGATCAGTTGGCGCTTTTGATCTGATAGAAGATCAAAGAAAAAGACCCGATGAAAGCGGTGGGGGGAATAAATTCATGAAAAACAAAAATGGCCTATTTGTAGATTTTACTGAAGAGGCCAATATCTATTCGAGTGCTATAGGATTTGGGCTTGGGATAACTTTGAGTGATTTCAACGGAGATAGCTGGGTTGACATATTCATATCCAATGACTTTTTTGAAAAGGATTATTTGTATCTCAATGATCAAAATGGCGCCTTTGTAGAGTCTTCAGAAACAGAATTGCAAAGTACCAGTATGGGTTCTATGGGAGCAGATGCTGCTGACCTCAATAATGATAACCTACCCGATATCATAGTGACAGAAATGCTGCCCGCTACATTGCCCCGTATGCGTACAAAAACGGTCTTCGAATCGTGGGATAAACATAAGCTAGCTGAAGAAAAGGGGTACGCCAATCAATTCTCAAGGAATGTGTTGCAAAGGAATCTGGGATCCATAGGTTTTGCCGAAGTAGGAAGGTATGCTGGTGTCTCTGCTACCGAGTGGAGCTGGGGGGCACTGATATTTGACATGGATAATGATGGCTTCAAAGACATTTTTATTAGCAATGGCATATACAAAGACTTGCTCGATCGTGATTACCTCGCCTATACCGCCAACGACCAGAATGTACGCAACATTCTGAAAAACGAAGATCAAGGCATTACAGACTTGATTGATTTGATGCCATCGGGAGCTGTATCAAACTTTGCTTTTCAAAACAAAGGAAATTTTGAGTTTGAAAATAGAGCCGAAGATTGGGGACTTGCTCAGGAAAGCTTTAGCAATGGCAGTGCCTATGGCGATCTGGACAATGATGGTGACCTGGATCTTGTGGTCAACAATGTGAATATGCCTTCCTGGGTATATCGAAACAATACCGACACAGCAACGAATAGAAGCTTGAGAATATTGTTGAAGGAAAATTCTGATAACACATTTGCTATCGGAGCTAAAGTGATGGCACATGCTGAGGGGCGTGTGTTTACGGTTGATCATTTCCCTTCTCGCGGATTCGAAAGTTCTGTGGATTACACGCTTCATTTGGGTTTGGGTAATATACCCATGATAGATTCATTGGTGATTATTTGGCCTACCGATGAAATACAGAAAATCTACAATGTGGCCACAAATCAAAAAATCGAAGTTGAAAAGGCAGCAAACTTGCCCAAAAGGACTTTTACAACCTCTCGGGTGTCAGGCCTTCTGCAGGCCTCCAAAATTGAAATACCTTTTACCCATCATGAAAACAATTTTGTGGATTTTGACCGGGACAGGTTATTGCCACAAATGCTTCATAATCATGGGCCAGCTATTGCAAAAGCAGATGTAAACGGCGATGGTCGTGATGATTTTTATATCGGTGGAGCCAAAGAATCTAAAGGGGGGCTTTTCATTCAAACCAAGACTGGGTTTGTGCAATCATTTCAATCCTCTTTGGTGAAAGGAGAAATTTCTGAAGATACGGATAACATATTTTTTGACTGTGACGGTGATGGAGACATGGACTTGTATGTCGCCTCCGGTGGACGTGCATTTTCTAAAAGCTCTTCTGCGCTCAGCGATAGACTTTATATCAATGATGGTCGAGGCAATTTCTCTATAGAAAAAGACAGACTTCCATTCAAAACCTATTTTAGCACAGCAGTTGTGGCCAATGTAGATTTTGATAATGATGGCGATCAGGATCTTTTCGTAGGGGAGCGATATCACCCTTTCCGATATGGAGAAAAAGTACGGGGCTATCTACTTCAAAATGATGGAAAAGGCTATTTCAAGGATATTACTGAAGCCATGTGCCCGGATCTAATGGCCCTTCCTATGATCACAGACGCACTATGGTCTGATATGAATTCCGACGGAAATATGGATTTAGTGATTAGCACAGAGTGGGGGGCAATTCATACCTTCCTTAACAATGCTTCCGGTTTTAGCAACGAAACAATTTCATTAGGTATGTCTGGTTTCTCCGGCTGGTGGAATACGATTGCCACGTTTGATATAGATCAGGATGGAGATCAGGATCTTATAGCCGGGAACCATGGTCAAAACTCCTTTTTCAAGGATTCCACTCGGTTATACATGGATGATTTTGACGATAATGGAACTACCGATTATATTGTTTGCCACAAAATTGGAACTAAGTTTTACCCCATTGCCGATCGTGACGAACTGATCAAGCAACTGCCCGGGCTGAAGAAAAAAATTCTTCACTTCAGTGATTATGCCCATATGGATATTGTGGAGCTATTAGGCGAAGACCATTTAAAAAGTGCGGAGGTGTTAGAGGTGTCAACTCTGGAATCTTCCATTTTTATAAATGAAGGCTCAAAGTTTACACGAAGCGCGCTTCCTGCCGAACTTCAATTATCTCCTATCTATACAATTGTGTCTGAGGACTTGAATGACGATGGTTTTGAAGATTTGATTTTGGGAGGAAACCAATATTTGGTGAAGCCCCAATTCGGCAGATATGACGCCCTACCGGCAACTATTTGGTATGGAGACGAAAACATGCTGGATGCTCCTAATCTGGAGATGACTGGGGTTTTCGGACAAATCCGGGATATTGAATTTATGAGCCACCCAAAAGGTAGGTTGGTGATATTTGGAATTAATGACGAACAAATCGGAGTATATGAAATCAAAAGGTAGTTGGATCGCATTGGCTGTAGCCATGTTTTTGATGTTCGGTTGTATTGAGTCGGAATATTCCCGCACGGTCAAAAGGGAATTGGAATCCGGAGAAAGGTTTGATTCCCTGTTTCTCACCTTTCAGTTTGGCGATCAGCGGCGAGAATTCTTTTCCAAAGGATGGATTCAAAATAGCGAGGGCCTGATCAAACAAGGACCGCAAAACAAAAACGTGGAGTACATGTTGGGTGAAAGCAAACCAGGTATTTCTCCCATCAGAATGCTATTCTATCCGCGGTTTACGGAAGATGATCAGCTCCATATCATGGACTTGTCTTTTCAGTACCTCACATGGAGTCCAACAACAGATAAGTTTAACTCAGACAAGCTCGTTCCAATCGTTCAGGATACATTGATGAACTGGTACGGTGGCAATCCATTCATTCAGGTACACGGAGAGGAAGGACAGGAAGATATATGGGTTAAGGTTGACGGAAATAGGCAAATTTCCTTGAGCATCAGTGACATTCAAACATTGGAAGGGAAAATCGAAGACCTTGCAGTGAAGTATAAAGACGGATTTTAGAAGCATGAATACCATGAAATTATCCTTACAAAAAATCGCCCCGATATGTTTCGGTCTTTTGGTTTTGGCGTGTTCAGAGCCTAAAACAGATACCGTATTTCAGCTTTTGCAACCATCAGAATCTGGGATAGATTTCCGAAATGATCTGAAGTATGATGAAGAATTCAATGTCTATACCTATCGCAATTACTACAACGGAGGAGGTGTTTCGGTAGGAGATATCAATCAGGATGGTCTGGTAGATATTTACTTCACATCTAATCTCAATGCAAACAAGCTTTTCCTGAATAAGGGCAACTTCAGATTTGAAGATATAACCGACTCTGCAGGAGTCGCGGGAACCCGAGCATGGTCCACAGGAGTGACTATGGCTGATGTAAACGGTGATGGCTTGCTTGATATCTATGTGTGCAACTCCGGAGATATCAAAGGAGACAACAAGCAGAACGAGCTTTTTATTAACAATGGGGATATGACTTTTACTGAGTCGGCCGCTGCTTTTGGTTTGGCTGACAATGGATATTCAACGCACGCATCGTTTTTTGATTATGACAAAGATGGTGACCTGGATGCTTACATTCTCAATAACTCCTATCAGGCCATAGGCTCGTTTGATTTGCGAAGAAACGAACGGCCAAAGCGCGATCTTCTGGGAGGAGACAAACTTATGCGAAATGATGGAGGAGTGTTTGTAGATGTAAGTCAGGATGCGGGTATTTATGGCAGCATTATCGGATTTGGGTTGGGCGTCACAGTAGGGGATGTCAATGGCGACAACTGGGATGATATATATGTTTCAAATGATTTTTTCGAGCGTGATTATCTCTATATCAACAATCAAGACGGCACATTTAGTGAGCAGCTCACTGATCAAATTCGCTCGATCAGTGCGGCCTCTATGGGAGCCGATTTGGCAGATATAAATAACGATGGCTACAACGATCTTTTCGTTACCGAAATGCTCCCTTCAGACCATGAGCGTCTCAAGTCGGTGACTACTTTTGAGGATTGGACTAAATACGAATACAACATTCAGAATGGGTATTATCATCAATATACCCGAAACACTTTTCAGCTAAATAACGGCGATAGCACATTTAGCGAGATCGGAAGATTGGCCGGTGTAGAAGCTTCGGATTGGAGCTGGGGAGCATTGATTTTTGATTTTGAAAATGACGGAATGAAGGACCTTTTCATTGCCAATGGGATCTATCAGGATTTGACGAACCAGGATTACCTCCAATATATTTCCAACGAGGAGGTACTCAAATCTGTGGTTACAAAAAACAATGTCGATTATAAGAAATTGATAGACATCATACCTTCCAACCCAATTGAAAATCACGCATACCAAAACAAAGGCAACTTGAAGTTTGAAAAGCGAACCGACCATTATGGACTTAACCAACCAGGCTTTTCAAATGGCTCAGCGTATGGAGATTTTGACAATGATGGTGATCTTGATTTGGTGGTCAACAATGTCAACATGCAATCCTTTGTCTATAAGAACACAACTGCTGACATGGGCCAGGGGCACTATGTCAAATTTGAGTTTGAAGGCAATGAGGGCAACAGATACGCCATTGGGGCAAAGGTCAGTGTGCGACAGGGCGATGAAACCTACTACGTAGAGCAGCAGCCAATTCGAGGTTTTCAGTCCAGCGTTGATCCACGTCCAAACCTTGGGCTCAAAACTGCTGATCCGATCTCCATTTCGGTTGTTTGGCCCAATGGTCAGGTGTCTGTATTGACTGATGTACCGGTTGATCAGACGATTACCGTAAATCAGGCAGATGCCGGGGAAATGGAGGAAGTGGTTAATGCCAGGTCAAATGGAATTTTTAAAAAGGCCGATGCTCAGATTGAATTTGTCCATACGGAAAATCGATTTGTAGATTTTAATAGAGATCGATTGCTCTACCACATGAACAGCACCGAAGCACCAAAGATCGCCGTAGCAGATATAGATGGCGATGGTTTTGAGGATGTTTACGTTGGTGGATCAAAGGGCTTTGCTGGCACTATTCTAAAAGGCTCCAAAGCAGGTTATAATCAGGCGGACATTACCATTTTTGATGATGATAAAATCTCCGAAGATGCAGAGAGTGTATTCTTTGATGCTGACGGTGATGGTGATATGGATTTATATGTTTGCAGCGGTGGTGTCGAGTTTTCACAATCTTCTTCGGCGCTAAAAGACAGGCTTTATTTCAATGATGGTAAGGGAGGGTTTGCCAAATCTCCCCAAAACCTTCCGTCGGGAAATGCTTATGTGAGTTCAGCTACGGTTAGTGTATCGGATGTAGATGGTGATGGAGATATGGACTTGTTTGTGGGAGAACGCATGAAGCCACTAAACTACGGCGAGCCTTGTGCGGGTTTTCTGCTGATCAATGATGGTGCTGGAAATTTTGTAGATCGAACGGCAGACCTTGCTCCCAATTTTGCTGGTTTGGGCATGATCACAGACGCTACGTTTTCAGATATTGATGGAGATCAGGACGAAGACTTAGTTGTTGTAGGTGAATTTATGTCCGTGACGATTTTTGAAAATAGCGGAGGTTCATTCGTACGGAAGACCAACCCTAAAATAGAAGCCCTGACTGGGTGGTGGAAGTCTGTTCACGCGGTGGATATAGATGATGACGGAGATCAGGATTTTGTTTTGGGCAACCACGGACTCAACAGCCGCTTTCGTGCTTCTGGCACTGAGCCAATCTCTCTTTACGTCAGTGATTTTGACAATAATGGATTTCGAGATCCTATTCTCACGGGATATGCCGCTGATGGCAGGGAGTATCCGTATGCGCTTCGTCACAATCTGATCGACCAGATCAAAAGCCTGAAAAAAAATTTTCCGGATTATGAGTCTTTCAAGCAAGCCACTATCGACAAAATATTTACACCTGAGCAGCTCGAAGCAGCCACCAAGCTAACCGCAACCACTCTGGCCTCTACCATTTTGATCAACGACGGCAACTTTACTTTTTCTACCATAGAACTTCCCGTCGAAGCGCAGCTTTCACCAGTTTATGGTATTGCTTCGGGCGATTTTGATCAGGATGGAGATGTAGATGTCATAATGGGCGGCAACTTGTATGGAGCCAAGCCGGAGGTAGGTAGATATGATGCCAGCAATGGAGTGTTCTTAGAAAACCTTGGCGTTCACCAATTCAAAGCCTACAATGGTGGAAGAGGCTTTTATGTAGATGGAGAAATTCGCGATATCAACGTTTTCGATGGAAATGTGCTGGTAAGTAGAAACAATGATTCCATGATTCTTTTCCAATTTTAGGCTGATCGTATGAGGTACATCCATCATATTGTTTTGGTCGCTTCTATACTCACCTGCGCCTGCAGTAAGCCGGCAAAAGAGGAAACGCTTTTTGAGTTGCTGCCACCAGAGCAGACTGGCGTACATTTTTCCAATGATCTGAATCCGACAGGAGATCTCAATATTATTGAGTATTTGTATTTCTACAATGGGGGTGGTGTGGCAGTTGGCGATATCAATAATGACGGATTGGATGACTTATTTTTCACGGCCAATTTGGGCGAAAACAAACTTTACCTCAACCGCGGAGATCTCCTGTTTGAGGATATTACAGAATCTGCCGGTATTCTCAACAAGAACGGGTGGTCCACGGGAGTTTCCATGGCCGATGTAAATGGCGATGGTCTGCTGGATATCTATGTGTGTCAAGTTGGTGAGTACAAAAACATGAAATCCACAAATCAGCTTTTTATCAACAATGGTGACCTCACTTTCACTGAGTCGGCGGAGCTGGTTGGGCTGAATTTCTCTGGTTTTTCCACGCAATCCACATTCTTTGATTACGATCAGGATGGTGATCTGGATATGTTTCTGATGAACCATGCCGTTCACACAACCCGTAGTTATGCCCCTATAGAATCCAGAAATGATGCCGACCCTTTGGCCGGCGATCGCTTGTTTCAAAATCAGCTCAGCGAAGGAGAGTTTCGATTTGTTGATGTGAGCGCTGAGGCGGGCATTTACAGCAGCCCTCAGGGATACGGACTGGGATTGGTCGCCGCAGATGTCAATCAGGACGGTTGGGTAGATATTTATGTTGGAAATGACTTTCACGAAGATGACTACCTCTACATCAACCAAAAAGATGGAACCTTTGAGGAATCTTTGGCCTCCTTTGTAAATCATACTTCGCGATTCACAATGGGAGTGGATATAGCAGATGTTAACGGAGACTCTTTTGTCGATATCTTTTCACTAGATATGCTCCCGGCGGATAATCAGATTCTCATGAAGTCGGGAGGAGAAGATGGCAATAAGGTGACAGAGATCAAAATGAAGTTCGGCTACAAGGATCAGTATGCCCGAAATGCATTTCAGATCAATAATCAAAATCAATATTTTTCGGATGTGGCACTCATGACCGAAACTTATGCCACAGACTGGAGCTGGTCGGTTTTGCTTCAGGATTATGACAATGATGGGCTTTCGGATATCTATATCACCAACGGCATTTACAAACGCCCCAACGATCTGGATTATATCAACTTCCTTAGCAATATCAACCTCACCAATCACAGCGAGGTAGATCAGGACAGCCTCGAAAAAGTATTGATAGCGTCCATGCCCACGCTCAGGATTCCAAATTATATGTTTGCCAATCAGGGTAGCCTGAGTTTTATAGATGTTGGTGAAAAATGGGGTGTGAATACCGCGTCATATTCCAATGGAGCCGCCTACAGTGATCTAGACAATGATGGTGATCTTGACCTGGTCGTCAACAATATCAATTCCCCTGCATTTATCTATGAAAACCAGACGGATACACTTTTAGATCATCATTACCTCAAAATTCAACTGAGAGATTCGGGCAATAACCGCTTTCAATTAGGAGCCGATATTTATGTCTTCGCTGGCGCAAAAACATGGAGGCGAGAGTTGCTGACAACCCGAGGGTTTGAATCTTCGGTTTCTCCTGTGGCTCATTTTGGTTTAGGGAAAATAAAAAAACTGGATTCGATAAAAATCAAATGGCCCAATGGTCAAGAACAAGTCATTCGGGATTTGGATGTAGATCAGGCTCTAATTGTTGACTTTGATGCTGATAAATCCACGCCTCAGCTAGACCGACTAACTGCACAGTTGGATTTAGCCAGAATGGATTTCAAACATGAAGAAAACCTTTACCACGATTACGATAAAGAAGGCCTGATCCCGGAACAACTATCCACAGAAGGCCCGGCACTTGTTGTTGCCGACTTCAACGGAGATGGTCTCGATGATTTGTATATAGGTGGAGGGCGTGATCAATCTGCCGGCTTTTTCGAGCAATCCGCTACAGCAGAGTTTACAAAGCGCAATATTCCAGCATTTGCAGTTGATATGGCTTATGAGGATGTAGATGCCGCCGCTTTTGATTTCGATAATGATGGAGATCTTGATTTGTATGTGGTCAGTGGAGGGAATGATCGTGAAGATGGCTCTATCATGTTGATGGATAGACTTTATCTCAACGAGGGCGGATCGTTTGCACGATTAGCAATCAATCTACCTACGACCAATGGAGGTGTAGTGGCTGTTTCTGATTTTGATAAAGATGGATTTAAGGATGTGTTCGTAGGCGGGCGGTCTGTGCCGGGTGCGTATGGACTTATGCCATACAGCTTCCTGCTAAAAAATGAAGCGGGAGGAGGATTTACCGAAAGGAAAAAATGGCAGGCCGGCATGGTGACAAGTGCAGTTTGGACGGATTTGAATCAAGATGGATTTGAGGATTTGATAGTCGCCGGAGATTGGATGCCCATTTCGATTTACGAAAGTAAAGAAGGGCAAATTTTTGATGATAAAACCAAGGCATATGGCCTGGCTCCAACAAACGGAATGTGGAATTCGCTTCTATTAGCAGATCTTAATCAAGATGGAAGCATGGATTTCCTAGCCGGAAATCAAGGACTCAATGCCAAAATCAAAGCATCCGTATCTCGCCCCACTACACTATATCTTGATGATTTTGACGGGAACGGGCAACTGGACCCAATCATATTCTACTGGAAAGGTGCCAGCAACATTCCGTTTGCCAGCAAGGATCAGCTTGTGGGTCAAATGCCCTATTTGAAAAAGAAATTTCTTAGCTACAATGATTATGCCCGGGTAAGTTCTGTGGAAGAACTTACTGGATTGCCAGAAGATCAAATCGCGCTGAGATACCAAATCTCAGAAGTGAGATCGGGAGCCTTTATTCGAAATGGAGCCCGATTTGATTTTAAGCCATTTCCTCTTTCAGCTCAAAAAAGCAGTATTGAAGATATGGTCATTTGGGAAGAAGAAGGAACAATCAACCTCATGTATGTTGGTAATTTCTTTGGTTCAGTGACATCTGTTGGTAAGTTCGATGGAAATCCGGGAGGATTGCTTAGGTATGAACGTGCTGATTTCAAAGACACCAGCCCAACCCTGTTACTTCCTTTTGACAAGGAGTACAGGCATATCGAAGTGCTGGGAAATGGTAAATTTGTGGTGCTCCCAAATCAAGATTATCCTATAATATGGGATTATAACAAACAAAACTGATCGTCATATCATTAACAGACAAAAATGAAGCGAGTAATTTTTTCACTGATTTTGGTTACGTCAATAGTGTTTTCATGCAAAGAAAACACGGCGTACAGGCACATTCTCAATGATCCGGAAACGTATCAGCGAACCATGAAGCAGCTCACCGATGTGATCGTGTATGACATCTTTTCGCCTCCTGTGGCGAGTAGGGTTTATGCCTATGCCAACATCGCGGCTTTTGAGGTTTTGGCTCAGGCTAAACCTGATTCTCTAAAATCTTTGGCCGGCCAGATAACCGATTTTGAAAGCCCCGAGGCGCCCGGCGAAGATGTGAATCCCAACCTGGCTGCCATTCATGCATTTCTCAATGTTGGCACCAACCTGATCTTTTCGGAAGACAAAATGGACGCTTTCCGAGCGGAACTCTACCAAAATCTGGAAGACAATGGGTTGCCGTCTCGCGTACGAGAAGCTTCCCTTGCCTATGGCGATATGATGTCTGATCATGTAATGCAATGGGCAGATGGAGACATGTACAAGCAGACCCGTACATATCCGAAATACACCGTTCAGGATGAGCAGTTTAAGTGGAAACCCACACCTCCTGACTATATGGAGGGAATAGAGCCTCACTGGAACAGAATCAGGACTTTGGTGTTGGATTCTGCGGGGCAGTTTCCGCCTGTTCCTCCATTGGAAATGTCTATGGATGAGAAAAGTGAGTTTTATGCTCAGCTAAAAGAAGTTTATGATGTGGGAGTGGGATTGGATGATCAGCAGTCTGAGATAGCCAAATTTTGGGATTGCAATCCCTACGTATCGCATCACAAGGGACATGCCATGTTTGCCACAAAAAAAATTACCCCGGGAGGTCACTGGATGGGGATTGTAGCCATAGCCGCACGTCAGGAGCAAAGTGATTTTGATGAAACTGTTGAAGCTTTTACCAGAACCAGTATTGCGTTGTTTGACGGGTTTATTAGTTGCTGGGACGAAAAATGGAGAAGCATCGTAGTTCGTCCCGAGACATTGATTAACCAATATATGGATGAGGAGTGGGTTCCGCTTTTGCAGACTCCTCCATTTCCTGAGTACACCAGTGGACATAGCGTGATATCCAGAGCCGCTGCGGTGACGCTTACTGATTTTTACGGAGATGATTTTGCTTTCACTGATACTACTGAGAATGAATATGGTTTGCCTACCCGAAAGTTTAACTCGTTTTTGGAGGCTTCTGAGGAGGCAGCTATCAGCAGGCTCTACGGAGGTATTCATTATATGATGGCCATCAAAAACGGCGTGGATCAGGGTGAAAAAGTTGGAGACTGGGTTGTGGCACACCTTGAGACTAGCAAAGACCCTTCGATTGCCAGCAATTAAACTGAGCTGTGGAGTTTGTTAGCCTGAGCCTGTCGAAGGCAATTAAATAACATGAGATTAATAATCGAGGACAATATATATCGAGAATCATTTTCTTTATTTCTTCTCCTAAAATGAAGGAAATTGTCTCTGATCTCCTCTAATAAATCTGGAAAATGAAGCTCCAGTTTGACATTTAGTTGAACATACTTTTTTCTTTAAAGACCCAAACATGAAAAACTCAAAGATTACCATTTTGATAGTGCTGGTCGGCCTTATTTTGACCAGTTGTTCTTCTTCGCCAGATAATCAATCTCAAACGCAGCGAGATTTTTATAAACCCTGGATCGAACTGGAGGAGCTTTTTCATGATGTCCAAATTGCTGGAGTGTATCCAGACTCAAAAACCTTTGTGGATTGCACGCCCAAAAGGAATCCAAAAGCCATTTTGACGGATTATCGGAGTGTGAAGATGAACGAAGATTTTGATTTGGTACAGTTCGTTAGGGCCAATTTCAATGATCCCGTGAGCCCGCAATTAGGTGAGCTGGCTAAGCAAGAGATTGATGCGTCGGTTTGTGTGGGTTGTAGTGATTCGGGGGATAGTGTCATTTCCCAGCACCTTTACTATTTATGGGATCATTTGACCAGACCGGCCAAGTCTCCTTCTGATTGGTCTACGCTCATATCGCTGCAAAACCAATATGTGGTTCCCGGAGGTCGGTTCCGTGAAATATATTATTGGGACAGCTATTTCACTATGATCGGGCTGGGAGTTTCCGGCCGTACTGACCTGATCAAGTCCATGATCGATAATTTTGCCTATCTGGTGGATACGGTTGGTTTTATCCCCAATGGAAACAGGACTTACTATTTAGGTAGAAGTCAACCTCCCTTTTTCGCTTCTATGGTCAACCTCTATGCTCAGCTCACCAGCCGTGAGGCGGCATCAGCCTACTTGCCTGCCGTGCAAAAGGAGTATGATTTTTGGATGGCAGGTGCAGATCAACTTTCATCTGAAACTGAGGCTATCAATCACGTGGTGATGTTGGACGATGGAACAGTGCTCAACAGATATTGGGACAAGCTGGACTCTCCTCGCCCCGAATCATACAAAGAGGATTATGAGCTAGCCGTAGAATTTGCTGAGCCGAAGAAAAAGCCTTTGTACAAGAACCTAAGAGCAGGAGCAGCTTCAGGGTGGGATTACAGCACTCGGTGGTTCCAAAACAAAGAAGAGTTTACTTCTATCCGCACCGTGGAAATACTGCCAGTTGACTTGAATTGTCTGATGTATGCCATGGAGTCTGTTTTGGCTGATTTGTATGATGAGGTCGGGGATTCCAATTTGGCGGAGCTGTATCAAGATAAAGCAGAGACCAGAAAACGGGCGATTCAAGCCGTGTTTTGGGATGAAGAGAAAGGAGCTTTCACTGATTATGTTTGGACTGAAAACCAGCTTTCTGAGCAACTGACTTTGGCCGGCAACTTTGCCCTGTATTTCAACATTGCGACAGATAAACAGGCGAAACTGCAGGCAAAAACCATAGAAAATGAGTTCCTCCGCCCTGGGGGTGTTGTGACCACTACTATTGCGTCTGGTCAGCAGTGGGACGCTCCTAATGGATGGGCTCCACTGCAGTGGGTGACAGTCAAAGGACTCGAGCACTACGACGAAGATGAGCTGGCCGCTTCTATTTCCAATCGGTGGGTTAAGATCAATAAAAAGGTATTTAAAAATACGGGTCGCATGATGGAGAAATACGATGTGGTGGATACCACCCTGCTAGCAGGAGGAGGTGAATACCCGACACAAGATGGCTTTGGCTGGACGAATGGTGTGCTACTCGGTTTGATTGCTGATGATCCAATCTATTGAGGTGAGTTTGGGTTTTTTAGATAAATTTTAAAATGCAATCGTTATCATTTGTGGATTTGTAATTTGACTACCTATAAATAGGTCTTTTTGATTACTTTCGATTTATTGGGCTTGATAACAATAACCTGGACTGCTGGTTCTCGTCTCTCCAGCCTATGTAAACCGCAAGTATGCAGACACCTAAAATAAGACTTTCCTTCTGGCAGATATGGAATATGAACGTTGGGTTTTTCGGAATCCAGTTTAGTTTCGGTCTGCAGCAGACAGCCATCAATCCCATATTTTCTTTTTTGGGTGCGGATCATGCTGACTTACCGCTATTAAACCTTGCCGGACCTGTTACCGGTTTGATTATTCAACCAATAATAGGAGCCATCTCAGATAAGACCTGGATTCCCAAATGGGGAAGAAGAAAACCCTTCTTTATGATTGGTGCGATCATCGCAAGCCTTTGTCTTTTTGCATTTCCATATAGTTCGGAATTGTGGTTTGCAGTGGGTTTACTATGGATCTTGGATGTCGGTAACAATACCGCCATGGAGCCTTATCGTGCTTTTGTGGGAGACAAACTCCCCGATGAGCAGCTCACTTACGGGTTTCAGATGCAAAGCCTTTTTGTAGGAGCGGGCATTACACTGGCTAACTTTTCGATATTCTTATTTCAGGACTGGTTTTCAGCTTCGGGTGCTACTTCCTCCATTTGTGCCGTAGGCACTGAAACCGTCAGTAATATTCCCCCATGGGTGTATTATTCATTCTTTTTAGGGGCCGTAGCATCACTTGGTACTGTACTTTGGACGATCATTAAAACGCCCGAGATACCACCGTCAGAAGGGCAGCTAGCCCAACTACAAATAAGTAAATCAAAACCGTTCTTAGCTAAAATAATAGAGCCATTTGCTGAAATCGTGGAGGCCATTGGCGATATGCCCAGACTTCTCAAGAGGTTATCCGTTGTTTATCTTTTTCAGTGGTACGCATTATTCATCTACTGGCAATTCATCACGCCTATGCTTCGTAGGAGTTTATTCAGAATTAGCAATGCAGATGTGGCTAAGCTGGAATCCATCAAGGAGGCATGTTTGAGCGGTGCTTCGGTGATTCCGGCGGATCTTGGGTTTGCAGAAAATATTCAAATGCTTTCAGAAAAGGCTCTGGCCCAAACCGGACTTATGAACGGCACCTACAACCTGGTGACTATGGTCGTGGCTCTCGCGCTTGTTCCTTTTGCTGCTCGGTTTGGCAATAAACTCGTGTATGTCACCAGTCTCTTTCTTACAGGCCTGGCCATGCTTGTATTACCGCTCATTCACAATGAGTGGCTGCTTCTGTTACCAATGGTTTTGTTTGGTATCGGCTGGGCCACCATGATGGGCGTGCCATACTCCATGGTTTCCAAGGTGATACCGCAAGAAAGAAGAGGCGTGTATATGGGCATTGTGAATATGATGATCGTCATCCCAATGTTTATCCAGACGCTATCATTTGGGCCTATAATCAAATACCTGTTGTTCGACAATCCGATCAATGCCATCATTTTCGCGGGTGTGTTTTTCATGATTGCGGGTTTACTGGCACTCAGACTCAATGAAACACCCGAAGCAGGTTTAAAATAAAATTTCCAACAGAGAACACAGAAGTCCACCCCCGACGTGAATATTAACGCCAGAAACTTACTAGACGAGATCCTTAAGAGAGCCATGCAAAAAAAGGCACTCACCGCTGAACTGGAGGATCGTCTCAAGGCAAATTTTGAAGATATTTTTAACTATTTTCATCGACTCTTTCCATACAGAAATGATCTTAGGGAGCACCTCGAGAAATTGGTTAATGTCTTAATAGATAACTACCACTTCAGGCCGTCCAAACTAAGAGCTTTGGATTCTCAAAGGGAGCAAAACCCTTCATGGTTTACCGACAATAGACTCGTTGGTATGATGCTGTATGTAGATAGATTCGCAGGTGATCTAAAGGGCCTACAAAACAAGATGCCTTATCTGGAAGAACTGGGCGTTAACATGCTGCATCTGATGCCGATTCTTAAGTGTCCTAAGGATCACAATGATGGAGGATATGCGGTTTCGGACTATCGAAAGATAAATCCTGAAATCGGCACCATGGAGGATGTGCGCGCTTTAGCGGATCAATTGCATGACAAGGATATGCTCATCATGATGGATTTTGTGTTGAATCACACATCCGACGAGCACGAATGGGCTAAGAAAGCTAAAGCTGGTGATGCGAAATATCAGGCCTATTATCACACCTTCGATGATCGTACTGTCCCTGATAGGTACGAAGAGACACTTCCTGAGGTGTTCCCAGATACATCCCCTGGCAACTTCACCCATTCGCCCGAAATGAACAAATGGGTAATGACCGTTTTTAATAACTACCAGTGGGATTTGAATTATTCCAATCCGGAGGTTTTTATCGAAATGTGTGATGCATTGCTTTTCCTCAGCAATCAGGGTATCGACATTCTGCGTTTGGATGCCCTGGCTTTTATGTGGAAGAAGACCGGCACTATCAGTCAAAACCTTGATGAGGCACACCTCCTGATCAAAGCGCTCAAGTCTTGCATGAAAGTATCGGCACCAGCCACGGTTTTCCTTGCTGAGGCCATAGTCGCACCAGAAGAAATTGTGAAATACTTTGGCCAGGTAAAAAATGGCGTCAGCGATGAATGTGATTTGTGCTACAATGCCACGCTGATGGTGCTCTTATGGGAAGCTATATGCACCAAAAACAATAAGCTCCTCTGGGTAACGCTAAATAATATTCCTGGGAAACCCATGGGTGCCTCATGGCTCAATTATGTTAGATGTCATGATGATATTGGTTTGGGGTATGAAGACGAACATGCCCGCATGACTGGGAGTGATCCCTCAAGTCATAGAAGGTTTATAATAGATTTTTTGACAGGCAAAATAGAATGGTCATTTGCGAGAGGGAGGCCTTTTATGGAAGACAAAGTCAAAGGAGATGCCCGAATCTCGGGAAGCCTGGCTTCACTGGCGGGACT
Source organism: Cyclobacteriaceae bacterium (assembly GCA_039944535.1). Lineage (GTDB taxonomy): Bacteria > Bacteroidota > Bacteroidia > Cytophagales > Cyclobacteriaceae > JAMZMI01. Next base: position 865,218 of record JBDUYP010000001.1, read on the forward strand.
TGAGAAGGCTCTGTATGAGCATGATTCAGAGCAAAGGGATTTGGCCGTCAAGAAAATCCTGATGCTTCACGGTATTGTTTTGTCTTATGGGGGCATCCCGATGCTTTATACAGGAGATGAACTGGCTACCCTCAATGACTATAGCTTTGAAAACGATCCTTCAAAATCAGCGGACAACCGGTGGATGCACCGTCCTAAAATGGACTGGAAGATTGCAGAGAAAAGAAACATAAAAGGGACACATGAGCATCAGGTTTTTCATGGGTTGAAAAAGATGATCAGGGTTCGAGCTGAATCACCGGAGTTTGCTGATAAAGGCAACACATATCTTTTTGATTGTCATAACCAGCACCTTCTGGCGTTCTCAAGGATTCTCGACAACAGGAAAACTTTGGTTGTATGCAACCTGAACGATCACCCCGAGATAATCACCTCTCAAATCCCCGATTACATGCATTTCGATCCCTCCAAAGCGATTTATGATAAAATCTCTGAAAAAACTCTGAATTTCAAAAGCGCAGGTCTGAAATTGAAGCCGTATGAAATTCTTTGGATAACTCAATAAAACTGAAGTTCCTTTTGAAATGGTTAGCATTTTAGGCAACAGTGGTCTGTATTTCACTCCGTCGGAATTTATCGTGATACGGTTGTGTCATCTCATAAAAAAAGGTAATCCACAATACAATCGTTTTCATTGTAAACGATTGATTAATAAGTTTTTAAACTCCAGTCCTCTTAACAATTTCTTGCTATTATTGGCTTTAAACACTAACCAAAATTAATGGGAGCCTATACCTTAAACCCCGTGGATGTATCCATTGTAATAGGATACCTGCTATTTGTTGTTGTTCTCGGCTTTGTAATCGGGTCAAAGCACAAAGATGCCGAAGACTACTTTCTGGCGGGGCGCAACCTTACCTGGCCACTGATCGGGTTCTCCCTTTTTGCATCCAATATGTCCAGCAATTCCCTGGTTGGACTTACAGGAGCGGGATATGTTACCGGTTTTTCGGTGTTTAGCTACGAGTGGATGGCGGTGCTTGTGTTGATCATTTTTGCGGTATTCTTTCTGCCGTTTTACCTAAAGAGTCGTATTTATACAGTTCCTGAATACCTCGAGAGACGATTCAATTATTTTGTTCGCGCATATGCATCCATCATTGCTATCATTCTCAATGTGTTGGTGGATATTGCTGCCACACTTTATGCAGGAGGAGTCCTCATCCAGTTGATATTTCCGCAATTTCCGCTTTGGATGATCATAGGAGCACTGGCCGTTATCGCGGGGCTATACACCATTTCAGGAGGGCTGAGTGCTGTTGTTTATACAGATGCAGTTCAGGCTGTGATTCTGATCGTTGGCAGCATGATTATTACTTGGTTTGCATGGGAGCAGAGCGGAGGCTTTCCAGAAGTGATGAAAATCACCGAGCCGAGCCATTTAAATATTATCAAATCCTCTCAGGATTCAGAGTTGCCTTGGCCAGGTCTTTTTGGAGTCTTTTTGATAGGGTTCTATTTCTGGGGTACCAACCAGTATATAACCCAGCGCACGCTTGCTGCCAAATCAACACTTCAAGGGCAGTGGGGATCTATGTTTGCCGGTTTCCTCAAACTCTCCATTCTCTTTATCATGATATTTCCTGGGGTATTTGCACGGGTGCTTTACCCTGAGGTCGAAAACGTAGATCAGCTTTACCCCACTATGCTTTTCGATTTACTACCAACAGGGATTTTGGGTTTGGTTTTGGCCGGGTTCATAGCCGCTTTGATGTCCAGTATTGATTCCGGTTTGAATTCCGTTTCTACGCTTGTTACCATGGATTTCGTCGCTAAATACCGACCCAACAAGTCCCCTGAGTCACTGATGAAAGTGGGGCGATGGGTGACTTTTATTGTGATGATCATTGCAACGGCCTGGGCACCTCAAATAACCCACTTTGATAAACTTTGGGACTACCTGCAGCAGGCTCTATCCTGGTTTTGTCCGCCCATTATTGCCTTGTTTATTGTGGGCCTACTTTGGAAAAAGGCCAATACCACAGGCGCTATTTCGGCTATAATCATTGGGTCAGCTATTACCATCTTCTCGATCGCCACACAAGGAGCTGCCTGGAAGCCTCACTTTCTCTATATGGCTACAATCCATACAGCACTATCAGCTTTGGCCATGGTCATAGGGTCATATTTTGGACAACATAAAACCTCCGACGAACTCAAGAATGTAGTGTGGTCTATCGATTCTTATCGGGTCGAAACTGCCGAACTGGTCAATAGACCATGGTATCAAAATTATCGGTACCATGGATTGATACTCGCTGCAATCGTCATCTTAATTCTCTTGGCTTACTAAGCACTATTGTTATGAATAAAAATTGGTGGAAAGAAGGCGTCATATATCAAATATACCCGAGGAGCTTCAAAGACAGCAATGGGGATGGAGTTGGGGACATCAGAGGAATAATATCCAAACTCGATTACTTGCAGAGCTTGAATGTGGACATTATTTGGCTTAGCCCGGTTTACAAGTCACCCAATGATGACAATGGTTATGATATCAGTGACTATCGTGATATTATGGACGAGTTTGGTACGATGGAAGACTTTGATGAAATGCTCGGTGGTATACATGATCGGGGTATGAAGTTAGTCATGGATTTAGTTGTGAATCATTCTTCCGATGAGCACGAGTGGTTTCAGGAGTCCAGATCATCCAAAGACAACCCTAAAAGAGACTATTATATATGGCGACCCGGCAAGGGTGGGAACCCACCTACCAACTGGAAGTCCTTCTTCTCTGGCTCGGCTTGGGAGTACGACGAAAACACCGATGAGTATTATTTGCACCTTTTCACCAAAAAGCAGCCAGACCTCAATTGGGAAAACCCTAAAGTTCGAGAAGAAGTATATGATTCAATGTGCTTTTGGTTAGACAAAGGAATTGACGGGTTCAGAATGGACGTGATTCCACTCATTTCCAAACGCGAATTGGTAGATACCGATCTGGACGAGTTCAATGAAGTAATAGAAAAGGTTTATTCTACTGGCCCACGCGTACATGAGTTTCTAAGAGAAATGAACCAACAGGTCATAAGTAAATATGATATGATGACAGTGGGTGAAGGGCCGGGCATCACACCCGAAAGGGCCCATGATTATGTGGGAGCCAGTAGGAAAGAGCTCGACATGATCTTCCACTTTGGACACATGTTCATAGATCATGGCCCTGGAGGCAAGTATGATATAAAGAGTTTTACCCTTCCTGAATTCAAAAGAGTTTTTGAAACCTGGGATAAGGTCATTAAGGAAGACGGATGGCTCAGTATTTTCCTTGATAATCACGATTTTCCAAGGATGGTTTCGCGTTTCGGCAATGACGGCAAGTATCATCGGGAGTCTGCAAAGCTACTCGCTATGCTGATTGCTACGCTTAGAGGCACGCCCTGTATTTATCAGGGTAGTGAAATTGGAATGACCAATGTGGCCTTTTCTTCATTCCACGACTACCGTGACGTAGAGCTTAAAAATGAATTAAATGAGTGGGAGCAAGATGGACGTGATACCGATAAGCTGCTTAAAGCCGCCCATCGCCAAGGCAGAGACAATGTCCGCACGCCTATGCAGTGGAGTGGTCAGCCCAATGCCGCCTTTACCTCCGGCAACCCTTGGATCAAAGTCAACCCTAATTATACAAAGATTAATGTTTGCTCTCAGGAAGATGACCCAAATTCCATTCTCAATTTCTACCGAGAGCTTCTTGCTATGCGCAAACTTCACCCTACGCTTATTTATGGCCATTATCAGTGTATCCATGCCGAGGACCCTAATGTTTTTGCATATTGGAGGTGGGATTACACCCATACATATCTTTGCTTACTGAATATGTCCGATTACCCTCAGCCATTCACAACCGATGATCAATTTGGGGCCGAAAAACTCACACCAGTCATATCCAATACTGAAGACCTACCAGAACGGAAGTCCGATAAAACCTTCAGGCTTTTGCCTTGGCAGGCGGTTTTGTATAGACTTTAGAGCCTTTAGGTTTCATTTCATAGTGATGAATCAATCCCGCTATCGCCTTTATCCCTTCCTTTGGTCGGGGATGTCGTCTCTATCGGGGCTATGTTTCGTTTTGTTTTCCATAGTGAGGCTTTAAGGCAGAGTTTGTTAGGGTAGTTTGTATAAAATTTTGAACTCTGAGTGATGAAGGGTCGTTATTTTCCCAACTCCCAACTCCCAACTCCCAACTCCCAACTCCCAACTCCCAACTCCCAACTCCCAACTCCCAACTCCCAACTCCCTTTGAGGGTTTGGGAAAACTGCAGTATTTCTAATGTTTAAAAAAGAGAAGAAACTAATTGCGAAAATGGTTTAAAGTTTGTCAGGAGTTTTTATCTTTGCCGTCCCTTAAACGCGAGGGAATTATTTGCGAGTTGT
>JBDUYP010000002.1:0-35259 GCA_039944535.1 Cyclobacteriaceae bacterium
ACGCTCAAGCTTGTGATTACATCTGGTGAAGTAGCTATAGATGAATTGCGTTTTGGTAACTCCTGGCAAAGCGTCACACAGGGTTCTGAATTGATAGAGAGTGTATATCCAGTAGCAGGAGCCACCAACGTGTCAGTGGATCTGACAAACAAGGTCACGATAGCGTTCACGACGGCAATGGATGAGGCTTCTGTAGAAGGTGCACTGAGTATAAGTCCCGAAATAGGAAATTCTAAATTTAATTGGGTAAGCAATGAATTGAAGATATCAGGAGATAGACTATTGGATAGCACATTGTACAGTGTTACCGTAAAAAGAGGCGCAAAAACGACTAACAACTTGAGTGTTACTGAAGGGTTTCAGTTTACCTTTTTAACATCCAATAACTCTCCTGTTGTAACGAATGTATCTCCTGAAGATGGTGAAATGGATATAAACCCTGTATCATCAGTAGTGATAGATTTTTCGAAATCGATGAATGCTGATAGTGTTGAAAATAATATAAGGTTTTATCCAGAAGTCACTGAACCGTTATACACATGGAGTATAGATTCGAGCACTGTATCCATCTTTTTGTCTAATCTTTTAAGTGATAGGCTGTATGGGATATCCATTGACACTGGAGCTGTAGATTTCAATGGTGATCGCCTAGAGTCAATTTACAACTCAAGCTTTATGACCGGAGATAATACGATTTGGGTATATGATGATTTTCAAATAGCAGGTGACACTTTAAAAACTAACGGTGATTCAGGTTATGGTTGGGGAGGCGACTGGTATTACGATTCAGGTAATGAGGATATTTTGATAAATGAGTCCACAAGCCTTTCATACCCTTCTTCAACATCGGCTAGTTCGCAAGGGGGATATATTTATAAAACGTCAGTTGGAGAAACCAGAATAGAACGTACCCTTTCCGATGGCTATGATTTAAAAAACACTAATCAATATTTATCCTTTCTTGCGGAAAAGCAATCCGGATCTACATTAGAACTACAAGGCTATGACAGTAACTATAGCTTAAGGTACGGTGTGAGAGTTACAAGCTCCGGAGAAGTTCAGGTACGAGCAGGTGGGCAATGGAGTAGCGCCTCCATCTCGGGAAGTTTTAGCAATGATCAGACCTATTTGGTAGTCATTGCAAAAGAAAGCGATTTAAATCGTGTAGCAATATTCAAAGAGGGAGACTCTATTCCAAGCTCTTTAACTGGAGTGAATTGGATTGCGTCAGAAGTGGGTGATACAGGGATAACTCTGGATAGAATAAGACTCAAGATTAGTGGTGCCGTAAAATTTGATGAATTCCGTTTTTGCAATTCTTGGACTGGTTCTGTGTTTGGAGATGTTTCACAATCAAATGCCCGAAGAGCTTTGACCCCAGAAAGCATTCAAAGTGGTGAAAATTTACAACCAACCCTTAGTTTATATCCGAATCCAGCTATAGATGAAATATGTTTAAAACTTGAGAATACAAGTGATACTGCCTTTGACTTTCAAATCATGAACCTTGCTGGAGCTAAGGTGTTAGAAGAGAAAATAGACTTGAGAACTGGCAGCCCTGCGCTGGATATTTCAGCACTATCAAAAGGGTGTTATGTAGTAATTGTTACAAGTCAAAGTCACCAGATGATCACAAAAATTGTTGTGAAATAAATATGCCAGTAATGAAGGTTGATAGTAAAGACTCACCTATTATTTTATCTACGGGGGATGCTGTTTTAAGATTCCAATAGATATTCATTCTATTAACCATTATCAAAACGGACTATGCAGCAAACGACATTTTTAAATAATCCAAAGGAACTAACCCCAAAAAATGAGGAGTCGTAAACATTACATTTTCACCTTTTCAATCATCATTCTGAGTTCCGTTTTTTCGGTAGCTCAGCCTATTGTTATAAACGCTACTCAGGATTCGCTCTATCTTTTCGAAGACTTTACCCATAGCGCTGCTCTGCTTGAAAATGCGGGGGCTGGGTTTGGGTTTTCATCCGACTGGGATATTTCCAACAATGGGCCGCTTTACGTGGGTGGTTCCAGTCTTCAGTATCCAGGTGGTGTCCCGACAATAGCCGTAGGAGGGCATTGTTATTCAGCGTCAGACGTGGTAAATACGGCTTACTCCAGATCTTTGATATCAGATATTGAATTAGGGGAATCTACAGTCAATTTTTATATTTCCTTTCTCGCACGTCGGTCAGATGACGGTCAGTTCAGATTGGCCAATGGCCCTCTCGAAAGGTTTTGTGTAGGAGTAGATAAGGAGGGTTTTCTGACTGTCAGAGCAGGGAGTAACAGTCTGCAAACATCAGCGGATTCTTTTTTTGGCTCTGATACTACCTATTTGGTAATAGCCAAATATCACTATGCCAGTAATCAGACAGAGGTCAGTATGGCGCTGTTTGATACTTACGAATCAGTCCCATCCTCAGAGGCTGGATTAATGTGGGATTACACTGTCACTGGGCCTAAGACGGGAGCTGATTTAGAAGAATTGAAATTGGTAGTAAATAGTGGAGAGGTTAGCATTGACGCCATCAGATTGGGCAGTACTTACCACAGTGTCATTGCTGCCAACCTTGCTGCTCCGTCAGCTTTGCTGCTCAATTCGGATACCTCTGATGTATCAAATGGTTTTAGCCCTACACTTTCGTGGGTGGATAATTCAGTGGATGAACAGGGATTTATCATTTTCACTGATGCTAATATTATGGATTCAGTAGGTGCAAACAACACCTCCTATGTTCTTGCGGATTTGAGTCCGGGAGCGCATGTGATTAGTGCAGCAGCGTATGGTTGGGGAGGGGTTTCGCTTCCTGGGGATACGCTAACTCATTTTGTGATTAATGAGAAAAAGCTGGTGAGCCTGCATGCACCAGCTGATAGAGATACACTTTACAATACGCTACCTTACTTCGAGTGGTCAGCACTGGATCAAGTGGATCCTTTCGATGGGTATTTTGAGGTCATGATTGATGATAGTGATGACTTTTCAGCTCCAATAGACCAGGATACGATACCAGTCTTTATCAACTATTATGCTCCGGGTTTCGAGTTGAGCGCAGGCAAAACATACTATTGGCGTGTGCGTATGCTGGATAGTGATTTCACCGCAGGTGCAAATTTGTGGTCAGATACCGCCTCTTTTACCATCTCTGCGCCGGTTACAGTAGTAGATGTAGTTTCTACAGATGATTGGGATCAAATCCGATCCAAATGGCAAAGTGTCCTTAACCTGTCTGAAACCACCAAAGGCGCGGTTGAGCTTCGCTTCCCAACAGATGCAGTCATGAGTGTGACCCAGGACCCGACGAGTGATGAAGGCGAACGTGAAAACGGGTTTTTGCTCTATAATGATGGTTACGATGACGTTGTTGTAAATGGCCGTGGAACTAAGATTGTAATACAAGCCACTCATGGTGAATGGTTATGCGGATTTATGGAAATAACCAACGCTAGTGGCATACAAGTCAAAGATATTATGATTGATTACCACCCCAATTCCACCATGCAAATAGCAGGAGTGGTGCAGAATTTTGATAAGGAGCAAAAGACCTTTGAAGTCGTTGTGGACACCTCGGTTTATAAGACCTACCCCGTGCTGAAGCATTATAGCGAGGGGTATTTTCTCAGTCAGGAACACAAACAAAGGATAGGTCTGAAGGGAGTGGATTACCAAATGCAGCAGACTTGGGAAAACGCTCGGCAGAATGATACGCTGTTTGGCTTCACATGCGGAACTTCGGAATACGGACGATACAGAGACGAACTCAGGGATGGAGATTGGTTTGTGTTGTCTCATAGGTCAGGAGACATCATAAGCCTCCAGTCTGGAGTAAGAGATTTTGTGGTTAATGGACTGGTGACGCATGCTTCGAGAGGGCGGTTTTTCGCTATTCAGCCAGGGTCTTCAGGGATCAGATGTGTGGACAATCAATTTCTGGTAGCAAATGGACGGGTAATGGGAAGTTCGTCTGGAGGAGTAGGTGCAGATCGCGGAGATAACATTTGGTACGAAGGCAATACGTTTGAATACACAAGAGATGACATGTTTCACAATGGCTCTAATGCTGGAAAAGGGTCAGTTTTTCGAAGAAACACACTTGTGGGAGCTTTTAGGAATAGCGTTTGGGTACAAGCAGACAGAACATGGATTGCTGAAAACCGGATTAGCTATGCGGGTAAATCCGGGGTGCATATAGGTTATGCTCCGAGCGTTCCGGGCACGCTCCCCGATGTTGTGCTTGTAGAAAAAAACTGGATATACCAGCCAAACTGGAATGGCATAGAAGCGGATACAGATATTGAAAACCCTGATTTTGAAACCGGAAGTATTTATAGTGAGAACCTTGTAATCAGGGACAACCACATCATAAACAACCTGAGAAATGAAGCCATCCATTTAGACTATGTAAAAAATGTGGTGGTAGAAAACAACCTTATTTCTAATACCGACACAACATGGTCTGTGTATTCCGATGAGGCCCTGCAGCTTGGTATTCATATACAGAACTCAGAAAACGTTACAGGAGAAGGAAACATGTTTTTGGATACCCGGATGCAGTCAGGAGACTCGTTGTTGGTGGATACTACAGCATCACAAGTGTTTGTACTATTTGCAGATACTCTTGTGGGGCCTTCAGATTTAGAGTTGATAGAAGCTACTGTTGGTGGGATTGTTATGGAGTGGCAGGATAGATCAAACAATGAGACCCATTTTGTGGTGTATCGAGCGGAGGGATCCGACACAACCAGCATCCAGTTGGGAACAACTCCGGTAGATGTTTTCCATTTTACCGACACCACTCATATACCTGAAGTCGAATACGTTTATACTGTCTATGCTAAAAACCATAAAGGTCTTTCGGCGGCAAGTAATGAAATCATGGTGACAGTACCTGATACTTCTGTGAGTCTGTTGCTACGGAAAGTGACCCCACAGGTGTACGTCTATCCCAACCCCAGTCATACAGGTGTTTTTCAGATGCCAAAAAAATCAAGTTTTAGTCTGATGAATGAAGGAGGACGAACATTGCGTCATTTTGTAGATACAGCCATACTTGATTTGTCCGGTTTCTCTGCGGGTACTTATCTGGTCATTGATGATCAAACCAGAGACGCCTACAAATTACTTCTATTACGTTGATCCCAGGTTTTTGAATCCAATTCTCAAATAATTATAAGATGATAAGAATCATAGTGTCGTTTTTTTGCTTTGTAGAGCTTCTTAGCTTTTCTCAAGCCCAAATATCCATTAATACCTCTGCCGATAGCATCTATGTGTATGATGACTTCAGCATATCAGGAGAAGTACTCAATGAATTCAATGGCATTACAGGAGAAGGTTGGGAAGGAAACTGGCTTTATCAGGGAGGCAAGACCAGTGGGGTAGCTGTGGGCGATGGTTATATCTACAGTACAGCCGACGGTTTTGGAGTTCAGCGGGAGTTGGCTAACCCAATACGGTTTGTAGGATCTACTTTTTACGTATCCTTTCTATTTAAAAAAGAGCCGACAGGAGAATTTCGGATTTCCGGCAATAGGTTTAGTGATAACGTAGATCGATTTGGAGTCCATATTGCCAAAGAGGGCAAGCTGGGAGCTCAGGTCGGAGTATCATATCAAAACACTGTTTTTTCAGAGCTCAGCTATGTAGAAAATGATAAAACTTATTTGGTAGTGGCTAAATACTACTATACTGATAAGCCCAACATGAATATATCTGTTTTTGAGGATGATGAGCGTATTCCTTCAGGTGAGCCTGAAATGTGGGATTTGCAGGTGGAAGGGGTAAATACGGGCATGGAGGCCATTGAGTATTTTCGTTTGGCTTTCACCTCCGCAAGTGTTTGCCTTGATGAGTTTAAACTTGGAGATTCCTGGCAAAGCGTAAACGATACAAGAGTGGAAAGTGCTCTGCCTGAAGTCTTACCCAATCAGCAGGTCGATAGTGAGGTTTTTGTAATAGAGCCGGAGGAGCTTACCCAATCAAAGGAATGGGCTTATACCGTCGAAGAAGACGGTAATTATCAGCTAGGTTACGCCTGGCTGTGGGTAAAGGGCGAAAGCAATCAGGTAGGATTGCATGTTTTGATCAATGAAGACACGGTTAAGCACTTGAATGCCACACCCGAAGTAGCTCCATACCGCTACGAAACCAGGTTAGAAAACCTTAAATCAGGTGATAAAATCACTATCAGTGCCGTTTCAGATGCTGAAACCGCTTACCGTCTGTCAGGCAGAATTTCGTTTGCTACTCCCACTTTTCATGAGTTATCTACGTTTAGCGTTCATGATTACGGTGCTTTAGGTGATGGCACTACCAATGACTATGATGCTGTAAAGCAGGCATGTGATGCCGCCAGAAGATCAGGAGGTGGGGTTGTCGTGTTTGATGGAACTAAAACCTATAGGATAATAGGTCCAAAAGGTTACACCTTGTTTAATCTTAAAAATGCCAACAATGTGAGTATAATGGGTAATGGAGCCAAACTCATTATGCATCCGAACGGAAACCTAGCTTCTATAAAGTATGCCGAAAATATTCAAATAGAAGGTCTTACTACTACTTATGATCCACTGCCGTATTACCAGGGGCAGATAGATCAAATTAACTTAGAGGGACTTTACCTGGACATGACTGTCCCTGTAAGGTATGATGCTCCAGAAGTAGGTGATTACAATCCTGATCATGCCAAATTTGGTAGAAGTTTTTGGGAAACAGGGGACAACAGAACAGGAGAAGGACGTCACCTGACCATAGTACGTACAGAGCTAATAGATGCTGAAGCCTATAAAGTAAGGGTATACCTTGCCGAAGGAGAGACCGCTGATTTACTGCATTCCAAAAACAATAACGCTACTCATTATATAGTGCCGCATATCGAATATGGGCATAATAACGGCTATCGAGATTCGCCTTATTGTGAGGTTGCTTACAGCAGTAGGGTTAAAGTAAAAGATGTTCTGACTCAATCGGTTTGCCATTTTGCTTTCAATGTAGGTGGCAATTACGGGCCTATCACTTTTTCGAATGTAGATATGCTCGCACCCAATCGGGAAGAAGACCTGCACGTGAGCTGGAGAGATGGCTGGCACGTATGGGGAAACCGATATGGCATCATGATAGAAGATGGAGACTATGATGGAGGGTTGATGTATGATGATATTTTTAGCCCTCATATGGTTATGCCTAAGGTGAGTCAGGTGTCTGGCCAAAGTGTTACGCTCATTAGTAAGTCTGGAGAATCTTCGGAAAAGTATACATCTAATGAAATCTGGCAGGCAGGAGATCTGGTGAGTTTTTGGAACGGCGACCAGTCTGAATACTATGGGATGGCGCGCATCGTGGAGGTAGCCGATACGACAAGGCAAAACCTGATCGCATTTGCTTTAGATGAGGAGGTGCCAAACATCAGTTCGGACGCCTATGTGATAAATGAAGAAGCGATCAATCGGGATATGGTTATCAGAAACTGTACCTCTACACCTCAGGGACGGGTTATTGCCGTTCGTCAGCGAACGCCAATTTTATACCAAGATTGTTCTTTTGAAAATATCCATTTCTGGACATATTCAGGAGAATCGTACCGCACAAAACCTCGTCATATAAGATTTGAAAACTGCAGTATCAACGAACGCCTGGATTTCAATGTAGACGATACCTGGAACTTGTCTATGAAAGGCTGTGATTTGAATGGAGCCAGCCTGGATCTTTCTAATGTTAGAAATTTCTATCTGGATGGAGGCACCCTCAGTTCTGCGGCTCTCAAAAAGTCTAACCTTCACATATTTGGAGATGCTGAAATAAATCAGGAAGCATTGACCAAAGATGGGTTTTCTTCAATTAATTATACCGAACCTGTGAGCTACACATCAGGTATTCCGCCGTTTTTACCAGAGGTAGAGCCAGCGGTGATCTTTGCATCCGAACCATTCAATTTTGAAGGGGAAAGACTGGCAGACCTTGGGTCGGGAGAAGGCTGGCAAGGTAACTGGCAATCAATACGAGGAGGAGGACTCTCACTGAATGATTCTCTAAGTCTGAAGTATGCTGAAGACATAAAATTGAACACTTCTGGAGGTATGATTCAGTCTGTAGCTTCCATAGCAGAGAGTCAGCGTTACTTTGAGCAGGCTTTGAACCTTGGTACAGACGAGTTTTATGTTTCCTTTTTGGCCAGTCGGAATGAGGCGGGCGAGTTTGACTTTGTTACAGCCAATGAGGAATATACCCGATTTGGGATTTATGTGGAGTCAGATGGCTCTGTTGCAGTGCAAAGTGGAAATAGCGTTGTTGTTAGTCCGGAAGGGTTGTTCGATAATGGCCCAACATATTTTGTGTTGGTAAAATATACCAATGCCAATGGAAGTAGTGCTGTGACCAGGTTGAAACTGTTTAACCTTGATGAGCACACTTCAGTGCCCGAAGAAGAAAATGAAGTAGTATGGGATGTGCAAAGCAACCCCGCCACTACTGGCGTGGAGCAATCCAACCTGCAAATCAAAACTCAAGGCGGAGAGGTTAAATTAGACCAGATCATCATTGGAAATAGCTACCAAAGTGTTATTTATGATAGTAACTATCGTGCTGAGAGCGACACCACCCAAATAGAAGAAGGGAATGTTCTTGGAATCAATTTGAAAGATATTGAACTCAAGGTGCGTTATACAGCGCAGGGAATTATTGTAGACTTACCTTATCCAAATGGTGCAATGCATGTCTTTGATTTGTCAGGTAGGTTGGCTCTTTATGCTCCATCACTGAATGCTGATCATTTCGCTTTGTCAGAATCGTCTACTCAAATTCAAGATGGTATATACACGCTTGTTTACTCGGTAGATGGGAGTGACTATGTTAGAAAAGTTCTAATAAGGTAGTAAGTCTTCTGGTTAAGAGGTTGCATGATAATGCCAGACTGAATTATTAGTTGGAATTGTTTTACTGAATGTTTTACTCTTTTTGTATAACTACTTGATTATCAATTTTAAGAATAGTTCCCTACGGACTACTTAAAAGCCACTCAAATGAGTGGCTTTTTTTGTGCTTTTGACAAGATGAAACTGATAAGTTTTTAGGGGCGATTTTTGAGTGAAATCAACAACAAAGAAGCTAACATCTATTTTAATACCTTAGTCGTGTCCTTCAAAATCAATTCCTGATTTACCACGATTTTGTCACTATCTAGCTGCGCTCCTGATAGTATTTTTGGCATGACATTGCGGCTTCAATTCCCATTTGCTCTGTCACATCTTCCACCGTGCTCAGCAGGAGAGTCAGGTGTGAGGAGATCGGTTCATTGCTAAAACCCAATACTGCTGTGATCAAATTGAAAGTAAAATATCAGGTATTCATTCACTTCAAAGTCATTGCCTTATAGCATACTCAGTTGATACGAGTGTGTGGTTTATAGAAGCTAACACCCGCGAGAAGAAGTGTAGCTTGAGGTCTGGTTCAATTACCCCTATCAGATAAGTTTTATTGTTTCTAAGAATTCCTGATTAGAACAAACCCAGACTTTCTCACCTTCACAATCCGTACCAGTAAAGTTTATATGTGTTTCAAAATTCCCTCATTAGTACCGATCTCCTAAAAACTACCTCGGCAATTGGGTATTACTTATCCAATAGGGAGTTGCAACTTTATTGTCCGTGAATGATAAACAAATAGGGCTATCGGGATCATTAGCCTGACCTGATTCAGGGTTTTGTTTCCAAAAGGTTGCTTTTTCCTATAGTTTCTGGTTCACTTGAAGCCTTCCTCGAAAACATCCTTCCTCCTGAGCGCCTGCTTGCCGCACCATTCAGAAGTGTTGAGTTACAAAGATCCAAAAGGAGCATAACTTTTATCAGTTATCGGCATAAAGCTCCAAACTCCGTTTTTCTCTATTCAAAAAAGAAATAAACTTGCCTTATGAAGCCAGATATTCAATCCAGAGCGGATATTGAAAAACTTGTCAATACCTTTTATGACAAGGTGAGAGCCCATGCCGAAATCGGGCGGTTTTTCAATGAAACCATCACTGACTGGCCTGAACACCTCTCTAAACTGGCAGACTTTTGGGAAGCCAACCTTTTCTTTGTTAGTGGTTTCCGTGGCAACCCGATGAAGACTCATATAGAAGTGGATGCTAAATTCAATCATGAGATTGATCAGGCTCATTTTGGCAATTGGTTGGAGCTTTGGATGAATACGCTAGACGAATTGTTTGAAGGCGAAAAAGCCAACCTAGCAAAAGAACGTGCCCGCAATATGGCGCATATGATCTATTTGAGGATTTTCAACGCAAGGAAATTAGCGCAATCTTAGACTGTGTCAATACAATAAAAATCAGGAACTTGCACTCTTTGCACATTTCCTGAATTAGTGACAGACCTTCTACTCATAACTCCACCGTTTACTCAGCTCAATACTCCGTATCCAGCTACAACATACCTCAAAGGTTTCTTGAACACCAAAGGAATTGCGTCATATCAAATGGACCTGGGTATAGAGGTGATTTTGACACTTTTCAGCTCGGAGCACTTGCCGGAGTTGTTTGCCCTGGCACAAAAATCTGCGAGTATCTCTTCTGATAATGCCAGGCGCATTTATGCACTTCGTGATGAATATTATCAGACCATAGATGCGGTAATCGCCTTTCTGCAAGGCAAAGATCAGACGTTGGCGAGACTGATCTGCACCGAACAGTTTTTGCCGGAAGCATCGCGGTTTCAAATTCAGGATGAACTTGATTGGGCTTTCGGTAGTATGGGTATGCAGGATCGGGCCAAACATCTGGCCACCATGTACCTTGAGGATCTTTCTGATTTTATTGTCGAGTGTGTAGATCCGCATTTTGGCTTTAGTCGTTACGCTGAGCGATTGGGTCGGAGTGCCAATAGCTTTGATTCGCTATACGCGGAGCTTCAACCCGAACCTACTTTTATTGATCATCTAACGCTTGAACTGCTGGCCATGAAAATGAGGGAAACCAAGCCAAAGATGGTGGGTTTTTCTGTTCCGTTCCCAGGTAATCTCTATAGCGCTTTTAGATGCGCTCAATTTATTAAAGCTCAATTTCCTCAGGTGAAAATCGCAATGGGAGGAGGGTTTCCCAACACAGAGCTTCGCTCTCTTTCTGATCCTCGTGTTTTTGATTTTTTTGATTTTATCACTCTTGATGACGGTGAGCTTCCTGTCGAGCTTTTGGTACAGCACGTCCTTAAGCCAAAAGAAACTGACACTTTCAAGCGAACTTTTCTCCGGGAACATGGGAAGGTCGTTTTCAAAAATGATTCCGCAAAAACAGATTACAAGCAAGCTGATGTTGGAACGCCGGACTATTCGGATTTGCTGCTGGATAAATACATTTCTGTGATTGAGGTAGTCAACCCGATGCATAGTTTGTGGAGCGATGGCCGCTGGAACAAGCTCACCATGGCGCATGGTTGCTATTGGGGTAAGTGTACTTTTTGTGATATATCGCTCGATTATATTAGGCTTTACGAGCCTATTGCTGCGCGGACTTTGGTGGATCGTATGGAACAAATCATAAAGCAGACGGGTGATCGCGGCTTCCATTTTGTGGATGAGGCTGCCCCTCCTGCGCTCATGAGAGAAGTAGCGCTGGAGATTTTGAGGCGAAAACTGACCGTCACATGGTGGACGAATATTCGGTTTGAGAAAAGTTTCACAAAAGATTTATGTGATTTGCTGCAGCGATCAGGGTGTGTGGCAGTCTCCGGAGGACTTGAGGTAGCCTCAGACAGACTATTGGCACTTATAGACAAGGGAGTGACAGTTGAGCAGGTAGCGCAGGTCACGCACAACTTTACTCAGGCAGGCATCATGGTACATGCCTATCTCATGTATGGTTACCCTACTCAAACCATGCAAGAGACCATAGATAGCCTGGAGATGGTGCGGCAGATGTTTGAACTCAATATCATGCAGTCAGGGTTTTGGCACCAGTTTGCCTTGACGGCACATAGTTCTGTGGGACTCGAGCCAGAGCGATTTGGAGTGGTGCCTGAGGTCAAGGATGCGCCTTTTGCTCACAATGACATTGAGTTTACTGATAGCACAGGCATTGACCACAGTCAATTTAGCCAGGGGCTGAAAAAATCACTTTTCAATTTCATGCACGGCATTGGATTTGACTTCCCCTTGCAGGACTGGTTTGATTTCAGGGTTCCGAAAACTAAAATCCGCCCGGATTTTATTCAAAAAAGTCTTAGAAACGATGCTATACATTCTAGCATGAGATCAAATGCCAGAGTCGTTTGGACGGGAGGCACTCCTGTGAGTTCCGTTGTGAAAAAAAATAAAAGGGGCAAAATTGAGGAACTACTTCAACTCGATATTCACAACAGAAAAGGACAGTTTCATGTTTCTTTCAAAAAGGAGGAAGGCGAATGGGTTGTGGAATTCCTGAAGCTGCTCTTAGATTTAAATAAGAAAATCACTTTGAGTCAAATGCAGGCCAGCTATGAAGAACGCTTCCGTAACTTTGAAGCATTTTGGTTTTCAAATAAAGTAAAAAACCTACGCGAAAATGGTCTGTTGTTATTGTGATGAGCAGTTTCAAAGCTAGTTTGCCATAAGTCGGGATTTAAATAATACAACAAATAACAATGCAGAAACCTAATATTCTCGCCATCAGCGGTAGTACCAACTCAGGTTCTTCCAGCTGGCAGCTGTTGAAGTTTATCGGTGAGAAATATGAAGATTCGGTTCATTTAGATTTTTATGAAGGTCTGGCCGATTTGCCTCACTTCAACCCGGTGCAGTCTGATACTGATGTGCCTGCTGAGGTTAAAAAATTGCGAGAGCAGATAGCCAAAGCAGATGGTATATTGTTTTGCACTCCTGAGTACGTCTTCAGTCTTCCGGGGAGCTTGAAAAATCTGATAGAGTGGAATGTCTCCACAACGCTCTTTTCAGCGAAACCAGTGGCCATTATTGTGGCAGCAGCTTCAGGGGAGAAGGCATTCGAATCTTTAGCGTTAATCCTCACCACTATAGAAGCACTGCTGCCAGATGAATCCAAACTGCTGGAGCAAGGAGTTAAAGGAAAGATTAAAAACTGTGAAGTCCATCACACCCCCACGTTGGAAAAAATCGACAAATTGATGACATCTTTCATACAATCGATGCGTCAAACTGTGAAGAAACCAACAAAATATGAAGATTGACATTCAGTCCTGTTTCCAACAAGCTAGTATCGGCTCTTCCCTTTGGTTTTTCACTTTATTAATTCCCATTAAATTGCTGGTATGAAGGCACTCGTTATTGGAGAAATACTTTGGGATATCATAGAAGGCACCCCTCATCTTGGAGGCGCACCGCTCAATTTTGCTGCACATGTGAAAAAATGTGGACATCAGTCTGCAATGATATCATGCCTGGGCAATGATGATCTGGGAGATAAAGCGCTGAAGATGGTTGAGGATATGGAAGTAGATGTTTCTTTGGTGCAGAGGTCAGATAAGCCAACTGGATATGTACCGGTGACGCTTCGCGATGGTCAGCCGGAGTATGAGATAACCGAGGATGTGGCTTATGATTATATAGATTCTTCAAAGCTCGATTTTGATTTCATATCGCAGTTTGACACTTTTTATTTTGGATCTATTATCCAAAGAAGTCCACAGTCAAATGAAGCCCTCTATGAAATCCTTCAAAAGCATCAATTCGATAATATTTTCTACGATGTAAACCTTCGCAAGAACAGCTATACTCAATCGGTAATTGAGCGTTCCCTGGAGTACTGTACCATACTAAAAGTAAACGATGAGGAAGTAGCAGTTATTGGTCAGATGCTTTTCGGGCAAGCTTTGGGTTTCGAGTCGTTTTGTAAGCAAATCTGCTCCCGGTTTGGGCAAATCAAAACGATCATCATCACAGCAGGTAAGGAGGGGAGTGTTGTGTATTCTGGAAGCTTGCTGAGCAAAGTTCCCGCCGAGGAAATCACCGTAGTGGATACCGTAGGAGCGGGAGATTCATTTAGCGCAGCATTTATTTCCATCTTTGCTAAAACTGGAGATGCTGTTAAGTCTGCTGAGGTAGCCAATAAAGTAGGAGCCTTTGTGGCATCTTCGCACGGGCCGATCCCTCAGTATCCTGAGGATTTGATCCGTCTTTTGGCTGAATTTTAAAATGCTATTTTTCGCGCTCTTCCCACAGCAATGAAGCCATGATGAATGGGCCTATTCCTTTAGGATCATTGTCGCGCTGAGGTTCTCCAATATAATATTCATAAGACGCATCCCTGTATGGGTTGCCGCCCAATCCGGCCACAGCACAAACGTTTGTCAAACTGATAGTGCCATCCTCATTTTCTTTGATGAATTGATCAAGAATTCCATTGTAAGCATCTGTTGCTACCTGATTATATTTATCAGATAAGTATCCTTTTTTGAGCGCTTTCAATAAGAAATAGGTAAACATGCTTGTGCATGAAGCTTCACGATAGTTTCCATCTTTGTCGGGCAGGTTAAGCACTTGCCACCAAACACCTGTTTCTGAATCCTGATGTTTCTTGATTCCAGTTGCGATTCTCTCTACTGCCAGCATCACTTCTTTTCTGCCAGGGTGATCTTCGGGCATATAGTCCAGAACGTCCACAGTTGCCATTGCAAACCAGCCCATAGCACGACCCCAGAAATGTGGCGAAAGCCCCGTTTCAGGATTTGACCATTTCTGCTCCCTGCTTTCATCCCAGCCGTGATAGTATAGCTGTTCTTCTTCGTTCCAGAGGTATTTATTTATCAATCTGAATTGATTAGCTACATCAGCGAAAATTTCAGGCTCATTGTAATTCACCGCGTACTGAGCAAGAAAAGGAGAGCCCATGTAAAGCCCGTCAAGCCACATCTGTGATGGGTATCTCTTTTTATGCCAAAATCCTCCTTCTGAAGTTCGGGGGTGACCTTTCATTTGTTTCCTTAGCGAATCAATTGCCATGTTGTATTTAGGCTTTGGGTCAACTTTAGATAGCAGGATTAGCGCTTTACCGGGATTCACCCTGTCAATATTAAAATCGCGCATTTTGTAAGTCTTGATAGATCCGTCTACATTGACCATAGAGTCATAGTAGAATCTAATGTAATCGAGGCATTTGTCTTCTCCTGTTTTGTCCCAGACCTTGTACATCGCCAAGCAAACCAGACCATTGGTATATTCCCACTTTGGTTTTGGGCGAAAGTCTAGCAAACGGGGGTCTGGTGTTCTTTTAATTTCAGAATCAGCCATTTGTTGTGATAGCGGTAATTCGAATTCTTTTGGCTCTGCTTTTTTTGGAGAGGTACAGGCGCATATGAATGTGAAGATGCTGAATATTAGAAGATGTCTCATTTGTTAGCTCCGTTTTTTGATGTCCAAAATTTGAAAGAATAGATTTTGACTTTAGTATGGAATTTTAACTAGGGCTTGTATTCTAAGTTAGATAATTCAATAGAGCCCTTTTTTAACTACTCATTTTTATTAACTTCGAAATTTACAACCGTACAATCGATTGCGCAAATGAAACTTAAAATATTTTTAATTCTTCTATTTCTGGTCAATATTTTAAACGCTCAGGAAACTGAGTCTTCCGTTTATGAAAATATTGAGTTTGACATGCCTAGGGTGGCTGCTCCAGTCTTTCCTGACTATGAGGTGAATGTCGCCGATTTTGGTGGTGTTGGTGATGGTGTTACAAAAAACACAGAAGCTTTCTCCACAGCTATTGATGCACTAACTGAAAGGGGGGGAGGTAAATTGGTAGTGCCTCGTGGGATTTGGCTTACTGGCCCTATTACGCTCAAAAGCAACATCAATCTTTTTCTGGACGCTGGAGCTTTGCTTTTGTTTAGCGAAGATTTCGATGATTATCCTTTGATCGCAACCAGCTTTGAAGGTTTAGAGACCTTCCGATGCATTTCCCCGATCAATGCTTTTGAGGCCGAAAACATTTCCATTACGGGTTCAGGAACTATAGATGGCTCTGGGGATGCCTGGAGGCCTGTGAAGAAGAGCAAGATGACAGGTTCGCAATGGAGCTCTCTTTTGAAAAGAGGAGGAGTTTTAAGTGATGATGGAAAGGTGTGGTACCCTTCAGAGCAGTCGAAGTTTGGAGCGGTAAATACAGGTAACTTCAATGTGCCACAGGCAACAACCAAAGAAGAATATGCAAAATTCAAAGACTTTCTCCGTCCTGTGATGATCAGTATTGTGAAATCTAAAAATGTACTTTTGGATGGTGTGACTTTCCAAAACTCTCCTGCATGGAACATTCACCCGCTGATGTGTGAAAATGTGATCATAAGAAACCTGAACATTCGCAATCCATGGTATTCACAAAACGGTGATGGTCTTGATCTGGAATCTTGTAAAAACGCACTTATCTATAATAACACTTTTGACGTGGGTGATGATGCCATTTGTATCAAGTCAGGAAAAAATGAAGATGGAAGAAAGCGTGGTATGCCTACCGAAAATGTGATTGTGAAAAACAACATTGTTTATCATGGCCATGGAGGTTTTGTGGTAGGTAGTGAGATGTCCGGAGGTGTGAAAAATGTCCACGTTTCCAACTGTACTTTCATGGGCACAGATGTTGGTTTGAGATTTAAAAGTACACGTGGCAGAGGTGGAGTTGTGGAAGGTATCTATATCTCGGATATTGATATGATCAATATCCCAACTGAGCCGATCCGATTTAATCTTTTCTATGGAGGGCAGTCACCTGTTTTGGAGGAAGATCAGGAGGCCGCTATTCCTGATGCTGAAGCAGTGCCGGTGACAGAAGAAACACCGTCATTTAAGGATATATATATCAAAAATGTAACCGCAGTAGGTTCAGGTAGTGCGGGGTACTTTCAAGGATTGCCTGAAATGAATCTTAAGAATATCAACATTGAAAATTCTTTCTTAGAAGGCAGAAAGGGGATTTCTATTGTTGACGCTGATGTGGTCACTTTTAAGAATGTGAAAGTGGAAACTGAAAAAGGCTACCCAGTAACACTTTACAATACAAAGAATTTTGATGCATCCGGCTTGTCTGGCAAGTCTGAGAGCACAGAAGGTGTAGTGCTGATTCTGGGTGCAAAATCAGAAGCGATCTCTCTCAAAAAATCTGATTACGCAGATGCTGATGTTCAGGTGAAAGTAGGGAAAGAAGTGGGTAAAAAAGTTGTAAAAATTAAGAAATGAGACCAATAGCGAAAACTGCTTTTTTGGCTATCACCTTTTTGATTTCATCGGCTTTCGCTTTTTTGCCGAAACCAGATAGAGTTATTTATCTGATCGGTGACTCTACATGCGCGGATAAAACTGCTGACGCCTTTCCGGAAATGGGATGGGGTACGCCGTTTAAGACTTTCTTTGATGAGACAGTCAAGATTGAGAACCATGCCCGAAACGGACGCAGTACCAAGTCGTTTATGGAAGAGGGGCTTTGGGACAAAGTGATGAGTGAGCTAAAAAAAGGCGATTTTGTTTTCATTCAATTTGGTCACAATGATGAAGTGCCCAGTAAAGTTGGGCGTTATACAACTCCAGATGAGTTTCAGGCCAACCTGAAAAAATACATTGTAGATAGTAGATCGAAAGGAGCCACACCTGTGCTGCTCACTCCGGTCACAAGGCGGTCATTCAAAAATGGCAAACTGGAAGATACGCATAAAGAGTATGCACAGCTGACTCGTGATGTAGCAGCAGCGGAGGACGTGCCTTTGATCGATATGACAGAAAAATCAATGGAACTACTCAACCAATGGGGGGTAGCCAACTCGCAATTCCTCTATCATCATCTCAATGCGGGAGAGCATCCAAATTACCCGAATGGTAGGCAGGATGATACACATTTCAATGAGCTCGGCGCACGTAAAATGGCGCAGCTTGTTCTCGATGGAATAGAAGAATTGGACCTGGGTCTGGCTGAGTTTATCGTGGTGGGTAAAAGATGAAATCAGATTCATGAGAACCGTTTTAAGTATTGCTTTAGTATTCATTTCTGTTACAATAGCGACAGCACAGGGATATGACTTTGTGGTTGCTCAGGATGATACAGGTGATTTTGAGTTGGTTCAGGATGCTATTGATGCAGTCCCTTATTTGAGAAAGAATAGAACAAGAATTCTGATAAAAGAAGGGCAGTACAAGGAGAAACTCATGATTGCTTCTACTAAAACTAATATCTCGTTCTATGGAGAAGGGACGGGTAAGACCATCTTGACTTATGATGACTATGCTAGCAAATTAAACCAGTTCGGGGAGAATATTGGCACGTCAGGGTCTTCATCTATATACATTTATGGCGATGGTTTTGAAGCCAGAGATATCACTTTCGAAAACTCATTTGGTGTTGGTAGTCAGGCGGTGGCAGTCCGAGTAGACGGGGATAAGGTTAAATTTGAAAACTGCCGCTTTTTAGGTAATCAGGATACCCTTTACCCACATGGGAAGGAAAGCCGGCAGTATTATAAGAACTGCTATATTGAGGGTACGGTTGATTTCATATTTGGCTGGTCCACAGCCTATTTTGACGAATGTGAAATCTACTGCAAGGGCAAAGGTTATATCACAGCTGCCTCTACAGAGCAGGGATCGGAGTATGGTTTTGTTTTCAATAATTGTAAGATCGAAGGATCGGCTGAGGTAGGATCTGTTTTTCTCGGGCGCCCATGGAGACCTTATGCGCATACCGTATTTATCAATTGTAAACTTGGCGAAATCATTCAACCTGATGGCTGGAATCCGTGGGGATCTGAAGATAAAAAGACCACTTCCAGATATGCTGAGTATAATAATTCTGGCGCTGGCTATCAGCCTGACAAGCGCGTTGATTGGGTTGATATTCTTACTGCGGAGCAAGCTGAGAAATACACTATAGAAAATGTGCTGGGCGATTGGAACCCCAATAAATAAAAAAGGTGGTCAAATGACCACCCAAAAAAACAAAAACCTAATTTTAAATTTTTATAACGACACCCCACGTTTCCAAGGGATAAAGTCGTAATGCTTCATTTTGACTGCCTTGGACATTTCTTCGCCGCTTGCCACTCTGATCACGTGCTCCAACATTTCTTCTCCCATTTCCTGAATCGTCTTTTTACCCTCTATAACTGACCCGGTGTTGATATCTATGATATCAGACATTTTTTCCGCCAGTTTTGAGTTAGAAGAAACCTTCAAGATAGGCGCAACTGGATTTCCCGTTGGCGTTCCCAAGCCAGTTGTGAATAGCACTACATTGGCTCCTGATCCAACTAATCCAGTTGTGGATTCCACATCATTGCCTGGCGTACAAAGTAGGTTCAGTCCCGGATTCTTGGCATATTCTGTGTAGTCCAAAACGTCCGTGATTGGAGATGTTCCCCCTTTTTTTGCTGCGCCTGCAGATTTCATGGCGTCAGTGATCAGTCCATCTTTGATGTTTCCTGGAGATGGGTTCATGTCAAAACCAGAGCCAGCGTCTTCTGCCGCTTTCTCATAAGCCCCCATCAAATCAGTGAACTTTACAGCCATATCTCTGTTTGGCATTCTGTTGATCAATTCCTGTTCTACTCCGCATAATTCTGGAAACTCCGAAAGAATAGCTTTCCCGCCAAGGGCTGTAACCAAATCAGAAACATGGCCTACAGATGGGTTTGCCGAAATGCCAGAAAACCCATCAGATCCCCCGCACTCCAAACCAATGGTTAGTTTGCTAAGAGGAGCAGGTTGTCGTGTGATTTTATCAGCTTCTACAAGTCCTTTGAAAGTCTCTTTAACAGCTTTGCTGATTAGGTCGGTTTCCTTGCCGGTTCCCTGCTGGTCAAGAATAATTACAGGCTTGTCCAGGTTAGGGTTGATGCTTTTTATGCCCTGAGTAAAGGTCTTGACCTCTGCATTTTGGCACCCGAGACTTAGTACTGTAGCACCGGCAACATTAGGGTTGTTCACATAACCCGCCAACAGTCGGCATAGCGCATCAGAATCTTGCCTGATGCCACCACAGCCACCCTGATGTGTAATGAAACGCACTTTGACATTTTTGAAAATGGACGAGTTGGACTCGGGTTCCAGGTTTTCCAGACTCAGTGTTTCAAGGGCATTGTCAAGAGACTGGTTTTGATAGTGCGAAACGAGCGAATTGACCATGTTTTCATACGGGTTCTGCTCGTCATATCCCAATGCCTTCTCAAAAGCTTTTTTTAGCACTTCGATATTGCGGTTTTCGCAGAACACGAGTGGAAAAACCAGCCAGATGTTATCCGTACCAACCTGCCCGTCATTTCTATGGTAACCCATGAAAGTGCGGCCTTCAAACCTTGAAGTGTCCGGCGCTTCCCAGTTGAACTCAGTCTGCTTGTTCAGATCATAGCCGGTTGCCTTATGTGTCACATTGGCTGTTGTGATCGCTTCTCCTTTCGCTATTGCCTGATTTGCAGTGCCTACAATCAATCCGTACATGAAAAGCTCAGCACCTGTAGCAAAGTCCATGAGGGCAAACTTGTGCTTGGCCGCAATATCCTGCTTTAAAGTCACAGAGTGCTCTCCAATCTCGATTTGCTCATGCTTTTTCAAGTCTGTTAGAGCTACACCTAGATTGTCCGTGGGGTTAATTGTTATTGCTTGTATCATCCTTATATGCTCAAAATAACGTCGTTCATTTTTTTGGATTCAATTGATTCATAGTGTGCTAAGACCGCATCTTGAAGTCCAGACACTTTTGTCAAATCCTGATCCCAAAGTTCGGCATTTGCCAGCGTTTTGGAGACAATGTTTTCGGCGTTATCCGATTTTATAAATTTGAAGAAGTCAAGATATTCTTGATTGTCTTTCAAAGTGTATTTTTCTCCCGTATATAGGTGAATCAGGCAAGCCAAAGAGAATGTCAGTCTGGTCGGAACTTTGTTCTTGATTTCGATATAATCCAGCAAAGTTGGGAGAACTCTAACCTTGAATTTGGAAATGGAATTGAGTGAAATCGTTAGGAGTTCGTGACGAATAAACGGGTTTTGGAATCTTGCTATTACCTCATTGGCAAAATCTTTTGGATCTTCACCCGGAATTTGGATCGTTTCTACGATTTCATCGAAAATAATACCTCTGACCACTTTTCCGGTTTGCTCATCGTTGATTGTTTCGCTCACAGTTTCTATATCATTGAGCAGGCCTATAGGTACCATAGACGTGTGAGCCCCATTGAGTATCCTTACTTTTTGAGTTCTGTAAGGAGTGATATCATCTACATATTTCACATTCAGGCCATGCTTGTGAGCCGGAAATATGTCCTGCACGCTTTGATCCGCCTGAATTACAAATAGGTGGAAAGACTCTGATTTCACTACCAACTTGTCTTCTACACCGATTCTTTCAAGCACTGCGTCAATCTCGTCTTTTGGATAACCTGGTACAATTCTATCCACTAGTGTATTGGCAAATGAACATGCTTCGTCCACCCATTTTTGAAAACCTGCTTCTAGCTTCCAAAGAGCGATATACTGATTCACACACTCCTTGAGTTTGGTTCCGTTTTGCTCAATTAACTCACATGGAATGATTGCTAAACCTTTCGAAGTGTCACCATTGTAATGTTTGTACCTATGGAGTAGAAGTTGAGTTAATTTACCAGGAAAGGTTGTTGCGAGTTCTTTTCCCGCCGGAGTATCCGAGTCGTTGAATACGATACCAGCTTCTGTAGTATTAGAGAAAATAATCTGAGCCTCCGGCTCTTCTGCTAGAGAGTAATAGGCGTCAAGGTTTTCAAAAGGATTAATGGCTTTGGATACGCACTCAATTAATCTGCTATCGTCCACAGTTTTGCCATTTTCTAAACCCTGCCTAATATGGTGGTAAAGTCCATCCTGATCGTTTAGCATGCTTACTAAACCAGAGGGTAATGGTTGAACAATTGCCACACTTCCGTTATAGTCGGCTTTTTCGTTTAGAATGTCGATTATCCAATCTACAAATGCTCTCAGGAAGTTTCCTTCGCCAAATTGAATGACTTTTACTGGATGTTGTTTTTTTTCTGGGTTTCTCGCTAGTTTATCCATTACAATAAGAATTCTAAGGGGAGTATTAGGTAAAAGTTTAGTTTGCGTAAACGATTGCGCAATTTACTAAATTTTTTGACTTTCTTGTGAATTTTAGCTTTCTCATACGGCAATTTCTTTCACCCGTATTTTGTCTGAGGAGGCTCGGGTGATCAGTTCTGGCGTGAGGAGTACCTTGCGGTGAATTTGTTGGTTATTCGATATTTGCTCCAGGAAAACTTGCGCTACTGTTTTTCCCATCTCTTTGCTTTTCTGGTCAACTGAGGTCATTGTAGGTTCCAGATATTGAGTGAAGGGATCGTTACCAAATCCAATAACTCCTACGTCTTCTGGCACTTTGTAATTGTTTTGTGTCAGCCACTTGATAGCTCCCAGTGCCGAAAAGTCTGATGAGGAGAAAATTGCATCTGGTTTCTTCGATAGCTTCATGAGCTTTTCTGTTACAAGTTTCCCTTGATCCACATCGCTAGGGACCTCTATGACATAATCATTATTTACGGGGATATTGTTGTCAGTAAGTGCTGCCAGATATCCTCTGAACCTTTCTTTGAAAATGCTAACCTTTTTATTTCCAGAAAAGAAGGCAATTCTTTTATACCCATTCTGTATGAGATGGGTAACGGCAGAATATGCACCGTGATAATCATCTATAACTACGGAGCTGGTAGAAATCAAATCTGATGTTCTATCAAATAGGATAAGTGGCTTTCCTTTTTTTATTACCTTTTTTAAGTGGTCCACAGAGTCGGTTTCTCTGGAAAGTGAGATGATAATGCCTGCAACCTGAGCAGATAAGAGGGCATTAACATCTTCTTCTTCATTCTCTACCTTTTCATATGATTGGCAGATGATCACATTATATCCAGATTTTTTCACCTCCTCTTCGATACCTCTTATTACCGAGGAAAAGAATATCCTATCCGCGTATGGAACGATGATTCCGATGATTTTCGAATGTCCTCGACGCAGAGATGACGCCATCGTGTTGGGCTCGTAACCCAATTTTTCAGCCATTTCAAAAACACGTTTCTTGGTTTCTTTGCTGATACGAGGGTGGTCGTTCAATGCACGGGATACTGTGGATGCTGTTGTGTTAAGTGCTTTGGCTATTTCGTGTATTGTGGTCTTCTGAGGTTTCAATGGCTTGAACGGTTTTGGGTAAAAATAATCTTTTGGGACAAAAGGTCAATTTTGATCCTGTAACCCATTGTACCAAAAGACATTTGAATGATTTATCGCGTGTAACAGGTAGTTAGTTATTTCTTAAATGGTATGATAATATGATTTAGATATATTTATTGTCTAAATATATTAAAAATTAAAATGTAATCGATTGCATTAACAAGACGGTTGATATAATTTGGCTTTTGATGTTACCCTATTTTTTCAAACCACTTGATAAATTTAGACTGGTTTGCCGTGGGAGTTTTTTAAGGAAGGAACTAGAGTTGTTAAGCTTTAGTGCCGTTCTGTATTGAGCATTTTTATAATGGTTTTGGAATAAAAAAAACATGAAAAATCTAATCTTAGTTGCAGTAATTTTTACAATTGTTGGGTGCGGAAAAGCACCAAAGAGCTTTTCTATTTCGAACACTTCTAGTGCGGTTCAATTGGCGGTCGTTTCTGTTTCTCTTGAGCAGTGGGATTTGAAGGATCGGGGCTATGTGGCTAAGTCTGAAAATGGAGAAGTTATTCCAGTTGAGCTAATAGATGAGGATGGTGATGGTAAAATAGACTTAGGGCTTTTGCAAGTTGAGGTTGCTCCTTCAGAAAGTCTTGTGATGTCTCTTGAGCCAGGAGATGCTAAAATGAAAAAACAAACACAAGCTGAACTTTCCGTTCGCCAGGGCGGAACTTGGGAAGGGAATAAATACAAAGGAGGGAAATTCGAGAATGTTTCTCAGCTAAGAGTACCTGAGGAGCACACGGATCATTCGTTTTTTATTAGGTATGAGGGGCCCGGTTGGGAATCGGATCAGGCTGCTTATAGATTCTATCTTGATTGGAGAAATGGAGTTGATTTCTTTGGAAAGAAAGTATCTGAAATGGTTCTGCAAAATGTTGGTCAGGATGGGTTTGATTCTTACCATGAGCCGTCAGGTTGGGGTATGGACTTATTGAAAGTGGGGCAAACTCTAGGATTGGGATCTATTGGAAGATATCAAAATGACTCACTTTATCGCTTTCAAGCTGTGGACTCTGTAACCTGCGAAATTATCCGTGATGGTGCTTTGAGGTCGGAAATTGAAACCACTTACTTTGGATGGCAAACGGAATCTGACAAAACTACTCTCACTTCTCTGATATCAATCGAAGCAGGCTCAGCGCTTACCTCGCATTCGCTTTCTTTTGAACAGCCGATTGGGGGATTTTGTACTGGTTTGGTGGTTAATAAGGGTGAGGAGTTCGTTGATAAGAGTGTTGGAGGCTATCGATTACTAGCTACGTTTGGTGAATTCAGCTTGGCTGGGGATAAAATGGGGTTGGCAATCATTGTGCCGAATGAGTCTATTGAAAAAGTATCAGATGGAGCCGGTAGTCATGTAGTAAATTTCAAGCCTATGAAAGAATTGGAATATTATTTCATGGCCGCATGGCAACAAGATGCTTCAGCGGTTCAAACTATGAATGATTTTGAAGTAATATTAGATGCTGAGCTCGATGCTTTGAATAATCCGTTGACTGTTCAGATACAATAATATTGAAATGATATTCAGGGGTTCCATCCTCTGAATATCTCCTTTAGGTTATAAGCAGAGGCTTCCTTTTTTGTGAGTTGTTTAGCCCACGAAACACGATTTTTAATACTTGCTCCTGATCCAATGTTTGCATACTCAGCGTAACAGACTGTCTTTTCTTTTTCCGTAGAGCCCCAGTTGTTCCAGCCTCGTGATTCTATGTGAGAGCCAATTTCACATGATATAAATGCAGTTTTGGCATAGGGTCTCCATGGTCTACCCAGCAGCACTCTGGTTGCTTCATTGTGTCCTGTCAGCTTACAATTGAAAAACACAAAACCATAATCGACGGATTGAGGTGTGGATGCCGCTGTAATGTACCCGTTTGCCAGACTTTTGATTTCACAGCTATCAAAAACGGCAGTAGCTCCCCCGAAAATAAAGTCAACAGTGCCTTCGACATAGCAGTCTTTGAAGTAATGTCTGTTATTTTCACCTGCGGCATATATCGTGTCCTGATTTCCTTTGAGAGAACAATTTTTGATTATTACCCTATCTCCATCTACATGAAGAGCTATCGCCTGCCCAACTCTTCCCGCCGTGTTTTCAATGGTCAGGTTTTCAATAGTAACGTCATTGGCGTTTACTTGAAATGTATAGGTATGAAATGTGCTGTTTCGTCCAAGGTTAATTTTCTTAAAATGATCATTCCAGGTGATGATGGTGCTGTCTCTGTCTTCTCCAATAATGCTCAGGTTTGTATTCCAGGAGAAGACGCTAACCTTTTCCTTGTAGACTCCATTTTTAATGTAAATGGTTACATGTTTGTCAGGAAAGGTTTTGGTAGCATGGATTGCCTCCTGGATACTTTCAAAATCTCCATCTCCATTTTTGGAGACAGTTATTTCAGTGGCGTACTGGCCATATGATATTATTGTGAGAGCAAATGATAATCCTGTAATTAGTGCTTTCATTTCTTATTTTTCTACGCGAAACCAGTCAAAAAGAGCAAAGCCTGGTTTGCCTGTGCTAGAGGACTTTTTAGAATACAATCCAGTTTTTGCACCGACCCATTTGCCTTCCCGTACTTTAAATTCTTTACCTATTTTATTAAAGCTTTTTCCATCCAAACTGAAGTAAAAACTGGCTAATGCCCCTTCCTTAACTTTTACTCTTAACCATACCTTTTTTGACTTGAATGTTTCTTTTCCTACAACCACTTCCGAGTTGTTTTTGTCTGCTTCCTTGCAAGTCTTTTGTCTGAGTGTAACTGTGTTTTCATTCACCTGCAGAGCTAGCGAGGCATAATTCAACCCAAATACAACAATTCCAGCCTCCTCACCATCTTGCAGGCCAGATATATCCACCTTTACTGTATTTGAAAACACCTGAGCTGGAAACTTTTGCAGGAGTATATTCGGTAACATCCATAGGTTAGAATAGCCTTCGGGGCTTTTTTGACTATTCAGTTTTAAATGTCCCAATCTATGATTCAAATTATACCATCCAGGCTGAGGGTTTGCATTCCACTGCCACTGAAGGCCCAGACTTGAGTGATTGAATTCATCAGAATCATAAGGGTTGTTAACCGAAGATTTAGGTAACGAAGGTTTTTTGTGGGCCAAGTAAGGCTCTCCAATACCATCTCCATCTTTATCATCACCTATTATCGGCCAGTCATCCACCCACTCAACTGGCTGCAAATGTACAACACGACCATACTCGTACCTGTCCTGAAAGTGCACAAACCAACTTTCTCCATTATCCAACTCTACTAAACCTCCTTGATGCGGTCCGTTTATTGGTGTTTCTCCTTGAGCAAGAACTATTTTTTCTTCGTATGGGCCGTAGATGTTTTTTGATCGGAGAACCAGCTGCCAACCAGTAGGCACTCCACCGGCAGGAGCGAAGATGTAGTAGTACCCGTTTCTCTTATAAAACTTTGGGCCTTCTATTGTAGGATGGTCTTTGTGTCCATCAAATACGATTACACCCTTGTCTTGAATTTCCGAGCCATCTTTCGAGAGTTCGACGACTTGAAGTAGACTTTTTACACCAGCGCGGCTATGTGCAAAGGCATGAACCATATAAACCTTACCATTATCATCCCACAAGGGGCTAGGGTCAATGTTACCGTACGCTTTTTTCACCAAAATGGGTGTTGACCACTCTTTGGTAGGATCGCCTGTTTGTACCATGAAAATACCCTGATCAGGGTCTCCCCAGTAAATGTAAAACAGACCATTATGATAGCGGAGGCATGGAGCCCATACTCCATTACCGTGCTGGGGGATGTTGTAATAGTCACCCGGAAATGATTTAACTGCATGATTGATAATTTGCCAGTTAACAAGATCCTTAGAATGAAGAATTGGTAAAGCAGGGACAGAGTTGAATGACGATGAAGTCATGTAAAAATCATCCCCAACTCTACAAATATCTGGATCGGAGTAATCAGCGTTTATGATGGGGTTTTTGTATGCACCATCTCCATTGTCTGGAGACCATGCTTTGGATTGAGGCTGACCAATGGATGAAAAGCCCAATGAAAAGCAAAAAAGAGTAATAAGAGTAACCGAAAGTTTTGAGCCCATTTTATCTCTTTGTTTTCTTGTAAATTCTTTGTGTTTAGAAGTATTATGGAAGCTAATTTATGCAAACGATAACTCAATGGTTATTTCCGAATTAGAAAAAAACTAATAGAGGGACATTTGTGCTCCTTTTGGCATTGTAAACAGTAAGAAAAAAATATTTCACTAAAGGCCTTGATTTATTTTGTTCTTTAGTCGGTCACAGGATAATTTTTGCATTTTTTTTATTAAAAGGCATGAATAACATAAAATAAGTAATTTAAAGTAGAATAATATGATTAAAATTTCAGGAATTATATTCTTAATTCAATCTATTTTGATTTACTTTGATAGGAATTCGAATGAACTATGTCGATCTTAATGTAGTATATTGACTTCCTCAAATAGCGAGGGGGAGTTTGTTTACTGGATCAATACGCCGATAAAAAGGCTTTTATTTTGAGTAATTTGCGCAATCGATTGTCTGCTAAATTGTGATACTTGATTTCGTATTAGAAAAGAAACTAACTAAATACTATATGAACTATGATTACTAAACCGAATAACTATGCTACCTGGTTGAGAAGTGTTTTCTTGATCAGTTTTATTACGGCTGCTAGTTTAATTGCGGCAGCTCAGGAAAAAAGGGTTGAGGGTACTGTTATTGACGAGGAGACTGGTGAGGGCTTGCCTGGTGTGAGTGTCGTTATTCAGGGTACCACAGATGGTACAATTACAGATATTGAAGGACGATACTCATTGTCCGTTGACCCTAGTGCTACGCTTTCCTTTAGTTTTATTGGGTACGCTTCCCAAAATATAACTGTAGGAAATAATTCAGTTATTGAGGTGACTTTGGCTGTTGATATTCAAGCTTTGGAGGAAGTTGTTGTTGTGGGGTATGGAACTCAGAAGAAATCAGATCTTACGGGATCTGTTGTTTCTATTTCAGGTGATGCCTTAAAGAAAGTTCCTGTATCAACTGTTGCAGAATCGCTAACGGGAAGATTGGCCGGGGTGCAAATCACTTCCACGGAAGGTTCACCTGATGCGGAGATAAATATACGAGTAAGAGGAGGTTCTTCGTTAACTCAAAATAGTAATCCACTTTACATTGTGGATGGATTTCCTGTTAGTACTATTTCGGATTTGTCTCCATCTGATATCAAATCTATTGACGTGTTGAAGGATGCCTCTTCTACAGCCATATATGGATCGAGAGGTGCCAATGGGGTTGTGATTATCACCACCAAGACAGGAATTAAAGGTAAGGTTACTGTTAATTACAACACCTTCTATGCGGTCAAGAAAATGGCCAACAAATTGGATGTGCTTTCACCCGCTGATTACGCCAAATGGCAATACGAATATGCCATGCTGGATTCGAATGGTGAAAATGACGATGGTACACCAGATATATCTTCCTATGAAGATTACTTCGGGCTGTTTGGTGATCTTGACCTTTATGAAAACCAATCGGCCAACGATTGGCAAAGCCAAATTTATGGACGAACAGGGTCTACTTTTAGCAACGATTTAAGTGTTAGAGGTGGAGGTGAGAAGTTTAACTACTCCGTAAACTTTGCACGGTTCGAAGACAAGGCTATTATGATTGGCTCGGATTATGTTAGAAATAACATTACCCTAAAGTTCAACAACAAGGCAACAGAGCGAGTTGATCTTAACTTCTCTTTGCGCTACTCAGATACAGAGGTCAATGGTGGAGGTGCCAATGAGCAGAATGAAGTTTCATCTGCCGATTCAAGATTGAAACATGCTGTTGGTTATGCTCCTATTCCGGTTTCGGGTTTGAGCGTACCAGATGATACCAATGAGCAAATCTCAAGTGATTTGGTGAATCCAATCATATCTACCAATGATAACGATCGAACTCAAGGGCGAAGAAACTATAATATCTCTGGGGGTATCAACTGGAATGTTATTGACCCTCTTAATATTAACTCGTCATTCACGGTAGATACTTATAATTATCTGGATAGTCGTTTTTATGGAGTAACGACGTACAAAGCACGCGATAGATCTCCGGCATACCCTAACCTGCCTTCAGCAGTTTTTAGAGACAGAAAAGTTGTAAAGCTTAGAAACACAAATACGATTTCTTACGATGTGGTCAAGAACCAGGATCACAATCTGAAGGTGATGCTAGGACATGAGATATTGTTTACCGAACAGGGAGAATTGGAATATGAAATTCAGGGTTACCCTGAATTGTTCTCGTCTGAGGAAGCCTTCAAACTAACTACACAGGGTTATTCAATTTATGCTGATAATTTTCAGAATGCTGATGATAAGTTAGTTTCCTTTTTTGGCCGAGCCAATTACGATTTTAAGGACAGGTACCTTGTGACTGCTGTTTACAGGATGGATGGTTCCAGCCGTTTTAAAGGGAACAATGTTTGGGGCTACTTCCCATCTGTTTCTGCTGGATGGAAACTTTCAGAGGAGAGTTTTTTGTCAGGTCAATCTAACTGGATGAATCTTTTGAAGGTGCGCGCTAGTTACGGTGTGGCCGGAAACAATAACATTCCAACAGCTCAGACGGCACAAGCTTTTTTTTCGAGTAATACTAACTACATAAACGATGTGAACAGCTATTGGGCGCCATCTTCAACATTAGCTAATCCAGACTTACGATGGGAAACTACAAAAACCAAAAACGTAGGATTAGATTTTGGGCTATTTCAAGGCAGAGTTGATGGTACGGTTGAGCTTTACAAGAACAATACTGAGGATTTGTTAGTTCGTTTCCCGCTAGCTGGAGCTGGTGGGTACAATGACCAGTATAGAAATATCGGAGAAACAGAGAATCAAGGTCTCGAGGTTACTTTAGGTTTGATACCAATAGATAAACCCGATTATGGCGTTAGCATGAATTTCAACATTGCTTTCAACCAGAATAAAATCATTTCTTTAGGAGCACTTGATGAGCTTGATCCGAATGTAACATCAACAGGATGGGCTTCCTCTCAAATTGGCCAGGATTATAAAGCCCGTGTAGGTAACTCAATAGGGCTAATGTACGGATATGTAAATGATGGCAGATATGAGGTAGATGATTTTGAAGGGTACGATGAGTCTAATGATGAATGGATATTAAAAGAAGGAGTGGCAAACGCGGACGGAATCCTGACCCCAAGACCAGGAATGATGAAGTTGTTGGATCTTGATGGGAATGATACGATCACACTAGCTGATCAGAGAGTTGTTGGGAACGCCATTCCAAAACACGTTGGAGGTTTTGTTATCAATGCCTACGCTTATGGTTTTGACCTTACAGCCGCATTTAACTGGAGCTATGGTAATGATATATACAATGCCAATAAAGTTGAGTTTACCACGGCCAATCAAAACAATCAGTACAGAAACTTGATAACGGATCAAGCAGAAGGCAAGCGTTGGACCAACATCGACTGGAATACAGGTGAATTGGTAACTGATCCAGATCAATTGGCAGCTATCAATGCAAACACCACAATGTGGTCACCATACATGGATAGATACATATTCAGTGATTGGGCGGTTGAGGACGGTTCGTTCCTTAGGTTGAATACGCTGACTCTTGGTTACACACTTCCTAAGTCGTTGATCGAGAAGGCTAGAATTGAAAATTTACGATTTTATGTGACGGGCTACAATGTCTTTGTTATTACCAATTATTCAGGATTTGACCCGGAGGTTTCTACGAGACGAAAGACGCCTTTGACTCCAGGAGTAGACTATTCTGCATACCCTCGTAGCAGGCAGGTCACAGTTGGTATGAACCTTACATTTTAAAATTAACCGAACTAGAAAATGAAAAAGATAATCTATATAACATTGATGGGTGCGGCAATTTTAAGTGGCATTACTTCATGTGATGAATTCCTAGAAGCACCTGCTAAATCTACCCTTGACGAATCCAAGATATTTTCAGTCTATATTTTGGCCAAAGGGGCAGTGGATGGTATAAAAGAACCATTTGGACAGACCAATTCATATCGGGGTAGATTTTTACCGTGGTATGGTATGAATACCGATATCGAGTGGAACAACAGTTCGAACAATGCGGATGATAACTACGATTTGGTGAAATACAGCGCATTGCCGAATAACGATCAGATGAATACCTCAAACAATGCCTGGGCAATGATGTACAGAGGTATAGAAAGAGCAAATCAGTGTGTCCGAGGTTTGCGTGCATATGGCGATGTTGAGAATAAACCTGATATGGCTCATTTGCTAGGAGAAGCATTGACGCTTCGAGCAATTTATTTTGCTGATTTGACAAAAGCATGGGGTGATGTTCCTGCTAATTTTGAACCAACCACGGCAGAAACACTTTACTTACCGCGTACGAGTCGTGATGTGATCTACAAGCAACTGCTTGCTGACCTAGCGGAGGCTGCCACTTTAGTTCCATGGCCAAATGAAACAGCCGAAACTAGCTCTGTTGAAAGAGTCAATAAGGCCTTCGTCAAAGGCTTACGTGCTAGAATAGCCCTGGTAGCAGGTGGCTATTCTCAATATGCTGATGGAGTTAGATTGAGTAATGACCCAGAGCTAGCAAGAGCTGATATGTATGCTATTGCGCTAAAGGAGTGCAAAGATGTTATCGAAAGTGGAACAGCACATCTCGAAACTTCATTTGAATCTCTGTGGAGAAAGTTCAATGAGGATGATGTTACTGCTGGCGGGGAGTCCTTGTGGGAGCTTCCTTTTGCCTCCGGTCGAGGAAGGTGGCTTTTCACTTTTGCTGTTCGTCATATGAGTAAAGATAAATATACAGGTCAAGCGCGTGGAGGACAGGGCGGACCTCTTCCATTTGTTTTCTATGATTTTGATGCAAATGACACTCGTAGGGATGTTACTTGTGTGCCATACAGATGGAAAGATGTAAGTCCTAGTGAAGAAATCGCCGAGCAAGAGCCTACCGGGTTTGATGAGTGGATGTTTGGAAAGTATCGGTATGAGTGGAAAAATGTTCGTGTAACAGCTAGTAATGACGATGGTACTAATTTCATGTACATGCGCTATGCTGAGATTCTACTTATGGCGGCTGAGGCGGCTTATGAGATTGAAGGTGCAGATGCTGCCAAGCCATATCTTAAAGAGATACGTGAGCGAGCATTTGCTCCTGCGGATTGGCCGGCGAAGGTTGATGCCTACTTAAATGGTCTTTCGGGTACGGCAGTATTTGATGCAATTGTAGAAGAGCATAAACTTGAGCTATGCGGGGAAATGCAGCGTAAGCAGGCATTGATTAGATGGAATCTTCTGAGTGCAAAACTAGCTGAGGCCAAGCAGAAAATGTATGATCTACGTAGCGGAACGGGCGACTATGCTCAGGTTCCTGCTACTCTATATTATCGATTGGCAGATGATAATGAGACACTCGAATTCTATGGGTTAGAGCGTGGCGAATTTGACGATGTATCAACCGATTATTCAGACAACATAAGTTGGGCTCAAGCTGATCAGTTAGATGATGAAAAGATTGAAAGTCTTTATGTAGGTAATCCTGATGAAAATCAATTCTGGCCTATTTGGCAGGTGTTCATCGATGGTAGTAATGGCCAGTTAACCAGTGACCTGTTGAACTAAAATTTGATGAAGATGCAAAATAATATCAGAAAATATATAGTAGCAATGTTGGGTCTTGTCATGTTGATGCCTATGGCTTGTGAAGATGACATTGATCCAGTAATTGAGGAATTGAAAACCGATAGGGCATTTGCTCCTGTAGGGCTAACAGCACGTGTAAGAAATCAAGTCGATATCGAACTCAGCTGGACAGCAGATCCTGTGGTAAGTCAGTATGTGATAGAGTTCTTCAGTGATAGTTTACGCTTTTCGGGAGATCCAGTTAGTACTGCCGTAATCGACGATATTCCTACATCTGGAACGTTAACCTATACTGAGACTTTCAGCGGAGAAACCCTTTATTCAGCTCGTATTAAGGCACTGACAGAAGGACAGAATGAATCCAATTGGGCAACTGTTGCGATCAAAACGGATCCTGAACAGATTTTTATGCCTATTGATGGGCCAAATGTGCAGGATACTTATGCCACCGTACAGTGGACTCCTGGTTCGGCAGTCACACATTTCTTGATTGTCCCTGGAAATAAGCTCGTGCAGATTTCAAGCGCTGAAAGCGCAGCTGGGGAGGCCACTATCGAAGGTTTAGATGGAGCGACAGACTACACTGTGACCATTTATAATAATTCAAGCAAACGCGGAACTGTTACATTCTCTACATTGAAGCAATCCAATGTGTCTGCACTTGATGACCTGGGAGCGGTGATCGATGCGGCGGCAGATGGAGATGTACTAATTCTTGCTGCTGGTAATTATATATTAGGGTCTAAGGAAATAACCAAGTCGATAACAATCGAAGGGCAAAAATCATATGACATGCCGGTTATCGATGGTCAGTTTACCTGTGCTACTGTTGTAGGTACTCTAACGCTAAAGTACCTCAATATGCAGGGTAACGACAGCTACGGTCAGTTTTTTAACGCTTCGGCGGGAGCATGTGATCTCGGAGCTCTCAATATTGAAGGTTGCGAGATTAGTGGTTACTCTAATAATATCATCTATAGTAATAGTGGAGGTACATATGGTGATATTACCATCACTAATACCTACATCCACGATATCCCTGGTGGAGGAGGAGATGGCTTTGATTTCCGAGGAGGAAATGTGGGATCCTTGACTGTGGAAAACACCACCATATCCAATGGAGTAAGAACACTACTTCGTATGCAGGTACCTGCTGAGGTTGTATTTAGAAACTGTACTTTTTATCAAGTATGTATTGCTGACAATAGTAATAATAGAGGCTTTTTCAGAATGTCTGGAGGAGGTGAGTCTCTTGAGGTGAGTAAATGTCTCTTCGTGGAAACCGGGTTAGAATCCAATGGAACCATCTATGGTAACTGGTCTCGTGCGGGAGATATTTCAGAGGAGGTGACTACTGATTATAGAGATAATTATTATCACGCCGTTATAGGTCTTTGGGAAGGAGGAATTACTGACCCGGGCGCTGCTGATGCGACTGAAGCTGATCCAGGATTCGTGGATGCTGCTAACGGAGACTTTAGCGTCACAAATCAGACACTGATTGATGAAAGCATTGGTGATACGAAATGGCTTCAATAGAACGGGCTTCAAGTATAAAAATGAACTAAGCTAAAACCATGGAAAGTGCCCCCGACCGAGGGGGCAAATTCCGATTTAAGTAGATGGATACAATGGATAACATGATCGAATATTCTGATAGGTTAGACAAAGCCATCTTTTTATAAATTCTAAAATATTCACAATATGAATAAGTTATATTCAATAATATTTTTCATGCTATTGAGCTCTATAATGTATGCACAGAGCTGGACAGTGTATGATGCTGATGTGAACCCAACAGCGTTTGATCCCGCGTTTAGCGAATCCAATGGAGCGGGGACATTCGCTTACAGTACAATTTCAGACCCTGATGATGCAAGTAATAACCTGTTATCTATCAAAACGGATCCTACAGCAGATAAGGATAACATCCAGTTTAAACAGGCAACAGAAGCAGATGCCGTTACTGTGGTACTAAAAGCCAGAACTATTGATTCAGACAATAAAGGCTTATTGTTTGACATGGATTTCCGAAGTACCACCTCTACGAGGTTTGCTATCAAAGTGCTAAACGATGGTACCTACGATATAGACAAGGGTGGAGATGGCATAGTAGCAGACAAAGGCGACTGGGGCTTTGATGCTACAGAGTGGAATACGTTCAGATTTACCAAAAACGGAGCGGAAGTAAACATATATTTAAATGAAGATGCGACTCCTGTGTTTACGCTTACAGCTGCAGGGACAGCAGATGGTAGTGGTTATTGGCGTTTTGGCGATGGCTGGGGAGATCAGAATGTAGACACACAATATGATTGGGTAACGTGGGATTATTCTGGTGCCTATGCTCCAGCCCAAACACGACTGCCTGATGACTTGGT
>JBDUYP010000003.1:0-42085 GCA_039944535.1 Cyclobacteriaceae bacterium
CTTTACTGGAACCTTCCGGTGATTTTACCATTGAATATTGGATGAATACTAATGCAGTTGCAACTCAGATAATTATTGAAAAAGGCTCGTCCAACTCAGAATATTCGGTGCAACAATCTTCGAGTGGTGAAATTGTATTAAACGCAAATGGCATAATGAGGAGTAATGCTGGCTTTAATGACGGCAACTGGCATCATGTTGCTATTGTTTATAGAGGTGCTAACAACGGCGTTATTTATATCGACGGAGTAGATGAAACTAGTTCTAATGCCTTAGGTGTTCCAGCCTTTTCTGCGAGTCCACTAGTAATTGGAAGTAGAAGTGGAACAGCATTTAGTTTAGAAGGGTCAATAGATGAAGTTAGGATATGGGATGACGAGCGAACCATCGGTGAAATACAAACCAATCAGTTTGCAGCCGTCACCGGTAATGAACAAGGTTTGGTTGCATACTATCGTTTTGACGAAACTTCAGGAACTGTGCTTCCCGACCTAACCGGGAATGGTTTGGACGGAACCTTAACCAATATGGCTGGCACGGAATGGACGGCTTCAGGAGCCATGGCTCCTATTCTCAATGAAGCCACCAACGTAACTGTGAATGGCTTCACAATGAACTGGGAAGCCATTGCAAATGCTACCGGTTTAACCTTTGACTTAGATGATGATAGCGACTTCAGTACTCCAATTCTTACAGATGTTGCCGTGAGCTCACCAACTGGCAGTACGGAGATAGTTTCTCAGGACTTATCAGCTTACAAAAATCAGGAGCTTCACCTCCGCATTCGATTTGCGAAAGGAGCGTTTCAGAGCGTTTATTCTGAAACTGTATCGTTTTATGTAGAACCGAATTACGCATTTGATTTCGATGGATCGAACGATTATGTCAATATTCCTGATGCAGATGAATTGAGTTTTGGAAATGGGAGCACAGATTCACCGTTTTCAGTGGAGGCATGGGCCAAATTTGACAATGTAACCTCTAAATCGATTGTGTCGAAACGTACCGGATCTAACGAGTGGCACATGACATTGAGTGGTGGAGGGCGACTTTCAGTTGCCTTGGTGGATAATTCAAGTTCTGGGTTTTTATTCGGTGAAAACAACACATTTACATTCGTTACCGATCAGTGGTATCATTTGGCGTTCTCCTATGATGGTAGCGCTACAGCAGCAGGGATCAGATTATATGTGGATGGAGTTGAAATCCCTAATTCACCAAGTTCTAGCGGAACCTACACCGCTATGGAGAACACTTCTTCTCCAGTTCAAATTGGAGCGATAAATACTTCAACGAATTTAATGGATGGTCAAATTGATGAAGTGAGAATCTGGAATGTGGCCAGAACTGAATCTGACCTGATTGCCAACATGAACAATGAGCTCACCGGCAATGAAGCTAATTTGGTCGCTTATTACAATTTTTCGGATGCTGGCACCCTGCTGACCGATTTAGCAGGGTTAAACAATGGAACGGTCAATGGAGCTACAAGAACTTTCCCCGCACTAAACATCGATACAGCGCCGGAAATCAATCTTTATGATTTGACTATCACCCCAGCGTCAACGGAAATTACCGTTGATATTAAGTTGGACGGGTCGGCAAATCTCTATTATGTAGTGACTCAGTCTGCTACAGCACCGTCCGCTGCGCAAATATTGATTGGACATGATGATGAGAACAACCAGGCTTACAATTACGGCAACTACAACGGAGTATCCTCTGCCGGCAATTTCGAAATTGGAGGAGACAATGGTGCGAATGACAGTCCTTTTGACCCTGAGGCCAATTATCACATTTATTGGGTAGCATACAATAGCCCGTCCGATTATTCTGAGGTTATTGCCAGTGCATTTACTACTGAGGCCTTACCTCCTGAAGTCACGCTTACTACTGTTCCTTTGGCTGATGCCAATTTGTTTCAGAGCAGTTCTGATAATTTGGTTTACAAGTTTACCATGGCCGTAACTGGCGGAAGCGTTTCCACCCAAGGTTTCTTTTTCGGCTTAGGAGGCAGTTTTTCCAGTGCCGATTTTACTGCTTCAGGGTTTACCTTATTGCAGAATACAATTGACGATTTTGGGTCAGCATCGGTAGTGGGCAGTTCGAGCTACGAACCGGGTGCCCCTGTTCCGGCAAACAGTACGGGTTGGTTGTTCGACAATACATACAATGATGGAGACCTAATCTATTTTTACGTTTCGGCCGATATAGATGCCATGGCTGGGGTGGGCAACACTTTCAATATTTCCCAGCCTGGGCTCAATCCTAACTTTGGGATCAATGAGCCAAAAACTATGATTGATGGTGGCCTGGCCATCGGCCAGACATTTACCATTATTACCGCCGATGCTATCCCTCCTACATTGGTTTCTCTGAGCCCAGCAGATGAGGCATTTGACGTCCCTACCACATCATCTACTTTCCAATTGACTTTTGATGAGGATATGAAAAAGGGAACAGGTAATATCGAATTCAGACTTGCGTCGAACAATACCCTTATTACCACATTGGATGTTCTCGACCCTCAGGTTTCTATCTCGGGCGCAGTGGTTACTTTAGGAGTTAATGGTTTAGTTGATTGTAGTGAAGGTGTTTCGGTGATCATTCCATCAAGTGCATTGACTGATCTTGGCGAAAATACATTTTCAGGTCTGACATCTGGAGACTGGGATTTTTATGGCCCCACCAGTCCTGTAATCGACTTTTCCGCAGATATGGTAGTGGACAACACAAACTGCGGAGGAATACCAAGTGGGTCTTTGGATGCCAATGACGCTATTTTTAAGGATGGAATACCTGCTCCCTCTTCTAGTTTCGACTTTCAGTGGTTTTTAAATTCGCCCGGAGGAACTCCTGCGGGCAGCACCTCTTCCATCACCAACCTTAGTGCTGGAAATTACTATTTGGTAGTTACCGAATCATCAACAGGTTGTACTTCTGATCCTGAGTTATTCGTAGTTATGGATGATTTTACGGATGTTCCAGTGCTGTCTGTTTCTAATCAACCGGATAGATTTTGTGTAAATGGAAACGGAGAGATCACTGTTATGGCTAGCTCATCCAACGAACCTTCTGATTATACATTTAAATTATATAACGGCATAGGTACAGCTACTACTCCTATCGTAAATGAAGTATCAATCGGATCAACAGGTATTATCAAGACAGATCTTGAAGAAGGCACCTATACCATAGAAGTTATTAATAATGCGACCTTGTGTAGCACTATTCAACAAACGACTATTCTTGAAAACACCCAGCTTCCGTCTATTAATTCAGCCAATGTGTCCGTTTCGGATGTTACAGATTGCGGAGGCACGGATGGCGCTATTGATGTAAGCCTCGGTGTTGAGGAGGATGGTTCTTCTCAAAGCGCAGCAAATTATAGTTTTGAATGGTTTACTGGATCGGGAACAAGTGGAGCTGCCGCAGGCAGTGGAGCTATTCTATCCGCCGTTGGTCAAGGTACCTATACGGTTAAATTTACCAATAACATAACAGGTTGTTTCAGCGCTTCAGAGTTCAGTATCGGACTAAATGATCAAACTGACCCTGTTGCCATCGCACAAGACCTCACCGTATCACTTGACCCATCCGGGACAGCCACCATCACAGCGAATGATATCGACAATGGCTCCTTTGACAAC
The DNA here is from genome assembly GCA_039944535.1 of Cyclobacteriaceae bacterium. Classification (GTDB taxonomy): domain Bacteria; phylum Bacteroidota; class Bacteroidia; order Cytophagales; family Cyclobacteriaceae; genus JAMZMI01. Next base: position 3,651 of record JBDUYP010000003.1, read on the forward strand.
TGTGGCGTAGCAGATATCAGCATTGACCAAAGCAGTTTCACATGTACGCATGCAGGGCCTAATTCAGTTGTATTGACAGTAACTGACATCAATGGAAATGTGAGCCAGTCAATTGCTACGGTTACAGTGTTGGAAGATGTCCTACCTGTTGCTGTTGTGCAGGATATTACGATAGGTTTGGACGAGAATGGCAGTGCAATTATTACACCATCAGAATTAGACAATGGTTCCAACGACAATTGTGGAATACCTGATTTGTTTTTGGACAAAACAGCATTTACATGCGCCGACCTTGGCAACAATATAGTCAACTTTACCGCCCGAGACCGAAGCGGTAACGAGAGCAGTACCACAGCAATCGTGACAGTTGTGGATGATTTGCCTCCTTCGGTATTGACTCAGAATATTACAGAAGAATTGGATGCCACCGGTAGCGCTGCAATCACAGCGGAACAAATAGACAATGGTTCCTTTGACAATTGCATGATTCAAAATATCGCTGTTGACATAAGCAGTTTTACTTGTACCGATGTAGGGGCTAACCTGGTAACGTTTACTGCTACTGATGGAAGTGGAAATCAAACCTCTGCGACTGCCACAGTTACGGTTGTTGATGCTATACCCCCAACGGTGCTTACACAAAATATTACCGTAGAACTTGATGAGGCAGGATCGGTATCCATTGCAGCAACTGACCTCAATGCCGGCTCATTTGACAATTGCGAAATAGCAAGTTTTAGTGTGGATCAGTCAAGCTTTACCTGCTCTGACCTGGGATCTAATTTGGTAAACCTGACAGTCACAGATGTGAATGGAAATGCCAATACAGCTGTTGCTTATGTCTTGGTAGAAGACAATACACCACCTATTCCTCTTGGGCAGGATATCATTGTCAGCCTTGATGAGTTCGGAAACGCCAACATCAACCAGACGGAAGTTAACAACGGGTCAAATGACAACTGTGGTGTTTCTACAGTGGTTTTAAGCAATTCTAACTTCACTTGTGCAGATGTTGGGGCTAATACGGTTGAAATGTTAGTTAGGGACGGAAGCGGCAATGAAAGCACCACTACAGTAACGGTTACTGTAGAAGACAACATTGCACCAGTGGTAAGTACCAGGGATATTAATGTTACTCTGAATACTGATGGAACCGCCTCTATTACGGCTTCACAGATTGACAATGCCTCAATCGACAATTGCGCTATAGCTGGTATAGGCCTGGATAAAACCAGCTTCACCTGTGAGGACGTTGGTTCCAGCTTGGTTAATCTGACTGTTACAGATGTGAATGGAAATTCAGCTACAGCCTCAGCTACAGTTACAGTTACTGATGCCACCCTTCCGATAGTACCTATAAAAAATGTGACGATTTCTCTTGATGAAAGTGGTGCGGCAAGCATTGATGTCGCAGATATAGACAATGGCTCTTCGGATAACTGTGGAATTTCGACCGTGGAATTGAGCCAAACTGGTTTTGACTGTACAGATTTGGGGACAAATGCCGTAACCCTTACAGTGACTGATGTCAATGGCAATCAAAAAACGGCAACAGCCTCAGTTACTGTGCTGGACAACAACGTGCCGACTGCCAGAGCTCAGGATGCCACCATTTCTCTTGATCAAAATGGGTTTGCATCCATTACTGCTGCCGATATAGACAATGGTTCTACTGACAACTGTACAATCAGTAGTCGTGTGGTCAGTGTCACTAATTTTACGTGCGTTAATTTGGGAGCCAATCTTGTTACACTCACGGTAACAGATGCTAGCGGAAATCAAAGCATGGCTACTGCTTCAGTAACAGTAACAGACAACATTGCTCCTATAGCTAAAGCTAAAGCAATTAATATTTCATTAGACGCAAACGGAGTTGCAAACTTTACGGCGGAGGATATAGACAATGGCTCCTCAGACAACTGCGGAGTGGCCAGCTTAAGTGCAGATATCAGCAGCTTCACTTGTGCCGAAATAGGTAGTAATACAGTCATGCTTACTACAACGGATGAAAGTGGCAATTCTACCACAGTGGAAACTACTGTGATAGTTAATGATAATACGTCACCTACAGTAGCCACTCAGGACATCACTGTCTCCTTAGATGCCACTGGCATTGTTTCTATAACGCCCGCTGATGTAGATGCTGGTTCCGCTGACAATTGCGGTATTGCTGATATGTCTTTGAGCAAAACTACTTTTACGTGTGGCAACATCGGTACGAATGTGGTCACACTTACGGTAACAGATTTAAATGGATTTTCCAGCTCAGCCCCTGCTGTTGTTACCGTGGTTGATGATTTAGCACCTGTTGCAATCGCAAAAGACCTGACTGTCTATCTGGATCAGACAGGAATGGCATATATAGGCACTAATGAGATCAATGATGGGTCTAATGACAACTGCTCGATGGGAGCTATGAGTCTGGATGTTGCCAGCTTTTCTTGCGATAATATTGGTGAGAACGCGGTTGTGCTAAAGGTAACGGACCTTGCAGGTAATCAAAGTACGGCAACCGCTACGGTGACCGTAGTAGATGATAAAGCCCCTATGGCAGTTGCCAAAAACCTGACTGTTTCACTGGATGAAAATGGAATGGCCAACTTCGACGCTGATCAGATTGATAATGGTTCATCTGATAACTGCGCAGTAAGTGACACGTCCATTGACATCTCGTCATTTACGTGTGCTCATCTTGGCGCTAACGATGTTACCCTCACAGTCACTGATGTCAATGGAAATACAAGCACAGCTTCCGCTACTGTAACTGTTGTCGATAATGTGCCGCCTATTGCGGTTTCGCAAAACATAAGCATCGAGCTGAGCCCAGAAGGTGCTGGCTCAATTACTGTGGCTCAAATCGAAAATGGCTCATCAGATAACTGTGCCATCGCCAATATCAGCCTGAGTCAATCCGACTTTGATTGTTCCCATATTGGTGAAAATGAGATTCAACTTATCATTGAAGACGATGCTGGTAATATCTCCATGAGTACGGCAATCGTGACAGTATTTAGTCTGGCAAACCCTCAGGTGACCACACAAAATATAACCGTATCACTGGACGAAACCGGAACGGCCACTATCACACCCGAACAGGTTGACAATGGTTCTGTTTCAGGATGCGGCGATCCTGTTTTGTCATTGGACAAAACCACATTTGATTGTACCAATCTAGGCGAGAATACGGTTTTACTGACTGTTGCAAATACTAGCGGCACATCCGTTTCAGGAGAAGCAATAATAACAGTAGTAGACAATACTGATCCGATTTTTACTACCGCGAACAAGTCTTTTGATTTAGATGAAAACGGAAACGTGACGATCACTTCTGCCGATCTGGTAGCAGAATCCGAGGAGTGTCTTACTTTCTCACTTTCCTCATATGAATTTAGCTGCGACAATGAGGGCCAAAATGAAGTAGTGGTGACCGCTACTGATGCAGGAGGCAACACTTCGGAGCAGACTGCTACCGTCACTATTTTGAGTGGGGAAGGTGGAACAGACTTTGAAATCATTACCAGCACAGCTACTCAGTGTGAAGGTGATGATGTTAACCTTATGCCGGTTGTAAACACCATGGGATCGGCACTAGTATTTTCTTCCACATCCGTTTCCACACCGACTACCCAAGAGCTCAATTTGAGCAGCAATAGCGCCTTTACCATTGAGCTTTGGTTTAAGCCAGCTTCCACATCCAGAGCATCTTTGATTTCCAAAATGTCCGATGGAGGGCGCGGCTATGAGCTTTTCTTTGAAGATGGAGAAATCGGATACAACCTGACTCATAACACAAGTGGGTCGGCCGTCTCTGGAAAAACTACTAACGCAGCTCTGAGTATGGGCGAATGGCATCACCTGGCATTCGGTTTCGATGGTTTTCAGTCTCCGTCTGTCATAATAGATGGCACCATTCAAAATCACAATATTGAAGTGAACAACCTGACCGATAGCCTGAGTAATTCTTCTCCACTTTATATCGGTAGTCTGGGCGGCACTCAGCAGCAGTTTGTAGGAGCTATTGATGAGGTACGAATCTGGACGGAAGAAAGAAACCTTGTCGAAATCCAAAGATTGAAAGATGTAAGATTGGATTCTTCTTTCAGCAATTTGATTCTTCTCTACGATTTTGAAAATGTGGCGGCAGGCATTGTAAGAGATAAGAGCGGGTATAATCACCACGGCACTGTAGGCGAAAATGCGCTTTTCGAGAACAGACCAGAGAAAGCCATAGATACTGCGAAATACACCTTCAACTTACTCACGAATATCGGAAATGAAAACAGCCGTGCTGGCGTATTGTCAGGCAGTCGTAACCCAATAATAGCGAGAACTTCAGCTGGTCTGTCGGGAGCCTCATCCGGGACTATCGAAATGTGGGTGCAGTGGCATGGCACCACCCAGGATAGTGGTTATCGTGGGGCGTATGGTGTTGTTTCTTCACGTCAGTACAGCACCCGCTACACCAGTAGTATCATTGCCCTTGACAATGAGGATCCGAACAAGGCACACCTGATCTGGAGACCTTTTGATCAGTATAGGAATAGAATAGTGAGTAACCGCGTGCTTGACAATGAGTGGCATCATGTGGCGGTAACCTTTGCCAACAATGAACACCGCATGTACATAGATGGTGAGCTGGTTGGATCGGCGACAGTAACAGGTTCCATGTTTAATATACCTAGCTCACAGCTGATAATTGGTGGATGGAAGTTTCCTGAAACTGTAACAAGGACAAGGCGCTACAACTACCGAACCCGAAGGTGGGAGGTACGAACTCAAAAACGTATTTATCATGAATATGAGTCATTTGCTAATGCAGGCATTGATGAGGTAAGAGTCTGGAGCAGAGCACTAACTCAGGATGAGATCAAGGCTAATAAAGATGATTTCGACGCAAAACAGAATGGGGATGGTCTTTCACTGTATTATGACTTTGAAAGCGACTTTACGTCAGGAAGGGTCCTGGATAGATCCCGTTATAGAAATACAGGTACAGGAGTTCTGGCCCTTGGTGACCGTCCGGTACAGTTTGTAAACCCAACATTCCTAAAATCCGGTGTTGTCGTATCATCAAAAACCGCAATGACTCACGTCATAGAGACCACCAATAAAATCAGCGGCTGCTCTAGCAGAGACACAGTGTATATAGACATTGGATATCCATCCACGCCGGTGATTGCCAGTAGGGACAATCTTATAGTATGTGATGAGGAAGTCGGAAATATCAGACTGTACATGTCCGGTATATCTGGAGACCCGGCCCAGTCCTATCAGTGGTATAAGGACGGTTATCGCATACCCAATGCGACGCAGGCAAATTACACAGCCAGCACAGAGGGAGATTATAGATTAGAGGTCACCAATAGCTCGGGATGTCCAGGTATTTCCAATTCCATCACCGTGAGAAGCTATGCAATTTCAGGCCGTATCCTAGGTGAGGCTACTCGCAATAGTTGTGGCAAAACTGCCACTATAGAAGTTGAACATAAAAATGGAGAACTATTCAGGCTTCAATATTATTACGTGCGCTACCGCAGCTGGAGATGGTACGGAAACTGGAGTACAGCAACTTCTTTCGAGGTGAACCCTGGTTACCGTTGGAGGGTGGCTATAGCGTCCAAATCATGTCAGAGCCGCTATACGGACTATGTGTATATCAATGCAACGCATGCCTATGAGTCGCGAATTGCCAACATCAATGGAAGTGCATTATCTACAGAAAGCGTAGATGGAGCGACGCAATACGTAACCTTTACTGGCACATGGGTCAAGTCATATTACAATCACAGTACAAGTGATGTTGATTATTCTTGGTTGAAAGATGGCGCAGAGATAAGCTCGGATAGTAAAATCCAGCTCAACGAAACGGGAATCTACGAGCTGATAATCAGAAACAAGGATGGCAGCTGCGAGTTTACTGGAACCAAGCTAAGAGCACTCGCTGGGCCTAGTGTATCACTAGCGCTCGATACCAGCTCTGGTAGTAGCTGTAGCGCAGGCAACTTACAGGCTACTGTAGATGCCAATGGCATTGATCCATCAGATTTGAAATTTTATTGGTCAGCTTCTTATGATTATGTTTGGGCGACTACTGAGACGTCCTTCAAACCTTATGGCGGCTATGCCTATCAGTTTGTGGTGGAGTATAAAGGAGTTAGAGCGTTTTCTAATGCCGTCTCAGTACCTAAGACCGAGCCGAATATATCCATAAAAGCAAAAGCGGCTTACCGCTGCGGAAGTAGAAGACGCCCGGGGCTGGTTTATGATGCTAATGCCTCTACCAATGCGGGCAATTTGACTTATAGGTTTTATAAAGCTTATTCATACTTTGATTACAGGCTTTACAAATATCGTGTTGGATATAAGCTTGTAGAGACAAACACTACAGGGAAGTATTCTACATATGGCTATGGGACGTATAGTGTGCTTGCTAGCGACGAATGTAATCAGTATGTTAGGGGATCATCGCGCTTATATTTGAATTATTGCGGTAGGATTTATGAAACTGATGATACAGATGTGATCGCCGCAGATACTGTTGTATTCAGCGCAGATCTCAACCTGGTAGATTTGGATAGCCTGGGCAATGAAACCCCAATCCTTGTTGATATAGGCGCTCCAATGGAAGCACCACAAACAGACTACCAGTTCGACGTAAGTCTGTCACCACAGCCAGCTGCAACTTTCACCACAGTCAAAATATCTACCATGATAGATCATGACATTGAGCAGTTGGAAATCAGCCTCTATGACATTTCGGGTCAGCTCATGCAAACAAAAACGCTGAATGACGTCAGAGCCGGTTTGTCGGAAACATACTTGGATGTCTCCAATCTGGCCGAGGGAGTATATCTCTATACGATCAACAGTAAAGGGCACGAGTTGGATGCCGGACGTTTAGCAATTCTAAAAAGGTAATCCGATGAAAAAGATCAATATGAAAAGTACATTAACAACATTGGCCTTGCTTTGGATTATAGTTCCGGCCATGGCCCAGGAAGTGAGTTTTGCTCTTAGCACAGATAGTGGTTGTGCGCCTCTGGATGTGACATTTACCAACACCTCTACTGACCCAAATATTGGCCATATAGAGTGGAATATGGGCGATGGCACCAAAATCACAGATGAAGATGTAGTCAACTACACCTACGTGGATGCGGACTTTTACTTCGTGACTATGTCAGCCTTCACTGCCGGCTGGGAGCTCATAGATTTTTATGATGCCGCCATAGAAGTAGATGGCATTGAGCTCATCGGAGCGGCACCAGAAGTGGCTTGCCCGGGAGAGGATATTTTGTTTTATGCATCGGAGGGAGCTACCTCATATAGCTGGAATTTTGGCGATGGCACTACCGGATCAGGTTTTGAGGTCACCAAAACTTATAACCAAACAGGAACCTACAATGTGACCCTAATAGCATCTTTCGATGCTTGTGGTGAGCAGACTAAGTCAATAGATGTGACGGTGGCAGTGGGCGAAGGTCCTGAGGTGGACATGCAATTTGACGATGAGGGCGTTTGCCCTGGTGAGGCCATTTCATTTCTTACCCTGACAGAGGGTGCATCATATCTTTGGGACTTTGGTGATGGCACTACATCAGACCAGATGACACCAGATCATGCTTATGCAGAGGCCGGAGAATATACCGTTTCATTGAGTGTGAGCAACACTTGTGGTGGTGTTGGAACGGCCACCTCCACGTTGAGTCTCAGTAATGTTGGATCATGGCCAGATGATCTGCAAGCAGTGGTAGATAATCCGATAGTTTGTCCCAATCAGGAGGTGATATTTTCTGCAGATGAAGGAGATTTTTCTTATCAGTTTGATTTTGGTGATGGCCAAAACGTGACTCAGGCAGAAAGTGCTCAAGCTGCCCATACCTACCAGCAGGAGGGCGACTACTATGCTGAGGTCAGGTTTACCAATAGCTGCCAGGCAGATACTTCTATCAGCATATTGGTCATTGTCACCACAGAGTACAGCTTTCTTGACGATTTGATCGTGGAGGCTGAAAAAGATTCTATCTGCCCGGCAAGCTACAATGCTTACACAGCACCAGCCGGATATGCCTGGTACGTTTGGGATTATGGCGATGGCAGTGACAAAGACTCACTTTCGGTCAATGAGGCGCTGCACTTTTACGAAAATGAGGGAACCTTCGAGACAAAACTGAAAATATACAGCGCGTGCGGAGCAGACACGGTTATCACATCAGACTTGCTCGTTTCAGTGACTGCAGAGCCTATTGATGGGGGTGTGGATTTTTCCCACCCAGCTTCCGCCTGTCCCCATGGCGATGTTGACTTTTATATCAGTAATGAGTTTGAAAGTTACACGTGGGATTTTGGTGATGGCACATCAGCAGTGCAAACTGCGGCAAATGATATTCAGCATGTTTTTGATGCAGCAGGGGAATACACCGTTAAGTTGACAGTTGCCAATTCATGTGGCAACACCCGTGAGGTCACATCTACGATTGTGATTGACGATAATCAGCAGCTACCATCCGACTTGGAGCTGTCTGCTGATAAGGATGCCACATGTCCGGGATCGCAGATCACACTCTTCGCCCCATCAGGCTATGCCTCATACGTCTGGATATTGGACGGAACACGCATAGACAGCACTTCAAATTCCAGCATTTCTTCTCAGGCTCAGAATATTGGAGCATCAAGCTATGAAGTCAAGATTTACAACAGTTGTGGCAACTCAGCTACAGCGTCAAAAGAAATCGTAATCTCTGATGATCTTCCGTTTACAGAAAGGGTCAATCTGAGCGGTAGCTCTTCGGCCTGTCCCGGGCAGAATGTTGTGCTCTTTGCTACGGATGGTTTTCAATCCTACGACTGGAGTTTTGGAGATAACACCACTCTGTCCGGCGATGCTGCAATTTCTCACGCATTCGCAGAAGAAGGTACTTATGAAGTGGCCGTCAAGGTCACCAATGCATGCGGTAGCGATTCTACTATTATCAAAACTGTGGAAGTTCGAGCAGATGCTCCTTTTACAGAATTTGTTAGTTTGTCTTCTGACAAGCCGGTCACTTGCCCGGGCGAAATTGTTGGATTCAACACCTCCTTCGGATTTGATAGATATGTTTGGGCTTTCGGTGTAGATAATCAGACGGTGGAGACAAGTATTTCGGAGGTGAACTTTACCTATCCGGATGCAGGCATCTTTGATGTTTCGGTTACACTTTTCAACACCTGCGGAAATGACACTACGCTTATCCTCACCCACGAGGTATCTGCACAATCCGGTTTCCCGGATGATCTCGAAGTACTGGCTGCACCCCAAAGTGTCTGCCCGGGAGAAGAAATAGCTTTTACCGCTCCGGTCGGCTATCAAAATTATCAGTGGGATTTTGGGGATGAAAATATCCTGGAAGGAAATCAACAATCTGCAAAACACGCCTTTGACGAGGTAGGCGAATACCCGGTGAGTGTAACTTTCGAAAACTTATGCGGAGAGTCTCACACACTGGATTATGTGATGACCATTCAGTCAAATGCACCTTTCAGCACTGATCTGGCATTGAGTGCTGATACCGATGAGAATTGCCCGGGAGATGCCTTTATTTTCACCGCTCCTTCAGGCTACAGTGGCTATGAATGGGATTTTGGTGTGGATTCCGATCCGGCACTCTACCAGTTCAAAGAGGAAGTATCTTTCGCATATGCGAATACAGGCACGTATGTAGTGAATGTCACTTTTCAAAACACTTGTGGCAACAGCAAAACGATCTCAAAAACCGTAAGTGTAGGACAGGATATCGCGCAAATAGAAGGGTTGTTTCTTGAGTTTATCGATGGAGTTTGTCCGGGAGAAGAAATGATTTTTCAATCCAAATCAGGCTTTGGAAAATACGTGTGGACATTCAGTGACGGATTGAAAGACACCACTGAGACATCTAGTTTTTCGCATAGCTTCGATGATCTCGGAGTTTATGATGTGGCTGTAACAGTCTTTAACGCATGCGGGGCAAGTCAGTCAATAACGGACAAAGTCAATGTAACCGATGAGATTGAGTTTGTAGAAGAATTTGACCTGGTCGCCAAAGACAATGTTTGTCCCGGAGAATTATTCATACTTCAGGGGCCCGATGGTTTCAACAGGTATAGCTGGACAGTGGATGGATTTACTGCCACTACTTCCGATCCGGTATATGAGTACGAACTAAATGATTTGGGTACCTATGAAGTTGCTCTTTCAGTATTCAATTCTTGTGGATCAGATTCCACATTCACATCCAATATCACCATTGGAAGTGATGGAGGCTTTTTTGATGCTTTCGCCTCTCTCAGTGCCTCAGCTTATGAGATGTGCCCGGGAGATGAAGTAAGTTTTGTTTTACAAGCCGAAGGAGTTGACAGCTACCTCTGGACCATTGCGGACGGAGAGCCTTTTGTTTCTGGCGAAGAAGTCTTTGCGACTTTTGATGTTGCGGGTGAATATGCAGTGGGTGTGACGGCTACCAACTATTGTGGGCAGGACACTACGATATCAGTGACCGTATTGGCAACAACAGAGGCAAAATCAGACTCTAGAGTTTTTGAGGTTGCTTATTCCGACGATCAGTTTTGTCCCTCTGAGCCGATAGAAATTTTTGCCACACGTGGTTTCAGTTCATACCAATGGAGTTTTGGTGATGGCCAAACCATTACCACTGAGGAGGAAATCGTCAATCATGCATTTGTACAAGAAGGCAATTATGCGGTCAGCGTCAATGCCTATGACAATTGCCAAAATGAATATTCCAGCAGTGTGATAATTGCTGTGTCAAACAATGAAAATTTTGACGGAGATCTCGGCCTTGAGATCAGTTCATCGGAAGTATGTCTCAATGAAGAAGTTTCACTTTCGGTAATTGGGGCCAGAGATTCATATAATTATCTCTGGACAATCGCAGACAGCACATTTAGCACGGCATCAGGTCAGATCAGCTACGCAGTAGCGCAGAGCGGCCCTCAACCTGTATCGGTTAGAGTTACCAATGTGTGTGGTGCCGAAGTTACACTTGATGATGTCATAACTGGGAGCGCCACCGCTCCTATTTCTGACATTGAGTTTGGAGTAGATGGCGAGGAGGATCGTGCCGGCTGTCCTGGCGATGCGATTACCTTCTTTTTCGAGGGAGAGTATGAAAACATGTGGAACTTTGGTGATGGTACAAGCATGACAGCAAGCGAACAGGGAACAGGCCCTGATGGCACAAAGCGAACAGTAGTGAGATACGCATACGCCGAAGCGGGCACCTATGATGTAACACTCACCCTTACCAATGATTGTGGTGCCAGCAGCACGGTTAGCACATCAGTGAGTGTAGGCGGAAATCTCGCCAACCAAATCAGCATTTCTCTTGGTGGCAAAGACCCTGAAGTAGGGTATGCCCGATGTGCGCCTGTTTCTTTCACGGTCAATTCGGGAGCTTCATTTGCTTGGTCGTTTGGAGACGGCACGCAGCAAACCACCTCAAACCCTGTCGTGGAACATATTTTTGACAATGGAGGTGATTATCAGGTTTTTGTAGATGTAACCAATGGTTGTGGGATCGTACAGCGTGAAAACATCAGTGTAAAAATTGCAAATCAAAGTGTGCCTGTGTTGGACGAGGTGGAAATTACCCATATCAACTGTGAAGGAGATGATTCCGGATCTATAGATGTGACTGCTGTTAGCGGGTTTGAGCCATTTACTTATGAGTGGGGTTTTGTTTCTGATCAGATTAATTCCAATTCGATTGATGGTCTGTTTGCGGGCATATATGAATTGACCGTGACTGATAGGTTTGGCTGCTCTACAGCCACATTATTGGAAATCGAGGAAGAGCAAGCGGTGAGCCTTGACCCTACCATAACCAATGCATCTTGCGGTGAAAGCACAGGATCTATTTCACTCGGTTTGGCCAACCCTGAGACATACGCGTACTTGTGGAACGATAGCAATACTGCTTCAGAACGAACAGGACTTTCAGCTGGTCAGTACTCGGTGACAGTGACGTCTCAATCCGGCTGTGTAGTAGAGGAAGAGTTTAGCGTGAGCGAAACAGATGCTCCTCAGATCACGGCAGCCATAGATCACATAGTTTGTGCAGGAGAAGCCAGTGGTCAGGTAGTGCTGACGATAGAGGGTGGGCATGAATCCATTCTCTGGTCAACAGGCTCCACGAGCAATTTTATCCAAAACAAGCCTGCCGGAGTTTACACGGTGGAGGTGACCGGCTCCAACGGCTGTGTTTCAACGGCCAGCTATGCGCTGACCGAGCCAAAAGCCATAGAAGTGGATGTGGTGAAATCAGGAGAAACATGTGGTGGAAATCTCGGGTCCGCCAAAATCATTGCCTCTGGTGGCACAGGAACCCTCAGCTATGCCTGGAGCAATGGGCTAAAGTCAAGTGCGTCGGACAAACTTTTTAGCGGAAGCTATACCGTCACTGTCTCTGACGAAAACGGTTGTGAGAAACAGGTCAATTTCGAAATTGAAGAAATTGTAAATCTTACATTGAATTCGACCGTAACTGATATTTCGTGTCCTGGCGAAATCGACGGAGCTATTGCCATAGCAGCCTCAAATGGGTTGATTCCTTACACTTATCAGTGGTCCACCGGAGATTCAACAGCTTTGGTAAGCGGCCTTCAAAGTGGCACTTACAATGTACTGGTTACGGATGCCATTGGCTGTTCTGTGAATCAATATTTTACGATTGCCCCGGCAGCAGAACTTGCGGATATTGACTTGGGTGCAGATACAGAGCTATGCCCGGATGAAACGTTATCATTGGAGATCAGCGCGGCGTACGATTCGGTGGTCTGGTCCACAGGGTCACACGATTACGCTATTACCATCAGCAAGGGTGGGTTTAGCCAAACAGACCTTGAGATTTGGGCAGTTGGATTCACGAAGAATGGCTGTTCCAAGTCTGATACTATCAACGTACACCTGTCAGAGTGCCAGCTTGAATTGGCTGTGAAGCCTTTAAAAGCGAGTGTATTCCCTAATCCTACTGTTGGATGGGCGCAGGTTCAGTTTGGATATGAAGCTATCCGAACCATCAGTGTTTACTCGATTGAAGGTAAGTTGGTGCTGCCACAAGTAGAAACTGAAAATGTTTATCAGGACATCAATCTGGAGTCCTTGGAAAATGGCCTATATATGATAAACGTAAAAGAGGGCCAGAGGAATCAGGTATTTAGAGTGATAAAGAGATAACGCGTTGGGAGAAGTACCGATTAGGTTGCTATTGCACACCAGCCGGCACTTCTTCCATCTTTTTCAGAGGAATGGCCCAGCCAATGTAATAGCTGAAACCCATGGCTGTTCGCTTCTCATAGCGACCAAAGCCAGGCACGTCGAAAGGTTTGAGTACATCTATGCGATCTACATTTCTGAAGACCTTATACCTGATGGTGTAGCCCATATGAAAATTGTCCGAAAGAGGCAGGTTTAGCCCCATGACCAGTTCCATCCAGATCAGCCTTGCATCTGGGTTTTCGTAAGAGAAGGTGTTTTCACCATAACCGGGTGTTGCTTTCACAAAATCAAATTTGTCGCTGAAGTTGCTTTGAGCGTAGCGAAGGCCAAAAGTCATGGCGCCACCATGCTCATTGATCTTAAGTAGATTTATCTCAGGCCCAAATCGGAAAAACGTACCCGAGCTGTTGTAATTGTAGTCTGACTTGCTTCTGGTGAAATCCTGAAAACCACCCTCTACCATGAAGAAGTATTTGTAAAAGGCTATAGAAGCCTGCAGCTCCTGACCTTTTTGATCTGGCTTCAATACCATCCGGCCGGGTGGTATCAGATCATAACTGACTTTCACATATTTTATGCTCCAGTCTTTGGGCTCTCCTTTCCTGATCTGACGCATCTCTTTCATGGTGATCGGTTTTGATCCACCAGAATTGGAACCAGCATTGGATAGACCCTGCTGAATGCTGGAGCCCAATTGTGCCACAGCCCATACAGAGCTGCTCAGCAGTAAAAGACTAAAAATATATCTCAACATTCAAGGTTATATTTTTATTCAAAATAGGACCAACAACCGCAATGGAGTCAAAACTGTTACTCGAAGCTTGCAGGCTATCGTATTTAAAAGTAGCGCCACAGTCCAGAGAATAGAGATTTACAGAATTGATCTCATAGGTGAAGGTCATGTCGTAGGTGTCACTATCCGTCTCGAAGTAGTAAGTAATTTCTTCGTTCGTAGGATCCAGATAAAACTGATAATATGTTCCGGTATCAATAGTCGAAACCCCATCGCTCAGGCTGGTAGAAAACGACTTGAAAGCCACCTCTCGTTCTGTAGAGTCGGCACTATTGAAAAAGCCAACAATCGCGAATTCCACATCCGGATCCAGATCGCATTCGCGTATTTCGTTGCACGCCAGTGCCAAACCAAAAAGAAGGAATACTAATTTTCTCATTTTCAAGGCCTCAAAGTTATATTAACCCTTTGGAGTTGAACTTATTATCCCTTGTTATTTGTATTAGCTTTGCGTTTTATAAAAACAGCCTGTGAAAACCAAAAGCTTAAAAAAGGATAAAGTAAATATTGTAACCCTCGGGTGTTCGAAAAATCTTGTCGATTCGGAAGTGATGCTCACGCAACTCAAAGGCAATAGCATAGATGCTTCGCATGAATCCATGAAAGACGATTCGAATATTGTCATCATCAATACTTGCGGGTTTATAGACAATGCCAAGCAGGAGTCCATAGACACTATATTGAGATATGCCGATGCAAAGGATGAGGGGATTGTAGAAAAGGTCTATGTGACAGGATGCCTCTCTCAGAGGTACCGCGAAGATCTGATGCAGGAAATCCCTCAGGTAGATGCATGGTTCGGTACCATGGAGCTGCCTTTGCTGCTGAAGCGTTTCAATGCAGACTATAAACATGAGTTGCTCGGTGAGCGAATCACCACAACGGAAAGACACTATGCTTATCTGAAAATTGCAGAGGGATGTGACCGTCCGTGCAGTTTTTGCGCCATCCCGCTGATGCGCGGAAAGCACGTTTCCAAACCAATGGAGGATATCATCACCGAAGCAAAGTCTTTGGTTTCTAATGGTACCAAAGAGATCTTGCTCATCGCTCAGGACTCTACTTATTACGGACTTGATCTTTATAAAAAACGAAACCTTGCAGAGCTTTTGGATCGCTTGTCAGACGTGGAAGGACTCGACTGGATCAGGCTGCATTACGCCTTTCCGACGGGTTTTCCGGAAGACATTCTGGATGTGATGGCAGCCAAACCTAATATTTGCAATTATCTGGATATCCCGCTTCAGCACGCTTCGGACAACATGCTCAAAATCATGCGAAGGGGCACTACCAGAGCCAAGACAGAGGCTCTGCTGGATAAAATCAGAACCAAAGTGCCGGGTATTGCCATCAGGACGACCATGATTGCAGGACATGCCGGCGAGACGGAAGATGACTTTGAGCAAATGCTGAATTTTGTTGAAAAGTCGAGGTTTGAACGTCTGGGAGTTTTTCCATATTCCCATGAAGAAAACACGCATGCTTTCAAGTTAGAAGACAATGTCCCCGATGAGACTAAACAAGAACGAGCAGAACGCGTTATGGAACTTCAGGAGTCTATTTCTGAAGAAATCAATCAAAACAAAATAGGTCATACACTCAAAGTACTAATTGATAGAGTAGAAGGAGGCAAGTACATCGGCCGCACTGAGTTTGATTCACCCGAGGTGGACAATGAGGTGATCATAGATGCAAAGGACGCTTACTTACGCATCGGTGATTTTGTGCAGGTGCAGATAGAAGATGCCACCGCCTTTGACCTTTACGGAAAACCATCAAAAAAATAATGCGATCGGAGAAAATTTCATTTGAGGATGCGGACTGTTTCTCGCCGTTATTCCTTGATTATATAAATAAAAAAGATCCCCTTAAACCATTTTACGGTGAATACCCTTCGCCGAAAAACTTCAAAAAACTCGTAGAAGAACGAAGGTTTTCTGAAGAGAACCGCATGAAACTCACGCAGGTTTTGCTGGAGCAATATCAACACCTGAGAGTCACAGATGCCGTGGATTTTAATATCCACAGTCTTGAAAACACCAAAACCTTCACCGTTACCACAGGTCACCAGCTCAATATCTTTACTGGGCCACTTTATTTTATTTACAAAATTGTTTCGGTCATTAACACGTGTAAAAAGCTGAAGCAGCTTTATCCGGAATATCATTTTGTGCCGGTTTACTGGATGGCCACAGAAGACCATGATCTTGCTGAAATCAATCACTTCAATTTTTTCGGGAAGCGACTGACCTGGGAGACCAACCAGACAGGGCCCGTGGGGAGGTTTAAGCCACACTCTATCATAGATGTGATGCATCAGCTGGGCAATGAGGACGTATCATTATTTGAAAAAGCCTATCTCGACTATGGCACTCTGGCTGATTCGGCTCGGCATTATGTAAATAAGCTTTTTGGCGATCAGGGACTGGTAGTGATCGATGCGGACAACCCTACACTCAAAGAGCTGTTCGCCCCGACGATAGAGGCAGAGTTGTTAGATAATCATTCGCATAGGCTGACAAGCGAATCATCCTCAAGGCTGAATGAACTAGGGTATGCTGGCCAGGCTTTTTCCAGAGAGATCAATTTCTTCTACATGGAGACAGGCCTGAGAGAGCGCATCGTGAAGGATGGAGATGGCTTCAAAGTGAGAAATACTGAGCTCCGGTTTTCTCGTGACGAGATGGTAGAGCTGATACACGAAAGCCCTGAAAAGTTTAGTCCCAATGTGATTCTTCGACCCCTTTATCAGGAAACCATTTTACCAAACCTGGCTTATATCGGCGGACCAGCTGAGGTGGCATATTGGCTTCAGCTCAAAGGCGTTTTTGATCATTATCGGGTAGATTTTCCTGCCCTGATGCCAAGAAACTTCGCTATGCTGATAACCAGGCCAGTTCAGCGCAAAATCGAAAAAGTGCAGTTCAAGGGCAAGGATCTCTTCCAGAGTAGCGATAAGCTGAAGGAAAAATATCTGAACCGTAACAGTGATGCCAATTATGATCTCGAAGAAGAGCGGTCTCAAATAGCCGAATTGTTTGACAAAATCAAAGCAAAAGCTGTGGCTGTGGATGGTTCATTGGACGGGTTTGTGGGAGCTCAAAGTGTCAGCTCGTTTAAGGCACTGGATAATATCACCAGGAGGCTAAAAAAGGCTGACGAAGACCGCAACGAAATAGCCATGAGCCAGATTGACGCGATCAGGGAGAGGCTTTTTCCGGAAGGAAACCTGCAGGAAAGGCATGACAATTTTCTGAATTTTTACCTCAACGATCCCGGCTTTATCAAAATGCTTTTGAGAAAATTTGATCCATTCAAATTTGAATTTCAGATAATCAGAGACCTGTAATGTCCGATGCGAAAGCTAAAATCCGAAAGGGAACGCTCTATAATCGCCGGCTATTGAGCGAAACGATCTGGAAGGAACGCAACAAGCTTCTGGAAGATTTGGCTTTTGATTTTTTGATGGACAGAAAGGTGAAAAGCTGTCACATTTTCCTCCCGATCCGCCGCAATCATGAGTTTGATTCATGGGGTCTGATAAAAAGACTCACTGAAGAAAACGTAGAAGTGATGCTGTCGGTCTCTAACTTTTCGGATCACACCATGAGCCATTTTGTTTACACTCCTGATGTGCGGTTTGAAGAAAACAAGTTTGACATACCTGAGCCCGTAGATGCTGCTCCGGCCGATATTTCCAGACTTTACGCAATCTTAATTCCACTTCTGGCTGCCGACAAAAAGGGAAATAGAGTGGGGTATGGCAAGGGCTTTTACGATAGGCTTTTATCCGAAATGCCCAAGAGCTTATTGAAAGTAGGGGTTAATTTAGCACCGCTGTTCGACCATTTTGGGTTTGCCGAAGCGCACGACGAGCGACTTGACTATTGCATCACCCCACACAAAATTTTTGATTTCCATGAGTGAGAAAGTAGACATATTGATTATTGGTGCTGGCCCTATTGGCTTGGCGTGTGGCATTGAAGCGAAAAAAGCAGACATGAGCCATGTGATTATAGACAAGGGCTGCCTGGTCAACTCCATATATAATTACCCGAAGAACATGACGTTCTTTTCCACTTCTGACAGGTTAGAAATAGGAGAAGTTCCTTTCATTTCTCACAACCCTAAGCCTGTTCGCTCGGAGGCATTGGAATACTACCGCCGGGTGGCCGAAAGCTGGAAGCTGAACGTGAAACTTTATGAATCAGTAGAAAGTGTTGATGGTGAGGAAGGGTCGCACATGGTGAAAACCTCAAAGGCCACCTATGAGGCCAAGTCCATTATCATCGCCACGGGTTTTTATGACCTGCCATATCTGCTGAACGTACCCGGCGAACATTTGCCCAAAGTAAAACACTACTATGATGAGCCCCACCCCTATTATGCCATGGATGTGGCGGTGGTGGGAGCGGCCAACTCATCCGTGGATGTGGCTTTGGAGACTTACAGAAAAGGAGCCAAAAGCGTGACCATGATCATACGCGAGGAGGAAATCAACCCTCGTGTGAAGTACTGGGTGCGTCCGGATATCGAAAATAGGATTAAGGAAGGCTCTATCACGGCGCATTTCAAATCACAGATTGCAGAAATCAGGGAAGATGAAATAGATGTCTCTACTCCAGACGGAAAAATCATTTTGAAGAATGATTTCGTGTTGGCCATGACCGGCTATCAGCCAGACTTTTCATTCTTGCGTAGCGTAGGGGTCAAAATAGGAGATGATGATTTTAAAACGCCGCAATACAACCCAAAAACCATGGAGACGAATGTCAAAAATGTATTTTTGGCAGGTGTGATATGTGGAGGACTGAAAACCAATATATGGTTCATAGAAAACTCCCGCGTGCATGCTGAGATGATCATCAGCGAGCTCCAAAATCGCTAATCTTAGAAATTTCTCAACCCTCAAATAGGGGTAACAGTGTGTTTTATTTTCTTCCTAATACAGGTTAAGAAATCGTTGCGAAAAGGAAAAAGTCATTTTTTTTAAAACCATTCGGATTCTTTCCCGTCTTTGATTGGGGTCAAAAGCGAAAACAGTTTGCTGAGGCCAACAGTTAGAGCTCTGTTGTCAATCAGGCAAGGCTCAAAATAAAATATTAGGACAGTATCACCACTAACATGAAAAACCTATTTACCGCCCTCTTGTTGTTAGGAGCATTGAGTTCCTTTGGGCAAGAAAAGTACACTTTGAGTGGCTATGTTAAAGACGCCTCCAATGGCGAAACGCTGATCGGCGCAACAGTTTTGGTGCGAGAGATATCCAGCGGAAATATTACCAACGTTTACGGATTTTACTCGCTCACCTTACCATCAGGCGATTATACGGTCAAATATAGCTATGTGGGCTATGAGACCATAGAAAAAACCGTTTCACTCACCTCTAATCAGCGTATAGATGTGGAAATGCAGGATGCCAGCGAGCAGCTCGAAGCTGTGGTGGTTTCTGCACGGGCAGCAGACGCCAACGTGTCTCAGGTAGAGATGAGCACCAACGAAATGGATATGAAAACCATCGAGAAGATCCCGGCATTTCTTGGAGAAGTGGATGTTATCAAAAGCCTTCAATTGCTGCCGGGTGTTGCTACGGTGGGAGAAGGCGCCTCCGGCTTTAATGTGCGGGGAGGTAGCGTAGGGCAAAATCTTGTTTTGTTGGATGAGGCTCCTGTTTACAACAGTTCGCACATGTTTGGCTTTTTCTCAGTTTTTAATCCAGATGCCGTTAAAGATGTGAAACTTTATAAAGGAGGAGTTCCTGCACAGTACGGTGGTCGTCTGGCATCTATTCTGGATGTAAGAATGAAAGAGGGGAATAATAAAAACTATGAGGTCAATGGTGGTATCGGTACCATCTTCAGTCGTTTTGCAGTCGAGGGACCCATTAAAAAAGAGAAGGCTTCCTTCATCATAGCCGGAAGGCGGTCATACATAGATGTGTTGGCAAGACCTTTTCTCAAGGCCAATGATTTAGACGGAGTGGGACTCTACTTTTATGATTTCACAGCTAAGGCCAACTATAATATCAATGAAAAGAACCGGATTTATATATCCGGCTATTTCGGCCGTGATGTTTTTGCCTTTGACGAACGTCAGGGTTTTGGTTGGGGAAATGAAACAGCCACACTGAGGTGGAATCACCTTTTTTCTGACAGGTTGTTTTCCAACACCACTATGGTGGTGAGTAATTACGATTATGGGTTTCATTTTGGACAAAATGCCGATGATGAGTTCATTTGGGATTCTGATGTCTATGCCTACAATTTTAAGCAGCAGTTCAGTTGGTTTGTAAACACAAACAATGAAGTTTCTTTCGGAGGAGAGGCACTGCTTTATCGTTTCCTGCCTGCTGAGGTCGAGGGCTCAAGTGCGGGCGAACGCCAGGACTTTAGTCTGGATACGCGTAAAGGGCTGGAAACATCTCTCTATTTGGGTAACGAACAACGCGTGACCAGCCAGCTGACTTTGCAGTATGGTTTACGTTTTTCCAATTTTTCCTACTTGGGTGCCGGCACAGTGTATCACTTCAATGATACTACGGCGGGATCCAGACGGACTGTTGTGAGTGAGACTCAGGCAGACAAACTGGAAAACATCAAGAGCTATAACAATCTTGAGCCGAGATTTGGGTTCAATTATCAGCTAAATCAATCGACATCCGTCAAAGGAAGTTATCAGCGAATGGTGCAATACGTTCATCTAATTTCCAATACTGCTGCCACTCTACCAACCGATGTTTGGGTGCCGAGTACCAATAACCTGAAACCTCAAAAAGGTCATCAGGTGGCTCTTGGGGTTTTCAAGAACTTTCTTGATAACAAAATCGAAGCTTCTATCGAAACCTATTACAAGTTCAACCACAATCAAGTAGAATATATTGATGGAGCAGAGGTGCTCATTAACCCAACACTTGAGGCTGACTTGATATCTGGTGTGGGTAGAGCATATGGCCTGGAGTTTTTTGTAAAAAAACCAAAAGGCAAAATCACTGGGTGGATGAGTTATACTTTGGCCAGAACCGAACTAAAGGTGGATGGAGTGAATGACCATACGTGGTATCCGACTCGATTCGATCAAACACACAATTTGAAGATTACCGGCAACTATGACTTAAGCAGGAAGTGGTCATTTTCTACCAACTTCACATATATAACCGGAACACCAACAACACTTCCCGTTCAGAAGCAGACATGGGGAGAAATTTCTATTCCTGTTGTTGTGAATAGGCACAATAGTAGAATTCCCGATTACCATAGGCTTGATGTCTCAGCAACACTGCAAACGGGAGCTACCAGACGAAATGGAAAAGATCGATGGGGTGGCCTTATGAAGGATTCGTATTGGGTCTTTACAGTTTACAATTTGTATGGACGAGAAAATCCATTTGCCATATATTTTAGCCCTGAGGATGTACGGGTTACAGAAGGAGCTCTGGCCGGCACTTCGGCAAGACAAACCTCTATCTTAGGGACATGGGTTCCTGCAGTTTCTTACAACTTTAAATTTTAAATAGACATGAAAATGTTTAGACATACATTCATCGTACTCGTTTCTGTTGTAGTCTTTGTTAGTTGTGACAAGGCAATCAATCCTGATCTACCCGAAATAGACCCTTTTGTCAACATCAATGCCTGGGTAACCAACGAAATGCAAATACAGGAAATTTCTGTTGAAATGACCAGACCATATCTGGATAATGGGCCTATACCCGTGGTGGAGGACGCTACAGTTACTTTGACTAATGAAACCAAAGATGTGTCCATGGATTTTGTTTTTTCTTCGGAGACAGGAAAATATCAGTGGGATCCTAACGTACTTGGAGATTCTATAGGATCCATAGGAGATCAGTTCATACTGACTGTGGAGCAAGGGGGCATTACATATGAATCTTCCACAGCCCTCAACAGAGTTCCGGCCATAGATAGTATCACCTTTGAGTTCAACAAAGCAGACATTTTCTCTGATGGGGAGGATTATTACTGGGGGGATTTTTGGGCATTAGATCCAGAAGGTTCAGGAGATACTTACTGGATCAAGAGCTATAAAAACGGTGTTTATCTCAACAAGCCCTATGAAATAAACATAGCATGGGATGCAGCTTTTTCAGACGGGACTGAGTTTGACAACAAACAGTTTATTCAGCCAATTAGAAATCTCATGAACCCATTTGATGAGGAAGAAACACAAGATATTAGTCTGGAGCCGGCGTATGACCTGGAAGACACAGCTTACGTTGAAATTCACTCGGTATCAAATGAAGCGTGGTTTTTTATCTCGCGTGTAATAACGGAAACCAACAGGACAGGTGGTTTTGGTGCCTTGTTTGCCACGCCTCTGGCGGATGTGCCGACGAATTTTGAGCCGTCTCAATCAAATGTAAATGTTGCTGGTTTTTTCAATGTAGCAGCGGTTGCATCCAGAGAGCAAGTGGTGGACGAGTCTTCCATCAGAGACAACATTCCTGATTGATGAAACCTGCACAAAGTTTTGCGCTATAGCGAATTGGTATAGATTTGATTCCGTAATCAAATCTATACTTGTTGCCATTGTTCATAAAAACTGGATAGTGCCAATAGGTTATATAATCAAGGCGCTTACGACCAGTCATCACAGCTTTATCTGGATTTGATTCGCAATTACTCCCTGGATTCTTTAGAGGTTGAGTTTTATAATCAGGTTGTTTTTTTATGCAGTCGTGTATGTCCACCCGAAATGAAATTCGTCAGGTAGCAGCTTGGCATCACCATGAATGTACGTGATAAAAGGTATTCCAGTCAGGGCTTAATAGCTCTGACCATCTCTTTTTTGCCCATCGCTCCGGGCAGACTTTCTATTTCAAAACCTGCCGCTTTGAGATTTCTTTTAAATTGTCCCTGTGCGCAGTAGGTTGTGAGTATTCCACCAGGCTTGAGCAAGTCAAAACACTTTTGGATATTGGTCAGCGCCCACATTTCCGGCTGCTTAGATGGGGCAAAAGCGTCAAAGTAAATGATGTCAAACTTCTTGGTGATGTTGATATTTTCTAGTCCGGTTTTATACTTGACTATTTCAAACTCATCGGTCAGCTTTACAGATACTTCCCATGCTGCATTATGAATTTTTTGAAGGCATATTTTGGCGTACTCATCTGTACCATAGTTGAGCTGAGCATAAATTTCCGGCGTTACAGGAATGGGCTCAATGGTGTGGTAGCCGATTTTGACGTTTTCCGCTTTTGCAAAAATCAAAGTCAGAAGCGCATTCAGCCCGGTACCCATCCCCACTTCAAAAACCTCAATCTCAGTCTTCCCTTTCTCATGAAGCAGGTACTCCAGCCCCATTTTCACAAATACATACTCAGACTCCCCTCTGGCCCCATGAAACGAGTGATACGTTTCGTTTAGATCCTCGCGCAGCAAACTATGTGATCCATCTTCTGTGGTTATTATTTTTAGTATTGGTTTGGACATTTTCAGGCATTATTTTTAAAGAAACATAAGGGGATTAACCTTTTATGTTGATAATTTGGTAATAGGATTGTCACTATCCGAATAAGTGAAGGGCAAAAATATTTACTTCTTAAAAGAAATCACGATGAAAGGCACACTCAAACTTCTAGCAGCATTATCCATAATCCTAATTTCTGTTTCATGTTCGGATGACGAACCTAAGGTAGACCCGATAGTTGGGCTTTGGGAGTTAGACGATGTAGCAAGAGAGATTGAGCAATCCGGTTTTACTTACTTAGAATATGAGAATGAGAACGATATTTTTGGTGAATCTGCATATACGATTGAGTTTAAATCTGATTTCACTTTTGAAAGAATTTTGGAAGATGTCGCTTTCAGTGATGGATCAACGAGCGATCTTGAAGAAGAGGGAGAATGGGAACTCGACGGAGATGAACTCGATTTTGATGCTGAAGATGATGAATATGGTGGACTAGGCTATTCTTTTGATGTACTTGAGGTTACTGCTACAAACCTAACGCTGAGTTATGGGGAAGATGGAACAGGGTTCCCAGACTCAAAAGTTGATGATTGGCTGGCCGATGGGACTGTTACCAGTAGCGGGCAGTTTACTGTAACGCAAGAAGAATATGATTCTTTGGTTTTAAACTTTTCAGAATCAATTGGTGTGGTGTACATCTTAGAATTCGATAAGGAGTAGGCACACAGGTTGTCTAACATCTGAGAATGAAGGGGTGGATACAAATAGCGGTTGTTTTATTAATGTTTTCTGTGAGGGGGTCGGCTCAAGACAATGCGATCCTCAAAGGCCGAGTCACAGACCCTTCAGGTGAGCCGCTTCCGGGTGTCACTGTGCAGGTTGGCAACACTACCGATGGTACAATCACAGATTTTGACGGCAACTACACCGTTCGCGTAAGCAAGGGAGTCAAGCTCACCTTCAGCATGATCGGGATGGAGCCACAAACCATCCCCGTCAATAATTTCTCAGCACTCAACGTCACACTCAAAGAATCGGCCACCGAGCTTACAGAGGTGGTTGTTACGGGTTTTCAGGAGGTGGATCGCAAGCTTTTTACAGGAGCTTCTGAGAGTCTCAAGATGGATGATATCAGTCTGGCGGGAGCCTCGGACGTTAGCCGAATGCTCGAAGGACGCTCCGCCGGAGTTACGGTAGATAATGTCTCCGGCACATTCGGGGCAGCACCAAAAATAAGAATCAGAGGAAATGCATCTATCAATGGCAGCAATCAGCCTTTGATTGTGGTAGATGGGGTGATTTTGGAAGACCTCTCCAACATCAACACCGATGACCTCATCAGCGGAAATGCCAACACTCTCACTAGCTCATCTGTTGCCAGCCTCAACCCCGATGACATTGCTTCCTTTCAGATACTTAAAGATGCTTCGGCGACTGCCATCTATGGAGCCAGAGCTGCCAATGGCGTTATCGTCATCACCACCAAAAGAGGCCGCAGTGGCGAGTTGAGAGTGAGTTACAGTGGCAACTACTCCGTTAAGCTCCGTCCAACCTACAATCAATTTGACCTGATGAATTCGGCTCAGGAAATGTCCGTTTATAGAGAAATGGTGGATAAAGGCACATTGGATATTGGCGTTTCGGTGCAGGCACAAAACTATGGAGCTATCGGCAAGATGTACACGCAGATCGCCAATCATGAGCTGGAGTGGGGCCCTTATGGAGGCCTCAACGAAGAGTTTTTGAATCAATATGAAAATGCCAATACGGATTGGTTCGATGTGCTTTTCAACGATTATGCTTTTCAGCAACAGCATTCGCTAAGTTTTACCGCCGGCAATGAAAAATCGAATAGTTATTACTCCATTGGTTTTTTGGACGACAAGGGTCAGACCATCGCCGACAAGGTGCAAAGAGTCACCGCCACGGCACGAAATACTTATTTCATATCAGAAAAATTTACGTTTGGGCTGAAGCTAACAGCCAGTTACCGTGATCAAAAAGTACCGGGAACAAGAAACAGCGACTTTGACCCCATTACCGGGCGTGTGAGCAGAAATTTCGACATCAACCCTTATAGCTACGCCCTGAATACGGCGCGTTCCATCCGTCCGCTGGATGAAGACGGCAACCGAGAATATTTTAGAAGAAATTATGCACCATTCAATATCCTTGACGAGTTGAGCTACAACTTCATGGATATAAACGTGGCAGATCTCTCTGCCCAGACAGATTTTGAGGTCAATCCCACCAAAAGATTGAAAATAAATGGTGTGGTGCAGGCGCGGTATGCCGCTACCAAACAGGATCATACTGTGCACGAAAACTCCAATCAGGCGGAGGCTTATCGTGCCAATGGCACGCAGTTTATAGAGCAGGCCAACCAGCTTTTGTTTTCTGATCCGGATAACCCGGGCCTGAGTCCCGCAGTGGTTTTGCCGGTAGGCGGATTTAAGTTTATCGATCAAAATGAATTGCTCAACTTTTTTGCACGAGTGAGCGCCAACTGGTCAAGAACTTTTGGTCAGAACCATGAAGTAAATGTGTTGGCCGGACAGGAAATCAGATATACCGACAGAACAGATGAGAGCACTACAGGTATGGGTGTGGTGTATAGCAGTGGAGGAGTGGTAGTGACCGATCCTAACATCATCGAGTTTTTCAACCTTCAAAACGTGGATTATTACACCCTCAACAGGGAGCAGGATCGCTTTTTGGGTTCGTTCCTCAATGGAGGCTACTCTTACAAGCAGCGATATATAGCCAACTTCACGGTGCGCTATGACGGCTCCAACCAACTTGGGCGTAGCAAGCAGGCCAGATACTTGCCCACGTGGAATGTGTCAGGTGCCTGGAACATAGCCACAGAGCCTTTTTTCAACTTTAGTTTCTTCGATGATTTGAAGCTGCGGGCCACTTATGGAATCTCTGGAAACCTCCCTCCAAATAGCAGTGCTTTGCTCAATCTCAGGTCGGATGTGACGATCCGCCCCACGGACACAGAGCCGTATCTGTATATTGATGACCTTACCAATACACAGTTGACATGGGAGAAGCTACGGGAGTTTAACGTGGGGCTTGATTATTCCATTTTTAAAAGCCGGGTCACGGGATCATTCAATTACTACATCAGACAAGGGTTTGACTTGATCGGGACTGTGCAAACAGGAGGTATCGGAGGTCAGGCACTGAAGTTTGGCAACTTCGCAGATATGCAGATTGATGGGTTTGAGGTGTTTTTTACCACACAAAATGTAAAAGGAAAAGACTTTAGCTGGAGCACGAATTTTAACATGGGATACACCGTAGATAAAATCACCAAGCTGGACTATGGGCCACTCAGGGCAGATGCCATAGGTCAGGCAGGGGCAGCTGTGATTGGTAAGCCCAGAAGAGGTTTATACTCCACCCGATTTGCCGGCCTTGATGAGCAGGGAATCCCGAGTTTCTACGATGAAAACGGCGAGGTTGTAAAGCAATTTGACCTGCAGGACAGAAGTGAATTGGATGTTATATTAAAATATGAAGGGCCCACAGAAGCGAGAGGTTCCGGTGGGGTGACTAATTCGTTTAAGTACAAAGACGTGACTTTTAGTTTTCTTCTATCCTACAAATTCGACTATAAGATCCGGCTCAATGACGCTTATTATAGCAGCTACACAGATTTCGACGCATTGCCCGGCGAGCTTGTGGACAGATGGGCAGTACCTGGGGATGAGGATATCACCAACATTCCTGTGATTCTGGACAAAGGAGCTCTGCAGGAAGACCCAGATAATGCTGTGGCCTATGCGCTTTACAATAAAAGCACCGAACGCGTAGCTGACGGCAGCTACGTCAGGCTGAGATCCGTGCAGGTGGCTTACAACCTGCCAGCAAAATGGACAGGCAAATTGGGTCTGACTAAGGCCAATGTTTCCATTCAGGGGCAAAATTTGGCGCTGCTATATTCGGATAGTAAGCTGAGGGGTCAGGATCCTGAGTTTTTCAGCACAGGGGGTGTGGCGCTACCGCAACCGAAAATGATTACAATGGCTTTAAGCGTGGGATTTTGATCATGATACGAGCGATAAAACATATTGATTCACTGGCCAAGTCAGGCATGGTATGTCTTTTGGTCCTGGCTGCTGGCTGTGACCAGTATCTGGATGAAACCCCTGACAACAGAGTAGAACTCAACACGCTGGACAAAGCAGCACAGCTACTCACCAATGGCTATTCCATAGCCAGTCCGGCTTTTACCGATTGGATGACCGACGATGTGCAATTCACTACCGGTACCACCATTCGCCCACAAATGGAGCAACTTTACCTGTGGGAAGAAGTGACCAACGGAGGCCCTGATGAGCAGGATTCCCCAGATTTTTTCTGGTTTGAAACGTACAATGCCATCGCACATGCCAATGAAGTTTTGGAGGTTTTGGATGATCTGCCCATCGCAAACGAAGAGGACGAAGCAAGGCGAGATGCGCTGGAAGGCGAGGCTAAACTGATCCGTGCGTATGGTCATTTTATGCTCGTCAACATGTTTGCGGAGCACTATGATCAGAACGAGGCTAGAGACGACCTGGGGGTTCCTTATATCAAAAACCCGGAGACTGAATTTTTGGTGCAGTATGAGCGAGAGTCGGTGCGAAAAGTCTATCAGGAAATAGAAGATGATCTGGAAGACGGACTGGATCTGATCAGTGACAATTTCTTTTTGAACTCAGGAAAATACCACTTCAACCGCAATGCCGCACTGGCTTTTGCATCCAGGTTTTACCTGTACAAACTGGACATAACCAGGAGCCTGCAGTATGCCAATGAGTTGCTGGGGTCTGACGCGGATAATTTTATTAGGGATTTTACGTCAGACGAATTTCAATCCGCAAGATCTTCTATCACTGCTTACCCGCAAGTGTATACTTCTCCTGATTTGCCTGCCAACCTGCTTTTGATGAGGAAAATATCTTTGGTTCAGCTGCCAAGCTACTCCTATGCCCCTTCCAATGATTTTTATAGTTCACTTTTCGGGACCAACCCTTTCTCCGGGTCAACAGATGAAAGAGAGAATCCGGCCTTGCAAAAAGGTCGTGACCGTGCCGGCGAAACGGGCAACTTTCCTTTGAGGTATCCCATACTATTTCAGCGCAGCAGTCTGAACTCCAATGTGGGAACCCCCTACACCATCCAGGTGATGTTTAGCGGGGAGGAGGTGCTCTTCAATCGTATAGAGTGCAATATCTATTTCAATAGGATAGATGATGCACTGGCAGACTTAAATTTGTTGTTTGCCAAGAGGTACTCGGGTACCAGCACCGTGGCTACCATGCAGTCTATGCGTGAGTTTATAGGAGCGGAAAATGACCCTAACTTCTCAGATTTGAATGTGCTGTTCAATGTTTTGATTTTAGAAAAACGAAAAGAATTTCTCACACAGGGCATGAGATGGTTTGATGCTAAAAGGTGGGGTTTGTCTATGAATCATGATTTGGCCAATGGTCAGATTGAAACATTGGAGCCCGGAGATCCGAGGTGGCTTTTGCAAATCCCAACGGCGGCAGTGCAGGTTGGGGGTCTGGAAGAAAATGAAAGATGATGCTGATAGATAAAGGGGTAAAATATTTTCGGAATCTGTTACTATTTGGGGCTATGCTCTTGTTGGGTGCCTGCTATCCATCGGAAGAACTCAATGTGCCGGAAAAAGAGGATGAAACCGAATACACCGAGCTGGATGAGTATATCAATGACAATTTTGTAGAAAAATATGGCATGGTGGTGCGCTACAGATACCGTGATGATTTTCTGGCGCCAGGCCAGCGGGCCATACCCGTAGATGTGGAGTATGTACGGCCGATGCTTGATTTTCTGGAGAAGTTTTGGATAGCGCCTTTTTTGTCTGTTGAAAATGGAGAAGAATTTTTCTTGAACCATGTGCCGGCGGAAATTGTGCTGCTAGGTGGTCCGGTGTTTGAAGGTTCTACTCAGGTTTTGGGTCTGGCCGAAGCTGGAGCCAGCGTCACGCTGCTTGATGTGAATGAAATTGATTTAGAAGATGAGGAGTGGGTGTATCGCCAGCTCAACATCATCTATCATGAGTTTGCGCACGTGGTGCATCAACGATACAAACTGCCTTCTGGCTTTGAGACCATTTCGCCCACCGGATATACAGGGCCAGGCTCCTGGTATGTGCTGGATGACAATGATGCCCTGGAGCGAGGGTTTGTCACACCGTATGCTACCAGCCAGGTTACGGAGGATTTTGCGGAGCTGGTTTCATTTTACACCTTCGACCCTGAATTTCAGGAAAAATACATTGACCAGGAAGATGATTGCAATGACCCTGAATGTGAACTTAGAAATGAAGGCAAAAATAAGATCTCACAAAAGTTGGCCAGTGTGGCCAATCACTATGAAAAGGTAACTGGGGTCAGTTTAGAGAACCTCAGAAATGAACTTCAATCTGTATTAGAAGGCGAATGATCAGGAGGGTTTACCATATCGCATTTGTCCTGGCTACCATTTTTATGTTTGCCTGCGACGAAACTACTCATATCGATAGTGTGGAAGAGAGAAAGGCTCAGGCCACAGAGGAGCTGGTGGAGGAATTGACCGACCCTGCCAATGGCTGGAGGCTGGACTACAAGCCCACGCCAAATGCAGGTACTTTTCTGATTATTTTAAATTTTGATGACGATGGTACCGTGAGAATCCAATCTGATGTCACGGCTGAAAATGGTAAGTTTTTAGATCAAACCATCTCCTACCGCATCGACCATGATCTGGCCACTGAGCTCGTGTTGGAAACATACGGTGTTTTTCATTATCTCTTCGAACTCAACCAAAACAGTTTCGGAGCGGAGTTTGAGTTTTTGTATCAGGGCAAGGATGACGACAACATGGTATTTACAAGCAAGACGGATGGTGTTGGGGAGCGAACCACGCTTACGTTTACTCCGGCTGATCCTGGTTCGTCCGGTTTGATATCCACGGCGGTTGTAGATCAACTTGTTACGGGTTCTTACAGGCAGGATGACCTTGTGGGCATAGGTGTCAATGCCTCTTATCAGTTTTATCTTCCCGATGATGATGTGTCGATATACGGAACATTCGATATAGACAACAGGAGGTTTCAGGCTCATGGGGCAGCCAAAGGATTTTCCTACGATGAGGTCAGCAATTCAGCCCAGTCTGTGCGAATTCAGAAGGTGTATGATGTGGGTTATATCAATGATGAGGTTGTATTCGACGATCCCATTTCCTTCACCCTCGCGGGAAAAAATTACAGTTTCGACGCTATCGGGATTGACAACCAGCTGTCCGAGGATACGATGTATTGTGCTTCGGATAACAGCCAGATTACCACATTCGATGCTACGCTCGCCGGGCTTGGCAGTGCCGATATGAGATCATCGCTTTACACCAACTATTCTGATTTTTTCGTGGGTGGAGATGCTTTCTATGTGCACAACTATTTTCTCGTTTACGACGAAAATGACAGCTCGCTGGCTGAGCGGTTTGAGGACGCATTTGGCAATGTTGTACTCATAGCGCTGATTTATAACTCAACGCCTAGAGGGTACAACGATGGCACATTTACCGGCTTTGGGTTTCTTGCGCTTGACGAGAACGAAGACCTCCAGTGGTACCTGCGTGAGTTCAATTTGATTGAAAACTCGGGAAACCGACTGGAGCTTGAGTTTACAGACGACACATTTATCAATGTGGCAGACAGTCTGGATCAGCGCAATGCCCTATTCGCACTCACAGATGAAATCTTTGCCGGAGGCCAGCTCTACAATTGGGAAATATTGTTCGTCGATGGTTTGTTTGAACTATACAACCCTTGCAACGATTACAAAATGTTCCTTTTGGATAATTAAGATTCAAAGTGATAAAGCAATATCAAAGTAGCAGTGAAAGCCGGCTTAGGATTGCCTTTGATCTCCATTTTTGCGGCAAACTCTGCTTTGGTAATGCCTCTTAAGTTTTGCAGCTTGGACAGCTTGGCGTGAAGTCTAAGTTCACTACCTACCGGTACTGGCGCACCGAATTTCATGTCATTCACACCATAGTTGATCATCATTTTAAGGTTTTTAGCCTCCAAAATCTGACCCCATAGATATGGTACAAGTGAGAGTGTTAAATAGCCGTGAGCGATAGTCGTTCCGAAAGGACCGTCTTTGGCCTTTTCTTCATCGCAGTGAATCCACTGGTGATCCAGCGTTGACTCAGCAAATTTATTGATTTGCTCCTGACTCACTTTGGTGTAATCCGACACACCCATTTCCTCACCAATATACTTTTCGAATTCTTCGTAACTACCTACAACGATCATGTGCTTACAGTTTAATTGAAATCCGCTCGAATTTAAGCCAAAAATTAATGAACAGATAACATTGGCAAGCCTTTCCTGAGGGGAGTATTTAATTTAAAGTGATTCTTATGATTCGGCCATCAGTACCTACGGCATAGCCCGTTCCCGAATCGTGCAAACCCACAGCCCAATAGTTCGCTGTGTCTAGCGTGACCCATTTTTCGCCCATGGTTGTGGTATAGTCCAGCCCTTTGGGCCCGCAAACAGCCATAAAATAAGTAGAACCAATTGGAATGATTGAGGAGCCATAGAGCGTCCCTTTTGTGTTTGGGAAACCGGACAGTTGCCATGATTTGCCGCCATCCGTACTCATGCCTATATTTTCGGTGTATTCATCTGGTTGATTGAGATCGCCTCCGGCGATTAGTCCCATATCTCCGGCCATCCGTATAGAGAAAATCCCAGCGATTTCTCCTTTTATCAGAGGACTTTTGAGCTCCTCCCATGATTCACCATAGTCAGAGGTGTGAAGAATGCGTGAGTGGCCATTGGCGCCTGTGCCAATGAATGCTTCGCCACCTGCTTTTGTGGTTATGCAGGTGCCGCTCGCCGCAAAACCGCCTTCACCTTCGCCAGCAGCTGGCAATTTTTCTGGATCAATGCGCTTCCACGACTGACCGCCATTTTTGGTTTGCAGCACAAATAGTTCGCCATTGAACGAATCACCGAAAGCCAGCCCATTGGAGTCATCCCAAAATTCGACGGTGTTGAGAAAGCCTTCCGCATGGGGCATGACGTACAGTTCCTGGAACTGCCGGATGCCATGGTCGTAGAGCATTATGCGTGAGCTCGCTCCCGGACCGGCACTCATAAGCAGTACCTGATCATCAGAGAAGGCATGAAGATCACGAAACTGAAGAGTATCAGATGGGTGGGTGAACACTTTCCAGGTTTTACCACGATCCAGTGTACGACAAAAAGTAGCCTGATGTCCACTGACCCATGCAGTGTTTTCATCTACAAAGGAGACGGCCTGCAGCAATGAAGATGTGTGGGAGTCAAGTACCGCAGTGGAAACAGAAACTGGACCAGAAGAGCCACAGCCAAAAGCCATGAGCAATGGGAGAATAAATATTTTTTTCATGGCCATTTTTTGTTGCACATATATTCTACAGACTCTTTGATCAGTTGCTTTAAGACCTCCATATCAATGTCTGCGAGTTTGTTTATATAGAGACACGATACACTTTTTTTGTGCTTGCCCAATTTAGAAAGTAATTCGTCGTATTTCGAAAACCCTGACATGATGTAGAGACTTAGGCTCTGTTTTCTGGGAGAAAACCCTGTGAGCAGCCAGTCTCCTTCCCGGCCGGTTTTGTAGATGTAGTGATAGCTACCATAACCCACAATACTTGGTCCCCACATGGTGGCCTTCTCTCTGGTAATTGATGTCATGAGCTCATGAATGTGAAAGGCATCCTTGCGACGTGTCTCGTTTTCTACACGGTTCAGAAAGGCAACTACACTCTCTTCTGTGGGTTTTGTTTTAGGGTCACTCATATTCGGGTATTTCTTTAAAAATAAATCAAATAAAGCAGAGTGGAACATGCGCGTTAATAACTTTGTTGCTGCTGTTTAGATATCAATATGTGGTTATTCCTGGCTTTTGCCTCAGCTTTTTTTCTTGGGTTTTATGACATTTCAAAGAAGGTAAGCCTTCAAGAAAATGCTGTCATACCTACGCTTTTCTTTTCTACGGTGCTGGCCTCACTTGTCATGTTGGGGTTTGTTGTTTTTTCTCTGGCAGGCGTGTTAGAACCGGGAAACTTGCTTTATGTCCCCAAAATTGACCTTGCCAGTCACGGCAAAATTCTTCTAAAAACGGTTATCGTCTTGTGCAGCTGGATATGCACTTTTTTTGCTGTGAAAAACCTGCCCATGACCATCGTGGCACCTATCCGATCGACGGGCCCATTGTGGACTTTGGTTGGTGCTTTTGTGATCTTCTCGGAGAGGCTGAGTGGTCTTCAGCTAGCCGGTGTTTTGGTGGTATTCGTCTTTTTCTATCTCTTCTCTACTGCGGGCAAGCTGGAGGGCATTTCCTTTGGCAGGAATAAGTACTTCTGGTTTTTAGTGGCGGGTACCATATTTGGCTCTTGCAGCGCTTTGTACGACAGATACTTGCTTCGCCAGGTTGATGTGATGGCCGTAGAGGCTTATTTCACGTTCTATCAAACGATTTTATTGGTTCCTGTACTGATGCTGATTTGGTATCCGCAAAGAGCCAAAAGCACAAATTTTGAATGGAGATGGACCATTCCACTCATCGGCGTTTTGTTGTTGATTGGAGATTATTTGTACTTCTACAGCATCTCGCTACCTGATTCACTGATATCGGTTATCAGCCTTGTACGCCGCTCCAACGTTTTGATAGTTTTCCTTTTTGGAGCCCTCTTTTACAAAGAGAAAAACATTGGCCGCAAGGCTGTGTTTTTGGTGGGAATATTGATGGGATTGGTCTTGCTGGTGATGGGGAGATAAAAAAATACCCCGACAGTCTAACTGCCGGGGCTCGTCATATACACCTTTCATCGACCATGAAAAGTGCGGATGACCGTTTTGATTATTTGTAGTAGCTGAAAAAATCAGCTAGTGTAAGGTCAAAAAACTCATTGATCAGGCGCTGTGATTCAGAGACGTATAAGTCATGATCCGCAGTGGTGGTATGTGTTGCCGTACTTGTTTCATTGTCTTTGAACACAATGCCGTAATACATTGGGCTGGTGGAACCCGTGTTTCTTTCCTTGAACTCAGTGTCTTTGAATACTGCCTTGTCAGACCCTACCGGCTCCTTCAGGGACGCCATGTAATAAGCATCTGCTGTCAGCCCAGGTCCTTTGCCGCTTACGAATTTCACCATGTTGTTGGCATATACGTTGGTGAGACCATCAGCACTGTATGCACTTGCCATGCGGTAATTAACATTGGCTTTTACTTTAGATGTGGCAGCATATACACCACCGTCGGCATCCATGTCTATTGCAGGAAAAGCCAACGTAACCTCTGCTATGAGCACGTCATCCAGTTCTCCGGAAAGGATCATGGTTTTATCCACAAATGTTGATTTTTCACGTCCTTTTTTCGTTTCTTTTTTGATCATGTATTTGGTGCCCGTAGGTGTCACAGATACATAGCCGGGGATATTGGCATAGTTTACTTCGCCACCGTCTTTCATAGTCCAGTCTGCATAATATTCAGCATTGGCGGCTTCTTCTGTAGATATAAACTCAAAGCCCTGAGCCTCCAGATCCGACACGAATCGGTTATAGGCGTCATCTGTTATTTTTTGAAAATCAGGTACATCTACTCCGTCAACAGCTACAGTCATGGTAGTAGAAGTAGCTGCACGAACAGAGCCTCCTCCTATGGTTCTGCCTCCGGAAGTTTTGGCTGTTGCAGAGGCTATCACGTGGAAGTAAACGTTGAATTTGGAGATGTAAATTTTCTTAGGGGCTTTGTTAAACTTCTTTTGGTTATAGCCACCCTTCCAGTTCATTTCCTTTTCGGTAATCTCTTTGGGACCCTTGTTTTTCTTTTTTTGAGCCAGTGCATCACCCATGACGAAGGTGATGATGATCAGTGTAAGAATTAATATTTTTTTCATGATGTCGATGTTTTGTAGCTGAGAGAAAAAAGAACCCGTAGGCCGCAACCCACGGGCTCATTCAATCAAGATTATTCTCCGCAGTTTAGATCGTCGAAGTAAGTCTCCCAGGTAGCCCAATAAGTTTCAAATTGAGCAGACGCTTGAGGCACACATTTGTTCACGTAAGCCTTCCAGGATTCCACGTAAGTGTCTAGCGCGCTATAGTAAGCCTGACAGTTCTCAGTTGACTGATCTTCTAAGTATGCAGCCTGAGCATCCTGCAGATCCTCTAGAATCACTAAGTAATCCGTGGTTACAAATGTTTGACAATCAATGGAGATTGCCCCACCTGATTTCTTTGGTTCATCGTCTTCACTGCATGCACCTAGTGCTACTACAATCACAAGACCTAATAGTAAATTTTTCAATTTCATGGCGATAATTTTTTAGTGTAACCGATTTTTAAAATTTGAGATTGGCTCCTAGTTGTAGTATTGAAACTCCATAGCCTATTTCTGCGAAGGCTCCCATATTATCAGAGAAGGCGTATCTACCGCCAATAAAACCACCATAATAAACGGAGTTAGCTGTTGTAACAGCACTATTGTCAACCGACAGGATATAATAACCCAGCATTACACCACCGTAAGTGTCGATTTTTGGATTCCCAAGTAAATCATAATGGTATGATCCTCTTAGACCAATGATCGTGTAAGAGTATTTGTTATTAAAAAACTCTGACGATGTGAAGCCCAAATAGCCACCTACGCTTATTTCGTCTTTGATGCCGTATTCGAAGCTTGCCCCAACGGGAGGAACAGCTGTATCTCCAGTTTTAAGGTTAGAAAGAAGTCCGAGACCAACGTTGAGATTCATATCTCCGGTGCTGTGTTGTGCAAGTGCCATTTCTGAAATAGCTACTAGCGATAAAATCATTAAGATCTTTTTCATGATTGCGGTATTTTATTTTGTTGATAAATAATACTGCATCAAAATTCTTCTGAAAAAGACGGGTTCGTAATACCCTGTCTATCCGATTTTGTATCCGTAGTTCACGGTATTTTTAGGGAAAAGGGATTCTCTATGCTGATTTTAGGTAAATGTGAAGTATGTTTTGCTCATCAGAACAGCATGAGTGCAGCAGCTACGGCTGTGGTAGCAATCACGAACCAGCGGTAGGTGGTTTCGGGGATTTTCTTTACTACCAGCACGCCCAGATAAGCGCCCAGCAGAATGAAAGGGATGGCAAATAAGTCCAGAAGCAAAGTGTCCAGAGTGATAGTCTTCCAGGCAAAAACGTGAAAGGGGATTTTGAACCAGTTCACAACGATAAAAAACCACGCCGTAGTACCGATGTATTGGTTTTTTGGAAACTTCATGGCCAGGAGGTAGAGCGCCATGACCGGTCCGGCAAGATTGCCAACCATAGATGTAAACCCACCCATGATACCCAAAAGCCCGGCAAAACTTGCCCCGCTGGAGAACTTAAATTCTTTTTTGCCGCTGATAGCAATCATCAAAACCAGAGAGATGATGATGATGACGGCCATGGTGTATTTGAACGTCTGGTCGTCGATCCACTGACCAAATATGGCACCAAGAACTATCCCAAGAGCCGCCCAGGGAAAGAGCCGCCACAGGTGCGACCAGTCGGCATGGCGATGGTAGTAAATCACCGCAAAAATATCTGCGAAGCAAAGAATAATCAGGAGAATTCCGCTGGAGCTTTTGCCGCCAAAGACCAGGGCAAGAAGCGGTACTGCCGCAAGACCCAGCCCGGGAACGCCCATTTTGGTCATACCAATAAGGGTAGCCACTAAAATGAAAAGTCCTATTTGCTGTGTTGTGAGATGAAATGAAAGAATGTCCATCGCTTATATAAGATTATTGGCGTAGGCAAACTTGATCAGTCCCACGAGATTGTTGGTGCCAGTTTTGCGAAAAATATTTTTACGATGAGTTTCTACTGTCCTTTCGGAAATGAACAATTCCTCGGCAATTTGCCTGTTGGTGTATTCTTTGGAGATGAGAGCTAAAATTTCGCGCTCACGATCGGTCAGGAGTCTTTGCTCTTCTTCACCATTGAGTCCACGAATGAGCATGGTATTTACCTCAGAACTGAGATAGGTTTTGCCGGATTTCACAGCATATATCGCATCTATCAGATCGGTATGGGAGTCCTTCTTCATGATGTACCCATTAATGCCTTCTTTCAGAATTTCTTTGACAAGGTGTGCCTCGTCGTGCATGCTAAGTACGAGAATTTTGATGTTAGGGTATTTGCGCTTGACCTTGCGCACGAGCGAAAGCCCATCTTCGTCAGGGAGGTTATAGTCGCTGATGAGGAGGTCTACTTTGGTGTGGGTCAGTGTATCCATAGTTTCACCTACGGTCATGGCGGTACCCACCACTTCAAAACCTTCTTCGGCTTCAATTATCTTGCTCAGCCCGGCGATCAACACGGCGTGATCGTCGGTTAGAAATATCTTCATGGTCGATTTACTGGAATTTTTCCTGACGAAAGATAGTAAATTCATGCGGATCTAATAATGACATACGGCTATCATGCCGCATGTTGTGGTGAATATTTCCTGTGGTTTTAAGTTCCCTGGAATATTGGCATGAAATTAGGCTGACACAGAAGAGAAACCCATACCGTCACGACGGTATTTCTTTGGCTACTTGTCGGGTATATTGGGGAATTTGGGCGGGTGAGTTGATAATCAAGGTGCTTCCCATTACGCCCGGGGTGGTGTCCAGCTCTAGTTCTCCTTTGATCAGGTTGGCTCGGGAGTTCATATTTTTCCAGCCGTTACCGTTTCCATTTATTAGATCATTTTTGTCAAATCCAGAGCCATTGTCTTCTATCAGTAGCGTGATTTCTTCTTCATCACTCGTAAGACTAATGGTGATCTTATCAGCATCTGAGTATTTGAGCACATTGTTTATCCATTCCTGAGTGATGCGATAAATGGAAATTTCCTGTAGGTCTTGTAGTCTTTCGGTGATTCCAAAT
>JBDUYP010000004.1:0-416441 GCA_039944535.1 Cyclobacteriaceae bacterium
AAGACCTCCCGATCTCCGCTAAGCTCCGTCGGAAGGTGACGGTATAAAATGGTATGTTGTGGTGTCACACTGAGCCTGTCGAAGTGTAAGACACCACCCTTCGGCACTACCTTACCTTCCGTCATCCTGAACCTGAGGCACTCGAAGGGTTAACACAGTAATGAATTGTTTAGCTTCGAGAGCTCGGGGACGCCTGGTCAGCATGACAATTCAAGCAGTTCGGGGTAACCCTTATGAGATTGTTACGCTTCGCTACACTTCGTTCACAATGACGGTATAGAAGAACACTTTCAGACTTGGAGGTCATTTCTTTGTAAACAAGTACGAAGACCTCCCGATCTCCGCTAAGCTCCGTCGGAAGGTGACGGTATAAAATGGTATGTTGTGGTGTCACACTGAGCCTGTCGAAGTGTAAGACACCACCCTTAGGCACTACCTTACCTTCCGTCATTCTGAACCTGAGGCACGAAGGTGAAAGAATCTCATGCTGGGATTACCCTTCGAGAGCTCGGGGACGCCTAGTCAGCATGACAATTCAAGAAGCTCGGGTGCGTGTGGTCAATGCAGGGTTCAATATAAAATCAAGTTCATCAAACGCAGCAATAGAACCTTAAAACGTTCTATTGTTTGTTTAGAACCCTAAAACGTTCTAAATTACAAGAATGAGCACGATCAGTTCAGTTATAACAGGCGATATCATAGGTTCCACCCATATCAAGGGAGACTTTAAAGGTGTGCTGCATCAAATAGCGGAGGACATACGCCAGTATGTAGATGACCGTTTTATGATTGATATTTATCGGGGGGACAGTTTTCAGACCATTTCAAATAAACCGGAGCAGGCTTTTCAAATTCTGATTATGATGAAGGCAGGGTTAAGGCAGCATAGCAGCAAGCAGGGTAAAACAGATGTGCAATGGGATGCACGGATGTCATTGGGTATCGGGGCTATGGAAGCATATCCCCAGTCGGCCGGGCTTAGTGAGTTGTCCGGAGAGCCATTTACCAGATCAGGGCGTGCACTGGACAAAGTCAAAGAAAAAGGCAGTTTGCTACACATCACCACTGGGGATGCGACGCTCGATACAGCTTTTGAGGCTACCTGTCCACTGATAGAGGTGATCACCAACAGGTGGAATACCACACAGGCGCAGGCGGTGTACCATTCACTTTTGCGGAATTTTACGCAACAGCAATTAGGGGAGTTGTTTAAGATCACGCAGCGTGCGGCTGGCAAGCGTCTGGACTCCAGTAACCTGGAAGCCATACGAGGCTATGATCGTTATTTTCAGCAATTAATCAAGGCCAAATGGAAGATTTAGATGTACTGTTGAGGCTCGTCATAGCCCATCTGCTGGCAGATTTTGTCTTTCAGACAGACAAAATAAACAAGGGTAAACAAGAAGGCATTCGCGCTGGTTTCTTTCAGCTGCATATTCTCATTGTGGGGGTTACCGCCTATGTGTTGGTCGGGCAGTGGACGCAGTGGTTGTTGCCGTCGCTGATCATGATTGTTCACGGTGGCATAGACTGGCTCAAGGTCACCATGTCGAAGCGATTCAGTCAGTTGTGGCTGTATCTGGGAGATCAACTGCTACATGTATTATCTCTTGTTGCCTTGTGGTATGCTTTTTATCTGGCACCTCTGGGTGGCGCTGAGGAGTACTTTTCGGGTGTTTTCAGCGAGCCTAAAGTTTTGATCGTGGTTATTGCTTTTTTGGTGGTGTCCTGGCCATCGGGTTACCTGATAGGTTTCATGACAGAGGGGTGGAAGAAAAAAGTAGATGGCAGCAAAAAGAGTCTGAGAAAGGCAGGGGAGACCATAGGTGTAATAGAGCGCGTGTTGATACTGGTCTTCATCCTCATCGATGAGTGGAGCGCCATTGGTTTTTTACTGGCCGCCAAGTCGGTCTTTCGTTTTGGAGACCTGAATACCAAGAAAGCCCGTCGCAATACGGAGTACATCCTGATCGGTACCATTTTGAGTTTTGCCTTTTCTGTTGTTTTAGGTCTGTTTACACTTTTCCTGATCGGTATGTTTTGATGGTTTATGGTTGGGGGACACCAGGTCAGGGTGACACTGCTCCGTTTCACTCCGCTCACAATGACGGTATAAAACAACGTCATTCTGAACCTGAGGTACGAAGGTGAAAGAATCTCATAATTCAGATAAAGAGATGCTTCAGTCTTTGTGAAAAGACTCAAGACTCTGCAGTGAATTGTTTATGCTTCGAGAGCTCGGGGACGCCTAGTTAGCATGACAATTCAAGAAGCTCGGGTGCGTGTGGTCAAAGTGAGGATTTAAAATCAAAGTGTCATTCGGTTGTTGTCATCCTGAGCCCGATGCAATCGGGTAGTCGAAGGAGACAACAAAACAAGGTGTATGGTGTCTTACCCTTCGAGGACCTCAGGGTGACACTGTCCCATCCATTCATGGTAACCCTTATGAGATTGTCACGTTGCGTTTCGCTCTTCTTCGCAGTGATGACCCTTCGACAGGCTCAGGGTGACACTGCTCCGTTTCACTCCGCTCACAATGACGGTATAAAACAACGTCATTCTGAACCTGAGGCACGAAGGTGAAAGAATCTTATAGTTCAGGAAACTACCACACTCCATTTCACTACGCTCACAATGATGAAAAAGAAAAACAAATAAAATCGTTTACTCAAACTCCACTCGATACAATACCAATCCCGAAGAAGGAGCCACATGCCTCACCTGCATGCCACCAGGGTTTTCCAGAGATTCTTTCAGGTCGTCCAGCGTCCACAATCCTCTGCCAACATCCACCAGCGCACCCATCATTAGTCTGATCTGATAACGCATAAAGCCTTTGCCTCTTACTTTGAGCACATAGGCAGGATCGGGCATAAAGTTGCCGGAGATTTCTGTCATCTTTTCTATTGATGCGCTTTCGATCTTGCGCTCAAATATGGTGTCCGGAGCAGGTTTGCTCGCGTACCTTTTAAAATTGTGGGTGCCTACGAACAGCTTGGCAGCCTGCATCATCAGCTCAATATCCAGATGCTTGCCAAAATCCCGAATCAGGGGAGCATTGAATGGGTGGGACTTTTCTCCAAAAGAAAATCGATAATGGTATTCTTTAGTCCTCGCATGCTGTATAATGTTGAAATCCGCACTTACAGCCTCCACAGACATGGCACGAATGTCCGACGGCAGGTTCTTGTTGAGGCGGTGGAGCATCTGCTCGGGGATGACGGGCTTGTTCAAGAACAGCTCAAAAGCATAATCCTCGGCTGAAACTTTGGCGTCCGTCCTGCCACAGCCCAGCGTTCTGAAGTTGTCGTGGTTAAGGACGAAAAGTAAGGTTTTGTCCACCATGCCATGCACACTCTTGTGATCCTTTTGTTTTTGCCAGCCATGATAGCGAAATCCAAGAAAGGCGATTCTGATCAAATAGAAATGCGTCCAGTTCGCCATGTTACCAATCTATTGGGCGGTAATCTTTCAGAAACTTGCCACACCAATGCTTGCCGGTGTTGATGCCATCAATCAAAGGATCCATGACCCTGGCGGCACCATCTACAATGTCGAGAGGTGGCTGAAAGTCGTGTACTTCCTCCTTGTGTTTAGAAAGCTCTGCCGGGTCTTCATCCGTTACCCAGCCAGTATCAACGGCGTTCATGTAGATGCCATACTTTGCCAAATCCGAAGCAGAAGTATGCGTCATCATGTTCAGTGCGGCCTTGGCCATATTGGTGTGTGGGTGACGGTCTTCTTTGTGAAACCGATGGAATTTGCCTTCCATGGCCGAAACATTGATGATGTGCTTCATGCCTGTATTTTCTTTTTTCATCAGTCTGGAAAGGCGGTTGCAAAGCACAAAGGGTGCCACGGCGTTTACCAACTGCACTTCCACCATTTCGGGTGTTTCTATTTCACCCAGCTTCAGCCTCCAGCTGTTTGTCTTTCTCAAATCAACCTGCTGCAAGTCAGCATCCAGTTGTCCTTCCGGGAAAACTTCCTGTGTCTGTAGGGAGTTGTCAAAACTGTACGGAATCTGCGAAAGCTTAGCCGAGGCTCTCAGCCCTATGCCAGGTTCAGGCGTTTGCCAGGTTACTGGCAGGTTCTTGTTTTTGTTCTTTGTCGTATCGGACGAAAAACTCGATAGTTCGTCCAGACACAGCTGGTGATCGGAGAGGAGCGTGGCGGCCTTATCCGGTATGGCAGCTTCGGGTAGTTCTTCGTTGGCCATGAGGTGATGGTAAAACCCTGCAGGCCTGCGTACAGTCTGTGCGGCGTTGTTGATCAGAATATCCAGCCGATCATACTGGTGCTCAATGAAACTGCAGAATATCTCCACACTGGGGATATGACGCAAATCCAGTCCGTGAATTTTCAGTCTGCTGCTCCACTTATCAAAGTCCGACTCTTTAGCAAACCTGAGTGCCGAATCTACAGGAAAGCGCGTGGTAGCCACCACGGTAGCACCAGCCCTTAGCAGCATGAGCGTGATGTGATATCCGATCTTCAGGCGCGATCCCGTCACCACTGCCACGTGACCAGTCAGGTCGGCTGTCTGAAAACGCTTGGCATAGTTAAAATCCCCGCATTCCTGACACATGCTATCGTAAAAATGGTGCACCCTCGTGTACTCTGCTTTGCACACATAGCAGTTGCGCGGAGATGACAACTCCCCGGGATCGGGAAGCTCTGCCTTGAGATTCTCCAGCATCTTGGGTGCTTCAAAAACTA
This sequence comes from Cyclobacteriaceae bacterium, assembly GCA_039944535.1. Taxonomy (GTDB): domain Bacteria; phylum Bacteroidota; class Bacteroidia; order Cytophagales; family Cyclobacteriaceae; genus JAMZMI01. The sequence goes on from JBDUYP010000004.1 coordinate 4,720, forward strand.
CTGCTTCTCGTGCTGAGCGAATGCCCGTTTGTTTTCGAGCATGTTTATCTCGTTCTCGTTTTTTTCGTTCTGCCGCTTTTTTGGCGTCTTTGCGTCTCCTGTCAAATTCTTCGCGATCAGGACGGGTCAACAGACCGGCCGCTTTGAAGAGTTCAATGCGCTGCTCCTCCGGTAGTTCGAAGAGCTGATTGGTGTCCCTTAAAAGCTTGTTGAGCGTGTTGATACACTGCGATATTTCTTCACTACTCAGTTTTGCCTGTTTGTCTTCTTCCTCGCTGTTCATTCTCAGATTTTACAGCCGCAAATGTATGGATTAGGGACGTAAAACAATAGCAGGACATTGGCGGGAGAAGATCATGTCCCTTCCTCTAATTCGGAGATATTCTGATTTAGATCTTTGAGATGCTTTCCGAAAGAGTAATTGTTCATGCGTTTGTTTAACAAATGGGAGAGGGGAACGAAAAGCACCATCAGACCAAGGAAGATGTACCAATCCATTGGTTCATTTAGGAACCCTGTCTGAGGATCCTTTAGATACATCCCAAGCAGAAACCCCGCTGAAGCAGAAACAGGAAATAGCACGAGGCTGGCTGCTTCTTCGATTTTGATAATAGATTGAATTTGATTTCTGCAATCTGAAAGCGCCTTATGTATGTTTTGATCCAGCTGAACCTCGGGTTGTAGTTTTCTGTGTTCTGTGAAATATAGCATGGCTCCTATCAAATAAGCAGCCATCAGTATGACCAGTAGTATTTGTACGGACAGTACTGAAATCACCGGAATGGCCACAAGAAAGACGGTCAGCATAATTGCACAAAAGATAAACCGATTGAAAACATTGCTACGTAATTTTGATATGACCGTACCTGATTTCGCTTTGGTTGCGTCAGATATGTCTTTGCTGTTTAATAGCTGCAAATCATCGTTTGACCTTATTTCTACCCAGAGTTCTTTTAATTCATCCATGGTTTTCGGGGTTTAGCTTCTTTTTCAGTTGTTCCTTTATCCTGTGCATTTTCACAGCTACATTGTTTTTGGTGAGCCCGGTGATCTCAGCAATTTCTCCATTGTCAAAATCCTCCAGATGCAGTGTGATGATGGTTTTATCTATATCTGAGAGTAGTTTTATCTGTTGCACGAGGATCTCAGAGCGTTCTTCGATTTCTTTTTGCTCCTCAATAAAATCCCTGTCGTGGATACTATCCGCGGGTATGCGCTTCTTGCGCCTGTATGTAAACACGGTGTTGAGCGCTACTTTGTACAGCCATGTAGAAAATTGAGCATCCCCGCGAAATCGACCTATGGCCTTCCATGCCTGCAATTGAATCTCCTGAGCAAGGTCTTCTCTTTCCTCCTTGTCGTCAAGGTACAGGTACAAAATCTTGTGGATGATGCCTGAGTGACGCTGTATTGCTTCAACAAATTCTTGCTCAGTCAAGCTAGTTGTGGATTTGGTAACATACTTTTGCGGCGTTAGTGGCAGTGTTCAATCGAAAATTACAAGTTTTATAATATTTATGGTAAAGGCAGTTAATATTCTCAAGATCATATCAGCATTGTGTTTCCTTAGCACCTTACTTTATGTGTATTCTTCACTGCCCGTCATGGTCAATCTCAACCCTGATATTTTCGATTTTAGTATCCACCGTGAGTACTTGTTTTATGGCTTACTCACAGGCTTTGTGGTTATCAGTATTTTCTTTTTTGCCCTTGAAAAAATGCTCCTTCCGGTTATCAAATTTGAAGAGTTGGCGGCATGGGTCAAGGGACTCTCACCGGTGATCAATCTATACCTCTGCTTCCTGATTGGTTACCTGGCGGTGATCAACAATCCCGGGCATTTTCAGTCTGGTAGCTACGGCTATCTCACATATCTGGGACCCATCTTGATTGCTGCATGGTTAGGCGGACTTATTTTTTTGATTTCAAAAAGTAAGAAAACAACCTGATTAGTAATATTTTAAGCTTTTGAGATTCAATTAAACCCTTAAAAGCGTGTGGAAAAGTTCCTCTTCGTGGAAGGGAATTTTTGTATAAATTTCGATTCGTGAATCTGATTCAGGATTCATAATTAATCTTTTTTTACTTGTAGAATGGCAGACGTACAATATACTGAGGACAGTATTAAATCGCTTGATTGGAAAGAACACATCAGGCTGAGACCGGGGATGTATATCGGAAAGCTGGGAGATGGATCAGCTCAGGATGACGGAATTTATGTGTTGGTAAAAGAGATCATTGACAACTGTATCGATGAGCACATGATGGGACATGGTAAGACCATCAATATTAAAGTAACAGAATCCCGTGTTGAAGTAAGGGATTATGGTAGAGGCATCCCTTTGGGGAAAGTTGTGGACTGTGTCTCCAAAATCAATACCGGAGGTAAATATGACTCTGGGGCTTTTCAAAAATCTGTAGGGCTTAATGGGGTTGGTACGAAGGCTGTAAACGCGTTGAGCACCTATTTTAAGGTTCAATCCTACCGCGATGGAGAAACCAAAGTAGCAGAATTTGAAAGGGGGGAGCTGACCAATGATGCCAAGCTTACTTCCACTTCGGAAAGAAATGGGACGGCCATTGCCTTTGAGCCGGATGACACCATTTTCAAGCACTATCATTTCATTCCTGAATACCTGGATAACCTATTGTGGAACTATGCATTCCTGAATGCAGGTTTGACCATCAACTTCAATGGGAAGAAATACCACTCAGATAAAGGTCTTTATGATCTTTTGATCAGAAAGTGCGATGTGGAAGCTTTGCGTTACCCAATCATTCACCTCAAGGGAGAAGACATAGAAGTAGCACTCACCCATGCGAACCAATACGGTGAAGAGTATTACTCATTCGTAAATGGTCAGAATACCACGCATGGAGGAACACACCTTGCAGCTTTCAGGGAGGCTGTTGTGAAAACCGTTAGAGATTTTTACAAAAAGGATTATGATGCGGCAGACATAAGAGCTTCTATAGTGGCCTCCATTGCTGTCAGGGTTCAGGAGCCAGTATTTGAGTCGCAGACCAAAACCAAACTGGGTTCTCAGAATGTAGCTCCGGATGGCCCTACTATGAGAACGTTTATAGGAGATTTTCTAAGAACGGAGCTGGACAATTACCTACACCAAAACTCGGAAGTAGCTGATGCGCTGCTCAAGCGGATTTTACAGTCGGAGCGAGAACGCAAGGAGATTGCGGGCATAAAGAAGCTGGCCAACGAAAGAGCCAAAAAAGCAAATCTTCACAATAAGAAGTTGAGAGATTGTCGCCTGCACTATAATGATAAGAAAGGGGATGAGGACTCACTTGAAAACACGATGATTTTCATCACAGAAGGTGATTCTGCAAGTGGGTCAATTACCAAATCTAGAAACGTGCAAACTCAGGCCGTTTTTAGTTTGAGAGGAAAGCCATTTAACTGCTTTGGACAAACCAAGAAAGTGGTTTACGAAAACGAGGAATTTAACCTGCTTCAGCATGCTCTCAATATTGAAGATGGTCTGGAAGGCCTTCGTTATCGCAAAGTGGTGATTGCCACTGATGCCGATGTGGATGGGATGCACATTCGTTTGTTGTTGCTTACCTATTTTCTGCAGTTCTTTCCAGAGCTGGTCAGGAACAATCACATTTATATTTTAGACACTCCGCTTTTTCGCGTCAGGAATAAGAAAAAAACCATTTATTGCTACAGCGAAGAAGAAAAACGAAATGCTGTCAACGAGCTGGGTAACAAGCCTGAAATAACCAGATTCAAGGGGTTGGGAGAGATTTCTCCGAGTGAGTTTGGAGCGTTCATAGGAGAGGACATCCGCCTGGAACCGGTCATTTTGCAGAAGGACACTAAAATCAAAGACCTTCTTGGCTTTTACATGGGCAAAAACACTCCGGATCGTCAGAAGTTTATCATAGACAAACTGAAAGTGGAGAAAGACCTGGTGGAGGAAGAATTGGTTCCTTAAGGTTTTGTACTTTACCTGTGTAATAATCAAATAGACAAAGATGAAAACGCTGAAACACCCCATTCTTTTGCTAGGAGCGGTCATGCTTATGTTGTTCACTTCCTGCAGTAGCGACGATAGTGAACCTCAAGGTTCAAATATTGATCCCACTATTTTGGTGGATTACACCAAAGTGCACACCTGGCTCAAAGGAGATATCAAGGGTTTTATAGCTCAGTCGGGAATTGACGTGCCATCTGAGGCTATAGCGTACGATGTTGATATTTATGATGTGGTATATAAAACTCCCTACAAGGGTGAAATGATCGAAGCGTCAGGCCGGGTACTCGTTCCGGCAACTACAGAGACGGTTTCTACGGCGTGCTTCAGTCATGGAACAATCGGTGCTGATGCTGATGCCATGACCAATATTAGGGCCGGTAGCAACACCACTATATTACTCAGTGGGCTTGCCTCTTTCGGTATGGTTACGGTAGCGCCTGATCTGATTGGTTTCGGTGCGTCTGTTGACCTGTATCATCCATATTACGTTTATGAACCTACTGCCACTGCCACTGTCAATAATTTATTGGCAGCAAAACTGTTAGCCGAGGAATTGGGCATTCAAACCGATAAGGACTTATACCTGGCCGGATATTCTCAAGGTGGCTATACGACCATGTCCACTCACAAGTATATCGAGGAAAATGGCATAGATTATTTTGAATTGAAAGCTTCATTTCCTGCATCAGGAGGCTATTACATTAAGGGTGTTCAGGATTACTTTTTCACAAGAGAAGTTTACCAGCAGCCGTTTTATTTGGCTTATGTTGCCAATGCTTATCATGATTACTACGACTGGGGGTCAACCTACCCACTTAACTTGTTTTTCAACGAACCCTATGCTTCCAGCATTCCGGACTTACTGGATGGCAGCCTGAACAATGGAGAGATCAATGAGATGCTCAACGACACGGTGGCCGTACTTGTGAACAATGATTTTCTAACTGACCCGACTGGCCCTGATTACCAGTTCTTGGTTGATATGTACGATGAAAACAGTCCCATTGGCTGGATCCCGAAAAATGAGGTGTTCATGTATCACGGGAGTGGTGACACCACTGTACCATACCAAAACTCTGTAGATGTTTATAATCAATTTTTGGAGGCGGGAGCTACTACTGTTTCTTTCACCACCATCGAAGGTGGCACACATGCTACGGGTATTGGGCCTTATCTGGAAGGTTTGCTTAGTCATATAATTGATATGGAAGATGAATAGAATTTATCCGATCATATTGCTCATGTTTGTCGGGAGTTTGGCCCTGGCTCAGTACAAAAAAGACAATCCACTTGTTCATACTTATTCCATCGTGGCGCATGATCCTGAAACGGGAGATATTGGAGTGGCGGTGCAGTCTCACTGGTTTTCCGTTGGAACCGTCGTTACCTGGGCAGAGCCCGGAGTGGGAGCAGTAGCCACACAGTCTTTTTCTAACCCCGCATTTGGCCCACAAGGCCTTGCTTTGATGAAGTCAGGCCTGAGTGCTGAGAAAGCGCTTAAAGCAATGCTCCTGGCCGATGATGGTCGGGATTACAGACAAGTGGGTATAATTGATGTGAGTGGAAATGCGGCTAATCATACCGGAGCTAAAAACATCCGTGCAGCTGGAGGTTTGGTTGGAGAGCATTACGCTGTTCAGGCCAACATGATGAAAAATGATCAGGTTTGGCCGGCCATGGCCAAAGCTTTTGAAGAAGCAAAGGGCTCACTGGCTGAGAAGATGTTGTTGGCGCTGGAGGCTGCAGAAAACGCAGGTGGTGATATCAGGGGAAAACAGTCTGCGGCGTTATTGGTAGTGTCTGGGGAGTCCGCAGGAAAGATATGGAAAGACACCAAGGTAGATATCCGGGTTGATGACCATGCAAACCCACTTATTGAGCTCAGGAGGCTGTTGAAAGTACATCAGGCCTATGAGTTTATGAATGCCGGTGATGTGGCTGTGGAAGAAGGAGATTTCGACAAAGCAAGTGAACTTTACAGTACGGCTGAGTCCATGTTTCCTGATAATCTCGAAATGAAATACTGGCATGCTGTTAATCTTGCCAATACAGGGCAATTGGAAGAAGCTCTACCCATGTTTAAGGAAGTGTTCTCTCAGGATGCTAACTGGAGAGATTTAACTCCGCGTTTGATTGACAATGGAGTGCTGACCGTAGATGAAAAAGAGTTAAAAAAGATCTTAAAACAATAATAGATTAGTGCATAAATGAGTGAAGAGTTGATAAATGAAGATGATAGTCTTCAGGAAAGCCTGCCGGTTTCCGGAATGTATGAAAATTGGTTTTTGGACTATGCATCTTATGTGATTCTTGAAAGGGCCGTACCGGCTATTGAGGATGGCCTAAAGCCGGTTCAGAGACGTATTCTTCATGCCATGAAAGAGATGGATGATGGTCGTTTCAACAAGGTAGCCAACATCATAGGTAGTGCCATGCAGTTTCACCCACATGGAGACGCATCTATAGGTGATGCCATTGTGAACATGGGCCAAAAAGACCTGCTGATTGATATGCAGGGCAACTGGGGAGATGTAAGAACCGGTGACGGGGCTGCTGCTCCACGATACATTGAGGCCCGACTTTCCAAGTTCGCTTTAGAGGTAATCTTCAACCCTCAAACCACAGAGTGGCAGCTTTCCTATGACGGTCGTAAAAAGGAGCCTGTTACATTTCCGGTCAAGTTTCCACTGCTTCTCGCACAGGGAGTAGAGGGTATTGCTGTTGGGTTGTCAACCAAGATTTTACCGCACAATTTCATTGAAATACTGCAAGGTGCAATCAATATCCTCAAAGGAAAGAAAGTGCAGTTATATCCTGACTTCCTCACCGGTGGAAAAATTGACGTTACGGATTACAACGACGGCCTTAGAGGTGGTAAAGTTAGAATTCGTGCTGCCATTGAGGAGATGGATTCCAAAACGCTCGTCATCAAGGATATACCCTATGGAACCACTACTACCTCGCTAATCGATTCGATCATTAAAGCCAACGACAAAGGCAAGATCAAAATCAAGCAGGTAATAGACAACACTGCCAGGGACATAGAAATTCAAGTCAAACTGGCGCCAGGCACTTCGCCAGATATTACCATTGATGCTTTATATGCCTTTACCGATTGCGAAGTATCCATTTCTCCAAATGCCTGTATCATTCAAGCAGACAAACCGCAGTTTGTGGGCGTTACGGAAATCCTCAAGCACTCTGTTGACCAAACTGTAGATCTACTCAAGCAAGAACTCGAGATAAGACGAGACGAGCTAATGGAGAAAATCTTGTTTTCTTCATTGGAGAAGATTTTCATTGAGAATAGAATCTATCGCGACATAGAGGAGTGCGAAACGTGGGAGGCCGTCATAGAAACGATAGACAAAGGACTTGATCCATTTAAGCCTCAGTTCTACAGAGATATTACCACAGAAGATATCGTCCGCCTGACAGAGATCAGAATCAAGCGAATATCCAAGTTTGATACTTTCAAGGCTGATGAGCTGATGAGAAAGCTCCAGGAAGAACTCAAAGAAACGGAGCATCACCTGGCGCACCTTACGGAATACGCCATTGCCTATTACCAAAACCTGTTGGACAAATATGGCAAGGGCCGTGAGCGTAAAACGGAGATTGCCAACTTTGATACAATCTCAGCTACAGTAGTGGCCGCAAACAACGCCAAGCTCTATGTGAACCGTGCAGATGGGTTCATCGGTTATGGTATCAAAAAAGAAGAATTTGTTTCTGATTGTTCTGATATAGATGATATTATCGTTTTCAGAAAAGATGGCATCTGTCAGGTAACCCGTATTCAGGATAAGGTCTTTGTGGGTAAGAACATTCTGTACGCCGGAGTATTCAAAAAAGGCGATGAGCGCATGGTTTACAATCTGGTTTATCTGGATGCCAAATCTGGACGAACCATGATCAAGCGTTTTCAGGTATTGTCTGTGACCAGAGATCGTGAGTACGACCTCACCAAAGGTGCCAAGGGATCGAAGATCATGTATTTCTCAGCCAACCCTAATGGAGAAGCTGAAACCATTACTGTTTCACTAACACCTGCCAGCAAGGCCAGAAAGAAGGTTTTCGACTTTGATTTTGCAGAGATCGAGATCAAAGGCCGTGGAGCAGGAGGAAATATCCTTACTAAGTATCCTGTGCGAAAAGTGCAGTTCAAGGCAGCCGGTGTTTCTACGCTGGGCGGTTTGGATATTTGGTATGATGATGTTGTGGGGCGTCTCAATACTGACGGCAGAGGCGATAAACTCGGCAACTTTCAGGCGGAGGATCAGATTGTGGTGTTCTACAAAGATGGCTCCTACGAGCTTACTTCGTTTGAGATAACCAATCACTATGAGGTCAATCAGATCATCTCAATAGCTAAATTTTTACCAGACCAACCTGCCAATGCCATTCATTATGATGCTGAAGGCAAAACATTCTATATCAAACGCTTCCTGATCGAAACGAGAAGTCCAAACAAGCGATTTGGCTTTATCAGTGAGTCCAAAGGATCAAAGCTACTTTTTGCTAATAATGCCGAGAAGGCTAACGTAGAAGTGGTATATAAGGATGGTCGAAAAAAGGAAAAAAGGGAATACGAGCTATCTGAAATGATCGACGTGAAAGGGTGGAAGGCCATAGGCAATAAGTTTCCTTTGCAAACCGTCCAGTCGGTAGAGTTGATCGCATCAGAAAGCGGCGATTCGGAAGTAGAGGAACCTGTTAAGGGTGAGGCTGAGTCTTCGGCTGTTGATCTGGAACAATTGAAAAGCTCTATAAAAGACGAAGTGGAGAAGGAAGAAAACCAATTGGGTTTGTTTGGAGAAGGTGGTGAGAAGGATGAATAGGTGCTAAATGAAATGGCTCTGGAATATAGTTAAATACACGTTTCTGACAGGAGTTGTACTTGGAGTTCTGATTATTGGAATCAACTTCTGGGTCATTGTTTCTACGGAAAATCAGGTCTTTTACAGGGTAGAAGACACCCCTCTCAATAAGGTGGCTCTGATCCTGGGTACGAGCAAGAGAACTTCGGCAGGCGACTCCAATAAGTACTTTCATGAGCGGATAGCGGCGGCAGCAGAACTCTATCACAATGGCAAGATCAAGCACATCATTGTTAGCGGAGACAATAGAAGTATCTATTACAACGAACCGAGGGATATGTATCAGGCTTTGGTCAGCCTCAATGTGCCTAAAGGAGTAATCACGCTAGACTTTGCCGGTTTGCGTACCCTTGATTCTATCGTGAGGGCTGATTCCATTTTTGGCCAAAAGAAATTCACCATAGTCACACAGGATTTCCATTGCTACAGGTCACTTTTCATAGCCAACTATTATGGTCTTGATGTAATTGGTTATTCAGCTGATGATAAAGAGCAGCTGCCACTGAGTCTGGCTATTCGCGAAATTTTTGCACGGTTTGCTGCCGTTCTCGACTTGTATATATGGAAGAAGGCTCCCTCCATATTGGGTGAGAAAGAGAAGTTAAACTTATGAAGGGAATTCGGCTTTTAGAGCTTTCAGCACCTCGTTAGATTCTGCCACGATCTTATCTAATTTGTCACCAGAAACAGTGTCGGGTGCGCTATTCAGTTGCATAATGTCTGGCTGTGATTCAAACGCCAGCATTTCTCCTGTAGGCTTAATCTGGTGAGCCAGTTTCTTGACTTCATCCAGGTTTCCATCCTGAAACGCATCTTTCATCTGATTGATTTGAACCATGGTGGTGTCCTCGAAGGTTGAGATAAAATCTGCGATAAACTGATTATCTCCGTCACTTATCGAAATTAAAAATGAAAAGTCCATAGATTTTGCGATGAAATAAATTATAAATGTAATTTACCTGTTTAAGCCAAGATGAGAAAATATTTATCAGCCAGTTTGATTTTGATTGCGTCAGCTATTGTGGCTTTCTTTATATTCTTCAATTACGCAAAAGCTCCGAACCTTAAAGAGGCTGATTACTATGTTCTGAAAAGATATGAAGATGTGGCCTTTGCAGAGCCAAAAGATACCTTTTCGGTGACCACATTCAACATAGGTTATCTGTCAGGTATGACCAACAATTTGGCATTAGATAGAGAAAAGGAGTTTTTTGAGACCAATCTGTCAAATGCCATCAATCTTCTAAAATCTCTAAACCCTGATATCATTGGTTTTCAAGAAATAGATGTGCAGTCCGCCAGGTCCTTTGAGGTTGATCAACTGGACACTATATGTTCGGCTTTACAGTTTCAGCAAGCTTATCTTTCTATTAACTGGGATGTGAAGTATCTGCCATTCCCATACTGGCCACCTGCTCAGCATTTTGGTAAAATCATTTCTGCTCAGGGAATTGCATCTCGTTTCCCGATGAGCAATGACACCACGCTGGTTCTCAAAAAACCTGCAGATAATGATATCATGTACAATGCTTTTTACATTGATAGGCTCATACAAAAAGTGGATGTTAAAATTGCTGGTAAACAAGTGAAACTGATGAATGTACATTTGGAGGCTTTTGTGGAAAATAGCAGGGAGGAGCAAGCAGGGGTTGTGAAAAGGGAAATTGAGAAATACAGCGATAAGATGCCTGTCATAGTGATGGGAGACTTCAATGGTAGACCCGAGTATGAGGAAAGCAATAGCGAGGCAATGCAGGTGATCATGAGTGCACGACACATCAAATCTTCAATCTCAGAAAAAGACTACCGCAAGAACCCTCGTGCATTTTATACTTTCAGTTCAGGTGACCCTAATCAGATGATTGACTACATCCTTTACAATGAAAATTATATTGATTGTATTGCAGCGAGGGTGGTTTCAGAAGCGGGTGAAATTTCAGATCACTTGCCTCTTTATAGTAAGTTGGTGATCCGTGATGAAATAGATTGAACAATTCTGATTTCATCCAAACGAATTTTATTATTTTCGAGCAGATTTGAAACAACTCAAAAGATGATCAAGGATTTCGACAAACTAAGAGAAGATGAAATAGAGGTGCTACTCAATGCACCGGTACATGTTGCCATATTAATTGCAGGAGCTGATGGTGAAATTGACAAGAAAGAGCGTCAGGAGGCCATCGAAATTTCACGAAGCAAGCAAAGCAGAGCACGAGAGCGACTGGTAGAGTATTATCAGGCGGTTGGAGAGTCTTTTGAGCAAAGGTTCAATGACCTAATTGGTTCATTGCCAGCTGATGCAGAAAAACGAACTGCTGCTATCACAACAGAGCTTAGAAAGCTGAATTTCATTTTACCTAAAACCGATAAGAACTTTGCAGTGGAGCTACATAGCAGCCTCAAAGATTTGGCTAAGAAAATTGCTGAAGCTTCCGGAGGAGTGTTGGGTTATCTATCTGTCTCTTTTGAGGAGTCCAAATTGATGGAGTTGAGAATGATCAACGATCCTAATAAATAAAGAAAGAAGACCTTTTATAAAGCTGCCGATGGCAGCTTTTTTTGTTTTAAACCTGTCTAATTGAAAAACTCCAGTGTCATACCACCTTTGAGAATTGTGTTCGTCATGTGGTTGATGTACACCATTGAAACTTACCTTGGTGTGGATTTTGGGTTTCTTGGAATTCTCCCCATGACGCTAAAGGGAACGATTGGGATTTTTACCGCACCCCTGATCCATGGCAACCTGACCCACCTGATATCCAATACGGCTCCATTGCTTTTTCTGGGAGCGGCTGTCTATTTTTTTTATAACAAAATAGCTTCCCGGGTATTTTTTCAATGCTACTTCTTTACCAATATCCTCGTATGGTTTTTCGGAAGGCAGTTTTATCACGTAGGGGCAAGTGGTCTAATTTACGGTCTGGCCTTTTTCCTTATTTCGTTTGGCATATTCAGGAGAGATTTACGATCCATCATGATTTCCCTGGTCATCATCATTTTTTACGGTGGGTTGGTTTATGGGCTGTCACCAGCAAACTCCAATATCAGTTGGGAGTCACACCTTTTTGGCGCTATTGTAGGTTTGTCAACGGCCTTTACGTTGAGAAATTCGCGACATGTGGAAGGCTAATTTTATTAGTAATACTAATAAAATTAGTTAATTTACAAAATGATTAAAGGTAAAGGAGCGCAAAGCAATCCGAACAACCCATTTCTAAAACAAGGCAGTACCCAGGAGCATATTGAGGGTATCGACGATTTCTCTCAGGAGGATAGTCGGTCGGTAGAAATTTTCTACGAATCACCCAAAAATGTCCTTAGCAGAAATAGCAGCGAAGACATCAGCTTTGAGTACTCAATCAATCCTTATCAGGGGTGTGAGCATGGTTGCATTTATTGTTACGCACGCAACTCTCATGCCTATTGGGGGTTTAGTGCAGGGCTCGATTTTGAAACCAAGATTATCGTAAAGCAAGATGTTGCTAAGAAGTTTGAGGAAAGAATCCTGAAGCCGGGCTGGAAAGTTCAGCCCATTATGATATCCGGCAATACGGATTGCTACCAGCCTTTGGAAAAGAAATATGGACTGACCCGACAAATACTTCAGGTAGCACTCAAATACAGGCACCCGCTGAGCATTATAACGAAGAATGATCTGATTTTAAGAGATGCGGATCTTTTGACTGAGTTGGCATCTCACGCTCTTGTTCATGTTTGCTTTTCCATCACTTCTCTGGACGAAAAGCTGAGAATGAAGCTTGAGCCTCGCACTGCGACTTATGATAAAAAATTGAAGGCTATCAGGTATCTGTCTGAGAGGGGAGTTCCTGTTTCTGTCATGAATGCGCCAATCATTCCGGGACTCAATGATCATGACATACCGAAGGTGCTACAAAGCACATCTGAAGCTGGGGCCTTAGACATCAACTACACGGTGGTGCGGCTCAATGGACAAATTGGAGACCTGTTTACAGAGTGGATAGAAGCAGCCTATCCTGACAAAGCAAGTAAAGTGCTGAATCAGATATCAGAGTTGCACGGGGGCAAAGTCAATGACTCAGAGTGGGGGCAGAGGATGCGCGGAAAGGGGCAATATGCGTTGGTGATTGATGAACTTTTCCAAAAGAGTAAAAGCCGGTTTTTTCAAGACAAAAAAATGCCTCCATACAATCTGGGTGCTTTCAGAAGGGGAGGCAATTATAGTTTGTTTTAGGAGTGTTAGTTTTTCAAATGTGAGCTAAGAAAAAAAGCAGCTCCTGCCAGGGCAGTGTCTTTCAGGAACATTGCGGCGGCTGGTTGTGCCTGATTAAGAAAACCAGGAAGGTGTATCAGCACGGCAAAAAGCAGAATCATAAGGCCCAAAAGTTGGGTGGCTAGCTTTGCTTTTTTATCAATAATAATAGCCACAGCTGCTAAAATGAGGGCGAGCCCTGTGAGATACACCCACACTTCACCGGCTGGTAAAAATGAAGGTACTACTCCAACCATGGCTGAAGCATTCATAAAATGAAAGAAACCAAACATCGCAATTGGCAATGCGTAGAGGAGTTTTCCGATAAATCCGAGATTTTTCATAAGAACTAATTGTTACTGGTTAAGGTAAAATCAATTCTAAAATATAGGTAAGGCACAAAGCGAAAGCAAGAAGTTTTACATCTTAGTTCGCTAGCAGTATGTTGGAAATCAGGCTAATAGATTTGTTGTTAAGCTTGAGCTGGTAATACTGGCCGTCTGATTCAAGGTCGATCCAGATTCCTGGTTTGCCTGGCTTCTTTGTACCTTCTTCTTCGATCTCTGCAGAGAAAACAGGATTCATGGCTTGCTGCATTTTCTCCCAGCTCAATGGTTGGCCGTTCACCTCACTGGTCAAAGTCTCAAAATACCCCAGCACCTTGACTTCCTTTAGATCCGAACCTTTTACAATTGCCAGATTTACAGTTAAAGGAAGTTCGCGTTTAGCTTTTTCATATATCGCCTGAATCAATTCCTGTATTTTGAAATCCCACTCATCGACTTTCAGTACATGACCAGAGGGGTTGCTTTCTTCACTTTCAACCTGAAAGTGCATCCAGATTTCTTCATTGTTGGAGTTGCTTTCAAGTTCTATATGCTCGATTTCGCTCAACCTCTCACTCCAAATATTGCCAAGCTTGCCTGTCCATTTGAAGTCGTCATCCGTGGTAAAACCTTCATTGATGATCTCATCTTCGGTTATAGTATCCCGATTCAGGTATTCCATCTCAAACTCGATTTCTGTTTCATCATCTTTGATGTTGAGATCAAGCGTGTACCCAAATGCGAATGGGGGTGGTATTAATAAGGTCTGGTATGATATTTTAACTCTCAATTTGTAGTTGCTTTAAGGTTTTGTTTCTATTGATTTTGCCTGTTTCGGTGTATGAAAAGGAATGTAAGGTATAGCATGATTTCGGAACACTGTATCGTTCTATACCGGAAAAATCGAGTGAATTGAGGCTGAGCGGCTCGGTAGTCTCAACTATCAAAACAGCTCTGGATCCAAGTTTTTCGTCAGGAATACCAGCAATAAAAAAGGGAAACTCAATTTGACTATCCAGTTTGCGTTCAAGCTTTTCAGGTGAAATTTTCACACCACCGGAGTTGATCACATGATCAGCGCGACCAATCCATTTGAATCGTTTTGTGTCTAAAATTTCCACAATATCTGTGGTTGTTATCCACTCGTGATCCGTCACCGTACCGCAAACACTGAGACATCCGGCACTCGTCTGCTTTATTTTGACATCTCCAAGAGTGGTATAGTTATCCTCTGATGCCAGATTTTGTAGCGCAAAATGAGAAGCGGTCTCAGTCATTCCATAACTATGGTAAAACTGCGTGTTTCTTTGAGACGGTATTCGTTTCCTGACTTTTTCGTTCATGGTCGCCCCACCAATGATCACATTATTCACTTTATCAAATAGGTTGGCATCCTCTTCAAAAATGGTTTGTACCTGTAGTGGAACCATAGATGCCAGGTCATGCTGAGCGCCTTTAGCGACGCTTAATGGGTTGGCACAAGGATTTACAAACTCAATATCATGATGGCCCATTAGCGCCCTGATCACCGCCATGGTACCACCGATATAAAATGGATTGATACAAACAAGACTAGTTTGGAAATTACCCTGCGGATCCAACCTGTTTAGGGTGCATTTTGCGCTGTATTCCATGATAGAGCGCGATAAAACAACAGTTGATTGTGTTCCCGTGGAACCGGAGGTTTTAAACTGGAAGCTCTCGTGACCGGCATTCCAATTGTTTATAATCTCAATTACCCTGTTTTCGAAATCGGAATGATATTTTTCCTTTATTTTTCCGCTTTCTTGCTCTTGGAGAGAAGTTTCTTTACCATTTAATGTTAGCCTCATAATCACAAAATATTGCAAGACCCGGATCACATTCTTGTAGAGCGTCTGCACCACAAAGATAAGCGTGCCTTCGAACTCATCTTCAATCAATACTATGGTTTATTGAAATCCTATTCCATGAGATTTCTGGATGAGGTGGAAGAAGCCGATGAGGTCGTGCAGGAAGTATTTGTCAAATTTTGGGAAAAGTGTGACAAGCTCGCACCTGATTCTTCTATCAAAAGCTATTTGTACAGGTCTGTGCACAATACCTGTTTGAATTATCTGAAGCACCAAAAGGTGAAAGACTCTTACAAGCAATACGTAGTAGGCGTGATGGATGAGGGGTATGACGCCCATGAAGAAAAACCCAATACAGAGGGAATTCAGGAAAGAATCCTTGACGAAATTGATAGTTTACCCCCGCGCTGTAGTGAGATATTCAAACTCAGCAGGCTGGAGGGGTTGAAATATCAGGAAATAGCAGACCATTTAAATATTTCTATCAAAACCGTGGAGGTGCAAATGGGTAAGGCGTTAAAAGTGCTGAGGGAAAAACTGGTGGACTTGAAGAAATGACAAGAAAAGGTAAGATCGGGTTTTTATCAATGTTGCTTTTCGCTGTGGTGCTATCCGTTTGCGGTCAGGTCAAAGACACGGTTTCTGTAAACTTCAAAGATGTTCCCTTAGAGTTCGTTTTCGATTCTATTTCCTTCAAATCAAACTACGATTTCTCGTACAATGCTGAGTCAATCCCCCCAGGGAGTTTATACTCATACAAGAGATCCAATGTGGCCATCAGCGATCTCCTCAATATCCTTTTTGTGGGCACTGATCTGGAGTATGTCAAGCTGGAAAACCAGATAATAGTAAGACGAAAAAAAGTGCCGGACGCAGTTGAGGAAGAAGGTCTGACCAGAAGAATCTCAATAGCCGGTTGGGCCCGAGAGTCTGATAGCAAGCAGCCCATAGTAGGAGCAAACGTCTATATCCAGGGCAGTACTATAGGAACTACTACAGACAAAAATGGAAATTACCGCCTGAATAATGTGGTTCCTGGTAACTATGTCATCGTGTTTTCACACATCGGGTATGTTACGGGTTCATACAATCTTAAAGCGGATATTTCGGACCGTTTTGCGGTCAATTCTTTAATGGAACCGCGAGTCGAAACACTTCAGGATGTAGAGATTGTATCCGATCCATTGGTACGCAAAGAAGCTGAACGCTCAAGGCATTTCAATACCTTCAAAAAAGAACTACTGGGAACCTCGCAAAATGCCTCAAGGTGTGAAATTGAGAATCCTGAAGTGCTTGATTACACATACAGCCAGCCCAGAGACTTCCTTCATGTCATTGCCAATGAGCCTATCGTGGTAACCAACAATGCACTAGGCTACAGGATCATCATGGATTTGGATTATTTCAACAAGCAGGAAAACCGGATCAATTTTCACGGACAAGCCAGATATGAGGCTATAGAACCAAAGTCAAGAAAACAAAAAAGAAGATGGCGAAGAAATAGAAAGGCAGCCTATAATGGATCCATGATTCATTTTTTCAAAGCACTGGTGAATGACAATCTGGATAGGGAAGGATTTAGGATAGGAACGACCCAAAGCATTGATGATACGCAAGATGTGGGTATTGACCCTGTTAAGCCTGAAGACCTTATTACACCTGTGGATGATAGCAATGAATGGTTATTGGCGTTCGATGACTACCTGTACGTGGAATACCAAAAGGAGGTAGCAAGCCATATATATCTTAATGAAATAAAAAATAGTGCAAATGAGGATCCAGAGATAAAGGCATTTAGAGAAATAGGAGTAGGGCCGGCAGCCCCCCAAAGGTCTTTGATTCAGTTGCGAACGGGAGAGATTTATGTTGGCAAAGATGGAACCATTGATGACAGACTGTCGATTGTTTCATTGGGGTACTGGTCGTGGGAAAGGCTCGCAGATTTGATGCCTATAAACTATGATCCTAAAAAAGATAAATTTTGACAAGACAATAGGGGGTTGAGCAAGTGTACTTGTTGACAAATTAAGCATAGAGAGATGGAAGATTTACTAGTAAAATTTTTTTCGGGTGAAGCTTCAAAAAGCGAACAACAAAAGGTGAAGGAATGGAGGAGCACTTCACCTGAAAACAGTTCAGCATTTTTAGAAGCCAAGCAAGTATGGGTTGCATCATGCAAACCTGAGAAACCGAATCAGGCACTTTTAGATTCGATCCTGAATGAAGGAGAAGAAATCAAAGTGATTCCGATATGGCAAACTGGACTTTTCAAGTTTGCCGCTTCACTGTTGATCATTCTGGGAGCTGTTTTCGCTGTTTATCAAATTGGAGACAGCAACAATGACATGCCAGGTTTTGCTCAGGTAAGGACTGAAACATTGCCTGATGGTACAGAGGTGTCCTTGCACAAAGGAGCGCAGTTGGAGGTGTTGTCGTTTGATCAGGAGCGGCGGGTGAGGCTCACAGGTAAGGCATACTTTGATGTGGAGAGAGATGAAACCAAACCTTTTTTGATCGAGACAGAAAATGCACTTGTTAGAGTTTTGGGAACCTCGTTTGTGGTCAACTCAAACCCGAAATCGGAGCTCGCTGAAGTATTAGTCGAATCGGGTGTAGTAGCGTTTTCGGACAAAGATGAAAAAAGTAAAGTCGAGCTGATAAAAGGAGAAAAAGCCGTGTTGAATCAAAACAATGCGGAGATTCAGAAATCAGAAATTGATGGCGAAAATTATTTGGCGTGGAAAACCCACAACATATCATTTAGAAAGTCGAGCCTAAAAGAAGTCTCGGATATTTTAGAGGATGTTTATGAAGTGGATGTCATCTTCTCAAATGATGATTTGGGCCAGTGCAGACTCACTGCCAAATTTTCTGAAAAACGCATCGATGAAGTGATCGATATCATCTCGAAGACATTTAATATAGATTCTAAAATCGAAAAAGGTACTGTAACATTCGCTGGTAGCGGATGTAATTAATGCAGGTTAGGAGGATGATTGAGGCTGACATTTGGTTGTGTCAGCCTTCTTTGTTTATGGGAGCCCTGGGAGTTTTTCAATGACCGACTGACCATTTTTCAGAAGTGTCATTTTACCTGCTATAGTCTCATTCATGTATCAGGTAATGATCGTACGTTCTAATGGAATTATTTCGTCTTTAGAGCCTTGGTAATCACCTTCTTGAGAGAGCTAAAAGCATCACTATTGGCTTTTGGTTCGGTGAATACCTCAAGAATTTTTGGTGTTTTGTTGTCTTTAAAAAGATGTTTTAATCCCTCGTTCAGGGATTTTGAATCCTTAGCTCTGAAATAATCGAAGGCATATTCTGCTGCGGTAAATTTGGCACTATGGGCATGTCTGGTTTCAAAGTGCTGTTCCAGTTCTTCCAGTCCTGATGGCCCTTTGATTAGTCTGAAAATTCCCCCTCCGAAGTTATTGAAAACAATGATTTTCAAATTGGAGAGGTCATATTGGTGAAAGAAAGCGTTGCGATCGTAAAAGAAACTAAGATCACCTGTAAGAAGAAGGGTGGGTTTTCCACTGCAGAGGGCACTACCTACAGCAGTTCCGTTGGAGCCATCTATTCCGCTAGTACCACGATTGGAAAATATACTGGATGCTGCCAGCTTATAATGGAAGAAATTGGCGTATCTCACTGCCATGCTATTGGCAAGGTGAATGTCGAGCCCTGATGGCGTTGTGTTGAGCACATCGTAGTAGGCTGTCAGTTCTGAAAACTCCCGTGTCTCCATTTCGGTTTCTATGGCCGCACGGGTTCTCGACTCTATAGTTTCCCAGTTTTGTTTGTAGTTTTTAATGACCTGATCTTTAAACTCATTGTCTGGTCTCTGATCGGCGACTGCATTTAGAAAATCCGCCAAAGGATGTTGAAGATGTTTCGTGAGTGTCTTAAAAGTATCTGCTGCTGTTTCGCAATCTTCAAAATGCCAATGTGCCTTGGGCTTATATTTTCTGATAAAGATTTTTAGATTTTTAGAAATCAGTGACTTACCTGTGGTTATCAGAAGTTCCGGGCGCAGGCTTTCGAGCTGTTCCTCGTTTGAGTTGCCTAAGAATAAATCCTGAGTTTTAACAAACTTACCGGTACCCAAATTGCTAATGATATCGGTTAGGACAGGGATGCTGCTACTTAGGTTGAGTGCATCAATTAGCTCTTCGTTTTGATCATTTTGACCAACCACGATCAATCGCTTTTTAAACGAGTTCCAGACGGGGATCAAGCTGCTGTAATCGACCGACACAGGTAATTTCTTATTATCAATTACTCTAATATTTTCGAATTTCAGAGGCTGACCTTGTTCGGGATAGAAAGGCTCCCTAAACGGGACGTTGATATGCACTGGCCCAAAAGGTGGAGTATGCGCCAGGTTAATCGCCTCATTTAGTTTTCTGTTCCATTCCCACTTGGCATCATCATGTCCCACATCTACGGGCAGCTCAAAGCTTCCTTTCACGAAGTTGGATAGTGCGCCGGGTTGGTTGATGGTTTGTCCATCACGTTGATCCAACCATTCCGGAGGCCGATCTGCCGATAAAACGATAAGGGGAATTTTCTGATAAAAAGCTTCTGCCACTGCGGGTGCATAATTGAGTAGGGCAGTACCTGAAGTACAGCAAATAGCCACAGGTTCATTGCTCCTTATTGACATTCCCATTGCAATGAAGGCCGCAGAGCGTTCATCTACTATATTGAATGTTTGGATCTTTGGGTTGCGGGCAAAAGAAATGGTAAGAGGTGCATTTCTGGATCCAGGCGAGAGCACAACTTTAGTGATGCCTTTTGCCGCTAAAACCTCTGAGATATTGTAAATGGTGCTGTTCATGAAGCCCTCAATACTGACAACAAAGTATTCATTTTATGTTTGGTTTCGGCCAGCTCTTTTTCAGGTTTTGAATCACGCGTAATACCCGCTCCCGCGAAAAGTCTCGCTTTGCCATCGACTACCTTCATGCATCTTAGATTAACAAAAACACGTGAGAAGCCCTCAAAATTGACAGGTCCCAGAAAACCTGCAAATAGCTCACGATCAAAACCTTCGTTTTCATGAATGAATTGATGTGCTTTTTCTCGCGGAAATCCGCAAACGGCAGAAGTGGGATGAAGCAAGTCGAGCATTATTCCTCCCAGATTGGGCATGTTGGTGGCTTTCATATCAATAGAATATGATGTCTTCAGGTGAGCGAGGTTTCCTGCGCGCACAGTTCTTGGGCCTATCTCTTCAAACTCTCTGAGTCGTATTCTTTTCAAGCAATCCACAATGTATCTGCTCACCATGGCTTGCTCTTCTATTTCCTTCTGTGTCCATGCCAGATCGGCCAGATCCGCACCGTCTTCCAGGGGTTGGGTGCCGGCCAAAGCGTCCGTCACAAAATGCTGATTGTTTTCTATTGTCAAAAGGCGCTCCGGAGTAGCCCCAAGCCAGAGACCGTACTTTTCTGTAGACGCGATATAGCAAAATGCATTGGGGTATTTAGATGAAATTTGCCTAAAAAATGCATAGGTTTCAAACCCCTCCGGAATATCAAAGTCTTTGCACCTGCTGAGTACAACTTTTTGAAGATTGTCACTTTTGATCTCTTCTATTGCTTTTGCCACGGCCGCCTCATAATCTGCCGATCCGGTAATGTCAGTTTTGTTACCCGACTCTGCATGGTCGTCGGTAGCGCTGATCTTTTGTACAAAATCTTCGAGTACAGTGGACGATACTTTCGGATCAATTTTTAAAGTGCTTTTCTGGAGTTCGATTTGCACCACCAAATCGGCCTGGATCACTTCTGGTCTTGGTGGATGAGATTTATCAAAAGAGTTTAAGACAAAACAATTTTCGTAATCCTCGAGAGGCCAGACTCCATTTTCTTGATAGGGCTGATTTCCTTCCTGCATCAAATCAACCATCAATACGGCAGTTTCAGAGTTAGGACTTTTCCATAGCGCAAAAGGAACCCTGCTCTGAATAAGCTTCTGGATAAATACTTCGACGTTTTTTACTAGCTGTTGGAGCGTTTTAGTGCTTTCCATGTATTATTTCTTATCAATGATCGCTATGGTGAGCCTGCTCACACAGATCATTTTGTCATTTTGATCACTTATTTCAATAGACCAAACATGCGTTTTTCGTCCTACGTGAATGGGCGTTGCTTTTCCAATAACGAAACCTTCTCTTGCTGGTCTCAGGTGGTTGGCGTTTATTTCTAATCCCACCGCCATCTGGCCTTTCTCCAAAAGTAAATTAGAAGCCACACTACCCAGCGTTTCAGCAAGTGCAACAGAGGCACCTCCATGCAACAAGCCAAACGGCTGTATGGTTTTCTCATTCACGGGCATTTTTGCTGTGAGGTGATCTGTTGTGCATTCGATAAACTCGATACCAAGGTGGCCGACCATCGATTGTGCGCTCATCTGATTTATTGCATTAATGTCTATTCCCTCGGGGAGCATGAGTTCGCAGAAATTTGTTCGTCACCCGAAATTACCAAGATTGATTGAGACAATTGAATATTATTTGGGTCATTATAATGTGAAGGCATAAGTTTGAGTCAGAATTATCCGATATGAAAAAAATCTACATCATTAGGCACGGCGAAACCGATTACAACAAAAAGGGTATGGTTCAGGGGTCAGGAATAGACGCTTCGCTGAACGAGACCGGTCAGGCTCAGGCTTTGGCGTTTTATGAAAAGTATAAGGATGTGGATTTTGATAAAATCTATATATCACGTCTGGTTCGAACTGGTGAAAGCGTTTCACGATTTACAGCGGACGGAATACCCACTGAAGTGGTTGATGGGTTGGAAGAGATAAGTTGGGGTAATCAGGAAGGACAGGCTTTCACACCTGAGACTTCTACTATCTATCAGGAAACTACCAGAAGGTGGACCGAAGGGGAGCTTGACTTGAAAATAGAAGGGGGCGAAAGTCCCGTGGAGGTAGTGGAGCGTCAAAAGAAGGCCATGGATTATATACTCAGGCAGGAAGGTGAAACGATCCTGATCTGTACGCACGGTCGTGCGATGCGTATATTGCTGACCTGGCTTCTGAAATATCCGCTTTGGCATATGGATAATTTTGAACACGCCAATACTGGTCTGTATGTGCTCAATTACACAGGTGAACTGTTCTCTTTGGAAACATTCAACGATACCTCTCATCTAAGTGAATTAAAACCTGCATAAGATGAAATTGAAAGTATTAGGCTGTGGCGATGCATTCGCCTCTCTCGGAAGGTTCAATACCTCATTTTTTCTTTATGGTGAAAACAAAAATGTGTTGATTGATTGCGGAGCTTCTACGCTTGTGCAGATGGAAAAAGAGGGCGTAACACCTCTGGACGTGGATGTGATCATAATCACGCATTTTCATGGCGATCATTATGGTGGCATTCCGTTTCAGATGATCAGCAATAAGATGGTTTACAATAGAAATAAGCCTTTGACCATTTGGGGGCCTAGTGGAGTGAAGGAACGAGTCTTGAATCTGCAGGAGGCCATGTATGCGGGCACATCGGGTATTTTTGATGAGCTGAAGGTAACCTTCAAAGAATATGTGGCAGATGCCTGGATCGGGTTTGATGATATAGAAGTCTTTTCCAAAGAAGTGGTCCACTCCCCGCCATCCAATCCTCATGGAGTGAAAATCAAGTTGGATGATAAAGTGTTTGCGTTTAGCGGAGATACTGAATGGACGGATAGCTTGCTTGATTTGGCCGATGGGAGTGACTTGTTTGTTTGCGAATGCAACAACCTCAACCATGATTCACCGGGGCACCTTTCATACAAAACCCTACTGGAAAAGAAGCCACAAATAAATACAGGGAAGCTCATGGTCAACCATATGGGCGCAGAGGTTATCCGTGCGGAAGGTTTGGAGATTGAGCGACTGGAAGACGGAGCAATAGTTGAGTTTTAGTCGAGTTTAGGACTGCTTTTCTAATAAAAATCTACGGCAAATAGCCACAAAGACCAACCCGAAATTTTTGAGAACAAACGGCCGTTAGCATAGTTTTCCTGGCGCTGCGAGTCAAATCCCGGCTATAAATTGATGTTTATTTATGAACTCTCATCATATAGCAGTGAGGCTTCCAATTGTACAGATTCCGCAATTGGTAGAACCAAGAGCCTCTCAGTATTTGATGCAAAATAAATACGCATAAATCGCTATTTACATAACTGAAAATATCATGTTGATTTGACTGTATAAATATGAAATCCTTCTAAAGCGGTCGTTATGAAATGGAAAAACACACTCAATGCAACAAGAAATGAATCCTTGATGCTGGTCTCAATTGTAGCCTTGATCGTAATCATAGCGTACATGCACAAAAAGCAAGTTTCAAGTTTAGAAAAGACAGTTATAGAGATCTATGAGGATCGGTTGGTAGCCAAGGGGTATATTTTTGATCTCACGAAAAAAATCAATGCCAAGAAAACCTCGCTAAACTTTGAAACTCATGATGTGGAAGATGATGTAATTGCAAATCATGCGATAAGTCGACTGATAGAAAGCTATGGTCAGACCAACTTAACCAATGAAGAAGTAGCTGGTCTTAACCAACTGAGAAAGAATATTAGCCTGTCAGCAGAATACGAAACGCAAATGGTAAAAGACCTGCCGCTGGCCGAGCGTATTAAAATCAAGGAGAGCTTGTCGCGGCAGTATGATGTAGTTTTAAATGATTTGGAGGGCTTGTCAGAGATTCAGTTGTTCGAAGGAAAGAAGTTGTTGGAAAGCACCGATCAGATTGTAGCATCAAATATTTTGACGAACAGGCTGGAATTGGCCCTTATAGTGGTAGTATCTCTGGTTTTCCTTGTTGTTTTGTCTCCGAGAGCATCTGGGATCAAAAAGAAGATTTTGCACACTTAGTTCTTTGCCTGAGTCAGAGTTCTTAAATACTCGTCTATAAATTCTTGTTTTCGTTTCAACCGGTACTGCATCACCCACCTGGGATGCGGTACGGTTTCTATTCGTTCAAAGTACTTATGCTTGTCATTTAGTGCCTTTAGAAACTTGAGGTTTTGTCCCTGGCCAATGGAATACGCTACTTTCCTGTTTAGTGGAAAGTCAAGTTGTTCCAGGATGCGCTCATGGGCGTACTTTTCAAACAGCTTTTTGAAATCTTTGATATCGTAGTAATTGAGGTTTTTACCGTTTTGAATAAAGCCAAGTGGCGATATGGCCGAAATGTAATAGTCCGCATAAAACTTATTTGGTCCACCGAAAGCATCTATTACCTCATAGACAAAGCGTGAAGAGAGTTCTTGTCTCTTATCAAATGGGTTAGGTATTTCGCAATCTTCTTCCAGTTTTACAGGATCAGTGAATGGAATACCCGTAACACCACCTCCGAATCTTCCGGGGTTGATTCCAAACAGCACCGTGCGCTCCTGACTGTCGTTGTAGTACTTTTCATAAAACAACTTGGTGTAGGGGATAGCTTCTTTGTCCTGATAAGGATTCATGGTGATGACACTTTTAGGAAGCTTTTTGGGGACATCCAGTGCTTCATAAAACGCCAGTATTTTTTGAGCTACAGTCATATCGGAAAGATACTATTCCCTTTATTGCTCTCAAAGATTCTGTCTTTTTCTTAGCTTCGTTTTCAGATGTCTGCCACTTTCAAATATTTCATTATTCACAAGCCGTACAAGGTTTTGAGCCAATTCTCGGATGAGAATGGCAATGCCGGGTTGGGTTCGATTTACACACTCCCCCGAGATGTTTATCCTGTGGGAAGGCTGGATTTGGATAGTGAGGGTTTGCTTATACTGACCAATGATAAGGCGCTGAATAACAAACTTTTGAATCCTAAACATGCGCACACGAGAACGTACCTTGCCGAGGTGGAGGGCATTCCGGATCGAGCGGATCTGGCTCAGTTTGCCAAAGGTCTTGATATCAAGGTAAGTGGCAAGGTTCATCGCACCATGCCAGCTAAAATTGAGATCGTAGCTCCATCCCAAATAGCGGAGCGTGATCCTCCGGTGAACTACAAGAAACATCCGGAAAGGAGCTGGGTGAAAATTGAGCTAACAGAAGGTAAAAACAGACAGGTGAGGAGAATGACGGCTGCCATTGGTCACCCAACTCTGAGACTGGTAAGAGTGGCGATAGAAGAATTGCAGCTTTTGCCCCTGGCTTCCGGAGGCATCACACAACTATCTCAAAAGGCGATTTACTCCAAGCTTAAAATCAGGTGACTATTTATCGCGTTTTGTGAGCATCCGGGTGAAGTAATTCATGATTCTTCGCAGGGTGTCGTCTAATAATGCGATATAAAAAATACCCGATATGATCCAGATAACCAGGATGTTGAATAGTACCGTGTCAATCTCAAAACCTAAAATGTTTTTGTGGCTGGCATAGAAATGCGCTCTTCCAATCTGTGTGAGAGGTGCTTTGAATATTGGGTCTTTCTTTTGTATCAGTTTGTTATTCACCCTTATGATCCTGTCCAGCTCAGATCTATTTTGCACGAGGTTTGCAACACTTGCATTGTGATTTTCAGCCTTCAACTTTTCTATTTCCTCTTTACCAATTTCTGCAACTAGAGACTTATAAATTTCATCCTTTTGCTGCATGGCATCTTTATAGTTGCTCTGAAAACGATCCCGCAACTGTCCGAGGTAAGACAAGATCCGCCGACCAGCCTTGGGTGTAAAGGCCTCCGGTCTGAGGAACACCTGATATGGAGAAGGAGACACTTTCCATTGCGTTTTGAGGCGGTCTAGTTCATTGTTGATCAAAATAAAATCATCTGCGTAAATCTGCAGCCGGGTTGAGTCCTTTATGACCCGTGCAGTAAGTGATTCCAGCTTTGGAATGACGTAAGATCGCTCGAAAGAGGCTTGACTGGCTTTTTTTTCAGCTTCGAAGAAATGCTTCTCATAACTATTGTGCTTGAACTGAGCCACGGCCATGGCCTCATATGCCCAGCGCGAGACCATGATATCACCAACGGCAGGCACAAACTCCTGACGTGTAATGCTTTTTTGCAATTCGTCAAACTTGATCATGGCGCCACCCAAAAGTAGCTGTGGCACCAAAATGAAGGGAATAAGAATGTAGATGGTAATAATAGAATCGAAAGCCGAAGAGATATTGAGACCCACCAGATTGGCAAAGCACATGGTAGAAAACAGAATGGCCCAATACATGAGTGTCATTCCCTGAATCTCCAAAATAGCATTGCCGACCAGCACAAATGTCAGAGATTGAAATGCGGATAGCAGAAATAAGTAAAGAATCTTCGAGTTGATGTAGCTCAGTCGGCTGAGGTTCAGAAATGATTCTCGCTCGAGTATCCTTCGGTCTTTGTAAATCTCCTCTGCAGATATAGACATGCCCGTGAATAGGGCCACTACTACAGACATAAATAGAAATACAGGTAAGTTTTTATTGTCCTGCAGCTGGTATATGCCTTCCGGAGCATACTTGGAGAAATAAGCTAAAATAAAGGCCAAAACGGGTGTTTGCAGTAAGCTGATAAGTATGTATTGCCTATTGGCGAGTTTGGCCAGCAGGTTTCGCTTGCTGAAAATTTTGAGCTGATCAAGAAGTCCCGGGATATGAAAGTTGGAAGGGGGTAGTCGTTCTTCGAACCGGGTACGCTTGGTCTTAGTCGATTCTATATTATCGAGGTATTTTTGATACCATTCTTCAGGAGAAACCCGTCGTACATTTGTACTGTGCCCCAGGTCATCTATTTCATGGGCCTCAATTATTTGCAGGATTTGCTCGGGTATGACATTACCACATTTGGTGCACTCACTCTCAGCTGCATCTACCTGCGTGCTCATGGTTTTGAAGTAAACCACCGCATCGATAGGGTTACCCCGGTAAACGGGATATCCACCTTTGTCCAATATCCACAGTTTGTCTATCAGTTTGAAAATATCAGAAGACGGCTGATGTATGATGGCAAAAACTAGCTTTCCAGAGCGAGCCAGGGTCTTGAGCAAAGTCATCACTTTTTCAGAATCCATTGAAGACAAGCCTGATGTGGGTTCGTCCACGAAAAGGATGGAGGGCTCTCTCATGAGCTCCAGAGCAATATTAAGTCGCTTCCTTTGTCCGCCACTGATGGACTTGTTCAGTGGATCGCCAACTTTCAGGTGTTTGATGTCTTTCAGATCCAGGTTTTCTAAAACCTTTTCAACCGTAGCTGCCAGTCTCTCTTTCGAGAAATCACTGAAACAAATTTGCGCATTGAGGTGTAGGTTTTCGTACACAGTGAGCTCATCAAACAAGAGGTCGTCCTGCGGTACATAGCCGATCACACCTTCTTTAGACGCACGCGGTATGGAATAGCCGTTTACAGAAATTTTCCCTCGGGTCGGGTTGATTTTACCATTTAGCAGGTTGATGAGTGTGGATTTACCCACTCCACTACCACCCATTACACCTACCAAGTGGCCTGACTCTACTTCAAAATTGAATTTGTGTAGTCCGTTCTTACTTCTTTTGAACCTGAACTCGAGGTTCTCACCGGTCATTACGATTTTGACCTTTTTTGATTCATCAAGAAACTGCTTGATAATGTCGCTTTCGTAGATCGGTTTGATGTTTGGACCCTTGATGATGGCTCCTGGTTTGAGCAGGTAAAATTTGCCCTTTTCCAGTTTGTTGCCCTCTATGTAAAGGTTGAGCGGCCCGTCATATTTAAAAACATACGTGTTAACACTTTGTATTTTATACACCAAAATCTCCCCAAACAGATGCTCTACATACATGTGTAGAAACTCGTCTTTCCCTGGTACTTTTGGTTTTTTCTTCCTCATCATCCAGGCCACTTCTTCTGGCCACTCGGTCATCTTATTATTGATGATGAGCGTATTGTGAGGCTCCAGATCCTTTTTGTTAGGATCAGCGATGAATGACTTGAGGGCGGTGACTTCAGCTTGTTTCAGGTTGAAGTTCATGGCTACCAAAGAGATGAACTCGCTTTCCTTGTCAGAGAACTTTTGGTCAGCGTTGATCAGCTCCAGAAGCTGCATGAATACTACGATGCGCTCAGGGTAGAGGAGTTCTTTGTTGAGCTGATTGCAAATCTTGGCTACCTGCAGAATAGAAGTTGAGTCAATACCTAACTCGC
Organism: Cyclobacteriaceae bacterium; assembly: GCA_039944535.1. Taxonomy (GTDB): domain Bacteria; phylum Bacteroidota; class Bacteroidia; order Cytophagales; family Cyclobacteriaceae; genus JAMZMI01. Next base: position 33,101 of record JBDUYP010000004.1, read on the forward strand.
TGGCAACCTCAGGAGATGAACTGCTGGAGCTATAAAATGAAAGGTAATCATGAAACAAGCGCAGGTACTCATTGGTGAGCTCGTCGTTGAGGTTTCTTTTGAGGTAGGGCTTTACGATTAATTCACCCGAATCTACGATATCAAGATCTTCTTTGGCGCTCTCAATAATGGCAAAGAGGTGAACGAGAGCGTTGATGATGGATTCTTTCATGTTGGCATTAGGTACGGCTAAATGAGGGCTTAATTTATCAAAATTAGCCGATGCAAACGGTCTGTTGTGATGACTTTGTTAAGGGAGAGGAGTTAGCTCATCAAAAATTAGAAGGATCAGACCAACTCTCTCAAATCTACTGGTACCACACGCGATACTCCTTGTTCGATCATGGTGATGCCATAGATCACATCAGTACTGGACATGGTTCGCTTGTTATGCGTCACAATGATGAATTGCGATTCTTTAGAGAATTTGCGAATGATCTCATTGAACTTGTCAATGTTTGCATCGTCAAGCGGTGCATCCACCTCATCAAAAATACAGAATGGTGCAGGCTTTAATAGATAGATAGCGAAGAGGAGAGAGGTGGCCGTAAGTGTTTTCTCTCCACCAGATAATTGGTTGATAGTCAGTGGTCTTTTGCCTTTAGGCTTGGCCATGATTTCAATAGAAGATTCGAGCGGGTTTTCAGGATCGGTCAACTTCAGCTCACAGTCATCTTCCTCTGTGAATAGTGTGCGGAAAACCTTGATAAAATTCTCTCTGATCTTATCAAATGCCTCAAGAAATGTGGTTTGTGCCACTTCATCTATTTCACCTATGGTGGCAAGTAGAGACTCTTTTGCTTTGAGCAAATCTTCTTTTTGTTCGCTTATGAAATCATGCCGTTCCTTTATTTCTTCATACGCTTCCATGGCCATGGGGTTGATAGGCCCCATGTTTTCAATACGCTTTTTAAGCTTTTCTACACTTTCTCGTAGCTCTTCTTCCGGCTTGCTGAGTTCTTCTTCGTTATCGAATATTTCGACTTGATTCAAGTCCACGTTGAACTCCACCGAAAGGCGTTCTTTTACGGAGTTGAGTTGAAGCTTTGTTTCATTTAGCTTGTTTTGCCACTCCATCAAAATCTGATCGGTAGATTCTCGCATGCGCTGAATCTCGCGAATCAGTTTCTCTTCTTCGTCTATTGAGCCTCGAACCTGATAATAATCTTTCTCCGCTTCGTTTACGCCTGCTTCTATCGACTCCTTTTCCTCATACATGGATATGAGATCGTCATCGCTTTCCTCGGATTTTTTCACCAATTCATTGAGGTCGTTTACGGCATGTTGCAGATCAGCCTGATTACGCTGAATGCGCCCTTCGCTGCTAGAAGCGGCCTCTTCTTTGTATCCGATTTCCTGGGTAATGCTGCTCACTTTGTTTTGCTGTCGGTGATACAGCACATTTTCTTCGTTGAATGCTGCCGATTTTTTACTTAGCAGTTCATTCAATTCCTCCAGTTCGGCTTTATGGTTTTCTACCTGCAACTGTAGCTCACCTAGCAAATCGCTGGATTCTGCATACTGAGGTTTTATTTGTTGCAGCTCCGTGGACAGTTCCGAGATCTTTGCCTCTATATCTTCACGTTTCGTTTCGTTAGAGGAAAGCATGGTGCTGAACTGCTCCTGTTTTGTTTTTACAGAGACAAATTCCTCATTGATTTGATTGATTTCCTGCTGAACTTCTGCCAACAAGTCGGATTGACTTGAATCTTTCAGCTTGGCCAGTTCATTTACATTATCACTTAAATTAGATTCAGTGATTTGCTGTTTTTTGGTCAACTCCTTGATCCTTGATGCGAGTTTTTCGAGATTTTTGGCGCGTCCTATTCGTTTTCCTTCAAATAGGCCAACAGATCCTCCCGAGATGTTAAATTTTCGCTGAATGATTTTACCGCCCTTTTCCACGAATGTGGCTCCCGGTTGAGGTCTTTCTGGTAATTCGCCTTCATAGATATATACATTTTCAAGAAGGTAACTGATCAGTTTTTTGTACTTGTCTTCATATTCCACCACTTCTGTGGCAGCCGTTGAGTTTTCAAAAAGTGGAGCCTCGGATTGATGATCTTTCAAGGAGTCAAGGATGAAAAAATGCGCCCTTCCGCGTGAAGCGTCACTTAACAAATTCACCGCTTTCATGGCATCATCGCGAGTGTTGACCACATAGTAGTTCATGTATGGCTCCAGGTAGTTTTCGATGGCCACACGATAATCCTCAGGACAGGTGATGATATCCGAAAGGAGGGGAGCATCTTTCCAGTTGCTGCTCTTTTTTAGAAACTTGATGGCTTCAGGAAAGCCCTCAAGATTGTCCACCAGCGACTTGGTGAGATTGTATTCGTTTTGCTTGGAATCAAGCTCTCTGTTGATTTTAGAGAGCTCTTCACGCATCAGGTCAATTTGTTTTTGGATTGACTCAACTTTGTTTTTTAGCGCTTCTTCCTTTCCTTTCAGCTTGGTGTACTCTTCAGTTTTGAGGTTTTTTTCCTTTTGAACTTCAACCAGTTTGGTTTCGAAATCACGCAGGTTTTCTGATTGCGCAGTAGAGTCTTCCCTAGACTGTTTTAGCTCATTTTGAAGTGTGCTGATCTGGATTTCCTTGATCTCAATTTCTTTGTTGAGTTGATATACCTCCTCTCGTTTTGAAGAATATCTCTGGTTGTTTTCATTTAGGATTTCCTGCGCACTCTGCGTTTTTTGCTTCTGCTCATCATGCTCAGATTTGAGATGCTCCAGTCTGTGGCTGATCTCTGACAATATGCCCTGAGCCGTATCTCTTTCTTTGTCCAGGCTTTTTAGTGAAAACAGGGCTCTTTCGTTGCTTTCCTTGTCTTGGGCAATTTGATCCTTGAGGTTGTCGATACGGTCGTTTAAAAAGCGCTGGCGTTCGTTTTTGATCTTCTTGTCACTCTCGTATTGGCGGATCTTGCTGACGTGCTCGTTCAGCGTTTTTTGACGAGAGGCAAGGAGTTTTTCTTTTGTGATTAGCTCAGTTTTGATCTTTTCCAAACCGGCCTCCTTTTCGCCGAGTTGCGCTGTTAATGAACCCTTTTTGTCACCAGCCTCTTGCAACTGTTGTTCTATGTTATTTTGAGTGGTGTTTTGAGACTCAATTGATTTTTTGGCCAAAGCGATGCTTTTGACTTTGTATTCATCCTTGATCTCATAATATTTTTTGGCCTGACGTGCCTGTTTTTCCAGAGACTTTAGGTTCTTTTCTATTTCAAAAAGCAAGTCTTCCACTCGATCTAAATCATCATCTGTATCGCTGAGCTTTTTGAGAGTCTCTTTCTTGCGAATTTTGAACTTAGAAATTCCTGCCGCCTCTTCAAAAAGACTCCTACGCGAGTTGTCCTTATCATTTAGCAGGTCATCCACCATCTTCAGCTCAATGATGGCGTACGTGTTGGAAGCGATCCCAGTGTCCAGGAACAGGTTGGTAATGTCCTTCAGTCGACAAGGCACGTTGTTGAGTAGGTATTCACTTTCTCCAGACCTAAAGTACCTTCTGGTGATGGTAACCTGGGTGTATTCCGTCGGGATAAGATTCTTGGTGTTGTTGAAGGTCAGGGAAACTTCAGCAAGTTGAGTCTGCTTTCTGGCTTTGGTTCCGTTGAAGATTACGTTCTCCATTTTGTCGGAGCGTAAAACACGGGTTTTTTGTTCACCTAAAACCCAACGAATAGAATCTACGACGTTAGATTTGCCACAGCCATTTGGCCCAACGATACCGGTAATACCTTCATCAAAATTTATTGTAACTTTATCGGCAAAGCTTTTGAATCCTTTTATTTCCAGACGGGTTAATTGCATGAAGTACCGGTGGTTTTTGACCTAATATTAACCATCAAATTTAAGACAAATTTCTACATAAGAGCACTATGGATGACATTCAATTTTGGTTGTATTTGGGTTTTGGTTTGATCTACTTCATAGTGAGGCAGATGAAGAAGAAAAAGTCTAACGAGCAGGAACAATCACCTCAGGATGCTCCTGCTGAAAAGCCGTATAAAAAGCCGGTGACCTTTGAAGAACTGTTAAGAGAGTTTACAGGTGAAACAACTGAAGAGGAGAAGGAAGTAGTACTTGACGATTACACGGATTTAAAGAAAGAAGAAAATCGTGAAGAGGAAGTCAAACCTTATAAGTATACCGAAGATGATCACTCCCATAGGAGGTTTGCAGATGATGAAAGTAGAAAAATCTATGAAAACTCTATTAAGCAAGCGGAAGGAGCTGATCTTGTTTTTGAAAGGGATAACCACTTTAAATCAAAAATGACGAGGAAAGAACAGCAGGAGGCAGATAGTGCTTTCGGGCGCGAAATTCTCGAATCGCTGCAAGATGCTGATCAGGCAAAGAAAGCAGTAGTGCTAAGCGAGATACTCAATAGGAAGTATTGAGTGAGACACGCCGAAAAGGCTTATTTACTTTTCGAATTATATTAAACGTTTCGCATATCACCAACAACAAAACAACATAACCTATGCTTAAGAAAATTTTATTGATCATCGGGGGGCTAGTGCTTCTCTTTGTCCTTTGGAGTGTTTACGGATTGTTCATTGCTGAGCCAGCCAGTCCCAAAGATTCAGTTTCATACAGCGATATGGGATTGGATATCACAGTAGATTATAGCAGGCCTTATAAAAAGGGCAGGTTGATTTTCGGTGAAGAAGCTGATGAAGCTCTTCAGCCTTTTGGAAAATATTGGAGACTTGGTGCAAATGAGGCTACTGAGATTTCGGTGAGTGGAGATGTGCTTTTTGCGGGTGAATCTCTTTCTGCTGGCAGATACCGGATGTATGCCGTACCTGGAAAGGAAGCTTTTGAGGTGACTTTGAACAGTGAGTTGGAAGTTTTCTTTGGAATTGCAGAGCCAGATCCAGCGTTGGATGTCTTGTCAGTAATGGCGCCTGTTACAATGCAGGATGATGTTACTGAGCAATTTACGATTCAGTTCAAAAGTGATTCTACAGCTATACAAATGGAGTTTGTCTGGGATAATTTTCTGTTTACAGTGCCCATTCAACCTGCTAACTAAGAAAGTTCTATGAGAAAATGGGTTTTGATGCCAATCGGCATTTTGATATTTCTCGGTTTGACTTACTGGATGATCGGGAAAATACAGTACCGACTCAACGTCATGGACGTGGAGGAATACGAACCCGTTTCTACTCTGAAAGTACCCGAAACTTTGCTCACCAGAGCAAAGTTTCCTTTTATAGACGTGCACAATCATCAGTGGACCATGCCCATACAGGATCTGGGTAGTTTGGTGACTGAAATGGATTCCCTCAACATGGCCGTGATGGTGAACCTGAGTGGTTTTCGTGGTAAATATCTGGAGTGGTCGCTCGAAAATGTCAATGATGGGTTTGCAAACAGGTTTGCCGTTTTTCTGAATATCGATTTTGAGGATCTGGATGACGAAGGATGGCCTGAAGATCAACTGGCCCTGATGGAGTCTGCCGTGGAGCAGGGCGTGAGAGGACTCAAGGTTTATAAAGGGCTTGGTCTAACAGATAAAGACAATGATGGTAACCGTATTGCTGTGGATGACCCCAGACTTGATCCCATTTGGGCTAAGTGCGGAGAGCTGGGCATTCCTGTTTTGATTCACTCGGCAGAACCTGGTGCATTTTGGTTGCCAAAAGATAAATACAACGAACGGTGGCTAGAGCTCAAACAATACCCCAGCCGCTACCGAGACCCCAATAAATTGCCCTCATTTGAGGAAATCATAGCAGAACAGCACCTTGTATTCCGAAAGCATCCTGAAACCATATTCATCAATGCACATTTAGGATGGTTTGGAAATGATCTGGCCAGGCTAGGGGAGTTGCTTGATGAATTGCCCAATGTATATACCGAGTTGGGAGCCGTTCTCGCCGAACTTGGGCGTCAGCCTCGCTTTGCACGTGAGTGGATGATTCAGTATCAGGACAGGGTGATGATGGGAAAGGATTCTTATAAAATGGAGGAGTATTATACCTACTTCAGAGTTTTGGAAACGGCGGACGAGTATTTTGACTACTACCGCAAGCGACATGCACATTGGAAAATGTATGGCCTGAATTTACCTGATTCGGTATTGAAAAAGGTTTATTATGAAAATGCTCTGAAAGTTATTCCAGGGCTTGATGCTTCATTGTTTGATTAGCCTTAGGTGTTTAGCCATCTCCAGAATTTACCCAATGCCGTTTTAGGTTTCGGGCGATTATCCACCGCCTGAGTTATTTGCTTTTTCTTTTTCTTCTTGGGCTTGGTAGCAATTTTTGATTGTGGGATTTCGGCCTGAACTTTCTCTTTGTAGAATTTCTCTTTCTGCGCTTTTTTCTTGCGCTCAGCACGAAGCTTCTTCTTATGCTCTTCCCATTTTTCTTTTTCTTCGCGCTTCTTTTTGGCTCTGACTCTACGTTCTTCTCTCTGCTCCGGGGTTAGTGTCTTGCGGTTTCCATATTTCCCTTTGCCTTTTCTTCGCTCTGTATCATTTTCCGATTCCTCCGGCGATTTTTCTTCCTTGGGCTTAGGTTCCGGCAGGTCTATTTTGCCAACTACTTTTAATCCTTCAAGTTCTACCTTCGGCGCTTTGATCAAATTGACAGCATTGGCCAACTCCTCAGATTCATCTTCCAGAATCTCTCCAACCGTAGCGATTTTAATGTCAGGTTGAGTTTCAGGAACGTCATCCACTAGCTCTTCCTGTGATTCTGGCGGTTCGGGTAAATCATCACCTAGCTCAGCCGGTTCTTCCGAATTTACTTCAGGAGTGTCCTCTGTTGCGCTCGTAGTGGTTTCATTTACAGGTTCCTCTTCCTGTATTTGTTCATCCGATTCTTCAATAGTCGCTTCAGTAGATTCACCCTGTGCAGCTATTTCAGGTTCTTCCAATTCCTCGGTTATTTCTTCAACTACAGGGAGAACGTCAAAATGCTCGACCACCATTTCCTCAATTTCCTCATCTAATTTAGAATTGGGGTGTGGGTTGATTTCAAACCCTTTGGATTTGGTATAGGCAATGATGTCTTGCGCAGATATATCGTATTTTCTAGCTAATTGACCTAGCCTCATTTGAAACAGCTTTAAGTGATGGTGGCAAAAATAATAACTCCGTTTTGGTGATCCAGTATAATTCTAACTATTTCCCCAGGCGGCTTCATCCAAAAACCAAACAAGCTTGCCATGCGTTGGCTTTATGTGATAGGCGGGGTAGAGTTCGTGATTTAATCCCTTATCAAAAATTGATCGGACTTTATCATATTTATTTCCTCCTGTAACCAAAAATGCCACCTCACTTGCATTGTTGATAACATTTCCCGTAAGGGTTACCCGCTTTTGGCCTGACTCAGGGTGTGTAGCAACAGCACAAATTTCTTTCTTTTGCAGCAGTTCCATTTGATGCGGAAAAATGGATGCAGTATGACCGTCAGGGCCCATACCCAAAATGATCAGGTCAAATTTTGGAAGACCATTTTCCGATGATAGGTTGTTCAAAATGTCTTTGGAGTAGCGCACTGCCTCCTGATCTGGGGCATTTTCTCCCAATACACGGTGGACATTGCCTTTTGGAATGTCAATTTTGCTGATCAGACGATCATAAGTCATTTTATAATTGCTTTCTGCATCATCCGGAGCAACACAGCGCTCATCACCCCACCATAAGTGTATGCTATCCCAATCGAACTTATTGGCAAAGTTCTGAGCAATGAAATCAAAAAGTGCTTTGGGAGTAGATCCCCCCGAAAGCGCAATGTGAAACTCAGTTTTGCCTGTTGAAACATTGAGTAGGTATTTGGCGAAATGCTCCGCCACTTCTTCAGTATTACTGAAAATATGCTTTTCCATAAAATAGGTTAGTTCTTATAATTCGCAATAAATCCCATCATCCGTGAGGTTTTTGCATGGATTTCTCCATGACATATTTTCACCCTCAATCATATTGATGGCTGCTTCCGGCCCCCAGGTTCCAGAAGGGTATCCATAGACAGGAATAGATTTGTCTTCTTTCCATGCTTTCAGGATCGGATCTACAAACTTCCAGGCACCTATGACACTGTCTCCGCGAGCATAAAGAGTAGCATCGCCCTGCATACAATCTAGCAGCAATCTTTCATACGCTTCAGGCACATAGGCATCCGTCATGTCTTCATACAGGAAGTCCATGTTCACAGTCTCTACGTCAAAACCTGCTCCAGGCACTTTCAAGCCAAATTTCAGCAGTACTCCTTCATTTGGCTGAATCCTGAACACCAAAATATTTTGGTTGTTGGCCAACCTTCTATTGCTAAAAAGGTGGTGATGGTTGGGCTTGAAATGAATGACCACTTCTGAGACACGCGTTGGTAGCCTTTTACCGCTCCTGATGTAGAAGGGTACATCTGCCCATCGCCAGTTGTCAATGAAAAACTTGATTGCCGCAAAGGTCTCTGTGCGTGATTCTTTATCTACTCCGGGTTCTTCCCTGTAGCCAGCAAAGTGATCGTCCTTATAAGAAGAGGCTGTGTATTGCCCTCTGATTACGTTTGTTCGGATTTCTTCAGGAGTAAGCGGTCTGATGGATTGAAATAGTTTATTCTTCTCGTTCCTGATTGCGTCAGCGTCCATCCTGGCAGGTGGCTCCATGGCTACTAAAGAAACCAGCTGTAAGAGGTGATTTTGAATCATGTCTCGCATTGCGCCTGACTTGTCATAGTAGCCGCCGCGCTTTTCTACACCGACACTTTCTGCTGACGTGATTTCCACTCTCTGTATGTAATTTCTGTTCCAAAGCGGTTCGAAAATGCTGTTCGCAAATCGCGTTACAAGCAGGTTTTGAACAGTCTCTTTGCCCAAATAATGATCGATTCTATAAATCTGTTCTTCGTTGAAGCACTTTAGCAGTTTCGCATTCAGGTCGTTGGCAGAAGCCAGATCATACCCAAAGGGCTTTTCAATAATCAGTCTTTTCCAGCCATGGTCTTCATTATGTAACCCAACCTCAGAAAGGTTTTTGCTCACCACCTCATATAGGCTGGGGGGTGTGGATAGGTAGAAAATACAGTTTTGAGCACCTTTTGATTCCTCAAACATCTCGGCAAGTCGATCGGCGAGGGTCTCATAACCCTTGATATCCGCTGTGTCTATTGGCTGATAGCCTACTACAGAAGAGAAAGTTTTCAGTTGATCTTTGTCTTCACCTTTTAGATGCTCATTTTCCAGAACGGAAATTTTCTGGTATTCTTCGTCTGAGTATTTGGTTCGACTCACTCCCAAAATTTTGTAGGAATCAGGCAGATAACCACGCTTAAATAGATTGAATACAGCAGGAATGAGCTTGCGCATGGTTAGGTCACCTGAAGCTCCAAATATGACCAGCGTCTGGTCATCTAATTTTATTTTTGACATACTAAAAAGGTCATTACAATGAGAGTTTTACAAATATTTTGATATTTCATTGAAATCAGGTGTAAATTCAACAGATAATGTTAAACTTCGATTTTTAATTTTAAAACAATCATAACAAAGGAGTTGGATCAAAAGGTTTAACTCTTTATTAAATAAACATAGTATGAGTGCATCTTACGATTTTGGTCTGGTTGGTTTGGGAGTGATGGGAAGGAATTTTATTCTCAATGTTGCCGACAATGATTTTTCGGCCTTCGGTCTCGATACGGATTCAGAAAAGGTATCGGCCCTAAGGGAAGAGGGGAAAGGTAAAAAGGTTGATGGTACCACTGATAAACAGGAATTTATCAGCAAACTCTCTGTTCCTCGAAAAATCATGCTGCTTGTTCCTGCGGGAGGCCCTGTCGATGCGGTGATTAAGGATTTGTTGCCATTATTGGATGAGGGTGACTTGATCATAGACGGAGGAAACTCCTTCTATACAGACACGGATAGAAGAGCGGATTTTCTTAAGGACAAGGGAATCTACTTTATAGGGTCTGGAGTGTCTGGCGGTGCAAAGGGCGCCCGGTTTGGTCCCAGCATAATGCCCGGCGGTGACAAAGAAGCTTACGAGCTGGTGAGACCTATTTTCGAAGCTGTATCAGCTAAGGTCAATGGAGAGCCATGCGTAGATTATATGGGAGCCAAGTCTGCAGGTAATTATGTGAAGATGGTTCATAATGGGATAGAATATGGACTGATGCAACTTATCTCGGAGGCCTACAGCATCATGAAAAATGGGTTGGGTAAGTCCAACGAGGACCAGAGGCTGGTATTCACTCAATGGAATCAGACCCGCTTAAAATCCTTTCTGATTGAAATAACCTCGGAAATTTTTGGGAAGAAAGATGACCTGACAGGAGGTGATCTTGTAGATCAGATTTTGGATAAGGCCAAACAAAAAGGAACCGGTAAATGGACTTCACAAAATGCCATGGATTTGGGTATTCCGATACCTACGATTGACGTTTCTGTGAGCATGCGTGAGATTTCAGCTCTCAAGACTGAAAGGGTAGAGGCTGAGAAATTATACACCAAGCCTCAAGGCGTAACAGACGCCCCATCAGTAGCCGAAATTGAGAATGCGCTTTATTTCGCCTTTATCATTACCTATGCTCAGGGCATGACCCAACTTGTGGCGGCATCTGAAGAATATGGTTATGGGTGTGATATGGAAACCATATCTAAAATCTGGAGAGGTGGTTGTATCATTAGAGCCGAATTGCTTGAGGATATGCGCAAGGCATTTGATAAGGACAACAGTCTGAAAAGCTTACTTCTGGATGAAACCTTCGCTGCTAAAGTGAATGAAACAGTAGATTCTATGCGAAATGTGGTGTCTTATGCTATGAAATCTGGTATTGCTGTCTCTGCTCTGGCGGCAAGCTTAAGCTATTTCGATTCGTTTACCAGCGGTAGGTTGCCATTGAATCTAATCCAGGCTCAAAGAGATCACTTTGGTTCTCACACGTATGAGAGGTTAGATAGAGAGGGTATTTTCCACACCGAGTGGTAAAAGTCAGATAAACGTTAAAAGAATTTGAAAGCGATCAGAATTTATTTTTGATCGCTTTTTTTAGTTTGTTGGAGCCTTGTTTTGAAATGTAATCAAGTAGCTCTTTGATCTTCTTGTCTTTTTCCTCCTGAATCGCCGCATTGATCTCTTCTCGTGGGATTTTCTTGCGTACTGATATAGGCACAGGAAGTGTGATTCTGTTGTTTTTGGTAATCATCAGGTTAAGCCACACTTTGCCTTTGAGTACCATATCCTCAGCTTGAAACAGCTCTTTCACAGGAAACGCCGTGGGAAGGGCAATTGCCACATTGGTGAGAACGGAAGAGTTTGGGGCAATGACGGTGTGCTCCAGGTGACGCACATCTACCAAAAAAGCATCATCCAGATAAGTTTTGAGTTTCAATGAATCCAACTCTACTTCAGACGTATTTGGGTTTGTGATTTTAATGATGGCATTGAATCGAAGTTGTGATAAGTCCAGACTGAAATTACCTTTCTTTATTTCCTTGATAAGGCTGAGTGTTTCTTTGCCAGGATCATTTACATTGATCTTTTTTGACTCATTGTCAAAGCTTATCGTAGATTCAAAATCTACTAAGTCAAGCTGTACTTCGGTAAGTTCATAGCTGCATTTTTCGAGCATTTTTCTGGCCTTCACCGAATCCTTCATGGAAGCACAGCCAATCAGTGTTAAACTCAAAGCAAGTAACGCAACTCTGGCGAGTACTACAGGATTTGTCATATCGTAAGTAGTTTAAGATTGATCAGGCTGATCTCCATTGCTTTTGGCAATCAGGATGTCTATTTTCTTATTCAGCGCTTCTATTTTGTCTTCCAGGTCATCATTATTGTCCTGGATCATCTCATCGACAAAAATGGCATTCACAATAGACATACCGAAAATTCCACCAGTCAGTACAACAAACACAAAAAACAAACGCGAGAGGGGAGCTTGCCAGGAATTGGGTTCCATACCAGCAACGATTGCGCTTGGAATTTCATTCCACCCTTCAAGGGTAAAAACCTGAAATACCGAGTAAAGGGAAATCATGGGGTTGGAGAAGAATTCAGGAGCGTAGCTTCTGAATAAATAGCTACTCAGCACCGCGAGCAAAAGATTGTAAATAAAAATTGCCACAAAAACGAAAGCAGATGCTCTAAACGCACGGGCAATACCAGCGATCATCCCGCTGATGTTAGGAATAAACCTCATGAACCGGAGAATTCTCAAAACTCTCAGAAGTCTAAATACCAGAAGATAGGAGATGTCTGGTATTTCGACTATTAGTTCGAACAACGAGGGAATTGAAATAGCCACCAATATGAAGTCAAACTTATTCCAAGATTGGCCGATGTACTGCCTCCATCCATTAAACCCTACCTTGACAACAATTTCCAGAATAAAGAATAAAGTAAAGAGGTGATCGAAAAGGGATAAGAATGGGTCGTTATGAAGGTTTTCAAACCCCATGAGAATGATAAGCGCGGAGTTGAGAAGTATGGCTACTAGAATGAGCCATTCATTTAAGAAGATCTTTAGAATTCGAGAGATCATTTATGATTGGTATAAGCGGAAGCTATAATGTTTAGGTTTGGTAAAAGGAGCAATTTCTCTCAGTGGATTGAATGTTCAATGCTGAATGACTACTGACATCTAAATTGCTATCTTTAAAGTCGTCGGCAAAGTAAACAAAATAAACAATGTTGAAATATAGCGATAAATACTTACCTGTTGACCCTGACTTTGAACAAAATGTATATTTGAATGTCGAGGAAGCTCAAAATGGCAAAGTCCATTACTTTGATTACAATGGCTCTATTGGTTTGGGAGAGGGGAGAATTGAGTCACTGGAAAAATTACCTGAAGGATATTTTATTAGCATGTCAGAAACTGATGATTTGATCAGGCTTGATAAGATCATTACTTTGTTCGGAAATCCTGGGCCTGCATATGATGAATATGACCGATATGCCAATGCTTGTCTCACGTGTGAAGATTTGGGGCAATTCTAAATTTGAGCAGATGGTTTTCGAATCAACATTAGAGGAATTTGAACTGAATAAGGTTTACAATTTGCATATTCCGATTCCGGGGGCAATTGCAGAAGAGTTTGTAAATGGGAAAGACCGGCGTGTAATATGTGAAATCGATGGAGTGAAAAAGTGGCATGCGGGGCTTATGCCTTATGCTTCCGGGTACTATATTTTGATGAGCCAAAAGCGGGTTTCTGATTTAGGTTTGAAGCGCGGGGATAAGGTGGTTTTGAAACTGGAAAAGGATGAATCAGAGTATGGTATGCATATGCCGGAAGAGCTGCAGGTTTTGCTTGATCAGGACGAGCAGGGCTCCAGGTACTTTCACGACCTGACCCCCGGAAAACAAAGAAACCTGATCTACATCGTAAATCAGGTCAAAAATCCAGAAAGCAGATTAAGTAAGGCACTGGCCATAGTCACTCACCTCAATGAAGAGCGAGGTAACCTCGATTTTAAAAAGCTCAATGCCAAAATCAAAGCATACAATCAGATGAGAAAGCTAAAGTCTTAGCCTTTATCTCCCGAAATTAAGTTGTAGTAGTCAAAGACCTGCATGAGGCCTCTTTCTTCTTTGATGTTGAGGCTGTTAGTAGAGATGAAATCTTTGATTTCATCTTCCTTGTCAGACAGTACCTTCAGTATTTCTTTTTTCTTGGCTTTTATTAAGCGAGGGTTTTCACCGTCAGGTTGTACGTAAAAGTTGGCCTTTGCAACATATTTCGGTGGTTCTGCACCTACATAACCTTTAGAAGGGGTGCCGGGAATAAAGTCCGTAAAACTTTGCTTCAAGAGTTTCATTTTGTCTCCCTGCACCAACACCTGAAGATATATTTTTTCACCATCTACGGTATGACTCAAAAATAACTGATTACCGATATTGAATTTCGTGACATCCAAATCTTTCGAACTGTTATAAACCACGTTGTTTTTCTTATAACAAATAACTCCCTTGTGGCTGTTGAAATTCATCTGTTCTATTTCCATTATTTTTCCATCCGCAAGGTCAATGGTTCCCGATTCCCAATTTTCATTAAGAAATGGCGACCCTACGGGAGCGAGAGCTTCGCCTTTGATATTAGACTGTAACTCAAACGTGCCGCTGTTTGAGGAGCTCATATCCACATATTCCTGAGCAAAAAGTGGCTGAAAAATCAGAAAGCTAAAGAAGGTTGTAAGTAATCTGTACATAGAAATGGTAGTAGTAAGGATTGATTATTATTTTAATTATGAAACCAAATGCTGTGCCCTTCACACATCATATCCTAAAGTTATAACCTTTTGGCTGATATATAATTTGGCTCTTACATTTTTGGTCTGTTCATTATATGAACAACATAACAAAGTTATTTTTCCCTTACGGCCAAAGTTTATTTTGTTGAATAAAATCTGACGAGCTAGAAATTCTTACAAATTTATTGGATTTTTTTCAGCGCTTTGAACCGTTCATTTGAATAATATATTGTTTGGAATCTTGCTCGTTTGACTGTCGATTAGGTAGAATATTTTATAAAAGCTGTTTCAACCTAATTTTAGTGTTTCCAGAGAAAACAGGTGGTTTAGAAGGGTACAGTTCTTAGTTTACCCATTCATGAAATGGTAACATTCTCGTTACAGGATTTCCAATAAAAGCCTCTATTTTTAAAGACTTACACTCACTCTTAACTTACATTTCTATGAAGAAAATTTACGCTTTAGCTTTCAATTTACTTTTAGCCACGCTGGTCTTCGGACAATCCGCAGGAGATATTGCCTTTGTTGGATATAACTCCGATGGTGATGATGATTTTGCGATTGTGGTCCTTTCTGATTTGGCTGCCAATACAGTTATCTATTTTTCTGATAATGAGACAGACGGGGCAGGAGGACTTACGACTGGTGAAGGAGCTGTTTCATGGGATACAGGAACGTCAATCATCACAGCGGGTACTGTTGTTGTATTTGCAGACACGGATTCTGAAGGAAACGAATTCTTTGGATCCTCTGTTGGATCACTGACTTACTCGGATGCGGGAATGAATATTTCAGGAGAGGGAGATGAACTTTACGCTTATCTAGGATCGGATGAGGCTACACCTTCAACCTTCCTGGCAGGTTTCCAGATTGGGTCAGGAAATGGCGCAGATTTGACTGATACAGGGTTGGTTGAGGGCTCGACATTCTTAACGCATGACGCTACAGCTTCACCTGATGGAGGTTTTTATTCTGGAAGCATTGATAGCCAAAGCGATTATGCTTCCTATTTGGCTCTGATAATGGATGATGCCAACTGGTCATATGAGACCTCCAATGGGGAAAACGTATTGCCTTTTTCTACTATTTCGTTTTCTCTTGTAGGCTCTCAAGTTGTAGGCTTTGATCAGGCAGCAGGCTCTGAAACTGAAACAGACGCTAGTTTTGAAGTACTCATTCCTGTGACCCTTGCCAATTACGGCGACACTCAAGTTGACCTTAGCGTTTCCGTATCTGGTGGTACGGCCGATGCGGCGGACTATACGCTGAACACTTCCACACTTTCTTTTACGGCAGATGGTTCTCAAAATATTTCCATTGACATCAATGATGACGCTGATGATGCGAGTGAAACAGTGGAAGTCACCATTGCAGAAACTAGCTCAACAGGTGTTTTGATCTCGCCTGCTACTTTTGTTTTGACCATAGAAGACGATGATGTGGCTGAGCTGGTAATTACCGAAATCATGTACGACCCAAATGGCACTGATTCTGACTTTGAGTTTTTCGAAATATTTAATGCCGGAGCTTTTACGGTAGATCTGGACGGCTACTCTGTCTCGGATGCAATGAATATGACGTTTACAACCGGGGATGAAATAGCAGCAGGTGAGTATATCATTGTAGCAAGCACAGCCTCTTCCTATTCTGGCAATGGATATCAGGTATTTGAATGGACGTCAGGGTCACTGCTCAACACCGGGGAAACTATCACACTCAAAAATGCATCTGACGCCTCGGTGGATGTCGTCACTTATACGGATGATTTGGCATATTCAAAAGGGGAAGGCGGCTCGCTCTCATTGGGAGACTTCAATGCGGATAACGAAAATATGGAAAACTGGATTGGCTCAGCAACAGCTGGAGGAACACCAGGAGCAGTCAATGACGTCACAGTTTGGACGGGAGCTACAAGCCTGGAGTGGTTGCACACGGGAAACTGGTCAAACGGAATACCTTCTGCAAGTCTTAGCGCCATCATTCCCTCGTCAGGTGCAAGTCCTACGATCGCCGATGATGTTGTGGTTTCTTCTCTTAGAGCAGCCACCAACACAGTCTTGCTGATCAGCGCAGGAACAGCAGTAGTAAACAACGAATTGATTTTGGATGGTGAAGCTGAGGTGCTTTCAGGAGCAGCATTGGCCATACTCGGAGATGAGACCGGCTCTGGAAGTTTAACTGTTTTTAGAAATACGACCGGAGACGGTGGATATAGTATTTTGGGATCTCCTGTTTCTGGAGTAGCCCTAACTTCATTGAACGCCGATTACTTGTATGGCTATGATGAGGGAACGATGAGCTACACAATACCTACAGGAAATATGCCGCCAGGAACGGGCTATTTTGTTGGATACAACGCAACATCTCCATCAATATCATTTACGGGTTTACCCAACTCTGGATCTAAAAGTGTGCTTGTCACCACTACAGATGTGACAGGAGATGGCTTCAATCTTGTTGCCAACCCTTACGCTGCTGCTATTTCCACAACGGCATTCATTAACGCCAATTCACCTTCTGTTATAGACGGGACAGTTTATCTCTGGGATGATGGCGGAACCAACGAAGGAGCAAAAAGGGGCGGTGACTACATTACCGTCAATAGTATAGGCGAAACAGGAACGGTAGATCTTGATGGAATGGGTGCCTCTGGCGAAACGCCTGCGTCTAGTGGTGTAATCACCTCTACTCAGGGTTTTTATGTTCATGCGGTGGCTACAGGTGATGTGCTGTTCACTTCAGATATGCAAGTGACAACTACTGGTGCAAACGCTGATGCCAACCATTATCGAGAAGCTGGTGAAAAGCAATTGGTTAGATTGGCTATCTCAGGCAATGATCTTTACAATGAAATATTGATAGGTCTTACAGACAATGCCACACTGTCTTTTGACAATGGACTGGATGCGCTCAAGCTTGCAGGAAACGAGCTCATTTCATTCTATTCTATTCTTGAATCTGAGAAATTGGTTATCCAGGCATTGCCTAAAGTGAGCGCAGAAGAAATGAACGTACAGTTAGGTTTTGATCTAGCGGAAGCAGGCGAGTACGAACTGAAACTAGCCGGACTTGAAGGCATCTCTGATGATATTTCTGTTTTGGTTTACGATAAAGTTACAGGCCAGACGCATGACCTAAGAGAGTCTGCATCTATCGCATTCACCAACTCTGCTTCGGTTATGGCTAGCAAGAGATTTAGTCTTGTATTGGCTCCTGCGGCGGTATTAGGCTTTGAAAATGCAAAAAGCAATTTCAATGTATTCACCAATGAGAGTGGATTGAATCTTGTTACAGAGAATGCATTTGCCAATGCGAAAGTGAGAATATTTGCTTTGGATGGAAAAATGATTTCGCAATTCGAAAATGCAGATTTTTCTTCGAAATCCTGGAGTACGCCATTCACAAGACAAGGCCTTTTCATTGTGTCTATCGAGTCGCAAAATGGTTTATTAATCAAAAAATTCTTAAATTAATCTGATATGAATATTCTACTGAAAATATCTGCCTTTGTTATTGTAATGTTCGCTTTTGTAGCGCCTTTGATTGCTCAACCGTCAGCACCACCGGCAACACCTATTGACGGAGGATTGTCATTGCTATTGGCTGCAGGCGGATTGTATGGCCTGAAAAAGTTAAGAGATAATAAGAAGGCTTAAAAAGCCTGAAATATAATTGCTGAATGTAGCTCTGTCTGTAAAGGCAGGGCTTTTTTTGTGTAATACTTCCTCGCATATTTATAACTTGCCATCATGAAAACATCCTATTCATTATCATCAAATTTGGTGTTGCATTTGCTTGCCTCCATTCTGTTGTTTAGCTGCGGTACTTCTGGCAAGAAAAGCGCAGAAACTGATTCGAACACTGAAGCACCAGCGGGCATGGTTTATATTCCGGCTGGGTCATTCGACATGGGTGGCAAATCAGAGCAGGCTTACCAGGATGAGTTTCCTCGACATAAAGTTTCAGTGTCTGATTTTTTCATGGATGCTACAGAAGTGACCAATGCGCAGTTTAAGAAATTTGTAGAAGCAACCGGATACATAACCATAGCAGAGAAGGATATTGACTGGGATGAAATGAAGTCCCAATTGCCTGCTGGCACACCCAAGCCTGCCGACTCTGTCCTTCAGGCAGGCTCTTTGGTTTTTAAGGGTACCGATGGCCCTGTGGACTTGAATAACTATGCCGTGTGGTGGAAATGGACCATAGGCGCTGACTGGCAGCACCCTGAAGGACCTGATAGCAACATTGATGACCGCATGAGCCACCCGGTGGTGCACATAGCATGGGAAGATGCGCAGGCTTATGCCGAATGGGCTGGCAAGCGGCTGCCTACCGAGGCGGAGTGGGAGTGGGCTTCTATGGGAGGTCAAACAGATGTGAAGTACCCATGGGGGAATGAGTCCGTTGAAAAAGCCACAGACAAAGCCAACTTTTGGCAGGGCAAGTTTCCATATCAAAATTATGTGCTAGATGGATTTGAAACCAGCGCTCCGGTCAAGTCCTTCCCACCGAATGGATATGGCCTCTACGATATGGCCGGAAATGTGTGGGAGTGGTGTCAGGACAAATATGACGTGACCGGCTATGAAAAAGATGCACAAAAAGGAGCCGTGGAAAACCCGGAAGGGTCAGATGAATACTACGATCCCAGAGAGCCGTACACCCCGAAACATGTCATCCGTGGCGGGTCATTTCTATGCAACGACAGCTACTGTAGCGGTTATCGTGTGGCCAGAAGGATGAGCTCGAGCAAAGACTCAGGTTTTAATCACACCGGATTTAGGTGTGTACAGGATATATAAGTATCCACTCGAACCCGTACCTGAATGAAATTTATGCTTTTTTGAAAACAACCAAAAGGGCGTGAATCATACCGGGAAAGAAGAAAAACAAGGTGAGAATCAGATTGATCCAAAACTTTTTGCTAATGCCTGAATCAAGGAAAACAGCAACAGGTGGTAAAAAAATGGCTAGGATGATTTTGATGATCATGGTGTTAGGTTTTTTAGCTAAATAACGAATTAAAGATATTGATTAATATCTAAAACTAAACCTTGCGAATATTTACCCCTACGGACTTAGAAGCGGGTGTGTGGCTCATTCTGGCCGACAGGCCCAGTGGAATCAGCGGATTGGCTTCAGGGAAGTAAGTAGCGACACAACCGGGAGGAATATCATAAGGCACCACAGCAAATCCGGTTACTTTTCGTTCGACCTCATAATGATTTGATAGCTCAACAATATCAGCTTTTGCAAGCCCATTTTTTCGCAAATCCGTCGGATTCATGAATACGACATTGCGTCCGCCAAATACTCCTCTGTAGCGATCGTCATTGCCATAGATCGTTGTGTTGAACTGGTCATGACTTCTGATGGTCATCATGATATAGCTGTGATCTTCAGGGATAGGTTCGGGCAGTTCGTTGACAGTGAAAAGGGCTTTTTTAGATGGTGTGTTGAATTCACCATCACGCGCACCATTTGGCAACTCAAATCCGTTTTGTGCTTTTAGTCGCTTGTTGTAGTCCTCAAATCCGGCAATGGCTTTGGCGATCAAGTCTCTGATCTTATCATAATCATCAATCAACTCGCTCCAGTTCAGGTCATCATTTCCCAGTGTCCTGCTCGCAATGGAAGCCACAATCTCAGGTTCACTTTTGAGGTGCTCGGATGGAGGGGTGAGTACCCCATGTGAACTGTGAACCACCCCCATGGAGTTTTCTACCGTGATGTGTTGTGCCTGTCCTTTCTGAATGTGTTTATCTGTTCGCCCCAGGCATGGCAAAATGATAGAAGTCTTACCAGGAGCGAGATGAGATCGATTGAGTTTCGTGCTCACGTGAACGGTCATCTCACATTTTTTCATGGCCTGCTCTGTGAGCAGAGTATCCGGTGCGGCGGACAATAGGTTGCCACCCATCGCCATGAAAAAACTCACTTCGTTTTTGTTCATGGCCGCTATAGCCTCTACCACATTGTAGCCGGGAGTTTCAGGAGGAGAGAAGTTAAACGCCTCCTTTAGCTTGTCTGTCCATGCCTTTGTCGGGCGCTCCCAAATGCCCATGGTACGGTCTCCCTGCACATTGCTGTGTCCTCTCACCGGACATGTGCCAGCACCCGGCTTGCCGATACTTCCTTTCATCAGCAGCAGGTTGACTACCTCACGGATATTGTCAACGGCATTGACGTGCTGTGTCAGTCCCATGGCCCAGCACGCAATGATCTTTTGACTGCCGGCCAGCACCTCGGCACTTTTGTGTACTTCTTCGCTCGCTAGGCCACTTTCTTCTATCAGTTCGTCTAAAGAATAAGAGGAGAGGTCGGCTTTAAGATCCTGGAAACCAGAGGTTTTATCCTCGATGAATCGAGTGTCGAGACAAGCTTCATTTTCAAGTAAGATCTTCATCCATGCTTTGAGCAACGCCACGTCCTGATTGATTTTGACCTGATGGTAGATGTCCGCTATGGCTGTGCCCGAACCAATCCATCCTTTGATGTTTTGTGGATTTTTAAACTTGACCAGCGCAATCTCTTTGAGAGGGTTGATCACAATGATCTTTGCTCCGTTGGCTTTTGCTTTTTCCAGCGAATTGAGCATTCGCGGGTGGTTGGTGCCCGGGTTTTGTCCAAAAATCAATATCACCTCGGCATGCTCAAAGTCATTCAGGGTGACCGATCCTTTTCCAATCCCTACTGTTTCGGTCAGTGCTACGCCGCTTGACTCATGACACATATTGGAGCAATCGGGTAGGTTGTTCGTTCCGAGCTTGCGAACAAACAACTGATAAAGAAAAGCCGCTTCATTGCTTGTGCGCCCGGAAGTGTAAAAGACTGCTTCATCTGGGTTGCTCAATGATTTCAGGTGGTTGCCGATCATTTCAAAAGCCTCATCCCACGCAATAGGCTGATAGCGTGAATTCCCTTCGCGCTTGATCATGGGCTGAGCCAAACGACCTTGCTGCCCGAGCCAATAGTCGCTTTGCTGTCGCAGAGAATCAACCGTGTAATGTTTGAAAAAAGCCGCATCTGCAAGCTTGTGCTGTGCTTCTTCGGCGATGGCTTTTACTCCATTCTCGCAGTATTCACCCAGGCGTGAACGCTTTTTCGGATCAGGCCAGGCACATCCGGGACAGTCTATCCCGTGTTGCTGGTTGAGCTGATTGAGCACCTTGAAAGCTTTCCATGGAGGCATGGCTTTCAGTATCATCTTGCTGGCATTGGTTACCGCTTTTGGACCAACTGAAACCCTGGGCGGATCTGTTATCTGGATGTGGATGTGAGCGTGCTGGTGTGTGTGAGCCATAGTAGATTTTGACGAAGGATAAATATAAGGTCTTGCGCCGAAATGTTCTTCCGATTGATGCTTTCCTTTTGTATGTTATCCGCTGGATGAAAGGAGTTTGAGATGGCTTCCGGTGCTTTGACAGGAGTCAAAAAAAGGGAAGGTAATCTAATGGATTGCTAAGATGAGGTTTATATACCGCAGGTTTTTGCAATCTATACCCAATGCAGCTAGACCATTGACCTAATCTCTAGTGCCTTTGATCTCTCATCTTGTCCATTCAAAACTTTCTTCGTTCCAAACGTTGGCCTTTTTTCTATCTTGTTTGCACTAAAACCAATCTAAATCATGAGAAAATTTATCTATCTGAGTGTTGCCATGGTAGCGTTAGCCGCCTGCACGCAAACCTCTGAAAAACAAAGTATTACCCTGGATCAGGCGCTGGCCGATGTGAAGGTGGAAGAATACAAAAATCACCTTGCGTTTCTATCTTCGGATGAACTGATGGGGCGCTTTCCGGGTGAGCCGGGATATGACACAGCCGCAGCTTATGTAGAAAGGCTCGTGCGCAAGATGGGCTTGCAGCCCGGAGGTCTGGATGGCACTTACAGGCAGCCCATTGAGTTTACCAAATCTATCCTTAAACCCTCGACTATCAGCGTAAAGCTAGATGGGAAAGAACTGAAACACGAAGAGGATTTTGTGATGGGTGCTGTTACTGAGGATGTTTCCTTTTCCGGGCAAATTGTATTTGTGGGAGCGGGAATAGATGCTCCGGATCTGGGGTACTCTGATCTCGATGGGCTGGATCTGGAAGGCAAGGTAGCCATGTATGTATGGCGAACTGTGCCAGAAAAATTGGGTATTATCGAAAGAGCAGTGAGTGCCAACCTGATGAAAGATAAGCTCATAGAAAGAGGTGTTGTGGGTATGATCAGCGTGATTCCGCGAGAAGCCATGAGCCGACTGCCATGGCCGCTGATCAAGTGGCTGGTGTCAAGACCGCAGATGGACTATATCAGTGATGATCCGGAACCATACCGTGCAGGGCTTGCCGTGAGCTACAAGACGGCAGAGGCGTGGTTTGCTAAAGACGGTAAGAAACTCCCTGAGCTCATTGCACAGATCAAAAGCGGCACACCTGCCTCGTATGAAACCAGTCTTTCGATAGAGGTGCAGTCTTCATCAGAGCGTGAGCAAATCACCAGTGACAATGTGGCCGCCATACTGGAGGGCAGTGATCCAGAGCTGAAAGACGAATATCTGGTGATGACCGCCCATCTCGATCATGACGGCATCTCCAACCCTGTAGAGGGTGACTCTATCTACAATGGTACCATGGACAATGCTTCAGGTTCTTCTGCACTGCTGGTGCTGGCCGATAAGCTGTCGCAAATGAAGACTAAACGGTCGATCATGTTTCTGTGGGTGACGGCAGAGGAGCGAGGACTGCTGGGTTCAGAATACTTTGCCAAGTACCCTACCATTTCTCCTGAGAAGATAGTAGCCAACCAAAATATTGATGGGATCAGCAACCTGATAGCTGCCGCCAAAGACATGATTGTCTTTGGGTATGAGTACTCCAATCTGGCTGAGTCTGCCGACTACTCACTGGCACAGTTAGGGCTGGATAGGGCAGAAGACCCCAAACCTGAGGAGACCTACTTCATCCGCAGCGATCAATATTCGTTTGTGAAGGAGGGCATTCCTGCAGTGTGGATTTCCGGTGGCTACACCAGTCTGTATGACTCTATAGATGCGCTGGCCGTAAGCGACGCATGGACAGCAGAGCGCTACCACAAGCCAAGCGACGATATGAACCAGCCCATCAACTTTGAGGCCGGCATGACGGAGGTAAAAGCCAACTTGCTGATAGCCCACCATATTGCCAATGAGCTGGACTCAGTGCAGTGGGATCAGGATGGATTCCTATACAAGACTTTTAAGGAAGGAAAGGAATAGAGCTACCCCGACGCAATGCCGTCATCCGACCAGGCGCCCATGCCTATACACGAGTGAACGAAAATATAGATAAGGCCTGAAGCAATTCAGGCCTTTTTTAGTTGTGTAGCCAGGCACCTTTTGCAAAGTACGCTTACGGAGTGTGGATTTGGGAAAGATAAGTATGTTCTGGGGTACTCAAAGTGTGCTCTCGGACGGGGAAAAATGGGCTACAGGAATGAAATGATGCTCTGGGGCGACTGAAGTATGTGTTCGGATTTTGAAGTATTGGCTGGGGCAGGGAAAGTACGGATTAGGGAACGTAATGTTGTGCGGCCTGAGGCCTCCGATCCAGACCGTCACTTCGACGCGTAGCGAGAAGACTCATGATTCTGATGCTGTATGGTAATAGGAGATTTCTCCCTCGTGCCTCGGTTCGAAATGACGTAAAGCTGTTCGGCCTGAGTCTGCTGTGACTAGCTGTGCGCGTACCCATTTTCACATAAGCGGATTACATTGACCTAATCAAGAAAATCAATTCGCACACGCGAAACGAGTGCGCTGGCTTGGGCTTTTTCGTTTGTTATCCTCTTTCTTTAACGTGGAGTGTTGGAATTACAACCACATTTTTCTTATGAAACCCATGATGATTTACCTCATATTGTACTCCAAGTGATATGTCTCCCGGTTCAGTTAAAATATATGAGATAGGCGCTTCCCATTCATGGTCGATATCAAGGCTATCTATAAATTCAATTTCCTCATTTGAAAATTTTATGAGACGAGCTTCAAAGTCAAACTCTCTAATTGCAGCAAATCGTATCGTAGTATTTAATGTATCCCCTAGTTGATAATCTGTTTGAGTTGTGAAAAAAAAGATTACTGGGTTTCCTATGAATTCTTCAATATTTCCCTCGGGAGAAAATGAAGTTTTGAAAACCATCTGACCTTTGTCAATGAAGTAATAGTCTTTAATTCGAAATCTTTTGGCGAGGTAGGGATATCCAACTTCCTCATCATTTCCAATTATAACTGTATCATGGATATCATAGTAGTTGTATAAATCTCCTTGAATATTTCCATTTAAAAGAGCAAATTCTGACCTGATGTTGTCAACACCGTAATATTAAATAACATACTTAAAACCCTCAATTTGTCTGACTGAATCGCCCTGTTCAATTCTATACTTGCTTGCGTCAAAATTTGTAGTGCAGCTCGCAATGGCAATGGAAAGAATGATTAAGACTGTTTGGAATTTAATCTGCATCTAAACGGTGATTAATTGAGGATAACAATAATGTACCGCGCACAGTGCCCGTTATCCATTTCTCCTATAAACCTACCCGTTTTCTCTGAGCCATGCAATATCGTTGTATGCTTTGAGTGGAGTAGCTGTGCGCACCTTGTCATTTGCCTTTCGACAAGCTCAGGGTGACATTCCTCGGTAAGACGGCAGATGTCATTCTTTTACTTAAGCAGGGTTGGCATTTGGTACAATCGGCCAAATGCCCTGAAACTGTCAAGACCTACAGCCTGTTTCTACATCTGTACGTTGACATAAGAAGGTAATGGGTCGGGGATATCTTCTTTTTTGTACCCAAGCATTTCCAGTAGGTCTATTTCTATAGCCCTGGACATGGTGGAAATAGGAACGTCGTTGGCTGAGCCTTCAAACGGATTTTCTCCTACCGTACCTATACGCTGCATTGTGTTGAAAATCCACGACACCAGCGTGGTAAAAGGTACAGCTAGCCATGCGAAGTACGCTCCGATAAGCGGAAACTGCTCAGTGAGGCTATGTCCCAGTTTTGAAAATTCAGGAACAATGCCAAGCGGAATGA
The DNA here is from genome assembly GCA_039944535.1 of Cyclobacteriaceae bacterium. GTDB lineage: Bacteria > Bacteroidota > Bacteroidia > Cytophagales > Cyclobacteriaceae > JAMZMI01. The sequence goes on from JBDUYP010000004.1 coordinate 58,413, forward strand.
TCCAAACGAACATGTTGATGAAGTCATAGCCCAGCGTAGCGTATTGTCGTGGGTAGGGGAAGTTTTTAATGCGCTCAGATTTTCCCTGATGTGATATCAATTCGGAGATTTTACTCTCCAGCTCCAAAAAGGAGAATTCCCAGATAAGCCCTCGTTCTTTGAGCCGTCTCAGGTGCTGCGACTGCAGCTGCATCACGGCAGCACATTTGTTGGTTTGCGAGCGTACATGTTTGTGCTCCTTTTCGCTCAGATAGTTTTTCAGATCCTCTTCCAGGGTGGATTTCAGTTCAGGGATATTGATGGCGTCCAGCCAGTTTTTGTTGTGTTTGTTTCGCCTGAAAGACTCCCAGGGCTTGAGCTCTCTCATGGCATGCCTGAGACATGTAAGCCACGCGATATGCCTCAAAAGCACTTCATTCTTATGCTGATAAAGTTCCTCATCTGTAGCTGGCTTTTTTGCATATTCATTGGTGATCATATCCAGTACCATAATGCCGAGCACTCTGGAGTCGTTGACTATGCCACCCCAGATCTGTCTGGCTTCCCACAGTCGGCCATATACGGCGTTGCTCTGAAAACCAATAAGGAAGGCCACCGCAGTACCTATTAGAGCCAGAGCGGTCCATGGCACTTGGAGCCAGTGCAGCCCCAAAAGTTCGTATAAGGCCGTGACTATAATGGACCAGATGATGAAAAACCTAAGCTCCCGGCGGGTCCAGTGAATCATGGTGAGGCCACCGTATTTCTTTTTAGTGTACATAGTATGCCAATTTACGGATAACTAAAGTATCGAATTTGATAGTATAATACCATCCAAAAAGGATTATTGGCTCAGGCGTGTCAGTTATGACAAAAATCAGTATCGAACATTCAAATTCATTTTAATTTCCCCTCATGTCAAGTTTTAGAATTCGCCCTAGGTTTAAGCACCTGATCAAAAGCACCGAGAAAGGAGAGCTGGAAAGACATATTTGCGATGAGTTGAGGAAAAGTAAGCAGTTCGTTTTCACGCACATCATTGGACATATTTACATCAAAATTCACCCAAAAGAGCAGCATGTTTGGTCGCCCCAGCTTCATCTGTCTTTTGAGCAGGAGGATGAAAATGTGGTCGTGAGGGGCCTGTATGGTCCTAATCCCACCGTATGGGCACTCTTCTTTTTCGGATATGTTGGCTTGGGTATTCTTTCCCTTTTTGCAGGAATATGGGGTACGAGTCTTTGGAGTCTGGGTAAGGAAGCTACAGTGTTGTGGCTGGTTCCACTGTTTGCAGCCCTGGCAGGCGGCTTATACATCGTGAGTCAGGCAGGGCAGAAGCTAGGGGCCCAACAGATGTTTGACATCCATCATTTTTATGAAAACCTCTCCCACGATAAGATAGTGGTGAACTGATGTTTTATCTCTGGAGAATGCCCTGGATTCGGTCGTAATGGATCTCTTTAAAATCGCCAATTACCAGATCTGCTTTGCTGTAATCTTGATTTTTGCTGTGCACGCTATCAAAAGCCACCGCAAAGATTCCTGCTCCTTTGGCAGCTTCTATGCCATTGGTGGCGTCTTCTATTACTATGCATTCCTCCGGGCTGAATCCGGTAGCCTGAGCAGCTTTGATGAAGATCTCAGGGTGAGGTTTAGAAGCTTTGAGTTCCGCACCGCTCAGCTTGGCTTTGAAGTAGGGGTTGAGGTCAAAACGCTTGAAGATGCGCTCTATGCTGGCCATAGTGGCAGATGAGCCTAGTACGAGGGTCAGGCCATTGGCATGGTAGTTTTCGATCAAGTCTCGCACTCCGCTGATCAGGTCGAAGGTCTTATCATTTTCAAAAATGACGTCATAATGTCTGCGCTTGATGGTGGCCAGTTCCTCAGGAGATTGATCCAGACCAAAATGCTCTTTTATCTGCTTACATACATTGATAGTGGACTTACCGGTGAGTGAGTCATACAGTTGTGCTGAGACAGAAACACCTACTTCATCAAACATCTGGTGATAGGCCTTGTAGTGGAGCGGCTCACTGTCTATGATCACACCATCCATATCAAAAATCGCAGCTTTGAGCATTGGCTTTTTTTGTTTGCGAAGATATGAATTTGGAGTGAAGCCTGAAGAAATATTGGGTAATCCTGGCTGCTTAATCGGTGTATTTTAGCTTCTCTTGTAGAAGAGCAGCAACTGAAGAATAAGTCCTATGGCAATGAGGATTCCTATTTCAATTTTCGACATCAGATGGCTTTTTTCGATGGCTTTATTGGATTGGTCTATTTGCCGTTTTCCTTCTTTTAACTGAATTTCGAAAAGTTCATCAAGGTGATTGCTTACTTCTTCATATTTCGCTAAAAGGTCGTTTTTAAAAACTTCTTCATTCCACTTTCCACTTTCTGCCAGGCTGGTTTCTAACTTAAAAACATCATTCATCTCTTCCCGCAAGGCATTGTAAACAAGCGTTTCCTTTTCTGTTAGCCTGGTTTGGGAATATTTGAGCATGAGCTCTTCGATCTCCATCTTGTTTGATTCGAGCGATGCAAAAGGACTTTCTGTCTCAGCTTTAAGAAGGGTTTCTTGCTTGTGGTGAAAGTTGCTGGCAATTTTATAGATATAATCCTTCACCACCAGCCGGTCTTCATAGACAGTTTTCAGCGCTCTTTCTACTACTTCAAAATGCTGGCTGTCCATCATGTTGGTGGCTAGCACGAGTAAGAAAACTACTGTTAAAGCTACAATTCCCTTTATTCGGTTGATAATGCCCATCTTTCTTTCCGTTGTTGTTTTAGCCTGACGCCTGTTTTGAATAAATATAATGCCTTTGACCAAAAAGGCAATCAGTATAAAGACTGAATTGGGAGTGGTTTTGATTTGTATGCTGTCGCAAATAAGAAAAGCCGACCAAAAGGTCGGCTTTTCATAGCTGGATGAACTAAAATCTATTTTCTCTTGTCGTAAATCTTTTTTGCACCATACGCACCGCCGGCTAGCAGCAGCAGGCTCAACCCGCCATCAATTGGTGTGGCTGGGGGAGCAGATGGTTGTGCAAGAGCAGGAATAGCTGAGCACATCAATACAGGTAAAAACAAAACGAGTTTCAATATGTGATTTTTCATAATTTCTAAGTCCTTTAATTAGTAAACGAATTTTTTAGTGAAGATGCCGTCGGTTGACTTGATCTTCAGAATGTAGATTTCACCTGACTGCAAGTTGACCGGTTGGATCCATCTTCCCTCATTGAAGCTTTCGTTGTTCAATGCAATCATTGATTTGCCTGACAAATCAAAAATGTAGATGTCGGCATTTTTCACAGATGTAGCCAGTTCTATGTTAAGTTTTCCTGCATTATTATAAACGCTGAAATCTGACACTATTTGAGTGTTGAGAATTGCGCTTGAAAGCGACAACTCGATCTCTCCGCTACCCGAAGCTAGATTGAGCGATGCTGCTCCTTTGGATAAGTTGTAACTCACGCCATTGTAGTTGGCTATGACATTGAAACCCGTTGGAATTCCTTTCATTTCCTTGATGGACAAAGTGTACACTCCCGCTTCTTTCACATCGTAACCCAGCGTAAGCTGCATGTCGCTATTTAATTCAGGAAGTCCCTGGATGGCAAACTTTGAATCTTCTATCAGGGAGTAAAAAGCAAAGTTCTCATTACCCACAAGTTTAGGTGCATCATAAAGCCTGTCAACTCCGATGGTAGCATTTGCTCTGAAACCAAACAACACCTCATTGTAAAAATCACCGCTTAAGGCAAGTTTTAAAGTTGGCAGATCAGAAGATCGGTAAAAGTTATCGTCCGAATTAGCTCCTGTAACAACTGTTTGCATTGAGGAAGCAAAGTCAACGGTAGCGTCGGAAGTCGCGTGGACCAAGAAGCCCTGCATGGAGCCAATGTCAGTATTGGCCGCCGTTAGGTTGCTACCAGATACTCCGTCACCCAGGTCTTCAGATCCTACTGTGCCTATTTCATTCACAGTGACATAGTCACCGCCACGGTCGCTTGCATCAGCATTTTGCCCACCATCATTCCAGAGGTAAACAGATGCGTCAATATCATCGTTTGCCGCAAGGAACGACGCAATGGAGATTGAAGCAGTATATGGGTTTGCTACAACATTGAATCCGTCACCGGCTGTAGAAATAGCCGCAAACTGATCTCCAGAAACGAGATCACCCGTCAAGGCAAGCGCTGGCGATGCAGCGTCATATCCTGCAAAATATCCCACACCGGGCGTCATAGGGCCAGTAGGGGTAGACCATGCTGAGCCGTCCCATGTATAAAGGTAATCTGCCGACAAGTCTGAAAGGTCTGCTCCGAGAACAGGAGAACCTACTATGCTGTAACCGCCGCTTCCAGTAGTGTTTCTCATGACTGTGGCTGTTCCGGTTGCAGACCCCATAATGGCCAGTGATGCGCCCGATTCCACGGTAAGACCTCCACTTTCTGTTACTTCTATGCTATTGACTGACATATCTCCTGATACCGTAAGAGGAGCGTCCACCATTACGTTATCAGTTGCTGTTGGTCCTGACCCATTGTTCCAGGCAGTTCCGTTCCAAATCACCGTTTCCATGTCTATGCTCGTGAGTGAAATGTTGTCAATCCAGACATTGTTTGCTTCTAATGTATTAGCTCCAATTATTCTAATATGACCTGAAGATTGTGTTGCCGTCCCCCCTAAAGTAATAGTTGTAAAATCTGTTAGACCATTAATGTAAACAATCTTAGGTGCAGCATCGAGCCCTTCAATGGTAACATATATAGGATATGAAGCTTGATTATCCCAGCCAGAGGTTTTAATATCCATGGTTAGAAAATACTCTTGATCAGCAGTTGAAGTAACAGGGCGTTCCATGAGGAAAGCATAACCCGCATCACCCAATTCCAGGGCACCACTACCGTCTGTTCCGCCCGTGGCATTGGTAGTTTTAGTTGTGTTACCCGTGGATCCAACGAAAACATCCCAATTTGATTCATCGGTGGATGTTTCAAAAGATTCGTTGTAAAAACTTTCTAAAGTAAAACGTTGATTTACTGAAAGACTGATGTTGTCGATCCAAACATTGTTTGCTTGAAAAGTGTTCGCACCAACTATTCTAATATGACCAGAGGATTCCGTGGCGGTTCCAGCTAAGGTGATAGTTGTGAAATCTGCCAGACTATTGATGTAAACTATCTTTGGATTAGCATCAAGCCCTTCAACCGTAACATATATCGGATATGAAGCTTGATTATCCCAACCGGAAGTTTTAACGTCCATGGTTAAGAAGTAATCTGAACCAATATTGGCAGTGATTGGGCGCTCCATTAGAAAAGCATAACCCGCATCTCCTAATTCTAATGCTCCACTACCGTCAGTTCCGGCTGTGGCATTAGTAGTTTTAGTTGTGTTACCCGTAGAGCCTACAAAAATCCCCCAATTGGCCTCATCGTCAGCCGTTTCAAACGATTCGCTGTAAACTATCCAATCCTGAGCCATAGAACTACCGGCAAACAGGACCGAAAGAATTAATAGTAAAAATACTTTCTGCATAAAAAATAGATTAAGTGTGAAAAAAAGAACTGGTTAAACCTTAATATAACAGTCAGTTATAAGTGCGTTGTTTGTCTATTTGTGCTTATTTGCCTGAAATAGTCAATATTATTGCGCTTTTATGCTGATCTATTTCTAAAAATAAATAATATTTTGCTGTTTATTGCTGTTTTAATCCGGTTTATTAGAGTGTGTGTAACGGTAGAGGGTATTTATACCTGCGTGTAACAGCTAATAGTTCTGTGTTTTTGCGTGATTTTGCTGGTTTTATCAAAGACAAAGAATTGTCTTGGTTTTTTAAGTAGCCACGAACGTTCTTAGTTTACTCCCTGCACCTTTCTTTATTATTTAGCCTCTATTCATTAACTTTTTTTAACATGCTACTTCTCTTGAAAAAGTATGTTCAGACTTGTATTATTGCGGCCTTAAACAACCTAATAATCAAAAAATTATGTCAATAATAGTAGAGAATCTCACCAAGAAATATGGTGAGCAGAAGGCGGTTAATGACATATCATTTGAGATAAAGACGGGAGAGGTAGTTGGTTTTCTTGGACCAAATGGTGCTGGTAAGAGTACCACGATGAAAATCATAACCTGCTTCATGGCCCCTTCTTCAGGTGATGTGAGACTGGATGGTAGCTCGATCCATTCTGATCCGGAGCTGATCAAAAAGAAAATGGGTTATTTGCCGGAAAACAATCCGCTCTATCTGGACATGCCCATAGTGGACTATCTGCGTTTCTCAGCAGAGGTGCAGGGTGTTGAGAAAAGTGTGATCCCTTCTCGTATTGGAGAGATGATAGACAAGTGTGGTCTCGATCGCGAAAAGCACAAAAACATCAACGAACTGTCCAAAGGTTACAGACAGAGAGTGGGACTGGCGCAGGCCATGATTCATGATCCGGAAATTTTGATTCTGGATGAGCCTACCACGGGGCTTGACCCCAACCAGATCGTGGAAATCCGAAAGCTGATTAAGGATATAGGTAAGGAGAAGACGGTCATTTTGAGTTCGCATATCCTCTCTGAGGTGGAAGCCACTTGTGATCGCATTCTGATTATCAATCGGGGCAGGATCGTTGCGGATGGCACTTCTGACACGCTTCGCTCACAATCGCAGGGTCAGGAGCTACTCAAGATCAGCATAGAGGCAGATCCGGAAAAGGTAGAGAGCGCAATTCTAGCGTTGGGAACGGTAGAGAAGGTGACCGGTGTAGAAGGTAAGCATGGCTGGTTCAACGTACAGAGCAAGCCTGATATGTCTTCTCGTAAGGAAATCTTCGATCTCTGCGTAAAAAATAAATGGTATTTGATGGAAATGACTGGCCTGGAGACAAGGTTGGAAGATGTTTTCCAAAAACTAACTAAATAATAGAGAGATGGGTAAAATTTGGATTATTACAAGGAGAGAACTTGCATCGTTTTTTGATTCGCTCATCGCTTATGTACTCATCGCGTTGTTCTTGTTGTTGAGTGGTATTTTCACATGGCTGGCCAGCACCAATGTATTCTTTATAGGTCAAGCAACCATGCAAGTGTTTTTTAGCATCGCATTTTGGTCGTTGTTCTTTTTTATTCCTGCCATCACCATGAGGATGATAGCCGAGGAAAACCGCGCCGGTACAATTGAGCTTTTGACCACAAAAGCTGTCAGCGATAGTCAGATTGTGTGGGGTAAGTTTCTCGCGTGTCTGATACTGGTAGCTGTGGCCTTGTTTGCGACACTTCCATACTATGTCACCATTAGTCAGCTAGGCAATATTGACGATGGAGCAGTTATAGGAGGATATATTGGGCTGTTGCTGCTATCAGCCAGCTATATCAGCATTGGTTTGTTTGCGAGCAGTATTACGCAAAACCAAATAGTGGCATTCTTATTGGCATTGGCAGTGGGCATCCTGTTTCAGCTCATTTTTGATGTGTTGGGCAATTCTGTCAGAGGTGCAATAGGTGAGACTCTGAGTTACCTGAGCATGAGTGTTCATTTTGAGTCTATTAGCCGTGGAGTAGTGGACAGTCGTGATCTGGTGTACTTCGCCTCCATCATAGTGCTGGGCACTTTGCTTTCGCAAATGATGCTTTCAAAAAGAAATTGGCAATCATAAAACCATAAGACGATGAAGAAAAAGAATATCATAATACAACTGATAGTCGTTTTGGCCATCATCCTGGTAGCCAATTTGATATCGAACAGTCTGTATTTCAGGCTGGATTTTACAGAAGACGATAGATACACATTTAGTCAGGCAACAGAAGACGTGCTGGACGAGCTAAATGGTGTGATCACGATCAAAGCGTATTTCTCTGAAGATCTTCCAGCTCAGCTGTTGAAAAGCAAGCAGGACTTTAAAGATCAACTGGTGGAGTACGAAACTCGCTCAGGGGGCAATATTGTTTTTGAGTTTATCAACCCCAATGAAAGCGAAGAGACCGAAAGAGAAGCTCAGCAGCAGGGAATCAGCCCCGTCATGATCAACGTGCAGGAAAGAGATCAGGTGCAGCAGCTTCGTGCGTATATGGGAGCGGTTTTAAAAATGGATGATCGCACGGAGATTATTCCACTCATCCAGCCGGGAGCAGGTCTTGAGTATTCTTTGACCACTGCCATTAAGAAAATCTCCATTACCGACAAGCCAAAACTCGGTTTGATTCAGGGGTATGGAGAGCCTACCCTGGCAGCCATGCCGCAGCTTTTAGAGCAGTTGAATGTCTTGTACGAAGTGGAGGAATTTCAAATCAAAGATCAAGAGAACGTGCCTTCATATTACCGATCATTGATTTGGGTAAACCCAACTGACTCCATCAACCCATCTGATTTCTCTAAACTTGATGGTTATCTTGACAATGGCGGAGGCTTGTTTTTGGCGTATGCTAATGTGGAGGGAGACCTTCAGCAGGGCTTACTGTCAAAGACTACCGACGTGGGAGTGAAAGGCTGGTTATCGAAAAAAGGAATCACAATTGGAGATAACTTTGTGATAGATGCTAATTGTGCCAGTGTAAACGTGCAGCAGCGTCAGGGATTCTTCACCATCAACAGCCAGGTACAGTTCCCGTATTTTCCACAGGTTTCTTCTTTCGAGGATCACCCCATTACCAATGGGCTGGAGGGAATCATGCTACCATTCGTAAGCGCTATCAGTTTCAATTCTGCCGATACGGCGGCTTCCTTTGTGCCATTGATCTATTCCTCTGAAGAGTCTGGGTTGGTGACCCCACCTACATATATTGATATCCAAAAGAAGTGGAAGGATTCAGATTTTGTGGCAGGACCTCAGGTGCTTGCAGCGGGGGTTATTACGGGTGATTCCAAAATTGCAGTGGTGACCAATGGGAGTTTCATAGTAAATGGAGAGGGTCAGCGACCACAGCAGTTGAGTGCTGATAATGTGAACTTTGCTGCAAACTCAGTGGACTGGATCGCCGATGATACCGGATTGATTGACCTTAGAACTAAAGGGATCACATCTCGCCCGCTGGATCAGGTTGAGGATAGCACCAAGCTTCTATTGAAATGGGGCAATGTGATAGCACCGGTATTGTTGCTTTTGATCTATGCCTTCATCAGATGGCAGATGAATAACAGGAAGCGTCAGCGTTGGATGCAGGGTAATTACAACTAAACAATCGAGATATGTTTAAAGGAAACAATACAATAAAACTCATAGCAGTTCTCGGCATCTTGGTTGGGGCCTATGCAGTGGTGAAACTGACCTCTGATGGAGGAAGAAGTAAATCCTACCGTGAGGTGTTAGTAGAAATTGATACAGCTAAAGTAACCCGGGTAGAAATCTCCGGAGCAGACAACAAAACGATTCTGGAAAAGGGCGAAAATGGCTGGACTGTCAACAAGGATAAGAAAGCGGTGGTGGCTACTGTTAAAACAATGCTGAGTAGCCTGAACGGAATAAAGCCATCAAGGCTCGCATCCAGGTCTGAAGATTCGTGGAAGGACTTTCAGGTAGATTCTGCCGGCACCAGAGTTCAGGTTTTCGAAGGATCCGATGAGGCACTTGATCTGATCATTGGTCGATTCGGGGTGGAAGGGCAGAGGTCGTATTACACGTATGTGAGACTGGAAGATGAAGCTGATACCTATGTAGCCAATAATTTTATGGGCATGAGCGTGGGAAAAACGGGTGTCGACTATCGGAATAATGTGATTATGCGGCTAAAGAAAGATTCGATAAGCTCAGTAGATCTTAAGTACCCTGAAGGAACCTACAACCTTGTTAAGACTGGAGAAGACTGGACTCTGGCTGGAGTAGCGGCAGACTCAGCTGCCGTTGCTGATTTTCTTAGCGCACTCAAGTTTGTGAGCAGCAAGAAGTTTGAAGATGGAACAGTGGGTGAGTCGGATAGGGAGGTGGTGATCCATCTGAGTGGTAGTGATGATATCACCGTTAAGTCCTTTGGAGAAGGAGTTTTGAATTCTTCTTACAACGAGTATGAATACTTCAATGATCAGACGGCCTATGACAAAATATTCAAGGAGCCAGAGTATTTCACTTCTAGCCTATAGAAATATTGCGTTTAAATCTTAAATAGTCTAAAGCCATCCACAAGGATGGCTTTTTTTTGGTTCAATTTTGCCGGTATGTCAGGCAGTTGCGGCAGTGACTTCCAAAGTTCTAGATACCCGACAACAGGTGCCCTTAGTAAAAATTACTGGTACACCATCAAGATTTATTTCAAAGCAAACACTGGCACAAATGCTGATGGTGAGGCCAAAATGTGGGTCAATGGAAATTTGTTTTTCGATCAGGATGATATCAAGTGGAGTCTTTCGGATGCCCAGCGAAAAGTTACGGGTATCTATTTTAGTGTATTTCGTGGAGGAAGCGCATCGTATTGGGAGTCTAGTACTGATGGTTATGTCTATTTTGATGATTTGAAGTGGGACAAACTAGACTAAATTAATTCTGTACTACAGCTATTATTGTCAAGTGCCAAAGGTTTGTTATCTTGCATCTGTGTAATAAGTACACACTTATTTTATTAACCCATTTATAAACGATGACAACAAAAGACAACCAAAAAGATAAAGTGGCAGTAGTCACAGGAGGTGGCGGTGTGCTTTGTGGAGCCATGGCCCAGGAATTAGCGGCGCAAGGAGCGAAAGTGGCAGTGCTTGATTTAAAGAAGGCAGCCGCTGATGAACTGGCAAATCAGATCAAACAGGCTGGTGGTACAGCTATAGGTGTAGAAGCCAATGTTTTGGATAGAGATAGCCTTAATGCAGCGCACGAGGAAGTACTCTCTCAGTTTGGAAAATGTGATTTACTTGTAAACGGAGCAGGAGGCAATCATCCAAAAGGTACTACATCGAAGGAGTTTTTCATGAAGGAGCACATGGCACAAGATGGACTGACTACCTTTTTTGATCTTGATCCAAAAGGGGTAGAATTCGTTTTCAACTTGAACTTCCTTGGCACACTCATTCCTACCCAGGTATTTGCAGAAGATATGATTGGTAAGAAAAATTGCGCCATCGTTAATATCTCGTCAATGAATGCATTCACGCCTCTGACCAAAATCCCAGCATATAGTGGCGCGAAAGCAGCAGTAAGTAATTTTACACAGTGGCTGGCTGTGCACTTTGCTAAAGAAGGCATACGAGTAAACGCACTGGCTCCAGGTTTTTTCCTGACCGAACAAAACCGTACGCTACTTACCAATGAAGATGGAAGTCTGACCACAAGAGGTCAGCAAATCATTGACCAAACTCCAATGGGACGCTTTGGAGCAGCCGAGGATTTATTGAGCACATTTATGTGGTTGTGTGATCCTGCCTCTGCATTTGTTACGGGTGTAGTCGTGCCTATTGATGGCGGGTTTAGTGCCTATAGTGGTGTATAAAAGCCTGTGAAAAGATTTCTTTAAATTAAACAACATAGATCAAATGAATGGACTTGAGCAAACCTGGCGATGGTACGGGCCTAAAGATCTTATCCCATTGTCGCACATCAAAATGGCCGGAGCTACAGGGATAGTTACTGCGCTTCACCATATACCCAATGGTGAAGTTTGGCCCACTGAGGAAATAAAAAAGAGAAAGAATGAAATAGAAGCTGCCGGCCTCACCTGGTCGGTGGTGGAGAGTATTCCTGTACATGAGGATATCAAAAAGCGAACCGGGAAATATGAACAGTATATTGAAAATTACCGTCAGAGTATAAAAAATCTAGGTGCCTGCGGGATAGATATTGTTTGTTACAATTTCATGCCTGTACTCGACTGGACCAGGACAGACCTGGCGTATGAAGTAGCCGATGGCTCCAAAGCACTGCGATTTGATGCCGCAGAGTTTGCTGCTTTCGAGCTTTGTCTTTTGAAAAGACCCGGAGCAGAAGAGGTCTACTCTGCCGAGATGAAAGCAAAAGCCAATGCTGTTTTTGAGAAAATGACGGAAGATCAAAAGAAGCTGTTGGTCAATAATATAATAGCTGGATTGCCGGGAGCCGAAGAAGGATATACGCTGGAGCAATTCCAAAACGTGCTTGATACATATGATCAAATTGATGATAAGCAACTACGTGAAAACTTGTACCAGTTTTTGAGAGAAATAATCCCTGTTGCTGAGGACGCTGGAGTTTTGATGGCCATTCATCCTGACGATCCTCCATTTCCAATTCTCGGACTTCCAAGAGTGGTGAGCACTGAAGCCGATGCAAAAGAATTGATAGAGGTGGTCGATAGCCCAAACAATGGCTTGTGCTTTTGCACGGGTTCATATGGAGTGAGGGCTGACAATGACCTCCCCGGCATGGTTGATAGGCTCGGACATAGATTCAACTTTATTCACCTCAGAGCAACGAAAAGGGATGCTGAAGGAAACTTTCATGAGGCAGATCACCTGGAGGGTGATGTGGATATGTATGCTGTAATGAAAGGTTTAGTTGAGGAACAGGAAAAGCGCAAGGTTAACGGTAGAAAAGATATTCGCATGCCTATGCGTCCAGATCATGGTCATCAGATGCTGGATGATCTCACAAAAAAAACCAACCCCGGCTATTCGGCTATTGGGAGGTTGCGCGGGCTTGCTGAGCTTAGAGGTTTAGAACTTGGAATAAGAAGAAATAGTTAGAGTTAGTTGTTTTGTATATTAGGAAAGGGTCACCTATTTTGGGTGATCCTTTTTGTTTTCACCAGTTCATTATATTTAAGAATGAAAATGAAGAAGTTTCTCTACTGGGCAGTGATTTTTGTATTGACCTTGTTCCTGATTTTTACTGCAACATATGGTAAAATACAATCTGACTACAATTTAGATTTACTTGAATCCTGTAAAATAGAGGTGTATGAATTGCAACGCAAGATTCAAGCAGACGGTCAAACTATAGAAGAACTGACAAGCAAACTTGAAGAATGCTCTGAGTGATAATTGATTGTTTACGAACCAAAACAGATGATTCGTCGTTCACTTTGAAATAATTAAATTAGCTATATGAAATTGAAAATTGCAGCAGTTGGCTTTTTTGCCTTACTCTTATCAGGTCTAAATGAAGTATCGGCTCAGGATCACATCGAGTGGTTGACATTTGAAGAGGCTATGGCCAAATCAGAAAAAAAACCAAAGAAGATTCTCATTGATATTTATACAGACTGGTGTGGATGGTGCAAGAAAATGGACAAGGATGCTTACGAGAACGAAAGCCTTGTCAAATACATCAATAAAAATTACTATGCCGTAAAGTTCAATGCAGAGCAAAAGGAAGATATTGAATTTGATGGCCATACATTCAAATATGTAGCCAATGGCAGGAGAGGTGTTCACCAATTAGCAGCAGCACTCACCAACAACAAGCTCAGCTACCCGACTACAGTGTATATGAATGAAGATCGTCAAATCATTCAATCGGTTCCGGGCTATATGAATGCCCAATCTATGGAGCCGATTCTTACCTATTTTGGTGAGGATGCTTTTAAAGACACTCCATGGACGGAATATCAAAAAAGCTTTAATTCTGAACTTTGATGCAACCATGTTTATTTTAGTGAGTCTTTAGAAATAAAAACTCATTGATATGAACAGAATAGTAGCAATAGGCGCACTTGTACTCATAGGATACGGTGTTTCAGCACAAAACTCCGAAACCAGAAAGCTTTCCTCTTTTGACGAAGTATCCGTTTCTCAGGGAATCGAAGTATATCTATCCGAAGGATCAGAGGAAAAAGCACGCATCGAAATAGACGGGAATATTGATCTTGACGAAGTGCTAACTGACGTCAATGGAGGCACACTCAAAATCCATCTGGATGGAAACAACTATCGCAATGTTGACGTGCAGGTTTATGTCACTTACAAACGACTAGAAGGGCTGAGGGCTTCTTCTGCAGGTTCCATTGAGGTAAAGGATGATGTAGAGTGCGATTGCTCATTTGACATAGACGTGAGCAGCGCAGGGGAAGTAGAAGTCACAGTAAAGGCTGATGAAATTGAAATGGAAGCATCAAGTGCTGGAGATATTGATGCACGCGTTTTTGCTAATGATTTGGAAGCATCCGTTTCCAGTGCAGGCGATATTAATATCTCTGGTAAAGTTAGAGAGATTGAGGTGACGGCCAGCAGCTCTGGAGATTTCTCAGGATATGACTTGGTGTCAGAAGAAGCAGATCTGAGAGCTAGCAGCGGAGGGTCTATTAAAGTGACGGTTACCAAAGACATTAAGGCACGAGCTAGCAGCGGTGGATCTATTAACTACAAAGGCAACCCGGAATATTCTGACAAGGAATCCAGTAGTGGTGGATCAGTAAGAAGAAATTAACTCAAACACATTCGGTCTAATTGATTTTGAAGCCGGCCCATTTTTTTGGGCCGGCTTCACTTTATTTGCAGTATGAAACATTGCTACCTGCTCATTGCCACAATACTCGCTTTTAGTTGTGCTCCAAGTAAAGAAACCAAGCGTGATCGTTTTTTCATGCAAGGCAATCATGAGCTGGCCAATCAGAACTACGATCAGGCAGTTGACTTTTACACCAAGTCCATTGAGAATGATCAGAATTTTGCGAAAGCTTTCAATAATAGAGGAGTTGCCAGACTTGAAGACGGTCACCCATATGAGGCCATCCAGGATTACAACCAAGCCATCCTTATCGATCCACAGTATTATGATGCTGTTTTTAACAGAGCCTATGCATATGAATCTGTAGGTAAGCTGGAAAGTGCGCTCAATGATGTAGGTTTTCTAGAGTCAGTTTATCCTGACTCGGCATACGTTCATTTCTATAAGGGCCTGCTCCAGACCAGCAACAGAGAGTATCAGGCTGGACTTCAGAGTTTTCACCGATCCATAGCTTTGGACTCGACTAATATGGAGAGTTATGTCAACTTGGCCACACTATGTTTTTTCACCGACGACCTGGACTCAGCGCGACATTGGCTTAAATACGTCCTTAAGAAAACGCCAAACGAACCAAATGCCTACAATACGATGAGCCAAATCTATTTGGCCGAAGGTGATCATCAAAATGCGTTGATTACCATCAACCATGCCCTGCAGATAGTACCGCAGGAGCCTTATTTTCTCAATAACAGAGGGCTCGTTTATCTGGAAATGAAAGATTATGATAAGGCATTAAAAGACATCAATAAGAGTATTTTACTCAATCCTGGTAACGCCTGGGCTTATCGAAACAAAGGAATCTATTACCTCACGCAGGGAAATTATGACAGAGCGATCGAACTTCTTAATGATGCTATAAAACGCAACGAATTTATTGATGAGGTATTCGCTTATCTTGGAGAGGCCTATTTGGCCAAAGGCAATAGCCAAGAAGCCTGTACGCAATGGGCGCGAGGAGCTGAAGTCAAAGAAAAGCGTTCAAAGCAGCTACTTGCTCAGCATTGTAATTAATATTCTTCCTCCGACAAAAAGATCAACTGATACAAAGACGCAAGGTGCGAGAAGAGCACTGCAGGCACAACGAAAGTTGGTAGATACACATATGGAAAATAGAAAACCGCAATATTAGGTTTTGCCAGCACCTCAGGATCATAAAAATACGGTGTAGCTCCTATCGCCCGAATCACGATGTTGAACAGCAATCCCAATGCAATTAGGTTCCAAATGATCGCTGCTATCTTGCTTTTGCTTCTCAACCCAACCAGAAAAATGGCAGCAAAAGGAGCTGTGATGCCTGAAATGATATCATGGTTCATACCCTGAAATGTGAGTTGCTCAGGCAGCATGCCCTCTAAAAACAACCACCAAAGCACAATCTCCACGGGCACACGAATAATATGGATGTGTGTAAGTGTGGTAATGGGCATTCTTCCAATAAAATCCCTTGACCTTTTGATGCTAAACAGCCCAATGATAGTCAGCAGGCTCATCCCCACAAACACAAATAGATGTGGAGGGAAGCCGGGAAAGTCCAAAAAATATTCATTGAATGCCAGCAGTGCGATAACAAAGAGCCAGATGGCCATGAATGTGACCAAAATGGTGGATGCATTACTTTTTTTAGAAGTAAGCTTCACTGCAAAATAAAGGAAGCCGAAAGTGGCAATTACACAACCTAGAAATATAAGGCTGATATATTGGGGTAAATCGTCCATTGGTGACAGTTACTTATTAGGTTAAGTTATCAAATTTTACTTTTAAAATTTATAGATATTTTTGAATTCAATGATTGATGATCTTATTGCCAAACTAAAGAAGCGGTTGAAAGAGCCCTTGCCGGGAGGACAAGCACATGAAAAGATGAAGCCGATTTTACCTTCAGGGGCACGGCTAAAAGGTGACCCATCCAAGGCGAGGCTAGGGGCGGTGATGCTTTTGCTTTATCAGGATAAAGGAGAATGGTACTTTCCGCTCATCCAAAGGCCATTGTACGAGGGAGTACATAGTGGTCAGGTTGCTTTTCCTGGTGGTAGGAAAGAGGAGTCTGATGTAGATTTGTTTGAAACTGCCCTGAGAGAAAGTAATGAAGAAATAGGTATTCAAGCTCAAAACGTAGAGGTGATTGGCACCTTGAGCAAGTTTTTTGTGGCTGTCAGTAATTATATGGTTTTACCTGTGGTCAGCTTTCATGAGGGCAAGCCACAGTTTGTTCCGGATGCCAGAGAAGTAGATCACGTAATAGAAGCTCCACTCAGCCAGCTCATGAATATTGACTTGTTGAAAGAAAAAGAAATACTGGCCGCAAGTGGTTATAGGTTGCGGTCACCATATTTTGAAATCGAGCAAAAGACAGTTTGGGGTGCCACAGCGATGATGCTCAGCGAATTTGTTGATATTGTGAAGGAATTATAAAGATACTATGATAACAAACGATGCAGTGATATTAGGCCTATTGATGGTCATTTTGGGGGGTGTGTTTATTACCTCAAACAGTGATAATCCTTTTTGGAAGAAGTTTTATGGCGTGGTACCAGCCCTGCTGATGTGCTATTTTCTCCCTTCACTTTTACCAACGTTCGGAATCATAGATGCCTCAGAATCAAAACTTTACTTTGTTTCATCCAGGTATTTATTACCCGCCAGTTTGGTGCTGTTTACCATCAGTGTAGATCTGAAAGAAATCATCAAACTGGGGCCAAAGGCCTTGATCATGTTTCTGACAGGTACAGTAGGTATTATCTTGGGAGGACCTATTTCCATCCTTATATTTTCGGCAGTGGCACCTGAGATCGTGTCTGCAGAGGCTCCCAATGAGATTTGGCGAGGTATGACCACAATAGCCGGCTCATGGATAGGTGGTGGAGCCAATCAGGCCGCCATGAAAGAGGTCTTTGAAGTAAACGGAGAATTATTTTCTAAAATGGTCGCGGTAGATGTGATTGTGGGCAATACATGGCTAGGCGTGCTGCTAGCTGGAGTGGGTTTTTCTAAAATAATAGATAGAAAACTCAAATCTGATACCTCTGCCATAGAAGAGTTGAAAGACAAAATGAACACCTATCAGCAATCAATAGCGAAGATGCCAACGTTTCTGGATGTGATGAAAATCCTCATGGTGGCCTTTGGATGTGTTGGTTTTGCGCATTGGCTCAGTGATATTATTGCACCATTTTTAGAAGCTAACTTTCCGTTTTTGAGCACCTACAGTCTTACGTCTGGCTTTTTCTGGCTAGTCGTAATCGCAACTACTTTAGGTGTGATACTGTCGTTTTCAAAAG
Source organism: Cyclobacteriaceae bacterium (assembly GCA_039944535.1). GTDB lineage: Bacteria > Bacteroidota > Bacteroidia > Cytophagales > Cyclobacteriaceae > JAMZMI01. The sequence goes on from JBDUYP010000004.1 coordinate 76,066, forward strand.
CCCGAAAGCTTGAAGGAGTAGGGGCATCCCGGTTTGGAAGTGCATTTTTATATGTGCTCATAGCTTCAATTGGCATGAATATGAATATCATGGCCATTTTTGAAAACCCGGGATTGTTTTTGATTGGTATTACCTGGATGCTCTTTCATGTGCTCTTGCTGATTATTGTGGCTAAGCTGATCAAGGCACCATATTTCTTTGTGGGAATAGGTAGCACGGCGAATGTAGGAGGGGCGGCCTCAGCTCCGATTATCGCTGCAGCATTTCATCCTTCACTCGCACCAGTAGGAGTCTTGTTGGCTGTATTTGGCTATGTTATGGGTACCTATGGCGCTTATTTGTGTGGGTTACTTATGCAGGCCGTTTCCCAATAATAGCAGCTCTAAGTTTGTCCATTTTCGAACATAAAAATGTAAGAAAATGGGCATAGTTATGAATACAAGAAATGTAAGCATCAGGAATCCAAACGTTTATGATTTTGGTATTCCTTTTGTTAAGAATGAATCAAATGTGAATTATGATTAAATTTTTAGATGTAGATAAATATGTTGAATCTAGATATCAACGTACATTTATTCTTAAGAGCATCAACCTCGAAATAGAGGAAGGTGAATTTGTCAGTATCATGGGCCCAAGTGGATCGGGTAAATCTACACTGATGAATATCATTGGCATGCTGGATAGGCCTTCTCAGGGGCAGTATTACTTTCTCGATGAGCCGGTGCATAAGTTCAGCGAGCGCAAAACGTCCAAAATACATAAGGAACACATAGGTTTCATTTTTCAAGCCTATCATCTCATCGACGAGCTCAATGTTTATGAAAATATAGAAACGCCATTACTCTATCGTGGAGTGAAGCGCAAGGAACGACAGTCTATGGTGGCCGAAATGCTCGATCGTTTCAATATGGTGGCAAAAAAGGATTTGTTTCCAGAGCAACTATCAGGTGGTCAGCAGCAGCTTGTGGGGGTAGCCAGAGCGATCATAGGTAAACCAAAACTACTTCTGGCAGATGAGCCCACAGGAAATCTTCACAGCAGTCAGGGAGAAGAGGTGATGAAATTGCTCAAACAACTCAATGATGAGGGTATGACCATCATACAGGTGACGCACAATGAAAAGTTCGCTGAGTACGGGAGCCGTATTGTGCAGTTGGAAGACGGGGCTATCGTCTCCTGATTTTCACAATTATTTCTCTTTCACTCAAAACAGCTATTGCATCTTGTGTGTTATGCATCTAACTTGAGAGCATAACTAATTCACAATGTCGCTGGAGTCTAAGATCATCGCCATTCTAATAGCCGTGGGTTTTCTGAACCTGATTTTGCGTAAAAACCGTAATTGGATTTTTGGATATAGGTCACCCAGGGCGATAAAAACCCACGCCAGTTTTGCGCACGCCAACAGGATTTATGGTTGGGGTATGCTGATAGCAGGTGTTGCAGGATTCGTCTTTACTAAATTCTTTGAAAGACTATATGAAGGGATGACTGACTGGTCAAAAGTTGCGTGGTTAGTTGGATATTTTGCGCTGCTATTTATTGTAATTGAATGGAGACTTTCTCGTACTACTCATGAAGATTAACCCGAAATAACCCAAACCACCTAACCACCTCTGTTGAAGAAAACCCTCACATTAGCCATATTCTTAGTTTATTCTTTCTTTGGCTTCACCCAAACAGATGAGGTCCGTTTTGCTGAATTTGAGGTTGTTTACTCTGCCTTACCGTGGGTAAATACTACCGGCGGTGTTGACCAGGGTTTTGTATATATTGATAATCTTGACATCACAGCTACGCTGAATTTCAGCCACCTTTTTAATTGGGATGAAAGCCTTCTGCTCTTTGTTTATGTATTAGGCAACCATGGAGGGAAAGCCACCTCTCTTATGGGGGATTTTCAAGCAGCGAGCAATATAGAAGCACCAAAAAGCTGGCGATTATTTGAGACTTGGGTTCAGCAAAACTTTTTCAACGATAGAATTTCTGTTTTGGGAGGCTTGTATGATCTAAATTCTGAGTTTGATGTACTTAGCCCCGGCTTGCTATTTATCAATAGTTCCTTTGGCATTGGAGCTGAATATGCTCAAAGCGGAACCAATGGACCTTCTATATTTCCTGTTTCCTCTTTGGCGGTGCGAATTAGCAGCGTATTGTCTAGTAGGGTCAAGTTGAAGCTTGCGGTTCTTGACGCAGTTCCCGGAGAGCCTAATCGACTATCTTCAAATAAGGTGATTTTAAATCGTTCTGAAGGTGTTCTATTTGCTTTTGAAAGTTCTTACCATTTCAACAATATAGACAAGAGAGCAAAAGATCGTCAGTATGTTACCAGAAGAAAAAAGGTGGGGCGCGACCATGCAATAACTGCTGATGATAAAATTAATTTTGGAGGTTGGTATTATTCAGCGGCACAGATCCAATTATCTGATTCATTGCCATCGAAGGGTGACTGGGGAGCATATGTCGGTATTCAAAAATACTGGCTTAGAGCAGGAAAGGGCTATACCTCATGTTTTGCTCGCTTTGGAGTGGCCAATGATAGATTCAATAGATTTGGTTCTGCTATTTCCGGAGGTTTGGTTTATTCAGAGTTGTCATCGAAATGGGAGGATCAACTCGGAGTAGCATTTTCATCTGGCGTCAATGGGAAATCATACCAGAAGTGGTACAAGCCTGATGCCCGAATCGAGACAGTATTGGAATTAACATACGCCATACATTTACTCAAGTGGCTTATGATACAACCAGATATTCAATATGTGGTTAATCCCAACACTGAGCAAGGTTTGTCTAATCCATTTGCAGTAAGTGCATTGGTGCAAATAAGCCTTTAGAAAAAACCCTCAGAGCCTTCTGTTGCCTGGTTGGTCATTTCCTCGGAGAGTTCTTTGCCGAGATACCCATCTATGAGGTAATGCCCCAAATAAATCAATGGTGTTAACAAAATTGCGACAGCAAATTTGTAAACGTAATTCGTCACACCAACGGAGAAAACCTGATCCAGCGCCCACCTCTTTTCGGCAGGTGCTAGTACGTAAAATGCAATGGTCAGCACCACAAAGCTGTCAACAAGCTGAGAAACCAGTGTGGAGCCGGTGGCTCTCAGCCAGATCATTTTTGGTCCCGTAAGTTTTCTTAGTTTTTGGAAAATGAAAACATCCAAAAGCTGCCCGATGAGAAAAGCCACAAGCGATCCGACTATGATTCCCATACCTTGTCTGAATAGGGTGGAAAACGCGTAATTAATATCAAATGGGTTGCCATTCGCATCAGTACTGTTGATGTCTGTCCAAAACGGTGCAGGCGGTAGCAACGTGACAATGTAAATGGCAATGAAAGCGAATGAAATACATCCTACAGCTATATAACTCACCTTTCTCACTCCTTGCTTCCCAAAATACTCATTGATAATATCTGTAGTAATGAACACAACCGGCCAGATCACTACGCCAGCTGTGAGGCTAAAATCGAGTGTAAGGAATGAAGCGATTTCTATTGCCTGATGCTCTCCTCCGAACGTTTCAAAGAGACTGAAAATCTTGACTCCAATGACTTCTGCTATCAGCGCATTGGTGAGGAAAATGGCAGAGAGGATTATAAATAAATTTTGCTTCTTCGAGAAATTCATGGATTTAAGATACCAAGAATTTTTCTCCCTCTATAGCCAGTGAGGTATTTTCAAATACCTCCTTGGCTTCCGCTAGCAGTGGCGATAAGTCTTTATATCGCGTGCTGAAGTGTCCCAAAAGCAGGTGCCCAACTTCTGCCAGGCGTGCGATCTCGGCTGCTTGTTTGGCCGTGGTGTGATAGGTGCTTGCGGCCCGCTCACGCATGTCTTCCATAAAGGTAGATTCATGGTAAACCATATCCACGTTGGTGAGTTTTTTAACTAAATCAGGTTTGAAGCGTGTATCTGAGCAATAGGCGTAGCTAAATGGTCGCTTGGCAGGGAAGGTGACCTCATGGTTTTTAAACAGAAGCTCGCCTTCTTCGGTATATAAATCCTCACCATCTTTTAATTTATTGATTTGGATAGGAGTGAGGGGGCGATCAATGGCTTTTCTGTTAAGGCCTCTTCGCTTTGGCTTTTCTCTAAATAAATACCCCGAGCATGGAACGCGGTGATCTAAAGGAATAGTCTCAATCGTGAGCTTTTCGTCTTCAAAAACTACGCCTTCTGATTCGGGAATCCATTCTTTAAAATCAATATCATAACCCAGACGGGTTTCTGAATGTCTCAGTTGGAGGGTGATGATCTCTGCCAGTCCCGGAGGGGCGATAATTTTTAGTTCCGCTTTGCGCCCATACAAATGCAATGTGGAAAGCAAACCAATTAGCCCATAATAATGATCTCCGTGCAAATGGGATATCAATATAAAATTGATCCGCGATAGCTTGATCTTGTATTTTTTCAACAATAATTGTGTGCCCTCACCACAATCAATGAGAAAATACTTGTCCTGGATTCTCAAAAGCTGTGATGTGTGATGCCGGTTATGGGCAAAAGCCGCTGAGTTGGAGCCTAGTATCTGTAATTCTAGTGCCATTTATACGTGTTAAATGGCACTAGTAAAAATAAGTCTTTAGGTAAGTTAGGTTGGTTCATGGCTGGATACGATCTTACTCTTCCAGTCCGCCTTTTTCTTCCAAACCTCTTTTGAGGGCATTCATATATACAGTATCGATGGCTTCTTTTACCGTGGGTAAAATCTGCATGACCTTGTCAAGTTGGCTGATACTGATCAATTTAGATACATGCTCAGTAACTCCACAAAGGACAAATGATCCTGTCTCTGAGAAAATTCTGTTACCCACAAGCAAGGCACTCAACCCTGAAGAATCAGAGTATTTTACGTTTTCCAGGTTCACGATGACATTCTGTACGCCTTCAGCTTGAAGCGTTACAAACTCAGACTTCACTTCGGGACTCACTACTGAATCCAGCTTTGTTTCGTCTATAGTTAGCACTGTGTATTGGTCTTGTCTGTCTATTGAAAATTTCATATTGCTAATTCAATGTTGTTTTTAATTCTATTTAATATATCGGGACTTTGATCCTTCACAAAGTTCTGTCCCGTGATTTTTTCGAAAAGCTCAATGTAGCGGTCTGAAACCGAAGTAACAAAAGTGTCATCCATTTCTGGAACCTGCTGACCTTCTTTACCTTGAAATCCATTGCTGATCAGCCACTGCCTTACAAATTCTTTTGACAACTGTTTTTGGGCTTCTCCTTTTGCTTGTCTGTCAGCATATCCTTCTGCATAGAAGTACCTCGATGAGTCCGGAGTATGCACTTCATCTATTAGCGTGATTTCTCCTTTAAAGTTGCCGAATTCATATTTAGTATCCACTAAAATCAATCCTTGCTCATGAGCCAGCTCAGTCCCGCGCTGGAATAGTGCGTAGGTATATTTTTCAAGCTGTTCGTATTCCTCTTTGCTTACGATCCCCTGAGTGAGAATTTCTTCTTTGGAAATATCCTCATCGTGACCTTCATCAGCTTTGGTGCTCGGTGTGATAATAGGAGATGGAAGCTTGTCGTTTTCTTTCAACCCTTCCGGTAAAGCTACTCCGCACAATTCGCGTTTTCCCTCTCGGTACTCCCTCCAGGCATGACCGGCCAAATAACCTCTAATCACCATTTCTACTTTGAATGGCTCGCATTTTTTACCAACAGTGACGTTGGGATCCGGAACTGATACAACCCAGTTTGGAACAATATCTTTGGTCTTGTCTAGAAAGATGGCGGCTATTTGATTGAGAACCTGACCTTTGTATGGAATAGGGCGAGGCAGCACCACATCAAATGCAGAGATACGATCTGAAGCTACCATGACAAGTTTGTCCCCAAAGGAGTAGACGTCCCGAACCTTGCCGATGTACTTTCCTGTTTGATTAGGGAAATTAAAATCTGTGTTTTTGATGCCTTTTGACATAGCTCGCAAAGATAGTGATATAAGGATATTTTAAGGTGTGATAAAAGTCTTTCGTCAGTTAGAAGAACTTTGTTTTATAATTTCTCCGGCACGATACTCAAGGACTTCTTGCACTGCTCCCTTTTTGTCAAAGAATGTCCACGAACCATTTCGTTTGTTTCTCAAGTAGTTTCCTTCATATTCCTTGTTTCCGTTTTTATAGTATCGGATATACGGGCCATTGAGTAAACCGATTTTCCATTCCGATGAAATCATCAGATTTCCGTTAGGGTAATACTCCTCTGTATGACCTTGCTGGTTGCCGTAGGCGTACTCCGCCTTAATCAGCAATGTGCCATTATCGTAGTGCTGCAGGAGGCCGTGTAGCCTGCCATTTTCATATTCTTCTACCTTGGCCGGGCGCCCTTTGTTGTCGTAGTACACCCATGTGCCATGCGGCAAGTCGTTGACGATTGCTATTTCAGAAATTAGCTCTCCCTTTTCAGAGTACTCCTTGATTTTGGCATTGAGGCCACTATTGCTGTAAGAACTTGCGATTTTGGTTTTACCGTTTTGATGATACTCAATATTTTTCCCTGATTTTTTACCATCTATATAATCGTAGATGGCCTTAGGGCTGCCGTCATCGTAAAAGCTCACAAACTCGCCTTGCAGGGCACCTTCCTTATAGTTTCCACTGGATTTTAGTTGGCCGTTTTCATGGTAGTACTTTACATACCCTGATCGCTGGCCTCTGAGATTGAGCACTTCCATTTCGAGCTGTCCTGAAGGGAAATAGGTTTTGTAAGAGCCATCCAGCAAACCATTGATATACTCCGCTTCGAGCTTTAGATTTCCATTTTCATAATAATACCTTGTAAAGCCATTGGGTTTTCCATTTTTATAATGTGTCTCTTCTGCTTTGGTTCCGTCAGGAAAATAGGAGAGGACCAGGCCGTCAGGTTTTCCCTTGCTAAACTCTGTTTCGCCTCGGAGTTTACCGGATTCATCGTATAGTTTGAGATTGCCGGTAAGTGTGTCATTCTTGAAAATGGCTTCCTGTACAATTTGCCCATTGGGGGCAAAGATTTTTGTTAAACCTTGCTTTAGGCCATTCTCGTAGTAGGTTTCGCGCTGTACTGTACCATCTTCATAGTAGTTGAAAAAGGTGCCTGCTCGTACACCTTTGTTGTATGATCCTTTGATGATTAAAGCACCGTCCGGACTGAACATCTGGTAGTCTCCATGTACAACCGCCGTGTCTTCCCATATGACTTGATATTGCTCCTTCACCTTGCCATTTTCCTTGTAGTACGTTGTGACGTCTTCCTGGGCAACAAGCAGGGTGAAGGAGAAGAATGAGCATAGAAATAGAATGATTTTCATTGTCATAGAAAGTTATTATTAGAAACGAAAATCATTCATATTAGTGTAAGACCTAGAGGCGTTCTATCACAATGGCCGATGCGCCACCACCTCCGTTGCAGATTCCTGCAACACCGATTTTTCCACTGTTTTGTTGCAAGACAGAAGTCAATGTAGCAATTATACGCGCACCAGAAGCTCCCAACGGATGACCCAGTGCCACAGCACCGCCATTTACATTGACCTTATTTGGGTCTAGTCCAAGTTCTTTATTGTTGGCAATAGCTACTACAGAAAACGCTTCATTTATTTCATAAAAATCAACATCGGATTGTTCCACTCCTGCGTGTTTCATTGCTTTTGGAATTGCCAGAGAAGGAGCTGTAGTAAACCAAATAGGCTCCTGAGCTGCATCACCAAATCCCAGAATTTTACCGATAGGTTTCAACCCAAGCTCTTCCACTTTTTCCTTGCTGACAAGGATCAAAGCTGAAGCACCGTCATTGATTGTTGAGGCATTTGCTGCTGTGACAGATCCTTCTTTGTTAAAGACAGGTCGGAGAGCAGGTATCTTGTCGAAGTTTACATTTTTGTATTCCTCATCCGTTTCCATCACTATAGGGTCACCCTTTCGCTGAGGGATTTCAATCGGAATGATCTCTTCTTTGAATTTACCTGCATCTGTCGCAGCTCCTACTTTCTTGTATGAGTTGATTGCATATTCATCTTGCTCTTCTCTAGAGATGCTTTTCTCTTTGGCTGTATTGTCGGCGCAGTTACCCATAGGAAATTGATTGTAAACCTCCCACAAACCATCGTGCTGAAGACCATCGATCAGTTGGCCATTGCCATATTTATAACCAAAACGCGCTTTAGGCACATAGTAGGGGATGTTGGACATACTCTCCATACCACCAGCCACTACCACATCATTGATGCCTAGCATGATGGACTGAGCTCCAAACATAACCGATTTCATTCCAGAAGCACATACTTTGTTTACCGTAGTACAAGGCACATTGTAACCAATGCCGGCACCTATGGCTGCTTGTCTGGCAGGGGCTTGTCCCAGACCTGCAGATACCACATTACCCATAAAGACTTCATTGACTTCCGAAGCTGGGACTTGTGCTTTTTGCAGTGCTCCTGCAATGGCCTTGCTTCCGAGTTCAGTCGCTGAGAAACCAGCTAGAGAACCACCAAAACTTCCGATAGGAGTTCTGACAGCTGATACGATAAATACTTCTTTCATTTTTGGGGGATTAAGTTGTTAATGATTGCTTTTATCTTTTAAAATATGCGCCTACCAGTCGGGTTTGCCTGAATCTTGTGGTTCAGTTGATTGACGTTTTTGCTGTTGAATATATTGAATTTCATTGTTTCGGAGGGCTTCCAAAATCATTCTGGCTTTCTCTTCGCTGATGTTCATCTCCTGCAACTTTTGCTTGGTAGCTTCATCCATTTCGCGCTGTTTTTCTTCCTCTGATTGCTCACCTTCTTGATCCTGTTCCTGGTCTTTCTGTTCGCCCTCTTTTTCCTCTCCATCTTTCTGCTCGTCAGCATTTTGCTGCTCTGACTCTTTTTGCTCGTCAGACTTCTGCTGGTCTTGTTTCTCTTGATCCTGGTTTTCCTGATCTTGATTCTGTTCGTTCTGTTGGTCTTGGTTTTCCTGATCTTCCAATATTCTCTCTTTTAACCATGGTAGGTAGTCGTCATTCGGGTATTTGCTTATGCCCTCATCTATGGTCTGAAGAGCCAAGGACGTATTACCATCTATGTATTGATTAGCCCCATTAACTCCATATTGATCCGCAGATTGACCTTGAACCAATAAAGCAGTATACGATATGAATACTAATATCAAGATATACTTATTCATTGCCAGTTACTTTAGTGAGTCTTCCAATTATATCGTTGTAGGCAGATACCGTATTGTCTTTTTCAAGTCCCTTCTTAAAAGCATTCAACGCTTCAATGAATCGTCCCTGATATCTAAGTCTATCGGCCTGAGCTTTTATTGCTTTTGCATATTCTGATGGTTCAATATCTTCATTTTCATTGTTTTGATTTTCCTGTTCTTGTTTTTCCTGTTGCTCGAGTAGTTTTTTCACCACCTCATAATCGTACTTAGCACCTTCATTTTTGGGGTTTGTTTTGATTGCATTCTTAAGGTAGGAGAGTGATTCTTCCAGCTTTTGTGCGTCCTTAGCCATCACACCGAGCTGTTGGGAAGCGATCGATTTAAGGTTTTTATTACTTGATGTCAACAAACCCTGATAACTGCGTTTTGCGCTTGATGTATCGCCCAAATGATAATAACTATGACCGAGGTTGAGCAATATTTCATCCTCAGAAACGCCCAGGCTATCAGCAAGTAAACTGTACTTTGCAGCTGCTTTGTCGTAGTTCCCAGCCTTGTAAGCCGCTCCAGCTTCTTTCTTTATATTGTTGATTTTGGTCGTCTTGAGAGGATCCGTGATACTCAGAAGTAAAATCAGAAAAATGTACTTCATAGTTTTAATACTCTTATTCCTATCAATAAATCAATTAACATCAAGAAAAGTGCAATCGCCAGAAAGTAATAATACTTGTTGGCTTTGACGTCAACCTTTTTTGCATCGCGAAGTTCGCCTTCTATTTGATTAATTGAATTGATCAAACGTTCAACATCGTTTTTGTTTTCATTGATTTCAAAATACTTTCCCCCGGTATCAGATGCCAGTTTCTTTAGAGAGGCAGTATTGATTCGGCTAACGACATCTTTTCCACTTCGGTCTTTTTTGAAACCTCTTTTCATCAAAATTTTCGATCCTTTATCTGTACCAACACCAAGTGTGAACAATTTGATTCCAGTACTTTCGATTTCTTCGGCTATTTGGTTGGTTTCTTCACCAAAATCTTCTCCATCGCTAATCAGGATGATTATTTTGGACTTTTCCTTAGAAGGGCCAGATTCCTCATCCTCCAGTTTCTCCAATGCCATTTCCAGAGGTGGTCCAAAGTCGGTACCCGTGTTTGGTACAAGATCGGTATTTAATGACTGTATGAATATATTCAGCGCATTGTTGTCATAGGTGAGGGGGCATTGCATAAATGCATCGTTGGAAAACATGATCAGCCCGATGCGATCTGAACTGAAAGCCTCCACGATATTTTTCAACTCAAATTTGACTCTTTCCAGACGTGTAGGCTGGATGTCGAATGCGTTCATGGATTGACTTAGATCAACACAGATAAAAAGATCCTTTCCTACAGATTTTATCTCTCGGGTATTTTCACCGAACGAGGGGCCGAGCAATGCGATAACCATCAATGAAAAGTATATTGATCTGATGATCAACTTGATAATAACCCGATGAATGGGGGAGGACATGCGCTGCGAAATGCGGATCATTCTAAACGCATAAAGCATGTAGAAGGTGATGAAAAGCACCACCAACGTTATTTCAAATACACCAAAGCTTTGAGACCAATTCATAAGGTCGGCTAATTTAAGCAAGTAACCTTAGTCGCCCAATTAAGGTCAGCGTCATTTAACTATTTTTAATAAGTGGTTTTAGGCCAGTTTATATGGTGCCAACCTTTATACAGTAAAAGAAGAAGGTTAATTATAGTGGATTTGGATTGTGGATAAATTTTATGTGTTTTTGGAATCTTTGTATTTGAGAAATAATTGTTTTTCTCTAGATTTGCAGTCCTTTTCAGGGATGAGTTCTGAAACCTCACGGAGAGGTGGGTGAGTGGCTGAAACCACATGTTTGCTAAACATGCGTGCGGGAAACCGTACCGGGGGTTCGAATCCCCCTCTCTCCGCACTACTTTGTAGTATGATGGTTCCATAGCTCAACTGGATAGAGCAACTGCCTTCTAAGCAGTAGGTTCCAGGTTCGAGTCCTGGTGGAATCACCTGAAAGTTAAGCACTTACGTTAGTTCGTAAGTGCTTTTTTTATTCCCGGTTTACGGGTTTTTGTGCGTGTTTTTCTAGAATGAAAATGTGGATCAAGCAATAAAGTTGTGGGGAGATTGTACTAAGCATAGATTTTAGAGAGTCGATATAAAAGGAAGCTGACATTTCTAACGCCTCTAAATTGGGCTCTGAATGTCATGATCTTACCGGACTTTTGCTTCTTACTGGTACTTTGCCTTGAGTCGAAGACTGATTTCGGGGTGTTTTTTAAGATTGAGCAGATACTTGATGCTTTTCATTTTCTTGATGTGTTTCTCAATTTTCCTGGCTTGAGATCGACTATCACAGGTGATGATATGAAACAGTTTCCAGTCATTGGCCCTTTTAGTAAAAGCTTTGTTAAAAGTTCCGGAGTTGTGTTGGTAGAGCCTCAAATTGAAGTCTTCCGTCTCACCGATATAAAAACTATCAATGGATTCTGAATAGATGATATAGCAGCAGTGATCAGCCATGATACAAAAAGAGAGTGCCTGTTGAGACACTCTCTGTTGTGGGCCCACCTGGGCTCGTCCCGATAGCTATCGGGACAGGGACTTACTGGTACTTTGCCTTGAGTCGAAGACTGATTTCGGGGTGTTTTTTAAGATTGAGCAGATACTTGATGCTTTTCATTTTCTTGATGTGTTGCTCAATTTTCCTGGCTTGGGATCGACTATCACAGGTGATGATATGAAACAGTTTCCAGTCATTGGCTCTTTTAGTAAAAGCTTTGTTAAATGTTCCGGAGTTGTGTTGGTAGAGCCTCAAATTGATGTCTTCTGTCTCACCGATATAAAAACTATCAATGGATTCTGAATAGATGATATAGCAGCAGTGATCAGCCATGATACAAAAAGAGAGTGCCTGTTGAGACACTCTCTGTTGTGGGCCCACCTGGGCTCGAACCAGGGACTTACTGATTATGAGTCAGTTACTCTAACCAACTGAGTTATAGGCCCTAAAAACAGTCTTGCGAACTGCTTTTGTTTTGGGAGTGCAATATTAGATATTTGCCGCAAATAAACCAACGAAAGTGAACGTAAGACTAGCAGATTTTGACACAATAATTTTTGACCTTGGTCAGGTCATCATAAACCTAGAGCCTCAAAAAGTGTTTGAGCGCATAGAAAGCCTTATTGGTCATGCTCATCCAAACATTCCTGAGCTGATAGAGTACACGGATTTTCATCTGCTTTATGAGAAAGGGATGCTAACAACATCAGATTTTATAGCCGCGTGCAATGATATGATTGATGCGGAAATTTCTGAGGAAGACTTTAAAGATGCCTGGAATCTGATGGTTGGTGATATCCCTAAAAAACGACTGGATCTGGTTTCCAAACTAAAAGAGACACATCAGGTTTTGATTCTTAGCAATACAAATGAAATGCATGAGGTTTGTTTTGAGCAAAGACTCAAGGATGAAAATGTGGGCACCAGAGGTTTTGAAAGTTTTGTTCATCACCCAATCTACTCACACAGGATAGGCAGGAGAAAGCCTGATAGCAACATATATGAGTATGTAATAGACAAACACCTCAAGGAACCATCAAGAGCTCTTTTTTTGGATGACAAGCCTGAGAATGTTCTGGGGGCAAGGCAATGCGGGCTCCAGTCGATACAGGTACAGTACCCCGATCAAATTCATGAAATATTAGCTAATGCTTAAAGAAAACAAAACGAGACTTATTCAACTGGCTCTTTTTCTGGTTACGATCATTACAACCACCATTGCCGGATCAGAATGGATGCACTCGAAGTATCTGTTTTTTGTGGATGAAGCACATATCATGAGCTGGAATGATTTTTTAAATGGGTTTCAGTTTTCAATACCTTTTTTACTTATCCTAAGCTGCCATGAGTTTGGCCATTATTTTACCGCCAGATATCACAAGGTAGATGTGACACTGCCATTCTACATTCCGCTGTGGTTGGGATTTATCTTGTCTCCTTCCTTTGGGACTATGGGGGCTTTTATCAGGATCAAAGACCGCATTTCATCCACGCTTCATTACTTTGACATTGGCATTGCCGGCCCTCTAGCTGGTTTTGTGGTCGCTATTGGAGTGATTGCCTATGGATATTCGCATCTGCCAAACCCTGAATATATTTATGAGATTCACCCCGAATATGAACAATTTGGACTGGATTATGCCGATCATGTTTATACCTATGAGTTTAGCAAACAGCAGCATTATGAAAGCTATTTGGAGAGCCGAAAAAGTGATTCTGTAGTGTTTTCTGCAGAAGGAAAGCCAGCAGCTGAGTGGGGGTATCCAGATTTTGAGCCGATGGAGAGTTACCCGAATATGTACTTTAGTAAACCGTTGCTTTTTCAGTTTGTGGAAACTTATCTGGTGTCGGATAAATCTCGAATCCCCAACGAGCAGGAAATTATGCACAATCCCTATTTATTAGCTGGTTTGCTCGCTTTGTTTTTTACAGCCTTAAACCTTTTGCCCATAGGTCAGCTTGACGGGGGACATGTAATTTTCGGGCTTTTTGGAGCCAAAAGGGCCAAGAAAATATCTCAAATTCTATTTACTGTTTTCGTCTTTTATGCAGGACTTGGTATTGTGGACGTTAGTCTCATGGAAGATACTACTGCAGGAGGTCTTGCCAGTTTTCTGATCCTGTTGGTTGCATACATGTATTTTCTTAACCTGTGCGCCTTTTCCATGTTTGAAAACAGAAAAGACAGATGGACTTTCGCGGCAGTTATGTTAGCGGCTCAATTTGGAGTTCATACCCTTTTCGGAATTTCCGGGTACGAGGGATGGTTATTGTTTGCTATTGTTTTGGGACGGTTCATTGGTATTTATCATCCGCCCGTGCGCGATGATCAGCCTTTATCACTTTCCAGGCAGATATTGGGTATTTTGGCATTGATTATCTTTATCATTTCATTCAGTCCCAAACCATTTGTTATGGAGTTTTGAGAAGGGTTATCTGACGACCAATCGGTCAATTTCACGACTCTCAGATGTGGTTAGCACCACAAGGTATACACCTGGCTTGAGCCCAATAAGATCGATAGGCTTACGCGCACTGGCGGCATTAGATTGCATCGCAACACGCCCTGAAAGATCTTGAATTTCAAAATACGCAACTGGCTCAGTAAAAGAAATATAGCGTGATGTGGGGTTTGGAAAAATGGAGATACCGGATGTTACAGGATTGGTTGCCAGGGGAGTGGTATTCACTTCCATTTTGGTTTGCGCAAAGGCACAATCGTTGAAAGCTATGAGGTTGATTTCATGAATCCCCGCTTCAAAAACGTGAGTAGGATTCGGCAGAGTAGAAGAGGAACCATCCCCGAAATCCCACAAATAAAAAGATGCATCCGTCGAATTATTCGTAAATACCACTTCCGTAGAGTTGCTCATTGAATAAGAAAAATCTGCATCTGGGGTAACAATATCGCCTTCTGGGTACTCATAAGATGCCGGATAAGTGTAGTAAACATCTCCATATGCCGTAGTGATCTCACATCTGATCAAATTGCCTTTGGTTAAGCTGGACGGAATGACAGTCAGGTCTGGAGTTTGGGTGCCCAGCGAAACACTGCCTTCACCTATGTAGATATACTTTTGACCAGCAAACCTTTGCCATCTATATTTTGTGCCTTCTGCTTCTTCAGCCTCTACACTAAAATTGATTCCTCCCATGCCACATCCCGTTTGATTTTCCGGATGTTTTGAGATGATATCAGCTCCCATATTCAGCTTAAGTACGAACAAGCCATTGTTCATATCAGAGGCTATGATAGTGCCACTTTCGAAGTACGGATAATTGCTCCAGTTCCCGTAGAAATCTATTAAGTCATCTTCAGGATAGGTATCAAAAAACGCTACTTCTCTGAGCACGCCTTCTTCAATTCGTGACATCTCCAACACCCTCAAGCCGCTAGAGTAATTAGATTCATATACCAGCCCATTGTGAGTATAGAGGTTGTGATCAATGGACACGGCATTGTTGTAGTAATCTCCTATCAAAACGGGGTTATCCAGATCCTCTATATTCCAAATTAAGGTTCTGGGGTTATGACCAAATGCTTCTTCATCCTGCTCATCGTTCATCAAAAAGAATTTGTGATCCTCTGAGAGCCAGCCCTGATGGGTGTAAGCGTATTTGTCGTATGTGATACGACTGATCATGTTCATGTTGGCTTTATCATCAACATCTACTATCGTAAAAGTATCTTCATTGCTGGCGAAACAGATTTCCATTCCTATATAATCAATATCAGAACCTTGATAGGTCACACACTGAACGTCATGAGTATACCCATCATCGCTGAAGCAGCTCTCAAATTTTGGATTTTTGGGGTCATTGATGTCAATTATATGCAGGCCGCCATTGCACATTTCTGTTCCCGAAATGGCTCCAACCACATAGGCGTAACCGGTTTCTTCATTGATTGCTATGTTGTGGGCACGGTGAAAATAATCGTACGAAGCATCTTCGGTATATTCTATCCACTCTCCGCCATCGTGATTTCTAAGCTTAGTTAGGTCGAAAACCTGAACTCCTGAATGCTCAGAATTGAGATCGCTTACTATGAAAGCGTGATCTTTGAAGGTTTTAATGTCTCTCCAGTAAGACTTACCATGCATGATTCTCAAGTTGGCGCTGGACGATCCGCTTGATGAGGCCAGTTTCTCCGGGAGTTTTCCCAGGAAAATGGGATTTATCGGATCAGAAACATCTACAAAAGCTACGCCATCTACCAAACCGACAATGGCGTATTCTTTGCCATTTTGGCTATCAGTCCACCCCCAAATATCATTAAGAGCAGAACCATCGATGTAATCTGACTGTAGGTCTTCTGGTGTTAAGTGAGAAAGAAGTGTAATCTGATTGCAAGGATATATTCCAGCCATACCATTCTGACATGGAGTTTGTGATGATGCTGAAAAACATATTAGCAGAAGTAAACCGAGTGTTAGGCTTTTCATAGACGGGGTGTAGTGCAGCTTTTTTGAGCTACTGGTTCAAAATGAGTTTGGACGAGGTGGTGGTATTTCCTACTCCAATTCTCATTAAATATAGCTGATTTGGAAGAGACGAAATATCAAACTGCCTTCCTGAACCAGCTTCAAATACCAAGGACCCATCTAGCGAAAAAATGCTGATCCTGTCAATATCTTTTTGAAAATGAATGATTCCTTTTGATGGGTTTGGATACGGCACTGGAGCGCTCAGTACTTTATTATTGGAGAGAATGAATGTACTGTCAAAATGAAAAACCGGTCGGATCATCAATATGCCATCAAGTCTCTGGTTTTGAATCCATTGATCACCGGTATTATAAAAAATCTGATCCTTAGCGTCAGGACTTGTCTTATCAAAACCAACACCAACATAATCCTCAACCAGCTGTTGAAATCCGATATAAATCGTGTCTCTCACAAGTTGAGTTTTATCAAGCTTGATTCGTTTGAATTCGTTGAGTCTAGTGTTGGATGTGATGGTGTATGCTTGACTTGTGAGCACTATATTACGATCCAGGTCTGTCCATACCATCAGGTTAACAGACTCTCCTGTGGCATCCGGTTCGATGTTAGGAAAATGAATATCGATATGTGTAAGTGTGTCCGGTTCAGCTAGGGCGAACTGAACGGCAATTTTACCATTTTTCACGTTGATACCGGCGGCATATTCCGCTATGCCGTCATCGTAAGCGTAGTGATTTTGAAGGGTATAGGTTTGACGGATGGTGTCGTTTACTTTGAGATCCACATCCTGAAAAACTGTATCTGACCCGATAACCTCTTCAAAAAGATTTTTATCGCCCGTGAACATGTAAAAGGTGCTTGAAATAACCTGTGAATCAAGAGGATCGAGCTGGCTAGCCAATGTCACATCGGTAGGACCAAAAACAGTATCCATTTGAGCTGGCTCCAGAGTCACTGCGGCTCCTGATATTTCCTGATCGTAATAAACTTCGTTTGTGGTCAGATTCTCCAATTGATAGTAGTAACGAACAGCATGTGGCAGGTTGTCCAGATTTCGTGTTCCCACTTGTTGAGCACCCAAAAACGTCATTGGATTTTTGAAAAAAACATGGGCAGGAATCTCTCTGTAAATACCAAAAAGAGAAGTGGGCTTCCCTGTAAGTGCACGGTCAAAGTGCGCTGTGTCTGTCCTCTCACGATGTTCATTCAAGTAAATATAGTCCAGATGCCAGCTGTCAAACGGGCCGGTGCTTTTACCATTTAGAACGAACTTAAACCTAAATTTATCATGCAAATATTTGGCACTGTCCACAGCGATGATCTCTTGTTGAAACTGATCGCTGAGGGTAGATAGCCCTCCTGTAGCTGACCATTTGGTCTGCCACGTAGAATCAGCAGCATAAAAGAGTAGGGAAAACAGATCTGTTTCGTCAGGCAGTTCGGCATAGCCTCCAGCTTGCCAAAAGAAACTAAAGTAGATGCTGTCTGCAGCTGATCTCCCGCTCAGGTCAATATAATGAGAAGCCAGGCTATCAGTGTTGGCGTTAAAATCATTAGCCATGTCATGAGCGATTCCATTGCCTTTGAGCCCATCGAAGGAGGCCGCTTTGTAAGTAGGCGTATTGATACTCAATGCATCATTTACAAAAATATCTTCACCAACTTTCCACAGCAAAGTGTCAGGTGTATTTTCCGAATTAGAAAAATCATCCCAAAAGGGGAGGTTCAGTGTTTTAAATTCTACCTGAGTTTGCTTCTTATTCGATTTTATTGGTGCGATTCTGAGTTGTGAAAATGCTAAACTTCCACAAATCATAAACACGAAAAAAAATGCGGATTTGGATAATCTACTCATCTAAAATAGTAGGGTTAACATTCAATGAATCCGGCTTATATACCCAGAGATCGACTTTTTGTCCCAATCTCATGTTGCGGCCTTTTTTTGGGCTTTGCTTTACAACACTACCCGGACTCACCGTGATTTCTACCTGTTCCATGATTCCATCTGCCGACACTTCTTCTATAACGGCAGAATTAGTGGTTTCATGCACGATCT
This sequence comes from Cyclobacteriaceae bacterium, assembly GCA_039944535.1. Classification (GTDB taxonomy): domain Bacteria; phylum Bacteroidota; class Bacteroidia; order Cytophagales; family Cyclobacteriaceae; genus JAMZMI01. The sequence goes on from JBDUYP010000004.1 coordinate 94,307, forward strand.
CGCCGATTTTTAAACCTGAACCTATTATAGCAACCTTGGCGCTTTCCAGATCATGTCCTATTAAAGCAGGGGATTCCAGGTTTTGCTGCCCCAGTCCATCTCCGGCTACAAGGTCTATTTTGGAGCCTTTCGGTATCCGCTCGCCTTCCATAACCTCTCGTCCATCTATCTGCTGCTTCAAAATATAGTTCAGATAAGGGTCTGGCACGTAAATTATTTCCCCAAGAGCCAAGTCATAGGTCTGAAGGATCAGGGTAGCATTCTTCACAGAACCCTCCGTCAACTTTGGCATTCTGATCAATGGCGGTTTTTCAGAATTAAGCGTGACATAGATTTTCCTGTTTTCTTTCACCTTTGAGTTAGGTAGCGGAAACTGCTTGAGCACGGCCAAAGGCCTTTCTGTAGCTGAAAAACCAGAATCTACAGTGACTTCATATCTGAGGTTTCGACTCTCGAGAAAATCTTCCAGTTCATCCAGTGTGACACCTCTCACATCTGGAACTGTGAGGGTCTCCCCGTGATTAGTAGTCAATGGAAGGTAGATATAAAAGAAGATGAAAACACTTACCAAGCTGATTCCGAAAATCAGAAACAGATTAAGTATCAGATCTTTCCAGGTTTTTTCTTTTGCCATTTTAATAATGCCGGTTTTGCAATTCTAACGCCAAATATCTGCCTTTTTGATTAGATGAAAAGCGTTCGCACTTTTATTTAGCAAAACTGATAAATCAATCATTTATTTTCTATTCTCCGATGCAGATTCAATGAGGTGCAAATATTACTTGAATCAATGATTAGCTGGCTTATATTTGCCACTTGTGTCAAACGACCATTTTATGATCTTTTCTATTGACTTTTACGCAGCGTAACATTGGAATCCAAAAGTATCGAAGTTCAGGGAATTGCCATTAAATATTACGAAATGGGTGAAGGTCAACCGATGGTTATACTTCACGGGTGGGGCAGTAGCAAAGAGGTTTTCAAACGGTTCATTACTTACTACTCCAAAAAATTTAAAGTTTTCGCTCCTGACCTTCCGGGGTTTGGAGAGAGCGAAACACCCAAAACTCCCTGGACTGTTTATGATTATCAGGAGTTCTTAGTGACATTTCTAGAAACTCTGTCAATAAAGAGTCCTCTTTTGGTCGGGCATAGCCATGGAGGTAGAATTTCGATTGTTCATGCCGGTTTAAAAAACAAAACCAAAGGGCTTGTATTGCTTGGTAGTGCAGGCGTTCGCATTGTTCCGCTTAAGGTTCGGCTTATTAAAACCGCGAAAAAGATCATTTTCATTTTTGGGGATAACAAAATATCTCTGGCCATAAATAATGCTCTGAATTCAGTTTTTGCTTCGAAAGATTTTAAAAACGCGGCTCAATCTGAGTTTCACAAGAAAACTGTCGTTTCGGTTATCAATGAGGACCTGAGGCATTTGATGCCTGAAATTGATAGCCCAACGCTTTTGATATTTGGTAAGCAAGACAAAGACACTCCGATATCTCACGGCAAGATCATGAATGGTCTTATTCCTGGGGCCAAATTGGAGATAATAGAAAAGGCTGGTCATTATACTTTTCTCGATGCAGAATCGGCTGTTTTATTAAAGATTGATAAATTTTTAGACCTCTAGATGGACTTTTCAAGCCTGTACACTTACTTGTTTTTAGCTACCTACCTGTTTTACGGACATGCCAGGATGAGTTACGAAATGCACATGCTGCAGCACAGCTCATATATGCCATCGCGCTATCTTCGGTGGTTTAAAACATCACATTCCATAGCTAACAGACTCAAAGAAGTTGCCTTTATTGCGATGGTTTTGGTGGGAGACCTATTGAGTTTGGTCTGGCTGTTTTGGGTGGGCGTGGCAGGTTTACTTGTTGTTTCGGTTCTAAGACTCGTGAAAAGGAAAAAGAAGGCTTTGGTCTATACCAACAGAGCTTCACGACTATATGCTTCTGCGGCTCTCATTGTCTTGATTATAAGCTATGCTTTGGTAGTTTTCACGGGGTTACAATCACTGGCTTTCGTTGTAATTTATCTATCTCCTGTTGCTGCAGTTTTGGCTGTATTTGTGATGGCTCCTATGGATAATTGGATCACCAATAAATATATCAATGAAGCTAAAGCAATGCTGAAAAGTCGCAATGACCTAATCATCATAGGCATCACAGGAAGCTATGGCAAAACCTCAACGAAGAACTTTCTGAAACAAACACTCAGCGTGAAGTACAGCGTGCTGATGACTCCAGGAAGCTTCAACACAACACTGGGTGTGGTGAGAACCATACGTGAGCAACTCAAAGCGCATCATCAGGTTTTCATAGTGGAGATGGGAGCCAAAAAGCCACACGATATCAAAGAAATCTGTGATTTAGTTAATCCCAAAATCGGAATCCTGACAGCAGTGGGTGCGCAGCATTTGGAGACTTTCAAGTCTATCGAAAACATCAGGCAGACAAAATTTGAACTCATTGACTCCTTACCGCAAGATGGAATGGGTGTTCTCAATGCAGATTATGAGATCATTCGAAATACCGAGGTGAGTAATACTCCGGTAGTCTATTATTCAATAGAAGGAGAAAAGAGTGCGTATCACGCAGATAAAATTACTTTTGATAGGAGCGGAACTCGTTTTGACTTGATAAAAAATGGGCAGAAGCTAGATACTGTTCAGACCAAAATTCTCGGTAGTTTCAACATCTCAAACATACTTGCTTGCATTGCAGTAGGTGAAAAACTGGGGCTGGGGCTGGATCAGATGAAATTCGGCATTCAAAACCTTACTGGAGCAGAGCACCGGCTTCAGCTCAGAAAAGCAGGAAAGATCACGATACTGGATGATGCTTACAACTCTAATATCAAAGGGGCTGAGATGGCACTCAAGGTGTTGGGCATGTTTGAGCAAAACAGAATCATCATCACCCCGGGGATCATCGAGCTGGGGGATCTATCTGAAGAGATAAATAAAAAATTGGGAAATTATATTTCTGAATACACTGATATAGCGATTATTGTGGGAGATAAACCGGGTAAATACATCCTCGATGGAATCAAAGAAACCGGAAAGATGACGGAAGACACCTACCATGGCGTCAAAAATCTAACAGAAGCCAGGTCTCTTCTCAGAGAAGTTTGCAAGGATAATGATACAGTGCTTTACGAAAATGATTTACCGGACTTATTGGAGCAATAACGATTGAAAGAATAAATATGATTAAGACTAAACTGGGTGTTTTTTTTGGAGGAAAATCTGTTGAACATGATATATCAATCATCTCAGCCCTTCAGATCATGAATAAGTTGGATGAGGATAAATATGATATTGTTCCGGTTTACGTCAATAAAGAAGGTGTGTTTTTTACAGGTGAAGCGCTGCTGGATGTAACCAACTACAAGGTCATTTCTGAACTTGAAAAAAAAGCAACTGAGGTCTTTTTTACCGCGACTTCTAACGACCCTTTTCTCTACCCAAAGAAAACCGGATTGTTATCAAAGGCCAAACCAATTGAGATAGACTTGATTTTTCCGATCTTCCATGGCACACTGGGTGAAGACGGTTGTTTTCAGGGGTTGTTTGAAATCAAAAATCTGCCTTACGTGGGGAGTGATGTGTTCAGCTCTGCACTGTGCATGAACAAGTTTGAGCTGAAAGAGATTCTGAAACAAGCAGGAATCAGCGTAGTTGAAGGGATCACTATCAGTAAGCGGAGCTGGTTCTTTGACAAAGCTTTTATTGAGACTAAAATTAATGAGATAGGATTTCCACTTATAGTGAAGCCCAACAATCTGGGCTCTAGCGTAGGAGTGAGCGCTGCTCATAACATGGAAGAATTGGAAGATGCTCTTAACAATGCCTTTCAGTTTGCGGAAAAAACGATCGTGGAGAAATTCATCAAAGAGAATAGAGAGCTCAATTGTGCCGTGTACGGAAATGCCGCAGAGCAGCACCTGTCTTTGATAGAAGAACCCTTTAAAGGTGATACTTTACTCTCCTTTGACAACAAGTATAAAGACGATATCAATTCATTCTCCGGCATGAGCGGCCTGAAAAGGAAGGTGCCTGCTGATATCACGAAGGAGATGGAAGTTGAAGTTCATGAAATGGCTCGAAAGGCTTATATCACGTCAGGTTGCGGAGGCATGGTGAGAATAGATTTTATAGTGGATACCTCGGATAATAAGGTGTACCTCAACGAAATCAATACCATTCCGGGATCACTTGCCTACTACCTGTGGCCTGATACTACGCCCTATCGTCAGATATTGGATCAGATGATCGTGAATGCTGTGAAAAGAAAAGAAGAAAAGGAAGAATACAACTATGATTTTCCGTCCTACATCTTCGAGCAGAGTGATATTTCTTTGAACAAATTTCAGAAGTAATTGGACTTGAAGAGCTGGCAAGAAATACCGATACAAGAATGTGGTGAACCATTAGTTAGCCTCACAAATAGTCCATTATCCAAAATTCAACTAATTCCCTTCTATTATTATCGCGGAATTACTGGAGCTCTGAATCACATACTATGCAGGGAGAGTGTCTATGAAAAGCTTAGAACAGCCGCTAACCACTTGCCAGAGAACCATTCGCTTTTGATTTGGGACGCATGGAGGCCATATGCCGTGCAGCAGTACCTTTATGATGAATTCAAAAACACGATTAAACGGTTAAATCCCATTGGGAATGTAAATGACCTGGGTTCTCAATTTGTTTCCATACCTTCAATTGACGTAAATAAGCCATCGCCACATTTTACCGGTGGTTCGGTTGATCTGACTATCTTGGACAAGTCAGGAAAACCACTTGAGATGGGAACTGCATTCGATCATTTTGGAGATGAATCCAACACTCAGTTCTTTTCAGATAACATCTCGTCTCAGGGTCTTTTGATTCATCAAAACCGCAAATTGCTTTTAGATATAATGGTCGAATCAGGTTTTCAGAATTATGATATGGAGTGGTGGCATTTTGATTATGGTAATCAGTTTTGGGGTGCCAAAACAGGAGAAATAGCTAAATATGGACTAATCAACTTTTAAGATGAGCAATAAGAAGCATAACGAAACGATACTTTTTCTTAAAAACAATATCTTTTGGTTTGCAGCACTGACTGTTGCAATTGGCTTGCTCATTGTATTGTTTTTCCTTAACCTAGAAGAGAATGGAGAACTAACTATCCAGATGTTTGCTTCCGGAATGGTAAAGGATCTTATTATCACTTTCATCTCATTACTATTTTTTGGTTTTTTCTATCAGATATACTCAGAAAAAGAAGCTAGAAAGATCCGAATAGAAGAAACTGCTCAAGCCATTCAGGGCGACCTTGAAGTGCTTGACAATTTTCCACAGTCTCTGAAACAACAATTCATTAGAAATGGAGTGATCTCTTTATTGGGGCAGAATCAGGGTTCTAAATTGTATGATCAGGTCATAAATAATTATCTAGATGATGGATTGCTTTGTCGAAATAAATTTAGGTATATAGTCGAAATACAGCATGCTTCTGAATTGTTCTTCGCTAAACTAACAGGATTAGAGCAAGGAACATTTTATGCTTTAGATGAAAAACTATCATGCAGCAAGCACTTCTTAAAAAACAAGGTAGATAAGAAAGACATTACATTCAAAATTGCTTTCGCACGTGATGAAAAGAGCCTTGAATATTGGCTAAATGATGATCATGTCTTTATGCGTGAAGTCATAGGAATCACCCAATGGGAAGATTTTTATCACTCCCATCAGGGGGGGAGGTTCACCAAAGAGACCTTTTTAGAATCTATTGAACTGCATGTAATGCTCGAAAATAAAGATGGATCAAAAAGCCTAAATATCTGTGATGAACTAGAAATGAAAATCATTAATGATGAGAAGGAAAAGTTGTTCGGAATCGAGTTAGCCCTGAATAAGAGATTTGATTTTGCTGACTATCTATTTGAAGATGAAGATTCGTTCCATTATAAATCAGATGTTTCCTTCATTATTCCTTACTCTAAGAAGATGAACAGGTTCCACTTCATTATTTCTCAACCTACTCAATCTCCTTACTTTCAAATTACTTATCCACCTGAGTTAAAGGTTGATTATTTGCCCTACTCCCAGGTAAAGGACAAGCTCAATCCGCATGTGATTAACCAGCGGACCATTTCAGTAGAATCATCTGATATTGTTTTTCCTAGATCTGGAGTGGTGTTTTACTGGACTTAAAGTAACCTACCTAATATAAATCCGCTGCGTCATCCTTACGTCCGGACCGGTTACCATCACCAGATAAAAGCCTTTTTCAGCTGTTGTGACAATCTCAAGTTTTTGATTGAGGACGTTTTCAATGTCCTGATTGAGGACAATCCGTCCTGTCATATCCACCATTTTCACATTCACGGTTTGCTTCTCAGGAACCTTAAATGAGAGATAAAACCTATCCGTAGCGGGATTGGGATACATGGACATGTTAAATTCCGGAATAGGCTGATTGGGGTCGTTTGATGTTAGCAATTCAATGTCATCCAGATAGAGATTATTTCCCTGGCCATTTGTGAAAACGAAGGCGATTCTGAGATTGTTCCAAATCATGTGCTCAGTGATGTCCACAAACTCTGTGACCCAATCAAGCTCGTCCGTAGGCACCCAAGGCTGCTCAGAGCTAGTAGTGGCCATGTCTTTGGTGTTTTTATTATAAACCTCAATGTTGTAGTTGGCCCCACAATCCAGTGATAATAAAATCTTCAAATTGTCTGTATACCCCGCTCTTTCAGCGTAAGAAAGTTTAAACCTTATGGCTCCTTGTTTGACTTGGTTGGTGTTAATGTTTGGGCTCACGAAGTATGTTTGGGTGCCTACCTTTGCTGTATCGTAAGCTGTTGCTCTTAGTACACGGTTTCTCCCTGTAATTTCAACAAGCTCGAAGAGAGGCTCACCGTTTACCTCATTGATAACCCAATTGTCTGTGCCTTCAGACTCGAAGGTCTGTCTGACAGGGATCGTGTCTCTTGAGTCATCAACATATATTTTATAGGCCAGCAGGTTATTGGAGGTCTGCGCATCCAGGGTGTCGTTAACCGAGTCTATACTGAAAAACAACTCATTTAAACCAGCCTCTAATTTCCCAAAATCAAATCTGAATTCTTCAGAATCACCAGATCGAAGATTGAGACCACTGTAAACAGTGTCGTATCCTGCTCCGTTCAAATTAAGGGAAACCTTCATTTGATCAATCGGCTTGTAGCCAAAGTTTCTAACATTCAAGGACGGCAATATGTCATCAAAGCAAGTGACTACACCTGCGCTTTCCAGACGCCTGATGCCAGCGTCATGAGATAATAGGTTTGATGAATTTACTTGTATATCATCCACATACAGGTTATTACCACCACCATTCACCCCGATGAAGGCAATCTGAATATTATCATATTCCAGATAGGAGGTTATGTTGATATCCACTTGCTCCCAGTCAAATACTGATGTAGGAACAAAACTGACGTCTGTTTTAGAAGTGCTAATAAGGCTATTTCCCTTTCTTTGGAACAGATAATTCTTTGGGTCGAATGTGCTACCACAATCGGTAGAAATTGCCACTATAAGCTCATCCAGATATTCGCCAGAGATTCTGCCAGAGTAGGCATATTTGAAGGTGAGCAAGGCAGAGTTTAGTGAAGAAACATCCAGTACGTCTGTGAATAGAAAGTCCTTTACGCCGTAGTTGATATCATCTTCAAATTCATAGAATGCCAGTCCTGCAGCCTGATTGAGTGCCACCGAATCTGCGGCGGTTACAATCTGCCATTGTGAAACTTCATTGAGTTGAGTACGAGCTAGAAATGCCACATCATTGTCAAATGATTGCATATAAGGAAGCACTGTTGTTTCGCCAGGGTTGATGGTGATGTTTTGAATGTTGTTAGTGTTTTTCCCATCTGCGACATCATTTACTTCAATTACCTCAAAAGAGATATCAGTGAAGTCTTCAGAAGTAATCGTCATTGGCGAGAAACTCACGATTTCAAGTTCGTCAGGTGTCAGTGCAATATTGAAGTCCCTGACTTCTATAATCTGTCCGTTTTGTTTTACCGAAATTTTAAAGGAATTCACATCATTGCTTCCATAGTTTCTTACCTGAATAGAAGGTATAAACTCGTTGGAACAATCTGTTTTAAGAGGAGACCGTATTTCCCTGATCCCCATATCGTTGTTGACCAAAGTGGGCTGCTCAAGTGCTGGAGACGAGAGAAGTGATTTTCTCCTCGGGCTATACTGCAGTACCGTGCGCATCCTTTCTTTTTGATCTTGAGTGAAAAGATTCATACAAACATCATCTGTGTAGTCCATATAATTCTCCACCATCGGGCGTTCGCCAGATTCACAAGCTGTATTCGGAATATCACCGCATGACTCATTGATATTGAGTGTAGAATTGCTCAGTGCAGGTGTGTCAGCACAATAATCGTTTGTGCTTGTGCAACCGCCATGAAACGTATGAAGCACGCCCAAATAGTGTCCCAGCTCGTGAGTTAATGTTCTTCCATAGCTGGTGAAGGCCAAATTATCGTCTTCGCTATCATTGAAACCGAAATAAGTGTACCTGATGTAAACCCCGTCTGTCTCACGGAGATTTTCAATTTCGTTTTTCAGTCCTCCTTCGTCGGAGAAAGGGAACATTCCTAAACCGAGATATGATTCCAGGTTGAGCACATAAACATTAATATAGTCTTCGGGAGGCCATTGGATTAGAGAGGTGAGTATGTCTATTTCTGACGTATTAAATGATGTTTGGGATACTTCTGTACGAGTAATACCCGATGATGGTCTACCTTCAGGGTCTTGTCTCGCCATTACAAACTCAATTTCGGTATCTACGGCAACATCCAAAAACTCAGAAGGCGTATTGTCCGCATCATCATTGAGTCTCCTAAAATCTTTATTAAGTCGATCAACCTGATCTATGATTCGCTCATCACTCAAGTTGTATCCAGCACCTATAGATTGCCCTGTATGTATGATGTGAAAAACGATTGGGAGCTCATAGATTTCAGCAGCCTTTTTTCCACCAAAAAACTCACTAAAGAGCGATTGAGTTGTGTTTAGCTTCGATTTCTTGTGAAGCCATTGGCTGAACTGTTCCTGTGTTTGCGAGCGCTGGGTATTGGCCAAAAGACTATCAAACCCACATCTGATCTGTGCGTGTAAGAATAATGGGGCTGAGAACAGCAGAATGAGCCAGAACCTCATTTACATCATGGTTTGTGGCAATTTTGCATTGGGGTCATCCGGAGAGGTGATGTTAACAGCCTCAACACTTTTAATCTCTGGAACAGCCCGCTTTATGGCTTCTTCTACACCAGCCTTTAGGGTCATTGTGGACATGGGACAAGATCCGCAGTTACCAAGCAATTCCAGTTTCACCACGCCATTTGTTACCTCAAGGACTTTCACGTCACCACCATCAGCTTCCAGGTAGGGACGAATATTCTGTAAGGCGGCTTCTATTTGATCGATTAAATCCATGTTGCTTATTTATCCTACGAATTTAACTCTACTTTTACAGTTTTTTGCTGTGTGGCATTTCTAATTGCTACTTGCTGTGCCAGTGATTCGGCCAGAGCATTGAATGAATTAGCTGTTACATCATCCTTTAATACTGCCGGGTAGCCGGCATCACCACTTTCGCGAATACTTTGCACCAGTGGAATTTGACCCAAAAATGGAACGTCAGATTTTTCTGATAAGTTCTTACCGCCATTTTCTCCAAAGATGAAGTATTTATTATCTGGCAGTTCTTCCGGAGTGAAGTAAGCCATGTTTTCAACAATACCAAGAACAGGAACGTTGATTTGTGGCTGTTTGAACATGGCCAAACCCTTGCGTGCATCTGCCAAAGCTACCTTCTGTGGCGTGGTGACCACTATTGCACCCGTAACAGGTACAGTTTGAACCAGCGTTAAATGAATGTCGCTCGTCCCTGGAGGAAGGTCAATCAGAAGATAGTCCAGATCGCCCCATTCCGTGTCGCCTAAAAACTGCTTCAAAGCTGAGCTTGCCATCGGGCCTCTCCATACCACCGCATTTTCGGGAGGAGAGAGGAATCCTATCGACATCAACTTCACTCCATATTGAAGAATAGGTATGATTAGATTTTTGCCATTGACCTGAGTCACGGCAGGTTGCTCATATTCACAATTAAACATCGTAGGCACGGATGGACCAAAGATGTCAGCATCAATCAGCCCAACACTTGCTCCGGTTTTGGCCAGTGCCACAGCAAGATTTGCTGCTACAGTTGATTTACCTACTCCACCTTTTCCGGATGAAACAGCTATAATGTTTTTAACATTTGGAAGTAGAGGTGCGTTGCTTCTGACAGTGGTGACCGTGGATGACATTTCGATTTCGGAAGTGATATTTTCCCCAAATGCTTCCACCAATGCTTCTTCACAATTTTTCCGGATCAACTCCTTTAGAGGACAAGCAGGAGTAGTGAGTACCACAGTAAAACTGATGTGGCTATCCTTTACCATCACATTTTGGATCATTTCCAGCGTCACCAGGTCTTTTTTCAGATCAGGATCTTCTACATTGCTCAGTGCCTTTAGTACGGTCTCTCTGTTAATTTCCATTTGATTATCAAGTCTAGATGCAATGTTAATCAAGCCACACTACACCTCAAACAGGATATGAATTAACAACTGTTTCAAGTTGAAATTAGTATATCCGTTGTTGCCTCAACATTTTGAAAATGAACACGCCTTTCACTCGAAAAATTTTAGCTTTGTATCGTTAAGAAAAGCTATGATAAGTCCCGTTACCATTGATGAAATAAAGACCCGAATGGACATTGTGGAGGTGGTGAGCGACTTTGTCACACTCAAGCGATCTGGCTCTAGCTACAAAGCCTTGAGCCCTTTTGCCAATGAGAAAACACCTTCGTTTTACGTTGTTCCTTCAAAGGGTATTTTTAAGGACTTTAGTTCAGGAAAGGGAGGGGATGCCATCACGTTTGTGATGGAGGTAGATGGCCTCAGCTATATTGAAGCACTCAAGTATCTGGCCAAAAAATACAATGTAGAGATTGTAGAAGATCAGGTAAGAAGTGACGAAGCACAGCAGGCTCAAAACAAGCGGGAAAGCCTTCATATCATTCTCAATTATGCAAAGGACTACTTTCATGACCTGTTGATAAACTCCGAAGAAGGAAAATCTGTAGGTCTCAGCTACATAAAGGAAAGAGAAATTTCCGATGAGTCATTAGAGAAATTTGAGCTAGGGTATAGCCTGGGGCAGTGGGATGGGTTTATGAAAGCCGCCCTGGAAAAAGGCTATGAAAAACACCTGCTCGAAGAAGCTGGATTGATCATTGTCAAAGATGATAAAACCTATGATCGGTTTCGAAACAGGGTCATGTTTCCTATTCACAATGTAGCCGGGAAAGTAGTCGCTTTTGGAGCCCGGATACTGGTCAGTGACAAGAAACAGCCCAAATACATCAACTCACCCGAAACCGAACTATACAATAAAAGCAGGGTCCTTTATGGTTTGGCACAAGCAAAGCTGGAAATCAGAAAAGAAGATAATTGTTTTCTGGTGGAAGGATATACCGATGTAATCAGCATGCATCAGGTGGGTGTGCAGAATGTGGTTTCGTCCTCAGGTACCGCCCTCACCGAGGATCAGATTAAGCTCATTAGCCGCTTCACCCACAATGTCACTGTAATCTTCGATGGAGATGCTGCGGGTATTAAAGCCAGTATCCGGGGAATTGACATGCTGCTTGAAGGAGGCCTCAACGTACGAGCGGTGGCACTGCCTGAGGGGGAAGATCCTGATAGCTATGCTAAGAGTTTGGGAACCAGCGCATTTAAGCACTATATCGAAGCTGAGTCTCAGGACATCATTCGTTTTAAGACCAAGCTTTTTCTGGATGAGTCCAAAAACGATCCTGTTAAAAAAGCCGGAGTTATTCGTGATTTGGTGAGTTCCATTGCCAAAATTGATGACCCCATCAAGCGCACGGTTTACCTCAAAGAATGTAGTGACCTTCTGGAAATCGATGAAAATGTGCTTATCTCAGAGCAAAACAAGATTCTCATACAGAGATCAAGAGATCGCGATAAGGATAAGCAGCGCAACAATGGTGGTGGTAGCTTTACAGAAGTACCACCAATAGCGGATTTAATTGTTCCCGGTACGGGAGCAGTTGATAAGCTTGATATCCAAAAAATAATAGAACTGCAGGAGCGTGAAAGCGTGAGGGTTTTGGTGAACTATGGTAAAAACCACATCAAAAACCAGGAATTGCAAGACGAAGGTTTGATTTCCTATTTCGTTTCGGAAATGGAGGAAATACAGTTTTCCAATCCACTCTACAGGCAGATTATTGACATTATCAAAAATAAGCTTCAGGAAGGCGTATTGGTAGATGGTGAGTATCTGATGAATCATGGTCCGGAGGAAGTCAAAAATGTTGTGGTGGATTTACTTACGCAACGCCATGAGCTCAGCGAAAACTGGGAGAAAAAATATAAAATACATGTTCCGCGAGAAACGGAACTTTTAAGGGACGTAACATATTCCAATATATTGAGGTTGAAGTTCAGGATTGTGCAGCATCTGATAGAAGAAGAAACCAAAAAACTAAAAGATCCACAGGCAGATGATCAGATAGATGAGATTCTGGATGAAATCAACGAACTAAAGAAAATAGAAATAGATCTTGCCCGTCATTTGGGTAATGTCATTACCAAATAAGCAATAAGCAGCAAAATGAGTGATAAAAAATTATTGGATAGCGTGGCGGAAGCCATAGAAGCAATTGGTCGGGGAGAAGTAATCATTGTGGTCGATGATGAGGATAGAGAAAATGAAGGAGACTTTATTTGTGCCGCTGAGAAAGTCACCCCGGAGATTGTCAACTTCATGAGCAAGGTAGGTCGAGGACTAATATGTGCTCCACTAATCGAAGAAAGATGCGAGGAGTTGAACCTTGACCTTATGGTAGGGAAAAATACAGCCGTTCACGAAACTCCGTTCACCGTTTCTGTTGACCTCAAAGGCCATGGCACCACTACTGGAATTTCTACCTCAGATCGTGCTAAAACAATATTGGCACTCGCTGATCCAAAAACCAACCCCGAGGAGCTGGGACGTCCCGGTCATATTTTTCCTTTGAAAGCCAAAAAAGGAGGGGTACTCAGACGTGCAGGTCATACTGAAGCTGCCATTGACCTGGCCAGATTGGCGGGTCTTACTCCAGCAGGTGTACTGGTGGAAGTATTGAAGGAAGATGGCACTATGGCTCGACTTCCTGATTTGAGAGTAATAGCCGACGAGCATGATCTGAAGCTTATTTCCATCAAAGATTTGATAGGATATAGGATGCAACACGAGTCACTCGTAGAGGAAGAAATTACTGTGGATATGCCTACAGAACATGGCATGTTCAAGTTAAAAGCATTTCGTCAGACGAATACAAATGACACACATCTGGCTTTATACAAAGGGGAATGGGAAGAAAATGAACCTGTATTGGTCAGGGTACATTCCTCATGTGTGACAGGCGATATTTTCGGTTCTTACCGCTGTGATTGTGGCAACCAGTTGCACAGCGCCATGGCCATGGTAGAGAAAGAGGGGAAAGGCATTGTGGTTTATATGAATCAGGAAGGGAGAGGTATTGGACTGGTCAACAAACTGAAGGCCTACAAACTACAGGAGAATGGAATGGATACGGTGGAAGCCAACGAACACCTGGGATTTAAGATGGATCAGCGGGATTATGGAGTAGGAGCCCAGATTCTAGGCAAAATGGGAGTGAGCAAGATGAAACTGATAACCAACAATCCTAAAAAACGAGTCGGGTTGATCGGCTATGGCCTGGAAATTGTAGAGAATGTGCCCATAGAAGTGACTCCTAATATTCACAACAAAAAGTACCTGGAGACGAAAAGGGACAAGATGGGTCACGAAATTCTGAAAGAAAAATAGATGATGAAGAGAACCCTTGCTATTATTATAATTCTGATGTCTATCTCTGCTTCTGGGCAGAAGTTTTCAAGTGAGGTATGGCACAAAGGGTTCATCGTTACAGTAGATCAGGATACTGTTCGCGGAAATGTACGCTACGACATGGAAACCAACATTGTACTCGTTTCCAGAAATGGAGTGGTGCAGACCTTTACCAGTCAAAAGCTATTTTATGTTGAGATTTTTGATAGTCTGGTGGAGACTTACAGGCAGTTTTATTCTATTCCGTACAATGTAAAATATGACTATCAGGTTCCGATCCTTTTTGAAGTTTTATATGAAGCCCCCCTTTCTTTACTGTCAAGAGAATCCATTGTTACTGAAACGGTAAACTCCAGCGTGTACGGCACGTCTTTTCTGCAAACAGTGGTGAGAAACACATTTTATTTCCTTGACAAACAGGGCACTATGAAAGTGTTTTCAGGGAGAAAACAAGATTTACTCACTATCATGGCTCGTAAACAAGGCCAGGTCAAAGATTTTATTAAACAAAACAAGCTCGATACCGATGATGTTCGCGACCTCATTCGTGTAACAGCTTTTTATAACTCACTATAAATCAGCATTTAATGTCTAAACCTTTAATTCTTATAACCAACGACGATGGTATCACCTCTTCTGGCATCCAAAAACTTGTGGATTTAATGACTCAGCTTGGAGAAGTAGTGGTGGTGGCACCCAATAGCCCACAGTCAGGTATGGGGCATGCGATTACCGTTGGCGATACGCTGAGAATTACCAGGAATGACATTTTTGGCGACATTGTAGCCTATGACTGCAGCGGCACTCCAGCAGACTGTGTCAAGCTTGCCAAACACCATGTACTCAAGGATCGAAAGATTGATTTGGTAGTGAGTGGGATCAACCACGGAAGCAATACTTCCATAAGCGTGCTGTATTCGGGAACTATGAGTGCGGCCATAGAAGCAGCCATTGAGGATACCCCGGCCATAGGCTTTTCGCTGTGCGATTACAATACTGAAGCTGAAATGTTACATGTCGATGAATCTATCCTAAAGATTGCCAAACAGGTGTTGGACAAAGGTTTGCCACGTGGGATTGCCATAAATGTGAACATTCCTCCAAAGCAAAATGAGCCTATCAAAGGCATAAAAGTTTGTCGCCAGGCCAATGCCAGATGGGAAGAGGATTTTGATCAGAGGGTGGATCCACATGGCAGAAAGTATTTCTGGATGGTGGGGAATTTCGTCAATCATGACAAAGGAGAGGACAATGACGAATGGGCCATTGCCAATAATTATGTGTCCGTGGTTCCGTGCCAATTTGACCTTACAGCTTACTTTGCTATGAACACTTTGAATGAGGATTGGGATATATAATATTATCCTTTTTTCACCTTTCTTTTGCCTTGAGGGTTTGTTGAAAAAGCCTTTCTACACTATCTTCATTGATTCAAAAACAAAAGACAACTATGGCTGAAACCATCAAAGATTTAATCTCTGGAAATGAAGAGTGGGTTCAAAACACCCTTAAAACTGACCCACACTTTTTTGACGAATTATCAAAAGGACAATCACCTCAATTTTTATGGATTGGGTGTTCTGATAGTCGAGTTCCTGCTACCCAAATTACAAATGCCGCCCCAGGATCCATATTTGTTCAAAGAAACATTGCAAATATGGTCGTCCATACTGATAGCAATCTACTGAGCGTAGTTCATTATGCTGTAAAAGTGCTTAAGGTGAAGCATATTATCGTTTGTGGACATTATGGATGTGGTGGTGTAAAAGCTGCTATGGGTAATGGTGATTATGGGTTCTTAAATAATTGGCTCATGCACATCAAAGATGTATATAGGCTTCATGAAGAAGAACTCAATGGCATAGCTGATGAGTCTCAAAGGTTTGACCGATTTGTGGAACTGAATGTAATGGAACAAGTGCATGATTTGGCCAAAATATCATTCATCCAAGAGGAGTGGGCCGAAGGCGAGTTCCCTTACTTGCATGGGTGGGTTTATAGTCTAAAGGACGGTTTAATTCGTGATCAGAAAGTGTCCATTAACTCTAATGAAGGGTTGAGAGGAGTTTATCAATTCGAAAAATAGCCTCCCATATTTTTGATACTATAATAAAGAGACGATTTGCTGCGCAAATCGTCTCTTTACTTTTATATCAATCCTGTTTCCTTCTTTTTACACCTCGTACGGCCTCAGCATTCCACGGATCATCGGGCCATTCGTGTTTAGGGTACCGGCGTTTCAAATCCTTTTTTACTTCAAAATAAGCATCATCCCAGAAGCTTTTGAGGTCGCTCGTGATCTGCACAGGCTTAAATCCCGGAGATAATAACTGCATCAAAACCGGGTTCTTCCCATCGTTGATGGTTGGTGTTTCGGCTAGCCCGAACACTTCCTGAAGTCTCACGGAGAGAAATGGCGGTTCGGCATTGTCTCTGTAGAGAAGTTTGATAGATGAGCCACTGGTCACATCAATTTTCAAAGGAGCCAGATTATCTAGTTTCTCCTGTAGCTCCCAGTCAAGTGAGTGCTGCAATACCTCCACAAGATTGATTTTTTTCAAATCTTCTGGTTTTTTAACCCCATCAAGATATGGAGAGAGCCACTCTGAGTTGGTGAGTAAAAGTGTTTTTGTACTAACATCTGGCCAACCGTCCTGAGGATTCCATTTTCTCAAAGAAAGCACCCGATTTTGCCAAAGTTTAACATCGTCATTGAAGTCAAGGAGATTTTCCCCCTCTTTTTGAATGGCTTCAGAAATGGCCCGAACAAGATGTGTGTCGTCAGGATCGGGTAGAGGCTTGGATTGCAGCACAATGCTACCAATACGTAAATCTTTACTGGCAATTAGTCCGCCCCGCTTGGTATCCCAGGTAATGACCTCCGTTTCTTTCACCATCGGAGCTAAGTCCCTAGGGTTGAGTGGTGAAGCCATAAAAACCTTACCCATACCATCTCTCGCATCTATATGCGAAATGGCCAGCCAGGGTTCATGGGCCAAATCATCTCGATGGCCTACCATGGCATACTTACCGTTGCTCAGCTGAAATTGGGCATTGTTTCCAGGTCTTGCAAAAGCTATGCGCTCAGGGTAGGCATAGGACAGCACCAGTCCCGTTTCATAAGGATCCACCGTGCCATTGTCAGGCGCTATGTCAAACATACGCCGATACGAATCAGCCACTTTTTCAATACGGCTAAATTTTCTTCCGAGCCTGTTTTCTTCTCGGAAACGCCTCATGGTTTCTATTCGAACATTGATATCTATACCTGCTTCTCTACCGAGTGGGTCACGCTCTTCAAGCAGAGCCGCAACATCGGTGGCCAATTCCAACAGCTCAAAATCTTCTGCTTCTATGAGCATATGTGCAATTCTGGGATGGCATGGTAGCTTATGCATTCGTTTACCGTGATCAGTGATTCGTCCATTCTCCAGAGCTCCTAGCTCATGCAAAAGCTGAGTGGCTTGAGCCGTCGCACCTTTGGGTGGTGGAGTGAGCCATGTCAGTTGATTGATATCCACGATTCCCCACTGTGCCATGTCCAGCACGAGCGAAGACAGGTCGGCTTCAAGGATTTCGGGTGTGCGATGCTCATCCAGACGCAAATGTGTAGCCTTTGTCCACATGCGGTAACAAAACCCTGAAGAAAGCCTCCCGGCACGACCAGCGCGCTGATCAGCAGAATCCTGTGATATTTGTACGGTTTCCAGTCTGGAGAGGCCAGATTTTGGGTCAAATTTGGACGTGCGTCCAAACCCTGTGTCTACCACGATCTTGATTCCTTCAATGGTCAGACTTGTTTCTGCAATTGAGGTAGCAAGTACAATTTTCCGCTTGCCGTCGCGACTGGGCATTATGGCCGCATATTGCTTGTTTTGAGGTAGCTGTCCAAAAAGAGGGTGTATCGCAAAACCACGAGCTTCTTTTCTTAATATTTCTTCGCACTTTCTGATTTCACCCTCTCCGGGAAAAAAAGCAAGCACATCACCATCATGTTTTTTGGTTGCCTGAATGATCGTTCCTGCCGCCATTTCTGGCAATAGCATCATATCCTGATCGCCAGTATAGTTAATTTCTACGGGGTGCTGGCGCCCTTGACTTACCACAGCGGGACACTTGAGTAGCGAAGTGAGTTGAGGCATATCAAGCGTAGCTGACATCACCATGATCTTGAGATCGGGACGCAGTACCTGCTGAGCTTCCCGGCACAAAGCCAACGCAACATCAGCATGAATGCTGCGCTCATGAAACTCATCAAATATCACCAGGCCGATACCTTCAAGTTCGTTATCAGAGTGAATCATTCGCGTGAGAATGCCCTCTGTAAGTACTTCAATTTTAGTTTCGTCTGAAACTTTATTATCAAAGCGAACCCTGTAACCAACCGTTTTACCGACTTGACTTCCAATGAGTTCAGACATCCGCGTTGCAATAGATCGTGCAGCCAGCCTTCTCGGTTCCAGCATGAGAATCTTTTGTCCTTTCAGCCACGGTTCGTCGAGTAGGGCAAGTGGCAGCAAGGTGCTTTTACCTGCCCCGGGTGGAGCATTGACAATCAGGGTATTGTCTTTGTTTAGATTGGTTTTTACTTCATCAATGACCTCAGTAATGGGGAGGTCAATGGCATATGGATCAAAACTCAAATTTCTGAATGATTATTGGAAGGCGAAATTAACCAAAATCAAGGGCAGGTTGTCTGGTAGGGAATATTTTCTCCTACATATTCTGACCATTCTTCGGGTGTCATGTTTCGGTCAACGAGTTGGCAAATTCTATCCGCCAGGCTTTTGTGGTTCACCTCCCAGATGCGGATGAAATTATCCTTGCATCCTGTAATGATTTTAGATCCGTCTTTATTGAATGCGGCTGTCATGACCCATCCATTGTGATCATCGAGTAATAATGGGAATTTTCTCGGATTATCGATATCCCAGATTCGGGCCGTGCCATCTCTACTGGCGGTCAGGAGGGTTTTGCTGTCTGGGCTAAACTCGACATCCATCACTCCGGATTGGTGTCCTGATATGGTTCTGATTTGCTCTTTGGATTTCAAATCCCAAATTACAGCATCGCCTAGTTCTCTACCTATAGCAAGATAGCGATTGTCATTGCTGATGTCCATTGAGTTGATGGCGTAAGGTTGGTCAAAGTAGATTTTTGACACCTTACCGCTTTCGTCTGCCTTTGTGATGTTTCCGGCTTCAGCACCCAGATAAAATTCATATTGAGCCGGGTCTATGGCAATGGACAATATTCGCGAGGCTGCCTGTCCGATTGGCTTATTGTCATACATCAAGCCCTTAAGCCTGATCTCTCCCTTACGGTTAACCGAAATATAGGCGTCTTTTCCAGGTAAAAAAGATGCTGCCTGCAACACTTCAGGGTCAGTCAGTGGTTGGTTTATTTCACCTTTTTCATTGCCTTTCAGGTCAAGAATAACTGTGCCAGTTGTTTTTGTGAGGATCATGAGGAACCTTTCGTCGTGGCTGATGTCTATGGATCGAATCAGGTCATCTCCTTCAAATATTGTGGTCGGAATTACTTTTGGGTTGTTAATGTCCCATTTCAACACCTTCCCATCAGATCCGGCTGAGTAGAAATAGGAATCGGATCCAAGCTCAATAGAAATCACCATTTCATTGTGACCTAAAATCTGGTTGTACGCATAGTCCATAATGCTAGAATCCAATTGTAAATACTTGTTGGCATAATGGAGCGCAGAGTAAACATTAAGGTGGGATACAAATTTTTCGGATGGATTGGCTTTCCAAAAATTATAGGCCTGTGCCGCAATGAGTGCTTTGAGTTCGGGGTGGTAGCCAGGGGTAAGTAATGAGCGCTGTGTCATAGACTGAACTATTTCGGTAAGTTCCAACACTCTGACTCGTTCTTGCAATGCGATGACAACAGAGTCTGAGCCGGACTGAGATAGCGCTGAGGTATAGAGTAAAACTCCAATTATTGCAGAAACAGGTTTAGAGAAGATTTTCATGGTATCGCTATTTAATTCCAATATAATGGAAAAGAAACATTTTCGCCATAGGAAGGCTAGTTAGTCTTTACAAGTTGATGTGTGGAATATTCACCCATTTGATTAACCCTGAGGATATAAACTCCCTGATTTAATTTCCTTAATGAGATGTACTCAGTTTCTTCCTGTACTTGTCCCATAGTAAGGACCTTACCAGATTGGTCAATAATTTGATACGTAAACCCATATCGAGAATCGATATACACCCTGTCCGTTGTAGGGTTTGGGTATAGGCGAAAAGTTTGATTTGAAATGTTGTTCAATGGCTCAGTGGCACAAATAAAATCTCGTTTAGATCCTGGCTGATTTTCACCTGTAACCCACACTTGAAAATCTCTGACGATATACCCAATTCTATACCATGTTCCGTTTAGTTTTCTCCAATCTTCAACCTTCACAGCAATCGTATATTGGCGCCCCACCGCATCATTTGGAAGAGTATTTACATCACCGGGAGCGTCCCACCTTAAAATTCCTTGTGAGTCAATTGACAGAGTAGGGCATTCTCCTTCTTCACTTCCGTTTGCTTCCTGTGAATAGAACTCCAAATCATTCGGAAATCTGTAGTTGTCAACCTTGGCGGAAAAGCTTTTCTTAGGTATAATGATTTCATACGCCACACTGTCGCCATCAGGATCATACGCCCCCAAATTGGCCACATAAGCTTTGCCTACCTGTGCTTCATGAACCGACGGCTCGGATAAAACAGGGCTGCTGCTAGTACCGAGAAAAGGGTCAATGACTATAAAGGCTTCCAGATAAAATGAAGTTCCTACTGAGTTTTCTATGTTTAAGATATCAGCGTTTCTATATTCCTCTGTGTAGGATATGAAGTAGCCTGCGCCACTTGGAGCCGGAAAGGAATATCTGTAAGAAAATGAGACAATCTCTAGCTCGTCACTGAGCCGTATCGGCTCGTCAAAGTTAAAAGGTCCGGTTATCTTTTCAGTTCCTATTGCGAGGGTTCCGCCACCAAAGTAAATGTCTGACCCAGTGTTGCGAAAACCTTTAACAGTGATTTCATAGGTCAGGGTGGACCCGTTTACTTTCTTAATTTGTATTTCTCCTCCATGTATATGAGTTGCGTGTCCATATAGGGAGATCAGCAGAAAGAACAAAAAGAGGTAGAAGTCTTTCATAAAAAAGTTAATTAATACCTCTATTTAACGATTTTATCTTAAACGTAGTATAAAGAACAGTTAATTATAAAGCATAAAAGGTTGCCCCGGAATAACTGTCGTCACAGAAACCCAAGGCAACCTTTTAATAATGAATCAAAATTAGCCGAAAACATTTAGGTGATACCAAATGTGAGATGACTATTTTGTTAATCAATTGTTGGTTTTTAGTTCGTTTCAAGGTTTGTGCTCCAAACACGCATGAGATCTGATTGGCTTTCGGAGGGAGTTTCCAATAGGTGAAAGGTGTTTGTTTCGTTAGAATGTTCTATTCCAATTTTATTAAAATATTCATTGATATTTAGCTCTCTAGAGCCTCGGATGTAATCATTGATGAATGTCTCTACTTCGGGATATGTCATATCTACTACCACATCAAAAAACTGCTGATCATCAAAAGATCGATCTGGGCCATATTGTTCTATCAGCTCCAAAACAAGTTCTCTGAGGCCATAAGAACCATTGGATAGATCTAAAAGATGAAGGTCGAGCATATACGCAACGAGTGCCCCCCGGTTATAGATATTGATAAACTGCTCATTGCCCTCAGGAGTGTAGGATGTCAGGCTTATCTCCTCCAAAGTAATTTCCTTATCATAGCGATCATATACGGAGTATTTGCTGGAAACCTCTGAAAGTAGGTCACTCAGTTCCATGCTGCTATTTCTGTACTGCATGATATCACTTGCCCATTCAGTCACACCTTCGTAGAGCCAGAGGTGAGCAGAGGGTGTGGCTTCAGCAAAGTTGAAGTCAGCAATCACCTCACTATGGATATTGAGAGGAGTTACTATGTGAAAGAACTCATGGGCAGCTGTGCTTTTGATCAGACTTAGGTAAGAATCTGAGATTGTGCGATCCCTGAAAACATAAACTGAGCTCAAAGAGTGCTCCAGTGCTCCAGCCAGCTGATCCTCAAAGTGAAAGATAAAACTGTAACGATCGACCGGCAATCCATCGAGAAACGCACTGGCATCCTGTATGATAGATTGCAAACCAGACTGTATATCATCTGCATCAATTGAGTTTCTGACCGAATAAACATAAATCCCAACCTGCGCATCATCTACCTCTATCACCGACTGAGAGAGTAGTCCAGTCAGGAGAGGAGAATCTACAAGCTCATCATAAGAGTCAGCTCTGTAAATCTTAGGTTTGAGAAGTTCCAGCGATGTGCCTGAATACCAGGACTTTGGTTTTGAAATACTCACAAACTGCTGCCGGTCTTTCATCCCTTCAGGATAACCTAAAATAGCGAAAAAGTTGATGAGCGCATGATCAGCCTCAAGAGACGTTGCACCCATTTTGTATAGAGCATTTTCTGATACTGGTGTATCCCAAATATCGAGCACTTCATATGTGATTGAGTTTAGGTCAGTTGGGTTGCTGATCTTCCATTGATTGGTAGATACTTGAACTGCTTCGATTTCATTGCCTCGAACATCAAAAGCCCTGAAGTTTTGAACGAAGCGCCCTATGTCGGAAATGCGGTAAGTTCCAGGCACAACAGCAGCAAACTGATAGATGGAGTTGGCCTCACTCAAATCTTCAAAATATCCGGTTACCTTAAACGAATCTCCTTTTTTATCATTTAGGTCAATGTGATAATAAATAGAGTTGGTCAGAGAGATGTCCGAAGGAAGCAAGGAGGGGTCAGAGCTGTCTGTTTTACATCCTGCAAGTGATATGGCAAGCAAGGTCATAATCACTTGTAGTTGTTTCGTTATTCGGATTCTAATGTTTGTCATATCTCTGAAACAATTCTAATGTTAAATTCACCAGAATTTGATCAATGTTAATGTCCTAACAGGATTAAAAGTACCGCAATCTTTGTTGAAATATTTACATTCTAAGACGGAATATGTAAATTCCAACATCTGCTAACCAATCAAGATTATGACAAGACCAATTATCCTTTTACTCCTTTCCCTGCTGTTTTTCTCTCAAGCTGGTGCGCAAAGTGCCGATTCCTTTAATAAAGGGATGGAAGCATATAACAAACATGATCTACCTAATGCCATCAGGCATTTTCAGGAAGCTACTCGCTATAACGATCGTGACCAGAGAGCATGGTATTATTTGGGCATGTCCTGCAATTACAGTCAAAAATGGGAAGATGCGGCTTTGGCTTTTCAGAGGCTGTCCAGTTTGAATCCTAACTACGACTACCGGTTTTATTACGAAGCAAGTAAAGCATTGATCGCTATCAATAAATTTCCTGAAGCACAGTGGTGTTTGAATAGTTTTATGAACAGAATGCCGAAAAATGCTAGATCAACTATGACTGAGCATTTGATTAAGAATAGACTGGAATATGTGTCAAAATCTCCTGAAATCCGAAATCAGGAACCCACCACGAGCCTTCCTGATCCGGTGGATGCTGTAAATAGTGAATACGGTGATTATACGCCTCAGGTGAATCCGACAGGCACAAAACTGTACTTTACAAGTGTGAGACCTGGCGGATTTGACTATGTAGAGGACAGCAGCCAAATGGTCGATTTTGGAGAAGATATTTACATTTCCACATTTTATGGAGGTCAGTGGTATGCGCCAGAATTACTACCACAGCCAATAAACTCTCAAGGAGATGATTTTGGGTCTGCTTTTACCGGTGATGAGCAAACCATGGTTTATGTGCGCTGTGGAGGAGACAAAGAAAGTGTAGGTAATTGTGACCTTTATATTACGCATTTATCTGGTACAGAGTGGACCGAGCCAGTGAATATGGGCAACGTGATCAATAGCAGTGACTGGGATTCTCAGCCAACAATGAGCGCAGATGGCACACGTATTATTTTCACATCGGCACGAGCCGGTGGCTATGGGGGGTCGGATTTATACATGTCAGAAAAGAACCACTTAGGCGATTGGGGAATACCTCAAAATCTGGGCAGTACCATCAATACGCCTTTGAATGACAACAGCCCATACCTCGCACCTGATGGAAAAACACTTTATTATGCTACAGAAGGACACCCAGGATATGGAGGCACAGATATTTTTTATAGCCTTTTTGAAAATGGTAAGTGGTCCAAGCCCATTAATTTGGGGGCACCAATCAATTCGAGTGGTGATGATACCAACTTCAGTATTTCTGGCCAGGGTATTGCATACTTTGCTTCATCCAAAGGCATGGACGGCAATTATGATATTTACCAGGTAGAATTGCCTGACCATTTGAAACCAAAACCGACTGTTGTTGTTCAGGGGTTAGTTACCAACTCTGAGACCACAGACCCACTCGCGGCATTGGTTCTTATCGAAGATATCAATACAGGTGAACTTATCGCAATAAATAAGAGTAACTCAGCAAGTGGTGAATATTTGATTGTGTTGCCAGCAGGTCGTGACTATAGCGTATCGGCCAGTAGCAAAGGTTTTTTCTTTTATTCACAGAGTTTTGAAATCCCAAAGGATACCAGTTATCAGGAAATACAACTTGATATTGCGCTGGAACCGATCAAGAAAGGAACCAAAGTGGTACTGAACAATATCTTTTTCGAAAGTGGTAGGGCAGAGCTTAAGCCTATTAGTTATGTCGAGCTTAACAAAGCCATAGACCTTTTGGAGGATAACAAAACCATGGTAATTGAGATCGGCGGGCATACGGATAATGTAGGAAGTGCAGATCTGAACATGAAGTTGTCAGAGCAGCGTGCAAAAGCCGTGATGGATTATATGATTCTGGCCGGTATTGCCCCTGAGCGGTTGAGATCAAAGGGCTATGGAGAAACAACTCCTATAGCAACGAACGACACCAAGGAAGGAAAGGCCAAGAACAGAAGAACAGAGTTTGAAATAGTAGAGTTCTAAGAACTTCGGTAAGAAATAGATATAAAAAAAGCCCTCAATTGAGGGCTTTTTAACTACATAATAATTCGTTTTTATCTTTTGGAAGCGGTCACGTAATCTCTTTCATTCTCACCAACATAAACCTGTCTTGGTCTTCCGATAGGCTCTTTATTTTCGCTCATTTCTTTCCACTGTGCTATCCAGCCTGGCAACCTACCCAATGCAAACATTACGGTGAACATTTCCGGAGGAATACCTAGTGCTTTGTAGATGATACCTGAATAAAAGTCTACGTTAGGATAAAGTTTTCTATCTACGAAATACTGATCCTCCAACGCTTCTTTTTCCAAACCTTTGGCAATATCCAATACAGGGTCATTTACACCAAGTTTTTCCAGCACATCATCAGCGGCTTTTTTGATGATCTTAGCTCGTGGGTCAAAGTTTTTATATACTCTGTGGCCAAATCCCATAAGTCGGAATGGATCATTCTTGTCTTTGGCTTTGGCCATCCATTTTTTAGTATCACCACCATCTTTCCTGATGTTTTCGAGCATCTCTATTACGGCTTGATTGGCGCCACCGTGTAGCGGCCCCCAAAGCGCATTGATACCGGCAGAGATAGAAGCATAAAGACTCGCTTGCGAACTGCCAACTACTCGCACTGTAGAAGCCGAACAGTTTTGCTCGTGATCAGCATGCAGAATCAATAGTTTATCCAATGCAGCTGTGACCACAGGATCTGGAGTAAATTCTTCTGTTGGTAGCGCAAACATCATTTTCAAGAAGTTTGAGCAATAATCTAACTTGTTGTCTGGGTAGTTTACCGGGTGACCCATTTGATTTTTGTAAGCCCAGGCGGCAAACGTCGGCATCTTAGCCAAGATACGAATGATGCTCAAATCCACTTCATCGTCTGAGCGATTTGGATCAAGACTTTGCGGATAAAACGCAGTAAGAGATGTTACCAATGAAGACAAAACACCCATCGGATGGGCGGTAGAAGGAAAGCCATCCAATAACTTCTTGATGTCCTCATGAACAAGCGTATGGGTAGTAATTCTTTCCCGATAAGCTTTTAATTCTGCAGCAGAAGGTAGCTCCCCATAGATAAGGAGATAAGAAACTTCAACGAAAGTAGATTTTTCGGCTAGTTGCTCTATTGGATATCCACGGTATCTTAATATACCTTTTTCACCATCCAAAAACGTGACTGCACTTTTGGTAGATCCGGTGTTTTTAAAACCAGGGTCAATTGTGATAACTCCTGATTTTGCCCTAAGAGTGCTAATGTCTATTGCTTTCTCGTTTTCGGTACCCGTTATCACAGGCAGCTCATATATCTCACCGTTTACTTTTATTTCTGCTGTTTCCGACATTCTAATTTTTAACTAAAACCTAACATTATAAACTTATAAAAAAGAGTATTTAAACTCATTAATTTCCTCCCAATATAAGAGGAAGACCATCACTTCCGCTACCAATTACTATTGTTTTGGCATTTGGTGATTTAGAAAGCTCCGTTGTTGCTTCAATACCGCGCATTTTCAGTAGTTCTTTGGTCAAACTACTATTGATAATCTTATTAGCAGCAGCTTCGCCTTCAGCAGCAATTCGCTTTCTCTCTGCTTCACTTTTTTCTTTATCTAATCTAAACTGATATGCCAGCGCTTCCTGCTCTTGCTTCAGCTTGTTTTCTATTGCAACTCTTATTTGGTCTGGCAGCTTTATTGATCTTATCAACAAGGCACGCATCACCACGTTATTGCCTGGCGCTCCCAAAATTTCCTCCGTTTCGGTTTTTATAGAAGTTTCTACTTCAGATCTTTTGGATGCAAAAATTTCTTCCGCCGTGTATCGGCCCATCGCTTGCCTAACGGTTGACCTAACCTCAGGTATAACCAACCTGGTAACATAATCTCTTTGGAAAGTCTCATATATTTCCCCAATGCTGTCATACATCGGATGAAACCGAAGTGTTATATCTACATTGATGTTCAAACCATTTTTATCCAAAACATCCATGGTTTCTTCAATCTGATTTTCAGTAACATCATAAATATAAACATCATTCCAGGGAGCCTTAAAATTGAAACCAGGCCCAATGATATTTTTCTTATCGAGCCCTCCACTAAATTTACGGAACATCACGGCGCGTTCTCCAGCCTGTACTGTGAAGAAAATACTATTAGAAACCGATAGAATTATTATCAATACAGCAGCACCAGTTACAAGTAGGGGTAAATATTTGCGATTGTTCATTTTTGGGTTATGTTTCGAATAATTCGTAAAGTTAATACGTGAACAACTTTAAATGCTAAAAAATGCCAATCAATATTTTTTTACTAAAAATTCAATGAATTAGTGAGAATTTTGCAAACTATAGTACATTTTTGTTGTTTTATTATAAATGTGCGCAATGAAGGAAACATTAGAACTCATAATTGAGACGTTAGGCAAGCCTTACAAAGATTTGAAGTTTTTGCTCGAAGCTCTGAAGGAAATATTAATTGAAAACGGGGAAAAGGAAACAGCCGAGCAGATCCCGTGGATCAACGATCTTCCTGACCTGGATAAAACAGAATTTACCGAAAAGCATATTCAGCTTTACTCACTTGTTTTTCAACTCGTGAATATGGTTGAAGTTAATGGTGCTGTGCAGCAAAGACGATCGTTGGAAAATGATGACCTATCGTCTATACATGGCCTATGGGCTAATAATTTCAAACGGCTCAAAGACATCAATATAGATGAGAAGGATATTGCCGTAAGGCTCAAAGATGTCCATATTGAACCTGTGCTTACTGCTCATCCTACGGAAGCAAAACGGGCCACAGTATTGGAGCATCACCGTGAACTGTATCTCCTAATTGTGCAAATGGAAAACCAGATGTACACCAAAAAGGAGCTTGATGGTATCAGACATAACATCAAACAGACGCTTTTCAGACTTTGGAAAACAGGAGAGATCTTTCTGGAAAAACCAGATGTGGCATCTGAGCTTAGAAACATCATGCATTACCTGACGAATGTGTTTCCAGAGGTAGTTCCGGTTATGGATAGAAGGATGATACAGGCATGGGAGGATCAGGGATATGATGTGGAAACACTTTATGACCTGAATGCATGGCCAAAACTGTCCTTTGGAAACTGGGTAGGAGGAGACAGAGACGGACATCCTTTGGTTACAGCTGAGGTTACCGAAGAAACTCTTAAGTCATTGAGATTAAACGCTTTAGTTGTGGTAAGAAGAAAGCTCACCAACCTAGTAAAACACCTGAGCTTTACTGCCGACATGGATGGCCTGAACGACCAAATCAAGGAGCGTACCACTCAACTTATTTCTGAGTTGGGAGCGAAAGGCGAAGAGGCTTTTTCAAGAAATAGAGGAGAAGCATTTAGACAATACTTGTCTTTGGTGATTGCTAAACTACCTGTGGATACAAGAAGAGATCATGCAACTGAAATTTTAGAGAATCCAGGCTCTTATGTGAGGTCAAATGAACTCTTAAATGATATGAAGGTTCTTCAAAAAGCTATGCTCGATTATGGAGCAAAATCAATAGCCAACGATGACGTTCATGTCGTCATCAGGATCATTGAAACATTTGGGTTTCACCTGGCGCATCTCGACGTTCGACAAAACAGTGCCTTCCACGATAAAGCTATACAACAGTTGCTGGAAGCAGCTGGGTTTGAAAAAACTGATTTCGGCAATTGGTCTGAGGAAGAAAGGTTGGAGTTTATCAATCAGGAGTTAAAGTCCAACAGGCCATTTACTCATCAAAAAACCGAGCTGGGTCCCAACGCTAAAGCCGTATTGGAATGCTATAGGGTACTGGCTGATCATATAGATAAGTATGGTACTGATGCTATAGGTTCACTGATCGTAAGTATGACAAGGTCAGTATCCGACTTATTGGTTGTGTACTTGCTGGCAAGAGAGGGAGGTTTGGTCAAACAAACTGATACGGGAATTGTATGTACCATCCCTGTAGTGCCGCTTCTTGAAACCATTGAGGATTTGGAAAATGGGCCGGAAATCATGAAAGGCTTTTTAAGCCACCCTTTTACCGAAAGGAGCCTCAAATACGTTCAGTACCGTGAAGAAAAGCCTAAGCCTCTGCAGCAAATCATGGTAGGGTATAGCGATAGCAACAAAGATGGTGGTATTATGGCGAGCCAATGGCATTTGTTCAAAGCTCAAACCAAGCTCTACGAGATTGGACGTCAGTTTGATATTAGAATGCAGTTTTTCCACGGTAAAGGAGGATCCATTAGCCGAGGAGCTGGCCCGACACATTACTTCATCAATTCGCTACCACACTCGAGTGTAGATGGAACACTTCGACTCACGGAGCAAGGCGAAACGATAGCTCAGAAGTATGCCAACAAAGTGAATGCTGAGTACAATATTGAGTTGCTTATGTCAACGACAGCAGAGAAGACCATCCGAAACAACTTCACTGAGAGAAAACCACATCCTGTGGAGGATATTTTCGAGAGACTAGCCAACGACAGTAAAACGCATTATGAAAACCTCATGCATGAGGAAGGGTTTGTTCCTTATTTCAGGGAAGCTACCCCGATTGACGCTATCGAGTCTAGTAAAATAGGTTCTCGACCAGCCAAGCGCACAGGAGCCAACACCCTTGAGGATTTAAGAGCTATTCCTTGGGTTTTTTCATGGAGCCAATCCAGGTATAACATGACGTCATGGTATGGCGTAGGAACAGCGCTGAAAGGCTTAAAAGAACGCGATGCGGATGGCTATGCAAGATTCAAAGACTCAGTGAAACATGATGCTTTCATTCGGTACGTATTGACCAATGTAGATACCAGCCTGGCTGCCACCGACGAGAAAATCATGGCTCAATATTCTTCTCTTGTTACCAATGAAGAGTTACAAAAGAAGTTTGCAGATATGTTTCTTTCAGAGCTGGCACTCACCAGAGAAATGCTCATGGACGTGCTAGGAGCGGGTATTGAAGTGCGAAGAAAGAACCATCATTACTCCAACTTGCTTCGATCATCCTTGATGACTCACTTGCACAATAGACAAGTGGCTCTTTTGAAAAAATGGAGAGAAGAGAAAAAGGCGTCAAACCCTGAGGCAGATAAGACACAGGTCAGGTTGATGCTTACAATCAATGGTATTGCGTCAGCGATGAGAAATACCGGTTGATTTTCATTCATAAAATTAGCAAAAGGGCTCAGGATATTCTGAGCCTTTTTTTTATGTCCAATCCTCTGTGGAAAATATAGCTTATGTGTTGAAGGAGACATTTGCTTATTGGGGTATTGATTGTGTAAATCCCTAACATTAAAGTATGAGAAATGCTCATTTTCCAATTTGGTTTGCTTTTTTATTGACAGCCTGTGTCGGTACAGATTATGAAAATGATCCGAAGGATTCAGCCATCATTGTAGAAAAACAAAATTTCGAGTTGATGGTAGGGGAGTCTGAAACGATTGAAGCAGTCTATCACTACAATATGTGGCGTTCTGAGCCCGAAGTTCAGCTGGCCTGGATAAGCGAAGATCAAAGCATCGTAGCAGTAAGTTCTTCAGGAACCATCACAGGCATTGCCAAGGGGCAAACCACAGTTACGATTTTACTTGCCGAAGAGGATACCACTTCGGTCTCCGTCACTGTTGTGGAAACGGAAGCTGAAGTAGCCAGAGTGGAAGTTTCAGGAGACAAAAGCACCATTGACATATCAGAAACATTGCAGCTATCTGCCAGGGCTTATACCATCAATGATATTGAGATAACAGACAAAATGGTGTCATGGTCATCTTCAGATATGGATGTGGCATCAATAGATCAAAATGGATTGGCAACCGGTTTGGCCAATGGCCTGACCGAAATGATAGCCACTATAGATGGTGTAAATAGTCCTTCTTATGTGATTATGGTGGGAAACAATGGCAAAATGGGAACATTTCAAGGCGTAGGGTCTTATGATGCAAAAGGCACTGCTACTTTAACGAATGATAATGGGAACTTGACTTTGACATTTAGCAATGATTTTGAGACAAGTTTTGCACTAGGCACATTCGTTTATTTGGCTAATTCAACTAGCGGAACGGCCGTAAGGTCTCAGGGACTGGAAATAGCGGAGGTCACCACCAATGGATCAAAATCCTATGATATAACAGCTGTTGACGGTAGTGTTGGGTTAGACTCATATCAATATGTCGTGCTGTTGTGTAAGCCAGCTAGTATTACTTTCGGTTACGCTGAATTGAAATAATTATGCGCAAAAATTTACTTACTGTTATTGCCTTGACCCTTGTTTTTCAATCCTATGCCGGAGGCGGATGGGTACACAACAAATACAAGGGCTACTTTAAAGTGGCGCAAAACATGATCCGATCGCCTCATTTCTTTGATTCTGATGGCAATACTGTGGATATACCAACAGTGAGTTTATACACATCAAGTATTTATGGAGAGTATGGTCTTAGCGACAATCTTACGGCGGTGGCGTATATCCCATTTTTTGTCAGAAGCACCCTCAATAAAGTAGAATTTAGACAAAGCGGAAATACTATTGATGGCGATGCTATAAACTCATTTGGTGATACGAATATTGGATTAAAATATGGTTTCTTTCAGAACCGAAAGGTGGTTATGGCTGCAAGTTTAACACTGGGTTTGCCACTTGGGTCATCGGAAGTGAGCAGTGAGAGAATATTACAGACAGGAGACGGTGAGTTTAATCAGCTTGTGAAAATTGAGGCAAGCCACTCTTTTGACAAAGCACCCTTTTACGCCTCTCTTTTGTTGGGTTTTAACAACCGAACCAAGGGATTTTCAGATGAGTTTCATTGGGGAGGAGAGGTAGGATTCACATCCGAAAGAGTTATTGCCATTTTAAAAGTTTACGGCATAGAATCTCTCTACAATGGCGATTCGTTGGGTAACGCACAATCCAATGGTGTTTTTGCAAACAACACAGAATATCTTTCATACACTCCAGAGCTTGCTTATATCATCAACGGTTCATGGGGGTTGTCTGCTTCTGCGGGGTTCGCCTTTTCAGGAAAGCAAATTCTGGCCGCCCCCAACTACTCTGTTGGGATGTTTTTTAGTTTTTAAAACTGAATGCTGACACCAAAGTACGGCATTACATATTTGGTCGCTTTGTATTCCCCATTTTCACGCTGCTCCCAGTAGTAATAGTAGTCCACACCTGTTGCCAGGAATTTGTTCATGTGATAGATGAACCTGACCTTGGCCAAAGAGCGACTGTCAAACGTAAAAGCATCACCCAAATCTGTTAAATCGCCTTTTATGTAGCTGGCATGCATAGAAAACTTATCCGCCAGCCGCTCAACATCGGCGCTGACACGCACTGTTGCGGGTGTTTCATCTGTGATGTTATCTGGTATAAGCAAACTACCGCCAAGTTGTACGGTTTGAAGTATATGGCCGGTAAGACTTCCATAAGTCCCACTGATTTTTTTGGCATCAATGAGAGAGCCAATTTTGGCGTCTTTGTTTAATTCATAAATGGCATCAAAGAACTGAGGCAGGTAGTTGTCGGTGTAATTCAACCGCTCAATCCTAATATCTGTACTCAATATGTCAGCGATGAAATGAAACCTGAAGTTGGTTCCGGCAGATATGCCACTTCCTGCTTTGTCCATGAATTGATATCCTGGGTCGCCAGATGTACTTAAAGGAGGCCATGCCACGTCTTTAATGTTGAGCTTTGAGTAATTCGCAAATAAATCGATTTGGATAAACGGGATGGATAGCACAACTACTCCCATGTCAATACCAAAAGCCCCAACACCATCTTTGGTATAAGTATATGTCTCTCCGTTTCGAACCGTTTGATCTTTGTCTTTAATGAAGGTAGTACCTATTTCAAAGGTTCTCACCACGGGGATTGTGGTCCAGATCAATGGACGGGAGTAGGGGCGAATAGCAAAAAGATTGAGCGATGCAGGGTCAAAATCGCTGTAAAGTCCTTCTATCCCGATCAACCCTTTCATGATATTTAAATCGTAATGCAAGCCAACTTTCCGTTTTTCGTAGCTTGTGGTATTGCTATAGTTGTTTATCAGTCCTCCAAAACCAATCATGGTTCCGCCCAACTCACCCACTTTCACATAAACAGGGTCAGTTTTTTGAGCACCATAGCGCACATATCTCACAAGTCTCAGGGGGCCCACACCACCTTTAAATATTTCTGTTCGCACTTTCTGATCATCCAGACCATAAAGTATAGGTACGCTCAGCCCCACACCAACTTTTCCGATCCTAAATTCAGGAGATAGCACAACCCCCACGTAAGCATTGCTGCCAATTTGAGTATAAGTCACGCCACCAGTAAAGCTGCCCGAACCGCCAGAGCCCATTCCCGCTCTGAAGTCACTTACAGGTTCTATTTCTCGATCACTCCATTTTTCCTTTGGCTCTTCCTCTACAAACTCCTCTTCTGCAACTTCTTCCTCAACTATTGAATCCGCTGGGGGAGTATATTCAGCTGCATCTTCTACCACATCCACGTTATCCTGAGGAATACTGTCCAAACCGATGCGATATTCCGGTTCGCCAATGCTCGTGCTATCGCCGGCCGGATTTTCAACAACTGGAGTCTGAGTGGGTTCTTCTTTTTTCTTTCTATCCTTCTTTTTTTTCTTTTTGGTGTCTTCCCACAGGTACGAATAATCCGAATACGGATCGTCTGCATTGCTGTCTTGTGAAAAGGAAATCGCAGGAATAAAAAAAGCGAATAAGAACGTAGAGATGAAAAGGTAATTCCTCATGTGGTTATAAAAATTATTCAATAGAATGTGAAAATACTTCTATTAATTTAAAATTCCCCCATTTCTTAAGTCGAGTAGAAGTAAGCTTGCGGAGCAAAATAGGATCACTTCCAATAAAAGTGTAGGAATAGTACAAAACAATATTGGAGAATTTATTTTAATAAAAAATAATGGTTTGTGAAATTGCCTTTTCCTGAAATATCAGTTTAATTCACACTGGTCATCGTCCTGCCACCTTCATGAGTTTTAGTATTGAAAACCATATTTTATCCAGTGAGAAGCACAAAATAACTGACTGGACTAAAGAGACCGCAAAAAAGAATTCAAAGACCTACCGACAGTCCGGTGGTGAGCTTGATACGCTGATTATGCATTACACAGGTGGAAGAAGCGGCGAGAGTTCAGCAAAATATTTAATCAGGCCAGAGGTGAAAGCTTCTGCGCATATTGTCATTGACAAATCTGGGGAGGTATTTCAGTTAGTGCCATTCAATAAAGTAGCCTGGCATGCTGGTGTGAGCAGCTATGGCCTCCGATCCGGTTTCAACAAGTATTCTATAGGCATAGAAATGGACAATGCCGGAGTGCTCACCAAGGTTGGAAATGAATTTCAGGCCTGGTTCGGGGTACGATACCCTGAAAACGAAGTTCTGCAAGCTACTCATAGGAATGAATCCAGTCCGCGATATTGGCATACATATACTCCTGAGTTGATTGAGGTGGCTCAGGAAATTGCCGAGCTTCTGGTGAAAGAATATAAACTGAATTCAATTCTGGGCCATGAAGAAATTTCACCCGGGAGAAAACAAGATCCTGGTCCAGCATTTGAACTGGATAAGTTTAGAGACATGATTTTAACTGGTAGGGACGTGGATGAGACCATAATCTCAGACAATTTGCCCTCATCAGGTGTTGTAGCGGTAGATAAACTGAATATTCGTTCGGGCAGCAGTACCTCATTTGACAAAGTGGCCAAACCACTTTCTAGAGGACTTTCTGTAGAAATTTTGGAAGAGAAAGATGGCTGGGTCAAAGTGAAAACATCCGTAACAGGCTGGGTCAAGAAAGATTTTGTAACTACAAAATGAAACGGATACTCCTTTTATTAGCTGTCGCAATTGGTACCTTCTTGATAATATTGTTTTTCAAGAACCCTGACATGCTTGAAGGCATTTGGCTGTGGGCCCTTGGGCTAATAGGACTGATCATAAAAGGAGGTAGGATCGCATGGGAGAAAACCATTAAGCTATTTGACTCTCTGCTTCCGGAAACCCAAAAAGAGACTGTACCTAGCAAAAGCAGCAAAATTGAATCCAAAATTGAGGCGGATATTGAGCTTACCGTACTCCGGTATTTTCATGACAAGGATACCACTCTAGGTCTTTTATATATCAATGGCGCCTTTTTTTGCTATACCCTGGAGGACACATTCAATCAGCCAAAAGTACCCGGCCAAACCAGAATTTGGTCAGGGGAATATTTCGTTGATTTTCGCAGAGAAGAAACTGAACTAACCAAAACGTACAAAAGTCGATATCCGGAGTGGTTTCAATATCATCTTTGGGTCAAAGACGTCCCTGAATTCAGCGCCATCTATATTCATAGTGGGGGAGACAATACAGATACAGAGGGGTGTATTTTGGTATCCGATAGCCTATCGGTGAAGGCGGACAGTCAGTTTTTCACAAATAGTAGAAACACTTTTAAGCGGCTCTACCTATATCTAATGGCAGAACTGGATAACAATAAGAAAATTAAGATAAGCATCCATGATGAAGCCTGGTTTGGGAAAGCAGGCTTCAACCATAACTAAAGCACGGGATATGAAAAATAAATGGAATTTGATTTGGGTAGTGGTGGCGTATTTGGTTTTAGTCGCCATTGTTACCACGCTGATAGGCTTCTTTAGGTCGGGAGATGAATTCTTCTTTCACTTTGCAGCATCGATTATTATTAGCTGGATTATGGTGCTGATCATCTACTATATCTGGGCCATTTACTTTTACAACATCAACCTGGGGTGGGATGATGAAGACTGGGAGCGCGTCAGAAATCACAAAGATAAACACGACCTTGGGCCGGGGCAGGTTTCAGATGAGCCAATGAGCAATCCCCACGCAGGAGAGACTTTGGGGCTTCCTCCTGGAACAGTGAGAGGAACCATCGCTTTGTCGCTTTTGATAGCCGGGCTGGCCGTGATCATAGCTTCTTTCCAGCTCAATTCTTCGTATGCATCCAATGAGAATGTAGTTGACAATTTTGAGTTCTTCAAAAATGCTTTTCTCATGATGATTGCTTTTTACTTTGGCAATAAATCACTGGAGGTGCTCAATAATAAAAAGAAGGAGCAGAGCCCGCCTCCCGGCAGTACAACAGGACAACCTACAACATTTCCACCTTCGCCGGTAAGTGCCGGAGACCTGAAAAAAGGACTTCAACAGAACATCGACGAATCTGATGAATCAAAGGATTTTAATGATAAGCAATCTGTAGGCTGATGCGTATCCCAATTCTTTTGATTGTGCTCATACTGATCTCGTCCTGTAAAAAGGAGGACGATCAGCGGTATTTGGTGGTGAGCAAGATCAAGAACTCAGCTAAGCTTGCCACTACGGAAACCGTGATAGACAAAGTGGTACTTGGCACTCAGGAGCGAAAACTCCTGGGACTTATCAGAGTGAATAAGGCTCATTTTGCGGCTTATACACAAGCAATAATTACTGCCGGCATAGACCTGAGCAAATTAGAACCAAATGATATTGAAATTTCCGATAAGCGAATTGAAA
Organism: Cyclobacteriaceae bacterium; assembly: GCA_039944535.1. Taxonomy (GTDB): domain Bacteria; phylum Bacteroidota; class Bacteroidia; order Cytophagales; family Cyclobacteriaceae; genus JAMZMI01. The sequence goes on from JBDUYP010000004.1 coordinate 130,877, forward strand.
TCGCTCTGCCCAATGTTGAAGTGTTGGACTTTAGCTACCCCTTTTCAAAATATAAGATCGACAGTACGATAACCCGGGACAAATTCCTGAATAGTATCACCATTTTGGACCATGAGCAGTTCTACATGGATGCAGAGTTGGAAATACGAAACAACCTGAAGTACACAGGAATAAAAAGGGCAACAGAGGAAAAAACGAGGATATTGATAGCAGGAATGCTCAAAAACCTGGGGTATGAGGAAATATACATCACCTTCAAGCCAGGGGTATTTATTGAGGAAATATATGCTGAAGAATCGCTTGAAGAGAAGAAAAAATAGATGCTGAAATTTTGGTCACATATCAGTCTTTTGGTTCAAATCGCTATCGTAGCGGGAGCCGTTATTCTATTCGCATTTTTCGACCCATTCGGATTGCTTTCGCCTCGTAAGCTTACCTTAGAAGACACACCCATAAGCGTGCGCTCAGTCAAGGAGATAGGCAAGTTGATTACTGCCGAGTATTATGGAGAAGTGCTCACTTCACTGCAGGAGTCCAGAATAGACAAATGGACTCAGGAAATTGAAGACGATGAAGCGGAATTTGAGAGTCTCGACTCTATGTTTCAAATGGCTATACGAGATCTGCGTGAGAGGAAAGATGAACTCAACCTGAAAACAAGGAAGACAAGAAATCTTTACAAGGTTTATAATAAGCTATACGGCTACCTCATAGACAATCCATATTATCAAAATTATATCTCTGCGGCCATCTGGAAGTACTATTCCAGCAAGAATAAAAATGAACAAAACCTAATCAGAGATTTGTACGAAATTGATTCTGAAACCAAACTCACCAGCAAGCTTGGTCTAATCTCACAAGCGAAGAGTCGGTTTATTCAAAAGAAGAAGAATTTCATGGAAGTGAAAACAGCTGATAAGAGTTTTAAGAAAAAGCAAATTGTGGTCTTGGGAAGAGGGTCTGTGAAGGCCGGGATTGATTTTGGCCAATTCAACGAAGAAAATTTCCAATATGACCAAAATGCCAGAGTTATTCACTTAATCGGAATTAAACCTGAAATACTAGTGAGCCACATAAACCCCTGGTTTATCCCCGGCAAGGAAAAAGGGTTTGAAATAGTGATGATGACCAAAAAGGCAGAGAAACCCAAATACATGTTGATGGTAAAGCAAAGGAGCCTGGAAAAACTGCAGCAGAATGCTATCAATGCGGGAATTCTCGAAAGAGCTAAATCCAACGCTGAAGATAATCTCAAGAGCTTCTTTTCATTGCTTATCCCCGCTGGAGTTGATCAGGTAGTGATTCATGAAGATTTTTTCGCATACTTCGGAGAATCCATACTTGCAGAAAAAATCACACCGCTATCCATGCAGAGCATAGACTCTTTACTTGTAAAGAAATACTCCATTGATAGTGCAGCTACTATGTCCATGCGGAATAGTCTGGCAGAGCGAACAATCAAAATAAACGGAGAATTGTACCCGGTTGACAGATATAGCAGCAAGCTAAGTTTCCTTGATGATGACGCTCTCACACCCGCAGAGCTCAATTGGCTCAAGAATGAAAAAAACAGCATAATAGGAGAGATCGATAGGTTGAATAAGGTGGAGGTATATTCAGATTCCATTTTTGCCAATGTGGATCTACTGGATTCTATTTGGTTCTTTCCTGAGGGGGATGATTTCTTGAAGATTCAAAACCAAATAAGAGCGGCATACAACAAAGAATTCAGTTGGTATAAGATTAAATCTGAGGCCGACTCCTATGTAGCATATCAGGCTAAGAAAAGGATGGCGCAAGCCCTTTTGGTTCATCAGTTTATGCTCAAACGTAAACTCGGGTCGTTTGAAAATTTAGCAGCTATTCTCCGGAAAGGGGCCAGACAAGTGGTGAAAGGAGATGTCACATACATAGTTAAAGATGAGTCCAATTCGAGTGAGCAAAATACCAGTGAGGTAAATTACATGCCTTCACTGGAAGAGTACTTTCAGCCGTTTCAGGGTAATATTTATCAACTTTCCGAACGTATAGACGAAGTGCTGGATATTTATGAAGCTTCATCCATGAATGACCTGATATTGAAAAGTCATGAAACCAACCCTAAGGTTGTTACGGGTCTGGTGGAGCGTGCAAGGGTAAATGGACGTGCTGCATTTATGGGAGATACCCTAAATGTGAATCGATATTCCCATTTTTTTCAATGGGTGCAAAATGATACCCTTAGTCAGGATGAGTTTCAACAACTCAAGAATATGAAGTCAACAATTGATTCAGATGAGGAAATGATCCTACAATATAAGTTTGATAGTCTCGGCATTCAGTTGATAGACACCATATGGTATTACCCGCCCAAAGGGCTCATTAAAAAATTCAAAAAGAAGGCCGATAAGAAGAAGTTTGATACTTGGTTTTGGCAGTCCGATGAGCGCGAAGAACAACGTGAGTTGTACGTTTCAAGGCAAATCCAACTTCACATGGTCGGGGAGCGCATGAGCGATTTTAATGAAACGGCCAATGCCGTAATGGTCCACTCCAAAGTAGTGGAGCTAGATGGGGGATTTGAAGCCAATGATATCACCCTTACAGCCACACTTCAGCAATTGCTTTTCCCTCAGGACGAATAGCCCAATCAACTAATCAGGGTTATATCTCCTTTTATGTAAAGTAGGATTTAAGCAATGTTTGGAGCTAAACCACCTTGATCAAATAGTAGTTCTTTTTACCTTTTTGTGCCAACAGGTACTTGTCTTGAAGCAGATCAAAATTAACAGGATCATTTTCTGAGTTGAGCTTCACCTTATTGATGCTCACTCCACCACCTTTGATCATTCGGCGAGCTTCACCCTTAGAAGGGAATACAATCCCATTGGTAACTTCGCTCAGCAAATCAGTTACATTTTCTGTGGCATCCAATTGTGTTTTGCGGATTTCCGTCTGCGGCACACCTTCAAAAACCTGCAGCAAAGTACGCTCGTCCAGCTCAGCCAAATCTTCAGTTGTGGACTTGCCAAACAGGATAGCCGAGGCTTTCTTCGCTTTGATCAGGTCATCAGCAGAGTGAACCATGGTGGTAATTTCCTCAGCCAGTCGCTTTTGAAGAGTTCTCATGTGAGGTGCTTCCTGATGCTCGGCAATGAGTTTTTCTATTTCTTCCTGGCCAATGAATGTAAATATCTTGATGTATTTTTCGGCATCTACATCTGAGGTATTGAGCCAGTATTGGTAAAACTGATAGGGCGAAGTTCTTTCGGCATCCAGCCAAATGTTTCCACCTTCCGTTTTTCCAAATTTGGTTCCGTCAGCTTTGGTTATCAACGGACAGGTGAGGGCATAGGCCTTTCCGCCACCAATTCTTCTTATCAGTTCCGTGCCGGTGGTGATATTGCCCCATTGATCACTCCCTCCCATTTGTAGCGTACAATTACCTTCTCTATACAAGTGCAAAAAGTCATATCCTTGTACCAATTGGTAGGTAAACTCCGTAAAGCTCATTCCATCTGATGATTCAGCTGACAATCGTTTTTTTACAGAGTCTTTTGCCATCATATAATTGACGGTGATATGTTTGCCCACATCCCGGATGAAATCAAGAAATGAAAACTCCTTCATCCAGTCGTAGTTATTGACGAGCTCAGCTGCATTGGGGGCATCAGAGTCAAAATCAAGAAATCGTGAAAGTTGAGATTTGATAGAGTCCTGATTGTGGCGCAGCGTAGGCTCATCCAGTAAGTTTCGTTCCGCCGATTTGCCAGACGGGTCACCTATCATGCCTGTTGCTCCTCCGATAAGTGCATAAGGCTTGTGCCCACACTCCTGAAAATGCTTGAGCATCATCACACTGACCAGATGACCAATATGAAGAGAGTCTGCCGTCGGGTCAATGCCCACATAAGCCGCCCTCATGCCTTCCATTAGGTGTTCATCAGTATCCGGCATGATGTCTTGAATCATCCCTCTCCATTTCAGCTCAGCAACAAAGTCTTTCATTAATCTTAGGTTTTACAGCCGCAAAAATAGAAGGGCTTTTGTTTTTTTCTCTATCTGTCTGATAATAATCCAAAGTATATCATTGAGGATAGGCCGTATTTTGCCTCCTATCACAGTATTCTATATCCCAATGACTAATAAAGCGCTTTGAACGAGTAAAAACTTAATCCTACCGTTGATCTAGCTGCAGTGACAGATTAACGCTTCAAAAGGCAGAATTCATCATTTAACCTTGTGTTACGAACTGTTAAATATCACTTATGCGAATTTTCATCGTTGCAGCTTTTATTCTCACCTCATTTGCCTCCCGTTCGCAGGACACAAGTTGGGCTTCTTCATCTGCTCCAGACTCTCTTGACTCAGGTCAATTGTCTATAGAAGGAATTTGGGAACTGGTAGACTTTGATTTTTACGAAAATGATGTGATTGTAAGGTCTGCACCTTTAGCCGAGGGTTATGTTCAGCATAAAATATTTATGGATGGACATGTGATGTGGAGCAGGCAGGTTCCCACCGAGGAAAAGGAATGGTATGGTTTCGGAAGCTACGAGATCAAGGGCGATACACTCATCGAGCGACTAGAATATGGCTCTCATGCCCTAAAAAGTACTTTCAAAACTGATGAACATCGGTTTCTTATCGATCTCGATGAAAAGAGTTACAGGCAAATCAATTTCAAAGACTATCTCAACTTCAAATCTTCTGAGAACTACAGGAGAGTAAGTGAATAGGTTTATTAGCTTTTCCCTCATAATATAATACTGAGAGTTTAGAACCGTCTTTGCTAGCAAAGTGAAGCAATCTGGAATCAGGTAATTCTCCGCATGGTAATGTAGGGTGAAGAAATAAATTGATTCAAGATTTTCTGATAATGTCCAGAGTTTTTTCAGCACGCACAATAAAAATTCTCGAATGATCGGGCGTTTACTCCCAATAGATTTGCGAGTTGTGTAATTTCGAGGCGTGGCAGATTATAACCAGATCATCAAAGACCTCCAGAAAGAAGTTTACGCCCCCGTGTATTTTTTACAGGGCGATGAACCATTTTTTATTGATAATATCATCGAGCATATAGAGGTCAAAGCACTTGATGATTCGCAGAAAAGCTTCAACCAGTACGTTCTTTACGGCAAGGAGATCAACTTTACGGATGTCCTGAATGTGGCGCGTAAGTATCCGATGATGGGGGAGCGTCAGGTGGTAATCATCAAAGAGGCGCAGGATATCAAAGACTGGAAAAAGGAAGATGCTCAAAACTTGCTGATTTCATATTTAGAAAATCCGCTTCCATCAACTGTATTGGTTTTTGGGCACAAGTACAAAAGTCTTGATAAACGTACCAAGGTGGCCAAGGCTCTGGCTAAAAGCACGGTTTTTCTTGATTCTAAGAAGCTATATGATAATCAGATTCCGGGTTGGGTGAGATCATACGCTGAGGCAATAGGAGCCAAGCTCACGGACAAAGCGGTCATGATTTTGTGCGAAAACATTGGCAATAACCTGCAGCGACTGGCTAATGAGTTGGAAAAACTCAAGCTAAACGTGAAAGAAGGTCAGCAGATAGATGATTTGGCCGTTCAGAAATATGTTGGAATCAGCAAAGATTATAATGTTTTCGAATTGCAGAAGGCGCTTTCCATCCGCAATGAAGCCAAAGCATATAAGATAATTAGGTTCTTTGCGGCCAATCCATCAGCCAACCCTCTGGTGCTGATTATTTCCAATCTGTACATCTATTTTACAAAATTGATGATCCTGCATCAGAATGGAGCCAGAGACAAAAACGAGGCAGCCAGACTTATCGGAGTAAATCCATTTTTTGCCTCAGAATACCTACAGGCAGCTAGAAATTACCCATTGCCGGCTGTGGTTAAGAATATTCAACACATCAGTAAGGCAGACCTTCAATCAAAGGGAATAGGATCTGCACCAATGAAAGAAGGTGATATTTTAACAGAATTGATTTTTAACCTGTTGCATTGATATCTTTCTCCGGTTTTCATCGTTCATCCAAAAATGTTGCAGTGTCAGTGAAGTGTATGTATAGATTATTGGCTTTCGTTTTTAGTGTTTTTTCTTTTCTTAATACTTTCAGTCAGGAGAGCGTCAGGCATCAATACCCTGAAAACTTATATTTTAAAGGTGTAAAACTCCACAACGAAAAGGCCTTCATGGCTTCTTCCCAATACTTGAGGCAGTATCTGAATGCCTCAGGTCAAAAAAATTACCTTACCGAAGCTGCTTTTTATAAAGCCATTAACCAAGTGGAAACCGGCGATAAAGGAGGTGTGGAAAATATGGAGGCATTCGCCAAAGCCAATCCAACTCATCCACTTTCGTCAATGGCTTATTTTGAGCTAGGTCTTTATTATTTTGAAAAAAAGGATTACGCCAAAGTCATTAGGTATTTCGAAAAGGTATCCGAGGATCAACTTGACATTGAAGCTTCTATAGAGTTTTTGTTCAAGCGTGGCTATAGCTACATGATCAAAGAAGATAATGAGCAGGCGTTGCGCGACTTCAAACAAGTGATTTTTTATGAAGATGATTATGTGCAGCCCTCCGTTTACTACTCTGGTCTCATCCACACAAACAACGATCGGTATGATGAAGCATTGGAGATTTTGATAGAGGCAGATGATACTGATGGCAGCTATGGTGCACTCATTACCGAGCTCATTGCCAATATATACTTTCAAACGAAAAAATATAATGAACTGATCGCTTATGCAGCGGGCAAGCTTACCGATAGCCCAAATCAAACCAACCGAACACTGCATAGACTACTAGGGGAAACCTACTTTTCCAAGAAGGAATACCGTGCAGCGGCCACACACTTACAGCGGCATTTGGATTTCTCTCGAAAAAAAATGGATAGTGATGGCTATTATAAATTGGGCTACAGCTATTTCAAAACCGGCAATGACCAGGGAGCCATCGACAATTTCAAATTGGCAGCACTTGATAGTGATCAACTTGGTCAGAATAGCAGTTTTTACCTGGGTAAACTCTATTTAAAGCGGCGAAACTACAGCTATGCATTAAGTGCTTTTAAGACTGCCGCTACCGAAGGTGAAGATGAATCTATAAAGGAAGAAGCGCTTTTCCTTGTAGGAAAAGTCAACTATTCATCCGGTCAATATAGTGACGCTATTCAGTATTTAGGACAGTTTAATGAAGCATATCCAGCCAGTGATTTCAGTACCGAATCAGCTGAATTACTTACCAAGTCATACTTGAAGACTTCTGATTATGATCAGGCAATATCACATATTGAGAAATCTTCGGTAAAAACACCGGTGATCAAAGAAGCCTACCAAACCATCTGTTTTCAGCGCGCTCAGCAGCTGTTTAATGATTCTCAGTTTGCTCAGGCCATTGACTACTTCAATAGATCTTTGGTTTACAAGGTAAAACCAAGGCTGACCTCAGAAGCATATTATTATTTGGGAGAGTCTCATTCCATCACCAACAAACCAGACATGGCTAGAAAAGCCTATAACGATTGCCAGAGGATATCCACCAGTACTCCATGGTACACGCTATCGTCATATGGATTGGCCTATTTGGATTACAATCAAAAAAGCTATTCCAATGCTGAAGTTCACTTTACCAATTATATAAACCGAGCAAAGAAAACAGATCAATACTATCAGGATGCTCAGGTAAGGTTGGCTGATTGTTACTTCGTTCAAAAAAAATATGACAAAGCACTAAACTTATATAAGCAGCTTCTGGACTCTCAGATACCTGTTGATTATCTGCAGTATCAAATAGGCAATATTCACTCCCTCAACGATCGGAGAGAGGCCGCCAGGGAAGCTTACCTGAAAGTCATTAATCGGGATGCAAAATCGGGGTATAAAGACAATTCAGTTTATCAAATAGGAGAGTCACATATAGCAGATGGGGCGTTTGACAATGCCTCACGCCAGTTTACAAACTTGATTCAGGAATACCCTGAAAGTGCCCTGGTGCCATATAGCTATGCAAAACGTGCACTCAGTTACTATAACCTCAATCAAAATGAGAAAGCTAAAAATGACTATGAATATATACTTCAGCACTATATCAGCCATGAAGTAGCCAATGCGGCTCTATTAGGGCTGCAGGAATTGATAGGTCGTGGTGTGAATGTTGATGGGTTTGAATCATACATGGACGCCTTTCAGGAAGCCAATCCGGATAATTCCAGTTTGGAGGTTGTGGCGTTCGAAGCAGCAAAGAATCAATATTATAACCAAAACTATCAGAAGGCTATTGATGATTTTGGGGCATTCAAAACCAAATATCAGGGGAGCAGCTTTCTACTGGATGTACAATATTTCATTGCCGACAGCTATTACAGACTTGGGGATTGGTCTAAAGCTGAATCAGCGTTTTCACTCTTAATTACTGACGAAAACAAATCGTACCGAACCAGGTCATTGGACAAGCGAGGCAAGTCATTACTCGTATTAAATCAGTATGACAGAGCGCTAAAAAACTATCATTTACTTTTAGGTTTGGCATCAAATAGAAAGGAACAATTCATTGCCAGAGAGGGACTTATGAATAGCCATTTTGGAGCAGGGTCGGAAGATAGCACTCTTTGGTACGCTGACATAATCCTGCAGGAAGACTGGAAACCCGCAGGAGTTGAAGAGGCCGTTTGGTTGATAAAAGGAAAGTCATTCCTGAATAAGAATCAATATGCCCAGGCTATGGACGAGTTTGTCAAAGTGATCAATGGCCCAACAGACATTCGCGGTGCTGAAGCCAAATATTACCTTGCGCTATCTTTTTACAAGCAGGGTGCTTACAAGAGATCTCTTGAGACACTTTTCGACCTCAACCGAAACTATGGCTCTTATGCTTTTTGGATCGGCAAATCATTTTTACTCATAGCAGATAATTATATCGGGCTCGATGAGCTGCTTCAGGCCAGGGCTACTTTGCAGTCCATCATAGACAATTCACCAGATACTGCGGTAGTAGCTCAGGCAAAACAAAAACTAGATGCGCTTGCCGAGGCAGAAAAGTCAGTCCTGATTCAGGATTCAGTTTTAGTGGATACTTTAAGTGAAACAAAATGAGCAAGTTGTATAGATATATTTGGGCTTTGGGTTTCTTTATTCCAATCTCAGTTTTTGCGCAAGAATCAGCATCTGGTGAAATCGAAGATGTACAGGTAATCATCGAAAAAGACAAGCCACTAACATTGCCGAAAGCTGGTCGATTACATCAAAAAGCGGAAGTCAAAAGAATAGAGGAAGATACTATTTCACTGGACTATGCTGTGGGTCAGCCGGAATTCAGTTTTGAGACTTACAAGCCATCATTTGAGCCGAAGGCTTTTGCCCGAAAGAAAACAGCCAACCTTATCTTTAACAACTATGTAAAAGTTGGATACGGCAATTACAAATCCCCACTCATTGAGGCTTATGGATCATTCACAGAACGGTTAAATTATGTGGGTGCCGGCTTTAGACATGAAAGCTTCGGACGGGGGGCAGTGAGCAATACGGACAGTCAGTTTTCCTCTAATGAGTTGTTCGTCGGTGGGCGCTATGTGGCCAGGTATGTGGCCATTGAGCCGGTAGTTAATTACCACAGAGAGGGTTTCTATTACTATGGGTATGACGTTGCGGCCTTTCAGGCTGTTTCTACTCCTGAGCACACATACATCCAAGACCGGTCACTGTACAATAACTTCACTTTGGGCGGTTCTATTACTTCCACATCAAATACCGAATGGCAATGGTCATTTACACCAGTATATAGTCGGGCGACAATGGCGTTCAAATCTGCCGATAGATTCAATACAGATCAGTCAATAGATCTGGATGCGGATATAGGTTATGCGCTGACCGAAAATACCGGGATTGATTTTAAAGCTGCTTACACTTTTTTGCAATACACCAGTGGGTCGATAGAATCGAATCGCAGTAAGGCTGTGATAAACCCGACTTATCGTACCACGGCCGATAACTTCAGTTTAAAAGTAGGGGTAAAGGCAGTTTTTGGCTCAGACACCACCTCTTCTTTTTACTTCTATCCTGATCTAGAAGCCAGATACAACATAAATGATAAACTGGAAGCCATGTTAATAATAGATGGGAACCTTCAAACCAATAGTTTATCTGACGTTTTTGCTCAAAATAAGTACCTGAACGACTCGTTGGTGCTGATCAATACGAACCGTCAATTGGGCATAAAAGGCGGGATGAATTTTCGAGTTAGCGAAAAATTCTTTCTCGAGGCTACAGCAGGCTATGATGTGATAAAGGGCCAACCGCTTTATTATTATTCAGCTAATGATAGTTCGCGCTTTGATGTTCGCTATGATGACAACTTTGGGAGGTTCTTACTTTCAGTCAAGGGCTTGTATATGCTCTCTGCAAACTCATTCATTTCTTCAACCCTCAATTACTACGTTTACAAGGAGGGGAGTCAGGCGGAGGCATGGTTTCTGCCGCTTCGAAAACTCGAGATCAAGGCAGGCCATGAATTCATAAAAGGTTTGGATGCAAATGCCCGACTCACAGTTTTAGGAGGAATCAAAGCTCCATTGGCCATACAGCCTGCAGTTGACCAGCAAGAATACATAAATCAAGACCCCATTTTCGATTTAGGAATGGACATCTCTTATGAGATCAAAGAAAATCTGGAAGTGTTTGGGCAGGCGGATAATATCCTCAATCAGAAATATGAGCGCTATATGAACTATGTTTCATTTGGCACAACAGCAAAAATGGGTTTTATTTTCCGTTTTTAAACATGATATTCGCAAGTGGGAAACTTCAAGTTTTACAATTTTGAAGTTTTTGTTAACTTGAACCGAACTAATTCTAATCTAATGGCCAAAAAGAAAGATCAAAACGAAGATCCGGAAGAAGACAAAAGAGATCAATTTGAAGATGACGAGGATTTCGGTCTTCCTGATTTGGATTATGATGAGCTCGAAGAGGAAGCTGATCAGGAACTCGAAGAAGGTGAAGATGACCTCATAGCTCCGGAAGAAGATTTGCCTGAAGAAGTTGAGGCTACCGCCGATGATATAGACTCTGTTTCTGATGAAGATCTGGATGAAGACTGGGAAAAAGAGCTTGAAGAAGAACTCGACGAAGATCTTAAGTCCGGTAGTTTTGATGAGGACACAGATACCTTTTACGAAGAAGAAACATTTGACGAATTTGATGCGGAATCTGGTGCTGGAGAAGAGAGTGTAGGTGGATCTGTATTTGGTATAGATGAGTCAGATGAGAAGGTCGTGTCTGACGATGATGCCAGTGCGGAAGTCTCAGATGATTTCTTTGCCAGTTCTGATGAATCAGAGCCAGTAGCTGAAACACCACCAGCAAAGTCATTTGATCCACAATACAGCCAATATTTGGATGAAAACAAAGAAGGAAAGGGCAAGTTCACTAAAACCGTAGTTATAGGAGCTATTCTTTTCATGGTTATAGGTGGAGTTTTGTACTTTCTGTATGGAACTACAGGAGGATCAGAAAGTGAGAAAAAAGTAGCCAAGGTAGAAAAGAAGCAGCCGCCTAAAAAAGAGGTTGAAAAGAAACCGGAACCTGTGGTTGAGCAACCAAAAGAAGAAAAACCGGTTGAGCAGTCAAACGAAACAGCACAAGCTAGTTCAGTTCCTGCTGGTCAGATAACCACATTAGAGTCAAATACAGGTAAATCTTACGTCGTAATTGCCAGTTTTTTTGATGGAGATATGGCTCAGGATTATGCCAAAGAATTGTCTGCCGAAGGCAAGAGTCCATATGTGATCCCGCCATTCAAAGACTACAGATTCTACCGGGTGGCCATAGCCGAATATGATAAATTCAACGATGCAGCGGCAAGCGTGGAATCATTCAAGTTAGATTACGGTGATGACGTCTGGCCTTTGAGATACTAATAGCAACATAGTTTATACGTAATCGTTTAATTTCGCGTTGATCACATCAGCGATCCGCGAGATTAAGCGATTTTTTTTGTCTAATAAATACCCATATGCTTTTACAAATAGCTTCCGAGGAAAGTCTTGAAACCATTTCTGTCCTAGAGCTGCTCCTCAACGGAGGATACATGATGATTCCAATTGTGCTACTATGGATCGTCGCAGTTTACATTTTTGTGGAAAGACTACTTCTTATCAAATCCGCTTCAAAGACACCTGATGATTTTCAAAATCAGATAAGGGCAAAGGTGCTTGAGGGTGATGTGAAGAGTGCAAGAGAGCTATGCATGCAGACAGATACGCCTGTTGCACGTATGGTCGAAAAAGGAATTAGCCGAATCGGTTCGGAACTTAAAAATATAGAGGTGAGCATTGAAAATATTGGGAAAATAGAGATCTACCGACTCGAAAAAAACCTGAGTTCGTTGGCTACCATCTCAGGAGCCGCTCCAATGATCGGTTTTCTGGGTACTGTCACCGGTATGATCCAGGCATTTATTGCCATAGCTCAGGAAGAAGGGGCAGTAAGCCCCAAACTACTTTCTAGTGGTATATATGAGGCCATGGTCACCACGGCAGCAGGTCTTTTTGTTGGGATTTTAGCCTATTTGGGATACAATTATTTGGTATCACGTGTATCCAAGCTGGTACATCGCATGGAGTACACGGCCATTGATTTTGTGGACTTACTACAAGAACCTCAGAAATGAACCTCAAACCCAAACATAAAGTAGAAGCTGCCTTTAGCATGTCTTCTATGACGGATGTGATCTTCCTTTTGCTGATTTTCTTCATGCTCACGGCTTCATTTATTACACCGAGTGGATTGCCTGTAAACCTGCCATCGAGCAAGAGTTCGGAAATTGTAATCCAAAAGGTCAGTGTCACGATTACGAAAGACTTACAATACTATGTAAACGATAAAAACGTGAGCATAAACCAACTTGAGGGTGTTTTGAGAGATGCCTTTGCCGGGAAGGAAGGCGTTGTTGTGTTGCATTGTGACAGCAAAGTTCCAGTAGAAAATGTGGTGAAAGTGGCAGGAATAGCCACAGCACTTGAGGCGAAGGTTTCCATTGCTACCAAACCCGACTAATTAAAAATGGAAAAGGATAAGAAATACAAAAGAGCTGGCTGGCTAACCTCTGTGTTGGTTCAGATTGGTATGCTTTTGTTATTCTATTTTCTCATTGCCTGGAAAGAACCATTTCCTCCCATTCCAACCTATGGAATAGAATTGAATTTCGGATTGGACCAAAGTGGCAGAGGGAGCGAGCCGGTTACATCACAAAATCAGCCGGTAGAAGAGTCGGAAGAAACGATTGAGGAAACCTTAGAAGACAATATAGAAGAAACAACCCCAGAAGAAAGTACGGAGGAAAGCGTAGAAGAAACGTTACCACTGGAGAACACAGAAGAAGTCATAGAGCCAGCGGAAGATATCACCACTGAAGAGGTATTCGAAGATGCTCAAAGTCCTGATGTTGTATCTGAAGAGGTCCGCGAGGAAATTGAGCCGGAAGAGGTTGTGGCGGAACCCGAACAGGCTGAAAAGCAAGAAGAACCTGAAGATCAGGAACCGGAAGAGCCAGTAGTTGAAGAGGAGCCTGTCAATGAAAATGCACTCATGCCTACGGCTGAAAACGCAGACGCTGAGAACACTTCGCAAGGAGAATCAACAGCGGAGGGCGATGAAGGAAAAGAAGAAGGCACGCTAGACGGTAGGGCATTGTATGGAAGCCAGGGAAGTGCGGATGGCGCATCGCTGCAAATGGCGGGCTGGACTTGGGATGATAAGCCTAAACCAAAAGATGATTCTTCTGAAACCGGAAGTATAGAGTTCGAAATCACTATCAATCGTGATGGTGAGATAGTTCGAATAGATCAAGTTTACAGTAGTGTTTCTCCCACAGTCAGTATTCGGTATAAACAATCAGTTGAAATGCTTACATTTCAAAAGACTGATAATGAACCAGCCGCTGAATTTTCCACAGGGAAAGTCACCTTTATTATCACAGCCAAATAATGAATTATCAGGAGTGCCTGGATTATTTGTACTCCCAATTGCCCATGTTTCAGCGGGTCGGAGCTCCTGCGTTGAAATACGATCTCAGCAATACCGTGGCGCTGATGTCCGCTTTAGGAGACCCTCATCTAAAATTCCCTGCGGTTCATATAGCGGGGACCAACGGTAAGGGTAGTTCTGCTCATGCCATTTCTGCAATACTGACAAGTGCCGGATTTACCACTGGCCTGTTCACTTCCCCGCATCTCTCTTCTTTCGCTGAGCGCATGCGCATAGATGGCACTCCGGCAGCAGAAGCCATAGTCACCGACTTTGTTAACCATCATCAGAATCTAATTGAAAGGATTAAACCTTCTTTTTTCGAAATGACTTTTGCAATGGCCATGTCATATTTTGCTGATTCAGAGGTAGATATCGCAATCATTGAAACAGGGCTAGGAGGCAGGCTTGATAGCACCAATGTGATTCAACCTGAAGTATGCCTGATCACTTCTATTGGTCTGGATCACACGGAGTTGCTGGGAGATACTTTGGATAAAATTGCATCAGAGAAAGCAGGTATTATCAAAGCAAGTGTGCCAGTTGTCATTGGGGCTGATCAGCCGGATATTTTGCACGTGTTTGCGGATGCTGCAAATAAACAGCGAGCACCATTGCATCAATCCCTGGATATTGAAATATCCAATATTCAGGCGGAAAGAACTGCAGTATCGGTTGATGTTTTCTATCATGACCAGCACAGATTTAAAGACCTTAAACTGGATGTGCCAGCGAGGTATTTTCTAAAAAACATACCCGGAGTGATCAAAACTATTGATTGTCTGGTTGACCTGGGATGGAAAATAACAGAAGAGGATATTGCCAGCGGTCTCAGCAATGTTCAATCTAAGAGCGGACTGAAAGGTCGATTTCAGGTTTTGCAGGAAGCACCACTTACGGTTGCCGATATCAGTCACAACCTACCCGGAATCATAGAGTTGGTAAACCAACTGATGCACATAAAATATGACAGGCTACATATTGTTTTTGGAGCGGTCAGAGACAAAAAACTTGATCAGATGCTCAAAACCCTGGACAAAACCGGAGGCAAATTTTACTTCACTCAATCAGGGGTACCACGTGCTTTGCCCTCCCTCGAACTCCAGGATCTGGCCCATTCTCTAAATATCAAAGGGGATTCATATTCAAATGTCAATGAGGCGCTTGCTCATATCCGGGATTTCGCAGATTCTAATGACATGATTTTAATTTGTGGGAGTACTTTTGTGGTTGCGGAAATAGAAGGTCTGTGAGAAAGAAATTAAAGAGGTTCAACGAAAACCTAAATCGTGACAACATCATACAATCAGGGAAGCCACTGTATGATGATATAAAAGGAAACTGGAGAAGTAAATACTTCAAAAATGACAATCCCATTACCATAGAGCTTGGGTGCGGAGATGGTGAGTATTCGGTGGGCCTGGCAGCCAACAACCCCGAACGAAACTACATAGGGATCGATATCAAAGGAGATAGGTTGTATCAGGGCAGCACGCAAGCTATAGATCAAAACCTGAATAACGTAGCTTTTTTGCGTACACAAATTCTTCTTATCGGTGACTTGTTTGAGGATGATGAAGTAGATGAAATTTGGCTTACATTTCCAGACCCCCGTCCGAAAGATCGCGACGAAAAAAGGAGGCTAACCTTTCTGCGTTTTCTAAATTTGTACAAAAAAATTTCCAAACCCGATAGTTGGTTTAAGTTCAAAACAGATAGCACAAGCTTGTTTGATTACACGCTGGAAGTACTGCAGGTCCAGTTTAAAGTGAAAAACCTCGAGTTTACATATGACCTGTACAACTCAGCGCTGTTGGCAGAGCACAAAGGCATTCAAACCAAATATGAAAAAATATGGTCTGCTAAGGGAGAGAGGATCAAATACTTAAAATTCCAATTTTAATAACAAATGAAATTTATCAATAAAACAATACTATTTTCATTTCTGCTTGGTTCTGCCATGCTAACATCGTGTCTCGATAATGATCTGGTAACTAACACCGAAAGGTTCACCAAAGAGACTAAATTAATAGATAATTATCTTGCTGATAATGGACTGGAAGATCAGGCAATTGTGGATACCCAATCAGGATTGAGGTATATAATCAATGACGAGGGAGACAGTCTCACCATTGAAGACTATGACTCCATGCGAGTGGACTATTCCATCCGTTTACTCAAAACTGGCGAGGAAGTGTTTTTCGGTGAAGATGAAATGCTAAAGCTCGATGACCAGATAGTGGGTTGGCGGATTTTGATGCCAAACGTTATGCAAGGCGGTGATATCACCATGTTTATACCATCTTATTATGGGTTTGGAGGATTGCCAAGAGGAGAAGCGCCAGCATATTCCACACTCATAGTGGATGTGGCACTTCATGAAATCAAGCATCTGACAGAAGAGGAGCAGTTCGCCTACGATCAAAGCAGAATAGATGCTTATTTGGAAGGTAGCGAAGTAAATGTGCGGCTTGATACACTAAGCGGCATGAGATATTCTATAACAACTGAGGGTACAGGAGCCAGTCCGGGTGTCAGTAGCACCATCAATGTGTCCTACACAGGCTACTTGTTAGATGATCGTAATTTGACGACAAGTTCTTTTGATTCACAACAGAGCTTAGAATTGAAATTAAGTGAATTGATAGAAGGTTGGCAGATTCTCATGCCATACGTAAAAGCAGGCGATGCAGGAAAAGCGGGTGGTGAAATAAGAATGTACATTCCCTCAAAATATGGTTATGGTAGAAGCCGGGTTTCTACGTTACCATCCAATGCAGTACTTATATTTGATGTACGTTTAAACAGCGTACTCTAAGTCAAAAACAATATATATGAAACGATTAGTATTTCTTTTACTCCCAGCAGTGGCATTCCTATCCTGCAAAGATGAAATTACAGTGCAGGAGCAGTTTGATAAAGATCAAAAGATCATTGAAAATTATCTGGAAAAAAATGACATCAACGCCAAAACCGACCCGGATTATGGGCTGTATTATGTGATTCAAACGCAGGGAACAGGTCTAAGACCAAAAGTAACCAACCAGGTAAATGTCTCTTATGTCGGCACCAAGCTGGATGGAGAAGTTTTTGATAGGAACGATAATATCAACTTTGATCTGGCTGGACTGATTCGCGGATGGCAAATCCTGCTTCCTTATCTGAGAGAAGGGGGCACCATGACCATGTATATCCCAAGATATTATGCTTACGATAAAGAGATCTTGATATTTGACATCAGTTTGCACGATGTGCAATAGCCACTAATATTCATCCAGCGCTTCAAGGATATCCATCAGGTCGCCGTAATCTTTGAAGCCTGGTTGTTCTTCTTCTGAACCTTTGAGTTCGATCCCCACAAAATGACCCTCAGATATAGTTGAAGAGATATTGGTTTCTGTAATATCAAAACCCTTGAGGATTTTGACATTCTCATAAACCTCCGACACAACATCCGCTATCGCTGAGTAGTAATCAGGGTTGTCCGTAGAAATAACAATCATCTCGCACTCTTCAGCGGCACTTTCAACCAGGTTTTGCAGGTTTTGAAGAGTAGCATCGTCAGAAACATTCAAACGATAAATCAGCTCCACCCCAAGGTCTGCGAGCTCCGTTAGCTGATCAATTTCATCTACCTGCAGGTAATCAAAACCATAATCCTGCGTGGCTAGTTTGATGTCGTCCGCATTCATCCCTGAGCACTCCCCAACAAACTTTACCCCGGCAACCCAGCCGGAAAGATCCTTAAATGTTTCAGGAGTCACATAATATGGCGATTCGGAGTTGACATTGAACCCCAACAAATCCACGCCCATACCAGCACAATACCTTGCATCACTAAGGTTGCTTATCTCTCCAACTTTTACGAATGTCTTCAATCCCATTATTTGCTCTGATATTAAAAGAATGCGAATTTAATAAACCCAAAGCGAACGCCTCATCATGATCAAAAAACCTTTCAAATGTCTTAACTTTGCAGCTCAAACGGAATCAGTCCGTTTTTTCATTTTATTGACAATTTTTAAAAACGTAAACGAGGCTTTTAACCTCGCGACACGACTATGAGTAAACACGGAAGAATATTAGTAGCTATGAGCGGCGGGATAGATAGTTCGCTTGCGGCAGTAATGCTACACGAAGAAGGTTATGAGGTGATAGGCATGACCATGAAAACATGGGACTATCAATCATCAGGTGGAAGTAAAAAGGAAACAGGCTGCTGCAGCCTCGATTCCATTAATGACGCCAGAGACATAGCAGTTAGTCTCGGCTTTCCGCACTACATCGTTGATATCAGAGAAGAGTTTGGAGACTATGTGATCAACCATTTCACCAATGAATATCTGAACGGGCGCACACCAAATCCATGTGTGCTTTGCAATACGCACATCAAATGGGATTCGTTGTTGAGAAGAGCCGATAAATTGGATTGTGACTACATCGCCACCGGACACTATGCCAATGTAAGAGAAGAAAACAGCCGGTTTGTGATTTCTAAGGGCAAAGATGAAAACAAAGATCAGTCTTACGCCTTGTGGGGGATTTCTCAAGAGAGTCTGAGTAGAACCAAATACCCGCTAGGAAACCTTCACAAATCAGAAATTCGTGACATGGCTACCGAAAGGGGATTTCATGAATTGGTCAAGAAATCCGAATCCTATGAAATATGCTTTGTTCCTGACAATGACTACCGAGGCTTTCTAAAAAGACGAGTAGAAGGATTAGAAGATCAGGTGCGTGGCGGTGAGTTTGTGTTAGAAAATGGTGAAGTGGTAGGAACGCATGAAGGCTATCCGTTTTATACCGTGGGCCAAAGAAAAGGATTGGGCATTGCTTTAGGTTTTCCAGTATATGTCACTGAAATACAGAAAGATAAAAATCGTGTTGTGCTCGGTACATTTGATGAGCTTTCACGAGACGGCATGTACGTGAAGGATCTTACCATGCAGAAATACGATAGCATAGAAGGAGAAAGAAAAGACACCATCACCAAGGTGCGATATAACGACGGTGGCACACCAGCAGTCATTGAACAAGTGGGAGATACCATGAAAGTATTCTTTGGCAAAGGCGTGAGTGCCATAGCACCTGGTCAGGCGGCCGTGTTTTATGAGGAAAATGATGTGATCGGTGGAGGATGGATCCAGTCCAGCTTTCGTCAGCATCAGGAAAAAGGACAATCCAAAATCATTCATTCTTGAAGTTTGTTGACCACATAGCAATTCCAATGAAGCATATAGCTAGTCTTTTGCTCGTTTTCTCTGTGTTTTTGATTGTGAGTTGTGACGGGTCCGAAGAACCCGATCCAACAGATCTGGGGTATGATTTTTATCCAATCAATCCGGCGGCTTACCGCATTTATCAAGTTGACGAAATCAAGTATGATTTGCTGGGGCCGGATACTACCAATTACCAGATTCGTGAGAGCATATCGGATTCATTGATGAGTGAATCTGGGATAGTGAGCTATGTGCTCAAAAGAGAAACGCGAACAGATAGTAGCGATGTTTGGCAAACAGATTCATTGTGGACGTTGCGAAAAGATCAATCAGCGGTGGTCATCACCGAAAACAATGTTCCGGTAATTAAGTTATCATTTCCGGTTGTAGATGGGAAAGTTTGGGATGGGAACGCGCTGAATATCAAACCTTCTCAAAGCTACTACTATGAAATACCTGAGTCTCTCATTGAGCTTTATACATTGATCGAAGCGGAGAGGTTAGTGAAGGTGATCAGCGCTGATCTGGAGCCTAACCTTGTGAATCAAGATCAGCGTTTCGATGTGTACGCAAGTGAAATTGGTCTTATCGAAAAGAATTATATTACGCTCAATTTTTGTACCGCCAATTGTGAGAGTGTAGGTGAAGTTCAGAGCGGAAGAATTCTCAATCAGTACCTAATAGAATATGGTGAAAAATAGCGCCTTTATCACATGCTTTCTGCTCTTATTGACCCTCACCGCATTCGGTCAAAAGGACAGGTACATGGTGTTTTTTGCTGATAAAGATACGGCGGCATACAGCACTGAAAGCCCCACCATATTTTTAAGCGATCGTGCAATTGAACGAAGGCAAAAGCAAAACATCTCAGTCACACCACAGGATTTTCCGATCAGAAGCACTTATTCAGATTCACTTGCTGTCTTAGGAGTAGATGTGTATTTCGAAAGCAGATGGTTCAATGCTGTGTTGGTAGAAATGTCGACATCATTGGCTTCTGAAGTTCTGAGCCGGGATTTTGTATCGGGCATAGAATACATCGCAGCAGGCAGTGTTTTGAGTTACAGCAAAGACGAGGTGGTCATCCCTGAGGAGTTTATGGAACCGCCGCAGATCAGCGCCAATTCTGATTCCCAAAATGCCAAGTTGGCCGTAAAAAACATGCATGCCGATGGTTATAGCGGAGAAGGCATGCTCATTGCAGTTTTTGATAACGGCTACAAAGGCGTAAATCTTTACAATCCATTTGAGCATGTTTTTGACAATGAAAGGGTAGTAGCCACCCAAGATTTTGTAGGCAACTCTGGCAATGTATATCAGTATGGCACCCACGGCACACAGGTATTCTCAGATATTGCAGCTAGATACAAGGAAGACATGCTCGGCACTGCACCGGATGCTTCATATATCCTTTGCGTGACAGAAGAAACGTCATCAGAATACAGAGTAGAAGAATACAACTGGCTTCTGGCCGCAGAGTTTGCCGATAGCATTGGTGTTGACGTGATCAACAATTCTTTGGGTTACAGCTATGGTTTTGACGATGAATCCATGGACTATGAAATATCCGACCTGGATGGCAAAACAACCGTAATCAGTCGTGCGGCTGCAATAGCTGCTGAAAAAGGGATTTTGGTGGTCACCAGCGCAGGCAATGAAGGCAGCTATAGCTGGAAAAAAATCACTCCGCCAGCGGACGTGGAGGATGTCCTGTCCGTAGGGAGTATTCGTCTGAATGGAGATTTGTCCAGTTTTAGCTCAGTCGGCCCTACAGCAGACGGCAGAATTAAACCCGATGTTGTGGCTATGGGATCAAGTGCCGCTGTAGTCAAAGGCGGTGGAACCATTGCCACTAGCAGCGGTACCAGCTTTTCTTCTCCGCAGATTGCTGGATTTGCGGCATGTATCTGGCAAGCCAACCCTCACTGGACCAACAAAGAAGTGATTGAAGCTATCAAATACTCCGGCAACAACGTGTCTGCTCCTGACAACAGCTACGGCTATGGAGTGCCCAATTATTTGACCCTCATCAACAACAACGCCCTTTTTATAGACCAGCTATTGGATACAGAGCTCAATGTATTTCCCAACCCATTTAGAGATAATAAAATTGTTATCGATTTCATGGGGCAACCCGTTGATAGATCATTGGAAATATCCATAACCGACACTCAGGGTAAGGCAGTTTTTGATCAGAGAATAACCAGAAAAAACACTCCTGATCAAATAGAAGTAACATTCAACACTCAGAACACCGGAGTTTATTTTCTACGAATCAAATCCCGAAAAACTGAGAAAGTGATAAAGCTCATAAAAATATAATGGCCGATATATTAATAGCTCCATCAATACTTGCAGCCGATTTTGGCAATATTCAAGCTGAAGTGGAAATGCTCAACAGCAGCACCGCTGACTACATTCATATAGATATCATGGATGGTGTTTTCGTTCCTAATATCTCCTTTGGGTTTTCGGTCACTTCGGCCATCCAAAAACATGCGACCAAGCCTCTGGATTTTCACCTGATGATTGAGCATGCAGACCCATATCTTTCTCTCTGTAGAGATCACGGTGCAGCTATTATCTCTGTGCACTATGAAGCCTGTCGTCATTTGCATCGCACAATTCAAGCGATCAAATCGATGGGTGTAAAAGCTGGTGTTGCCTTAAACCCACATACCAGCGTCTCATTGCTCGAAGATGTCATAGAAGATATCGACGTAGTGATATTGATGTCGGTAAACCCAGGTTTTGGTGGTCAGAAGTTTATCGAAAACATCTACAACAAGATCAAGAAGCTTCGCCAGTTGGCAAACGCTAAAGGCACTGACCTCAAGATAGAAATTGATGGGGGCGTATCTCTCAGCAACGCCCTTCAGCTTAAAGAGGCAGGGGCCGATATTTTGGTGGCAGGAAGTTTTGTGTTTAATTCTTCTGATCCTAAAGATACGATCCAGTCGCTACGAAACGTTTAGAATTCCGAATGCTCAAGACCGGATTACTCGCACTAACCTTACTTGCCAACCTCTGCCTTTTTGCTCAAGACCAAATCTCAGGTCATGTTATCAATGAAAAAGAGGAAGGCATTCCCCAAGCCAATATTCAAATCAAGAATAGCACACTAGGGGCCACCACAGATCAGGACGGCTACTTTTCATTAAGGGTTCGCAACCGTGATTCCGTCACCCTGGTAATCTCCCACGTCCAATACCTACCATTGGAGTACCCCTTTATCAACAATGAGAATGGATCAAATCCTATTCACATTCAGCTCACTGAGCGGACCAGAGAGTTAGAAGGAGTAGAGGTAAGGGATCAAATGGAGATCAATGAAGTGCAGTCAGTAACCAAGATAGATAGCAAATCAGCCAAAAGTCTTCCCTCAACATTTGGAGACTTCAACAAGATTCTGGTGACGCTTCCGGGTGTCGCTGGTAATAATGAGCTGAGTTCGGCGTACTCCGTACGAGGTGGAAACTTTGACGAAAACCTGGTTTATGTCAATGATATCCCCGTGTACCGTCCATTTCTGTCCAATGCCGGAAGGCAGGAGGGGCTCAGTTTTGTGAATCCTGATATGGTGCAGAATATAGAGTTTTACGCTGGTGGATGGGAGGCCAAGTATGGGGACAAGCTATCCTCTAGTCTGAATATCGAATACAAGGAACCCGATACACAGGAGGGGGGCGTAACGATTGGACTCCTGGGCGGAACAGCCTTTTATGGAGGAAAATCCGGGCGTGTTTCCCACATGACAGGCATCCGGCACAAAGATTCAAGATATCTGCTCAATACACTCAAGACTCAAGGCCAGTATTTCCCGACATATACTGACATTCAGTCGATGCTGACCTTTGATCTCACAAACAAAAACTCGCCTTATATATATCGGACCAAGCTGAATTTATTGTTGTCTTATGGAAGAAATAGGTACCTGACCCAACCGGTTTCGCAAGAGACTCAATTTGGATCGATTCAGGCAAATTTCAGATTGCAAACTGCTTTTATAGGTAGAGAGTTGCTCAACTATGATACCTATCAGGCAGGTTTCAGGTTGACCCACAGGTTTACCAATAAATTCAGGTCTCATATCATCGGCTCTGGTTTGTTTACCTACGAAAGAGAGCAGTTTGATGTAGAAGGAGCCTACCGGCTCTGCGATGTAAACACCAACTCCAGCTCCAGATTTGATGATTGTGTGGTAGTAAGAGGCATTGGCACAAACTACGACTATGGGCGCAATTCACTCAGAGCCAACCTTTTTACCTTCGAAAACCGAAATGAATACTTGCTGTCTGAGCAGAGTACCGTTGAGTTGGGTTTTGGGGCTTCTTTTCAAAAAATTGAAGATGAAGTCAACGAATACTCTTTTTTAGACTCTGCAGATTATGTGCACATCCAGAGCTCAATTTTCAACAACATCAACCTCAATTCTATCCAGTACTTCGCTTACCTGCAAAACACCATCATCTGGGGGGATTCAGCTCACGCAGTAACCATAGGAGGCCGTATCAACTATTGGGATTACAACGAACAGCTTTTATTCAGTCCAAGAGTAGCGTATAGATTCGTACCAGATTGGGAAAAGCCCACCACCTTCAAAATTTCGGTAGGATACTATCAGCAACCACCATTTTACAGAGAGCTTCGTGACTATGACGGCAACCTCAAAGATCAGGTTCTTGCCCAAAAATCCATTCATTATATAGGATCGGTTACCAGGGTATTTAAGATGTGGGGGAGGCCTTTTCTCTTCAATTCAGATGTTTATTACAAGAAGCTTTATGATATTATCCCTTATGACATAGACAATGTCAGAATTCGGTATTTCCCAACGAACAATGCCGAAGGTTATGCTGCAGGGTTCGACTTTCGGGTGAATGGTGAGTTTGTAAAGGGAACGCAATCATGGTTCAGTATTGGATTTTTACGTACCATGGAAAACCTTACAGGCGACAGCTATACTCAATACTTTGACGAAGAAGGCAATGAAATACCTTCACATCTGGCCACTGACGAAAATGTGGATGACACCAAAACAACCAATATAGGCTACATCCGCAGACCCATGGATCAGTTAATCAACCTGGCCGTTTACTTTGAGGACCATATGCCCAATGACCCTTCATTGCGCGTGCATCTCAATATGGTGTTTGGGTCGGGTTATCCTTTTGGGCCTCCCAAAGCTGTCCGCTACCGCAATGCCTTCAAAGGCGATGAGTATTACAGAGTTGACCTGGGCTTGTCTAAAACTTTCGAAAGAAATCTAAAAAAAATGTTTCCCTCCGTAATGCTAAGAATAGAGCTCCTCAATGCTCTGGGAGCAGACAATACGCTATCTTACACATGGATTGAAGATGTAAACGGTAATAATTTTGCGATCCCCAACTCTTTGTCGGCAAGGTTTTTGAATATCAAACTTTCAGCAGAACTTTAGTCAGCATATTACGTCTGTTGTTCTGTTTATCTATCAAAAAAATTAATAATACTAACCATGAAGAAAGTACTAAATCTCTCAATTGTTCTTATAGCAATTATGATTTCCGTGTCGAGCTGCAAAAGAACAGTCACACGTGTAAGCCCTGATCAGCAAATAGATCTAAGCGGTCGTTGGAATGATTCTGATTCCAAAATGGTGGCCGAAGAAATGACCAAAGATGTCTTGAACAGACCCTGGAGGGAAGATTTTGCTGGTGCTATGGGTAGAAAACCTGTTGTTATCGTCGGCATGGTGCAAAACAAAAGCACAGAGCACATCGAATCAGAAACCTTCATCAAGGACATGGAGCGTGAGTTTGTCAACTCAGGCATGGTGCGAGTGGTGCAAAACAGCGTATTTAGAGAAAAGTTGAGAGAAGAAAGAGCCGAGCAAGGTGAATTTGCATCGCCGGAAACTCAGGCTCAGTGGGGTAAAGAACTTGGTGCTGACTTTATGATGTTTGGGGTAATTACTTCTATCACAGACTCATATAAGAAAGAAAAAGTAGTGAATTACAAAGTAAATCTTGAACTGGTCAATATCGAGACAAACGAAAAAGTTTGGATCGGGGACAAAGAGATCAAGAAGTATATCAAAAATTGATAAGATAAATTCTAAACGGCCTTCGCCAAAGCGAAGGCCGTTTCCTAAACATCACTTTTCTCACACCAGTCAAATCTTCATTGCACAATGAGGCGTCTCATCTTAATTCTGCTGACCTTCCTGTTTTTTTCCTGCGCTACTTACTATCAGGTAAATAAGGAATTCAACCAGAGGTTTGAGCAGGGTAACCTTGCATCCGCAGAAAAATATCTCCAAAAGAATAAAACAAAGCGCACTAAGTTTTTGTATTACGCCAACAGAGGTGTGGTCAATTCATTGGAGGGGGATTATGAGCAGAGCAACAAATGGTTGGAAAAAGCTTATATCTACAATGAAGACTACAGGAAGTCAGCCACCGATGTAGCAGCGTCATATCTTGTGAACCCGACCATGGTTCCGTATAGGGCAGAAGATCACGAGCAGCTTTTACTACTTTACTACAAGGCGCTCAACTATCTCAAAATCAATGACTATGAGTCAGCTCTGGTGGAGTGCCGAAGGCTCAACGTTCAGTTAAACGAGCTTAGTGACAGGTATAGATCTGACAAGAAATACAAACGTGACGCCTTTATTCACAACCTGATGGGTATCGCATATGAAGGATCAGGGGATGTAAACAATGCTTTTATTGCCTACCGCAATGCCTACGATATTTATAAGGAAGATTTTACGGATATGTTTGGCGTTTCTGCTCCCGATCAACTGAAGCATGATCTTTTGCGAACGGCATATCTAAACGGCTTTTCGAATGAGCTGGATTACTATGAACGAGAATTTGAGTTGAAGTATCAACCACAAAAACCCGAAGCGGAGCTTGTCTTTTTCTGGCACAATGGCTTAGGCCCAGTGAAAGGCGAGTGGTCAATAAATTTCGCAGTGCAGGAGGGAGCGGATGGCTTTATGACTTTTGCCAATAGTGAATATGGTATGAGTTACCCATTTCCGATTAATAGCTTGAGTAACGAGCAAAGTAGCAGTTTGAAAAACCTCAAAGTATTCAGGATAGCCTTCCCAAAATATGTGGAAAGAGAACCGGTGTTTACTTCGGCGTACATAGAGTCCAAAAATGGGAGGTATGACCTGGACCTTGCAGAAGATATAAACCAGATCGCATTCAAAACATTGCAGGAGCGTATGTTAAAGGAGTTTGGTAAAGGCCTCCTTAGAGTGGCACTCAAGAAAAGTGCTGAAGCCGCAGTGAGCCACGAAAGTGAAGGCTGGGGTGCCGTGCTTGGACTCGTCAATGCTTTTACTGAAAAGGCCGATACACGAAACTGGCAAACTATCCCGCACAGCATTTATTACACGCGCATCCCTCTCAATGTAGGGTCTAATCAAATCAAGCTGAAAACTCAAAACTTCACCAATGGGGGATCGGCAACCCAAACCTTCACCTTTGATGTGGAGCGCCCGGGAGAGACTGTGTTTCACAGTTATCAGAGCCTGGAGTCACGCCCTACGCCTTCAGTTTATTGATCAGCAGAAAGTCAAATCATTTTCAAAGCAGGCATTTGCCCATATAAAGCTTTCTATTTCTTAAGGGGTTTATTAGTTTGCGCGGTTTAAATTCTTGAAATCAAAAATTGAATAAACAAATGAAGAAGTTTTTAGTGGGAATGTTTTTCTCTCTGAGTTTAATCGGAGCTAAAGCACAGGACGATGTTACTTTCACGAACGAAGAGTTGACCACCTATGCCACTGTGATGGTTTGGGCTGAGCAAGAAAAGAAAAACCTGGGCTCCTTAGTGAGCGACTCTGTGGCAATCTGGATCGAAGACACGCCCCTTACCAGTGGCAAATACATGGATTTGAGCAGAGCCGACAAGAAGGGAGATTTGGAATCGGTGGAAGCTTCAGAGGAAGAATTGACAGTTTTTAATGAAGTTCAGACCAAAATCGATGACAAAAAAGCGGCATTTAAAGAGACCTATGTCGGAAAAATCAAGGAAGACATTGGAGCCGGGCTTTACAACAAACTCAAAAAAGCCTTGAAAAATGATGCCGATCTTAAAGAAAGGTATAATGCTGTTTACGAAGGGATCATGAACCCCGACAGCAGTGTGGTTCCAGAGCCGGAACAATAGGAAAAGAATCAAATAATAAGGGCTGATTTGCATCGGCCCTTTTTTATTTGAGATAAGCTCGCTATTTTCAACCGACAGAAAAACCCAACAACCATGTTTACGGAGTACGAAATAGACACCATGATGGAAATTCCTGCAATTCAAAAGGCGACTTTTGAACTAAAAAAGGACTTCATCAAGAACGAAGCGCCATATTTAGAGATCGAAGACAATGACTTTTTCAGCTTGATCATGATGTCACCTACAGTAGGCATGGCTATGGCCGATGGGAAAATCACTTTATTTGAGGAACTGGCGCTTAACAAAAAGGCACGGAAACTTTCCAAAGGAGGCTACTTCATGAAAAAAGACCCTGTGGTTTATGCTATGAAGTTTCTTATTTCGAAATTCGACACATACTCTGATCGATTTTTCAACGTACTTCACGTGGCTATGCATGAGTCGTTTGATATGGGCAGCATTGAAAAACAAGAATTTGATGACAGTGTTGACGTTTCTTATGAAGAATATAAGAAGGCCGTACTAAACTCGCCCTACATCTTGATTCGTTTCATTGTGAGCTTTTTTCTGGAAAATGATGAGGAAATCATTAGCAGCAAACGAAATATAGGCCGCAATGAGTATTTGCGTATGCTTAAAATCGGCGAAAAAATAGGATTAAATAAGGTACCCGTTTTTCAAATGTTTTGCAAGACGTTCGATCAACGAGCTTAGACTCTTAGGCCATTGAAATCTTTTTAGTTTCACGGCGTTAAAACAGTGTGATGAGGATATTTGTGTTTTGTGCTATCGTGGCAGTCCTGCTACTCGAATCTTCTTGTGGAGGTGATGATCCCACCCCTGAAAGGGTAAACGATTCTCAGGACTCTCTCATTATTCACCACTTAGACTCGATTGGAGTTGATTATCAGGTTGATACTACAGGTATTTATTATTACCCCATAGAATTAAACCCTACCGGCAAAAGTCAGGCCGATGGAAATGTGCTTTCGGTTTACTATTCTTTGGAAGTGCTGGGTGGGCAGGTACTCAACACGTATGACTCTGCCGATGGCGAACCCATTCGCGTAAAGCAAGGAGCCAATGCCATATATCCGATAGGTGTTGACCGGTCGCTTAGTTTTATGAAAGAAGGAGAGGAGTGGGTTTTTATCATCCCTTCCACGTACGGCTTTGAGGACTTTAATTCTGCCCTAATCCCCGAAAATTCGATTCTTGTTTTTCAGCCAACACTAGAAAAAATTCAAAATGAAACCGATGTTCAAGGCGAGGACAACATGAAAATCATAGCCTATTCGGATTCAGTAAACCTCACCGATACAGTGAATTATCCCCTGAATCAACCCGAGTTTCTAACCAATGGAACTATTTTCAAACGCCTGGCGGCTGGTTCAAATCCTAATGCTCCTCAGCCCCAGACAGGCGACACCCTGACCATCACCTACACTGCATACTTACCTTATCACAAAGACGAGCCCTTTGATCTCAAACATGCAAGCAACGCCAACCCCTTCATTTACAACTTCAACACAAATGAGGTCATAACTGGTCTGGATGCCGGAATAGCCAATATGAGACAAGGAGAGACCGCACTGCTCGTCATGCCATCATTATTAGGTTATAGAGAGAGTGCTGCTGTATTTCCAGACTACCTATCTGAAGAGATGGTCGATAGAAACATTATTCCTGCATACGCATCGGATGTGGGACCATACGAAGTGCTTATCTTTGAAGTAAGTTTGTTACAAATTAACTAGGTCAAAAAATCTCGCCGCATTGATCAAACGCTTTTCCCTTTTATTAATCATCATTCTGAGTACTCAGGTTTTATTTGCCCAGAGTCAGGATATCTATGAGAAATATGGGATTTACAGAAGTCCGTTTCGGGTTTTTATAAACAAGTTCTCCTGGACTCTTACCACTGGATATGGACTTACCAACTATAAACACAACCTGGCTGGCTACTATTTTTATCAGGACAACTTTAGTCAGCAGATATTGAGAAATGACCAGGAGCTGCCGACGGTTTTCACCGGCTATACCAACTGGGTCAGTGATCCCATTCCGGGAGCAGAGGTGACCATAGAAGACCTTTTTGAAGTTCCGTATCAATACCTGCCAAACCCAGTCAACAATCCAGACCTTCGCAACGATCAATACCTGGTGGATGCAGACTCCATAGACCTTTCCTTTGCCAACCAAATGGCAACCATCCCGATATTACTATCTGTTCATTACAATATAAAAGATTGGCGATTAGGCTTAGGTTTTCAGTACGAAAAGCACTTTATCAAATCACTAGAACCTTCAGTAAATCAAAGTGTTATACGGAACTATAATATGGGATTTAAGTCATCCAGACGTACCAAATGGTTCGGGTTGGTTGGTTATAAGTTTTATGAATACTGGGACTATAGTTTCAATGCTGAGCTACAGTTAGGTGCTTCTAATCCCGGACCTCAGATCAACACCTCGGCTATAGGGATAGGACAAAAGCTCTTCGTTAATCTGGGAGTGAGCATGGAGCGCAACCTTTCCGAGTACTTTAGAATCATAGTACGCCCGAGTTATGATTTTAAGCGATATACGATCAATATACCCGACGGCACAGACATCAGGCACAACAATTCCGCATGGCTGCTTTCTGTGGGCGTAAGCCTGAATTTTCCAGAGATTCCACGTTCCCCTATGGAGAGTGATCATGTGCAATTAAAGCATGTTATCACAGATCCTAAAAGCGGAAAACTGATAGAAGTGAGGGGTCAGCCCATCTGGAAAAAGCAAAATCCGAAAGTCGGGGAAAACCACCGAAAACTGTGGCGATATAAATGGCGTAATAAACGCAAAATTGACCCGTATTAAACCCTGATAATCAGCTAAATTTTGTATAAATTGCCGCCTGATTTAGACCCATAAATTAACGATTTTTCATGTCAGACGGAGATATTGAAAACTTACCTGAAAATGAATCAGGAGCCTCATCTGCAGGCCAAAACATCATCCCAATTAATATAGAAGACGAAATGCGCGGAGCGTACATTGATTATTCAATGTCGGTCATCATTTCTCGAGCCTTACCTGACGTAAGAGATGGACTCAAGCCTGTTCACAGGCGGATTCTCTACGGCATGGACGAATTGGGGGTAAACTACAACAAGTCATACAAGAAATGTGCGCGTATCGTAGGGGATGTGCTCGGTAAGTATCACCCACATGGAGATACTGCGGTGTACGACACCATGGTGCGTATGGCACAGGAGTGGTCACTGAGATACCCGCTGGTTGACGGTCAGGGTAACTTCGGTTCTGTAGATGGTGACTCGCCAGCTGCCATGCGTTACACTGAGGCCAGACTGAAGCGGATTTCAGAGGAGTTGCTGGGCGATATCAACAAAAATACGGTTGACTTCACTCCAAACTACGACGACTCTGTGTTGGAGCCTACGGTGCTTCCCGCCAAAATCCCGAACCTATTGCTCAATGGAGCCTCTGGTATCGCGGTAGGTATGGCCACTAACATGCCACCTCATAACCTTACCGAGGTTGTGAATGGTATCATTGCCTATATTGATAATAACGACATAGAGGTAGAGGAGCTGATGCAGCACATTACTGCACCAGACTTTCCTACAGGAGCCACAATCTATGGCTATCAGGGGGTGAGAGCTGCTTTTGAAACAGGTAGAGGTCGTATTGTGCTGCGCGCGAAAGCCGAGGTAGAAACGATGAAATCCGGGAAAGAGCAGATCATCATAACCGAAATACCATATTTGGTCAACAAGGCCAATATGATCGAGAAAACGGCTCAGCTGATCAATGAGAAGAAAATTGATGGCATCATGGATATCCGGGATGAATCGGATAGACAGGGAATGAGAATCGTTTATGAGCTGCGAAAAGACGCCATTCCGAATATTGTCCTCAATAACCTATACAAACAGACGCAGCTTCAATCCTCTTTCAGTGTCAATAATGTAGCACTCGTAGGAGGAAGACCTAAAACCCTCAATCTGAAGGAGTTAATAGGTCATTATGTAGATCACAGACATGAAGTAATAGTCCGCAGGACACAGTACGAACTAGAGGAAGCTGAGAAAAGAGCACATATCCTGGAAGGCTATTTGATTGCCCTGGATAACCTCGATGAGGTGATCGCTTTGATCAGAAGCTCACGTGATCCGGAAATAGCTCGAAATGGGTTGATGGAAAAATTCTCCCTTTCAGAAATTCAGGCACGTGCTATCCTGGACATGCGTTTGCAGAGACTTACAGGTCTGGAGCGTGAAAAGATTGAAAAGGAATATGCCGAGATCAAACTTTTGATCGAAGACCTGAAAGACATTCTGGCTGACGAAAGCAGAAGGATGCAGATCATCAAAGATGAACTTACAGAGGTCAGCGATAGATATGGCGATGAGCGCCGCAGCATTATCGAGCATGCTGCCGATGAATTTACTGCTGAAGATATGATTCCTGACGAAGAAATGGTAATAACCATTTCGAGCGAAGGCTATATCAAACGAACGCCACTTGTGGAGTACAGAACTCAAGGCCGGGGTGGAGTTGGTTCGCGCGCAGTGACAACTAAAGATAGCGACTTCACAGAGCATCTATTTGTGGCTACTTCGCACAATTACCTGCTTATCTTCACAGAGTTTGGGAAGGTATTCTGGCACAAAGTGTGGGCCATACCTGAAGGCAGCAAAACGTCGAAAGGTCGTGCGATTCAAAACCTGATCAATATCGAGGCTGAGGATAGAGTGAGATCTGTGATCAATGTGAAAACATTGACTGATCCGGACTATATCAATAACAACTACCTGGTGATGTGTACGCGCAATGGTACCATCAAGAAAACATCGCTCGAAGCTTACAGTCGTCCGAGACAAAACGGTATCAACGCGATTACGGTTCACGAGGGAGATATACTTCTGAATGTACAGCTGACTGATGGCGACTCACATATTGTGATAGCATCAAATTCAGGCCGTGCTATCAACTTCCACGAGTCTGATGTGAGAGGTATGGGACGTACCGCAGCAGGAGTGAGGGGAATCAACCTGAAGGATGGCGAATATGTAGTTGGTATGGTTTGTGTTGACCACAAGGAACCACCACAACTGTTGGTAGTTTCTGATAAAGGGTACGGAAAGAGATCCGAACTTGAGGATTACCGAATCACCAAACGTGGTGGAAAAGGTGTAAAAACCATGAACATCACAGAAAAAACAGGCGGATTGGTAACGATAAAAGCCGTAACCGACATGGACGATCTGATGATCATCAACAAATCTGGTATTGCCATTAGAATGGCCGTATCGAGCTTGAGAGTGATGGGACGTGCCACACAGGGAGTGAGGCTGATCAGATTGAACGAAAACGATGAAATCTCTGCTGTAGCCAGCATTACCAAAATTGAAGGAGAGGAAGAAGATCCGGAAATTGAAAACGGAGGTGCCGATGAAGGACAGAGTGATGCAACCAATACGGAAGAATCACAGGATTAATTGAAGTAAACCCAATAAAAAGAATTATTTATATAGACTGACTAATTATGAAAAGATCAATATTATTGACAGCAATACTGGCAATTAGTATTGCGGGCTTTAGCCAAAAGAAACCAAAGATCAATAAAGCGAATTCCTTAAGAGAAAAAGGCGATTTGGCAGAAGCCAAAGCCATTATTGATGATGCCGTCGAATTTGAGAAAATCAAGGATAATGGCAAAACATGGTACTACAGAGCTTTGATTTATGCTACCATTGATACCACTTCAAATGCAGAAAAAGCAGCTTTGAGTGACAATGCGCTAGAAGAAGCTGTTGCGGCATTTGCCAAAGCAAATGAGCTGGGCGACCCTGATAAGGAGTATTTTATCACAAATGATTTGGGTCTGCCGGTTTCACAGTCGCAGCAAGAGGATACTTACTATTCTTACTATTTCAATACTGCAATAGAAGCGTTTGAAGCACAGGAATTTCAAACTGCTGTAGATCAATTTTATAAATCAGCACAGGTAAAAGCAGGTGATACCAACTCCTTCAAAAATGCTGCTTATGCAGCTCACAATGGTGAACTGTGGGACGCTGCAGTAAAAGGATACTCTGATGCTATCGACGCTGGTGCAAAGTCGCTTGATATGTTCTTAAATTTGGTTAGTATCCAAAGTACTGTGAAAGAAGATAGCGAAGCAGCATTGGCAGCTGTAAGAAGAGGACGGGAAGTTTATCCGCTAAATTCAGATCTTGCTAAGAATGAAATCAACTTGCTCATTAAACTGGATCAAGTAGAAGAAGCTAAAAACAATCTTGAAGCAGCCATTGCCGATGAGCCGGACAACACCAACCTGATCTTTACACTCGCGGCTATGTATGAGGAGCTGGACCAGGAAGACAAAGCTATGGAAGCATACAACCAGGCTTTGGAAGTAGATCCGAATCACTTTGAGTCTAACTTCAACAAAGGTGTTATTCTGCTCAACAGAGCGAATGAAGTTTTTAAGGAGTACACAAACCTGGGTATCAGCAAAGCTGATCAGAAGAAAGCCAGAGAGCTAAAGCCCATAATCAAAGTAAAATATGGTGACGCCTTGCCACAGTGGGAAAAGCTGTGGGAAATTCGTAACACTGATAAACAAGTGGGAGAAACGCTAGCGTATATCTACAACAGACTTGAGCGCTACGATGAGGCTGAGAAAATCCAGGAGGCAACAGAAAAGCTACCTGATTAAAAAAAACATCGACATCACAAAGAAAAGGCCGTGCATATTGTACGGTCTTTTTTTATGCCCGACACACAGAAGCCAGGCTCGCTAAAGGAGAGAACCAGGTTATCAGTAAAGTTAGAACCACACTACAAGAAGAACTTTACTTAACATAATATAAATTATATAACAAAGTATGCTTTTTATGGTTTGACGTGTATCTACGGATTTACAATCTCTTTAGAGTTGTCGTGCAGTGCTTCAAAATCTTTGTTGGATATAATTCATATTATATTAACCAGCAAAGCTGGACATTGACGCTCACGTTTCTGTTGTTTGTTTTTTTTCCGGCTATGGCCGGAATTGTTATATAATTAGCGTTCATGTTAAATAGCCGCTCGGCCAGCGCGCAGATCTTGCGCACGGCTTGCCCTGCCCGAACGCCCTTTAACAGTTTTCTCCCAACCCGCTTCCAGCTAAGGCTGGATATTGGCCATTCAACAGCAAGAGAATCTCAGGCAATTGTGATGTTCTATTTCACGATATTCGATCATTTGTACAGGACTAATTCATCTACACGATTGTCAGACGTTTAGATAATTGCCTGCGATACACTTGCTTAACCCAACGCTCTGTTGTGGCACAGCTCACCTCTAGTAGTCATTCCGGAAGTAGCGCAGCGGATGTCCGGAATCTCTTTAAAGTTCTTAGCAGAATCTGAATAGCTCACAGGTCATCTGACTTTTATCGGGGACGCCTAGTCTGTGTTCGCCTAATCGCTCTAGCCGCTGGGCTCATCCTTTTCCATTGATGAAAAGGATGCAAAAATCTAGGCAAAATAATCACTGCCAACGCACGATCCTCCGCACCCTCGGTATTTTGCCTTGCCAGCCCTCCAGAACGTAGAATCAATTTCTACTTAACATAATATTTATGCTTCTGGATTTCGATTAGTTTATTCCCCACAGTGAACAGCAAAGTTCCGGTTGCTCTTCAGGAAATGCCAAGGGTAAAATGAATCAAGGCTTATTTAGCCAACGCTCAAACCCCAACACACCGTAAAACCAGCCTTGTCCCTTGCATTTGCTTCAGACCTTCCGTGTGAAGCCGCTTTCCCTGGTGCGGTTACCGGGGTTTCACTTTAATCTTATTTATTATGAATGTTCGTTACATCGTTCACAGGCGTTTTCGCTTCTGGTTTCTTCGTGGTTGGCTTTATGTGGTGGTTCACCCCCAGCCTTCTTTTCGAATTTGGTGTCGCTGGTATCATGGCTTGTTTGTTTATGCCTTTCGCCTTATGCGCTATGAGATTGGCATTTCTAAGCTCCCTTTTTAGGGAGTTTTTTGGTCATTCTTAATTTAAGTTAGTGGCTAATGGATTAGCCAATATGAAATTTGTAACTCTGTTTGATCAAACTCATTAAATAATCAAGATCATCATTTGGTCCTATAGCCGCTTCATAATCACCTATACCCCAATGACCAACATCTGCAACATCTCTAAAAACACCTTTCGGGTCATCCAATTGTCCTTTCTTGAGGTTTATTCTGACTTTGAGCTGTTTCCTTTGAATTTCTAAATCAGTGACTACACGCTTTTGAAGTTTAAACCCAATGTACTGTTTAACAGGAACCATTTCCAGATCGTCTAATTCAAGAATTCGGTCTCTCAACTCTTGATAGATTTCTATATTATGCTAAGCCGGCATCAAGGCCGGCGAGTATTGACGTGTAGTGCTTCTAAAGTTTAAGTTTTTAGATTGTGCTTCTAGCTGAGGTGTTATATAATTAGACGTTATATTAACCGGTCCGACGTTTCGGCGGTCAGACGCATCTGAGCCGCTCAGGCCAGCGCACTCCCGATAGCTATCGGGACCATCGCTCGGCCGTTCCCTGACCGGGTCGCGCAGACCAAACGGCCATTACACTACGCGTGCCGATAGTTTTCCCATCGCTCTTTTCCGCTCTGGCGGAATTGTCAGCCCAAAGCAAAAGTTCTCCAGCCAATATACATCGTTCAAAATTTCAGTATTCGGAGAATTGTACGACTTGTTTTCAAATACGCGATTCTCAGGCGTTAGCCTCGATAGCTATCGGGGTTGCCTGTAGAACACGCGGACGGCTAGTCTTGCTGTCCATCGCTTTGTTTTCTGCGCCTTATCCAACCCGTGCCGTCATTCTGAGGAGTTATCAAGCCAACGGCTGATAACGACGTGAGAATCTCCTTAAAGCTTTACAGATCGAAATGGAATGTCATACTGAGGCTCTCGAAGTATCAGACAGTCCGTGTCAGGTGTTCATCTAGCCCTACAAGCTGGGCTTTTACTTTTTTCATTGCCGGGCCGGCGTTTCGGTGAAAAAGTAACGGTCTGACGATTCGGCAAAAAATCTAGGCCTAGCCGGCCGAACAAAATAATCACTTCCAACACACTCCCGATGGCTATCGGGACCACCGCACCCTCGGTATTTTGCCTTGCCAACCCGCCTAGACGTAGATTAAATTCTACTTAACATAATATTATTAGACTTTATATGAAGCTTTCAAAAACTGATTTCCTAATAGCTTTATAGGCACATTATTCTCAGCACAATAGTTTTCATCTGAAATTACATAAACGTCAATCACATTGGATAATGGCCTTATCCAATTTAGGTATTCAGCTAAATGTTTAGCTATCTGTTTAGCAGTTGTATTTTCGGCTTCTCTCAATACAATTACTAAATAACCCTTTCTATCACCAGTTAAAAGTTTTGCTGCCTTAATTAATGCTCCAATACAGAGCTTTCTGCTAGTTGAATGCTCACTCTCAAGAATGATATATCCATCCTGAGACATTAGTACAACATCTGGCTTATAACCTTTTGACAATTCTCCACCTGTTAGGGTGATTTTGAATCCCTCAGCATTGTGCTCTAGTTCTTTAAAAGTTCGATCTAACATTACACCATAATCTTTTCTAGACGATCCTTCCATTTAATCCAATCAGGCATTTGTTTGGTCTGTAAATCAAAGAATTTCTGAGTATGATCGTGATGTATTAAGTGACATAACTCATGAATGATCACATATTCGATGCACGCTCTTGGAGCTTTAATCAACTCAGGGTTTAGTATGATTTTTCCCTTTGGCGTGCAACTTCCCCAACGCTTAGGCATGTCCTGAATATACAGTCCTGAAGGTTTTACTTTGTGTTTTTTAAATCCTTCAATTAGCGGTTTTGCTATTTCTGGAAATTTGCGTTTTGCATGATCTCGATACCATAAATTGACTAAATCCTTGACACGATTTTCAGCCTTAGCTACGACTTCAATAAACTTACCTTTGTACTTTACAGACTCCTTAGAACCAATTGTGATGTTTAATCTGTATTGTCTTCCTAGATATAAATGGGTTTCTCCATTCACATACTTTCTAGCTGGTGTTTTTGGGTGAAAGGAAAGGAAATAACTCTGTTGTTTTATAATCCAAGCAGCGCGTTTTCTGACCTTCTCTTCTACCCTTTCATGTGAAGTATTTTCAGGTGCTTTTACGATTACCTGCATCTCAGGTGTAACAGTAATTCCAAGTGTCTTCCTAGACGAATACAGCAATTGATATTCTATTCTTTTTGATCCAAATTGAATGCTATTAATCATCCTTTGTATCTAATTTTAGCTACTTCAATACATCTATTTGCTATGTCATCCATTTCGCCAAATGAGAGGCTAACGTTGTATTTATCTCTCACTTCATCAATAAGATAGTCACCAATTTCAATCTGAAGTTTACCCGTGATATTAGATTTATGAGGCCAATCTATAATTGGGTTCCCATTATCAAAAACTGCCGCTTGGATCAAATCGTCAATCTGAATAGCGGATTCAATAGATATTTCCTTCCTAATTACCGCATCTTGGATTTTCTCTGTTAGAAACTCCATGTTTAGTCCGTAAAATGCTTGCGCAACTTCCTTATCTCTAAGACTTTCTGGCATTTCTGAGTCTGTATGTGATAATACAGAATTCATGATCTCCTGAACCTTATTTAGATATTGTGCTTCTGTTATTCTTCTATCAACATAGTCCTTAATGGCAGTCTTTAGCATTTCAGAAAATTTCTTGTAGAAAGCCGGATCTTCATCCATTTTTTCTGAAATGTGTTTTGATGTCCTGGAGGCTATTTTATCAGCTTTTGCTGCTTTACCTGTAGTTTTCTCTACTTCATCTTGAAATTTATCTTTGTCAAATATGTTCACTAAATCAGTGATTACTCTCACTTCATCAGTCTGAATATGTGTATCAATCAACTTTTGAATTTGTCCTTCGTATTGCTTGAAATCTACTTTATCAGAATACCGCTCAATGACAGCCATCCTTAATTTCATAAACATCGACAAATCTTCTTTGTAGCGATCTATCGTTTCACTTTCTGTTGATTTATGAAAGTCAATAGATGATAGTGCGAGTTTAAAAGACTTAGCAAATGAGGCTAATTTGTCATAAAATAATGCCCTAATGGCCTCATCACGTAGTAATTGAGCGTATGCCTCAGCATCACGTTTATTATGAATTTCTTTGAAGATATCCCATAGCTCGGAATGCTTTTGAGGCAGTTTGGCTATCTCTTCTGTAATATTCGTTAGCGTTCCTTGTAGGTCTTCTTCGTCAAACTCTTCAAACGATGAGTATAAGACTAGTGCATTATCTAAAGCCTCAATAACTCCATAGTAGTCAATGATATATCCGAACTCTTTATCAGGATAGATTCGATTTACGCGTGCAATCGCTTGAAGCAACTTATGACCCTTCAGGTTTCTGGTTAAGTACAGTACCGTGTTCTTTGGTTCATCAAATCCAGTCAGCAGCTTATCGACAACAATAATGATTTCAGGGTCGGTCTGATTTTTAAATCTACTAATGACATTCTTCTCATACTTTTTAGAATTGCCATGTTCGTCCATTTTGCTTTTCCAAAAAGCCTTGACCTTATCGGTGGTCTCGGTGTAGGCACTGTCTTCCCCTTCCCTATCATCTGGTGGAGAAATCAACACATCTGTGCTGACCAAGCCAATTTCATCAAGATATTGCTTGTATCTAATAGCTGCCTCTTTACTTTGACAAACTAATTGACCTTTGAAAGGAGTTGACCCTTGCCAGTTATCACGGTAGTGGCGACTGATATCCCAACAAATAGCATATATCTTTTGATCTGCGATATTGAGCTGATCAGCTCTGCTGAATTTCTTTTTAAGATCTGCTTTTTCATAGTCATTCAATGGCTCAGAAACCATTGAAAAATAGGTGTCAATAGGTCCTTCATTGACATTTTGAATCGCATGGCGACCTTCATAAAGCAATGGAACAACTGCTTTGTCTGCAACTGCCTGGTCAACCGTGTAGGAATCAATAATGCCTCCAAACTTAGCGGCTGTACTCTTGTCTTTGTTGAATAGCGGAGTTCCTGTTAATGCTATGAAACAAGCATTAGGTAAGGTCTTTTGCATTTCAATATTGAATGTACCGTGCTGAGTTCTGTGACCTTCATCTACCAGAACAAATATGTCGTTTGATTCGAGCGGCTTTTTGATCTTTCGAACGGCTGGTTCAAACTTGTTGATGATTGTAGTTACCACTGCATCCCCTTTACTTTCCAGCAATTCAACCAAACGTTGACCTGTTGATGCATTTTCGACAAACTTTCCGCATTTGCGGAACGTACCTGTTATTTGATTATCTAAGTCAGTTCGATCAGTTACAAGAATAATTTTAGGATTCAGTATATCCTTACTCATCGCAATCGCTTGTGCCAGCATCACCATAGTTAGCGATTTACCACTTCCTTGTGTGTGCCAGATAACCCCTCCTTTTCTTCTTCCCTGTTCAATGGTCTGAATTCGTTCTGCGGTTTTCTTAATAGCGAAAAACTGCTGGTAGCGTGCCACCTTCTTTGCTCCATCATCATATAGAATAAAGCTGAAAATCAGCTCCAAAAGTCTTGTTGGTTCGCATAGACTTAGCAAATACTCATCCTGTTTTGTCGGAAGTACAGATTCTTGCTCTATGGCATCAAAATGCTTTCTTATATATCGAAATCGATCTCCGAATAGCTTTTCTTTTTGGTCTAGGCTCAGTTTTGTATTCCTTAACTCAACTAATCGGTTCTGATATGTTGTTTCTTCTTTTTCAGATTCAAATTTTTCCGTCCATTGCGACCAGAATTTCTCAGGTGTTCCATTTGTCGCATAGGAAGCTTGATCTGTTGCGATACTCAAAATCGTTTGAGCATAAACATACAAGCTACGTATGCCATCTTCTTGCTGATTGCGGAGATGTTGTGAAATAGCCTGTTTGATAGGCTCTTTCATATCAGGCCGCTTGCACTCAATGATTGTGATGGGAATACCATTGATAAATAGCACAATATCAGGACGATAGTGATCCTTAGTTGTACTGCGCATGGTGCTGTATTCCTCACAAACATGGAATACATTTCGCTCCGGATGTTGCCAATCTATGTATTGAAGTGTAAAGCTCTTTTTATCTCCGTCTATGCTTTGCTCTAAAGATTTTCCTAATGTGAGCAGGTTGTAAACTGACTCACTGGCTGATATGTAGCCTTCCTGCATCGGAGGACTTTGAAGTGCTTGAATACCAGCTTCTATATTGCTATCACTGAAAACAGAAGTTTTGGAAGAACTTACTCGAATAGAGTTAATTTCTTTCAACTGCTTTCGAAGAATATCTTCTAAAATGACATTCGTAGTTTTATTACCTCGAGAAACCATGGCTTCTTCAGGGGTCAAATAACTATAACCCAGGTTTTGCAGTACTTGCAAAGCTGGTATTTGACTGATATGATCTTCTTTAAATGATGGTGTGTCCATCTCTATTTATTTTTTATTGTTTTTGTTTTTATGTACATCAACCTTCTTTTATGTACATGCTTATCTTAATCACTCTAACTGCATTCGCTGCACCTACTTTCTATTTCTGTATATCTAGATCATAAACACTATCTACTTCTATTCTATCTACAAGGTGTTTTTGTTTCTTCTTTTGTACATGATCTACTGTTTATGTACATCGTTCTTCTTGTTTTACTAGTTCATCTTTATCATCTAGTACATGATCTACTTAACTTTTATGTACATCCTACCCTCTACTATATATGTACACCTTATTTCATCTAATACTGTTTTAGTATAACCTCTACTACTATTTTAATTCCTATACATATCATAAAAACATATATAGTAAATAGCTATTATCTATACATATTACACAATCGGTTCTTTCTTAATCTACCATATCGCATTCTAGTATATCTTCTACTAATCTTTTAATTCCTATACATGTATTAACGACATGTATAACAAAGCATGTTTTCCTATACATATCTATTGCCCTACATTAGTTAAAAGCTCAAATAGTGCTTTATTGATATAGTAGTTATCTCTACCTATTTTCTCTTTATGAAGTATTCTAAGTGTAGCAAGTTCATCCAAGTATCTTGTTGCAGTAATTCTAGATACCGCTAGATCTGTCATCACAAAATCAATCTTTGTATAAGGATGTCTAAAAATGTTATTCAATAAATCTTGGCTATAGATTTTGGGTAATTCAATACGCATTTGCTTTTTATGCTCCTGCATTAATGCTTTAATATTCTTTATCAATTCAATCGTCTGCGTTGCAGTTTGTTCCACTCCTTCTAAAATGAACAACACCCATTCTTCCCAACTATCTTCATTTCTTGTCTTTTGAAGTAAGCGGTAGTAGTCTGCCTTATTTTGATTGATGTATCTACTCAAATACAGTATAGGCATGTTCAACAAGCCTTCTTTCACCAGGTAGAGGATGTTAATGATCCTTCCTGTCCTACCATTACCATCATAGAAAGGGTGAATACTTTCGAATTGATGATGAATCACGGCCATTTTTACCAGTGGATCCCAATCAGACCAATCCGGTGAATTCATAAAACCCTCCAAATTGCTCATCAAATCTTCGATCTCTTTTGGGTCTTGTGGTGGTGTATAAACTACTTTTCCCGTTTGCTCATTTTTTAGAGCTGTACCTGGAAGCTTACGATAACCCGCATCATTTTCTTCAATAGTAGCCTGAATTTGGCGGATATTATTCTGGGTCAGAAGGTTGGCCACCTTAACCGTCTCATATCCTTTTTTTAACGCTTCCGCATAAAGATGAACTTCTTTAGATGCCAAAGTCTTGAACTTATTAGCAACAACATCTGCCTGATACAATTCATCTTGAGTGGTAATGATGTTTTCGATGGCAGAACTGTCCTTTGCTTCCTGAAGGGCAAGGGTATTTACTAAAATGCTCTCATTGGGGATGCTGGCTGCAACGCCCTTCATTTCTGCAAGAGCAGCTCTTGCTCCTACTACTTTTTTCAAAATAGCTTTTGTATCAAGGTCTATGTCTATTGGAAGTAATTTCATGCTAAATGCTTTTAATTTTTGCCGGATTATCTTCTACCTCTTTAATATCCATCAATTCTATTTCCTTGTTGCTAAAATGATCTTGATTGGATTTTTCTATCCAGAATTCTGGTAGTGGACTATCCTCGCAATCTTCAAATTTGAAGACAAACTTGGTTTCCTCTTCTTCGAATGGTGCGGCTAAACCATCCTTAGTTGTTGCATCCCCCACAATCAAATATTCACCACTAATCGTGTTTGATTCTGGTTCAACTCTCATTTCAGCATTAAAGTGCAAGACACTTTTGGGGGCCATTCGAATGCGATGTATATATGGGAAACATATTTCATAGAACACCGTGTGCTGGGCATGCTTGTAAATATGTTTAGCATCTATGAGATTCACGGGGACATAAAACTCAAGTGTTTTGTCACGTACTCCAGCGGTTGCTTTATATACCTCAGCGGTATAAATGGAGTCCTTGAATTTCTCCAGTTGGTTTTTGCTCATGTTTACTGGTGGTATGAAAGAATCTACAGTATAATGTAGGTTTCCATCTGCAGCCATTGCGACCGTCATGAGGTCACTGTCAAACTTAATCTGGGGGATATGAGTAAAGTAGACAAAACTGTGATTTACAACTTCCTTGTTGCCTTTGTAATTCCAAACTGAAGACCATAGACTTTTGCTTCCCAGTATGCCATCATGACCCTTTTGATTCGTGTGGTGATATTGCTTTAGGAGTATTTGATTATTCTCTTCGATAAAGTCACCTGACAGATAATCAGCTAGATCTTCCGGCCCATATATTTCACATTCAAATAGTTGAGATTTATCGGGATACGACTTGATATAACCAGAATTGAAGTATCTCAGTTTAATAGTGATTCCATTTTGAATCCCGATAGAGAAGTCGGTTACGATTGTCTTCTCATCTAGTTTTGAAATCAGGGGTGCGGTAAAATTCAAAGGTTGAATCCACCCTGTGTCGTAAAATATATAATCGGGTAAAATGATTGAATTAGCTTCAGTGTGAATCAATCTGCATTTTATCATTCCCTTGACAGCCTTTGCATCATGACTATACACTTTGTCTGGCGTATGGTCTATACTTGGATATAAATGCTTGGTGCTAGACTCATATCTGTTTAGGCTTTTATTTAAGGTCATGGCGCTAGATGTAGATTTTTGAGCATTGCTAAACTTGCCACTGTTAATACAACACCTCTTGTACTTCTTTCCGCTTCCGCAAGGACACTTATCGTTTCGACCTACCTTTTTAGACATACACTTAAATTTTTAACCTCTTCTTCCCCGTTAATAACTGCTGCATCAGGCCCTTTTTCTGGTCTTTCAAAGCATCCAGTTTTTGATTGAGGAGTTCTATTTCTTTTGTAGCTGCGTTTAGTACTTCAGCTATTTTTTGTTGTTCTTCGACTGGCGGTAAATCGATCATCAGT
Organism: Cyclobacteriaceae bacterium; assembly: GCA_039944535.1. Classification (GTDB taxonomy): domain Bacteria; phylum Bacteroidota; class Bacteroidia; order Cytophagales; family Cyclobacteriaceae; genus JAMZMI01. The sequence continues at coordinate 174,837 of JBDUYP010000004.1, forward strand.
TTGAAAAAAGAATCTGGATTTACATTTAGTAACCCATCACCTCTCGCCCCAGAAGTGATAATTTTTTTAAGTTGACGCTCTAACATCCCAAAAAAGAAATAATGCTTATAGAAGTCTATCGATACTTCACCTGTCGATCGAAAACTGATGTAAACAAATGGTATCAAACCATGATCTTGTTCAAACTTAAAAATGCAACCGTAGGGAAATGTTTTCGAGTTACCCTTATTATAAGAAAACTCGTCTCTCCTTATCAAAGTGTATTTCTTTAGGCTACTTCCGGCTATTACCCTATCAAATTTTTGATGTTGTGTCACGAAACCGAGTTTTGATGAAATTGTGTAAGCCTCAGATTTATCATCAATATCCTCTCCTGTTTCACGTATTCTTTCAAAAACATCCCCGAGCTTCACCTCCTTCCACTCCCCATCAAATCCAGGAAACCGCTTCTTCCCTGTCAGCAACTGCTGCATCAGGGCTTTTTTCTTTTGCTGCTTTTCAGCGATGAGTTGGGTGAGGTTTTCGATGGCTTTATCCCAGGTGGAGAGGACTTGGGCGATGGCTTTTTGTTCAGGTAATTTAGGAACAGGTATTTGATAATCTTTTAACCAACTATATTCAATGCTCTCGACTGTTGTTCCAACTTTGGAACATGTTTTTAATATATGACCATTTCGATGAATCAATACACCCTGTATAAAATCAACTTCAAACTTTTTATTTAGGATTAATGCTTTAATGTCTTGATTAATGGCGACATCAAACAAGTTCTTGGCAATAGGGAATGTATGTTGTAATATTCCACTCCGTGTAACCATTAGTAAATTACCTGCCGGAATCGAATTTGCAGAGGACTCCTTAATTGCATTTTCAGTGATTAAATAGGTGGTATTTTTCAAAATAACCCCCTTTATATCGCGTGATGATGCCCAAGGAATAGTGCCATTATCCCAAAATGATGAATTTGCTTTAGAAGGTGTTCCACCTCCCTTCCAGATTCCCAAAGCGGATAGTCTTGATATATCCCAATCTTCAGGAAACCAACCCAATTTGGTCATCTTATAACCTGGACGTATTTCTTCTTGTACTACTTCCATCTTAAAGTCCTAATTCCTTTAAGTATCCATTCATTTCTTCCTGTACTTCAGCCAGTTCCTTTTCTAAACCTTCAATTTTCTTTTGTACTTCTTCTACATTGATTTCAGCTTCTTCTTCAAAGGTGTCTACATAGCGAGGGATGTTGAGATTGTATTCGTTTTCCTCTATTTCATCAGGAGTTGCTACATAGCTGTATTTTTCTTCCGCAACTCCTACACCTAGTTCACCTGCGTTGAATTTTCGGTAGGTACTGACTATGTCATTCAAGTCTTGCTCACGGAGTACGTTTTGGTTTTTTCCTGCCTCGTATCGCTGGCTCGCATCTATGAAGAGTACATTTTTATTCTCTTTCTTCCCTCTATTGAAAATGAGAATGGCAGCTGGAATGCCAGTGCCAAAGAATAGGTTGGCTGGTAAACCGATCACAACTTCTAATAAGTTCTCTTCAATAGTTTTTTGTCTTATTTTCCCCTCTGAAGCCCCACGGAACAATACGCCATGAGGAACCACCACACCTACTTTCCCAGAACCTTCATAAGTGGTTTCGATCATGTGGCTGATAAATGCCCAATCACCTTTACTCTTTGGTGGAATACCTCTCCAGAAACGGTTGTATGGATCAGTCTCGGGATCATAACTGGAACTTGATCGTTCCTTTTCTTTATCATCCTCAGTCTTTCCCCATTTGTCCAAGCTGAAGGGCGGATTTGCTACTACTGTATCAAACTTCATCAAGGCATCCCCTTCCTTCAGTTTTGGATTGCGAATAGTGTCACCCCAACGAATCGTAGCTTCATCAAACCCATGCAGAAACATATTCATCACGGCCAATGCCCAAGTGCTTCCATTGGCTTCCTGCCCATATAATGAGAAATTGTCAGAGCCTACTTCCTTTCCTGCTTTAATGAGCAGAGATGCAGATCCACATGTTGGATCGCAGATTCTTGCCCCTGGCTTTGATTTGGTCAATCGAGCAATCAGCGTAGATACTTGTCCAGGTGTATAAAACTCACCCGCTTTTTTTCCCGCATCTGAAGCAAAGTGCGAGATAAGGAATTCATATGCATCTCCAATCACATCCCCTCCTGCTAAGTGTTCAGAAGTCAAATCCAATCTTTCATCCGAGAAATCAATGAGCAGATTTCTAAGGCGTACGTTTTTGTCTTTTACATCTCCAAGATTGCTGCTATTGAAATCAATGTTTCTGAAAATACCAGAACCATCTTCTCCGCCCAGTTTCTCTCTATTGGCTTCTTGAAGATCAGCCAAACCAATGTTAATTAAATCACCAATATTGTTTTCAGCCCTGTGTTCATAGAGATAAGAGAAACTACTGGATTCAGGCACCACAAACCGTTCGTGTCGCATGGCACGCTCTGCTCGTTCCGTGTTACCATCGTACTTTTTCAAATACTGATTAAACTTCTCTTTATGAACATCACTTACGTACTTTATAAAAAGCATGGTGAGGATGTAATCCTTGTACTGAGAAGGATCAATGACACCACGGAATGTATCGCATGCTTTCCATACGATATTGTTGATGTCCTTTTGAGTGATTTTATCCCGACTGGAAGATGTGCTCATATTATTCGTTTAATGCGTTGATCAAAAGTTGCTGAATCTGGCTTTCTCTGGCTTCTTCTAGCTGTTGCGTCAAATCCTTTTGTTTATTTCTTAATTGCTGAATGTTGTTTATCAATTGTTGTTTATCAATAGTTGGAATCTGAACCTCAATTTCAGAAAGCTTTTTAATGGATATGGAAGGGATGGTAGTTCCTAACTGCTTTCTGTGAAAATCTCTTATCGAAGGGGTATTTGAAAGAAACCACGCTAAATACGCGGGAAGAATTTCATTCTGTGTTTCTTGTTTTATTCTCACCACTATAAAAGATGATGAAGCTACTGCTTTGCCAAACGTTTCTTGGTATACGACACCAAAGTTGTTAGTACCTTTAGCTGCAAACAGAATGTCTCCTTCTTGCAGTATGTGTTTGGTAGTCTTGCCATTTACATTGAGCTGCGGCTTTAAAAGTGGCTCTAACTGCCCAAATTCATCAAAATGTACAGATTGGAGATACAAAGTATCCGGAGAGTAATCAGGTTTTGCGTAGACGCCTGAGGTTAAAACTGCTATTTCGTGAAGCTTTTTATTCATTTATAATTAAGTATACGTTCTACTGAACGATACAAAAGTAATGAAAATTTCGAGAAAATCAAATATATAACTCAGTATGTGCTCTACTAAAATAATTGAAGAGTGTAATAATATTGACTATTAATACCGCACACATTTATTCACTATTTGTCTATTTCTTAAGGGGTTCATAAACCTTCGGTTTGCCATTCCCACTTCCCCTTACTCCTGCCAATCCCGATAACTATCGGGATGTCAAAAGAGTACTCGTTCCTGCCAAGAAATAATGAGTACGTTTTTAATTGATGTTAGAGGCCATGACTGGCCGTCCGTCCCTAAACTATTAATCCCTTCCGATAACTATCGGGATTAACCGGCACACCTGGTGATAACGCAGGACATTATCGGTCCGACGTTTCGGTAACATTACTATGGATTTGCTGCCTACGAGCACAGCGAGTATTTACACGCGCGCGGCTATCGATACAATCAATTATCGACACTGATGAGTCATCCTGAGGCTCTCGAAGGAACGAAGAAGTTCGATAACGCTTCCGATCTTATGTTATGGCAAATCACGGCCATCCAGAGCCTGCTCGTAATATCTAAAGGTTCGCGTGCTTCAATTTAACCCCAAAAGCATCCATATGCATCCTCATCAACCAATTTCAAAAACTGATCAATGGTTTTCACCTCTAATTGTGGTTCGTACCCATGCCATTTCAGGTCGCCACGCATCCAGAAGACCTTCCATACTTTTTGCGTGTGCACCCAGGTGGTCTTGGCCAACATCTCTTCTGCGGTTACTTCCTTGTTTTGCCAGTGTGGCCGGATGTTAAAGAGGATCACACTCTGCCCCTCGATCCTATAGGCCAAATCCAACTCCTGTCGGATATGCTCTGGTGGCCTGCGCTTGATCAGGAAGTTTTCGAGTGTCTCAATCGTTTCTGCTGCTTGTAGTACGTCTAATGCCATATAATGCTAAACATTGATTGAATGAATAATTATGACTTTGCGTCCGTAAGTTACACAGTAGCATTCCACCTTGGAAATGATCTCAATTGCATTGGTGTCTTCAATCAATCTTTTCTGGAGTGAGTACAAAAGTTGTCAAGCCCTACCCATTAGACGAACAACTAAACAGACTGTCATGCTGAGCTTGTCGAAGTATAAGTCTGTTGTGATGAATTTGATTGGCGCTGTGTGTTCGGAGCACCCAACAGGCTGGCCTCCCGTTAAATTTGTCCATTGGACAGATTCTTAACACTCGATCCCACTCAAGCCGTCCCGACAGCTATCAGGATTAACCGGCACGCCTGGTGATAACCCAGGACATTATCGGTCCGACGTTTCGGTAACAATACCAATGATTTACCGCAATACGAGCACAGCGAGCATTTACACGTGAGCGGTTAGTGATAAGATCAGATATATAATAGGCCATTCTCAGCGATTTACAATTGGATTAACGTCCGCAATTACGTACGTTTGTTACATGAAAACATTAACAATAACTGACGCTAGAAAAAACATCTACAAATTAGTGGAACAGGCCAATGAGACGCATGAACCAATTCAAATCACTGGAAAAAAGAACAATGCTGTTTTAGTCAGTGAAGAAGATTGGCGTAACATACAAGAAACTTTGTATTTGACTTCAATACCCGGAATGCGAGAATCTATTGTTGATGGTATGAACACTCCCATATCTGACACTTCAAAGGAACTAGACTGGTGAGTGACTACACACTGGTTTATACAAAGCAGGCTCAAAAAGATGCAAAGAAAATATCTTCGTCCGGACTAAAACCTAAAGTACAGAATCTACTGGTGATTCTAGAAAAAGACCCATTCCAAGAATATCCTCCTTTTGAGAAATTACAAGGAGATTTATTAGGAGCATATTCGCGCAGAATAAATATTCAACATCGAATAGTTTATCAGGTTCTCGATGAGGAAAAAATTGTAAAAATAATTCGAATGTGGACGCATTATGAATAATTGGTGTTGCCATTTAATCCGCACACATTTATTCACTATTTGTCTATTTCTTAAGGGGTTCATGAACCTTCGGTTTACCATTCCCTCTCCTCCAGATAGCCATCGGGACTGACCGGCACACCTGGTGATACTATTGATTGTTCTGCGCAGATAAACTATCCATCATTATATTAACTTGCGAACGTTTTCAAAACAAGATCATTGATTATGAGGCGGAAAATTCCAGAATCAACACTTCCAAAAATCATCCGCACGCAAATGATTACTTCCGAAGGCCTGCAAAAATTAAAGGAAGAACATGATCACTTGTGGCGAGTGGAACGTCCCGACGTAACCGCTAAGGTTACATGGGCCGCAAGTTTGGGAGATCGCTCAGAAAATGCCGACTACCATTACAACAAAAAACGTCTCCGAGAAATTGATAATCGCATTCGCTACCTGTGTGACTGTATTGACAACTTAAAAGTTGTTGACTACCACCCCAATCAAGAAGGAAAAGTGATGTTTGGTGCATGGGTAGAAATTAAAAACGAAGAGAAAGGCCTTCAAAATCGTTTTCGAATTGTGGGTTACGAAGAGCTCATCGGTAATAAAAATTATATCTCTATGGACTCCCCTATGGCTAAATCGCTTCTCAATAAAACTGTTGGAGATGAGGCTATAGTTAAAACCAAAATGGGTGATTTTGTATGGAAAATTCTTGAAATAGAGTATCAGAAGTAGTGTCACCAAAATAGATCTCAGACTATTGCACTATCATTTTTTAACTGCTTTCTAGCTACCCATATACTTCTAATACCGCTACAAGAACTCAAACTCCTTGATATTATCCTTTCTGTTTCTGTCTATGAGCTTATGTAATGGATCAATACCTGCTTTCGTGGGTTTTTGATTGACCACTATTTCTAAACTTGTCATCTGATCCGTGATCTTGTGCTTTTCCAAATAGATCAATTCATCTTCTCCGTCCTCCCCTTCTGCATATACACCTATATCTATCCAGTCATTAATTTGAATGGCTGACTCCACTCCCAGGCTATCTCTGCGATACTTAATCGCATCCACAGTAAGTTCTACTTTAAATTCATTGGCTGCTATTACTTCATAATCCACTGCTGTAGTCTCATTCTCATAAAGCGTGATCGTTTCGAAGAGATCCTCAATCACATATTGCAGACTGTCTGGTGTCACTTCACTGAAGTAGCCCAATAGGTCCTTGGTAGTAGCATATCTGTCTGTTTGCAGCTTACCGCCAAACCCGTTCCAGTCGCTAATAAATCTTCTTAAAGCCATGTTCACACTGTCTTCAGATACATAGTCCTGAAAAGCATACATACTCAATGCGCCTTTACCATAGTGGATATACTTGCTTCCTTCCACCAGTGACAATGGCATCTCTCGATTCGCTTCATTTGCCCTTCCCAATAGATAACGATCCTGTTCATTTTTCAATATTTGATGCACCTTTTCTGCCGGAAACTCCTCCTTCATCACCATCAATGCTGAGTATTGTGCCAATGATTCTAGCAGCATATACCTCCCTTGCACATTGGCAGCTATGACTTGTAGTCCCCACCACTGATGTGCCAGCTCATGAGCCGTGATAAAAAACGGCATACCCACATCCTCATCATCGTCGATATCCATGATGAACCCGAGTGACTCAGAATAAGGCACTGTATTGGGAAAAGACTGTGCATAAGCTGCATATCGCGGAAATTCCATGATGCGCATTTGCTGATATTGATATGGGCTGAAATGAGTGTCAAAATAGTCGAATGATTTTTTCATTCCGTTCATCATCCTATCCAGATTGTAGTCGTGCCCTTTGTGATAATAAATTTCCAAATCTACGGCTTTCGCTGTTTCGTCATGCGGATGCCATTGATCCCTCATCACTTCATAATCAGCGGAAACGATCGAGTAGAAATTGATCATGGGGTTATCTGACTTGTAGTGAAAGTAGCTGCGACCTTGCTCAGTCCATGTCTTTTGCAGTTTACCCGGTGCTAAAGCCACTTGACTTGAATCTGTGCCGATCACTATTTCAAAATTAATTTCATAGCCGTCTCCCCCGGTTCTGGCATTCACCAATTCTCTGGCGTCATTGATATCGGCTCTTGTTTTTCTTGGCTCTAAACCATAACCATCACGAACATCATTATCTCGCAATTCATATTTTGAGTTATATCCAAAAGTTGGGAAGTGATCAACATTGTAGAATGTTCCATTATTGACGATTTGAGTGTTTGCCCCTCTCTCCACAAAACCTGAGGTGGTAAAGGTCTGCGTGAATGACATCTTGAGAGAATCTCCTGGAAGCAAAGGCTTGTTCAATTCATACATGTAGTAGCCAAAATCCTCGTGCTCATCGGTCATTGATGCGCCACCTTCAAATTGGATTTCTTTGAGCGCTATTTGAGAGTCGATCAACTTTTGAACGTGAATAATGGATATTGCCTCGTTATGAGTATTTTCAAGAATAAAATGACCTTCCACTTCATAATTTCTATCGCTGGGATACAATTCTGCTTGAAGCATGACATCAACAATTTTGGGCTGGGCCATGTATTCATACTGCTTGAGGGTTTTCTCATAATTGACTCTGTATGCTTCTTGAGATGATGGCGAGAAGTAATCATTCACCACATTGATATTGTAAAAAATATAGCCACCTGAGAACGTAAAAACAGCAAAGGCTAACAGACCTAGATTCACTATGGGTTTGGTAAGGCGAAGTTTGCCAATTGCCCATCTGGTTTTCAGACGTGTTTCGGTACCTCTAACACTAAAAAGAACTGCAACAAGGAATAGCATGACCGCAAAAGCCATCCAATACACTTTGACCCAGCTATATGACGTTAAGAAATGTCCATAACCATTCATATCGGAATAAGTAGCCAGCGCATCTCCACCAAATTTGTAAAGGCCGTGACTATATCCAAATGCTTCTAACATCATGGTAAACAGAAAAAAGGTAACGACCAGAATGTGTCCCATAAACTTACGGTTCGAAATGACCTGAAAGAAAAAAGAGACCACACTAAATAGCATCAAGAATGGAAACACTCCTACAAAGAAGGCCATGAAGTAGACATCCAATTCGAATTGATAATACCCGCTGACAGTCTGAAAGAGTACTCCTGATAAGATCAACCCAAGTATCAAGACAAAATAAGTGAGCAACAAGCCGAAGAACTTGCCCGCCAGGTTGATAAAGTCGTTGGTAGGTAGCGCATCATAGATTAAGTCCACTTTTGCATCTCTTTCTTTCCAGATCAACTCACCGGAAAAGAATACCAGAATGATAAAGAAAAAAATCAAAGACAATTCTTGAAGTTCTTCTACAATCAAATAGGTTCTGGGGTAACTATCCACACCAAAAGTAGTCCCCAGATTAATGGAGTTCACAAATATGATGATCATGGCACAGAGGACAATAGCCCAAAAAGAGGTCTCTTTCAATATAGACTTGAAGTAAAAAATGGTGCTTTGCATGAGTTGCTTGGCCAAAACATTAACCCTTGACTCTGCATCATATTTAGGCAAGCTTTCCACCGAGATCATGTCCGTTGATCTTGTCTCCGCGTTCTTTGTCTCCTTAGCATGCTTTTTGAACAGGCCATTTTTAACCACGTTGAAACTAAAGCTGAAATACCCGATGACTAACACAACAGCGCCTATCAACACCCAAAGCAGTCGATTGTAAAGCATAACTCCTGCTATCGGTAGCAAGTTAGTATTGCGCTCTAAAGGCGTCCAAAACTGGATTAATCCATCGATGGTGGTAAAACAAAATGGATCTAATAAAGAAGCGAAAAACTGATCGTCCAGTCCTCGGCTCATGACCAATGTGAGGATATAAACCACGACAAAAAATATGCCTTGCGTGTACACAACAATCAGTTTTCTACTCAGTGCCCCACTGACAAAAAAGACGGATCCACCGAAAAATAAGGATGGCAATACAACTAAAAAGAATGGCTGTAGATAATGCCATGAATTAAAGGCCAACAGATCAGCATCCTCCCTCCAGGGCACAAACTCACCGAGCATCATACCCAGAGGAAGTGCGCAAAAAATGAAAATGAGTACTGCAAAAGAGCCTAAAAAACGACCTGATAAGTATGCTGCCTTGGTAATCGGCTTTACGAACAAGATCGATTCTATGCGATGCGCAAAATCTCGTAAAACAGCCACTCCCATGATCATAGATGATAACATCATGAAGATTGCCGCAACAATGGCCATAGTTTTGGCGATGACATGCGGAGCATTGGCTTTGGCAGTGTTTAAGGATCCTTGCAGAAAAAAGTCTACGGCAATGATTGAGAACAAGAAAAGGATGATAAAGTATATATATGTTTCGAGTCGCTTGGCTCGGTATTGTATTTCAAATTTGAATATTGCGTACCACATGATTGATTCTGATTTTTTTGATAGTTGTGATAACCCTTTGTTAGGCTGATTTATGGTAAGGAGTGTTCCCGAAAATCTGGGAGAAATACACATCTTCGAGTTGTGCTTCGAATGGGCGAAACCCATCACCGGGATCATGCTCGCTCAAGATTTGAATCATCGGTTTGCCAAGCAATAGCTTATCAGCAATGACCGTATACTCTTTGCGGTATGCTTCCAATTCACTCTTTTCAATGGTCTTTCTATAGACCTTCCCTGCCAGTTGATCAATGGCTTTCAATGGGTTGCCTTGAAGCAATACTTTACCCCGATTGATAATGGCCATATTGGTGCAGAGTTCTTTCACATCATCTACTATATGAGTGGAAAGTATGACTACCGTGTTTTCGCCTAGCTCGCAAAGCAAATTGTAAAACCTGTTTCTTTCTGCCGGATCAAGCCCCGCGGTAGGTTCGTCAACGATAATCAACTTAGGATCAGAAAGAAGTGCCTGGGCGATACCAAATCGCTGTTTCATACCTCCAGAATAGCCACCCAGGTTCTTCTTCCTCGCCTCGTACAAATTGGTTTTATCCAATAAAGCCTTTACCACTTCTTTTCGGTACGACTTGCGTGTGATTCCCTTTAGTATGGCCAAATGATTGAGCAGCACTTCTGCTGAAACTTTTGGGTACACACCAAACTCCTGAGGCAAGTAGCCCAACTGCTGTCTCACCTCATGTTTTTGATTTAATACATCGATATCACCAAGCGTGATAGTGCCTCCATCTGCTTCTTGCAAGGTGGCTATCGTACGCATAAGCGAGGATTTGCCTGCTCCATTTGGCCCTAAGAGCCCAAACATACCTGTACGTATCTCCAGTGAAACGTTATTGAGTGCTTGCACACCGTTCGAATAGGTTTTTGAAAGGTTGGTAATGATCAAATTGCTCATGTGATTGTTTACTTTTTCGTAAACATATTGGCAAGAATTATTAGGTCTAAATAGATGTGACAAACGCACTAAAGGTAGGGATACAGAGATTCCTGATGGTTACGAAGTGACTTGATCACACTGGAGAGGTAATTGGTCACCGGCACAATGCTGTTTGTCAACTTCTTTGTCCAGTGAAAATTACAGTGCTACTATTGTGTATGATTTCATGGATAAAGAGACGTAAGCCCCAATTAAAGAAATATGGGTTTTGGATATTTACTATAGGTATGGGGGTTGTCCTCATATTCTGGGAAAATGAGGAAGATATTGAACCGTATTTTTCTTTCACGGCATTCCTATATTGGTGTTTGATAATTTATTGGAGCGCTCGCTGGCTCTTCGGACAAATAAAGTCTACCCTAAAACTGAAAAAAGAGAAAGAGAGTATGGAGTTATTACACTTACAAACTCAGGTCAACCCCCACTTCTTTTTTAACACACTCAATAACCTGTATGGCTTGATTGACCAGGATACAACCAAAGCGAAAAGCATGGTGCTCACACTTTCAGACATGATGAGATACAGCATTTATGATGGTCAAAAAGTGTTGGTTACGTTGGAACAAGAGCTGGCGTACATTGAAAATTATGTTGCGCTGCACAAATCCAGATACCATAAAGAAACGGATATCAAGTTAAATCACCACCTTCAAAAAGAAGGCTTTCAAGTGATGCCTTTGTTATTCATTATCCTGCTTGAAAATGCCTTTAAACATGGTGTGGAAAATCTCAGAGAAAATGCTTACGTTCAAATTAATTTGATTGGTGGCGAAAACGAAGTTAGCTTTTCGGTTGAGAATAATTTTGATCCAGACGAACTGGCAAAGAAAGCAGGCATAGGTTTGAAAAACCTAAAAAGAAGACTAGAGCTGGTGTACCCAAAAAGGCATGCCCTGTCTTTTTCCGTATCAAACGACATTTACAAAGCGCAATTAACATTGAAGTCCTGATGATCAAATACCTAATCATAGATGATGAGCACATCGCCCATGATATAATCAAGGGCTATTGTGATATGTTGCCAAACCTTGAGCTGCAGAAGAATTGTTATGATGCCCTGGAAGCCATACAGTATCTGAATGAGCATGAAGTAGATCTGATTTTTCTTGACCTAAATATGCCCAAACTAAAGGGATTTGACTTTTTGAAAACGCTGACCTCCCCTCCTAAAGTGATCGTTACCACTGCTTACAGTGAATTCGCTCTGGAGGGATATGATCTCAATGTGGCAGACTATTTACTCAAGCCCTTCAGTTTTGAGCGCTTTCTGAAAGCTGTAAACAAAGCCATAAGCACCAATGACAAACCTCAAAGTAGTGGTGAAAGTGGTCCGGCTAAAGAGCATCGGATATTCCTTCGCGGAGATAAAAAGCATACCCAGCTGACGGTTGATGACATCTTGTTTATAGAAGCGTCTGGTAATTACACGAAAGTGATCACCACGCAGGAGACCATTATAACCAGAGATAAAATTTCCAACTTGCTCACCCTGTTACCTGTTGATGATTTTCTGCAAGTTCATAAATCCTTTGCCGTTGCTACAAAACACATAAGGAGTGTAGAGGGCAATCAGATAGTCGTTGGTGACCACATTGTTCCTGTTGGGAAGATGTATAAAATGAATGTAAACAAATTGTTGAGTTAGTCGATAGGCCAATAAACATCGATCATTACGTTAATGCCTTCCCCATCTCTTTCTTCAGATACAACTCCCCTAATTGTTTCTGCCAATGCACCAAAACGGAGTGATTTCAGAGGTTAGAAACTTGGTTCTCTTCCAATCCGCAACAGACTATTTTCTTCTTTTATGATCATAAGAGCAAAGACGCTAAATGTTCAATTTCAGTCTATTTGGGCAATTGTTGAATGAGGTCTTCTATGGCTTTGGTCAAAAAATAATGGTACGGAATAGGCTCAGCGACTATGTCCGTGGTGAGGCGAAATCCTGACATGCCTATCGTATTGGCATTGACTTTAAACTTTTCATCATGTCGATACTTTCCAGTGTATTTAGAGATGGTTTTGCCATTTGCATCAGCAAATTTGAGGATCACTCTTACCTGTGGGCGTATTTTCATGCGTTCTACTCCCTGCGACACTTCCTCTCCCGAAGCAAGCTCTGTAGATACCTGCGAGGTTTTGGTACTGCTTTGAGGACTTTCTACCATGATGTCCACCTGAACATATTGTTCGTTTTTTCCATTCTTAGCTGCCTTTTTAAGCGTACCTATAGGAAATCCCATCAGTGAATACTTCACCACCCCTTTGAGCGCATCCACATTTAGAATGCTAAAATTGGTAGAGTCATTGAGCATAGACTGCAAGATTTCAAAGGATTCATTCATAAGCTGAAGTGCCGCGTCATTCTTAAGCTGCATCGCCAATGCATAGGTTGTTTTGGCATCCAGTTCCATAAGATTGTGCATGTCGGCATCCACCATCAACATGAATCTGGAGACTGGTGTCTCCACAGGTTTAAGCGACTGAGCGAAAGTTGTATTTAGATATCCTAAGGTTAATACCACGAGGAAAAATCTGATAGTGTCAGTTTTTATCATGGAATAAAAATATGTAGAAATATTGTGTCTTAAGCTTGTTGAATAAAAAATGGTATAGAGAAATATTGACTATTTCAACCGGATAGGTATTTCACTTTTGATATTGGTTCATCAAGCAACCAATATCTATTTCTTCTTAAAAATTAAAAGAAATAAAAATATTAGTTCTTAAAAATTGAAACATATCATATCCCAATGCGGTATAAGGATTCTAAACAAGTAAGAAATGAAGGAACATTTAGGTGAATTAGAAGAACTGGTCTTGTTAACAATAGCCTATTTAGGGGATGACGCATATGGCGTCAACATCCTCGAAGAGTTAAAGACAAGATCGAAGAGAAAACTTACCATCGGTGGCTTACATTCAACCATCACACGTCTGGATGAAAAGGGGTTGTTGGTAAGCTACCTGGGAGAACCTACCAAGTCTCGTGGAGGCCGAAGAAAGCGATATTTTGAACTGACGGATGCCGCCAAAGTCGCATTGAATCAATCAAAATCATTGAGAGATCAATTATGGAGCCTATCCAAAGTTAACCTGTCTATTCAATGAAAAACACATCCGGCTCACCCCCAAAGTTAGCTCAGAAACTCCTGGAGCTGTTCACAGGCAATTGCATGATTGAAGACATCTGCGGAGATCTTCATGAAACATACGAATTGGACCTCAATCGCATGCATCCCACAAAAGCCAAGCTGCGTTTTTGGATCAACTCACTCTCAATAATATTCTCCTACGCCTTAAAAAAAAGAAAAAACACCTATCAAATGAGTCAATCACCTAATACCTGGGCCATTCTAAAAAGCTACTTCACGGTAGGAGTCCGTAATTTGGCAAAGAACAAAACCTTTTCCATACTCAACATGGTTGGCCTATCGGCGGGAATGTCTGTTTCTTTGCTAGTGGTCATTCTCCTGGTCAATGTTTGGGATTTTGACAATTTTCAGCAAAACCGTGATCAGATACATCGGATTACCACCCGCGTAACAGATGTTTATGGCAAAGTCAATTACGCAACTACCCTACCCTCACTGGCAGATCAGATTGATCAAAAATTACCTCATATTCCTGTTACAAAAATCAATACCGGCCTACGTGGTATCGTCAATCATCAGGGACGTGAACTGGAACTGACAGGATATTTCACAGACCCTCAGTTCCTTGATGTCTTCACACATCAATTAATCTCAGGAGCTGCGGGAGAAGCACTCGAAAAACCAAACACGATTATTCTGACACAAAAGGCAGCCAATCGTTTTTTTGGTGCAGCAGACCCGATCAAAAAAATCATCCACACAGACTTTGGTGACCTTCTCGTTGTTGGCGTATTGGCCGATGTAAAGGGGAACTCACATATGAATTTCGAAGCATTAGCTTCTTATGCCACCCTGGATCAATTGCGTGCCAAAAATGCTCTGGAAAAGGTCAACAATAATTGGTCATCAGTCGGTGAAGAGTATGTATACTTCTTATCTGAGGAGACCAACGAGGTAGATCATCTGCTGGCCAATCAGAGTGAAGCCATTACAAAACTGCAGGAAGATCAGGACATCCAACTACAGTTTGCCACACAGGGTATGCAGGATATCATATTTGGATCGGCTGTCGCACGCCCAATCGGCCCCTCCTTCCCTATTTTAAACTCCGTATTGTTACTTGTTTTAACCTTGTTGATATTGCTCCCCGCATGCTTCAATTATATTAACCTATCAATTGCCCGAGCATTAAAAAGAGGCAAGGAAGTAGGTCTGCGAAAGATTGTTGGGAGTGGCAGAAGCCAAACAGTCATACAGTTTTTGATAGAAGCGCTGATCATTTGCTCCATTTCTGTGATCGGTGCGATGGTGGTTGTCTGGCTGATTAAAGATGACTTTATTTCGATGCTGGCCTCAGGGTCCAGCCTCAACAACATAACCATTGGTATTGAAGGATTCATTTTTGCCATGATATTGGCGCTTTTTACGGCTTTGCTAGCCGGATTAGCTCCTGCATTGTACTTTTCGAGGTTAAAGCCTCTACAGGCTATTAAATCAGGTTTTAAGCAAAAATCCAGAAGTGGAATTGGCCTAAGTAAGGCATTAATCGTTTTCCAATTTGCGCTTACGCTGGGTTTTCTCATCGGTGTGTTTTCTATGATGAGACAGTATCAGTACACCTTGACATTTGACATGGGTTTCGACCGAACCAATGCCCTTGTGATTCCGGTGTTGGATGCAGACCCATATATTATTAATTCGGAATTGAGCAGTGTTGAGGGGGTCAACAGAGTATCCATGTCTTCCCATATTCCCGGAACCAATGGAGCCAGTACGATTTTCATTAATAACAAAACGACGGAAGACTCTTTATCAGTCGTTCATATGGCGGTGGACGAAGATTACCTGTCGTCCCTGGATATCAAAATCACCAGAGGTCAGAACATTTCCTCAAACGCACCGGCCAGCGAATCGCATGTGCTAGTCAATGAGCAATTCATCAAAGATTTTGGCTCACAGATTGAATTCGAGTCGCGAGACCATCATTGGGTTTTGGAAGGCAAGCCCATTCGAATCATAGGGGTGGTTGAAAATTTCAACGTGTCACCTTTGCGAGAAGAGATCCCGCCACTGATCATCCAGTATGATCCAAACAAATTCCGCTTTGCCACCGTCACCTTGGGAACAGAAAACATCCCGATGGTATTGACAGCAATGGAAGATCGCTGGGATTCTTTTTCTAAACTACCTATGGAATCGAAATTTCTAGATTACCACGTAGAAGAAGCCATGAACGGCTACCAGATCGCCATCAAAGTATTAGGTTTTCAAGGGCTATTGGTGATTGTGATCTCCTGCTTAGGGCTTTTGGGAATGGTCGTTTTCACTACAGAGAACCGAATCAAAGAGATTGGCATCAGAAAAGTGATGGGAGCATCAGAAAAGTCTCTGATCTGGACAATTGGAAAAAGTTTTTTTCAGCTCCTATTAATAGCCGCCGCAGTAGGGAGCCCCATTGCCTACTTCCTGTTCAACATCATGCTTTCTAACATGCAATTTTACTCCAAAGGTGTTGGTCTCATAGAATTGCTCGTTCCTATTCTAACGATGCTTTTGATCGGTGGTGCCACGGTCGTATTACAAACCCGAAGTGTGGCAAAGCTCAACCCATCAGAAAACCTTCGAATTGAGTGACGGTCAGGCTCGGAGGTCTCAGGTCGATCAACCTTGAGACCATACCGAGGAATGTCATCCTGAGCCTGTCGAAGGATAAATGACGAGGCGTGCACAGCTAGTCGCAGCAGGCTCAGGTCGCACAACCTTACGTCTTTTCGAGCCGAGACACGAGGGAGAAATCTCTCCTTACAATCCTGCATCATAATCATGAGACTTCTCGCTACGCGTCGAAATGACGGTCTGGATCGGAGGTCTCAGGTCGCTTAACCTTGATGCCATACCGAGGAATGTCATCCTGAGCCTGTCGAAGGATAAATGACGAGGCGCCCACAGCTAGTCACAACAGACCTCAGGTCGCACAACCTTACGTCATTTCGAACCGAGGCACGAGGGAGAAATCTCCTCTTACTATACAGCACTAGAATCATGAGACTTCTCGTTACGCATCGAAGTGACGGTCAGGCTCGGAGGCCTCAGGTCGCTCAACCTTGATGCCATACCGAGGAATGTCATCCTGAGCCTGTCGAAGGATAAATGACGAGGCGCCCACAGCTATTCGCAGCAGACCTCAGGTCGCACAACCTTACGTCATTTCGAACCGAGGTACGAGGGAGAAATCTCCCCTTACCATACAGCATCATAATCATGAGACTTCTCGCTGCGCATCGAAGTGACGGTCAGGCTCGGAGGCCTTCCGAGTTACACCCTTTCCCTAGTGTGGTTGCCTTGGGTTCACTTTAATCATATTTATTATAGAGGCGTTTTCGCTTTTGTTTTCTTCGTGCTGATTCTGCATTCAGCCCTTTCCCCATGATTCATATAGCATTTCCGGCTATTGCTATCATGGCATTTCCCATATTTATATCCGCTTAATGCGCTATGAGATAGGGGTTTTTAAACACCCTTTCTAGTTAGCTTTTTGGTCATTTATGTTATTCTTGCGTACATCTAATATGTTAGAACAAAAACTAGAACATCGAAATATTAAGCCGACAACCATGCGTCTTCTTGTGCTAAGACAATTGGTTGAAACTGGGGCGGCTATAAGCTTGAAAGACTTAGAGGCCAAGTTTGAAAGAGCTGATAAGGCAACACTATACAGAACCTTAAAGACATTTGAAGATAAGAAGCTCATACACAGCGTAGATGACGGTACTGGTGCCGTGAAATATGCCCTGTGTGAAGAAGGTTGTGAATGCGAACCTCAAGACCAGCACATTCATTTTCATTGCGTAAAGTGTGGAGAAACATATTGCTTAACACAATCTAAAATACCTCAAACACATATCCCATCAGGATTTAAAGCGGCAAGTGCCAGTATGGTGTACAAAGGTACTTGTGCAAACTGCCCCTAAACTTTGCAAATAGGTTGCATAATCTATTTCATAGTATTGCCTTGTAATGAAACATTTAGGCAATACGTCATTGATGAAATATTTTATAATAAGCTTATTGACCCTTTTGGGTTTATTGGTTCAAGCTCAAAATACATTTAAAGCCCGTGTCATAGATGCGGAAGAAAGCGAGCCCCTATTAGGAGCAACGGTGAAAATCAGTGAAACCATTGGAGCCGCTACAGACTTAAATGGCTATATCGAGATACCCAAAATTGATACCGATACCGTTCAGGTTTCTGTTTCTTTTGTCGGTTACCGTCCATTCAAACAAACATATATTTTCCCTTTGAACGATGTTCAAATCATTCAATTGGTTGAAGGTGGAGAACTCGAAGAAATCATTGTAACATCTACTCGGAGTAGCAGAACCATTGATGACATCCCAACTCGTATTGAGGCTATAAGTTCAGAGGAATTAGAAGAAAAAGCCATCATGAAATCCTCCAATATTGCTATGGTGCTTCGCGAAAGCACTGGTATTCAGATGCAGCAAACATCGGCTAGTTCAGCCAATCAAAGTATCAGAATACAAGGTTTAGACGGTCGGTATACCCAAATTTTAAAAGACGGTTTTCCACTTTTCGGAGGATTCTCTAGTGGACTAAGTATTATGCAAATACCCCCATTGGACTTACGGCAGGTGGAAGTGATCAAAGGGAGTAACTCTACCCTATTTGGAGGGGGTGCGATTGCAGGTTTAATCAACCTTGTAACATACACACCACAAGAGGAAAGAAAAATTAGGCTGATGGTAGATCAAACCCAAGCTTTGGGAACAACGCTCAATGGGTTCTATGCAGAGCGATTCAATAAATTTGGACTTACGCTCTATGCTTCGGCCAATCGACAGGAAGTATACGACCCTAATAACGATGATTTTAGCGATATTCCAAGAATCAGAAGTTTAACGCTCAACCCCTCATTTTTCTATTACCCAAATGAAAAATCAAGCTTACGTTTGACACTCAATAGTACACTTGAGAATCGTTTAGGTGGCGATATGGAAGTGATAAATAATGATGAAAACGGTATCCATCAATTCACTGAGGAAAATGAGTCTGATAGACTGTCTTATCAATTGACCTATCAAAATCAAATAGATGAAAACAAGTCGATCAGCATCAAAAATAGCCTTACCTATTTCGAGCGGGAGATCACAGAACCTGATTTTATATTCAGGGGTAAGCAATGGTCTTCTTTTAGTGAGGTCGCCTATAACTATGGTACCTCTCGATCCAGTTGGATTTCAGGAGTAAACCTATACACCGATAAGTTTGATGAGAGCCCGTTTGATTCGCTAGAACGTGATTATAGCTACGCAACTTTTGGAGCCTTCACCCAAAATACGTTTGACCTTTCGGAGCTATATGCGGTAGAAACAGGACTGAGATTTGATTATGATCTGGACTATGGTTTTTTTGCCTTACCAAGACTTTCAATTCTGATGAAAATCAATAATTCTTGGTCGACTCGTATCGGTGGTGGATTGGGTTACAAGCTCCCAACTATCTTCACAGAAGATGCCGAAAACCTGACCTATCAAGGTATTTTACCGATCAGCACTAGCACAGAAGCAGAGCGATCCATTGGCGGAAACCTGGACATCAACTACCAGACATTACTTGGTGGTGAGTGGACACTATCTGTCAATCAACTCTTTTTCTACACAAGACTCAATGATGCATTAGTGTTTCGTGAGAGCAACACGGATCAGTTCTTTTATGAAAATGCAGATGGGCCAGTAACGAGTCAGGGAATAGAAACCAATATCAAGTTAGGCTATCGGGATTTTAAGCTATTTGCCAATTATGCTTTGATCAATACCCGATTGAAGTACGATAATCTGAATGAGCAAAAGCCGCTCACACCCAAGCACAATATCGGTTCGGTACTAATGTATGAAGTAGAAGACCAATGGCGAATTGGCTATGAAGCCTACTACACTGGGGCACAGGTCAGAAGTGATCGGACACAAACCGCTGATTATTGGATGATGGGTTTTATGGTCATGCGTAAGATCAACAAACTGAGCCTATATATTAATTTCGAGAACTTCACCGATACCAGGCAACACAGGTTAGAGAACTTCCAAGTTGACACTCATTTCAAGCCTGACTTTCCAGAGATCTGGGCACCAACTGATGGAAGGATTATTAATGCAGGTTTAATCTTAGAGCTTTAAAAGCATGAATTTTTACCAAATATTTCTACCCATTGCGACATTACTTTATCTGCTATTGGTATTTGTTCTCAGGTCCGTTATTCTATGGAAACAGACTGGAGTAAACCCTTTTGTTTTTGGCAATACTGATAAAGCCCATGACTACATCGGAAGGGTGTATAAAATAATGGTGCTTGGCACCTGGGTTTCCATTGGAGTCTATTCTTTCTACACCCCCTGGTATCCATATCTGTTGCCAATTGACTATTTGGGAATTGATTGGCTCAAAACCATAGGATTGATTTTTCTCATTATCTCATTTCTATGGACAAGCATTGCACAATATCAAATGTCCAAATCGTGGAGAATAGGAATTGACTATGAAGATAAAACTGATTTAATCAGTCATGGACTTTTCAAATATTCAAGAAATCCAATTTTCTTAGGGGTTTTGATTTCTTATCTAGGGACGTTTCTAATCATTCCTAATATTCTAAGTTTTTCTATTCTAATGGTGACATTTGTGACTATTCAGACACAGGTTAGGCTTGAAGAAGAATATCTGGAAAGTGTTCATAGTCAAGATTATCTGAGATACAAGTTGAAAGTTAGAAGATGGCTGTGATGAAAAACTCCACTTTTCTGAATTAGCAAATTGACTGTCAACTAATCAAAGGATTACCTATAAAAATGACAACTATATGAAGGATTAGCCCGATCATTGACAACCCAAATAGGACTAAATCCTAGAGAATCCGGTCAGGCCTGTCTACTATACCCGGGATCAAAGCAATACTGGTAAAGTACAATTCGGTTTATGGTTTATCATTGCAAACCAATATCATAATTAATCTGAAATTTGCGCTCTACTCTGGATCAACTTATTTTAGGAACGGGGCATACTTAGGTTCCATGAGAGCACACTGTGATTTCCTCAGAACATACTTAAGGCACCCGAAAGTATAGTACCCCAAGGACACTCTCCTTTCCCGCGTGAATACTCAAAAATCCCTAAAACACACTTACTACTTTCCGTTAAATACCAAAATTAAAATGTGTCGTTATTATTCGAGTTTCATTTCATGCTTAATATTAAAATTTTACTACTATGACGACCAAAACGCTCACAGACAAACTAGCACCTTCCCGCGTCCTCATATTCAACAGTCGGTATGCCGAGGTAGCCGCACTGCTCGGTACTATGCGCATCTATTCCGCTTTCATTGACGAAGGAGAATCTATTTGCAACAACACTATGGCCATACCGAGGAATGTCATCCTGAGCCTGTCGAAGGACAAATGACGAGGCATGCACAGCTAGTCAATAACCTTGCTAAATACAGAATAGCCACAACATCTATTCTCGGAAATTTCCCTCATGGAGAAGTTGTCTTAAGCCCAGGAGCGTTTTATACGGGAGTTCTGCAATCGAATTGTTCGCTAGCCAAACCGGGATATTACCGGGTTCAGAATGAAACACGTAGGTTATTTCTGTATTCGCATCAATAGGTCGCAAAAGTATGTACCCTTTTGCCTCTTTCATTCTCACAATTTCCTTTTTCTCCGGAAGGTAATTCGGAACTCCATTTAAGGACACCTTGACCGTTCCTGATTCTAACTCTTCAATTGACATTCTGTAAACCATATCTCTATTACTGTAGGGCCATGGAAAAACAGTTTCAACATAGGTGTACTGAATTTCTGCTTCCCGTTTCAGAAGTTTAGAAGTCCGCGTGTAGCCGTACCACTCCACATATTGATTTGCATCTTTCAGCACGCTTACTATCTCATTTGTCGATGCTTCTACTGTGACAACCCCCTTGAATGCTTTGAATTCAGAGGTCTTTTCTTCTTTGGTGTAAACCACAATTCCGTCCTGACGTTTTGCTATCTCCCAGTGTTTTTGGGAAAACGTCAGCACAGGCAAGCATACAATGAAGCTGGTAAGCAATACTAGCGCTGTTTGTTTCATGGCTCCTCTGGCGCTATTTATATGATTGCCTGTTTGGCTTTGAACAGTCTCATGAAATAATAGAGGAAAAGTGCACCAAAAATGAGATCTCCTATGATCACTATAAAAACGATAGGTCCGGCAATATCGGCCAGGTAAAATTTGAGCAATGATATGGCAAATCCCACTTTACCGATACCACCTACAATGACAATTCCGGTATGTTTCAAAGGGTTGTAAGCAACTATGGAATAACCGATAAAATATACCAGCGTGGTACCCCAGGCGCCCTGATAGATGGCGTAGTACAGGGGATCTGTTAGCTCTCTATCGAAAAAACCATTGAAAGTGTAAGCGGTATTGAAGTATCCGAAAATAGCGCCCACTAAGTTCCAAAGGGCGGAAACGATAAATAATATCCTGAAAAAGTAGATTTCTTTGCTTTGCATCACTTGCTGTTTAGTTATGATTTCTAAAGCAAAGAAGCGGAATAGAATCGCCAGATGCATTTACATATGTAAAGAAAACATCAAGTATTGGCCAGATTCTTTCTTATTCTACTTAGCTGAGTCGGACTAATGCCCAGATAAGCTGCTATATGATACTGCGGTATTTTCTGCTCAATGCCGGGGTATTCTTTTTGTAAAATCAAATAGCGCTTTTCGGCATCAAGAAGTGCCATTTCAATTTCCTTTTTCTCGTTGCTCAAAAAGTAATTTTCTGCAATTATTCTCCTAAGTCTCTCAATCTCAAAATTCCCTTCAGACAGGCTTTCTATTTTATGAAATGGGACTTTCCAAATCTTGCAGTCCGTGAGTGCCTGTTGTGCCACGGCATTCTTTTGTTTGCTGATAAGAGAAGCATAAGACCCAATGATTGAAGGTGCAGCAAACAAGGTTTTATTGTATTCCTTCCCATCACTATTTACATAATAAGCCCTCACAATTCCTGTCTCCAAAAAGGCAATCTCCTTTGCAAATTGACCCTTTTTTATAAAGTACTCCCCTTTTTTCAGTTCACCAAAAACGAAGAATTCGCCTATTAAACTTATCGTACGCTCGGATAGAGGGATTATATTATTGAAGAATGAAATTACGTTTTCCAAAATGTCTGACGGTATATCATATTCAATATAAAAAAATGGATGGTACGGCCTTTGTTATCACTCACTTTTATCAATTCTATTTCTCCCCTAGTGCACCAACTATCTCAGTTGCGCATCTCGAACCCCAATTGCATAAAACATTATTGCGATCTGCTTAAGACAAGTGGCTATGAACGACTGAGAGTTATCTCATATCGCAAATAGAATTCTATAATCCTACTTAATCAGAAATACTCCTCTCTGGCAACTAAATAAGCCAGGTATAAAAAATAAAAGGTAACAAAAGCGAACCCTTCGAGGCGACTCACCATGGGTTTTTTACCGTTGATAACAGCAAGAATTAGCAAGATACTTGAGAAAATAAGCATCAGGATGTCCTCATTGCTAATGACATTAAAGGGAAGTGATTTGATTGTTGCGCTCAGTCCCAGTATCCAGAAGAGGTTAAATATATTGGATCCGATCACATTGCCTATAGCCATATCTGCCTTATTCTTTCGGGCAGCCACCACGGATGTGACCAGTTCCGGTAAAGACGTACCAACGGCGACTATGGTCAAGCCGATAAAAGCCTCGCTTAACCCCAGACTGACAGCCATACTCACCGCTCCATCTACGATCCATTTACCTCCTAAAAATAGCGCTATAGCTCCTCCACTTACATAGAGCACCGACCTGGTTGCAGTCATGATTTTAATACTTTCTAAATCATCAAATTGAGCATCATTGCCATTATTTTCTTTGGACATCACAAAAATATACGTCATGAAGAGTCCGAAAAACAGTATCAAGATCATGCCGTCATACCTACTGATAGACAGTTCATGCGTTGGCATAAACAGGTTGGCGTTGGCCAGAAACCCAACCAGACAAATAGCAAGAATGGAGATTGGTATTTCAGTGAAATATATACTTCGCTGAATGGGCAGTGGCCTCACCATAGCAGAAATCCCCAGTATCAGGAGAATGTTAGAAACATTGCTTCCAAAGATATTTCCAATGGCCAGCTCTGCACTGCCCTGAACACTGGAAAGAACATTCACGATCAGCTCTGGCATGCTCGTGCCAAAAGATACTATGGTAAGCCCAATAACCAGTTCGGAAATAGCATACCTCTTGGCAATGGAAGATGCTCCCTCTACCAGAATGTCTGCTCCTTTGATTAGCAAAACAAACCCTACAATAAACAAAACATAGGTAACAATCATATTTAGAACTTAGAAGATTAATTAAAATCGATAACAGGAGGTTTCAGGTATTTAGGTTTTACCCTCGCTATCCTACAGTGACCTGAATTCGGTTTTCCTCAGCATCCAGCCTTTCGCATACCTCGAGTAAATTGCCTATGACTTCACTTTTGATATGGTCAGGTACGCTCATTTCACTGATCACAAAACCTGAGAGCATTTCTCCTTTATCATCCGGATTCATCCTGGAAATTTGAGAAGTAACAGCCCCAATTGCTCCAGCATTAACCCAGGCCTTTCGTAACTCCTCCACAGCATCCTCCCTGGAAACAATAGAGATTTTACAATTATCTGGAAGAAAGGCCCTATTCGGATTATGATCTATCTCCGCATCCAGGCGCTTTCTCCAATCCGTACTTTGCTTTAGGGTATCAATGGCTGCAATGATCTGATCGATAGAAGCAGCGTGACTCTGTTTGCCTATCTTCAAGCGAGTGTCGAGTAATCCTATCGATACAGGAGTTTGGTACATATATCCTCTACCAGGACGGTTTAGTTGAGATTCTTCTACCAGAAGTTTGATAATGCTTTCTGAATCTTGCCGGGGGATTAGTAAATGCACCAGCTCCTTGTCGGGTGAAATAGTAATCCTAATCAAACCCAGTTGGTCACGAATATCATTCCCAGCCCCATAGGTTATCAGGGGCACACAGACGCCTAAATCCAACGCTGCTTTAGCCAGTCTTTCTCCTGACTCATGCCCAGACAAAACACACGTCACATAGGACAAGTCTGTCAGGAAGTGCGTGTGATCGGCCTTTTTAGCGAATTTATGTTGACGTACGGCTCCAAATGAGGGTTCTTGGCAACTATACTCAATTATGTCCTGGCAGAAAATACTCCCTCTGCCGGGGAGGTAAAGCTCCACTTCAGCCACGATCGATTCAATCACCTTTTCGGCCAATGTCTTTGGAACATTCAAACGGATTATGCTACTCTGATTACTTCGCAATTTCGCTCCATTCGTCACCCCTAAACCTCGTGGTTTAACGAACTCTCTGAGTGTCCTGCCTGTTTCTAAATATGCCTCCAACCCCAGGCTACAAAGGTGGCTCAAGGCCTTTTTGCTAAAGTCCTGATTGATGATACATGTGATATGACTTACTTCTTGAGTTTTATGCCCCCCTTTTTCGGAAAGAGGTTGACTTTTATTTATGGTAATATCAGTCATCTGAATTTTCATTTAATGTTTGAGATTGTCGGTACCTGGCATATAGTCCGTAGGATAGCACAGTGATAATTGGAAATGTTGAAGCCATGGCCAAAATGCCAAAACCATCTGATATGTTGAGTTCCCCACCAATGCCCAGCCCCATGGCGAGCACCAATGGCACGGTCACAGGCCCGGTTGTCACCCCACCACTATCCCAGGCGATAGCTGTAAATTCTTCTTCACTAAAGAATGTTAGAATGATCAGTAAGGTGTATGCGGGGATGATCAACCAGATAAGAGGCCAATCGAAGAGGATACGACTAAGTCCTAAACATATGCCCAATCCCACGCCTATGGAGACAATCTGCACTATTTTGGTTCGCTTCAGCGCACCCACGGTAATGCTCTCTACAGTCATACCCAGGGCATTTAATGCCGGTTCGGCCAGCGTGGCGCCATAGCCCATTCCAAAAGCAAATACTATGATCAGAGCAAACCCTAAAAAGATATACCGTTTGCTGAAGAGTGGCTGCTCAGTTAGCATATGTGTATATCGACGTTCTTTTACATCATGGAGTCGCGGGTGATAAGGTATCGCACGCATTTCATCATGATCATACACATGGTTGTAGATATTAAAGAACGTCTTTTGCTCCCCATTTACCGCTACAGCCTTGTACAAGTGTGTGGAATCAAAGTCATGGATCACCACGCGACCAATGAACTTCTCTTCGCTGGCAAATGCCTTGGGGACATGCTTGCCCACTTCCGTACCAAGGGAACCAAGCCCCAATCGTATGCCAGAGGTCAACAGGATCATTCCGATCAGAGTAAACCCTATCCCAAGAGCTACTTCGTCATTGTAGCGCAATCGTTCTTTGAGGAAAAAAAGAAGAACCAATAGTAGCAGTAATGTCAATGGAATGACCGCCTGTATTCCTGCCAAACTTTCCTCCTTCAAGGTTTGGCTCACTTTCGTTAGCTGAGCTACACCGACATCTTCGAGACTGGCTTCCACCAGCAAATGACGCTCCTCTTCGGAAGCGTGTTCAATGATCCATGAGGCAAACGTCATATCGCCCAGATATTTCTGTCGCATTACCGGATCACTTTCCAGAGAAAGCAACGCCTGTTCGTAGGCTGACTTATCTCCAAAATGTGCAATACGCCCCGCTTCTGTACCATGTGTAAACAAGTGCCATTCCAGCTCATTATCATCCAAAAACACTTTGTCAGCTACAGATTTACCCTCTGGCGAAAAAAAGTAAGTTTCCGTTGTAGGCTTTGGTGCGCTCGCATTGAGATATATACCAAGGCCAAGAACTGCCAAAATTGGAAATGCAGACGCCAAAAGAATAATGCCGAATCCTCCCCCCGAGCTCCCACCCTTGTTGGACGCCTTGGAAACCCCAATTCCAAGAGCCAAAACAAGTGGTACGGTCACCGCTCCGGTTGTCACGGCTCCACAGTCCCACGCAAGCCCTATGATCTTGCTCAAGTTCGGGTCATTGGAAGCATACAGCGACAGTCCCAGTAGCAAAGGAACTATGATGTAAATGAAGGGTTTGATGGACCAATTGAAATAGAAGCGGCACATGCCCAACGCCACTGCAACGCCAACCCCCACACCTACGGAAATAACCAGAAGTTCGCTATGGTGCTCCAGTAGCATAA
Source organism: Cyclobacteriaceae bacterium (assembly GCA_039944535.1). GTDB lineage: Bacteria > Bacteroidota > Bacteroidia > Cytophagales > Cyclobacteriaceae > JAMZMI01. Next base: position 201,867 of record JBDUYP010000004.1, read on the forward strand.
ATAGCAGTGGGCTATCCCACGCGGTAATGGTCGATCCTGCCATACGCAATGCGCTTATAGCGGGCTCAGCAAAGGTGGCTCCAAAACCGAGTATAAAGCCAAAAGCTGATATTACGACAATGCCCACTTTTAGCGGAAGCTTAACACCTACACGTTCGCCAATGGGCATGAGACCCAATACCAGCCCTTCCAGAAAAAAGGCCAAGCCGAAAATAACCAATGCCAGTCCTCCCGCTGTACCGAGGGCATTTTCCAGCGGTACACGCAGGATAACAACCTGAAAAAGAATCAGATAGATGATGATAAATGCAATGGATTTGGCTTGTTCTACGATCCTGGTTTTGGCATATCCATAGATCATTCGAATGGCATCTTTTGGTGAAATTTTTATCTGTTTAATCATTAAGTGGTTTTTTAGATGACGTAAGCGATTTCATATGAGTGGGTGTTAGCTCGCGTAATAAGCTTTATAAATCTTTCCTTTAATAAAGAAGAGCACGCCGAGCAAGGTCAAAATCACTCCTACTACATTGGTGATTGTGGTGAAAATCCCTAGAAATAATACGAGCATACCCGAAAGCAGCATTCCTTCAGAGTATGATACCAGCTCCATAGTCGGGAGGTGCTCTATGTCTCGACTGTATTTGAACAATTCTTTATCAATATGAATCTGCGCTACGATAAGCCATGCAATCGCCAGTTTGGTGATAAATAAACCTATATTGTTGATGAGTGGATGATGAAATGTATCCAGAGGGAGAAACAAAAAGTACAGGTCAGGTGCAACACCATAAATGATGACCATAATCCCAAAAAGTGAAAATATTATCCAGAAAACTACGCCTACGCGCTTGATGCGCTTATAGTTGACCAGCTTATCTGGAGATGGATATGAACGAAGTTTCAGCCTCTTTCGAAACTGTCCCCAAAAAACTAGAATGGCCATAGCAACGACCATGCAGGACATGAGATAGATTTGCAACAGTGGATCAGTCATGATTTCTGTTTATGTAACCTTCAAAAAGGTTCTGATAAATGAATGAAATTATTCGAGGTTTAACGCATGGTTAAAACCGACTTAGGCTAATGGAATACGCCCAATAAGTAATGCCAGAACAATTATCCCGGCTGAAGTAGCATGACTGATATTATGAGAAGTGATGATGAGGGTATATCATTTCCCTCATTGTACAGTTGCGTATATAGGCTGTTTCATCCGTACCATCGGACATGCCATTCGCAAGACCTTCCAACACAGATGGATAAAAAACAACAGTTTCCCATTCTGAAAGGACCATGCATGATCTGAAATAGGCTCTTTCTGCTCTGTTGGATTCTTTACTATTGTGAGACGCAATGAACAGGTCTGTATTTATATCCGGGGAGTAAGATATAATTTCACTGTTTGGTTTGATCAGTTCCTGTACTTGATCTGCATAAATATCTCCATGGGTGCCATACACCACATTGGCAGATATTAACAGAAAAAGAAACCGGGTAATCCAAACGCGCATCAGACAAATATAATAAAGTTGCCAAATTACATAATTCCTCACAATCAACAATCATAACTAATATTGCGGTTTGGTGACTGATCGACTTATATGAACATAACTATCGAAAATATCATTCTTATTGGTTCGGTGCTGCTACTGATCAGCATCATCGCTGGAAAAACGAGCTACCGATTTGGGATTCCTACCCTGCTTCTATTCCTGACCATTGGTATGCTTGCAGGCTCAGATGGCATTGGAGGCATCTATTTTGACAATCCTCAAATCGCGCAATTTATAGGTGTGGTTTCGTTGAATTTTATCCTGTTTTCCGGGGGGCTAGACACTAGCTGGCAGTCCGTAAAGCCTGTATTAAAAGAAGGAATTGCCCTCTCGACTCTGGGTGTTTTGCTCACAGCTCTGGGGCTGGGGTATTTTGTTTACCTCATTACCGACTTTAGTCTGTACGAAAGCCTACTCCTTGGAGCCATTGTTTCTTCTACCGATGCGGCGGCAGTATTCTCTATTCTCAGAGGTAAAAACCTCGCATTGAAAAAGAACCTCAGGCCTACATTGGAGCTGGAGAGTGGAAGTAATGACCCAATGGCCTATGTGCTCACCATCGCTTTTCTTTCTCTGGTGCAGCAACCGGAGCAAAGCTTATGGTCAATTTTGCCACAATTTTTCTTCCAAATGATCCTAGGAGGCGTAGCTGGTTTCCTCTTTGGCAAGTTGAGTAAAATTATAATCAACAGAATCAAGCTAGACTTTGAAGGGCTCTACCCCGTGCTTGCCATAGCATTGATGTTTATCACCTTCTCCGCCACCAATGCGTTAGGAGGTAATGGATTTCTGGCCATTTATATCTGTTCTGTGTATTTAGGCAATCAAAACCTCATTCATAAAAAGACGATCCTAAGAATGTTTGATGGACTGGCCTGGCTGATGCAGATTGTACTGTTCCTAACCTTAGGGTTGTTGGTTTTCCCAACTGAGATACTCCCTTTTATAGGAATTGGTCTGTTGATTTCAATCTTCCTGATACTCATTGCACGCCCGGTTGCAGTATTCATTTCGCTTATACCATTTAAAATGAAACTGAGGAGACGGTTTTATATTTCATGGGTGGGGCTCAGAGGTGCCGTCCCCATTGTGTTTGCGACCTACCCTTTACTTGCTGGTATTGATGCGGCCAATATGATTTTCAATATTGTTTTCTTTGTGTCGCTCACCTCCGTACTGATACAAGGCACCACCTTGTCTTTGGTAGCCAATTGGCTGAACGTAGGGCTCCCGGATGAAGTCAAGCCCCTTTCCCCTACGGACGAGCTTCTAGCAGAACACCCGAAAACCATCATGAAAGAGATTGTGATTGAAGAGGATGCTCCGGTTGTTGGGCTCAAGATCGTGGACCTGCACTTTCCAAAAAAGGCGATTATAGCTATGATCGAACGTGATGGTGTTTACTTAACACCAAATGGCTCATCAGAGCTTCATGCGCTGGATAAGTTGGTAGTGCTGACAGATATGGAAGAGATACTGGATGAAGTATATGTTGCCCTCAAGATAAATTAACGCATCAAAATTCCGGCGATAACGTATTTTTGTACAAGTTTTACATTTATTGAATTTGAACCTTTTTAAGAAAATAGCGGCCTTTTCATTCCTAGTCATCTATGTTGTGACTATTGGGCTGAGCTATTCTGTTCAATTTCAATCGACTTTTCAGAAAACAAAAGATGCTCAATGGTATGCGTTTGATGATCTCAAAGATCATTTCAAGCATACGATTCCCAGTAAATTGGCTCTCGGTGTTCAGATAAAGCCATCACCACAACCGTACCCTGCTGAGCAGAGCGAGCTATGGGCTCAGCTAAACTCATATTCATTCTATTTTGATAGCTTATTTAACCTGCTATCATCTGGTGCGCTCAATCTTCTCATTGAGCAAAAGAAGATTGACTTGCTATATTCTTTTCATTCCTTTCCATAATACCTCTGCAATACAAGAAAGGCGGTCAACTGCCTTGATATTTAATTAAACCATCAGCGGTCACAATTCACGCTGAATCATTCATTACATGCAGAAAAAAATATGGAATTTGGAACAACCATTCTAGGGCTGGTTGCAATAGCCCTGTGCATTATACCCTTTGTGGTGATGCATAAAAGCAGAAAGAAAAGGGAACAAGACCTAATTGATGGTTTGAAAGCTGTCGCAGATTCATATAACAGTGATGTCACTACTTATGATTGTGGTATGGAATTTTCAATTGGGATCTCTTCGGCAAGGAATTATATATTCTATTATAAAAAAACGGATCAAGAGGTGTTTGAACTCTGCGTTCCCTTAACCGCTATCCGAAAGTGTCAGGTGAATAACGTCAAAAGGTCAATCAAAACTCAAGCTGGTAGTCAGACGGTTATTGATAAACTGGAGCTAACCTTTCTTCCTAAAGACACAAGTATCTCACCTAGTAGATTTGAGTTTTTTAATTCAAATGAACATTTTCAAATGAATGGAGAACTTCTACTGGTTCGAAAGTGGGAAGAGATTGTCAACAAAGCATTACACGAAAACCATATGGTTGCGGTAAGTGCTTAGATAAAATGAAATAGATCTGGCTTTTCAGGAGTCAGATCTATTTTCCATTGGTGTTTATTCAGCTTTGTTATATAGCCTATGTGTGGGTAGTTAGGTGCGTTTTACGACACTGTAGATACTCCATACTATACGCAATCAGTCTGTCCCAACTCAATAAACTCGGCAGCCGATTGAGATAAATCAGAACATCTCTTTCACATCATATTCAGAGATATGATGCATTCTGTGCCTTCACCTAGCTTTGAATCGAATTCAATTTTACCTTTCAATTCGCTTATGATGTTGTAAGTGATAAATAACCCAAGACCTACGCCCTTTCCGGGCTCTTTGGTAGAGAAGAATGGATCCATGACCTTGCTCAAATCTTCATCTGTTATACCGGCCCCATTGTCCTTGATAGAGACCATAGCCTTTTCTTGCTGTAGGTCAGTAGTAATGATAATTTCACCTTCCCGGCCAAGGGCCTGTTCGGCGTTCATAAGCACATTCAGAAAGGCCTGATGGAGCATCCCTTCGTTTCCTTTGACAATAGGATTAGCAGAAGCATAATTCTTTTTTACCACTACATTTTCCCGGATATTGCCAGACATCATCAGCAGGCACCCATCTAAGATCCCATGCAGACTACAGGGTTCGTTTACCGACTGAGTCTTTCTACTGAATCTGCCAATGGTTTTCACTATGTCCGACGCTCGCTTTGCCCCAAGCTTAATGTTGCTTATGGCCGACTCCTGCTCATCATTCAACTGACCCTTAAAAGAGCTTTCTAATATAGTAACACCACCAATGATGAAATTTAACGGGTTGTTAATTTCATGACCTACTCCGGCTGATATCACGCCCAGAGATGCCATTTTTCTTGATTGTACCAGCTCATCCTGAGCATGCTTAAGTTCATTGAGGGCGTCACTTAATTCCCTATTTCTCTTAATAAGCTCTTTGTTGGAATGATCTAATTGCTCAGTGCGTTGCTCCACCAGGTCTTGTAACCTGGAGCTGTATGTTTCCAATTCGGATTCATAGCGCATGATTTCCGTCACATTGTCAATCAGCGCGCAAAAACCAACAACTTTACCTTCTTCATATATAGGTAGATAATTAAACACGAAGTGATTAACAGCGCCTTTCAGATCAACGGCGGCAGTAAGCTTGATTTGCTCTCCTTGCTGGATTTTCTTTTGAAGCTTTTCTTCAAATCGATAAAATTCCTTTGGAATTAAAATTCCAATTTGGGGCATGATCCCAGTCAATTCTTTGGTTAGAGTGGCAAAGGACTCGTTCCACTCCAAAAGCTTTAAGTTGATGTCAAATAAAGCTATGGCGCTCTCACTGAGCTTAAAAACAGACTGGATATTGGCCTTGCTTCTTTTATTTTGCCTTTCAGAGGTCTTTAGAGCATAAAAGGTGATGCCAACAACGAATAGGGTTATGATCAGGCAAGTAGCTAGAAACAATCGAATATTCATCACATCAGTACCAATATCATTTAAGAATTCGATATGTAGCATATAGTTGCGGTCTCCGAACCTCAAAGATCCGGTCAATGCTCCCTTAGAACCGACAGCTTCATTGCCGTACATAAGATTACCCCTTTCATCCTTGAGGGATATTTTGATCGATTCGGAAAACTCCAACCTACTCACTCCAGACTGTATCAACTCATTGGCGAGGTAAACTCCTTCAACAAGCCCTATAAGGGTGTTGGTATGATCAAAAACAGGTACAAAAACGAGCACAGCTTTATGAGGCATGCTTTTCTGAACAATGTTGATCACATCAGAAACCGCAACTGATCTAGATGCAATGGCTTTCTGAATAGTATTTGATCGCGCCGGTACAGATTCTCCAGGATCAAACCCAAGAGCGGCTTCATTACCTTTGTAGGGTGATATATAAGTGACTGGATAATAGACTTTTCTTTTCTCTGCCCTAACCCTCTCCCCGTTTTTGGTAGTGAATATTTCAAAGTCAGGAAAACCATTCCTTCTAATGGTCTTTTCCAAAGAGTCCCGTTGATTGTGATATACTTTAGGAACCCATTCCAATGCCTGAATACTTTTGATGTTTGAAATATAGAATTCGGTGAGTTGTATAAATTCATCCCTTCTAACATGTTCACTTGCGAGAAAAGAACCTTTAATGGCATGCAGTGCGTTGATATTTACATCTATCTCCCTCTGAATGCTCATGGAAATAGCATCGTATATCCCAGAATAAATCTGATCCTGGCGGAGTTCATTGGCTTTTCTGAGGGACAGATAAAACACAAAAGAGATGGCCAACCCAAGGATAAAAAGCACCCCCGAAATCAGGTATTTTTTTGGTAGAAACATTGATTGATATCTGAACCGTAAATGTAATCACGAAGTTTCGAGATAGCGAATTGAGCATAAGTGAACCGGTAAAAATCACGCTCGGCAGGAACATAGGTTAATCAGGGCTGCAGTATGACAGAACTCATTGTTTAAGTAATGATTGAGACCGACATTTAATCAAAATTACAACTATGAGAACGATAAAACTATTGGGGATCAGAAGCCCACAATCAAGACAAATAGAATCAATAATTCATGAAGCCGTAAGGCATCTGGGCGTAAATGCAGAAGTCATAAAGGTTGAAGACCCACTAAAGTTTCGATCATATAATGCCCCAGAAACACCTGCAATTGTAATAGACGAAATACTAAAGATATGCGGTGAAATACCTTCTGTAGACAAGGTGATGGATGCACTTACATGAATCAAATCGTAATCCATCCGTCAAGACTGATGAGAAATATGAAAGCCATTTAGACCAAAAGGCCTCCGATTCAACATTATGAAAACTCACACATGAATTCTAAATCTTCACAAAGCTAAATATATCACAGTTCAGTGCTCTAATTATCCGGATGAAGTAAACTCCTGATTTGAAATCTAAATTTATGACCTTGTCGTGAAACTAGAATGATTAATCATGTCGTACTAAATATCAGAAGAGAGACTATTTATCTTCTGTTTTTCAGCAACCAAACGTAACCGTAAGGACCTATCTCAGCCGTATCGGTTATAACATTCCCTGAGAGTTGATCTTCATAAGTACCTTCAAGACTTATAATTTGGTTATGATCGGAAAAGTTGAAATAACAAACCAAATCATGCAGATTATCCGATCGGGTAAAAGCCAATAAAGAAGCAGTGGATTGTATCGGCTCGAAGGTGCCATAGGGGGCAAATTGTGGCAGTTTCTTCCGTACGGCAATCATACGCTTGATCTCATTGAAAATGACATATCGCCTATTACCTGATTCAGCCAATTCTTTTTCGAGTTGTTCGTATTGGAGTTTTTCTCTGTTTACTGCGCGTGGGTAACCTAACCGTTCGAGTCCTAGTAGATCATTCTGAGACCCTAACAGGGAGTGAAAGTAAATTGCCGGCAATCCCGGCAGACTGAGTAGTACGGCATGGGCCAGGAGCATGCGTTTGACGCCAAGCTGCTCATCTTGATCCATTCCTTTTAGCAGGCTGAAATAGTTACAGTTCACCTCATATGGTTTATCCACTCCATTGGCGGAGCGATAAGAAACCCGCCCACCATTGGACGCTGCGGAAGCGGTGATCATTTCAATTTCTTCTTCATCCAGAATATCCTGAACGGGTCTTAACCCCACTCCATCATGGCTAGCCAGAAAATTAAAAAAACAGCTATCCCCCTCTGGTATTTCAAGGTTGTAAACCCATTTACCCAACTTTGATGCATCACCACTAAGCAGGCTAAAAGCTACCAGTGGTGGTAAAGCAAAGTTGTAAACCATATGAGCCTCATCCCCATTTCCAAAATATGAGACATTCTCGGCGTGAGGAACGTTCGTTTCTGATATGAGTATTATCTCCGGGTGGATTTGCTCTAAAACAGCTCGCATTGTTTTTATCAAGGCATGCGTTTCATCCAGGTGAATACATGCGGAACCATCTTTTTTCCACATAAATCCTATGGCATCCAGGCGAACAATGGTACCGCCTTGCTCCGCATAATAACACAGTATGTCAAGGATCCTTAAAAAAAGATCTGGGTTGGCATAATTTAAATCCACCTGATCCCGGCTGAATGTAGTCCACACTTTTTTACCATCGAAATCATGAACCAGCGGGCTGGTTCTTGGTCGAACCACATTAGTCAAATCATCAAATTGACTACCATCAATAAAGAAATCGTTGTATTCGGGCTCCCCAGCCAGGTATTTTTGAAACCAATCAGACTGAGCAGACATGTGATTGATCACTGCATCGAACATGAGCCTAAAATCAGATGAAAATACTTTCAAGTCATCCCAACTTCCCCAATCGGGGTTTACCGCTTTATAGTCAACGACAGAAAACCCATCGTCAGAAGAATAGGGGTAAAATGGTAAGATATGAACGATGCTAACAGCAGAAGCCAAATGCTTCTTTACGAATTCAGAAAGAGATTGTAATGGTAGGAGTTCTGGCTTAAGTACCTGATCCCCATAGGTAATGAGCGCCACATCTGTATGGTCGAGACCTTTGGCAGGAGTGCTCTCCAAATTATGGTTAGATATCAATACACCTATTTCATCCAGCAAATGATCAACTTGCTCCTCCGAATAAACAGTACTTAATAGTGTTCTTATTTTCTGCATGTTATGCCGTTTGCGTAATCCAAATGCTGATTGCAAGTATGGCAACAAAACAGCCCAACAGCAGCCCCGTAAACCTCCAATCTATTTCATCGGGTTCATCATCTGAGGTCAAACCTGACTGTACGTTACTAAATTTAGAAATCACAAAAGCCACTGAAAATGAGATGATTGCGCCTATGAAATTCCACCAAAACCAAAAGAGATTGTCTCCTACCACTAACCACAAGTAAATATTAGTCAATACACCTGTAAGCAACCCTATGTTCATGGCTTTGGCACCAATACTTCTAAAGCTAACAGCGATCATGAAGGTAGCCAGAATAGGGCCATAAAAAACAGAGCCTATCTTGTTGATAGCCTCGATGACGGTACTGGCAATATCTCCTCCAAAGAAGGCCAGTATTATACAAACCCCTCCCCAGAATAGGGCTGCCAATTTGGAGTACTTCACATAGGTTTTGTCATCCACTTTTCGATTTCCAACTAGTATATCCTCTGTAGTGACGGCACTAAGCGAGTTTACAGCCGAGCTCAATGACGACATTGCCGCGGACAAAATAGCCACGATCAATAGCCCGATAATGCCATGAGGCAGGTAATCCCGAATGAAAATTGGGATCATTAAGTCGACCTTGTCACTCGGTATCTGGTTGATAAAATCGGGTGTTTTTAGCGCAAGCGTACCAATAACCAACCCCATGGCGCAATACAAAAACGTAATAGGGAAGCGCATGAGACCATTGAAAAGTAAGGTCTGCTTCACGGTTTTCATGTTTTTGGCAGAAAGTAGCCTCTGAACCTGCGACTGATCAGTGCCATAGTAGGACGCATAGAGAAAAAAGCCACCAAGTACCATAGGTAGCACCCCAAAATCTCCATCGCCCCCCACACCTATGACGCTGAAATCAACAGCGTTCAATCTGGCCGGATCAAGCTCAGCAATAAACGATGACCACCCTCCGACCAGCGATAAGCCGGCAAAAGCACAAATGAATATGCCTATAAGCAATACAATCATCTGAATCATGTCACCATAAACTACTGCTTTCATCCCCCCCTGATATGAGTAAATCACAGTGATAACACCTATGACGAGAATCGTTTGCCAAAGCGGAACGTCGAGGATGCTCATGAGAATGAGCGCTACCGCGTAAATCATTATTCCTGTACTAAATGATCTACTAACCTGAAAAACAATGCTAATGAGAATCCTGGTTGATCTATTGAATCGCCTTTCAAGGTATTCGTATATACTCACCACACCCGACCTGTAGAGCCTTGGAACCAGATATAAACCCAGAAAGATCATTGCCAGTGGAACGCCAAACTCAAAGCTGAGCCACTGCATGCCCCCGCCCTCTCTAAGACCCACGAAAGCCGGAGCTGAAACGAAGCTAATGGCTGAAAGCTGTGTTGCCATAACTGAAAGGCCTAGCGGAAACCAACCGAAGGATTTGCCGCCAAGGAAATATTCTGTTTTGCTTGAGTTTTGCTTGAAAAAATACCCGAGGAATAAAAATCCTGCGATATATACAAAGACTACCAGATAATCTAACCAGTTCATATCATTGAGGTTGGTGATCTACTAATATAGCAGGTTGCGACGATACGGGATTTTGATTATTGTTATGTGCTGTTATTGGGTGGTTCAGTACAAATTAATGATCTACCGAAGGATGTAGTCCACGCACTTTTGACAATGCATTTCAAGCGTATCATACAATGGCAAAGGGTAATCTACTCCGCGAAGGAGTTCGGGGAATTCGGTGCACCCCAGGACAATCGCCTCAGTTCCACTATCCTTTAATTTATTCATCTCTGCAATGATACTGATTCTAGCGTCTTCAGTAAACTGTCCCTGTACCAACTCATCAACTACCACATTGTGAACCACCGATACCGAATCTTCTGTAGGCATTATACATTCCACTCCAAATTTTTCATGGATATAGCCTGAGATAAAAGTTTCAGTCATAGTCGGTTTTGTGCCGATCAACCCGATTTTATTGAGGTTGTTTGATCGTGCTTCTTCACCCACGGCATCAGCTATATGAACAAACGGGAGGTGAACACGTCTACTAATTTCATCGTAAAGCCGATGTGTCGTGTTGGCGCATAGCACCAAGGCATCTACCCCTCCTTTCTCCAAGATTTTAGCTGCTTCAATGAATTTTGCAGAAATCAAATCCCAATCCTGGCTAAACATCAATTCTATATTGATGCTGAAAAGCTGCAGCTCAGGATTGACTTTTGTTCCCAACCTGTCATTGGTTATTTGGTTAATTCTTCTGTAATAATCAATGGTGGAGTGCCACGATGTGCCTCCGATTAATCCTAACTTTCTCATATGCATAAGTTATAGAAAAATGAAGAACTACTCTCTTAGCTTTCCTCTCAGCACACTCATATTGCTATGAAAAGGGTTGCCGCTGGCTCTTCACTTGCCGTCTCCAGACAATCAAGGGAGGCTGCTCTTTTTTCCACAAAGGTCATATCATCGTAATCGATTCCCGAATATGCATTTCCTTTGGAAGGAGCTAAGACAATTGCCGAAAGTGAAAGAATGTAATCAATTGTTTCCAGGCTCGTTCGAGCCTCGGCACTTGGCTTATATTCCAAATCCTCGGTGCGCAATCCTTCTGTTGCCCAGTAATATCTAAAGGCCAACCCATCAATCATGCGAGCAGCCACAGTTTCCGCACTGTAGGATTCTGGATATGCGGCAATTGAGTTATACTTTTTATCAATATCACTTTCCTGAGCTGAAGATAAAAGTAAAGTTGATGCTAGCAGAGCAAGTAAAAATATGGCCTTCATGAGTGGGTTGATTGGTTTTATCCAATTAACGGCCACCCGAAAATTCGTTTATTTAATTCTGATAAAGTGTTATGAAATAGAACTGGCGGTAAAAAATATCGGTTTGATTGTTGACAAATTAATGGGAGCAGGAATTAAACCCTGAACAATTTGAAATGTCTTAGAACAAAACATTCTTATGAAAACCGCTATCCCACAATCAAAATCACTCGCTAAATTTATTATCCTTGTAGTTTTGTACGCTTCTCTGCTGACGCTGTTTGTTGTAAAAGCAGAAGATCGTTCAAAGATTGAACCGACTACTAAGTTAGGTTCGGCTGAATCTTCGAACGATCATAAGTTTTAATCTTTATTCTCTTCTTTTTTGGGAGCAGTTTCTTCTTCTGGGGGAGAGGAAACAATGTTCCCCTGATCATCAACGTAGGCAATCATATCGGATAGGTCTCCTCCTTTATTATTGTTTTCCTGACGTTCTTTCTTTCGCTCCTCTTTTTCTTTCTTCTTCTGAAGCTTCTTTTTTTCTTTTTGCTTTTTTATGAAACTGTTCTGTGATCTTCCCATTAATCTTCTTGTGTTTAAGATGAAAAAAAAGCGGTTCCTTCTTCCTCGCAACTGGAGGTACTCAAGTTAGATTGTCCTTTGATGGCTAAATCAGCGTCTTTTACCTTTCTTGGAGAGGTACACTGCTGATTGTTCTGTAGGGAGAATGAAATCGTTTAAGATTTGTCAAGCCGAGCAGACGCTGTTCTAAAGTGGCATCACCGCAATACTGCTGCAAAGATAAAGTTTAATTGAGACTAACAAGGGTTAATTTCCTATAATCAAAAGCAAGATGTCAGATTGCGTCATCTAGGCCAATACTCAGGCTTGAAACGAGTGGTGTTAGCAGAGTATTTGATACAAGTGATACAGTTAACCGGTTTACATCCATTAAGATTTTCTTCGCAAGTCAATGGAGGAAATGTGCTTTGAAATTCATCTACATAAGTACGTGCGCTACTCACTGCTGAAGCATCGAAGTAGCCAATGACCTGAACGTCAGGATCACTTAAATCCTTAATATTTCCTCTAATTTGGTAGTTGGCCGTTTCAAATATAGAACCCGTATTACCAAGCTGTGCTTTCATGGCAGACCAATAGTTGTAGGCCTCTTTAGAAAGTGATTCCAATTTAACCTGACCGCTGTATCCTATATCAAAGGCCTTGGTCAGTTCAATCGCATACACAGGAAAATCCTCAATCGTTTGACCATTTGTAAATTCATCACTGCTCAGGTTTAAAAAGCCATTATCAAAATCTGTAACCCAGCAGTACTCAAATCTTGTTTTCGGCTCAATACCCGGATAGCAAAAACCGAACTTTGAGCTCCAACTTCCTCCATCGTCATAATCCGGAGCTTGAATTTGAAAAGTACCTTCAAACCTCCATCTATAATAATCTTCAGTTTCAGGATTGTCTGTATATGTGGCATTGAAGATAATATTTCCATTATCTGTCAAGGTGTAACTAGCCTCGCTTACATCAGGAGCAGCATTGAGCGGCTCAAACCCTGATTCATATTTCTCTCCTGTTTCCAGCTCAATTGCTAGTTTATAACTCCTTCCAACCACGCCAGTAAAATCATCTGATGTTAAAAACACTCCGTAACTCGTGTAATCCAGTACTTCTTCATTGCCCTGGTCATCCAAAATTGCCACTCTGGCATCAGATACAATATTGTAATTTGGACGTGAATTGTAGCCTTCACTATAATAAAGCTTTACGCTTTGAGGGCCAGGTTCATTAGAGACATGACCCGACACAATCAACGGAGAAGTCTTACCCGTAAATAGATCTATTTCCTGAACGCAACCGCCAAATAATACAATGGTAAATGCAATGAGAATCTTAGCTTTAGAAGACCCAAGTTTGTTTTTGAAAGTATTGATAATTTTCATCACTGTTTCTTATAATCTTTTAAACTAGTCCTAAAGAGAAAAATTAGCTGTGATAGACGGAAATGCGCTACCCAGAACTGACAGTTTGTACCCTGAAGGAGGAGATCCTTGCTTGTTTTCAAAAAACACCGAGTAGGCATTTTTGTTAGCGTATAAATTATAAACTGCAAATGTCCAGCTCAATTTCCATTTCCGATCCACTTTCGGTTTACTTCTTACCGTAAGGGAAACATCCATACGATGATAGTCTGGTATTCTTTCCTGGTTTCTCAAAGAATAGTTAAACACATTGGTGAGGTTGGAAACGTCGTAGACTCCAAGAGGCACAGTTGAAGGTCTTCCAGTGCTATATGAAAAATTGATCCCGTACTTTACCACTGGATTGGTGCTGTAATTCATAGCCAGAGTGAAATCATGAGGCTTGTCGTAGTTCGCAGGATATGGGTTGCCTAGGTTGATCGTTTCATCTTCATACTGCCCCTTCACCGTTCTGAATATTCTGGAATAAGTATAACCCACCCAGCCGGTCAGGTTTCCTCTCTTTTTGTTGAAAAACAGCTCAAGGCCGTAAGCCTCTGAAGTTCCTGTAATCAAATCCGCTTCTATGTACTCATTCATGAGCAGCTGAGAACCGTTCTTAAAGTCCACGATGTTTTGGGCAGTTTTATAATAGACCTCCGCAGATACTTCTACAGCGTTGTTATTGAAATTGCGGAAATAGCCCACAGAGAACTGATCTCCAATCTCAGGCTCTATATAATAGTTACTTGTCTTCCAAAAATCAGTAGGAGTTACAGAGGCAGTATTACTGATCAAATGGAGATATTGACGAGAGCGGTTATAACTCGCCTTTACAGAACTGGTTTCGTCAATAAGGTAAGTGAAATTGATTCTAGGTTCCAATCCGGCATAGGTTTTATAAACCTCACCACTTTTATGAAAGATGGTGTCGGTAATGTTTTCCATCTTTTTAGATTCTCCCTCCTGAAAAAGAAAATCTGTTCCAGGCCCCACTACGTGGTAGGTGCTAAACCTGAGCCCTCCCCTTACTGACAGTCTTGGAGTGATTTTATAATCATCTTCTACATAAATGCCCGTCTCTACAGACTTCTCTTCCTCCAGTTTGAGGTATTCAACACCTGAATTATTGCCAAGTGGCTTTCTCTCTCCTGGACTGAAATTATAGATCGTCGCTTCCGCTCCAACGTTGATTTTGTTTTGATTAGACCACTCATATGTAAAATCACCCTTCAGCGTGTTATGCTGGATTTTTGAAGAAATAATAAAGGCGTCAAGACCTTTCGGGTCATCTATGTTGTAAGAATACGCACCAGAAACAAGGCTAACGTCAAGCACAGCAGCGTCGCTTAGGATATGTTTCCAGAGTAGCGAATGGTTGAAAGTACTCCAATCAAAAGTGGTGTCAGATGCAAATCCAAAGCCGTCTTTGCTGTAATAACCTGAATAAGACAGCTTATTCTTTTCATTCGCTATTAATGAAAACTTCAAATTCAAATCAAAAAACGAAGCTGAGCTATTTTTGAACTCACTTGCCTTGGCTGTTTGCAACAACCAATCGGAATATGAAGCTCTTGAGCCAATCATAAATGAAAGTTTGTCTTTGATGATAGGGCCATCAAAAGCCAGTTTACTTGATACAATCCCGAGACCAGCGTTCATGTGATATTCTCTGTAATCACCCTCCTTCAAGTCAACATTCAAAACAGATGAAAGTCTGCCTCCATATTTGGCTGGCACACCGCTTTTATAAAGGGTGGCATTGTCAACTACTGCTGGGTTGAAAACAGAAAAGAACCCAAACACGTGAGACGGATTGAATATCAAGCCTCCGTCCTGTAAAATGAGATTTTGATCAACGCCTCCGCCACGTACATTAAATCCTGACGAACCTTCGCCCACAGTAGAAACACCTGGCAGCAAAATAAGACTCTTCACAACATCGGCCTCACCCATAAATGAAGGCAATGAGCTGATGCGTTCTATGCTGAGGGAACTTTTACCTACATCCAGACTTTTCACTCTGGCATCTTGTCTTTCTGAGAAAACCGTAACCGCATCAAGATTATAGACATCTTCCTTCATCTCAATATTGAGTTCAGTGTCTTTGATGATATCCACAAGTTTGAGCTGTCTTTCTAAATCAACCCTGGAAAACTGAATATTGAAAGTACCCTTAGGTACCTCCAATTCATAATACCCTTCCAAATCTGTAGTAGTACCGATATTCAAACTTTTGATGAAGACATTTACTGAAAAAGAACCTTCACCAGTCCATAGGTTGGTTACCCGGCCGGAAAGTTTGGCAGTCCGGCTATATGACTGTCCGAAAGCTTGCGTTATAGAAATACATAAAAAAGAAAGCAATAGAAGCTTTCGAAGTGTAGTAGTAGTTGACTTCATTTAATCCTCTTCGTCCTTAAATTTTCCGCAAGAAACGGCAATAATTCAACAACAGGAACAATTCTATAAACCCTTACGCCAATTATTTTCCTTTTGGATTATAACTTATTTAAGCGGTAAAGCAGATTGAAACTGTTGTTTTCAAAACAACTTTAATGCGAAAACTCGCACAGTTAGAATATTACCTTCTATTTCTTCGACCGCCTCTTCTAAAATCGGACTTACCTTTCGATCTGCCTTTCGATTTCTTTTTCGCCTTATGGTCAAAGGCATCCCGCTTATTTCCTACATCGTCTCTATTTACTCTGATACCCCTTCCTTGAATCTCCACACCTTCAAACTTGAGACTGAGTCCAGAATCCTGACTGTTGTCAACATCGAAATAAGCACAGGTCTTTTGAAGTGTGATATCCCCGAAGTAATTGCGCTTCACGCCAGAAATATCAGATAAGTAATGTACCAAATCCGCTTTTGTCATCCCGTCTATAGTGCCAATGTTGACGA
This sequence comes from Cyclobacteriaceae bacterium, assembly GCA_039944535.1. Classification (GTDB taxonomy): domain Bacteria; phylum Bacteroidota; class Bacteroidia; order Cytophagales; family Cyclobacteriaceae; genus JAMZMI01. The sequence continues at coordinate 218,284 of JBDUYP010000004.1, forward strand.
AGTAACGATTGAAAGACCCCCTATCCCGAGATTCTGGAGAACCACCGTGGGTTTCATTCAGGTCCTTGTTTTCATCACTCTGAATCATGAGGTGATCCAGCTGTGTTGTGATCAAGCGCTTGAGGATGTCTTCTTTACTCAAATGAGAAAAATGACTCTCAATCTCACCCAACAACGCCTCCGCTTGAGGGTCAACCTGCGTATTTAGAATCAAGTTGGCCCAACCATTTATACGGCTAGCTTTAAGTTCCTCAATACTAGGCACTTCTACCCTTTCAAACTTTACCTTAATTTTCTTTTCCAGATCACTGATCTTTCGACCTTCGCGTGGATTTATGAAGGCTAGGGAGATCCCTTTGTTACCGGCTCTCCCAGTACGTCCACTTCGGTGGGTATAGCTCTCAAGCTGATCTGGTAGAGTATGATGAAGCACGTGCGTCAGGTCATTGACATCTATACCTCTAGCAGCCACATCTGTTGCTATCAAAAGCTGCATCGATCTGGTTTTAAAACGCTTCATTACTGCATCACGTTGTGCTTGTGAAAGGTCCCCATGAAGAGCCTCAACACCATAACCTATGTTGGCAAGATCATCAGCTATTTGCTGGGTTTCCCTTTTGGTTCTGCAAAACATAATACCGCGCATATCCGGCTGGATGTCCATAAACCTTCTCACAGCAGCGATCTTATTGGCTGTCTTAGTGATGATATACTGGTGGGTAATGTCTACGTTACTCTTTTGCTCAGAATTCACGGATACTTCCAAAGGCTGATCCATGTATTTCTTCACGATCCTTCTGATCTCCGCAGGCATGGTAGCCGAAAACAACCATGTCACCCTGTTCTCAAGCGTGTATGAGAGTATTTCGTCTATATCTTCTTTGAATCCCATATTGAGCATCTCGTCGGCTTCATCAAGGATCACATACTTTACACTATCCAGCTTTACAGCCTTACGTTTGATTAGATCGAGAAGTCTACCGGGGGTAGCTACCACTATCTGAGTTGGTCTTCTAAGCGCTTTGATTTGATTTGTGATAGGAGCTCCACCATAAACCACCTCCACATTGATGTTTTTGTTGTTTTTGGTGAAATCCACAAGCTGTGCTCCTGTTTGCTGCCCAAGCTCTCGTGTAGGTGCCATGATCAGCGCCTGAGTCGTATTGTCCTGGACATCAATCAAATCTATGAGCGGCAATCCAAATGCCGCTGTTTTTCCTGTACCCGTTTGTGCCAAGCCGATAAAATCGATCGGGTCCTTTGACAACAACATGGGAATGGCTTTTTCTTGTATTGGGGTTGGGTTTTGAAAACCCATTTGATCAAGGACTTCAAGAATTGATTGTGAAAGTCCGAGTTTGCTAAAATTATTCAATGATAAATCTTTAAATGAGGCGCAAAGGTAGGTTAATCAATGCCCAAATGTGTTGAAATTCAATTATTTAATGCCCCAAAAGTGAGCTATGCTGCCTTTTGTGGCTGTCTTTGAAATTCTGCGCAGGTACTTTGGTCGTTTTCTGATCTAGATAAATAGTCAAATTCCTCATTTTCAAATGGATTATAACTTCTTTTCGAGAGGTTCATTCTTTAGTTTTGCGGCTCAAATTTTACAAAGTTTATGATTTCAGTCAGTAATGTTTCCCTCAGATATGGTAAAAGAGCCCTTTTTGATGAGGTAAATATCAAATTCACTCAAGGTAATTGCTACGGAGTAATCGGCGCAAATGGTGCCGGTAAGTCCACCTTCCTCAAAATCCTTTCAGGGGAGATTGACCCCAACAGTGGTTCTGTTGCTCTTGATACTGGTAAAAGAATGGCGGTATTGAAGCAAAACCACTTTGAGTTCGATGAAACTTCTGTGCTGGATACCGTGATGATGGGCCATTCTACACTGTGGAAGATTATGCAGGAGAAGGATGCTATCTATATGAAAGAGGACTTTTCTGAAGCTGATGGTGTACGTGCTTCTGAATTGGAAGCGGAGTTTGCTGAAATGGATGGATGGAATGCTCAATCTGATGCCGCGGCTCTTTTGAGTGGACTGGGTATAGTGGAAGCTGACCACTACAAACTTGTAAAAGAACTGGATGGAACAGAGAAAGTTAGAGTCCTTCTTGCTCAGGCCCTATTTGGGAATCCTGATGTTTTGATTCTTGATGAGCCTACCAACGACCTTGATATAAAAACCATCTCCTGGCTGGAGGATTTTCTTTTAGATTTTAAGAATACGGTTATTGTCGTGTCTCATGATAGGCACTTTCTGGATACTGTTTGTACTCATATTGCCGACATTGACTTTAGTCAGATAAAACTTTTTACAGGAAATTACTCTTTCTGGTATCAATCCAGTCAACTGGCATTGACGCAGAGAGCTTCTGCCAATAAGAAGGCTGAGGAAAAGAAGAAGGAACTTCAAGAGTTCATTGCGCGATTTAGTGCCAACGCATCCAAATCTAAGCAGGCAACCAGCCGACGAAAGCTCCTGGACAAAATCAATTTGGACGACATACAGCCTTCAAGCAGAAAATATCCAGCTATTATATTTACGCAGAACAGAACAGCCGGAGATCAGATATTAGAAATAGAAGGCCTTTGTAAATCCTCTGGAGGTGAGACGCTTTTCGCCGATATTGACCTTTTTGTTAATCGTGGAGATAAGATTGCAGTAGTCGCTGAGGATAGTAATGCCATTAGTGCATTTTTTAAAATCCTAAACGGAGAAGCTGAAGCTGACTCGGGTAATTTCAAATTTGGTCAAACCATTACCACGGCTTACTTACCCAATGAAAACGCTGAGTTTTTCGAAACAGATTTGAACCTAATCGACTGGTTGAGACAATATGCTGAAGGTGAAGCTGATGATGTGTATATCAGGGGTTTCCTTGGCAAAATGTTGTTTTCGGGAGAAGAAACTTTCAAAAAGGCCAATGTGCTATCTGGAGGCGAGAAAGTGAGATGCATGATTTCAAGAATGATGCTCAAAGGTGCTAATATGCTCATGCTAGATGAACCTACCAACCACCTCGACCTGGAGTCAATCACAGCATTTAATAATTCACTGAGCGAATATCCTGGCACAGTACTTTTTTCCACTCATGACCATGAGTTTGCTCAAACGGTGGCCAACAGAGTACTGGAACTAACGCCAAACGGACCAATAGACAAACTCATGAGTTTTGATGAATATCTTGAGTTCAAAGCCAAACAGGAAGCTTAATCAGCTTCCCTGATTGGGATTTGGACTTTTACATCTGAAAATTCAATAACAACAAGTATTCCTTCATCTACCAGTGGCATGAGACTAATGGTATGCTGCTCAACATGGTCATTGGATAAAGTAGGAACTTTCGTTTTGAATAAGTCAAGTTCATAATTGGGTTCTGTAGCTCCCCACATCCTGTCCTCAGCATTGACTCCAATGGTGAAGAAATCTCCCCCTGGAATTGCATAAAGCTGATAAGTGCCAGCGTCAAGTTTGGTGTCATTGAAAATCACATCTTTGTTAATAGTGATTTTAGTGGGTTCGTTGGCACCCAGACGCCAATATTGACCGTACGGCTGCAAGGCTCCATCTTCTTCAGATCCAAAAATGAGTCGCTCCCTCACCGAAGGGCGACTATAATCTACTGTCACAGACAAGTCTCCATGAGATAGTGTTGTGTTTCCGGGAGGGCTGAGTGTACGGTTTCTATAATCGAGATACATAAAAGCTGCTCCGAGTAGCACAACTACCAGACCTACTCCTATTAAAATTTTGCGTCCTACTTTGTTTAGTTTCATGACGGTAGTTATTTGATTACAAAAGAAATATAGTCAAAATCATCAGACCCAACACTGATTTACCGTTGATCAACATTTGATTTTGCTCATAAAATGAATTGGAAGTCATTTCAGGCTCATTTAATTCAATAATGTTTATGTTTGAATCCTATGGAAATATTAGGAATTGACATTGGCGGATCCGGAATTAAAGGTGCCATTGTGGAAACTAAAAATGGAGAATTAATAACTGATCGAAAGCGAATCCCAACCCCACAACCAGCAACTCCGGAAGCTATGCTGGATACGGTCAAAGAATTGGTTGATTTTTTTGGATGGAAAGGAGTTATTGGTTGCGGTTTTCCTGCGGCTGTTCAGCACGATATTGTCAGAACCGCAAGCAATATTGATAAATCGTGGATTGGACTGAATGCCGCAAAAAAGATACAAAAACTTACAGGGTGTCCCACCCACGTAGTAAATGACGTGGATGCGGCCGGGCTGGCTGAAATGAAAATTGGTGCTGGCAAGAAAGAGAAAGGTGTAACTATTATGCTGGCTGCTGGCACGGGTATCGGATCGGCCATTTTTATAAAAAAGCAACTCGTTCCGAATATGGAATTAGGCTTCATACATGTCAACGGAATGCCAGGCGAACATTATGCTGCCAACTCCGTGCGTGAAAGAGAAAATCTGGACTGGAAAACCTGGGCAGGTAGATTCAATGAATACCTCCATAGACTAGATTCATTGTTTTGGCCGGACCTCTTTATTTTAGGCGGTGGAGTCAGTAAAAAATTTGACGAATATGGGAAGTATTTTGATGTAAAAACACCGGTGGTTCCGGCCATGACAAAAAACCACGCTGGAATCATAGGTGCGGCGCTAGCTGCTAAGGACGAAGGCTTAAAAGCGAAATAATGGCTAAAATAGTAATACTGGAGGCACACAACTCCAACCCCGGTGACTTGTCATGGGCAGAAATAGAAAAACTCGGGGATGTCACTATTTATCAGAGAACATCGCAGGATCAGATAATAGAAAGAGCTGCAGGAGCCGATATTCTCATCACCAATAAATTGAAGATCTCTGCCGATGTTTTGGTTCAACTTCCTGAACTTAAATTAATCCACCAGCTCGCTACGGGCACTGATAACATTGATAAAGAGGCAGCAAAAAAACAAGGAGTTGAAGTAATGAATGCTGTGGGCTATAGCACAAACGCCGTAGCGCAGCATGTATTTGCACTGATACTGCAACTTACAAGTCACGTTTCTCTGCACAACGATGCTGTTGGTTCGGGGCAATGGTCAAAATCAGGCGACTGGTGCTACATGCTCAAAACCCCTATTGAATTGGCTGGAAAAAGTCTTGGCATTATAGGTTTCGGAAAAATAGGTCAGGCAGTGGCGAGGCTCGGTCTGGCGTACGGTATGAATATTCTGGTGAACAGCAATCACGCGACTGCAACGCAGTACCCTGAAGTGGCGATAGTAAGTTTAGATGAGTTAGCTCGGAAAAGCGACTTTGTATCGATCCATTCTCCCCTAACTGATAAAACAGCAGGTATTATCAACCATGATTTTTTATCCAAAATGGCATCAAATGCCTTTCTGATAAATACAGCAAGAGGCGGTCATGTGATAGAAAAAGACCTGTATGATGCCCTGAAAAATGAGAAGATCGCCGGGGCTGGTCTTGATGTTACAAATCAAGAACCAATCGAACCAGACAATCCACTGTTGACCCTTGACAATTGCATTATCACCCCGCATATTGCCTGGACGGCATTTGAGGCAAGAAGGCGCCTTATCGGAATTGTGGCTCAAAACATCCGTTCATTCTTAGAAGCTTAAGCAGCGTTTTATATCAATTGTTTAAATCAATGATTTTCACTTACTTAAGTTCCTAAACCCTAATTAACCTGAGATGAATAATTTACCCTGGCTGGCACAATACCCTAAAAATGTGCCACACGAAATAGACCCTTCAGAGTACGAGAACCTCATTGAATTTATCGAATCTACGGCAGCCAAATTTGGCAAAGCTGTTGCATTTGAGAATATGGGAGTGGAACTTTCATTTCAGCAGATCAATGAGCTGAGTGATCATTTTGCTAATTATTTGCTACATGAAACCAATCTCAAGCCGGGCGACAGAGTAGCTTTGCAAATGCCCAACGTGCTACAATATCCTGTAGCTCTTTTTGGGGTGTTGAAAGCTGGGATGATTGTGGTCAATACCAACCCTCAATACAAGCCTTCTGAGATGAAACATCAGTTTGAGGATTCGGGAGCCAAAGCCATCATTATTCTCAATACGTTTGCTTATAAATTGGAGGAAGTCCTGCCAAAACTACCTGAACTTCAAACAGTTATCGTCGCTGAAGTTGGGGACCTTCTGGGCAACCTTAAAGGAGCCATTGTGGATTTCATGATCAAGCGTGTGAAGCGAATGGTGCCGGAATACAACCTTCCCATGGCTTTGGATTTCAACCACATCATCAATAAAGGGAAAAAGTATAAATATCAGAGGCCTGAAATTAAACCTACTGATCTGGCTTTGCTTCAATATACGGGAGGAACTACCGGAGTAGCCAAAGGAGCGGCGCTAACACACCGAAATATCATTGCTAATATTCTTCAGGTAAATGCCTGGATGCGTCCTAAACTAAAGGCAGGAGAAGAAACTATCATCACAGCTCTACCGCTATATCATGTCTTTGCTTTGACGGTCAATTGCTTTGGTTTTTATGGTATCGGCGCTAAAAACATCCTCATAACTGACCCTCGTAAGATGGATGACTTCATTAAAACATTGAAGCAACATCCATTTAGTGTGATCACAGGGGTAAACACGCTTTTCAACGGGCTAGTACAAAGAGAAGCTTTTAAAACAGTCGATTGTAGCCATTTGAAACTGGCTATTGCTGGGGGCATGGCCTTACAGAAAACTGTGTTTGACCAGTGGAAGCAGCTAACAGGTGTTGAAATAGCCGAAGGTTACGGCCTCAGCGAGACCTCTCCTCTCCTAACCTGCAATCCGATAGACGGCACAGCAAAGCTTGGGACCATTGGACTGCCTGTTCCCTCTACTGAATTGCAAATAGTAAATGACGATGGTGAAGTGCAGCCGCAAGGCGAGATTGGAGAGATATGGGCCAAAGGACCACAAGTGATGTCTGGCTACTGGCAAAATCAGAAAGAAACCGAAAATGTCATGAGCGGTGAATGGTTTAAAACCGGCGATATAGCGCTCATTGATGAGGAGGGATTTGTAAAGATCGTGGACAGAAAAAAGGAAATGATCAACGTTGGGGGTATGAAAGTGTTTCCAAACGAAGTTGAAAATGTAATTACCCAACTGGATGGCATTCTGGAAGCTGGTGTCATTGGAGTTCCGCACAAATCCTCAGGCGAGGTGGTGAAGGCCTTTGTGGTGAAGACGAATCCGGATATAACAGAAGATCAAATTATGAAACACTGTAGAGATTATCTGGCAGCCTATAAAATGCCAAGATTCATAGAGTTTAGGGAAGAGCTACCTAAATCGGCAGTTGGAAAAATACTGAGGAAAGACCTACGAAAAGAAGTGCAAGAGGCCCTTTAAGAATTCACCTTTCCAACCGACGTATACTTCACAATTGTTTTGTAGAGAACTTCAGGATCGAAAGGTTTCCCCATGACATCATTCATTCCTACTGATAGGCATTTGTCGGTAACTTCTGGCAATACGTCTGCTGACAATGCTACAATCGGCACCTCCTGACTATAGGTATCGTCTTTTGCGCGAATCGCACTTGTGGTATCAAAACCATTCATTACAGGCATTTGAATATCCATCAAAATCAAATTGTAGGTGTTCTTTTCGAGTGCTTCCAGTGCCTCTTTCCCGTCGAAAACCATATCAACCTGACATCCCCATTTCAGCAAAAACTTGGAGGCCACTATTTGATTTACGTGATTATCCTCCACCAGTAAGATGCTGAGTCCATTTAGGTTTTTGAGTAAGGAGGTCTGATTTCCATGTTGCTTCCCAACAGAGTTAGATTTGTTGAATGCTATTTCGAAATAGAATCTGGCTCCTTTGCCAATTTCACTTTCCACTTTCAGCTCACCCCCCTGAAGGTTAAGCAGGCGTTTGGAAATGGCAAGCCCCAGCCCCGTACCTCCTACGCGGTGTTGTTGCCTGTTATGCACCTGGCTGAATCGTTCGAAAATCGTTTCTAAATTTTCTTTAGATATACCAATACCTGTATCAGAAACGGAAATCATAAATCGGGCACTCTCCTTGGCTTCTTTAACAAACTCAACCGACATTTCTACAGAGCCTTCTTTTGTGAATTTGATGGCATTGCTAACCAGATTATTAAGCACCTGTCCGAATCGTACCGGATCACCTACGAGTAAATCCGGAATATCCATGTCAGCTTTGAAGAAGAGTTTTATGCCTTTATCGTTTGCCTTCTGTTTATAAGTGGAAATCACATTATTGCAGACTTCCGTAATAGAAAAATCTACTTCATCGAGTTCTATTCTACCCTCATCTATCTTGGTGAAATCCAAAATATCATTAAGAATGACCAATAGTGCCTCAGATGACTGCTTCATAAGGTTGAGCGATTCCAACTGGTCTTCACGAGGATTTTCTGACAAAAGAAAATCTATAGTTCCGCTCAAACCGTTCATCGGAGTTCGGATCTCATGACTCATGGTGGATAAAAAGTCCGCTTTGGCCATAGAGGCCCGTTCGGCATTCTCCTTGGCATCTTCCAGTGCCTCTTTGGCTTTTTTCTGATCCGAAATGTCTCGAATAAAAGAAGTAAAGACCAGCTCACCCTCCACCTCATTAGCCACAATAGAGAGTTCCAAAGGGATAAGATCACCCCGCTTAGTCATACCCATTTCCTCCACTCGCTGGTTGAGCATTTTGTTGTCACCAGTGGCCAGATAATTTCTCATACCGTTTATATGGTCACCCCGCTTGTCAGGAGGAACAATGAAATCAGCCAAAGGTTTATTTATGACTTCATCCTCAGACCATCCAAATATATTCTCAGCCTGAATATTCCATAATTGCACGTTACCATTGGAGTCCAAAATTACAACAGCATCCATGGCTGTCTCAATTAAGCTCCTCAATTGCTCGGCTTTATCCTTGAGCTCTGATTGGATCTTACCCCTTACAGCAATCTCTTCTTTAAGTTTCAGATTAATATCTTCCAGCTCATCAGTTTTGCGTAGCAGAGCATCCTCTATTTGAGATCTGTTGAGCAGGTTGAGCTGATGCTCGCTCATCTGAGATTCAGGCAGTATACTGAGAAGGAAATTGAATGACTCTAAAAACTGGAAGTTTTCCGTTAGACTGGAATATGCTTGCTGAAACCAGCCACGAACTTTTTGATTACCAAAGGCTTGTGTTAAATCCTGATAGATCAATGTAACCTCGTAGTTAAGTGTACTCACAAGGTTTGGCTTGGTTAGGCCTCCAAATTTTAGTTGCTCAAAGGATTTTTCAAGTTGATACTCAAAGTTTCTGAATAGTTCATGACGTGAGTTTCCCATCAATTCCGAACTATCATGCTCAATGAATTCCAGGAGAAAACCGGAAAGTAGCATTTCTTGCCTTTCTTCCGGTTCATAAATCAGTCGAAAGTATTTGTTCTTAGCAATATTCGGAAACCTGCTTTTGAATTCGCTCCGTAAGCCAATTACAGATTTGTGATCGCGTAGGGATCTCTCAAAAAGAAGGAAAAGTCCAATGAAATAATCAATCTGGCTTACCCTGTCTTGTTTGCGAATAAACGTGAGGCGGTCTTCAAGTAGTTGGTTCCAGACTTCAGAAGCTTTTTTCCTTTCAAAGTATTCAAAAAAAGCATCTATTTCGTTTCCGTCAACGACAGGAACGGGAGGTTTTAGGCGGAGAATATTTTGAAAAAAGCGACGCAAAAATATACTACTTACTCACTTTCCGGATTTGGTAGAATCCATAGCCAGACAAGCCCCAGGTTACCGTCAGGGCTACAAACCATGCCATATGGCCTCCAACCTCACCTAAAAATGAATTGAAAATATTGATACCAAATTGATGATCTAGCTGCATATGCAGATGACCTACACCCATCACAAGAAAGCCCCAAGCCAGATAGGTCATACCGGTTCCCAACTTTCCACCTCTCAGGACTTTAGAGTTCATGAAACTCAAAACCATGGCAATTCCTAAAAAAGGTAACTCCAACAAGCTCAGTACAAGATTGATTTTGCCTCTTTTGCCTTCGCTTGCCACAAAAACTGATGGTGACATATAGAGCAATACGCTGATTGAAAGTAGTCGTGAAACCATTTTCATTGTGTTGTCGATAGTTAGGTTGAAATAGAAAGATAGAAATTAACCTTCAATACTTATCCACAAAGCACCACTTTTTGACAGGAACCCCCTCTTTAGTCCAGTCAACTCTTCTCGTTAAGCTTGTTTAATGCTGTTTGTAATTCTCTTTTAAGTTTTACTTCTTTTTCGCGTGACTGGGTTCTTTGATTTTCGAGTTGATCTTTTACTTGCTCTCTTTCTTTGATGGCCTGTTTTGTGATACGGTTGCTTCTTAAAAATGCCATGTAGCACAATACGAGCAAGCCTAGCAGGACAAAAATCACAACCCATACGATTGAATTGTAAACTGGTTTTTTGAAAGGGATTCCAAGAAACAGTATTTGGTCATTGAAGCCTTGGCTCAACTCAAGACTTTCGCTCAGACTTGCAATACTGGCCCGTGCACTGTCTATTTCTACACTTTGAGCGGAAATCAGGTTTTTTAGCTGCAATATTTCTTTTTGACCCTTTGCGACACTATCGGCCAGAGCTCTTTTAAACTCTTCCATCCTGGTGACGGGCACCACCTTATATTCCTGCCAGGTTTTGTATTCTTCCATGATTTGATCAAATGAGTCAGTAATGGAAGTCGCCGTTTGTGCGGCTGAAGATGAAATGAGAACAATGATAAGTAAAGAGAATAGCGAGATTTTGGTAATTGTTGACTGCATGCTGGAGTTTTAATAAAAGGTAATTTTACATTCCGGGTTAAGTGACTGATATTCATCGACTTTGTGCTGTCTCAATCTTGTATTGAAACAAATAATTTCTTTGAGATCAGGTATATTTGTAAGTCGATCTAGCTTCCAAACCCGAGTATTCGACAAATTTAGGCTTTCTAGTTGATAGAGTTCTGAAAGTCCCTTAAGGTTCTTAATATTTGTTCCCGAAGCATCAATATGGGTGACCTCTTTTAGTTCACGAAATGGCTTCAAAGTTTTCACCGATGTGTTGGAGACATTCAAAACACGCAATCCTTTTAGGCTGTTTATCGGCTCAAGATCCTCTAGTGGACAATAAGTGATTTCCAGTTGTTCGATGGTGCCCACTTCACTGAGTGGCCTTAAGTCCTGCACTTGGGAGTAACTTATTTTTAGGCTTTTCAAATTGATGAAAACATTCAGCGGACTAAGATTAGCAATCGGATGATTCGAGATTACCAGTTCTTCACTCTGGGTCAATTCATGCAATTGTTTGGGCGATGGACTTGCTGACCATGCATTTACCTGCTTTAGCGCAGTTGCCCATCCATCATCAAGTGATTCCCACCAGGCTTGTAGCTCTTCCGTTCGGTAAATTATCACCGGCGCTTGGGATTTTGAGATCAGCGTAATTACGTCTGAATCTATTAGCCGATTACTATCTACATCTATCAGCCTAAGAGATTTTAGTTTACTCAATGCTGAAATGTCTTCCACGGTTTTGGTACGAAGAATTAAAACTTCGAGATGGTTCAGGTCAGATAGCGGACTTAAATCATCTACTGGTAACCCACTGGCCATAAGCGTTTTAATGAGCCTTAAATCAGACACAAATTCTATATCGGTAAAAAGATTGCCTGATATGTTAAGGTATTGGAGCCTCGTAAATTTGGATAAAGGACTACCATCCAGGAGGTTTTTGCCTTCCAAATCAAGGGAATCAATATTGACCAGACGAACAAGCTCTTCCTGTGTAGGTTCTGCAGTAAAACCTGATTGCCCCCTCAACTCATCTTTCCAATTATCGCTTAGACTCTCCCACCAGTTTTTCAGTTCATCCGCATTGGTCAATACTATCGCTTTGGGGCTGACATCCATAAATTCAGAAGCCTGATCCTCACTCACTTTAGTATTATCACAATACAGCTTGGTCAGGATTGGAAGCACGGCTAGTTCGCTGATAGACTCTATTTGAGTATTGTTAAGTTTTAGTACTTCCAAAGTTTCAAGCTCATATAGAGAACCAACGGCCTTCAGCGGTGTACCAGATAAGTCAATGGTTTTAATGGCTTGTAGGTTTATACTCAGCCACTCTGAGATGTGCGTGTTGGATAGGTTGAGGATTCTCAGATTCAATAGTCCATTAAACGGAAGGTTATTCTGTATAGAAACATTTGAGAGCTGAAGCTCTTCAAGGTTTTTGAGACTTAGCAAGGTGGAAAAATCCGTAACGTAGGTTGAGGATAAATCAAGATACGTGAGCTTTGGAAAATTCCTGAGCGTGGAAATATCATCGATGTGTGTGGAGGAAAGATTTAAATGGGTAAGATTTTGACAATACCTGAGCCTCTGGATATCGTTGATAATCGTGCCTGAAGCATCCAGATATTGAAGATCTGCTAAAACCCTTGCCGGCTCCAGGCTAAATACGGATGTCCCTGAGATATCGAGGTATTTTAGATTCCTCAGGTTGGAAACCGGATTTATATCAAGAAAAAACTCTCCCTCATCCAAATCAAGACTATCTACTTTGGCTACTGCCATTAGAAACGCTCTATCAACGGAATCCGCCGACTGAATGGGCATGCTCACTTTGGCTCTTAAGAGTTCTTTCCACGAAAGTGAAAGGGTCTCCCACCAAAGCCTTAATTCTTTTTCAAGATCGATTTTTGTGGTGTAGATACTTACGATCTTGAGGTCATCAGCATCCTCGTTATAGTTTACTTCGATATATCGCTGAGTTGATTGGCTCACCTTCAGCCCTTCAATGTTTACACCAGAGAGCACACTGGTGAAAGACACTTTGTAAAACATAAGCCCTAAATCCCCCTCCTGCTTTTCAACATCTACATTTTCAAAATCAAAATGGATATCTCTAAAAAAGAAATCCACATCCTGCAAGTAGGCCTTCACGTTTTTGTTGGTGACCACCACACGCTCAGGATCCAAGTCATCTTCAATCTGAACCTGATCATCTCGAAAGATTTTTTTATAGCTCTCAGTGATAATTACCTCCTTGTCTCTCTGACTGGTCTTTTCGCTTCCTACGGTATTGAGCAAGTACTTATAAAAACTCACCAGACTTTCTACCTCTTTTACCTGAGAAGTAGTATCGGTTGTCTGAGCCATCAAACCAGCCGAGGTGAATAAACACAGTAAAGCAAGTATTGCTTTCATTCTATTTGTCATAAATAAATGCCTTGAGTTGTTTTTCCTGATTCGCATTAATTCTTACCAGGTTGGTTATCAACCAGCCGGAGTTCATTCCTGGTCGGTTGTATTTAGCCAATTCGAAATACCAGCCATCAGGGCTGAAAAAGTGAAATTTCACATTGGTCACGGTCTGAAACTTCAGATTGGTATTTTTCAATTCATAGAGAAACAGTGAAACATAATCTGGCTCAAACGAATCCTTTGTATATGACTCTGGGTTATGCTCTCCCTGAAAGGCCTTTCTCAGGTTCATAAAATCCAGTTCGTGACTCATAGGGTGTATAAATGGCTTTGACGAAGTGGTATCTTTGGAAAAGGAATTTTTAAAGGGATCAAACAACACATCGGCTATAACCCACTCATATCCCTGACCTTGCGGCTGCAGTTCCATAAACAGAATCAACCGTGATTTTTTGCCTTTGTAGGTAAAGTCAGTTGCCACTTCTGCAAACCATCCGTTTTCATGGAAATTTAAAAATGCGGGATTTTTCCTATCTGTCATTTCATCTATAAATTCCTCTTTCAGATCGGAGTTTATAGATGATTGCAAATCAAAGAGATAGGGCAAATAATCTTGTCTAATTTTTCGGCTTCTATATTGCCTATTGTCCTCGTATAGGCGATTTCCATCCTTGTCTTCTTCTCCATTAAACCGGCGGAAAAACTGATTGACTTGCTTGGTATCAGCTCTGAGTTTATCCTCATGGCCTGCCATATCATCAAGCAGGTTTCCCTGCCCGAGCAAGGAAACCTGCAATGCTACAAGTCCTAAAAAAAATATTGAGAACCTTATCATATAGTTGTTTCTGCTACTCGAATATCTCCAAGCAACACATCCCAAAATTCGATGGTTCTACCTGCGATTTGAGTCTGTTTCTTCTCTACATAAATGGTGATATCCTTTTTGGTTGTGTCTTTGTAGCTCAGTCCGTCTTCAGATTTTCCTTCAAACCGCTGATAGATGGTTATTACTCCCACAAACTTACCGTCTGGTTGCTGCTCCAAATCACTTATATAGTGAATATCGTACCATTTGATGGTCACTTTATCATAGTTCAACGCCATCAACCTATTGAAATAATCTCGGACTTTGTAATAGTTTATTTCCTCAGAAGTAAGTGAGGAAACACCCATTTCACTGTCCGGAGCAAACAGTTCTTCTGCTCTATCCATCACACGAGTGGCCTCTGAGTATGGCGTTTTCTTATCGCCAATAAGCGAAATGTATTTGCTCAAATCTTTAACTTTTTCAAGCGCAAGAGAGTCAATCGCTTGCTTCCTTTTAGGGCTAATATTATCTGATTGAGCTTGAGCAGCAAAACCCACCACGACAAGCATTGTAAACGCATATAGCTTATTCAATTTCATCTTATTCAGTTTTAAAATTCTTAAAGTATTTTTCTCAATACAAGCTCTTTGACATTGCCATTATCATCATAGACAATATCCTGAACCTTGTTGGTGTTTTTCTTCTGATCTTTCAAATAGTTCAGATACTTTTTGATAGTAGTGGGTTGGTCATAATCTACCTGACCACTTTGGCTGTATATTTCGATCAAGACTACAGCATCCTCTGATGAAAACATGCTCAGTGCCTCAGCAATGTTGTTATTGGCTTCAGGGACACTGCCGGCGTTGGCAATAGCCGAAAAGTATTGAGAAATTTTTTCTGCTTTGGATGGTGCAGGCGGGTTGATTTCCTCTGCTGTAATTTCCTGCTCTTCATAAGTCTCAATTTCCTCCTGAATCTCCTGCGCCACTTCTTTAGTGTCTGAGATGTCGGTGGCTTTCTTCTTGTTTTTACAGGAAACAGCCAAAATACATATAATCATTATGGGAATCATACGATTCCAGCCTAGTGAGTTTTTAATTCTGTTTATCATAGTTTTTGTGTCTTATTTAATTCGCTGTTTAGATACTTAATCTTATCAAACGAACTCTTGTCTGCAAATAGCATTCCATTTTGAAATTTAATTCTGTTATTGACAGTAAATACTTTTAAATGGTTCTAATAAGACAAAATAGCATGGATACTTCACCATTTAGAGAAAACAATTCTCGAAACGAGACTGTTATTCTAGCAAAGGTTATTGATGCTTTCGGCATTCTAAAAGCATTTTTTATCTATATTTACAACTTGTGCTTTTGGAAAAAGGGACGCAACCGTTAGGAAAGAAAATTACAATCAATTAAAATATTATGTTAGAAAAATCCAGAGAATCAGTACCATACGCTAAGCTATTGGGAGATGTTATTGGAAAAGTCAAAAAACAAGGTTTCTCAGATATTCGTGCGGACCTTGAAGACTATGAGGCCCCACACCAGATTACTGGTAAAACAAATGATGTGAATTTCACTCCTGATCTTACTGCGGTTAAGGACGAGTCAAAAAATTACTTTGAGATTGCTCAAAAAATCGAAAATACCAGAGACCTGGTTAACAAATGGAAGTTGCTGGAAACTTTGGCTTCTATGAAGAATGGAACTTTTCAAATCTATGTACCACATGGACAGATGAAGTTTACTCAAGAACTAATTGCAGCGCACAATATCAAAGCGACTTTAGTAAAGTTATAAGCATCAGACAATTAAAATATTGAAAGCCTCATTCGAGGCTTTTTTTATGCTTTGACTATTTTGTCTTCTTCTATTTTGATGCGCTTATTCTTGTAGAGTACCCCTATGGCTTTCTTAAAGTTCTTTTTGCTCATTTGTAGCAGATCGTAGATTTCTTCCGGTTTGCTCTTATCATGCAGCTCCAGTTCTCCTCCGTTCTTATCCAAAACGTCTAGAACTTTATCCGCATTTGGTTCAATGCTCTGAAGGCCAAATCCCACGCGATGCATTGTCACGTCAATTTTGTTATCAGCTCTTATGGCTTTGATATAGGCAGTCACCTTCTTTCCGAACTCAACTTTACCAAAAACCTCATTTCTGTAAATCAAGCCACGGTATTTATTGTTAATGATGGCATTGTATCCAAGCTCGAATTCATCATAAATCATGATTTCCACTTCGTCGTTCACCTCAAGATCTATCTCTTCACTTTGAACAAACTTGTTTACATGCGAGGACCCTACCAGCCGATCGGTAATCTCATCAACGTACATATACACCATGTAAAACTGGCCTTCCTCCATTCTTTTGGCTTGCTGCCGAAACGGAACCAACAGGTCTTTTTCAATTCCCCAATCTAAAAAAGCTCCAAATGACGTGACTTGTTTTACCTGCAGGTAGGCAAACTGATCGCGCTCGATTTTGGGCTTCATTGTGGTGGCAATGATCCTGTCTTCTGAGTCATTGTAGATAAAAGCTTCGATTTCATCACCTACTTTAATCCCCTCTGGTACCCACTTGGTAGGCATCAGGATTTCTTCTATCTCATCGCCAATGTAGATTCCAAAATCTGTTTCTTTTAAGACTTTGAGAGTATTGAATTTACCAATTTCAACAATAGGAATAGCCATTTGATCAGTTTTAAGGAGCAAAGGTATTTGAATTATGTCGGCTATTTTATCTTCGCCAAATATTAGCATTCAAATAACAAACCAAAAAAATATGAAAAGCGCTGAAATACACACAAACAAGGGTGTGATGAAGTTGAATTTTTATGAAGCAGATGCGCCCAACACGGTGGCTAACTTTGTGAAACTTGCCAAAGAGGGATTCTACGATGGTCTTAAATTTCACAGGGTAATTCCTGATTTTATGATCCAGGGTGGCTGCCCCAACGGAATAGGAAATGGCGGACCGGGCTATCACATAGACTGTGAACTGGACGGTGAAAACCAATACCATGACAGAGGTGTGATATCTATGGCTCATGCAGGAAGAAACACCGGTGGTTCTCAGTTTTTTATCTGCCACAACAGACAAAATACGCAGCATCTGGATAGAAACCACACGGTTTTTGGAAAGGTGTATGAAGGACTTGACGTGATTGACGATATTGGTCAGGGTGACGTGATGGAAAAAGTAGTGATCCTGGAAGATTAAAGATTGCGGTTTTTAATAGATGAGAATTTGCCTCCAGTTCTTGCTTCTCTTTTTAGAGATCACGGGCTGGAGGCTTTTCATATCAATGAAGCCAACATCAAAAAGCCCGTAAAAGATGATGGAATTAGACGGTTTTCACTTCGCTATGACGATGCGGTGATTATAAGTCGTGATGATGATTTTGTCAAAAGCTATGTCTCCAGAAAAGTCCCCCATCATTTGATTTATGTTTTTGATTTGACAAGTAGGTCTGAAATAATCAGTGCTTTTGAGAAGCATCTGGACGAACTGATATTCCTAATGAAAAGCAATGAGCTTGTAGAACTAAATGCTGAAGGAATCAAAAAGCATTTCTAACTAAAAATTCAGAATTAAATCGAACTGTGTCAGGCTTTGCGACAGATAATTGGTGTATGGTTGGGTATCCAGATCACCCGATTTTTTGAGTGCCTGAAGAAATCGGTATCTCAATTGCATTTGCGATTCATTCAGTTTGCTCGTAAGGTAGTATTCATACTCCGCCAACTTTTTATACTCACTCAACCCTGCCTCTCCTGCAGCAATTGTTCTCTTGAGATTAGCTAGTTGTCCTTCTTTGCTCTGTATGAGCCGCACTTGGCTTGCCAGTTCTTCCAGCCTGAGTGCTTCATAAGTGTCTTCTCTTTGCTCGGCCTTTTCAAACTCTTTATACTCAGCTCGTTCTTCTATCAACTCTAACTCGCGCCGCTGAAGATCTGGCTTATCTGAATTGAAAATAGGAACACTCACACCAATTTGAAACCCAAGGTGATCATCTATGTCGCCACCCCTCTCTATATCATACTCAGCCTGAATAAACCCGATATTGCTGAAGGCTTCAGCTTTCTTTATGGTCATGATGGACTCTTCCTGCTCCAGTTTGGCCTGCTCCGATAGCAATTCCAAAGAAGGTATTTCCTGCTCTCTATGGATGATGTTGAGTATCTGATCTACTGTAATCCAATCAAAATCTTGAAAATCAGGTGTCGAAGCAATTTGCGAATACTCAAAAGCCTGGGCCAGCACGTTCTGCTTCATTTGCAGATTGGAGACCAGTATTTGCTGTTTGGTGATCTCCTGCTCTATGTCTATCACATCCCCAATATCCATAATTTCAGACATGGAAATTTTCTCAATTTCCTGTAACGACTTGATATAGTTTTTGGTGGAGCTAAGGGCCGATTGTATATAATAACTCTCAACAATCAATTCATATCTACTGTATAAAATCTCATTGATAGACTTACGTCTTTCTAGTGATTGCTGAGATAAAATGAGTTTTCTATAATCACGATTGGCTTTTATTTCCAAAGGATTGATCAGACTGAACCTGACACGATAGTCCTCAAGGCCTACCTCACGGTCATTGGAGCGGGCCCTGATGTCCACTTCTCTGAGCCAGGGGGAATTAAACTTGTGCGTAGCTAAATAATCCTCACGCGCCAAAACCTGAATCATTTCATCTTCTGAAACAGGTTTGGATAGAACGTCGGATACTTTGAGTTGGGCCGAAGCGTAAAATGAACCAACAAGCAACAAAAAAACTGTCCAAAATTTCATTCTACCTCTTTTGGATATACGAATACTTTTTCACCGTTTAAAAAACGATTCTCTGACGGTATTTTGATGAATACTTCCTGCCCGTAGCTCTTCACACTTTGATTAGGTTGGATCTTTTCTGGGTAGTCCGTAATTCTGGCACCAAGTTCTAAAACAACGCCATTGACGCTATATAGTCTGTTTTCTGAAACAACACGAACCTCTGTTCCGGAATTAACCGGGTAAGAAATGGACTCATTCATGAAGGCCTTAATCAAAGTAGGCTTGAGTTCATACAGTGTCAAAACTGATTTGAAGGGCGGCACAAGTTCATCCAACTGCACTCCTACCGCACCAATGATTCCGTCAAACGTAGCAGTTTTGATAAGCGAGCCATACTCTTCTTGTAAGGACGTCAATTCTTTGTTGAGAATGGTAATCTCACTCTCGATGAGCGCCTTTTTATCTGAGGCACTAATGGCAAGTCTTTCCTTTTCCTTTCTGGTGTAAGACTTAACCTCCGCGATCTCCTGCTTCAAGGAAAGGATCTTCATTTTCATTAAGGAATCCGAATGAGACTGCCCCCCTGATTCAGCAGCAATTTCGCTCAGCTTTTTTAGCATTGCACCTTTTTGGCTGAGTTCTGTTTTTAGCTCGGCTAAGTCAACATTCAGTCTATTGATTTTTCCTTCGGTTTCTATTTCCAGCAGTGCCACCTTGCTGCTATACTCTTGCTCATTTTGAACCAGCTCTGACTCAAGCCGTTCAAGTTCATTTTCTTTCTTGTCTATCTCCAATGATAAATCCGGCCTGGAAACGACCAGCAAAGTATCACCCTTCGAAACTTCTTGCCCAGTCACTACTTTGATGGACTGAATGACGACTGGCTTGGCATAGCTGATTCCCGTGACCTGTGATTCTACCAAGGCCACCATGGCTTCTGTGCGACTCCTGTATCGCAGAGAAATAATAGCCAAAAATGCAATAAGGGATATCCAAATTAAAGGAAGTATATATTTTCTAATCATAATTGCTCCGAAACCCTCCTTCTTGAAATTTTTAAATCATCCACACCGTCTATTTTAAGTGCTGCAAAAGCATCTTCTATGGTCACATGTTCTTTTAACATAACTGTAAATGAGTAGCGCTCAGGTCTCTCTGCTCTTTCTCTTATATCTCTCAGTTCCACATGCGTTCCTATATTTTCTAAAAGCGCCTGAATCTCTGTCAGCTTTTGAGTTTCGACTAAACCACATTCTACTTCATACATATCTGAAGCCTTTGCCTTATAGCTTGAGAAATTGAGCAGAAAAGCTGTAGCACAAAATATAGATGTGCCTGCCACGGCCACAGCGTAACCATACACCCCTGTGGCTATACCAACAGAAAGCGCTCCGAAAATGAATATGATATTTCTAGGGTTTTGAATATTCATCCTAAACCTAATAATGGCCACTGCACCGATTATACCAAACCCGACGGCCAGATTATTGCCTACCGCCATCATGATCATAGATGTCACCAGCGAACTCAGTATCATGGCCTGAAAAAGGTTCTTTGAAAAATGATCTCCCGCATACGTGAGCTTATAAGTATAGGCCAATGCTGTACTCAAAACAAGAGCAAGCAAAAGCGAGTAGAGGGCTACTTCAAAAGAAGGATAATCATAATACTGATTGCCTTCCTGAAAGAAATCAAACATACTTAATCATTAAAATTGTGAAGTTGCACTTAACAACGGGTTTACTTTCTTAATATTGGCGTAATATATAATTGAACATTTCAAACGAAAAATTTCTTATCAAAGTATCTTATGATGAGCTCATTGTTCTTTAGTATGTAGAAGCTTCAGATTGGATTCGTCTTAATTTCAAAGCACGTTGTAATCCAATGACAAAACGAAAAGTTTAGCACAAGAGCCGCATGCAGCATAAATTCACTAATTTTAGGGCTTAGGCTTTTAACCATAACACCCCAATGGAAAGATACGCTGCAGTGCTGAACTATGCCATCCCCTTCTTCCTGGTTCTTTTGATTATCGAGCGCATTGCTGCGTACTATAAAAGAGCTCAGGTCATCAATAGTATGGATACTCTTTCTAGTCTCAGCTCGGGTGTAACTAACGCCATCAAGGATGTGCTGGGCCTCACATTCATTATTGTATCTTATGGGTGGTTTGAAGAAACCTTTGGTTTGCTCAACATCAAATCAACCTGGCTTGTATATGTGCTGGCATTTATCGGATTGGACTTTGCCGGATACTGGAACCATCGCTTATCGCATCAGGTGAACTACTTTTGGAATGTACACATCATTCATCATAGTAGTGAAGAGTTTAATCTGGCTTGTGCGCTGCGCCAATCTATTTCCGCGATCTTCTCCACACTTACATTCTTTTTAATCCCGACGGCATTGCTCGGTGTACCTCAGGAGGTTATAGCTGTTGTAGCGCCACTTCATCTTTTTGCCCAGTACTGGTATCACACTCGCCTGATCGGCAAACTGGGTTTCTTGGAAAAGATAATCGTGACACCCTCTCATCACAGGGTGCACCATGCTATTAACAAAGAATATCTGGATAAAAATATGTCTCAAATTTTCATCATTTGGGACAAGCTCTTTGGCACATTTCAGGAAGAGCTAGACGATGTGCCACCAGTTTATGGTGTAAAAAGACCACTCCGAACCTGGAATCCTATTACAATCAACTTTATCCATCTGTGGCAGCTAATCAAAGATGCATGGCATGCAAGTTCCTATTGGGATAAAGTCAGGATCTGGTTTATGCCCACTGGCTGGAGACCGGATGATGTTTCTCAAAAGTTTGATTTGGAAGTGATCGAAGATGTTTATGCCTATCAGAAATACCAGACAAGCGCCTCAAAACCACTTCATCTGTGGTTTTGGATTCAGTTTGTTGTTTCCATTAGTATGATGCTCCACATGTTCAATTTCATAGCTGATCTGAGCTTTATGGAAACCATTATTTATGGGGGCTTCATATTCTTTATGATCTTCTCCTACTCAGTGCTAATGGATCAAAGCATTCATGCATGGTGGGTTCAGCTTTTGGTTTCAGCTCTAGCGATTGGATGGATCTACCTCCAAGGAGATTGGTTCCTCATTGGGAGTGCGTACTCAGGTGCCGAAATGATCATAGCCCTATATTTTGCACTTTCAGCCTTGATTACTGCGTCTTTCGTCTATTTTGAAATACTCCCAAAACCTAAGCACTCACTGACCGCCGCTTAGCCAATATCTCCTGAACTAAAAGAGGGATTGCGATTCTTAACCCATTGCGAAGATGATTTTGAGTACATCTACTTAGAACAGTACGACTATTAACCTATGTCCACTGGCACTTTGATTGCACAATTTTGGATTGTTGATTTTACTTTAAAGCAAGCCAAAGATTTTCGCAGTGTCATACTTCCAACTTATTGCTTTAAGGTGTGAAATCAACTTCACAATGGAAAGTGGCACTGCATCACCAAATCCTTAAAGCAATGAAGAATTTTAAAAAACCAATTTTGCTAGTCGCATTAGCCTTGTTATTGACATCTGGCTATTCGCAAAGCTCTAGAGACTTCCCAAAAGAAGTAAACCTTGTGAAAATGACCGATGCTGGTGTAGCAATAGTTGGGACTGATGATGCCCTGTATGGGCTTGATAACACGGCAAAAGAATTGTGGAAAAACGAAAAACTAAGGAAGATAGAACCTGAGAAGGTGGAAGTATTGAGAGGTAGCGAACTGGTTTTCGTTAGCGACAAGAGTATATTGAGTAGAAACCGTGTACTCAATGTGCTAGACGGCCGTGAATATGCTAATACAGGAATCAAAGGGGAAAATTTGTTCGGAGCAAGGGTAATTCATGCCACCAATCAATTATGGGTCTTATCTCACCCAAAGAATATAGATGTTTGGGATATCGAAACCAATGCCTATCTCTATCGTTTAGAAGGCACTCCTTCCAAAATATCTTTTGATGAATCAGCTTCCTATACCTACACTTTTTCGGGAATGCAGCCCCTTACGCATACAAGTTCCACCACCGCTATATTGCACTTGGGACTGGGGCATCTCGGTGAATATGACTTAGCCACAGGCAAACCTAAATGGATGTTTGATTGGACAGCTTACAAACCTAAAGCCGATAAAGGAGATAAGGCCAGTAACCCTTCAAGCAGATATGCTGTAATGAAACTAGACGGTGGAACACTTTATTTTCCTTTTAGAAACATATTAATTGCCGTAGATGCCAAATCTGGAAAATCAAAATGGGACGTAAAAGCCAATGCGCCTGGGAAAGTTCTTGATATGTATGTAACCGACTATGGCATATTGATTTTGACAGGGTCGGGGCTTCAGCTTATAGACAAATCTACAGGCGAAGAAGTTTGGAAAAAGCCATTGAAGATCAAAGAAGCGATTAACAGTTTGCTTTTAAAGGAAGGCGAAAACCTTTATGCCATTTCCAAAACTTCACTATTGAAGGTTGATATCGCTAATCAAAAAACCATAGCCTTAACCGAAAAAATCAAGTTCAAAAACAAAGACGAAATATCTGGCATTGAGGTGATTGATGAAAAAATCATCCTCAGTACCCCACAAAATATAGTGGGAATAGATAAGCAATCTGGCAACATCCTGCATAGTGTTTATTATGAAGCTCCCGGCACAGGTCTGGCGACTATTGCAGCGAATGTAGTATTGGCTACTGTAGCCATGGCTGCAACAGCCAACAGCTATAACGTGAATTCAATGAGTGGAAGCCAAACGTACTTTCAATATACGCCCGCGGTATTGAGCAGTGGCGGTTCTGAAACACTTGACAATGGAAAAATCACTTACATCAGTACCAAGTTCAAGGATAGCGATGCAAAAGGCTTTGGAGTAGCCAGGGTGGATAAATCGTCTGGAGAGACCCTTGATAAAATTGTAATTGGAGACAGAAACCCAATATACGATGTAGATGAAACCCGTGGTATGATCTTCTTCAAATCAGATAGCAAGACTGTGTCTATCGAATCAATGGACTAATGAATAAGGCCGGACGCAATCGCAAAGCGAATGAGTCCGGCCAAATTTTTAACATTCAACTTTTTCATCACATTGGCTCTATGACTGTCAACTGTTCTGACTGATATGAAGAGCTTCTCTCCTATTTCTGTATTGCTCAAGCCCTCCCCAATCAAACGGGTAATTTCTTTTTCACGATCGCTAAGTTGAGCCAAAAGAACCATTTGATCCGAGCTTGGCTGGTTGAAAATGGAGGGTTTTGCAATAAGGCTTTCGGTAACCTCAGAGCTGTAAAAATGCTTCCCCGCAGCTATTTTCATGACACCCTCTATCAAGTCTTGCGGTTCACTGCTTTTGTAGAGGTAGCCCTCCACTCCCAATCTTATCAGTTTTTCTACAAGTGATTTTTCCTTGTGCATGGTTAAAATACCCAATTTGAGCGCTGGCAACTTCTCCTTAAGGATTGGGACAGCTTCCAGCCCATTGAGAGTCGGCATGTCGAGATCCAGAAGCAAAACATCTGGGCGCAGTATTCCACATTTTTCGATCGCCACTTTACCGTTTTCTGCTTCGAAAATAACTTCAAATGAAGGTTCTTCATTGAGAATCTTTATGATGCCCTTCCTTACCAGGTGGTGATCATCTGCCACTATTATTTTCACAGTTGGGTTCATATTGGAATCACAATTGTAGCTACAGTACCACTCAAATCACCTGAAGTATAGTTTACCTTACCGTCTATGATCGTCAACCTACTTTCAATATTGCTAATGCCTATTCCGGTTCTTTTTGCCTCTATCATGCCCACTCCATTATCTTCCACAACAAGCAGGAGTTTGCCTGCATTCTCCATCAATTGAACATCCACACTACTGGCTCCTGAGTGCTTGATTATGTTATGAACAAGCTCTTGAAATATCCTGTAAATAACTATTTCAATACTGTTTTCATACCTATCCCTTAGACCAAAGTGTTGAAAGTCGACTTTTATGTCGTGGGTACCAAAATTATTTTCGATGACCTCTTCCATTGCAGGAAGCAACCCCAGCTCCGAGAGTGCCTTTGGCATCATCTGATGTGACAAATCGCGAGTTTCATCAGCAGCAGCCTCTACCATTTCTTTAGCTTTCGCTATATCGTTAGCTTCATCTCCAGACAACCTACTTGCCACATTGGTCAAAGCAAATTTAATAACCGCCATTTGCTGAACCACTCCATCGTGCAAGTCTCTTGCTATGCGCTTTCGTTCATCTTCTATGCCAGTTATTAAGGCTTTGAACCCGGCCTCTTTTTCTTTTGTAAGAGACAGCTGGTAAATCAACGCTCTGCGTTTTCTTAAATATAGATATGTTGATATCAAAATGAGTAACACCGCAAGTGAGGCAATGAATATAATAGCTTGTTTTTTCTGCTCTTCTGCAATCTTCAATTCAAATATCTCCGCTTCATTTTCCTTTTCTAACTGCAAGCTGTCTGCAACCTTTTCCATTTCATAGTTAGCCTCCAGCCAAGCCATATTGCGTGTATTCTCTTGATTAAAGAGAGAGTAAGTGGTTTGTTGGAAAATCTCGTGAAACTCCAATGCTTTCGGTGCATTTCCCATTTTCTTGTATTCCTGATATAGAGCGAAGGCGGCATCACCTACAACACGCAAATAATCCGATTTTTGAGCAGCGTATAAGCTTTTGGTGAAAAAACTCAAGGCGAGAGACCATTTGCCATACTCGCGGTATACCAGCCCCATTAGGTAGGCTGTTTCCGGATATTTGGCATCTGTTTTACAGCTATCTATAGATTGCAGCTCCATAGATAAAAAGTATTTTGCTGAATCGTATTGCCTTTTTTGATAATACAGCTTACCCATAAGGGCTCCTATCCCATCCAGGCAGTTCAGTTGTGATACTTGCAAAAGGTTATAAGAAGCCATCAGGTATTTTTTGGCCTCTAACAAATCTCCTTTTTCTAAATAAGCACTCCCAATATTGTGATGGGCATTGATAATCCCAAGTGTATCCAGATTGGCAATATCATAGTTGAGCGCTTTAAAGTAAAAGTTCAACGCTTTGTCATATTCTTTGTTCAGCTTATAAACAAGACCAGCATTATAGCCCACACTGATCATGTTAGACTCATCGCCCATTTCCTCAAACAGCCGAAGTGCTTTCATATAAGACTCCAACGCCTGCACATACTCTCCTCGATTACTATGCACGTTTCCTATATTCTCCAAAAAATTAGCCTGAAAAGCTAAGTGGCCGCCATCCTTAGCATATGTCAAGGCTCGGTAGTAACAGTCTAGAGATAACTTTGTCTTACCGATCTTTCGATAAACTATCCCCAAATTGTTTAAAGAAAGAGCTGATCTAAGTGGTTCACCTTTCACTCTGGCTAGAAACAAACCTCTTTCAGAAAGTGTTATTGATTTGTCATAGTTGCCGTGCCTTTCGTAGGCATTGGCCAATCTGCCAAGCGTGACAATTTGAGAAAGTGTATCTGCAATGTTAGCTTGATGCCGTTCTACTTTTTCCAGATTGAAAATAGATTCATCGTACATCCCCACTCCAAGCTGCACTACTCCCAGATTGTAAAGAACCTTGTTTAGCAAAAGTTCATCCCCCAGATTAATTAACAGGTCTCTACTTTCTTCATACTCATCTAAAGCTCTATTGATATCATTTTCAGCATACGCCAAATCAGCACTGAGCCATTTGCTCATGGCTATGCCTCGTTCAAAATGACTGGTCACAGACAAGTCGTACGCCTGATTAATATACAGCTTAGCCTCTTCTGCATCACCTTCCAACTTATACTCTCCAGCCAAGTCCAGAAGAGCGTTCACCTTATTACTATCTACCTGTGCCTCTTGCAGTGCTTGCTGAAGGCTGTCTATTTTTGGAGTCTGACCAAATAGTAAAACATGGTAATTGAAAATGAAAAACAGGGAAAATAGGCGGACGATCATGATTTTATAGGATCCACTAAAATAGTACCGGTCCAATCAATTCAAAATCAAAATGACTATTATCCCGACAATAAACGAAAATAATGAACTCAACTCTGCATTCAGCAGGTTTCGCATAGTTTGAAAGTGATCTTTTGAAAAGATCTACGACCTCTGCTTAGCCAATATCTCCTGAATCTGAACAAGATGTCTTTCTTCGTGAGCAAGTAAAAATTCGAAAATCTCAGGAATGTAGAATTTTACGCGTTTCCCCAGAGCAGTTGGTATTTTGATCCCGGATAGGTCACATGACCGGGCTTGTTTGATGAAACCATTGAACTGGTCTTTGTTTTTCACAAACCTCTCGATAGTCTCATTAGGGACCGCCGTGCTGATCGCAGGTTCAAAAAACTTGAAAGTGGTCATTTTATATTTGCGTTTGCCAGATTTTGGTCTCATCGAGTACACGGAAAGCTTCCCAAGCAAAGTCGTCTGCTTCCTTTGTGTTTCTTCAACAGTTTGAGGAGCGCTATCCAGTGCTTTGATGAAGTTTGGTTTATATAGCTCATAAACCTGATTCAAATGGCCTATCACTTCCAAAACTGACCAAACAGACTCTGTTTCTTTCCAGTTGATTACCTCCGAAGAAAGTGTAGCTACTTCCTTTTCTATAAAATGCTTTTGCTCGTTGGATGATTGCAATAGCTTCTCAAAATTTACCTCCATGATTTTTGTTGTTTCTTTTATGCAAATCTGCGCAAGCCCACCTTGAGAAAAATTGATCTGGATCAATAATTACATTTGGGCACGCATTCTGCTAAAGGTTTCGGGTGTCATATTGAGATAGCTGGCGATGTACTTTTGAGGAATGGTAAGTAGCTGTTGAGGACACCTTGCTGTAAATGCATCGAATCTTTCTTTTGCAGTCATGGTCACCATTTCCACTTCTCTTTTAGCCCTGCCAAATAAAATGGCTTCCATAAAATTGATTCGCCAGTCCTTGAATTCCGGAAAACGTTCAAACAACTCGTCATAATGCTGCTTGTTTATTGCAATCAACCTAGAGGGTGTAAGGGCCTCCATGAAATATTTGGAAGGACTTTCATAAATAAAGGAGTCATAAACACCGGATGGCGAACCATCATAAGAAAAACCCAACACCACTTTTTCACCTTTGCTGCTGATCACATACATGGCCTGCACACCCGAAATTACAAAATAGAAATACCGCTCGACACTTCCCGCTTCTGTTAGAAACTCCCTTTGCTTTAGCTCACTGACCTGAAATACCCGTAACAAGTAGTCATATGCTTCGTCAGAGATATTGGTGAAGCGGCCCAGGTTGTCTCGTAGTAAATATTTGAAGTCCGTCATTTAGCAACAAATATGCACATTCTAACCAACCGGAATCATATCACAATCTTTAGAATATGCGCTGTTTCACCATAGGTCTTTCTCCCAATGAAGAACACAATGTATTGATTAACTTCAAATAGTAACATACTTTTCATCCCTCGAATATCTTTTTGATTAGAAAGGGGTTAGCTTTGCGCTCTTTTAAAAGAGCATGACAGAAATTAGAAATATCGCCATCATTGCACACGTTGATCATGGCAAGACCACTTTAGTAGATAAAATTATCTATGCAGCGCAAGCCAATGATGCCAAAAGAGCACAGGACAATAATGAGCTGATCCTTGATAACAATGACCTGGAACGAGAGCGAGGGATTACGATCCTATCGAAGAACGTTTCGGTGAATTACAAGGGCGTAAAAATCAACATCATTGACACTCCTGGTCACGCCGATTTTGGTGGTGAAGTGGAGCGTGTATTGAGCATGGCCGATGGTGTATTGCTTTTGGTGGATGCATTTGAAGGCGCTATGCCACAGACCAGATTTGTCCTGGGCAAGGCACTGGGACTTGGCCTGAAACCAATCGTGGTTGTCAATAAAGTGGATAAGGAAAACTGTCGTCCGGATGAAGTTCACGAAGAGGTTTTTGACCTTATGTTCAACCTCGACGCTACAGAAGATCAATTAGACTTTCACACTCTTTACGGGTCGTCCAAACATGGATGGATGAGCGAAGACTGGAAAAACCCTACCGATAATCTTGAGCCATTGTTGGATAGGATTTTGGAAGTAATTCCACCACCACCGAAACGTGAAGGTGTCTTGAGAATGAAGATTACTTCTCTGGACTTCTCATCTTTCACAGGTAGAATCGCCATTGGAAGAATCCATCAGGGTTCCATCAAAGTAGGTCAAAGTCTGGGCCTAACCAAAGCTGATGATAAGATTCAGCGCGTAAGAATCAAAGAACTGCATGTTTTTGAAGGACTTGGAAAAAGAAGCGTAGAAGAAGTTGGCTGTGGTGATATCTGTGCTGTTACGGGTATTGAGAGCTTCGATATTGGAGATACCATAACGGATTTTGACAATCCGGAACCTTTAGAAAGAGTGGGTGTGGATGAGCCAACTATGAACATGCTCTTCACAATCAACAACTCTCCTTTCTTCGGTAAAGAAGGAAAGTTTGTAACGTCTCGTCACTTGAGAGATCGTTTGATGAAGGAGATAGAAAAAAACCTCGCGCTGAGAGTAGAATCTACTGACAGTGAAGACAAGTTTCTTGTTTACGGACGTGGTGTGCTTCACTTGTCTGTTTTGATAGAAACGATGCGCCGCGAAGGATATGAGCTGCAAGTAGGTCAGCCGCAGGTTATCTATAAGGAAATTGATGGTGTGAAGCACGAGCCTATAGAGCATCTGGTGATTGATGTGCCGGAAGATGTTTCTGGAAAGGCGATTGAATTGGTAACTAAAAGAAAAGGTGAACTAACTGTAATGGAGCCAAAAGGTGACATTCAGCATTTGGAGTTCAACATACCAGCAAGAGGCTTGATCGGATTGAGAAATCAAGTACTAACCGCTACAGGTGGTGAGGCTGTGATGACACACCGATTCAATGGATATGAGCCATTTAAAGGCGAAATACCTGAAAGACTCAATGGGTCGCTTGTTTCTATGGATACCGGTCCAGGGACAGCTTATTCTATTGACAAGCTTCAGGATAGAGGTATTTTCTTCGTGGATCCGGGAGATGAATTGTATGTGGGGCAGGTGATCGGTGAGCACTCTCGCGCAAACGATTTGGCGGTGAACGTACAAAAAGGAAAGCAGCTGACCAACATGAGAAAATCCGGTACGGATGCAAGTATGAAGATCGCTCCTGCTAAAAAATTCTCTTTAGAAGAAGCGCTTGAGTACATCAACAAAGATGAATATGTAGAAGTTACTCCTCTTTCTTTGAGAATGAGAAAGATCAACTTCAAGCCTTGATATTAAGATAACCCCTTATCTAAAAGCACCTCAAAAGGGTGCTTTTTTTATTTCCAGGGAAGCGGATAAAGTTCATTCGAACATGACGCACGAATGTGAAAGAATCTATTTGAGGTAGACCTATGATATTGACTCGCAGCATTTCACTCCACTCACAGCGACGGTTTGTTCACGCAGGTGCATTCACATCACAAGGAAAGACTCCTTGACTACCGATACTTGTCATGAAGTCCTATCCCATTGGCGATCATCGGGATGATCTTTTTGAGACGTGACTGCTTGGTTTCCGCTCTTTTGGCTTCTGCTATATAATCGGCAAACTCACGCTTCTTAGACTTGCTGAAAGCTTCAAACGAATCGGACAATCCGGCCTCTTTGTCTAGCACTTCCTGCAGCTCTGAAGGAACGGTCAATTCCTTTTTCTCAGGTTTGATTTCCTTACCCTGCTTTTGATTTTCTATTGCTTCCAGCAGGTAGGCATGAATGATCTCCGTGTTTTGACGTATTTCATCAAAATTCGCAAATCGCCACTGTCGCAATGCTTTGGTCACCCCCTCCTGCGCATTGATGAGCTTACCTTCAGGGTCTTTGAGAAAAACGCCTTGATGAAACCAGATGGCCATATGTTCTTTGAACCCTACCATACCCACCACATGCTTTCCTTTCAGAGTGTAGCAGGGTGCGCCCCACTTGATGGTCTCCTGAAGTTCTGTTCTAAGTATGATCTCTCTGATTAGCCTGAGAGCCGGCTCCCAGCTGCCGCTCTTTTCAAGGTACTCTTCTACTGTTTTTGCTGAATTCATGATAATTAAAATTAAGAAAAAAGCTGGAATGACCTTCATTCCTAAATATTACTGTCATTCCGGAGGATGCCTGAAAGAATCTCATGCATGGATGACACTGCTGCGTTTCGCTTACAGTGACGGGATATGGTGTGTGAAAAACAAACCACTTTCAGGTCTTAGAAACCTGAAAGGGTTGGCAGTGCCTCTTGCGAGGAAATTAGGCATAGACAGGATAAACCTCCAAAGTCTTTATCAAGAAGCACAGAGACTTTGGAAGTCTCCAATGCATTCGCTGCAAGTATCTGTGGGCAGAACCACCCCTACTCATCACGGAGTGACTTCACTGGATTGACACGGGCGGCTTTCCAACTTTGGAAACTCATGGTCACCCACGCCACTACCAAAGCCACCACTCCGGCAATCACGAAAGTCAAAGGCTTGATATCCGTTCGGTAGGCAAAATCGTTGAGCCACTCCTTCATGGCGAAGTACGATAGCGGAATAGAGATGGCAAAGGATATCAAAACCAACTTGATAAAGTTTTTAGAAAGTAAAGTAACGATGCTGGCAATGGAGGCTCCAAGGGCTTTTCTGATGCCAATCTCCTTGGTCTTTTGTTCTGCGGTAAAGGCCGCCAACCCGAACAGTCCTAGGCAGGCTATGAAGATGGCCAGCACGGCAAAAACAGTGAAGATCTCTCCTACTTTTTGTTCGGCTTCATACATGGAATTGAACCGTTGATTCATGAAGGTGTAGGAGAATGGCTGACCCGGAGCAAACTCATCCCATGTATTGGAAATGGTCTCCACGGTGGACTTTACGTCTTGTCCTTTTAATTTGAAAAGTGCAAAACCATTGCCACGTCCAAGTCGAATTACAAGCGGACCAATTTTCTCTTTGAGCGAGGCGTAATGAAAGTCTTTGACCACTCCTACAATGGTGCTCTCCTCCATGATCAGTTCACCATCAGGGCCATCGTTGGCGTGATAGAGCTTGTCTCCTATTGGGTTCTCATAACCGAATGCTTTGACTGCAGCTTCATTGAGCACACAAACGGTGCTGTCATTACCAAAATCTCTGGAGAAGAAACGGCCGTCGGCCATCTCCATACCCATCACGTCCAGGTAGTTGTAGTCCACCCAGGCCTGATTGATCACAATACTGTTTGATGCCGTGGCAACCGGATCTTTATGGTGTACATCAGAATTCCCAACATTGCTTACAGGCGTAAAAGTGGCCAGTGTGGCGTCCTCAATGTTACTACTTCGCATCACTTCATTTTTAAATGACTCTGCTTTGTCTCGCAAAATCCACGCGTCATTGACCATCAATATCTGGTCTTTTTCAAAGCCCAGTTTCTTGTTTTGTATAAAGGCCAGCTGATCGAAAACCACAGCTGTGCCTATGATCATGATGATGGAAATGGAAAACTGAAATACTACCAGAGCGCTGCGAATAGGACCGCTTTTCATGCCCTGACGCACCTTGCCTTTCAACACCTGTGCGGGTCTGAATGCGGACAAATAGAAAGCCGGATAGCTACCAGCAAACAGTCCTACAACCAGCACAAGCCCGGCCATAAGCGCTACAAACTCCCACCTGATGAGCTCACCAATTGCAAATGATTTTGCAGCAAGCTCTCCAAAGTTTGGTAGTAGCAAAGCCGCCATAATGAATGAAAGTACGCAGGAAATAAAAGTAAGCATGACCGCCTCAGATATGAACTGCGACACGAGTTGCTTTCGAAATGCGCCCATCACTTTTCTGATGCCTACTTCCTTGGCACGGTTAGCAGATCTGGCTGTAGCCAGATTCATAAAATTGATGCATGCCAGTACAAGAATAAAAAGGGCAACAGCCGAAAAGATATAGACATATTTGATGTCTCCGTTGGCTTCCAGTTCGTCTTGCTTGTGTGATTTCAGGTGGATGTCTTTCATCGGGAAAAGACTGAATGCCAATTGATTGCCCGATGAACCAAATTCTTCCAAATTCATATTGAGATATCGCATGATCAGCGGAGCGCAATACTTTTCAATCACCTCTGTAAACTTAGGCTCAAAGTCCGCTTTGGTAACACCCTCTTGTAGCTTGATATAAGTATTGTAGTTGGTGCTGAGCCAAGCGTCATTTTGCCAGGGCTGGTAAAATGTAATCATGGAAAGCAAAATGTTTTGATGAAAGTGCGAGTTGTCAGGCAGGTCTTCGTAAACTCCCGTCACCTCATAATCGTCCTCATTATCGAGCACCAGTATTTTACCGACGGGGTTTACATCTCCAAACATTTTCTGTGCTGTGGTCCGATCCATCACAAGGGTGTTTGGCCGTTCAAGGCAGGTTTTGGGGTCACCATAGATCAATTCCACGGTGAAGAAATCAAAGAAATTGGGGTCGGCCATTAGCACATGTTCTTCCTTGAAGGTTTTAGTGGTTCCTTTTTCTTTGATAAACCAATTGCCGGTTGCATTGAGTCTGGTCGCATCCTCTACTTCTGGATAATCCTCCTTCAGGGCCTTGGCCGTAGGTGCGCCTGTATTGGATGACTCTATGGCCTCTCCGTTTAGTTGTGCCATGAAATCAACTCTGAAGATGCGGTTTGCGTCTTTGTGAAATTGATCATAAGAAAGCTCATCCAGCACAAAAAGTGAAATCATCATAAAGCACACCATTCCTATGGTGAGGCCCAGTATGTTTAAGATGGAATAAAACTTGTGTCTGAGAAGACTTCTGATTGCGACTCTGAAATAATTACGTAGCATGGGTAGTTCGGTTAATCTATTAGGAGATGTAAAACAGAAGTAAAAGGTTGCATGTTATTCGTTTCTTAGCGAGTTCGCAGGGTTGGATCGTGCTGCTCGCCACGACTGAAATCCCATAGTGAGCCAGGCTATGACACAAGCTACCAGACCAGCTACTGCGAAAATCCAGATTTTCAAATCCGTACGATAGGCAAAATCATCAAGCCATGACCGCATACCGAAATAAGCCAATGGAGCGGCGAAGATGAAGGCTATGCCTACTAGTTTCATGAAGTTCCAGGATAGCATATTGACAATTTGTGTCACGGAGGCTCCCAGTACCTTACGAATTCCTATTTCTTTGATCCGTTGCTCTGCAGTGAATGAGGCCAGCCCAAAAAGCCCCAGACAAGCGATAAAAATGGCGAGTATGGCAAAGACTACAAACACCTGACCTATCCGCTGCTCGGAGCGGTATTGGTTGTCAAACTTTTGATCCAAAAAGTAGTATTCAAATGGCTGACCCGCAGCAACGCTATTCCAGGCTGATTTTAGAGACGCAACTACTCCATCAAGATCATTGGTAGTGACTCTGAAAAGTGCAGAACCACCTCCTGAAGGACTCAGTTTGAACAGCACAGGATCAATCTCAGTTTTCATGGATTCATAATGAAAGTCTTCCAGCACGCCTACAATTCTATAGCTTACAACTTCCTGGCTACCACCAAAATCAGCGAACGTGCTAATTTTGAAACCGATTGGTTCGTCGATACCGACGGCTTTTACCAGTGCTTCGTTGACCAGTATTGCCAGTGTATCTGTAGGAAAATCTCTTGAAAAATTTCGCCCCTCTACAACATTCATTTCCAATGTTTCCACATAATCGTAATCCACACTCCTATGATTAAACACATAGGTGTTTTCTTTATTTACGGTTTCTCCCGGCCAGTAGGCGCTGTTGTTTCCCACAGAACCTATTGGTACAAATGACGTGAGTGAGCCTGATGCTATCTGAGAGCTGCGCATAGCCTCTTGCATGAAAGCCTCTTTTTTCTTATCCAAAACCCAAATATCGTCTACAGCAATAACCTGATCTTTAGTAAACCCAAGCTTCTTGTTCTGAATAAAACTCAGCTGATCATAAACCACAGCCGTGCCTATAATCATGGCGATGGAAACTACAAACTGAAAAACTACCAGTGCGCTTCTGAGCCCGCCACTTTTCAACCCTAAGTTAAGCCGTCCTTTTAGCGTTTCTACAGGTTTGAAGGCGGATAGATAAAAGGCCGGATAGCTTCCTGCCAATAAACCTGAGACAAGTGCCACCCCAAACATGATGAACATAAAACCAGATGACAACAGATCTGAGTCTGCCAGGCTTTTACCTGAAATCGTTTCGAAATAAGGCAGTAAAACTCCTGCCAAAAAGAACGCGATGATGGTAGAGAGAAAACTGATGATAATGGCTTCAGACAAAAACTGGCCTATCAGCTGACTCTTTACAGCTCCCATCGCCTTGCGAAGACCTACTTCTTTGGCTCGTCCTGCGGATCGGGCAGTAGCCAGATTCATGAAATTGATGCACGCAAGTAGCAGAATGAAAGCCCCAATAGCTGAAAATATATAAACATACTTGATGTCTCCATTTGGTTCAATATCTCCAAGTTTGTCAGACTTTAGGTGAATATCTGCCAGAGGAATTAGGCGAAATTCAGCGCTGTTTCCGGCTTCAAGAAACTCTTCATACGTGGTACCCATAAACTTCTGAAGATCAGGCCCAAACTTGGATTCCATGTATTTGGGCAGATCGGTAGAAAAGGTTTGGACATCCGCTCCCTCGCGAAATTTCAGATAAGTATTGAAATTGAAACTCATCCAGATGGGCTGGTCATACTCCCAATGATCCTTGAGCGTGAGCATGATGTTATAGTGAAAATGAGAATTCCTAGGCAGGTCTTCATATACCCCACCCACTTTGTAGGTCTGTTCATTGTCGAGAATCAGAGTTTCACCCACAGGGTTTATGTCACCAAAAATCTTCTTTGCTGTTGTTTTGTCTAAAACGAGTGTTTTTGGATTCAAAAGGCATGTTTCAGGATTGCCATAGATCAAATCCTTTGACCAGAAAGTGAAGAAATTATCATCGGCATATACAACCTCAGTTTGTTCAAATTTGAATACCTCTTGCGAATCAGCTTTTTTCACAAACCAGTTTCCAGTGCCTCTAAACCTGAAAGCGTCTTCAACATTCGGAAATGTTTCCTTAACGGATTTAGCCGCTGGGGAGCACATCAGTGCTGCCACTATCTCATTGCCATTGATCATTCCTGTGAAGTCCGTTCTGTAGATTTTCTCGGAATCTTTAAAATGAGTGTCATACGATAGCTCATCTTTCACAAAAAGGGCAATGAACAAAAAGCACGTTAAACCAACAGATAAACCGAGTATGTTGATTACAGAATAAAAACTGTGCTTGGTAAGGTTTCTAAACGCAATATTGAAGTAGTTCTTGAGCATATGACCCGTTCTTTTCTTGAATTCGCAAGTACAACTAAAAATATTGTGCCAATAAATGTAACCTTTTTAAAATCCACTTTAATAACAATCAAAAAGCTGTTTTAATGCCAAAAAAGCAATAATTAAAAGATTGATTTCTAAATAACATACTGGAGTCAGTTAGAAAATGTGATCGGAAACAACGAATTTTATGACCGATATCGGACAGATTTAATGTAGGGCCTTCATCAAAAACCCATGAGCTTCTGAGGCTGTTTCAAAATGCTCTATAATCAATTGAACTTGATCCGCTTTTAGGAAATCAGCTATGGCTATTTTCTTCATATAGAAGAACTGCTTATTTTGAATAATGGGCAATTCTTCAACATGAAGTGCAAGGTCCTTGTCAATCCTCTTTGCCTTCTCCCCTTTGACTTTTCCGAATACTTCCTTAATTCTTTTAGATTCAAATACCTGTTTGCACATTTCAATGTTGGAGACCATAAAACCCCGAATCTTCTTCAGGTCGGCTGGAGAAACCTGGTACAGTCCACCTCCCATGTGCACATCGTTAGCACTGATACCAAGATAAAACCCCGGATTACCGGACTTCCTGCCTTCTGGGGTAAAATTGGCCTTCATCATGGTGTTGTAGAGAGTTTTGTCTTTGGAAAACCTGACATCCCTGTTGATTCGCATCACTATCTCTTTGGTGGTATCCGAAATAGCGGGATCAATGGTTTGTATTGGTGCAATGAGCGCCTGAATCAAGGAAGCGAATGGGTGCTTGACAACCTGTTCGTAGCGCTTCTTATTTGCATGAAACCATTCTTTATTATTGTTTTTCTCCAGATCAGCAAAGAACTCCGGAAACTTCCCATCGATGATTTTCATAGATCAATGATTAATAAGTTCAAGTGATAAACGTGCCATGTCTTCCCAACTATGATGATGTACGAAATCCACTTCGTACCATCCAGAAAGCGGGGATTTGGTTTTGAATGGACTAAAAGGAGTTACAGGGTAATCAAATTGACGCACATCAAAGTCTTTACCCAGCTTGAAAACCATTTTGTCTTTTCTTGAGATAAAAGCAAAAACTTTGTGGTCAAAGTGAATAGCCTCAGAACTCATCATTTTACCCGCTTTCACATTCTGGAAATCAGAAATGAGTGTGTTTCTAATCTCTTCAAACAGTTTTCTTTCTTTGGTCATGGTTGGCATTTTTATATATGACGATAAGCGATCTCCGAAATAGACAGTATTTTGAAGTTTCTTTTTCAATGTTTTCCACAAACAAAAAAACCTGATCAAAGACCAGGTTTTAGCATGAATTATAAATTTTTAGTACTTACTCTTCCAGCATCACTTTTCTTTCCACAACATTAAATGGACCCGGAACAGCATTTCCATCCGCATCGATCAACTCTAGTTTGATTGAAACTTCTCCCTTGTCAAGTCCTTCAATATAGTATGGTGCCCACTCCTCAATCATGAATTCCTCACCGTTGATGGTAGCTTTTACTTTATTTCCATCAGCAGACAAATCGGTATTCAATAAGTAGAAATCCAACATCAACTTTTCCGTATCAGCTCCCTTGTATGTACCCTTTGGTCGGCTGAAAAACAGATGTGGAGCATCGAGATCAACAGGGCTTTCTTCTACATCACCAACGGTAAGGTTTTCTACATAATAAGCACCCAGGCTCTTGACGCTTTCGTGATATGATCTGGATAGAAAAGCCAAAACTACATAATTACCTTCGTCCAGCGTATTTGATACTCCCGGCATGTAATGAGCCGAATAAGGTCCATTGTTCACTATAAAATGAATGTGCTGGCCTTTTCCCGAATTGGCTATACCTCTGGTATCAGCATCGGATGTTTGCACGCCTAGCTCATAGTTGGCAACATCAAAGCTGTAATCAACAGCGTATGTTGAATCCTGATCGGTAACGATCACATCATTTTTTGTAAGCTGTGCCTCTGGAAATTTCGGAGAAGCAGGGGCTTTTGTTATTGTAACTGAACTTTTCATTTCCTCAGCAGAGGCCTCTTCTGATTGTTTTTTACCCTGGCCGCATCCAAATAAAATGGCCAAAGAAAGAATAGAAAGTGAAACTTGAGATGTCATTAATTTCATATTAACAGATTTTGATTTGACTGGTTATGAATGAATAACTTTAAAGTTAATGATTAGTTCCGATGGATTGTGATTTGTAAAAGAATCAGAAGGGTTAAAAACAAAAAAGGGTGCCTTCTTAACGAATTCACCCTTTTCACTTGCTTTTTGCCGTAGCTCGAAGTTTGTGCCAATCTACTGTTTTGATGCCTCTCAGAGCCCCCTCGGGTATCCGAATCTTCTCTGCGACGAGCTTTCTGAACTTCGACATTAGGTGCCGTAGCGATCTATTGTCTTCCCTTCTTCTGCCCGGGAACCGAAGTTTCAGCTTCATATCCCTCAATTGGTAGTTCTAAGGTAGGTGTATAATTAAGATTTGCAAAGTTTTTGTCCTTCCACTTCTCCACCACTTTTGCACCGGTTAATACCATACTTTTACACGTGTTTACGAACAAGATATCCACAATTCAGGATAAACGTGAAAAATAGAATTGGACTGATGCCATCAGTTCCGCGCAGACCTTATCGGTAAAATGATATGACGTAATCATATTCGATAAGAAAATGAGAGCATCTACAGCGAACATATTTAGTTTTGTTCGCGTTGAGGTTTAGACTTGCATTTCAAAGCTAATTCATGAGCAATAATTTTATTAATCGGGTTTTTCAGGCGCACACAGAATGCCCAGAGTGCCCTCCCAGCAAACAAATCATTGAGTTTTTTGATAAGCTCATGGGTGTTTTGTTTCCAAATTTCAGCACTACTCCCATTACCGATAAGGCAGAACTAGAGTGCGCCTTTGACTCACTGAGAAAAGAAATGAACATTCTGGTTTTATGCACGGATTCAGAAAAAAAGGTAAGCCAGTTTTTTGAAAGATTGCCGGAGGTTTATGATGCGCTTCAAAAAGATGTTGAAGCCACATTCAAAGGTGACCCTGCAGCACAAAGCCATGCAGAAGTGATTCGTAGCTATCCAGGTTTTTACGCTATAGCAGCGCATCGTTTTGCCCACCTGATGCTACAACTCGAAATAGAAAGTTTACCGCGAATCATTACTGAAAACGCCCACAGCAAAACGGGGATTGATATTCATCCCGGTGCTCAGATTGGTGCATACTTCTGCATAGATCATGGAACTGGAATAGTAATAGGTGAAACATCG
Organism: Cyclobacteriaceae bacterium; assembly: GCA_039944535.1. GTDB lineage: Bacteria > Bacteroidota > Bacteroidia > Cytophagales > Cyclobacteriaceae > JAMZMI01. Next base: position 257,710 of record JBDUYP010000004.1, read on the forward strand.
GTCATCGGAGATTGGGTGAAGATATATCAAGGGGTGACACTTGGAGCTCTGAGTGTGAATAAAGAGGACGCCAAAATCAAAAGACATCCTACCATAGAAGACCATGTAGTGATCTATGCAGGTGCCACGATCCTTGGAGGAAGTACAACCGTAGGGAACCACTCAGTGGTAGGCGGAAACGTCTGGCTGACCAAAAGCATCCCGGAGAACTCACGGATCTATTACAAAGCTGAAATGCACAATGAAGACAAGCAAGACCTAATCATAGTCAAGCAAAATTAATCATGCGAATAAGTGATCTAATCGGCAACACTCCACTTGTGGAGGTTAGCAATATCAATACTAAGTCTGGTGTCACCATTTATGCCAAGTTGGAAGGCCAAAATCCTGGTGGTAGTGTGAAAGACAGAGCGGCCTTCGGGATGATATCAGAAGCTCTGAAGCGAGGCGACATTAAAAAAGGAGACAAACTGGTAGAAGCAACAAGCGGCAATACCGGTATAGCTCTTGCCATGATCGCTCAGTCGGCTGGACTCAACATGACGCTCATCATGCCGGAAAATTCCACGGCGGAAAGAATCCAGGTTATGAGAGCATATGGTGCAGAAGTTATCCTCACTCCCGCTGACAAAACCATTGAATACTCTAGAGAGCTAGCTGAGGAAATGGCCGAAAAAGAGGGCTATTTCATGCTCAACCAATTTGCCAATCCGGACAATTATGGGATGCACTACAACACCACAGGTCCGGAAATTTGGAGAGACACTGATGGCAAAGTAACTCACTTTGTTTCTGCAATGGGCACCACTGGCACTATCATGGGGGTGAGTCGATATTTAAAGGAAAAAAACTCAGAGATACAAATCGTAGGAACACAACCCACAGATGGATCAAGTATTCCTGGCATCAGAAGGTGGTCACCAGAATTTTTACCCAAGATTTTCGAACCCGCCAGAGTAGATCGTGTGATCGATGTGACGCAGGATCAAGCCACTGACATGGCCAGAAGGTTAGCCAAAGAGGAATCTATTTTGTCAGGAATGAGCAGTGGAGGTGCCCTTACTGCAGCTCTTCAGGTAGCAAGTGAGATAGAATCAGGGGTTATTGTTTTTATAGTTTGTGATACTGGCGAGCGCTATTTGAGTTCTGGCTTATTTGAATAAATTAGCAACATGAAAACTTCTAACCTACTTCTTTTAGCACTCTTCGTGATTTCAATCTCTTGTAATACAGAGAAACAATATCAATCCTATGGGGCACAAATAAATGCCGAGGCGGCTAAGCCTGTTGAAGTTTTGACTGAAATCAATCCGGAAGAAACAACATCCATCAAGTTAATGGCAACAGTGGATCAGGTATGCCAGTCCAAAGGCTGCTGGATGACACTAAAGAATGACAATGGGACGCCCATTCGAGTTACATTTAAAGATTATGAATTTTTCGTGCCAAAAGACATATCCGGAAGTTCGGTAGTTGTGGAAGGTGAACTATTCAAAAAAGATTTGAGCCCGGATATGGCCAGGCATTATGCCGAAGATGCTGGTGAAGAGTTTGACTCCACGAAATCATACACAGAGTATGCTTTGATCGCCGAAGGTGTTTTAGTGGCAAAACCATAATTTTCACCCAGGATTTTGGTCTATTTATGTAGTTTTTTTGCGGTTTTTGAAGCAATTTGAGGTTTTAATAAAATCAAGAAATTACACCCTCAAAATGGATCAGGAATTTAACAGCATTGACCCCTCGTCTCTATCAACCAAAGACCTTCATCATTACCTTCTGGCGTGCGTAGCTCCTAGACCTATCGCACTTGCCAGCACTATCGACAAAGACGGTAATGTTAACCTGAGCCCATTCAGCTTTTTCAACGTATTTTCAGCTAATCCACCTGTGCTGATTTTTTCTCCGGCAAGAAGAGGAAAGGATAACACGACCAAACACAGTTATGAAAATGTGAAAGAAGTGGCAGAGGTTGTCATCAACATAGTGAATTACCCAATAGCTCAGCGCATGTATGAAACAAGCCTTGAGTACAAAAAGGGTGTGAATGAATTTGACAAGACAGGCTTCACTCCCATCGCCTCTGAAAAAGTAAAACCACCGCGTGTATTGGAGGCCCCTGTTTCCTTCGAATGTACCGTGGATCAGGTCATAGAGCTCGGTGATCAGGGCGGTGCAGGTAACCTGGTCATCTGCCGTGTGCAAATGATGCATATCAAACCTCATTTTCTTGGCGCTGACGGCTTGCCAGATACAACAAAACTTGATTTGATCTCACGAATGGGTGGCGACTGGTATAACCGTGCTTCAGGCAATTCATTATTTAAGATGTCAGACTTATCAGCTACCAAAGGCGTAGGTGTAGAAGGCCTTTCGCAGAGCATTAGAAATAGTAATATCCTAACCCATAACGAACTCTCCAGACTCGGAAGTGTTGAACGCTTGCCTAGCATGGATGACGTGGAGAATGCAAAACTCAGCCTGGCTGTGAAGGAGTTGTTTCTGGAATATGAGACACGTAGAGATATGATCAAAGATGGACTTCACCGTCTTGGAAAGGACTTACTTCACGACGGGCAAACACTTAAAGCGCTAGCCACGTTGATGATAGTGGATCAAATATAAAACCCTCTTTTACATGTTGCACCCCACCCCAGAAGTCCTATGGACTCCTTCTCAGTCATTCGTTGAAAAGTCTAACCTGAAGAAATACGAACGTTGGCTCAGTGAAGAAAAGAGCTTGCATTTTTCAAGCTATCAAGAGTTATGGAAGTGGTCAACAGAAAATGTCGGCGAATTCTGGGAAAGCATTTGGGAGTATTTTGAAATAATCAATCACTCATATCGATATAAAGCCGTATTAAGTGGCGAAATGCCCAGAACGAAGTGGTTTGAGGGTGCTAAACTTAATTATGCGGAACACGTCTTTCGCAAAAAATCATCTGAACGGCCAGCGTTGATTTTCAAACCTGAAGGCAAGCCTCACATTGAAATCTCGTGGGATCAACTTGAAAGGGATGTTGCAGCATTCAGATCCTTTTTATTGTCCTCAGGTATTACAAAAGGAGATTGTGTAGCTGGTTTTTTACCCAATATCCCGGAGACAATTGTTGCTTTTTTGGCTACCAACTCGATTGGGGCCATTTGGTCCTGCTGCTCGCCGGACTTTGGAGTAAGTACCGTTATCGATCGCTTTGCTCAGATAGAGCCGAAGCTACTTATAGCTACCGATGGGTATGTGTACAACGGAAAAAAGCACAGCAGACTGGAAGAGATAAAAGAAATTCAAAAACTCATTCCTTCCATCCGAAATACAGTATTGATCCCGTATATCGAGGAATATACCGACAAATCGTCATTGCCGAATTCATACTTGTGGCAGGAGGCACTTCTTCAGAAAACCTCGGCTCTTGAATTTGAGCCTGTAGATTTCGACCACCCGATATGGGTTTTATACTCTTCCGGCACCACGGGCAAACCAAAAGCCATCACACACTCCCACGGAGGCGTGCTGCTAGAGCATCTCAAGTACATGCATTTTCATAATGATGTAAAGCCTGGGGAGAACTTCTTTTGGTTTACTACCACAGGCTGGATGATGTGGAATTTCTTGCAGGCAAGCCTGCTAGCAGGTGCCACGGCCGTCCTTTTCGATGGAAGCCCTGGATACAATGGGCTCAACTTGCTGTGGGATTTTGCAGCAAAACTACCCATCCATCATTTTGGGACGAGTGCGCCATTTCTAACTGCCTGTATGAAAGCGGAGTTGGAACCAAAAACAGAAGGTGACCTCACAAGACTTAGATCCATAGGATCAACAGGAGCCCCACTCCCGCCGGAGGCATTTGACTGGGTTTATAAATCTGTTTCAAAAGATGTCTGGTTGTGTTCTATGAGTGGCGGAACCGACGTGTGCACAGCTTTCGTTGGCGGTGTGCCATATGCGCCTGTGCTTAAAGGAAATATTCAGGGCAGGGCGCTGGGTTGCAGCTTAAATGCTATTGGTGATGAAGGAAAGCCTGTTATCAATTCGCTTGGAGAAATGGTCATAGATAAGCCAATGCCGTCTATGCCAATCTATTTTTGGAATGATCTTGACTACAAGCGGTACACGGAAAGCTACTTTGAAAAATTCGAGGGTAGCTGGTGCCATGGCGACTGGATTAAGGTGTTTGAAGACAGCAGCCTGATCATACAAGGCAGATCTGATGCCACACTTAACAGAAAAGGGATCAGAATAGGAACAGCGGAAATCTATTCTGTGTTGAACAAAATTGAAGGCATAAAAGACAGTTTGATTGTGAATCTGGAATTGGAAAATGGGGAAGACTTTATGCCTCTTTTCATAGTGAAAAATCAGGCCTCAGATCTTGAAACACTTTCTGCAACTATTAGGTCAACACTGAAGTCCGAGTGCTCCCCGAGACATGTCCCTGACAAAATCATAGAAGTGTCAGACCTGCCATACACTCTCAGCGGCAAGAAAATGGAAGTCCCGGTGAAAAAGGTTTTAATGGGGCTGAAAGACGCTAAAGGAATTAATGATGAGTCCATTCGCAATCCGGACGCCATGCGATATTTTAATGCACTGGATGTTTTGCAACTAATAAATTCTTAGCAAACATCTACTCTCCCAATCAATTTAGGTTTGTGTTTTTTACCTTAACACCAAAAAAGCATCAAGCATGACTGAAGGCTATTTCGATGAAGAACACTTTAAGTCTCAAGACTTTTCGACTAATCCTTTGGTCAAAGGAGAATACGAAGGGTGCGTTTTCTTAGGATGTAAGTTTACCAGGGGCAACCTGACGGATGTGAACTTTATTGATTGCGAATTTGTGGATTGTGATCTATCTAATGTCAAGCTCTCCAATACGGCTTTCAAAAATGTGTCTTTCAAGTCTTGCAAAATGCTGGGGTTGCATTTTGAGGATTGTAACAAGTTTTTGCTGGAAATGCGGTTTGAAAATTGCACTCTGGATCTTAGCTCCTTTTATCAACTGAGTTTAAAAAGCACTGTTTTTAAAAATTGCAGTTTGCAGGAAGTAGATTTCACAGAAAGTGACTTTTCCAGAGGTCAGTTGATAAACTGCGACCTAGCTTCAGCTGTCTTTGACCGCACTAACCTCCAATCGGCAGATTTGAGTTCGGCCACCAATTTCAACATTGACCCAGAAAATAATAACATTAAGAAAGCAAAGTTCGCTTTAGGTGAACTTCAGGGGTTGCTGAACAAGTATGATATCCTGGTTAAATAGAATCACCCAAACTCGAAACAGCATAATCATGCCCAATCCTGTGATATTAGAGAAAAACTCATTTCACCATTTCTCAACCTCTCCATTTGACACGACATGTCCTGACTTGATTACTGAGGTCATGATGAAAACCTGCTTAGAATCTAAGTCAAAATGCTTTGCTATCTGTTTGGATAGACTGAGTTGAATTTTCGCAACCTGATCCTCAGACCAGACCGTAGGTAAATAAAGGTGAATGATCGCTTCATACGACTTGCCTGATTGATTATTTACAGACATCCAGTTGATTGTAATATCCTCAAGCGAAACACCAATCTCAATTGACCAGTCTTCGGTCAACGCATCGAAAACAGACTGATCGAAATACTTCTCTTTTAAAAAACAGTTTGCAATAGGCATTATGCTGGCAGAATGTACGTTTTTACAAAGTTTCCTTTCTGATACGTACCTGTTTCTGAGATCAAAACAATCGCATTGCCCAATCCCATGGTGTGCAGCATGGCAGAGCTTTGTCCTTGCAACAGTGTCACCGTATCATTCTCTAATCTGGCCTTGAAAAAAATTGGTCGCTCTGATTTCATCACATATTCATGCGCCAAAGGCACTTGAAAGCTGGTCAAACCCATAGAATCCGCTTTTCCAGCAAGTTTGTGAAGCAATGGCAACACATGAATATAGAAGCACGTAAGCGCCGAAGCAGGGTTTCCCGGAAGGGCAAAAACAAACACATCACCTCTTCTACCAAAAAACAGTGGCTTGCCAGGCTTTTGGGCTACTTTATAAAACAGTTCATCAACTCCGTTTTCTTCGAGTGCTTTCTTGACAAAATCATAGTCCCCGACAGAAATGCCGCCTGAAATCAGCAAAACGTCATTTTGATTCAGCTGCTCTCCTATCCCTTGTTTGATGGCGTCAAAATCATCCTTTATTTGCAAACTGTTGTTGCAGGAAAAACCAGTTTGAAACAATGCTGCCCGCAGTGTGGGACTGTTTGACTCATAAATCTGACTGTCCATAAGCTGCGCTCCAGGATCCACAAGCTCATTTCCAGTTGCGATAATGGATATTTTTGGCTTGGAATAAACCTCCACCTCTTTGAGGCCTAAAGAACTCAATGTAGCTATTACTGCAGGGGTAACAGTCTGGCCGGAACTAAAAACCACATCTCCCTTTTTGAGCTCACTGCCTTTATTTCTGATGTTCTTTCCTTTGACCACCTCGTCCCCCACAATCAATTGCAGGTTATTTACAAGTGTCTTTTCCTGCATGATCACGGCAGTCGTATTTTCAGGAACTTTTCCTCCCGTAAAGATCCGCATCGCCTGACCTTCCATAAGCCCCTCTTTCACAGCATCTCCTGCGGCTATTTCGCCTATCACATCATAAGTCTCCTGATACCCACAGACTGCATAGCCATCCATGGCCGAGTTGTCAAAAGGAGGTAAATACAGTGGTGCCCTTATTTCACTGGACAGACAATAACCCAGAGCATCTCTGATCGTCTTTACCTCCACATTTGTGATAAACTCCTGTGTCGAAATTATAGATTGTGCTTCCTGTATGGAAATCATAATATTGCGATTTATCCGCCTATCGAAACCATGGAGCGGTTTTGCTCATAATGTCCGGACTCCATTCGCTTCATTCCGTCTCTGGACTTTTTCTTATTAACTATATGACCCAAAATCAATGGTTCCAGCTCTGTTCCTTTTCTAAATGGTGTAAGTAGGTCGGCCTCTGATGTAGCAAAAAGACAGTTTTTCATCTTGCCATCTGCTGTCAGTCTGATCCTATTGCAATCATCACAAAAGGGATTTGTGATGGTGCTGACTATCCCAAAGCTACCTTTGAAACCTTCTATCTGAAAATTTCGGGAAGTACTGTGTTTTGGATTATCCAAAGTTGTGATTTGCCCAAACTTATCTTCAGCTATACGCAGTATATCTTCCTCACTTATGCCTTTGTCCCAACTCCATTTATTGCCTTTGAAAGGCATGAATTCTATAAACTTGACTTCCAGTCTTTCATGTTGAGTTAATTCTATAAAGTCGTTGATTTCCTGATCGTTAACTCCTTTTATCAAAACCACATTTAGCTTGATATTGAACCCTCTTTTGATTCCGTCTTTCACATTGGCCATGATGCGATCATAATAATCGCGTTTGGTGATGAAAGCCATCCTGGTTTTATCCAGGGTATCCAGACTCACGTTGATCGACTTCAAGCCGATCTCCTCAAAGAGGTCGTAATATTTGTCCAGCAGTATGCCGTTCGTGGTTAGTTTCAGCTTTACTCCCAGGCTGGCCAACTCCTGCATCAAAAACTCAAAATTCTTGCGGATAAGAGGCTCTCCTCCTGTAAGTCGGATGGTATCAACCCCAAGACCTACAAAGACTTTGGAGATCTCCACTATCTCCTCAAGTTTCATGATATTGGGCTTTTCGGTGAGTTCACTCCCTTCCTCTGGCATACAGTAAAAGCACCGCAAATTGCATCTGTCTGTCAGAGAGATGCGGAGGTAGTTGTGAGCCCTGCCAAACTTATCTATGATTCTTGATTCTTTCAATCGTGTCTCCCTCCTTTTAAAACATGAAAAATATGGAACAACCCTGGCAAGATGGAGTCCATGGCTTCTGAAGCTCCTGCGGTTGATCCGGGGACAGCCAAAACCACATTGCCGTTTTTGATGCCGGCGACTGATCTGGACAACATGGCAAATGGCATTCGATCCTGACCGTATCGGCGCATGGTTTCCTCCACTCCTTCGAGCCTTGTCTCTATGAGAGGGATCAGGGTGTCCGGGGTTTTGTCCCTTGGACCAGCACCTGTTCCACCTGAGAATATCAATAAGGAATGTTGGTTATCATTAACCAGTGCTGTGATCTGATCCGGCTCATCCGGAATGATTTGATAATCGATGTTAGTGATATCAAAAGCTTCAAGTTTCGATTTAATGGCCATGCCTGCCCGGTCTTGTTTTTCCCCTTTAGAAATAGAATCCGAACATACTACGATACTTGCAGACAGACCTCTTGTATTGGGTTTGTTGGATGACTTACCCCCCTTCTTATTCAGCAACTTAATGGCACTTATCTCAATGCCTTTATCCACTGGTTTCAGCATATCATACATGGTAAGGGCCACCACGCTGGCTCCATGCATGGCCTCCACCTCCACGCCTGTTTTGTAGATGGTTTTCACGGTCATCAAAATCTTGATATCCAGGCCTTCTATCTCATATTCTATTCCTGTAAACTCGATTGGAAGTGGGTGGCAATCGGGTAAAAGGTCCGGTGTTTTCTTGACTCCCAGTAATCCAGCTGCTTTGGCCATTTCAAAGACATTGCCTTTTGGCACCTGATTCTCTTTGATCAGTCTAATGGTTTTATCACTGCTAACCTTCACAATGGCTTGTGCGGTAGCAACTCTCAGCGTGCTCGATTTGTGTGTAATATCAATCATTTATTCTCTTTCCACTGGTGGGTTTTGTCTTCAAAAATTTCCTTACCGAAAACAGGAACTTTCGCCTTAATTTCCTCGACCATATATCTGCAAGCGTCGAAAGCTTCTTTTCTATGCGCCGAGGATGTAAATACGAATAGACATATTTCTCCGGCTTTTACCGTACCCAAGCTGTGATAGATATGTGAGCAGGTAAGGTCAAACTTCCCAAATGCACTTTCCCGTATTTCATGAAAGGCCTCATTGGCCATTTCTTCGTAAGCAGTATACTCTATAGCCGCAACTGATTTTCCTTCAATGATATCCGCCCGTACTTGCCCAAGAAAAATATCGTGCGCCCCAATGTTCGTTTTAACCTGATGATTGGCTATTGAGTTTGCAATCTTCTCAGGACTGATAGGCCCGTCAATAAACACTTTCTTTCGTTTCTTTTCACTCATATTTCCAGGCTTAAAATTCCTCCTTCGAGGTTTGTAAGGTTGTTAAAACCAAACTTGCTTTCCAAAATTTTGATCGCTTGCTTACTCCGCATTCCTGACTGGCAAACAACCTTCACATCGCGGTTCCGGGGTATTTCTGTGTATCTTTTTTCCAGTTCTTTTAATGGAATCTGAAGCATGCTGGACGCGTTCAAAACGGGTAGTTCGTATAGGTTTCTGACATCCAGATAAAATGCATCATGATCAAGCTCACATTTATTTTCAATAGTTCTAAGACCTCTTTTCTTGATAGCAATCACAGCTCCTTCATCGCGATCAAATTCGATAATTTGATCATGAGCGGATAGCGTATTTATCAATTTGAGTTTTCCTGCAAGCACATCACCAATACCCAAAATAATCTTGAGAACCTCCACAGCCTGCATGGTACCCAGTACACCTGGCAGCACACCCAGTACTCCTACCTCTTCACAATTGTCCAGTCCGGAAGATTCCTGGGGAAATGCACATCTGTAAGTTGGGCCATTTTGATAGTTAAAAACTGACAACTGTCCTTCAAACTTAAAGATCGAAGCTGAGATCATGGGTTTGTTTTCCAAAACACAGGCATCATTGATCAGATACTTAGACTGGAAATTGTCAGTGCCATCCACCACCATATCTACCTGAGACACCAGCGTTTGAGCATTTTCTAAACTAAACAAAGTTTGATGTGTGGTGATCTTCACGAATGGATTAAGCTCGTTCAGCTTCTTCAGCGCCACTTCAACCTTTGGTTGGCCAACATCGGCACTACTGAAAAGGATCTGACGATGAAGATTTGATTCATCTACCAAATCTGGGTCAATGAGCGTTAAACTGCCCACTCCTGCGGCGACCAGATATTGCGCTACCGGACAGCCTAGTCCTCCCATCCCCACTATCAGCACTTTAGCTGATTTCAGTTTTTGTTGTCCATCACCGCCCACCTGATCCAGGACAAGATGTCGCTTATATCTAGATATTTCTTCCTTCCTTAGCATTAGCCTCCAGCAAAAGGTGGTAACAAAGCCACTTCGTCCCCGTCTGCCAGCTCACAGTCTTCGATTAACTTTTTATTTACGGAAAGTCGATATGTGGTGACCTCAAGGTCAGGGTATTGCTTTTCTATGGTTTCTCGCAGTAGAGAAAGTTTGGCGAGATCGGCCATCGTCATTTCTTCTTCGGGTTTTCCTACTTTTTCCGCCACAACCCCAAAATATTTAACTATTACCTTCACCCCGCTCATATAAACATCAATTTAATACTCGCCATCAACAAGACCAATGACAAACACCATTTAAGTATGGTGAGGTTCCATCTGAAACTGCCAAGGTAGGCCCCAATGGCACCACCAGCTACTGCCACAAAAATATACTGCCACATATCGCCAATGATAAGAGAGTGGGTACTATAAATGCCCATCAGGCCGGCGAGCGAGTTGATCCAAATAAATGCCGCAGATATGGCTGCCGTTTGTTTCATATTAGCCCAGCCTAAAAGCAAAATCACGGGACTCAATATGATACCACCCCCTATGCCTATCAGTCCGGAGAAAAAACCTATCAATGCGCCTATAAGTAGAGCCCAGCCCCAGCGAACCTTAGAATGTGTTTGAACCCGTCCAAATATTCCCAACAGTCTCAAAACTGCAAAAATCAGGAGTACTCCCAGGATTCTTTTGTACCAAACAGGATCTATGCTAAGCATGCCTCCCAGAAAAGCCATGGGAACTGATGCTGCGATGAAAGGCAGTAATGTTTGCCACTTGAAATGGCCACTGCGATAAAACTGAATGAAGGATATACCTGCTACGAAAAGATTCAGGATCAGTGCGGATGGCTTCATGGTTTCAGGTGCAAAACCATATATACCCATGAGCGCCAGGTAGCCGCTGGCTCCACCATGCCCCACGGATGCGTAGAGAGCTGCTATGACGAAAAGAATGATTAGAAAGTCAGCAGACACGAATGTTCTAAATAAAATAACAGATCACTTTTGGCGATGAAGGTCTCTTTTGACTGTGATAAATCAAAAGTAAGTCAGATTATCCATAGAACCTGAAGGGAACTTCACCTAAACTTCACCCGGGTTTAAATCACATCGGGCATTGGCGTTTTTGAGAACCGATTCATCTTTTATAGTAAGAAATTTGACTGTACAATTCCTCAGCAGCTTTTGCATGCCGAATTTGTTTTCCTCAATACATCTTTGAATCCTGCCCTCACAGCGGGAAGAATAAATCGCCAGAGTGGTTTCATAGAAATCACTTTCCTTTCGCTTAAAACAAAGCACATCGTGACTATCGTCCCATTCATTTACCAGCAAGGAGATCGTTTCAATATTTACTTTGATCAGGTCACAAGCCACAACCAGCCAGGCGGACTTATTGTCGAGAGACATTGCAGAGTGCAACCCTCCCATTGGGCCTACGTCCGGAATTAGATCTACGACTTTTCGATAATCAGCAGGAATGTCATCATACTGAGAACTGCTGCAGGAAATGTAAGTTTCCAAGCCGAGTCCTTCCAGTACCGAATATAGATACTGGTACTGCGGTTTACCGTGAATATTCAAAAGGTATTTGTCTGTTCCTATACGGGAACTTTTGCCGCCTGTAAGAACGAGTGCTTTGATAGAGGCCTGACCCATGAAATAAAGATAGCTTAGAACTTAGAAGATTGTAACAGGCTCGTACATTTCCTTTGACTTTGTATACACAGAAACCGTCCAAATAAGGACGGTTTCTAAACGTAACGAACAACTACAAACTAAAATCCAATTAATTTTTCACTACCCTAAATACCTGTTCTTTAACCCTGATGAAATAAACCCCGGGAGTTAGGTCTCCTAAGTAGAGACTTTCTGCTTCTGAATTTACTTTCTTAATCATACGACCTGAAATGTCTGTAATGAGAATTTCAGTGGAATTATTGATCGCTTTGATTTGTAAAAAATCATAAAATGGGTTTGGGTACACCGATACAGGCGTAAGTTTAGTGCCTGTTATAATTTCTGCTGACCACTGACTCATGAGGTCTGGAACCGACTCAGGGTCGATACTCTGATCAAAAATCCTTACTTCGTCCAAAGTTCCTTTTAGATCATACTGAGGGTCCCCAGCCAATCTTTTTCCTACGGATATTCCTACATCGGAAATATTGATTTGGCCAGAATGATCAACGAATGCATCAAGCTCGCCATCTAGAAACAATTGCATGCTGGAGCCATCAAATACCGTTAAAACGTGGTACCAGTGCCCCACCTCCATATCTTCACTACTATCTAAATCCTTGATTCCACTGGTGGTATTCACTGTCCACCTCAGTTTTTTATCTTCAGTGGTTGATAGTTTCCAACGCTTTTCCCAACTTCCATGAGATATCAAAAAACGCTCTTCAGTAAAATTGGTAAAGCTCACCCACAGAGAAATAGCTATTTGGTTTCTAAAATTGAGCTCATTGGTATTAGAAACCAGTAGCTCATGCGAAGCACTTGAAAACCTGAGTGCTTCCAACGCCTCTCCAGTTGGTCCATCCACAAAAGTCCCTCCGCTCAATTGCGTGCTGAAGTTGTTTCCGCTTAAATCAGCCGACGTGTTGTTCATAGATAGCTGTAACAATGGAGCTGCTGCAGGCTGTTCATTCACTACTAACACCTTATGACTGGCCGTACTTTCTTCCGTTCCGTTTGAGGCTTTAATATTTACTAACACTACGCCCGGATCTTCTGATTTGACCTGTACCGTCGGGCCATCAGTCTCTGTTATGGATCCATTTTCTACGGACCATTCATAAGTCAAGTCCAGTCCTTTTGGATCTGTGACAGATACTAACACGTCAAATGTAGTATTAGGCCGGTACCACCTGCTCTCTGTATGAATTGATTCAATAACGGGCGGTTCGGGGATTAATTCCACTATTTCCAACACGATGCTATCACTAACCGATTGTCCTCCCGAAGTTGCTACTACTCTGATGGTAGCGTCTCCAAGTGTAGTTGGGGTGTATTCAAATACACCAGAGTTTGAAGTAACATCCAAAGCACCATCAACAAACCATTGAAATGTAGCTTCACCTGTTCCGTCAATTGTACAGTAAATATTAGAAGCTCTATTGAGCTCAATTTGTTCTGATGGAGATGCAAGACTTTTGATCCTTAACTGCGGGCTAAAACCATACCCATAATGATGATCAACCACAATATTGCCAGCATAGAGCTTGCCATTTTCATTGTGCATCTCAGCTTCTGCTGGTATAAGACTGATAAGCAAGACTCCATTGGCAGGTATGGTGATAGTTTGTACTCCCAAAACATTGGTTTTGATCTCCTCCTCGGTGATGGCATCATATAGATTTTTGGCTGATTCCCCTACCTGAATGGTGAAGGAGTGTTCCTCATTAAGGGGGTTGAAATAGAGATAAGTAGGAAAGTCATTAGAAGCATAAAAGTCTGTCACATTCACATCAATTTGAAGAATACCTTCAACGTCCGTTGGGTCAACAATAGCACCCAAATATCCAACATGTGATGACCCATAAAGTCCCAGGTTCGTGTCGGCCCATCCAGCCGATTTAGAGTCACCACGGGCATAGAGACTGGTGCCATCCCATTGCTCCTTTATGGCTTCATAAGCGATCACAGCATAAGGATCATTGGCCTGACACCACGCATAATCAGATTGTTGGTTTTCGGGAAGAAAAGAAGAATAAAAAAGCCTGCTGGCGTTGGTCATGTTCAAGATCCATTTGCCTATGGCCTTTGCAAATCGCTTGTCATATTTGACCAAGGGAGCCAGAGCAGCGGCATGCTGAAAGCCGTTCATAATAAAGACATAATCATTGCCCTGATCATTGGCTTCACCAATTAACCCCGAGACATCTTCCCCTCCCCAGGTTCCCACCACACTTCCCCATCCTCTGAGATCTCCTCTGTCGAAACACCAGTTGAGGATCTTTTCGATATCATAATCAGCACCGTGCACAGCATTAAGTTTGGCAGCTGCAAGCACTCCATAAGGCAGCTGCAATTCATATGACGGGTTAGTTGTTTGAGCATCGAGAAAGTCAAGAGACCATTGTGCCCCTATTAAATATTTTTCATCCAAAGTGTGCTGATAAGCCTGATACAATATCCAGGCTATGGCACCAGCTGCTTCCGGTTCTTTCACACCTGTCTCCAAAGGCGTCATCTCCTTCAGGTTCCATGCGCGATAGTTCATATAAGGCTCTGTCCATGGCGCATCACTGGCGCCCATGGCTTTTACGGCCGCAAGCCAGCGGTCGGCTACTATTACAAATTGGTTGTCAAAATCTGTAATTGAGGGATACAGATCATGGAGTTGATAGAAGAAAATATTGGGCATGGTTTCGTACCACCAGTCGTGACCTGACCTATCTGATGGGCCGTTGAGGTAAACCAATTCTTCATTTTTGAGATTGTAAAAATCCTTGACTTTACTCACCCAGTCCACTCCAAATTGAGAAGTCTTATCTATGCCCACGAGTGAGGCTCCCACAATAGCCGGAATGATGTTGATTGCCTCGCGCTGCTGCCCATGTGAGCTAGAGCCAACATAGCTATCCATGAAAATGGGGGCTATTTCCGGGTAGTTGACGCCTTCAGCTCCGACTGATACTATTGGTAAATGTTCACCGGTTTTAGTTATATCAAAAACAAGGCTATCGTATCTTTTGGCCACCTGCTTCCAGTCTCGTAAATAATATGCAGATGGCATATCAGGCATGAGGCTGACTCTAGATAGGTCTATCTGCTGAGCTAAAAGTGATGAGCTAGCAAACAAAAGGGCTGCCAGTAATAATAACGGCTTTGGGTGCATAATAAGGATATAAGTAAGGGCAGCCAAAAGCTGCCCTCCCACTAGACTAAATTTGAAATGAAAATTATTCTACTACTTTTTCTACATCATAAATAGATGAAATTTGAGTGGCTGTAAGTACTTTGTTATAAATACGTATCTCATCCAAAGATCCTTTGAAATACCCACCCCAGTCAACATAGTACGGACTGCTATCGTCTGACGAGTAAATTGAAGTAGGCAAATCCTGACCTATGGTTAGATTAACCGGTGCATCGGAAATAGAGATGGCAGTACCAGGCGTGTTGTCCCATCGTTTGATTTCTTGTCCGTTTACATAGAAAGTCATTTCACCTCCTCCAAAAGAAACGGCTATATGCAACCACTCTCCTTGCGGAAGTTCCGGGGACTCGTTATCTCTATCGTAGTAAGCAGGATCAGCCGCACCATCTACGTCTGCTTTCACAGTCATGAAGGCTTTATTCGCACTTTGCAACTGAAACTTGAAACCATTCCATCTGTTCAAAGAAACCATATAGTTGTTAGCCCAAATAGGATCAACTACATCAGCGTTTACCCAAAGTGAAATTGTCATTGTTTCAGGATTCAAAGCTGTAGCATACGGAATTTCCACGTTGGCACCATCTGCAAAGTGGAGTGCTTTTCCTGCATTCCCGTATCTGTCAGTAGTCCACTCCGGCGAGCCTGCGCCCCAGTTGCTATGACCAGCAGTCAAGGTTCCGTTTCTGCTGTTTCCAGAAAAATCAGAAGCTGAAGAGCCCTCTCCTTCATCAAATGTCCAGTGCCCCACCAAAGCATCCGGTTCGATTGCAATTACTTCCTTCGCTTTGAAGTCAAGAATTGCCTGATCCAAAGAAGTCGTAGCATTATCCACCTGTTCCTGAGTAACTTCTTCAGAATCGTTTACTTGCTGCGCAAGACTGATTGCGGCTTCTAGTACGGCCTTAGAACCAATCTGAAATTGTCCTTCGGCAGTACCTTCTACACTGGCATCCAACACATCATTGGCTTCCGTAATTTTCACCGAAAGCTGAGTCTTATCAACTTTCGTTTCAGGATCATCGTCAGAGCATGAAGCTAGCATTGATACTGCTACAAGCGAGAAAATCCATAAAAAGTGTTTAGCATTTGTTTTCATATCCATTTGTTTTAGATTAATTGTGTTTACTGTTTTTATTAGTTTATTGCTTGGTTAATATCTGTTTCAGACAATGGCAATACGAAGTATCTGTGTTCCTCGTAGCTAAAGTTTGTGGAGGACGAAAGCGCACCTTCTGCGGTGCTTTCTCCGTACCTCATGAGGTCATAAAATCGGTGAAACTCAAGTCCTAGCTCCACCCGACGTTCATGTCTAATCGCTTCTCGTAGTTGGTTTTTGTCTGTTGTAGCTACATCGGCGAGTAGCTCCGCAGGCACAGCACCAAAGCCAGAAAGGCTTTCATCGAAGAGATAACTCTCTCGTGCTCTTTTCCTTACCTCGTTTAGTGGAGCCAATGCTTCAGCACCTCGGTTGAGCTCGTTTAGAGCTTCTGCCTTCATCAGCAACACTTCAGCGTACCGCATGAAGACATAATCCAGACCGCCATCACCTTTGGTTCCTTTTGGTACTTCTGATAATGGTTGTAGGTGTTTCTTCCCGATAAAGCCAGTTGGGGACCATGTAGGGTCATAGGTCTCGCCATTGAGCCATGTACTGCCCTCTCTCCCCACGCTGTAGTCCAACCTTGGATCTACCACATCACCGCTGGTCACCTCAAATTCATCTACAAAGTTCTGTGTAGGTGCATTAAAGAAATAGCCATTTTCAGTTTGCGGCGCAAAATACTGATTGAGATAAGAGCCGAGTTTTGGAGATGTTTCTGACAAATGCCTGATTGAGAAAACTGCCTCCTGATTGGCTTGATTCCCAAGTGTGAAATTGTCTGTATAAAGCGGAACAAGCCCATAAGAAGTCACAGCATCCAATTCTGAGATGGCATCCAGTGCTCCCTGATAGTCTTCCTGAAACAATTTTGATTTGGCCAACAATCCCCATGCTGAACCTGCTGAAGCACGTCCATCAGTCTCGGTTGGAAGCATCATAGCTGCAGTTTCAAGGTCTTCATCTATTTGCTCATAAATGGCCTCCACGCTGCTCAGAGGGACATGAATCTGGTCTGAAGTCAAAGGTGGCTTGAGTTTCAAAGGCAACTCACCGAAAAGATTGACGAGGTGGAAGTAGAAATAGGATCTTAAGAAAAGGGCTTCTCCTTCTATCTCATCTTTTCTCGTTTCGTCCATTTCTATAGCCGGCAGACTGGCCAGCAAATAATTGGCTCTGGTTATTCCTTCGTAATAGTGTTTCCAGAGATTATTGAGATATGAATTGCTCGGCTGATAGCTGAATTCATCTATAAACTGAATATCATTCTGATCACCAGGCTGTCCGCCCTTCACCGCATCATCTGAGGCCACATCCCCAAAGACCCACAGGTTATTGCGAACATCGCTGAAAGAAACCGCATTGTACACTCCCGTCAGAGCGAGCTCAGCATGTTCAGCAGTTTGGTAAAACGTAGAGTTGGAATAGGTGCCCTGCAGGTCTTCCTCCAGAAAGTCATCGCATCCAAATATGAATGATCCCAGCAACGATATGTAAAGAATATTTTTTCTCATGATTCTTGTGATTTTAGAAGCTCAGGTTTACGCCAATATTGTATGATCTGGCCGACGGATAAGTACCCCAGTCGATGCTCCTGGCCATATCTCCATCTCCAGTGGCGTTATCGCTGGTAGTCATCTCTGGATCCAGGCCGTAATATTTGGTGAAAGTCAACAGGTTCTGACCAGACACATAGATTCTCAAATTGGACAGGTTGAGTTTGTCCAAAACGCTCTGGGGAAAGGTGTAGCCTATCTGCACGTTTTTCAGCCTGGTATAAGACCCATCTCTAAGAAATCTGGTGGAGATGCGGGTGTTGTTATTGCTACCACTCCAGGAGGCTCTCGGGTATTCATTGGACGTACCTTCACCGGTCCATCGGTTATCGTAATACTCTTTTGTAAGATTGAATGGTCTATAAAAGCCCTCTATGTCGTGAAAGGCCACATTGTAGATATCAAAGGCATAAGCCCCTTGAAAGAATAGTGTGGCGTCAAAGTTTTTGTAGCTACCTGATAGGTTTAGCCCTGCCGTGAACTTTGGAATAGGACTACCTACATGCTTTCTGTCATTTTCATCAATAAAATTATCGCCATTCTGATCTTTAAACTTCACATCTCCGGGACGAATGCTATTGCTCTGATACGCGCTAGTGGCTATATCTAGCTGATTCTGAAAAATCCCACTCATCTCATACATGTAAAAAGAACCAACTGGGTGACCTTTTTCTGTTTTAGTAGTAAAGCTGCTACCGATTGCCCCTCCGGAAATAAAGCCGTCCATGCTCAATACTTCGTTGTGCAGATATGCCCCGTTTCCGGAAATATTGAAGCTGAAATCTTCAAAGGTTTTTCTATACCCCAGTTGCAGTTCCACGCCTTGATTGAGGATTTCCCCATTGTTGACCCAGGCAGCAGAAGCATATCCGGCGCTCGGAGGGTTTGGAGCTTTCACGAGCATATCAGTGGTGAGCTTATAGTAGTAGTCCAGCGATCCATAAAGTGCGCCCTGATTGATTTCAAAATCAATTCCAGTATTGAACTGCTTACTAGATTCCCATTTTACTTCATTGTTTCCTAGCTGCGTAACAGCATAACCATCTGAATATGAGGATGAACTGAATGGATAATTATAGTTAGGACTTATCAGATCAGAGTAGGCATAGTTGCCTATTTCCTGATTACCTATTTCACCATAGCCTACTCTCAGTTTCAATTGAGAGATGAGGTCTGAATTGATCAGGAAAGACTCGTTGTGCAAATTCCATCCACCGGAAACGGCATAAAATGTACCCCATTTATTTGCTGAAGCAAACCGTGAAGATCCATCCTGTCTTATAGAAGCGCTGATCTGATATTTATTGTTGAAACTGTAATCAGCCTTACCGAAAAAGGATAATAATGTAAATGCATATCGTCCTTCGCTCACGGATGGCTCACCCATGCCATTGCCCAGATAAACGAGGTTAGGGTCCTGATCTGGAAAATCACGCCCTGTCTGGCTGGAAAAATATCCTTGGGTCCTTATAGCTTCTGACCCCACTAAAATGCTAAACCTGTGATGATCCAATTTTTTATCAAACTGGAGCACATTGTTATTTGTCCATGATACAGCGCTGGTTTGCTGTACGTTCAGTCTGTTTGGATTATTGATTCTGTCGTTTGAGCCCCAGTTTCTATCAAACCTTCTTTGTAGTCCATTCTCCGAATCAAACCCAAAATTTGAGGTGAGCTTTAAGCCTTCAGCTAGATTTAAGATTCCGAAGACCTTACCAAAGTATCGATCAGTAATCAGTTTGTTGTCAGCATATTCGGTGAGCCCCACAGGGTTGTAACCATCGCCGAAAAAGCCGGGATATTCTGGCAGGTCAACAAAATCATCATTTTCATCATAGATGGGAATGGCTGGCGTTCGGAATAATGCATAGCGAACGATACTACCACCGTTACCACCTGCCCCATCACCGGAACTTCCTATGATATCTCTATGTGATCTTGAGACATTCAAATTCAAACCAGTTGTCAACCAGTTGTTCATTTTGGTGTTCAGGTTGACCCTGCCGGAAAGACGATCATATGCACTGCCTCGTATGATTCCCTCCTGATCAAAGTATGTCATGGATAAGAGGTATTGGGTCTTTTCATTACCTCCGCTTGCAGTGATCCCGTAATTTTGGATCATCGCCGTTCTGAAAATCGATTCAAGGTGGTTTACATCTGGAAGGCCTGCGGAAATTTCGTCTGTTATTAGAGCTCGCTTGAACAAATCATCCGTGACAAAAGCATTGTCATTATTGGCGGCTTCATTGTACATTTCGATATACTGATCACGGTTGGTCATTTCGGTCAGTGTGCCATGAACTTGCACACCCATCTGTGTATTGATACTAACAGAAGATCTGTCTTTGGACCCTTTCTTAGTTGTGATCAAAACCACTCCATTGTTTGCTCTGGAGCCATAAAGAGCCGCTGCAGAAGCATCTTTGAGTATGGTGATCTCCTCAATATCCTGCGGTGAAAGAATGTTTAAAACCTCTCTGGTTGGGACTCCATCTACAACATACAGGGGATCATTGCTACTATTGAGCGAGCCTATACCTCGAATCCTTACAGAGACACCTTCGCCAGGAGCACCGGTCACCTGCGAGATGTTCACTCCTGGGGCTCTACCCTGAAGGGCTTGATCTATTCCCGCTACGGGAAGTGCGTTGAGCTCTTTTCCCTTAACAGAAGTGAGTGCGCCTGTTACATCTCCCTTGGTCTGGGTGCTATAACCCACCACGATTACTTCATCAAGCTGTTTTTCATCCAGCTCCAGACCAACGTTAATGGTGGATTTACCCGCAATGGGAATAATTTGGGTAGAATACCCTATGAAAGAAACCACCATATTAGATGCTGAAAGTGAATCCGGAACAGAAAACGCGAAGTTTCCTTCAAAGTCTGTAATAGTTCCAAGCGTGGTGTTCTCAATAAAAACACTCGCACCAATAACCTCTATCCCAGTTTCATCTGTAACCTTACCGGTCACTCGCTGCTGTGCCGAAGCATACCAGCTGGTCAGTAGCAAGCACATCAAGAAAAGCAACTTGTATGTTTTCATCTTATTTTGATTAATAGTTCTGTTATCCATCACTTATAAGCGACTATTTTGTCCTGAACGAAAAACTTATCACCTCTTTGCTGCACTTTAGCTTCGTGAGGTATCACCACCATAAGTGCTGCCTCGTCGGCAGGTATTTCAAAAGAGCCAATCCCTGAAACTCCTGATGCCACCACTGTGTGGGTAAGCACATTGTAGAGATCCACAGGATTTGCCTCCCTATTTTCAAATGTTATGCGCTTAGCCTCTGCGAATGGGTTGTAGTAGAGATAAGTTGGAAAACTATCTGCTCCATAAAAATCAGTCGCATTGCAATTGAGCTGGAGGATTTTCTCCTGGTTCGTTTGCTTTATGATTGCTCCGTATATGCCGGCATATGCCGAGCTGTAAAGGCTAAACATCGACTCATCAGGCTGGCCAGGTAACCAGTTGGGGCCGTCACCCAATGCTACTGGTTCTACTCCTTTTAGACTTTCCTTGCCATAAGCATCTGTTTTTCGCAAACCCTCATAGGCGATTACATTTTTGGTAATCACTTTCTTTTCAGGCAGCCACTGGTGCTCATTATCTATTTCGTATGGATAAAAAAGCCTAGCAGCATTGGACGCATTGAGCATCCATTTACCTATTGCTCTGGCAAAAGAGGGATCGTACTTCACCATGGGCACCAGAGGCCATGCCATGCTGTGGGTATTCATGAGAAACGCATATCCGCCACCGTCGGTAATACTTCCCTGCAAACCGTGTACATCATACGGACCCCATTTTTCTGATATTACTCCCCACCCGGTTCTTCCTCTCTCCGCTTTGCAGCCATCAAAAGACCAGTTCAATATTTTAAGCACGTCATAATCAGTGCCGTGCTCTGCATTTAGTCGAGAAGCCACGTATGCGCCAAAAGGCAGCAAAACTTCATAAAACCGACTTTCCTTTAAGTTTTCAAGAGCTGCAATGGCCGATTTGGCTCCAGCCAGGTATTTCTCATCGCCAAACTTGTTGTATGCACTCAGCAGTACATAGGCATGACCTGCAGCTGCATCTTCTTGCGGAGGAATGTGATTATTCATCCCTTTCATCATAGCGTAATCAAAGTATGAATACTCATAATTTCCACTGAGTATTGAGTCCGCTTTATAAAACTGCTCGGCCACCGTTCGCTGGATTTGCTCCGCATTTTCCACATTGGGATACAAATCACTTACAGCATAAAAAAGCAAGTTTGGATAGACGTCATACCACCAGTCGCGACCGTAACCACCCCCTAACATTGCAATATCAGGGTTGGTGTTGTTCATCACAATATTCCATCCAGTATCGCTATTGAAGTAGTTCTGAGACATCTTCACGTAGTTGAACCCATTCTGATTGGTCTTGTCTATCCCTGAGAGTCCGGCGCTCATCAACGCGCCCAAAGAAGTCAAAGACTCATGAAAGTCAGGATGAGCCTTGAAGCCCTGACGCACATCTCCAATCACAGTGAAGAGACCAAATGTCTCCTGATCAATGTTGCGTTTTGAGGAGTCCATCCAAATCAATGGCATGAACTCCCCTAGCTGGTTAGGATCAAAAACGTATTGGTCAAAATTGATTGCTTTTTCCTGCCACTTAAGCTGCTTATAAGGCTCAGGGAGGTTTGGCATACCTTCCACTCTGCTGATGGCTGTCTGCACTACTTTTTCTGGAACCTCGCTGCATCCGCTTATAATGAGCGACGCAGTGAACATGAGCAATAAATACTGTTTTTTAAATAGTTGTTTCATTTGCTGCTGTTAATACTGTTAAAGGTTTTTCATCTGATTCTTCTTGTTTTCCTTCGTAAGAATCAGCTTGTTTGGTGATATGCTTCGCCAATGGAATAGAAAGCAATTGCAACATTGCTACCACGATGAGTGAGTATTTCAAGGCAAAAGTTTCTGACACATAGGTGGCCAGAGCGATGAACAGCCCTAAACCAAAGAACCTGCCAAGATAAAGGCCAAACTCATGGTTAAAAATGTAAGCAAACTCATTGCGTTTCTCTTTTGCAGAAACCACATCAATTACACGCATTTGAATAGGGAAATATGCGATATCATGCAGTGGCTGAAAAAGCACTTTGCACAACACAAACACCATGACACCTATGGACGAGAACATAATCCCATTGACCAAGGTGCCAGCCGCGAAAATGATAAGTCCCGCTGACAAAATTGCTATCCTATGCTTAGGTTTGGCCATTCGGCCAATGAGGTAAAGCATGACAGCTGTGAAAGCGCCACTCACACCTTGAATAAGGCCAAGAGACCCTTCATCACCCACAAGTCTCATGATCAAAATGGCCGGTGCTGTTACGAGGTAGCCCTGTACCATTCCTTTGAGACCCGCCAGCACCATGAGTTTATTCCAGAGTTGATCAAACTTTAAATAGAGGAACTTCTTTTGGACGGGGTTTTTGAACTTATCCTTGTGAATCACTATGCTTGAAAGAATCGTCAATAGCACCACTACCACTGTTACCATGCGGTAACTCTGTGCCATCTGTCCACCAAACCAGCCATTTCTGTTTGCCGCTCCTAAAAACCATCCTACGGCTAATGGAACCAATATGGCTGTGATGGTATAAAAGAATGTCTCAAGCCCATAGTAATAGTTGCGGTTGAGGTTGTTGGTAGTGCCAAGGGCTAGATAGTCTCTGTTGGCCCAGAAAAAACCAAATGAAGCCCCCATGAGAAAACCAGCGACAGCCACACCTTCAAAGGAAAGTGTTTCCAACCCCATCATGACAAACATAGAAACCCCACTGAGGAGCATCCCGAAGCTGTAGAGATTGCTAATCCGGAACCACCTGAGCAAATACCCATTGATCATAAAAGTGAATGGAATGCCTGTGTAAACAGTGAGCTGATATAGTGCCACGATTTTAGGGTCGTTGCTGCTACGCATGATATATGCCCCTACAAAAATCTCAATTACAGGTAGTACAAATGCATAGATCATGTTGGTCATGAGCAACACCTGCATGTCTCTGGGCTGCTCCTTGAAGAAGCCTGTTTCTTTGGTTAGTTTACTCAACAATTTCATACACCTAGAGATTTTAAGATTTCATTGATAGAAAAGGTCGCTCCGCAGATTACCTCGTCGCTCGCACCATAATAGACCGTCACTTTATCGCCATCTACCAGATGGCCATTGGTAAAGACCACATTGCCAAAAAAACCTGTCTGCTCATACTCAGCATTGGGTTCCATGATTGGCTCTTCGCTTCTGGCAAGCACTTTAGAAGGATCATTCAAGTCCAACAATAACGCACCCAGACAGTAGCGATGATTTTCATCTGCCCCATGGTAAATTTCCAACCATCCGGCGGCTGTTTTAATTGGGGCAGCTCCAGCACCTACCCGGGCACTATCCCAATACCCCTTTCGCGACGTAGCTATGCACTTATGATTGCCCCAATGCTCCAGATCAGGAGACTCTGCTATCCAGATATAATTACCCCCTATAGATGGACTGCTTGGCCTGTGCAGTGCATAATATTTTCCATTGATGGGCTCTTCAAACAGTGCGCAATCTTTATTGTGCGCAGGGAAGATCATCCCTTTGCGGTCAAATGTTTTCCAGTCACTGGTGGTAATCAAACCAACACCTACCCCCGTGGGAGAAACTCTCGTGTATGTCAAATAGAAAGTCCCTCCGATCTCAGACACCCGGCAATCCTCAATACCGAAAGTCTCCTGAGCGCCCAAAGGAAAGATGGAGCTGTATTCAGCATCTTCACCAAAGTGAATGCCATCATCACTGCTCATTAATTTTAAATGCGAAAGCGTGGAGAGGTAATTCACACCATCATATTCGAATACGCGTTTGTCACTATCATCAAACTTTGGATCATCGTTTTGGAAAGTAAGAAGCTCCAGTTGACCGTCCTCATTATATATAGGTAAGGTCGTTTTTCCCTCTTCCTGAACAGGTCTTTCTGCCACTCGCACCAAAAGCCATGTTTTATTGTTATACCTGAATACACCTGGATTAAGTAAGCACTCAATCTTCATAGAAGGTGTACTTGGTCGTACATCCTTTGGCGCAAGAATTGGGTTTTGTTTAAACCTTCTTGATATATCCATATTATTTGAATGAATTATTGTTAATGAGATAATATTTAACTCTTCAAAAATCAATTGATTGTGAATTTCATAATATGGCAATATTGATGTGTCCTCTCCGGTTCAAATTGTGTTTACTATATTCCAGAGGTCGAAATTTTCTTGATTTTATTACTATTTTGGACACAAAAAACACCAGTGAGGACAAGGACATGAATAGAACGCGGTGGGTATTGATTCTTATATTGAATGCTCTGATTTGGAGTTGCAATCTTTATGCTCAGGCAGATTGGCCAATGCAGCATGTGGACAAACGCTCTGGTCTGTCCAACAGTGCCGTGAATGCTATCTACATGGACCACAGAGATTATGTTTGGTTTGGATCATGGGACGGCCTCAACAGATATGATGGCAATGAGATTGAAAGCTATAAACCTGTCACGGAGGATTCTTTATCCATTAGTAACAATATTGTAAGGCAAATACTGGAGGATAAAAATCGTAACCTCTGGGTGGTTACTCACAACGGGATAAACAGATACGATCGAGGACTCAACCAGTTTCTTCGCTATTTTAACAACTTAAAGGATATTCCATTTTTGGAAAACAACCTGAAAGCCACACTCTCGGAAGATTCTAGTTTATACATTTCGCTGGTTGGTTGGGGTGTCGGGAAATATAATTCGGACAAGAAAGAATTTGAACCGGTAAACCTCCCACAAGCTTCTAAAAACATTCACAACGTGGGAGTTCATGATGGGGTTGTTTATGCCATAGATGATAGAGGGTCTCTTTTTACCACAGCCAGAGACAAAGGGCCAACCAAACTAAGCTGGTCACCCAACATTCATTTCCAGAGGTTTGTAACAATCAACAATAGGTTTTTCTATTTCTACCAAATCAAACCTGACCAATTGGAAATAAAGGAGCTAAAAGATGGAATAATTATCAACACCTATACCTCACCTACCAATCAAGCCATAATAACGGGGTTGGGCAAAGGCGGGGATGGACAATCAGCTTATCTCGGAACAAATGATGGCCAGCTACTAAAGCTTACGATCACCAATCTGCAGGCCACTGTTAAAAGTTTGAGTGATAATATCACCTCAATTTATGATCGTAAACTCAAAATATTCTCGATATATGAGTCCGCGCAGGGAATTCTTTGGATTGGAACTGATGGAGACGGTGTATATAAATATTTGACAAAGGAAAGAGCGTTTATGCCTATTGCTCAAGGTTCAGCTGAAGGAAAGCTCTCTCACAGTATTGTTCGATCTATCTATCTCAGTGATAACAGCGTGTATGCCGGAACAAGAAGTGGAGGTCTTAACATCATCACAAACTCAATCACTCAAGTTTTGGACAAGACGAATGGTTTGAGTGACAATACTGTGCTGTCGATAGCACCTGATAAAGCTGGCAATATCTGGTTGGGACTGGACAATGAAGGTATTGATATGATTGAAGCCGAAACGGGCAGGGTACTCCACTTTCCGCAAGACTTCACCAATGCCCCCAGTGACCTTTACTTCGGGTCAGTATATAAAATATTTATTGATGCCTATGGGCATTTATGGCTGGGTACCAGTGGCTATGGCGTGGTTTATATGGATATCATAAAAAATGGTGCCGGTAAATATGAATTAAAAGAACACTACTCCATCACACCGGAAATGGAGTTTGGCAACATCTCATTTAAAAGCAACATTGTATATGCCATCACAGCTGAAGAGCCCAATATCTTATGGTTCGGCACGAGGAATGGAGGCTTGTATCGCTTCAACTCCCTAACAAGACAATTCACACATTTTCTTGAAGAAAATGATGCAGAAAACCCTGCGCTCAACAATAACGATATTTTGAGTTTACATATGAGCCTTCCAAACGAGCTCTGGGTAGGAACCAGTGGTGGTTTGAATAAAGTCAATCTTAGCGACTATTCGGTGAAACAATACAGTCAGTCTGAGGGGCTCGCCAACAATACGATCCATGCCATTTTGGAAGACAACATGAAGCGGCTCTGGCTATCGAGCAATAATGGTTTGTTTGCCTTCACTCCCAGCACCAATACGTTCAAAAATTTCAATTGGACTGATGGGCTGCTCAACTTCGAATATACTGATGGCGCCTACTATATGGATGAGGAAAATAACTTGTTGTACTTTGGCGGCACCAATGGCATTGATATTGTAAATCCGAATAAGATTGATACCAGCAGCACTTTTCCTCGTCTGGCTATCACGGATTTCTTCATCAACAATGTGCCCATAGCTCCCAGTGATAGTGCTGGCATCCTTCAAACCAACATTGATTTTCAAGAGAGCCTAAACCTCGAGTATGATCAAAACTTTCTTACTTTTCGTTTCACTACTTTAGATTATTGGCATAAGCAGCGCTGCACATATCGCTATCAGCTGGCTGGATTTGACGACAGCTGGAATGAGATCGGCAAGCAGTCCAATATAAACCTGACAAACATACCTCCCGGAAACTATACCCTACATCTCAACAACAGCAACGAAAATGGCGACTGGAATCCCGAAATAAGAGAATTGGCAATTACCATCAACCCACCATTTTGGGCTACAAAATCGGCTTATATCATCTACACCATTATGGCAATCCTGATGCAGCTTGGGTTGATACAGATATCCCGCAATCGCGCCAAACGAAAGAAGGCCCTGGAAATAGAGAATCTCAAAAAAGAACAGGCAGATACAATCCAGAAATACAAACTGGAGTTTTTCACCGACATAGCGCATGAATTCAGAACACCGCTTACTCTGATTCTGGGCCCTGCGGTCAAGCTTTTGGAAAAGACAAAGAGTAGCCCTGAACTTAACAGCGCCGCGCATTCGATTTATAGAAATTCTCTGCGACTGCAAAAGTTGATTCAGGAGTTAATCCAGTTTAGAAAGGTGGAAATGGGCAAAGAACAATTGCGCATTAGACCGATCAATGTCATTGCATTTACCGAAGAACTATTGCTCAGTTTTCGACAATACGCCCTGGACAAGGAGATCAAACTCACTTATGAAGCTCCAGATGCACTTGATGCACAGATGGATTCAGACATACTAGAAAAAATCCTCATTAACCTCATCAGCAATGCCCTGAAATACACCGATCATGGAGGCAAAGTGGAGGTGAAAATATGGGAAGAAGATAACAGGGTTAATTTCTCCATAAAAGATAATGGAATGGGAATTCCAGAAAATGAATTAAACAGAATCTTTGAACGCTTCAATAGCATTCATCACGAAAAAGACGAACCAGCAGCCAATAGCGCCGGAATTGGGTTGTCACTCACCAAAAAGCTAATCAATCTACACCACGGAAAAATCAATGTGACCAGCAAAACGCATGAGGGCACATTATTCACCTTCTGGCTGCCGGGAGACCTCCCCACTCAGGAACAGGAGCATCAGGACACAGTTGATAATGCAATGCTAGTCAAGCTCAATGATCATGTGCAAGCAGAATTTTACCATAAAAACAACCTTGACAAGGAGCTTATCAATATAAGCCTGGAGCGTTTTGACAGCAACCTGTTGATTGTGGATGACAATGAACAAATTCTGAATCTGCTGAAAGATCTGCTCTCTCCCATGTACAATGTGACATCATGTACCAGAGCCAAAGAGGCTCAAGTTATATTAGAAAACAAAAAGATCGATCTGGTAATAAGCGATGTGATCATGCCGGAAATGAGCGGCTATGAACTGTGTGATGCCATCAAATCCAAAATAGAAACCAGTCATATTCCTGTGATATTACTCACGGCTAAAGGCGAGTTGGAGGAGCGTATTGAAGGATTAAAGTCCGGCGCAGATGCGTATATCCCCAAACCTTTTCACCCTGATCACCTTAAAGTGAGAGTGGAAAAGCTCATAGGAACGCGCAAGCTCCTCAAGCAAAAGTTTGAGGCATTCAATGAGCAAAATGAAGAGTTTTCCACCTTTGGAATTGGTGAAAAGGACGATGCTTTTTTCAAGCAAATAGACAAGTACATCAAAGAAGAAATGGGCAACCCACAGCTGGATGCTCAGCATTTAGCCAATCATTTGGGCATGAGCAAAACCTCGCTTTATAAAAAAGTAAGAGCGCTCACAGGTCATACACCACATGCTTTGTTCAATCAATACAGATTAAAAAGAGCTGCCTATCTCTTGACTCATTCTGACCTCAATGTTTCAGAGATAATATATAAAACCGGATTTAACAGCCGCTCCTATTTTTACAAATCGTTTCAAGAGCTATTTCATTGTTCGCCATCGTCGTACGGAGAAAGGAAGATGTGAGCCAGAGCCGAATGAAGCTAGCTTGCCAGTCAGCTTCGTGAATTTTAGGGTACGAAAATATGCACCTACATTTTACTTGCATTCGCAAATACAAAAAAGGCTTTCAAAATTATATTTGAAAGCCTTTTTTGTATCCCGATTTATCTTAGCTGAATTAAATATTTTGTTTTTTGTAATGCTTCTCTGGCAATGCTCTAAGTGTAGCTGCGGCCTGCTCCGCAGTGATATCTCGTTGAGGGTTGGCAAACATTTCATACCCTACCATAAACTTCTTGACAGTGGCAGATCTCAACAATGGAGGGTAAAATGAATAATGAAAATGCCATCCAGAGTAAGGCTCTCCATCCACTGGCTTTTGTTGCATCCCCGCAGAATATGGAAATGAGCACTGGAAAAGGTTGTCGTATTTGATTGTGATACGCGACAAAATATCAGCAAAAGACGCCTGTTCCTCTTCTGTCATATCTGCTATAGAACCAAAATGTCTTCTTGGCACTATCATCGTTTCATATGGCCAAACTGCCCAAAATGGAACCAAACAAACGAAATGCTGATTCTCAACAATGATTCGCGCACCATCTGCTAGTTCCTGATTGAGATAATCCCCCAACATACTCCGCCCATTTTCAGCAAAATAGGCTTCCTGAGTGATGGTTCTTTTGGCTATTTCGTTGGGTACAGAGCTTTGTGCCCATATCTGACCATGGGGATGAGGGTTGCTACACCCCATGATAGCTCCTTTGTTTTCGAATATCTGCACATTGCCAATTTCTTCCCGGGCAGCCAGCTCCTCAAACTCTTTTTTCCACACGGCCACCACTCTAACTAGTTCGTTCACAGTCATCTCTGGCATAGTGAGGGCGTGATCCGGGGAGAAACATATCACCTTACATAAACCTCGTTCCTCTTTCACTTTCATCAGGCCTTGCACCTGTTCGTCAACGCCTCCTTCTTCCAATAACGCTGCAAAGTCGTTTTGAAAAACAAAGGTCTGGTCATACTGAGGATTATGTTTGCCTCCTGCTCGTTCGTTACCCGGACACAGGTAGCACGATGGGTCGTGAGATGGCCGCTGCTCACCTTCCAGGGCTTCCACTTTCCCTTGCCATGGTCGCTTGGTTCGATGAGGAGATACAAGTACCCATTCTTCGGTTAGAATGTTAAATCTTTTGTGCGTTTTGTCAAAATCAATCATAATTATTAGTCACTGTTTTTATTCTTTGCTTTTGTTTTCGATCCCTCTACAAAAGTATTTTTATTTGAATCAATGGTTATGAAAAATTTCAGGTTCTACTTCATTTTCAACCGTACTGATCACATATTTCAATTCTAGATCAGCAACAGTATGACGCCAGCAATCGGTATGTTGTGGAGGTTTTTCATCTGCTTACTTTTTTTTACTCATTTCAAACCTCATGAGGTAGGCATAGCCGCTCCCTTGTGTCATGGATATGCCCCATCCGGGAGTCTCTACATCCGGATTACCTGGTTCAAGGTGAGGGCGATACAGACCTGGAGCCAACGGGATGTTTTGCAGGCTATCATATTTCATGGTAAATCTCAAACCATCTTTGGCGTGATTAATAGACTGGCTCAATGAAGCCAGACAAGAAACGCCTTTACCTTCTTTCCAGATCAGAACCTCATGCCCTCTATCCAACAATGAACCTTTTTTGATAAATGGCTCTTCCGGGGAATCAGCGATTGCTACCCCCATTTCTGTAAGTTTAGGCCCTTTTTTGCCATGCTCTATGCAGCGGCCTTTGTAGTACAGCCATATTTTTCCGTCTCGAACCAGCAGACTTGCATCATCTATCCGATAGCTATCAAAATCTGATGTGACCTCACTGTGCGCAATCACCGGGTTGTTGGATAGTCGTTCGAATGGCCCATCAGGGCTGTCTGACACGGCAACTCCTATAGCTGTAAAGTCATTGGTACTATTACCTTCAAACTTACCTTCAGGATTACTCGGAGTTGGTTTCACCGCGGTATAATACATGTAGTATTTGCCTTCAAAAGCCAAAATATTCGGAGTGAAAACAGAATGGCTGTCAAAGGCTCCTGCTGCACCAAGCCCCAATGCCATCCCTTGTTCCAGCCAGGTATAACCTTCATCCTCCGAGGTAGCATACCAAATCGTACCCCAATAGCCTGAGCGAATTGGGCTGTCCATGCGGGTATAATACACGTAGTATTTACCACCAACTTTGATGATATCACTGGGATCCCGTCGGTTGTAAACAGAATCCATACCTATACCGACTACATCTTGATAGGAAAAGGCTACTGTCTCAGTAGAAGTGGCACCTTCACCAGATTGTGCTTTCCCATTTTTGTAACTGCAAGCGGTGAACGCCATGGCAGCAATGGTGCAGATATAAATGACTTTGATGAATCTTTGCATGCTTATTTTCATTGATGTCCTGTTGTCAATCATTTTTCTCTAATAAATTATTGAAAGTCACGACTTCTCCTTTTTCCATTTCATATTCCTGAAAGAGACTTCCATAGCGGAGTTTGGCGGTATTACCACAAAGTGATTTTACACTCAACTGGGTAAGTTTCCCTACTTCCCACGCTATATCTACTTCAAATCCTCCACGGGCGACAATGCCTTTGATACTGCCAGATGGCCATGCCTGAGGTAGTGCCGGCAATATCAGGATTTCGCCATCCTGGCTTTGCATGAGCATCTCTGTGATACCTGAAACCACACCAAAATTGCCATCTATCTGAAACGGTGGGTGCAGGTCCAGCAAGTTGGGTAAAGTGGACTTTCGCTGCAGCGCCAAAATATTTTCGTGGGCTTTTTCAGCATCTTGAAGTCGAGCAAAGAAATTGATGATCCAGGCGCGGCTCCATCCGGTATGGCCACCACCATTGGCCAATCTGTAATCAATGGTTTTTCGGGCAGCATCAAATAATTCGGGCGTTTTTACTTTAGAAATCTGATTGGATGGATGCAGGCCATACAAGTGTGAGATATGGCGATGGCCTGGCATAGGCTCTTCAAACTCTTCTACCCACTCCATCAATCGCCCATCACTACCAATCTCCAATGGAGGCATTTGGTCCATCTTCATCTGTAGCGTATCGGAGAATGACTGGTCCATACCTAGAATATCAGCAGCTTTGATACAATTGCTAAAAAGCTCAAAGATTATTTCCCGATCCATGGTTGGCCCCATGTTAATGGTTGCTCTTTTGCCATCGGCTGTGTTAAAGTTATTTTCAGGAGAAATAGAAGGCCCGGAAACCAAAAGCCCTGTTTCAGGGTGCGGAACCATAAAGTCTACCATAAACAGCGCCGCTTCTTTCATGATGGGATAGGCATAATCTTTCAGGTATTCTTCATCTTGTGTGTACTCATAGTGAGTAAACAAATGCTGACAGCTCCAGGCTGCCCCCATTGACCACATACCGTATCTGGCTTTGCCATAAGGAGCCGTCATATGCCAGGCATCACTGGTATGGTGCGCTACAAATCCCCTGGCTCCATACACCTCACGAGCCGTGATACGCCCCATTTCCCGGAGGTTTCCGATAAACTCCAAAAACGGCTCGTGCAGCTCTGCAAGATTGGTCATCTCGGCCATCCAGTAGTTCATCTGGATGTTGATATTGATGTGAAAGTCAGAATTCCAGGGTGGTTTGAAGCCTTTGGCCCAAATACCCTGAAGATTTGCAGGCAAAGTGCCCGGACGCGAACTGCTGATCAGCAGGTATCTTCCATATTGATATTGCAAATGAGTGAGGTAATTGTCGGCATTACCTACTTTCACACTATCAAGTCGCTGATTGGTGGGTATGGCCACCCCTACACTGTCAGAAAGATCGAGGCTTACCCGATCGAAAAGAGACTGATAATCTGCCATATGACTTTTGAGCAAGTTTGCATAAGATTTACCCAATGCCTGAGAAAGATATTGATCCGTGAGTGTTTGCGGATCGTCTCCCCTGTAGTCGCTGGCAGCCACTATTCGCAACACCACTTCATCAGCTCCTTCTATAGACAATGAATTTTCCTTTGCTATTGATTGACCTCCTTTTAATTCAAAGTGGATGATCGCATCGAATTTCACACCATAACCATTCGAAACATGCTCTGAAAAACGAATAGCATTTTCAGACACCTCAATTTTTGTATTTTCTGTACGGTCTATGGATGCAGAAAAGCTGATTTTGCCGGGCTGGTCTGCTGTATATCTGACCACCATTACCTTATCAGGGAAACTTGAAAAACTCTGCTGTGTATAGTGCACTCCATTATGCTCAAATGTCGTGGCGGCTACAGATTTTCTAATGTCCAGAGTCCTTTTGTAGTTATGAACATCAGTCAATTCAGGACGAGAAATGAGCAAATTGCCCAACATCTGATAGCTGTGCGTACCCGACGGCAGCCGCTCGGCCAGCACTTTTTCCTGCACCAGTTTTTCGGCTTCCACGTATTTGCCATCAAAAAGCAACTGTCTGATAGAGTCCATGTACAAGTGCGCATCGGGCATGTCACGATCATACTGTTTTTCTCCAGACCAGATGGTCTCCTCGTTCATACAGATGATCTCCTTATCAGGGCTGCCATAAAACATCGCTCCCAGACTACCATTGCCAATGGGTAGTCCCTCGTTCCATTTGCTTGTGGGTGCATCGAACCAGATAGATAGAGGTGTTAAAGGTTTAGTGGTATTCGCTTGCTCACAGGAAGCCAGTACCAATGCAAAAAGTAGTATTAGCGATTTCCAAATTATCTTCATATCATTCATTTGTTCATTCACCATTATCCGTATCCTTATTTAGCGGAAAAGCAGGTGGCAATGGCACTTTGTTTTCTATCCTCCATTCGATTAATTCCATCAACAATTCATCTGCGACTTGTGCGTGGTGTTCAGCGACGTTTTCTGTTTCCGCCAGATCGTTTTCTATATCATAAAGCTCCACAATACCATCATTCAAAAATTGAATGAGTTGGTAGCCCGCATCCTGCAATGGCTCGGCATATAATGTATGGTGTTTCTCTACCGTCCAACGAGAGTACAGGTTTTCTTCAGGAGCATGCTTTTTTTCCAACACAGGCACATTGTAAACCTGTGTCCTAAACGACTGCTTTCCCGTAAGGAGTGCCGCGCGGGAAGGCGAACAGGTGGGGTACATATATGCCTGATTAAAAACCAGGCTTTGCTTAGCCAATGCATCCAGATTTGGAGTTTCAAACCACTGACTGCCCATAAAACCAACATCCTGCCAACCGAGATCATCGGCCATGATGAAGACGATGTTTGGTTTCTCCCTTTGTTCGGAACAACCGAACAAGCTTACAACAAGTATGATTGCTATGTGATATAGCCCCCTCATTGTCCTTTAACTTTGATGGTTTTTTTGGTTTGATTTCTTATAATCGTTAGACTTATCACTCCCTCCACTTCTTTTTCCACACGTTGAAACATTTTTCGGCTTCTCGTTGGTTGATCGTTAATCGCTAAAATCAAGTCTCCTTCCCGAATACCGGCAGTAAACAGTTTGGAATTCTCCTGAACCTCCAGGACAGCCAATCCACCATATTCTTTTGCTACACCGAATGCAGAGTATTCTTCACCCTCCAGTGCTTTTAATTTTGCACCAAGCCATATGAATGGGAGGATATCCTTCTTTTTCTTTTGACCAAAAGACGCTCCACCTCCATCATATCTTATTTCGGGTATTTCAGGAGTTTCCGCTATAGCCTTCAGGCTTGCCTTTTTCACTCCAAATTGATCCATCGGAAAATTTTCAAAGCCAATTTGGAAAGCAGGAGAACCTTCTTTTACACTAAAGTCTCCCTTTTCTGGGTCAGTAAACATGGGGTCGCCACTAATAGAGTTTGTGTCCCACCCGAAATCAGCATAAGCATATTTGGCCTGCGTATTGGTGCCATAGAAAAGGTTCTCATCTACTCGTTTTCCACTTCCAGATTTCTGCACACGTATCGCCCGATGTTCGCCGGTAATGATATTACTGAAAAACTCATCTTCACTTTTGTTGTACCACACATGCGGATGGAGCCCATTGTTGATGATGATGTTATTCCATGCTTTTCTCCTAAAACCTTCCCTGAATTTTAGTCCACCGTTTATGAGTAGGTTATTATAGATTTCATAGTTGCTGGAGCCGTCATCCAGATCGATATCCCAGCCATGCTCACATTTCCATCGACTGTCTCGTATTGTAGTGGTTGCCACAGCATCCAGAAAGGGTAACTCTGGGTTTTCATCTATGAATTTTTGAGATGTAGGTCTGTCACTTCGCCAAAACCGATCACGACCCCATGAGTTAAAAGAGCCATGATCATGTGTTTCCAATACGGTATTAAACACATCGCACCGTTCGATCAGGTGGCCTCCCCATGCACCATCACCAATATTGATTCCCGCACGGGCACAATCGTAAACTGACACATCCCTTACGGTGATAAACTGAGCCATCTCTATTTGCACCCCGGCTGGTTGTCTTTCTGTCCTCCCTATTCCGTGTATGAGACAATCCTCTACTGTAGAGTTTGCGGGATAATTATTTGTTTTTGGCCCTGGTGTCAAGTCAATTTTTGAAAGATCATTTTTCTCATGGTATTCAAAAAGAGGATCTCTTACAGCATTGGGGTCTCCTACGAAACACACACCACTTGCTCCAGTATCATGTATATAGCATCCTTTTACCAGTCCATTTCGATTGTAATTATTGAAGAAAATAGCATTGCCCCCTACCTGATCAAATTCAGAATCCAAAATAGTTACGTGCTCAGTACCTGTGAGCTTGATAGCACCACCTCGGTATATGGCCCAATCTGAGCGGAGCATTGGCTCTCGGGTATCCATAAAAGTGCGGGCAGTATGTCTGAATGTAAAGCCTTTCAGGGTAATATGAGATACAGGATTGGCCTCTGATCCTTCAAACTCAATCAAATGCTTAAGGCGCACAACTTCTACCTTAGCATTGGCCAGATCGACATCATTTTCAGGGTAGTAGAAGAGCAAATTGGTTTTCACATCGTGATACCACTCCCCCGGAGCATCCAGTTCCTCGAAAATGTTTTCTACCATCCGATACTCCTCATGCATACCCATCTGACGGTTGTTTTGCCAGCCTCCTTCATAGGTCACCTCTCCTTCTTCATTTTTTCCTGTAATGCGGTAATGATAGCCACCCCACCTGCTTCGGTGCATGGCATGTATGTATCCGCCAGTTGGGTCTGCCCATCCTGCTACTCTTTCTTTGGAAAAGGCATCTGCAGCAAAACCCTGATAAGCAGCTGTTTTCTTAATCGCATCATAGTTGGGGTAGCGAGCCATTCGCTGGTTTTGTCCATTGATGAATACCTGATCAATGTTTATCCCGACAGGTGTTTTGGCCTGATAAATACCATCCTTGTACTCCTGCCAGTTGAGGTTAAGTAACGATCCTCCGCTTATAATTGCGTTACCTTCATTTACAGCCTGATAGACGATTTCTTTTCCTTCAACTCCTGAGTCCTCTGATCGAAAAACTATGGTCTCTGGCAAATAGTAAACACCATCTTCTACATAAACATTGATGATTTTCTTTCCGGCATTTTGACGGGCCAATTCCTGGGCCTTTTGCAAAGTAGCCACCGGACTATTCTTTGACCCATCATTATCATCGCTACCATCATTGCTCACATAGATATCTATCCCTGAACAAGAAAGTAACATAAGCACGAGAAGGTTGACCGCTATAATGTTAAAATATTTCATATTGCGCCTTTTTGAAAACAACTAGTGCTCGCCATCCAAATCCACTTTTTTGGTTCCTTTAAAGGCATTGTCCACATTCTTTTCTATGGCATTTGGTGTATGCTGTTCTTGGGTCGTAACTATTTCGAAAGCCCATGCGTACTGACTTTTACCTAAATCGACAGGAGGAAGAATGCTAAGTCCTTTCGAATCAACACTCCATTTGATTTTTGCATCAGATCCGAGTAGCTTCACAGCTTTTACGCCTTCCTGTACCCAGTCTTCAGTTCCTTCAATTGTGAATTCATCTGTAGGTCGATCCAAAGCGATCGTATAGAGGTTTTCACCCTTGGTAGTGAAAGCGAGATTTCCTGCCTCCTGATGATTGATCTTCCAGTAGCGTGTGCCGTATATCGCCACTCCGTTGATGCTAAGCCACTCACCCATCGCTTTTAATCGCTCAACTTGCTCTGGTACTAGCGTCCCATCTGCTTTAGGGCCAATGTTGATGAGGAAATTGCCATTGCGGCTTATTACCTCCACCATTTCGTGGATCACGCCCTCAACGCTTTTGTAGGTGTCTCCTTCCAGATAACCGAAAGAGGTACCAAACGTGGTGCAACTCTGCCACTTGGGGCCGATGACTTTAAGTTTGAGGTTGTCCTTTTCGAAGCAGCCCACGCCATCCGGCCAGTTTCGGTTCTTACCCTTATTGTTGACATAGACCTCCTGACCATTGGCCGCTCCATTGTTCATAAAGTCGGTGATCAGCAGTCGGCACTGATCGTAGAGGTATTGGATTTCCGGTTTGAAAACCTTTGGCTCTACCTGGGTGTTGTTACCATCTCTGGTGAATATAGGAATATCATCTATCCAGAGCATATCCGGCTGATATTTATCCTGAATTTCTGTCCACCGAGCAACATACTCATCAACAGCCTCTTTGCTAAAGCCAAATGGCCCGTAGAGCTTTTCCGCCTCTGGCATACGCTTGATTTCTTCGAGGATGTCTGGTCGAGGTTGGGCATCTACGACGTACTTTTTGGTGGTAAAAAAGCTGGTGTGTCTTTCCCTATGGTAGGAAGGTGCGTATTTCAGCCCTTGCTTACGCACGGCTACTCCCAGATCACCTACCAAATCTCTTTTTGGACCCATGTCCACCGCATTCCATGGGGTGAGCTCAGAATCCCAGTTGGCCCAGCCATCGTGGTGCTCTGCTGTAAGTACGACATATTTGGCTCCTACCTTGGCAAAAAGCTCAGCCCACTCGTTTGGGTTCCACTTTTCAGCTTTGAACATAGGGATGATGTCTTTGTAACCAAACTCGGGTGGAGCTGCTCCGAATCGCTTTCTCAGCAATGGATAGTAGTGTGTAGAATCTTCATAGATCAGCTTTGGCACATGCTCTGCGTATCCTCTTCCTCCTTTGCGATAGCCTATGGCACTATATGGCCCCCAGTGTATGAAAATACCTATTTTTCCATCGTTGAACCAATCAGGAACGGGCATTTGCTGCAGTGATTCCCAGCTGCCATCATATGGCGGATTCTGGCTTACTTGCTTTTCTTGAGACTGGCATGAAACCAACATCAGAATAGTTAATAGCAAGACGCCACGAACAAATATTTTAACATTGTAGATAAGCTGCGCTCTCATTTCAGTTTACTCTTTAGATATTTTGAAATCTGTTTCCCTAAGTGTTTGTATCCCCGCGAGGTGTAGTGTACATCATCATTACCTTTACCGTATTTCCGATGAATCTTTACGGATTTTGAGTAAATGTTATTGACGGCTACATTATGCGCTTTCATGACTTTCTCCGCAACAGCATTGTAGCGTTTTGCATCTTCAGAAAACCTTCCAGTCTCTTCTTCGGGCACATAGGTTGTTGTCACGAATATCAGCTCTGCATCTGAGTACATTTTGATGAGCTGAACCAGCGAGTCCAGATTGCTTTCGTACTCATCCAGACTATAGGTAATGGTTCCGTTTACCTTGTCTCTTTGGCCTTGCACCTGTGACTCAGGATGACGATAACACAAGTCCCAGAGCCCCCAGTTGAAGTGAATGATATCCCACTCAGTGTCTCCTATCCAGTCTTTGATATGCTCCAGGCCATTTCCGGTATGCTGGGCATTACCCGGGTTGTGTACGACTTCTGCCACTCCTTTCAGACTTTTCTGTACGAAAGGAGTATATCCGATAGAAATGGAATCTCCAATGATCAAAATCCGAGCCTTTTTAGGATGAAAAGCCGAAGCTATAATCAATAGCAGAAATAGCAGACATGTTTTCTTTGCTGTAGTCATTCAATCAGTTTTCTTCGTTTTGATCAAAGGGTTTATAGGGTAAAACCACTTCGTTAGGATCAGGCACTCGATTAGAAATGGTGGATGCATCGCCATACCAATACATCCCAACTCCGTATGCCATATCACAATCCGTCCAACTCCAAACCTCCATATCCAACTGAAGCGAAGTACCAAACGGCATTACATCCAATGATCTTGTGCGCGTTTCTGTACTATACCCAAGCGTGTTTCGCTCTTCTACATTTGTCTTTCTATTGAGCTTATTGTAAACATGTGCCCGTGGCTGAGCATGAAATGGGTGTTCGTAAAAATCAGTGCTAATGCCGCCCCAAGAATAGCCGTAATAATCTTCCGTACCAGTACCAAAGATTGAAGGAAAATCTTCTCCATCTACCCAGATTTTCTCATCCCCTTCACCCCACCATTTCTTTACCGGATTCATGATGGTAAGAGCATCCCCTACATATACACCTCGTCCTTTAAGTATCACATAGTTCCAATCGGAAAATGGCCTTGTTGGAACAGGATATTCCCCACGCCATACGGCATTAAAATACAGGCTATTCCCATCCCAATGATAGTCGCGAACCTTAGCTTGTAAATCAACATCTATCGCCTGATCACCCAAATTCAGGATGGAAACTTTAGCCGATTTCTGATAAGGCATAACCCACCGGCAAGACATTTTACCTTTCTCATCTACGGTCCTATACCACCCTTGAAATGGATTGAACCCAATACCACTTCCGAAAAAATCTCCAATGGGACTCCATACCGTCTGCTGATCGTCAAAATCAATTTTAAGTATCGTGGTACGTGTCAGCATCGAATCAGCGTAGTTTCCAAGCTTGATTGACAAATATTCCACGGCAGAAGTCCCCTTTGGTAAAATAAGAGTTCGCTCTTCTCCAGCCTCCAATCTATCTTTTAGTTCAATTAGTTGATCTCCAATAGGGTCTGCAGGCGATTGCAAGCTTTCACAAACCTGATTGATTAGAGGTTCTGCTTCAGCAAAAAACTCTCTGGTAAAGGTTTCAACCCTGGTTCCTTGTTCATATTCCCGATAGGTAAACTGATAGAAAAATGGGCGCTCAGTGACCGTAATCTTACAACTCTGTGCATAAGGTATTGGGAAAAAGGAAACTGCTGAACGTAGCGATTTATGAGCCAGAGGAAAAGGTATCTGGCCTGACCCATTTAATAGATCAAGCATATTCCCTTCAAGAGTGGGCTCACTTGCCCCATCCAGATAAAACTTGATAATACTATTTGTATTTGAATTTTTTGGGTTTCTGAAAGGCATCCAGGTACGCACTATCGCCCCAGCCCCATGATGATCCATGAGCACCCACTCTTTTTGGCCGTTATTTTCTTCGATTCTTATGAAGTTGAGATCCGAATTATTGGCGTTGAAATCCCGGTTCTTAAACCACCCTGTGGAGTCTTCTGGTGTCACAGATTCACGGTTGTAACTGCTGGCCTGTTTTAGACGGAAATCCTGTTCAGGAAAACGTGTGATAACATCGCGATCCAACATTTCCTGCAGCAAAGATGCTACTGTTACCACTTTTTCTTTTGGGGTGCATGAAATGAGCATTGCGAATACAACGAAAGAAGTATGTATGCCTATCTGTTTTATGTACTTGTTCATAATCTTAATCATTAGTTATTGGACACTACCTATTTCTTCAAGTGACACTCCTAGCAATAACTCAGCTATGGTATTTAAGGAGTCTTCATCTCCTTCAAAATGGCAGGTAAGCTGTATATGTACCCCGGATTCACCAGATTTAAGCGCCAGTGCCGGAGAGGATGTTTCCAGTTCGTAAAATGGCCCCAAAGGTTTGGTTCCAGGCTCTGGAGGCCCATCGTTGTAAGAGTTGACCACATCACCGGCATAGGGTTGCTCCTGTATCTCCCACATGGAATTCACATAGTCGGTAACTCCTACTGGTTTATTGTACTTCACGATGGTCAGGATGTCATTGGCAGCATCATAAGAGCCCAGTATATCTTTTGCTCGTTGGGGTGACAATCCGATTTTGCTGCGGTACTGTCCGTCACCAGAGAAGAAGAGCACACTGTCTTTGACGACCAACCGATCTTCCGGCACCTTGCCAAAGTATGTGTCATTGACAGCCGGACCAAGGTCTTCAGTGCTTCCCGGCAAAAAGGGAATAATGATCGTAGTGGAAGGCGAATGGTTGAACATCCCCAGGAGCCAGATGGACAGCAGACCTGTTTCCTTTTTCCAGTTCTGATCGCCCACATTCGTTAGGGTATTGGTGGTTTTGTAAGCTACCATACCAAGCTCTCCCTGAGTTTTTATTCCCAATTCATCAAATACTTCAGTGGCTCTCAGTACTTCTACTTTTCGCTTAATTGAAAGATCGAACTGAAAACCGGAGTAGTTGGTCAATGATGTTTTTTTGGTGAAAACCACGCTGCTTGGCGTTTGCGCCTTTACCTCAAAAGGCTCCAGGTCGATGAGTCTGGGCGTGTACCAGTTGTCCAGGTTGAAGTCGTCACCATTTTCAAAGAAAATCGAATACTGACCTCCTTCCGGGCCAAGCCAAAAACGTTCTTCACCACCGTACACATTGATGTGCTCCATGGTATCTTCAGAAGCAAACAACTCACGGTTGATCCAACCCAAACTTCTGCCTTTTGATCCACTGGCACTGCTGGTCATCACTCTACCTTGTAGCGCAGACGAAACGGCAACATTTCCACGCCCATCTGGTGCACTCAGGTTCAGGATGTCTGTGTACTTTTTCATAAAGTCCACATCGTCAGTATAGCTAATATATGCTTCAGGCTTAGACGTTTGCTGGTCAGTCTTTTGAGGAGTACAGCCTGTCATGCCAAAAACACATGCCAGAACCAGGGGTGTGATGATGTTTAATTCCATTGCTTTGATCTTTTGATGTTAAAGACAACCGTTTGGCCTTCTACAAATACTTTTTTAGCATCGAACTTCATCGCTCCAAA
The DNA here is from genome assembly GCA_039944535.1 of Cyclobacteriaceae bacterium. Taxonomy (GTDB): domain Bacteria; phylum Bacteroidota; class Bacteroidia; order Cytophagales; family Cyclobacteriaceae; genus JAMZMI01. The sequence continues at coordinate 299,889 of JBDUYP010000004.1, forward strand.
GTCCCTCAATTCGAATGATTGAAGTGTCATACTGCCATTTAGCACTGTAATGGACACTGCCTTCAGATCGTCCTCACCAGAAATTTCTACTTTGCCGTATTGATAGCCATTGGACCAGAAATAAGAGCCATTTGCGGCATTGAATTTCATGAATTGATCCACGGCGGAATATTGAAAGCCTGTGGTTGCCAAAATCCCAGCCCAGGCTACCATGCTTCTGGCATAATGATGTCCGGCCTCCGCCTCATCGAATGGGCTTCTTTTTCTACCATCATAGCGATCTCTGATATTGCGAATGCACTTCAGGCCTTCCTCCGTTTGACCTTCCTGAATCATGCCTATGGCCGCCGTATATTCAAAACCCGTCATCACCTCAGTGAAATAAGGGAATGGCTTTTCGGGTCTTTCTCCAGGATAGGCCGCCATCAGCAGGGCTGATTCTTGCCCCAATGCATATGAGCGATGAAAATTGGCATGAGAAGCCATATTTTCTACATAGTTGTATTTCATGACAGACTGCAGGGTGGTCTTCACATTTTCTTCCTTTGCGAGGTATCCCAATCCGATGAGGTGCGCAAAAAACTGACCTGTCAGCTGATCTACGAGCACGCCTTCTCCCAGTTGAAAATCGGGGGAAGTAAGATCGATTGCATTTTTCCCACTGGTGATGCCCATAAGCGGCTCAGCTACGTTATCAGCTGACATAGGTGGCTGGATGATCTGCTCATAGTACTCGCCATTGAATAAGTTAGCATCCATCCAGGCAGATCCTTGTGTAAATAACTTTTCGCAGGTTTTTGCGAATTTTTTATCTCCCAGATAATTGGCCATTTCTGAAGACGCCTTCAGTGCACCGAGGTACCAAAATCCCATTTGCGGATTGGGACCGAAGTACTCTACGTCCATGGTATTGTGCTGGGAACCTTCCATCACACCGTCTTTGTTGGCATCCCACCCACCGGGAATCCAGCAAAACTCCAGTGTCTTTTTCACCATTGGCCAGTGTCGTTTCAAAAACGCATCATCTCCCGAAAGCTGCCAATCACGGTAAAACTTCATGATAGCCCCCATCTGACCATCGGCTGCTGCTTTTCCCCATTTCTGCGCGGAATCCAGCGGAAGGTATGCTCTAAAGCTCATCAGGCCAGTGACATCCGTGGCATACCCATACTCCACATCTCTCATGGTTTTGGCCAATTCACCAAACAGAAATGCGGTGGTCTGTTCGTAATTCCACACATGGGTACAAGAACCAAAGCACGATCCTCTGTCATCAAAGATGCCTTCCCAACCCAGAAAATGGCCGCTTTCTATTCTAAATGCCAGCTGCGTACGTAAATGTGCGAGGTTAAATAATGACGCTTCTTTTACCTCTTCGGGGATATCGCTTTCCAGCAATGTATTTACAAATGCATTTGTGCTGGTTTCCAGCTCTTCCAACCTTGGAAGTGTTTTGGAAATGACATCCCAGGAGTCTGCATATTTTGTAGCATAATAATTACCCACGGTCGATTTGATCAGTTTTTGAAAGCCAGGTTTGTCCCAGGTTTGCCTGTTTGGAAAATGCCAGCTGATTAAAAAGCGAAAGTCTTTTTCTTCCCCGGCTTTCAGTGTTGTTTTGACAGCAATTGAACCCATTGGGGCATTGACTTCCGGGTTTTCTCTTTTTTCCAAAATGCCATCTTCACTGAAATCATCCCAGAAGTCGAGTCGCTTTTTGTCCCAACGGCTGATCAGTGGTTGCCATGCAGTTCTGTAAGTGGTTAATCCTTCATTGAGGGAAACAAAACTGATCGTGCCCCATTGTTCGCTGGAGGAATCCACACCTGTGGTTGTGTAATGAATGCCTTTTACACCATCTCCTTCCCGATAAAGATTTATATTCTTTTCAGGTTTTCCCCTTGTTCCATCAAATCCAATAAAATTCTGAATTGTTCCTGACAAAGAGATTGTGATATCTTGATCGCTGGTGTTTTTGACCTTATAGTTTAGGATAAATATCGGGATACTGCTATCATCAATATTGCCTGGGATCAAAGGATTGAAAGCGCCAACTGCTACGTCCACGGGCAGATCGTCATCGCTGAGGATGGCACGGCCGAAAGGATAAGCTGCTTCAAACGTCGCATTCCCAAACCTGGGAAGACCATGATTGTTGCCTGATGCTCCCCATGAGCCTTCATAGAAGCTTATATCAGTAGGTCCTTCCAGCAGTCTGGTTTGTTTTTCACCATTCTCATCTTCTACATAGATGGCGAAAAAAGGGCCCTTTTCTTTCACCGGACCTCTGTTTTCCAACGTAGGATTAAAGCCTTTGGCCGGACGATTCATAATTTCCCAGTCCTCCAGGGCACCTCTGCCAGTCAGCGAAATGGTACCTGTCCCGATACCCCCTACAGGCATTTTTATCTTATGTATATGATCCTGATCATAAGTTTTCAGTACCGGCCATTGGTTCGATTGAGCTAGCGAAATATGGGTACTACTCAAAAGGAGCACGACTCCTGGCATGAAATGGCGGCTGTTTCGTATGCGTTTGGTAATGCTCGACAATAGATTCATCATTTATCAGTGTTATCTGTTTTTATGATTTTATTGGGGGTAAAGTACGGTTCGTCTCCAAATGGATGAGCGTTTTCACCTCTTTCCCCTACATCACCTATATCCTTCCGGGCCCACTCCAGATGTACGCTCAACTCAGCTACAACCTCCGGATTTGCTACTGCCACATTGGTGGTCTCCCCGATATCTTGCTCCAAATCATAAAGCATATAAGAATCAAACATCACCCGATCCTCGGGAGCAATATGTCTGGGCCATTTGGTGTATGCTATTGACTTACCTTCTGGCTGATGAGGTAGGTGAAGTTTCCATTTTCCTTTGCGGACAGCTCTAAGTTCCTGATGTTGATAGTAAAAAAACGTGCGGTCAAGCTTTTCACTTTTCCCATGAATAATATCAGCAATATCCACTCCGTCTATCACCCGATCTGAGGGAGCAGATACTCCAGCCAAGTGAGCAATGGTGGGTAGCCAATCGATGGTAGCAACTACCTGATCTGACTGCTCTCCTGCTGGCACTCTGTCTGGTCTCCATACTATTGCCGGCACACGGAATCCACCTTCCCAGGCAGAGGTTTTAGCCCCTCGAAGAGGAAAAGCACTTCCAGCGTGTTCTTTCTTTATCCACCATGGGCCATTGTCACTCATAAAAATTACATAGGTGTTTTTGTCGAGTGTTTTTTCATTAAGTAAGTCAAGGATACGCCCTACCTGAAAATCGAGCTCTTCAATTACATCGCCATACAACCCACGCTTCGATTTCCCTTTAAATTCATCAGAAACAGCCAGTTTGGTATGTGGCATGGTATGCGCGAGGTATAAGAAAAATGGTTGCTTCTGGTTTCTTTCTATAAACTGAAGAGCTTCATCCGTGTAGCGACGTGTCAATGTGGACATGTCGGCATGCATCTCCACAAGCGTTTTATTTCTAATCAGGTGTACTCTGCTGTCATTGCTGCTGGGGGTGAAAAATGAATAATCAAACCCCTGATCAGCTGGCAATAAGTCGGCACTGAATTTCTCCGGATTGTGACCGGCAAGATCCCATTTTCCGATCATGCCTGTGACGTACCCAGCTTGTTTCAATACCTCTGCAATGGTCACTTCTGTTAATGAAAGCTTGGGGTGTGGGGCTACTCCATTGTCATTTCGTGCGCTGCGCATGGGGTAGCATCCAGTCATCAAAGCTGCTCTGGAAGGGCCACACACTGTCTGCGCATAAAAGCTGGTGAGCTTCATGCCTTCGACTGCCATTTGGTCAATATTGGGTGTTTTTATGTCTGGGGAGCCGTAGCAGCCAAGATCATTGTATCCCTGATCATCTGTAAAGATGATGATGAAATTGGGCTTTTGATATGCATTATCCGCACAACCAGCTACTAGCAACACAAAAAATGCAGCAAGCAGCAAGGGGTATTTGTTTTGGCTATTGTTGGGTTGTGAATTCATGTGAAAGTTTAAGGTTTCTGTCTGATCCACATGCAATGCCCGCCACCGGGAGCCATCAATGCATTTACTACATCACCTTTTATCACGGTACCGCTTCTAACCTGATAAGCTTCTGGGTTGGAAGTACCGTGTGTTTCCTCCGTATCTTCATAGTAGGTTACATCGTACTCCATACCTTCTTTCAGAAAATCTAAATTGATATCTAAGGAACCCCCATTTTCATCATAGACAGATCCGATAAACCACTGCCCACCAAATCTTCGCGCGGTGGTGATAAAGTCACCCATTTTGGCATGAAGCACCCTACTTTCACCCCATTTTCCCACAGGTTGTTTCTGTATGAATTCAAACAGGTCTGCTTTTGCTCCATAAGCTTCCGGTGCATCAGGAATACACACCAGCCCACTATGAATAACTAGCGAGCGAGCTGCCTCGGACACTACCGTAGACATGTAGGAATTCTTCTTCTTCGGTCCTTTTTGACGGTTTCCGGCATTGATCCCACTTAGATCAAAGTTTCCATTATTCATGTCCAGTGGCCCCTGGATGGCATTGATCAATGCCATTTTGATAAATGTTTCTGGCGTGAATGCTCGTCTGTAATCCTGCTGTGCGTGACAATACTCTTTGGTGATAGCATTTGGCATGGTTCGCTCCACTCCGGTTATTGGTACCGGGCTATCATGAAAATCAACGAGTAGTTTGTTTTCAGCACTTTGCTCAATCGCATTTCTGGTAAAAGATTCATTTTCACCCATAAAGCCATATTTGATTCCCTTCATATTGAGTGATGCATAGTACTGGAAAAGCTGCTCATCACCATACTCTCCATGCCTGCGATCGTAATAAAGGAGCAGCTCCACGTCCTTTTCCGCAGCATAATCAATGACCTCTTGCAGGTCGAGCTTATCCGAAAGATCGAAATGTCCTGGAGTAACGTGTGTGTACCAGGCATCATCTATGAGGAAGTATTCTATGTCCTTTTCAGCAGCAAAGTCAATGAACCGCTTGTAGCTCTCCGTATTGATACCATAAGTAAAGCCATCTTCCGTAGTAAAGCCATGCACTCGCCAGTCCCATAATGTTTTGCCCGGTTTGATCCACGATGGGTCTTCTATCTGCAATGGTGTAGCCAGGTTGAGCGGTACCTGATTGGTTACCAGATCTCCAAGCTTTTCATTGATCAAAATCACGCGCCATGGCGTGGCTTTCCGGTCTTCGTTTAACTGCGCTTTGTTTTCAGAAACAAGAGCTTTTGACTGATCATCATAAGCTATGTTCATGGTCTCAAAACCCGGGCAAGCAAACAGGTCAGATTCCAGCAGCGACAAATACGGGCTCCCGGCTTTTTCTACCACTATCGGAATCTTCAGTCGCGCTTTCTCTTCCCGACTTCCAATATCGCCCAGCTTTATGGGCCCAAGGGGCACACGCTCACCACTCGGTGAGTAGATAACATGCTCCGGTGTGAGATTGTACTGGCAGAAAAACGTAACTTCTTTAGCTTCACCTGCTTGCGGAAGGTCATAGCGAAAGCCAACTCCATTGTCATAAACCCGAATGAAAAGTTTGGTGCTGGCCCCATCATAATCCATATCCAAAACCAGCTCATTGTAATGATCATGAACTTCACTAAACTGTCCCCAAACGGGCTTCCAGCTGCTGTTACTGCTGTTTTGTTGAGAGTCTGTGATTTTGGCTTTCCTATCAGGAAAGAGTGATATTTCTGAAACGGCAATTAACTCCTCATCCTCTGCATTCACCGCATAGAAGGTCTTTCCTCCTTCGATGGTCACATTTACAGAAATCCTTTCGTTTGGTGATTTTACTGTCAGTTGATGCTTGTCTTGATCACAAGCCACGAACGCAACAGCGATCAGCAGCCCGCAAAGCAATTTCAAGTTGACATTCATGGTGCTAAGGAATTAGTTGATTATTGATTGAATTTGTTTCCAGCCATCCATTCCATCATTTTGCTGAGCAACGCCATCGGTGCTTCTTCCATTTAGAATGATTTCCTTTAGGGCGTTTTTTAGTTCTGCTACTTTCTCAGGGTATTCAGCAACCAGGTTATTGGTTTCACCCATATCTTCTTTCAGGTTATAAAGCTGCATAGCTGGCAATTTCAGGTTTTCCGATTTGATATCTCTACCTCTTGGGTAGCTCCATCCACCTGAACCTTCACAAAAGCTCAACTTCCAATCTCCTTGCCTGACGGCAAATGAACCATTTATGGAGTGATGTACCGTATATTCTCGAATGTCACGATCGCTTTGACCGGTGATGAGCGGCAGCATACTGTAGCTATCTTCTCCTTCGTCATCTTTCAACTCATATCCCGTAAGGTCTGCACATGTGGAGAAAAAATCAGTGGTACAGATCGTCTTGTCTGACTGTGCATTTTTTATTCCTTTGGCAGGCCACTCCACGATAAATGGCACTCGATGACCTCCTTCATAAATATCTGATTTCATCCCTCTAAACTGATAACTTGGGTCATGCTTTACTCTTGCCAATTCCTCAAAATCTGCTTTCGGAGAGCAGCCATTGTCACTGGTAAAAACAATCAGCGTATTGTCTGAAATACCTTGTTTTCTTAGCGTTTCCCTAATTTGGCGTACAACATCGTCCACCTGCATCACAAAATCGCCATACATGTTTGTATTGCTTTTACCCAAAAACTCAGTAGTGGGCAAAATAGGTGTATGTGGAGCAGGCAGTGGAAAGTAAAGGAAGAATGGTTCCTGTCCTTTCGCTTTTTGATCGATATACTGAACAGCCTTATCGGTCAGGTCTTGAAGCACGTTTGTGTGGTCAAAATCATCTGCTGTCAGTCCTTTTCTCCAAAAACCTTTTTCATCTACGGATACAGTTGTTTTGGTAGGAACCATGGTAGGCATATCATTTTCCACATAGACATAAGGTGGCATATCCAGTGATCCACAAAACCCAAACGAGTAATCGAAACCGTGACTTTTCGGGCCATTTTTTATTGGCTGTGTAAAATCTACCTCGGGGCTTGCTTTGAGTTTGTTGATGCCATTTACGACCTTATCTACAAATGGCCAATCCCAGCCCATGTGCCACTTGCCAATGAATGCCGTGGTATAACCTTGGGTCTTGAGCAGGTCTGCTACGGTAGTTCGCTCCTTTTTGATCAATGATTTGGAATAGCCACTGAGCACAGAGGATTTCAACGAGGTACGCCAGTTGTATCTTCCTGTAAGAATACTGTACCTGGTGGGGGTACACACAGCAGAAGTGGTGTGCGCGTCGGTGAACATGACACCATTTTCAGCCATCGCATCCAGATTTGGAGTTGGGATTTTTCCGTTAGGATTAAATGATTGCACATCTCCATACCCCAAATCATCAGCCAAAATATAGATGATATTGGGCTTCTCAGGGCTTTGTACTGCCCCGGTCTTTTTTTCCGAACAGGAAAAAATGAGAACAAAAACCACAACTAAAAGTAAATTAATCCCTTTCATAGCTTTCTAATTTATATCAACTCGACGTTCAAATTCTGACACAACATTTCATTTATTCAACAAGCAACTTAAGCGGCAGCAAAACCTTTGCTCCAGTTTATCATTGGTGATTAATCATGAAGGATTCTTGTGTAAGCAATCATCTCAATCTTTGATTGCTTGCTCATTGACAAGCCATTTTTTAAATTAAATTTTTCCAGTGGCATACCTGGGTATATCACCAAATAATCGTTGCGCACTGCTGTGCGCTATGAGTAAAAATCCCTCATCAAGATTTCATCAATGATAGCAGGTCTTTGTCCCCTTGCTGATCTTTCTTTTCCCACATCAATTAATCATTCGAGATGTTCTTATGAGGCGGCTCGCTATATTTTGGAGCACCGTTTGTATTTATCAAGGCTTTAACCGCGTATTTATCCGTACCTCTTAGATCTCCTGCGGGAATGGATACCACATAAGAATCATCCGCAACCTGTTCTGTGAAATAGGTTTGCTCCTCCACATTGAGGTATGAAATATTGCTAATGGCCACTCCAAAATACACATCGCCATCCGTTGGAAAATTCTTGAATTTGACAGTGACCTTGAATGCGTCACCCTCTTTGGTGATATCAGCCACTTTCAACTCTAGCAGCTCGTCTGATTTGATCAGCGTGGCAGTATTGGCGAAGAAGTTGGTTTCTCCCGATGCATTGTAAGACTTTACCGAATAGAATATTTCGTTGACATCCGGGTTTTTATCTATGTAAGTATCTCCACTTATCTCATCTGCAATCTCCACAAAATTGTATGGTGACTTTCCTCTATAAACCCTATACTTCACACCATCGTTGATGGTGTCTTGCACAAGCCATTTCAGATGAACACCATCTTGAGCTTCTTTAGCAGAAATATTTCTCGGAGGAATTGGCAAATCCTCTTTACAGGTAATATTAACATTATCAGAAGCCTCACTCTCACCAAGACCATTGTATGCTTTTACCCAAAACCTATAAGGCTTGTCATACTGAAGATTTTCTACCCTGTATCCAAACACATTGCCAGCATCATGGACGGTGATCTTTCCTTTAGCATCCTGCTGATAAACCTTGTACCCGTTAGCGCCTTTTACACTTTGCCAAAAAATCGTCGCTGTTTGATATCGTCTTGCCGTTTGGAATATAGACGGTGCTTGCGGCTTGGCAAATTTGATTTCAACCGCATTGGAAAAAGTCCCGACACCTTCGGAATTTACACCCGCTACGCTTAATTGATACACAGCCTGATCTTCAAAATCATCAAGCCCTACACTAGTGTTTTCGGCATCTACCTTTATTTCTTTGACTCCTTCAGAAGAGGAGACTTTTAGAATGTAACTGTCTACATTTTCCAGTTTCCACCATTTGATCATGGCTCCCTGATCCGTAATTTGAGTATTGAAAATACGGCTTTGAGTAGGCACAATGGTCTGCTCTTTGGCCCATTTGACGAAAGTTACACTATAAGGCTTTACGGTAAACTCTTTGGTGTTTGTAGTAAATGAGATAATATCTGATGCTTGTCCTTTGCCATCTTCAGAAAAAATATGAAGGCCTGCAAGCTCCGTATTCAAATTCGAATTATTGAATTCGATTTTAGGCTTAATCGTCTCGCCAGAGCGATTGCAAATCATCAGATAGTCATAAGCTCCTACCCCTTTGAAACCTCGGGCGTACCATCCTTGCTCCTGGCGTCCTTTCATGCCGGGAACGATAGGGCCGCCAGAAATTTCAGATTTGAAAGTATAATCTGCATTATTGGTAGCCTGATGAACCAGGTAAATCGCCTTGCCTTCATTGGAAAATTTGACTCCTGTTCTTAAAGCATCAGTGTCCAGTTCCTCTCCATTTTTAAATGCCTGGACAATTTCCTTGTTCCAGTTTTTTTCAGGATGTGCTTTATTACTGATTTCATGAGAACCAATGAGAAAAGCATTTTCATGTTCGAGTTGTCTGAGTGTGTATTCGGCGTTGTAAATGGCCGAATAAACCCGGCTCAATGCCCCGTTCCAGGTTCCAAACTCTGTCACCATCAATGGAGCACCTTCCCATGTAAACTCCTCTATTTGCTGCATAGCTTCGGGAGAAGTGGCCTGAATCAATTTGGTGTTTCCACGTCTGTAAGCCGAATCAAAAGGTTCCTTTCCGCCAATATGGGGAGCGTATGAGTGTTTGGAAAACACATTGTAATAGTGCCCGTTGGCCTCTTGATAAGAATAGATTTCTCTCATAAATCCCCAGATACCATCCCAGGTAAAGTTCAAGGCCAGTTTTGCATCTGGAAATACTGATTTGATAGAGTCAGCAAATGGCTTCATTTTGAGGGCATAGTCTGCACCATCATTCCACCAATACCTATCTCGGTTGGGCACGTAGAAGTAAGGCTCGTTACAAAACTGCCATGCCTCCACCTCAATATCGTTATTCTTGCAAAATCTGGCCAGTTCGGCTGCTATTTGGGGTGTTTCTGTGAAGCCATTGATCGTAACGACCAGTTTACCACCGACACGGCCCAAAACCTGATAAAGATCCGCAATGGTGTGTGGTCCTTTTACATGTGTGAAGGCGTAACCTTTCAAATACTGCCCCTGATGGTCAAATTGCCATGCATAATCATAGTCGTAAAGGCCAGTTGCTGAATTGAAAGCATCGCCCATAGTTCCTGAGAAATATCTAAGCCAGCCAGGTTTCATGCTATCTACAGCTGCTATAAAATCGGGATGAGAATAGCTCCATACTTTATCTGCTATTCGCACATTGAAACCACTCGCTCCTTTGATCAAACTATGTCCTCCCTCATCAGATAAACTGATGACAGGCTGGCTTTCATTTTGCGGGGTGCACCCCATTGCAATGAAGCATAATAGTAAACCGAAAATTTTGAGGTTATTCATAGCTGTGTATTAGTTTTCTTATTTTCCCTATTTGGCTTGTCACATCCCATTCCGCGATCTTCTTTAACCACATGGTTCTGGCCGAATCACTTTCGGAGAATTGCCCCTGATCCCTGGTATCTATTACCCAGTCATCTAGCAGATCACGCATTTTGTTCAGTGTGGCTATATGCTCTGCTGAAGACGCCAAATTGTGTAATTCATGAGGATCGGCTATTACATCGTACAGCTCTTCAACTGGTTTACCGGGTTGTAAAAATTTCAGCTGATCCTGATTGAGTTGACCTTTATCCGCCAGTTCCTGCATCAGCATCCACATGGGATAATAAGCCTGTTTGTATTTGTTGGGCTGCATATAGGGCAATTCCGGCTTGTAGTTTCTAATGTATTTATAACGCTTGCCACGGACAGCCCGCACACGTTCATCGGACTCATCACACCGATCTCTGGCGGCATAAATGTAATCACGAGGGTCAGCATCCATAAAGTTATTTCCTTGCATAGCAGAAGGGATGTCCAACCCTGCCAGACCCAGAGACGTTGGCAATAAGTCTATACCACTTATCATTTGATCACTCACGCTTCCGCCTTTCTGGTTAGGTTTCTTAATGATTAGAGGAATATGTAAGCCCGGATCATAGAGCCACTGCTTTCCACGGATGTGGTTTCTTCCATGATCTCCAAAAAGCATGACAATTGTATTTTTATCCAAACCATCTCGCTTTAGTTTTTGCATGACCTCTCCTACCATGTTATCTAAGAGCATTGCTTTGGTGAGGTATTGAGCCCAGTCCAGTCTGGCCACCGGATGATCCGGGTAATATGGTGGCAAATGCACAGAATCAGGATCTACCAACAGTGTATCGGGCATTTTATACAGCATCCGGTGCACCGGAGCGAAATTGACCTGAGCATAAAATGGTTGGTTGGTTTTCAGTGAGTCCCAGTGCTTTGACTGAAATAGCTCACCGTGATCAAAATTCAAATCTTTTTTGCCTGTACCCTTGAAGTTATCAAAGCCGTGTTTGATGTTGGCAGTGAAGTATCCATATTGGGCAAACCACTCCGGAGCTGTTTTGACTGAATCGGGCAAGGTGAATCCGTCACCCCTATGACTTCTATGATGGTGAGCACCTATGGTAGTTTGGTACATTCCAGTCATGAAAGCAGATCTGCTGGGCGAACAAACAGGCGCACTCGTAAAAGCATGTGTATATACGGTTCCTTCCTGTGCAATCTGATCAATATTGGGAGTATGCAGGTCGGTATTGCCATAGCAACTCAGATCGGGGCTAAAGTCTTCTATGACCAACCAAAGTATATTGAGTTCAGACTTTTGTTCCTCCGTTTGTTGCTCACAGCCAACTAAGGCCAAAACTAGTAATATGGTGAGCAGGCGTTTCATTTGATGTCTCCTTTTTTAGCAATCATTTTCCTTTCAAAGTCAGCATCATACGCCTCATTAATCTTTAAATCAAACGGGGCATTCTGCTCCTTGCGCCAGGTATTGAGTTCGGCTATGAGTTTTTGGGCTATTAGCGGATTCTTAGACGCAACATCAGTAGTCTCTCCTGGATCATTCTCAATATCATAAAGCAAATATTGATCATCTTCGAGATAGTGGTGAAGCTTCCATTTTCCTTGTAGGATTACAGAACCAGGACGTGTTCTAAACAATGGGTCTCTGGCCTCATCCTGATACCCTTTATAATTCTGTAAGTAGATGGGGAAATGCCATACAAGATTCCTCTGTGAGAAATCTTGTGTTCTTCCTTGCAGTGTGGGCAAAATGCTCACTCCATCGTGAGGTTGCTCAACTGTGATGCCAAACAGATCCAAAAATGTGGCATAAATATCCAGGTTGACAGTTGGAGTTTGAGTGGTTACATTCTGTGCTGTGACACCCGGCCATCTCACTACAAACGGAACTTTTAATCCTCCTTGAAAATAAGATCCCTTACCCGCCCTGGCTGGTGCCTGACTAGATATAGCTGCAATACCACCATTGTCAGAGGTGAAAATGACCATCGTGTTTTCGGTGAGGTTCAATGAATCCAACGCATTGAGCAATCGGCCAATATTTTGATCTAAGCCATGAACCATAGCCGCATATTTTGCCTGAGCTTTGGATTGATAGATAGGGTTGGTTTGGTAGGACTCAAACAAATCGGGTCTAGGCAACAGGGGTGTATGCACTGTATAATAAGGCATGTAGGCGAAGAAGTTTTCTTCCTTATGATCGGATATGAATGATATTGCTTCACTGGTCAAACGATCAGTCAGGTACTCTCCCTCCGGCCCATTTGTGATGTTGGGTATGTTGTATGGAGAAAAGTAGCCTCCTTTTCCGGGGTTTCCATTTTTACCACCTGCCACGTTGATGTCTATACCTTGTGTAAGCGGATCTTCGCCCACATGCCACTTGCCAAAGTTGGCAGTGGTGTATCCTGCTTTTTTGAACAATTCCGGCAAAGTAATCACCTCATCAGTTAAATGAGCCTTATTCTTCACAGGAATCAGTTTTCTGGTTTTGGTATTGCCTCGTGTAGAAGGACTCACTGTATAAACGCCATGTCTGGGTGTATTTTGTCCACTTAGAAGGCAGGCTCTGCTAGGAGCACAGTTGGCTGCACCAGCATAAGCATTTACAAACTCCAGTCCCTCACTTTTTAACCTGTCAATATTAGGGGTATGAAACAAGTTAGGGTTTTTAGACCCCAGATCCATCCACCCCAGATCATCTACATTGACGAGAATGACATTGGGTAGATCCGCATTATTGACCGTGGTATTACATGAAATAACAATCAACAACATGGCTGAAGCCAAGAAAACACTAATTTTTAACACATAAACTGACTTCATAAACCTGTTATTTTTCGAGTAAACCCTTGAGCCTTCTGTTGCTCTAGCAACTTATCGAGTTGTAATACAATATCCTGATGTTGTAGGTAGAGGTTGTTTTTTTCTTCAGGGTCGACTTCCATGTCAAACAATGTACCAGTCGCTTCACCTTCTTTCGGCTGGATGACCGACGGACTGGAAAACCCTCCCGACCCCAAACGCTGGGTGTATTTCCATTTGCCTTTTCTCAAAGAAAAGAAGCCCTGTTGTGAATGATGAATCACGGAGCTTCTGATCGGCTCTTTTACATCTGCCAGATATGCTGGCCACAGATCATAGCTATCTACGCCGATTTTATTTGTTAGGGTTGTATTGAGCAGTCCTGCCATTGTAGCTAGCAAATCGGTTGTGCAAATCAACTCGTCTGACTGATGACCAGCAGGTATTACCCCTTCCCATTGGGCAAAATAAGGTATCCTGTGTCCTCCTTCGTATATATCTGCCTTGCGTCCCCGAAATTGTGCATTTGCATAATGACCGGTTTTTTTGATGTCCGAAGGTCTCCAGTCAGAACCATTGTCTGAGCTAATGATGATTAGGGTTTCTTGTTCAATTCCGTCGGAATATATCTGATTCACTACTTTCCCAATCATAGCGTCTACCATGGCTACATAGTCGCCATAACCACTCACATCGGTGGTACCCACAAACTCATCAGCAGGCAACCACGGCAAATGCGGGGCAGGAAGTGGGAGATAAAGGAAGAATGGAGCCTCTGTTCGGGCATGTTGATGAATATAATAGATAGCTGAATCAATAACGGTAGGTAATACTTTTTTAAAGTCGAAACTCGGAGAGATTTTTCCTCTACGCCAAAACATACCTCTCCCTTCCAGCTTTTCCTTTTTACCTTGTGTAAATAGCGTGGGTTCCTCTACTGCATATCCGTTTCGGATATATAAATAAGGACTCATATCCAATGAACCGGGAATGATCAACGAATAATCAAACCCATGATCTGAAGCCCCCCCGGAGATGTATTTCTGATAATCAACATTATCATCCGTATTACCCAGATTTGATCCCGTGCGCCAGTAGAGCTCTTCTTCTATTTCCTTTGACTCATCTGTTTTTGGCCAGTCCAAACCCAAGTGCCATTTACCGATGCAAGCCGTTTCATATCCATGATCCTTCAAAAAAGTGCCAACTGTGGTTTGGTCTTGCTCAATAAGTGCTGCAGAATAACCTCTTAAAACTCCTTTTTGCAGCCTGGTTCTAAAAGCATAGCATCCAGTGAGTAATCCATATCGCGTAGGGGTACAAACAGATGAGTTGGAATGTGCATCGGTAAAATGAACACCATTAGACACCACCTTATCCATATTAGGCGTAGCAATTTTAGAATCAGGGTTGAGACTCTTAACATCACCATAGCCCAGATCATCAACCAAAATGTAAATCACATTGGGTTTAGTCGAATTCTTAAGACCTGCGTCTACTATTTGGTCTTCCCAACTAGACGTAGCTATTGGTGACTCTTCATTTACTTTAGATCCATCAGATGCCTGATACCCAATAAATGTTAAAAGAGCTGAACATATTAAAAAGCTAAACAAGTTTTTATAGTTCTTCATTCTTGCTCTGATTTCAGAGTAGTTTGCTTTATTTCGTTTACTTTTTGATTGAGTCTTTTTATCCAAATACATATTACGGCTGAAAGAGTTGATCTATGCAAGACCAATATCAATCGCTTGACCATTCTATTTCAAAGTAACCCAATCCGGGTAGTTGCCCTTTATTTTGGGTGATTTCAACTCCCCATAAGGGCATAGCACCTTGTTGGGAATCGGTAAAAGCTTCGGGGCGATAAAACCCTGCAGCGTATGGGCATTGACCAACATGCCCTATGGTGGAGAAATGCACACCATCGGCAGCATATTGAAGGGTTTTCTTCAAGTCCCCCGACCCCAAATTAATTAATGCAACGACTCCATCATTACAGGGCCATACCATCACCTCGTACCCAGGTTTAACGAGTGGGTTTGGTGTGTTTTTGTTGCATGGGTTTAACGCTTCTGTCAAAGTGATTTTTATAAAAAAAGTGATTTGATTAATTGAAAATATCCTTGTATTCCGCTCATTTTAGTCCAGAGTATAAATTATTGGTTCTATTGTTCCATCTTCTCTAAAAATCATCTTTTCAAAGCAAGCTGATCTACGAAAGAATGAACCGCCATTTACGTCTCCTCTGTGATAGAAGAAATACCATTGCCCCTTATACTCCACTACGGAAGCATGATTAGGGGCTTTTGGAGCATTTGGAGCTAGTTCACCCATGAAAGTGGCGTACTGGGGTAAGGGACTATCAGCCATCCAATATTGAGTTGTTTTACCTGCTCTGGCATGGAAGTAATATTTACCATTTCGTTTAAAAACATGGACAGCTTCATTGACCGTTTCCTCTGTGAGCCTGACCCACGGGCCATCGAGCTCTACCATATTGTCTTTCAACTTTGCTCCCATAACGTGCCACCCCGGATCACCAATGTCAACCTTATGGTCATTGCCGTAGATGTAGGCCTGCCCATCATCATCGACTATCACACAAGGGTCAAATATGGTGGTTATCTTGTGAGCAACAGCTTCTTCCCATGGACCCGTTGGGGTACGGCTTTTGGCAACACCAATATGTGTTTTATCAAAAGGAAAATAGAAGTAATACCACCCATTTTTATAAGCTACATCAGCAGCGTTCATCTGTCCTCCTGCCCAATCGTACTTTCTAGGCTCAAGTATCACTCCATGATTTGTCCATGACTTCATATCTGTAGTGGATAGGACTACATAATCCTGCATGGTGGCAAAAGAAACTGCATCTGGTACGTCCCGAGAAGCATACACATAAAGTGTATCATTAAAAACCTCTGCGGCAGGGTCTGCCGCATAGATAAAGCCCTCAGACGTATCACTTAGAATAGGATTAATTTGAGCCGAAAGGATTGTATGCAAGCAAACAACAATGATTATTGTACAATACCCTTTTAGCCTTGCTGGTTTCATATAGTATACCAAGAAAATTATTCGTAGAACCCAAGGACACCAGGCTTGGATGACCAGTCTTTTACTTCGTATCTGTATGACTCTCCTGCCTCTGCTTTTTCGTTCGAAGTGTAAAACTTGAGCTTGAAAGAGTAGTAGTACTCCTGAGAATGAAGCTTGTATTCGTTGTGGGTATGGGCTCTCCATGAATTATCGCCACCTACTCCCATCTGTTCATAGTCGATATTCAATACGATATAATCCCTCTTGGTGAGATCAGTCGTGTGTATTGGTTGTTTTTTCACAGCGTTGCTAAAATCATCCTTTTCATAATAGGATGCATTGAATGCCAACGTTGGATAGCCACTGATCATCAAGCCATTTCCTGCGTTATCCTGTAGGTTTAACCACCTCACATCGGTGCGATAGCCGCCCTCTTGTGGTCTTATATATTGGAAATATAAGTCCTCTACCCCGGAATCATACACTCCCACTTTAGCAGATTGTTTTCTATCTATGTAGTTTTCATGAGGTCCTCTACCATACCAAATAGCATGATTCAGATCTCCACTAAGGCCGAGATTTAATCCGACCCTAGGTAACTCAGGAAGTTGTCTGTTCGGAGCTGTGATATAAGCGTAATCAATTACCATTTCACCATTTTCTCCAATTTCATATTCCAGAAGCAACTGTGCGTCCACATCAGTAAGCAAATAGTAAGTTTCAACTTTCACAGTACCGCTTTCTGTACGCTTAGCTTCAAAGTGCTCGAGCGTTTTGTTCTTATGAGCGTCTTTCCACACACCCAAACGTGCCACCATTTTGTTGCCATAATCATTGTCTGTAGGCACTCGCCAAAAATCTGCCTGCAGGGTTCTTTTCAAGTATTTCTTCTCACCTTTTGATATGTTTTTCAAATCCCCGGTGACCTGATCAAAGCTGACCTCAAAATCCCCGGCAACCACGTTGACGATGCTTCCTTCTTTCTTTATGGATACCTTTTCCTCACTTGTCAATTTCTTTTGAAGGATTTTCGGTTCGTTGAGCAAGAGTTGTTCTTCCGCAATTTTCACAACTCCTTCCTGAAAAGTCTCAGAGCCGGACATCAACTTCAGGTTTAAGAAACATTCTTTATCCAACTGAATTGATTGAGCAAACGGAATATTCAAAACGGTACTTGCCCCTGGCTCAAGATCTATTTTCAATTCCCCCTGGTTGGTGATCGTCCCATTGGCCATCACTTCCCATACGAGTGTCAGGTTGCTGAAATTTCTGAAAGAAAACTCATTGGTAATTTTCACCGTCCCACGTGCCAGGTCGAAAAGCTCCGCCTTGAAATTTTGATAGACATATCTAACCTCATGAGCATGAGGATTCAACTCACGATCCGGATTTACAATACCATTGATACAGAAGTTATTATCATTTCTCAGTGAATCAGGACCAAAGTCTCCACCATATGCAAAATACCTCTCTCCTGAATCGGTGAAAGCCTCCATACCCTGATCTACCCAGTCCCAAATAAATCCTCCTTGTAGTTTTGGGTATGTTTCTATTGCGTCCCAATAGTCCTGCAGGTTGCCAATGCTATTACCCATGGCATGGGCATATTCGCATTGGATGAGCGGTCGGTAGTGATAGTTATGCTTGGCGTAGTTTACCATGTCTTCCTCACTCATATACATTGGAGCAAAAATATCGGTATGGCTCTTCAAATTGGCCTGCTCGAACTGAACAGGTCTTGTGTCTGCCGCTTTGAGCCAATCGTAAGCCTTCACAAAATTGACACCATCTCCGCACTCATTTCCAAGAGACCAGATAATGACGGAAGGGTGGTTTTTATCTCGCTCGTACATCCTTTGGATTCGATCCAAATGTGACAATTCCCAGTCGGGATCATTGGCTATGTGTTTGTCTTCATCATAAGGTTTTTGCTTAGCTGCGCCCAAAGCATGAGACTCAATATTTGCCTCGTTCGCTACGTAAAGTCCATATTTATCACATAGGTCATACCAGTATGGGTCGTTAGGATAATGGCTGGTTCTGACAGCATTTATGTTCAATGACTTCATTAATTTGGCGTCTTTTTCCATCAATTCTCTACTGATATAATGTCCGGCAGCCGGGTCGTGTTCGTGCCTGTTGGCCCCTTTCACCAATACAGCCTTTCCATTGACCAGGAGTTGAGCACCTTTGATTTCCACAGATCGGAATCCGACTTTCTTTTTCAGAACTTTTCCAGAACCATAACTAATAATCAAGTCATACAAGTTGGGGATTTCTGCGCTCCAGCGCACGCAGTTGGGTACCTCGGATTCAAATGTTATGGTGGCTTTTGTTGCTGATTTCACTCTGGCAGTTTTAGAAGATTCGTAAACAACCTTACCAGACAGATCCATCAACTGGATATCCACTGTTTCGTTTACCTTTTTATCAGAGTTATTTTGGATTTCAACGTCCATTGAAAACTGGCCTTGCTTATAGTCTCCTGACAAACCAGCCCTGATATCAAGGTCAGATATAAATGTTTTTGGAGTACGGTAGAGATACACATCCCTTTCTACCCCACTCAATCTCCAAAAATCCTGGCATTCCAGAAATGATCCATCAGAAAACCTAAATACCTGAAAAGCAATCTTGTTTTTGCCTGGTTTCAGAACTTTGGTCAAATCCCACTCTGCCGGAGTTTTTGACCCCTGTGAATATCCTACATATTGTCCGTTTACCCATAAATAAATGGCCGCCTTTACTGCTCCGAAATGAATAACTGTTCGCTGATCGGTCCAGTCAGAACTCAGGTCAATCTCTCTGATATACGAACCCACTGGATTCCAATAATCCGGCAACTCAGGTGGTTCTGGATTTTTAGTAAACTCATACGGATGGTTCAAATAGATAGGAACTCCATAACCTTCCATTTCCATGTTTGCAGGGACTTTGATGGATTCCCAATCGGAATAGTCAAAGCTTCTTTCAAAAAAATTGGTGGGACGATCAGCCGGTTTGAATACCCAGCTGAATGACCACATGCCATTTAGTGTAAGGTAATTTTCAGAGGATGGAAAACTCAAGTAATCTAAATCCTCTTCTTCGTTAAAAGCAAAGATTTGATCATGAGGAGGAACCTTATTTACCCCAACTATGGAAGGGTCTTTGAACTCCTCAAAGGTTTGACTAAAAGCAAAACTTAGAGCGAAAAGAAGAAAGGCGATATGTGCAGAAAATATTTTTTTCATAGGGAATGCTTAATCAACATAAAAAGGGTTGCTATCCTCTTGCCCTTCTTCAGGGTGAAATGGAAACGTTTTGTTTATCTCATGTTGTTCGTCTATAAGGGCACTCAGCGTGGCGACCATATCTGGCATAGAGCCAGATAAGTCATTTTGCTCAGTTGGGTCGTTCACTACATTATAGAGTTCTACTTTTGTTTGCTTTGGTTTCTTGACATTCAGTTTCACCAGTTTATAATCACCTTTCCTAACTGCTTGTCTTCCCCCTAGCTCATGAAATTCCCAATAAAGAACATCGTGTGTTTCTTTTTGAGGTTGTCCCATGAGGGTTGGTAAAATGGAGATTCCATCGGTTTTAACATTCAGGGATGCACCTAGCAAATCAGCATAGGTTGCATTCATATCCCAGAATGCACTCAACGTATTTGATTCTATACCTGCGGGAATTTTTCCGGGCATCTGGGCTATAAACGGCACTCTTACTCCCCCTTCATATAGGTCTCTTTTGTATCCTCGCAAACCGCTACTGCTATCAAAAAAGTCAGGGTCTGCACCACCTTCCTGATGAGGGCCATTATCACTTGTGAAAATCACCAATGTGTTTTCAGTAAGACCAAGCTCGTCCAGTTTATCCATAACCTGACCTACATATTCATCAATCCTGGTGACCATAGCCGCAAAGTGAGCACGTGGTTCTGGTTGTGAACAATACTTACCAATGACCATGTTGGGGCCGTAATCTCCCCCTTCTGATGCCACGTATGGTTCTCCTGGGTTATCTTTAAATAGTTCTTGATAATACTCAAGTATAGAATCCTGAGGCGCTATGATTTCGGCATGAGGCCCTACATAAGGCAAAAACAAGTAGAATGATGAATCTTTATTTGTCTCTATAAACTCCAGTGCTTTTTCATGTATGACATCCTGAGCGTAGGTGACTGTGTTGGTCAGATCATTGCCAGGAAGCATGACTTTCTCCTGATTATCCCACAAATGATCTGGGTAGTATCTATGTGCCTCACGTTGACAATTGTAGCCATAGAATTCATTAAAACCCTGATTGGTTGCATCGCCACTGGTACCGATAAATCCTAAACCCCACTTACCAAAGGCTCCTGTTGCGTAACCTTTGGACTTGAAAAATTTGGCTGTGGTGAGGAGCGTATCGGGCATTGGCTCCTGCCCCTCAGGAAAATACTCTTTGTTTCCTCTGATGGGAGCATGTCCCGTGTGAAGACCTGTAAGCAAAGAAGACCTGGAGGGAGCACAAACTGTGCTCCCCGAGTAGTGAAAATTTAGCTTAACTCCTTTACTCGCAAGCCGGTCTATATTTGGTGTTTTTATGTACTGCTGTCCGTAGCAACCAAGATCTCCATAACCGAGATCATCGGCTAATATGTAAATCACATTGGGTTTTGTAGGACTGGTCGTTTTTTCAGAGTTTGACGGGCTGCAACCAAAAAGTGTCAAACCAACGCTGATCCCAGATAAAACTATGGAAATATGTTTTTTAAAGTATGTCATTAATAATTAGTTAACCGTTACCCCGACTTTGTAAATAGTGCGGAGGCTAAATGCGTTATTGTAAGTGATGCTATCTGTAGGCAGGTCAAAAGACCGATCTACGAAATAAGTTTTTCTCAGATTATCAAGCTCAAAAGATCCCGGGTTACTTTCATACTCCAGATAGTAGGCACTGAAATCATTTTGACTAACTCCGGATGTTTGAACTCCTCCCTGTTCGATGCTCACACTCGGAGTGCCTTCTGCTTCTGAAACCGTAAAAACCGGCTTCAAAGCTCTCACCCAATTCCTTTCCGTAAGTCCTTCTGGCATATTCTCGCTGGGAAGCTCTATGTCTATGAAATATGTGGCGGGATTTCCGGCAGTCTTAAGGCTCACTTCACCCGAAACGCCTTCTATGGTAAATGATTCAAAAAATGGTAGTTCAAGCGCTTTGATATAGACTTCTGAACTAATGGAGAAAATATCTTCATAACCCTCCTGATTAAATTCAAAATCGAACTTTACGATATCTGAAAAATCAAGAGCCTGACTTCCCGATTCGAATGCCGCTCCTTCATGCGTCAGTACGGTTTCGTTAGGATAGATAAGCGTAAACTCTGGAGTAATAGATGTGATATCCTGGCTACTGCTGACAGGTGCTGTCATGAAAAAGATTTGATCCTTAGACGGATGAACCCGATTCAATGCCGCCACATCGTTGAGTTTGAACTCGCCGAACTCTGGTATCTCCAGCACGCTGACCAAATACTCATTTTCATCACCATTGGCCGGCTCAACAGTATATTTTATAGGTCTAAACCTTTCTTCAAAATTCACGTGCACCACCGGATCTCCTTTGCTGTAATTCTGGTTTTTTTCGATGCTTATGTCAGCCGAGGCAGAAGCTACTGATATGTTTGGAATCAGGGGTATTTCAGAGCGATTGGAGTATCCGAAATGTCTATAATTCAACATTGGAACCAAGATCTCATTATCCGAATTAGGAATGCTCTCTACTGCATAAAAGGATGAGGTGGTGTTACTGCTACGAATAAACTGACCGATACTGGAGTAAGTAATCTTGTTAATTGTATTCATGGTATCCAGCACGGTGATATTCTTGGAGGATACACTCTCCTTGATCTGACCATCGGCATAAGAACTAACTACAAAAGTAACGGTAAAAACCCCTGGAGTGGAATAGGAAAATGTAGCATCCCCGTTTTGATTTCCAGGAATTCCCTCATCGCCCTGATCTTTTAAAGCATAGTTACTTCCTTCTTCTCCTGTATATATGGTGAAAAATTCACCCGAACCGGTATTTTCTAAACTGACGACTTCAAACGTATTGACTGTGCTATTACTCAGTTTAAATGACGAAACCGGATTCAAATCATCGTCATACTCCTGACAGCCAAAAAGAACAATCAGTCCTAAAAAATATATATTCAATTTCTTCATCACTAATCTCTTGTTTTTAATAACCAGGGTTCTGAACTATGACTCCACCAGAAGCATCTATCTCTGAAAGTGGAATAGGAAGCAACTCACTTACGCCTTTGACAAACTCTTTTCTATACTCTGCCTCCACTACACCGTTGAAACTTGCGTAAGCCGACTGTGCCTGATCTGTTCTTACCAAATCCCAGAACCTGTCGAATTCAAAGCATAATTCTATACGACGCTCTCTCCAGATCCTGGTTCGCGTATCGAGGTAATTTGACAGTCCATAATTAGCCGGATCGGTAGAGGAAGACACACGCGGGTCTCCTGCATTGACAATATTTCTGGCTCTCGTACGCACTTTATTCACTTCTTCAATTGCTGCAATTTGATTTCCCGTCTCATTCAAAGCCTCGGCATATAACAGCACCACATCTGCATATCGCATAATGGTGAAGTTTTTCACGTTGGCTCTTTCTGTGTTGAGCGTGTACCATTTGTAGCAGGATGTCTTATCTGGAAATGGAGGGTTCCCTACCACACTACCATCGGGCAGGGTGGTTCCGCTTGTCATCACACTAATGCTGGATCTTGGATCTGATATGAAATTGGATGCAAAAGCTTTGGTCGGCTGTAAAATATTGCTGGCATTCACACCAGTATGAAACGGAGAGCTCAGGTTTACAGAGTTATCAGAAAGCACAACATGGTTTACCTCAAAGACTGATTCTGATGAAAAATCTGCAGACTCCCGGTTCAGATATGCGTATTGAAAGTTAAGGTCATATGAATTGTTTGCATCGCCCATTCCGGCGGATATCCCGGTAAGGAACTCCTCATCAGTCAGATGATCATAAACCAATTCTTGTTTTATTCTCTCAAGCTCGGAAGCATCATCTTCATAAAGTTCCTCAAAATTAAGGATGTCAGTGGCCTGCATTAAAGTCTGGGTTCTACTTACGATATGATCGCCAACTTCTTTAGCCTGCAGCCATTTTTCGCTACCATCGCCCGGTGTGGCCTGATATACCAGAACTTTTAACAGCATAGACCATACGGCTCCTTCGGTGATTTTGCCCAGGAGTCCTACATCTGTACCTCCTACTTGCCTCCTGTCCAAAGCAATCGCTGCTTCTCTGAGATCCTTTTCGATGTACTTGTAGACTTCCTCTACAGTACTTCTCGGCTGAATAAAATTATCTTCATCACCGCTGAGAGTAAGCACTTCCGGTTTGATGGGAACAGCTCCATAGGTTCTTACAAGATTGAAATAGAAAAATGCTCGGAAAAACTTAGCCTCACCGATCATGATCCTTAGATTTTCACGGCTGGTTTCGATGTTGTTGCTATCAAAAACCCTAAGATCGCTCGCATTGGCAATAACCTGATTGGCTCGAAAAATACCGGTGTAGTTGGCACTCCAAAAATTGCTAACCAGTGGGTGGAGAGAATTTTGCTCCATATTAAAGAGCTCAGCATTCTGAGAGAATCGCTGGGTTTCTACCACAACCATGTTGTCACCACGCCCTGTGCCTATATAAGCATAAGACAACTGAAAATTGGAACGTGTGAGTGTTTCGTAAACAGCATTTACACCCAATTGAACCTCGTTCAGACTACTATAAAATTCACTCGCTACAGGATTTCCTAATGGTTCTTCATCTAAAAACTCACAAGAACTTGCAGCAAGAAATATGATTATAAATACTTTAATTACCTGTTTCATATTACTAAAAATTGAAATCAATACCCATCAAATACAACCTACCCTGCGGATAACTACCGTAATCAATACCCGCTGAAGTACCGTTTCCTCCCACTTCAGGATCAAATCCTTCATACTTGGTAAATGTTAGCAGATTCTGAGCCGATACATAAACTCTCATGGAGCTGAGGTTTAAACGACTGAGTACCGGATCAGGAAATGTATAACCTAACTGTACATTTTTAACTCTGAGATAAGACGCATCCTCCACGTAAAAATCTGATTGATATCGATAGCTCTCATCATTGCTAGAAGCGGTAGCTCTTGGTAAAGTAGGATTGGTATTGCCTCCATCGTAAGTATTGGCTATATCAGCTGGTACATCTACTCCTTCAAAATCCAACTCGGTAGTCCAAATCTTGGTGAGCATGCTACTCAAACCTGTGGTACCATTATACCCATGCGTATGATAACGCAGTACGTTAAACACCGAGTTACCGTACACTCCCTGAAGTTGTGTTACAAAATCAAAGTTTTTATATCCCAGGGTAATGACTCCTCCATATGTAACCTTCGGAATGGGGCTACCTAAGAATGTTCGGTCATCAGATGTGAATTGTCCGTCATTGTTAAGGTCTTTAAAAATAAAATTTCCATCCTCATCAAGGCCATCAGTGACATACCCAAAATACGAACCTATTGGTCTTCCCACTACTGTTTTGGTCACAAAACCCATATCTACTGGAATTGCATTGTTTACCTGAGCACCAAATACAGGATCATTGTTTACGCCCAATTCTTCTACCCTATTGATCAGATAAGTGGCATTTCCTGATATATCGTAAGTAAAGTCACCCACTGCATTTTTATAGTTCATGGTGAGCTCTATCCCATCGTTGATCACTTCTCCTATATTTCTTCTTGGAGTGGAGGAAAATCCTACGGATTGTGGAACCGGCACATTGAGTAGCATGTCGTAGGTCTGTCTGCGAAAAGCATCTGCCGTGATGAACAGGTGACCGAAAAGATCAAAGTCCATACCTATATTGTAAGATCTGGTACGCTCCCAGGATATATCCGAGTTTCCCACTTCGATTGCGGCATATCCAGCATAGTAGTTGAGGTTGTCATCCGAACCATAAGGATAAAAAATGGATGAATTATTATAAGAAGTAACAAGGCTTGTCACACTTTCATAATTACCAATTCTGTTGTTACCCAGAACTCCATAGCTCAACCTAAGTTTACCATTTTGCAGAAATTCACTTCCCGGCAAAAGGTCATCTGAGAAGACCCATGCTACCGATGCGGATGGAAAGTAGCCCCACCTATTTCCTTTTGAAAAACGAGACGAGCCATCAGCTCTCACATTTAATTGGAAAATGTACTTGTTTTCAATGCTATAGTTTGAGCGAAACACCACCCCCATCTGACTCCATTCTGAGGAATTTCCTGCCACATTCAACGAATTGAAAGCGTTTGCGAGGTATGCCGATGATTCGTTTCGTCCAAGAGGGCTGGCTCCATTGGCAGTCACGGTATTGTACTCCTGATGCTCCAGCGAAAATGCTCCCGTAAGAGAAAGGTTATTGTTACCGTTCTTTTTGTTGTAAGACATCACCTGCTCCCATAACCACTTGTTGGTAGATGTCTGAACTTCGGTTATTTCCGCAAAAGTGTTAGGACTAAGCGTTTGCTCCACAGCTGTTCCTGGTTTAGAAAAGGTGTGCTTGTCGGTTCTGTTTTGGTCAATACTAAAGCGGGAGGTGAACTTCAAATCAGAAAGGATTTTATAGTCAAAAAACAGCTTGGCTTGCAGATTATTGATATCTCTTTCATCCACATTATCACGAGCCTTACTTAAGGCCGTATTGTTTGCAAACCCGTCTTCATCCAACAACTCTTTACTAGGTGCGTCGATCACCACCCTTCTAAACAGACTGTATTTAGACTGGGTGTCCTGAACATTGCGATCAGCATCACTATAAAGCAAATTGACCCTTAACTTCATCTTTTCAGACAGATTAAAAGACAGGTCACTTAATACGTTTATTCGGGTAAAATCACTGTTAATGACCACACCCTTTTCATTAAAATAGTTGGAAGAAAACCTATAAGTGATGTTATCACTACCTCCTGAAAATGAAACACTGTGCTGCTGACGGGTACCCGTTCTTGTGATCAAATCCAACCAATCATTATCTTCCGAAGTTTCGAGGTTTGAGAGTAGATTGGCCATATTTTGTGGGCTTCCTCCATTGGCCAGTCCAACAAGTTGGTAATACTCTCTCGTGTTCATGAGGTCTGGCTCGTTCCACAAATTTTGAAATCCGAATTGGGAGGATACGTTAATTTTTACGTCTCCCTTTTTTCCTTGTTTTGTCTGGATCACCACCACACCATTTGCAGCTCTGGACCCATACAAAGACGCCACACTGGCATCTTTCATTATCTCTATACTTTTAATGTCATTTTGAGAGATGTAGCTGATATCATTCACCACTACACCATCTACCACATAAAGCGGAGAGGCATCTCCTGTGATCGTGCCAACACCTCTGATTCGGATGGAGGTGGCAGCACCTGGTGATCCCGAATCTGGTGTTATTTGCACACCTGCTATTCTTCCTTGCAGCGCTTGAGACACATCAGATACGGCTATACTTTTGATATCTTCCATATCTACACTGCTTACAGCTCCTGTCAAATCACTTTTCCTGATTTCGCCGTAACCAGTCACAATAACCTCATCAAGCGACTTTACATCCAGACCCAATGCGACATTGATCTCAGTTTGACCTGCAACAGCTATTTGTTGAGACACGTAACCAACGAATGTTACATTGAGTATGTCGTCGGCTTTTACCCTGAGACTATAATTACCATCAAAATCGGTGACTGTTCCACTAGATGTGCCCTCGATCAAGACTGTGGCTCCTGGAAGTCCTTCATTGATCTCTCCGTCAATAATCCTACCAGATAGGATATATCCATCAGTATCTTGAGCCTGACCAATCAGAGCCATGAATATGAGGATGAGGAATAATTTAAATGCTTTCAACTGCATACAAGTACTGTCAAACTTCAACTAAATAAAAAAATTACAAGCTGCCACGAAGACAGCTTGTAATACAACTCACTCTTTACTTGATAATTAATTTTGAACTACCCACAACTTCTCCATTGGAAGTGCTAGTAGATATTGAATAGATTCCTGCTTCCAGGTTTGCTACGCTAATTTCAGTAACACCTAAATCGATGCTTCTTTGAAGCACAGTTCTACCAGCCATATCAACCAAAGTGATAGTAAGGCCTTTATCTCCGGCGTTGTTAATGTTGATAATGCCATTCGTGGCAGGATTCGGGTACACGTTTAGATACTCCGCAAACTGAATAGACAATGGCACCTCATAAGTTACCGTACGCGTTTCTGATTCGCTAGATGCTCCCTGCACGTCAGTAGCTACTGCTTTGATCACTGCAGTTCCTTCTGCATCCAGACCTTCCCACTCAAAACCATATGGCGCTTCACTATCAGTGAAAATCAAGTCGTCTCCATTGAAGAATTCAACTACAAGTCCATCTATTTCATCACTTGCCGTAGCAGCCACTTCGATAGATTCACCCACCTCAACTATAGTATTGTCTGTAGGTAATGTTATACTAACTGAAGGAGGTGTGTTTCCAACGATCAAAACATCTACGGGCATTGAAAAAGATGAGTCATTGGCATCATATGCAACCGCAGTTATTCTTGTAGGCTCACCTTCCACCCCTGCAGGAATATTTTCCCAGGAAAGGGCATAGTCTCCTTCGGTAGTTGTACCAATCAGCTGCCATGTGTTGAAATAATCTCCTGTGTAATATTCTACTTTGGTAATAGCATCTCCTTCAGGATCATCCAAATTCACAGCAATTGAAACTGTAGAACCTTCAACAAGCGTAGCACCATTTTCCGGGCTAGAGATTGTAGCCATCGGTGCTGCATTTAAGTATTCATTAGCTCCAATTTGAACTGCTGGTCCAACTGCTTTCGGGTCTGCAGTAGTTTCGGATTTGGTTAGTCCATCATCAAAAACAGCCAACGTACCTGATATGGTTGAGAAAATAAGGTTACCGTTCACTTCCTCAAGGTTTTTTTGAAGTTGTTGGTTGAACCCGTCCACATCATCGAAAACTTTGTAAATCAGATATTGATCTTGCTTAGAAAGGTTGTCCAATTCTGGTACCTCTGGATCTGATCCATCTCCCGCAATATCAAGCGCCCAAATATCGTAGCTACTTTGGCTTCCTCCCGTATTCGCTGTGAAGTACATCCTGCCGTTCACGATTGTTTTATTTCTTGGAAATGAGCTCGTTCCTGTTCCAGGATAGATATCTGCTATCAACTCAACACTGTCAGTTTCCGGGTTATATGCTCCTAACTCTTGTGCAGATCGTGGATTAGTCTCTGTAGACCTGGAAGCGAAATTGGCTTTAAAGAATAGTTTTCCATCAAAAACAAAATAGTCATCAGGAAATGAGCTTCTTTCTTGTGTATCAAATGGAGCGATATCAAAAGCAAGTTCTACACCCTGATTTCCACCAAGTAGATTATTAATTCTTAACAGCTCGGTACCCACACCTATACTTCCACGGAAATAAACTTTGTTATCGAATATTGCTGGGTTAGCAGCACCAGAATTGGTTGTTGTATTAGCCTCACTACCAGGAGCAGGGTTGATGTCTTGTAAAAGGTAAGTTCCTTTTGTAGTACCATCTGTCACCCAGTAATTGTTATCTAGTGTAGTTAGATCATCCTGACCATTCCATTCGCCGGGGGTTTTAGCTCTGAAGATAACCTGCTCTTCGTTTGCTGTTAGCAGCCACTGTATGTTAGAGTTGTCTGTTGGAGGGTTGATATCAACCAGCATTTTAGTACCCCAAGGCTCAGGAGTACCATTGGTCACCCATATTTCTTCTCCTACGATAAGTTCTGTCTCACCATCTACACCAACTACACGATCAGAGGCTCCTCCGAAGATTGCCAGGGTATCACCTATTACCTGGAAGTGGCTATAAGTTTCCTCTCCATCCATACCGGTAGTTTTTGGCTGAACACCTTCCAAATTATCTGCAGATAGTTTTCGAGTACCCTCTGGGGTTCCGTTTGAATACCACAATTGCTGGCGAGTCTTACCGTCTCCATAGTCCGCAGAATTGGCATCTACGGCAGCAAAAAGAAAACCATCTTTAAAAGCAGTAAGTGTGTTTGGCTCAGAACTGGCTTCACCTGCAAACAAATCAGCAAGCAGAGTGGTCCCAGCTTCGGTACCGTCTGTAACCCAAATTTCTGTTCCCTCAGCTACCGTAGTGGCAGTGAAGTAAACAGAACCACCAATTCCTATAAGGTTAGCTGGGAGCGAACCAGCAGATCCAGGGTTGATGTCTTTGATCATTTTTGTTCCCTCTCTTGTTCCATCTGTCACCCATAATTCATCTCCTGATGTTTCATTATAAGCTGTGAAGTAATAGTTACCTTCATAAGAAAGAGCTTGTCTTCCGCTATAATTTTTAGCTCCCCCTCTTCTACCATCACTGGTCACAGAATCTGCCAGTGTTGTTAGAGCGGTGGCTGTTCCATACTCATCAGATAAACTCTGAACATTCTCATATTCCTGCGCGAAACTTTCAAAGAAAGTCAGCAGAATCAAAAAGCACATTGTAAAAAGTTGTTTCATAATTGGTTTCTGTTATTTTCAATAATAAAAGGTCAAACTGAGAATTTGATAAAAATCAAATCCAAACAAATCATTTAAATCTGAATGTCACAAAGCTATGATCAAACTCTATATTTTAAAGGGGGTAGATTGCTAATAGACGGTATAAACATTGCTCAAAATACTCTTTCAGGGTGAAAAAGGCTGCTTTTGAGCGGTTTTAAAGCAGGCGTTTGGGTGCGTCCATTTTGACATCAGAGGGTAGTCTGTTAAACTCCTTTTTGAAAATACCTCTGAAATATTTCACATCATTAAAACCTACAAAGAAGGCCGCTTCGCTTACATTCATTTTTCCACTGGCTATCAGCTCCTCTGCTTTCTTCAGTTTCAATTTTCTGATGAATTCATTAATAGAACATCCGGTAACTGATTTCAGCTTTCGGTATAAAGATGCTCTACTGAAGCCCAGTTCTCGGGCCAGCTCATACACACCAATATCTTTACCTGTCTCTAATCTTTCGTTGAAGATTACATCTTCAATTTTTTGCAAGAACTCCAACTCCACCTGTACTCGAGGCTCTTCCACTTCTGGTTCCGCCACTGCTGTCTCTTGGCCAGTCTCTGAATGCCCCACAAAGTAGCTCTTCAGTAGAATGCGATTCTTCAAAAGGTTATCAACTCGTGTAAGAAGCACTTCCTCGTCAAATGGCTTGATCATATAGCTATCTGCACCTTCGGAGTACCCTAGGATGGTGTCTTCTGATGAATGTTTGGCCGTAAGTAGAATGATCGGTATATGACTTGTTCTATTGTCATTTTTGAGCTCTTTGCACAAATCAATACCTGTTTTCTCAGGCATCATGACATCCGAAATAATCAAATCAGGGATTTCTTCGTAGGCCAGTGATATCCCTTTTTCTCCATTGGAGGCCACATATACGATATACTTTGACTTAAGTACCTGCTTAAGATATAGGACTATATCTGTATTATCGTCTACAATAAGTACTCGCTCGCGGTTGTCATTAGGATCTATATCCTGATCCGGTTCTTCATTCGCGTCATCAGAAATGCTATATTTTGGTATCTCCAGTCCTAAAGGTCTGCTTTCGACAAACTCCATTTGGCCGAGATGATCTTTGCCCTTGGGTATGGTGAAGTAAAAATCTGCTCCTCCACTATCTGAGTTTCTTACCCTTATCACTCCACCGTGCAGTTCTACAATCTTTTTGGTAAGCGCCAGGCCTATTCCTGTTCCAGTTACATTTTTAGAATCATATACTTGATAATACCATTGAAAAATGGTCTTAAGTGAGTCTTTTGGGATACCTGGCCCGGTATCTTTCACCGATATAGTGACTTTATCATCTTGCTCGTATAAACTCACGGTAATACTGCCGCCTGCCGGAGTATATTTGAATGCATTGGAAAATAGATTGTTCATGACAATCTCGAGCTTCTCAGCATCTATCCACAACTCCAGCTCCCCATCCGGTTGATCAAAATTCAAAGTCACATTCCTGAACTTTGCCAAATCTCTGTAATTGCTGAAAATATCCTGGAGCACACTTATGATATCATATTTGCTTACCTCTAACTTGAAGTTTCCTACTTCTGCCTTTCTAAACTCCAGCATTTTGTTGATCAGGTTGCTAAGTGAAAGAGCGTTCCTTTCAATCAGCTTCAACCCTTCTCGTACTTCATCGCTAATAGTTTTACCTATCAGGTTTTTTAGCGGGCCAATAATCAGCGTTAGAGGTGTTCTGAGTTCGTGAGAGAAATTGGTGAAGAATCGTATTCTTTCCTGATTTAATTTGTGCTCCTGAAAACGTATTTTCTTTTCATATACCAGCGAGCTTCTAAGCTTAATTTGTGTAGTATAATACCAAATAAACAGCATCAGAATAGCTGCACCCAACACAATGTAGGACACGAATGCGTACCACGTCTGCCAGATCGGCGGCTCTATGACAACATCCAGTTTTTGAACATTTTCTGATAAGCCATTTTTGGTTCGGGAAATCTTAAAGGTATATGTGCCCGGCCCAAGGTTACCGTAAGTAATGGCATCAGACCCTTGTGTAGCGTTCCATTGCTTATCACTTCCATCAAGCGTATAATAGAGCATTTGCTTTGAAGCAACCGGGTAATTAAGGGTTTCAAACTCGAAGGTGAGCACATTTTGATTATGTGGCAAAACGACTTTGTCTTTGGAAAACAAAGGGGATTTTTTATTGCCCAGATTGGTTACTGATTTGCCAACTACTATGATATCCGTTATCAATGGTCTCTGGCTTGTGTTGTTTGTTTTGAGCTCCCGGGTGTCGATAATATTGAGTCCTCGTGTACCACCAAATGCAATCATTCCGTTTGGTAGCTTTGCGACCGACCCTACATTAAACTCTCCGTTTTGCACATTGTAGGATGCGCCGAAATTTTTGAACTCATTTTCAGCAGCTTTGAAAACACTCAGTCCACGATCGGTAGAGATCCACAAATCACCCAAAGAGTCAAACTCGAAAGCCCGGATACTGTTATTGATCAGACCATCATTTTCACCAAAAACCACGTAGGTTGAATCTAGTGTGTTGTATTTAATCAATCCACTGTAACGGGTCCCTATAAACAGCTGATCCCCCTCAAGTCTGATAGTAGTTATTTTGTCCCCTTTAAATTCTCTTACAACACTCGCATCGACTTTAAAAAACTCACGACTGTCCGGGTTGTAGTAAAAGAAACTTTCATTGTACTGAGACATCCAATACCCGCCATCCGGCGTTTCGCAAATGGATCTTATATCCATGCCTTTGAACTCACCCACCGTCAGGAAACTGTTGGTCAATTCATCAAAAATCTGCAATCCTCCTCCATTGGTTCCGACAAACAACCTACCTCTTGAGTCCTCAAAAATCAGCCGAACGTCATTTCTGTTTATACCGTTTTGGTTGGCGCGAGATCTTTTGAAAACCCTTTTTGTCTTGTTCTTTAAGTCGATCCTAATTAAGCCCTCCTTATAGGTACCTACCCACAAAACATCGTTGGAAGCACGCAAAACTGAAAGTACCGCCAGGTCATCGGACAATCCATATTTACTCAAAATACCAACTTCAACCGATCCGGTTTTCAGGTTAAGAGAGTTCAGACCTCCTCCATCTGTACCTATCCATAAGATATCATTGGCATAATCTAGACCCCAGATACGCTGATGACTAAAGTGCACACTTGATTGTGGGTTTTCATCGATCAGCCGGATAGATGCCCGCTTTGGCCCAACATAGTTGATCCCGGAACTCCACGTCCCCATCCACATGGCCCCCTCTTCATCTTCAAAAAATGTTTGAATCGTCTTGCTAAAAACACTTGAACCGTCTGATCGGGGAGCATAATAATCGAACTGAATATCTTCACCCAGATCCATTACTTCGCTTTTGCTTATAGCCAGGCCTTCTTCTCTGGTACCCACCCATAGATGATTCTCTTTGTCTAGATAACAAACTACCATATCTGTATTGTCGAGGTAGGGATTCCCGCTCGGTTCGAAGTTTCGAGTCTTTGGGTTGAAAACGAACAGGCCCAGATTGGTAGAAATAGTGAGCTTACCTAAAAATGTACCGAAGTGATTTAGGGATATATCATCCTCGATTTGTATTCTTTCAGTAATATCCCTTTTTAAATCGTAGATCAACACATGTCCGCCTCTCTGTGCCATACAGACTGCTGTATCACCCATGTACGAAACATAGCTTGCCTCTGAAAATGCCGATAACTGATCGTGATATCTAAGCCCTTTTTGTTGATCATAGACCAAAAGCGAATTGTCTAAAAAGGCCACAGCGATATCTCCTTTTGAATTACGGGTGATACCGGTGCATGCTTGATTGAGCCTAACCCCACCTAAGGAATCCAACCGTGAAAACTCCATAGTTTCAAGGTCTAAAAAGCCAAGACCGAGACTCGTGCTGATCCAAATCCGATTGTGCTCAGACTCATACAAAAGATCATTGAGATTATTGCTTAACAACGAATTTGGCTCGTTGATATCGTGTCGGAAGACTTTAAAGCCATTTCCTCCGTATCGGCATAGACCATCGGCAGTAGCCATCCACATGAAACCTATAGAATCCTGGGCAAAACTATAAACCAGATTGTTTGGCAGGCCGTCTTCAACGTTAATGTTAGTAAAGGATTTATTAAACGCATCAAACAACCCTTGAGTAAATGCTGAACCCGGGATGAAAACAAAGAATAAAAGAAATAATCTAAAGGAATACATCACTTTTATTGAAACTTGATACTCTCAATTATCAAAATTTACGGCGGAATTTACCCACAAAAGAAAATTAGCATAAAGATCAAATTAAGACACGTTCTGGTGAAATTCCTCAAATATTTACATTTTTCTCTGCTCCAAAATGAAAATCAAGTGAGGTTTAGAAGAACTAACCGCTAGCATCAAATTAGGTTAAGAACTCAATAGTATTCCGTCAATCTAACGCGCTTTTGAGGTTCTCTTTCATCTGATCGAGTTTATCAGTGTGGGTTTTAGCCAGGTTGTTTTGCTGACCAATATCGTCCTTCAAATTGAAAAGCTGATAAACTTTAGAGTTGCCTATTTCGGTATTCACTTTTTTGTTCACAGCCGGACCATCATAAGGCGGAATCATCAGCCAACCCCCTTTTCTAAGAGCGGTTTTACCTTTGGCCTCCAGCACCAAAGATTCCCTTCCTTCTTTGGTTTTGCCCAGAAGCACATCTAGCAAATCCTCACTGTCCGTTGGCGGAACTTCCGCTCCTACCAGTCTGGCCAAAGAAGCAAGTAAATCCACTTGACACACAAGTGCATCAGACACTCCTGCTTCAATATTTCCTTTCCAGTAGCTGATAAACGGAACTCTTGTTCCTCCCTCAAAAAGGCTGTACTTACCCCCTCGAAGCGCTCCTGCAGGCTTGTGATCTCCTAATTTATCCACAGCATCGTCATAGTACCCATCATTTAAAACCGGCCCATTGTCGCTTGAGAATATGATCAATGTATTGTCTAGTACGCCTTCTGCTTCCAGTGTATTCATAAATTCTCCAATACACCAGTCTGCCTCTAAAATCACATCTCCCCTCGGGCCCATTCCTGATTTTCCTGCAAACCTCGGGTGTGGTGTTCGAGGCACATGAGGCTGCTGCATGGCATAGTATAGAAAAAACGGCTCTTCTTTATGATCTGAAATATAGGCTTTGGCTTTTGATAAAAAATGATCAGCCATATCTATATCGCTCCACCTGGCGCTGTGACCACCTTTCATATACCCAATTCTTGGAATACCGTTGACGATACTGTTATTATGCCCGTGGTGCCACTTCATGGTGGTCAGCTCCGGGTTGTTCTTTCCTGTTGGAAGCCCGTCAAAATTCTTCTTATAACTTACTGAGATGGGATCATTGAGATCCAGTCCATCCACATAGCCATTTTCAATGTAAACCGTAGGTACACGATCTTGCGTGGCGGCAAGTATGTATGAATGGTCGAACCCTACCTCGTTCGGCCCTGGAGCCACGTGCGCGTTCCAATCAACATCACCTGCCCCTAATCCCAGGTGCCACTTGCCTATAATTGCAGTTTGATACCCTTGAGATTTTAACATTTTTGGCAAAGTGGCCTGGGCAGTGTCAATAATGAGTGGTGCGCTTCCGGATAGTATGCGCGCGTTTTCATTTCGCCAGGGATAAACACCCGTGAGCAAGGCAAACCTACTAGGAGTGCATGTAGCCGAAGTAGCATAGCCATTCGTAAAGCGAAGACCAGTGTTGGCAAGAGCATCTATATTAGGAGTACTTATCTCAGTAGCGCCGTATGCACTCAAATCTCCATACCCCAAATCATCCAAATAGATGATTACAATGTTGGGTTTGGCAATCTTGGTTTCCTCTTTTGTTATAGACTGACAAGACACAAAAACAGCGCTTAATGCAACAAGTAGTATTCTAACGAATGGATGGATTGATTTCATGCTAATGATCACGATTTAGATACACTTTTCTTTTTAGACCAATTTATTTGCTTCGTTTTCTTTTCTGAAGCGGAAACTCCGCGTGCTCGGTTCTGGCTGACGCCATTAGTGTTTTCAGAACCTCCGCATTTGCATGTTCCTCAGTATAGAGGTCGTTTTCTTCCGAAGGATCGTCTTTTAGGTTATACAATTCGTACCTTTTGCCTACAAAATATAGCAGTTTCCAATCATCCTTAACTAAAGCCTGAATGGGGCCTTGTTTCTCATTAAATTCCCAATAGAGATAGTCGTGTTTCCTTTGATTACCACCTGTCAGGGCAGGTAAATAAGAAATTCCATCAGTGCTGGCAGAAGGTTCACTTCCCAGAATATCGCAAACTGTAGGCAAAAGATCCCAAAACGCAGATTGATGATCACTATGCGTACCAGGAGCTATCTTTCCAGGCCATGTGGCCACAAATGGCATGCGGATACCCCCTTCATAGAGGTCTCTTTTTCTTCCTTTATATATGCCATTACTATCGAAGAACTCATTTTTCAAATCATCATATTCATGTCCATTGTCACTGGTGAATATGACCAGCGTATTGTCATCTATGCCCAATTCTTTCAGTTTTTTATACACTTTCCCAATGTCCGCATCTAGTTTGCTGACCATAGATGCATAGGTCACATGGCCGTTTTTATCATTTCTGTAATGCCCCATTTTCATTTCCCGGAGCGGCCAATTTTTGTCCTGATATTCAGATTTATATGCTTCAGGTATAGTAAGCTCATAGTGCGGTATGGTGTATGTCAGGTACAAGAAAAAAGGATCTTCTTTTTCGCGTTCTATAAAATCAAGTGCCTTATCTGTGAATAGATGCTGCGAATACTGCCCAATTTTATCTTTCATCACATTTCCCCCAATAGTAAAGAGACTGTCATTTTCCCAGAGCTGCTCCGGGTAGTAATGGTGTGCAGGCCCATGTCTATTAAATCCATAGAAATAGTCAAATCCCTGATTCAATGGTTTTCCTTCATCTAGATTTTCAGCCAGACCCCACTTGCCCACTATTCCCGTGGTATATCCAGCTTTTTGCAACTCCTTGGCCACCGTGTTTTGATTGAGCGGCATATCTACAGGTTTGCCAGATTTTGTCCACTTTGGATTTCCTCTAACAGGCGAATGTCCTGTATGCAAACCCGTCATCAAAGAAGCACGTGATGGCCCGCATACCGTAGATCCGGCATAGTGCTGCGTAAAAACCACTCCTTCGGTTGCCATCTGATCCAATACCGGTGTTTTGATCTTCGTTTGACCATTGAACCCTACATCTCCATAACCCAAATCATCGGCCAAAATGAAAATTATGTTAGGTTTCGGTATTTGTTGGTTGTCTGAGTCGTTGGTTTGTGCCCCACCACAACCCACCAGATAAATGGTCATGGCAACAATGGCATATAAATTAATTTTCACTTTCTTGATTTTGTTTGCTTTAAATATTTGAGTGACTCCAAAAATCTCTCCGTCTCTTTGAACGTAAGGTTATAATGCTCCTCACTTTTGCTTTTGTTGAAAAAACCATGTTTCTGATCTTCATAAAGAAACAGCTCGCTCCTACCCCCAACCGCTTCTATTTTCTCTTTGAAAAGCTCAGCAGTTGTTACGGGAATTAAGTGGTCAGCAGTTCCCTGAAACACTATGGTTGGTGGCATACTTTTACGGATGTTATGCAGAGGAGAAATTTCTTCATATCTATCACCTATTCTCTCATGTCCATACCCGCCAGGACCATTGTCAATCACCGGATTGAACAACACAAGCGCGTTCGGGATTGAGCTGACAGTGGTATCTTCTCCCGGTTCATTGAGGCCTTTTATAGTAGCCGTAGCTGCCGCAAGGTGTCCACCGGCAGAGCCGCCAGCCGCCACAATTTTCTTTTCGTTGATATTCAGTTTTTTTGCGTTTTTTCTTAAAAAGCGCATTGCCGATTTGGCATCTTGTACGGCCTCAAATGGCGTGGTTCCCTGCCGTTTTTTTACTCTATAGTCAGCTAAAACCGCAATCATGCCACGCTGAGCAAGATATTTGGCCTGCCCCTGAAACTGGGTAATACTACCCCCGTTCCAACCACCTCCAAAGAAAAAGATGATGGTAGGATATTTTTTTCTTGGCTTAAAATTGTCCGGATAGTGAAAGGTTAATTTCAGGGTGTCTTCCCCAACCACTTTATAGACCACCTCCACAGGGTTGCTTTCACTGCGCTGGGCTAGCAAGTCATCAATGTTCTGAGACCGAGCCACTAAAACGATGGACATCAGAAGAACTGAAGCTATGATAGATCGTTTTCTGTTCATAAGAATTTGGATAAAGGTCATAAAGATTTACTCAAAACTAATCTTGAAAACATGTGAGCTACTACCATAACCGGGCTTGACCTGAACACCTGTGGCGAGGTACAGGTAGGCCGGCTTACCATCAATAAAGAGCAACTGCGCCCGTTCAAGGTGGCCGTGTTTTTTACCTCTGTGAGCAGTAGCATTTTCTAAAAATTCTGATCCGACATAGTGTTCCAAGTCCTCATAGGCTCGTTTGGTATTTTCTTCAGGAAAGTAAAAGCCATCAGCGGATCGCCAAAGCAACCCTCCTCCACTATTTCCAAGAGAACCTACAAAATCACGACTTAACATATATACCGAATCATTCATGGTAAAAGCATAGGAGTCTTCCAATTGCATTTTTTTTGAGGTGACTTGTTTCGGGTGTATTCTATATGGCCCTTCAAGTTGATCCGAAACAGCTACGCCATAGTTATAAGCTCCTCCTTTTGTCTCTTTCGGAATTACGGATTTGTGATACAAGTGATACTTTCCTTTATACTTTATCAATGTTGGATTGGAGACGCCCAGCCTTGCCTTATGATTCCAAATGGTTGTATCTGTAGGTTTTCTTAAAATGGTTCCATCTGACTCTGCACCCTTGGCTGGTCTCCAATTATCACTCAAATCATCTGCTACATACATGACTATCCGCTGGGTTGATAATTTACTGTTTTCATTCACAATAAAACAAAGGACATATTTCCCATCTATATAGCTAATAGTTGGGTTGTGTGGAGAATTGAACAAACTATCCATATCGGGTACAGCTACGCGCACAAACTCAAAAGGTCCTTCTGGGCTATCTCCTACATAGTGACCTATTTCACAATCTTTGTACCATCCACTAAAATTGGTTCGTGTAGCCATTGACCATTGCGCAGCATAGAGATGCACTCGTCCATCCTCGTCCATAATAGGCGATGAACCCCAAACGTGCATGCCTTCCTGCCCGGCCGCATTTCCGATATACGCTATTTTCATTTGCTGCGCTTTGGAATTACAGCTCAGAAGAATGAGAATGATTGCTATTGATGTGATTATTGATTTCATGTTGTATTGGTTTCAGAGTGAAACAAGGGATTACTTTTCTAATAGATCGCTGCGGTTACCTTATTGGGATCGCAATATTTCCACTTATTTCTTTGTCCTTTATAGCCACAAAAAGCATCAGTGGCTGACCTTGGTCATCAGTAAGAACGAAGGGCCTCTCCATTTTTTGGGGCTTCCATGTTTCTCCATTGTCAAGCAAAATTTCCTTTCTAGTAAAAAGAGGGTTTGAAGCTGGTTTCCACTGGTAACTATCCTTAGAGCTCATAACCATTAATTCTGGTTTGCTATTGACATGGCAAACCATAAAGTACTGTTCTTTCATTTTGTCATACCAAATTGTAGCATCCTCAGTTTGTATCTCATTGTAAACCGGCTCTTTTTCGAACTCAAAAGGTCCTTCCGGTTTACTGGAATGACCAGCAAGCTGAATTCGAAATGCTTTGTCATATTTGATATCATCCCCTTTCATTATCATGGTAAATTTTCCGTTTACATAGGTGACAGCAGGATTCACAGCTATATTTTTAAAAACACCTTCGACTGGTTTCACAACTGGTTCAGAAGTTCGGACAAACTCACCATTCGGATCAGATGCAATTGCCAATCCGATTAATTGCCGATTTCGAGCTATGTCCCAATGATCCATGATCCACTTGGTCACAGGATAGGTCTCTTCTGTCTCCTGATAAACATCATGAAGATCTACAGATATGTAGTATAAGAAGATCTGGCCATCTACCACACATACGCTTGGATTATGGGAAGTAGCAGATTCCCATCCCCCTCTAAGCCTACTTCCAAGTACTACGTTCATAAACTCATATGGCCCTTCCATTTTATCAGAAACACCATGGGCAATTTCAGAATCAGTCATCCACCCTTTCCAGCCATACTCCTTCTTCCATCTTGAGTAGAATGCATGGTATTTGCCATCTGACCATTTTATTACTGATGCTCCCCAAGTCCAATATTCAGGATCTACTATTACGTTTCCTGATATCTCCTGATTGAAGAAATTAGATTGAACCGATTTTGGTATGGAATCAAAACCC
The DNA here is from genome assembly GCA_039944535.1 of Cyclobacteriaceae bacterium. GTDB lineage: Bacteria > Bacteroidota > Bacteroidia > Cytophagales > Cyclobacteriaceae > JAMZMI01. Next base: position 340,235 of record JBDUYP010000004.1, read on the forward strand.
CAAAGTGTCTTTTTTTCAGGAATAAATTCTGCATTCTCCATGTCAGCTTTTTTATCGTTAGCTGCATTCTTTGGCTGGCAGGAATTAAAAAAAAGAGAGCCTATTGATAAAATGATGAGCAATATATGAAACTGTATTACTTTCATTGGATAGTGTTTTTAACATCACTCCCCCACCAGTCACTGTTAGGTTTCCAGTCCGGAGATAACATATTCTTGCGCTTCTTTTCCAGTTGAGGCATCTTAATGTTTTTGTGGTTTTCCAGGCGCTGCTTGCGGGCTGCCTGATCCCATAGAGAGTCTTCCTCGGCATAGTGTGTATTCATAGACTCCAGCCACTCGAACAATTGTATTTTCAATTCGGCCGCCAATGCTTGATTGCTTTCGGCAACATCCTGCTGTTCGCCCAAATCTTTTTCTAAATCATAGAGCTCAAAGTGATCGTCTTCCCAGTAGTGGATTAGCTTCCATTTACCTCGTCGTATGATAGAGCTGGGTTCTCCACCCTGATTGCCATAATGAGGGTAATGCCAGAACAGCGCTCTTTCCGAAATGTGTTCACCATTTAGTAATGGCTTTAAGCTTACACCATCCAGATGGGCTTCTGGGCGAAGTGGTAATCCGGCCAAATCCAAAAGGGTCGGAAAAAAATCTGTACCAGAAACCAGAACATCAATGCTACTCTCATTTTGCTCCATCCACGGCACATAAACAAAATAAGGCACGCGTACGCCACCTTCCCATTGGTATCCTTTGCCCCCGCGTAAGGTGAGTTGATTGGTAGAATAATTATCTCCAGAGGTAACACCACCGTTATCAGAAGTGAAAACAACAATGGTGTTTTTATCGAGGTTTAGTTCTTTCAATGTCTGCATCACACTTCCCACTGCTTCATCTACTTGCTCGATCAGGCCAGCGTACACCGGATTGTCCTGATATTTTCTGGCTGGCAGAATCCGCTCCATTTCAAATCCTGTTTCATGAATGCCCATGCCCTCTGCTTTGTCACGGTACTTTGCCCATTTCTCTTTTGATGTTTGAATAGGTGCATGAACCGCATAGAAGGCCAGGTACGCCAGAAAGGGTTGTTCCTGATTATCACTAATGAATTTGGATGTCTCCTTAGCTAGTTTCATAGAAAGAGTCATGCCTTTTTCTTCAGGGTAGTCTTTCATTTGAGGATTGTTGAATGGTGAAAAATAGCCTCCTGAAGGACCTCCTTTTTTATAACCACCCATATTTATATCAAAACCATGATCTGTAGGTAGTGATTTTTCTTCTGCACTTCCCAGATGCCATTTACCAGCAAAAAATGTAGCATAACCATTTTCTTTAAATGCCTCAGCCATGGTAAGGTCATTATGATCTAAATGGTGTTTATAATCAGGAGGCAAAAGTTTTGTATGCCGATTCAGTTTTTTCCAGTTCTGCCCCGTCTTTCCTCCTTCGTATTGGGTCAAACCATGTCTCGCTGTAAATTGACCATTGAGCAAACTGGCTCGTGAAGGTGTGCAAACCGTACATGCCGCATACCCATTGGTAAATATCGTTCCTGACTTGGCTAATTGATCTATGTTAGGCGTTTCGTAATACTGGCTACCCATTACGCTCAAATCCGCATATCCCAGGTCATCTACTAATATGAACAGGATGTTGGGTTTTACTGGTTGTTCTTTTGTGGAGCACGCCCCAAGAGCAGCAATCAAGAGCAGATAAACTGCTGATTTTAAACTGGGAAAAAACTGGTTACTCATATCAATAAATATCAAGTTGAATGGATACTAGTGTATCGTTTATACATTGTTATGTTGTCTAAATCAAAAGTAACGAGCCGCTACTTTGTGTTAGTATCATCACAATACTTGACTTAGTATGTTTTTGACTCTTCACTTATATGAAAATAAGCTTATAGTTACTTAGAGCTATAGGCGTCTAAAACTGCACTTTAAGTTTTCATTTCAGCACAGTGTTAGATTCTCTTCAAAACAAAAAAAACAAGGCTTATATCAGGGGGTGTTATTTGCTCATTTCCAACTTTTAAAAAAACCCCCTACCCAAGTCGGATAAACAAAAACCCAATCAAAAGATCAATTAAATGCATTTTTTATAAAACTAAACCCAATAAAAGAGCATTGATATAACATCTCATAATTTGACCAATCCCCCCCTCTACTCTCAAATTCTGATTAGAGATCTTAGTAAATACAATTATTATTAACTCAAATCTGAATATTATGAAAAAATCATTACGACTAATCATGTTAATTGGAGTGTTCTGTATCTGCACCATGCAGGCCTTTTCACAAACCCTCACCATAGATCCTGGTGATAAAAACCAGGAAGTCACATTTGGTGGAGACGGCAAACTTACAATCAAAGATTGGGCAGAGAAAAATGTAAGTACTACTGCACAAAAACTCTTTGGAGATATGGATCTCAAAATCCTCAGAGTTCCCATTTTTGCCCTGCAACCTATAACTGATAGTATTTACGATAATGCGATTACCGTCATTCAGGAAGTGCAATCTGTAAACCCAAATGTCAAGATATTTGCAAGTATCGCCAACGGCGATGGGTATGGTACGAATCATCATAATGCTGACAAGTTCCCTAGCGGATGGATTGGTTGCTGCAGCTACAATGTTTACAGCCTCAACCTTACAGCCTACGCGGCTTATCTGGATAGTTTTATGACCCGAATGAGCAGCGCAGGGATCACCATTGATTATCTGGGACCGTGGAACGAAGACCCTGCAGATGATTCTGATCACAGGAAGGTTTTTGATCAAATGAACAATCTGGGAAGTACTCAGAAAGTTGGATTGGAAAGATATGCACTGCAGACATCTATTAATGATGTAAATGACGTGGAAGATCGCACCGATATAATAGGCTCTCATTTCTATGATGATGGCAGTATTTCTCAAGCAAACTGGGAATCTAAATGGGCAGACCTGGTCACCCTATCAGCCGACCCTGTGTGGTATACTGAGTCGACCAGATATTCAACCTCTGACAATCTGGGCCTGCTGGTAGCTGGCATGGACAATATTTTTCCGGCAATCAACGCAGGTGCGGAAGCGGTCATTTTCTATCAGGTGGTGAAGCGCTTTGTATATGCCAACGGCAATGCCCTGCCTATAAAATACAGTGGGTTTAAAGCTTTGGTCAATGGAGCTGAAGGCAAAGAAGTGATCGAAACATCATCTAGTGACAGTGACGTTCAGAGTGTAGCGTTTGCAGACAACAGCACAGCAGAAGTTTACCTTCTCAATAGAAGCAGCTCATCTAAAACTGTTAATTTCCAACTGCAAAGCGGCTACAAAGCTTCAGGAACAGTTTACAGATGGATTTGGGATGCCAACAATACCGAAACGGTAAATTCTTACTACCTGGGCAACAACGCCAGTTGGAACGTCACAGTACCGGCAGATGGTTTTGTGAGGGTGCAGGTGCCATTGAGTGCTCCTGGCGCCAGAAGCGCTGAGGAAATGGCTGAAGAGTTTGTAAACAAAACGAACGCCTTTAGCATCTATCCAAACCCCGTAATAAATGGAAAGGTGAAAATCAGTGAATTAGGGTTTGAAAACGGCACACCATCCATCGCAACGATTTTATCTCTTGATGGACGAAAAATATCAGAACAGACGTTTGATTCGGCAGATGCTGTGGAACTACAATTTGATCAAAACCTAAAAGGGTTGTTCATTCTGAAACTGACACAAGGAACCAATACCATAAACCGGCGGGTTTACTTTGAATAACATCACAAAAAAGAGGATGTTTCGTTGAGACATCCTCTTTTTTTATAACACCTCTATACTTCTACTATCACTCCTGATTCTGAAGATATATTTCAATAACAGGTATTTCTACGTTCGGTTTGTTAATCGGAAGTAGAAGGTTGAGATCACGCTCATCTGATTTGTCTTTCCCCCAGGCGCCATGCACTTTGCCCATTTTGATCTCCGAAGCATCATGCAAAAACTGAGCATATTTCACTTTCCCATTGAAACCCGGCATGAGAAAATTCTTCATCGGATAATCCAGTAAGTGGACATAAAGCCTATTGGTTTCCGCATTGTAAGTAAGCAAGGTGTTATCTGGAGCTTCAAAACCTTCCGGTGCTTGTGTACAACCGTAAATCGATCGATCATTAAGCCTCATCCAGTCTCCCATGTTTGCCAGAGCCTCGTCTGCACGATAATCAAACACGCCCCTGGCAGTGGGGCCAACATTGAGCAATAAATTACCTCCTTTGCTCACAGACTCTATCAGTAGAACCAGTAACTGCTTATTGTCTTTCCAGGTATGCTCGTCTCTATAATATCCCCATGAACCCGAAAATGTCTGACATGTTTCCCACGGAACTTTCACTCCGTTTTCTTCTGGCCATTTGGCTACTTTAAACTGCTCCGGTGTAGTAAAGTCCCAACCTCCATCATAATCTTTCAGATCCAATCGATCATTCACAATAATGCCTGGCTGCAGCTTACGCACCATTTTGAGCAACTCCACAGACCCCCAGTCTTCTCTATCCTTTCCATATTTTCCCGGATATGAAAAATCAAGCCACAAAATATCCACCTGACCATAATTGGTCAACAGCTCTCTCACCTGATCTTTCATGTATTTTCTATACAAACCCATGTCACGATCTTTGTTCAACTCCTCGTATTCCTCTTCTGAAGAGGGCCGCTGGGGGTGTCTCGTATCTATCGGAAAATCAGGATGGTGCCAGTCAATCAACGAATAGTAAAATCCAATTTTTAACCCTTCAGCCTTGAAAGCATCCACCCATTCTTTTATGATGTCCTTACCATAAGGTGTGGCCATCACATCATAATCACTATATTTTGACGAAAACATGCTAAACCCTTCATGATGCCTGGTAGTGATCACTGCGTATTTCATACCAGCGGCCTTGGCTTTTTTGGCCCAGTCAACAGGATCAAACAAATCCGGATTGAATATCTCAAAGTATTTTTCATATTCCTCATTGGTCATCTTTTCTCGTTTTTTCACCCACTCGTGTCGAGCAGCCTGAGCATAAAGCCCCCAATGGATAAACATTCCAAATCGGTCATGCGTCCACCAGGCAAGTCTTTCCTCCTTCTCTTCTGGTGTTTCTGACCATATTTTCTTTTGTGAAAGGGCGGGCAATCCAGCAGTAATCACAACTAGAATAATCAGCAACTTTTTCATGATTTGATATTTTGAACAGTTTTATTAGCCTTCAGAAAAACAACATGCAGCTTACACTCTCCGATAATTTGAACCCGGCATTTTCAAAGCAACTACCCCATCCAATTGACCGCAGGTAAAGAGGCAAAACTGTCTGGGTATTGTTGCTTCGTTAGGTAGTAAGTCAAGTATGTTTTTTGTCTCGAATTAAAACTAGCTTTTTTGAATGGTCTGATCAAAACCAACAATCATTCTGATCACTTACTCCCCTCTCATTTTGCATTGAATGAGTTTAAAGTATTTGTAAACACACAAAAACCAACAACCGCGCCTTTATCACCACACACCCATAAAGGCGGCTGTGTAAACACTTGCGAACCATTACACCCCTTCTTCTGACCTAATTCTCCCTTAACCAATCATCCATATATTTTGAATTTTGAAACTCAATGAATCTTTAATAGTAAGAGTTTTGACTTTTTCATATTGAAGAGAGCCATTAACGACGAAAATCACAAAAAATACAAGCAGAACGAAACCCTTTAAATTCAGAATCCAATGACACGTATTTTTACCATTGCACTTCTATTATTAACTACTGTCCTTTGTGCGCAGAAAAAACTAGTGGATAATAGCGCCTCGGCAAACTCCCCTAGTAATGGTCCTTCTTATATGATCGTATCAGATGATGATACCAAAATGACCTACCTGGGAAATGGGACGCAATTCTTTTTTATCGACATCCCAAATTACACGACAACATCAACCAACGCTTCTCAATTTACCGAAGTTGAGAAAGTCGGCAATGTGATTTTCGGACGTGGAAAGGTAGAATCAACAGACGTAGACGAACTGATCTACGCTACCACTGACGGAGTGACTTTGCTGGACTATTACACCACAGCAGCCAACTTCCCAAGAATTTGGAGCCAAACAGGAAATGGAGCGTACTTTGGTTCCGGCAAGTTTGATCCAGATAACGCTGGGCGGGATTTTATTCGGGTTTCTCCAGACTTAAGCACAGTCACCAGACCTTTCAACAATGTAGAAGGTGGTGGTGTAGATCTCATCAACAAGAACCTCTATCAAGTGCAAATGGTACCATTTGCAGATGATAAAATATTGGTAAAAGCGAAACGCACGGCCTCAGACGAGGAGTACTTTGTTTGGGATGATACAGATCAAACTTCTATTCAAATTACAGATGTAGACAATAGCAACGCAGATGCATCTTCAACGGCTCAGTGGCCGCTCGGGAAAGCCTATGGCAACAAGGTGATTTTCTTCTACTACGACAAGCTTTACACGAGCGACGGCACAGCCGAAGGAACAACAGAGATTGCTGATGCAAGTGGTATGCACCTGCATGGAATTGGCGGAGGTGATGACTTTGCCATATTTGGAAATGCTCCCGATGGGGATTTAGAACCTTATATCTATACAGACGGTGGCGCACCGGTCAAAGTTGACTTAAACCCTTCTGGAAGCTCGGATCCAAGAGATTTTCGCAGAAATGGTGAGTATGTATTTTTTGTAGCTAATACAGGAGATGGATATGAGCCTCACATCTCCGATGGAACAGTAGCTGGAACAAAAGTATTGATGGATATCAACACTTCTGGCGGTTCTTTAGAACCTGCTACCAATTATGATAGAAACACAAGTATCGTCGTAGGAAATGGCTTTGCTTTTGGTGCTTCTGATGGCACCAACTCATATGTCTATTTCACAGATGGTCAAAACCTCATCACGCTAAACAACGGCGAGGAGTATCTTGGCCTTTTTACTAGCCAGGCTCATTCAATGACTACTACAGAAGACTATCTCTACTTTACAGACGAAGATAAAGATGTTTTTCAGGTGGCAATTCCGGACAATATCTATGACGGAACAGATTGGTCAGAAGGAGCTCCCCTGGCAGACCAGTCGATTTATATCAATGCAGATTTCACCGTGTCTTCAGACATGACTGCTAGCAGTGTTCACCTACCTGCTGGTGTTACACTGACTATCAACAATGGAGCAACTTTAACCATTGATGGTGAATTTTATAACAAAGGAACCGTAGTGGAAGATGGAGGCACATTGGTATGGATCGAGCCCATTTCATTGATAAACCTCTCACCTATTGCTTCAAAAGTTGAAACTTTCTTATCCACAGCCGAAGCAGGTTTTGAGGTAGGGCAATATCCTGATGAAATGATTTCCCAACTTACAGACTCATTGAACAAAGCCAACGCTATAATGCAGGATCCTCAAAGCCAAACTGAGGTTGAAACCATGGCCGACAATCTGCATGAGTATTATAAAGAAGTACTATGGGCACAAATTCAACCTGTAAAGAAGTACAAAAACAACCTTCAGGTAGTATTGGGAGATATGAAACAAGCCCAAATCAAAAACTCAATCGCCACGACAGATGAAATTGACTTCCTTCTGATCGGAATGAGAAACATGCAAGTAGATGGTATAAGAATTGACATTTTTGGAGAGGCTCCAGGTGATACAGAAACACTCAACCCCAACAAGGAGATTTACGACTACTTATATACTGAGGCAAAAGCGCATGGGTTCAAAATATTTGCTAACCCTGCAGAGTTTGGCGGTGGTAGAAGAATAGCCAACAACAATCTTGATGAATTGGGAGACGAAGTAAATGGGGTTTTAATTAAATCGAATAGATTAAGAGATCGCATCATTGAGTTCGCAGCAGAATATCAGGTAGACTACATCAGCCCTTTTAATGAAGATTGTATTGGCGCAGGTGGCGGTTGTTTTAACTCCTCTCAAGTCACGAGCATTTACAGCGGACTAGTAGGCAATGTAAATGGCGCAACGATAGTCGGCGGTGACAATCACAACCTTGCGGCCGGAATTAATGCTTATAACAGCACCGATATCCGGGACTACATCTCTGTTGCTACATGTCACAACCTTCAGTTTCAGCATGACAAATGGGATGACTTCATTGCACTAGCTGATGCCAAAGGGCTTCCTGTATGGGACTCAGAGGCCACAGATAACCCAAAGGATTATGATGGCAATGGTACTACTGAAGAATCAAGAATGGTAGCTGCTATAGATGCAGGTGTAGATGGCCTGGTTTATTATAACAACTGGTCAAATATTGACCTGGAAACGGGAGATATCAATGCTGGTGGTATCGCAGGAAGGGAAAAATATATTGAAGAGAATACTGATCTGATAACCGCCATAACCATCACTGGTAATACGCAGGTTGATTTGGAAAACACCACTACATTGACAGCAACACTTACCCCTTTAAATCCACGAGACTCAAGGGTTTATTGGACCTCATCTGACGAATCAAAAGCCACAGTAGATGAAAACGGAGTGGTTACAGCAATTGACCATGGTGACATACAGATTACTGTCACAGCAGTAGATGGCTCAGGTGTCACTGGCACATTTGATATTAAAATTGGCGATACATTCGTCACCAATGTATCTGTCTCTGGTGATTCTCCTATGCTTCTTGGGTCAACACAATTGCTTGATGCAGTGGTGTCGCCTGAAGATGCTACCAACGCCGACCTAGAATGGTCGAGCAGCAACCCTGAAATAGCTACTGTAGATTTAAATGGAGTCGTTTCTGCTCTCGCTTTAGGTGATGTTGTCATTACCGCCACATCCACCGACGGTACCGATATTTCGGATGAAATATCTATAACCATTGACCCTATTCTTGCAGAAGAACTAACTATTGTTGGCGAAACCTCCATGTTAGATGGTTCGTCTCAGACACTTACAGCTACGTTCGAGCCTGAAAACACAACCAACCAGGAAGTGACTTGGGAGTCTGACGACACCTCAATCTTAACCATAGACGCAACGAGTGGTCTTGTCACAGCGGAAGCAGTCGGCCAGGCAACCATTACTGCATCCTCCACAGATGGATCGGACGTTTTCGGTACTATGACCATTACGGTAAACCCATTACTTGCTGAAGAAATATTTGTGTCCGGTGTGACTGTAATGGATCTTAATAGTGCACAAATCACTCAAACTTTAACCACTTCGTTCAATCCAGAAAATGCTACGAACCAGGATGTATCCTGGTCATCATCCGATAATGCTATTGCATCGGTAAGTTCTGAAGGCCTGGTAACTGCATTAAGTGAAGGAACTGTAACTATTAATGCAACCGCCCTGGATGGGTCTGCCACTGTCGGTTCTATTGAGATCATCGTGACCAGAGGTTTTTTGGCTGTGAGTTCTATTTCGATTACTGGTAATGCTCAGATGATCGACAATGACGTGCAAACAATGGAGGCAACAGTCCTTCCCGAAAACGCCACGAACAAAGAAGTAACCTGGTCCTCAGAAAACAACGAAATACTCTCTGTGAACCCTTCTACCGGAGAAGTTACCGCAACAGGTGTAGGAACTACCTCCATTACGGCTACTGCTACAGACGGATCTGAAGTCTCTGATTCATTTGAAATTACAGTTGCTCCACTATTGGTCTCAAACGTGACACTCTCTGGAGATTTAAACATGATCGCTGAGGACATTCAAACTCTGGAAGTGAGTCTTTTCCCAGCCCATGCCACAGACCAAACAGTAACATGGGCTTCTAGTGATCTAGACATTGCCACCGTATCGGCAACAGGAAAAGTCACTGCTATTGCTCCGGGAAATGTGATTATAACTGCGACATCTAACGATGCGGATCAAGTTGTAGGTTCTTTCCCGATTGCAGTTGCACCCCTACTGGTTGATGAAATCGAGTTAAGTGGAGAAACCAATATGATCGATGGAGAAAGTCAATCGATCGTTTCTATCGTCACCCCGGTAAAAGCGACTGATGCTTCATTGAGCTGGAGTACTTCTGATGCCTCTATCTTATCCGTGAGCACAACGGGAGTTGTCACAGCCAATGCCGTTGGAACCGCTACTATTACAGCAACTGCCAATGATGATTCAGGCATTAGCAGTTCATTAGAAATCACTGTAGCTCCTTTATTGCTATCAGAAATATCAATAATCGGTGAGACTTCAATGATCGATGCTTCGAATCAGACACTATCAGTGGACATAAATCCAGCGGCAGCAACAGATGCCAGCGTCAGTTGGTCCAGCAGCAATACTGCCGTGGCTACCGTGGACAACACAGGAGTAGTTAATGCAATTGCTCCGGGAGAAGTTGTTATTACAGCCACAGCCAATGATGCCTCTGAAGTAAGTAGCTCAATAACAATTACAGTGTCGCCTCTACTGGTATCAGAAATCACCGTAGTTGGAGAAACAAGCATGATTGACACATCCAGTCAAACATTGGTAGCCGACGTTAATCCTGACAATGCCACAGACGTTTCCGTGACATGGTCAAGCAGTGACGAAAGCATCGCTACTGTAGATGAAACAGGAATAGTTACTGCTATAGCTGTAGGTCAGGTCACTATTACTGCCACGGCCAATGACGGATCGGAAGTATCCGGATCTTTGCAAATCACAGTGTCTCCTCTTCTGATATCAGAAATCACGATCTCCGGAGAAAGCGCTATGATCGAGGGTGACACACAGACACTTAGCGCTAGTGTAAGTCCTGAAAATGCTACGGATGCATCCGTAACATGGTCAAGTAGTGATGACAACATTGCCACCGTTGACAATACTGGAACTGTTACTGCGATTAGTGTAGGCACAGTGACCATTACGGCAACAGCCAATGACGACTCAGAGACGACAGGCACCCTTTCTATCGAAGTTCAACCGGTGCTGGTAACAGCCATAGAAATCACTGGTGAAAACACAATGACTGTAGAGGAAACACAGACGCTATCATTCACAGCATCACCAACCAACGCAACGGACGCCACCGTTTCATGGTCAACAAGTGATGCGCTCATCGCTACTGTAGATGAGACTGGTCTGGTAACTGCCATAGCAGCTGGAACTGCTGACATCACTGCCACAGCAAACGATGGCTCAGAGGTAAGTTCTAGCTTCCAGATAGAGATCGAACCGATACCTTTGGCTTTGGGAGATCTAAAATCATCTGTAAGTATTTTCCCTAACCCAACATTTGGACAACTTACATTGGAAATCCCAAGCAGTGGAGATAGAGGGAGTTTTAAGTTGGTTGATCTCTCAGGTCATACACTTGTAGAGGGAGAGATAAAATCAAATTATACTTTCGACATATCGAACTACAAAAAAGGAATTTATTTCCTTACAATCGAGGTGGATGGCATCAGTACAATTGAGAAAGTAATTCTTAAGTAATTAACCATCCCATTCGGTAATTCGAAATTCATAAAAACATAAATAAAGGTCTGCTCTTTTGCAGACCTTTATTTTAGTCTCAATATCAATTTAAAATGAAGCTTACTCATTCTATACTCAGCACATTAATAATCCTTTTTTCGGTCACGACCCTAATATCCCAGCGACTTGAAAAGCCACTGAATGATGCCTGGAAGTTCTCACTTTCTGATGATTCGCTAGCCTCTCGTGTTGAATTCAACGATGTGCAATGGTCAAACGTTGACATTCCACATGACTGGTCTTTTGAAAACGGGATATCAAAAGACGGTGCTCAAAAAGCCAATGGCGGTTATTTCAGCGGCGGTATTGGATGGTATAGAAAAGACATTGAGATGCCTGCGGGTTGGAAAGGCAAACGCATTTATATAGAGTTTGATGGGGTCTATATGAACAGTGAGGTTTGGGTCAACGGACATTACCTCGGCAAAAGACCCTATGGTTATGTCAGGTTTAGATATGACCTCTCGGAATTTTTGAAAGTAGGAAATAACACACTCTCAGTGAAAGTGGACAATACGCTGGAGCCATCCGCTCGATGGTACCATCCTGCCGGTATTTACGCTCCTGTACGTTTAGTGATCACAGAGAACCAATACATCACTCCAAACGGAGTATATGCTACCTCCAAACTGACGGAAGCTGGTAGCGCACAAGTTGATATTATGACTTCTTTGGAAAATCAGGGAAAGCCAAAAGGCAAAGCTGATTTAGAAACATCAATTATTGACCCAAATGGCAAGCTCGTATCCCGAACAACCAAATCAATCAATTGGAAAACGGGCGCAGCACAGCAATTTGAAAGCAATTTGAATGTACCTAACCCTGAGCTTTGGAGTCCGGATTCACCCCGTTTGTATATCATTAAATCCAAACTTATCCAAAAGGGAAAAACCATAGATGAGGTGACAACCAATTTCGGTATTCGCACAATCTTATGGGATACCGAAACTGGGTTTAGCCTAAACGGAAAAGTAACGAAACTAATAGGTGTGAGTGAGCATTACGAAGGTGGACCCGTTGGTGGCGCATGGACAAAACCTCTACTCCGCTGGAAACTCAAATTGCTCAAAGAAATGGGTGTCAATGCCATCAGAACAGCGCACAACCCCGCCCCTCCTATGTTTTATGATCTCTGCGACGAACTGGGCATCATGGTCATGGATGAGATCTTTGACGGGTGGAAAAGAAAAGCTCCGGAAGACTATGGTAAGCAGGCCTTTGATGAGTGGTGGGAAAGAGACATGACCGAATGGCTCACCAGCAATCGCAATCACCCGTCCATCATCATTTACAGTGTTGGTAATGAAACCAAAGGAGAAATAGCAAAGCAGCTCGTAGAGCTTTGCCATCAACTAGACCCAACCAAACCCGTCACTTCCGGACACAGTTCCAGCGATTTTATGGATGTATTTGGAGTAAATGGTGGTAGCGAGAAGAAAACATTTTTTACCAAAGAGCGCCCCAACAAACCTTTTGTTTCTACAGAAGCTCCGCACACTTGGCAAACCAGAGGCTATTACAGATCCAAAACTTGGTATAGGGACGGATACAATGAAAAAGTAGTTTTTGAAATCCCTGACCTGACAGACGAGGAAATTTTCGAATATGAATGGAGCGCTTCGAGCAATTGGGCCAACGGCAAGCAGCATTTCAACTCCTCATACGACAATGGAACAGTGCGCATCAGCGCACGTAAAAACTGGGAGCTCATGCGTGACCTCCCGTGGTTTAGCGGACATTTCCGCTGGACCGGATTTGACTACTATGGAGAAGCCGGCTATGTTCATGGCGGGTGGCCGTTTAGGCTGTTTATGAGTGGTGCCATTGATGTGGCTGGATTTGAAAAAGACCTCTTTTACTTTTATCAAAGTCAGTGGACCGAAGAACCCATGGTGCACATACTTCCCCACTGGACTCACCCAATAATGGCAAAAGGAACTGAAATCCCGGTGTGGGTTTACTCCAACTGTGATGAAGTTGAGCTGTTTTTGGACGGGCAATCACTTGGCAAAGACATCCCTGGTAAAGTAGCAGAAGAAATGCAATGTGAGTGGATGGTGCCCTGGAAACCTGGTACGCTCACGGCGAAAGGTTACATCAACGGTGAAGCAGTGGCAGAATCCGAAATCAAGACTTCCAAAACACCTGCCGATATTTCGCTTACGCTGGAAAACCTTGATATAAGACCCGGTGAAGCCAACAACGCCATAGTAACCACAACGATTACCGACAGTGCAGGAACAATGTATCCATATGGCGAGAATCAGCTATTCTACCACATTCAGGGGCCTGCGAGATTCGTTTCCTTGGAAAACGGTGACCCGGTAGATACAACCGGATATGTCAACGTCCAAAAGAAGAAAGCCTTCATGGGACTTTCTCGGGCATTCTTAAAACTGACTAATCCAAACGAGCCGGTTTTACTTACTGTGGGAAGCATCCTTGGTGAGAAAAACCTGATGACTTCAAATGAGATTTCTATCGCTGTGAAAAGTATCGACCTCAGTGGTCAGTCTCAACACCCTGAAGCTAACATCTACTACACCCTGGATGGCAGCACACCAACAGAGCAAAGCATACCCTATGTAGATGCTTTTGAGATAGAGCCTGGCACTACCGTGAAAGCCATCGCAGTACGGAAAGGTGAAACCATATTGGCAATGCATGAGCGATTCGACCAAAACCTGGGTTTGCACTGGGGAGACAACCAATCAATAGGTGCTTTATCCAATAATTCTGCCATGTCTAGCAAAGATGCAACCATCGCCGGAGCTCGTATAGTGAGCGCAAAAGGCATAAGCTATGCCGACTTTGCTGGACAAGAGGGATCCATTCAATGGTATCAGGAAAACGATGGAGATGCTAGCCAGTTTCTACTTACATTTTCATATGCCACGGCGGACAACCAATCAGAACGACCGATGGATTTGTATGTAAACGACCAACTCGTAAAAACCATAAGGTTCAAATCAACAGGTGCATGGAATGCCAAATGGGCTCGGGTAACCACCAAATGTAAGCTTAAAGCTGGCGCCAACTACATAGAACTGAGAACCACAGGCGAAAGCGGCCCAAACATCACTTCACTATTGGTTGAGTTGCTGTAATACTGCTTAGAGATCTTAAGCACTAAGCAAAGGTGGGCTATACTCAGTGAAGCTGAGCACTGTATATGAACTGGACTATAATCAATGCCGGTCAATGATCTTATATAAATTCTGTACGCATATGAGCGTACAAAATTCACCAGAAACGGACTGCATTTGTCTGGAGCTACAGGATTAAAAAACACCAATTATGCCGTTTTTTGATACTATTTCCTTGTGGCCTATCTACCAGTACAAAACTTCCATAAAACCAATACACACGAATTAACTATCCACCTAAAAACCTCCACAACTCCCTCCCCCTGATTAAACGAATAAAACCCACATAAATCAGTCAAAAAAAGCTCAAATATTACAAAATCATCAAAAAACGAACATTTTACCCCACCATAATTGAACATTTTACACCTGACCACCCCACTCCCATTGACCTTACTTTGAACAAACAACAAATTCGTTACTATGAAAAAATTCATTACTTATTTAAATGTTGCCATGTGGGGAACGCTAACGCTCTGGTTTGGTTCAGCGGAGGCTCAGACCCAACTTAGCAACACAACACCTTACACAGCGCAGTTGATCACTGTAAATGGCAAGATAGCCTGGAAATATTCTGCCGGAGGTACGGATCAAGGTCTTGTAACATATGATCCAGCTACCCACACACAAACCAACTATCACAGCGATCTCCGTGATATTGTCAATTTGACATCTTATGGAGATTTCGCTATATCCAGAGCCAATGACATAGGTGGAGGCACTGGTCAGGGAATGATGTGGACAGATGGAGAGAATTTTGAAATTCTGATTAACTACTCCCAACAAGGAGAAGCTAATTTCTTTCACAATGGAGTCATTTATCAAGTGGCTAAAAGAGATGAAAATGGAACTGTTAAAAGCGGAAATAGCGCCAGAAAAATCTGGTCTTACAATATAGAAACTGGAATAGGCCAACAAGCAACTGACTTGAACGCCGAAGCAGCCGATCTTGGCAATGGCAACTTTAAAAGAGTAGCCCCTTTCGGAGATGGCGTGTTTCTTGGGATCAGAGAATCTACCAACAACCTTCATGTGCCATATCTGGCCGATGGAGACATTAACAATAATACTTCTCTAGGTTCTGATGCCAACACACAAGACGAGCCTTTTATGAGTTTGAGTGAATCATTGGTCTTGTTTATTGCAACAAGTGCTACGGATGACTTAGGTGTGGAGCTTTATAAGTATGACGGGAGTTCTGTGCAAAATGTAGCAGACCATATTTCCGGTTCAACAGGAGCAAAGTTCGATACTCAAATAGGTTATAACGCCCAATTCGGTTTTGCGCAAAATGGCTATGGCTATTTCGCAGGCCCTCAAAGTGATGGTACCGGACTTGCACTATTTCGCAGCAATGGATCAAGCATTGAATTGGTTAAACTTTTTTCCACAACGAACAATGACTCATTTGCAAATGGAAATATAGCCTCAATGGCACCTGTCTCTGATACGCAGTTTGTATTTGAAGCCAACGATGAGATCACAGGTACAGCAGGACAAGAACTTTGGGTGAGCGACGGAACGCCAGGAGGTACATCCATGATTATGGACATCAACTCTGGAACCAGTGGCAGTGCGATAACTGGCATGTGGCCTATTGATGGTGGTGCTATTTTTTGGGCTACCGACGGTACTGACGAAGGAGTTTATTTCACAGATGGTACAACTCCAGGTACTTTTCTTATTTCTGATGTGAGCCTTCACAACGGCGTAAAGGCACTTACGGCAATCGGCTCGAGAGCTTACTTTGCCGATGACAGCAACGAGCTTTTCGAGCTCAGCATACCCGTTACAGGAACTACAACTTACACTTCCAGCTGGGATATGGGAACACCTACATCTTCTACTAATGCCGTAGTAGAAGGAGACTTAACTGTAGGTTCATCATCGACTTTGGAAATCCAAAACCTGGAGGTAGCAAGTGGAGCTTCCATAACTGTAGAATCAGGATCTACGCTCACGGTTATGGGTGATATCTTTAATGAAGGAGCCATTACAATCGAATCAGGAGCGAGCCTCATTACTTATGATGGCGAGTATATTATCGGCAATGATGTAGAAATGCTGAGAAACACAAACGGATCTCCTTTCGGATATAGCTTCGTAGGGTCACCTATAGAGGCAGATGCCACTGTAACCGGAGCTAACCTGGGTTCTCCTGTTTACGCTTACGATGAGACACAGACCTACAGCGCTACAGGTGGCGACCGATGGGTAGATGCTACAGCTACTGAGCTTGTACCGGGTGTTGGATATGCTCAAGCTGGTCAAAGTGTGATTTCTTTTACCGGAACACCTAACAATGGAGACATAACCGTAGATGGGCTGACTTATAGCGCGGGTACGGCTATCAATCAGGGATGGAACCTGATGAGCAACCCTTACCCTGCCGCCATCAACGCTCAGGATTTTATAACTGCCAATACTGATTTAGAAGGTGCGATATACTTGTGGGACGATAAAAACAACGGAACTCAGGGTACAAATGACGACTACCTTATTGTGTCTTCATTGGGAATGACTGACCAAAGTGGACCGAACAGTTCTTCAGAATTTGACGGTTATATAGGCTCCATGCAGGGCTTCTTTGTAAAACTGCTCGCAGAAGGGACATCAAGCGTCACTTTCTCAGAGGACATGAGAGATGCTGGAAACAACACAGACGGCAATTTCTTTAGACAAGCGGAGACTGTGGGTCTTAATGTCAAGTTGGCAATCTCGAATGAAGCAGGACTGTACAACGAGTTGCTTATTGGATTGAGAGAGGATGCTACTGAGGGTGTGGACAGGTTATATGATGCCTCAAAACTAATAGGCAACCCTGATGTTGCTTTCTACAGTATCATCAACGATAGTAAATATGCCATCCAGGGACTACCCGTTCAGAACGGCATTAGCACAGAGCTTGGTTTTGACCTGACTTCTGGAGCTAATCTGACGCTTTCTGTTGTGGATTTGAGCGGATTGGAAGAAGGTATGACGTTCATACTTACAGACCATGCCAGCGGCATAGAATACGATCTAAGTGAAGTTGACGCTTTTGATTTTAGTGCTGTTGCTGGCTCTGACCAAAACAGGTTTACGCTTGCATACAGAGAGTCTGCCGTTCTTTCAACAAGCTCACTTACCAATAGACCGACTTACAGATACAGCAATGAAACTCTTACCGTTGATTTTGCTACTGCTACTGATGTTTCAGCTTATGCTGTTTATGACTTTTCAGGAAGAGTGCTTTCGAAGAGCAATGTGCTGAACAGAGATGTTCAATCATTAGAAGTGACTATTCACGCTACAGGAATCAACATAGTTAGAATCGTCACCACAGACGGAACCTTCACCAGAAAATTCAAATTTTAATTCAAACCTAAAGAACATGAAAACTTCATATATAATATTATCCGTACTTATGATTTTGGTGGCAATTGTTCCCGCTATGGCACAAGGAGCCCCTCCTGCTACACCAATAGATGGAGGCCTGTCAGCTCTTCTAGCTGCAGGTGGCATCTATGGCATCAAGAAAATAAGAGACATGAGAAAATAGTCTTGTAGAGTTAGGACTTAATAGCAGCCAATCAAGTTTTGATTGGCTGTTTTTTTACCCCTATCACCCTTAAATCTCTCCATTTCTTAAAAATCAATCCTCTAAGGTTTAGAACTATGAAAAAAACACTTTTACTCATCACTATTCTATACTCTGCGGTAACTCTGGCACAACAAAAGATCGCAGATCAATCCACCTCTTCAGGCACTGTATCGTACATCGTCCCTGAACCCGACGACTCTAAACTGGTTTTTAGAGGTTCCGGTTCTACATTCTACTTTGTCAACCTTGAGAATCTTTCAATTAGCAGTGAAACTTATACCGCATTTACAGAAGAAGAAAGAGCAGGAAATGTGGTTTTCGGGAGAGGCACATTGACTTCCGAAGCTTCGGATTTAACCTTTGTTACCACCTCAGACGCCTTCCATTTAGATTATTATAGCACCGGCGATAACTGGCCCAGGATTTTCACCCAAGCGAGCGGAGGAGCTTATTTCGGATCAGGGAGATTTGACCCTGACGCAGCAGGACGTGATTTCATTCGCCTCTCAAACGATCTCACTACAGTCACCCGCCCGTTTAACCTTGTTGAAGGAGATGAAGTGGATCTTATCAATAAAAACATTTACCAGGTGCAAATGACTCCTTTCGGAGACAACAAAATACTCGTAAAGGCCAAAAGATCAACAACTGATGAAGAGTACTTTGCCTGGGACGACACCAACGAAACACTCACGCAACTAACCGATGTTGACAACAGCGATCCGGATGAAACGCATGCCGTAAACTGGCCTCTTGCCAAAGCATACGGAAACAAGGTGGTGTTTTTTTACAAGGATCAGCTTTTCTCCTCTGACGGCACTGCCGAAGGTACTGGACTAATAGATGGTGTCAGTATTGCAGATAATGAGGCCATTGGTGGAGCAGATAATTATGTACTTTATGCCCATGACGATTCAGGTGATACAGAATTGTACCTATATACCGATGGTGGATCACCAACCAAAATAGACTTAAACACCAACGGCAGCTCCTCACCTACTGATTTTGTATCCAATGGCAATCTCATGATGTTTATTGCTGATGATGGAGATGGTTATGAACCCTTCATTTCCGATGGCTCCATTTCTGGAACAAAGAAGCTTGTAGATATAAACGACGAAGGTGCCTCTATGTCCCCTTCCTCAGCTTATAACATCAAAACAATCACGCCGGCTCGCACAGGCTTTGTCTTCAGTGCTTATGATGGCACTTCTACACAAATCTATTACACAGATGGCACCAATGTGGTGGCACTAAACAATGCAGATGAATACAACGGGTATGCATCCGGCACCAGAGAAGGACTGGCTGTCACATATAATTTTGCGTACTTTTCTGATCAGGATGGAAACATATTTTCAGTAGCCATTCCTGACAACATCCTTATGGACGGGCAGTGGACTTCAGGCACACCTCAAGCGAATCAATCACTTTATTTTACTGCGGACTACACCTTTTCCTCCGACCTGTCCATCCGCAGCGCTCATATTCCTTCAGGAGTGACTGTCACTATTCCAGACGGCATTACTGTGGAAGTCACTTCAGTAATTCACAAAAGAGGCGAGATCAATGTGGAATCGGGTGGCACATTAATCTACAGCGAACCGGTAAACACCATTGAGCTACAAGCCATGGCCAATAAGGTAGATGAATTTCTTAGCGCAGCGCAAACTGGCAGTGAACCCGGACAATACCCAACAGCAGCAATTGATCAACTGACCGACTCGCTGAGCAAGGCCAATGGCATAATTGAAACAGCAAGTGATGTACAGGCCATTGCTCAAATGGCCGAAAACCTGCATGAGGCACTGATAGATGTGAGATGGCAAGAGGTTCAGGAAGAATTCGTTTATCTCAATAATCTGGAAACTGTAGTAGGAGATTTGAAACAAGCTCAAATCCGCAACTTGCTCACATCCAAAAGTCAGGTGGACTACCTCTTGCTAGGAATGCGACAAGCACACATGATCGGAATCAGAATCAACATATTCGGTGATGGGCACAACCCCAATGAAGAAATGTACGACTACCTCTACGAACAAGCTGTAGCCAAAGGGTTTAAGATATTTGCTAATCCAGCTGAGTGGTCCGGGGGTCGGCGAATCGCATGTGAAAAGTTTGATCAGCCTTTCTGTACCGTAAAAGATATTCCGGAAAAAACGCAGATTTTAATCAACCGTGTTAAGGATTTTGCCAGTCAATACAAATGTGACTGGATCAATGCATTCAATGAAGACGGTGTGCCAGATGGGGCCTGGAGTGCAGCCCAATTCAATGAAATATATTCATCATTATATGGAAACCTCAATGGTGCCGACCTGATTGGCCCATGCCCGTGGGGTATTCCGGCAGGTATAGAAGCATTGAATAACACCGATATCAAAAACTATATCTCAGTAGCCACTACCCACAATCTGGGCTTTAATCACGATAAATGGGATGAGTTTATTGCTGCGGCCGGCGACTTGCCAGTTTGGGACTCTGAAACCAATTTCAATGATAAACATGGAACTGGCACACGTCTAGAAGTGGCAGTAGCAGCGGGAGTTCAGGGCTTGGTCTTTTATGATAATTGGAGGAATATCAACCTATCCAATGGTACGCTAAGCGCCAATGGTCTAAAAATTCGAGATGCCTATTCCAGCCCTGTTGTTATGGCAACTAGTTTGACGATTTCAGGTAGCAGTGATATACAAGTAACCAAGTCTGCCAGCCTCAGCGCAGAGGTTCTACCTGCGCATAATACCAACAAAGGGTTGATTTGGTCGTCAAGCGATGAGAACATTGCTACGGTAGATGATAATGGCACAGTCACTGGAGTGGCTCTGGGTGAAGCGACAATCACCGCAACTACTACTGACGGGTCAGATGTATCTGGCAGTTTCACTGTCACTGTAGGTCCTCTTCTGGTAACAACGATATCGATAGAGGGTGCAAGTGAAATGATTCATCACGGGACCCAAAACCTTACTGCCTCTGTTTTTCCAGAAAACGCCAACGATAAATCCCATACCTGGAGTTCTAGCAATGAAGCTATTGCCATTGTAGATGAATCAGGAAATGTAACGGCTGTAGCTGTAGGAAATGTAACGATCACTGCTACAGCCAGTGACGAATCTGCCGTCACTGATACGTTTGATCTTACCATTTCCCCCTTGTTAGTTGCTTCAATAAAAATATCCGGAGAGACAGAGATGAAGTCTGGCTCCTCGCATACTATGTCTGCAGAAGTATTGCCGGAAAATGCTACCAATACCACCATAATATGGGAGAGCAGCCAGGCGCAAATCGCATCTATCGATGAGCAGGGTCTGGTAATGGCACTGGAAGCCGGAACCACTACCATCACTGCAAGTGCGGCTGATGAATCGGAAATATCAGACGAGTGGAGCCTGACGATCATAGAAGTTTTGGCAAACGATGAAACAGTTCATTTCGCAGTATTTCCCAACCCTTCAAACGGGCGGTTTTCGCTTAACTTACCGATTTTAAACCATGATTTGAGTTACCACATATTCAACACTGCAGGCCAGCTGGTACAATCAGGAAAGGTATCTGACTCACAGCAAATCATTCTAAAAACGCAATCAAAAGGCGTATTCAACCTGATCATCAGATCAGAAAACAAAACTTACAGTAGTCGTCTTCTAATTCATTAAACCTTCAAAGAAGCCACCCACGCAAGGGTGGCTTCTTTGTCATTACCCTACCTTTCATAAACCCATCGTTATTTGAAAAAATCTTTAAATTACTTACAAAGGCAACTAAAGAATCCTCACAATGATGCTTCCTTTCAAATTCACCATTCTCACCTTTATCTTCGGTTTGATCTTAGGGCCACTCCCCGCTCCTGAACCTTATGAAATCTCAGGACAGGTTACCGCATTTCTGGAAATACCGCTCACTGGAGTAAAGGTTTTAGCTAAGAAATCAGACAAAAGCATCAACACGGATGCCGACGGTCATTTTACATTCAGAATTGATAGAAATGATATGCTAATTATCACGGCAGATGGGTTTTCTCCATTTAAGATAAAAGTCAATAAGCAGACCACCTTCCCGCTCCAAATCAACCTGATTCTTCAGGAGAAATATGCCGAAAAGGCCCTTAAAGGCGGTTACCTGACTTCAGACCAATACGAGTACGCCAAAAAAAACTTATCCAACAAAAACAACAAATTCGCTCAGTATGCAGACATCTACGAGCTGTTGCAGCGGGAGCTTCCGGGTGTTAGAGTCATAAGAAGTGGTGCTCCAGGTGGAGGAGCTCAGGTTCTATTAAACGGTGTAAATACTATTTCTTTGGACCCAAGCCCAGTTTTTGTAGTGGATGGAATGGTCGTAGAAGACATTAGCTTCATTGCACCCTTTATGATCGAACGAGTCAATGTCCTGAAGGAAGCTTCTGTATATGGAGCGCGAGGTGCCAACGGGGCAATTGAAATTTATACGAAACAGTAAATCGGATAAATCTACTGGAGCTAGCGAGAGGCACGCTTTACAAAAGCGCGCTAGAGGGAATTTTTAACAATGGTAAGTAGAGTGGTGCTATACAAGGTGTTCACAGACTTTATCCAGAATAATTAAATGGAAGCGATTAATTTTAAAGTTTTTGAAGCAAAATACGATGGCTTTCTATTCAAAATAGAGGAAGATTATCCAGAAGTTGGGGTTTATCTTTATGTGTATGAAGGAGGG
Organism: Cyclobacteriaceae bacterium; assembly: GCA_039944535.1. Taxonomy (GTDB): domain Bacteria; phylum Bacteroidota; class Bacteroidia; order Cytophagales; family Cyclobacteriaceae; genus JAMZMI01. Next base: position 363,136 of record JBDUYP010000004.1, read on the forward strand.
AATTGTATCAAGGATTTTCTGCAAAATGACATTGGCACATGCAAGCAATTAGCCTTTGAAGAATATCAGGTTCCTCTTGATAAGTGGATAAGGAGTGAAAGTCATAATTAACCCCCAGCTGGCGCCAGCGTGTCGCTGGTGCCCACAAAAAGCAGGAGAAGCACGCTTTACAAAAGCGCGCTAGAGGTCCAAAGTCTAACTGATCATGCCAAAGGCTATATTGATTCTCAAGCAGCAAGTTATGGTGTCGGAACAATAGATATTAACCCCTTTTAAAGGTTGAAATATGTTGATGTATTATTATTTACTTTTTAGAATTTCTCAATTTATAGCAAATCAGAGAGCTATTTTGTTGATTTTTCTCTTGCAAGGTTTAGTTTCCTTTACAGTCTTAAAGGTGTTGTTGTGTGAGTTAGTAGGCTATGAGGAATATGTGAGATTTTTCCGTGAGGGTATTATTGTTATTCCTTGTACAATCGTATTTCTACTTTTAGCAGTTGTTGATAATTCTTTTTTCAAGAAGATGGAAGAAAGAAAAGTATATGAAAAATGGGGAAATGAAAGGGGAATAATTAAATGGGTGAAGATAGCTTTGATATTAATTGCTAATGTCGTTGTATTTCTTTATTTCGATGATATGATGAATCATTTTCGACATTATTGGTAATTGAAGAATAGCAGGGCCTCCGTTCCCGCCATGCTTTGCATGGTGGTCTTAAACGACAAGAAAATTAGTCGATTTTCTATATGGGTAATGAGATTCCGGTATTCCTTCGCTTCACTACAGAAACCCGAATGACGGTTAGAAATCCGATTATACTTGAATCACTAATCGGCTACCATAACTTTCTGTCTATAGCTAGCTGTTTGAAGGAGATAGATTCCTCCCGGTAAGCGATCTAAGTCATATTGCCCTTCACCTGATAAGGTAGGAGTTGAAAACAGTAAACGCCCTGAGATATTAAAGACTTTAACTTCATGGTTTTCTGTCTCTGGGAAACGATAATAGAGCTTTTTCCCTGAAACGTATAGACTGCTGTTACTCGCTTCCTCATTGAAACTGAGTACACTTGCCGTACGCAATGAGAAACGCTCATCAAACGTACCGACTGAGGAAATAAAAGAATAGACTCCTTTAGAAATATCTATGTCCGTTCCATTCAGTTTGTCATGCAAAATCACTCCAGAAACAGGAATATCGCCTTGAAAATCCACTAAAGAGATTGTGTAATCTCCAGCGGCACCCACACTATATCCTAAAGCAACTTCAGACGGATCGCCTTCAGGAAGCCCTTGTATGGCCAGCCTAATTTCTTCTTTCTGCAGAAGCGAATAGAATTTAAAATTCTTTGAACCCAATATGGCGGCATCATACGCACGATCCATGCCCGCTGTGGCATCATGTGCATATCCGACTATGGTGGCAACACTTGACTCTTCATTACTTAGACTCAATTTGTACGAATTGATAGTCATGGTATCTCTGAAAAAACCATCGTCATCATTGTTAGATGGCATGAGCATATTATCATTGAAAATGATCGAAGTAGGTGCAGTAGATTTCACAAAAAAGCCCTGACCGCTTCGGATCATTCCATCCCATTTCGTTTCTCCTTCAGCGCGACTGTCCGTGTTCCCCATTGCATTTACAATCAAATAGTCTGTATTTAACCCTCGTCCAGTATCAGAGGAATAGTCATCCCAAATGTAAATGGAGCCAGCAATAGCCGCTTCGCTGTTTTCCTGCATAAAAGACTCAAAACTGATAGCTGCCGGGTATGGATTGGACACCAAATTAAAGCCCTGATACGGCTCCTCATCCGTCATGGTGTGATCAGTGTAAGTCAAGGCGACATTTATATCTCCGAAATTGGGAGTGCCATTAAACACCACTTTACCATCCAGGTCGCCAGTAAATGAACTGAAATACCCCTTCCCCACTTCCATAGCTGCAATCGACAGTTCATCGGGAGTCTTGAATCGTTTCAAACCGTCGCTTTGGCCTACTTCGTAGGCTTCTGATTCGTCATATGTAAACACAATGGCATTTGTCCCAAGCACATCAAACGAAGCAGTTTGTACGGGAGCGCCTACTATGCTATATCTACCGGTATTCGATCCAAATGTGGTTTTTCTTTCAATTTGATAATCACTTCCTGATACATTACCATAAGTAAGAAGCGATCCTCCAGACTTTAGAATAAGCAAACCATTGTTGCTCATATCCTCGTTTACGGTGAGGGCAGTTTCAGCAGAAATGGTCACTGTGGCGTCACCATCAATTTCAACCGATTTGGCTATGAGGCTTTCTGTTGAAGTCCAATCTCCACTAAACGATAAGTTCTTGTTTTCCGGAGGCGTTGACTGGCTATTCCAGTTAGCCCCATCCCAATTATAAAGTTCGACAATCGTTAATAGTTGATCTTTCGGATCAGCAGCTTCATAATTATCTGATCCTACCTGCGTAGCTGTGATGATTACTTCTCCTTCTGATAGCAATGTGACTGTATTTCCGGATACGGTAGCAATGCCCGTATCGGCACTGGCGAATGCTAAAGGATTGCCACTTCCCCCTCCTGTAGCTGTGAGTTCAAAAGTGTTAGTGTCTATTATATTCTGTACTGCTATGTCCGGAAAATCAATTTGCTGGGAAGCTTTGCTGATGATCAAAGTGCCGGAAGTACTTTCTCCTCCAAAATCCGGATCACTTGCTACTATTGTAGCTACTACATCATATGATCCTGCATCTGTGGGTTCGGCTGAAGATCCATCATAAGTGACCTCCACGTCAAGGCCTTCAGGGTATGTAGTTACTTCTGTTTCGTGGGTGTTTCCATCATAGGTTTGTGCCAGATCAGACAGCTCAATTGAAGCGACGGCATCAGATGTTTGCACTGCACCCAGATCCACATTGACACCCCGAGCATTTCCGTTGATATCTTTTAGCTTTATATCAGAACCATACTGCCCCACTCCTAAGACCAGACTACCTGTAGCCGTTACAGTTTCCACGCCGAAACTATTGGTGACGATATTAGGTGAGTCGCCACCATCTATGAGCACTTCGGCAGAACTCTTTGTGAACGCTGCACTTACAGAATTGGATGGGTCTAGCGTAATGCTGCCATCCAGAGTGATTTTACCGATTAAGTTTGATTGAAAATCCTCAAAGAAACTTGCATCAGTAGCTGTCACGTCCATGTCTATGCCGGCAGTACTTCCATCTGCCACATTGTCCACCAAAATGTTGTTTATGAATTTAAATTCGCCTGAAGAAATCAAGTGCTTAATTGCAGGAGCTGCCGTGGATGGATCCGTTCCGACCGCCACATTGTCTATGAATGTACTGTTAGTAATGACTCCATAAGCGTCCGCCTGACTGTTGTTTGCAGTGATTACACGTCCATTGGTTGTATTTCCGGGTGTGGCAAGACCTAATGGGTTATCCAATGTGCCATTGTTATAAAATACGCAGTTATGTACTTCAAACGAGCCATTGGAACTGGCATGGATCACACCGCTGGCGTAATTGCCCAATTGAGGGTATGCCCCGTTGGTTATCTGCGGCATGGCGTAATTGTTTGCAAAAGAGCAATCCTCAAAGATCGCCTTGTTATTGCCGCTTCCGCTAACCTGCACGGCACCTCCAAATCTGGCTGTACCGCTTTCAAACCTACATTTTCGTGCCGTAAAAACACTTTGACCTCCATTGCTTTGCGTTATATTGACAATGCCCCCTCCAATATTGCTGCCGTACCATCCACAATTTCTAATGGTTAGGCCTTCTATGGTTAGGCTCTGATTTGCAGTAGTAAGCAAAGCAAATCTGCCTTGTGTGGATTCCGAAACATAGACAGGTTGCGTTCCATTTTGAAGAATGGTGACATCTGCACCCTCTCCGATCAGCGTGATGGTCTTTGAAACATTCAGTAGAGAACCGCCTCCGGTGTAAGTATATGTCCCTGCCTGTATGAATATAGTATCTCCCGAAACAGCTTCTGAGTAAGCTTTAGATAAAGTTGCATAGGGAGATGCTTTTGTCCCATCTCCGGTGGCATCATCTCCCGATGGCGACACAAACGAGCGTGCGACCCGAGGCTCTGGCGTGCTAATGGTACCATCCAGCACATCGGAAATGAAATTGGCCATTTCAAACAATACGTCCTGATATTCGGGTTGATTGAGGTTGAAAAATGCATGAACCTCTCCCGGATAGATGACCGTTTCGGCAATACCTCCATTGTTGTTGATGGCATCTTCAAACAAGGTGCTCTGCGTATAGGGTATGGTGGTATCTGCATCACCATGCATCATGATGGTGGCCGGAGGAACGTCCCTTAACTGAAATATTGGAGAATTAGCCTCCGCGCTTGGGTCCTCTTGTCCATAGCCATTTCCCTGGCCCCAGCTCCCGTTATCATTCACAAAATCATACATGCCATTGAACCCGATAAACCCAACAGCCGCATCATATCGCTGAGCAGCCAGTGCCGCTAATGGAGATCCTGCTGAGCCTCCGCTAAAGAATACTTTGGTCATATCGAAGTTGTAAGTAGCAGCATTGGCGACAGCCCACTGGTACGCCGCATCCACGTCCTCCATAGCTAATGTAAATGAACCGTTTGATCCCTGACACCTATAGGAAATTCCCAATGTGGCAACACCCAAATTTTCAGCGAGATATGTGCCGTGTGGTGAATAACTGGCAGCTGATGAAGCCAACGATCCCCCTGACCAACCGCCACCATGCACCCATATGTGTACGGGCACTTTTTCTGTGCGATCTTCTGGCAACACCAGATACATAGGCAACTCATGACCCGCCTGTGGAAAATCTACTGTGGCCATGGGTGAAAAAATTACAGTATCCGCGCCAAATGTAGTTTCAGACACCACGATCAGGTTATATTCCGATCGGGCGGCCACACCCAAACCAACTCCATCTGTAGATTTCAAATTATCGTCAAGCTCAATGGTGACCAGCGATGCATAAGGCCAATCCTCGCCATTGTCAAAGGTGAGTTCGTTTGATGCGGTGAGTGTCCAGCTACCGGGTGCTTCAGTTTGACTCTTGTTGAAATATACTTTCGGCAAAGCGGAGTTTATGTCAACATTCTGATTGAAGGTGACTCGCAAGTTTTCAGAAAGGCCTAAATGTGTTCGGTCTTCCGGATAAACCTCGGAGACCTCAAAATCCGATGAGACCACCTCAGGGTAGTCTGCAGATAAACGGGCTTGCGCATCCTCCATCTCAGCTGTACTAAATGCCTCTCCAAACATCATCAGTTCCGCCATTTCGGTATGGAAGTATGTATAGTTCCCGTCAGCTTGTCTGGCAAGGTTGATTACATGATCGTCTTCATTTTGAAAAATACTCCCATCCAAAGTGCCGCTTTGAATGACACTGGATGTATTATCGAAATAAGTGTAATTACCGGATGCATCCACACTAAACCCAAAAAAGAAAAACTCATTTTCAGGCAGATTATTCAGTACTATTTGTTTGTAATTGGGACGGCCATACTGAATCGTCATATCACCATTTCCCTTTCGGGTAAACCGAAACCCGGAGCAGGTGCTCCAATTGTTGTTATCTACGCGAAAATCACCAAAGAGCACTGCTACACTCCCTACATCGCCAGTCTTGCCGACATAAAAAGCACTGAAGGTGTTGTCAGATGTGTAATCATTGGAACCATCGATGGTCATGTAGGAGCCATCGTTGACGAACCCGACGTTCACTTTTCCCGGGTATGTTTCCTGCATCTGCTCTCCGGCCAGAGCAGGGTCGGTCTGAATAGCATCACCCTCTCCTACTGCATTTTCCCAGCGGATCACCGCACCATTTTCGTCTTCTATAATACCACTATTGTTTTTGAGCCACAACAGCGTATCCGGGCTCTGACCAAACAAGGCAGTGAAAAAAAATGATAGATAAATAATAAGTACCGACTTCTTCATCTTGAAATATTCTAGCAAACTACTGGTTGGGATTCTAAGCGCAATTGATGCAAACTCCCTTAGTACAAATTACCTCAATACAAAGTGAAAAACGGGGTTATTCATTAGTCAGCACAGGGTGGTTAAATGATCAAATATCTAAACAACCATGCGTAACAAATAAAAAATCAAAAAAATGAGACACTTAAAGACTTGCTTAATTAGTGATTTCTTATTTCCTATGAAAGGCTAAAAAAACGGATAGAAGTCCCTGATTTGATGCCTCGCTGCAAGCAAACAAGCATAGGTTGTGGTATTCATTATCGAATCTCATATTTCAAAAACTGAAAGGAAGCCGGAGTATCTTGTTGGAAACCTACCATTCCATTTTTATCCGTCCGAACCTCACGAGTCGTGTTGGTTTGCAAATCAGTCAGCCGTAGATTTTGATCTGCAAGAAATTTCAACGACACATCCTGGGTGTTAGCATCATTTTCCAGCTCTCTAAAAATCATGAGGTAACCTTGTTTTTTTTCAGGGTGATACCATTGAAAACCTGTCCAGCTTGCATTGTTTGGTTCATCACCTATTGGGAAGACATATTGGTCATACATCTCCGTTCTATTCATTTTATAAATATCTAAGAGCGGCCTGATCTGATCTCTCGCTTCAGAACTATATAACTGAGTTTCCTGGAAAAAGAGCGGTGTACCGATAAGGCCAATGGCCACTGCATAGGGATGATCGTGCAGCATAGCATCACTCACCTTTTGGTTGGTCACTTCTGTATTCTGAATTGTGGTTTGAAATTTATTGATATTGGTGTATTTGGCTACATGCCAAATATCCCTGAGTACCAAATGCGGAATGTAAACCACGTTTGCAGGTTTATCGGGCTTCCTGTTTTCGAGATAGACACATCCGTATTCCTTTGCCCAGTAGTAACCAAATCGTGCTGCATTCTCTGTCACATCCCAGTTGACCCGTACTTTGTGCCCTGTGTAATCAATAAAGCTTCTCACCTTTCCTATGAGCCTGACCATACTCTTATGATCATTTAAGCGAGCAAAATCCAGTTTATAGCTTACAAATCCGGCAGCATCATAATGTTGCTTGAGCGACTCCAATGGAATGGGCATGGCGGCACCCCACAGTCCTAACTTCACTCCGGTCGACTGAGCCTTTTCTACCACGGCAGACCATCCATTCGGATACCAATCTTCTCTTAAATTCCATTTTTTATCCTGCCAACCATCATCTATCTGCTGAATATCGATCCCCAGAGCCTGCTGACTCTCTAGCTCCTTTAGCACATTATCCTCTTTAGACCCGTTTTTACCACTACCCGAGCCCCAGGTATTCGCCTGGATATAAATATCACGGGCTGGGTCTACCGGGTATCTTGCTCTATCAAATGCTTTGATGGCCAACTCCGCTCCATCATTTGCCCCTGAATACAACACACTCCATGAAGCCCAACACCACTGATAGCCTTCTGAGGTAATGTCTGTGGCAAAAAGTGAAGTTCCCGTGTTTTGAATACCCGCATCGCTAAGCTCAAACTCACCAGTATCTACCCCGTATTGATTGGCTGTTTTGTTAGATTCTTTGATCATCAACACACCGTCACCGGATTGGTCTTCCACTTGCAATATGCTTGCCCAATTAACCTTATTGGGCCAATAGGTGTCTTCTTGTTCCTTGATGATAGGTGTCTCGGGCTTATTGCGATGCTGTGTGTCGTTGAAATACCCTATGCTTTTATAGCTGGCTGTTTTTGAAAACACAGGCAGGTAATCCACACGGCCTGTAGCTTGATTTCCTCCGGATTTAACATCAGGTCCACAGTCTAAATAGCCTTTGAGATGATAACCTGTTGGGGAGTTGTTTTTCAGTTCGTCGAGCCTTTCTACCAACCCGCTAGAAACCTGACTTTTGGTATCGCCAATCTCATAGATCATAAGCTCAGAAACAACCGCATTACTGCCGTTTATGCTTTCAAAATAAACCCGACATGTTCCGTCAATCAACAAACTGGATGGCAGATCCACAATTATGGTTTGGTGCTTTTGATGCTCATTTTTATAATCCGGAAGGAGCATTTTGGGTTGCAGGACTATGCTTTGCTCTCCATCAACGCTCGTCGCTCGAACTTGCTGAACGAGTCCTTCTCCTGAGTAGTCCCACCAGGAAAACCCTAACTGATAGGCTTTATGCTGTTTCAATCCCTTTACATGTATTTGGATCGAAGAATCCGAACGAAGCATATTGGTAATGTAGCTTTCTGCAATGGCCGAAGCTTGATAATTCCCTTTTTGGAATTTACCCGAAACGATTTCAAATTCAATATCCTCTTGCTTTCGTTGACCAGTTGCCTGGATGTACTGCTCCGCCTTTCCTTTTATAAATACCTGCGTCCGCAAACCTGGAGTTTCAGGATAAGCCCACACAACATATTTGACGAAAGTCTCTACGGACGGGTATTCAAATTCCAATTCGATTTGCAAATGATCAGAGGTGTAACCATCGTCGTTGCTCTGACTGGCGTTTATAGATAGAAGTTTCCCTTCCGTGGTATCATCCACTAATCCAAAATAGGCCCAGTCGCATTTGATTGTGGATTGCCCAATTCTCCATTGCCTATCTGTGTGTTTATCGGTAATGGATTGTGTGACCAATCCGTTCTCCGTTTGCTGCCAGACTCGCTCCATTCGGCTGTTTGCAACGACTAAAACACCTTCATTGAAAGATACCGAAACATCCTTGTATGCAAATTGAAACTCTTCCTGGTTTCCGCAACTAAAAAAGAGATTAACCCCTATCAGAAAACAAACTAAAACTGAATTGGATGATATTCTTCGAATCATTTGAATGTTGGGTTAACATTACTAATTGTAAAATCCCGGATATTAAGAGCTCCTGCTTGACTTGATCACATTTTCTAATGACGTAATCAAAAAGGGCTTCACCGAAAACAAGACATAAATACAATTGAAAATAAACTCATATTGTGTTTCACCTATTCGGTTTTACTCTGTCGTGCAAATCATCCTTCTAAGATTGAAGGATCCCTTCCCACCCTTTGGACTTGATCTCTTGTCCTACTTCTCTCAGTACCTTCACGTCCTCCGGGTGCATCTCCCCTGATGGTAATGGCCCTGTATTGAGCAAAAGGTTTGCAGGATAGTCAGCTGCCTTTTTGAGCATGGCAATCACATCTTCCTTGGTTTTGTGGTTTCCGTCCTCGGCTTTAGTGTATCCCCACCCCTTTTTCTGCAGATGATCACAAATCTCCAGTGGCGTTTCCGGCTTGCCTTCGCCTTTGTATTTTCTTTCGGGCGCTAGAAAATCTTCTGTTCCCAGCATCCCTTGCTTATAAGAAACCAGCACTTGAGGTTGTTTAGCGTGTATCAAATCATACAATTCCTGGCATTTAAACAAGTTGCGATCGCCAGAAGCCGGTGTAGCAAACCCATCTAACCAAATACCCGCTACATGATCATAATTATCTAGTAATTCGGATACCTGATTGGACATAAACTCGAGGTAGATGTTGAGGTCGTGTTCTTGTCCATATTTGTAGTAAGGCTCTTGCTCTTCAAATTTGGGACGAGCGGCTCCTCCCCATTTATCGTTGTTTGGAGCATGGGGATGTCTCCAGTCTCTACCGTGCGAATAATACATAAAAAAGGCCAGGCCTTTCTTGTTGCATTGTTCAGAAAGCTCCGCTACCAAATCTCTTTTAGCCGGAGAATTGGTGCTTTTAAAGTCTGTGTATTTGGTGTCCCAAAGGCAGAAACTATCATGGTGGCGTGTGGTGATGTTGATATACTTCATGCCGGCCTCCAATGCCAGGTCAGTGATAAAGTCCGCATCAAACTTCTCTGCAGTAAACTGGTCTTTTAGCCTGGCATACTCAGCAACATGTATTTTCTCTTTGTATTGCACCCACTCGTGCCTTCCCAAAATAGAATACAAACCATAATGAATAAACATCCCATATCGTGCATCTCTAAACCACTGCAGGGCTGTACCTCTTGGGTCCAGCTTGTACTGATCCTCCAGCCCCCTGAGATAAGGCGGTATGTTCGAATTGTTAGATTCAAAACCACAACCTGGCAAAAGCATAGCGCCAGTTCCTGCCATCAGTGATAATTCTAAGAAATTTCTTCTTTGCATCGTTAGTTATTTTTTTGAATGAAAGTCTTTCCTTCACTATAGTAAATCAAACCATAGGTTGTGGTTAGCTCTGCTTTCCACAAAAGAAAAATATCTTTAAAAGAGATAGATTGACGTTTTTCTAACCAGTCGCTCCACGAAATATTCCTAAATGCGGCCATTTTCTTGCCACTCATATCATAAATGCGCACGCTTATTTCGCGGATATCGTTAGCTCCCTCTTTGCCGAAAGGATCAAAAAACTGAACCTCTTTATCCGCAAGCGGTACTTCGACAATAGGGTAATCGGAAGTTTGAAAAACCACGGAATCACTCTTACCTATTTCCATTTCATCACGAATGGATCGTATCACGTACGCATAGGGGTCACCAAAATTAATGGCGGAATCAAGGTAATATGTGTCTTCAGATGAGAGTGTAAATATCTCAGCATTGGTCAAAGCGTCTGTTCTCCGAATTTGGAAAGTCGTAAAGGTGTCAACCGAGGCACTCCATTCAAGCAAGATGCCTTCATTGGTCTCATCCCAACTCAAGCTTATCGTTTCGGGAAGGGTCAAATCAACGGGGTATTCGATTGTCTGAAAACTCACTTCATGGCTATTCAATTCTGCCCCTTTTCTCATCATTTTCACCGAATAAATATATGACTGCCCAAAGGCAGGGTTGCCGTCTACAAATGATCTTTCCTCATAATCCAAAGTATCCAGTGTTACTATGGTTCCTTCGTGCTCACGATGTATTATGAAGTAGGATAAATAATCCGCAGCAGCGTTCCAGTTTAGCACGAAGGACGTATCTATAGACTGAAATGCAAGCGACAAATCTGACACACCTAAAGCCCCACCTTGTTTCTTGCCGATACGATATAGCGAATTGATATTATTGTCTTCTCGCTCACTACTGATCACATAAATATCGCCAAATGGAGTAATGGCTAAATCACGCACTCTATCGAAAGACTCATTGAAGATCGTTTCCACACTGGTGATCTCATTTTGTGCATCATTGAGTTTCAACACACGGATGTCTTTTTCCCTCAAAGTGGCCAGCATCAGGCAGTTTTTCCATTCCGGGATAGTATCACTGTTGTAATATTCCAATCCGCTTGGAGCTACTCGCTCGTTGAGAAATGAATGTGCAGGTTCAGTGATGCTGAAATTTTCGCAATAATCAGACTCATCTTCATAGCCGTAGGGATATAGATCCGCCTGATGATTATTCGTTCCAAAATAAGGAGCTAATTCACTTTCCCCTCCTTCGGCAATATTGTCGTTCCAGCTACCCGGATAGTTGTCGTCGCAGAAGCCTTTTACAAACGGCCATCCATAGTTGTAGCCGGATTGGATCAGGTTGACCTCATCGTCGGAATTAGGGCCGTGTTCGGACGAAAAAATGTTTCCGCTCTCGGTTTGTATCAATCCCTGCGGGTTTCTATGTCCGTAGGTATAGATATAATCAAATGGTGTATCCAATGTAGTGAATGGATTGTCTGAAGGCACACTGCCATCCAAATTGAACCGAAGTGTTTTTCCGTTGAGTTTATCCATGCGTTGTGCGAATGACCGCTTAAACTCATCTCCCGTAGTTACCAAAAGTTTCTCATCCTGAGTGATGATCATGCGCCCCCCGGAATGTTTATCATATCCGGCATAATCATCTATGAATATGGTTTCGTTCTCAAGAGTATCCTTTTCGGCGTTATATTCCAATCGTGAGATTCGGGTAGTTATTGTGCTTGGTGCAATAAAATTGTAGTTGTACATGACATACACCCAAGGTGTCTCTGGGAACTCAGGATGCAACGCCAACCCAAAAAGGCCAATAGCTGCGGGATTGCCGTGTGTTTCGTCAATAGCCGCGGGCAGCACAGTCAACGTTTTAAAGGTATTGTATTTGGGATCATACCTAATGATAGCGCCGGTGGTTTGTGTCATCCAAATGTTATCATCCGGCCCCCAAAGTATTTCCCAGGGAAAATCAAGATCAGAACCCAGCTTTTCTGTCTGCAGTGACGTTTGGCCTATGGCACAGTGGATCATCAACAACAGGCTAACAACTAATCTGCTTTTCAAATATGAAAAAATACTCATCATTGTATCTCAGAGGTTCAACTCCTACTCCACGAATGAAAAAATGATTTGATCCAAAATAGGTTTCGATTCATTTTGTGTTTCATCGCTGATTTTCACTTCAAATTGAAACCCAAAACCCTGCGGCAATTCGCTCAAATCCAACATGGCTGGTTGCTTATCTAGTTGCTTCGAAAAACCTTCGATTGGTGTATATGATTCTCTGACGGTTTTCCACCCAGTCCAATAGTCGGCCGAGCCATCATTATCCGTATCTACTCCTACCCTCAAATCCACATTTTGTACCCATGGACCTGCGCTTATATAATCTGTGTCTTGCTGAGTTACCAAGTGGAATGTGCCGTCTGCATAAATGATGTCTGGGTCTGGGTGGCCATTGCCAACATGTCCAACCAACTTAAAAGGTTTGTTGATATCAGATGAAGTAAACCAGCACACGCTCATGTGTTCACCTCCGATTGGGTCATAATCTCCAAACAAGTAGTATTGTCCACCAATAGATACTGCAGCCCAATCTCCATAAGCCTCCTGTTCGGGTTCATGAATGTTATATTCAGCTACATTCGTTTTGTAGTTTTCAGGGTCTTCTTTGTGCCAGTGAGGGTGCTTATAAGTGCCTATTTCTCCGGTAGGCTTGGTGCGATAGTCAACGGGAGCATCTAAAATCTCAAAATCATTGATTCCATCTGGGCTCACGGCATGCACAGCCAAAGGAGAATCCCATGATCTCTTAGATGCTTTTATAGGACTCCAGTCTTCTGTGATGATATGGAAATTGCCTTGCAAATCTCTAATCACCGCACAGTCAGAGCCATGCGTGGGATCTTTGAAGACCATGCCCATGTTTTTTCCCGGAACTCCATCCTTCAGGTTGGCATCTATGTATAAATGTGGATCCTGATCATTTGGAAAATCATAATACAGATAAAACTCCCCATCCACATACTCTGCAGTGGTCATCCATTTGGAAAAGTTCTCTGAAACAGGCCCATGGTGTATCCATGTTTTCATGTCTTTGCTTTCCCATGCATGATATCCACCCAGCGACTGGTTCAGACCACCTACAGCATCATATTGCTCAGGAAATGGAGAGGTGTATAACTTTTGATCATAACCTTCGAGCTGAACTTCTAGTCGTTCAAAATTTTCCTGGTTTTGATTATCTGGTGCACCGTATTTTCCAAACATCCAATACGTATCATCTACCCTCAAAGCCACAGGTGCATTCATCAGGTTGGAAGGCCCTGTATTAGAAACGGGCTCCCAATTGTGCCATACTTTGGACTGATCCACCAAAATGGATTTGGCTTGCCTTTTGGATTCAAACTGCTTCAATTTGGACTTGTAAGTGGCATACTTCGATGCAGGAACAGCCTCTCCTTCCTTGTATTCCAAATTTGAACTGGACTGTTCATTGTCCTTCCATTCTGCATCTGAATTTATGATCCAGTTTTCACCTAAGGGGAACTTATCCGTTCTGAAAGATGAAGCCGGCAATCCCTCCTTATTGAAAAGATTTCCCTGAACCCAATTGCTCCAACCATAACGAACATATTTTGGCTGGGGTACCATTTTTGAAGAAAGGACGAGTGTACTTCCGTCTATCTCGACAGCTGCATTTTCGAATACTCCATTTTCGCCGGCTATTTTGAAGTTTCCTTCTATAGTTTCAGATATCACCAAGCCATTTTCAGCGTGATCAAAATAGATCCTTATGTTATGATCTTCCTCTTTAGTATATGAGTACACAGGGCCCGAATATGGGATATCCTTTTGGTAAGTTTTGGCAAGTGCCAATCGTGCCAGTCTATCCCCTACATCATGCTTGTTTTTAGGGTGAATGTTCTTCTCTTTCCCAATATCCACGATAGTAGCCATGCCTGTATTCGGAAGCCTTAAGGTACGTAATTGAGCTTCACGCAATGCATAACTTAGCGAACCTTCCTTATTGTATTGATATGGAGCTATTTGAACGAAATAAAACGGCAAATCTTCATTGTTCCATTGATTTCGCCAGTCTTTGATCAGTGTAGGAAAAAGTGTACGATACTGCTCTGGATTCTGTTGATCGGCTTCACCTTGATACCATATTACACCTGCCACATCGTATTGGGCAATGGGATATATCATGCCATTATATAATACTGACGCATCTCGCTTGTTCAATTCCTGGCCGGATGTTTCTTGTCTCGGCACTTTTCCCTGATAAGACACCTGATACTTCCAGCTTTTATCTAAAGTAGTAACAGTCTTTTTCGGGTTCGCTGATAAAACTAGTTTTAACTTTTCTGCTGACGACTTAAAACCACCGTCACCGGAGTAGTCTACCACTCTCACTACCAGACTATTGCTGCCTTTCTTCAAATAATCTTTAGGCACGTTATACTTTCGCTCTAAATTCCATCCATCTGTACTACCCACTTCATAATCATTAACCCAAACTTTATCCGCATCGTCAATTTTTCCGAGCATGAGTGTCAATTCCTTTTTTGAATCCTTCCCGGTCAGATCGAATCTGGTTCTAAGCCAAACGACTCCATCTACTTCTTCTAAAGAAGTATTTTTCCAGGTTGTGGTGAGTGGTAAATCAGCCCAGTCACTATCATCAAAATCAGGCTTGTTAAAACCACCTTTAGTTCCTGCATCAAGTTGATCAATGGTATTTGACCATTTCTCATAAAGCTCTTTATTTTCAGCATCAAAGGCTTTGCTGCTCTCTTCATAATTGGCTACAAAAGACAATTCCTCATCAAAACCTCCATAAGCTTCTAAAGCTTCTTTGCTCATCCATGCTTTGGCCGGAGTGCCACCGGAGTTTGTGGAAATTAAGCCCACAGGCTGTTGAATGCCCTCATATAGGTTTTTGCCAAAGTAAAAGCCCGTGGCTGAGAATTTGGCAGCAGACTCAGGGGTACACACTTTCCATTCTCCTTCCAAATAAGGCGTAGGCTGGGTCACGAAATTATGATTGACTGTGAACAGCCTAATCTCAGGATAGTTGGCCTTGGATAAATCGGTTTTGGCTCGCTCAGTGCCCAGATTACCCACAGGCCAAACCATATTGGATTGACCTCCACAGACCCAAACCTCACCTAAAAGAATGTCTGATATTACAATGCTGTTGTCTGCTCCGGAGATTGTCAGCTCATGAGTTTCACCACTTTTGGGAGTATTGATTTCCACTTTCCACTCCCCTAAGTGATTGGCTTTGGTCTGGGCCGGTGTAGTACTCCAGCTTGAACTTACTTTTACGATTTCATTTGAATCTGCCCAACCCCACAGAGTAACTTCTGCTTCTTGCTGCAATACCATATGATCCGAGAAAATGCTGGGAACAATTACCTCGGCACTAGATACATGAGAAAACAACATAAACGCGAACGCTGAGAGTAGGAATTTTATGATTTTCATTTTGTAAACTGGGTTTTCTATTGTTTTATCAAAGTTGACAACTTCTAACACTTAATAAGAGGTGTATAATGCTCAAAATGTGGAGGGCGCAATGCTCAACGCCAAAAATTGAGGTCAATACGGAAATCATGGCTTTGCTCCTAAATTCTTTTTAGGATATGTGATTTGCAGAAATTTGGCTGTTAGCCAATTGTTTTGAAAGTACCTGTTCAGGAATCATGCAGTTCGAAAAGTTAGTTGATCTGAATTAAGTTTCGGGGAGCAACAAAAGCTATTAACTCCCTATTCAGTTTATCTCAATTTTGTGCTTACTACAACGTGCCTCCAGATTTATCGATTGATGCTCAATACTCCATGCTAATCCTCGACTGAGAATACAAATCGTAAACGGCTACAAGCGACTCTCTTCCCGTTGCTCCATTGTAGATTTCATATTCGCTGAACTTCTCGCGGGTTTCAACATAGGCAGGTTTGTACTCACCTTCAAAATCATCCCAAACCACAAGGAGATACTTATAACTAATCTTGCTCAGCCGCCCCTCTTCAAACCATGAATCAAAAACATTCTCACTGAGAGGTTTAGGAAAATCAGCACCGTCAAACATGTTATTTGCAAATAAATCAGTTATAAAATCTAGCGCAATTTATGTTTACTACTCTGCGCAAACAAAGATTAACTTACTAGCTTCACTAAATAAGCATTCTACACATGAGCATTTTAAGAATCATATTCGCCATCATTCTCCCACCTCTTGGAGTTTTCCTTACGGTTGGTATAAGGGGTGCGTTTTGGCTAAACATATTATTGACACTTCTTGGCTTCCTCCCGGGCATTATCCATGCCGTTTGGGTTATTGCCAAGCACGACAAATAGTGTATGAACTCTGAGGTTATTGTTAGTACTTTATCTATTCTGCTGACTGCAGCTACCATAGCCAGCCTGATCAAGTGGGACAATTGGTGGATACGTGTTTTCGATTTCCCCAGATTGCAAATCACCACACTAATCATCCTTAATCTGGGGATATCAGCTTTGGCCTATGATTTTGTTACAAGATGGGATTATGTGTTGGTTGGCCTGTTATTGTTAAGCTTCATTTATCAAAGCTATAAAATCCTCCCCTACACGCCATTTTGGAAAAAACAAGTACGCAGACACAAAGGGAACGATCACTCAAGGGCTATTTCTATAATGGTCAGTAATGTGCTGACCCCCAATAAAAAAGCTCAAAAACTGGTCGAACGTGTAAAACAGGTAAAGCCTCAGATTTTGCTTACGCTGGAGACTGATCAGTGGTGGGAAGATCAGCTAAAGGACCTGGAAGCGGATTATCCCCATAGGGTTCAAATGCCGCTTGATAATCTGTACGGCATGCATCTTTATTCAAAACTTGAATTGATTGAGTATGAAATCAAATTTTTGATTCAGGAAGACATACCGTCGATCGAAGCGCTGGTAAAGCTTCCTTCTGGCGATGCGATAAGGATTTATTGTCTGCACCCTATGCCACCATCACCAACAGAAAGCGATACTTCCACCAATAGAGATGCTGAGATTTTGCTAGTAGGAAAGACTTTAACGAAGCAAAAGGAACCAGTTTTGGTATTTGGTGACCTCAATGATGTAGCCTGGTCGAACACGACCAGACTTTTTCAGCAAATCAGTGGTTTGTTGGATCCCAGGATTGGGAGGGGATTTTTCAGCACTTTTCATGCAAAGTATCCATTGTTCCGCTGGCCACTCGATCATGTCTTTCATTCTCATCATTTTGAGCTCATTAGCTATAGGAGGCTAAAAAGCATTGGGTCTGACCACTTCCCTATTTTCACGAAGCTTTACCTCCAGCCTCATCAAACTGCAAAACCTGAAATCCCGCAGGCGGACGAGGAGGATAAACAAGAAGTAACAGAGAAGATTGAAAAGGGAAACCCTATCAGGGAAGTTGTGGAGTCTGCTTAAATTTTTAGTGGATCAGTAACACAACTTATTTTTTGATGGGTGGATCGAACCCAAACTGTTTTACAAACTGTTTTCTAAAGTTGGTCACATTACTCATTCCAATAGACCTGGCAGCCTCAGTCATGCTTTTGATTTGATGTGATTCAAGCAAGTTCTTTACGTGTTCAAACCGAATTTTTTTGATAAAATCCAGGGGTGTGCAGTCCAGGTTATCCTTGAAAAAACGGAACAGGTTTCTTTCACTCACCGCTATACTATCCATAAGGTCCGTTACTCCTAAAAATGAATTATCTATATTTTCCAGTACTAGCGACTCTAATTTCTCCAACGTTGCTCGAGTGGCTTCCTGAAGGTCATACTTCTCGAAAACAGAAGGAAGCCCACCGGTTTCAGGTTTGGCTATGAGTGACTTTACTCTTAGCTTTAATTCCTTATGGTCAAATGGTTTTGCCATGAAATCTGTTACTCCCAGTTCCAATGCCCGAATGCGCTCATTCTGACCAAAACGAGAGGACAACATCAAACAGGGAATTTTGGCGTATGTATTGTTCTGTTGGATATTTTCTATCAAACCAAACCCATCTACCACAGGCATCATCAGATCGGTGATAATGAGATCTATGCGATACAACTGAAGCTTGTGATAGGCCTCCTGACCATCGCTTGCTTCTATGATACGGTAATCTGTAAGAAAATTGCGCAGCAATTCCCTGATGTCAGGATGGTCATCCACCACAAGTATATTTCCTTGTTTTTCTTGAGAAGGCAATTCATCGTACGATCGACCTGGTAGATTTACCGTGAGGTAGTCCGTCATTGATCTGGAAGGATTGTACGTTGACGGACTTTCAGTTACTCCTTCTGCAACGCATGGAATGGAGATCAAAAATCGCGTTCCATTATTGGATGATTCTACCTCTATCTTTCCCTGATGAAGTTCCACAAGTTCTTTCACAATATTGAGGCCTATGCCTAACCCGCCCTCATCACTAAACCCATAAAAACGATCGAAGATTTTGTTCAGAATCTCAGGGGCTATGCCCTGGCCCTGATCAGCAACCGTGATCAAGGCATTATGCTGATGTTTTTTCAACACTAGGGTGACCAACCCATTTGCAGGTGAGTATGTGACGGCATTGGCCAATAGGTTGTAAATCACCTTTTCAAGTCGATCTGCATCCGCTGAGACCCAAATGTCCTCAGCTTCGCATTCCAGCTTAAGCTCTACCTGACTCAAATCTCTGATTGTAGGTTGAATTGAATCTACTAGGGATTTTAGAAATGACGATAGTTGAGTTTCCTGCAGGTTGAGTTTGAGGCGGCCCTCTTCAAGTCTGACCAGCTCCCTGATCTCCTCAGAAAGTCGATCCAACCGACTACCCTGAGTTTTAATCTTCCTTAATCTACTCATGGTAGATTCAGGAAGGTAATGAGCATGGGATTCTAACAGCAATTCAATTTGTCCTATTATGAGACCGATGGGTGTTTTAAGGTCGTGGGAAATGTCTTCAAAAAACCTGGAACGTGCCCGATTCAGGGATTGCAGCGTATCATTCGTTTTACGCAAATCTCTCTCTGCGCTAGACAGCTTCAACGCGTTTTGCACCCTGGCTTGAAACTCAAGGGTATCATAGGGTTTTCTTAAAAAATCATGAGCACCAAGCTTAAAAGCAATAGCCAGCTCCGCAGAATCCATCCGTATTCCTGTCGTCATGATGATTGGGATTTCGCTGGTATCTTCGGATTGCTTCAATTTTTCGATTAGCTCTATACCATTCATTTCGGGCATCTCCCAGTCGGTAATTATGAGATCCGGCAAATACTTTTTGGCCAGTTTCAACCCTATCACACCATTTGGAGCTGTGTATATTTTTTTTTGAATTCCAATTTCCCTCAAACACTTAACAAGGTGCGAAAGATTACCGGGTTCATCATCAAGAGCCAAAACAGCAAAGTCATTTAGTCTCATGGCTATCGGTTTGTGTCTTCAATACTTTAATTTGTTCTTTGAGTAAGCCCATTCCCATCTCATCAAAATTGCTCAATATCACATCTAACTTTCGTGCTAATTTTGATAACCCCTCTGATTCCTGAGCCTTTAGTTTTTCCTGGAGATCGAACCATTCTCCGGTTTGATACAAGTCCAAACTATTGAAATGGTAGAATTCCAGAATTTCCAAATCGCGGGTATTTAGAGAAATAACTGATTCTGGCTGCTCTTCTTTTTTATTTGATATTTGGTCTTTTGAGGTAGATTTTCGTTTAGAAACCAATGGAAGTTCTATCCAAAACTGGCTTCCAGCATTTGGAGCGGAAATCACCCCTACTTCAGACTTATGAGCGTCCATGACCATTTTGCAATACGCCAAACCTAGCCCATAGGAACGCGAACCGGGAGAACGGGATTCTGCTTGCTGCCCCTGATAATATTTTTTGAATAGCATTTTATGTTCTGACGGTGGAATTCCCGGCCCCTGATCTACCACCGTAATTCTCAAATTCTCACCCCTTGCTTCAAAGTCAACACGCACAATATCACCTGGCGGTGAATATTTAACAGCATTGCTGAGAAGGTTGATCATCACCCTTTCGACGGAATCTTTATCTCCTCTGACTTTAAACTCGTTCGCTTTGTCTCTTTCAAACTTAACCGCTTTGTCAATCGCCGAGGGGCCGATTATTTCCAATACAGAGTCCACCAATCTGCCTGGGTCAAAGTCAGTAACATTCAGCTTCAAACTTGTTTCTTGCATCCGCTGCACATCCAGCATATTATCAATGAGCAAAAGCATGTTTTGTCCGGCCCGCTTGATGATGCGAGCAGCCTGACCTCCCTGATCAGCAGAAGATGCCAAAATCGTGACGAGGGGGTTTTTAAGGTCATGTGCTACCATGTTTACCAATGAATCTTTAAATGATTCAAGCCTTTTCTGTTCTTCATTGGCGTGTTTAAGTTCACTGGTTCTTACCTCCACGGTTTCTTCCAGGAATTTTTGACGATTCTTAAGCCTGTTTACTCTATTGAAATAATAACCTATGGCCGAAAGGAATATAAACAAAACCAACCCTATCCTAAACCACCATGTCAGGTACCACGGAGGAGTTACCGCGAAGGATGCTGAAACAAAATCGTCACTCCATTGCCCCTCCTCATTACCACATCTGACCTGAAGTTCATAACTGCCCGGTCGCAGTGTTGCAAATTCAATTTGGCGCATTGATCCCATTTCTCTCCATAAATCATTCAGCCCAATCAGCCTGTAGGCATAAGATACCTTATCGGGTTTAAGCGGGTTTACGGCTGCATACTGAAATTGTACACGATCGCCATAATCCACTTTTAATTCATTCAGGTCAAAGACTTCCTTTCCGTCAATTTTTGCCATATGAAGTTTGATTTTGTCAAAATCAGTACGAGGTTTAACCTCATCAGGATAAAAACTGGTAACCCCCTTCCTTCCTCCGAAATAGAATTTCCCATTTGCATCTTTGGCATAAGCCGAAAGGCTAAAATCAATCCCACTGAGTCCATCTGATTGTCCATAGACCCTGAATATCCTTTTCTCCGGATCAAAATGATTTAGGCCATTATTGGTACTTATCCAATATGATCCGTTGGACTGCCTAAGCAAACCCAGAACATGGTTATCGGAAAGCCCATCCTTCATGGTATAGTTGTTGAAGGTTCCCTGTTCTGGAAAAAACTGATTTAGCCCTCCGCCAAGTGTCGTAATCCACATGTATGGCTCTCGAGGCTCATCAAAAATATTTAACACCTTGTAGTCTGAAATACTGTGAATGTTGGCTTGCTCGGGGATATAGCGCCGAAATGTACTATCCTCTAAATCATAAACAGTGAGCCCTCCCCCATAAGTACCGATATACATTTTTTGATGCTGCTGAAATATGGATGTTATGTGATCATCACTGAGCGAATTTGGATCATTGTCATCATTTTTAATATGACTAATAACTCCATCATTGAGGTTAAAAATATCTATACCAGCACCATATGTCCCTAGCCATAACCTTCTTTGGTCATCTTCATATATACAGGTTATGATATTGAGAGAAAAAGTCTCACCGTTCTTATCTTGATAGTCATTGTATCTTGTGAATGTTCCTTCTTCCCTGTTCATCTGGTTAAGTCCACCACCCCATGTACCCACCCAAAAATTTCCTTGACTATCCTCATATATTGACCTTACCCAATCATGACTTATCGTTTGGGGATCATCTGGTTTATGACGGTAAGAGCGGAATTCCCCGTTTTCAGAGTCCCGCATTAGATTCAGTCCGCCCCCGAAGGTTCCAAACCACATTTGATCTGCCTGGTCTTTGTAAATCGTAAAAACATGATCATCAGAAAGTGAGGTGTTATCACGAGGATTATGCCTAAAATTATGGAAAGGAACCACTGTAACCTTATCTATCCCATTTAGGTAAAAACCGATAAAAATATTGTCGTTTGAGCTCACGATGATCTTTGTGACATTATTATCATGGAGTGCGCTAGCCTTCCCTGGTTCTCGCTTAAACTGATCTATTTTCTCATTCTCAGGGTTATATACATACACCCCTTGTGTACCCGTCCCTATCCAAATTCGACCATCTGCTCCTTGAGTGATAGCTTGAACCTTGCATGAAGTTTTATGGAGCAGATTGTCTATAACCAGAAAATCATCCTGCCTATCCGTTCCTATTATAACGCCTTTTGTATCCGTTCCTATCCAAAGATGGTCTTTTTGGTTAATGAAGATGGTCCATAGGGCCTTCTCCAAGAGCCATTCTTTCTCTCGAAATGAAATGGCCTGTTCGTTTTCATCTATGACATAAAGCCCTTTGTTTTCAGTGGTCAGATATACCCGTCCCTGGCTATCTTCAGCCATATCGGACACTTTAAGGTCATCAGGTAGAGAAGTTAGCGATCTAAATTCACCAGTTTCACGAATGAATTGATATACTCCTTTTCCTTCCGTTCCAATCAACAACTTACCTTCACTGGTTTCTAATAGCGATTTGATGGCCAGGGTTCCTTTGCCCAACCATGGGTTGAGTATGTAATAATTATCGAAGGTATTGGTCTGGCGATTTAGTTTGGATAATCCACTTTTTGTAGCAGCCCACAGGTTTTTGTCCGAATCAAGTAATAGATCCCAGACGACATTTTCGCTAAGAGAGGTACTATCCTTGGGGACGTGCTGATATGAGCGGAAGTCATACCCATCAAAGGAAGTAAGGCCTCCAAATGTACCGACCCAGAGCATATTCTCATGATCTTGTACCATAGCGTTGGCACTACTCTGTACAAGACCATCCTCTACCCCGTAATGCTCAAACTTCAGGGACGACTGCCCCAAAAGGACGCCTCCATTTAAGACTATCGCTAAATAATAAAACAACCTCACTTGTCTGCTGATTAACATTACCTATCTATTAACACGCGATCATCCTTTCATGCAGATTTCGAAAGTTTTAGGCCCAAACTGAAAATCAATTTGAAGTTACTTGTAAGATAACCAATACACTCTCTAATTGTGAAGGATGCATGAATATAAGCACTTACAACGATACAGGTCGTTTCAATGCTACTGGCAAGTATTGAAAGTTTTTCGGCAGAATCTTAAAATTCGATTGAAGGTACTTTGCAACAGAATTTCAAACGAACTCTATACTATTATGAAAGGAATTTTAAGAAAGTTTAATCAGAACAGTTGGGTGATTGTAACAGCCATTATTATCACATACTTCATCACAGTTTCTTGGATCATCACCATTATTTAAAATAATTATAAAAAAACGAAAACCGAATTATATGCGATCAACAATATCTACTATCTGGGAAAATAAAGACACGATTGTCACAGCCATTTACGTAATTACAATAGTGCTTGTGGCTTCTCACTATCTTATGAAACTTTTCACTCTTCAATAAAGTAATACGTCAATACGGGTATTGGAAATAAAACTTCCTACTTTCCTTTATAAACCCACAAGAATCTTCGAACGGAATGTGCTTTTTATAGCTCAATGTGTAAGCGTCGAACTAGGTATTAGCTCTAAAAACTGCATTTCACCCTAAGAGGGGAAGATTTTTCACCTTGTGGTACTTGAGCGCTATGCTTATGCACTGCCTTAGCTGAGCGATAGGAATTGGCTCATTCATGTCAAGTTCGATTGCCCGATTGCCCTCAAAACTCAACTCCTCTCCAAACATCATCCGAAATGTGCTGACCAGTTGAGTTGAGCATATAAAATAGAGATAGTATTTATCCGGGCTCCTGGACTTCCAGTCCATGCGAATGGTGCTACCATTCTTGGTTACATAGCTCGGCTCTCCCCACTTCGTGGTTTCCACTAATTTATTCACTCCCTCAGTCTCCTCTGCCGTATCGAGGATCAATTGTCGAAGTTTGGAGAGTTTATCCGCTGCTTCCTGTGGGTAGCCTGCAAGGAGGTTTTTTACCTTATCACTACTGATGAATTCCATTTTACACTGTTTTGATATCAAAGGTATGCCTTGTAAGTGACAGCCCTATGTCACCCTGCAATAGGCTTAGAGATATTTTTTACCTATCAGTCCTACTCTCCTGTCCCGTTGCATTGCGGTGTTGGTTCCCTTCTCACAATTATTGTAAATTTATAGAGCTTCTATAACCTCAAGTATGAATAAAGTCCAAAAAATCACACCATTCCTTTGGTTCGATGGAAATGCCCGAGAGGCTGCAGACTACTACTGCGAAGTATTTCCTGATTCCAGAGTGCTGAGCGAAAACCCCTTTGTTGTCCAGTTCGAACTCTTTGGACAAACATTTTCAACGATTAATGGCGGCCCTCAATATACATTTTCGGAAGCCACATCATTTCTCATCAACTGCAAAAATCAAGAGGAAGTGGACTATTACTGGAATAGATTTATAGGCGATGGTGGTGTAGAATCTAAGTGTGGCTGGCTCAAAGATAAATTTGGTGTATCCTGGCAGGTAATTCCTGAGCAACTGGGCTCATTTATCGGAAATCCAGATCAGAAAAAAGCCGGAAAAGCCACTCAAGCCATGTTAAAAATGAAAAAGATCGACATACATATTATTGAAAAAGCCTTTAACTCATAAAAATATGTTACAGAAAAGCGATGTATTTAGCACCTATTCTATCAAAAACAAAGAGCAAACCAAATCCTTCTACTCGGACACGCTCGGGCTGGCAGTACAGGAAAATCATATGGGTCTGATAGAATTTGATATCAATGGCCATTCCGTCAAGATGTACCAAAAACAAGACCACCAGCCTGCTGCCTTTACCGTTCTCAATTTTCTCGTAGATGATCTGGATTCTGAAGCAGATGATCTAATCGCCAAAGGTGTAAAAATGGAAAAGTATGATGGATTTGATCAAGACGAGAAGGGAATATCCAGAGGTCGAGGACCCAATATTGCATGGTTTAAAGACCCTAGTGGGAATATTATTTCAATCATTGAAAAAAATAGCTGAACTAAATCATGAGCCAAAAACCAGCAACCATAGATGCCTACATCTCCGAATTTCCCGAAACTGTTCAGGAAGTTATGTTGGAGATCAGAAAAGTCATAAATGAACTGGCCCCAACGGCAGAAGAGTGTATCAACTACGGTATGCCAACCTGGAAGTTGAATGGTAATTTGGTACACTTTGCAGCTTACCAAAAGCACATTGGCTTCTACCCTACGCCTTCAGGGATCTCCGCCTTTCAAGATGAAATTGAGAAATATAAATGGGCCAAAGGCTCTGTTCAGTTTCCACTCAACAAGCCAATGCCCTTAAATCTGATAAGCAGAATAACTGCCTTCAGAGTGAAAGAATCATCTTCTCAATGAGTAAATCACATAGATTCAAATACTGAATCATCCAAGCCCGGAATCACGCGAAGCGCATTTTGATAATACACCTTCTTTAGCACTTCATCTGACAACCCAAGTCCATACATCCGCCAATAGGCATGGTATTTCTTGTAATAAGGAAAGTACTCATCTTCTGTTTCCAGTACCCGGAAATAGGTATAAAACTCTTCGGGATTGTATGCGTCCTTGGCGAATAAAATCCTGTCCTGATATTTCTCAAAGAAAGCTTTCGCAAACCTTGGTTGACGCCCGAGCTCGGCGATCACTGCTCCTATCCCAACATTGACATTCGGATAGGTATCCAGGTGTTTGCCTAGGGCTTCCAGGTCATTGGCCATCCAGCCCATGTGCGCATTGATAAAAGTAGTATTCGGGTGCTTTGCAAAAATATGATGTTGCTCGGCAATGATTTGTTCCCATGGTGCAGGGTTATCTGCTTCACGCTTTCGTCTTGGTTTTAGCTTCAGTTCGAGCCAGCGCTCATTTTTCTCGTCATGTGGATCCCAAAAAGGCTTAGGATCAGCTGCATGAATTAAAACGGGAATACCCAACTCCCCACATTTGGCCCACACAGGATCTATTCTTGGATCATCTATCGCTACTCTGTTTCCTTCCACATCATTGATACCTAAGCCAAGGCTTTTATAAATCTTTAAACCAACTGCGCCATTGGCTACATCTTCTTCCAGTTGCTTTACGGCTCCTTCCGTCCAGCCGGACTTGCCTATTTCTTTAAAAGACACATTCGTGAAAACAGCAATTCGGCCTGTAGCTTCTCCTTCAATACGTTTTACCATTCCTGCTAAATACTCCTGGCTACCTATGTCACCAGCCGCACGGTCATATCCACGCCCGCTGAGGTTCACCATGATGGCCATATTCAGATTGTCCATTTCCTGCTCTAGAGTGGCAAGACGATCTTTTGTCAAATTCCACTGATGACTGTGCACATCAATAAAAGGAAATTTTGCTCGCCTGACAGGGTTCTCCGGCACCACGAGGGTAGAAACCGGATCGTACAATTCAAAATCCATGGTTTTCTCAGCTGAGTCCTGAGCCATCGATTGAAAACTGATAAAGGCAAAAGCAAAAAGTAAAGTGTATTTCATTGTGAAGAGATTAGTGACTTAAACTGTAGCATACGGATTCTTGCCATCCCTGTTTTCACTTTACATGAACGGTATAGCCACTCATCACAATCAAATATGACATTTATCATTATTAAGATTGATTCTAAATAAGTTTACTACCTTTGGCCGAGCATCATCAAAACCACGAAAAATCACTTAAATGAGAAAAGTTTCTGTTCTCCTTTCTGACTTTCAGTTTCTCACCAGAGAGGGTTTGATCAATATGATCGAAAAGCACGAGGATTTCGATCTGGTTGGGGTGAATGATGGGCCTGAAGGACTCCTCGAAATGATCCTGGACAAGCACCCTGATGTGCTACTACTAGACTATCAAAGTCAGGATCCCGTATTAATTACTTTGCTTAAGCAAATCATCAAATCTCAAGCCACGAGCATTCTGATTATCACCAACGACAGCAATAAGTCGCATATCCAAAACCTGCTTAAAATGGGTATAAAGGGGATTGTAACCAAAGGTTGTAGTAAGCTGGAGATTATCAATGCCATTCATTCGGTATCTAAAAACAATCGATTTTTTTGCAATAAGGTGTTAGATCTGGTCATGGCGGCAGAACCTGAGGAACCAAATTGCCTGCCTACGGAGCTTTCTCCCAGAGAAAATGAAGTTTTGCAGCTGATTACCAAAGGAATGAAGACCAGTGATATCGCAGATCATTTGCACGTTAGTATTCATACTATAAATTCGCATCGCAAAAACATCCTGAAGAAATTGAATCTCAAATCCCCGGCTGAGCTAATCGTCTTTGCCATGGAGTCAGGTTTGGTAAAATCATGATAAAATATTGGAGCCTTGACGTTAGATAAAATCCCTATTAATCACCCTGCTACAATACACGCCATCAGCAAGACAGGCCTCACTCCCAAGTTGGTAGAAATGGGTCTTTACCCAGGTAAAGAAATCAAGGTCTTATTCAAAGCACCATTTGGTGACCCTATAGCCATTGATGTAGATGGGTACACCCTATCATTGAGAAAAAGTGAGGCTTCACAAATCGAGCTGGTGTGATATGAAAGTAGCATTAGTAGGCAACCCGAATTCCGGTAAAACATCAGTATTCAATCACCTCACAGGACTCAACCAAAAGGTGGGCAACTACCCCGGCATCACTGTGGATAAAAAGTTTGGAAATCTGGTCGGGCACAGCGACATTCAAATCCTGGACTTGCCGGGAACTTACAGTATATACCCTAAGTCTCGCGATGAGGAAATAGTTGCTGAAGTTCTTCAAAATGAAAATCACGCGGATCACCCCGACCTGGTTTTGGTGACTGCCGATATCACCAACCTTGAACGCAACTTGTTTTTGTATTCGCAAATCCATGACATGGGGTTACCGGTGATGATCATCCTCAATATGATGGATCTGGCTCATAAAAAAGGGCTGGTAGTCGATCACAACAAACTCAACGAACTCTTTGGGGCAGTGAAAACCATCCCAATAAACGCTAGAAAAAAAGATCAAGTCAGTCTGGTCAGAGATGCCATTCTGGAATTTGACAAAAGCAAGCATACTGCAAGTCAAACTTCTATTCTGGAAGGAGAATTTGGAGAAAACCAGCCTATTCCGTCAGACAAACCCGAACAGGAAGAGTGGGCCGAAAAGCGACACAAGCGCATTCATCAGATGCTTGGCTTCTGCCTGAAAAAAGGAGCTACCAAAGAAACCAAAACACGCAAAATTGATAAGATTTTGACACATCCTATATTAGGATATGGTTTCTTCCTCGCTCTTTTATTCTTGATCTTTCAGGCCATTTATGCCTGGTCTGAATGGCCCATGGACCTCATAGACACAGTTTTTCTCAGTTTGAGTCAATGGACAAAATCGGCTTTGCCAGATGGAGTTCTGACCAACCTCATTTCTGAAGGATTAATACCCGGACTGGGCGGTGTGATCATTTTCATACCACAAATCACACTGCTGTTCTGCTTCATCTTTTTTATGGAAGAGAGCGGCTATATGGCTCGTGTAGTTTTCATACTGGATAGACTGATGCGTCCTTTTGGTCTTAACGGGAGAAGCGTGGTTCCGCTCATTTCTAGTGTGGCTTGTGCCATACCGGCTATCATGGCTACCAGAACTATTGACAACTGGAAAGAAAGACTGATTACCATCATGGTGGCTCCATTAATGAGCTGCTCTGCTCGACTGCCTGTTTATACACTGCTCATTGCCCTTGTGATTCCTGATCAAAATATCGGCATCTTCAACCTCAAAGGCCTGGTGCTGATGGGGCTTTATTTGCTAGGCTTGGTTGCGGCTCTCGTTACTGCCATGGTATTCAAGTGGATCATCAAATCGAAGCAAATGAGTTTCCTTGTGATGGAGCTACCCAGCTACAAAATGCCTCGCTGGAACAACCTGTTTTATACCATCTTCGAGAAGGTGAAAATCTTCGTGTGGGAAGCAGGGAAAATCATCGTAGCTATTTCTGTAGTATTGTGGGTGCTGGCATCATACGGCCCTCCGGGCAGAATCGATCAAGCTGTGAAGGAAATCCCCGTTCCTCAGGAAGAACCATTGATGGAAGACTATGAGAAAGAAGTAGCCTCCACCGCTCTGGCCAATTCTTACATCGGTATTTTGGGACATACCATAGAGCCGGTGATCCGTCCACTTGGGTACAACTGGCAAATAGGCATTGCCCTCATCACGTCTTTCGCTGCACGGGAAGTGTTTGTAGGCTCCATGGCAACCATATATAGCGTGGGCGAAGACTTTGAAGAAGACATGACACTCATCGAAAAGATGCGGAGCGAAATCAACCCCAACACTGGTGCGAGGGTTTACAGCCTGGCTTCAGGGCTATCTCTAATGATATTTTATGCATTCGCCATGCAGTGCATGAGCACGCTGGCGATCGTGCTTCGGGAAACTAAAAGCTGGAAGTGGCCGTTGATACAGCTCACTTATATGTCGGCTCTGGCATATATATGCGCATTTATCACATTTCAACTTTTGAAATAATGATACAAATCATAGTCGTTACTTTCATTTTCCTTGCTGCCGTAGCTTTTATTGGCCGCAAATTGTACCTGAGTTTTTTCTCTAAAAAACACAACTGCGAAGGGTGTGCTGTTTCACAAATTGTGAAGAACGACACTCACTAGTAGTAGTGATCATTTTTACTACCACTGGCTATGGTGCAGTGGGAACGAAATGAGCTACTTTTGCATTATCTAGAAGAATTCTAAATAAGAGTTACAATGTTTGATTCACACATAGAAGAAGAGCTCAGTTCTTGTTCGTCCTTCAAAACAGAAGGCATGATCAAGATGGACGAGTGTGTATTCAAGAAGTGTTGTGAAAAATTCAAGAAGAAAAAAAAGAAGCGTTGTAAAAAGTGCCCGGACAGATGAACATGCTAGATTCAGATTTTTCAGCCAACCTTGTATACAGCACCGCCAATACGGCTATTTCGCAGTGTGACCGATCAGATAAGTTTGAGATTCGCTTATTCGATCAGGAAATCACATTGAGTGTATGTGCATTGATCGCTTTCAAAAAGAAAATCAAAGATGTAGATCTCGCGGCAATGTTCGACACAGATCATGCTGGCATTGAGGTGATCTCACTACCCTATTGCGACAGGATTTTCGTTTTTACCATTCAGGAAATTTTAGAACTCAAAGACCTGTTCTCTGGCTCCTTTGCGATGCTCGAACTCAACAGCCTGATCCACAAAGCCATAATCAGAAGGTAGCACAAGCCTTACTTAGACTGATTATAAATTCCCATTTGCGCGAACCTTTCTGCCCCAATTACATTTCTTTTGTAGAAATATGATTTGTCAATTACGGTTCGTCATTCTGACCTCATTTGTTTTTGTTAGCCTGAGCCTGTCGAAGGGTAGATAAAAAACAAGTGATTTTATCAATCAAATGTCTGATACTTCGACAAGTCGGAGCGCGTAGCTTCATTATGACATTTGATTTTGGCATAGAAATCAATCTGACGCTTTCTCAATGATAAGTTCATGATTGACAAAGCAGATCCAAAAACCAATTGAATTGAAAGAATTATGAAAGATATACTTAGAAGACATCAAGTGCTGAAAGAAGAGATTGTGAATATCTTAAACAAGCAGATTAAAATGGAGGCGAAATCCTCTGCAGCTTATCTGGCCATGGCGGCTTGGTGCGATGTGGAAGGCTATGACAATAGCGCCGAATTTTTCTTCCAGCAATCTGAAGAAGAAAGAAAGCATCAGCTAAAGCTATTCAAATACTTGTGCGATATGGAGTGCCAGGCAGTTTCCCCTAGTGTGGAGCAGCCTAACCATGAGTTCACGACTCTCAGAAGCGTGTTTGAAGCTGCTATGGAGCACGAAATAGCTGTGACTGACTCTATTCACGATATTGTGAGAGAATGCCGCAAAGTAGGCGATATCGCCACTGAAGAATTCATGAGATGGTTTGTGCAGGAGCAAATAGAAGAAGAGTATGTGGCACGTCGCATTCTTGAACTATTTGACGTTCTTGGAGAAGACAAGATCGCCCTTGGTATGTTTGAAGAAAGAGTACTCGGCGTAGAGTACGATGGTGGTGCAGCCTAACCCGAATAATTCGGGGTTTAGATACTGACATGGTATACCGTCCGCATTAATAGCCTCATTGATTTGAATCACAACCCCTCGAACAAACCGAGGTGAGCAAGACACAATTAAATTGAAATATGATACAGGAGAACCAGTAATGGTTCTCCTTTTTTTGTGGGTTGGGTTTGGTAGAAGAAAACGGTTAAATTGTAAGGTAAAATGTACTTAGACCATTCGTCACCTCGACTTGACAAGTGTTTGTGATCATTGGCAAGTAGCTCAGAAAAAAAGAAATAAAATAAAAACATAACGCGGATATAGTGCACTATATCCGTATGTTATATACCATAAGCGATGAAATTCATTTACCTAACTTTCTTATTTTTCTTATCATTTAACTGCCTTTCTCAAGACCAAGCGGTTAATGTCGAATTGAATCTTGACGGACTAAGAGACGTTGAAAAGAACAATGGTTACAATGCTAAGGAGGTAGATTATTATAACAAATCTGACAAACTTATTTACACAATTAGTTACGACAGGCAAGGTAACTTGGAAGATACCCCTATGGGAATTGCGGTTATTGAAAGAGAGTATGACAAGAGAGGAAACTTGACTAGGCAGAGCTACTTTGATCAAGACAAAAAGCCTTTTCGAACTGAATATGTGGGGCCGGCATCTGTAGCATATAAATACGACAAAAGAGGGAATAAGATTGAAACAGCATATCTTGACGAATTTGGCCAACTACTAACGAACGGACTTGCAATTGTCCAAGCTAAATTCGATTCGAAGGGAAACCTAACCGAAGAACGTGAATTAGATCATAACAAAGAACTTAGTGGTAAAGCCTGCATCTTTAAATACTTCTACGATGAAAAAGGTAGAAGAATCAAAGAAGAAAAATACGATAGTCAAGAAAGCCTAGTAAAGGTTGAAGACGGAAACAACTATTCAATAGTAGAGTCAAAGTATGACGATCAGGATAGAGTAATTGAACGCTCCTACCGTAACGAACGAGGTGACCTAATTGACGGAACTGCTCGAATAGTTTATGACTACTCCAAAAAACCAAACCAGAAACCGCCAGCTTTTATTAAGGATCAAGATCCACATTGGGTAGAACAAGTTTATTACGACAGCAACGGAACTGAAATAAAGCGAGACTTTCAATATCTACCCAAGAAAAAGTGAAAGGTATATAACATATGCTATGAATGAATGGGGGTTATCGGTCAGGATATATTCGTGGGGCTCGGAAAGTCCGCCACAATTTTTAAATTTAAATCAATGCGTGGCTTTGAGGGGCTGGAAAGGTTAGTGCTTTCTAATCCCCACTCATCATAGCTATGCGTTGTAAGCAATACTTCCTCTAGATGAAAGCATACTTGAAGAGCATCGTTAGCCAATTAAAAAATTATAGTTTATCTCTAGACAAAATGTCAATACTAATTGATAAACCATGGGCTCTTATTGATGAAGAATCTGAAATCCAAAAACTAATATTCAAGAAAAACAAGGAGTTAATTATGTCAAAGAATGGCCAAGTTCAAGAAGGGAAATGGGACTATTTCCCTGAAGCAAAGTCACTCTTGATTGACAGAATTTCCGATAAAATACTATGCAACGAAGCATTCATCGACAAAGGGATCATGATATTAAAGTTGGACGGTACTGAAAACAGGTTTTTCATGCTCGCCAACGAAAATGTTGTACCTGATTTAGATGTAAATAGTTATTTGAAAGAATTAAGGTATCAAAAATTGAAAATATCAGAAGTTACCTTATCCGATGGACGAATTCTTGAAGTTCAGAAAGAAGCAGATTACGCACTGGCACAACCTGATATCGGGAATGCTGTATCTGTTGGATCTGAACCTATTGAAGATGGTAAATATCGGTTAGGAACCCCTAATCAATATTTTGAAATAGTTAAAGGGAAAATTTTTAAGATTTTAACAGAAACAAGATACAGAAACCCTAATGGACAAGAAACTCTAATTCAACAGCAAGACAAATGGAAAATAAGAAAAGGTGATTACGTATATCAGTCAGGTAAGCAGATTAATGATGCCGTACTAAATTTTTCAAAATCGAAGAATTTAGTAGTGAAAAATGGAATAGTTTCCAGATTGGAACCGAAAAATAAATTAGTGAGATGGTTTAGTAACGCATGGATAAACCATTGGAATGAATAACCCCACTGGTCTTAGGTTAAGAGAAGCGGTTCTAAGACCAAAATGGGCAAGGGTGTCCGCCCGTACATTATTATATTGAAGTCTATATCTGGTCTTAGCGTCCACTAAAACCAGTCGAGGTACTCCGCTTCAGACTAAGCCATGGGGACAAAAGGAGTTTGCACTTCTCGATCCCGACAACAACCTCCTTACTTTCGGTCAGGAGGTTTGATATGCATCCCCTTTC
The DNA here is from genome assembly GCA_039944535.1 of Cyclobacteriaceae bacterium. Lineage (GTDB taxonomy): Bacteria > Bacteroidota > Bacteroidia > Cytophagales > Cyclobacteriaceae > JAMZMI01. The sequence continues at coordinate 396,707 of JBDUYP010000004.1, forward strand.
TTCATCTCTCCTCATCCTTAATTGCACTTCAAAATCACCCCCCTGCCCCACCTTCTGAAACAAAACATCAGAATACTGAAACATAAAAACTACAATTAAGGTATAAGGTTTTTATAAAGACTACATTTAAGGTAAATATGGGAAAATATCAACTTGGAGAGTTTGAAGAAGTGGTGATGCTGACGGTAGCTATTCTTACCAACGAAGCGTACGGTTTTGCAATCATCGAAGAAATGGAGCAACGGCTCAATCGCAAAGTGAGCATTGGAGCCTTGCAAACTGTTTTGCGCAGGCTTGAGAAAAAAGGCTACCTGCAATCAGAGTTAGGAGAATCCACAAGTGTACGGGGAGGCAAGAAAAAGCGATTTTTTCAACTTACAGCTACTGGAAAATCTGTTTTGAAAGAGACAAAAGATCAGCGTCTGGGCTTATGGAATGCCGTACCTGAGTTTGTATTGAAATACAGCCTTTAAATGAACTCTTCTAAACCCAATTCGCCTCCAAAATGGGCTATCAGGTTTTTTCGTTGTTTTTGCCATCCCGAGTATGTAGAAGATATAGAAGGAGACCTACTCGAGCGATTCGAAAAAAGATCCAAAAAAAATAAAGCTTCAAGATGGCAATTTGCTCTTGAGGTAATCAAGCTTATTAGACCAGAAATCATAAGACCACTAGACGGCATACAGCATCTAAACCAATTCGGAATGTTTAAAAACTACTATAAAGTGGGCGTGAGAAACATGCTCCGCAACAAGACCTTTTCCATTCTCAACATATCCGGATTGGCGGTAGGCATTGCCAGCTGCATTCTTATCCTGATTTATGTAAACAATGAATTGTCCTACGACACATACAATAGTCAGTATGACAACACCTACAGGGTTCTTCATTACTTCGGCGAGCAGGGCGAGGATTTTGAAGTGCTCTCCCCTCCCACAAGCGAATATCAGGTATGGGGCAATGCACCAATAGCTCCTGCGATGAAAAGCTACTTCCCGGAAGTGGACAAAGTTTTTCGATTCACCAGCTCCAGCCCCTGGCTCCTTTCTCATAATGGTATCACCTCTTCAGAAGAAGGCATATTATTCGCGGATTCTACTGCTTTTGATGTATTTGACTGGACCATATTGGCCGGTAACCCTAAAACAGCTTTGACCAGACCAAAAACCATCGTTTTAACTAAAATCCTCGCTGATAAATATTTTGGTGAGGAAAACCCAATCGGAAAAACGCTGCTGATGGACAATCAGGAATCTTATGAAGTTACGGGCGTGGTGGAAATACCGCCAAACTCCCACTTCACCTTTTCCGCTCTTGTGTCCATGAGCACATTCGTAGGCTATAGACCGCAGATTTTTGATTCCTGGGGTTATGTGGACTTCTACACTTATTTTACTTTAAAACCGGGGAGCGATTTTGATCTTTTCCAGTCCAAAGTTCCTGATTTCCTTAAAAGCAACTTCACCGATGACTTCAACTATCATGCAAAGTTTGAACCCCTCGCCGATGCTTACTTAAAATCGGATGCAGGTCGGCAGCCTGGCCCGGTTGGGAGCATGGAGAACATATACATCTTCACATCTGTCTCTATATTCATTCTGCTCATCGCCTGTATCAACTTCATGAACCTATCCACTGCGAGATCTGTGGAACGAGCCAAGGAAGTAGCTATTCGCAAGACTGTTGGGTCTCAGCGCACCTCATTGATTTACCAATTTCTGGTTGAAGCCATAATCATTACCATCATGGCGTCCATTTTAGCGGGTGTCCTGGTCATTTCTGGCCATTCACTACTAGAGACAATATCAGCCAAATCCTTACCTATCGAATGGCTCTTTTCTGCTAAAAATGCATTCATAGGACTTGGCGCAATCCTGACCATCGGCATCATTGCGGGGAGCTACCCTGCATTTGTTCTCTCCCGCTTCAAGCCCATTGGAGTGCTAAAGGGTTCTTTTAAGTCTTCTAAAAATGGTATTTGGCTAAGAAAGTCGCTGGTCGTTTTGCAGTTTTCATTGTCCATTATATTGTTGGCCGGCACCACCATTGTGTCTTCACAATTGGATTTTCTTCAAAATCAAGATCTCGGATATGATTCTGAACAAATGCTCGTCCTCAACTTTGGTTATGATGGTGTAGCGCAGAGGAAAAGAACCTACATCAAACAGCAGTTCCTCAATCACCCGAATGTCAAAAAAGTCTCTGTCTCCAGAGCATCTCCTGGAGATTTTTTCCCGAATGCAGGAACAGGTGTGGCTGCCCCTGTAACCGGAGAGATTGTATATAAAAGCCCTGCTATCTATGAAGTAGATGAAGATTTCGTCCCTACTTACAACATGAAAATGGTGGCTGGAAGGAATTTCTCGGCTGATTTTCCTCTTGACTCTGCCAATGCCCTGCTACTCAACGAGGCAGCCGCTAAGCTCTACGGATATCCCAATCCGGATGACATCATAGGCAAATCATTTAGCCAATGGGGCCGACAGGGTAAAGTGATCGGTGTGGTTGCAGATTTTAATTACGTTTCACTTCACGAAAAGGTAGAGCCATTGTCACTTCGTTTTGGCACGCGACAGAATGTATCCGTTTTTTCATTGAAGCTTGAAGGCGAAAACTATAGCCAAACACTGGCCGAACTGGAAGACATATGGCATGCCATAGTTCCTCATTGGCCTTTTGACGTTCATTTTTTAGATCAAAACTTCAACAAACAATATGAGTCAGACGAGCGATTTGGAAAGATTTTCGCCATATTCTCCAGCCTTGCCATTTTTGTGGCCTGCTTAGGTCTGTTCGGTCTTACGATCTACAGTACTTCTCAGAGAAGCAAAGAAATAGGTATCCGTAAAGTAATGGGCGCACCTGCATCCAGTATTGTCGGGTTGCTTTCAAAGGATTTTCTCAAGCTGTTCATCATAGCGCTCATCATTGCCATCCCTTTATCGTGGTACCTCATGCAAAGCTGGCTCAATGGTTTCGCATATCACATAGAACTTGGTATCGGCGTTTATCTAGTTTCAGCATCTATTACCCTTTTAGTCGCTTTCATTACCATGAGTTTCAAAACCCTGAGTGCTGCTCTGGCAAACCCGGTAGAATCACTGAGAGATGAATAAATAGCACTTTATGCAGCATTGGAGTTATTACCTGGTTTTTCATCAATGGGGAGTTTTTGGTTAGACACTTCCCAACCAGGATATTGCCGGACAATAGATAGTCCTACTGCTATGGTTTTGCTTTCTAATCTGCGTTTCTTTGCAGCAGATAGCCAAGACATGACTAAGAAACCAAGCCTTATTGGCAATAAACCAACGCTTCACCCCCGAAACAAGCACACTGGCAGGTATGATTTTGATAAACTCATTGCCAGCGATGAGCAACTGGCGGAGCATGTCACGCTCAATGTTCATCAAAACAGATCGATTGATTTTGGCAATCCGGAAAGCGTAAAAGCACTGAACAAAGCACTTCTAAAGTCGCAATACAATGTGGAATTCTGGGATATACCGGACGGCTATTTATGCCCTCCTATTCCAGGGAGGGCCGATTACATTCATCACATGGCGGATCTGCTATGCAGCAATAATTATGGTAAAATCCCAACAGGAGATCATGTGACCTGTCTGGATATTGGTACAGGTTCTAGCTGCATCTACCCCATTATTGGCACGATGGAATACGGCTGGTCTTTTATCGGTTCGGATATTGACGAAACCGCGCTCAATTCTTCACAAAAGATCATAGACCAAAACAGCCCTTTGCTGAATCAAGTTAGTCTTATTCATCAAAAGAAAACATCAGACATCATCTATGGAGTGCTTACCAAAGAGGACCGGGTAGATCTGTCCGTTTGCAATCCTCCATTTCATTCATCTGCAGAAGAGGCTAGAAAAGGATCGCTACGAAAAGTCAAAAACCTGAAAGGAGAAACCACCAAAGATCCCGTATTGAATTTCGGCGGTCAAAACCACGAACTCTGGTGTGCCGGAGGCGAACGAAAATTCATCCAGGAATTGATCAGACAAAGCACAAAATTCCCCGAATCATGCTTTTGGTACTCAACGCTGGTTTCTAAGCAAAACAACTTAAAAGCCGTTCACAGATTGCTGGAAGATGCAAACGCTCACACAGTTCACACCATTCCCATGGGCCAGGGAAATAAAACCAGCAGAGTTGTAGCGTGGACTTTCCTCACCAGACAGCAACAAAAGGACTGGAAAAATACAAGGTGGAAAAAGTCGTAAGTTAAGCTTCAAATCATTTAGAACTATCCGCTCATGCGGTTGTAATCAAATTGGTTAATCTTGCCTTCTTATGAAAATTGGTCTCATCTCTGACACGCATTACCATCTGGAAGAAAGTGTTTTTGAGCACTTCAAAAACTGCGATGAAATCTGGCACGCCGGGGACATTGGCGGGCTGGAGGTGTTGGAAAAGCTTGAAGCATTTAAGCCCACAATGGCCGTATGGGGCAATATTGATGACCATGAAGTCAGAGCAGCCACCACCGAAGGTCATGTTTTTGAACGAGAAGGAATTAGAGTCCTGATGACCCACATAGCTGGCAAACCTCCCCGATATAACAAACAAGTACATCAGCATATTTTAAGACACAAGCCCAGGCTGCTCGTTTGCGGGCATTCTCATATCCTCAAAGTGATGCCAGACAAGGCAAATAATCTTATATACATCAACCCGGGTGCAGCTGGTATCCACGGTTTCCATAGGGTAAAGACCATCATGCGATTCGACCTGAACGCGGGAAAAATCGAGAATATGGAGGTAATAGAACTGGGTTTGAGGGGAAAGTTGGAATCGCAATAGGCCTAAAAAAAACTTAAAGACAAAAAACACGTGTTAATATTTTCAAAAAGACACGTATATTTAGTCTGCTTTTAACTTGATAATCATGAATACCAAACTGACATTAACCATAGAAGAGCAAGTCATTCAAGAAGCCAAAGTACTGGCTAAATCCAGAGGACAAAGCTTATCTAGCATGGTCGAAAACTACTTTAAGGCGTTGACTCAAAAAGAGCACAAGGGTAATCCTGTCCCTGAATCCAAAATCATGCAACTCAGAGGTATTATCAAAAGCAAGGGTCCTTTGGATTATAAAAAAATTATAGAGGACGAACGCATTAAAAAATATGGTCACTAAAATCTTTGCGGATTCAGATGTTATTATCGATTTTCTAACCGACAGACATCCATATTCTGAAGAAGCCTCAAAGCTGATTCAATTGAACCATATTAAAAAAATTCAACTCTATATCTCTTCCCTAAGTGTGAGTAATATCTATAATGTAACTCGAAAAAGCTTAGGACATAAAAAGTCCATTGGTGTAATTGCGCTACTAATTGAAACTATAGAAATAATTGGTACTAATAAACAAGGGATCCTACACGCCTTGGACAGTGGTTTTTCAGACTTTGAAGATGGCATCCAGCATGCCACAGCATTAAGCGTTGAAGGAATTGAAGCCATTGTAACTCGTAATGTAAAGGATTACAAAAAATCGAAAATTGCAGTCATAACACCTTCAGATTTCGTAAAAACGATCGATATAAATTAACCGCAAAACCTCCTACTGCACCATTACGAAAGCTCCCCAGTAATACGGTTCTGGATAGGTCTTCATCAAAGTGATTTGAGATTTTCTAAATGCTTCGGTTGGCTCTATGCCTTTGTTTACCCAGTTGTCATAAAAACCTGACATCAAAAGTTGAGTGGCTGTATCATCTACCTTCCACAGGCTCATCACGAGCCTTTTGGCCCCTGCCACGGTAAAGGCCCGCTGCAGTCCGTAAACACCTTCACCTGATTTCACATCTCCCGTTCCAGTCTCACATGCCGAAAGCACCACGAGCTCCGTATTTTGCAAAGGCAAATACATGGCCTCATAGGCAGTCAAAATACCATTGTCATTTTCATCAAAGCTCGTATTGTCATTCACTCCATCCGTACTCGCTCCGGCCAGCAGCAGGCCTGATCGAAGTAGCGGGTTGTTCTTGGCATATTCCATCTGCACACCAAAAACACTACCTTTAGAAGGCACATCCTGCATGAAATAACCATGCGTCGCGACGTGTATGAGTTGTGGAGAATCCACCTTTTTGAACGCACTCTCTGTGGCTTGATTGGCTGTAAAAGTTCTTACTTGGTATCCATTGGCTGATAATGCTTTGCTCACCATGTTGACCTCTTTCCCCGTTCCAGGCAGTGGCGAAATGTTTGCCGATCCGTAGGTAGGAAATCCAAGTAGAAATGCAGATTTAGAAATACCCTTACCTCTTTCTTCTTCCAGCAAATCTCCTATGTTACCAACATGAATTATCTCCTTATTCTGTACCAAATAAGTGCCTTCCGGTGTTTTTAAGGTGTTCAGACTTATCTGATTGTAAACGCCATCAGCAGATAAGTAGATTCTATCCACACCGCCCAGCTTCTCTTCTATTTTGGCCCAATACTGCCCGTATGAGTAGTCATCGGAGACTTTAAGTCTGATCAGATTTTTGTACGAGCTGTAATACTTTCCTTCCAGGTCATCACCATTTTCCATAATGATCAGCTCAGGCTCTGCTCCTTTTCTCAAAATGATAGCGGCGTAACTATGTTTGGTAGTGAGTTGGTTTTCAAATACTGGAAACTGGATAATTTCTATGGCTGCCTCTCCGTCGCTCAGCTTAGGCAATATATCTCTGTAATCCTTCTCCGCAGAAACAAAGGCCTCAGAAAAAGCCGTAGAACTTTCTGATAGTTTTCTCTCCGTCTGGTTTGCTTCAGTTTCCAACTCCGCCAGGTTGATGCCTTGCTCTTCCAAATCCGCTTGGGGCATATTGTAATAAGTTGCCAAAGCCTTTTTCTGATCTACCCAAAGGTTGTAAAGGTCAATGAGCTGCTGATCCCCACTTTCAACAATCGATCGCTTGATCTTTGTTGTTGAATTAATCAGCAGGCCTTTTGTAGCAATTCTATAATTCAGGGTCTGATCAAGCAGTACAGGGTTTTCCTCCTGAAAAGAGAAGGCGAAGTTGTAAAAGTTAAAGAACCTTGGTTTTAGTTTTTCCCAGTATTTGGTCTTCTCAGACTCACTCAGCGGCGCAAAGAAGTTGTTGATAAATGACATGGTCTGTTGCATCACTTGGGCATAGAGCTCCTCGGCCACCGCCATTTCGCCTTGCTTCCATTTGACGAGAGCCAGATCTTCCATGGTTTGAACTGTCTTGGAATGCTGCTCTCCTAAGCGCAGTTTATTTGTTTCCAAAGCAGATGAAATAAGGATTTCAGCTTTATCCAAAACGCCCATACTTCTAAAGAGATTACCCAAATCATGTTGCGCACCAGCCACCAGCGGATGCTTCATTCCAAACTTTGATTTATAGATCTCCAGGCTTTCTCTGAGTAATTGCTCAGCTTTCGCGTCATTGCCCATCAGCTGATAAAGCGACGCAAAATTATTGAGCATATGAGCAAAATCAGGATCTGATTTACGGTTGAGTTTGAGCCTGCTTGTCTGTAAGTCTATGGCTTCTTTGTAGGTCATTCTGGCCTTCTCATAATCGCCCATCTCCTGCAGCAAAAGGGCTTTATTGGTCATGAGTTGCAGATAAGTCCCGGACTTTTCTCTCAGCTTATTCCCAGCAATAGACAGGGACTGATTGAGTATAGGTAGAGCTTCCTCCGCTCTGCCCATGTATTGATACAAAATCGCTTGGTTATTGAGCACAATGGCAAAAGGCATAGATTCCTTTCCCTCTGCTGCTTTTACGAGTTTTTGCGCCTCGTAGATAGTTCGTTCAGCCTCGGAATAATCCCCTTTGTTAAAAATCAAAACCGCTTTATTGAGGTATTCGGCCGCATAGCCCTTGCTGTCTTCCCCATGGTATTCTCGCCATGCCGCAAGTGCTTTATCGTTGTAAGATTCGGCCTTTTCATACCGTCCCATATCACTGTACAATAGTCCCAGCAATCCCAGGGATTTGATATAAACCGGGTCAGCCATAGAATCCAGAACCTCAAATGCCAACAGCGCTTCCTTCAGAGTAACTTCACTGAGTTTATAGTGTCGTTTAGAGTAATTGAACTTCCCAAGTTCATATAAATCCTTGGCATCATCCCTATCCGTTTGTTCTTCTTCATCAGTGTTGACAAATGCCGCCATCTTGTAAAGAGACTCTCCCGATTGTTTGTTTTCGAAGGACTCTGATTTATCTAAAAAGGCAATCGCATAATTGAACGTACTCGTTTCAAACTCTTCATTCTTTTCGGTTATCAATTCATCGACCTCTTCTTTGACATACTTGTTTAATGCCTTACCGAGGTTTCCAAATTGCGAAAAACCGAATAGTGGAAATAAGATTAAAAGGGAAATTGAGAGAGATTTCACTGTGGCAGATTTTATTAATATATGATATCAAATATAACTATCTCATCTATCCTACTAAATTTTAATCCATAAAGGGATCAAAAATTTAACATTACTGTAAGGCAAAAACCTGTCTTATTGAGGCTGGAAAACTTCTTCCATATCCCAGCATTCCTTGCACTTCTTTTTCCACCCAAAAGCAAAAAATTTAGTCGGCTGAATATTGCAGGTTAATGGCAGACCTTCTTTAGGGTATAGTTGAAATTTCGTATTGGTGCGCTGAATAAAATCATCCATTGATGAACCCAGCGCTATAAATGTGGTATTTGGATTTCGTTCGAACCACTCTGGAATGATAATCTTAGCGAGCATTCCACAGATTAGAATTACGATAGCCCCATCAGGAAATTTCCGCTCTTTCAATTCATCAAACAGCAAATAGGAGTTCTTAAAAGGAACAATGATGTTGTTCTCTTCTTTCACCTCCACTCCCAACTTCTGAAACACTTCCAGGTTCTGATATTCATTTTTCACAAAGTAGCATGGACGATCCTTCATGTGATTGATCAGGTTAGGAAAGTAGCGCGGGTTGTGATGAAGAGACATGGCTGGAACCAGATTGGTTTGCCCTGCAGTCAACTCATCGGACAGCTTTCGTAAACGCGGATGATGTGTGCTGCACGGCACCCCTACATAATAGTTTTCCTGATCCAGTTTGAGTGCCTTGGTCAGTCGCTCACCCAGCTGCTTGTTGTATTTTTGCTGACGCCTTCCAAACCACGTTTCAGCATGGTCTCCTGTGGTGTACTTTTTGATAAAGGTCAGTTCACCATCATTGAAATGAGCAAACGTAAAGCCCTCTTTTCGCTCCAAATGACCCAAAAACTTACTCATCGTAGCTTTCCATTCCGGATTCTTGTTGGCTGTATATCTAAAGATTCGATAGGGGCTGATTGTGAATCTATTGATCAGTAGCGCATAGAAAAAAGTCAAGAGTGACTTCACATAGACAAACAAAAACCGAAAGAAAATAGCGGGGGATTTAGACTTGCCCTTTCCGGACGTGGCTCTGCCGAAAACGACCTTTGCAGTTTCATGGTCTGCTCCCGTCACGTAAACCTGAGGTTTTGTATCCTGACTTTTATTTACCGGAAACCCTGATTTTTTTGAAAAGTGAATATCCCAGAGCTTATCCTGAAACGGTGCTAGGCCGGCCCTCTCCTCACCACGATGCAGCAAGTCTGCATGCATCCAGTTAAGAACGGGCCACTTGAACGTACTTCTTCTTCCATCCACATTGGCAAATACACGCTGATGACGATCTAGTTTTACGCTAACATCAACACTGACTGCATTCAGCAAATAATCCACATAAAATCGGGTAAGCAGATCATGCCACGAAAATGAATCAGGATATTCTTGCGTGATTTGATTGAAAAGAGCTTTAACCGCCGAGGCTTTACCAATGAAAGCATTAGAATCAAGGTACTGATAGGGAGTATCAAATCGTGGGTAAAATTTCCAGAAATAGTAGCGCAGAACAGCATCATCATAGTGAAAAGCCGCACTAGCTGAGAATAGCACATCGCATCCGGCACGACTGAACTCGTCTTCTACTGCATCAAAGCCTCCAATAAGCTCAGACTGTTTTGCATTGAGAAACAGTACAATATCATTGGCTGCAAACCCCTCTAGCCGCTCTAAAAACTCCTTTACGGAAATCGGCTCAATTATCTTGATCTCGCTCTTAGGGTCTTCAGCATGCTTGTTTAGTGATCCATATGATATTACCTTCAGACTCATTCGCTCATCGTTTTTTGTCCGGCTATTTTGACGAAAATATCATAATACGCATCCACCATTTGACTCCATGAGAAGCTGTGCTCCAAATTGTATTTTTGATACTGACGTGACAGAACAATCAATTCATCAGGCTTATCGAGAAAGCTTTCTATTTTGTTTCTCCAAATCTCTGGATTTCTGGATTCTAACAAAACGCCATTCTTCCCATCTTCTATGGCTGTGGTAATTCCCTCAATACCCGCCGCAATACATAGAGTACCGTTCGAAACCGCCTCTAACGCCACAAGCCCAAACCCCTCAAAATCTCCAGGAATACTCAAATTGGGCATCACTGATATATCAGCGAATCGAACCAAATCGTTTAATTCCGAATATTTCAGTCCACTTATTCTTTTTACCCTATCATCCAGACATAGTTCCTTAATCGCGGCTTCAATCTCCACATCATCTACAGCCAAACCTGCAAAAAGCACAATTTTTTCAAAGAGAGAAGCTGGCAAAATAGAACGCAACAATCGTATTTGCTTCGTATTGGCACTAGGCCCAATCATCAGGTAACAAACATCCTCCGGTAGGTTCTTGACTACATTTCTGATAAACCAGGAAAAGCCTTTTCGCTTAACCCCTCGCCCTATGGACACAATTACTTTTTTACCATCCAGGTTCACCTGATAGTCAGATTTCAGTTTTTCACGGATGTGAGACAAGTCTCTTTTCTCCATGGCCTCCGGCTCAAAACCATTTTTGACCATAAATACTCTTCCCCTCTCCAGCCCTCTATCCAGACATTCACTTTCTGTTGCTTCACTTACGGCAATTATTCCTGCATATCTAGCAAGTTTATTTCTCACCCAATTTTGATAAAACTTCATGGGAAACACCACATCCAGACCATGGATCGTAGCGACCATTGGCACCTTGGTATGCTTAAGGAGCTTGGACAAAACAAACGCCATCAGGCCATCATTGACATATATCAATGAAATATTAGGGTTGGCTTTCAAAATGCGCCTGGCCTTCGTCACAACGGTAAGAAAAAACCCTATTTTGGAGATCCCTTCCGTTTGTATCAGGCGGTGGACTTTTGTCTTTTTTGAAATGCCCTCCACAAGCTCATAACAATGCTTTTGCATGCCTCCTATAGAGGGAGGAAACTTGTGTGAAATGACCAGTATTTCGGGTTGTATATCCAAAATATATCTTTGAAAAGAATGTGCCATTTAGACATCAAATAGTCTAAATGGTCGTAAACTACTAAAATGAGATTGGCGCAAATATGACCTAATCTCAAGGCATTGACAACTTATACTTATAAGTGTTAATTTAGCGTTGTGATTTGTGCAAATGGATCGATTTCCAGCAATATGAATTTGTCGAAAGGGTGAGTGACGTAAGTAAAATCCGCATAGCGTTCTTTGCAGATATTTTAGAAGAAAACTTTGATGGTGTTACCCACACACTCTACCAGATTGTGAGGCACGCACCAAAGGATAAATTCGACTTTGTATTTGTCACTCCTCATCCTCCAAAACAGGAATCGCACTTTCCATTCAAAATCATACTGAGTCCAGGGTTTACATGGCCTTTTTACAAGCAGTACAGACTGGCTCTTCCATTTAGCAGAAAATCCATTGAGCAAAAGCTGGATAAGTTTGATCCTCATATTGTTCATTTCACCACTCCATCTTTGCTCGGGCTATATGCATTGAGGTATGGCCGAAAAAGAGGACTTCCTGTGATTACAACTTATCATTCACATTTTCCGGGGTACATAGAGTATTATTTCAGATATGTTCCCAAAGCATACGAAATCATCTTTCCATTGATCAAAAAGCCACTTTGGCTCTACCCAAAAGTAGATTTAACGTTGGCTCCATCCCGGGAAATGAAAGAATTTTTGGTGGGAAATGATGTGGAAGAAGACAAAATCAGGTTTTGGAAACGAGGTGTAGATCGCACCAAATTCAACGAAAACCGGCATGATTCCGACTGGAAAAAGAAACATGGGATAGCGGAAAAAAAGACGGTTTTATTCGTAAGCCGATTGGTAAAGGAGAAGGAGATCGCAACCCTGATGAGGGTTTATCGCTTGTTTCAGGAGCGTGATAAAGATGTGAAATTCGTAGTAGTAGGTGAAGGTCCCGGTGGTGAAAAGCTAATGGGAAAGATGCCCAACGCCTATTTCCTTGGGAAGCAAACCGGCGAACAGCTCTGGACAGTATTTGCCTCTTGCGACATATTCGTATTCCCATCGCTTACGGAGACATTTGGTAATGTGGTATTGGAAGCACTGTCATCCGGACTACCTGTAGTAACGGCACAGGCCGGCGGCCCAAAGGATATCGTGCAGGATGGCGTCACAGGCTACCATGTTACACCTAAAAACCCAGAGGAATTTTACCAGAAAATTAATCACTTACTGAAGCATGAAGATGAGTATCAGAGGCTTAGAAAAAATGCCATAGCATACGCTGAAACACAAACCTGGAAAAAGGTTTGCGGAGAATTATACGACATCTATACGGAGTTTGCTCAGAAAAGGGACTAGTGCACTAAAACGTATATCCGAATTTTTCTATCTCGAAAGTATACGCTTGAGCTACAATAGCTTTTGACTCTTCATCATAATGGTTCTGATAGCCTTGCGCTTTCCTCACCCCGCCTTTCTTATTAGGTAATCTTTCAGGCTCGAAGGGAACCCCTATTTTTTCGCAAACGGCTTTCATATCGTCGAGCAAATGCTCAAAACGGATGTATTCATATTCAGGCACTTTGCCATCAACATAGATTACATCTTTGTCAATATTTACCTCATTGATCTTATTGAGGTACTTGACATGCTCGGTAAAGGTCATCTTGCGAGCCGGATCATCTGACCACTTCAACCACAGAAACCTCCTGATTTTAGCAATAGCTGAGCGTTTTCGGGTTCTCCAATAGTAAAGGGAGACCATCTTATCCCATGGATTCCTGATCGGTGTGATTTTGAGGTATGAATTCCACGCTTCTTCCCCAATCAATTTTCTGATTTCCTCTGCAGGCATGTGACTTTCGGGGTGATTGCGCGTGATGTGACCATTTTCGCAATAGGGCTCCAAATACGCCTGAATACTCGACCCAGCAGTTTTTTTTGTTTTGACCAGTATGAATTTATAATCGTGGGAAACGAGCATCAGTCAAATGTATAATTAAATTTTTCTATTTCACGACTGTAAGCCTCAGCCACCAGCTGTCTGGATTCTTCGTCATAGTGCTGTTGGTAGCCTTTTTCATCTCTGTAACCCACCTTTTTCTGCGGCATTTTTTCCGGATCATACGGAATGTCCAGCTTGTCGCAAAGAGCTTTCATGTCATCATGAAGATGCTCATATCTGATATAGAAATAATCCGGAAATTCTCCATCCACATAAATATTATTCACATCGATATTGAGCTTGCCCTTAGTCTTCAAAAATTTCAAATACCCTTTGAATGAAAGCCTGTAGGCTTGATTTTGCGGATGCTTACCTTGCAATATTCTTTTGATCAACACAAAGATTGAGCGCTTTCTTCCTCGCCAAAAGTACCAGGACACCATCTTATCCCAGGGATTTCGCATCGGGCAAATTTTCAGATAGCTATTCCAGATTTCATCTCCAACCTTTTTCTTCGTTGATTCTGCTGTGCGGTGGCTTCCAGGAAAGTGGGTTTCCACTATACCGTCTTTACAATATGGCTCCAAATAACTCTGAATGCTGGAACCGGCAGTCTTTTTAGACTTAATCAGAATGAACTTATGGCTATGCGAAACGAGCATATTGATTTAGTAGGTGTACCCAAACTTTTCAATTTCCTCGGCGTGTGCTTTTCTTACCAGTTCCTGTGTCTCTTCATCAAAATGCTGATGATAGCCTGATCCCTTTCTGTGTCCCACCTTCTTCTGAGGCATGGCATCCGCATCGTACTCCACTCCCAACTTGGTGCAGAGTTTTTCCATATCCTCATGTAGGTGTTCAAAACGGATAAAATAGTAGTCTGGTAGCTTCCCTTCTATCCAAACAATATTTCGATCTGCATTTAGGTCTTTTCTTTCGTAGAGGTACTTGACGTAATCTTTAAAATTGTGCCGTCTGGAGGGCGAGTGCCAAGGCCACCCACGCAAAATTCTTCGGAGATGAATGTAGAACGGACGTTTTCGTCTTCGCCAAAAATAGAGCGAGACTGTTTTGTCCCATGGATTTCTAACAACCGTAATTTTTTGATAAGAATTCCAGACATCCTCTCCCACCATTTTTTTCACATCCCGGGCTTTCATGTGACTTTTAGGGTCACGGTGGTAGTTCACACCATCTTTGCCAACGAACCTTGCTAAATAAGCCTGAATACTTGATCCGGCTACTTTTTTCGGCTTTATGAAAATGAATTTATGTTCGTGGGAAACAAGCATGGGCGTCCGATGGAGGTTAAGACTGAAAATTATTTGGTTTCGCGAATATAAGCGGATATAGCATCGTTTGAAAGTGACTTGTCAGCCAATTTACCATCCTGAAGGAACAGAATGCGATCTGCGCAATCAAAATACTGCTCGTCGTGAGTGACAATAAAAAGCGTCTTACCCAGGGCTTTCATGTCCGGCAATATCTTGGTGTAGAATACATTTTTATAGTACGGGTCCTGACCAGCCGCCCACTCATCAAACAGGTAAAACGGCTTGTCTTCCAGTAAAGACAACAGCAACGCCAGGCGCTTTCTCTGTCCAGTGGACAGTGAGGTAGTAGAGAGTTTGTTATCCTCGATCTTCACCTTCTTGTCAAGCTCAAAAAGATCCAGATACTCGGCAGCCTTCTGCATCCAAAAATCCGACTTGATATGGTTGAGGTGATCGAACAAATAATAATCAAAGAAAATGGCGCCATAAGACTCGCGATACGAATCTATGTTGGTAGGATCAATCAAATTACCTCCGCAGTATACGTCTCCGGTTTCCGGTTTGTAGAGTCCGCAGAGCACCTTAGCCAGCGTACTCTTGCCACTACCATTTCCTCCAAGTAAAAACACAATTTCGCCCGCCTCGATTTCGAATGAAACTGGCCCCAGTTGGAAAAACTTCTTTTCATCCGCATGAAAATACGAGAAGGTTACATCCTTTACAGAAATGTATGGCTCACCTGCCACCGGCTCTATCGGAACTAAATCTGTTTCTACTTCCGCATGTTTATCGAGATTAAATCCCACCTGATTGATCTGCTCTAAAGCGATATCAATTCGTCCAAGATTAGGTAAGAAATTACTCACGCGCTGTAAAGCAGGCACTAAAAACAATGCAAACACAAGAAAGCGACCGTATTCATCAAAAGAGCTCACTCCCAGTTTCCATACCAAAAACAACATAACGCCCAAGCCCATCAGAAGCAGCATTTCACCCCATTTTGATATAAAGGTCAATCGCACTCTTGCCACCAGATTATAATCTCGCTGATCTTCGCAGGCAGGGTAAAGCACATCATCTTTGAATGAGCTTCTGAGATTTCGACTTAGCGAAAGTTCCTTCAATCCATAGATCAACCCTTCGAAGTAGCCAAATAAGCGATTTTGAATATCTCTGGATTCTCGCATCCTACCTCTGTAAGCATTCATAGGCATTTTGAAGAAGAGGAAAGCCAGCACCAGCAAAATGATAAACATCGTAAAGAGCTCCCACGAAATGAACACCATATAAACGACACAACCTACGATCATAGCCGCACCTGTAATCACATTAGGTAGTTTATTGATCGCATTGGAAATGGTAGATATGTCATTGGTTAAAATGGTGAAAAGTCTGTTTTTTTCCATCTCCATAGATTGGAAAGAAGCCTTCAAAATCTTACCACTGACCATTTTCCTCAAATCAAGCACAACATTTTCGCTCAGCTGCGTCATGGTTTTTACCGAAAGGAAACTGGTAACACCATACCCAACCCACCACGCAAGAAAAGTCAAACTGAGAAAAATCGGCTCTGCCATTTCAGTTGCGAGACCTTTCTCAATTGTTCTGATCAGATACGTAATGGTAATACCGGAAACTACGCCTGTGATGATTGCAATGATGAATGTTACGGGAGACTTCTTTAGAAAGAGGGAAAATATTTTCATTCAATATGAACCTGATGTCCACTTTTTAATTCTAGTGCAAAGAAAATCTAATCTGAGCTAAGAACCTAGCCGCATATCACTAAGCTCTACAATGTCTTAAGGTAAATATTTATATTGGCGCATGATCTTTACCATCGTCACCCTGGGCTATATCTTGATTCTAGCCGGAATTGTCATTTACAAGAGTCGTTCTGTCAAAACAGAAGATGATTTTATAGCCGCCGGAAGAAATGTACCCATCTACCTATTGGTGGGAACGCTCATCACCACCTGGGTGGGTAGCGGCAGTCTGTTCGGAACCGCCGGACTTACTTTCAGAACCGGATTCTCAGAGCTGTGGTTCTCCGCTGGAGCCTGGATTGGGATTCTGGTGGTTTTCTTCATTGCAGCCAGAGTTCGCAAGATCGCTCAGTACACCCTGACGGATATTTTAGAAAAGCGATATTCTCCTCTGGCCAGACTTCTCGGCACCATCACGATCATACTTGCTTATATCATGATAGCCGGCTATCAGTTTAAAGGCGGTGGCCGGTTTTTATCTATACTTTCAGAAGGAGCGATCACGCCCGAAATGGGTACGCTCATTTCATTTGTTGTGATTGTGGCCTTTACCGCCTTAGCTGGAATGGTGTCAATCGTTTCTATCGATATTTTCAATGGCGTGATCATGCTACTTGCCATGGTTATCACCTTGCCCGTGCTGCTTTCACAACAAGGAGGCTGGTCTGAAGTATCGGCCACCATTTCAGAAATAAGCCCAGATCATCTGTCTGTAACGGAAGGACACCCATTTCATTGGTATGTAGGTATCCTCCTCCCTACGCTCCTGTTGCTTCTCAGTGAGAGTAGCATGTATCAAAAATTTTCCTCTGCCAAAGATTCAGCATCTGCTAAAAAAGCCGTTTTTGGGATGTTCGCAGGTGTGGTAATCATAGAAGTGCTGATGTGTACCATTGCCGTAGTGGGTTTTGCCATTTACGCTACTGATCCGCGGTTCTTCAATCCGGATGGATCTATCAACGCAGGAATGTCTGAAGAAATCATATTGAGAATAGGTTTCGAACAGCTTCCTCCTCTCCTCGGCTCCTTGTTGTTTGCCGGTGGTATAGCCATCATACTTTCTACAGGAAACACTTTTCTCATGGTGGCCTCAACCAATATCTCCCGAGACATATTTGAAAAGTATGTGTTCAAAAACCTTGATTCGAAAAAGAAAATTCTCTTGCAAAGAATCATGATCGTACTGCTTGGTTTCGTGGCATTCCTGATTATCACGCGATTTACCACCATTCTCGAGATGGCATTTATCTCTTATACCATGATAGGTGCGTCATTGGCACCAGCTCTGATCGCCACCTTCTTCTGGAGGCGTGTGACCAAGCAAGGAGGTGTGGCTTCCATTGCTTCTGGTATGATTACAGTAGTGCTTATTTCTGTGTTGAATTCAATATTTGAAAACAGCGCTCTCGATCTTGGCTTCATGTCATTTCCTTTCGACACTGACCTGATAGCCATTCCTGCGCTCATCGTTTCTCTCACCACACTCATTGCCGTTAGTCTAGCTACACGACCAACAGAAAAAGAAGTGGTCAATACATTTTTTGATTGATATCATAATTTTAGCTTTGCAAACGTTTGCAAGTAAGCAATATCACCCTACTCTCTGACTCATATCATAATAAGGGAGTGTGTTTGCTAGGAACTTCGAACTCGAAAGTATTTCAATCCAAAAACAAAAAACCATGGAAGAATTCGGGCTAAAATCAGAAAAAAGCGGCTTAGAGGCTGCAGGAATCAAAAAAGTAAAAGAAGCATTCTGGAATCTGACAGCTGCTGAGCTCACAGAAGATGCCGTAAGAGATGGTGAAGGCCACCTTACAGACACTGGCGCACTCATGTGCGACACTGGCAAGTTCACAGGTCGATCCCCTAAAGACAGGTTCATTGTAAAAGATGACCTAACCAAAGATGACGTTTGGTGGGGAGATATCAACATTCCAATTGAGCCAGAACAATTCGATCGTATTTACACTAAAATGATCGGGTATCTGGAAGACAAAACGGTTTACGTGCGTGACGCATACGCAGGGGCCGACAAAACCCACAGGTTGAAGCTTCGTGTGATCAACACCATGGCGTGGCACAACCTGTTCTGCTACAACATGTTTATCACCCCTCCAGACTATAAACTACAAGATTTTGACCCGAATTTCACAGTAATCTGTTGCCCCGACTTTGAAGCTGACCCTGAGACTGATGGTGTGAGACAAGAAAACTTCGCGATTGTAAATTTCACCAAGAAAATGATCCTCATAGGAGGTACTGCTTACTCTGGTGAGATGAAAAAAGGAATCTTCTCAGCATTGAACTTCCTTCTCCCTACTCAGGACAATGTGCTTCCGATGCACTGCTCTGCCAATATGGGAATAGAGAAACATGACACTGCGGTTTATTTTGGATTGTCAGGTACCGGAAAAACCACGCTCTCTGCTGACCCGGAAAGATTGCTGATCGGTGATGATGAGCACGGATGGACGGAGAAAAACGTGTTCAACTTTGAAGGTGGATGCTACGCCAAGGTGATAGACCTAAGCGAAGAAAAAGAGCCGGATATTTTCAACGCCATCAAATACGGTGCGATTGTAGAAAACACAAGGTTCATTCCAAACACCAGAACTGTTGACTATACCAATACCGAGGTAACAGAAAACACACGTGTTTCCTACCCTATTGACCATATCAGAAACATCGCCAAGCCGTCTATCGGAGGAATTCCTAAAAACATATTCTTCCTGACTTGTGATGCTTTTGGTGTGATACCTCCAATTCAGAGACTGTCTAAAGGACAAGCCATGTACCACTTCATATCTGGATATACTTCTAAGGTAGCCGGAACAGAAGCAGGTATCACAGAGCCAGTTCCAGCGTTCTCCGCATGCTTTGGGGCACCATTTATGCCGCTACACCCTACCAAATATGCAGAAATGCTAGGTAAGAAAATGGAGGAAAATGATGTGAACGTTTGGCTGATCAACACTGGATGGACCGGAGGTGTTTACGGTGTAGGATCAAGAATCAAATTGAAATACACCAGAGCCATGATCAGTGCGGCACTGTCTGGCGTACTGGACAATGTGGGCTACAGAACGCACTCCATCTTTGGGGCGGAAATGCCACTGACAGTACCGGGCGTGCCAAACGAGATCCTAAGTCCTCGTGAAACATGGAAAAACGATGCAGCCTTCTACAAAAAGGCAAATGAGCTCGCTATGAAATTCCAGAAAAACTTCGACAAGTTTAGAGACAATGCCAACAAAGAAATACTTGATGGCGAGCCTAAACCAAACGAAAAACACATGGACGTAAAGGCTTGATTAGTAACAATTAGTAGTGATTGATAGTGTAAACTCAAAGGACGGGGGGGGTGCTCCCCGCCTTTTTTTTTTTAA
>JBDUYP010000005.1:0-97457 GCA_039944535.1 Cyclobacteriaceae bacterium
TCGGTATCACTCGCGTTGCTTAGCGTAACGGTAAAGACAAGACTCGTCCCTTCTGTCTCGCTCTCGTCGCTGATGCTGATCGTGATGGCGTCATCGTCGGTGATTGTACCAATTCCAGTATCTGACACTGAAACAGCACTATTCCCTCCTGTTAAAGTCAATGAAGCAATGAAAGTTTCATCACCTTCAAATACATTATCTCCTGAAGTAGGAACTGTCACTGTTTGAGAACCCGCAGTAGCTCCTGAGAAAGTAATTGACTGAGTTGTTGAAGTATAATCATCTCCTTCGGCCGTTCCTCCAGCAAAACTAACATCGACAGAGACATCACCCTGAACATCATTTGTAAGGGTAACAGTGAATTGAATCCCAGAGCCTTCTACAGCACTTGCATCATCGATTGTTATTGAGGATGCATCATTATCACTGATCGTAACGGTGGCAGAGCCAGGAGCACCAATAGTAGCAGCAGGTAAATCTGTACTCACTAAGGTTACAACCACAGTTTCCGAGTTCTCCAGAATACCGTCATTCAAAACAACAACCGGAATGGTCACTGAACTCTGACCATCAGGAATAGTTACTGTTCCTGACAATGCAGTGTAATCATTTCCTGCCCCTGGAGTTGCAGATCCTCCAATATTATACGTTACCGTAATTGCGCTACCGGTATTGTTTGTTTTATTTAATGAAACGGTAAATTCTCCATTGTCAGTAGGTGTCTCATTGGCGGATGCGTCACTTGCCGTGATCGTTGCTGAAGCCACATCATCATCCGAAATGTCTCCACTTGCTACAGATGTTCCTAAAGACATGCCACTTGGAAGCCCTGTCGCTGAAAGAGTAACCTGAACAGATTCTGTAGCTTCTAAATCAGTATCCTCAATAACCGGCACAGTTAGCGTCGCAGAAGATGCACCATCCGGGATCACAACCGAAGTTGTTGAGCTATTGTAATCTACTCCTCCAGTTGCTGTGCCTCCAGAAAAAGTATAGTTCACAGTTATTCCAGACCCAGTATTATTGGTCTTATCCATCGAAACTGTAAAAGTGACATTGGTGGATGGCTCTGCTCCATTGCTATTAAGGGCAATATCAAGAGTAGCAGATTGAGCAATGGTAACATCTACATCGTCTGTTGTTGGACAACCATTTACACTAAGTGTAATATCATTGTAATCGCCTGCTGAAAGGTTACTAATGGTTAATGCTCCAGATTCAATATTAACACTTCCAAAAGTCCCTGTGGCATAATCAAGTGTATATGTTCCATCTGGAACATCCGTAAAGGCAAGCTCTATTGACCCATCACTACCACCAAAAGTTGATGGGTTAGTTGTTGACATAACTGAAATACCGGGAATTGGGGTTACTGTAACTGTAGCAGTTGCTGTATTGCCAGTACCTGTACATCCATTTGAATCTACTACACTGGTAATAGTATAAGCAGTAGTGGAAGCTGGAGAAACTGTTATTGCAGAGCCACTGGAATAGCTATTAATGGTTGTGCCGTCGCTCAATTGTACTGTATAAGGGCTAGATCCTCCAACGATTGATACCGTAAGGTCAGTGCTGGACCCAGCACATATTGTGGTGGCTCCATTGATAGTTGCTGCGGTGGATCCATCGTTGACTGTAACTATAGCAGAACCCGTATTACCTGATCCAGGGCAGCCTGTGGCATCCGTGATGCTCGCAACTGTATAAGTAGTTGTGAACGTAGGAGAAACACTGATTGCTGAACCAGTTGTATAACCATTGATGATAGTTCCATCACTCAATTGAAGCGTGTATGGACTGGAGCCTCCCGTAATATTTACCGCTAAATCTGTTGATTCGCCAGAACAAATGGAAGTAGTCCCTGAAATTGTTGAAGCTGAAGATGGGACATTGACAGTAAACCCATCAGAAGCCCCGGATATCACTTTATCACAAATGCCTATGAGGTTTAACGTGTGCAAACCAGAAGCTGAACCACTCACCGTGAATGAAGCCTGCCCGCTTGAGAAACTTACAGAATTGACCGTTTGTGTTCCTCCTCCATCGATATTATAGTCAACATCATAAGTTCCATCCGGAAGGTTGGAAGCTCCTGAAACATCAACTGTAATGTCGTCACCTGAGCACTCATCTGATATGGTGATTGAAGGTGTAACATCATCATTATCTACAATACTGACACTTGCCGAAGATGGGGTTCCAATAGTACCTTGAGTACCCGTTGCAACCAAAGTCATAATCACCGTTTCATCAGAACACTCTGCTAGCGCATCGTCAATCACTGAAACAGGTATATCAACAAAAAGGCTTGTCGCTGGAATAACAGCCGTACCTGACAATGAAGAATAATCATTACCATCAGATGCAGTACCCGAAATGCTATAAGAAACATTAAGACTCGAAGTGCTTATCAATGATGTCGAAATTCTAAAAGTAGCATCATCAGTTCCCTCTGTTCCTGAAGCATCTTGAGCTGTAACAGTAATGGTTCTTGTGGCCACATTTTGTCCTAGAATAGTAATGATCAAACGCCCTATATCTGTACCATTTGCATCTGAAACCGTATAATCAAATTCATCTATTACAGTAGAATTATTATTAACATTTGTCCCATTTCTGGTATATGTATAGGTACCATCATTGTTCCAAACTAGCGTTCCGTACCCCCCTGTAACAGAGGTTCCGGGATCATTGGATGTGCCTCCCACATTGATGCTGGTTATAGATGCAACGTTGAGGTTATCTCCATCTACATCGGTATCATTGGAAATCAAGGTTCCACTTCCGTCCGTTTCATCTATGCTTGTCCCATTTTCAGATATTTGATTCGAGTCATCAAAAGCAACCGGGTTGTCATTGGCGCCTGTAATTGTAATGGTGAGCGTTTCTGTATCTGTTCCACCGTTTCCATCACTGACCGTATAGGTAAAAGTCTCGGTGACAGTTTCACCAAATGCCAAACCATCGGCGGCATTGTTGTCAAGCGTATATGTGTAAGTTCCATCCGTATCCCAATCCAACGAACCGTAAGACCCAACAACATCAGTAGCCGCACTAGAAACACCATCAATGGAAGTAACTACCAATCCATCTCCATCATCATCGGCATCATTGCTGATCAAACTACCACTACCGTCTGAGTCATCAACAGTGCCTGTTCCTTCCGTTATCGCATTGGTATCGGCGCTGGCAACTGGTGCACTATTAGAGCCCGCTACTCCAATGTAACTGATTGCAGTATTGCTCGCATTTTCGCTATCATAAACTGTCACCTGAATTTGACGAGTGGTTTCATCAGGGCTAGTAGAGGTGTTATTATAGACTATTTGTTCAATAGCAGCTTCATAGCTGGAAATGGCAGCTTCACCAGACAAGACCAGTTGGCCATCATTGTTGTTGTAAACATCAGTAACAGAAATACCTGCAGGTAACGAACCCAATACTGTCAAAGACTCAGAAGTCCCATCCAGGCGATTAGTCAAAATGATAACTACTTTGGATAGCTTGACATCATTGATATCGGTAATATCCGTATCGGTATCAGATATTTTAATGTTTATGTCCCCTTCGGAAAAGCTAGTACTGTAATCTGCACCCGCAATTGTGCTGTTATTCGCATCTAAATCCAAAGCAGGTACGCATTGATCGCACGTAGCACTTTGTGCATCATACGTTCCAGGCACTTTTTCTGAAATGGTGTAATCAATATTTCCAGATTCATCAAAAGTTTCCACCCTATTGGCCAGTCCATTTGCTCCATAAGGTCCTGCAATGATTCCTCCGGTAAGTACTACTTCACCATGGCCTGCTTCATCAGCATCAGAACAATTGTCACCATCTGAGTTGTAATCATGGTGATTAGGGATTCCATCTCCATCTGGGTCATACAGCACATTTAAGCTAACGCAAACTCCGCTCCCATTATCTGTACATCCACTTGAAAAATTAACATCATCAGCATCCTCAAAATTGGAAATACCATCACCGTCTTCATCTCCACTAGGGTCAAAACCTCCTGGAAGACAGGCAAAACCACCATCCGAACAATACTCCTGACTATCCGGAATACCGTCATTATCATCATCAAGGTCATTGATGTCTTTTACACCATCATTGTCAAAATCATCTCCAGGACTGACAATGATATTGGTTGTTGCTGTATTGCTATTGTCATCACCATCATTTACTACAACTGTGACATTTCTATCAGCTACATCTACTCCAACACCAGTATTTTCATAAACCACAAGTTGAATAGCTTGCTGATATTCTGTAGGAGTACCTGTTCCGCTTATTACAAGTTGACCGTCGGCATTGTCATACGCATCCGTGATGGTCAAAGATCCCGGAAGTGCTCCAGAAACGGCAAGGCTCTCTAGCGCTCCATCAGGCCTGTTGTTCAAAATAATTGTTACGCTCTCAATATTGTCAGTCAGATCCCCATCTGCGATGGTCACATCACTATCGGCAATGGCCGTGGGAGAGCCTCCCTCCTGAAATGAAGTAAAATAATCAAAGGCAGTAGCTCCTGAACTATTGTCTCCATCCAGGTCTATTGTAGGAGCATCATTGACCGGAGTTATCGTAATATTGACCGTGGCAGTAGAAGTAACCCCACTAGGGTCAGTAATAGAATAGGTGAATGAATCGGTGAAATTTTCCGAACCATCATGGACATATTCGAATGTTCCGTCTGCATTTAAGGTAAATGCTGAAGCATTATATGCAGGGCCAGTTACCAGTGCAATGGTCAGCGCATCTCCATCCACGTCCACATCATTCACCAAAACGCCATCATCAGTGGCATCACCACCAGTGGCAGTTCCGTCAGCATCATCCACGGTTAGTGTCCCTCCTTCCAATAGGGTAAAGCTATCATCAGAGGCTACAGGCGCATCATTGATAGGATATATTTTGAAATAGATTGTATCAACCAATGCGGCAAACTCTGTCTCAGGGTGATTAGAATCATCCTTTACCTGAAATATAAAATTAGCATAAGGGTTGCCAGATTCGTTTGCATCCGGAACGAAGGCAAACAAGGAACGGTCAGTAAACTCAGTCGCCCCTGATACGTCAGCGGCATCTACCGCTGTTCCATTGTAGTTTAGAGTTCCATTTGAAGGCAGTGATGAGATCACAATGGCTTCAAACCCATCCCCATCCATATCTTTGAATGAAAAATCAATATCCGAAAAACCAAAAGACTCATCCTCGTCGAGGGTAATCGTTTTACTGGCACTATTTGGTGTTGACTTAAAAGGATTCAGTGTATTGATAATACACGTATTGTACATATCATAAAGGAGAACTCTATCGATATTGTTTGAACCAGAAGCATATTTGATACCTGCTCTGATCTCAAAAAAAGGTGTATTGGCAAAGGTTCCATAAACAGTGTGCTGTCTTTGTGCTGCTGCGTCTGTAGAGGTAACGCCAGCAGTAGTAGAAGACTCAAAAGTTACAAAATTGCCGTCCTGATCTCGGTTTATGTTATTGGACTCTTGAAGTACTACGCCTGGACTATCTCTGTAGCCAACATAATCTCTATCTGTATTGTTACCGTCAATATCCTGACTTACGATGGCCATATTTGCAAAACTCTTTGGAGAATCATCAGAGTTATTGAAAAAGGAAATTTTGAAGTCTATATAAACATCACCCAGAGTACCAGTATTCAAAGGGTCTACAACAGGTTGGAATGACGTACTATACCCAAGAGAAGTGTCATCGATATCCTTAAGTTGAGCATTTTGCATAGCCGTTATCTCAATAATGGCGTATGTGCTGTTTGTGGGAGTATCTACATTAGGGAAATTGTACTGGGCCCCAACAGTACCTGCTCCGCTACCGGATCCTGTTACATACGTCGAGCTTGCAAAAGTGAACTGCGGATAAGAGTCGCAACCAATTGTAAACGTAGTAGTAGCGGTATTACTATCATCCGTGCCATCATTTACCGTTATAGTAATGATCCTATCTGAAGTATCTTCTGTGGTGGCCACATTCGCATAACGGATCAGTTTAAGGGCATTCTGATAATCATCCAGCTCAGCTGTACCTGATAGCACAAGTTTTCCATCTGAGTTTGAATATGGGTTTGAAATTGATATCCCGGCTGGCAAAGTACCTTCAACACTTAACGATTCATTAATTCCATCAGGTCGGTTGGTTAAGGTAATGGTTGCACTTTCGATATAAGTATCGGTGGCATCAGTGATGGATACATCTGAATCCACTATTATATCACCAACAGCCACATCCAGAATTGCATTGCCATAATCAGCCCCAGAAACTCCCGAACCATCATTGGCATCAAGGTCAAGAACAGGTGGTGTGTTTCCAGAGACAGTAATGTCCACTGAAGCGACATTTGATGTTCCATTCCAATCGTCTTTGACGGTATAGTTAACTGTGGCTGTTCCGGAGAAAGCCGCATCTGGAGTAAAGGTTAAATTCCCAACATTGTCAACACTGTACGTTCCTTCTCCTGCTATTACAAGCGGACTGTTTCTATTTCCTGTATTCAGTGCATTGCCTGGATCAATTAGAGTGATTGTTGCTCTATTGATGGTACCATCTACATCTGAGTCATTGCTTGTAATATCCACAATGGTAACGGGTGTATCTTCCACCGTGGTTCCGGTATCATCCGCCGCAACTGGTAAGTCATTGACCTCAGTTACTACTATTGGCACTATTACATTTCCGATCGACTCAAAGTCTTCATTATCAAGAGCAACAATCTCAAAAGCCGACAGTGTACCGCTTTCATTCAGGTCTGGCGTCCAAAAGGCTTTCGATCCTAGTTTTAGGGTATCATTGGTGCCGAGGACATAAGGAGTGGCTGAAGACACGTCAGCTCCTATTCTTAAGGTACCCGATGTTACAGATTTTACGATGAAAGCCACAACGCTACCGTCGGCATCAGACTCATCTCCATTGTTGCTAATTTCCAGGAAGTCAATTTCCACCTCGGTTTCTTCCAATGTCGTTTCAGCAGGCCCGACAGCAGTAAGTACCGGAGGGAATTTAATAGCCATCGTTGTGGTGGCCGTATTACTCGTAGAAGATCCATCATTTACAGAAACTGTAATAATTCGATCCTCATTGTTCGGGTTAACCGAGACATTATTATAAACAATTTGCTTGAGAGCGGTTTCAAAATCGGCAAGAGGTGCCGGCCCTGAAATGGTCAAAATACCGTCGGCGTTATCGTAAGCATCTGTCACAGTAATACCTCCTGGCAAAGCCCCATCAATGCTTAATGTTTCATTGGAGCCATTAAAACTATTGGTTAATGTAGCAGTGATACTTTGGATTGTAGCACTCACGGTAGAGATGTATCCATCATCATCCGCAATAGGTGAAGCTGATCCTGATTTAAGAAAAACAGTTTCAAAGTCGAACCCTGCCTCCGAACCATCTAGATCAACTTCTGTTGGGCATGATGTAAACACCGCATTATTTGTATAATCCGTATTAACAGAGGAAGGATAAGTGACCCCTTGAACTACACCTGTGCTGGCATCATAAGTTTCAGTACCAGAGCCAGGCACTCCATCATTGTCTCCATCGCTTAAACCAGCTTCTTTTACATCTGAACAGCCATCACCATCAGAGTCAGAGGATTGATAATCCGGGTCTCCAGCTGCATCCGTATTCGCAATTGTATAATTGAGCGTTCCATTGTCAGCTACGGTTTCTACCGCATCAGCCAACCCATTGGCTCCCACTCCTGAAGTGATTCTGCCACTTGCCATGGCCACTCCATGACCAGCTTCAATCACGTCATAAATACCATCATTGTCAGAATCCAAATCCGAATAGTTAGGAATTCCGTCCAAATCTGTATCAAAATTATCATTGACTCCATCACCATTTGAATCAACATACCCAGCTATTGCCGGGTCTTGAAAATCTATAATTCCATTAACATTTGCATCCACTGATGGATCCGTTCCTCCACTTTCGTCTATATCAGGTATGCCATCATTGTCATCATCGAGATCTTGATTGTCTGAAATACCATCTCCATCAAGATCAGGAACTGAGTAGAAAATCATCCTTACAACACCGGTGATACCCAGGTCATTTTCCATGGTAACGTAGGCTGTATCTGCTCTGTTGGTAAACGGTGCAGAGTGGTAGTCAATCTGTGTATCGTCACCTGAATTGATATTTACAGATGCGCCAGTGCTGCTTGAGCCCAGGGTGACATTGGTAATAAAATGAGTGGAACCGCAACTTTCAAACTCCAGCTGTTCGGTAATACTATTACCCGCAATGAGCGTATCGGCAATATATATTGGGGTTGGCAAGCCAAATTCCGGATAAATAGCTCTGACACTCGCGTCATAGCCAGTCAAAAAACCATAGGTTCCTGAAGATCCATTAGCAACAATGACACCCAATTGAAAAAAGTCATCTGCCTCTACTATGTTGTCTGTTGAGATCTCACTATCCGGAATTGTAAATACCGAAAGGTCAGTCCTGCCAGGTACCGTAGTAGTGGTCAGCCCCATTGTGGCAATCGTTTCTGTGGTATTCAGGGTGAAAGATGATAGTTCTGATGTAGCCATCACAACTTGTGCCGTATTGGTCATGCCGGTACCAAACCGTGTAAACTGTATAGAAGTACTACCCGTACAGAATTTTGCAGGAAATGCGGCCATGCCCACTTCATCACTATTCAATCCGGAAACGTGATAGACATAAGCGTCTGCACTTGTCTCTATCAAATGCGGAGTACCAAGCCCTCCTGTTAGTTGATATTCGTAAACCTCTCCGGCACTCAATGTAGTTATTGGACTACCCGTTCCATTTACCTCAACCTCAGTACCATTTGTCACAGCGATAATCACAGCGTAATCGGAAGTGGAACCCGTTCCTCCTCGGACCAAGACGTATTCGTCTCCCAGTAAGCCAACAGGTACAACCTGATCGATTCCTGCATCCGCTGGCGTCACTCCCGCTCCTCTTGCATGCTGACTGCCAGCAGTTACCGCAATATCTTTGTCTGAAGTGATATAAGCACCCGCAACCGCGTCGGTCGCATTTTGATCAAACCGACCTCTTACCAGATATGTCTCATATTGATCAAGTGTGACCGTAACATAATTGAGATCCGTTGCGCCGTTCTCTATATAGGCCGTGGTTCCTGGCAAGTCAATGTTGACAGTGGTATTATCCTCAGTAGCCATTACGGAAATGAAATTCAAGTCATTTTGTCCATAACTCGTCTCACGAATATTAGTCTGCGAACCGGCATAAAACTCTTGCCCAAGGCTAAAGCGCCCTTTCAAGGTGACAATAGCCTGATTGTTGCCCCCAACTTGTCTATAAACTGCCTGAACTGGATAATCAGAAGTAATAATCAGTCCCTTACTGGTCTGTATAGTATTGATATTACTTGTTTGATCAATCCCTTCACTGCCACTGGCAGTTGTCAGCGCAGTAGTAACCGGATTTCCTTTTGTCACATTAAAAGTGGTAGTAAAGGAATTGTCCGGGGTACGCATGGTTACCTCTGAAGTAGGGTAAGCCGTGGTTATTACAATCTCCGTGGGACCATTGTCTCCTGAATTTGAACCGCCATTGCTCGCCTGAGAGTTCCAGATCGGCGGCATGTAATACTCAATGTCGTATTGAGCATATACAGAATTGAATCCTAAAAAGAGGATTGCAATGAGGCAGATTTTGAAACTTAATGCTTGGAAGGGTGCGATCATATGACGGTATAATTGCTTCATGTCTATAACTTAATCCAGTTGCGAATACTCGTTAATAAGTAAAGCATCACTTTGGTAACTTCAAAACTATCTTATTTAAGTCCTAATGCTTAAAATTTTAGATCAATTGATAGAAATGTACGGTGAACTACTCTATCTATTATTTTGGAATTAATCATGTGATGTTTGTCAAGCCCTAAATACCTAATCCTCCCACCAGCAGGTTCCCATGACTACCAAGAAAAAATAAAGCTGGAATCATAATGAAATGGATATAGAATCAGAGTTGTTTTTAAATTGAACAAGCGGCAAGTTTTACAATTCAAAATTACGATTACAATGCAGCGTTTGAAATAGACCTTAAGGTTCAAATTGAGCTTTAAAACCGTTAAAACCACTTTCTCATTAGCTAATGCAATTCATTATTTCCATCTTTGGATTCGCATATCAACGTTATTATGAGTGAAATACGGGAGGCAACTGGGCGCACAACCCATAGCAATGAACACAACATTATAGCTAAGAAAACTTTGGTCGATTTTGCAACCCGGGTTTCCATAGTTTTAATATGTCTCCTGTTTATTTTTTTGATAGTTCTTGATTCAAAAGCAATCCAGAGAGATTCTGCAAACGCCAAGCCAGACCATCATTTGATAGCTCAGGTGGAAGACCTGATAATCGCTGGTAAAAAGGACTCAGCAAAGATAATTTTACAGAAATGGGACAAATCTGAGTACTCTTCTGTGCTCTCCAGAATTGTCAACAATTCAAAAACCGATTACGCCGACCTTAGGGTTTTAATTAAAAACTTTAACAACAGAAATGGCCCTGATTTCAAAGCCCTGTCTCGGTTTATAGATTCAGCCATTGTATCGCCCACTAGCCACTCTCAAATTGACATAGACTATGTGTACGTCAAGTGGCTCCACTCCACAATCATTCGTGACGAGTTTTTAGATTTAAATGAAGCGTCCGCGGTTAACGATGAGTTAGAAGCTTATATCGATATGTTTGATCCACAGGATCAGAATGTGATGAAAGCCAGGGTTCTTGCAAACGTGCACAAAATAGTAATGGCTCTGATACAGGCTGAAAGTGCATACGGAAAACGCTTGTGTGCTGAAACCAGAGCCATGGCCGAAGCGCTGAATGATACGAATTTGATCATCCTCTCACTTTATCATTATTCTGATTTTCTTATCCCGGAAAACAAACTCGATGAATACATAGAAATCAGCGAACACTGCTATACGCTAGATCAGCAGTTGAAAAACAAGAGTTCCTATTACTTAGGGAACTTAGAACATTTGATCAATGCCTATGTATTCAAAGGTGGCTTTGAAAAGCGTGTATCCGAGCTTTTGAAGGAGCTTTATAACGCCGAAGGTGGCCGCTTACTCAGCTACTCACTTTATGCTCAACTTATGGCAACACTACCGAAAGATCATCCAGTGGTGGACAATATTCTTTCTGAATTTGGAGTAGGTAATGTGAAAGAGTTTTGTGATTTAATCATCAACGAAGCTCAAGAAAAGCTAAACCGCAATGACCTCTATATATTGTTAAGAGAGAGTGCGAGAGCTTTGGTCAAATCTGATTATTCTCAGGAAGGTGTAGAGTATATGGAGCATGCTGTAAGTATCAATAAGGAAATTTACTCCGAGGAGCTTTCTAAGCAGATCGCCGATTATGAAACCAACCTGATCAGGAAAGAAAAAGAACTGGAAATAGCCCATGAACACGAGCAAAAGTCTCTTTACATCGTGATAGCGTCATTGGCAAGTGTCCTCTTAGTTGTCACCATTATTGCGTTTATTTACAGCCTCTCCAAAACAAAGACGCTTCAGACCAAAAACGATGAGATTCAACTGCAAAAGGTTGAGTTAGAAAAGAGCCGGGAGGAAAAAGAAATACTTCTCAAGGAACTCCAGCACCGGGTGAAAAACAATTTCCAAATCATCCTAAACCTGCTGGATATGCAAAGTGCCAACATTGATAACGTTGAAGCCATTGGAGCATTGCGCGAAGGACAAAACAGGTTGAAATCAATGGCGTTTATTCATCAGACGCTGATTCAGAATGCTGATATGCATATCAGGTTTGATAAGTACATCAACAGGCTGGTAACCGAAATATCGAATTCGTTTAAACTGAGCCCCGCTCCAGTTCTCCAAATAGACACTCCTGAACTGGATTTGGATATAGACACTGCCATACCTCTGGGGCTCATCATCAACGAGTTGGTGACGAATGCATTCAAATATGGATTTTCGGAGACTGACAAAAAGCTTTATATACACCTGAGAAAAAAAGAAGATATAGGAGGCTATGCTCTTTGCATTTCTGACAATGGAAAGGGCCTTCCTGCAAACCACGATATTGCCAACAGCCATAGTTTGGGGCTTAGATTGGTCAGTAGGCTGGCCAAGCAGCTACATGGGGAGTTTACTATTTCAAATTCAGACAACTGCCAACTCAACATAACTTTTAAAGACAAAGCAGCTAGAGAAAGTGAAGAAGTCTAAACGGCTATATTCAAGCTATTTTTTGTTGGATTTGATTCTCCATGACCCATTTTAAGAGCGAATGAGTCCCACCCTTTAGGTTCAACTTAGAGCAGATGTTATGTCTGTGGTTTTTAACCGTGCTTTGACTTACATAAAGTTTATCAGCGATCTCTTTGGTGGATAGGTTCTCTCCTATTAAACCTAAAATTTTCATTTCAGATTCTGTCAAATGTATTTGAGCATTGTCGTTAAATGACTGCTGATGTGATTTGCCAGAATGATTGTTGATCGCTATTTCAATGGTAGCAAACACACTGGCTGCTTCATAGGGCTTCACAATGTAACCATCAGGGTTGACAAGCTTTGCCTGCCCCAGCGTTATATTATCAGAATATGCTGTCAGAAAAATAATCGGAATATCCAGCTTTTCTCTGATGGTCTTTGCTAGATCCACACCTGTTTTTTTGGTTTTCAGGTTGATATCCAACATCGCCAGGTCAAAGGAAGACTCTTCAATCTTCTCAATAGCCTCACTATAGGATAAGGCGGGCTCTACAGGCTCATAACCCAACTTTTTCAGTATCAAACAAAGATTGTCAGCTATGATAACTTCATCATCAACCACGAGAATCTTCAAAGGTGCAGACGCTTTCAACTCTTTTTTACTTTTTGTTAGCAGATATTACGTTCTGACTACCCAGTCAAAACATTGCATAATGTTAAAGCTCACACCACTAAACACCTCAAGTTTTTAGGTCAACAGTCACTTTTTCACGATGAAGCACCAGATGTAGCCACCCTCCAACATTCTCTTGCTACATCGCAATAAAGTAAGGCTTGTTGCCATCTATCCCCAGCTTCGATAAGGTTGCCATTTGCATTAGGGATCAATTGAGCGTAGAAATACTCAGAAGGCAATAACTCAGGAGTAAAGCACATATAATCTCCAGGCTCTGCTGACTTTAAAAAACCTTGAAAGCTTCTAACCCAAAAATGCTTAAAATGCTCAACGTAAGGCTGGTTTTTACCATCGCCTATATCAATCTGAATACAGCCAGGGTTACCGATCCGCGCATGAATGAATCTCACTCGATCCAACACAGGAGTAATGAAATCCAGCTTCTCTTCAAAATCACCATTGACCATCTCTAATCCTGTGTACCAATGCGAAAAATCACCGTTAAAGCGGATTTCAGGAAACCTTTTCACAATCTCTACTGTACGCCACATATCCTGTGTTACGGTGGCTCTATGCGTTTCTATATAGATTGGAAAATCATGACGAGCAGAAGTTTCTAATACATATCCAATCATTCGATCCAGTTCCTCGTCAGACTCCATCCCCCAGCCTACATGGATTGTAGCACAATCATATGGCCCATTAGTCCACTCTTTGATTTTATCATCCAGCTCGCCAACCTTATTCATTCGAAATTGTCCAGTAAGCCGTAAGTCTTGTTCCTTGCACAAGACCGGGTCACCATCTTGAACTCCTACAAAACCAGCCTGTTTAATAGCCAAATGGCGCTCCTTGTGAGAAGCGCCATTTGGTCCTATTGAAAATTTTGGTAGATCATGACTATTCCAATAGTTAAGGTCTAGTCGTAAATATGGCTCTCTACCCGAGCCATCATTAGTGTTTCTAATCATTCAATCTTATTGGATTAATATCTTCCTTTTTAAGCCTGTATCAGTTGTGATAATATAAAGGCCTTTCTGAACTCTAACAGCTTCACCACGC
The DNA here is from genome assembly GCA_039944535.1 of Cyclobacteriaceae bacterium. Taxonomy (GTDB): domain Bacteria; phylum Bacteroidota; class Bacteroidia; order Cytophagales; family Cyclobacteriaceae; genus JAMZMI01. The sequence continues at coordinate 13,980 of JBDUYP010000005.1, forward strand.
CCCACAAATCTTCCTGATATAGTATATACTGTCAATTCTATTCCGCCAGCGCTAATTACACCATTGGCAATGGTAATATCGTCCTTATCCGGGCTGAGATTGGACAAAGGGTCATTCGGGTCTGGATCCGGGTCTGGGTCAGGTTCTTCAGAATCAACAAATGCAGAATCTGCAACAATTTCGATTTTATGAATATTTATGATTTGACCTTTATCCTGCTTCAAATCATTGTCGTCATAATTCGTAGTGATTCTAAAAATGATATTGGTATCTTCTGAATCATCCATCATTTGAGCAAAGTCAGGATCTGAATCATCAAAAGTTACCCTGGTACCACTTTGTGTATCAACATAGTCATATATGAAAAAATCCTGAACAAAACTAACTCCACTATCCAAGGAATATTCTATAAAAAAAGGAGTCTCTCGACTATCTCTAACACTCACATCAGCAGATGCTTCAATAACCAGAGATTGAACATTGCGCAAGTATGGGCTCATAATGTGGCTTTGTTGCAAACTAACAGCAGAGGTATCCAAAAGTGGTCTTAACTGAACAAACCCGGTAGAAACCTGCGGTTCAATCTGAATCTCGTCATCGTAAAACTTATGATTACAGTCAGGCAAAATCATCACATTCATAAAGCTCCACCCATTATGCATCCCAGTCTCATTGTGAAGATCAAAAGAAACACAAATACCGTCAGGGTTACCGTCACAATTTCCTGCGGACTGAAACCTTCTCTCATAATCTTCCGGATCAATCACATATCCATTTACGGTCTCTCCCGGACATCCATTGGCCATAAACTCTGTAGGAGACTGTGGGCTACTACCCCATCTGTATGTGGCTCCTCCGACATAAAAACCTTCATCCAAAGGCTCAACTTCGGATCCAACAAACTGAAATGTTTCCTGAGCACTCAGAAAACCAACTGCAGTAAGACTTATTAAAAAACAGGCGTAAACTTTTTTCATATTCGTATTTTCATAGTTCAAACTATTATCGAATTTAACACTCTCACAGCATCAGCTATCCTGCTGTATCCCCTTCGCTAATACAAAACCAACCAAAAATATCGACGTTGTTCCTATCACTATGGTAAGATTGACGTGAAATGGATTTTGTAAATACTCCATAAATCCATCTGTAAAAATCATTGTGGATAAACTCATCCATAATATGACCAAAACACCAACTGTCACGCCAATCGCAGCACTAAAATAGGTGGCCTTTTTCGCAAAGTAACCCAACAAAAACAGCCCCAGCATGCCACCACTAAATATAGAAGCTAGTGACCACCATGCATCCAAAGCGCTTTTAACGTTGATCATGGCTACTCCTACTCCTATTCCCAAAACGCCAAAAATGACCGAAGAAAGATAAAGCACTTTCATACTTGACTTTTCGGTTGTGTTGGGGAAAGACCTCTTGTAATAATCAGTCAAAATGATAGTCGCAGTACTATTGATACTGGTAGAAACGGTACTCATGCCGGCGGCAAATATTGCTGCGATCAACAGGCCCGTCACGCCTACTGGGAGCTGATTTACAATGAAGTGAGGAAAAACCTTATCAGCAGTAGTACCTTCTGGCAGAAAATTGGGCTGAGCCGTATAATAGCTAAAAAGAGCCGTCCCAATAAAGAAAAAAAGCATGGAAACAGGTACATAAAGCAATGAGCCAAAAAGAGCAGATGACTTGGCTTCCTTCTCAGATTTGGCACTCATGTACCGCTGAACATAATTCTGATCAATTCCATAGTTCTGCAGGTTGATAAATAGGCCATAAACAATCATCACCCAAAAAGTGGATTCTGAAACACTCAGATCGAATGAGCCCAAGCTAAACTTATTGTTTTCGGATGCTATCTCAAACAATTGTGACGGCCCCTCTGGCATGCCGAAAAGCAACAGCAGCGCACAAACAAGTGCTCCTGCGATCAATACGATTCCCTGAATTGCATCTGTCCAAATCACTGCCTGAATGCCGCCCAACATGGAGTAAACAATTACAGCAATCCCTGTGATGATAATAATCGTGGCTATATCCCAACCAAACATCAAATTGAGAGGTAACACGAGCAAATACAGGATCGATCCTGTTCGCATCAATTGGGTAAGAATGTAACAGATGGAAGCATACCTGCTCGCCCACAAACCAAACCTCTGCTCCAAATAGGTGTATGCCGAAATACTGTTGATACTGCGGTAAAGCGGGATGAAAAACTTCACGGCCATGACCGCTGCAATCGGGATAGACAAGCTAAAAACAAATGCATTCCAATCGGATAAATAAGCTTTTCCGGGTATGGCCAGAAAGCTGATACTGCTCACGAAAGTTGCAAAAATGGACATCCCAACTACCCAAGATGGCAACCTCCCACCTCCTGAGGTATAGGCATTGCTGTCCTTGTTGCGGAAGTAAAAGCTACTTCCGAATGCTACAATGGCCACCATGTAAACTATAAATACGATCAGGTCGATTGGACTAATTGACATCTGTCTTGGGTTTTATCTCTTGTCATATCAGCAAAGGCAAAATGACAATCACAAATTATTTCAAATACTGATTGCTGAAGTTGGGCATATCAAGCTGCTCCAATCTTTGCTCGATTACTTTTCGCTGACTAACGTCGAAACGAAAAAACGGCTCAGGTAAATAGTCATCACAAATACCCAAAACCGAAAGGGCACATTTCAAACCTTGCAGATAAGTTGATGACCCATATTTACCCAATGAATAAATCATAGAACTGATCTCCAACACTTTGTTCCTCAGAATTTCAAGCTTTTGAAAATCCTTGTTTGCAGCAGCTTCATATTGAGCCGTATAGAGCTTAGGAAACATGTTCGCGCCACCGTTTACTCCTCCTGCCCCTCCAAGCAACACAGCATCTGCTGTGATCTCTTCAGGTCCGCAGAAAATCGGAAAGTCAACATCCTTCATCTGGTACTGCACAGACCTTATGTAGTTCATATTGGCAGAGCTATCTTTCAGCCCGATCACATTACTACTAGCCTCAGCAACGGCATTCACCGTACCGGGATCAATGACGGTCTTGGTGTGAACTGGCATATTATAAAGGAAAAGCGGAAGATCCAGTTTATTGGCAAGTGAAACAAAGTAATGAGTCAACTCTGGCTGTGATGTTCCAAAATAATACGGTGGAGTCGCCACTACGGAATCAGCTCCTGCATCAGCGGCCTTTTTGGTCAAGTTGACACTCTCAGTGATAGAAGTATCAGCCACGCCCACAAGTACTTTGGTGCGGCCATTCACAAGCTTGCAAACACGTTCAATCAATTCTTCTCTAAGCTTGATACTCAGATGACAAAACTCTCCCGTGGTTCCCAAAATAAAAACACCAGATATAGGAGCAGTAAGCACATGCTCCACAAGCCTTTCCAGCCCATCTAGGTCGAGTGTATTTGTATCCTTAAGCGGTGTAACCAAAGGAGGAATTATTCCTTTGTAAGCATTGAAATTAGTTCCTTGCGTCATTTATTTTCTTGTAAATTTTGAGTCTATGAGTTTATTGATATCTGTTTTTCCGTTCACAGGAACGAGATAGAATGCGTAATTGTAATCGCCAGATGGGATTTGATATTTTTCTAAAGGAGCAGCAACCGGCGACCAACTATCATTACCTCCAATTCCCATTTGGATCAGATCAATATTCAAGGTGAGGTATCCTGGGTTTTCCAGCTCATATATATGCTTTGCATTGTTGATGTTTTCCTCAGTATAACGCCATGTGCTCATACTCAAAAGGCTATCCGCAACTACCAGAAGCCCCGATGCATCGTCGTGCAAATACATCCATCTGACATCTGTCAAATTGCCCCTCTCCTGAGGCATTGGGTAAGGTTCGTTGATTTCATCAATATTGGCCGAATAAACCTCTGCATCAAATCCATATCTACGATCGACATAGTTTTCCAAAGGTCCCAAACCGTACCACTTAGCATTGTCATATGCGTTGCTGATTCCCATTTGCATCCCGACTTTTGGAAGGTTAGGAAGACTTGAATTGGCCTCTAATTGATAATCAACTTTGATCATACCAGAAGAGTTGATGGTATAAGTCAAAGTGACAAATGCTGAGTCCTCGACGATGACATATTCATTTACAAGCTTTACAGATTTACCTTCAACCACTACTGAAGAAAGTAGGACCGGCTCAGCTTCATACCACTGCCTCAATACCTTGTGAGGCTTCCACCCTTTCTTATCATTGTCTGTCAATGGTCTGGTAAAATGCGGTAACAACGGCGCAACAATCTGCTCATTCCCATCAAAAACATAGCTCTCTAGTCCTCCATTTTCTTTGTTAAAAGTCGCTTTGAACGCAGTTCCTGAAACCTCTATTTCACCTTCTGATTCCGCGAATCTCACCCCACCCTTTTCAGCATTCCAATGCAACTTTGGTAAGTCGGTCAAAGCAAATTGATTAGACGCAATCTCATACCCCTGCTCAGCCCAAGGTTTTGATTCCTTCAAATTCCACTTGATTGCTGCTAAGAACTCTCCGTTTTTCGTTTTGGGCAAATATTTCGAAATGTCATAAACCAGCGTATCACCTGAGCTAATTTCAATGGGTTTTAAAGCCTTTGTGGAAACAAACTCTCCATCTTTTAGGACCACTAGTTCCGGCTGATAAACATTGGCATTGAGGCTGGCATGTCTGTTTTCAATTTGCAGTTTACCACCACCCAGATAAGTTGACTCGATTGGCTGATATACGCGCTTGCATTCGTACATAGCAGCTTTTGGCCGTCCATCAGAGGCCACAATCCCATTCAAACAGAAATTGCCGTGATGGCGCTTCTCTCCAAAGTCTCCACCGTAGGCAAAGAAGTCATTGCCCAAAGAATCTTTTTTAAGTAACCCTTGATCCTTGAAGTCCCAGATGCAGCCACCGATCATGCGTTTGGTCATGCGAAATGCATCCCACCATTCTTTCATGTTTCCGGTAGAGTTGCCCATGGAATGCGAGTATTCCACAAAGATGATTGGGCGATTGTCTCCCGGCTGATCTGCAAGCAGATCGACAGTAAACAAACCCGGATAAAACCTACTAACCATATCGACATACGGCTGATCTGTAGGTACCTGTACCCTATGTGAATGATCTTTAGGGTAATCAGGATGCCCGGGAGGAATGTAGCCCTCTGCGCGGTGATTGCCTTGTGCCGGCTCATAATGAACCGGACGAGTCACGTCAAAATCATGAATCCATTCCGCCATAGCGGCATGATTGGGTCCTCTACCAGCCTCATTGCCCAAGCTCCACATAATCACACTGGGGTGATTTTTGTCTCGCATGACCATACGCTGCGCTCGCTCCAAATGGGCCTGGGTCCAAAGGGGATCGTTACTGAGCTTTCCTCCCAGCCCATGAGTCTCCAGATTGGCCTCATCCATCACAAGAATTCCGTATTCATCACACAGATCATAGAAGTAAGGATCGTTGGGGTAATGGCTGGTGCGGATGCAATTGAAATTGAACTGCTTAATCATGCGCACATCTGCCTCTATATCTTCTCGCGAAAGTGCTTTGCCTTTTTCTGCATGATGATCATGACGATTCACACCGTAGAGGTATGTCACTTTCCCATTGATCAGCAGCTTGCTATCGTCCTGAGCAAACTCAATGCTCCTGAAACCCACCTTGCAGCTTTTGGCTTCCAGCACATTGCCCAAAGTGTCTTGGAGAGACATCACAAGCGTGTAGAGATTGGGCGCCTCATCGCTCCATTTCAATGGATTCTGAATGGTGTCTTCCAGCAACCCAAACTTTACATTATCCAGACGCGGATAAGATTCGTTGATGATATCTGCTGCAGTGATGACCATCGGGGCAGCCAAAACGGGCTTCCCATTAACATCAAAAAGCTGAGCTGAAAACTCAATATCATTTCTTACAGTATCTCCTGTGTAATTGTCCAATCTTGGCCGCAAACTGAAGATGGCATCTTCATATTGATCATCAAGTTTGGTTTGATAATGAAAGTCTGCGATGCGTAGATTTGGCTCAGCTAAAAGCATCACCTCCCGCTGAATACCGCTCATGCGCCAGTGATCCTGATCCTCCAGATAAGCTCCGTCACTCCAGCGGATCACCTGAACGGACAGGATGTTTTCTCCTTCCTTCAAATAAGGTGTAATGTTAAACTCTGACGGCAAGCAGCTATCCTCTCCATAACCGAGAAACTTACCGTTGACCCAAACACGAAAAGCGGAACTAACCCCGCCAAAATGCAGCGTAACGTTCATTTCAGACCAGTTGTCCGGAACCGTGAAAGTGCGTTGATACGATCCTATACCATTGTAATCCTTTGGGATGAATGGAGGGTTGACCGGACGAAATGGATAAACAGCGCTGGCATAGATGGGAATATCATACCCCTTCAGTTCCCAGTTGGATGGCACCTCAATTTGGTCCCATCCGGAAACCCGATTTTTAAAAAAATCTTTAGGCGCAGCATCAAAGTTTTCAGCATACTTGAAGTCCCACATTCCGTTGAGCGACTGGTATCGGTCAGATGCTTCTCTATCTCCTATCAATGCCTCCTCTACGGTAGCAAATGAATAAGCCGTAGCTCGAGCAGGATCACGATTGAGAGAGGTTGTGAGTGGGTCTTCCCATGGAGTGAACTCGAAAACAGAAGGCTGTGGAGGTATGCCCGCAGGCTCACCTGTTACAGTCTGAGACACAGACAAATGTGTGACCAATAAGATCAAAGAAAGGGATGCTATAAATCGAATCATTGATGGGTAGTGCTAAAGCGAGTAAAACTCCTAAAAACACGAAAGATACCCATCCCGTGGGATCATGCTCTTCTATTTGGATGAGATTCCGGTATTGCTCATACCCTTCCAGGAGATAGCCGTTTGCTTGAATGTCATTGCCGCAGGCAATCTTAGCCTCTCCCCATGAGCTGATTGTTGTCAGATTTCAGTACTGTTCCTGCCTCACAAACCGGAATGACGCTATTTACTTAACAAATACACATTACACCAACATTGTTTTATCAAATATCACAGTTTTTGTTTCATTATAAGCTGTAATGATTATTCTTCACTCATTCTTTATATCTGGTTACACATCTTTAGTTTTTCTCCACACATCTTTTATAATTCAACACACATATTTTATAAATCAATTCCCACTTATTATTACTCAACACACACATTTTGTAAATCACTTCACACTTATTATTACTCAACACGCACATTTTGTAAATCACTTCACACTTATTATTACTCAATACGCATTAGTTATTATATGATTCAAATAAAAAGTAAGAAAGTACGCAGTAGTTGCACAAAACAACACCCTAATCCTTCAGGTGTACCCTGCATGAACTTGCAGAGGCATCAGAGGACTTTATTCGCATGAATGTCTAGAACGCAACTTTGCGATCTTCTTATCGATACTGCGTCGGATTCCGGCTAGGTTGGTTCATCCTATCCGGGTGTGCTTTTGAGGGTGCACCACTCATAGGGCTGACCCATTTATGCCAAAATTGAAAAGGGCCATTCCTCACCCTGGTGGGATAAAAATGCAGAAACCTCCAGTGAATATGAAGGTTTCAAATATGCTGCATATACAAATATCTAAAAAGCGGGAATTGGCACTAGTATATGGAATTATTAGTTATTTATGGCAGCAACTTTTTGTCCAATTGACACTACGATGCAGCAATGCCTATTTTGACGTAACAGTTTGGATAAAACAACTTCATGCTTTCTTTTAGAAGTTTAACTGTTGAAAATTAGTCATCTGATCCAAAAATAAAGTCAGTTATTCTATGGAGATCATCGTTCTTATTTCGTCTTTCTTGGTACCAATGAGTAAGGGGCGGCTTATCTGTGGTAGTACTTTGACGTCATATAGTTCTTCTACGATACCTTCCAGACGCACCCAGTGCTCTGCGGCAGCCGTTTCTAAATTGATGATCTGAATACCACAACGGGGTTGTATATTGGCCTCTTTGAGATTTTCGTCCAACTGTAAACCACTGAAGGTTTTGTTTTTCCGCACGCCACTCATGCCCACCACGGCATAATTACCCACAAAATCGAGTCCTCTCAAGAAACCTGGGCAAAAGGCGATTCTCTCGAAGGTTTTGGTTTCAAGGTTGACATACCCAAAGTAGCCCGTTCCGGCTTCCAGCAGATACAACTTGCCGTTGTACCAACGTGGCGAATGTGGCATGGACAGCCCCTCGCATACGATCTCATTCGTTTGCACGTCCATCACTATTCCTCCATTTTGTCTGTGCTCCCGCCAGCCATCGGACGCATCACTTTTGCCGACAATTGTCACGTACGCAGGTTTACCGTCTTTCTCAGCAAGACCATTCATATGGCATCTGTCTTCCGGTACCAACTTGCTTATGAAAGGTGGTTGCCAAACGGGTTTGAAGCTGTGGCTTTCGCTCGTAGTGGCCAGACAGCTAAACAGTGTATTGACAAACACTGGACGATCATTTTCGCCAATAATAATATCGTGAATATCAAGATCTCCCGTGGTATATGCTGCCTGCGGAAGGTACACCTTGTCATAGTCCTGATATTTACCGGAGGCCAGAGAATTGTCAAAGCGCCAAAGCTGAAAGAGCGTACTCATCCAAAAAGTATTGGTATTCTTATTGATTCCCAGCCCCATGCAACGCGGGAATGTTCGCTCGGTTACATGCAAGCTGCCGTCGGTATTGGTTCCCAACATAAAGACCTTACCCACCTGATAGGTGGTAAAGATCAAACTTGTTTTTTCTGCCTTCAGCCAGTTTTGAAACTGTCGGGAGGTGGTTAATTCAAATGCTGGTTTTTCGCCTTGAGCCATGGAGACTTTTTTATTCCTTTGATTGATATGAATTTTAATTTTTCTTCCTGCTGTCATTCAGCTTTTTCAAGCCATAGGCCCCTCCTGCTGCCAGCAGCAAAGTCAGACCACCGTCTATCGGTGTTGCTGGCGGAGCACCTTGTGCCAAGGAAGGCAAAGAGACAAGAAAAAACAAGGATACAAAAAAGAGTAGATTATTAGGTATGTTTTTCATTTTGAAATATTTCAGGGTATCAGTGATTTATTGAAAGGCAATTTCGGTTCCATGTCGTTTGACATGGAACCGCTTAGAGCTCTGCTTTATTCAACAATAATTTTGGTAACTGTGATGCCATCAGAGATCAGATAGACACCAGGAGTATATCCGTCTAGCGCTATCTGCGTGGATTGGTTCACGAGGGTTTTCATCATGAACTTACCAGACAGGTTATACAAACTGTAGGTTCTGCTGGTTTCGGCACTCAGCTCTGAAGGATTGATATGGAGTACATTGTTGTGAGCATATACCCTCCAGTCTTTCTGATTCAATTCTGAATTTGCTAAAACAGCTTTGATCTCTGTCAATATGACAAACCGATCAGCGAAACTTCCAACCTCAGAAGCAAAATCATACGCTCCGCTATTGAGATCAAAAATCTGATCAGTCAATCGGTCATGCACCCATAGTGGTCTATCAGATACATGCTCCACCTCCATGGACAACTGATAATTACCCTGCTGATCTACACTGAAACCTAGATCAATAGCAACACGCTCGTCAGAAACTCCCTGAATGGATAATTTGGTATCCAGCTTTATGGAATAAATACTATTTGCACTGTTCGAGTTAAATACCGGTGCATCATATGACCGGTGCATTTGATCGTCTGTGGCATCTGTAGGCCAACCGATAATGGTCTGCTTGAAGAGGCCTTCTGTGTTGGTCAGGTTCAATCTCACCAATGGAATGTTTTCTGCAGTTTGTCTAAAGAAGCTCCCATCTTCATTATTTCCGGCAACTCGCATATCTTCCGTGAAGGACACATCTGTATCTTCGTCTGAAAGGAGTTTCACAAAGAAGCCTTGCGAAGAACCTAAATGGAAGTTATAGCGAGCTTCATTGTCTTCTCCGGTGTTGTCTGTAGCTCCAATTTCATTGGCCACTATGTAGTCATTATTTGACCCTCTGGCTGTTTCAGAGTTGTTGTCATCCCAGATATAAACTGCTCCGGCAATACTTAAATTTTGATCCAGAAAATTGTCGATAAGAATTGCTGCCGGGTAAGGATTACTTACCAAATTCCAACCTTCGTTGGCATCATCCAGGTCTTCGGTATAGCTACCTGTATAGATGATGGTTCCATTATTCGGTTTTCCAATGAAAGTAATTTCCTGCTGGAAAGCCTGTGTATATCCGGCTCCCGGGATCAACTCTTCTGCATTGGCATCAATCCATCTGTCCAGCCCGTCATTGGTACTATAGGGCTGAAATTCTTCATAGCGATAAACCGCAGAACCCAGGCTGGCTCCTGTAGTAGTTGCATTTTGCTCAACAGGTGTACCCACAAAGCTGTATTTACCATCAGCATATCTCGTGTTTCTTACGAACACATAGTCACTACCCGTAATCGTATTGGCATCATATGTAATCAGTGAGGAACCCGACTCTACAATCAAAGCTCCGTCATTGGTCAGGTCACCATTGACTATAAGGGTGTTTGCATCATTCACAACCAAGGTAGCTTCTGAGTCTATTTCCAGATTATTGACTTCAAAAACGCCTTCCGTATCGAAGTAATAGTCACCGGAAATCCGGGCATTTTCATTGCCCAAAGGAGCACTACCGTCACTCCATTCGGTTCCATTCCAAGTATTCGGAGTACCGTTCACGGTGATCGTTACCGTCTCTTCATCGGACAATTCTCCATCGGAGACAGTCACCGTCACATCATGTGTACCCACCTCATCTTCCCCAGGTGTCCAATTAAAAACTCCTGTTTCCTCATCTATGATCATCCCTTTTAATTCGGAAGCTTCATCGATACTATATGCAAGTGTTGCTTCAAGATCGATATCTGATGCGGACGCAGTAAAGGTAATCTCTGTTTGTTCATCTCCACTTTGCTCCCCTATGGCAGCCAAGATCGGCGCATCGTTTACATCTGCCACTTCCAGGTCAAACACATCCGAAACACTCATACCGTCTTCGTCGGTATTGGTAACTTCAACTGAAATAGTGCCTACATCTTCGTTGGCTGGTGTACCCGAAAAGGTACCCGAACCTGAATCAAAACTAAGCCACTCTGGCAATGGACCTCCTCCGTCCAACGCTGCAGAGAGTGTCTGCACGTCATTGTCGTTAGGGTCTTCAAAGCTGTTAGAAGGTACTTCAAAACTGAATGCCTGATCCTGAGTAGCCAGTTGATTGGCAATAGGATTAACCAAAACAGGTGCTACAGCCGGCTGAATACCAAAGAGTACAAACGTCTTTCCTGCTTGCGAATTTCCATTGACTCTTGCATTATCGGCTCCAATCACAATATCGGCTAATTCGTCTCCATTCATATCTCCTGCACTACTCACCGACCAACCCAAATGATCATTCGAACTAATCCCTTTAATGGTAAACCCATTGGTTCCATCAAGGTCTGAAAGCTCTATGCTAGCAGCAAAGGCAGTCGTTTTCCCATATACGACATAGGTTTCTCCTGCTCCACTATTATCGTCATCTCCAGCTCTACTTGCTCCTATCAAAATATCATCAACTCCGTCATTGTTCATATCGCCGGCACTACTCACAGATCTACCCGACCAATCTCCGGCATCAATACCTTTGATTTTGAAACCATTGGTGCCATCAAGAGCGGACAGATCCAAACTTGAAGAAAAAGAACTTCCATTAGGCTTCCCAAATACTACAAAAGTTTCACCTACCAGAGATTTGCCATCTATATCGGCACCAAATGCCCCGACCAACAAATCATCAACACCGTCACCATTGACATCTCCAGCTCCACTTATGGAACTTGCAGCATAATCACCATCATCAATTCCATTGATAACAAAACCATCAGTCCCATCGAGGGTAGAAAGATCGAAGTTTACACCAAAAGAACTGGTTTTTCCAAATACGACAAAGACCTCACCTGCTCCGTAATAGTCTCCCTCCAACTCATATGCTCCAGCCGATCCAATAATAATGTCATCTATCCCATCACCATTGATATCTCCCGCGTTGCTGATTGACTTACCTAAATAGTCATACGTATCAATTCCGTCAATCACAAATCCATTTGTACCATCCAAACTGGACAAATCCATATTTGCTAGGAAAGAAGTCGTTTTTCCGAATACTACGTAAACAGCTCCAGCACTCTCACCATTTGTACCAACTTCATTCGCACCAATTAATATATCATCTGCTCCATCATCATTTATATCTGCGCTACTCACCGCGCTACCTGATCTATCTCCTGCAGCAACTCCATCAATTATGAATCCAGTTGCGCCATCTAATGTCGATAAATCGAAGCTGGCTGAAAAAGCTGTCGATTTACCAAATATGACATAGGTTTCACCTGCGCCAGCGTTTCCATTGGCGTCTGCCGAATATGAGCCAATCAATAAATCATTTATACCATCTCCATTTATATCTCCTGCACCACTCTTTCTGGCACCTATTCTATCCCCAGCATCGAGTCCCTCTATAAGGAAACCATTGGTGCCGTCAAGACTAGAGAGGTCAAGACTGGAAGTATTTCCCTCAGACTTTCCAAATACTATATAGACTTCACCGGCATAGTTGTTTCCGTTAGGATCAGCCAACTTAGCTCCTATCAACACATCATCAAGACCGTCCCCGTTGATATCTCCTACTCCGCTTATAGAATACCCAGACACGTCAACGGCATCAATCCCATTGATAACAAATCCATTGGTTCCATCCAATCCGGATAAGTCTACTATGGCATCAAACGACTGAGCATCTCCAACAGTCAAGTTGAAGCTGTCGCTTACTCCTTCTTCTCCCTCGGTAACGGTAACCTCTATAGCCAATAGGCCCACATCTGCGTTGGATGGTGTTCCACTAAAAGTACCTGTTTCGGCATCAAAACTGAGCCATGCAGGCAATGGATCTCCACCCACGAGTGTAGCAGAAAGCACTGGATCAGTGACCCCATAAAATGTATTGTCAGGCAAAACAAAACTGAACGATTCATCTTCTTTGGCAAGCTGATCTGCTATCGCATTTTGCACGCTCGGCACAAAATCATGGCCAAACATCACAAAAGTCTGCCCCGCAGAACCATTATAATCAGGGCTGGCTTCAGGTGCTCCAATCAATAGATCATCAATTCCATCACCATTAATATCCCCCGCATTACTTACAGACCGGCCTGTTTCATCATCGTACCCAAAAAGGACAAAGCCATTTGAACCATCTATGTCATATAAGTTGATACTCGCATCAAAGTCCGCAGATGACCCAAAAACCACAAAAGCCTTACTTGTGCCATAGGCTCCAATCAGGATGTCATCCAGACCATCCCCGTTTACATCTCCCGCACCACTCACTGAGGATCCTGAATAATCATCACTATATGCTCCTTCAATCACAAAACCATTCGTGCCATCCAAATCAGACAACTCAAGTGCAGCAGAAAAGGGTACTGTTTTGCCAAATACGACATAAGTTGCCCCAGCATCGCTGTTTTCACCGTATTCACCGATATCTGAATTAAACCCCTTAGCTCCAATTAAGACATCATCGATACCGTCTCCATTTATATCACCAGCGCTACTCACTGAGCCACCTGAGTAATCATATTCATCAATTCCATTGATTACAAAACCTGTAGTGCCGTCTAAGTCACCCAATTCCAGAGTGCCTGCAAACGCGGTATTTTTCCCGAACACCACATAGCTTTTACCAGCGTAATCAGAATTGTTTGCATAGGCATATGGTGCCCCAATCAGGATGTCATCTATCCCATCTCCATTCACATCTCCGGCACTACTCACAGAGCTTCCCGAAAAATTATATTCATCCTCACCAACAAGCACAAAACCATTTGTTCCATCGAGATCGTCTACAGAAAAAGTGGCAGCAAAAGGCGAGTCATCACCAAACACCACATAAGTCTTCCCAGAATAAGAACCATTAGAATAATCAGAAGCTCCTGATGCGCCAATTAGAATATCATCAATTCCATCTCCATTCACATCTCCGGCATTGCTTACTGAAGTACCCATCCCATAATATTCACCAGCTCCGCTAATAACAAAGCCATTAGTGCCGTCGAGATCGGATACCTGAGTGATGAAATCAAAAGCTTCAGATTTCCCAAACACCACGTATGTCAGGCCCACATAATCAAACCCACCTACGGATGCATACGGCGCTCCAATCAAAATATCATCAAAACCATCTCCATTCACATCTCCGGCACTACTTACTGAATACCCTGAAGAATTGTACGAATTACCTTCAATCACAAATCCATTGCCACTGCTATATAAATCACCTAGAGCAAAGCTCGAAGGAAAGGAACCTGCCTCACCGAATATCACATAGGTAATGCCAGAACCAGAATTGTAAAGCTCTCCCCCTTTTGCTCCAATCAAAATATCATCTATCCCATCGCCATTCACATCTCCGGCACCACTTACCGAATACCCTGAATATTCGTCACCCGAATATCCGTTGAAAGCAAATCCATCACTTCCATCCAGTGATGATAACTGTACAAATTGAGGAAAGGCCTGAGCTTGCAATGGTGCCGTGGGCATAGCTGCCAGCCAGGTAGTAAGTACTGATGCGGCTATTCCCAGCTTCCACTTCCTGTTAAGGTTTTGAATTTTTCTACTCAGAATATCCAGTTTCCGAGCTATTCTACTATCCTGACTTTCCGTCCATTTAGCCTGAGTGTTGCGATATCGTCTTTGGAGTTTTATCCATAGATAATACTTGGAACGACTATGGTGTTTGGGAATAGATTTCATAGGGCTTTAAGTTTCCTTTAGGTTAAATATAGATTCAATCGTAAACCTGATTAACTAATCAATATATTTCAAAATTCACGTGGGTAGTTTTTCCTACCCTCAAAACAGAAACAACCTCCTTTGAGAGAAAACGTTGATTTTGGAGTGAGAAAAATATTTAGAACAACACCTTCACAGAAAAACGATAACACCTTTTGAAACCCATATTTCCTTTCAAATATTGACTTTGCACCTCCCTCTTTCTAATTGACAATAAAACCACAATGAGTTTCAAAACTGAAAGGGACTTCATTCGATGAATTTTAAAGTCACTTACAGCTCGAAAGCCAGCACCTCATTGCTTCGACTAAATTATGGATCAAACATCCGCGGTATTGCGGGATGCAAACCTCTGGTTTCTGCTTAGTTGTTATGCTCTACTTCCTTAAAGGCACGAAGGAACCTTAGAAAAATGATCGATAAAAAAAGGAAACACCTAAAATCTACATTGGAGTATAGAGTGGTTATCCAGTCATGTCGGAGAATGCAACTAAACCGATAATTATCACCTGTTTTCAATAAAAAAATCTTGTGACCAATTTGATCTTTAGGCTCGCCAAATTTCACATCATGGTTGATAAAATCAATCAACGGAGAAGCATAAAAATGGAACATATTTCCTTTGGAAAATCCGAATTACCACAATAATTTCACGACCCAATGCACATCCGGCTCTTACTTTTTTCCACAATATTTCTTATCTGCGGCTCGGGTGTCATCTATGGTAACACCATCTCATATTTACATAAGGATATTGCCTTTACAGAAATTAGCTCCCCGCAGCACGAGTGGTCGCCTTTTTCTAAACGCATATATGAAGGGTTTGACAATGGAGTGTATTGGTTCAAAATAGAGTGCCTTGCTTCAGAAGAAGATCAGGTACTCACGATACCTGAATCGCATATCACAAAAGCAAAATTATACCATGATAACATTGAAATTAACAAGCAAGATTTATCCAGGTATATTACTTTCAAAATACCTAGCTCTACTAAAAAAGAAACATATTATTTATGGGTTGACTGTCCGCTTGAAGCCAGAATACCTATCAACCTACTTGGAGAAGACGAACACTATCATAATCACGAACAATTCGATATCATCGTAATTGGAATTTACATTGGTATAGTCTTATGTATTTTAATCATCAACTTATTCTCCTTCTTTTCATTCGGCAATATTATCTATCTCCAATATATATTCATGGTCATTGGCATGTCGGTCAATGCCTTTTATAAAGATGGCTTGCCAGTATTATTTATTGGCTTTAACGACCACTTAGAACTCCTGCTAAATAGTATTATTGCAATAAGTGCTGTTTTTTTCACTAACAGCTATCTTAGACTAGATGGCGAACAGGCATTTTTGAGAAGAGCTTCTATTGGTGCGGTAGCCATGGCAGTAGTCTTAAATATCACTTACCAAATAACTGAGAGTTTCTTGATATTTACCATTGTTGAAGTTTTGCATCTAGTAACATTAGATTTAAACTGGGCTATCGGAATTTTAAGGTGGAAAAAATCATGGGAAGCAAAGCTATTTACACTTGCATATGGCTTTCCACTTATCTTGGCTCATGATTACTATATAAGTCCACATTTTGGACTTGTTGTATTTAATTTACCTCTATATTTTTATAAGATTGGGTCTGTTTTTGAGATGATCCTTTTCTCATGGGCCATTATGCATCAGGCTAAAATGATCGCAAAAGAAAATACATCCATCAAACAAAAATTAATGGATTATGCTTCTCAACTAAAAGAGTTGAACAAAAACGGTGATAGTAAAGAGTTAGGTATTCAAGAATTGGTTAATACCTACAATTTCACATTAAAAGAAATAGCAATACTCAAGGATGTCGGCTTGGGAAAAAGTAATAAGAACATCGCTTCAGATCACTTCATATCCGAGAACACTGTGAAATATCACATCAAAAACATCTTAAATAAATTTGAGGTTAAAAATAAAAAAGAGGCAATGGATAAATTTCTTGGCAAACAAGAAGCAAGTCTTTCTGCTGCAGAAAGTTAGAATCCATAAATCAGCATCAGGTGTGCCCTATTTTGGCAATCTTCTTCTCAACGCTCCTGCGTATTCCGGGTGACAGGGGCTCCAAATATTCCGGTTGGGTAAGGAAGGTTATTTCACTGGACAGTTCCGGGTATTGCATGGCTACCTCCACAATGAAATTGAACGCGCACGAGCGAACCGAAGGGCTTTTCCCTACCGCCTCCCAGATGCTCATGCAGATATCAAACAGCCGACCCTCCTGCTCCTCTGATAATTTGATTTTGCAGACCACCTTGAGCAGTTCACGCTGATAACCATCTTCCTTTCCCGGAATGGTTTCTATCAACCGATCGGCATGAGGTTGCAGCCTTGGATCGTTGCTTTCAGCTGAATGCCCCAGAATCCATGCGGCTCTCCAGCAAGCTGGCTGCACACCAGCAAGGGCTATCCTCACAGCCTCCTGAAAGTTAGCATCATCAGTTTTTACAGTCTCTATCATCGTTTCGCGAGAAGTGCGGGAAACAAACATTTCTTCTAATACTGTCATATCATCAAATATAGAAATACCGAAAAGATAATGTTACCGAGGGGCAGGCACATTGCCTGTTTCGTCCAAAATACCATTCATTTTCAAGTGTGTGATGACAGGCTCTTCACCCATCCGCACGAGCGTTACATGGTCAAAGGCCATCGAGTCATTTTCAGGCTGAAAACCACCGGTGGTGCCCAATATGATGTAGTCACGACCATGGCGTTTCCTGTGCGAAAAACTGTGAATATGGCCATTGATGACGGTGTAGGGTCTGTCCTGCAGCAACTCCTCCAGCTTCCGCAACCCATTGTCGTCCTCCCTCCTCCAGAGTGGCTTGTGCATCATCACAAAGGTCCAGCGAGCATCGTCATGCTCTCCCAGCACTTCGGTGAAATAGGCTAACTGCTCGTCACTCACCCCTCCGTTGTGAGACTCAGGCATTTTGTGGTATTTCGTTTCTTCCCAAACTCCTTCCACTTCTCCTCTCAGCACGCGCATGGCTTCTGCACGTGCCTGATCAATTTCATTCATCAGTTCCTCATCAAAATCCTCAGAATCCAACATCAGGAACAAAACGTCTTCATACCGAAAGTGATAATACCGTGGACCAAATCTGCTCTTCCACACCTCTCGCATAATCGGGTTTGTAAGGTCATGATTGCCACCAAGGTGGAAAAAAGGCATATTGAGACGTGCTGTACGCTGCTCAAAGGAATTCCATTCTGCCGCTAACACAGCCGAGTCTCGTGAACCTCCTTCTATCAGATCGCCCACACTCAAAACGAAGGCAGGGTCCAGGCGATTGAGCTGAGAAACTGCTGTGCCATAGACACCCCGTCGTTCCCCACCTGTCAGGTCTGAGATGATGGCAAAGGTGAAGTCTCTCTCCCTTTTTTCGAAAACAGAACTTGTCCAGGGAGTTGGGCCGGAAGTGATATCATGCTCGAAGCTTACAGGTGCTTCAGGTGGTTGACAAGACCAAAGAATGAGCCCCGCAATGATGATCAATAAGGTTGATTTCATGGTTTTGCTAATATATGATTTTGAGAAAAAGCAGTTAAAGCAATCACCTATGTGCCGTATATCTGGCCGCTGCTACGCTATTTTGCAATAGGCTCAACTCTGATGAAGTCAATGCGGGGCATTCGCCTGCTCCTACTGCTTCCTGAAGTTGTTCCATTGTTCTGATCCCTACGATTGCTGAGGTTACGGCTTTATTGGCCAATACGTACCGGAGGGCAGCTTGTCCTTTGGTTCCGGAAGTTGTTGTGAGCTGAGTGAGAGCTGCCTGAACAGAAGTAATATCCTGCTCGCTGTGATTCATATATGCTTGTGCCGGTTTTTCGGCTAGCAGCCCTTTGGCCAATGCTCCACGCGCAAAAACACCAACCTGATTTTCATTAAGGTAATCCAGCATCTCCTCCTCCGGTCGGCGGTCGAGCAAGCTGTATTGCAGCATATCGCTTACCATATTCGACTTGGCGCAAAAGGCCCTGATCACATTGGGTCTGATGGACGAAATGCCATAGTGCCTGATCTTGCCAGACTTCTTCAGCGATTCAAAAGCGTCAATGACTTCATCCATATTATCCTCAATGGTACCACCATGCAGTTGATAGATATCGATGTAATCCGTTTGTAATCGTTTCAGACTTTTGTCGATGGCAGAAAGGATATATTCCTTTGACGGGTTCCATCGCCATGTAGAACCATCGGGCAACCATTCATTTCCCACCTTAGTAGCCAGAACAATGTCTTTTCGCGCATTCTTGAGTGCTTTACCCGCCAGTTCTTCGTTGGCGCCTTTGTCATACAGATCGGCCGTATCGAAGTAGTTGACACCAGAATCCACGGCATGCATAATCAGCTTCTCGTTACCATATCCAGCGAGATCGAGCGACATACAGCCAAAGCCAATTTCACTTATTTTGAGATCCGTTTTGGGAAGGTTTCGGTAGTTCATGTTATTCCGATTTAGCCTCGATCACCTTTACGAAATTACTACTCATCCAGCCAATAGACTCTGACCCACGAGAATCATTATTATAATACATTAATGTTTTGATAGGTTTCAGGTTATTTTTCATAATAACCATCCACCATATTCTACCTGTATCATCCACAGTCTTCCCAACTGCTGAGCCTATTGAGCCGGAAGGGTATGTAGCTACAGTGTTACTCCCATCTATAGTCTCTATTCCTAGGTCATAGTCATTCAAAATCTGAGGAGTAGCTCTTAGCCTATATTCTGGGTTAACCGTTTCAAATATAACAGGATTCATACTATGAATTAGATCAGCGGTTCCTTCTATAAAGTCAATTTTGGACAAAGTTATGAGCTCTACTTTCTTTGGTGTAGAATTCACAACAACTACCCTTATTGAATGTAGGCTTCCTGCACAGCAAGGATATGAGTGAGTTTGAATTTCGATTGTTCTGGAAAGTTCCATTCTTCTAAGACCTGTCAACTCACCTGGAATGGCATCAGATTGGATGAAATGCCCGTTCCTGTTCTCAAAAATTATTACCGCATTACCCTCCCCGTAAGGGCCAGAATATATAATATCCAAAAGTCCGTCCTCCGTAACATCAAAAACATAATAATCTGATAAATTACCCAGCACTCTTCCACCTGGAAGAGTTCCTACTTTATTGCCTAAAGACTTGTTTATTTCTTTAATAAGAGCAAGTCTCGTTTGTTCGTGACTCGGGTAATGTCCCCAATCAATTCCATCATTTGGAAAAAGTATGCTCTGAGAGCGCAAACAAAGAGAACCAACTACTAAAATATTGAATAGAAATGCTTTCATAAACAAAGGCCGTTATCGTAAAAATAAACATTTTGATTCAAGTATAAAGTAGTACACCAGTCTTAATGAGATTCTGATATTTGCTCGTGTCTCGCAAGTCGGAATGAGGAAAATCCAGTAATCTTAACAGCAGAAACCTTCAAAATAAGTAAAATCCCATTATAGAGGCCCGGTCAGGTAATATTAGCCAACCCTAAATTCAGGAACTTCCAAAGTCTTTGTGGGAAGGTAGGGACTTTGAAATTTTCAATTGCTCCTTAATTTATTCGTTCCCATTATCAAAAGCCACAGACAAGTTCCTATTTCACCTAAAGGTGCTGGCATACTCACAATATCAGATAAAATTGTTTCATTAAAATCCGCGTATATGAAACCTCCAAAAAAGGTTATCAAATACCCAAAACAACCTGCCATTAGTAGCACTCCCAGTAGCTTGGGTAGAAACTTTGACCTGAACACCAAATACCCAAAAGGAAAAAGCCATAACCCCCAGAATATCTGTGAAAGTTCTATACCATTATTATAGTAATCAAGCTGAAGCATGACCTGATTTTGAAGCTCGGTCAGATCCATTTGCTTTAGATATTCAGCTCCGCTGATCAAGGTCAGAACGGAAAATTTGTTAAGTATATTGATAAAAGAAATGGGAATGCTCACCATTGCAAAAACCACCATGAGCCTCGCATAAGCTTCGTTCACATTGTGCAAAAGTTTATAAAGGATTAGCGGCAATAATAAAAAAATTAGAAAAGTGATGATTCCGCTTACAATACCCAGACGAAACAACATTTCTGATTGTGTGATATTCTCAAAGGTCTGAGAAGCATTTCCCCTTACGATCAATTGAGATGGGATATACACAAGATTAATTACCCCACATATAACAAGAGCCAGATATAGTAGTCCGGCTGTTCGTGCAGTCTTATTTATGTCTGTCATTTGATTGCTATTTAGTCTGTGATTTGCTTTGGCCATTTCCAGGCAAACCAGACAATAGAGAATGTAATCAAGCTTTCTATAAACGCCAGAAATACATAAAAACCATACCATGGAGTAATAGATGTAATACCTATGAGCAGCATCATTAGTGTAAATATCGTTCCGAAAAGCATATTCAAAATCCGATTGACTTTGGGGTTTAGCAGAACAGACAATGCTATCATCACGGCTGGAATGGCCAAAACCAACGACGCTATTAGTAATTTGGTTGGACTGTCCAATATGTTGTCGCCTGTTAAGAGACCCTCGACTTTTTCTGGCACATATAGTTCGAAATAATCTCCATATACATAGCAAAAAAGCACGGAAGTCCACAGCGCCGCAAGTTTAATTTTGATATTGACTTTGGGGTTTTCTAACATTTTAGGTTGTTGGGTAGGTGATACTTTTTAGGTAGATGACAAAACACCAGAAAGGGTTGCTTGTCGCGAAAGATTTGTCATTTTCGGTAAGCTATCAACCTGTTTGTCTGATGTTTGTAACCGGCACTAATGTAGCTGAATAGATTTGCATGGGGATTGGTTTGATGGGATTCCAAGTGAAATAGAAACTTCCAAAGTCTCTTTCTACACCGACAAAAGACCTTGCAAGTTTATCAATATCACGGCCCTTAAACCCAAATCCCTAAATTCTCTCAGTTGCCGTTGAAGAAGACGTACAGCCCAACCATCACGATAATCAGTGCAATCCATGCAATCCAAACTTTACGATCTGGTTCGGCGATACCGGACATATCAAAGTCTTTTTCTTCGGCCTGGCCTTCTTTATCTAAGCTTGCCACTACTACGGCTAGCACCATCAAGAACACAAAAATGTAGAAGGATAGCAACAAGAAGTGTGGCCAAAAGCCGTATTCAGCAGAGGGCAAAATAAACAGGTAGGTAATACCCGTTCCAATACTGATAAAAGTTCCTGCGATCAAAATTACATTGGCTGCCTTTGTGGTCATTTTCTTCCAAAAAACACCCGTAAGGAAAACAACAGAGAGCGGCGGAGCGATAAACCCAAGAACAGACTGGAACACATCGAAAAGGTTCAACCCTTTGATACTATCAATACCGATAGCCAGGACTACACCAAGCACAGCACCAATGGCCGTTACGGTTCTTCCGATTCTCACAATCTCCTTCTGATCAGCATTTGGGCTATACTTTTTTACGTAAATATCCATAGTGAAAACCGTACTCAAAGAATTCAAAGCCGAATCGATGGTACTGACCAGAGCCGCGATCAAGACGGCCATTACAAGACCTGTCATCCCTGCAGGAAACAAACGTGTCACCATGGTCATATAAGCTTCGTCAGGGTTTTCCAATCCTGGAAAAAGAATGAAACAAACCACACCTGGAATGATGAATAATGCCACATCGAAGATTTTCAACCAACCTGTGAAATTGGCACCCATTTGCCCTTGTTTGAGACTTTTTGCTCCCAGCACAGACTGCACCATGGACTGGTCCGTACACCAAAACCAAACACCCATAACAGGGTAGCCCAACGCAATCGCCAGCCACGGGTAGTTGGGATCATCCATCGGCAACAAAAGGTTCCAATAGCTTGGAGGAGCAGCTTCATATACAGCCACCGGGCCACCGGCTTTCATCACCCCTACAACTGTCAGCGCACCCGAAACCACAATCAACAAGATCATCTGAAAGACATTGGTATAAGCTATAGCCTCAAGCCCACCTGCTATTGTGAAAAAAGCTGCAATCAACACTAAAATGACTACCGATGACCAAAGCGGTAAATCAAGAATTTGGCCGACCAATATACCACCAGCAAAAAGCGTAAGTGCCAGCCAGGAAATTAAAATCGTGATGGTCGTGTACCACGCTAGAATATTACGTGTGGATTGACCAAATCGCTTACCCATGAACTCCGGTAAGGTCTGAATATCAGCCTTTAGGTAACGAGGCGCAAAGACCATCGCCAGCAGCAAAATGAATGGAAAAGCATACCATCCAAAATTGCCTGCCACGATTCCAGTTGTGTAACCGATACTCGCCGATGCGATGAGCATAGATGGGCCTACATTGGTTCCCCACATGGTGAGACCAATGCTATGCCAGCCAAGAGATCTGCCGGCCAGAAAGAGGTTCTCTTCTTCGCCTCCGGCTTTCTTTTTGACGAAACTAACCCAGTAGCCAATACCAATGAGCACAACGAGATAAAGGCCGACTATCACAAAATCGATGGTCTGGAGGTATGAATTGATGTTTTCCATGCTTTGGGTTTAGGTGATAATTTTCATCATTTTGGTGAAAGGAGAGGTTTCCTCGAAAGGGAAAGTCATTCTGAACTTGTTTCAGAATCTTTGATATTTAACCTTGAATCGCGAATAGATCCTGAAATAAATTCAGGATGACCACTCTAAATATCTTTCGAGAAAGCCTCCTCCCAGCTGATTTTACTTACTTCTGTAGTTCTCCATTTACCACGAAAGGGTCAGCCAAATATAGCGGCTTGTCTCCGTCCATGATAGGAGCAGTAGAGTATTGCATCAGTAGCACTCTTCTTGATTTGTTTGTGTTGTTTGATCCGCTTCTGTGGAAACATGTGCTTGAGAAAAGTGCGATATCGCCTTTTTTACATACGGCTGCCACTCCCGGATTATCTCCGTGATAACCAACTCTATCGTTGGTACCTTCTTCCAACACATGCTCGATTACTTTATCAGTACCCGCTTCACTATATGGCAAAAGGTACACGGTTCCGTTCTCTTCCGTAACATCGTCCAACGGCATCCAGCAAGACAAGTACGGGTCATGATCCTGCTTCACATAACCAGAATCCTGATGCCAGGAGAATTTCATGCCTTTATCTGCAGCTTTCACCACGAATTGCTCCAGAAACAAATACACATCATCACCCAAAATTGCTCTTGTGATTGCTTCCATTTCCTTTCCGAAAAGAAGCTCTTGCATGGGCTGGCTACTTTTGTTTTTCATGGCTATGAAATAGCGCTTCCCTTTGTGGTTGATCTCATCCACTTCTACGCCTTTAGCGTCCATTTCAGCATCTTTTTCCTTGATGAATCTTTCGCATTCATCTTGAATCTTTTCGATCATTTCCTGAGAAATCACGTCTCGAAGGATCACGAAACCGTCTTTTTTGAACTGAGCGATCTGCTCATCTGAAATTACTGTCTTTACCATAATTAGTGTGTTTGAATGTGTAAGTGTTATTGAACCAGGTCGTCTTCCAGCCCGTACTCGCGTATGGTTTCGGCGACCTTTTCAGGTTTACCCGAATCAAGTGTTTTCTCCATTGTTTTCAGGAGGGCAATGGTTCCAAGCCCTTCTTTCAAGTCAGGATAAGCGGTGAAGCCTTCGGCAATGCTATCCGCAAAGTGTTCAAGGTAATTATTGTACTCTCCTGCATGATGGCTTTTGCCCTCAAAACGGAAATAGTGTTTCATCTTCTTTTCCCAAGTGATGAGTTGCTCTTCGCCATCTATGGTGGTCACGGCATATCTCAAATCCATGTAATCACCCTGGCTGCAGCCTTCTGTTCCACGCAGGATACAGCTCATCTCGCTATCACGAACTACAGGCTGAATAGGCCCAGAATACGAACCTGAGATTCGAGCTATCCGCCCATCTTTCGCTTTGAAGATGAAATGCATCGTGTCTACATTTTTCAGCCCCCCTGCTTTACCGTTTGTACTCAAGGCGCCATAGCCCATTACTTCTTCGATATCAGGCAAGTACCATCGGATAAAATCCACCGGATGACTTAGCCCCCCGTAGAGCCATTTGAACTTGCTCTCAAGCGCCCAAGGCTTAGATAAAAACCATCTGTGATCGGCATGATAGTAAGCTTCTACTGTGATCAGATCGCCAATCAGGCCTTTGCTAAAATCCTTGCGCTGACGCTTCATCGGCTCGAAGAACCGACTGCTTTGACCAACAAAAAGTCTCTTCCCTGTTTTTTTCTGCAAAGCGATCAACTCTTTAGCATCTGCCAGGTCATCTAATAAAGGTTTGGTACATACCACATGTTTGCCTGCCTCCAGACACATTTTAATGTGCTGCGCATGCAGATGATCTGGTGTATAAATCCCCACAGCATCAACATTGGGATTGCTGAGCAAATCCTCCATATTGGTAGTGTAGTTATGAAAATCAAACTCCTTGGCACGTTGCTTACAGACGTCAAGGTTGAGATCACACATTTGCACCAGCCTGATTTTTGAGCTGTTGAGCGAAGCGGAAATTGTGCTTCTGCCCTCTCCTAGTCCTAAAATTCCTATGCCTAACATTTTCTGATTATAAGTTGAGTTCTTTCCAAATTCCGTTAAAACCATCGCCTACCTGAAGCTCTCTGGTTTTATTCATATTCATATCATCGGTACAGTTGACTAGTTCCGGATATACCGAAACGTTAGCACCCTTTCTGACCCAAACAGGCATGTCCTCCAGACTGACCTTAAAGCCTTTCAGCCATTGACCACCTTGAGATACTTTACCCGTAAAGAAGTTGACCCATTTGCCATCTGGCAAATACACATCTCGCACCCTTTCGTCGTTCATCACCGGCGCGACCATAAAGTCATCACCGAAATAATATTGATCGTCAATGTGCCAGCACATTTTATCTTCAGGGTGTTGAAAAATCATTGCTCTCAACACAGGAAATCCAGATTTGGTTGCCAATTCGCTTTGCTCTAAAATGTAGGGAATGAGCGCGTAGCGCAGGTTCCACCATCTCTTGATTGTATTCGAAATATTGGGGTATTCGTATGGCTCTCGCTTGGAGGTGCCATGATAGCGGATGTGAGATGAAAACACACCAAACTGTGTCCAGCGAACATATAACTCATCAGAAATCACCGAGTTCATGAAATTGGGCACGCCATGAAAACCTGGCACATCGTGACTCCAAAATGCAAACCCTGAAAGCCCAAGATGAAGTCCTCCTTTCAGAGAACCTGCCAGGCCGTCCCATGAGCAAGCCGCATCGCCACCCCAGTGCAGCGGGTAACGCTGGCATCCAGCCCAACCTGCTCTCGCCCAGACGATACCATCTCCGGTAACATCTTTCGTAATCTCAAAAGCTGCTTTTTGATACAACAATGCGTACAGGTTGTTTAGCAACTTTGGATCCATGTCGTGGTACTCCGCATTGAGATGAATCTCTTCACCGAAATCGGTTTTGATACAAACCATGCCCATATCAAGAAGCTCTTTCAAAAGACCTTTGTACCAATCAACTGCTTTTGGGTAGGTGAAATCTATCGTACCTGCATAATCAAGCGCGCTGAAATTGGAATTAGAGCCTCCATGCTCATCTGATTCCTTCAGAGGACCGATGTACTTATTTTCAACCGCCTCATCATGCTGAAGTGCTTCTTTCGCGATGTATGGCATTTGCCAAAGACTAACTCGATAACCATTCTCCTTGAGCGTTCTTATAAATCCAGCAGGATCCGGAAAACGCTCTGGGTTAAATTTCCACTCACATAGCCAATCGGTAACAAACCAGCCCGTATCGAGGTGAATCACATCGCAAGGAAACTGCTCTTTTCGCATGCGATCACAAATGGTCTGAACCTCCTCTGCCGAGAAGTACGTCATCCTACTCATCCAAACGCCAAAGCTCCAAAGCGGTGGCATTTCCGGGAATCCGGTCAACTGCTGGTAGCCTTTTGTAATCTCGGCCGGTTCGTCACCCCCGATGAAGAATACATCCAATTCATCATGCTCCACATACATCTGAGCAGATCGTGATGAATGATCGGCCAATGAAAACTTGGAATAGGCAGCCGTATGTAGAAACACACCATACATTTCACTTGATAGAAAGAATGGTATGTTTTTATAAGTTCTTCTGTTGTTTACTCCTTGTCCGTCCTGGTTTTTCAGTTGGAAAGTTTTTCCACTCAAATCCATTTTGGAGAAGCGCTCGCCGGTACCGACAAAAGACTCATCTGGTTTGGTGCTAAGAGACAAAGTCATACGATCTGGCTCACCATTTCTTTCAATAAAGGCCAAAGCCATGGCATCATTCCTTGCCGGAAAAAACTGATCGATGCTGCTGAGTTTGACTTCTTTTTTTCCGTCAGGAAAAATGCTCAATGTGATCGTTTCGTGTGGCTCTGGTAGTAAATCACTCCAATGATCAATGGTAGGTTTGGTGAAATCAAATCGCGCTCTAAGCATTCCTTGACTATCCTTGATCATCCATTGATTATGGGAGTTTTCAATGTTGAGTTCTTCTGGGTTGAGAGATGCGTCAAGCTGAAGCATTTCGGAATCATGATCAGGATCCTCATCACCCAGTCCTATGCTGAGGCGAACGATTTTATCACCGTAAGCACTCAAATAAAGTTTGAATTCCTTATTCTGAGTCGTGGCAGTCGGGATAATATCCACAGCCGGCTCATGGCTAATAAATGGCACAGTGACGACCACCTTGCCAGCGACAGTTTGGATCTTCGTTGGTGTGCCGGCCTTCCATAAGATTTCATCCCCCGTAAGGTTTGGGTCTACCTCAAGAAAGTCAAATAGTTGATAATTGGTTTGATTCATTCGTCACTCTCGGATTAAGAATTCCGAAAGTAGAAATTATAAAAACAACCACCTGTTAGTTTTTAACAGCGAATGATTTTGTAAATATTGATTGATTTGTAATGAATGGCGCTGGTGTTAGATTTCGTCGAAATCCTCTATTGTCGTTCCAGCATTGAAATGGCGAATGTTGTAGGTGAAGGTGAGCATAAAGTAACGCTGTAGCACAGTTGACTGTCTGTCCTCCAGGTAAAGCTCTGTCACATTTCTTTTGGCATTGTTGTTTTGCTGAAGCAAATCGTACACGTTGATGCTAATCTCTGCCAGATCGTTTTTCAGAAACTTCTTTCCTGCGCTCATATTGAGCAGCGTGTAGCTATTGTCATAACCAGCAGAAAGCCCACTGTTCATTTGATGGCGCAGATCCACTCGGTAAACGATACCATCCCAAAAAACCCATCTGTATTTCAGACGTGTGCTCTGTGTGTAATAATTATTGTTGAGGTTGGGGCTTAGAGAGTTTTTTACAGTATTGTAGCTGGACCATGAAGAAACATTGAAATCCAGATTTTCGCTGATGTTACTTGAAAGAGAAATGCCTAACCAATAGTTTTTATAATTGCTATAATTGATCTGGTCATTGATCTGCCCAGGCTTTCTGATCATATTAAAAACTCCGTTGAGCCGGATATTTGACTTTAACGTCTCAATGGGCTGACCATAGCTCGTGTAAGTTCGAAAACGGTAATAACCATCAACATTTGATGGTTTTATCAGCTGTGAACCCGGCTCCAACACGACACCATCCATTACTTCGGTTTCCTCTGTGGCAATAAAAGTAGAATTGGTAATATGATCCTGAGTCAGGTTGCCTTCAACGTTGACATAAATGGACTTACCTGAATCCATGTCATTGGACCAAAATCTGGCCCGTACTCTGTGGTTGTAAGACTGATTCAAATCTGGATTTCCAGCTCTGAGCTGAAGTGGGTTAGACTGGTCTATTACATTCTGAAGGTTGCTCGTAGAAGGTTCATTGGTGGATGTGCGGTAGTTGACCAGGAGACGTTTGTTTTCGTTTATCCGGTAATCCAACCTTGCCGAAGGCAACCAACTGCGAAAGATTCTATTCTGTCGAAGTTCCAATGGGAACTCCTGATCATTTTTTAGTTGTTCCCTTTGGTATTCAGCTTCCATCTGAAGACGCAATTTCTCAAATCGGTATTGATAGCCCAACTCTAACTCCTGTGTGAGGTAGTTGTTCTCAAAAGTGTTGCTCAAGGCTGTGTCAATGTCCAGGTAGTTCCCTGCTTCATTCATATCATATGTCAGCTGATCTGAGTCATTGATTTTATCCCCAATTTGGTATTCTACTTCTATCAATCCACGCTCTCCTACTGGTTCTGTATAGGACATTTGTGTCTCCCAGGAGAATCCGGTTCTCAGTCGGTTTGTAAGCTGATCTATGTTAGAAACACTATCCTCTGAATCATAAAAGGTGTTTGTTGCAAATCGGTTTGACTCATCTTCATTCCAATGCCAACCGGTATGAAGGCGTGTAGTTAAGCTCCTCCCCTTTTTGTCAAATTTGCGACCGTAATAGAGGTTACTGTTATAATCATAATCTTTCTTGAAAGCATCTGACCTATTGTCCGTAGCGTTGATAGGGTCGCCCAAACTCACCGTTTGTCCCTGAAACTGATCCAATATTTCCTCGTGACGAAAGGATGCATTTGGACGGAAAATAAACCTGTTTTTTTCATTTGGTTCATACTCCAGTTTCATTCCTATCACATGCCTTGCATTAGTCCTGTCGTAGCTTCGGTCTTCGCTATAAATCTGGCTTGAATCTGCGGCAAGCGCATAATCACGCAACAGTTCGTTGCTCTCCTGATTTTGTTGGTGGGAAAATTGATAATTGCCATGAACTTCCAGTTTGTCTCCAATATCATCGCTGAAGTTGATTCCGAAATTATTCGTTTTTATCAATCCATTTTGGGTTCGTGCATCCCCTAAATCATTGGGATCGGCAGAGTAGCTCACAAGGTTGGTATTGTTACTTAACCCCGTCACAGTGATGCGTTGATCATCATTGAAGAAGTTGATACTTGTAGCCACCTGATAAGTATCGTCAGTTCCGTACCCTAAGGTAGTTTTACCAAACTGCCCAACCTTTCTATTGGGTTTAGTTATGATGTTGATGGTCTTTTGCTGGTTACCATCATCAAAACCACTCAAGGCCGCCTTATCACTTTTCTTGTCAAATATCTGAACGCTGGCGATCACCTCTGCCGGCAGGTTTTGCAGCGCGGCACTTACATCGCCACCAAAAAATGGCTTTCCATCAACGAGAATAACCTGAACATCTTCGCCATTGGCCTGAAGTTTTCCATCCATGTTTGAAATCCCCGGAAGCTTTTCGATCAGATCCTGACTAGAAGCATCAGGAGCCGTTTTGTAGGCACCCGCACTAAACTGCGTGGTGTCACCCTTTTGCATAGCTGCAACTGGCTTTCCGACCACCTCTACCGCGGATAGCACTTTGGTGTCTTCTTCAAGCTCAAGAACCCCCAGATCCACATCAGATTTCAGCTCAACAGATCGATATAGTGTCCTAAACCCCACAAAATTCACCTTAACCAAATAATCACCTGATGGGAGGTCAGCAATTCGAAACTGACCGTTAAAGTCTGTAACACCTCCTTTTACCAAACTGGTATCTGTGGGATTGGTAACCATTACGGTCGCTCCCGGGAAGGTGGCCTGCTCAACTTTATCCTGTACCGTACCGGAAAGCATGAATGTCTGAGCTGATAATAATTGAAAGGAAAAAACTGTGAGAGCGAGTAGAAAGTATTTCACCGGTATTTCGATAGATTTTGATTAAAAATCAAAAATAACCAGTAAATGTGAAGGAAACCTGAATAAAACTCCGGTTTACACAACATACTTACTTCTCAACCAGAAATGGTTTTGAGGTTTGGTAATAAACTCACACAAAATCGAAATTATTTATACTGAAACCTGATAGTCACATTGCGACATTTACTGAAATTTTGCGTTTCGCTTTTGCTGATTTTTTAAACTGAAGTGATCAAAAATTGGTTCTCAGGATGGATAGTAAATCGAATTGACTAATTTCCGTATTTAAAATAAGTGCTATGAAACAGACTCTTTCGCTCGCCCTACTGGTTGTTTTTTTTGCATGCACGCAGGAAAAACCAGTAAGCTCATTCAATAAAGAAAACTGGAGCAAAAGAAGTATTTTGCTGGATAATGATAGCCTCAATCTGGGGAGCACTTATCTGTCTATTTACTCGGAAATTTACGAGCGAAACGAGCAAGGCACCCATTTTCTGGCCTCCACTGTGAGTATGCGAAACATTAGCTCCGAAGATACACTCTACATTCTCAACGCGGCTTACTATGATACAAAAGGCACCTTGATCAGAACCTACTTTGACGATCCTATTTACCTACTCCCTCTGGAGACGGTTGAAATAGTGATTGATAAGGACGACAGGACTGGCGGCACAGGTGCTAATTTCATATTTGACTGGGCTAGTCCAGAAGCTGCTCTGGAGCCGTTCTTTGAAGCTGTGATGATTTCCACCTCCTCTCAACAAGGAATATCGTTTACTACACAAGGGATCAGGAGATACTGATCAGGTTAACAATTCTTTTTTATAGCCTCTCTAAAATTAGTTTCATAAAGAAATAGTATTGAACTTACTATGAGGCCTATCGCAAATCATCGGGAAAGCACCCTTAGGGACATGGACGACCCTGCAAACGCCCTTCAATGATATCACCTGTGAAATGTCTAAGGAAAAAACAAACAAGGAAAAGTCTGCCAAAAAGGCTCCTGAAAAAACCTTGAAAGAGAAAAGAGCAGCCAAAGCGCTGAAGAAGAAAGAAAAAAGTCGAGAATAAACAAAAGGCCTTCACCAGAAGGCCTCTTTAAATTATTTAGTTATCAATATGATCTCTTGTTTAGCCAAACCTTCGGACTTAGCATTCAGCTTAATCTCCCCTGCTTCTTTTGTGGATTGAACGATGACCAAACACTTGCCTTTCCAGGCTTTTCTATTGTTCGATTTGAAGCTTTCCCAGCTGGCCTGATAGCCATTGTCAGTTCCTACAATCTTCCCGGGACCTGAGATTTCAAACTCAATAAGATTATCAGCATTTGGAGTAAGTGTCCCATCATCATCCAAAATATCAACCGTAATAAATGACAAGTCATAACCATCCGCAGAAATTGTGGAGCGGTCTGCTGTAAGGTTGATTTTGGCAGGATTTCCGGCGGTTTTTATCTCTTTTCGGAGAATTTCTTTTCCATCCTTTCTCGATACTGCAACCAAAGTTCCTGGCTCATACGTCAGCCTCCACCATACATGCAGATCATCCCTTTCTTTGCTTTTTGCGCCAAGAGGCTCTCCATTAAGGAAAAGTTCTACCTCATCGGCATTGTTGTAATAAGCCCATACGTCGATGGCCTGTCCATCCTGCCAATTCCAGTGGGGAAAAACATGCAGCATTGGCTCGGCTGACCATTCGCTTTGGTACATGTAGTAGGCGTCTTTCGGGAATCCGGCCAGATCAATGATACCGAGATACGAACTGCGAGCGGGATAAGGATACGGATCGGGCTCACCGAGGTAATCAAAGCCAGACCAGACATAAATGCCAGCCATGTGATCAAGCTTCTTGACCACCTTCCATGTCTCCTCGTGGGTAGATCCCCAATAGGCAGAAATCATATCGTAAGCAGAAACGGTGAAATCTGGATTTGCATTCAGGATAGGTTCCTTGTACTTGGCTGGCCAGCGCTGAATGCTATCCGATGGCATGTCATAGTGCCCACGGGTTGCAAATGCTGAGGATGTTTCAGATGCAAGCATGGGAATATTAGGAAAGCGATTGGGAAGATCGGCGTAAGCCTCGTGTTTGTAATTGAAACTTAGCAAATCAAGTGCTCCGGACTGATAGATGAAGTTCTTTTCAGCTTCATTTTCGGTAAGACCACTCGTGATCATTCTCGTCGTATCCAACTCCTTGACAATATCTGCAAGTTCTTTTGTGATCGTGAGCCCTGTAGAGTCGAACTGCTCGCGGATTTCATTGCCGATGCTCCAAATAAAGATAGATGGATGATTGCGGTCGCGCTTGACCATGTCACCCATATCTCGTACATGATTTTCCTCCCAATCAACCTTATAATCATATTTCTTTTTGCCCTTTGCCCAGACATCAAAAGACTCATCCACTACGATAAATCCCATTTCATCACACAGGTCGAGCAATTCTTCGGCTGGAGGGTTGTGAGCCATGCGCACCCCGTTTACACCCATTTCTTTCAATATTTCGAGCTGTCTCTCCGCCGCTCTTTTGTTGAATGCAGCTCCAAGAACACCAAGGTCATGATGCTGATTTACTCCATGAATTTTAACGGGATTTCCGTTTAGGAAAAACCCCTTTTGAGCATCAAACTCAAAAGAGCGAATTCCGAAAGGAGTTTTATACTCATCTATCACATCGCCATTTTCCATCACTTTTGTTTGAGCCAAATACATGTTCGGTGAGTCAATTGACCAGAGATCTGGATTGGTGACAGTGAAGTTTTGACGTATGGTGTGATCGCCAGAAGACGTATCAAAACCTTGCCTTTCTGTAGAGAGCACATTTCCCGCAGGGTTGACTATAACAGTCTCTATTTGAATATTCTTGGACAGACCCGTCTGGTTCGTAACCGTAATGTTTGCAGCTATCTGAGCCTCGTCTTGGCTTACTTCTGGTGTGGTTACAAAAACGCCCCACTGACCTACATGTACTTTGTTTGTTTTGACCAGTTCAACCTTTCGGTAAATTCCTGAACCAGTGTACCACCTGGAGTTTGGCTGGAGCGAATTATCCACTTTTACCGCTAGCACATTAGGCGCATCAAACTTGAGGTGTGGTGTTAAATCATATCGAAATGAGATATAACCAAAGGCTCTCTTGCCCAAATATTCTCCATTGATCCAGACTTCACTGTTGCGGTAAACGCCTCCAAAATCGATATAAACCTGCTTGCCTTGATCCGACGGGTCGAGTTTGAATGTCTTTCGGTACCAACCTATGCCGGCAGGAAGTGCTCCTCCAGACTGACCTGTTTTGTGCTCCTCGCTGAAGTCACCTTCTATGCTCCAGTCGTGCGGGAGATTGAGCAGTCGCCAGTTTGAGTCGTCATAACCAGGGCTGAAAGCCAAACTATCATTGCCCAATTGGAATTTCCAACCCCAGTTGAAATCAACGACTTCCCGAGGGTTGGTTTTGGTGCAACTAGAAAGTATTAGAATGCTGGCAATCAGCAGAAGGTTTAAATGATTTACTCTCATTGATTTGTACTTATTCACCCTCAAGCCGGGCAGGCTCCTACTTTTTCTAGACAAAAAGCAGGCAAAAGTCATGAAAAATTTAACGCCTCCAGCTCTCGCTCATACACTCACCAATTTTTCCCTTCCCGCCTTATGGTTTGAGAAAAAGGTCAAATTAGGATTGCTCTCGGTTGAACCATTGCCTCACTTTAATTTGGTGTCGCCCATTCCGGATTTGCGGACATATTGCAATTGGCTTTTGCCCAGGTCTTTGGAGGTAGCCACTGCAATGCCCCGCTCCTGATCACGGTTTACTGAGCAATAGAAGTGATAAACCACACCTTCCCATTTTATCACATAAGATTTGTGAGCAAACCAGTTGTCATAATGCTCTGACGGAGCAATCAAATCCTCTCCTTTCCATTCCGTCCAGTTGACAAGATCATAAGAACAGGCAAAACGATTGAACGCATCGTGATCTTTTCTATCAGGCCAGAAAGCTCCGAAATAGAACATTACCCAAACATCATCGATTTTTTGGATCACTGCATCTCCGGAAATCCCCTTGTGATGATTGATGACAGGGTCTTCACCAAATCGCTCCCAGTTGACCATATCGTTAGAAACTGCCATTCCTATGCGCTCCGCACCTCTTTTTGGGTTGAGACTATCGCCACGTGCATTGTAATACATCACGAAAGGATAGCCTGTCGTTTTACTATCATCTTTAAGTGCCCAGGTTTTATAAATCGTGCTATTCTCCCACCATCTCGCGCCTTCATCAGTAGCCTTAAAAATAGGCTCATCCAACTTGTCCCAGAGATGCGGTGTTGATGCGTCTTTTTCTGTAAAAGCCATTCCGATAGAAAGCAAGCCACTCTCATAACCGGTAGAACTACCACCAAAATAGGGCATCCAATATTTGTTGTTGTATTTGCTCAGCTTATAAGAGCCTCCCCAGATTGGATCTTGAAGACTTGGATATCCTGCTTTCTGGTTTTGATCCCACTGTGTGCTGTCCTCAGAAAAAGCCATCACCTTGCCGAGTATCTCCCAGTCAAGTAAGTTTTCGCTTGATGCCAACCAGGTCTCATAACCTCGCCCATCATAGATAAAATAGGTCATATACCAGGCACCATCCTTGCGGAAAACCGTAGGGCAATCGATCTTCTTGGTTTGATCTTCTGGGGCCAGAACCAACCCATATTTATGAGGGGTTTTCACCTCCTCATAAATATAACTCATTACCTCCGATGAGACTTCTTTGGGAAGTTCCTTCGGTTGGCAACTCACCAAGATCAGGAGGATCGCCGCAATGTTGAGAGAAAGATTTCTCCTTCTTCGAAATGACGCGACAGTTATGTTGATTCGATTGTCTTTCACTTCTTACTAAAACTTCTTACCAGCAGCTTTCATCCTAGCATGCCACGCCTTGCTTTCAGCATTGAGATCGTATCCTTCTTTCGACAGATAGTTATTGATGCGGCCTTTGTACTTACCAAACATCTTGTGCTTGTCGTCCGAAGAACTCTGATCCATTGCACGCTCACGTGCTTCGTATAGCCAAATCCAAACCTGCTTCTTTTGTGGGTCGGTTATATCCAAAAGCATATCTTCATACCCAACCATGGTAATTGGTAATACGCCGTAGGTCATACCATCTTTGATCTGATCTACCTGATCATAAGTCAAACCCGCTCCCAATAGTTGAGCGATGTATGCATTGTGACGGATGTAGAGATTTCTATCTCTTTCGTTTTCCAGATTGACGATCATCTGATCTTTTTCCTCTTTTGAAACATCAAGTGGACGTAGTGCCACTTTGCGAGTGTCACAGGTATCGTGAATCGAACTCAGGTTGCAATACTGCTCGATCACTATCTGTTGTACTTCATCGTATTTGTCTCCTAAATCTATCTCGTTCAGAAACTTAGCTGTACGTCCCTCTAAAACCTTGATGTATTCAGGGTTTACCGTACTCATGTCCAGTCTTTGAGCCTGAGTAGTATTGATTGCCACAAAGGCCAAAATTGCAATTATTAGCTTTTTCATAGTTCTTTAGTCTCTTTTACGATTGAAAAATTGATTTGAGATAGCGGGTGTTCGCTCCATAGTTCCCAACAACATCTCTAGGGTTGTTTGCATCGCGTGATCGCTCGATCACAAGCCATCCACTCCAGCCCATGTCATCCAGGGTCTTCTTCACCTTCGGCATATCAATTCGGTCATTGTTTTCTAACCAAACCTTGTCTTCATCAGAAGCGTGAATCATACAAATTCGGTCTTTACCAAGCGTTTGAAGCTCTTTGTGTAGGTCTCTTCCGTTTTGTAACGCATTCGCGAAATTGAAATAGCTCTGGATGTTTTTAGAACCGACTTCCTCTAAAAACTCAAGTTCACCAGCCGCATCTAAAGCAGTTTCTATGCCAATGATCACATCAGCAGCTTCGGCCTTGGGCGCAATGATGGTTTTAAACTTCTCGATTAGAGTTGGTCTGAGTTCAGGATTTTGAACCAGATCTCCCCTTACCCCGAATGGTAAGAAAGCAACCTTCACTCCCATCATGACCATAGAGTTGATTGTGTCATCGACCATCGGCGCAATGTCCCTTTCTGCGAGCGACTGAGCATAAAAACCTGACATGGCTATAGAGCTAATTTCGAGGTTGTATTTCTCTAGTTCATCGCGGAACATCTGTCTGAAAATAGGATCGCGCATTTTGTTATCAAAAATTGGTCTGCTACCAAGACCTCCCATGTCCAACTCAAGCCCATCTGCTCCTATCTCAGATGTACGCTTGAACGCTCCCATCTTCTGCCTTTTCAGGATCATCCAATCGCAAACAGATATCTTATAGCGCTGTTCCTGCTCCTCTGTTGATTGCTCCTTCGATTTTGTGCTTGCACAAGCATTAACCATTGGAGCAGACACCAAGGCAGCAGTTGCCAAAGCGGATGTTGAAAGGAATGTCCTTCTACTTTTACTAGCGTCGCTCATAATTTCTATGTTTTCAAATATTCACTCTTCGACAAGCCTACCCTTCGATGAACATAGGGTGACAATCAGGTTCTACTCTTTCAAATTTTCGTACTCCAGACTCGCCCAAATAAATGGTCCGATTCCCTTGGGGTCATTGTCCCGAATTTTTTCGTTTACGTAATAATCAAAGCTCCCGTCACGATTATTTTTACCTCCAAGTCCTGCTACTGCACAGCATCTTGTCAGTGAGATTGTTCCATCTTCATTTTCTTTGATAAATTCATTCAAAATGCCTTCATATCCCTTTTTGGCCACAGCCAAATAAGATTCATCAATAGCTCCTAACCTCACCGCTTTCAAAAGCGAATAGGCAAACATGCTTGATGCTGTAGCTTCCAGATAGTTCCCCTCACGATCTCCCTGATCAAGTACCTGATACCACGCTCCCGATTTTTCATCTTGTGTGCTTTTGATACCTTGGGCGGTCTTGTTTAGTACCTCTAAAATCATATCATACTTCGGGTGATCTTTAGGGAAATGATCCAGCACATCTACCAGAGCCATAGCAAACCAGCCTTCAGCTCGTCCCCAAAAATTGGGAGATGTGCCAGTTTGCGGATCAGCCCAGAGCATGGATTTGCTCTCATCCCAACCGTGGTAATACAATCCTGTATTTTCGTCGTAAGCATATTTATCAATCAACTCAATTTGGGTAGCCACCACATCGAAAAGCTCCGGTGCATCGAACTCTTTAGCGTACTGAGCAAGGAACGGCGACCCCATATACAGTCCATCCAACCACATCTGATGGGTGTATCTTTTCTTATGCCAAAACCCTCCCTCGGAGGTTTTAGGATGATTCTCCATTGCATCAACCAGCGTTTTTGCGGCTAGCTTGTATTTTTCCTCACCCGTGAGCTTGAACATGGGGAAGAGTATCTTACCCGGATTGATCATGTCGATATTATGCTTTGAGGAATCATAGGTGACGATAAAGCCGCCATCTTGAATCAAAGTATCCGCATAGTCTTCCACATAGTCGAAATACTTTTCATCCCCTGTGGCATCATACATATCAAGCATAGCTTTGGCAATGATGCCATGGGTGTAACCCCAAAAAGGGATACGCACATGATCAACCGTCCACAACTCAGAAAAACGAGCCATTTCAGATTCTGCCATCCGAACAGACATGGGTTTAGTCTCTACCGCCTCTTTTTTCTTTGGCTCACAAGCAGCCAAAATCAGAATGACAAATAGGTATGAAATCGATAAAAGTCTTATTCTCATTTATTTAATTTTTCTACTAGTTCATCAATATGCAGCACAGATCCCTCTGGTAACTGATTTGGATCATTGCCAAATACGTACATCTTTTCTTCATCCTCTACGGTGATATCAGAGTCATCTATTTTACCTGAAGCATCTTTAATTTTGCTCAAATCGAGATTCAGGTTTTTAGCCATAAACTCATACATCGGTTTTCTTTTAGAAAAACCATAATCGTGTTTTTCTCTAGCCAGATGTGCATTTTCAACCTTGTCCGATGCGTCATAGAACCCATAAGTTCTTTTGATAAATGGATACTCCACTTCTGGCACCTGAAACGTCCAGTCGCCACCATCCGAAACGACGAGCTGAGGTTTTGGAGCAAAAATGGCCGCAATCTCTGCATTGTTCGTTTGCTCCCCACAAAGGTGAATGGGCGTACCGCTTTCGCAAGGACAGCCACCAGAATGAAATGAGGAAGTCATCACAACCGGCACGCTCACTTTGATGCGATCGTCAATAGCTGAAATCAGCATGGTCATAGACCCACCACCGGAACCTCCCGTGATGCCTACGCGATTGGCATCTGCTCCTTTGATAGTCAATAAATAATCTAATAGCTTGATTGAATTGTTGGCCTGAATAGTATGGGCGAGGCTCATTCTGTGAGAAGTACTCCCAACCTGCATGGCTGACTCTCCCCATCCGAATAAATCATAATTCACTACGATCGCTCCCATTTTAGCCAAAGCAGCGCAGCGGATTTGGATGTCTTTGTTATATCTACCATCTCCGAAATGACCGTTCGGACTCAGTATCACAGGTGCGCTACCCTTAATGCGAGATGGCTTATAAATGGAACCAGTAACAAACAAACCCGGCACGGTTTCCAATGCTACATTCTCGATAGTATAACCATCATATTTTCTTTTATTGGAAAAGATTATTGTTGGGTTTGGGGTTGATGGCAGATCGTCTATTCCAACGGCTTCTCTGATGCACTTGCGCAACTCAGAGCGTCGTTCTTCCCAACTGCTCTTATCTGAATAAAGGGTTTTGAGATATTCAAGTCGCTCTGCTCCCCTCTCCGGCGTAACGAGATGATACTGGAAGGGCTTGATCTTATAAGTGTGTTCACCTTGCTTCACAAAAATGTAATCGAATGGAGCCAATACGTTCTTCAAACTTGCCTCAAGGTCGCCGGGAACCAATCTCCAGTCGGCATAAATCAAATCGTAATTAGCAAAGTCCTGCACGTTGTATTTTATGCGCACATCATATTTCTGCTGCAGGTCATTGATCACATCGACCATTGGTCTTTGAAACTGATCATCCGATGTTTGAGCCACTAGATTTGTTGCCACAAGCATCAAAATGAACAGAGCAATGCTTTTCATATTTTTAAATAAAACTTTAGTTAATCGCATTCAAGGTAAATTTTAGATTGTGTTTACCCGAAGTTAATTCAACCTGACGATTCTCAGACGCAACTTCAGCCGGAACCACGAAAGTTGCGGAGGAATTGACAGGAACTTTTATTTCAATCTCAAACGAACCCTCGGCTCGCTTCCAATCTACAAGAATCTCGCCGTAAAGACTTTCGAAGGAGCCTTTTGCGAAAGCCATGTCTCCCACCAGCTCTGGTTGAATGAAAAAGTGTTTAAAACCCGGCTGATCTTTATCTGCAACAACCCCCAGGATTGATTTGAAAAACCACTCCTCTATCTGCCCCATCATGAAGTGGTTCCATGAGTTGCCTTTTGCTGGATCCCACTGCTCTGTCAAGGTAGTGAGACCGTACTGCAATTGATAGCCATAACCAGGCGCATCGTAGTGATTGATCATTTTATACAGCACATGATTCAATCCATTTTCAGCTAGTGTCTGAAACAAATAGCGATTGCCGACATCACCGGTTGTCAGTCGGTATCCATGGGCTACTATATCTGCAACAAGGTTATCGAGAACAGCTTTTTTTCTGCCCTCAGGAACCAAGTCGAGATAAACTGAAATGGCATTACTGTATTGACTACCAGTTCCGTATTGATTAGTTTCTGAGTGGAAAAACTCTTTATTATAAGCTTTTTTAACCTCTTTCTTTAATTGATCATAGCGAGCAAAATCTTCTTCCTTTTCAAGCATATTGGCAGCATCAACAAGCTTTTGAATAGCCAGATAATAATGAGATGTGGCTGAAAGTGAAATTGGGCTGTTCTTGGAATATCCCGCATTATGATCGCCATAGTCGTACCAATCGCCAAGGCCATGCGAAACAATTCCGTTTTCGGATCGAGAAGTCAGGTAATTCACATAATCCTTCATCACTTCATAGTATTTCTCAATCAAAGAAGGGTCTCCATAAAACTCATAATACTGCCATGGCACCAAAACAGATGCAGCACCCCACTCTGGAGAATCGGTAAAATCCGCCCCCCATGAGTAAGCCGAAAAATCTGTATACTCCGGCGCAATATTGGGAATCATCCCGTTTGGACATTGCGCATCTGCCATGTCCATCATTTCCTTGCGGAAAAGTTGAGTCAGGTCGTAGTTGTACAATAAGCCCGGACCGACAAGCTGAATTTCTTCTAACCACCCCAGCTTCTCTCGATGCGGACAATCTGTGAAAACCGCTTGCATGTTGCTTTTGATAGCATTGTTGATCAAAGTGTGTGTTTTGGTGAAAATTTCATTGGAGCATTCAAAAGTAGCCTGTGGCTTGGCATTGCTATAAATGAAATTTGATTTGAGATCGAGCAAAACCGGAAGCTTGAGAAAATTCTCCCCATCACCAAAATGAATGCCCTCAACCTGAACATATTGATAGCCATAATAGCTAAACCTTGGCTGCCACACTTCCTTATCACCGCCCTTGAGGGTGTATTCGTAATAATGCGGTGCGCCTGTATTGCTTTGGGTCACTTTACCATCCTCGGTTAACCGCTCACCTACCCAAACCTTCACTTTTTGCCCCGACTTTCCAGCCACTTTTATAGTGGGGAAACCAGAGAGATTTTGCCCCATATCAAACACATAAGTAGCAGAATCAATTTGAGTTGATTCTATAATCCCAAACTGTTTTTGAATCTCTATCGCCGGAGCAAGTTGCTGTTTTAACTGGCCTTTGGGTGCTTCCTGAATCACAGCTTGACTCCAATCTGAATCATCGAAATTTGCATCGCTCCACTCTTTTTTTTCCAATCGTGCATCATAGTCTTCGCCTCCAAATATGCAATTGAAAGTGATCGGGCTTTTGGTAAATTTCCAGGATTCATCCGATTGAATGGTTTCAGATGAGCCATCAGAATAGTCAATTTCTAATTGAAAATACAAAGTCGGTGGACCAAAACTGACCCAAAATTTGCGATAGCGATCACCTATGGAGTTGTACATTCCATTACCAAGAATCACTCCTATGGCATTATTGCCAGACTTGAGCAAAGCGGTGAGATCGTAAGTATTGTAAAAAACAGATTTATCATAATCGGTCCACAGCGGAGCAAATTGACTCTTTCCTACTTTCTCTCCGTTTACATTTAGCTCATAGTGACCAAGGCCAGAAATGTATGCAGTTGCCCCGGTCAATTCTTTTTCAACCTGAAACTCTTTGCGAAGCAAAATCGATCTTTTGGCCAACTCAGGAATGCTGTCATAAAAAGCTCTATTCTTTTTCAATGATGGGGCATGCCATTTTCTACCCTCAGGAAGATTTGCATCTTCCCTTCTGATTGCACCAATCCAGCTGGCGGTAAGTGCTTCTTCGTCAGGGGCAGTTTCAAACCATGAAGCTGCAGAGGTCTTCTTATCATTTTGATCCCACACATCAATCAATAATTGATATAGCGTGCCATCCGCAAGTTCATACCCTTGATAATCTACTAGTTGACTTTGACCTGAAATAACTTTTCCTGAACTCCAAACTTCAGTCTCTCCGTCCAAAACGCTTATCTGATAAGCGGACTGTTTCGCCCCATTTTGATCAGATATCAGCTGCCAGCCAAATCTTGGATTGTCTGAAATACCAACTGGTATTTCCAGATACTCCGTGGTGATTTTAGCAACCTGCAATGATGAAGAAGTGCAGGAAGTAAGTACAGCCAGAGGAAAAATAACTACGGAAAAAATCCCCATTAAACCAGTTAAGCAAATGGGGGTTTTCGCTAAAGCCGCAAGACTCAATGTCTGAGTAAGATTTCTCCTCCTTCGAAAGGACATCCTATATTATTCTTAGAGCTACTTAAAGAGACGGCCAATTGAGAGAATCGATTTTGGTCAATTCCAATTGTGCTGGATCGATTTTCACATGTTTGATCTTTTTCCTTCTCCACGTATAAGCCACATGCAACATGCCATCAGAAGTTTGAATCACTGCTGGGTATGAATACTGACTGATTGGGGAGTCTTCCAAAATCAATGCCGCAGACCAATTGATTCCATCCTCAGAAACTGACATATGAAGCGGTGTTCTTGGCCCTTTGGCTTTCCCTTCTGGGTCAAGCGTATGATTGTAAACCAAAACATGACGTCCATCCGCCATTGTCACTGCATCCGTACCTGAATTGTTTTGGGGAAGGCTGGTAAGCGAAATTTCTGACCATGTTTTTCCATAATCTTCTGACCATGCAGTGGCCACTCTTCTGCTTCTGCTACGAGCCAAAATTTGAAGCTTTCCATCTCCATGATCCAATATACTCGGCTGAATCACATTGTGATCTCCATTTTGTTGACCTTTATTAATTGGGCCGACCATATCCCAGGTTTTTCCAAAATCTTTAGTCACTTCAAAATGAATTTTCCAGCCGTCACCTTCGGTACTGCTACCGGCAACCAAACTTCCGTCTCCAACCAATACCGGCTTATTTTTTACTGGACCAATAAAACCTGAAGGCAATGCCTCTTGTTCTGACCATGTCACGCCACCGTCTGCCGACGTTCTCACAAAACCATACCAATCTGACGGTTTAGGGCCTATTTTGTAGTAAAGTTGTAGCTCACCATTCGGCACTTGATAAAGCACCGGGTTCCATGTTGGGTATCTGACTGTATCACTCAATCCTTCAACTCCAGAAGCGAAACCTTCAGCAACGAGCTGCGGTTTTGTCCATACATCGGCCTCTTTTCTGCACACCCAAATGCACACGTCAGGGTTTCTCTCCTTAGTACCTCCAAAAAAGGCTGTAACCAATTTCCCTTCTGTTGTCTCAGCTATGGTAGCTGCGTGACAAGATGGAAATGATGCCGTGTCATAGACAAATTCATCAACCAATATGCCACTCTTCCAATCCGTTCTTTTGGTTGGCTGGCAGCTTGAAAAAATTATAATAAATGCTAGTAGAATTGAATACTTGACAGTATTGATCATCAATTTGGTATTTCATGTTAAAAATTAGCTGAAAAGTAGGCATCAATACGGCAATGGCTATCCTGTTCTGTCCTTTCGGAATTAATCTAGATCATGTTTGTTTTTCCACTCGGGATAATCTTGTGTGAGCAATTTTAAGGGCCAAGTACCGTACCATCCATACCCGACACGCCGCTCATATTCGATCTCTTTCATCGATGCTTTTTTAACACC
Organism: Cyclobacteriaceae bacterium; assembly: GCA_039944535.1. Classification (GTDB taxonomy): domain Bacteria; phylum Bacteroidota; class Bacteroidia; order Cytophagales; family Cyclobacteriaceae; genus JAMZMI01. The sequence goes on from JBDUYP010000005.1 coordinate 57,901, forward strand.
ATCGCGTCCGCAAAAGAACGGCTCTCCGGTCTCCAGATCATAGAATCGTGCCCATAGGATTGCTCCTGGTTCCTTGACCAAGACTCGGTCATAGCCCCTCTCAGTACCGGGTACTTTAGGGAAAATTGTTTTGTACCCTTCAATCTTATTTTCGTCAATCCATTTCATTCCCTGACGAATGGATTTTATGACGTCAGGTGATGGGTTTTCTATTCCCATCAAAAAACGAAGGATTCCTACTGACTCCTGCCCGCTTAGAGAGGCTAGCTCAAAACTTCGTGCATCGGATGCTTCGAAAGTATCTGGATCATGCTGAGCACACCACACAGCCAACTCTCCATCAATGATTATCTGGCTCTTTAAAATGCATGCTATTCCTTTAGCAAGAGCAGATTCGCATCTTTCAACCAATTCCCCATCTACTGAATCCAATCCATTTTTACCAGTCGAAACATCTCGGAGTACATTCAGGCTATTGATCATCGCATTGTCATTGAATGTGATATCATCGGCATAACCACCCTTCAAAGGATAAAACTGTGGCCACCCCCCATTATCGTATTGTCCCTCCAATATGTAGTTGATTCCTCTCTCAGCCGCCTTTAGGTATTTGGTATTCTTGGTTTCGCTATAAGCTTTGATCAGGTATCTGATTTCCTTGCTCGTGGCGTTGTTGTCATAGGTGGTATTGAGTATTGCTGAGTCCCGACGGATAGTCTCACGCTCTTCATCCGTCAGATTAAGCTCATCGTAAAGCGTCTTGATTTCCTTTTTTCCTCGAATCTGTAGGTGCTTTGGCCAACCGCCATTTACACGTTGAACCAACAGAATATCTTCTGCTATGGAGTCCGTTTTTGACTGTGCAAAAACAGCCAGCGCTGATACAGTAAGGATAAAAAGGCCTAAAGTGAAACGAAGCATGGGGTCAGGGTTAATGAAAACTAAATTTCGTTTAAAATTCTGATTTTAACCTGAACCAGTCTGTGGACCTACTTAGCGGTAAAGTCGAAATACAATTCCATCACCTTGCTTCGCGTTCTCCAATCGTCATAAGGCCCATAATCGAAAAACATATTTTTCTGTCCAGACGGCCCCATGTTCCACGGATCGTTCGTTTTTGTACCGATTGGAGGAATAGCTTGCATGAACGAAATATCGCCTTCTGGGAATGAAGGAGCAATTCTTTTGTCTTCAGACAAGTATGGAGTGTAAAGTCTCAGAAATACATCTTCGGAAGATGTGGCCACTACAAAGGATTGCACTTTTGACTGGATTTCCGCCCAATACAAATCTTCATGATACCCTTTGAACTCTGGATAAATGACTGGTGAAACTCCTGTTACGGTGTTGTTGTAATCCTTTTGGTACACGCCGAGCTCTACTCCTTGAGTTCTATTCTTCCAAACACGGTAAGGTCCCTTTCCAAGCCATTTCACTCCTTCGACCAGCTCCTCTGGATAGTCAAAGTTTACTCCCATATAATCGAACGGAACATCGTAGATTCCCGGCACATAATAGATATTCAGCCCAGCCCAACCTGATGGATGAAATGTCCATGTGAACTCTTTCATTCTGGATTCTTTCTCATCAAATGAGCATAACACTTGCAAGCTTTCCCCATCTCGCATCACCTTGATAGATTTGAAAACAACTTTTCCGTCGCTCAAAAATGGCCCGTTGTTGAATGGTATTTCGCCCTCATCATTCTCAATTTTCTTGAGATAACCATTTGATTTATCAATGGTAAAATTGACTGAGCCTGCCCGTATAGAAATTTCATTTTCATCCTCAGCGTAAGTGACCTTTCCCTCAGCTGCATCTTTTGACATCAGTTCCGCCACAACATCTTCAGGTAGAGATATCGGAAGACTGGAAGTATAAAGCTCTTCCCCAGAAGGACCATAAGAAGTAACATAGAGCACATCATAAGATGGCCATGTATCTGGTAAATCAATAGTTAGAAGTCCTCTCTGACCGGGCTCTAGGTTTGGCGCTTCGATGGATCCGGTTAACCCTTCAACTTTCTTTTCCTGACCTGGCTGTGGCAGCTTAGACAACTTCCAACTGAAGCTACATTGGCTCAGGTTCGTGTATAGGTATCTGTTTTCAATTCTCAGATTTCCATCAAAGGTTACAGAAATATCTTCTTCTGTGATCTTCACAGGAGACCATATTTCCTTTACGGCAAAGAAGCTTCCTTCCTTTTCATGGAAAGGCCCAAGAATACCATCAGCCGCTTTATCCCCATAGGTGTCAATCGTTCCATCCTGATCTGTGCGCACAACTCCTTCATCTGCAAAAACCCACAGAAATCCTCCAGCAGCTATCGGGTTTTCCCATATGAGTTCCCAGTAATCATGAAGGCTTGCGCCGGCTCCTCCATCATCGAGACCATGAAGAAACTCTGTCGGGAAAGTGATTTGATGCCCATTCCAGAAGGTTCCAACTCCATAATCATAGCCTCGGTAGTGCTGAGTGGCTGTGCCATTAAACTCCTCCCAAGGATGGATAATCAATCTGTTTTGAATGTCGTATTTTTCAAAAAGATCATCAAAATCTGGATTGTGACCTCCTTCATTTCCATTGTCCCAAATGACGATAGAAGGATGGTTCACATCATGGATAACCATTTCCTTTAGGAGCTTGCTCCCTACCTTGGTATCGTAAGCATCGTGCCAGCCGGCTAGCTCCTCCAACACGAATAACCCTAGCGAATCACAAGCATCGAGAAAGTGCGCATCCGGAGGATAATGCGATGTACGAACGGCATTCATGTTCATATCTTTCATCAGCTGAACGTCATGTATACTCATCTGCTTGTTGGTAGTGCGACCAGACTCTGGCCAAAACGAATGGTGATTAACCCCTTTGAATTTGACTTGAACACCATTTACATATATCCCATCTCTCGGTCGAATCTCAACTGTGCGAAACCCGATTCTCTCGGTGTATTCATGAATCGCTTTTCCTTTGGACTCTAATATGAATTTTACCTCATAGAGATTAGGATTTTCAGGATTCCATGGCTTGATTCCTTCAATTTGAGATGACAATTTCACCTTGCTTGCCTCCTTCCCCACCGAGACAGAAAATGGTTGGCCAACAGGTTGATTGTCCAACGTAAAAACCTGGGCTGTTACCTTGTCGGACTTCTTGGCTCCAGCAAGAAATACTTCAGCAGTCAAATTGCCATCTGCTTTAGCATCAACAGCTACTCTTTCTATATTTTTCTTCGGCTTTACTTCAAGTAAAACCGGACGAATGATGCCTCCGAAAATCCAATAATCAGCATAGCGCTCTGCCATATTAACTGAATGGTTTTCCGAATGCTTGGCAACTTTCACTTCAAGCGTATTGGTTTCACCATGGTTGACCAATTTGGAAATATCGTATCTGAAACTGTAGAATGAGCCTTGATGAATTGGGCCGGCTAGCTTTCCATTGATCTTTACTTCTGTATCAGTCATGGCTCCTTCAAACACAATCTCCACTTGCTTTCCTGCCCAAGCCTTTGCCACATCAAATTGGTGTTTGTAAAAACCTACCTCTTTGCCTCTTACAGAATCTTTGGCGTGACCATAATTGTATTTACCAAAGCCTTCTAATTCCCAACATGATGGAACCGAAATTTGAGTCCACTCACCAGATCCCCTGCCTTCTGATAGTTTGAAATCCCATTTCACATCATCCCCATACCCTTTACCAGACAAATACTTTGTGATTGTATTAGTCTGCGCAATTGAGGTCTGCAAAAACGTAAACAGAAGAATTGGGGTAAATAAGAGTTTGTTCATCATTTTGAAGTAATTGAGAGGTGCAAGTTATGGGTAAAACGAAACGCTCGTATCCTGTGGTTTCCAGCAATATCAAAAATAGGTCTTACAGTTTTGTTCATATAGATTATTCATACAATGAACGATCATATAAAAAACCATGCCCCTTTTGAAGCATGGATCACAACTAAAGCTGTCGTTTAAACAACAAAATTAAAACTCTCTAATAACTTCCCTCTCCTCCATCCAAGCTATCATATTGATCACTAGGTAGTTCCAATTTTGAAAACCAAGATTTAGTAAGGGTTCTCCAGTTTCTGGTTCATAGTATTCGTGCAAACCGCCATTCTTTTCAAAATCCCTACCAAAAAGTGAGATGGTTTTTGTAGCTAACTCTTTCGCTTCTTTGTTAAATCCGTAATCAGCAAGCCCGCGAAAAACCATGTAATTGGAAACACCCCAAATTGGTCCCCTCCAGTTGGATGGGTTTGCACTTGCCCGGAGGTTGTACATTTTTTCCATTTTCGATAAAGTCCTTACGCCCGATGGCGAATTAAATGTTCTTGGGTCAGAATAGTGTTCCACCACCCTTTTAGCTTGTTCTGGTGTGGCAACTCCAGCCCACAAAGCGAGAAACCCACTCCATACCTCGATGCGCTGAATCAAACAATCATAATCGCGTGGATAACCACTGTGGATAATAAAAGGAAGTCCGAGCGTTCTGTCTTCATGGTTATCAACAGGGGTCAGGTTGAGATCTACGCTATAGAAAAATCCATCGCGCTCGTCCCAGCAGTGCTCCTGAATGGCTGACTTTAGGGCTATTGCATCATTTGCAAATTCTTCACCTACCTCTTTGATATTAAGTTGTTCGGCGAGGTAAACCATGGCCAAAAGCTCTTTGTACATGAGGCAATTGAGATAAATAGAACCAGAGCTCTTTTCGGGACGAAAAAATGTTGCAGGATCATTATCAACCCCGATAGCCACATCGTTTTGCCAATAATATAAGCCTGTAGCCTTATGCCGGTGATGTGCTTTGTAATTATTTACAAAAGCCTGTAGGTGATAAAATTTTTCCCTGACCCACTCGGCATCTCCCCCTATCTGTTGGGTGATGAAAGCTGCATGCTGTGCCAAAACCGGCTTGTGCATGTTGACATCAAAAATTTTATCAGGCCTGATATCTCGAGGCTTTGAGTCTTCGAAAATCACAATGGGCAGGTACCCATCCCAATTTCCGTAATGCAAAAAATTGAGCACACAACCTTGCTCATACTTTAAAGCCTCTTTCCTATCCTTGTCTGACCCAACATCTGCAAGGGTTTGTCGTAGTGCCACGTTGGAGAACCATGAATCCCAATCCCAGAGCACATTGGCATATTGATTACTACCGGGAGTTAGAAATGGATAAACCAATGAGCCCCCACCCTCACGGTACATCTTTTTGTAATCTTTGTAGATGTGAGATTTGATTAAATCTGAATACTTCGAAACATCTGCAGATGACTGACAATACGCAGGTGAGAGAAATAAAAAGAAAATACCGAATAGCAGCAAGTTGGTTCTCATTTTGCAAATAACAATTGGTGAATCAAAGGTAATTGAGTCCATACCCCAACAAGCGGCATGGACTCGAAAATGAATTTTAGTAACCTGGATTTTGGTTCAGATTCGGATTGGCGATCACATCGGCAGCCGGGATTGGGTAAACCAAATACATCGGGTCAGATGCCTCCTTGAGTGCCCAGGCATTCAAAAATGTTCCATACCTTATTTGATCATTTCTTCTATGCCCTTCCCAATACAGCTCTCTACCCCGCTCAGCAAGCAATGTCTCCATGTCCAATGAAGTCAAGGCTTCTACACCTCGGTCTGTACGAATATCATTTACAATAGTCAATGCTGTTCCGGCATCCCCTTTTCGTAAAAGAGCTTCGGCTTTCAACAATAACATATCTGCATACCTAAGCAAAACGAAATCATTATCTGGCTGATCCCACCCGTTGACATAATCTGGGATGTATTTCAATGGCCTATAGCCTTCGAACAGGCCGGCTCCTTGAATAGTTGATATTTCCTGACTAAAAACTATTTGTGGTTTTAATTCAGTCTCAGTATCATCTGTATATTGGGGATAAGCATCCAAATATCGCTGGGTGATAAATCCCACATTCACACCATTCTCTGCTGTGGTAACAGGGTGTTCGTAGTACCTTCTAATATCATCTTCCTCAAAGGAATTATAAAACTCTGCCATGGCTGCCCAACCATTCCAACCACCACCTATTTCACTGGGTAATGTGGCATACCACATGGTCCATAATGCAGAAACTCTAACACCCCCTTGACTTTCTATGGAGAACAGTATCTCAGAAGACACCTCGTTATTGTTAGGCTCAAAACTATCCCAATAGAAATCCAACGCCTTGTCTCCAATAGCATCAACATATTGGATGACTTTATCCATATCAGCATCCACAAAAGTTGGAGCCTCCCTGTTTTCATAAACTCCTCTATTGATATAGAGTTTTGCCAGTAGGGCTCTTGCAGCATTTTGGGATGCTCTATAAGGAGGGTTTGTCGTTGACAGTAGAGGCAATACTTCCTCAACTTCCGAAATAATAAAGTCAGTAGCCTCTTTGCCTGTCAGTACCGTGGGTGCTAGCAATAAATCTTCATTTGGCTGTCTGTATGGCACTTGTCCCCAAAGGTCAAGCAATTGCCATAGAAAAAACGCCCGTAAAAACCTGGCTTCAGCCGCCACATCCTCTGGGGGGTCAAATGACAATACGTTGGTTGCATCGAAATTGCCACGGTTCAATTTTCCCCAAACTGAATTATTAATTGGGTGGGTATCATCCCAGGTGTGTTGGTGGAGCGTTCGATACTCACCACCATTGTCCCATCCTGATGGCCTTGAAGGACAAATCCCTTCATCAGTACTGATTACGTTCATGGCATAAGTACCATTCTCGTAACTGATGAAGGCTCCATCAAAATCCCGATAGACCTTTTCCAACAATGCATCGTAATCTGCATTTTCGATTAAAAATTCAGTGGCTTGGTCGGCGGTGGCATCTGAGGTCAATCCTTCATCTAAATCCGTGCATGAAGCTAGCACTGCTATCGAAAAAGACGTAATTATATATTTATATATTTTCATTTTCATTTTCGTTTCTTAGTTCAACTTCTTTAAAATGATACATTGACACCTAAAGTGAATGTACGTGCCTTTGGATAAGGTGTGTATTCGATACCAAAAGATGGCACGCCGTTGAATCCCCGGTCGGTATTGACTTCAGGGTCAAACCCTTCGTAGTTGGTGATGACGAACAGGTTTTGTCCGGTGGCAAAGCATTCCAAGTTTCTCAGGGATTTTACATTCAGGAATTTGTATGACAGAATAACATTCTGTAGCCTTAAGAATCCTCCATCCTCGAGATACCTGGTTGAAATTTTATTGGAATTGCTAATGCTTTCAGGGCCAAGTGCAAGCTCGGAAGTCACATTACGGCCTATGACCAGATTCGAGGCGGTAATCAGCGCATTTTCTGTGTTGTTATAAACCTGATGACCGTAAGCACCATTAAAACTCATCTTGAATGTCCAATTTTTATATTCCATATTGGTATTGATCCCCAAAATGAAATCGGGATTAGGGTTACCTACGAAAGATGATTCATCTGAATACTGAGCCGTACCGTCTGCATCAAAACCTTCGAAAGTTGGCATGTAGAAAGCAAATAGTGGTTGATTATTGGCCAGTCGTTGAGAAGTAGCTCCTGATCCACCAAGGCCATTCCCCTTGATTTCACCGGTAGAAACCGGTGCACCTTCATAACCCGTTAGCTTGTTTTTCAATCTGGTTCCGTTGAAACCAATGTCAAAATAGAAATCCGGTTGGCGAACAACCACTGCATTGAGTGAAAGTTCGAGCCCGCTGTTGTTTACCACCGCAGGCAGGTTGATCCAATAGTTGGTAGAAGGAGCAGGTTGAATCGCCGGTAATTGGAATAGGAGGTCATTGGTTTTTTTGTCGAAATACTCCACCGTACCGCTCAACCTATCGCTAAGAATAGAGAAATCAACACCAACACTCATTGACTCGGTAGTTTCCCATTTCAAATCGGGATTTGCCACATTTACTAGGCTCAAACTTCCTTGTCCATATCCATACCTGAACTGTGAAGCACCAGATGGAAACTCCTGATTACCCGTTTTTCCCCATCCAACTCTCAATTTTAACCTGTCGATTAATGAAACATTATTTAAAAAAGCTTCTTCAGACAAAACCCAGGCTCCAGAAAAAGATGGAAAGAATCCATATTTATTATTATCTCCAAATTTAGTAGAACCGTCAGATCTGAAAATAGCCGTTAACATATACTTATCATCATGACTCACAAACAAGCGGGTAAAGTAAGACTGGAGTTCATTTGTAGGGTCACGGTAGGAAGACACTGAAATATTACCGGCTGGAATATTTTGCATTATGTCAGTTCCCCATACATCAAAATTAGTATAGCCATTCCCAGACATTGTGTTTGTGAACCTGGAATAGGTTTGATATTCATAACCAATGAATGCATTCAATTTGGTTTTCCCAAATTCCTCCTGAAAGCTTAACGTATGAGTTAGTGTAGAGCTGGAGTTTTCAACTGAAGAAATTGCAGAAGACCCAAGACCGGTAACCTGGACCAGGAACAATTCGCCGGACAGGTCTGAATTTCTACGACCCACGGTGTGATTGGTTCCGTAAATAGCCTTATAAGAAAACTGGTCACTAATTTTCCATGTAAGTCCCAGGTTAGCAAGCGTGGTGGCTACAGAAGATTGATCTCTATGGTACTTTAAAAGCGCCAGTGGATTGGTGGGGATACCAGCCACGCCATTATATGCCTCCTGAACGTAACCATTTTCGTCCTTAAATGGAACTGTGGGGTTCCATTCGATGGCATTGCCGATAAGTGACCCGTACAAATTTGAATTATCTGCAATTGGTGCTCCATTTTCCTCTGTTTTTGAAGCAATGAGGTTGACGTCCAATACCAATTTATCTTTAGGTAAAAGGTCAAATGAAGCATTGATGTTCCCATTGTATCTGGTCAAGCCGGACTCCTTAATAATTCCCTCCTGATCATGGATCCCTCCGGAAACACGATAGCTTGATCTTTCATTACCTCCGCTGATGGATACACTGGCGGTTTTGGTTATGGCCGTTCTGGTAATGGCATCAAAGGCATCAACATTACTACCTCCATCGTATTCCGCAGGATCAAATTCCCGGGTGTCAATTGCCTTTCTGAACTCGGATGCATTCATGAGATCCAGTCTGTTGGACATGGTACTGGCTGCAGTTGTGAGGTTAACGTCTACTTTGAGCGCTCCAGCTGAGCCTTTTTTGGTCGTCACAATCACCACCCCGTTCGCCCCTCTTGAACCATAGATGGCTGTAGCGGATGCATCTTTGAGTATATCAATAGAAGCAATATCATTGGGGTTTAAAAAGCTCAATGGATTTGAATCAGGTGAACTACCTAACTGCTCAAGCGAAGCGCCAGGGTTGGTATTTCGTCCATCCAGGGGCACGCCATCCACAACAAACAATGGCTGCTGACCCGCGCGAACCGACGAGTTTCCCCTAATTCTAAAGGTAACCGCACCTCCTGGTTGTCCACTATTGTTAACAATGCTCACACCAGCAACCTTGCCCTGGATCATTTGATCTGGGGAAGTATTTACCCCTTTGATGAAATTTTCTTCTCCAACACGCGCTACGGAACCTGTAAGGTCTTTCACCTTGGAAGTACCATAACCAACAACCACAACCTCATCTAGCTGGTCAATATCTTGCTCGAGAGATACGTTGATCACGGAACGATCTCCAACCTCAACGCTGATCGATGTATACCCAATAAATGTGATTTCTAAAATCGCCCCTTCGGGAGCATCCAAAGAATACATGCCGTCAAAATCAGTAATAGTACCGACGGTTGTTCCTTTAACCACAACAGTAGCCCCGGGCAGTGCCTCTCCCGTTTCATCCGTCACTTTTCCTGTGATCGTACGGGACACGTTGATCTCAACAGGAATTTCTACCTGTTTTTTGACCAAGCCCTTTTTCACGCTGATGGTGTTATTTACCTGGCGAAATTCTGCCTTGGTCTGAGAGGCTACCGATATAAGAAAATCAGCAACTGACCCCTCACTTGATTTAAGCTCGATAGGTGTGTTGGTATCCAGACCTTCGTCTGTATAAAAAAACCTGAATTCAGAGTTTTTTTCAATAGCATTGAATAGTTCTTCAACGCTGATTTTGGTCTTATCTATCTCGATAAAAACCTCCTTGACACTCTTTATTTGCGCATTGACCGTAGCGGATATGGCCGATGACACAGTAACTGCAAAGAGTACAAAAACATATAAAGTGTGTTTCGCAACCATAAGGATGGTTTGAAATAAAGTGTATTTCATATTTTTGTAAAACTTTAATTAGTAATGATTAATGGCGGGTGGTTAGAGCGGCAACTCGGACGACCCCATTGAATTAATCTGCCGGAGGCTTCTGCCTTCGGCTTTTTTTGTGTCATTCATAAAGTACTTGTTGCTTCATAGTTTATTTGTTTAGGGGTTAAAATTGATTTGGACTTGTTTTTCGTTGATCGTGTATTGAAAGCCAATGGTGTGACTAAGCACGGCCAATATATTGCTCAGATATTCGTCTTTGAATGTACCAGAGCATTTGGTTTTTTTAACTTTTCCACTCATTTGAAACTCTACGCCATACCATCTCTCCAACTCAGTAACCACTTCAGGGAAGGGCGTTTTATTAAAATTGATCACTCCATCTTTCCACTCAATAAGGTCAAGCGAAGACAATTTCCTTTTCATTAACGATTCAGAACCACCCTCCACAATCACCTGATCTAATGGATCAAGCAAAATCGATTTCTGGGACAGTTCATCGTCCACACGTACTTTACCGCTGGCAAGTGTCACTTCCACTTTGTCAGTATTTTTAAATGAACGTATGTTGAATGATGTACCCAATGCTGTGGTAGACAACCTTCCGCTTCTTACGACAAATGGTCTCGTCGGATCCTTGACCACCTCAAAAAATGCCTCCCCTTCAAGGAGAACCTCACGCTTGTTAGTAAAAGTGCTTTGAAATTCGATTCTGCTATCCGCATTCAAATGAACGATACTTCCATCAGGAAGCGCAAGCCTCGATTTTTGACCTGAAGGGTTCACTTTTTCGATGATGCTAGTTGCCTCCTTTGGTGTTTTTGCAGTATAAACGAAAAGCGAAAGAACCCACATGGAGGCAATAAGTAAACCTACAACAGCAGCTACCCGATACCCGTTTTTATAGGACGCTTTTGGTACTGAATGAACTGCAAGGGGAGTACCAGTAATCGAAACCTGATTTTCTTTTGATTTGGATATTTGTTGGAATAGATCATCGCCATTCCATTCATGGTCCACTTTGCTTTTAAGCTCCTGAAACCAAAGACGATCAATATCAGTAGCGAGATCCTCTTCAGACTGCTCTGAATGAAGCCATTGCAAAAAGTTACGGGCTTCCTCGGGCGATAATTCGCCGTTAAAAAATTGTTTTGCCTGAATTTGTCTATTCATATTAGCTGCGCTCTGAAGTATATAGCCACAACTCGCACGGAATACTCACGTGAAAAGAAAAAATGTTAAAAAAAGATAGATTAGGAAATACTCAAATATGAATTAATGAAAAATAATGCGGATAATTTCAATATTTGAAATTATAGACAGTACTGAAACTGAGATTACTTTCATGTTTTCCAGCTTTTCTTTGAGGGACTTTGTAGCCCTGTAAATTTGATTTTCCACTGTCCGTTTGGATAAATTTAGACTTTCAGAGATTTCATCTACTGAGTAATGTTCCACATTTTTCATCATGAAAATCTGCTTCTGCTTGACAGGAAGCTCGTCGAGAGCCTTAGATGAAATCTCTTCGAGATTTGAAAAGATGATATAATCTTCAGTATGGTTGGTTACGATAGAATTAGTAGCAATAGCGTAAGTTTCGTAGGCCACATGATAAGCCTTCTTCCTTGTCATTTTAATAACCATAGAACGCACAATAGTGAGCAGGTAAGCGTTGAATGAAAGGGAAGAAACGAGACACTCCTTATTTCTCCAAACCTTTAAAAAAACATCCTGAACGACCCCCTCAGCATCTTCATGTTCGAGATGCATCTTTCTGCATACATTGTAAATCTTAGCAGAAAAGAAGTCATAAAGCTCACGAAAGGACACCTCATCCCCTGCCCTCAACTTTTCTACTCGATACGAAATTTCCTTATCCTTCACTGATGTGTTTATCCGGTTTGTTGATGCGAACACTTTTATTCAATCACCAAAATATTATTTATAAAAACAACAAGATATCAGTTTATTTCATCGGTCGATTTTGTAAATTATGAAAATACTCTAGCTTTGCAATAGTTAGATTAGAGATATTACAAAACGGTAATACTCAAAGCATTCCTATTTCAATTTTACCAAATATGCCTAAGAGATCAGAACATAAGGATACCATCAAACCCGGCACGTCGGGCATGTGGTGGCATGACAAGAATCGTGGGCCGATTGAAAACCTGTCATTCATCAAACAATTTGGGCACATGAAATTTACCCGGATTAATCTGGATGATAACATGAAGCCCCATCTCAACGACGGGATCGAGATTCACTACATCGAAAGTGGAAAATATGACTGGGTCATAGAAGATGAAACGGTAGAGTTATATCCTGATAATCTTTCCATTACTGCACCATGGCACCTCAATGGTAGCCCTTCCGGTAAGATGGATCTGGGGGAGATAAACTGGCTGGTATTGAAGCCTGAATATTTCAGCGAAAGCGAAGACCTGAATCTGGGAAAATGGACAAAACTCCCTAAGAACTTTCAGAAAAACCTTGGAGAAATGATCGCAGAAAAAGGTGTGATTATCCGAAATGCAAGGAATTTTAAACGGTATTTTCAGGATTTGAAAAATGAGCTAAAAAATCAGGAGGACGGCTATGAGATGATGGTGGTTAACATCATCGAAAATATGCTGATTGCACTGAACAGACATCTGGAAGACCGAAAACAGCAAATACAGGAAGAGGATAGCTTCATACATACTTTGATCGAGCACATATCTACTGACCTAACCAAAAAATGGATTGTGGAAGATTTGGCTCAGCATTTTGGTATGGGCAAAACCAAATTCACAGATGAAGTAAGAAGACTCACTGGGTACCCTCCAAATAGCTTTTTGATCAACCTCAAGTTGAAGAAAGCGAAGAATCTGCTAGTCAATCACCCAAATGACAGCTTATCGCAAATAGCCTATACATGTGGGTTTTCATCGTTGCAGCATTTTACCTCATCCTTCTCTCAACGAACTGGTATTACTCCGGCCATTTTCCGAAAGCAACACCTAGCAGAAATGGAACTTACTGCTAGTTAATTTAATTCAAAAGTGAGTACTGAATCATCATTGCGAGCTACTAGAATCATGTCTTTTACCCCGACCCGGATCTTGCAAAAGTCCCGTATTTCGCCTGATAGGTAGATACCTGATGTATGAAAAGAAGTTTCTTGAAACTCACCCATTGCATCACCGATAAGCACAGAACCATAGCTGGCATCATATCGTCCTGCTTCGGGTTTTACACCGAAAAGGTTTCCGCCCAAAATCAAATCCACAGCGCCATCTTTATTTACATCTTCAGGCAAAATGGCATAAATGGGTGATGCCTGTGCCGAACCACCTAATGGCTTGAAATCAAATCCCCCAACTCCATCACTCATCAAAATACCACTCGCCAAGGTTTGGGCCTCAAGATGATGAGCTTCCGCCAACTGATCAGCTCCAAACACTTCCTCTATGCTCTTGCCCTGATAGTCCTCGTACTTGAAAAACTTCTTTTTTGTGCCCGGCATTTGTTTCCACAAATCGTGCAACAAAGGGACTGGATAAGACTTATCACCACGGTACTGTGTCATGATTTGCTCTACATCTCCATTATCATCAAAATCTAAAACATAACACTCTAAAGGTTTATCTGCAGAGCACTTAAACCTGCTATTGAGCCCATGATTGCCTACAACAAAATCAGGAAATCCATCTCCGTTAAAATCTTCTGAGGCGATGGCATTCCACCAGCCACTTAAATTGACCAGCCCCAAATTTTGAGACTGATTGGTGAATTTTCCATTTGTGTTTTGAAAGAAAGTAGGACACATCCACTCTCCTATCACAACCAAATCATCATCTCCGTCAAGATCATAATCCGACCAAACAGCATCAGTTACCATTCCTATGTTTTTCAACCCTGGAGCAACCAACTCACCAGCCACTTCAAAAATTCCAGCTCCGTCATTGATCAAAATATAACTACTGGATGAGAGGCCATAATGGCCTGAAAGCATACGAGACCCCACAAACAAATCGATATCGCCATCTTGATCAAAATCAGCAGCTTTCGCTGTGGATGTATTGAAAGAAAGACTTTCAGGAATCGCCTTTTTCGCCCGATTGAAGTTTCCCTTTCCGTCGTTTAGATATAACCTATCAGGCAGATATCGTTGTGAATTATCATCATTGCCCTGACTGGACACGTAAAGGTCAGAATCTCCATCTCCATCCACATCAAAAAACAATGACTCTCCGTCTTCAGAAAATCGATCTTCAAGGAAGAGGGTGGTATTTGTGGATATAAATCCATTGCCCTTTTGGATTAACAAAGTGCCTGCTTGTCGTCTAGCTCCACCGATATACAAGTCGTCTAACCCATCGCCATTCACATCACCTCTGGCGATATATGGCCCTTCCGTAGAATTCATATGATACCGCATTGACTCAGCATCAAAATCAACATATTGGTTCTCCCTATGTTCAAAATCAATAACACCTTCAACCAATTTCAATATGGTTTGAGGTTTGCTCAAAGAAGCTTCTTTTTTATTTTGCCCATCAGACTCTGATAACGAAATCGTCCGATTGGAACTTACATTGGTCAGGGTTTTATAAGATCCACCAGGCCATCTCACGATCAAAGAATCTATGATCTCAATATCACCCAAACCAAAGTTGAGCCTAGGGTCTATGGAGGACTGGAAACCTCGTGTAACGGACTGCTCCAAATAGAAGGTCTTATCTCCCGCCTTGAGCGTCACGCTCGCGCCAATTGCGCTTTTGTTTTTATCATCCCCCGTCAAAACCACTTTCAAATAATTAGCTAAAGTATCTGTATTGTTCTGATAAATAAAGATTGGTGCATTCACATTGCTGACCACCAAATCAAGATCACCGTCATTGTCAAAATCACCATAGCCAGACCCGTTCGAATGACTTGGCTGAGCTAAACCCCAATCTTCTGATTTATTTTCAAATATCAGGTCATTGGCTCCCGCAAAAGCATAGTTGGGAATGGCTGTGGATGGGATAATATCAATGAGTTGGTTATAATCCACCGTCCCATCTTTCACTACCATTTTCATAAACTTTTCATTGGATATATAGCGCAGATAGTCCTGATTGATAATATCCTGATAAATACCATTCGAGACGAAAATATCCTTGAATCCATCATTATTCAGATCGAAGATCAGCGCTCCCCAGCTCCAGTCTGTTGCCTCCACATTTGCCATGCGCCCAACCTCTTTGAAAGACGGGTCAAAACCTTCCGAAACTCCATTATGCACATGAAGCATATTGCGCATGAACTGGTGGTGATAATCATTCTGAATGTTGTATTGATACTTATCCCATGTCTCGAAGTGAACCATAGTTTTCAGTCTTTTTTCACTCTCTGGGAGCATTTCTGTCACGAAAATATCCGGGTAAGCGTCACCATTAAGATCGGCAGCATCAGAGCCCATAGAAGCAATACTGATAGATCGCATTTGATTCTCAAGATCTTCCCTAAAAGTACCATCGCCATTGTTCATATAGATATAATCTCTTTCGAAAAAATCATTGGAAATGTAAAGATCCATCCATCCGTCTTTGTCCAGATCCGTAACAGAAACACCAAGTCCAAAACCTATATAACTTCCGTAGATTCCAGCCTGCGCACTCACATCGGCGAATACACCTCCATCATTTCGGTATAGTTTATCTCCTCCGTCATCATCGCGAATAGGCCGTTGATTTTTCATCAGGTTGGCGCTACCTATGGCTGTGAAACTGTTGTTAAGAAGATAGATATCCAGATCACCATCGTTATCATAATCAAAGAATGCAGCATGAGTGGAAAACCCTTTGTCCGCAAGACCCATCTCTTTTGCCCGATCGGTAAAAGTTCCGTCACCATTATTGATGAAAAACTCATTCTCCTTGTTGCCCCCCTTCACATCACCACTATTGCAAACATAAATATCCGCCCAGCCATCTGCGTTTATATCTACGATGGACACCCCAGTAGACCATGACCTAGTGCCACCAACACCTGCTTCCTCCGTGATATCTTGAAACTTAAAATTACCCTTGTTGATGTACAGCCTGTTAGATTCCATGTTGGCAGTGAGATACAAATCCAGTAGTCCATCATTGTTTACATCGGCTATTCCTACTCCTCCTCCGTTGTAAAAGTTGCGATAGGTGTAGATGTTAAACTCGTCGGTTGAAGTAAGCTGATTCGTGAAGTTGACGCCTGTCATTGTCGAGTCTAACAGGGTGAAAAGCTTGGGTTCAGCCTGTTTCTCCTTCTGCTGACAAGACAATAGCAACATCATTGAGATAATAAGGAAGGGTGAAAGTTTCATCTGATTCGTTTTGGGTAAACCTACGGAAACTCCGATTTAGGCTCTTTAAAGAAACGAAACAGTCCTCGCCAATGAGAAAAATATTCAACTATGGTGTTTTTTGTAAAACGTAAAAGGAGAGCGGAGTTAAGCCGCGTAGAATGTCGCAGATTCGAGTTGTTCTTTTTAAAAAACAAGATTCTCCCAGCGAAACTCTCTAAGGCGAAATCATTTATATTTTCAGAAACCCGGTCTTAAAGAGCATGAAAATGCCTGCCCCACGTATTATGCGTGTAGCTGGATTACGATCTGAATTTGAAAGCTATGGCTCACTGATGGTAAATTCATATTCACCTGAACCAACCTCAAAAACCAACTGCTCACCATCAGCATGTATTAACTTAAAATCTCCGTCACTCTTTTCTATAATGTGAGATTCGTCATCCGTAGGAAAATAAACCATGGCTTTGGTGTTTGCCGGAATAGTGATTTCCCAACTAATACTATCATCCGTTTTTGTCCAGCTACTCTGAATTAACCCACGAACAGATTCATAACTAGCATTTACATAATCAAGATCCACATCAAACTCCGGCTTCATCTCAATTACTTCAAATCCTGGTTTTGCGGCCTTAATTCCTGCCAGATTTTCGTAATACCAAATAATCAAATCACCAAGAAGCATCACGTGGTTCTGAGAGTTCATCTTAGGATTGGCGACATTGCCATGCCAGAGTTCCCAGATGGTAGTGGCCCCATTTTCGATCATATATCCCCAGCTGGGGTAGGTCGTGTTGCTTGCCAGCTGATAAGCTAAATCGCCTCTGCCATTTTCAGTCAGTGTACGCATGAGCCACTGCGTACCGATGAGCCCAGTGCTTAAGTGTCCACTATTATCCTTCTCAATGGTATTCACGAGACTGTTGAATACTTTCTCTTTGTTCTCATCAAGCGCAATACCAAAGTATAACGGAAGGATATTATCCGTCATTTTATTGTCACCATAGTAGCCTTCATCGTTGTAAAACTCGCTTTGAAAAGCGTTTCTTATTTCGGATTTAAGAATTTGAAATTCTGCTATATCTTCCTCTCTATCGATTACCTGTGCAAAGTCAGACATGACCTGCATAAAGTAGAAATAATAGGCGGTAGCAATTAGCTTGCTCGGTCGCTTGACATCAGCATTCTTTCCCGTAGCTTCCTCGATGGTTGGAGGTGGTACGCACCAGTCACCGTAACTATCTTTTGTTAGGATGTAATCATCGGTCATGTAGCGAGTCTTCATGTACGCCAGCCATCGTTTCATTGCATCATAGTTTTCCGAGATAACTTCGACATCCCCGGTCTGCAAATAGAGCATCTTTGCGATGACCAAATATGTTCCCGGCCAGGTCATGTTGTCGCTGTAGTAATTCCAAAAAGGTGGAGCCACATCTGAGATACTTCCATCAGCCTTCTGAGCCAGCCTGATATCGTCGAGCCATTTTTTGTATAACGGAGCATTGGCAAACATGAAGTTCTCACCTTGAGCACCTGCTGCATGATCCGCCAACCATGGCTGCCTTTCATTTCGCTGAGGACAATCGACGGGCATGCCCTTATAGTTACTAACCGTACTCCACCATGTATTTTGATAAATCTGATTCAAGGTAGCATTTGAAGACTCGAAACTACCTACGGTCTCCAAATCATCATAAACCATTTTCCCGACAAAATCTTCTAATGTCGGCACTCCCGGATACCCGCTGATCTCCACGTACCTGAAGCCATGATAAGTGAAACTTGGCTCCCATACTTCTTCACCTTCCCCACTTAGAATATAAGTGTCCGTCGCTTTAGCATCTCGCAGGTTGGTCACAAAAAGGCTTCCGTCTTCTTCTAAAGATTCAGCAAATCGCAACTCTACCTTTTGTCCCTTCTTGCCTTTTAAAGACATCTGAACCCAACCAGAAAAATTTTGCCCCATATCCATGATGTAAGTCCCCGTCCCACTTCTTGTAATAGACGCAGGCTCAACCTCCTTCATCACTTTCATATTTGGATTCATCTGTGCCCGATAATCGCCACCAGGCTCTTTTACATACTCAGCACCAAGCCAATTGCTGTCATCAAATCCAGCCTCAGTCCAGCCTGTAAATTCTTTACGAGCATCATAGTACTCTCCATCATACTCGTTGTTGTTTCTGATCGGTCCATCTGCAGTCCCTTTCCATTTATTGCTAGAGCGAACAACTTCTCTTGATCCATCTTCATAGTTGATTTCCAAATGAAAAATCAACTTCGGGAAACCATAGTGACGAATTTTGTATGGTTTATAAATCGGTCGCATCGGAAAATACCGGCCATTACCGAGCATGACCCCCACAGCATTTGCACCTTCCTCCTTCAGATATTCGGTAACATCGTAAGTATTGAATTTTACAGTTTTGATATAATCGGTAGGTGCTGGAGAAAGCACGTCATCGCTCACCTTCTGACCATTCAGATACATTTCATAAAGCCCCAAGCCTGAAATGTAAGCTGTGGCAGATTTGATGTCTTTTTTTGTATCAAAATCCGTTCTAAGATAGCGCGCCCCAAGCGTAGGAAACTTCTCTACGCTCTCCCAGGGAAATGCACGATCAAAACCAATCCAACGTCCCCACCAATCTTTGAAATAAAGCAATGAAATACTGAAATACCCGGATTCACTCCACTGAGCGACTCCTTTATTGGTCCAAACCTTGACCTTCCAGTAGCACTTATCCTTACTCTGAAGTTGCTCTCCTGAATAAGGAACGTGCAACATTTGATTGGTTTCAATTATGCCAGAGTTCCAAAGGTCCGCAGAATCCGCAGTGAGTTTTAGCGGAGATGAAGCAACGAGTATTTGATAGGCAGTCTGGGTAACATTTCTTTCTTCCGACGAAATATTCCAGCTAAATTTTGGTGTTGCGGTATCAATGCCTTCTGGGTTTGAAAGAGATTCTGTTTTGAGGTTGGTGACGGATATATCTGGATTGAGTTCCTCTAACCTTGTAGGTTCGGAGCACGAAATCAGCGTAACAAAAAGCACTCCATACAATGCACTAAATCTCATATTATATCTCTCCTTTCACGCTTTCCAGCTTGTCTGATGATGCGATCAACTCTCCGTTTGAAAAGACCTGAAGCCCTGCCCCTTTACCATATCTAGTTCCATCTTTGTCCCAAATAATCGAAAGGATCACATTGTTGTATTTCACATTATCCAGTGCAAACCAATTCCATTTATCAGCCGGTATCAATGGGTTTACTTCCACGATATCATCAGCCCTTGGACGCAAACCAACCAGCCCCGTAATGATCAAATCGTTGAAAGTGGAGTGATTGTAATAGCGACTTCTCTCCTGATCTCCTTTGAGCCAGTAGCCTGTTTGCTCATCGAGGTATTCTCCGATATAAGGTCTTCCACGATAGTATTGAGACTCTACATAGGTTTCGAGTAAATCAAAATACAAAGAATCACTTACCACATCCTGATTATAATCATTGAGTAGATTGGCCATACCTGTGAGCGTCTGAGATGTGGCAAAAGGCCAAACAGCTCCATCCCATTCGCATTTGCAGCAACCATGAGTTCTAAACTCAGGGTGTCTCATCTCTGCCGTGGTGAGACCAAATGGTGCACAAAAACCATCATTCAATCTAACTTGCTCCCAAGCTATGCTTTTATCCTCATCAGGAAGATTGAAAAACCATGGTATAAAACCAATTTCTTCTCTAACACCTGCATATCCACTTTTTTCTCGGAGTGTCTCGTAGAAGCTCATTTCTGGGTTCCACAAGATGGTATCCATCAGGCTTTTAATCGTATCGGCTTTTGCCAAAAAGGTTTCAACCACACTATCGTCACCCTTCAGCCTGGCCATTTCAGCAATTGCAAGTGCATTTCCGAACATGTAAGAGTTGATTGTAGGACGAGCATTTTTCACCCTGCGACCGCCACTGATCTGCTCTTCCATCCCATCTTTCACATCTTCTTGCCAAAATAATCCGGAAGGCAGTCTTCTGTCTCGTTCCCAACGCTCATATTCGGATACAAAATCAGGGTACATATCCAGCAAGTAGCTGGTATCACGATTAACCAAAAACCTTCTATAAGTCGCATAAGGCGTCCAGCTGCTGAACTTATTCAGCTTATTCATTGGTTTACCGTCATTTCCACGATACCACACGTGCAGGTAATCATCGAGATATTTTTGATCATGAAGCCATCTCGATTCTGCAACATGATGTCCCACTGCACAGCTAATCAAATTGTATTTATCAGAGTATGATCGCTCTACCAAAAACTCCGTCATGGCATAACCAACCGGTGTTTCCTTGATATGCTTTCGCAAAGTCCACCATCGGTAATAGTAGATCTCCTCAAAGTTCTGCTGAGGACATTCGAACAGGGGGATATTGGCTTTCATCCACTCCCACGACTCAGAATTGGGAATGGCCTGAACAATGTTTTCATCCTCCATCGTGTTGAACAAGTCAACATGATGTTTGTAGTCTTTTGCCTGCAAAACAGACTTATCGCCTTGCTGACATGACGCTAATAATGCTACTAAAAGAATAAATATCGAAGATCTAAACATAAAGTTTGTCTTACTGTGTTTTCAATGATTGAATTAAAAATGATGCCTCCTCAACCGGCTCACCAGAATGGTAAAGATCATAGTCCTGATCTGTAGGTGTATCGGCATCAGGAAATCTGCGTACCTCACCGGTTCTGAAAACTATCCGCTCGATCTCATGAACTGGAGCGAAGAAAATTCTGCCCTCCTTTTTGTTTCCATTGATAGTCAAATCATACATACGAGTTTCCACATCCAAATCAATTTTGATCGTATAGGTTTCACCTGCTTCGTACTCCACAGCTCCGGAATTGCGATAGCCGTTTTTGTATTTCAAAATACCATCTTCATCAAAAATCAATCTGATGGCCGGACTACCTTCCGAGTCTTGAAACTCGATATGAAGCAGTCCAAAATCATTTTGAGAGGGAACTATTTCAAACTCTGCGGACAACTTCTTCGATGAAGGCACTATTCTGCTGAGCTTAGCATAATCAAACGGGTCTTTATCTGACAGTTTAATGGCTCCATCTGTAATACTCACTGGTGCCCATCTTGGGCTAAATATGTTATAGAAAGTCAAGTCTTCAACACTGCTAACTTCATCAAAATCATCGTCTACATGTGTTGAAACAGAAGATGTGATCGGAACAGGAACTGCGGAAACCCACATATCTTCCTTATTCATACTGTAGGTTACCCACATTTTTCCGTCTTCAGGCTCTCCATTTCCTTCCAAAATACCGCGAACGTACTGAGGTCCATAGGATTTGTAATTACCTCCGTATCGCATAGGCGATATCTCCCCATTGATCAATAGCAAGTTGGTATAATCAAGACCTTCTTCACTCACCGACACAGCCATAGGCCATCTAAATTCAGAGGGATTATAAACCGTAGCGAAGCGACCATCAGAAGTTCTCTGGCCCCAGATTTTAGCATTCTTAGTTACAAACCCTGGTGCTCGCTCTGGTCTTGGCCAGGATTTGCCATTATCAGCACTGATTGCACTTAACCCATGTTTCCATAACCCAACAACATTTCCGTCATCCAAATGATAGTAACTAAAAGCCTTGAACTGTTTTTTTAATGGAATCAAAGGATCGTCACGATCGGCCTCCTCCACCCATTGTTGCATCATCAAAGGATCTCCCAACAGTTCCTCACAAGCCTTCACAAAGCCTTTATCCTTACTCTTTTTATAGAACGGATAGTCTGTATTCTTTTGATTCCATCCGTGATTATATCTGATAAAATAAATTGGCCCCAAGCTTCCATCCTTGTAAATTTCACGAACCACTCTACCTATCCCTTCTCCATCATTTGGCCCATCTTTTTTGTGCATGGTGATGCCATGATAGGCCAATGTAAGCAGACGATTTTCCTCACTTACAAAAAAGCCCATCCTCTGATGCATGACCGTAAATAAGTCTGAAGCCACGCCAGGCTCACCTTCTTTGGTATAACCATCCGGAATTTTATAAGATGGGACAAGTACTTGAGGCATTCCCCAATCATAACCATCTGCAGATGTCACTAAGAAAGTTTTGCTCGGAGGAATGTGTTCTCCAATAGGATCTGCGAGATAATGCAGATAAAACTGACCGTTCCAATAAGCTATGTTAGGCGCATGATTGTAGGTCCAACCAAAGCCATCAGCCATCTCAGGGTGCTCTCGGTTAGCACGCATCACCTGAATGTTGTGCACCCCAACAGCCGGCCTTAACTGACCATGATGATAGTCCACATTTGATAAAGTCTCCCCGGTGTAACGGACTTCCTGAGCAGTGTTACTCAAGTAAATCATCATCGCTAACCCGGCATAAAAATATCGTCCGTAATTCTTCATTAGTATTTAAGTTCTGGTTCTCCCGCGGACTTTAGCAGTCCATTTAGCAAGCTTCCTTTAGCCGTAAAAATTGTACCGTGCTTATGTCCAACTGGGAAGGATATTTCGTCATTGGCACTTTCGAAAGTGACGAAATCTTTGGTCTTGGCTGCCCCATAGGTTTTTGTCCGATATTCATCGAAGTAAATGATATAATCTTCCTTTGGTTTAACCACTGTAGGACCTTCTGTAAGAAAACCTGTAAAAGGTGCTGAGATGTTCTCCCATGGCCCAAGTGGATTGTCCGAAAAAGCTACCTTGAGATTTCTATTTGGTCGTGTGTTGTCTTTTAATACAAGCACAAAATCATCCGCTGCTCTTCTGACTATTACAGCATCTATAACACTGAAGCCCGGCTCAAGAAAGAGTTTGGTTTCTGAGAAGGTTTTGAAGTCTTTCGTTGTGGTGTAATACATTCGATGGTTGTTCCTTTCTTCTTCTTCACCTTTTTCATATTTGAAAGGAATGGTAGATGCCCAAATGATAATAAAACGGTCAGCATCCTGATCGTAGTAAAGCTCAGGCGCCCATACGTTGACTGTAGTTGTATCAAAATCCATCGTAGAAATAAACTTCTGATCAGTCCAATTGATCAAATCCTTAGTAGAAGAATATCCAAAACCAAGATCTCCTCTCCAACTGCTGGTCCAAACCATGTGATAGGTGCCATCTGGCCCTTGAGCCATAGACGGATCGCGCATTACTTTTTGATTGCCCACCTCAGGCTGCAAAAACGACTTTTCTATTCTGGTCCAGTTGTACCCATCTTCGCTATACAGATAAAACAAACCCTCAGTCGCTGGTTCTTTGAACGAAGTAAACATATAGTATTCCTTTTCCGGCTGGCAAGCCGAAAAAAACAATCCCGAAAGAATTAATATCGCCAGTTGTCTCATTTTAAATCGATTCTAAAACCAACACCCAATCATTTCCATTCTCTGGTTCTCCTGGTGGGTCAAACGAAACCTGCCCTTTGTTATCATAGTCACCAACTTTTACAACAGTTCCTGTGCGTGGATCGAACCAACTCGCACTGACCTTCTCACCTTCTATCCTACCCATATTGGCCAAAACATCTCTTCCTGTATAGGTATAAACCATTGCGTAATTTATGCCCCTAGTGGCCACTTGATATTCGTATTGTTTACCCTGGCCGGCTACAAGCGCCTCATCAGGCACGCGATCAAAATAGGATTTTGAAAGCATCAAATCCTTGAGGTGTCGCATCTGTTGAGCACCAGGATAATCGAGAGCTTTTCGCCAATCCGATTTTGCACCGAAAGCTTTTTTCTCTTCTCCCTCATTGTAAAATTGCATCACGCTATTGTGACCGTATGTGAAGCCAGCTCCCCCTGCAAACACAGACCAATAAGCGTACCTTCTCAAGTCATGATCTTGCCAATATGGGTTACTTGGATCATGCAAGCCATAGGGTATCTCCTCATAAGATGGTTCCCCATCCAATGTCGGCTTGATCGGCTTCATATTGTATTCTTGGTCAACATATTTCCAGTTGTCTGGACCAAAACGATGGGAATCTCTAGCTGTATCTTGATCATAGGTTCGGTGACCAGACTGAAACATATTAAAATCGAGCCAGGACTCATTGTGAAACCATTCTGAAGACATTTTCCTGCCTCGTGGATGAAACGTAATCAAATGGCGATCATCGAGGCTGTCAAGAGTGTTCCCAATGGTCAACCATACGGGCATGTGCCTATCGCCAACTACATCACCTCCGTTGAGCCAAATGATGTTAGGTTTGGATGCAAACCGGCCGGCCAGAAACTGGGCGTACTTAGCTGCCTGATCAACGCTCACATGATCGCTGCTCACTGGAGAACCCCAAACGGGAACAAGTGCCATAAATATGCCTTTCGTGGCGGCCAGATCAACGATGTATTCCACATGATCCCAATAGTCATATTGTTCTTCATCTGCTGGGTCACTACCCGGAGTTACTTTTGGATGTCCGACATCTCCATCAACAAGCGCACTATCACCCTGAAAACTTGTGACACCTATCTCGTGCAGCAGCATCACCTGAATGACATTGAAGCCTTTCTGTTTCCTGTCTTCTAAATATTGCTCTGCCTCTGACCTATCAAGTTTTTTAAAAATCAACCAACCTGTATCCCCGAGCCAGAAAAAGGGATCCCCGTTTTCATTCTCGAAGAATCTTCCATTTTCTGAAACCTGGATATCAAGCCAGTCCTCTGTTTTTGAATCTGATTCCGTCTGAGTTTGGCAAGACCAGAACGCAAAAAATGACAATAGTATTAAATAAAGACTCTGATGTTTGTGGCGCATGTTTTATGAATATAATTATTATTTCATTGAGCCATTCGGGCTCTTTTTTTCATCTTTCCAATGTCTGTAAGTAAGTCCCTCGATATTGTCGGGTTTCTTAAAGAATAAACTAGCCAAATACCCCACTACAAAGAGTACAAAATGGCTGTATACCCCAAGCATATATTTATGATGGGTGAAATTGAAAGCTCCGAAATCAATTAGGAGTCTATCTTCTCCGCCGATAGGCATTGGTGTAGATGTGATAACAGCATAAGCAGTGAAAAGGATACTTGCAATAATCCCTATATAAGTACCCATTCTATTGGCTCGGCTAGTAAATATTCCCAAAAGGAAAAGACCGGCAATGCCACCAGAAAAAATAGCGTAGAGCTTGAATACAAGGCCTAGAACTCCTTTTCCATCCTGACTGACATAATAAAGCGCGATTAAAATTGAACCTATGCCCGCCACAATGATGATCAGTTTACTGATTAACATTTGTTTTTTCTGGTTAGCATTGGGGTTGAATCTCAAGTAATAATCCTCCATAAAAATGGCCGAAAGACAATTGAGGTCAGAATCTAGACTAGAGATAGCTGCCGCCAACAATCCTGCTAAAACCAAGCCTACGACCCCAGCGGGTAGCTCAGTCATAATAAAATGAGGAAACACTGCATCAGACCTAATACCATCCGGTAGTGAAGCTCCGCTGATTTGGTAATATCCAAAAAGTGCAGTTCCTATGAACATAAAAAGTGCCCAAACCGGAACACTCATCAAAACACCCATCAATGATGCTTTGATCGCATCCTTATCAGATTTGGCCGTCAAATACCTTTGTACTATGGTTTGGTCTGTACCATATTTTTGAATGGCATAAAAAACTCCGTTGATGGCCATCACAAAAAACGTAAGTGACTTCCAATCAATACCGTAAGGGCCAAAACCCGTTCTTCCATTTTCTGTAGCTACTTCCAAAATGGCAGGAAGACCTCCGGTTGTACTATATATGATAATACCTAGTGTTATAATTCCGCCAGCTATGAGAATAAAACCCTGAATCACATCCATCCAAATAACTGCCTCAATCCCTCCGAGCAGCGTGATGAAGATGATCAACGCTCCTAATATCCAAATCATTTCCACAGTTCCCACTCCGGTCATTTTGGCGAATGCCAGAGCAATCAAGTAGAATACCGTTCCCATTTTGGAAAAATGAGCCAAAAAGAACGCAAGAGACGTGTAAAGACGAGCACCAAAGCCGAAGCGCTTTTCGAAATACTCATAAGCGCTAAGTCCGATAACCTTGCGATAGAGGGGCACCACAAAACGGATGAAAAAGATCAACGTGATTGGGACCATGAGCCCCTGCACCAACAATATCCAGTTGGAAGAAAAGCCACTCCCTGGATAAGCAAGAAAAGTAATACTACTTATCAAGGTAGCAAGAATAGACATACCCACTGCCCATGCAGGGATGCTTCCTCCTCCCTTAAAATAACTACCAGTACCGGTTTGTCGCTGGGAAAAATGAAAGCTGATATAAATGGGTATAATCAGCGACACTGCGATGATTACATAATCAACGGGGTGTAAAGTCATTGGGTTGGGTGGG
Organism: Cyclobacteriaceae bacterium; assembly: GCA_039944535.1. Taxonomy (GTDB): domain Bacteria; phylum Bacteroidota; class Bacteroidia; order Cytophagales; family Cyclobacteriaceae; genus JAMZMI01. The sequence goes on from JBDUYP010000005.1 coordinate 84,836, forward strand.
TTTATTTCAATGCTGAAGCTTTACGCGGAATTAGAATATCTTCCGTCCACTTGTAACTCCCAGGCTTGGTTGTGACATAGAAATTTCTATTCCCCATCACTTCCATCCTAATAACTCCTGTGAGGTACTCATGTACAGGTTTGAGTTTTCGGATCTTGAGCAACTCCAGAACAGTGGCGGCAGTATCCCCTCCTTCGATAAGCAACTCGTCCATTTCTACTCTTGCCGCTACATTCCAAACAAGATCGCCCAAATTTTTACACAATCTCTGCGACAAGCCCAGTTCGTCACTTCCTGAATGGCGCATAGTGATATAGACATTCTGGTTTTCGAAAGTCGATACAATATCATCAGCCCACTCTTCCAATAGTTTTGGGTCAAATTCTTTGTTTCTGTAAATCTCTTCCGGCATGTTGGAGAAATGAACGCCATGATCTTGAAGTCTCTTCTGAAAATCCTCATGCTTAGGGAAAGCCGTTCCACCTACAAAAAGAATTCGATTTCCGAAGGGAAATGCGGATCTTCCAGAAACAACTTTGATGTCCATGGAACTGAGGAGTGCATCAAAAAAACCTGAAGCACCTGCATATAGAACAGATTTTGCTGGCGATTTTGCCCATTTATTCAGATCACCAATACCTGAAACATCAGCAGCAACTATACCACTCTGTGGTTGTGGATCATCTGGTTTCAGGTTAACAAGACCAAACTCTCCTTTAGGATCCAAAGCCTCAACTACATCTGAAGATTTAGCTGGAAAGTGTGCATCTCCAGAAAAGCCAGTTTCGGCCAGAGGCACGTCATTGATGGTATATTGACCATCTCTAATAAGGCGACCAAGCGAAGGGTTCCCTGCCACAATCAAGGCTTTGTCCAATTCGAAAGCCTGCATCTGCACTTTAATTTCTGACAAGACATGCCCTCTAAGGGCTGAATCAATTTTTTTGTAAATAAAATCAGGCTCAAGGGTCATGAGCTTCTCAGAAATCTGATTGATCTTGATACATGCGTCAACCTCGTTTAATGAGCGTGTCTGGGCAACAATTACAAGCAAATCAGCTGACTTCAACTCGTCAACTCTGGTTTGGATGACTACTCTGAGACCGTGTCTGATTCCTATTCCGCCAATCTCAGCAGCTCCCGTAAAATCATCAGCAATAACAACTATCATTTCAGTGCTAATTAGGTTAATAATTTTTCAGCGTATTCTATGGCGTGATACAGAGCATCCGGACTCGCAATACCCTTGCCCGCAATTTCGAATGCCGTCCCATGATCAACCGATGTTCTCAGAATCGGTAAGCCCATGGTTATATTTACGCCTTTCACACTTTTCATCTTTTTTGTTTTCTGATCCCAATTAAAGCCGATGACTTTAAATGGGATATGCCCTTGATCATGATACATAGCTACGCATCCGTCGTATTTGCCACCATAAGCCATGGCAAATAAAGTATCAGGGGGTATTGGACCTTCGACAATGATTCCCTCATCTCTGGCTGCCTCAATGGCCGGTAAAATCTCATCCGTATCCTCCGTACCGAATAATCCTCCGTCACTGGCATGAGGGTTTAATCCTGCAACTCCTATTCTCGGATTTTCTATTTTCAAGCTCTTCAACCCACTGTTAATCAGGTGAATTACTTCCAAAACACGCTCTTTTTTAACAAGATCACAAGCTTGCCTTAAAGAAACATGGGTAGAAACGTGGATCACTTTGAAATTCTCCTCTACCAGAAGCATCGCATACTTTTTGGTGCCAGTATAATGAGCGTAAATCTCGGTATGACCAGCAAAGTGATGTCCCGCTTTGTTTATCGATTCCTTGTGAATGGGGCCAGTCACAGTTCCATCCACAAGTTTCTTCATAGCCAGGTCAATGGCTGTAGTCACAGACCTAAATGCGATATCTCCTGCCTCGGCTGATACCTGTCCAAATTTGATATTGCCTGAATCTTTACATTCAATATCATATACATTCATAATACCACTCTCGAAAACTGCCTGCCTCACCTCATTGATGACATTGACTTTGGTATCAACACCCAGTAATGCCACGGCCTTTTTCATTACATCAGCATTCCCCACCACGAGTGGTAAACTCGTCGCGTAGGGTTTCTCACTCGCAAACAACTTGGCAGCAATCTCAGGTCCTATCCCAGCTGGATCACCCATAGTTACTGCCAATATTGGCTTCTTCTCCTTCACTCTTACTAGCTAATTTATGATTTCAATTCGTCTAACTTATCTCTAATTTGTCCTCTTAATTTGACTTGATCATCCTGTGGTATGTTGTACATAGGCGGCATGGCATGTGGCTGACACAGCCCCATCTCACTCATAAGAACCTTAAGCGCTGGCAATGAAGAGTTTAGCTTGCGATCTTTTTGATAAATCAGGGATATATCATCCGTGATTTTTTGCAAATAATTCGCGAGATCGGCGTTTCCACTTACTGCTGCATCGTACAATTCCTTGAACTTTCTAGGAACAAAATTGGCAGTACTTGGCACGATCCCGTCAGCGCCATTGAGAACAGAGTGTGCTGACTGAGCAGCCCAGCCAAGGTAGAAGCCAAAATCTTCTCGATCCTTCCACATTGCTAACGATTGATCTATTCGTTCCAGATCTCGTTCAGAATCTTTCATCCCAACGATATTTGGGTGCTGACTCAATTTGTCCGCCACATCCAAAGGAATTTTTTCTCCCACCATTGCGGGCATGTTATAAATAATCACAGGACAGTCTATGGAATCAGCAAGCTGCTCGAAAAATTTTGTCATCTCCGACGCTGTTATCGGAAAATAATAAGGAAGTGTAGTCACCATGATATCAATTCCCTCATCACGATAGGCCTTGGCACTTTCAATCGACTCTATCAGGCTGGTGCTAGATATACCAGCGAAGGTCTTGATTTTACCTTTTGCAGCCTTCACAGTTTCTTTTACAAGCTGCAACTTTTGGGCAGATGAAAAGGATGTTGACTCACCTGTAGTACCAAGTACAAACGGAGCGCACTTCTGATCTATAAATGATTCGATGATTTTCTGAACAGCAGCGCCATCAATAGAGTAATCTTCATTTATGGGTGTCACCATAGGCACGATGACGCCTTGAAAAATTTTCATGTATAATAATGTTTATCGAGAGTAATCTCTTTGTATTCAAAAATGAGCGATAAAGCTCAGCTTAAAAAGCACTTTGATAAATAGAAATGGCATCATGAAGAGCCACTTCTCTCACATTGTTTTTTAACAACCGCTGAATTTTGAGGGCGTCTTCAGCCATGCCTTCGACTGAATCACTGCTGATTTCAAGGTCTGATAGCCGTGCTGGCATCCCGCAATCTTTGATTAGTTTTCTAATCAAATCAATGCCTTGCAGCGCTGTTTCCTTTTGAGAACTTAGCTGCTTCCCTCCCATTGCCAATGCAATTTCCGCATAGCGATCTGCAGCATTTTTGAGATTGAACTCAAGCACAAATGGTAGCAACAAAGCATTACTCAATCCATGCGCAATATTATATTCAGTACCCAAAGGATAGGCTAAGGCATGAACAGCTGCGGTATTTACAGGCCCCAAACACATGCCACCATAATAAGATCCCAATGCCACCTTTTCGCGAGCCTCAAGGTCAGCACCATTGGAAATAGCCTTTCCAAGATTTTGACTAATGAGCTTGATTCCCTGCAGAGCAAAAACATCCACAACCGGATGCGCATTTTTATTGGCGAAAGCCTCTATACAATGTGTGAGAGCATCAAGTCCTGTATATGCTGTGATATTTGGAGGTAATGAAACCATCAAGACAGGGTCAATATAGACAGCATCTGGCATCAGAGCCGCATCAATGATTCCCTTCTTTGAATGATCCGATTCATCTATAAGTATGGCATTTGGTGATGATTCACTCCCTGCTCCAGAAGTGGTAGGCACACAAGCAAGTGGGATATTTCTGTGCTTTATTAAGCCATTACCAACAAAAGAACGTAGGCCCTCCGATTTATCCACCATTGCAGCAACCAGCTTGGCCATATCAAGCACACTACCGCCACCAACTCCGACTACATAGTCCAAATTAAATGCTCTTGCTTTGGCAACCATTTCATCCACTTCTGCGAATGTAGGTTCAGCACCACTTGACAGCACGACTTCAAATTTCCCCTCACCTTTCTCAAGTGCTTCAAAGGCTGATAATACCTTTTGGCTCACATGTGGGTCTGTCAATACGAAAACTCGTTTAGCCTGAATATCAACAAGCGAGTCTACGAGTTGATTGATTGCATCCTTTGCAATGACTAATTTTTTGGGTTGGTTGATGATAATACTGTTCATTTCACTAGCGTTTACTTAGCCAAATTATATTCGTATTTAAGCCTTGTAGTTCGTGTTTTTGTCCTCCTTTTAAATCTCTTAGCGATGTGATTTTGCCCGTTTCAGAATCAACTGAATAGGCTTTGTAATTCCCTTTCAAATCTGACAAATCAAGCTCCACGGACTCCTCAGAATGCAAGTAGAGTATTCTTTCTCCAGTCTTTTTGTTAAGCAAAGTCTTAAGCTCCTTGCCTGATGATGTATCAAATGGTTTCATAGTCGTAGCAGCTTGCAAAAACCTGGAATCTGAAACCTGCGGAATGTTCATCAAAGAACCTCCTGCCATGAAGATGGCCCAACCAAAAGCGCTTGACCTATGCGTGTTGTGAATGATGGCTTTTTCGGGATATTGGTCTGCGTATTCCTTGACAGCCAAATAGGTCGACTCAAAGGTCTCCTTTGGAGTTTTCACCAATCGGGCGTGTTGCCGAGGGGCTAGATTTTCACCTCCCTGTGGTGCATAAAGCTCTGTTTCACCCTGCTTATTTTCTCCATACCACCAGTAGCGAATATCGATAACGTCAATAATTTCTGACCTTGCTGGATCATTCAAAATGCCGTCCTGTACGTCTTTAGTGCCACTCAAAGCTACGAGAACATCATTGCCAGTTTCCGTTTCCCATTCCTTTATTATATCCAACCAAAACTCCATAAAGGAAAGCGGACCCGTGTATTCTGCGCTGGTGAATTGAATGACATTGGATTGCCTAACGAAATTGTCCAAACACTTATTAATGTAGGCCTCATGAAGTTTTCGATACTCAGAATCGCTAACATCATAAAACTGTTCTGCCATAAATATGCGTTTATCTCCAGCATAATTGACCGGCTCAGGAAATGGTGTATTGTTTATGTTGTTGGCTGTGCGCCAAGGAAAATCAGCATAGTGCCCACCTGCTTCAAGAATATTGTGTTGGAAATAGTTTTGATGATAAAGTACAAGGCCTTTTTGTTCGGCCAGATCGGCAAAAGCAGAAAGGCGATTCCAATACCAAAAACTGTATTGAGTAAGGTCATATTTACTTAAGCCATCATACCCGATCCCCTGCCCTGATCGTGCAAATGGGAGCTCGTAAAATGGAGCCCAAACCTCTCCATTCATCCTTCTCACTCGCTCATGATCGTCTCTTCTTCTATCATACCACAATCCATAGTTATGATCCAGAACCGTAAGATTATTGGATTTTAAAATATCCGTTGCTTTATCCAGGTCATCGGTATGACCAGCACCAATTCTTCCCGGGACGTATCTACTCACATGAGGACGAGTTTTAACCGCATCGTATGGACGTACGTTTCCTCTCCACCATTGTACGGTTTGGCGATTGCCGGTTGCCAGATTACCATCTATAAGTAACCTTCCTTTTTCAAGAGTTAGTTGTTGCTTTGTTGAGTTAATTTTTGACGCTTTGATCTTTATGTCATCAACATTTTTTGCTCCTGAGTTATCTTTATCTATCGGATTCCTTTCGCTGGCTTTTGCTATCCACTTTTGCAGCGAAGGAGCAGGCTGATATGCTTCTTTGACGAATGCTTCCGCCTGTTCCATAGTTGGACTGCTGCTGGCTTCATTCGTGATTGGAAGAATTTGTGGGTCGGCTTTAGTGCCTTCTCCCAGCCGATCATTTAGTTGTCCATAAAAAAGACTTCTAGGTTTCAAGAAACTATTCGGCTCATGCCAATATCCATTTCCTGAAAACTGTGACCATACCGCGAATGCCCAGTTAATCGAAGTTGGTGGTGCGGGACAATCAACGAGTGCTGCGGAACATTGCCAAAACATGCTATTGGCTGCCGTCCAGCCCGCTCCTTGTGCTTCCATCCCACGATTTCCAAAACGGAGTGCCTGAGCATCAATATTGACAATGTCAAACAAAACACCAGATGCCCAGCTATCAATAGTTCCGCTGAAGCTATGAGGTTGCACAGACCTGCACTCTACAAATGCATTGGGACCAGGAGCCATAAATCCAACCGCAAAATCATGATAGCCATACTCGACATAAATCCTTTGGAACAGACACTGCTGACCTTCGGTCAAGAAGGTATAGCGACGCTGACCTCCAATTTCCGATACAGGGTCAAATGATCGGCAATCTTCTACTGTAATGCGGCTTGCTGAATTCCATATAGCAACTGCAGAGCCTGCAAAGTGCTCAAAGTCAACCTGTCTGACCCAAGCATCTCTGACGCTCTCAAGTGTGATCGCCATCCATCTGTGCTGCTCATCTTTTGGATTTGATTCATCGTAAGTCGAAGCTAGTTTGAGGCTCTCAACACCTACATTTTGTAGCCTTCCTGGCCAGTCCACTTTTGAAATAACACCTGGACCAATCTCTTTATCAAGCGATGTAGTTAAAGGAGCATCAATAGAAATCTTATTTCCCGAAATCTGAGTAATGGTTCTATTCCATGTTATGTCTCTTTCACCCTCGCGCCAGCCAATATAGCCGGTTTCACCGCCAAAGTTTTCCATACCCAGTTGCGAAATCCACTCCTTGGTACTTTTGCGTGTAATTTGAATTTCATTTCCTACTTTTAGGTCTGAAGTTTTTTCTATTGTAAATGAACTTGCGCCCACTGGAACATAATTATCCGAAATTGATATTTGGTCAGCTACCGATTTGTCATCTTCACCAAAAACACGAACGACTGTTGTTCGATCCAACCCGGTTCCGAGTAGAGTTGTTTCTCCTATGCCACTACCACGGAGCACAACGCCCGAAGTAGAAATTTTTAATCCTCCAGCTAACTCAAACTCCCCTTTGTCAAGAAGAACAGCTCCCCGGAATCCGTTTTCCTGGATAGGCAAACCACTGATATAATCAAGCGCTTTTTGAATTCTTTCGGTTTGGTCTCCTGATTTCCAGGAAACAAAAACAACTGCTGGAATCGTGGGAATGGATGTGTTTGAAGCCTGATAGCCGGCATGACTAAAATCAGGTACTCGATCTCCATTTGACTTGGGAGTATACTGAAGTTGCCCATTCTGGAGATAGATTGGAGGTCTATCCTGAGATATGGATTGATTGCAACTAAAAAATGTGATGAGTAATAAAAAGAAAATAGAGAACCAGCCCCTTTTCACAAAGGGGGACTGGTTCAATGAATCACTTTCAGAATTACTTTGCAAGGGTATCTTTATTATTTGATGGGTCAGTCCAATCCACTTTTGACTTGGGATCTATATTGTAGATATACATTTCGATGTTGGTATAGCCATCTCCATTCAAATCTCCCATAGAATCTGAAGCATCTTTTGGATTCAAGCCAACCTTTTTCTCGTAGCTATCTGGCATTCCATCACTATCGCTATCCTTATAAGGTTTCCCTTTGTATTCGGGGTAACCTCCTACTTGTGCTATATCTGTAATGATACCCATCTTCCATGAGTCAGCAGGGAGTCTTCTGTATTTGAATTGATAAAAATCATCTGGGTCAAGACCCTCCACATACTCCTGCTCGTTAGTTCGCACTGTCTTGGTAACACGAACGTCAACAGGGTCTCGTTTAGGGAGCGTAGCTCCTGCATTTTCAAGAACGTAATCGAAGGCTTCATCAGCAGGAATAATATCAACTGGAGCCATTGGGAATGGCTTGTGCCATTTCATTGCGGCTGTATATTTACCAGCATCCCAAAGGTCTGTGTCATTTTCATCTTCGACCTGAATACCACCATCCCAGTTATCCTTAGTTACTTTATCATTGCCTTCCATAATGTTTCCATTGGCATAAACTCTTCCGAACTCTTTGTAACCAAGGTTGCTACGACCAGACTCTGGATTAAGAATTCTTTGTCCAACCGGATCGTCCATTTGGGTTACAGGACCTGGTTTGTAGTAGTTATTGATAATGTTAAAAAGGGCTGTATAATCTCCCCCATCTACTGATCTGTGTTTCCAGTTGTAAACTACATTGTTCGTGAAGTTGAAGATTCCGTTCCAACCAATGGATGGATTTCTTCCTGTATTATTAGCCCAAAGGTTTCTGTGGAAAGAACAATTTTCACCACCAAGCGTACTGCCAAAAGAATGGTTGTATGTGTCCAATGCCTCTGAGAAAATACTGTTCTGAATGGTAATATTCACGGTCGGTAATTTGAGATCTTTTTTGCCCGTACCATCTGACCACATGTGACGATAAATGGACATATTTTCATCAAGCCCCCAGCTAGCGGAAACATGATCAATCATGATATTACCAACTGGGTTTCCTCCGATTGCATCATCTCGCCTACCAACAAAAGTGTCTCCTCTTCTGAATCTCATATGTCTGATAACAATATCATGGCCATCGATCCAAACAGTTTCTCCTGCGATACACACACCATCACCTGGAGCAGTGTTACCAACGATTGTTGCATATGGAGCTCGAATAATCAATGGGGTTTCCAGTTTGATTATTCCAGCCACATTGAATACTATAACTCTAGCACCACCTTGCTCACATGCATCTCTGAACGAGCCAGGTCCGCTATCATTTAAGTTGGTGACAACAATAGTTCGTCCTCCACGACCGCCAAAAGAGTACATTCCGCCTCCTTGCGCTCCAGGAAATGATGGAATCTCTGCTTGCGGTAAATCGGTAGGACGACCTGCCCATGGAATATAAGGTTTTCCTTCTCTAGCCTCTTTCTCTACAATCGGTAAGGCCTTTTCCCAAGCCTTATCCGAAGCTTCTCGCGCGCTCCTGACCATTTCATTACCTTTTTCCTTTTCTTCCTTCGTCATGGACGGGTACTGAGCCAAAGCCACAACACCGAAAGTCATAACTAAAATTGATAATAATGTTCTCTTTACTTGCTGCATATTAATTTTTATAAGTTCAAATGACTTAAAACAAATATGATGCTAAGTTCTAACCTAGCTATCATGTACTATAATGCGATGCTTATAGAAACGATCTTAACACCATCAGCGAGCGATCTTGATTACATGCCTGTTTCCTGATTCATCCAAAGCATGAATAATCAAAATTTTTGAATCAAAATCGTTTAAATAAACTTCCGAGATAGTACTTTGCCTATCTAGCACCTTTCCTGAAATGGATAAGACCACTATATCCAGAGGTTTCGAAAAAGTAATTGCCTTTTGATTTAGGGTATAAAAATCATCCTCTAGATTAGAGAGAGGCTTAATTAGCTCGGCTTCTATTATGGTCGATTCCATTCCCACAGCTCCAAAGCCGTTTATCGCTTCAACCTTATATTGATCACCTGTGGAGGCCTGTTCATCGGTAAAGTTGGTTTCAGTCACGTAGGCATAAACAGAGTCGTTTCTATGGACAATATACCCTACGGCATCCGATACTTCATCCCACACCAAATCAACACTTGTGATTGTTGCCGCTTGTTGTATGAGGTTTTGAGGAGATCTCAACGCAACAGTTGCAGGAACAGGATCCCAACCAGTTAAGAAATAGTCCAAATTGTAATTATTTGCTACCTGTTGGGCTGTAAGCTGAGCACTCCAGCTCACTCGTTCTGATACATCAACAGGTGCGCCAGATTCGTCTACACTTCCATACTCATAAAAATGTGCTGATAAGTGATTGTTGTTGCTCCACTCAGACCAACCTTCAGACCTAATGTGATCTCCTAATGTACAGTCAACATAAACCGTACTTGAGTTTGGTTGCCATGGTCGCCCCAGATAGTAAGAATTGTCAGAGACACCTTCTCCGGCCACAATAGAACTTCCTCTGAATAATGTGCCATGATAAAATGCTTGTCCACCTACTTGCGTTATGAGTTTTGTATCGGCTGGCGCTGTAATGTATTGTCCTCCTGAGAGGCATTTGATCTTGCAGCTATCAAAGACAGCTGTGGCTTCACCAAAAATAAAATCAGTACCTCCCTCGATGTAACAATCAAGGTGGTAAGACATTCCCTTTCTGGCATAATAAGTATCCTGAAAGCCAAGAAATCTACAATTCTTAAAGACCACCTCACTACCTAGTGAGCTTACAGCAACTGCCTGTCCTTGCCGAGCTTTGTAAGAATTCTCAAATGTGATATTCTCAGCATAAAAACCATCACCATCAATTTGAACGGTATAAGTCCCACTAGTACTAAGTCCGGTTTCGGTAGAAGCATAATCTCCCCATGTGATCAGGACCTCTCCATTTTTGTCACCAATCAAGCTTATATTATCCTTACCAATGTTGATTTTCTCCTCGTATGTTCCAGCTTTTACAAACAGCAAGTATCTTTCAGATGCCCCCCTTAGCCGATCTATGGCAGTTTGAATTGAGGTGTATTCTCCTGAACCATCAGCGGCTATCACTACATCAAACACCTGAGCATTTGAAAGTATGGAGGAAAACAAGGTTAACAAAATGATATAATTCTTAATCATAGCTTTTTTTCTGGTTCTTTAAGCTTCCTGTTTTCCATAGTTTGTTCAGCAAAAACTCTAAGAAGTAATCCTGCATGACAATAAAAAAGTTAGGCTTGTAAATTCTCTTTGCTAAACTGACTCGATATTTATGTTAGCATTAATTAAAAAACTCAATGCCATCAAACGACGGCATTGAGTTAATTATTAACAAAAGACAACTCTTTACTTGCTTATTAGTCTTAAGTCAATTCTATTAATACTTTACGAAATTGATTGTCTGAACTTCAGTACCAGTCGAAACCTTCAGTACATAAACTCCAGCAGGCAGTGTTCGTATTTCTATTTTGTCTTCACCAGCAAGCTCCCTAGTCATAACTTTTTGTCCTGTCAAAGTGATGATTTGAATTGTCGCTACCCCATCAACAGTAATATTGATAAAATCAGATGATGGATTAGGATAAATTGTCGCTAAATCATCTACCGGCGTGATACCAAGGGGCTGAATTACTTCGATGTTTAAAGTACCTCTAGTTTCAGAACCATCAGAAGCAATTGCTGTCACAGCTACAACTCCACCCTTTTTACCAGTAAGTAGACCGTTTTCATCAATGGTCGCTACTGTTGTAGAACTCACCGCCCAGGTGTACTCTTTGTTGTACGCATCTTCAGGGCCAACCTCAGCTGACATTTGAAGTGTCTCTCCAGAGTTAATGGAGGTTGCACCTCCTGCAGAGGAAACAACTATCGACCCAACAGGTCTAACAATAGCCACTTCATAAGAGCCTGATATTTCCGACCCATCAACTGATGTCGCTGTAACAACGACTGAACTTGCAGTATCGATTGCTGTTAACAAACCCGTTTCATCTATTGTAGCCACTGTATCAGGGACATTAACACTCCATGAAACAGCTGGCTCCACAGCATCTTCCGGACCTACAGTGGCCGTGAACTGAAGAGTGTAATCTCCTGCATTGACAATATCTGCAGCAGCAGTTACATCAACAGACGTTACTGCTTGCTCTACAACAAGATCAACCGAATCGACAAGCCCTTCAGCTCCCATCGCAGAGCCATAAAGTCTCACCGTTCCTGCCAATGCGGCATCAAACTCAATAACACTTACAAACTCATCACCAAAAGAGCCAATGGTTTCATCACTGCTGCTCCACATTACGGTTCTATCTGTTGCGTCAATAGGTAAAATTTTTGCAATAATTCGAGCCGTTCCAGCGCTGTTAATAGTATCCGGAGTAGCAAACAGCTTAATGGATTCAACAGGGATAATTCTTTCCTCTATATCAATAGTCACCTGATCTGAAAGATTGCTATCCTCTTTTGAAGTAGCTGTTACAACAACCATCCCCTTTTCCAGAGCAACTAATTCTCCAGTCATTTCGTCGATCATGGCCTCACCGCCATCACTCATCACTGACCATATTATGGTTTGGTTAGTAGCGGCCTCAAGCTGAACAACGTCACCTTCAATCACATCATCTGTAACGGGAAGAATAGTAACTACCGATTCAAGAGAAAGGGTCCAATCTGGATCACCAATTTGGCCTGCATCTGAACCAGCAACCAACAGTCCTGCATCTCCAAAATTAAGGTTAAGAGGAGCTGCTACAAACATTGGGTCATCCGTAGTATTTGCTGTAGATGTTACATTTGCTTGCCCTGCTGCTGTCTCATAGTTATAAGCAGGTGTATCTCTATCTGACTCAATATCATGGAATACATTGTTACTTAACGTTACATCCCCTACTAAAGGATCAATTCTAAATGGTCTTGAATTTTCTGTATCCAACAAACCACTCACAATGTTGTTGCTGAATGTAAAGTCCAACGAGCCATCCTTTCCATCATTCTGCTGAATGAAGGCATCACTCGCTGCATTGTAGAAGGTATTA
>JBDUYP010000006.1:0-9799 GCA_039944535.1 Cyclobacteriaceae bacterium
TACAATCTTATCTACATTGACTCCTCGTTTGCGCATTTCCATCATCGCGCATTCGCCAATGTCATTCTTTGGCAATCTGGTGACGAAATCTACCGGAACGCCATAGTTGGCCAGTGAAACAGCCACGTTCGACTCGCCTCCGCCATACACAACATCGAAGCTTGAGGCTTGCGAAAATCTTAAAAATCCCTGTGGGGCCAACCTCAACATTATCTCCCCGAAGGTTACTACTCGCTTGTTCATCTTATATTAATATTAAGTATTGTTATCAGTTAATTATTTACCAAATTCAAAATAGTTCCTGGCATTGTTGTAGCAGATATCCTCAACCATTTTACCTAATAAACCCATGTCATGCGGAATCTCCCCATTTACTACATCATTGCCCAGCATGTTGCACAAAATCCGTCTGAAATACTCGTGACGAGGAAACGAAAGAAAGCTGCGGCTATCCGTAAGCATACCTACAAACCTGCTGAGCAAGCCTAGATTTCCGAGTGCTGTCATTTGCTTTTCCATACCATCTTTTTGATCGAGAAACCACCAGCCTGATCCCCACTGAATCTTACCTGGTATATTGGTATGTACATTGAAGTTTCCAATCATCGTGGCAAATGCTTCATTGTCTGCCGGATTCAAATTGTAGAGAATCGTCTTGGTCAATTCATCTTCTAAGGAACCAAAAAATCTACTCATAGCCTTGATCTGAGGAAAATCGCCAATGGAATCAAATCCTGTGTCAGGCCCCAAAAGCTTCAGCATGTGCGCGTTGTTGTTTCTTATTGCTCCCAGGTGGTATTGCTGTGTCCATCCTTTTGCGTTGTACATTTTAGACAACTCAAACAACACGGTCATTTTGAAAATCTGAATGGCTTCCTCGGTGATTTCCTTGCCATCCATGAAATCTTTGAAAGTCTGAGACGCATTTGAAACGCTGTACTTCACATCATAAAACTGCTCCAAACCATGATCCGAAAGACGACATCCATTTTCATGAAAATAGGCGATACGGTTTTCCGCTGCATTCATCAAAGCATCGAAGCTATTTATAGAAGATCCAACAACCTCCGACAAAGTATTCAAGTAATCTTTGTATGCTTCACCCGAATCGATTGCGTACATTTTATCTGGGCGAAATGCTGGGAACATTTTCAAATCAGCATCAGAAAAAGCCTGATGATGCTCAAGACTATCTACAGGATCATCTGTAGAGCAAACAACGTTAACATTCATTTGCTTCAGCAAATCCACACATGTGTTGTCTGATTTATTCAATTGAGATGAAGCTTCCTGATAGATCTCCTTCCCTGTAGCACCATTTAAAATCGTATCAATGCCAAAGTACCTTTTCAGCTCAAGATGGGTCCAGTGATAAAGTGGATTTTTGAGTGTATATGGAACAGTCTCCGCCCATTTTTGAAATTTCTCTTCAGGACTGGCATCACCCGTGACGTACTTCTCTTCAACCGCATTAGCACGCATAGCTCTCCACTTATAGTGGTCACCTTCGAGCCATGCTTCTGTAAGATTTTTAAATACTCTCCCCTCCCTAATGTCTTTTGGAGAAAGGTGATTGTGGTAGTCTATTATGGGCATCTTAGCAGCATGATCATAGTAGAGCTGCTCTGCAACCTCCGTTTGGAGTAAAAAATCTTTGCCTAGGAATTCCTTCATATCAATAAAAAAGTTCCACGCCCCGAAAAAACACTTAGGTATAAAAACGGGGTAATGGAGTCACGTTTAGGTTAAGTAAACAATGCCCTGAAACTAACAAAATCAGCTTCAGAACATTGTAAATGTATATATCTAAGAATGCTCTCGCATCCTGTATTATCTGCCCATCCAGCCACCATCAACTACCATGATGTGACCGTTCATATAGCTCGAAGCTTCACTTGCGAGGAATACCGTAGGTCCTTTAAAATCTTGCGGGTTTCCCCACCTGCCCTGAGGTATTCTACTGAGAATGGAAGTGCTTCTGTCCTCATCCTCGCGCAATGCCTTGGTATTATCTGTAGCGATATATCCTGGCGCAATGGCATTCACATTCACGCCTTTGGATGCCCACTCATTGGAAAGCGCCATGGTCAATTGACCAATCGCTCCTTTGCTAGCCGCATATCCCGGCACTGTGATTCCTCCCTGGAAAGTCAACAAAGACGCAGTGAAGATGATCTTACCGCTACCCCGTGCTACCATTTCTTTTCCTATCTCTCTCGAAATCACAAACTGTGAGTTCAAATTCACTTCAATGACCTCATCCCAATATTCATCCGGATGCTCAGCAGCAGGTTTTCTCATAATTGTTCCTGCATTATTTACCAGAATGTCGATAACCGGATTTTCTTCTTTGACCTTTGTTAAAAAGGCATGAAGGGCTTTTCTGTCTGAAAAATCGCACTGATAGGCCTTGAAATTTTTTCCGAGCGAGGTTACTGATTTCTCAACTTCGCTACCTGACATTTCAAGCGAAGCTGATACACCGATTATATCAGCACCAGCTTCGGCCAAACCTTCCGCCATTGCTTTGCCTATTCCGCGCTTGCAGCCGGTTACAAGGGCTACTTTTCCTTCAAGGTTGAAATTATTCAAAATGCTCATCGTATGTCTCTTAGTTTTTCGCCATCCATATCAGTGAAAGCTTTATTTTCACCGGCCATACCCCAGATAAAAGAATAGGCTGCAGTACCAGCTCCTGAGTGAATGGACCACTCCGGTGAAATAACAGCCTGTTTGTTTGCCATCACAATGTGACGCGTTTGTCTTGGGTCACCCATAAAGTGCATCACAATCTGGTCTTCCGGCATATCGAAGTAGAAATAAACTTCCATTCTGCGGTAATGGGTATGTGGAGGAAATGTGTTCCAAATACTCCCTGTAGCCAAAGTAGTAAAACCCATCACCAGCTGGCAACTTTGGATTCCATCCTCATGTATATATTGAAAAATAGTTCTTTCGTTACAGTTGTCTTTGGAGCCAAGGTTTACCTCCGTAGCGTCCGAAAGGCCAGCTTTAACTGTTGGATATTCCTTGTGCGCCGGAGATGAATTGATGTAAAACTCTGCAGGAGCAGAAGCATCTTTGCTGGCAAAACTGATCTCTTTTTTACCCTTCCCTACGTACAAACATTCTTTGTTGCCCAACTCAAAGCTCTCTCCATCTACAGTGACAGTACCAGTGCCCCCTACGTTGATTACGCCAAGCTCCCTTCTCCCAAGAAAGTAATCCGCTTTGGTCAAATCATTGAAGGCAGGAAGCTGAAGCGATTTACTCGCCGGCACAGCTCCGATGGTGATCATGCGATCGTGCATTGAGTAAACGGCTGTTAGTTCATCCCTTTTCATGACCTCAGGAATCAAAAATTGGTCTCTAATCTGCTCTGTGTCGTATTTCTTAAAATCGGTTGGATTGGTCCCAAATCGAATATCACTCATTTTCTTAAGGTTTTAATTTTGTGTGTAAGTTATACACACTTTTATTTTTTACAAAATAAACAGCAATTGAGATCCACTCAATTACACATTTAACTAAATAAAGGCTGAATATTTAAATTATTCGTTTTTAGCACTAAAACTCAAAAACTCCGATATCTGGAGCCGATCCATTGAACGGGAGACCTACATCCACTCCTGCATCTATCATATCGCTACCGCTAACCGGCTTCATATAACTAACATCCGGCAAACTACCGTCTCCTTTTCTTTCTGCCAGAAGTAAGTCGATATTCATGCTTTCGAAATCTGCGGCTGTTGCTGATAAACCATCCTGCCAACCATTATTTGTTATGTCAATCGCATCGGCATTGAGCTGATTATTTGTGCCGAAGTAAATACTATTCTTTACGGTAAGTGAGCTGGCAATATTTCCCGTACCAAAACTAAAATCACGACCGTTATCATGGCCAATACTGTTATAAATCGTAATAGCACCTCTGTTGCTATTGTGATCAAAACCATCGACGACATTGCCCGCGGCTATACAGTTTTTAAAAACAGCATTGTGTTTTAGCTGCTTATCATCACTACCTCCTGTTTTGAAGCCATTTCCATCTCCACCCCCTACGGTTCCGTCTTTCAGTCTTCCATTTCTTATAGCCCAACAGTTTTCATATGTAGTTGTAATGTTATCCGTCCCTCTCAAGTAACCATCCCATCCATCATCTAGATTGTTCCACGCTCTACAACCAATAAATTTATTATCAGTACCAGCATCCAGCTTACAAGCAAAACCATCAGCGTTTTCAATTGATGAATCGGCATTGAAATAAGAATCGCAATTGACCACAGTATTGTTGGCGCCTCCATTGCCAATCTGAAGTCCGGTATCTGAATTCTCATAAAATGTGCAAAACTCAATGGTATTGTTGCTTCCACTAATAAAAAGTCCATTATCCCCTGCATTAAAGAAATCAATGCCTTTAATATGCCAATAATTTCCGGAGAGCGACACTCCTCTATTGGAACTATTCTCACTCATAGAAGAGAAGTCAAGCGTTGGTCTTTCAGCATCATTTGGATAAGCCAAAAGTGTGATAACATTTGAACTGGTTCCACTGCGGCCTACTTTAATAGAAGAACCAAATGTGTAATTTCCTCCTCTAACATAGATTTTTTCTCCTGCTACCGCATTGGCAAGTGCCGAAAGTATTTCTTGAGAAGTATTGACCACTGTACCTTCAATTTCCTCATTTATGCCATCGATATTGATTACGAGTTGGCTTGTTACCTCAGAGCCATCTGTGGCTGTGGCTGTGACAGTAACCGCCCCATTCAACAAAGGTGAGAGGTACCCACCGGCTGAGACAGTAGCAACTGATTCGTCAGAAACAGACCATGTAACTTCCTGAACATCTGCATTAGCCGGTAAAACATCGACTGTTAGTTGCTGGCCTAGCCCATTGGTAATGTCTGATCCTGAAATACTGATTGATTGAACCAAAATCGGAGGATCTACAGGGTCTTCAATACCTAAAACTCCAATTGAACGGCTGGCAGATACGCCTGACTGGTCTTGCGCTGTTGCAGTCACAATCACGGTTCCGTTTTCTATGGCCGTGAGAAGTCCTGCTGTTGAGATAGTTGCTATACTTTCATCTGAAACGGTCCATATAACTTCTTGATTGCTGGCATTCGTTGGTGTGATGACAGCAGTCATCTGACTAGAGCCACCATCATTTATAAACAAACCCTGAATTGCTATTTTCTGAGCCAAGATGTTTCCTGCTTCATCTTCACCACAACCCATCGTCAGAACGATTACCACCATCGTCATAATCGCCACTACTCCCCTCATCTTATTCATTTCCTCTTAATAAATTTATTTGCTTAATACTTTGTCTAAAAAATTCAACGTGCATTGCACTGTTGGTTCGAACCAAGGATTCAAAAGCCAAAATGAATGCGGTGCGTTCTCAAAAAACTGAGCCTCAGTGTAAATATCATTTTGCTGAAGTACCTCCATATACTCCTGTCGGCCTGCCAAAAACCTTGGATACATACTGGCTAAAAAAAGCGACGGAGGCGAGGTAGCATCTACATGATTAAGAGCGGAAGCGTCCTCCCATGCATCGGTTACTTCATTATAATCACCACCCAGCCATTCTCCGGCCACTTTGCCCTCTTTAGAGTCATGGTGATGAAAAGCCAAAACACCGTCCACATCAACGATGGCCTTAAACGGAGCTCTTTTGTTTACTTTATTTATTCTAAAAATATCTTTATGGTAAGTGTTACCAATTAAGGCGGCCAGCTGACCTCCAGCTGAGAATCCAAGAATAATCATCTCATTGGAGCTGCCTCCGTATTTTTTTCCGTTCTTCTCAGCCCATTCTGTCATATCAAAAACATCAAGTACTGCACTTGGGTACCGAGCCTCTGGCGATAACCTGTATTCGGGAGCTACAACCACATATCCAGCTTCAGCAAATTTCTCGGCCATTGGGGTCATCAACGATTTATCGCCCGATTTCCATCCACCTCCATGAACCATTACAAGAATCGGTACACCTCCTTTTGGCGTTTCATTGGGATAAAACAAATTGAAGGTCAGCTTGCGATTTCCTACAGTCTTGTAGGCCATTTCTAATTCCTCCTGAATATTCTCAGAAGGATTGGAATGCACGGCAGATACCACTACTTCTTTATGGTATTTCAGAACCTTGGCCAGCGTACTTCTTAGCGTATAGGTAGTATCTCTTGGAATTACTTCAATTTGGGCAATAGATTCTCCTGCCAAAACCAATAGCAGGAGAATAAAACAAACAAACTGACAATTATCCCTCAACAAGCCCATTTAGATATACTTCTATATTCGTATAATCGTCGCTCAGAGTAAAGGATGAGTCATCTTTAATTTCGGCATTTAAGCCTTTTTTTTTCTCCCACATATCCGGCATGCCGTCCATATCAGAATCTTTTAGTGCTTTTTTCGATTTATATTTCGGATATCCGCCTACCTGAGATTGTGTATCGATTATTCCACTGCCGAAACTGGCTTCCCCTTTACGAACTTCTTCTATAATTCTCTTATCAATAATGTCTCGACAAAAACTGGCTCCAGCTTTTTCGAGAACTGACGCAAAAGCTTCCTTTGGTTTCTCAGTGGGCAGGCTCTCCACTTCTATAGGTTCGTCGAGTTTGATCGAAACTATCAACTCATTGTCAATATTGACTCCCTTCCAATTGTCCTCATTCACATTATCACTTCCGTGCAGGATGTTTTGGCTCAAATAAAATCTCCCATATGGGGAATATGGATCGAGGATTTTATCCTCTTTACTACGTGTTCCTGGACCAGCCTTGTAATAATTACCCACAATATTGTGATTGCCTTCCTCTCCTCCGTAAGAATTGTTGGATTGCCAGTTGTAAATGACATTGTTTCTAAAATCCACAATCTCCAACTCCGGCTGATGGTGATACCTGGCACCATGAAACCTTGGGTTTCTACTTTTGTGATGGGCGAAAAGGTTGTGGTGGAAAGAAGCATTTTTCCCTCCCCAAATGCCCCCATAACCATGTTCACCTTTTTTATGAACAGATTTATTTAAACTCTCCGAAACAATACAATACTGCACGGTAAGGTTTTCATTGTCATAAAAGGTAGCACATTCATCGGTTCCCCAACTAAACGAGCAGTGGTCAATAATTACATTCTTATGGTTTGTCACGCTAATGGCGTCATCCTCCACAGCTCTCTCATCTCCCATGCGCGAGCGGATGTAACGAACAATCACATTATCACCCTTTACTTTTAATGGATAATTTTTGAGAACTATGCCATCACCAGGAGCACTCTGACCAGCTATGGTGAGATCTCCATGATTTATATCCAAATCGGACTCTAGTTCAATGATACCTGAAACAGAAAAAACCACGATTCTTGGATACTTTTTACGCAATGCTTCGCGTAGGCTACCATCGCCAGAGTCATTGAGATTACTCACTACAATAACCTCGCCTCCACGCCCCCCTGTAGTGAACTTACCAAACCCCTCAGCTCCGGGAAAAGCCAAACTCTGCCCCACTCCATAGTTGGTGAACGAAAGCAGTAACAATCCAAGAAATAATTTCTGAAAAAGATTCATTGATTAGTTTTTTTCGGTTTGGACACCAATCTTCAATAGTAGCTGTACTGTATTTTTTAATGGCTCGTTAGCCACTCCCGACTTTGGGCATGTAGCGCAATACGTTTTCAAAAAAGGGTTCTTCCTTGAACAGGAAGAACCCTCAACCTCAATTCGGTTTCTTATTCTTTTATGAATTTCATCTTGATCGTATTGTTATTACTAACATATTCAATCAAATACACCCCTTGAGGTAAAGCCCGAATATCTAGCTCCATTTTGGCAGTGCCCGTCTTAACCAAATATTCAGAAACACGACTACCTGATAGATTGTACAAAGTCACCTGGCCGGCATCTGACCAATCACCTCTTTCGATCACTATATAATTGGATGATGGATTAGGCCAAACATTCAACGATGGCAATACACTTGCTGTAGCCAAAACATTGGCATCAGTAGTTCCAGTTATAGCTTTTGAAACGGCATCCACACCATCGCTTGCATGCACAACATCCCCACTGTAAGTGCCCTCTGCTGCTCCATTTAATCGAATAAATAGTGTAATCTCCTCCACGTTACCTTCTAGTGGCTCAAGAGAAAGTGAAGGGAGCCATAGTTCATCGTTGAACGATATTTCGAAACCATCAGGAAGTGAAATGACAATATCACTCGCCAGGTTGGTACCAGCTATGGTATAACTCTGCGACTCTGAAGCTGTGCCAATAGAATTTGCAAATGCCGTAAAGTCTCCCATAACAGTAATACCCGGATCTGGTATTACCTCACCAGAAACCGCAAGCGTAACCTCTGTGGCATCAGTAGCTGTATGAACAATGTTGCCGCTATATGTGCCCAGTGCCGAAGCATTTAGCCTCACATAAACTGTTGCATTTGTAATGGTACGTACTTCCGGTGTGACAGTCGCTGTTGCTGCCCATGTAGTTCCTTCATCAGTAGAAACTTCGAAGTTATCAGTAGCAGTTACAGTAATTGCACCCTTGAGGTTAACTCCAGAAACCCTGTAAGTCTGTGCAGCCGAAGGGTTGCTCACGTTTTGAGAAAAATCATTTAATTCTGCAATCAAAGAAAGTTCTGGAACCTGTGCGACAGCAGAACCGCTCACTGCTACAGTAACAGGTTCTCCTCCCTCTGTAGCATTGATAATATCTCCAGAGTAATCCCCCTCAGCAGAAGCGTTTAATCTTACAAAGACTGTGGTCAGGTCAACCGCACCACTGCTTTGTGTCAACACAAGTGGGTTATCAGTAGTAAACCACACTGATTCGTCTATAGAAACCTCAAAATTAGTTGGAGGAGTCACCGTGATATCTGCAGTCAGATCTTTACCACTCACCACATAAGAATTAGTGGTAAAATCAGGACCAAACCCAATATCTTGAAACAATGGATCAGGAGAGCCTATTGTTTTAAGTGTTGGGGTAGACGCTTCACCCGTACCGGTAAGTTCGTCTGGCAATCTAGACTGGTCAGGAGCATAGGCTCCCGAATAATCCCATGTTACCCAGTCATATTGTGTGTCTACATTCTGATCTCCCCAGCCATCGCCAAAACGCCAGTAGCCGCTACCATCCACACCATCTGGTGTAGTGAGGGAGAAAATTGGTGTTGACTCTTCATTTAGATAAATATTAACAACACCTGCTGCCTTAGTAACCCTAAACATATTCCACTCTGTAGCATCAAAACCCCAGTCTCCTTTGTCAGCAACCACGCCATCTCCGCCTTTGTCTATATCGTAGGTGCCGTCATTCAACACCTTGATGGCAAACCGGGCAGATGCAGTGCTTCGAAAATCGATATCGAATAATAAGCCTTTATTATCCAAATCGACAGTTTTGGCTTTTAGCACTACCGTTACAGCATCTGCTTCTGTTGCCTGTTTAAACTGGATATTATCCTTGTCTGCGGTAGGATCTGTTTTGATAGATAACAGGTTATTACTTGCATCATCAGGATCCGAGATTGTACTATAAGCAAATGTCCCCGCTCCATTGGATTCGCTAAACGCAGGATCAAAAGCAGCCGGATCAACATCTGCATTATAAACAGTCCAATCTCCAACTGGAGGTTTAACCAAGTCATCAGGCAGTCGTGTTTGGGCTGGAGCATAGGCACCAGAATAATCCCACGTTACCCAATCATATTGTGTGTCTACATTCTGATCTCCCCAGCCATCGCCAAAACGCCAATAACCACTACCATCTGCTGTCCCT
>JBDUYP010000007.1:0-475000 GCA_039944535.1 Cyclobacteriaceae bacterium
TGGAACAGCATTTAGTTTAGAAGGGTCAATAGATGAAGTTAGGATATGGGATGACGAGCGAACCATCGGTGAAATACAAACCAATCAGTTTGCAGCCGTCACCGGTAATGAACAAGGTTTGATTGCTTACTATCGTTTTGACGAAACTTCAGGAACTGTGCTTCCCGACCTAACCGGGAATGGTTTGGACGGAACCTTAACCAATATGGCTGGCACGGAATGGACGGCTTCAGGGGCTTTTACTATACCGGCTTTCAATGTCAAAATCAACGAAGTAGTAACAGATCCGGCGACAGATTGGAGTACAAACGGCTTTGATGGCACAGATGGAGGAGGAACTGTTTCGGATATTGATCAGTATGTAGAGCTATATGTAGGAGAAGCTGGCTTGGATTTTACCACAGGGTGGTCATTGGAAATCTATGAAGACGATGGATCCACTCTTCGATTTTCTGGCGACCTTACGAGTACTGGGGCCTTCGATGTTGTAACCTATTTCACCTCTGGATCAGGAACGATCTCAAACTCAGAAGTAGGGGATTATATTATTCTTGGAAACCCCGATGGGAGCAGCACCTTGGTCAACAACGTGGATGTAGTGTTACGAAATGGCTCTGAGATAGATCGTGTTGATTTAGGTGGTACAAGTGGTCAGGCGCCCAATGGAGCATCTTCTGGCACAGCGGATGAATCCGTCTCCAGAAAGCCAGATGGTGCTGATTCGGATTTGGATGATGTTGATTTTCAGAAAGCCGCAGCAACCCCGGGGACAACCAACGATAACAATGCACTGAGTTTTGATGGTGCCGGCTATGTCGAAGTGCCACACGCTGCACAGCTGGACTTCTCCGGAAACTTCACAGTAGAGGCCTGGATAAAGCCTGATGGTTCGGCTTCTGCGCAAGGGATTGTTTCCAAATTTAATGATCAAATGGTGCTTTGGCTGGATGGATCTACACTGCGCTATAATTTAGGAGGAGGGGCACAAGCCAATTGCGGTAGCATTGCGGCAAATGTTTGGACTCATGTAGCATTGACCTACGGTGGGACAGATGCCAGGGTCTATATCAATGGGGAACTCGTACATAGCAACCCTGAAAGTCAACCTGCCACCTCAGTTCGGAATATTTTTATAGGTTCCTGGGATCAAAGCGAATTTGCATCGAGAAACTTCCATGGGTTGATTGATGAGGTGAGGATATGGAATGTTGAGAGATCACAGGGAGATATTGTGACAAATGCCTACAATTCAATCACTTCTGACCCAAATTTAGTTGCATCCTATACTTTCAGCAGTTCCTTAGGAGACGCTATCGATGTGGCAGGGTCAAATGACGGAACTCTGAACGGGAGTGTTAGTTATGTTTTATCAGACGCATGGGCAGCAGATGTTTTTCCGCCCATATTTGAAGGGATTTACCCAACAGCCGACACTGAAACCATAGATGGCTTTGATATAAATGTTCAGCTCAATGAAGGTAGCTCGCAGGTGGCATATTCAATATTGGCTAACCCATCCAGTGCTCCGGCTTTGGATGATATCGGAACCGTGGGGGATGCTGCAGGTATTATTACCGTGACAGATGCTTCCACATTTTATAATGAAACCGTGTCAGGGTTATCTGCTTCCACTAACTATGATATCTACCTGCTAACTTATGATGGGACTGCTAATCGGCCAATACAGCCTACTACAATAACGGCCACTACAGCTACATTACCATATCTGGTCACAAACACCAACACCTCAGGGCCGGGCTCACTGCGTCAGGCCATGATCAATGCCAATGCCAGTGGCAATAAGGAAACCATTACATTTTCATTGACGGGTGGAGATGTTATCAATATTGATGATAGTGAAGGAGTCCTTCCTGTCATCACCACCGACAAAGGAATGGTGATTGATGCAACAACCGCTACCGACTGGAGTTTGAGCTCGGACAAACTGATTGTCATTGACGGAACCAGTCTTTCTTCCACCGCAGATGGTGCAGCATTCAGAATTGGGGCTACAGGAGCCAATGTTGAGATCTATGGTTTCAAAATACAGGGATTTACCCAAGGTCTGAACGAAGGAGTAATCATAGAAGGAGACAACAACACCTTTGGAAAAATTGGTGGTGAGAATGTGGTAGTTCAGAATAACGTTGGGATACTATTGGAGGGAAGTTCAAATGTGATTCAATCCAATTACATCGGACGGGATTTTGCGGACAATGATTTGGGTAATCTGGAGTCAGGAATCGTGTTGCCAGATGGTGCTTCAGACAACCAAATTGGAGGAGAGAATGCAGGAGAAGGAAACATTATTTTTTATAATGGAACAACGGCCAGCCATTATGGAGTACGTGTCACGGGTAGCACTACATTGAGAAACAAGATTATTGGAAACTCAATGTCTTGCAATGAAGGAGGCGGATTCGATTTGAACAATATCGCTTCAACTCCACACAATGATATCGTCAGACCTACCATTGAAAGTATATCACCAACGGAAATATCAGGAATTGTTGATCCAGCGGTAGCTGTAGGTTCTGAAATCCATATCTATGAGTCCACAGATGCTTGTGATTTAAAGCAAGGCATAACTTATCTTGGAAAAACCACGGTGTTTGACGATGCTGGAACAAAGAGGTTTAGCTATACAGGCACATTCACATCCAATTCATACTCCGCGACCCTGACAACAACAACCGACGGAACCTCAGAGATGGGTACAGCCGGATATTACGAGGTGAATATCACAGAGGATTCTGGTGATGGCTCACTTAGGAAAGCCCTGGAACT
The DNA here is from genome assembly GCA_039944535.1 of Cyclobacteriaceae bacterium. Classification (GTDB taxonomy): domain Bacteria; phylum Bacteroidota; class Bacteroidia; order Cytophagales; family Cyclobacteriaceae; genus JAMZMI01. The sequence continues at coordinate 2,788 of JBDUYP010000007.1, forward strand.
GTCCAATACCATAGATGATCAGGGGTTCTTTGTTGATTTTAGTCTGGGTGGAGGTGGCCCCTGGCAAATCGACCTGGCATCAGAGCTTCCATTGATGCAGTCTTCGTTCGAGCTGGATGGTCAGACTCAGGAAGGATTTGATTTTGATAATGGTAAGGTGGTAACTATTAATGGAGCCTCTGAAAACAGGATTCTGCCGATTCAGTCAAATTCAGGACTGGACAACATATCCATTCACAACCTGAGATTTATCGGAGCACTCAACTCTGCAATCTCAACAGCAAACACGGGAACTGGCCAAACAAATAAACTAAGTATCGGAGACAACATTTTCGGTCCAAATGGCAATGGATCTACTGACGAAGTTTTGAATATCCAAGATGGCTCCAATGTGAGTATTGAGGCCAACTATTTTGGGTTTAATCATACGGGCTTGGGCACGTCAGTTCAGCTAACGGGCTCGGCAATATCGATTGGTAGTTTTGTAGATTCAGTTTCTATTGGTGGAAATGTAATCGGAAATTATTCTGGCTCGGCCATTGACCTGGATGGGATAAACAACTTTGCTAAAATCGAATATAATGTGATAGGGTTGGACAAGGATGCAAAAGAAGCCGCGCCTACTACTTCGGGTATTAGTGATGGAATTGTCATTAACACAAGTAATGTTGTGATCGTAGGAAACTACATAGCCAACATTCAGGATAAGGCAATTGTGAATAATATATTCGGAACATCGAATATTGCTATTCAAGGCAACATTATAGGCACAGATGTGGATGGTGATTCACACCCTATAGGAATAGGAATTTATCTTGATGACCTAAGTAATTATTCGAACGTCGTTATCGGTGGACTTCCGTCATACGGAAATACCATAACCAACGCCACAGGGGAGGCAGTATTTTTCGAGCTCGATGGCCCGATTGATACAGAGGGAGTTCGAATTACAGCCAATTCGATTTTTGGAAATACTGCTGGAATCGTAATGAATGGAGCTAATGCTTCTGTTACCGAACCAGCCATTACATCCCTTACTAGCTCCACCGTTTCCGGAACAGGCAACAATGGAGAGATTATACATTTGTATTTAGGTGATGGGTCAGGACAACCCCAAACTTTTGTTGACTCAGTTAGTGTAGTTGCTGGATCATGGAGCTTTGGGAGCTTAAGTTTATCTGTAAATGATGAGCTCGTTGTGGCTGCTTCTAGTTCAACTGCCACTTCTGAGTTTATTTCAGCCACACTCGCTCCTGAAATCAACGTAAAATACGCTGGGGACCCTGTTGGCAACAGCGGGACGATTGACCTTGGTTGGTCTTTTGTCAGTCAGAGTGGTTCCACCGAGCAGGTGGACGTGGAGAACACAGGCTTTGGTGAGCTCAATATTTCGAGCATCACTGGTTCTCCGGCACATTTTGCCGTTTCTAACATTAGTTCTACACCGATCAGCGGGCAATCAGCAGAGCATTTTACAGTGCAATTCATTCCTGGTATTTCTGGTGCAATTTCTGAGACCATTACCATCAACAATGATGACACGGACGAATCAGTCTTCATAATTCAGCTGGAGGGTTTTGGATATCCTGACGTGGCAGATAGTGGTACAGCGCTGGATTTTGATGGATCAAATGACCATGTGGTGATCAATCCGATCAACGAATTATCCAACACGGATCAATTCACTATTGAAGGCTGGTTTAAACAAGAGTCACTTGATGTTACTGGCGGCATGTTCGGTCAGATTCTATCGACTACTCAAATGATACGCGCTCGCACATGGAGTGATGGGTATATGTACCTCTATGTCCATAATGGCTCCAATGCCTATGGAAGATTTGATTACTCGCAATATGTCTCCGAAGACGGATGGTTTCACCTTGCCATGGTTTATGACGGAAACCAAACAGGCAACTCGAACAGGTTGACGGCCTATGTCAACGGGGAAGAGGTGATTTTGGAGTATTCAGGAACCATCCCGGCTTCAACAGCTAACCTTGCAGGAGCTAATTTTTACCTTGCTGAGAATGTAAATATTGCTACGGCCGGAAACCACTGGAATGGCCAAATCGATGAATTTCGAATTTGGAAAGAAGCCGTTGCTCAAGTGGACATTCAATCCTATATGCTCACCAATGACCTCACAGGTCACCCGCAAATAGTATCAGACGATTTGGCGGCCTATTACAGGTTTGATGAAGGAGAGGGAGAAACCCTTTTCGATCTCAGCCTTGACAACAACGGAGTACTGGTCAATATGGATCAGGGAGCCGATTGGGTTCCTTCCGGAGCGTTAGGCCTTGCCCCACAGATTGTCAGTCAAACCCCTCTACCTGGAGCCACGGAAGTAGAGCCTAATACCACAATCACGGTAATTTTCGACCAAAACGTCCAAGCAGGCGCTGGAAATATTGCAATTAGAACTCAAGATGATAATATTGTGGAACAATTTGATGTTGCCGCCGCTGTTAACTTTTCTGGAACCACAGTTACGTTCACTCCGACCCAACTCAGCTATAACGAGACATATTCTATTACAATACCGCAAGGAGCTATCATGAACTTATCAGGAAAATCAATTGCCGCCATTACGCTACTTACCGCGTGGAGTTTTGCTACTCAGGCACAATCAATTACGGTCACTCAACCAACCGGAGGCGAAATTGTTGAAGTTGGAGAGACACTAACGATTGCTTGGTCAAGAAGCGGATTAGCAGCAAATACTGCGGAGATCAGTGTGGTCACCGATGCAGGCTCAACTGAAACTGTTATTGAAACTGGTAATGCCTTTAGTTTTTATGGATCGGCAGGCAGTTCTACCTTCAATTGGGTTGTAGACGGGCCGGTTGGCTCAGGTGCGGTCATAAGAGTCAAAAACTTAGACGGAAGTGAGGTAGATGAAAGTGGAAGTTTCACGATTAATGCACCAAGCATCGCGCATGTTATTACACAAGATGCTACAGACTGTGTATCGCCATTTGGAGCAATAACAATCGGAGGTTTACTGTTCAGCACTTCTTATGACGTGTATTATGACTTTGAATCTACACCCCAGCCTTCGGAAAGTCTGGTTTCAGATGGTTCAGGAGAATTACTTATAGATTTTCTTGCTATTGGAGTTTATACCAATATTTATGTTGAGCTGTCGGGACAGCAGTCAAACATACTCCCAGGGCCGTTCGAGGTTTTTGACAATACGGACGTGCCAGTTATCAGCCCGACCACAACTCCTAATACATCTTGTATCTCTGATAATGGTGAAATCTCATTTACAATATCATCGTCGCTAGCACCTACATCTTATACTGTGAGTGTCTATTTAGACGGAGGAGGTCCTGAGCTATTTGCAGGAAGCCCTGTGTCTGGTGGGGCGGCAAGCGGAACGGTCACTGGTCTGGCCAGTGGTAACTATACTATTGATGTGACCAATGATGATACTGGTTGTTACAATAGCATATCCGGTATTTTCATTGATAACACGCCCGCTCCCCCAACAATTAATGGAGGAGCGGTTTCAATCTTGAGCCCAAGTACGGCAGGCAATAATGATGGTGAATTAGATGCGTCTATTGCAACAGGAGGCAACCCCGAAGACTACTCCTTTCAGTGGTATTTCGGATCTGGCACCTCTACATCACTGATAGACTTTAACGATCCTGGCAATGGCTCAAACCCAGATGGCTCAACAACTCAGACAGTGGATGGGCTCGCTGCAGGCAATTATACCCTTGTTATTACTGAGATAGCTACCGGTTGTCAATCTGCGCCAGTAACTTTTACATTGACAGACCCGGCATCAAATCCTGTCTTGACTGTTTCAGATATCCTGCCTAACCCAACAACAGTCGGTGTAGATCTGTCAGTTGACCTGACTTCAGATATATATTTTGTCATTACTCAGTCCGAGACAGTACCTACCGAAACTCAAGTTCTTTCTGGAACCGATGAGTTTGATGTAGCCGCTGAATTTTATGGTGTTGTTTCCTTTGTGGATGGTTCTGTTTCCTTCACTATAGGTGAGAATAACTTTGGACCACAAGATCAGTCTCTTACTTCCGAAAACACCTACAATGTTTACTTTGTGGCCGATGCAGGGGGGAGCTATTCGCTTGTTGAAGGTGGAAAGTTTACTACTGGTGTTTCTGTAAGTGGCAACACCTTGACAACACAAAGCTTTGATGGTTTTAGTGGAACACCAAACACTCTACAGACCGGCACATTTAGTTTCACAACGGGAACACTAACCTTAAGCAACGCTCGTGTAACTGATCAGTCTGGATTTCCTTTGGGAGGAACCGGCCATGCCATGCAGTTGGCTGATGGAGGAGACCATTTTCAAACACTGGAATTGTTTGACGTAACCAGAGTGGGGTTCCAATGGAGATCTACTGATGGAGGACCCACCAATATCAAAATAGTAACATCTGCTGATGGCGTCACCTTTGATAATACCATCTTGTATTCGACAACCTCAAGTTTAAACTATGAACCTAAAGCAGTTGACTTTGATACTCCGTTCACAGGCTTTATTAGGGTAGAGGTTGATGGAGGAAGCCAGCTTTTGGTGGATGATTTTTATTATGAGACTCTTCTTGTGGTTTCAAATCCATTCGTCACCACATGGACAGCCATGGAAGGAACGATCACTATCCCTACCAATACGGGAAGTCACTCATATAACTATGACGTATCCTGGACAAACATCACAAACCCGGGTACTTTGGAAGGTTCACTAAGCTCTCAAACTGGAGATGCGGTTCTTTCAGGCCTTGAAGATGGTAGCGACTATTTCATAGAGATTAGTGGGCAGTTTCCGGCCATATATTTTGCTAACAGTGCTGCGGATAAAGACAAAATCCTGACTATCGAGCAGTGGGGGGATATTGCCTGGGAGTCTATGCAGCTGGCATTTATGGGATGTTCGAACCTCGATATGGCAGCAACGGACTATCCAGATCTTTCGGGTGTCACAAATATGAGCCAGATGTTCAGAGCCACGAACATGAATTTCAGTGGAGATTTCAGTGGTTGGGATGTCAGTACTGTAACTGATATCAGCTTTATGTTTAGTAGTTCACAGTTCGATGGAGATATCAGTTCTTGGGATGTATCTAATGTTACTGATATGAGCTACTTGTTTTATGTAAACCCGGTTTTCAATGGAAATATAAGTGGTTGGATTACATCTAATGTTCTCAATATGAGCCGAACATTCAGTCACACAAGCATCTTCAACCAGAATATTGGTGGCTGGGATGTTTCCAATGTCACTCAGATGGAAGGAATGTTCAATCAATCCTTTCTATTCGATCAGGACCTTAGTAGTTGGGATGTTTCCAAGGTGACTCGAATGGATCAGATGTTTAGAGACGCAAATGCTTTTGACTCGGATATTACAACATGGGTCACTTCTAGTCTCACTAATATGTCTCGAATGTTCCAGGGGGCGGATCTTTTCAATCAAGATATAAGTGGTTGGGATGTAAGTCTGGTTTCAACAATGGACAATGTTTTCAATACTGCTCCTTTGTTTGATCGGGATTTGAGTGCATGGGATATCAGTTCTGTTACCGACATGACTAGCATGCTTGACAATTCGGGCCTTTCCGTCGCAAATTATGACGCAGCTCTAGCGGGCTGGTCCACACTTGAGGGTGGAGAAGCCCAAATTCCAACAACGATCACCCTTGGTGCAATAGGGATGGAGTATTCTGCTTCGGGTCTGACATCAAGAGATGCTTTAACAAACTCACCAAATTTTTGGACAATTAGCGGCGACTCTCAGGAGGTCTTGCCAGCACCGGAAATAGAAGTAATAGGTAATGGAGTTGAAATCGTAGATGGAGACAATACCCCGGATATAGCAGATCACACGGATTTAGGTACTATACCAACAGCTTCTACCTTTATCAGAACATTTACTATAAACAATACCGGTGATGCAAGCCTTGATCTCAGTTCAGGAATTATATTGGATGGAGATGGAGAATATAGCGTCGCGCTTCAGCCTGATGCATCCGTAACAGGTGGAGGAAATACTACTTTTCAGGTGGAGTTTGCGCCAACCATAGCGGGAACATTCAGCACTGATGTCATTATTCCCAATGATGACAGTGATGAGAATCCTTATACTTTCAATATAGTTGCCACAGCGGTTGAATCGGCCAGTGTCACGGTGACATCTCCAAATGGTGGGGAAAGCTTTGTTTTAGGGGATTATATCACCATAACTTGGGATGATAACGGAGGTGACCCTACAGATGAAATGGCGATTGGTATTTTTGATGGTTTTGGAGTGTCAGTTGTTTCAGACCCAAGCGTAACAGTGGCTGACTTGAATGGCACATTCACCTGGCAAGCCAGCTTTAGCGGCTCTGATTTGGAGGTAGATGTTGAAAACATTACCAAAGCAGTAAGTGACAGAAGTGATGGGACATTTTCTATTGATGATGCTTTATTTTATGATATTTCTCCATCATTGGGGGAGGAGTATGATCTGGGACAAACCGTAACGATCAGCTGGAGCGAGGAAAACTTCCAGACTGATGAGGAAATAGAAATTTATGTGGCCACAGGTTTCTTTGACGGAGAGTTTTGGGCTCATGATTTGCCGGGTACGCTAATTACCTCTGGTACTTCCGGGATGTTCAGTGGAAGTTTCGACTGGGTGTCTGACGTTGCTGGGCCAGAGTTATTCATCTTTTTAGTAAACAACACGAGAAATATTGATGCTGTCAGCACCAATCCATTTACGGTGAATGGCGCGGTGAGCAATTTCTTTGAAGACTTTGTATCCGGTTTGCCACCTGAGTGGATAACAAACGGAGCTTCCTGGGAAGACAATCCCGCTTTTGGGTATCAAGGGTTTGAAGGAGCATTGAGAATTAATTCGGGTGCTACCAATTTTGCAGAAACGCCAACACTTGAAAACGCCAATACCATCTCTTTCCAATATAGAGTGCATACGGTAAATTCCGATGGTGCAGTTTTCGATGTATATGCTTCCGATGATGGCGGCTCTACTTTTACGAATTACCTGGGAACAGCTAGTGATTTGACGGGTACTTATCAGGAATTCTCTCATACTTTCGCAGGCCCATACACAGGTCCTATACAAATCATTGGTAATGGGGCTGGTGACTCTGACATAGTTATCGATGACTTTGCTTCGGATGGAACATTGGCAGGCGCTTCTACCACTACCTTCGAGGTGACTACCACTGCCGATGATGATGTTACACCTCCCGCGGGATCATTGAGAGAAGCTATTCTTCTGGCCAATGATGCCACTTCTGACGCCACGATCACATTTAACCTTACAGGAGATGGTACGGGCATGACATGGACAATATTCCCTACAGCTGACTTACCATCGGTTGCCAACACCAATGGATATAAAATAACAATCGAGGGTTCCTCACAACCGGGCTGGGATCGCGGCTTGGATCAGATGATCGTTATTGATGGTCAAAGCGCACTTTTTTCCGGATTGAACGTAGGAGGAGATGATGTAGAAATATTTGGCATGAAAATCCAAGGGTTTGATTACGGAATCTATTCTGATGCGGGAACGGTCAACAATGTTGTGATCGGTCATTCCAGCGTTTCTGGTAATGTTATTTCCGGTAACACTACGGGTATCTTTTTCCAGTATTCTAACGGACTGACTATTCAAGACAATAACATAGGTACAGATGCTGCAGGATATTTGGCTGAGCCAAATGGTACCGGTATTGACCTTGTTTCGTTAAGTGCCGAAGTGTCTAATGCCTACATAGCCAACAATATTATTTCTGCTAACACGGGAATAGGGCTGGCTATTGGTTATGGCACTAACATAATCGAAAATAACATCATAGGACTTAATACAGATCAAGCATCTTCTCTACCTAACGATGTAGGGATTTATGCCGGAGGGGAAGGATTTGTACAGACCAATATTATTGCCGGTAATACCACAGCAGGTATCGTCCTTCAAAGTCCGTTCAATCATAACAACCAATTGGTGATCCGAGCTAACTACATAGGCGCGAGCTCGTCTTTGAGCCAGTTTCCAAATGGTAGTGGTATCAACTCAGAGAGTAGCACGGGAATACCTAACCCGTCTTTTAATGATCCAATTATAATTGGTGGTGAATCAGGAGATGAAAACATTATTGCCTATAACAATGGACCGGCCGTTCAGTTGAATGGTGATTCTTACCTCTACGCTCAGATTACTAACAACGAAATTTATGAGAATGCATCAGGCATAGAGCTACTGGATGGAGCAGATGGAGGCCAAGCGCCACCGACCATTGACTTTGTGGGAACAACAACAGTAGATGGTACTATAGGTACAGATGCTACCGGCCCGGCAACTATTCATGTATATGGTGTAGATGCCTCAGGAACACAAGGGCAAACACCAAGGGGCAGTGTAACTGTTGGTACCGGTGTTTCTAACTGGTCAGTTACGGGAAGTTTCGATGACATATTGGACCCATCTGAGCTGACGGCAACTGTTACAACTGATGATTTTGGAACCTCTCAGTTTTATGACCCTAATGCGTCGGCTAAGTTTATAGAACTGACCAACCCTACTGGAGGCGAATCCTTGGAGCAAGACTCAGATATCACAATTACGTTTAATTCTTCAGGTTTTGTGAATGGAGAAGACGTCTATTTCGAAATCTCCGAAGACGAAACGAATTGGATGACAATAGGCTCAACAACTTTTGATTCCGAAATTCCGGAGTTTGTCTGGTTTATTGAAGGATCGACTTATGCGACTGGAAGTTATGTGATGCGAGTTTCTGACTTTGATTTAGAAGCGGTCTTTACATCAGGGTACTTTGATATCGTAGAGGGCACAGGAAGTGCTGTGGCAGACATATCCGAGGATTTTGATTCGGGTCTGGACATTTCCCCACAATCCACCTACTTCTTAACCTCAGGTGATTGGACTTCACAAAATGCAGTTTCTGTAAATGATTCATTTAAGTCATTTGGTGAAACAGGTGATGCAGCATTGATTCCTATTGGCGTAGGCAATCACCTAACTACACCGGAACTCACGGATATTGTTTCAATTGCTTTTGAGCACCGAGCCAATACTTTTAATTCTGTGGGTGCAGTTTATGATATATATACCTCATCGGATGGTGGATCCACTTTTGATCAACTCGAAGCTACAGTCACAAGCTTCTCCGAAACATTTGAGCGTTTCACATATGACTTTGCTGGGGCATATACCGGCCCTATCAGAATTGTGTATAATGACTTTGGTGACTCTGATATTATAATAGATAATTTCGAAGCATATAACGATGCAGCAGGTAACAGAGGTGCCTATGCTTTATCTTTTGATGGAGTAGATGACCATGTAACCATAGCCAGCCAGGCAGCTCCGACAGGGGATTTTTCGCTTGAGGCATGGGTTTATTATCCTGGCGGAGGCGATACCGGATATCAAACGATCCTTGAGTTTGAAAACGATTCACCCTGGTTAGGCCTGCTCAATGACCAATTAACCGTTTACAATGTTGGTTCGGACCCTAGTACATTTCCTGAAAACCAATGGACCCATGTCGCTGCGGTTTATCACAATGGCACTAACACTTTTGAGCTTTATGTAAACGGAGAAGGCGTTTTACTCGGTGCAGATGCTTCATCTGCCACCCTTAGTGGAACACAACTCCTCATAGGAGGAGACACGAATAGTGGAGAGATGTTCTTAGGTTCTATAGATGAAGTCAGAATATGGGATATAGCCAGAACGCAGGCCGAGATTCAGGAGGACATGAATAAAACTCTGGACGGAAGCGAAAATGGCCTGCTCTCCTATTTCCATTTTGATGAAGGTCCGGGCAATACTTCTACTTACGATCTAGTTGGTGGCTTAGAAGGTCCTCTTGCTATAGGCATGGATCAAAACACTTCATGGGTGGACGGATTTGAGCCTTTTATAGAAGAATACTTCAATAATGCGATGGATTTTGATGGAACAGATGATTTTATATCAGTAAGCCATGATGATGCATTGAACCTCGTTACAACAGACTTTGCAATAGAAGCCTGGGTGTATCTGGATGACAATGACTTAGAGACGATTGTATCAAAAGGGGATGGTAATGGTGCAAATTCTCCTACCGTCTATGCTTTCCAAATTCAATCACAAAAGATCGCACTAAGTCTTGCAGATGGCGTCAACAACGAGTGGCAACTGAGCAACACAGATGTATCGATAGGAGAATGGCATCATGTGGCAGTGTCTTACAATGCAGCAGATAATACAGTCTCTTTTTATCTCGATGGTGTTTTTGATGGAGAAAAAACTTTCACTACTGTCTCAAGCCCAGCTGATTTTTCAGACAATCAACCAATGTTTATTGGTAAACAAGGGTATTCATGTGATTGTAATTATCTCGACGGTGCTATAGATCAGCTAAGAATATGGAACACTCATTTGGATGGCCTCACCATTCTTAGCAATATGTACAGCATTGATTTGAACATACACCCATACGTGAGCAATGCAGTTGCTTCTTATCAATTTGACGATGGAGAGTCAGAAGGAGACAACACTGGAGTTTCTGTTGTTACGGATGCGTCAATTAACGGGTTTGGAGGCTCATTAAATGGGTTTGCCCTTACGGGAGCAACCTCCAATTTTGTCACCTCTGGTTTCGTTGATCATACTCCTGCGGTACCAACTACACAGTCTTCAAGCATAATCGTTTTCGACGTTCAGGAAACCACTGCTGATATTACATGGACTAAAGGAAGTGGAGATAGAAGTGTTGTTCTGATCGCAGAAGGAAACTCTGGTTTCCCTGACGTGGTGGATGAAACCTTCTTATATGCAGATCCTGAAAACCAATATGGACTGGGCTCACCAACCGACAATGGGTTTTCTGCGGTTTACAATGGATATGGCAATGCCGTATCCACGTCAAACCTTAACCCGGGCACAGAATATATCGTGGCGGTGGTCGAGGTAAACGGGCCAGTTGGATTTGATACTTACAATAAAAATACTGCTACAAACAATCCTGTAACATTTACGACCGCTGCAGCTACACCACCTTTGCCTCCTACAGATTTTTTTGCTCTTGAGAATGGCGATGGCACTGTCACATTTACCTGGACGGATAATGCTACGGATGAGACTGGCTTTATCATACAAGAGAGCAGTGATGCCGCCAATTGGTCCGACTACTCTGGTCAGTTGGATCTAGATATAACAACCTTTACAACTGAACCGCTGAGTTCGGATTATGCATCTTTTTGGCGTGTTCAGGCAGTGAAAGTGGGTGCTAGCTCGGAATCTAACTTCAAATGGGCCGGAAATATCGAAAAGCCCGGAAATGCTCTGGATTTTGATGGTGATGATGATTTAGTGGTGCTCTCAACTCCTTTCAATCTTGATGGGAATTTTAGCTATGAATTTTGGATTAAAACAACTGCAGCAAGTGTTCCTGTTCTTTATTTTCACGAAGCTACGGCTGGAGAAGGAGGGATTGTCATAAATGCGACGGGACAAATTGATTACAACGCAACGAATGATGAAGGCTTAACTTCTGATTTTATTGCTGGGGTGACTGCCGTGAATGATGACTTCTGGCATTATGTGGCTGTTACTTCAAACGGCACGGAAATAAACATATATGTGGATGGTAATCTAGACGCCAACTATACTCCGGGAGGGGATTTGGCTATTGCATCAGGAGAATTTACGGTTTGGGACCATGAATTGGGAAATTTTCCTGCCCTTGGTACCACGTACGCAGGGTTAATGGATGAGGTGCGAATCTGGGACAAGGCACTCACAGATATTGAAATTAATCAGAACATATTCGAGACACTCGTGGGCAATGAAGCAGGTCTTGTGGCATATTATCGGATGGATCAGTTTTCAGACGAGGTTGTGGCTGACCATAGTAAGGGTGACAGCCATGGGACATGGGATGGAAGCCTTGGTGCATTAACAACACCGACCTGGGTGGAATCTTCGGCTATTCAGGATCAGGGTTTGATTGTCTCCAATGGCAATGACAGTGGTGCAGGTTCGCTGAGACAGGCCATATTAAATGCGGTGGATGGTGATGTAGTCACTTTTGACCCAGCCGTGTCTTCCGTCGATTTGATAAGTCAGATTGTTATAGACAAGCAAATAGAAATTATAAGTGACAACAACCTTGTGCTCATTAATCAGGTGAGTGTCAATGAACGACTTTTTACCATCTCAACAGCCACGGCGAATGTATTTTACGAGAATGTGCTCTTTACAGGAGGTAATGGAGTCGACGGAGCGGCCATCTATGTGGAAGACAATGCCACGGCATTTTTCATCGATTGTGAATTTACAGGAAATGATGCCGGTTCTGGGCTACAGGGCGGAGCGATTTATGTCGAGGGTGATGGAACTGATCCCGACGCACTGGCATTGGGTCAAGTTTTTATTTTCAATAGCACCATACATAATAACTCAGCAGAAACGGGAGGAGCCATTGCCAATTATGGTAATGCCATCCTACATAATGTGACTATTTCCGGAAATACAACAACAATAAGTGCCGCTATAGAAGAAGGTGGCGGAATCTACCATACGGGTAATTTTCTGGAAGTTATCAATGGTACCATCATGGGTAATGCTGCTGATGATAATTACGGTGGAGTTTATGCTATTGGTGGTGTAGTTAATATTGCCAATACCATTATTTTGAACAACCAGGCAACTGGAAATAGTGCAGTATCGAAAGACATTATTTCTAATACTGGTTCCATCAACCTAGCCAATTCCGGATATAATCTTCTTGGAGAAACTACACTTATAGCGGATGATTTTGGACCGAATACCACAGTTGGCCTGACTAATACTGTGGACATTTCAAACTCTGTTTCTCTTGCCTTAAATGACGGGAGTGCAAATGCCAACGGAATTCCGACCCACGATCTGATCGAGTTTGGGCTGGCGGTAGATGCAGGGAGCAATGATTTATTCCCTAACGATGTTTACGATTTGGATGAGGATGCTGATACTAATGAATTAACACCGGTTTCGTCCGAGATTGATGGTGCCGGATATGGAAGATTCTTAAACAATGGAATTGACATTGGTGCGGTTGAAAGTGGTTTTGCAGGTGCACTAGCAGTTTCAGTGTCCAATCAAAGTTTGGCTTTAGGAGATTTTGAAATTGGCCCTTTTGAAACTGATGAAAGGTTTTTTGCAATTGCCATTGACCATGAGTCAGACGTGACCTTGGATAATCTGGATGTGGACTTGGTCTTTTCAGCTAATGCAGAAGCCAATATCCTTGATGGCAAGGCTGATTTAATTATTGGTAACACGCCAACATTCCCACATGGTGCATCTCCACAGTACTCGGCTGCTATCGATTTTATAAATGAGACTGTCTCATTTAGCAATATGACATTTGAAATGAGTGGCGATGATGTACATTATGTATGGCTGGTGATTTCTACTGATGAGCTTGTTAATGAAGGAGAAACCCTTCAGGTAAGTGCAGTGTCGTCCATTGATCTTGTACCATTTACAGGCTCTTTGGATCTAACAGATAACATAACAGCTGGAAGTGAATTTACCTTCCAAAATGCTCCAGGCTATCCGTATTGTGACCCGAACCCAAGCACTAGTGCGACGGTCGGACCAATTATAGGGTTTGCGGGATTAGAAGAAATCAGCAGTCCAACTTTCGCGGATTATAGCACCTTTTATAACGACTACACAAGCCAGTCTGCTACACTGTCAATCGGCAATTCTTCAAGTTTGTCGTTTACACTAGATGCGACAGGAGGTGCTAGACTAAAGGGTTGGATTGATTGGAATCAGGACTTGGCATTTGATGAAACTGAGGTTGTTGTCAATACAGTTACCTCAGGAAGTAATTCTGCAGCAAATCAGACCATTACTCCTCCAGCGAATGCAGTGATCGGATCAACAAGAATGCGATTAATAATTGTGGCATCAAGTGACCCGGTACCGGACCCTCAAGATGGGGCTTGTAGCCTGAGTGTTGTGAACGGGGAAGTTGAGGATTACACGATAGACGTAATAGTGGCACCTCCATTGGATCCGGCAGATTTCTTTACGACGGAAAACCCTGATGGATCAGTAACGATGGATTGGACCGATTTGGCCGATAATGAAGATGCCTATAGAATAGAACAATCGACTGACAATATTAGCTGGATAGACCACAGTGGCGCTTTAGCAGCAAATACTCAGACTTATACTACAGCGTCATTCACCGAAGGATCTGCTTTTTGGTGGAGAGTGGTAGCATCAAATGCGGGTGGCGAATCGGTTTCGGCATCAAGGTATGCTGGTAACATTGTGTCTCCAGGCAATGCATTGGAATTTGATGGCGCTGACGACTGGGTAGATGTACAGGAGATACACGATTTTAACACTGCATTCACCATAGAGACATGGGTTCAGCGATCGACGAATGGAACTTCTGATTGGATCGTTTCTGTAGGCGAGTCTCCCACTAATGCGAATGAATATTTGCACTTTGGTTATGGCGCAGGTAATCAGGTTAGACTTGACTTTTTTGCTGATGGTGTTTCGTCCACCGAAACGGTTACTGACACAGACTGGCATCACATTGCAGTCACTTATGACCCGCTCAATACTAACAATGAAGTAGCGCTCTATCTGGATGGCCAGCCACTTACTATAGCAGATGCAGCAATAGCTCCTTTTACTGGAATAAATAGTTTCAAAATTGGACAGGCATTTGATTCAGAGTATTTCAATGGGTCTATAGACGAATTGCGCGTATGGAGTGAAGTGAGAAGTCAAACTGAAATTCAGGATCATATGAACCAAACTATGGTTGGAAATGAGGCCGGGCTTGCTGCCTACTTCAGGTTTGATCATAGTGGTCTTGGTGATCTTGCAAATTATGCACAGGCCAATTATCATGGTTTACTACAAAACATGGATGATACCGACTGGGTGGCTTCAGGAGCTATGCCGGTGATACCGGAAATTCTGGCATCTTCTTCGCCCATCACAGAGTCTGATGGTTCAGTTGCCATAGACGTTACGCTTTCAGAACCTACAACAAACAGCGTAACAGTTGATTACACCACTGAGGATGGATTAGCTGTTGTAGATGATGACTATACTTCTGATTCAGGAACTATCACATTTGCAGCCGGCGAGACAAGCAAAACTGTGAATATTGCCATAGTCGATGATGCTATCGTAGAGGTTGATGAAGACTTTTTTGTGACACTTTCAAACCCAACAAATGCCACTATCTTGGGAGGAGGGAGCTTTAGTTTTACAATATCGGACAATGATGTATCCAATATGTCCGTTTTGGGAGTTTCAGCCTCAGAATCGGATGGAACTGTAGCTATGTCAGTAAGCCTGACCAATCCAATAAGTGAGGATATCACTGTTGACTTTGTAAGTAGTGATGGTACGGCGGTTGCTGGTTCTGACTATACTGCTGCGTCAGGAACACTTACATTTCCTGCCGGGAGTACTTTTGAAACAATCGATATACTTATTACTGATGACAATGTCGTTGAAGCTGATGAGAGTTTGACTCTCCAATTGAGCAATCTTCAGGCCTCAGTCTTGAGCGTCAACCTACTTGCTGCAACGGCTACCCTTACAATCTCGGATGATGATGCTTCTAATTTGTCAATTGCGGATGTAACTACTTCGGAGACAAACGGCATTGCAACGATTGTTATCAGTCTGGACAATCCGATAAGTGAGGATGTGACTATCGATTATATAACCAGTGACATTGGTGAAGCGAGCGAGAATGTCGATTATAATGGAGCAACAGGTACGGTAACAATTCCAGCACTTTCCACTTCACAATCTTTTGATATTGTCATTAATGACGATTCGGATTTAGAAACAAATGAGACGTTCCAACTTCTTTGGAGTAACCTTCAGGCTTCAGGCTTGAATGTGTTGCTTGCAAATGCGTCTTCGTCGGTAACAATTACGGATGATGAAACTCCAGACGAAACCCCACCAACTGGTTACTCTGTCAGCAACATTTCTGTAGATAATGTCAATAGTGAGGTGAACTTCCAAATTGATGGAGGTGAGCTTGGTGCTTCTTATAGCTATGAAATTTCCAGCGACGCTGGAGGAACTCCTGTTATCGGTAGTGGCACTGTCGGGTCGGACCCTGAGTTCTTAGGGCCACTGGCAATTACTGACCTGGATTATGGCAATTTGACAATATCAGTGACATTGACTGATGCTGTTGGAAATGCTGGTGATGCGGTAACAGGTGTGGCTGAGTTCCTTAATCCTGATTCCACTCCTCCGGTTGTTTCAGTTGATGTTTTAGCTACAAATGATGCTACTCCTGCGCTTTCTGGCTCTATCGATGACAATTCTGCCACCATCACCGTGACTGTGGATGGTAACGATTACACAGCCACCAACAATGGCGATGGCAGCTGGACATTGGCAGACAATACTTTAACAACATTGGCAGATGGAGTTTATGATGTTCAGGTTACGGCCACTGATGCGTTGAGTAATGTGGGTAATGATGCTACATCAAACGAATTGGTAATAGATACTACTGCTCCTGTTGTAGATGTTTCTACATTAGTAACCAACGATCAGTCGCCAGCTTTGAGCGGCAATGTCGATGATGTCAGTGCTGTAGTTAATGTTACAGTTGGTGGCCAAACGGTCAGTGCGGCCAATAATGGCGATGGTACCTGGGTGTTGGCGGATAATACTTTGACGCTACTTGCTGAGAACGTCTATGATGTTCAGGTTCAAGCTCAGGATGCTGTTGGTAATACAGGGTCAGATGCAACAACTGATGAACTGACGATTGACATTACAGCACCAACGGCAACTGTGGATGATCTTGAAACATTGGATGATGCTCCTGCGATAACAGGAACCGTCAGCGAGACGGCAAACAGTGTGCAGGTCACGATTCAGGGCGATACATACGCTGCAGTGATAACTGGACTTGCGTGGGAACTGCCAGACAATAGTATCACTTCTTTGGAAGTAGGAGTGTATGATGTGTCGGTGCAAGTGACCGACCTTGCCGGCAATATGGGCTCTGATGGGACAACTGATGAGTTGAGAATTTTGCCTGGCCCACCTTCTGCAATTGATGCCACAGATGTCCAATTCTTCTCGTTTAGAGCAAACTGGAATACGCGAGCAGGAGTGGAGGCCTACAGAATTGACGTAGCTATGGACCCAGGTTTTTCCAATATTTTGGAAAACTATAACAACCGACAATCGCTTGACAACTTTGTGGATGTAACGGACCTTGATTATGGAACAACCTACTATTATCGAGTGCGAGCTGTTCTTGACGGAGATGCATCTGCAAGTTCCAATATAATTGAGGTGACTACAGCTACTGATCCAGCAACGGCTGAGGATGAAGCAGCACTCCTGGAGATTTACAATGCTACAGCAGGGAGCCAGTGGAGCCCGGTAGTCAACTGGACGGAAGGTCTTCCGCTACGCGATTGGACAAATGTTGATATGCAAGGATCAACCAGAGCCAAATCTGTTGACCTCAACGAAATGGGTCTTACGGGTTCCGTTCCAACCATTTCGGCAGGGTTAGAAAGCCTTGAAGTGCTTGATTTGGGTAACAATGAACTCACGGAGGTTGGGGATTTGACAGGGCTGACTTCTCTCACAAGTTTAATTTTAGTGGGGAACAAGCTGGAGTTTGAATCAATAGAGACCAATTTTGACATACTTGGGGTGAGATTTAACCCTCAAGATAGTGTAGGATTGTATGGTGAATCACTTTGGGAAATAAGAGAAGAGCCATATACCCTAAGTCGTCAAATCTCCGGTAGTAACAATACTTACACATGGTACAAACTTGACCGGGATGGCCAAAACCCAACGACAGTAGAAGGAGTGACGGGTCCTGAACTGAGTCTGACGATCAGCAGTTTTGAGGATGAAGGATACTATTATGCTGAAGTCACGAGTTCGGTTGTAACTACCGTGACGTTGCGAACTCAGTCTTATTTTGTGAAAGTCAGTTCGCTGGAAAGAGACAGGGTAGCACTGACGGAACTCTACAATGCTACTAACGGCTCGCAGTGGACAGGAGGAAACAGTGGAGCGGACGCATGGTTCAGTAGTGACAATGTAGGAGACTGGTTCGGAGTGGGTTTAACCGATGACCAAAGCCGAGTAGGCTCTATTGCGTTACCAAGCAATAATCTGAATGGAGCAGTGCCAAGTTCTTTGGCGGATATTTCAGGACTGGAGTCTATAGATTTCACAAATAATGACATAAGGTCATTCCCTGATATGTCCAAGGTTACGGGCTTAACTACCCTCAACCTTTCAAACAACAGGTTGGTATTCAAGGACATTTTGCCAAATGTAGCTATTGAGAATTTCGATTATTCTGAACAAAAACGTTTTGGGGAGACTGTTTATGATACTTTATATGCTGGAGGAGACCAATTGCTGGACGATTTTGTCACGAAGGATTTTGGAGACGGAACTGCCTTTCAGTGGACATTTGGACCTTACATTCCTGGTCAGTTCTATAACAACAATACACAACCGATTTCTGGTGCTACCTCACAATCTTATATCATTGAAAATATTGATATAAATAATCAGGGAACGTATAGGTTGGTTGCCACTCATCCTCAGTTGCCTGATTTAACGGTACAGAGTAGAAACCAAAACATCATGGCGAAGACAGATTTCAAAGGGTCTGTAAGTATCAACAACTCGCCTGTAACTGATGGAGAGGTTGTGATATGGAGACAAACACCTTCTGGACCGTTCGTACGAGAAGATAGTACGGCACTTGACGCATCGGGTAATTATGAGTTAAAAGAGGTTGTATTGGGTACTTTCCTCGTGGTGGCACGACCAAATCGTGATTTGACTGATTATGAGAACTCGATTCAAACTTATTATATCAGCGCCGCTGAATATGCTGACGCTGATGAGTTGTTGTTGGAAGGTGTGACCGAGGGTATTAATATCGATTTGATTACATATGAAATAACCCCTCCTGACCCTGTCGGAGCAGACATTTCTGGGTTTATGGAAATTGACTTACCGGATCCGGTTGACGAAGAGAATGGAAGAGTCAATGGCCGTAGAAGGGTGAAAAAGGCAGGTTGTGCCATGAGGAGATTCAAAGCTCAGGGGCGTCCGGATCAGGATGATGTAGAGGAGGAAATTGCCTACTATGTTGAAACAGATGATGAAGGCTATTTCAATTTTGATGGAATTGAGGATGGCAAATATCTATTAACAATTGAGTTTCCTGGGGTGCCTCTAGCCGAGGATGCAGAGGTTGTTTTCGAACTTGGAGGAGATCGCGAAAATCAGGTTTTCGATGTGAATGTGCTGATAGATGATAGTGGAATCAATGTTGAGACAGAGGAAATCCTTTATACACTTAAGCCTTACATCAAGGATATCGTGCTTTATCCGAACCCTACAGAAGGAGTCATCGGTATTGACTACAATGTTTACAGAGATATTGATGACCTCAAACTACAGCTGATTACCACTTCAGGACATACTTTGATTGAACAAAACATCGATCACTGGAGAGGAAACAGGCATGCAGAAATGGATCTGACGGATTATGCAGTAGGTGTTTATTATCTCGTGTTTACCGATGAAGCAGGGACGTTC
The DNA here is from genome assembly GCA_039944535.1 of Cyclobacteriaceae bacterium. Taxonomy (GTDB): domain Bacteria; phylum Bacteroidota; class Bacteroidia; order Cytophagales; family Cyclobacteriaceae; genus JAMZMI01. The sequence goes on from JBDUYP010000007.1 coordinate 22,451, forward strand.
AGTCAGCATATCAAAGTGAGCAGAAAATAGTAATTGAAATATAACACGAGAAAAAAGCCGCTTTGGAATGTTCAGAGCGGCTTTTTTAATTTTACCCTAAGTTCGTAACCCCTTGATAATGAATATTTTTCGAGCGATTCTTCTTGAGTTTAATTAAATCAGTATATTTGAACAACATTATTTTAATTATATTTTTTATTGAAATAATGCAGACCAGCACAGACAACAAATAAATCTCTCATTTAATCGTCATGCTATGAGCTTTCGACAAGTTACCGCTGTTGCTTTTTTTGCCGCGACTTTCTTCATTGCTTTCACTTCCACAGGTCAAAACTCCATGGGTGTTGGTACTACTACTCCCAATCCCAATTCTGTTTTGGAACTTGTCTCACCCACAGGTGATCAGGGCTTCTTGGTTCCCAGATATACCACGGCAGAGCGTACTGCTAGTTCGTTTACAAGTAAACTTTCAGCAACAGACAATGGACTTCTAGTCTTTGATTCTGACGAGGGGCAATTCTACTGTTGGTTTAATACTGACTGGCAGGTGATTTCTAATGAAGGAGCCTCAGTATCTGCAGGCACTGGTATAGACATAGACGGAGAGGGTGTTATCTCCAATACTGGGGATCTGGATGCAACAAACGAAATTCAAGACCTGGATCTTACTGAAGACATACTGTCTATCACCAACAATGGCTCAGCAACGCCAGTAGATCTTTCTGTGTATATGGATGATACTGATGACCAGACTGCCGCGGAAGTAGCATTCACCCCCGCCGGCAACTTGCTTTCTACAGATGTTCAGTCAGCCCTGGCAGAATTGGATGCCAATGATAGTGATGATCAAATTGCTTCAGAAGTGGCATTTTCACCATCCGGAAATTTAATATCAACCGATGTTCAGTCCGCTTTATCAGAGCTTGATGGCGCCATGTCGGGTTTGGGTGCTGGTGATATGACTGCTGCGGCTTACGATGTGAACGTTGACAACAGAGTTGATTTGGCAGAAGCAGCGGATAGTCTTTCTGTCAATTTTCTAGATGGTACTACCATGGGATACAACCCTGCTTCTAAGTGGATCGAAGTTCTGGACAATGGGGTTACAGAAGCTAAAATTGCCGATGGTGCTGTATCTGCTGCTAAGATTGGGATACTTGCATCGGAAGGTGATGCAATGATTTATAGTGCTGGAACCTGGCAGGCAGGTGCCTTACCTACATCGCCATGGCTCCATTTTGGGGGAGGTATTAGTTACACAGGAGGAAAAGTTGCCCTTGATAATGCCGATGCTTTAAGTACGCTGCAGATTTTTGACGATTTTCATTTTTATCATTATGACAATGGCGCAGGTGCTGAGGGAGAGATTATATCAGAAAATCTTTATGGTGACGGAACTGCTATTAGAATGGCTAAAGATGGCCCTGGTGCCATGATATTAATGACACAGGGAAACATAGAGTTTTATCATTCGCCAACACAAACTGCTGGCACTGATGTATTAACTGCTAGTTCACTTCAGTCCAGCTTAACACTTAACCAATACGGAGATGCAGAATTGAGTGGGGCTCTTGAGATAGGAGAAGTGCAAGATGGCGCTCAAGCTGGAATGATTCAGTACAATGGCGAATTTCAGGGCTTTGATGGTGCGGAGTGGAAACCACTTGGTGGCTTGACATTCCCTGCTTCATATCTTATTTCAGATACTGGATATTCACCGTTCTACATCGAAAATGACAATGGCGGTGGTGTTGCCGGGTTTCACGTTAACAACACTGCTGCTTTTGCGCCGGCTTTAAGTGTTTCAACAAATGCTCAAAACGCTAGCATGCCAGCCATGGAATTGCTTCAGGATGGTTATGGTAATGGCCTTGAATTGACGGTAAGTGATAACTCTAACGGCGAGAACGGCATTATTGTAAATAACTTCGGATTAGGAACAGCGGGATATTTTGAAAACGACAATGGGTCCAACACCTCAAATGCCCTGGAAGCGCGAATTACAAACGGTGGAGGCAGAGCGATTCAGGCAGTAATGGATGGCGAAGGTCAAATAGCCAGCTTTTCATCTACCAGTGCGACCAATGGTTCCGTGGCATTTTCAGTATCATCCCAGGGAACTAACAGTACTGCCCTATTCCAGAACAGTTCGAACGCCACAATAACACCAGCGGTGGAAATAGTGAACAATGGAGGAGGAGCAGGCCTCACTATACAAAACCCCGGCGGTACTACGAGCTTCGGAGATGTATCCTTTATCAATGGTGATTTAGGCATAGGGCAGTTTACACCTTCGGCCAAACTTGATGTGGTGGGTGATACGGAGCTGAATGGGAACGCTACTATTACAGGCAACCTAAGTACGTCAGGATCTGTCACTCATAGCGCAAATAAGATTATCTCTGATCAGAACTATGTAGTGCTGTCGGATGATTACGCAATTACCTTAACAGGGAGCGGGTTTCAGAATTTTACACTTACATTACCAGATGCTAGTACAAACCTTGGAAGAGAGTTGGTTTTAGTTGTTACTGGCACTCAAGTACAATATAATGTGCAATTGGCCGGAGGAAATACTTTTGGTCTTGACAATGGCGGAGGAAACAGCACAGCAGATTTGATCATGTCACTATATGCGTATCCAGATTGGTATTTTGTAAAGCTTAAGGCAGTAGGCAATGTTTGGTATGTAGTTTCTCATCTTCAGAATAGTGCAGCATAAAAACAAGAAAGCAATGCTAAAAACACTTAAATACATATTGATTTTTCTTGGAGCCACACCGCTGGCATATGCACAGGTCACCGTTCAAAGTGGTCTTCCCGTGGCTGTTTCCTCTGGCTTGGATGTCTTTATTCCGTCAGACCTAACAGTTGCCGGTGAGCTCAGCAACGACGGTACAATAAGAGCTGAAGGAGATATCGTTTTTTCTGATTATTCCGGTTCAGGGGCTGTTCTGGCATCAGGAACAAACCAGTCATTGGATTTGCAGTCAGCTTCAATAGCCAACCTGTCTGTGGAAGGTGGAGATAAGGAAATCCAATCTGGGGTGAATATCGAGAACTTAATTTTCTCAAATGCGAGGATTTTCTCAAATGATCAGAATTTGACCGTTACAGGTTCAATTGTGGGAGCAGATGCATCATCTCATGTTGTAGGCAAACTTATCCGGTCAGGTTCAGCTACTCTATTTTACCCCGTGGCAAGCACGCTCAATGAGCAATATGCTCCTGTTACTCTGGATAACATCACTGGGACAACTCCCGCGATTGCGGTTGAGCTGTTCGAAACAAATCCATTAGGAACTGCAGGTTATGGCCTGCTTGATGTTTCTAACGAAAGATACTGGCAGGTGAGTGAATCATCAGGAACCTTTGAAAGTGCCAATATTGAAGTTTCGTTTGTCAACGAACTTTTGAGTGGGGAAATTGATGATCTTGTTATAGCAAGTGCACCATCCCCTGGTGAAACGTTCAGCTCACTCGGTGTATCTTCCTCTTCTGGAAACGTTACTTCAGGTACGATTCGATCTGCCATACCATCAGGAGTTGGTACTTACAGCCTTGGTTTGTTTTTCGATGAGCAATTGCGTGAAAATGACTTAGATGCTCTTTTAGCCATATATGATAATCTTGGAGGGGATGATTGGACTGTCAATACGGGCTGGGAGGGAAATGACCTTGACAATTTTGATGGAATCAGTGTAACAGACAAAAGAGTCAGTGGTATTGATCTTAGTGGTAACAATCTGGTTGGTGACTTTCCGGAAATAGCCGAAGGCCTTGAAGAAGTCACTTCGCTTGATGTCAGCGACAATGAAATTAGGGTTATGCCAGACCTATCATCTCTGGCAAGTTTGACATCATTGGATGTTTCAGACAACAGGCTCGAATTTGGCTCACTCGAGGCAAACACAAATGTAGATTCCTATGTTTATTCACCACAAAAAACAGTAGGGACATACACAGAAGCACTACTGGAGATAAGCGAGGATCCGGCAACCATCAGCCGTCAGATTACTGGAAGCTCTAATACCTATTCATGGTTTAGACGGGATAAAGAAAACAACGTGAGTCCGGTTTCGGGAACTACTTCTTCTGAGTTGCCATTGGTTATTGAGAACTTTGAAGATGAGGCCTATTACTATGCTGAGGTCACATCTGGTATTTTGTCTGGCGTTACATTGACCACTGAAGACCTCTTGGTTAAAGTGAGTTCTCTGGAAAGGGACAAACTGACGTTAGAAGAATTTTACAATAGCACAGTAGGCGCTGGCTGGACTGATGATGCCAACTGGCTTCAGGATGATGACCTGGATAGTTGGCTTGGGGTTGATACCTTGAATAACCGTGTGATAAGAGTTGAATTGCCGGATAATAACCTTACGGCAAAAGTGCCAGATTCATTTGCTGACTTATCGGGATTGCAAGAAGTGGATCTCTCAGGAAACCTTATCGAAGGCTTCCCAGACATTTCTGGTTTGGCTGAGTTAACAAAACTGGATGTTTCCAATAATAGGCTTTTCTTTAAAGACTTGGTGCCGAACAAAAATATCTCAGGAGCAGTTCTGGGTAGTCAAAAGAGTTTTGGAGTTAAAAGGGACACAAAACTAGATGCAGGTTCAAATGAAGTTTTGGGAGACTTTGTGGATTTTGATTTCGGAGAAGGGTCAGCTTATCAATGGGCGTTTGGGCCACTTATCCCGGGCAGCCCGTTCAACAATGACGTGAGCCCGATCTCAGGCGCTACGGACAAGTTTTATCTTATTAATGATATCAACATCAATAGTCAGGGAACCTATAGACTTCAGGTTACACACCCTGAGCTGCCCGGTATCACTATTCAAAGCCGAAATCAAAACATATTGGCGCATACTGACTTTTTTGGGAATGTCAGTATTGGTGACACACCTGTTTCTGATGCCGAAGTAATCGTATGGAGGCAAACGCCTTCTGGTCCATTTGTAAAGGAAGACAGTGCCTTTGTTAGCTCAAATGGCGATTACCTTTTTGAAGATGTGGTACTCGGAAATTTTGTGGTTGTGGCCAAGCCAAATAGGGATTTAACTCAGTACGAAAGGACCGTGCAGACCTACTATGAAAAAGCAGTGACATATACTGACGCAGATACGCTCTTTTTACATAACGAAACCGATGGAGTAAACATAGATGTGATTGAATATACACCGTCAGCTATAGGGACTGGCGTTATTGGGGGTCTGATAGAAACAGATTTTGATGAAACCATAGTGGACGAGGGAGATGGCAGGATCAATGGCAGAAGAAGGGTGAAAAAGGCAGGTTGTGCTATGAGGAGATTCAAAGCTCAGGGCCGTCCAGATCAGGATGATGTAGAGGAGGAAATTGCCTATTATGTTGAAACTGATGATGAGGGTTATTTCAATTTTGAAGGAGTAGCCGATGGCAAATATTTGCTTACGATTGAGTTTCCGGGAGTGCCGCTGGCCGAAGATGCCGAAGTAGTTTTTGAACTGGGAGGAGATCGCGAAAATCAGGTATTCGATGTGAATGTCTTGATCGATGAAGAAGGAATAAACGTAACGCAGGAAGAGATCCTTTACAACCTGAAACCCTACATCAAAGAGGTGGTACTGTATCCTATCCCAACAGATGGGCTGCTCTCTCTGGACTATCTGGTTTACAGACCAATTGATAACCTGAAGCTGCAAGTAGTCACTACCCAGGGAGTGGTACTTATGGAGCAAGAGGCCGAACACTGGCAGGGCAAGCAACAAGCGAGCATTGACATCACAAACCAAAGTCCGGGAGTTTACTATCTGGTCTTTACAGACGATGATGCAACCTTCTCGCATCATATAAAGGTTATTCGAAACTAACAGCATTATGGCTCGCTATCCTAAGGCCTTGAGGTATAACCTCAAGGCCTTTTTTGGTTAATTATCCCTGCATTTCGCGATATGAATACCGTGGAGACGGTATATTAATGACCTGATCGACTGTCTAATTTTATGGTCATATTAATAATTCCGACCATGAAAACTACCGTCATATTACTTCGAGCCCTATTCAGCTTCATTTTTGTTTGTGCCTTTCTCACCTCGTTTGCTCAGGGTGTTACTGTCCTTTCCCCCACCGGAACGGAGGAGTTAAAATTTGGGGATCCGATCACCATTACCTGGGACAATGATCAAGCTTCTGATACTGATCTATTCTACCTGTATTATCAGGTTAATGGTGGTTCGCTCATTTCCATCGAATCCAACAGGCCAAAGACTTTTTTCACCAACAATGGAACCCAATCTAGTTATGATTGGACTGTGCCGGATTTAGGCACCAACCTGGATGCGCAGGTCACTATTAGAGTTCTCAACAATACATTGGCTGTACAGGACGATAGTGAACCCTTTAGAGCCTATTATGAGTCTTCAGTAGCTGTAACATCACCCACAGGCACTGAAGAGCTGAAATTCGGAGAACCGATCACGATCACCTGGGACAATGGGGATCATCTGGACACAGATCGTTTTTATGTTTACTATCAGGTCAATGGCGGTTCGCTCATTTCCATAGAATCTAACCGTGCCAAGACCTTTTTTACAGTGGATGGCAACACATGCAGCTATGACTGGACAGTTCCGGATTTAGGCACGAATCTGGATGCTCAGGTCAACATCAGAGTGCTGAACGTGACCAGAAATGTGCAAGCCGATAGCGAACCCTTCAGGGCCTATTATGAGTCATCCGTAGAAGTTCTCACGCCTTTCCCGAACGAGTTTCTTGAGCCCGGAGGAACCTCAACCATCACCTGGGACAATGGAGACCATTTGGACACAGATCGTTTTTACCTGTATTATCAGGTGAATGACGGCTCGCTTAACACCATCGAATCTAACCGGCCAAAAACCTTTTTTACAGTAGATGGAAGCACTTGCTCCTATGAATGGACAATGCCAGGTATAGAAACTGAAAACCTCAAAGTACGTGTGCTTAATGTCACTAGAAATGTTTTTGGAAACTCACTGGCCATGGTTATGTGTACCGATTGTCTCCCTATTTCCATTTACAGTCCAAATGGAGGAGAGGTTTACGGTGTAGGAGATGATGCAACCATTGGCTGGACGCTATCTTCCAGCACCACATGGCAGCCAACAGACAATATTTTGGTTGAGGTTTCCGCCGATGGAGGAGCCACTTATGAAACTCCAGCGATTTACGACGGGCAATACGATGCAGTTTCAGGGAATCAGTTTCCGATCACCATACCCGACTTGCTGACGGACCAGGGGATGATCCGAATCACAAACATAACAACTGGCGACACTGATACCAGCAATGGCACTTTTCAGATTGTGGAAACCAGCCTTGTCCCTCCTACAGACATTTTTGCTCAGGAAAATACGGGGGGAAGTATTACTTTGATGTGGTCTGATAATGAGACGGCAGAAACCGGTTACAGAATCCAGTTTTCTGAAGATAATCAGACATGGACTAACTACAGTGGAAATCTGGCCGCCGATACCGAAACATTTACCACTGGGGCCTTAACTCCAGGCACTTCTTATTGGTGGCGGGTTCAGGCATACAACGAAATAACAACGGCGGAATCAACACCCAAATTTGCCGGACGAATTACCCCTCCGGGCAATGCGCTGGCTTTTGATGGCCTGGACGATCAGGTGACTTTGGCAGACCCGACTGCATTTAATTTTGGTACAGGTGACTTTACCATGGAAACATGGGTGAGGTTTGATGACCTCACCGGCACGCAGGTCATCATTTCCGATTACAATGGCACTGTTGCTGGATCTATGGGTATCGCTCTTCGGAATGATGGTAGCTTGGGGGTTTACCTCAGTAGTTCTTCGTACAACTTAACCTCTGCTGCGGGTCTGATAGAAGATGGCCAGTGGTATCATGTGGCTTTAGTTAGAGAGATAGATAATGCCACTTTGTATCTGAATGGGTTGTCTGTGGGAACCACATCCGGAATAACCACTTTGACCTTAAACTCCGCTGTAAACATGTCTCTGGGTTATCAACCTTCAGGCTCTCCATTCTACTTGGAAGGAGAAATGGATGAGGTTCGATTTTGGACTGTGGCCAGAACAGAAACAGAAATATCTGATCACCTCTATACTACGCTTGTCGGAAACGAAACAGGGTTGATCGCTTACTACCGATTTGACCAACCCGAAAATTCAATGGTTTTGCCTGATAGGACGATAAATGGTCTGGACGGTGTAGTAAACACTGAGGTGTCTTCACCTCAATGGGTGACATCAGGGGCCATGACTGAGCCTATGTTTACACTTCAGGTCTTAACGCCAAATAGCGGAGAAGTTTTGGAGGCTGGTACTACGCAAACAATTGCATGGTTTGCCGAAAACATTGAACCAACTGACCTCATCGAAATACAACTAAGCACGGATGGAGGAGCTAATTACTCAATCATTGCAGATGGTACTTTCGCTACCTATCCGGAAGGAACTTTTGAGTGGATAGTACCTGAGATTAACACCAGTCAGGCGAGGATAAGGGTGGTGAATACAACAACTGGACTTTCAGATGCCAGTGATGCCAATTTTACCATTACCATACCAGTGGAACCTACAATTTCCTTAATCACTCCGGAGGGAGGAGAGTTTTGGGAGATCGGTAGCCAGCAGCTCATCCAGTGGGTGAGCGAAGGTTTCGAGAGTGAGGATTTCATAGAGGTTAATGTTAGCCGTGATGGAGGAGAAAACTATGAATTGATCAGTGAGGGAATTTACGGCACTTCATACCCTAATGACCAAATGTTTTGGGTAGTAGAGGGGCTAGCATCTGACGATGTACTCGTGCAAGTGAACAATACCACTAAGGGCATATCAGCAACTTCTGCTGTAGCTTTATCAATTGGCACAATCACCCGCACCATCAGTTTGACAAGCCCAAACGGGGGAGAGCAACTCCAGCAACAAACAGAATGGACATTTGTATGGACATCTGAAGGGATGGAAGCAAGTAACGGTGTGAAAATTGAAGTAAGCGTGGATGGAGGAGAGACCTTTCCTTACATTCCACTGAATAGCACTTTTGGTGCTGTATCGGACAATCAACACATTTGGAACAGTGGATTAATCCCAACTTCTGACAATGCGATCGTAAGAATAACGAATACTACTTATGCCATCTCTGATATCAGTGATGAACCATTTACAATTTTGCCAGCCGCTGACGTAACTGCTCCAAGTTTCAACAGTGCACCAAGCGTTACAATTGGCAATCAAGACTATAACCTTACGGTCAATTTGAATGAAGTTTCCACAGTGTATTTTGTGGCATTATCCGACGGCTCCAGCCTGCCGAATGCCAGCCAGGTCAAAGCGGCTGTAGTCTCGGAAGAGCCACTAACCGGTCAGGTAGCATCAGGCAGCTTTGAATATGTTGATGCGTTTTCTGCACAATCATTTGATGGTTCGGGCGACTTTGCGGTCGGCAGTCAATATGACTTTTACTTCACGGCTGAAGACGCTGACGCCAACCTAAACGCAGGCTATGGGGTGCCGAATGTACTTGCTGTACGCGTACTTACTCCGGCTGAAAATGACTCAAGCGCTTTGATCACAATGTTTGATGAAATGGGAGGTGAAAACTGGGATATAGCTAACAACTGGAGGGAAACCCCAATAGCTCAGTGGGAAGAGGTAGAACTCTCGGAAGAAGAAAACAGAGTCATTGAAATCAACCTGGACGGAAAAGGGTTGGTTGGCCAAATGCCCGAAATCATGAACCAGCTCGATCAGCTTCAGAGTTTCATCTTACCAAATAATGAAGTCACCTATATTCCAAACTTCTCTGAGGTTTCGAGTATTCAAACTTTAGATGTGAAGCAAAACAGGCTGGATTTTACATCGATTGTAGCCAATATAAGCGTGACAGGCTTTGATTTTAAGGATCAAAGGAGATTTGGAGAACTAATAGAAAGGGAACTTTTGAATGCAGGTAGCAGCAGATCACTCACAGCTCCATACCTTGGTTCTGGTGTCACTTATCAGTGGCAGTTTGGCCCGCTTATCCCGGGTAAAAGCTTCAACGATAATGTGGAGGTAATTGACGGGTCTGGCCAGGTCTATACTATCCAAAACATCAGCGCTGTGAATCAGGGAACGTATCGCTTCATAGCTACACACCCGAGCGTAGAGGATTTTGCCATAGAGGGCAGAAACCAAAATATTTTTGCTAAAACAGATATCGCTGGTACGATCCGAAGTGACGGGTCGCCCATCTCAGGTGGTGAAGTGGTGATTTATCGTCAGACGCCTGAGGGCCCATTTGCGAAAGAAGATAGCACCACAGTAGGGACGAATGGCGACTATGCTCTCACGGATGTGGTATTGGGTAACTTCATCGTACAGGTGAAGCCGGATAGAGAGGCTAACCCGACTTCTATCCAGACTTATTACATAAGTGCCGAAAGTTATGACGAGGCAGATACGCTTTTCCTGGATTCGAAAATGGAGAATATAGACATTGACCTTCTGTTTTATACCCCTGCTCCGACCCCCGAAACCGGGGCAACTGTAGCAGGAACGCTGGAATCAGATTTTGAAGAAGACACGGTGGATCAGGGAGATTTGAGGGTAAACGGCAGAAGGCGTGTAAAAAAGGCCGGCTGTGCCATGAGGAGGTTTAAGGCTCAGGGCAGACCGGACCAGGATGAAGCGGAAACGGAGATTGCCTACTATCTGGAAACGGACGATGAGGGATACTTCAGCTTTGAGGGTGTGGAACCGGGCAGGTATTTGATCAACATCGAATTCCCCGGTGTGCCTATGAACCCGGAATCTGAAGTGGAGTTTTTCATAGATCCCGACAAGGAAAACCAGGTGTTCTCTGTGGAGGCATTGATTACTGAGAGTGGCATTGAAATAGAGCAAACCGAGGTTCTCTTTACATGGAAGCCTTATGTGAAAGATGTAATCATGTATCCGAACCCTACGGACGGCATTTTGGGCATGGACTACACGGTTTATCGCGATATCAATGACCTACAAATCAAGGTGACCAATATTGAAGGCCGAACTTTGATGACTCAGGAGGCACTTCATATCAGAGGCAGACATCATACAATAGTGAATGTAACCGACCTGCCATCTGGAATTTACTTTATTACGCTGACGGATCGTGCCGGCACTTTCTCTGATCAGTTTAAGGTCAGCCGAAAATAGTCAATCGGGTTTCAACCAGTAAGTAAACAACAAAGCCTCGGAGAAATCCGAGGCTTTTGTTTTGATTCGTCATCGCGAATGAAATGAAGCGATTTGATGCTGTGTGGTTCTAACTCAATCACCCCAGGTATCAACTTCAGCCTGTGGAATTGGCAGAATGAATTTTTCATCCTGTCCAAAGCTTTCAGGGGTGGAGTTACCTATTTCGTCGTTCCATCTTTTCAGGTCATGGAAAACCAAACCTTCATACAAGAATTCTCTCTTTTTCTCTAGTTTGATGCTGTCCATCAGGGCCTGTGGGCTGGCAAAGTCACCCACCTGCAAGGCTGGCAATGCCGCTCTGGTTCGGATTTCGTTGAGGTCAGCAATGGCATCAGCGTCGATTGTTTGACTCTGCTCATAAATAGACTCTGCGCGGGCAAGGTATATTTCAGCTAGCCTGACAACCGGCACCACACGGTCAGATGCCAGAAACTTGGCTGGAGAGTATAAAGATGTACTCGTGATGTGTTTGTAAAATGGCGCATCGATATCACTTGCTTGCGACGATGTGGTGGTTTCCGAATCTCTCATGCCTCGTAGATCCACCGGGCTAAATCTTGCACCGTTTACCAGCGACTCGCTTTTGGTTGTGAGGCCTCCGCCAAGAACCCTAAAAGCGCCTACTCCAACTCCGTTTAGTGAAGCATAGTAGTTTGTCAAGCCTGTGCCGCTGGTGATGTCACCTGTGTTGTTTGACACAGTCTGCTGAATGGCAAAGATGTCCTCCGAGCTGTTGCTCGTGTTGTTGAAAGCATCCATTGGTGTATTGGCCAAACCATAAGAAGAGGAAGTCAGAATGTTATCAGCATAGTCTTCTGCATCGGCATATTGTCCTTTGTGCATGGCCGCCCGCATGAGGTAAGCCTGGCAGGCATAGTAAGAAAGGCTTGTCCCGTTGGTGCCAAGAGATTCCAGCAATGTGCTGGCTTGATTCAAATCTGCTTCTACCTGGGTATAAACAGCTCCTACTGTTGCCAAAGTTGGTGTGACGATCTGATTAACTTCTTCTATTGGCTCAGTCAAAAGCGGAATGCTGGGAGAGCTGACGGTTCCCGTTTCGTATTCTGCACCCCAAAATCGCACCATTTCAAAATATAGAATACCACGCATGGCCAGTGCTTCACCATAGACACGATCCTTTTCTGAGGTCACATTGTCAATGTTCTTGATGATATTGTTCAAAAGATTGATCACCTCATAAGCTCTTCTCCAGTTCGACTCTATTCTTACATTGGTCGCCACCACATTGTTGTCCACAAAATCTGAATAAAGCGGGGCTCTGGCGCGATCCCAAACCAGCTCTGAACCATTTTGAGCTACGAAAAGCGCGGGTATGAGCATGAAATCTCCCCCAAACAATTCGCCACCGTCTATTCCATCATAGATTCCCCCTAAACTGTAGTATGCACCATTCAAAGCTGCTTTTATATTCGCTTCGCTTTTATAAACATCTCCACTGATATTACCATCAGCGTTGGCATTCAGGAGATCGTCACATGAAGCCAGGCCGCAGGTAAGAATAAGGCCAAGGATTGTTGCTTTATTACTTAGAGATTTCATTTCGATATTAATTCTAGATAAATGCTTTTTCATGATCACAGCCCAATTTTAATTCCAGCAATAAACATTCTCGGTTGTGGGGCGGTGAAGTTGTCAATACCCCGACTGATATTCTGCCCCACCACTCCATCGAGCGGATCTACATAGTTGACATCCGGGTCATACCCGATGTAATCTGTAAAAGTGAGTAGGTTCGATCCCCCCACGTATATGTCCATAAAGTCTATACCCCAGTCCTGAACGATTGTTTGAGGCATATGAAAGGTGAAGGTCACATTCTTCAATCTGATGTAGCTTCCATCCTCAATCCAGCGTGTAGATGGGTTGGTGTTTTCTTCTGCTGAGTTGAACTGAGGATAAGCAGCGTCCGTATCTGCCGCCGAATACCACCTGTCAACTTGCGAAGAAAGTTGGTTCAAAATGAGATATCCACTGTTGGCCATGTACTCACCAGTGGCGTAGTACAGATCAACATCCCCAACAAACTGGAACATGAAGGATAAGTCCATATTCTTGTATGTAAGTGTGTTGGTCAAACCACCATAGTATCCTGGGTTTGGATTTCCTGCCACCGTGCGTTGCGCCCTTTCCCATTCGTCTGTCAGGTATCTATCCCCAAACTCCGGTAGTTTGAAAGCGTACACATCATCAATTTCGTCTTGTGTAGGTTCCCTGTTTAAGAAATAAAGCGGAATCCCACGTTCCAAACCAATGTCAGTAAGTGTAGCATTTTCCGTGGTATAAACCCCGGCATATTCTCTCAGGTAAAAACTTCCGGCAGCTTCACCTTCCAGAAAAGCACTGGAGCCCACTATCAGATCCAGCCCAACCAGGTCAGTAATCTTGTTTTCATTCAGGGAAATGTTGAAATCTGTGCTCCACGAAAAGTCTTTAGTGCGGACGATATCAGAACTCAGGTTGATTTCAATGCCGCTATTTTCCATGGCTCCCACATTTTTCAGAATGCTGTTGAAACCACTCGTCTGGCTCACAGGGACAGGAAATAGCAGGTCAGTGGTTTTCTTCTGATAGTAATCCACCGAACCGGTGATGCGATCCATGATACCAAATTCAATTCCCGCTCCAATTTGCGTTGTGCTTTCCCATTTCAGTTTCGGGTTGGCCAGGTTGGCTAGGCGGATGGCCTCACCGTTTCCATAAGTTGCGCGGAAATAATTGCTTCTGTACAAAAAGTCGTCAATAGGCGTGTTTCCGATGATACCGTAGCTACCCTTCAGTTTGAGGAAACTGATCGCCGGAATAGCCGACATGAAATCTTCTTCGCTCAGCACCCAGCCGGCAGAAACAGCAGGGAATACTCCGTATCGGTTGTCCGTTCCAAATTTGGAAGACCCGTCGAGCCTGCCACTTACTTGTAGGATGTACTTGTCTTTAAAACTATAGTTCAACCTGGCAAATGAAGAAACCAGCACATTGATGCCTGAAGGAATATCCACCACTCTCAATGAAGGATCGCCCTCGGCAAGATCTTCCAGCGCAGAGATGCTGTTGACATCTGCCTGTCGGAAAGTTGATTCTGTTGTTGATTCCTGATACGATGCACCGAGCACTATGCTCAATTTGTTTTCTGAGTTTATTTCAGGGCTGTAGGTCAGCCAGCCATTTACTGTATAGTTCTTCAGGTCTGTTTCGCTGAGTTGAGAGTTACCATTGGTGCCACCCTCCTGCGTCTCCGGCCCTTGTCTCAGTTCTGAGCGCAGGCTGCTGAAGTCAATACCACCATTCACATCAAACTTCAATGTGCTGGTGATGTCGTAAGCCAGCCCCAGGCTGGCGATCACGCTGTTGTTGTAGCCTAGATTGTCAGCAAAATTAATTTCCGTAAGTGGGTTGTACAGATCACTGAAAACATTCAGCTTATAATCGTTAGCCGCACTGTATGTATCAGACGGAGGCAAGGCGATCGCCTGCAGTGGCGACCCCAGGTCTTGATCTTCTTTCAGCCTGTAGTCTTTGGTGTAGATGTAGTTGACATTGGCATTTGCCGAAAGCTTGGATGTGATCTTGCTATCAAGCGAAAGCGATCCATTCAGTCTGTCAAATTGATTGCCAACCAGGATGCCTTCCTGTGTATTGTAACCTACCGATGCAAAATAACCGAGCTGTTCTGTGCCGCCTTGCAGACCTACATTGGCTCTATGTGAAATCCCGTTTTGGAAAATCTCTTTTTGCCAATCTGTGTTTTGGTCGAGGCTCGAGAAAAAGGCCGGAACTGTTACCGTGTTTCCACCGATAGAGATGCTGCTCACATTATTGGCTTCCCATTGTTCTAACTCTTCCTGTGTGTAATCCCCTTTATACCCGAATGGCTGAAGGAGGTTTTCCAGTACCAGTTGATTGTACTGCGCCGGGGACATCAGATCCAGATATTTAGGTGTTTGGCTTACACCAAATTGATAATCCGCATTGATTTTCATTTTGCCCGAAGACCCTGATTTGGTGGTGATGATAATCACACCATTGGCGGCACGAGAACCATAAATGGCAGCAGCGGAAGCATCTTTCAGTACTTCAATTGACGCAATATTGCTTGGGTTGATATTTGATTGATTGCTGGAAACCAGCGGCACCCCGTCCACTACGTATAGGGGCTGATTGGAATTGGATAGGGTAGAGCCACCCCTAACCCTTACAGTAGTATTTCCCCCCAGCTTACCACTCGAGTTTTGCACAAACATACCGGATGCCTTACCCTGATTGGCCTGTTCCAGATTGATAAGCGGGCTGGCACTGATATCACCGCCACCTATTTGAGCGATACTACCCGTAACCTCATTTTTGGATTGGGTACCAAACCCTACCGAAAGATCACCGTCTGATGAAACAGCTGCAAGGCTGAGGCTTATTTTGGACTGACCCGCTACGAAGACTTTTTCAGTTCTGAATCCATCCAGAGAGAAAATCAGCGTTTCGTAACCATCTACAATGGCAATGGTGTAGGATCCGGAGGCGTCCGTGAGTGTTGTCGTCCCGGTTTCGGAGACTTCCACTGACACTCCGGCAAGCGGGTTTCCGTCAGTGTTTGTAATCGTTCCTTTTACGGTGGAGTCCTGTGCGTACACACCGTGCAGTAGCACAAGTGAGGTGAGGAGGCAGGCGGTAAATAGCTTCATGAAATATTCAATTTGGGTTAAAAATAACCAGAACCAAGTTTCAATTTAAAGTAAAAGTTAAAAAGTGTGTGATTATATAGGTTTTGCTGAGAGTTCTATCATCGGGCGGGCTATTCTTCGTTGGAAATGTTGGCCATTACCCAAAGTCACGTGGAAACACGTGACACAACCAGAAAGTGTGTGATTAAATAGGTTTTGTGGAATGAAGGACGTGGTTAAGGTGATCTTTTCATGCTGTCATTCCCTTGGAAATCTTAGTCATGAAGCAAAGAGAAGGATCAGCGGCCAAAAAATTTCTGAATGGTCTGTTGGAAACAAGTGAGTTTTCAGAAAGAGATGGGATAGTTTCATAGCTTGATAATCAGCTCCCAGCGAAAGGCCCACTTCCATTTCAGGGTGTAGTTTCGGATGTCGCAGGCAGTCATAAGTTTCACTATTTCTTCTTTTTTGAACCCGCGAGCCACCGATACGGCCGCATCATTTCTTACCATATACGATCTGGAAAAAAGACGTGTGATCATTTTGATAGAATAGTATGCAAGCCAGTGTCTGTGTAGGTCGTTGAAGATGATGGCCGTGGAGGTTTGATCTTTGAGGTGTTTGAAAATCTGAATGAGCTGTGCTTCGGTAAAATGATGAAGAAACAGACAGCAGTGAACCACATCAAACTGGCTTTGGCGAAAGTCATCACTGAAAATGTTCTGCGCTTTGAAAGCAATGTTGGGCCATTCTGAGGTGTGGGTTTGTGCGTATTCTACTATGTGTGGATTTGCATCTATGCCGGTGAAGTGAATGGCCTTTTGTTCGCTTTTGGCAATTTTCGCCATGCCTATCAGGATATCTCCTCCACCACAGCCCAGATCTGCTACAGTTTTGATTTGATATTTTCTAATAAGTTTTCTGAATGCAGAAAGACTGATATTGTTTCCTCCAAGCCGCCGGTTGATGATGTCTAACTCTCGGAGTGTTTGCCCAATAACCTCCCCACCCATTTCCAGGTCGTCCATGATCTCCAGCTCGGTGGATCGCTGCTCAAACATCAGCTTGTGCAGACTTTAAGCAGCGTGCTTTCGAGCGTCAACCCAGGGCCAAAGGCAAAGCTCAGGATGTTTTTGCCTTTATCTCCGGCAGTGAGCTGATCCATGATTTTTTTAATCACAAAAAGGACAGTCGGTGAGGACATGTTGCCGTAGTTTTTCAATATTTCGTAGGCGGGCAAATTGTCCATTTTGCTAAGGCCCAATTCCTCTTCTATTACTTCTAATATTCGCTTGCCTCCCGGGTGAATAGCATAAAGATCGATTTGGTCTTTGCTCAGGTTGATCTGATCTAGCAATCTGTCTGTTAGTTTTTTGATTCCGCTGCGGATGTGCTCTGGCACTTGTGGAGAAAGTTTCATGAGAAAGCCCAGATTGCCGATTTTCCATGACATCTCTGCTCGTGCTTCCAAATCAAGATCGCTATAGAAAGAAGCGAGCTCCAGAGAGAGTGTTTTGGGTTTTTGGCCGGTGACCAAAACGGCCGCAGCACCATCAGCAAATAGGGCGCTTGACAGTAGGTTATCCTCGTCCGTTGTGTTTTGAAAGTGAATGCTGCACAGCTCCACGCATACCACTAAAACCTTAGCCTTTGGCTGGCTTTCTGTAATCTGAGAGGCTATTTTCAGTCCGTTGAAAGCGGCATAGCAGCCCATAAAATTGACAGACGCACGGACTACATCCGTCCTCATTCCGAGCTTTTGTATCAGGTCAATGTCCAGACCGGGAGCATACATGCCGGTGCAGCTTACCGTCACCAGGTGTGTGATAGAGGGCGCGGATAACTGCACCTTTTCTAAGCTGTCAGTTACGGCATTTGCTGCCAGGTCGGGAGCAGCCATTTCGTACAGCTGCATCCTTTTGTTCACTT
Organism: Cyclobacteriaceae bacterium; assembly: GCA_039944535.1. Taxonomy (GTDB): domain Bacteria; phylum Bacteroidota; class Bacteroidia; order Cytophagales; family Cyclobacteriaceae; genus JAMZMI01. The sequence continues at coordinate 40,284 of JBDUYP010000007.1, forward strand.
CTGGAAATGGCTCGAGTTTTTCATTTTGCGGGTAGAAATTATAGGCCTCAGGGGTCTGAGCATAATCTGCTATCACCGAGTGTCTGTGTTTGATGCCACTTGCTCTGTAGAGTACTTTCAGTTTTTGTTTTTCACGATCGCTTATGGGCAAGTGTCGTTCCATAAATGCACCTATCGTATCCTGACTGATGCGATTTTTGGGAACTGCTACTCCTATGGAAGAAATATATGACGGCATAAGTGAGCTTTGGTAATATTACTTAACTTTTGCGAGGAGGATCATACCGCCAATGAAAAAATCAACGCTACTTCATCTCCGTTTTCCATTTTCGTTTTTCCTGCTTCCAGTGTTTCTTTTTGGCTGTGCCACGCAGAAGGAGATCGTCTGGTGGCAGGCGGGATTGACCTTTGTGATCCTTCACTTTTTGGTTTATCCAGCGAGCAATGGCTATAACAGTTACTACGACAAAGATGAAAAAAGTATAGGAGGCCTGAAATCTCCGCCACAGGTTTCCAAAGAGTTGTACTGGGCAGCACTGCTCATGGATGGTTTGGCGTTGGCCCTTGGCTTTCTGATTTCGGAGCTTTTTGTGCTGATGGTTTTCATCTACGGTCTCGTGTCAAAGGCTTATAGCCACCCTTCGGTCAGGCTAAAGAAAATGCCCATCACGGGCTGGCTTGCGGCAGGTGTTTTTCAGGGTTACTTCACGTTGCTCATCTCGGTAGTAGGGGTTGGTGGTGTAGGGTTGCAGGGTTTGCTTGACGCAAAACTTCAGTTTGCCGCTGTGCTCACCACAATCATGCTTTTTGGTTCCTATCCCATGACGCAGATTTATCAGCATGAAGAAGACGCTAAAAGAGGAGACAAAACCCTGAGTTTGAAACTGGGAATATTAGGAACTTTCCATTTTACGGCTGTCTTTTTCAGTTTTTCCACAATGCTATTTGTGTTGTACTTTTTGAGATACTATGATCTGCTGACAGCTGCTGTGTTTGTTGCCAGTCTCTTCCCTGTGCTGGCATTTTTTGGGAGTTGGTATATAAAGGCCAGAAAAAATCCTGATCATGTGAATTTTGAGAATACCATGCGCCTGAACTGGATTTCTTCTGTTTGTCTCAACGCATTTTTTCTTTGGCTTTTCTTTAGCTGAATGGCTGTCCGTGAGTTTTGCTGATTAAAAACCGGGAAACTGGCTTGATTGCTTTACCTAAAAACACACCCATTGCTGAACCTGAACCTGTTCCGAAAAGCTTCTGAATTTTTCTTCCGGACCATAACCGTGTGGCGAACTGTGAGTGCCAGGCTGTAGCATACTTTTGTTCAAGAGCGGCCCTATCAAACGTCTCATTTTGCAGAGTCTCGATAATCAGCTCACTTAGGATTTTGGCAGAGTGTATGGCCATGGCCATGCCATTGCCGCAAAGTGGGGTAATCATACCTGCAGAGTCACCGCACATCAGTATGTGGTTGTGTACAGGTTCTTGTTTGTCAAAGTTGATCTCATTGATGACAAGAGGTTTGTCAAAAAGAAACTCGGCATGATCAAAAATGGACTTCAGCTGAGGATTCTTGCAAAGCACTTCTTTTTCGAATTTATCAACATTCCCATGTTTTTTGAACGCATCACGATGAGCCAAATAGCATAAGTTGAGTCGCTCGTTTTCTACCATGCTTACTCCGCAGTAGCCGCCGCGAAAATTGTGGAGGGAAATGCGGTTATGAGGCAAGTCTGCTTTGATATGATGCTTAACAGCTACATAAGGTGATTTATGGAGGATGAATGACCGGTTCAGAGATCTATCCAACTTGGATCGTTTGCCATGTGCACCTATCACAATTTTAGATTGCAAAGTTTCACCTGACCTCAGAACCACTGAAAAAAGTTCTTCCTTAAACGCAAGGGAGTCGACGGTGGTATTTTCCATTAGGGTGACACGAGCTTCTTTTGCTTTTTGGCTCAGCCAATAATCAAAATTGTACCTGCTGATACCAAACCCGCCAAGGTTCAGCTTTTCATAGAAGCTACTACCGTTCGTCGCGCTCAGCTCTAGTTCATCAATTGCCGCAGGTTCAAACTCTGCAGGAAAAAGGCCGTGTTTTTCCAGAAATGGGATTACTTCGTTGGAGATGTATTCGCCGCACACGCGGTGAAATGGGTATGTGTTTTTTTCGATGAGGGTCACGGACAATCCAGATCTGCTGAGCAAAATGCTGCTAACCAAACCTGCCAGTCCTCCACCTACTACAATCACATCGACCATGGGGTCAAAGTAAGTAGATTTAGATCAACCTTTTTAGCTTGAATCTCTTTTTGATCTTTCGATCTCCTCGCAAAATGACCACTTTCACCTTGAGTCCGTGCTTGCGGCGCAGCAAGGCGTTGATCTCTGAAATGGTGGCAGATCTGAGGTTCATGCCGTTGATTTTGAGCACCTGATCGCCCACTTTGATACCAGCATGATGAGCGGGAGACTTTTTGAGCACCTCTATCACCACCAGTGAGTCTAGCTGTGATCCTTCGGTAATCAGGGTCATGCCGCTCATGTTGTATTCAAACGGATCAGAGAAGTTGCGACCCTTCCGGACATATAATTTCTCGTGTGGGTAGTCGAAGACGACATTGAGGCGCGACAAGATATCTCCACCAATGGTGCCATGACGCGACCCTCGCTTTATGGCTTTGATATAAGCGCCCTCTTCAGGGATGGAAATGATGACGTCATCAAATTTTAGGTCTCCAATAGTGCATTTATCGATTCTGCCAATGTAGCCGGGGATTTCTCCGGCTAGACCCCTGCCCAGTCTGGTAGCAACTAATTTATCGGGCATTACAATGTGATCCATGGTGCTAACGTCTAGTAGAGCGGCATGACTGGCTCCAGTATCCACCATCAGTTTGAGTGTGTCGGCCTGATCTTTCTGATGAAATGCGGACAATAAATATGGCTTTGTACCTTCTATCTGCAATGGCAAGGCTTCCATAAACCTCCTGGGCTTGTAGTCACTGGGTCTTTGCAGGATCATAACACCATCGTCATAGTCGATGGAAATGACAAACCGACTGAAGAGGTCATAACCGATGATACCATATACCTCCTCACCAAGGTTTTTGTGGAGTTCCAGATAGTCTCTTTCAAGAACGAGTAGGTTCAATCCGTTTCCGGTAATGCCGCCGGGCAGTGAAATATTCACATTGGAAGCAACAAAGGCTTTTACTGAGTCTATAATTCCTGGGCCATGAATATTTATTTCCCTCACGAAATCAAACCCCAACATTTCAGCAAATAACTTTTCAGTTAGAATGATCGATTCGGCCCCTGTGTCAATGATAAACTTGAGAGTAAGTACATCATTGATCTGAACGGGTATCACTATTAGGTTACTAAACTTCTCGAAAGGGACTTCTACCCTGTCAACTCCCTTGGGCATCAGGAAACCAATTTCTGTCTGAGCTGCCAATTGCCCCGACTTCAGTATCATCAGACTCAGGATGATTGGTAGGATCAAGAGGTGAAATTTGGCCTTAGGTTTTTTGCTCATATTGAATCAAACAATATTAATCCTCGAATCCCTATCTGAGGAGTTCGATATAAGATAGCAATAGTGTTTGGAAGGCTGACCTCACCAACGAAATAATCATATATTATATAGATTTAGTGCAAAATTATTGTTTATGCCACCCAATATTTTTATATTTATTATCCGACACTTCTAAAATCTGCCGTCATGAAACACTTCTTACTCATTATGCTGCTTATAGCAGCTGTACAAACCGTATTCAGCCAAAATATTTTAATTGCTGACAACAACGCTGGAGCTCCAAGCGGCGCTCATGTGTACTCCGATCTTCAGGCTGCTATAGACGCATCTACATCTGGTGATATTATTCATGTGATACCTAGCCCCACCACTTACGGGAGCGTGACTGTCAGTGCAGCTCAAGCGGGGATTTCCATTTTTGGAATAGGAATCAAGCCTGATAAGGATGGGCCAGCTGTAAGCGTGCTTAACGATGTTTTCATACGAGCTAGTGATGTAAGAATCTCTGGGTTGACAGTTGCCACCTCTATTGACATTGGAACATCCAGCAATACTCTGAGCAATGTAATCATCGAAAACACGAACGTTTACCGCATTAGTTCTTCTACCAGCTCTTCATTTGTTGGATCAAACATTCTAATAAGAAATTGCTACGTAGGACTCACGACCTACTCCAGTGCGGTCATTAGCTTGAGCAACAGAATTAGCAATGCCGTAATTACCAATTGTATCATTGGTGGATATACCAGCACGACAGGATATGGCTCTGTCACAGCTTATAACGGAACAATCATCAAAAACAATATCTTTTTCGGAAATGGTGATGCCTCAAGGAATGCTTTCTACAATATTGAAAATTGTACTGTGTCTAATAATATCTTTTTTGGCAGGCAACCAAGGCATTATAGTACAATGAAGAATGTAACATTTAACAATAATGTATCAGTGGGGTCGGTGAATAATAGCTTACCGCCGATAACTACAGATGGTGTTACTGGAAACAGCAACTTTACAGATTTAGTAGATCCTGCTTTGGTTTTTGATGATCCTGCCATTGTATTGGGTGACAGTTGGGACTTGAACTGGGAGCCAGTGCTTTCTGCAACGAATGCACCAGAACTCTTTGACTCTGGCACAGACGGCACTAATATTGGACCAACAGGCAGCACCATTCCGTGGGACCCCACAGGAGTTCCGCTACCACTCATCCAGTCCGTGATTTCCTCAGAGGTTATCAAGCAGGGAGACAACATGGATGTGACCATCAAGGCGCGAGGAAACTAGGGATATGACTAGCAGCCGTAAAATATTTATTACGGTATGTCTGCTCTGTTTTGCCATTGTGGGTCGCGCTCAATTCAGTACATGGATTGTAGACAATAACCTACAGGCGCCAACAGGCAGTCATATTTTCAACGATTTGCCAGCGGCTGTTGCAGCTGCGGAGGCGGGAGATGTGATTTATGTCAAGGCCAGTCCCATTACTTATACCAACACAACAATTGATAAGGAGCTTGCTGTGATAGGTGAGGGTTTTAAAGGAAATGCCGCTACCATCAATACCCTGACGATACAAATGGACGCTAGCTTCAGCTCTGTTTATGGGATGTATATATCAAATCAGCTTACCATTAGCGGTAGCGGGGTTTCACTGGATTTGTCTGATCTGGATATTGCTTACAATTTCATAGAGACGGTTACCTGGAATTCGGGCGGAACTAATGACACATTAAGGAACACCTATTTTAGATCCAATATCATCGGAAGTGGGGAAGCCAGCAGTGGAGTTGTGGCCCTATATCTGGATGACCAGACGAGTATTATTAACATAGAGAACAATGTCTTTTATGGAACTACATCTGCTACTCCGGCTGGTTCGGTGCGGGCTACTGGAGCTTACATGTATGGCAATGCATTCATAGGTACGGGTACCGAGAAGTCTTTTGATCTGATCAACAATTGCTCTATCATAAATAATATCTTCTTTGGCCGATCTGCCGAAGATCTGGACGGCTCTTCTGCCAATAATTACTTTTACGGCAATGTCATTTTCAACACTTCAGATGACGCATTCGCCAATGTTTTTGGTGTGACCGGGACAGATGGAGGGAGCAACCAAAACGCTGATCCGGAGTTCTTGTCGCTGAATTTGTCTTCACAATGGGATTTTGATCTATTCGAAATATCTTATGCGGGCACATCTCCGGCCTTGGCTTTAGGCTCAGGGCCATCGGAGACAGCCTTTTCTGAAACGGGCAAATGGCTTCCGCAAATTGAGTCCATGACAGGGTCGCATGAAATTCCCGAAGGGTCGGGGTTATTTCTTGAGGTTGTAGCGAGCATTGATGACGGTCTTCATGATGTTCCCAGCCTCACAGCTTTTGAATATTTCTTTGCGACAGATGCCGGGATGGGTGCAAATACAGTTCCTCCGGAAACCCCTGCGGCAGCAACCTTTAGCGGCCCTGTTTACTTCGATGTGAGTGTACTGTCGCCAGGGCAATACACCATGTATGTGCGAGCAACGGACGAAAACAGGTATGGTCATTACAAAGCATTCCCCATCAACATCATTGACAACTCCCAGTTAGGGTATGACATTGATGGCTTTGAGTATTTCTTTGATACAGACCCGGGAGTAGGCCTTGGCACACCCATATCCGCTACAAGAGCAGCAAATATTGATATTACTGAAACCGTAGCTTCGGCAGGTCTGGGTACTGGTTTTCACAACTTTTATATCAGACCAATTGATCAGCACGGCAGGTGGGGACTACCAGAAACCCAAATGGTTTTTGTTGATAATTCAGTGTCGGGTGGTAGTGCCGTAGTTCAGGCAGTGGAATACTTCTTTGATGATGACCCGGGTTTTGGCCTTGCCAATCCACTTACCGTATCTACACCCCTCAATGAGATTGATTTAGTATCTACTATCTCCACATCCACCCCATTGCTTTTATCAACTGGTTTTCATAACCTGTTCATCCGGGCTCAGGACGATGGCGGCAAATGGGGAATCAACTTAAGTAAGCTGGTTTATATAGACCCTTCCGGTGCTACGGATGTGTCCAAGATACAGGCCGCTGAATATTATTTAGATACAGATCCTGGTTTTGGATTGGCCAGTGCATTTACTGTCCCAACACCAGAAGACACCATAGAAATAGCGGATATCATTCCAACAGGGTCAGTTTCTCTTGGGTTTCATAACTTATTTATGCGAGTGCAAGATGATGGTGGCAGGTGGAGCTTGCCCGCATCACAATTGGTTTTTATTGATGCGTCAGGAGCTACGGCGGTTAATGAAATAGTAAGCTTCGAGTACTTTTTTGATGACGATCCTGGTTATGGCAATGGAACTGATTTGGTTCCTCCGGCACAGGGTGCTGCTCTTGATTTTACAGAATCCGTCACAGCCACGGGCTTATCTACGGGCTTTCATCATTTGTTTATTCGGGCATTTGATGAGGGCGGCACATGGGGAGTGCCCATTTCCAAGTTGGTTTATGTAGACCCGGCTAGTACGGGTTCTGTCATCCCGGTGCAGACGGCAGAATACTTCTTTGATGATGATCCGGGTTATGGTGCAGCAGATCAGGTGGCCTTGACAGCCGCAGCGGATATTGATGAGTTGATTGTGGCTACAGCCAATTCTCTTTCGGTAGGTTTTCACAATTTTTATCTGAGAATCCAGGATGCGTCTGGAAGATGGAGTTTGCCGGTAACGCGAGCAGTCTATGTGGATTTGTCGGGAAATGTTTTTTCCAATATTGTTGAATTGGAATACTTCTTTGATACAGATCCCGGATTTGATCAAGGCACATCCATTCCAATATCTCCATCAGAACCAGAGGCAATACGTGAGCTTGTAGTGGGGGCTTCCGCCCTGGGGGCAGGTAATCACATATTGGGTGTAAGGGCAAAAAATGCCGATGATGTTTGGGGAGTGACCGAATATGAGCCATTCATTGCTTTTCCTCCTTCTCGTGAGCTGGATTCCGTCTCGCTCATCGTATTCTATAACAAGACGGATGGAGCCAACTGGGCTCAAAGTACAAACTGGCTAACAGGAAGTCTTGATACCTGGTATGGTGTTACTATGGCTAATAACAGAGTTGACTCACTAAAACTGCAGGGCAACAACATCAGCGGTGTGATTCCGCCACAACTGGGCTATGTAGATGAAGTCACCTATTTGTCTCTTGCCGAAAACATACTCAGGGATACGATCCCATCTACTTTTGAAGACTTCAATCAACTCGTCACATTGGAGCTGCATGCCAATGAGATTAATGAGATACCGGACATTTCTACTGTATCAACAATTGAAAATATAACCCTGGACTCTAACTACTTTGATTTTGGAGACCTGGAGCCACTGGTTTCCATTTCAAATATTTCATACCAAAACCAAAAGATCTTTGGAGATTTTCCAGTTGATTCGACAGTGGCTATCGGTCAGGATGTGGTTATAGATAAACTGATAGAAGGAACTAACAATGACTATCAGTGGTACCTCAACGATGACCCAATCGACTTTGGGGATTTGATTGACCATCAAATATTAGGCTTTCAATCGAATGATACGGGTACATACGTTTTGAGAGTAAACAACTCCGTACTATCAGGTTTAGAGCTGGAAACGGCTCCTTATCAGTTGAGCATCTCCGATTTTGAGGAGGACTCGCTGGCTATGGTTTCGCTGTACAATGCGCTAAATGGCGCTAGCTGGACCAATTCTGCAAATTGGCTCTCTGGTAATCTTGCTTCATGGAATGGTCTGTCGGTAGAAAGCGACAGAGTGATAGACCTGAGTCTGCCAGGCAACAACCTGGAGGGGGTGCTTCCAGCAGATTTGGCGTATGCGGACTCATTGATAAACGTCAACCTTTCTGGCAATGCCATTGCCGATGCGATACCCAATAGTTTCCAGGAGCTTGGCGTTTTGGAGAATCTGGATATATCAGGCAACCGTATTAAGTCCATTCCTGCATTGAACAGCCTTACATCTCTGACGGTTCTCAATGTCTCTAACAACAATTTGCAGTTTGGTGATCTCGAGCAAAACCTGGGCGTACCGGACTTCCAGTATATGGATCAGGATAGTATTGGTCTTGCTGCCGATACGGTTGTTGACATCAGTTCCAGTTTGCCTATTGTCCGAAGTGTTTCAGGAGCAAATAATACTTACCAATGGCTTTTGAATGGCTCGGAGCTGACCGGCGAAACCTCTGATGAGGTGCAGGTGGATAACATTCAATTTGCCGATGAAGGTAAATATGTCCTTCAGGTTCAGAATAGTCTGGTTTCTGGATTGACACTTTATACCAAAGCATTTGACCTGAAAGTGAGCAGTCTAAGACGAGACTCTCTCGCTCTGCTTGCGCTATATGATGCTACCGGAGGAGACAGCTGGACAACATCGGTCAATTGGGAAACGGCCAAACTTTCGGATGACGCCTGGACGGGAGTTGACGCTTCGGGTGCGAGAGTCAATGGAATTGATTTATCTGGTTTTGGTTTGAAAGACACCATACCCAATAAGATTCGTGAAATTACTAGTTTGGCTTCCGCTGATTTTGCCGACAATGATATCGTGGCTTTGCCGAACATGTCGGGAATGCCTGCCTTGAGTGAGTTGAATCTGGATAGTAATCGGTTTACTTTCAAATACCTCCTACCCAATAGGGGCATATCCGGCATTTCATATGCCAATCAAAAAAGATTTGGAGCCGTATTTGATACCGTCTTGGATGCCGGAGAGGATGCGCTCATTGATTATTTTGAAAATGTTGAGTTTGGGTCCGGATCTGTTTACCAATGGCAGTTCGGAGAGTTGATACCAGGCAAAAGGTCTAATGACAATGTATCTCCCCTCAATGGAGCAAACAACAAATCATTGCTCATTGAAAATGTTGATATCAACAGTCAGGGGACTTATGCTCTGACGGTTACAAACCCTTTGGTTGATGGTTTGACGCTGAGAAGTGAAAACCAAAATGTGCTTGCCCAAACCGACTTTCTGGGAACAGTGAGACTTAATGGAAATCCGGTAACGGATGCAGAAGTTGTAGTTTGGAGAAAAACCCCTTCAGGTCCATTTGTGAAGGAGGATAGCACCACGGTCAATGATTCGGGTGAATACTTATTGGAGGATGTGATTTTGGGTACATTCATAGTACTGGCCCGTCCGAATTTGGGCTTGAGCCAATATGAATATACCATCCAGACTTATTACATCAGTGCTGAGACTTACAGCCAGGCGGATGAACTGCTCCTGGATGGTGTTACCCCCGGTGTGGACATCAACCTGATAGATTACACTCCACCTCCAGTGCCGGGTACGGCCACCATAGGAGGAGAAGTGATTTCTGATTTTGCCGATGATGAAGGTGAGGGGTCGGGCAGGATAGATGGAAGGCGAAGGGTGAAGAAAGCCGGTTGTGCCATGCGCAGGTTCAAAGCACAAGGCAGACCTGATCAGGATGAATTGGAGGACGAAATATCTTATTACCTCGAAACGGATGATGAAGGGTATTTCAATTTTGAGCAAGTAGCAGATGGTAAATATCTGCTGACAATAGAGTTTCCGGGGATTCCTCTGGCGGAAGATGCAGAGGTCGTTTTTGAAATAGGCGGAGATCGAGAGAATCAGGTATTCGATGTGAATGTCTTGATCGATGAAGAAGGAATAAATGTAACGCAGGAAGAGATCCTTTACAACCTGAAACCATATATCAAAGATGTAACGCTATATCCTAACCCTACGGAAGGCAAGCTTTCCATGGATTATCTCGTGTATAGAAACATTGATGATATGCGGATGCAAATTGTGTCAGGCCAGGGCGTGATCTTAGTTGATCAAAAAGTGGATCACCGGCAAGGGCGCCATCATGCGGATGTGGATTTGACCAACTACGAATCGGGTATTTACTACCTGATTTTCACAGATGAAGCTGGATCATTTGCTCATCCTGTTAAGATCAGCAGAAAATAAATTTAAACTCACTGATGGTGAGCATAACAAACGCCTGGTAACAACCCCTCAGGCAGGTTAATCAAACAGATTGGTGATATCGTCCTTGGAAAGGCTTTTGATGAAGCTCTCTTCTACTGTGATCAGGTCTTTGGCCAGCTTCAACTTTGATTGCTGAAGCTTTAGGATCTTCTCTTCCACAGTGTCTCTTCCTATGAACTTGTACGTGAAAACCGTGTTTTTTTGTCCGATCCTGTGTGCTCTATCCACAGCCTGTGCCTCGGCTGCCGGATTCCACCATGGATCCAGCAAAAACACATAGTCAGCTTCTGTGAGGTTGAGACCAAGGCCCCCCGCTTTCAAAGAAATGAGGAATACCCTGATATGATCGTTTTCCTGAAATTTTTCCACCTGAGCCTGGCGGTCTTTTACAGAGCCATCCAGATAAGCATATTTTATATCCTCACCCTGCAGATGGTTTTCCAGAATTTTTAGATGTTTGACAAACTGACTGAAGATCAAAATCTTATGATTTTTTCCCAGGGCATTTGAAAGCATATATGTGATGTCTTCAAATTTACCAGAGTCGCCTTCATAGCTTTCGTCCACCATTGCCGGGTGATTGGCTATTTGTCTGAGTCGGGTAAGTCCTTGTAGCAGGAGCATCTGAGACTTTTGTATGCCTTCCGTATCTATCAGGTCCAGAAGCTGGTTGCGGTAATTGTTTTTCTCCTTGTCGTAATATTCTCGTTGTTGCGGAGAGAGCGCACAGTATTTGACGTTTTCTATCTTTTCGGGCAAGTCTTTAGCCACCTGAGATTTTTCCCGTCTTAGCATAAAAGGTTTGATCAGCGCATTGAGCTTGGCTGTTCTATCCACGTCCTTTTTCTTCTCGATTGGGATCAAATATTTTTGTTTGAAGTACTTCTGTGTGCCGAGGAGACCCGGATTCACAAAGGACATCTGCGACCACAAGTCCATTGTGCTGTTTTCTATTGGTGTGCCTGTCAGGATTAGCTTCCGCCGCGATTTCAGGGTTCTGACTGCTTTGGATATGATTGAGTCCGGGTTTTTGATGGCCTGTGACTCATCCAGTATGATGTAGTTGAAATAAAACTGACTCAGCATTTCAGCATCTATTCGTGTGATGCCGTAGCTGGTTAGTACCACGTCGTATTTGCCAAATTTGCTGGTGTCTTTTTCTCTAGTGGTGCCGGTGTAGTTGAGCACTTTCAGTTTAGGAGTAAACTTTTTGGCCTCCATCTCCCAGTTGTAAATCAGAGAAGTAGGCATGATGAGCAAGCTGGCAGTACCCGGGTTTTCTTCTTTTTCCTTTTGAAGGAGAGTGAGCGTTTGCACGGTTTTACCCAGACCCATATCGTCTGCCAGACAGCCGCCAAACCCGTATTGGTTGAGAAACTCCAGCCAGTTGAAACCTGCTTTTTGATAAGGCCTTAAGCTCCCCTTGAAGGCCTGTGGTTGTTCCTGATCTTCGATTTCGGAGAAGTCCAAAAGCTTCTCTAGCTTTTTGGTCATGGCCACTTTTGCGTGATTGCCGTCTTGCAAGTCCTTGACCAGCGAAAGGTGTATTTTGTCCAGCTTGAGATCGCTTTCATTCTCAGAAGAGAAGGCAAAAAGGTCACTGTATTCAGAAACCCAACTGTCGGGAATGATCGCAAACTCGCCATTTGGTAGTTTGAACTCCCGCTGATCTTTCAGTATATATTTTCGGATGGTCGTGAAAGGAATTTCAAATTCCCCAAAGCGGATTACTGCCTTGATGTCAAACCAGTCGATGTTTTCTGAAATCTCAACGTTGATGTGGGTCTCTCCGAGAAAATATTTTTTCGTTTTGTCTCGCTGGCGCACCTCTACGCCTAGTTCTCTCAATGAACCCAGGTTGCTATTGAGCCATGAGATGGCAGTATTTTTCTCCAGAGTAGAGCGAGAGCTTTTGAGCTGGAGACCTCTTTTTGTCAGGTTATCTATGATATTTTTTTCCTGATCTGAATCTCTCTTTACTCTATGAAAAATGTAATTGTCCGCCTGCTTTTCCAGCGTCACACTCACATTCTTGATCTTGTCTGCTTTGTAGGAATATGTGCCGTACTGAAAGCTCAATTCGAACAGGATCTTGTCTGCTTCTGCGGTGGCCGCATTGTCTCCGTTGCTGGCAAACAAAGTGGTGGGAGCGACAGAAGCCAGCTCCGAAAAGGTAAGAACCGGTGCAGGGGTGAGTTTCTCTGTTTTGATTTCAAAACCCTGAGCGTAAACATCAAATGAGGCGATGAGTGGTGCTACAAATTTGTGATAGTAGCTCTCCTCTACTTTTTTAGGGATCAGAATAAATTTTTTGTTGAAAAAAGGCTTGACCTTACCACCGTTCACCGGTTTCTCGAATGTGAAAAGCTTGTCTTCCACCACGATCCACGCGGGCTCTTTGCAAAGCAAGTAGCTTCCATTCTGATAAAAGTGAACCTTTTCTTCGTCGAGTTTTATAGTGGGGAAGTAGTGGGTATTGTCGTCGTTTCTCCGGAAGTGGAAAAGTATAGATGCCTTGGTTTCGGATATCGTGATTTGTTTCCATGTAGGTTCGCCATCCTTGCCCATCTCGAAAAGCATTTTGCCATCTATACGCTCAAGAATTTTAGCCCTTCTGCGCTCTAAAAACGCTTCTATTTCATCCTGAAGCAGCTTGTCTCCCGTATTTTTGTCATAAGTTTTGAGGAAGAATTCTCCCGGTTTCATCTTCTTTTTTTGAAACTTATTGACCACAGCCGTCTGCTGTATTTGATCCATCAGCTTGATCAACTCATAGTCATTTTCGTCCAGGCCGCTATCAAACTCCTCGGCATTGAGAGCAGAGATATTCTGATGTGAGTACGTGAGCCGCTCTTTTTCGTCTAACTGAACCACATAGGATTCAAACAATATACCCAGGTACTCATGATCGTACAGTGAGTAGATAATCTGAAACGGCTGATCTGGAGATACTTTCATTCAATTCGATTAAAGGCAAGTTTCGAATCTAAATATTTTGCCACAAATAACAAGGAGTAAAATGCGATATCACTGCAATGCCTCAATGGCTGCCCTTTTGGTAGCGCTATAGGCTGGCTGTATGGTAGCCATGATGGTGATAATGATGATACATACCACGGTGAAAAAAACATCCATCCATTGGACCTCTACAGGGTAGGCTTGCATGATGGTGGTGGCCGTTCCGGTGGAGATAAACCCAAAATATTGCTGAGCAAAACACAGCGCCAGTCCAAGGATTATTCCCGTAAGTGCTCCCGTAAATGCCACTATGGCTCCTTCAGTGAGAAAAATGTTGCGGATAAGGTTGTTGGTCGCGCCCTGAGCCAGCAGTATGGCTATGTCTTTTCGCTTGTCCAGCACCAACATATTGAGTGCGAAAAAGATGTTGATGGAGGCTATGGCGATGATGATGGAGAAAGTGAGAAAAACGAAGAACTTTTCGATTTTCAATGTCTTGTAAAGATCACTATGGATTTCGTCGCTAGACTGAACCAGAAAACGATCCCCAAGTACGGCTTGCAGTTCGTTTTTAGCAGCTGAGGTTTGAACCCCTGCTTTTAGCTTTATCTCCAGAGAAGATCTTTTGCCTTTGTAATCAAACAAGGCTTCTGTGAACCTGAGCGGAACAAACACATAGTTATTGTCAAAGTAGTTTTCGATGGCAAAAACGGCTCCCGGTAGTATTTTTTTAGCTCTAAAAAGCTTATCAGGACTGGTGATGCCCGGGTCAATATCCTGAGGATAAAACACCTGAATAGCATTGAAATCATTGGCTGGATTTACGGATAAGTCATACTGTACTCCACGTCCCAGTATGGCAAAATCCGTATTCTTTTCTTTGAGCCGAAAGTCACCGTAAACGATATTATTATCCAGCCTGCCTTGCTCTACGAAGTTGTCGCTTACGCCTTTGAGTCGGGCCACTCTTTCGGAGCTGTTGTATCTCAGTAGGGCATTGTCTTCTATAACCTCCGTGATAATCTCGACACCTTCTACTGAGCTTACATTCTTTTTTAATTCGTCTGTGTAGGCAAAGGACTTGCCCACCGTGGTACTGACTACCAGGTTTGGATCAACTGTGCCATAGATGGACCTAAGCAGACCTTCCAGTCCATTAAAAACTGAAAGCACGACGATCAGCGCCATGGTGCCAGTTGCCACCACCACCATAGAAATGATGGAAATGATGTTGATGAAGTTTTTCTTTTTCCTGGATAGAAAATATCTACGCGCTATGAAATAGGACAGGTTCACCTATCAATCTTCTTTGTCGTCATCAGCAGCCGATGGTATGTCGAGACTGTCTATTAACTTGTCGAGGTGTGAGGCTTTTTCTTCAGTGTCATCATGGAAAAACGCAATCTCGGGGACTATCCGCACGCGCTTGCCTATTTTATTGCCGAGCAGCTTTCGGATTTCACTTTTGCCCTCATTCAAGCGAAAAAACACATCTTCGGCATCTTTGATAGGGAATACACTCATGAAAAGCTTTGCAAAGCTGAGGTCAGGAGATACTTCTACTCCAGTGAGTGTTACCAGGCTGTTGCCAAAAAAGTGCCTTGGGTCTTTTTGGAAAATTTCTCCCAGGTCTTTTTGTAGCTGGCGGGCGTATTTCTGTTGTCTTTGACTCTGCATGTTGCAAATATCGTAAAGATGGAAGGTAAAAGGTCAAAGTTGAAAGGTTAAAAATTGGCTGTCGTAGGAATAGCGCATTAGCTGTATGGTATCATTGGCTATATTAGAGAAGAATTATGTTGGGATGGAATAGGTGAAAATTTTGGCGTGATTGTTATTGAAACGTGGATTTAGCTTCTATGCAGAAAAATAGTAAAGACGATATGACGAAACTTTTTGGAGTGGTATTGCTGGTGTTGGTTTTTCCATTGCTTTCTTGTGATGAAGACACAGCGCAGGGTGCGAAGCTAGAGCTACTAAACCCCACGGCAGAGGAGCTGGAGTTTAAGCTGTACGGAGCAGGGGGCACAATTTCTTTGGAGCTGGTATATATGGGCAAAGCCCAGGTACGAGAAATTGAAATCCTATGTAAAGGCAGAGTTTACGTGCCGGAAGACACCCACAACTTTGGAGACCTTCCATATACCTATGAAGTAGAGTACGCCGAAGCTGTATTCACAGATATCACCAATGGTGAACCCTTCATTTTTTCTTTCCTTGTTCCTGATGATTGGGACCCGACAACTATCCACGAAGACTATACGCAAGAGCGGCGATGGCTTGCGGTCGGAGTGACTACCAACAGCGGCACAAGTGACCTTGAATATGAGATGAGTACGAGGTGAGATTAATGAACCCGGTATTCTACTTGGTTCATCCCCATATTTGTTAATTTCGAAGCGCACATGTAAACGACACAACTTGCTTCAGTTTTTTAGAAAAAACGACCCTTACAGACTCATTTTTGTCTTTCTTATCTTGATTGCTATCAGGGTTACGTGGATTGTCATTGGGTTGCCTGTTTCCACGCTGGAGTTGAAGTTGCTTTTGCTTGGCGAAAGATTAGGCAATGGTTTTCTGATGTACAGCGAAACCTACGATTATACCGGCCCTCTGGCCGCCATGGTTTACAAGTGGCTCAACTTCCTTTTTGGATCCAGCCGCTGGGTTCACGTTATCTTTTCTACGCTGCTCATTATTCTGCAAGCTGGGATTCTCAATGGTATTTTGCTGAGAAACAAAGCCTTTGATGAAAACAACTACCTGCCGGCATTTCTATATGTTATTTTGATGTCCAGCACAATGGACTTTTTTGTGCTCAGCCCGCAGCTCATGAGTCTCACATTTGTGATCATGTCGCTCAATCAAATATTTCGCAGGATTGACAATGTGGTGACAGACGAGTTGTTCTTGTACGCTGGAGTTTATACTGGTCTGGCTACATTCTTTTATCTGCCGTCTATAGTTTACTTTCTGGCATTTCTACTTTCTTTTCTCATTTTCAGTTCGGCCATTTTCCGCAGGCTCGTGATCTTTATTTATGGCTTTCTGATGATTTTCCTTGTCATAGCGGCATACTACTATTGGTTTGACTCGCTCAGCGATCTGTGGCAGATGTGTATTGTAGGGGGAATTGTTAAACCAAAAACGTTCTTCATTACAGCGGATCAATTTTTTATGCTGGGGTCGGTGCTTGCAGGAGTCTTGCTAATCGCGCTGAGTGTGTTTTTTACATCCAGGTTCACCAACTTTCAGCAAAACATGATGCGGGTGATGCTGCTGTTTCTTTTTGCTGCAGGTTGGGCTGCTATTTTTGCTCCAGAGCTTAGCCCAGCAGAATTATTGTTTTTTGTACCTCCGCTGGCTTTTTTCCTAACGCATTATTTTCTAGCGCTCCGAAAGCGTCTCTTTAGAGCCATCATGCCAACGCTGATTTTTGTCGCGCTGTTGGTGTATCCGTCCTACATCATCAGATTCATGCCGGAGTTTGAGGTGAAACGTGATAATACCGAGCATACGGGCAGTAAGCTTATGGTGTTGGGAGATGACCTGACCTACTATTTAGGAAATGAAATAGCCTCACCATTTATAGACGAGTACTCCAGCCTGAAGAAGCTCGAGGGCCTGGACTATTTCAATCAGGCTGCCAAGCTCTATAATGTCTTACAAACGTCTGATCCAGACGTAATCATAGATGAGTGGGGGCAACTACCAAGGATATTCGAGCGATTTCCGGCAATTGAGATGAAATACAGAAAGTCTTCTTCTAAAGAATACCGAAAGATTAACAGCTAATCTTATTGACTCTTCGCTCGTGTCTGCCGCCCTCAAACGGAGTGTTTAAGAATGTCTCAGCCATGCTTTCAGCCAATTCGTAAGCGACAAACCTTGCCGCAAAGCAGATTACATTTGAGTTATTGTGCTCGCGGGTGACTTTGGCCAGATCCCTGTCCCAGCATAGTGCCGCACGAATACCCTGATGTTTGTTGGCGGTGATGGTCACTCCCTGACCGGATCCACAGATCAACACGCCAAATTCACAATCGCCCTTTTCTATAGCTTCGCAAGCTGGGTGAACAAAGTCGGGATAATCCGCTGAATCCGCCGAAAAAGGACCAAAGTCTGTCACTTCATGGCCCTGGCTTTTCAGGTATTCTACTAGTTTTTCTTTGTAATGAAAACCGGCGTGATCGCCTCCAATGGCTATTTTTTTACTCATCTGTTCTTATAATTTCTGAGGCGGCCAACTCTCGTCGCGTCACCCGTTTTGATATAAATATGCCGATCTGATAAAGACCTAATAACGGAAGTGCTATCAGAACTTGGCTAAATGGGTCAGGCGGAGTGAGCATCGCGCCCACGATCAATATCACTACGATAGCGTGCCGTCTGTATGTAACCATCATTTGTGGCGTAATAATTCCCGCTTTGGTCAGGAAGTAGATCACCACGGGAAGCTGAAAAAGCAACCCACAGGCCACCACCAACGTGACCACTGTGGTCACATAAGACACAATGTCAAACTCGTTGAGGATGCTCTCGTCCAGCTGATAGTTGGCCAGAAAGTTTATAGATAGAGGCGTGACGATGAAGTAACCAAAAACCACCCCCGTGATAAAAAGGAAGCTCACATAAAAGCTTGCGCCTCTGGCAGCATTTCTCTCTTTGGGATAAAGGCCAGGTTTGATAAACCTCCATATTTCCCAAAACGCATAGGGAAAGGCCAGCACAAGGCCAATCACAAAAGATGCCGTGATGTGCATGGTAAACTGGCCGGTGAGTTGCCTGCTTTGAATGATAAACGGGAGATCGTCTATACACAAAGCCGGAGAGCCCAGCATCTCAGAAAATTTGCAAAGCATCTTGTAAGTCCAAAAATCAACTTTTGATGGACCCAATATGATTGTTTTGAAGACCAGGTCTTTGGCGATGAAAGCCGAGATGGCAAATACCACTATAGCAATCAATGACCTGATAATGTGCCACCGGAGTTCTTCCAGGTGATCCAAAAAGGTCATTTCATATTCTTCCTCGGGCTGATCTAGGGGCATGGCTTACCTTATTGGTAAAGAGGAAAATCTTTCATCCAATTGTTTACCTCAGCTTTCACTGCAGCGATTTTGGATTCATCAGTGTGGTTTGAAAGAATGTCATCAATCAGGTCAACGATTCTGGTCATGTCCGCTTCTTTCATTCCTCTGGTGGTAATGGCCGATGTGCCTACTCTCATTCCAGAAGTAACGAAAGGAGACTCAGTATCGAATGGCACCATGTTTTTGTTCATGGTGATATCTGCTCTCACAAGCGCATTTTCAGCATCCCGTCCTGTGATTCCTTTCGGTCTCAAATCGATCAGCATGAGGTGGTTTTCAGTACCTCCGGAAATCAATTTGTATCCTTTGTCCACAAATGCCTGTGCCATGACTTTGGCGTTTTTCTGCACTTGCAAAATGTAGTTCATATAGTCATCAGATAGCGCTTCACCAAAAGCCACGGCTTTTGCTGCTATCACGTGCTCCAGAGGGCCGCCCTGCATTCCCGGGAATACACCGGAATCCAAAATAGAGCTCATTTTCCTTACCGTCCCTTTTGCTGTTTTTATGCCAAATGGGTTTTCGCCATCCTCACGAACCATAATCAATCCACCTCTTGGTCCTCTTAGGGTTTTGTGAGTAGTAGTAGTGACGATGTGACAAAAATCCAGAGGGTCGTTGAGCAAACCACGGGCGATCAACCCGGCAGGATGGGAAATATCAGCAAGCAACACCGCCCCCACTTCATCGGCTATTTCTCTGAACCTTTGATAATCCCAATCTCTGGAATATGCCGAAGCACCGCAGACGATAAGCTTTGGCTTCACCTCCATGGCTTTGGCTTCCACCTTGTCCATATCGATCATTCCAGTCTCTTCCTCTACTCCGTAGAAGTTTGCATCAAAATATTTTCCTGAAAAATTCACCGGCGAACCATGTGAAAGGTGACCACCGTGTGACAGGTCAAAGCCAAGGATAGTATCTCCTGGATTTAGGCAAGCAAGAAAAACGGCTGCATTGGCTTGAGCTCCGGAGTGAGGCTGCACGTTGGCCCATGTAGCACCGAATAATTCCTTGATCCTTTCGATGGCCAATGTCTCCACCACATCGACTACCTTGCATCCGGCGTAGTATCTTTTTCCTGGCAGGCCTTCAGCATATTTGTTTGTAAGGACGCTTCCTTGTGCTTCCATCACCTGAGGTGAAGTGAAGTTTTCTGAAGCGATTAGCTCAATCCCTTCTGTTTGTCTTTGTTTTTCTTTTTCTATTAGCTGAAAAACCTGCTCGTCTCTAGTCATTGCATCGTAATTTTTGCCTTTCCGGGGTACAAATGGCGGGTGATAAGAATCCCGCAAAATTAGTCCGTTGGGGTCACTTAAACAATCAGATTTTATCCAGTGATTTCAATAGGCTAATTTTAAGGCTATCTTTAGATTTTATTGGAAAAAGATGCTTGAGGATTTAAGAAAAGAAATAGACCAACTGGACGATAAAATAGTAGAACTGCTCAGCAAGCGCATGGAAGTAGTTCACAAGGTTGGTTCTCTGAAAAGAGATAATAAAACGGCGATTTATCGCCCGGAAAGAGAAAAAGCGATTGTGGATCGTCTGGAAGCCAATAGCAATGGAATTCTTACCAGACCGGCGATTGAGGCTATTTTTCTTGAGATTTTTGCTGTTAGCCGAAACTATGAGTTGCCCGAACGTGTGGCCTATCTAGGACCGGAGGGAAGTTTTACGCACCAGGCCGCAGAGTCGAGGTATGGAGCCATGAGTGATTACATTGCCCTGGAGCCAATTTCTGCTGTTTTTGAAGCCGTGAAAACTTCAAGAGCCCGGTTTGGAGTGGTGCCAATAGAAAACAATCAGGAGGGTACGGTGCAGGAGACCATCGATCTTTTGGCCAAGCATAAGTTAAATATTGCGGCGGAGGTGGTTCTTCCTATTCATTTTGCTTTCGCCTCAAAAGAGGAAAACCTCAGCAAAATCAAGACAGTCTATTCCAAAGACATTGCCTTCAGACAATGCAAGAATTTCCTCAACGATTATTTTGACCATGAAATCAAGTTGGTTCCGGTAAACTCCACCAGTCGGGCGTGCCTGCTTGCCAGAGATGAGGATGGATCAGCAGCTGTTTGTGCGCCCATTGCTGCTCGTCAGTATGAGCTGCCGGTTCTCTATAACAACATTCAGGACTCTGCTGACAATCAGACCCGTTTCCTGATCATCAGCAACAACTTTGTAAATCAAATAAGTGGGGAGGACAAGACATCCATTATAGCCGACCTGCCCGATGAGCCGGGAGCTTTGGTGAGGTTCCTGCAGCAATTTCAAAATGCCGGCATCAATTTATGCAAGGTGGAAAGCAGGCCGGCCAAACAGGGCACCACGTTTAAGTATGTGTTTTTCGTAGAATTCGAGGGGCATTTCAATGACCCTGGTGTACAGAATACAATCAAGCCATATTTGAAAAACATCACGTGGCTGGGTAGCTACGTGCAGATTTGTTAATCATTCGATCTTTATAGCAATTGGCTAAAACCAAAACCTCATTCTACTGCCAGAACTGTGGCGCCAACTCACCTAAATGGGTGGGCAAATGTCCTTCGTGTGGCGAGTGGAATACCTACGTGGAGGAGTTGGTGCAAAAGTCCAAAGCCAGCAGCCGTGAGATATGGCAGGCCGAAGGAGATAAGAAGCCTCCTCAGAAAATTCAGGAGGTGACGTATGATCACCAGAGCCGCTTCAATACCGGGTCTGAAGAACTAAATCGCACATTGGGGGGAGGAATCGTTCCTGGTTCTTTGGTTTTGGTGGGTGGCGAACCGGGAATAGGTAAGTCCACACTCATGCTTCAGATGGCGATCAAGCTGCCAAAAGTTAAGACACTTTACGTATCGGGTGAGGAAAGCCTGCAGCAGATCAGGATGCGAGCCGAGAGAATCGGGATCAATTCGGAAAATTGTTTTCTGCTGGCAGAAACTTCGCTCTCGGAGATCTTGAATCAGGCTGTTCATTTGCAGCCTGAACTCATGGTGATAGACTCTATACAGACGCTTTATACCGAGGAGGTTGATGCCTCTGTGGGCTCGGTCTCTCAGGTGCGGGAGTGTACGGGCAAACTCATGAAGTATGCCAAACAGTCCAACGTTCCCGTTTTTCTGATCGGTCATGTAAACAAAGACGGTGCTATCGCCGGCCCTAAAGTTTTGGAGCATATGGTGGATACGGTGCTACAGTTTGAAGGTGATCGCCACATGTCATACCGTATTTTGAGAACGTCCAAAAACAGATTTGGATCGACTTCCGAACTGGGGATTTTTGAGATGCGCGAGGCTGGCTTACGTGAAGTTTTGAATCCATCAGAAGTGCTGATTTCTCCGCGCGAGGCTTTTATGAGTGGGGTTGGTATAGGTGCCACAATGGAGGGAAACCGCCCGCTGCTGATCGAAGTACAGTCACTGGTAAGCCCGGCAACTTACGGAACTCCACAGCGAAGCACAACGGGCTTTGATGCCAAAAGACTCAACATGCTTTTGGCTGTTTTGGAAAAGCGGCTTGGAGTGCGCCTCAGTGCTCAGGACGTATTCCTCAATATCGCCGGCGGTGTGAAAGTCAGCGACCCTGCACTTGATCTCTCTATTTGTGCTTCTGTATTCTCATCGTTTGATGATATCCCGATTCCGGAAAAAGTGTGTTTCTCAGCCGAAGTGGGGCTGGGAGGTGAGATAAGAGCCGTGAACCGGATAGAGTCGCGTATCAGTGAGGCTGCCAAACTGGGGTTTGAAGAAATATACGTTTCCAAACACAACACCAAAGGTCTGAACCTGGCCAAGCTTGGAATCAAAGTAAAGGCCTACAGTAAGTTATCGGATGCGTTTGAGGAGCTTTTCCGGTAATTCTACTCACTCTTCTCCAGCACTATTGCATCGTTGAATTTTTTCACTGTAGCAGCCAGTGTGCTTTGGAGTTTGTGATACTCATCTGATTGATAAACGGACTTTTTAAATGCCAGTTTGGCCATGATCGTAATTCGGCCTTTCATTTCACTTGCAGAATAGGTGATGGTTGCGATGGCATTGTCCAAAGACAAGTTTTGCGGAATGTATGATATATGATACCCTTCTGGAATTATGATCGCAGAGTTGTATTGCTCGTTGTGTTTATATACAAAGTCAACAGGGTAATTTCGTTCCTTCTGACTCAGCGGGTTGCTGCCCCAGGGAAAATGGAGGAAGGGCTTTATTACAATTTTGTCATCAATTATTTCAAGAGGATACTCACCTGCGCAAGCCATTATATAAGGAGAGCTGATCTTGTCAAAATTTTTGGTTCGTATATCAGAGATGTTTTGAAAACCCTCATTTCGCAGACTTTCTTCAATTTTTTCCGGATCGTCATCGAATTTCTTTTTCGTAGTATAGGCGTCAAATTCAGTAAAGCTGCTTATGACAGAGGATTTCAAAACACCTTGTTGCAAATCAGGTTCCAGCGTGATAGACTTGATGTCCCACGATTCAATTCCTGAATACAGATCTATCCATGAGTAATCTTCCTGCATGAGTAGCCCCATACCATTCATGCATCTGGTAGGTATCCTGTTGAAGGGCAGATCAGATTCGCTACCGTCTGCCAAATAACTTGTCGACCCTAGATCCACAAGGATTACGACATAATTGAAAAAGCTAGCAAAGGGGTATTTTGAATGAACTTTGCCGTGACTTCTCGTGCTTATTATCACGGGTTTTGCATTTATTCCGGCTTCCTGTAGCATCCCCAGTAGGAATAAATTGATGCTGCCTATATTTCCTGATTTGGTTTTCAGTAGTTCGTTTGGTTTTTGATTGGCATGCTCACCGTAAATTTTGTTCCAGGTAAAATTTTGCTTCACATATTCTATAATGATTTTGGACTTGGCCTCATCAGAAAGATCACTTAGGGCGAGTCCTTCAATGATGTCCTTTGCTGTCCTTTGTGACTTCTTTACGTATTTGCCAAATTTTTCATGATCATCATAGTCATCGATGAGTTTTGGCCAGGTGGTCATCACCTCCACATCACCTCCCGTCAATGGATGATATTTGGAAAGTTGAAAATCCAGCTTCATGATGTAATCATTCGGGCTGCTTATAAAGGACTCATCCTTGAAGGCTGGGACATCCTTCATTACGTAGGTGTGTACATAGTCCTGAAATTCGATCCCCCTAAACTGTCGCCTCAAACCCGGATCGACTATGCTGGTTTGCTCATCGAACTGTGAGATGCCCTGAAGCAAATAGATGTACTCATAAAATGGGATCATACTGACCTCATACTGACTGTACACAGTAGGTATGTCAGACTGAAATTCCCAGTCGGGCAGGTTGAAAAAGAATGGACTATAAACCGTGTATTGAATATCAATCACAGAACCTGGCTTCACTTGCGGCATGGCAAAAACTTTCTTTTCCCAGTAGTTATTTACGGTCTCGCTATAGACCTCTTTTGGGTTCAGCTCTGTTTTTTCCAGTTGATGGGTAGAGGTCAGATTATATGTGAAACACTTGATGTCTTCAACTTTCTCGGTACGACCATATCCATCTGAGTAATATTGGATTGAGATGTTTCCATAGTCCAGCCCTTCCTCACTCAATATTTTTACACGTTTGGTTCTGGTAAACTTTATCTCAAACCACGAGTCAGTGCGGATGAAGCGAGTTTCGCCAATATCGAATAGAACTACTGCAGGTGCTTCAGTATCATCAGGAGTGTATTCCAAATCATCTTTTCCGATTCTGCCAAATTCGCGCGAAAGCTTGGGCTGGGAGATCAGGCTGACGGATGCAGCAATGAAAATGGCCAAGAGCGTGAGCCTGTGAATACAGGTGAGAGGAGCATCATGCATGATGAGGACTAGTTTGCTTTTTCCAGCACTATTGCATCGTTGAATTTTTCGACTATATCGTCAAAGTACCCTTTGATCTCTGTGTAATTTTCGGGTAAATACATGGATTGCTTGAACAGGATTTTGCCACTTAAGTCTATGTAATCGGCGGACGGGGTGGCCGTGTAAGTGATGTTCATCAGTTCATTGTCCACAATATATGACTCAGGGATGTATGTGGCCGTATAGCCCTCAGGAATCTTAATGGCTGATGTGAATTCATCGGATTGTTTGTATATCAAATCCACGGGGTAAGTTCTGGTGTCCTGAGTAAGGGTGTTTTCATCCATTGGGAAATTGAGGAAGGGCTTGATGAGCAGCTTTTGATCAATGATCTCAATTGGCGAATCGCCGGAAAAGGCGATCATGTAGGGCATATCTGGATTGTCGTAAAAACGGCTTTGACCCTTTGAAACATTGGCAAAGCCATGGTCTGTATAGTAGCTTTCTATTTTTGAAACATCATCCTTAAACCTGGCCTTATATTCATAGCTATCATACTCCGTTAGATTTTTGATCACCACAGCACTGGCCAGCGCGTTTTGCGGGTCAATGTTCATTTGGATGGCTGTTTTGTTAAGCGAAACGGATGGCGACTCTAAGTTTACCCAGCCCGGATTCTCGGTCAGCAGTAGGCCTTTGCCATTGAGGCATCTTATAGGGAGTTTGTTGTAGGGTAAATCTTTGTCTGTTCCATCCGCGAGAAAAATGCCACGGTTAGTTTCGACCAGTACTACTATATAATTGAAAAAGTCGATCATGGGGTATTGTGTCCATACCTTACCATGCCGTCTTGTACTCATGAGCACGGGAGTGGCCTTGATGCCGGCATTTCGCAAAATAGCTGTTAGCAACAGATTCAATTCTACTACATCTCCATAACCTGTTTTGAGCAACTTTTTTGGGGTTATATCCACGGTTCGCGGGCCGGTAGTGCCATTCCATGAATAAGTTTGCTTGGTAAACTCGATCAATGCCTGAGCTACTTTTAGTTGATCAAGTTCGCCCGGAAACTCGGGTTTGCCTTCAATTTTTGAAGCTTCGCGCTCGCATTTGTTTAGGTACTTGCCAAAGTATTCGCTTTTATCTAATTCATGAACAAGCTTTGGCCATGTGGTAAGTTTTATTTCTTTGCGGCCTGTTCGTGGGACATAGTACTCAGCAAGTTGAAATTGCTGTTTCATGATGATGTGTTCCCGGCCACTAGAGAAGGATTCATCTTTTAGCGAGGGCACATTTTTCATTACAGCACGGTGAATCATATCATAAAACTTATTGGTAACCATGCCTTGAGAACCATATTCCCTTGCTACTCCTACCTTATCTTCCTCAGCAGTTTTTAGATCAAAAGACTCAATGTTTTGAATGAGTTCAACATAGACAAAGAATGGAATCATCCGCCAGATAGATTCACTATGGACAGTTGGGATGTCATCCTGAAAACGCCATTCGGGGAGATCCCCAGCACTCATTGGGTACATGTTGTATTTAAACTCGATGACAGAACCAACCTTAACATCGGGCATGGCGAAGACTTTTCTGCTCCAGAATTGACTGCTTTTTTCTTCGTAAACATCTTTTAGATTTAGGGGAGTCTTGCTTATGCCCGAGGAGGTGAGGTTGTATGTGTTTCCCTCCAAAATTTCCACTCGCTGAAACCTTTCCATGTTTTCGAAATAGAATGCAATGGCAATGTTGGCTTGATTGAGACCTTCCTCAGTGAGTATTTTGATTCTCTTCGTTCGTGTGAATCGTGGCTTGTACCAGCCAATTTCAGAGATGAACCGGAGATCCCCTTTATCGAAGAGAACTACGGCAGGTGCGTCAGGTTCAAAGTCTGGAACATAGTTCATATCAGCGGTGGTGATTTCTCCAAACTCCGTGGAGACTTGAGCGGCTAGTGCGAAGGCCATTATTAACAGGCCTACAGAAAGGATAAATTTCATTTAGTGTTTAATTAGGATATAAGTGTTGTGTTCAAACCGTCGTATAGATTGGATAAATCTATACAATTCTTCATAGTCCTCAAGAGGATAGTCTCCGTTCTTTATGAAAAATTTTCGCGAAGCATGAATTTGGTCTTTCAGTTGAAAAAACTGCATAGAATAGCTCCCAAATTTTGTTTCTAAGGAGAAGTTTTCAGGGGAGACTACTTCTCCTGCTGCCTTTGGAAGTTGATATACTATAGAGTCTAGCTGTTGTATCGGGATATTGATCCGTATGGGCTGAGTGCGCTTGTCAGGGCGCTCGGCCAGACTTAATTGGGAATGGGGCAGGCTATATGCAAGTGTATTTCCCACCTTTCGGCAGAGCTTTTGTGCGCTAATAGTTACGGTGCAGCCATCTACAATCTTTGTTCCTGTGCGGTAGATAGGTTCGACAGATTCCAGTGTAAAATTTGAGAAAGGAATGAGGTTTTTCTTTAGGTAGGCCTCCACGTCTGCGTGAGAGCCATTTTTGGTATAATAGTTTAGCGAAGAAAAGTGCTCTTCACCCAGCTTATATTCTATAGAAATGGATTGTTTGTCGTGGTTTTCTGCGTTTATTTCGATTTTCGATTCTGTGCTTATGTCTTCCGGCCTCAACTCAGGAATTTTGACCAATTGACTGGCTTCATCTGCACACAGCAGCCCATATCGATTTTGAGTAAATGAACCTAAATATCCAAAAGGACTCCAATTGGAAGTGTTTTCCAGCCAGAGGGTGTCTTTTTCCATTGGTACACAGAGTATTACATGGTTGAACTGGTTGCCCGGTATCTCTGTCAAAAGTCGAGGAGCATTGTCACCAGCATTGACGAGTGTATAATACGAGTCAACGCCTATAACTTCCAGGGCTGATCGCATGTAGTTGGTTAGTGCCTTACAGTCTCCATATCGGTTTTTTACTACATATGAAGCTGGGTAGGATTTGTGCCCACCTATGTCTATCGCTACGAAAATGTATCGGTGATTTTCCTGTAGGTATTCATAAATGGTTTGTATTTTTTGCTGGACAGTACTATCGTTTCTGGTCATCGAAAGTATTCGAATTTTTTCTTCCGGAGGTAGGTCGTTGAGCCCATTATTGAGGTCATAAGCCCATTGACCAAAAGTCGTCCATGTCTCTGCTGACCCTGAAGTTCCATAGAAAAAATCATGAGAAGTGATGAAGACTTTCGGCGCGGTTTCGTACGCTGGTGGAGAGAATGATTCCTCTTTTATGGGTGAGAGGTCCCGTGCTGTCCATGTTTTAGTTTCCTTTCCGTCAGACGTGGTTGAGGTAAAATCAAGATCTTTTGTGCTGTAAATAGTCGCCTGATATCCACTGTCTAACTCCAGGGTTAGACTGGCGTGGCGTGTGGGGATGCTGTAAAATGCCATTGGGCTCCACCGGGCAATAGATATGTGTCCGAAATAGGAGGTTTTGGTTTTATAATAAACCCTGTAAGGGTACGTGTTGTGAATGAGGCGAAACTCTCGCATTTCATCGTCCTCAAAAAGGGCAATATCGCTTACCAAGCTGCGTTTACTGATTTCCGATTTTTTCAGTTTTCGGATTACATTTCCATGTGCATCCTGAATGTTGGCTTCTACTATCTTGACTTTGGCCGACCCATATTGAGGTACTTGTATATGACCTAGCCATTGGTAATCCTTACTATCAATTTGAAACAGGTACGAGGACTCTTCTTCAATGAAGAGCTTTTTTACCCTTATGTTTTTGGTGTGATCTACGAGCGATCCCTGCGCTGAAAGAAAGGAGGTCGTAGTAAAAAATAAGCAGACGAAGAGATGTCTGTGAATGCGGCTCATATTACACTTTTGATTAAATATAGTGTAATGAGTTATTAATGAAAATCAATCAGGGGGATCTACCATATAGGAGTCACGATCCCTTCTTTCTTGTTTAGGAATGATGTTGTAGATCCCTTCTTGCCTTTTGACCTTCACTTTTTCTCCCATAAAGCTCTGGTTTTGGTGCCAACCTGGCCCTTTCTTTTTTACTTTTTCGGTGTTGTAGGTAGTAGTGGACCCTCGGCGCTGCGGGTCTTTAGAGTGGTTGTTTTTACCAAAAATGAAATTGATCCCGACACGAACATCCATTGATTGGAATTTGGTCACATCAAAATTGTAAATCTGATCTACGGCAAGGTAAAACTGCGCTGGTCCTCCTTTGACGGCCACTGCTGCTCCCAGGTTAAAAAACTGCTGCGGCAGTCGTGTTACGTTTATAGACCCCACGAACCAATCTCCAAACTTTTGCTGATAACCCACACCAAGAAGAAACTTCATTTCCTTTTGAATATATCTTGTACCTACACTGGTTATCACGTTTCCTCCATACTCATTTATCCTGTAAGCCCAGCTAAAGTAGGCTTTAGGCCCTATCAGAGTTGAGTAAGCTTCACTGTTTTTGTCGATATCAAACCTATTGATTAGAGAATCTTTCACAGTTTCTTCAATATTGCTGGTGCTTCTTAAGTTCAGGCCGGAATAGGTAAAAGTCGTATCGGCGATATATCTGTTTTCTATGTCATCCTTCCATGCGATATACCCCAGATCAACCAGCGAAGCAGAGATTCTGTTGTATTTATTCATGGTCCAGTCGAAACCCAGATCCACGGCAAAACCGCGATTGTTATTCATGACGAGATGCGAGCCAATGTCGCCTGTTTCGCCTTGCATGATATTTACACCGGAAGACCTTAACATCAAGTCGCTTACGTCTCCTTCCAGTATGTATGTTTCTCCATTTGTGGCGATATAAGCTTTTTGATTTTCAGGAGTACTCATGTTGGTAAAGCCTTGTAGGTATTTCAATCTGACGCCCAATACCACATCTGCATTAGGTGACGGGTAGGTGGCCCCTATTCCCATTTCCCTAAAATGCGTGGCGGACACCCTCGTGCTACCAATTTGAATTTTTTGATCAATCACCGAGGTATTTCCTTTTATCAGGAACCTCATAACACGTTTTGTGGCCAGGACGTCAGCTTCTATTCTTTCGTTGGCAAAAAGGGAGAATGACATGCCATTGTTGGCAACAATCCCAAAGTGTAGCAAACTGATATTGGCATGTACACTCCACATATTGTTGATGCCAAGGTTCTTCAGGGCTTTGATCAGATCCACTTTTGATTGTCCACTTTCCAGTTTGACCACAGACTCATCGTAGCTAAGCCTGCTGTTGTAATTAAGGTGGATGCCTGATAAAACGGGGAGTCCCAAAAACACTTTTCCATCTGGAACGAATGCCGGATTGTAGCTTCCATTTTGAAACGTCGCATTGCCCAGATTGTAAAAAGAAAGGCTGGTTTGAGCATGAAGTGCAAAAGCGCTAATCAGCAGGGTCGATATGGCGATGAAAATCCGTTTCAATTATAAATCTACTTTTAAAGTGCCGACAGCCGAAATTTGAATATCCAGCTTGTAATCGGCTAAAATTTTCACAAAAATATCATTTGAATTCAAGCTCTCAGGCGTATTTAATGCTACACGGAGGTTGATTCTCTTGCCGTTGTTGAGCGCCGTGATACCTTCTTCACTAATAGGAATATCTTCGATATGTTTTCTTGGCTGCTTCAGAGAGCCATCTAGATTTAAGAAAGGTGTTTGAATTGTCAGGTGCTCTGCAGCCACGTAGGAAAGGGAGTCATTTTCATCATAAATCTCGATTGTGAGCCATACAGAAAATGGGATTTCATTGACGCTTACGATGCGGAGCGTTAGGGAATCTGTTTCGTTAAAATCCAGTCCGCCACCAAGGCTAAAATCAATATCTCTTGTGACATCTTCGAGTTTAAGCTCCAATGGGAGATTGGCCTCAACAGTCGCGGTGATCTCCGAATTTGGCACGAGAAAGTTTGATTGATCAGCGTCGAAAGGGTTGCTTACCGCCGACACGCCAAAGGCCAATTGATTAGGTGTGGCAGAAAGTAACGGACGAATGGTAGAGTTCTCAGTATTTATGGCTGATTCTGTCGTCGCAAAATCACCTGGTGTTGTAGGAATATTGAGTTCTTGAGGCGTTTCTGTTATTTCTCCACTGAGGTAAATTGTGTCAGGGTTTTGGGTTCCTTCTACACCATATATTTCATTGTAAAGAATACCTAAGGGTACACCGAGATTGCTTGAGTAATTAAACGTGATTTCAGGGTTTCCGAAATAAAGGCCGGATTCACCCAGGTCATCAAAAAAATCAATGTCCAATGGCTCTCCCTGAAAACTCACAGTGTCTTGCCCAAAACGACCATATATCAATTCAAAATCTGTATCATCCGAATAGTCGATTGCCATCCTAACTGTACTTTCCTGAAAGTCCGTGTTGGCGGGAATGGTAATGGTATAGTCTAAGACCATCTTGAAAATGTTTGCCGTATCAATGCCGGAGGCATCAGTCAAAACATTGAAGTTGGTTTTGTAACCAACCAAAGACTGGTCAGGACTTCCTGATTCGTCAAACATCATCATGTTACCTGAAGACACCTCTTTGGTATCGATCAAGGTGGCTGTATAAGTACTGGTTATTC
Organism: Cyclobacteriaceae bacterium; assembly: GCA_039944535.1. Taxonomy (GTDB): domain Bacteria; phylum Bacteroidota; class Bacteroidia; order Cytophagales; family Cyclobacteriaceae; genus JAMZMI01. Next base: position 71,265 of record JBDUYP010000007.1, read on the forward strand.
CTTGATCAGGACTCATAGCTATATTTAAACTAAGGGTACCCGTACTATAAAATATAGAGTCAACGCGTTCTTTTTCAGAAGGCTCATAAACAAATTCTATGGTGTCCGAGACAATAACAGGAATGACTTGTTCGGTTGGGGTGGCTGGTATTGCGCTGATGGTAACCTCATAAGCAGGTACCTCTACCTGACTGATATCCAGGATGTCGCTACCTTGAGAAAAGCTAACAGTGTCCTGATAACTAAGATAGATGAGCGTGGTGCTGTCCTCCTGAAGATCTACGTCCGTATCACCTGCCCTGTCTATAAGTTCACGAATAGTATAAGAAACATGACCGAGCGGAATGGCAGAATTGCTCGTAATGGTAGGGCCTTCGAGATTATTAAAATCTAACTCATCGAAGTTGCATCCCGTGGCTATCGCCAGGGCACAAATTAAGAAATAGAATACCTTTTTCACCTGTTAAAACTTGCTGAAATATAACAAATTAAAGAATCACATTGCCTTTTTTAAAGTTAAAACCTGCGATTCCTTGCAATCCACCTGTATGTAGAACCATAATTTTTGACTTTGAAGGAAAAAATCCCTTTTTGATTAAGTCATAAACACCAAACATCATCTTACCGGTGTATATGGGATCGAGTTGAATTTTGTGTGCATTTTGGAAGTGATTGATGAAATTGATGAGGGTGTCATCAGTCTTTCCATAGCCTCCAAAATGGTAGCCTTCCAGCATCTCCCAGTTCTTTTTTTTGATCTGATTTTGATGAAGTAATTCCTGAAATTCACCCTGTATCCATGCGCCTTTGAGTGATGAAATACCGATCACTTTTTTTTCCGAAGGGAGAGCATTTAAAATGCCCGCCATGGTGCCGCCTGTCCCCACGGGGCAAACGATGAAATCATACTTCACGTCGATTTCGGTAACAATCTCCGCAGCTCCTTTTATGGCTAGAGGGTTAGTGCCGCCTTCTGGTAAAATATATGCGTCAGGGTGAGCCTCTTGAACGGCGATCAAATCATTTTTTAGCTCTCGGAAACTCTCTCTGCTCACAAACTCAAACTGCATCCCATTTTCAGCTGCCTTTTGCAATGTGGGGTTGCTGTTTTCATTGAGCTCATCGCCACGGATGATCCCGATGCTGTGAAAACCATACTCCCTACCTGCAGCGGCTGTGGCGGCAATATGATTGGAAAACGCCCCCCCAAAGGTGAGGAGTGTTTGCTTGCCCAACTTCTTTGCTTCATCGAGGTTGTATTTCAACTTTCGCCACTTATTTCCCATGATTTCGGGATGAATGAGATCATCTCTTTTCATCATGACGGCCACTTTTTTTTCATCTGCCTCAGGGATTTTCAGTTGCACTATTGGAGAGGGTATCGTCACCATGAATCGAAAATACGTAAAATCCCCTCTTGGGAGGGGTTGGGGTGGGCCAATTCTCATAAATTTGCTGTATGCAAGCAGATCCAAACCCGTCTGAGGAGAATCAGGAAGAAGAATTATTTGAGCATCAGGTGATCACAGCCGACCCCAGGCAAGCATTGCTCCGGGTGGATAAATTTCTCATGGACAGACTGCCAAATGTAACCCGGAGCAAGATTCAGGCTGGAATCAAAGACGGGTTCGTGAAGGTAAATGGGGGGCTTGTAAAGGCGAATTATAAAGTGCACCCAGGGGATGAGGTGTCCATTTTCTTACCTGAGCCACCCCGTGACGAAGAAGTGGTGCCGGAGGATATTCCTCTAAATATCGTATTCGAGGATGAGCATCTGCTCGTAGTGAATAAACCAGCGGGTATGGTCGTACACCCGGCATATCAAAACTGGACAGGGACATTGGTCAATGCTCTGGCTTTTCATTTTAAAAACTTGCCCGAGATGCAAGGCAATGAAGGGCGGCCTGGTTTGGTTCACCGGATTGATAAAGACACTTCGGGCCTGCTGGTGATTGCCAAAACTGAGCAAGCCATGACTGGCCTGGCGAAGCAATTTTTTGACCACAGCATAGAGCGCACATATTATGCGCTGGTGTGGGGTGTGCCAGAGGAAGAAAGTGGAACGATACACGTGAATGTTGGCAGAAGCCTGAAAGACAGAAGAATCACTACGGCTTTTCCGGAAGGGGATTTTGGGAAAGATGCGATCACGCATTTTAAGGTTTTGGAAGACCTGCGATATGTAAGCCTGGTTCAGTGCAACCTGGAAACGGGCCGTACGCATCAAATCAGGGCACATATGAAATGGATTGGTCATACGCTTTTCAACGATGCAACTTATGGCGGTGATCAGGTGCTGAAGGGTACGGTTTTCACGAAGTACAAGCAGTTTGTTCAAAACTGCTTTAAGGTCATCCCGAGGCAAGCGCTTCATGCTAAGACTCTGGGATTTATTCACCCTATCACAAAGAAAGAGATGCAATTCGACTCTGACTTACCTGAAGACTTTGCCAATGCGCTGGAAAAATGGAGAGGATATGTGCAGTTTACGGACGGTGTGGAGGAGGATCAATAGTGCTTTCTGCATTGGGAGATGATCAATTTCCCATTTTCTGCTTTATACACAAGTCGATGTTCAAGATCTATTCGTCGTGACCATCAGCCGGATAGGTCTGTTTTCAGGGCTTCCCGTTTCCCTCATAAGGTGTTCGTTGACATTGGCGAATGAGTTTTGCTCGTGGTTGGTGAGAACACCAACCAAAAGCCGAATGGTCGGAAGTGGAAAGGGAATGTAAGTTTTAGGGGTGATTGATGTGTCTAGAAATCCTCTTTTAAGCTTTCTATTGTGACAATTTTACATATTAATATATCCTTGTCGATTTTTTCAAAATCAAACCTCCCAACTTCCTTCAGATGGCTCACAAGTTTTGGAATTTCATCTTGTGACTTAATAATTAGATAACGTATATCTTCAGGCTCAAACGTCAATTTTTGGTCGTCAATCAGCTTTCTTCCAGTTTTGATGGCCTCAAATTTTTCATGAGTTTTGTGGATAATCAATTGATCGTATAAATCGCTAGGGCTAGACTCTTCTAATTCGCCAATATTTACTGGAGGTACATATCGCCACTCTCTTTCATCATAATATCGATTCACTTTTTCCTTAATAGTTTCACTATAGTTTTTAATGAATCGGCCATAGTTGAGTGCGTAAATAGAGATATCATCAATGTTCCAAAGAGGGGATTTAAATTTTGTTAGATGTTTTTTGAGAAAGTCTTTGTCAGCTACGGCATCCCACATGAACCATGAGAGCTGATTGCGACCCTCTTTCATGGTTTTGGCCAAATAAGAATTAGACTCTAAGTAAATGACTGGGTTAAGCCCTTTATTTACCGCCCAACCTTTACTTAAGCCAATTCCATAACCTCCGTATTTTTCTATGTGACCTCCTATTTCTGACAGGGGGATGTCACAGAAGCAGATCATCGCAACAAACGAATCACCTTCAATACAATATGAAGCTTTGAAATTGTTCTTAAGAATTAATGATAAGGTCTGCAGAGAGTTTGTGAAGTGGAAGAGTGTATTTGAAGTTATTGCCATAAATCAAAATTAACGGTTTAAAACTCTCTTGTAGTACATTTGTTCTACATTTTACTCACTCAACACCTCCAGCATCCCCAATAAATCATCGAGATATTCTCTGTGATTGGCGAGGCGAGGCACTTTGTGCTGACCGCCGAGCTTGCCGCGTTTTTTCATCCAGTTGTAGAAGGTGCCTTTGTTGACCGTGTGGATGAGGGGTGCCTCCAGGGCAATGTCTTTGTAGCGCTTGGCGTCATAGTCGGAGTTTACTTCACGCAGTTTTTCGTCAAGGAGCGTCCCAAACCTTTCAACATCGTCCGGAAATTTGATAAACTCAATCACCCATTCGTGACCACCTTTGTTGCCTTCTGAAATGTACCGTGGGGCGGCTGTAAAGTTATTTACCTCAGCGTCTGTTTTTTTGCAAGCATGGGCGATGGCTTCTGTGACATTTTCTATCATCAGTTCTTCACCAAAGGCATTGATAAAGTGCTTGGTTCGGCCCGCAATGCGGATTTTGTATGGGTTTAGTGAGGTAAACCTTACCGTGTCCCCGATTTTGTAGCGCCACAGGCCGGCGTTTGTGGTAATCACCACAGCATAAGTTTTGCCTAGCTCGACCTCATCGAGACTGAGCGTTGTTGGGTCATCGCTCTCCCAGTCTTCCATCGGGATAAACTCGTAGTAGATGCCATAATCGAGCATCAATAGCATGTCGTGGCTGTCCGTTCTATCCTGTATCCCAAAGAAACCCTCACTGGCGTTGTAGGTCTCCATGTAGTGCATCTTGTCAGACGGAATCATCTTTTTGAACAGATTGCGATACGGCGTAAAAGAAACTGCTCCATGTATGAAGGCCTCAAGGTTGGGCCATACTTCCGTGATGTATTGCGCACCCTTTAGTTCAACTATTCTCTCCAGAAGTACGATCGTCCAGGTAGGCACTCCTGAGATGCTGGTCACATCTTCATTGGCTGTATGCTGAGCCATCTTTTCTATCTTCTCCTCCCATTCGTCCATGAGGGCTATTTCCATGGTAGGTGTGCGCACCATCTGCGCCCAGAGCGGCAGGTTTTTTAGCAAGACGGCCGAAACATCTCCGTAGTAGGATTTGGCGTTTCTGTCAAACTGATTGACTTGCTGGCTTCCGCCAATTACAAGATTTTTGCCTGTGAACATCCGTGTCTCGGGGTAATTATTCACATAAATGGACAAGAGATCTTTTCCCCCTTTGTAATGACAATCTTCAAGCGCTTCAGGCGAAACAGGAATAAACTTGCTTCGGGCGTTTGTGGTGCCTGAGGACTTGGCAAACCACCGAATTTCAGACGGCCAAAGTACATTTTGCTCGCCTTGCATGAGCCGTTCTATGTATGGGAAAATATCTTCGTATGATACTACAGGCACATTTCTTTTGAAATCTTCTGCATTCATGATTCCCGAAAATCCGTGCTTGAAACCGTATTCGGTGCTTGCCCCTTTTCGAACCAACCCATCGAGTAGCTCTCGCTGCACTTCGTGAGGATATTTCATAAAAAGCTCGATATCATGTATCCGCTTTTTCATCACCCAGGTTAATATCGAATTGAGGATTTCCATCAGATCTTTCTCTTCAGTTCAAAGTGCTTTCCAAGATACACTCTCCTGACCTGCTCATCTGCCGCCAGCTCTTCAGCCGTTCCGGCTTTGAGGAGGTTGCCCTCAAACATGAGGTACGCCCGGTCGGTAATGGAAAGTGTCTCATTCACATTATGATCTGTTATTAATATACCAATATTTTTGTTTTTGAGCTTCGCCACGATGGTCTGGATTTCTTCCACGGCAATTGGGTCCACTCCGGCAAAGGGTTCATCGAGCAATACAAATTTAGGATCTACGGCCAGGGCTCTGGCTATTTCTGTTCTCCTTCTTTCACCGCCTGAGAGCACCATTCCCAGGTTTTTTCTGACATGCGTCAAACTAAATTCCTCGAGGAGACCTTCCATTTTTTCCTTCTGCTCGGCTTTAGAAAGCTTGGTCATTTCCAGCACGGCCAGGATGTTGTCTTCTACAGAAAGTTTTCTGAAAACAGACGCTTCCTGAGCCAAATACCCGATTCCTCTCTTGGCTCTCTTGTACATGGGCAGGCTTGTGATATCGTCCTCATCCAGATATATGTGCCCTTCGTTTGGTTTGATCAACCCCACGATCATGTAAAAAGACGTGGTTTTGCCAGCACCATTTGGCCCAAGCAAACCAACTATTTCGCCCTGGTTTACAGACACGGAGATGCCTTTTACCACGGTTCTCTTTTTATACTTTTTGATCAGTTGTTCGGCTCTTAGCTCCATGTTATCGTTTCTATGTGCTCAGGATCAATGGAATATTTGGTTTCGCTTCCGGTTCTTTGTTTCCGTCCCTGACGGTGCAATTTATCAATCAAATTTGATATCCTTAATCAATAATTGTAGGCTTTTGTTTCCACGAAAATTGTTCTCTTCAATGTGATATGCCAGCTTGAAGGATTCGGACGCTAAGATTTTGTCCTTTAAATGTCCCATACCAAAGCCTATGGCATCAAACGACTGATTTGGTGTTTGCTGATAAACCTGGAGTTTGAGGTGCGTTTCCTTCAAAACTCTTGGTTCGATTTTGCATTTCACATCGGTGGACGAAAAGACGGGTTGCATATTTTGCGGACCGAAGGGAGCCATTTGCTGCAGGATGGCAAAAGACCTGAAATCGATAAAATCAAAATCGATATCCTGATCGATATCCAGTTTGGGAATGAGCTGCTCGGGAGTGATAGAGGCTGACACAACCTCTTCAAATTTTTGTCTGAAGGCGTCCACTTTATCGAGCTTGAGCGTTAGCCCTGCAGCATATTTGTGTCCACCAAACTGCTCCAAAAGATCACTGCAAGCTGATATGGCGTCATGTACGTTAAAGCCTTCCACTGAGCGAGCCGAACCGGTGGCTTTATTTTTGGATTCTGTGAGAATGATCGTGGGGCGATAATAGGTCTCGATACACCTGGAAGCAACAATTCCGATCACACCTTTGTGCCAGTCTTCCTTGAAGAGCACGGTGCTTTTTGCATCTCGCAGAGAGTCATCCGCCTCGATCATTTCGAGAGCCTCGGCTGTGATGGATTTGTCAAAGTTTTTACGCTCGCTGTTTTTGGTATTGAGGTTTTCCGAAAAATAATCCAGGTCATCTTCTGATTCGGCGAGCAACAGTTTGACAGATTCTTTGGCATGAGTCAGCCTTCCGGCTGCATTGATTCTGGGGCCCAGATAAAACACCACATCCGAAATGGTGATAGTTCCCTTCAGGCCGCTGATCTCCATGAGAGACTTGAGTCCTTTTGAGGGCGCCTGGTTGAGTTTTCTGAGTCCATAGTAGGCCAGAATCCGATTTTCTCCAACTATGGGCACAATATCCGACGCAATGCTGACCGCCACCAGATCCAGATGCTGGTAGAGCTGTTCGATAGGAATGGTGTTTTGAGCACAAAACCCTTGAAGGAGTTTAAAACCAACACCACACCCAGAAAGCTCTTTAAAGGGATATTGGTCGTCCTTTTGCTTCGGGTCCAGAATGGCCAGTGCATCTGGGAGCTCTTCTCCGGGCAGGTGGTGATCGCAGATAATCACGTCAACACCAAGAGCATTGGCTTGAGCCACACGATCCACGGCTCTGATTCCACAATCCAAACTGATGATGAGCGAAAAATCATTTTCGGAAGCCCAATTGACCCCTTTTTCTGATATCCCATAACCCTCGGAGTACCGATCTGGAATGTAGTAATCAAGGTGTTCGGTGAATGGTTTTAAAAAACCATAAACCAACGATACGGATGTTGTCCCATCCACGTCATAGTCGCCATAGATGAGGATTTTTTCATTACCAAAAATTGCTTCGCACAGTCGATTTACTGCGTCTTCCATTCCTTTCATAAGAAATGGATCGTGGAGTTGATCTAATGATGGACGGAAAAACTCCCGAGCTTCATCAAAGGACGTGATGCCTCTTTGTAGAAGCAAAATGGCCAAAGTTGGGTTCACGTTGAGCGAAGTGGCAAGCGTTTTTACGTCTTGCTCTTCGGGAGATTTCTTATAAACCCATCTTTTTTCCATAATGGGAAATTAGAGAAAAGGATTGAAAACAGGAGTGAAAAATGATGATCTCCTGTATAAATGCAAATAACGATATAGTTAGGGTTTTTCCAAAAGTTGCTTTTCAAGTTCCGGGATTCTGTTTTTCATCTCTTCATAGCCAATTTCAAAAATCTCCTTGGTGCTTTCAAAGTCAAATAAGGGGTATTTGTCGGTTCCTTCGACTTCCATTAAGAAATCACATTTTTTCCCATTTTCACGCACGCTGCTCCAGGCAATTATCTCAAAACATCGCTTGGCCACACCTTTTAGTCCATCTATTTTTTCGAGACTCTTATGGTAGTGTGCATTTATGCCGATTACAAAATCGCATGTCTCGAGCAGTGGACTCACCAGAAGGTTGTTGATGAGGCCACCATCTATATAAGTGTTCTCGCCAATTTTCATGGGTTTCATGAGCAATGGAACCGACATGGATGCCCCCGCCGCAACAGAGAGCGGACCTTTTTCGAAAATCTCATATGCGCCAGTATTTAGATTGGTGGCACCAATAGAAAGCCTGGTTTTGAGAGATTCGAATGTGTCGTCTTGCGAATGGTCGCGGATGATCTTTCTGAAATATTCCGTATCAACCAGACCCGAGGTGAAGCTTTTGATGTTAAAAAGCTCGAAGAGGGATTTGATATCGAAAAGCTTGAGAATTTTGTCGGGCGTATTTCCTGAGCAGTATAACGAACCGATAACCGCCCCGGCACTGACGCCCGTAATATGGTGTGGTTTGATGCCCGCCTCGTCCAGGGCTTTCAACACTCCTGCGTGAGATGCGCCGAGGGCTCCACCCCCGGAGAGGGCAATGCCGATCTTTATGTCCTCCATTTTTCTTATTGATTCATTTGCTAATGAATGAAATTAAGCAAAAATAGAGGGTAATTGTTTGATAAAAGTGGGCCTAAAATCAAATTATAGAGTCAAAATCCTTCTCCGTGGTATAATGGTTTTGGTACCAATATTCGTATTCAATATAGTCCACACAGTCGAAATCATTTTCTTCACCTAACGTCACGAAATTTTTACCCCCTACCCAGCTGCAAAACAGATAGGCCTGTGGAGAAGAAAGATCCGACAGTCGGAGAATCTTTTGACCATTGTGAAAAATGGGTGAGGCTTTGCGGTGCATGATAATAACGAACTTTTGTTATGCAAGCATACTAAAGTATTTCGATGGGTTTGTTATCGCTATGGTTAACGTTTTGTTATTTCTTACCTCTGTTTATGCCAGCATTATTCTCTTATTTCATTAATTTGTCTGTCCCATTGTCGCCAAACTGAGCCGAATGAGAGTATCGCTAAGTGAAATATGGAACTTTACCGACATCATCAAAGATGAAGAGGACGGCTGGTCTTTTGCCCTACATGCCGGTGATGCCGTGGTAGATGGCATCAACAAAGAAACGTTGCAGTTGCTTCGCGATGACAATGATTTCAATACCGAACTGCTTCCTGAGGTTTTTACCTTTAGGGAAATTTTATGGCAGCCGGATTTAGTCACTGACGCAGCGATGAGCCTGCCGAGCCTGCGGATTTTGCGATCCTATTGCTATGAGCAGGCAGACTCTTACGGTGCGAGCTCTAGCGAACTACATGCGCTTTATGCCAGGTTGTTGAGTGGAGTTGCTTCTGAGTGTGACAAAGGAATACTCGCTCTGGAACAAGGCGAAGCAGAGGTAAAACACGTATTGGGAGCGCTCAGAAGAAACACATTTCCTATCATCAAATTTTTCATTAGCCACCCACGAAACCGCCTTGATTATTATCGCGACTCTGTGAACCGCCTGAACTATGCGGTGAAAATCATCATCACGCAATTCAATGGAAAATACACGGACCTGGTAGAGCCTTACTGGGAGGTTTTGTTTGATAAAAGCCAGTCTACAAAAAAACAAAAATCGGATAGGGTCGAAAATCCTTCCGAAACAATTGAAAAAAGATAGTTTTGCCATTTGGCTGACACGCCGGGTCTAACATTTCGCGTTTTTTTGAGTATATATTTTCCATGAATCAATCAAAAACACCTCTGGATCAAAAACAGTCTAGTGAAAGAACGACTTTCTTTCTCAAGAACCTGATGCGAGGGCTGGTTTGGTTGGTGGCCATTGTCGGCGGTTACTATTTCTTAGAAAGTCATTATGGGTTTTCGCTTGAGACCATTCTCGGTCCTTTTTACGAAAAGCCGGCAGTCATTTTTTCATTGTTTTTAGGCTCTGAGGTTATTTTTGGCATTATTCCGCCCGAGCTTTTTATGATATGGTCTCTGCGTCATGAAGTGCTCAATTTGTACATTCAGAATATCGTGGCTCTTGCCATCATATCTTATTTGGCGGGAGTTATCGGGTACTTTATAGGTTCGCGTTTTGGTACCACACAGCTCTACCAAACTCTCAAAAAGAACTATCTGGGAAAATTTGAAAAACACTTCAATCGTTTTGGTGGTTTTCTGGTTATTGTGGCGGCATTGACGCCCTTACCATTTTCCGGAATATGCATGCTCATGGGTGCAGTGAAGTATCCTACGAAGAATTTTCTTTATATCTCTTTGACACGATTTATTCGCTTCTCTGTTTATGCATTTATAGTTTGGGAAGCTAACATTCTACAATGAGCAAAAAAGGAGTTTTATTAGTGAACCTTGGTACGCCGGACTCCACGAGCGTGCCAGATGTGAGAAAGTATCTACGAGAATTCCTATCTGACAAGCGGGTCATTGACATTCCGGATATTCCACGCTGGATGCTGGTCAATCTGATCATTGCTCCATTTCGTGCTCCAAAATCAGCTGCAGAATATCAGAAGCTTTTCACAGAGCGAGGCTCACCTCTCAAATACTATACTGAAGATCTGCTTGACCCACTTAGATCATTAGTTGGTGATGGTTATGTAGTGGAGTACGCCATGCGTTACCAGAGTCCAAGTATCGAAGCGGGTTTAGAAAAGTTGAGAGCAGAAAACGTAAGTCACATTCACGTGATTCCATTGTTTCCTCAATACGCTTCGGCCACCACTGGTTCGGTCATTGACAAGGTGATGGAGATCGTGAAGGGCTGGCAAATTATTCCTGAGATCAAGTTTACTTCCCAGTTTCTGGAGGAGGAGCTATTCATTGACACAGTCGTGAAAAACGGGAAAAAATGGATGGAGCAGCATGACTATGATCATTTTCTTTTCAGCTACCACGGACTTCCCGAAAGACAAATCAAGAAAGGCTCTGTAGGCAACCAGTGTCAGCTGGGAGCCTGTTGCAACAAGTTTCATGACAAAAACAGATTCTGCTATCGTGCACAGTGCTTCCACACCACGCGATTGATTGTGGAAAAACTCGGCCTCAAAGAAGATCAGTACACCACGTGCTTTCAATCAAGGCTGGGCAAGGACCCGTGGATTCAGCCCTACACGGAAGAAACACTGAAGGAGCTAGCGGCCAAAGGGATTAAAAAAGTGCTGGCTTTTTCTCCGGCGTTTGTTTCAGACTGTCTGGAGACGACCATAGAAGTAGGAGAAACCTATCAGGAGGAGTTCATCGAAGCAGGAGGCGAGCGCTGGGATTTGGTGGAGAGCCTCAACGATGACACTCTGTGGGTCGAGTGTTTGGCGGGGATGGTCACACCTTGATTTCAATTAATTCAGGGGTCATCACAATGGATGAATTACCATTAGTGGATTTTGAACTAAGAGGCTCATCCGCAAATTCCAACTAGATTCACAACATGCTTTCAAAATCGACTGTGGTTCTGTACTTTAGTTGCTATCACTCAGATACCTCATGCAGCAACTTAGACCAATAGCCTTTTTACTTTCGTTTTTACTAGTGCTTATTTCCCCAGCACAAGATTTAACTGTTAAAAGCATTGGCGTGCCTTTTATTCAGAATTATGCTCCTGCTGACTATGGCGGCTCTCCACAAAACTGGCAGGTCATAGAAGACAATCGAGGCGTTCTATACTTTACTAACAACACGCAGGTATTGGAATATGATGGAAGCACTTGGAGAACCATAAAAATCCCAAATACATCCATCGTGAGATCTCTTGCGATTGATGATAATGGGCGGATTTATGTTGCTGCTTCGGGTCAGATCGGATATCTGGAACCTGATGTTCGAGGACAAACGCAATTTGTATCCATCACTAGTAAAATCCCGAAACAGTATGCTTCGTTTGGAGACATTTATAGAATCCACCACTGGGAATCTAGCATGGTATTTTCCTCTTTTCAAAGCCTTTTTATTTACAAAAACGACACTATCCATACCGTTAGTAATCCTAAATCTTCTGGGTCAGAATTCTTTCTTACTCACCAAATAAATGACCAAATTTTTGTGAGTAATCGATCAGGGGGTCTTTTCGAACTGCTCAGAATTGATCAAGAATACGAGTTAAAAACCATAGAAGACGGTGATTTTCTCGGAAAGGAAGGCGTATACGGGATGCTACCCTTTCCAGATGGAAACAAGCTAATTATTACAGGCCAAGGAGCTTACACCTATGATGAAGAGACAAAGTCCTATGACTCATGGAAAACAGAGGCCGCTATTTGGCTGTCAGACAAAAGGCCAAGTGTGGCCGTTCAAATGCAAAATGGCGATTTTGCGATTGGAACACACCGCGGAGGTGTGCTCATCACCAATGGAAAAGGAGAAGTGCTTCAGGTTTTGGATAAGCGCAAAGGTCTCGTAAATAATCTAGTGTCGGGGATTTACAGTGACTATTCCAACAATTTATGGGTCTGTACAAACAATGGTCTTTCCTATGTGGAGACGGGTTCTCCATTTACTTTGTTGGGGTCAGAATCAGGAGTCGAGGGTGCGGCTCTGGCTTTTTTGAAATCAAAGAATCACATATACGTGGGAACAGGACAGGGTCTTTTCTATGCCAATTTAGAAGATTGGTCGAACCCTTTAATTGCAAAACCTTTTAATTTAATAGAAGGTACGGAGACTGCAATTTGGTACTTGAAGGAATTCGGGGATGTGATCGTATGTGGAGTGGCTCAGGGGGTCTACCAAATTAAGGAGGGCAAGCTAATAAGACATATTCAGGGTAGCTACATGTGGGATTTCAACGCAATGCCGGATTATCCCAATAAACTGGTTTCTGGTAGCTATTCAGGTGATGTATTTCTCTATGACATCACTGACGGTGAGCTAAAACTGGAAAGAAAGTTGGGAACTACTGGAATAGCACTGCACAATTTAATATATCAGGATGAAGGGTATTTCATTGCGGCAAATGATTTTAATGACGTCTTGACCTTTCGAATCAACGAAACCCTCACTGCAATGGAAGAGATGAGATTTTATAGTACTGATGACGGCTTACCTGCCATGAATGGGAATACTGTATATAACATTCAAGGGCAACCTTTAGTAGGAACCTCCAATGGGATTTACAGCTTCGATTACGCCAGTAAAAGTTTCCGTGTGGAGCCTAAGTTTTTGGAAGCAACAGCGAATAAACCTATCATGGAGCTGGCAGCAGATTCGGAGAACAACCTTATGGTCACCGCCTATGACAAAACGGTACTCAAATTAGATAAGGAATACGGATTAGATTCCTGCAGTTATTGTTTCAATGATCTTGCAAGCGAATCCATTTATCGAATAGTGACATTGGATAATGAAGAGGTTTTGTTTGGTGGAGGAGAAAGGTTCATCCATTATGACGCTAAAATCAATAAGGACTACTACGAATCGATAGCCCTCAATACGTTGATAAGATCTGTTGAGTTTATGGATGAAAAGGATTCTTTGATCTATGGAGGAGGGGATATTGGTACGGGACAAGGTATTTCCCAATACAGTTACCAGATTGACAAGTTGAGGTTCTCTTATTCGCTGTTGTCCTACAAAGATTCTGAAAGTAATGTTTACAGTTACAAACTCGATGGGCAGGATGATTATTGGTCCGAATGGTCTTCTAAGACCATTAAAGAATACACCAACCTATCACCTGGTGCTTACGCGTTTAGTGTGAGAGGCAAAAATTTTTATAATCATGAATCCAATATTGCAACATACGCTTTTACAATTCTCGCTCCCTGGTACCTCACCATATGGGCTTACATTGGTTATTTCTTGCTGTTTATTCTCATTATTTGGGTAGCTGTAAAAACCAATGCCCGCAGACTCAAGAAGGAAAATGAAAAACTGGAATACACCATACTTGAGCGAACACAGGAAATCCGATATCAGGCAGAAAAGCTGCAGACTCTGGACAATGCCAAATCCCGATTCTTCGCCAACATATCCCATGAGTTGCGCACGCCACTTACCTTGATCCAGGGACCTTTGGAATCTGTTCTCAATGGAAGTTTGGGTAAAGTCAATGAGACCATCAAATCGAATCTGGACCTATCCCGTGCTAGTACCAAAAAGCTTTTGAATCTGGTGGAGGAAATTCTCGACCTTTCGAAACTGGAAGCAGGAAAGCTTGAATTGAAAACAGAAGCGGTCAGGTTTCACGATCTGGTCAAGCGGATTTTCTTTACCTATCAATCATCCTATTCGGCAAAATCTATCCAATTTCAATTTGACTATCAGTTGTATGAAACAGCCATCTTCCGTGTGGACATAGGCAAACTTGAAAAAATACTGGACAATCTAATGTCCAATGCTGTGAAGTTCACAGAAGTCAATGGCTTGATCAAAATGGAAGTCTCAGGAGAGAAAGACAACATAAAAATTGAGATCTCCGATACGGGTATTGGTATTGGTGAGGATGAACTGGATCAGATTTTCAATAGGTTTTATCAAGCCGGAAAGGACACAAAGTACACAGGCGGCACAGGAATTGGTCTTTCTTTGGCCAAAGAACTCGCCACTCTGATGAATGGAGACTTGCAGGTGAAGAGCGAGCTGGGTGAAGGAACGACTTTTACATTGACGATCCCGATGGAAGTAGCCGTGCAAGAGGACGTGATTCTTTCTACAGCACCTAATGAAGAGGAGATTGCCTACCTGGATGAGAAGGAAACAGTAGAAGCCGATCCACTCAACCTAAAAACTGCCAAAATCCTGATCGTAGAAGACGATGATGCCATGCGCAGCTACATCAAAGCGCAGTTAGGCAGCTATTCACTCGACGAAGCGGCGGATGGATTATTGGCCATTGAAAAGTTAGAGACCAATAGTTACGACCTGGTCATTACCGATTTGATGATGCCAAAACTGGATGGTTTGGACCTGGTGACCCACCTCAGGGCAAACGAATCCACCAGGAATATTTCGGTAATCATGCTCACCGCCAGAGCGGCAGATGAGGATATCGTAAATGCGCTGACCATTGGCGTGAATGACTACATGATCAAGCCATTTAACCCCGAAGAACTCAAAGCCAGAGTGGTCAATGTACTCACCAATAGAATGGTAGTAGTAGCCGAAGAACAACAGCCAACTTCTGCTAATGAAAAACGGATAGCCGAAATGAAAGAGATTGTGAAGGCCAACATGAAATCTAGCAGTTTCAATGTCAGCACTTTGGCAAGTGAGGTCGCCATAAGCGAAAGGCAATTGAGCAGAAATATTCAGCAAATCACCGGACTTACAGCTGGTAATTTTATTAGGGAAGTCAGACTCAACGAAGCAAGAATCCTGCTCGAAAACCGAACCTACACCACCATCTCCGAGGTAGCTTATGCGGTAGGTTTTGAAAAGCCCGGGTATTTCTCAGAGGTTTATTCTAAGCGATTCGGAAAGAAGCCATCAGATTACCTGCAGACTTAAACTCTGTACAAAAAACCCCTTAATTGGTTTTGCATCGGTTGAAATGTCCGGTTTCTGGAAGTTAATGTCCGGAATTTGGCTATTCAATGCTTCAACTTTACAGAAGTAAATCCAATAAGATCATACTGTGATTTTACACAATGCCTAAAATATATTGGGCAGTCAGGGTTTCAACTTGTCTATGGGCAGCTTCGAGAGAAGCTGCATTATTTCAAATACCGAAGGTCAATTTACCGCTGTGCTTAAACCTGCTCTTGGGCAGGTTTTTGTTTTTAGGGAGAGTCCCTGAAGGAGGGTGGGCGTCCACCATCGGCGTGAACGACACGAGGCATGTGGGTTGCCAGCTTTTAAAATGTCTTAATAGCAAAACTGATATTAAGAATACGTTTGAACTTAGTATTTGCTCGGGGATTACCACAAAAACAGGACATTTTACCGTGCAGCGAAGGCCATGTGGGTTTAGCGGGAAGTGTTGTTTTCGTTGGTGGCACCTTTTTCTTGCTTCTTCTTTTGGGTGAGCAAAAGAAGAAGAGTAAGCTCCTGGAGTGTAAGGTCTTCAATACTTGATAAATCCCATTAACCCACAGAAATATTGCTTGATTCCAGAAGCTTTCGCAAGAAAATGGTTTTTTGCCGGATTTGTTGTAAAAACAAGGTTAAATGAAACAAGGTCTTTACAGGAAAAACAAACCTCCACCAACACTTCAGTGGTATGTAGCTGAACAGGTTTTGTGGGACCAAAATATTTTGCTGATAAGCAGTTGTAATCTGCAAATTATCTACCGAATCGAGTTGATTTTAAATTATCTTAACAGTAAATGATTTAACAGGAAGACCCCTTTAATGATAGCTATTACACAGCCTAACCGACATTCGCCCGATTGAAATTGCATAAACTTATTCACCGCCACCGCTTGTTCAATACCACAGAACCCTGCATATCATCAGCGTCCACATGGGCCTATGTTTCCCCATTCCTTGGGATTCATTTCGCTTTACTGATCCTGATAGGTTCAAATGCCAATGCCCAGGGTCGATTGGAAGCAGGAGAGGCGCCCACAGTCAGGTTTAGCACTGCGGATGAGTTATTAGTTCGGTGGGATAGTCTGGAGGATTCAAGCGATCAGCATTTTATAGAACTTGATGCTGACGAATGGCTAACTTCTGTGGTTCACTTTGAGAAGCTCGCAAAAGCGCAATCGGATGATTCCACACTTTTTCAGCTCCAATATGTTCATGGCTCATTGCTCTTTTATCTGAGTAGCTATTATCGGGCCATACCTTTTCTAAAAGCCACTTTGGAACAAAGGCAAGCATTAACTGAAAGTCAGTTAAAGTGGACACTTGTCAATCTGGAGGAGTCGTATCGCAGGACAGCCAATTTGAAGGAGGCTATTCCCCTGAGGAAGGAGCGTATAGAACTGGGATACGACAATGATTTTTTTGAAATCTATGAAGAGGCGGGCTTGTACAATGAAGCTATCGATGAATTTACCCAGCACAACGTCTTTCCCAAAAGCCCACTCGACAGGCTGGGTTATCATGCCAGGATAGGGCGTCTGCACAACCAAAACAATCAGTTGGATAGTGCTATCTATCACTATGAAAAGGCATTTGCCTTTGGGTTTGAAACCCTGGATAAGGAGGATTACCCGGGTAAAAGGCCGCTTTATGATTTTAGAAAAAGATTCTGGACATATGAGATGCAAGGTGAGATTGGAGCCATCTATGTAAAGCAAGGTCGATATCAGGATGCCATTCCATTTTTGAAAAAGATCATTGCCGTAGGGAAGGAGATTAATGAATCCGCGCTGGTGGTGCCCAAGCGGCTCGCTCTGGCAGAGTGCTACCTAAGCCTCAACGACATTTCTTTGGCCAGAAAGCATCTGGATACGGTAAGGCAACTGACCAGCGAGATGGATTGGTTTCTGCATAAAGTGAAGTATCAGGAAGTCCTGGGAGAGTATTATTTTGGCACTGGGGCTTTTGATTCTGCAGCTATTGCATTTAAAGAATACACCAAACTCAAGGACAGTATTCAATCCATACAAAACGAAAATAAACTCATTGCCACAACTGCTTTCCTGGACAATGAACGCCAGGGCAAGCTACTGGCCGAACAACGTTTGGAGTTGGTAGCTTTTGAAAATGAGCGTATTCAGAAATCTAATCAAATCATTATCCTGATAGTTGTCTTTATTGGAGCATTGGGGCTGGCATTTTTTTTATTTCTGGACACAAGAAGAAAACAAAAGGCCAAGGAAAAGGCGCTCTTCGATAAGGGTGTCATTGAAGAGCAATCCGCCAAAATACAGGAGCTGGATCAGGTAAAGACCCGCTTTTTCTCCAACATATCCCACGAATTTCGCACGCCGCTCACGCTTATTCAGGGGCCAATAGACTCTATACTTATCGGAAAGGCAAAGGGCCAAAAAGCTGTAGAACAAAATCTCAATGTGGCTAGCCGCAATGTCAGAGTGCTCAAAACCCTGATAGACGAAATATTGGAGTTCAACAAGATGGATTCCGGCCAGCTCAATGTAGAGGTGAAGCCCGTACTTCTTTTGGATTATTTTCAGGAGCTGTCAGCGTCGTTTCACCTTTTGGCCAAAGAGAATGGCGTAAGCTGGCATATGAACCTGGACTTTGACCAAAGCCTGTGGTTGGATTTGCCTATAGCCAAGATAGAAAGCGTAATCAACAATCTGGTTTCAAACGCCATCAAGCATACGCCGCACGGGAATGAGGTGAGCATGTCTGTTTCGGTGCGAGGGGGGACTTTAGAAATAGCAGTGGCAGATCAGGGTGTGGGAATTTCTGAGGAGGAACTGGATAAGGTTTTTGAGCGATTTTATCAGGCCGCCGAAGGCAAAATGTTGCCTCACAGCAGTGGCATAGGTCTGGCCTATGTTAAAGAAATTACGGAAATGCTGGGAGGTACCATAAGCGTGCAAAGTGAGCAGGGCACAGGAAGCACGTTTACTTTTACCCTGCCTGACATCACCATTTCCCAGGCCAGGGTCATCTCTGAAGAGGATGATGTAGAAGTAGATGCCTCACCTAAATATTCACACCCGAATAATAAGATCCTTGTGGTGGAGGATAATGAGGAGCTGGCGGCCTACATCGCGCAAATCCTCGGTTCGGAGTTTGAAATCGAAAAGGCAGAAAATGGCAAGGTGGCTCTCGATCGGCTTGAGGGGTTTGACCCAGACCTCATTATTTCGGATATCATGATGCCGGTCATGGATGGGCTGGAGCTGTTGGCGCATATCAAATCTCACCCCAAATGGAAGTACAAATCTGTAGTGATGCTCACGGCCAAGTCCAGCCATGAGACAAGGATCGAGGCACTTTCCTTCGGTCTGGACGACTACCTGACTAAGCCGTTTAGTCCACTGGAGCTGGAGATCAGGGTCAAAAATATTCTTAACAATCAATATGAACGCTCCCAGCATTTGACAGTAGATGCAGGTCAGGCAGAACTTTCTGACCCTGTAATTGAGGGTTTGATTTCAGAAATAGAAGACAATCTTTCCAATAAACACTTTGGCGTTTTGAACCTATCTGAAAGGGTAGCCCTTAGTGATCGCCAACTGACGCGCATAGTCAAGAAGTCTATTGGGATGACAGCAGCCGGCCTGATACGTAATGTCAGGTTGCAAAAAGCCAAGGACTATCTGGAGACAAAGAAGTACCGCTCGGTAACAGAGGTTTCATATGCGGTCGGTTTTGAGAAACCCTCCCACTTCACTAAGATTTATTTTGATCGCTACGGCAAAAAACCCTCCTCGTATTTTGGCTGATTTTTGTAATAGCCTCCATCTCGGTTAGAGCCTCTACACTTCATAAAAATCCGATCAAATCCCATTTAGCCTCAAAAATGTCTGAAATGGGGTAGTTAATGTCCGGTTTTTGGCAGTCGACCTCCCGTATCATTACAGCTTGTTAAACTTAAACTTTATCCGCCATGATAAGATCTACAAACCACATGAGACAAACACTTTTCGTGCTGTTCACCATCCTGACTTTTGGATTGACAGCCCAATCAACTTTTACAGTTACCAACACCAACGACTCTGGTGCCGGCTCGTTGAGGCAAGCCATCACAGACGCCAATGCCAGCAGCGGTGCTGATATTATTGACATGACTGACATCAGTGGAACGATTCTTCTGGAGTCAGCTTTACCAAAAATCAACGAATGCCTCACAATCAATGGGCCAGGCGAGCACCTGCTTAGCATATCCGGTCAGGAGTTATATCGCCCATTTTTTGCTAATTCAGGCACCATCAACCTAAACAACTTCTCCATTATCAATGGTCTTGCCAAAGGAGGAGATGGCGGATCAGAATCTCTTGGTGGTGGCGGTGGTGCCGGAATGGGTGGTGGTCTTATCGCTAATTTAAGTGTCAATTTAACTTTGGAGGGCATTACCTTTTCTAACAATCAAGCTATAGGAGGAAAAGGGGGAGGAGGACCAAATGGTAATCGTCAAAGTCCAGGTTCATCAGGGGGAGCGGGTCCATTCTTTGGAGCAACTCCACCCACCGGTCGAACGGGTGGATTTGGATCAGGGGGATCTTCTGGGATCTTTAAATATTTCCCTAGCTCATCAGGCAACACCACCGGTGGAAATGGAGGTTACGGTGCAGGTGGAGGCGCTGCAGGTCATGCTTTTTACAGGGATAATGACGGAGCGGGAATACCTATATACACACCTGGTTCAGGAGGTAAATTTGGTGGAAATGGGGGATTAAATTGTTCGGTTACGACATCCTTAGAAGGGGGTTGCGATTTAAGAACAGGAGGGAGCAAACAAGGTGGAGGAGGTGCCGGATTAGGAGGTGCTCTTTTTTCCAGGGCGAGCTCAATTTTTCTTACGAATGTTACTTTTATTGACAATTCCGCAACAGGTGGTCAAACAGCATCTCAGGATACAGGTCATGGCCTCTATACAAGTAGAGGACAGGGCAAAGGAGGTGCTTTATTTATTTATTCTGAGACCGGAAATGTCACTGACTATTCATTGAATGGTATTGCCCTTTCTGGTAATTCAGCACAAGATGCTTTAAACCTTGATACAGATAATGGCGATATCTATTTGGAAGATGGGCTATCATTTGTTGACAACACGGTCTTTGCATTGAGAAGAAGTGATCCCGAAGATGGAGGCAATTATATCAATGGTCAGCCTATTGTATTTTTCTACAACCAGGAAATCTTCAGCTCTAATGGTGACCCAATCGCCGTGGAAGACGTGGAGTCAAATATTCAATTTAAAAATTCACAATTAGAAGACATTCCATTTACAGTAAGTGTAAATATCAATAGAATTTCTATTTCGCCACAGGAAGACTTAATCCCTAATGAGAACTATTCGATTTTTATTGGTACTATTTACGACAGAGATGGAGTTGCGCGATCCGGTGGTAGCGCCCAGTTTCAAATCGATACCAATGCCCCTGGTTTTGATATTTCACCTGCTAATAATCAGTTGATAATAAGCCGATCATTTCAACTCAAAGCCAATGAAGCCATCTTTAAACTTGATGGGTCAGACATTCAAGACGCAGATGTCAGCGCTATTGTAACAGTAAAACTGGCTGATGAAAATGGTGCTGATGTGCCGTTCTCCGGATCAATTGTTAACAACACGCTGCACATTGATATTACAGATCCTATAGCTAATCAGACTTATTATGTAGCCGTAAATAGCGTAGAAGATCTGGCTGGTAATGAACACACAACAGCTCGGACATTTTCTATTAAGTCTCCAGCAGGTCTTGCCTTTACCTCAGACCCTGCTAATGGGGGTGTCTTAGGTAAACGATTATTCAGTATCAATGCGGATCAAGCACTTTATGACTTGGATGATACGCCGCTTACAAGCGAGGATCTAACTTCCAAATTGGCTCTGAAAGAAACAGACATGAATGGAGCTGATATCGCATTTGATGCTTTTGTAGAAGGAAAAAGTATCTATATAGCTACAAATCAATTGGCAAGTGCCAGTACCTATTGGGTTTCAGTGCAGGGTATCGAAGACATCACCGGTATAGAAATAGCGCAACAAGAATTCACATTTTCCACAACCAATTTGTTTAATCCAGTCAGTGGGTCAGGGCATGCGGTTTCATTCTTCGGGGGTAAACTTGATTTTACATCCATTGAAATAACAGGGGATTTCACATTAGAGGCATGGGTAAAAACCACAGATGAAGATGGAATGCTTCTGGGTAATTCTAACCCAAGCAATTTAGGGTTTGGTCTAGAATCAGGCAAGTTGACATTTAATACTACAGCACAAAGTGTTGTATCCACTTCATCTATCAACGATGGCACATTGCATCATGTGGCTATGACCAATGAAGCGGGTAGCATTAATTTATACATCGACGGTGTATTAGACGGCACAGGTACCGTAATTGTGGCCTCTACTCGAACAGTCACAGCTCTAGGTAATGGCTTCATGGGTAACAACCCGAGTCAACTCACTGCAGATATTGACGAGGTGAGAATCTGGAATGTCGCACTTGATGCAACAAATATTGCGAATTATCAATCCATTTCTTTAGACAATACACATCCAAATCTTTCAGATTTAGTAGCATTATTTGCTTTTGATGAAAGTAAAGGCCAGTATGCTTTAGACTATAATGGAAGCCTTGTCAATGGAATTTTATCTGGTGACTATAGCTGGAAAACTTCGGAAGTAACCTTCCCCGCAGCACAATTTGAAATTAGTGTGAATGGTCAAGTAATAGTCTTAGATGGCTCCTATGACATGGGTTCTGTGGTGTTGAATCAATCAAGCGCACCTAAGACTTTCCAAATAGAAAATACAGGAACCGCAGATTTACTATTAAGAGGTAACCCTTTCGTTGGTATTACAGGATTGGGAGCTTCTCAGTTCACTATAGACGAAGCGAGTACGGTGAGCCTCTTGGCTCCTGGAGCTACCACTTCTTTTACGGTGACTTATTCACCTACAATAGCCGGACTGAGTCAGGCAGCATTGATCATAGAAAATGGAAGCATCAACGACCCATTCAAGCTGTCGCTCAAAGGAACGGGACTTGACATTACTACCAGTGGAAACTGGCAATTGCTCGGAGGAAGACCAGGAGCATTTCATGTTGATGGCGGTGTTGGGTCTGTTGTTTACAATGGGGAGCTCTATACTACAAGCGTTTCCAAAGATGGAACGCAACAAGGAATTTTTAAGCTTGTAGGCGAAGATTTGGTCTATTATGGCAATTCCAATCGACAACCTTACCTGTATGCAAGTAGTGGAGGCACTTTTTTCACAACCGCTAAGCAAGCGGGTGGTAATGTCATCCGGAGTATTGTCGATTACGGAGGTGGTAGTATTTCCAGCGGGTATCAGTTCAATGTTCCGAGTCAACCTACAGGTGTAAGTACCTCATATGAAAGCGAGTTCACGATGGGCTTTGATAGTCAGGACAACTCCTTTGTAGTCTATGCCGCTAATTTTGCTGAGCCAGCTGCATTTAATGCTGCTACAGGAGGGTTGGATATTAAAAAATTTGTACAGAACGGATCGGGTTATGAGGACTATGCTCAACTATCCACACAGTCACTGAAGCCAGGCACTTATTTTGGAAATGAAAATATATACAGTTACGATATTGATTTTGATAGCAATGACAATCTGTGGGTCGTTTCCAAAGGCTACCGGTATGATTTGTTTTTATCTAAGTATAATGATACCAATGATACCTGGACGCATTATGACCTTACTAGCAATCTAAATGGTACCTACTATTCACGGGATCTTAAGATGGAAATAGATGGGGATGACAATATTCACATTCTGGATAAGGTGCAATTCGACAATAAGTTGAAATACCTGAAAGTGGCTTCTAATGGATCTGTGCTTGTCAGTGACGAGCATACGGCTAGCATGAAAACAACAGACAAACGGTTTGAATTAGCAATAGGTACTGATAATAATCCAATCATCGTTTATGTCGATGATAATACGAAAAGGTTTCGAGCAATCAAACATGAAAATGGAGCATTTGCCAATTTCAGAAATACCCATATAACCAATGATCTAGCGCCTTCAGGTGATAGATATTTCGACTTTTCGATCGATCCTGTGACAGGAAAGGCGTATTTGGTCTACATATCTGAAACGATTTATGGCAAGTCCATAGTCACTACATCGGAAATCGTTCCTGAGTTAAGCTTCTCAATAGGAGATAAATTGGTATCTGGTGAAGTGCCTGTGGTACTACAAAGTGGAGTAGGATACGAAAAAGCACTCGTGCTAAACATAGCCAATGATGGTCAATCCATTGTCAATTTTACGGGAAATCCCCACCTGACAGGGGACAATGTAGAAGATATTGAATTTGATTTCGATACTTTTCCTACGTCATTATTTCCGGGAGAATCAGTGGATGTGCCAGTTACGTTTTTCCCAACAGCAGTGTATGAAAGCGAAGTAACACTTGCTTTTCCTTCCAATGCAACAGGTAGCGGAAGTGAAGTGACATTTAAGTTGTTTGGATTGGATGATACGAATTCAGGCAATTGGATATTATATACCGACTCGAATTTGGGTGCTATGAACTCAATAGATATGACACTATATAATGGGGAACCAATTTGGGTTTCTAATAGAGCGCGTTACAAAGGAGGTTTTCAAAACCCCAATAGAGGGAATCAATTTGAAACGCTGTACACCGTTCAATTGGAACTCTTTGATGCCTCCAGCACCGAACCACTTGCGACTCGTGATTATTTCAGTAATGATGTGAATGCTGCGCCAACACTCATCTGGGATGAATTTTATTTGAACCAGTTTCAAAACTTAAAAATAGAAATAGATCCTGCGCTTGATGTCCCCACACTCATTACAAATGGTGTGAATGGTGTTAGTACCTATGTGCCGAATACAGATGGTGGATTTGAAAGTCTTATTAGAGAAGGTTACAATGAATTTGGAGATTTGGTTTTTGACAGCAGCAATGAATTCTATTATTTGAAGCTTGAATCAAGCAATTTGGTGATACGAAGAGGTCTTGACAATAGTTATGTCGTTTCATTTTCGGGTTTGAGCAATCCCAATACAGATATGGATTTGGAGGCTTATGGAGATGATCTGTACTTCACTTATGGAGACAATACTTCACTGGAAGTTAGAAGTACAGCCAAAAATGCCGCGACTAATAGTGACATGACGACACTACTATCGGCATCTGATGTACGTTTTTCACAAGCAGCACAGAGCAAAACAAAAGATCTGGAGTTTTCTTATGATGGACAGTTGTACCTGGCATACATTATTAACAGTACAGGGAATGTTGCATTTAAATCGTATGATAAGTTAGCTACTAGCTGGACAGACTTACCAACCCTGGATCTATCATCTGTTTTGCCTGATGCAAATGCTATTCAAGACATCCAGCTGGAAATACATCCAGACGGTTCGCCCTACATTTCTATTGTGTATGATGACAGCCCTACAAATGGGTTTAGTATAGTTTTCCGTTTGGAAAACAATGTGTGGGTTCAGCAATCTTCTGCAAATTTCTTCACTTATGGGGGCACAAATGTTAGTGATTCACCTGTGGGTCACGTGGCTGAGACTGAGCCTATCATCAAAAAATCAGTATTGGAAATAAGTGATGAAGGTACG
This sequence comes from Cyclobacteriaceae bacterium, assembly GCA_039944535.1. Classification (GTDB taxonomy): domain Bacteria; phylum Bacteroidota; class Bacteroidia; order Cytophagales; family Cyclobacteriaceae; genus JAMZMI01. The sequence continues at coordinate 96,334 of JBDUYP010000007.1, forward strand.
ATTTACTGGTTGTCAGGATTCAAACTTAATATGATGATTCCAACGCCAGATGCCTTTGATAAGGTTCCTTCGTTTGCTACCACACCAAGTACAAGTACGGTGGAAGAGTCTTCATCATTCGCATATGATATTGTAGTTGAAGATGCTGATGCAGGAGATGCTATTACAATCTTTGCGACAGGTGTTCCTTCTTGGCTGACCTTTACTGATAATGGTGATCGAACAGCATCTCTGATTGGTACACCATCAGACGAGGATGTAGCAGACTATACGATTACTTTGACCGCATCGGATGGGAGAATCTCGGTTACGCAGGAAGTAGCCATAGAAGTCACCAACATCAACGATGATCCGGATTTCTTCATTGAAGACATTATCTACTACATCGATCAAAACAACCAGGGCATGACCATTGAGATCAGCGGAATCACCGATGGAGATGCTGGTTTAGAACAAAATCTGACCTTTTCTGTGACGAGTGATAATACGGCGTTAGTCAACAATCAATCCGTTAATTATATCGCGGGCGAGTCAACAGCGACTCTTGAATTTAGTCATAATCAGGAAGTGCATGGAGATGCGTACTTGACAGTACGGTTAGAAGATGAAGTAGGATTGTTCAAGGAACAGGTCGTTCGTATCAATGTAGTTGAGGGGATCGTATATCTGATAGCATCTAATCCTTCAGGGACGTTATTGTTCGATGAAAACCAACCAGAAGGAACTGAAATTGCTACAATATTTGCTTCAGATGTTGATTTCAATGAAACCTACACTTTTTCATTAGTGGCAGGATTAGGAGATAACCAAAATGATCTTTTCAATGTGGTAGAAAACTCATTGCAATTGACAGGTAATCTAAACTATGAATCCGTATCAACACCAAGTATTCGACTAAGAGGGGACAATGGTGAAGGTACGACCTATGAAACATATTTTATTATTTCACTCAATGATCTGAATGATGCCCCAACCGACATCCTTTTGCCAGAGTCGACAATAGATGAGGGTGCAGAAGTTGGTTCAGTGATTGGAACCTTGAGCGCAACAGATGAGGATGCAGCGAATGTCCATACCTACACGTTGGTGGATGGGTTTGGTGATAATGCGTCCTTCCAAATCGTAGGCAATGAACTACAAGTAGCCGAAGTGTTCGATTTTGATGATAAGTCTAGTTATTCCATTCGGGTAGAGTTAGATGATAGCGGGCTAACCTTGACACGTGACTTTACCATTACTGTCAACAATATTAATGTAGCTCCGTCGGCAATCACGCTAAGTAATAGTTCTATTCCAGAGAATAGCTATGGTGGTGTTCTAATTGGTTCGCTCTCCGCAGTGGATGGTGATGATGAAGACACTCACACCTTTGGGTTTACGGGTGTTGCAGGATTAGAAACTGACGATTTTAAATTGATAAACGGAGACTTGTATACCAACAGGAACTTCGATTTTGAAACAGAATCTTTTATAGAAGTTGAGATAGCAGCAAATGATGGGAATGGAGGTACATATTCAGAAGTGCTAACAGTCACAATTACAGATGCGAATGATGTGCCTACGGGTCTTACTATTTCTTCTTCAGAGATTTTAGAGGCACAGCCAGCAGGTACGGAAATAGGTATATTATCAGCAATAGATCCTGATGCTACTGACACGCACACATTTACTTTGGTTAGCGGTTTTAGTGAAAATTATGCAGTCAATATTGTGGGTAATAGCCTTCAAACTGCCATTGAACTTGATTTTGACGTTTTGCCAGCACTTGATCTAAAAATCAACGTGAATGATGGAAATGGAGGAGTTAATGAGTTTGAATTGACCATTACGGTTACTAATCTGAATCAGGCACCTACCGCTATTTCGCTTTCCAATGACAACATTGACGAAGATGCTGTTGTCGGTTCTATCATCGGTACATTGTCTACCGCAGACGCAGATGTTGATGATACGCATACTTATGAAGTGCTGACTTCAATACAATATGAAGGCAGTACCATTTTCCCAATAGTTGCAGACGGAGCAAATTTGGTGATCACTGTTCCATTGGATTTTGAAACATTACCAATATTCAATATTGATGTGAAGGTGACGGATGCAGAAGGATTGACCTTTACAGAATCTTTCACGCTATATACAAACAATGTAAATGAAGCACCAACTTCAATGACGCTTAATGCGAACACAATTGCTGAAAACACGGCAGCAGGAGTCCGAATTGGGCAATTGATAGCAGTCGATCCAGATGCCAATGATCCATTGACCTATACTTTAGTGTCAGGAGAAGGAGATGAAGGGAATGCCTTTTTCCAAATTGGTGGAGCTGGAAATGAGTTGGAGAATGGAGCAGTTCTTGATTTTGAAGCACAGTCAACGTACTCAGTCAGAGCACGAGCAACGGATGCGGCCGGTCTGTTTTATGAAGAAGCGTTTACCATTCATGTTGTAGACGGAAATGATCAGCCGACGGCCATTGCTATTTCATCTAGCGAGATAGAAGAGGACGCTCCTATAGGCACTGTGATTGGCAGTCTGACAACTACCGACGAAGATGTTAATGATCAGCATACCTACGAGGTATTAGAGATCAATTACCAGACAACACAACAATTCATTATGGATGGAGCCAATCTCATAACAACCGTTCCATTAGATTTTGAAACTACTCCGGTATATCGTGTAGTCATAGAAGCGACTGATGAAGGAGGATTGGCCTGGCCAGAAGTATTTGAAATTACTGTAAATGATGTAAATGAAGCGCCAACAGCAATTGCGTTATCAAAAAGTGACATTGATGAAGATGCGGAACCGGGTTCGATCATTGGTACTTTGAGCACCACCGATCAGGATGTAGATGATACACATACCTACGAGGTGTTGACCTCAATGGAAAATGAAGGCACCACCATTTTTCCAGTAGTTGCAGATGGAGCTAACCTGGTGACTACTATTCCATTGGATTTTGAAACGATTCCGACTTTGGTCATAGAGGTACAGTCAACAGATGCAGGAGGACTTTCTTTTATAGAATACTTCATGTTGACTGCCAATGACAAGAATGACGCGCCAACGGCTATTACGCTATCTTCTAATTCAATTGATGAAAATGCGCCAGTTGGAACGTTGATTGGCAGTCTGACGGCAGTCGATCAGGATGCAGGTGCGACTCACACCTTCACCCTTGTAAGTGGTTTTGGAGACAATGCAAGTTTTGACATATCAGGAAATGAGCTTCAAAATGCAACGGTGTTTGATTTTGAAACCAAACCAAACTATACGATCAAAGTACAAGCGGATGATGGCGCTGGTGGTGTTTTCGAGCAGGAGTTTGATATCGCCGTAAACAATGTGAGCGAAGGAAGTGCTCAAACTATCACCTTTGATGCTTTGGAGGCGAGGACCTTTGGCGATGAGCCATTTGAGTTGACCGCCACAGCAAGTAGTGGAATGACAGTAGCTTATACATCTTCTGATGCGGCCATTGCATCCGTTTCTGGAAGTACTGTGACAATCCATGGCGCAGGCGTAGTAACCATAACAGCCAGTCAGCCCGGTACCGAGGGTACATTTAAACCAGCAACTCCGGTAAGCCAGCAGCTAATAATCAACAAAGCATCCCAGACAATTTCCTTTGATGCCCTTGCTGATCAGATATCTGGTGCTGATCCTATTACCCTTTCTGCCTCTTCAACTTCTGGTCTTGAGGTGACGTTCGCCGCTACAGGGGCAGCTGTAGTGCTCGGAAATATCCTTACCCTGGAAGGTTCAGGTCAGGTGATCGTTACTGCCAGCCAGTCAGGAAATGACAATTATAATTCAGCATCAGATGTTGTACGGTCATTCGTTGTGAAAGATCCAGCCAAATCAGATCAAACGATCACGTTCGATCCGCCTGCGATTGTTTACTTAGGAGATGAAGCAATAGAACTTGCAGCCACAAGTGATTCAGGACTTGATGTCGTATTTGAAATTATATCCGGTGGAGATTTTGTCAGCAGGTCAGGTAATGTATTGAATCTTATTCGCGCAGGTACAGTTGTGGTTTCTGCCTCTCAAGGAGGTAACGATACGTTTAATGCGGCCTCAATCTCAAAAACGATAGTTATCAAGCCGGTTTTTGAAGTTTCTGGTAAAGTCACTAACGAAACAGGAGGTGCATTTTCCGCAGGAACTGTTGTATTGCTTGCTCCAGGAAAGACAAATGGAATAGGGGTAGAACCGGACGCTTCGGGCAACTACCAATTCAGTGATGTGAAAGATGGTACTTATTACATTGGGGTTATTCCCGATGATGAGTCGGCTTATTATGCAACCGCCTTTGGCAATACGATCATTTATCAAAATTCCACAACAATTACAGTGGCAGATGATGATATATCAGGTATTGACATCCAGATGGTGGCCAAAGACAGTGGAAATGAGCTCACAGGAGATGGTGTTGTTACGGGTAGGGTAATTGAGGATGATGGTTCAGGCAGCCGAATTGCCATGGGCCGTATCCTCGAAGGAACGCCAATAGAAGGAGCGTCTATTTTTCTAGTAAGAAAGTCGGATGACAAGATCCTGACCGAAGTTTTCTCTGATGCCAATGGTGATTTCACCATATCGGGTATTCCAGAAGGGTCATTTTCCATTCTGATCAACATTCCAGGAGTGGAGGGAAGCGTTTCATCAGACATCACAGTGCAAGAAGGTACCCAGGTGCTTATGACAGCCATGGTTGGAGAGGATGGAATCGTCTTTGAGTCGCAAGTGACAGAGGCGCTTAGTCTACGAGACATCCAGACGTCACTCAAAGTTTATCCTAACCCAGTAGTGGACATGATTAGAGTCTCATTTGAAGGCTCAGTTTCGCGCCTTGACTGGAGACTCATCACCCTTAGTGGTCTGGAAATAAAAAGGGGCACCTTAAAAGAGGTCAATGAAACCACGATCAACGTGTCGGCATTGAGCAATGGAATTTACTTCCTGGTTTTGCAAGATGAAATGGGCTTTACCAAACAAATAAAGGTTATAAAGTAGAGAGTTAGTAACAGTCATGGCGGATAGGTGAGAGTCTATCCAAAGGGTGGTTTCGTAAGAAGCTGCCCTTTATTTGTTCAAAATGTCAGGATTGCTAAGAACATTGTCAGGATTAGCATTTCATAATGCGCGAAATTTGGTCATCCATTTGAAGAGAAACCATACCCTTTTCACCGCCGATTGCCCAGGGCCTGTCAACTATGACAGGCTTTGATTTTTAGGAATTGTTTGCATACAATTTGGCCAGAGTACCCACTACATAATCCACCTCTTCTTTGGTATTGAGCCGGCTGAAAGACATCCTGACGGCCCCCCTGTTCGGGTCGGCCCCTAAGGCACTCAGCACATGTGACCCTATATCAGATCCGCTGCTGCAGGCGCTACCACCCGATACGGATATACCGGCAATGTCCAGGTTGAAGAGCAGCATGTCGTTAATGTCGCTCGCAGGCAAGGAGATGTTGAGCACAGTATAGAGGCTGTTTTCTACATCAGCAGAATTGCCATAAAACCGCACGTCGGGTATTTTAGCACTTAGCTGCGAAATGGCATAGCCCTTTACCTCGGTTATCTGCTTTCGGTGCATGCTCATGTTTTCATAAGCCAGTTCCAGCGCCTTAGCCAGACCAATGATGCCATAAACGTTTTCCGTTCCGCCGCGCATATTTCTCTCCTGAGCGCCACCATGCACGAAAGGGTGAATTTTTTTCTCATGGTTTACATAAAGAAAACCGACACCCTTTGGTCCGTGAAATTTATGTGCCGAACCTACCACAAAATCAACCGGTGTGTTTTGCAGGTCATGCTGGAAATGCGCCATTGACTGCACCGTGTCAGAATGAAAGACAGCATCATGTTCCTGGCAAAGCGCACCAATGGTATTCAGGTCGTTGAGGTTCGCAATCTCGTTGTTTGCATGCATGAGGCTCACAAGTGTATTCGGGTGCTCTTGCAATAGCTTAGCGAGCTGGTCAAGCGATATGTTGCCTTTCGCATCTACATCTAGCATATGCACATTGACCATTCCGTGTTTTTCGAGATGATCTATGGTGTGCAGCACGGCGTGGTGTTCCAGTGGAGAGCTGATGATATTTTTGATTCCATACTGAGATACAGTACAGATGATAGCGGTATTGTCGGCCTCCGTACCCCCTGAGGTAAAAAATATCTCGGAAGGAGAAGTGTTGAGCAGGTCTGCTACTTTTTTTCGGGCCTTTTCTATGGCTGCACGCACCTGCCTTCCGTGTGTGTGTATAGAAGACGGGTTTCCGAAATGCTCCAGCATAAATGGCTTCATTTCATCAAATACAGCCTCGTCTAGAGGGGTGGTGGCCGCATTGTCAAAATATACCTTCATCTCAATTTTTTTAAATTCAAGGCAAAAGTAAACATATTGACAGGGGAACAGTACAATAAGTGATGAGAGGAAATAAGACGATTTTAGATTACCTGATACGGGTACAGGCCATGGCCAAAACGGGCCTGACGTATGCCAGAGACTCATATGATATCGAGCGATACGAAGAGCTTACAGAGTTGACAAATGAATTATTGGCTGAGCAGAGTAATCTTGAGCTGGAGGACATAGCCTTACATTTTGAAAAGTTGGATCATTACCCAACACCCAAGGTGGATGTGCGCGGTGTGATTTTAAGGGAAGGAAAGATTTTGTTGATCAAAGAAAAATCTGACCAGAAATGGGCAATGCCAGGGGGCTGGGCCGATGTGGGCATTTCCCCATCAGAGAACGTGGTGAAAGAAGTTTGGGAAGAATCGGGCCTGGAGGTGAAAGTGGAAAGATTGCTTGCCGTTTGGGACAAAATGAAACACGAACACCCCGCAGACCTCAACCACGTCTATAAGCTCAACTTCCTATGTACGAGTACCGGAGGAGCACCTAAGCCCGGACATGAGGCATTGGCGGTCGATTTTTTTGATCCTGAAAACCTGCCAGAACTTTCGCTGATGAGAAACACAGAAGCTCAAATTAAGGAGCTGTGTCGGTTGGCTCAGGCAGGTGAACCAGCAAAATTTGACTAACCCGCTATCAACTCCTTGATATCCATCATCAGCTTTTGTGCCAGGTGGTCCGCAGTAGATGCACTGTCAGACTCGGCATATATTCTGATGATTGGTTCGGTATTAGATTTTCGCAAGTGCACCCACTCCTTATCAAACTCGATTTTGAGGCCATCTATAGTCGTAGATGGGTTTTTGGCATACTTCAGTTTCAATTGAGCCAGGACATTATCCAGGTTGAGCCCACCATCCAGCTCTATTTTGTTTTTAGAAATATGATAAGCAGGATATTTCGCTTTCAGCATTGAGCAACTTTTGCCAAACTCTGCGAGGTGAGAAAGGAACAGCGCTATTCCCACAAGTGCATCGCGACCGTAGTGAAGTTCAGGCAGGATCACTCCGCCATTGCCCTCACCGCCGATTACTGCATTGGTTTCCTTCATTTTGGTCACCACATTTACCTCTCCCACAGCAGCGGCTTCATAGCTGCAGCCATGTTTTTCGGTGACATCACGTAAGGCTCTGGTCGATGACAGGTTGGAAACGGTGCTTCCCTTTTTCTTTCCCAAAACATAGTCAGCCACGGCTACAAGCGTATATTCTTCTCCGAAAGGCTCGCCGTTTTCGTCGATCATCACGAGTCTGTCCACGTCCGGGTCTACCACAAAACCGAGCTGATAATCGCCACCGCTGATTTCGCTACAGATATGCTGGATGTTTTCAGGTAGAGGTTCAGGGTTATGAGGGAAAATGCCATTCGGCTCACAATAAAGTTCTGTCACCTCTACGCCGAGCTTTTGCAACAAGCGTGGCACAGCAATACCACCTGTGCTGTTTACAGCATCAATGGCCACTTTAAATTTCTTTGCTTTGATGGCATCAACATTTACCAAATCCAACGCCAGAATTTGGTCTATGTGCCAGTCGATATAGGTGTCGTTTTCTGAGTAAGAGCCAAACTTCTTTGGTTCATTAAAAAGAATGTGTGCTGACTCGGACCAATCCAGTATTTTGTTGCCAATTTCAGCTGAAATGAACTCACCTTTTTCGTTGAGAAGTTTGAGGGCATTCCATCCTGCCGGATTGTGGCTGGCCGTCAGGATGATACCACCCTGAGCTTTTTCAGCAACCACGGCCATTTCTACTGTAGGAGTGGTAGAAAGCCCCAAATCGACTACATCAATACCCTGAGCACGCAATGTGCTCTCTATGATGGATCTGAAAAGTTTGCCGGAAGGCCGGGCATCTCTACCTATCACAACTTTGGCTTCCTGGTGAGATTCTTTGATCCACATGCCGTATCCTGCGGCAAATTTGGCAACATCTATGGGCGTGAGTGTGTCACCCACTTTTCCCCCGACCGTGCCTCGTAGGCCGGAGATTGATTTAATTAGTGTCAATGCTTAATTCTTTAGTTTTAGCGGTCTTAAAGAGAGTACCTCAAATAGATATTTGCTGGAAGTAAAAGGATGGATTAATTGAACTTCTCCATAACCTTGTTGACCTCAGAGTCTGGATTTCCACAAGCCTCATCTCCAGTCATTGTTTTACCACAATAACCGCATGTCGCTCCTTCTTTATTTAAAAAGGGGCTCTGAGACGCACAGGTGCCTTTAAACTCCCCGTTCTTTTTGAAAATCAGTCTCACTGACATCAAAATGAAAAAAAGTGCGATAAATCCAATTCCAAGTAATACAGTAGGCATAAGCTTACAATTTGATGCAAAAATAAAGAATCTTTGTGTTCTTGTCTGTGTAACAGAAACAAACATCTAAAGATTTCAATTATGTCAAAACAATTGTCCAAACCTGATCTAAATCGGGCTGAAAAGCTAAAAGCATTCGATCGATTGTTGACTATAATGGATGAGCTTAGGGAAAATTGCCCATGGGATAAAAAGCAGACCATGGAGACGTTGCGACACCTTACCATAGAAGAAACGTATGAGCTGGGTGATGCCATATTGGATAATGATCTGGAAGAGGTGAAAAAGGAGCTTGGTGATTTGATGCTTCACATGACTTTTTACTCCCGTATAGGCTCAGAAAGGGGTGCTTTCGACATGGCCGATGTGCTCAATCAGGTTTGCGAAAAGCTGATAAGACGTCACCCACATATCTATGGAGACGTGAAGGCAGAGGATGAAAAGGCGGTGAAAGAGAACTGGGAAAAGATTAAGCTTCAGGAAAAAGGCAATACCACTGTGCTAGGGGGTGTGCCAAAATCTCTACCCGCAATGGTCAAGGCCATGCGGATTCAGGAAAAGGCTCGTGGGGCTGGCTTTGATTGGGAAAAGAAAGAACAGGTGTGGGAAAAGGTAGAGGAGGAGATGCAGGAATTCAAAAATGAATTCAACATAGAGGATGAGTCAAAAATTGATAAGGAGAAAGCCCAAAATGAGTTTGGAGATTTGTTATTCTCCCTGATCAATTATGCTCGATTTATAGACATTAACCCTGAAGAGGTCCTGGAAAGAACGAACAAAAAATTCATTAAGCGATTTACTTATCTGGAGACAGAGTCAAAGAATGACGGCAAGTCACTTGATGAAATGTCTTTAGCTGAGATGGATGAATATTGGAACAAAGCAAAGCTGCCTCAAGGATAGGCTTTAAAACAAAAGAGGCGCTGAACATCCGTTCAGCGCCTCTTTATTCGCTAACAGCTCTTTTTAAGCATCCTTCCATTTGATGGTGCACCCGATGGCCTTTTCTTCCTTTACTGTGGGTTTTTGGCCCGCAAGCAAGGCATTTACGGCATCTTCAACATACGTTTTTTCCACATCTGAAGCGTCTCTTGGGCTGTCGTCTATCGCACCGATAAACTCTACCTTCAACTTGCCACTAGCTTCTTTGTTTATCACATATACGTGAGGCGTTTTGCTTGCCCCGAAAGCTCTGGCTACTTCTTGCGAGTCATCTCTTAGGTAAGGAAACGAGTATTTTTTGTCTTTGGCACGGGCGGCCATTTTCTCCATAGAGTCATCCGGCTGCTTAGTGATATCGTTTGGGTTGATGGCCAAAACGGGAAAGCCCTTCGCACTAAACTTTTGATCCAAATCAATGATTCGTTGTTCGTACAGCTTTGCGTAAGGGCAAGTGTTGCATGTGAAAACCACAATAAAACCTTTGGCATCCTCATAATCCGACATAGAAACTATTTCGCCGGACGTTGATTTCAATTTGAAATCAGATACGGTATCTCCAATGCCATAACCGTCGGCTATAGTTTCGGATGCGTTTACATAAAGTACGGCCGCTACTACGAGCAGCCCTGTGATAAGGGCAATTGATTTTGTCATAGGTCTTTTCATTTAGAAATAATATTACTAATAGTCTGGTGCAATTCTTCTCTGGTAAAGGCTTTTTCGAAAAAATAACGATTTCCACTTTTGTCGAGAATCAGAGTGGCGGGTATGGCACCTGTCCACGATGAATCCACTTTGTCGATAAAATCTTTTTCGTCTAATAGATAGGAGGAAAGCCCAATGCCTTTTTTCTTGAGTATAGAACTGGCTTTTTTGATTTCTTCTTCAAAGTCGAGACTAACCAAGGTGACGTCTAGGTCTGGGTTATCCGCAAGCTCGTCGAAGTAGGGTAATTCCTTCACACATGGCCCACACCATGAGGCCCAAAAATTGAAAACTTTAATGTGATTTTCATCACTGACCATTTCCTGGTTTAGATCATCCATATTGATTTTCACTACTTCCTGAGAGAAAGCAGAAGTGAATGTCAACAAAAATGCGCAAAGGGATAGTATTTTCATGTGATGTCTAAAACGCATAAGATGCGGTTTGGGTTTTAGCTAATCCGTAAATATAAATATTCAAATAATTTTGGATAATCCACATTTCAGATATTGAGCTGTCATGGCTTTCTTATAACACAAGGCAAGTTTGCAATGACTAATGCGATGTGTTTTTTAACGCTTTTTCAATACGCCTACTTTGAGACCTCAATATTTTCAAAATATGTAATAAAAGATGATTCTATTTCAATTTTAAAATTCAAAATTTATTTATTCACATTTTCTCCACTTTATCCACATGGGTTAATTGTCGAGACATAACTACTTGATAAACAGATTTATGCATGCCGGAATTTAAATTCAATTATTGTGGATAAATACTTTCGTGCAATAAAATTAAAGACAATCTAGAATTAAACTAAAGAATGGTGTGAGTCTCCTTTACTCGCGGCTCTGTCGAATCAATTTTGTACGGTATGCGTTGAAAATGCGGGCTTTTGAAACAAATCCGAGATATTTTCCATCCTCAATGACTGGAAGGTTCCATGCCTGTGTCACTTCAAATTTATTCATCACCGATTGCATTTTTTCCTGAGGGCTTACAAAGTCAGGAGGCCTGTGCATGAGCGTTTTGATCACTACAGTTTCCTGCTTTGCGGCATCAAACATGATCTCACGGACATCATCAAGCGTAACAATGCCCTCGAGCTCCTGGTTTTCGTTCACAACCGGGAAGATATTCCGCTTGCTCTTTTTTACCAACTTGATCAATTCCGAAAGGGAGGCATTCGGATCTATGGTGAGCAGGTCCTTTTCTACAATTTTTTTGATGTTGATCTGGTTTAGGATCATACGATCCCGATCATCCCGAATCAACTGGCCACTTTCTATGAGCCTCTTGGTATAGATTGAGTGCTTTTCGAAATATGAAATGGTAATAAAGGAGATAGCTGAGACCAACATGAGCGGCACGAAGAGCATGTATCCACTGGTGATTTCTGCAATGAGGAAAATCCCTGTGAGTGGAGCATGTAATACTCCACTCAACACACCGCACATACCTACTAGTGTGAAGTTGCTCGGGCTCACTTTGGAAGCTGGATACACGATGTTGGCCATATAAGAAAACAAAAAGCCGGTAACACCACCCATAAAGAGTGAAGGTGCAAAAACACCACCGCTACCACCGGCACCAATGGTGAATGCCGATGCAATTGGTTTTACAATAATGATCAGGAGTAAAAACAGAACTATGATATATTGTTTTTCGGCGAAGGAGTAAAAGAGGCTGCTATCAAAAAGTTGAATTTCTTTTCCTGCCAATAATGACTTGATGGATTCATAGCCTTCACCATAAATAGGAGGAAAAGTGAAAATGATCAGAGCGAGTCCAAGTCCCCCCACAATTGCCCTGATGTAGTTGTTTTTAATCTTGTCTATGAGGCCTTCTGCGGCGAAAAGCGTTCTGGTAAAGTATAGCGAGACAAGCCCGCAAAGAATTCCCAGTAGGATATAAAACGGCGTATCGTGGGCGGCAAATGAGTCTGTGAGTTTAAATGAAAACAGGATGTCTTCTCCTAAAAGTACAATACTCACTAGCTGTCCGCTCACCGATGCAATAAGGATGGGAATGAACTTGTTGATTTTCACCTCATTCATCAATACTTCGATGGCAAAGATGACACCTGCTATGGGCGAGTTGAAGATACCCGAAATGGCTCCTGCGGCTCCACAACCGATAAGAAGTGCTCGCTTTTTGTAGTCAAGGTGAAAAAATTGCCCCACATTGGAGCCAATGGCTGAGCCAGTTACTACTATGGGTGCCTCCAAACCAACAGAACCCCCAAACCCAACGGTGATGGCACTCTTTAGCATGTTGGACACCATATACCTTTTGCGAATGCGGCTGGAATTGAGACTAATGGCTCTCAAAATACGTGTGATACCATGTCCGGGCGTGTCTCTTACGATATAGGTACGCACAATTACTGTCAATAGAATACCGATCATCGGATAGACTATATACAGGTAGTTGATTTTGGTGATGTCCAGGTTTTGCTGAAGGAGATGCTGGATAAAATGAACGGTGCTTTTGAGTGTCACAGCAGCCAGACCTGCGATAAGCCCAATGAGGCTTGCTAAAATTAGGGTGAAATTGTTATCACTTATATGTTTGAGCCTCCAAACAAGGAACTTCATGATATATTTGGGTGCCGTCATGATGATGCTTGTGTCAGGCCTGCGTTATGGTAACAGGCTAAGTTTTGGTTAGATAAAGGTGCCATTGACTTTTTTCAAAGCTTCCTCAATGTAGTCAAACGTTGATAGAATCTCCGGCTTGCCATCTACAATAGCCACATCATGTTCGAAGTGAGCAGAGGGCTTGCCATCCGCTGTGACGATGGTCCATCCATCTGATTTTTGTATAACTCGTCTCGTGCCCATGTTTATCATGGGTTCTATTGCCAAAACCAGTCCTTCTTTAAGCAAGGATCCGCGCCCCCTTTTTCCATAATTTGGAACGTTAGGGCTTTCGTGCATTTTTCTGCCCAGACCATGACCTACCAGCTCTCTCACTACTCCATACCCAAAACTCTCGGTGTAATTCTGAACGGCATAACTCACGTCCCCCATTCTGTTTCCTGCTTTTATCTGCTCTATTCCCAGGTAGAGGCTTTTTTTGGTGACGGTGAGAAGTTGTTTTACATCATCAGAAATTTCGCCAACAGCGAATGTATAAGCGTGATCTCCGTAAAAGCCATTTTTGAGAGCCCCACAATCCAGACCTACTATATCTCCGTCTTTCAGAGGTTGATTGGTAGGCAAACCATGAACAACCTGCTCATTGACGGAAGTGATGATGGTGTTCGGATAATCGTAAAGCCCAAGAAATCCTGGTTCAGCTCCCTGATCCCTGATAAACTCTTCGGCATATTGATCCAGCTGTAGCGGAGTGATTCCGGGCTTGATCAGTTCGGCCATCAGACCCAAAGTCTTTGATACAATCTGAGCACTTTCGCGCATCAGCTCTATTTCTTCTTTGGATTTGTAATGGATCATGCTTCGGATATTTATTGAATTAAGGCGGCAAAATTAAGCATAAACAAAAAAGCCCCCGATAAATCGGAGGCTTATATTTTCAATCGAAAAGAATATTTTATGATTTGGATACTCCTTCAAGTACTTCCTTGATAGGTACACGCTTGCCGTCTTTGAATGAAACGATCCACGCATCCTTCACACCCATTTCTCTTAGGTATTTTTTGAAGGTGTCTGCTTCCCAATAGTCTCTAAACACGCCTAGTGAATATTTCTGAACATTTCCGTCGGTCTCACCTGAGAAGGTTTCAGATGACTTGGAATATTTGCTCAAATCCTTTTTGGCGAAAGCTCCTATCTGTACTTTGAAAACCACGCCTTTAGACTCGTCTATTCTACCTCCTACGTCAGCAGGCTGAGTTTTGGCGACAGAGGCCGCTTTTTTGGCAGAAGCTACTTGATTTCTCAAGTCAGAAATTTGAGATTCGTATTGCGCGATTTGGTCGTCTTTGTCTGCGATTCTGTCGTCAACACTTGAAAGCTCATTTTTCAAACTAGAAACCTGGCTTTTGAGGGATTTATTCTCCTCTATAAGGGTCTTATATTGTTCTGGCTCTAAAGCCTTAATCCTTTTCTTCCATTGTTTGGCCTCTTTTTTTGACATCTGAGCGGCAGCATCAAATGTGAATGAAACGCAAAGTGCCAGGGCGATTAAAGTCAATATTCTTTTCATCTTTTAAGCAATTGATTATTAAATGTTTAGATATCTTTTACTAAAGTACAAAAATAACTTTAAAAAAAACAATTATCTATTTTTTCAGTGAGCCAATCATGTCCTCTGGTTTGACCCATTCGTCAAACTCTTCACTACTAAGATAGCCTAATTCTACGGCAGCTTTCCTAAGGGTAGTGCCTTCTTTATGTGCTTTTTTCGCAATTTTAGCTGCTTTTTCGTACCCAATGTGGGTGTTCAGGGCAGTAACCAGCATCAAAGAATTTTCCAGTTTTTCTTTGATAACGGGGTAATTTGGCTCTATGCCTATGGCACAGTTGTCATTGAAAGATTCGCACGCATCTCCGATCAATCTAGCTGATGTTAGCAGATTATAGACCATCATTGGTTTGAATACATTGAGCTCAAAGTGTCCGGTCATGCCTCCGGTGGCTATTGCAACATCGTTTCCAATTACCTGAGCGCAAACCATTGTGAGCGCTTCGCATTGGGTTGGGTTTACTTTACCAGGCATGATGGATGACCCTGGTTCATTTTCAGGAATGATGATCTCACCTATACCACTTCTTGGGCCAGAGCATAGCATTCTCACATCATTGCCAATTTTCATCAAACTGACCGCAAGCTGCTTAAGCGCTCCGTGGGTTTCTACGATGGCATCATGAGCAGCGAGTGCTTCGAATTTATTTTTAGCAGTTACGAAAGGGAGGTTTGAATTTTCGGCGATTTTCTTTGCTACGAGTACATCATATCCGGCTGGTGTGTTAAGGCCTGTGCCTACTGCCGTTCCTCCAAGTGCAAGTTCTGACAAGTGAGCCAACGTGTTGTTCAGGGCCTTCAATCCATGATCCAGCTGCGCCACATATCCGGAAAACTCCTGACCCAGACTCAACGGAGTGGCATCCATGAAGTGGGTTCTTCCTATTTTCACCACACTCATAAAGGCATCTGATTTTGCCTTCAATGTGTCCCTCAGCTTCGTCACCTTCGGAATGGTGTTTTCAATGAGAATTTTGTACCCGGCAATGTGCATGGCCGTGGGGAAAGTGTCGTTTGACGATTGACTTTTATTTACATCATCATTGGGGTGTACCACTTTCTTATCGTCTGTGAGCTTCCCCCCGTTGATCACATGTGCACGGTTAGCTACCACTTCGTTGCAGTTCATGTTGGACTGGGTACCGCTACCTGTCTGCCAGATCACCAATGGGAACTGATCATCGAGCTTTCCTGCAAGAATCTCATCGCACACTTGTGTGATCAAATCTGACTTTTCTTTTGGCAACACACCCAGCTCAGCGTTTGCCTGAGCGGCGGACTTTTTTAGGATAGCAAATGCCTGGACGATCTCCATTGGCATTTTCATATTCTCGCCTCCTATTTTGAAGTTGTTTCGTGATCTCTGGGTTTGGGCTCCCCAATACTTGTCGGCAGGTACTTGTACCTCGCCCATGGTGTCATGCTCTATGCGGTATTCCATCGTGATAATTAGCTAAATATTTATGGTGTAAAGATAGCAATGGAATTTGGCTTAACTCTGAAGTGAATCAATTGATCCTCTGAGATATGCTATTTGGGCTTTGAAAAATTGTATCCGAGAGAAAAATAAAAGCTTCTCCCATCTGATGGCATGATCCCCGGACCGGGGTAACCGGCTGCTCTTCGTGTGAAGTATTTGCTGTTTAGCAAATTATTGACTCCAGCTTCGGCTTTAAATCCTTTCCCTATTTTATAACCCGTAGAAAAATCCACAACACTGTAGGCTGGAATCAAGCCCTCTACTGCTCCTGCCACAGGCCCTTTTTCGTTTGAGGCGTCAGAATATTGCTCGGCTACAGTGGTAAACAAAAGTGAGGTGCTAAGTCTATCACCTTTGTAGCTAAGCCCTGATTTGATGTTGTACATTGGTACCAGTTCCACTTTGTTACCTTCTATTCCATTTTGCTCTGATTTTTGATATTCCGAATCAATAAGCCCCAAATTGATAAACCAGGAGAGGTTATCCGATCTATCACGGGTAGAATTGAAGATGGCGAAAAGGTTCATTTCTATAAATGCTTCTAAACCGTAAGTCTGGGCATCAGCGATATTGGTCCTATATCTATAGGTACGATCTATCAAGTTATTGAATCTGGGATCTGGCTCGGAGGCCAAAACTGTGCCTATTCGATCGTTATACCTCAGCAGAAAAAGACTGATATCATAATTTAAAAAACCCTGAATATTTCCTCTGGATCCCAGGTCGAAGTTTCCCCCAAATTCGTCCTGAATATTTTCGTCCACTATGAGAGATGGATTGTTGACTCGGATATCGTTGAAATTGATAGAGCGATAGTTTTGCGAATAGTTGCCATAAAACTCAACCCTGGAGTTGAGTTTATAACTGATACCCAGCCCACCGAAAAGAAAGGATCGGCTTCTGCTCAATTCTTCATAAATGACCGTGTCTGTCAGCACGTTTCCGGCCAAATCACTTGTGGTGTTTCTGTAATATCCATCTGCTTCGGTTTTGATATACTCGAAACGAGCCCCGGGCGTAATGCTGAATTTGGGAGTGAGGTTAAAGATGTTTTCCGCGAAAAGAGACACATTGGTTCCAGGCAGATCAAAATCTGACCCTTCAAGTCTATCCGGGTTGTTGTATTCAAAATTGTGGTTGTCTCCGGCCGGGCCATTTCCTTGTTGGCGATGGGTAAAGCCTTTGTAAAAACGTGAGCCAATCAGAAAAGCCGATTGCTCTTTTCCGATGTAGTAGTTGTAGATCAGGCGCGTTTCATTTCCCCAGTTTCGAAATTCATCAGCAAGCAGGTCTCTCTCCATGCTTTCGTCATCAGGGCGATCTATGCGTCCTAAATTGCCCAGAGCATCCTTAGCACCTATCAGTGTGAAGGTTCGACTATTGAGTCGGAGGTTGGAACTGAAATCATAATCAAGGTGCACAGTTATAAGGTTCCAATTCACACGGAACCAATTTCTTTCCCGGTTTGATTGTTTGGGGTTTTCATAAAACTGGTTGTCGGTAACTCCTCCTGGCTGCTTGGACAGGTAATTCATCCTGGTGTACTCAACACCCGCTTTGAAGGCATCAGAAAATGCATAATGAAGATCAAAATAAGAGGTTATTGAACTAAAATCAGTATTGCAGCGCCAGCAATCTCCACCCACTGTTCTGTTGAAAAAGAAATAACTCATTTTACCTGCAGTGCCCCCTGCGTCTATATAGCTGTTGTAAAAGCCAAGCGAGTTGTAAGTCTGTTCGGTGTTTACTTCGATGATCTTGTCTGCTGGAGCCTGCTTGATTTTAAAGTTGACTAACCCGCCAAACTGAGTGCCGTACTGGAGTGAAGCTGCCCCGCGAACCAGCTCGATTTTTTCTACTGCTTGTATAGGAGGCGTGTAGTAGCTTTCGGGATATCCCAAGGCATCCGCAGAAATGTCAAAACCATTTTGGCGCGTATTGAAATTGGCATTTCTGTTGGGGCTCAAACCACGAGTAGCAATTCCAATTTGTAGTCCGGCACAGTCACTCTCCCAGATATTTGCGCCTGGAATTTTCGCAAAAACCTGACGGGCATTGTTGGCAGCCTTATTGGCTACCATGTCCTCCAAAATGATTACTTCAGTCTTTTTAGCTTCATATATTCCTGCTCCGTCTATGGATTTTAAGCGCGTAATACCGAAGGTGTTGTCTTTATAATCCCGGATCACTACCTCTCCCAGCTCCGTTTTCAGCTCGTTCATTTTCACATTCACTGTGGTGTTTGCAATGACGGAAATGCTTCGGGTTTGTGTTTGAAACCCAGGCAAGAATACGGTAAGCGTATGCTCTCCTTGAGCAACATTGGAGAGTAGAAATTCTCCTTTTAGATTCGTTTCTACGAAAACCGAACTTTGGTCGAGGATGACAGTGGCTTTCTCTTCCAACCTTGCTCCGGTTGACACGACTCCCGAGATTTGGAATTGAGCCTTAAGGGCTAGGCTGAAGGTTATGAGTGCGATATAGATTAGAGCCTTTTTCAATTTTCGGGATAGGGTTTAATCCAATCTTTGGGTGACCAGCCTTCTTTTATTTCAGCGAGGTTTGCATTTGGGTCTATAAAAACCTGACTTTTTTTGCCGTTCAAAGTGACTTTGCAGTCCACTGTGACTTCTGGTTTAGAAAAGCCCCTTTCCTTATATTCTTGAGCTAAAAAATGGGCAAACTGTAAGATCATGTCTGGCTGAGTGTTCATTTCTCTTTCCTGCAATGGTGTCAAATACTCATAGTTCGCCACAATTGCTGTCCTGTTGGTTAGACTGTCTTTGATTTTAAAAGTTGTATTGCCCATTTTCTCCATGAGCATTACACGCCAGGAAAACCTGTAGCCCTCTTCTGTCCAGAAGAGGTTGCCGGGGTAGAGCAAATATCGCCAGGGGAATAGCAGGTTGAAAACACAGAATATGATCAAGATGCCGGTTATTAATTTACTGGTTGTGATGGTGACGCTGGTAAGATATGTCGGGGCACGAAATAGCTTTTCCTGCCCGCCCACAATCCTTTCGTGAAAAGTGGCTGAAAAGAAAATCAGTGCACTGAGAGTCATGATGAACGGAAACATGCCAATGGGGAAAAGAATGGCAGTAAGCGCATGGAAAATGATTACGAAGAAGTAAGCAAGTGGTCTGATCTTTTTACTGAGCAATAAAAATGGCACTAGAATATCGAAAGCTGCGCCAGCCCAGCTAAAGATATATGCTGTGATTTCATATTTGAGTAGCGGGCCTATTAGTGGCAAATGTGACTCGGCCGGGAGCCAAATTTTGAGGGGCTGAGCATGCAGGAGCCAATCTGCGTTTAGCTTGGCCAGTCCGGCATAGAAGTAAACAATGAAAAGCTGAAATCGGATGATATTGATTGTCCAGGCAGGAACCGTGGAGGTTGGTGACGCGCCCCTCAATGAAATGTCAAGAGCAAATCTTCTATTGGCGGGCAGAAAAATCATTATAAAAGCTACCAGGCTGATGAAGTAGTAGTGGTTGAGATAGGTTGTTTTATCTATTAATTCCACGTATGTGAAAAGCACAAAAAACAAAACGGTAGCGACTCTATATAGATAACCTGAGGCGATTAGAAGCGCCGAAACAAAGAGCAGACCGAATAGGATGTACATGCCTTTTGCCGGCAAGGCTTCCACCCACTCAAACCCGTAATAGCTAAAATGAAATTGCGGAGAAATATAAAGCTCATCGATCCAACCATTCAATGTGAAACGTGCCACGCTGAATGCCATCATTAAGCCAAAAAGCACCCTGAATGTAATCAAAGGTGCAATGGAAGTTTGTTTCGATATGGTGTCTGAGAGTATCACCTAATCTCCATCCGTGTCTGTAAAGGTGATCTCTATACTGAGCTGAGAAGCCACATCTGTTTTGAGCAGATTGACTAGTTCTTGCATTGCTATAAAAACCGCTTCCACGGCTGCCTGATTGTTAATTATTTGATCTGATAGTGGGTCACTGACTAAAGCCAGTTTTTCCAATACATCTTCAAAATTCTCATTGGCTTCAGCTACTAAATCCTCCCGGCCATGAGCGATAAGATAATCGTCAAAACCTGCTTCGGTATTTCCATTGAAGATGTTTTTATACTGTTGGATATTGGCAATGGCCAGCTCAGCAGAGTAGCCGCCATAGTACGCTTCCGTAGAGGTTGGGATGATCTCGCCCAAACTTCTTACTCCAACTGGGATCCCAATTTTCCCATCACGGGTTTGTCGCTCATACGTCTGAATCATGGTGTTGAAAAGCTGCGACGCAGAGCTCCCCACGCTTGTTCCGTAGGACGAGCTCGCAGTGAACTGCTCCAGGTATTCGTCTTCCCAGGCTTGCAGTACTGCTTTTGAGCTTGATTCCATGTTGGCGGAGATGTCTTTTAGATATTGTATTCTGTTTTGAGCGTTTGCATCAGTGGTGAATAGCTCGATGATTTGCTTATCTGTTTTATCATCGCCATAAATGAGAAATGCTGCTCCCGGAAAGCCCTTGGTGTCAATGTTGGAGAGTTTAGCCAAATCATATTCACCATTTTCTATGTTTTCTTCTATCTGATGTTTGTCAACAGGAAAAATATTGATTTGCGCTGAGAGCGAAACATTTGCCGCAGGCCCAAAACCGAGCATGTTGGCTGATTGCCAGCTTATACTTGCAGCCTTTAGTTGGGCTCTAAGCTGGGTCAGGTTTATCACCGTTGGCGATTCAGTGAAAGTGCCAACACTGGCATGGAGCGTCTCCACCTCATTCACAAGATCTTCGTACGCTGGCACAATAATGTTGGAACCTATATTAACGAGAAATGCTGACTCGTCTAAGTCAACATTTCTCATTGATGTATTGTCATTGCAGGCCATACTGAGGCCAAGACCAAGTATCGATATTTTGAATATGAATTTTGTCATAGGCTGTCTGCCACGTCAGCTAGTTTTGGATAGGCGCTGGTTATGGTTGATTTTGCAGCGATCAGGCTCTGAGCTGATACCGCCCAGAAGTCACCATCTGTGCCAAAGTTCTCAGTTAAAATGGTTTCAATTTGGTCTGAGTTGAGAGCGGCGTAAGGGCTATACTTGATTGCTTTTACAAACCCATATCCTTCAGATAAGTGATGAAAAAGGTTGCCGGTATCATTGGTGTTAAGATCATTTAGAGCCTCATTGATGTACCCAACTGCTTTCGCTGCAGCAACCAGCTCGTGCAACTCGTAGATCGTGGTTACCTGCTCGTTTTTAGTTTCGTGATCTTTAGCAACTATGGCCGCCCTTCCAGTGATATATGCCGACATAAGTGGCTCGTTCAGGCCTAAAATGTCATCAAGCCCATTGGTGTAGTTTGCCCAAAACCGATTGTAAGCATCGGTAAGCACAGGATCTCCGTTTGGAAAATCGACCGGTACTCCCCAATAACCAAAAGCCTCATCCCAATGATGCTCGAGGGTAGTATAGTTTTTTCCTTCTACTATGGTTTCGTTATCCACTGACTCACCAATTTTTTCATCGGAGAGGTATGAGTTGAATATTTGATTGTACATCAAAGCCCCCATCAGGCCTTTTTCCATGATTTGAGTAAATTCCCAGCCTTTCTCATTTACATTGATAAAGCTTCCGCTGGTACCTCTTTCCATTTTTCCCGCAACTCCTTCTGAAGCCACCGTGCCATTGTTGGCTACATCAACGCTTACAGTCGCGGCATCTTCAAACAAATCCTTAAAAAATTGTATCTCGGTAACGAATGTTTTGTTTTCTATCTGTTTGGTGCTGGTGTTTAGAGCGTCAGCGGAAAAGGGACTGTTTTCATTAGCAAACATGTCAAGCAAAACGTCTGCATCAATGGCTTCTCCTGCGTCTCCTTTTTTGATATACGTTTTCATTTCTGAAAGCATATCGAGCCTTTCGGTCTGACCTGAGAATGAGACCGTGGACTCACCATCCCTTGTGAAGGTGTAGGTTTCAGGAACCTCTATGCCTGTTTGATTGTCGTCATTGTCACTGTCGCACGAAGTGATGGCTATCATTGATACGATCGCCAGTAGGGAGTTAAATTTTTTTGTTGCTGGTAGCATTTATTCTGCTTATTTAGATCAATTCTTAATAATGCAAAATTGCCAGTGTTGGCATGCGTGGGCAATCCCTACCCATAGGCAATTGAATCACTATAACTAGTGATTATTGGAAGACCCTCACCTTTGAATAAAAGTCCCAGATGACAATTCCCATGCTTACCGAAATATTCAGTGAGTGTTTGGTTCCAAATTGTGGGATTTCCAGCACAACATCTGATTTTTCAATCACTTGATCGTTTACCCCAAAAACCTCATTGCCAAAAACGAAAGCATATTTTTTGTCAGCCTCAGGTCTAAACCGGTCAAGCTTTACACTTTCGTCGGCCTGCTCTACGCTCACAATCTCATAGCCCTCACCTTTCAGTCGCATGATTAGATCAGCAATATTCTTTTCATATTCCCAGTCCACAGACTCTGTTGCTCCAAGGGCGGTTTTGTTGATTTCGCGATGCGGGGGCGTGGCTGTGATGCCGCAGAGATAAATTTTGTCCACACGAAAAGCATCAGAAGTACGAAAGGCACTCCCAACGTTGTTCATGCTGCGGATGTCATCCAATATGATGCAGGCATTTAGTTTTTTCGACTGCTTGTATTCTTCTTCGCTGATTCTGCCCAGCTCTTCGTTTTTTAGTTTTCTCATGCAAGCCGCTTTCCTTAATATTGTCCTTTGAAAAATATCCGCAAAACTACCACCAAATTTAGGGATGTCGAAAACCAAAAAAGCTTCTGAAACCCCATTGATGAAGCAGTACAATGCCATCAAAGCCAGATACCCTGGCGCATTGCTGCTTTTCCGTGTCGGTGACTTCTATGAAACCTTTGGTGAAGACGCCATCAAGGCCAGCAAAGTTCTGGAAATTGTGCTGACCAAAAGAGCCAACGGCTCTGCATCGCACATAGAGCTGGCCGGCTTCCCTCATCACTCGCTGGACTCCTATTTACCAAGATTGGTAAGAGCGGGAAACCGCGTAGCGATATGTGATCAGCTGGAGGACCCAAAATCTGTCAAAGGAATCGTAAAAAGGGGAGTGACAGAACTGGTTACCCCTGGGCTTTCGCTCAATGACAATGTGCTGGATCAAAAGCGTAACAATTTCCTTGCGGCCATTCATTACAATGAAGATAAGGTAGGTGTTGCCTTTCTCGACCTGTCCACAGGAGAGTTTTTGGTCACCGAAGGAGCGCCGGGATACATTGACAAACTGGTTCAGGGCTTTCAGCCGTCAGAAATAATATTCTCGAAAGCAGAAAGAAAACGCTTTGAAAACAACTTTCAGGATGCCATCAACAACTATGCTTTAGAAGATTGGATTTTCACCATTGATTATGGGTATGATAAATTGATCCGTCATTTTCAGACTTCAAACCTCAAGGGTTTTGGCGTTGAGGAGATGAAGAATGGAATCATTGCTGCCGGAGCTGTATTGTTCTATCTCGAAGAAACGGAACATAAAGAAGTAGGTCATATTGGACATCTGTCTCGCATTGACGAACAGCAATACGTCTGGCTAGATAAGTTCACTATTAGAAACTTAGAGCTTATTCAACCCGCTCAAGGTGACGGCACGGCACTTATTGATATTCTGGATGACACACAAACTCCGATGGGCGCCAGGCTCCTTCGAAAATGGATGGTGCTCCCCCTTAAAAACAAGACTCATATAAACGATAGGTTAGATGCCGTGGAGGCATTTGTCACCGATGAGGACTTTCTATCCGGTGTGTGTGAGCACCTAAAGCAGATTTCTGACCTTGAGCGTTTGATCTCCAAAGTGGCTACCGGACGCATCAACCCTCGAGAGATGCTCCTCCTTAAAAAGAGCCTGAGTCATATTGCTCCTGTTGCAGAGTTGGTAGAAGGCCGAAACAACTCACTGAGCAAATACAAAGATCTGCTCAATGATTGTGCACAGCTAATTGAGAGAATAGGAAAAACGGTAAAGGACGAAGTGCCGCTCAATGCCAATCAGGGAAATGTGATTCGCGATGGGGTGGACGAAAGTCTGGACGAGTACAGGAAAATCGCATTTTCGGGAAAAGATTTTCTAAAGGGAATAAAAGAACGAGAGGTTGAGCGCACAGGCATAACATCGCTCAAAATAGCTTATAACAAAGTTTTCGGCTATTATCTGGAGGTGAGCAATGCGCACAAAGATAAAGTGCCCGAAGAGTGGATTAGGAAGCAAACTCTGGTGAATGCTGAGCGATACATTACCGAGGAGTTAAAAATTTACGAAGAAAAAATTCTAAAGGCTGAGAGCGAAATATTTGTCATTGAAAGCGGTCTCTACCTCGAGCTGGTGGCTCATTGCACAGAATATATTGAAGCTATCCAGCAAAATGCCCGCGCTATTGCTGCCTTAGATTGTCTGACCTCATTCGCACAACTTGCTGGCAAAAACAACTATGTAAAGCCAACCATTAGTGAGGAGTATTTGCTTGACATCAAAGAAGGAAGGCACCCTGTCATAGAACAAAAAATGCCGCCTGAGGAGGACTACATTCCGAATGATATCTATCTAGACAATGAAGCCCAGCAGGTGATGATCATCACGGGCCCTAACATGGCAGGTAAGTCTGCACTGCTTAGGCAGACCGCACTTATCGCGCTCATGGCTCAAATGGGGTCCTTTGTGCCAGCCACTTACGCTCGTGTGGGGCTGATAGACAAGGTTTTCACGAGGGTTGGCGCATCTGACAACCTAAGTCGCGGAGAATCGACATTCATGGTGGAAATGACCGAAACGGCCAGTATCCTTAACAATCTGAGTGACAGATCTTTGGTTTTGATGGACGAAATCGGCCGAGGAACCAGCACCTATGACGGTATTTCCATTGCCTGGTCCATTGTTGAGTTTTTACACAATCATCCCAATTTTAAAGCCAAGACGCTTTTTGCTACACACTATCATGAGCTGAATGAGTTGGCCAAGGATTTGCCTCGTGTCAAGAACTTCAATGTCTCCGTAAAGGAGTTGGAAAACAAGGTCATCTTTTTGCGGAAGCTACAGGAAGGTGGAAGCGAGCACAGTTTTGGGATACACGTGGCTCAGATGGCTGGTATGCCCAATCAGGTGGTAATCAGAGCCAATACGATTCTAAAACAATTAGAATCCGACAAGCTCTCAGAAAAGGATCGAGAAAAACTGCAGGAGCTTCCGAGTAGCCAGTTTCAGTTGAATTTGTTTGAATCGGATCCACGATTTGAGCAGATACTCAAGCTGCTCAAAGAGGTTGACGTAAACACAATTTCTCCTGTTGAGGCTCTACTGAAACTCAATGAAATGAAAGAAAACCTGAAAGGAAAGTGATTAAGCTGTTTCTTTGAGATTAGACCAACCGTGAGTAGTGTCTATACGTGATTTGTGCGCACTGACCATCTGCTCAAGCAATTCTATGTTTGCTTCGTATTTTTTCTCACCACTTCTGACCTGATGTCTTTTTAGGTGATCCAAAATTCTCTGAGCACAACTCATTGCCATTAAATTTTCTTCAAAAGAAAGTTCGTCAGTCGCTGAGCTCTGATCCGAAAGGATGCTGTCGATCAATGTTTTCATGTTAGCTGGTTGGTTAAAATAATAATTTTGTTCTATAGCGTTTGAGCTAAGAAGTTGAATAATCTATTTGATTTATGCTAATGAAAATCGATGAACAGGAAATAATCGGGGGTGAATGAATGCGATTGTGTTTGGGATAAGTTAGTACGGATTCAACTAGTATAAAGGAGTGTTTTTTTGACCTGAGCCATCTAAGTTCACGGTTGTCTACTGGTATTGAGAGGTTGGGTAGAAAAATTCTCTTCAGCAGTTGTTTATTTTCATTACGTTAATATAAATTTGCAGTCCTTTTACAGGGACAGATTAAAAAGCGAGAGTAGCTCAGCTGGTAGAGCACGACCTTGCCAAGGTCGGGGTCGCGGGTTCGAATCCCGTCTCCCGCTCAAAAAGAGCCGCACTAGTTGCGGCTTTTTTGTGAAAAAGCTATGAAAATAGCTTGCTGCCTCGGTGGTGGAATTGGTAGACACGCAGGACTTAAAATCCTGTGGACCTTAAAGTCCGTGCGGGTTCAAGTCCCGCCCGAGGTACTTAAAAGCCTGATAACTTATTAGTTGTCAGGCTTTTGTATTTTTAGGGTGGCAATTATCATCCAACTTACGTGTTCTACAATGGCGATAACCCTTCTAATAGACTACATTTTTACATTAAGCTGGTAAGAAGAGCCATGTTTGCTGCTTATACATGTTACAATTGTTACATATATTCAAGGCCAACACTGCTTACTTTGAATTTTTAACGTTAATACGAACATGAAACAAATAACAGGAATAGTGCTGGTAGCTGTGTGGCTGGCTGGTTGTGGTCAAACGAGCCAGAGCCAGGGACAATCTGAAATAGTTACCATTAATACTGCGGAAGAAGTCATGGGTGTGCTTTCCACTGATTTGCAGTTGATAGATGTGCGCACTCCGCAAGAGTATGACGCAGGTCATATCAAAAATGCCACACTTATAAATATTCAGGATCCGGAGTTCGAATCAAAAATGAATCAGCTGAATAAGGAAAAACCGGTCATGGTTTATTGTGCTGTAGGAGGGCGGAGTAGTCGTGCGGTTGCATTGATAAAAGATATGGGCTTTAGTAAAGTGTACAACTACAAAGGCGGGATGAAGGATTGGGCAGCATCTGGCATGGAAATGGAAACTCCGTAATGGATAAGGGGAGACAAAATATTTTGATGGCTGTGATTCTGTGTCTCACTCTGGGGCTGGCACCTTTCACTCCCGAACCTCACATCCTGGGTAAGGTTCGTTGGTTACTGGGAGGAGCAGAAGGCATGCAAATGATGGATTATTTTGACCTTTTGCTTCATGGTTTGCCATGGGCTTACCTTCTTTATGTGCTTTTTAGGAGGTTCATTTCTGTCACGAAATAATAAGAAGTACCATTTTTAGGGGATTCAAAAAAATAAAAAACAGCGATTGAGTGTAATAGAGGCTGTTTTTTTAAGATTGGCAGGATTGTAAAGTGATTTGGCAGATTTGTTAAGGAAATGATGACAAAATTAGCATTGTTGTTTCACCGATATACACCACGACATGAACATTATTTGGTACAACCCTGATACAAAGAACTACCACCTCGGATCACAGATTGATTACGAGATTCAGCTTTCCAATTCTGGAAATCCTGCAGACATGATGGTTCTTTATGAATTGGATGATCTAAACGAAAGACTTGCCAACAAAATCGTTTCGGAACTGAACGCGGCAAGAACTGAGCTGAAAAGCGCATAAAAACATAGTGCCCTTTAACGGCACAAAACTTTGTCTATAGCTGGTTGGGACCCTGAAGATGTATGTCTTCAGGGTTTATTTTTTTAGAAGCATCGCAACCATTTGATTTATTCATCGTAATATTGCGATACAATTAATTAAAAGCAATGGGAATAACTAAGTCTGATCTGTTCACCGAAAGCCAAAATGAGATGGCCAACATAGCCAAGGCTCTGGCTCATCCGGCAAGGGTGGCCATTTTGGAGCATTTGGTGCAGGCCAACGCATGCATCAATAGTGATTTGGTTCATGAGTTGGGTTTGGCGCAGGCTACAATATCTCAACATTTAAAAGAATTGAAGTCACTTGGGCTCATTAAGGGAAGTGTAGAAGGGACGTCTATGTCATACTGTATCAATAGCGAAGTGTGGGCAAAGGTGAAGTTGAGGTTTGATGATATGTTTTCGGGCTTCCCTGCCGGGGATGGTTGCTGCTGATATTTTTTTGACCTCAACCATCGCAAAATTGCGATATTACAATTAAGTTTAACCAATAAATACATGATTATGAATGATCAATTAAAATTCCACTTGAGTTTATTTGTTTCGGATATTGACGATACGGTAAACTTCTACCAAACTCTGTTTGGCGTGGAGCCAGTCAAAGTGAAGGATGACTATGCTAAGTTTGAAACAGATAATCCAGGACTTGTAATTTCATTTATTCAAAACCCGAAAAAAGTGCGTGCTGATTTTGGACACCTTGGTTTTAGGGTTGAAAGCAAAGAAATGCTGACAACCAAAAAGCAGGAGCTAGAAGCAAAAATTGCAATTTCCTTGGAAGAAGAAAATACCGCATGCTGTTATGCTTTTCAGGATAAATTTTGGGTGAATGACCCTGATGGTTACGAATGGGAAGTTTACCACTTCATTGAAGACGTGCAACAGCTGGCTAAAAAGCAATCTGCAGTTTCTTGCTGCTAGTATTTTACAAAAATTATTTTACAACTCCCGGGGAGGTCCGGAACTCCCCAAAACCTACAATTATGCTATCAACCCTGGAATCTTATTTAAAAAAACTGCCAAATGGCAAAGCTGAGATTACCTCTGAACGCATTTCATTGCTTGATGAAATGGCCACTTACATTGCTCAAAAAAAACGAGCTGAAAGCCCTGTAAAACTCGTCTTCATTTGCACGCACAACTCGAGAAGGAGTCACATGTCGCAAATATGGGCAGCCACTTTGGCCTATTATTTTGGCGTGGACGGAATTGAAACTTACTCGGGTGGTACTGAAGTGACAGCCATGAATATTCGTGTCGTAAATGCTCTGCACAAGGCAGGTTTTGCAGTCATCAACCCTGGCGGATCAAACCCGCACTATGCGGTCAATTTTGACCGAGAGGCTGCAACCTTGATGTGTTATTCGAAAACGTATGATGCACCAGAAAACCCTGATAAGGACTTTGCGGCTATTATGACATGTGATCATGCTGATGAAACATGCCCTTTTATCCCCGGTGCGGACAAGCGTTTTTCACTTTATTATTCTGATCCAAAAGAAGCTGACGACACGCCCTGGGAGGCTGATAGATATGAAGAGCGCCTATACCAAATAGGAGCAGAAATGTACTACTTGATGGAAAAAGTAAAACTCGAACTCAATGACTAAGAAGAAACTTGGTTTTTTAGACCGTTATTTAACCTTCTGGATTTTTGCAGCAATGGCGGCAGGTGTGGGCATAGGATACTTCATTCCATCATTCCCTAGCATCATTGATAACCTGAGCATAGGACATACCAATATCCCAATTGCGATAGGCTTGATTTTGATGATGTATCCCCCACTTGCCAAGGTGAACTACAAGCTTCTGCCGAAGGTCTTCCGCAATGTCAAATTGCTTTCGATTTCGCTTGTTTTAAACTGGGTAATTGGTCCAGTGCTGATGTTCGGGCTGGCCATATTGTTTTTAAAGGACTACCCTGAGTATATGGTTGGTCTCATACTTATTGGTTTGGCACGATGTATCGCCATGGTCCTGGTATGGAATGATTTGGCCAAAGGTAGCAGTGAGTATGGAGCTGGACTTGTGGCACTCAACAGTATTTTTCAGGTGTTCGCCTATTCGTTTTACGCGTGGCTATTTATAACCAAGCTTCCTCCATACTTTGGTTTTGAAGGAGCTATTGTTGATATATCTATTTGGACCATTGCTGAAAGCGTCGCGATCTATCTAGGGATTCCATTTTTGGCTGGTTTTGTGAGTAGATGGTCGTTAACTAAAAAATTTGGACTTGACTGGTACAAGGAAAAATTTCTGCCTAAAATTTCACCGATCACGCTGATAGCTCTGCTTTTTACCATTGTGGTGATGTTTAGCTTAAAGGGTGAAATGATTGTTGAGATTCCGCTGGATGTGGTTCGAATTGCCATTCCGCTTTTGATCTACTTTGCGCTGATGTTTGTCATTGGTTTTGTAGTGACCAAACTGATGGGTGGCACCTATGATCAAAATGCTGCCATTTCGTTCACTGCCGCTGGCAACAACTTCGAGCTGGCGATTGCTGTCGCTATTGCCGTTTTTGGGCTAAATAGTGGTCAGGCGTTTACCGGAGTGATCGGGCCACTTGTGGAAGTGCCGGC
This sequence comes from Cyclobacteriaceae bacterium, assembly GCA_039944535.1. Lineage (GTDB taxonomy): Bacteria > Bacteroidota > Bacteroidia > Cytophagales > Cyclobacteriaceae > JAMZMI01. The sequence continues at coordinate 126,404 of JBDUYP010000007.1, forward strand.
TTTGATAGCCTTGGTAAATGTGGCCTTTTGGTTCAAGAAAAAGTTATACACTTAAAGGGATTACCGGCTCGCACAGTGAATGCACCGCGTGCTCTCTGGTAAAAAAAGGAGGCGGTTGATATTGATTTCATTTCCGCAGCGGGTGCATTTGCCAAACTTGTCGGTATCCAATATATCGAGCCAACGTTTCAGTGCTTTGAGTTTGCTTTCTGAAGTACGGATGTTGGCTTCATCTATTGTTTTATTGTTGATATAGTCCATGCGGCTGATCCTGCCGATGGCACTGTCGAGCCCCATGGGCTTGGTCGCTTCTATCAAAGATTTCAGCCTTTCTTCCAATTCTGATATTTTCTCGGTGATGGCTTCTGCCACCTTTTTCTTCTCATCGGCGGTCATAAGGACTGTTTTTAACCAAACTTAACATTTTTCCCGGCTGTGAGCCAACCTGACAGTGTACTTGTCGTTTTTGGTTTTGTAATTAACAGGTATTTTTGCGACCAAATCTAAAAGTGTAGAACAAACTGAATATGAGCGAAGTAATAGATCAGGATTTAAAAAAGGAGCATCAAAAGAAGATCAGTGAAGTAGTTGGCGAGGTGAGCAAAGTGGTCGTAGGTCAGAACTATATGGTCAACAGGCTTTTGATCGGGTTATTTACCAATGGTCATATTCTATTGGAAGGTGTGCCGGGTTTGGCAAAGACGCTGACAGTGAATACACTATCTGATGTGATGCATCTTGATTTCAAAAGGATTCAGTTTACTCCTGATTTGCTACCAGCGGATTTGATAGGGACCATGATTTACAATCAGCAAAAGGCAGATTTCGAAGTGAAAAAAGGGCCAATATTTTCAAACCTGATTTTGGCTGATGAGATTAACCGTTCTCCGGCCAAAGTCCAGTCTGCACTTTTGGAGGCCATGCAGGAAAAAACCGTAACTATCGGCGAAACCACTTTCGAGTTGGATAAGCCATTTTTGGTTTTAGCAACTCAAAACCCCGTGGATCAGGAAGGTACTTATCCTCTACCAGAAGCGCAGGTGGATAGATTCATGCTGAAGGTGCATGTGGATTATACCAGTAAGGAAGATGAACTAGAAGTCATGCGCCGCATGTCCAACCTTTCGTTCAAGCCAGAACTAAAAACCTTACTTTCGAAAGAAGATATTTTCTCCATAAGAAATGAAATCAATCAGGTGACCATCTCAGAGTCGCTAGAGAAGTATATCATCGAGTTGATTTTTGCCACTCGTAATCCTAAAGACTATAAACTCGATGCAGAAGCTCAGTATATTCAATTTGGTGCATCGCCAAGAGCATCTATCAACCTAAACAGAGCGGCCAAAGCGATAGCATTCTTTGACCAACGAGATTATGTGCTGCCTGAAGATATCAAAGAGATAGCTGATGACGTGCTCAACCACAGAATTCTCCTCAACTATGAAGCCGAAGCAGATGGCGTTTCGACTCACGATATCATCAAAACAATTCTCAACAGAGTTCAGATAACCAAATAAGACACGCTTAAACATTTTGATAGTTGTTTCTGACTGGAAGCAATCGTTTGAATTAATAATCTCTTAACAATCGTAAAGCAGGATTAACGCCTACCATTTTAGTTTAATGATATCGTAACATCTCGCCCGACACCAGTTAACATTAGTCTTCTTCTTTTGTGGAAACGAAACTGAGTCAATAAACTCAATCGAAAAGGATTCACTAAAAGTAAAAAACTAAAAATCATGAGAAAATTAATTGCACTGGCATTTATGCTATCAAGTACTTTAGCCTTCGTGTCATGTTCAGACGATGAGGGAGAAGGAGACACAATTATTGTTGATTCTGGAATAGAAGTAAAACTCACTTCTAATATTACAACAGATGCTACTTGGTCTGCTGACTCCATTTACATCCTTGCAGGAAGAATCACAGTAGAAAATGGCGCTACTTTAACAATAGAGCCAGGTACTATCATAAAAGGAGAAGGAGGAACAGGAGCAAATGCAACAGCTCTTTTAGTAGCCAGAGGAGGAAAACTTATGGCTGAAGGTTCTGCTACAGCTCCTATCATATTCACATCACTTCTTGATGAGATCACTCCAGAAGATGTAGCCGCAGGAAACTTCGGTAGCCCTAACCTTGATTCAGATATCGACGGTCTTTGGGGAGGAGTAATCGTTCTTGGAAAAGCTAAAATTTCTGCGTCAAATGATAACGGAGATTTGAGTGAAGTTCAGATTGAAGGTATCCCTACAAGTGATTCAAACGGTCTTTACGGAGGTTCTGATGATGCTGATAACTCTGGTGTATTGAAGTATATCTCTATTCGTCATGGTGGAGCTAACATCGGGTCAGGTAACGAGATCAATGGTCTTTCATTAGGAGGCGTCGGTTCTGGAACAGTTATAGAAAACATCGAAATTGTTTCTAATCAAGACGATGGTATCGAATGGTTCGGTGGAACTGTTAACGTGAAAAACGTAGTAGTTTGGAATGTAAATGACGATGCTATTGACACTGATCAGTCTTGGGCTGGAACACTTGACAACTTTGTTATCGTATCACCAACTGGTCATTGTTTTGAATTGGATGGTCCTGAAGGATCATACGAAGCAGGTCATACACTTAAGAATGGTACGATCGTAGCATCTACGTTTGATAGTGATGGTGAAGTTGACAGAGGTTCTGAAGATATCATCAACACAGACGCAAACTCTATCGTAGATTTTGAAAACCTTTATTTCACAGGTATTGCAGAAGGTCAAATGATCAACAGAGTAGAAGCTGCTGATGGAGCACTATCTTTTACTTCAATCCAATTGGATGTGACTGCTACCGACTTAGCATCATACGTGAATGGCGAGGTGCCTGCTGGTATCACAGCCGTTGCGACTGCTACAGTAGGTGCAGACGCTAGTGTATTTGCCTGGACATGGGCAGGACAATCAGGAGCTTTGACTGGCCTTTAAAATCAATAGAGCCATAATCTCCAGATTGATAATAATCTGATAATACAATAATAACACGAAAACCCACTTGTCAAACAGGTGGGTTTTCGACTTTTGCGGTCGAAAACAATCCGATTGATGAAATTGACTTCTAAAATATTTCTTATACCTGTTTTTTATCTTTTCTTTCTTGTCCCGCTTTTGGCTCAAACTGGAAAGATAAGAGGAACTGTGATCGAAGATGCCACGGGAGAGCCCCTCTTCTCCGTGACGGTGGTCATCGCGGGCACCACCAACGGCTCAGTAACAGATTTTGATGGAAAGTTCGAAATCAGTGCGGCTCCTGGAGTTTATGACCTTCAGATATCTTTCGTATCGTTCAAAACAGTGAAAATAACTGGATTGGAAGTTCAGGCGGGAGAAGTTACTATCATTGACCAAATCAGGTTGCAAGAATCCGTTGAAGAACTGGAGGCAGTTATCGTGACGGCTGAAGTGGCCAAAACCACCGAAGCGGCTCTGATGACAGTAAAGCGTAAATCAGCCAATTTAATTGATGGAATTTCGGCCGCCAATTTCAGCAAAATTGGGGATTCAGATGCCGCCGGAGCTATTAAGCGAGTTACAGGAGTTTCCGTAGAGGGTGGCAAGTATGTGTATGTAAGAGGCTTGGGAGACAGGTACACTAAGACCACACTTAATAATGTTGATATACCTGGCCTTGATCCAGACAGAAACAGCCTTCAGATGGATATTTTCCCAACCAATTTGATTGATAATATGCTGGTGCTGAAATCTGCGGTGGCTGAAATGCCGGCAGATTTTACAGGAGGAGTGGTCAATATCGAAACAAAGGACTTTCCAGATGAGAGGTTGTTTGACGTATCGGTAAGCGTGGGTTACAACCCGTACATGCATTTCAACAATAATTATATTAGTTACAAAGGGGGCAACAGTGACTATCTCGGGTTTGATGATGGCACAAGAGCTTTACCAGCGGCTGGTAAACACGAGCTGATTCCATCTCCAGAAAACGCCACACCAAGCCAGGAGGTGAATAGCTTTCTCAAGAAATTTAGTCCAACACTTGGAGTGAAAAACCAAACGAGTTTTATGGATTACAGTCTGGGTGTTTCTTATGCAGATCAAAAGGTATTGAAATCGGGAGGGAAACTTGGATATGTTTTGTCTGCCTCATATAAGAACTCCACAAAATTTTATGATAATGTTCAGTATGGTGAATATCAACGTCTAATCGACCCTTCAGAGTATGAACTCAGGTATGCGACCGTGCAGAATGGAGTTATCGGCGAAAACAATGTGTTGCTTGGAGGATTGGGAGGCTTAGCCTACAAAACGAAAAACATGAAATTAAAACTGACCCTGATGCATCTCCAAAATGGAGAAAGTAAGTCAGGCCAGTTCTTTGTTGATAATGATGGACAAGCCGTCGGCCAGTCCGGATACACGGCTGGTTTTCATAACCTTGAGTATAACCAGCGAGCACTCACAAACATATTGTTGAATGGTGAGCACTATGTAGATGAGACCGCATGGAAGATTGACTGGAGGATATCACCTACGCTCTCAAACATTACAGATCCTGACATAAGAAAAACCACTACTACTTACAAGGTGAATGGTGATTCGTCCTATTTTGATGCAGGTGCTGGAGGTAATCCAAGCAGGATTTGGCGTTATTTGAATGAGATCAACCTGGTTGGTAAAATTGATGTGACCAGAGAGTATTCCTTATTCGGTGAAGAGGCCAAATTGAAGTTTGGAATGAGCCATGTATATAAGCAACGAGATTATGAAATCCTCTCGTTTAATTTGAAGGCATTTGGATCGGAACCAGATTACAATTCAGACCCTAACACCTTACTCGTTGGAGAAAATCTCTACCCCGAAGGGAAATTGTACTTGCAAGCGGGTAATCCATCACCAAACCCCAACGAGTATAACTCTAACGTTCACAACACAGGAATATATGTTTCCAATGAATTTAACCCTACTGAGCGTCTGAAAGCCATCTTAGGGTTGAGAGCGGAATCGTATGTGCAGCGACATACTGGCCGTGATGCTACATATCAAAATGTACTGGACAATGATAAAGTACTGGATGCCGTTGATTTCTTTCCTTCAACCAACTTCATTTATGCCCTGACGGATCAGCAAAATATAAGGGTGTCTTACTCTAAAACCATAGCAAGACCATCGTTCAAGGAGTTGTCCTACGCACAAATTCTAGATCCACTGACCAATAGAATTTTCAACGGAGGCTTATTTAGTTACTCAGATTGGGATGGCAAATTGTCTGAGACAAGAATAAGTAATTATGACATCAGATGGGAGCTTTTTATGAAGCGAGGAGAGCTCGTTTCTGTAAGCGGATTCTATAAGTCATTCGATGATCCAATTGAATTGGTACGTATTCCTGAGCAGCAAACGAGTACAGAGTATCAGCCACGAAATGTGGGAGATGGCCAGATGGTAGGTGTAGAAATTGAGTTGAGAAAAAGCCTCGGTTTTGTGGCGTCATCGCTCGAGTACTTTTCTGTTAGCGGAAATTTCACTTTTGTGAAGTCACAAATCGATATGACAGTTACTGAGTTTAATTCACGGAAGAACTATGAAAAGGAAGGCCAGAATATTAAAAACACCAGACAGATGGCAGGCCAGGCACCATATATCCTCAACGGAGGACTGTCATATGATAATCCAAAATACGGCTTAGATGCAGGGTTCTTCTACAATGTCAAAGGTCCTACGCTGACCATCGTGGGTGGCGGGCTATTTCCAGACGTTTACACCGAACCCTTTCATAGTTTGAATTTCAATTTCAATAAGTCGTTTGGAGCTGATCGAAACTCTTCCCTTACTGTGGGTGTAAACAACATCCTCAATGACGTGAGACAAGAGGTTTATACCGGATTTAGAGCCGAAGATCAGAATTTCACCCGGTTCAACCCCGGAACATCTTTCAGTGTTGGTCTGAAGCATTCTTTTTAAAGATCAACTTGATATTGATATAAGGAGGCTGTTTTAAAAAGACAGCCTCTTTTTTTGTGCTTTTTCGGGAGGTTTTTCTATTTGCGTCGTTATACTCATATGCCTAACAAAATACTAATCACCGGGGGAAGCGGATTGGTGGGAAATCACCTGAGTAATCTCTTAACAGAAGCGGGACATCAGGTCGTCCATCTCAGCAGAAATGTATCAGGAAATGAGTCCTACCCAACCTTCAAGTGGAATATCGACAAGGGAGAAATTGACGAAACTGCGTTTGATCAGGTCACGCACATTGTGCATCTGGCAGGAGCGGGAGTGGCAGACAAGAAATGGACCGACGAGCGAAAAAGAGTGATTCTGGACAGTCGTATCAAATCAACAGAGCTACTTTTTACTTACGCCAGTAAGCTAGATCTCAACCTTAAGTCATATATATCCGCGTCAGCAATTGGACTTTACCCCTACAATGATGAGGTGTGGGCATACGAACACACTGATCCGGGCGAGGGTTTCTTGCCTGATGTTGTAAAAGAATGGGAAAAGGCTGCTGATCTTTTTCAAGGTGTAGCTTCTGTTGCCAAAGTCAGAATTGGAGTTGTCTTGAGCCCTGAAGGCGGAGCGATGGCGGAAATTGCCAGGCCCATCAAAATGTTTGCTGGAGCGCCACTTGGCAGTGGTCAGCAAGTGATGAGTTGGATACACATCCACGACTTGGCTGGTATTTTTAAGTTCATAATAGAAGAAGAAATACAGGGAGTTTTTAATGCGACCTCTCCTAATCCTGCAACCAATGCGCAGCTTACCCGTTCCATAGCGAGGGCTTTGCAAAAACCCTTGATACTGCCAAATGTGCCAGCTTTGGCAATGAAAATGATGCTGGGCCAAATGGCTGAGATAGTGTTGAAAGGAAGCAAAGTCTCATCCGCTAAGATTCAAACAGCCGGATTCAATTTCAAGTTTCCCGAACTTGATGAAGCGGTTAAGGATCTTTTGGGTAAAAAATAATTGTCCGGCAAAATATTATATTCGTCCTTGCTGATGCTACTCTTGGAGGCCATATCTATTTGGCGAAGTGAGTGGATGATATAATATAATGCTCAATAAATGTCCGAATGGACGCTATATTAATTTTTAGAGGATGAAGAATTCAGAAGAAGAAGTGCCGAAGGAGTTAGAAGAAAAAATCCTGGATGCATTCAAGGATAAAGACTGGAATGAAATCAAAACGTCCGACTCCTGGGCGATTTTCAAGATCATGTCAGAATTTGTAGAAGGGTTCGAAAAAATGGCTAAAATTGGTCCTTGTGTTTCGATCTTTGGGTCGGCCCGAACCCAGCGTGATCATAAATATTACCTGATGGCTGAGGAAATTGCAGCCAAACTCGTAACAAGCGGATATGGAGTGATAACCGGAGGTGGGCCGGGAATCATGGAGGCCGGAAACAAAGGAGCCCACAGCAAGAACGGAAAATCGGTGGGGCTCAATATCGACCTTCCTTTTGAGCAGTTTGAAAATATCTACATCGACCGAGACAAGCTGATCAACTTCGATTATTTCTTTGTTAGAAAGGTAATGTTCGTGAAATATGCTCAAGGATTCATCGTGATGCCGGGAGGTTTCGGCACGCTCGATGAACTTTTCGAGGCGATTACACTCATACAGACGCAGAAAATCGGAAAGTTCCCGATCGTGCTGGTCGGTCATAGTTTCTGGGATGGCCTCATAGATTGGATCAAAAAGGTATTGCTGGAAGAAGCCCATAATATCAATGAGGTGGATTTGGAATTGTTCTCGGTGGTGGACACAGCTGATGAGGCGGTGAACAAAATCAACGAGTTTTACGGCAAGTACCTGCTCAGCCCCAACTTTTAGATTCTGGGCTGTTCTATTATTTTTCGTGAATAAACCCGACCTTTGCGGTTGGTCAAAATTCGAACACAAAATTCAAACTCTTTGAAGGGCGAACCTGCTACTGTTTCTGAAGAAATAAAGGAACCAAAAATATCCGAACCAGTTATCGAGATTTTTGGAGCCAGAGAACACAACCTGAAAGATGTCAACCTCACGTTTCCTAGAAACAAGTTAGTCGTCATCACAGGTATAAGCGGGAGCGGAAAATCTTCGTTGGCGTTTGATACCATTTATGCCGAAGGCCAGCGCCGATACATGGAGAGCTTTTCGGCGTATGCCCGCTCTTTTATAGGCAATATGGAGCGTCCCGATGTGGACAAAATCAATGGTCTCAGTCCGGTTATTTCCATAGAGCAGAAGACCACCTCACGAAACCCAAGATCTACGGTAGGTACGGTCACAGAAGTGTATGACTTTTTGCGTCTGTTTTTCGCTCGTGCTGGAGAAGCATTTTCTTACATCACGGGTAAGAAAATGGTGAAGCAGACTGAGGAGCAAATTCTGGAGCATATCATCAAGACATATGACGGGCAAAAGCTCATAATTCTCGCTCCGGTTGTCAAGGGAAGAAAGGGGCACTACCGTGAGCTTTTTGTGCAGATCAGGAAGCTGGGTTTTACCAAAGTCCGTGTGAACGGAGAGATTTTGGACATTGAGGCCAAGATGCAGGTCGACCGCTACAAAACGCATGATATCGAGATCGTCATTGATAGGCTGGTCGTTGGCAGAAAAGATGAAAAGCGAATAAGACAATCGCTGGAAACAGCCTTCAAACAAGCCAATGGTGTTTTGATGATTCAAGATGCTGAAGGAGAGGTAGCTCATTTTTCCCGCCATTTGATGGACCCGGAATCTGGATTGTCCTACGATGAACCAGCACCCAATAATTTTTCTTTCAACTCGCCCTACGGAGCGTGCCAGTCGTGCCACGGCCTGGGTGTCATCGAAGAAATATCTCGCGAGTCGGTCATTCCAGACGCATCACTGAGTATCAGTCGAGGAGGTATCGCCCCACTTGGCGAATACCGAGACATTTGGATCTTCAAGAAGATTCAAGCCATTCTGAAAAGAAATAAAGTGGACCTGAGCACACCGATAGAGAAAATCCCGGAAGATGTCATGGAGCTTTTACTCTATGGTGATAAAATCCCGGTGGCGGTGAGCTCTGTGAAATATCCCGGTACAGACTGGAATACCCAATTTGAAGGGATCATCAACTTTTTAGAGAAACAAAAGGACACAGGATCTGAGAAAATCCGCCAATGGGTCAATGACTATACCGACACCAAAAAATGTCCGACTTGTGAAGGGTACAGGCTCAGGAAAGAGTCGCTGCATTTCAAAATCGCTGACCATCACATAGGTCAGCTGGCGGAGATGAACGTGGATGAACTGAGCGAATGGTTCGCAGATTTGGAGTCTAGGCTTACAGAACGTCAGCTGATCATTGCGCAGGAGATACTCAAAGAGCTGAGAAAACGGATCGGCTTTTTGCTCGATGTAGGGCTCAATTATCTCAGCCTAAACAGGTCGCTCAGGACACTTTCGGGGGGAGAAGCGCAGCGTATCAGACTGGCAACTCAGATTGGCACTCAGCTTGTCAATGTGCTTTACATACTTGACGAGCCGAGTATTGGATTGCATCAGCGTGACAATGTGAAACTGATTCAGGCGCTCAAAGACCTTCGCGATCTTGGCAACACTGTGATAGTGGTGGAGCACGACAAAGACATGATGCTCGAGTCGGATTTTATAGTGGATATTGGCCCGGGAGCAGGAAGACATGGAGGGAACATTGTGGCCGCAGAGCCACCGTCCACTTTCGTGAAAAACAAAACTTTGACGTCCAGCTATCTTAATGGCATCAGCAAAATTGAAATCCCAGCGGAGCGACGAAAAGGAAATGGCGAAACACTGAAGCTTACCAAAGCCACAGGCCACAACCTCAAGTCTGTCGATTTGAGTATTCCGCTTGGTAAAATGACTTGTATTACGGGTGTGTCAGGAAGTGGAAAATCCAGTTTGATCCATGAGACGCTCTACCCGGTTTTGCGAAAGCATTTTTATAAATCCAGAACCGAACCGCTTCCATACAAGGATGTAAAAGGACTGGAGCATCTGGATAAGGTCATAGAAGTAGATCAGTCGCCGATTGGGCGTACGCCAAGGTCAAACCCTGCTACATATACCGGAGTTTTCACGGATATTCGCTCGCTCTTTTCCGACCTGCCAGAAGCCAAGATTCGCGGCTATAAGCCAGGGCGTTTTTCTTTCAACGTAAAAGGGGGACGCTGCGAAACTTGTCAGGGAGGGGGAATGCGCGTGATTGAGATGGACTTTTTGCCGGATGTTCATGTGCCATGTGAGACTTGCAAAGGCAAAAGATATAACCGAGAGACCCTTGAAGTCCGGTTCAAAGGCAAGTCTATTTCAGACGTGCTGGATATGACAGTGGAACAGGCGGTGGAGTTTTTCGAAAATCAGCCTAGAATCCTCAATCGCATAAAAACGCTCAACGACGTGGGGCTTGGGTACGTGAGCCTCGGGCAGCATGCCACCACACTTTCGGGGGGAGAGGCTCAGCGTGTGAAACTCGCTACCGAATTATCGAAAAGAGATACAGGAAAGACTTTTTATATCCTGGATGAACCAACTACAGGTTTGCACTTTCAGGACATTCAGCATCTTTTGGTTGTGCTTAACAAGCTTGTGGGCAAAGGCAACACGGTACTGATCATCGAGCACAATCTGGATGTGATCAAAGTAGCAGACCATGTAGTGGATATGGGGCCAGAAGGGGGTTCTGGAGGAGGAGAAATTGTGGCTCAGGGAACTCCCGAGGAAGTAGTAAAACAACAGAAAGGCTATACCTGGAAGTTTCTGAAGGAGGAGTTGGGAGGATAGTATTTCCCAATTATCAGGTGTATAGGTGGTTCGTCAGAGAACCAGAAGGGGGTTTGAGCTAAGAATAGTACATTTCCCGAGAAATTCTTGAAAATTTTGAAATGACAAAAAAGCAGATTTACTGGTTGTGCCAAATCCTCGGGTGGGGCTTGTATGGTCTGCTGCAGATTATCCTATATGCCACGGCTCAGGCTACAGATCTTGCGCATATAGTAGGAGAGGTTATTTTGGTGCTTTTCTACATTCTCAGCACACATTTCATTCGGTTTACCCTCATTCGTTTTGGCTGGTTAGGCCTGTCTCTTTCCAGACTTATACCAAGGCTTTTTGGGCTGATATTGTTGCTCAGTGCTCTCAATTACGCCTCTCTCATAGCTTACACAAGCTTTATAGGGGAGCTATCCAATCGTGACTTTTTATTGATTCCGGTTATTCTCAATTTGTTCGGCCCACTTGTCATTTATGCCATTTGGACAATGGTGTATCTGTCTTTTCACTATTTTGAGAATTACAATAAGTCACTGAAATATGAAGCGGCAGTGAAAGAGATAGAGTTGAGAAACCTAAGATCTCAGTTGAACCCACATTTCATTTTCAATGCGCTCAACAGCATAAGAGCGCTGGTGGATGAAGACCCCAAAAAGTCCAAAAATGCCATTACCCAGCTTTCTAATATTTTGAGAAACTCGCTGATGGTGGACCGCCAACGTCTGATTCACTTTGCTGAGGAGTTCAAAACCATAAAAGATTATCTGGCACTTGAATCCATTCGCTATGAAGAACGTTTGAAAACTATATTTGACATTGATCCGGCCTCCAATGATTACCTGATACCGCCACTCATGATTCAAACGCTTGTAGAGAATGGCATTAAGCACGGAATAGCAGAGTTGATAGGAGGAGGAGAGATTAGGATCACAACTAAAGTTGATCAAAACAGTTTAATTGTTCAGATTCGTAATTCCGGGCAGATTAAATTTGGGAAAAAGCCACCTAAAAGTGGTTTCGGATTGAGCAATACAAGAAAGAGGTTGGAACTCATTTATGGAGATGAAGCTCGTTTTGCTATTGGGAATGAAGATGAAAAGACAGTACTTACAGAAATTTTGATTCCCAGATCACTGTAACCTAAACGATGCACAATGGATATTTCATCGTGTGTCATGATAAAAAAGAGAATACATGAAAGCATTGATTGTTGATGATGAGAGACTGGCAAGAAAGGAGCTAACCACCCTTTTGGCAGACCATAAAGACATTGAGATTGTAGGTGAGGCAGCCAACGTAGATGAGGCACTCACCCAAATCACTAAGCTGAACCCAGATCTTATTTTTCTTGATATTCAGATGCCTGGTGAGTCGGGTTTCGATCTGCTGGAAAAACTAGAAAAAGTCCCTGAGGTGATTTTCACTACGGCCTTTGATGAGTTTGCGATCAAAGCCTTTGATGTCAATGCGCTTGATTATTTGCTCAAGCCCATACAGCCGGAAAGGTTGGGTGCGGCGATAAATAAGATCAAAAAGGAAAACCATATTGATGCACTTCACGACAAGAAAGCACTGGGCAGCAATGATCAGGTTTTCGTTAAAGATGGAGATAGATGTTGGTTCGTAAGGCTGGAAGATGTACGTCTATTCGAGTCGGACGGCAACTACATTAAGGTGTTCTTTGGCAACAATAAGCCCATGATTCATAAGTCATTAAACGCATTGGATGAGCGTCTTGATAGTAGATCTTTTTTCCGTGCCAGTCGCAAGCACATCATCAACCTTGGTTGGGTGGAAAACATTGACACCTGGTTCAATGGGGGCCTTTTGGTCCAACTAAAAGGAGGAGAAAAGATCGAGGTAAGTAGGCGCCAGGCAGCTCGTTTCAAAGAGCGCATGAGCCTCTAGTGATTAATCTCTTTTAGAAATTCTTTGTCTATGTGCCAGTCTTTGGAGAGATTGATCATGGCCGTAGTTTCCATTTCGGTCACATAGCCCTTTCTGTGATTTTCTTCCCAAACCTCAGTGAGGTAGCTGAGTTTGGTCTCCTGATCTGTATGTTCCAGTGCTTTAGAAAGAAATTCTTTGGCACGCTCAAAAGCTGACATGTAGTCTTGTGAAATGAAGTTATTTGCCCAGGTCAATGCGTCATTTGAATCATATTTCACTGCTGCCTCTTCAAGGAGTACCTTCTCTTCATCGTCTAGCCCGTGATAGTGAAATATCAGCGACTTGAGTAGCATGATTGCCTTTTTCAATTCTTCATCCATTGACTAAAATTAATCTTTTTTCATTCCTCATAAAACAAACCCAAAGCGATTTGGTCCGCCACCATAAAACCATCTGTGGTTAAAGCTATGGTGTGCTTGTTAGAATATATGAGACCCTGGTTTGTAAATTGCTCTAGTTCCGCAGTTTTGTCGGAAAAGAGATCATGGCCAAACCTCAGTTTGAAAACCTCAGAATCCAATCCTTCACATGTTCTGAGTCTGATTAGGATGTACTCATTCATTCTTTGAATACTCGTTAGCGTTTCGAGTGTTTCAGGAATTTCGCCGTTACTCAGAGAGGTAATATACGAGGCGTTGTTGCGGACATTGTGAGCTCTGTTGGTGCCATTGAATGAATGTGCTCCAGGGCCAATACCCAGATACATGGTGCCTGACCAGTAAGCCGAATTGTGCCGCGATCTAAACCCAGGCTTAGCAAAATTTGACACCTCATAATGATCATAACCCTTATTGGTCAGCGTTTCAATTGCCAATCTGTATTGGTCAGCGGCAATGTCCTCTGAGGTTTCTTGCAGTTTGCCTTTCGATTTCCAGTTGCCAAAAACCGTACGTTCTTCGATGGTTAACCCATAAAGGGAAATATGCGGTACATCTAGCTCAATGGCCTTGTTGAGGTCACTTTCCCAGTAGCTCATGCTCTCGGGAGGTATTGCATATATCAGATCTACGGTTAGGTTTTCGAAACCGGCAGATTGAGCATTTTTCACACAATCAAGAGCTTCTTTAGCATTGTGCGAACGGTTCAAAAACTTCAATCGATCTTCGTCGAAAGATTGTATGCCTATACTCAGCCGGTTAATGCCGATTTGCTTGAGCTCTTTTAGCTTCTCAAGTGTCAAATCGTCCGGATTGGCTTCCAGGGTTATTTCTGCATTTTCTGAGACCTCAAAATTGTCAATGACAGATTTCAAAACCTTGGCAAACTGCGCGCTAGAAAATAAGGATGGCGTACCCCCACCGAAATATATGGTTTCGATATTTTCACCTTGAAGGTAAGGCTTTCTGAGTGCGATTTCCTGACAGATTGCGGCATGCATTTTATCCATATTTTGCAGGCTCGTGCTAAAGTGAAAATCACAATAGTGGCAGGCTTGCTTGCAGTAGGGGATATGGATGTATATTCCGGCCAATAGATTCTTGCAGGTTAAATAAACAGTGATGTGGGTACTATAATTATCTTGCGAAGATAATGATGAAACAACGCTTTTATCGGACTTTTTTAGTTGTGATCCTGATTGGCACATCGGGTTTGTTTCATCAATCTATCGGCCAGACCCACCGGGTTTTTGTTGATTCATTGCTCGTGAAAGAGGTTGCCGGCGGTGAGTCGCAGATTCATTCCGCAACCACCGAGATTCTGCGCGATCTCTGGAAAAAGAATTATCTGTTCGCTCAGGTTGTGCAGCAGTACGACAGCCTTACACAGATTCATAGAGGAGATATGCATCCATTTTCCATCCGAGCGATTCACAGTACTGATTCGAGTTATGTTGACGCTCATCCAAGAGGGAAAAAGTCAGTGCTGGCGAGAATAGAATCACTTCAAAAGCAATGGGCTAATACGGGCTATCCTTTTGCCAGATTTTCGCTGCATGACATTCGACCTGAAGCCAGGGGGTATTCCGCTCGCTTGATCATTGATCGGGGGCCTTACATTTCTTTTGACACTCTCTTTTTGCTGTCCAAGACCAAAACGGATCCTGCCTATATCGAAAAGACGCTAGGGCTGCCACGAGGAGAAAGCTATAGCGAGGAAAGGTTTCAATCTATCAGAGCAAGTATGACCAGATTGCCCTATCTCTCGCTAAGAGCCGTTCCGGATATTTCATTTGAGAATGAGGAAGCCACGATCTATTTGGATTTGGAGGAGAAAAGCACAAACTCCTTTGAGGGGGTTGTGGGAGTGCTACCGGGCCAAAACGATGGCAAGGTTTTGATAACCGGTTATTTTGATTTGGAGCTGAACAATCTGTTTCGAACAGGCAAAGCATTTGGTTTAGAGTGGAACCGGTTTGCAGCCCAGTCTCAATCAATAAATATGAGCTATGACCACCCGTTTTTTCTGGAAACACGACTGCTTTTTGGTGTTGATTTTTCACTGTTTAAGCAGGACACCAGTTTTGTCAATCAGGCTTTAGATCTTTCTTTCGGCACTTATTTGGGAAGCAAAGGGTCTTTTAAGGGCACTTATCACCGATCCAATGCGAACTTGATTTCAACGGATGAACAGCTACTGCACAATCAAAACCTGGTGGATTATAGAAGAGATATCTATGGGATCAGTTTTGAGGTCAACAACTACAAAATTCCTTTTGGTTTTAGTGAGGGTTGGAAACTCAAAGCAGCAGCTGCTGCCGGCACTAAGAAAATAAGAAGAAACCCGGCTCTTGATGAGCATTTTTATGATACGCTCAAACTAAAGAGTAATTTGTTCAAACTCGACTTTCATTTCAAATATCAGAAACTCATTGCTCGACAACTCGCTTTCAATCATCGTTTTGAGTCAGGGTATATTCACAATGACCAAATTCTCAACAATGAGATGTATCGCCTTGGTGGTCTGCATTCTTTCCGCGGCTTCAATGAGAACTTTTTTTTCGCGCAGGAGTATTTCGTTAATCAACTCGAGTTGCGCCAATACTTTGAATCCGACTCTTACTTCATGCTTTTGTTTGATCAGCTTTACTACCAAAACCGAGATAATCTGGATACCCCGATTGCTTTTGGGTTGGGATTGGTGCTGTCAGCAAACAATAGCTTGTTTAACTTCGCCATGGCTGTGGGTAAATCATCGGATATTCCCTTGAACCTGTCTGCTGCTAAAATTCATTTTGGTTTTACTTCTAAGTTTTGAAGCACTTCATTCTCACGGTTTTTCTGAGTATTTGTTTTTTCGTTTGCAAATCCGAAAATGATACGATATTGGTGGAAAACCTTCGCTATAGCTGGGTTTATCAAAATGAGCAAAATATAGCCGAGCCTGTATCAGGTCTTTCAGGGTTGACCTCTGTGTCGTTTCATATTCCTGCTGATAACGGAGAGTACCTGAGGATATGTAATGAAAACCCATACGATCTTTGGGTTAACCTCAAGCTTTTGAGTAGTGAGTCTGAAAATTGCATCACCTATAGTCTTGACTCAATCATGAGGGTAGTGTCCTCGGATTCTTTATTTTTCCATGTGGTTTCCTCCAAAGGATTGACATCATTGTCAACAGAGTTGATGGCGGTAACAGAGACAGAATCAGATGAAGTGATCATTAAGACAAGGCATAGTGCCGACTTTCGGAATTATTATTTATCCGTATTGTTATTATTTCTTCTTCTGGTTGCAGCTTTGAGGAAACTGTATCCGCATAGATTGGCTGTTACGCTCTCCAATCCTTTTAAGGCAACAGCTTCAATTGAAGATTACTATTTTGATTTCTTCACCTCCAGCAATCTTTTTTTTATTTTTATTTTTTCATTTCTCGCAGCATTTGTTGTGCAACTCATGGAAGTTTATCACAACTGGGAAAACTTTGCCGCACTAAAATTCATCGACCTTCTGGGACTTTGGTCTTCCAAGTTGGTCTTGATATTCGGAGTGGTGCTGATCAAGTATATTCTCAGTATAGTGGTGGCACAAATCTTCGCTTTGAGGGGTGTTCCCGGCATCCACAATCAAGACTTGATAAACTATTTATTTTGGGTTTTTGTATTGCTTGCGGTGATCAGCCTGGGTCAGTATTCGCTTAGAACTGAAGGTGATTCTATTATAGCCAGAATCATGATAATGATCTTGGCGATTTCCCTGCTTATTTTCCAGGCAGGCATATATCTGAAGGTCTCCAAAATAACTTCTTTGAATAAAATGCTTATTATTTCCTACCTTTGCGTCACCGAATTTTTACCGGGATTTATTTTGATTTATTTACTATCAGAATAAAAAGACTACAAGCTCAAATTAAGGATAGGAATGAGTGATGAACTGTTACTAACAGAGAAGGAAAGGCTGAATAAGGTCACTTCCATTTTGGTTTCACAACCTGAGCCGAACGACGAGAACAATCCATACGCAAAACTTGCGGAGAAATACAATCTCAAAATTGACTTCAGAAAATTCATAGGTATTGACCCGGTCGATATTCGAGAATTTCGAAAGCAGAAGATCAATATTCTGGATCATTCAGCAATAATTCTGACCAGCAGAAATGCTGTAGATCATTTTTTTAGATTGGCGGCAGAAAGCAAGGTGGAGATACCTACTGATATGAAATATTTTTGTATCTCTGAGCAAACAGCTAACTACCTTCAGAAATATATCGTCATCCGTAAGCGAAAGATTTTTACTGGGGAGCGAACCGCTCAGGACTTGCTGGAGGTAATCAAAAAACACAAAAACGAAAAGTATCTATTCCCGTGTTCCAACATTCGAAAAGACGATATTCCAAACTTTTTGTCTGAAAACGGCTATGATTATAATGAGGCTATTATTTACAAAACGGTAGCTGCTGATTTGTCTGATCTGTCAGAGATCACATATGATGTCATTGCTTTCTTCAGCCCGTCGGGTATTGGGTCATTATTTGATAATTTTCCGGACTTCAAGCAAAACAAAACCAGGATTGCTGCTTTCGGGCCTACTACAGCCAAGGCAGTAAAGGATGCAGGCTTGATTTTGGATATCCAGGCACCTTTACCAAGCGCCCCATCGATGACAGGCGCATTGGAGCTTTATATAAAAAAGGCCAATAATTTATAAGAAAGTAATGGCATAAGGGTAATTTTGTTAGAGGCGGTTCTTTAACTGTTAAGTACTTCATGCTATGGCAAGATTCTCTTTGTACATCTTTTTTATTATAGCCTTTTGGGTCGCTGAGGCTCAGAACAACTTGTTTTTTAGCCATCACATGTTTAGCCCATCCTACTATAATCCGGCTTGGGTAGGGGTAGAAAGCGTTTCATCGGTTTCATTTCTTTATCGAAACCAATGGACCGGCTACAATACGTCATTTGATGGATCAGGGGGTGCACCAAATACCCAAATGCTGTCTTTCGTTGTGCCAGTCAAAGATTTACCAATCCAAGGCATAGGGTTAAACGTATCCAATGACAACCTTGGTCCTGAGAATAATATCCAGTTGCAATTGTCGGCAGCATATGAGCTAAAACTGAGGTTTGGTTCTCTTTACTTCGGTGTTATGCCTGGGGTTTTCACCAAAACAATAAATGGCAACAAGCTGGATCCTAATGACCCAACTGATCCTAAGTTGCAGTCTTTTCTAGGTTCCAGAGAAACACAAACTAAATTCAACATGGGGTTTGGCTTACTCTATCAGTCCGATAAAGGACACTATATAGGAATCAGTAGTGTTAATTTGGTTGAGCCTTCTTTTGACTTTGGAGTTGATGGGTTGAGCAATTCACAGAAAAGATCTTACGTGATTCATGGAGGAAAGCCATTCGTCATAAACAAGAAAATAACCTTAAGGCCAAATGTAATATTGAGAACCAACTTGACTGGTGTCACATTTGATTTGGGCTCCATTCTCAATTATAACGATAAGATGTGGACAGGCTTGTCGTATAGACTGGAAGAATCTCTAATAGCTTACTTTGGTTATTCACTCATGAACAATAAGTTGAAAGCGGGATACTCATTTGACCTGGTGGTTCATAACCCTGATGCCAAGCAGCCAACATCAAACGAGATATTCTTGAGGTACAACTTGCCGGATTTTGTTTTTGGCGGCCGAAAATCAGTAAAGACACCTCGATTTACTTTTTAGTAATGAGAATTTGGCATCTCGTCGATTTTTAAGATAAATTGAGAGGCAAATTTGTGTTGAAATGGTTTAAGGTCTTATATTTAGGTTTTTAAGACGCAATAATTTTTGTTATAGTTTGTTTATTTTACATACTTGCAAGTTCAAATAAGGTGTTATGATTAATATGCGTGAATTAAAGTTAAACTCTTTAATAGCACTCTCTTTTGCTGTTGTCCTTCAAAGCTGCGGGCTTTTTGGAGGAGGGGGTGCATCCGACCGAGGTGAATTACTCGGCGCTCCTGACCGTCAGGGTTGGGAAATGACCAGACCATTTGGGATGATGGCGATTCCAGCCGGAACTTTCCATATGGGACAAGCCGACGAAGATGTTGCAGCAACTCAAATTAATTTCAATAAGCAGGTTACCATAGGTGCCTTCTTTATGGATGATACTGAGATAACCAACAATGAGTATCGTCAGTTTACTCAGGCTATCACAGAGGGTTCTGAAGTGGATTTACCATCAGGTTATTCGATAGCGGATCTTATGCCGGATACTACAACTTGGGTTACAGACTTCACTCATCACATGGGTGATCCTCTGGTTGTATACTACTGGTCACATCCGGCTTTTGATGATTATCCTGTAGTAGGTGTTGATTGGAATGCTGCTCAGTATTTTTGTCAATGGAGAACTCAGTATCTAAATGAATACAGACAAAGTGTGGGAATGCCCATCATGCCAAATTTCAGACTGCCTTCAGAGGCTGAGTGGGAATATGCTGCTCGTGGAGGAAGAGACATGAATAAATATCCGTGGGGTAATCCATACGTGCGTAACCAAAAAGGATGTCTGTTAGCCAATTTCAAACCTGGTAGAGGAAATTATTTCGATGATGGTTTTGCTTATACATCACCAGTCGGAACGTATTTTTCAAACGACTATGGTTTGTTTGATATGTCTGGAAATGTTGCAGAATGGTGCGAGGATGCTTATAACCCTGCAGCAATGCCACTTGTATGGGATTTGAACCCTACATACTACGATGAAAGAATTGATTTTAAAATAGTAAGAGGAGGGTCTTGGAAAGACATAGCCTATTACCTTGAGACAGGTACTCGCTCTTTCGAACACAGGGACACAGCCCGATCGTCTATTGGATTTAGATGTGCAATGACATATCTTGGTAGATCATCAGGGTATGAATTTTAACTTAGAACAAAAACATTAACATTACTAACCTAAACTTTTCATAAAATGAGCAAAAAAGGCGGATTTCAGGAGCTTCTCTTCACAACCATAATGCCTAAAATTTACGGTATTGGTGCAGCTATCGTAATTGTTGGTGCCATGTTTAAGATTCTTCACCTTCCTGGTGCAGGAGCTATGTTGGCCATAGGGCTTACCACGGAAGCAGTAATATTTTTCTTGAGTGCATTTGAACCTCAACATAAGGAACCGGACTGGGGGAAAGTTTATCCAGAATTGGCGGATGATTATGATGGTCCAGCAGCAACTGTACCTAAAAGAGTCGCTTCAGGTAGTAACTCAGGTGTTTCTGCGTCTATGGATAAAATGCTCGCTGATGCGAAAGTTGGTCCTGAGTTGATAAAAAGTTTGGGAGATGGTATGAGAAGTTTGTCAGATTCAGCTCAGAAAATGGCTGGTTTAGGTGATGCTGCTTTAGCCACCAATGAATATGCTAAGAATGTGAAAACTGCATCTGGTTCGCTTGTTGAAATGAATAAGTCGTATGCCACCTCAATTCAGGCAATGGCTTCAATGGCTGATGCATCAAAAGACACCAAAGAATACCACACTCAGGTTCAGAATGTTACGAAGAGTTTAGGAGCATTGAATGCTGTATATGAGATGGAATTGAAAGATGCTCAAAGCCATGTCAAGTCTATGAATAAATTTTACTCGAATGTGAGTGAGGCTTTAGACAGCATGTCTGAGGCTGGCAAAGAGACTTCTGCCTTCCAGGCACAATTGAATCAATTGACAACTAATATCGCAAGTCTTAATAAAGTTTACGGCAGCATGTTGAGTGCAATGAAGCAAGGTTAATTTTCCATTTATAATAAGCTAAAAAAAAAGAAATATGGCTGGAGGAAAAGAGACAGGAAGACAGAAAATGGTAGGAATGATGTATTTGGTGCTTACAGCATTGTTGGCGCTGAATGTTAGTTCTACCGTTATAGATAAGTTTGTCTTTCTGAATGATTCACTGGTTCGTGCAAACAACGAGACAGAAGAGAGAAATGTAGCAATACTTCAAAATATCAAAAAGGCTGTGGACGATTCTGGTAGTAGACCTGAAGACGTCAAGGTCATGGAGGTTGCTGAAGAATTGAGAGCAGAAACCGATAGGGTAATGAAAGAATTACTTGTGGTTAAAGAGGCCATGATTGATGTTACCGGTGGGTATCTTGAAGGGTTTAAAGCAGAATATACAGGAGATGCAAAAAACCTTGTAGGTAAAACGGATTATGACAAAGTAGGCAACTATATGATGCCTGTCGAAGAAGGAGGAGAAGGTCACGGAGAAGAGTTGAAAGAATTACTAAATAGCTATGCTGAATTTGTAAAGTCAAAATTAGAGAGCCTAGGAGCAGAGGAAGGCGAATTGACTCACATTAAACCGATCGCTCTTGATGCAGATGAGGATCCTGTGTATTCGCAAGATCCAAATCAACAAGGAAAGGTATTCGCAGATTTGGCTTTTCATAGTTCTCCGACACCTGCAGGTTTAGCTACTGTAAGTGAGTTTCAATCGAGGGTGCTTGGTTATGAAACTAGAGGACTTGACTTTCTTTCTGGCAAAGTTGGAGCTGGTGATTTGAAGTTCGATGTTATTGTCCCAAT
This sequence comes from Cyclobacteriaceae bacterium, assembly GCA_039944535.1. Taxonomy (GTDB): domain Bacteria; phylum Bacteroidota; class Bacteroidia; order Cytophagales; family Cyclobacteriaceae; genus JAMZMI01. The sequence continues at coordinate 148,077 of JBDUYP010000007.1, forward strand.
GGTTAAACCGGAATCTAAATATGTTGCAGCAGGGTCTAAGTATTCTGCTAAAATGTTCATTGCGGCTTCATCTTCTGGTGTGACACCTACAATGCAGTACAATAAGAAGGACATTGACGTGGATGCTTCAGGTCAAGGTCTGGTAGAGTTTACTGCATCTGCTAAAAGTTATGATAAGGAAGGCCTGAGCCGTCAGACCTATACGGCTGATATCACAGTTAATACTGGCCGTGGAGATACTACATTTAGCACAGAGATCGAATATTTTGTTGTTAAGCCTGTTATTCAAATCCAATCACAGTCCGTTAATGCACTTTATCTTAATTGTGGTAACAAATTGGATGTACAGGTTCCTGCACTGGGGACTAGTTACAACCCGTCGTTTTCTGCAAAAAATGGTAATGCTTATAAAGGTACTGAGAAGGGCCAGGTTACTATCGTGCCGAATTCAATGAAGGAGGTTACCTTGAACGTTTCTAGTAACGGTAATGCTGTTGGATCTAGAAGCTTTGCTGTAAGGAGAATTCCACAGCCGAGTATTAAGGCGTATACCGCGCAAGGTGAAGTTAATATGAAAACGGGTATTTCAGCCAAGTCACCAAGGCTGCAGTTGAGGGTTATTCCGGATGAAAGTTTCCAGCAGTTTCTGCCAGATGATGCTAAGTTTAGAATTGCACAAGCCGAGGTTACACTTGTAAGTGGCGGTATTGGTCGAGTGACACTTCCTGTAGGGGAGCAAATTAATCTCGGACAAATAGCTGCTCAAGCTAGAAAAGGAGATCAGTTGGTTATTGAAATAAAGAGAGTTCAAAGACAAAACTTTAAGAAGGATGTGGAAGACTTTGCTGTAACAACAAGGTTTATCAATATTCCTTTGAACTAAGAATAAACAGGTTATGAAGAAAGTTTGTTATGCATTTATTTTCCTTTTGGGTGCTTTGTGTGTGAACGCCCAGGAGAGTGATATTCCAATAATTAAGGCGGAAGTTCAGGACGCTCAGGTCATGTTTAAAAAGACCATGTGGAGACGCATGGATTTGAACGAAAAACAAAACATGACTTTTAACTCTAAGAATGGAGAGTTGTCAAGGTTGTTGATTCAAGCTGTTGAAGATGGCTTAATTAAGCCTTATCAAAGTGATTCTTGTTTGAACCTAATGCCAGATAGTACCTTTAAATCTAACACTCAAGTTGAGAGACAAGATTTTGGTGGTGGATTCGGTGGTGGATTCGGTGGTGGATTCGGAGAAAGCACAACGACAACAACCAGTTCAGGGCCTAAATTTGACCCGATTCCAAAGGAGCTATTCTCTGTGATTTATTTCAAGGAGGACGTTTTGTTCGATAGAAACCGATCTAGAATGTATTGGTATATCAGGACTGTGTCGCTTGCTTTACCTGCTTCAGCGGGAGCAGCTTGGAATCCAGCTGGATTTGAAAAGATGGTGGCTCATTTTAAATATGAGGATGTCGTAAATCTGGTGCGTGGACCTTATGCCGATAAAGCAATATGGTACAACAATCAAAATCAGGCTCAACACAGAAATATTGGAGATGCTTTGGAGTTACGCTTGTTTAGTGCTCCGATCATTAAGGTTTCTAATGCTGATAACTTGGATATCAGACAAATTGTATCTGACCCTTATGATGCAATATTACTTCAGCAAAAATATGAATACGATTTGATGGAGTACGAAAGCGAACTTTGGGAATACTAGAATTGAAACTGTTAAGATATATTTAGAGGGTCTATTGACCCTCTTTTTTTTGTTTAAAGTAGTCAACAATTCTAGAGGCCTTAGACTTGCCAATAACTTTTTCTAAATCTTGCTTGGGAAGCTCAGAGATTCTTTTTGTGCTTTTAAATTGTTTTATAAGAGCTTTTCTTGTTTCCGCGCCGATACCTGGGATGTTGTCCAGTTCGGAAACGGTAAATGCTTTACTTCGTACGTCTCGATGAAAATTGATAGCAAACCGATGTGCCTCATCTCTAAGGTGCTGAAGAATTTTGAGAGAAGTGGATTTTTTACTTATGTGAAGAGGAAAGGAGTCTTCGGGATAGTAAATTTCTTCTAAGCGCTTGGCTATTCCTATTATTGGAATTTGGCCGTATAGATCTAGCTCCTTGAGTGCGTCAGTTGCTGCATGCAGTTGTCCTTTTCCACCGTCTATGACTACCAAATTGGGAAAGGGGAGCTTTTCAGATTTTAGGCGCCCATATCTACGGCCAACGATTTCTTTCATTGATGAGAAATCGTCGGGTCCCACCACTGTTTTGATGTTGAATTTGCGATAATCCCGTTTTGAAGGTTTGGCGTTTTTGAAACAGACCATAGAAGCCACAGGATGGGTGCCCTGTATATTGCTATTGTCGAAGCATTCTATATGTACGGGGAGTTCTTTCAGGGACAAGTCAGTTTTTAACTGCTCCAGGACTCTTTTAGGCTTGTTTCTGGCCTCTTCTTTTTTTCTAAGCCTTTCATTTTTGAAAAACAAGGCATTTTTCAGTGCTAGATCTATAAGCTTTTTCTTATCTCCAATTTTGGGAATCGTGAGCTCAAGTTCGTCCCACATGTCTATTTTTTTATTTGATAGTACCTCAGAGGAATTGCTTTGGTATTTATTTCTTAGTGTAAAGAGGATGGGTTGCAATAGCTCATGTGATGGGGCTTCCACAGTCTTTTTGAAGTCTAATGTTTCGGATACTTTAATGGCACCCTCCACCACTTGCATGTAATTAAGGTAGAAATGCTCGTCATCAGAGATGATGGCAATGACGTCAGCAGCTTCGAGTTTTGGGTTGACTATTAGAGATTTAGTTTGAAATTTGGCCAAGAGATCAATTTTTTCCTTGTAATTCTGAGCCAGCTCAAAATTGAGCTGACTGGATGCATCAGACATCAAGGATTTATACTGCTGTAATACTTTGCTGATTTTCCCAACAAGGATTTCTCTGGCATGGCTAATTTCGTTCTGATAGTCTTGTTCATCTTGTAGCCCTTCGCAGGGGCCGAGACAGTTGCCAATGTGACACTCAAGACAGATTTTAAATTTTTTAGATTCAACGTTTTGTCTAGAGAGGTTGAAATTGCAGGTTCTTATCTTATATAATTTTCTTATAAGGTCAAGCACTCCATTCATGGCTTTCACGCTTGTATAGGGACCGAAGAATTCGCCCTGTGACTTGTCTATCCTGCGAGTGGAGTATATTCTCGGAAATCGTTCCTTAGTGATACATATACTTGGAAAGGACTTATCGTCTTTTAGGAGTATGTTGTACTTAGGTTGATTTTGTTTGATCAGGTTGTTTTCCAGCAAGAGCGCATCAAACTCTGAGTTGACAATGATAAATTCTATCTGATGAATTTCACTGACGAGCTTGACAGTTTTCCTGTTATGTTGGGCAGCTTTTGTGAAGTAGCTCGAAACTCTTTTGATCAAATCCTTTGCCTTACCCACATAGATGATGGTGCCAGCAGCGTTTAAGAATTTGTAAATGCCCGGTTCATGAGGAAGTTGATTGTACTCTGTATTGGAGAGTCGCTGCTTGAGCATGGTTAATCTGGTTTACATAAAACCATCTTCATCGATCACTTCAACCGAGGTTGAATCAGAAGGTTCGATGATGTTATTGTATTTGTCACAATCAAGTTCGATTTTGATTGGTTTTATGGGTCTGTCAAAAGGAGCTTTTTGATAGTCCAAAGTTTCGTCCGCATATACTTTGAGCATGAATTTTTCCCAAATGGGCATAGCCGTTCTGGCGCCTTGCCCAAGCGCCCAATATCTAAAGTGTATGGATCGATCATCACCTCCAACCCATGCTCCTGCTGCTAAATCTCTTGTCACGCCCATGAACCAACCGTCAGAGGCATTTTGGGTGGTTCCTGTTTTAGCACCAATTTCATTGTCTATTCTCAAAGAGGGATCAAGCCCTAGTGCTGTTCCTCCCGGTTCTTCTGTTGTGCCTTTGAGCATATGAAGCATTACGTAAGCAGTTTCTTCATTGAGCGCCTCTTTTGTCTGTGGTACAAATTGTTGGATTACGTTTCCGTTTTGATCTTCAATACGAGATATAAAATAGGGCTCGGTATAAATGCCTTTGTTGACGAAAGTTGAGTATGCAGCTAGCATTTCCTGAATATTTACGTCACCCCCGGCTCCAAGACAAAGGGCAGGAACAGCGTCTAGATGACTCTTTATACCTAGCTGTTTAGCTTTTTCTACCACCGCTTCTGGACCAATTTCCTTCATAATAAAGGCTGTTATGCTGTTTTTGGATCGAGCCATTGCCTGTCGGATGGTCATGACTTCTCCGGTAAATTTGCCATTGGCATTTTCTGGAGTCCATGTAGGAGGGTCCTCACCAGGGCGAGGAAATGTTACTGCCGCATCAACTACAGGAAAGCAAGGGGAGTAGCCGTTTTCGATGGCTGCCGTGTAAACAAACGGTTTGATAGTTGAGCCCGGTTGTCTTTTCCCTCTTTGCACATGATCGTATTTGAAGTATTTGTGATTTATGCACCCCACCCAGGCCTTTATGTGGCCCGTTTTAGGTTCCATGGACATAAAACCTGCATGCAAAAATTGCTTATAATATCTTAAAGAATCGTAGGTACTAAAGAGTGTGTCCAATTCTCCAGCATGTGAGAATACAGTCATTTTGCGCTTTTTGTTGAGCATTATTTCAATTGAATCTGAGTCTTGCCCATACTCACGAACAAGAGACCTGTACTTGTCAGTTCTTTTAATAGCGTTTTCGATAAATCCTGGGATTTCGTGACCATCCTGATCTATCCATGGTTTATGCCCCTGTAGGTGATTGTCGAAGATTTGCTGTAAGGTGTCCATGTGTTCTTCTACGGCCTCTTCTGCGTACTGCTGTAACCTGCTGTCTATCGTGGTATATATCTTCAGCCCATCATCAAAAAGGTCGTAACCATTGTCGGCACACCAGGCCATGAGATGGGTTTTGATGACCGCCCTGAAGTATGTCGCCAAACCTTCGTTTTGATTGTCAACTTTGTAGTGCAGCCCGAAATCGGTGAGAATTAGGCTGTCGTAAATCGTTTTGTTGATCAAACCATATTTATAAACGTTATGGAGGACTTCTGTCCTTTTGCGCATGGCATTGTCCGGGTTCAATATGGGGCTCCAGCGGGTAGGAGCGTTTATCGCGCCTACTAATACGGCAGATTCTTTGTAGTCCAACTGAGAAGGAAGCTTATTGAAGAATGTTTTGGCGGCTACTTTGATCCCATAAGAATTACTGCCGTACTCTACGGTGTTCAAATACATAGCCAGGATTTCTTCTTTGGTATAGGACTGTTCCAATCTCACCGCGATGATCCATTCTTTGAGTTTGGTGATGATTTGTCCGATTTTACGATTGCTGTAAAGCGAACCACGGTTGGCTGAAGACGTGCTATACAGATTCTCTGCTAACTGCATAGTGAGGGTGGAGCCTCCACCATTGAAGTTAAAGGTTAAAACTCCTATCGCTGCTCGAGTCAGGCCTTTTAGGTCAATTCCTGAATGGCTTTTAAATCTAATATCTTCTGTTACCAGAAGTGTATTGACCAGCTGACTAGAGAGCTCCTCATAGGTTACTGGAGTCCTGTTTTTTCGCCAGTATTTACCCAATGATTTGCCATCAGCACTTATTAGTTCTGAAGACAGATCTGGGTCTGGACGCTCCAGGGCCTGCAAGCTTGGAAGGCCACCAAACCAGCCATTGGCATCTACTTGAACCATATAAAATAATCCTGGTATTCCTATGAATGCCACTAAAAATGCAAACCATAGAGCGTAGAGTGTGATTTTGATGCTTTTACTTCTCATTATTGGTACATGCGATCATAAAAATTCAAATAGGCATTCAAATCCTTTGTTTGATAAAAGATATCAAAGTTGTCTTGTGTAATGATAAAATTATAGATTTTCTCGCCTTTGAAGTCTTCCTGGATATTTAAGTTTTCGAATGATTCAAGAAGTACTTGCGCTTTTTGTTTATCGGGAATATCATTTATCAGTACCATGGCATATTCTTCATTCAAGATGAGGTTTCCTGAGCTATATGATACTTGATTTTCATCCAAAAACACATCTACTATGCCTGGGATTTTACTGGACAGTTCAGATTTATTAGGATAGGCTAGAATCATAAAATGTTTTTGATCAAAATATTCGATAAATCTGGCTTTGGAGGAATTGACAATATTGATCTGGTAGTCTTCTGAAGCTTTGAGCAAAGTTTGAGCATAGTCTACTACATCACTTTCTGGATATGTTTTTATAAAGTTATTGAGCTCGAATTGATACTGATACAGTCCATCCAACATGCCAACTGTCATCACATTCAAGAGTTGCAGGTTATCACTAAAATCATTTTCAGGATAAATCTGCAGAGCACTGTCCAGGACTGATTTTGTTTTTTTGTATTTCTCTGCCGTATAATATTGATAAGCTGTTTTATAAGCTGCCATTAAGTGTGCAGTAGCTGCGCTGCTTTCCTCGCGATAGTTCGGGTTTTCGATGAGTTTGGCGTATATGGATTCTGGAAATAGTGATTGAACTTGATCGGCTCTTTCCTTAGCAAATTCATTCTGATCCAGCTGGGAGTACAATAAATACAATTGATAGAGCACCTCCGGTCTGTACTCGCTTTCATGGTATCTGCTCAGAAGCTGCTCAAAAGAGCTTATCGCATTTTCCTTTTCTTCCAGTTTGAAATTGTAGATGTTTCCCAGATTGTATAGTGCAATTTCTGTCTCTGAAAGGAGTTTTTGCATTTGTTCTTCAGAGCGTGGAATATTGGCTAGAAGAGCCTCTACTTCCTCAGATAGTCTGGCGTCCACTTCGTCTTCTGATTCTTCCTGCTCTTTTTCTTTGGCCGCTTGCTGTTCCTGTATGGCAAAACCTCCGGCTTTGGCACTTCTTCTCCAGTCATCCTCTAATGGGCGGTTACCCCACACTCTTTTGAACTCTGAGGCCCCTCGGCTTAGCAGATTTGGGTTGTGAAAATACCAGGTGTCTCCGGTCAGATTGGCACTAATGATGTCTCCACCCTGCCGGTCAAAAGAGGTGGACATTTGCTCTCTGCGCTCACGCTCTTTTGCACGTCGTTTCCTTTCTTTTTCTTTTTCATAGTTGGCCTCCACCGCGGCTCTGGCTATGGCCTGCGCAGAATCTACTGGCAACTGTGATAGGATGATAAGACTGTCGTTTTTCTGTACAGTAGTGATGTATTCGACAAACTCACTTAGCACTTCCTGCCTTTGAAGTATGTTGTTGTATTCATCTTCATCTTTGGGCATGACCGAAATAGTACTGTCATAATAGCTTTTGGCAAGAGGGAAATTTTTCAAACTATCATAATAGATCAAGCCTAATTTCCAATAAGAATATCCCTTTTGTCTGTTGTTGCTCACGCTTTTCTTTACAGACATTTTGTAGAAATCTATGGCCTCAGTGAGATTGCCGTTTTTAGATTCAAATCCGGCCATTTCGTAGTAGATTTTATCCTGATACTCTAAGTTTTTGGGATCTCTCAGAAGTTTTTTGAAATATTTGCGCACCTTTTTCACATCGCTACCCTTGGTGAGTTGTGTTACCGATCCCATGTTCAACTTTGTATAAAAAGAAAGTTCGTACGTTGGATTGCTCTTAAGGGAGGCGTCATAGTATTTATAGGCCTCTGCATCAAAACCCAGCTCCTGATACACCTGACCTATAATAAATTGGATTCTTGCCTTGTCATTACTTCTTGGCATCAGCGCCTCTGCTTTTACCAGGTTCTGAACCATATTGTCATGATCATCCCGTCTTTGATACATGTAAGCTCTGGCCAAAAAGAGGTCAAATTGATTTGTGTCGTTTAATTTCTCCTTCTTGAGGTAATCTGATACCGCTATTGCATTGTTGATTTCATTGGCGTCAACGAAAGTTCTGATTAGATTTATCAGCGCTTCATGTCTGGCGTTATCGTCATCTCCCTTTTTATTGACGTATTTAAACGTCTCGATTGCGTCAGCAAATTCAGAGGCGTAGTACCTAGCCTTGCCTACAAGCACATAAGAGTCATCTTCCCATTTTGACCCTTCATGTCTTTGTATTGCGATTGATGCTTTCTGAATACAATCTTCAGTAAGTGTTTCGAGGCTTTTGCTTACCAGAGTGTCAAATTGGGGGTAAACCGGTAGCACTTTGTTGTAATTCCAATCGTATTGGTCGTATACCTGTTGTTCTATTTCTTTCACCCTTTCATTAGCAATAAAATATGCATTGTAATGTGCAGTAAGATCATGATATCCAGCACTTATCGGGCCGCTGACCTGAGCTTTTGCTGACAATTCTGTTATTGCGAGTAAGATCAGAATAAGGTATCTGTAGAAAGGTTTCAAGCTGATTCTTTCGATTTGAAATCTAAACGTGGTAAACGTAATAATCTTGTAAAGATATATGGTTTAGATATATTTGATGTTCACTAAAAAAGTCCCCTTTGGCACCAAAAAAAACCCTTACAAATTGGCTTACCAATAGATATCTGTTGATAATCCGAAATGAGGAGAATTTTGCAGAGAAAAAAACGCTGAGTTTTAACTATGCCCGAATCATTTTGATTTTGGCAGTGGCTTTTTTGATTACGCTGGCAATAGCAACATATTTGGTCACTGTGACGCTCGAAGAGTGGCTAGACCCGCGCTATGCGCAAATGCGCTCCAATAGGGAGCTGCTGGATCTCACAGTGCGACTCGATTCACTTGAGTACGAAATAGCACTCAAGGATCAGTACATTGACAATATTCAACTGATTGTGAGCGGAGAGCCAAGTGCCATTGCTAGCCTGGATTCTCAGGAAGCTGTGAGTAGGATTCCTGCCGAGCTGCAGATCAAGGAAACACTTCACCCTATTGATTCTCAGTTTCGAGCTGAGTTCGAAAATCAGGATGTAAACCCACTAACTTACAGTGGATCATCTCTTGATGAATTTAGAGAGCTTTTTCTTTTCAGCCCAATAGAAGGAATCATTACCGACGGGTATAATCCAAAAGCAGATCATTTTGGGGTTGATATTGTGGCCAAAGAAGGCGAACCGGTTATCTGCGTGGCAGATGGAGTAGTGATATTTTCTTCCTGGACGCTGGATAGCGGGTATGTTATTGGCATTCAGCACCGAGGCAATTTGATATCCGTTTATAAGCACAATTCGGAATTATTCAAAAACGTTGGTAGTTTTGTCACCGGAGGAGATATAATTGCCATTATTGGAAACACAGGAGAGCTCACCTCAGGTCCGCATCTCCACTTCGAACTTTGGCACAATGGTAACTCAGTTAATCCACAGGAGTACGTAGCGTTTTAAAACCAAATATCATGTTTAACAAACAAGATCAAAAGACAGCAGAGGAGATGAGCAACTCCAGTAACATTATTGGAAAGGGAACTATTCTAGAAGGAAATATTGAAACCTTCGGCAATCTAAGAATAGAAGGAAAGGTCATTGGAAACATTAAAACCAAGTCCAAAGCAGCATTTGGTCACTCTTCGCAGATAGACGGAAGCGTGATTGCACAAAATGCAGAAGTTGCAGGGCATATTGTAGGTTCTGTGGAAATTAGTGAGGTTTTGATCCTTAAAGCTACTGCAGTCATTGATGGAGATATCATCACCAATAAGCTTATCGTAGAGTCAGGTGCGGCATTCAACGGTAGTTGTAAGATGGGTGTAAAAAGCAAAGAAATAAATATAGGAACGCATGAAAGAGGAGAAAAACCCCTCCTCAAAGCACAGTCCTGAGGAGGTAAATACTTACGCTAAAGTTTCTGGAATCACCTTTGAGCTTTTATCGCTCAACCTGTTGATCATTGGGGGAGGATATTATCTAAACCAAAAGGTGGGCACTAAAATTCCCTGGATACTTATAGGCTCCATTTTTCTCTCGGTTGCGGCCACCATTTTTTATCTATTAAAAAAGTTCGTCAAGTGAAGAAGTATCTGATCATTTCGACCGGTATTTCTTTGGGCTTTTTATTGCTGTTTTTCGGCGCAAATGATGTCTTATTTGCTTCAAAGCTTCACTCGAAATTCCCAGCGATGATTTTCTTTTTCTTTTTACAATCACTTGTGGTGTCGTGGTTGCTTTACGAAGGCAAGAAAAACAATTGGGAATCACCTATTTATGCCCTTGGAACGGTCACTTTCAGACTGCTCACGGGACTCTTTTTTTTGGGAATTCTCATGTATATGAAAATAGATGGCATTAAGGCTTTGATGGTTCAATTTATGGCTGTCTATTTGGTTTATTTAATCTTTGAATTATTTACCGTATTGTCTAACTTGCGGCGGAATTGAGGAGGTAACCCTTTATCTAATGAGTCAAGTGAAAATTGCACAATTTCCTAAGTTTTTGAAAATCAGTTTTTTAATAGCGCTCTTTGGGCTGCTTTTGACTCATGAAAGCGCAGCAAGCGGTTCTGGAGACGGAGAGAAGTTTGACCCAAGTGAAATGATCAATCATCACATCAGTGATGCCCACAGTTGGGAGATCACTCATGGTGTTGTCTTTCACCTGCCTGTAATCATTTACTCTGAGGAAAAAGGTCTTGACATATTTTCTTCAAGTAATTTTTATGATGAGCATCACAATGTGGTTCCTTACAATGGATATGTAATGGAGCACGAGCACATCTCATTAGCAAGCGGAGAGCATGTAGTTGATCTCTCAATCACTAAAAATGTGTTTTTCCTTTTCATCAACTCACTAATACTAATTCTGGTGTTTTTCGCAGTGGCACGAGGCTACAAGAAAAATGCTGGCAAAGCTCCAAAGGGGATTCAGTCGTTCTTTGAGCCAATAATCGTTTATGTAAGGGATGAAATCGTGAAGCCAAACATTGGCCCGAAGTACGAAAAGTACCTTCCTTATCTGCTGACACTATTCTTCTTTATCTGGTTTGGCAACCTGTTGGGGCTACTACCAGCGGCGGCAAACCTTACCGGAAACATAGCAGTGACCATGGTGCTGGCTGTGTTCAGTTTAATAATCACACTAGCGTCTGGGCGTAAGACATACTGGCTACACATCCTTGATCCTCTTGGGAAAAGCATGCCTTGGGTAGCTAAAGTCCCATTGTACCTTATTTTGTGGCCTATTGAGATCATCGGAATTTTCACAAAGCCCTTTTCATTGATGATCCGACTTTTTGCAAATATCACAGCGGGTCACATTATCATATTAAGTATTATCAGTTTGACGTTTATTGCGCAGAGTTTTGCTGTGGGTATAGCGTCCACTTTATTTGCAACAGTCATGAACATGCTTGAGCTATTCGTGGCATTGTTGCAAGCATATGTTTTCACCTTGCTTTCGTCGATGTATTTCGGGCAGGCAGTTGAAGAGCATCATTAAATAAGCATTTTTTAACCATATAAATTATATAAAAATGGGAGCAATTGGAGCAGGTTTAGCAGTACTAGGAGCAGGACTTGGTATCGGAATGATCGGTAAAGGAGCAACTGACGGTATCGCTAGACAACCAGAAGCAGGTGGAAAGATCCAAACTGCGATGATTATTGCAGCAGCCTTGATTGAAGGTGTTGCACTATTCGCAGCTGTAATCGGATTCTTGTCTATCGGACAATAATTAATTTTTATTTGCCTGGTCTTGCTAGCATTAGGCTTCAGGACCAGGTTTCTTACTTGAAGATCAAATAGAATCAATATGGTTACCCCTGAAATAGGATTAATTTTTTGGCAGACGATCGTATTCGTCATCGTTTTTCTTGTGTTGGCAACATTCGTATGGAAGCCAATCGTAGGCGCGCTAAAGACTAGAGAAAGTCAAATCGATGATGCGCTGAAAGCTGCAGATTTGGCCAAAGAAGAGATGGCTCAAATCAAAGCGGATAACGAATACCTACTACAAGAAGCTCGAGCTGAAAGAGATAAAATCTTGAAAGAAGCAATGGGTACTGCTAGCCAAATAAAAGAAGAGGCCAAAAACGAAACCGCTGCAATTGCTGAAAAGATGGTAGCTGATGCAAAGGTTAGTATCGAGAGTGAGAAGAAGGCCGCCCTTGCAGAAGTGAAGAGTTTGGTAGCGAGTCTTTCTTTAGATATCGCTGAGAAAGTACTCAGGGAAAAGCTTTCTGGAGACAAGTCGCAGAAAGACTTGATCGACAAATTCCTTAAAGAAGTAAAAGTAAACTAAGATGTCAGCAAGCAAAATAGCAGTTAGGTACGCTAAACCCTTGCTAGAGCTGGCTGAGGAGAAAAAGGTCTTGGATAAGGTTTATTCTGATATCCTCAACTTTTCTGCCATCTGTAAGGAGAATCGTGACTTCATCCTCATGTTGAAGAGTCCGTTGATCTCGCATATCAGAAAAGCGGAAATCCTGTCTAAAATATTTGCAGGTAAGGTTGACCCCTTGACTGCTAACTTCCTGGATATCATTGCAAAGAAAAATAGAGAAAACATTTTGCCTGAGATAGCAGAAGCGTTTTTGACTCTTTACAATGAGAAGCAGGGCTTTCAAGAAGCAACAGTTACTACCACTATTACTCTCGATGGTGCTACTAAAAAGGCATTCGAAAAACTGGTTAGTGACATCACGGGTAAGAAACCATTGCTTACAGAGAAAATAAATTCAGAGTTGATCGGTGGATACGTTCTGAAGCTGGGTGATCGTCAAATAGATGATAGTATTAGCGGAAAGCTGAAAGACCTGAAATTAAGATTTCAAAAAGAAAACAAATAATAACTAACTCGCCCGAGGGCAATTAAACAAAAGAAACTATGGCAGATGTTCGACCAGATGAGGTTTCAGCAATATTGAGAGAACAACTCTCTAACCAAAAAACAGAAGCTGAACTTGAAGAAGTTGGAACTGTACTACAAGTAGGTGACGGTGTAGCTAGAATTTACGGTTTATCTAAAGCCCAGGCTGGGGAGTTGTTGGAGTTTGAAAACGGCTTGAAAGCATTGGTTCTTAACCTAGAGGAAGACAATGTAGGAGCGGTACTTTTAGGAGAGTCAACTGAGGTAAAAGAAGGAGACACTGTTAAAAGAACCGGCTTGATTGGTTCGGTAAAAGTTGGTGACGGAATGTGTGGCCGTGTGGTTGATACATTGGGTAATCCAATAGATGGAAAAGGAGCACTAGAAGGTGAGCTTTTCGAAATGCCGATCGAAAGAAAAGCCCCAGGAGTAATTTACAGAGAGCCTGTAAGTGAGCCACTCCAAACAGGTATCAAAGCGATAGACTCAATGATCCCTGTCGGAAGAGGACAAAGAGAGTTGATCATTGGTGACCGTCAGACAGGTAAAACTGCCGTGGCGATTGATACCATCATTAACCAAAAAGAATTTTACGATAGAGGTGAGCCTGTATTCTGTATTTATGTTGCAGTGGGTCAAAAAGCCTCTACAGTAGCTGGTATTGTTTCCGTATTGGAAAAAGCCGGTGCTGACAAATATACAGTGATAGTAAACGCATCGGCATCAGACCCTGCTCCTATGCAGTTCTTTGCTCCGTTTACTGGTGCGGCTATTGGTGAGTACTTCCGTGATACTGGTCGTCCTGCTTTGGTTGTTTATGATGACCTTTCTAAGCAGGCGGTATCTTACCGTGAGGTTTCACTACTATTGAGAAGACCTCCGGGGCGTGAAGCTTACCCAGGTGACGTATTCTACCTTCACTCCAGACTTTTGGAGAGAGCGGCTAAAATCATCAACAACGATGAAATAGCAGCTAACATGAATGACCTTCCTCCCTCATTGAAAGGAAAAGTGAAGGGTGGTGGATCATTGACAGCCCTACCGATCATTGAAACACAGGCAGGGGACGTTTCAGCGTATATTCCTACAAACGTGATCTCGATTACCGATGGGCAGATATTCCTTGAGACCAACTTGTTCAACTCGGGTATCAGACCAGCGATTAATGTAGGTATTTCAGTATCTCGTGTGGGTGGTTCGGCTCAGATCAAATCGATGAAAAAGGTAGCAGGTACTTTGAAGCTTGATCAGGCTCAGTTCCGAGAGCTTGAAGCATTTGCTAAGTTTGGTTCAGATTTGGATGCCTCTACCCAAAGAACTATCGATAGAGGTAGAAGAAACCAGGAAATATTGAAACAACCTCAGTTTTCACCTTCACCAGTAGAGGAGCAAGTGGCGATTATTTATGCTTCTACTAAAGGATTTTTAGATAAAGTTCCTGAAACCAAAGTGAAGGAGTTCGAAAAAGAATTTTTGTCTTTGTTGAAGGCTCAGCACGCCAATGTGTTGTCTGAGCTTCAAGCCGGAAAACTTACAGACGAAGTGACCAGTACTTTGGCTACTGTAGCTAAGGAATTGGCAGCAAGGTATAACGCATAATATTAGACCAAATGGCTAATCTAAAGGAAGTAAAAGGAAGGATTCAGTCGGTAAGTTCGACTCAGCAGATCACAAAAGCCATGAAAATGGTGGCAGCTGCCAAGCTACGTCGTGCCCAGGATAGAATCACCCAAATGCGTCCTTATTCTCAAAAGCTTTCCAATATTATTGGCAATGTTTCAGCAGGTGTAGATACCTCAAGTATTGAAAATGCATACGCTGATGTAAGGCCAGTCAATAAAGTGCTTCTAGTCGTTGTTACTTCTGACAGAGGTCTTTGTGGTGGGTTTAATAGCAACGTATTCAAAAACGTGCGTAATCTCATTTCAGAGAAGTATGCGGACATTGAGCGAGCAGGTAATCTTACCATCATGCCAATGGGCAAGAAAGCCCATGACTACTACAAGAAGAGAGGTTTCAATGTGGTTGAGGATTTCTATGGAATTTTTCAAAGCCTTGATTTTACTCACTCTATGGAGGCTTCAGATTTTGCCATGGAAGGTTTCCTTGATGGCAAGTTTGACAAGGTAGAGATCATCTATAATGAGTTTAAGAATGTCGCAACGCAGATTCTGCGTCAAGAGCAATTGCTTCCCATTGAAGTTAAGGAAGTAGAGGAGGAGTCAGCTTCATCTAGTACGGACTATTTGTATGAACCGTCTCAGGAAGTAATTTTCTCTGAGATCATACCTAAGTCATTGAAGATCCAGTTTTATAAAACTTTGCTTGAGTCTAATGCTTCTGAGCAGGGCGCCAGAATGACTGCCATGGATCAGGCAACAGATAACGCTGGTGAATTGCTCAAAGAATTGAAACTGACTTACAATAGAACACGTCAGGCTGCAATTACGAAAGAAATACTCGAGATTGTGGGTGGTGCTGAGGCTCTTGCACAAGGAGGCTAAAACTCACCTCATGGTCGAAAGAGGTTATAAATATTTCAGATGGCTCTCATTGGACATTGTCCTGGGAGCCATTGTTTTTTTAGCCTTTTTATGTCAGCACTATCAAATTACCATTTCCATCCATGTATACTTTGCTCTTGCATCTGCTGTATGGCTCATTTATACAGCGGATCACCTTTTAGATTCTCGTAAACCTGCAATATCCGAGAGGAGACGGTTTCACAAGAGACATTTTCGGATAATAAGTGTGATTTGCGGAGTTACATTGAGCCTGGCGCTTTTCAATGTATATTTCCTTCCGGTTCAGGTTATTAAAGCCGGTGCAGTTCTTTCGGCTCTGTGCATCTTATACCTCACCTTTGTATATTTCCTGAGAGGACTTTGGTTCAAGGAGTTGCTCGTAGCTTTTGGCTATGCGGCGGGGGTTTTTCTAGGCCCATTCAGTCTCTCACCCAAATGGGAACTTGTTGATTGGTTGTTGGTGGTTGAGCTCGCTATAGTTGCTTTAATTAACCTCCTGATATTCTCCATTTACGACTTGGAAGAAGATCAAAAAGAAGGTTTTGGTTCAATACCGAATCGAATGGGCATGGTAGCATCAAAGAGGCTAATTAACCTACTTCTGTTGAGTTCAGTCTCCCTGACTTTACTAATCGCTGGCATCAGTATTGAGACCAGTGCTATTCAGGTAGTCTATCTTATCATGTCGCTGATTTTAGGGTCTGTTCTTTGGTTACCGCGATATTATGGCATCAATGAAAGATTCCGCCTGGTAGGCGATGCTGTCTTTTTTCTACCTCTGTTGTTTTTACTGTGAATGATTTTGACAAAATCGCTGGATTTTACGACCCTATTAAGCGTCTTATTTTTGGTAGAAAACTCAACCAGGCTTATCAGTACTATTTGCCGCGCCTGAATGAAGGCGATCATGTTCTGATCATAGGAGGGGGTACTGGCAAGATACTCCGGCATATCCCATTCAATGTGCGAGTCACCTACGTAGAAAAATCCCGGGTGATGATCAAGTACGCAAGGCAAAATGCCAGTCTGGATACAGAATTCTATTGGGCAGACTTTTTGCATTTTGAAAGCCCCGATTCCTATGACTGGGTAATTTGTCCTTTCTTTCTGGATGTGTTTGATTCGGAACATTTGGCGCAGGCCATAGCAAAAATTAGAGCACTACTAAAGGAAGATGGTAAGTTGATTGTCACGGACTTCAAATCCGGAGAACGCCTTCAGAAATTGTTCGTTAAAGTCATGTATTGGTTTTTTAAGATCACGACCAATATAGAAGCCGGTAAGCTTTTAGATATAAATAAACATGTACTTAAAAGTGGGTTTGAGGGTGATGAATCAGTTTTCTTTATGAAGAATCTGATTTTTTCACGTATTTACCGTAAGTGAGAAACCTTTACCGGATTGTTCTGTCATTATACCGCAAGTTGTGAAAGGAACAGAAAGAAATATTCACCGCGACCTAATTATCAGAAGTCAGCAACACGACGGAGCTGCACAGGCTGAGTTGTACAATCTGTACGCCAAAGCCATGTACAACATCTGCCGTAGAATGATGGGTGACGATGAAGAAGCGCAGGACATGCTTCAGGAATCATTTATAGATGCATTTCAAAAACTGCCATCGCTTCGTGAGGTGAGTACTTTCAGTGCCTGGATCAAACGCATTGTGGTTAACAATTGTATCAATGCCATCAGAAAGCGTAAGCTGATCACCTCTGAATTGGATGAAAATCTGGATTTGGAAGATGAGATAGATGACTTTGAATACTCAGAATATAAAGCTGGTCAAGTAATGGAAGCGGTGGAGGAACTTCCTGATGGCTGCAAAACGGTGCTAAACCTCTATCTCTTTGAGGGCTATGACCACAAAGAAATAGCGCAGATTTTGTCGATAAGCGTATCTGCATCCAAGGCACAATATTGTAAAGCCAAGGCCCGAATAAGAAATATGTTGGAGAGTAAACAACAACAGCATGCAGGATAAACTGAAAGAATATGTAGATAGCAGCAGGGAGGACTTTGACATGTTTGACTTTCCTCAGGAGGATTCGTGGAAGGCAATTTCAAATCACTTGCAAGAGCCCGGGGAGGTAAAGATGTTGACCCGCTATTGGAAATATGCGGTAGCTGCATGTTTGATGGTTGTTACGGGTTTTTCAGCCTATTTCTTAGGACAGATGCAGCCCAAATCTGGCGTGCTTAGTGAGTTACAGGAGATCGAAAACTACTATCAGGGCGAAATTGACATGAAAATGTCCCTTGTAAAACAGCGGGTGAATGATCCTGTGTTGATAGCTGATTTGGAGTCAATGGATCAGGCATTTTCGGAACTGAAAAATGATCTAAAAGACAATGTGGATAATGCTGAGGTGGTGGAAGCCATGATGGAAAACTACCAACTGAAGCTCAGAATATTAGAGAAAGTACTACACGAAATAAACGAAAATGAAAAAGGCAAAGATGATTCGGCGGTACGTCTTTAGCCTGCTCTTGATTTGTGTGAGCCTCTCGGCTTTCACACAATCTACCAGGATGGAGAAGCAGTACGATAAAAGTTTTCTGGCCAATGAAGGAGGAAGGCTGGACGTAATTAATAAATATGGAGAGGTAATCGTGCGAGTCTGGAATGAGGACTCTGTGCGAGTAATGGTGAACATAGAGGCACAAGGAAAAACCACTGACGCGGTGCAGAAGAATATGGATCGCATAGATGTGACTTTCAGGTCAGTTGGTGACCTGATTACGGTATCTACCGTGGTGAGTAAGGGGTCGGGTTTCCTGAAGGAGTTCCTTTCCGAAGTGGATGATTACTCCAAGAGCATATTTGGAAGCAATGGCATAAATGTGAACTACGAAATCTGGCTACCAGAAAATTTCAATTTGAATGTGGAAAACAAATTCGGTAATATCTACATGGCGGATTTGACTGGAGATGTGAGCATTGACCTGGCGCATGGCGACCTCAAGGCTAACCACCTTAACGGGAAGCTTTCGCTAAAGCACACTTTTGGAAAAAACAACATCGACTTTATCGAAGATGGTACGTTAGTTTATCGAGGTGTAGAGTCGAGGATCAAGGAAGCCGGACAGCTCAATATTGAGAGCAGTTCATCAGATATTGAGTTGACTAAGGTGACTTATGCACTCCTCAATAGTCGCAATGACAAGGTGTATGTGGCAGAGTCAGAAGAACTGATGGGAGATGGTACATTCTCCGACCTGAGCGCTGATATTTTGAGAAAAAGCGCAAATCTTAATTTCAATTATGGTGACATCTATTTCACAAGAATTCAAAGAGACTTCAAGTCGATATCTCTCGTGGGTAAGTCAGCAGATATCAACCTGATCCTGGATCAAGGGTCTTATGTGCTGGCCAACATCACAGCTGATGAGAAAAGTATGATTGTGCCCAATAGCATGCTCACTCTTAAAAAGGAGAAAGAGGAAGAGATGGAGCAAGTCACGCTATCTGGTTTTGTGGGCAACACCCAAAAAGATTTTAGTGAACTCAATATCCGTTCCGAAGGAGGGGAGCTGATCATCTCGATCAAGGAGCTACCCTTATTTTCCGACAAAGACTAATAGATGAAACGATACTTGCTACTTACGGCGCTCTCGCTACTAATGGTGGGTGCATATGCTCAGCAATATGACCATTCGGGTGGAATCAGAATGGGATATACTTCAGGACTCACCTACAAGAAGTTTATCCACAAGGAAGAGGCCGTCGAACTCCTTTTGAGTGGTCGGGAAAGCGGCATTCAGCTCACTGGCATTTACACCTTTCATCAGCCTATGGAGGTATCATTCAATGAAAATTTTTACATCTTCTACGGACTTGGTATGCATGTGGGGT
Organism: Cyclobacteriaceae bacterium; assembly: GCA_039944535.1. Classification (GTDB taxonomy): domain Bacteria; phylum Bacteroidota; class Bacteroidia; order Cytophagales; family Cyclobacteriaceae; genus JAMZMI01. Next base: position 167,237 of record JBDUYP010000007.1, read on the forward strand.
ATGAAAAGTACAGCAACCTTAGACGCGTTGTTACTTCGTTTGATCCACCGACATATGCCTATGAGCAAGAGAATTACTTTGTGATGGGAGCAGATGCCATATTAGGCGTGGAATATCGCTGGCTGAGTGTGCCGGTTACATTTTCTTTTGATATCAAACCCTATTTCAATTTTATCGGCATGCGATATGCCAAAGTTAGATTCTGGGATGCCGCCCTGTCTGTCAAATACGTTTTCTGATGCTCAAGAAATACTGCCTAACCTTACTTCTTTCAATTCCCTTTATTGTCTTTGCACAGACCTATATGGACACGCATGACCCTAAAAGCAGCGATGTGAAGTCCCTGCTCGGAAAGGAAAATGAGTTTGCGGGATTTGGTGGGCTTGACACTAAGCTTTCAACAATCAATGATGACCGAACCCTTCTGCTTGGTATGTATGGAGGTGTGATTGTGAATAGAAATTATCTGCTTGGTTTTGGGGGATATGGTATGGCGAGCAACAATGATTTTAGGGGTACTTACCCTGACGATCCCACCGACCGCAAGCTCAATCTGCACGGTGGATATGGAGGGGTGATTCTTGGAGCGACTGTTTTTACTAGAGAGATTGTGCACCTCAGTTTTCCCATTCTCTTTGGTGGAGGCTCAATGGATGTAGTCGATGAGAAGTTTGGAGATACTTTCACAAATGTGGACGTGACCATCGAGCAATCTGCATTTTTCGTAGTGGAGCCACATGCACAGATCGAAATCAACATCACCAAAAAATTCAGAATAGCAGGTGGTGTTTCTTATAGATATGTGACGGCTTCTTCTTTCAAAAATCTGGAAGACCAAGACCTCTCAGGCCTGACCTCTACCTTGTCTTTTAGATTTGGGCGGTATTAAATGAGCCAATGACTTAATCTGATATTTTTCTACATAAAAACATTCTCCAAATACTGATTTCGGATGTTTCTGTAGATGTAAAAGTCCGAGTCTATGGTGGCTATTTCTTTGTAACCAAGTTGTTCTGCCGCAAGGATCAAAGAACCGTCAGCCAGATCCATGGGTACGTCATCATATTTCTTGATCAACTCAATCACCCGGTCGATATGATCATTTTCTATGCTGTAAAGTTTGAGGCCTCCCCGCTCAATCCAGATCAGGAAATTGGCTTGCACACTCGTGCTGAAGCTGAGCATATGCATGACTTCAGTGACTACCGGCCATGTGGTCCATAGGGTGCCGTCAAAAATTCGGATGAAATTGATACTTTTTTGGTGAAACTGATCGCTCTTGTCGAACAGCGCGATGAGCGGTCCGGCATCAATGAGAATGTTTCTCACGTAGTTTTTGCTTTATGGATTGCTTGTAAGAAACAGAAGCCTTGGTGTTGCCGCTACCTTCCGTACCGAATAGGTCCTCACCAGCTTCAAAAGGCGACTGAGCACTCTGCTCTTTGCTGAGATACAATGCCAATGCTTCCTTCACCACGTCAGACTTGGTGATGTGGTTTTGCTTACTGTAGGAGTTAAGCTTTTTTTCTAGTTCTTTATTGAGTCTTACATTCAACATCGTAATACAAATGTAATACAAGCTAGCCGGTTTTCAAACAACTTAACAACTGAGTTCCATTTTTTTCATTTCTAAACCCAATTAAAAACCTCTCCCCACCATCTTTCAGCTTAAATTTCTTCTTGATTTGCTCGGGAGTGAGCGGATGATTTTTGGAGATGACGTTGGCCTTACTGTCAGGAAAATGTTTTTTAATATTCTTCTTATCTACTTCACCCACAACTTTAAAAACCCGACCGGGAAAGTTATCAATGAGCCCTTGCGAAGTATATAGATGTGTATTAGGAGCTATTTTGCTCAGGCCATATTTGGAAGCGATGGTTTTGAATGCCCCTGCCTTGCGGATAGATGCATTTGGTTCGTATAGGTATGATTGTGCCGAATCATATTTTACCAAAGCCTCCTTTTCGCTAGCCATGTCAAAGGAGAAAGTTTCGTCACCGATGGAAGTGAGATTTACGCAGTGAATTTCAGGCTCCTTCTCAAAATCAAAATCCAACAAAAATAGCACCTCTTTGCACTCATTGTTCAAGCTCACCACGTGCACTTCTTTTACGAAGTGTAGTTGCTTTATGCCTAATGTGATGTCTATCATAGGGGCAGCTTTGATCAGCACCTGCTCGGCTTTTTCTTGAAACTGTGGCATCAGTTCTATCACATTCGGACTACAGTCCTCAAATAGAAAGACCTTTTTTTTATGAGTATCTCTTCTGGCCGGATCAATGAAAAATGTGGCTTTCCCTACAAAGCTCTCTAGAAAGTCCTCGGCCTTTTGATTGACAACTTCAGGAGATGTTTGGCTGAGCAATTTTGAGTTGTGATCAAAAACGGTACTCAACCATTCGTCCATTTCTACATGTGTGGCCTTGTCAAACTGGGAACTCAGAGTGAGCAAATCCACGCCCATGCCTCCTGTAAGGTCAACCAGATGTTTCCCTTTTAAAATCGACTTTTTGTATTCGGCAGTTCTTTCTGATGAGGATTGCTCTATGGACAGAGGCGGAGGCAATATCACATTTTCTCTGGTGTACCAACTCGGTAGCTTATCCTTTGCTTTCCGTCGACTGAGGATTTGATCTGCAGCCAGCTTTAGATCTACACCTTTGGGAGCCTTCCTGAGGAGCAACTGATTTACATCCGACTTTTCGTTCTCCTTCACGAATGTTTTGAAAGCATCTGAAACAAGGGCTTGAAGTCGTTCTGATATGGAGGAAAACGGAGACATTATCAGCTAAATTAACTTTTTACCTCAAGTCAACGGGGAATTTTGATCAGGAAACAAAAAACCCTTTGTCATACACTTCGACGAGCTCAGTGTGACAAAGGGTTTTGTTAAAACCTAATAATATAAGCCTAATCAATATGCCAGGCTGTGTTCCATTAGGTATTGTGCGATTTGAACAGCATTTGTCGCTGCACCTTTTCTCAGGTTATCCGCTACGATCCACATGTTTACTGTGTTGGCCTGGGACTCATCTCTTCTGATCCTGCCAATGAAAACCTCATCTTTTCCGTGAGAGTTGAGTGGCATAGGATATACATTGTTAGCCACGTCATCTTCTATCACTACGCCAGGCACGCTGGCCATCAATGCAGTCAATTCTGCCACGTCAAAGTCATTGTTAAACTCAATGTTTACAGACTCGGAGTGACCGCCCATGGTAGGAATGCGCACGCAGGTAGCTGTTACCTCTATGCTTTCATCTCCCATGATCTTCTTGGTTTCCTTGATCATTTTCATTTCCTCTTTGGTGTATCCATTCTCCTGGAATACATCAATATGAGGCAACACGTTCATGTCTATTTTATATGGGTAAACCTTCTCTGCATCTTTTCCTGCACGTTCGTCCATCATCTGATCTACTGCGGCTTTACCTGTTCCTGTTACGGACTGGTACGTAGAAACCACAATTCGCTTGATGCCATAGCGTTCATGAAGTGGCTTTAGCGGAAGCACCATTTGGATCGTAGAGCAATTTGGGTTGGCAATGATCCTGTCGTCGATTCTCAGTACGTCACCGTTTACTTCCGGCACCACCAATTTTTTGGTTGGGTCCATTCTCCAGGCAGAAGAATTATCGATCACAATTGTTCCTTTTTCTGCAAATTTTGGTGCCCATTCCAGAGATGTGCTACCTCCTGCTGAAAACAATGCAATGTCCGGTGTAGCGGCCACTGCGTCTTCCAATCCAATCACCGTATATTCCTTGCTCTTGTAAGTCATCTTCTTTCCTGCAGATCGTGCAGATGCTACTAACAATAGTTCGTCGAAAGATACTCCTCGCTCTTCCATGACTTTCAGAATCTCCGCCCCTACCAGGCCGGTTGCTCCAACAACAGCGATTTTCATTTTATTTGCTTTTTGATTGAAAAATTAAATGAAGCCACACATTCGTGAATTCATTTTAAAATAATTTGATAATTGGTTTAGCCGAAATATTAATCGGTATTTTTAACGAACGGCGAATTTAATATATGATGATCGTAAGAACCACAGTTTCAGCCATAATACTGCTTTTTTGTATAAACGCTTTTTCTCAAGTGGCTGATGATTTTTCTGATGGAGATTTTACAAACGGTCAATTGTGGTCTGGCGATGATGCTGAATTTCAAATAATCGGGGGGCAACTCAACTCTTTGGGACCCAGCGCATCCGCGGAATTGTACCTCTCCACGCCCAATACTTTAATAGACAATACGGTCTGGGAATTTTTTATTCAAATAAATGGCTCTGCACCTTCCGGTTCAAATAAGGTAAGGGTCTATTTAGTGTCTGATATCACAGACCTGGAGGGAGATGTAGATGGTTACTACCTGGAAATAGGCCAGTCTAACGATGATTTTTTGAATTTAAAACGAAGTGACGCTGGATCAGGGACGACTATACTCAGCGGGACAACTGTTTTTGATAATGTAGTGAGGGTGCATGTGGAACGATCAGCCGATGGTACATGGAGCTTGAGTGCAGATCATGCCGGAGGAACCAGCTACGTGAGTGAGGGCTCAGTGGTTGACAATACTTACACTTCTACGGCATTCTTTGGTTTTGTTGTGAACCATACTTCTAGCCGCAGCGATGATTACTTTTTTGATGATGTGTTGATTGATCAGGTTCAAGTAGCTGACCTTGGTGTCAATTCCAATACTTCCATTGCCGTGACTTTCAATCAGGATTTAGCGCAAGCAGACGCTGAAAATGCGGCCAACTATTCTATCTCGGGTATTACCATAAATGCGGCCACAAAAATCGGCAAAACAATCGCACTTGGCTTTGATCCGGGAACACCCTTGACTACCGGAAATTACCAACTCGAAGTAGGAGCAGGCTTGACAAAAAATGCGGCAGTGACATTTGATTTCTCTTATCTACAACTTGATCTGTCGAGTGTTTTGACCCTATCTTCTACAGAACTAGTGTTGGATTTTAACGACAATCTGAGCGCTGCGTCGGCCCAAACATTACTCAATTATACTGTTGACAATGCTGTGGGCAATCCCTCCGCTGCTGTGCTTGATGGATCTGACAATTCTAAAGTGAAATTGACTTTTGCCAACCCTTTTTCTGAAGGTGTGACCTATGAACTTGCAGCTTCTGACATTGAAAATGTAGATCAAAATAGTAATTTCTCTGGCTCTGCCAATTTTGACTTTGTGATTCCCCTTGTAATCCAATCTTCAAGTGTTCAATCAGAAACGGAGCTATTGGTTACTTTCAACAAAGATTTGGATCAGGCCACTACGGAAACCACCAACAATTACTCGGTAGATGGAGGAGTTGGAAACCCATCTTCGGCCTTATTGCAAGCAGATGGGCAGTCCGTTTTGCTGACTTTTGCCACAGCTTTTCAAGACGCTGATTATACTTTGACCGTGTCTAATGTAGAAGATACGGATGGCAATGAAGTCAATGTTTCCGGCAATACATCAAGCTTTAGTTATTTACCCATGACAATAGCTGGAGCAGAGCAGGTGGATTATGAAAACATCAGGGTTGGGTTCAACCAAAAGGTAGATGATACGTCAACCACACTTTTGGCCAACTATCAGATTGGGGAAATAAATCCATCTGCCGCAGTACTGGACGCTTCGGATTCTAGTGTGGTATTGACTTTTTCCAATTTGGTAAATAAGTCATACGCGCTCTCAATCTCAGGAGTAAAGAACCAATCGGCCAACTCCACTTTAGATGCACAAGTGAGTATTGCTTTTGAAAAACCGACACCCTACCGAGACATCATCATCAATGAACTCATGCCAGATCCGAACCCCGCGGTTGGCCAGCCGGTAGCAGAATACGTGGAGTTGTACAACAGGTCAGACAATGACATTTCCATTGAGAACTTTACCCTGACAGGCGCCACTATATCTGATGTTACCATTTTGGCCAAAGGTTATGTTTTGATTTGTTCTACTTCGGACTATGACAGTTTTTTCTCTGGTCTTTCTAATGCCATTGGTCAGTCTGGCTTTGATGCACTTTCCAATGCCGGAGATGAGGTGATCCTCAAGGACCAGTTCGGCAACCTAATCGACAGTGTAGCTTATGACCTCTCGTGGTATGATTCAGATTTAAAAGATGATGGGGGCTATTCGCTTGAGTTAATCAACCCAAACCAGCCGTGCAGTGGAGACAACAACTGGACAGCTTCCTCAGATGCTACAGGCGGCACGCCGGGGCTACAAAATGCTGTTTTTTCTGATGCGCCTGATACTACTGGCCCGGAAGTATCAGATGTGAATATTGATTCGCCTACAAGTTTTTCGGTTCTTTTCAACGAACCAATTGAGGAGTCTTCTGTAATGATTTCTTCTGTATCTGTTCCTGACAACAACGTAACGGCTGTCGAAGCGCAGAGTCTGTCCGAGTACAAAGTGACGTTAGAATCAGACCTCACATCTGAAGTGATTTATCAGATTGGCTTTTCGGGAATTACCGATTGTGCGGGCAATGAAATTGCTACCGATTCTTACAGCTTCTATTATGACATCACACCGCCGCAGTTTGCGGAGTTGGTTGTTTTATCGGCCCAGGAAATTGCCATCAAGTTTCATGAGCCAATCAATGAAACAGAGGCAGAACGGGAATCTAATTTTGCTTTAGGAGTAGAAGAGCCTGATCGGGCTTTGCTTCAGGACTCAGCAGATTATCGGGTTCAGCTGGCGTTTGAATCAGAATTTGTAGAAGGACAGACATATATAGTTTCTTTCGAAAACATGAAAGATGCCCTGGGTAACGCATCTACACTGCAGCAAGTGGCATTTACTTATGAAGATGACGTTGATACAGTCTATGTGGTAGCACCAAATATTTTGGCATTGAGGTTTGAAGAAAAGCCCACTATTGCCTCTGCTCAGAATGTTTCTAACTATCAGATGGAAGACATTGGTTCACCTATTGCGGTGGCTATTGATGAGGCAGATTCTGCTTTGGTCAGGCTCTCGTTCGAGGAAAATTTTGATGAGAATAATGAGGTATGGGTTTATCTCGAAAATTTTAAGAACAAATCATCTAACGAGGTTTTGGTCACTCCTGCTGCGGTCTTTATCTATGATACAAGAGCACCGGATGTCATTGAGTGGCGGGTGTTGGATGCCAAAACTTTGCGATTACAATGGGGTGAAAAAATCAATCAAAATATTGCCTCTTCATCTACCAGATATACATTGGAAGATGGAGCTCATCCGCAAACTGTTGAGTTGGTTTCCGACAGTGCAGTAGTCTTGACGTTTGCCAGTGAGTTTGAGGTAGAAAAGCAGAAGACGATTTCAGTTTTGGGAGTGTCTGATGTGTATGGAAATGTGTTCGCTTCTTCTCGTAAAACAAATTTCGTTTATGACCCAATTGCACCAGTTTTACAGAAAGTGATCCGATCTGGGGAAAAGACGCTGCGAGTTTCATATCATGAAAAGCTTCTGACAGATTCTCTGGCGAAGTTTACCAACTTCCGGTTGGACGGAGCAAATCCAATCGACTTTTCAAGGCAAGGACCTGACTCACTTGATATCACGCTTAGTTTTGCGAGTATTCCTGATGCCGAGGTTTCCTTCCTGATTCAAAATCAGACAGACTTGTATGGAAATACTGCAATAGACACAACCCTCAGCCTCAATACCGCGGCTCCTTTCATCTCTGATGTTTTGGCCAAAACAGATTCAACCGTTCTTGTGATGTTTAGTGAAGCAATGAGCAGTTCGATTGATGATGTGGCCAATTATTCAATTGAGGGTCAGGTGCTCAACACTGTCGATAGGGTTGATGATTTTAGTGTTGAGATTCGGATTGATGGTCATCTGCAGGACGGTGACCCTATTGCGCTGCAAACCTCCAATCTGACTGATCAGAGTGACGATTTGGTGCAAAACGTAAATGTTGATCTGGAGTTCGAGACGTTTTTCGATAGCTATCAGGTCATAAACTCCAGAACCATTGACCTGGTGTTTGAGACAGATTTTTCAAGTGTTTCGGTAGCCAACTTTTATCTGGATGGTGATGTGGCACAGCTCGCTGTATTGGATGGTGATGATCAGAATGTCGTTCGGTTATTTTTCAGTTCGCCTGTTGATCAGGTTGCCAAAGTGCTGAGCTGGAAAGAACTGTCGGATAAATATGGTCGCCAGCTTCCGGCTTATTCTGTAAACGTGGAGATAGATGAGGAAGCGCCACAACTGACCCAGATCACGAGTGATTTTTTTAGTCAATTGATACTCACGTTTAGCGAGGAATTAGAAGAGGAAGCTGCAGAATCGATCAACCTTTTCAGTATTGTTGGAATTGGGTACCCGGCGGCTTTGGATTATGACGGTGATAAGACAATCGTTTTGGATTTCAATGACAGACTTACGTCCGACGAGGAATACCAATTGGTAATTGACAATCTGCCTGACTTACAGGGCAATTTCCTTCTGGATGATACCACCACATTTACATATCTGCCTCCACCACTACCCGTTCAAAGAGAGGTCTTGATTACCGAAATCATGGCCGACCCTTCTCCATCTATCGAGCTGCCAGAGGCTGAGTATGTGGAACTATATAACAATGGCTCACGACCGATCAACCTCAAGGCACTTTGGTTTTATGATGAGTCTGGCTCTGTTTCTCTGCCGGACTATGATCTGCCGGCCGGTGATTATGTGATCATTGCCTCCACCTCAAATGCCGGAAGCTTCGAGATATCAAATGCAGTTGGTGTGTCTGGGTTCCCGGCTCTCGGCAACTCAGGCGAGTTTATCGCAATCAGAAATGTGAGTGGAACCTGGATAGATGAGGTTGAGTATGACTCTGATTGGTATGCCGACACTGAAAAGGATGATGGAGGCTATAGCTTGGAGCTGATCAATCCTGAATCTTCGTGCTTCGGAAAGGCAAATTGGACGGCCTCTATCTCCGAGACCGGAGGAACTCCGGGAGCTCAAAATTCGGTGTACAGCCTCGATCCTGACGCTGATCCACCGACGGTCATTTCATATGATATACTGTCAACCACTACTATCCAGGTCAATTTCAGCGAACCAATGGATAGTTTGAGTCTTACAATTAGTGTTTTGGATAGCCCTGGTTTGAATGTGTCTTCTGTCGGGGTGGTTGGGCAGTACTTTGAAGCCTTGCGTTTGACGTTGGGTGAAGCCCTGGTTGTAGGTAAAGTGTATAACGTGAGTCTGGGAAATGCCTCCGATTGTTCTGGAAACGCAATGAATGATTCCACGATTCAAATAGGTATGGGTAGAGAGCCATCATTCAATGAACTTTTGATTACAGAAGTTATGGCGGATCCTGATCCTGTTTTGAAGGATTTGCCGAATGCAGAATACATTGAAATTTATAATGCCTCCAGTGACCTGATTGCCCTTGAGGGCATAAGGCTGTCTGATGCGACCGATACCACAGAATTGCCTGCAGGAATGTTGGGAACGCACGAGTATTTGATTCTAACATCTAACTCTGCAGCCGAAGCGTTTTCGTTGCTGGGTTCAACCATAGGGGTTTCCAATTGGCCTTCTTTGTCCAACGGAGGTGAACGATTAGCACTTATGACAGCTGATAGTATCTTGATAGACGAGTTGATTTATGACTCTGATTGGTATGCCGACACTGAAAAAGATGATGGAGGCTATAGCTTGGAGCTGATCAATCCTGAATCTTCGTGCTTCGGAAAGGCAAATTGGACGGCCTCTATCTCCGAGACCGGAGGAACTCCGGGAGCTCAAAACTCGGTGTACAGCCTCGATCCTGACACTGACCCACCTACGGTTATTTCATACGATATAGTGTCAACCACTGCTATTCAGGTCAATTTTAGTGAACAAATGGATGATGTGAGCCTGGTGAACGGAACGGTGGTCGCCTCTGGACTTACAGTCTTAATGATTGCTACGGCAGGAAATGATTTGGAGTCTGCCCTGATCACATTGTCTGAAGCACTCATTCCAGGGGAGATTTACAGCATGACCCTTAGCAATATGAGCGACTGCTCAGGAAATGTGATGGACGAAGCAACCCTTCAATTTGGGCTTGGTAGAACGCCCTCATTCAATGAAATATTGATCACTGAAATCATGTCAGACCCTGATCCAGTGGTAAAAGATTTACCAAACTCGGAATACCTTGAAATCTACAACGCCACAGATGATTTGATCTCACTGGCTGGCTTGATGATAGCTGATGCCGGAGATACCACCAGTCTTTCGGCACAGATGATGCCTGCCGGCAGCCGTCTTATTTTATGTCCCAATTCAGCTGTTGAAGATTTTGCAGCCATTGGGTCAACCATGGGAGTTTCCAATTGGCCTTCGCTTTCTAATTCGGGAGAAGTGCTGAGCCTTTTTGTGGAGGAGGACTTGATTTTTTCGGTGACCTATGATCAGGACTGGCATGATGAAGAAAAGGCAAGTGGAGGATATTCGCTAGAGATGAAAGACGTGACAAACCCGTGTGGAGATAGGTTGGTGTGGGGCAGTGCCCTCAGCGAGAATGGAGGGACGCCCGGCAGTGCCAATTCAAACGCAGAAAGTGTGCCGGATAACTTTGGTCCAAATGTGATTGCTGCTTTTGTGACCGGACCTAATCAGGTGAGACTTGATTTCGACGAGAACCTCAACCCTTTTGCCGACGAAACAATTTTGATTTCCACAACCCCTTCTTTGACTGTGACGGCAGTTGATTTTGTGAGCAGCACACAATTACAAATGACATTGGGCGCAGACCTTGAGATCAATTTGACTTATGAAGTTGAGGTGAGCAACGTGACCGACTGCAATGGCAATGAGATTCGAGAAGGTGCCGCGAGCTTTGTTCGTCCGGGATCGGCAGATAGCCTGAGTTTGATTATCAATGAAATTCTTTTTGATCCAAAAACTGGAGGCGTGGATTTTGTAGAGATTTACAACAACTCTGATCAATTCATTGACCTGAAGGGATGGTTTCTCGCAAGAGAGGTTGACGGTGCACTGGATCAGATACACGTAATTGCCGAAAGCGAGTCAATCATTGCGCCAGCTGAATACAGGGTTCTGACTGCAGACCCAGATGAGTTGATTCTGCACTACACAGCCGGAGCGTATGAAAACTTCATTGGCATGGCCTCTTTTCCTACTTACGCCAACGATGAAGGCACTGCAGTTTTGCTGGATCCAGACCAAAACCTAATTGATAAGTTCACTTACTCGGATGATTATCACAGTAGTCTGTTGGAAAGCCTAGATGGCGTTTCGCTTGAGCGAATTGACTCCAATGCTCCCACACAGTCGCCTTCTAATTGGATTTCGGCCAGCAGCACGGTAGGTTTTGCCACGCCGGGATATTTAAATTCTCAGAGCTTCAGCGCGCCACAGATTTCGGGTAAGCTTCAGGCTGAGCCTAAGGTTTTTGTGCCGGGAACGGTGAATGCGGCACGCTCGTCTTTCACGACCATCAATTACAGTTTTAAAGAAGCTGGCAAGTTTGCCAATGTTACTGTCTATGATCAATCGGGACGAACTGTGACGGAGCTGGCCAATGGAGCGTCACTTTCTACTTCTGGTTTTATGAGGTGGGACGGCACCAATCGCTCTGGTCAGCAGGTACGCAGCGGATATTACCTCGTGGTGTTTGAGGTGTATGATGGATCTGGGAGTAAAAGTGTGCTCAAGGAGACAGTGGTAGTGGGGTGGGAGTGAGCCTTTGATCACCCAAAATTGCCCGCTCATATATCTGCACATGAAACTGATCGACAGAATTGAAATTAGGGAGGGATCAGGCCAAAGTTGTTGTTAATTTTGTGACATGTATTTAGCGATTTGTGGAAATATCGGCTCAGGAAAAACCACCCTGGCAGAGAAACTTGGAAGCCATTATAATTGGAACGTACTCTACGAAGATGTGGAGCACAATCCGTACCTGGCTGATTTTTATGAAGACATGCCCAAGTGGGCATTTCACCTTCAGGTCTATTTTCTCAACAGTCGATTTAATCAAATCAAGAATATACAGAACAGCACAAAGTCAACCATACAGGATCGCACGATCTATGAGGATGCCCACATATTCGCTCAGAACCTGTTTAGCTCCGGCATGCTCAACGACCGGGATTATGCGACTTATCTGAATCTCTACAACTCTATGATTCAGCACATCCAGGCTCCTGACCTGCTTGTGTATCTCAAGGCAGATACGCCTAAGCTAGTCAACCAGATCCAGAAACGTGGCAGAGACTATGAGAACGCGATTCGGATTGACTACCTCAAAAACCTCAACACTCACTATGTAGATTGGATAGGCAAGTACAAGGAAGGAAAGTTGTTAGTGGTAGATGTGAACGATCGGGATTTTGTACATAATCCGGAGGACTTCTCATTTATAGTGGAGCGTATTGATGCAGAGATCCACGGCCTGTTCAGCTAGGACTCCTTCATTTTTCTAATTCTGGCAAAGTTTTTCTAAATCCGGCAAGATTTTGATGCATCACTCCTAATTGGCATGCCCGTAACTATCTGTATTACAGATCATTAGTTTTTTATTCCCTTTTTGGCATTTTGATTGGCACTATGTGCCCAAATCAAAAATGAGAAATTATGAAAAAGGTAAAAATGAAAAATTCTATGCTTAGGGTATTAACACTATTTACCGCATTGTCCGTTGTTTTCGTCTCGTGTGATTCAGAAGATGACAACATGGGACCAGATTCTAATGACAATAAAGGACGCGCAAATATTGGCGTGACAGATGCCGCAGTAGATGCGGAGAACGTGACCGGAGTTTACTTGAGAGTACAAGGAGTGAAGGTAGATGGCGATGACAATGCCAATGACCACACTGTGATGTTTAATGCTGCTCAGGAGATTAACCTGATGGCCTACCAAAATGGTGATGTATATGACATGGCCAGCTTCGATTTGAATGCAGGAACATATTCTGACATTTCGTTTATTTTGGCTGATCAGGAGTCTGCTTTTGTAAAATTTACTGATAACACAACAGCAGATATTGATCTTGAAGGAACGGTTGATAACGAATATGAAATCGTGGGTGCCTTTGAAATAATGGCTAATTCTACTACGGATTTAGTGGCAGATATTGACTTGAGAAAAGCGCTTCACGAATCTTCTGCTAGCGGTGAGTTTATGCTCAGAAGCACGGCGCGATTGGTAGAAGTGAGTGCTACCGGAACGATCGAGGGTTCTATTGAAAACTATAATGAGCTGAAAAGCGAAATGGAATCCGAAGGAACTGAAACTCAGGTTGTGGTATATGCATACATGAAAGGTCAGTTTGACGAAATGGAACGAGAAGATCCTGATGGCGATGGACTGCAAGGAAGGTTCGAAAATTCGATCAACAGCGCAGTAGTTCAGGAAGACGGTACGTTTACGCTGGCATTCATGAATGATGCAGATTATGAGATAGCAGTTGGCTCATACGAGAAAGCTGATGATGCTCCAGAAGATGCTCCATTCTTATTTGGAAGCTTGTTTAATCTTTCGCTAGCCAGTGAAACTACATTGGGTCTGTTTGTAGATGATATTGATGTGAATGCGAATACTGAGACCAATGTAAATCTTAAATTGGACTGGTAATACATATAGAAAAGGACTAACGAAAACCCTCAGCTATTCAGTTGAGGGTTTTCCTTGTTTTACTCAATACCTATTTTTCTGAGGAGGTTTTATAGTCGATTTTTGGAGGCATTACTTGATTTTGCCCTATCAATCCAAAATAAAGGCCTCCATTACTTAGAGCACATCGGACATTTCTTTTCCCATATATGTAACCACCACATGGTCAAACCGGAAGTGTCTATTTCGTCTTTGCAATAAAGTATGAAGAAGCAATTTTCACTCTTTTACATGACCGAAGACCACATCATTTCATTTGAGATGATGGATGGAATTAACCTCAACTCTTCTTGATCTTTTCTTCTTCACTCAGCCCTTCGGTGATCTGTATATTGATGCCATCAGAGAGGCCGGTTTTCACCAGGCGTTTTTCAAATTGCTGTTCACCTGTTTCTACCTCCACGAAAATATCATCGCCTTCAAATAGCAGGTTGCTTTCTTTGATCGCCAGTACATTTTCTGCTTTTTGCAATACAATATCCGCCGTGGCGCTATAACCCGCTCTCAGAAAATAGTCTTCTCGGAGCTCAATGGCGGCTTTGATGTCAAACTTGATAGCTCCTTCTTCTGCTTCACCTTTTGGTGAGATAAACTCCAACTCAGCGTCAAAATTCACGCCTTCTATAGCTCCTACTGAAAGCACCAGTTCCATTCCTTCCTTGATTTTACCAACTTCAGATTCATCCACTTTCCCCTCAAAAATCATCTCTTCCATATCCGCGATGGATGCGATCGTGCTCCCTTCATTGAAGGTGTTGGACTCGATGATAAATGTGCCTTCTTTGACAGGGATATCCAGAATCATCCCGTCAACGGTAGATTTCACGATGTTGGATACATTCCCGGTCTTTTGGGAAGACCCTTCCCGGATCAGTTCCAGATTGTTTTCTGCAGCTTCGAGTTCTTGCTTTCTCAATTTAAAATCCAGAAGAAACTGGTTGTAGGCAAATTCAGAAATCACTTTGCCATCAAAGAGTTCTTTCTGTCTTTTAAGCTCCTTTTCGGCATTTTCAAAATTAATTTTTACCGCATCCAATTGGGCCTGTGCGTTGTTTAGAGCCACTACATTAGGGATGATTTTGATTTTGGCAACCAGATCTCCCACTTTTACTATGGCGCCTTCCTGGAGGTAGAGTTTTTCTACCACGCCGGAAACCTGCGATTTCAGCGCCACTTCTTTGCGTGGCACAATGGACCCTGTGGCGATTGTTTTCTTCACAATGTCAGTCCTGAACGGCACGTCCGTTTCATAGATCACGGGCGGTTCTTCCGACTTTTGGTAAAGGAAATACCCAGTTCCGATAAATGCTGCGAAAATCAAAACAATGACTAGTCCTATGAGAAATCTTTTCATGGTGTTTGGGTTAATTATTCGTCTCTAAGTGCTACTACAGGATCTACATTGGCGGCTTTGATGCCGGGGATCAGCCCTGCAATGATGCCTGCAATCAGCAATACTATTATGGCAGAAAATGCGGCTTTAAAGTCAATTTCTGGGTTTGCAAAAAACTCACTTTGCATGCCAAATTCATTCATGGCATAGCCAATGCCTTCCACCAAAGCCACACCTACTACCAGACCGATGTAGCCGGGTATGCTTGAGATGACCAGCGCTTCCTGCACCACCATACTGATGATAGACCAGGGTTTGGCTCCAATGGATTTTCGAATTCCAATTTCTTTGGTTCTTTCTCTGACAATGATCAGCATGATGTTGCCCACACCTATCATGCCCGCCAGTATGGTTCCGATAGCTACCAGCCAGCTAAATGCGCCTATGCCCGAAAACATCCCTTGCATTTCTTTAAATTCTTCTTCCACATTGAAACTGCCTAGTGCCTGACGGTCATCTGGAGAGATTTTATGCCTTTTTCTAAAAACATCTTTAATGATATTTTCAGCGTCGGCACCAGATGTCCCTTCATTAGGTATGCACCCAAACCAATTGATGTTTTCCCCCAAATTAAAGGTCTGCTGTGCAGTGGTGGCTGGTATGTGTACTATTTGAACATCATTTCGCGAATCTTCGCCTGTAGCTCGCGAATCGAACACACCGACCACCTTAAATGGCACCCCGTTTATCTTGACGTACTCACCGATGGCATTTCTATCCTGAAACAAATCGTCTTTGACCCTTTGTCCCAGCACAGCTATTTTTCTTTTGCCATCAATATCAAACTTGTTGATAAAGCGACCTTCTCTGACCCATAGAGGTTGTATATCCAGGTACTGCGGGTAGTCTCCCATGATGCTGTAGGAAACATCTTTGTCGTCATAGCGAATGACTATCTGCCCGCCACTGCCCCATCTGTTCATTACCCGAATTCTGGGGGAAACAATCTTGAGTTCTTTGACGTTTTGCAGGGCTTTAAAATCGGCATTGGTGAGCTGGATTTCTCTGCCGGCCTGAAACCCGGCATAGGGCACAGATGTGACTTCTGTCCAGACAAACACTGCATTTTTGGCGATATCAAAGTTTTGGATTACGCCATTGTGTAGGCCATTGCCAGCTCCCAGTAAAAGTACCAGCATGAAAATGCCCCAGAACACACCAAAGGAGGTGAGAGCCGTGCGGAGCTTGTGCTTCCTGATGGTTTGCCAAATTTCTTCCCATACGTCCAGATCAAACATGCTACTCATCGTTTAGTGCGTCTACAGGTTTGATGTGTGCTGCTCTCAAAGCGGGCATGAGTCCGGCCAGCGCTCCCGACACCACCAAAATAATGAGCGAGATAATGCCTGCTTTAAAATTGACCTCCGGCCGGCGGAAAAAGTCAAGATCGGCACCCATAGCTTCAAGTCCATAGTTGACCGATTCCAGTGCTACCACACCCAAAAACAGGCCTAGATATCCTGCTACTGCGGTAATAAAAATGGACTCTTGCATGATGAGACCAACAACAGAGGCCGGAGTGGCGCCCACAGCTTTTCTGATGCCAATTTCCTTGGTACGTTCCTTCACCACGATGATCATAATATTACTCACACCAACAATACCAGCAGTGAGGGTGCCAATGCCCACCAACCAAATGAAGGCTTTGATGCCATTGAAAAGATTTTGAACCTGTCGGAAATTTTCTTCCTGATTGTGTACCCAGTATGCTTGATTATCATCAGGGTGGATAGATTGGCGGATTTTGAGTAACTCTAAAATGTCGGCCTCCAACTCCTTCCCTTGTGTGCCTTCAGCTGTGGTCACGGCGAAGAGTGAAACGGATTTGCTTGGATTATAAATCTGCTGAAAAGTGGTGAAAGGAATGTATATCCGCTGAGCCTGATCCATTCCGTTTGATGACTCAAACTTGAAAACTCCAACCACACGAAAAACGCTACCCTTGATGTCTAGATATTCGCCTACAGGATCTACCCCTTCCGGGAAAATGGACTCTGCTACACGGTTTCCAATGTAGCAAACCTTTCTTTTTTCCTTGTCATCGAGCTTGTTTAGCGCTCTGCCTGAGATTAGTTTTTGGGTAACCTTAATATCAAAATAATCAGAGTATGTGCCATACACTCCGAAAGCGGAACCTCGGTTTTTGTATTTCACAATGTAGTTGCCCTGAATCCAGTTTTCAGGTGACATAAACTCGATCCCTGATATTTCAGAATCCACCGATTGCAGGTCTTCTTCCTGAAGCGGGTGTTGTCGTCCTGCGGGCATGCCATCATAAGACATGGAAGTTCTTGCTGGGATCACCCATATACTATTAATGGCATCAAGTAGCATGCTTTGCTGCACGCCGTTTTGTAGTCCTTGCCCAGCGCCGAGTAGTAAGATGAGCATGAGGATGCCCCAAAACACCCCGAAGGCTGTGGCGAAGGTGCGCATCTTATTTTTCGCAATCGCTTGAAAAATTTCCTGCCATTTGTCCAGATCAAACATGCTGCATCTGGTAGTTTTCGTCCAAAATCAAACCGTCTTTGATCATGATGACTCGCTCGGTTTGGGCAGCCACTTCGTTTTCGTGTGTCACGATCAATATGGTTTTTCCAGTACTGTTTACTTCTTTGAATATCTCCATCACTTCGCCTGATGTATTCGTGTCCAGAGCTCCTGTCGGCTCATCGGCGAGAATGATTTTGGGATCCGTTATGAGCGCACGTGCAATGGCCACTCTTTGTCGCTGACCGCCGGACATCTCGTTGGGCAGGTGATGTGCCCATTCTTTTAAACCTACTTTTTCCAGATAACCTTCGGCTATCATGTTTCTTTTCTTTCGGCTTATCTTCTGGTAGTAGAGCGGAAGAGCTACATTTTCTACTGCGTTTTTAAAATTGAGCAGGTTGAAAGATTGAAAAACAAAACCTATAAGCTCGTTCCTGAGGTTTGCTGCTTTGCTTTCTGAAAGGTTTTTGATTTCATGACCTCCAAGGAGATAATCCCCTTCGTCATAACTATCGAGAATGCCAAGAATATTGAGTAACGTAGACTTGCCAGATCCGGAGGTTCCCATGATCGAAACCAGCTCTCCTTCGTCCACTTTCATATCAATGCCTTTGAGCACGTGCATCGACTGTTTGCCTAAGTGATAGGACTTATGAATGTTGGTGAGGTGTAACATTAGATTTGGGTCGGTTGCAACTATAACGCAAAAAATGGCATTAGGATATGTGGCAACTTCTGGTGTGTAAGTTGGGTTTTTCTCAAAATACCATCTTAAACACTGTTGAAAGCGTGTTTTTGACCAAACAGACGGTTTCATCTATTGGGCTCAGGTGACAATAAATGACAACTTTTTACATCTTTACCTGGAACTGTCTTTGCTTTATGATGAACTTTTTTGATTGCGCAATAAAGCAAATCGTATTTTTGTGCCATGGCAGAGTATGACTTGAAAGTAAGTCCGGAGGTTGGTTTCGATGCGGAAAACCTAAGTGAATATCTGAGGAAAAAGAAATTACTTCACGAGGGGCAGTATCATCAGATTTTGCGTCGGTCTGTGGATGCACGTCAGCAAAATGTGAAGGTGAATTTGCGTGTGAAAATATCAGACAGACCAGTTGCTGTCGAGTATGTGGAGTACACTAAAAGAGATCACAACGTGCGGAACGCCGACCCTGTGATCATAGTGGGAGCTGGGCCGGCTGGACTTTTCGCGGCAATCAAAGCCATAGAAGGAGGCTTACGGCCCATAGTTTTGGAAAGAGGCAAAGATGTGCGTGCCAGACGCAGGGACCTGGCTGCCATCAACAAAGACCATGTAGTAAACCCGGAAAGTAATTATTGCTTTGGAGAAGGGGGAGCGGGAACATATTCGGATGGGAAGCTTTATACGCGTTCCAAGAAGCGTGGAAGCGTGCGACGTGTATTCGAAATTCTGGTGGCACACGGTGCTACAGAGGACATCCTGATCGAATCACACCCGCACATTGGCACCAACAAGCTCCCAAAAATTATCACGGCCTTAAGAGAACATATTGAGCGAGCTGGTGGAGAAATCCGTTTTGACTGCAAGGTGATCGATTTTATACTGGAGAATGGAGAGATGAAAGGCGTGAAGTTGCGTGATGGTGAGGAACTGAAAGGTGTGGCAGTCCTGTTAGCAACAGGCCATTCTGCCAGGGATATTTTCAGGTTGTGTCAAAGTAGGGAAATCAAGATAGAAGCCAAGCCCTTTGCTCTTGGTGTGAGAATAGAGCACCCGCAGCAGATCATAGATGCAATCCAGTATCACTGCGATGTGCGAAGTGAATACCTGCCGGCTTCATCTTATGCCCTGGTGGCGCAAACTACTTTCAAGAAGGTGGAGCGAGGCGTATTTTCGTTTTGTATGTGTCCGGGAGGTTTTATCGTGCCTGCGGCAACCGCTCCGGGGGAAATTGTGGTCAATGGCATGAGTCCTTCGCGTCGTGATAGCCGCTTTGCCAACTCAGGTATGGTGGTATCTGTGGAGATGGAAGATATACCTGAATATCAAAAATACGGGGAGCTTGCAGCTATGGAGTTTCAGGCCGCAGTGGAGCAAAAGGCCTGGCATTATGGTGGAGAAACACAGGCAGCTCCGGCTCAGCGCATGGTTGATTTCGTTAACGGCAAGGTGTCTGATAGCCTTCCTGAGACCTCCTACCAACCGGGATTGCTGTCCGTTGATATGAGACAGGTTGTTCCTGATTTCATTGGAAGCAGACTCAGAGATGGGTTCAAAATTTTCGGCAAAAAGATGAGAGGCTACCTCACAAACGAAGCGCAGATTGTAGGTGTAGAAAGCCGTACATCCTCACCGGTGCGAATTCCCAGAGATCGCGAAACTTGTGAACATGTAGAGATCAAGCGACTCTTTCCTTGTGGGGAAGGAGCCGGATATGCAGGAGGTATAGCCTCCGCTGCAATGGACGGGGAGAAATGCATGGAGCAGATCTTGGTTATGTACGGGAAGAATTAACTTTTTCCCTCATTCATATAAAAGCTCAACGCACCTGAAGGACAGCTGTTGATCTGACTTATCAACTCGTCCGTTGTGGCGTTCTCCGGTGTGATCCACGGTTTGGCTTTAGGCGCATAAACTTTGGGTAAGGTTCTGGCGCAAACCCCGGCATGAGTGCATTTTGATGGTTGCCATACGATAGTCAATTCTCCGTTTGAGTATTCCTTTTTAATGTCTTTTTTCATAACTCCAGGATTAATAAGAAGGTACTTCTGTGGAAGTTACACAATCTATCTTCCATTTGTCTCCATGTTTTTTGTAAATAGCCGTCCATGCAAAATGTGTCCGCCCTACCTCAGTTTCTCCGTTTTCATTATCATACTCAACCTCTACTATTTTGTCCACAATTGTGTAGGCCATGGTGCCGTCATCCGAAAACCGAATGATAGGCTCGGAGAGGTCATCCCATTTGAGAAACTGAACAGAAGAGAAGTAGGAATTATATCTCGAAATGGTCTCTTCTTTGTCTGGATATGTGATTTTGCCTCTATTCACAGAAATGAAGTCATCTGAAAGTTGATTAGCAAAACTGACAGAGTCCTTTTCAAAGTGATAGCCTCTCTGCGCATGATGCAGTTCGAGGATTCGTTGTTTTTCTAATTCTAAATCAGGTTTCTGTGTTTGTGAGCACGAAATAGCGAGGAGGACTAGGGTGCCAAATGTAAGCGCCAGGTTGGTTTGCTTCATATTTTTTCATTTAAGATATAAACTCCAAAACGCATCTAGTAAACATGAGGTTAACTACGGAGTTCTCACCTTGGCAAGAAAATTCTCTAAAAGAACTTGATGGAGCGGGTGTATAAAAATTTGAGCGCTGATGGTCAATGAGTTACGATTGATGTTTGAGTTGGCACGGCTTTGGTCAACCTGCTGGCATCAAGGCGGTAATTAAAAGTCTCGGGCCAGACGGGTCCGGGGCTTTTTTTCAATTTAAGCCTGTTAGTTTTCGACAAAATATCAGTTTGTATCAAGATTGGGAAAGAAGAAAACGTAAGCCCTGGGACATTGAGATCCTGAAAATCTGATTGCGCTGAAAGTAACTCCGCCGATTGAGTATAGCGTCTTTCCTGAACTTTTTTTAGGTTTTTCTGGTTTTGCCATCTGATAAGATTGATATGCTAAAGGTACTTTTGAGTTTCACATCATTAATTGCTTTGGTTAGCTGTGCGCAGCTAAACCCCTTTCAGGCAGGTACCTCGCCTATCTCTCATTCACTATTCGATACACTGCTCAAAAAGCACGTAGATGACGTTGGGTTGGTTGATTATAAAGGATTTCTTGCCGATCGTGACAAACTCAGGCATTATTTAGATCTGCTTTCAAACAATGCGCCTAATGACGAACAATGGACTGACTATGATCAAATTGCCTATTGGATCAATGCATACAATGCCTATACAATTGAGTTAATTTTAGACTACTATCCACTTGAAAGCATCAAGGACATTGGATCGAGCATTCAGGTGCCATTTGTAAATACGCCCTGGGACATTAAGTTTTTCAAAATAGACGGAGAAAAATATGACCTCAATAATATCGAGCACGATATTTTAAGGAAGAAATGGGAAGAGCCAAGAATCCATTTTGCTGTGAACTGCGCTTCGCTTTCATGTCCGCAACTCAGGGCGGAGGCATATACTGGAGCAAAGCTGGATGAGCAATTGGATGACCAGGCCAGGAGATTTATCAATGATGGCTTTAGAAACAACATTTCTGAAGATCAGGCCAGCCTCTCAAAACTATTCAAATGGTATTCTGGGGATTTTGAAAAAGTGATGGACGTAGAAAAATACATCAACCAATACGCAGACATCAAAATCACCGATAAGACGGGTGTTGAATATAAAGAATACGATTGGTCTCTGAACCAAACAGAATAAACCCCGCTCGTATATTTCAGTTAGATATATTACTGAAACAAAATCTTATATTACCGCAATTCATTAAACACCCCTACAGATGAATAAAATGCTACAGACAGATTTTTCCGTTATTCGGGAAAACCAAAACATGATTGCGGATATGATCCGTGATTTTGCCGCTCAAAAGATCGAACCCCACAAAATGGACTGGGACGAATCTCAGGAGTTTCCAAAACACATTTTCAAAGAACTCGGTGCACTCGGCCTTATGGGCGTATTGGTGCCTCAGGAGTATGGAGGGTCGGGTTTTGGTTATCATGAGTATGTCACGACTATCATAGAACTCGGTGTAGTTGATGGCTCAATCGCTCTGTCTATGGCTGCCCACAACAGCCTTTGTACCGGTCATATTTTGCAGCACGGCAGTGAGTCTCAAAAAGCCATGTATTTGCCCAAACTAGCCACCGGAGAGTGGTTAGGAGCTTGGGGTCTGACCGAGCCAAATACCGGATCAGATGCCGGCAATATGAAAACCACTGCTACCAAAGAGGGTAACGAGTGGGTTCTGAATGGAGCAAAAAATTTCATTACGCATGGAATATCAGGAGATGTCGCCGTAGTTATTGCCCGAACAGGAGCCCCTGGCGATAAGCGAAATGCCTCCGCTTTTATAGTGGAAAGAGGCACGCCCGGCTTCAAAGGTGGAAGAAAAGAAAACAAGCTGGGCATGCGCTGTTCAGAGACTGCCGAAATGATTTTCGAGGATTGCCGAATACCGAAAGAAAATTTGATCGGAGAAGTTGGAGAAGGGTTTGTGCAATCACTAAAAGTGCTCGACGGTGGTCGCATTTCCATTGCGGCCCTTTCGTGTGGTATTGCTCAGGGCGCGCTCAATGTTTCCATCAATTATTCCAAGGAAAGAGAGCAATTTGGTAAACCAATATCTTCGTTTCAGGGAATATCATTTAAGCTGGCAGACATGGCTACCAAGGTGGAAGCGGCTAAACTGCTCACTTATCAGGCCGCAGACTTCAAAAATCACGGGAAACCAGTAACACGAGAATCTGCAATGGCCAAACTCTATGCGTCTGAAATATGTGTGGAGGTCGCCAACGAAGCAGTGCAAATTTTTGGGGGTTATGGATATACCAAAGATTATCCGGCTGAGAAATATTATCGCGATGCGAAGCTTTGTACCATAGGCGAAGGGACCTCCGAGATCCAAAAATTAGTGATTTCGCGCGAAGTATTAGACTAAACCTTTGCAAGGTTTATAATTTCAATTAATTTTGCAGGCTCAAATAGAAAACACAAACGATGATTATAGTCAACGTAAAAGAAAACGAGTCAATTGATAAGGCTCTTAAGAGATTTAAAAAGAAGTTCGAAAAAACGGGTGTTCTTAGACAACTCCGAGAGAGAACGGCTTTCACAAAACCTTCTGTAAAAAGAAGAAAAGAAGTTATCAAAGCGAGCTACAAGCAATACCTTAGAGATCAGGAAAATAAGTAATTCCTGCCCAAGGTTTTCTAATATTTAATGAGTAAGTTAGTATTCCTCCGATAGGGAATACTAGCTTATGATTGACTCTTTCCTTAAGTTCCTAGAATACGAAAAACGATTTAGCCAACATACGCTCACGGCTTATCAAAGGGACTTAAAACAATTCAAATTATACTTACTGGAGACTTACGAACTTGAAGATTTTCTTCAGGTCAATCATGCTATTTTGCGTAGTTGGATTGTGAGCTTGATGGAATCCGGAGTTTCTCCCATCACAGTAAATCGCAAAATAGCCACACTCAAGTCCTTCTTCAAATTCCTTCAGTCCAGGGAATACATTGATCAAAACCCGGCCAGTAGGCTAAAACCACTAAAAACGGAAAAGAAGCTTCCTTCTTTCGTTCGTGAGAACGAAATGATTGACCTTTTGGATGAGATCAGTTTTGAGTTTTCTGATGATTTTGGAGGCGTTAGGGACAAGGTGCTCATAGAGCTTTTGTACTGCACAGGAATTCGGCTTTCGGAGTTGATAAACCTACAAGAAAGGCAAGTCAATTTTTTTCAAGGCACAATTAAAGTTTTAGGAAAAAGAAACAAGGAAAGAGTTATACCAATAAGTGATTCTTTCGTTAAAGTAATCAAGGAGTACTTACAGATTCGGAACAATGAATTTCAAAATGCTTCTGAATTTTTGCTAGTGACAAACACAGGCGAGAAATTATATCCTATGATGGTGTACAGAACGGTAAGAGCGTATTTGAGTCAGGTAACAACACTATCCAAAAAGAGCCCTCATGTTCTGAGGCACACATTCGCAACGCATTTATTGGACAAGGGTGCAGATCTAAACGCAGTAAAAGACCTACTGGGTCATACGAGTTTGGCTGCCACTCAGGTATATACACATAATTCCATGGAGAAGCTCAAATCTGCTTTTGATTTGGCTCATCCTAGGGCATAATGGTTTAACATTTTAAATATTTAAAGTCATGAAATTACAAATGCATTCCATCCACTTCGACGCAGATCACAAATTGGTTGATTTCATTCAAAAAAAAGCCGATAAGTTGGATACCTTTTATGACAAAATAATTGACGGAGAGGTGATAATGAAGGTAGAGAGTGGGGACTCCAGAGAAAATAAGCTTCTAGAAATAAAATTGAATATCCCTGGAAGTCAACTTTTTGCCAAGGAAAAATCAAAGTCTTTCGAAGCTGCCGCAGATGAGGCCGTTGAAGCTTTGCGCAGACAGCTTAAAAAGCACAAAGAGAAGCAGTTGGCTCATTGAGCCGTAAAAATAAGATCAAAAAAAGGGGACGTTCGTCCCCTTTTTTTATGCCCAGTAGGTTGTAAATTTTTTATGTGACTATTTGGAAATTGCGAATTATGGAAGAAATTCGCTCGATTTTTTAAATAAGTAAAATGGATAAAGAGTTACTTCACAAGAACTACATCAAAGGATGGGTTTTCCTTGGTGTAATTGTAGCGTTGACAGTAGTTTACGCTTCCATCATGGCTTGATCAAGGTATCAGGTCTGAGATGCACAATGGGTTAGAAGCATTGCCTCTAACCCATTTTTATTCTTCGAATGCCCAATCTATTCGGGTCTTCATATCCTTCACCACGACTCCAAGTTCTTTCATTTCAGCTCTTAGCTCATCCACCTTGTCATAGTTGCGCGCTTCTTTGGCTTGCTGGTATTCAGATAAGATGACGCTGACTAGTTTTTCAGCTTCCAGATTTGATTCCAGCTTGAGTCCAAGAATATCCTCGGTAAAAGCTACAAACGTCTTCTTCATCAGATCAAAAACTTCAGCGCCAAGCTGTCCGTGTTTGAGTTGTCCTGTATGGATGGAGTTGATCTTTTTTACGAGATTAAATAAGTGACCGATCGTGAGAGCTGTGTTGAAATCATCATTCATGGCGTGATGACAGTTCTCACAGATCTTTTTGATTTGCTCACACTGCTTGTCATCCGGGCTTGTTTCATCAGATGCGTCAAACTCTTGCGACTTGATGTACCTCAAAGCATTGACCAATTTTATATAGCCCTTTTGAGCAGCATTGAGCGCATCATTCGAAAAATCAAGCGTGCTGGCATAGTGAGATTGCAGCATAAAGAAGCGAATGGTCATCGGGCTGTAGCCACGGTCAAGCAACTCGTGATCGCCGCTCATAAGTTCTCTTGGTAAAAAAGAGTTACCCAACGACTTGCTCATCTTGGTGCCATTCACAGTAAGCATATTGGTGTGAAGCCAGTATTTTGCTCCATCCTTTCCATGACTTCCGGCATTTTGTGCAACCTCGCATTCATGGTGAGGAAACTTCAAGTCCATACCTCCACCGTGGATGTCGAACTCTTCTCCTAGATATTTTGTACTCATCACCGAGCACTCCAGGTGCCATCCCGGAAACCCGTCGCTCCATTTTGTGTTCCACCTCATAATATGCTCAGGCGCAGCTTTTTTCCATAGAGCAAAGTCCAGCGGGTTACGCTTGTCCGATTGTCCGTCAAGGTCCCGGGTTTGATTCAGAAGGTCTTCAACCTTACGGCCGCTGAGTTTTCCATATGTAAAGGCTTCATTATACTTCTCTATATCAAAGTAAACCGACCCGTTTGACTCATATGCAAAACCGCGTTCTACCAGGTTGTCAATCATCTCTAGCTGCTCCATTAGGTGACCTGTGGCAGTTGGTTCAATATCCGGTTCCAAGGCATTGAAAGTGAGCATTACCTGATGAAAATCGTTTGTATATTTCTGCACGATCTCCATAGGCTCGAGGTTCTCTAGCTTGGCTCTTTTTGATATCTTATCCTCATCGGTATTGTCCAAAAGGTGTCCAACGTCAGTGATATTCCTGACATAACGTACCTTGTAGCCAAGGTACCGTAGGTACCTGTACATCACATCAAATGAAATAAAGGTGCGCACATTGCCCAGATGCACATCACTATATACTGTGGGGCCGCATACGTACATGCCGACATGTGGAGGGTTGAGTGGTTCGAATACTTCTTTCTCTTTCGTCAGAGAGTTAACCACGCGGAGCTTTCCAATCATAGGTAAATCCTTCTTTATTCTTCTATTAGAGCACTCAGAGTGCTTTATGGATTGTTATTAAGCTAATTTGAAATGAGTATTTTTTCTGTTAGCTTTGCAACGCAAATATAGAATTAAGGTTCGAGGGGACGCAAGTCCCCTCTTTTTATTATTAACCTATGGTTGAGGGCAAGAAGCCGGAAGACGAAATAAGGAGCCAGGTAGAGGGATTTATTGCAGAGGATCCATCACTTTTTATAGTGGACGTGAAACTCAAGGGAAACTTCGGAAATCAGCGTTTGGTAATTGCTTTGGATGGTGATAACGGAGTTAGCATTGAAACATGTGTCTCTGTGAGCCGAAGACTGTCTGCGTTCCTTGAGGAAAATGACCTGATTGATGGTAAATACCATCTCGAGGTGACTTCCGCAGGGGTTGATTATCCTCTGCAGACTTTGAGACAATACACCAAAAATGTAGGAAGATCAATAAGGGTTAAGACGAAGGACGGATCGAAAATGGAAGGTGAGTTGAAGGAAGTGGAAGAAGGCAAAATTTCTATTTTGATCAAGGAAAAAAAGAAAGAAGAGGTTGTAGAGATCAATCTTGAAGATATAGATAGTACAAAGGTTTTAGTTTCATTTAAGTAATATGGATAACGGAATTTTAATTGAGTCGTTTGCTGATTTTGCAAGAGGTAAGAACATTGATCGACCTACCATGATCAGGATTCTTGAGGATGTATTTCGCACAATGATCCGAAAAAAATATAAGGTTGATGATAACTTCGACATTATTATAAATACAGACAATGGTGATCTGGAAATTTGGAGATTTAGGGAAATCGTTGATGACAACTCTGAAGACATCTGGGATCATGACAAAATCAGCCTTTCTGAAGCTCGTGAGATAGAGCCAGATTTTGAAATAGGTGAAGAAGTTTCAGAAGAGATTAAGCTAATTGATTTTGGACGTAGAGCTGTGATGACAGCCCGCCAGACATTGATCCAGAAAATCAAGGATCTGGAAAAGGATATTCTTTTTGATAAATACAAAGAGCTGGTTGGTGAGATTATCGTTGGTGAAGTTTATCAGACACTGAGTCGTGAAGTACTGCTTATCGACGGTGAAGGCAATGAGCTAAACCTGCCAAAGCAAGAACAAATCTCCAAAGACAGATACCGCAAGGGAGACTCAGTGCGAGCCATAGTCCACAGGGTTGAAATGGTCAATGGAAATCCCAAGATCATCCTTTCCCGCACATCACCTACATTCCTTGAAAGGCTGTTCGAAAGTGAAGTACCG
Source organism: Cyclobacteriaceae bacterium (assembly GCA_039944535.1). Lineage (GTDB taxonomy): Bacteria > Bacteroidota > Bacteroidia > Cytophagales > Cyclobacteriaceae > JAMZMI01. The sequence continues at coordinate 195,023 of JBDUYP010000007.1, forward strand.
GAAGTGTATGACGGCTTGATCACAATCAAGAAAGTAGTTCGTGAGCCTGGAGAAAGAGCTAAAGTTGCGGTAGAATCTTATGATGATAGAATTGACCCGGTAGGAGCATGTGTAGGTATGAAAGGATCTCGTATTCACTCTATCGTTCGCGAGCTTCAAAACGAAAATATTGATGTTATTAACTTTACAGATAATCTGGAGCTGTATATAGCCAGAGCATTGAGCCCGGCTAAGATTCAGAGCATGAAAATCAGTGAAGAAAAAGACCGTGTTTCCGTGTACTTGAAGCCTGATCAGGTTTCATTGGCCATAGGTAAAGGTGGTCAAAATATAAAATTAGCCTCCAGACTTGTAGGTTTGGAGATAGATGTTTTCAGAGAGTTGGGAGAGTTCGAGGATGAAGATGTTGACATCAACGAATTTGCAGACGAAATTGAAGATTGGGTTATTGATGAGTTGAAAAGAATCGGTTTGGATACAGCCAAAAGCGTTTTGACGCTTACAAAAGAGGAGCTTGTGCGCAGAACGGATCTTGAAGAAGAAACCATCGATTACGTGCTGAAGATATTTAAGCAAGAATTTGAATAAGCGCTATTATATTTTATAAGAGCAAAAAAATTATATGGCAGAAGAAAAAACTCAACGGTTAAGCCAGGTAGCTAGAAAATTAAACGTAGGACGTGGAACCATACTTGATTTCCTTTCAGAGAAAGGCTATGAAGTGGATAGCAGTCCTAACTCCAAAATCACGCACGAGCAATATGTGCTTTTGGCGCGTGAGTTTGCTGCGTCAGCTTTAGATAAGGAGGAAGCTTCCGGGTTGACTATTGGCTCAAGCCATAGTGATAACCTTGTTATCAAATCTGAGACGGCAGACAAGCCGAAGAGCAGTTCCGACGATGAGGAGGTCCTCATCAAGGACAACAGCGCGGTTACTCCCGAGGAAAAGAGCGATTCCATTTCTGGAAAAACGGTTCTTGAGGGCCCTAAAGTAGTCGGTAAAATCGATCTGGATCAGGTAGGTAAGAAGGCAAAAGAGGAGCCTAAACAAGAGCCAAAAGTAGAGGAGGCTAAGCCAGAACCAAAAGCAGAAGAGCCTAAGAAAGAGGAGCCAGCTAAACCTGCAGAACCTAAGGCAGAGGAGCCGCCAAAAACGGTAGAGCCTCCGAAGAAGCAAGAAGAGCCGAAAGTTGAGGCCAAAAAAGAGGAGACACCCGCACCGGCCCAGGAGAAAGAAAAAGAAAAAAAGGCAGAGGAAACAAAGCCGGAAGCGCCGAAAAAGCCTGTTGTAGAAGAAGATAAAAAGCAGGATAAGATTATTGAAGCAAAGGCGGACTCTTTAAAAGGACTTACAGTTTTGGGTAAAATTGAATTACCTAAAGACAAGCCTAAGCCTGTTGCATCTTCAGATCAGGATAAGGATAGAAAGAAAAAACGCCCTAGAAAACGCATTAGCAGTGCTGGCGGAGGTGATAGACGTCCGAACGATAGAGGAGGTGGACAAGGAAGACCTGGTGGAAATCGTGGAGGAAGAGATACCCGAAAAACCGAGGAGCTTTCTGACAAAGAAATCCAGGACAAAATCAAGGCAACTTTGGCCAAACTGAGTGGAGGAAGCCAATCCTCGACCGGAAATAGATCTAAGTATAGAAAAGATAAGCGTTCTGCTAAAGCCGAGGCTGAGGAGGAGAGAATCCAAGCGGAAAACGAAGAATCAAAAATCTTAAAAGTTACCGAGTTTATCTCAGCGAGTGACCTTGCTTCACTGATGGACGTATCGGTGAACGACGTGATTTCCACGTGTATGAGCTTGGGTATGTTCGTCTCGATCAACCAACGACTGGATGCAGAATCTATCACGGTGATTGCCGATGAGTTTGGGTTTGATGTATCCTTTACTTCGTCTGATGAGGAAGTTGAAGTTATTGAGGAAGAAGATACAGAAGAGCAGCTTTTGGATCGTGCACCTATTGTAACCATCATGGGTCACGTGGATCACGGTAAGACATCCCTTTTGGATTACATTCGGGATGCCAAAGTAACTGAAGGTGAGGCCGGTGGTATCACTCAGCACATTGGTGCGTATGATGTGATGACTGAAGGCGGAAAGCGAGTAGCTTTCCTTGATACACCAGGTCACGAGGCATTTACAGCCATGAGAGCACGTGGAGCTAAAATCACGGATATCGCGATTATCGTGATTGCGGCTGATGATGCCGTCATGCCACAGACTAAAGAGGCAATCAACCACGCACAGGTAGCTGGCGTGCCAATAGTCATTGCGATCAATAAGGTAGATAGACCAAATGCCAATCCTGATAAAATTAAGGAAGAGCTTTCTGGTATCAACATTCTGGTTGAGGACTGGGGGGGTAAATACCAATGCCAGCATGTGTCGGCTAAGACCGGAGAAGGTATAGATGAGCTTTTGGATAAGGTGCTTTTGGAAGCTGAACTCCTTGAACTTAAGGCCAACCCTAATAAGGGAGCTGTCGGAACAGTAGTAGAGGCGTCTCTTGATAAGGGGCGTGGATATGTGACTACTCTGATGGTTCAGGCCGGTGTTATGAAAGTTGGAGATGTAGTGCTTGCTGGCTCTCACTTCGGTAAGGTGAAAGCCATGTTTGACCATAGAGGTAAAAAACTCAAAGAAGCAGGGCCATCCACGCCAGTGTTGATGCTCGGTTTGGGAGGTGCGCCTCAGGCTGGTGAGCGCTTCAACGTTATGGAAAGTGATCGTGAAGCAAGAGAGATTGCTGTGAAACGTGAGCAAATTCAGCGTGAACAATCAATCAGAACTAAGAAACACATTACGCTTGATGAGATTGGTAGAAGACTGGCAATTGGTAGCTTTAAGGAACTCAATGTCATCGTAAAAGGTGATGTGGATGGTTCTATTGAAGCACTTTCCGATTCCCTATTGAAGCTTTCTACTGACGAAGTTCAGGTAAATATCATTCATAAGGCAGTGGGTCAGATATCAGAATCCGACGTATTGTTGGCATCTGCATCTGATGCCGTGATTGTTGGTTTCCAGGTGAGACCTTCAACCCAAGCTAGAAGAACAGCTGAAAACGAAGAGATCGAGATTAGACTTTACTCAATTATCTACGACGCTATCAACGATGTGAAAGATGCCATGGAAGGTATGCTTGAGCCTACATCTGAGGAAGTGATCACTGGTAATATCGAGGTTAGAGAGGTGTTCAAAATCTCTAAGATTGGTACAGTTGCTGGATGTTATGTTACGGATGGTACAGTGAAGCGATCTAATCAGGTTCGACTTGTGAGAGATGGTATCGTAGTTTATACCGGAGAGATCAACCAACTGAAACGATTTAAAGATGATGTAGGTGAAGTGAAGAAGGGATACGAGTGTGGTGTTTCCATCAAAAACTTCAACGACATTAAAGAGGGTGATGTAATTGAAGGCTTTGAAGAGAAGGAAGTAAAACGAACCCTTTAAGGGTTTTTAAAATAGAATTGGAAAGCAGGTCTTTAGGCCTGCTTTTTTTGTTCCTTCAAAATGCAATAAATTGCCATTGTCCATAAAAATGGACAAATCCGGGACGACCTATGATCGGTAGAATATATTTCCTGACTCTGTCATTTATACTCCTTCGTTTCTCAGTTCCAGCTCAGGAAAGGGCTCCTTATGAGTATTATTCTTTCCCCAATGTACAGGCCAATGAGGTTATAAAAGGTATTTGGAAAGATACCACCGGATACATTTGGCTTGCCACTGATTTGGGACTCATAGCCTACAATGGTCAGGAGACCTCCATTTACTCCAAAGGCCTGAGTAGTCTGTACTCCAAAAAGCTTTTTGAACTTGAAGATAGCCGGCTAGTGGTTGTCAACGATAGTGGAATCCAATCTGTAATTCGATATACAGACTCTGTCTATTTCGAGCCAGCAATCTACAAAGGCGTGAACCTGGTAGAGTCGATTTTTTATCCAAAGTCTGTATTTATGGACTCAAAGGAAGTGCTTTGGGTGGGAGAAAGTAACGCGATTGTAAGGATAGAAGATAAGGAGGAAGAGCGGTTTCTTCTGGGAAACAACTACAACTATCACCGTTCGTTTTCATTTGCCGAAGATGCTTTTGGCAATATATGGGCGGCCTCATTTAGTGGGCAGTTCCTGTCTTGGAATGCAAAAAGCAACAATTTTGATTCGATCGATATCCCAATGAAAGAGTACACAGGGATAGCCACATTCAAAGGGGACAACCTGGTCATTGGGGGAAATGATGGCATAGTGGTCGTCAGGGTGGATAGCGACAAGCATATTGAACTTGTTGCAACACATACCGAAATAAAGGGCGTTTCTATCGTCAAACGTGTCAACGATCTGATCCTTATCGGAACATGGGACAGTGGGTTATATTATTTCAAGTTCGATGAAGGCCTTTCCGGGATTAAGAAATTCGAAGGTCCGGAATTCAACGATATAGTGGATCTGTACTACGATGAAACGAATGATGAAATATGGATAGCAGGGAGCGAAAACATGGGTCTGTTGAAAAAGACCCCTTTCACACCATTCGGTGAAACAGGAAAGTATCGGATTGAATCTTTTGTCTATGATGATGATAAAAGCCTTTATTTCACTACCGGAGAGGAGCTGTATTTCCAACAGGGTAGAGATAAGGAAAAGGAGCTCGTCAAACTCGCGGAAGATTATTTCTTTACAGCCATACATCTTCAGGACGAAGATTTGTGGATAGGCGACCATCTCGGAAGGCTTTTTCAATATTCTACGGCAACAAATCGAATCGAAGAGATCTATGCCGCCGGTATAGATTTCAACTTCATAAACCAAATCACCACCATAAATGAGTCAATATGGGTGACCAGTTCTTTGACGAATGTCATTGAGGTTGACAATACTGGAACGGTTAGGCATTTGGAAGATGCTTATGCCAATATCATTAGGCAGGCGCCCAGTGGGGAAATTTATATTGCGGGGGGAGGATTGGAAAACATCTTGTCAAGATACAACCCCACCACACGACAGTTTGAAAAGCAGAAAATTGACATCAGATACTCTATCTCGGAGAATATGAGGGTGGAAGACATAGCCTTTTCCGAGAGCCAGATCTTTTTGGCATCCAATGAGGGAGTCCTTATTGTAGAAAGTCAGGATGGGAATTATTACTCTGATAGTAAGGTGACATTTGGCGAAACAGGCACTGCCAACTACTCGTGCAGAGCACTTGCATATATTGACGGGGGCTTGTGGATTGGAACCAATGAGGGAATCTTTTATTCGGAAGGAGACTGGAGCGTTCACTTCTCCACTGCCAGCGGCTTACCCTCCAGGCTGATCCGACACAGAGGGTTTTATTATGACGGCCAGGAGCTCACGGTAGCCACAGCTAAAGGTATGGCCATACTCAATCCTTCTTCTATACAAACACACAAGACGCCTAAGCCGGTCATTGAAAGCTTTATAATAGGAGATCAGGCTCGATTTACAGAAAACGACCTGGCCAATATACCAAACCAATCCAATCTTGAGATCTCGTTCAGGAGCTTCACATATCCGGGCTATGAAATACAGTATAGAACCAGAATTCTGGGTATTAGTGAAGATTGGAACATTCCGTCAGGTAATCAGATCATTTCCTTGTTTGGAGTAGGGCGTGGCAACTATACACTTGAGGTGGAAGCCAAAAGTGTGGGGCAGATATGGAGCGATCCTGTTCGGCTCAATTTCCGAGTACTGAGTCCATGGTATATGCGCTGGTGGGCTGTTTTGCTGTTCGTTATGGTCGCTTTTGGAATAGTGGTCATTTCCATACGTGTCTATCACTACAACCTGATCAATCAAAAACAAAGGCTGCAAAAGCTCGTGGCTCAGGCCACCGAAGAAATAGAGAAGCACAAAAATGAGATCATAGACCAACAAAATCATATCATTGAGCAAAAAGAAGAACTCTTAGACAAAAATGAAGCGGTATTTAAGGCTAGGCAGGCACTGACCGATGCTGATTTGAAATACCTTCAACTGAAGGAAAACCAGCTCAAAGATCAGGTGGAGTATAGAAACAAACAGATCACTACTCACACACTGAATATCATCCAAAAGAACGAGACACTTCTGCACCTTAAGGAGCAATTGGAAAAAGTAAGTAAATCAGTCGATAAAGCCTCCAATGCAGAGATTCGCAAAACTATCCGGTTCATCGACGAAAGTTTCAAACAGGACAAAGACTGGGAGGATTTCAAACTTTACTTTGAGCAAATCTATACGGGATTCTATGCCAAGCTTACTGCTACATGCCCGGAACTCACCAGTCATGACCTGAGGCACTGTGCCTTGATCAGGCTAAATCTGAGCAATCAGGAGTGCGCTTCTATTCTGGGAATCTCCCCGGAAAGCATCAAAGTATCCCGTGCTCGTATCCGCAAAAAAATCAAAACTGATCCCGGTAAAGGACTTACGGAGTTTATTTTATCTGTCTGATCCAGTGTTAGCCCAGCAAAAAGGTTAACTAAAGGTTAACAAATCGTCCGATTGGTGTTAACCGCCTGCAAAAAAGGAAAGGCAAATTAGCCTCTTAAAAAAATAACTTGTTAACCATCTGTTAACCTCCCTTCTTTAGTAAAACCCCCTTTAATCAAAAATTGGGTGGTTATTGGAAAGTCGAGCTTGATAAACCGGCTTATTTCAGTGTCCCACTGATAACCAAATGTACCCTTAGCTTTCATTAGACACTCAATTATGAATTTGATATTTGAAAAGCCAATTGTTCGGAAAGTCTTAATTCTGACATAAAAAAAACGATTGCAAATATTAAATAACTAACTAAATGAAGAAGATGAACAAATCAATCAAATTTCTATCCATGCTGCTATCTATAGCCATGGTGAGTGTTTTTATTTCATGTAGCGAGGATGACGATCCCATCATCATCGATGAAGACCCAGTAGTATCTGATGGGTTTTATTTATTGGGTTCTTCTACAGGTGACACCCCTGCCGCAGCGCTAGAGCTTGGTGCCGGAACTGTAGGGAGCGGAGAGACAAGAGAAGGCTTCTATGCTGCTTATATCTATTTGGAAGCGGGCTCATTCAATTTTGTACTGTACTCTAACAACGAGCCAACTTCTTACGGTGGATCGTTTGAAGGAACTCCACTTGCAGGAAATGAAGATTACAGCCTGAACAGAGGTGATTTGACAGTAGATGGTGCAGCTGTTACCATTACTAACGCTGGCTTATACCACGTTCATGTAGATTTAACAACCAACCTTTTCTTTTTTACTGAAGTTGGGTATTTCGAAATAATAGGATCAGCCACAGCTGATTCATGGAACTCTGGACAGAAATTAGATGTGAAGTCAGCATCTGCCGAAGGGGTGGTTTTCGAAGGAACTGATATTACACTCCGAACTGGGAATACAGCATTCAAGTTTAGGTATAACAGTAATTGGGATACTAATATTCTGGATGATGCTGAAGTGGATATAGAAGGGTTAAACATTCACTCAAATTTTGGGGTTGATGTTGTCGCAGGAGGTTCAGATTTCTCTTTCGATGAGTCTGACGCGAACTTCACTGTGACAGTAACTTATACACCTGGAAAAGGTGAGAGCCTTACATGGGGATACGAGAAGACAGGAGAAGCTGAAGAAATTTCTTATGATCCTACCGAACACCCTTGGAGTCTTAGAGGAACAGCTGTTGGCAGCCCGGAAGACTGGAGCACTGGTCCATTATTAACACCTAACCATGACGGGTCTACATACAGATGGTACGGAGTAATCGAAATCACTGAGGGTGAATTCAAAGTAGCAGATGGTGGAGTATGGCTTGGTGTTGGAGCTGCAACTGATAACTCAGGAGTATTGACTGGCACAGACAACTTTATGATGTCAGCCGACGATGCAGGATTCTACTACATAGTTGTAACTACATCTGACGATGGAGCTTCATATACAGCAACAATCGACAAAGCGTCATTTGGAGTAATTGGTAGCGCTACAGCTGGAGTAACCGGTGGAGATGGCTGGGCCGACGATGCTGATATGACTGAAGGAACCAGCTCATTTACGCTGAATATCGCGCTTGATGCTGGTGAAATTAAGTTCCGTGCAAACAACGCCTGGGAATATAACCTTGGTGGAGATTTGGCAGGACTAACTCACAATGGAGACAACATTGCAATAAGTGCAGCAGGTACTTATGACATCACACTTTCCACTGACAACAGAGGAGAGACTTACACAGCTACAATTCAATAATTCTATAATTAAATGGCCGCCCCGTCGGGGCGGCCATTTTTTAAAACCAGACGATGAATAGAATTTTACTCATATTCATATTGTTTTCTTGTGTCCTATTTGCAAAAGCGCAGGAAGCAATAACCCCCACAATAACTCCAGATTTTTTTACTCCGGAAGATGAGATCACCATATCATATAAAGTATCGGCTTCCGGCCTTTCCAATTTATCAGAAGCATGGCTATGGCTGTGGCTACCTGATCTTACCGACGTAGATGTACCCTCCAATGTAAACCCTGCCGATAGCAATCCGGATTTGACCAATAAGGCAAAGTTTACGAGAGAAGTAAAACAGGGACTCATCTACTTTTCTATTACCCTAAAACTTACAGAGTTTACCAATAAACCTGCCTCAGAGATTAAGAAGGTGGGTGTTCTTCTCAAAGGAAACGATTGGTCCGATGGACAAACAGCAGATCATGTTTTTGACATTCCTGAAGGTTTTTCCCTTAAGGTAAACTCACCTACCCAAACCAGCTCATTTTATGAAGCGGGAGAAAAAATCAACATAGATGTTGCCACGTCTGAAGCGGCAACCATATCGGTAACATTAGATAACGAAACGCTAATTACCGAGACCGATGCAGCAAGCCTGGTGTATGATCATGAAGTAGTGGCCGATGGTGAAGTGCACGAGTTGGTCGTATCAGCCACTAATGGCACAGATACCGATTCCTTCAAGCATACCTACAGCATCACACCTACTCCGGAAGAGGCCCCTGTTCCTGCTGGCCTGAAAACAGGAATCAACTATTATGACGAGGACCCAACCAAAGCCACGCTGGTATTGATGGCTCCAAATAAAGACAATGTGTTTGTGCTTGGAGATTTCAACGGCTGGGAACTAAATCAAAATTATTTGATGAAAAAAGATGGCGATCGGTTTTGGCTGACCATAGAAAACCTGACATCTGGACAAGAGTACATTTACCAATATCTAATAGATGGAGAAATTACCATTTCCGATCCTTATTCCGAAAAAGTAAGTTCTTCATACGATGATCCGGAAATCATTTCCGAAAACCGGTATCCGGGTTTACTTCCATTCCCTTCAGATTATGCAACACAGGAGGCAACATATTTGCAACCAGGAAAACCTGACTATCAGTGGGAAGTAACAGACTTTGACAAGCCCGCCAGCGAAGATCTTGTTATTTACGAACTGCTCATCAGAGACTTTACTGAGGAGCGAACCTATAAATCAATCACAGAAAGGCTCGACTATTTTGATTCGCTAGGTTTCAACGCGATTGAACTTATGCCCGTCACTGAATTTGAAGGCAATCTGAGCTGGGGTTACAACCCATCTTACATGTTTGCGCCAGACAAGTACTATGGCACAGAAGATGACCTCAAAGAACTGATAGATGAAGCGCACAAACGCGGCATAGCTATCATATTTGACATGGTTCTTAATCACCATTTTGGCAGAAGCCCAATGGTCAAAATGTATGCCAGCGGAGATTTTGGACCCCCAACGGCCGAAAATGTTTGGTTCAACATCACACCAAAACACGACTACAATGTGGGCTATGACATGAACCATGAGAGCACCTACACTCAGGAATATTTCAAGGATGTAGTGCGATACTGGATAGAGGAATACAAAGTGGACGGTTATCGCTTTGACCTGTCGAAAGGGTTTACGCAAAAAAACACCCTGGGCGATGTAGGCGGATGGGGAGCTTATGATATCACGCGTATCAATATCTGGAATAAGTACGCGGGCTATATCACAGATGTAGATGAAGATGCCTACATCATTTTAGAACATTTTGCGGACAATTCTGAGGAGAAAGCACTTGCCGCAAAAGGGATGATGCTTTGGGGCAACATGAACCATCAATACAGAAGCACGGCTAAATCTAATTCTGACAATTTGTTTTGGCTCTATCACGAAGACAGAGATTGGACAAGTCAGGGAGTGGTAGGCTATATGGAAAGCCACGATGAAGAGCGTGTGATGTGGGATGCCCTGAAGACCAACAAGCCTTTGGGTTACCTGATAAACAGACTAGAGTTGAATGCGGCCTTTTTCTTTCTCGTGCCCGGACCAAAGATGGTGTGGCAGTTTGGTGAGACCGGATATGATGAGGAACTCAACAATGACAGGCTGGGCATAAAGCCAACCCATTGGGAATATCTGGAAGACCCGGATCGCATTAGGCTGTTTGCCATGTACCAATCACTGATCAACCTGAAAACGAAAACCGATTACCTCGACAATCAGTACTTCGATTGGAAATCTACCGGTTCAGTAAAATGGATCAACTATGACCACCCTGATCTCAAGATATCTGTTGTGGGCAATTTTGGAAAAGGAACCCTCACAGAAGACCCTCATTTTGTAGAAGCAGGCGACTGGTACGATTACTTCACAGGCGAAAAAATCACAGTAACTGACCCCAATGAGCCGATTGAGCTTTTGCCGGGAGAATTTAGAATATACGTCTCAGAGCAAATAGAAAATTATATCACCATCAACCCGGTCAACCTCATTACAGGATTCACCAGCGTCAACCGTGAGTTGGAGGTATACCCAAACCCTACGACTGAGGGGTTTAGCATCAAGTCCGTGGCAGATGTAGAGGAAATCAGAATCTACAGCCTTTCAGGTCACTTGGTTTATAAGTCAGTTAGGCCAACTGGAAAAATGAGCATAGGTCATCTGGACAGTGGCATATATCTCTATGAAATAACAACCAAACAAAACCTGATCACTCGGGGAAAAATAATTAAGCAATAACTACTAGACATAAGAAGTATGATGAAAACGTTTATCAAGTTCAATTCTCGGGCGATGAAGATTTCGCGGATTGTCCTCATGACAACTCTGCTGGCAATTACTTCATGGTCTTATGCCCAGGAGCGTACCGTTTCCGGTCAGGTTCTGGATGAAGAAGGTTATGGACTCCCTGGAGCTACCATTCTGCAAAAGGGTTCACAGAACGGAACCACTACAGACCTGGATGGTAACTACCAGTTGGCTGTTTCTGATAACAGTACGCTGATATTTTCATTCGTTGGGTACACGACGCAAGAAGTCGTTGTGGGCTCCCAATCAATCATAGACATTACCATGGAGCTCGATGTACAGGCATTGAGTGAAGTAGTGGTGGTTGGTTATGGTACCGTGGAGAAAGGAGACGTGACGGGTGTGGTCAACAAGGTGGACTCAAAGCAGTTCAACAAAGGGGTGATCACCTCGCCAGATCAACTACTTGCAGGAAAGGTAGCCGGTGTGTCTATCGTGTCAAAGAGTGGAGAGCCGGGCGGCCAGGTGAGTGTGAAAATGAGAGGTGGAACATCCATTTCCTTGAGCAATGAGCCTCTATTCGTAGTGGACGGAGTGCCCCTGGACAATACCCCGTTCAATCCCGGTGGCTTTTCTTCAGGAAGAAACCCGTTGAATTTCATCAACCCAAATGATGTTGAAAATATCACCGTGTTGAAGGATGCATCAGCAGCAGCTATCTATGGCTCCAGAGGAGCCAATGGTGTTATCATTATCACTACCAAATCAGGAGGGTCATCAGATAGACCTAAAGTAACCTATGACGGTAGTGTAGGTGTGAGCTCCTTCGTGGATGAAGTGGATATATTCTCCTCAGATGAATTCAGGCAAGTGGTTCGAGTATATGGTAGTCGCAACGAAGACAAGTTGGGTGACGACAGTACCGACTGGCTAGATCAGATCATCCAAAATGCCACTACCACCACCCACAATGTGGCTGTGTCGGGAGGTTTAGAAAACGGAGGTTACAGGCTTTCGATGGGTTATCAGGAACTGGAAGGCGTACTTCGCCACTCCAGCACCAAGCGCACCAGCCTCAATTACAGCATGAACAAATCCCTGCTCAATGATGCCATTCAGGTAAAGTTCAACACTAAAAACGCATTTACTGATGACGTATTCTCGTCAAATCAGGTAGGCGGAGCGTTGAGCTTTGACCCGACCCAGCCTGTTTACGATTCTGCTAGCGCATATGGGGGATATTTTGAATACAACAACCCTCTGGCCGTTAGAAACCCAGTTGCTGAGATAGAAGAACGCAAGGAAATTGGCAATACATTCAGGAGTTTGTCCAGTGTGGAGCTGAGATATAACATACCGTATGTTAAAGGCTTGGCCTTGGTGTCCAACACGTCCTACGATGTGCAAAATGGAGAACGCAGAAGGTTTTCTCCTACTTACATTAGATCAGAAAACACTGATAATACTCCCGGTTCATACGGCGTAGAGAGCTACTCGCGCAAAAGCTTGCTGGCAGAAGTGTACGGAGAGTACAAAACCACCATCCCTAGCATTGACCTTAATATTAACGTCACAGGAGGTTACTCCTATCAAAACTTTGTCAATACCTTCAATAAGTTTTCAGTTGACTCATTGGTGACCAATGTTTATGGGCTGGACAACCCATCTGTTGGAGATGGTAGTGTGATATCTCCACTTTACCGTACTCTCGAAAACAGGTTGATTTCATTTTATGGACGATCCATATTCTCCTTGCAAGACAAATACGTTTTGACAGCTACGCTTAGGAGAGACGGTTCCACCAAATTCGGAGGAAAGAATCAGTGGGGATTATTCCCATCTGTGGCTGTGGCCTGGAGGATTTCCAATGAGGCATTCATGGACGCTGCATCAGGTGTTCTGACGTATATGAAACTTAGAGCGAGTTTCGGTGTGACGGGATTCCAGGAGCTGGAAGACTACACTTACATAGCGGCCTATCGATATTCAGGTGCTCAGGCACAATATCAACTAGGAAATCAGTTCTACTCTACACTTCGGCCGGAAGCACAGGATCCTAATATTCAGTGGGAGGAAACAGCATCGCTTAATATCGGTGTTGACTATGAATTGTTCGACGGCAAGCTGGTTGGATCGGTAGATGTTTATCAGAAAAATACCTCTAAGCTGATCAATTCTGTGCCACCACCAGTAGGTACATACACGAAAGACCGGATTCTAACCAACATTGGAAAAACGAGAAACAGCGGTATCGAGGTGGTACTGAGTAGCCCTGTAGTTCAGACGAAAGATTTTACTGTTGATTTAGGATTCAACCTGGCATACAATGTCAATGAAATTGTATCTCTGGATTTCTCCGGAGCGAAAGACTCACAGCAGGAAAACACAGGGAGTAGTATCGATGGAGATGTAGGGCAAACCATCAAGACCTGGAAAGTCGGTGAGCCTGTGAACTCATTCAATGTGTTTGAGCAAATATATGCAGATGGCAAGCCGGTATATGACCTGGTCAACAGAACCAATATGTATGTAGATCAAAACGATGACGGCATTATCAACGAGCTTGATTTGGTAGCTGGACTGAGCTCAGACCCAAAATACATCCTGGGCTTGACCTCAAACATGAGATACAAGGCCATCGACATGTCCTTTACATTCCGAAGCAATATCGGTCAGTACGTGTACAACAACGTGGCATCAAACTATGGTCATTTTCAGAGAATCAATGGAGACCTGCCCTACAACATGCATACGTCCGTATTGGAAACCCGATTTGGACAACCTCAGCTAAAATCAGACTATTATCTGGAAGATGCCTCCTTCGTGAAACTTGACAATATCACGGTAGGATACACCATAGACAAACTCAAATGGATGCGTGCTCGCATTTATTTCACCGGGCAAAACCTTTTGACGCTTAGTGGTTATTCAGGCCTGAACCCTGAGATTGATTCCGGGATAGATAAGAACCTCTATCCACGCTCAATCACACTTACAGGTGGTGTTAATCTTACATTTTAATCTTAATGAAAATGAAAAAATATATTGTATCACTAATCGCAATCATAATCGGAGCAGTTTCATGTACCGATTTGGAGGTAACCCCAAAAGACGGCCGGGCTCTTGAGTCAATCGTTTTTGCAGAGGAAGAAGCGTATATTTCTTATCTGGCTAAAGTCTATGCCAGTTTGACCTTGACCGGACAGGAAGGGCCCGCAGGCGCAGGAGATCTTTCGATCATTGCTGACGAAGGGTTCAGTAGCTACATCAGGGTTTACTGGAAAGCCCAGGAGCTCACTACAGACGAGGCAGTCATCAGATGGACAGATGCCGGTATCCAGGACCTGAATACCAACTCATGGTCATCAGATAACCAATTCGTGCGGGTGCTGTATTACAGGATCTATTTCACCATAGCACTTGCCAATGATTTTCTAAGGATAACAGAAACCCATACAGATGGTTTTGATGAAGCTTTTTTGAGTGAAGTTGAGTCCTTCAAAGCAGAGGCCAGATTCGTTCGGGCCATGGCTTATTGGCACGCACTTGACTTGTTCAGAAATGTAACTTTGATCACCAAAGTAGGGTCAGCATTGCCTTCTCAGGTATCACCTACAGTGCTGTACAATTTCATTCTTGATGAACTCAATGAAATAGAACCTCTCTTAGCGGATGCAGGTCAAGGGGACTATGGCCGTGCTGACAAAGCTGCGCTATGGATGCTTCGGGCCAAGCTAAAGCTCAACGCCCCTGTTTATTTGCCCGATGGTGCTTCTGAGTTGACAGGCATTTATGATGATGTAGTGGCAGATATGGAGTCTGTAATCAATGCCGGCTATTCTATCAACCCTGAGTACCTCTACAATTTCAACGCTGACAATCATACATCTTCTGAGATTATCTTTCCTCTCACGGTGGATGGCACCAGCAGTCAGTCCTGGGGATCTACCACTTTCCTCATCAGCGGGATGATTTTCTCCAAGGAAGACACTACGGCAGAAGGTCACATGAGACCACTCGACTGGGGAATGGCAGGAGGCTGGTTAGGTATCAGGTGTACCAAAAACTTTGTGTCGCTATTTGAAACTGCACCCGATGCTTTCACTGCAGATAGCAGACAGCAATTTTTCACAGCAGGTAGAACACGCGATATTCCTGATATCCTTGGTGAGGACAATGGCTACCCTTCGCCCAAATACAGCAATATAACCTCTGGCGGTTCTAATGGCAGCAACAATACCTACCCGGACACGGACTACCCGTTGTTCAGACTGGCTGATGCCTACCTCATGTATGCCGAAGCGGTGCTGAGGGGTGGTAATGGTAGCAGAGCTACAGCACTTGGCTATATCAACGACTTAAGGGAGAGAGCCTATGGCGATGCATCCGGAAATATTACCGATGCAGAAATGACACTTGATTTTCTACTGGAAGAGCGAGGAAGAGAGCTGTATTTCGAAGCGACAAGAAGACTCGATTTGATCAGATTTAATAAGTACTCTGCCAGCGGTGGAGGAGATGAACTGATGTGGGAGTGGAAAGGCGGTGACGTCAACGGTGTTTCTATATCCGACCATCTGGAGGTGTTTCCTATACCAGCTACGGATTTGAGCGCCAACCCGAACCTATTTCAGAACGACGGTTACTAGTCACTATTCCGGCAGGTGTCTTTACGAGACACCTGCCGGTTATTAAACCTAAAACATATGTTGAAGAGTAGTTATACCAGACTGTTTGCGGTCATTCTATTGTCCACCTTTTTTTCATCCCAATCGCTTAGTCAGACTATCGATAGAGTGGAGCCGCCCAACTGGTGGGTAGGGATGAATCAAAGTACGGTGCAACTGCTCATCAAAGGAGAGGGTCTGCAAGGATCAACTGTCAAGCTGAGCGGGAACAAAAATGTAGATATCCTCAAAGTTCATGAGGCGCAAAGCCCGAATTTCCTCTTTGTGGACCTGGAAATAAGAAAGAATGCCACGGCGCATACTTTTCAGATAGAATTGAAAAAACCAGGGTCAAAACGTGTTTCTCTTTCTTATGAATTAAAAAGCAGAAATACTGAAAGTATCGTTCCCGTAGATCAAAGCGACGCTATCTACCTGATCACCCCAGATAGGTTTGTCAACGGCAATATCGCCAACGATAGCATTGGAGGCATGATGGAAGGAGCCAATAGGGACTTTCACGGCGGGCGTCACGGCGGTGATTTGGAAGGAGTCATTTCCAAACTTGACTACCTGGAAAGCCTGGGCGTAACCACACTTTGGCTCAACCCAGTGGTAGAAAACAACATGCCCGAATACTCCTATCACGGATATGCCATAACGGATTTTTATAATGTGGACCCACGCTATGGTTCCAATGAGCTCTATAAATCACTTTCAGACAAGCTGCATGCGAAGAATATGAAGCTCGTCATGGATATGGTTTTCAACCATTGCGGACTTGAGCACTGGTGGATGAAGGATTCTCCGTTTGAGGATTGGGTTCATGATGCCGATGACTTTAAGATTACCAATCATTCTATCTCTTCACAATCGGACCCCTATGCCACCGAAAGTGACTTGAACGAAATGGAAAGGGGCTGGTTTGTTCCCACCATGCCTGATCTCAATCACGGCAATACTTTCATGGCCACCTACCTCATCCAAAACAGCATCTGGTGGGTAGAATATGCCGGTCTTGACGGCATCAGGATGGATACCTACCCCTACAATGACAAAAATGTAATGCAGCAATGGACCAACCGAATGCTCTCGGAATACCCGAATCTCTTTTTATTGGGTGAGACATGGGTGAGCGATGAATCTACTGAATCATACTGGGCACCAAAGAAACAAGGATCCGAGGGTTACAATACAGGCCTGACCAGCACCACGGATTTTCCGCTGTGCTATGCCGTGCACAAGGCATTTGGTGAGGACGGAGATGTGAAAAACCTCTTTGAGACATTGGGAAAAGACTTCCTCTATGACATGCCGGAGATGAACACTACTTTCCTTGACAACCATGACATGGATCGGTTTTTCTATACCATAGGCAAGAACCTTGATCGATTCAAACTAGCCACTACTTTTCTCATCACCACACGTGGAATCCCGCAAATCTACTATGGCACAGAAATACTCATGGAAAACTTCAATCATCACGGACACATCAGGCAGGACTTTCCGGGCGGGTGGTCATCAGACGATGTAGATGCTTTTGATTATGAGAATTTATCAGAAGACCAAAAGACCGCATTTTTACATATTCAGAACCTCTTGAATTTTAGAAAGTCCAGTGAGGTAATTCAAAAAGGCAGTTTGAAGCATTACCTGCCGGAAAACAATGTGTACGTCTATAGCCGCGAGCACGAAGGTAAAAGAGTCATGGTACTGTTAAATAATAGTACGGACGCTTCTACCGTCTCACTCGAAAGGTTTCAGGAGGCAATGAATGGCTTCACCCTGGGCACGGATGTAATCACAGGTACGGAATTCAAATTGCAAAATGACCTTACCCTGGCTCCCCTTACGGGACTCATATTAGAATTATCAGAATTAAATAACTAGTAAAACACATAATGAAAAACGCCATCACCCTATTAGCTATCTTCATAATTGCCGTTTCATGTTCGCAAAAGCCCACGACGGAATTGGCCTCACCAGGAGGAGGTCTTACAGTTTCTGTGGATGTGGATGATGAAGGCAGACCTTTCTATGCGTTGAAATATGAGAATCGTGCCATTGTGGATACGTCATACCTTGGATTTGAAATAGACAAAGCGTCCTCGCTGGCTACAGGGCTGAGTATAGTCGGCTCAGGCACATCAGCTTTTGACGAAACGTGGGAGCAGCCATGGGGTGAAGAGAGATTTATTCGCAATAACTACAAGGAACTAACTGTCAATTTTACAAATAAGGAGGGTTTGATGCTCAATGTCATCTTCCGCATTTTTGATGATGGATTTGCTTTGAGGTACGATTTTCCTGAACAAGCGGGCTTGCAGGATTTTGTCGTGAAGGAAGAATTTACAGAGTTTAATATGGTAGGAGACCACAGTGCATGGTGGATTCCGGCATTTGCAGGCAATCGATACGAGTATGAATTTGCAAAAAACCAATTAAGTGAGCTCGACCGTGTTCATACACCGCTGACCCTTGAAGGCAGTGATGGACTGTATTACAGCATCCATGAAGCTGCACTTTATGATTACCCAAGTATGATCCTACGGGGGAATGGTTCCTCTGCACTGAAATGTGAGCTGGTGCCATACAGCACTACTGACCCTGCAAAGGCCTATTTAGAGGCTCCATTCAAAACTCCTTGGCGAACCCTTCAGATTGGCAAAACTCCGGGAGATTTGATTACAAATTATTTGATTTTGAATTTGAATGAACCTAACAAATTGGAGGACGTGTCTTGGGTACAACCAGGAAAGTATATAGGTGTTTGGTGGGAAATGTTTGTCAACCTGGGCACCTGGCATCAGGGGCCTAAACATGCGGCCAACACCCAAAACGTAAAAAAATACATAGACTTTGCTTCAAAGCATGGCTTTGATGGAGTGCTGGTAGAAGGGTGGAACTACGGATGGGATGGAAACTGGATGGGTGGCGGCACCAAATTCGAATTTAGCAAGCCATACCCGGACTATGACGTGGAAGAGCTGAGCAGCTATGCGGCTGACAAGGGCGTATATATCATTGGACACCATGAAACGGGTGCAGATATAGACAACTACGATGATCAGTTAGAGGAGGCCTATCAATTTCTTTCTAAATATGGGATGAAGGCGGTCAAGACCGGATATGTAGAAAATGGAGACACCCTGCCGAACGGACTTTATCACCACGGGCAAGCGTTCGTACAGCATTTTCAACGGGTAATCGAAATGGGCGCCAAACATAAGACCATGATTGTTGCACATGAACCTATCAAAGACACTGGCAAGCGCAGAACATACCCCAACATGGTATCCAGAGAAGGAGCGAAGGGGCAGGAATACAACGCGATGGGCGGTAGTGCCCCAAATCACGTAACCATACTTCCGTTTACCAGAGGACTGTCCGGCCCAATGGACTACACCCCAGGAGTATTTGATATAATGATAAAAACCAATCCGGGAAATCAAGTGCTGGGAACCATGGCACGCGAGTTGGCCCTGTATTTAATCATATACGCACCCATGCAAATGGCCAATGATTTACCTGAAAACTATGAAGGCCACCCTGCTTTTCAATTTATTAAAAACGTGCCTACAGACTGGGAAACTACCAAAGTATTGGACGGAGAAATAGGTAAGCATGTAAGCATAGCGCGAAAAGAAAGAAGCAGTGAAAATTGGTTCGTGGGAGCCATCACAAATGAAGAAGCACGAACCACCACGGTAGATTTTTCATTTCTTTCTCCTGATAAAACTTATTCGGCGACAATCTATCGCAATTCGGATGACGCAGATTACCTGGATAACCCTACAGGCTATGTGATCGAGGAAAAAGAAGTGACCAGTGCTACATCAATAGACTTTGAGTTGTGTAGAGCCGGGGGTGTGGCTATCAGTCTCTTCATCAAAGAATAGAGTTTTTCATAGTTTTCCCTGCTGCTTTACCAGCAGGGGTTGGTTTGGTTAGTAGTTTAAAAGACGGTTGAGGCCGTCTTTTTTCTTTCACGCCATGATATTTATCAGTCTGACAGGTAAATCTACTTCATGGTTTCACTCGTCTATTTGTATGAAATTGTTACCTTGAAGGGTTTTAAAAACAGCAAATCCGGACGGAGTTAAATTTTTCAATATGGAGCCAACCATTTCTTCAGCACTATCTCTTTTACTTATCGGTATGATCACCGTTTTCTTAGTGCTCTTTTTGGTCGTTGTTACCGGCAACCTGCTCATTCGCCTGGTCAACCGGTTTGTTTCCGAAGAATTGGCTCAGCCCTCACCTGCATCGATAGAACCCAACAAACTGGCAGCCATTACAGCCGCCATTGAAACTATTACTCAGGGAAAAGGTAAAATCAAGAAAGTCGAAAAAGTAAAATAAATAACATTATCATGTCGAAAGAAATAGGCTTGTGCCTGGTGTACAGGGACATGTGGCAATCCTCGGGCAAGTATATGCCCAGAGTGGATCAGCTGGTAAAAGTAGCCCAGCCAATCATAGATATTGGGTGTTTCCGTAGAGTGGAAACTAATGGAGGCGGCTTTGAGCAAATCAACCTCCTTTATGGAGAAAACCCGAATCGCTCGGTTCGGGAGTGGACTCAACCATTCAATGACGCTGGCATACAAACTCAAATGCTGGAAAGAGGACTGAACGGACTCAGAATGTATCCTGTGCCAAAGGATTTGAGGAAGCTGATGTTTCGACTCAAGAAGCTGCAGGGGACAGACATATCACGGTCTTTCGACGGTCTCAATGATATTCAAAACCTGGAATTGTCAATAGAATATGCCAAGGCAGGAGGGATGGTATCTCAGACGTGTTTGTGTATTACACACTCTGAGCTCCACACGGTCGATTATTATGTTGACATGGCGGGCAAGCTCATAGACATGGGCGCAGAGGAGATTGCCATCAAAGACATGGCCGGCATAGGCCGTCCGGTCTCTATCGGTAAGATTGTGGAGGGTATCAAGGCCACCAAAAAAGACATTGTGGTCCAGTATCACGGTCATTCCGGCCCTGGTTTTTCCATAGTTTCCTCGCTGGAGGCGGCCCGTGCTGGAGCCGATTATGTGGATGTTGGCATGGAGCCTCTCTCATGGGGGACGGGTCATGCTGACTTGCTCACCGTACATGCCATGCTGCGCGATGCGGGCTTTTCTGTACCAGACATCAACATGAAGGCATACATGCAAACCAGGTCGTTGACCCAGGAGTTTATAGATGATTTTCTTGGCTACTACATCAACCCTAAGAATAGGCTCATGAACTCATTGCTGATTGGGCCGGGATTACCAGGAGGTATGATGGGCAGCCTCATGGCGGATTTGGAAAAAAATCTCATCAGCCTCAATAAATGGAAGGGAAAGAAAAATCAGCCAACAATTACGCAGGACGAACTGCTCATCAAACTGTTTGATGAGGTAGAAACGATCTGGCCAAAAATGGGCTATCCTCCGTTGGTGACACCATACAGTCAGTATGTGAAAAACGCTGCGCTGGTCAATGTCATGCAGATGGAAAAAGGGAAGGAACGCTGGTCGTTGCTGGATGACAATACCTGGGACATGCTTCTGGGAAAATCCGGAAATGTGCCAGGTGAAATTGGCGATGAACTGAAAAAACTGGCCAAAGAGCAGGGGCGAGAATTTTTCGAAGGAAACCCTCAGAATCTTTATGAGGATTGTCTGGTAGAGAAGCGCAAAGAGATGCAGGAGAAAGGCTGGGAAACCGGTGAAGATGATGAAGAACTCTTCGAATATGCCATGCACCCTCAGCAGTATGAGGCATATATGTCAGGCAAAGCCAAAAAGGATTTCGAAGCAGATCTGGCTGAAAGGAAAGCGCCAAAAGCGGAAGCCGCAGCGGGTGTTGCAGCTCCTCAGGGTCAGCCTACTCAGCTCAATGTTGACGTAAATGGTGAGAAGTTCAGAGTGACAGTGTCCTACGGAGATGCTCCGTCAGAAGCTGCCTCAGCTCCTGAGACGGCTCCTACAGCAGCCACCAGTGCAGCGAATGAAATAACTGCGCCACTTGAAGGTAAGGTGTTTTTCACAAAAGATGCTGGCGAAAAGCCCATCAAAGTTGGTGATAAAGTAACCAAAGGCGATGTGGTCTGCTACATAGAGGCCATGAAGGTTTCCAATGCCATCAAGTCAGCGTATGACGGTACGGTTGTGGAAATTGTAACCAAAGAAGGAGAGGAAGTATATGATGATGACGTCTTAATCAAACTGGGAAACTAAGTGGATCTACTCGATAAACTTTATAGGATGACGGCCATCCAAAATATTGTAGATGAGCCACAGATTTTACTGATGATCCTCATCGCATTTTTCCTCCTGTATTTAGGGATAAAAAAACAATATGAGCCACTGCTACTGGTGCCTATTGCATTCGGTATGCTGATTGCCAATTTTCCGGGTGGGGGCATGGGTGTCGAAAAGATTGACGAGAACCTGACGCTGTATCAAATAGCCAAAGAACATGGTATCATGAACTTTGTGTATTACTCGCTCATCAAGACGGGGTTTCTTCCGCCCATCATTTTTATGGGTGTGGGAGCATTGACTGACTTTGGCCCGATGCTTAGAAATTTGAGATTGGCGTTCTTTGGAGCCGCTGCTCAGATCGGCATTTTCACAGTTTTGATTTCAGCTGTATTGATCGGTTTTGATCTGAAAGAAGCGGCCAGCCTGGGGATAATTGGGGGAGCTGATGGCCCCACGGCTATTTACACCACCATCAAGCTGGCTCCTCATCTGCTGGGCCCCATAGCGATAGCCGCGTATTCTTACATGGCGCTGGTGCCGGTTATCATACCACTGGTAGTACGGCTCACCACTAACAAAAAAGAACTTCTGATCAATATGAAGCAGCAGGACAAGCTGTTTCCTTCCAAAACACCAATCAAGAACATGCAGACGCTAAAAATCCTTTTCCCGATAGGTGTAGGGTCTTTGGTGGCTTTGCTCGTGCCTTCTTCTGTGCCGTTAATCGGGTTGCTGATGTTCGGAAATTTGGTCAAGGAGATAGGTGCCTCTACTGGCCGCCTGCACAAGGCGGCTTCAGATTCTATTCTGAATATCGCCACCATATTTTTGGGACTGGCAGTAGGTGCCACCATGACCGCACATGCCTTTTTGAAAATGGAAACCTTGCTCATCATCGCTGGTGGCTTTGTGGCATTTGCTATATCTATTGCCGGAGGTGTTTACGCAGTGAAGGTTTATAACTTGATAGCCAAAAAGAAAATCAATCCGCTGATAGGAGCAACGGGTCTCAGTGCCGTGCCCATGGCCTCACGGGTAGCGAATGAGATAGCGCTGAAACACGATCCTAACAATCACCTGCTGCAATACGCCATGGCCAGTAATATTTCTGGCGTGATTGGCTCAGCAGTGGCGGCTGGGGTTTTGATCTCTTTTTTGAGTTGACCCTGCCGAAGCTTAGACATGCGTGGTTTGGCTACCTATAGTTGGGTTTTGGCCGATCAGCATAAATGCACAGAGAATCTTCAAAGGTTCATCACACATTTATTGGCTGATCTACTAAATTGTGTTTTCAAAATTGTCATCCACAAGAAATTAGATTCAAATGAAAATTTTACTGTACGCCGTAGTGGTGCTCGTAGGCATCTTTCTCTTTATTCAGATTTTCCCTGGTGAGAAGCCCGCAACGTCTTTGGATAACCCCAATGATATACATAAGGAGGTTTTGATCGATCCGGCGGTCAGCAAAACCTTGCGCAATGCTTGTTATGACTGCCACTCAAACGAAACTGTTTATCCCTGGTATGCCAATATTGCGCCTATAAGCTGGCTTGTGATTCACGACATAGAGGAAGGTCGCGAGGAGCTCAATTTTTCGGAGTGGATTCCTTACTCACTCAAGCGCAAAAATCACAAACTGGAAGAGATAGCGGAAGAAGTGGAAAAAGGCGAAATGCCAATGAAGATTTACACCTTCACCCATGCCGAAGGACGTCTTTCTGCAGATGAAAAAGAAGCACTCATCAACTGGGCACTTAATCTGAAAGGCTCAGCGGATTAAGTTATCAAAATAAAATAAGCTTGATAGAGGCTGCTTTTAGATATTAAAGGCAGCCTTTACTTTTTCTACAAAGTCGAGCTTTTCCCACGTGAAGGTTTCTATTTTCATGGATATGGTTTCTCCGGAACCGTCGGTAAAGCTTACCGTTTTTACCTCAGAAGTTCTGCCCATATGCCCATAAGCAGCCGCATCCTGATACATTGGCGTGCGTAGCTTCAGACGTGTTTCTATCCCATATGGAGTCATATCAAAGATCTCCAGCACCTTGCGGGCAATCTCACCGTCGGTCATATCTACTTTGGCAGTGCCGTAGGTGTTTACATAAAGTCCCATCGGCTCCACCACGCCAATGGCGTAAGAAACCTGAACCAGCACCTCATCGCAAAGTCCGGCAGCCACCAGGTTCTTGGCAATGTGCCTAGTAGCATATGCCGCTGATCTATCTACTTTAGAGGGGTCTTTTCCAGAAAATGCTCCACCACCGTGCGCCCCTTTTCCGCCGTAGGTATCAACGATAATTTTTCTACCCGTAAGTCCGGCATCACCATGAGGTCCACCAATCACAAACTTGCCCGTGGGGTTGATGTGGTATTTGATGTCGTCATTGAAAAGCTTCTGTAGCTCCGGTTTTAGCTGGGTTTTCACACGAGGGATCAGTATGCTCACTATATCATTTTTGATTTTGGCAAGCATTTTTTGCTCCTCATCAAAATCATCGTGCTGAGTGGATACCACTATGCTATCGATCCTCACCGGCTGATTGTCATCCGAATACTCGATCGTTACCTGTGCTTTAGCATCAGGTCTCAGGTAGGTGATGTCTTTATTTTCTCTTCTCAGTGCTGCAAGCTCTATCAGTATTTTGTGAGATAGATCCAGAGCCAGCGGCATGTAGTTTTTGGTTTCTGCCGTGGCATAGCCAAACATCATTCCCTGATCTCCGGCTCCCTGAAGTTTGGGGTCTTGCTTATCTACTCCCTGATTGATGTCAGGAGACTGCTCATGAATGGAAGATAATATGCCACATGAGTTGGCCTCAAACATGAACTCTGACCTGTTGTAGCCGATTCTTTTGATCACATCTCTGGCTATCTGCTGCACATCCAGATAGGTTTTTGATTTCACCTCTCCGGCCAGCACCACCTGACCTGTGGTCACGAGAGTTTCGCAGGCCACCTTGGACTGTGGGTCAAATGCTATGAAATGGTCAACCAAAGCGTCAGAAATCTGATCCGCTATTTTGTCCGGGTGCCCCTCTGATACAGATTCTGATGTGAATAAATATGACATAGTTGGAATTTGATTTGAGTCAGCAAATTTAGAAGATTCGCAAAACTAGACAGCACATTTTAAGACATTTGGCCAATGCAAAATACAGTCGGCACTTTGTGAAGGTCTATCTTTTGTTTTTTCCATTCGGAAATGGTTTTGGTTTTGACCAATTCTCGGTCTCCGAAAATATCGCTGGCAATATGCAAAAGCGTGTTTGAGCGAAGCGTTTGGAATAAATCATCCAGCAAACTCATGTTGCGAAAGGGTGTTTCCATGAATATTTGAGTGAATCCGGTTTTCAGGGTTTGCTGCTCCAGATTTTGGATGGCCTTCACACGATCGTTTTTTTGTATTGGTAAGTAACCATGAAAGGTAAACTGCTGCCCGTTGAAGCCAGATGCGATCAATGCGGTCTGTATAGAAGACGCTCCCGGTAGCGGCACCACCTTGATGTTGTTTTTGTGGGCATAGCTGATGGCCAAATGCCCCGGATCAGCAAGGCCCGGCAGGCCGGCTTCTGATATTAGTCCTATGTTTCCCTCAGAGCAGGTTTTGAGTATTTGTGAGATGCTTTGGTAGCTGGTTTTTTTATCCAGTATCTCAAAGTGCAAACCAGAAATGTCTATATCCAGCTTGAGGCTGCTGATAAACCGGCGTGCTGTTCGGACATTCTCCACCAAAAAATACGTGGTATTCTTGATCACATCACAAACCATTGGTGCTAAAAAACCAGCATCATTTTTTTCTGATAGATAAGTGGGGATAAGGTATAATGTCGTTTGCGGCATGCTCTGGTGGATTAGGATAAGAAGTCCATCACAATTTGGTAAAGCTCCCTCGGTTTTTCGGCATGCACCCAGTGGCCTGACCCTTCAATCATTTCAATTCTGGCTGATGGAAAATGACTTTTGATCAGATCATGATCTTCGGTCTTGATGTAACCTGATTTGGCACCACCGATAAACAAGGTTGCACCCTCAAATCGATCTCCTGGATCAAGTGCTCTTCCTACTTCGTGTGCATTTTTGGTCAGTGAATCAAGGTTGATTTTCCACTCAAAACTTCCATCACTATTTCTTGAAAGGTTTTTCAAAATGAATTGCCTCACCCCGAAATCACCAATGGTTTTAGATAGCTGATCGTCGGCATCTTTTCTGGATGCCAGGCTTTCCATGTCAATGGAGTGAAAGCCGTTGTAAACATTCTCATGATGGGGAGGATATTTTTTTGGACCAATGTCAACTAAGATGAGCTTGTCGACCAAATCCGGAAAGTTCGTCGCAAAAGTCATGGCTGTTTTTCCTCCCATTGAGTGGCCGAGTAGTATAACTTTTTGCAGGCCTTCCTCATCTACCAACTCTTTTACATCATCTGCAAGCAAGTCGTAGTTGAATTCATCACTATGGGGTGAGTTCCCATGATTTCTCAGATCGACCAGATATACTCTGAAGTTTTTGGCAAATTCTTTTCCCAACGTCTGCCAGTTATCAGCAGAGCCAAACAGCCCATGTAAAATAATCAGTGGCTGGCCTTCACCTAATGTTCTGAAGTTTAATTTCATTGTAATTTTCTTTTGTACATCTGAATCACATTTTCTAACCCATAATAGAGCGCATCGCATATGAGCGCGTGCCCTATAGACACCTCATCCAGATTGGGGATTTGTGCTTTGAGATAGGCAAGATTGTGAAGGTCCAGATCATGGCCAGCGTTTAACCCAAGCCCCAAGTCGGTGGCTCTTTGTGCCGCCAGCACATAGTTGGAGACTGCTTTTTCTTTGTCTTGATGGTAGTGCGCGGCATAGGGCTCAGTGTATAGCTCTATTCGGTCAGCACCCACCTCTTTTGCTCCTTCTACCATGTTTATATCCGGGTCCACAAACACAGACACCCTGGCGCCATGAGATTTTAGTTCAGCGATGATATCAGTGAGTTTTGCTTTGTTTTTCACAGTGTCCCATCCGGCACATGAGGTCAATACATCCGGTCCGTCTGGTACGAGAGTTGCCTGTTCGGGCTGTACCCGCTCTATTATTTCCATAAAGCGTGCATCGGGATATCCCTCTATGTTGAACTCGGTGGTTACAACCTCTTTCAGATCCAGTACATCCTGATAGGTGATATGTCTTTCGTCGGGTCTGGGGTGAACGGTGATGCCTTCTGCCCCAAACTTTTCGCAATCGACTGCTGTTTTCACCACATTGGGATTATTACCGCCACGGGCATTGCGCAGAGTTGCAATTTTGTTAATGTTTACGCTAAGTTTGGTCATCCATTTAACACATTTTCCAAGGCAAATTTGTTTAGAAAAAATAGATTATGAGTTTAAAAACTAAAATAGAAGGGGAGATTAAGCAGGCAATGCTCGCTAAAGACAAGCAAAGACTCACCGCACTTCGTGCCATTAAGTCAATGATATTGCTGGCTGAAACAGAAAAGGGGGCCGCAGATGGGGTTTCAGAAGATGCTGAAATGAAGCTTTTAATGAAAGCAGCTAAACAGAGAAAAGATTCTCATGACATCTATGTAGAGCAGGGCAGAGAAGACCTTGCTGCTGTAGAAAAAGCTGAGCTGACCGTAATCGAAGAGTTTTTGCCTAAGCAGATGTCGGAAGAGGAAGTGGAAGCAGAAGTAAAACAAGTGATAGCGCAAGTGGGGGCTGCAGGGCCACAGGATATAGGCAAGGTGATGGGTGCTGCTACCAAAAAGCTTGCAGGAAAAGCGGATGGCAAGATGATCTCGACATTGGCCAAAAAACTATTAAGCTAGACATTGAACTACCTCGATATATTTTTTGTGGTGATCTTCATTTTCGGGCTTATCAAAGGCTACATGAAGGGACTTGTTGTAGAGGTTTTTTCTTTTATAGGTTTTTTCGCCGGTCTTTTTGCGGCTATTGAACTTACCATACCCGTTTCAAATAACTTCTTTCAGGATTCCCAATACTTTCAGTTTCTGACTGTCGCGGTGTTCATCGTGCTATTTATACTGGTAGTGTTGCTGATGAATTTGCTTGGTAAAATCCTTAAGAAGGCCATCGATATAACTTTTTTGGGGTTCTTCGACAACATCTTAGGAGCCATTGCATCTGCATTTAAAGTAGCGTTTATCTTGAGCGTGGTGATTTGGGTTTTTGGTTCTATTGGTCTGCACATTCCTGAAGAATTTTCAGGAAGCTCTGTATTATACCCGTTTATAGAAGTGATCGGCCCAAAAGTCTTCGATTGGGTATCTAAGGTGCTCCCATTTATTAAAGATATGATCGATTCGCTCGAAAATATTGGTGACAAATCGAAATCCCTATATACCTTTTTGTAGATTTATCTATCAAAGTGATTGAATCTTTGAACTGATTACCCAGGAGAACGCTTTCTTAGTAAAGGAATCTTAACATCAATAAAATGATAGCCAAAGAGCTGATAAACTATATGATCCCACCCCTAAAGCCTACCGATGATATCGGTCAGGCACAGTTATGGATGGATGAGTTGCGTTTATCTCAGCTTCCGGTTAGTGATGAGGGCAAGTTCCTTGGCGTCATTACCGAAGACATGCTCTTTGATTCGAATTTCAGGTTTGGAGATGTTGGGAGCTATCCTTTGATGGCCCATGATGCAAAAGTGAATGCCTTCAGCCATTACTACGACGTGTTGAAGGTAGCCAGCGCTGAGGACACCAAACTCGTAGCGGTTATGGATGACCTCAATCAGTATATGGGTGTCGTTTCTATGGAAGATATCGTTGAAGCTTTTGCAAAGTCTTCTTCTGTGGCAAACCCAGGAGCTATACTCACTTTGAAACTCAATGCCGTTGATTATTCACTTTCAGAAATCAGCAGATTGGTTGAGTCTAATGATGCCAAGATCCTGACGTCATACATTAGTGAGTTTCCGGAAGACCCTTCAAAACTCCTGCTTACAATCAAGATCAACATTGAAGATGTTAATCGAATCGTGGCATCATTTGGCAACCATGGGTTTACGGTGGAGTCTTCTTTCAGCACTTCAGAGTCCTCTTTTGATGAGCAGGAGCGTCTGGACATCTTCATGAAATATCTCAAAATATAAAATATGGGGAAAATTGCGCTGCATGGTATGACTATTCATACCGATGTACAGGTGATGGTCGAAAAGATGTTGATTCAGCTTGCTGAAGCAGATCGTGAAATCTATATTTCCGACCGGCTGGCTGGCTTGAATCTGCCCTGTTTTGCTAATTTTCCTATTTTCGACAAATCAGAAGATCTTTCCACCTTTGAGGCAATATTTAGCCTTGGTGGTGACGGCACATTGCTCAATACACTAACTTACGTTGGAGATACACAGTTGCCAATAATGGGCATTAATCTGGGAAGACTGGGCTTCCTGGCCAATATTGCCAAGGAGAATATTGAGCCGGCCCTTGCATCTTACTTTGCCGGAGATTTCGAGTTTGAAGATCGTACCCTTATCGCATTGGAATCCGATATTGAAGCATTCAGTACAGATCATTATGCTCTCAATGAGTTTGCCATTCTAAGAAAAGATACGTCTTCCATGATTGTGGTCAAGGCCTACCTGAACGGGGAGTACCTCAACACCTACTGGGCAGATGGGCTTATGGTTTCCACCCCAACAGGGTCAACAGGCTATTCGCTAAGCTGCGGTGGCCCGGTAATCATGCCGCAAACTAAAAACTTTATTATCACACCAGTGAGTCCCCACAATCTAAACGTACGGCCTTTGATTGTGTCAGAAGAAAGCGAGCTAAAATTTGTCATCGACTCTTCACGAAATCAATCGTTTCTGGTATCGCTTGATTCAAGATCAGAGGCCATAGAAAGCCCGAAAGAATTCATCATACGAAAGGCAGATTTCTCTGCCAGGTTAATAAAAGTCAGAGGGAGTTCTTTCCTTGATACGCTCAGAAATAAGCTCACCTGGGGTCTTGATCGTAGAAATTAGGCCGTTTGTCTAACATAATTCTACCAATTACCTATTTTTGAGGATATTGGTCAGGAATATGAAACTCAGAAACTTCATCCTATTTTCAGCTTTAGCTGTATTTTTATTCTCAACTGTTGACTCTGACGCCCAGCGACGGAGCAAGTATGGTAAGAGAAAAAGAAAGAATAAGTCAATATCCAAGTATCACGGAGGAGCCGTGGGCGGTCGTTTTCGCCCATATGAGTATGCCGGCTTTAACATAAATGCGCTCAACTACTACGGAGATTTAGCCCCAGTAAGTAAGGCAGGTAGTACCGATATCAGTTTTACCAGACCGGGTTTTGGATTCAACATGGGTTATAAGTTCAACTCTTACATGGCTTTGAGAGGAGGACTAAACTGGGGAAGACTTCAGGGAGCAGATAATTCTGCAGACCCTTCATTGAGCGAAAGCGGTGGTAGGTATCAGCGAAACTTAAGTTTCAGAAATGACATTTACGAGCTTCAGTTAGGAATGGAAGTTTATATACTTCCAAATTATGGAGGGGCAAATGTGCGGTTACCTTTGAACGCGTATATATTTTTTGGAGGGGCTTTGTTTTACCACAATCCAAAAGGCTTAGTTCCAAAGTATGATTACCAATCAGATATTAATGGAACGATTGCTGCACCTAAGGCAGGTGAATGGGTCAGTTTAAGAAAACTGGGTACAGAAGGGCAGAATCTGCCAGACTATAACAAAAAAGCTTATAGTCCGATTCAAGTGTCCCTTCCTCTCGGTATTGGTGTCAAGATGAGAATACCGGGAACCCCTTTTGATGCCGGACTGGAAGTTGGTTACAGGTTTTTATTTACGGATTATATCGATGATGTGAGTGGTGAATATGTAGCCCTTAATGAATTTGAAGACCCGCTGGCCAGGATTATGTCCGACCGTAGTGCTGAACCAATTTACGTTGGAGATAACACCCCAAGAGAAAATTTGAGACCTGTTCTTATAGGTTACCCTGAAGATGGAGTGGCTTATTATGTAGATGGAAATCAAGGAGGAGGGAGTGTATCAGGAAAACAAAGGGGTAATCCAAAAGATAATGACCTCTACATCGTTACTAGCTTAAAGCTGACCTATATATTGGGGTCAAGGATTAGAGCAGGAGCGAAATTCAGATAATCATTGAAAAAAATATTTCTCATTCTTTTTTGTGCCCTCACCATGGGGGCGGCAGAAGCCCAATTTCTTGAGTTTGGCGGTTCGGTAGGGGCTTTCAACTATACAGGGGATCTAAATAGGTTTCCACAGGTCAAACACTCAAAGCTTGGTTTTGGTGGAGTATATCGGATGAATTTTTCGCCTGTACTCAGCGTAAAAATGGGACTCAATTATGGCAAAGTAGCCGGGAGTGATCGCAATCCTATCGATGCATTAGGTGAAAACAGGCAGGTAACATTTGAGCACCAGATATTTGAATTTCATTCAGTGTTTGAGTTTCACTTCCTTGACTACAGAGGTGACAACATGGAGTTGGACTGGTCTCCATTTGCTTTTATGGGTGTTGGTTTTGTGAAGGTGAGCGGCGTAGCGCCAACGCTTGAAGACTTTAACCCTATTCAATTTACACTTCCGGTAGGTTTGGGTGTAAAATACCTCGTGGGAAAACAATGGACACTGACTGGCGAGATTGGTGTGCGTAAGACATTTTTCGATTATCTGGATGGAGTGAGTGAGGGGGATATTTATATCAAAGACTATCAATATGGCAACCCCAATGACAATGACTGGTATTTCTTTACCGGGTTTAGCCTTACGTATGTGCTTTATAAAATACCATGTCCCTTCCCGTACATCCCCAACAAGTCTATCCTGATGAAAGTGAGAGCCAGGTAATTCGTTAAAAAATGTTTAATAATTCACCGTTACCGAAAAAAAAGGCAACTTTGTAGCCTTTTGCCAAAAGGAGCTTTTTTCAAGGATGACCCAACAACTCGATCTGGACAATTTACCTAAACACATTGCCGTTATTATGGACGGAAATGGCCGTTGGGCTAAGGGCAAAGGTGCTGCCAGACTTTTCGGTCATAAGCATGCCATAAAGGCTGTTCGTGAGGTTACTGAAGGTTGTGCGGAACTCGGGGTAGAATACCTTACTTTATATGCCTTTTCTACTGAAAACTGGGCTCGCCCAAAAGCAGAAGTTGATGGGCTTATGAGCTTATTGGTGACGACTATCAATGATGAAATTTCAACTCTAATGGATAACAACGTAAGCTTGCAGTCCATTGGAGATATTAATGGTCTGCCTCAAAAAGCTCAAAAAGGCTTAGCTCAGGCCAAAGAAAAAACAAAAGGGAACACCGGGTTGAAACTGGTGTTGGCTCTTAATTATAGTGGCAGGTGGGATATTCTCAATGCTTTACAAAATGTTGCAAAAGAAATAGCTGAAGGAGCTTTGACCCCTGAGGCAATGAACAGTGATGTTTTCGAAAAGCACCTTTCTACTAATGGTATCCCGGATCCTGAATTGTTGATAAGGACAAGTGGCGAAATGAGAATAAGCAATTTCCTATTGTGGGAAATGGCCTATACAGAACTTTATTTTACAAAGGTTCTATGGCCAGATTTTAGAAAAAAAGACCTTTTGGAGGCAATTGCTGCCTATCAACAAAGGGAGCGACGGTTTGGAAAAATTAGCGAGCAGTTGAATGTCGGTTAGTATGCAGAGGAAAATTCAGGTTTTTATCATTGTCCTTTTTGTAGGATTTCAAGCTTTATCGCAGATAGGCCTGAGCAAAAAATTCAGTTCGGCGACCCAGCAGGATCAGGGGTTGAGTATAAACTACTCCAGCCCGAAGGAGTATGAAATAGCCGATATTGAGGTGAAAGGGGTGGAGTTTCTTGATAACAACGCTTTGATTTCACTTTCTGGTTTGCGTGTGGGTGATAAGATTAAAATACCCGGTGAGCATATCTCTTCAGCCATCAAAAAACTATGGAAACAGGGGATTATCGGCAATGTCTCAATCTATGCCAACAAAGTGGAAGACGGTAAGGTGTGGCTTACCATAGAGCTGACCGAGCGCCCGCGACTTACTAAATATGAATTTACGGGTGTTAACAAGACCCAGGAAGGGGAACTCAAGGATAAAATAGACCTGGTAAGGGGAAAGGTACTAACCGATGTAGTTATAAAAAATACCGAACTGGCCGTATTTAAGTATTTCGAAGGGAAAGGATACTTAAACGCTCAGGTGGATATCCGACGTGTAAAGGATACCCTAATAGCGAACAGTGTAAATATCATGATTGACGTGGATAGGGGATACAAGGTCAAAATAAAAGACATCAACTTTTACGGAGAAAAACACTTTCACACCGGTAAGCTTCGCTCCAAGTTGAAAAAGACGGGACAGTCGGTTCGTTTTTCTATAGTCAAGGACCTGCTGGAAAAAACTCTTTGGGTTCTTAATCCCAAAAATTTCGGACATTTTGCTACGCATAGAGAGAAGGTTGAAGGAAAGGAATTAAAGGAGTATCTGTCGGAGCATGTCTACCTCAATGTTTTCAAAAGCAATAAGTTTATTGCCTCTGAGTTCAAGGAAGACAAAGACCTGCTGATTGCCTTTTACAACTCCAAGGGATATCGCGATGCGGAGATCTTACAAGACACCATATACGATATCAATAAAAAATTCATGAATATAGACATTACCGTAGATCCCGGTAATAAGTACTTCTTCAGAGACATTATTTGGTCAGGCAATTACATATACACCGATGAGCAGCTAGATAGGGTCTTGGGCGTAAAAGCTGGCGATGTGTATGATCTGGAGCTCATCCAAAAGAAACTGAACTTCAATCCAAATGGTGCCGATGTGAGTGCACTCTACATGGATGATGGATATCTTTTCTTCAACGTGGACCCGGTGGAAGTAGCCGTAGTGGGTGACTCTATCGATTTAGAGATGAGGATGTATGAGGGTGTGCAGGCCACTATCAATGAGGTGACAATAAGCGGAAACGATAAGACCAATGACCATGTGGTCTTGAGGGAGCTTAGAACCCTTCCGGGAGAGAAGTTTAGCCGTGCCGATCTGATCAGAACTCAAAGAGAACTTTCACAGCTTGGTTATTTCGATCCGGAGCAGGTCAACCCTGTGCCTAAACCAAACCCTGTTGATGAGACAGTAGATATAGAATGGCAGCTCGTGGAACGCGCCAATGACCAGGTGCAGCTCTCAGGAGGTTGGGGTGGAGCCTTTGGTTTCGTAGGAACACTCGGTGTTACTTTCAACAACTTCTCAGTAAGAAATATTCCAAACTTCGAAAAGTGGAGACCGCTCCCAATGGGGGATGGGCAGAAGTTTGGCGTGAACCTGCAGGCCAATGGTAAGCAATATCAGAGCTACTCTGTGAGTTTTACAGAACCGTGGCTAGGAGGCAAAAGACCAAACTCTTTTGGTGTATCATATAGCCAATCCAAAATTCGACAAATAGACTATTCTTCAGGGAAGTCTTATGGTGGAATGGATATAACTTCAATAGCAGTATCCCTGGGTAGAAGAGTGAGATGGCCGGATGATTATTTTACGATCAGTAATTCTATAGCGTATAAAAATTATGATGGCTCTCCAGCCTTTTTTGCTAGCCTAGGGGGTACATCATCCTCATCAAGCGATAGTAGTGATGAAGATCGTATTTCAACAAGCTTTACGTTTAACACGACAATCGCAAGGAATAGTGTTGACAGCCCGATGTATCCTAGAACTGGTTCATCACTTTCCCTGAGCGCATCCTTTACCCCGCCATATTCCCTCTTTAACGATCTAGATTATGATAATGCTACTGCAAGTGAAAAGTACAGGTATTTGGAGTACCATAAGTGGAACTTTGACATGAGCTACTACTTAAAGTTGGTAGGTAATCTGGTACTGGCTCCAAGAATGCACTTTGGATATTTGGGCTCTTATGGAGGCCCTGCAGATGTGGGGCCAGTAGAGAGGTTTACACTGGGAGGAAGCGGACTTACAGGACAAAACTACCTGTTCGGAACTGACATTATAGGTCTCAGAGGATATGAAGATAACTCTATTCGTCCAGTTGATGATGTGGGCACTCCAAATGATACTAGTGATGACCTGACAGGCGGAACTGTCTTTACCAAATTTGTCATGGAGTTGAGATACCCTATTTCCCTGAATCCGTCTGCAACCATCTATGCCCTTACTTTCTTCGAAGGTGGCAACAACTGGAATAAATACAGTGAGTTCAACCCTTATGATATGAAAAGGTCTCTGGGAGTAGGTGTGAGGATATTCATGCCGGCATTTGGTTTGCTAGGTTTGGATTGGGCTTATGGGCTTGATTCGGCTTATGGCACCAACACTTTGAGCGGCCCTCAATTCCATTTTTCTATTGGTCAGCAAATACGATAGCGCATGAAAAAGCTCACGATACTCGCCACTTTTACACTGATTTTTTTGAGCCATTTCACTTTTGGCCAGAAATTTGGTTACGTAGATACAGAATATGTGCTGAGCCGCATGTCTGAATACAAAGAAGCGCAAGCAGAGATACAGAAGCTGGCACAGGGATGGGAAGAGGAGATACAGCAGATGTATAAGGCAGTGGAGGAGAAAGAGTCGATACTACAGGCAGAGGAGGTCTTATTGACTCAGGAGCTTAAGAATGAACGACGACTGGAGATAGAGCGCAATTGGAAAGAAGTAAAAGAATATCAAAAGCAGGTTTTTGGTTTTGATGGCCTTTATTTCTTAAAGAAAAAAGAGTTGATGAAGCCGGTGCAGGATTTGGTTTTTGATGCTGTAGAAAGAGTTGCAAAAAATAATAGATTGCAGATCGTTTTTGATAAATCAGGCGATTTGGTCATGATATATACAGACCCGATACACGACTATACAGATTATGTACTTGAAGAATTGGGGATGGGTGAAAACCCAAATGGCGAAAACAATTAAACAAAGGACAATCAAAACAAACAATTTAGATATGAAAGCGAAATCAATATTAATCATAGCTATACTGATGGGAGCCATGGCTGCTACTGCTCAGGAAGCGCTGAAAATTGGTTACACCAACGCAGACTATGTGTTGAGCTTGTTGCCAGAGGCGAAACAAATAGATGCAGAACTGAAAGCTTATGAAAAGCAACTTCAGAATCAGCTCCAGGCTAAGTACACCAACTATGAAACTCTTGTAGGTGACTATCAGCAAAATGCGGCATCTTACGATGAGCTGATTCGTGCTGACAAAGAGCAGGAAATAGCGCAGTTGCAGCAGTCAATTCAGAAATTCAGTCAGGATGCTGAGTCTTCTTTGATGACCAAAAGAACCAATCTTTTGAAGCCTGCTTATGAGAAGATAGGCAATGCCATTGAGCAAATAGCTGTAGAAAATGGCTACACACACATCTTCAGCGCCGGAGCTCCTGGCTTTGATGTATTGCTTTATGCCAGAGAGCAAGATGATGTTTCTGACCTTATTTTGAAGAAACTAGGAATCACACCTCCTGCAAAGAGCGAATAAATAATTAGAAGAAACCTTAATGGAAGCCGCATTCAAGAAATTGGATGCGGCTTTTTTTATTGCAAAATGATTCCGGTAACTAATCCCACGATGATCACTACGGGGGTTGGAATCTTGGTAAAGAAGAGTAAAAATGCTGTGCCAATCATGAGCAGGTAGTTTACCGTATTGGCTTCTACAGGCTCTAACAAAAAGAAAGTAGCGGCTATCACCATTCCAGAGCTTACGGCATTGATGCCCTCAAGTGATGCCCTCACAATTCGGTATTTTTTCAAATCTTCCCAAAAGCGGATTACAAAGTAAATGAGGAATGTGCCAGGCAGAAAGACTCCAGCGGCTGCCATGAGCCCGCCAAAGATCTGCATCATGATGTTGGTGTCTCTCATGCTGATGGCACCAACGTATGCACTAAAAGAAAATACCGGACCTGGCAGAGCCTGTACAAAGCCATACCCCGATAGAAACTCCTGCGAGGTGAGATAATGCTTAAACTCTACAAACTCGGTGTATAGCAGCGGAACCAATACCTGTCCTCCGCCAAATATAAGGCTGCCATTTCTATAGAAATTTTCAAAAAGCCTGACAGGCAGAAATTGAGTAACCCCTCCCAGTACAGCGGCAAATATCAAAACAGAGAGCCAAAGTATAAAGTTGGACCAGTTGATCTTGATGTGTGGTTTTTCTTCCGCAGGTTCCTGTTTATCAAATTTCAGAGCAGTGACAAAACCACCTACCAGAATCATAATAGGAAAGGCAAATGGTGTTCTGAATACGAAAGCTGCCAGCGTGGATACGATCATCAGAAAGAATCCTGTTCGGCTTTGAACCACGCTACTGGAGATTCTGTATGCGGAATAGGCAACAATACCAACAGCTATGGGTTGAATGAATTTTAGAAATTCGAGTGAGATGTTCATCTCCTGAAACACATTCATCATGATACCAAGAGTGATCATGATAGTGACTGCAGGAGTCATCCAAACCAGCAGGGTCAGGTAAGCCAAACTCGGTCCACCAATCTTAAACCCAATAGAAGTGATGGTCTGGGTGGAAGTAGGCCCTGGTAGGATTTGACAAAGGGCGTAGAGCTCAATCAAATCCTGCTCGTTTAGATAGCCTCTTTTTTTGACCAGGATATCCAAAAACATGGCCATATGAGCCGTGGGCCCTCCGAATGCAGTGAGGGAAAGGAGCAAGACATCTTTGAGAAAGATGATATATCTGACCCGGGTAATGGACATTCTACTTGAGTCCAATTTCCCTCAGACGCTCGTCGAGAAACTCTCCGGCCGTCATGTCTTCATACATTTTGGGGTTGTCTTGATTTACGCAGCTTCCTAAGCATGTGAGATCCATTTCAGAAATAGGATGCATAAAAAATGGAATACTGAAGCGGGAAGTCCCCATTTTTTCGCGTGGAGGGTTTACCACTCTGTGAATGGTAGATTTCAACTTGTGATTTGTGAGTCTATCCAGCATATCGCCTACATTAACCACTATTTGGTTAGGGAGCGCCGTGATTGATATCCATTCTCCATCACGTCGCAATACCTGTAAGCCATCCGCGCTGGCGCCCATCAGCAGGGTAATCAAATTGATGTCTCCGTGCTCGGCTGCTCTTACCGCATCAGGCGGAATTTCATCGGGGTTTTCTATGGGGAAGTAATGTATCTGTCTCAAGATGCTGTTTCCCTGCGCCACTTTTCCGTCAAAATAATACTCGTCCAGCCCCAGATGCAGGGCAATGGCTCGGAGCATATTGATGCCGGCCTTCTCTAGTGTGATATAGGCTTCAAGTGTCAAATCCTTAAATTCGGGAACTTCCGCCGGCCAAATGTTGGCGGGATATTCATCGATTTTATTTTCATCCGGTTGACCTACGTGATAAAACTCCTTGAGGTCGCCTGTGTTTCTTCCCTTTGCTTTTTCCCTCCCTTTGCTAATGTAGCCCCTTTGTCCGGCCAGCTCTTTTAGTTCGTATTTCAGTTTTACTTCATCTTCTAGCGCAAAAAACTTCTGCACAGCTGCGTAGAGCTTTGAGGTGAGTTCATCTGAAAGACCGTGGTTTTTGATTGCAACAAAACCGATGTTTTGATAGGCGTGACCTAGTTTTTCAACGAATGCTTTCTTTTTCTCAGGATCACCAGAGGTGAAATCTGCAAGATCCAAAGATGGAATTTCGGAGTATAGGGTTTGGCTCATAATTGTAGGATTCAATCAAAAATAAGATCATTTTTTCACTATCGGAAAACCTGACGCAGCACTTTTAGGGATTTTATCTCCCCAATATGTATATCATGGTGGTTGTAGTAGGATAGTATTGTTTCTAAAACTTTAAACCTTAGCTCACCTGAGGCCGGTATTGTATCGAGTATTGAGCTTTGAAGCAATTTAGAAATCAAGCTGATAACTTTAGGCTCATTGTGGATATTTTCCAGCTCCATGGATCTGAGCAACTCATCACCATTTGTGATTCCAAAGCCTAGATGGGGGATTATTTTGAGGAGAAAATGGAGGTGAAAATTTTCTATCTCGTGCTGTAGTTGGTCGAAAGCGATGATCGATTGCGTCAGGAAATCAAAAATAGATCGGTTTTCATCGGATTGGTTGCCCAGTACTTTTCCCAATATTTCTGATAGAAACAGCACGATCGTTCCCTTGTAAACATTGTGATGAAGCTCGTGTGTCGGATGAAAGGATTTCCACTCCGAGAGGCGGTGGATGTCGCGGTTTTCTTTGACATACGCGACCATATCTAGAAGCGAAAAGGGTTGGAATGACCCAATGCTCTTTTTGGATCTGGCACTCCTCACACTATTTACAATGAATGAAGTGTAGCCCATTTCCTCTGTGAATGCTCTGGCAATGATGCTTGTATCCTGATATTTAATATAGTTGATGATGATGCCTTTGGTTTTGACTAGCATCAGTTTACCACAGCAATTTTCCCAACATAGGTTTCGGACCCATCCGAGTTGGAGCTGAATACCAAATAAACACCGCTCCTTACCCGTGCATTGTTATAATCACGCAGGTTCCATGACCCAGACCCGCCATATGCTTCGATCTGGCGGATGAGTTTTCCATTGACATCAGTGATTTTGATGTCTGCATTGGCAACCACTCCCTTGATTCCTATCTGCCCCGAGTAGCCCGGTCTCACGGGGTTGGGAAATATGCTCACATTCTGGTGCGAAGGATTGGGAGCGGAAGAATTACTCCTGTAGGATATCAAACCACGATCTGTTAGAATGAACACTTCCCCATTGTCGGGATTGTATGTCATATCCAAAATGACGTTGGAAGGAAGCGGGCTGTTGGTTTCGTTGAAAAGAAAATATCGATCCAAACCATTGTTGCTATATACGGCCAGATCATTTTCTCCAGCTACCCAAACACGTCCGCCACCATCAGAGGATACAGCCGCCACGGGCAGCTCATTGTAAACGGTGGCTTCATCATAGACCAACTCGCCACTTGGTATGTCGTTTGAAATGAAGGTCGCCTCAGAAAAATTGACTATCCCTGCCGATGTAGCGACCCATGCCTCATCATTGACATCAAGCTCCACATCATGAATGAGGTTAGAAGGGAGGCCATCGGTTTCACTCAGAAACCTTACCGTCGTTTCCTCTGTATTGAAAAGCGTGATACCGCCTTGTTCTTTGGTTACCCAGGCCGTTTCGCCTGGCGAAATATCCAGATCAGTAGGTGTAGTCGTGCCAATCAGTGAATGATCGTAACTGAACCATGTGTCTTCACTATCCAGTAGCAGGAGGGGCTTCTCATTGTTGTATGATGTGGCCCACAAAAACCCATTGGATTCCAGCGCACTGATCAAAATACCGCTATTGCCGATATCACGGCTTAGGCCTGAGTTAGTCTCGTCCAGCAGCATGTCATCAGTGGCATTGTAGAGCCCTTGCCCCATAGATGCGAAGTAAAGCTTTTCTCTATACAGCTCTGCATCTACGATATTATAAAACCCATCGATTTGGGTGTAATCCCAGCTGCCGTTAGTAAAGCTGCTATAGCCTAGGGAATCGTAATCTCCGGCGAATGTCTCCGGTTCGGGCC
The DNA here is from genome assembly GCA_039944535.1 of Cyclobacteriaceae bacterium. GTDB lineage: Bacteria > Bacteroidota > Bacteroidia > Cytophagales > Cyclobacteriaceae > JAMZMI01. Next base: position 235,587 of record JBDUYP010000007.1, read on the forward strand.
CGAAAAAGGCGTAAACCTTGCCGCCTACCCACTTGATATTGGTGATGTTATCAGACAGTGGTCCATTTGGCACCACGGGCGTCTCATTGACATCCAGTAGACCCAGAGAGCCATCGGCGAGCCAGGAGCCATCCTTGGCAAAATCGTTAAGGTCTTGGGCATTGCCCAAAACTTTTACTGACACCAAATCGCCGACATTACTCGCAGGATCAAATGACAATAGTTCCGACCCAAGCAGTATGCCTAGCTTATCGTTTAGGGTTTTCAGCTTTTTTATAGGCTCATCCAAAAAGGCAATGGATTGGAGGGTGTCACCTGCTATTTGGGCCAGATTCAATTTGTCAACAGAGACAAAAACCTGATTTTCTGCCGCACTCAGATGTTGGTATTCCATGGTTGGGTCCAGGTCGAGAGGAGTCCAGTTGTTGAAGTCCAGCAAGTTGTCAGAGAGACTGCCTACCTGTATGCCATCGCCGGTAATTGCGTATAGGCTTTGATTAGAAATAAGTAACTCAAACACACTGATGTCAGCAGCGTTGGCCCCAATGGATCTGAAATTATCTACTATGCCTTGTTCTTCCAGTGAGATCACAATGACGCCAATGTTCGAAGCGGCATAGACCATCCCGTCATAGATGTCCAGGTCAAATATCGTTTTGTCAAATTCTTCACGGAGCGAATAGATGTCTCGGATGGAGACTATATCATTTTCAAACACAAGATCGATCAGGCCACTTTCATAGCCTATGGCGAGCACATTGGACTCCTGATTGTATTGGAGCGCACTCACGCCTGCTCCGGAAAGGCCGCTGATTTTTGTGATTTTGTTGGTGCTTTTTTCTGATAAGTCAAAAGAGAAAAGGCCATTTTCAACCGCACAATAAACCTTGGTTGGCGAGGTAGTGATGAGCCTGGCATTGTGATAGCTGAAATGCGTTCTCCATGATCCAATGCCAATATTCTGCGCTTGCAGGCTAATGCAAGCCATGATCAATACAATACTAATGATCCATTTTTTCATAAAAACAATTTCTGCACAGTGCTTCGTAAACATCCTTCTCTCCTAAAACGACAGTTTTGTTGGATTTAGTCCGTCTATGAGAATAAGAGGCAATTTTTCCGCAATTCATACATATAGCATGCACTTTGGTAATGTACTCGGCAATAGCCATAAGCTCATCCATGGGTTTAAACGGACGACCCATAAAATCCATATCCAGTCCGGCAACAATTACACGTTTTCCCTGATTGGCAAGCTTGTTGGCTACACTCACTACTTCTGCATCGAAAAATTGCGCCTCATCAATACCGATCACATCACTATCTGCCGACCGCAGCAAAATATCATTAGCAAAGCTGACTGGTGTACTGTGGATTTCGTTGGCATTGTGCGAAACCACTTTCTTTTTTGAATAGCGCTTGTCTACCTCCGGTTTGAAGATTTCTACACTCTGCTGGGCAATCACTGCGCGGTTTAGCCTCCTGATGAGCTCCTCGGTTTTTCCTGAAAACATGGAGCCGCAGACTACCTCTATCCATCCGTTTCGGGAGCTTAGATGACTTACGTTGGGTTCTACAAACATATTACTAATGAGATCAAAGACTTGCCGGGGGCCAAAAACGGGATGATGCTTCGTTTTCGCATGAAGCCAACTTTAATTTTTAATTAAACATCCAAATTAAACATCTTGAATGTGCTTTGGTAGTTGTGATCGAATTTTAGATGCAATAGTTGAGCTGGTCAGTCCAATCAGGTTGATAAGAAGGCATTGTTTGCCTGAAAATCCTTTCGGCAGGCATAGTGGCCAAAACTTGATCAAGTCCTTTAGATTTAGAACCGCAATGAATAGCTTTACTTAGCGGATTTTCAGATACCGCCACAGCATTTCTTAGAACTTTCAATAATGCAAAAGAAACTTAACCATTCTTTTTTTGATCAGTACAGTGGCTCGTTCGCTGATAATGTGATCGATAAATTTTTCGAGGAAAATGATGTAATTACAGGTAAGGAGATCATCAGTCTGACTCCTTCAAAGCAGGTTAATTTTTTCGTTCTTAAAACGCTTTTCAACCAATGGCAGGACGAAATGAAAAGGTTGGAGAGCCCGTTTTTCAACTTTAAAGATGCGGAAGTAAGAAAGGTGCTAAGAACCTTTATGAACACTGTGTCTCAAAAAATAGAAATAGAAGAAGAAAGCTTTAAACCTCTTTTGGAGAGTGCTGTCAGGGAAACATTGCATTTGCTCGCTAATCCTGCTGACTTTCTGAAGGAAAGTTTTGCTGACCGAAAGTCCAACCTGTCAGAAAAGTCGGTTAAAAATTTCTTAAAATACATCAAGGTTTTTAAATCAGATATTGAACAGTTTTTGGAGTCAAACATTGGTCAGTCATCTGAAGAAATTGGGACCAATTCCAGTGCCTTTTTTGACTCGTTGGATGTGGAGCAGATTGCTGGATTTGAGCTATCTATTCTCAATGAAATAGAGCCAATAACCATGGGAGATCTGTTTGAAGAAGAAACGGCAGAACCTGAGCAGGCGGCACCAGAGGAGGAAGAGTTGGATTTGACGGTTGATGATTTTGATGATGAACCTGAGGACGAAGCGGAAGAGGATAAGGCGGAGGATGTCAGCGAATCGCAGCAAGAAGTGGTAGCGGCAGAAGCTACTTCTGATGATGAAGCCGAGGCGTTTGACCCAGAGTCGGAAACTGAAGTGGAGGAAGTGGCCGAAGCTGAAGAGTCCTACTCAGAGGAATTGGAATCAGAGACAAAGGAAGAAGTACTTGAGCCGGAGGCTGACGAGGAACCTATACTACAGGATGAAGAGATAGCCGCAGAACCTGCCGATGATGTGGAGGATAGTCTGGAGCCTGAAGCATCTCAGGAGGAGGAAATAGCACCGGAGACAGTAGCTGATGTTGGGGGTTTTGAAGAAGAAGATGAAGTTTCATTGAACCAAAAACTGGCAGATGAAACGACTAAAACCATCAACGAGAAGTTTGAAAGGGAAGAGAGCGTGACGCTGGCTGATCACCATCAGCAATCGAAAGTCACCTCCATCATGGAGGCGATTTCGGTCAACAACAGGTACATGTTTATCAATGATCTTTTTGAGGGAGACAAAGATGAATTTGCTGATGCCATCGATCGGATAGAGGAGTGTGAGTCCTTTGATGAGGCAGTAGAAATTTTGGTTCAGGAGTATGCCCGCAACTATGAATGGGATATGAACAGCGATGAGGTGAAGGAGTTGCTCAAAGTTGTTTTTAGGAAATTCAGATAATCATAACCGTTGCAGTACCTGCATCCTGTGAGCGTCGAGCTTCAGGAAAATAAATAGCAAAACCGTGAAGCCCCAAAGTGACGACCCTCCGTAGCTGAAGAAGGGTAGCGGAATGCCTATTACAGGAAAAAGGCCTATCGTCATGGCGATATTTACAGCGAAATGGAAAAACAGGATAGACATCACTCCATATCCGTAAATTCTCGCAAAAACTGATTTTTGCCGTTCGGCAAGAAAAACCAGACGCAAAAAGAGTCCGCAAAATGCTGCTATAAGCAAGAAACTCCCGATCCACCCTTGCTCTTCGCCTATCGTACAAAAAATAAAATCTGTTGTTTGCTCCGGCACAAAATCAAACTTGGTTTGTGTGCCCTCGAGGTAACCCTTTCCCGTCAGCCCGCCGGAACCAATGGCGATCTTTGATTGGGTTACATTCCAGCCAATGCCCAGTGGGTCTGCATTAGGGTTTATCAGCGACATCACCCGCTTCTGTTGGTGGGGCTTCAACACATCTGTAAGGATAAAGTCCACGCTGACGATAAACCCAGCGGCTAGTACGCTCCCTACCACAACCATGGCAATTTTCCTTGGGTTTTTGGCTACCAGACCGATCAGCAACATCATGACCACTACCAGCCCAATAAAAAGAACCGTTTGGTTGACTAAAAGTGTAAGTAGAAACAGTGCTACAATTCCGATTCCTGCTATCAGTATCACCGGATGCATACCCTCACGAAACATCACCAATATCAAGCTGCCAAAAACCATGGCCGTACCAAGGTCTCCCTGGAGGATGACAAGTACGAGTGGAAACCCAAAGATCAAAAATCCGATTACCTGAGATTTCAAGTCATCTGTTTTTCTGTTTGTAGCGCTCAAAAACCTGGCTAAAGCCAATGCAGTAGCAAACTTGGTGAATTCTGAGGGCTGAAACTTAAAGGCCCCCAGTTCGAACCATGATTTGGAGCCGGCCACTTCTTCTCCGAAAAGGAGCACCGCGATAAGGAAGAATATCATTACTCCATATAAAATGTAGGAGAGGGTGTGATAAAACTTGTAGTCCAGAAGCATGATGAGCGTTATTAGCATAATGGAAGTGCCCATCCAAATGATTTGCCTCCCTGAGCTCATAGACAAACTGAAGATGCCCACATTTTGATCAGGGTCAAAATCTGCCGCATAGATGTTGAGCCAGCCACCCAAAACAAGCGCCAGATAAAGGCCTATGGTCAGCCAGTCAACTTTATAGACTAGTAGATTGTCCCTCATTGGAGTTGGTTGAGTCTTTACTAACAGTATCTTTTTTTACCACTTTCTGCGGTTTGGGATCAGAAAAATCACCTCTTAACACATAGGCTTCCATCCATGGTCTGGTGATTTCGCCTTTGATATATTTTTCTATCAAAAGCCCGGCTGTAGCTGCAGCTGCACGTGCCCCCTGTCCGGCGTTTTCTACATACACAGCCACCGATATCTGTGGGTTTTCCCTTGGGGCAAAAGCCATAAAACCGGAATGATCTTCGCCATGAGGGTTTTCCACAGTACTCGTTTTTCCACAAACTTCAATATCCGATATCCGCGCCCTGAAACCCGTTCCTCCCTTTACCACGTTGGACATACCCTGTAGTACCGGCTCGAAATATGCCGTATCAATGCTTACTTTTTTTCTCTCTGCTCCAGCGATTGTTACACCGTTAATTTCCTTTACTATATGTGGGGTGTAGTAATGCCCTTTGTTGGCAAGTAGGGCTCCCAGATTCGCCATTTGGAGTGGTGTCACCTGCACCTCACCCTGGCCAATGCTCAGAGAGTAAATGTTGGAAAACTTCCACCGATTAGCGCCGTAGACTCGGTCATAGTATCGTACGGTGGGTATATTTCCTGACTTTTCACCTGGGAGGTCAACACCCAGCGCATTGCCAAGGCCAAATTCATAAATGTAGTTATTCCATTTTTCCAGACCAATCCGCGAGTCAATGTACATGTTGTCATCTTCTTCCTGGAGAATAACGCGTCTAAAAATCTTGTAGAGGAACGTGTTGGAAGACAAAGTGATAGCCCTGTCAACGTCATACAAACCAAGAGGAGCATGGTCTCCCATCGGGCTGTAGTCGCACATCAGTTTTTCATATGGCCCCACCACTTTTTCTTGCATAGCGATGAGGGCTTGCACAGTCTTAAACATAGATCCTGGTGGATACATGGCCTGGATGGGGCGGTTGAAGAGGGGCTTGAGACTGTCTTCTTGCAGCGTGCCGTAATTTGTGCTTAGTCCTCTGCCGCTCAGTAGGTTTGGGTTGTAAGAGGGGGCCGAAACATAAGCCAGGATTTCGCCTGTAGCCGGGTCAAGGGCGACTATACTGCCTACTTTTCCCTCCATTAGCGTTTCTGCATATTGCTGTAGCTGAGAGTCCACTGTTAGTTTTATACTCTGACCTGGGATGGCAGCCGTATCATATTCTCCATCGTTGAACGAACCCTTTACCACTCCCTGCACATCCACAAGCTTGTAATTGAGCCCGCGTTTACCTCTGAGGATTTCCTCATATTGCAGTTCTATGCCCTTGATCCCGATATAGTCACCGGGTTTGTAATAATTTGAAGTGTCGCGGTTGAGTTGATACCTGCTGATTTCTCTGACATAACCGAGCGCATTTGCCAGGGTGTTTTCGGGATACGCTCTCACCGTTCTGGGCAGCACATAAAATCCCGGAAAGTCAACCAGTTGGTCTTGAATTCTTGCGAATTCTTCGTTGGGGATTTGTTCGATGAATTTGGATGCAAGTATTGAGGAATACTTCCTGGCCTTTGAGTATTTGGTTATGAATGATTCGTGATCAATTTCCAGAAGCCCGCAGATGTGAGCAGAATCTTCGAGGTTTACTTCCTTTGGGACGATCATAAGATCATAAACTGGAGTGTTGTAAACGATGAGATTGTCGTTTCTGTCGGTGACAAGTCCCCGATATGGATACTCCACAATTTTCTGTACGATGTTGTTTTGAGCCGCTAGCTTGTAGTCATCATTTACCACCTGAATGGAAAACAGCCGTATCGAAAAGACAAGGGCTGTCATCAGAATAATGGCCTGAATGATGATACTTCTGCTACTCATTACATTCTCCTTTCTCTTGGTGAAATCAGCAAACTAACTGTGAATACAACTACGAAAGTGTACAAGGTGCTGAGGAAAATTTTGTTCATCAAACTAAAGAACCCACTGAGCCCATCGTTTTCGATGGTGAAAATGATGATATGGTGAGCCAATATCAGCGGGATCAGGAACTTTACACTGCCCCATAGCTTCAGGTGATTCCATGAAATATTAATATCCTCTTCATAGTCGCCGATACTTGCCAGATACCAATAATCCTTCACTAAAGCTAAAAACACGCATGCCGACGCATGAATTCCCGGAGTATTAGAAAAAACATCAACTAAAAGACCGCTCAATAGGGCTATGACCATGGTGATGTTTCGGTTTACCCCAAGGGGGAGAAATAAAATAAAGCCTACATAAAAGAACCCGAATGCCACATCGAAAAGGATGAATCGGTGGAGCAAGGGTATTTGTATGAGCAAAAAGGCCACCAGGTGAAGGACCTGGCGTGTGTAGTTTATCCTGATCATTGGCCTTCTATTGTTATTAATTCCAGACTATCTTTTTCTTCCTTGAGCTGACTTTTGATCACAAAGGCATAATTCAAAGAAGTGAAGTCAACTGCCAGTTTGACCTTGGCTTCATAGAAAGCATCTTCAATATTTAAATTGAAAGATGACACGGTTCCGATCAAAATATCCGGAGGAAACACAGAATTAAATCCTGATGTAACGATACTATCACCTTCAAACAAGCTGATGTGGCGGGGGATGTATTTCACCTCGGCTTCATATGGAGACACACCATCCCACTGAACTGTACAAAGTGTGTTGGAAGACTTGAGGTTGCTTGATATCAGCAGACCCCTATGGAGGAGAGATATCACCGTAGCAAAATTCTGAGAAACGGATTTTACCTTGCCTACTACTCCTTTACTGGCGATAACACCCATCCCGGGTTCAATACCCACGTTATGACCTCCATCAAGCGTAAAGAAATTTTGGTCTCTCTGGTAGGTATTATTGATGACTTCAGCAGCTATGAAATCGTATTTTCTGAGGGACGTATCTATGGCATAGCTTCGCTTGTTGCTCATGGCGAGCTGTGTTCTCAAAACCTCGTTTTCTTCTAGTAACTGCTTGTTTACCTGCAAAAGGTTGAGATAGTTGGCAGTATTATGCGTGAAACTACTGATGCTGGCTATAGCCGCATTGGAGGAGTTGAGAAAAGCCGCGTTTTGGCGTTGATTGTAAGAAATAATGAGCCAGGCACAAAATCCTTCCAAGACCAGAAAGAAACCAAAGGTTCTGAATCGATAAAGGAAGTTTAATAAATTCTGCATTTAAGCCTACGTCATTAATACAGGCTTGTAGCTATTCAGGTTTTTCAAAGCCAACCCCGTTCCTCTCACCACGGCTCTCAACGGATCCTCGGCAATGTGGATTGGAAGTTTTGTTTTCATAGCCAGCCTTTTGTCTAGTCCTCTCAATAGGGCACCACCACCTGTGAGGTAGATTCCATTATCATAGATGTCCGCAGACAACTCGGGCGGTGATATTTCAAGAGCCTTGAGTACGGCTTCTTCAATTTTCGAAACAGATTTGTCAATAGCGAAAGCAATTTCCGAATAGGAAATCTTGATAACCTTAGGAATACCGGTCATCAGGTCGCGACCTCTGATCTCATAATCCTCTGGGCCATCGTCTAGTTCTGTAAGTGCGGAACCGACTTCTATTTTTACTCGCTCAGCCGTTCTTTCTCCTATCAGGAGATTGTGCTGACGCCTCATATAGTCAAGAATGTCTTTGTTGAAAGAGTCACCTGCCACCCGAATAGACTGGTCGCAAACAATACCACTCAAAGCTATGACGGCAATCTCCGTGGTACCCCCTCCGATATCCACAATCATGGAACCGATCGGCTGCTCTATCTTGATGCCGATACCAATCGCCGCAGCGATAGGCTCGTGGATCATGTAAACTTCCTTAGCGCCGGCGTGCTCTGCACTATCTCGTACCGCACGTTTTTCTACCTCGGTGATGCCGGAAGGAATACAAATCACCATTCGGTGAGAAGAAGGCAAAAACTTGTTGTTAGCTGACTCGATCATTTTGATCATGCCACGAATCATGTGCTCTGCAGCATGGAAATCAGCAATCACACCGTCTTTTAGCGGACGTATGGTCTTGATGTTTTCATGGGTTTTTTCGTGCATCTGCATAGCCTCCCTCCCGATTGCCAACACTTTGTTATTGTGCTTGTCGATGGCAATGATGGACGGCTCGTCCACAACAATTTTATCCTTACTGATAATCAAAGTGTTAGCTGTTCCAAGGTCGATAGCTATATCACTGTTGAAGAAATCAAAAAAACCCATTTTATGCGCGCTAGTTTAAGGTGCGGAAAGTTACGAATATAGTTGTAAAACAGTAGTTTTTCTAATGTTTGAAATGACGAGTGCCGGTGAATACCATAGAAATGCCGTGATCGTTGCAGTAATCAATCGAAAGCTGATCTTTTACTGAACCTCCCGGCTGTATTACAGAAGAGATACCTGCCTTATCTGCGATCTCTACACAATCCGGAAATGGGAAGAAAGCATCAGATGCCATTGCGGCTCCCTTCAGGTCAAATCCAAATTTCTGGGCCTTTTCGATGGCTTGTTCCAATGCATCAACACGAGAAGTCTGGCCCACACCGCTGGCGAGTAACTGACCATCTTTTGCCAGGACTATGGTGTTTGACTTAGAGTGCTTACAAACCTTGGATGCGAAAAGTAAGTTTTCAATTTCTGCCTTTGAAGGAGCTGTTTTAGTCACTGTTTTCAGCCCATCCTTGCTGTCGGTTACATTGTCGAAATCCTGAACCAAAGTTCCGTTTAGCATGCTTTTGTGAACCAACTTTCTATCCCAGGTTTTTTTCTGAATAAGAAGTATTCTGTTTTTCTTTCCTTTTAGGATTTCCAAAGCCTCATCTGTGAATGATGGTGCCAACAGAATCTCGAAGAACAAACTATTCATGGTTTCGGCGGCAGCCTTGTCCACTTCCTTATTGGTGATCAATACACCACCAAAAGCAGATGTGGTGTCTGCTGCGAAAGCTCTGTCGTAAGCGTCTTTTACACTATTGCCGGTTGCTATTCCGCAGGCATTGTTATGTTTCAATATGGCGAAAGCTGTGTCGTCAAACTCGGCAATGAGCTGAATGGCAGCTTCGATATCTACCAGATTGTTATAAGAGATTTCTTTTCCGTGAATCTGATCAAAATAGGAGTCTGATTCTTCGTAGAAAACTCCTTTTTGATGAGGATTTTCTCCATACCTCAGTACTTTTCCTTTGCCCGCACTCAATTTAAAGGAAGGCACTTTTTCTTCTCCATTCAAATAATTGAAAATGGCTGAATCATAGTGTGACGATGTGTCAAAAGCACGTGTGGCAAATAGTTTTCTATCTGCCAGGTCGGTAGATCCGTTTTCTTTTTGCAAAAGATCAAGAAGGTCGCCGTAATAATCTCTGGAACTCACGATCACCACGTCTTTGAAGTTTTTGGCAGCACCTCTTATGAGAGCAATTCCACCAATATCGATCTTTTCAATAATGTCCGCTTCGCTTGCTCCGCTTGCTACAGTTTCCTCAAAAGGATACAGATCCACAATCACCAAATCAATAGCAGGCACATCGAATGTGTCCTTTTCTTTTTCATCGCTTTCCAGGCCTCTTCTGTACAAGATTCCGCCAAACACTTTTGGGTGGAGTGTTTTCACCCTGCCTCCAAAGATTGACGGGTAGTCCGTTACATCTTCTACAGCTGTAACGGGAATGCCTTTTTCTTCAATGAAGCTTTGGGTTCCTCCTGTAGAGTAGATTTTTACGCCAAGTTCATTGAGTTTTTCTACTATCGGGTCAAGACCGTCTTTGTAGAATACAGAAATTAGTGCGGATTGGATTTTTACTTCGCTCATGCTTTTTGTTTGATAAAATGATCGGGCAGTTGGGGGAACCCTATATGCTGAGTTGCCCCGAAATCAAGGCGCAAAAGTAAAAAGATATGTCTTTTTATTAGCCCTGATTCTCAATGTATTGCGCGATTATTTGCGGAAAGTGATCGTATTCTAGTTGGTGTACTTTTTCTGCTACAGTATCAGGAGTATCTGTAGAGGTAACGGGACATTTGGCTTGAAATATAATCTGCCCCTCATCATAGTTTTCGTTTACCACATGGATGGTGATTCCAGATTCGGTTTCTCCTTTGGCAACTACAGCTTCATGCACATGAGACCCGTACATGCCTTTGCCGCCAAACTTTGGCAACAGGGCGGGGTGGATGTTGATGATTTCTCGGGGAAAAGCGTTTACCAGATATTGAGGGATTTTCCATAAAAAGCCCGCCAATATGATATAATCTATGTCGGCAAGAGTTTTGAGAAAGTCTTCGGATTTGAATTCTTCACGGCTAAACACCACGCAAGGGACATCCAATTTTTTCGCTCTCTCAATTACGAAAGCCTTTGGATTGGTGCAGAAAATGGCTTTTACCGTAAGGTCAGTGCAGTATTGGGAAAGAATGATGTTTTCAGCGTTTGAGCCACTACCAGAGGCGAAGATTGCGATGTTTTTACCCATGGGTTTAAATGATAAGCATGCTAATAAGTCCTGTGAGGATGATGAGGTTGGTGAAGCTTCTCAGCCCCTCAAACTCACTTTTCCTGTCTGCTACTGCAAGTTTAAAAACAAACCATCCAAATAATGGCAGCAAACTAAGGAAGTAGTAACGCACATGCCAATTGTCAATCACTACAAGAAAAGAAAGGAGGAATAAGGAACCGCCCAGGATCACAATGTATATAAAGACCTTAGCTCCTCTTATGCCCCAGACTACAGGGATGGATTGGCAACCGAATGTGGCATCTCCTTTTACATCTTCTATGTCTTTTACCACTTCTCTGATGAGAATGATGGACATGGCAAAAATGGCATAGATGTAAACAACAGGCTCATTTCTTCCGAGGAAAACAGGTACGAGGAGCAATGCCAGACCCGCCATAAAGGCGATAATGAGGTTGCCCACCAGTGGAAGCCTGCGAAGTGAGTTGGAGTAATACCAGAGGCAGAAGGTGCTGAAGATGTGAATGAGCCCAATTTCAAGCTTTATGTAGAAACCCAAAACAATACCGAGAATCGAAAGTAAAAAATGGGCTGCCATGGCCAGCCTTCTCCTAAATAGCGTGCCTACCACAACCTTGTCTGGCCGGTTGATCATGTCGATTTTTTGATCGTAATAATCGTTGATGATGTATCCTCCCGCCGCGATGAGCAGTGTGCTTACCACCATCATAAAAAAACCCAGTGAAGTCAGTGAGGCTTTTTTTTGTCCAAAATCTGAAACCAGAAAGATGGCAGTAAGGTATTGCGTACTCCCGATTATGAGGAGGTTGGGGATACGGCTGGCCAGCAGGAAGCCGATAAAGTCATATTTGATGAGGCGTATCAATCGTCTTTTTGCGAATTTCCGATCAAGTTACTCAACTGCTGATAGATTGACTTTATTTCCGGGCGTGACTCCAAAACTTCTAAATGTTTGTCAATGACTTCCTGATCTTTTCGGGCAGCCGGGCCAGTCTGAGCTTTGGTCGGGCCTATGTCAATGGCCTTTTCTGCGGTCTCCGCCACAAGCGCTGCAAGTACCTCAAAGTTTAGCCCTATTTCGTTGAGCTGGGACTGTGCAACACTATAAAGTGCATTGGAAAAATTGCAAGCGATCACGGCAGCCATGTGAAGTTTTAGTCGTTGATTAGAGTTTAAAACTGAAACATTTGGCGATAACGCTTCCCCGAATTCCCTGATCTCTTTTTCGACAGTGGCATTGCTCCCTTCGATATACAAGGGCACACTTTCAAACTGGATTTCTTTCTCTTTTGAGAATGTCTGAAGCGGGTAAAGCACTCCGTACTTTTCTATATCCGATTTTTCAAAACGAGTGATAGGCTGGGAGCCGGAGCAATGCAAAGCGATGGCTTTTGCAGGAAATCTAAATTGCTTAATTATTTCAGGAATTGCCGAGTCTGAAACAGCCAGAATTATGATATCCCAATTGAAATCCGAAAGGTCGTTTTGAGTTGTGATGAGCGCATTGCGACTTAACAATGACTTGAAGTCGCTGGTCTTGCTTTGGTCTCTTACTACCAACCCGGCAATCGGGCTCCCGGTTTCCTTTAGTCGTTTTGCTAAATGAAACGCAACATTTCCATTTCCGATGAGAGCTATTTTTTTGATCATCCGGGAGTAAAGTTACTCCATTCCTTTGTCGCGCATCTTCACGAAATCGGTGTACCTTCTGACGGTGGCCACACCAAAACCAATGACAAGCAAAAACGTTCCCAGCCACAAAATATTGATGCCCGGTTTTTCCACGGCCTCCATGATGATCCAGTCTTTTTGAGTAGTACTGACGCCAAACACAAAGCTGTTTTCTTCCGGCACAATGCTTTGGATTGTAATTCTGGCAGCAAGGTCATTGACCTGATCAGGAATACGCCCAGCCAGATTGTCTTTGATGACATAAATAGGTTCAGCTACGTATGTTTTTTGCTCCCCCTCTATTTCTATTACGGCTTTTACAGCTACGTCTCCTTCGTTGAGGTCGATCCCTTCAATGTTGGAAACCGGCTCCATGCCCACAAAGTGCGCCACGTAATCATTGATAAAGAAAGGCTTGCCTGGCTCGGCTTTTACTTCTTGAATCTCACTCCAATCTACTTCCTGCTCGGGATCTGGAAACGTCCTCACATGAGTGTAAAGATCCGCAGTAAGTGTTCTTTTGATGTCAGGAGAATAGACTATCATGTCCATGGACTCATTCATCTGAACTCTTGGGAAGAGGGTAAACTCACTTCCATTGGCTTTGCTATAAAGCACTTCAAAATAGCTGTTTTCAGGGTTGATGATTCTGATCGTATCTCCTTTCTTCAGCTCTATTCCATCGCTTGTTATCGTATTTTCCCCAATTCTTAATTCCAAAGGGCTAAGAGCCCCTTCTATATCATTGAGGTCAACATAACCGTAATCTGTACTCAACTTTCGCATCCCTTTATAAGTCAGGGAGTAGTCCGCCATTTGTCTTGGCTCGTTGAGGAAAAGCAACAAATTATTCTGGTTCACCTCGTCAGGAAATTCTTTACTCCATAGCAGTCCGGTGTTGTTCGTACTCAAAATTTTGGAATAGCCCGACGAAAATAGAATACCCAAAAGCATCATGGCGACACCTATGTGAGTGATGGCTCCCCCGGAAAGTTTGATGTTTGATTTGGCTACCGAAATGAAAATCTTCAGGTTGGCTACTATCGAATAAGTCGATGCGGTCAGGAGCAGGATATATCCAAACTCATGAATTTTGAAGAGGACAATGATCAAAGCGGAGATGAGCAAGGAGATGAGAAACGGTGCATAAAGTTGATTTTTCAACTCTTTTGCATCCATTTTTTTCCACCAGAAAAACTGACCCGTGCCGGATAGAACCGCAATGGCTACAGCGAACCAAAGCTGGAATTTGGTATAAAAACCAACCTGATCTGCCGGAGGCGCCATGTTGGATGACCCGCCAAATGCTTCTACTATGGCATTCCAAACAGGAATTGAAGTAGGGATGATAACCTGAAAAGCCATCAGGCTGAGCGTTATGGCTCCCATGAAAATCCAGAATTCGCGGGAGTAAGCGGAAACTTCTTCTTTTGGTGAAGGGATTGCTCTGAATGCTTTTACGATCAGGACAATGGATAAAATCAGAAATACGAAAAGATAGATCAGCAGCTGGCCTGAAAGCCCTAAATCTGTGAATGAGTGCACGGAGGCATTTCCTAAAATCCCACTTCTGGTCAAAAACGTTGAATATACGATCAAAACATAAGCGGCCACTACCAATACAATGGAGGCTTTGAGAGCTGTTTCGTTTTTGCGGAAAGCAATCATGGTGTGAATCCCGCCGACCAAAACAAGCCAGGGAACATAGACGGCATTTTCGACAGGGTCCCAGTTCCAGTAGCCACCAAAGTTCAGCGTCTCATATGCCCAGTACGCTCCCATCAAAATCCCAATGCCCAATACAACCGCAGAAAACTGTGCCCAGGGCAGTGCCGGCCTGATCCATTCTTTGAATTTGCCAGTATAGAGTCCGGCCATGCAGTATGCAAAAGGAATAACTGTGGTTGCAAAGCCAAGAAACAGCGTCGGAGGGTGAATCACCATCCAGTAGTTTTGCAGAAGAGGATTTAAGCCTCTGCCGTCTTCAGGAATGAAATTAGGGTTGAGGTCGAAAACCTGATCGTTCACCACATCTCTCAGCAGCATGAATGGAGAACTGCCGATTTTCACATCGAAAATCACCACTCCCATGATCATAGACACGAGGAAAAGCTGCGTGAATGAAAACATCATCATCATGGGTGCCTTCCATGTTTTGTTGGTGTTGATGAGGATCACACCGAGTACGGCATTCCAAAACATCCAGAGGAGAAAGGATCCCTCCTGACCATTCCAAAAACTTGAAACCTGATAGTAAACAGGGAGTATTTTGGAGGTATAGCTAAATGCGTAGTGATACTCAAAATAATGATTGCTTATGATCAAAAAGAGTGTAATACAAACTCCTATGATGGCCAGCGTGTGAAAGTAAAAGGTGTACCTGGACAGGCTTTCCCAGGTCTTTTCCCCAGTTACATGCGACCGCCAAAACGCATAGGTTGCCAATGCGGAGGTTACAAATGAAACGATGACCAGCAAGTGGCCGATATTTCCAATCAGTTCGTGGATCATGTGCTAGACATTCACGCCCTCTTCCTGATATTTGGAAGGGCATTTAAGAAGAATTTTTTCTGCAATGAATTTATTGTTCTGGTATGAACCGACGACCACTACTTGCTCTGAGCGCAGAAAATCAGTGGGCATAGGATTTGCATGAAAAACTTCCTGCTGTACATTGTTTTCATCTATCATAGTGAATTTGAAAGAAAGCAAATCAGGGCTTGTTTCTATGCCAACCACTTGCCCGCTATGGTCTTTCTTCAGCGTGCCCACCACATGGATTTTGTTTTTGTTACCTGCCTCGTACATTTCTTTCGCATCATCGAAAGAAACATAAGCACTGGCGTCTCCGGCCGTTGACATGATCACAACTATGGCAATGGCTATCACCACTATCCCAACTATATGAGTCTTTTTCACTGTTACTTGTCTTTTATTTCGTCCTCAAGCTTCTTTACTTTTTTATCTAAGCGAAATAGATAAAAAAACATTCCAAAAAGTATGATTAAGATCACGGCAATCACCACATATATTTTCCCATCGGCACGAAAAGTGTCGGCCATTGGGATTTGTAGTAAAAAAGCGGCTAGTATGTTCAATAAATTAATCATCAAGCTTTCGATTAATGTTGTTCAATTTTATTCTGATGCTGGCAATCCAAAAACCAAGCAATGTCCAGCCAATAACTGCGGGATAAAAAATGGCCCTCAATCTACTGTCCAGGTCGTAAGAGTTAAAGCCTGGATTTCCTCCATTTCCTGGATGCAGGCTGTCTGTAAGTCTTGGTAGAATGAAAAGAAGGGGGATGATCGCTGCAAAGGCGAATATGTTATAGACAGCTGAAATTTTGGCACGCTGCTGTTCATCCTGAATAGAACCCCTAAGTATGAAATAAGCGAAGTAAATAAGTAGGCCGATGGCTGATGCATTTTGTTTGGGGTCACTGCTCCATGGTTCGCCCCACGTGAAGGTGGCCCAAAACATGCCGGTGAGCATGCCTAAAATGCCGAAAAACACACCGATGGTTGCCAGACTTTGACTGATGTTGTCACTTTCCTCCCTTCCTGAAGACAGGTATTTTATGGCGTGTATAACCGACCCTAAAAACAGAAAGAGCATCCCAAACCACATAGGCACATGAAAGTGCAAAACACGGATTGTTTCATTCAAAATAGGAAGCCTGGGAGTTGAGAAGAGTAATCCGCCAATCACCACATATGTGAGCAAACCTGCGCATGCCCACTTCCACCAGTTTGTCCTCAAAAGATATTGCATAGCTATGATTTCCAGGTAAATGGAAACAGGATAAAAGTTAGCGCAATGATAATCATATTCACGCTTAGGAGGGCAATGAAATTGGTCGAGATGTCAGGCCATCCACCACCCAAAATGATCATTTTAGAATTGGATATAGAAAGAATGAGCACCGGTATGATAACCGGAAACCCCAAAATAGCCATCATAATAGACTGATTGTTCGTTTTGGAGGCTAGTGCCGAAATCATGGTGAATGCACTGGACAAACCCAGAGAACCGGCTAGTAGATTTGTGGTAAACCAAAAACGATCTCCTGTCGCCGGACCCAGAAACAGAGAAAAGGCTAAATATGCCGTGATCAAAAGAGCTAGCTGATATACAAAATGGTAGATGAGTTTGGCAAGAATAATGGCTCCCGGTTTTGCAGTAAAGAAGTAATACATGGACCTATCGTCCTCCTGCACGAAGCTTTTGGCTATGGCGTTAACGGAGGTGAAAAGCAGTATGATCCAAAACAAAGCATTCCAAACTTCCGGTTTGATAAAGTTGGCAAACGACATATAGCCAATGATCACCAAAACTATTATGTACAGGAATAGCCCGGCTACCGGATATTTGCTTCTCCAATCTACTTTTAGATCTTTTTGTATAAGTGCTATTACCTGTTTCCGCATTAAGGCAAATTTATAACCAATCCCTAAGACATTATTTTTTTACTTTGCCAGAATATTGAATTTGATTCATGAATAAACTTGAAATATCAGATAAGCCCATTTTAGTAACAGGAACAGCCGGTTTTATTGGGTTTCATCTCGCATGGAGGCTTCTGAGAGAAGGACATAAGGTGGTGGGCATTGACATGGTCAATGACTATTATGACGTCAACCTTAAAGAAGACCGCCTGAAGCTTTTAGGCGAATTTGAAAATTTCACCTTCTATAGGTTCAATTTCATGGACAAGGAGCGGCTATTCGAGTGCTTCCAAACTCACGGATTTGAGTATTGCGTAAACCTTGCCGCACAGGCTGGAGTAAGGCATTCGCTTACACACCCACAGGATTATGTTGATTATAACATTACAGCATTCCTAAATATCCTTGAAGCTTGTAAAAAGTTTGGGATCAAACATTTGATCTATGCATCATCAAGCTCAGTTTATGGGGCAAACACGAAACTTCCATTTTCAGTAAAAGACAATATTGATCATCCGGTTTCTTTATATGCTGTGTCCAAGAAGACCAATGAGCTGATGGCTCATGCTTATTCGGTTAATTACGATATCCCCACAACTGGCCTCAGGTTTTTTTCAGCTTATGGACCTTGGGGCAGGCCGGATATGGCATTGTTCATCTTTGCTACGAAGATGCTGAGGGACGAGCCAATTGATGTTTACAACCACGGAGACATGCTTCGTGATTTCACTTACATAGATGATATTTTAGAGGGAATTTGCCGGCTGCTGCCAAATCCATCTTTGCCCGACCCACATTGGAATAGTGATAAACCGAACCCTTCAACGAGCTTTGGCCCTTATCGCATTTTCAACATTGGCAACAATTCTCCCGTTCAGTTGATGGACTTTATCCATGCAATCGAACACGAAATCGATAGAAAAGCACAGATTAACTATTTACCCCTTCAAATTGGAGATGTTCCGCAGAGTTTTGCAGACGCTACTGAGTTGGAAGATGCCGTAGGGTACAAGCCACAAACAACAGTGGCCTACGGCATGAAACAATTCATGAAGTGGTTTAGGGAATATTATAATTTGTAAAAGAATGAAAAAAATATTGATAACGGGCGGGGCAGGGTTTATTGGGTCGCACGTGGTTCGCCTGTTTGTGAATCAATATCCAGATTACCAAATTTACAATTTGGATAAATTGACCTACGCTGGCAATCTTGAAAACCTAAGAGATATAGAAAATGCCGATAATTATGAATTTATCAAAGGAGACATTTGTGATGGTGACTTTCTAATTTCCCTTTTTGATAAATGTGAATTTGATGGCGTCATTCACCTTGCAGCTGAGTCACACGTAGATCGGTCAATCACGAACCCTTTGGCTTTTGTGGAGACCAATGTTCTTGGTACCGTGACTCTACTCAATGTCGCAAAAAATGCCTGGGAGGGAAAAGAAGGCAAGCGTTTCTATCATGTTTCCACAGATGAAGTTTATGGATCTCTTGGAGAAGAAGGTTTTTTTCTTGAAAACACTCCGTATGATCCGAAATCTCCATATTCTGCTTCAAAAGCGGCTTCTGATCATTTTGTGAGGGCCTACCACAACACCTTTGATTTACCTGTTGTGCTCTCCAATTGTTCAAATAATTATGGTTCTCACCACTTTCCTGAGAAGTTGATTCCACTCATCATCAATAACATTCAGAACAATAAGCCTTTACCAATTTATGGCAAAGGGGAAAATATCCGTGACTGGTTATTTGTGGAGGATCATGCCAGAGCTATTGATGTGATATATCATAAGGGAGTTGATGGAGAGACTTATAATATAGGGGGGTTCAATGAATGGAAAAACATCGATCTTGTCAGATTGCTTTGCCAGATCATGGATCGGAAGTTGGAAAGGGAGCAAGGAACTTCTGAGAAACTGATCACATACGTAAAAGACAGAGCCGGTCATGATATGAGATATGCCATTGATGCTACAAAATTGAAAAATGAGTTGGGGTGGGGACCTTCTCTGCAGTTTGAAGAAGGACTGGAAAAAACGGTTGATTGGTATCTGGCAAATGAGGCATGGTTAAACGACGTAATTTCTGGTGATTACCAGAGCTATTACAAAGAACAATATCAATAATGAAAGGAATAATACTAGCAGGAGGTTCTGGAACAAGGCTTCATCCGTTGACATTGTCGGTGAGCAAGCAGCTATTGCCTGTTTACGATAAGCCTATGATATATTACCCTCTTTCCATACTCATGTTGTCTGGAATAAAAGAGATTCTCATCATTTCAACTCCCCGGGACTTACCCCTTTTTGAACAAATGCTGGGAGATGGAAAATCTCTGGGTTGCGAGTTTACCTATGCTGTGCAGGAAAAGCCCGAAGGGTTGGCTCAGGCCTTTATCATTGGAGAAGAATTCATCGGTAACGATAAAGTTGCACTGGTTTTGGGTGATAACATTTTCTATGCGTCAGGTCTTTCAAAAAAACTTCAAAGCTGTAATGATCCGGATGGTGCTGTTGTTTTCGCATATAGGGTTAATGATCCTGAACGTTATGGAGTGGTGGAATTTGACAATTCTGGAAAAGCTATTTCTATAGAAGAAAAGCCTCAAAACCCAAAATCTAATTATGCCATTCCTGGACTTTATTATTACGATAACAAGGTCGTTGACATAGCTAAAAACATCAAGCCCAGTCCGAGAGGTGAACTGGAAATTACTGATGTCAATAATGAATATCTCAAAGCGGGAGATTTGAATGTTATGACCCTTGATCGCGGCACGGCATGGCTGGATACGGGTACCATCGAGTCACTAATGGAAGCAGGAGAATTTGTTCGGGCAATCGAAAACCGTCAAGGGCTGAAGATTAGCTGTATTGAAGAGATAGCCTTCAAGATGGGCTATATTGATGCCGAGCAATTGCTAAAAATAGCAGAGCCCCTGGTCAAAAGTGGTTATGGTGAGTATTTGAAAAATGTTGCAAAATGGAAATAAAGGACACACCCCTTCAGGATTGTAAGGTTATTCACCTGGATAAGCATGGAGATGATCGAGGGTTTTTTCTTGAATCCTATAATCAAAATAGTTTAGAAGCTTTGGGGTTGGGCTTTGAAGTGAAGCAAGTGAACTTTGCCAAATCTGGGAAAAATGTTTTAAGAGGTTTGCATTATCAGGTAGAGCCATATGCACAATCTAAAATTGTAGGTGCGATAAGTGGAGCCGTACTAGATGTAGTGGTAGACCTGAGGCAGAATTCGACTACTTATTTGAAGCATTTCAAACTTAAAATTGATAATCCCGAAACATTGTTGTTAGTTCCAAGAGGATTTGCTCATGGGTATTTGACTCTCGAAGAGAACACTATTTTCCACTATGCAGTGGATAATTTTTACTCAGCTGAGCATGAGAAGGGGGTACGCTACAATGATCCAATTTTAAAAATTGACTGGGAATATGATGAAAGCCCGTTGATTTCCGAGAAGGATTTAAATCAACCATACCTGAATATTTAAAGGTTTTGCCAATCTTTAAGCTATAAAATGTTTTTTTTGCAGCCAGAATTAGAAATAAAATTTATTACAATATGAAAATAGCAGTAGTTGGTACAGGGTATGTCGGACTTGTTACGGGAACATGTTTTGCTGAGACAGGCAACCACGTAACCTGTGTGGATATTGATGAAGCTAAAGTTAATAAACTGAAAAGTGGTAAGGTCACGATCTACGAGCCAGGACTGGAAGTTTTGTTTGAAAGGAATATCAGACAGGGAAGATTAGACTTCACAACTAACCTCGAAGAGGGTATTGAGGGAGCCAAGATCATTTTCCTTGCCCTGCCAACGCCTCCGGGAGAAGACGGAAGCGCAGATTTGAAATATGTGCTTAAGGTTGCCGATGACCTGGGGCCTCTCTTAAAAGATTATACGGTAGTAGTAGATAAAAGTACCGTACCGGTAGGAACTGCTGATAAGGTGACAGCAGCCATTTCCAAGGGTGCAAAAGTAGATTTTGACGTGGTTTCTAATCCTGAGTTTCTCAGAGAAGGGGTGGCTGTTGAAGATTTCATGAAACCCGACAGAGTTGTGATTGGCGCTGCTTCTGAGAAGGCCATGAAAGTCATGAAACAACTTTATACTCCTTTCGTTCGACAGGGCAATCCAATTATTTTTATGGATGTGAAGTCTGCGGAGCTGACTAAATATGCCGCTAACTCATTTCTGGCTACTAAGATCACCTTCATGAATGAAATAGCCAATATGTGCGAGTTACTTGGCGCAGATGTTGATATGGTGAGAAAAGGAGTGGGAACAGATACCCGAATTGGCAAAAGGTTTCTTTTTGCAGGCATAGGGTATGGTGGTAGTTGTTTTCCAAAAGATGTTCAGGCTCTTGCCAAATCAGCCTCTCAAGTGAATTATGATTTCAAGATTTTGAATTCAGTAATGGAGGTGAATGATATTCAAAAGGAAAAACTAATTGATCCGCTTAAAGCATATTTTGACAATGATTTGTCCGGAAAAACAATCGCCATTTGGGGGCTGGCATTCAAGCCTTACACGGATGATATCAGAGAAGCTCCAGCACTCGAGAACATTACCAAGTTGCTGAGTATGGGAGCAAAAGTTAAAGCTTATGACCCTGAGGCTATGGAGAATGTCCAGGGTATTTTCGGCGATAAAATATATTTTGCAGCAGACGAATATGACGCGTTAAAGGGAGCAGATGCACTGATGATCATGACAGAGTGGCCCGTTTTTAGAACGCCGGAATTTGACAAGCTCTCAGCTTCTCTTGCTAACAAGGTAATATTTGACGGTCGAAATCTCTATGATTTGGGACAAATGGAAGAATTAGGGTTTGAGTATTATAGCGTTGGACGAAAGACTGTGAAGCCATGAAGAAAAAGGTATTAATCACCGGTGGAGCTGGCTTTTTGGGGTCTCATTTATGTGATAGGTTTCTTGCCGAAGGTTTCCATGTTGTGGCGATGGACAATTTGATTACCGGTGATCTGGCTAATATTGAGCACCTTTTCAAAGAGAAGGATTTCGAATTTTTTAATCATGACGTTTCAAAATTCGTTCATGTACCTGGAGATTTGGCATATGTCCTCCATTTCGCTAGCCCGGCTAGCCCGATTGACTACTTGAAGATGCCAATTCAAACCATGAAGGTGGGGTCTTTAGGAACACTTAATTGTCTGGGTTTGGCAAAAGCCAAGGGGGCAAGGATGCTGATCGCTTCCACTTCAGAAGTGTATGGAGACCCTTTGGTACACCCTCAGACAGAGGATTATTGGGGTAATGTAAATCCTGTCGGCCCGCGGGGAGTTTATGATGAGGCCAAGCGTTTTCAAGAAGCTATCACGATGGCCTATCATACCTACCATGGTCTGGAAACCAGAATCGTTCGCATTTTTAACACTTTTGGCCCGAGGATGCGATTAGATGACGGTAGAGTATTGCCGGCCTTCATTTCGCAGGCGCTTAGAGGTGAGGATCTCACCGCGTTTGGAGATGGCTCGCAAACAAGATCTTTTACATACGTGGATGACTTGGTTGAAGGGATCTATAGACTTTTGATGTCTGATTACCCACACCCGGTCAACATAGGAAACCCTCAGGAGATTACTATCAATGAGTTTGCTGAGGAAATCTTACGCCTGACCGATAGCAAGTCAAAAATTTCGTATCAGCCATTACCGAAAGACGATCCGAAACAGAGAAAACCAGACATCACCTTAGCCAAGAAGGTTTTGAATTGGGAGCCTAAGTTCAGTCGTGCTGAAGGTTTGAAGCCTACACTGGATTATTTCAAAGCGAAAGTCCTTAAATAATCATATCGGTGGAACATCAAGTTGCGATTATCGGCCTTGGGTATGTGGGATTGCCTCTGGCAGTCGAGTCAGGAAAGAAGTACCCAACTCTTGGTTTTGATATTGATCAAAATAGAATTGATGAACTCAAATCTGGCCAGGATAAAACACTTGAGGTTGATCGGGAAGAATTACTTGAGGCCAACAACTTAAAGTTCTCTTCGAATCAGGAAGATCTCAGTGGAGCTAACTTTTATATCGTCACAGTGCCAACTCCTGTGGACGCAAGTAAAAAACCAAATCTCAAACCGCTAGAATCGGCTTCTTCGACCATTGGGCCCTTTTTGAAGAAAGGGGATATTGTGGTTTATGAGTCCACGGTTTTCCCTGGATGTACAGAGGATTTTTGCGTGCCAATTTTGGAGTCCAAAAGCGGCCTTCGATTTAATGAAGATTTTTTCGTGGGGTATTCGCCAGAAAGAATCAACCCCGGAGATAAAGAACATAGATTGACTTCAATCTTGAAAGTGACAAGTGGGAGCAATCAAGAAACGGCCAAATCTGTAGATGATTTCTACTCCTCGATTGTTGAGGCCGGAACACATCTAGCCTCATCAATTAAAGTTGCTGAAGCGGCCAAAGTCATCGAAAATGCGCAGCGTGATATCAATATTGCGTTTGTCAATGAACTGGCGATGATTTTCGATCGGATGAAAATCGATACAAAAGAAGTTCTTGAAGCGGCCGGTACCAAATGGAATTTCCTCAAGTTTAGTCCGGGGCTTGTTGGTGGCCACTGTATAGGAGTTGACCCTTATTACCTGACTCACAAGTCTGAAGAATTGGGGTATCACCCTCAGGTGATTCTTGCAGGGCGTAAGATCAACGACAATATGGGAGCGTATGTGGCTCAAAAAACCGTAAAGTTGCTTTCGCAGAAGGGAAATATGACGCCTTCTTCAAGAATCCTCATTATGGGGCTGACTTTTAAGGAAAACTGCCCTGACATTAGAAACACCCGAGTGGTTGATATTTATAGAGAGCTGAAAAGCTACAATCTTGCAATTGATGTTTTTGACCCCAATGTGAACCCAGCGGAGGTAAAGGACGAATATGGAATAGATCTAAAGCAAGACCCTGAAATAGCCTCCTATGAGGCTGTTATACTGGCTGTGGGGCATAGGTCATTTTTGAAGCTCAACTGGAGAGAAATCAGGCAGCAAGTACCAGTAATCTTTGATGTCAAAGGAATTTTAGACCGTGATTTAGTAGATTCGCGGCTCTAATGTTTTTTGAACGGAACCATTTTGGTTTTAATGAAAAGATAAGTGGATCACAGAAAAAATATTATTCCGCATAACCATGCTATCAAATTAACTGATAGAATAGCAAAAAATGGCTACAAACCACAGTTGATTTGGTTTGTAGGTTTGTCTGGCTCAGGAAAATCAACTTTGGCAAGCTCTCTTGAGGAAAGGCTTTTCGCTGACGGGATTGGCACCTACATCTTAGACGGGGACAATGTTCGATCAGGGTTAAACAATGATCTTGATTTCTCGGATCAGAGTAGAAAAGAGAATATTCGGAGGATCGCTGAGGTTTCTAAGCTTTTTGTAGATGCGGGATTGGTGGTAATGACTGCTTTTATCACTCCATTTGAGGAAGAAAGAAGAAAGGTTAAGGCTTTGATAGGAGAAGAGAATTACACGGAGGTTTTTGTGAATTGCCCTATTGAAGAATGCGAAAAGAGAGATGTGAAGGGGCTTTACGCCAAAGCCAGGAAAGGAGAAATAAAAAACTTCACAGGTATTGACTCTCCCTTTGAAGAACCGGATAATCCTGATATAAAAATCCCGACTCACCAAATGAGCGTGGAAGCGGGAGTAAATAAAATATATGATTTAATCACAGAAAAAATCAAATCTTGAAATGAGCAAATATAATTTAACGCACATCAAGGAACTTGAGGCAGAGGCCATTTATATATTGAGAGAGGTTTTTGCGCAATTTGAGAATCCAGCGATTCTCTTTTCCGGAGGGAAGGATTCAATTTGCGTTGCGCACCTGGCAAGGAAGGCCTTTCACCCAGCGAAAATTCCATTTCCTTTTGTTCATGTAGATACTGGACACAATTTCCCTGAGACCATGGAATTTAGAGATAACTATGTGCAAGAACTGGGAGTGAAATTAATTGTAGGATCTGTTCAGGAATCAATTGATTCTGGTGCGGCCACAGAAGAGCGCGGCAAGAATGCAAGCAGAAATGCTATTCAAACCGTAACACTATTGGACACGATAGAAACACATGGTTTTGATGCCTGCATAGGGGGAGCAAGAAGAGACGAAGAAAAAGCCAGGGCCAAAGAACGATTTTTCTCACACAGAGACGAGTTTGGTCAATGGGATCCTAAAAATCAAAGGCCGGAGCTTTGGAATATTTTCAATGGAAAATGCCAGCACGGAGAGCATTTCAGAGTTTTCCCGTTGAGTAACTGGACAGAGATGGACGTGTGGCAATACATCCTTTCTGAAAATATCGCACTGCCATCTTTATACTTCGCTCACGAAAGAAAAGTCATAAGAAGAAGCGGAACTTGGTTGCCTGTTTCTGAATTCATTCAGATCGAGGAAAACGAGGAGGTAGTTACCAAAAAGATTCGATTTAGAACTCTCGGTGATATTACCATCACAGGTGGTGATGAGTCGGACGCAGACACTCTCGAAAAGATAGTGGACGAAGTAGCTTCAGCAAGACAAACCGAACGAGGAAACAGAGAAGACGATAAAAGGTCAGAAACCTCTATGGAGGACAGAAAAAAACAGGGATATTTTTAATAGGCCATTGACTTTGGCTGTTGGCCATTTGCTATGAGGGACTATACTAAATATGATATTTGGAATGATGGTATTGATATTTGTGTCAAGGTATATGAACTAACTGAATCTTTTCCAGATGTGGAAAAATTCGGACTTATCTCTCAGCTTAGACGAGCTTCAGTCTCAATCCCATCTAACTTTGCAGAAGGATGTAGCCGAAGCACGGAAAAGGATTTCAAGCGATTCATTGAAATATCTCTTGGGTCAGCTTTTGAGATGAAAACTCAATTAATTATATCCAACAGGCTTGGGTTCGTTCCAGAGTCAATATTAATCGACTTTACGAACTCAATTAATAAGTTGTCAAAACAGTTGAACGCATTAAGAAATAAGTTGAAATGAAAACAAGCCAAAAGCCAGAAGCTAAAGCCAATAGCTATTTAGATATGGAACTGCTAAGGTTTACCACTGCAGGTAGCGTAGACGATGGAAAGAGCACATTGATTGGTCGATTGCTTTTTGACTCCAAATCCATCTTTCAAGACCAATTGGATCAAGTAGCTAAGTCGAGTGAAAGAAAAGGCCTGGAACATACAGATCTTGCCCTCTTGACGGATGGACTCAAAGATGAAAGAGAGCAGGGGATTACAATCGACGTGGCATACAGATATTTTGCTACTCCAAAAAGAAAGTTCATAATAGCCGATACTCCTGGTCATATTCAATATACGAGAAACATGGTTACAGGTGCTTCTACGGCCAACTGTGCGTTGATTCTTGTGGATGCGAGAAATGGAGTTATCGAGCAAACAAGAAGACATTCAATTATCGCTTCACTGCTTCAGATTCCGCACGTAATTGTATGCGTGAACAAAATGGATTTGGCAGAATATAGCCAGGAGCGCTTCGAAAAAATCAAGGATGAGTATGAGGACTTTGCCTCTAAGCTGGATGTAAAAGATGTTCGTTTCATACCGATAAGTGCCCTCAATGGCGATAATGTAGTGAATCGGAGCGAAAACATGGATTGGTACGAAGGATCAACTCTACTGTATACGCTTGAAAACCTCCATATTGGAAGCGACCATAACCATATTGATTGTCGTTTTCCGGTTCAGACTGTAATCCGCCCTAAGAATGACAAGTATCATGATTATCGTGGATATGCTGGAAGAATAGCCAGTGGAGTTTTTAAGCCAGGCGATGAAATAACAGTATTACCATCAGGGTTTAGTTCTAAGATTAAAAGTATCGACACCTTCGATGGAGAAATTGAGGAGGCTTTTGCGCCAATGTCAATTTCAATGCAATTGGAAGATGATATAGACATTGGACGTGGCGATATGATCGTTCGAACCAACAACAAGCCGGAACCAAAACAGGATATAGAGGCGATGCTATGTTGGCTAAATAATCAGGGCCCAAGACCTAGAGGAAAATATATTTTGAGACATACCACCTCTGATGCCAAAGCCATGATCAAGGAAATCCGTTACAAATTGGATATCAGTACGCTTCATAGAAACGAAGAGGATAAGGATATCCAAATGAACGATATATGCAGGGTTACCCTCAGAACAACAAAACCTTTACTGGCCGACTCCTATAACAAGAACCGAATCACCGGAAGTTTGATTTTGGTTGATGAGGGAACCAACGAAACAGTGGCAGCCGGAATGGTGATTTAAAATCATCTTCTTTCGAGAATCTCATTAAGAAATACCGATGCAATTCAACCAGTATTTAGACATAGCAAGGCTTGCGGCAAAGGAAGCCGGAAAAGAAATAATTAGAATCTACGAATCAGGAGATTTTTCCATTGAAGCTAAGTCAGACGATTCACCTCTTACCAAAGCGGATAAAGCTTCCCATGAGGCGATTGTCGCCAAACTGGAGAGTACCGGACTTTCTATTCTCAGCGAAGAAGGGAGAGCAATCCCGTATGACGAACGAAAAGATTGGGACTTGTTCTGGATGATTGATCCTTTAGACGGAACAAAAGAGTTTATCAAAAAAAACGGAGAGTTTACCGTGAATATCGCTTTGATTCAGGGTGAAGAGGTGGTTTTGGGTGTTGTTTATACTCCAGTCTTAAACGAACTCTTTTGGGCGGTGAAAGACGAGGGAGCCTTTAAGGATGGTGAGAGAATAAATGTAACCTCAGTGAAAACCGGTGATGCAGGGTTAAGAGTGGTCGCTTCCAGATCACATTTGAACGAAGAAACCTCAGCATTTATAAACAGGCTCAATGCTCCGGAAATAGTTTCTAAAGGCAGCTCGCTCAAGTTGCTGATGGTGGCTGAAGGCGCTGCAGATCTTTACCCGCGTTATGCGCCCACTATGGAGTGGGACACAGCAGCAGCACAAATTGTGGTAGAAGAAGCCGGAGGGCAGGTTTTAATTAAAGATTCTTCTGAAAAAGTTAGATACAATAAGGAAAATCTTTTGAACCCGCATTTTCTTGTTCGGTGTAATATAACTGAATAGCTCAAGACTTAGGGGTAATAGATATAAGCTTATATATTTGCGGCAAATCAAATTGATTCAATGAGAAAATTACTTGTTTTCTTTTTCCTTTTATTGGGGTTTGTGGTTTATGATGTATCCGGACAGGATGTTCCAGATATAGGGAACCTTCAGAACATAAATGTTGACGATCTCTCCGATGAACAAATCGCTAAATTTTCTGAAAAGGTAGCTTCGAGTGGATATTCACAACAGCAATTGGAGATACTAGCCAAGGCTCGTGGCATGTCAGACACTCAGATTTCGAAGCTTCGACAAAGGATGATGAGTGTTCAGTCGGGTAGCGGATCAGGCTCTGGATCCAATGAACTTTCAAGACTGAGAGGCGCCCCGGATTTGGTAGATAATAATCAAACTGCTTTTGACCCGTTTGATGGTCTCTATAAAAAAGATAGTTCGAAGGTTAAAAACGACTTACCCATATTTGGGATGTCCTTTTTTGAGAATTCAAACCTCACTTTTGAACCTAGTGTTAATATACCCACTCCCGAAAACTACCTGTTAGGCCCTGGTGATCAGATTATCATCGATATATGGGGTGCATCTGAAAACTCCTACCAGTTAAGCATTAGTCCCGAAGGAAGTGTAATAATTCCAAACATAGGACCTGTTTATCTCAATGGTTTGGTGATGGAGAAAGCTGAAGCTAAACTCAAATCCAAACTCAAATCTATCTATAGTACACTTGGAGATAAGTCATTTGCACAGGTTAGCCTTGGCCAAATTCGTACGATTAGTGTAAATGTGGTTGGAGAAGTAAAAAAGCCGGGAACCTATCAACTCTCATCATTCGCTACAGCTTTTAACGCACTCTATATGGCCGGAGGGCCTTCGCAAACGGGATCACTAAGAGAAATTCTTGTTTTCAGAAATGGAAAAAAGATCGGTGAACTGGATGCTTATCAGTTTTTGATTTATGGCGAGGGAACCCCAATCTCATTGAGTGATCAAGATGTAGTTTTGGTCAAGCCGTATATATCACGTGTTGCGGTGAAAGGCCAGGTAAAAAGGCCTGCCTATTACGAGACGACTGAAGCGGAGACTTTTGCTCAAGTATTGGAATTTGCCGGGGGCTTTACAGACAGAGCCTATACTAAGACGGTATCGCTGCAGCGCAATGACGAAAATTTTAAAACCGTTAAAACAATTTATAAAGAAAGGTTTAGTGATCTGACCATTAATAATGGTGATGTGGTTGACATAGCTCCTATTTCAAACCAATTTAGGAATAGACTTAGGGTCGAAGGAGCAGTAAATCACCCTGGAGAGTTTGAATTCACTGAAGGTATGATGCTTTCAGATTTAGTGGAGATTTTTGATGGGTTTCGCGATGATGCGTTTATGAACCAGGCGCTTGTGATAAGAGAAAATGACAATTTGACATTGTCAAATATAGCTTTCAAGCCGTCCGAGCTGATAGATGGAACTTTTGATTTGGAATTGAAAAGTAGTGATCTGGTTAAGGTTCAATCTATTTTTGATTTAGCTGAAGACTTTACATTGAGACTGGAAGGAGAGGTACTAGCTCCTGGAAATTTCCCGTATGCCGAAGGGCTTACAGTGGAAAATCTCATTTACTTAGGCGGAGGATTTAAAGAAACTGCAGCAAAGTCTTTCGTAGAGGTTGCGAGACGAATCACTGATGACACCAAAGGGGAATCTTATTCATCAGAGGTTTTCAATTTTCCGATAAGCGAAGACCTAAACATTTCTGAAGAAGCTTCTACCTTCGAGCTGCAACCTTTTGATTTGGTAGTCATTCGTAGGTCGCCTTATTATGAAAAACAAAAAACTATTGAGATTCAAGGTGAAGTACAATTCCCGGGCAAATATGTCATACAAACGAAAAATGAGAGGATATCTGATGTGATGAAAAGAGCTGGAGATCTAACTGCATATGCCTACGCCAAAGGGGCCACATTGATCCGTCGCTCTGAGTACTACGCCACTACCGATGACGAGAGTGCTACTGCAGCTAAAGTTAGACGAGAGGAGTTGGCCGCCCTATTTAAACGTGATACGGTATTGGAGGGTAGTTCGAATACTTTTAGAAAACAAGAATCTATCGGCATTCAGCTTGATCAGATAATGAAAAACCCAGGGTCTTCATATGACCTAATTCTGAAGGAAGGTGATCTGATTAGCGTTCCAAGAGAACTACAAACAGTGAGAGTAAGGGGGCAGGTTTTATACCCTAGTACGGTAAGGTTTGATAACGCCTATTCATTTAAAAAATTTGTATCAAAAGCCGGAGGGTTTTCGGACGATGCGATGAAAAAAAAGTCATACATTGTTTACGCAAATGGAACAGCGGAAAAGACCAGTTCATTTCTATGGTTTAAAAAATTCCCGGATGTAGAGCCAGGAGCTGAGTTGATCATTCCCGAAAAGCCGCCAAAACGCAAACTGACTCCTGGAGAGATTGTGGGAATATCGAGTGGCTTATCAACGTTAAGTTGGGTTGTTTTCCAGATTGTTAATAGTTTGTAGTATATCTGAATTATGGAGGACAATAAACAGGTAATAAAAGAAGATGAAATAGACCTAATCGAGTTGGTTAAGGTTATTTGGTCAAAGCGATGGTTTATAGCCAAGGTGACTGGAGTGTTCATGGCTCTGGGCTTGCTAATTGCCTTTACCTCGCCAAAGGAATATGAGACCTCATGTACTTTGATTCCGGAAGCAATTGGACAGGAAACCAAATTAGGAGGTTCTCTAGGCGGTTTGGCATCATTGGCTGGTATTGATTTGGGAGCACTAGCTGGTATTGGAAATGCCACCATAAACCCGGGTTTATATCGTAGTGTGGCTCAAAGTACTCCCTTTTTAACCTCTCTAATGACTCAGAGTTTTTATTTTGAAAATTTAGAAAAAGAGGTTTCTCTATATGACTATTATATGGAGCATTATAAAGTTGGACTTTTCCAGCAGATGCTATTTTTTCCATTTAGGGTTATTGCTTGGATTAAATCATCTGAGAAAGTTGGAAGAATAGATTCTGATATTGTAAAGTTGACCAAATATCAGCAAAGGTGTGCTGATGATTTGAAAGAGCGAATCTTAGTAACCATGGACTGGGAACTCAATGTCGTGACCATTGAAGTTCAAATGCAGGATCCTTTAGTTGCTGCCAAGGTAGCTGAATTTACAATGAATTATATTACTAAGTATGTTACGGATTACGCTGTATCTAAAAGTAAGGAGCAGTTGAAGTATGTAAGAGACCAATATGAAAATAGAAAAGACGAGTTCGAAAAAATTCAATTGGATTTAGCTCAATTTCGCGATCAAAATCAATATGTCAGCACGGCTAAGGCCAAATCCGAAGAGGAGCGACTTCTATCAAAATACAACTTGTCGTTTAATGTTTATAATCAGTTGGCTCAACAAGTTGAGGCAATTAGGCTTCAAATTAATGAAAAAACTCCGGTTTTTACGGTGTTAGAACCTTCGAAAGTACCTGTGGAACCGAGTACGCCGAAAGGGGTAATTATTATTGGTTTTATTTTCATTGGGGGGATCGCTGCAATGGTTATTGTGTTTATCAAAAATAGACTCGAATATAGATAATGGTAAAATTACTTTTCGTTTTTGGCACTAGACCGGAAGCCATAAAAATGGCACCAGTTGTTAAGTCTTTTGCCTCCGATTTTAAGAGATTTGAGACCGCCGTTTGTGTGACAGCTCAGCACAGACAGATGCTCGATCAAGTTCTGGACTTTTTTGAAATTACGCCAGATTATGATCTGAATTTAATGAAACCCAACCAAAACTTGTATTCTTTAACTGGAGATGTTATTAATGGGATGAAAAGAGTTTTAGAGGACTTTAATCCCAAGTATGTTTTTGTTCATGGTGATACTACGACAACTATGGCCTCATCCATTGCTTCGTTTTACGGAGGAGTCAAGGTTTGTCATGTAGAGGCGGGGTTAAGAACCTACAACAAACAATCACCGTTCCCTGAGGAAATCAATAGACAAGTGACAGGAAGGATTTCGGACTTTCATTTTGCTCCTACCATTAAAAGTGAGAGTAACCTAAGGTCAGAAGGGATAAAGGAAGGAATCTGTATTACAGGTAATACAGTAATCGATGCATTATTAGAAAGTGTAAATCGGGTTCGAAAGTCAAGACCGGATGAAATTGCCAAAGCTAAGATAAATATTGATAAGAGAATTGTTTTAGTGACAGGTCATAGAAGAGAAAACTTCGGTTCGGGATTTTTGAAGATATGTCAGGCACTCAAAGCAATTGCAACTTTAAGGCCTGAGGTTGAAATGATCTATCCCGTTCATTTGAATCCCAATGTGCGAAAGCCAGTTTATGAATTACTAAAGGGAATTGACAATATAAAACTTATTGATCCTTTGGATTATCCTTCTTTTGTTTGGCTTATGGACCACAGTTACTTTATTATTACTGATAGTGGTGGAGTTCAAGAAGAAGCCCCGAGCCTTGGAAAACCAGTATTAGTAATGAGGGATACTACTGAAAGACCAGAGGCCGTGGAAGCAGGAACTGTTAAGTTGGTGGGTACTGATAATAAATTAATTGTCAAAGAAGCACTTGAGTTAATTGACAATGAGAAAGCATATAATGGCATGAGTAAGGCGCATAACCCGTACGGAGATGGTAAGGCATCACAAAGAATTTATGAATATATTAAAGAATTAGAATATGGCAAATAGACATGAAGTAGTTACAGTTGGGCTTGGATATATAGGATTGCCAACCTCCGCATTAATAGCGAAGCACGGAATTAAAGTGCTTGGGGTGGATATAAATAGCTCAGTTGTTAAAACGATCAATGAAGGCAAAATTCATATCGTAGAACCTGAATTGGATAATATTGTGTCAACCGCAGTAGCAAACGGCTTACTCGAGGCTTCAATGTCTCCTAATCAAGGGGATGTTTATTTGATAGTCGTGCCGACTCCTTTCAAAGAAAACAACGAGCCAGATATTTCATTTGTAGAATCTGCAACAAAGAGCATTATACCTCTTCTCAAGGAGAATGACCTTTATATAATTGAATCAACCTCACCGGTTGGTACAACAGAGAAGATGGCAGACTTGATTTTCACTAATCGTCCGGAACTGAACGGAAAACTTTCTATTGCTTATTGTCCAGAACGTGTGCTGCCGGGGAATGTTATGCATGAGCTAATTTATAACGACAGGGTTATAGGTGGTATGGATAAGGATGCGACTGAAAATGCTATTAATTTTTACAAAAGGTTCGTCAAGGGAGAATTACATGCAACCAATGCTCGGACGGCAGAAATGTGTAAGCTGGTTGAAAATTCATCTAGAGATGTACAAATAGCATTCGCCAATGAGCTATCAATGATATGTGATAAGGCTGATATTAACGTTTGGGAACTTATCCAGCTCGCAAATAAACATCCAAGAGTAAATATTTTACAACCTGGATGTGGAGTAGGTGGACATTGCATTGCAGTTGACCCCTATTTTATTGTGGCTGATTATCCTTTAGAATCCAAGATCATAGGCACTGCAAGAGAGGTGAACAATTACAAGGCCTTTTGGGTAGCTGAGAAAATAAAAAGTACAAAATTGGAGTTTCAGATCAAAAATGGACGCAAACCTGGTATTGCATTGATGGGGTTAGCATTCAAACCTAACATTGATGATCTTAGAGAAAGTCCGGCAAAGTACATTGTACAAAAAGTTTTGCAAGATGTAAGAGACGAGGAGTATTATATTGTTGAACCTAATATAGCAGAGCATAAGGTTTTCAAGTTGACAGCTTATGAAGAGGCTATAAAGAAGGCTGATATTATATGTTATTTAGTATCTCATAAAGAATTTGCAAATCCAGTGGCTCTTGAAGGAAAACAAGTAATGGATTTTTGTGGGGTGGTTCGATAGATTTGATTCTTATAAGCTACTAAAGATAGTCCTGTTCATTTCTGGAGTGGCACAACCTGGATTTCAAAGGTTTGCGTTCTTTTTTTTGGCTTCACAGGTCTTAAATATTTCATCACTTGCTTCGTTTGGTGCATTTCATAGTTTAGTGCAGTTCGTTTCTTTTTCGGTAAGTATCGGATTTAGCACAATACTTATAGTTAAAGTGGCACAGTCATCTAATTTTTTGAGTGCTGTCAGAGTTTTTTGGAAATACTTAATAAGTGTATTAATTATATCAATACTGATTGCTTTAGTAGTTCCTGTAATGGTTGAATCTGGGGTTCGGTGGTTGTGGTATTTAATGTCAGTTCAGTGGAGTGTTTATTTTGTTCAGAGAAATTTTTATTTGGGCTTAAAGAAATACGAGAAACTTTTTGTTTTTGATATCCTGTTTTTTATTGCAAGTTTGCTTGGTCTCGCAATATTTCGGTCAGGTGTCATTGGATTCAACTCTGGTTTTTTTCTTTCCTCCTTGTATTTCGTTTTTCACACGAAACCTAATATTCAAAAAAACAAAGTTTTTTTGACGTTTAAGTCTTATAAAAATGTTGCACTTAATTCTTTGTCGAATATTATTTCTACGGGAATGCAACAACTGCTTCCTTTTCTAATTTCAATATTTTATTCAGAGCTGACAACTGCATTGGTTACATTAGTTTTTTCCTTTGGAATTATTATATATCTGTCTTCAAGGGCATTGAGCTATAAGTATTATCCTTTGCTGTCGTTACTTGAAGCTGAAAGAGGAACTCAGGTTAAAAAGTATTTTCTTGAAAATGTCTTTTTGCTAAGTTTTTGTACAATTTTCGTTATACTACTGTTTCTTTTCTTTCGTAACGTCTTGGAAATGTCGCTACTCCAGGACTCAGATTCAGTACTAGTATTTCTCTCGGCAGTTGGTTATTTGTTTGTCAGCCAAATAAGTGTTCCGTTATTCGTATTTTTAAATTGTAAAGACAATCATGCACTTCAGGTTAAACTCAATTTATATGCTTTTCTAGCTGGATTATTGATTTTTTGTTTCATGCATTTTGAAATATTTCATATTAAAGTATCCGTTATGTTTATTGGTCTTTCGATGATATATTTTATTAGACTAGTATATTTAATATTTGTGGTGCGTAAGTTGTATTAAGCGATGTATTGGTCACTTTTAATTCTGTTTGTTACATTAGTATATTTAGTGCTGAAGCCAGAGAAGATTAGGGAACGAGTTTTTTCTTCATTATTTATTTTGATGTTTGCTCTAACTTATTTTGGTGGCTTATTTGTCATACAGTTTGTAAGTGAAGCATCTCCAGTTTCTGGCTTTAAGTCACTTTCAGGTGAAATTAATGATGGTGTAATTGGAGTACCGGCGATTAGTTTGTTATTTCTCATTTTTGGTAACAGTCTTCGGACTAACAGAAATAGAGACAAAGAGGTGTCCTATTCTACATCAGAAGGAGTTATTTCAATTTTCTTGGCATGCCTTTCAATTCTTCTATATGTAGCGATTAATGGTGTAGTCCTATTTAAATCATCCTCGTATGATGCCAGATACGAATCCAATGTAGGCCTGGGATTGCTCACAAAATACATAAATTTTGGTTTAGTTTTTTTAATTCAATTTTATATAGTTAGTCGAGCAAAGTTAACTTCCTATTTATATGCTTTAATATTTTGTGCAGCAGTTTTTTCGGTAATGGGGGGCTATCGTCAAGTGGCATTTGCTGCTATTCTCAATGTTATTCTATTGCAGTTCATAGAAGGACGGTTTACGCTGAAGCGTCTAATTCTTTATTTTACCATTGGCATTATAGTAATCAACTTTGTTGCTCTTTTAAGGTATGGCATATCTATTCAGGATTTATTTTCAAGTGATTCCTTAAGATTAGTTGTGTTCTTTTTTTTTGACGGATTAATTCCGGTTGACGCATTCCTACGAATTGTGGATTATTGTGAGGTTCATAAAGCGCCAGGTTTGTCAATCCCAATAAACCAATTCCTGTCTTATGTGCCAAGATTTATATGGAGTGACAAACCTATAGTTATAATGAATGCAGGGAATTTTTATACGTCGGTTATTTTGAATAGAACAAATTTTATCACCTACTCACCAACTTTTCTTGGCGAACTCTACTTAATTGGAGGGAAATATGCATGTTTTGTGGGAAGTTTTTCGGCTGGTGTGTTGATAAGAAAACTGGATAGTTATTCAACGAAGCAAAACATTGGATTAAAGAGTATTTTCGTTTTATCATTTGGTTTTTTGATAATATTTAACCTTTATCGCGAAGGTTTTTTTGTTGCACTATCGTTAATTTTCATTCTGTTAGTATTGTATGTGCCGATTCATTTATTAAATCACATTATCCCCAAAAAAATTCCTAATGAAAAAAGTTAATTTATTACTTATTTCAAACATGTATCCGACTGAAAGTTCACCGTCCTATGGAATAATGGTGAAAAATCTTGAGGAGGGTATTAATGAATACTCCGCTTCTTTAAGGGTCATAAGTAAATGTGTAATAAAAGGAAGATCAGTTAATTGGACTGCTAAAATCATTAAGTACGTTAGATTTTATTGTGCTACTATTTATAAAATATTGTCGCTTAAATATGACTTTATTTATGTGCATTATGTGAATCATTCTGTAATCCCACTATTGATTATGTCCTTCGGGATACGAGGGAAATTAATACTCTGCCCTTATGGAAGTGACCTTTTTCCAGAAAATAGATTTGGTATTTTTTTACAAAGATTGAGTCGTATTATTATTAATGAGGCCCATTTGGTCGTAGTGCCAACGGAGTACTTTCGAAATCAGTTTTTAAAGAGGTTTCCAAAGGTTAGTAAAGAAAGGGTTGTAAAAGCGCCTTTTGCAGGAGTGGATTTACGATTATTCAATATACAGAGTAGGAAGGAAAGACAGAAAGGTCCGTTAAGGTTGGGGTTTGTTCATAGAATTGATTTTGGGAAGGGATGGGATGTTTTTTTAAAAACCTTGGCAAAGATGCGTGATGAAAATATTAGCTTTGAAGCTTATGTTATTGGTAACGGGGCTCAAATTGATGATTTTCATAGATTACTAAGGCACTTAAAACTTGCAGATAAGATTCATTGGAGACCTTTATTACCTCACAAAGAACTTGTTTCCTATTATAAAAGTTTTGATGTTTTTGTCTTTCCCAGTCGGAGGTTTGGGGAAAGTTTGGGTTTGGTAGGGATTGAAGCTATGGCTTGTGGTGTTCCGGTAATCGGAAGTGATATTGGAGGCATAACCGAGTATTTAAAGGATGAAGAAAATGGATTTGTTTTTTCATACCAAAATGATAACGGAGTATACCTGTCGGTGAAAAAATTTATGGCATTGACAAACCAAGAGAAAATTAATATGTCGAAAAAGGCGGAGGAGACTTCTTTACTTTTTAATAGAGAGAGGGTAATTAGAATTTTGGAAGATGCAATTAGAAAGAGTAGAATCTAGCCAAATCTTGAATTCGAAGGTTTGGAAATTGTCACAAGAAAGTTCTCTTAATATTATTATTGAAGCGATTAAATCTAAACATCGCTTAAACCACATTGTTGTAAATGCTGGAAAACTTGTTGGTATGCAAAAGGATCGAGCGCTCTATGAGTCTGTTCGAAATGCCGATATGGTTAATGCGGATGGTATGTCTGTGGTATGGGCCTCTCGTTTTCTTGGAAATCGCTTACCTGAAAGGGTTGCTGGTATTGACCTTATGGAAGAATTAATTCGAACCTCTAAACCAGAAGGATTCAAGGTATTTTTCTTTGGAGCCAAGGAGGAAGTGGTCTCAGAACTTGTTAGAAGGTACGCTCAAGAGTATGGTAATGAAATTATAGCTGGATATAGAAATGGCTTCTACACAGCCGATGAAGAGTTGTCAATTGCCCAACAAATTGGAGAAAGTGGAGCTGATATCCTTTTTGTAGCGATTACTTCTCCTAAGAAAGAAATTTTTTTAAATACCTATAAGAATGTTTTGAAGGTGCCGTTCACTATGGGTGTGGGTGGAAGTTTTGACGTAGTGGCTGGTATAACAAAGAGGGCACCATTATGGATGCAAAAAATAGGACTTGAGTGGTTCTATAGATTTTTACAAGAGCCTAGTAGGATGTGGAAAAGATATCTTGTTGGCAATACTAGGTTCATTTTACTGGTTTTTAAACAAAAAATGGGCTTGTATAAAAACCCATTTTCTGAATAGCCATTCTTTGTTTTAATTTACTCGACAGTCACACTTTTGGCTAAATTTCTTGGTTGGTCCACATTGCATCCTCTCATTAGAGCAATGTGATACGACAATAATTGCAAGGGAATGACAGAAAGTAGGGGGGTCAGGGCTGTGTGAGTACTTGGTATTTCAATAATAAAATCAGCCATTTCTTTTACTATTTCATCTCCTTCAGAAACAATTGCTATCACTTTACCCTTTCTGGATTTTACCTCCTGAATATTAGAAATAATTTTTTCGTAGGAATCATCTTTGGTGGCTATAAAAACCACAGGCATATCCTCATCAATGAGGGCAATAGGGCCGTGTTTCATTTCAGCTGCCGGATACCCTTCAGCGTGGATATAAGAAATTTCTTTTAGCTTTAGCGCTCCTTCAAGTGCAACAGGAAAATTATTTCCCCTGCCTAAATACAGGAAATTTCTCGAAGCACTGAAAGTTTTTGAAATGGCTTCAATTACAGCATTTTTTTCTAATACCAATGACACCTTTGAAGGAATCTGTTCCAAACCAATGAGAAGTTCCCTGAATTGGCCTTCGGAAATTGTGCCTTTTAGAAGGCCGATTTTAATAGCTATCATTGAAAGTACTGTAACCTGAGAGGTGAATGCCTTTGTGGAAGCCACACCTATTTCTGGGCCGGCATGAAGGTAGGCTCCTTCATGTGTTTCTCTGGCTATTGAGGATCCAACAGCATTAACTACTCCAAAAACAAGGGCACCTTTAGACTTGGCAAGTTCAATGGCTGCTAAAGTATCGGCGGTTTCTCCAGATTGCGAAATGGCAATGAAAATATCGCCTTCATTAATAATGGGATTTCTATAACGGAATTCAGAGGCATATTCCACTTCCACTGGAATTCTACAGATATCTTCAAATAAATACTCTGAAACCAGACCGGCGTGCCAGGAAGTCCCACAACCCAGCATGGTGATTTTTTGAGCATTAATCAGTGCGGAAGCATATTTGTTAATTCCTCCTAGTGTGAGCTGATTAGTTTGCGAATTCACTCTCCCTAACATGGTATTTCGAATGGATTCAGGCTGTTCGAAAATTTCCTTTTGCATGAAATGATCATATCCACCCTTTTCTATCTCTTCCAAATCCATGTCTATGGTTTGTATGGTATGCGCTTGGATGTCGTTATCAAGGTTTTTAATTGCATAGCCAGAAGGTGACATCAAGCATATTTCGTTTTCTTTCAAATAGATTACTTCATTGGTGTATTCTATTATAGGAGTAGCATCTGAAGCGATGAAAAAGCCATCATCTTTTACGCCGAGGACCATAGGGCTTCCTTTTCTAGCTGCGAATAAAGAAGAGGGCTCTTTTTTTGAAATCATTACTATCGCATAAGCACCCACAATACGCTTTAAGGCGATTCTAAACGCATCTTCTGTACTAAGATTTTCAGAGTCTCTGATGAATTGAATAAAATTGACAAGAACTTCAGTGTCTGTCTCACTTGTGAAAACAAAGCCTTTGGATTCTAGCTCTTTTTTGAGGATGTTGTAGTTCTCGATAATACCATTATGAACAATGATTAAACTACCATCCGTTGATTGATGAGGATGTGCATTTTGATCGTTAGGCACACCATGGGTAGCCCAACGAGTATGCCCAATTGCTGGTCCAGGATCAAGCTCAATATTGTTGCTTTCCAACAAGCCGATCAAGTCCTGAACTTTTCCAAAAGTTTTGTTAATTACCATTCTACTTGAAATAAATCCCCCAATCCCCGCACTGTCATACCCACGATATTCGAGTCTCTGTAGTCCTTTAATAATTATTTCCTGAGGATGAGAGTATCCCACATAAGCTACTATTCCACACATTGTAAGCCTTGTTAATTTACCTAGTTTCAATTTTTTAGCAAAAGTAGAGAGTTTTTATTAGCACTTGCAAGTTAGAGAAGCTTTCCATTCATATTCTTTGAGGCAGATTCATCGAATTAGCTATCTTCGCATTTGAAATTCTTGGCATATGGCGAGCAGAAGATACTCTCAATACTTTCCTCTTATATTCGTTATTGCGGATTTGGCAGCTTTAAACCTTTCGGTTTTTGCTGCTAATTTTCTCAAGTTTAACACTTTTAATTACCCTCACGACTCCTTTCCGTTATTATATGCTTTGCTGAATGTACTTTGGATAGGTGTTTTTTTTGGAGCAAAGCTTCATGAAATAAAGCGCGAGAATAGACTTCTAGATCATCTCAACGGTGTTTTGAGTGCCTTAGTTGTTAATCTGGCAATTGTGTTTGCCTTTTGGTTTATCGCAAAGCCCTATTATTACTCGCGTGAGCATTTATTTTACACATATCTTTCATTTACCGTACTTATAGTTCTTTGGAGGTCCATTTGGCATTACTTTATTAGGTATTATAGATCTAAAGGCTTTAATGTCAGAAATGTATTAATCATCGGGTACAACCAGCTAACGGAAGATTTGGTCAATGTTTTCGAGGTAGATAAGGGAATTGGGTATAATTTTTTAGGATATTTTGATGATGATTTGGCCATAGATAAAAGAACGGGGACGATTGGGGATGTTAGGGAGTTTGCAATTAAAAACGAGGTTGATATTATCTTTTGTTATTTGCCAAAAATAGGGGAGGAGGCAACAGCCCAATTGGTGAATTTTGCAGAGAATAATTTAATCAAAGTAAAGATTATCAGTCAGTTCAGTGCTCTTGGTTTTAATAATCTTGCAATCCAAAATTACGGATCAATCCCTACAATAAACATAACTGCATTACCGCTTGATAAGAAAGTCAATCAATATGTTAAGAGGTTGTTTGATGTGATTTTTGCTTCTTTAGTACTTGTTTTGATTCTTTCTTGGTTGGTGCCTTTTATAGCCCTTTTGATTCGGTTGGAGTCAAAAGGACCAATATTTTTTCGACAAGAAAGAAACGGCCTTAATAACAAAAAATTTAAGATTTGGAAATTCAGGAGCATGTATGTTCATGATGATTCTAAAGTTATACAAGCGCGAAAAGGGGACAGAAGAATTACAAGAATCGGTGCTTTCCTTAGAAAGTCCAGCATAGATGAGTTACCACAATTTTTCAATGTACTGGCAGGAGACATGTCAGTTGTTGGTCCACGTCCCCATGCGGTCAAGCACAACGAGGAATTTCGAAAAAAGATTGACAGATTCATTCAGCGACATGCCGTAAAGCCGGGGATTACGGGATTAGCTCAGGCAAAAGGGTTTAGAGGAGAAACTGCAGAATTTAGTGATATGAGCGGAAGAGTTCGGTTGGATCGGTTTTACGTCAAAAACTGGTCACTGATTCTTGACTTCAAGATTATTATTCTTACGATAGTCTCCATTTTGAAAGGAAGTGAGAACGCTTACTAAGTTGTAAGTGTATTTGTTTTTCTCTTCAAGCCTGCTTCTCAAAAATATCATTATACAGAATTCTTCCCCCTTCAATAAATAGAAGGATAAATGGAAGCCCAAAAAGCTTCTGAAACGCATCGTAGCTGATATTGTAAATCAACTCTAATTCCAGAACTTTTCCAATCAAAGCCAACCCTACGGATAGTGCGATCAACCCCGTTAGTCCTATTGTCAAATAGTTCCTCGTTTTCTTTTGTTTATGGAATAGCAGGAAAATAAAAGCAATGTGAAGGAGAAAATAGGTGGGGTAGTAAATTATCCAACCCAGAATGCCCGAAACTTCTTTATTGGTTTGAGCAAACTCATTCATTATAGAGGTGATTTTAGCAGAATCAAAACCTAATAGACTCAAGGTTTTCTCAATAAGTTGAGCATAAATACCCTTTACCCAGTTCTTAAAAAAGCCATAAAGCACAATCAGTATGAGAACAATGGTTGATAGAGCCTTGGCTGAGATATTTTTAAGCATTGGCAATAACAGAATATCGCTTTAACCAAAAGCGCCAGATGAGGAAAACGACTATGTAAACCACAAAAACATAGGTGTACTTATGGTTGAATTCGAAGGTCTCCTGGAAAAATTTATAGTTCAATGACAGCACAATTTCCCGAATCACGTTTACCAAAAATATGATACCAATACCTGTAGGAATGAAAATAGCCTTGTAAACCCATCTGCCGGGGAAGCACAGTAGAAAACCAGCGTACAGCGCAAAAAGCTCCAATCCGTTACACGCGTCTGCCACTAAGACCACAGGCTGATTGTCTATATACACCAAATCTCCCTTTCCATGGGTTTCATACCCCAAAACATCCAGGCCGATCACAGTACCGTCAATCACTTGCTGGGTCAGGAAGGCGTTGAGTCTCCCATCGGGCTGTATGAACCCATAGAAAATAGCCAACCAAAGGACATAAGCTATTCCTGCTCTGATCAGAAATACTTTGACCAACTTCTTTCTGTCACTATACTTGTTTTCTTTTTCCACAAATCAAAAATACAATAACCTGCATTTCTCAGCGCAGCGTTTTTTCATTTTGTAATGAGTATTCTCAGTTGTTGGATTACAATCATCTTTATTCAAGTACAACTTAACCCCTGAGAACCTCATTCTATCGAAATAGTAATACTTTTTCTGAGATATTTAATACTTTAGTGGAAGTAATTCTGATATACATGCTCTTACTTCTTGCCGTCTCAATATCCTTTTTAGTAACATTCATTTTGCTTCCTTTAATCATCAAGGTGTCAAAGTCTATTGATGTGCTTGATATGCCTGATAGGCGTAAGATTCACAAGGTGAGCACTCCATCACTGGGTGGGATTGGTATTTTCATAGGGTTTGTCATGGCGATGCTTATTTCAATTTCTTTTGCCGAGCTGGCCGAGCTAAAGTACTTTTTAGGTGGTGTGGCCTTGATTTTTGTCTTGGGTATTAGAGACGATATTGCCAGCTTACAAGCCAAGCATAAAATTGCTGTTCAGCTGTTGTGTGCCGTTCTAATCGTGTTTTTTTCCGGGATCAAGCTTCAAGGGCTTTATGGAATTTTGGGGATCCACGAACTTCCCTACGGTATAGCTGAGTTTCTGAGTGTTTTCATGATTGTGGGATTTACCAACTCGTTCAATCTCATCGATGGGATTGACGGTCTGGCCGGATCATTGGGATTTATAATCTTGAGTTTGTTTGGATGGATTTTCTTGAAAATGGAAATGTATTCGCTGGCGATATTCTGTTTAGCCGTATCCGGATCATTAGGAGCTTTTCTATTTTTCAATTGGCACCCATCCAAAGTTTTCATGGGAGATACAGGATCAATGCTTTTAGGGTTTATAACCTCCGTTTTGGCTATTGTGGTGATAAACAATGCACAGGCGTTGGTTTTTACCGAAGGGATTATAATCAAATCGCCTGTTGCGCTGACAATTGGGGCCTTGTCAATTCCGATATATGATACTTTACGTGTTTTTATCATTAGGTTTTCAAAAGGGCAGTCTCCACTTGCTCCGGACAGAAACCACATACACCATGGACTGCTCAAACTTGGCCTGAAGCACTCATCGGCGACTCTAATTCTTGTTGGTTTAAACTTGCTAGTTCTATCAGCAGTCGTCTTGTTGAATGAGACCTTAACAAATGGCCAACTAATCATTTTGACGGCTGGAGTGATGTTTTTCTTTGGGCTGGTAATAGATCTATTGGGCCGAAGAAGAAAGTTCCTGGGAATTTCCTCGCAAGTCAAATCGCCAAAAACACTGTACGTCTCAAAATCTGCTTAATATCTTATTACTTTTGCCACTTTACTAAGTGTGATGAAAGAGAAGATTGAAAACTTAAGGGCAGAGCTACGCCAGGCCATTGCCAATTCTAAAGAAGAACTTGAAAACTACAGGCTGAAATACATCAGCAAGAAAGGTGTTGTAAGCGAACTTTTTGATGAGTTTAAAACTGTTCCTAACGAACAGAAAAGAGAACTGGGAGCAGCTTTGAATGTCTTTAAGACAGAAGCGCAGGAGAAGTTCAATGAACTGAT
The DNA here is from genome assembly GCA_039944535.1 of Cyclobacteriaceae bacterium. Classification (GTDB taxonomy): domain Bacteria; phylum Bacteroidota; class Bacteroidia; order Cytophagales; family Cyclobacteriaceae; genus JAMZMI01. The sequence goes on from JBDUYP010000007.1 coordinate 279,991, forward strand.
AGAGGCTTTGAGTTCAAAGGGTGCAGAAGAAGAAGCTGCCGGATTGGACCTTACTTTGCCTGCAATTGAGGCATCTGGCTCTATTCATCCGCTTACGCAAATCAAAAACAGAATCATACAGATCTTTGAAAGGCAAGGTTTCAGCGTAGCAGAGGGTCCTGAGATCGAAGATGACTGGCACAACTTCACGGCGTTAAACTTCCCTGAAAACCACCCTGCAAGAGAAATGCAGGACACGTATTTCATCGAACGTGATCCGGATGTGCTGTTACGTACACATACTTCCAATGTGCAAACGCGCCTGATGGAGAATGGGAAGCCGCCATTCAGATCGATTATGCCGGGCCGTGTATATCGAAACGAAGCAATTTCAGCCAGAGCACACTGTTTTTTCAATCAGGTAGAAGGTTTATATGTTGATAAGGATGTGAGCTTCAAAGATTTGAAACAAACGCTTTATCACTTTGCTAAAGAGCTTTTCGGCCCTCAAACCAAGATAAGATTTAGACCTTCTTACTTTCCATTTACAGAGCCATCGGCTGAGATCGATATCAGCTGTTTCATTTGCGGGGGTGATGGATGCAAGATTTGTAAATACTCAGGATGGGTAGAAATAGGAGGTTCGGGGATGGTGGATCCGAACGTCCTGAGCAGCTGCGGCATAGACCCGAAAGAATACAGTGGATTTGCATTCGGAATGGGAATAGAGCGAATCGCTATGCTGAAATATCAGATCGATGATATCAGGTTGTTCTCAGAAAATGATGTCCGTTTTTTGAAGCAGTTCTAGGCTTATAGAAGTGCTTCGATAATTTTCTCTTCTGTTTGTCCATCGGCCTCAGCACGGAAGTTTCGCACAATTCTGTGAGCCAGAATCGCTTTAGCCACAGCTTTTACGTCTTCAATGTCGGGAGAATATTTGCCAGCCAGAAGAGCGTTGCATTTAGCGCCGAGAATGAGATACTGGCTTGCTCGTGGGCCTGCTCCCCACTCCAGGTAGCTTTTGCTTATTTCTGGTGCTAATTCGCTATCAGGCCTTGTTTTGTGCACCAGATTAACGGCATATTCAAAGACATTATCTGTCACGGGCACTTTCCTAACCAACTGCTGAAATTTTAGAATTTCGTCTTTCGAAATTATTTTTTCTACCTTCTGGTCAAGGTTAGAAGTGGTTTGCTTGACGATATTTAGCTCTTCCTCCAGTGAAGGGTAGTTCAGCTTAATCATGAACATAAAGCGGTCAAGCTGTGCTTCAGGGAGAGGATATGTGCCTTCTTGTTCGATGGGGTTTTGTGTCGCCAGGACAAAAAATGGCTTATCCAAAGCGTGATGCTTTCCTCCGATGGTTACAGACCCCTCCTGCATAGCCTCAAGCAAGGCAGATTGTGTCTTAGGCGGAGTTCTGTTGATCTCGTCAGCTAGAATCACATTGGAAAAAATGGGTCCCTTGATGAATCTGAAGTTTCTGTCTTGATCCAAAGTTTCAGCGCCCAGAACATCGCTAGGCATGAGGTCAGGGGTAAACTGAATTCGGCTGAAATTAAGCCCCAGGCTATTGGAAATGGTGTGTATCAAAAGGGTTTTGGCCAGTCCCGGGACTCCTACAAGAAGGGAGTGCCCTCCACAGAATATAGAAGTTATCAGCAAGCGGACAACACCCTTTTGTCCGATGATGGTCTTCCCAATCTCTTTTTCTAATCGCAAAAATGCTTCGTGAAGCTGATCGGCTTCCTGAACTTCATTTTTAGTTTCTTCCATCTTATGAATTGTTCTACTCTACTAGATTACAGTGATCGTATTCTGGATCCACTTCAATGTAAACATTGTCTTTGGCTCCATCAAAATACTTTTGAAGGATACGGTTGCGCTTGTCATTAAGTGTGGCAACCGATATTTTTTGGTAATCCTGCCTCAGGCTAGCTTGATGAGGGGGTAGTTTTTCTTTGAAATACAAAATTCGGAATGCGTAGCTTCCATCAGCCTGCTGAAACTGCTCCGGCTGAGTGATGTTGCCGGTTTGCATGGTGTCAAGTGTGAAGAAAATGGTCGGGTCAAGTTGCTCCACAGAAATTCTGGTTGCTCCGTTTGCATCAAGGAAAAAGCCTCCACTCGAAGATGTGGCCTTGTCATCACTGTATTCCTTGGCTGCTTTTTGAAAGGTAATACTGTCGTTTACGATGGCCGTTCTCAAACTGTCAAGATAGTTTTCAGCTTTCGCAATATCGCTTTGAGAAGGTTTTGGTGAGATGAGAATATGACGAGACCTGAACGTATTACCTCTTTTTTCCTGAAGTTCTATTAGATGAAATCCAAATTGAGTTTCAACTGGTTCTGATAGCTCTCCTGGCTTCAAAGTCATGGCTGTGGCCTCAAACTCTGGTGCCAGGTCTCCACGATTGTAGAAGGGCAGCTGCCCGCCTCTGGCGGCTGAGCCTGGATCCTCGGAATACTGGCGGGCCATGGATTCAAAGGGCTCGCCGGCGATAATTCTGCCTCGAATCTCATACATCAGCTTTTTGACCTTATTTTTTTGCTCTTTGCCGGCTTTTGGCTGCACTACGATTTGTGCTACACCCACTTCGGTAGAAAAATATGGAAGTGAATCCTGAGGGATTTTGCTGAAAAACCGCTTGACCTCTGCAGGTGAAACTTTCAGTTCAGAGACTACTTGCTGCTGCATTTTTTGTATGACCATCTGCTGTTTGATGTCGTCAAAAAGTTCCGCTTCTAATTCCTGTACTGTTTTGCCATAATATTTTTCTAGTTCCTCTGCCGAGCCAACTCTCGATATCACGGCTTCCATTCTACTGGTGAGCTGCTGCTGTACTACCACATCGTCCACTTCTACAGAGTCAATCACGGCCTTTGCCAGAAACATTTTTTCCTGAATGAGTGACTGCAGGATCATACATTTCGCATCTGGGTTTCTAAACTCACCCTGCGACAGGTAATCCAAATAGGCCTTTTCTAAATCAGACTTTAGGATGATATAGTCATCGACCTTCGCCACGATTTTGTCAATGTTGACCGCCGTATTTTCTTGCCCGAAAAGTGCCGTCGGTAAACCAACGATCAACGCCAGTAAAAATCTAATTACGGTTAACCTCGAATAGGCCCTGCTGCTCCGCTTCCTCATAAATTTTTTCTTCTAATTCCTTCTTTAACGTAATCTTTCGCTTGTTAATTATAATGCTGGTGATATCTCCTTTGATAAATTCAAGTGGTGATACCTCATCCGCACCTTTAAAATCAAAAACCTTTAAAAAGTAAGTGTTCTCGTCATTGGACGTCTCTGAGTATTTGTTTCTCTGCAAAAATTGCTTTTTGTCTTTTATCCCCTCCAGTGGAGTTCCTAGAGTGACTTCATCAAAAATAACCCAGACCGAATCTTCTAGAAATGTCTTAGAAGCAAACTGCGATACATATGACATTACTTCTTCCTGATTTTTTTCAGGATACTTTTGAAAATTCCTTCTAAATTTTCTCAGATTGGGTGCCGTTTTGGGTACTTGCACAAACATACATTTTATAATGTTTTGTTTGAGGAGAAAGTTATCAGACTTCTCTTCGTAATACCGTGCTATTTCTTCTTCGCTAACCTCAGTGTTTAGGTTTTGGTCGATGTACTTTTTTATGAATGAGTGCACAACCAATGCATAGCGGTAATCCAATACTTTTCGTTCGATTTCCGCCTCATTCACATTGACGTTTTCAGAGGAACGGGCGATCATGAGTTGCTTCTTAATCCAGTCATCCACATATTTTTCAGCTAGTTTGGTGCTATCTGTATCGGATATATTTTTAGGAAAAAGACCGTCAAGATCTGATGCGACAAGTCTGTTGTCGCCTACAGTCACAATAGGAGGTTCCTCCTTTATTTCTTTAGGTTTAAAAAACTCGCAACTGGATGTGATGAGGATGATTAGAACTATATAAAATCTCATGAGCCGATTTTCTTGGTCAGCCTGCAAATATTGCAATTCTTATCTTTGGAAAACTCAACTTCATCCATAATTCTTTTAACAAGCATAAGTCCTACACCTCCTTTTCGCTTGGATGAAATGATATCTTCGATGGAAGGTTCGTGATAGGCTTTGTAGTTGAATGATATCCCTGAGTCTCTGATGATGAAAACCAATTTTGAGGTGGAGGGGTGCTTGATTTCTACCTCAATTTTATGGTTTGGATTGCAGTTGTTGGAGTGGATGATAAGATTGGCACAAACCTCATCTACAGCCAGAATGATCTTGTGTGCTTCCAATTCCTGCACTTCATAAGAAGTCAAGATATCGGTCACAAACTGCCTTATCTTGAGCAGGTTAGACTTACTACACGATATGGAAAGCTTTTTATTCATTTAGCAATGACAAACTTTCATCTTTATTATCTGCGATTGCGATTAGGTTTTGCAGGCCAAGAATTTGGAAAACTTCCAAAACTTTGGGCTGCATTCCAAACAATACCATTTTGATATTCTTGGCTTTTAGGTCTTCCAAATAGGAAATAAAAACGCCTAATCCGGCTGAGGAAATATATTGCAGTCCTTCCAGATCTACCAAAATTTTGTGAGCTGATTCTGAAGCCTTTTTCAGCGCATTGTCCAACTCTATTGAGGAACTGGCATCCACGTCTCCCTCTACCTGGATGAGTTGATAATCGTTTTCTTCTAAGATCTTAATTTCTATCATTTCTATTTATGAAATTTAACTACAGTTAGCGTATAATCATCGTCAAGCTTTTCCCCATCCAAAAATGTCTGAAGATCATCTATCAGTCCATCTTTGATTTTACTCAAAGACTTGTCTATATGCCTTAGTAGTGAGATTTCAAGGCCTTTAGTTCCATATTGTTTCCCTTCAGGGTTTTTTGCTTCTATGATACCATCTGTATATAGCAGCAGTAGGTCTCCGGCCTCATAAGTGATTGTCTTCTCTTCAACGTATTGATTGAACTCAGAGTTTCTAAGAATGCCAAGCCCTAGTCCCTCACTTTCCAGATAACACGTTTTATTCTCTTTTGCGGAATGAAAAATGGCTGGACAATGTCCTGCTCTGGTGTGGCAGATGGTTTTGTCCTGAGTGTTGATTTTGAACAGGGAAGCTGTGATAAAAGAACTTTTCTCCAGACATTCGCTCAATGCCTTGTTGGCTTTGGTAATAAAATCTCTGACTCCCTCTTTTTGGATAGCGAGGCTGTGAAAGATACCTTTCATCTGGGCCATGTTAAACGCAGCTGAGGTGCCCTTACCGGAAACATCGGCTATGATCAGGCTAAAGATGTCTTTTTCTGATTCTATGATATCATAATAGTCACCCCCAACTTCATCTGCAGCCACACTATAGGCCATAATGTCAAAGCAGTCGTTGCTTTTTAGTACTGTTGGTAATAAGCTTTTCTGTACATTTTTGGCGATGCTGAGTTGCTCCTTATACCGTTCGTTTTCTATAGCCTCATTGATAAGCTTCGTGTTTTCTATCGATATGGAGGCCTGATTGACGAATGTGACAATGATGTCAACCATCTCGCGATTAAATGCATCACCAACTTCCTGCAGCAAAGCCAAAACGCCTATTTGAGTGCCCTTTACGAAGACGGGCAGGGCCATGACAGATTTGAAATCAGGGTGATTGACTGTGCTTATTACTTTGCTTGTGTTGATTTCCTCAGGGGCTCTGTATTTTACCACATCTCTGGTGTACTCCACCCGGATTTTCTCCTCAATATCATGAACTGTGAGTTCGCTCATACCGTGGGCGATAAGCAGAGGCTTTTCATCTTTGATTTGCAGCCAGGCAGCATCTGCAAACACTGCACTCATGCTGCTTTCCAGTAGGAGTTCCGCAGTTTCTTTTATAGTCGTTCCGCCACGGTTGGTGTGACTTAACTTCTGGAAATCCATGGCCTCTTGTAGTTTTTTCTCAAAGACAGAAGAGGTTGGAAGGTTGAACAATGTCACCAAAATGGTAACTACAGAATAGAAAATGATGAATATAAAGAGAGAAACGACAAAGACGCGATTGAGTAAATCAAGGGACAAAAAGCCTGTAGATGAAAAATTGTCCAGGGTAAGTAAAAAGTGATAGACGTAAACTCCTGACAAAAGGATGAACAGAATGCTTTTCCACTTCTGTTTGAAATTCAAATAAGCGATCCACTTCAGATTGAATGATAATATCAATGAAAATCCCGATAGAAAAACTAGCGCTACATTGAAATTGACACTCATCATTTTGTTTCCAAACAAATCGAAAACAAGGCTACCAAGCAGGAAGTATTCAAAGAAAGACCAGAGCTGAATAAGGTTCTTTGACTTTTGGTATAGGATAAGCCGCTTCCAAACTACGAAAGTTGACACCATAAACACGACCACCAATCCGATGAGGATGTGGTAAAAGAAATTGATGGTCATCGGGTTTTGGGTGATGTTGCTGTTGGAGAAAATGGAAAAAAACAGTCTGATGGCCAGCGACCCGATGGTGGTTACCAAACCTGTAATAAAAACCCGCCAGAGCAGATCCATAAAGTTGACACTGTCAGCCTTGGAGATTTGAAACCGGAAATAGAAAAAACAACTGATAATGAAGAGCGTCAGGAAAATCTGCGGCAATGCTGCCGACAGGTTGACCTTGAGGTGATAGGTCTCAATAAAAAGCAGATACAAGTCAAAAAACAGGAATAGCAGCCAGGACAGGAGTCCCAGGAAAAAGCTAAGTCGTATTTTGAGTTTGTCTGACAACATGGTGCGGTTGGTAAAAATAGCAGGGTGCCACCTAATAAAAAAGCCATTGGCCTGATCGCCAATGGCTTAAACCGAAGTTTAAGGTATTTTAACGTCTGCTGTAGTTTGGAGCCTCTCTGGTGATGGTGATATCGTGAGGATGGCTCTCGGCAAATCCGGCAGCAGAGATTTTCACAAATTTAGCGTCGTGAAGCTGCTCTATGGTGCCAGCACCGCAATAGCCCATTCCGGCTTTGAGACCTCCTGTGAGCTGATACAGCACCTCGGCTACCAGGCCTTTGTAAGGCACACGCCCCACAATACCCTCAGGAACCAACTTTTTGATGTCATCTTCGGCATCCTGGAAGTATCTGTCTTTCGAGCCTTCTTCCATAGCTTCTACAGAACCCATTCCGCGGTATGTCTTAAATTTTCGTCCCTCAAAAATGATCATTTCACCAGGAGCTTCTTCTGTTCCAGCCAGCAAAGATCCAATCATTACGCTGCTTGCGCCACCAGCCAAAGCCTTTACCACATCACCAGAAAATCTCACACCACCATCAGCTATGATCGGAATGTTTTTTCCTTTCAGACCTTTCCATGCCTCATGAACGGCTGATAACTGTGGCATGCCTACCCCAGCTACTATTCTTGTGGTACAGATACTCCCCGGGCCAACACCCACTTTGATGGCATCCGCTCCGGCCTCAGCCAAAGCTTCAGCAGCTTCTCTTGTGGCGATATTTCCCACAATTAGGTCAATATCAGGGAAGTTCTTTTTCATGCTTTTAGCAGCTTCAATTACTCCTTTAGAGTGACCGTGGGCCGTGTCAATACTGACCACATCAACTCCCGCAGTTTGTAGGGCAGTGATTCTATCAATCATATCCGGAGTAACCCCAACGGCAGCACCGACTCTCAATCGACCATACTCATCTTTACATGCGTTCGGACGATCCTTATTTTTCAGAATATCCTTATAAGTGATCAATCCTGTCAGTTTGCCATCCTTATCAACTATAGGAAGTTTTTCGATCTTGTATTCCTGCAGAATCCCCTCAGCTTCTACCAATCCAACTTCCGCCTGAGCGGTGATCAGATTTTCCTTGGTCATGATCTCGATGATTGGTCGGCTCATGTTCTTCTGAAACCTCAAATCACGATTGGTGATGATCCCAATCAGTTTTTTGCTTTTGTCAACAACCGGAATACCTCCGATTTTATTCTCGCGCATGATTTTCTCAGCGTCACCGGCAGTGCTGTCCACATCAAGTGTGATCGGATCCAGAATCATCCCACTTTGCGATCTTTTCACTTTTCTGACCTCTGCAGCTTGCTTCTCTACGGTCATATTCTTGTGAATGAAACCCATGCCACCTTCCAGCGCCATCGCAATGGCAAGCGCAGATTCAGTAACAGTATCCATGGCAGCTGACACCAATGGGATGTTCAGTTTGATGTTTCGCGTGATGAAAGATGAGGTATCCGTGTCTCTAGGGAGGATTTCAGAATAGCCCGGGAGAAGAAGCACATCATCATAGGTTAGTGCTTCGAAGAGGAATTTATTTGTGTCGAGATTCATGCAAATAATAGGTTATTATTTGCGGTGCAAAGCTATCAGGTTAGGAAGAATTATTGAACATTTGCCGGAAAATTAATTTTATCATAATGAATGAGATTCTAAACCAACTTCTGGCCCAAGCCTCACAAACCACCTGGTTGGAAGCGATAGCAGTTGTTTTTGGTCTGGTGAGTGTTTGGTACTCGAAGCAGGAAAACCTTTTGGTTTATCCGACGGGCATAGTGGGAGTAGTGATAGCCGTGTATGTCACGCTGCAATCAAAGCTTTATGCGGAGGCTGGCATCAATGCCTATTATTTCATTATGAGCGTTTACGGGTGGTATTACTGGACGCATGCTGATGATAGCAAACCTCAGGTGCCTGTCACCAGAAGCACCCCGAAAGAACATTTGGTTGCTATTTTGCTCGCAGCAGGAGCCTTTGTTGTTATCAGATTGGGATTAGATTTTACGGATAGTGATGTGCCCAACCTGGATGCCATTACTACCGCTACGGCGATTACCGGGATGTGGCTCATGGCCAAAAAGAAAATTGAAAACTGGATCTACTGGATCATTACTGACCTGATAGCTACTCCACTTTATTTTTACAAGGAGCTATATTTCTTCAGTTTGCAGTTTTTGATATTCACAATTCTGGCGATCTGGGGTTATTTCAGCTGGAAAAAATCGATGGACAATGCTTAGACGAATAGCAGTAATAGGCCCTGAGTCCACAGGAAAAAGTGAATTGTGCCAAAACCTGGCCCGCCACTATGATGGAGAGTGGGTGCCGGAGTATGCACGCTTTCACCTGGACAGGATGGACAAACCTTACGAAAAAGAAGATCTGGGCTTGATGGCACAGGGGCAGATCGCTTGGGAAGACGACAAAGCCCAGTATGCAAGGCGCTATCTGTTTTGTGATACGAACCTGATTGTGATCAAAGTGTGGAGTGATCACAAATATGGAAGTACAGAAGAGTGGATAGAAAAGGAACTGAAGGCTAGAAAATATGATTTCTACCTTCTGGCCAATATTGACCTGATCTGGCGACCAGACCCTCAGCGTGAACACCCCAAAATGCGCAAGCATTTTTTTGACATTTATGAAAATTACCTGAAAGACAATGACTTGCCATATACGCTGGTGTCCGGCATAGAAGAAGCGCGTACGGCTTGTGCCGTCAAAGCACTCGAAGCTTTTTTTACTGATTGATTCTTTACTAGCTTTGCGGCAATAACAGGGGTGCCTAAACCTTCGAAAGAAGTGCTGGCTGAGATCATACCCAAGAACCTGATCCGGGTAATTCCGGCGTAGGGAGTATGATAACCGAGATGGGAGATTCCCCTCTTCCGATGGTTAAATTTTAAGTATATCAAAAAATGAAAAAGTTAGGAATGACCCTCTGGGGCATTTGCGCAGCATGCATGTCGTATGCTCAATTCAGTATTTCAGGTACTGTGAAAAGTGAAAAGGCAGAAGTGCTACCGGGAGCCACTGTCTCTATCAAAGGCGCCACTACTGGTGCCATTACAGATGGCGATGGCAACTACGTGATCAAGGACCTTTCAGAGGGAACTTATACCGTAAAGGCAGAGTATCTGGGATTTAAGAGTTGGGAAAAGAAGGTTGACTTGACCGGGAATGCGACAATTAATTTTGCTTTGGAAGAAAGCGTGTTTCAGGGTGAGGAGGTAATCGTATATGCTACGAGAGCCAACGATAAAACACCAACCACATATTCTGAGGTGAGCAAAGAAGAAATAGCGGATAGGAACCTTGGACAGGATATGCCCTACATCCTGCGTTTCACACCATCTATGGTGACTACATCAGATGCTGGTGCGGGTGTGGGCTACACGGGTATGCGCATTCGCGGAAGCGACAACACCCGAATCAATGTGACTGTCAATGGTGTCCCAATAAATGATTCAGAGTCGCACGGTACCTTCTGGGTGAACATGCCAGACTTTGCATCATCGGTAAACAACATACAGGTGCAGCGCGGGGTAGGAACCTCCACCAATGGCGCGGCGGCATTTGGGGCCACCATCAACATGCAGACCAGTCTGCCATCAGAAAATGCCTATGGCCAAATCGACAACTCTTTCGGTTCGTTTGGCACAAGGAAACACACGGCCATTTTCAACACAGGGCTGATCAAAAACAAGTGGTCTTTTGAAGGAAGGCTTTCTCAGATTGCTTCTGACGGATACATAGATCGGGCTTCTTCAGATTTGAAATCTTACTATCTGGCGGCTGGATATTATGGCAAAAAGACAACTGTAAAGGCGCTCACTTTTTCAGGAAAGGAAGTCACTTATCAGTCCTGGTATGGTACGCCGGAGGCCAAGCTTTCAGGAAGCGCCGAAGACATTCAGGAGTTGATAGATTGGGGTGGTGAATACGGCACACAGGAGCAATTGGACAACCTGATGAATTCGGACAGAAGGTTCAATTATTACCTCTACGATAATGAAGTGGACAACTATCAGCAGGATCACTATCAGCTTCATGCTAGCCATACTTTCAGTGAAAAGCTAAACATCAATGGTGCACTCCACTACACGTATGGTCGTGGTTACTTTGAGCAATATAGAAATGATGACGATATGGCCGACTACAATCTGGAAGAAGTGGTACTCGAAAACGACACTGTACGTTCTACTGACCTGATTCGTAGAAGGTGGCTGGAAAACCACTTTTATGGAGGAACTTTCTCGGTTAATTATGCTAGCGGAAGTATCCTGACTACTCTGGGTGGTGGGTACAACTTCTACGATGGTGATCACTTTGGTGAAATCACTTGGGCTCGGTTTGCTTCCAACTCCGAGATCCGAGACCGGTACTATGACAACTTTGGCCGTAAAGGAGACTTTAATGTTTACTCCAAAACCAATTTTCAGGCTACTGAAAGCTTGAATTTATTCGCTGACTTGCAAGTAAGAATGATCGACTATCACACCAAAGGAGTGGATAGCGATTTGAGAGATATCGATGCAGGTGACAATTACACCTTCTTCAATCCAAAGGTTGGTTTTACCTATGCGCTTTCTGCTCAGGACAATGTTTACGCCTCGTTTGCGGTAGGGAATAGAGAGCCGGTACGATCCGATTTTATAGACGCCCCAAATGGCGCCACACCTAAGCCGGAAACATTAAACAACCTTGAGGCCGGTTATCGGTTTAGCGGAAGCTCGTTTTCCTTATCCGCCAACTATTACCTGATGAGCTACAAAGATCAACTCGTGTTGACAGGAGCGCTCAATGATGTAGGTTCCGGTATCAGAACCAATGTACCGGAGAGTTACCGAACAGGTATAGAAGTGGTGTTGGGTGTTGAGATATTTGATGGTCTCGACTGGAACGGAAACATTGCGCTAAGCGAAAATAAGATCAAAAACTTCACGGAAGTGGTGTATGACTATGGAGCCGCTTTTGATGAGTTTAACGTAATAGAAACGGAATACAAAAACACCGACATTGCCTTCTCACCCAATGCCGTAATCGGAAGTTCCCTCTTGTTTGAACCTGTGACCGGTTTGACTTTTGAATTGCTGAGCAAGTATGTAGGTAAGCAGTATCTGGACAACACCCAGAACAGTGATCGGGCAATTGATCCTTACTTCATCAATGATTTTAAGATAGATTATGGCTTCAGCGTGAAGTCTGTTGAGAACATCAGACTTTCACTTTTAGTCAACAATATTTTTGATGTGAAGTACTCGTCTAATGGCTATACATGGGGTTACTATGCAGGAGATTTTCTCTATCAGCAAAACAACTACTATCCGCAAGCGGGGACTAATTTCTTAGCTGGGCTCTCCGTCAGATTCTAATCACTGAGCCACGTTGTTGTAGGCCAGTAGTTTGTATTGATTCAGAATTGTTCGCACAGCGTATTTGGCATCTTTGCTGAAAAGCGTGGCATCATCAAAAAGCCCGCTAGCATAACCCTGCCAGATTACGCTGTGCGATTTTGTATCTATAAAATCGATCAAAAGCGTTCCCTTTTTCAGATCCATGGCGGCCTCATTGTACTTGGCGATATCTATTTCGGCCAGGTCTTCTTCCGATAGATCGTATTGTCCGTAGTGGTTGTCCCAGCTTTCGAGCTCCAGCTGGTCATAGCCCTGCAGCCGGAAGTCTTCACCAAAGATTTTGTAAGCTATCAACAGAGATGGGCGCTTTTCGTTCAGGCGGTAACCCTGTGACTCCATCCGGCGAACTATCTCATCTTTGATCAGAAAATCGCTCATGCCATTATAGTTTATGGTATCACTTGTGGAAAGGAAGCTAAAAGTTTTATATTTCTTAAAACTTCCTCTGTAGCTATAATCATAATCGACTATATATTCCCGTTCGGCGATGCAGCTTGCAAGGAGAACGAGTGCGGCAATGGCAAAGAAATTTTTCATAGAGTGGTATTTTATCATTCTAAATATAATCACGAAACTTTGAAATAAGAAATGTCTTCACACCACATAGTACGAGATGAGCAGGAGCCAGCACTGCTCTTAACTGCCTTGGAATCAAGTCAGTGGCCGGTAATACTCCAGCTTTTTGGCTGGTCTCCGACGGTGCTGGCAGCAGAAAGTGTGCTCGATCAAATCTCATCGTTAGGTCATAAGGTTGACATTGCTCTTGTGTCTGTAGATCAGGTCAATTACTGGAAAGAACAGCTTACTTATCAAAACCCTGTAGATTTCCGGCCTGTTCGTGAAAATTTGATTTTTGATGTGGCCAGTACCGCTATTAGCGGAAAATATCGAGCCATCAATGTGGTGACTGATGATGCAGGATTACCTAATGTCATCGCCCAGTGCCAACTGCATTTTCCCAATTTGGATGTGGTGATATATTCGGAAACGCAAAGACACATAATTGTAAAAAATCACATGTTCCAAAAGTGGCTTGCGGACTTTAGCCGCTTGTCGGTGATGCCCATGAGGGAAAATACCTTCATTTCCACGGAGGGTTTTGATCTGGATATGGGGGAGGAAAAGCTTGCCGATGGTATCACCCTGACCAAAAAGAGAGAAGGTCAAATCTCCATCCGCATCAATCATGGACCGATCCTGATCTCTGAGGAAATCACTTGATCATAATCTGGCGCAGCAGCAAATCGCTCGTGCCTACAAATTCATTATGATCGTTGTAATCTGCCCATGGGCTGTTGGCGATGTACACCATGATCCGCTTGTAGATAAACCCCTGCGTCGGTTCGTTGAGGTATTTGGTGTTCTGGTCAAAAGCTGCATAGTTGTCCACTGCGGTTTCTTCTTTGTTCAAAAATAGCTGCGTGACCCTGATCGGTTTGGTGCCGTTTTGGATGGCGAAAAGTGCCTTTTTGTGATAATATAAACCGTCGATTCCCTTGAAAGGAATATCTGTAGCGAACTCCATTTTGGTCAGCTCCCTGCTGTCAAGGTTGAGTTTGAAAACACCCAGAATGTAATCAGCAATAAAAACGTTCTTGCCCGATTCATCAAAAGTGAGCCCCTGGAGGTTTAGGGTTTTGGCGCTGAGGTCTGCAAACACCACGATTTTGTCACTATCATCAATGGTATAAATCTGATTGGCGCCACCATCAGAAATGTAAACTTTGCCTGATCTGGAGACAATCAAATCACCAAAAGTATGGCCGTCTGAAAGTGAGCCATGATGCTGGATAGCCTGGGTTTTCAGATCATAAGAAAACACGGAGGAGGAACCTTCCATTGATTCGGAAAAACCCTGCGTCTGTGGCAAAGCTGCCGAGCAGATCCAGAGCTTGTTGTTCTTTTCATCCACATCTATGCCCATGACTGAATAAAGCTCCGGCTGATCTTCAAAATCAAAAAGTACCGTGAGTTGATCATCGATATATTGATAGACTTTTCGCGCCCAGACATCTCCTAAGAATAGGGTGCCGCGTGACTCATGCACGCCGATTGCCTCGATATGCTGCACGCCTTCAATCGCCTTGTAGTGCTGACTGGCAGTGATCCGCTCGGATAGCTCTGCGGCCAGCTTGACAGCCGACAGAAATGGCTCAGAACCTTTGATGCCGGCAAAATCAGTGTCAGCGGCAAAATCCACCTGGCTGTTTATGGTGAGGTAAGTTTTCAGATATTGAGCGGCCGTTTCAGCATTTCCCGCAAGCGCATAACCAGCACCAATGTTGTAAATGATAGGTGGGTAAAGTGCCCGGAAGGAATCCGCCTTTTGCATGTTTTGCAAAAAGCCCGAATAGTCCTTTTGCTCGTAAGCGGCCATGCCCTGCTTGTAGTAGTGTCTCAAACTATCTATTTGCGAAAAACAGCTTGTAGAGGCAATCAGCAGAAGGGCAGCAATGACTTTATTCATGATTAGTTGTTTCAAACATAACCACTGAAAGGAGAAAAACCCTTGGTCGTGTGAATTCATTCACATTGTGAATGGGGATGTGAAAAGGAATTAATGGTTAGGATTTTTCCTCTTTAATTAAATACTCGAAAACTCTATCATTTCTGTTTTTTATCTCTGTATTGAAATGATGTAGGCAACTTCTGTAAATTCTATAAACATCGTTGAATGTAGCTTGGGACTTAAAAAGCTTGGTGTCCAGATTCCTTTCTTTTTTAATAATTTGTAGGTTAAAGGTTTTTCTTCCGTAATCTGATGGTATGATCAGTAGAGTTTCGAGATCGGATGAATTCCCGCTAAGAGCTACTGTTGTGGGGAATTTTGAGTAGAGGTCTTTGATTTGACTAGAGTGATTGGCAATAACTTTAAGAAGCTTTATTCTTGGATTTGAGTTTCTAAAAATCAATTTATAGTCAGGACTTTTTGTGATTTTGAACTCTGCATAGAATTGAAGTAAGGCCTCTGTAAATTGATTATTTGATTGAAGTTTATTGAACTCGTCAATAGCCTCCTGAAAAAGCGGAATTGCTATCTCACTAATTACCAATAGCGGGTTTATTGTGTAGAGTAATTCAATCACATGGTCAGTATCAATGTTTTTAAGAACATTACTCAAAAGAGTCCTTCTACTTTCGTGTTCAAGCTTTGAAAGAAAAACTGCGGAAAGATATTCCTGAAATGAACGGTGAGTAAAGGTGTAATTCAGACCATCCATATGCAAAAGACAAATGGAACGGGTCAAATCCGTGAGCATAAATTCGGTTTCAAAATCCAGTTTGGTGAGTTTCTTGGATTTTTTAATGTATTCAATGGTCTGTGATTCAGAAAAGGCAAAGGCTCTGTCTACATAGGACTGAATAGAAAATGCCTCGGCCACTAATTTAATATCGTAGGGATTAAGGTTGGATGCAAATTTTCTATGAAACTGTGATTTAGTGCTGTCATGCCTAACTAGTAATGCCTCAAAAGCTCTCTCATAGAAAATGTTCATTTTATCAGAAAGAGTATTGTAACCAAATTCATCATATGTTATAAACATTATTGTCGTCAATAGGGGATTGGATAAGAAGCTTTTGAATTTGGTGTATATCTCTTCTTTACCAATAAGACCAATAAACTCACCCTTGATTTCTTCATTAAAATCAATCTTTTGTATTAATTCGATCGATTTATCAATGGTGAAAGGCCTCAGTTGAATTATTCTGAAATTATCCCAATTGGTCAATCTTTCATCAGGTCGAGAGGAAATAATTATTTTGAGTTTTCTACATTCTTTAAGTAACTCTCGAAGTTGTATTTCAAGTCTGTGCCTAATTTCAGGATCGACTTCATCAAAGCCATCAAATATTAGGATGAATTTACCTGACTTGAATAACCCAGCTATATGGTCATTATTAATTTTCACCCCTGTCAGTTTTAGTTCATTTAAAATGAACTCCCATAATGTAAGTTTTGAGTTGTTGATATGCTTTAGTTCGAAGAACAATGGGATACCATCCTTCTTTTGGACAAAGTGCAGATATAAATGTTTACATAAGGTGGACTTACCTAAACCGGCTGTTCCTTTGATTAATATTTTGTTGTGTTTAGCAAAGGGATCAAAGGTTTTAAAAGAAGTGTATTCCTTCTTATCAGTGAAGAAATAGAAAGGAGGTTCAACATATATATCTGATAGGTTTGATGGGTTATTCTTATTAATCAGATTGTGTACAACAGAGCAGTGATCACAAGTTTCTTCTATGTATGCTTTGAACGACCCCTTGAACTTTGATCTTAATTTGGAATCCCATCCGTTCGTCAAGTTTGAAATGGTGTCTATCGTTATTTCAAGAGCTGCTTTTAACAGCGTTTCTCCAAATTCTTCCATAATCTAATGAGGTTATTGAAAAGAGTTCTCTCAGACAATTTGTGGCCAAGAAATATGTCAAAAAGAGGTCACAACAATTTTGTAATAGTTCAATTTAACCGTTTTTCACAATAATTCAAAAACAAAAAAGAAACTGGCTTGTAAGTACTTGTCAGCCTGAGCCTGTCGAAGGCCATCCGTGCAAGAATGTCCATTTCGACAAGCTCAATGTGACATTCACTAGAGCCAGCTTCTAAGAAACAAACTCAACCAACAAAAATCGTCTACACGTCACTCAGAGCCCTTTTCAGAAATTCAAGTGGGAGAAAATGGCCGTGCAGTCTTTCAAGATCGAGAGAGATTCCACGGCTTCCATCGCACAATCAGTCCAAAGAGCCTCTGAATGACCGGGTTGCGCAGACGATTTTTGTTTTACTGCACCATATTAGAGGCAAGCCTGACCATCTGGATAAACTCACTGCGGTAGCCATATTCATCTTCGCCTTTGGCTCCTTTTGCCAGGTCTATCACATTTTCGTATTTCATGTCACCTTTATAGTCTGAGTCGCGGAGTAGCATGCCAAAGCTCGCCACAGATGCCGCCCACTGGATGTTGGCGTCATTTTTTACCTGATCCTTTTTGCCAAGCGTCTTGGTGATCAGCTTGCTCTTATCCTCATCTGGTGCTTTGTATCGAAACTTCACAGTCAGCAGTTCGTCGGCGCTTGAAGCTGTCGTCGTGATTTTCTCATCCACTTCTTTCTGGTACTTGAGCGGATCTACATTACCCACAAAATCACTTTTTACCCCTACAGGCACTATTTCATAAAGTGCCGTGACGGTGTGGCCACTGCCCAGCTCGCCCGCATCTTTTTTGTCATTGTTAAAATCCTCATCGGCCAGTTTTCTGTTTTCATACCCAATCAGGCGATAAGCCTGCACTACAGCAGGGTTAAACTCCACCTGTATTTTCACATCCTTGGCAATGGTAAAAAGCGTACCGCCAAATTCATTGACCAGCACTTTTTGTGCTTCCTGCAGGTTGTCGATGTAAGCATAGTTTCCATTTCCCTTGTCAGCCAGGATTTCCATCTTGGAGTCTTTGTAGTTGCCCATCCCAAAACCAAGTACGGTTAGGAAGATGCCATCTTTTCTTTTCTCTTCTATCAGGTCTTCCATGGCTTCATTGCTCGATGCTCCCACGTTGAAGTCGCCATCTGTGGCCAGGATTATTCTATTGTTGCCGCCTTGTACTAAGTTTTTCTTAGCCGTTTTGTAGGCTAGTTCTATCCCGGCTCCACCAGCAGTAGATCCGCCGGCCTGTAGGTTATCCAACGCCTCGATGATCTTTTGCTTGTCGTTGGTAGGCTCCAGCACTAGTCCGGCTGCTCCGGCATACACTACTATAGAGATTTTGTCTTCATCGCGCATTTCGTTCACGAGCATTTTCAAAGAAGACTTCAGCAGGGGCAGTTTGTTGGGGCTGTTCATGCTCCCGGATACATCCAGCAAAAACACAAGATTGGAAGCAGGCAGATCTTTGGTCGCTATCTTCTGTCCTTGCAGGCCTATTTGCACGAGATGATGTTTTTCGTTCCATGGTGCAGGCATATAGTTGGTCGTGATCGAAAATGGATCAGAGCCTTTTGGCTGTGGGTAGTCATAAGTGAAGTAGTTGATCATCTCCTCTATGCGCACGGCATCTACGGGAGGCTTTTGGCCACTGTTGAGGAAGCGGCGCACATTGCTGTAAGCGGCAGCATCTACATCTATCGAGAATGTGGAAAGCGGGGTTTCGAGCGGTTTCAGAAATTTGTTTTCTTCGAATCCTTCATAGTCTTCTGTGTTGGTTGGGCGAATGTAGCTGTCGTCATAATTCATTGGGGGAGGCGCATAGTACGACTCCTGTTCTGCGCTTCTGTTAAAGAGTTTGTTGGCTGAGTGCGCAACTCCGGCTATACTGAGTTTCCTTTGGCTCCCATATCCCACTACTACTACTTCGTCAAGGCTGGTTTCATCCTCCTCCAGCTGCACGTTGACTCTGAGTCTGGATTTCACGGGCTCCTCTTTGGTTTTGTATCCAATGAAAGAATATGTCAAAACACTTTTTCCGCTGTTTACAGAAATGGCATAGTGCCCATTGATGTCTGTTACCACTCCGTTTGTGGTTCCTTTTTCCAACACGGTTACTCCTGGAAGTGTGGCTCCAGTTTCGTCGCTTACTACTCCCTCCACCTTCAGCGCAGGGCTTTGGGAAGTCAGCGTTCCCAGAATTGTCATCAATAAAATAAATCGTCTCATATCGGTATAATTTTGATTTTCTACCGTTGAGATGAAAGGACTGATGTAATTCCATAAATTGCGTCTGAAAATTTTAAATTAATTTTCAAAACCTACCCTGAGGTCAATAAATCAATACAATAGCCAATTAGTTTGAGCCTGTTTCCATCAAATAAAAAGGACTTAGAAGACTCGGAATTGCTGAAGCGATACCGCAAATGGGGCGATGCAGAAAGTCTGGGCTTTCTCTATGACAGATATCTGCATTTGGTCTATGGTCTCTGCCTCAAGTATCTCAAATCAAGAGAAGCGAGTCAGGATGCCGTCATGGACATCTATGAGATTTTGACTGTGAAGCTGAAAAACCAGGATGTGGAGTTTTTTAAGAGTTGGCTTTATATGGTGAGTAAAAACCATTGCCTCATGGCGCTACGTAAGGTCAATCCAAAAATGAATGAAAAATTTATGGAATCGGACGTGCTCGTGCATCCCATGGGTGAAGATAACCTTGAATCAGATCTGGTGGCGCTGGAAGATTGTATTGAGCAACTCAAAGACGAACAAAAGCTATGCGTGCAGTTGTTTTATTTGGAGCGAAAGAGTTATCAGGAAATAGCCGGAAACAGTAAAATGGAGTTGAAAAGGGTGAAAAGTTTCATTCAAAATGGGAAACGAAACCTGAAAATTTGTTTAGAAGGTAAGGATGTCAGAGGATAAGAAAACATATCGCTATCTATCCGAGCAGGAGCTGAAAGACTACCTGGCAGGGAAACTTGCGCCTGCTGAGCAGTATGACGTGGAGCGCCAGTCCCTCGACTCAGATTTTGACGGTGAGGCGCTGGACGGTTGGGAGGAAAATGATGCGGATTTGCTTTCTGACGATCTCAATCTGATGAGAGTTAGGCTCAGTGCTAACACAGAAAAGGGAAGCGGAACCTGGATGAAAGTGGCAGCAGCTGTGGCGTTGCTTATAGCAGCCGGATACGGCGTTTGGTTTGCCATAGATCATGTTGGCAGCACGGAAAGTTCCCTTGCGGTAAAACAAAGTGAGGAGGTACCTGTCCCTGAGGACTCTGCCACGTTTTCAGAGGAGGAGGCTGCTGAAGAGGATTTAATGGAGGTTGTAGTGGAGGAATTGGAGGAGGAAAGCTCCAATCCTGACCCAAATCTCACTCCAACTCAGGAAGAAGAATCAGAGCAGCCGGCAGTATTAAAGGAAGATCATAAACCACAAATTGCCATGGCTGAACAACAGAACACTCTGAAACCTGCGATAGAGGAAGAAATAACTACAAATGACGAGATGGTCGCTTTGGTCGAAGTGCCAGAGGTGGAAACTATCTCTATGGATGAGGCCGATGTTGTGATTGAAACCAATGATTTGGCTCTTGAAGCAAAGCCAGAAGTGGCCAACGCACTTCAGGGAAAACTGGCGGGAGTATCCACTCAGAATCAGGCAAGAGTAGTCGAGAGATCAGCTGGTGCGCCGCAAACCCGAAAAGCGAAAATGCTTCGCGGTGTGGTAACGGCCAAAGAGGATCAGGCGCCAATACCGGGGGTGACAGTCACGGTGAAGGGGACAAGCAAAGGTGCCGTTACCAATATCGATGGGGAATACCTGATAGAAGTTCCTGCGGATGGAGCAACACTGCTTTTTTCATTTATTGGATACAAACCGGAAGAACAAACCATAGGTAATAAGGAAGTAATCAATGTGGAGCTTGGAGCCGATTTGGTGGCTTTGGAGGAAGTAGTGGTGACGGGATATGGAGCGCAGAAGAAGGAAAATGTGACAGGTGCGGTCACGACTGTAGAGGTGGATGATTTTGAAATAGAATACAGGGAAGCTCGACCAGTGGAAGGCGATAAAGCTTACAAGACCTACATCGAACTGAGCATGACATATCCGCAGGCAGCCAGAGAAAATAACGTCAAAGGGACGGTCAAACTGCAGGTTAGTATTTCAAAAACGGGTGAAATAACCAACGTGGAGGTGAAGAACGGGTTGGGTTATGGGTGTGACGAGGAGGCTGTGCGATTGGTGGAGCAGGGGCCTAAGTGGCAACCTGCCATCAGAAATGATCAGCCGATAGATTCCAAGGTGACGTATCGTATCAAGTTCCCGCAATAGCGCAAACCATTCGGTCTTTTCCCTGCAGATCCTGAAATACAGACACTTCTCGGTAACCTTGACTCTCAAGCAGCTCCATGGTAGCTTTCCCATATTTTTCATGGATTTCAAAATAAAGCTTGCCGCCCGCCTTGAGTGCTTTCAGTGCCTTTTCACCAATAACACGATAAAACAAAAGAGGGTCTTGATCCGGCACGAACAAAGCGATTTCAGGGTCATAGTCTAACACATTCCTGTCCATTTGAGATTTTTCCAAATCCGGAATGTAAGGAGGATTACTCACGATGATATCCAGTTCATTCTCTTTTAGTTCCTCTGTGAGAATATCCATTTCGGAGAATGAAACATACGCCTGATTGAGCTGAGCATTTTCTTTGGCAATCGCCAAAGCACCTGCGGAAATATCTAGAGCGTGGACTTCAGGCCTCTTCATTTCCAAAGCCAATGAAATAGGGATGCAGCCCGTACCTGTCCCAATATCGAGAATTTGGAGATTAGGTTTTTGATTCTCTTTTATGATCAAATCCACCAGCTCTTCTGTCTCTGGGCGAGGCACAAGCGTGTGCTTATTCACTTTGAACTTCCTTCCGTAAAAGTGAGTGTGCCCAATTATATGCTGGATTGGTTCGTGTAGAAGCAGTCGTTTCACGGCACTGTTTATTTTGCCCACCCTGTCCGCTTCCAACATGGAATCGGGCCTAATCAACCTGTCCGTTTTACTTATGCCGAGCAAATCCTCAAAAAGCAGATTGCACATGATTTCTGCTTCCCGCTGATCATAGATCGAGGTTAGTTCCTGCACAGTTTCTTTGTAAATTGCCGACACTTTTGAGTCCATCAAACGAAGTTACCAAATATGGCTGATGAGCTGTTCATGAAACGTGCACTGGAGCTGGCAAAGCTTGGAATGGCCGACGCTCGACCCAACCCGATGGTGGGGTGTGTGATTGTGCATGCAGGAAAAATCATTGGCGAAGGCTATCACGAAAAATTTGGTGGACCTCATGCTGAGGTCAACGCCATCAATGATGTAGTGCATCAGGAACTTCTGGCTGAAAGCACCGCATATGTGACTCTGGAACCATGCTCACATTTCGGCAAAACTCCCCCTTGTGCTGATCTTTTGATTGAAAAAAAGCTAAAGCGCGTTGTGGTCTGCAACGTGGACCCAAACCCAGTGGTATCTGGCCGAGGGATTGAGCGAATGCAAGCAGCGGGGATCGACGTGGAGGTGGGGCTTTTGGAGGATGAAGGAAACAAACTCAACAAGCGCTTTTTCACTTTTCACACAAAACAGCGCCCATACGTTTTGCTCAAGTGGGCACAGACTGCAGACGGTTTTGTGGCCAGAGAAAACTTCGACAGTAAGTGGATTTCTAATCAATATTCTCGTCAGCTGGTGCACAAGTGGCGCTCCGAAGAGTCGGCGATAATGGTTGGCACCAACACTGCTAAATATGACAATCCTTCGCTTACGGTGCGGCATTGGGTGGGGAAGAATCCCACGAGAATTGTCATTGATAGAAATTTAGAACTTGACCAGAGCACGAACCTGTTTGATGGTTCAGTGGAAACGCTGGTTTTTACTGAGAAAATAGCCGAGTCAAAACGCAATGTCGAGTTTGTGACTCTTGATGAATTGGTTCCAAAAACGATTTTGGGGGAACTTCACAAAAGGAAATTGCTTTCGGTTTTGATAGAAGGTGGTGCGGCTTTGCTTCAAAGTTTTATAGAGGAGAACCTTTGGGACGAGGCGCGTGTTTTCACTGCGACTCAAAAGTTTGAGACAGGGATCAGGGCGCCCATGTTGGCGTACAAACCTTCTTCTGAGGAGGACGTCAAAGAAGATAAATTAACCACATATTTTAATTCATAATGGCCGAAGAATTACACATTTCAGCATCTGCTGATAAAAAGGAAAAATACAAATCACTTCTTCCGCAGATTCAGGCGTTGGTTTCAGGGGAGGAGGATTT
Source organism: Cyclobacteriaceae bacterium (assembly GCA_039944535.1). Taxonomy (GTDB): domain Bacteria; phylum Bacteroidota; class Bacteroidia; order Cytophagales; family Cyclobacteriaceae; genus JAMZMI01. The sequence continues at coordinate 302,893 of JBDUYP010000007.1, forward strand.
GGTAGCCAATTTGGCCAATATCTCTGCCGCTCTGAAGCAGTCTTTTGGCTTTTTTTGGGTTGGCTTTTATCTCGTAAAAAACGATCAGCTTGTACTTGGACCCTTTCAGGGGCCTATTGCCTGCACTCGGATCAACAAAGGAAAGGGCGTTTGCGGCACGGTGTGGGAAAAAGGAGAAACCCTGGTTGTTCCAAATGTAGATGAGTTTCCCGGTCACATCGCATGCAGCTCAGATTCCAGATCGGAGATTGTGGTTCCCCTGAAGAGAGGTGATGAAACCATTGGAGTGCTAGATATAGACAGTGACGAACTCAATCAGTTTGATGAAGTTGATCAGGAGTATTTGGAGGAGCTTTTGAATAGCCTTAGCCTATAAGTTTCGCTTCACGGCCTCCCAGTCTATTTCCAGCGACTGGTTTTCAAAATCTTCCGATAGCTCGTATTCCAGCGACTCCTTTATGCGCTTGTTGATATTGGGATGAGACATGAGGAACTCCAGGTTCTCATTGTAATCGCCATGTTCTTCTTTCAGCCTGCGAAATACCGTGGAAACATATCTTGGGCTGATTTCAGCTTTCTCCAATGTCTTCAATGCAAACAGATCTGCGCTCGACTCCTGAGATCGGTCAAAGGAAGAGGAAATAGTTGCTCGCGCCAGTTCTCCAACCAACACAGGGTCACTGCCAGTAAGAATCGAGAATACCACATTCAGTCCCATCTCTTTCACCAGTTTGTTGACCACATGCCTTTCTTCCACATGTCCCATTTCATGGGCAAGTACCGCCGCAAGTTCTTCAGGGCTTTCCGTGATTTGGATGATGCCGGAAAAAATAAAAATGTGCCCGCCCAGTGTCGCAAAAGCATTGACCTGAGGTTCATCTACGACATAGAGTTTATAGTCATAGTTAGTAGGGCCAATAGCGTCTAACAGTCTGGTTTTCATCACAGAAATGGCTTCTGCAATGGTGTCGTTTTCTATCTCTTTATATTGGCTCAAAACCTGATCTGCAAGCAGCTCACCGATTTCTTGCTCCGTTTCTACTGGCACAGATAGTTCAGGAGAATCCGGCACCCATTTGAAAAGGGTGAAGGCTATCCACCCCAGCAGGAAAACACCTATGACAATGAAGAGCTCCTTATACAGTCCTTTGATCATCAGACCGGCGGTTTGTTTTCGATATGCTGACTTTCTTCATCCTTGATTCTGTAGGCGTAGTGATATGCCAATTTGCCGAAGAATAGAAAGTAATAAAACCTTCCTTTGCGCGCTTTCACGGCTCCAACGATGGAGAAAATCACGTAGAGCAAGTTGGCAACAGCCACCACCCAGACGTAACCCCAGTAAACTTCAGAGACCGTAGCAAAACCCTCGAGAAATTCTTCTCCATTCTGAAAGGACCCATCTTTAAATAAGATGCGAAAGGTCCAAAAAACCAGTCCGGCGTTGAGCAATGTTGTTGGTAGTTGAGAATAGAGCGATTGTAGCGAATGAAATTTTACAAAGCGGCTCTTATTCTTGTTGACTATGTAATAAATGATGGCCGCAATGAGGTTGATGATGGGCAAAGGAAGACCTGCTGCCAGAGCGGCGAACATCATGAGATAAGCACCCATGGCGTCTTCACGCTGACGGGTGCTTATATCTTCTATCTGGTCAATAGGGTGATATTGGGTTTCGGTCATTTTATTCTTCTCCAGAAAATGGTGGGTAGTCGTCCGTCATGAAGCTCATGTATAGGTTTACCCTGGTGCTCCAGCGGATGGTGTTGACATTGAATGTGTGCCATCTCTCCGGATATTCTCCCGTGAAAAGTACGGCCCAAAATGAAAGGAAAGTAAGTATGAGCCCCCACAAGATTCTGAAGTAAAGGATTATGCCATGAGGAAGCAAAACATAAAATGCACCCAAAAAGGTCTTTAGTAACAAAAGTCCTCTGCTGAGATTTTCCGGATATGGCACTTCCAATGAAGTGTATTCGTCCGTGGCTTTGATACCAAATGCAGGATAGCCATCTGCCAGATTCATCATGCGGGCATTTAGTCGAAGGTTCCAGCGCAGCAAGTCAACCTGAAACTCGAAAAAACTTTCGGGGTATCGGCCGGTGAAAAGTATGGACCACCAGGCAATGAACTGCAAGATAGCCCCCCAGATACTTACAAAAATGAGAAGAAATAGATGCGGAAAAATGATGTAGATAGCTCCAAATAGTGATCTTAAAATAAGCTCTAGTCTGGAATAGTTTTCCTGATGAGAAATAGAGAGATTCATGAAAAGTTAGATTAGTGAATTTTCAATTTACGCTAAAATTGAAAATGGTCAAAATCCTGACCCTTTCTGATATGAGGAAAATTTATATGAAGATGGTAAATACCTTTATGAGAGTTCTGCAATCACTGTTTTGCCGCCATAAGAAATATCGTCAATGTTGACTTTGATTTTGGCATCAAGTGGAAGATACAAGTCGATACGGCTGCCAAACCTGATGAATCCAAACTTCTCACCTTGTTCGGCTTTTTTGCCTTCTTCTGAGTAGAAACAAATCCTTCTGGCTACTGCTCCTGCTACCTGGCGCATCATGATCTCCACTCCTGATGAGTGCTTTAGTGCGATTGAGGTTCTTTCGTTATCGGTGCTTGACTTGGGGTGCCAGGCCACCAGAAATTTGCCGGGATGATGTTTGAAATAGGTAATCAGCCCTGCAATCGGGCTTCTGTTTACGTGCACGTTGAGTGGTGACATAAATATGGAAATCTGAATGCGTTCATCCTTGAGGTATTCCTGCTCTGTTGTTTTCTCAATTACAACCACTTTTCCATCAGCCGGAGCGATGATGTGATTGTCATCGATTTCAACGCTGATTTCAGGATCGCGAAAGAATCTTACGATGAGAATCCAAAGGACTAGGCCAGCAGCTGCCAGCGCATATTGCACCACTGCAAATGGGATGAGCCAATAAAGAAGGGCATAAAGCAATGCCAAAACAATGGTAGAAATGGGGATAAGTTTATACCCTTCTTTGTGAATATTCATATTTGTTATTTCTAGGGTTCCAGACTAGAATCCACCACGGAATTTGTAAGTCTGAGATACTTTGTCAATCGCAACAATATACGCTGCAATACGCAAAGATGTGCCATATTTTTGAGCTGTGGCATATACCTTGTCAAAAGCCGTCTTCATGATCCTGTCCGACCGGCGATTGACGCGCTCAGCAGTCCATTTGTACCCGAGGCGGTTTTGTACCCACTCGAAGTACGAGACGGTCACACCTCCGGCATTCGCCAATATGTCGGGTACAGCCATGATTCCTTTCTCGTTGATGATATCGTCTGCTTTAGCTGAGGTTGGGCCGTTGGCTCCTTCTACTATTAGCTTTGCCCGGATCTTATCTACATTGTGCTTTGTGATCACATCCTCGACAGCCGCCGGTACCAGCACATCCACATCAAGCAGAAGCAAGTCATCGGAGGAGATTTTTTCTGCACCAGCATAACCTTCGAGCGTACCACCATTACCTAATCTGTAATTGATAGCTTCTTCTATATTGATGCCGTGCTCGTTGTAAAACGCTCCGGTGTGGTCGCTTATAGCCACAATTTTTACACCACGCTCTGCTAGCAGTGTTGCAGCCCATGAGCCAACATTTCCAAAACCCTGAACCGCACAAGTTGCCTTAAATGGATTGATTTTCATCTTTTCCATTCCGGCGAGAGCAGAGATCATCACGCCTCTACCTGTTGCTTCAGTTCTTCCCAGCGAGCCTCCCAATACGATCGGCTTTCCTGTAACTACCGCGTTGACGGTCATGCCCTGAGCACGAGAGTAGTGGTCCATCAGCCAGGCCATTTCCCTTGGTCCGGTACCCATGTCTGGTGCAGGTATGTCTTTGTCTGGGCCGAATATTTCGTGCATCGACTGTGTAAAAGCTCGTGTCATTCGCTCGATCTCTCCAGCCGACATTTCTCTTGGATTACACTTGATGCCTCCTTTGGCACCACCATAAGGAATATCTACCACGGCGCACTTCCATGTCATCCATGCAGCGAGTGCCTTGACCTCATCGAGATTCACATCCATGTCATACCGGATGCCACCTTTGGATGGCCCCAAGATATTAGAATGGATTACGCGGTAGCCTTCAAAAACCTTGATGGAACCATCATCCATCGTTACCGGCAGGTTGACTATTACCTGCTTGGTAGGGGACTTCAATACATTGTAGATTTCGTCATCTAATCCTAGATGCTCAGCAGCAATGTTGAACCTGGACATCATGGACTCAAATGGATTGTCCTTGTCCTTAATAGGGGCGGGTTCTATATATGCCATAGACTAAAAATTGAATTTGGGGTTTGTTGTTTACTTGATAGGCAAATCTACGTGTTTCCCCATATTTCGTTGAAAAGTTTTAAGAAAACAACAATAAAAGGGATAGATAAAATCAAACTGTCGAATCGGTCGAGAAAGCCTCCATGCCCGGGAATAGTGGTTCCTGAGTCTTTGATCTCGAGAGATCGCTTAAATAATGATTCCACCAAATCGCCATATGTGCCTACCACCACCACGATTATAGATACGATTATCCACTCCCAAAGCAACAAATCAGTGTAGTAATTCGAGATCATAAGGGCAAAACCCAAAGATGTAACAGCACCACCCACAAATCCTTCCCATGACTTTTTGGGTGAAATTCGACTGAAAAGTTTAGTTTTTCCAAAGAAGGTTCCAGCAAAGTATGCACCGGTATCACTGGCCCAGATGATGAGCAGAAGTCCGAGTAGGATTTGGTAACTGTAGTAGTCGTGATGAAACACAATGATATTCATGAGTGCAAACGGGAGCGCCACGTATGTGATACCCAGATAAAACAGCGCGATATTGATAAAAGGGTTGCTGTCGCTTTTCTTGTAGAGCTTCACAACCAAACTCAATGAAGCCAGCGGAAAGAGCGCAAAGTAGTAGTTACTATTCCAGTTTTGGCTCTCTATCAAAAAGCTTAATACAAACATGAGTCCCCCGACAATCACACCAAGAACTCGAATCGGGAGATAGTTTTGCAACCGCACCAGGCGATAAAATTCCCATAAAGCCAGTACGGCGATGGCTAGAAAAACTGCAAAATATGACCACTCCCCATAAATCAGAGCTGCAATGATCACAAACGCCCCGATAAACCCGGCAAGCATTCTTTGTCTTAAATCTTTGAACTTATTCAAACTTGATTTCTTCGTTTATAATCTTCAATGCTCTGATTACATGCTCAGGAGCAACGAGCACTTCAAAGTGCCCAAAATGGTATGTCGAATCTTTTTTGTTGAGCATAATTGGGTTAAAATCACGATCTGCTAAAACCGCCCTTACAATCTCTGCCCTATGCTCGTCATCAGCTTGATATACCTTTTGCCAGTTACTCATCGGTAGTTTTCAGAAAATAACGCCTGAATAGAACCAGAAAAAAGATACCAGCCGCTAAAAATAGCAGAATTACATAATATGGAGGCGAACTTTCCAATTCTTCGGGATTCATATCTATACTTCCGGTTTGACTCAGGTATAGGATACTTAGCGAAAAAGCATTGTTTACAAAGTGGCCTACCATTGACAAAGTTAAATTTCCGGACCACAAATAAAGATAGCCAAACAGCACTCCCAGCATCATACGGGGCACGAGCCCATAAAACTGAAAGTGAAAAAGAGCAAAAAGCAACGCCGATACCCAGATGGCTACATGGGCATTTTTTAAGGTTTTATGAAACAGGTTTTGGATCAGGCCTCTAAACAGCAGTTCCTCGCCAATAGCCGGAACCACCGCAACCACAATCAGGGCAATCAGGAAATAAAAAAGCGAGTCGAATGCGGTGAGGTATTTGGTCAGAGCTTCAGCCCTGTCTTCGAAATCCCTGGCCCACTTTTCTAATCCACTTAGCCACTCTGGCAGCACAATGCCTTGATTCCACTCTATGAGCACACTGTTGACAATCATAAAGCAAAAAATGATCACTGCTGCCATCAGCACCGGAAGCGGCAAAGCCTGCTTGAACTCAGACACCTCGGTAAAATTCAGGTTCAGGTATTTTTTGGTGAAAACCAAGGGAGCAATGATAAATGCGCCGATGGAAGTAGCGCCCTGAGTGATCAACAGAGGGAGTTTTGCATCGGGATTCCCGTAAGGGTTTTGGATGGCATCCATCATAACCCCAAAATCAAAATTGAAAAGGGGCAGGGTGATTAAAATCCCAATGATTTGAAAGACAAAAAGACTTATGAAAACATAAGCCGCCAATATGATCAATAGCACCCAGGGTTTTTGAGTTTGTCCCTCATCCAGGGTGATTTTGAGGATGTTCTGCATAATTGATCTAAATTTACGGCAAAAATATACTTTTCATTTTGGTCAAGATAGGAAACGTAGAAATAGGAGAATTTCCGCTATTGCTGGCACCCATGGAGGACGTAAGTGATCCGCCATTTAGGGCAGTCTGTAAGGAAAATGGGGCAGACTTGATGTACACGGAGTTTATATCTTCGGAAGGGTTGATTCGCCATGCATCCAAAAGTGTGGAGAAGCTCGACATATATGATTACGAGCGACCTATCGGGATCCAGATTTTTGGTGACAAGATAGAATCTATGCGAGAAGCTGCTGCTATTGCGGAAGCTGCTAACCCAGAATTGATAGACATAAATTATGGTTGCCCTGTGAAAAAAGTGGCCTGCAAAGGTGCTGGTGCGGGAATATTGCTGGACATACCCAAGATGGAGTCTATGACGGGCGAAATTGTGAAGGCCGTCAATAAGCCCGTGACGGTGAAGACCCGACTAGGCTGGGATGACAGTACTATCAAAATCGTAGAAGTTGCCAAAAGACTCCAAGGAGTGGGTATTCAGGCATTGACTATTCACGGTCGCACTCGCCAGCAGATGTACAAAGGTGTGGCTGACTGGACCAAAATTGCTGAGGTGAAAAACCACCCGGATATTCACATTCCGATTTTTGGTAATGGTGATATAGATAGCCCGGAGAAGGCCGTGGAATACAGAGATAAGTATGGCATAGACGGCATCATGATCGGACGTGCGGCCATTGGCTACCCGTGGATTTTCAACGAGATCAAGCACTACATGGAGACAGGTGAACACCTGGCAAAACCTAATCTGGAAGAGCGGGTGCGCATAACGGAAAAGCATCTGGATTTCTCCGTAGAGTGGAAGGAGGGGTTGAAAGGTATCTTTGAAATGCGCCGGCACTACACCAACTATTTCAGGGGAATACCTAACTTCAAGCCATATCGTACGCGGCTGGTGGAGTCAGATTCTTATGATGAAATCAGGGAGATTTTGGCTGAAATCCCGGAAGTATTTGCCGAAGCAATGGCCTAATCTATGCAAAGCAGAACCCCTGTCCTTGCGTGGCTATTGCTCATTTTGCTTTCTCTGATCTGGGGGAGTTCGTTCATTTTGATCAAAAGAGGATTGATAGGGCTAAACCCTACCGAACTCGGTGCGCTTAGAATCTTTTTGGCTGGTGTAGTCATGCTGCCCTTGGCCGTCAGAAGGTTTGGCCAGGTGCCAAAACATCGCATCAAATTCTTGATTGTCATAGCTTTGGTAGGCAGTTTTGTTCCTTCTTTCTTATTTGCCATAGCTCAAACAAGACTGGCCAGTTCGATTACCGGAGTGCTCAATGCTGTGACGCCTATTTTCACTATCCTGATCGGGGTTTTGGTTTACGGCCAGAAGAAAGACCCAAGAGTTTACATAGGGGTACTTATCGGGTTTGTGGGTACAGCCACATTAATAACCAATGGCTCTTTGGGAAGTATCCAGCATATCAACGCATACGCCCTGCTAATAGTCATCGCTTCTATGCTTTATGGTGTGAATGGAAATGTGATCAAATTTCACCTGTCTGATCTACCTGCTTTGACGATCACTTCTGTATCTCTGAGTTTTGGTGGAATTGTTAGCGGACTATACCTGATATTTTTCACTGATTACTTTCATAGGGTGAGCCACCTTGAGGAGGTGCTGCATGCTTCATATTACATAGTTTTTCTGGGTGTACTGGGCACAGCACTTGCGCTGGTTATTTTCAATAGGCTTGTACAACTTACTGACCCGGTATTCACTTCGTCAGTGACTTATATTATTCCCATAGTGGCGGTGCTTTGGGGTCTGTGGGATGGAGAGTCTCTTTACCCAGCGCATTATGTCGGCATTCTACTCATACTGCTGGGGGTGTATATCACCAACAAGTTGAGCGTCAGAAAACAAAAAAAGCTGAATCCGTGAGAATCCAGCTTTTATCAGTATATCGTTTATGATTTTAGCTCAGCTTTGAGAAATCAAATTCTTCTAGGAACTTCCTCGCTTCAGTTCTGTTTTGGAATTCGTAGATCAGAGTTTCACCATTCGTGTCATGAATCTCAACTTTTATCATTTCAATGTTGTGATCATGGTCATGTGGGTGAACGCCAAGTGCCACAATGGCTTCATTCTGCTCAGGGTTGCTGGAAAGGTTCTTTGTGATTCTCTTAATCCTACCACAGTAGCTACACTTGTATTCTTTTTCTATTTCGCCATCCTGACCATCTTTAGGAGCTACTAATATTTCTTCCTTCTCAAGTTTTAGCGTTTGGAACCCGCACCTATCGCACTCAAGTGCGCTGAGGTGGCCCGCATATTTTTCAATGTGCGTATCCTTAGTCTCTTCGTCAATCCACACGTCATAATCTACAGAGAACGCATCTTCCTCAGCCTGCATCCCTTCATCCAGATATGCGTCTTCTTCTGACTCGCTCAGTAGTTTCATTTTATTTCCAGTAGCCGGATTTACCCTTGGCGTATATCTGAGCCTTTTTAGCTTTTTGCTAAGTGGCCCTGGGTAGTAATATCTGAAAATCAGATAAGCGATGTAACCGTGAAGCGTTCCCAAACAGAGAGAAATAAATACTCTGATTGCGAACCATACGGCACTTATTTCAACAATATCTGTTTTGGCCGTATTAGCTATGAAAAATATTGCCGCAGCTATGGCATAATTTACGTTGAGATAGGACTTGATTTCTGACTCACTGGCCAGTTCATATTTCTCTTTGTAACCTCCGACACTCATGTATCGAATTTGATAGATGATGAACATTAGTACAGCTAGCGCTATACTGCCGAGAAAAGCATACCACATGATGTCTCCCCAAGTGCCAAGAAATGCTACGTAAGCCTCTTTATTTTCCATAGTTAAACTTTATAAGTTGTTAAAATTAACTTTCTAATTGATATACACAAAACTATTCGTGATATGGAATTATTTGATTTTCAAAAAATAACTGTAAAAATGCTAAATCTGATTAATTATTTAAACAAACTGGGAGGGACTGGAAAGATAGGCAAAGCACATTAAATTTCAACAGAGGTTAAGTTAGAACCTTCAAATATTTTGATGGTTGGCAGGATAAAAACTGTTATGATATCATCACTTGGCACTTTTAAGGTTTCAGCAAAATCATGCTTCATTGGGTAGCAATAATTCCTTTTTTTTCATTAAAATACAGTAAAACTATCACCTTTTAGAAAACACCTGACTGATGACTGAAGCAACGAAGAGACTTACCAAGGGCAGTATTAAAAACACTTTACTTATTGAAACAGCATGGGAAGTGCTTAATCAGGTCGGCGGAATCTATACAGTGATACGATCTAAGGTGCCCACCGTGGTTCCGAAGTGGGATCAAAACTACTGTCTGTTGGGGCCGTATATGCCGCACAATGTGAGCACTGAGTTTGAGCCCATCAACAAGTCGAACGACGTTTTTGCCAAAGCAGCACAGAATATGCGAAACCTTGGCTTTGGTGTTCATTATGGTGAATGGTTGATCTCAGGACGTCCAAGGGTGATTCTGTTTGACCTGGGCTCTGGTATGCCGCAGCTTGGCTCAATAAAATATGCACTGTGGGAGCATCATGGTATCTCGAGTCCTGCTGACGATTTCCTTCTCAACGATGTTTTGGTTTTCGGAGATATGGTGAGAATATATCTCACGGAGTTGGAAAAGGTGGCCACCAACAAAAAGATTATTGCTCATTTTCATGAGTGGATGGCGGCATCAGGGTTGCCGGAACTCCGTAGGCAGAAGTCATCGGTCAAAACGATATTTACTACACATGCTACTTTGCTGGGCAGGTATTTGGCTATGAATGATCCTCAGTTTTATGACCACCTTCCATTTCTGGACTGGGAGAAGGAGGCCAATCATTTCAACATTCAGACCAATGCGAGTATAGAACGAGCAGCAGCACATGGATGTCATGTTTTCAGCACCGTGAGCGAAGTGACGGCTGTGGAATGCAGGCAGCTGCTTGGGAGAGATCCTGACGTGATTCTTCCCAATGGGATCAATAATCAGAGATTTGAGGTTTTCCATGAATTTCAGAATATGCATCAGGACGCAAAGAATAAGATACATTCTTTCACCATGTCGCATTTCTTCTCAAATTATAGTTTTGACCTTGACAATACACTCTACTTTTTCACCTCGGGTAGATATGAGTACCTCAACAAGGGTTATGACCTGACGCTGGAGGCACTTGCCAGACTCAATCACAGGTTGCAAACAGAAAAATCTGAGGTTACCGTGGTGATGTTTTTCATTACGAAGCGGCCTTTTCACGGGATCAACCCAAATATTTTGCATTCTCGTGCTTTGCTTGAGGAGTTTCGGGGAACCATTGAGGCCATAAAAGAACAAATCGGAAACAGGCTGCTTTTTGAGTCTATTGCCAAGGATGACAACAGACTACCGGAGCTTAAGGATTATGTGGATGATTACTGGAAACTGCGCTACAGAAGAACCTTGCAGTCGTGGAAATCGGATAACCTGCCGCCAATTGTGACGCACAATTTACTCGATGATGCCAATGATGAAATTCTCAGTTTCTTGAGGACATCAAATCTCCTTAACCATCAGTCAGATCGCGTAAAGGTGGTATATCACCCAGATTTCATCAATTATACAAACCCTTTGTTTAGCATGGACTATGGTCAGTTTGTGCGAGGCTGCCATCTGGGGGTATTCCCGAGCTATTATGAGCCGTGGGGCTACACACCGCTGGAGTGTATAGCGAGTGGAGTGCCAACAGTGACCAGCGATCTGGCAGGGTTTGGTGATTACGTCAATGAAAACGTGAAAGACCATGACAAGCGCGGAATCTACCTGGTGAAGCGGAATCAGAAATCCTTTGACGAGGCTGCCGGCCAGCTGGCCAACAGGCTCTATAACTACATTCGCCTCAACAGAAGGCAAAGGATAGAACTAAGAAACCGTACTGAAGCTTCCGCCAGTTTGTTTGACTGGGCCACTTTGATCAAGTATTACGATCAGGCTTATGCTCAGGCCATAGATATGGATGACTAGTTTGCAACCAGGCCTTCAGCCTCCTTCAAGACGGTAAGTGCTTTGGTAAGGATTTCGTTTTGCTCATTGAAGATTGGGTAAAACCCTTCGTTTTTCCACACGCTCCTTGCTATGTAGGCCTTCAGATAGTTACGCAACAGGGCTTTAGACTTTTGGAAATCCAGATCATCGTACTCCACTCCATTTTGCTCTCCTGTTTCTACAAGCGAGGCTAGTATCTCATCCGAGACTCTAAATTCTGTTTTGAATTCAGCAAAGTCCCATTTCTCAAATTCAGCCTTGCGGGTATCCGAATACCTCAGAGAAAACTCCTGAATGGTGTTGCTGTTAAACAGGCGAACCAGATATGTGCTGTTCTTGCTCGTGTCTAGCGGCACAAAATAGTCCGGAATGATACCTCCACCACCGTAAACCAATCGGCCATTGTCGGTTTTGAAAGTTAGGCTGTCATTTACTTTGATGCTATCGCGGCTATACATTTCCCCGTTTTCAAACCTTTCATAATACTCCATGTGATAGTCATCAGGATTATCAGAATATGGCTTTTGAATACACCTGCCACTAGGCGTATAATATCTGGATATGGTCAATCGCATAGCCGAACCATCCATAAGCTCAACAGGCATCTGTACCAGCCCTTTTCCATAAGACCTTCTTCCCACCACCAATGCACGATCATGATCTTGCAATGCGCCCGAAACGATTTCAGAAGCAGAAGCAGAGCCTTCATCTACGAGCACTACGATGGCACCATTTTCAAAATCTCCTTTCTCACGAGAGTAGTATTGTGAGTCATGCCGAGGATCTTTTCCTTTAGTGTACACGATCATCTGATTGTCTGCAAGTAGCTCATCTACCATTTTCACAGCCTGTCCCAGGTACCCGCCGGGATTTCCAGTCAAATCCAAAACCAAATCTTTCATGCCTTGCTCCATGAGCCGGGTCAGGCCTTCCTTAAACTCCATGTATGTAGTAGCCGAAAACCGGTTCACTTTAATGTATCCGGTGGTTTCATCAATCATGTAAGACACATCTACCGAAAACTGAGGAATAACGTCCCTCTCGATAGTGAATTCAAGGAGTTCTTTGACTCCTTTTCTTTTGATTTTCACCACTACTTCTGAGCCTTTTGGCCCTCTTAGTTTCGAGATCACATCTCTGTTGGTTATCCCAATTCCGGCTACATTTTCGTCATCAACTTTTATGATTTTATCTCCAGACCTTATACCCAGGCTTTCGGAGGGGCCTCCACTCAGCGGAGATACAACATGGATGGTGTCGTGAAAAATATTGAACTCAATCCCGATCCCCTCAAAATTTCCTTCCAACTGAGAATTGGTCATTTCGAGATCCTCTGCCGGGATATATACGGTGTGCGGGTCCAGCTTGGTGAGCATCTCCACTATGGCATCCTCAACCAAATCGTCAGGGTTGACATCATCCACATAGTCATTTTGTATGTAGGTAAGTACCTGACGAAACTTGCTTATACTCTTATATATATTGCCAACGACTGGAGACGTCTCCCCGGCCATGTTTGCGCCAATCAAAATACCAAGAGCCACTGCTGCTGATATGTAGATGGGCAGTCTAATGGCACTTTTGCTGTTTTTTCTTTTTTCCTCCACGATCTATATCCTAAAAATTTAAAATTCAACTTCTAGATTGTCTCAACGCCAATATTAAGCAAATCGTTTGCTAAATATGACTCTTACTCTTTTGAATAGTTTTTATCTTTGTTAGAATGAGGGTGTTTGAACGAACCATTTCAGACATAGTTGACGAAAACTATATATACGCCAGAGCACTGAGCTATCTGGGGATAGAGTTTTATGCGCACCCCAATAAAAAGCTGGGAGAACTGTGCGAGGAAATGGGTTTGGTGAAAGAACTGGTGATGAGGAGTTTTTACTTGTTTGATCAAAATCACCGACTTTCTCTTCGTGAGCTTAACAACTACCCACTGGAAATCATTATCCAATACCTCAAGCATACGCACAATACTTTTATCAAAGACAAATTGCCCTACATCGCCAGGTTGATTAACAACGTGGAAGGAAAGGAGGATGTTAAATTGATTTTCCCTGAGTTTGTGGAAGAATTTATCTATCATATCTATGATGAGGAGGACACAGTCTTTACATACATTGACAAGCTGATCAAGCTGGATAAAGGCAAGGTCTCCAACCCGGCAGTAGCGCTGATGGACCTTGGCGACTATTCGCTTGAGGCCATACATCGGGAGCACGAGGGAGACGATGAAATGCGGGGCATCAGAATGTTGGTGGACAATGTGCAGGATGATGATCTGCACTGGAGGGTCATAGCACGTGAGATTCGGTCTTTTGATCGTGAGATGATGTATCACGCCCAAATCGAAAATAAAATAATGTTTCCAAAGGCGATAGCACTTGAAAAAAGCCTGGGAGATAAAATCAACCAACTTAGCCGACTCAATTAATGCCAAGAATCATGGCCATTGATTATGGAGCCAAACGCACAGGTATAGCTGTGACCGATCCGCTCATGATCATTGCATCTGCCCTTACGACAGTTCCTTCTCATACGCTCATGGATTTTCTCAAAGACTACTTTGCGAAAGAGGATGTCTCAGAGGTGGTTTTCGGAATGCCCGTAAATACGGATGGGTCGGCCACCAACAATACGCCTCAGGTTCAGGCAAATGTCAATCGCTTTAAAAAATTATTTCCCGAGAAGAAACTAATTTTGCATGACGAACGCTTCACTTCCAAAATGGCGTTGGATTCTATGATCGCATCGGGAACAAAAAAGAAAGACCGGCGAGAAAAAGGAAACATCGACATGGTGAGTGCGACAATTATTTTACAATCCTACATGGAAACACGTTTATGATATACCCAATTGTTCTATTTGGAGATCCGGTTTTGAAGAAAAAGGCACAGGATATTCCGGTTGGTTCGGACATTAAAGAATTGGTAGCGGACATGTTCGAAACCATGCGCGCGGCAAGTGGCGTTGGTTTGGCTGCACCGCAGATTGGCAAGTCTTTGAGGCTCTTTATTGTGGACAGTTCACCTATGGAAGAGGATGGCGACACGCCTTTGACCAGGGCTTTTGTAAATCCTGAGATAATAGATGAGACAGGCGAGGAATGGGATTTTGAAGAGGGTTGTCTGAGCATTCCGGGCATCAGGGGTGACGTCACACGAGAGGCTGAGATCAAGATCAAATATTACGATGAAGACTGGAATGAGCATATAGAGGAGTATGATGACATAAAGGCCAGAATCATTCAGCATGAGTATGATCATATCGAGGGAATTTTGTTCACAGATTATCTCACTCCATTTAAGAAAAAACTTCTGAAAGGCAAGCTTGCCAACATAAGCAAAGGCAAAGTAGATGCGGACTACCGAGTGCGCATACCGGCCAAAAGGTGATGGAGGACTTACGGGTCACTCTGATTCAATCTGACATTTATTGGGAAAATATAGATGCCAATCTTTCCATGTTTGAGGAAAAGATCTGGCAGATAGAGGGTGAAAGCGATCTGATCGTTTTGCCGGAAATGTTTTCTACGGGGTTTACCATGAATCCTGAACCTCTGGCCGAGCCGATGAACAGCAAAACTTTCCGGTGGATGAAGCAGCAAGCGGCACAAAACAAAGCCACGATCATGGGAAGCTACATTGTCAATGTAGGGGGGCAGTTTTTTAATCGCTTGATGTGCGTTCATCCCAATGGCTCAGCTCAGCACTATGACAAGAAACACCTCTTTGGACTAGCAGGGGAGGATGAAAAATATTCCGGAGGGAAGGAGAGAGTGATTGTTGAAGTAAAAGGCTGGAAGATACTTCCCTTGATATGCTATGATCTGCGATTTCCTGTTTGGGCACGATCACAAAAGAAAGGTGAAAACCTATATGAGTATGATGTGGTGCTGTATGTTGCCAACTGGCCAAAGCCGCGAATTGCTTCGTGGGATGCGCTGCTGGCTGCAAGGGCCATAGAAAATATTGCGTATAGTATCGGAGTAAATAGGATGGGAGTAGATGGTGTCAATGCTACGTATGTGGGGCACTCATCGGTTTACAATTGTCTGGGCGAAAAGCTCGCTTTTTCTGATAAGGAAGAAATTATTCAGGCAGAATTAAGCGCGAGACAACTTGAGCTTTTCCGATCCAGGTTTCCATTTCAAAAAGATGCTGATGATTTTGAACTCAATTAATCTCAGATTTCAAATACTCAGATAAGGCTGCCGCATTATCGAAAACTTTTCCGTCCATCATTTTCACAATGGGCTTGAGAGGCTTTGATTCACCGATGCAGAGTAAGTGCGTGTTTTTTCTCTTCACGGCGCGGTTGAGTAGGGAAAGTGCCGGGCCAGGCGAAGTTTCAAATTTGTCGCAGATGATCATGACTTCATCTGATTCATCCAGAAATCTCCTGGCATATTGCACTATCAGACTGTCGGAGAGGTTGTCCAGAGAAAAGCTGTCCGAACCTCCAATTACCTCTTTCAGCGCAGATTCCAGCGATCCGTTAAAGTCGTATTTTTCAACACTCTCTGCGTAATTGATTATAAGATATGACACCTTTCTGCTCATAGCCGCCGTTCTGATATATTTGTAATAATGGACAATTTCATTGAGTTTCTTTATTCTAAATTTTTACAAAGTGATGGTGCTTCTGTGGAGCCGAAGCAGGATCACATGGTTTTTATTTTAGATGCCGAAGGCGAAAATACACAAGCTCAGGTGGATAGGGCGCTGGCTGCCGGTGCTTCATATGTGGTAGTTGGTGGATTGGGAAGGCAAACATCTGATAAAGTAATCTTATCAAAAACACCTGTGCTGGAGGCGCTGCGGGAGGTGGCCATATTTCATAGAAGCAGACATAAGCGGAAGGTTATAGCCGTCACCGGAGGGGCCAGACAGCAGGAAGTGATAAATGATCTGAGGGACGTTTTAAGTCAGAATTACATCGTCCAAACTTCCAAAGAGCAGTGTAATGAAGTGGAGGTGCTATTGGCGATTTTGGCTATCTACCCGCAAGTGGAAGTGACTATTATTGGGATGCAAGCTCAGAATCTGGGTGATGTTGCGGCGTTGTGCCAATTGGTGAAACCGCAATATGGTCTCGTGACACAGTTTGAAAATACTCACATGGAAGCGGAGGAATCACTCAGGGCTTATAGTGAGCTGCTCGACTATCTCAGAAAAACGGAAGGGACGCCCATTATCAACACGAATGATCCAAAACAACAAAACATGGCCCGAAGATTTCAGAATGCGATTCTCTATTCTGATGAACCTTCGAGCCACGAAAGTCAAACTTCAGATTTGACTGTGTCGGTGGGCAAGGCATTCAATATCCAATGATAAAAGTCGGATAAGGCATTCCTATTTCTTGAGCTGAAATGCTCTGGAGATATTGAAGCCAAAATGAATATCACCGCCGAAAAAGTCGTTTTTGGTTTCGCCTACAAAACCCTTTTCTATCATGGCTGTGGCATTGGAAAACTGAAGCTGGAAAACGTGCCCTCCTGTTTCTATATCCACCCCAAAGGCAATGGCATCCTGATACTGGTTGCCTTTATCTGATAGTTGGGGAAAATATTCTGCGTTTACAGTGAGTCTATTGGTGATTTTGTATCTGCCACCTATTCCCACAGCAAGCACATCGTTGCTCGTTTCGTCCAGTTCTATCAGGTTGTAATGGATGTAGGTTGGCGAGATTTGCAGTGATAGGGAGCTGTTAATTTTCCTTGCTATCAGAATCTGGTTTGTATAGGCAAGTTTGTCATTCAGGTTTGCTTTCACCCCATCAAATCTGTGAAGGGTTTTAGCCGTGATAGACGAAAACCACACCACACTTATAGGGATGTTTTTAATGCCCGTTTGTTGCTTGAGTAGTTTATATTTCACAAATCCGTCATAGGTTTTTTCAAACGAGTTTCGCCCCGCACCGAAAGTGAAGTTGTCCGAAAGGCTGTATTCCAGGGCTATCCGGATATTGGATTGGTCCAAACCCCAAAGCTCGTAGGAGCCGGAGTTTAGCGTCCCGAATCGATGTGAAATGATGAAGTCAAGATTGCCCTCGCGGCGTGTCTCCACGCTGTGACCGTTGATGATCCGAGTGCCTTTGAAGCTAGATTGAGTAAAGGTCTGAGTTGGCTCTTGCTCATCTTCGAGCATGGAGAGCAGGTCGTCCTGAGCTATGAGCGAAAAGCATGTCAGCCCAAGAATGAGTACTAGCGAGTATTTGATCATGATTTATGAGCGTTCGAATGAAAACTGTGCTGTCACCAAAACTTCTTCGGCGATGTTGCTGATGACCATTTTGGGGATATCGATATCATAATCGTCAACTTTTACCCAAAACTGTGTTCTGACGGATATTTTACCGCCTTCAGGTTTAAATGTGACCACTGTCTCAACGTCGTTGGTCACGCCATGGATAGACATCTTGCCACTTGCCGGGAATTGAAGCGAGTCTGTGATGTTGTCAAGTGCTGATGCATCGAACCCTTCCAGTTGGCCTGAAAATGAGGCCTTTGGGTGCTTGTCTGATTCCACATAGTTTTCGTTGAAATGCTCCTCCATCAGGGATTTTTCGAAATGGAAACCTTTCATTAACATGCTCACGGCTACCTTTCCATTTGATAAGTCGAGGACTGCTAAAGCCTGTTTATTTGTAGCTTCAATATCTTCTAGCGGAGCTTCTGAGAAAAAGTGTACTTTCCCGTTTCGGTCCATTAACCTTTGAGCGTTGGACATTGCCGGAAGGCATATTAGTATTATCAGTAGTGTTTTAATTTGTTTCATCTGTAATGATTTTTGAGTTGGTTAAAATGACATCCAGGAGGTAACCTGTGCAAAGTCCTTGCACTGTTAGGTTATTGCCTTCTTCAATTTCTGTAGCTGGTTTGGTTTTAAATTCACATTGGACATAGCCAGATCCACCCTCCAGCAGAATGGAGTAAGGGGAGTCTCCCAGTATTTGCGCTACAGTTCCTGATACCGCTACGGTTTTACCAAGATATTGCTTATCAGCAGACTTTTCGTTGGATGCATAATGCTCAACCAGAGTCTTTGCCGGTACATAAATCGTGGAGGTTTCGGGGCTTTTTGATAAATAAATAACTCCTGCGATGACCACCGTGGCTATAAATATCAGGCCCGCTACCATTCTTTTACCCATTTAATTAATTGTTTAAAGCCCCGTCGTTGACCCAGCAGGCAATTTCATCTATTTGGGATTGGGCCAATGAGCCAGACGGAGGCATAGTGCCTGCGGACGTTCGAGCGCGGATTCTTGATGCGCTTGACACTATTCCAGTGGCTGAGCTTAAGTTGGGCGATTGAGAGCCATTGTGACAGCCGGATACAGCACAATTGGAAGTTATAATGGGTTCCACATGTGAGCTGAGAGTGATGCCTGTCAGGATTTTGACTTGCTGGGTTGTTTCGCAATCATTGGCATCAGAAACTGTTACCTGATAAGAACCGGTAGCCAGTCCATTGAATGAGCTTTCTGACACCTCAGGAGCTCCATCCAGCGAGTAGGTATAAGGCTCGGCTCCACCGGAAGCGGCGATGGTAATGGTGCCGTTGCTGCTGTCGCATCCAGAGTCGGTTTCGTCTATAGATGAGATAGCTACACCTCCAGCACTACTTACTGTTATCTCAGCCGTGACCGTACAGCCCGCATTGTCAGCTACTTCTGCGGTGAAAGTTCCTGAGCCAATTCCTGAAAAAGTTCCCGAGGTGTTTGCATCCATGTTTGGAAAGGAAAAAGAATAGGGTCCTTCTCCGCCGGTTGCTTCCAGCTGCACACTACCATCACTGGCTCCACAATTGGCGGAAGTGGAAGAACCGGTAAGAGAGAGGGTAGAGTCTGCACATTGATCGGGCAGTTTGACTTGCTCAGATTGACAGCCAAAGAAGATAAGAACTAATAGTCCGAATGGTTTTTTCATGATAGTTTAGAGTTAAGGCAAGGACAAAAAAGTCCCTTGATTTGTTTAGTAGTTGTAGGGTTTAAAAAGTTTTCTGCGGTAGGTTAAGAGCACTCCAGAGCCGTGCAGGGAGACATTGCCCCATCCCACTTCGTCCATTGGGATCTGCACATAGGGCTCCACTCGAAAGGTGGTTTGAGTGTTTAGCTCGTATTCCCAGCCAAGTGACAGATCGGCTATTCTCCATTTAAGTGTTTCATTTTCACGGGTATTCCAACCTTCGCTGGCTCCAGGATTTGGTTGGTCGAACCGATAATAATAATACTGGTCCAGCAGAATGTATGTGCTGACCCCACCAGCCACAATCAAGCTCCACTTATTCCTATCCAAAAGTCTATAAGACAATACGATCGGGATATCGATCACACGGCATGATCCATCTACTTCTGTAGGTACCTCGCCATTGGTATAATAGGCCCAGTAGCCGGCAGGTGGCTTATATTGCTCTCCTGAGGCTATGTACTTTTTGTTGTTGTAAAACACGCCCAGTTCCAGGTGTGTTCGCGGAAGAAACTCCCAAAAAAGCTTGGCTCCCAGCTTACCAGTCGCCTTTTTTTCATTGGCCAACCCAAGACTATTGAAGTCAGGGGCAAATGATAGCCCTACGGATATAGAGCGGTAGTTGAGCAAGTTTTGGTTTCTTGTTTTTTCCTCTAATGAATCTGACGGCACGGATGCCGGCTGCTGTAGCTTTTCAAGGTGAGGGATCGGTTTGTTGTCATCCAATGCTGTTTCAAGAGGAGGTTTTATAGAAGAAACCGAAGACCTTTTGTCAGCAATATTCGTATCGCTGATCTGGTTGGTTGTGCGTTTTGAATCACCGGGCTTCAACGCGTTTTTATTGTCTGATCGTACTGATTTTGTGTTACCTGATGTTGTAACCTCCGGCTCCACGGTCTTAGCGGATGATTCTAGTTTTATCGCCGGCTGAGTGGCCTGACTGATTTTTGTCTCTGCAGTTACTGTTTCCCCTTTTTCCGGAATCTCACAGATTTCTGCGATGGCTTCTGATGAAGTCTGGCAAGAATCAGGCTCAGTGATCCAAAGGGCTTGGTCTGCGTTGGTTACGTTCGGTGTGGTTTGCACAGTTTCAGCCGTGGTATTGGTTCTATCACCAGCTTCACTTACTTCAAAAAGAGGTCGTGCAAACCAGCCGATTATAAAGGCTACTACGGAACTAATGAGAAGAATAGCCAATCCCTTTTTCAGTGTGAGGTTAGACCATAGGTCATTCCCCAATCCTGCAGCGTTGAGCTTCTGCTCCATAAGTCTCCAGTCCTGCTCCACATTCGATGAGTGCTCTACATCGAGATGTTTCCTGAAAAAGTTTTCTATATGCTTATTCTCCTCGCTCATTTTCTCTCTACTTCAAAATGTTCTTTGAGCAACTCCTGCAATTTTTTCTTTGCTTTGAAATAGTTGGACTTTGAAGTCCCTACATTGATCCCGAGCATTTCGGCAACCTCTTCATGCTTATATCCCTCTATAGCATGCAGATTGAAGACTGTTCGGTAGGCCAGAGGCAACTGGCGGATCACCTCAAGCATTTCGTCATAGCTGATATTGTCCAGCTGAGTTTCTTTTACAAGTTCTTTGATGCCCGCTTCGATTTCCATCTGCTCTATTCGCAGCTGGTTTTTCTTAATATGGTCGAGCGTGCAGTTGATCATAATCTGCCGAATCCATGGTTTAAATGGCTTTTCGGCATCAAAAGACTTGATGTATTTAAATACCCTTAGAAACCCATCATTCATAATTTCTACAGCGTCTTCACGACTTTCGGCGTAGCGCATGCAAATACTTAGACAATAGCCATGAAACCCTTTATACAAGTCCCTTTGGGCTGTCCGCTTTTGCTTGCTACAGCCCCGGATTAGTTTGGCGATATCTAAATTTTGTTGGTGCAATGCGAAGGATTCAATCCCTTATACTTATCCAGTACCCTGGGTTTGTGAGAAAAGGTTGCCTCGTCGAGAAAACTTTTTTCGACTATTATTCCAAATCTTGCTTTGGAGTCTATTGGCACAAATTATTGTTAGTTTTATCAAAGTCAATAAAATCACACGAATGAATATTTCTTTAATAATAGGTTTTCTTTCTGACCTCAAGAAACACAATAGCAAAGAGTGGATGGATGCCAATAAGCCAAAGTATCAGGAAGCGCGGGCAGAGTTTATCGGTTTTGTAGAGGCTTTACTGAAAGGTGTTGCTGCCTTTGATGATGGTGTTCTTGGGCTTGAACCAAAGAAATGTGTCTTCAGAATCAACCGGGATGTGAGGTTTAGCAAAAACAAAGATCCTTATAAAACCAATTTTGGAGCGGCGATGGGAGAAGGAGGGCGCCACGCCGGCAACCCGATTTACTACTTTCATCTGGAGCCGGGTAGGGCTTTTCTGGCGGGAGGGATGTACATGCCCGAGGCTGAGAGCTTGAAAAAAATCCGTCAGGAAGTAGATTACAACCCAGAGGAGCTGAAGAAAATAGTGGAGCAGAAGGACTTTGTAAAAGCTTTTGGAGCTATTCAGGGAGAAAGGTTGAAAACCGCACCAAAGGGATACCCAAAAGATCATCCGAATATTGAACTCCTGCAGCTCAAAAGCTTCATAGTGACGCATGATTTCACAGATTCAGATTTACAATCAAGCAACCTGTTGGAGAAGTCTTTGGGTCTGTATAAGATGATTAAGCCGTTCAACGATTATCTGTCTGTGGCGATCAGTTAAAATTTTTATAAATATTTTGATTTGGCTATTTGCAATAGTTACAAACTATACTACATTTGCAATCCGTTTTTGAGGCCACTCAGAGACTTGAAAATGGGTTCTTAGCTCAGTTGGTTCAGAGCACCTCGTTTACACCGAGGGGGTCGGGGGTTCGAATCCCTCAGGACCCACTTTTTTTACCCTTCCGATTCCGGGAGGGTTTTTTTATGTTTTTTGATTGAGGGATGAGAACCCACGGGTCCGAAATCGGAGCGAAGCGTAGATTCACGAGGGGTCGTGCGGCAGGGCAGAGGGTACGAGTAATCCCTCAGGACCCACATCAAACAGTAAAATCCCTGACATGAAAATGTCAGGGATTTTTGTTTTTAAAAGGATCCTATCTTATTCGCTCCTCAAACTATTCACCGGATTCATTTTATTTGTCCTCCAGGCATGATAGCCTATGACTACTAGTGCTATGGTGGCAGAAAGCACGGCACTCAGCACAAACATCCCCGCCCCGATGTTGATATGGTAAGCAAAGTCTTCGAGCCATTTTTGCATAAGCCAAATCGTAACCGGAACGGACAAGCCGATTCCAATGATGAGCTGCCACGAAAAAGTCTTTGTGAGCATCATCATGATGTCATACACTGAGGCACCAATCACTTTTCTGATACCGATTTCCTTTTCCCGACTGTTGACCACCAGTAGCGTGAGACCCAGCAATCCGATAGAGGCAATAAGAATGGCGATGAAGGTGGCCATGCCAATGAGGCTATTGAGACGTGCTTCATTTTCATATTGTCTGGCCATGTGTTCATCTACAAACTGGTAGTCCAGATTTTGATTGGGAAATGTTGCTTTCCATTCTTTGGAAAGAATCTCTTCCACTTCTGTGAGTTGCGAGCCTTTATATCTTAAGAACATTTTGGGAATCACAGAATCCTTGAGGTCGCCATCAGAAATTCCTTTATATATGGGGGCAATATTTTGCGTGATTACGAGGGGTTCGATTTGGTAATGAAGAGACGTGTAATGAAAATCCTCTACCACTCCTATGATTTTGTGCTCTCCAAAATCTTTGCCGGGCAGGCTTTCGCCAATGGGGTTTTCAAATCCGAAATAAGCCGCCGCGGTTTCGTTTATGAGAATGGATTGACGCTCGTCCAGGCCATTGTCTGGTTGAAAATCACGACCATCTACTATTTTGATATCAAAAGCCTTGAGGTAGTTGTCGTCAGTACCCAATAGCCGAAACCGTCTGAAGGTTCCTTCATTGTCAGTAAAGGCGAGATTGGCCCAACCATTTCTGCCAAAGGAATGACTGGCCATGGTAACGTCAGATATCTGTGGGTACTTCTCAAGGCGTGGTTTCAACAAGTCATAGTTGCGCTCCGCGGAGCTCACATCCTCCAGCAGCCCACGTGCCTGAGGGTCACCAAACATCGGTACGCTGATTACTGCATCGTAGGAAAAACCCAAATCCTGATTTTTTAAATAGGTCACTTGCTCTTTCATGATCAGCGTGGAGCTGATCAGCATAACTGTGATGAGAAACTGTGCGGTGATGAGAAATTTTCTGACCCAGTGATGTCCTCCTTGGCTACTTCCTGGCTTGAGGATGCTCATGATACGGGTACTCGTGAGCACGAGAGAAGGGTAGATGCCGGCAAAAAAACCGGTGAGCAGCGCTACCACAAGGAAAATACCGATGTGCCAAAACTCAAAGTCATATACCAGATGTACGTTGGCCAGAGAATTGAACGTGGGGATAAGCAAAATGGCCACTATGGTGCCCACAGCCGTGGAAATGAGCGCTACCAATATACTCTCGGTGAGGTACTGGAAAACGAGCCTCCTCTTCATGGCGCCAAGCACTTTTCGCACCCCTACTTCTTTGCTTCTTTTGAGCGACTGACCTACGGCCAGCGTGGTGTAGTTGATGCAGGCCGTGAGTAGTACCAGCAGGCCTATGATACCAAGTACATATACATAAGTGGGATTGCTGACCGGCGAAATCCCCAAGGGTATTTCGGTGTTTAGGTGAATGTCTGTCAGCGGCTGAAAACCAATGTTGTATTGGTCTCTCTCCATTCTTTCGCTCAGATATGACATTACCACATCCTGAGATTTGTCATTTACAGACGCTATGGTGTTGTTTTCTTTGAGTAAAACAAAAGTTTCCGGGCTCACCGTCATCCAGCCCTCCAGTGCCTGCGGCCCAAATAGCTCGCGGTTTAGCTCCGATGAGATGGCCATATCAAATCTGATGCTCGACCGCTGCGGCATATTATCGATGATCGCGCTGACTGTAAAAGCCTTGCTCGTTTCATCCATGTGGATGTCGAGTGTTTTACCCATTGGGTTCGTCTCACCGAAATACTTTTTGGCATAGTCTCTGGAAAGAATGATGCTGTACCTGCTGTCAAAGGGATTGTTTTGATCCCCATCTATGAAGGTGAAATCGAAAACCTCGAAGAAATCCGGGCTGATGATGGTCATTTGCTCGGAGATCACCTCCCCGTCATCTATGCTCACGGGCAGATTGGTTTCATCTCGCTGTACCACTTTTTCAAATTCGGGGAAATTTTCCTTGAAAAGCGGCACGAATCTAAACGGAGTTACTGAGTTGAAAAACACCTTGTTGTTGCCATAGTCCTCATATAACCAGGCGCGATAGATTCTGTCCTTTTTAGAATGAAATTGGTCGAAGGTGAGCTCCTGATAGGTGTATAGTCCGAGAAGCACGAAGCAGATGATGCCAATAGAAAGGCCAAGGGTGTTAAGACCTGTGTTGAATTTGTCTCGCCACAGCACGCGTGTAGCTACTTTCCAGTTTTGTCCTGTTGCCATAATTGTTGAGTTTTTAAATAATCTTGATTTTTTGAAAACAGACCAGCGGAAGGAGCGAAGCACCAGCCAGCTGAAAGCCGCATTGGCCGCCACCTTGCCACGTTCGGCACATTTCCTATCGAAGATCTCGAAGAGGTCGCCTTCCAGATCTTCGATCAGCTCCGGGTCACAAAACCAATGCAAGAACCTGACGGCCCATTTGGGAGGATGCTGAGTGCTCATCTTATATAGTGGAAAAAGTAAGCTTGGGTAATTTTTGGTAGAGGTGTAGGCGCACTTCCATGGACTGGTCCAGCACCTTGCGTCCGGCCGGTGATAACGAAAAGAAGCGCTTCCTGCGTCCGCCGCGCTCCGCAGTGGCGCCACCCATTTCGGAGGTCACAAACCCTTTCTTTTCTAACCTGCGCAGCACCGAGTGTATGGCCGTGACATCTATGATCCGGCCGGTGTTTTCTTTGATTTCGTCGAGTATGATCACGGCGTAAGCCTTATCTACCAGCGCCCCGACGGTGAGCAGCACGAGCTCTTCCAGTTCTCCTATGGTTTCTCCTTTCATGTGTTTCTCCTTTTTTCAAATGGTCCCATGGAATTCACAATAAACTTTATTCATCTTCGGATGGTATGATTTAAGACGTCCAACGTTTATGCGCATTTCATCAATTTCGGATTTGTTGTACAAACGCACAAGTTTAATTTTAGTTGTGGTTTTGTACAACTAATAAATGTTAAAAAAGGAATGGGATGGTGCTGTGATTGTTATTTTACAGATACCTAAACTGTTTGTCCGATTCTCAATTGCGCAGTATATTGTGGGCTTTAGCCAATTGTTATATGCCAAAGTGCTGACTCGAAATGACAGACTCTCAACTTCTAATTGCATCGATAATCGGTACCATTGTATTTTATGGTGTGTTTTTGATAATCGTAAGATCCGTCAAGGTAAAACCGAACGAACAGAAGGTTAATAAGCGAATACGAAGAATTGCAATAATCTTTGGAATTCTTATGTTAATTCAAATTTCCAACTTGTTATTTCAATGAACTGGAAGCGCCTCAAGAACTTGCTCGGAATGACTTGGTTCACATTATTTTTTTTCTTTGGTTCATTTCTTTTCTACTCAGATGCTACAATTGACACAGATAAACTTCAAGAATACAAAGGTCAAATTACTGACTTAGGTATCACAACTCATAGGTCTTCAACGTCAAGTGGACCGAGAACTTCTAAAGTATTTTTCATTCAACTTGAGGGGCTAGCTGAAAAACTGGCTACCTACAATACAAATCAAACCTACGGAGAACTTCAGAATTCTTTGCGAACCGGGGATATTGTATATGTAACTTTCAAACCATCAAGTAAAACAGATCAACCAAATATTGACCTGTATGAACTGAAGCTGGGAAACAAAGTTTTGGTAGAACAATCTACCTACCGAACAAAGAGATTAATCGCATCACTTATTGCCCTTTTGGGAGCCATAATAACTCTCTTTATCGGCCTCCGAAAAGATAGGAGGCATTGGAAAGGTCGGCATATAACAGTTGCTAGCACGAATGCGCCAGAGTGCTTTTTACAACTGTCATCTGATCTTCACCGCTCCGCTACCCATTCTGAAAGCTTCTTCTTTCCTAGCAACTGTTTTGCTTCTGGAGTTTTTCTTGCTAATTGCAGTCTTTCATAGCTACCGTTGTAGGTGTTGGGCAGTTTCACTACATTGTTCTTTCAAAACAAAGGTATGGCCATTCGTCATATCTGATCGTTATGTAGCAATGCGGCACTTCACATTAATCTTCCTCTTAGCTATTGTATCCTGTAAGACTACAACTTATACTGGTGAACTAACTGAGCTGGATTCAGTCTACCTAGAAATGTCGATCTACCTAGAAAATCCAACACCAACAGACACAATTTGTTTAAATGATATTGCAAGTGCTCGACAGGATGTCGCTGAAGGAAAAATAGCAATGAACGATCTTTTAGGCTTGGATCGAGGTAACAGGAGATATTCAAAGCAACTTAAAAACTTGATCGAAAAGCAAGGCTTAATGTTTCGACCAGAAGGTGAATATTGTGTTGTCTATGCCGGACAAACTCAAGGATGCTATAGTTTGTACATGGATAAGATAATTGCTGAACGGTTGGGATTTGACTTCAAAAAAAGAATGCATGAACGTGCTGACAGTATTTATTTCGAACAAGCTAAGAATGATACAATTTGGAATTGGTATTGCGACGAAAAACCAAAACTGCTGCCTGATCATTCAGCCATTGAATGGGAAATTGGAGGTGGAATTATGTTCCTCGGAATAATTCTAGAAACGGATGTGAAAGTCCCTGAGAACAAAATTGAATCAGTGTTCCCAAGTGACAAGTATCCAACATTTGTGAACGTCTACATAACAATTGACAAGAATGGAGACGTGACTGAATTTCGAGATGATTCGTTCAGAAGACAAAAGGCTGATACCACCTTGCACGACCAACTTTTCCCAATAGCAGTTGACGAAATAAAACGGAACTATAATCACTGGAAACCAGGAACGATTCGAGGCGAACCTGTGAACACAAAATACGAGTTTAGAGTCTACTTCAAGAATAAAGCTACATAACAATCCTTTAATTCATCTCATTGAATTATTTCAAGATTAGCGCATAGCCTAATGTTCTAAATAATGAAGTTTCACTATAGTGAAACTTTCAATACCTTTGATGCGTGAATCAAAAAGTACGAACTGTTATTTTCTTTAAGGATTATTTTGAATCCTTTTTTGTGAAGCAAAATGAAAAAGTTCAAAAGAAGATTATTTGGACTATCAACTTAATTGAAGAGATTCGAAATGTTCCTGAAACGTATCTCAAACATATTAAAGGAACTGATGGACTCTATGAGGTGAGGGTGCAAAGTGGTAGTAACATTTTTCGAATATTTTGTTTCTTGGATCACGGCCAATTAGTGGTTTTGATGAACGGGTTTCAAAAGAAAACACAAAAAACGCCGAAAACGGAGATCGAGAGAGCAATGAAAATTAAGAAAGAGTATGAGCAATAAAACTAACATAACGACCCTGGATCAGTTCAAGGAAAAACACTTTGGAAAGGTCGGAACAACCAAGCGAGATGAGCTTGAGGAGGGGTATGAGAATTTTAAAATTGGCGCGTTAATTCATGATGCGAGACTAGAAAGGGGATTGACGCAAGAGGAACTCGCCAAGAAGGTGGGAACAACAAAATCCTACATTTCAAAAATTGAAAATAACATTAAAGAAGTTCGACTATCCACCCTGAAAAAGATCGTTGAACTTGGACTCGGTGGTCAAATTGACTTATCCATAAAACTTTAAAAATTCATTGCAAACACGAGAATGAATAGCCCAGCGCTCCCATGCGAACTGAGCCACTTCCTTCCTCCGCCATGTTTCGTGTCCTCACGAAACATCATTTCTGGGCATTGGCATTTATTTTCTTCACCCTATCAATCCGAATGATTCTCCACCACATAATCCCCCCATTCTGCTATGGATTTTAGAAGTGGAATAAGAGTCTTCCCGAGTTCAGTCAAGGAGTATTCCACCTTCAAAGGGGGCTTAGTGGTATAAACTTTACGTTCCACCACTCCATCTTCTTCCAGTTGCTTTAGCTGCAAGCTCAGCGTTCGCTCTGTTACATCGGGCATCTGTTTCCTTAGCTCATTGTACCGCAGAGTCCCTTTCATCAGGTGATAGAGAATCACCGTTTTCCATTTACCCCCAATGATCCCCATGGTCACACTCGTGCAGCACGGATATTCTTTGCCTTTAACTACATGCATTTTCTGATTTTTTAATGTAAGCCATACTATCCTTTTTGACCGTTATTGCAAAGGTATTTTACTATACATAGTTTTGCAACTATAATTATTATAGTTCGTATTAAGCAATGCTTGCCTCATCAAATATTCAATAAAACAGAAGAGGCATTTGATCACAAAATCTCATTAAAAGGATAATTAAACAATGGACTTAAAATCAATTCTCAATTTCAGGTACTCAACCAAAGAATTTGATCCTGCTAAAAAAATAGCGGATGAAGATATGGAGCAGGTAAAAGCGCTATTACAGATGAGTCCTTCCAGTACCAACCTACAGCCGTGGCACTTCATAATTGCCAGCACCGAGGAAGGAAAACAGCGTGTGGCTAAAGGAGCCGAGGGTTTCTTTCAATTCAACAAAGCCAAGATACTAGACGCCTCGCAGGTAGTTGTGCTTGCGGCACGAACTGATGCTGATGACGAATACATGCAACACCTGCTGGAGCAGGAGGATCACGATGGACGCTACCCAAATGATGAAATCAAACAAAACATGTATGGTGGTAGAAACATGTTCGCAAACATTCACCGCTATGAATTAAAGGATTTGCAGCACTGGATGGAAAAGCAAGTTTATCTGAACATGGGCAATTTGCTTTTGGGAGTTGCGGCACTAGGCATAGATGCTGTACCCATGGAAGGTGTGGACATGAAAGCCCTTGATCAGGAATTTGGACTGAGGGAAAAGGGATTGACTAGCGTAGCGGTAGTCTCACTTGGTTATAGGAAAGAAACAGATTTTAACGCTACCACGCCAAAATCAAGACTTCCTCAAGAAGAAATCCTAACCCTGGTTTAATATGAAGAGTCTATTAACGCTGGCAATGTCACTCAGTATGGTACTGAGTGTCTTTGCTCAAACCAACTCAAGCAAAGAACTGATTCTTGCTTCTGATATCGAATGGAGTCCACTGAATCCTGCCCGAGGTGACAATAGTCCTAAAGCTGGGAATATCTGGGGTGATCGCACCAAGGAAGGAGCTACTGGCTTTCTGGTTCAGTTCAAAAAAGGCTTTAGCTCTCCTCCGCACATCCACAATGTCACTTATAGAGGAATAGTCTTAAGCGGCAAAGTGCACAACGATGATCCGGAGGCTGCCAATATGTGGATGCCTGCAGGATCGTATTGGACGCAACCAGCAGGGGAAGCACACATCACTTCTGCTGCAGGGGATTTCAACATGGCTTATATCGAGATACAAAATGGCCCCTACTTGGTAAAACCGACAGATCAGGCCTTTGACAATGGTGAACGGCCCATCAACATGGAAGCGTCCAATGTACCGTGGATGAGGGGTGATGAGATCAACTGGATAAAAGAAAAAGAAGTTGGTGTAGCCCGCCTGTGGAATGACCCATCCAGTGAGCTGGTGACTTCTCTTGTAAAACTTCCCGGAGGTTTTGAAGGGATTGTTGATAGCCAAGCAGAAGACTTCAAATCAATAGTCATCGAAGGAATACTCTCGTATGAAGGCAAGCAGCTAGAGCCTGGCAGTTACATCGGATCGAAGGGAATTGTTGCTCATGAAATTTCAAATCCTACAGACCAACCCGTATTGCTATATGTACGCGCAATAGGTGCATACGCATTGAAATGAATCAATTTGCCACAATAAACCACGGCTACAATAACACCTTCCAGCCCGAAAAGCTGAGCTTTGGAGTGGTTGTGCCCATTGAGCACTACCCCAATAGCCCTGTACCGTCAATGAGCGATCATATGGCGCGCGCAAAGCAGGTAGAACAATTGGGTTTCAAAGCGCTGTGGTTGAGAGATATCCCTTTCAATGTACCCTCTTTCGGAGATGCTGGTCAGTTATTTGATCCTTTTACGTATCTGGGTTACCTGGCTGGACAAACATCAGAAATTGCTTTGGGCGTTTCCAGTATTGCCTTGCCATTGCATCACCCTGCTCATGTGGCAAAAGCAGCTGCTTCAGTGGACCAGCTTTCCAATGGCCGATTGATTTTAGGGGTAGCTTCTGGTGATCGCCCCACCGAGTATCCGGCGATGGGAATTGATTTCGAGAAAAGAGGCGAACTGTTTCGAGAGGCTTTCACTTACATCAGAAATGCGCATCAGAGTTTTCCCACTTTGGATACAAAAAACTATGGAAACATGAACGGTGACAAAGATGTATTGCCAAAGCCTGTGGGTCAAAAGATTCCAATGCTGATAACCGGCTACAGCCAACAATCGCTGGAATGGAATGCCGAGCATGGGGATGGCTGGATGAACTATCCGAAAAACCTGTATCAACAGAAATACACCATTGACGAGTGGCGTCAGTTAGTAGCCCAATCTGGCGACCATGACAAACCATTTATGCAGCCACTTTATGTTGATCTTCAGCAAAACGATGACTTCCGGCCTGAGCCGATTCCGTTAGGACTTAGAATTGGCGCCAACCACCTGGTGGATTATTTGGAGCAATTGCAAGAAGTAGGAACCAACCATGTAGCTTTCAATCTGCGATTCAATACCATGAATATGGATCAAACCCTGGAGCGATTGGCTGAAAAAGTGCTCCCTCATTTTCACAAGAATGAGCATGTAGCTCAACCCCATTATTGAGCAAAACCAACCGCGGATGATCAAAATCGGGCAGTAAACAGCTTACTTCATCAATTTTAAATACATAATAAAAGAACAATCAGCCTTATGACTAAACATATCTTGATCACTGGTAGTACTGATGGTATTGGTAAATTGGCCGCCATCCAACTAGCCCAAGAGGGACATCATGTATACCTGCATGGAAGAAGTCAGCAAAAGCTAGACACCACCATTTCTGAGGTAAAAAATCAATCAGGTAATGAAAAGATCAGCGGATTTGTGGCGGACTTTTCAGATTTGGAACAGGTGAAACGTATGGCAGACGAAGTGAGTAAACTGTCCAAGTTGGATGTACTCATCAATAATGCAGGTGTTTACAATTCCTCAACACCTACAAATACTAGCGGAATCGACCTTCGTATGGTGGTCAATTACCTTGCTCCCTTCGCGCTTACGAAGGAACTCATCCCATTGCTTCAACAGAGTGAAGAGCCAAGGGTTGTTAATTTGGGCTCTGCGGCACAGTCCTCAGTTTCTCTGGAATTGCTAAAAGGAAACCAACAAAGCACTGAGCAACAAGCGTATGCCCAAAGCAAGTTGGCCTTAACCATGTGGAGTTTTTATTTGGCCAAAGAACTTGACGACATTTCGGTGATCGTGGTGAATCCTGGCTCGTTACTCCACACTAAAATGGCACTTGAAGCCTTTGGTAATTCATGGTCATCGGCCGACAAGGGTGCCCAAATTCTGTTTGATTTAGCTGTTTCTGATAATCATCAAGGAATCACAGGGAAGTATTTTGACAATGACCAGGGAAATTATGGAGAGGCACATCCGGATGCGTATAATGGTACCCAAATAGATCGGCTGATCAGCATGACTGAGCAGGTTTTGTATCAGCACCTCAATATGTAGCGAAGCAAGTTCTCGAATTGCTGACGGCAAATATCATTTTACTTCCAAAAAAATATAGTTTGATATAAAACTATTTTTCATGCCTTCCGTAAAGGGATGTCATGAAAGAAAACCAACCGCTCGATATTGTTGGGGAAATGAACAAAAATCCTCGCCTTCAAATTATTAGGGCTTCCGGTAGATTCCATAAAGCGATGATCGCTTTGACCAATAGGAAAATTAAGGAGGCTGGTCATGATCTTTCTCTAGAGCATGCTGTTATTCTGAAAAACCTCCTTCAAAAGGACGGCCAATCTCAGCAAGAATTAGCAGAGAATACCTTTAAACATAAATCAAGTGTCACATTTCTGATTGACAACATGGTGAAGAGAAACCTGGTTGTACGGGTGCCCGATCAGCTGGATAAGCGAGGTAAGTTGATCTACCTAACCGAACTTGGCCGAGGGTTGCTCAGTGAAATATTTCCAATTCTTTTTGATCAGATGCATGCAGTGACGGAGGAGATCGATGAAAAGGATCTGAAACGATGTATCACAGTTTTAGAGAAACTTCTTGAAAACACCCAGGCACTGGGAGACAATCATTAAAAAAAAGTATAATATCAAACTAATTTTATAAATCAGTGAAAAATACTGTAAGAACAATCATCAACATTTCCATAGGTGTTATCGTTTTGGGTGTGGCCATTTTTGTGGCTACCAGATTGATAAAGAGCAAGAAAAGTGTAAAACCTGTAGCAGAGAAAGCGGTGGCCTCAGTGTACGTTGAAAAGGTGAAGAATACCACCGTTCCGATTATCGTACCCGCACACGGCAACCTGACGGCCGTCAATAAAGTGGAACTCTACGCTGAAGTACAAGGTGTATTTCAGAATAGCAGTAAAACCTTCAAAGCAGGTCAGGCCTATCGAAAAGGAGATGTACTTATAGGGATAGACGCAGGAGAGTATAACGCCAGCATAGTCGCCCAAAAAAGTGCATTACAAGCTCTTATCACCAGTAGCATCTCAGATCTAAAGTTTGACTACCCAGATTCCTACCCTAACTGGCTGGCGTATTTAGAGTCGTTTGATCTGAACAAGCCATTGAAAGCGCTTCCAAAACCATTGTCCAAACAGGAAGAGTTCTATATCAATGGAAAAAACATCGTGACCACCTATTACAACATCAAAAACATGGAGGAACGCCTGCAGAAATACACCATCCGGGCAGGCTTTGACGGAGTGCTTACAGAAGCGCTGGTCAATCCGGGGACACTGGTGCGGACAGGGCAAAAGTTGGGAGAGTATATCGATCCGTCGGTTTATGAACTTGAAGTGTCGCTGAGTAAGGCCTACGCTGATTTATTGGAAGTAGGTAAAGAAGTAAACCTGCACATTGCAGAGCAGGCCAACACATGGGTGGGCAAAGTAGCCCGCATCAACAGCAAAGTCGATCCCACAACGCAAAGCGTGCAGGTATTTATTCGAGTAAGCGGCGATACCCTGAAGGAAGGCATGTATCTGGAAGCCAGTGTAGAGGCTCGGGAAGAGCCATCGGCTATTGAGATATCCAGAAGTCTCATTTCTGACAACAATGAAATCATGGTGGTAGAAGATGACCAACTGAAAATGAAAGAAGTAACACCTGTGTACTTCGCGGATAAAACAGTCGTCATCAAAGGCCTGCCGGATGGCACAGTCATGCTCAGCAAGCCAGTCATGGGTGCATACGAGGGTATGGCAGTTAAAATCATTAAGGACTAAAAGTCACATAAAGCATCATGAGAAGTGTAATAGCTTATTTTATAAAATTCCCGGTTGCGGTCAATGTGGTGATGTTTGGGATACTGATATTCGGTGTACTGGGCATGAGCCAGATGAAGTCCTCCTTTTTCCCTTTGGCTGAGTCGCGTATCATCACCATTTCGATTACTTACCCCGGAGCTTCTCCTCAGGAAATAGAAGAGGGAATCGTGCTCAAAATTGAAGATAATCTGAAAGGACTCGTGGGAATAGACCGGGTCACTTCTACCTCTCAGGAGAACTCGGGTACCATTACCGTAGAGATCGAAAAAGGTGAAGACATTAATGACCTGCTGGCAGAAGTGAAGAATGCCGTAGATAGGGTGCCCTCATATCCTGCCGATATGGAACCACTGGTAGTGGCTAAACAAGAAAGCATTCGCGAAACCATCACCTTCTCACTGAGTGGTGAAAATGTGCCGCTGCGTACGCTGAAACAAATCTCTCAAAACATAGAGAATGACCTGCGCACAATGGAAGGCATCTCACAGGTGAGTATTTCAGGATACCCCGATGAGGAAATAGAAATTGCCGTACGGGAAAGTGATTTACTCGCTTACAACCTTAGCTTTCAGGAGATAGCCAACACAGTGGCTAGAGAAAATATCCTGACCACAGGTGGAAATATCAAAACCGACACGGAGGAGTATCTGATCAGAGCCAACAACCGATCGTATTACGCTGACGAGCTCAATAACCTGATTGTTCGCACGGATATCAATGGAAATACGGTCAGGATTAAAGATGTGGCTGATATACGTGATACCTTTTCTGAAACACCAAATGCAAGCTACTTCAATGGCAAACTTGCCGTGAATATCACAGTGAGCAATACCAACAATGAAGACCTGATCTCTTCAGCGGCTAAAATCAACGAATACATTGAAACTTTTAACCAGAAGTATAACAATGTGCACCTCGACGTGGAGAGTGATTCGTCGATCACCCTGAACCAACGTACCGAGCTGCTGTCTGAAAACATGGCCATTGGTATTTTCCTGGTTTTGTTCTTTCTATCGTTCTTTTTGAATACTCGAATAGCCTTCTGGGTGGCCGTAGGCTTTCCAGTTTCTTTTGCGGGGATGTTCATCTTTGCACCTGGTCTGGATGTGACAATCAATGTACTTTCCTTGTTTGGAATGATCATCGTGATTGGCATCCTTGTGGATGATGGGATTGTCATTTCTGAGAACATCTACCACCACTACGAAAAAGGGAAAGATCGAATTCAGGCTGCTATAGACGGCACCATGGAAGTGGTCGCTCCCATAGTATCGGCTATCATTACCACGGTACTGGCATTCTCTACCTTCTTGTTTTTGGATGGCCGTATCGGGGACAACTTTGGAGAAGTTTCCGTGGTGATCATGCTCACGCTAGCCGTTTCATTATTCGAAGCTTTTGTGATTTTGCCGGCGCACATCGCCCACTCCAAAGCATTGGATAAACAAAAACCTAAGAAAGGATTATTTGCGTTTTTCAGAAAGTTCAATGTAATAGGCAATCGCATTGTCGGTGTATTAAGGGATAACACCTACACGCCTATCCTCCGGTTCATGATGAACAACAAGTTCATTGGCATGTCAATCGTGCTGGCCATGTTTATCCTCACTATTGGCGCTATTGGCGGTGGCATCATCCGAACATCGTTTTTCCCATCGATCGCCAGTGATCGCGTATCTATCAGCCTAACCATGCCTGAGGGTACAAGTGTCACCATCACAGATTCGTTGGCCAGCTACATTGAAGCCCGGGTTTGGGAAGTGAATGAAGAATACACAGCAAAACAATCGGACAACCAACAAGTAGTACAAAACGTCATCAAAAAAATAGGTCCAGGAACGGCAAACGCCAGTCTTTCGGTCAATTTACTTCCGGGAGAATCGAGGGATTTCGGTTCGTACCTGATCGCCAACAGTATCGAAGAAAAGGTGGGGCCCATATATGGCGCAGAAAGTATCACTTTTGGTTCTGGTGGAAATTTCGGCGGTAGCCCGGTAGCTGTCTCGTTGCTCAGCAACAACATAGAAGAGTTGAAGCTGGCCAAAGAAGAATTGAAAGAAGAGTTGAAAAAGAATCCGTTGCTAAAAGATGTTTCGGACAATGATCCTGCGGGTATCAAAGAGATCAGCATCCAACTCAAGGAAAATGCCTATCTCGTAGGGCTGGATTACAGTACGGTGATGAGTCAGGTGCGTTCTGGATTCTTTGGTAATCAGGCTCAAAGGTTCCAGCGGGGTGAAGATGAAATCAAAGTATGGGTTCGCTATCAAAGAGAAAACAGGGGCTCGTTGAGGGATCTGGATGATATGCGCATTGTTACGCCAACAGGCGAA
This sequence comes from Cyclobacteriaceae bacterium, assembly GCA_039944535.1. GTDB lineage: Bacteria > Bacteroidota > Bacteroidia > Cytophagales > Cyclobacteriaceae > JAMZMI01. The sequence goes on from JBDUYP010000007.1 coordinate 339,305, forward strand.
AGAGTGCCATTTTCAGAAATTGCTACCTACAGCATTGATCGTGGCGAAGTGGCCATCAATCACCTGGATGGACAAAGGGAAATTCAGGTCGTGGCGGACATGAAAAATCCGGATGAAAGTGCTACTGACATCAATTCGGATATCAAAACCCGGATAATCCCTGAAATACAATCCAAATATCCATCGATTTCTGCCTCTTACGAGGGACAGAATCGTGAGGCCAACAAATTTTCAAGCTCCGCAGGAAAGGTATTCCCGATTGTTATTTTGCTCATTTATGCCACCATCGCATTTACCTTCAGGTCATACAGCCAGCCGCTTTTGCTGATGTTACTCGTTCCTCTTAGTTTGGTAGGTGTAGCCTGGGGACACTGGATTCATGGCTTCCCTGTCAATATCCTGTCACTCTTGGGGATCATTGCTTTGATAGGTATTCTTGTCAATGATGGGCTGGTGCTGATGGAGAAGTTCAATGGCAACATGCGCCAGGGTATGCGCTTTGACGAAGCACTACTGGAGGCAGGTAGATCCAGGTTCAGGGCGATCTTTCTTACTACGCTTACCACCGTGGCAGGGCTCGCTCCCCTGTTGCTGGAAACCAGCCGACAAGCTCAATTCCTCAAGCCAATGGCGATTTCCATTTCGTATGGAATGGCCTATGCCACCATACTCACACTAGTCGTATTGCCCATCATATTGTCCTTTAGCAATTCTATGAAGGTGGGCATCAAATGGCTCAGAACAGGTGAGGACATCACCAAAGAAGAAGTGGAGCGATCCGTGATAGAACTAAACGAACATTAATTGAATACCACAACGGTAGAATATAAAAATATGAATACGAAATATTGGATATTGGCGCTGATCAGTGTGATCTGCTTCTCTGCCTCAGCGCAGCAGCTGCTGACACTGGAGGAGGCCATCAAAATAGCACTAGAGGAGAATTATAGCATCAAGGTGGCAAAGAATGAAGTGACCATCGCAGAGAATAGTACACACCCGGGAAAGGCAGGTTTGTTACCTACTCTGGATCTCAATGGAAACTATCAGTACGGCAAAAACAACACCACGCAGCAGTTTGTGGGCCAGGAGCCCAATGAAATCAATGGCGCTGTTACCACTTCTTACGGCACCTCTCTGGATTTGGGTTATACACTGTTTGACGGACTGGGTAATGTGTACAACTACAAGAAGCTTAAGTCAAGCCTGGCTCTTGCCAATGCACAGACCAGGGCTGAAATAGAATTGACCATTATGGATATCATTTCAGCATATTATGGTTTGGCCCGTGCTCAGGAAAACTACCGTATTGCCATAGAGGCGCTGGAGATTTCCAAAGAACTCCTGCAGCGAGAAGCAGAGGAACTCCGCTTTGGTCAATCCACACGTAGAGATTACCTCAACGTAAAGGTCAACTACAATACAGATAGTGCTTCCATGGTTTCAACCAAACTGGCATTAGCATCCGCACGCAACAACCTGGTCTTTCTTCTGGCAGGAAATCAGGATGAAGTAGTGGTAAATACAACTGTAAGCTTGCTGGAGTCATTGGATTTTCAGGAACTGATGAATTCCGCTTTGGAAAATAACAGTCAAGTGGTGGCAGGTGAATACAACAAACTAAATGCTGAGTATGATGTGAAAATGGCGAATGCTGTTCAAATGCCTCGCCTTTCTGCAAATGCCTCGTATGGATATAATAAAAGTAATAGTGATGCTGGTTTTTTGACTTCCAATCAAACTACCGGACTAACTGCTGGATTGACTTTGGGCTTTAATATATTCGATGGACGCACGAAGCAGATAGACCGACAAAATGCCAAAATCGCTCTGGATAACCAGCAGCTAAGACAGGAAGAGTTGCAGAAGCAGACCCAACGTGATTTTGCCAATGCCTATGCTACTTATCAAAACAACATCGCACTATTGGGAATTGAGGAAAATAGCCTGATCACAGCCCAGCAAAACTTCGAAACCACTCAAGAGCAAAACCGACTGGGAACTGTTACCAGCACGGAGTTTAGAGAAGCACAGCTCAATTTGATCAATGCGCAGTTTCGTATCACAGACGCTAAGTTTTTAGCGAAGGTGGCAGAGTTTGATGTGCTACGGATAGCCGGTCAATTGCTTGACAATCTCTAGTAGAAAACAGACTGATTATAGACATTTTACCATGAGTGATATAGCTATATGCCCAACATGTGGGGCCAAATCAAAAATCAAAGAACAAGACGGAAACACCACCTATGCGGCGGTTCAGGATGAGGAAGCGTTCAAAAAAGTGGAGCAACTGAAAAAGGCCATGACGAAATTTAAAGAAAAGGCGGAAAAGCTAGAGCAGGAGCTTGAAGCACTTAAATTAACGCAATCATGAAATGAGCATGTTGCTCAACCCAAATATTGAGAACACCAACCACGTATGATCAAGCTTGGGAAGCAAACCGCTTATTTCGTAACCTTGAACACATGAAAACAGCAGTAACATCAGCCAGCGGACAGCTTGGTGCCGCAATCGTAAAGCAATTGATAAAAGAAATAGGCGCAAGCAATGTCGTAGCTATCGCGCGTACACCTGAAAAGGCCGCTCATCTTGGCGTAGAAGTCAGAAAGGGCGACTACAACAGTCGGGAGCAATTTGATGAAGCACTAAAAGGTGTGGATAAGGTTTTGCTTGTATCGGGTATGGATGCTCCAGACAAAAGAATTCAACAGCACAGGAATGTCATTGAGGCAGCAAAGCAAAATGGCGTGCAGAAAATGGTGTACACCAGCATCATCGGAGACGAAACCGGGACGGCCTTCAGCCCAGTGGTACAAAGCAATCGTCAAACAGAACAGGATGTCCGCGACTCAGGTTTAGATTGGGTCATCGGAAGAAATGGCATTTACATAGAGCCAGACCTGGAATATCTGGATACCTATATCAAAGAAGGAGAAATCCGAAACTGTGCAGGAGAAGGAAGGTGTGCTTACACCAGCCGAGGCGAATTGGCATACGCCTATGCGCAAATGCTGTTAAAGGCTGAATACAATGGCCAAACATACAATCTCATGGGTGAAGCCATTTCTCAAGCGGAGTTGGCGGATTTGATCAATACAGTTTTTGGCACAGAACTCAAGTTCAATTCTGTGTCCGTAGAGGCATATGAAAAGGAACGAAAAGAAGCTTTGGGAGACTTTATCGGAACTGTGATCGCGGGTATCTATGAAGGAATCAGAAACGGAGTAAATGACGTGCCTTCTGATTATGAAAAGGTAGCGGGAAGACCACACATATCTCCACTGGAAATGATGAAAGCCTTTAAAGGCTAAGCCAGGGTTAAATTCTATTCATTCAAAATCATCCGCAACTTTTGAGCAATTTCAAGGAATATATTTGAGGATTGAAATTGTATGCGGCTAGAATGGAATCTCTTTCAGATAATTATCACAGAGGTTCCAGACCTTATCAGAAGGTCTGGAATCACATGACATTCACATCTTCCACTTGATTCAAACCTCTCTCCGACAACAAGCGGTGGGTAAACAAATCATTTAGAAATTTGATTGGATGCTCGCCTTTTGCATGTAATCCTCTTGAGAGCAGGATGGTGAAGGTCTGATAATAAGATTTACTCATTTCTCTCGCATTCAGATCCGATCTGTAAATGCCTTCCTGCCTTCCGCGCATAATGTTTTCCTCAATGAATGTGCGCATCAGATTTTCTCGCAACCCCATCATTAGCTGGTATGAATCCGGATGCAGTCGTTTTATATCCTGAAGGTCTCCATTTTTAAAAATGTCATACAAGCGCATGAGGAAGACCTGGATGGATTTATAGGCATTGGCTTGCGCTCTGGAGTGGTTAATTATCTCATCACCTATTTCCTGAGCCTTGTCTATCAGAACCTGATAGAGCAGGTTATCCTTATTTTCAAAGAGCTGATAGATGGTTTTTTTTGAAACACCACATGTATCAGCAATCATATCCATGGTAACCCTCACCACGCCATATCGCTGAAAGAGCGCGTGAGAACGCTGCAGAATTACGTCTTTCTTATTCATCAATCTCAAAATGTGCCAAAAACGCGATCCCACAAGGCTGATGACACACCGAATCGCTTATCGGGCGACTTGTAGTGATGAATGCTGTGATTTATCCACAGCGCACGAAAGACATTGGTCGGTGGGGGATAGGCATGGAGGATGTAGTGTACAAAAAGGTATGAAGCGTACCCAAACAAAAACCCTGGGAGAAATGAAAACACATAATCACCAATGAGCAAATTGAAAAAGCCCAGAAGTATGGTGGCCAGCGTTATACTTACCAACGGAGGCATAGCCAGTCGGTCTTTTTCTTTTGGAAAATCATGATGCACCCCGTGAAATTTGTATTGGATATTTGCTCTAAACGAGGAGGTGGTCCTCATGTGAAAAACAAACCGATGCATGAGGTACTCTGCCAGTGTAAAGGTCAATAGGCCAGTGAAAAATAGGGACAGTCCAAGAGTAATCGAATGGCCTACAGTATAAACACTCCAATACATTAACCCTGCAGCGTAGAGCAAAAGTAACGTTATGGGTACCGCAATATGCGTTCGGGTTAATCGCTCAAGTAGCGGATTTTGGAATAGTTGACTTTTCTTTTTCATACGTACAATTTTTGAAAGGGAATAAAGCGGGAGAAGGGTTGCCCCGTATCTCCCGCCTACACCTCACCTAATTACATAGCGGTCTCTATTGATGCTTTTTTTGATTTTCTATTGAGTTTTTTATTGATCCAGTCGAGGACTGTATCCACTTGCTCAAAAGCAATAGGAACGAGGTAGATGGTAAGACACAGCGATGAGGTCAACCCACCGATCAGCACCCATGCCATGCCGTTTTTCCATTCTGATCCCGCTCCGGATGCCAGAGCAATTGGCACCATGGCTATCACCATGGCTATGGTGGTCATCAGGATCGGGCGCAATCGGTCATTACCAGCCTTCATTACGGCTTCACGCGTATTCCTTCCTTCTTGCTTAAGCTTGATTCCAAAGTCCACAATCAGAATGGCATTTTTGGCTACCAGTCCCAGTAGCATGATCATACCTAAGATGGTGAAAATACTCATGGTAGATGCAGAAAGGCCGAGCGCCAGCATAGCACCAATCACCGCTACTACTACAGAAGACATCACTACGAAAGGATATGCAAAATTGTCATAGAGCGCCACTAGAATGAAATAGATAAGCAGCAAGGAAATGCCAAATGCATTGCCAAGCGCACCGAAGCTCTCTTTCTGATTTTTCACGTCTCCACCCCACACAAAATCAACACTCTCTGGAAATTCCATAGCATCCATTTGCGCTATGATGTCTGCAGAGAGATTTCCGGTAGGTACGCCCAAAGCATAGGCTGTTACACCCACTGACTTTACCCGATCTTTACGCTCAAGCATGGAAGCGGAAGTGGTTTGCGTAACGGCCGCAAACTGTCTTAGTTTGATGAGTTGGCCATCTTTATTGATGAATGGAATTTCTTTTACATCTTCCGCGTTTCTGCGGTCGAATTGATTGAGCTGCACCATAATGGGGTACTCTAAACCATCCTCGCTATATTCACTGTCGTCATTTCCCTGAAGAGAGTTTTGTAGCGTAGCACCGACAGTGGCTACATCTAGTCCCAAACTGGAAAGTTTGTCCCGGTCGATATTTATTTGAACTTCCGGCACGCCAGTCTCCACTGATACCTTCACGTCGTTGGCTCCTGGAGTTCGCTCGATGATATCTTTTATCTGATGCGCTACAGCGATCACTTCATCATAGTCATCACCAACTACGGCTACATCTATTGGGGCGCTTCCCGAACTGACCATTCCCACCATCGATGCACCGACCTTCACACCTGAGTATGCCCTTCGGATGTCCTCCATGGTTGCTATCATGTACTTTTCGGTATCTATTCCTTCAAACTCCTCCCGATCCAGCACAACATTGAGTTCGGATTTATAGGGGTCTCCAAGTCCTGTTCCACCTACACCTGATGAAGGTCCTCCTACATTTGTCAGGATCATTTTCACCTCTGGTTTAGACGAAATCCAGTTTTCGATCTCTCTAGTTTGCAGGTTGTTACCTTCAATGCTCGTGGTTTTGCTGTACTCCAGCGTCAGCTTGAATTCTCCTTTATCTCCAGATGAGAAGGTTTCTGACCCCACAATACCCAAACTTCCAACCCAGCCCGTGAAGGCAAACAGCCCAATCAAAATGGTGAAAAAGACCCACTTTCTGTTCATCAGCCAGCCGAGAGAAGCATTGTATGCCTGATTCAGTTCGGTCATGGCTGCCTCAAATTTGATGAGTACCCATTGGAATGGGTTTTTCGGATTGAGTTTTGTGACCTTAGAAAATTTAGACATCAACCATGGTATCAGGGTAAATGAAACCAGGAGACTGAGCAACGTAGCGATAACCACGGTCCATGAAAACTGGCGAAACACATCCCCGATAAAGGAATCAATCATAGTCACAGGAATGAATACGATGACGATCACCAGAGTGATGGAGATTGCCGTAAGCCCGATCTCAGAGATACCGTCTATCGCTGCTCTTGTTGCAGACTTACCCATCTCCATGTGTCGGTAGATGTTTTCCAGTACCACAATGGAGTCATCCACCAGGATACCGATCACCAATGACATGGCCAGTAGGGTCATCAAGTTGAAGGAATAACCCATCATCAACATGAATGCAATAGTAGCCAGTAGTGAGGCAGGCACAGCCACCATCACAATGAGTGCATTTCGGAAGCTATGTAGAAACAACAGCATCACGGCTGCTACGAGTATGATCGCCAGCTCTAAATCATGAAGTACCGAGCTTACAGCCTCCAGAGTGAATTCAGCATCACTCTGTGCAATGGTAAAGTGTAGCTTATCTTTGGCATAACGATCTTCTAACTCGGCTAGTTTTTCTTCTACACGTTCTGTCAGATCTACCGTATTGGCGTCTCCTTGCTTTTTGATACGCAGTAGGATTGCATTCTTTCCGTTAAGTCGGGCGATGCTTTCAGGATCTGAAATATGATCAGTTACAGTAGCAAGGTCATGGAGGCGTATGGTGCCGCCATCTTTTGTGGTGCTCACAATCAGGTTTCTGATTTCATCTATACTTTGAAATTCACCCGATATTCGTACCGTAACAGCGTTTTTGTCATCCTTCACCTTGCCCGTTGGGAAATCAAGGTTTGCATAGGAAATGGCCTGAGTGACCTGAAGAAGCGACAGGTTGTAGTACTCTAGTTTTTCAGGGTCCACGCTCACATTGATCGATCTATGGTCACCGCCAAGTACCTCCAGTGTAGCCACGCCTCTGAGTTGCTGTATTTCAGGAACCAGCCTGTCATCCATCAGAGCATAGAAGTACTTTCCATCCAGATTGGAGGTAGCAGTGACTTGCAGGATGGGAAGGTCATTTGGTGAAATCTTAGAAATAGACGGGCTTTCTGCGTCTTCCGGCAGCTCATTGAGGATGTTGTTGATCTCTCTCTGAGCATCCTGTACCATCTGATCGATATCCGTTCCGCTGTTGAAATTGACGATTACAATAGAAGCACTCTCCAGCGATTTGGAATTGATTTCGTCCAGGTTGTCCAACTCAGACACTGCATCTTCGATGACTTTTGAAACCGAAGACTCCACCTCAGAAGGTGCTGCTCCGGGATAGATGGTCGTGATGGTCAGCGTGGGTGTTGACATCTCAGGTATCAACTCATAGCCTATCCGGCTGAATGACAAGAGACCAGCAATCGAGGTGAGAATAAAAATCACCAGGATAAGTGACGGTCTTTTGATTGAAAATTCTGCTATATTCATTTCTTAGCCTTTTTTATAATGATCAGTAAGAGACTGCAGTACCTTCTGTGAGGTTTACCTGGCCATTGGTCACAATCACATCACCAACTGCTAGTCCGTCTTTCACTTCGAGTAGGTCGCCAACACGTTTGCCAATAATGATCGACTGTGTGACTGCTTTGCCATCCACTATTTTGAATACTTTGGCATCTTTTGATGAGCCTAGCATGGCGATGGTTGGAATGGTGATGGTATTGTCTGACTGCACGTTTGTGTTTTCGATCCACCCATACATGCCAGATTTGAGCGGTGCTTTGGAACTGTTTTCTATTTGAATCTCCACCTCAAATTTGTGCGCATCATCGGCCAGATCACTCACCATGGAGACAACTCCTGCATAATGGTGCTCAGGGTGAATATCAGAGTGAACAACTATCGGCTTGCCTATTTTGAATTCAGATATTTCTTCCTCTGGGACATCTATTACAAGCTTTAGTTTGGAAATGTCAATGAATACACCCAGGGGTTCTCCCTGCCCCAGTACCGAACCCAAATCAAAGGTTCTGGTAGCCAAAGTACCATCAAATGGTGCTTTTATGCGGGTGTTGCTCAGCTGTTTGTTGAGCAGTTTGAGATTACTTTCAGCATTGGCCAATTGCAACAATGCTTTTTCCAGATTGATCTTTGCTACAGCGTTATTGTCAGTCAGGTTTTCATACCTGGCAACCTCCCTTTTGGCATCTTCATACGCCGCTTTTGCCGCGATTAATTGAAACTCAATATTCTCTGCATCAACGGCAGCTATCAACTGGCCACTCTTCAGTTTATCGCCCTCATTGGCTTTGATCACCTTTACTTCTCCCTGCGTTTGAGACCGAAGAGAGATTTCGCGGTTTGCCTCGAAAGTACCTAGATATCGTTTTGATTCCACTAGTTGGGAGGTTGAGACTGCTTCTGCCTTTACCGGTACTTTTATGGAAAAGTCACGGGTATAAACACGATCTTTCACTTCTTCCGCATTGCCAAGTAGGGTATGCACCGTCCAGCCGGTAATAGTGATCAGTACCACTACTGTGATTATCGTCTTAGTCAAGTTTGATTTCACTTTGCTCATTGTATTTTGGTCGTTTTTGTATGTCTTTTAGTTATATTTTGTCAGTAAGTCACCTTCAGCTTTTTCCAGATCCAGTTTGGCTTGCTGTAGTTGAATCCAGGAGTTTAAATAGTTGGTTTCTGCCTGTATCAGGTCGTCTTTGGTCTGTATGACTTCCTGTACGCCAACCAACCCTTCACGGTATTGCATTTGTATATTGTTATATATTTCAATGGCCAAATCCACAGAGCGTCCTTGATTCTCTACCTCTGTCTGATGGGTTCTTAATTTGGCCAGTGCATTTGTTCGCTCGTTTTCAATGCTCCGTTGGGTCAATTCCACGTTTGATTTCAACTGCTGCATTTGTATTTGTTTCTGTTTGACCTGTGTTCGTTTGGCCATGCCGTCAAACAGGTTCCAACTCAACTGAAGCCCGACGTAGCTGAAATCATAGTGTTCATAAAAATCATCTTCATTTTCTCCAAAACCCATAAGTCCATATGTAGCCACAGCTGAGAGCGTGGGCTGATATCCTTTTTTGACTTGCGTTTCCTGCAGGTGCAAAAGCTCCATTTGCTTGTTTAGCAGCTTGTAATCCACTCGATTCTGGATTGCAAAATCATGATGCTGAGCGTATGTCTGGGTCTCAGGATGCAAGTCGCCAGAAATACGGAGAGGTGTATCCTGATCAAGATTTAATAATAGTTTCAAAGAGTTGATCAACAAATCATAATCTGCCTTAATCGTGGCAATGTTGTTGTCCAGACTAGCCTTATTGATAATAAGACGATCTATATCAGTCCTATTGACCAGCCCATTTTCCTCCAACATGCGCGTGTTGGTGATCAATGTGTCTAGCGAATGACTGTTTCCTTCCAGCATCTTGATTTGCTCACCCAGTGCCTGTGCATTGTAATAGGTAGAAGCCACCTGATAGGCCACTGTCTCCTTGGTTTGCTCATACTGCAACTCGCCCATCTCATTTACTTTATCTGCAGCACGAATCGCCGCACCCAGGTTGGGGTTGTAAATGGCCTGAGATAGCTGTAGAGAGTAAGTTGACTGGTGTTGAGTACCAAAAGAAGCTGCACTGTATCCCTCTGTGCCGGGCGTAAATGCACTATTTGGGATGACCGTAGTTGGCAGCTCCATGTAAATGTTGTATTGCCCGCTGGCATCCAGTCGGGGCAATGCTCCGCTCTTGGCTTCCTTTATCTGCTCTTTATAGAGCTGCTGATCATAGGCGCTGTTGCTTACCGTCAGGTTGTTTTCCAACGCCAGTCGGATGCATTCGTCTACTGATAGTGTATCCTGACTGTATCCTAGAAATGGTATCCAGATGAGTTGAAAAATTAATAGTTTTTGTTTCATTTAATTAATTGTTTTAAACAAATGTTTAATTGATAGATAAATTTTTTTGATTTTTATATTGGCCTTAGGTATGACTTCATGATCTCCAGCACAGTTTTCTTCCAGTGATTCAAGAATTGATCAAAATTATCAAACCCATAGGCAGCCATCTTTCCGGTTTTTGTGGTGATGATCTTCGTTAGAATCGGAAATACAACAAGAGATGCTATGGCAGTTTCAAAGTCACCCACAGATATTTTGCGGATGTTTCCCGCTTCATGCTCATCGTCAAGTATTTTTTGCAAGTCGGCCTTTTTCCTCATGTTGCTTTCAGCACTCTCAGTGCCTATACACTCCATGAGGCCTGGATTGTGATAGGTTTCCGCAATTAGAAATATAGGTAGCGCTACATCCTTTGACATTTGTGTGCTTAAGATCTCTATAAACTCTTCAACCTTGTCTATAAGTGCCTTTGACTGACTTGTGAGGATATCAAAACCCTGGGATGAATACTTGCGAAACTTCTCCTGAAAAACAGATAAAAACAATTTGTCTTTGCTTCTGAAATAATAGTTAACCAACGCCACATTCACATCCGCTTTCTCCGCTACCTTGCGCATAGTCGTGCCTTTCAAACCCAGCGTAGCAAAAAGCTCGCTTGCAGCTTCTTTTATTTTTGCTTCGGTGGTATCGTGAGAAGAATCAGACATTTTCTAATGGTATTTGTTTGCGTAAATATATTTAAACATTTGTATTAAACAGGTGTTTAAATTTTTTGTTACGATTTGATTCGTTTTTTTTACTGAAACTTTTAAGCAAAGTAAATACGGCTTTTAAACAAAGTTAAGTGTTGGATTACTCAAGATCTTTGTTTCACAATAATCGAAACAAGACAGAGATGAAAAATAACAATCAATTTGGTAGAAAAGGATGGACCCCAGATAGAATAGGGGATTTAACTGGAAAAACGTTTCTTATCACAGGTACGACTAGCGGTACAGGATTTGAAGCGGCAAGAATATTACTCTCCAAAGGAGCCAAAGTTGTCATGCTCAATCGCAACCCTAAAAAATCAGAAGACGCCATATCAACTTATAAAAGCGAGTTGGGCAACAACATTGACGTATCATATGTGACTGTTGATTTAGGAAAACTGGCTTCTTTAAGAAAGGCTGCTCAAGAAGTGCTCGAAACGGTATCTCGCATTGATGCTCTGATGCTCAATGCCGCCATAGCCCAAGTACCTAAGCAAATGATCACAGAGGATGGCTTTGAGAGTCAAATGGGCACAAACCATTATGGTAATTTTCTTCTACAAGCCATGTTGTTTCCGCTGATTGAAAAATCCAAAGGACGCATAGTGACTGTTGGTAGCATGGGATATGACATGGGCATCAAAACCATCAAGTTTGACGATTTGAATTGGGACAAAGACTACACACCAAACGATGCTTATAGCCAGAGTAAATTGGCGCAAATCATGTCTATTTACGAGTTACAGGATAGATTAAAAGCAACTGGTAAAACAGATGTAAAAGCCTATGCCTGCCATCCAGGTTCGTCACGAACAAACCTCATCAATACCAGTGGTAGCTTTATGATGAAAATGATTTTTGGTTTGATGAAATTGTCGCCATTAACACAGTCAGCTGAAAAAGGTGCTTATCCTGAACTGATGTGTGCAACAGAAGAGGACTTGGATCAAAAAGCGTTTTATGGCCCAACGGGTAGAAGTAATTGGGTGGGCCCGGTGGGTGCACACAAAATAGAACCACATGCCAAGGACAAAGCTGTAGCTAAGAAGCTGTGGGAGGTGTCAGAGGAGGCAATAGGTCAAAAATTTGAAATATAAGATGAAACCTGAAGCAACAAACAAAGGCAGAGTATTTTTAGCAGGAACAGTCGAAACTGAATACACGTGGGAGCATATTTCGCCCATACACATCGTGGCTTACATATATTCGGGTCAAATGACCTTATCCTATGGCAAGGACACCCTGACTTTTGTTGCCGGTGACACGGTTTTTGTTCCCAAAAATCATTTGACTAGAGTAGTGAAAAGCCCCGTAAACGGGGAGCCTTTTAAGGTTGTCACGATGTTTCTTCCGGAAGAAGATCTTCGCAAGTTTTATCTCGACCGACCTGTTCTGGAAAATTGGGATGAAAACATAGCGAAGCAACGACCGATAAAATCGCATCCTTTGCTGACAAGTTTTTTTGGGTCATTGTCTTCGTATTTTGACGCACAGGACGAACTTCCTGAATCAATCGTACCTATAAAAATTCAGGAAGCGCTGACCATCATTGATGAAGTGGACAAAAGAGTGAGCGCTATACTGGCAACCTTCAGCGAGATAGGAAAAATCGATCTGGAAAAGTACATGGAAGAGCATTTTATGTACAATCTTCCATTGGAGAAATTCGCTTTTCTGACTGGCAGAAGTCTGACTACATTCAAGTCAGATTTTAAGAAAACCTTTAATACTACACCTGGAAAATGGCTTACAGAGAAACGATTGAACCTGGCGCATCATAAGCTTACGGCTAAAAAACAAAAAGCCACAGAAGTCTATCTTTCAGCAGGGTTTGAAAACCTTTCACATTTTTCCTTTGCTTTCAAAAAAGCATTTGGGTACAGCCCCAGAAGCATTGGTAATAATTAGCATATAACTACACTTTAAAACCTTAAGACAATGGAAATATTAAAATTGTCCACCGAATGGGCAAAAGCGGAGGTTTTCTCCACACGATTCTTCATCATTTTTGCGATATTGTTTTTGGCAGCAAGCGCAGGATTTTGGCAGCTGGGCAAAACAGAATTAGCCAAAGCGTATGTCATCCCACTATTGGTGGCAGGTGTGCTACTGATGACCATCGGTTTAGGCTTGTTTTTCACCAATAAAGCAAGGATCACCCAATTCGAAAGCGCTTACAATAGTGACGCCTCTGCTTTCACGGCATCCGAAGTAGCCCGGGCAGAAAGTACCTTGAAAGAATATACGGTAGTTTTCAAGGTTATTCCGATTATTATCATAGTGGCTGCTTTACTCATTCTTTTTATGAATAGCCCAGCATGGCGTGCAATCGCTATCACTACGATTGCCATGATGATCGTGATATTATTAGTGGATGGAACGGCTTACGCAAGAATGGATGCTTATTATAAGCAGTTGGTTTCAGTAGAAAAGCAAGCGCGGGAGTAGCCGTCAGCAAATGAAAATCGCTATGCGGAATGGCCTGCCAGGTTTGTGATAAACTATTGCTACGCTAAGGTTTAGATTGAGTTTATCTGAAAGTGTTTGACTCCCGTTGGACTTGGACCTCAACTGGTGTTTTACAGAAAAAAGCCGGTTGCTTCTGCAACCGGCCTTTATTTTGAGTTTATGAAAATTCCCGGGATTAACCTTCCAGTTTGTCTTTGACCATAAAATAATACGCAAGGAAGCCCACAGCTATACTCACGATCACCACCCCATACGGAACGGCAGAAGTCTCCCAGTCAAACCCGGCCGATTCTGATATGATCAGCCCCACACCGCCGCAAAGTGCGATCAGCCCCCATTTTAGAGAGCCATATTTTGACGATACTTTACTTTCTTTTTTAAGAATGGTGGTAGCGTCATCACCCACCAGGCCTTTATCCACCAGCCGTTTCCTCAAGAAGTAATCGGTAAGAATTCTTGTGAATGTGACGATTCCAAAGGCCAATGTTCCAAGCACTGCTATAGGCACCAGTATTTCTTCCATGATTTTTAGTTTTAATTTTTTAAATGGTTTGCCACATATGACAGCAGTGACAAGCTGAAATGTTGCAGGGGGTAAATTATTTTTTCTAGACGCTGTGCTCTCAGCGGAAGAAATGCTTTGAGCATGGGGAAGACCGTTTTTGGTTGTTTTGTCGTCATACGAGATTTCCTAATCTTTTTTGCAACCTTTGGATCGGGTTTTTTGACTTATTAATCAATGGAAGATCATCAGCTTGTCAAAAGGGTGTTGCAGGGCAACTACCAGGCTTACCTCGAATTGATAGAGAAGTATAAGCTGTTGGTGGTGCACATGGTCGGGCGTGTGGTGATCGATGAGCAGGATAAGGAAGAGCTTTGTCAGGATGTGTTTGTAAAGGTGTATGAGAGTCTCTCCACGTTTAAATTCAATTCTAAACTAAGCACGTGGATCGCAACGATAAGCTATCGCATGGCGGTAAATTTTGCTAAAAAAAGGTCACGAAGATATGATACCCAGGAGTTGGATGATGTGGCTTTCAGAGTGGGACATGTGGATGAAACATTTGAAGAGAAAGATTTTTCAAACTTCGTTCACCAGATAGTGATGCAAATGCCGGAATCATATCGGGTGGTGCTCACGTTGTTTTATTTGGAGGGTTTTTCCTATCCGGAAATTGTGGAAATTACAGGAATGCCTGAGGGTACGGTGAAGAATTACCTGTTTAGAGCCAGACAAAAGCTGAAGGATTTGGCCGAACCGTACGTGGGTAAAGAAATAGAAATTTGATCATGGAAGATAAAATCATAAAGGCGCTGAAAACAAGACCGCACGGTGAATTGAAGGCAGATTTTGCTCAAAATGTATTGATTAAGATTCGGAAGCGGGAAGCTGAGATAGAAAGGCGAAATATGTTCGTTTTGGCGATAGGTGTATTGGCATTTCTTGCTTCTTCGGCTCTTACCCTCATTTTTCTAGTGGATCTGAGCAAACTACCCGATCTCATGGGCTATGCCAAATGGACTGTGCTGGGCTTGGGGCTTTTTGCCATCATTCAGCTGCTTGACGCAAAGTTTGTTTTGAAGAGAAAAGTGCCCATTTAACCTCAGATTTTGTGAAACGACCCATTTTGAATAAGGGTTTTTGACCGGTGGATTTTTTAACTTTCGTTACGGAAACCAAAAAACCACACCATCATGCCTAAAATGATCCTCGACCGATCCATAGAGATTGACGCTCCCAAAGACAAAGTATTTCAAGTAATCAGTGACTTCAATCACTGGAAGCCTTGGTCGCCATGGATGATCATGGAGCCTGAGGCCACCATGACAATCGACGAAGACTCCAGGTATTACTCCTGGGAAGGAAAACGTGTAGGCACGGGCAATATGAAAATACGCTCGGAGGAGGAGAATACGTCAGTAGATTATGATCTCAACTTCCTCACCCCTTGGAAATCTCACGCAGATGTTCGATTTGAATTGCAAGAGAAAGAAGGCAAAACCACCGCGACCTGGTTTATGGAGAGTAGCCTGCCGTGGTTTTTGTTTTGGATGAAAAAAATGATGACCGCCTTTGTGAGGATGGATTTTCAGCGTGGGCTCAACATGCTCAAAGAATATGTAGAAAGTGGAGCAGTGAGCTCCAGGCTTGAATTTGTGGGAAAATCTACCTACCCGGGATGTAAATATATAGGTATCAAAACCGATTGTGCTATTGATTCCATAAGCGAGGCTATGAGCGGTGACATAGACAAGCTAATGACAGCAGCCGGCAAAAATATAGACAATGTAGCCGGCGAAATTTTCAGCATTTATCACAAGTGGGACATGGTGAAGAGGAAAGTATCTTACACCAGTGGAGTACCGGTAAAAGAGATTCCGGCTGATTTGCCCGAGGGGTTGATAGCAGGCGAAATTCCGGAATTGTCCGTTTATACACTTCGTCATGTGGGGCCGTACCTCCACCTTGGCAATGCCTGGACCACTCTATACAGTATGGAGCGAAACAAGGAAATCAAGTGTGACAAAAAGCATCACCCGTTTGAAACTTATATGAACAATCCCGCTGAGGTTTCACCAGCAGAGCTCATTACAGAGATTCATTTTCCTCTCAAGTAGGGGGAACTATTTATTGATGACATAGCCCAATTTCATCTGCGCAGTTACGATGGTTTTGAGTCCCAGCCGATCTTCGCGCATGTAGCGATAGGACTCCACAAACCGACCATCGTATATGGCAGATCGTTTTACCTGATAGAGGTAACGGCCTACACCATAATTTACGTCAAATGAGAGCTTGGGTGACAAAAGCCATTGCATTCCAAAATGCAATTGAACCATATGTCTTGTGGTTGGGATGTTTCCATCAAAATTGCGGTAGTAGTAGCAGCCCTCACCACAATCAACTTGAAGTATATATTTTTCATTGACCGCAAGGTATCGATACTGATAATCCGCCGAGAGATAGGGTTTTGTGACTACTCGCAATCCGCCCCATTCACCTATATAAAATCTTAACTCATGCCGGGTTTTGAAGCTTTTGGCAACATCAACATAGGAGTTTTCACTAAAGAGACTATTGTCATAAACGGCCACTACAAAACCGGCTTCATGTACAAGTGAAAACCCACCATTTGAGGGAAAGTGCTCCACACATATCAATAATGAAGGATCAATCGGATTGATTGCATTAGCAAGATCTAGCTTGATTATGGCCCCTGGGTTTTCAAAGTCTAATGACTGAGAGTAGGAGTTTATACTCACCAAAAACAAGCATATAAATGACAGACCTAAGTTTTTCATCAGTTAATCAAGCTTTGAAGTACTAGCGTATCTTGCTCTACAGCATACTGGCTTATGCCATTATCGGCAGTAATGATTAGCCGGTCTGAAAGCCCGATCATATCATTGCTGGCTATTTTCTGATAAAATGTATCAAGCTTCGGGTGGAGCGGGTCAGTTATGTCAAACTTCTTCAGCCCATATATTCCCTCACCCACATACAGGTCGCCATTGTAGATTGTGAGTCCGAGAGGTTTGATCATACTTATGGTGTCAGTTTGAATTGGGTTGGTTGGGTCAGACACATCAGCCGTGATCAGCAGATTTACTTGTAAACCGCGACAAACCTGCCCATCATGAATAGTCATATAGGCTGTATTACCAGTTACAATTACCGGATCGCATGCCGTCTGATGAGAAACATTGCTGATATAGCGGGGTTCGTGGGGCAGGGCCAAAGTAAAAATCAACATCTCTTGTCGTGATCCAACATATAGATAATCTGCGCTTGCAAAAACAGTCTCTAAATGAACCTTCAGTGTTTGCTCATGAACTAGTTTGGGTTCTGCAGGATTAGTCAGCTCCATCACCTTTAAATGACTGTTATTGGCCATGTACATATAGTTTCCACTGATTGTGAATCTGGCAGTGGAGCCACCAATGCCGCTTACCCCGTTTCCCGGACCGAGGGTAAAGCCGCTATCATCACTGCCACATGAAAAAACCAATAGCGTCGTAAAAATCAAAATCAATCGTGCAATCTTTCTCATTATCTGTAGCAGTCAGGTGAATTCAGCATTGTAGTCTCCCAACCTACGACTCTGCCTTTCTCCTGATCAACGCATTCAAAATATACGTCACGAAAGGGCGGGAGCTCATTTTCTGAGGCTTCTAGAAAAAAACCTTCTCGCATACTGGCGAGTTGTGCGCTATCATCAAGCAGTTCTATGACCACCAAATCCTCGTTGCTGTTTGCATAAATGTGATCGTCTTTTACCACCATGTCAGTGTTACCAGGCACTTTTATGAAGTATAGGTTTTGTGGATTAGAAGAATCGGTGTTGTCAAAAACATGAATTCCAGCATCAATATCCGAAACCAAAAGCAGGTTTCCGTACACATATATTTTACCGGGTCTGATGAAAGATTGACTCTCAAGTTTTTCAATTGGGGTGGCTTCAAGCGCGGCATATACGGGTTTCATGCCTTGTATTTCTCTATCCGGAAAACCAGGGAGTCCATCTCCGCAAGAGCTGATAAAGGGCAGGGTTGCCCAAAGGAGGATTAGTTTTTTCAAATTCATAAAGCCGATATATCTCCAGACACTGAGCTATGCCAAACAGTTGTAATTTATAGAGGCCGAATGCCTACAAATCCAAAACGAACTTGTGTTCCTTCAGAGACTGGTAAACCGTTTCATCAAACCTATACAGTTTGGCAGCACGATGCGAAACATTTTTTTGTTTTTCATGGCAGTCAATGAGTAAGTTCATGCCTAGTATTTTCCGGCGGAAGTTTGGCTTATCCAGTTTGATTTGCAGAGCCGATTCGTAGAGGTGCTGTAGCTGGAGGAGTGTGAATTTTTCGGGAAGGAGGTTGAACCCAATGGGCTCCTGTTTCACGCGATTTTTCAGTTGATCAAAGGCATAGTTGAGTATTTGCTCATGATCATATGGCAAGTCTTTTATTTCCGAAGGAGAAAACCACTGTACATCTGACGCAGTATATCCCGCTAACAAGTCGTAATCCGATGCTTTGATGAGAGAATAGTACGCCACCGTCACCACTCGTTTGTTCGGAAAGCGGTTCACCGCTCCAAAGGCCTTCAGCTGCTCAAGGAATACGTTTTCTACACCAGTAAGCAAGTACAAGATTCTGCTGGCCGCATCATCAAGATCTTCATCATAGGTTACCCAGCCACCCGGAAGCGCCCATTTTCCCTGACTGATACCCTCTGCGTGCTTCACTAGCAGCACCTTGAGTTCATCTGTGAATCCAAAGATCACACAGTCAATCGAGAGGTCTTCCATTATCGCATCTGACATAGGGTATGGCTTAAGTCAATGACGAAGGTAAAAAATTATTAATTATTATATAGTCAATATGACTATAAGTTCTTATCTTGGTTCACCCAAAATGAGATGAAATGTTTTTTTTAGGATACGATATAGGCAGTTCCAGCATCAAAGCGGCGATTATTGATGGTAACACTAACAGTCAGGTTGCTGTGGCGAGCTACCCGGACCAGGAGATGTCCATTACCAGTGTTAAGTCCGGATGGGCCGAACAAGACCCGCAGATGTGGTGGGATAACCTCATAAAAGCAACCAAAAAAGCAGTAGAGAAATCAGGAATCAACCCGAAAGAAATTGGGGGAATCGGCATTTCTTATCAGATGCACGGATTGGTGTTGGTGGATAAAGATCAAAAGGTGTTGCGTCCGTCCATTATCTGGTGTGATAGCCGGGCGGTCGGGATCGGGGATGCAGCTTTTGATGGTATTGGCCATCAGCAGTGTTTCGAGCATTTGCTCAATTCTCCCGGAAACTTTACCGCTTCTAAGTTGAGATGGGTGAAGGAGAATGAGCCTGAGATTTTTGATAAGGTTGATAAGCTCATGCTACCCGGAGACTACATAGCCATGATGCTGACCGGGGAGGTCAATACGACCATTCCAAGTTTGTCAGAAGGAATGATTTGGGATTTCAAATCAAATACACCTTCCAGAGATCTCTTTGAGTATTATGGTTTCGACCAAAGTTTCGTGCCGAAGGTAAAACCTACGTTTTCACCGCAAGGAGAAGTAAACGCTCATGCTGCCGAATTGCTTGGGCTAAAACCGGGAATTCCGGTAGGATACAGAGCTGGAGATCAACCGAATAACGCCATGTCGCTAGGTGTGCTAGAGTCAGGACAGGTGGCAGGCACAGGCGGTACTTCAGGTGTGGTTTATGGTGTGAGCGACAAGCCTGTTTACGATGAATTGAGTCGCGTGAACAGTTTCGCTCATGTTAACTATTCAGCTGAAACCCCGAATGTTGGTGTGTTGCTTTGTATTAATGGATCGGGTATTCAGTACAGATGGATCAACCAGCAGGTAGCCGATGCGGGCATGTCGTATTTTGATATGGAAAAGCAAATGGGAAAGATCCCTGTCGGGTCGGATGGCTTACGCATGTTGCCATTTGGCAATGGAGCGGAGCGTGTGCTGAGCAATAGGGATATAGGATCTCATATACAAGGTCTTCAATTCAACCGACACGAAAAACCACATCTCTACAGAGCCGCTTTGGAAGGTATAGCTTTCTCATTTGTCTATGGCATAGAGGTGATGACCTCTCTTGGGATGAGTATCAAATCCATGCGAGTGGGTAACGATAACCTGTTCCAATCTCAGGTTTTTAGCGAAACGATCTCCACGCTGATGAATGGGAAAATAGAAATGGTGGAGACGACCGGCGCAATTGGTGCGGCACGGGCGGCTGGGTTTACCACAGGTCATTTCGCCAGCCTGAAAGAAGCCATGACTGGAGATCAGGTGCTTAAAACTTACGAACCGCATGCTGATCAACAGGTTTACATTTCCGCGTATGCGCAATGGAAACTAGATTTAGAAAGAATATTAAATAATTAGGAAACCGATAAAACCAGCACGTCATTCCACGGCTTAGCCGGGGAATCTCCCGGCAGGCAGAACAGTGCTGTTATCGGAATAAAAGGGAATAAAAATCAAACAAAAAATGAGTTCAGTAACACTAGGTAACAAAGAGTATTTCAAGGAAATTGACAAAATCAAGTTTGAAGGGAAGGAGTCAGACAATCCTTTGGCATTCAAATACTATGATGAGAATAAGGTAGTAGCGGGCAAAACGCTGAAAGACCACTTCAGGTTTGCCGTGGCTTATTGGCACACGCTGTGCAACACTGGGGGTGACCCATTCGGCCCGGGAGTGAAGGCCTTTCCGTGGGCAACAGCTACCGATCCATTGCAAAATGCAAGAGACAAAATGGATGCGGCATTTGAATTTATTACGAAAATAGGCATTCCGTACTACTGCTTCCATGATTTCGACTTGATCGATGAGGCCGATACGTTGGCTGAGTCGGGAAAGAGACTCGATGCAATCACTGATTATGCGAAGGAGAAACAAGCGGCCTCTGGCGTGAAGCTACTATGGGGAACGGCCAATTTGTTTTCCAACCCAAGATACATGAATGGTGCGGCTACAAACCCTGACTTCAACGTAGTGGCATACGCCGGTGCTCAGGTGAGAAATGCGCTGGATGCTACCATCAAGCTCGGTGGAGAAAATTATGTGTTCTGGGGAGGAAGAGAAGGCTACATGAGCCTACTCAATACCAATATGAAAAAAGAAGTGGATCACCTGGCACGATTCCTACATATGGCCAAAGACTATGCAAGAAGTCAGGGTTTCAAGGGCACATTTTTCATCGAGCCAAAGCCAATGGAGCCATCGAAGCACCAATATGATTTTGATGCGGCTACAGTGATCGGATTCCTAAGAGAATATGATTTGATGAATGATTTCAAACTCAATCTGGAAGTAAACCACGCTACTTTGGCGCAGCACACTTTTCAGCATGAAGTGCAGGTGGCCGCTAATGCCGGAATGCTGGGTAGTATGGATGCGAACCGTGGAGATTACCAAAACGGATGGGATACTGACCAGTTTCCCAACAACATTTATGAGCTGGTGGAGCTGATGCTGGTGTTCTTAAAATCTGGAGGACTACAAGGTGGCGGTATCAACTTTGATGCTAAAACGAGAAGAAATTCATCTGATTTGGATGACTTGTTCCATGCTCATATCGGAGGAATGGATCTCTTTGCAAGAGCATTGATCATAGCGGATAATATCTATACAAGTTCAAAATATCCTTCGCTACTTGCTGAGAGGTATGCCTCGTTTGATAGTGGTAAGGGGAAGGATTTTGAAGCTGGTAAATTGAAGCTTGAAGACCTTTCAGCCATTGCTGCTGAGGTAGGGGAGCCAATCCAAACCAGTGGCAAGCAGGAACTTTATGAAAATATCCTGAATCAGTTCATTTGATCTGGCTTTGTCAGGTTTCGGATTTCCATGCCAATAGTCAGATTGCTACGGACTCCATGACCTTGTCCAAATCTCTTAAATATATGTTTAGACAAGCTCAACATGACATTCATGATGAGCGGACAAAGCCATTATAATAATTGAAACAACATTAACCCACCCTAAAACAATCAATTTTGGAAACACAAAAAACAAACAACCTTTACATCATCCTGATCACGCTCGTGGCGACCTTAGGAGGATTCCTTTTTGGATTTGATAGTGGAGTGATCAACGGAACCGTGAAGGGTCTGGAGTCCGCTTTTAATGCACAGGATATAGGCAGTGGCTTCAATGTGGCCTCTATGCTGCTAGGCTGTGCTGTGGGAGCATTCTTTGCCGGACGTCTGGCGGATAAGTACGGACGAAGAACCATGCTGATTTTCGCGGCTGTGTTTTTCATCATTTCGGCTTGGGGCTCAGGTATTTCAACTACCTCAGCAGAGTTTATCGTTTACAGAATCATAGGAGGATTGGCCGTGGGCGCAGCGTCTGTCATGGCACCAGCCTATATAAGCGAGATTGCGCCTGCCAGATACCGGGGAGCTCTGGCTACCATACAGCAGGTGGCCATTATTTCAGGGTTGTTTTTTTCGTTTCTGAGCAACTATTTTCTGGCCAATATTTCAGGTTCTGCGGAGAATGTGCTTTGGATGGATTTTGAAACATGGAGGTGGATGTTTTGGGTAGAATTGATTCCTGCCGGAACATTTCTCTTTTCTCTTCTTTTTATCCCGGAGAGTCCAAGGTTCTTGGTTGCAAAGCAGAAAAAAGATGCCGCCGTGAAAGTCCTTTCAAAGTTGTATGGCGACACTGTAGGGGAGCAGAAGGCCGATGATATTGAAGGTTCGCTGGCGGGTGATCATCACAAGCCTAAGCTCTCCGACCTGTATGATAAAGCCGCAAAACGCGTACGTCCTATCGTGTGGATTGGAATTGGCTTGGCTACTTTCCAGCAATTGGTGGGTATCAATGTGGTATTCTATTACGGTGCTGTACTTTGGCAAGCTGTTGGTTTCGGGGAGAGTGATGCGCTCTTGATCAATGTGGTCTCTGGTGGGCTGAGTATAGCCGCAGTTGTGGCTGCTTTGGTTTTGGTGGATAGAATTGGTCGCAAGCCGCTTTTGGTGATTGGTTCTGTGGGTATGAGTATTTCACTTGCATTGGTAGTTGTTGCCTTTTCTACAGGCTCACTCGATGCTGAGAACACTTTGCAACTGAGCGACAACATGGGTGTGCTGGCACTGATTGCTGCGAATGCCTATGTGATATTCTTTAACTTTTCTTGGGGGCCTGTGATGTGGGTGATGCTGGGAGAGATGTTCCCCAATCAGCTGCGAGGATCTGGGCTGGCTGTGTCAGGTCTGGCTCAGTGGGTGTCCAACTTTCTGATCACGCTTACATTTCCAATTTTGCTCGTGGGCATGGGACTGGCATTTGCGTATAGCATTTACACTGTTGGTGCTATTATATCGATCTTCTTTGTGGTGAAGTTTGTGTACGAAACCAAGGGGAAAGAACTGGAACAGATGGAGGGGTAAAGTGTGTTGTACCTGCTTGAGGAAATACACTTTCGTCATACCGGAAAATAGAGATTTACATTTTAGAAAAGCTTTATTTATCTGGTATCTCTTACAACATAAGAGAGGCGGTCTTAAAAGATTTGTGGGTGTCAGGTTGAGCCTGTCAAAACCTCGTTCTATTCAAGTGAGCGTATATTTCGATAGCTCGGGGACGCCTAGTCAATGTGACATTAGCCATCGGATCAGTTACTTTTGAGACCGCCTCTTTTATTTATTTCAGTTGAAAATAGATAGGAATGACCTGGCGTACTCTGACAGCTCTTCCTCTTTGTTTTCCCGGGTTGAATTTTGGAGCGTTTTCCAAAACCCTTTTCGCTTCTTCATCACATCCTGCACCTATTCCTTTTAGCACTTCTACCTCAGTTATTGAACCATCTACATCAATGACGAATTGTAGATAGACTTTTCCTTCGGCTCCAATGCTTTTGGCCTTAGAGGGGTATTTCAAATTCTCCTTTACATATTGATAAAATGCAGGCAATCCACCAGGAAAAGTTGGAGGGTTTTCCACGATAATAAATGGCTCATCTGGCACAGGTCCAGTTGGCGCCCCTTCATCAATATCCTCTATCAAATCGTCAAAATTGATATCTTCTATTTCAACCTGATTCTCTATTTCCTTTTTATCATCGGCTTCAATAACCACCGGAGGCTGGTTGCTCTTAGGTTTTTCCACCTTTTTCTTTTCTACGGGTTTTGGTGGTTCGGGATCTTTATGTTTGGTGGCAACAGGCACATATATCTCCTCGGGTTCATCGGTTTTATAGGTAATGTCTATTGGCTCATATTCACTTTTCCATTCAAAAGCGAGTGTGACGCATGCAAGCGCAACAACAAGACCAATACTGAAAAACAGCGGAGATTTTTTTTCAAGGTCGTATTCCTTGTTCTTTTTTAGTTCCATGACGTAAGTGATTTGG
The DNA here is from genome assembly GCA_039944535.1 of Cyclobacteriaceae bacterium. Taxonomy (GTDB): domain Bacteria; phylum Bacteroidota; class Bacteroidia; order Cytophagales; family Cyclobacteriaceae; genus JAMZMI01. The sequence continues at coordinate 363,682 of JBDUYP010000007.1, forward strand.
TTTGGTTTTAGAACGTTAAGCTAGTTGCCATATTGTTGCATGAAATTTCGCAGCTTACATGCCCAACGAAATATATCTTTGCCTTATGAATTTTGTGGAATACTTCAAATCACCCGACAACAGCTCTTTGCAGATCATTTTGAGCGTTTTCCTGGTGTTGTTTTATCTGGTAGTGAGAAACCTTACCGCGCGCATACTCAAGCGATACGGTAAGAAAAAAGAGCTGAGCCTGCCACGGGTGCAGTACACCACCAAGTATTTCAATTTTGTCTTTTTTCTGGTCTTTATGCTTTTCATCGGCCTGGTGTGGGACATTTCGTTCAAAGGTCTTTCCGTTTATTTCATATCGTTTTTCACCGTAGTGGGAGTGGGTTTGTTTGCCGCCTGGTCCATTTTGAGTAATATCACTGCTGCGGTGATCTTGTTTTTTTACTTTCCTTACAAGATAGGGACACGGGTCAGGATCATGGATGGAGACAACTCTGTAGAAGGTTTGGTCTATGACCTTACGCTGTTTTCCATGCTGATCAAAAACTCAGAAGGGCAGCTCATTACCTATCCCAATAACATGGCTTTACAGAAAGCAATTGTTGTACTTTCGGATTCTTAACATCAAAAATTTTTTCCTTGGCGGGAGCTTTTGTAACTTCAAGGGTGTTTGAAACCAAAATCTAAAATTTTATCTCAATGAACGAAGAATTGCAAAACGAAATTAAAGAGCTGGAAGCGAAACTTACTGGCGACATGTTTGCGGACATGGAAATCAAAGATCAGATCCACAACCTGAAGATGAAGCTGAACGGTACAAGACCTATGAACAGTGAAATCGAATGTGTGGGATGCGGAAGCTAAACGTTGAGATATAAATCACCAGAAGGCCGATTCTTTAGAGTCGGCCTTTTTTTTGTGCCTTTGGTTTTCTAGAAGCTCATGCCCTGTAGCTCATCAGGTGTGATGATCGATTTGGAAGTGGCCGTAGTGTCCGTGCCTATTTCGATTGAGGAGGCCTTCCATCCATCATGATATTGAGATTTGGCGATTTGCTTTATCGGCATGCCTTCCTTGAGCAGGTTGTAAACAACCAGCTTAAGTTCGCTCTCGCTCACATTGTCACCATAAAACACGGCGTTGGACTCATAGCTGATCAGTGGCCCCTCTACGGGCCTTTCATGAATATAAAAGCCAAGCTCCTCCAGCGAATATACTTTGTTGCCATCAGGAGGATGGACATAGTATCGGACGATCACATCCCTGCGGATATCTCCACTTTCGATTTTACTCAGGACTGTTTCATTGTATTCTTTGCGCAGCTGTGCAAAGTAATCCGAACTGGATTTTACAAAAGGAATCTCCGTTTCCACAGCCTGAGTTTCTTCTGGTTCGGTAATGGTTTCCTCCGGTTTGGTGACGGACGCCATTGCATTTTCCGGTTCTTCTTCGCGCACAGCTTTTTCCGGAGCGTCACTTTTTTGTGTCATACTCGCCATCTTGGCTTTCATCTCTTCTGTAAATTCCTCTTTTGGTGTGGGCTTGAGAAGTTTCTGCTCTTTTAGGTTTGGATCCTCGCTGGTGACTGCCACCATCTTGTTGGTTTCCTTATCATTCGCCTGGCTTTGTTCTCTGACCGACTTTAAGGTAGTGTGACCACTGTTCTCCGGGTGTGGTTCTTTGTTGGCCAATGATCCTACAAACAGCAGCCCAATGGTGGCTCCAATAAAGATTAAGTAAAAGAAAATTTTAGAGGGGTTTTCCGCTTGCATAACGAAGACTTGGTTTCCTAAATTTAACAATAATCCTTGATTATGGTTTCCCAAAATGCTTTTTTGGGTGGACTGGCAAATAAAAAAGCCCCTGACCGTTCTGGTCAGAGGCTTTCAGTTTTATTGAGGTCAGACCTACGCCTGAGCTTTCTTGTCTTGCTTGTTGTACAGGTCTATTACCGTAGGAGTGGCAATGAATACCGATGAGTAGGTACCCACCAAAATACCCACTAGCAATGCAAACGAGAAGCCTTTCAACACTGCTCCACCGAAGAGGAACAATACTACCACCACTACCAATGTAGTGATCGAAGTGATCAAAGTACGGCTCAATGTGCTGTTCAAGGATTCGTTGAAAACCTGCTTACGCTCTGATCCGGCTTTGATGCCAAGATTTTCTCTGATCCTATCAAACACCACCACGGTATCGTTTATAGAGTAACCGATGATGGTCAGAATAGCCGCTACGAAAACCTGATCTACTTCAAAGCTCACGCCAAATAGGCTCACTATGGCAAAGGCAGAGAGCACGAACAAAGTATCATGGAATAGGGCGATTACCGCACCCAAACCAAACTGCCACTTTCTGAATCTGATCACGATATAAAGGAAGATCAAAATCAAAGCGATGATAGCTGACTCATAAGAAGAGTTTTTGATATCATCGGCTATTGTCGCGCCTACTTTTGATGAACTACTGATGGTAAATTGCCCGTCGGCCAGCTCGCCATCGGCAGCTACATAACTCAATCCCTGAGAGTCTGAGATACCTTTTATAAGAGTGGCCTGCACTTGAGCATCTGCTTCGTCAGACTCATCTTCTATCATGTAGCTGGTCGTGATTTTTAGGATGTTATTCGCACCGTAAGTTTTCACTTCCGTACCCTGATTATCGAAGAATGGCGTAAGGTCTGTTTTCAATTTGCTAGACGCAATGGCCTCATTGAAAGAAAGGACATATGATCTACCTCCTTTGAAATCCACACCCAAAGTCAATCCTTTGATGAGCATGGCTATGATACCCACAGTGATAAAAGCAGAGCTAAACAGATAAGCCATTTTTCGCTTGCTGATGAAATCAAAATTGATGTTGGTCAGCGCATTTCTGGAAAAAGCATTCGCGAAAGTCAACTTTGACTGATCTCCTTTTTTAGAGAATGCCTCTACAATCACTCTGGTGATGAATACCGCACTAAAGAATGAAGAACCGATACCGATCATCAATGTGATGGCGAAACCTTTGATTGGCCCCTGTCCGAAGATGTAAAGGATCAAACCAACGATGAAAGTGGTAACGTTCGCATCGAAGATAGACCAGTATGCTTTGCTATAACCGCTAGAGATGGCTGCTTTCAGACCGGCACCATTTCTGAGTTCTTCTTTGATCCTTTCGAAAATCAGCACGTTCGCATCAATAGACATACCGATGGTCAAAACGATACCGGCAATACCCGGCAATGTAAGTGACGCACTGAGCTGAGCCAAAATACCTAGAATGAAGAAGATGTTGAAGAACAATGCAACGTTGGCAATCAAACCACCTTTAGCATAGTAAATGATCATGAAGAAGATCACAATAACCAAACCAGCAACGATCGAGATGATTCCTTGTTTCTGAGCAGTCTTACCTAGCGTTGGCCCGATCACCACATCTTCTACAATGGTAGTAGGAGCAGGAAGCGCACCGGCTTTCAAGATGTTAGCCAAATCCTGCGCTTCTTCGAAAGTGAAGTTTCCGGAGATTGAAGAGTTTCCGTTAGGAATCTCCCCCTGCACATTAGGAGCAGAATACACGAAGTTGTCAAGTACGATGGCGATTCTTCTGCCTACGTTGGCAGCAGTTAGTTTTTTCCAGGCTTTTGCTCCGGTGGCATTCATTTGCATAGAAACAGCCGGCTGAGCGCGCTCATCCAGGTCTTGTCTTGCATCAGTGATTACAGAACCTGTAAGTGGAGCTTTTCCATTTCTGGTAGATCGGATAGCGTGAAGCTGGATTACTTTATCCTGACTCAGGCCTTCCGTTTCGATCGGTTTTACCTCCCAAAGGAATTTGATGTTGTATGGAATCAACGCCTTCACTCCATCTTGCTGCAAGATTCTGTTGATTCTTGAAGTATCCTTGAGGTTGTAGAACATGCCGCCATATTCAGATCTCATCAATGCGAAAAGCGGAGATATGTTGTTGTTTACTACAGAGTCCTCTGCTACCGTGCTGGAATCAGCCTCAGCTGTAAGCGTGGAGTCAGCACCGTCAGTGCTTTCGTCTTCTGTCAGCTGCGAGAATACATCTTCGCCACTAGCGGAAGTGTCGTCACCACCTTCGGTCAGATCAATGGTCTCTTCTGCCTGTTGCTGTTTTACCAGCAGGTCATTGATAGCCGTGAGGGTAGGAGAGATTTCGTTCAGGTTGTGAACTTCCCAGAACTCCAGCTTAGCTACACCCTGTAGCAATTTTCTCACCCTTTCAGGGTTATCAACACCCGGTAGTTCTATTTGGATTCTACCAGTTCCCTGGAGTCTTTGGATGTTTGGTTGGGAAGTACCAAATCTGTCAATTCTTGTTCTCAAGATCTGGAAGGAACGATCAATGGCGCCTTCTACTTCTTCGTTGATGATATCCAGAATTTCCTCATCCGTAGAGTTTCTGTTGATTCTACCACGGTTAGTAGCAGTAGCAAAAATGCTAGCGAGTGATTTGTCTGGAGCAGCCGCCTGAAACTCAGAGTAAAACTCATCCACAAAGCTCAACTGCGTGCCTCTGATATTTTCCTTGGCTTGCTGAAGCGCGCCAACGAAGGCAGGGTTGGTGTTGTCACCACTCAGACCTTTTACGATCTCAACAGGTGAAACCTCCAAAGTCACGTGCATCCCGCCCTGAAGGTCAAGACCCAGATTAAGTTCGGTTTCTTTTACGTCCTGATACGTGTATTCCAGACCCAAAAGATTGTAAACGGGTTCGCCCCAGATAGAGTCCAGGTAGCGTTGTTTTTCTGTAAAGTCAACATTGCCCTCAGTGTCTGTAGTGGCTTTGGTGGCTTGTTTCTGAAGACCTTGCGCCACAAACGTGAACGACAGGTAGTAGATACAAAGCAAGGAAATCACTATGGTCAGTAAGACCACAAATCCTTTGTTTTTCATAATAGTAAGGTTTGAATTAAAGGTTGTTTAGAGCCTCATCTTCTTTGATGAAGTTTGCTCTGGTGTTTCAAATAAAAATTTTTAATGACTTGAAAAGTGCCGGAAGTGGCACCATTCGCTAGGGAGCGTTCGGAGATATGATCCGCCGAAAAAGTATCTTCAGTGCTTTTGAAGCATTGGAAACAATAAAATTATCTTCAACCCAATCCCCTTCTTCAGCTTCCGCTGCTGGAAGCTCCTCCAGGAGGATTGATTGCAGATTCACGCTAATTTGAGATGAGTAAGTGATGGCGTCCAAAGACTTGACCGTAAGCCCTTCTTTTGGTTCTGCATCATCATCTGCTGCCTGCTCCACGTTTTGTGGCGCTTCTGTTGCCCATTGGTTGGTTACCGTCATGGAGCAGAACCCCACTAGAATACCAAAGATGACCAGCACCTGCTTCAATTTTGCGTATATGTTGTCTCCTTTTTTCAAAGCGGAACAAAACTACTTAAATACCTTTAAATGAAAAGTTTAAGTGTGAACTTTTATTGGTGGACAACCTTTTTCAGGTAATTGGAAACCACCTCCAGTGCGATATCAAATCCGTTGTGGTTCGGCACAATGAGATCAGCCTCATATTTGGATGGCTCTATGTATTTTTTGAAAGACGGAGTGACGTGATGCTGAAAACGATAGAGCACATCGCTCAGGTCATAGCCGCGCTCTTCGGCATCTCGGGTGATGCGTCTGGTCAGCATGAGGTATTCGGGCGCTTCTACAAATATTTTGAGATTGAGCAGGTCCAGCACATCCTGATAATAAAAAGTGAAAATCCCCTCAACCATGATAATGGGTGTGGACTTGATGTGGATCGTCTCCGGCACCTTATCACTGTTATTGAAAGTATATTCTGTGATGGTGATGTCTTCACCGGACTTTAATTTTTTCAGGTCTTCTACAAACCTTTTCCTGTCCAGCGATTCTGGCAGGTCAAAATTTTCAATTCCATTCTGATCTATCGGCTGCTGGTCTAGCGGAGTGTAGTAGTTGTCCAGCGACAGCACGCTAGCAGTGCCTTCGTCCATTTGCTTTAGCAGCTCGTAGAGAAAGTGCGTTTTTCCAGATCCACTTCCGCCTGTAATTCCAATAATCAATGGTGCGCTCATGCTTGTGCTGTTTTGGTTAGGTGATCCAAAAATTTTCTAAAAGCCAAACCACGATGAGAAATGGCGTTTTTTTCTTCTGCCGTCATTTGAGCGAAAGTTTTTTGGTGTCCGGCAGGCAGAAAAACAGGATCGTATCCAAAACCCTCTGCTCCGGTACGTTCTTGTATGATTTGGCCGGGAGCTATGCCGGTAAATTGCATGGATCGTCCGGACTCATCTATGAATGTGATAACCGTTTTGAATGCCGCAGACCTATCGGATTTGCTTTCCAGATTTTTTAACAGCAAGTCAATGTTGGCTTCATTGTCCTTCGGCTCTCCGGCATATCGTGCTGAGTAAACGCCGGGTTCACCATTGAGCGCTTTTACTTCCAACCCTGTGTCATCTGCGAAGCAGGCGACATTAAATTTTTCAAAAACATAGTTGGCCTTGATGCCGGAGTTTTCTTCAATGGTAAGGCCGTCCTCAGGAATTTCTTCGGTTTGTCCCAGGTCATCGAGGGTTATGAGCTCGAAACCTTCAGGCAGCAATTGCCTTATTTCCTTTGCTTTGTTTTGGTTGTGGGTGGCAAAACAAATTTTCATAGAAGCTAGGAGTTGGGCTTTCGCACGAAGGTTGGATAAACATCTATGATAAATACAGAAGTGGAGTAAGCATCAGATGATGAGCCATAAAAGGCAGCAGATGGCAGAACCATTGTTGCCCTACCTCCGACGTTCATTTGGATCATGGTTTTGGCTACTATCTCCTTGTATGTGGAGTTGAGAGGGCTTAGGCCACTTGCCAAAAACAGGTTAGTCACGGTCCATCCGGAAGGCGCAAGCGTAAATTTCCTGTTAGAATCAAGTCCGGTGAATACCGTGTCAATCTCAAACGGAACCAGAGTTACTGTATCGATTTCAAAAAGCCCATAGTCGATTGCCAACTGCCTTACGCTGGTTACCTGCACGCTATCGTCGGTTGTTCTCACGCTGAAATCGAAAGTTACGATATCATCATATTCGAGCTTTTCTCCATCTCCGGTTTCCAACACGGTATAAACAGCCAGGTTGATTGTGTCTAACAAACTGGGGTCATATCCTTGAGTGCTGATATATTCTGCCATGGCTGTGCTATCCTCCACGTATTTTCCGTTCGAGTCGAATGGTTGGATGGTATCTACATCGCCACATTGCTCAAATATCAGGATCACCGCCAAAGCGGCTATCAAAGCGCTGATTCTTTTTCCCTTCATAATGTCAACTCCTCTTTTTTGCAAAATTAATGATCTTGAAACGTGGATATTAGTTTTTTGAATTTATTGACGGTTTCTTCCAAAGAAAGTTCAGAGTGCCCTCCTGCTGCATTTTTGTGTCCCCCTCCGTCAAAATGCTCAGCCGCAAAGTCATTTACCGCATAATCACCCACAGATCGGAAAGACATTTTCACTTCATCTTCCCTTTCCATGATAATGGCGGCAATGTTAATTCCTTTGATGGAAAGAGCGTAATTGACCAAACCTTCAGTGTCTCCTGACTTAAGATTGAATCGCTCATGGTCTTCTGCCGAAATCACAAAATAAGCGATGTGCTTATCGGTTTCCACTCTCAATCTTTCTGCCAAAGCATATCCGATGAATCGCAAACGATTAACGGAATTGTTATCGTATATATTTCGACTGACTTTATTGATGTCAGCCCCAATGTCAATCAGACTGGCAACAGTTCTGTGAATCTTAGCCGAAGTAGAATTGTGCTTAAAGGAACCTGTGTCAGTCATGATGCCGGCATAGAGACACTCGGCAATACCAACATTAATCTCGTCTTTTCCGTCGAGCATGAGTATGAGGTCATAAATCAACTCTGCCGTGGCAGCTGATTTGTTGTCCCAAAGCTCAAAGTCGGCAAAATGTTCAGGGTTGAGGTGGTGATCCACAAGGAGCTTTTTGCTTTCAGACTTGGCAACCAGTTCACCTAGATTCTTGATTCTATTCAGACCCGAAAAGTCGAGGCAGCAGATGAGATCGGCCTGATCAAAATAATCCTTTACAGCGCCGAATGTATCCTCACTATTTACCAACACCTTGTCGTTTCCTTCCATCCAGCAAAGAAATTCAGGATATGACGTTGGTGTAATCACCTTGACTTCATGTCCGCGATTATGGAGAAAATGGTAAAGACCCAGTGACGAACCCAGAGCATCGGCATCAGGGCTGGCGTGTGTGGTGATTACAATTTTTTTAGGAGAAGATAGAAACCCTTTTAAAGCATCGAGTTCTTGCATGTAAAATTTGCCATTGGCAGAATGTAAGCCGCAAAAATCTCAATAAAAGCCATAAATACAAAATGTGTGGTGCCTGTGCCTTAAAGTGTTACTTTTGCAGAAATTTTAAACTAGAAAATTAGAAAGACTCAAAATGGCAGCAAATCTCACCTTTACCATGATCAAGCCTGATGCATTTGCCGCAGGCAACAGTGGCGCGATCTTGAAGATGATCGAAGAAGCGGGCTTCAGCATCAAAGCGATGAAATTGACCAAACTCACCCCGACTACAGCCGGCGGATTTTACGCCGTACACAAGGAGCGTCCTTTTTACAATGACCTTGTGAACTACATGTCTTCAGGTCCGATTATTGCGATTGCGCTCGAAAAAGACAATGCTGTGGCTGACTTCAGAAAGCTTATTGGAGCGACTAACCCTGCCGAGGCAGCAGAAGGTACCATCAGAAAGCTTTTTGCAAAATCTATCGAAGCAAATGCGGTTCACGGATCAGACTCTGATGAAAACGCATTGATCGAAGCATCTTATTTCTTCTCTGAGTTGGAGAGGTATTAATAGAACATTGACAATACAATAGAAAGGCAATTTTCGTAAGGAGGTTGCCTTTTTTAGTTGAATCATTTAAAAAACCAATGCTGACTGTTGGGATATATGCCAATGGCTTTGGTTGGCACGTCTGCCTTTTTTCCATTATGCAGGAGATAATATTTCTCAGAATGCGGGGCGAAATAGGCACTAATGGTGTCAGTGTCCCCATTGCCCAGGTAGAGGTAGTAGTTTAATACCACCACACTGTCCAGTTTGCACTGGTTGAAGCAATAGATTTCATCAAAGGGGCTGAAGTTTACAAGCATCCAATCTTGTGGGGTAAGATGGGTAGAGTTTGAAAACTGGATAGGCATGGTATAGCCTCTTTCATTGGTGAGGATTAGAGAATCTGGGTTAATTGGTTTATCATACCCCAGTAGGTTTTCCCATGTGTCCGGATCAACAAAAGCCCCCCCAGATCCACCACAAGTGAGCCTTTGATCAAACTGACATTCTTCATTATTGTGGTCATCAAACAGGTCACAAGCTGTCAAGGCAGACAGAGCGGCAAAGAAACCGAAAAGAGAGATGGCGTTGAGCTTTATTTTCACACAACTAATTTACCGAATTGGGAGCTTAAGGTATAATCTTTGAGCTTTAAATTTTTTCTACCCAAAAGTTGTTAAAGCCTTCACCAATATGCAGGGTAATTTCACCAAGTTGGAGCAGTTCCAGTATGGCAAGGAAGTTGAAAATCACGGCGATCTTCTCAGGCTTTTCTTCGATGAGTTCGGTAAAAGCTACCCTGCGGCCTTCTTTTAAAATCAACCGCTGCAGCACAAAATCCTTTTGACTGGAAATGGTATATGGGTACTGGACAACCTGATGGGTAGGTTTGCTCTGCTCGTACTCATACCGTCTAATGACTTTTTGGAAAACTTTCATGAGCCTGTACAAGTCCAGGTCCTGCATCTCGGCTTCTACATCCACATTTTGCGAAAGCCCCTTGATTTCTTTCAGTAGGTTTCCGCGTCTTTCTCTATCCAGTCTGTCAGATTCCAGCTTTGAGAGTTCCGCTATCACGGATTTGTAGCGCTTGTATTCCAGTAGGTGTTTTACCAGTTCTTCGCGTGGGTCGATCTCATTTCCTTCTTCATCCAATACAGGCCTGGGCAGCAACATCTTTGATTTGATACGCATCAGTGTGGCGGCCACCAATATGAATTCACTGGCCACCTCCACATTCATATGCTCCAGATGATGGACATAATCCAGAAAATCTGCAGTAATCTTTGAAATGGGGATATCATATATATCCAGCTCGTCCCGCTCAATGAAAAAAAGCAGGAGATCAAAGGGTCCTTCAAATAGAGGAAGCTTTATTTCGAAATTTTCTGATGTGGTGGTACTCAAAACGTTCTTTTTAGGCACACGAGCACTAACCGTGTGAAATCGCAAATTAAATCTAAATTTGCAGATTGTTCATCTGAATATCATAAGGACTAAACATTTGTGATGTTTGGCGGTTATTTGGCTGACCTCAATAAAAGCGTATAATGAAAATCAACCCCGGGGTATTGCTATCAAAGATTGATTCTCCAGCCGACTTGAAGAAGTTGGAAGAGAAGCAACTGGCACAAGTGTGCGAAGAACTTAGAGATTTTATCATAGATCATGTCTCGGTCTATGGCGGACATTTCGGAGCTAGCCTCGGTGTGGTGGAGCTCACAACAGCACTGCACTATGTTTTTAATTCACCCTATGATCAAATTGTATGGGATGTAGGCCATCAGGCTTATGGACACAAGATATTGACCGGGAGAAAAGACCAGTTCTACTCCAACAGGGTATATGGAGGCTTGTCCGGTTTCCCTAAAAGGTCAGAAAGTGAATACGACTCTTTCGGTGTTGGTCATTCGTCCACTTCGATTTCTGCAGCATTGGGAATGGCCTTTGCTTCAGAACTCAACAGTGAAAATGATCGCCATCACATAGCTGTAATTGGCGATGGAGCTATGACCGGAGGTCAGGCCTTTGAGGCCATGAATCATGCCGGTGACTCAGGAAAAAATCTTTTGATTGTCCTCAATGACAATTGCATGTCGATTGATCCGAATGTGGGAGCGTTGAAGGATTATCTGACCGACATCAGCACATCTCAAACCTTTAATAGGTTCAGGGATGATATGTGGAAGATCCTCGGGAAGGTAAGCAAGTTCGGTCCCAATGCCCAGGAGATAGCAGCGAAGGTTGAGCACAGCGTCAAGGCTTTTTTACTCAAGCAGAGCAATCTTTTCGAATCACTGAAGCTCAGGTATTTCGGTCCGGTTGACGGGCATGACGTGAATCATTTGGTGCAGGTGATGAACGATCTGAAAAAGATTCCCGGACCTAAAATTCTTCATTGTGTCACCATGAAGGGCAAAGGCTACAAGCCAGCCGAAGAGAACCAAACCAAGTGGCACGCACCCGGCAAGTTTGACAAAATCACCGGAGAAATACACAAAAAAGTGCCGGCCACTCCTCAGCCGCCAAAGTATCAGGAAGTATTTGGCCATACGTTGGTGGAGCTTGCTGAGCAAAATGAAAAAATCGTAGGAGTGACTCCTGCAATGCCATCGGGTTCATCTATGAATATCATGATGGAAGCCATGCCAGATCGCGCTTTCGATGTTGGTATAGCCGAGCAGCATGCAGTTACATTTTCAGCTGGAATGGCCACACAGGGCAGAGTGACCTTTTGCAATGTGTATAGCACATTTATGCAGCGAGCTTATGATCAGGTGGTACATGATGTATGTATTCAGAAATTGCCCGTTGTTTTTTGCCTCGACAGAGCTGGTCTGGCCGGTGCAGATGGACCTACCCATCATGGCGCCTACGATATTTCCTACATGAGATGCCTCCCCAATATGGTGGTGTCCGCACCCATGAATGAGGCAGAGCTCAGAAACCTGATGTTTACGGCTTCTGAACACACAGAAGGCCCCTTCACAATCAGATACCCGCGAGGTGCTGGTGTGATGCCAGAGTGGAAAACAAAGATGGAGAAAGTGACCGTTGGCACTGGTAGAAAACTCAGGTCGGGAGGTGAACTTGCTGTTTTGACAATTGGGCACATCGGCAATTATGCCACACATGCCTGCGAACGGCTGGCAGAGAAAGATATAGATGCGGCTCACTACGATATGCGTTTTGTAAAGCCCCTGGATGAAGACATGCTCCATGAGGTTTTTAAAAATCACACCAAGATTATCACAGTTGAGGATGGGACGATAGTTGGCGGCTTTGGGTCGGCAATTACTGAATTTATGGCCGATCATGGTTATACAGCCCAGATCGTGAGACTGGGGATTCCGGATAGAATAGTGGAGCACGGAGAGCAACCTGAGCTTCATAAGGAGTGCGGTTACGACGCTGAAGCCATCGAAATGGCAGCTTTGAAGTTGGTCGAAAGCCAAAGAGTTGGCGTGAGTTAAGTACCCAAATCGGAAGGATGTATTCGAACATATGGGCTATCTTGGAGTTAAGAGAACTGTTCTTACCAACTTAGAACCTCCATATGAAGTCGAGCTTCCTGTCATTTGTTTCCCTACTTATTTTCAGCATTGCACTGCTTTCATGTACGCAGAGGGATAAAGCATCAGCACCCTTAGAGAAACCTGAAACAGTCGTTGATTTTGATCTGGATAAAATCAAAGAGCGAGGCTACATAGTAGCTATCATGGACAATAGTTCCACAGGCCTTTTCCTCTACAAAGGCCATACGATGGGCTATGAGTACGAATTGCTTCAGCTTTATGCCAAAGAAATAGGTGTCGATCTCAGGATGAATATCACCACCAGCTTGCAAGAGGGGTTCGAAAAACTCAATGCTGGAGAGGGTGATATTTTGGCGTACAACCTCACGGTTACAAAAGAAAGAAAAACGCGAATTGCTTTCACAGAATATCACAACCTGGTCAGGTCTGTATTGGTACAAAGCAAACCTGACAACTGGCGAGATATGAAACTCCACGAGATTGAAAATACGATGTTGCGAAATCAGGTAGACCTCATAGGTAAGACGGTTTACGTAAGGGCAGGGTCATCATATGTAGAGCGCCTGGAGAATTTATCAGAAGAAATAGGTGGTGATATCAATATCATTGAAGATGATCCCGATGTTGAAACGGAGGGTCTCATAAGGAAGGTAGCCGAAGGTGAAATACCATACACTGTAGCTGACGAAGATGTGGCGTTGGTTAATGCTACTTATTATTCGAACCTTGACATCAAAACCCCTGTTAGTTTTCCTCAGCAAGTGGCCTGGGGGGTAAGAAAAAATGCTCCTGGCTTGCTTTCATCGCTAAATGAGTGGATCCTGACCATGAAGAAAACGGCTGATTATTATGTGATCTATGACAAGTATTTCAAAAGCACCAAATCATCATTGCGAAGGACCAAAAGTGATTATTATTCGATGACCTCAGGCGAACTCAGCCCTTATGACGACATCATCAAAAAATACGCAGACGAGCTCGGATGGGATTGGCGTTTGCTGGCAGCTCAGATTTTCAAAGAGTCTAAGTTTAATCCCAATGCAAAATCCTGGGCGGGTGCTGTTGGCTTGATGCAGTTACTGCCTGTCACTGCGAAGGAATATGGGATCGATGACTTGTACAATCCGGCGGATAATATTTATGCTGGCACTCAGCATGTCAAGTGGCTGCAGGAATATTGGGAGGATAAAGTGGCTGATTCTGTGGAAAGGAGGAAATTTATACTGGCTAGCTACAACGTGGGACATGGCCATGTCATGGATGCCGTCAGACTAACAGACAAATACGGTAAGGATAGCCAGATCTGGGATGATAATGTAGAGGAGTTCCTTCTTAAAAAGTCGACCTCCAAGTTTTTTGATGATGAGGTGGTTCAGTATGGTTATTGCCGTGGCATAGAGCCCGTGACATACGTCAAAAAGATTTATTCTATCTATGAGAATTATAAGATTCTCATGCCCGATGAGTCACTTGATGAAAGTGCTGAGACAGAATCTTAGCGGACGATAAGCACATCGGTATGCCCCCGCCCGGATGAACACTTCCTCCACAGAAGTATAAGTTTTTTATTCTGGAGCTCTTATTGGCGTGTCGCAAAAATGCCGCGAAGAGGTTGTTTGAACTATTCCCGTATAGTGCACCCAGCGATGAGCTGGTTTTGGATTCTATCAGCCGCGGATCCAATATTTCTTCCACTTCTATCAACTCTGAGATATTTGTTTTGAGGTTCCGACTCAGCTTCTCTAAAATAACCTTTCTGCTTTGAGCAATCATGTCATCCCAGTTCTGCCCCTGATTGTTGGGTGTGTTGATCATAACAAACCAGTTTTCGCAACCAGCAGGTGCATCGGAGGCATTTTTCTTCGATGTGATGTTGACATAGATGGTAGGGTCGTCGCAGAGGGTTCCTTTTTGGAATATGTGAGAGAACTCATTTTTATAATCCTCAGAAAAGAAAATATTGTGCACATCAAGCTGGTCAAATTGCCTTTTTACTCCCCAATAGAAAATAAGTGCAGAGCTTGATTTCGGTTGATTGAGTAAAAATTTTGGAGGAGCTACATCAGGAAGCAAATGCTTGTAGGAGTTGACAATATCCATGTTGGAAATAACCTTATCGAAAAGCTCATCACCGTTTTTGGTAGCAACACCTGTTGCATTTTTTGCATCCAGAATGATACGATTCACTCGCGTGTTGAATCGGAATTTTACACCTTTCTTCTCGGCCAATTTTACCAGTGATTCGGTGATGGCATACATTCCTCCTTTAGGAAAGTAAGCGCCAATGGACATCTCCAGATGAGGAATGATGTTCATCGTGGCAGGAGTTTGATATGGGTCAGAGCCATTGTAGGTAGCATAGCGATTGAAAAGCTGGATCAGTTTGGGGCTTTCAAAACGTTGCTCATTGGCCTTGTTCATGGTTTTGAAAAAGCCAAATTGTGGGATTTTTAAGTATGCTTTTAGCGCCTGCTTCGAAAAGTAAGTTCCAATGTCGTTGAGTGAGCGGAACATGAACAACCCACTCAGGTTTTCATAAAGCATTTGAGAATGACGGAGATGTCTGACTATCGGCTCAGGACTTTCGCCGGTTTTTGTTGCGAGCTCGTGGATAAGTTTTGTTTGGTCAGAGTATGCCTTTATCACCGTACTATCCTCAAAAAAATAATGGCAGTTGGTGTCTAGTTGCTCATATTGAAAATGATTTTCAGGGCTTTCCCCGGAAAGTTCAAATAATTCATCGATAAGAGAGGGGAGCGTCAACAATGACGGGCCGGTATCAAACCTATAACCTGATTTGTGGATTTGATTGAGTTTGCCGCCAGGGGTATCATGAGCTTCAAAAACGGTAACCCGATGACCTTTTAGCGTTAACCTGATGGCCGCTGCTATGCCGGCTATACCAGATCCAATCACAGCTATTTCTAATCTCTTATGATTCAATTTTTTATTTGATTAATTAAAATTTAAATAAAAATAGTGCAATTTAGAGGTTACCTGAATTATTATGCGTGTATACATAGATAACCAACAGTTGTATTATCTTAGACACAATATCAATGAGCTATCAAACTTTATTAATGAAACCTCAAGCCGAACTACTCTTTGACGAATACAAGAAGGTGAGAAACATTGACCTCACCCTAGCGCAATTCACATACTTACTTAATCTATATCCATCTCTAATTGTTTGCATGAGCGATGGGGTTTTGGATAAAGAGGAGTGGGAAGGAGTGGATAAACTAGCCAAAGGTCTCACATTAAACTTCAGTGACGATCTTACGTCAGAGGAGACCTCCCGCATGGAGCAAAAGTTCAGGACGGAATTCATGTATTTGCTGGAGAACATAGAAAAATGGCAAAAGAAGTTTCTAAACGCACTCAAAAGTCACATACAGAATAGCAAGCTTGACAAGGAGTTTGTGTTGGAATCAATGTACCTGTTTGCCAACGCTGCAGATGGAATCTCGGATGTCGAGCAGGAGGCTATTGATATGCTAGCCGATCGGCTTGCATTAAATCACTAAACAATTCAATTATCGGTTTTAGGTCAATGTTTTCCGGTGCAGACAGATCATCTACCTGCTCCAGGACTTGTTGCTGTATGGCGCCAATTCTAAGACATTGGCTGTATGGCATATCGGAGAATGTCACCATGGAATAAAGCGGCATCCAGATTTCAGGGTATTCCTTGTTTAATCTGGCCTCTAACTTTTTCCTATTAAGAAATTTTTCATTGGCAACTTTGGATCGCATCTCCACAAAATTCCGCAAAGCGAGTGTGCTGATAGCATCAGTGTCTTCTTTTCGAGATTTTTCAAACTCAATAAGTGTGGTTTGCCAGTTGTAGTCACATGACTCCAGCATGTCTATTAGCAATCTGCAGTCTTCAAAACCAGCATTCATTCCTTGTCCATAAAAAGGCACGATGGCATGCGCCGCATCGCCGATAATCATGCTCTTGCTTTTAGACCAGGGAAAGCACTCTATCATATTTAAGTTCGAGGTTGGGTTGGAATGAAATTGCTCCACCAGGTCTGGAATGAGAGCGTGAACATCCGGAAAGAACGTTTGGAAAAATGTATCTATCTGTTCGTCTGATTGCAGTTCTTCAAAACTATTTTCTCCACCAGTGGGCAAAAACAGCGTGCACGTAAAATTCTTTTCAGGGTTGGGCAATGCTATGAGCATAAAATCTCCTCTTGGCCATATGTGCAGATAGTTTGGCTCAAAAGCAAAATCTCCATTGCGCGGAGCTAGGTTCAGTTCTTTATAGCCATGCCCAAGCTGGGTCAGTACACTGTTAAACTCTGGTAGTCGTTCATATTCTTTGCGCAGAGCAGAAAATGCACCATCGGCCCCAATGAGTATATCCGGGTTCATCTCAATAAACCTTTCGTCGTGCTTAATTTGAATGGTGTTTGTGTCAGTATCTACTCCGACACATTTGTGTCCAAACAAAAAATTAACACCTGCTTTTTCCGCTTCTTCACAAATAAGTTGGCTTAGGCGGGCACGAGAAATAGAATTGATGGCCTGATTTTTTTCTCCGTATGGCTGGATAGTCAATTTTTTATCTCGACTGTGCATCAATCGCCCCTTCATTGGGATGAGCTCTTTTTTCAGGCTTTCAAAAATCCCAGCTTTGATCAGGGAGTGTATGCCACGATGCGAGAGGGCCATATTGATAGAGCGACCTTCCTGGGTAAGCACCTTTCTGGGGTCAGCGCGTTTTTCAAAAACTGTAACTTCGTACCCCTTCTGTACCAGCATGAGGCTGAGTAATGCTCCTACCGGACCTCCGCCAAGAATATGAACGTGCTCTTTCTTCATAAGCCCGCAAAAGTAGTCTTCAGGATCGAATAAAATTCCCAAATGTCGGTGAAAGAGTTGTATAGTGGCGTTGGTGCCACGCGGATCACGTTTGGTTCTCTCCAATCCAGTATCACTCCATTTTCTATGAGTTGGTCGAAAACACGCTTATCGTCTCTGACCAAATAAAGCGAAAGCTGACACCCTCTTTCTTTTGGGTTAGTTGGCGTGATGATTTTGATTCTTTCACTTATGGACTTATCACCCAAAAGTAAAGACTCGAGATAGTCCACCATCTTTATGCTTTTGGCTCTCAGGTTTTCTATTCCGGCCTTTTCAAAAATATCTAATGAGGCGCGGTGTGTGGCCATGGATAAAATGTTCATGTTACTCAGCATCCAACTATCTACCCCTGCAGCAGGCTCAAACTGATTGTCCATTTTGAAGCGACTCTCCAGCGCATGTCCCCACCAGCCTTTAAGCTTGGGGAACTTTGGGTTGTTGGCGTGCTTTTCGTGCACAAAAACACCAGATACGCCTCCAGGTCCCGAGTTTAGATATTTATAGCTACACCATGCGGCAAAATCAACCTCGTCATCGTGGAGGTGCATAGGTAGGTTGCCAATGGCATGTGCCAAATCAAATCCGGCATAAGCCCCAACATCGTGCGCAGCACGGGTGATTTGCTTAAAATCAAAAAACTGTCCGGTATAATACTGAATCCCCGGCCAGAATACCAAAGCCAATTCGTCACCTAGACCAGTGATTTTTCTTACGATTTCATCGGTAGTAAATACCCCATCATTTTCTGGATGTAACACTTCCAAATTTTCCTCCCAATTCAAGCCCAGCCGCTCGATATGCGATTGAGCAGCATAGTGGTCCGACGGAAAGGCCCCACCTTCGATCAATATTTTAGTACGCTTGCCTTTTGGCTGATAAAAAGACGCGAGCATCAGGTGTAAGTTGGTCGTCAGGTTGTTCATACTGACCACCTCCGACTCTTTCGTGCCAAGCAGATTTGAAAGCGCCTTTTTGGTATGATTGTGATAACTAACCCAGGGTTTGTCTCCTGCGAAATGCCCCTCAACTCCATTTTCCCTCCAGTTTGTCATTTCCGACTCGAGGTAGGTCGCGGCGGTCTTTGGCTGAAGGCCTAGAGAATTGCCACATAAATAGATAGAGTCTCTGTTATTTCTTTTTGGGATATGAAATTCCTTTCGGAAGTGGCGGAGAGGATCGTTGTGATCCAGGGCTTCCGCATGGGGCTTGTTGAAGTCCTTGTTCATCTAATCAGTAAATCTAGGATCAGTTTCCATTACCGTACCACAACTATTGCAGGTCCGTTTATGTTCCGATCCATAAAATTCTTTGAATCGTGGAAGAAAATCTTTTTCAATGTTGTTGAGGTGAAAATAGGTTTCGTGCAGTTTTGAGTTGCAGTTGTCACAAAACCACAGCAAACCGTCTTTGTGATCTTTGGTTCGCTTTCTTTCGATAACCAATCCCACCGACCCTTCTGAGCGAATAGGAGAATGTGGAACTCTGGCAGGAAGTAAAAACATTTCTCCAGCCTTAATTGGGATATCTACAGCTTCTCCATCTTCCTGTATTTTCACCAGGATATCTCCTTCTAGCTGGTAAAAAAGCTCTTCAGTCTCATTGTAGTGGTAATCTTTTCGGGCGTTTGGGCCACCCACTATCATCACTATGTAGTCTCCGGCATCCGTATACAGATTTTTATTCCCGACAGGCGGCTTGAGCAATGCACGATTGTCCTCAATCCATTGTTGCAGGTTGAATGGTCTTTTTACAGCCATAGTCTTTTTATTTTTACTGCAATATTATAACATCAATTTATGAAAATAAGCCTTAATGATAGACATGCTCTGGTTTGCGGTGCTTCTCAGGGAATCGGTGCGGCCATAGCCGCAGAGTTGGCACAAGCCGGTGCTCGACTGACACTTGTAGCTCGTAACGAGGAAAAGTTGAAGCAGATGGTGAGCAAGTTGGAAGGTTCCGGGCACTCGTTACTTCGAGCGGACTTTCTATCTGATCAGGATGTAAGCAGCGTGTCTGATTATTGCGTCGAGCATAAAGTGGACATTCTGGTGAATAATACAGGAGGGCCTTCTCCCGGGGAGATCACTGAAGCAACAATTTCGGTTTTTGAGCGAGCTATGAAAATGCACCTACATGCCAGCCATACTTTTTCTCAGGCATGTTTGCAACACATGAAAAGCCAAAGGTTTGGACGAATTATCAATATTATATCTACCAGTGTCAAAATCCCAATAGCAGGGCTGGGGGTGAGTAATACTACCCGAGCGGCAATGGCAGGCTGGTCCAAGACATTGTCTGGTGAGCTCGCACCATTCGGGATTACTGTCAACAACATACTGCCAGGTTTTATTGATACGGATCGACTCGGACAGTTGATAAACAAGCTAAGCGAAGACGGGAATCTTGGAAGAGAAGAGGTTGTAGAAAATATGCTAAAGTCCGTACCGGCCGGTAAATTCGGATTGCCGGAGCAAATTGGCCATTTGGGCGTATTTCTGTCATCCGAATATGCATCCTACATCACCGGAGAGAGTATTCGCGTTGATGGAGGAAAGACGGGAAGTATTTAAGATGTGGCATAAAAAAACCTCGATATGTGAGTATCGAGGTTTTGGTTAGATTGGCAATGTGTATTTTAAACTTCTTCTCCTTCTCTGAGTTTGGCTATGTTGAAAGACTTTCTTTGCTTGTGTCCACAATACCCACATGTAAAGTATTTCATCAATTCGCCTTCTTCTGTTGCTGTGGCTTCTTGAATTACTTCCTCACGCTCAACTTTCAAAGTCTGATAATTACACTCTGAACACTTCAAAGCGTGGAGACGTCCGTTGTATTTTTCAATTTTGGTAAAACCTGAGATTTCATCTATCCATACGTCATAGTCTACGGAGAAAGCATTTTCTTCAGCTTGCATACCTTCATCCAGATATACATCTTCTTCCTCTTCACTCAAGAGTTTCATTTTGCGTCCGTCAGGAGAAATCCTTGGAGTATATCTCAGCTTCTTCAATCTTTTTTCGATAAAGAAGGGATAGTAGAATTTAAGAATGTTTTGCACGACTACCCCAATAATCATGGCTAGCATGGCAGAAACAAAGAGAATTACAAAAAACCAAAGCCAAGTGGTCTTGTCTGCCAGCGTGTTGAAAAACAATGCTACACCGATTAGGATAAGTAAAAAACCATACCACAGCAGGTTAATCTCGTGCATGTTGATATAATCGTATCTCGTTTTGAAATCGCCTGTGGTGAGCAGTTTTAGGTAGTGACCCAACAGTATGATCAAACCAACACCGATCACAGCGAATGCAACAAGTTGAGCGTAGGTGTTCCAATTGAGTAATAGACTAGGTGAAATAGTTTCAGTCATAGCAGTTTACAGGTTAAGCGGATCATGAACAGATTTATGAAAATAAATTTTAGGTATTCCAAATTTAGCACGATTCGACAGAATAATAAACCGAAACGATATCGTAAAATATGAAAAATTTAATTCTCAGTCAATAAACCAAGAATTTAAAGTCTTTTACTCACAAAATACAACTATTCGAGAAATGCTTGTGTCTGTCGTGGTGAGGCAAAAAAATGACCTGATAAAATGCTAAAAAACAATTATGCGGGAAGCTGGTTAATTTCCTGATGTTTGTTGTGAATATTTTAACAGGTTAATGAGATATTTGCAAATCAAACTATCACATTAGAATTTTATTGAAACTATTTTAAACTTAAACTGAAATGAAAAGACTATTAGAAAAACTCACATTGGTAATGTTCCTGGGAGCAACTATCATACTTACAAGCTGTGGTGACGATGAAGAAACCACACCGCAGGCGGGACTTCCGTCAATCTCCGCATCACTTCATGTTAACGGATCTGCTTCCTCAAGTGCTATGCCTGGTGATTCCGTTTCGTTTTCACTGACGGCTACTGCTGAAGGTGGAATCAACAGAATTGTGGCACTGGCAGGAACTACTCCAATTTTGGATAAATCTTATTTAGATCTTGGTCTGACGCCAGGTTCTACAACAAGCGATGTAGAAGGATCAATTTCTCCATGGCCATCTGCTTCAGACGCAGGAACTACTTGGGAATTCTCTTTCGTGGTGGTAGATGACTTGAATCAGGTTGATACTACAACCGTATCTCTGGACATCACTTCTCCTGAGGCCAAGGTTCAAACAGCTAAATTGCTTTACCCGCCAACAGGTGATGGAAATTCTCAAACCTTCTACGCCATCGCTCAGAATAAGATATACACTCATAGCGAAGTAACAGGAACTGCTGAAGCGGTATCGCCAAATATTGATTTGGGATATTACTACGGTGGCACAGACATGGCGACTCTTGCGGCCATTTCTGAATATCCAGAAGGTGTTTTTGATGTTTCGGCTTGGGGCACAAAAAATGCAACAAAATTGATTGAAACCTCTATCACATTGGAAACATACACAGCACTATCAACAGTTGCTGATGTTGAAGCAGAATTTGAAAATGTTGATTTCTCAGCACAGGATGGAGTTACATCTCTACTTGCAGTTGGCGATGTATTGGCATTTGAAACTGTAGCTGGATTGCAAGGATTCATATATGTTTCTGACCTGGAAGTAGGTGGAGATTCAAATGACTATATCGAGTTAGAGTTTATCCTGGCTGCAGCAGCAGAATAAGAAAAAACTTTAAGAGCAAATAAAAACCTCGCCGATCGGCGAGGTTTTTTTATATCCCATAGTCTAGGTAATTTAGTTTCATGAAGAATATAGCACTGTTGATAGTCGTTGTTCTGGGAGTGTCCTTGTTGTCAGGATGCAAGAAGGACAAAGAACGAATGCCAGATGAACCCTCTGTGAGTATTGGCCTTGGGGAAATAGGCACATCCATCGCCGTACTAGAGTCCATTAATATTGAATTAGCAGGAGCCTTTCCTGCAGGGCTGAAAAGTGCTATTTCTGTAATTAAGCTTGACGATGCGCCTTTGGATACTATTTTTAGCGTAAACGCAGATACTATTATCACCTCCATTTCCGAGGCTTTCCCTTTCAACATACTGCCAGGTTATTCGGGCAGTAATCTTAAGATTACGTTTTACACTCTTGATCAGGAGGATAGAATAGCCGCTGATTCCGTGTCAGTATTTATTGAAGAGTCGGCCATTAACACGATAGAAGGCACCACCATTGCCGGGTACAATAATTTTACGCTGGGTAGTTTTTTTGATCTTCAAAAGGACACTGTTTACTTCAGTAGCAATATTCAGAACAGTACTAATTTGAAAAAGTCAGTTGATCTGGTGTTTTTCTTTACTAAGGACGACAAACGAATTTTGGCAGCACCCTCTAATGGTTATTCAGAGAGTGTCTGGTCAGATCAATCAAATGCGCTCTGGCCGCTTTTTGGCTCTGAAAATGAAACTTTGCTCTATGACCTGGGAACTAACGTGAGTTATGACGAGATCATCACGGGAGCTCAAATAGCTAGTATTTTTGCAGAACAAACCACTAGTACGGATAGCCTGATTGGCGTTCAGTCAGGGCAGTTCATAGGCGTTCAACTAAGTGCAAGTCGTGGAACCAGACAAGGCATCATTAAAGTTTTGGAAGTAGGAGGAGATTCACCTTCTTCAGCAACGATCACCATTGATGCCAAAGTACAGCAATAACCACCAATCCAAATTTTAATAAATCGAATATGAAAACCTTCCTATCGCTGGTTGTTGCCAGTTTATTATTTTTCCAATGCTCCAACTCAGCAAACGAGCAAAAAGAGTCACTGACGGATGATGAGTTGATGGCTAAGGCCGAAGAATTATCGCAAAAGTTCATGATTGTGGATGGTCACGTGGATCTTCCCTACAGAATGAAAAAGGCGGGTTTTATTTTGAAAAAAGAAGTGATGGATGTGTCCAAAGAGACCACTGGCAATTTCGACTATGTCAAAGCCAAGTCCGGAGGGCTGGATGCGCCATTTATGTCCATATACATACCCTCTACATATCAGGTCACGGGCGGAGCGAAAAACTTTGCTGATTCGCTGATAAATATGGTCGAAAAGCTCACAGTGGCTTTTCCTGACATGTTTGCTCTGGCAAATAGCCCAGCTGACATTGAGGCTAATTTTGATAAAGGCCTTGTGTCTCTTCCTATGGGTATGGAAAACGGTGCTCCGATTGGGGATGATTTAAGCAATGTGGAGTATTTCTACGAAAGAGGCATCAGATACGTGACGCTTACACATGCCAAGGATAACAAAATTTGCGACTCTTCATATGATACCACATACACATGGAATGGCCTCAGTCCTTTTGGTGAGGAGGTAGTAAAGGAAATGAACAGAGTGGGAATCATGGTGGACATTTCGCATGTTTCGGATAGTGCCTTTTACGACGTAATAAAAATTACAGAAGCACCGCCCATTGCGTCTCACAGTTCGTGTAGGTATTACACTCCAGGCTTTGAGCGAAATATGAGCGATGAAATGATCAAACTCCTCGGAGAAAAGGAGGGAGTAATTCATATCAATTTCGGTTCCACCTTTCTCTCCAAAGAATCACAAGATAAATTTGATCTTATGGAGGAGCATCTGATCAATTATAGAATTGAGAATGAACTTGGCATGAAAGACTCTGCATACATAGCGTATGCCACACAGTATGCTGAGGATCAGGATGTGTTCGCTGATGTGAAGATTGTGGCAGACCATATAGATCGCGTAGTTGGTTTGGCAGGCATTGAGTCTGTTGGGTTTGGTTCTGATTTCGATGGAGTGGGCAATAGTCTTCCCAACGGACTGAAGGATGTATCCATGTACCCTAACATAATCTTTGAATTATTAAAACGTGGATATACCGAAGAGCAAATTGAAATGATCTGCTACAAAAACACTTTCAGGGTATGGAATAAGACAATGGCAATAGCTGAGCAGCTATCTGCTTCTTAGTTACTTTTTAGAATCTTTCAAATCGCGAATAAAACGAGCCCACGCAAATGGGTTGGCGAAATTGTTGACTGGAACCTGGTTCTGATAAGTGTTGGTTCTGTGCTGCTGATCCATGAAGTAGCGATAATTGGCATTCGAACTTGCCGGTAGATTTTTGTAAGCTCTGGCCATATATTGGGCTGTCATCCAGGCTTCTAAATTATTATAGTCTTGCTCGTTGGATCGCTCCATTGCCAAAACGGCTTTTTTGAACATGGCCTCTGAAGGGTAAGGGAAAACTTCAACCTCCTCTAAGAATTCGATATCCTCTTCCATCGTCAGAAGCAATTTCAGGCTTTGATCGGATTCGTGCTTTGGGATAACGTAAGATGTCTTTTTGAAACCTACAGCACTGAAAACGATACTGTCACCCTCAACTACTGGCATTGAAAAAAAACCATAGGGGTTGGACGTGGTTCCCCTGCCTATAGTGGGTACATAAATATGCACACCGGGAATTACGGAAGTACTGTCAGGAGTGAACACAACTCCTGTAAACTGAATAATCCTGGGTTTTTCCTGAGCACTTGCATGGAAAACCAGAGCCAGAATAACTAAAATGAATATGATGCCTTTTCGCAAACCAATTTTGTTTACTTATCTAAACCCTTTGAACGTAAAAAGTTTAACTTTTGTCAAAAGTAACCATAAAAAATCATGAGGTTAAAGAATTTCAGTCTCACATATGGCACCCAGATTTTTAAGTGTTTCGGTGAGGAAGCTCGGGTGAGGATCATTCACTTGCTCTACAGAAATGAAGAACTATCAATCTCAGACCTGGAGGCAATTCTGGATTTCACTCAGACAAAAACGAGCCGTCACATCAATTACCTAAAACATTCGGGACTAGTTAACTCTACGAAAAAAGATATGTGGGTAATGTACAGCATCAAGGATGAAGTTCATGACATAGTAGCGCGCATATTTGATTTTCTTAACAAAGATTTGCAATTACAAAAGGATCAGGAGATATATAACGTGATGAACTCTAATCGAGAATTATCCGCTAATAAACTTCTGACACGAGGGTTCCAATAATGAAAAATATAAAACACGTCTTTTTTGACCTGGATCATACACTCTGGGATCATGAGACAAATGCCCGCTCGGTACTCAGAGACCTATACAAGGAATTTAATCTGAATACCCGAACTGATGTTGATGTAGAGGGCTTTCTTTCTACATACAAATCTGTAAACGATAAGCTTTGGGATGACTATAACCATGGGCGTATCGAAAGAGATTATTTGAGAGATCAAAGGTTTGCTCTGGTGTTGAAGGCTTGTGGTGCTACTGAAGTATCGGATTCCATTCCCCTTTCTGACTATTTTTTGTTTCATTGCCCCAGGCAGGGAAAACTTATGGACGGCACAGATATGATCCTTAATTACCTGAGTCAAAAATATAAGATGAGTGTCATTACCAATGGGTTTGAGGATGTGCAAAAAGTGAAATTGGAGACCAGTGGGCTTGGAAAGTTTTTCGTGGGTCTGTTCACATCAGAGAGTATCGGTAGAAAGAAGCCTGACCCGGCCATTTTCAATCATGCCATGGAGCAGGTAGGAGTTCAGCCACACGAGGCAGTGATGATCGGAGATAATCCTAAAGCAGACATTGAAGGCGCTCTGGGGGCTGGAATCACACCGATATTTTACGATCCTTTAGGAGCGGTAAAATCTGTCTGTCAGTGGCAGATATCCCATTTGTCGGAGCTCATGAAAATATTGTAGCTAAAGCCTATTTGTTAACTTTGTATCATAATTATAAAACCCCAAATTATGCCAAAAGGAACATATTTCATCCCCACACCGACTAATGAACCGATATTGTCCTATGCTCCCGGAACCAAAGAGCGGGAGGAGCTTCAAAAAACTGTAACAGCTTTTCGTGCAGAGGAGAAAGACATTCCAATGCATATTGACGGAAAAGAGGTAAGGACTGGGAATAAAATACCGATGAACCCACCTCACGATCATCAGCACGTGTTGGGTTACTTCCACGAAGGTGACAAAAGCCATGTGGAAGCGGCCGTGGAAGCAGCGCTCAAGGCGAAAGATGCCTGGGCAAGCCTCTCATGGGAGCATAGAGCCAGTATTTTTCTGAAAGCGGCGGATCTATTGGCAGGTCCATACAGAGCCAAAATCAACGCGGCAACCATGCTGGCGCAATCAAAAAACGCCTTTCAGGCGGAGATAGATGCGGCTTGTGAGTTTATAGATTTTCTGAAATTCAATGCGCATTTCATGCAGCAGATCTATGGTGAACAACCAAAATCTGCCCCGGGCATTTGGAATAGGTTGGAGTACCGTCCTCTCGAAGGATTTGTTTTTGCCATTACACCTTTCAATTTCACTTCCATTGCTGGAAATCTCCCGGCAGCTCCTGCTCTGATGGGAAACACCACAATATGGAAGCCAGCATATACTCAGGTGTATTCGGCACAGGTGATCATGGAGGTTTTCAAAGAGGCCGGCTTGCCAGATGGTGTCATCAACCTGAT
Organism: Cyclobacteriaceae bacterium; assembly: GCA_039944535.1. Lineage (GTDB taxonomy): Bacteria > Bacteroidota > Bacteroidia > Cytophagales > Cyclobacteriaceae > JAMZMI01. The sequence goes on from JBDUYP010000007.1 coordinate 390,407, forward strand.
TTATGTTGATGGGCCAGTAGCTGGTGATGTCATTTTTAAGCACCCTGATTTTGCGGGATTACATTTTACAGGAAGTACGGGCGTGTTTAAGTCACTTTGGAAAACCATCGGTCAGAATATTGATTTGTATAAGACATACCCCAGGGTAGTTGGAGAAACAGGAGGTAAGGATTTTGTAATTGCTCATAAAACTGCAGATGCAAAGCAGGTAGCTACCGGGCTTGTCAGGGGAGCTTTTGAGTTTCAGGGGCAAAAGTGTAGCGCTGCATCCAGAGCATACATTCCTTCAAATCTCTGGGATGAAGTGAGGAAGCACATGGATAATGACATGAAGGACATTAAAATGGGTAGCCCGGAGGACTTCACCAATTTCGTGAATGCCGTGATTGATAAAAGGGCGTTTGACAAAATCAGCGGCTATATAGATCAAGCCACTAAAGATCCTGATGCTGAAATTATTTTCGGAGGAAACTACGACGATTCAGTTGGCTATTTCATTGAGCCCACAGTAATTAAGGTGTCTGACCCAAAATACAGAACCATGTGTGAAGAGATATTTGGGCCCGTACTAACGATTTATGTTTATGACGAAGACAAATTTGAAGAGACGCTGGATATTGTGGATAGTTCCTCTCCGTACGCATTGACCGGAGCTATATTCTCAACAGATAGATATGCCATCGATCTGGCAGCCAAAAAACTCGTTCATGCAGCGGGTAATTTTTATATCAATGACAAGCCTACAGGTGCTGTTGTGGGGCAGCAGCCATTTGGCGGAAGCAGAGCCTCTGGGACTAACGACAAAGCCGGAGCGGCCATGAACCTCCTTAGGTGGGTGAGTGCACGTACTATCAAGGAGACATTTGTGCCGCCAACTGATTTTAGATATCCATTTTTGGGAGAGTAATCCTTTCAGGGATTACTTTTCTTCTTGTGATGTCCAGTATCGCTCTGCTACAACAAAGAGAACGACCAGGCCAATTCCAATAAGTGTGAAAGTCATAGAGCGATATTGGTTTGGTGTAAGTATCCAAGATACAGGAATCAATCTGATGAATCTATACCGTCTTTAAGGTATTTATTATCAGCTAGTTATACTATAAGTGGTTGAGATTGCACTTATCCAAGTTCGGATAGAATAGAGAATCATATGCAACAAAAACCGATAGGTTCCTGTCGGTTTTTTTATGTTTCTGGGTCAATAAAGAGGTGGACACTTGCAATTCGTGATTCCGGTTTTAGCAACAAAAAAGCCTGACTGTTTGCACAATCAGGCTTCAATTTTGGCTCCTCTTCTTGGGCTCGAACCAAGGACCCTCTGATTAACAGTCAGATGCTCTAACCAGCTGAGCTAAAGAGGAATTTTAGTTCCCAATTCACATCATCCTGTGAAAAGGACTGCAAACTTAAATGGCTGATTCAATATCTGCAAAAGCTTTGAAATAAAAATTTTCACAATGACTAAAATTCCCTTAATTAAGACATTATGTCTGCATAATATTTGAATTTTCATCAAATCAGGACAAAATGACATTAAAATTTACTCAGATTGGGATTGGTACAAAATTCGAATAATGAATAATTGAATTTTATGTTCAACTTAAAACTTTAAAAAAATGACACTTATAAAGTACAACCAAAACAACCAGCCAGCTACATATGGCAATTTCATTGACAGATTTTTCAATGATGATTTTTTTGGAAGAAAATGGAACTCAACTTTTTCTCCGAAAGTAGATATCGCCGAGACTGACAAAGCTTTCGAGATTCAATTCCATATTCCAGGAATGAAAAAAGAAGATATAAACATCGATATTTCAGATGATAGATTGACTGTCTCCGGCGAAAGGAAGTTTGAGGAAGAGAAAAATGAAAAGAACTATCACAGCCTCGAAAGCCACTACGGATCGTTTAGCAGATCGTTTTATCTGCCGGACAACATCGAAGTAGAAAAAGTGGAAGCCAGTTATAAAGATGGCATCTTGAGTCTGAACATTCCAAAAGACGAGAAAAAAGAAACCAAAAGAACGATTAGTGTAAAATGATCAATCATGGTCGGTGATTTAGGGGCAGGGTAACACCTGCCCTTTTCGTTAATTAGTGTTAAAGGAGTGCTTTTGCTTGACAGAAGCAGAACAAACTGGTCGTAATTCTAGTATAATAGCCAACAAGAAATTTGATAGATATGACAAGTAGGAAGTTAATCTTTGCAATGGTATTCTCTTCGGTTTTAGGAGGAGTCATTGCCCTTGGAGGATATAGCTTGGTTGGACCCGGTGCTGCTCCGGCTCAATCAGGACAAAATGATGAAGCCAGTCCGGTTAGTTTCACTAATTATGTTTTTGATTCAGCAGATTTTGTTGTTCCAGAGGGGCTCAATTTTGTGTATGCCGCCAAATCAGCAACCCCTGCGGTAGTGCACATCAAAACGGTTTACAATGCGACATCAGGCGCACGCAATCCTATGGAAGACTTTTTCAAAGATTATTTTGGAGAGCAGTATGATAGGGGTGAGAGAGCGCCGGGAAGAGGTGCTGGTTCTGGAGTGATCGTAACCGCCGACGGATATATAGCCACCAACAATCACGTGATTGATGGAGCTTCAGAAATCGAGGTTTTGCTTAATGACAACAGGAGTTTTAAGGCGGAAGTAGTGGGAACAGACCCGGATACTGATTTGGCTCTTCTCAAGATTGACGGTGAAGGGTTGCCAAAAATGAATTTTGGAAACTCTGAAAATATCCAGATTGGAGAATGGGTGCTGGCTATAGGCAATCCGTATGAGTTTACTTCAACAGTAACAGCGGGAATAGTAAGTGCTAAAGCTCGAAATATTGATATCCTGAGAAGATATGGCGATCAGCGCAATAGGTACAAGATTGAGGCTTTTATCCAGACAGATGCTGCTGTAAACCCAGGAAACAGTGGGGGAGCTTTGGTGAATCTCAACGGTGAATTGGTAGGGATCAATACGGCTATAGCTTCACCGACAGGATCTTTTGCGGGATATTCTTTTGCCGTTCCGGCCAGCTTGGTAGAGAAGGTGATTTTCGATCTTAAAGATTATGGTGTAGTGCAGCGACCACTGTTGGGTATCAGTATTCAGGATGTGGATGCGGCGTTGGCTGAAGCAGAGGATTTGAACGTACTCAAGGGAGTGTTTGTAGCTGGGGTTGTTTCTAATTCTGCGGCAGATGATGCAGGCCTGGAGGTGAGCGATGTGATTGTGGCCATTGAGGGCAAAGCGGTAAACAATGTAGCCGAGCTACAGGAGCAGGTGGCACTCAATAGTCCCGGAGATAAAATTGAGGTGACTTTCATCCGAAATGGTAAAACAAGAACAACAGGAGCGGTTTTGAAAAATGCCGAGAACAGTACGGAGCGAGTAATTGCTCAAAGATCAATAGAAGTTGAGGGCTTGAAAGTGGAGCCTGTTTCTGAGGCCATGAAAGATCAGCTGGATATTGATTCAGGGGTACAGATCAAGTCACTTGGAAATAAGAAATGGGCTGAAGCCAATATCAAAGAGGGCTTCATTGTGACTAAAATTGATCGCAAGCCTATCAACTCAGCTGAGGATTTGACAGCTTCGCTGGAAAGCGCTCGAGGAGAAGGATTACTGATAGAAGGTATTTACCCGAACGGGGAAAAATCATATTATGGTATAGGTTGGTAGTTTATATAGGTTAGGTGAGTGAGCCAGCTGCCTTCAGGCGGCTGGCTTTTTTTATGACTGGCGGTTCTTTGTGTAGCTGATCGTATAGATTTGCCAAAATTCAAAATTTACATTCTGATGAATAGCACCCCAAACATCTCTGAGATTCTAAAATCTCTAAAAATTTCAACCTCAAATTCCGGAGCAGCCATTGGCCATCAGTGGATAGAAACTTCCGGCAAAAAGATAGAGTCATTTTCTCCCGTAGATGGAAAACCCATTGCTTCGGTAACCATGGCGAGCAAACAAGATTATGATCAGGTGGTTAGTGCCGCACAGGAGGCATTTTTGACGTGGAGAACCACACCTGCACCTCAGCGAGGTGAGGTAGTTAGACAAATTGGTGAAGAGCTGCGTAAGCATAAAAATAATTTGGGAGCCCTCGTTTCATATGAGATGGGAAAATCCCTCCAGGAAGGGTTGGGCGAAGTACAGGAAATGATCGATATCTGTGACTTTGCTGTAGGACTTTCGCGCCAGCTATATGGTCTTACTATGCACTCCGAAAGAGCGTCTCATCGAATGTATGAGCAGTGGCATCCACTGGGGATTGTAGGCATCATTTCTGCCTTCAACTTTCCGGTAGCTGTTTGGTCATGGAATGCCGCGTTGGCCTGGGTTTGCGGAGATGTTTGTATCTGGAAACCATCAGAGAAAACCCCAATTACAGCTATCGCATGTCAAAAAATTGTGGAAACCATCTTTGCTAAAAACAATGTTCACATGGGCGTGAGCTGCCTCGTTATCGGTGATGCAGAGATTGGCCAGGAGATGTCAAATGACACACGAGTACCGTTGATTTCGGCAACAGGATCCACACGTATGGGTAAGGCCGTGGGAGAAGCCGTGGGTAAAAGACTGGGCAAATCCATACTTGAGTTGGGAGGCAACAATGCCATCATCATTACCGAAGACGCTGACATGAATATTGCCATCCCGGGAGCTGTATTTGGAGCCGTAGGTACTTGCGGTCAAAGATGTACCTCTACTCGCCGGTTGATCATTCACGAGAGCTTGTTTGAGGATATGAAGGCGCGCTTGACAAAAGCCTATGGGCAGTTGAGAATAGGCAGCCCACTTGACGAAAACAATCATGTGGGACCACTAATTGATAAGGATGCTGTGGCGATGTATGAAGCTGCAATTGAGAAAATTAAGCAAGAAGGAGGAAAAGAGGTCATTGCCGGAAAAGTGCTTTCTGGAGAAAATTATGAGTCGGGTTGTTATGTGAAACCGGCCATTTACGAAGTGTCCAATGATTTTGAGGTAGTCCAAAATGAGACTTTCGCCCCCATTCTTTATTTGATAAAATACAAGGATCTTGATGAGGCCATCGCCATACAAAATGGAGTGCCGCAAGGGTTGTCTTCGTCTATCATGACGACCAATATGCGTGAAGCAGAAATGTTTCTTTCTCAGCAAGGTTCGGATTGCGGTATCGCCAATGTGAACATAGGAACATCGGGTGCTGAAATCGGAGGAGCATTTGGTGGAGAAAAAGAAACAGGTGGAGGCCGGGAGTCCGGTTCGGATGCGTGGAAAGCATATATGCGCAGACAGACAAACACCATCAATTATTCAACAGAATTGCCACTGGCGCAAGGAATAAAATTTGATTTATAAATGACTTTGACTGAGGAAAGAGACTCACTTTTGGCTGAGTGCAGGAGAATAGTTGATGACAGGATAGCCAAAGCTCAAGCGGAGTTGAAATCCTTTTCTGAGCAGTCAGGTGAAGAAACAAAAAGCAGCGCGGGTGATAAGTATGAAACTGCCCGTGCGATGCTTCACCTCGAGAAGGAAAAAACTGCTGCTCAGCTAAGCGAGAGTATAAAACTGAAAAAGGTATTGGATCAAATAGGTCATGGTTCGGGCAATACTGGCTTGGGCAAACTGCTTGCGACCAATCAGGGAAAATTCTTTATTTCGGTGAGCCTGGGCATGGTCAGCTCAAATGAAGAAAAATACTTTGTGCTATCACCTGTGGCTCCATTAGGAAAAATTTTCACTCAGGCCAAACAGGGGCAGGAAGTAGAATTTAATGGCAAGAAATACGAAGTTTTGGAAGTTCTGACCTAAAGTAACTCTTTTAGGAGCTCTTCTACATTGATAGACTTTGAGCCATCCACGAAAATGTAATCCTCATCCGCACCTTTGGTTTTTCCGTATTTCATGTAGCTCTTCCAGACATGAGCAGCATACCAGTCTGGCTCTTCGTCCCATCTTTTATCAACAGACTTTCTTTCTTCAAAAAGTGGTTTTTCTATTTCTATGAAAATTTTTTTATCAAAAAGAGCCCTTACCGAAGCTGGGTAAAAGGAGAATAGCCCTTCGACAATCACCACATCTGCTGTTGATTTTTCTATTTTGCTGGTAAGTGCATCCCACTTTACAGTGCTAGGACGTTCCCAGTCCGGCACGCCATCTATCATGGACAAAGCTGCTTTGGGTTTCACAAAATCATCCTGACAAAACACAGCGACTGTTTTTTTCTTTTTGGTTAAAGCTTTTTCCAATTTTTTGGCCAATGTGGTTTTCCCGGCTCGGCTTACGCCTCCTATTCCTATAATCATACGATAAAACTAAATCATAAAATTGAAAACATGCTTTTGATTTCAGCCAATCGGTTTCACAATCCTGCCAATCTTAAATTCTGGCCTGATAAGTATATAAATCAAAGTAGCGTCCTTTCTTGTCGATCAACTCATCGTGCATTCCTTGTTCCACAATTTGCCCGTTTTCAATGACCAAAATTTGATCTGCTCTTCTTATCGTACTCAGTCGGTGGGCAATCACAAATGAGGTCCGTCCCTGCATGAGTGTGGCAAGGCTTTCCTGAATGTAGCTTTCACTTTCAGTATCCAGGTTGGAAGTAGCCTCGTCCAATATCAGTATCCTTGGATTACTCAAAATAGCCCTTGCTATGGCGATTCGTTGCTTTTGACCACCCGAGAGCTTCACACCTCTTTCGCCAATGGTCGTGTCCAATCCGTCATCAAATCTGTCCGTAAATTCATTTACGTGTGCTGCCTTAACAGCCTCAAGCAATTGAGCTTCTGTTGAGTATGGTCTCGGGAAAAGTATATTTTCCCTGATGGTTCCCTCGAATAAGAAGTCGTCCTGTAGTACAACACCCAGCTGACTTCTAAAGCTTTCCAGCGAAACTTTCGATAAGTCGTTTCCGTCCACCAGAATGGTACCTGAGTCAGGATTTAGGAATGATGCAGCCAATCCGGCAATGGTTGATTTTCCTGACCCTGAGGTTCCCACAAGTGCTGTGACTGAACCAGCCGGTGCTTTGAACGACACATTTTTGATTACATTTTTTTCTTCCTCATAGGCAAAACTCACATTGTCGAATTCTATATCACCATGTATTTCAGGTATACGTATGTTTCTCACTGAGCCGTCATCTTCCGGCTCCATGTTCATGATTTCTTCGGTTCTGTCAAGGCCGGCAAAAGCCTCAGTCAGCTGACTACCGATGTTGCTCATTTGCACTATGGGGGCAATCATAAACCCGAGGTAAAGTGTGAAAGCCAGAAAGTCTCCGAGTGTCAATTGATCGTTGATAATCATATAACCGCCTATTCCCATAATGCCCGTACTGGCCAATCCGAGAAGGAAAGTCGCCGAGCTTGTGACCAGACTCGTGGAGGTCAGGCTTTTTTTCACATTTTGAAATAGACGAGTCACGCCATCCTCAAATGTTTTCACCTCTTGCTGCTCCGCGTTGAACCCTTTAATCACTCGAACTCCGTTGAGCGTCTCTGTTAGCCGACCGGTAACTTCTGCGTTGATTTTTCCGCGTTCACGAAATATGGGTCGGATATAACCAAAAGCCTTGAGTGAGATCACTCCAAATATGGTCACGGGCACCAGTACATACAGCGTCATCCACGGACTGATGTTGATCAGCAAAACCAAAGAAATAATGGCTGTGAGCGTGCCGCCAAAAAGCTGAACCAGCCCGGTTCCTACCAGGTTTCTCACGCCTTCTACATCTGACATGATACGCGACACCAACTCTCCCGACTTGGTATTGTCAAAGAATCGGATCGGTAAGTAAATAATTTGCTTTTGGACTTTTACACGGAGCTGAGCGATGAGCCACTGCGCTTCTACACTCAGTATTCTTGTGAGAAGAAACGAGGTAGATGCCTGCACGGCTATGGCTGCCAAAACAATAAGTAGCAGGTTCTTAAGCATCTCCATGTCTCCATTGGCGATTACATCGTCCATGAGATATTTACTCGCTCCCGGAAGAACCAAGCTGGCCAACCGGCTGAAAATGATCAGAATAAGACCGATTCCCACTGTCTTTCTTCTCGGCCATATGATGGTTTTAAAAACGTGACCAATACTTACATTCGATTTACTCATTTGGATTTTTTGGTTAGGCAATATTATCTAATCGTATTTTCCATGTTTAGGTTCCAAAACATTTTGAGCCCTGTCTTTTTATATTTTTAGGCTTATCTAAAAAAATTATTAGATTTGTATCTTAAACAAAATAAGATAATGCTTAAAAGGAGTTATTTATATGTTCTACTGGGCCTATTGAGCCTTGTGGAAGTTTTTGGACAAAACAGTGGCGATATTTCTGGAGTAGTGCATATCAACGGTGACCCAATCCCCGGAGCTACCGTGAAAGTAGCATCTCAAGATACCTGGGCCTTGTCAAGTGGCAATGGTGTCTATTACCTCATGGATCTTCCTTACGGCAATTACAAGTTGGAAGTACGATCTCTGGGCTACAAACCAGGTGTGTTTAACATCAGTCATAACACTGAGTCCACAAACTTTGATATTAGTCTAGTAGAGTCCGTTTTGGATATGGAGGCGGTAGTTGTTACAGGAACCATGCAGCCTACCTTCGTTTCTCAGTCACCTATTAAGGTGGAAGTGATGACCGCTGACCATGTCAACACGTTCATGCCGGCTGCTGCTTCTGGAGTAGTTGAGAGCATTGCTTTAATCAGTGGGGTGCAGGAGGTGGTGGCTTGCGGGGTGTGCTTTACAAATAGCATTAGCATCAATGGATTGCCCGGCCCTTACACTGCTGTGCTTATGGACGGCACTCCCATCTATGGCAACCTTGCCTCTGTCTATGGACTGAATGGCATCCCTAGTATGCTCATAGATAGATTTGAGGTGATCAAAGGCCCGAGCTCCACTCTCTATGGATCAGAAGCCGTGGCTGGAGTTATCAATATCATTACCAAAAACCCTTCTACTCAACCAAAACTTTCACTGGATATTATGGGCACCTCTCATCTGGAATCCTTTGGTAATTTGGCCTTTGCGCCAAAAATGAAAAATGCCACCGGCTTTGTTGGGCTCAATTATGCATATATCAATGACTTTGATGATGTGAATGGTGATGGGTTTAGTGACATGGCCAGCATGGATCGTATCTCGTTGTTTTCAAAATGGGACATCAAGCGCAAGAGCCAGAAGCCGTTTGTGATATCTGCAAAATACTACTATGAAGATAGACGAAATGGTGTGGAAGAGTTTTTGCAGGATCGTAACTACCGCCAGTTGCGAGGTGATGATCTCATTTACGGAGAAAGTATTTACACGAACAGGGTGGAGCTTTTTGGTACTTACGGGTTTGCGTTTGCAGAGGGCCTGAAATTAGATTATTCATTCAGTACGCATTTTCAGGATAGCTATTATGGAAGTGATCATTACAAAGCCAATCAAAAGATAGCCTACACCAACTTAATTTGGGAAAAGCAGCTCAGCGACCACCAGCTTTTGACCGGCTTCACTTCCCGATATCAGCACTATGATGACAACACGGTTGCCACGGAGAGCGCAGACAGTTTAAGATTCAATAATCAACCAAATAGGCAATATATCCCCGGTGTTTTTGCTCAGGATGAGTGGAGTATTTCGGAGAACTTCACCATTCTCGGAGGATTAAGAGCCGATCATTACGCGGAGCATGGCATGATTTTGTCCCCAAGGCTCAATGCAAAAGTGAGACTCGGACAATGGACTACTTTCCGATCAAATTTCGGTACAGGATTTCGTGTGGTAAATCTCTTTACTGAGGATCATGCGTTCCTATCCGGGCAGAGAGAAGTTGTGATTGCAGAGGCATTGCAGCCTGAGCGTTCGTACAACTTCTCATTAAATGCCAACCACATCTTTACGCTGGGCAACAGTCAGGGAAGCGTCGATGCAGATGCATTTTTCACATACTTCTCTAATAAAATTATTCCCGATTACGATGACCCGTCTGCGATCCTTTATGAAAACTCATCAGGACATGCCATCACACGAGGTGTGAGCCTCAACGTTGCTCAGGAGTTCGGCTTTCCGCTAGCCATAAATCTGGGCTTAAACGTGCAAGATGCCAACGAAACAGAGCGCGATAGTCTGGGAGTCGAACGAAAACGAAGAATTGAGTTTTCACCGGTTTGGAGTGGTGTTTTCACTGCCAACTATCAGATTAAAAAGTGGAAATTAAGCATGGCCTACACCTGCAATGTGACTGGCACCATGGCGCTTCCTGAAGTTTATGATTTGGACGCTGAGGGAAACCCACTAGACGAGTCGCGTCCTACCCGGTCACGTCCTTTTTCGATTCAAAATTTTCAGCTTAACAAAGGTTTGAAAGCAGGATTTGATGTTTATGCTGGAGTTCAGAATATTTTTAATTTCACTCAGTCTTATTCTCCACTCGTCGGCTTCAATGACCCAAACGCTCCAATGGGCTTCAGTAGCAATTTCGATACATCTTACTCCTACGCGCCCATCCACGGACGTGAGTTTTATCTAGGAATCAAGTGGAATTTGAATTAGTCCGGTGGACTTGTCAGTTGGTATTTTTAAAATTTCGGTTAAATTCGCCTCCTCGAATAATCATTCTACTGAGCGTAGGGTGAAAGACACGGGGCATTAGCTCAGCTGGCTAGAGCACTACGCTGGCAGCGTAGGGGTCATCGGTTCGAATCCGATATGCTCCACATAGCAAGGTCAAGGATGAAAGTTCTTGACCTTTTTTTGTGTTTGTTTAATAATGTTTTATTTGTAACAAATTTTCCAGGAATAAGACAAATTATGGTGATATGAAGAGTTATCAGATTTTAACAATTGTGATGTTCATTGCGGGGTTTCTTTTTTTATCTGATAATGCAGTTTCGCAAACAATGAAGGTTCATCTGAGATCTGATGACAAAGAGGTGTTCGTTGATGATAAATTTCAAGGTTTTGGAGAGAACACTCTTAATGGCTTTAAGCAAGCTTATAAATTTCATGAAATTGAGGCTGTAATATTTTATGATGAGCCTAAAGATGGTGTAGTAGAGTATTTATTAGGTAGCGGTGTGAAGATAGTGGATAGGTATTCACAAAAACAAAAGGCTACCGTGAACGGGATTCCATTGTCAGAAATTAATGTAGAATATGTTCAGATAGTTGGAACCGCTAAGTTTCTTAGTTCAAAGGTGACAATCCAAATTGATTTTGGGCAAGAGGATAAATTTTTTTCTGGGGTAGATACACAAATTTTAGATGGTAATGGTCGGTTATTAACACTCAACTCTATGATTGATGCTCTTAACTTTATGAGTAAAAATGGATATGATTACGTAGATGCCTATGTGATAACTGTAGGCAATCAAAATGTCTATCATTATTTATTAAAGAAAAGAGAGACAGCAGAAAAGTAGATTACCTATATCACCCTTCTAAACTTCTTTACATTCTTTTTGTAGTAGTCACTGTTGAGGTTTGACTCTACCACGCCGCGGGAGCTCGAAGCATGTATGAATTTGATATTGTCACCATCTACGGAGATGATGAGCCCACTGTGATACCATTTGTTTCGCTTCTCTTTAAACTTGAAGTAAACGATATCTCCTGGTCTGACGGACCCCCAGCTTTTGCTATTTCCTATTTTGGATTGTTGCTCAGCCGTTCGTGGGAGCTTCACGCCTATCTTCCTGTAGCAGTTATAGATTAGTCCAGAGCAGTCCACCCCTCCGCGAGATGAGCCGCCCCACACATAGGGTGTTCCGATGTATGTTCTTGCCTCGGCTACTACCAGGTCTATTCTTTTTTGTTTTTTTCTGCTCTGTCCTTTTACAGTGCTCAAGACGGACAGTGAGATGAGGAGTATTGTTATTATTCTATTCAATTTCCCAGATATTCTGATCAGTTGATAATTACTCCATAAATTTAACGGAATATGTGTGGCATTACAGGAATTTTCGCTTTTAATCCCATAGGCAGGGTACATCTAATCCATCTGGAAGAAGCCACACAAAGGCTGCAAAGCAGAGGCCCTGATGCCCATAACTCGTGGTTTGACGATACGGTGGGTCTGGGACACAGGCGGCTATCGATCATCGATACCTCGGCAGAGGCAAATCAACCCATGGTTGATCCTTCAGGACGTCATAGAATTGTGTTCAATGGAGAGATTTACAACTTCAGAGAACTGAAAAAGGAGTTGTCAGATGCTGGCGTAAATTTTCATACCGAGTCTGATACCGAAGTACTGCTACAGGCCTATATCGTTTGGGGTGAGGCTTGTTTGGAAAAATTAAATGGATTTTTTGCTTTCGCAATTTACGATGCGGGCGAGCAGTCGTTGTTTGTGGCCAGAGATCGCTTCGGGATCAAGCCACTGTATTTCTTGCAAGACGAAAACAAGGTGTTGTTTGCTTCGGAGATGAAATCGCTTTTGGCCTTTGGCATACCAAAGGAGATAGACAAAGAGTCGCTTCATCTTTACTTTCAGCTGACTTACATACCTGCTCCTAAAACCATTTTTCAGGGTGTGCAAAAACTCCTGCCTGGGCAGCTGATGACCATAAAAGAAGGGAAAGTGGAGCTCAAAAAGTATTATGAAATACCGTATGGTTCTCCTTCCGAAACAGATTATTCTTCTGCAAAAAAGAAACTTCAGGATGTTCTTCGCTCGGCTGTTCATAAGCGGCTGGTTTCAGATGTTCCTCTGGGTGCATTTCTAAGTGGCGGTATCGATTCATCCGTCATCGTGGCGTTGGCCAGTGAGCAGGTTTCAGGCCTGAAGACTTACAGCATAGGGTTCAAAGACAATCAATATTTTGATGAAACTCAATACGCACATCTTGTAGCCGACAAATACAAAACAGATCATCATACGTTCTCACTTTCCAATGATGACCTTCTGGCGGAGGTAGATCAGGTTCTGGACTACATAGATGAGCCTTTTGCAGATTCATCTGCTTTGCCTGTTCATATTTTGAGTAGGAAAACCAGAGAACACGTTACCGTAGCGCTTTCTGGCGATGGTGCTGACGAGATTTTTTCCGGTTACAATAAACATACTGCATGGCTTCTGAGCCATGAAAATAGCAATGCAAACAAGTTTATCCGTGCCATGTCTGGTGTTTGGAGCGTGTTGCCCAAGTCCAGGTATACGGGGCTGACTGATACGATAAGAAAGCTAAATAAGTTTGCAACGCTACTTAAGATGAGTGAAAGCGAGAAATATTGGTTTCTGGCGAGTTTTGTCAGTAACCACAAGATTTCATCTTTGCTCAAAACAGACTGGCATTCGGACGCTGATAAGTTAGGTGAGTTGAAAGATTTATTAGTAAACTCAATTCAGTCTGGCTCTATCAATAGTATGCTGGCCAATGACTCGAGGCTTGTGCTGGAAGGAGACATGCTGACCAAAGTAGATAGAATGTCCATGGCCAATGGACTGGAGGTAAGGGTGCCTTTCCTTGATCCGGAGGTTGTAAAATTTGCTTTTAGTATCCCGGGGGATTTCAAAATATCAGGCAAGTACAGAAAGATAATTTTGAGAGAAGCGTTTCGTGAGTATTTACCAGAGGAGCTATTTACCAGACCCAAACATGGATTTGAAGTGCCACTTTTGAGTTGGTTTAGAAAGGAGCTAAAAGGGAAGCTGGATCAGTTGGTATTTGATCAGGCGCGGATCGAAGAGCAGGGGATTTTTGAATGGGCAGAAATAAAAAGGATCAAGCAAAAATTATATTCGCTTGATCCCGGGGATGTTCATATTCAAATCTGGTCGTTGCTGGTTTTCCAGCGCTGGTATGACAGGTACTTCAAATCCTAGCACATCAAACCATGTTTAGCTTTTAGCCTAACCAGGAATTGAACATCCAAATGTGTTTTTGTTGTTGATTGATCAGCGCAATCATCATGTCTTCGGTTTCACTGTCGCCAGCTTCGGCTGCTATTTCTTTCACCACATTCTCTTGCTTTACAATCTCGCCAAGCGTTGACACTATTGCTTCTACAGTCGACACGTCTTCAGATACTCCTTTGTACACCGTGAGTTTTGAGGTCTTCAGATAATCTTCGAAGGTGTGTAGGGGAGCCCCACCGATTGCCAGCATTCTTTCCGCTATCTCATCGATTGCGGTAAGAGCTTCAGTGTATAGTTCTTCAAATTTCACATGCAGTTCGAAGAACTTTTTACCCTTAATGTTCCAGTGGAATCCGCGGGTGTTTTGGTAGTAAATATGAAAATCGCTCAATAGTTGATTGAGCTCTGTATTCAATTTCTCGTTAGCCATTTTTGTTTCGGTTTTTAACTGTTAATAACTACTTTAATTAACTCCAAAAACGACCAATTTGTTTACTTTTTTACGATTAAAAACAAGTCTAAATTCTCCTCATTTTGCTCCCTCAAAAAATAGTCATCCTGATTGATTGAAAGTACCAGTTCATTGTCCTGATCCTGCAAGGAATTGCGGTTTCTTCTGTTTAGAAAATCGTAAGGAATGCGCAGCAGGGCAGCTGGTAATCTATACTGAAGGTTCAGAAAATCATACTTCATTATTTTATTGACAGAGGCACGATTTTCTTCATGGTATTTCATCACTTTTTCGCTTCCGGCTATTCCTTTCATATCTACCGACTCAAAATACTTGGCCGCCAATGCTTTTAGTTCGTCTGCCGTGTATTCGCGCTGATGCCACGGATTTCGCGAAAGCGTCATTCTTATATTGGGTGTTGAGATGAGTGCTGTGCCTCCGGGTTTCAGAATGCGATGTATTTCTTTCAGATATAGCTCGTCATTTTTGATGTGCTCTATTACCTGAAATGTGACAATCGTATCAAACGAATTGTCGGCAATATTCATAGGAGGAAAAACACTACTTTCGAAATCATACTGAGGATGTTTAGTTTTCAAACCGCCAATGATTTCACTGATTTTATCTAAACCGAGATAGGTTTTTGCTTTAGGTGCCAAAAGCTCCACACCTCTTCCTTCCCCACAGCCCAGCTCTAGTAAATCGCCGGAAATGTAAGGCACAGCTACATGATAAGCCTTTAACAGGCGTTGATGTATGGGGTTGTCTGAGGGAATCTGATCAGACGCTATCTCCGTGGTATATACACTCATGCTTATTTTTTCAGCAAAGAAACCAAATTATGGTTAACTTTTTCACCCAAATGAAGGCTTACAAAAAACTCAAACTTTTCTTGCCACTGGTTTTGCTGGCATTGCAATCTTTAGCCCTGGATCTTACCCAGATCAATATGGCCTATGTGTATGATATCAACTCGCCAATTCGGTTGAAATACCGGCTGATTGATGAGGAGGAAAAGCTTGCACTCTTTTATGAAGTTAAGGCCGATTCGGCATCAGGCTGGGCTACTTATTTTTTGTCCCAAAAAAGCTATCAGACCGAAGTTCATGACACGCTTACAAGCCTCTCAGTAGACACACTAAGGGTGGAAAATCGAAGAACTACCGTGAAGATGATGTTTGAAAAAAATCAAAATAAGGAATTACTGATAGTAAGTTTTTATAATCCGAAGACTGAATACTCTTATGTGTATGATGTGACTATAAATACCTCAAAGGACATCCCGGATTTTTATCCAATCGATCGTGATGGTTTGCCTATTCTTGATCCATACGTGAGGGCTGAGGATATGAATTTTCAAGAGTCTGATGGGATCCTCCATGTTTACCAATATTCTCAACCGTTCAAAGGTGCTGATCCTCCAATGGGTCAGATGGGCCCCTTGGCACCCACGATTGATATAGATAGTTCTTACATGTTTCTTGGCTCATTGGCGGATATCACGGCCGATAATTTTTATCTGATTCAGAGAGATTCTCTTTCGCAGGCTGGCGTCACGCTTTTGAAAGTGCCTTATTATTACCCCGAAACTAAAAGGGTTGAGGAGCTCATAGGCCCGCTTCAATACATCACCACGGAGAGTGAAAATAAGTCTCTCAATTCGGGCATTGATACCAAGTCGGTTTTCGAACGGTTTTGGATCAATACATATGGCACGAAGTATCGGGCCAAGGTAGCGATCAAATCTTTTTATTCGAAAGTAGAGGAAAGCAATATGCTCTTTACGGATTATCGCCGGGGTTGGAAAACGGATCGCGGCATGCTCTATGTGGTATATGGAAAACCTGATGAGGTTATTAGAACCAGGAGTAGTGAAGTGTGGAAATATATAGATGGCCCTGAGTTTGAATTCATTAGGATTTCGACTCTCTTTGCACCTTCATTTTATTCCCTGAGGCGAAACATGGATTACGAAAACATGTGGTATGAGCAAGTAGGGGGAATCAGAAAAGGATAATCATGGCAAGACAATTAGAAAATTTCATTTTCGGTATCCGGGCAGTAATCGAGACTATTGAATCGGGGAAAGATCTGGAAAAGATTTTTCTACAAAAAGGGTTGAAGGGAGATCTGGTGAAGCAGCTACAGGCGCTGGCACATCAATATACCATACCTGTCTCGCATGTGCCGCTGGAGAAGATCAATAAGTTTACACGGAAAAACCATCAGGGCGTAGTGGCTTTTGTCTCTCCGGTGCAATACCACACACTGGAGCAGGTTATTCCAGCGATATTTGAGGCTGGACGAACTCCATTGATTTTGGCACTTGACAGAATTACCGATGTTCGGAATTTTGGTGCTATTGCTCGATCCGCCGAATGTATGGGTGCCGATGCGATCGTGATACCTACCCGAAACGGAGCTCAGATCAATGCTGATGCCGTGAAGACCTCAGCAGGAGCATTGAATTTTATCCCCGTTTGCCGGGAGCGGAACCTTATCGATGCTGTGAAGCTCATGAAAGATTCCGGTCTGAACATAGTATCGTGCTCAGAAAAAGGGAATAAGCCGCTTCAAAAAACCGATCTGGTACTACCCGCAGTTATCATTATGGGTAATGAAGAAGATGGCGTTTCAGAAGAACTTCTCGGGCTTAGTGATGAGGTTGCCAAAATTCCAATGACAGGAAAAATCGCCTCTCTCAATGTTTCGGCTGCCGCAGGAATGATACTTTATGAAGCCTCTTGTCAGAGAGCTTAAATTAGCTTTTCACCTTTTTCAAGCTTTACGTCATTCACAAAGTCTCTAAAAACTCCTGAGTCGTCTTTCTTACACACTAAGAGTACATCTTCAAAATCTGCAACGAGATAACCTTCCATCTTGTGTAGTACAACCAGTCGATCATTTTTGCTGATCACATAATTGTCTTTGCTGTCGTAAAGCATGGCGTCTGCCTCTACCACATTTTGATTATCGTCTTTTTCTTTGATCTCGTGTAGCGCATTCCATGACCCCAAATCTGACCATCCGAAATCACCCAGCACTACTTTTACATTTGGTGACTTCTCCATGACCGCATAGTCAATTGAAATACTCTTGGAGTGGGAGTATGCTTTCTTTATGAAACTCTTTTCTTCCGGCTGGAAGAAGTAGTCTTTTCCTTCGCTAAAGGTATCAGCAAGTTCTGGTTGATACTTTTCCATAGCAGAGATAATAGACTTTACCGACCATACGAAAATGCCCGCATTCCAGACAAAGTCTCCACTTTGAATAAACTTTTCGGCCAAATCAATATCTGGTTTTTCCGTAAAGGTTTTAACTGCATTAAGCTTGCTTCCTGACTCATCGTCGTATTGGATGTATCCATATCCGGTTTCAGGCCTATTTGGTTTTATACCTATGGTCACCAGATTAGAATCATCACATCCATCGATTGCGGTTTTAATTACTTTCAGAAAGGCCGCTTCTTTGAATATGACATGATCCGAAGGAAGCACTACCATCACACCATCAGGATCTTTTTCTCGAATCTTATATGCTGCGTAGGCTATACAGGGAGCAGTATTTCGCTTGGCTGGCTCCAGAAGGATATTTTCATTAGGAATTTCTGGTAACTGCTCTGCAAGTAAGTCACCATAAATTTCATTCGAGACCACCCATACATTTTCATCTGGCACAAATCCTTTAAATCTGTCATAAGTCATCTGCAAAAAAGATCGACCGGTTCCTAGCGCATCAATAAATTGTTTTGGTTTATTGTTTCTGCTATAAGGCCAAAATCTGGTGCCGGTTCCACCAGCCATTATTACGATGTGAATATTGTTACTCATGTGGGATAAGCTTTGTATCTTTATTTAATAGTGGTTCCAAATTAGTCCGCAAATATATGAGAATCCTAACTTCTGCTTTTAGGAGGTTTTTTTATGGATTACGAGCCATTTAATTTCTCGTTATCTAATTATTAACATCGATTTTTATTAATTTCAGTAATAGACCCAATCAGAATTGATGGATACTACATTAATCAATGAGTTGAAAGAAACGCTCAAAAAAGTTTTTGGTTATGATAGCTTCAGGGGAACCCAGAAAGCTATAATCGAGAATGTTATGGAGGGCAAAAATACCTTCGTCATTATGCCGACAGGGGCGGGCAAATCACTTTGTTATCAGCTACCAGCGATCATAAAGGAGGGTACAGCTATTGTCATATCTCCACTCATTGCCTTGATGAAAAATCAGGTGGATCAGATGAATGCTGTCGGCATCAACGCGCGGTTCCTTAATTCTACGTTAAACAAAACGGAGATCAACAGGGTAAAAAAGGAAACCTTGTCTGGAGATGTGAAGCTGCTCTATGTTGCGCCAGAGTCACTTACTAAACCTGACAATATAGCATTCTTAAAAGCATCAAACATTTCATTTACGGCTGTGGATGAGGCACATTGTATCTCTGAGTGGGGGCATGACTTCAGGCCCGAATACCGAAAAATCAAATCTATTATAGCAGAACTTGGTGATATTCCAATTGTAGCACTGACTGCTACAGCTACACCCAAGGTACAGGCAGACATCCAGAAAAACCTCAATATGGAAGATGCATCTGTCTTCCAGTCTTCTTTTAATAGAACCAATCTGGTTTATGAGGTAAAACCCAAAAAACAAGCGAAAAAGCAACTCATCCGTATAGTCAAAGAGCATAAAGGTGAGTCTGGTATTGTGTATTGCCTGAGCCGAAAAAAGGTAGAAGAAATCGCTGGTTTTCTGAAAGTAAATGGAGTGAAAGTGGCACCCTACCATGCCGGGATGGAAGCCAAGGAAAGAATGGGCAATCAGGATGCTTTTCTCAATGAGGACGTAGATGTGATTGTGGCTACTATCGCGTTTGGAATGGGTATTGACAAACCCGATGTGCGGTTTGTGATTCATTATGATGCGCCCAAATCCATTGAAGGTTACTATCAGGAAACCGGAAGAGCTGGTAGAGATGGATTGATGGGTAAGTGTATCATGTTTTATAGCTACAATGATATCCTCAAGTTGGAGAAGTTTAGCAAAGACAAGGCGGTAGCCGAGCGGGAAAATGCGAAGATGCTACTGGAAGAGATGGCCATGTATGCTGAATCAGCGGTTTGTAGAAGAAAGCAGCTACTGCACTATTTTGGTGAGGTGTACAAAGCAGATAACTGCGAGGCTTGTGATAACTGTATGCATGAGCGCCCTGCATTTGAAGGAACTGAAGACATAAAAAAGGTGATAAAGGCGGTCATTGCTACCAACCAAAGGTTTAATCTCAATCACATATCAGAAGTCCTTCGTGGGATCAAGTCCCCTCATGTGGAGAGTTATTCTCACGACAAGTTGGATGTTTTCTCCACGGGTAGCGATCAAGATGACCACCATTGGAAGTCGGTCATTCGTCAGACACTCCTCAATGAGTTTTTGATGAAGGACATTGAACATCCCGGAGTTTTTCTGGTTTCCGAAAAGGGACAAAAATTCCTTACTGATCAATATAAGGTCATGCTGATCAAGGATCATGAATATGAAACCGAAGGAGAAGAGGAAGAAATAGAGAAAGAAGTGGTCAATACCACGGCTTACGATAAGGTGCTGTTTGACATGATCAAGCAGCTCAGAAAGAAAGTTGCACACCAGAAAGATATTCCGCCTTATGTGATCTTTCAGGATCCTTCGATAGAAGAGATGGCCACCATGTATCCAACGACCATAGATGACCTCATTAAGATTGTCGGGGTTGGCGAGAGCAAAGCCAGAAAATTTGGTAAGCCGTTTTTGGAGTTGATTGAAAAATATGTTGAAGATAATGATATAATCACGGCATCAGACGTGCTTGTAAAATCTGCTGGACTAAAGTCTAAAAACAAGATTTTCATCATACAGCAGATAGACAAGCAAATAGATTTGGATGACATAGCGGATGCCAAAAACATGAAGTATGATGACCTCATCACCGAGATAGAGCATATATGCTATGGTGGTACCAAACTCAATCTGGACTACTATATTGATCATGTGCTGGATGATGACAGACAGGATGACTTATACGACTATTTTTTGAGTGCAGAAACGGATGATATCAAAGTGGCCATGGATGAGCTCGGAGAATTTTACTCGGAAGATGAGGTAAGACTCATGCGTATCAAGTTTATGTCGGAGTACGCACATTAAACCCCACCTTTCGTGGTATTATATATTTAGACCGCCTATTTTTGGGCGGTTTTTTTATGCTTAAAGAGATTTTCCAATGAGAGTATTGATAATAGGAGCAGGGGGTAGAGAACATGCCATAGCCTGGAAGGTAAAACAAAGTCCACTGTGCGATGAAGTATTTGTTGCTCCCGGGAATGGCGGCACTCCGGATGTGGCCACTAACCTAGATATCAATGTGAGTGATGTGTCAGAAGTGAAATCTGCCATTCACGCCAATCAAATTGATTTGCTGGTAGTTGGCCCGGAAGAGCCTTTGGTAAAAGGTTTGGTAGATGCCTTAAAGGCTGACGAAGAACTCAAAGGCTTACTCATTGTTGGCCCTTCAGCCCATGGTGCCAAACTCGAAGGAAGCAAAGAATTCTCTAAGGATTTCATGAATAAGTACGGCGTGCCGACGGCACGATCAAAGACTTTTGATGCATCCAATCTGGAGGATGGTTATGCCTTTTTGGAAACTTTAAAGCCACCTTATGTTTTGAAAGCTGATGGTCTGGCAGCAGGTAAAGGTGTGTTGATCACAGAAAACCTGCAGGAAGCGAAGGATAACCTGGACGACCTGATCACAAACAAGCGATTTGGAGAGGCCAGTGCCCGAGTCTTGATAGAAGAGTTTTTGTCCGGTATCGAGCTGTCTGTTTTTGTCCTTACCGATGGGAAGGATTTCGTTGTTTTGCCAGAAGCCAAGGATTATAAGCGAATAGGCGAGAAAGATTCAGGCCCAAACACAGGAGGCATGGGAGCGGTTTCGCCTGTTATTTTTGCGGATAAATTCTTCATGGACAAGGTGGTGAAAAAAGTGATAGAACCAACTGTGAGGGGAATCAGAGAAGAAGGAATGGACTACCATGGTTTCATTTTCTTTGGCCTGATGAACGATGGTGGCGAACCACAGGTCATTGAGTACAATGTGCGAATGGGTGATCCTGAAACCGAGGTGGTGATGCCTCGCATCAAGTCGGATCTGATGGAATTGCTCATTGCAACGGCAGAAGGAAATCTGGCGGATAAAAAAATTGAATTTCAACCGTATAGTGCCACCACGGTAGTGATGGTGTCTGAGGGCTACCCGGGGAGCTATGAAAAGGGGCGTGAAATCACCTTCAAAAATGAGATAAAACTGGCGATTCCATTTCATGCTGGAACCAAATCCGATGGAGATAAACTGCTTACCAATGGTGGTAGAGTCATAGCTATGACCGGCCTGGGCAAAAACATGGGTGAGGCACTTACAAGGAGCTACCAGGGCGTATCACTGACCAACTGGTCTGGCAAGACCTTCAGAAAAGATATTGGTTTCGACTTGCAGGAGCTGGGCCAATAGCGCAGTGAAAATGCAACAATCACAGACTACTTGAAGGGGTAAGATTCTAACTCCTGCATTTCGCTTATATCTTTCAGGGCTAGTTGATTATATTTGGTAGTTGATCTAAAAATGTAAGCAATGGGATGTTCTTCGTGTGGAGTAACAAGTGAGGATGGAGAAGTAAAGGGCTGCCAAAATAATGGCGGCTGTAGCTCGGGTGGGTGCAACAAGTTGAATGTGTTTGACTGGCTGTCTCACATGGAAAAACCCATAGAGCAGCATTTTGATATTGTGGAAGTTCGCTTCAAGAACGGGCACAAAGAATTTTTCAGAAACAATCAGAATCTTGATTTAGTAACAGGTGATGCTGTGATGGTGGACGTGCCAAACGGTCATCATCTTGGTCATGTTTCACTGCAAGGGGAGCTGGTTCGCTTGCAGATGCGCAAGAAGAAAGTCAAAAATGACGATGAAATCAGGGTAATCTACCGGGTCGCATCTCAGCGCGACCTGGAAAAATACCGCGAAGTAAAAAACCGGGAAATGCCGACCCTGTATCGTACCCGTCAGATCATAGAAGATCTGAAGCTGGGTATGAAATTGACAGATGTCGAGTTTCAGGCGGATAACACCAAGGCTACTTTCTATTACTCTGCGGAGGATAGGGTGGATTTTCGTGAATTGATCAAAAGACTGGCAGGAGAGTTTAGGATTCGTGTAGAAATGCGCCAGATCAGTTTACGGCAGGAAGCATCTCGTCTGGGGGGAATAGGCTCTTGCGGTCGTGAGCTGTGCTGCTCTACGTGGCTCAGCGAATTCAAAAGTGTGGGTACCCAGGCCGCTCGCTATCAAAACCTGTCATTGAACCCCAGCAAACTAAGTGGGCAATGTGGCAGGCTCAAGTGTTGCCTCAACTATGAGCTCGACACTTACATGGATGCGCTCAATGAAATCCCTAAAATAGATAAGCCTTTGCTCACAGAAAAGGGCTCTGCCAGACTTCAAAAAACCGATATTTTTCGCAAGATTATGTGGTTCGGCTATGACGATGAAAACAGCTGGTACCCCTTGGATACGGATCGTGTTAATGAGATTTTGGCTCTGAATAAAGAGGGCAAGAAACCTGTGTCGCTGCTACTGGATGAAGAGGAGCAAGAGGTGGATAACGGAATTCTCAATAGCGACCTGGAGGCGATGGACAAGAAATTTGCGGGCGGTAATAAGAATAAAAAACGGAAGAAAAAGAAGTTTAACAAAAACCGGAATCGCAATACTGGTGACAAACCTCAGGAGCAGGTACCCAAACAGAATTCGCCACAAGGCAAAAATGAAAACCAGGCTCAAAACAAGGGGCAAGGACAGAATAGGCCTAAAAACAAGAGGAGAAATAAAAACAGAAATAAAAATCAGAACCAAAACCAAGGACCTAAAAACGACAAGCCTGCCTCATGAAATATTTGCTAATTCTTGTTTTTGGTATTTGCCTGGTTTCATGTGATCAGCGAAGACTATATGAAGAGAACCACAATGTTGATACTGAATTTTGGTACGTGGACTCGCTTATGGTTTTCAATTTTGAAATAGGCGAAAGCACCATGCCGTATAACATTTATTCAAATTTTACGCATACGTCTGAATACACCTACTATAACCTGTATTATAGGTATTCTCTAAGAGACTCTACCGATAAAGAAGTGAATGCGGATTTGGTAAACATTCATTTTTTTGACCCAAAAACGGGAGCTCCTCTGGGGAGCGGACTGGGCGATGTATTTGATCACCAGCAGCTCATTTTGGAGAACTATAAGTTCGAAAATCCAGGAGCTTACAGCATTTCATTTCAGCAATATATGCGTACCGATAGCCTGCCAAATATTGCTGCCGTGGGCGCTAGGGTGGAGCTTGCTATGCCGGAGTAATCCTGTGTAGGAATTTATCCAGTTTCTCTTTGGCGAGAGCCTGATCGATCCAAAACTCACGGCTGTAAAACTGAACATAAGGCCAGTGCTTTTCCGTAAAGTGGTCGTAGCGGTAGCTGTATGTTTCTTTTGATGAAATGGTCTCATAGAAAAGATCATCATCAGTCAAAATAAGGCCAGAATACCGTCCATTTGATTTCAAAGTCAGGTCGGCAAAAGGCAACTCCTCATATACTTCGGCCTGAGGGATTTTTGCCGCCAACTTGTGCTTCAAGAACCAGTCACGGCTGTGGTCATGGTTGTTTTTTGGCTGTGGTTTCCATTTGCCCTCACTCACCTGATGTGCATAATCCAGATAATCACGAAGCAGTTTCGGACCAGGATTTTTGACACTTTCTATCTTTAGTTCAGACGGCATCAGGCTGGTAATCACATATATTTCTTCTCTGGCTCTGGTCACAGCCACATTCAGGCGATTTTCCCCTCCAGCTACATTAAGGCTACCAAATTTGAGATGTATTTTTCCTGTTTTGTCTTTGGCGTATGCCGTAGTGAAAATGATAATGTCTTTTTCGTCACCCTGCACGTTTTCTATGTTTTTGACGAAAAAGGATTCCGGAATCCTCAATCCCGATTTCTCCACTTCTTCATCGAGCAGATCCATTACATAACCCTGCTGACGGGCGTTGAATGTCACCACACCAACTTCCTTGTTTGGCTGCTCGGTCAGCAGACGCGAAACCAACTTTACAGTTTCTACAGCTTCTTCATGATTGATATTGTTCTCCCAAATGCCGTCTATTTTCATATAATGAATGGCCGATGTGGGTTTTTGCATGACATCAAAGTCGGGCAGGAGTTTGAGTTTCCCATCATAAAAATGTTGATTTGAAAACTCTATTAGATCCAGTGACTTGCTGCGATAGTGGCCTTCCAGACTGACTTCTGGCAGATATTGATTAGCAAGCTGAAGAAGCGAATCCAGCTCCAACTCTGGAGTGTCATCGTCATCATCATCTTCCCACCTTACCCGATACAGGTCGTTTGGTTGCAGTTGCTTACTGTCTCCGGCTATCACCACCTGCTTGCCACGATACATGCCCGGAATACCACGTTCCGCAAAGCACTGAGAAGCCTCGTCGAAGATGACCAGATCGAAAATTTCTTCCATTGGGAAAATGGCAGAGGCCGACTCTGGAGATGCCATCCAGCAAGGCAAAATGGCAAATAATTCTTCTCTGAATTGTGAAATCACTCGGCGTATCGGCCAGACCTTTCTCTTTTTGGTCACCTGATGATAAAGATCACGATAGGTAATCAGATTATTGAGGCGGTTATACTCCAGATCACTGTAGGTTTTTTCCCGTGCTTTGAGCAAAAGTATTTCCTCACTGATCTCGCGTTTTTGAGCTATGGATTCTTGCAGTTCCTGAATCAGATGATCGAGTTTCAAAGAAGACACAGCCCTGAGAATGGGGTATTTTGATTCTATATGGTCTAGCCAGGCAAGCGCCACGCTGTTGGTGAATACTGCAATAACCTGATCGTTTTCGACATCTTCTTTGGAGATCAACTCAGACACAATTTTATTTTCACCGGTGGTGAAAGTCCCTTTTATACGGTCAAACTCAACGAAAGCATCAAAATCGCGGCTGAGTTGCTTTTTGTGGTGCTCTATGTCCTCCTTGCCAAGCATAAGTGCTCGGATTTGCTTTTCGTTGAGGTATCTACTCCATAGCTGAGTTTGAACGGGGACTTTTTCCAAAAACTCAATTAGTCGCTTGATTACACTGACATACGACTCGCGTGTGTGGTTTTTATGAGGTGCAAAATCAGCCAGAGTACGAATACTGTTCGACAGGTCATTAGACTTGAAAGCCAATTTTTGATAGAAAAACCAGTTTTGGATGTCTATTACCCGAAAGCCTTTCGGAAAATCTATGAGCCACTTTGTATCTTGAATGCGGGAAAGAATGTGCTCGAAATTTAGGCGATTATCGATTCTGTTGAGCAGTATTTCAAAACCCTCCTTATTGCTTTTAAGATTATTGGCGACCAAAACACGGGTTACGAAAATTTTGTCTTTAGAAAAAAGTCGCCACTTGAGCCAGCGAAAGAGTCCTTTTCTGGCCATTATGGCACTTTCGAGTGCCTCCTGAAAGCGACCCAGATCCTTTGAAGGCAGGGACTTTTCTACTCCTGCGCCTTTGAAGCATTGTAAGGTGACTTTTTCAAGGTCAGATAACCATGGCGGACGTTCGGTTTCGTTAGACTGCATGAGCTGGTAATACTGGAATACCAGCTCATTATCCAGATTTACGGCCAGTTGCTCTATACTCTCTTTGTGAGTCAGAAAGTGCAGACAGGTTTCATAGTCCACCGGTGAGTTCAGAAACTCACTCGATTCCTCTTTGAGTTGGTTTTGGAAGTTTCGGGTCTCATCTAGAATGTCCTTTAGAATGGTTAATTCCGAGGCACCAAATGAGCTGTAGTCTGGCCTTAGCGCCCAGAAATTATTATCATCTCCAAAGCGGCCGTGATAATCGAGATATTGTTTGATCTGCTGCGTAAATTTCGGCATCCTGTTGTAGTGAAACTGCCGATACTCCTGATTGAGAGGAATGAATTTATCTTCTGGATTGGAGATCAGATAAAGCTCTTTAGCGGATTTTCCACATTCAGATTCGTCGTATAGTGCTTTTTTGAAGTCATCAAGCTCTTCTACTACCTGATCTATTTTTCTGCTGGATTGCTGAAAAGTGCGCTCCAGGTAAATGGCGTCAAGCCCATTGTTTTTTTGCTTGTAGCTATCAACATTGTCAACCTGTCTGGCTACCTGCTCAAAAATGTCTTTCCTGTCATTCTTAAAATCATGGACCAATCCCACAAAGTCGTGCATGGCTTTCGACTTGAGTCGATTATAAACCACATCAAGGGCGGCTTTTTTTTGGCAAACCAATAAGACATTCTTGCCTCGGGCAATATAGTCGCAGATGAGGTTACTGATGAGCTGTGATTTTCCGGTTCCAGGAGGCCCCTGAACCACCAGGGAGTTGCCTTTTTTGATGAGGTGGATGGCTCGTTCCTGCGAGGCGTCAGTAGCGAAAGGTGTAAACGTGGTTTCCTCTTTTACCTTATCAGAAAACTTCGCTTTGCTCTCGTCTTCAGGGTTATCTTTTTTTCGCTCCACGAAAAAATCCGCAATGTCTTTTACCCCATCTTCCTCCAGCAGTTTGACATAATCCGGAACCAGGTACGACCCTGCCTGAGGAAAGATACCCAAAACAGCTTCAGGATAGAGTTTTAAATTGCCGGTTTTTTCAGACTCCTCGAGTTCTGATTTTTTAAAGTTTTTAAAAGGAGAAAGCTTGTCCAGAAAGTTCTCCTGATTGAAGTTAATCTCAAGGTTACTGGACTTTAGCACTTCGTAAAGCCGGGTGCGGAACACCATGGCGTCATCATCCAGGTCATTGAGCGTTCGCTCAATGAGGTCATCTGCAAGAGAGACTTTGTTGTAGTAAGCGTAGGCCAGAAGAAAAGTCTTGTTGAAAGTGATGTTTACATCTTCTCGTTGCTTCAGGTACCATTTGTTGTTCTCCAGATGCAGATGTACAGGAAAGAATATAAGAGGAGCTCGCACCAGTGTATTGTCTCCAAATTTCCCTCTGACAAATGGCCAGCCTACATATAGGTCTCGGGCTCCACGCTCCTGGTAAATAAACTTTTCAATCCGATCAATTTTCTTAAGTTTCTGAGATGTCTTGTTGGCTTTATCGTCATGCGTATCAATCTCATTGAGCAGCGGTATTTTGCTTTTCTGCCCTATCAGTTGTTCTATCACATTGAAGCTTGGGTCGTTGAGCGTATGGTCAAATTCATGAAGGTCAATGGATTGATCGGAGATCAACCTCAGGAAAAGCAGAGACCGGTTGTTGCTCGAAAGGTTTGTGAGCCTTCTTAGATATGACTGAAGTATTTTCTCCATTCAGAGTTTACTGACTTTTAGAAATATAGGGATATAATTTTTGATAGAGGCTATCTGTCATCAACTTCAGTGGTAATAACTCCTCTGGGGCTGTATAGTTGCCGTGAACCTTGCGATAATTGATGATTGATCTGGCCAATTTGTAATCAATATAAGGATGAGCAGCCAAAAGTTTGATAGAATCTGTGTTAAGTTCGATTGCAACTATGCCACCCTCGATAAAGGTGATTTCGGATAATTTTTCTACCATTTCAGGCTTCAGGCCGTATACTTCTCGTATCTGATCATTGGATGTGAATCCGCCAAGATAGTCTCTATATTTCACAATTCGTTCTGAGAGTACAGGCCCAATCCCGTTTATTTTTTGCAGTTGTGGAGCCGTGGCAATGTTCAGATTTAGTTTGTTTTCAGCAGTATATGCGGGCGCATATTTCTTTTTGTATGCTGGCTTTACCTCAGTTTTTGCTTTTTCCTTATCGGAGTACGCCAGCCTGTAATCGTTTTTGTACGTTGGTTTTGAGCTTGATTTTTTGTTTTCAAAATTTGATTTTGAGCGATAGGCGCGTTTTTTCTCTTCTTTAATAGCAATTGAGCTTTCGATCTTGGTGGCCCAGGCGCCTAGCTCTGTGCGATCGTGGTTAGATATTTCCTTCTTGGCATATCGTGCATTTATGTACACACGAGGGACTACAGCCAGTACAATAATGAGAACGATAAGCAACCAGGTGCCGTTCATCTCCGTTCTGGTGAAGCCAAATGACTCCATTAGCCAATTTTTGAGTAATTTCATACGGCAGGATTATTTGAAATTATGACATTAGTCATAAGGAATTAAACCACGACTGTTTTATTTTTGCAATCCTTTACCTAAAAGTAATAAGTGAATAGGTTTAAATCCATAGGCATTTCATATAAAACGGCAGACATTGATCTGCGGGAGCAAGTCACTTTTAGTGAATCCGGCACTCGTACGTTCATTGCTCGTTGTAAAGAGGTGCTGGGCCTGAACGAGCTTTTGGTGCTATCAACTTGCAACCGTACGGAGTTGTATTATGTAGCAGATACTTCCCTCAAATCAGAACTTTGTTCGCTTATTGACATTCACCATAACCTGAAAATAAAGGCAGTGGATCACTTTGGTGAAAATCAAGGGGAGGAAACCATTAGGCATCTTTATGAGGTTGCGCTAGGAGTTGACTCCATGGTGCTAGGAGATATTCAGATTACCAATCAGGTAAAAAATGCGTATCAGTGGTCGGCAGATGAAGGCGTGGCGGGTCCATTTTTGCACAGATTGCTTCACTCCATATTTTATACCAACAAGCGAGTAGTTCAGGAG
Source organism: Cyclobacteriaceae bacterium (assembly GCA_039944535.1). Taxonomy (GTDB): domain Bacteria; phylum Bacteroidota; class Bacteroidia; order Cytophagales; family Cyclobacteriaceae; genus JAMZMI01. Next base: position 419,473 of record JBDUYP010000007.1, read on the forward strand.
ACCGAACTTCGCGATGGTAATGCATCTACAGCGTCTGTTTCGGTAGATATTATCAAACAGTACATTGCGGGATTTGTGGAGCCGACCATTTTGATAATGGGTCTCGGAGAAATTGGCAGGACGGTAGCGGAAAACCTGAAGGGAGTGGATGCCACCGTGAGGGTGGTGAATAGAACCAAAAGCACGGCAGAGACGTTGGCAGGTGAATTTGGATATGAGGTGGGGTTATTTGATGACGTGAAGAATGAAATCAGATCGGCTAACGTGGTTGTTTCCGCGATAAGGGCTGAGAAACCTTTTGTGAAGAAGGAGTTTTTGGGCGCCAGCGGCACCCCGAAATTGCTGATAGATTTGTCTGTGCCGCGAAGCATAGATGATTCTGTAGAAGCCGAAGGTGGGATTTTGCTCTACAATGTGGATCAGCTTGACCAGAAGGCATCAGAGGCTTTGGGAAGGCGAAGAGAGGCACTGCCAGCTGTGAAAGGGATTATTGAAGAATCTATAGCAGATCTTCAAAACTGGACACAGGAGATGGAAGTATCCCCTACGATCAAAAAGCTGAAAAATGCTTTAGAAGATATAAGAAAAGAAGAAATGGCACGCTATCTCTCTGGTTTGGGAGAAAAAGAAGCAGCCATTTTGGATAAAGCTACCAAAGGCATCATTCAAAAAGTAATGAAACTGCCTGTGCTACAGCTAAAGGCCGCTTGCAAGAGAGGTGAAGCTGAAACCCTAGTTGAAGTTCTCAATGACCTATTCAACCTTGAGAAAGAAACTCAACAAAAGGCTGACTAATTCCAATATAATGTTGCGTTGCTTGACCTTGTTGTTATTCCTGTCAACAGGGGAAAGTTTGCTTGCATTCAAGAGTGATCAGTGGCAGATCATAAAATCCGGGCATTTTGAGGGATTGGCAAATGTCGAGGGTGAGGTCATCATCCCGCCGGTCTATGACGCCATTGGGTGGTCCGATGAGACAAATGAGGTGCTTGGAGATGTCATTGGATATCTCGAAAACGAAAAGTGGGGGCTCATTTCACTTAAAAATAAAAAACTCACCTCTCCCCAGTTCACCATACTTGAACCTTATGCTGTGGGTAAAGTAAAAGCCGCCATAAAGGGTAAGTTCAGTAATCACCTTTTTTACGGGATCATAAACAGCCGCGGACAAGTGGTTGTAGATTTTAATCACTTCTCTATCGATCATTTTCATAATGACATGATGGTGGTTTCACAATACACCAATAGGGCAGTGTTTTACGGGCTTATTGACGGTGAGCAGACTGTAGTTCTTCCCAGCGCATTTACCCAAATCTCCATGTTGGGCGATCTGATTTTGGGTGTGCATGGCAATAAAAAGAAGCTTTTTGATGTGGAGGGAAATGCAGTTTTCGATTTTTGGCTGGATAGCGTAAACTATTCTGCGGATGGGTTTTTGGTCATGAGAGAGGGAAAGTACGGGTTTGTCAACTCAGATGGAAGCGTGAGGCATGAGGTCAATTATAAGGACATGACTGTAGAGGATCCGGTTGAGTTTAACGAATGGGTGATCTTTCACGAAGAATCAGAAATCAGCACCAGTGTCACCTGCGATTCACTTACCAAAAATGAAAATGACACATGGACAGCTCATGTCAATAGAACTCAACACTTGTTAAAATTATCTGCTGATCGGATTTTCAACAATTCAGAAAATGTTTTAAAAGATACGCACAAAGGGTATCTGATAACTCAAAATACGAAAACGTTGAAGTGGAGTGCTTTTAAGGAGTCTGGGGAAAGTGTGCTTCAGAATCAGGATTATATTAGAATCGATGAGAATTATCTATTTGCCCAAAATGGAAAACGATGGGACGTTTACAATTTTTTTGGAAGAAAGCTTAATGACAAGACTTTCGGTCAGATTTTGGGTAGCGTAAACAGAAAGGTGGCGGTGCGAAACCATGGATACTGGGGTTGGATGGATTTTGATGGCAAAATGATTGTCAACTTTCGTTATGACAATCTCAAATTTGGAGTTCGTGACGATCAGTTTATTATCAAGTACGTGGGGCATTGGGGAGTGGCGGATTTTCAAGGCCAGTACCTGATATCACCCGACTATGATAATGTAAGATCGATTGGGGAATTGTATGTGGCTACTAAGGGCCACTCACAGAAGATTTTTTCAGCAGACGGGGCATTTGTACATCAAACCACGGGGCAGGTGGGAGGTGGAGACCTGCTTACTATAAAGGAAGAAACCGGGAGGGGAGCAGTGCTTAATTCTGGCTACTTAATAGAACCGGTCTATGATACCATCACTACTCTTGATAATTACATTTTGGCGCGAAAAGATGAGTTTGTCAAGCTGTTTGACGCAAAAGGCAATATAATCCTCGGCTTGGAGGATCGGGTGCAGGATGTCCTGTCTTATGATGGGGAATGGTTTGTGGTCAGAAAGGCCAATCAATATGGGTTTGTGGATGACGAGGGCCGGTTGCGCATAGCCAACCGGTATGATGATGCGAGACCATATTCTGATGGGCTGGCTGCAGTTAGACTTATTGGCAGGTGGGGATTTGTTGACAAAAAGGAATACCTGGCTGTTCAGCCTTTTTACAAGGAGGTTGGTGATTTTCAGGATGGCCTGGCCGTGGTGAAGATTGATGATAAGTACGGCATTGTCAATAAGGCTGGAAATGAAATCGTGGAAGTAGAATGGAAAAGTATAGAAAGGCAGCCCACCGGCAATTTTGTGGTTGCCGACTTTGATGACAACTACGGCTTGGTCAATGCTGAAGGGGCGATCATCTTATCTCCGATTTTTGAAAACTTAAAGGATACTCCGGGGGGGGCTGTTGTGGCTAAGCGATATGGAAAAAAGGGCGTGCTGGATTACAATGGATTTTCCCAACATCCATTTGCTTATGCTGATATTGAGATAGTAGATGATTACATCCTTTTTCTAAAAAACAGGAAGAACTAGTTATCCTACCACCACACTTGAGGCGCCCGAAGGGTCAAAGTGTTTGGTTAATGTAGCTGAAATATCTTCAGCTGAGATTTCATCCACAGTTTGCATAAAGTCAAGCCAAAACTGATTGGTCAAACCTGACAGGTAATTCCCCGTGATCATCTGCATAGAGTTGAAGCAAGAGTCAAATGACATCAGCCACTTTCCCTTTAAGTGATTTTTGAGCAGCTCCAATTCTTCAAAAGTGGGAGGAGTATTTTGAAGGTTCTCGATTTCCTTTCGGATTTCATTCAGTGCCAGGTTTACTTTTTCTTTTAGCACATCCGTCCCAATCACCCAGTAAGATCCATGCTGTAAATGAACCATGCTAGAGCTGATGCCATAAGTCAGGCCCTTTTCTTCGCGGATATTTTTCATCAGCCTCGACCCGAAAAACCCTCCTAACAGCTCATTCGTAATCTTGAGTTTGTGTATGTCTGCGTGAGATTTATTGATGGAGGCTGATCCAAACCGGATGCTTGATTGCACCGAATTGTCCCAGGAGATGTTTAAGGTTTCATTCCCGGGCAGCTTAGGAGTGGTTGGCTTCTTCGGAGCTATAAACTCAAATTTGGATAACCTATCATTGACAATACTGAGTTCCTCAGGGCCCACAGCACCCGCCATGAAAATAGTAGGGCGAACCTTGAATTGCTCACTGAAAAAAGCTTTGACTTGATCCAGTGATGTGCCATTTACGTCCTGAAGTGTCACCAACTTGCCGTATGGGTGCCCCGAGCCAAAAATCGTTTCTCTAAATTTCAGGCCAGCAAAAGCATTGGTTTTGGCATGTTGCTGCTTTATCTGCTGAGATCTTATGGTTTTTAGTTTCTCAAATTCTTTCTCGGGGAAAATGGAATCAGCGAGTAGCTCGAAAACCAATTTGGCCTGATTGGAAAAAAACTTTTTGAGGCAGTACAGTCGGATATATAGATGATCCAGCGTAGGCGTGATCTCCAGGTGACTGCCATGAAAGTCGATTTCACTGGCTATCTCAGCACTGGATTTTTTACTCGTACCCTCGAGTAGCATTTTGCCGGCCAGGTAGCTGATACCAGAAACAGTTTCTGAAAATCTGCCAACAGGAATCACGATATCGAGCATGATCACAGGTTGTGCCTGCTGTTCTAAAACCACCAAATCTATGCCTTGAGCACCACTGACGATTTGGGCTTCAGGAAAATTTGGTTTTGCTATATTGTCTGATGGAGGTGCTGCCGTCCTGTCGAGCATGTGCCGATTTATGATTCGGTTTGATCCATGTTAAACTGGAATGACAAACGGAGCGTTTCGGCCAATGGGTGGTCTTTCTGCTGAGGTACCAGATATGAAAAATCAAACCCAAATACTTGATAAGTCAAACCTACTCCAGCTGTGAAATACTTTCTGTTTCCTTTGTTTCTATGTTCGGTGAAGTAACCTACTCGCACGGCAAACTTTTCCTGGTAGAGATACTCCGCTCCAAAAGAAAACATCAGTTCTTGCAGTTCCTCAGAGAAGCCATTAGGTGCATCGGTAAATGAGCCAAACGTTCCGCTTAGTAACGTTCGATTTGGGTCTTTTCCTCCACCCGGAGCTATCTGAAAACCTCCGGTAGCAGGATCAGGAATAGGATTTCCGTCCTCATCTAATTCATAAATGGGTGGAGTAGGAACCAAAAGTTTATTTACATCTATCATCAGAGTGATAGAGTTGTAAGGGTCTATGTTGGTTTTAAAAGCGGTACCTATTCTCAGGTTGCCCGGAATAAAATCTTCGTTGCTTTCGTTGCTGTAATTCACCTTCTGCCCGAAGTTAGAGATGTTGGCTCCAAAGGAAAGTTCTGAGTCCGTTCCCGAGAACACGATGGGCTTGGTGTAATACCAGCCAATATCTACGGCCACACTGGTTCCTGCTTTTGCGTCTGGCGCACCGCTGATATTACCAGCAATATTTGACCAGATAAATCGAGTAGAAACCCCCATTGACATGTTGTCAGTCAACTTTCGCGAGTATGTAGCATCTACAGCCAGTTCATTGGGGTTTTCGATATTGAGTCGCTCTCCGTTTTCGTCGGTTAGCTGAATTTCACCCAAATCAAAGTACCTGAAGGAAGCACCAAATGTCTGAATTCTATCAATCTTTTTATAAAAAGTCAGGTAGTTGAGCGACATGTCATTGACGATCTTGCCTAACCACGGAGAGTATGAAAAGGAGACACCCAGATCATTTTCTATAAAAGCCAGCTTGGCGCTGTTCCAGTGCGAGCTATACACATCGGGGCTGGAGGCCACACCTGCATCGCCCATTGCTGAACCACGACTATCTGGCGCAAAACTCACAAATGGCACAGCCACAGTGATCGGATTTCGGTTATCGTCCTGACCAGTGATTTTCTGATTATTAGATGACTGAGCAAGAACACCAATAGGGGTGCCAAAGGCTAGTACTAGTAAAGTCTGTATAAGACGTATTTTCATTCTCTTTTGAAGATTAAAAAGTCTGCAAAGATAATTTAATTATTGATTATGAGCCTGTTGATGACTTGATTGCTTGCTCCGTCAATGGTACTGGTTACTTGTAATTTATAAAAATAAACACCCTTATCGAGTCTTTCACCATTCTGGTTGGTCAATAATCGGGTCAAATTGTCAACAGTGTCAGTCACGTCATCTAGCTCATAAATCCATTCGCTGGCCTTGCTTCCCATCAAATCATACACAGAGATTTTCACAACTAGTGCTTCGCCCTGTCTGTCGTGCTTAAAGGTGAATGTGGTCTCCCCAGAATCCGTAACCGGGTTGGGGTAGTTCATTGCGCTAAACAATCTGATTTTAGGTTGGTCAGATACTTTAAACTCAACATACTTAGTACTATAATTATTGTGTGTGTCCCAAATTTTTAGTTGCCCTTTGTATGTGCCTTTGTCGAAATTCTTGATGGGATAGACAATGCTCCCTGAAGTATAGTCGTCTTTTGTGGCCGTGTAATAATCGTTTAGAGAGATTATGAGCGTATCATTGAGTGTAAGAGTGAGGCTTTGGTTGAATCCGTTTGAGCTGATGTTGATGCCACTTTCATCAGAAATTCGCGCTACGAACAAGCTGCTTGGCCCCACGACATCTCCGTTGATGAAGTCTGGCTCATTTATATAAGTCTCTATGATAACAGGGGGTGTGTCGTCTGCTACCGCTGAGGCGGTACCGCCCAAAACCACATTTCTGCTAGCACCGGACGCATCAATCATGGATTCCTCGCTGATGGCATAAGCCGTCAGGCGACCTTTTTCATATTTATAGGATGAGTTTTTCGGCATCACAAATGTTGCTTCGAATATTCCCAACGCGACACTAACATCGCCCCTGTAGAGCGCATTGTCCTGCTCCTGATATTCAAATGGGTCATTTACTTCTCCTGGCAAACCTTTCTTTGGCTGTTCCGGATTGTCCAATCCTTTGGTCAGTTTATCTCTGGGTATGTCCCAAAGTGTAATGGTAGCGGTTCCATTAAAAGTTTCTAACACGGCAGTGTTATCGTACACTTTTCCTGTGATGGTCACCGTTTCCAGCGCGCTTAGTGTATCCAAAGTTGTATCCAGATCATCAAATTTGATTTCATATTCGGGGTAATTTAGCGTCAGCATAGGGTCGCCAAGTAGAGCAAAGTTTCGGTTAATTGGCCCACGCAAACTATTATTCTTCGTGAGTCGCATCACATCACCTAATCGCAAATGTTTACCATTTTCTCTTAGAAATACACTTTCGTGAAAAGCGGCATTTACCAGTTTGTTGGTACTCGCGTAAACCGCACGCGTGGTGGTCAGGAGCGCAATGGCTCCCCCATTAGGGTGAAGCAAAAATTCTTCTGCTCCGGAAACTTTTGATGGATCATCATAAACACCAAAATTACATGTGGCAGTTACGAAAAGCGGGAGCTTGTGCCTATTGCTTAGATCAGATATCAATGACACATCGATTACTTCCTCCTGCATGAGTACATTAGATCCGCCATGACCAAGGTAATCCATGACCAGCACGCCTTCTTCCAGTCGTTCGTTTATGGCACGAATCAGGTCAGGGCTTTCCTGATCTTCTCCTATCTGGTCAAAATTGTCAATGTACAATCTCGTGGAATTGTATTCAGGGCTCTCATCCTCCAAAATGTCATTCATGTATTCCACGTCTTCCATGTGCTGATTGCCATCTCCATCATCGGCCAGATAGGCTACCTGGGTTCGCCATTTACCTAAAGTGTAGCTGTTTGGTGTTTTGTATCTTATGATTTTGTTTACCACATCTTCAGCTTGCTCTATCGTCCTCACGGGGATTCGGCCTATGCCAATGTCAAGCGTATGGTCATGCACAGTGCTTTGGATGGGTGCCCCAGTGTTAGTCTGATCTCCCTCGTACCAATCTCCTTCATCGTCTTCAAGAAAACCAAAGTAATCATCCGATGAATGACTATATAGCTTATGCAACGACTCTCTTGATTCGTAAACGGGGACAAAATTCTGGTCAGGAAGTGAGTTGTAGGCGTTGTTAGGATGTCGTTTGTTGAGCCATCGATAGTCGTAGGATCCATCACCAAACAACAGCCCATATTTCAATTTTTCACCTCCATTGATCCACAAATACCTAAAATAATCCCTGATGGCTGTCACGTCTTGCATGCCGGACGAAAACTCATTGTAAATCTGCTGCGGAGTTACAATCTCAACGTTCAGTCCGTCATTGCTTTGGTGAAAGTCTGCAAGTCGTTGCGCTTCAGAAAGGAACTGTGGAGCACAGACGATTATGCCATCTGCGGAGAGGTTCGATTTGATGTTTTGGTTCTGAACCTTGCTGAAATATTCAGGAGTTTTGGGCGCAGAGAGGTCAAATATCACATATTCTTCTATCTGGCTGCTGGCCATTTGGTTGAAACTTGCTGTGGAGCCTGAGGTGGTATAGAGCTGATTTTGGGGGATTGTCGGGTCGCCAATATTCCAAATCAGAAAATCACTAAAGTCCCCGATGTTGATATTGTAAGTGGTGTTTTGATTTACAGTTTTCCTATTTCTAAAATGCGTCTGCCCGTCGTACAGCGCAAGACTTCTTTCAAACCCGAGTACAAAATAGTCAAGGTGCCCCTGGCTTGTCTGGCCATTCACTCTGTTTTCATTGAAAATGATATCCAACCTCAGGTCTTCGACGGTATTGTTTTCTTGAGAAAGAAAAACGGGGTATTCGTATCCCCTATCGGTATACGTGTTGGACGAGAGTGCCTTGACTGGGACATTGGCAGCTTCAGTCATATTTAGGAAAACATCGAAGCTTGCGGCAAAAAGTGAGGCGCCAAGTAGTTTGATTTCGGCACCTATTGAGTCGCCTATGCCTGGGATGTTATAAGTGAAGGACTGCTCTGTTTTGTTGCCAAAAGCGGAGGTATAGGGTAGACTGTACCATTCTCGTCCGGAACTCAGAATGTTTTGTTCGTCAGGGTCGTTTACGATGTAGTCATGGAAAGTGCTGACAGTCGTACCGGAAGTTGCCGGGTTGGCTTTATTTGTCACCCTCAAACCATCCTCTCCGCCGTAGGTGAGAAAGTAGTAGGTCGTGTCAGAATAATAATTGTTTTGGTGATTTACAGAACCATTAGAGAGTAACTGTGCCGTATGCGGGTTCTGACCATAAAAAAGAAAATAGTCACCATCATCCAAAGAGCCATCGGATTCACCAACAGCATAAATGGCATTTTGAGGAGGGTCAGAATGACGGAAGACATCATTCTCCTGCGGAAGCATAGCTCCACCTTTCCCATATATTTTGACAGATTTGGGGTTGATAGCGGCGGTGCTAAGGCCCAATTCATTGGAAAGGAAATTTTTGTCAATTTTATATACTCCACTTTCCGTGACCCCAAGCTTATACCAGTTGCCAGCAGACAGTACGCTTTGTCCTGCACAAATAGTGGAGGCACCAAGCATCAAGGCTATATAACAAGCTTTTAGGTTCATGACAAAATCTCAACGAGGTTTGCGAAGCAAAATTATCTAAACGTTTGTTGGATAAACAAAATTCCCAATTACAGATAAGACAATATAGGCCGGGATGATGATGACAATGCCTGAAATGCCGTGAATTAAAAATGCTGCTACCCCAATCAATAAGATCAAATAACGAAAGATGTTTTGCTTAAACCCATAATTTTTAAACTTCAGCGCGATCATAGGTATATCAGCAACCATCAAGAGGCATGAAGCAAGTGTTATTATGAGCAGTCCCCAACCTGGGATGGTATATGGTATAAAAGTGAGCGAAGTAATCATGATTGCATTGGCCGGAGTGGGCAGCCCCAGAAACTGGTTTTCCTGCCTTGTGTCCACATTGAATTTCGCCAGCCTTATTGCCGAAAATGGAGCTATCAAAATGCCGAGATAGCTTAGTGTAAGCGGAGACAGGTCGCTGGTGGCGATGGTTCCCTGCATATACAGAGCGGGCAAAAGGCCAAAAGATATCATGTCAGCCAAAGAATCCAGTTGCTTGCCGATATTCGATTTTACGTTTAGCAACCTTGCGGCAAACCCATCAAAAAAGTCAAATAATGCAGCTATGAGCACGAAATAGATGGCATTCCACAGATCGCCTTTCACAATCGAAATACACCCCAAAACCCCAACAAGGAGATTCAGACAGGTTATTAAATTTGGGATGTGTTTTTTCATCAGGCTTTTACGAATGGGTTGTTAATCTTTTCAAAACCTATGGTGGTCTCAGGCCCATGACCGGGAAAAACTGTTGTTTCATCGGGTAGCGTATATAGCTTTTCGCGGATGTTCTGGAGCAGCAGCTGGTGGTCTCCTCCAGGCAGATCCGTCCGACCTATACTTTGCTTGAACAAAACATCACCACCAATTAGGATATTATGCTCTTTGCAATAAAAAACCTGATGCCCAGGCGAGTGGCCGGGAGCTTCCAGTACCTGCATTTTTACGCCACTTATCTCAATGGTTTCACCTTCTTTGATCAGCCTATCAGTTTCGCCTTTCGTGTATTGCTGAATACCCCATTGCGGACTATAGGCTGATACTGCTTCATAGTTGGCCACTTCGTTTTCAGGTATCCACAATTCACATCCAAAATGATCCTTGAGATAATAGTTGCCCAGGACATGATCTATGTGACAATGTGTATTTAATATGAATTTGACTTTCAGGCCTTCACCCTCAATAAATCCAATGATTTCATCACGTTCGTATTTCTCGTAGCACCCTGGATCTATAATGATACACTCATTTTCATCACCGATCAGGAGATAGGTGTTTTCATAAAAAGGGTTAAATACGAAAGATTTAATTTTCATGTCGTTTGTAGCAATCTGAATTCCTGCAAATTTGCGTAAAATAAGCGAGTCTTGAAGAAAGTTGATTATCTCATTGTAGGACAAGGAATAGCCGGAACGCTGTTGGCCTGGGAGCTGAAGAAGTCGGGCCAAAGCATTTTTGTGCTCAACAAAGAAACGGAAAATACTTCTTCGAATAAGGCTGGAGGCCTTTACAACCCCATTACTGGAAGGAAAATGGTGAAAACATGGCTTGCCGATGAGATTTTCCCAACACTAGAAACTTATTACGCTGACCTTGAAAAAGAACTTGGAGCGTCATTTCTTTTCCCAAAAGCCATCTACAGGCCATTTTTCAATATAGAAGAACAAAACGACTGGCAGGGAAAAGCCTCGGCGGATGAGTTTAGTAGATATATTAAAAGTCTGCACCACTCATCTTTGGGAATTGATGGCGTAGAAGATCCATTTGGAGGCCTGGAGCTGCAGATGTCAGGCTCTGTGGATTTGCCGATTTTGATACGGCAGGCAAGAAAACACTTGCAGAGTAGGGGAGAATATGCTGCTGAGGTGTTTGAATATGAACAGTTGGAACTATTGAAATCTGGAGTCAGGTATAAGAATTTCGAAGCAAATCGCGTTGTGTTTTGTGAAGGGCCTGATGCCACCAGCAATCCGCTGACCAACCATCTCCCCTTTAAACCAGTGAAAGGCGAGTTGCTCAAAATCAGAACTGCATTGTCGGGGGAACAAATTGTTAACAGAGGTGTTTTTATCTTACCAAAAGAGGGTTTCTTTAAGGTAGGGTCAACTTATGATCATGCACGGCTAGATCATGAACCCACTGAAGCTGGACGAAAAAATATTACAGAGCGCCTGGCTAAAATTTATAAAAACGATTTTGAGGTAGTGGACCATACAGCAGGGGTGCGTCCTGCTACCTTTGACCGAAGACCATTTGTCGGCATGTTGGGTTCGCATCAACAAATAGGTGTGTTTAATGGTTTTGGAACAAAAGGCGTTTCCTTAGTTCCTTTTTTTGCAACCCAGTTTGTAAATTACTTGTTAGGTAAAGGTGAACTTTACCCGGAGGTTGATCTCCGCAGAGTGGAGAAATGATTTATATGAAGAGAGTTCTGGTTTCGATGGCGTTAATTCTAGGTTTTGCTTTTTCAGCATCGGCCCAGTATTACTATACCGAGTTCGGTCAAAACCGCATTCAGTATAAGAAATTCGACTGGTACTTTTACTCTACCAATAATTTTGAGGTTTACTATTACTCCGGCGGTCATCAGTATGCGCTGCAGGCTTTGGATTTTTTGGAGGAGGAATTTGTGGAACTTACAGACATTCTTGGCTATGCGCCCTACACCAAAACAAAGATTTTCATCTACAATTCCGTTCAGGACATTCAGCAGAGCAACATTGGAGTTGGGGGAGATGTGTTTACAATAGGTGGTAAAACCGATTTTGTAAAACTTCAGGTAGAGCTTGCACACCCAGGTGGAGCATTGGCATTTAAGCAGAAGATGGTAGAGAAGCTGGCCGAGATCCTCATCAACGACATGATGTTTGGAGGTAGTCTGGCGGAGATTTTCCAAAACTCCTACCTACTGGCACTTCCTGAGTGGTTCATCGGCGGAGCATCTCGGTATCTGGCCTATGGCTGGTCAGAAGATATGGATGATTATGTGAGAGACTATCTGTCCAGAAAAAAAATCAATAGAAATCTGAAGCTTCAGGGAGAAGATGCGGCGCTCGTAGGGCAGTCCATTTGGAACTTCATAGCCATCAAGTATGGGGAAGGAAACATTTCAAATATCCTAAACCTGACCCGAATCATCAGAAATGAAGAAAATAGTATTGCCAGCACGCTAGGTATCGATTTTAAGCAGCTGCTAAAAGACTGGAGGGAGTACTATCAGGTTCAAACCGAAGAAATTGCCAAAAGCTACAGAGTGCCTGAAGAGAATGAAGAAGTGGCTTCTTACAGAAACCCGAATGTACATATCGGTCATACCGAAATGAATTCGACTGGCGACAAAGCAGCTTACACTTATCATAAAAATGGGAAGTATGAGGTGATCGTGGCTGATCTCACCTCAGGCAGACAAACTCGGGTGATGGACGGAGGTTATTTGATCAATGGTCAGGAGATCGATTATAATCTTCCCCTGATCGATTGGCAAAATGACCATACTCTGGGGGTACTGTACTTCAAAAGGGGGTACCTATATCTGGCTACTTACGACCTGGCTACTGGTGAAAGACTTCAAAAGCCCCTGACACGATTCAATCAGATAGAGAGTTTTTCGTTCAATGACAATGGTAAACTGGCCGTGATAAGTGGAGATGTGGATGGGAAAAATGACCTCTTCCTGGTGAGTATGAGGAGAAATGCGCTAAAGCGAATTACAGATGATCATTTTGATGATTTGGATCCGGCGTTTGTTCCCGGAAGTGCGGCAGTGGTGTTCAGTTCCAATAGGGTGACGGATTCCGTAAAAGTTTCTGACGTCAAGCTCAAAGACATTGGCAATGTTTACAACCTTTTTATTTACAATCTGGATACTACCACAAATGAGTTTGTCAGGCTCACGAATACCTTTAGTAAAGACCTGAAACCAATCCCAAAAGACCGGCAGACCTTTTATTATTTAAGTGACCAAAAAGGGCTAAACAATATTTACAAATACAGTTTACAAGATTCCACCTTTATCCAGGTAAGCAATTATCAGTACAACGTTCGGGATTACGATATTTCGGCAGGTGCGGATGACATTGCCTATGTCATGCTCGAAAACGGGCGTGAGCGCGTATTTGTTGACAATCAAGCTGATTTGAGTACACAGACTTTCACTCCTCAAACAGCCAGAAAGAGGCTGGAGCAGGCACGATTTGTGGTGAGCAGGCTACCCAAAATCAGCGTGAAAGCGGAACAAATCTCTGAGCCGATTATTGTTGAGGATGAATTTTCGGAGGCAGATTCTCTCCTCCTGCCGGATGCGTTCTTTTTTTCGGATACTGACAGCATTGCTAACGAGGGTGTTGAAGAAAATCTTATTTCGGAAGAAGATGATGATTTTATCGACATTGACAACTATGAGTTTGAAGATGAGAAAAAGCCAGAATACCGACCAGAATCCTTTTTCTCCAATTACCGAAAATTTGAGCGCAAATCGCGAGTGCTAGGGCCTATTGGCTATGAACCACGATTTAGTTTTAGCAACCTTGTCACGTCTGCGGCGGTAGACCCTATCAGAGGATTTTCGTTTCTTTTAGAGTCTGAGATCAGTGATATTTTGGAAAATCACAGGCTTACGGGAGGAGTGCTCGTTACTACGGATTTCACCAGTGGAGATATATATGCCGAGTATGACTATCTCAAATATTGGATGGACTTCAGGCTGAGAATGGATCGCAAAGTGTATTTGTTTAAGGGGGCGGAGACAGATCAGGAGCCGCGGCAAAAGTACACATTGAGCAAAATTGAACTGGCGGCAGCTTTGCCTTTGTCAAACACTTTCAGACTGGAAGTAGCACCGATTGTGGCGATTACGAACTTTGAAAATCTACAAAGTGATTACGTGATAGGCAATCCGGACGCAGCAGACTATGCTCCTGACAAGACCGTGACTTTCTTCGGGGGAAAAGGCGCCATGATTCTAGACAATACCATTGAGCGCGGATTCAATATTTATCAGGGGACAAAAGGGAAAATTGAATACACCAATTACTACTCGTTCCAAACCCCAGAGCGAAACTTCAGCCGTATTGTTGCTGATCTTAGACATTACCAAAAATTACACAAAGAAATAACACTGGCAGGCCGCTTGTACTACGGTCGCTCTATGGGAAATAACCCTCAAAACTTTATGATTGGGGGGATGCAAAACTGGATATTCCAACAGCAGGCATCTCAGGGCACAAATGATCCCCTTGAGATTCTAGACAGCAATGAAGACGCTACCTACCTCAACTATAAGGATAATTCCAACATCCTTTTCACCGAGTTTGTGACAAACCTGAGAGGGTTCGATTTGAATGAAGCCTACGGATCCAATGCGCTGGTTTTCAACGCAGAGTTGAGAGTGCCGCTGTTCAGATATTTTTCAAGGGCACCTATTACCTCCAATTTTCTGAGGAACTTTCAGCTTATTGGTTTCTACGATTTTGGGTCTGCCTGGAGCGGAAAATCTCCGATATTCAATGATGTAGTTATCACTAAAACATACAAGCCTAGCGAGGATACCGGGTCTGCTTCACCATTTAGCGCGGAGATCGCCAGCTTTCAAAATCCATGGTTGGCGGGCTATGGGTGGGGACTCAGAACAGTCTTTCTGGGCTACTACCTCAAGCTGGATGTAGCCAAGCCTATTCAGGATTATAAGGTGGGTTCTACTCGTATTTACCTTACTATTGGATTAGATTTCTAAATTTGCAGATGCTTTTATCTATGACGGGTTTTGGAGCTGCAGAGGTTTCAACCCAAACTCACCTTGTGAAGGTGGAAATAAGATCACTCAACAGTAAGTTTCTTGATATCAACATGCGGCTCCCCAGAGAGCTCTCCGAAAAGGAATTATTCATTCGAAATCTCATAGGAAAACACCTGGGTAGAGGAAAGGTCAACTTTGCCATTGATCTGGCGCCTGTGGACTTGCAGGAGCCTACTGTGCAGATCAACGATCATCTCTTCAAGAGTTACTATCAAAAGTTTACGGATTTGGCCGAAGGGGTCGGAGCGAATACTTCAGATGTGTTCAAACTAGCCCTGCAGGCGCCAGATGTCATCACCAACGATGAAAGCGCTGAAATCGCCGATTGGGAGAGTATTGTGAAGGTGATAGAAACTGCCCTGACAAATTGCAATGAATTCAGAAGTCAGGAAGGCGCAGCACTTCAGAAAAAATTGGACCAATACATAAGTGTAATCAAAGAAGCATTGGCTGAGGTGGCTGAGCAGGACGATAAGCGAATCAAGCAAATAAAAGAAAGAATCTCTGCTAGTCTCGACGAAATCAAAGAGAAGGTGCAGGTAGATCAGAATCGTTTTGAACAGGAATTGATCTACTATATAGAGAAGATTGACATTACGGAAGAGAAGGTGAGGCTAGCCGGTCATCTGGACTTTTTCCTTCAGGTAATGCAAGACACAGAATCGCAGGGGAAGAAGCTCGGTTTCATATCGCAGGAGATAGGTAGAGAAATCAATACCATTGGTGCCAAAGCCAACGACGCGGTGATACAAAGAGCCGTAGTTCGTATGAAGGACGAGCTTGAAAAAATCAAGGAGCAATCCATGAACATTCTATAAAGAAGGCGTCATTGAGAGTGAAACGAAGCGATCTTAGCCCTGATTCTGGTGAATTGGTTAAGATCGCTTCGGTCTCTATTGTTGTTGGACTATTGTGAAATCGAGAATTCCACGACTGTGGCTCCCCATTTCAAAGATGTTTTTCCGCTATCGTCAATGTTAATGGTAAACTTCTCAACGGAAGTATCTCCAGTTTTTGCATCTGCGGTAACTCTCAGAACGTCTTTCGAAGGATCGTAATCGTATGCTCCCCACTGATCCCAAACCTCATTGAAGATGATGGTCCAATCAGACTTGTTATTGATGGTAAAAAATCCATACTTACCCTTTTTCAGGGTTTTGCCATTCACCTTCACATCGTCCGAAACTTCTATCCATGCTGCTTCATTGGCACCTGTTCTCCACACTTTTCCGGATTCGGTGAGCTTGAAAAGGTCTCTGCCTTTTAGTGATGGCTGACTATAGTCAATGGTGACTGTAGTGCCATCAACAGTCGCTGTAGCCTGAGCTGGCGGACTGGGTCTTTTGCTTTTGTCCTTCTGAGCTTGCGCGGCAAAGGAGGCGGCACAAATGAGCATAATGAATGCTATTACTTTAAAGTAGACTTGTTTTTTCATGAGAATAATCTTTTGTTTTGTGACATTAGTAACGGTAGAAAGGTGCTACGGATAACGAAAGTCAGAGAACTTTGTTCTGAAAGCCGTCTCCACGACATAGAGGAGGTTATGGCTATTGAACATTTGATTTCATAAGTTTTAAAGTGAAATATCAAATTCACTGTTATCTTGTTCGCGCGATTCTTGATTTACAGGGCTTAACCCCCAAAATGAGGGAAATGATTAAATTGTATGAAAATCTAGACACATGAAAAATCTTTACGGAGTTCTCGCCGGATCTATTTTGCTTTTTGTGGATTGCTCAGACGTGAGCCGCGAAAAACGCCCGCTTGTCAACGAAATAAATGAAAAGGTGCGTCATATAGACGCTAATCACAGAGTTCAGATCATAGAGGACGATTTCCATCAAGGGGACTCTGTTTATAAGATTAGGGGCTACCTTATGGAAGGAATCATGCTCAAGCTGGTGGGTGTTCTGAATACGCCTCACGTAGAACGTGATGATTATTTTTATTTCGAAAATGGTGCTCCAATTTTCTCTGGACATGTTGTCGTTTCGCGAGATGACCATGTCGCCTCTGAATTCAAGTATTATTACGATTCAGATGGAACTGTAGATGAGGCCTTGTTTTGGAAAGATGTTTATGAACGGGGTAAGCAATTTCCGCATGAACACTTTCAGGAGTTTAATCCTGATCAAGACTCACTAAAAAGATCGGAGGACGATCGCTTGGCTTTTTTTATAGAAAAACTCAGCATGGAGGGTTTTGAAATCCGTCATTTGAATGAGAATAGAGATGCAAACGTGGCGAGGTAGATGACATTAGAAGAGGCGCAAGAAAAGGTAGATCACTGGATCAAAACAATCGGGGTACGGTATTTTAATGAGCTGACAAACATGACTATCCTCACCGAGGAGGTGGGTGAGCTGGCCAGAATCATGTCGCGCACTTATGGCGAACAGTCCTTCAAAGAGTCTGATAAAAACCGTGACCTTGGTGATGAAATGGCCGATGTGCTTTGGGTTTTGATATGTTTAGCGAATCAAACCGGTGTGAACCTAACAGAAGCCTTTGAGAAGAATCTCGAGAAAAAGACGTTACGAGATGCTGATCGTCACAGACAAAACGACAAACTAGCTTAATGGAAATATCGTTAACCACGCCGGCATTGCTATTCCCGGCTATTTCATTGCTTTTACTGGCCTATACCAATCGCTTTTTGGCTATTGCCAATATCATCAGGCAGCTACATCGCAAGTATCTCGATAACCCCGAGGGGATTTTAGAAGGTCAACTTAAAAACCTGCGAGGAAGGCTTCATCTGATCAGAATTATGCAATTAACTGGCGTGTCAAGCTTGCTGCTTTGCGTGCTAGCCATGATTTTGATTTTCTTTGGTTTTATGCCAGCAGGGGAGCTGATTTTCGGTGTTTCATTGTTGCTTTTCTTGTCATCATTGGTTGTGTCGCTTAGGGAGATTCAGCTATCGACAAAAGCTTTGGAAATCGAATTGAGTGATATGGAGTTAGGATCAAAATATAAATTTTAATAATGAATTATCTGGTAATTGGGAGAGACGGCAAAGATGCCGCTGAAAGAAGACAAGCTCAAAGACAAGCACACCTTGATGGTGTGGCAAAAATGAAAGCTGAAGGCAAAGTACTATACGCTTTGGCTATGCTGGATCAAGGCAAAATGGTGGGCTCGGTAATGGTGTTTGATTTTAATAGTCCGGAGGAGTTGGAGGCATGGAAATCCAGCGAGCCGTATATAACCGGTAAGGTTTGGGAGGATGTGGAGATCACGGAGTGTGCCATTCCGCCAGCTTTTCAGAGTTAGTTCAGATTGGTGATTTTGCCATCCAAATAAGCAGGTACCACGTCAAACTGATCCTGTTTCATACAAAAATCAATGTCTTTCTCTACGCCAAACTTGCTTAGCCTGTGGGCATGGGCGGATGATCGAGCGGCTGAGAGCAAATCACTTTTGTGCAGGTCATAAGTGCCCTTGGCCAGAAAAGCTGAGTCTCCACAGATATTGTGGGTTTTGTTCAGTTTGTCTGTTAGTGCACCAGCGAAAAGTGTGTCTTCCAAATTTACTGTTCCTTTCCATCCGGCACAGTGAATGATTACGTCTTTTTTGGATCTGCCGATGTGGCGAACGAGCGCCCCTATGTTGAGGAAGGCACCAATCAGGATTTCATCAGCACCAATTGATCGAACGATGGCCTGAGTGCCATTGGTAGTGGTGACGGCTACTTCTTTGTTGGCAGCTTTTTCGCTCATATACTCGAAAGGCGAATTCCCAATACCAAAACCCTCTACTTTTATTCCTCCCCTTTCGCCAGCCATGATTTTGCCTTCTTTGCCGAGCGCAAAACACTCATCGACCTGAGCCACGGGATAGATGGCCTTCACGCCAGTAGCCATGCCCGATACCATGCAGGAGGTGGCACGAAAGATGTCCACAGCAACAACAATTTTTCCTGTCAGGTCAAACTGATGGATTAATTCTGGGGTTAGACAAACCTCTACAGTGTTCATTTATACAAAAGGAAGTTTGGTTACAAGGGCCTTCAGGGTCTTGTTCCTTACCTGAATGAAGACCTCACTGTCAGGCTGATGGTTTCCTGTCTTTACATAGCCAAGCCCAATTCCGATATTGAGCATAGGGCTTATACTTCCAGAGGTCACTTTGCCTATTTCTGCACCTTCTTTATCTACTATGACATAGTCATGCCTTGGTATGCCTTTGTCCACCATTTTAAAGGCTATTAGCTTACGTGTCACACCCTCTTCCTTCTGTTTTTTGAGGTTGTCCGAGTTGATAAAGTCTTTGGTGAATTTGGTGACCCACCCTAGTCCGGCTTCTAATGGCGAGGTAGAGTCGTCTATGTCATTTCCATAAAGGCAGTAGCCTTTTTCCAGTCGCAGTGTGTCACGCGCGCCCAGCCCTATAGGTTTGATGTCAAAGTCTGCCCCAGCGTCAAAAATATCTTTCCAGACGGCTTCTGCGTCATCTTTTTTGACGTAGAGTTCGAATCCTCCTGCGCCTGTATAGCCAGTCGCAGAAATGATCATTTCTTTGCCGGCTAAAACTCCTTCTGTGAAATGGTAAAACTTGATTTCGCTCAACTTTTCAGCGGTCAGTCTCTGGAGGGTTTCAGTAGCCTTGGGGCCTTGAACTGCAAACAATGCAAGAGAATCAGAGATGTTTTCCATTTCCGCGCCGAAACTGTTGTGCTTTGAGATCCACGCCCAGTCCTTTTCTATGTTTGAGGCATTGACCACCAACATGTATTCAGCTTCCGCTCGTCTATATACTATGAGGTCATCGACTATGCCTCCCTGGTCATTTGGCAAACAGCCATACTGAGCCTGGCCTATTGCAATTTTGGATATATCATTTGAGCAAGTGTACTGTAAAAGTGGCAGTGCTCCGGCACCTTTTACCACAAACTCACCCATGTGCGAGACATCAAAAACGCCAACACCATTGCGGACGGCCATGTGTTCCTCTTTATCAGACGAGTACCGTACGGGCATTTCAAATCCTGCGAATGGCACCATTTTGCCTCCAAGGGAGATGTGTAAATCGTGAAGGGGAATTTTTTGCATCCTGATCAGTTTTTAATGGACGCAAATGTAACCAAACGTATCAGAAATTATCCTAAATCCACCTTGATCGCCACAGGACAATGGTCTGACCCGAAGTGCTCGTTGTAGATAAGGGAATCTTTCACTTTGTCTTTGACCTGTTCGCTGGCCAGAAAGTAGTCTATGCGCCAGCCCACGTTTCTTTCTCGGGCTTTAAATTTATAGTTCCACCACGAGTATTTGACTTCATCTGGGTAGAAGTGTCTAAATGTATCAAAGAAACCCGCTGAAAGCAGGTTGTCCAAGCCATCTATTTCCTTCTGAGTATAGCCAGAGGATTTGTTGTAGTTCGGTTTGGGTCTGGCAATGTCTATCTCTGTATGAGCCACATTGAGATCCCCACAAATAATCACTGGTTTTTTTTCTTCCAAGGCAGAGACATGATCGCGAAACGCTACATCCCAGCTTTCGCGATACTCCAGTCTTTTCAGACCCTCTCCCGAGTTGGGCGTATAAACAGTGACCAGATAAAATTTTTCAAACTCGGCTGTGATCACCCGCCCTTCCTGGTCATGTTCTTCTACACCCATGTCATAAAACACGTTGAGTGGCTCTGTCTTAGATAGGATGGCTGTGCCAGAATATCCTTTGCGAGCTTTGGATGAGTTGATATAAAAATGAAACCCAGGAACGGTGCTGATAGCTGTTTTTGCATCTTCGGGCTGAGCCTTGGTCTCCTGCAAACAGATCACGTCAGGATTCATCGCATTTACATTTTCGATAAAATCCTTTTTGAGGATGGCACGGATGCCGTTTACGTTCCAGGAGACTAGATGAAGATCTGACATTGAGTTAAATTTTTCTTCAAACTTATAAAGAAATCGATTGAATCCCGATGCTCGAGTTAGTGAGTTTTGTTCTGCAGCAGGGTGTTGAATAAAAAACTGCCGAATTGAACTAATCCAATGCTAATATTGATTTTTTTAAGACAATTTCATCAATCAACGCGATTGATTGTAATAATTTGATGATTTGAATTGTATATTTCTTATACTTACTAAGCCTTAACCAGCTTAACCATGATCGATATCTCAATAGAAGCCACGGCTGTTACGCCGCACGTGAAGATAGATTCGGAGGAGTCCTATATCATCATAACCGGAAAATCATCTCCAGCAAACTCTCTTCAGTTTTATCACCCAATTATCAATAAGGTAAAGATGCTTTTTTCCAACAGCACGAGACCAATCACTGTTGATATTGCATTCAGATACTTTAATACGAGTAGTTCCAAATGTCTATTTGACTTTTTCAAGATGCTCAAAGGCTTGGAGCGCGATGGAAAGGAGATAATAATAAATTGGCAATACGAGGAAGATGATGAGGATATGCTGGAGACAGGCGAGGACTATGCTGACATCTTGAATCTTAATTTCAATTTTATTGAAGTAGAAGAGATCGAGGTATTTGCGCTACGTCAGGCGGTCTAGTTCTTACCCCGGAACAGGCCCAATAAATCTTTAAAATTGGCAATGACGCTTTCATGCCAGATAAATGCTCGTCCATCGAAAATCACAGAGGGTTCAATTGAAAACAATTGCTGAAAGATAGCATTGAGCGTAGCTTTGGTAAAAGATTAAAACTACCCGCCATGCTATTAATCGATGCAACTCCTACTACACCTCTTGTGAAAGTGAACGCTGACGAGTGTATAATACAATTGACGGGTAGATCCTCGCCAGAGAACAGTTTGCAATTCTATTATCCACTGATGGATAAGATCAAGACTCTTTTTGCTGATTGTACCGAGACCATTCAGGTAAATTTTTCTTTCCAATATTTCAATACAAGCAGTTCCAAGTGCTTATTTGATTTTTTCAAGATGCTTAGGAATTTCATAAAAGAGGGGAAAGACGTAGAGATCAACTGGCACTACGAAGAATACGACGATGATATGCTGGAAACAGGTGAGGATTATGCAGAACTTTTGGGCTTAGAATTCAATTTTGTAGAGGTGGAAGATATTGAAATACCTGTGCTGGCCACAGTCTAACCTATCTGAGATCCGTTGCTTAAAACTTTACTGGGTTGTAATAAAATCACCTTGCCATGATCATCATAGGCGCCCATCACCAAACACTCGCTGATAAACGGTCCAATTTGTTTAGGGGGAAAATTGACTACACAAATGACTTGCCGGCCAACAAGATCTCCGACATCATAGTGATCTGTAATCTGTGCAGAGCTTCTCTTTAGCCCTATTTCCGTACCCAAGTCTATTCTAAGTTTGTATGCGGGTTTCCGTGCTTCTGGAAATGGCTCTGCTGATAAAACAGTACCCACTCGCATATCTACTTTTTCGAAATCCTTCCAGTTGATCATCCGTTCTATGCTTTAACCTTTATGGAGAGGGACTATGATTGCTAACCAGGGGATACCAATAAACTGCCCTACCCCGCCTGGAATCATGAGCCCAAAGTCGAGGCTGGTTCGCCGGATTATTCGTCTGCCTCCCAAAAAGAATATACCCTCTCCAAGAATAAAATAGTTTTCTGTCAAGAGGTAAAAGTGACGGCTTGTACGGAAAGAACCGCCCACCATCATCAGCGGTGTTCTTGACCACTCGCCATCGAACCTTCCATAACCTAACCCAAAAGTCAGATTTGTATCTTTAGTGCCAATGGTTGTGTTTCCATAAAGAAATGAGGCCATTTCTCCGCCTCCTGTGACGCTACCTAGAAATGCCCCTCCTCCAAAATTCAACTTATCTCTGGACACAGGAATACTGAATTTTGGGGTAATCCAATATGGAATTGCGATGCTCCCAAAAAGAAAAGAGGGAATAAACCCAAGGCCGATGGAAAAGTGATCAGTAAGGCCAGCGGAAAAATGATTGTAGAATATCCATGTATTTTGATACATGGCTTCACCTTTCTTCATGGTATAAGCACTGCCTGATATAAAATACCGTGTGGCCTGAAAGTGATCGGGCCAGACCTCACCACTTTTAATATTCCGACCTTTTACCGGATTCATGCTGGCAATCTGACTCTTCGGCAATCTGACCTGGCCAATGTTCTGAGTCTCCAGAAGTACATACTCTTCTGATTGACTCACTATGATTCCATTAAACTCATTGCCATCTATTGTTGTGACGTGATAAATAATGGTATCTGGTTTGTGCTGTGCTTGAGAGCTTAAACCAACGCTAATCAGGATGAGACCAATAAAGAGACGTTGCATGTGTTGCAGGTTTCAGTAAAAATGAGAATTTATTACAAAATTCCCTAGGCTCTCATTAATTTTTTCAGGTTCTTATGAGCGCGTTTTTGATGGCTTGGGCTTGTCAGATCGGGTAGCCGTTGCTCCAGTGTATCTATGAGTGCTGGCACATCTTCAGCAGAAATGACCTTCATCCATTTTTCAACATACTGACCAAATTGATTGTCCGGTGCTTTCAACAGTTGCTCTACGATCAGAGCCTTCACGTCAGGCCTATAGGCTGCCTCAGTGTATAGCCCCACTAGCATGACAAATCCTTTGTCTCGGGTGATAACTGAGCCTTCGTCCATGATTTGCAGAATGGTGCCCAGCAACTCAAAAGTCCGCTGTGGGTGAAAAACGGTTATGTGGCTGAGTGCACTCATGGCTATCCAGACAACCATGTTCTTTTTGTGACTCAGTATTGGGATGAATTCTTCAAACAGGTGACCTATCATTTTGGGGTTAGCCTCGCCGATAATTTCCAGCGTTTTGAGCACATCAAAAAGAACCTTCTGATCCGGAGGGTTGGTGAGCAGGTTTTTCAATTCATCTATCGCTTCAAAATTTTGCGAAATGAGGATTTCACTTGCTAATGCCTTATTGGCATCTTGCGTACGCAAACCCTGTGAGGACGAGAGTCTGTCTATAATAGCCATGTTATTTGAACAATTCTAATTGCCTGGGAAGAAGCTGAAAACTCATGCGGTGGAGTGGTGTGACACCTAGTTCGGCAATGGCCGCTCGATGCTTTTTGGTGGGATAGCCAAAATTAGTTTCCCACCCATAGCCCGGATATTCCTCAGCTTTAGATCTCATGAGCTCATCACGGTGGGTTTTGGCCAATATGGATGCCGCGGCTATCGAGTAGAATTTGCCGTCACCTTTTACGATGCATTCGTATGGGATATCGCCTTTGGTTCTAAACCGGTTGCCGTCTATCAGGAGTAATTCTGGTTTCATCTGCAGTTGCTCCACGGCCTTGTTCATTGCCAAAAAAGAGGCATTTAAGATATTGATTTCATCAATCTCTGTCTGCGATACTTCGGCAACTGCATATGCAATGGCCTTTGTCTCTATCAATTCCCGCAAACCTAGTCTCTGACTTTCCGTAAGTTGTTTGGAATCATTAAGGAGAGGATCGCTAAAATCATTCGGCAAAATGACCGCTGCGGCTACCACCGGGCCGGCCAGACAGCCACGACCGGCTTCATCACAGCCAGCTTCAATTTTCGTTTTGTCGAAGTAAGATTTGAGCATTTAGTAAAAGTAAAACAAATAGGAATAAGGGTTTTTGCAGGTTAGCATATTGTAATTTGGAAACCCTTGCAGTGAGAGTTGTGTCTCTTACAATCAGAAACAAAAAGCAAACCGCAACCTGAATCTAAATGAAAAAACATTTACCTCTCTTTGTCCTGTTGTTTTTGGCGGGGCTCAGCGCCCAGTCTCAGGCTTTCACCCAAACAGTGAAGGGCAGAATCATAGATCAACAGTCCAAAAGCCCGATAGTGGGGGCGACCGTGCTTGTCAAAGACTCTGATCCCCTGCAAGGAAGCACCACCGATGTGAATGGATATTTCCGGATAGCATCTGTCCCGATAGGCAGGCAAACGTTGGTTTTTTCGTCGATCGGATATCAGAGTAAGACCATTCCTAATATTACGGTGAGTTCAGGCAAGGAGACCATGCTTGAAATAGACCTGATTGAGTCGCTTATACAAATGGAGGAAGTGGTGATAGTGGCAGATAAACAAGAAAAAGGACAGCCTCAAAATGAAATGGCTACAGTCAGTTCTATCTCGCTGAGCGTGGAGGAGACCAGTAGAACTCCCGCTACATTTGGTGACCCGGCACGAGCAGCATTGTCTCAGCCGGGAGTAGCCACAGGGGGCGATGATTTACTTAATGAAATAGTGATTCGTGGCAATTCCCCTAAAGGAATTCTTTGGAGGCTGGAGGGCGTGGAGATCCCTAACCCCAATCACTTTGCTTCCGTGGGTTCATCTGCAGGAGGTATTAGCATGTTGAGTTCCAGTGTGCTGAGTAATTCAGATTTCTTCACCGCAGCTTTTCCTGCACAGTATGGAAATGCCTCTTCTGGAATTTTTGACCTCAAGATGAGAAACGGCAACTTCGATAAACGAGAATATAGTTTCCAGTCTGGATTGCTGGGCATACAGGCCTCAGTGGAGGGACCATTCAGTGAGCGATCAAATGCTTCCTACTTGATAAACTATCGCTACTCCACTTTGGGGTTATTTTCCGCTATAGGCCTGGATATACTGGGCGATGAGGAAAATGTAACGTTTCAGGATCTTTCATTCAAGTTTAACATTCCTACTAAGAAAATGGGTCGATTTTCCATTTGGGGCCTGGGAGGGAGAAACACCTATGGGGGTGATTATCTGGCCGGTAAAAACTTCAAGAGAGATAGTGCGTACGCCGCATATTATGTTGCCAACTTTGGCCCCAACCCTGA
Organism: Cyclobacteriaceae bacterium; assembly: GCA_039944535.1. Lineage (GTDB taxonomy): Bacteria > Bacteroidota > Bacteroidia > Cytophagales > Cyclobacteriaceae > JAMZMI01. Next base: position 445,039 of record JBDUYP010000007.1, read on the forward strand.
TTCTATTGCGTACTGGACAGAAAATGAAAGAGATTTGCAGCACATGGGGGCTGCAGGTGTGACCCATACCATCTACATGGGTAAGAACACCTATCTCGAATCGGTTTTGTCTATGACCGGTCATAGAACCCGCTTTACTTATGATTCTATGATAATCAGGCGGATAGATACAGAATTGATAGAAGAAACTGCCGTTCGGTTATCCTCCCTGGTGAATCACAAGTTTAATTCACGCAATACGCTAAGGGTAGGAGGGATAGTAAGTCGGCTAAATTATGACCTCAATAGCGTGGAATGGTGGAGCGGAGATCGGGTTTACAATACCTACCTGGACGAAAGCGGTCATACATACTTTTATCAGGCGTTTGCTCAGTGGCAGCACAGGCTGAGTGAGCGACTAACGCTAAACTCCGGTGTGCACAGTTCGTATTTTGGTCTCAATGGCAACACGTATATTGAGCCCAGGCTGGGCTTCAGGTATCAAAAGGATAAGCAGGTGGCCTACACGGGAGGCTTTGGGTTGCATAGCCGTATGGAGACGATATCGCTATACATGGCACAGCAAAAGCAGGAGGATGGATCTTATGTTCAGCACAATAAAGACCTTGGGTTTTCGAAGGCCGCCCATTTCGTGCTTGGGGTAGAGAAGATGATCAAGCCGGATTTCAGGTTCAAATCCGAGGTGTATTACCAGCACTTATATGATGTGCCGGTATGGCCTCTGGATACAGGTACAGCTTTTTTTGGATCTATTTCCATGATAAATCAATATGACGGATACACAGATTTTAAGCTGGCCAATAAAGGAACAGGGAGCAATTATGGTATAGAATTTACGTGGGAAAAGTTCTTTACTTCCGATCATTACTTCATGGTCAATACCTCGCTGTATTCTTCCAGATATGAGGGCATAGATGGGGTGAGAAGAAACACAGTTTTTAATGGAAACTACATTTTCAATATGCTGGGAGGAAAGGAATATGTCTTTAGAAATGGGCGGAGGGTGCTCAACTTAAACGCGAGGCTGATTGTGGCAGGAGGCAAGCGCGAAGCGCCAATAAATTTGGAGGCCTCCAGAAACAATGGCTTTACGGTGCGTGATTATACCCGCAATTTTGAAAATAAGCTGGACCCTTATTGGCGGGTAGACTTTGGAGCTAACTATAAAATAAACAGACCGAAAACCGCTTACGTTTTGTCGCTGAACATTCAGAACCTTTTTGCCGTGGAAAATGAGTATGCTAGGTACTATGCCAATGGCAAAGTACAGTCTGCTGGGCAGCTAGGCTTCTTCCCTAATTTCAGCTACCGGATCGAGTTCTAGTGGCTATCTGTCATGGAAGCCTTTGCCCTCTATGATTTTGGGTATGCACTTTTCTATCCGTGAGACTCTGGTCTGGGATTGTTTGGGTTGTGAGAAATGCAGGATATACCCTCTTTGGCGGCCTGGAGTCAGCGCTTCGAAGGCTTCTTTGAGTTTCGCGTTTTCAGATAGTTTTTGTTCCAGCTCCTCTGGCATGGGTTCGGGGTTCTTTTTGAAAACCACCTCCAAACCGGCTTTTTCCACCTCCACGGCCTCATATATGTAAGCCTTGATTGTAGATTCCGTTTGTATGATTTGATCTGGGTTGGTGAATTTAAATAATCGAGAGGCTTGTGAGTTTTCACCAGGCTTGTGTAGGAGCCTCTTTTCATCCTGGAGCAATGATCCCTTGAAGAAACTGATAAAGGCGTAATCCTTAAATGCGGCTACCATGGCAATGTTTTTCCCCTGGTGTGTGTAGCACGGACAGTCCCACTTGATTTCCTCTTCCAGACCACATTCGGTAATGATTCTTCGCAGCTGTCTTATTTCTTTTTCCCACGAGTGAACCTTACACTGCGGAGTGCCGCCGTACTTACATCTGCCGCATCCTATGTCGAGGTATTCTGCTACTGTTTTTGGTTTTTGTCTTGTCGGTTTTGGTTCCATCCTAATCTATTAGTTTGACAGTCTCTAACCCTGGATTAACCTTCGACTAGGCGGCCTAAAATACCAGGAAACGCAGATAAGAACAATGAGCAACACTGATGGGAATATTTCTCCGAACGGATCACTTAAAAATATATGAGACGCCAGTGCACCCGACATGGCAAAGAAGAATCCTGCGTAAGCCCATTCTTTTAGGAGTGGGAGTTTTGGCAGTATAACAACTACGGTTCCAAGTATTTTCCAGACTCCCAATATGCTTAGAAAATAGACAGGGTAGCCAAGATGGTCAACTGTGCGGTCAATTTCATCTTCCATCCGAATAAGCTGGACAATAGCCGATGATACCATACCTAACGACATCCATAGAGTGGCGATCCAATAAATAATTTTATCTCTTTTTTTCATAACGTTTTTGTTAAGTTTAGTACATCTTGTAGCCTATTATGAGCCCTGTTGAGCCCTTGCGCAAATGGTAGTTGCAATATCTGATCGCGTATATTTACAGACCGGTATAATACATGCATAGACAATTTACTTTTTTTTGTGCTCACGGAAGTGAACTCCAGAAACTCTAGTTGCGCGGGGAAACCCGCCATTTCGAAGGTTCTCGTAATTTTTTGATTTGGCACAAACTCATGGATGGCTCCATGGAAATCATGCTTGTTTCCCAATGGGTCGGTGGTTTCAAACCGATAACTGCCGTGAGCTCTATTTTCTAGTTTCAATACTTTCGTTCCCATCCATTGTTCTACATACTCGGGCTTTTCATAAGCCATAAATAGTAGACTGAGAGGTAGGTTAAAATCTCTCGTGATGATCAGCTCTTGCCTGCCATCCTCGGCAAGAATTTTTGTTTTAAGTTCCATTATTGATTGGATTGATGTTTTTTCATAATAGCCTCAAGCCTATTGAAGCGGTCATCCCACACCTGCCTAAAGGGTTCAATAAAATCAGCTACGCTTTTGAGTTTTTGTGCGTTGAGATGATAATGAATCTCTCTACCCTGCTGCTCTTGCGAAAGCAACTCACACTCAGTTAGAATCTGCAAGTGTTTAGAAACAGTAGGTCGTGCAGTATCAAAGTTGGCGGCTATGGCTCCTGCCGTAAGCGACTGTGTGGTGACTAGAAGTAGAATGGCTCTGCGAGTGGGATCTGCAATGGCTTGAAATACGTCTCTCCTTACTTTCATATGTAGTCATTTGACTACAAATATATGTGTAGTTAAATAACTACGCAAATTCTTCTCGTAATTGTCGGTTTTATTATCTACAATTTCAGGGTATCACATGTCGGCCCCATGCGGTGATCAGAGGTAGAGCGAATAGAGGTAGGTGCTTGTGCGCTGGACTCTCCTAAAAATCTTTAATGAATCCTTTGCTGCACTTGGTGGTTTATCTATGTAAATTCGCGTTTCGAAACATCGAACTAGTAAATAAATTTTCCATGACATCAGATCAGTTGAAAGACTTGAAGAGCCGCGTCTCGGCCTTGAGGGGGTATCTTTGACTATGATACCAAGAAGAAAGAAATAGAAGAAGAAGAGCTGGTGACAGCTCAGCCGGACTTTTGGAATGACGCTGAAAAGGCGGAGGCAATCCTGAAAGTTATTCGTGGCAAAAAAGCCTGGACAGATGCCTATGAGGAGGTGGAAACCGCCCTCGAAGAGGTAGAAACTTTGCAGGAGTTTTTGGATGAAGGCGAAGGTACAGAAGAGGAAGTGAATGCGGCTTATAGCAAGGCGCTTGCGCTGGTCGAGGACCTGGAGATGAAAAAGATGCTCTCAGGTGAGGAAGACCAACTCTCAGCCATGCTGCAAATCACGCCTGGTGCCGGTGGTACGGAGAGCAACGACTGGGCGGGTATCCTTATGCGGATGTACATCATGTTTGGTGAGGCTCAGGGTTACAAAGTACGCGAGGTTGATTTCCAACCCGGGGATGTGGCTGGCGTAAAGTCTGTGACACTAGAGTTCGACGGCCCTCTGGCCTATGGTTTTTTGAAATCCGAAAACGGAGTTCACAGATTGGTGCGGATTTCTCCTTTTGATAGCGGTGGCAGACGACATACTTCCTTTGCCTCTGTGTACGTGTATCCGATCGTCGATGACAGTATCAAGATAGACATTCACCCTAACGATATAGAACTGCAAACTTCGCGAAGTGGTGGTGCTGGAGGGCAGAATGTGAACAAGGTGGAAACAAAAGTTCAGCTTACGCACAAGCCTTCGGGTATTGTGGTGGTCTGCTCCATAGAGCGATCGCAGCTGGCCAACCGTGAGCGAGCCATGCAGATGCTGAAATCTCAGCTCTATCAGCTGGAGGTAGAAAAACGAAACGCAGAGCGGGATAAGGTAGAAGCTGGAAAGATGAAAATCGATTTTGGTTCACAGATCAGAAACTATGTGCTACACCCATACAAATTGATAAAAGATGCACGCACAGGTCATGAACGAACTGATGTGCAAAATGTGTTAGATGGTGACTTGATGGATTATATCAAGGCATTCCTGCTGGAAGGGCAGGGCACAAAGGAAGATTAGTCAATAGTTAATAGAGGGCAGTCCATGGCTCGGTTAGCTGACAAACACCATGGACTGCCAAAATACTAAGGACTAATAGAAGTATGCTAAAGACTTACTCGAAGCAATTCTGGTTGCTGAGTTTCAGCTCCTACTTATTCTTCACATCATTTTCGATGATTATGGCCGAGCTGCCAGGCTATCTGAGCAGTTTGGGCGGAGAGCAATACCTAGGTCTTATTATTGGGCTATTTACTGTTACGGCGGCAGTATCCCGGCCTTTTAGCGGAAAGCTCACCGACAAATGGGGGCGCATACCTGTAATGGTGATTGGAGCTGTGGCGAGTGGAATCGCCGGTTTGCTTTACCCCATGCTGGCAACAGTTTGGGGCTTCTTGCTCATTAGATTGATTCATGGTTTTTCTACTGGCTTTAAGCCGACGGGTACTTCGGCTTATGTGGCGGATATTGTACCTAAAGAAAGGCGGGGCGAAGCACTTGGCATCAGCAGTTTTTTCGGTACTATAGGCATGTCTCTGGGGCCATGGATGGGCTCGACTATTTTCGAAAATTTCGGAATCAACACTTTGTTTTATTGCAGCACTGGCTTTGCCATCTTCTCGATTGTCATACTGGCGGGAATGGAAGAGACCTTAAAGGAAAAAGTGAAATTTAGCTTTTCACTTTTGAAGGTGAATAGGTCAGATATTTATGAGCCAACCGTTCTCATTCCTTCGGTGATCATGTTTTTGACTGCTGTGACTTTCGGTACTGTGATTACCCTGGCTCCTGACTTCAGTGATTTTCATCAAATTGAAAATAGAGGTTTAATTTTCGGAGTTCTAACCGGAGCGTCTATGATTACGCGCGTTTTAGGCGGTCGCCTGTCAGATAAGTACGGTCGCAAATCCATGCTGTATTTCAGTACTAGTTTCCTCTTTGTCAGTATGCTGGTGATAGGAAATTCGACAAATGCTTTTACATTCTTTACTGGCGCCATTCTATTTGGGATGGGCTATGGCATGAACTCTCCTTCGCTTTTTGCATGGACGATAGACCTAAGTCCCGAAAAATTCAGAGGACGAGGTGTTTCTACCATTTTCATTTTCATGGAAGTAGGTATTGGTCTGGGAGCACTTGTGTCAGGCACGGCGTATCAAGGCATGGATGATCGTTTTCCAATGATCTTCGGCCTGGCAGGTTCATTTTCGCTAATTGCATTATTTTACCTGCTCATTGTTACCCGAAAAAGATGATCCGAACCCTTACCATTTTGTACTTCGCCCTTGGTGGTGTGAATGTACTTTCTCAAGCCTTCGACTGGACTGAAGTAAACTTTTATACCAAGCCACTACTAATGCCGCTGCTTGTGTTTTATGTCTTTGTCTATTCGAAAGGTGTGATCACAATGCCGCGCCTGCTTGTTGCAGGAGCACTTATCTTTTCATGGATAGGCGATGTGGTGCTGATGTGGAAAGGGGAGGAAATATACTTTCTTGGCGGGCTGGGAGCTTTTCTGGTTGCTCAGGTTATCTACGCTTTTGCACTGTCCAAGGCCAGCTTCAAGGCTATCAAGTTTGAGATCAAGCCACTTGCACCGCTGCTGCTGTACGGTGCGCTGTTGATGTTTGCCCTGATCCGAAAGTCTGGGGATTTGGCACCTGCCATTGCCGTGTATGGCTTGTGCATATTGACGATGCTTAGTGTAGCGAGGTTGAGAAGATGGGGAACAAATACGGAAAGCTACAAATTGGCTTTTATTGGGGCGTTTCTATTCGTGATTTCTGATTCTATTTTGGGACTCAACAAGTTTGTGTTTGACTTGCCGATGGCTTCTTTCTTTGTGATGGCAACTTACATTCCTGCACAGTATTATCTGGTTAAGGGTTTGCTGGAGCATCCTGCGTGAAATTATTAAAGTGCATCATTTCAAGCTTAGAAGTAAGATCCTTCCTCTAACTTTAGCTTAATCAGTCTGCGTAGTGGAAGGCGACATTGCCCATGGCAACATCCAGATCGAAGGTGAGTAGGTTAGGGGCGGAGGCTGAATAGCCCATATTCACAAAGACGTTTTTCTCAACTTGCTCAAAACCCGGCACCAGTTTCATGCCGCAGAATGGGGAGTCTTTGATGTGAATGATCACAGGCACATCGCCTTTGGGCAGAAAAACATCCAGATTACCCGCTCCAACGGATGCTTTTACATTGCACTTTTTTTCCATTGATTTACTAAAGTCCAGCACCGCCTTGCCGAATCCAATATTGGCAATTATGTGCTCAGCGTTTGTGCAATCAACATTTCGAGCCACAAGCGAACCCATATCCACTTTTACCAAAAAGGTGTCCATGGCGATTGGGTTGGGTTGCCGTGAACTGTAGTCTACCAGCACATCCGCACTTCCGGATCTTATTTTGAGATTTTTGACTCTGGTATCGCTCAGATCTACATCGGCATTACCAAAGCCATAGTTGAGGTCGAGCTTATAAACCATGTCCGTATCGAAAAGTATTTTCCAATAGTTATTGGTTTCTTCTTCAGCCCCACCTAGCATGGCGAATAAAATCCCTTCACTGAGGCTGGTTGATTTAAATTCTTGAAGAGCAAGGTTAACCTTGCAGGTGTTGTTGCTGATGTTCGCTTTGAAGGAAGGGTTAACTTTTTCCAGATCCGGATTTCCGTAGATATTGAGCGGGCCGTATTCCTGATTGGCAGACTTTACAAGGCAGTTGCCCGCAGAAGCTTCCAAAGAAAAATTTACTGTATCATAACCAGAACAGCCTTTAAGGGAGTAAAACTTCTTTAATTGCCCGTAACTGACTGATACTAAAAGGCCTAACGCCACTGAAAAAACCAACCGCAACATGAATCTTGATACGGAATACAATGAATCATGTTGCGATTTTTGGGCTATGCGCCGAAGAATTCTTTCATGTTTTCGAAGAAACCCTTCTCACCCTTCGATGGATTAGGCTGAAAGTTCTCTGAATCTCTCAAAGCTTCCAGAGTTTCTTTTTCTTCTTTCGAAAGATTTTTAGGCGTCCATACGTTCACATGAATCAGCTGGTCACCGGTAGAGTAGCCGTCTATGTCTTTGATTCCCTTGCCTCTTAGTCTCAGGATTTTGCCGCTTTGAGTTCCCGGCTCGATCTTGATTTTTACCTTCCCTTCTATGGTTGGGACTTCTACAGATGACCCTAGGGCCGCATCTATGAAGTTGACATACATTTCGTAAACCACGTTGTTGCCGTCCCTTCTTAGGGTATCATCTTCATGTTCTTCTATCAGGATCAGGAGGTCACCGGCTACTCCGCCGGCCACTTCGTTACCCTTGCCAGACATGGATAGTTGCATGCCATCTGCCACTCCCGCTGGGATCTTGATGGAGATGATCTCCTCGTGGCGCTTCATACCCGTGCTATCTGTACCAGGTGCTCTGTGGTCAACCTGTTGTCCGGCACCACCACACGCAGGACATGTAGAGGCCGAGACCATTTGGCCGAGCATGGTATTCACTACTTTTTTCACCTGACCCGTTCCCTGACAGGTAGTACAATGCTTAAATGTAGTTTCAGGATCTACTACGAGCCTGTTCACCTTAATTTTTTTCTCCACTCCCGCGGCTATTTCCTGCAGGGTGAGTTTAAGCTTTATTCTGAGATTGGTTCCTTTACGAGTGCGTCTGCCTCCGCGACTGCCTCCGCCAAAGAAGCTGTCGAACGGACTGCCACCCCCACCGCCGAAGATATCTCCGAACTGTGAAAAGATGTCGTCCATATTGCCGCTAAAGCCACCGCCAGCAGCACCGCCTACTCCCTGATGACCAAAGCGATCGTAGCGTTGACGTTTTTCGTCATTGCTGAGCACCTCATAGGCCTCAGCCGCTTCCTTAAATTTTTCTTCCGCTTCTTTATCATCAGGGTTTTTGTCAGGGTGAAATTTTATGGCTGTCTTTCGATAAGCCTTCTTTATCTCATCCTTACCGGCCGATTTGTCAACACCTAATATCTCGTAATAATCTCGCTTTGCCATGTTATGATTTTGCTCCGGTTACAACTTTTGCAAATCGCACCACTTTCTCATTTAGGAAATATCCATTTTCGATTACATCAACCACTTTGCCAGCCAAATCTTCTTCAGCCGGGATTTGGGTGATTGCTTCATGGAAGTCGTCGCTAAATTCAGTCCCCTTTTCTATTTCCATTTTCTTCAGACCTTTGGTCTCCAGGGTTTTCTTGAATTTGTTATAAATCAAATCCATTCCCTCTTTAGCAGCGTCAATCTCCTCGTTTGTTTCCATCGCTTTCATCGCACGCTCAAAATCATCCAAAACGGGAATAAGCGTACTCATCAAGTCTTTGTTGGCAGACCCGATCAGCTCCAGTTTCTCTTTAGAGGTTCTTCTTCTGAAGTTTTCAAATTCTGAGTACAATCTCAGGTATTTATCTTTGGCCTCAGCTACTTCTATCTGTAGTTGTTCTACCTCGCTTAGCTCAGGTTCTTCGGCTTGCTCTTCTTGCGGCTCTTCCGCCTCTTGAGAAGCTCCCTCCTGAGTTTCTTGCTCTTGCTGATCTTTTATCTCTTGCTCTTTTTCTTCGACTTTCTCCTTTTGCATTTTCTATTCTAAGTTAAAGACGCTCTGCGTCTGTCAATTTCTTTGCCAAATGCCAATGCTCTGCCAAGTTGACAGATTCTATCTCTCCACGACTTCAGAGACGGATAAAAACTGGTTAAATAGAAGTTTTAGGAGAGAAAGTCTGTCACCTTGTACCACTGATATTCCCGCCTTTCGCGCAGGCCGATGTGCTGCCCACAGTCGTGTCTAACTTGCGGAGACGGATTTTTCACAGCAAAAAAGGGAGTCTAAATGTCTGATTTCTTGGAGATGCGAGCTTGGCCGCCGTAATATAATAAATGAGTTATTTTACATGTTTATTTAAAATTCTGATGAATTTAATTCAATTATTAAGCTGGTTACGACCTCTTATTGTTATCCTTTTAGCAGTTGTTTTTTTGGCTGCCTGCACGGTGGAGCCACCTCGGTGCGGGAGTGTAAGATCTCGGTGCTATACAGTTAAGGATATCAACTCATATATTTTAGATCTGCGCAAGAACAGGGTGACAGACTCATCTTTTAACTTTTATGACTCATTGCGTATTGCTTTTTACATCTCGGAAACTGGGAGTATAGATGCAGAGTCGCACAATAAAAGTGTCTTTTTTCGGAAGTATTCATTTCCGATATTTTCTGGGTCTCCGGTTTCGAAAGAACCAACCCTGGTTCAAAAAATTGATTCAATCCGTATAACCTCAGGAGGTACTATCTTTTCTGATCTCGGAAAATTTGATCCAGGAGAACCTCTGAATAATTTATTTTTATTGAACGGGCTAAGTATGCATGACTTTGTTGTCAGGCATAGTAGTTACCCTCAAAGCGGTGTTGACCGAACGTGTTCTTTATGCTTCAATAAATATACCATTAGCTACTTGAGCCTGATCCAAAAACCTCTTCAGCCTATTAACCAAACCTTGTATATTAATTTGATTTTTGATGATGGCAACTCAATAGGATTTGAAACTCCTATTTTAAAGGTGCAATAGGGCTAAGTCCAAAAGGAGGCTTTTTAATATTTCCGGTTACCCGTTCAACTTATCCCAAATCTTGTCTTTGAGCTGGGGAATGCCCAGGCTCGTAACACTTGAAATGAAAAGTGTTTCAATCTCAGGGAGTTCGGCTTTCATTTCCTCGATAAGTTCTTCGTCAAGCATGTCACATTTGCTGATGGCCAGTATGCGCTCTTTGTCCAGCAATTCGGGATTGTATTTTTCAATTTCGCCAAGGAGTATTCTATACTCATCTCTGATGTCCTTAGCGTCTGCCGGGATCATGAAAAGCAGCATGGAGTTGCGCTCGATATGTCGGAGAAAGCGGAGACCCAGCCCTCGACCCTCAGCGGCACCTTCTATTATTCCGGGTATATCAGCTATCACGAATGACTTGTGATCATGGTATGGCACCACGCCCAGATTAGGCACAAGTGTGGTAAAAGGATAGTCGGCGATCTCTGGTTTTGCTGCAGACACTACTGACAGTAGCCTTGATTTTCCGGCATTGGGAAAACCAACCAAACCTACATCGGCAAGAATTTTAAGCTCAAGAATGGCCCACTTTTCTACTCCTTCTGTGCCGGGCTGTGCATACCGTGGAGCCTGGTTGGTTGGAGTCTTGAAGTGGGAGTTGCCCTGACCGCCGATTCCACCTGGCAAAAGAATTTTTTCCTCACCATCTTCCAGAATTTCCAACAGCACCTCGCCGGTTTCTGAGTCTTTGGCAATTGTGCCAATTGGCACGTCGAGAATGATGTCTTTGCCATCAGCTCCCGATCTGTTGCCACCTTCTCCGGCCACACCGTGATCTGCTTTGATGTGTTTTCTGTATCGCAGATGGATCAGTGTCCACATTTGGGAGTTTCCGCGCAGGATGATGTGCCCGCCCCGGCCTCCATCTCCACCATCAGGCCCACCTTTTGGTACAAATTTTTCGCGTCTGAAATGCACAGAACCTGCCCCGCCATCGCCGGAGCGAACGTACAATTTGACGTAATCAATAAAGTTGGAATCCATTAAGCTACGTGCTGATCGAGCACTTCTGCGATTGATGAGAAAATAGTGTCAATTTCCCCAATGCCATTTACGGTGCTCAAACGATCTTGTGCTTTGTAGAACGGGAGTACATGCACGGTTTTGCTGAAGTACTCCTGAATTCTTCGTTCTAGCTTGTCGTCGGCATCATCAGCACGGCCTTCGAGTTCTTTCCTCTTGGCAATTCGGGTTCGTACTTCTTCTTCTGTTACCTCTAGTTCTACCACAGCGTGAATTTCAGTGCCGAGGGATTTCATCAGCTCGTCCAACGCTTCAGCCTGAGGTACAGTTCTAGGGAAGCCGTCGAACAGAAATCCGCTCGCTTGCGGGTTTTTTTCAACCTCTTCTCTCAGCATGGCGATTGTGATATCATCGGATACCAGCTCGCCGCTATCCATAATTTCTTTCACCTTCTTACCTAGTGCTGTTTCGTTCTTGGTGTGGTACCGGAATAGGTCGCCTGTAGAGATGTGAAACAGATTGTATTTGTCAATGAGCTTGTCACTTTGGGTGCCTTTGCCAGCTCCGGGAGGGCCAAAAATTACGATATTAAGCATGGATTATGTTTTTTCTATTCTTTAAATATAGTGGATTCTTTCAGGTCGGTGTTTGCTCCGATGCGGCGTAAATGTCTGGTAGTTGTCTTCCCTTGCCATCATAGTCCATTCCGAAACCCACCACAAATTTGTTTTCTATTTTCTTCCCGACATACTTTATTGGAAACTTTTCACCAAAAACCTCAGGTTTGAGCAGGAGAGTGACCACTTCTATAGAAGCGGGAGACTTCTTTTCAAGCATTTTGAAGAGATGTTGTAGCGTTTGGCCCGTGTCAATGATATCCTCCGCTATCAGGATTTTCTTTCCTTCTAAGTTTTGGCTGAAGCCAATCAATTCTTTTATTGTACCGGTCGAGGATGTGCCATGGTACGATTTGAGCTTGATCAACTCAATTGTCACATCGAATTTTAAGCGACGAGTAAGGTCAGAGAAGAATAATACCACTCCGTCCAGCACTCCTATCAAAACCACCTCTTGTCCTGCATAATCTCTATTGATCTCATCAGCCAGCCTGTTTACGGCGTTTTCTATTTGAAGGCGAGAAAAATATGGTTCGAATGTTTTGTCCCAGATCGTTATAGACATATCAGAGTTTTTTCATCAAATATTGGTACATCGCTATCATAGATTCAATGTCAGCGATATGAACAGTTTCGGTGGGGGAGTGCACGTTAGATTCTGGCGCCCCAATGAAACACCAGTCGATAGCATGCGGACTCATGTGTACCTCTCGTCCGTCGCTTGACCCTCCACCTTCTACTTCCAGTTGATAAGGTATTTTTGATTCATCGGCCAGAGCCAGTAGTTTATCAAGGAAAACCCTTCTCGGAATGTTGCGGTCTCGCATGGAAATAGCTACGCCTTCCCCATGTTTTACTCCCTCTGTAGCCCAGGTAATATCAGAAATAAGCGCCTGCTTGACAGGGAAGTTTTGTTGAATATATTCAACCAGCATGGGCACAGAACCACCACCATGCTCCTCATACGAGCTGAAAACAATAATGCCGTTTTCGAGTGTTTCGGCCACTTTTAGCGCATTGTAGATACCAAGTCTGTTGTCCATATACGGACCGGTGACCTCATCTTTTTTAATCTGAAGCTCAGGTTTGAAAGTAAGTGTGGTGCCGGTGGCAATAGCCCGGGGAAAGTCGTAAAAGAGATGGTTGTCTTCATCTACCAGCAACTTGCAGTCAATAGGCCCAAAACCATCTTCCCCTACCAAATGATAACCTGTCTCGGCTTCTGGGCCACCAATGGGCACCAGTTGGTTTTGGTACCTCACGGTGAAGCCAATGGAGTCCATATGAGCAAAAATGGCAGTTCGAGGTTTCCCGAAAACCAATATGAGATTATCATGAATAAATTCACCCTCAATGATTTTTGGTTGAACGCTCCACTTATCCTGATTTTCGCGTACATATTTCAGCAAGAATTCTTTCACCCTGAATTCGCTTCCCGAGGGTGCGTGTATGCCGATTAGTTGCTCTAATAATTTCATAATAAAAATAGTCTGCAAATATAACCGGCGGTTATCCGCATTGAATAGATTTTCGTATAAATTCAAAGTTCTAATAGTTTATAGATGCCCCTGATTTTAAAATATCTAATTGTTTATCTCCTTTCTGCCGTGAAGTTCATTTTTGGGCCTTCCTTTGGGTTGTCTTTTGGGCTGAGTGTGCCAGAGATTTGCATTTTGACTTTGGCTGGCATGATGTCCACCGTTTATCTGGTCTGCTATTTTGGTCCCCATATTAGAAAACTCACTGTAAGAGTTTTTGGCAAAAGGAAAAAAAGAGTTGTGTTTTCACCACGGACCCGAAGATTTGTGAAAATCTGGAAAAAATATGGGGTGAAGGGTATAGCTTTTCTTACTCCTCTACTTTTATCTCCTCCTGGAGGGACTTTTTTGGCGAATGCTTTTGGTGGAAAAAAACCTGAAATAATCAAATGGATGTGGGTTTTCGGCTCCATTTCGTCTGTGGTTCTTACACTTGTATTGAAATACGCGAGCTGGTTGGTTCAGGATTTCATCTTTGTTAAGCCTTAGATTTCCTGTTTTTCTATCTTTGCGCGCATGTTGAAAAATGATCTGATATTAAGAGCGGCACGTGGCGAAAAGACGGAGAGAACCCCGATCTGGTTGATGAGGCAGGCAGGAAGAATTTTGCCTGAATACCGAGAGGTAAGGGCGAGCTTGAGTGGTTTTAAAGAGTTGGTCGAAACGCCTGATTTGGCTGCAGAAGTGACGATTCAGCCTGTTGACATTTTGGGCGTAGATGCTGCGATTATTTTTTCAGATATTCTGGTAATACCGGAGGCCATGGGTCTGACCTATGAAATGGTAGAGAAAAAAGGGCCGTTCTTCCCGGAAACTATCTCGTCTGAAGCAGACTTGAAGAGGCTCAAAGTGGCCAGTGAGGAGGATATTCAATACACCATCGATGCAATAAAGATTACCAAAAAAAGGCTGGATGGCCGTGTGCCCATCATAGGGTTTGCTGGCGCACCATGGACCATTTTTTCTTACATGGTAGAGGGTAGTGGAAGCAAGACATTTAGCAAGGCGAGGCGGATGCTGTACGAGAATCCGAAATTGGCACATCAACTTCTGGAGCTTATCACCAGAAGTACGATCTCATATCTCAAAGGTCAGATAGCTGCAGGGGCTAATATGGTGCAGGTTTTTGATTCCTGGGCGGGTGTACTTACTCCAGATCAATACAAAGAATTTTCACTGCGATACATTAGCGAAATCTGCGATTCAGTGACGGAGGTTCCAGTGACGGTATTTGCCAAAGGAGCCTATTTCGCTTTGCCTGATATGAAGAATGTCAATTGCCGGACGGTTGGCCTTGACTGGAGTATGGATGTGGAAAGTGCCAGGAAGTTATTGCCTAACAAAACCCTCCAAGGTAATTTGGACCCTTGCGTCCTATATGCTGATGAGGAACAGATCAAACGGGAAGCTCAGAAGATGCTGGATGCCTTTGGTGAACATCCGCATATAGCCAATTTGGGGCATGGAGTCTATCCTGATACAGATCCCGGGAAGGTGAAATTCTTTGTTGACATGGTGAAAGAATTGGGCGTTAGCTAATGTGCTTGATGGTCTTTTCGAAATAAGGATATCTTCAACCCGAGACGGGTACTCACGGTTGATGGGTATATTTGACGATTTTTTCTCTAAGGTTAGTGGGATCGAACGGCTTGGTTATAAAATCATCCATCCCTGCCTGCTTAATTCGCTCCTGATCTTCCATGAGTGCTGAAGCGGTCAAAGCGATGATTGGTATGGTCACGCCCATTTCACGCAGCTTTTCGGTTGCCTCATAGCCACCCATTTCTGGCATTTGCAAGTCCATCAAGATTAAAATGATTTCAGGATCCGATTGATATGTCTCGATTGCCTCTATTCCATTTTTTGCTACGGCCACCTCAACTCCCCATTTTTTCAGGAACTTGTTAACCACCATTACATTGATCGCATTGTCCTCTACAACCAGTATTTTACCTTTTAAATTGATGTTACCAGAATCCATTTCTTCAGATTTTTCTTTTGATGTTTTTGGTTGGTTTTCGTTTTCTCCCGCAGTAAATATTTGCACAAAATAAAAGTGCGAGCCCGTTCCCAGTGTGCTTTCCACAAACAGATCAACTCCCTGGAGCTCCAACAGCCGTTTGGTAATAGTGAGCCCCAATCCAGTGCCTCCAAATTCCCTGGTTGTGGAAGTACTGGCCTGGGTGAAACTATTGAAAATCTCTTTCAGGTGCTCTGGGGCAATACCGATACCAGTATCCTTTACCGCAAATCTAATCACCACTTCGTCACCGCTTCTCTTTATTTGTTCTAAAACAACCGTAATCGAACCTTCGTTCGTGAATTTTACCGCATTGCTGATAAGGTTTGTCAGCACCTGACTCAACCGAGTGGGATCACAATAGATGTTGTCGGGAATGCTCTCATCAATATCAAATATGAGGCTGAGGTTTTTGGATTTTACCGCCGGTTGAAACACATGATGGAGGCTGGAAAGCAGCCCAGCAATATTTACTGATTGGTTTTCAAATTCGATTTTACGAGCTTCGATTTTACTAAAGTCAAGAATATCATTAATGATTACCAGCAGGTTGCGAGCTGAGAATTTGAGCGTATTTAATATGTCTATTTGACTTTCTTTTGGCTTATCTGTAAGCAAAAAGTCCGTGAGCCCAATGACGGCATTCATTGGTGTGCGAATCTCGTGCGACATCATAGACAAGAAGTCTGATTTTGATTTCGAGGCGATTTCTGCATCCTCTTTGGCTTGTTTCAAAGAGTCGGTGAAAAGGAAAAAAAGAACCAGAGACTGGAAGAAAAAGAAGATAACATACCCCAAAAACGAGACTATTTCAAACTCCCGAATGATGCCCACATAGTCAGCTAGTTTGTAAAGAAATGTAATCAATACCACGCCCGAACTTAAAAGCGCATATTGTGCTCCTTGCCGATTATTACGAAAAGCCGAAATGTAGATAAAACCCGTCCAGATGATTCCTAGGAGCAGCAATATTAGGTAAGCCACGACAAAATGGGTGAAGATGTTAGGCGGAGTTGAAACCACGGCCAAGGAGAATAAGCCAGAGATCAAGGCAAAACCATATAGTAACTTATATCTGGCATCTTTAGGAAACAATGACTGGGTGTAAAGCGAAAAGAAGAGCATAGGCAAAAACAAGCTCAGATACTCCATCTTTATAGCTGCGTACCAGTTGACATCCGGATATAAAATATGAAGCGCATAATCGTCTGCCGCGACAACTCTATAACTGAAAGTGAGGCAGAATAAGCTGAAATAGAGTACGAACTTATCTTTAGAACCAAAGAAAAACAGGCCAAGAAAAAACAGACCCACCATGATAAGGCTACCGGCAAGAAGGAGATCATATCCTAATGTAAGATTGAAATCAGAGGTAATCTCAGTTTTGCCTCCTATCAATATAGACTCTCTGGATCCCCCGGTTTTGTGATTGAAATTGGAGATTTGTAGATCCAAAAACAATGTGTCGGCGTGCAAATCGAGCGGAATAGTTGTGGGGACCCATGAGGGTTGATATTCGCTTTCACTTTCCCCAACCTTACCATTTTGGGCAATGAGTATCCCATTGCAATAGAGGCTATAAGCGGAGTAGAAATGCTTAATGAAAATGGAAGGAACAAATTCGTGTGGTAATATCACCTTCAGCCTGTAAGTAGCATATCCTATGTGCGAAAGAGGAATGCCATTGGTAGAAACTCCGCCATTCCATGGTTTTGGAAAGGTATAAAAATCTTTTTCGAAGCGATTATCGAGTTCCTCTGGAGTGAGCAATTCATTCCAATAAAACTCCCACTCTCCATCTAGCGGAATTATGCTTTGAGCAAGATCGGATTGGCTGAGGTTGATCACTCCCTTCTCTGCTTCCTGGCCAGAAGCTGTTGACAGAACGCTTGCCAACACCAGAGAGATAATTATTAGCCTAATGCTCATAACAGTAAATTACCAAAAACCGCGGTAATCAATTGCAACTTTGATCACTGGGCAAAAAAAAAGCGGAGTTTCTAGCTCCACTTTTCTCTTGAGGTCTATTTGTTTTATGACAGTTTTGCCAGAGAATCTTTAATTCTGGATATGGCTGTCTTCAGGTCTTCTACTGAAGCTGCATAGGATAAACGGAAGCACTCAGGATCGCCAAAAGCATCTCCTGTTACTACAGAAACCCGTGCGTCTTCTAAAAGGTACAGACAAAGATCTGTTGCGTTGTTGATTTTAGTGTCGCCTACTGACTTTCCAAAATAGCTGCTGGCATTGGGGAAGAAATAGAATGCTCCGCCCGGTTGGTTTACCTTCAACCCTGGGATTTCCGAAAGCAGCCCATGCACGAGCTCTCTTCTTTTTTCATACTCCTTTACCATTTCGTATGATGGCTCTAGAGATGAAGTAATAGCCGTATATGCCGCTCTTTGAGCGATAGAGCTGTTTGCGGATGTCAACTGACCTTGAATTTTGTTGGCCGCCTTGGCGAGCCACAAGGGAGCGCCAATGTACCCCACTCTCCATCCAGTCATGGCAAATCCCTTGGCAAACCCATTGATGGTTACCGTTCTTTCGATCATACCTGGCATAGCGCCAATACTCACGTGTTTGCTTCCGTAGTTGATCAATTCATAGATCTCATCCGATAGCACCACGATATTCGGGTGGTCTTCCAATACTTTGGCTATAGCCAAAAGCTCTTCTTCTGAGAAAACAGAACCTGTTGGGTTGCAAGGTGAAGAGAAGATGATCGCTTTCGTTTTATCCGTGATGGCCGCCTTGACCTGCTCGGCAGTGGCTTTAAAGTCGTGCTCGATATCACCTTTCACAAACACACATTTGCCCTCTGCAAGCTCTACCAAAGCACTGTAGCTCACCCAATATGGGGAGAGCACAATGACTTCATCCCCTGAATCTAGCAGGGCGAGAAATACATTGGCAATAGACTGCTTTGCACCATTCGATACCACGATTTGGTCTGCAGCATAATCCAGATTATTATCCTTCTTAAACTTGGCACTAATAGCCTCTCTTAAGTCGGCATAGCCATTCACAGGAGGGTAGGCAAAGTATTTACCTTCGTCGATTGCATCTTTGGCCCCTTCACAGATGTGTTTAGGGGTCTTGAAGTCCGGCTCGCCCAAGCTGAGACCGATTACATCAATGCCTTGTTGTTTAAGCTCGCGTGCCTTTGCTGCCATTGCGAGAGTGGCCGATTCGGCCATGTTTTTGATTCTTTCCGATCGTAAATCCATGGTAGTATTATATAAGCGGCTGCAAAGCTAGTGAATAAGGAAAGACGATCAAATCTCTTTCCAAATGAATTCAAGAAAGTGGGATGGATTTTGAAATTTTGTGTGGAATAATTCGGCTATGGCCAAAGAAATTATTCGTCAGGTAGGTTGAATTGAAACTTGCCCGAAGATTCGAATGGGTGAAATAATTAAGGGCTAGCGCCTAAAAGGCGGTGGCCCTCTCTGTTATTCGATCATATTTGATAGAAGAATAATTACCACGTGGAGCTTTTCAGGTTGTGTACGGCCCGCATGATGTCTTTCTGAGAAATCTGCCCGAGAATTTTACCGTGACTTACAACAGGAAAGCGTCTTATCCTCAACTCTAGGAATTTGCCGGCGGCATCAAATATGTTCGTTTCCGGTGAGATGCTGATAACGCTGGTTGACATGTGGTCAGAGACTTTGCCCGAAAGGTTTGGCATGTTGTTGTATTTACCCTTCACCACCTCTTTCATACAGTCACCTTCGGATATAACGCCTACCAGATCGCCAGAGTCATTTACTACCGGACCTCCTGATATTTTGTTTTTTAACAAACTGTTGATGACTTCATCCATGTGCTGGTCAGGGTGAAATGTGATGAGTTTGGTGGACATATAGTCCGAAACTGTCACAGCTGGTTTGCCTTCAGATTTGGATTTTTCAACTTGAACGCCTCTATAACTTTTTACCATAGTCTTAATGTTGTTAGCTTCATAAATTAATGAAACTCAGGATCAATTCCTAGAGAGCCCGATTTAGGAAATGGAATTTTTGGATCTTGATTGGTTTGAGGGTGGGGTTAGGGTTTGTTTTAACTCTTTGTTAATAATTATGTAAGACAGGGTTTTTATTACATGTAATCAAATCTTCTTTATTTGTCGTTGTGTTAATTTTATAAAGTGAAGGTTAGTAACAAAATAGTCTATCAAAACCTTGATGAGCTTTTCGCGGGATCCCCCAGGCATGATCTGGTCAAAGGTGAGCGCTGGGTCATTTTAAGCGATCTTCATATGGGAGACGGTGGATCTACAGATGACTTTAAGGCCAACTCAGACCTATTCATAAAGTCTCTCAGTAAGTATTATGGTACTCGAGAATTCAATTTGCTTCTGAATGGAGACGTGGAGGAGTTGCAACGCTTCTCCTTAAAAAAAATTAGCAGTAAGTGGTCTGATGTTTACAAAGTTTTCGATGAGTTTGCCACCAACCGTCGATTGATCAAAACCATAGGAAATCACGACCTTAAGCTCTCCGTCATTGAAGACAATCCTTTCGAATATGATCTTTATGATTCGTATCGATTTGGCCACAAGAAAAATGATTTGTTCATATTTCATGGTCACCAGGCTTCTAAGAAGTTTCAGTCGCATAATCAGATGATTGGCTTTACGCTCAAGTATCTGGCCAACCCCTTGGGCATTAAAAACTATACTGTGGCCCATGATAGCCGCAAGCAATACAACATAGAAAAGCGTGTATATGGCTATTCGGCATATAACAAAATAGCGTCGGTTATTGGTCACACACATAGACCACTTTTTGAATCACTTCATAAAGTGGAGCGATTGAAATATAAAATAGAACAGCTATGCCGTGATCTGGCAACTATGAAACATCCAGACGATGAGGTCAAGGCGATCATCAAAGCAAATAAGAAGGACCTGAAGAAGTATTACAAAAACAACTTGGATACCAACTTTCAGAACTATGTATACAATACCATTTTTCATATACCGTGTCTTTTCAACTCTGGGTGTGTGATTGGCAAACGCGGTATGACCTGCCTTGAAATTGAAGACAATAGTATTCGGCTCGTCCACTGGTTTGATAAGAAGATCAGTGAAAAGTACCTGACAAAATCAGGGTATGAACCGGAACCTTTGCAGGGCACAGATTACTATCGGATGGTTTTGAACGAAGAGACGCTAGATTATATTTTTACACGTATCAAATATCTCACATGAGTCGCCTAAGTGCATTTTGGTTTCTGCTACCTTTAATCTTCACACTTTCGTGTAATCAAAAGAGAGAAATGAAACAATTTGACCTACAGGGGCATAGAGGAGCACGAGGGTTGATGCCAGAAAATACCATTCCAGCATTTATTACAGCCATGGATTTGGGTGTAAATACTCTTGAAATGGATTTGGCTGTCACTAAGGATAAGGAACTGCTTGTAAGCCACGAACCTTATATGGCTGCTGAATATTGCCTTGACCCTCAAGGGAATGAGATAGCAGATTCGGTGCAAAAGGAATACAATGTATTCCAAATGGGTATAGCTGAGATTGAAGCCTTCGACTGTGGCATGAAGCCTCATCCGAGATTTCCTAAGCAGAAAAAGATGGAGGCCACCAAGCCACTTCTTTCAGACCTGATTACCGCTGTGGAAGATCATATAAAAACCGAAGATTTTGCTCCTGTCAATTACAACATTGAAATAAAAAGTACGCCGGAGGGTGATGGGATTTTTCATCCGAAACACACCGAGTTTTCAGACCTGGTATTTGAAGCTTTGAATGAAAGAATCTCCTGGGAAAGAATAACCATTCAGTCTTTTGACTTTCGGGTTCTTCAATATTTTCATCAGGCATATCCCAAAGTCAGATTGGCAGCATTGGTGGAAAACGAGCTGTCGATTGAAGAAAATCTCTCCAATCTTGGCTTCACCCCAGAAATCTACAGTTGTGAATATGTATTACTTTCGCGTCAAAAAGTGAGTCAGTTACACGAACTGGGCATCAAAGTTATACCATGGACGGTCAACGAAATTTCAGAAATGAAACGGTTGATAGCGTGGGGAGTTGATGGGCTGATCACGGATTATCCGAATAGATACAATCAGATTGACAATGAGTAAGAAGTACAAAGTATACGGTCTCGGCAATGCAGTGGTGGACTATGAGATCGAAGTGGGCAATGAGTTTTTTGCTGAAAACGACGTAGAAAAAGGATTGATGACACTTGTGGAAGAAGACAGGCAGCAAGCCTTGCTCTCGGTGGTTCAAAATAATATCAAGAAAAGACAAAGCGGTGGCTCAGCTGCCAATAGCATTATTTCTCTTGCGCAGTTTGGAGGCAAGGCTTTTTATTCTTGTAAGGTTGCCAATGATGAAGACGGGCGATTCTACATGTCAGGTCTGGCAGAAGAAAAGGTTGATTCCAACCTTCAGATAGATTCACTCAAAGAAGGCATTACCGGAAAATGCCTTGTTATGGTGTCGCCTGATGCGGAACGCACCATGAATACTTTTCTGGGCATGACTTCTGATTTTTCTATCGAGGAGCTGGTGCCAGAATCAATAAAAGATTCGGATTATGTATTTATTGAGGGTTATTTGGTATCGTCTGACACAGGCCGTGCTGCCATGAAAGAAGCGAAGAAAATAGCCGAGCAAAATGATGTGAAGGTGAGTTTGTCGTTTTCTGATCCGGCCATGGTCAAGTATTTCCGTGACGGAATGATCGAAGTTGTGGGTGACGGGGTGGATCTGCTTTTCTGCAACGAAGAGGAGGCCATGCTATTTACTGCTACAGAATCTTTGATAGAAGCTCGTGAAGCTTTGAAAAAAGTAGCGAAGCAATTTGTGATTACCATGGGTAAGAATGGAGCTGTCATATTTGATGGAGACACTTTTATCGATATTGAGTCGTACGCTGTAGAAGCTGTGGATACCACAGGAGCGGGCGATATGTTCTGTGGAGCATTCCTGTATGGCATCACACACGGGCACACGTTGGCTTCCGCAGGTAAGCTTGCCAGCAAGGCTTCATCTGAAGTGGTAGCGAGTTTTGGCCCCAGGTTGTCAACAAGTCATATTTTGAAAATAAGAGAGCAGGTTTTCGGGAAGTAATTTCCAATTTCAGGGTTATAAAAAATCCTGAATGAAACTTTCCGTTATTGGTTTTTAACTTAAAACTTTATTTATATCTTTGCACTCCGTTTTTCAGGAGAGAATTATTAGTGGGCTCGAGAGCCTTATATAAATAGCAAAAGCATGAAAAGGACATTTCAACCTTCAGTAAGAAAAAGAAAGAACAAGCACGGTTTCAAGTCTAGAATGGAATCAGCTAACGGAAGGGCTGTTTTGGCACGTAGAAGAGCCAAAGGCAGAAAGAAACTTACAGTCTCTGACGAGACTCACAAAAAATAAATTGAACTTTGGCCTATGACAGGTTCAGGCCATGCGAAATTTACCTTTCGTAAGGACGAAAGACTTACTGGAAAGAAAAATATTGAGGAGCTATTTAAGCATGGTTCCTCTTTTTATTTTCATCCCATCCTAATCAAATTCCTTCCAAGACCGGAAGAAAGCACCAATCGTGTGCTGGTATCAGTCCCCAAAAAGAAGTTTAAGCGTGCGGTAGATCGCAACCTGCTCAAGCGGCGAATCAAGGAGATTTACCGTCTGAACAAAAATCAAATATTTGAGGGTCAGCCACCGTTTTACCATATTGCAGTAGTTTACCTCAATCAGGCAATCTTACCTTATGCTGAAATTGAGCCTAAACTTATTGATCTCTTGAAGCGTATAAAAAATCTAAAAACCAAGGCAGATGAAGAGAAGATTTAAGGCACTCAGTGTGTTGGCCGTGTCTGGCGTGATGTTGCTGGCATTTACCATTCCTACCAATGATCGGTCATTCGAAATCATAAAGAATCTCGATATTTTCATAACGGCATTTAAGGAGGTGAACTCATATTATGTGGATGAGATCAACCCGAACAAGCTCATGCGGACAGGGCTGGACGCCATGTTGTCTTCGCTGGACCCTTACACAGATTATATACCCGAAGATGATATTGAGGATTACCGAACCATTACGACAGGAGAGTATGGTGGCATTGGAGCTTTGGTAGACAAAAAAGATGGCGTCAGCACCATTGTGTTGCCTTATGAGGGCTATCCGGCTTCTCGCGCAGGGTTAAGGGCTGGAGATCAGATCCTCTCCATCAATGGAATTGATATCAGAGAGAAACGCTCAGATGAAATCAGCCGTCTACTAAAAGGACAGTCTAAATCCGAGATTGTTTTGAAAATCAAACGCTTTGGAGTAAATGAGCCTTTTGAAGTAAGTCTTGAAAGAGAAAAAATCACCATCGACAATGTGCCTTATTTTGGTATGGTGACGGAAGAGGTTGGTTACCTGAAGCTAACTGATTTTACTACAGGCGCAGGTCAGGAAGTGAAAAATGCCGTACTGGAACTTAAGGCAGACGGAGCGGAAAAGATTATACTTGACCTCAGGGGCAATCCTGGGGGATTATTGAATGAGGCAATCAACGTTTCCAATGTTTTTGTAGATAAAGGAAAAGAGGTTGTGACCACAAAAGGAAAGCTGAGCAAAGACCTGAGAGTATATAATACGCTCAATGATGCCACAGATACTGAGATCCCACTGGTGGTTTTGACCAGTAGAGGAAGCGCTTCAGCTTCTGAGATTGTTTCTGGCGTCATGCAGGATTATGACAGAGGAGTTTTGATAGGCCAAAGAACCTACGGAAAGGGATTGGTGCAGCAAACCAGACCTTTGGCTTACAATTCACAACTCAAGGTTACCACTAGCAAATATTATATCCCAAGTGGCAGATGCATTCAGGCCATTGACTACAGTCACAGAAATCCAGATGGGAGTGTAGGTAAGATTGCAGATTCGCTCAAAGCGGAGTTCAAAACATCAAAAGGCCGACCTGTTTACGATGGTGGAGGGGTGAGCCCTGACGTGGTTGTGGACACCTATCAGTACGCACCCATTACTTATAGTCTAATGCGCCGGGATTTGATTTTCAACTATGCCACTGAGTATGCGTTCAATCATGAATCAATCGCTCCAGCTAAAGAGTTCAGGGTTTCGGACGAAGAGTATGCGGAGTTTGTAAACTGGCTCAAGGGAAAGGATTATGACTATACCACTCAGGTAGAAAAAGATATTGAGCGACTCATAGCCACCTCTAAGGACGAAAAGTATTATGAGGATATTGCCGAGCAGATTGAGTCATTGAAAGAAGCAACTCTGCACAACAAAGAGCAGGATTTGCAGACATTCAAAAGAGAAATAAAAACCCTTTTAGAACAGGAAATCTGCTCCAGATATTATCTGCAAGACGGTATCATTGAGTCCACATTCAACAGAGATGCTGATGTGAAAGCGGCTGTGGAAGTCTTAAATGACACGGATCGCTACAATGCTATTCTTCTCAACAATCAATAAAACAAATGGCGGTAATTCTTGCTCTTGATACTTCGACTAAAGTGTGCTCTATTGCCCTGCACCAAGATGGTGAGGAGATAGGTCATCAGGCGTATCATTTGCAAAAATCTCATTCCTCTTTACTCCCAATTATCATAAACGAGCTTCTGGAAAATGTGGAAATGGAGAAGAAGGATATTGAGGCAGTGGCTATATCAGGTGGGCCTGGATCCTATACAGGTCTGCGAATTGGCACATCTACCGCCAAGGGGTTTTGTTATGGACTGCAGGTGCCATTGCTGAGTTTTGACAGCTTGGATTCCATGTATGAGCATGTGAAGAATTCTGTAAGCAAGGACACTTTGGTTTGCCCCATGATTGATGCGCGGAGAATGGAGGTCTATTGCAACTTAAGAGATGCAGGAGGAGACAGAATTTGGGAATCTAAACCTTTGATTCTGGATGAAAATGTATTCGATGATTTTGCTGACCGACAGATTTTACTTGTAGGAAATGGCGCTGAGAAATGCAGAGACTTGTTTGCTTCGAAACCTAATATTCAGATCAATTCTGGGCTCTACCCCAATGCTTTTGCAGTAGCAACTTTGCTGGAAACCAAGTTTCAAAATCAAGAATTTGAGGATTTGGCTTATTTCGAACCGGATTATTTGAAGGAGTTCCAAACTAAAGCGCCAAAAGGTAAGTTGAGTATCTAGATGGAAGAAATAGTAAACAGAGTAGCGCAATCATCCTTGATGTCCCTCGATTTGGACGATTACATGGATAAAAGTGAGCGAGCGTCGTTCGACCTGAAACAAACACTTTTTCAGGAGATGCTGCTTCGAGAGAAAGACTTCCGTCAATTTCTCAAATCCTTCGACTGGTCGGTTTATGAGGGAAAAAACGTAAATGTTTTCTGTTCGGCAGATGCCATCATTCCTTCATGGGCATATATGCTGGTCTCATCTAAGCTTCATGGCAAAGCCAATATCTACACCATTGGCGATGAAAACGATCTTGAAAAAGCAATCATTGATGCTGCAATAGATAAGCTTCTTGCTGAGAATGATCTCGAAAATGCTAAGCTCGTAATCAAAGGTTGTGGAGACTTGCAAAATCGTGACCATGCGTATTTCCGCTTGACGCAAAAAGTTGTACCAATGGCTGCCAGTATCATGTATGGCGAGCCGTGTAGCACAGTTCCAGTTTACAAGCGACCTAGATAAACTTTACTCATCTTTCAGTGTTTGCGCTGGATTAATCATGGCTGTGGATATAGATCTGTGACTTATCGTCAATGCTGCAATCACGAGTGTGATACCAAAGGCAAGAGCGAAAAATTCAAATCCCAGCGAGATTCTGTAAGCATAGTCTTCCAGCCACCCGCTCATTACGAAATACGCGAATGGGGCGGCCACAAAAAATGCAATGGCTGTAAGCGTGAGCATTTCCTTAGAGAACAATTTTAGAATCGTGAAAATTGAAGCGCCGAGGGCTTTTCTTACACCAATTTCTTTGGTTCGGTTGATGGCAATAAACGAGATTAAACCGTAAAGCCCCAGGCATCCGATTAGAATCGATATCAGAGAAAAGATCCGCAACAATGAAAATACTCTTTGCTCTGTTTCGTATTCTTCTGCCAGAGCCTCATCATAAAACTGATAGTCAACAACGTCTTCTGGATAGATTTCTTCCCACGCGCTTGAGAAATCAGCCAGTGCTTCTTTTGATTCTGTCATTGAGCTTATTTTAAAAGACATTGAATAGAATATTCTGGGCTCATATATGAGAATGGTGTAGTCGATTTCTCCACTCAAGGATTGGGTATGAAAGTCGTCCATGACTCCAACCACTTTTTTATCCCCATTCCATCCGGTTTGCAGGTTTTCACCAATCACCGCCTCATAGTTATCCTTAAATCCCATCAAATCGGCAATCCTTCTATTGATCACAATATTGAGCGTGCTATCGGTTTTTCTCAGATTCCTCCCAGCAAGCAGTTTAAGACCAAAAAATTCAAGATAGTTTGTGTCGCATCCTTTGAAGTTGGCCCTATAGCTGCTTTCGGAGTTGAGAGGGGCATAGTTGAAGTTGGACATGGAGTTGCTGTTTCCAGTCGGCTGGCTTAATGCAAAGGTGATATCTTTAATTCTGGGGCTTGCCAAAACGAGATTCTTAAATCGCTCCAGTTTCATTTTGTCCAGAGACGGAACATCAGCGTTTACAATGGCTTCCTGATCAAACCCCAGATCTTTTTCGTTGAAATACTTCATCTGAGCAGACACCACCAGCGTTCCGATAATTAGAAACTGAGAAATGGCAAACTGAAAAATCACCAAACCTTTTCTAAGAGATAGACCACCGGAGTTACGTTTCGCAGTGATTTTACTTTTCAAAGCCAGAATGGTATTCATTCTTGAAAGTAGAACAGATGGGTAAAAACCGGAAACTACAGTTACGGTAATGAATAATATGAACAGGTAAGCCAATGCAGGTAAATCATTGACGAAATCCAATGTTATCCGATAGCCTATGATGTCCTCCAGCGCAATGAATCCCATTTCGGCAATAGCCAGCCCCACGATCATAGCTACTAGTACGATCAACGAAATTTCCGCCATGAATTGCGCAATGAGCTGGGTTGATAGTCCGCCAATCGCCTTTCTGATTCCAATTTCTTTGGCACGGTTAGCAGCCTGAGCTGTGGCCAGGTTGATAAAGTTTATGCAGGCAGTCAGCACCAGGAACAAAGCGATGATGCCCAGGGCATAGATAAAACTAATCGATATTGTTTCCTTGTATGCCCCATGTTCTTTGTCAAAATGAAGAGTAGCGAATGGCTGAGGGATAAATTTCCTTCTGGTAGTTTCCTCTTCATCGTAGTACTTGCGTACGGTTTCGATTAGTTTTAAATCAAATGCCTCTATATCAAAACCTTCATTTACCAGTACATAAGTGTTTGTTGCGGAGCTTGTTGAATTCCAGTTTGTACCCTCGTAATAATAGGGGTTAGCAATATCCTGATTTTCGAAGTTTAACAAAATTTCAAAAGGTAAATTGGTTGTGGAAGGGGGGTCTCCGACTATTCCAACTATCTTGAAATCTTTTTCATAACGGATACTTTTTCCAATTGCGGATCTCACTTCATTCTCACTTAAATGAAACAGCTTTTGAGCCATTGATTTGGAGATGACCGCAGTATAAGGTTCAGATAGAGCGGTATTCTTATCTCCTGCAATCCATTCTACTGTGAAGACTTTAAAAAAAGTTTTCTCCGTAAAAGCTACACCCTCATCGAAAAGAAACTTGTCCAATTCTCCATCCTCTCTTTCAACATTGATTTGAGCGTCACCTATATAAAAAGTTCTCACTACTTCCTTGATTTCAGGATAGTCAGCTTTTATGGCTGGCCCCAGCGGGTTGGGGCTCCCCATTCCCTTATCTAGAAAATCGGGATAGATAGATAAGCGCGATACCCTGTAAATATTGTTCAGGTTCTCCTGATGCTTGTCATAACTTAGTTCGTAC
This sequence comes from Cyclobacteriaceae bacterium, assembly GCA_039944535.1. GTDB lineage: Bacteria > Bacteroidota > Bacteroidia > Cytophagales > Cyclobacteriaceae > JAMZMI01. The sequence continues at coordinate 473,279 of JBDUYP010000007.1, forward strand.
ATGATCACTTTAAAAATGACCAAAGAACACCCAATACCAAGTGCTAGACCAAGGATGTTGATAAAGGCAAATACCTTGTTCTTTTTCAGGTTTCTGAGTGCAGTGATGAGGTAGTTTTTGAACATAAGAATGTGATTGAGCTATGCTTGCTATTACTCAAAGCTGATGCCATCAAATTAAACCCCTGTTTTTCAGTGAGTTACTGTTTTGTTTTAATTTTTTGTGTCAAACATCGAACACAAAAGTGTTTGTTTTTAATACAGAAATCCGATTCTTAATTGCTCGTTCTGAAATTATCCCAATCTTTATACTTTAATCTAAAGCAATAAATGGGTAAGTACCAGGCAAAAATTCTGATCCTTGATGACGATCCGGCTATTCTCACCACTGCCAGATTATTTTTAAAGCAGAAGTTCGAGTATGTCCTTGGTCTTCGTGACCCCAAAGCCCTGCTTCCGGCCATGCAGGAGACCAGTTTTGATGTAGTGCTACTTGACATGAATTATGCTCCGGGTCAGAGCGATGGGCGGCAAGGCTTGGAGCTAATCAAAGAAATTACAAGCAATTATCCGGATACAGAGGTGATTCCTGTCACTGCCTATGGCGAAATTGAACTAGCTGTTGAAGCACTTAAGTTAGGAGCAAGAGACTTTGTCACCAAGCCATGGCAAAATGAGAAGTTACTGGCTACTATACATAATCTACTAAACCTCAGAGTAGCAAACTCTCAAGTGCAGTTGCTCACGGAAGCCAACAGCCAACTTTCCTCGGGATCCATTCAAGCTATTCTGGGTTCGTCTTTGGCCATCCAGAAAACCCGTGATCTTATAAAGAAAGTGGCCCCTACAGAAGCCAGCGTTCTCATACTTGGTGAAAATGGAGTAGGAAAAGAATTGGTCGCTCGTCAGATTCACAGACAATCCGATTGCTCAGATAAACCATTCGTTAGCGTAGATCTGGGGGCCATTCCAGCCAACCTTTTTGAGTCAGAACTCTTCGGACACAAAAAGGGAGCTTTCACCGATGCAATTGGCGACAAACTGGGCAAATTTCAGATTGCGGACGGAGGTACCATTTTTCTTGATGAAATTGGAAATTTAGGTTTAGACCTTCAGGCCAAGCTTTTGTCTGTCTTGCAGCAAAAAACCATAAGCCCTGTAGGGTCAAATTCAAGTGTGCCTGTTAATGTCAGAGTGATCGTAGCTACCAATTGCAATCTCGATGAGAAAATAGAGTCCGGTGATTTCAGGCAAGACTTACTCTACAGAATCAATACTATCGAAATTACAGTGCCACCTCTCCGAGAGCGAAATGGGGATATAGCTGAGTTGGCTGATTACTTTTTCCAACTATACAAAAAGAAATACCAGAAGAAAATAAAACTCAGCAAAGAGGCTGTCAATGTGTTAGAAGAACATCTCTGGCCGGGCAATGTCAGAGAGCTGAGCCACACCATGGAGCGTTGCGTGATTCTTACAAATGGAGGCACCACCATCACGCCTGCTGATTTAGGGTTATATCATAACCAACAATCAGAACGAGAAACACTTAATCTTGAAGAAATGGAGAAAACTTTGATTCTCAAGTCTCTAAAAAAGAACAACGGAAACATCACCCATGCCGCACGGGATTTGGGTATCGACCGGCAGGCACTTTACCGACGACTAGAAAAATATGGTCTATAACAGGTTCTTTTTTAAAACCCTGCTCAGGGTGTTGTTG
>JBDUYP010000007.1:480000-482465 GCA_039944535.1 Cyclobacteriaceae bacterium
TTGGTGATCTACCCATGGGCAGGATGAAGTGTAGGTAACACTACATGGAGGTCCGAACCAGTTGACGTTGAAAAGTCTTTGGATGACCTGTGGGTAGGGGTGAAAGGCCAATCAAACTGAGAGATAGCTCGTACTCCCCGAAATGCTTTTAGGAGCAGCGTATGGGTGAGTTTACTAGAGGTAGAGCTACCGATTGGACTAGGGGGAGTCACATCCTACCAAATCCAGACGAACTCCGAATGCTAGTAAATATACCATACAGTGAGGGTTGGGGTGCTAAGGTCCCAATCCGAGAGGGAAAGAACCCAGACCTACAGCTAAGGTCCCTAAATCTACTCTAAGTTGAACTAAGGAGGTTCAGTTGCTTAGACAGCCAGGATGTTGGCTTGGAAGCAGCCATTCATTTAAAGAGTGCGTAACAGCTCACTGGTCGAGCGACAGAGCATCGATAATAATCGGGCATCAAGAGTAGTACCGAAGCTTAGGATGTATTTATACATGGTAGGGGAGCATTCTCTATGCGGCGAAGGTGAACTGTGAGGTTTGCTGGAGCGTAGAGAAGCGCAAATGTAGGCATAAGTAACGATAATGCGGGTGAGAAACCCGCACACCGATAGACTAAGGTTTCCCCGGCAATGCTAATCAGCCGGGGGTTAGTCAGGACCTAAGGCGAACCCGAAAGGGGTAGTCGATGGACAATCAGTTAATATTCTGATACTGGCATTAATTGCGATGGGGTGACGGAGTAGTGAAAGTACCGCGTACTGACGGAATAGTACGTTGAAGCGAGTAGGTATAGGAGTGGTAGGAAAATCCGCCATTCTTGCTGAACGTGATAGTACCGCAATCCTACGGGAGCGCGGATAGTGTACCTAATCAGACTTCCGAGAAAACCCTCTAAGCTTCAGATTAATGCCACCTGTACCGTAAACCGACACAGGTAGTCAAGGAGAGAATCCTGAGGTGCTCGAGTGATTCATGGCTAAGGAACTAGGCAAAATAGCCCTGTAACTTCGGGAGAAGGGGCGCCCCCTGTATGGGGGGCCGCAGTGAAAAGGCCCAGGCGACTGTTTATCAAAAACACATGGCTGTGCGAAATCGAAAGATGAGGTATACAGCCTGACACCTGCCCGGTGCTGGAAGGTTAAGGGGGGGAGTTAGCTTCGGCGAAGCTCTGAACTGAAGCCCCAGTAAACGGCGGCCGTAACTATAACGGTCCTAAGGTAGCGAAATTCCTTGTCGGGTAAGTTCCGACCTGCACGAATGGTGCAACGATCTGGGCACTGTCTCGGCCATGAGCTCGGTGAAATTGTAGTCGCGGTGAAGATGCCGCGTACTCGCAACGGGACGAAAAGACCCCGTGAACCTTTACTATAGCTTCACATTGGTATTGGGTAAATGATGTGTAGGATAGGCGGGAGACTCTGAAGCTGCGTCGCTAGGCGTGGTGGAGTCGTTGGTGAAATACCGCCCTTTATTTATCTGATGCCTAATCCGCTAGTCGGAGACAGTGTGTGGTGGGTAGTTTGACTGGGGTGGTCGCCTCCAAAAAAGTAACGGAGGCTTTCAAAGGTACCCTCAGCATGTTTGGTAATCATGCGTGGAGTGCAATAGCATAAGGGTGCTTGACTGTGAGACTAACAAGTCGACCAGGAACGAAAGTTGGATATAGTGATCCGGTGGTTCTGTATGGAAGGGCCATCGCTCAAAGGATAAAAGGTACTCCGGGGATAACAGGCTGATCTCCCCCAAGAGCTCACATCGACGGGGAGGTTTGGCACCTCGATGTCGGCTCGTCACATCCTGGGGCTGGAGAAGGTCCCAAGGGTTGGGCTGTTCGCCCATTAAAGTGGCACGCGAGCTGGGTTCAGAACGTCGTGAGACAGTTCGGTCTCTATCTGTTGCGAGCGTAAGAAATTTGAGTAGATCTGACTTTAGTACGAGAGGACCGAGTTGGACTAACCGCTGGTGTACCAGTTGTTCCGCCAGGGGCATTGCTGGGTAGCTATGTTGGGAAGGGATAAGCGCTGAAAGCATCTAAGCGCGAAACCCACTACAAGATGAGATTTCTTTTAAGGGACGTTATAGATGATGACGTTGATAGGCTATAGGTGTAAAGGCAGTAATGTCATAGCTGAGTAGTACTAATTACCCGTAAGCTTTCTTGTAGCACATTTATGCAAGTGTGCTCATGCGATAAGCTCGTTTTGATTTTACCCTTTTTTATAAAAGGAAACAATGAATCTTTCACTGATTATGTCAATTGGTAGAACGATCAGGTTTTAATATCTGAGAGTTGCTACCTTAAGAAATACAAGACAAATGTGTCTTGAAGATTTTATGGTGATTATTGCGGTGGGGTCCACCTCTTTCCATTCCGAACAGAGAAGTTAAGCCCACCAGCGCTGATGGTACTGCCGTAACAGGTGGGAGAGTAAGTCGTTGCCAGTTTATTATTAAACCCT
>JBDUYP010000008.1:0-121927 GCA_039944535.1 Cyclobacteriaceae bacterium
TAGTTCTGTTTCTCATAGATTATTTGTGTTCGTTAATTAATATACTTTTAATCGCATCGGCATATCTTCTCCCCAATTCTCGCTGGGCAGTAGAATTAAAATGCAGGTTATCACCCTTGTGGTCTAAACCTTCGGAAGAAATCAAATAGCAATACTCTTCTTCCTTTGCTAGGTCAGCTAAAATGAGATTGATCTGACTGAAATATCTGGCCTTTTCCTCTGGCTGTGCAAAGCGGCCCAATTCCCCTATCATGATGGGCAATTCCGCATTACCTATCTCTGACCTAAATACATCAAACAATGCAAGCAAGGAATCTTGATATACAGGAAAATCATTGCGTTTGGCATTGCTCTCACCCTGATGCCATAAGATTCCTTTAATTTCCCCTTTAGCTTTGGCCAACTCAACCTTCTCTTTGAAGTTGCTCAAAAGCTTGACCCCACGATGTTCTTTGTCATTTAGCCATTGAAAGACAGAGCTACCTCCAACCGCACAGGGCACCATAGCAATAGTGACGTTTCTTGGGGTATCTTTCAAAAGTGCTTGAGCGAAACTCATTCCACAATCCAGACCACCTTTTTCATAAAAGTGTAGCGGTTCACTTGCAGGGATCCAATTATTCAAGCTATCTATTGTTATAATCTTCTTGTTAGTTAAAGAATCCTGAGCTTCCAATGAGCCCCTACCTGCCATATTCGATTGTCCTGCCATGATGAAAACCCATGTATTGCGCTTCGAATTTTTAAAGAGGTTGGACGAGCATGAAGCCATTACAACCAGAGAACACATAAAGGCAAGCTTCCTCAAAAAATGAATCATCGTGAAATTTTAAATTTTTGAGACTCAACTCCTTCTTTTGGAACCGCATTGTAAAAGTCATTTCCCAAATACATCAGATCAAATTGATCGGATTGTAATTCGCCAGTCGACGAATACAAAACAATGTTTCCAGGTTCTTCCATTTTGAAGGTCAATTCGTCCTCCATTATTGACTGAATATCAACAGTAGATGGGCTCAAGTACTTCTCTCCTCTGCCAATAAGCGACCAACCTTTCGTGATGGGAATGAGTAAATACAACCTATATCCAAACCCATCTATCTCAAATTGAAGCCCTTCTTCGCCCAGAACTTGCCCTTTCTGATCATTCCAGTCATATAAAATCAATCCTTCATCGGGCTGCTCCCAAAGACCGTTAAAAGGTTGAACCATGGCTCCTGCTTCCTGATAATCGGCCTTTTTAATTTTCCCTTTTAAAGGTTCCGATGCTGTTACACTGAGGTTATAAGCAGCAATAGCACAGGCTCCATTTTTGAGTGGAGCTATCGTCTTGTAAACTTCTCCATTTTCATACAAGGCATCATTGAAAACGGAACTGGTCATTGGCACTCCTGGAGCTAATGGTCTAATAAGTTTGCCGTCATCATAGCTAAGCGGTTCAATAACCGAAGGATTAAATTCTGCCGGATCATCTGAAAGGTAAATAGGCCCACCGGACAATGCTTTGGTCACTGCCATCGTCTCTCCCACTTCTATATCTGAAGAATGAAACATATCATGATCAGGCCAAAGTGTTTGACCTAACCAAAGCACATTAAAAACCGACTGGAGAATTTGTGATTTTGAGGTGGCAAGATCGTGTTTAATGTAGTCCGGACTGGTACGCATGGTTGCACTACTTTTTGCATTCAGCATATCTATCGTATTCTGCGCACTGCAATTCATCAAGCCAAAACCCTGCTCCAAACAAGCCTCCTCTAATGACAGTACATTTTGCATTTGGGCCATAGCGGGGTTTGCTGATCCATAGTACTCTAGGGTGGATCTTGAAACATTGTCGGTTTTCATGAAATCAAAGCCTTGATCCTTAAGTGTAGAAATCATGTAATCGTAAAAAGCCTGACTAGATTCCATGTCGTCCTTGGGTAGCAATCCATCCTCTCGTTTAGGGCTTGGCATTAGGGAAGCAGACAATCCTGGCATGGTATGATCAACATGAACCCCATTCCAATGTGAAAGGAAACCGTGCCAGATTCCCATCCACTTGATCCTATCGTCTGATTTTCTAGAGGTAATGGGATTCCATCCATTTGGGAATTTCTCAGAATTGGGTTCATATGAAATCAGCTTATTTTTCTTATCATTTTGATGACCATCATCAATCAAAAACCATCTGACTGGCACACCTGATTGCTCAATATTGTCAATTGCCCCAACCAGGATCTCCTCGTTGATCGTCTTTTTATATTGCTCCCAGGTGCACCAACCCAAATACTCCAGAGGCTCAGGGTATTCTTTTAAATCTCTCAACGATGCACTGGCAAACTGACTTTTATGATCCAATGCAAGCTCCCAGGTTTTGAATAGCGATTCGTACATATTCTCAGATTCATACCAAGCCAGTAATGGGACATTTGAATCTTGAGGAACAGACTGAGTTCCTAGTGTTCCATAATCGAGGACTAGCCTGCCATCTTCAGTGATTTCCAACCAGCTAATACTCACATCTCCTGCTAGCGGTAGTAGCGTTAGATAGTTACCATTGGTCAACTGAAAAAGCATTGTCAGTGCCCTTCTGTTGGGCTGTGGAATTCTAGGAGGAACCGGATCTTTAGACTCAAAAATGGATTTCAATTCCTTGCCTCCAACCCATGGGAACATTCTGTTGCTCGCACCAATCCAACGAAATTGGTTAGAGTCAGCCGCTACATGCACAAACTTCTCAAACTCTGGCAGTATTATTTCGCGAGGGGATTCATCACTCGGATCAGGAGTGCTCAACACAAGTACATTTTCTAGTTTATCAGTTGTTAGGTCTATCTTATCACCGAATGAGTAACTCTCAATATTGGAGCAAGCGAGTAACATGCTCAATGAGATAAATAAGATGATATGGTATTTATATGTAAATCGCATATGTTGTTCTTAAAATTGAATTCATAGCTGGATCATAATAGGCCAACCGGTAAACTGTTCTGCATCACCATTTGTGACGTCCTCAAACCTTGGCCAGCACTCGAACGTGACCGTTCGGTTGATCTTATTGAATTTTATCAAACCATACCCTGCTCCGTTAGAGTGCGTCTCGGGATTGGCGTACGCATGCATGGTGATTTTATTGTCAAACCCATCCCTATACTGACCTGTCCAGGGGAGTACGTCATTCGAATTCTTCCCTCCTTTTTCGTCTTCAGGCCACCACCATCTACTATAAATATCATTGACAATAGCAGGCACTACAAAAGCCCACGGGCCATCCTCATAATCGTCAATACCATGCTGAACGACTGTAGCCAGATGCTGGTCACCAGCGATATGAACAGCTCCTGCTTTTTTGATTGCTTTTAATGCTTGGTTCCTTCCTTTTTGGGGCCAACCATTTGAATCCATATCAGCATGCAGTCTATTTTCAGGGTTGCCGTGCACATGTGCGCCTCCACAAAAACCTGTCTGCGATAACACTACTTTTATAGAATTGGGATTTGTATCAGCCCAATCATTTAGAAACTGTTCCTGACGATCCCCAAGCAATTCCAACCCTTCCAAATCAACAGACGATGGATCATAATTAGGATCTTTGATATGATCCGGCCGTGAACCTCTTTGTGGAACCTTACCATTGGGTCCTGACTTAAATTTACGATCCTCTATTACTGCAAAATCTAATCCTCCGAACAAAAAACTGGTATAGTAGACCCCAATTCCCTGTTCCACAGGAGTTGGATCATAGGGGTCAGGTAAATGTGAAGTCTGACATCTTTCTACCATTTTCACATATTCTGGATGATAAAAATATCCCCCGTCATCACCCTGTTTTCTTAATGCTTTTTTTCCTCCTTCACCCCACAGATTGGGTTGTCCAATATCATGATCATCAGGTATAGTGATGCATGGACGATTTCTAAACACCTCTCTGAATTGCATTCCGAACTTAAGCCATGCGGCAGTATGCTCTTTATGATCATACGACTGATCCCCTGCAAAAAATACCATATCAGGATCCTGATGATTAATGTTTCTCACATAGTTTTCTCTGTCTCCTCTATCCTTTCGGCTGTTGCACGACAAAGCTGCCATGGATATTTCGTCCTTGTCTGTTGGGTCTTTTCTGATCAACCCTTCAAACCTTGCCTCCTCTCCATGGAGCAAGCGATACTTTACATCTACTGACTGGTCCCAGTTTTCAACTCTGAACAAGGCAGACCAGCCTAACTCCGTAACTTTCTGCTTTTGAATTTCCTTCCATTGGTCCCCCTTTAGAATTTCCAGGCGTACCTCTCTTGTCTCCTCTGGATAAAGTGGATATAACTGGGCACTCAGCTTCAACGTCGCATCAGAAACTGTGTAGATACCAAAGGCAATGACATCTTTCCTTTCTACCTTAAGGTTAATGATTGGATTATCAGGACGGTTCCACCAATCATTGACTGCCAGCGTGTCCAATTCAGAAAATGGAGCCTTGACATACGAAGGCTGCTGACATCCAAAAGTTAGAAGGATGAAAACAGCAAAGAGAATACTAATGGTTTTTATTTTCATGTTACTTATTAAGTGATTGTTTGTATGATACATCCTCCAACTTCACAACAATTGGATTTGGCCACTTGCGGTCGTTGTAGATCCTGTGGGAACGCATTACGGATATTTCCAGGCCGGCAGCAGTATTTTTAATCATTGGCTCAGGATCAGTGTCAGGATTATATTCCAGCACTAGGCTGTTCTGCCCAAGCACAGATATTTTGGCATTTTTTCCTGCTTGCAGTGATTTGATTGTGCGAACTTTTCGCTCTCCGAATGGCCATGAATCTTCAATCAGAAAAGCATAGATTGTATTTTGGCCTTTCTGCTTTAGAAACCAGATGTTATCCTCTCTGACAATATCCAAAGGCTCTGTATTAACAAAGGCTTCCAGATTGATAAACATCCAAAGGGACAGTTCATTCAATCCTGCTGCTTGCTCTTGCGGAAACCGGCCTTTCTGATCCGGACCGAAGTTGAGTAGGAAATTTCCACCCTTAGCTCTTATATCAATCAGTTTTCTGATACAGTCATTAGCTGTCTTGTAATTTTCATTGGATGGTCTGTATTGCCACTGATCTCCGAAGGTATAATTAGCTTCCCAAGGTGCTGGCAATGGCTGATCAGGAGTAAACTGCTCAGGTGTCTCCATTGCACCCCTTGTAACTACCACATCTGGATCAATTTTCCAGCAAACTTTAGCCAATTCGGTCTTGGCATATTGCTCTCTACCATCCAGGAAAATGATATCAATCTTACCGTAATTTGTCATTAGCTCTTCCATCTGTTCCTTCACATACTTATTCAATGCTTTATTACCTGAGGCGAGTGCTTCCGGTCGATCTCTAGAAATCAATGTGCCTTGATCATACAAGAAATAGAAATCATCAGGGGAATAATAGAATCCAATAGCCAACCCCTCTGCTCGAAAAGCATCAACCACTTGGCTGGTAATATCCTTTCCATATGGAGTGTTCATGATATCAAAATCAGTGGTTTTGGTATCGAACATGCAAAATCCATTGTGGTGCTTAGTAGTAAAAACCACATACTTCATTCCTGCCAGTTTTGCAGCTTTTGCCCATTCAGAGGCATCAAACTGATCTGGATTGAAGGTCTTCGGAAGCTGATTTACATATCTATCGAGGTAGTCATCTGAGGCACCCACCATGCTATGACTGATGACCATGCCTAGCTGAACATCCATGCTCCAATGAATGAACATTCCGAAACCCAACTCAGTGAACCAGACCTCCCGTTCAGGTTTATTTAGATTCAGGGGCTTGTCTTGAGCCAAACTTTGAAAGCCAACAATAAGCAGAGCTATTGGTATCAACTTTTGGATGTTGACCATAGCTTTTCTCATTAGAATGCGATTAATAATTATTCCTTGTATTTTCACAACTGTTTATTCATCTTCCCAACCATCTGATCGAAATGATGAGGCAGGTATACCATATCTGTTAAATAAGTCACCTACCACAAAATCTTTGAATGCATATCGCACCGCAATAGGTTCGCTGACATCAGGGCATGACAACTTCATAATCTTTGTCTTCTTATTGTATTTGGCCGAAGCAGGGTAAAACTGCTTATCCTCACCCGCCAACTCAAACAGATTAAAACCATTACCATAATTGGTAAGGCCACCATCATCGTATTTGAATGTCAGATTCACCTCCGAGCCATTAATGGTGATTTTGTCGAGTTCCGGCCCTTTGCAGACTATCCCTTTAACTCCGTAAGTTTCTTTTAAAGCGAAATAAGCAAGACGCTGACCGGCTATTTCTTTATTGTTGGGATGAACATTCTTTTCTTCACCTGAATCCATCAATGAAACCATACCAGAATTTGGTATTCGTTTCGACGCTTCATATTGAGCCTCTCTCAAGAAAGCTGAATTAATTGCTGGCCTGTTATAATCAAAGGGAGCCAACTGACAATAGTAGAAGGGGAATTCACCTATACCCCACCGTTCTCTCCAGCGACTGACCATAATCTCCATTAGATCATCATAAATTTTGGCCTCTCTTGCATTACTCTCCCCCTGGTACCAAATCACTCCTCGAATTTTGAATTCCAACATTGGATTGATCATGGCATTAAACAATGCACAGGATCTATTTTGGTTGACCCCTTTGGAATGATCATCTAAAATTGAAGGATCAAATGATCTTAGACCCTGTTCATCGATCCACGCCTGGATTCTTGTCCCACCCCAGTTAGAAGAAATCAAGCCAATTGGCACATTCAAGGACTCGAATAACATTTTGCCAAAATAATACCCAACAGCACTAAAGTTTCCAGATGACTCAGGCACACACTCTTTCCAAAGTCCAGTAAAATCACTTTGAGGAACATAGCTCATATTGTGTTCGACATTTAGCAATCTGATGGACGGGTTGCTGGACTCAAGCACTAAATTGTTAGGACTTGGAAATGTTGGTGTTCCTGTTTTGATTAGCTCCCACTCCATATTGGATTGACCGGAACATACCCAAACTTCTCCTATCAGCACATTTTCAAGAATCACTGTTTCATCGCCATCCGCAATTTGTACTTGATAGGGCCCCCCAGCCTCTGGAGTTTTAACTTTCAGTTTCCAATTACCTTCTTTATCAGTTTTGGTTTTATAAGCTCTTCCATTCCAAGAAGTTGTAACTGTTATTTCATTCTTTGCAGGTCCCGTACCCCAAATAGAAACATCAGTGTTTCGTTGAAGGACCATATTGCTTCCAAATATTGATGGAAGATCTACTTGCGCCTGAACCTGATGGTCATTGAAACATAAAACGAAGCAAAAAAACAGTACTCTAAGTGTTCTATTTCTCATTTGAGTAAATGATTTTTCCTTTTTGACCTTATTTCAACCCAGTTAAATCTGACTCTATTATGAACTTGCCTTCTCCCTTGTCAATCACCGCCTTGAAGTCATCAGATATTTCGATATTATTCGCAGTTCTGAGAATGATTTCCTTGTCAGGAACTCTATTCTCAAGGAAATTCATCTCACCTTGTTTATTGAGAGTGTTTCCATAAAAATTGACAAAAGTCTTTCCGTAATCAGGAACATAGCCCTTCTTGCCGTGAAAAAGTATACCCGAATTTCTCAGACTGCAATTGGTGATGGTGAAAACATCCACCGGAGTATTTACTTTTACGAAGGGCAAGTCACCATCATGTAATACCTTGACATTATCAAACAATAGTTGTTCCTGCTGAGGAATATCAGCTCCAGGATAATAGGATCTGCTCCAGCTGCTATTGTCAAAATGGATTGAAAAAGATGACCTGGGTTTTTCCAGGAAAATATCTCGATATACTACGTTTCTAACTCCTGCCGTATACTGCACATCATCTTGCATCATCACCCATTTGATTCCATCCAGCACCACAGTTCCTTCTTCATGTGTTGGTCTCGTTTTGGTTGTCCAGGTCCCCTTGATTGGCTTTCCATTGTCTCCCAATCCATCTACCCTATAGATTCGGCCATTGGAGACCACCGCATCGGCATTTTGTAGCTCCAAGCCTTCTTTCCAATCCACCCAGCCTCCGGCTAAAATCCGACAGAAGTAGCCAACTATAGGCTGTCCTTCTAACGACAGGTCATTGCAATTTTCGATTACCCCATTTTCAATCCAACCTACTTCCGGATTAGAATTGGCATAATCATGAGCATTGAGTGCAAGTGCATCATCCAAAGTTTGGAAGGTCGCATTAGAAATTCTAAATCGGTTGCCCCGACCAAGATGAATACCATCCTTATCGCCAACTAGTATCGTGTCGTCGATCAGCAAATCCTCAAACGTGCATACATGAACGCTAAATTGAACTCCCTCAATATCATAGCACCTGAAACCTTCTATCCGTAAATCCTTTACATAGAAAAAGGCCAGCTGACCTCTTAAACCAAAGACCTCATTGTAGCGCTTAACTACACCATTCACGCTAATATGAAGTCCTTTGACTGAAATATGCTCGTCCCATGTTCGGGTCAGTGCACCTTTATTCAGTAACACATGGGAAAAGGCACCTTCTTCATCCACTTTCTGAAGAATTACGCCTTTGCCAAATTCTATAGAAGTATTGCTGCCGATATAAGAGGTACTAGCCACCTTGTAAGTTCCGGGTTGGCTAACAATGATATTGCCACCTTGATCCAATGCCTTTTGGAGCGCCTTTACATTCTCTACTCCTGTAGCTTTTGGAGAAAATCCGAAATCTGCAGCATTCGTAAAGCCCGATGACTGAGCATAAACTGTTACACATGAAAATAAAATAACGAATAGAACTAGCGTTCTTGAGTAAGTTTTTGACATTTTACTGTTTTTAGAAAAGTTGATTCGATCAAATTAAGAGGTCACCAGCTATCCACGCCGAACCACTGTACGAGGATTTGAAATCGAATGCCCCGTACTTTAACTGTTATAATGAGAGAACAAAAAATGCCGTGGCAATTTCCACGGCATTTTATTTAAGATTTAATAACCTGGATTTTGCTCCAATACAGCATCTTTATTCGCTTCGATCTCACTATTAGGAATAGGCATCAAATTGTAGTGATCTGGTATGGTATAGCCATTTGCGAGAGTAGCAGAGTGATACTTTCGTAGGTACTCTGCCAACTTACCCATTCTCAATAAAGTACTTATACGATACTCCTCAAAGTGTAATTCACGCGCTCTTTCGTCCAAAATAAGATCTAGGTCAACCTGACCGGCTGTCACAGGTGTTGCTTGTGCTCTGTTTCTAACCTCATTGATATCCGCTGCTGCCAGACCATCATCACCGCTTAGGTGATAGGCTTCCGCACGAAGCAAGTAGGTTTCAGCCAGCCGCATGATATACCAGTCTTTATAGATTCGTCCGTCAGAATTGTCTTCACTGTCCTGAACTTTATACGGCTCATGCTTCAGTTCTACATTCTTTTTGAATGATGGCTGTTGGAGTCTTCCACCTTTAAATCTCTCTATCAGTGCTGGATTGACTGTAGCTTCACTCCATGGCATTCCAAAAAATTCACTCTCAGGATTATTCCAGTAATAAGTCCGTTGGATATTGTACTTGGAGTTCCTGATATCATTATTGAAATCTCCATTGAAATTCCAAAGCTGGTTTTCCAAGTAGTCAGTTGCACCATTAACCCCTAGTGGTCTGCCCATCAAAGTATCTTTATAATGATTTCTTACACCATTCAGATCACTTATCCAACCTCCACTCCAATATAAAGGACCACCTATCTGTCTTTCCAAATTAAAATTACCCTCTGTGCGACCGAGGGAAACCCCTCCAACAACATCGAACTCAAATTGGCAATTCCAGATGGTCTCTGTATTACCCGCCGATCTGTTGAAGTTTCCTCTACGGAACATGTCCCAGTACACATCTCCCCAAGGTTCTGGAGGACCAGTGTAGTCATAGCCTCTCCACTCGAAATCCGAATAAAGTCCGAACCGTGACATCATCAAAGCATAATTGGCATCATTTATGACGGCAGAAGCTGCATTGATAGCACCTTGATAGTCTCCTAATTGAATGTTCACTTCTGCCAAAAGATGATAAGCAGCCGCTCTGGGAGCTCTTCCACCTGGAACCTGATCCACGGTGTACATATGCTGGGTTGCATACTCCAGATCAGCCTTACATTGTAGATACACATTTTCTCGCGTTTCCCTGGTGTAATCAAATCTTGGAGATTTGGTCTCTTCCAAGACCAAAGGAACTCCACCCCACATATTCGCAAGTAATCGGTAGTAATAAGCTCTTAAAAACCTGGCTTCTGCCTCTATGGCATTTCGATCTTCCTCAGATGCCCAAGTGATATCATCAATTCTATCAATTATGGTATTGGCCTTGTATATCAACTTATAGAATGCGCTATACCAATCAGAAACAAAAGGAGCATCAGCATTGAATGTATTCCATTCGAAATATTGTGGCGAGAATACTCCAACAGCATCTTGTCTAAGATAGGTTAAATCTAAGTCAACACCCAGCAAACTAATATTGGAAGTTTCACCTCTTTCAGAGTAGAAAACATTTCTATTGTCGAGATAAATATCGGCCAATGCAGAAATAAAGTTTTGCTCTGTCTTAAAGGCATTACTAGGACTAAAAAAGTCTTTTGGATTTTCTGTTAAAAGCTCATCATGATCACAAGACACTGCCACCAAACATAGAGCTATTATTGAGAAGATATATCTAATATTTTTCATAACCTGTTAATTAAAAGTTAGCTGATAATGAGAGTAAATAGGTTCTGATAGATGGTCTGGCGTCACTGGTCAAACCCTGCTCAGTTTCAGGGTCTAGCCCATCCCAATGCGGCGCATGAACCCAAAGGTTATCAGCACTTAAGGTGAGCGTAAGCCCATTAATGCCCGTAGGCTCAACTAACCTACTAAAGTCGTACGAGAGGGCTACTTTTTGAAGTTTGATGAAACTGCGGTCGTAGTACTTCTCACTTTTATAAGCTGCATCTGATCTATAACTTGGTCTGGGAAATTCTGCACCCGTATTTGTTGGCGTCCAATAATCATAGATCGGGTGATTGATATCGGTTCGGTTAACACCAAAATCAAGATGAGGATCATTCTCACCAGACAGGTACCAATCCTTTCCTCCCCATATAGAATAGACATAGGCCATCAAAGAGAAGTCTTTGTACTTGAAAGTGTTGGTCAGACTCCATCTGAAATTGGGATTTGTATTTCCAATGATCTGACGATCATCCTCAGAAGAAATAACTCCATCACCATTGAGATCTTCAATCATGTAATCACCAGGACTTAGACCAGTCATGATCTCGGTATCCTCTTCCTGCCACATACCAATCACTTTGGTGTCGTAAATGGTACCTAGACTTTCACCGATAAAAAGGTTGGATTGGGGCAGATCATCTTCTTTACCATCACCATCATTATCTTCACCAAAGATTGTCTCTATCTTATTTCTGTTGATTGAATAGTTGAAATTACTGGTCCAGGAAAAATCCTTATTGACTATGTTCCGAGAGTTTAGAGATAGCTCAAAGCCTCTATTCTTAATTTCACCTATATTATCAAGTATGGTCCCTGATTCCCCGAAACGAGCATCTGCTCCCGACGCAAATGGGACTGGTAACTCAAAAATCAAATCCGTAGTGGTTGTATTGTAGAAATCCAAACGACCAGAGATCCGGTTGTTGATCACACCAAAATCAAGTCCAACATTAAGACCTGCCGTCTTTTCCCAGCCTAAATTCGAATTTGCCAAGCTAGATATTCCCTGAGTAACTACATAATCATTATTATCCGCAAAAATTACCTTATCGGTAGAAATTCTCGCCAGAGTAGTATATGAATCAATGGATCTGTTTCCAACGCTTCCATAAGAAGCAGACAATGCCAGATTGCTTAGTGCCTCTAAACCTGACATAAAACTTTCTTCTGTAATATTCCAATTTACTCCTACAGATGAAAATAATCCCCATTTATTGTTTTCGCTGAAGGCTGAGTAACCATCACGACGTAACGTAGCTGTAAGGCTGTACTTGTCATCATACGTATAGTTTAATCGTCCCATCTGTCCAATTGCCGCACTTTCACCTCCACCTGTCTTTACAGACTGATTAGTAGCATTCGATAGACCATATGAACCCAATGCATAGTTATCAAATCCACTGGCTTCTAATTTTTCACTTTCCCAGGTTGTTTGTTCTCGTGAGTAAAGCATCGTTACATTAATAAAATGCTTTTCAGCGATTAAGCGATTGTAGCTGATGATATTATCAAATAGCCGATAGTAGTTGCTACTATAAGACCTATCCCCAGAACCATTATTGTCCTCACCTCTTCCTGTAAACTCTCCATAAAATCGATGGTCTACACCCCATCTGAAGTTGTTAGAGTAGGTCGATGTAAACGAAAGTCCCTCCACCCAAGGAATATCAAACCTTAACTTAAAAGCTCCATTCAAACTATTTGACCGATCAAGATGCTCGGTTGCTATTGAGTATAGAGGGCTGGATACAGATGTTGTAGTGTTAGGAAACCTAACAGGGTCTCCGTTTTCATCGTAAATACTTCCATAAGGACTTATGAGATTAGCAGCGGTCACTGATGGCTCAGAGCCTGAGTAATCTCTAAAACTTCCGGAAGTCAGAATTGAAAAATTCAACCATTCCGTGATATCAGAGCTGCTGTTTATTCTAGCTGTAAACTGCTTAAAATTATCGTTGATTACTACGCCTTCTTGATCAGTATATCCCAAAGAAATGAAATAGTTCCCGTGTGCCGTGTTATTAGACATACTCACATCAGCGCTTCTAAAATATCCCTGACGAATACCTAGCTTATTAGGATCGGCCACAGAAAACTTATGATCTGGAGTAGCATTGTAATTTTTCTGCTCCTCTTCTGTCAAATAAGTTTCGATAAGTTCAGGATCTGCATCCAACCCCTGTGATTCTCTAATATCCAATATGTTCTGAAACCACCCGTCTGTATAGACAGGATTAGGTACCAGCTGATTGGAAACTCCATTTACGAGCTTAAGATTGAATTGCGGTTTACCATCCAACCCTCCACCTTTTTTGGTTTCAATCAAAATCACACCATTTGCTGACCTTGCACCATACACTGCTGCCGCACTTGCATCTTTTAGCACAGTCAAACTTTCTATATCACCGGATCTGATATCTCCAAGCGATCCATTATATATTATTCCATCTATAACTATAAGAGGGCTATTGCTTGCTCCAATCGAGTTCTGTCCTCTGATGGTGATGTCAGCGACTTGTCCAGCCGAATTGATACCACTCACATTCAAACCAGGCAGTGTTCCTTTTACTGTTTCAAGCACGTTATTGACAGGTACTTGATTGTAGGTTTGTAGGTCTGCTGTAGCCACCGCACCAGTAACTGCTTGTTTTGAGTTGGTACCGTAACCAACAACAACAACCTCTTCGAGACTTTCATAATCAGGTTGCATAGTAACATCAATAGAGCTTTGGTCATTGATAACAATTTCCTGTGGTTGATAACCAACAAAAGACACCAACAAAACTGCATCGTCTGACACATTGAGCGAAAACTTACCCTCAATATCTGTTATGGTTCCGTTCGTAGTTCCTTTCTCAACAATAGTGGCGCCAGGTAATGGTTCACCATTTTCGTCGGTGACGGTACCTGATATCCCCTGTTGTACCATAATTTCTTCTTGAACATTAGGAAGAGATGAAACTCTGTCAACTTGCTTTATAGTGATGGTTTCATTGATCCGTCTGAGCGACACTTCTCCCTGGATAGATATCTCCTTCAATAAGTCGCTCATGTTCCATTCCCCTGGGCTGATATCAACGGACTTATCCTTAAGTACCTTCTTAGAATAGGCGAAATGAAAATCAGTAGAGGACTCTACTGTGGAAATAAGATCAAGCAAGCTTGATCCAGAATAGTCCAAATCAATGGAAATCTCGCTCAGGTATTTTCTTTGAGCGACGGACTCATGTGCTAACGCAAGGGTGAGCGAAAAGCACAAAATCATTGCATAAATCGCAATTTTAGACATGCGAATGAGTAATTTTTGTAAATTTGCATTCATAAGGGTTTAGTTTAAATCCGACTTTTCGAGAGCTGAGATCCTTTCCCCAAAGTCCTCTCAGCTTTCTTTTTTTAGGTTAATTGGTTCAATATAATCTTACATTTTTTCCATCTATTTCATATTTAAATTCATAGCCATACGATATACTCTCTAAAGCTTCTTTGAGAGAAGGGTTATTATAAATACCAGTAAAAGTCTGGTTGGTACTGCGAATTGGTTCCGAGATTTCAAACTCAACATTGTACCACCGTTCTAAAATCTTAATTATCGTATCAAACTCGTCATCACTAAAGGCCAGCTGTCTGTCCATCCATCCGAACTCTGCAACTTGATTCGTTATTTCAACCTTAGTAAAGCTTCTATTTCCCAAATTCAAACCTACTTTTTCATTCTTTATCAATGTGATTTCATTATTGTTAGACTTTTCCTTAACCATTACCTTACCTGATCTAACAGCCACTTGCTTTTCCGCATTGTCTGGATATGAACTCACCTCAAATGATGTCCCCAAAACCTGTACAGCTATTTCCTTGGTATTAATAACGAATGGATGCTTCGTATCTCTTGTTACATCAAAAAATGCCTCACCTTCTAGTTCAACATTTCTTGTATTGACACCAAAGCTTTCTGGGTAAATCAGTTTACTACCTGCGTTTAGCTTGACCAGCGTACCATCAGGTAGACTGAATGTCAACTTCTGACCATAAGTGGTTTTCTTCTCAAGTAGAGCTATATTTTCTTTCCTTTTTAGATCTCCAATACTCAAAACCTCTTCAGCAACCAAGTACCCCAAAATTCCGAATGCCATCAATGCTGCGGCAACTCGAAGCATATTTATGAAAGAAATATTTCGTCGAGAAGGTTTTAATTCTACTTTAGGCTCGTACGATGTGATGTTTCTAAAGACACGACTTTTTACTTCTTCAATTTCCGATTGTGAAAAAGTCATCTCTCCTACTATATTTTCAAAGACCTTTCTATTTACTGAATCCTCCTTAAGCCACCTTTCCAAAACCAGCTCTTCCTCGGAGGTGAGATTTTTCTGAATATATTTTGATATGAGTTCTTCCATTATATCTCTGTTCACAATAAGGATACAATTAGATGCTTAACTACTCACGAAACCCTTTATATTTCATAAATAATTACAAAAAGCAATTGTTAAATATAAAATACGCAACAAAATAGCTGAAATAATGATAATGTAATAATACTTTAAAAACCAAGCAGGGTTCCCTGAATGATTATTAGGAGAACACCCAACCCGGGACGGAAATGTATTTGGTTGCCTGATTCGCCGAAGTGGTCTTCCAATCTTTTCTTCAGCTTAGAGATAACCTTATACATCTGATTCTCCACTGTACGTTTGGAGATGCCCAACTCATCGGCGATTTGCTGATATGAAAACCCTTTTGTTTTGACCATATCGTAGATCAAACGGCAATTCATTGGCAACCCATCCAAAACAGATTGCACAATTTCTTCCAACTCTTTGGCAATTAGAAGGTTTTCAGGATCTACTGAATCGGAAACCTCCAACGACTCGTCATAGCTAGAATAACTAAAACGATGAGGGTCTCTTGATGCCATGCGAATGGCAAGATGCTTTACTGAGACCCTTAGATATGATTCAAGATGTTTGATATTTTGATAATCTGGCTTTTTGGTCCAAATTCCTTCAAATACTTCCGAAACAATATTTTCGGCAATCTGCTTATCCTTGACTATCGAAAATGCATAGCGATACAGTCCTTCAAAGTTAGACTCATAAATAACCTCAAACCAATCGGTAAAAAGCTTATCATGATTAATAGACCGAACTGTACCTTTTTTCATCAATTCTTAGATAAATCGTAATTGATAGTCAAACAGACAATGATGTTTAATATTAAATAAATTTTATATCAAGATTATTAAAAATTCCCTAATAAAAGCAAACTTCCAATCCTGCGTAAAACGGTTGAACGTCTTTTAAAACCGGAATTTCCAAACTTATTCAAACCTAAACTTCTGTCGAGCTAAAGTGACACCCCTCTCTTCCAGGGTATAAAATCATTTTGATCAAGTTGCATGGCTTTTGTCTTCTTGCCACTTGCCACAGTGATGATCTCTTCTATTATTTCTTCCCCAACTTGTGGTATGGTTTTCTTTCCTGAGATTATCTCTCCTGCATTGAAATCAATGATATCGGGCATGGTTTGAAATAGTTTAGTGTTGCTCGATATCTTGATCACAGGGGTAATGGGATTGCCTGTTGGAGTTCCCAACCCTGTGGTAAAAAGAATGATGTTGGCCCCACTTCCGGCCATGCCGGTCGTAGACTCCACGTCATTACCCGGAGTGCAAAGCAGGTTGAGTCCTAACTTGGTTACAGGTTCTGTATAGTCCAGCACATCAGCCACAGGAGCCTCTCCTCCTTTTTTGGCTGCTCCAGCTGATTTGATTGCATCGGTTATCAAGCCATCTTTGATGTTGCCAGGAGATGGATTCATGTCAAAACCTGAACCCGCAGCTTTTGCTCTTTGGTGATAAGCTTCCTGAATAGTCAAAAACTTCTCCGCTGTTGTTCTGGATTCACATCGATCCACAATATTCTGCTCTACCCCATTCAATTCTGGAAACTCCGAAAGTATGGTGCTGCCTCCAAGTGTTGTAAGCATATCCGATGCATGACCCACAGCTGGATTGGCTGATATTCCTGAAAATCCATCCGATGCTCCACATTCTAACCCAACTACTAGTTTGGTAAGAGGTGCCGGCTGTCTCTCAGTTTTGTCTGCCTCTTTCAATCCTTCAATTGTCTCCGAAATAGCCGTTTTGATTAGCTGCTCTTCCGATTTAATCTTCTGCTGTTCGAGGTAAATGACCAGCTTTTCTGAGTTGGGGTAAAGTTCCTTTTGAACTTCCTTGAACCAGTCTATCTGCGCATGCTGACAACCAAGACTGAGTACCGTGGCTCCCGCCACATTAGGATGATGAACATAACCCGCCAAAAGGCGAAGCAATGTCTCAGAATCCTGACGGGTACCGCCACAGCCTCCATCATGGTACAAAAATCGAATACCATCAATATTTTGGAAGACCTGCTGGTTTAAGGAGGATTCTACTGTATTGATCGATTTACCCAAACACTGACTGGCATACGTACTGTATTCATTTTCTTTTTTGTATCCGAGAACCTTGTCCAGGGTTTCCTGGATGATTCTTAGATTTCTGTTTTCACAAAAGACAAGCGGAACAAACAACCAATAATTGGCTGTTCCTACTTTTCCGTTGGCTCTGTGATAACCCATGAAAGTTCTGGATTCAAAACGGGAGATATCTGGCTTCTGCCAATTGTATTCAATCTCTCTTATTTCGGTATGATCGGCCAGATGCTCCAGATTTTCCGTATTGAGCCAACCGCCTTTCTTTACATCTTTGGTAGTTCGTCCAACACTTACACCATACTGTGTTACCGTTGATCCTATGGGTAAATCCGTAAGGGCGACCTTGTGTTTTTCTGGCACAAACTCTACTACATTCAGCGCACTATCTCCGTTAAACCCATAGCTCCCTGGTTTCAGGTCAGATAGTGCAACCAAGCAATTATCATTGGGGTGTATTTGTAAAAGTTTGGACATCTATTCCATTATTTTCTTTTGCTATTCTAGAATTTAATCGGCGATATGCTTCCATAGAACCGCCATTATCAAATGCGCAATGCTGTGCACGATGGGCAGTTTGTATCACCTGACATCCTATCTTTGGAAAATGTCGAAGTATTCAACACTGACAGATTTGGCTAAAAGCCTGGGGGTAGCTCCGTCCACAGTCTCTCGTGCTTTGCAGGATCATCCCCGCATTAGCAAGAAAACCAAGGAGCTCATTTGGCAAAGGGTGAAGGAGTCAGGGTTTGTTCCAAACAGATACTCTCAAATACTCAAGGACAACAAGACTTATCTCATTGGAGTCATCGTACCTGATCTTAAACTTCACTTCTTTTCAAGAATACTTGCTTCAATTAATCATACACTGGCACCAACAGAATACGCCATTGTACTTGGACATAGTGAAGAAATGCTTGTGAAAGAAGTTGAGCTGATCGATAAGTTCATCAACCTGAGAGTGGATGGAATCATAGCTGCTTTGTCTAAAGAGAGTAAAGAGGTTGAGCATTTTCAAAAAGTAGTCGAGCAGGATATACCTTTAGTTTTTTACGATCGAGTAGCCAATTTCCTCAAAGCTTCGAAAGTGATCGCCGATGATTACAATGCTGCTTACAAGGCAACCGAATATCTAATCAAAACAGGCTGTAAAACCATAGCACACATCACTGCATCAAAGAACCTTAACAATAGCAACAACCGACTTTATGGTTATTTGGATGCATTGAAGGATAATCAGATTGAAGTCAACGAAGGCTTGATATTTTACTTCCAATTTGATCACAGTAGCATTCAAAAGTTTCTCGATAAAACTCTCAGAAACTATCCGGAGCTTGATGGCATTTTTGTTTTCAATGACTATGTAGCAAACACAGCCATCCACCATCTTCTCAAGATAGGTAAGCAAATACCAGAGGATATTTCGGTGATGGGTTTTAGCAATGAACCTATCTCTTCTTACATGACTCCTCAACTGAGCACTGTAGAAGATGTAGCCGAGCAAATGGGATTTGAAGCAGCCAATGTCATGCTTAAAATCTTATCGGGAGAAGAATTGGTTGGCGATAAAATAGTCGTGAATCAAGAATTGGTTTTGAAGGATACGACTGGAAATTAATTCGAAACTTCTTTATTTTCCTCATAAAATAAAAAGCCTTTCAAGATATCTTGAAAGGATTTCTAGTAGTCTCCATAGAACTGCCTTTATTATTGATAATCAAATACTTATATGAAAATCGTAAAACTTTTGGTAAAACAAATAGAAACCGAATTACACCATGAATATCAAATATCCTTCGACTTTATCCTGTCTTTCATAAGTCAAGCTTAACTTTTCCTGTGGATCATCCGCCAAATTAACCAGACGGACATGATTATACTGATAAATTGAAACCTTCCTATAGTAAGGAGTATAAGTTTTCCCCAAAAATGCTCAGAAAAATCTTATGGGCGATTTGGCGGTTTAGGATTCCAATAATAGTGGTGAAATGTCTATGACATCAATATCATTTATACTACAAATTTAGTTCCTGTCGTTAGAGTAAATGTGGTGAACAGGTCAATCCCACCAGCTACTTCTTTAAATACCTTACCCTCATCGAGTTTGTTACCCCAATAAAGAACTTCCGGTATTTCTGAGCCTACCTTGAATTCTGTTCGACCTTTACCTCTGTCCAAAGAAAATGCTCCCTCGTTATGTGGATCGTTCCGTGTTTCTCATATGTTTCTATAAACTCAACACTATTAGTATAAAGTGAAGCATTGCCTGAGGAAAAGGCCACTAAGATATTATCTAGCAAATCCAGATCTAGCATAGAACAGCTCTCAAAGGAGATCGGCCTTAGTACAGAGTCGTGATCTAAAAATCAAAGAATTGCAAGTCTTAGAGGCCGAATTCGAGTTGTTAAATCAAAACGATCCTAAACAACAGAAAGACCTAAAAAAGAACAGGGGAAAAAACTTGGGACTTTAGTTAAAAGCAATGTTGGTGATCCGGGCAATTGCGGGTTTGGATAAAAATTCCACATCCTAACCCTTGATTGATTCATTCCTTTCTCTGGGTGAGAATGAATCTATCACTTAAAACACTTTTAATATGAAGTTTGCTACATGGAGAGCGCCCGGCTATCTCTATATTTTTGATGTAAATGGCATGACCAAATTTGGAATAACAACCAACCTTGAAAGGCGAATAAAACAGTATCGGAAGATGGTACAAGATTTACCGATGCAAACGATCAAAGTTTACTCCTTTGATCATTACTGGCAAGCTGAGCTTGTCGAGAGCATGATGAGGTTTAGGTTAAGGAATTGGGCCATGCAAGGCAGATACGAATGGCTTGTTGATTTAACCTTGCAACAGGTTATTGATTGCTACCGTCAGATCATATCAGTCGTTGAGCCAGAATATGACCTCTGCGAGTGTTTTCATTACCACACGGACACGAGATATGCTCACTACAAAAATTTCTTTAGGATGTTCACAGACAAGTTTGATCAGGTGGATTTGTCTTAATTCTATGCAATATGAAACTGAAGGGAAAACTTAAACACTATCACAAACAACATACACAATGAAAATACAATACGCTTCTGATCTACACCTTGAAATGTCTGTTAATGCGGCCTTCATGGAAAAACACCCGCTAGAACCATGCGCTGACACACTGATTTTAGCCGGTGATATTACCTATCTGAATGATGACTATTTATCCAATCCAATATTTGATCGGTGGTCTAAAGACTTTAAAGAGGTCTATATTATTCCTGGCAACCATGAATTCTACAGTAAGTATTTTCCGGTCTCGGGAATATTCCCATCGCTTAACAAGAAGGTGAGATACAATATCCACTACCTCAATAATCAAACTATCTACACAGATGGAACAAGACTTCTTTTCACCACGCTGTTCTCTCATATATCAAAAGAAAAATCACTTGAAATAGAATACTACATCCGGGATTTTCATGGGACTAGATATTCAGAAGATTCAATGCTTGCTCTAACTATTGATCAATTTAATGAATGTCATGAGAATTGTACTAGCTATTTGAAATCGGAGCTAGAGAAGCCCTTTGATGGGAAGACTGTTATCGCTACTCACTTTGCACCTTTCAATAAAAAATGGATCAAGGACTATCCTGTGTTTCCACATGATTTCTCTACTTTCTTTCACGCGGATCTCGAATGGATGTGTGAAACCTATAAAATCGATCATTGGATTTCGGGGCATACTCACATTCCATTTAAACCATTCAAAATTGGTAATACCTGGATGCATAGCAATATGCTAGGTTATGTCACTTTTGGGGAAAGTACTGGGTTTGAAAGTGATAAGACAGTTAACATATAAAACTTGAAATGAATATCTAATTATTGATATTATCAAAACATCCCTAAAAGGAAAAGATGAGGAAATGATGATACCCCAATTATTAGGACATGTGTATTTCATCTAAGTGAAAAAGCTGGGCTAATTGATTATAAACTCGCAATGCGTTTGACCACCCTCCACAACACTCAGGGCTTAAGGCTATGGTAAATACCTTCACTTTTTGACTAAAGAAATACGCATCTATTAACTGATCAATTACCACCTTAATTGCCTGATCTGTAAAGGCCTGAAAAAAACCCTCTACATCAGTATACCGGAAAAAATAATCAATATCAAGATTGATTATCACTTCGTTTTTCGAACCCTCCACCATATTATATAATTGATCAAAGACCACCTGTGCATTGTACTGTATAAGTTTCTTTTTTGATATATCATTAGTTCGGATCTCCCCTAACTCATGCGTAATGAAAGAATACCTATTGATATTTTTCCTATAAATTCGATCAAAAATTGGCAGGTAATTATTCCAACTTACCACCTTTCCACGATTTCCATTATAGCTGTAACTCAGCTCACAGAATTCATCTATAGTCAATTCCGCAAAGTTTGCAGGGATGGATTTTAACATCAAACCCAAATTATCTCCTACCGTATCTTCATGCGCATCAATATGAATTATGTGGTAAGAATTCTCTTTGTCAATTTGCTGCATCCAACACCACAATGCCGCCAAATGATTATCCATCACATAAATATTCTCCTTTTGATATAGTAGATTCAGATGATATTGCAATGAATCACCAA
This sequence comes from Cyclobacteriaceae bacterium, assembly GCA_039944535.1. Classification (GTDB taxonomy): domain Bacteria; phylum Bacteroidota; class Bacteroidia; order Cytophagales; family Cyclobacteriaceae; genus JAMZMI01. The sequence goes on from JBDUYP010000008.1 coordinate 21,890, forward strand.
ACCCTTTATCAACCAACTTCTTCATAAACTTTAACTTTCAAACCAGTGTTAATTGATTGTTGAATACTATTATTGAGAACTGCTCATTAAGATTATTGCCTTTTTCTCCACTCGAAGAAAAAATCAAAAATCCGTTCATCACTGTATACAAAATCCCTAAACTTCGAAGCATAAAAGACATCATCAATCACGCAATAAAGTGTAAGTGAAGACAAACAAAAACCGCAAGCGGTAAACACAGCAAACCCAAAAAACCATTTAGGCGTATAGGCCGATTCAATTATTGACCTTGCGTGACGCACACTTTCGGTTATTTGGGAAACAAAAAGTTTGGAGTCTTCAATCTGCTTATCCAATCCGGAAGCTTTCAGCACATAATCCAGTTTTTTAGGCTTATCTGACACTGCAACCAATTTGGTCACTGCGGTCGTCAGCATTTCGTTTTGTTTTTTCAAAGCATCCATTTCCTCCATTAGAATGGAGACTAATGATTCTAGCTCGTCATAAGGAGATTCCTCGTTTTTTCCCATAAGAATTAAATAGTTTATCAATTCTGTTCAATGTCAGTGATCGATGAATATCACTGATCTTATATGTTTTATCTTCAAAATGTACCTTGAGGCCTTTTACCTGTCCATCAAGGTTTTTATGAGTAGTCACTTCCACCCCTTCCCTACTTGCTCGTTCTTGGAAGTCCTGTATGGAATTAGAGTGTTTTGCTGCTTCTATGAGAGTTTCTTTTAGATAAACCGGTCCCTCCTTTATTTTTTGATCCATCAAGTCTCGAGCAGAAATCATTCCTTTCTTCTTAGCAAGTTCGTGAGCGACTACCTGAACCTTTTTGCCTATAAACTTGTCTTTGACTGCCTTACCATCAAAACCGATTCGATTGATATAAATATGAATATGAGGTCTAGGAATATCATTTTCAGGCCCAGCCATCTCATGTTTATAAGCCACCCATTGATGCTCATTCAAATCATCTTTCACTTTCTCACCTAGAAGTTTAATAAACTGCTTTGGAATAGCTCGCCAATTACTTTCTGTCAAATTAGGTATATCTCTGGGATCAGGTGAAATTTCAATTCGTATGGTATTGTTAACACACCTGGAGTTGAGGTGATGTAATGCTGTCATTTCCTTAGGAAAATGAGCAGCATCTCCTACGAGATTCTGCCTATCCAATTCCATACTGCCCTTCTCTTCTATCGTCACATATTCAATACTTGCTGACAAGTGAGAAATACAAGATGCCTTACTTATCATATTTGTTCAAACCCTGATACCATTCCTGTATATTCTTCACTAACATTTCTATTTCATGATAGAGATTAGGCTGCCTATTCCTTACAAGATTTGATATCCTAATCAATGCATTTACATTCCTTGATAGTATCATCATCGCTTCAATTTCTTCAGTTGTCAGTGTCTTGTGAATCTTGTGGTTTAGACTTTTCTTTCTCATGTATCCTGCCGTCGTAAGACTTGCAGATTTTGCCAGCTTTTCAATCTGCTTCTTTTCCAGTTTCGTACAGCGCACTTTGACTGTTTCCTTTCGCTGGACAACTCCCTTTAGACGCTGCTTTTTCATATTAATAAGGCTTCATTTGTTTTATACTTACTGATATCCATTGAGCAATGCAAGATGTGTGCAGAGGGCCCGCTTAGCCGCCTGGGCCACTGCACAAATCTTGCTTTTGCTCCTGGGGTCGCAAAAGGAATCTGAATCCAAAATCAGAAAAATAAGGAATCAGTTGAACCACTAGTAGAGGATCTTTTTTTACGTCCAGTACGGCGTTTCTCCTTCTTTTTCACTTCATCTGGACGCTCTGGAACGACATGATCCAGCCGTTCAAAAAACTCCCAAACAGCTTGCTCAACAAGCTCTCCTTGAGAGTAAAATGGCTGACCATTTAGCTTCTGATGGTAGACGTAATCCTTTATCTTCTCTAGTAATACTGGAGTGAGTCTCAAGGTATGATTTCTAGGTTCCTGATCTGCTTCCTCTGAACGCACTCTCAACTCATTAATGAGTTCTTTATTCTGCTCATTGGTATCCTGTCCAGTATGCCTGGCTTTTGAGGATTTGAATTGATCTTTACCTGACATGATCCTCTGATTTTAAATTTATTGGAAGATCCAACCGTTCTAACAACTCATCAGTCACCTTATTGAAATCATCAAAACCGGAGAACTTCTGTGGAATTCGTTTATTGGCCAGCTCACGTGCATAATCGATGATCTCCAATCCCAGGTGTGTTGTTTCCTTGAGTTTAGTATTGGTTTTGACCGGGTTGGACATCACCAGCTTTCCAAAAGTGTCACGCATCAGCTCATACACCCCTCTGTCGATGTTATTTCTTTGATCATAGTTGTTTACAAGTATCCCAATCACCTCTAATTCAGCATTCAACTTCTCATTAAAACTTTCAACCATTTTGATGATACCCACGATTCCATTGTAGGAATAATTGTGACAAAAAGTAGGGATAAGCACTTGTGAAGAAGCTGCAAGCGCATTCTGAACCACGACATCCTTATTTGGTGGACAATCTATGAGTACGATGAGGTCATCTCTTCCATCCAAAGGATCTAGCATTTTTTGCAAGATCAATCGAGGGTTCTCATATTGAAATTCCTGATTGAGCTTCAGTTTATCAATAAAGTTAACAGGTTGTAGTAAAGGACTTCCTGATACCAATACCAGGTTTTGATTTACATTCAGTCCTTTCAATTTTCCCAAGCTGAAAATGCAATTAAAAATATTGATTTCCGGATCGTTTTTCACTGGAAAGGACAATGTCAAGTCAGATTGCGGATCTAGATCCAACATGAGGACTTTGTAGGATCTGGACGCAAGAATACTTGCAATACACGCTGTGGCTGTAGTCTTACCTACACCACCTTTTTCATTAACAATGGAGATTATCTTAGTCATAGAATATTGAGCAATATCAACCAATATTATATTGACACATATTGTGAAGTATTGCGACAATTTTTAGTGTGATAAATAAGAATATTTAAGAATATCAGTGAATATGATATTGCTTCATAATCACCGATATTGTAGGGTTTGTCTCATTCAAAATTGACATCAGGGTTAAACCCAAAATGTTTCTGACAATATTTTCTCACAAAATGCTCGACTTCTCCAAAAGGCATTTTCCTTATATTGATTAAGTCCCTAGCATATAGATTTAACTGATCCTTATTCTCAAATCGTTTTTGATCTATTGAAATAAGGTCGTTGGTGATCTTTCCTTTGCGAGTTTTTACATACAGTTGTCTATAGATTTCATGATCAGCCACTCCTGTACCTACCTTATCATAGAACTTATTGATAAATACTCTTAGTTTTTTGTAGTATTCATTGTTCAGGTTAATATCATCACACAATACCTCGGGATACTCATAGCGCAGATTCATCAAGTGTTGCCCATTCAGGTTATTATAGTATTCAATCCGATCTATCTCAGTTCTAGTGGGATTTTTCATATTCAAGTATCCGTCGCGATACATGCGTAGAATCCAGTTAGTAAGTAGGTCAATTTTATCGTTTCGCTCATGAAACCCGATCTTTTTGGAAAAGCCAACAAGGGCTTTTCCAGAAGTAAAGACAATAATTTGCTTATATGTGGAGCCAATTTTATCCCAATCTCCATAGTTAAATGCATTATCCATTAGAATTTTTTTTATGAGTTAACTCTTCTGCACTTCTTGGTAAACGATTATTTGTAAATCGGTAAACTCTCTTTAAAAAGAGGTTCCCCAAAAGGTTAACTAATTAAGAAAATGGCCAAATATTTTAGGACATAATTATCCCACTCATTGAATATGCCTCTTACTCAATGTTATACACCTCAACATTGGCCACATTGTTGAAGAAATTTCAAAAATTTGATAGGTTATTTAAGTGTGTTTCATACGTGCAATTAGGTTATTACACGGCAGGTGGCTATCTTTGACTTACCACAGTTTGATGATTCACCTAGCGTGTATTATTCGACATTAAAAGCAAGCACATGAAACATGTGCTTGCTTTTTTTATTTTACTTACCCTCCATGTATCTTCTTACCTCGGAAGCAGGAACATACAGTTTTCGGCTCTTTTTAATGACTTTAAATTCATTGTTAGCTCTTTTCTCATCGAAAGTTGCCCTTGAAATTTTTACCCTCTCCATAAACTCAGTTGCAGTTAAATACTCCTCTGAGATAGTCGAGGATTTCACCCTTTCCAATTCTGCTAGTATCCTATCTTGAGTCTCTTGAAGTTTCTCTATGGTTGTACTGGGCAACATGACCATAAGGACTTGAGATGTCTGATCAGTCATATTAGTTACTGTTAATAAAAAATTGAAATTCTATCATGATTGATAGTGACAGAGCAAACATACCATATGTTTATCTAAATAAAAATAATTACTTAGATAATTTAAGTATAGCCTCATCAACGACTCTCTGGATTGATTCGAACCTAGGATTACTAATAACCCCACTAAGCATTTCTATCAAGTGTGCAATACGCACCTCTATTCTCTTTCTCAGTATGAGAATACTACTTTCCTCTGAATTATAAAGAAGTTGCATAAAAGATTCACGCTCTACAAACTGATGAAAATCTCTTGGATAGTCCTTTCCAACTAAGCTTTCCACAGATTGAAAGCATTTGGTCATTCTTTTATCAAAATTGTTAACAAAATCATCCAACTTTGTTTTAACGTTTAAATTCCTGCTCACCTGAGAAAAGTTTTCAATTAACGTAGTTATAGATTTTTCAAAATTAATATTATAGTGTAAAGGAGCGAATTCGGATCGACCTAAAGCAACTCGGAATTCCATTTCGAATTCCTCAATTATTAAATCTGCAATTCTCGATTTTCTAAAAACGTCATACGCATCACTCAAATTCGAGAGATCAAACATTTCATTAGCATCAGAGTTTGTAAGTCTCAGCAGATGAACTATCTGATTGGATTCCAACTCAAGATCTTTATATATTTTGCCTGACTTTGTCTTGAATGCTTGATTGAATTCATACTCACTTAGAATATTATCATATATCCGAGATCTAAATTGAGTTGTCTTTTGCCTATAATTGACCCGTGTATAAACTTTGTAAAAAGGCCCTTCTTCTTCACTTAAAGCACTAGAAAGCTTCCTTGCCTCTTCCTTCGATTTCCCTTCCCTTCCCAACGCCAATTCTCTGAATCCTTTATTTGGGTCTTCTGCCTTAAGCTTTTTGTTAAGAAAATGTTTGACAGATATCTTTTTCTCTTTCATTAGAATTCATCAAAGGTTATTGCACTAAGCTTACGCTCTACATCATGGATAGATATATTATAATATTCCTGTGTTGTATCCTCTTCTGTGTGTCCGAGCAGTTTAGATACAAATTGTCTCTCAGCTCCCTTCGACATCCATAACTGAGCGTATGAATGGCGCGCAACCTTATTGGTTACTGTCTTACCAACTCCTGCCATAGCAGCTAAAGTTTTCAGGTGTTCATTAAACTTTTGATCACTAATGGTGTCTGGAAATACCAAGTGACTTACTTCCGAAGCATATTTAGTAATAATACCTTCTGCAATAGGAAACTTGTAAACCGGTATGATAAAGGCGTTCTCATTCTTAATTCGATTGCCTATGATGTAGGTGCCAAGCTTATTTCGGTTTAAATCCATCTTAGTCAAATTTTTAAGATCCTTGTAATAAAGACCTGTAAAAACCATAAATAAGAAATGATCACGGTGCTTAGATAGTGGGGTTTCCCCTAGCTCCAGATTAGCGATTGACCTTATTTCCTCAATTTCTAAGTAGGTTCTACGTGGCTTCTCAACCTTTATTTTTACATCCGAATAATAGAAGGGGTTTCTGTTCACTTCAAGGTAACCTTGCTTTACAGCATCCTTGCAAATAACTTTTAGTTTATCAAAATACTTTTTTGTAGCTCCACCTTTTAGGCCAGCCTCACTCTGCAGATATTCTTTGAACTCGTTCAATAAATTCTCCGACAAATCAGAGAATTTGATTTTTGGGTTAAACCTATTCAAGTGTTTCTGAAATGTGCCATAAACTTTCAAAGTATTGAGCGCCATACCCTTTAGGTTACGAATGTAATCAGACACATATTCATTGAAGATCGTACCATCACCTTGCTTAAAGTAGAAATCATTGATGGCAGTAAAGGAAATTGGCCTCCCCATAATTTTATTGCGCACAATAAATGTATCCAATTCGCCAAGTTTTCTTTGCAGTAGGCTGTTTATCTCATAGGAATTGGGGTGGCTCTCTTTCACCCATTTATTCTGCCGGCCAGCCCAATATCTGGACTCAATTTTTACAAGCTTTGGATTAATGTAGTTGGTTTCACGGTCTATAGTTACTCGTACATGAATAGAGTATAGCCCTGATTTATTTTTGGTATTTAACCTGTTGAATACCGGCTTGAATGTTACTCCCATTTCATTCTAAAAATCATAAAACAATTCATAAAACAATTGCTATGAATCAGCAGGAATTAATATGAATGGGAAGTTAAATAAAAAAGGGATAAAAAGCTTTTGATCACCTATTTATCCCTTTTTACTATTTGTTCAAGTAGTCCGTAGGGGAATCGAACCCCTGTTACCAGGATGAAAACCTGGCGTCCTAACCCCTAGACGAACGGACCATAACTTTTGATCTCAACATTCTGTCTTTTGCCTTATTCAAAGCAGGTTTTCCGAAAACCTGGCTCCCGATAACTATCGGGACTAACCCCTAGACGAACGGACCATTTTGTTTCAAAACTTACTGATTTTTATCAGCTCGTTTTGTTTTGGTGGTGCAAAAATAGAAGTAATCCGACATTTTGCAAACGTGTGATAAAAAAAATAAAAATATTTTTATCTCACACTAACTATACCCTCACAATTAGGGTCAACCATAGATTTTACCTCCAGTGTCAATAAGCTCTTCGAGAAAGTAACCAGACCTACCATAACAGGATAATTCGACGTTTTTGTTGAATATTTATATCCCACATTTAGCCTTATAAACCTCTGCTTTTGACGAGGTGAAAATCTGGTAAGGCGTGCCTGCCGTCACGGCCAGCACCTCACCCTTTTTGAGGGTCACCTGATCCGCACCTGCTTGCGCAGTTACCTCGCCTTCTAAAACAATCATTATCTCTAATGTGGAAGACACATTCTTATAGTCCACTTGAGCCTCAATATCAATCTTGCTCAACTCAAAATCAGGTGCGGGACTCTTGTATATTCGCTCTACTCCGTCGGGTTGAGTTTCCCCGCCCAGCACGTTAGGGATAGTCTCTTCAAAAACAACATGCTTCAATAATTCAGGTACATCAACATGCTTTGGCGTGAGTCCGCCACGGAGTACGTTATCAGAGTTGGCCATCAATTCTATATTCTGCCCTTCCATATACGCATGCGGCACTCCTGCATCCTGAAATATCGCTTCTGCGGCACTGAGCTTAACTATATTGAAGAAAAATATGGAGTAAATTCCTTTATCTAAACTTCCTTTCGGACAAAAGGTCAGAAAAGCTTTACATGCCCAATACTCGGGGGAAGACTTGTCTAGTTTCCCAGATTTATACTGAGGCAAAACCCTATCAATCAAAGCACTAAGCACCTTATTGGTTTGCTCCACGGGCTCCTCCATCACCACCTGATACAACCCTCGATATGACTCCTCTTCAAACACCACTAGCAGGTGATTGAGCTCTGGAGTAGTTCGCAATACCTGCTTGAGTTGTTGTGCTGGTAAAAATCCATGCAACAGCCAAAACTCTCCCAAAGCCACCATGATTTCAGGTTTATGGTTATCATCCTTGTAGTTTCTATGCGCTGCAGAAAGTGGGATTCCTTCTTTGTTTTCTCTTGCAAACCCCTTCTCCGCTTCGGCTTTCGACGGGTGAACCTGAATAGACAGCATATCTGCCACATCCAGCACTTTAAAAAGGAATGGCAACCTTCCAAACCTATCGAACACCTTTTCACCCAAAGTCTGCTCTGGATATTCCTGGATGTAATCATTGAGGTTTTTATTAGTCTCCAAAATAAGAGAAGGCGCCTTGTCATGTGCGCCCATCCAGTATTCTGCACATTTTTCGTCATTCGCCGGCTGACTTATCAAATCAGCTATATAATCAGTGCCCCCCCAGGCATAATTTTGTACTACCCCTCTAATTTTAAATATTCCCATTTGACCAAAATTTTACGCAAAGTAAACACTCCCTGGTTTTCAGAAAAGTAGGCATCAAAAAAGTCTTAACAAAGGAAAAATCTACCCGCCCTGCTCTGACTATTGATACATTTCAAGCAGTCTTGCCGCAAGTGTTGCTGACACTTTAAGCGAACTCCCTTAGTTTTGGACAGTCAACATATTCATCAAGGAATGAAAAACTGTTTTCGGGTATATAATATTCCAAATGTGGAGCTATGTAACCGACTCAAAATCAACATGCAAAACGGACTTGAAAAGATAAAAATTCAACCCAAACCCTCAATAAATTATAACTTTGATTTCCTAATAAACATCAGTTGAAGCCCATAAAGAAATACATAGACGTGGAGCAGGCTATCCGCGATAAAAATAAGAGTCTCGCACGGTGGATGCCTCGATTTATCCTCAACTACATTAAGCGTATAGTACATGAAGAAGACCTGAATGGCGGCATGGCCATGGTCGCACATTTTGAGGGACTAGATTTTGTCAATGCATCTCTGGATTTTTTCAACGCCAGTGTCGAGGCGCATGGGATCGAAAACATCCCTAAGACCGGGGGTTGTATATTAGCCTCAAATCATCCTCTGGGCGGACTGGATGGAATGGCTTTCATGAAAGCAGTAAGTCAGACCAGAGCTGACATGAAGTTTCTTGTCAATGATATTCTGATGAATATCAAGAACTTGCACTCCGTGTTTCTACCGATAAACAAACACGGCACGAACCCCAGAAAGGCGCTAAAGCTAATAGATGATGCCTATGCCTCAGATGAACCTACCTTGATTTTTCCGGCAGGATTAGTCTCTCGCAAAATAGACGGGCAGATACAGGATTTGCAATGGCACAAAAGTTTCATCGGAAAGTCTATCCAACACAAAAAAGATATCATTCCTGTATATATTGACGGGAAAAATTCAAGCTTCTTTTACAACCTATCCAGATTAAGAAGCAAGCTTGGAATAAAAGCAAACATTGAGATGTTTTATCTTGCTGACGAAATGTTTAAGCAATCGGGCAAAACAATTAAGGTGTTTTTTGGAAAACCAATACCATACACCCATTTTGATAAATCAAAAAATCAAAAAGAATGGGCCAAAATAGTCCGGGACAAAGCATACCAACTCTACAAATAGTAGCTAAGAATGAAGCAAGACATTATTCCTCCTATAGATCGTGAACTTTTACAATCGGAGTTGACAGAAGACAAGTTTCTGCGTTATACGAACAAGGGAGGCAATTTGCTGTATGTGCTCAACCATCACAACTCCCCGAATATAATGCTGGAGGTTGGACGCCTGCGCGAAGAGGCTTTTCGCAACGCCGGAGGGGGAACAGGCAAAAGTGCTGATATTGACACCTATGACAAATCAAAACAAGGATTTGATCAGTTGATTGTATGGGATCCTGAAGATCTGGAAATCGTAGCTGGATATCGCTTAATGAGATGTGACAAGGCAGAAAAAGATACGAATGGCAGAATCATCACAGCCACTTCTCATTTATTCAACCTGTCTGACGCCTTTTACGACAAGTACCTTCCTTACACCATTGAGCTAGGGCGGTCTTTCGTTCAGACAAAATACCAAAGCCGTTCGTCCCGAAAAGGAGTCTTTTCTCTTGATAATCTGTGGGATGGTCTGGGAGCTGTTGTCTTACAAAATCCTGAAATAAAATATCTGTTTGGCAAGGTTACCATGTATCCTTCATATGATGTGGAAGCCCGAAATTGGATTTTATCTTTCATGAACCATTTCTTTCCTGACAAAGAAGGACTGGCTAGTCCAATTGACCCGGTGATTTCACTTGATCGATTAGCACCTTACAAAAAGAATTTCGAAGGGCTATCATACAAGGAAGCGCTTCAGAAACTGGGAAAATTTGTCAAAGAGAAAGGAGAAAGCATCCCTCCTCTGATAAATTCTTATATGAACCTGAGCAGTACGATGAAGACATTCGGTACTGCACCAAATGATGAGTTTGGAGCTGTGGAGGAAACAGGCATTTTGGTTACCATTGCCGATATATACGACGCTAAAAAGGAAAGACACCTGGATACTTTTGAAAAAGACCGTTCATACAAAGGATAGACGGTAGCATTCAAAATCTACATCCAAATCATTATTGAGTCACGCCATTGTTGATTCAATAGACAATACCACGATTTCCTCATCTTCTTGCGGAGAAAGGCCACTCACACCCATTCCACCTATCACTACACCGTCGCTCATGATTGGCATACCTCCTCCAAGTCCGGTGATTTGCGGATCTACCCAATTGGAAATGTCTTTATCCTTCTCCCTGGCCCAATCTCCCAGAAGCTGTGTAGACTTTCGCATCCTGGCAGCAGTATAAGCTTTTGCCCGCGCCAAGGGGCCAGTTTGGAGTCCAACGCCATCCATTTTGGCAAAGGCGATAAGTTCTCCATGATCATCACAGACAGCCATGGATAACACCACATTTCTTTCTTCAGCTAATTCAATTGCTCGCCGGATGAGTTTCTCGGCATCTGCATGTTTCATCATATTGCTTCAGGTTTTGATTGGGGATGCTCCGAAATGTCTTTTGGTTTCTTTTTACTCCACCAGGTTGCTAGCATAGAGCCCGTGATATTCATAATCGGTCCATTGACAGCTGCCGCCAAACCGAGCGTATTGATCTTGCCCATGGTGGCGGCAATGCCAGAAGCTAACCCTCCATTTTGCATACCTACTTCAATGGCTATGGTCCTACAGTCATTTTCGGGCATTCTGAACAATCGCCCTCCCCAATAGCCCAGAAAGTAACCACAGGTCATGTGTAAAAACATGGCCAATATCAGCAACGCACCTACACTCAGCAAGCTATCACGTCCTGCGGCAGTTATGATGACGATAATCAATACAATTCCAGCCATCGACACTTTAGGCATTAGTTTATCCAACCATGAGAACTTACCATGAAAAAAGTGATTAAAAATCAGTCCCAGCCCTACCGGCAGTATCACCATTTTCACCACGCCCAGCATCATAGCAGGAACGTCCACTGGGACAAGTTCACCTGCCAATTGGCTCATGAGAAAAGGTGTGGCCAGAGGCGCCAAAACAGTAGCTACTGATGTTAGTGTAATCGAAAGTGCCAGATTGGCCTTGGCTATGTGAGCCATCACATTGGATGCCAAGCCACTGGGTGATGATCCAACCAAAATGATCCCGGCGGCAATCTCATTTGGGAAGCCGAAAATATAAGCAATGGAATACCCTACGAAAGGCATTATGGTAAACTGACAAAGCAATCCTACGCCAACTCCTTTTGGCATTTTCAAAACACCCTTGAAGTCCGCCAGACTCATGGCTGTGCCCACACCGAACATAATTACCTGCAGCAAGGGAACAATCAAAGACTTTGATTGGAAAGACCCAACACTGGTAAACGCTCCAGGAAAAGTCATGGATAAAGTGACAGCTGCAAAAATCAACATCGTGAATGACAGCTGCTTGAAGTTTGGGAATCTTCCAACGCCTATGGCAAGTGAAACCCAAAATCCGGCAAGCAAAAGATTGCCAGTTGATATCTGACCAAGTATATACATAATACCTGATCCTGCCAGAAAAATCCACGAAATGTAGAAAAACAGGCCTTGGAAGCGATCTAATTTCATAAATCCAAATTCAATTGATTTAACAAAGAATTGATGGTTTTCAAATCTTCCTGATCGAGTAAAAACTTAAGCGATTTGGCATTGTCTAGCATTTGATGCTTATCCCGAGCCCCAACTAACACCGAAGTAACACCCGACTGTTGCATGGTCCAATTTATAACCAACTGACTTAAAGAACAATCCCATTTCTCAGTAAGTGGTTTTAGACAATCCAGAAAGGACACTATTTTTTCATGATTCCCTGCTTTAAACATCGGGTTGTTGGCTCTGTGGTCACCCTCTCCGAACTGATGGCCTGGTCTGATCTTTCCTGTAAGTAGGCCCTTGTGCAAGATGGTGTGTGTCAGAATCCCTACTCCATGATCGAGGCAATAGGGCACCAAATCTTCTTCTATGGCACGGTTGACCATGCTATAGGGTACCTGATTCGTAGAAATCAACCCTTCTTTATCAGCCATTAAATGCTCCACTCCCGAGTTACACAGTCCCGCAGCGCGAATTTTCCCTGACTGTTTCAGACTGCTCAATGCCTCAAGAATTTCATCCATCGGTGTTACCGACTCAGGCCAATGCATTTGGTACAAATCAATATAGTCCGTATTCAGCCTGCGCAAGCTGGCTTCACACTCGGCTATGATACTATCCCTGCCATTGAACTTATATATCTTGACGGGAGTGCCGTCATTCTTTTGTGAATCAATAAAAAAATCTCCCTGAGCGAGATCCCAGCGCATGCCAAACTTAGTAAGTATCTGCACCTCATGCCGCTTTCCTTCGATGGCCTCACCCACTATGGATTCACTAACGCCCATCCCGTAGATAGGAGCAGTATCAATGGTGGTGATTCCATTGCTTATGGCCACATCTATAGCTTCAATACCATCGGCCTTACTAGCCCCGCCCCAAAACCATCCTCCTATGGCAAATGCTCCATAAGTGATCGGTGAAACTTCTATATCTGTATTTGGAAGAGTTTTTCTTTCTTGTTCTAATACTTTCATATTTTGATTATTTAGTCATTTCGTCTGCCGCGACCATGAGAATACCTGGTACAAAACCGCGAAAACGTTCGTTCATTCTATTTACTTCTTTAGCTTCGGCAGTTTTAGCCCAAGCTGTATATACATTGGTTACATTGCCTTCATCATCCACACTTTTCTGAATATAGTCCCAGCCCTTTTCGAAAAACTCGCTGTACTGGCTGGAGATCCAACCATTACGAGCGGCTTCCTTCATAGCCGAGAGACACATGGCCATACCGGTTACCTCTTCAGGAGAAGACGGATCGTCCACCAATACATGCAATCCTCCGTTTTTACCCTGATGTTTCTGTACTGCTCTGGCAATAGTTTCGGCTTGCTCTGCAAAATATTCGAAACGCGGATGTGTATCTGGTAAATTGCGGAGCAACCCTACTATAGACCACAGCAACCATCCTTGCGAACGACACCAGTACGTTTTACCTATGACATCATCGAATATTCCAGTAATAACCAACCCCGTTTTTTTATCTAAAAATATATCGATTCCCGTATCCAGCTGGATGATGGCTTGCTTGTAATAAACATCAGCAAGATCTCCGGAGGTCAATTTACCTGCGATGGCATTGGCACGAGTGGCCCAATAAGTCGTGTCCGGAATGGCAAACCGGGTGAAATTTCCATCATCGTGTGCGACCATGCCATACTTGTCGCGTGCACATTCGTGCAAAATTGCATCTGCCACATCTAGGCATACTTGTTTGGCGTCAGGATTGTTTGTGAGTTTGTAAAGATCATGCACAGGAAATGCCACACCCAGGTTGGCCGAGTATATAGAAAATGTAAGTGGTCCGCGTCGGTTGATGCGAGCCCTTGCTTTGGTAATATATTGCTCAAAGTATTCTTCATCTGACATCTGTGAGTCAGTCTTGAGACGGTAGTCAAACCAATTTTTTGCATATTCGAACGCCTTCTCATCTCCTCTTTTGGCAAAGCGAAGCAGACCTTCTATTTGGATAGACCCATCCCAGTTGGTAGTAATTTCACTAAAGGGTTTTGACAATGTCTGATTAACCATCATTTTGAGATTGTCGGGTAAATTATCCAGCATGCCATTTACAGCGGGCAACACCATTTTTGAGCCTGCTTCAGCCATGGCTGGTGTCAACATCATTTGTCCCAGCCCACTCAATAAGATAAGATTCGTAAATTCTCTTCTTTGCATCACTTTTTAGTTATTTGTATTGGGTTAGAAAGCTTTTCAGCTTCATCTTGCAGGTATTGTTCAAAATTTTCCTGTTTGGAAAAAAATGGATTGGACAGTTCCCAGCAGGCGAAAAAACATATCTTGTTTCGCGTCCTTGCCTTAAAAGCAACATAGTTGGTATTGCCAATGTCATGTCCCTCCTTTATCTCACTATGGCTATGATATTGTCTGTTTTCAAACATGATCGCCATGCCCAATTTTGAATTGGAGCCATCTGCCTGGCGTGCATAAGTCCAAACTGAAGAATAGACATCATTGTGCCGTGTGAGATTGAAGGAATCACTTTTAAAATTGGGCATACCCACAGCCAAGATGAGTGTGGTATCACTCACCCCTATTTCATTGCTGTAGTAGTATTTCCCTCGGGTTAATGTGAGTTGTTCATAACCCTCAATCTTTTTGAATCCAGCGTCCCACCCCAGGAAATCAATCCGGTGAGCAGCTTCCAGTGAGCCTGAGTATAGTTTAGTGTACACAGATTTATCAGCATCGCCCAGTCTATGCAATTTGCCCCCTTCTAATATTGCCAAACCTCCAGCTCCTAAGGAATTTCCAACCTGTAGGATGTCCATCCCCCAGTCCGATAATTTGTGCCAACTGGTGTCAATCCCTGCCTCATGCAATGCCAGCCGTTCTGTAGTCTTGCCATAAATATCTTTCCCGTTTCGGGGGTCAAAGAAAGTTCGGAATGCCACTTTATCATTCTCAATTCCTGGCCCCTCCAAATGAAAGAATGGCTGTCGAATATTTTGTTTTGCACCTCTGTAACGGGTTATTTCAGTGATTTCCAGGCCAGAATACTTCCTGTCCGCTCTCACCGAAAAACTGATATCAGTACCCGCATCTATTTCAGGTTTTTGAGTAGGTGCTGCGGTTTTCAACTGAACTTCCTTTTTTTCTTCAGGACTAAAATTCAATTGAATCAACAGCTGATCCCAAATGCCATCCGAGTCGAAATCTATGATTTGAGTCAAAAACTGATCGCTGAGCATCAAGTTATTTGACATATCCTGAGACCTTTTGATGCGAACAACCTCCCTCTCTCTCGCGAGTGCGGATTGATTGTATAGCTCCAAGGTAGTGTCAGCGTTTTGCTGACAAGAGAAGACTGTCAGCAGGAGAAATAAAATACCAGGTTTGATATAATGATTCAAGAATATTTTGTTTTGCCTTTACAGAAATGACATTACCTATACAAGAGTACCTAAGCATCCATTCCTACTCAAAAAACAAAGAAGATTTCAAAAAAAACTGGCACCCCTTTTGGAAGAGTGCCAGCACCATCAACTAACAAATTATGAAACAAATTCAATTTAAAACTCATTATAAGCTTGATCGCCTATATCCATTTTGCTCGCCCATTGATAAAACAGCGAATCCAATTCTTGTAGCAGCTCAGGGTATTGGTCTGCCAGGTCATTGCTCTCCAGTGGATCTACCGAGAGATCATACAACTCTGTAGGAAAATCATCACCTTGCGAAACCAGCTTCCAGTTTTCACGTCTTACCGCACGATGTTCCTTTGGGTTGCTTTGCCAAAACAAAACCTCATGCCCTCCTCCAGATTCATTTTTGATTACTGGCACTAAACTCTTGCCATCCATTGGCAAAATCTTGTCTCCGTTAAACGATTCAGGATAATCGCCCCGAGCCAGTTCCAAAAATGTAGGCATAAAATCTATGACATGACCTACAGCATCAGTCTGTGTTCCTGAAGCTATGACACCTGGCCAGTTAACAATGAGTGGGGTTTTTATGCCTCCTTCATGGTTCCATCTTTTAAAACGTCTGAATGGGGTATTGCTGGCATTGGCCCAATGCACGCCAACGGATCTGTATGATTCCACAGGACCGGGAGCTATTTCTGGTGTGTAGTTGGCATCTTCGGCACAGCCTCCATTGTCAGACAAAAATATGATCAAAGTATTCTCACGTTTGCCAAGGTTTTCCAACTTATCGAGTACTCTGCCGACATTCTGATCTACCCTATCAATCATGGCTGCATAAACTGCCATGGTCAGTGCCCAATCTTCTTTATTGTTAACCGTATCCCAGGCACTGGCAGACTCATCGCGAGGGCCAAGTTCCAGAGTCTGATCCACTAGCCCCAACTTTTTTAGGCGATCAAATCTTTGAGTTCTCAACGAGTCCCAACCTATATCATACACTCCTTTGTACCTGGCGATATCCTCTGGCCAGGCATGAAGTGGATAATGAGGTGCCGTATAGGCGATGTACAAAAAAAACGGATTCTCCTCATTTTTGTACTCGTCCAGATAGTCTAGTGCGTAATCAGTAAAAGTGTCGGTAGAATAGAAATCCGATTCCGTCGTGGTATATGGCAAATACTCCTTATCATCCATCGCCCAACGCCGCGGATAGCCACGGGGAACGGTAGTTAGCTTTCTGCCCGGATCGGGTTCGTTGATTCTTTTAGGGCCTGGATTGAAATGATTTGCCGCTCCATCGGTAAGCCCAAAATGTCTATCAAACCCACGATCATAAGGTGTCTCATCGGCATGCCATTTGCCTACCATCAGGGTTCTGTATCCGGTTTCTCTCAGTGCCTCACCTATGGTTATAGCATTTTCATATTTTCCCGGTCTATTGGTATAAATTCCCGCTTTTTGAGGATACATACCTGTAAGCAACGAGGTGCGTGACGGCACACATATCCCATTGTTGTAGAAGTTTGTAAAGGTCAATCCCGATTGTGCCAGACTATCGATGCGCGGTGTATTGATTTCGCCTCCAAAACAACCCAAATCCGAGTACCCCATATCATCTACCATGATGAGCACTATATTGGGTCGGGCCTGCTCAGAAACCTCTTGCTGACAGGCACTAAATAAAATTATGAAAAGTAAAAACGAGGGGACTCTAATCATCAACTAGTTGTTATATCAAATTATAGAATAGAAAATAAAAAGGGCCTACCACATATTGCAGCAGCAGGCCCAAGCAGTTCTAACTACTTACTTGCTATTGCTTTATTATTCTTCCGGTTTTAAAAGTACCATCCAAACTATACACTTTGATGAGGTAATTTCCTGATTGCAGGCCTACTAATGACATGCTAATTTGGTCGCTATCAAACTCCACCAGTTGCTCTTTCACGACTTTTCCAGTCAGGTCAAATAGCATCAGCTTTTCAATTTGACGTTCCGCATTATTGATAGTGACTCTATCAAATGTTGGATTAGGGTAGATATTCAAATCGGCTACTGCTTCCAATTCTGTAGTCAACGTTTCTTCTTCCTCCTGCTCGATCACAATCTCTATATACGTTCCTCCACTTGAGTGTTCTCTAGAATGATATTCAGCCTTGAAAGTTGAGCCCTGAAGGGTTGTACTTAGATGCAACGAAAGTGTTTTATCTGTTTCAGCTTTCACTGCATCCGTAAGATCAATCGCATGTGGAGTTTCTAATGTTTCTCCTCCGCTTGAGGTTGTAACCACCCCAGAAAGTGAATCAAGTACAGCCGGTCGGGTATTACCTGTAATGGTTGCTTCCTGCCAGGTATCATCCTGAATATATGATACCCATTGGGTACTGCCATCCTCACCCCATTTGGTTCCAAAAGGAGTTAGGTATAGTGTTGCAGATTTTACGATTTCAAGATCGGAGACCTCCTGAGACAAATCATACTTAAGAAATATCTCATGTAGATTACTGCCCTCTCCCTGAGCCGACTGCATGTAGTCTCTATCTCCATAATTCGTATCTCCTTTAGAACCTGTCCTTGTGAATGCGTCTTCTATAGCATAAACCCGTACTGTAGTCACTCCTTCAGCATCCACTACGATGTATCCTGATTTGGTAGCTGTGCTAGTACCTCCGGCATTTGTAGCTTCTAGCGTAACATCATATTTCCCTTCGGCACTATAAGTTACGGTAGGGTTTTGATCAGTACTTTCTGCAGGTGATCCACCTTCAAATGTCCACTTCCATTCCGTAGGAGAATAAGTAGATTCATCAGTAAATGTTACTGAACCTCCAGCCTTAAGCGATTGCTTACTAGCCGAAAATGCAACGCCTGGTGTGTAAAGTTCTACTTCAATGTAAGTTCCACCTGATTCGTGCTCTTTCGAATGATATTCCGCTTTAAATGTAGATCCCAAAAGGCTGGTACTTAGTTTCAATGAAAGTGTGTTATCAGTTTCTGCTTTTACCAGATCCGTTATATCGATCGTATGTGGGGTTTCCAGCGTGGCACCACCAGAAGAAGTTGTAACCACGGCCGCCACCGAGTCTTGTGTAGTAGCCGGTCTTGTATTACCGGTGATTGTGGCCTCAGCCCACGTATCATCCTGTATGTAGGAAACCCACTGTGTACTGCCATCCTCTCCCCACTTACTTCCAAAAGGGGTCAACGTTAAGGTGGCTGATTTAACTAAATCCAGGTCAGGTATATCCTGAGACAAATCGTACTTAAGAAATATCTCATGCAGGTTACTTCCCTCACCAGAAGCTGACTGCATATAATCCCTATCTCCATAGTTGGTGTCTCCTTTGGAACCAGTTCGAGTAAAAGCATCCTCAGCGGCCTGAATTTGAATCTGGGCCTGTACCTGGCTGGTTTGAAGCATCAGCGCCACCGCCAATAGGCCGCACACCGTTAACATTCGTTGTATATTTTTCTTCATGATTTAATAGTTTTAGTTAAAGATTTAAATGTAAAGGCATAGCTATCCTGATCTCAAATTGGAATATTTCAGTCTCTACGTTATAAGAAATAATTTTAATTCGTTTAGCTTTTAGTCATATCCTGCGTTTTGCGGTAAAAGGTTTGGGTTTCTATCTAATTCGGCCTGCTTTAATGGCAGGTAATAATGTTTTGATGCATCGAAATTGGGCTGAGGTTCTAAGGAATTGGTTCCTAAAAAGACTTCATCTCCAAGCTTTCTTCTTTTGATATCATACCATCTCTTAAACTCAAATGCCAGTTCAATTCTGCGTTCCTCGAGTACGGTTTCCCTAAAGGCATTCGCATCAGCTGCTTCTGTAGTACTTACATCAGCAGGGGTAGCCGCACCATTGCGAGCTCTGCCTCTCACCTGATTCACATAGCCCTGAGCTTCTGCCGTAGGTCCACTGATTTCGTTTAGTGCTTCTGCCGCGATCAGCAGTACCTCGGCATATCTGAACATTGCATAGTTATTATCCGTCTTACGTCCCTCGTTTTGAGCTTCGCCATAAAACCGGAAATATTTTGCGCAATGCGGCCTTTGCTCATTGGGGTATTGATCATAAGGCACCAATACTCCATCAATGAGTGTTTCACTCTCAAATGTCACGGCCTTGCGGTAGTCATCATCAGGGAATGAATTATAAACAGCCATCGAAGGCACACTGACTCCCCACCCATTTTTGTCGGCACCTCTTATGCCATTGAGCGCTCCCATAAAATCATCGTTGATTCCCGCTTTGCCTACAATTATTCCCTTGTAGTCCAGTGAAAAAACTGTTTCCACTTGTCCATCTTGCAAAGCAGAATTGAATAAATCCTGATAATCTGCTACCAGATCATAGTTGAGCTCTCCTCTATTATCAATTACCCATTTGGCATTATCATAAGCATTCTGCCAGTCTTCAATCGTCAGATAAACAGAAGCCAATAAGGTATATGCGCTACCACGTGTAGCGCGACTTCTGATATTACCCGGGTGAGTCATCGGTAGGTGTTGCTTGGCAAACTCCAGGTCATCTGCAATGTATTGATAGACATCCTCCTCTGAGCTTTTACTCAAGGTTGCCATCACATTTGCTGGGGTCTTTTCAGAAACATACGGAATATCACCAAAAAGCCTCACCATATGATAGTACACGAATGCTCTGACAAATCGCGCCTCTGCCTCCAGTGCCAGCTTCACATCAGCGTCTGCTGAAATATTCTGCGCACCAAAAACGGCATTATTTGCTGTGGCTATAATATTGTATGCCGCAGGCCAGAATGCTGTGATCATTCCGTTGGTACCATCAAAATTAAATTCATTGATTTCTACTCGTCTGGCCGAAGTGGAGGTGTTACCTATATCTGCCATATCACCTAGCAGCTGTATGGTCAGCGACATTTTTCTCCCCCAGAAAGTCTCCTGGGTCATCAGCCCATAGGCACCAAAAATGCCCATTTCTACATCTACTGGGGTTTTGAAGAAACCATCTGAAGACAATGTTCCGATCGCGTCCTCTTCCAGATCCGCGCAGTTGAGAGCGAGTAAGGAAAGCGAAAGAAGTAATATTTTGTTTAGGTATTTCATCTGAATTAATGTCTTTGTTTGAAACAATTAAAGTCCAATACTTAGTCCAACTGTATATGATTTAGCCATTGGGTAACTGGCAAAATCAAGTCCCAGATTTCTGTTGGAATCCTGTGCTCCTGAGCTTCTAAAACTAACTTCAGGATCCACTCCACTATAATTAGTAGCTGTCCACAGGTTTTGTCCACTTACATATATCCTGAAAGACCTTACGTTCATTTTATTCACCCATGCCTTTGGCAATGTGTATCCGAGTGCCAGGGACTTGAGCCTAACATAACTCCCATCCTCAATCCACCGTGATGAAAACCTGGCAGGTCTTGATTTTGCAGCAGGCACATCTGTATCCGTGTTTTCTGGCGTCCATCTCTGTTTCATGGCGGATGTTGCATTGCTCTTCCCTATCAACCCATCCAACTCATAGCGGGTGTAGTTAGCAATGTCATTCCCCTCTGAACCCTGAAAGAAAATGTTAAGATCAAATCCTTTGAAAGTGAAGGTGTTGTTGAATCCCCAAATGAAATCGGGGTTTGGATTTCCCATAATCGTACGATCGTCTGCACTTAGTTTTCCATCTTCATCCAAATCCCTGAACTTCTCTCCGCCAAGGCCTTCGCCTCCAGATATTACTTCGTCCCCTTCCTGATAAACACCGTCATAAACATATCCGAAAAACATTCCTACAGGTTTGCCCACTCTCAGCACCTGATTTTCTCCTCCAAGTACGGCTCCCGGGCTGTTTTTATAGAACACATCAACAGTATCGCTCAACTTTAGGATTTTGTTCTTGTTGATAGAGAAGTTTACATCCATGTTCCACTTGAGATCGCCAACAAGGTTTCTGGAGCTGATTCCAAGTTCATACCCTTTGTTTTCTACTTTACCGGCATTTTTTAATACTGACGAGAACCCAGAATACTCAGGCAATGGTACCTCAAACAGCAAATCACTTGTGACCATTCGATAATAATCCGTGTTAATGATGATCCTGTCCTCAAACAAGCCAATATCCGCACCAAAATCAGCCTGCGCTGTACTTTCCCAGGTAAGGTCATTGTTGGCTATGGTAGCAGGTGCTACTGCGTTGACGATTGTGCCTTGCTGTGTGGTCAACACTTCCTCTACAGTAGCAAGCGTTTCATACGGGCTGATAGCCTGATTTCCCGTAACTCCATAGCTGGCGCGCAATTTCAACTCGCTAAGAAATTCTACATTTCGAAGAAAAGACTCCTTATGTACATTCCACCCGAGGGCGGCAGATGGGAAGTAAGCCCACTTGTTGTTTTTAGCAAACTGTGATGCTCCGTCGTATCGATTGGTTACTGTAAGCAGATACTTGCTTCTAAAGCTATAGTTGAATCGACCATAGTAAGAACGTAGCACCGTCTCTTCCAGGTTAGTGGAAGGAATCACAGGGTTGGTACCTCCACCGAGGTTCCAGTAAATACCTGCATCATTCACGAAGGTTTGGTTACCCGAAAAACTATACTCACTGCTTACCGACTGAAACGAATAACCTGCAACGAGAGTGACGTTGTGATCATTTGCGAACTGCTTTGAGTAGGTGAAATAATTTTCATTTAGGAGTGTGGATTTTCTACGGAATACTACTTCTCCAACACCATTTAGGCTTTCTCCCTGAAGCAATGTTCGAGGTGCATAATAGCCTCTTCGTTCGTTGTTTATCACCGCTCCTACATTGGTTCTAAACTTTAAATCTTCAAATATTTTAACCTCGGCGTAAATATTGGGCTGCACACGATCCTGCTGGGTATTGCTTACCCTTTCAGTTGCCAGCGCATACGGATTGTCGCTGGGGTCACCAATAGAACTACGGGTGAAATCACCATTATCGTCAAAAATACCTGCAGTTGGTTCAAACTTGTACGCAGCGCCTACTACTCCCTGATTGTGTGCACTACTGCTGGTCTCCTGGGTTTTGATAGCTCCCTGATCTGACCTTCTTACAAAAAGGTTCAGCCCCAAATTCACGCGTTCGGACACTTTGATATCCAGATTACTGGTGACAGAATACCTACGATAATCAGAATTTCGAATGATCCCCTGGTGATCATAGAAAATCCCTGAAACGTAATATTTTGCAATCTCATTGCCTCCGGATATGGAAACACTGTGGTTTTGAATGCTTCCCTGACGGAAAATTTCTTTTTGCCAGTCGGTACCTTTCCCGAACGATGACGGATCATCGAATAACGGGTCTCTACCAGAATTCGTCTCGACATCATTGAGATATTCTGCATACTCAGTGGCGTTGAGCAAATCAAGCTTGTTGATTTCGGACTGTACTGAATATGATGATCTGATGTCCACCCTGGTCTCACCACTTTTACCTCTTTTGGTTGTGATCATGATCACACCATTGGCACCTCTGGAACCATAAATGGCGGTAGCAGAGGCATCTTTCAAAATTTCGATTGACTCTATATCCTCGGCCGGTGGAGCAGAACCTGTTGGAAAACCATCAACCACGTATAAAGGATCACTGCTGGCGTTGATAGAAGTACCTCCGCGGATACGCACCTTAAAGTTTCCTCCGGGATCTCCGTTATTTGATTGTACGGAAAGGCCTGGCGCACGTCCCTGCAGCGCCTGAGTCACACCGGAGGCCGGATATGCGGTGAGTTCCTCAGCTCCGATAGAAGCCACTGATCCTGTCAAATCACTTTTCAACACGGTACCGTATCCTACAACGACAACTTCTTGAAGTTCGCTTAAATCCAGCTCCAAATCCACATTGATTTGGGTTTGATCTGAAATGGGTACTTCAAAGGATTTGTAACCGATATAGGAAAATAGCAGGACGTCTCCTTCTGATACTTCAAGTTCGTAGTTGCCATCAAGATCTGTAACCGTCCCTCGTCCGGCTCCTTTCACCACTATGGTCACCCCGGGAACTCCGTCTGGTGAATCTTCGGCTGTTACCCGGCCTTTTATTTTCCAGGTTTCCTGAACGCTGGCAATTTCCTCTACCACGTCCTCTTCACCGTCTTTTACACTGACATAAACGTCGTTGTTGACCCTACGAAATGTCAGACCCGATTCTTTGGAAAGCTCTCTGAGCAGATCGCCCATTCGGCGATTTTTTACGCCGACCGATACATACTCGTTGATATCCAGTAAGCCTTCGTTATAAAGAAATTGAAAATCAGTCTGAGATTCAATATTATTAAGGATACCTATCAGCTGCGAATCACTGTCATTCAGTGTTACAAAAATATCGTCAATACTCTTGGTTTGCGCGGAGGCTTGCAGAAAGCAGAAAACAATGACCGTGCTCAAAAAGGTCTTTCCGAGCAGCCTTAGGGAATTCATATCTCCTTTGCTGTAGGGCAATTTTTTCATCATTTTTGGGTTATTGTGTTGGTTTTAGTTTTTAAGATCTAGGCAACTGGGTTGGTCACTTAGGCCTTGCTACGGCTATTCAATTTTCACTTTTGATATTTTCACTTTTTTTCCTTCAATCTCAAAGTCGAACTTCGAAGTATAGCTGATGCCTTCCAGCACCCTTCTTAGTGACTTGTTGTCAAACCTTCCGGTAAATCCGTCGGGTATTTCTATAGAATCTTCCAGCTCGAATTCCACTCCATACCATCGCTCCAGGCGTGATACAATTTCCACAAAAGGTGCCCGCTTGAACACTAGAATACCTGATTTCCAAGCTAAATATTCATCAGTACTCACCTGCACTATGTTGGAGAACTTATCGTTTTCAACGTCGTAGCTCACCAGCTCATCCGGGTTTAATACAACTCCGGAAATATTATCCCATTGGAGTTTATCAGATTTATTATGATCAAACCGCGAGACGGAAACCAGCCCTGATGCCACAGCCACATCCACTACCCCTTCTTCTTCATAAGATTTCACATTGAAAGAAGTGCCGAGTACTTGTGTTCGGATATTTCCTGATATTATAATGAAAGGCTTTTCTGGATTTCGCTTCACATCAAAGAAGGCTTCACCATCCAACCAGACAGATCTCACATCACCTTCAAATCTGCTATTGTAAGAAATGCGGGTACCGGAATTCATCTTCACCGTACTGCCATCTGGCAGAGTCACGGTCATCTTACGTCCGTTTAGACAATCTTTGACAACCATAGAGCTACTAATCTCCTGACTTACTTTCGTTTCCTGAAAGTAGCCCAAAACCCAGATTGAAGAAACGATTATCGGAATGAGTGCCGCTGCAACTTTCAGCCACATTGGCAATGACTTATTCTTCTGCTGCGATGCTGATATCTCCGTACGGATCTCTATCCTATTCCAAATCTTTGCGTTCTCAGATTCTGAAAAACTCAAGTCCTGATATTTCAATCCCTTAATTATATCAGCAGCTTCGTTGAAAGCACTTTGTAGTTCCGGACTTTCAGTCACTAATTTTTCCCACTTTTCCCTATCCGTATTGCTGGATTCCAGCACGTAGGAAATAAAGGAATCATCCTGGAGTAACGCTTCGACTGTATAGTTCTTAGTATTCATTTTGTGTCCAATTATTAATAAGAGGTGAGTACTTTAATTTTTTACTCAAAAAATTCACTTTTTTTTTATCACTATTTGTATCTGATGAAAAATGGCTCGAATGAACCCCTAAAACACCCCTTGGTTATCACCAAGAGCACTTTCATCCTTCAAAAAAGTGACCGTGAAGAACAAGCCATGGTATAAAAACATGAAGCTTATCCCGAAGCACCTCCAGTGCTCTATAAATATTGTTATATACCGACTGCATATTGATCTCAAGAATGTCGGAGATTTCCTGGTTGGTCATGTTGGAATAGTACTTCAGGTAGAGTACTTCTTTTTGCTTAGGCGTGAGTGTGTCCATCATCTTACGCATCTTCAAGACCCGTTCTGAAGACTCTTCATCAAGTACTTTGAGCATCTCATATGAGGGCTGAAAGTCAATTTTATTTTTTCCCAAGCTGCTTAAAGGGGACTTTTTATCTTCCTTTATTTTTTTCCTGATCAGGTCTCGCCTGACGGACTTCAGTAAATAGAAGCGAATGGAGTTGACAGATGCCAAATTTTTCCTATTGTTCCATAGATCAACAAAAACATCCTGAATAGCATCCTGTGCAAGGTTTTTATCAGAAACAACCCGCATGGCATAATTAGTCAGGTAATTGATAGACGAGTTGTATATTTCCTCGAAAGCTAATCTATCGCCAGCCTGAAAAGCAGTCCACAATTCATTGTCCGAAAAATCACTCTGAGCCGACTTGATCATATTCATTCCCGGCGAATGGCCGGTTGTTGTAAGGGAAAGTTCCATTTGCTTGCCGATTTAAATTAACGGAAATCATACTAACATCAAAAGAGCATTTTATTCATTCTTTCAACCTATTGTTTAATCTTGATCCAATCCATGGGATGCCATATTCAGCACAAATTGCAAGGCTACCGGATCATAGCGGTAACCATAGAGTTTTGCAGAATTGGCCTGCTCGGTCAGCCTACCTGCAGTGAAGAGGTTGGATACCAGAAGCTTAGATTCATTTGCAAACTCAACAACCAGGATTGGGGTTTTATTTAGACCATAACCCGCTATGGCCATGGGTACAATTTTTTCTGACTTGCCTTGAAGGCTCTTATATTCTGCAGATATTTCACGGATTTTGGCGTCACTATCCGGATTTAGTAGCCCTTTCAGTGAAACCAGGTCTTCCACTACAAAATGTACTTGTTTGTAGAGGTCCTGCAGTACCAGTAGGTCGTCATTGGTTTCCGAAAATCCAAAATACCCTTCCAGTTCATAGGCATAATATGGCCCTGATTTAATCAGGGAAGTATCCGCGCCACGCTTACTCCAAAAGTCAAGGAATCCTGCCTGATCTAAATCATTGACAAACAAGTTTACAGCTGGCACATTGAGCCCTCCTCTGAGACCGTTCCAAAGCCAGGCTCTCTCCAGTCCCTCCATATGCCTCCAGAGCGCCTGCCCATTTACGCTTGGGTGAAAATGGCTTTCGGGCTCAAACGCGTATTTCATACTCAAGCTCACTTCACCCGGAAAATCACCCGACCAAATATCTCTTTTTCGTTGTTTCTCAAACTCATCAGAAAATTGTCTGCTTGCAATTAAGAGTGTGTTTTTGGAAGCTTCACCTTTTTGAATCTTATGTGCAGGGTATTCATTTCCATCCAGCCCTACGATTGAGGCTGGCTCGGGGCATTTCTCTCCGTGAAATTTGGGGCCTACATCGAGCATTACTACATTTTTACCTCGGGCAATGACTTGATCGAGGGTTTTTATAATGCTGCTGTCTCCTTCATTGATAGCATTCCAGGTCATGAATGATGTCACCACGACATCAATATCACGATCTGTCATATCGTAAGTTTCCATTCCCAATAGGTCAAAAGCTTCCTTGAGCTCGTGCTCATTGGGGCCTAGTCCTATTCTAGCGTTTTTGAGCGGCTCAGGTATGGTTACGTCATGCACGTAGAGATCCCAGCGCGACACCACCGGCACAGCAACTCCACCGACGGGATTGAGCAGTTCGGCTTCCATTACATATTCACCACTTACGGAAGGCATCTCAAATGTTGCCTTTGCGGTTGTTGTCTGGTAGGCTCCCACCCAGATTTTCATGGTGCGCGTGCTCATCACACGGGACTCCTGATCGACAAGTCGAAGCACCACTTCGGCGCTATCTCCCTGATGGTATTCATTGAAAATGTAAAGGGGGACTTCTACGCGTTGATTGGGCTGGTAGTTTCTATCCCAAACCTCCAAACTCACCGAACGCGGCGAAAAAACAGACGCAAGGGAACTCCAAAGGGGCTTCAGGTTGGCTTCTTCCAAAGAGCCAACGTACCAGTTGCCACCATCCTCGAATGGCCCGAGCGTGCAAAATGGCGCAATTCCCTGAATGCCAATGCGCCTCCAATACTCCCCAATTTTTCCATATGACCATTCTTGAAGTTGCTGACGCATTTCGGGGGTGTGCCCTTTGTTGAGAAATCTATCAAAACCTGGCAAAGCTCGAGGGTAGGTACTCACCCTCCAGTTTTCATCCATATAGTTTGCTCCAAATTCGTCAATGACTGTCGGCCGATCATAATCCTCCCATGAGTTGGCATACAAAGCCACATTTTCTGACATACTCCACCAGTAGCGGTGCAGGTTGTAAGTATCGTGGTTGGCGATCACGTAGGAAGGAAACTGATCTTTTATCTCCAAATACGACCCAAACATCTGACGTTCCAATTCTTCTTCAGTCTCATTGTAGAGCTGGATGATAGCCGCTGATGGGTGCTGAGCGGCCAGCGTCAATAACTTGAAATAGTAAGGCGGAAGTGTCTCGTTTGAGCCGCCTCTGCCATGGAAATACTGCGCTTCTAACTGGGCCAGCAGTCCGTACTCATCACACATATCCAGCATCCATTCGGGTGGCGGGTAGAGGTGAAACCTGAGCAAGTTGGCTCCATGATCTTTGAATGGTTTAATAACCGCCTTGTAAAACCAAGCCCTGTCATCAATCAAATTGCTGGCTGCAGCTTCTCTTGCAAATCGGTTCCAAACAATACTACCTCCACGCAGTGTACATGGATTTCCATTTAGCAAAAACTGACTTTTATCCGCAGATACCTGAAATGTCTTGGGAGCGTAGTTGATGGTTTTTTCATGTGCCTGTCCCTTCTTACTCATGACTTGCATCCGGACGCGATACAGGTTGGGTTCAAGTGGAGACCATAGTTTCAACTTGTTTTCTAAGGGGATAAAAACTTCACCTGACAACTCTTTTGGCCTTACTTCTTTGCTCAGAAGCACCTCTCCTGCTCCATTCAGGATTTCAAACCTGATTTTATCAGGGTTGCCTGATTTTACTTCAGTTTGGGTTAAACCCCACTCCAGTCTCACAGCATCATTGTCCACATCTGTGAACGGAATCAGTCTGGAAATTCTCCATTGATTATAAAGCAAAATGGAGATATCGTCTCTAACCCAGGATGCCTGGCAAGATCTCCATAGATCTGCAGGGGAGGGTTTAGCTGGATCGTCTTCGGGCACGTCTTTGAGTGAAGCCAATTCTATCTCTAATGTAAATTCCTTTCCCGCCTTGATTGACTTACCTTTTAAATCAAAGTAGTTTGGCATCATGCCACCGATGGACTCTCCTATTTTGGCACCATTGATATACATCTTAGGTCTGTATAGCGCGCTTTTCAATTCTAATGTGGCTCCCGACCAATTCCCTTTGGGTAGCTTCACGGTTCTTTTGATCCAAACACTCCCGGTAGCAGGGTTGTGTGTATCGGTAGTGGGGATACCCGGCACCATCATTTTAGCATCGTATTCACGGTTCAATCCCGTTTGCCACTCCCCGTTCAGCAAAATTGTTTGTCCATGTAGCTGCGGCATCCACAGGAGCAACACGATAATAAAAACAAAATTTTGGGTTCTGAAAATTCTCAATTTCATTGATCGATGGGGTTAATTTAATGGTGATAGTGCGCCAGCCCAGGTTTGATTGATCACCTGGTCATCCACACCTCTGTCTTTGTTGAGTCCTACCACGGCTTGTTTAAATAAACCTACGTGCTGTGAATTGGGCGTGGGGACGATGTTTTTTATACACAGGGTTTTTGGATCTGTAAGACGAGCAAATTCGAAGCAATAATCCTGGAGAGTTTGTAACTCCGACAAGTCATAGGCACAGCTACCTCCTCCTTCCAGCGGAAGCACCTCTGTATTGTAAAAAACATTGTAGTCCGCATGAACACCCTTATTAGGTTCAATGGCAGCATTTTGGCCATTGATGACCAGGTTGCCCATAATGTCGCTATTCCAAATCTCTGATTCTATCCAAAAGCCGGGCTCTTCCACATCTACGATGGTATTGAAGTAGTATTCATGAGAGAATTGCTTTTGAGTGACTGGTCTGATAGCGGCAATGGATGCTTTGTAAAATATATTTCTGACCACAGAAAGGTGGTTTGAAGACCCGCCTCCTGTTCCAGTAGCGGTCGTAAATGGCAATAGGCATTGATAGAATATATTCTCACTAAACCGGATATATGCTTTGTGACCAAAAGCGTTGCTAAAGTCAATGGCTCCAGGAGAACCGCCAGTTCCGCCTTCAGAAGAACCAATCCACGCCAACCTATTACGCTCAACACGAATCCAGTCTTCGGGATCGGCCGCACCACCGTCTTTGAAATCGATCCCGTTTTCATGAGGAAATGCATCCAGAGGTTCGAAATACTTTTTAACATCTACATAGATATCATTGTCACTAATGACACAACCTCTGTGGGCGTCATCAGAGGGATGCACCTGAATAGCGTCACCAGCGCAGTTGTATATTTCGCATCCGATGACCGATGAATAATCCGTTTCCTGAGTAAAAACAATACCGTGATTGTCTCTTCCGGGAGTGATCATGGTATTTCTCAACACGCTATTTTTTACCACATTATAATTTCCAACAATTCTTATTTGACCTCCGCCATCACTACCATACTCAGTGAGCACAGCATTTATTTCATTGTGGTCTCCCTCTAATCTGATAATGTGTGTACGCGTCTGATCGCGATAACCCTCGCCATAAATTCCGGCAATTTTCCAGTAACTCCCCTCTACTGTGAGCTGGCGGACCCGCACCCTTTCATCCACTTCCAAATCAACCGGGTGAACCGGTAAGGCTACCCCTGATTTCGGGTCGTAATAAACCAACCATTTCGGCTCTGAAACCGAGCCGCTTGAAGTCACAACGATTTCCTCAAGTGCTGTATAATCCCCGGGAGCTACGAAAAAGAAACGTTTATCTGAATCATTTACTTTTTTCCAATCATCGGCTTTGGATATGAGTGCCATCTCCTGATTATTGGGGTTATAATCAGGAACATCCATAAGAATGGGTTTTTTATTTATCTCCTCTGATATACTGTCAGCATCGCTTGTAGCTGCAGAACAGCTACACAACCATATGCTTAGCACAACATATCTTAATGTTAGAGGCCATTTTTTTCTTGCTTTCATGCGGTTCTTAAATTCTATTGTTCTCTCGACTTAATTACTTTCATACTGTACTGTTGACCATCAATGAAAGTCGTAGTGAGTATGTAGATTCCGTTCTTGATCACAGAAACATCTATACTCTCACCAACCTCGGACGATCCTTGAATGACTACATTTCCAGACAGGGTGAATAGCCTATAATTAAAGCTATTTTCTCCCTTTGCGGAGTTTACCTTAAATGTGGATTGGATTGGATTGGGAATAACTCCGAATTTCCTTTCGGTCAGCCCAAGCGGAACCTCAATTTTCTCATTGAAAACCGTAACAAACAGAGCTCTGGATGCTACTTGATTGCCATCTGCATCCTCTACAATCACAGTTAGTTTATGCTCACCATTTGGCTGTAATGAAGTATCCCATACCAGGCTAAAAGGTGATTCATGCGAAATGCCAATGGTATCATTTCCTACCATGAAAGTGACGTGCGTGATATCATCGTCTTTGTCGGATGTTTCCGTGAGCAGCTCAACCTGTCCGCTCAAAACTGATTCTGATTCTATTCCTACCAATGAAACCAACGGAGGATAGGAATTATCCACTGTCACGGTAATCTTATCTGTTTCCACCTTTCTGCCTCCCATATCTCTGGCCACTGCCCAAATCTCATAATCCCCATCAGGAATACCCCAGGTGATCCACTCCCGTTCAAAGGGTTCGGAAAAAATCTCATCTGCTAAATCCTCTCCGTTTAAGATGAACTTCACTCCAACCAGATCATCATCTGCATCGACAGCATTGGCAGATAGGAGGACGGTATTGGCAACAGTTGCCTCATTCTGCGGGGAGGTCAAAGAAATAACCGGGGCTACATCCGCCTGATTATCCACGAACACTGTAATGGGTTCAGAATAGGTAATGTTCCCTGTCTGATCGGATACCTTGGCTTTTAAAGTATAAAAACCATCGTCAGATTGATTGGTATTCCAACTGTAGGTGAAAGGCTGGGTCGTCATAGGGTCGCCCAGAGCTATGCCATCAAGGAACAACTGCACATCAGACAAATCATTGTCTGTATCAGTAGCGAGGACTCCTATAGAAAATGTCCCAGCTATTGTATCCTGGTTGTAGGGTTGTGCAAAGCTTACTACCGGGAATCCGTCAACCGAAACGGGGTAAAGCGCTCCGCACCAGTCCTGATTGTAGTTTGAATCATCGACCCCCACATCTACAATATCTCCAAAATATTGATCGGCGGTTAAATGGGTAAATGCCGCTGACTGTGTCGGTCGTGCATTCGGGATGCATAGGGTTTCTGCTGTTGTGTGCATTTTGAACTCATAACAATAATCTTCAAGGTCGCTTGACTCCAAGCTCTCCAATATCATTGAGTTGCTGCCTTCTGCTGAGGTGACGGTAGTATTGTAGAACACATTAAAGTCAGAGGTGTATCCCCCGTCCTTCAGTGAATAGTTTCCTCCATTTACAATCAAGTTTCCATAAATTTCAAGCTGGTCAGATTCACTGTCAATCCAATTTTGATCCTCTTCGAATTGGGTGACACCAATAATCGTATTGAAGCTTACTTCATGTTTTGACACTTCCCCGGTAATCCAAAACCCAAATCTGGTTGCATTGTAAATCAGGTTTTTAGTGATGGTGAAATTAGTCATGGTGCCTCCGCCTTTGGTGTCGAACGGGATTTTGCAATTGTAGAATATGTTTCCTTCCACCAGCACATGACTTTTTGGCTCATTGATATTGCTAAAGTCTATGGTACCCTGATCAGGGTTAGGGCTGGTGCCACCAGGTGTGTGAGCGATATTTCGAAACCGGTTGTTTCTAATCGTCACATGGTTTCGGGGACCTCCCGGAACCCCGGCTTGCTTGATGTCGATGGCATTTTCGTGGGGAATTTCGTCCACCTCTTCAGGGTACAGCGATGGATCAATGTAAAAGTCGTTGTTATAGATGATGACCCCTTTGAATGATTCTGTCTTGTCCCCCAACTGTACTCCATCACCAGCAAAATTGTAAATCTCGTTGTTGACTATCCGCACATCCACACCTTCACTCAACTTAATGCTATGGATGTCATTATTAGGAATAATTTGGGTGTTTCGCAGCACACTGTTCTGAAGCACAATTTCCGAATCTCCTATTGATACCTGCCCAGCTCCGCCTCCGCCTCCTTCACATAAAACTCTATTGACAATTATGTTTGATTCGTTGAGTACAAACGTTGGGTTCTTGGAACCCTCTGTCGCAGTACCATACAATCGGTCGATAACCCAAAAGCTCCCCTCAATCCCGATTCGCTCGAACTCAGCTCTTTTTTCTGCTGGCATATCCACAGGGTGAGTAGTTACATCTGAGGGGTTTTCGGGATCAAAATAGACCAGCCATCTGCGGTTTTCAGCCGTTCCAGATGTGGTAATTTCAATCTCACCCAAGCCAGTGTAATCGCCTGGAGCAACGAAAAAACATGTTTTACCCTCATCGTTGATTGCTCCCCAATCCTCATTGGAATCAATGAGCATCATATCAGGGTCGTTAGCATCGTAAGTGGGAATCTCTATTGCCACTTCGTAGTTACCCTGACTGTGAGAGGTTGTGGCCATCAAAGTCCAGAGAAAGAGAAAGACAAACCGGTATTTCATTTAGGTTTTTGGGGTTAATGGAAGGTATCACGAATCCGCAATCCATTAACAAGAGGCGTGGGAAAGATTTTTTTACTCAAAAAAAATCAGTTTTTTAATCACATTGTATTCCACCCCAAAATCATATCACGATAAGCCCCGGAATTAGTCTCTAGAAAATATCCTGTTCACGGGTGGTGATATATAAAAAGTGGTAAGTCAAACCGTGACATACTAATCGCATAGCCCAACAAGCTCGGATGCAAATCGCTGACCCAAATCAATATAATCATCGCTCGTGTAGTGCCAGGGGTCTGAGTATTTATAATAGCGTGTTTGTCTCACGATGGCGGCCTTTTTATCCGTTCTTACGAATTCTTCCTGAGCATGCTGAATCAACTCTCCGTATTTCCAGACTTTGCCGTTGTATCTTTCGTGCCAGGAATCCGAGATTTTGCCAATCACAACGGGAAGGTCGTCATCCCTGAGGGCGGCCCGAAATAGGGTCATCAATTTCCATAGATGATCAAGATATCTGGAGGCCATCTCTGCCGTAGCGGCATCACTCTCTCCCTGCATCCATATTATACCTGAAGGGATGAGTATTTCTTCCACTCCATCATGATCAATATCTGTGTTGGCGCATGCATTTCGCAGTGTAGCCAAAAAGTGATCATATTGATTGGTTTTACTTCTGAAATAAGGATCCCATGTTCCTCTGAGCGGATTTCCCAGCGTATCAATAGACGTCCCTCCTTTGGAGTACTTGATCAGCGCAATTTTTTCTCCCGGATATTGTTTCTGCAGGTTGGCTGCAAACGACAATTCCATACCAAACCGATCGGATAATTGATTTCCGTCAGCAGTGCTTTGATGTCCTTTACCATGCCCTGGCTTCAATTCTTCCCACAGGCCTAATCCACCTATCTCTCCATCATTGGCGCTGTTGCCATGAAATATGTAAACGTCATTGAACTCCATCAAGTCGTCTGGAAGGTCTTCATTGTAACCAAAGCCGTCCATATTGGACTGGCCTCCCAGGTAAAACACCCTTACAGAATCCTGTCCAAATGCACACAGCGGGCTACAAAGCACATATATCACTAAAATCTTAATGATACTTCGGAGTATTTGAGGTTTTGCAACCCTACTTGCCAGTATAGCGGCATTTATCTTTCTGCTTGCACTTCGTTTTCCCATGCTTCCAGTTTTTGTTTGAGTTTAGATGCTTCTGCTGTCATTTCAAGGATTAGATTGTCTTTTTCAGACAAATCATTTTCCAAATCAAATAAATATTCTCGTGTGCCGTTTTTATCTGTTTCAAAAATATACTTTAGCCCATTTTTATCCTGAACGGATTTTTTAACTCGTTCATACCTTTTACTTCTCCAAAAAATATCCCGTCGCAAGTCAACGACCTGATTGTTTCCTAACTCTAAAACATCCATGCCATCAAAGCTTTTGTCAGGAGTAAAATGAAG
Source organism: Cyclobacteriaceae bacterium (assembly GCA_039944535.1). Taxonomy (GTDB): domain Bacteria; phylum Bacteroidota; class Bacteroidia; order Cytophagales; family Cyclobacteriaceae; genus JAMZMI01. The sequence goes on from JBDUYP010000008.1 coordinate 56,375, forward strand.
CAATTCGGCAAATGAGGTGGCAAAATCCATACTCATACCCACAACATCAGAATCTATGTCTTGATCTACTGTCCCCGGCCAGGAAACTATACAAGGCACCCTGATTCCTCCTTCGAATAGCTGTCCCTTATTTCCACGGAGACTTCCGGCACTGCCTTTTATTCTGGCAGGCCCATTGTCAGAAAAAAACACAATCAGCGTGTTTTCCTGGATGCCTTCATCGTAAACATAGTCAATGATCTTACCAACACCAGAATCCAAAGACTCTACCATTTTAATGTAAGTTTCTCTGTCTCCTACGTTCATTTTATCCCCAGAAATAGGCCTTTCGGGAAAATCATTTGGCGCCTGATATGGAGAATGCGGGGATGTATAGGGGATATAAATAAAAAATGGTTTGGCCCTGGCTTGTTCATCCAGCCATTGCAGTGATTTTTCAGTAATCAAGTGTGTTAAATATTTTCCTTCTCCACTTACAAGTGTATCATTCTCAAAAAGATCCGGCGACCCATCCAAGGTGCCATTTAAAAATGTACCGCGTGGTTCTGTGTGATGGTAGTAATCTACCGCTCCGCCAATAGGTCCAAATGAATAATCAAAGCCATGGTCTATCGGTCGATCGCCTTTTTGGTTTCCCAAGTGCCATTTCCCCACTATTGCTGTATTGTAATCACTTTCGTTAAACATTTTAGGAATAGCAGAAAAAGCTGCGGGAAGACCTAATTCATTTTTATCTGACAGTTCCAGAGCCTCACTATATCGGCCAACATTTCCTAAGCCGATTGCGCACTCAAGCCCTCCTACTCTCTGCTGATACCGTCCTGTCAAAAACGCTGTGCGAGTTGGCGTGCATTCCGGTCCATTTGAATAAAATCTGGTAAACTTCACTCCCATCCTCGCCAACTTGTCAATATTTGGCGTTTGAATATCGTCAGCTCCATAACAGCTTAAATCTCCATAACCAAGGTCATCGGCAACAATGACAATTACATTTGGGGTTTGATTGTCTGACGATTGAAGTATCTGAGCCTGGAGCATCATCCCCTTGAGTTCGCCTCTTTGAAATACAACGAGCGTAAATAACACAATACTTGATAGCACTCTCTTAATCATCAATTCTCCTGGTTATAAAACTGCCCTCCCCAATGTAAAACTCAGGGAGGGCAGATAATTATTAGCTTAAAAGTTTACTTTTTAATAATTCTGATAGCCTTTGGCTCCTCTCCTGCAAGTCGTACATCCAGTATGTAAACTCCGGAAGGAAGCTTACCTGTGTAGATCTCGAAAAGCTTACCAGATAATGATCCGTGAGAAATTACGGCTCCACTGATCGACCTGATGCTGAAACTTCCTTTCAGATCCATGTCCGAAGCACTGATTTTTACAAAATCGGCTACCGGATTTGGATAAACAGATAGTTTATGATCGGCTAAAATCATTTCTTCTACAGTAGTTTCTTCGGCCTGTCGACTTCCACTGCTACTAACTGTGATATTGCAGATATCCACCTGACGATCCGTACTTGTTGTCAGAAGTTTACCAGGCAACCTGTTGATGGAAGTAATGGAAGATGAATTGCTATGAAAATCAAAATCATCGGCCAACTGCTGTCTTGTTGAGCCATCTGGTGTGACATAGGCGTCAAATGTGTGATTGGTCAGGTCAATTTCCATTTCTATATGATAGGTCACTCCCGCGATGTATTTGATACCGCTGACCGGATAGCTGCCATTGCCATCCCGTGCATTGATGTTATTGGTCTTGAACCTGATCAGCGCAGCTACATCATTGAGCGATGAAACATTTCCATCGGATACACCAAACTCACTATTAACACCTGAGTGAGAAGGCGTCACATCAAACTCTACCGTAAAATCAGAGGATTGTGTCGAAAGCGTGGTATTTACCCATGTGTTGTTGTTTGGCAAAGTCACGCAACTACTTGAGCTATTCGAAATAGTGACTGAAATGCTCGCTGTAGACGAGTTATCTGCAGCATCCGTAATCTCAGCTGAAAGGGTATGCGCACCGTCAGAATGGTTCACGGTATTCCAACTCAATGAGTAAGGTGCTTGTGTTACAGCCGAACCAATATTTGTTCCATCCAATTTGTATTGAACACTTACAATATCACCATCAGCGTCACTAGTGGACACCTGAATCAATTCATTTGTACCAGAAACAGTGGCACTGTTGCTAGGTGAATCAAAGGATATTGTTGGTGAACTACCTCCTGTGTTGTTAGAAACAGTAACCAAAATGGATGTACTTACCGACTGTCCTTCATCATCTGTAGCAACTGCTTCAAGAGCATATTGGCCATTGGTATGATTGGTCGTATTCCATGAATAAGTGAATGGTGAAGAGGTGTCCTGAGACCCTAGATTGGTGCCATTGAGCTTGAACTGGACACCCGTCAAATCATCATCCACGTCATTGGCGATAGCCGTAATCGTCTGACTTGTACCAGAAACAGTGGCTCCATCTGCCGGAGCGGAGATTGACACTGTTGGAGGACTGGAAGAAGGCGTACCGGTACCATCCACCTGTATGTAACAGATATCAATCTGGCGACCAGAGCTTGTCGTGAGCAGTTTGCCAGGCAACCTGTCAATGGACGTGATAGAAGATGAATTACTATGAAAATCATAATCATCAGCCAAATGAATTCTGGATTCATCTTCCGGTGTTACATACACATCATAGGTATGATTGGTCAAATCAATTTCCATTTCAATGAAATAGCTTACACCTGCTACATAGTTAAGACCACTTGCAGGGTAACTAGCATTGCCATCTCTCGCATTGATGTTGTTGGTTTTGAACCTAACTACTGCGGCCAAATCGTTAATGGACGAAGCATCTCCATCGGAAACACCAAACTCCGTATTAACCCCGGCATGCGATGGCGTCACATTGAAGGAGATGGTGAAATTTGATGATTGGCTTGCAATAGAGGTGTTAACCCAAGTGTTGTTGTTTGGAAGTATGACGCAGGGTGACGGATCATTATCAACTGTCACACTAATAGTGGCAGAGTTCGTCAATCCTTCAGAATCCGTGGCTATCGCTTTAAGCGAATACGACCCATTTTCTACAGAAGTTGAATTCCAGCAAATGGAGTATGGGTGGCCAACCGGACTTCCTATGTTCACGCCATCTATTTGGTACTGTACTGTCTCCAGGTCACCGTTCGTATCAGATGCATTGACGGTAAAGCACTGAGAACCAGATATTGTAGCATTGTTTGTTGGTGATGTAAATGAAATGGTTGGCGCTGTGCTGGCTACATTGTCCACAATTACCGTGATGGTTGGCGAATAACCGTAGTTATCGTTATCATCTCTCGCCACTGCCTGTACCGTGTGGGCTCCCTCTGTTTCGTTAGAAGTATTCCATGAATAGGTGAAAGGTGAAGTCGTATCTTCCGAACCCACAAGCACTCCATCCACTTTAAACTGTACACCAGCCAGGTCATCATCGATATCATTGGCTGTTGCCGTTAGCGACTCAGTAGAAGAAACCACTTCATTGTTGCTATGACTGGTAATGGTGACAGCCGTTGGAGCAGAGCCGTTACCGCCACCGCCTCCGCCACCAGCACCTACGTCAAAGGCACCAGGAGTCGATTGAGTAACAGCTTCTGAGGCATGCCCTACACCAGAAGTATTTCCAAAAGTTCTGCCTTGTGTCATGTTATAGTGAGGTGAACTGGTGGTAGGTACTGCACCAGGAACGATGTATTGTGTCGGGCCGGTGAACATCCCCATGTAAAAAACATAATCCGTTTGCTCAGCGTCTGCAGTATAATGGTTTGAGTTGTTACCCTCAAAACTCAGTTCAGTCGAATTGTAGTAAGCGTTGTAATTGGAAATGGTTCCACTTGGTGCATCACTTAAAACACCGCCACCATCAATCACCAAATTACCTTCAATGCGCGTATCCTCTGCTCTGGTCTCCATCCATCGCTGATTGACCCCATCGTCAATGACATCAATAATAGTATTCAAATAAATATCATGGTGATGTTCATCATCCTTTGGTATCCATATAGCAAAATGCTCTGACTTATAAATCAGGTTTTTTCTAATGGTAATATGACTTGTTTTGTCTCCACCTTTAGTAGCAATAGACATTCTACAATCATAAAACACATTTTCCTCTATAAGAATGTAGCTTTTGTACTGATTGTTTTGGCTAAAGTCTATTGCGCCCTGAAAGTGATTGTTGGCACTAGTACCTCCAGGAGTATGCGCTATGTTTCTGAATCGGTTTCCCTTGATCAAAACATGATCTCCAGATCCCGAACCGCCACCGTTCTTGATGTCAATTCCATTTTCATGGGGAACTTCACTTACATTCAAATAATGCTTAGATGGATCGATGTAAAAGTCATTGTCATAAATTACCGTTCCTTCAAACGGCTGATCAGGCCCCAACTGAATGCCATCTCCAGCGGAGTTGTAAATCTCATTGTGCACGATCTTGTTGTACTTCGCTTTGGTAAGCTTGATACCGTGGTTGTCATCACCTGGTGATATTTGTGTATTACGAATCACACAATACTGCACCACACAATTGTCAGCAGAAGGATAGTTGCTCTCTTTACGTCCCAGAGCTACCTGTCCGGCTCCACCTCCACCACGTTCGAACAAGCAATTGTCCAAAATGATATTGGTTTCCATCGTGGTTATGTTGGGACTTCTGGTATTGTCTCCAATGGCACGGATTCTATGGATTCTCCAATACTTGCCCTCTACGTTGATCCTTCCGAAAGTTGCCAGTTTGTTTGACGCCATATCAACAGGGTGTGTGTCGTCATTCGGATTGGCCGGATCGTAGTAGATCATCCATTTGGGTGCAGAAGAGCTTCCATCTTCCTTCAGGTTCAATCTCCCGTAACCGGAGTAGTCACCCGGTTTGATAAAGAATATCCTTTTGTTCGGATCATTCATGTCATCCTCATAATCATTGCCGGGCTCAATGAGCACCATCTCCGAATTTTGAGAATCGTAAGTGGGAATCGTGAGGGATTCCTCGTACTGGGCAGTAGCGGTATTAAATGCAATTGTTAAAGCCATCCCTATCAGGACCGCCAGTAGATGTTTATTCATCGCTTTTTTGGTTAGTTAAAAATTTACTTCACCATAGTCCTTTGATTTTTAGTTCTCATTTTGATTTTTGTCCTTGACCTGAATTGTTGTGTCGATCGAATTTCACAATTCATTAACTAAGAGTAAGTAGTGCCATTTTTCTACTCAAATTTTTCATTAAAACCTATATTACTTATACCGTTTTAATATAACGAAAGAAAGATATTTAAACTTCTTAACCATTTTTTTTTGAGTAAAAAACCCTTGTATATCACTCTTAGCATTGGGCATGGAGTATCTATTAATAACTCCGGCGTTTTATTTTGACCAATATGAAATTGAGAATTGCACTAATTACAGCTGTCTGCATGATTGGTATTTATCTGAGCCACTCACTGCCTTACCTGAATGGAAGTGAGTTACCTGAAACCTCCGACAATTCAGGTGTTGATTGGATAGTCGCATACTTCTTTCAGAAAGATTCAATACAAGCGCACTTGAACGGCTCACCAAAAATTGCAGCATCTCCCTATGGCCAATCGGTTGCATTTGATGGTGTGGATGATGCGATTTTCATTGAGGGCATGCCGCTTGATTCATTGGAATCATTCACCATTGAGATGGTCTTTTATCCTGAAAAAGAGGGCCCTTTCGAACAACGAGTGGTGCACATTGGTGAAGTGTTTGACGATCGCATGCTACTGGAAATCCGGGCTGTAGACGATCAGTGGTATTTTGATGGGTTTGTTTCTTCTGCTGGTAATAACAAGGCTTTGATAGATGAAAACCTCACCCATCCATTGGGTCAATGGTATCATGTGGCGCTTGTTGTTACTCCCGAGGTACTCCAAACCTACGTCAATGGAATGCTGGAGCTTGAAGAACCTTATGCTTTCAAAGGCATCCAAACCGGAAGGAGTTCAATCGGTGTTCGCCTCAATAAAATTTCCTGGTTTAAAGGAATTATACATAGGGTGAGGATAACTCCTGGGCAGCTGGATCCATCAACATTCGTTAAGCTTTGAGGTAGCGTTATCCTGACCATTTTGGATTCTTCTTCTTCATTCTCCTCCATGCATGATTTAGCTCGCTCTTCTTACTTTAGAGTAAAAAATCTCCTTCTTTTACTCAAAATTGTCTGATTATTTTAATTCACGAAAAATGCTATTAAGAATGCATAAATAAAAGCCACTCATCTGGCCGCTCACGTCGCACCTCGACGAGTTGGAGGTAACCCAAACTAAAAAAAGCAAACACAGCTTTTGAGGAAGTCACAAACAAAAAAGGCAGTCACATTTCTGTGACTGCCTGATGATTAGTCGCCTTCTATTATGGGTTCACTCTCCATTTTTCCTATTCACTTCTCCTCCTGCTATCTCTTATTTTTTTCACTCCATAGGCACCTCCTGCTGCGAGCAGCAACGACAGGCCTCCATCAATTGGTGTGGCAGGCGGTGCGCCCGGAGCTGCCTGTGCAAAAGCACACGTTGCTATCAAAACAAAAACTAAAGAACAAACTATTTTTAACGATTTCATAAGGCTTATTTTAAGATGATTTTACTTGATTCTATTTTACTATCAGCACTTAGCTGAAGAATGTATATGGTGTTTTTTTGGAAATGAAACGGAATGGAAAGCGAGTCTCTATATTCGAATGTATCATTTAACAGCACTTTTCCTGAAATAGAAAGAATGCTCAACTCTACATTATCTGACTTGCCCCAATCCTCATTCATCGTTACAAAAACTGCATCAGATGTAACTTTAAAAAGTTCTGTGTCGCTCAATGATTGATCAACATCAAGAATTGCATCCGGAGACAAAATCAGGTTGAACTTCTTGTTTGCTCCTGCTTGTAAGCGAAGGTCCAAGCTATGCTCATTCATCAGACTTACGATTTTTCCAGTCTCAGCATCTTCCATATAAACTTTATAGCTATCCTCCAGGTTGGTCAAATCGCTCATCTGAATTTTGTAATCACCAGCAACATCTGCCAGCACTTCCAGAGGAATAGTTGTTGTCTCCTTGAGCATAGGAAGTCCCTGGATTGCATATCTGTTGTCCTCAATCACAGTAAAGATTTGAAGTGCCCCTGTGCTCCATTTGGCGGCATCATATCCTCTATCTACACCTTCAGTAGCATCAGGCATAAAACCGATCAAGGTCTCATTGTAGCTGTTTTCGTCAGAAACGGTGATTTTCAGCGATTGCTTTGTTTCGGTTTTCCTAAAGAAACCGCCTGCATCATTGCTGTCTTCTCTTCGCATATCATTGGTAAATGTGATATCTCCTGAATCATCGAGCTGAACGAAAAAACCCTGACCGCTGCGAATGTGTTTGTCATAGCTGCCTCCATTTGGAGAAACCACGCCAACTTCGTTTACGGTTATATAATCATCATTGCCCCGGCGACCAGTATCTGAACCTTGATCATCCCACAACCAAACGGTTCCAGAGGTTGACGTGTTGACGTCCATAAATGCATCTATCTCGATTGAGCTAGGGTATGGGTTAGCCACCAGGTTGAAACCTTCATAGGCTGATTCACCATTATCTGTATTCGTTACCGGAATGATGATCTCTCCTGTATTTGGCTTCCCCGAAAACTGAAGTGAGCCCGTGGCTACTGAAAAATAGCCTATACCAGGTGTCAAAATGGCGCTTTCAGAAGTTTCTTCAACAAACCTCAAGAGTCCGTCTGTCACGCCTAAATCATACTTTACAGATTCATCGTATGAATAGACCGCTGAACCTAAATCCCCAACGGTAGCTGTAGCAACTGGCGCCCCCACAACGCTATACCTGAGTCCTGCATGAGGGGTTGTTCTATGAATGGTAAAATCCTCACCAACAATTTCACCCATCGTAACGAGCGAACCACCGGACAGCACTTCTACAGTCCCCTGATTGTCGAATGTACCTTCGCAGCTCACTGCGTCACCATCTTCAATTGTAAGTGATCCTTCAGAACCAATAACAATTGAATTTAAATCCAGTATATCACCTGAAGTTGCGGTGTTGTATGAGCCATTGATCAAGACCTGATCTCCCGCCACCGGCGCACCTGGATTCCAACTAGTCCCATCCCATGTTTTGTCCACTATGAAAGAACCAAATACTTCCAGTTCATATAGCCGAATCAAAGTGGGGCTTGCTGTCACGTACCACCTTACTTTACTAGCAACTACCGAAGTAGTGGCCAATGTGTAAGCATTGATTTCATTTCCATTACCCAGGTCGTAGAAAGTTTCAGACGCGGAGGGTGTGGAGGTAACCTCAGCCACATCGGCACTTACCCAGTTGCCTTCATCGTCATACTGAAACTCCCATGCTGTAGGCATACCTGATGCGTGATTTTCTATACTCAGTCTATACCCACTAATGTTATAATTAGCTCCCAAATCCACTTCGATCCACTCTGGTGTGGTAAGCGGGTCGTTTGTATTAGAGGTCATCCAGCGAGAAGTTTCTACTGAATTACGATCACCATCCACAGCCTCATCTTCGTCTCTGGTGATGTCATAGTTGGAACTGGAAACAGCCGGTTTTTGAAAACTAATTACATTATTGATCGGATCAGCTTTACTATACTCAACTGCTTCAGATATAGTTTCACCCACAACATTGGCCACTCCTACTTTTAACTCATAGTTGATTGCATAAATAAGATCAAGCGTATAAGATGTTTCATTTGGATCCAAATCGGCAATCTTGGTAATGCCATTGTAAATAGAGAATCCGGTTTCGTTATTTTGATTGTCATCCCAGGTCAGGGTAAGCGTCGGGTTTTGCAAATCGCTTGTATTTGTACTGGTAGCTAGTCCCGTTGCTTCTTCTGGAAGTGACTCTGAATAAACTTCAAATTCGTGAACTCTCATTCTCGGATCGTTGGAGGCAAGGTCCAGTGCTTCTTCAGGATCATACCCAAAAACTCCCTGGATATTCAATCTAATATGCGTCACGTTATCTACAGGAGTATCAAAGTTTCCTGATATCAGGGAAAGGTTCAAACCATCCTTTTGAAGGAAAGTGACTTCAGGAGAATTATTGTTAAGTATCTCTGTAAAGTTTGTTCCATCCGTAGAATAATCAATGCTCAAAGCGGTGGCCCAAATGTTTGGGTTCATGTATAGGAAATAAGAAGCCACGGTTGACGCTTCTGCCAACGCTATGGTAACATGATGAGGTACGTCTGCATCATCCGCCGTTAACCAGCGATGGTTGTTGTCGAACATGCCATCAACTACGTTAGCCGCTTGTTGTGTTGATGTGTTTCTCTCAGAGCTATAATCCGTTACTGTGCTATTGTAGCTTACATTTAAAGGGTTTGCAAATGGGGCAACACCTACAGCCGTTCCAGAGACCGTTCGGTCACCCGGTAGGTTGACCGAAACCGTATATGAATACGATTTTAGGTACTCCACATCGGCATCCATATAAGAAGTTGTATTCGGATCCAAGTCAATTGTGGAAGTACCATTCTCATCTGTTTTCGAGAGTGTAAATCCAAGTTCATCAGACGTGTTATCCGTCCAATTGATATCTACAAAAGGATTAGCTGCATCAGAAGCATCAAAAACGGCCGTCACATCCGAAGGGGCTTCATTGCTATAAGCATAAACCTCCAGTTCATGGAGACGTTCTCTGCCATCAGTGGTAGTAATCGTCAGTTTGATACTGGTAGCAGACACTGAGGCAAACGTACCCGAATACTTATCGTATCCTGATCCATTTACTGATGTTGGGGCAGAAACATCATCCGTGGCGACCAAGGATTCACCACTATACAGCTCTGCAGTATAGGCAGTAACAGCTTTTAAATCATCCATCCAAAAAGCATAGGACTCAATTACGTGGGGACCATCCTCAAACACGATCTGAATATAATCCGGATTGGAGCCATCATTGTCCAACCAGCGAGTGGCCAGGTCTCCATCTACGGCTTTCCACGGCACATAGCCAGCTGCACTGGTAGCCGTGGTGGAAGCAGTGGCTGTGCCACCCAAAGCAATGTTTTCCAGCGCTTGCGCACTAATAAAAAAGGGAAGGGAAAGGGTTAAGAATAGGCAAATTTGTTTCATATAGGTTAATGTTGATTTGAGCATCAAAACAACCATTTAACCAATGAATTAACCTTGAAAAAAAAGGCTATAATCTAGAAAATAATGTCAAAACCAAGGTCAATATTCAAGGAGGCTTGGATCAGTCATCCTTTAGAAGGATTGATCAGTTTAATTGTGAACTTTTTATGACAGCATCCAATTGTAATCTCATTCTATTCTTATCGGTTTTTCTCAGTGGATCCCAATTGTGTACTCTCATAATAATTTGATAATTCAATCACTTTATTTGGTAATGAATCAGCCAAATTCACAAGTTCCGTGGGATCCTTAATTATGTCGTATAATTCCCAATCCTCTCCATTTAGTCTGACAATTTTGTAATTGCCACTACGAAACATCCTGAATTTATCTAGTCCAGAAATGAAATAGTCTGGTTCTCGACGTTCCTCGTTCATAAAAACAGGTAAAAGCGAGCTTCCATGCAAAGGCAGGGTGGCATACCCTTTAATTGAGTCTGGGTAGTCGATATTTAATACATCTAACAACGTTGGTGCAATGTCTACTACATGACCGACCTGATGTGTAATTGTATTCGGGGCGATCTTCCCAGGCCAATAGGCTATAAAAGGTGTATGACTGCCCCCTTCGTAACCGGTTTGCTTATACTGCCGATAGGGTGTGTTTCCCAGGTTTGCCCAAGTGGTGCGCAAACTCCAATAAGAACCGGCCGAACCGGGCTGAACATACGGGATTTTGTTTGCATAGAAGGGGCATGATCCATTATCATTCAGGTACAAAATCAATGTGTTTTCCAACTCCCCATTTTCTTCAAGCTTTTTCAAAACACGTCCAATATTTTGGTCCATTCGGTCAATGATCGCGGCATACACCGCCATTTCAAGATCCAGTGAATCTTTTTGGGCATCAGATAAACCATTCCAGGGATAATAATCCGTATACTCGGGGATATAAGGCCCACGAAACTTGTTCAAATTATTTTGAGCAGGACTCAATTTCGCATTATCAGGGAGCACACCTAAGTTCTGCATTTTCTCGAATCGTTCTTTTCGAATTTTATCCCAACCTTTCAGGTACTTTTCTCTGTACTTTTTAATATCCTCTGGTCTGGCTTGAAGTGGATAGTGAGCTGCGTGATAAGGCAAGTACAAAAAGAAAGGCTCTGTTTTTTGAAACGCTTCATCTAACCACCTTAAGGCATAACCGGTGATAAAATCGGTCTTATACATGGGTGATTTTTCATACTTAATCTCATTTGCATTTAATTCCCTTCCGTCAAGAAAAAATGGTCGTTCGAATGCCCCAGATGGAGGTAAAAAGTATTCGGTAGTAGCCCAAAAGTAAAATGAGTGGTCAAACACATTTTCTGCTTTGCAGTATTCGGGCACCCACGAATCAAAATGCTCTTTTCCAGTCATGATATTGGAATAGCCTGCTTTTTTGGTCAGGTGGGCCAGATGCACCGCTCCGTTTCCACCAGTATACAATCCAGTCAGTAGCGATGACCTTGTTGGATTGCATTTAGCCATGTTGTAAAAACTTGTAAACCGCAAACCTTCATTGGCCAACCGATCTAGATTTGGAGTTTCTATTTCCCCTCCGTAAGAACCGATATCTGAAAACCCGATATCATCGCCCATTATCAATATAATATTGGGTCTTTTCCTTTCTGCGCAGGAAGCAAAAATGAATGTTAGAAGTAAAACGACATGAATTTTTCGAATCATATTATTCTTAATTGCAGCAAAAATAGAAATGGAATATTCAGAGAGACATTGATGAATTTACCCATTCAGCCCATAAAATCCTGAAATTAAAAAGAGGTCTGAGCTCATCACCCAGACCTACAATTAACAATTATTTGAAACTCCCATTTAGTTCTTAATAATTAGTCGCTTGTACGACCCATTATTTGAGCGGATTTCCATCAAATAAACTCCCTTGTTGAAACTCGACAAGTTAACTTTATACTTTCCGTCCTGAGACTTGTAAACCTCACTCAAATAGCTGCGTCCGTCCAGCCCGTATATATTGACGTTTGCCTTCTGTGTTTTTGAAATCTCAAAAAAGACATAGTCGTTGGTTGGATTAGGATACACCATAAATGCCTGGTCGTTTCTAAAGGGGTATTCAACCGCTTTCCGACTCCCTGAGCCTTCCAACTCTAGTGTAATATTCCGGATTTTTGTTGTGGCTTTTTCGGCATTATCATGTGAGGTCAGTGCCAAACCGACATACATGGAAGAATTCATGGAAATCGTTACCGAATCTATCAAACTCCAGGTAACACCATCATTCGATTGATAACCCTCAAAGCGATCGCCCACACGCTTGAGCTTAAGCCAACGATCAATGCTCGTAGCGTTGGAGGTTTTGCTGCATGATCCTGCAACCGAACTTCTGTACTGAAAGGCATTGCCACTTTCGGGAGTCACATAAATCATTGCATGTTTGGCATCATCATCCAAGGTTTCTCTAAACATTAGTCCTGCTTTTACATAATCATCTTGATCTGGAGTAATCGATTGGACCTTGCAAATAATTTCAACCCATGCATCTTCGACATTGATTGATTGATAAGCATATTGAAATTCATCCGAAGTACCCCAGATATTTGTTCCTGAGCCAGTCAGGGTAAAGAGGCTACCATTGGTCGTGGAGCTGGTGCTACCGGCTATACCTACGGAACCAATGTCGGTGTTTTCCCAAGGGGCGAGAAGACCTGGTTCCTCATTTACTACTATGTCCTGAATGTTATCAATATAGAATGTGTCTGACGAAACAACTCCCGGTGAAAGAAAAAAGATCATTTGATCAACCGAACTATCACCTACAGTAGTATCAGGAGACGAAATGTGTTTGAATCGTGCTTGATACCATGTATTTCGTTCCAAAACTTTTGTTCTATAAATACTATGTCGCCCATCTGGGTAAGAGCCCACCATAGAGGTATTTCGAAGCTGAATTTCCAACACAGTACCTAGAGGTGCTGCTGTATTTAGATCAATTACAAATTCTTTATCCCCAGATTCATAGATTGAGGCATCTGCAATTACCGTATTGTCAAATTTTAATGCATCATAACTAACCCCAGACCTTATGTACATGGAGGTAGAATCCGTGTCATTTGACCCTCCGGGAAAGCTATTTTCAATAATAGAATAGGTTCCGTTGGAGTCGTCATAAGATATGGTTGGCGTGTCCCCATCGTAGTTTTCAAAAACATCTCCTTCACCAACGTCATCCGGTGACACCCGCTCAATTCTAATGTTATCAAAGTAATAAATATAATTACTGCTATTCCCCGGATCAAAAGTGAAGGTAAACTGATCAACCTCCAAATCAGAAACATCCGGATCGGGAGAACTGTTATAATCAAAAGTCATGATTTCCCATTCATTCTGAACAGTTGTGGCTTTCTTATAAGTGCTGTTTCTTCCGTCCGGGCTCGATCCGTAGCTTGCTTCATTCTCAAAATTCAATTGGATTTCAGTTCCGATAGGAGCGCTTGTTCTGACCTCCATTTTAATCTCAAAATCTCCTGATTTGAAATAGCTGGCATCTTCTACAACTACAGGATTACTAAAAGTAAGCTTGGCGTACGAACTTGTTCCATCAGCATTAAATTTCCCAACTCCTGGGGTTTGATTTATGCCTGTTGAATCTGGGTTAACAGAACCATTGTGAGATCCTCCAATTACCGATTCGTATTCCAAAAGACTTATTCCGTCATAATTCCTAAGAATAGAATTGTCTATCACCTGAAAGGCGATACCATCAAGAGCTATTTTATTATGACCATCATGAACTACAACATACAACCTGTAAGCTCCCTCTTCTGAGGGTGTATTAAATACAACAGTACTGTCACTTGTTTGAGTTATTAATCCAGTGATACCGGGAAAACTATTGCCAGATGTGGCATCATCCAACTCATACCCTTCTTCGACAATTGCCCATTCATATGTCAATGCATCATCATTTGGATCATAAGCCGAAACATAAGCTGAGTTAATAGCGCCATTATAAAGAGATACATCATCATCTCGCTCGTGCCCATTCAACTTCATTTCCGTTATCCTAGGTGCACGTTGTGAAGGGTAACTACCAGTCCATAAATATTGCAAAGATTCTGCTTCTTCGGTTGCTTCTCCTAGTACATTGAATATACTAAACCACGATTCTACTTCACCGTGATTCTGGCGCCCCCAAATAAATTTGTATGCACCCATATTCAACTCTCTGATACATTGTGTTGCACTTGTATCCTCCGGAGTTAAATCGCCCAGTATATAATCAGTGTACCTGTTTCTCATTACATAGGCCTTACTCGTGCTACTCAATTCAATCGGAGCACCCCAACTCGTCTTGGGTACTGCTCCCCACGTACCATCAACTCCCCACTCTGTTACGACGTATGGTCTTGTAAATGAGTTTCCTCGAATTTGATTACATGTATTATCAAGGCTTCTATAGTTGTTAATACCCAAAACATCAAGATCTGGGGCTCTTTCATTGATTCCTATAAGGTCCGGGTCATGAGGAGAGGCAATAACTGTCATTGTTGGATGCAAGCTATCTTCTTCGTGAATCATCTCTGAAATGTCGTTGACCGCATCCCAAAGTCTGTAATTGGTGTATCGTGCATCTGCTTCATTGCCAATAGCCCACATTAATACGGCTGGGTGATCCCGCCACTTTTTTATATAATATCTGAAGTCCTCTAACTGCTCCTTAACTGCGGTAGTGTCGTTATAATCAAAACCGAATTCTTCATGACCTATGTACAAGCCAACCGTCACAGTCAGACCAAGAGAATCCGCCTTGTCCAGCAAAGCTGTTGTTGTCGCCGCAAATTTGGTGGTATCAACACTATATGTTCTGATTGAATTTCCGCCGTATGCAGGTAAAGAATCCAGGAAATGTCCGCTGTGACAAACCCCTTTGATAAAATAGGGGCTTCCATCCCGGTAAAGCTGGTATTCCCCATCGATTAATTTGACTTCTACCTTCACTCCCTGTGAATACGTCAAACTACTAACGAAAAGTAAACAAATGATAAGTAAGATTTTTTTCATGATTTTGTTAAGTTGTTTACTTAAATCAACTTAACAAGTATCACAACCATCTTTAAAATAGACCCATAAATCTTGATAATAGATTCAATTTTGAACTCACTTGCTCCACTTTGTTAGGAGAGCCTTTGATGCAAGTAAATCGTATCTAAATCGATCCTTGATAAAGAATTTTTCATAGGTTCCTTCCACCGTTTTTTGGATTTCCGGTTCAGTAATGTCGTACTCCCGAATAAAACTCAGTGCGCGTGCGCGTGCCATGGGAGCTTGTCCATCCAGCAAAACTTCCTCAATGGCTTTTGACCATTCTTTGCGTCCGAGTAAATAGAGCGTTTCGCCCAGAACTACCCTGGTGTCTGCATGGGCTTGTTTTAAAGATCGGGTCAAGACTTTTTGGTCACGCTTAGAAAGCTTGTCGTAATGAATCCGCAATCCAATGGCTGCCCAAAACTGAACTATGCGATTTTCTGATTTCAGTCCTTTCAAAAATGCACATACGTCCGTATCAACAGACGCTCTCTCCGCCCAGTCCAAAATCACAGGCAAATCAATATGCTCAAATCTCATCATGTCATAGGCGGGCATTCCCGTCTCATCAACCATATCAGCCATCATCTGCTCGGGAACAAAACCTGTGTCCTTTATTCGCATTATCCAGGCGCGGTTGGCAGCTCTCATTTCCAGCAAGACTCTTTGGTAGTCCGGATCTTCGGCAAGGTTATTCACCTCCCAGGGATCGTTCTCTGTATCGTATAATTCTTCTACCGGCTTTTGTTTCCAGTATGCCATTTGCACTTCATTGCAATTTCCTTGAATGCATTCCTGCTCCCATGAACCTACAGAGGGTGCCTTCCACAAGTACTCGATGAATTGCCCATAAATCTCATGTGGTAGATAGTTCCTGATATAGCGATACCTCTTACTCCTGACTGCTCGACTCAAATCATGGCTGGCATCCATCCGATCTCGAAACATATAGACAAACTCAGGTTCATTCGTTTTCTTCTCACCTAAAAAGGCTCTGCCTTGCATGTAATCAGGGATAGTTTGCCCGGTTAGGCTCATCATGGTTGGTGCCAGATCTACAAAACTTACTAGCTCATCTACAGATTCCCCTACCTCCGACGGCCTCAGGGTTTTGAATTTTTCAGGTATGCGAACAATGAACGGAACGTGCGTGCCCGTCTCATAAACGAACCGCTTGCTTCGTGCCAATACACCTCCATGGTCGCTGAAATAAAAAACGATCGTGTTTTCCGCCTGGCCACTTTCTTCCAATTCTTGCAAAACCTCACCCACACGCTGATCCATCAGCGTGATACGATCGTAATACTGCGCCCAATCATGACGAATCTCCCTGGTGTCAGGGTGATATGGTGGTAAAATCATTTCCTCCGGTTTGTGCTTCAAAAGTGAATCCGGGGTAAACCGATGCAATAAACTTTCGTGTGAAATGCTGGTATTCACGACATGGAAAAAGGGCTGATCTTCTTTTCGGTTTTTAAAGTCTGCCTTGAGCGAAGACTCGTTCCAAAAGTTATCTCCTGTCGAGGTATTGTAATCTTTTTTTGACTTGTTGGTGCAGTAGTAACCCTGAGCTCGGAGATACTCTGGAAAAAACTTCACTGAATCCGACAATGGATAATTACTGCGCATGTGCTGATTGCCATTGGAGTTGGCATATACGCCGGTAATAATCGTATTCCTGGCTGGTGCACAAACAGGAGCATTTGCATAGGCTCGGGTATAAAGATGTCCCTCCTTTGCAAACTGATCAATATGTGGAGTAGTGGCTAGCGTATCACCATAACAGCCCAAATAAGGACTATTATCTTCACTTACGATCCAAAGGATGTTGGGTAATTGTTGCGCAGTAGTGTGCTGCGATATGCATACAAAAGCACAAACGAGTAGTAACAAATTTCTCATTATTCTTCTTTAGGTGCTCTGGTCGCATCCTCCCAGTCATCCGTTCTGAAAGATGAAGCCGGCAAAAAACTGTCTTCGTACAAGGTGCCAACCACCCAATTGCTCCAGGCGTAGCGCACGGCTACAGGTTCAGGTACCTGTTCTGACGAAACCAGTACATCCCTCCTATTTACAATTTTCGCTTGAGCAGGATAGAACACGTGATCCTCTCCGGCAATCTCAAATCCAGTCAACTCTCCATATGCATAGAGTCCTCTATCCACATTCTTAAATTTCAAGAGAATTTTATCCTCCTGGATTTCAAGAGAATCATAGACGGGAGATGTTCCGTCAACATACTCATATCCATAGGTTTGACTCAATGCATTGTACAGCAGCCGATCGGCTACTTCCTTTTTCTTGGCAGGATGAATATTGAATTGCTCTCCTGCATCTAATGCAATGGCAATACCTGAATTTGGAATCAAATCCACGCACTCAACCTGTGCTTCTCGCATAAATGCAGAATTAGTGTTGGTATTGAAGACATCTGGTTTATTGTAAAAGTATGGGGCGATTTGTACAAAATAGAAAGAAAAGTCACCTAGGCCCCAGCGGGTTCTCCAGTCCTCAACCATAGCCGGAAAAATCTTTTTATAGCTCTCTGGGTTAGTGAAGTTACCCTCCCCTTGATACCACAAAGCTCCTTTTATTGTATAAGGAATAATCGGGTTGATCATGCCGTTGAAATGTGCTGTTGGGACGATCCTTGATTTTGCCATGTCTGCATCCTCAATATTCACTTCCCGAAACTCGCTCAGCGCTTCCTTTCTTATCCAAGCCTCCACACGGCTACCACCCCTTCCCGACTGGATGAGTCCCACTGGAACATCCAAAATCTCTTGTAATTGTTGACCGAAGAAATATCCGATGGCACTGAACTTCCATACGCTTTCCTGAGACGCCAATTCCCAGCTAGCTGCTTTCCCAATTTCACGTTGAGGTGTTTTCGCTCCGATCTGTGGCACCACAAATAGACGGATTTTAGAGTTCTCTGATTTGGCAATGGCTGCATTACTTCCAAACGTAGGTTGACCGTTAAAGCCTCGCATCGGCATGACCATATTGGACTGCCCAGAGCACAACCAAACCTCACCGAAGAGGATATTTTCAAGCTTTATAGTTTCATCCTGAGATTTGATCTGAATCGTTTGAGTTTCCTTACTTCCAGTGGTGGCAACTTCAACCTTCCAGTTTCCTTCAGCATCTGCTTTGACTTTTATTGGTGATTCGATCCACGAGGCTTCCAGCGTAAACTTCTCCTTAGGATCAGCCCAGCCCCAAACCATAACGGTGGTATTTCGCTGAAGCACCATGTTTGAAGAAACGATGGCCGGCAAGGTGATTTTAGCTTCTGCCCCAAGTACTACAATCAGAAATAACAGAATCAATACAGCCTTTCTCATCTTCATATCAGTTTGTTTCAAGGAACCTCATATACCCTTCAGGATAGCCAAAATTCTCAAGTGTTTTTTCATTCATCATTTTGAAAACCTTTCTATTGGCGTTTAAATCATCCTCATAGTCTGAACTCAACGCATCGTTTTCCATCTGCAGTGGCTTCTTTCGCATATCATAAAGCTGCTCATTATTTTCACTGCCGTTGAAATAAATGCCATAGTAGAAATCCGAAGATATCAATCCCATACCCGTCGAAACCTCTACCGGAATATGCGTTCGCTCTAACTTCTTATCGGGATTAAAAAACAGAGCAGACAAATCCTTTCCTTCAAATTCTTTTTCACTACTCACTCCCGCCAAGCCAAAAAGCGTTGGCACCAAATCCAGGCCATTAGAGACCAGATTGGAGTCATCCACCCGGCCACCTTCCAACGATGGGTGAGTCACTACAAATGGTACATGGCACACCTCATCGAAAAGCAATCCCTTGCCAGCCATCTGGTGTGCGCCATTCATCTCGCCGTGATCGCTGGTGAATATGATGACCGTATTTTCGTCCATACCACTGGCTTCCAAACCATCCAACAGCTCACCAACCTCCCGATCAATTTCCTCTACAAACTTGACGTATGCAAAACGGTGAAGTCTCCAGTCCGTAGAGTCGTATTGCCCTCTATAGCGACCAAAAGAAGCCGCCATTCCTTCCTCTCCATTCTCTCCAGAAATGATCGTTGGCTCGTCAGATTGGGGCATATAATTATCCGGCAATGGAGGTGAGTTTTTTAGATAATAATCGATTGGCTCGAAACCACCAGCGCCCTTTTCACCTTCGGGAATGCGCAGATTAGCCAGAACTGATTCTCTAAGCAAATCCTGCCATCCACCCGCATCCGTTCGATCATCTATTTTGTCCATATCAAACTTATTATCCTTGATATGCGCGTAGCAGATGTCATGCGGATTCATCAATGAAGCAACCATAAAAAACGGCTGATCTGTATGATTGGCCTTGTGATTATTAAGTGTTTCAATCGCCTTTGGCACGCAATCCACTCCTCGGTATTCCTTGCCATTGGCATACACTTCAAACCCAAGATCTTGGGGCTTAAAGGAGTACGCTCTCCAACCAAAATGATCCTTACCTCCATAGTACGTTTTGTAGCCGGCCTGTTGCATTTGTGAGGCTATGGGATGCTCTGCAACGTACTCTTTTACATCTACAGAATTGTGATCGATTCCTTTCGGCACATGAAAACCAAAACTCGTCGGGCGCTGACCTGTGAACATGCTGACCCTGGATGGAATACAAACAGGATTGGCTACATAAGCTCGATCATAGCGCACCCCTCCTGCCATCAATCGATCGATGTTGGGCGTTTCCACATATTGATTTCCCATTGAGGAAAAGAAGTTCCAGTTGAGCTGATCACTGATAATCAACAAGATGTTTGGCTTCTCTGGCCGATCAACTTTTGCAGTGGTTTTTTTATCGCATGAGGAAATCACAGCAATAAAAAGAATCAATATGGTTAGTCTCGTTTTCATATTGTTTTTACTTCTAATTTCTTGATTTGAGCGTTTTTGACAATGGCAAAAATTGTCACTCCAGCACTTACGATCGCGCCAGCAAAAATTGACATATCTACCGGGAGGGAAAACCCTTCAGGTGCAAGTAGAATGTATGAAACGACCACAGCGGTCATAAAAGCAGACGGAATCAGCGCCAGCCAAAAGTTCTTCTTTTCTCGCATGAGATAGACGGTAACCGTCCACAAAACAACTGTAGCTAAGGTCTGATTCGTCCAGGCGAAATACCTCCAGATTACGCCAAAATTGACCAGTGTCAAAAGGTAGCCAGTAACAAAAAGTGGAATACTGATAAACAACCGGTTTTTGATGGATTTCTGATCTGTCTTCATGAAATCAGCTATGATGATACGCGCACTTCTGAAAGAGGTATCGCCCGAGGTTATTGGAGCAGCGACTACACCCAATATGGCCAGCAATCCGCCGATGGTTCCTAATGCGCCATTGGAAATTTCATTGACCATCAATGCGGTGTTATCGCCATTGGTCAGCATTTCCATGTTAAGCTCCAGCACTCCGCCAAAGAAACTCATACTGATGGCTGCCCATATCAGCGCCACCACACCTTCGGTAACCATCGCTCCATAAAAGACCTTTTTCCCTTGTTTCTCATTGGACATGCATCGAGCCATAAGAGGAGATTGTGTGGCATGAAACCCAGAGATAGCACCGCAAGCGATGGTCACGAACAGCATAGGAAACACAGGAAAAGAATCCGGCGTGTAATGAAAATTTGAAAAGCTGGACATAGACAACTCTGGAACGACCATGCCCTGTGTGAACATGGAAATAAAAAGTCCGACAGCCATAAAAATCAATGCCAATCCGAATACCGGATAGAGCTTCCCTATCACTTTATCGATAGGTAAAATCGTAGATAGAATGTAATAACAAAGGATGATCATCACCCATCCAAAAAGGCTGACCGATTCGGTCATTCCCGCTAGTATTTTGGCTGGCCCCAAAAGGAAAACAGCACCTACCATAATCATGAGCACAACAGTAAATCCACGCATGAACTGCTTTACCCAACTTCCGAGGTAATAACCGGACACTTCAGAAACGCTTTGGCCACCGTGGCGGATAGAAAGCATGCCACTGAAGTAATCATGAACGCCTCCGGCAAAGAGACTGCCCAGGACGATCCAAAGAAAGGCAACAGGCCCCCACATGGCTCCAGCTACTGCGCCGAAAATGGGTCCCAGACCAGCAATATTCAGAAACTGAATCAGGAAAATTTTCCAGGAAGGCAACACCACAAAGTCCACCCCATCTGCTCTGGAAGTGGCCGGAGTTGCACGCTTTTCATCAACTCCAAACACCCGCTCGATCAGGTTACCGTACAGCCAATACCCGAGCACCAAAACTGCTATCGAAATACAAAGTGTGATCATGCTATTCTGTTAATTCAATTGATTTTTTCAATAAGTCTACACTGTTCCCGCCCAACATAACCTTGAACATGCCCGGCTCCACGATATAAGTTTCACTCACTGGCGACCAATACGTTAGCATATCAGCATTCAGCTCAAATGTTACTTTTTTCGTTTCGCCAGCTTTCAACCCTACTTTCCGGAAAGACTTAAGCTCCTTCACGGGTCTTACTATCTCGCCTATCACATCCTGAATGTATAGCTGGACTATCTCTTCTCCGAAAATCTCCCCTGTATTGGTGACGCTGACCAAGACATTTATGGTCTCATTTTCGGTGAATTTGTTTGTGCTCAATTTCAGATCATCGTACTCGAATGAGGTATAGCTCAGACCATAACCGAATGAATAAAGTGGTCCATTGGGAAGGTCGATATACTTGGATGAAAATCGGGAGGACTGTGCCGGACGCCCCGTGCTGTAGTGGTTGTAGTACAAAGGCACCTGCCCCACATGACGAGGAAATGTCATGGTCAGTTTGGCAGACGGGTTGTACGCGCCAGCCAAAACTTCTGCAATGGCATTGCCTCCCTCTGTTCCAGGAAACCAGACATCAAGAATGGCATCCATATTTTCCTCATACCACCCGATGGTGAGTGGTCGCCCATTGAACATCACTAAAACAGTTGGCTTGCCCGCAGATTTAACCAGTTCGGCAATCCGATTCTGATTGCCCGGAATATCAAGCGTGGCTCGACTGGCGGCCTCTGCTGACATTTCCTTTGGCTCACCCAATGCAAGCAAAACCAAATCCGCTTTTTTCGCTGCTTTGATAATTTCAGCTTCACTCAATGGACTATCTTTCCAAAAATCACCGACATTGAGTTTGGTAATGTTAGCTTCAGGAAACTGAGCTTTTATTCCTTCAAAAAGGGTGACAGCAACACTTGTATCTCCCTTTGCCGACCATCTTCCAAGGATGTCTTTCGAATCTGCAAAAGGCCCAATGATCGCAATGTTTTTTACCGAGTTGGCTACCGGCAAAACACCATTATTCTTTAACAACACCATCGATCGCTTGGCAGCTTCTTTGGCTATTTTTCGGTGATCAACGGAAAGCGTAACACTGTCGATATATTGTTTGGACTCAAACCTATACGGATTGTCAAACAGCCCTAGCTCATATTTCTTGGTCAAAATACGTCTGACCGCATCATCGATAGCTGACTCAGCCACCTGCCCTTCTTCGACCAGTGTTTTTATGTTTTCATGATAATTGCGCGATTGCATTTCGATATCTACGGTACCATTCAATGCTTGAACTGTCGCTTGTTTGGTGTGGCTAGCGTACCCATGTTTGACCAATTCGCCCACACTGCCAAAATCAGAAATCAACACCCCATCGAACTTCATTTCTGAGCGCAAAACATCGTTGAGCAGTGGGCCATGCGCCACAGTAGGCACACTTCCGACCACATTAAAGGAAGTCATGACTGAGCTCACATTGACATCCATTGCCGCGAGAAAAGGAGGCAAGTGAATGTTGCGCAGCGTTTCAGAGCCAAAGTCGGCGGTATTGTAGTCCCTGCCTCCCTCTGCCGCTCCATAGCCAATGAAATGTTTGACACAGGCCATAATGGTGTTACCGTTCTCAATACCATCTCCCTGAAAACCCTGGATAGAGGCTTTGGTGAAAAGTGCCGACAAGTACGGATCCTCACCATTTCCCTCCATCACTCGTCCCCATCTCGGGTCACGGGAAATATCCGCCATTGGGCCATGATTGTAACTAATGCCGGCAGCTGCAGCTTCTATCGTCGCAATGCGATGAGCCTGTCGCACCATGGCTGTGTCCCAGGAGCAGGACATGGCCAATGGCATTGGAAAAATGGTTTTGAAGCCATGAATCACGTCGTAGTTGAAGAATAGTGGAATACCCAAACGTGTCTCTTCTACAGCCATTCGTTGCATGTCTGCTACGTCATCCACATCGCCGGGAACCAAGATGGAACCAACTCCTCCAGCCTTTACCAACTCCACCAAGTCGCGCGCTTTTTCACCGTCTCCAACTCGCGCATGCCCCCTTCCCAGACATTGATACATCTGGCCGATTTTTTCATCCAGGGTCATGATCGAAATCAAAGAATCAACCTGGACGGTATAAGCGGAGTTTACCCGTTTTTCAGGGCTGGAACAAGCAACAACTAAAAAGAAAATCGCTAGTGGAAAGAATTGAAATTTCATTATTTAATCCCCGTTTTCGGCACTAGCAAAACTGCATCACCACGAACAACTCCTCCTTCACTGCCATAGATGCTGACCTGATTAGCTGCTTCTTTACTCAGGTCAAAAACTCCGATAGAAACCCACTCACCGGATGTTTGTCCAATGACCTCAATATCATCTGCTACTATTTCAAAATTTTGCGACAACTCACCGAAAGAAACCGACCCTTTGGTGACTGGAGCCACTTTTTCCAGTTTACTGAAATAAACAAAAACCTCATATGCCCCTGAGATAGAGATGGACGGCTTAAATACTACCTCACCTTTGCCTTCTATCTCTAAAGCACTTTCGCCATAGCAGTCCTTATTGACTTCTTTCCAATTTCCGGTAAATCCAACCAGTCCCGGGATGTTATCAACCAAAATTTCAGGAGTTGAAGCATCGGACAATGGGTCTTTGTCCAGCTCTGATTTGATGGAGCGATAATCAACTTTTTGAACGGATATTTTATTGTCGATAGCCTCATTGGCTGCCAGAGCCGCTACCTGACCTAGTGCCATAAAAACCGGCTCCATGCGGATAGAACCATAAGCTATGTGACTTGCTGAGAGGCAAACGGGCACAAGCAAGTTCTCACACTCTGTAGCTTTTGGAATAATGGCACCATAGCTGATCGGATAAGGCCCAAAGCCTCCGATCTCGACATTACCTTCGTTTTTGACCATGGCCACTCCGTCCTTTTTGACAACCACCCGCTGGCAGTTGTGCGAATCCATGGTATAGGCCGCCATAGCGACAGGATCAGAAACAACCTCTCTACCCTGGCAGTGATGTTGTGTCATGACAGTCTGACCAACCATACGTCTAACCTCCCTCACATAGAGCTGCGGAGACCAGTTTCCATTGTTGGTATATTCATCTTTGGGGTATCCCCACTGCTGAATTTCGGCCTGAAGTTCTGCCGGCACGCGAGGGTCTGTTTTGTAGAAATAAAGCAACCCTTTGGTGTAGTTTTCATGAGCTTGAATGATCGCCTCGCGCTCCTCGTATGATCCCTCAGGATAATCGTAATTCATCCCGATCATATCGGTAGAAAACCCACCCCGATTGTTGATGTCTGTCTTACCTCCCGGCATTTTGCTCCAAATGAAAAAATCGTTGAGTTTGCGTTTGTTAGGCTGTGCTAGGAATAGACGAAGGAGTAGCTCGTATCTGGATGAATCATAGTTATCCGGTCGGGTGATCTCCACCCGATTCTCGGGAACGTTGGTCAGGCAAATTCTGAAGTTATAAGCTTGAAGTTTTTCATCTCCAGTACCGTCTTCCTCAACCTTGATAGGACTGATTCCCCAAAGCAGACCGCTGTTTGGATCACCTTCTACTTTGTATGGATCAATGTTGTCAGGAAACTGGTGCTTCTTTCTTAACTGAACTCCATTGTAGGTTTCCGCATAAGCATCATTACTCTCACGTCCCACCACATACGAAACCCCTGACTTAGCCATGAGATCGCCCTCATAGGTTGCGTCGATGAACATCTCAGCTGAGAGTGTTTTTGTGATTTGTTGGTCGGTCGCCTGCTCTACTTTGATGGATGAAATTTTTGACTCAGTTTTATTGACGTCCGACAAACGAAAGCCATTTAGGACTTCAATATTGGCTTCCTTTAGGTAATCACCAAACACTTCAGTGGCTACATTAGGCTCAAAAATCCAGCGCTCAAATGCGCCGTACTTGCTTCCTATCCTTCTGTAAAAGTCCTTGGCAAGTCCAGAAATGGCATACTTATTTCCGATATCTGTGTAACCGAGTCCTCCTGTAGTTAGGCCTCCGATATGTCCATTTGGGGAAACCAGAAGCACATCCAGCCCCTTCATCCTGGCTGTATAGGCCGCTATAATTCCAGAAGATGTGCTTCCGTAAACGATCAAATCATAGGATGATTCATTGGTTTCAGATTGATCATTACATCCAAATGCAAGTGATAAAACAACGAGAATAGAGAGTATACGCTTGATCATTTGACTGTGAGTTTTGCTGTTTTCAAATCTTCATTTTCCGATGAGCCTCCTACCATTAGG
This sequence comes from Cyclobacteriaceae bacterium, assembly GCA_039944535.1. Classification (GTDB taxonomy): domain Bacteria; phylum Bacteroidota; class Bacteroidia; order Cytophagales; family Cyclobacteriaceae; genus JAMZMI01. Next base: position 82,258 of record JBDUYP010000008.1, read on the forward strand.
AAGAAATCTCCCGGCTCCACTACCCTCTGCATTTCCAGATTGTAAAAAGCCAAATCCTCTTGCGTTACGTTGAAAGTCACCTCCTTCGACTCGCCTGACTGGAGGCTGATTCTTTTGAAGTTTTTCAGCTCTTTTAGTGGTCGGGTGACAGTGCTATAGAGATCTCTTACATAGAGTTGCACCACTTCGTCACCAGCAACCTTACCTGTATTAGTCACCGTCACTGTGAGTGATGTCGAGCCATCTGCGTCGATCTCCTCCTCCGAAAGACTAGGCTCAGCATATTCAAAAGTGGTGTAGCTCAATCCGTGCCCAAATGAATAAAGAGGGCCAGTCTTTGACCACTTGTATTTCTTCACATAGTGTGCGTTTTTGTGGTTGTAGTAGGATGGAATCTGACCGACATTTCTTGGGATAGAAATAGGCAGTTTTCCGCTCGGATTTACTTTCCCAAAAATGACTTCAGCAACTGCTCTACCCCCTTCACTCCCAGGCTCCCAAGCCTCGATGATTGCCGGAACATTCTCGGCAATCCATTCAGTGGCCAACGGGCGACCGTTTACCAAAACCACAATCACGGGTTTTCCTGTTTCCTGAAGTGCACGAACAAGTTCCTCTTGTTTGCCGATCAGCTCCAGATTATCACGCGCTACGTTTTCTCCATTGGTTTTGAATTTTCTTTCATAGCGAAGGGAATTACTTCCCACAACTACTACAATGGCATCTGCATTACGACCCTTTTTGGCTGCTTCCTTCAAGTGATCATCTGTGAGTTCGGTCACCTGACTGCCCACATCCAAATAATCAATAGATACGCCTTTGGGTTTTTGGTTCTCAAGCCCTTCAAGTATGGTGGTGATATTGTCTTCGGGCTGTTCAAAACTCCAGTCTCCCATCAAAGTATGATTGTTGGCATTAGGGCCTGTAACTAATATTTTCTTCGCTTGTGTAAGTGGAAGAACACTTTCGTTTTTCAGTAAAACGATGGATTTACGTGCCGCATCCAATGCTGTTGCCTGATGCTCCGTGGTTCGGATGCGCTCAGCTACTTTTTCTTCCTCCACGAATGGATTTTCAAACAATCCAAGCTGGAATTTTGCTTCCAAAATTTTACCTACAGACTCGTCAATTCGTTTTTCTGAAATTCGCCCTTCCTCAACTAGTTTCATGATAGGCTCCAGAAACTTCGGCCCGTGCATGTGCATGTCCATTCCCGCATCCACAGTGAGAAAACATGCTTCTTCCTGACTTGGAACCACTCGATGTACGGACTTTAGTCGTTCAATATCCATCCAGTCGCTAACCACAAACCCATCAAATCCCCACTCATTTCTGAGAAGCTCCGTTAGCAAATATTTGCTACCGTGACATGGATCACCGTTGATTTCGTTGTGTGCGGCCATCACTGTGAAAGCTCCTGCATCCAGAGATTTGAGGTATGGTGGGTAGTAGATTTCCCGAAGCGTTCGTTCACTTACATCCATCGGCGAGGCATTGATCCCATTGACTGGTTCGCTACCGGCCACAAAATGTTTGATACACGCCACCACATTGTCAGGATCAGAAAAATTCTCTCCCTGAAGGCCTCTGACCATGGCCACACCCATTTCCCCAACTAAATGAGGATCTTCTCCGAATGTCTCCCCTACTCTTCCCCATCGAGGGTCTCTGGCTACATCCAAATTTGGAGAAAACGCCCAATGCGATCCCGTTGCTCTCATTTCCTTAGCTGTTTGTTTCGAGATTTCCTCTACCAATTCAGTATCCCATGTGGAAGCCAACGAAAGCGGGGTTGGGTAAACTGTTGCTCCTTCGTACAAGGCATTGCCGTGAATGGCATCAATGCCAATCAGCAATGGAATTTTCAACCGACTCTGCTGAGCTGCTTCCTGCAGTTCGTTGGCTTCTTTGGCAGAAAGCACATGTAGGAATGAACCGGTTTTTCCGTCCTTGATCAGTTGGTACAGGTCCTTGCCACTCATGCCCGGGTAGAAGGCGTTGGCATCATCAGCCATAACATCAATTGGCGTATTGAGATTGGCCGATTTTTCCAAATGAAACAAACCCACATACTGGCACATCTGCCCTACTTTTTCTTCGAGGGTCATTCTTTTCAACAAATCAGACACTCGCTGACTAGTAGGTAATGAGGGGTTTAAATAAGGGTCAGGAAGGTTTCCTTTCGCCTGTTCACAACTTTGAAAAAAGCAAATAAACAGGATCATAAAAAGTAAACTCCCGACCCCATAGCTGGCACTATTTCTTCTAATCATATTAATTCTTATAAATCTTCAACCATAAAAGGAATGGCAGCACTTGCTACATTTCCTGCTTCATCAAACACAAATGCGTATAATCTATATTCGCCCTCTTCTGGTACAGTGAAATAAACTGTATTCTCGGTGTTGGATTCAAAAAGCCCTGCAATACCTGGGAGGGTACTTTTTGTCGTATCATTTTTATCGAGTATGAAACCTTCCTTGACTATTACCCACTCGTAGGTTAACTGTTCGCCTTCCAAATCAGTAGCCTTCACAGTAGCCTGATTTCTCTTTCCTGACACAACTTTCACACTTTTATCTGCCGACATTCCATTCAATAAAACATCTTCTTGACGCTCTATTCTGGGTGGTCTATTGGAAGGAAAAGAACCTAGCCAACAATATTGCATGGAATGAACAGACTCAAATGGGTTACCATTTCGAGTAAATAAACCATACCAAGTGGCTACCTGTCCATGCGTTTGATAGCCCCATAGAAATACGTAAGATCCATTGCAACTATTTTTTAAATTGGATGCAATATGATCGCTGTAGTAAGTTCTATACACCTCTCCCTTTTCCGTACTTGTAAGTTCCTGAGGGGCACCCCAAGACGTTTTAGGTGGGTTTGCATAGGTTCCTCTTGGTCCCCACTCGGTAACTAAATAAGGTTTACTCCATCCCGTAGAAGCTATTTTGGTTTGAGCATTGATAATACCCGAGTAGGAATTGACACTCAATACATCAAGAGAAGGAGCTCTCTCAATAATTTCATTAATATCATCGGGTTCGGTTCCGGCTAGTACGGTAGTTGTGAGGTGATAGGGGTCAAGCTCGTGAATCATATCTGATATTTCACCAACAGCATTCCATACTTTCATATTGGTATATTGTCCATTGACCTCATTACCAATGCCCCACATTAATAAAGCAGGGTGATCTTTGTACTTCATCACGTCATTTTTGATCTGGGCTAGTTGTTCCGCAATTGCCTCCTCATCGTCGTAATCAAATCCGTAAGTTTCACGTCCTACCCAAATACCGAGACACACAGTAAGCTCATATTTCAGAGCTGAATCAAGTACGCTCTGTGTATTTTCATCAATAGAGTATGTACGAACAGAATTACCACCATATTTGGGTATCTCACTTAAAAAATTATTGTACGCTCCTCCCTTTATATAGTAGGGGCTACCATTTCGGTAAATACGAGAATACGATCCTTCATTGACCACCTCGACGAGAACTGGACCATCCGTTGGGTAATCATTTTTCGACACTTCGTTTTTTTCAATTATGGCATCTTCAGTACACCCAAAAAAAACAAGGCTTAATAGTATTAAAATGACATAGTGACGTAAAATCATCCTTGATTCTTTAATTAATAACAGGTTTTACTCTACTAAAAAAGGGATAACCGCACTGGCTGCATTGCCCTCAGTGTCATACACGAAAGCATACAGTCTATATTCACCTCTTTTCTGCATTGTGAATTCGGCTGTTTTTGTCGAATTATCAACAAAAACATTGAGGCCAGGTAAAGACCCTTCGGACGGATCGTCCCTTTCAAGCACAATGCCTTCCGGCACAATCTGCCAATCGTACGTGAGCTGGTCTCCCTCTAAATCGAGAGCCTTTACGGAGGCTGTGTTTTTTATTCCAACCGATAGAGTGATATTTTCTTCTGCTATTTTACCGTTTAGGGTAATATCATCCGAGCTTTCAATTCGTGGTGCACGATTGGCTGGGAATGAACCTTTCCAATTATAGTACATAGCATGTGCGGCTTCCAGAGGCTTTTTCTTCCTGGTGAATAAACCATACCAGGTAGCCACCGCGCCATGTGTTTGGTACCCCCAGAGAAATACATATGATCCTCCACAATTATTGGAATAATTAGATGCAATGTGATCGGTGTAAACGTTGCGATATATTTCTCCTTTTTCGGTACTAGTTAGTTCAAAAATTCCGCCCCATGGAGTCTGAGAAACCGAACCCCATGTCCCAGAAGGTCCCCATTCTGTTACCAAATAAGGTTTATTAGTCCAACCCGCTCCGTATATTTTCTCCTGTACAGTAGCGATTGCGTTGTAAGAGTTAATGCTAAGGATATCCAATGAAGGTGCACGATCAATGATTTCCTCCACGTCCACAGGATCAGCACCAGCCAACACTGTAGTGGTTGGGTGATTGGGATCCAATTCGTGGATCATATCAGATATTTCCCCAATGAAATCCCAAACTTTGTAATTGGTATATCGAGAGTCAACTTCATTGCCAATTCCCCACATGAGCACGGCAGGATGATCGACAAATTGGATTACCTCCTGTCGTATTCGTTCCTTTTGCTCAGCACGGGCTCCTTCATCTTCATAATCAAATCCATCGGTTTCACGGTTGATCCATATACCTAAGCATACAGTAATCTCGTTTTCCAACGCACTGTCCAAAACGGCCAATGTTTCATCGCTCACGCCATAGGTTCGAATACTATTTCCTCCATACTTTGGTACCTCACTGATAAAATTATTGTAGGCAGCACCTTTGATGAAATATGGTTTGCCATTTCTGTAAATACGAGCAATTCCTCCTTCTTCGATCACTTCAACTTTTACAGCGCCTTCTGATGGGAAATCATCCTTAGGCTCCTCTGTTTCGTCCTTTTTCTCAACAGATTCCTCCTCTCCATTGCAACTCTGCACGAACAAAATAGTGATAAGCAAAAGTGATATTTGAAATATTTTCATTAGTGTTTTTATGTTATTCTACTAGAAAAGGGATCACAGCATTTGCTGCTTTTCCATTGTTGTCTTTAACAAATACATAGAGCCTATAAGCGCCACGGCTTTTGCAGCGAATTACCGCACTCGAACCATTGTCGGTCTCTACCCAATCGGACAGGCCTGGAGGCTGATTGCCCTCCTCTGCATCCTCTGCAACCACAACCCACTCGTATGTCAGTGGGTCAGTATCGTAGGCATCAACCACCGCTGTATAAGCGCTTCCAAAATTCAATTTGATGGCATCAAAAGCTTCTTTACCATCCAATGTCATTTTGGTTCTATCCTCAATCACAGGAGCTCTGTTGGTTGGGAAAATGCCGGTCCAGCCGTATTGAAGTTCATCGACTATCCCGAAGGTTTCGCCCGTTGTGGTGAAGAAGCTATGCCAGTTTCGTCGACTCCCTGTTTGGTGAGTGGCTTTGTCTCCCCACAGAAAGGCAAATGATCCTACGCATCCTAAAGCTGCATTGGGGAGAATGTCATCATTCATAATGCCTGAAAAAACCTCCGCTTTTTCGGTGGAAGTAGGCTCCACAAGGGCTCCCCACTCCAGCAAGGGAGACTCTGGAAATCCGTGTGGCAGTGCTCTGTTTCCATATTCACTCATAATCCATGCAATGTCCCATTCTGCTTCTTGCAAATGCGCTTGCACAAGACCTGTTTGTGGATATTTGGCATTGCTGGAAAACATATCTAAATCAGGAGCCCATCGCTTCATGTCGAGTAACTTCTCCACACTCGAATTGACTATGGCAATGGAAGTGGGATGCTCTCCATCTACTTCGTGAATCATTTTGCTCACGTCATTCACGGCCTCCCACATGGCTTGGCGTTGGTCATTTTCGTCGTAGTGGCCATCCAATTCATTTCCCAAAAACCAAAACAACAATGCCGGGTGATCTTTATACTCACGAACCTGCTCCCGTATTACTTCGAGCTGTTCTTGAACGGCAACTTCATCAGTATAGTCAAAACCATACTCTGGTTGTTGCATCCACACACCAAACCCTACTGAAAGCCCATTTTCATGCGCCTTGTCAAGAATGGTCATGGTGGTGTCATTGATGCCATACAGACGAATGGTGTTAGCACCATAATCACCAGGTGTGTAGAAAAAGCCACTGGCTGCTACTCCTTTGATAAAAAATGGTTCTCCATCCTTGTACATTCTCCAAACACCACTTGCCTTGCTCACTTGCACCTTTTCAGGGCCAAGATTCAAGTCATCTTCCATTTTTTTTGTAACACCTTCATCACCACAAGAGACGATACAAAAACTCAGTGCGATTAGCAATCCCAGACTAAGTTGTCGGAAATATTTCATTAATCTCTTCTTAAAATCTGTCCATCTTTGATAAGCTGTGCTTCCAATTTTTGGTAAGGCACATCCTGCACACTGCAGTCCATATCAATACTCATAACTGCGGCTGTTGCTGCTGACTGACCGAGCACCATGTACACCGGCTCCATGCGAATAGAACCGAATGCTGCGTGTGATGCCGAAAGACAAACAGGTACTAGTAGATTGGTACACTCTTTTTCTTTGGGTCTAATAGTCTGGTAACTGATTGGGTAGTTGGGGGTTCCCATCCAATAGGTTCCTTCCTTGCGGAGCTGTCCTTTGTCATCGACGGCCATTGAAACGTAATGACAATCCAGCCAATAAGTTGCTAACCCAACAGATTCCGGAGCAATTTCCTTGCCTCTACAATGGTGTTCGGTCATGACATAATCGCTGATCATACGACGTGCCTCGCGTACATAAAGCTGATGGGGAAAGTTCTCATTATCGATGAATTCATCTTTGGCAAGTCCCCACCTTTTGGCTTCATTTCTGACCACAGCAGGAACTCTAGGGTCATTGGCCAAGAACCATAATTTACCAAGCGCATAGTCTTTGTGTATATCAGCAATTTTCTCCCGCTCTTCGTATGTTCCTTCTGTATAACCATAATTAGCACCAACAAAATCAAGATGGTTGGTATCCGTCTTTCTGTTCGGCATTGGTGTCAATGTGATAAGACCTTTTCTCAGTGGGATGTTTGGATCCAACTCAAGCTGTCGAGCCATCACTTCAAACCAAAGGGGGTTATAATTCTCAGGCTTTTCAATCGGCACCATATTGTTTGGATCATCGGTCAAAGTAAGTCTGTAGCAATAGGTCTGCATCCTTTTGTCTGCCGTGCCTGGCTTGGTGGAAACATTCGCTTCAATGAATGGAAGCAAACCAGAATCAGGATTTCCTTTTTCTATGTAAGGATCGACAGATATGGTATCACCATCGTTCACTACTCCAACCACATCGTTTAAACGATAACCGTTTTTAGTCTCGTTGTAAGTTTTATTGTCGTCTCGGCCATACGTGTAAGATATTTTAGCCTTGGCCATTAGGTCTCCCTCATAGGTAGCATCAATAAAAACTCTGGCAGAGATCTGCTTCCCACTTTCCAGTGTTATTGATCGAATCTTACCTTTTTTCTTTTCTACACCTTTGTCTAAATCCAACCTTTCTTCGAACAACACTTTAACTCCAGCCTCCAGCAGCATTTGTCTCATGATGTCTTCTGCTACATGGGATTCATATACCCATTGCATTTGGAGTGAATCTCTATATCCTGCAAAAACTCGTTTCTCGATGGATTTGAAATACTCAGCTCTGTCTTGATTTTTCCAGGCAGCCGGATACTTATAGTATTGGTAGATTCTCTGATAAAACTCCCTTGACAACCCTCCGATAGACAGGTGAGAATTGATGTCCGTTGCGGTGAGACCGGAAGTGGTTGTCCCTCCAACATGTTTGGAGTTAGCAATTAAAACCACCGTTTTTCCCATTCGTCCTGCTTGAACAGCTGCTGTGACTCCCGCGGATGTTTCACCATAGACACATATGTCGTAGGACTTCTCTTGCGCGGTTCCCAACAGCGAGATAAGGCAAGCCAATGAAAGTCCAACAGCACGTAAACTTTTATTAAGTGTTTTCAACATTTTCTAATTGTATTAACAGACTGGCCGGAGATCTCCGGCCAGTCATTTAATGAGTTATTTTGTTACTTTCAGATCAAAGGTTACTGATCCACTCGAAGCCATAGCAGCAGCAGTCACCTTAATGGCCGCATATTCTTCATCTACAGTTTTGAATACAATGATGTCTCCTACATCCACTCCTGTAACATCTTCTACGGATGGTTCGCTTGCTTTGAAAGCTTCAAAGATTAGCTCATCATCATCGGTGATTCCATCGAAGACTGCTGCAGACATTACCTCAGGAGCAATGCGTCTGGCCTCTGTGTTATTTCGCGTTGACCAGTTGCCTAACCAAGAGTCTCCGTACCCACCTTCAGTATAGATAAACTGAGCAGCGTTGCTATAAATAGGCCCGAACAAGTTGATACCTGAAGATCCACTTCTGAAAGTCCCTATGTCCACTAATTCACTGTTTTCATATCCTTCATGGATGGTGTACACAGTCGCAGTACTTAGGTCAATAAACTGCTTGTCTGTTGTATTGCTTTGCATACCCATTACCACATCAGTATAGATATTGATCGGCTCTGCCTCCCTTGGCGCTTCAACGAAAATGGTGAAAGTCGCTTCATCTTTTTTCAGGTCAACATCTGTTACACGATATGTGAACGTGATGTTTTTACCTGCGTCAGCAGCTGCCACGGTGTAGCTAAAAGAATAAGAAGTCACGAATGGGTCATCAAACGACTCAGCTGTCAGGTCGTCAAGCACTGTATCATCCAAAATGGTTTCAACCTTGGCCAGAGCATCCTCAGATGTAATCTGAATATTAAAAGCGATCTCATCTTCTACCTCAGCTGAGGTAGGTAAGTCTCCCGGAAATGTGAAAATGATATTTACGGGTTCTTTAATAACCTGAAGAGAGTAAGTAACATCGTAAGTGTAGCCTTTCTTATCGTAGGCAACAATGACAAACTCCAGTGTTTGGTCGATATCTTCGTCTACTGGTGTGTAGCTAAAGTTGTACGTCCCACCTTTTTCGGTTTCAAATGAAGTCTGGGTAAATCCATCGAGCGTTTGGTAATCCATTTTCAGCTCCACTTTTTCCAAACCAGCTTCAGCCTGGACTTCAACCGGAAAACTTAATTCCCTGTTAGGAAATGCGCTTTCTGGCGCAGTATCCGGCACGAGCACATAAAATACGGGATCTCCAATGCTCTCCAGAGACTCATCCTCTCCGCAGGAGAAGATCACTCCTAAACTCAGGAGTGTCAGCATTATATAGATTGATGTTTTCATCGTTGCTTCTTTAAAAATATTGTGTATTCTCATCTTAGTAGTCATCATTTTGATCCAACATATCGTTCACTATGAGCTCTTGCTCAGGGATCGGGAACAGCTTGTGACGGTCCTGTACCAGAATACTCGGGTCTTGTTTTGCCATCGCATCGGCCAGGTCTCCCCATCTGAGTAGGTCAAACCTTCTTTGGCCTTCGAATGCAAACTCTTTACGTCTCTCGAGCTTCAGACTATCTAGAAACTGCACGTCTGAAAGACCTGCCGTCAAATCCGCAGATGATGGCAAAGTGGTAGAAAAACTGTACGCCCTTCTTCTTACCTTATTAAAAGCATCGTAAGCGGCCGCCGTTGGGCCATTCACTGCATTTTCTGCCTCTGCGTACATCAGCAGTACATCAGCATATCTGAGGATGTAGTAGTTGTTACCACCGTCTCCTACTGTGAGTGCATCCGGATCCTGGTACTTATTCACATAGTATGGATATTGGATAGAAGATGGAGCTGTCGGCACGTGAAGCACGTTTACATCTTTTCGTTGATCTCCTGAGGTATAAATCTGGTAGTGATTCTCCGTAACTGGATTATCACCAAACCCTCCAAAGCTTCCTTGTGGTGGCGCGACTACTGCCGAAGATGGTCTAAAGAAACCTGCATAGGAAGAGCTCACTGCTCCATTGGTTCCTTCGGTACTCTTAAACTGGATTTCGAAAATAGACTCTCGGATATTCTCATTGGCGATTTCGAACACCTCACCATAAGTTGGCCAGAGGCTATAGGTTCCAAGTTCTATCACATCAAGTGCCTCCTGTCTGGCTTCATCGAATTGTTCGTTGTTCAAGTACACCTTAGTAAGAAGCGCCATGGCTGCACCTTGTGTAGGTCTTCCATAATTCACAGACCCATATTGTAGAGGGAGGCTTTCCTTGCAAGATTCCAAATCACTAACTATGAGTGCGTACACTTCGTCGATAGTATTTCGTGGCACATTCAACCCTTCCAATGTAGTAGTCGGGGTAGTGATCACTGGAACTTTTCCAAAAAGACGTACCAGGTTAAAGTACATTAGAGCACGTACAAAGTGAGCTTCGCCTAGAAACCTAGCTTTCAACTCAGCATCAATGGACATGTCTGGCACCTGGGTCAACACTATGTTGGTTCGATTGATATTTACGTAGTGATTTTCCCAAAATCGATAGAGCAATTCTGCTGATGCATCAAACTGAAACTTGTCCATCTGAAGCTTGTTGATATTACCCGTGTTTCGTCCATATCCCCATTCGGCATCATCCGTACCTTGAGACTGAACCACCTCCATGAATTGGTTGTACACATCGTGTGTTTGCATGGAAGAATACATTGCGTTCACTGCCGCCTCAGCATCTCTTTCAGTTTGAAAAAGATTTTCTGCAGTATTGATACCGTCAGGAGTTACTTCAAGATCAGAACAAGAAGTAATCAAGACTAAAAAAGCGATGTTATAAATTATTTTTTTCATCATTTCTTAGATTAAAAGGTCATGTTGAATCCTGCTGTAAAGAGCTTAGTATTTGGGTATGCTCCCGAATCAAAGCCTTGATTGATATTGCTAGAGCCGTAGCGACTTACTTCTGGATCTAGTCCGGTGTACTTGGTGAAAGTCAACAGGTTTTGAGCATTCACATAGACTCTTAAGTTTTTCAACCCGGCTTTATCAATAAGTGAAGTTGGTAGGTCATAGGCCAACTGAATATTCTTCAGTCTCAGGTAAGAACCATCCTCAACATACCTATCATAGGATACATTGACGGGCTTGGTAGAAGTAGATCTAGGAATATTTGTTTCCGTATTCTCAGCTGTCCACCGATTCAATACTGTTCTTCTTTGATTTTGATTCCCCGTAAGATTTTCGAGAGTCTTCAGGTTTAGGTTGTAGAGGTCATTTCCATAAACGAACTGCATCAAGACAGACAACTCGAACCCTTTGTAAGAGATGCTGTTATTCCACCCACCAAAGAATTCCGGCTGGGCGTTTCCTATGATCTGCTGATCAGCCTCATTGATTACACCATTCTCATCAAAATCTACAAATCGAATATCACCAGGCTTTGCCCCCGGTTGTGCTGAACCTAAAATTTCATCGGTCGATTGGAACAGGCCATCAGAAACGTACCCATAAAATGTTCCGAGGCTTTCCCCGATTTTAATGATCGTAGAAGACGATGATGGAAGTATCTCATCCTCTCCTCCGAGTGCAAGAATCTTATTCTTATTGAACGTGATGTTGGCACTTGATGTCCAGGAAACTGCCTTGTCCACGATAACTCCATTAGCTGAGAACTCGAACCCTTTATTCTCAATTGACCCAATGTTCTTGGTTCCCGATGTGAACCCTGAACTAGCTGGAATAGTCACAGCCAATAGCAAGTCGCTTGTCTTTTTGTAGTAGGCATCCGCCACTAGAGTGAGGCGATTATTGAAAAAGCCTAACTCCAATCCAATATCAGATTGTGCTGTTCTCTCCCACTTGAGGTTCTGGTTTCCTACTTGTGATGAAGTGATCCCATTTACAATTTGATCTCCAATTACATATTGCACACCATCCCACAAATCCAGTGAAGGATGATTCCCAATTCCGTCCTGATTTCCAGTTACACCATGACTAAGGCGTACTTTCATGTCAGAGAACAAACCTAAATCCTGAATAAAATCTTCCTCAATGGCTCGCCATGCCAGAGCAACGGATGGGAAAAACCCGAATCTATTATTGGATCCAAATCTTGAAGACCCGTCAGCTCGACCTGTCAGAGTGACGAGATATCGATCGTCATATCCATAGTTGATACGTCCGATATAACTATGTATCACCCAGTTGGCTGCTGCCGATGCGGGAAGTTCGGCTGCCTCTGCATTGCCTAGCCCAAGATCATAGGTTCTGGTGACGTCATTCAAGAAGCCAGTAGCAGAAGCTGAAACCGACTCATACCTTGATGACTGCTGTGTGAACCCTGCAAGAAGGTCAAGGTCATGAATACCGTATGACTTCTTGTAGTTGATAGTGTTTTCATTTAGCCATGTATACGTTTGTCCTGAAAACACAGAAGCATTCCCTCCTACTTGTTCGCCAGTGAAAACCGTTTGTCCGATATAGGAATCATTTTTATTGAAACTCGCATCGAGCCCCCAACTTGATCTAATCGTAAGGCCTTCAAGGATTTCTGCTGATGCGTATGCGTTTCCAATGGTTCGGAAGGTTTTGTTCAAATTCTGATAGGCACTCAACAGCGCAACAGGGTTATTGAACCCAATTCCATTGTTATTGAAGCTGGTGAAGCTACCGTCTGGTTGCTTGATGGGGAGGTTCGGTGCTGTAGTGAGCATCGAAAAAATGGATCCACTGTTGGCTCTATTCGTTTCTACGTAGCTAGCCGTAAGACTATTGCCGACCGTAATTCTGTCATTGATATCCTTGTCCAGATTCAATCTGAAAGAATATCTCTCTAAATCAGATGCTTTAATGATTCCTTCTTGTTTGTAGTAGTCAAAGGAGATCAGGTAGTTTGTACCGTTTCCTCCGCCAGTAGCTGATACATTGTAATTGCTGACGGGCGCATAGTCACGTATCATGGCATCTTGCCAATCCGTAGATGCAGGGTTAAGATTTGGGTCATAAAGCAATGGCCCACCATCAGCAACACTTGCTTCATTGGCCAGAGTCTCATATTCTTTAGCATTGAGCAATTCATATCTGTTGGTTTCCTTTTGGATACCGTGATAAACATTCACGCTGATTCTGCCCTGTCCTGACTTTCCACGCTTCGTCGTAATCAAAACAACTCCGTTACCACCTCTTGATCCATATATTGAAGTAGCTGAGGCGTCTTTCAGCACTTCTATAGACTGAATGTCATTCGGGCTGATGGTATTGAGCGGGTTTAGTGAGGTCGCATCCCCCGAGCCAGAAGCAATTGGCACACCATCCACGACGTATAGAGGTTCGTTACTTCCGTTGATAGAGTTGCCACCACGAATCCTCACTGAAGCTGCAGCACCGGGCATACCCGAACTCTGAACGAAAAATACCCCTGCAGAACGTCCTTGCAATGCCTGATCTACACTACGCAAAGGCACATTTTGAATGTCCTTTGTGCCAATAGAAGAAATAGCTCCGGTCACGTCCTTTTTCTCTTGCGTGCCATAACCAACGACTACCACTTCTTCCAACTCCGATAAGTCGGCCTCCATAGCAATATCCACGATTTGTCTATTTCCAATCACCGCCTCGGTGGTTTCATAACCGATATAACTAAAAACGAGTGTTGGGTTTTCTTTTTGAGTACTGATGCTGTACTTCCCATCGATATCCGAAATGGTACCCTCAAGAGTGCCTTTGATTTTAACAGTCACACCAACGAGTGGCTCCTTGTCCTCTGCCGATGTGACAACTCCTGTAATGGTTGGGGTCTGCCCGTAGGAGGTGCCTACGAGTAGGACAAACCAAAACAAGGTGATCATAATGTATTTGTTTGCTCTCATATTTTAAGTTGTTTGGTTGTTAACATATATATCCTGGCCTGAGCCATCACATATGTTCACAAAGCAAGACATTACTGCATTGCTCAATCTTCAATTTCGCGTCTTAAATCTTGAAAATAATTCCAAAATATGCATTTAGGAGAAGTATTAACTGATATTATCACATTATGCGTGCTTTTTTAATTTAATTTCAAGCTCATGAAATTGATGGTATCTATAACAAGAGTAGCACTGCTTTTATTCTTTATTTTATCGTATAAAATGGTCTTCTCGCAAACTGGTGAACGCGTGCTTATGCTTGCCGATAAAGATGGACTACCACAAAACAAGGTAAAAGGAATCCTGAATGATCAACACGGATATATCTGGATTGGCACTCAAAACGGAGTGGCTAAATATGATGGATATACATTCAAGAATTATCCAGAGCTGAACGGTAAAGAGATAAGTAAACTCTATATAAGCAAACGAAATGATCTGTGGATAGGGACTCATAGTGGGCTTTATATGTTAGATCGAATTAGAGATGAGTTCACACAAATCTCACTAGGAGATATCAGAGATATCACAGAAGCAGAAGGCCACATATACTTTATAACTCCGGACAACTTGTATGGCCTTGAAGAAGAGCGAGCAATTATTAAGTACGAAATAGAAACCTCGCACAACCTCAAGCAACTTGTATATATCAATGGAATCTTCTACCTGGGGCTTGGAAGCAAACAAGGTATTTTAAGCATCCGAACGATTGAAGGCAAAGTTTTAAATTCGGAACAAAGTCTAGATGATCACCTGCCTAACCATGTGATCACCTGCCTACGCATGATCGACAATAAATTATGGGCCGGCACTTCAGAAGGGTATGTGTTTGAGCAAATCGGAAAACAATTCAGAAGTATTGACATAAATAACAGCTATTCCATTAAGGACATTATCCGTCTAAGTGGCGCAACGTGGGTTGCCACCGATGGCAATGGTGTTTTCGTACTTGACTCAGGCAGGAATGCCGTTAATCATTACTATGATGACCCAAATTCGAAAAGTATTTTAGGTAGCAACAACATTCATTCAATGATGAAAATGCCCAATGGAGACTTGTGGATGGGCACTTACGATGCTGGTATATGTTACTTATCCTCTCAAAGCACGCAATTCAAAAACCTGGCGGACACCTACAAATCAAAACAAGTCCCTTTGAACAGGAACGCTACTGCAAGCTATGAAGACTCTGACAAAAACCTCTGGCTGGGAACTCAGACCGGGTTTATGAAAATAAACACCCGTGAAAATGATATTCGAACAATCGGTTTTGACACAAGTCAAAAACTACTGGGAGGGTCTAAAGTTCTGGCTATCCATGAATCTAGAAACAAAGAAATGTGGGTAGGAACCTATGACGGTGGACTGGGGCACTTTTCCAAAGACATGAGGCATTTGGCTACCTATTTTCCTTTCAGTGATGGGCTCAAAAGAGAACAAAACATCAACTTCATACTTCCTTACTCCAAGAACCAAATCCTAATTAACTCCATGTACAAGGGGATCGGGGTTTTCAATATTGAAAACAGAGAGATATCAAAAATCCCTCTGGTGGCTAGCGATACGATATGGGAGTATCATACTCAGGTAGTAAGACAGTTTGACAAAATCACTTATGCTTACGTATTTGGCAAAGACCTTTGCGCAATAGACGAGGGAACGAAAACACTAAAAGCTGTCCTGACTCCTACGCATAATGTCAATGATTTTTTAAAAAACCGTGATAACACATTTTGGCTAGCCACAAGAGGGGCAGGTCTTTTACTGATGGATACAGAGGGGCAGGTTCTAAAACATCTGGATCTGCAAGACGGACTCCCGTCCAACTTTCTGTTGAGAATAGAAAAAGATCATTTGGAAAACTTATGGGTAACAAGCATCTCTGGTCTGGCTAAAATAGATGTCAACGACAATATCACCCTTTATGACCACCGTCATGGCTTACCATCAAAGGAGTTCAGCCCTTTTGTATCGACAATTCTTCATAACAACAATCTACTATTCGGAACTGTTGCCGGATTTGTAATGACAAACCCAAACGAGCAACTGAACACTTCATTCCCCCCAAAGGTGGTTATCTCAGATATAACTTTTCAAAATAAAAGTGTCAAAACTTTGGTCGAGGAAATACCTCTGGACCAACCCATTGAAAGTTTACAGACCATAGAACTCCCCTTTGATCGAAACTCATTCACAATTCATTTTTTCAATAATGACTATGATTTACCTAAGTACAACACCTTTCAATATCGGATGAAGGGTCTGGAAAAAGAATGGATTAACCTGCACGAGCACACACATACCACCTACACCAACCTACTACCAGGAACCTATCAGTTTCAAGTCAACTCTACCAATAAATACAATGTAAAAGGACTGACTCCCACGACCCTTAATATTACCATCATGCCGCCCTGGTATTTATCAAAATGGGCTTATGGTTTATACGTGTTGATTTTCATGTGCTTGATTTATGCCATTTACAGGGTGATTTTATACCGAGCACATGTTAAAAAGGAACTTGAGTTTTCTGAATTTAAAGTAGAAGCGATCAAAGATCTCAATGAAAAAAAACTAAAGTTTTTCACCAACATAACACACGACTTTAAGACTCCTCTAACCCTGATATCGGCTCCTCTAGAATCACTCCTAAAGGATAGCGAATTGAATAAGGAAACCAGAGACTTGCTGAATTTAATAAAGAGAAATTCTGATAGACTGCATCATTTAATCATAGATCTTCTGGATTTCAGAAAAATAAGCAACGAGCATAAACTGACCTTAGAAGCCTCTAAAACTGACCTGAACCGTTTTTTTCTGGATCTTTTCGAACCATTTAACAGTGCTTGTTTGTCTCAGAACATCACGCTATCACTAGACAACCAATGCAGTGAGCCTGCGTATTTCGACAATGAAAAGGTGAAGCGTATCATGTGGAATGTGCTTTCTAATTCTCTGAAATTCACTCCTAAAAATGGCAAAATAGCGATCTCATGCTCTACAGATGAGTCAGATTCATCTAAACTCAGAATTTCTGTGCGAGACTCAGGAAAGGGGCTGACTAGCGAAGAAATAGACCACCTATTTGATCGATACTATCAGGGATCTACTGCCAGGCAAGGAACCGGTCTGGGACTCTCGATCGTGGACGGGTTGGTCAAAGCTCAGCGCGGTGAAATCTCCATCTATTCCACACCTGGGGAGGGAGCAGAGTTTGTCATAACAATCCCTTTCAGAAAGAAAGACTACAAAGACGTTGAAATCATATCCAAACCCAGAGGAAACTATCAGTTTATTCCTGATGAAGATAGAACCAATCAAGAAGAGACAGTAGATGCCCCAAATGCGAAATACAACTTACCCGTTTTACTCATAGCAGAGGATAATTATGAATTGAATGCTTTTTTAGCCAGTATATTTCAAAGCCAGTTTAAAGTACTCTCCTGTCGTGATGGTCAGGAGGCCCTGACAATGGCTCAGAAAAAAGCGCCTGACTTGATTATAAGTGATGTGTTAATGCCAAACATGGATGGTTATGAGCTATGTGAAAAAATCAAATCTGATCTTACCACTTCTCATATACCTGTTATTTTGCTGACCGCAAACAGCTCGCTGGATGAGCAGGTCAAAGGGATGAAACGAGGAGCGGATGTGTATATCACCAAACCTTTTAAAACCGAATTCCTGGTGGCCTCTGTGAACTCCGTTTTGGATAACAGAGAAAAACTCCGGGCAAAGTTTCAACTGCTTGATCATGTCAATGAGGATGAAGACGACCTTTCCACGCAGGATCAGGAGTTCATCAACAAACTCAAAAATTATATCAACCAAAATATTGACAACCAGGGACTATCAGTCGATAGCCTGTCTGACCACATGAACTGCAGTAAATCCAGTTTGATTAGAAAAGTGAAAGGACTCACTGGCCTAACTCCAATGGCATTTCTGAGAACATTTAGGCTGAATACAGCTTACGAAGCTCTCATGCAAAATAACCTCAGCGTCAGTGAGGTCTCATATAAGACTGGATTCTCTGACCCGAACTATTTCACTACCTGCTTCAAAAAACAGTTTGGAAAAAACCCTTCGAGGATCAAGGAGTAAGTAGGCCCCTTTGTTTGGGCACACATAAAAAAGTGACGCTCGGTGATCGATGCTCATCCATCATTTTGAACTTGCTCCTTGACCTCATCTAATGGCATTGCCATACGACCGGAATTGATTCTTATTTAATCAATTCCTCCTCCAACTCTTCCAAAGATTTTCCTTTGGTTTCGGGCATCATAAAATGGGTGTAGAACAACTGTAGAATCATAAAGCATCCGAACAACACAAATGCAACCCAAGGTGCAAAAGCATTAATCAAAACAGAACCAAAGAGAGTAATTAGGGCAGCAAAAACCCAATGTGTACCACTGCCCCATGCCTGACCGTAGGCTCGCACCCTATTAGGAAATATTTCAGATATAAATATCCAGATCACCGATCCCTGGCCGATGGCATGGGAGGCGATGAAAGTCAAAATAAATATGAGTTTGAATATGGCACTGGATTCGACATAAAACCCATAAGCCACCATGAACAGACTAATGATATAGCCGACAGAGCCAATATACATCAGTTGTTTTCTTCCTGCCTTGTCAATCAACACCATCCCCACAAAGGTGAAAGCCAAATTCACGATACCTATTGAGATCGAACTTAATAGCGAATCTGAGGAGCCAAATCCTGCTTTCTGCAGAATCTCTGGCGCATAATAAAGAATAAAATTGATCCCTGACAATTGGTTGAAAAAAGCGATCAAAAATGCCAATATCAATGAACGTTTGTACTTAGCTGAGAACACCGAAGATTTATCATCTTTTGTTTTACGGTGATCCTCTTCTATGGCCTTTAGCATAGAAGTAGCTTCTTCTTCCGATTGAGACAACTCCCTGAGCACTTTTTCGGCACTAGCATGATCGTTCCGATGAATAACCAGCCATCTTGGGCTTTTGGGTACACCAAATACCATTAATGTATAAATGAGTGCAGGAAGTGCTTCTATTCCCAGCATCCAACGCCAATCGTTACCTCCGCCCACACCCTGAAGCAGATAATTAGAGATGAATGCTATCAGGATTCCAAACACCAAATTGAACTGATAAAGTATGCCCAACCGGCCTCTATTGCTGGCTGAAGATATCTCAGAGATATACGTAGGCACGGCAATAGAAGATACCCCCACTCCTAGTCCACCAATGAAACGAAAAAAGGAGAACCAATAAGGGTCAGACGCCAAACCACTACCCAGGGCTGAGGCAAAATACAAAACTCCGACCCAGATCAATGTTGTCTTTCTGCCGAACTTATCAGTAGGAATACCTGCCAGCATAGCCCCCACCACAGTGCCCCACAGCGCCATAGACATGATAAAAGTACCGTGAAACCACTCTGAAGTATTCCACAACGTTTTAAGCGGGAGGTTAGCCCCAGAAATCACGACCGTATCAAATCCAAACAAAAAACCGGCTAAAGAAGCGGTTAGAGAGGCTATAATCAGCTTTCTATTCATGCTATTTTAGTTTTCAAGTACATTTTCTTTTTGACATATGCCGAAGCAGCTCCTAGGATTGCAGCACTTTCTCCAAGATTGGATAGGTGTATTGGCTCCATGATTCCGGTTTTGGTGAGTTCCGTTTGCACCTTAGGTAAGAAAATATGTTGCGCTTTTAACATATTACCCCCTAGGATGATCGCGTCAGGGTTTTCTTTGGACACAAAAAAGTGAATAAACTCCGCCAAGTTAAAAGCGAACTCCTCGAATACTGATTTTACTAAAGGTTCGGAATTATTCTTTTCTGTAAGATCCTTTACCCCATGAATCTCCTGCCCCGTCAACTCTGCATATCTCTGATTAAACCATTTAGTGGAAATAAAATCTTCCACTATCCCGCCTTTAAAAGGGTGTTGCCAAAGCGCTCCATCTACCCCAATCCCATGTCTAATTTTTGCTGTTCCACATCCAGTACCAAGGGTTATACCAATTGGATTTTGATATTTTCGACCAACTCCCATATCCAATTCTCCTTGAAGGAAACATGCAGCATCGTTGGTCATCCGAATATTTTCCTCAGGAATCTTCAAAGCCCGAGCAAGACCTTGGCAGACATTTAGTCCATACAAGTTAGAGTATTTCGACAAGCCATCTATGTAACAAATGCCTTGCTCATAATCACATGGCCCTGGCATAGCTAATCCAATATATTTGGGCATATCCTTATAATCAGTATAACAAGACTCTACTATGCCTCGCCAAACATTTAGTATTTCTTCCGTTGGCCCTTGTGAATCTAAATCCACTCTTCGGAGCGAATCAGGGATAATTCTCTTATTGTCCAAATCCACCAATCCCGCGGTTACATGTGAGCCGCCAATATCCATACCCAGGACATAGTTATTTCCGACAAATAGATTAATCATATGTGCTCTCAAACTACTTGATTAGTTTAAAGGTGATTACGCCTTGTTCTGTGTGAAGCCTCAAAAGGTGAATACCTGACTTCAAGGAGTTGACATCAATTTGATCCTTGGGGTTCAACTCATCATTTAAAAGCATTTTTCCGGCTGCATCATATATTTCAAATGGTGTCTGCTTAGTTAAGCCATCAATGAGTATATACTCTTTTGCGGGGTTGGGATAAATAAAAACCTCCCTGTTTCCCTCTCTGACATTCACGATTTGATTGACCGTACGCGAGCCACTGTTAGGCTCAACAATGATTGAACTCATAGCATCATTAAACCCATCATCGTCTAAACAGAAATCATCTACAGATTTCTCTAATGAACTACCAGCAAAACCGGAATGCATATAAAGCGTGACGGTATAGCCACTTTTGATTGCAATGGATGATAAAGAGTCATTGGCATATCCAAGAGTCAAAAGCGAACTTAAATCATAACTTCCTTCAAACAGTTCGATAGCATTTCCAGTGTAGGCACAGTCCCGATACAACACGACCGGAGCTGTGAGGTCTTCGGCATCATTTTGAACGATTTCTACGGTGCTTTGAGCCAGATTAATCAGCACATTACTACTATAGACCTCCTGCCCATCAAGTGGAGCATACAACTCCAGACTAGATTTTAACATATCACCATCGGCAAGGGATTCAATTTCATCTACTGTCATTCCTGACCTATGAAAAGTCCACTCTCTATAGTCCGATGTAGGCCCGTCTAGACTACCCAAGAAAAACCTCTCTGGAACGAGAGTCTCTGAGGCAGTTCCTTGTAAGTTTCCATCAATGTAAAGTAAGGTTTCACCTCTGGCGTGGTAGTGCGTCAAAGAAATTTTATGCCATTCATTATCATCAACCTGTGTACTATCAGTGGTGATAGACGCTATATCACTAGAATGGTAATCCAAATAACCATACTCATCTACTGATAGCAAGCCATATCGGCCACCGGCCAGTGCTAATCCTCCAACTACCCCTGAAGAAGAGGTTTTTATATCAAAGGAAAATGTAAATGAATGTACGACACCATCCGGAGTGAAATCCAATTGTTTGTCCGAATAATCGAACAAAGTAAGGTATGTTCCGCTCACTTTAGATGGCTGTGTTTT
The DNA here is from genome assembly GCA_039944535.1 of Cyclobacteriaceae bacterium. Lineage (GTDB taxonomy): Bacteria > Bacteroidota > Bacteroidia > Cytophagales > Cyclobacteriaceae > JAMZMI01. The sequence continues at coordinate 103,728 of JBDUYP010000008.1, forward strand.
ACCCGCATTCAAAGCATCAAATAATGAAGGAACAATACTAAGGTACATCTCAGCATGTCCGGCATCATTTGGATGTGACGGATCATTTTGATATCCTGATTCCCATTGGCCTAACCCATTATCTATTGTTCCCAAAAGGTTAATACTGGGCACATCCCATTGATGAATCAATAAATTCATCTGCTTAGTGAAGTCATACTCTGTGCTCGTAAAATCTGCTCGAGCATAGCAATTGGCAATGACTGGATGTATACCATTATTGCGCGCAGAGTCGATCAGCAGCAACATATTATCTCGCCACTGATTAAATGCCAACTGACCATTCTCTTTGATACCCTCGTTTCCCAGAGATAAAGCATAAATCACATATTTAGCACATAGTGGCTCTAAATCTGTCTCCCATCTATTCAATACAGCAGTGGTATTGTTTCCTGGGATACTGATATTACTTACTTCCCAATCCAAGCCATCACCGTTTGAATAACGATTGGATAATTGTTGGGTGTATTGATAAATATACCCCTCATCATTGGTCGCCCCTATTCCAAAGGGGACAGAAGAGCCCATCACCGCTATGAGTTGGTCATTTGGATTATAACAAATCTCTCTCAGGTTGGATAAAGGAATGTATTCTGAAATTTTCAATGCCCCTATATATGCAAAGCCTCCTTCTCCAACAGCAAGGTTAAATACGACATCTTCCCTCGAATCAGGATAAATGGTATCTGTTACTATGATCGTGCTATTATTCCCGTGGTAGCCTGATCCACCTAAATCAGTTCCTGAAGTTTGGAGAGTATCAATGGTTGTATTTGATCCCTCAAATCGATATTCAGAACGCCTGGTTGCAGTATTATTTCTTGTTCCAAATAAATTAAACACATACTGCTTGTCAGGGTTGAGCCCGCTGATGGTAAATCCACCATTGGAAAGTGTATGGAAATAATCCTGAGTTACCGTATTCACCGCAAAATCCCCCAGCAATGACACCTCCGGACTCAAAAGACCACCATTATTTATGCCATTCATTTCAAAGTCACTAGTGATCTCAATTGAAACTTGTGACCATTTATTGTATTTATCAACAAGAGAAACTGGAGTGGAGGAAGAGAGTGGGTCATTCAGATTATTCCAGTGATTAAAGTTGATATCCCTGTTTGAGGTGGTATTGCCATTGGACCCGTCGTTTGGTCCGAAATCGACAAAGTACTCCGTAACTGGTTCAACGACATCTAGCTTCATTGCATTGATATAAGCAAAACTCCCTTCGAGCACACTCACTTCAATCCATATCCGCCCCTCATTATCTGGAAAAATAACTCCGGAAGAAACGATCGTATTGTTATTTCCGTCATAACCATTTGTTCCAATATCTACTCCGGAAGATTGGAGCGAATCCACCTTAACATTGCTTCCTCTAAAGGTATATTGTGATTTGCGTGTCTCCGTATTATCCCTAGAAGAAAATACGTTAAAAACATACCCCTTATCTAATGCCAGGTTCTTGAAAAGCAGAATACTGTGAGAAGGTGTATGGAAGTAATCCTGAGTAACAGTCGGGATTGCATATTCTCCCAGATTGGCATATTCGGGCTGCAATAGTCCTCCATTTTGTATCCCATTGGCTGAGAACGAACCCACACTTACTTTAATTGATGAACTGCTACCATCTGCAGTTATTAAATTAACTGGTATCTGGCCCAATACCATATTATTCCAATAGTTGTTGTAGTCATCCGGGTTAGAAGTCGCATTTCCATTGGTGACATCATCTTTCCCAAAATCAAAAAGTAGAGACGACAGTATTTCCGGATCGTTTTGTACCTTGACCACTTGTTCAATCTTCATGATGCCTATATATGCAAATCCCCCTTCGGCTATTGAAAAATCCATTTGGATGGCACCCCCATTGTCCGGGTACAATACATGGGTTTCCAAAATCGTATTGTTGTTTCCGTTAGAGCTTATACCAGCACCAGTCCCCGAGGTTTGCAAGGTTCCTGAATATGAATTTTCACCGGAAAAATCATACCGGGAAGTTCGTAGGGTGCCTGTGGCGCGAGAAGCAAATACTTTAAAAACATAACCAAACTCTGTATCCAGCCCCCCAATCTCCAAACTACCTACGTTGGTTCCTTCTACATAATAATAATCTTCTGTGGCTGTGCCAATAGCAAAGTCACCCAGCAACTCCGAATCAGGAGACAGTAATCCTCCATTGAGGCGCCCATTTGACAGAAATGGGTCTGTAACTTTAACATATAGGTTTGAAGAATTATCTGCAGTATCAATAAGATCAATCTGTGATGCAGAGGAAGTAGATAGAAAATTATTCCAAAAATTCCCATTGGAGTCTGGCCCTACAGTGGTATTCCCATTGGTACCATCATTCTTCCCAAAATCAATGTAGAAAGAGTTCACAACCTGCCCTTGGACATTACTGAAAGAAATCAACAATACCAGTGTCATTAATATCATTTTCATGGATTGTTAGTTAAAGAGGTCATTACCGGATGATAACTCTGTTGACAAAAGTTCCATTAATTGTACTGACCTTCAATATGTAAATTCCTTTGACAGAGCGACCAATATTCACTTCAACTTCATTTGGTAGTTCATGGTAGGATGACCGTTGAATCTGCTTACCACTCAGGTCAATCAATTCAATTTCCCTAATACCATCATCCTTGTATGTATGAACTATGAGTTGGTCTCCAGCGCTGATCGGGTTTGGATAAATCTGAATCTCAGCTGGCGACAATTTCTCTACGTGGAACATTTGATCTTCAAAGCTCTCCCGACAACTTACGCAACTCTCTTCAACTCCAAATAACTGCCATTCTGCGAGCTGGAGCAGTGAAGATCCATTATTGGCAGTAACATCCAAGCGATAACGCTTGTAGCTATTCTCATTATCAATGTGGAAAACTCTTCTTTGATAGCGATCGGAAAAATCCTGATTTGTTTGCGTGTCCAGATCAACCCAGCTCGTGCCATTGTGCCCTTGCAGCTTCCAGTCTTTGGGATCTCGGTCTTCAGCATCGTTAGCAGATGTTATGGAATAGGCAGTTACCCGATGACCTTCGGCTGTTTGAAACTCAATATAACCCGCCGAATGAGTTGTCAGGTATTTAGTAAGTGATGAATTATCAATGACTTTGTCAATTTCTTCCCCACTAGGAGAGTCGTCATGCTCCTCAGAAATGGTTCCGCTCCCATCAGTGATGTCAAAAAGCAGTTCAAACCAATTCATATGAAACTCGCCCTCATTGCCTAGCAATTGAAGCACAGTATTACCTGCAGAAGGAAAATCAATCACTGCATCAAGATCGTGCCATCCGGTATTACTGGAGATTGAAATGGAATCGTAAAGTGTAGAAGAATTCGCATCTTTTATCATCATTTCGGCATCATTGCTAATGTGACTATTTGACACCCTGGCTTTAACTAGGTATTGCCCCGAGTTATCTAAGTCAAGAAAATAATCCATGTGGTCTCCGACACCTATATCATTACTCGTATACACTATTCCATTGTCGTTTCTCTGATCCACGAACACTCCTGCATCGCTATTCGAGTTTTCAGCCTCAATCTTCACATAATCGCCGACCGCAATAGCTTTATCGAAACGAATCCAATTCAAATTAAAAATTCCAGTTTGAGCATTAATCCTGAGAAGATGCGTTCCTTGCGAAAGAGATATTTGATCGTATAGGGTCACAAAATCACTCCAAGTGCCTGTACCGTCAATAGTAAGTGTAACAAGTGTACTGCCATCTTCAACCAATTGTAAAACACCCTGGCCTGATAGCGCATTGTCTCTGGAAACCCTGGCCGAAAACAAATAGGTGGCAGTGGTGGGCACATATACGTAATAATCCAGCCAACTTCCTGTTTCCATCGAAAGCTGCTTGGTACCGAGGTTATCCTCTGATTCCTCCCCATAGATCTCCGTTTGATATGGACTAGAACCATTGAAAGTTGGGCAGCCTGCACCACTTTGTTCGCTATGCTCCGTATGGGCATTTTCTGCTTCAAGCCGAGCATCGGTGAGGCTTGAGGCTCGGAAAAATTTCAACCAATTCAAATTGAATCCCCCTGTACTGCTAGAAATTCTAATTGTATGACCTCCTTCACTCATATTCAAGATGGTCGAAACCGACTCATAAAATTGCCAATTCCCGGTGTTCGGAACATCTATCGTTTCCACTGACGTACCATCAACCTCAACTGTTAAAGACTTTCCGGATAACTCACTGGACACCCTCACGACAAACATATAATCCATTGTAGAATCTGCATAAACCAAGTATTCAGCCCATTCGTTTGCATCAATTCCAGCCAAACTAAGTCCACTACCTATATCACAGTTCGTTTCAGTGCCTACACCAGCATGAGCGGATATGAAGTCCTCTGCCTGAATCGTTCTGACAAATTTGGGAATGAAGGTTAGTTCAAACCAGTTGATATTGAACCCGCCATCAACTGCATAAATTCTCAAAGTTTGAACCCCTGCTGTCAGTTGTACATAGGCGGTCTCCGTTTGAAAATTTTGCCATCCTCCAGTATTCGGAATATTCACTGTGGCTAGCACATCAGCTGACTTTTTCAATTGAAATGATCTCCCTCCATATATACTCGCGATCCTTGTGTCCAGCTTATACCATCCATCTGATTCAACGCTTAGCTCATAGTCCATCCATTCCCCAGCATCAATGCCTCCTACATTTTGCCCTCCACCTGTATCTGTTGTAGTTTCAGTAACTACTCCACTCATAGATTGGTAATCTTCCGCTTCAATTTGGCCACTGACCACACTTTTGATACTATCCAGTTTGAACCAATTGATATTGGCGTTTCCATGTTTCGACTCCAACCGGAGTATTTGAGCTCCTGCGGCTAAGGTAGCTGTGGTACTTTGGGTGGCCCAGTTTCCCCAACCTCCTGTGGAGGGAATGGCAATTTCCTGTATCAGGGTAGCTCCGCTTTTCAATTGGAGCGTATCACTTCCTACTGGCTGACGTGATGCGCGAACCAAAAAATTGTATTGTCTTGATTTTTTCACATCTACGAAATATTCCATCCAATCACCCGATCCTACCGCATCAATCGTTTCCCCACCACCAAAGTCAGAAGTTCCTGAGGTTCCCACTCCCGACATCTCCACAAAATTCTCAGCCTCTATCTTTTCTGAGGTTATCACCAATGGATTTTCAAAGCGAATCCAATTGAGATTGAAACTACCATTTGGAGCTGACAATGTTAAAAGCGTATCCACGCCTGCCGTTAGGTTGATCGTGCGTGAGACCGTTGAATAGGTTTGAGCACCACCTGTATTATCAATATCTATTGTTGCCAGAGAATTTCCGTTTGATGAGACAGTGAGCTGACGACCACTATTGACACTCGCCGCTCTTACCCGCACTAAATAAGTGTCAGTGGAGGCTACTTTAACTTTGTAACTGACGTCATCTGGAGCATCAAAGCTGGTAATATTCATACCGCAATAAGGGTCTGTATCTCCATTTTCCTCGACACTAACTCCAGTTGCACTGGTATAATTTTCGGCATTAATTCCACCAGGGATCAAAAACCCATCATCATGCGAGATTAATCCAAGTTTAACTGCCATTTCTAATAGTGTAATTCCTGCCAACTGAGCAGAAAGCACAGCATCACAGGTCGATTCACCCCAATATGGCCCTGTGTGATAGTTCAACGGATTTAACCCTCCACTCACAAGTGCACTGGCATTATCAGCAACCATCGCCTTATAAGTATCTCTCTTGATAGACGAAACGGATGTTTCCATGGCAAGCTCAGTTAAATACCTTATCAAAACTCCCTTAAACAATGGAGCGTCTCCACTTGCTCCTTCGCTCTTATAAATCCCATCATTCAACAGATTATTTGATTCCCCTACGGCATAATCTGCGGTGAGAATAGCATCATCCAAATAATGAGTGCTGTCTGTAGCTCTGTACATTTCGAGTGCAGCACCTATAAATGTCCCATGCCCATAAGTGAACTCCCAGAGATCAATCTCACCGGGTGCGTTTTTGGGATCTCTGTTCACTCCATCATATACGCGACCAGAACTTGCCACCAGATTACTTTTAACCCAACTATATAGTCTTCGAGCCAATGCTATATCTTCAGCATCACCCAAATACTGATACCTTCGAGCTGCCACTATTACAGTTGGAGAATTGGCAGCATTGTTCTTGTAATCTCTTTGTGACTTGCGCCAGGCAATACCTCCTCCCATTATATCATTTTCCCCAGTTTTGATATCCTCCACTAATTTGGTGGAAACGTCAAGAAATAAGGAAGAATCTGACGGGTGAGTACCTTTGATAGCTTCAAACGCCCTAAAACTGGAAATGGCCAACCATTCCATATCATCATAAAAATTATTGTAGAGCCCATAGTTGTTGTTGAAGGTTTCGTTGGCAGTTTCCATACCATTCACCAAATCTTTCATCAGCTCTACGGCATTGTCTCGTTGAGGCCCGGAAGAAGTTCTTTCGTACCTATCTACCAAGACTTCTAATGCATATCCATTCCACCAATAATGAAAATACGTATTGGACGGGCTTGTACTCTGATCAAAAAAGTAGCCTCCGGCAACAGTATAAGAGTAATCGTCAACAAGGGCCTGCTGTACCGAATCAGCCAACTGTTCATAACTTTGGCTCCTTAAATTAAGCATGCTCAGCAAGCTAACTATTGTGAAAATTAGTTTCGTTTTCATGGATTAGGGGTTTGGTTTTAAACAATCAAATGCTCTTTAGCACTTCCGGTCGTTCATTGAATGTTTTGAGAATTAATTCACCGAACAGCGTATTTGCCCAGGCAAACCATTCTCTTGAAAATTCTTTTGGATCGTCTTTGTGAAAAGATTCATGCATAAACCCAGTCTCTGCATCTGTTGAGATAAGGGTCTTGATACAAGCGCTAATTTCCGCATCGTTTTCGCTAGTCAGGGCTTTCATAATAATCGACATTGGCCAAACCATATCCATACCCACATGCGGGCCACCAATACCTGATGCCGCCTTTCCCTCGAAGAAGAATGGATTGTCTTTACTCCAGACAAAATCTCTGGTGTTCTGATAAATGGGGTCTTTCTCAGTTACACATCCTAAATATGGAAGTGCTAAAAGGCTTGGCACATTGGCATCATCCATAAATAGCTTGTTTCCAAAGCCGTCCACCTCAAATGGAAATACATTCCCATAACCCAAATGCTCTACAATGGCATATTCCTTAAGAGCAGCTTCTACCTCATCAGCCAAGCTTACGCACTCCTGAGCAAGTGATTTATCACTTAATACTTCTTTAGCTATCTCAGCAACTTGCTGCAAACTTGTCACGGCGAAGAAATTAGATGGTATAAGAAACAGATAAGTAGTAGCATCATCTGACGGCCTGAAAGCTGATGCAATCAAACCCACAGGCACTACCGGATTCCCAAAACCCCTACCGGGCATGGTGTCGGTTTGTATGGGCGTTTCGCGCATGAATTTATAAGGACCATCACCATATTTTCGTTGCTGCTCCTTAAATGTTTTAACAACCAGTTTCATGGCCTCTTGCCAATCCGAATTAAACACAGATGCGTCCCCAGAGGTCTTCCAATAATGGTAGGCAAGTCTAATGGTGTAACACAAAGAATCCACTTCCCACTTTCGCTCGTGCAATTCCAGCTTCATTTCTGTATCATCACTCTGCCAATGACCGCCCGTAGCTTCCTTATTGAATGCGTTGGCATACGGATCTATCAGTACACATTTGGTTTGCCTCCGCACAACACCCGCAATTAGCTTCCGAAGCTTGTCGTCTTTGTTTATTAAAGGTAAGTACGGCCACACCTGGGCCGTACTGTCCCTTAACCACATAGCTGGTATATCTCCTGTAATAACAAATGTATCTGGCACCCCGTCTTTCTCTTCGTATTGAACAGTGGTGTCGAGTGTGTTGGGAAAACAGTTTTCAAACATCCAGGAAAGCTTTGGGTTCTCAATACCCTTTTTCACCTTATCGATGGTTTCTTCCACTGCCTTACTTACAAAATTACGTTTTGATTTTGAAGGGCGGTTGGAGGTATAACTTTCATCCCAAATAGTCATAGGGAAATTCATTCCTGACAATAAGGTGCCTGCCCCAATCAGAGAAAGGGTATTGGCCCGAATAAATTTTCTTCTATTCATTTTATCTACTATTATTTGGTGAATTACAAGGTTTCAATGAAGCCTTTGGCTTCAAGGGAGGCTAGGGTTTCCATTAGAAACACACCGCTTAGAGCCACTGTGAGGTCAACGGAAGATGATACTTGTCCCTGACTATTTACAGGCGGACTGACTCTCCAATCATGATTGAATAGAAATGGATAAGCAGGATTTTTTGCCTTGCCCCAGGCACTTTCTCCATTGTCAACCAAGTAATCAATTACATTCTTACGCTCTCCGTCACTTAATCCCTCGGATTCAGCGAGTACGCCAAAGTAGCGCATCATAATTCCTTTGAACAAGCCACCATCACCTTCTCCCTCTGGTCGAATAATACCTGAAGAGCTAGATAAAAGCGATTCTGTTGCTCTGAACGTTCTTAGAGCCTTAACCAGTAATTCGCGATCCCCTGTGATACTATAGAGTTCGGCAAGAGCACCGGCATAGGTTCCTTGGTTATAAGTAAAGCGCCAAAAATCTTCCGTGCTGTTGTCTCCATCTATCTCCGTTCCTCCCTGCCGGCCAATGCCATCCCAGACTATTCCGGTAGCAGGATCAACCAACTTGGATTCTTGCCAGACTAGTATCTGCTTACCAAACTCAAGATCATCTGTTGATCCGGTAATTTTATGAAGTCTAAAAGCCAAAATGGCGGCTGGCCCATTCGACGGGGAATTTTTATAGTCCAATTGGTTCTCATTCCATGCGACTCCTCCTCCGTGATTGTCATTCCAGCCTAGTTTAATATCTTCCCAAAGCCCCTTAACATCCTTGAGGTATTCTTCATTTTCCGTTAACTCATACGCTCTTAAAATCGACAAAGCCATCCATTCACGATCGTCAAAGAAATCATTGTTTCGAAGGGAGCTGATGTTGTTTTTTATACCAGCAATCATTTCGTTAACCTGATTAATTGTTGTCGGGCTTTTGTCTCTTACTGCAGCATCCACCACGGCATCCAGTGCATTGGCCTGCCACCAGTAATGCTGCGTATTCAAGTTCTTTTTATTGTCAGTATTATAAACATCGTTTTCCTCATTCCAATAAATAAGATTTAGGGAATTAAATGAAGAATCAGCCCGAGACACCCAAGAAGGTGCCACTGTTTCTTTTGGCTCTTTCTTATCAGTATCCATGATAGATTCTTCCTTGCACCCTACAAGAGGAAGCATTATTAAAATAAATTTTAAGAGTATCATCCTATTTTTCATTAGTCGGTTTTCAAATGGTTCTTGAAGAATTTTTCTGCACATTTCTGTGCAAGTATGAACCAGTCTTTAAAAAATTTGGGCAATAGTGTATCAGACCGCACAATGAAGTGCGGCGCTGTACATCTATGAAGAAATATAAGGTTCTATTAAACTATCGAGTACTTACGATAGCTCCATCTACTAGCGACAAATTGTTCTCCCCTTCGGTAGCAGAAGCCCAGTCTGTGATCAAACTACTTGTAGCTGGTTTGGCAAATGGCCAGTAACCAATCAAACCAGTTTCATCTCCGTCGATGATGTAATTCATGTCTTCTTTAACTTCCGCTGCAGATCTAGCTACTCCCCAATAGCGTACATCAAACATTTTACCAACCAATCTTCTTTCAGGTTGCTTAAAACCCGCACTATTACCCAAAGTAAGTGGCTGTGATCCTTCTTGACCGGCTACCTCGCTCATTCTATCACGGTCTGAGGCATCAAGAGATCCGATTTCCTCACCATTGATATACGATTTCATCGTAGTTCCGTCGAACGTACATGCTATGTGTACCCATTCGTTTCTTGGAACAATAGCTCCTGGAACGGTAGCAACATCCGGCTGAAGTCTACTCTCTCCATCTGCATCCCCTATTGCAAAATCAAGTGCATCCCCATCTCCAATTCTTACATTCCATCCCCAAACTCCGTCAGCATAAAACTCGGTAGAAGCCATTTGCCCAAAGAATCCAGGCTTATCTGTGTAGTAAACCCACGTCTCGAATGTGAACTCACCTCTGTTGAAAATACTTGCTGAATTGCTACTTTGCTCCAAGGCAATGGAGTTTTCAGAACCATTTGCTGAAAACTGTAGTGCGGCATCTTCAATCTCCCGAGCTGCAAATGCAAATCGAGCATCTTCGAGTGAGGTCAATGCGGCATCAATTTCTTCTTGAGTAGCATCATCGTTACCGGATACTGTTTGAGCGCCGGTCAATGCAGTTTCCAGTGGCTCCTTTGAATTCTTGTAGTATTCTCCAACACCGTTCCCCTCAACGGATGAAGATAGTAAAGACTCCACTGTAGCTATTTCTGCATTCAATTCGGTAATATCTGTACTTGGCCCCTTGTCCTCGTCATCGTCTCCACAAGAATTCAGAGTAAAAAGTAAAAGCAAGCCTAAAGACAGCACCACTGTCCTCATTCCATAAAATTTGTTTTTGTTGTTTAAGTCAATCATTGTAGTTCAATTTTAGAGTTAATTAATATTCAATAATTATGCATTCAATTTGGTTTAATTCGGGTATCCTATGTTCTGTTGTAAGTTTGGATTAACATTTCTACTGGATTGGGGAATAGGATATAAGGTTCTGAATCCATCACTAGTCTCTTTATCCCACCAATCACCAGTATATTTCTTATATCGAATCATGTCCGTACGGCGCAAGCCTTCGTAAGCCATTTCTCTTCCTTTTTCATTGTATAATTCATCTAATGTTAGACTGGGATAAGTTGAAACATTTGCTCTAGTTCGTATAGCATTGATTCCATCAAGCGCATCTTGAGGAACCCCACTACCACTCCTTAGTGAAGCCTCAGCAATATTGAAATACATCTCGGCTAGTCTGAAAATCACCACATCATTGGAAAAACCTACCGCACCGTATTCCACTTGATACTTAATGTTTCTAGCACCTGAAGCTTCATTACCATCTTCCATATTTGGTACATCCAAGTCAAAAACCAAATGTTGCCCGTTTTTGTCATTCGTTCCCAAGAGAGGATTGCCATCTCTTCCATATTGAGGACCCCACATGAATTGTCCCCTTTGCAAGGACGGATCATTCTCATTGCCTGGAATAAAAACCCTGGAGTCAAAAAAACATCTGGCATCATTTAGCGTGTCATAGGTTTCTATAAACTCCCGCACACTGACCATACCATTGTATCCTCCATTTCCCTGATATCCAAACTGCGGCACTCGCTGCTGCCAATGGGTGGAGAATTGAAACATTTGCTGTAACTCATTCCCGAAAAGCTCATCTCCGGGGATAGCAAATACATTTTCATCAGAAGCATAATTATCGGTTTTGAAAGGGGCACTCCATTGTGACTCCAGCGAAAACGAGGATTCCAATACCAAACGACTCACTTCTATACAATCGGACCATCTGGCCTCACCGGTATATTCTTCTGCATTCAGGTACAATCTAGAAAGCAGACCATTTGCAGCCTCCTGAGTGAATCGTCCGTACCATCCAATGTCTCCTTTCACGGGTAGATTGGCTTTTATATTCAGAATTTCTTCTTCGATGAAATTGAATACTTCTTCCCTAGTATTGTTGGAAGGACTAAACTGGTTAATGGCAGTTACAACCGGCACATTGCCAAACAAATCAAGCAAGTAGTAATAATACAACGCTCTCAGTCCTCGCAGTTCGGCTTGGTACTGAAGTTTATCAGCCGAATTAATCACATCAACATCTTTGAAGTCGAAAAGCAGGTTGTTGCAAAAAGCTATGCCTTTGTACATATCGTTCCAGGCAATAGAGAAAGAACCATCTTCCACTGTCCACTCATGGCGATGCAAACGAATCCAGTTTCCATTGTCAAAGCCATCTCTTCCTTTAGTTGGCCATGCCGCCTCATCCGTAGATAACTCCTGCAAGAGAAACACTCCGCAACCATTAGTTGAAAAATTGAGATACACTTGTCTTAGATGGGCATAAGGCCTCATCACTGCAGACACCACCTCTTCCTCATTCTGATAGAAGTTACTTGCTGTTACCTCGCTATAAACCTCCTCATCAAGGTTCATACAACTCGATATACCAATCCCTAGTAAAAATATTCTTAGTAAATTTTTCATGATCAAAGTGTAATGTTCAGACCTAATAAATAAGTAGCAGACCTTGGATAGAAACTACGTGTATCCCAGCCGAAACTCAGCCCTCCGTTGGTTCCGCTACCAACCTCGGGATCAATTCCAGAATAGTTGGTCAATATGGCCACATTTGTAACTGTGGCGTAGATGCGTGCCTGTTTGAAAACCGACACATCTTTCAAGTTATAACCCAGAGTTATATTATCCAGCCTTAGATAATTACCCTTTTCCAGATAGTAATCCGAAAACCTCAATCGATCATCCAATGAGGCCTCCGGCTCATCCAATATTGATTTAAAATAATTGGATGGAGAATTTGCGGTGTTTTCATACCATAACTTTTTTTCATTGAAAACATCGTATCCTGCAGCCCCTACCATATAAACCGATAAATCAAAGTTCTTCCAGCTAAACTGATTGCTCACGCTAAAAAAATACTTTGGAAGCCCATTCCCTATTACCTGATAGTCAATGTTTTCATCGATTCGTCCATCGTCATTTTGGTCTTTGAAATCCCAGTTTCCATCCGGGCCAATCTCTTTAAACTTAAAGCCGTAGAATGTCCCTACCGCTGTTCCCTCTGCCATCATATAGAGTGACGTTGCTACGTTTCCATAATCACCATAATACACCGTATCCGCCTGAAACTGATCATTGGCAAGGGAAATGACTTCATTGGTGTTTATGGAGAATGTAGACGTAATGTCCCAGCTAAATTCATTGCCATCTATCGCGTTGAAAGTACCAATGAATTCGATTCCCTGATTCCTGATCGACCCCACATTCGTGAATATGACTGGTTCTAAACTCGGCGGTGTTTGCGTGTTAAAAGAGCCAAGTAGATCATCCGTGATTCTCGTATAAAAATCTACCGATCCAGTTACTCGTTCAGATATAATACCAAAATCCAATCCTATATTTAACTCCTTGCTTCGCTCCCATCTCAAATCTGGATTGGGATTGTTCACGGGACCATAGGTGAAAATCCACTGACCATTGTAGAGCGCTCTACCACTTTCCCCTATTCTGGCCAAAGACTGATATGGTGAAATCCCTTGACTCCTTCCTGTCACACCATATCCAGCTCTCAATTTTAAGGATGAAATGAAAGGAAGTCCAGACATGAAATCTTCCTGCGAAATTCTCCAACCGGCAGAAACAGCAGGAAATAAACCCCACTTATTGTTCTCTCCAAAAACACTTGCTCCCTCCTGTCTCAGACTGGCATTAAAAAGATACTTCGTTGACCAGGAATAATTAAAGCGTCCAAAAAAGGCAATGAGCCTATAACTCTGCTTGAAGCTTCCAAAATCAGCTCTACCATCCTGTAGAAAGCTTCCAGCACCTATGTCGTTGTATTTAAGCTTGTTAGTCAGGAATCCTTGGTTAAAAATGTTACTTCCCTGAGTCGTGTTATTTATGAGGCTGTATCCGGCTAGTAGTTTAATATGGTGTTTGCCAAATTGTTGATCGTAGTTTGAAGTCGCTTCAAAAATATTCTCAACGGATGAATTATTCTCTTTTTCAGCCCTACCCGGTATACCAGACAACACACTGCTTCTCGAATCAATATCTTCAAAAAGTGAGCGCTCATAGTTTCTTATAAATGAAGATCCTTTGACTGAAACAGATAGATTATCAGTAATGTACCCAGTGAGGCTTACATTCAGATTTCCCCTGTTACTTATTGCCCCGTTTTCAATCTGCTTCAATAACCCAACCGGATTTGAAGCTCCAACCCCTGGCAACTGATAGAACGTGCCATCTTCATTATATACGGGAGCAGTTGGATCGTATTTCAACGCCTCATCCAAGGCATTATAATTGGCAAAAGCCTGATCCGATCGATTTCCACCGATTGTCCCTTCTGCCTCTAACCACTTGTAAATTTGTTGTTTGAAGTTTAATCTAAAATTTGCAGTCTTATTGCTACTGTTCAGTATAAGTCCTTTGCTGTCACGATAGCCCATCGAAAATCGCATCTGAGATGTTTTTGTGCCTTTCGATATTGCCAAAGAATGATAAGAACTCAGTTTTGAAGTAATCAATTCATCCGTCCAGTTGGTATCAAATCCCTTGTCAATCGATTCTTTGTTGAAACCCAATGTTCTCATTACATCGAGATACTCTTCCGCATTTAACATTTCCGGATTTCTTCTTGGTCGTTCTATGAAATAAGAACTGGTATACACGATCTGACTCTTTTCTCTTTCGCCAAACTTAGTTTCCACGATAATCACTCCATTGCTTCCTCTAGTACCGTATATAGCAGCTGATGCCGCATCCTTAAGTACGTTAAAGGATTCAATATCATTTGGATTAAGAATGTATAAATCTGGCATGGAACCATATACACCATCTATAATTACAAGTGGTTCGTTATTTGCGCTAATTGTGCCTACTCCTCTCAGGTTCACCTGTGGAGTACTGTTTGGATCACTTCCTGCTTGATTAATAATCGAAAGACCCGGCACTTTTCCTTTAAGCAATTCAACAGGATTGTTCGTCACACCCGCTCTAAAGTCTTCACTTTTGATCTGAACCACTGAACTAGTGAGTTCTTCCTTTTTAGAAGTTCCATAGCCTACAACAACCACTTCATCAAGTGCCGCGATATCTTCGGTCAACTCCACGTCTATTTGAGTCCTACCAGCTACAGGTACTTCTTTGATTTCAAAACCAACAAATGAAATAACCAGAATATCATTTTGATCTGCTTCTATCGAATAGGCTCCATCCAAATCTGTAATCGTACCAATCGATGTTCCTTTGACCTGCACAGTGGCTCCCGGGAGTGTTTCACCCATATTATCCATCACGCGCCCCCTAATAGTAAATGGTGGTATTAGCTCTTCATACAACCCTGGATCCTGGTTCTTGTCCATAACCAACTTTATAGAAATGATCTCATTCACTCTACGAATTGACATCTTGGACTGCCTTGACACTACTTTCATCAAGTCTTCCATGTTCCAGGTTCCCTTCTCAATATTTATGGTTTTACCCTTCAGGTCGGAACGGGTATACATAAATGAAAAATCGGTAGCTGTTTCTAGTTCCTTTATTAAACCCAATAGCTCAGCTTCGTTTTGCTTAACCTCAACACGAGTCTCTGCGAGCCTTTTTCTTTGCGCCAGAGACCCACTGGACAATGCCATTGTCAGTGAGTAGCAAAAAATCATCGTGTATATGGCCAGTTTGGGCATAAAAGAAATAAATAGGTGTACTTTTGTCTTCATAAGTTTCTGGTTAAATCCAAGACTTGTAGTTCAAAAAAGCCGAGTAGTTTTCCCCAAAACCGTACTCGGCTTTTATTATTATACCATTAGTTAATCGTTATTAAATCCCCACTTATTTCATAGTCAAACTCATAATTATAGGAAAGACTTTCCATCATTTCATGAATTGAACAAGCTTTGCAATTCGCGGTTATTCTCTTATTTTTCAAAGTAATTTTATCATAGGATATTGAAACCCCATACCATCTCGACAGTCTTTTGAACACTACTTCCAGCACTTCATCTTCAAAAACCAACCTGCCGTCCATCCATCCAAAAGCGACGCTGCTGTTTTGAATATCAGATCTCATCAACACCTTATCTTCTTTACTATAAGTGGCCTTTTCAGCCGGAAGAATATCAACAAAACTTCTACCCAACGCATCACTCACCCTTACTTTTCCTGATTTCACAAAAACTTCAGAAAAAGCCTCATCTTCATACGCCTGTACAGAGAATGAAGTACCTAATACCTCAACATGGATATTCTTGGATGATATGATAAATGGTTTGGATTCATCTCTGGCTACATCGAAAAAAGCCTCTCCCGTCAAAACAACCTCCCGACTATTACCTTCAAATGTTTCTGGATAACTAATCTTAGAACCCGAGTTTAATTTGACCATTGTGCCATCAGTCAATTGTAACTCTAACTTCTTTCCGAGAGGAGACACCTTCTCGATAATGCTCATAGAACCTGAGTTATTCGGGTTATTGCTAAACCAAAAATTATAAGCTACGAAGCTAGACGCAACAAGCAATGCAACCGCTGCGGCAACACGATACCATTTGATGTGTATATTCTTGACTTCTATTTGATCACCTAACTCCGGCGAAGAATCAATTTCATCAATTAGCTTGATCCAAATCCGATTTTTTGCAATCTGAGCTGAAGAATCTGCTGATTTCCAGTACAACTCCACCTTATTTAAAACCTTCCGGTTTTTTGGATCTTCATCCAACCACTTTGACAATCTGTGTTGATCGTCAATGTTCATCTCTTTGTTTAAATACTTAAGAATGATCTCGTTCATAAGATGCTTTAACTCCGTGTATTATAAAGAGCCAAAAACATATCTTGAGTCACACTCAATTTAAAATAATTACATTCTATTTATTAAAATGTATTACTATTTGAATTTTAAACATAAATAATAGAATATAAATATGAATTCCGTAATTACGAAAACAAACTCATACCTCCGAGAAGAAAAAGAATATAAAAAGTACCATAACCCGAATTGGCCCCATCAGAATCATCAAGATAATCTGCAACCTCCTCTCTTATCTTTGAGATGGCCTTTGTCATGTGATTCTTTACTGTTCCTTCTGATATACCCATTTCGTTGGCCACTTCCATAATCGACTTCCCATCAATACGAATCAGCTTATACACGATTTGGCATTTATCAGGCAAAGAGTTGATTGCATCATCAATTGCCTTAACTAGTTCTTGCTCAAGCATTACCTGCTCAGGGTCATGTCGATCAATTTCTTTGACCGCCTCTTCTAAATTACAATGGGAAAAATGGTTAGGGTTTCGGGTAACAAACCTTATGGCGGCATTTTTAACTGTTATAAATAAATAAGAATCTATGTTTTTAATATTAATGAGGTTATCGCGATTACTCCAAAGATTCATAAAAGCATCCGAAACAATATCTTCAGCTAACTGACCATCTCTCATAATGCCTATCGCATATTGATATAAACCAGTAAAGGTACGGTCATAGCAATCCTCAAACCATCGACGTTTGTCATCAAGTTGCTTTAAGGGTATTACTTTTTGGTTCAAAGTCATTTGGATTGCAATTCGTCTAAAAAAGGATCAAATCAAGCCCGAATATTATAACTATCACAATATTATCAATTAATTATCTTTTCCAAAATGGAAAAGACTTTGGCTTAGCATGTATTTGTTTACAACAAAGGCTTCAAAAGCCCTTTTTAAAAGAGCACCGATCCCTGACAGCCCTATCGCATAAAAATCAAAAGGATTTGCTACCTCTTTACTGAAAAATTCTTAACTCAAATGTATTTCCGCTTGTGTAACTCGGACATAAAATACAGTATCCAGTAAATTGTGTAAGTGAGATCAAGAGTATCCTTTCGGATACTATATCACTCCATCAAAAACCGCTCAATTATCATTGAATTAGTAGTAAAGGTCCATTTCAAGGCTCATTTGTTGGAGTTCGCCGGGTAGATAGTCAGGCACAAAACAAGAAATGTAAAAGTCTGGGCAACTATTTCCATGTTAATGGAAAGTTGCTTGAAGAGCAGTACATCTCACACCTGAGTGATTACACTTCTTGGGATCAACTTAGTCATGCTGAAGACCACATTGTCTTCTCCGAAAACATAGGCCCCTTCCTGACCATAGATGAGACTTCCCTCTCGCAAGGCGAGCTCTATACCATCATCACCAATAAAGAAGCCAATGGCCAAAAGGGTTGTCTTGTGGCAATGATCAAAGATATTGACAGTGAAAGGATTAAGTCCATACTTCACCGTAAGATACCACTGGAGAAAAGAAGACAGGTAAAAGAAGTTACTCTCGATATGGCTGCCAACATGGAACAGATCGTTCGAAAAATTTTCACCAGAGCTACTTTGGTCA
>JBDUYP010000009.1:0-281941 GCA_039944535.1 Cyclobacteriaceae bacterium
CAAATTCGTCCAAAATTTCAAGGAATTCTATCCTGAATCATACGAACGCATGATGGAGCATGGGCGCAGAAATATTTCTATCAGCACCGTGGCACCTACAGGAACCGTGAGTATGCTTACACAAACATCTTCTGGTATTGAACCGGTGTTTATGCTGAGCTACAAGCGGAGAAGGAAACTTGCTCAGCGTCGGTTCGAAAAGGCAGTGGCGGAGTACGACGGATAAGTGAAAGTAGAGTAGAAAAGCTTCCTGCTCGACCCCTCACTCAAAACCAACCCCAATCAAAGCGTAAGTATGCTGTTTCTGGAGCGCAGCACTCCGATACCTTCGTTGAGTTTTTGAAGCAGGCTGCAGGGTAAAACGGTTCAATGAATTAGCAGGATGGAGCGTGATGGTGTTTTGTGACTCCCTGAGGTAAATTTGATAGTTACTCATTTTGAGTATTTATTCAAATAACACCCAAAACACCCATGATTAAAATCTCAAAATTCTTTCTAGGCTTATTTGGCTTTGGGCTAGCCTTAATGGTAGATGCACAATCTCAAACTCCTGCATTTTCTACTGCTGAAGGGTATGGGAAATGGGCCTCAGGAGGTAGGGGCGGTAAGGTAGTAGAAGTGACCAGTCTCGAGGATAAGGATAGACGTGGAAATATTGTTGAAGGCGGATTCCGCTGGGCTTTGACGCAGTACCCTGGCGAGCCGATCACAATCGTTTTTAAAGTTTCAGGGGTAATTGATCTTGCAGGCGGAGAGCTTAGATCCAAGAGGGATAATGTAACTATTGCTGGGCAAACTGCTCCTGGTGACGGTGTTTGCATCAAAGGAGGAAATGTTAATTTCGGAGGAAGTAATAACATGATCATTCGTCATATGAGATTTCGTGTTGGTTTGATGGATGATGGTGCTTTTATAGAAGGGGGAGCATTAGGCTATGAAAATGGTAGCAATTTCATCATCGACCATTGCACATTTGGATGGGCAGGAGAAGAAAATATGACGATTTATGATAACACATTGAGTACTGTTCAATGGTGTTACATTCACGAAGGGTTGTACAATGTAGGCCACCCCAAAGGCAATCGTGGCTATGGAGTTCAGTGGGGAGGTCAGACATCTACTTACCATCACAACCTGCTTGCTCATAATTACAGCAGAACGCCTCGTGTAAATGGAGCGAGAAGCAATGATATCAATGTGTTGATGGACTATGTAAACAATGTGAATTACAACTGGGGTAAAGCCAACTCGTCATACGGTGGCGATTTGGTCGAGGGACAGTCGCACCATTGCAACTGGGTCAATAATTATTACAAGCCCGGCCCGGCCAGAGCTGGAACATCTTGGTCTTATTTTGTGCAGGCTTCATTTAATCCCAATCAAACAATCTCCCAGATTCCGAAATGGTACTTGGATGGTAATCACATAGAGGGAACAGCCAATGCGGATCGAAATACAGACAACTATGTAGGGCTGGATGCGGGTGCTTATACGGAAAAAGGAATAGATAAAAGCGAGTTGATATCTTCCGCGGCATTCGAAGTGCCCTATGATCTCAATGTAGAGTCTGCCGAAGATGCTTTCACAAGCGTGGTAGAAAAGGCCGGAGCATGGCCAAGAGATACTTGTGACACACGAATAGCAAGAGAGGTGAGAACCGGAACCGCTTCAGGTACGGGTACTATTGGTAATGGTATGATTGATGATCCAGAAGTGGTAGGCGGCTTTCAGGTTTACAAAACCTATAATATTGCCGCAGACTGGGATCATGATGGCATGGCCGATTACTGGGAAGCAGCGAACGAATTGGACTCTACCAACGCTGAGGACAGAAACACCCTTTCCGCTGACGGTTATACCGCATTGGAAGTTTACATCAACTACCTGGCAGGAGAGGAGCATCCAGACTATATATTTCCAAATCCACAGTATATCGATGCTGAACCAGAAGAACCAGAGCTGTCAAAAAAAAACATTAAAACAGGGTTGAGTGTCTTTGTTGACGAATTCGGTCAACTTATGATTAAGAGTATTGAACCAATTGTGAATGTAGTGATTTACGACCTTAATGGTAGGGTTGCGCAGAGATCAAAATCCAATGAACTAGACATTTCAAATCTTCGAAAAGGGCTCTACATTGCCAGAGTTGAAATGCAAAACGGAGATACCCATCCAGTTAAGTTTATGAAGTAGCAATTACTCTGATCAATTACTGAATTCATTAATCAAAATATCTACCTCAAAAATGAAAAACCAACTTAACCTTCCCATCCTCTTAGCTCTGTGTTTTTTATCATTGGAAGCGATTTCTCAATCTAATATACCGGCGTTCCCTTCAGCTGAAGGTTATGGTATGTGGGCCTCTGGAGGCAGAGGGGGTAAAGTAGTGGAAGTCACCAGTCTTGAGGATAGAGATAGGCGTGGAAATATTATTGACGGAGGTTTCCGTTGGGCGCTTCAGCAGTTTCCGGGTGAGCCTATTACTGTTGTTTTTAAGGTTTCGGGTGTGATTGATCTAAATGGTGCCGATTTAAGGTCTAAAAGAGACAATGTGACAATAGCCGGACAGACTGCCCCAGGGGATGGCATTTGTATCAAAGGAGGAAAAGTAAACCTTGGCGGGAGCAACAATTTAATATTGAGGCACCTCAGGTTTAGAGTGGGTTTGTTAGATGATGGTGGTTTTATAGAGGGAGGAGCTTTGGGGTACGAAAACGGGAGTAACTTCATTATAGATCACTGCACATTTGGCTGGTCTGGTGAAGAAAATATGACCATCTATGACAACAACAACACAACGATTCAATGGTGCATAGTTCATGAGGGGCTTTATGATGTGGGGCACCCAAAAGGAGTGAGAGGATATGGGACACAGTGGGGAGGTCAGACATCCACTTACCATCACAATTTGTTGGCCAATAATGTAAGTAGAACACCCAGAATTAACGGCGCAAAAAACAATGATATTGACGTGCTTACAGACTATGTAAACAATGTGAATTTTAACTGGGGAAAGAAAAATTCATGTTATGGTGGGGAAATAACCGGCAATGGCAAAACGCATAAGTGCAATTGGATCAATAACTATTACAAACCAGGCCCAGCTCGTGATGGTGATGAGTATTCTCTTTTTATTGAAGTTTATGGTACAAATAACGGAGGGATTTCAGAGTGGTTCTTGAGCGGAAACTATATTGAAGGAGCAGCCAACACAGAGAATAATACGGACAACTATTTTGGTATTGACTTTTCCAGATATGATGGAACAGGGGTGGAAGAGTCCGATCTTATTAGCCCCAATGCATTCGAGGTTCCCTACGAGCTTAACGTTGAGTCGGCGGCTGAAGCTTATGAAACTGTTTTGGATGGAGCGGGTGCTTTCCCTCGTGATACGACCGATACACGTATAGTAAACGAGGTTAGGTCGGGATCTGTGGCTGGATCAGGCGCATTCGGCGATAAAAAGGGAATGATAGATGACCCGGAAGTAGTTGGAGGCTTTCAGGTTTACAATACGTACAATATTGTAGCAGACCGGGATCATGATGGTATGGCCGATTACTGGGAAGCAGCAAACGAATTGGACTCTACCAACTCCGAGGACAGGAACACGCTTACAGCAGACGGATACACTGTGTTAGAGGTGTATCTCAACTACCTTGCTGGGGAGGAGCATCCAGATTATACATTTCCAAATCCAGAGTATATCGACGCTGAACCAGAGCTGTCAAAAAAAAACATTAAAACAGGGTTGAGTGTTTTTGTTGACGAATTTGGTCAACTTCGGATTGATAGTATTGAACCAATTGTGAATATTGTGATCTACGACCTCAATGGAAGGATCATGCAGCGGTCAGCATCCAATGAGCTAGACATTTCAAAACTTCGAAATGGGCTCTACATTTCCAGAATGGAAATGCAAAATGGAGATGTTCATGCGGTTAAGTTTATTAAATAGGATCGTTCGGCCATAGGTGTTGCCATATTTGGAGAAAATAGATTTGTTTTCTTAAAATACCTGTGTTTTTAGAGGGCTGCATCTACAAAGTATCAGTGCAGCCAAAGTGAATGAACAAGCAGTAAAAGCAGTGTTTTGCTTTATGTCGGCGGGTTGTTTACCCCATGTAGAATTTCATTGACTACCCAGTTGATATCCGATTTCACATCCAGATCGTCGAAGCGAATGAAGCGAACACCGAGACTTTCCAGACGCTCTTGTCGGCGTTGATCTTTCTCCGGTTGATCGTCATGATAATGTGTACTTCCGTCAACCTCAATGGCCAACATCAAATCCTTACAATAGAAATCCACGATGTATTGATCAATGGGTATTTGCCTGCTAAAACGTACACCTAATTGCTTGTTTTTAATCTCATTCCAGACGAGAATTTCACCCAAAGTCATATCGTTCCTGAGCTGCCTTGCGAGAGGCACCAACTTGGGATTGTATGGAATGATTTTTCGCATTGACGTGTCATTACTCTTTGCATTTGACCCGCCTCTTTATCTCCTACCAAGAGGAGACTCGCCACGTAGAACTCCCCTCCTTGGAGGGGTAGGGGTACCCGGCTAGGGGGTGGGTTTTATAGTACAATTTAAAAACGATTTGTTAATTTAGTTGTATGTCAGAAAAACCATCAATTGATATTCAATCTCCTTCAAATGATTTTCAATCTCACCTCAATCTACCCGATAATCAGCGCATCTTTGTTTCTGGCCCTTTTGGGATAGGAAAGACCTACTTTTTGAAGAAGTTCTTCGAAGAAAGGGAAGATAAATATGCTGTTATCCACCTTTATCCGGTCAACTATTCGGTAGCTCAAAATGAGGACATATTCGAACTGATTAAATATGATGTTCTTTACTCGTTACTGAATTTCCCAGAAATATTCGAGGTATTTGAGATCGGTACCTCAATAAAAGCTTCAGAATTTGCTAAAACAAAAATACCTGGCCTTCTAAGTGGGTTTTTGAATGGGTTTGATCATATTAATAAGGAATCATTTGAGCAAAATACAATTCTGCAAGCAATAAAGCTTTTGGTGCCAATGCTGGAGGACTATAAGAGGTTCAGTGAAGAGACAGACAAGGCATTAAGTGATTTTGGATTAACTGATGAATTCAGGAAGTCAATTGAAAGCAAAACAGGGTCAATCTATGAGAATAACATAGTTACACAGCTCATTACAAAATTGATTGAGCGATTGAGAAAATTAGCTGAGTCGGAGAGGGAAGTTATTCTGATAATTGATGATCTGGACCGTGTTGACCCGGATCATATTTTCAGAATCCTAAATGTGTTTGCTGCTCATTTTGATACCAATCAATCTGAGAACAAATTTGGGTTTAGCAAAGTGGTCGTTGTTGCGGATTACAAAAACATACAATCCATTTTCCAACATGAGTTTGGAGTGGATGCGGATTTTAATGGATATGTGGATAAGTTCTATTCTGAACAGGTGTTTTTTTATGACAATAGAGCAGCAGTGCGGCAATGGATTTATGAGGGAGTGCAGCGAAAAAATGATGATAATTTGTTCCTTGAGAATATTCTACTTGGCTTAATAAGCACACAGAAACTGACTATCAGACAGGTTTTAAAGTTTGATTTGAAGATACAAATAGGAACACTGCTAAAGAAAGAATCCAAAAATGGCTTTCTAGGTTTTTACTTTCTGATATTAAGAAAATTTTATTCGGATTCTGATGCTTTAATTGAGCATATTAGAACCATTGATTTCTCTTTCCCTAGAGATTACAAAAATGAAAAAGATGTAGATCGTGTTAAACATTACATTGGTGTTTTTTGCTTGGAGCAACTGACTGAATATTATCTCAAAACAACTACGAAGATTGAAGCAAAAGATGGAAGTTACATAATTCATGTGCCTGGTGTTACTCAAGAAATAAAAGTAAGAGCAAGTAATTTTCCAGGGGAATATATTTTAAGCGAGCCCTTGGATTATAAGACTATTGAATTTTGGCCACTTTTGGCCGAATCTTTCAGAGCGCTGATTTATTTGAAAGGATATTAATCATATAAAACCCACCCCTAAATCCCCTCCCAAGAGGGGAATTGCCATAATGAAGAGTCTTCTACTGGGAGCGGTCCGACGATTCGGAGATACAGAGGTGGGTTCTTCGTTCTAGAAGATTTTCACTCCACTCACCATCCCCACATTTATTCAAACGGCTCGCTATCCACCTCGCATTTTCCCTACCTTTGAATCTGGATAAAAGATTCAAATATGTCGCAGGTTACCACCCCATACAAACCGAAAAATCATATTCGCATCGTCACGGCCGCTTCCCTGTTTGATGGGCATGATGCCGCGATCAATATCATGCGTCGTATCATCCAGTCCACGGGCTGTGAGGTGATACATCTGGGTCATGATCGCTCCGTGCAAGAGATCGTGGATTGCGCCATTCAGGAAGACGTGCAGGCCATTGCCATTACCTCATATCAGGGTGGCCACATGGAGTTTTTCAAGTACATGTATGACCTGCTCAAAGAACGAGGTGCCAGTCAAATCAAGATTTTCGGAGGAGGAGGAGGAACCATCCTGCCAGAGGAGATAGAGGAACTTCATCAATACGGTATCACCCGTATTTATGCGCCCGATGATGGGCGATCCATGGGGCTACAGGGCATGATCAATGATCTTGTTGAGCAGGCTGACTTTACCGTTGGCGAAAGCCTCAATGGACAAATCAAGACACTGGATAGTGGAAGTGCTTCCGACATTGCCCGGGTGATAACGGCAGTTGAAAATTTCCCGGAGGAAAATAAATCAGTGCTGGATGAAATCCGCAAGCAAATCGAGAACAAGGAATTGGCTCCCGTATTGGGTATTACCGGAACAGGTGGAGCGGGAAAGTCGTCACTTGTGGATGAACTGGTGCGACGCTTCTTGACGGACTTTGATGACAAGAAAATTGCCGTTATTTCAGTAGATCCATCAAAACGGAAAACAGGCGGAGCACTTTTGGGAGACCGCATTCGCATGAATGCCATCTTCAACGAGCGGGTGTACATGCGTTCGTTGGCTACACGCCAGTCCAACCTTGCTTTGTCCAAATATGTGAGAGATGCTGTGGATGTGGCCAAAGCGGCTGGTTTCGACTTGATCATTTTGGAGACATCCGGTATTGGTCAGTCCGATACGGAAATCACGGATCACTCTGACCTTTCGCTTTATGTGATGACACCAGAATATGGTGCCGCCACTCAGCTCGAAAAGATCGATATGTTGGATTTTGCTGATGTGATCGCACTCAACAAATTTGACAAAAGAGGAGCATTGGATGCCTTGCGAGATGTGAAAAAACAGTTCAAGCGCAACCATGGACTGTGGGAAACTGAGGATGATCAGTTGCCGGTTTATGGCACCATAGCTTCGCAATTCAACGATCCGGGCATGAATCAACTATATAAGTCCATCATGGATTTGCTGGTTGAGAAAACAGGAGTAGAACTTAAGTCGAACTTTGCTTCGGGGCATGAATTGTCTGAGAAGATCTACATCATTCCGCCAAAGCGGGTACGATACCTTTCTGAGATTTCTGATCTCATCAGAGATTACAACGAAAAGGCAGAGCAGCAAAAAGATGTAGCTCAGAAGCTATATAGCCTTGAGAACAGTGCCGAAATTTTGAAAGATAAGGAGGAGGCGCTTAAAGCAATTGATGAGGCAAAAGAGAAACTCAAACTTGACCTTGATCCGCACAATCAAAAAATATTGGATGAGTGGCCAGCGAAAAAAGCCAACTACGAGAGCGATGCTTTCGTGTATCAGGTGAGAGGCAAGGAAATCAAGGTGCAAACCAAAACGGAGACTTTGAGTCACTTGCAGATTCCTAAGGTGAGCTTGCCACGATATGAGGCTTGGGGTGATATTTTGAAATGGACACTCCAGGAAAATGTACCGGGGGAATTTCCCTACACGGCAGGCGTGTTTCCGTTCAAGAGACAAGGCGAAGACCCAACCCGGATGTTTGCCGGAGAAGGCGGGCCCGAAAGAACAAACAAGCGCTTTCATTATGTATCTAAAGACCTGCCAGTAGCCAGGCTTTCGACAGCCTTTGATTCGGTGACACTCTATGGAGAAGACCCGGATCACCGGCCGGATATTTATGGCAAGGTAGGCAACTCGGGAGTGAGCATATGTTGTCTTGATGATGCCAAGAAACTTTATTCTGGTTTTGATCTTTGCGATCCCACCACGTCTGTTTCCATGACCATCAATGGTCCAGCCGCCACCATCACAGCTTTCTTTATGAATGCTGCCATCGATCAGCAGTGCGAGCTATACATCAAGGAGCAAGGTCTGGAAGCCGAGGTAGAAAAGAAGATCGAGGCGATATTCAAAGAGTCAGGCGCCCAAAGGCCAAAGTACGAAGGGGAATTGCCCGCTGGCAATAATGGGCTTGGTTTGATGCTGCTCGGCGTGACCGGCGATCAGGTGTTGCCGGCTGATGTCTATGCGCAACTAAAAGCCAGAGCGCTTTCGTCCGTTCGGGGTACGGTGCAGGCGGATATACTTAAAGAAGATCAGGCACAGAATACCTGTATTTTTTCTACCGAATTTTCACTTCGTTTGATGGGTGACGTGCAGCAGTATTTTATCGATCAGCAGGTGAGAAATTTTTATTCCGTTTCCATTTCAGGATATCACATTGCTGAGGCAGGAGCCAACCCGATCAGTCAGCTCGCCTTCACTTTGTCCAATGGTTTCACATTCGTGGAATATTACCTTTCGCGGGGTATGGATATCGATGCATTCGCACCAAATCTGAGCTTTTTCTTTTCCAATGGAATCGATCCGGAATATGCGGTGATCGGGCGTGTGGCCCGAAGGATTTGGGCCAAGGCCATGAAATACAAATATGGCGGAAATGAGCGCTCGCAAAAGCTGAAATACCACATTCAAACTTCCGGTCGTTCGCTGCATGCGCAGGAGATTGACTTCAACGATATCCGCACAACGCTGCAGGCACTTTATGCGATTTATGATAATTGCAACTCGCTCCATACCAATGCCTACGATGAGGCCATCACTACGCCAACGGAAGATTCTGTTCGCCGCGCAATGGCCATCCAGTTGATCATCAACAAAGAGCTGGGACTGGCCAGGAATGAAAACCCGATGCAGGGCTCTTTTATCACCGAGGAGCTGACCGATTTGGTGGAGGAAGCCGTGATGGTCGAGTTTGATCGCATCACCGAAAGAGGAGGTGTGCTCGGTGCGATGGAGTCCATGTATCAGCGTGGTAAAATCCAGGAAGAGAGCCTCTACTATGAACATAAGAAACACTCCGGCGAGCTGGAGATCATCGGTGTGAACACCTTCCTCTCCTCTAAAGGCTCACCAACTGTGATCCCGGGAGAGGTGATCAGGGCTACTACCGAAGAGAAAGAAAACCAGATTAAAAATCTGCAGAATCTGCACAAGCATAAGGAGAAGAAGTCGGCCGAAATGCTCGAAAAGCTTCAGGAAGTTGCACTCAGAAATGGCAATACGTTCGAGCAACTGATGGAGACAACCAAGTATTGCTCTCTTGGCCAGATTACTCATGCCATGTTTGAGGTGGGAGGGCAGTACAGGAGGAATATGTGATTATTGATCGGAAACCTTGAGGAACCAAGGGGCAGAGGGCAGTGTTGGGGATAAAATCACCTCGTAATCCTCGCCAAATACTGATCGTTTTCATCAGTATGCAGGATCTCGATTTTCAAATCAAGCTTTTCTACAATACCAATCAACGATTGCGGATCCACATATACCCAGTCAAACCAGTCGCCTTTTTCTTTGAGATATTCATACCGGTAGCGTACCTCTCCGTAGTATCCAGCAGGTTTTTGCAATCCATCTTCATATAGGTAACTGATGTCCGATGAGTCAATCAGGATTTGTCCAGTTGGTGTCAGAAGTGAAGACAGTTTTTCAAAAAAAGAAGGAAGTTGTTCGAGTTTTCCGGCCAGACCAATACCGTTCATGAGAACGAGTACGGTATCATATTTTTTGCTGTGCTTGAAAAAATCCTGATGTACCACTTTTTCTATTCCTGAATGGCGCATCACTTCCACACAACCAGCAGAGTTTTCCAAAGCAGTGACATCTTTACCTTGAGATTGTAGCACCAGCGCGTGCGCCCCAGCCCCAGATCCCAGATCTAGCACTTTCCCCTGACATTCGATCAAAGCCAGATGCTCCAAAGTGCTGAAGTCTTCTTCCTCTCTGAAGAACACCTCCACGGGCATTTCCTCGGGTTCTCCATAGCTGTTGTGCAGCGTGAGAGTAGCGGCTTCATTGCCCTTATAAAAGTCAAGAATTGCTTTGCCGTGCAGGTCTTTCAAGTCATTGCCAGTTTGTTTCTATCGCAAACTTACACCCAATCCCATTGAGAATGTATTGTATCGCTGAAGTGTATATGCCCCGTGAATGGTCAGCACGGCAAACTTCAATTGAGCTCCAATTGTACTTCTGAGTCCACCTGCACCTGCAAACTCGGCGCTTATGGGGTCTTTGACATCCGAGGTGTTTCCGGGTACTGTGTAAGTGTAGTTTCCGTTTACATCTAAGGTGCTCTTTACAGCATTAAACCCTAAAGCAAAATAGGGGGTGAAGAAAAGCAGCTTTTTGGAGATAATCCCTTGTACAGTGGTGGCAGTCGTTTTGAAAATGGCCTGTCCGTCTCCTTCAAAGCGCGAGGTGCCGTTGTTTACATCCACATCAATGTCATATTTCATGGTCATGCGGGAGGACCCCACAAAAGCTGACAGGTCAAAAGGTAAAGCCTTAACACCAGGAATCCATTGCTTCACGTCGTGCATGACTCCCAGACCAATGATGTTGGTGCTGAAATCTCCGGCAGAAACGGGCGGTAGTATTCGCAGTTTAAGGTCGGTTCCTTTCGAGACTCCAATCCCAATGTTGTAAGTAGGAGCTGGGGCGCCCGCAAACGGCACATCTTTTAGATTGATAACTCCACTGGGCACATCGAAGCGCTGCTCTCCGGGTATGACCACAGCCGGGATGCCCGGGTAGCTGGCCTCACCGGTAAAAACAAGTTCTGAGCCTGATTGAGCATCGCCTCCAACCAAGGTTGGGAGTATGCCATCATCATCACCTTCCAATGTCAAATCGGTGTAGTCATTTGCGTCAAACTGGAAGGACTGGTCTGAGTTGGGAATGAAAGCAAAACTTGGAGAAATGGTGATGTTGAAACCCAAAGCTTTATGCGGCTTGGCAGTATTGTACCATCCTTCTGACATGCCGTTTCCAAAGGCATTGATGGCCGGAGAGGCATAGTTGATGAGATAGGTTTCTGCATTATCTGCACCTGTAGATAGCACATCTCCAAAGCTTTGGGAAGACCCTTGATATCCTGCACTGAGACAAATAATTATTGTGAGTGTTCTGAGCACATTCTTCAGTTTGATCATAATGTTTCTGTTGAGTATTGACTTGAAAAAATAGGCAGTAATGAAAGAAAAACCATCCGAACGTCCTTTTGTTTGTTATCCCGGCTATTCGGTTACTTCCATAATCACAGTTTTGGAATAAAATGATGATGTGATTTTTCCGTTTCTCGGGCCTTCCTGAAGGTCAGATTTTTCATATCTGATAAAATTGATTTTTACATTTCCTATAAAGTCGATCCCCAAATCGTTTGCGCTAAGCAGCACACTGGAGCTCCCGGTATTAGTCTTGCTCACATAGTGAATCGACTCTCCGTCTTCAGACCGAAACTGCATATCTACATGTTCGTCTGATCCTACAGGATCGCCAATCCATGTGAACAACTGATCCTGAGATCTTGAAAAACTGGTTAGTGATTCATCAACCTGGATGGAAGCTGGCAAAGTAGCTACATTCACGAATGTGCGCCCGTCCACATCGGTATAAGAAAAGGTGACGCTAGATTTTTTGCTGTCAAAAGTTCTGGTATAATCTACTATGCCCAGAAACTCACGCTTTTTGAGCAACCGATCATCGGCTGTCACTTCTGCCGGAGCAGTTAGGCGTAGGGGGGTAGATCCGAACCAAAATGCTGCAGAGGTTTCCGTTTCCCCTTTTTGATCTTTGTACTGAATGGAGTAGTCAGTATTGATACGGTCCTGATTGACATCTTCAGAACGTTCAGGATCACAACTAGTGAGAACCATGCATACGGTCAAGATCGAGAGCGCGATGAGTTGCTTCATACGTTTTATGAGTTTGTTATTTCCGTAGACCCAAACCAGGGCAAGATGGTTGCCTATCGCATGTCTATCGTTTCTGTATCTCCATAACCGAATATTTCATCGAGACTTAGCTCGCTCACTTCACCGTATTGTTCTAAATCTTTGAAGTTGATAAAGTCTTTGTTGCCAACCAAAACCGTATTGAGTGGCTGACCTTTGATGTATTCTGCATGAAAGGCCTGCAGGTCATCGAATGTCATATCTTTCACCTTGTTATAGATGTCTTTTCTGAGGTCGTAATCCACTCCTTTCTTTTCAGCATCCAGATAGCTCCAGATGACGTCAGCCCGCGTTATTCTTTCACTTTCTAGCTGATTGAGTATGGCATCTTTTGAGATTTCAAATCCGATTTCAGATTTGGGCAACTCGTCGAGCAGTCCACGCATGGCAGCCAGAGCCTCCGGCTGCTTGTCCGCCTGAACCCCGAGATAAGCCCACAATACATCAGATTTCTCTTTTGAGGAGGCTTGCGCATAACCAGAAGCAGCAGAGTAAGCCAAACCCTGCGCTTCTCTTATTTCCTGAAATACCACGCTGTTCATGCCGCCACCAAAATATTCATTGAAAAGTGCAATGTCAGGAGTGATTTCAGGACGGTAGGCTCCTCCTGTGGCAGAAAGAACAATTTCACTTTGCACCATGTCATAGTCTGTCCAATAAACTTTTTGACTTTCATTGCTCATAGGCTCGAAAACTACTCGCTCAGGTAGAGGAATGAATTCATCTGAAACCTTGTGATAGCTCTCCAGAAAAGACTTCAGATCTTCAGCTTTTCTTGGGCCGTAATACAAAACCCTATGGGGCATCTTCGGTATGGTCTTGATTATTTCTACAAGATCAGTAGCCTCCAACTGGGTGAGTTCGGCATTCGAGAGCACATTTGTAAAAGGGTTGGACGGGCCGTATTTGGAGTAATTATAAAGTCCGTTCCAGAGAATTTGATTTTTGTTCTTTTTAGCGTTTGTCCTCGATTGCAGTTTTCTGTCAATGAGTTTTTCCAGTGCTGCCTGATCAGCAGCAGGTGCCGCCAGCAGAGCTTCGAATAGGGCAGTAGCGGCCTCCATCTTTTCGTCAAGGCCTGAGAGTGTTATGTATGTTCTGTCGTTGGACGTACCCACGCTGAAGTCACATCCCAGTTTGTAGAGTTCTTTCTTGAAATCCTCAGCACTTAAGTCTCCCGTTCCGATATATTCCAGATACTGAACTGCATTTTCAAGTTTAGGGTCTTCATTGCTGCCCACGTCCAGTAGGTACACCAGCTGAAAGAGTTCGTTTTCGTTGTTTTTCTTAGAAATGACCTCCAGTCCCTTTACTTTGAATTTGTCAATATCCTCTTCAAAATTTATGAAAACGGGCTGAAGTTTCTCTACAGGTTTGGAGAGTAACGCTTCCTGAAACTCCGATTTTTCGTCTTTGTTGAGAGGCACCTTGGTGATCAATGGCTTCTCTACTTTTTGCTTGTTTGGATCCTCGCCCAAGCGCTTATACACCACCACATAGTTGTCATTATAGTTTTCTTGAGCGAAAGTCATAATCTGCTCTTTGGTAATGCGTTCCATCCTGTCAATATCCTGAAGGTACTCCGACCAATTACGATTGGTGGTGAAGGCGTTGAGCATCTGTGCTGCTCTGGAGCTATTAGCTTCCAGCTCCTGCATTTTTGACTTTTTGAAATCAGCGATTACGGCAGGCATAAGCCAGTCTTCAAACTCTCCTTTTTTTACCTTTTCTATCTGACCGAGCAGGAGACTTTTTACCTCTTCCAATGTCTGGTTTTGCTTAGGTGTTCCGTAAAACGTGTGAACCGTGTAATCATTCATTTTCCAGGGTGAACATCCGGCGTTCAAAACCTGCTGCTGTTGGTTGAGGTTGAGGTCTATGAGGCCGGCGGTGCTATTGCTCAGGATCATGTCCGTCATCGAAACGAGAAGCTGATCTTGTGTGCCTTCTCCAGCAAAGCGGTAAGACAGATAAAGCCTTTCCGCACTAGGTCCCACTACTTCTTTTACTATTGGTTCGGTGATAGGATCTTCTTTTTCGTATTTAAATTCTGGCAGGCTTTCATTGGCCTCCCACGTGCCAAAGTACTCGTCTATCAGTGCGATGGTTTTATCGTAATCCAAATCTCCGCTGATACAAATGGCAACATTGTTTGGGCGGTAATAGGTATCGTAAAATTCTTTAATAGCTGTAACGGAGGGGTTCTTGAGATGCTCAATGGTGCCGATGATAAGTTGCGTGCCGTACGTGTGATTTTTAAAAAGCGACTGTAAGACAGTGTTGTACATTTTAGAACCATCACTGTCCAGAGATTGGTTTTTTTCTTCGTAAACCGCCTCTAGTTCAGTATGAAATAACCTGTTGGTGATGGTTTTGAAACGGTTGCCTTCCAGCTCTAGGAATCTTCCTATTTCGTTTGCCGGAATATCCACCGTATATACCGTTTCGTCTTTGCTAGTATAGGCGTTTAAGCTTTTGCCACCAATTGCGGCTATCATTTTGTCAAACTCATTAGGGATAGCGTACTTGGCAGCTTCGTTTGATACCGCGTCTATTTGTGCATAAAAAGCTTTTCTTTCTTCCGGGTCTGTGAGGGTGGCGTAGGTGTTGAACATGGCCTCAATGCTGTCCAGGTAGATTTTCTCAGTTTCGAAATCCATGGTGCCAAAATCCTCCGTTCCTTTAAACATCATGTGCTCGAGATAATGAGCAAGGCCAGTGTTTTCGGCGGGATCATTTTTGCCTCCGGCGGCCACAGCAATGTATGCATGAAGCCGCGGCTCATTTTTATAATCACTTAGGTAAACCTTCAGACCATTTTCCAATTCATAGATACGCGCCTTCATGGGGTCGCCTACCACAGTTTGGTAACTGTATTTTCCAGATGTGATGGTTTTTGTTTCAAATGGTTTTTCTGAGGAGCATGCAGCCAGAAATGCTATGGAAAGTAGGGTGAAAAGCTTTTTCATAAGTTTAAATTCAATGAATCAATTGCTTCAATTTACGCGGTTTAAATCGTAAGAGATTCAGGCTATTACATGAATGGACTAAATGTTTTTTTGAAACACTGACCCGAAGAAACTGTTGAGATAAAGAGGTTTTGTCTAAATATTTGGACCAAGAGCATTTTGGGCTAGGAATTTTGCTCAATAAGCTTCCATCCATTTTCCAAAATAGATAACTTCGTAGCAAAATTTTAAACACCTAAAAGAGTTTAGCGTATGGCATTCGATGTAGAAATGATCAAAGCCGTTTATAAAACAATCGGCGAAAGAGTAAATAAGGCAAAGGAAGTTACGGGAAAACCACTCACACTATCTGAGAAGATCTTGTATTCTCATCTTGCGGAGGGTATGCCATCCGAAACTTTTGAAAGAGGTGTTTCCTATGTGGATTTTGCTCCAGATCGTATCGCATGCCAAGACGCCACGGCTCAGATGGCACTTTTGCAGTTTATGCAAGCGGGAAAACCAAAAGTAGCCGTACCAACCACGGTACACTGTGATCACCTGATTCAGGCTAAAATAGGTGCAGCAGCAGATCTTCAAAATGCACTGAACAGTTCAAATGAAGTTTTCAATTTTCTGGAGTCAGTTTCGGATAAATATGGAATTGGTTTCTGGAAGCCGGGAGCCGGTATCATTCACCAGGTGGTGCTTGAGAATTACGCGTTCCCTGGTGGTATGATGATCGGTACTGACTCGCACACGGTAAATGCCGGTGGACTTGGCATGGTGGCGATTGGTGTAGGCGGAGCTGATGCTGTGGATGTAATGGCAGGAATGGCATGGGAGCTAAAATTTCCGAAACTAATAGGTGTGAAGCTAACAGGTAAGCTGAATGGCTGGACTTCACCAAAAGATGTGATCTTGAAAGTGGCTGGGATACTTACCGTAAAAGGAGGTACTGGTGCCATTGTAGAATATTTTGGAGAAGGTGCACAGAGTATGTCGTGTACTGGTAAAGGAACGATCTGTAATATGGGTGCTGAGATCGGAGCAACTACTTCCACTTTTGGTTATGATGAATCAATGGAACGCTACCTGAGAGCTACAGGTAGAGATGAGGTGGCTGACCTTGCTAACGAAGTAAAAGAACACTTGACCGGTGATGCTGAGGTTTATGCTGATCCTGAGAAATACTTTGATCAGGTGATCGAAATTGACCTTTCTACGCTTGAGCCACACGTAAACGGACCATTTACTCCGGATCTGGCAACACCAATTTCGGAAATGAGTAAAAAAGCAGCAGAAAATGGCTGGCCAACTAAAGTTGAGTGGGGATTGATTGGATCATGTACCAACTCTTCTTACGAAGATTTGTCGAGAGCAGAATCTATAGCAAAACAAGCTGTCGAGAAAGGTCTAAAACCAAAAGCAGATTTTGGTATCAATCCTGGTTCTGAGCAAGTGAGATATACTGTTGATCGTGATGGTATTCTAGATGCTTTCGAAAAATTAGGAACAAAAATATTCACCAATGCTTGTGGACCATGTATAGGACAGTGGGATAGAAAAGGAGCGGATAAGAAAGAGAAAAATACCATCGTTCACTCGTTCAACAGAAACTTTGCAAAAAGAGCAGATGGTAACCCAAATACTCACGCGTTTGTGACCTCTCCTGAGATGGTAGCAGCTATAGCAATTTCGGGTAATTTGGGCTTTAATCCTATCACTGATACACTGACCAATGACAAAGGAGAGCAAGTGAAGCTTGACCCACCAACAGGCTGGGAGTTGCCTCCAAAAGGATTTGATGTAGAGGATGCCGGATATCTGGCTCCTGCTGAAGACGGTTCTGGAGTGGAAGTAAAAGTGGCTTCTGATTCTCAGAGACTACAGTTGCTGGAAGGATTTGCCCCATGGGATGGTAAAAACATCACTGGCGCTAAGCTATTGATCAAGGCACAAGGAAAATGTACCACGGACCATATTTCCATGGCAGGCCCATGGTTGAGGTTCAGAGGTCACCTTGACAACATCGCAAACAACACGCTAACTGGTGCTGTAAATGCTTTCAATGGTGAAACAGACAAAGTGAAGAATCAGATTACCGGAGAAGAAGGCGGTGTGCCTGATGTGCAGCGAGCTTACAAAGCGGCCGGCGTACCGACTATCGTTGTGGGAGATCATAACTACGGTGAAGGTTCCTCAAGGGAGCACGCTGCGATGCAGCCACGTCACCTTGGAGTAAAAGCAGTTTTGGTTAAGTCCTTCGCTCGTATTCACGAGACTAATTTGAAGAAGCAGGGTATGCTGGCATTGACATTTGCCAATGAAGCAGACTATGATAAAGTCCAGGAAGCTGACACTATCAATTTCCTTGATCTTACGGACTTTGCTCCTGGTAAGCCATTGACTTTAGAGTTTGTTCATGCGGATGGTTCTAAAGATACAATCGTGACAAACCACACTTACAATGAAGGTCAGATCGGATGGTTCAAGGCAGGATCTGCTCTCAACCTGATCAAAGAAATGAACAAAGGTTAAGGCCTTTTTCAGATAAATACGCGAAAGCCACTCCGAAAGGAGTGGCTTTTTTTTGTTTACAATGTTTTTGAGTCAAAAAACCGTGTGGTGTGTTTTGTGATTTACCTAAGATTTTTAACTTTCAGTTACAGAAATCACTCTCCTGACATGCATCTAACCAAACCAGCGAAAATCCTTTTCACAGGCATTCTCTTTTTGCTTTTTATAAATTCAGTGATCCTCGCACAAGAGGCAGAAGTTTCTTTTACGGAGCATTTTGGCCAGAAAGTGGATCATCCTTACTTGTGGCTGGAGGATGTGGAGTCAGATACAGTGCAGAGTTGGATTAAAAAGCAAGAAGATTATAAGTGGGAGCATTTCAACAGGTCTGATTTCAAAAAAATATTAAACCAATGGAATTATAACAGTGGTTATTTGGAAGAGAGTTCGGAACAATACTCAGTAAGAGTAAAATTCGAAGAGTATTACCCACCTGTTCTCTCCATTAAGGTTAAAGATGTTGATAAGGCGCATTGGCCCAGGCTAAAAGCAAGTGACTTCAAGAGAACTAAGGGAGATAGACCCTCGATTGTCAACGTTGAATGGGATGATGGGTTGGATGTAATGGTGGTTTTTGTATCTCACTCCTTTGGTGATTGGCTTGAATTAATTGTTTTTGACCTAAAAAAAATGGAAACCATATATACAATTCCAGGTGTTATGACTCCTTGGGTTTCATTTAAGGGATATGGTTTTGTTTATGAAAGATATGATACACCTGATAGTGAGATTGAATCTATTAGGGAAAATCAAAGAATATGCTATCACACAATTTGGGCCAAACCAGATGATGATAAATTGCTATTCTATAATCAGGACAAGTCGTCAAAAAAAACATTTGATATTCTCAAGCCTAAAGATTCAGATTGGTTAATCATTCTTCACCCCTTTAAAAATGGTACAAATTGGCTCGAGGCTGTAAGCGTAATAGATTTGGAAGATCCGTTGTTTAAAACTAAAACGATTGCAATGTACGATGCTCCTTTCGAGCTTGAGTTCGATTATGTTTCGGAGACGGATACATCAATACTGTTTAGGTCAAATATGTTGAGTCCTCAGTTTCAGCTATTGAGCTTTGATATTAGTGGAATTAATAAATATCAGGTTTTTGTCAATTCTTATAAGGAAGTTCTTCATGAAGCAAAATACCTAGGAAAGGGGTTTTATGGTCTCGAGTACATGGACGGCAATAAGTTTTTTGGTATAGTAATCGATAGTCTTGGTAATGACCGACTTTCACTACCTCTAGGTCATGGAGCGGCCCTAGACTACTATATTAATTCTGATGGCATTCCAAAGGGCTACATTAAACATTATCATGCAAATAGCATGAGTTTTGAGCTTAACCTTGACTTGGATGAAATTTCATATGATGTGAATAGCTATAAGCCAATAAATCTATATGATTATGAGATTTCGGTTACTTCTTATGAAGCCAATGATGGAGAAATTATACCGATTACTATAGTTCATGAAAAGGAAGATTTCAAAAGGGATGGGTCAAGAGTTGCGCTAATTGATGTTTATGGAGGTTATGGAATGGTTCAAGAGCCAAATTTTTCCATGATGCGAAGGTATTTCTTAGGAAATGGTGGCGTGTTGGCCATTCCGGGTGTTAGAGGAAGCGGGGCAAGAGGTACTGAATGGGCAGCCAAAGGAAGAGATTTGAATAAACAAAATACAATAAGTGATATTATTAGTGCTGCGGAATTTGTGATCTCAGAGGGATATACATCTCAAGACAAATTGTTTTTAGAAGGTGGTTCTCATGGTGGCTTTGCCGTTTCCGCGGCGGCCATTCAGCGACCAGATCTTTTCGAGGGTGTTATGGTTAGCTCTGGCTCCTTAGATTTAATTAGAAGGATTAATCAAACAACCGGATACAGCGAATTGAATAGGATTGAGTACGGTGATCCTGAGGATTCGGTTTCTTTTCAGTCACGTTTGAGGCTTTCTCCGATTCATAGTCTTCATAAAGGTGTCAATTATCCCTCTTTCTTGATAGTTGGTGGAGTAAATGACTCAAGAGTTCCGATTCACAATAGTTTAAGGTTTTACGCTCAACTTCAAGACTACTCGGCCAATCAGTTTAATTTTCTTCATTTGACTAATGGTGGTCATGGGGTCTATGCTAACCCTTACGAAGTGTTGTCAATTCTTTCGTTCAAGCTTAAATTCATTTATGAACTTACGGGAGAAAAGATGTGGAGGTAGTATGGATGGATATAATAGGCCGATCTGCCTTATACTCTTTAGAATGGGTCGCACGACAAGCCCCGCTGTTACCAAAAGCTCTTGGTTCTCAGTCATCTACGGAGCAGGATGCTTATGCTTCTTTTGTGAAAGAAACAGCCATAATCAATAGGTCGTATGG
The DNA here is from genome assembly GCA_039944535.1 of Cyclobacteriaceae bacterium. Classification (GTDB taxonomy): domain Bacteria; phylum Bacteroidota; class Bacteroidia; order Cytophagales; family Cyclobacteriaceae; genus JAMZMI01. The sequence goes on from JBDUYP010000009.1 coordinate 20,153, forward strand.
GTTTTTCGCTGCTTCGGAATTTGTTTCTATTGACAATCAGCCAACTTTTCGGTCTATAGAGGAGGAGGTGACGCCCGATCTGACATTTCAGATAGAAGATTATGTACTCTTCCCAACTATGGGAGAATTGATCAAAGAAGTGGCTCGTCCGCTTTATTACGGACACAAAAAGGACGGAAATGTGGTCAGAGTAAGGTCGCTGGATCGGCCAGCTACAGCGGATCCGACTTATGTGATAGATGGCATTGTAATACGAAACACGAATTTTTTCCTGTCTCTTGCTCCTGTGGATGTCGAGCAAATCAAAATTATCAGAGCATCACACAAGCTTTTTCGTTTCGGCCTGATGGGCAAAAATGGCATAGTCATCGTCAACACAAAATCGGGGAATGCCAGAGAGCCTGTTCGTCCGGAAAACCTGGTGGATGGCTTAAGCAAATCTCATGTGTTTCCCAACTCGGATTATAGCGGCAGCCAGCCTGACCCGACCCCTAACTTCAGGACGTGTCTTTACTGGAATCCTTATGTGACTACCGATCAGGAGGGAAAAAGCGAAATAGACTTTTATCTATCGGATGATGCCGGTGAGATGATCATTCAGGTAGAAGGGTTCAACAATTTAGGTGAATGGTTTTTTGCGCAGAAAAGTATTAATGTTGATTAAACTACCACGATTAAGTATTTAGCATGCAAATTCCTCGTATCATTAAGTACACAGGGCCACTAGTCTTTATTTATATGATTAGCCGGTTCTTTAATATTTATTTCGATCAGGAGGTCACATATCTACTAGTGGGTGGCGCAGGTGTGTACTACGGACTGTTAGAAAATGAATACCGTGTTCACATTTACGGCTTTCTCTTATCGCTACTGTCATTATTTGTTTGGATTTGGCTTAATTCCAGCTATTACATTTATCCAGAGCTCGCACAAACAATGATTTATTTGTCATCTGCTTCTCTTGGCATATTCACCGTTTTAAGATTCTGGAAAAGACCCAACAAATGGAGACTGGCTTCAATCGTGAAGGTCATTGTGATGGCAGAACTCCTTTTTTATATACTTTTTGACTATTTCGAATTGATTAATCATGCCCTATTTCAAGTCGGGCTTGTATATGTTCTAAGTCGTATTAATTGGAATCCAAACAAAAAAGAAATGATCAAAAACATTATCATTGTGTTACTCATATTAGGCACGGTATTTTTTACCACCTATGCTTATCTTCAGAAAGGATATGCTGAGGAAAACCTAAGAGAGGCAGAAAGGATGCACCGCATCGCAGTTGAAAGAAGCACTGATAATGCTGAATTACTGATGGAACAGCAGCAAAAGATAGATTCTCTTTCGGCTATTGTTGCTGGGTGCCAGGGAGAGTGAACCTATCCAAGGAGAATGAACCTACCTCAACTCGCCCAAAAATCCTAATGTATCCACATTATCTGCATAGTCCCAGGGCTCTGGTAGTTGCGCTTTCCCGAATGGGATAAAACCTGCCCCAACCACACATTGTATCTTTTCCTTGTGTGATTCAATATAAGCATTCACTTCATCCTTCGATTCATATTCCTGAGCATACACCACAGAGATGGGGGATACCAGATCAGTGGATTTTCGCCATAGCAGAAAACCCGTATCCAGGTGAGGTTCGCTATTCACCAGATAGATCGACTTGTTGTAGTCGTAGTTGTTTCGGTACTTATGGTGGTGAATGATCGGCTCCAGGTGCTGGATAGATTCGAAAAGAAAGTCAGGCTTATAGTCTTTCGGCACCAGCAGCTTTGACACATTTCGGCACCCCAACCCAAAATACCAGAAAATATCCTTGCCCAGTTCGCTCAGTTCTGCGACAGATTCCTTGCCTGTCAATACAGCTATGGAAGATCTGTTTTTACGAATGATGTGAGGCAGATGTCCAAAATATGACTCGAAATACCTTGCCGTATTATCACTACCGGTGGCTATGACAGCATCTATGTCGGTCAGTCTATCTCTCAGTTCGAGCGATTTTTTAAACCTCGGTTCTATATCTAGCAGCAAACCCACCAACCACTTTACCAGCAAAGTATCGTCTTTCGAAGTTTTGATAGCCGCAAAGTGTCCCGAGAGCAGCACGCAAAGCAAATCATGAAAACCAACCAATGGGATGTTTCCGGCCATCACAATACCCACAATCTTTGGCATCTCGCATTCCAAACTGTATTTTTTCAGCCATTCCTGAAGTTTTTCCTCTACCAGAATGTGTGCAATTCCCTCAATGGCACGCTCCGTGTTTTCAGGAGTAAACCATGCATTTTGCTGCTGAGCCATGCGAATGATGCCCTCTTTAGTATCGCTATCCAGATTTGATAGCGTGTCACCCAGTTTCACAAATGCAGAAATCCTTTCCTCAGCCTTCATTTAAATGCCCTTTACTTTTGGCTGCAAACTTATTGTGAATATTTTTGTTCCCTTATTGAAAACCGAATAAAAGGAGAATAAGAAATGGCGATAATAATAACCGACGAATGTATCAACTGCGGCGCATGCGAGCCGGAGTGCCCAAATACAGCCATTTATGAAGGTGGTGTAGAGTGGAAATGGTCAGACGGAACCGATCTCACCGAAGTAGAGATGGAAGACGGTACAGTGATCGACGGTAACGAAGATCAAGAGCCCGTATCTGATGAATTCTATTATATAGTTTCTGGCAAGTGCACAGAGTGTACCGGATTTCACGAGGAGCCACAGTGCGCGGCTGTTTGTCCTGTCGATTGTTGCGTGCCTGACCCTGACTATGAAGAGACCGAAGAAGAACTCACAGCCAAAAAAGATTGGCTACACGTATAGTTTGACGTGTATAATGATATTTTAAAAGCGGGTTTATCCCGCTTTTTTTGTGTCATTCTTGCTAAGCAAGAGACTCATCCACTCAATTCTTATTTTGATTTTTTGGAGAGAATCGCCTTCAATTCTTGGATGCTTTAGTCGGGCTGTCCGCCTCCGCCCCGCACTCTCCCCACCATCCCGTCTATTTTGAAGAGGCTTGTGTTCTACCTCATCCTTTTTCTTTTTAAGTGTCGTCAGGTGTTTCCACCTGACATTTTAAAGTGTTTGGTAGAAAAATCCGAAACCACTGGAATCTACCTCAACCTTTTTCTTTTGATCAGATAGGCACTCAGTACTTTATCGAAAGGTTCGGAAGTATCAGCCTCCAGTAAGTCAATTTTATACTGTCCGCATTTGAGCTTTAGCTCATGATAGAGCGCTGATATTCTTTCCTGATACTGTTCCTTTACATCACGCGGATTTACCTTGATAGATTGATTAGACTCCAGATCTATGAACCTGTATGGTCTATCCTCAAACTCAAACTCAAGCTCCGTGTTATGGTCAGTCACATGAAAGATCAGGATTTCATGTTTGTTGTGTTTTAGGTGCTGCAGAGCGCCAAATATTTCGTCCAGATTATCATTATTCTGAAACATGTCGCTGAGTATAATCACCAGCGACCGCTTGTGAATTTTCTCAGCTATTTCATGAAGTACGCCGGCAACATTCGTACTCCCGGCACCTTCTGTCTCATTGATTACTCTTGTGAGTTCGTTAAAGATCAGATTCAGGTTAGAACCCGTAGAACTCTGCGGGCTTGTAAACAGCACTTCATCAGAAAAAGTAGTGAGTCGCACAGCATCCCGCTGGGAGGAGAGGAGCTGACACATAGCAGCAGCACATAATGCTGCGAATTTGATCTTATCGAGGCTTGGCTTTGGATAATACATAGAGCCGGACACATCCAGCAGGATATTGCAGCGCAGGTTTGTTTCTTCCTCGTACTGCTTGGTGTAGATCCTGTCAGTTCTGGCATATACCTTCCAGTCTATGTGCCGCGTACTATCCCCAAAATTGTACAGCTTATGCTCAGCAAATTCTACCGAAAAACCGTGATAGGGGGATTTGTGCAGTCCGGTGATGAAACCCTCCACCAGCTGCTTGGCCAGAAAATCTATTTTTTCAAATTGTTTAACCTCCGAAAGTTTAATGCCCATTATTATTCCAATGTTAAACCTTTGTTTACCTCCATTCTATTCAGATCGTAAAGATGTACATAAATATGAGGTGTTTGCATTTGTCTTGTTTAAAATGCTATATTTAAAAGCTTTTTTAACAACTTTAACACTTAACATCACAAACCAAACCTAAGTATCGTGGAAGACAATACGGAAAAAGGAAGAGAAGAGATTTATTCGGAAAGAGTGAGGGCGGGCAAGCGGACTTACTTTTTTGACGTAAAGGCAACCAAGTCAAACGACTACTATTTGACCATTACCGAAAGTAAAAGAAGGTTCAAAGATGATGGATTCTTCTATGAGAAACACAAAATTTTCCTTTACAAAGAAGACTTCAACAAGTTTGTAGAGGCACTAAACGATACTGTAAATCATGTCAAAGATGAATTGCTTCCTGACGTAGATTTTGCCCAGTTTGACAATGTAGACGAGGAGGTGGGCGTGAGCTCTTCAGACTCTGACTCGGATCTGAAATGGGACTGATATAAATGACTAGATAATAGAAGCTCTCGAAATTTTTTTTGAGAGCTTTTTTATTTTTGAGAAATGAGGAAGACATTAATTGCTATCGGTGTATTTGTGGTGTTGCTTGCAATAGTCATTTGGTATTTCTCCAATATCTTCATTTACATTTCTTTGTCTTTGGTCTTTGCGACCCTTCTGCGCCCGATGACCAATCGGATCAGCAAGTTTGAGGTGTTGAACCGCTCTATGCCCAGACCTTTGGCCATTCTCGTGTCTTTTGGGGTCGTGATAGGTGTCATTACCGCTTTCGTTACACTTTTTATCCCTTTGATTTCACATCAGATAGAAGTCATCTCTACCCTGGATTTTGATACGGTTTTCGATAATGTGTTCAAGCCCATCAGGTCCGTTGAGAGCTTTCTGATAGCCAATGACCTGACCACTGAAGGTCCGGGGTTTTTGATTGAAAGTGCGCATGACAGTATTTTTCAATTCTTTGGAAGGATTAACTTGACAGAGATTCTCAACGGCATGTTCTCCGTGGCGGGAAATATATTTGTAGGGTTGCTGGCCATTACGTTTATCACTTTCTTTCTGCTGTATGAAAATGGCATCATCAGACGTCAGATCATTTCTATTATTCCTAACCAGTATTTTGAGGTATTCATTTCTGGTCTTTACAAGATCGAAACTCTGCTTTCGAATTACCTGTTGGGCCTGCTTTTTCAGATGGCATCCGTTTTTACTCTGGCCAGTATAGGGCTTACCATCTTCGGGATCAACTATGCGGTGACCATTGCCGTATTTGCCGCTGTGGCCAATCTGATCCCTTATTTGGGGCCGATTCTCGGTGGCACTTTCGGTATTCTTGTAGCACTTTCCACCGGCGGGGAGTTCTCCTTCAACAACGAAACCATATTTCTCATCATTCAGGTTTTTAGTGTGTTTGGTGTGGTGCAGGTTGTTGATAATGTTCTTTTACAGCCACTTATTTTCTCCAAAAGTGTAAAAGCTCACCCATTAGAAATATTTGTAATTATTTTTGTCGGCGCAACGATCGCTGGCATACCCGGAATGATCGCTGCGATTCCTGTTTATACGATCGTAAGGGTTTCCTCTTCAGAGATCTACGCAGGGTTTAATAGATATAGAGTATTTAAAAGCAAAAACTGATTTATGGGTTTACAATGTGGCATTGTCGGACTTCCCAACGTAGGGAAATCCACTCTTTTCAATGCACTTTCCAATGCCAAAGCTGAGGCGGCAAATTTCCCTTTCTGTACCATAGAACCAAATGTAGGAGTCATCACTGTTCCCGATGATCGCCTAAAAGTTTTGGAGGGGCTGGTGCATCCAGAAAAAGTGGTGCCAACTGTTATTGAGTTTGTTGATATTGCGGGACTTGTCAAAGGTGCCAGCAAGGGAGAAGGACTTGGCAACCAGTTTCTGGCTAATATTCGCGAGGTTGATGCGATCATACATGTGATTCGCTGCTTTGAAAATGATAACATCATTCACGTGGAGGGCAAGGTTGACCCTATAGACGATAAGGAGGTTATTGATACCGAACTTCAGTTGAGAGATCTTGAGTCTGTGGACAAAAGAATTCAGCGCGTAGAGAAAACAGCCAAGTCAGGAGATGCGAAATCTAAGAAGGAGCTTGAGGTGTTGAAAGTGTTCAAAGAACACCTTGAGTCAGGAAAAAATGCACGTTCTCTCGAAATGGAGAAGGAGAGCCGTGTGTTGGTGAAAGAATTGCAGTTGCTCACTGATAAGCCCATTATTTATGTGGCCAACGTGGATGAGGAGTCTATCCTTGAAGGAAATGAATATTCCAAGAGATTGGCAGATATGGCGGCTAGTGAAAATGCCATCCAGATCAACGTTTCAGCAGGATTGGAATCTCAGATAGCCGAGTTTGACAATGAAGAGGATAAGGCCATGTTTCTTGAGGAATATGGACTGAAAGAATCTGGTTTGAATCGCCTGATAAGAGCAGCTTACTCATTGCTTGATTTGATTACCTACTTCACCGCCGGAGTGCAGGAAGTCCGTGCCTGGACCATAAAGAAGGGCTGGAAGGCGCCAGCGGCAGCAGGGGTAATTCACACTGATTTTGAACGTGGCTTTATCAAAGCGGAAGTAATCAAGTTGGCCGATTACGAGCAATACAAAACCGAACAGGCCTGTAAAGAGGCCGGTAAGCTATCTGTAGAAGGCAAGGAGTATGTAGTGAATGATGGTGACATCATGCACTTTAGATTCAATGTTTAGAACTCGCTCTTGATACTTTTGTAACCAATCAACTCATCGAAATTGTTGATTGGGTCTCGGTAATACACCAGGATTTCATAGTCGTTTGTTGTCTGGAAGTAGTTTCCCTCAAAATAACCCGGTTTTAAGGAGGGGGACTCTACCCAGTACCTGTAGTCGTAGTACCCTTGTTTGAGCAGGACTTTTCCTCTGTATGAGTTTCTTTCCGGCGCATAGATCATTCTGTTTTCCGGAGTTCTTGTCCAGTTATTGAAGCGCCCGGTTACAAAAACTTCACCCGCTATTTTATCCGACTTTAATTCAAAATAGACATCTACATATTCGCTTTGGAGTTGGCTATCACCGGGATCGGAGTTTACTAAAAAGTATTTTCCATTTAGATCCTGTATCAATTGACTATAAGCCAATGAACCACGGGGTTTGTCTGTGCCGAGAAAAGCCAACACGCGACCTTCTTCTTTTTTTACATTGGCCACATTCATGCCTTTAAAATCTATTGACCTCAAGTCGAAATACCTGAATTCGTTTGCCCCTGGAAAATTGTTTTCTGAGTTGAAGTGATGAAACTCCAAATATGACTCGTCATGTCTGACCAGTGTTGGTTTCAGTTCTTTTAAGGCTACATCCCAATTGTGGTTTTGTAATAGAACCACATAAATATCTCTAAGCGGATTCACGTTGTTAAGTCCACTGTAATTGACCGAAAAAGCTACTTGCTGATTGGTTTTTCTTTCTTTCACAGATGAGCTCATCTGAATATCCCCTTGAGCGTTGGCCGTTCTATCATACACCAATGCCCTTCTGGAAAAGATGATGTCATCATTGCTATTGCTATTCGACACTACGACCAGATAATTGCCGGAAATATGAGGTGAAGGCAGCTGAACAGCGTACTGCACGTATTTTTTTCTCGTGTTTGAAGAGTACTGATAGTTGTTGATCGCAAAAGAATTATACTCATTCAAGAATCGTATATCAGAAAGGCCGGATGGTGTCCAGTCTTTGTTACAATGAATGTATCGGACATTAAGAGAACTATAGTTCTCTTCGAAAAGGTCAAATTGAAGTAGGAAGCCATTTTCATTACCTACCTCTAAAACCGGGTTTTCCAGCTCAGATTGTAGGTTTTGACTAAAAGGGAACAGCTGAACCATTCCTACATTATCTTCACAATCAACATTGTCAAAAAGGAGCTTTTTTCCTGCATTGTAGCTGGTTGTCGATACTGGTACGCAGCTTGTTAAAATCAATACAGATAAACTAAATAGAGATAGAAGGCGATATTTCATAAATTTGTTAAAAGCAGTTCCAACGTTTTTACACTCATTAGAGTCTTAAGAAAACTAAAATAGCCTGAATGTCCGTCACCGACCAAGAATTAATTGAAGGTTGCTGCAAAGAAAACAGCGAGGCGCAGCAAAAATTGTATGATTCATACAGCAGAAGTATGTATCCTATTGCTTTGCGCTACTCAAAAATGCAGCAGGAGGCTGAGGATATTCTTCAGGAGGCATTCATTAAGGTATTTAAAAACATCAAGACATTCAGGAAGGATTCCTCGCTGGGGTATTGGATCAAGCGGATAGTGATCAATACAGCGCTGAATTATCAGAGGAGCAAGTTATACCTCTACCCGATGGTGGACGTAAATGAATTGAGAAGACAGTCCGGATCGGATTTAACCTTGTCTTCCCTTTCTTATGAAGAATTGCTGGATTTGGTAAGAAAATTACCAACCGGATGTCAGGTGATATTTAATCTGTATGCAATTGAAGGTTTTAAACACCACGAAATTGCAACTATGTTGGAGATAAGCGAGGGTACCTCAAAATCTCAGTATGCCAGGGCCAAGAGCCTTTTACAAAAGTGGGTTTTAGAAAGTAGCAAAGAAAATTATGGACGAGCAGGGGAGAACTGAGGATATTTTCGAAAGGGAATGGCGTGAAGCCTTTGATGGAGCCCAGCAGGAGCCACCAAGAATAGTTTGGAGCGAAATAGATCGTGCGCTTGCTCATGATAAGGTGCTGCTGTTTAAGCGAAAATCTATCTATTACAGGTGGGCTGCAGCAGCCATATTCCTTCTGGCCACAACTATTGGGTTTTTTCAGTTGGTGAGCAGCTCCAACTCCTACTCAAGAACCATAGCTGAAATAGAAGTGGACAACCCTCAACTGGCAAATAATAACACTAGAATAGAAGTACCAGAAAATGCTACCGGTGGTGCTGTAGGTAATTTGTCTTCAAATAGACTGTTTGCATCAAACCAATCTTCTGGCAAAATTGATCGTGGAGGAATGCCTCCATCAAATGCCCTTCTTATTGATGAAAATCTATATGATCTGCGTTCAAAAAGTGAATTGATCGTGATAGAAGCCATTAAACCTGCGTCCGATTTGCCATCGGTCGATGTGGTTGATCGTCTTTATAGAGTAGCCTCTATGCTCAATGCGCGAAAAGCAAAAAATGAAAGTCTTGATGAAAAATACTGGGCAGGTGTTGATTTTAGTTCAGGTACGTTTGATCCCAATTTCCAGAGCAGCGGCACTAGTTTATTAGACAATAGCCTGGCCTTCAATTCCAATGCTCAGTTTTCTGCTACGAATACCGAAGCATTAGATGCTGGTTCGCCTGATGTCAGAGAAAATATGCAAGCCGGTCAGACTGTTTCCTTTGGAATGAACATGGGGCTTAAGTTGTCTGATAAATGGACGGTGCAAAGTGGCTTTCAATATATGAAAGCAGATGCGACCAACAATACGAATGTCGTTGTGACCACTACGCGATTGGTGGACCCAATAGCGGCTACTTCTCAGTTCAAAAAGGTATCTCAGGTACGCAGCGCAACACAGGCCGATGAGGTGGTTGAGTATAACTATGAGGATGTGGATTTGCGAAACGTTTTTCAGTTTGCCAGCATTCCTGTAAAGGCAGGTTACAAACTGCTGGATAGTAGGTTTAGCCTTGAGCTAAAGGCGGGTGTTGCCGCTAACCTGTATCTTGGCAATAAGATAACAGATCCTGACAATCAATTAGCTGAAGTGACAATAGGCCCTGGCTCAAACTCACCTTATAAAGAGCTTAGTTTTATGGGGTTGGCGGGCGTACAGTTCGGTTATGAATTTGTGAAAAATTTCAATATAGTAATAGAGCCGAACTACAGAAGGTCACTGGACAATATGACCAAAAACAGCTCTGAGTTTGAAGCAGCTCCATCTAGTTTTGGTCTTCAGACCGGAATCCGCTACCAATTCAACTAATCGTTCCAACTATTTCGCTGAATAATGGGTCTCTCCAAGGCACCCAAACATTTCACCGTGGAAAAACAAACATCAGAAAACAGAGATGAGAAGGCATTTATCCGGCTCTCAATATTGACGCTGGTGGTGCTCATTTTACTATCCTTATTCTTCTCAGGAATTTAGATTTGCCATACCTACTTTTGTGTGATATTTGCACAAAACAATTGCTATGTCAGACAAACCGATAACCTCCTTCATAGAGAAGCATTTCCTGCACTTCAATGCCGCTGCACTTCATGATGCTGCAAAGGGCTATGTTGCTCATCTCGACTCAGGTAAGAAAATGCTCATTTCCCTGGCAGGAGCTATGAGTACCGGAGAGCTCGGAATCTCTCTGGCAGAGATGATCCGTCAGGATAAAGTGCAAATCATTTCCTGCACGGGCGCAAATCTTGAAGAAGACATCATGAATCTGGTAGCGCATACCCACTATACGCGCATTCCACATTACAGAGACCTCACACCCGAAGATGAGCGAGCACTTCTAGACAAAGGCCTGAATCGTGTGACTGACACTTGTATTCCTGAGGAGGAGGCTTTCAGGAGGATTCAGGAACATATTTTCAAAATATGGAAAGATGCTGAAGACAAAGGAGAGCGTTATTATCCGCATGAGTTCATGTACAAGCTTCTTGATTCGGGAGCATTGGATGAATACTTCGAGATTGACCCCAAAAATAGTTGGATGCTGGCTGCCAAGGAGAAAAATCTTCCAATCGTGGTGCCAGGGTGGGAAGACTCCACCATGGGAAACATCTTCGCTTCTTATTGTATAAAAGGAGAACTGAAGGCATCAACCATGAAGTCTGGTATCGAATACATGATGTACCTATCAGACTGGTATATAAAAAATGCAGAAGATAAAGGAATTGGGTTTTTTCAGATAGGAGGAGGTATTGCCGGAGATTTTCCGATCTGCGTAGTACCGATGCTCTATCAGGATTTGGAGATGGAGACCATTCCTTTCTGGAGCTATTTCTGTCAGATATCCGACTCAACTACCAGCTACGGTTCGTATAGCGGTGCTGTGCCAAATGAGAAGATAACCTGGGGTAAGCTGGATGTGGATACACCAAAATACATTGTAGAGTCAGATGCGACTATTGTAGCGCCTTTGATTTTTGGCTATATACTGGGCTGGTAATTCCCCGTTAGTTTTCAACCTTGGGGCTGAGTAGCCCTTTCATGAACAGGTTATATTCTTCGCAGGTTAGAAAAGATTCGCCGGCAGAATACGGACATGTTTTATAAACCCAGTCAAAAGGGCCTTTCTTCATAATTACACCATTGCCATGACACACAGGGCATATCATTTTTGATAGCCCTCCACAGTCATATTCTCCGCTTGACAGCTCAGAGGCCATTTCTTCCTGAGCTTGTCTGCTGATTATCAGATATTCCTCTTCAGCAAGTTGTAGGTATTTCACGGCCTCACTGTAGTACCTGCCTTGAGTCCCTTTTAATTGGATGTACTTATTCAGCCAGTTGATGCTTTGCTTATATTTTTCAAGGTGAAAGCTATTTCTTCCAAAATAGTATGCCAGATTTGATGGGAGCACATCCAGCTTGCCCATTGCCGATCGAAACTCTACGTCTGCGCTCTTGTATTCACCTTTTTCCATCAGATCTACTCCCAGATCTATTTGCTTGGATATGTGCCCTTCCGTGTACTCCTGAGAGTATGATAGAAATGTAGCCGTAAGTAGAATGCAGAAAAGAATGTGTTTCATGACCAAAATAGCTGAACGCAAATATGGTCAATAAATTGTAGTTGAGATTTCATGTTAAACCTTAAGCTGTCAATTTGATAAGAAAATATATAGCTGATATCTTCGCGCCTATATCCGCCTTTGCATAATAATTAAAAGAGTTGTCGTTGGATAACAAAATGTAGCTCAATGAACATCAGAAAATTTGTTGTTTGTCTAATTTTTATCGTGGTGGGTACATATGCTCATGCGCAAACTACGCGTGATACTGAAGCACCCACCATGCCCAAACCGATGTATCGGGCAGAAAAGGAATCCAACGATGGGTTTTTCAAATCTATCTTTAAGAAAAACAGTAACAAAACCGATGATGAAACTGCTGAGTTTCGCAAACGGATGAAGAAGGTGGCGCGAAAGAAGCGCAAGCAGGAGAGGTTGGCAGATAAGCCTCAATATTCTGACCCGCTATACTTTGGCCATAAGAAGCCGCCAAAGAAACGTAAGAATGGCAAGAAGAAATTCTGCAAACAGTGCGGCCTTACACATTGAGGCTGATTGTTATATTTGAGCTATGAGAGCGATCAATATCAGGTGCTACGGAAAAGTACAGGGAGTGTTTTTTAGAGTTTCTACTAAGACTCAGGCAGATGAACTTGGTGTGACTGGTTGGGTGCGCAACGAATCTGATGGCTCAGTTTTGATCCATGCGGAGGGTGAAGCAGAGCGCCTATATAACTTAGTAGCCTGGAGTAAGAAAGGGCCTCAATTTGCGAAGGTTAGTTCAGTTGAGCAGGAGGAGAGTACCGCCGAAGGTTTTGATTCTTTTGAGATCAGGCACTCTTAAGCATCTTGTTTCTACCTATCTCCACCTTGAAGTAGTTGAGAATAACTCTTCTGATTCCATAAAATAGAAACTTGTTGTTGGTGCCTTGTTTTAGCACACACACCTTGATGATGGCCCTATAAACTTCCGGTTGGTTACAGAAGTGATTCATCCAGTTTTCAAACTCCTCGCGCCAGTTTTCTGCATATACTTCATAATGGCTCCTGCCATCCCAGATGATTTCTAATTGATTGTCTCCTTTTTTGAATCTATATATAGCGGCCAGAATGGTGTAGAGTTCTGTCAGGAAGGAAGTATCATAGGAATCAATACTTTGTAATTGCAGGATAAAATCATCGACCAAACCCATTGGGTTTTCATTGATGTTGTAGCCTTCCAGTGCTCTTTCCACCCAATAGGACAATAACTGTGGCTCCACAAAGCCCTGCGCGGCGCGAAGGATGGTGTTTTTGTCCTGATCAAAGTATTTGTCCTGATAAACCATAGCTCTTACAAAAATAGGACAAAAAAAAAGGAATGGTGAAAACCATTCCTTTCTTTAATTAACTTAATTCTTTATTAGAAGCCGAATACCCAAGTTCCGTAGAATACTGCAGCTCTGCCTGATCCTTCTGCTACGTCAAACGTTAGCTTTTTTCCGTTAATAGAAATATCTGTTCCGTTCAACGACGCAACTGTTCCATCAGTATTGAGAGAATAAGTTCCACCTGTTCCCCAAACTGCGTCAGCACCATCGTTAGTAGGAGCGTCAGCAATGGCAACTGTTCCAGTGTTAGTATCCTTGTCATACGTGAAAGTGAAGGTAGTGCTAGACCATTCTGCTCTGCTTTCTCCATCAAGTGTTACTGATGATGGTGTTCCAGCAATAGTTGCTAGATTCTCTCCAATTGCATCTGCTGGATCAACTTTAGGGTCATCTTTTCCTCCTCCGCAAGAAGCGAAGATCAAAAGTGAACCGAACACTAATGCGGTAAGTAATTGTGTGATGTTTTTCATGTTTTCTTTAGTTTCTAACTCATTTAAAAATTCTAATTAGGTAAAAATATCGGATTTTCGCAATTAAACCTAGCAAAAATTGAGAAGTTTGAACTGCGAAGGCACGATCGAAGACCCAACGATCAATCTCACAATTTCGTATTTTATCCTTGATTTTTTTCGATAGAAATAACAGAATCACATAAGCTGATCTCCTGCTGTAGGTTTGATGCCATAATAATGGTCGGTTGAGACGCCATGGATTTTATCAATGATTCAAACCAGGAGATTCCTTTTTCGTCCAGATTGGAGGTAGGCTCGTCAAGTAGAATCAAGTCCGCAGCAAAACCGAAGGCCATGATGAGTTTAGCTCTTTGTTTCATGCCGCTGCTAAAATCTTTGATGAATTTATGCTGTGCTTTGATAAGTCCGGCATCTTTTATCATGGTCTGAATATCGCCATCGGCTTCCTTGAATTTAGCATGAAAGGCGAGCTGTTCTGCTAGTGTGTATTCTTCTATCAAGTTGAAGTAGGGTGCGGCAAAGTTCATTCTAACCTGAATGTCATCAGTAGAAAGCTGTCCATGCTCACTGTGATAACTAATTTCTCCACGCGTGGGTATCGAGTAAGTACCCAGAATCTTGAGTAAGGTGGATTTTCCGGAACCATTGGGGCCAACTATTGCAAGTTTGCTTCCAGATTCAATCGTGGTATTCAAATCTTTAAAAATCCAATCCCGGTTGAATCGCTTGCCCAATCCTCTGGCCTCTATCCTCATGCTTAGAATTTTAGATTTTTAGGAAAACTGATGTAATGCTTCTTCACTATCCGGCTAATCGCGGTAATGTTTGGTAAGTCTGAGGCTTTGGCCACATCCATCACGTCACCATTTTTCATGAGGATATCAATGCTCTCATCCTTCACGATATAGGCGGCATTGCTTATGGTTCCTTTTTGAATGAGGTACTTGGAGTCTGATTTTGAAACACCCTGTTTCACAATTGCAGTTTGAATTTTATCCACCAGTTCTTTCTCTATTTTGTCATTGGACAAAATGATTTTGAAAAGCCGCCTTGAGAGCAGATCGTTACTCAAGGTTCTGAGAATAACATCTTCATGAAATAGCCACTGCTTGATAGATCCCCAGATGTCAGTGTCGTCCAGCTGTACGAACACCTCAAGCAGTTCCTCATCTTCGAAAAAATCTTGTCTGGTGATATCTCGCTCCAGAAAGATGCTGAAAGCAGGAGTAGCCGGCACTTCAGCTCCTTTCTGCGTCAGCAGTTTGGCTCTTTTGATCAATGAAATAAGCATGGACTCAGCCGCCACGGATGTTTTGTGCAGATAAACCTGCCAGTACATGAGCCGGCGAGCGTTGAGGAAGTTTTCAATGCTGTATATCCCTTTTTCCTCTACTACAAGTCTGTCTTCGTGTACATTGAGCATTTTGATGATGCGCTCCGCACCGATTGTGCCCTCGTGTACTCCTGTAAAAAAACTGTCTCTTTTCAGATAATCTAATCTATCCACATCCAGCTGTGAGGAAACCAGCTGATGCAGAAACTTGCGGTGGTATTTTCCCGTAAACACCTGCCGTGCCAGTTCCAGCTTTCCACCAAATTCTTTGTTGAGTTTGTCAAAAAGCCAAAGCGAAATCTGCTCATGCTGCACATCCTGAAAGAGACTGAACTCCAGTGTGTGGGAGAAGGGACCATGGCCAATGTCATGAAGGAGAATGGCAATGAGGGCAGCTTCGTATTCTGCATCAAAAATCATCACACCTTTGCTCCGCAGATTGTCCAGCGTGCGCTGCATAAGATGCATGGCACCTATGGCATGATGAAAGCGAGTGTGATGAGCACCTGGATAAACAAGTTCTGTCAATCCCAGTTGTTTGATTCTCCTGAGCCTTTGAAAATATTGGTGCTCAATAATATCAAAGATCAATTCGTTTGGGATAGTAATGAATCCGTAAACGGGATCATTCAGGATTTTCTTTTTGTTCAAAAGAGAATTGGGTTTGATTTTTGTTTAATATTCCAAAAATAGATCAAAAGAGACACTGCGGTAGTGATCTAAATTTAAAATCTGCAAAACACGCTAAAAAACACATAGATGAACTATAAAATACTTTGGGCTGACGATGAAATTGATTTACTGAAGCCTCATATTCTATTTCTGAATCAGAAAGGATATGACATAGTGCCAGTAAATAGTGGGGCTGATGCCTTGGAGAAAATAGATCATGAAGTTTTCGATCTGGTCTTTTTGGATGAGAATATGCCGGGAATGACAGGGCTGGAAACGTTAAATTATATTAAATCTACACATCCGAATCTTCCGGTGGTGATGATCACAAAGAGTGAGGAAGAGCAAATTATGGAAGAGGCTATTGGTTCGAAGATAGCGGACTACCTGATCAAGCCACTCAACCCCAATCAGATATTGCTTTCGGCAAAAAAAATACTGGATAACAAGCGGATCATTTCTGAAAAAACCAATCAGGGGTATATGCAGGAGTTTCAGAAGCTGAGCATGGAGGTTCAGGACCTGGATGATCATGAGGGCTGGTCTGACCTGTACCGGAAGTTGGTCTATTGGGAACTGGAAATTAACAGTACCGAAGACAAGAGTATGGGAGAGGTGCTGACCAATCAGCAAACGGAGGCCAATCAGAGGTTTTGTGATTTTGTAGAAGATCACTATGAGGATTGGCTCAATGATCCGGATGTTGATCGTCCTATTTTATCGCATCAATTATTGAAGCGAAAAGTGTTTCCATTGCTAAAAGAGGAAAAACCGGTTTTCTTGATCGTGATAGACAACCTGAGGTTTGATCAGTGGGAAATTCTGGAGCCGGAGATTGCTGAATTTTTCAATATTCAGGAAAAAGACAATTACTTTTCGATACTGCCCACCACTACGGCTTATGCCCGAAATTCATTGTTTGCCGGGGTGATGCCTCTGGAAATCCAACAAAGATATCCGGAACTATGGAGTGGAGAAGACGAAGAAGGAGGAAAGAATAATTTTGAAAAGGACCTTCTGGAAAAGAACATTCAGAAAGAAAGGCTGGACATCAAGTTTTCTTATAACAAAATCATAAAGGCACAAGACGGGAAAAACCTCGTTGATAATGCGCCAAACCTTCTGAAAAATGATCTTAATGCCATTGTGTTCAACTTTGTGGATATGCTGTCGCATGCAAGAACAGATATGGCGATGATCCGTGAGTTGGCTCCAGATGAATCAGGGTATCGTTCGTTGACCAAGTCATGGTTTGGACACTCGTCGCTTTTTGATTTACTTAAATTTCTTGCCGGCAAGGATGTCAAAGTGGTCATCACAACGGATCATGGTACTATTAGGGTGAAGAAACCCTTTAAGATCATTGGTGACAGAAATACCAATACAAACCTCAGGTATAAGCAGGGGAAAAACCTCGCTTTTGATCAGGAAGGAGTATTCTCAACTAGAAATCCCGAAGATTTGCGATTGCCGAAGGTAAATGTGAGTACGTCTTTTGCTTTTGCCAGGGAAGATATCTTCTTCGCCTATCCGAATAATTACAACTACTACGTCAATTTTTATAAAGATACTTTTCAGCACGGGGGGATGAGCATGGAGGAAATGATCATTCCTTATGTAGTTTTGAACCCGAAATGATTACTTATTCTATAAAGACTATTGACGAATTGGCCGAGCCGGCCGAAAAGCTAAAAGAACTCTTGAAAGACTATCCGGTGGTGTGCCTCAACGGAGAAATGGGTGCGGGCAAAACTACTTTTATCAAGAAAGTCTGTGAGCTTCTTGGAGTGCAGGACGAGACCAGTTCGCCTACATTTTCTATAGTCAATGAGTATCGTGATGAAAATGATGATTCTGTTTATCATTTTGATTTTTATCGCATCAAAAGCGCTCAGGAGGCGCTCGATATCGGTGCTGAAGAATATTTTTATTCGGGCGATCCGTGCCTGATAGAGTGGCCCGATAAGATAAATGAGTTGATTCCCGAAGAACACCTTGAAATAAATATTAATTTAGTAGAGAATAATCACCGGGAATTGACCATTAGCGTTCCAGCCTAAATCTATGGCAGAGAAAAAGACATCAGGTTTTGCAGACTTGGCCAGAGAGCAAAGTTTGTACACGCAGGAGGCCCCTGCAAAGATCAAACGTTCAAAGAATTCACTTTTCATAGGTGTTCCAAAGGAGATATCTCTGCAGGAGAGCCGTGTGGCTCTGAAACCAGAGTCCGTGGATGTGCTGGTGAATAATGGACATGAGGTGTGGGTAGAGGCTGGTGCTGGCGCATCTGCCAATTTCTCTGACAATGAGTACAGCGAGGCGGGTGCCAAAATTGTCTATACCTCAAAGGAGGTCTATCAGGCAAATCTGATCCTGAAAGTGGAGCCACCGACCTTAACGGAAATCGAGCTGATGCAAGACGGAAGTGCGGTCATTTCAGCCTTTCAGACCGGTCATCAATCTGCAGATTATATACAGGCGCTCAACAAAAAACGGATCACTGGTCTGGCGTATGAGTTTATAGAAGATAAAGTGGGCGGATTGCCTCTCGTGAGGGCGATGAGTGAAATTGCAGGCTCTGCTGTTATGTTGATAGCGGCCGAACTGCTAAGCAATACCAGTGATGGTCAGGGGGTTATTCTTGGCGGTATTACGGGTGTGCCACCCACTCAGGTTTTGATTTTGGGGGCGGGTACCGTAGCGGAATATGCAGCCAGAGCTTGTATTGGTTTGGGTGTCGATATTCAGATTTTTGATAATCACATCTACAAACTCAGACGAATCAAGCATGCCCTGGGACACCAGATTCACACCAGCACCATTGACAATGCAACACTGGGACGAGCTATGAAGAATGCAGATGTGGTCATAGGGGCATTGCGCCCTGAAAAGAGCCGGAACCTCTGTGTGGTTTCCGAAGAAATGGTGGCCGAGATGAAGCCCGGCTCAGTGATTATTGACGTGAGTATAGATCAGGGAGGGTGCATCGCTACCTCCGAAATGACAAACCACAAAAGGCCTACTTATAAGAAATATGATGTGATACACTACTGTGTGCCAAATCTGGCCTCCAGGGTTTCGCGCACGGCTTCCGTGGCAGTTTCGAACATACTCACACCGATTTTGCTGCACATAGCTGAAGCCGGAGGCGTTGATGAAATGATATTCACGCATCGCTGGTTTATGAAGGGCGTATATACCTACAGAGGTAGCGTGACCAACATTCATTTGGCGAAGAAATTCAACCTGGGTTACAAAGATTTGAACCTATTGATAGCAGCGAGAATTTGAGATCACAATGACCTCAAACTCTCCTCGATCGCTTTGATTTTAGCTTCAGCATCGGCTTTTTTCTTCTTCTCGTTCTCCACCACCTGAGCGGGAGCACCACTCACAAACTTCTCGTTGCTGAGCTTTTTCTCTACTGACATCAAAAATCCTTTGGCATACTTCAGCTCTTCTTCCAGCTTTTGCTTTTCCGCCTCAACATCGATTTCCAGGTTGAGTGGGATGAAATACTCATCTCCACCCAATACGAAGCTGGAGCAGTTGTCTGGCTTGGCTTTTGCCAAAAAAACCGACGATACATTGGCCAACTTCTGGATAGAAGCGGAAATGGCTTTGATGGCCGTTTCATTTTCCGTTTTCACTAAAAGATCCAGGTTTTCCTTAGGAGACAGGCCTTTGCTATTTCTCAGGTTTCTTAGGTTAGTAGTGATCTCAAAAAGAAGGTCGGCGGACGCCAAAATATTTTTGTCAAACGCTCCGGATTGAGGCCATGCTGAGGTTATGATTGGATCGTTGGATCTTTCCTTCACGCCATGCCACAGTTCCTCCGTGATGAACGGCATAAATGGGTGAAGCACTTTCATCAGTTGTTCAAAGATAGAAATGGTTTTGTCAAGCGTCACCTGATCTATCGGTTGTTGGTATTCAGGTTTGATCCACTCCAGGTACCAACTGCAGAAGTCGTTCCATACGAGCTTGTACACGGTCATGAGTGCGTCTGACATCCGGAATTTACCGAAGTGATCTTCCAGCTCAGCGATTGACTGGTTGAGTCTTGACTCGAACCACTCTATGGCCATCTTGTTTTCCTCTGGCTGGGCAATGTCTTTTACTTCCCACCCGGTGACCAGTCTGAAAGCATTCCATATTTTGTTGGAGAAATTTCGGCCTTGCTCTACCAGCTTCTCATCGAACAGTAAGTCATTTCCCGCAGGGGAGGAGAAGAGCATCCCTGTCCTTACACCATCGGCACCATATTGTTTAATCAGATCCAAAGGGTCAGGTGAGTTACCCAACGATTTGGACATCTTTCGGCGTTTTTTGTCTCGAACTATACCTGTGAGGTATACATTCTTAAATGGCTTTTCGCCATTGTATTCATAACCGGCAATGATCATGCGGGCTACCCAAAAGAACAAAATCTCAGGGGCAGTGACCAAAGTGTTGGTAGGGTAAAAGTAGTCCAGATCAGGGTTTTTGCCTTTGATGATTTTGCCAGTCTCTTTGTCAAAACAGTCGTCGTTGAAGCCGTCAAATACTGCTTGTGGAAACAGCCATGATGAGGCCCAGGTGTCCAGCACATCTTCGTCTTGTTTTAGATCGGCAACATCCAAATCAGCCTTTCCTGACTTTTCTCTAGCCAATTGCAGTGCTTCCTCGGTGGTTTCGGCCACTACGTAATCGTCTTCTCCCTGACCGTAGAAATATGCCGGGATGCGCTGACCCCACCACAGCTGGCGCGAGATACACCAGTCGCGTACGTTTTCCATCCAGTGATTGTAGGTGTTCTTGAACTTTGAAGGAAAGAGTAGTACATCGTCTTCCATCACAGCGGCGTGCGCTTTTCTGGAGATGTCCTTCATGTTGATAAACCACTGAAGCGAAAGCTTCGGCTCCACTACGGTATTGGTTCTTTCTGAGCGACCAATTCTTGTGATGAAGTCTTCAGTGCCCACAAGGTAGCCGGCCTCTTCCAGGTCTTTTACGATCAGTTTCCTGACCTTGAATCTATCCAGCCCCACGTATTTGTCAATGCCGCAGGCTTCATTGAGTGTGCCATCCAGGTTGATGGTGTCTATTACTTCCAGATCATGTCTTTGACCTATTTCATAATCATTGGGGTCGTGAGCAGGGGTGACTTTGAGGCATCCGGTACCAAAATCAAGCTCCACGTGCTCATCGGTGATGATGGGGATTTCACGATTTACGAAAGGAACAATGGCTTTTTTCCCAACCAGGTGCGTATATCTTTCATCCTTAGGATTTACCGCAATGGCCGCATCACCCAGGATGGTTTCGGGCCTTACTGTGGCAATGGTCACATATTCTTCTGTATCCTTGATTTGATAGCGAACTGAATACAAGGTGGCCTTTTCCCCGTCTTCCTTGTAGATCACTTCTTCGTTCGATAGGGCAGTTTGTGCTTCGGTATCCCAGTTGATCATGCGCAACCCACGGTAGATATAGCCTTTTTTGTGTAGGTCAACGAATACCTTGATGACAGCTTTGTAGTAACCTTCATCCATGGTGAAGGCTGTGCGATCCCAATCGCATGAAGCACCTAATTTTTTCAGCTGCTCCAGGATGATTCCACCATATTTTTCTTTCCACTCCCAGGCGTGCTTCATGAACTCATCGCGGCTGAGATCACTTTTTTTGATGCCTTTTTCGCGGAGCATGGCCACTACTTTGGCTTCAGTGGCGATGGATGCATGGTCTGTGCCCGGCACCCAGCAGGCCTCTTTTCCTTCCATTCTGGCCTTGCGGATCAGGATGTCCTGAATGGTGTTGTTGAGCATGTGCCCCATGTGAAGCACTCCTGTCACGTTGGGAGGAGGTATGACGATACTGTATGGCTCTTTGTCCGGGTTTACTTCGGCTTTGAAAAAACCGTTTTCCATCCAGTGTTTATACCATTTGTCTTCAATGCTGGCAGGATCGTATTTAGTAGATATGCTCATTTAACTGATGTCCTTTTTTGGGAATAAAAATGAAGCGCAAATCTATGGTTTTTTAGTACAAACAAGATTCCATGGTGGGTATAAAAAGCAAAAGTGTGAGTCAGAAATGATCCTTTGATATTGATAGTTTTGTAACTAAAACCCTCTCTTTTTAAGAGTCTAATAAATAACGGACATCTGAATTTTTTAAACAATTGGAATCCAATTTGGCTTTTAAGCACGTACATTGGCTAAATGTAACTCAATCAACCATCAAACATTAATGCTATTATGATTTCAGCACCTACTGTTGGGCATGTCTCCAACTCCAAATTGAAATATGTTGAAAAGAAGAATGTGCTTTGGAAGCAGCTTTTATCACTGACTCTATTATATACCTCAGTCATTATCGGTTGGATCGCTTACTATAATTATCAGCCGATTCTGCTAAGCAAATACAGTTTCACAGATCTCACCCTCTTTTTATTTATTTCTCAAGGTATCATTTTGGTGATCACACCTATGATAGCCGGAAAAATGGGGGATAAGTTTCGAAAGAATGCGGGTCATCGGCTGCCTATCATTTCGGCCGGAGTGAGTTTTGCTTCCATGATTTTTATGGCCACAGCCTTTACGCTATTCACTGATCCGGGCCCTATTTTCAGGTGGATTCTGCCGGGACTGATTGTGCTTTGGTTATTCTCGATGGCGCTATTTACAAGTCCGGCTATATCTACTATAGAGGTATTTGTTCCGGTAAAAAAACTACCTACTGCAATGGCTATGCTTACCATCGTATACGGATTGCTGTACGCCATAGAACCTGTGATTGTTGATTTGATCACCTTTCTGGGTGCACCACTGACCTTTGTAGTTGGTGGCGTGGCTGTGTTTTTTAGTGGGCTACTGTTGCGAAACAACTCAAAGTATATGCTGGATGTGCCGCCCAAACAAGAAGTAGGCAAATCTGACTATACCTATGCTTTGGCTCTGGGTGTTGGATTTGGTATTGCCACTACGGTAATGTTCAACTTGTTTCCTTTATGGTTTGAAGCAAAAAGTTTCACGGTGTTTGGGTTTGGTGGGAGTGCTTTGGTTTCGGGCATCCTTTTGATAGTGGCCATCTTAGGTTACCCTATTAGCCGAATGGTGGAGCAGAGGTCTGTTTATCTCTCCATTTTACTAGCTGTTCTAGCTATTACGGCGCTTTCTTTTGCTATTTACTTTGCCCAAAGCTATGGACTGCTGATACTGCTTTGTATCCTTTTTGCGGTGTTTTATGCTTTGATGTCCGTTAGTTTTTTGCCTTTGGCTCTCACTGTAGTGAAAGACAAAAACAAAGTTTTCGGGGTAGGTGTGTTCTTTGCGGGGTTTGAACTGCCCAATGGCATACTGGAAGCAACAATGGTTCACCTGGGACTGTTTTAAGAGTAGGACGATTCAATCGAGCTAGCTCCGTTTCACTCCGCTCACAATGACGGTATAGAAGAACGTCATCTGAACTCTGGTGTTTGGTGTCACACTGAGCCTGTCGAAGTGTAAGACACCACCCTGAGGCACTCCCCTTACCTTCCGTCATTCTGAACCTGAGGCACGAAGGTGAAAGAATTTTATGCTTAGATGTCAATGACGGCATAGTGTCAGCTGTAATGAATTATGGGATGGATAAGACCCCCAAGGGAGTGACTTTTGGATTTAGAACATTCTCAAATCTTGAAGGTCATTCCTTGGCCGCCCGAAGGGAATCCAATCTACTTTGAAGATGGATGAGATTGTTACGCTACGTTTCACTTCGCTCACAATGACGGTATAGAAGAACGTCATCCTGAACTCTGGTGTCACACTGAGCCTGTCGAAGTGTAAGACACCACCCTTACCTTCCGTCATTCTGAACCTGAGACACGAAGGTGAAAGAATCTTATGCTTAGATGTCAATGACGGCATAGAGTCAGCTGTAATGAATTATGGGATGGATAAGACTCCCAAGGGAGTGACTTTTGGATTTAGAATATTCTCAAATCTTGAAGGTCATTCCCCTGGCCGCCGGAAGGGAATCCAATCTACTTTGAAGATGGATGAGATTGTTACGCTACGTTTCACTTCGCTCACAATGATGACCCTTCGACAGCTCGGGGACGCCTAGTCAGGGTGACCCTGCTGTGTTTCACTCGGCTCGCATTGGCGGGTGCGCATACGGTAAAGGTGCAGCCCTTAAAAAGCGAACTGTGCGCCGAAAGCCTTCATCTCTTCGTCAAAAGTAGAAATAGGTCTGATGTCTACATATTTAGCTAGCCTCAAGTCTGTGTTCACAGAAATAGACTTCAGGTTGAGGTGCTGGTTGATGAAGATAAACTCCAAAGGAGGGTTGATGGCTTTCAGTATGTCCACTATATCCATCATGGTCATGTTGCGCTCCACCAGGTTATAAACGCCGGAAGGAACGTCTTTGGTCATGAGCTGATCAAACACATCGCACAGCAGGTCTATCTGAAGAAAGGCTCTGCTTTGCTTTCCATTGCCATGGATAGAAATTTGATTATTGAAATTGCTTTCAAAGATCCACTTGTTGATCACCGAGTCGGTACGCATGCTCCGGCTATAGCCGTACACATTGCCACAGCGGATGATATGCGTTTTGATTTTGTCTTCCAGTCTGCGAACGTGCTCTTCGCCACGATATTTGGAGATGGCGTAGAAGGTGCGTGGATTGGCTTCCGTGTCTTCGTCTATTTCTACCGTAGATGACCCGTACACTCCGATACTGCTTATGTAAACGAGATGTTTTACGTCACTTTCTTCTACGGCGTAAACCAGCTCAGCGGTACCCCAGTGGTTGACCTGCTCAAAGTAATGCGCATCTACATTGCTGTAAGGTGTGGTCACTTTAGCAGCCAGGTGATAGACTACATCAATTCCTTCGAGCGCTTTTTTGAGCTTTCGGGAGTCGAGCAGTTCGGCTTCTATAAACTTGATTTTTTCGTGGTTGGGGTACTTAGGTCCGGTAAATAACGAATGCGTGCCTCTGCTCAGGTTGTCATAGACGACCACTCGTTTCACGGCAGGATTTTGCGTAAGCTTTCCAATCAATTCGGTACCAATGTATCCGGCACCTCCAGTTATCAATACGTTCATTTTTTTACTAAATCAGTGTGAAGTCCACATTCCACTTTGTTCATTCCATACCAGCGTGCTTCTCTCTCCTGCATGTCAGGGTCGAGTTTTCTTGTGCACGGCTCGCAACCTATACTCATGTATCCCTTGGCGTCTAGCGGGTGACGGGGTAGGTCGTGTTCGCGAATGTAAGCAAATATCTTTTTCATACTCCAGTCGAGCATGGGATGAAACCGGATAGAATCGAAAGGAGCGGGTTGTTCTGTGGTCATGGCTTTTCTCACGGCACTTTGGTCGCCGCGCACTCCGTTGATCCATACGTCGTGATTTCTAAGCAGGTGCTCAGTAGGAGCGGTTTTGTTGATGTAGCAGCAGTGGTCGGGATCAGAAGTGAAAAGCAGTTTGCCCTCAGTGTCTCTCTGCATAAATCGTGGCATGGATGACTTAACCTCAAGTACGTTGATGCCAAAGTTGGAAGCCACTTTGTCTTTGAATGCTACAGATTCAGGAAAGTGATAGCCCGTATTCAGAAAATAGACGGGGATCGTGTTGTCGATTCGGCTAAGCAAATGCAGCATCACGAGGCTGTGAGTCTGAAAAGACGATGTGGTAAACATCTTTTTGCCCTCGCTTTTATACTTATCTATCTGCGCCTTTATTTCTTCTATCTCCATAATTGAGGTTTAGGCTACAAAACAACCCTGCTCTACTTTAAATTCAAAAGAACTGTGAAAAAAAACAAAATGCTGAGATTTGCCATGAAATTGTAATTGAGCCGAACAAATCTTAAGTACTTTCGGTTTGCAAAGAATAATTGTCTAAACATTCATAAGCTGAGTTTGACCAATGGCCAGGGTATCTGTATTTAGGAAAGAACATTTTAACGCGGCACACAGGCTGCACAATCCGGATTGGGATGAGGCCAAAAACGATGAGGTGTTTGGCAAATGCAACAACCCCAACTGGCATGGACATAACTACGAGGTGGTGGTAAAGCTGACCGGTGAGATAGACCCCAGAACGGGATATGTGTATGACATGAAGGTGTTGAGTGATTTGATCAATAGGGAGGTGATCCGAAAATTTGATCATAAGAATTTGAACCTGGATACAGAAGAATTTAGAAATTTGAACCCAACAGCGGAAAACATCGCGGTGGTAATATATAATAAGCTTCGAGGAGCGATAGACGAGCACCTTGACCTAAAGATTAGATTGTATGAAACAGAAAGAAACTTTGTCGAATATCCCTCCTGAGGTGGAAGATTTGGAAATGGATCATGTGGGCACCTCGGATGAAACACCGATGCGGTCTGATGCTTTTGTGCTCGATGATGACAGGAAGAGGGAGTTGATTGCCGGGCATTTTGCTGAGATCATGAATATCCTGGGGCTTGATCTGGAGGACGACAGTCTGAAAGGCACGCCTATGCGTGTGGCCAAAATGTATGTGGAGGAGGTTTTCAGCGGTTTGAATCCAAAGAACAAGCCCAAGGCGAAGCTTTTTGAAAATAAATACAACTATGATCAGATGCTCGTGGAGAAAGACATTACGTTCTATTCGCATTGTGAGCATCATTTTGTGCCTATCTATGGCAAGGCGCATGTGGCGTACTTCAGCAGTGGCAAGGTAGTAGGCCTCTCCAAAATCAACAGGGTGGTGCAGTACTACGCCAAGCGTCCGCAGGTGCAAGAGCGACTCACCATGCAGATCGCTAATGAACTCAAGGAAGTCCTACAAACTGAAGATGTGGCTGTGGTGCTGGATGCCACGCACATGTGCGTATCCTCACGAGGAGTAAGCGACACCAATAGTATGACCGGTACGGCTTATTTTGACGGCAAGTTCAAAGACCAAAACGTAAAAAGTGAGTTTTTGAATTACATCAACGCCAAGACAGATTTGAGATAGAAGGGGCTGCTATGACCTAAAACTCCGAATCTGATAGGTGAACGTAAGCATAAAGTAGCGTTGCAAAACTTCTGTCTGCGTTTCTTCCAGATAGGAGGATGTCACCTGCTGATCTATGCTTTGATTTTGTTTGAGTAGATCAAATACCGCCAACTCCAGTTCGGCCTGATCCTGTTTCAGGAATTTTTTAGCCACGCTCATGTTCCATAGAGTGTAATTGATATCCGATGAGCTGGAAACACCATTGTAATTGAGGTGGTAGATGTCCGAGCGAAACACAAATCCTTTGCCAAAGATCAGGTTGAGTTTACCGCCAAATGTCTGAGTAAAGTATCTGCTTTGCGAATCGCTTTGTATGCTGTTGAATACCTTGTTGGCGCTCAGGTTGTAGTATAGGTTATAATCTATTTTCTCACTGATGTTGCTTACCAGTCCTATCCTTACGTTTCCTGAATAGGTGTTGGAGATGTTTTTGATATCATTCGTTTGCCCTGGCAGACGGGTGTAAGAGAGCCCCAGTGTGGTGTTGATGTTTGATTTGATAGGGGAGATGAGGGTGCTGAAAGTGGTGTTGTTTCTGATAGACCAGTAGCCGTTTAGGTTGATAGGCTGACTGATTTGAGCACCTCTCTGAGCTACTATGTCGTCTTGCAGCGTTGAATCTGTCTGGAGGATATTGGTAGCATTGGTGATGTATTTTTCTGTGTATTTGATATTGGTGAAATTGGCCAGCGTGACATTTTTGTCAATGTTGTTTTTGTTTAGCCGGATCATGAGATCATGCGAATAGCTTTGATCCAGAGATGGATTTCCTACGGAAAGAAACAAAGGGTTGCTGTTGTCAATGACAGTTTGTAGCTGACTCACGGAGGGTTCGTTGGTGCTGGTGCGGTATCTCGCAAACAGCTTGGTCTTTTCGCTCAAATCGAACCGCCCCATGGCTGATACCAGTAAGCTATTGAAGTGTGTGCTTAGGCCAATTTCTTCAGGGTAAAACTGCTCATTGGTGAGTGTGGCGTGCTGGTAAAAAACTTCGGTATTGATGAAGCCCCCATACGACCTGTTTGAAAATGCTATAGACGGCAGATGCGTGGTGTAACCGCTGTTGAAGTGGCTGGATAATGAAGGGAGCAACTCGTTCTGTTCTGCTTGCGTGTCTTCCAGATAGGTGTCTTTGTCTGAGTTTCGTTTGTTGGTGGTGAGTTTGTAAGCTCCGGACAGGAGTCCGTTGTTTCCTACAGGCTCGGTGTAGGTGAGTTGTGTGGACCATGAGTTGTTGATCTCATCGGTGAGGTAAAGCAGTGTAGAGTCCATCTCCTGATAGCTGTTATTGCGATCAGTTAGGTTGAGCGTGTTGCTCAGACTCAGTGAAGCTGTGCGACCTATTTTTTCAAATTTGTGCTGAAAAGTCAGGTTGTTTGATAAGCGCAGGGCTTCATTGTGGCTGCTGTAGGTGTTGTTGGTTGAGTTGATAAGTTCTTCGGCTTCATTGGTGGTGATTCCAATGGTTGCTTCCTCTCCGAGGTTGTCTTGATAACCAATGGATGACCTTACGAGTAAGTTATTGTTGTCGTTGATCTTGTGGTCAAGACGCAGGTTTATCCTGTGGTTTACATTGTCAGTAGAGGAGCGGCTGTCTTCATTGTAATACTGTGTTTGGTCGGTCAAAAAAGATTCTCTGTTGGTCAGGGTGTTGTTGCTGTTTTCTGTCTGATTAAAGAAATAGCTTCCCTCAAAATTCGTGTTGCTTCCCCATTTGTCGGTGAAGTTCAACCCGAAACTGTTGGTTTTGGTGATACCGTCCTGGCTGCCTGTCAATACGTTTTGATTGCCTCCGGAGCGTCTGCCACCACGTCTGCCTCCAGATCCACCAATACCTGCCAAATCCTGGTTGCTGAAATTTTGCTGATTGATGTTGTTGCTCATACCCAATAAGGTGATTCTTTGATCCTTGTTGAAAGAGTTGAGTACTCCTCCGGCCTTGTAGGTTTCGTCTGTACCTGCTCCGGCGTATAATCTTCCAAACTGCCCATTTCGTTTGTTTTCTTTAGTGACCACATTCATGGTCTTGGTGGTATTGCCATCGTCAAACCCGGTGAACTGGGACTGATCGCTTTGTTCGTCGTATATCTGAATATTGTCCACCATTTCTGCCGGTATGTTGTTGAGGGAGAGTAATGGATCCTGACCGAAAAATCGCTTACCGTCCAGCAATACCTGCTCTACACTTTCACCATTGGCCGTTACCCCATCTGTATCTACCACTATGCCGGGCATTTTACTCACCAGATCGCTGGCAGATGCGTCTGGGTTTACCTTGTATGCATCAGCGTTATATTGTACCGTGTCGCCTTTGATCTCTACGGCTACTACTTCGCCTTTGACCTCCACCTGACTTAGTACAGTCACGTCTTCTGTCAAACTCAGCGTGCCCAAATCCATTTGCTCTCCTATGACGCGCAGTATCCGGGAGCTGGGTTTGTACCCAAGGCTGGATATGTTGAGTCTGTAAAATGCCTGATCCAGTTTTTGGATGCTGAAGTTTCCATCCATATCCGAAACCGTATATTCTGACTTTACAGAATCTTTGATGTTGATAAATTGAACTAAAGCGCTGGGTATTGCACTGCCATCGCTTGAATCAATGATTCTTCCTGATACTGCGGTCTGACCAAATGCACGAAAAGAAAGAAAAAGTATGGTTGTCAGAATAAGAGGACGAAAGTTGATCATGATTTAGTTAGAGGTTTCTTCTTCGGTAGTCTTTGACTGATTGGGTCTTCTTCTGCCTTCGGCTATGATTTTTTCGTACTCAGCGTATTGCGAGTCATTCAGTACATCTTTCATGAGTTCGTTTTTCTCTTCTCGCAATGCGCGCATTTTAGTCCTGAGATCTTCTCTTTTTTCACTGTTCCGGCCTTCTTCCATGGTTTCGGTGATGGTCACCGCAAACTCCTCATATATGCCGTCTATCAAAATCATTTGATCTTCGCTCAGGTCGCTTACTTTGGTTTTTACATTCTGTTGCTCACGCTTCACCATTTCGGCGGGATCAAATCTCCCGGGTCTTCCTCCCCCAGGAGGTTGCGAATAAATAGTAGTATATATGGCCAACAAAAGGATAACAGTTAAAGGGTATCTCATAAGAAATTACATTTAGTTGATAGGTTAGACGCATATTGTCAAAAATACTTGCGGTCAAATCTGCTTTTTTTTTAAAATATTTGGAGCACGCTTGAGCGGGTAGATTTATTAAAATTGAAAACTACATTAATTCAGTGTATGCCCGACACGGTTTTTTGTGGCTGTGGGAATACTTTTTTTGTCATTTTTATAATTTGGCAACTCTTATATCTTTGCACATCTTTTTAAAAAATCATTAAAATATGACCAATATAATTTACTTGGTGCCAGCCTTGGCGCTAGTAGGAATACTCACCATGATCATAAAATCTAAGTGGGTAAACAAGCAGGATGCAGGGGATCAAAAAATGCAGGATTTGGCCAATCACATTCGTGAAGGAGCACTTGCTTTTTTGAGTGCTGAGTACAGAGTTTTGGCCATTTTCGTTGTTTTGGCAGGGATTCTTTTAGGAGTTATCTCCGCACTGGTAGAAACCACCCACTGGTTTATAGTAGTGGCCTTTGTGATCGGAGCGGTTTTCTCTGCTTTGGCAGGAAACATCGGTATGAGAATAGCCACGGCTGCCAATGTGAGAACTACCCAGGCTGCAAAAACAAGTTTACCCAAAGCGCTGAAAGTGTCTTTCACCGGCGGAACAGTTATGGGACTTGGTGTTGCAGGCCTAGCGGTCTTTGGATTGAGCATGCTCTTTATCCTTTTGTTCCAATGGTTTATGGGTGGTCAGTGGACTACTTCAGGAGATATGACTATCGTATTGGAAGCACTTGCAGGGTTCTCCTTGGGAGCTGAGTCTATCGCGTTGTTTGCACGTGTGGGCGGAGGTATCTATACCAAAGCCGCCGACGTAGGAGCTGACCTTGTGGGTAAAGTAGAAGCGGGTATACCTGAGGATGATCCGAGGAACCCGGCAACTATTGCTGATAATGTAGGTGACAATGTAGGTGACGTGGCAGGTATGGGAGCTGATCTTTTCGGTTCTTACGTTGCTACAGTATTGGCATCAATGGTGCTCGGTAATTATATCATTAAAGATATGGCCGATGCAGGGATGGTGCTGGATACTTTTGGAGGTATTGGCCCAATCTTGTTGCCAATCGTAATTGCAGGTGTAGGGATTATTTCATCAATAATCGGAACGTTTTTTATTAACGTAAAAAATGAAAACGCAAAAGAAGACGAAGTTCAAAAGGCTTTAAATACAGGAAACATCATATCTATATTGATCACTGCTGTTGCTGGTTGGTTTTTGATCGATTGGTTGCTCCCTGAAACGATCGTGGGGATGAAGTTTTTTGGAGAGGGTGTGAAAAACATCCCAAGCAGACATGTGTTTTATGCCACTTTGGTTGGTTTGTCTGTGGGTTATCTGATTTCATTATTTACAGAATATTACACTGCGCTTGGCAAGAAGCCGGTGATGAATATTGTTCAAAATTCATCAACTGGTGCTGCCACTAATATTATAGCGGGGCTTTCTACTGGTATGGTTTCTACCTTTTCCTCTGTCATACTTTTTGCGGCAGCTATTTGGGGATCATACGCGTTAGCAGGTTTTTACGGTGTTGCACTAGCTGCCTCTGCCATGATGGCTACTACAGCGATGCAGTTGGCCATTGATGCATTCGGCCCAATCGCTGACAATGCTGGTGGTATCGCTGAGATGAGCGAATTGCCAAAAGAAGTAAGAGAAAGAACGGATATCCTGGATTCTGTTGGAAATACTACAGCGGCCGTAGGTAAAGGTTTTGCGATTGCTTCAGCGGCCCTTACTGCACTGGCACTATTTGCGGCTTATGTGACTTTCACGGGTATCGACGGTATCAACATATTCAAAGCAGATGTACTCGCGGCGCTATTCATCGGGGGAATGATACCTGTGGTATTCTCTGCTTTGGCCATGCAGTCAGTAGGTAAAGCAGCCATGGAAATGGTTCAGGAGGTAAGAAGACAGTTCAAGGAAATCCCTGGTATTATGGAGGGCACAGGTAAGCCTGAGTACGGTAAGTGTGTGGATATTTCGACAAAAGCGGCCATCAAAGAAATGATGTTGCCAGGTGCGTTGACCATTGTTACTCCTATCATCATTGGTTTTGCCATGGGGCCTGAGGCTCTCGGAAGTTATATGGCTGGTGTGGCAGTGTCTGGTGTTCTTTGGGCCATCTTCCAAAACAATGCAGGTGGTGCATGGGACAATGCCAAGAAATCTTTTGAAGCGGGAGTTATGATCGATGGAGAGATGACTTACAAAGGATCAGAAGCTCACAAAGCAGCTGTAACAGGCGATACTGTCGGTGATCCATTCAAAGATACATCCGGACCATCTATGAATATTCTGATCAAGCTTACATGCCTGGTAGGTTTGGTTATTGCGCCGATTTTGGGAGAGATATTTGGTTCAGGTTCTCATGCTTCTTTAGAAGCACCAGAGGTTGACAAAGTTGAAGTAGTCTTGGACGAATCACCTGTTACTCAAAAAACAGATTTGGTTGAGGTGAAGTGATAGTAGACCTTTAAGATAAGTGGAAGGCCCAAAACGTAAGTTTTGGGCCTTTTTTTATGAATTTTAATATCATTCATACAAGTCTCTTAGTGGTATTTAATTAGAATTTGATTCGCTAAATAGAGTTAATCCTTTGATAATGTGTTATTTAAAAATTTAGATTATATTTGTTTCAACCAATCAGCTCAAACAATGCGAAAATTCAGATATTTAATAGCCTTAATTGTGTTTCTCTTAATAGGGATTGGATCTATCTACTCCAGTCCAATTTTAGATAACACTCCGCAACACTCCGATCTTATAGTATTTCAGAAGTAAGTATATAAGTTCCAATAGGGATGTTGCTGATTGGTTGCAGTTGCTATCAATGGTTATAATATAAAATTGATAATTATTCGGCCCACCTTTTTTAAGGTGGGTTTTTTATTGTTCATTTAATATTGATCTCTTTTCTCTGAATTAAAATTGGAACAATTTTGAGTATGGTCAAATACATATTGGTAGTGGTTCTGTGTGGAACTTTATACTCTTGCGCAACAAACTCTTCATCATCACAAAGTGATCAGCACGAGTCTCCTACAAACCGTGAATGGGCTAAGAATCAGCCTTATGTTGTGTTAATATCTTTTGATGGGTTTCGGTATGACTATGCTCGCAAGTATGGTGCTACGAATATCCTGAGGTTTATGG
Organism: Cyclobacteriaceae bacterium; assembly: GCA_039944535.1. Classification (GTDB taxonomy): domain Bacteria; phylum Bacteroidota; class Bacteroidia; order Cytophagales; family Cyclobacteriaceae; genus JAMZMI01. The sequence goes on from JBDUYP010000009.1 coordinate 53,103, forward strand.
AAAGTGGAGTCACCACCGACAAGATGATTCCTTCGTTTCCATCTAAAACTTTCCCAAATCATTACACCCTTGTTACCGGGATGTATCCTTCTACCCATGGACTGGTGAGCAACGAGTTTTACAGTAGGGAAAAGGATGCCACCTACAAAGTGGGAGACCAGGAAGCAGTGCATGATGCCGCATGGTATGGAGGTAAGCCTTTGTGGGTGCTGGCAGAAGAGGCGGGGATGCTTTCCGCATCTTACTTTTGGGTTGGGTCTGAGGCTGCCATAGGTGGTCGTATCCCTGCATACATGAAGCCATATGATGGTTCAGTACCCAATCAGGAAAGGTTTGAAAAGGTGGTAGATTGGTTGAAGCTTCCGGAAGCAAAGCGGCCTCACTTTATAGCTACGTATTTTTCTATTATTGATGATGTTGGTCATAGCTTCGGTCCCAATTCGAAAAGAACCGAGGAGGCTGTCTTGAGCCTGGATCAGCAGTTCGGTGAGTTTATGGATCAGCTAGCAGAGGTAGATGTGCCCGTCAATGTGATATTGGTAGCAGATCATGGCATGTCTGAAATTAGCCGAGGAGTGGTGCTCTGTGATATAGTGGATGTATCGGACTGTAAGGTGACCTGGAGCTTTCCTCCGATGATTTATTGTGAAGATTCGAGTCAGGTTAATGAACTTCAAAGAATTATCAATGCTGACGGAAGAATTGCAGCATGGAAGCCTGAAGAGCTTCCAGAGAGGCTGCATCTTTCTGCTGGTGATAGGGTGGGAGATTTGATTTTGTACACGGAGGCACCTCTTGTTATTTTGAAAAAGCCACAAGTTGTCAAGGGTGGTACGCATGGTTTTAATCCTTATACGAATGATGATATGGGAGCATTGTTTGCAGCCCAGGGACCCTCCTTCAAATCTGGAATTAACATCGAAGAATTTGAAAACATACATGTTTTTCCGCTCATGGCTAAAATTCTGGGCTTACAAAGCCCTGATGATGTGGATGGAAGACTTGAGGTGCTAGAGCCAATTCTAAAGGAATAGAATTTGTAGTTTGGCATTATTTTAGTCAGGAGAAAGGGATGCTTGTATTTCTAGATTACTTCTTAACCTACTTTCACACGGCTTTAATATTGTTCGTGTTGTCGGGATGGGCTTTTCCAAAGACACGTCGGCTTCATGCCGGGCTACTCATTCTTATCTTGATTGCCTGGTTTGGTATTGGGTTGTATAAAGGTGTGCTAGGCTATTGCCCCCTTACGGATTGGCACTGGGATATAAAAAGGTCTCTTGGCGAACGAGGGATGTCCAGTTCTTTCGTGGAGTATGTAGTGGAGAAAGTCTCAGGGGTTGATTTTTCCAGAAAACTTGTTGATGGGTTTACTCTGGGAGGGTTGATAATGGCATGCGCCATGGCGGTGGTGATGTCAGTCAAATCCAGAAAAACCAAGGCGTAATCAGTCCGGCTTAGGGTTAGTTTTGCGTGCATGATAATAGAATATCCTGTATTTTAGGGATTAGCTTTCATGTTTATGCTACTGTTCGTTTTACTCAATTTTCAGTTTTATTTTCAGCCGATCATTGTTTCATCAGAAACGAACGAAATATTGATGGGTCTGGATCAGCTATGGTATTATGAAGACACCAGCTCCACTCTCACTCTGGAAGACGTTACTAAACAGGAATTTCAGGAGAAATTTCGTCTGAATCCCCAATCCAAGCCCACAGACTATAACACATCATCGACCTACTGGGTGAGGCTGGCCATTGAGATTACAGATATAGAGAAAAACTACCTTATCGAGTTTTATGATCAGACCATTGATGAGTTAGAGGTGCATTTGGTGTATGAGCAGGATAGTGTCTTCACCACGTATGTGATGGGTGATCTCAACTATTTTCCATCCAAACCCTTTCAGCATAAAAACTTTGAAGTGCCGCTCCCAAACGCAGGCTACTACCTGTGTTATATCAAGGTTCATAGTCATGAATATGCTGACATTCGGGTGGCCATCAGGAGTTACAATAGGTTTATTGAATATGCCCTGGTTGAGTACTTTGTGTATGGACTGTTCTATGGGATGATCATGATTATCTCACTCTACAATACGCTGATATTCTTCGCTATTAAAGAGTCTAGATACCTGTATTACACATTTTATATTCTGAGTGTTGGTGTTTATGCCATGAGTGTGGATGGTGTTGGATATCAGTACCTATGGCCTTATAGGCCTGAATGGAATCAGATAGCTCACGGAGTGGCGCTGTTTCTGTTGATATTTTGGGCGATCTTGTTTGCACGCAAATTTCTGAACACAAATATTAGGTCACCCAGGCTAAACAAAATACTCCTTGTCGTATTAGTGCTTCGTGTTATTTGGTTTTTGATTGCACTGTTTTGGAATCATGATTTATTCCAGCATAGGAGCATTGAGATTATTCCGCTCGCCATTATTTTCGTTGCGAGTGTGTCGGTCTATCTCCGTGGCTACAAACCGGCTCGTTTCTTTATTGTTGCCTTTGGTCTGCTCTTTTTTGGCTTTATCACCAAGGCGCTGTTGATGCTTTCCGTCATCCCATTTTATATCACCAGCTATTACAGCTTGCATATTGCCTTTGTCCTGGAAATGCTATTCCTGTCATTTGCATTGAGCGATAGGGTGAGGATTTTGAAGAACAACAGAGATAAAGCTTACAAACGGATCTTGGCTCAGCATGAGCACAACTCTAAGCTGAAGGATAGGTTAAATGCGAAATTGGAACATCAAATAGCGGAAAGAACCAAGGAGTTGAGAGAGAAGAACGAGGAGCTGGAAAGGCAAAAGCTGGAAATAAGCGAAATCAACACTTTGCTTGATTTAGATAATTTCAGATTGAGCAACGATATCAAGGTTATTCAAAAGGAAAGATTGCTCAACAAGGAACTCACTTATGATGAATTTCTGAACATTTTCGAAGAGGATTTCGAACTCCTTGAGATATTGTCAGATTATAAGTGGGGTGAGGGCTATGAATGTACCAAATGTAGCAACCATACTTTTAGCGAAGGAACAGTGAAATATAGTAGGCGTTGCACCAAATGTGGCTATCAGGAATCCCCAACTACGCACACCCTCTTTCATAATATCAGGTTTCCGCTTAGCAAGGCTTTCTACATTTTTTATGAGGCCATGAATAAAGACCAATATTCTTTATCTGAGCTCTCAGAAATGCTCAGTCTTAGAAAAAGTACAGTGTGGAGTTTTAAGAAAAAGATCGCCTCCAAAACTTCCCAGGAAAACGAAAAACTGTACAAAATCTTCAATAAGGTGAAGGAACCCCAAAATTCCTGAAAATTTATTTGTATTATTTAAAGAATTTTTATTTGAACAAATCGTGTGTTTAAAGCGATATATTCTTTTTAAAAAATTCTTTTTGATAATTTAATTATAACAAAATAGGTTGTGATTAAAGCGTAACGATTTTTTGTATTCTCTATTTTTTTCTTGGCGTTCTTTTGTATTATTCTAATTTGGTGCGAGGAAAATGTTTTGGTTGTTGAGTGCGAAATTGATAATCTTGTATTATAAGAAAACGTTTGCAATAAATAGATTCAAATGAATTATTCAATACAATCAGAATTTCATAATAATCGTGTTTCCATTTTGATTTCATTCTTGATTGCTATTCTGATTATCAGTTGTAATGAAAACGGCTCAATGGGGCCTGAGCAGTCAGAGGAAGAAGAGACGAAAATCAACTGGGAGCAAACGCACACATTAGCAGAGTCTAAAGCTCTTTTTGTGGATGGGGAGCTTATCAGTGATTCCATAATTTTCGAGGCAACAGTTACATCAGTAGATTTTGATGGCAAGATATTCTTACAAAGTGACGAAGCTTTAGCGGTATTACTTGATGAGAGTGCTTTTTTGAGTGATATGATTGAAGGTACTGAGTTTCTTGTTTTGGCAACCGGCCTTGTTTATCAGGAAGACTCCAACACGCTGAGTCAGTCTGGTATGGCACTCGATTCAGCTTCGGCTTCAGTGCACTTTCATTTTTTGAAGGATGATCAGTCAGTTTTCCCTAAGGTAATAACGGATATTAGTCAGATTGAAGAGACTGATAACTCAGCATTAGTTAAAGTTTATAGCGTTCAATTTGAGGAGTCATCATCAGGAATGATGTTGGTTGGAGACCATACTATAACCGATAAATCTGGAAATGAGCTCATTGTGCGTGTAGAGTCTGGTTCGGTAATAGAAGAATTAATTATTCCGTATGAGAGCGGGAGTATAGAAGGTATTTTGGTCAAGGATAACGGCAGTTTTGTGTTGATGCCCTGGGCAATTGATCACATAAACCTAACAGCCACCAGACATTCCCTTTTCGTAAAGAAAACTTACGAGATAGATGGGAACTCTATGCCATATCAGATGATGTACCCTAAAGGTTATGACAGTGAATCGGATGAAACTTACCCGCTGGTGATTTTTCTTCATGGGGCAGGGGAGCGAGGCACTAATAATACCAGTCAAATGGCAAATGGCCCTGGTACTTTCAGCTCTCAGTTGGCCAGGGAGGATTATCCCGCTTTTGTGATTTTCCCTCAATGCCCAACCACGCATATGTGGTCTAGAAGAACGAAAGAACAAGTGGATGGAGTGTGGATTTTTGATTTTCCTGTAGAGGAAGAACCGGATCTTCCAATGTCTATGGTCATAGACCTTACCAAGGAAATAAAGGCTACAGAGAAGGTAAACCCAGAAAAGGTTTATGTGATGGGGCTATCAATGGGAGGGATAGGCACAATCGAGTATCTCTATTATGCACATGAACAAGTAGCTGCTGCTATCTCCATTGCCGGAGGTCATGATCCGGCTCATGTATCAAGATATGGTGAAAGTGTTTCTATTAGGTTATATCACGGATCCAACGACGGAGTTGTGCCTCCAAAATATAGTAGAGATCTTATTGCTGCCTTAGATGAACTTCCCAATGAGGATTCAGAGTATTTTGAAGCAGAAGGTAGAGGCCATGAATGGAATTACATATTAAATGAGGAGGAAGAAATACTAAGTTGGTTGTGGTCAAAATCAAGGAAATAAAAGGCTGGTTTTGTTAAAGCTTGATATATAGAAAATCAGATTTACTAAAAAGAAGAAATAATATGAAAGGAACTTTTACGCTTTTGTTTTTCATGTTTCTCGTCATAGGCCTCCAGGCTCAAAATGTTACTGTTTCTGGAACAATTACAGACGCAGAAACGGGAGAAGGATTAATTGGAGCTAGTGTCCTGGAGAAAGGGACAACCAATGGATCTATAACTGACATAGACGGAAACTATTCAGTTAGTGTGTCAGGATCAGAGACTATCCTGCAGATTTCATATGTCGGATATGCCACTCAAGAAATTGTGGTTGGCAATCAAAGTGAAATCAACATTGCTCTGTCTTTGGATATTTCAGAGTTGGAGGAGATCGTAGTGGTAGGCTATGGATCTGTGCGGAAGAGCGATTTGACTGGGGCCGTGGCGTCTGTTAAAAGTGAAGATCTTGTGAAAGTGCCAAATGCCAACCCGGTACAGGCACTTCAGGGCAAGGTCTCTGGACTTCAGGTTTTGAATACAAGTGGCGATCCTGGAGCCACGCCTGTAGTAAGACTAAGGGGTATTACCACCCTTAATAATAACAACCCGATTTTTGTAGTTGATGGAGTTATCATTGAAGAAGGAAATTCACTTGATTTTCTCAACGCCAATGATATCGAATCTATGGAGGTGCTCAAAGATGCATCTGCTACAGCGATTTTTGGATCCAGAGGTAGCAATGGTGTGATCATAGTAACTACCAAAAGAGGTAAGTCAGGGGATGTGAGGGTCAATGTAACTGCAGAGCAAAGTTGGGAAAGTGTTGCCAACAAGGTGGGAGTAATGAACGGAAGAGAGTTTGCTACATATGTGAATGACATTACTCCGGGAACTTACAACAACCTGGATATCTTACCCAACACGGATTGGCAAGACAAAATTTACACAAAGCACGCACCCATCAGATCATATTCAGCGTCGATCAGTGGTGCAAATGAAAAAGTCAATTACTATTTTGGGTTGGGTTACTTCTATCAGCAAGGGGTCATTCCTAAGTCTGATCTTGAACGTGTCACAACCAAAATCAATACGACTTATAACATCACTAAAGATTTAGCTCTGGGTGCCAACTTGTCCATAGCGCTCAAAGACAAGCAAAATGCACCTGGTGTTGTTAATACTGCGTTACGCGCCTGGCCAATAAATACTCCTTATAATGAGGATGGCTCTTTCGCCGAAGTGTTTGGAAGTTCCAATGCACTTGCGACAATTGCCTATTCAAATAACAACACGAAAAGTTTGGAGTCGGTAGGAAACTTATTCTTAGAATATAAATTTCTGGAAGGGTTTTCTGCAAAATCTAGTTTGCAATTCACATTTGGGTTGGACAAGAATAAAAGCTTTACTCCGGCATTTTATGTCGCACCTCTTCAGCAGAATGAGACAAGCGATATTTCTCAGAAGTACGAAGACAGAAGCTTCCTATTGTGGGAAAACACTTTGTCTTACAGCAAGGTGTTTGGTAAGCATAGAGTCAACGCAGTGGTGGGCTGGACGGCACAGCAAGTGCGTTCAGAGTCTCTCACAGGTTCTGGGCAAAACTTACTAAGGGATAGCGAGGAATTTTGGTACGTAGATGCTGGGGATCGATTGCCGGAAAATGAGGCAATTGCAACAGGAGCTAGCCACTCTACTATAGAGTCTTACCTTTTCAGAGTCAATTATACGCTTTTGGATAAGTACCTGTTTACAGCTACTTACAGGAGGGATGGTTCGTCTAAGTTTGGGGTCAATAATCGCTATGGTGTATTTCCCTCATTTGCATTAGGGTGGAACCTCTCTGATGAGTCTTTTTTCCCGGAAGTTGATATTATTGACAACATAAAAATTAGAGCAAGTTGGGGTATAGTAGGAAACGATAAGATCGGCTACCTCGATCAGTACTCTACAATTTCTTCCGGTAGAGGAGCAGTTTTCGGGGTGAATGAGCAACTCTACCCAGGGGCTACTTTTTCATCTGGGGGAAATCCGAACCTGAGGTGGGAGGAAACAGAACAGTATGATATTGGGGTAAATTTTGATATGTTCAATGGTCGACTGACCACAGAACTGGACTATTACAATAAAACTACAGACGGAATACTTGTGAGCTTGGAAGTTCTGGGGTATGCTGGTTTGGGAGCATTTCAGACGATAAGATACAATGCCGCGGAGGTCGAAAACAGTGGGTTTGAGTTTAATACTTCCTGGAGAGACGATATAGGAGACTTCACCTATCAAATTGGTTTTCTAGGTTCATTCGTTAAAAACGAGGTTTTGAGCCTGGGAGATGTAGGTGCGGATTCCGTTTTGACAGCCGGAGATATAGGTCTGGGTCAGCGTGTTTCTCAAACTGTGGTAGGTAGGCCAATAGGTTTTTTCTACGGGTATAAGGTTGCTGGAGTTTTTCAGAATGAGGCTCAGTTAGATGAATTTCCGCATTTGTCTGCACAGAAAGTAGGAGACTTCATATATGAAGATACCAATGACGATGGAAAGCTGAATGCCGACGACCGTACCGTGATCGGAAACTCTATCCCTAGCTTTATATATGGGTTCAATACATCATTTGGCTATAAAGGAATCAGTCTAAGTCTTGATTTTCAAGGGCAAATGGGATCAGAAATATACAATGGTAAGCAAGCCATTCAATCTACGCTTTCCAATTTCGAAGATCGCTTTTTGGGGAGGTGGTCAGGAGAAGGGACGACCAACGAAAACCCGAGAGCAACACAAGGAGGGGTCAACTTTTCTCCTTCTGACTACTTCGTGGAGGATGGGTCATTCTTAAGGTTGAGAACGGCCACTTTAGGTTATGATTTGCCTCGCAAATGGTTGAGCGCCATTGGTGCCCAATCCACCCGAATTTATGTTAGAGGTACTAATCTCTTTACCTGGACCAAGTATTCGGGGTATTCGCCTGACTTGGGCGCATCTAACCCACTTGATGGAGTCCTGGATACTGGAGTTTACCCTATCTCAAGAGTTTACAGTGCTGGTCTAAACGTAACATTTTAATCATGAAGACACTAAAAGCAATAACATTCGCAGTTCTGTTCGCAACATTATTTTCTTGTGGTGAAGAATTCTTGGATAGACCTCCTCTAGCTCAGCTTACTGCGGGTACTTTTCCCGAAAGCGAGGAGGATGCTGTATTGGCAACCAACGCGGTTTACAACATTTTGCGCTCCTGGAGTTTTCACGCAGGTGGATTTCCGATTTTAGATATCATGAGCGATCAGGCCACCAAAGGGACAAACCCGGGAGATGGAGGTAGTACCGCTCCTTTCGAAGACTTCTCTTTTGACCCGTTTGCAGGACATATTAGCGCATGGTGGGCTACTGTCTATGAAGGAATACGAAGAGCTAATTTGGTAATTACGGAGGTGCCTTCCATAGATATGGATGAAGAACTTAGAACCAGATTGGTTGCAGAAGCCCGCTTTCTTCGGGGGTACTCATATTCAGTATTGGTTCGTGCTTTTGGAGCTGTTCCACTCGTTACCACAGTAGATGCGCCGTTGGATCTTACAAGAACAGAGGCCGAAACCGTATGGTCGGATCTTATTTTTCCAGACCTGGAATACGCTTTAGAGCATTTGCCAGAAAAGTCAGAATATCCGGATTCTGATCTGGGGCGTGTAACCAAAGGCGCTACCAAAGCTTTGTTGGCACGACTTTATTTGTTCAGAGGTGAATTCGACATGGCAGAGACAATGGCTTTGGAGGTTATCAATTCTGGTCAATATCAACTTGAGCCAAATTTTGGAGATGCTTTCAGCGAAGACTATGAAGGTGGGGTTGAGTCCATTTGGGAAATACCAGCACTTCCTGAAAATAATGCCAATGGAGGGAATCAATATGCCAATACCTGGGCCATTAGAGGTACACCTAATCGTGGCTGGGGTTTCGGCAGACCAGCATATTCCTGGATTACTATGATGCAAGCCAACGATGATCCAAGGATGGATGCCAGTGTAATTTTCTTGGGAGAAGTATTGGGTGGGGTAGTCACAGAAGGAGAAGGACCCACACCGGATACAACTTACAACGAGCAAGGCGCAATCATCGAGATTGAAGTTTACAATCAAAAGGTATGGCACTCAGGGGCAGCCACACAAGAGTCATTTGGTCATAACAAGCGCAACATTAGATACGCGGATGTCTTGCTTATGGCGGCAGAAGCATTAAATGAAAATGGAAAGTCTGCAGAGGCACTGCCATACTTGAATGAAGTCAGAGAGCGGGCAAGGGGAGGCAATACTACGATCCTACCCGATATATCTACTACAGACCAGACTGCTCTTCGTCAGATAATTGCCGATGAACGAAACTTTGAATTAGCCTTTGAAGGTCTCAGATTTTGGGACCTGATACGAACTGAGAAAGCTGTTGAAATTATGGGCCCACTTGGTTTTGTAGATGGTAAACACCAATTATTACCTATTCCCCAATCTGAGATTGATATTTCAGAGGGACGAATATCACAGAATGATAACTATTAAACTTTTTTATTGACCCTAAAACAATAATGTTGAAACTAAAACTTATGAAAATGAAAACAACTAAACTATTGGTAGGAACATTCCTACTCGCAGCGCTGACAGTATTTGTTGGCTGTAATGATGATGATAAGAAACCCAGCGAACTTAGTATAGTAAGCATAATGGCATCAGGAACGGATGTTTTAAGCGGTGAAGCGACGGAAGTAGATTTGAATGGTGCGTCTTCGGCAGAAGGAGTGCCTGTAGATGTTGTAGTGAAAATTACTTTTGACAAAGATCTGGATGCAGAAACAGTTTCTGAAACCACGGTTTCTATCACAGATGTTGCTACCACGGTTTCTGCAAGTGGAGCTACTTTGACTATTACATCTACAGAAGAGCTAGCCAGAGGAACTATTTACACTTTGGAAATAGGCGCATTGGAAGCATCTGATGGCGGTACGTTTACATCAACCAGCAGAACATTTAAAACTGGTGGTAGAGCACCGGTTGTTGCACCGAATGAGAGCTCACAACTTGCTTTTTGGAAGTTCGATGGAGATGCAAACGATGAGACGGGAATGTACAACCCTGATTATGAGGCAAACATAGAGTACGTTACAGACAGACACGGCGAAGCAAATAGTGCTGTTTTGTTTGACGGTGATGTCAGTATTATTGAAGTAAATAATGCTTCTGATCTTATGGTAGAGCGTAGCGGATGGACCATCAGTTTTTGGATGAAAACAGATACGCTAGACAACCTAAATGCAAGTGGAACAGGCAATGCTGGACAGTTTGTATTTGGCCTTGGAGCATTCTACGGTTTTAGAATGGAAGCTAATGGTACGTATAGTAATATTAGTTTATCAACCAGATGGGAAATAGACAATGGTGTAGATGATCCTTATACCCGAGGAGAAGGATTTAGTTTTAACGGAGATGGAAACTACAATGAAACAGGAGGCTGGAGAGGTCATAGCTACGAAGCTGATCTTGAAAACCAGGGAGGTCTTAGCAGCGTGATGGTCAATAATTGGAAACATGTGGTATTTACATACGATGCATCAAGCCTTACCGCTTCCATTTTTATTGATGGTGAATTGATGAAAGAGCAGCAGTACTTGTTGTATGATCCACATCCTCAAACTTCGTGTGTAGGTTGGAAATACTCAGGCGAAGAGCCAAATGTGTTCCCTGATTTGGCATTCGGATTTGTGCAATCACGAAGAGGAGAGCTTTGGGATACTGAATCTTATGGAAATTATGATTTACCAACATCAAACCATTATAAAGGTGAGCTAGATGATTTCAGAATTTTCTCTTCAGCATTCACCTCAGAAGATGTTACAGATTTGTACAACGCAGAAAAACCTTAATGTTTAGTTTGTTTTAGAGAAAATGGGTTCTGGGATTATTCCCGAACCCATTTTTTTACACTTTATCAATGAAGTCTATCTTAATCCTTACCTGTATTTTATTACTTTCTGCCACGATAGGTTGCAATGATGAGCAGCCGTCAAGCGGAAATAATGGCTTTATCCAATTAACGGCTTTGAGAGTGGGAACCGTCTCACTTCTATCTGATGATATAGATGAATGTCCGGAGGATCAGCCCATTGTTTTTAGCTTTTCTACATCCATCGTGCCGGAAACAATAGAAAGCAACTTCAGCCTGGCTGATGAAGAAGGCGCTCTACTAGAAGTGGATTACAGCTATTTAGATGATAACAGAACTGTTTCTGTCCTACCACAAAATGACCTTTATCAAAACTCTAATTATACAATAACACTCGGTGAGGGGATTAGAGGAGTTGATGATGAGGCCTTCCCAGGTCTCATAAAAATATTTAAAACTATCAATCCTCCTTTGGAGATAGAATCCGTTTGGATTGATGAGAAATTAGTGAATCCAGATGAAAGGATTCAAAATGTTGATATTAATTCAAGTTTTACCATTCAGTTTTCCCAGCCCATCGACATTGAGGCTTTAGAAGGTGAAGTATTTATTTTTTCTTCAGGGGGCAATGTTATTCCTACTGCTACCTTGGAGAAAGACTCAGTCGTTAATTTTCAAATTCCCAGTCCCGGCTTAAAACATTATAGCAACTATCGCTTCTACCTATCTCCTACGATTAAGTATGATGATAGAGATTTTGAAGGATATGAGTTTGAGTTCTTCACCAAACTCGACTCCACCCTAAAATTTCCCGAAATCTCTGATGAAGAGCTGCTGACAAAGGTTCAGGAGCAGACCTTCAAATACTTCTGGGACTTTGGTCACCCAACAAGCGGGTTGGCACGTGAAAGAAATACAAGCGGAGAAACTGTCACGATCGGAGGTTCTGGCTTTGGTATTATGTCCATAATAGTGGGGATCGAAAGAGGATTTATTACCCGACAGGAAGGTATAGATCGCATCGAAAAAATGGTGACTTTCTTAAAAGACAAGGCCGACAGATTTCATGGTGTGTGGTCGCACTGGCTCAATGGTACCAGTGGTAAGGCAATTCCCTTTAGTGGTAATGATGATGGTGGAGACCTAGTTGAGACAGCATTTATGGCACAGGGTCTTATGACCGTCCGGCAATACCTTGATAATGCCAATGCTCAGGAGTTAGATATTATAACAGATATCACCCAGCTTTTAGACGAGATAGAATGGGATTGGTACACACAGGGCGATCAGAGTGTGCTTTATTGGCATTGGTCTCCAAATTTTGGTTGGGAGAAAAACCACAAAATAACTGGTTGGAATGAGGCGCTCATTGTTTACGTGCTGGCTGCTTCTTCCACCACTCATACCATAGATCCGGCGGTATATACGGATGGCTGGTCGCGCAGTGGCAGTATGGTAAATAGTGCCGGAAATTCTTATTATGATTATACGCTTCCGCTGCGAAATGATAAAGGAGGCCCGCTATTCTTTGCGCATTATTCATTTCTTGGATTGGATCCTAGAAATCTCTCAGATCAGTATGCCGACTATTGGAAACAAAACAGAATTCATACGCTGATAAATCAGGCATACTGCAAAGCAAACCCTAAGAATTATATAGGATATTCTGAGAACTGTTGGGGACTCACCGCCAGCGATGGAGATTCCGGATACTCTGCACATTCGCCAGACAATGACAGAGGTGTGATGACACCAACGGCTGCACTGTCCAGCATGCCATATACCCCTGATGAATCCATGAAGGCACTGAGGCACTTTTATTACATCCTTGGAGATCGACTTTGGGGAGAATACGGTTTTTATGATGCATTTAATATTACCGAAAGCTGGACGGCATCCTCTTACCTGGCCATAGACCAGGGGCCAATTATCTTAATGATCGAAAACCATCGAACAGGTCTTCTGTGGGATCTATTTATGTCAGACCCTGAGGTTCAAGCCGGTTTAACCAAACTTGGATTTTCATATGAATAAGTACTTAAAATATAGCTTAATCCTGGCCTCAGGAATACTATTGTACGCTTGCGCAAGCAAACAAAAAAGTACCAGTACGACTACCAGCCAGACAACAGAAGATTCACTCCTCAATCTGGTGCAGTATCAGACATTTCAGTATTTCTGGAATGGCGCAGAATCCAATTCAGGCCTGGCATGCGAAAGGATTCATATGGATGGTATCTATCCGTCCAATGATCAAAACGTAGTTACCACTGGTGGGTCAGGTTTTGGCGTAATGGCCATTTTAGTGGGGATAGAACGCGGTTTTATCACCAGGGAGCAAGCACTAGACAGATATGAACAAATTTTAGATTTCCTGGAAAGTGCAGATCGATTTCATGGAGTATATCCACATTGGTGGTATGGTAATACAGGGAAGGTAAAACCTTTCAGTAAGAAAGATGACGGAGGAGATTTGGTTGAAACCGCTTTCCTTATTCAAGGTTTACTCACCGTAAGACAATATTTTGATGGTGAGGAGGAAAGAGAAAAGACGTTGGTCAACCGAATAAATCAAATTTGGGAGACAGTAGAGTGGGACTGGCATACCCAGGGAGGACAAGATGTACTTTATTGGCATTGGTCTCCGAATTATGGCTGGGAAAAACAGCATCAAATCAAAGGCTATAACGAATGCCTCATCACCTATATTCTGGCAGCCTCATCACCAACTCATGGCATTGAACCCTCAGTTTATCACAAAGGCTGGGCAATGGATGGTGGTATTGTCAGTGATCAAAAGTATTATGGATATGACTTGGAATTCAATCATAGAAAACCAGATGAGGCAACCGTCGGGCCCTTGTTTTGGGCGCATTACTCTTATCTCGGGCTGAATCCAACAAGCCTTAAAGATGATTACGGTAATTATTGGACACTTAATACTTCGCATGCAAAAGGACAGTACGCTTACTGTCAGGATAATCCAAATAATTTTGAAGGTTATGGGCCTGAATTGTGGGGCTTAACCTCCAGCTATTCCATGCGTGGGTATGCAGGTCACAGTCCGGATCGTGATCTCGGTGTTATTTCGCCGACAGCCGCACTGTCTTCATTCCCATATACACCGGAGGAAAGCATGCAGATGTTGAAGTTTTTATATGCTCCTGAGCGTGATTCCCTGGTAGGCGAGTATGGTCCATACGATGCTTTCAGTGTTGAAAATAGCTGGTATTTACCTCGATATCTTGCCATTGACCAGGGGCCTATTCCTGTCATGATAGAGAATTATAGAACGGGGCTTTTGTGGGAGCTGTTTATGGGAGCTCCAGAGGTAAAAGAAGGACTTAAAAAACTAGGTTTTAGCTATGAATAAAATTGCTCTATCCCTTTTTTGTCTCTTCGTCGCTCTTGTTGCCTTAGCTCAGCCTGAATTTGAGGCGCGGGTTTATAAAAGTGACTTGGGCGAACTCAATTATCGAATACTGTACCCGGAAAACTTCTCAACAAATCAGGCTTACCCGGTTCTCTTGTTTCTGCATGGTGCCGGTGAGCGAGGTGCCGACAATCAAAAGCAACTTGTTCACGGGAGCAAGTTATTCTCTGATGCTTCCTTTAGAAAAGATTACCCGGCCATCGTTGTGTTTCCTCAGTGTCCAAGAGATGATTACTGGTCCAATGTTTCCGTGGATAGAAGTTTTTATCCTTTGAGGCTTCTATTTCAGGAAGACGGAGAGGCCACAACGCCATTACAGCAGGTCATGGGCCTTATGGATTCGCTCTATGCCTTGCCATTTACAAAGAATGATCAGTTTTACCTGGGTGGACTTTCTATGGGCGGAATGGGAACCTTCGAATTGGCAGCCAGGAAGTCGGATATCTTTGCTGCAGCCTTTTCTATTTGCGGTGGGGGGCATCCGGCTTGGGCCGAACAAATAGCAGGAAATGTCCCCATGTGGGTATTTCATGGAGCCAAAGACGATGTGGTGCTACCATCTCACTCCACAGAGATGGTTATTGCCATTCGAGAACAGGGAGGAGTCGCCAAATACACACTTTACACAGACGCCAATCACAACAGTTGGGATCCAACATTTGCTGAGCCCAAGTTAATGAGTTGGCTCTTTTCAAATGTCAAAGGCCAATGAGACTGTACCTGCTGATCATAGCGACTTTGATTATGGTTTCTTGTTATGGGCAAAACACCAAAACCTATTGCAACCCCCTCGATATTGACTATACATACATGGTTTATAATTCGAGCAAAAATATTTCGTACCGATCAGGAGCCGATCCGGCTGTCGTTGAATTCCGTGGTGAGTACTACATGTTCGTAACCCGCTCTTTCGGTTATTGGCATTCTTTCGATCTGGTTATTTGGGATTTTATCAAACCTGCCCAATGGTTCTTCGAAGGGTGCAACGCACCAACAGCATTCAACTACAAGGATTCATTAATCTATTTTGCAGGAGATCCGGCTGGCTATGGTAGTATTTTATACACAGATGACCCCAAAAGCGGAAAGTGGACACCAACGGCCTCCATCTCTAACAATATTCAGGACTCTGAATTGTTTATTGATGATGACGGCAAATCCTATTTGTATTGGGGATCTTCTAATGTGCATCCCCTTCGTGTCAAGGAACTCAACAAAGACGATCGGTTTCTGGAAACAGGCGTAAGAAAAGACCTCATAAATCTGGATGAGGAACGCAACGGCTGGGAACGTTTTGGTGAAAACAATTTTCACCCGACCATAAAAGAGGGCTACATGGAGGGTGCTTCCATGACCAAATACAACGGCAAATATTATTTACAGTACGCAGCGCCGGGCACGCAGTTCAATGTATATGGTGATGGGGCTTACATCGGTGACTCCCCATTGGGACCCTTCACATACATGAAAAACAATCCTATGAGTTTTAAGCCTGGTGGGTTTACCAATGGAGCTGGTCATGGCATCACGGTAAAACAAACCAATGGACAATACTGGCATTTTGGGACAATGGCTCTCTCCTCCAATTCGCATTGGGAACGCCGCTTGTGCATGTTTCCGACCTACTTTGATGAGGAGGGGCTAATGTATTCCAACACCAAATACGGTGACTATCCACGGTTTGGAGCCGATCACCCGACCAAGGCCGGTCAGCATTGTGGCTGGATGTTACTCTCATACCAGGGGCAGACGGTTGTTTCTTCCTCTCAAATGCAGGTTAAGAAGAGCACATCTACGGACAATGACTATGAGATCACGGAAATGCCACTAAAAAAAAACCAAGAGGGAGAGATTACTTCTAGGGTGCTGACAGATGAAAATCCAAAGTCCTTTTGGGTGGCAGAAGCTAATGATGATCAGCAGTGGATAAGTATAGAAATGTTGAAGCCCGGAAATATTTATGCATTCCAACTCAACTTTCACGATCATGAAAGCGGTATTTATACAAGAACTGAAGGGTTACGCCATCGCTTCATAATTGAAGTTTCGGATGATGGAGAATCGTGGAGAACAGTTGTTGATCGAAGCAATAGTTATAAAGACTCGCCCAATGCGTATATCGCACTAAGTCAGCCAGTTAAAGGAAAATTTGTTAGGTATAAAAACATTGAAGTTCCGGGCGCTAACCTCGCCATGTCTGAATTCCGGGTTTTTGGATTGGGGTTTGGTAAAGAACCGGGTAAGGTCAAAGGCTTTTCGGTAAAAAGGGAGGAAGATAGCAGGGATGCTCGCCTCTCGTGGAGTCCGGTGAAAGGTGCTCAGGGCTATAACATAAAATGGGGTGTCGCTCCTGATAAGCTTTATAGCAGTTGGCTGGTTTATGACGATAGCCATCTGCTAATGAGATGTTTGACTCTGAGTCAAACATACTATTTCGCCATTGAGGCCTTCAATGAAAATGGTATCTCACCGAAATCTAAAATTGAAGTAAGTACAGTGAACTAAAGTAAGAAAGGGATGGAAAAAATTAAACTAATTTTTGTGGTGTCAGTCTTGTTTTTCATGTCATGTGAACAGCAAAAGTCTGGAGGAAAATCATCTGGTATAGAAGCAAGGGTGGATTCGGTAATGTCGCTCATGACACTGGATGAGAAAATAGGGCAGTTGAATCTACCCTCAGCCGGTGATATCAATACAGGTTTGGCGAAAAGTACCGGGATAGTACCTAAAATCAAAGAAGGTAAAGTAGGGGGGCTTTTCAATATCAGCACGGTGGAAAAAATCAAAGCCACACAGAAAGTGGCCGTAGAAGAAAGCCGGTTAGGTATTCCACTGATTTTCGGAATGGATGTGATTCATGGATACAAAACGCTGTTTCCAATCCCACTTGGTATGTCCTGTATCTGGGATATGGATTTGGTGGAGGAATCAGCCAGGATGGCTGCAAAAGAGGCTACAGCCGACGGTATTGCGTGGACTTTTTCACCAATGGTAGATGTGTCACGCGATCCTCGATGGGGCCGAATATCAGAAGGTTCTGGCGAAGATGCTTTTCTTGGTTCGGAAATTGCCAAAGCCATGGTTCGTGGATATCAGGGTGATGATCTCGCCATGGAGAATACCATGATGGCTTGTGTCAAGCATTATGCGCTTTATGGTGCTGCGGAGGCGGGTAGAGACTACAATACGGTCGATATGAGTCATCAGCGCATGTACAACGAATATTTTCCGCCATACAAGGCGGCAGTGGATGCAGGAGTGGGAAGTGTCATGGCCTCATTCAATGAGGTAGATGGAGTGCCAGCTACGGGAAGCAAGTGGTTGATGACCGAAGTGTTGAGAAACCAGTGGGGATTTGATGGGTTTGTAGTCACAGACTACACCGGTATTACTGAAATGGTCGAACATGGTGTGGGCGATACTTTACAGGTTTCGGCGAGAGCGCTAGACGCGGGTGTTGATATGGATATGGTCAGCGAGGCATTTCTTGACAAAACTAAGATTGCGCTGGAAAAAGGTCTGGTAACAGAAGCACAAATCGATGCTGCTTGCAGAAGAATTTTGGAAGCCAAATTCAAACTTGGTTTGTTTGATGATCCCTACAAATATTGTGATGAATCCAGAGCCAAAAGCGAAGTTTTCACCGCAGAAAACAGGCAAGTGGCACGACGAATTGCTGCACAGTCAATGGTGCTCCTGAAAAATGAGGGAGACATTTTACCACTGCAAAAGAAAGGCACTATTGCCCTGATTGGCCCTATGGCCAACAACAGATTAAACATGGCCGGAACATGGAGCGTGGCTGGTGATTTTGATAAGTCCGTTTCCATTATGGATGGTCTTAAAAAGGCAGTAGGCGATGAGGCCACTATCAGGTATGCTCGCGGATGCAATGTGGTACCTGATGCTACACTTGAGTCCAGGATTAGCGTTTTCGGTAAACCGACATTTAGAGATCAGCGATCCGAGGAGGAGATGACGCGTGAGGCCGTGCGTTTGGTAAAAAAGTCAGACGTTGCTGTGGTGGTAATAGGGGAGGCATCCGAATCTAGTGGTGAAAGCTCCAGTATGTCTAACATCGAGATTCCCGATAATCAAAGGGAATTAGTAGCAGCAATATTGGCCACAGGCAAACCAGTGGTGGCCGTTGTATTGGCAGGAAGACCTCTCGCCTTGACCTGGGAAGAACAAAACATACCGGCGATGGTTAACATGTTCTTTGCCGGAAGTGAGGCGGGAGATGCCATAGCCGATGTGCTCTTCGGGGAGGTAAATCCTTCCGGAAAATTGAGCGCTTCTTTTCCTCAAAATGTAGGTCAGGTTCCTGTTTTTTACAATCATAAAAACACCGGACGCCCATTGCCTGAAGGCAAGTGGTTTCAAAAATTCAAGTCCAATTATCTCGACATACCAAATGAGCCGCTTTATCCATTTGGCTATGGTTTGAGCTACACATCGTTTGAATATGGAGATATTCAGGTTAGTCAGTCAAGCCTGCAGGGCGATCAAACCCTTACAGTTTCAGTGGATGTTACCAACACAGGAAGTTATGAGGGCAAAGAGGTAGTGCAGCTATACATCCGTGATTTGATTGGCAGTGTAACAAGGCCGGTCAAAGAATTGAAAGGATTTAAAAAGCTTTCCTTCAAGGCCAGTGAAACACGTACAGTGAGCTTTGAAGTCACCACGGAAGACCTGAAATTCTATAATTACGATCTTGATTTCGTATGGGAGCCGGGAGATTTTGAAATTATGGTAGGAACCAATTCACGCGACGTGCAGTCCACTGTTGTCAATTGGGTCAAATAATAATTTGACATGGTGAGGTTCACACTTTTCATATTGCTAGTACTGACCTTAATTGGTTTTGCCACGGCACAAACTACTTTGCTAAATGAAGGGTGGGAGTTTTCAAAAGAAGGGAATGCTGCTGAGTCAGTCTCTATCCCACATACGTGGAATCAGTCAGATCCATATGATGACGTGCCAGGCTATTATCGCGGTACGGGTATTTACAGCAGAGATTTGACTGTTTCAAGTAGCAGTGTTGATCGCAATCTGTTTTTGAAATTCGAAGCTGTCAATCAGGAAACAAGTGTCTTTGTTGGTGATAAACTGGTGAAAAAGCACCTCGGGGGTTATACAGCCTTTCATGCTAATCTTACGGGACATGTAAAAGCGGGTGTCAATAAGATCAGAGTTGAAGTTTCCAATGAACACAATCCAGATTTGGTGCCTCTCAAAGGGGATTTTAATTTTTATGGGGGCATTTACCGTGATGTATGGTTGGAGGAGGAAAATGAAGTTTACTTTTCTAAAACCGAATTTGGAAATGATGCCGTTTACCTTACTCCCACCACAGATGGAAGTAGCCATGCCTTGAATGTAAAAGGGACTGTTTCTAACTCTGGGAAACCAAAATCCTCAGTTCTAATCCAAATCAGACTTGAGTCGCCCGAAGGAGATGAACTAATCAATACGACCAAAAAACTCTCAATATCTGGAGAGTCGGCAGTCTTTGATTTCGATTTCCAAAAACTACAAGGAATAGACCTGTGGTCTACAACAGAACCAAATTTATACCTGGTTGAGATAAGAATTCTCGACCGAAAATCTGCTGAGGTGCTCGATTCATACAGCCATCAAATTGGATTTCGGCACTTTCGGTTTGACGCTGATTCTGGATTCTTTTTGAATGGGAATCATGTGAAATTGATTGGGGCTAATCGTCACCAGGATTTTGCCGGATTAGGCAATGCGCTCAGCGACGATTTTCATAGAAGGGACGTACGCCTTCTTAAGGAAATGGGTGCCAATTTCTTTCGGCCAGCTCATTATCCGCAGGATGTGGCAGTTTTAAGAGAGGCAGATCGCCTGGGGCTTGTGGTCACCATGGAAATACCTCTTGATCATGACATGACTGACACTGAGGTGTTTAAGGAAAATTCTCGCTATATGATGCAGGAGATGATCCATCAGTATTATAACCATCCGAGTATCGTGATTTGGGCTTATATGAATGAAATGTTTTTGGGAAGAAACCTTAAACATGATGGAGAAAAAATTGACCAGATCGTCACCTTTTCCAGAGAACTGGACTCGCTTACGCGAAAGGAAGATCCTACCAGGCTGACCCTGATCCCCAACCATGGGGATTTCAATATTTATCATCAATCAGGGCTTACAGATGTATCACAAATTATAGGTTGGAATCTGTATTATGGTTGGTATGAGCCTTCATTTTCCGGTCTTACGGATTACCTCACCAATGCCCATAGCAAAGTGGCGGATAAGCCGATGATCATAACAGAATATGGGGCAGGTGCCGATCCTCGCATCAGGAGTCTCAACCCTGAGCGGTTCGATTTTTCCATCGACTGGCAATTCAATTATCATTTGGAGCACCTCAGACAGTTTGATGATTTGCCATTTCTTGCAGGTGCCGCAGTTTGGAATCTATGCGATTTTGGAGCAGAGCACCGGCCGGATGCGGTACCTCACATCAACAGCAAGGGACTCATGACACATGACCGCCATCCTAAGGATACCTACTTCCTATATCAGGCATGGCTTTCGCAAAAATCCGTTATCCAAATTCTACCAACCTTATTTCCGGTGTTGCCTAAATCTTTAGGTGAAGACACGCTCTTTTGGCCTATTAAGGTTGTTTCTAATTTTGAAAAAGCTGTAATATCTGTCAATGGAAATGAGTTCCCGCCTAAAGAAATTGAAGATGGGTATGCTGAGTGGTTCGTTCCATTGATAGGAGATAGACTATATATTGAAGCCACTGGATTTAAGGAAAATGAGTCAATAACTACGTCAACCACTTATAGCTTATCGCCTAAGCTTAACATCAATTTAGGAGCCAATTATTATTTCTATGACCCAACTCTAAATGAATTGTGGGTGCCGGATCAGTCCTATACTGCCGGGCAAAAATATGGACGTATTGGAGGTGAGGAGTACCGACCGAGAAATCGCGGAATTGGAACAGATCATCCCATTAGTTTGACAGAGCTCGACCCAATCTACCAAACACAAAGTCAAGGTTTGTCAGGATATAAATTAGAAGTGGAAAAAGGAAAATATGAAGTAACTGCACTGCTTTCAAAGCTAACAGACGTCCAGGGTATGCAAACAATATCTATCAATGGTGCAGAAAGAGAAATCATGGATTTGGGTGCCATTCAGCAGTTTGTCCCGGTCACTAAAAAGTATCTGGTGGATACCGACCAAAACATTGAGTTGACTCTGGAAAATGGAAGTGGGCAAACTGTTTTGAACGGAATTAAGATTGTTAAAATAGATTGATCGCGGCATGCGATCTGAAAATTGAAATAGAAGATATGAAACCTTATTTATACCTGTTAACCTTCGCAGTAGCTTTGGTAAGCTGCTCTCCAAAACAGCAAAAAGCGCAAGTAAATCAGCCAACTGATCAGAAAAATGTAGTATTCATTCTTAGCGACGATCACCGCTATGACTTCATGGGATTTACGGGCAAGGTGCCGTTTTTAGAAACCCCCAACATGGATCGCATGGCCAGAGAGGGTGCTCATATTAAAAATGCTTTTGTGAGCACTTCGTTGTGTTCGCCGAGTCGGGCCAGCATATTGTCAGGGCAGTATGCCCACAAACACAAAGTGGTGGACAATCAGTCCCTCATTCCTGAAGAGACCGTTTTCTTTCCTAACTATCTGCAAGAGGCGGGCTATCAGACAGGGTTTATAGGTAAATGGCACATGGGTGAGCATCATTTTGGGAAGCGACCCGGATTCGATTTCTGGGCTAGTTTCAAAGGGCAGGGCCACTATTTTAATCCTACGATGAATGTGAATGGAGAGGAGCAGGCATTTGATGACTCCACGTATGTCACGGATTTACTCACTGATTATGCGCTTGATTTTATAGGAAACAGAAATAAGGAAAAGCCCTTCTTTCTTTATCTATCTCACAAGGGAGTGCATGCAGATTTCAAACCTGCGCCCCGTCATTTAGGCAAATATCAGAATGAAGCTGTTGCATATCCTCCATCTATGTTTCCTCCGGGAGACAAAAGGAGTACGGTTTCGTCTGAAGACTACAATTATGAAGACTTACCCAACTGGGTGAAAGCGCAAAGAAACAGCTGGCATGGAGTGGACTACATGTATCATGGACAAATCAATTTTGAGGACTTTTATAAGAGATATTGCGAGACGCTACTTTCCGTAGATGAGAGCATCGGTTCCGTGCTGGAATATCTTGAAAATGAAGGTTTGATGGAAAACACGATTGTGATCTACATGGGCGACAATGGATTCTCATTTGGTGAGCATGGACTCATAGATAAACGGCAGGCCTATGAAGAGTCTATGCGTGTGCCTTTACTCGCGATGGGGGGTGGCATACCAGAAGGTTCGGTAGTTGATGAGGTGGTTCAAAATATAGATGTGGGGCCAACAGTAATGGATTTTGCGGGTATGGAAACTAAATCGCATATGGATGGTTCTTCATTCAAAAAACTACTTTATCAGGAGTCAATCCCATGGAGAGATACAGTGTTTTATGAGTATTTCTGGGAGCGTCCATTCCCTCAGACTCCTACCGTCCATGCGGTGCGTACGTCCAGGTATAAATTTATCAGATACCATGGTGTTTGGGATATCAATGAATTGTATGATATCGAAAATGACCCGAACGAGATGAATAACCTCATCCGAGACCCGGAATACAAAGAAATTGCCATTGGACTAAGAACTGCTATATTTGATTGGCTGGCGAAAACGGACGGTGAGTCAATGCCCCTAAAACCTGACCATGGTCGCCGGTTTGATCATATTTACAGAGATACTTATTGATTGAAATTCATGCGTGTACACTTATTTTTTATTGCCTTTTTCATTTGCGTCAGCGCCTTCTCCCAAAGCAATTCTCTCAAAAAAGAAACGCTCATCTATGAAGACACGCTAGGTTTGGATGTGTATTATTCTAAATCAGATAAAACGCCCAGGCCTTTGCTGGTTTATGTTCATGGAGGTGGTTTTTCTGGCGGTGAACGTGATCACCCTGACCATATTCGATTTTGCCAACGCTATGCAGAGAGGGGCTGGACCACTGCCACTATATCTTATCACCTGACCAGAAAAGGGAAGGGTTTTAGTTGTGATGCGCCAACTCAGGAGAAAATCAGCACGATCAAGACAGCTGCTCAAAACACGCATCAGGCGATAGCCTTTCTTATAGATAGGGCCGATAAATATAGGATTGACCCCAGCAGAGTTGTTTTGGTGGGGAGCAGCGCGGGAGCCGAGGCTGTTGTTCAGGCCGTTTATTGGAGAGAAACCATGAAAGGAATTCTTCCTGAAGATTTTGAATATGCAGGTGTTGTGAGCATGGCAGGAGCATTGATTGATATCAATTGGATTACAGAAGAAACAGCGATTCCTGCTGCATTTTATCATGGCACTTGTGACCCTTTAGTGCCATACGGCAATGCCGCGCATCATTATTGCGATCCTGAAAAGGACGGGTTTTTGATGCTTCACGGATCATATTCCATGGCCCAGAAGTTGATAGATCTGGGAAAGCAATACTTTTTGGTCACTGATTGTGGAGGTGGACACGAATGGTCAAGCAAGCCAATTGACGATAAGCATATCTCACTGCTTGATGATTTTCTCGAGAATGACGTTCTTAAAGGCTCCAAAAGGCAAACTCATCTTGTCTTGTCGGAAGGCAAACGGAAGTGCCCACAAAGAACGGATCTGTGCGAATAGCGTTTGGTTGATTCATAATTGATAATTTAGCGGCCGATGGCGCTAAACTCGAAAAACACCAAACGAATCTACCTCCTTCTTGGGCCGCTGGCCTTTGCAATAATAAAACTCCTGGAGATTGATGGATTGTCCTATGAAGGTCAGGCCGTACTGGCCACCACCGCATGGGTGGCTATTTGGTGGATCACCGAGGCGGTGGAGCTTGAGGTCACCTCTTTGGTGCCCCTCGTTTTATTGCCGCTATCTGGTGGACTCCAAATCAGCGATGTTGCCGCATCCTATGGGCACGTTTATATTTTCCTTTTCATGGGTGGGTTCGTCATAGGCCTGGCCATTGAGCGTTGGAATCTGCATCAGCGCATAGCCTTTTCCATCATTCATACCATAGGTTTTAGTTCCAAAAAAGTGATACTCGGCTTTATGGTCGCTACTGCCTTTTTGTCGATGTGGATCTCCAACACTGCCACTTCCGTCATGATGTTGCCTATTGCACTTTCAGTAGTGAATTCCAGCAAGGGCAATGATAAATTTGGGAAGAGCCTTTTACTTGGATTGGCTTATTCAGCCTCGATAGGAGGCATGGCTACCTTAATCGGTACTCCTCCAAATATTGTCTTTGCCGGAGTGATGAAAGATTCTCTGGATTTTGAAGTGCCGTTTGGTCAATGGATGTTGTTTGCTTTGCCTTTCTCGGTTCTGTTGTTGATCATTTGCTGGTTATACCTCACCAGAGGGCTGTCAAAAGAGGAATCATTGAAAGTTGAACTCCCAGAATTGGGTAAGATCTCCACACCGCAAAAGCGTGTAGCAATGGTTTTTGCATTTATTGCCGTGCTTTGGATAACCCGTTCATTTGTGCTCAATCTCTTTTTTCCTCAGATTAATGACACCATAATAGCCATGTTTGGGGCTGTAATACTATTCCTGATCCCTGCAGGCAAAGCAGGTGAAAACCTGATGAATTGGAATACAGCGAAGAAGCTGCCCTGGGGAGTACTTTTGATTTTTGGGGCTGGACTGGCTATAGCCAAAGGTTTCTCATCCACTGATTTGACTATTTGGCTGGCAGGTCAGTTCGAAACACTCAACTTCCTGCCTGTCATTTTGATTGTTTTGGTTATCACTGCCTCAATCAATTTTCTCACCGAGATCACGTCAAATACTGCTACAGCGAGTATGATTTTACCACTTTTGATTACGTTGGCAGCAGCACTTGACATTTCGCCAATGACACTCTTAGTAAGCGCTGCGTTGGCTTCTTCATGTGCATTTATGCTGCCAGTAGCGACTCCTCCAAATGCCGTTATTTTTAGCTCTGGAAAAATCCGAATTGGAGAAATGATTCGAGCCGGAGTATGGCTTAATTTAATTTCCATACTCATCATATTTCTGTTTGTTTGGTTCGTCCTGCCCCTGGTTTTCTAGAAAATTTGACTCTAAGAAAGGAGTAAAAGAAACAGCCCTAAAGAAATAATTTCTGATCGTTTTAGAACCTCAGAAAAGCTTTGAAGAGCGAGGGTCATGTGAGACTCTACGGTCTTCACAGAGATATTCATTTTCTTTGCGATTTCCTTATTGGATAATCCTTTGAACCGGGACAACTCCAGCACCATTCTTCGTTTTTCTGGAAGTTTTTCCAGTGTTTGAGAAATCAACTCTTTCAGTTCGTTGTGCTCTATTGTATTTTGAGTTGTGTTCTGAGGGTCAAGTAAATGTACTTGATAATCTTCGGCAGCCTTTCTCTTTATCCGTCTGTTGAACTCGTCGTAAATCACGTTTTTCACGATAGTGAAAATATAAGATTCCACGACTTTATCTGGTTGAATTGAATGGCGAGAAGACCATATTTTCGCAAAGGCTTCTTGCACCACTTCTTCTGCGTCTTCTGCTGACATGCCTTTCTTTAAACAAAAGAAATAGACCTTTTTGTGATACATATCAAACAACTGATCAAATCCCCTCTGATCGTTGTTTTTCATTTTGATTACCGCTTGCTGTATTAAGGTCTTCATGGTTTAAGTAGGCCTGATAAAGCTATGTAATTAATTCAATGCCTTGCTAAAGGGGTGTTGGAAGTGTTTAGGGATAAATGTGATTTATGTTGCGAATAATCCAACAAAATCTGATTTTTGTAATGAATTATTAAAATTAAGACGCTTAATGATATTTTTTTTATAAAAATAGAAAATCAATTAGGGGTATTTTGCCTGAGTCAAGTATAAGTAACCAAAGAATCATAAAGTGAGCGACGAATTGTTATATCGTTTTTTTAAAGGTCAATGCTCCTGGGAGGAAGCCAGGACTGTTTTGACTTGGATAAAGTCTGAGGAGGCTCAAAGGGAGTTCTTCAATGATTTTGACGATCTTGACTTTACCGAAGAGATCAGTCAACCAAACAGTCAGCAAATTCTCAATAAGATTAAAGAAAGATTGACCAAAGAGTCAGTTGTTGATTCAATAGCCCATGAGCATACCAACCATGTGCCGCAGCTCTCTGCCACCAGAGGAAACCGTAAACGGTATCTATTCGCAAAAATTGCCGCAAGCATTATACTAATCGTGACAAGTGCTTTTGTGATTGGCGATTTGATCTATCAAAAATCAGAGTCACAAATAATAGCACAGACTGATACTGGACTAATTACGAAAAGGACAGAAAGTGGTCAAAAGCTAACCATCCACTTGGGTGATGGTTCTGTAGCCATCCTTAATTCCAACAGCTCAGTTACTTATCCCAGAGAGTTTGGAGATACTCGCCTTGTGAAAATGACAGGTGAGGTATTTTATGAAGTGGCAAAAGACACGGAAAAACCATTTGTAGTAAAAACTTCACTGTTAAGCACAACAGCTCTGGGTACATCATTTAATATAAACACCTATACTGACGGCAAGAATGAGGTAACACTCCTAACCGGAAAAGTGAATGTGGAATCATTAATAGATCCTGCTAAATCGGCCATTTTGCTTCCTGGGGATCGTGTGGTAACTGAAAAAGAAAGTACAAATCTGATTAAAGAAAAAGTTGACCTTAAGAATCAGGCTCTTTGGAAAGACGGTGTAATCTATTTTGATAACACTCCATTCTACAAAGGGATAGAGGTTTTAGAAATGTGGTATGGAGTAGATATTCGATTTGAAAATCTACCGAAAGAGGAACCTGAATTTACTGGTAAGTTCAAGAACGATTATTTATCCAATGTCTTAAATAGCTTGAGCTATACTATGGACTTTAGATATCAGATAGAAGATAAAAAAGTTTTAATCAAATTTAACAGCAGTGCCTATGAGTAAAAGCTTATAAGAAAAAAGCCCAGGATGAGTGCGCCAACAATCAATCCCGGGCAAGTTTTAGCGAATTATTATTCACTTTTTAACACCCAAATATATGAAGAATAGATTTTTACCATGGATAAATCTTATGGGAAAGTTTTCCATTTATGCATTAGTTATCGCCCTTATCACCTTCAATGCGCTTTTAGCAAGTAGCTCACGAGCGCAGGGAGTAGTGAGCGTTAAGGAAGCGCGAATTTCATTAAGGTTTGTAGAGAAACCTTTAAATGAGGCCTTTCAAATCATTGAAAACAACACGGAATACACCTTTGTATATAAACAAAAGGATCTTGATCCTGCTATGAAGGTCACTATTGATGTAGAAGATGAAACTATCGAAACTATGTTGATAGGCATAGCCAGACAAGCCAACGTGAGTTTCAGGCAGGTAAATGATCGGATCAGCGTGAAGGTGCGAGATGATCAAAAACAGAATGATGAAATTGAAGTCATTATTGAAGATGAGACCATTTCAGGTACAGTATATGATGAAAATGGTGAAGGTTTGCCCGGTGCAACCGTTATTGAAAAAGGGACTAGCAATGGTACTATAACAGATGTTCAAGGAAATTTTGTCCTTGATATCGAGGAAGGAGCCGTTTTGCAGATATCATTTGTGGGTTACACTCCTAAGGAAGTCAAGGTCTCTGGGCAAACTGTCCTGAGTGTTTCATTGCAATTAGACCTTCAAAGCTTGGATGAAGTAGTTGTCATCGGGTATGGTGTCATGAATAAGAGCGATCAGACAGGAGCCATAGGCTCTATCAACGGTGAGAAAATATTTGAGCCTTCTTCCTCCGTCGTATCCGAAGGTTTGATTGGAAAAATGGCAGGAGTGGATATTTCTAGCTCCACATATTCTGGTGAGCAACCGAATATAATCATTCGGGGTGTACGCTCCTTGAATGCCTCGAATAGTCCTTTAGTAATTATCGATGGGGTTCCAGGTAGCTTGTCTACAATCAGCCCTTATGATATTAAATCCATTGAAGTATTGAAGGATGCATCCTCGGCCGCCGTATTCGGTACTAGAGCAGCCAATGGCGTCATTCTCGTCACTACAAAAAGAGCACCTGATTCGAAATACGCTATCAGTTACAATACATCTTTTGGAGTGAATAAGCTCAATTTGGTTAATATGATGTCGGGCTCAGAATATGCTCAATTTAGGAGAGATGGTGTTCAATTTAATAACGGATGGGACTCTGGGGCTCCAAGTGATGAGTCTGTATTCTTTCCTCAGGAAATTGATGCTATTTCTCAAAATGACTACCATGACTGGCAAAAGTTGTTTTTTAGAGACGGGTTAGTAGAACAACACAACCTAAGTTTAGGATATAAAGAGAACAAAACCTCATTCACCTTGTCAGGCACCTTGATGAATGATCGGGGTTACATTCCTACCAATTCATTCAGCAAGCAAAACGTTAATTTCTCCCTCGATCATGAACTAAAAAATTGGGTTGATTTTGGAGCTACGATGCGTTACACAAGAAACAAGCTTGACGGCTTGACCACTCCAAGCAATGCAGAGATCTATTATATGAACCCATTTAGCAATCCGAGAGATGATAACGGTGATTTGATCGATTTTCCGTCTGAAGTGGAAAGTGCCGCATATAACATCTTGGCCAATACCAGGTCAGGCGTGTATGAAGATTTTAGAGTGGATAGGACAATGGAATACTTATTCTATCTTAATATTCGACCGTTCGAAGGGTTCAGTATCAAACCAACTGTAGGCATTAGAGATCAGAGAACCGAACAGAATCATTTCTATGGAAGCAGATCTTTTGAGCGAAAAAACAAAGTGCCAGAAGCGAGAAAGTATCATAGCGACTTGAATAATTACACCTTTGATTTGATAACCAATTACCATAAAGAGTTTGGGGATCACATATTAGATTTTGATGCCATTTTTGAAACAGTGGAATGGAAGACAGAGAGCCTCGAAGCTTTTGGTCGCAACCAACCCGTGGAGGCTACAGGTTATAACAGATTAGAGTCTAGTTCTGAAGATATAAGCATTGCTAGTAGTTATACTAAATGGACACTTGCTTCTCTAGTTGGGAGAGTGAGATACAACTACAAGAACAAGTATTTAGTTAAAGCCACTTTACGTCGGGATGGCTCAAGCAGGCTTTCTGATGGCAGAAAATGGTCTAATTTTCCGGGTGTTTCTGCAGCATGGAGAATAAGTGAAGAGGAATTTTTGGACAGTGATTTTATTTCTGAATTGAAACTAAGAGGCTCTTATGGTTCTGTTGGAAACACTTCAGTTGACCCATACTCTACACTTCCGGTTTTGTCCCCACTTCAGTACAGTTTTGATGAAACTGGATCATATTATTATAATCCAAACTCAACCTTATCCAACCAGAATTTGGGATGGGAGATTTCGAGAACATTTGATTTTGGAGCAGATTTAGGTCTTGCGGATGACAGAATTACTTTGTCAATGGATGTGTACAGAACTACCACCGATGATGTGATATTGAACAGAAACTTGCCAATCTTCTCTGGTTATTCTGCTACCACTCAAAACATAGCCCAAACTCAAAATCAAGGATTAGAAATAGCCCTTGGTTTTGTGCCTCTACAGACTAGTGATGCTCTTTGGACCATTGATTTGAATTATTCCAATAATCAACAAGAGATATTGAAATTAACCGGTGAGACCGATAGCATAATTAACTCAACCAACAATTCATTGCTAGTGGGCCAGCCTCTCAATATGTATTATGATTATGAGTTTGGAGGTATCTGGCAAACAAATCAAGCTGACGAAGCTGCAACTTATGGAGAGGAGCCAGGTATGATTCGCATTATTGATCAAAACGGTGATGGTGTGATAGACCCAGATGACCGAAAGGTTTTAGGTCAGGTGTCACCGAAGCACATTTTTGGCTTCAGCAGCACATTTAGGTATAAGAAATTAGACTTTCTTGTCAATGCTAATGCGCGATGGGGACACATGATTTCTTCTGAAACATTTGGCTCAGACTTGTCTTTTTCGGGTTCCAGATGGCTTCCGAACATCAATTATTGGACACCTGATAATCCATCAAATGCTTATCCTGCTGCTAATGCTGGAGCTAATCTTTACAATAATCAGCAAGTTTTGAATTACATGTCTGGTGATTTTATACGATTGAGACAAATAGCCGTGGGATACGATTTCAGCGAGATAGTTTCTAAGTTGGTTCCGATCAAAAAAATCAGAGCCTACGTGCAGGTCAATAACCCGTTCTATATCTATAAGGCA
This sequence comes from Cyclobacteriaceae bacterium, assembly GCA_039944535.1. Taxonomy (GTDB): domain Bacteria; phylum Bacteroidota; class Bacteroidia; order Cytophagales; family Cyclobacteriaceae; genus JAMZMI01. The sequence goes on from JBDUYP010000009.1 coordinate 83,872, forward strand.
GCTCCTAAAGATGTGCACCCAGAGGCTCCAGACCTACAACGTACCATTCCTACTACATATCTGTTTGGTATGAATATTAACCTATAACATTGATTACTATGAATAATAAAATATTAGCTACAATTATGGTAATCGTATTTGTGATTACCGGATGTGAAGATTTTTTGGCAGAAGAGCCAAGGGGTGAGATTACTTCCGTTTATGCAGAAACTCCGGATGGTATCGAAAGTTTGGTCAACTCTTTGTATGCCTACAATCGAGATATTGCGCTAAATATGATGTATACAGGTGCCGCCGGTACTGATATTTGGACTATGGCTGTTAATCAGAATACATTCAGGAACATGGCATTGTATGACGATGGAAGGATGAGAAGTTCGGAAGAGAATTTCTTTCTGTGGAGAGCATTGAATGTAGGTGTTGATAGAGCACTCTTTGCGCTTGAGTCTATGGAGAGAGTGGACATCCCTGTAGATCAAAAAAACATCTTGGAAGGAGAGACCAGAGCGCTTATGGCTTTTTGGAGATACCTGCTAATAGAAACCTATGGAGCCAAAGATTTAAGTAGCGGAGGTGCTCATTTTGCTGAAAATGCAACGCGAACAGTACTTCTAGATGGAAATCAGGTTTCATGTGATATATTCTATTCCGATATACTGGACAATATTGATTTTGCAATAGATAACCTCCCCAATCCGGAGGATGTTATATATGGCAAGTTAAATGTTGGTGCAGCCAAGGCGATGAAAGCAAAATTTTTATTAGGCATGTCGGGTTATGGCTCTGATTTGATATCAGCAATTAATTCGTCATGGACCGAAGCTTCTGTTCTCGCTGAAGCTCGGGACCTGGCCCTGAGTGTAATCAATGATTATAGCTATGCACTGGAAGGAGATTACGAAATGTTGTGGGATGTAAATAATCAAAAGAACAATGAGGTAATCTTTGCTGCACAGTTTACAGACAATAACCTGTTCAATGATATTGCATTTCCCTCTGCGAGCCGTGGGAATGATCTGCACTATTATTGGGTCACTGAAATGCGCCTCAACGTAGTGACGGGAGAGCAAAATGTTCCTAATTCCAATCAACATACACTATGGTACGGGAAGAAACAGTCTTATGTGATGCCAACTTTATATTATATGGAGTCATTTGGCAGATATGACAAGCGTCTGGCTGGAAGCTTTTTAGATACGTGGTATAGGCTAGATGGTGATGACCCACTGGGAGCGCCTGTTACCCCCACTACTTCGACTGATACAGTGCTTTATAAATCATTCTTCCCAATGACTCAGGCAGAAGTAGATGCTTATGCAGCCCGAGGAGTAGTAGCCTGTGGAATCAACCATATTTACAATGATGGAGTAACAACTTATCCCACAGATGAGTCTGATACTCCCATAGGGGCACCTACTGTAAATGGAACCAAAGGATTTCACACCTTCAAGAAACACCTTGATACATCTCGAGAAGATGCACGTGATAGGAATGGGAATAAAGATTTCCCCTTCTTTCGTCTGGCAGAGATGCACCTGATGGCAGCAGAATGTGAAGTTCGGTTGGGACAACCGGCCAATGCGGTACAGCATATTGATGCGATTAGAGTGAGAGCGAGAATGACTGGCTTTGAAAGTGAACTTGATGTCTCATCAGCGGACATGACCATGGACTTTATTCTGGATGAATATGCCCGTGAAACAGGGGGTGAACTTTGGAGATGGTACTTGCTGAAAAGAACAGGCACGCTGCTTACCAGAGTACCTGAGAAAAATCCAGATTATGCAGCAGGAGGAATTGCTGAGGTGAATGACTATCACCTCTTTAGACCCATTCCGCAATCAGAAATGGATGCAGTGGGGAATCCGGATCAATTTGTTCAAAATCAAGGTTACTAATCAACCCATTTGGCAGAAGGGGTGATATAATAGCCCCTTCTGTTTTTCTTACTTTCCAAAATCAATCCGAAGTTACCCGGATGGTTATCACTCATACCTCATTTCTGCAATGAAGCTTATTCATTTTATATGTGTACTTATTGTATGCATCACTATAAATTTCAGTTGTTCTTTCTCAGAAGATAAGAGACCCAATATACTTTTTGTAATCAGTGACGATCAGTCCTTTGCTCATACCAGTTTTGCCGGAGCTCGTTTTGTCAATACACCAGCGTTTGATAGAGTCGCTTCGGAAGGAGTATATTTTACCAATTTCATAAGTAGTTCACCGGGATGTGCACCAGCACGAAGCTCCATAGTGACAGGCAGATATCCCTGGGAAAATGAGCAATCTGGTCAACACTGGTCCTCATGGATGAAAGAGTACGTGCCCTTTGTAGATGAGCTCCAGGATCAAGGGTATGCAACAGGCAAAACGGGAAAGGGTGTTGACCCATTCGAGTATGCCAAAAATGAATCGGACTCATTATGGCGTAAAGAAAATGCGGCTGGGGTAAGTCATTCCAACTTGGTATATAATAAGGAAGACCTGCCTGCTTCCGGGCTCCATGACAACAACTACTTTGAGGATTTCAAGCACTTTGTTGAAGGTGTGCGAGATGATAAACCATTCTTTTTTTGGTTTGGAGCTTATGAGCCACACCTGCCTTATGAAACTGGCTCATGGAAATCCAGTGGAAAGAGTTTGGCCAGCGTGGAAATCCCCCAGTTTTTACCAGAATCAGATACAGTTCGTGGAGATCTGCTTGATTATGGTATCGAGATTGAGTGGTATGACAATCACCTCTCTAAAATGTTGTCCTATTTAGAAGAAATTGGAGAGCTGGACAACACCGTCATTATAGTCACGAGCGACAATGGAATGCCATTTCCCCGAGCCAAGGCCAACTGCTATGAATATGGTATTCATGTTCCTTTTGCGGTTAGATACCCTAAGGCTTTTCCAGGCAATAGAAAAGTAGACGATCTGGTAGACTTTTCTGATCTGGCACCTACCATAATGGACATTGCTCAGATCAGCCCTAAACAGATGAAACCGATTAGCGGAAACAGCTTTCTTGATGTGCTAACATCAGATAAGGAAGGTTTCGTTTCACAGGCCAATAAGTATGCATTTTCTGGTAGAGAACGACATTCATCATCCAGGCATCAAAACTGGGGTTATCCCCAGAGGGCCATACGAACCAAAGATTTTTTATTGATTTGGAATGCTTACCCAGAAAGATGGCCGGCTGGCGCCCCTCAGAGAATCAAAGATGAGACCACCGGAGAGCTTTATCCTGTTCTTGGTATTGATTCTTTGGGCATACATCATTCCGAATGGGCGTTTACAGACATTGACGAAATCCTAACAAAGAATTATATCGTAGAAGGCCACTCATCGGCTAAAGTGAGCCCTTATTTTGAAATGGCAGTAGCGAAACGACCTGAGTTTGAGCTTTACAACATCCAAACAGATCCTGACTGCCTGTCAAACCTGTCGGGCTTACCTAAATACTCCGAAATGGAAAATATGCTTAAAAGCAGCCTTTTCGAAAAACTCATATCCACGCGCGATGCGAGGGTGTCCGGTAAAGATCCCGAAGTTTTTGATAGTTATCTCAGATATGGAAAAATTAGAAAATTTCCTGCTCCGGGCCTGAAATATGAATCATTATGATACTAACCACTACAAGTAGTGCGCTAAGGAGTGTAACATTGGTTTTGCTTTTAATGATGTGGTTTGCTCAATGTAGTGCGCCTGAAAACACTGAGATTAATGTAGCAGATTTCTATACTGAGCAAGGGCAAGATATGACTCCTGTATTATCTCGTGTGTTGGAATATGCAAAATCAAAAGGGGTTAAAAGGGTCGTGTTTCCCAAGGGCACCTATCATTTCTACCCAACCTATGCCAGAGACTATTATTGCACGATAGCCAATAATGATAACGGGAATCGTAGAGTGGCTTTTCCGGTCATAGATTTCTCAGGTATGGAAATTGACGGGGGGGGATCAGATTTTGTATTTCATGGCAGAGTGATGCCTTTTCTTATTAAGAACAGTAAAGAGGTAGTGCTGAAGAACTTTACTATTGACTGGCAGGTGCCATTCGCCCTGGAAGGAAAAGTGGTTGACGTAGATGCAAAAGCCCATAGTTTTGATATTTCTATTCTTACCCCATACGAGGTTAGAGATGGACATCTCTACCACTGCATTGAATATGAAGATTCCGAATACGAAAGGACTTACGGTGATAAATTTCGACGAGCCGAATCAGTTTGTAATATTATAGGTCAAAATATCATTTGGGACCCCAACACGATGGCTCCAGTGTTCAACGCCGATAAGATGAGTGGTCTTAATTATAAACTCTTGCGCGCAGAGGAGATACGTGCTGGAATTGTACGCATTTACAGTCCATATGAAGAATTACCCCCGGTTAACACCATTTTTTATTCTAAAGGGGAGTATATCGCCAACCGACTATGCCCTGGTATTCGGGTTGTAGAAAGCTCAAATGTGAATTTGAGTTCAGTTGACGTTTATCATGCTGGTGCTATGGGTTTGATAGCCGAGCGATCAGAGGACATCTTTCTAGATCGGTTTAATATCAGGTTAGAGCCCGAAGGAGGAAGGTATGTTTCTACCACAGCTGATGCGACCCACTTTACCCATTGTAAGGGTAGGATTGAAATTCGGAATTGCACCTTTGAAAATATGATGGATGATGCTGTAAATGTGCATGGTGTTTACATGAGAGTTAAAGGAGTCATTGGTGAAAATACTTTGGCCTGTGAAACTTATCATCCTCACCAGAAGGACTTGATTTTTGGAAAAGTTGGGGAGACCGTTAGGATAGTGGACAAGGAAACCCTCCAGCCGAAAACCGGAGAATTGATACTAAAGTCAGTGGATAGACTGAATGAGAAGGTGGTCATATTGACATTTAATCAATCCATCAAAAATATAGCTAAGCAAGGTGATGGCGTAGAAAACTTAACATGGTCACCAACAGTACTGCTTGAAAACAATAAGGTAAGAAACAATCGTGCAAGAGGTTTTCTGATTGCTACGGCTGGTAAAGTTGAGGTGAAAAATAATTATTTCTCTACTCAAAAGGCGGGCATTCGCCTGACTAGTGATATGAGACTTTGGAATGAATCCGGGGCTCTGAGTGACGTTTTGATTGAAGGCAACACCTTTGAAGATTGTGTGTTTGGTGGAGGCGGTGAACAATCGGTGATACTCATAGATCCGGAGATAAGTAGTCCAGAGAATGAGAAGTTCTTCCATAGGAATATCACGATTAGAAACAACACCTTTAAGACTTTTGACAGTGCTGTGATCTTTGCAAGAAGTGTTGATGGCCTGAATATAATCGCAAATAAGGTAATCCAAACAACTACCTACCCTTCCATTGCCCATCGAAAAAAACAAATCACTGTAGAGACTTCCAGACAGGTAAGAATAGAAAATAATGTCTTCAAGACGCTTGATGGACAGTTGATCGAAGTGTCATTTGAAATCAACCAAAGTCAATCCGAATTAACCGAAGAATGAGGCTGAAAAGTATTAGGACAAGTTTATTCAGATCATCAGGCAGGGCGACCACATCTCATGGCTTAAGGCTTATCTGCTGGTGTTTCGTTATTGGCTCAATTTTTTTAACATTTCCATCTTCAGGGCAAACCGAAATGGATTTTCTATTTGAAGATGTAGCCATCAATTCGAATGAGCCTGATACGGTATTTTTTAAATCTGAGTATGTGGATTTCATTCGGATCAACTCAACAATTTCAGATTCTGTAGCGTTTGCGCTGGCTATATACAAGCCTCGAAAACCCTCACCAATATTGCTGCTTTCCCACGGTTGGCACATGTCATTGTTAGCTCCAAAACCTGAAACAGAAAGCCTTAACCCAAATTTTTTGGTTGTCCAGGTGGATATGAGAGGTCGTCAATACTCCACGGGTCAGCCAGATTGTAATGGGTTTGAGTTATATGATTTTTATGATGCGTATAGGTATGTCATCAGTCAATATGCTGAATACATAACCGACCCATCACAGGTTTACTTCATGGGAGGTAGTGGAGGCGGGGGGAATGGCTATGGACTGGTTGGGAAATTCCCTGACCTGTTTTGTAGTGCGATGATTTCGAGCGGAATAAGTGATTACGCTTTGTGGTTTGAAGCCGATTCTATTGGAGAATTTAGAGATGAGATGATCCCATGGATCGGTGTGTCTCCGGAAGAAAGCGCGCAAGCGTATCAGTCCAGAAGTGGTATTACAACCGTGGAAAATGTGCTAACGCCCCTGTATGTGGCTCACGGTGAAACTGACATGAGAGTTTCGGTAGTTCAATCCCGAATCTACTATCAAAAAGCCAGGAAACTGAAAAAAATGATTGAGTACAAAGAATTCGCTGGTGTGGGAGCGAGGCGTCACTGGAGTAATATGACCAAAGAACAACAAATAGAAAAGGACGCATTCAGAATTAAAGCGCTAGAGACCAGGATGTCGCCTGAGCTTCCAGTTTCCGGAGAGCTGGTGGTAGCTGGTTTTCTCGTTACTAAACACTTTTCTGTTTTTATGAATAGCATAGATGAAGTTGGTAGAATCAGGTATGACTTAAAACGAAAGAAACTGATTTTTCTGAAAGGGTCTGGCAAGGTTATTTGGAAAATTTAATTAATGATAAAATGAAAAAAAGTAGAAACATCTTACTGGCGATTGTCGCAATATTCAACTTAAACATGTCTCTGGCTCAAAGTGTGTTTTATAATGTCAGAGATTATGGTGCCATTGGATCCGGAGAAAACCTGGAATCTGAATTTATTCAGAAAGCAGTAGACGCTGCACATGGCAATGGAGGTGGAACCGTTTACGTCCCTGCCGGGACGTATCTCAGCGGCACGATAATATTGAAAAGTAATGTGAGATTGTATGTGGAAAATGGAGCCAGAATACTTGGCAGCACTGATAGAAACGACTACCTGACGATTACGCCTGATTTCCCATCAAGAACCAACGATCTTTACGTAAATCGAAGTATTATTTACGCTGAGGATGAATCCAACGTATCTATAGAGGGAAAGGGAATTATTGATGGGAATGGCCTTGACCCTATTTTTGATATAAAAAGACCCCAAATAAACCGCCCTTATCTTGTACGTTTTGTCAATTGTGAAAATCTGACAATTCGGGACATCAACCTTGTCGAATCAGCAAATTGGACGCTCCATCTACTGGGTTGTCGGCAGGTAGTAGTAGATGGTATAAAAATAAATGCTTCACACCGTGAAAACCGAGATGGAATAGACGTGGATGGCTGTCAGGACGTGGCAATCTCTAATTGCAATATTGTGTCTGGAGATGATGCCATAGTATTAAAAAGTACCGGACCATCAATTTGTAAAAATGTAACTGTAACAAATTGCAAGCTCACTTCGCAGGCTTCAGCGTTCAAAATGGGAACAGAAAGTACCGGCGGATTTGAAAATATCACTTTTTCGAATAGTATCATTACCAATGTCATAGGCCACACAGGGATCGCCATGATGATGGTTGACGGGGGCACCTTAAAAAATGTGACAATTAATAATATAATTATGGATAGTGTCAATGTGCCGTTTTTTATACGCTTGGGTGATAGAGCACGGCCATATAAAAATGGGCTCCCTGCTCCTCCGACTGGAGTGGTTGAGAACATTAATATTAGTAATGTGACTGTAACCAATTCTGGCTTATCCAGTCATATTACTGGCCTTCACAAGAAGAAAATAAAAAATATCAGTTTCAGTAATATTACGATTATTGATAATCAGGCTTATGAGGGAGCTCCTCTCGCATACAATGAAGTGCCATTTAAGGAAACAAACTACCCAATGGGGAAACTGTATGGTCCAGATTTACCTTCATCCACTTTTTATTTCAGAAATGTAGAAGGGCTGAAACTGGATAATATGAACATTGTCCATAATGCCAAAGATGCTAGACCTACCTTTGTTTTTGACCGAATAAGTGATCTCAGAATGAAGGCCGTAGGATCTAAAACATCGGAAAAAGCCCACCTTGCTCATTTGAGAAATGTTCAGATGGCGGCAGTGTTTGAGTGTTCCAATTATGGAGTAACTGAAAATTTAACAAGTATTGAAAGTGCCAATTGTGCCAACTTCACAGTACAGCCTGATTTGATGTTCCAATCGCAAATGGCAATGAAAGAAGTGCCCGCACTTGCTGATAGGGTGTTTGAAGATATTAAAGGGGTTTCTTTTATTGAGTTTGATACTGAGAACACTCAAGGTTTAGACGCTTATCCGCTCAGCAAAGGCAAAAGGTCATTTACGCTTAAAGCAAAAGAAGACTTTCCGTTCAAACTGATGATTCTGAATTATGTTGAAAATGGTTCCGAGAGCTTATCTCTAAACGTAAACGATTTTTCTTATAATGTAGAATTGAATAATGAAAGTTGGGGTTGGAATGCTGTAACTGTTGAGAAGACTTTCAAGAATAAAAACGTAAAAGTCGAGTTGATACCATCAGATAACTCTAGTGCAAATGTTGCGAGAATCGTTCTGGTTCCGACCAAAGTAACAGACTAATGTAAAGTTCTGATACTGTGTCTTGATAGTTTCAATATGGTAATCTGATCTCTCATCATATTTCTGTTTGTTTGGCTGGTTCTTCCTCTTATCTTCGGGTAAGTATACACCCCAACACAATACCCAGATGGAATCAATTAGTATTTTCGATATTCTCAAAATTGGCGTTGGACCGTCAAGTTCCCATACGCTAGGTCCATGGAAGGCCGCACTTCGCTTTGTCGATGAACTTAGGGAAAAGAGCCTTTTTGAGGATGTAAAAAGAGTAAATGTCATATTGTACGGATCTCTCGCTCTTACAGGTAAAGGTCATGGAACGGATTTAGCCGTGCTCATGGGGCTCTCCGGAGCTGATCCGGAAACGGTTCCTTTAGAAGAAATCAATTCTGTTCCTGAACAAGTATCCAAAACCAATCGGTTGAGGCTGGGCCTTGACTCAGAGATCTCCTTTGATCCGGAGGTGGATATCATTTTCAAAAAACAGGAGCGCTTGCCGTATCATTCTAATGGTATAAAGTTTATTGCTTTTGGAGAGTTTGAGGATTTACATTCGTCAACCTATTTCTCTGTAGGAGGTGGGTTTATTGTGCACGAAAGTGAATCGGAAGGGCAAGCTGCTGAGGGAGTGGAAAATGTGCCAAACCCATGCGTCAATGCAGCTGAGCTTTTGGTTTATTGCGACGGAAAATCGATCAGTGATGTGGTCCTCGAGAATGAGCGAGTCTGGCGGTCAGATGCACAAATAGGGGATAGACTCGATCAGCTTTGGGAGGTGATGAAAGCTTCGGTGTACAGCGGCTGTCATACGGAAGGTAAACTGCCCGGGGGACTTGACGTTTCGCGGCGTGCGTCCAAGATCAGTCAAAAATTATTGGTGAAAAATGACATAGATGACGTGGATAAATGGACTGATAGGATCAGAACCCACTTCTATGATTTTTCCGATATTATCAAACTCATCGGCTGCTTTAGTATGGCAGTGAACGAGGAAAATGCAAGTTTTGGAAGGATAGTAACAGCACCAACCAATGGTTCTGCGGGCGTTATCCCAGCGGTTTTGTTTTATTTAGTTTGTTTCGGAAAGAAAGAAACAACCAGAGAGGACATTCATAGATTTTTACTTACAGCCGGTCAGATCGGTATTTTATTCAAAATTGGGTCCACACTGTCGGCAGCTATGGGTGGCTGCCAGGCAGAGATTGGGGTTTCTTCAGCCATGGCAGCCGGAGCACTTACTGAAGCCCTTGGCGGCTCACCGCAGCAAGTTCTTATGGCATCTGAGATTGCTATGGAGCATCACTTAGGTCTCACCTGTGACCCTATAGGAGGACTCGTGCAAATACCTTGTATTGAACGCAATAGCATGGGAGCTATCAAAGCAGTGACAGCAGCCACCATAGCCCTGGCCAGTGACCCTGGTGATGCCAAAGTCAGTCTGGACAGTGTGATCAAATCCATGTGGGAGACAGCCAAAGACATGAACTCCAACTACAAAGAAACCTCTCTCGGTGGCCTGGCCGTCAATGTGTCGGTGAAAATATCCGAGTGTTAGCTATGCGTAGAGCAGTACCGTATTGGCATTGTTCAAAAAGCGCTTAGGGCTGTCATCCACATAGTATTTAAAATCCTTGATCAAGTGACTCTGATCATAATATCCCGACTTGAATGTGAGCTGGGTTAGGGTCATTTCGCCGGCAAACTCATTGTAGTTTTTCAGAAAATTGCAGAGCTTTTCGATTTTGCAAAATTCCTTAGGGCTGATCCCAATTTCCCGGTTGAATTTCTGCTCCAAAGTAGATTTGCAAATGCCGAGCATCTCGTTCAGGTCTTTGATCTTGATTTCACCTTTTTGTTTTCTGATCAAATCTATGGTTTCCTGAATCAGCTTGTCTGCCAGATTTTTGTTTGAATCCGATAGCTCATCTACATATGTTCCAATGATGTCTATGAGGGCTTCTTTGTCCTTGTAAAAGATTGCGGTTTTCCAATCCGGCATATATCTGCCCGGTATTATGAATTTCTGAACTTCATCTCTAAACCGGTAATTGGGGCTTTTGGAGAACGAATTAAGGTATTGTGGATGCAACTTTACTAGAAGCACAGTAATGTCTTCATCAGCTTGCAGCACCATTCCGCGGCTTCTTGTTTTGGCCAGGATGCTTTCTCCTTGCATTAAGGGGTGTTGTCTGCGGTGGCCGACTATTCTTCTGCTCAGATTCCCTTTCAAAGCTATTAGAATTTCGGCTTGATTATCTGGAAAGAAGTAGTACCCCTCTGCGGCTCGTTCTTTTTCCAGATCAATGATCCAGGCGCTGTGAATTATTTCACTTGGGTTTGTTGTTTTAAGCTGTTCTATTTTCATGGCGATTCGAGATTTTATATCTCTGAAACGCCTTTACCCTATCCTTAACTTATTGAAAAACAGTTGATTATGTAAACATTCGTAAATGTTTATGTTAACTATTTGATTTGTTTACAACATTTTGAAAATAAAAAGTAGGGGTTAATTGGTTTCGGCTGTTATAAGCGTCTTAAATTCTTTGGGAGATAAATTGTGAATCTTTTTAAAAGCCTTATAGAAGGATACTTTATTGGAAAAACCGCACTCTTCGGCTATTGCATCGATGGTATAATGGCTAAACCGCTCGTCAACCAGAAGTTGCTCCGCCAGTTTTATTCTATAAGAATTGATGAATGAGCTGATGTTTTCATGAGCGCACTCATTTACTGCCTGAGAAATCTGCTTCTCTGGAATAGAAAGTTCTTCAGCCAGCTCTGAAAGTCTTAGCTGAGGGTTTTTATAAATTTCATGCTCCTCCACATGATGCTTTACCTTGTTGAAGATGGGAAGGAGCAGTTTAAGATCAGGACCATGGTGAGGAGGCTTTTCCGAAACAGGAGGGTCGGTCTCCTGCATGAATATTGATGATTTCATCATTCCTGAAATGGCAATGACATTTACGGAAATTGTCATGACGCTGGATACTAACAGGTCAGAGATTACGTCGTTCTCAAAAATCAGGAATTGGTAATAATACAGTGCGATCGAAAGGATTTCGGCCATGTAAACACTTAATATAAGTCCGAGCCAGGGTTTGTCCCGGGTTCTTTTGAAACTCAGTCCCACGTACATAAGGCCAAGCAGGATTTTTGGTAGGACCAAAAAATTGACTTCTGATCGCTGAATCTCCAGGTTGAAGAGCTGAGATTCTGGGTTGCGTATTTCATATATATGTATAGGAATTAGGACAAATACATACACCATAATGGGAATGAAGTGGATCCATTTTCTTTTGATGGTTTCGCCATTGAATTTCAGTACATAGAAGTACAGAATAGGACCGACAGTCCATTCTAATATTTCGGCAAATGCAATCAGGAAATGGAAACTTTGATAAAGTGCCACCATGTTTCCGACATACTTGACCAGAATAATGGTATGTGCGAGGAGGAAGAAGCCAAAATAGAAGTTGTGATCTTTCTTTCGCAGAAAAAGTATGGACAGCATGAGTCCATTAAATACTCCGATAGAGATCAAGTTTAAGCTCCAGTTCATCAATTGGCAAAGGTTATTGTCAGTAACGAGCGCCGCAAGAATCAGATTTGGGCTTTTTTACAAGAGGCGCTTTCTTTTTTACAATTGTTTCAGAACGCATTACCCTTACTTTGATTTCGAAAGAATGTGTGAGTAGTAGCGCACATCCTCTTCATATTGTACTTATTTCAGACCGGTGCTTTCAGCACCGGTTTTTTAGTTTCTATGCAAAAACCTTATTTGGAAGTAAATAAGGTGTATTTTAATAACACGATAAAATATTTTGTAGGAGGATATTTGTTAGAATTTTATCTTATAGATATTATTTTTTGCCAAATAATAAAAATTCGAAATTTTGATGAGCGGTAGCTGATCGTGTGCTTTTGTGGCTTGTTTTATTTCTCCAACTTGATGCTGTCGTTTCCGATCAGTACGGGTTGATTGAATCTACCTTCTTCGTCTCGGGTTTCCAGGTTAAGCACTCCCCTCGGGCACACAGCTGAGCACACGCCGCAACCTACGCAGGATGATCGGACGATGTTTTGACCTTTCTGCGCGTAGGCTCTTACATCAATACCCATTTCACAGTACGTAGAACAATTGCCACATGAGATGCACTGACCACCATTTGTGGTGATCCTGAATCTAGATTTGAACCTTTGCACCATGCCCAGATATGCTGCGAGTGGGCATCCAAACCGGCACCATACTCTATTGCCCATTAGCGGGTAGAATCCTGTGCCTATAACCCCGGAAAATATGGATCCGATCATGAAGCCATAAGGCCGCTGGAGGTAGGTGTATGTGTCCAGTCCGAGAAAGGTGCTGGATCCTGAAAAAAATGAATATAAAACGCCCACTGTCATAACCACTGCAAATACCAAAACTCCGTGAATCAGGTATCTTTCGATTTTCCACGCTTTCAGCGATTTGTCCGATAGTTGCCTGAAAGGATCCCCGGCAGTTTCGGCTAGTCCACCACACCCGCATACCCACGAGCAATACCACCTTTTGCCAAAGAAAAAGGTCATAACTGGAACTCCTATTACAAAAAGAGCGATACCCCAAACAAGCATGAATATGCCTAGCGTACCAGAACTGACCAGCGACTCCAGATTGTAGCTAAAAAAGAAGTCATAATCCAAAGGCCACATATTCTTAAAATCAAAATATGGTTTGTTAAGTGCGACCAGTATTTCCGGTAGGAGAAAGGCAATACCAAGCTGAAAAAAGGTGATGGATATGGTCTGCAGGATTTGATACTTGCTGTGTCTATACTTGATGATTTTTCTCACACCCATGACCAGTACGGCAAAGCAGTACATAAAGCCGTACAGAAACCACTGACTGGCCTGACCTGATGTCACAAAGATTTGTTTTACCGGATCCATGATCATGATCCAGTTGGTGATGTATGCCGGGTAAAAATAAAGTAGGATATAGAAGCCAATAAGAATTCCTCCTATGAGGATGCCAAGCCAACCTCTATTGTTGAGCGCATTATGAAAAATGCCTGTGTTTTTTATGCCAGCTGGCCCGGCTAATTTCACCTGTGGAGTGATAAACATCAGTGCGCCTATTGCGCCCACAACAAAGATCAAAACAAATAATAGGAGAGGATTCTCCTGAACCGGACCAGAAGCCGCAGCACGGGTCAATATGGTTCCATAATCATCAAAGATCCTTCCGCTCCAGTTCTGTACTGCGGCCTGTTCAGCATTGTATTTTTCAATCGCAGCATTGATGTTATTGACAAAAGGAATACTTACGTTGTATGTCTGCCCAAACATTTCGGATAAGGCTGGTTTTAGCGCTTCCTGATGTTCTGGTTTTAGCGCTGAGCTGAAAACATCCTGCGTCAACGTATAACTTGATAAAAAGAATGTGCCGAAAAATAAGGTCAGCGACGCTAAGAATAGGACGAGTCCTGTAAGTCTGATTATTTTCATTTACCCGAATATTTTCTCCAAGAATCCTTTCTTTCGCAGCACTACCGGCTGATCTGGAAACTGTTTGTTGTAAGTGTTTTGAATGTCTGATTCGTATCTGGAAAAGAATTCCGGATCGAAATTAGCTTCTGCCAGGTGCTCCATGACATAGCCGAGGGTTTTGCCAGCGGATAGCCATTTGTCCCAAACCTCATGTCTTTGGCGAATGCCGAATAGGTTTACGCCGATCGCAGTTTTGGTGTCTTTGTGAAAGGTGATGTAAATACTTTTTTCCTCTGTCTCGTGCTGCCAGTAGAAGTACGATTCTTCTTCTCTGAGTTGCCCCGCTACCAGACCGTAGGTTTGATATTCTATATCGAAAAACTTGGCAGAATTGAACCAAATGCCAGGTTTATATGAGGTTGGGTTTCCTGTCAAAGTTTGAGCTACTGTCTCGCCCATCATTCTGCCAGCATACCAAACAGCTTCAATCGGTCTGCGGTGGTCAAGTGGTTGCTTTAACTGTACACAGTCACCTACCGCATATACATCCTCAATGTTGGTTTTTAAGTATTGATCTACCAAAATTCCCCGGTCAATTTCCAGATCTGAGTCTTTCAGAAACCCGACGTTTGGGTGAACTCCAACAGTGAGTCCTACGAACTGGCAATCTATGGTTTCGCCGGATTTGGTCTTTATTCCTTTTACACGACCATTTCCGTCATCCAATATTTCCTCAAGTTCAGTTTCTGTTAGCAACTTTATATGGTTTTTGGCAAGGTGCTCATCAATCATTTGTGCATTCTCGCGAGGGAGGACAATGTCCCAAAAATGTTTTTCGCGAATGATGTAGGTCACAGGAATGCCTCGGGAATGAAGCATTTCGGCCATTTCGATACCTATCAGTCCACCACCCAAAACAACCGCCATGGAAACATCGCTGGTGTTTGCTTCCATCAGTTCCAAATCCTGATAGGAGTAGAGCCCCTGCACTCCTTGCAAATCCTGACCTTTCCATCCAAACTTGTTGGAGGCTGATCCGGTTGCCAAAATCAGCTTGTCATATGAGATCGGCTCACCTGAAGTTGGGATTAATTGTTTCTTTTCAAAATTAACCTTTTCAATCCATGTCTGCTTTAACTGAATTCTGTTTTTTTTCCAGAACCAATCTTCATATGGCTTGGTGTTTTCATATTTCATATGTCCCATGTATATATACATGAGAGCAGTGCGAGAAAAGAAGTGCTCCGTTTCACCAGAGATTACCAGTATTTCATGATCACTCCGTTTGCGAATATGTCTGGCTGCTGTGATGCCAGCGATACCATTTCCTAAGATGACTATTTTTTCCATTGCATTATTGAGGCACTACCAAAGTACGGGTATCTTTTGGTCTGGTTATTGAAAGTACGCACAAGTAAGCTTTATTGTCTAGGTTTTGACATATCCTTACGAAACTTCAACATGACATCTGCTGATGCGTATCTAAACCTAACCAATTTATTCATGAAGACACTGCTTACTTTTTTATTTCTAGGGCTTCTTGTCACTCATGTGAATGCTCAAAATTTCTTTCAGGATGCGGATGATTTTTTTGTCAAATATGCATCAGACGGGCGGGTGGACTATGCCGATTTAAAAAAGAATCCGGCAGATTTAAATGCACTTGTAACGCAGATTGCGGAATTGAACCTGAACAACAAACGGGTTACAGCTGATTTCATGAAGGCATTCTATATCAATGCTTACAACATTCTTGTAATCAAACAGGTTGTGGACCGATACCCTATTTACGGGCCACTGAAAGTAGATGGTTTTTTTGATGGGATTTCTCATAAGGTGATGGGTAAGGAACTCACCCTTAATCAGCTCGAAAAGGAGACCCTTTACACCCAGTTTCCAGACCCAAGATTACATTTTGTTTTGGTGTGCGCAGCAAAAGGCTGTCCGCCAATAGCACCTTTTGCATATACTCCCACTGGGTTGAGTGAGGCTCTTGATGATAGAACCAGGCATGTGCTGAACCTTGAGGGGTTTATTCGTGTTAAGAAGAAACGAGTTGAGTTATCACAAATATTCGACTGGTACAAAACTGATTTTGAGCGAACTTCTGATTCGGATATTGCGTTTATAAATAAGTATAGAGACCAAAAAATTGATTTGAAAACTTCGTTGGGTTATTACCAATATGATTGGTCTTTGAATGAATGATTTTAAATAGTGTGATTTTTTTCATAACACAGCGTCTGTTCATGCAGGCACAAAACTTGATGGGTTACTGATGTATTTTCAGAATTTAGGTTAGGTTAAGTGAATATTGATCCATCAAAGAAGCCTCCGGCATTGCCGGGGGCTTCACTGTTTACAAGCTAGTATCTCTCATATTCGCCCAATATACTTTGCTATTTTACCGCTTGGTGTTGGTTTTTATTTGGTTATTTTAGCCGTTGATTTCGGAATTGACCAATGAACGTTGTTGTAAAACTGATTGGTGTCAATTCTAATTATCAATTCAATAACCCAACTAAAATGACTACACTAGATATTGCAATCTTTGTCGCGTATTGCGGCCTAATTCTCTTTATTGGCTTATGGGTGTCTCGGGACAAGAAAGGCCATGAAAAGAATGCAGAAGATTATTTCCTCGCATCTAAATCACTCCCATGGTGGGCTATTGGAGCCTCCTTGATAGCAGCGAATATTTCGGCAGAACAGTTTATAGGCATGTCCGGATCAGGATTTGCCAGTGGTTTGGCTATTGCTTCCTATGAATGGATGGCAGCCATCACGCTTTTAATCGTTGGAAAATACTTCCTTCCGGTTTTTATCAATAAAGGCCTTTATACCATCCCTGAGTTTGTTGAAAAAAGATACAGCACCCAGCTCAAAACCATTTTGGCCGTATTTTGGATTGCGCTATATGTTTTTGTTAACCTAAGTTCTGTGCTTTACCTGGGAGCGTTGGCATTGGAGACCATCATGGGCGTCCCTATGATGTATGGGGTGATCGGTTTGGCACTGTTCGCAGCTGCATACTCACTCTACGGCGGTCTTTCTGCTGTGGCATGGACAGATGTTGTTCAGGTGGTATTCCTCGTCTTGGGAGGACTTTTCACAACTTACCTTGCATTGAATACACTTTCTGATGGAGCAGGCTTCATGGCTGGGTTTAATCAAATCGTTGATGCAGTTCCGGAGCGTTTTCACATGATTCTTGATGAGTCAAACCCTGAGTATTCAAACCTTCCTGGTATCTGGGTTTTAATAGGTGGTCTTTGGGTTGCTAACCTTTATTACTGGGGTTTCAATCAGTACATTATTCAGAGAACACTGGCGGCCAAGTCACTCAAAGAAGCTCAGAAAGGTATTGTGATGGCAGCATTCTTGAAGTTGGTCATCCCATTTATAGTTGTAATACCTGGTATAGCAGCTTATGTAATGGTCAACGATCCGGAGATCATGGCAAGGCTGGGAGATGCAGGACAAATAAATCTGCCTGGTGCAGGGCAATCAGATAAAGCCTATCCATGGCTTCTTCAGTTGCTACCCAATGGGCTCAAAGGAGTTGCTTTTGCCGCACTAGCTGCAGCCATTGTTTCTTCACTTGCTTCCATGCTTAATTCTACTTCTACCATTTTTACAATGGATATCTATAAGCAGTATATCAAGAAAGATGCATCCGATAAGCAAACTGTGAGTGTTGGTAGGATTTCAGCTGGAGTAGCTTTATTGATCGCTTGTATCATGGCTCCACTTTTAGGTGGAATCGATCAGGCCTTCCAGTTTATTCAAGAATATACGGGCATAGTATCGCCGGGTATATTGTCTGTTTTCATGCTTGGTCTTTTTTGGAAAAAAGCGACCAACAAAGGTGCCATTTGGGGTGCGATCTTGTCTATCCCAATTGCCATGTACTTTAAGGTGGGACCTAAAGGGTGGATAGATTCACCAGTTTTTGTTGATCTTCCTTTTTTACATCAGATGGGGATCACCTGCCTGCTTTCGATGCTCGTGATAGTCATTTTTAGTCACCTGGATAATGGTGGAGTGGAAGATGAAAAAGGTATCGACTTGAGTAAAGGAATATTTAAGACAAGCCCGGTTTTCAATATTGGAGCATTTGCCATTCTGATACTTTGCGCAGCACTTTATGCGCTCTTTTGGTAAAAAATAATCGCTGATTTGATCTAAATCCGCTTTGTACCCAAACGCCAATGTTTCGGTTCAGAGCGGATTTTTTATTTTGATTCTATTCGTACCTTTGACGCCATAATGAAAAAAGCAAAAACGACATTCATCTTAACGCTATTGGTACTGCTCATTGGGTGTTCGCCTTCAGATAAAAAGACAGGCAAAAATACCGCTCAAGTAAAGGAGCCGGAAGGGAGAGGGTTTGTCTCTTTGTTTGTTAATTTTGGAGAAGAGGTCAGAAGGTTTCCTCAGATTCCCTGGAAAGAGGGCCAAACTGTACATGATATCATGATGCAAGTGGAAACCGACGTGATCACCTTGCAAGTGATCGATACGCTCTATGGAGATATGGGGCATTTGATCATAGGTTTCAATCAAGTGAAAAACCAAAGCCCTAATTATTGGGTTTATTGTATCAACGGCATGAAAGCAAATCGTGGTGTTGATGATTTAGAATTAAAAAATGGGGATAAGATAACCTGGCACTATACCAGTGACAATAGTCCCTGTGAGGAAGATAAAGAAGAATTACAATGAAGAATTACATCCAAATTTTCGTAGCAGCGGCATTGATATCACTCGCAGTTTTTTCACGTGTGATTTTGCATTTACCCAACTTTGCAGCGCTTGCAGCAGTTGGTCTTTTTGCTGGATTTTACTTCCGTGGAAAGATTGCTTTTCTAGTGCCATTGCTGGCCGTTTTAATTTCCGACCTTTTTATTGGGTTCTACGACCTTGGCTCAATGTTATTCGTTTATGTCGCTTGGATCGTACCTGTATTTATCGGTAGATGGAATTTGAACCTCAAAGTCAGAAATAAGTTTTTGAATTCGATTTTGACCACAGGATCCAAGTCGCTGATGGCATCAGTTTCTTTTTATGTTGTTTCCAACTTTGGTGTCTGGCTTTTTTCAGGGATGTACGAAAAGTCCCTTTTTGGGATGGTTCAGTGCTACACATTCGCTTTACCTTTTTTCCGATCTGCGTTGATGGGGGATCTGCTGTTTAGTGGTGTTCTTTTCGGTACTTTCTATTTAGTACAGGCTTTTGCCTCAGACAAAAAGCAACCTCAGCCTGTTTATCTCGATAAATAATCCATAGCTTTACCAAGATTTTGGTTGTCGGATATGCTGCGCATTTCGACATTAAAAGGGAACCTCGTGTGAATCGAGGGCTGTCCCCGCAACTGTAATTCCGTATAGGATTCATCACATCTAGCCACTGCCTTGAGCTGGTCGAAGGGTGGGAAGGCGATGAATCAGGAAAAGCCAGGAGACCTGCCACAATCATTTTGAATATCCAAGCTTCGGGTGAAAGCATAGGAGTATGACAGACCCTGGTTTATCATTATTTCTAGTTTGAATCCTGTGCTTTGAGTTGATATAAATTGATTCTGAGTCTGGTGAAATTTGTTAGTTACATACTTGCAACGCTGATGGGCCTGTTTGCATTGGCGCAATCCTCTGATACTGTCAGGCTGGATGAGGTTGTAATAGAGAAAGAACGATTTCAGCGCTTTTCTACAGGAGCTAAAGTGGTATCATTAATACCAAAGCAAGATGGCCAGAGCTTGAGTAATTTGCTAGAGAGTCAGCCTTCTGTTTATTTAAAAAACTATGGTAATGGCCAACTTTCCTCTATTGCGTTTCGGGGAACGTCTGCCCAGCAGACCAATGTTCTTTGGCACGGTGTTCCCGCCAATTACCCAACGCTGGGTCAGGTGGACTTCTCACAGTGGCCCTTATGGATGGTAGAAACCATAGCACTCCAGCCGGGTAGTGCTGGTGCTCTTTATGGGAGTGGCTCAATAGGGGGGACTGTGCTCATTGATTCGGAACCTGCCGTGAAACAGAGCTCAGGACTAACCGTAAGGAGCGAGTTTGGGAGTTTCGGTAGTCAGTTTTATGGTGCAAAAGCCAATTACCTGCACAAGGATATATGCGGAGGCACGAAGGTGTTTTTTGCTAAGATTGACAATGATTTCGATTATAAGTTTGGCGGTGATCACTTTACCCAGCAAAATGCAGCTAACCAAAATTTTGGAGTCCAGCAGACTGCTGCTTTTGAAAATGGAAATCATCAATTTTCGGCGGATGCTGTTTTCACATCCGATGATCGAGAAATACAGCCTGTCAAGACCAATCCTGATAACCACACCACGCTCGAGACCACCAACCTTCGCCTGGCGCTTAGCCATAATGTTGAAACCGAAAATGCCAGTCTGACCAACACGGTGGCATATCTTGTGAACAGCACGCTTTATGAAGATACTATCAGGACTACTGCCCATCAGTACTCGTTGCTAAGTGTCTACCTCTTTAGTCTAAGTCCGAAAATAGATATGCGGGTAGGCAGTAATCTCAATTACTTTGTGGCAAGTTCAAGAAACTACTCTCATACTATCAAAGACACTCAACTGGCTGTATTTACTTCACTGGAATATTCTCCGTTCCGATTTTATAAAGCCAGCCTGAATCTTAGGCAATCCTTCTATAAATCACTCGCTCCATTCTCGCCATCTTTCGGAGGTGAGTTTATGCTTTTTGAAAACCGGAACTGGAAGGTCAGTTCCGGACATCAACTTTCGTGGGGATTTAGATACCCGACACTCAATGAATTGCATTGGTCTCCAGGGGGTAATCCTGATTTGAAGCCAGAAGAAAGTTTCGGAATTGAAGGGGGATTTTCTGCACGATATCAAGACAAGGGTGTCAAGTACAATATATCGGCTCAGGGATATAAAACATGGTCAAAAAACTGGGTTTTTTGGATTCCAGTCGGAGCATGGTCAGCGCCAGAAAACCTGCGCAACGTAGTGGTGAAGGGTGTGGAGGTAGAGGCCAGTATTGCGACTCAGGGTCTTCATGTGAATCACGAGGGAGGCATAAACTATTCGTACAATCGGACTACAAACAAATTGGGTACCACAGCCGGCAATCAGATGATCTATGTGCCTGCGCATATGGCTAATTTGTTTTGGGAGATTTCACGGCTGCAGTGGGTTTTTGTTGTGAAAGCCAATAATACCGGAATGAGGTATGCCGCGATGAGCAACTCGGAGAGTTCGGAACTCCCGGGTTTTACACTTATTGATTGTCAGGTAAGAAGAAAAATTGCAATTCATGCACTTACTTCTGAGGTCGGTTTTGCGGTGAAAAACCTGACGGATAAATCCTATGAAAATATTAAAAACCTGGCCATGCCTGGTAGAAATTATCAATTAATCATTTCCATTAAACTATAATTCAAAATGCAAAAAGTAGCTTTTTATTCACTTTTATTGTTATCAATTCTGACAGTTTCATGTTTAGATAGTAACGACGATCCTAAGCCTCAAACGGAGGTAGTGGAAGACTTTCAGGAGGGAGTTTTTATAATCAATGAAGGTGGCTATGAAAAGAGTGAGGGCTCTCTTTCATTTTTCAATCCACAAACGATCAACGTGACGAATGAGGCATATGCCTTGGTGAATGCAGATGAAATAGTAGGTGATGTGCTGCAATCGGTTCATGCTACAGGAGATGAATTGTACCTCATTGTAAATAATGACAATAAAGTGATTGTAACGGATGACAGTCTCAGGCTTAAACGTACCATGACCAACTTTTCATTGCCACGAAATATGGTGAGTTATGAAGGCAAAGGCTACATCACCGAAACGGTCAGCTATGCCGAACAAGGCCGGGTGGCGGTCTTAGATTTAGAGCGAGGTTTTTTAAGTAAAACCATAGCCATGGATTGGTACCCGGAATCGCTTCTGATCGCTGGTGATCACCTGTATGTTTCGAATCAGGGTTCTGATAACTTATTTGTGGTTTCTCTTATTAGTGATGAGGTAGTTGATACGGTGGCTGTTGGAGCAAGCCCCGGGCGTATGGTACTTGATGACGATGGGGATATCTGGGTAGCTTGTGGCGGAGGCTATGGCGCAGATTATGCACCGCTGAACAATGGCTCCCTATATGAGGTAGACCCACAGACCAATGAGGTTATCTCAACTGTAGATTTGGGTTTGAATACAGATGCTAAAATTGCGATCGATAATCAAGGGGAGCGCGTTTATTTTTATAGTGGTACAGATGTGTACTATGTAAGTACATCATCACCAGAAACTCCATCTGCTCCATTCTTCACGGCCTCAAATGCTTTGGGGCTGTACGGTATTGGGTTTTCGCCAGATGATCTCATTTATCTTGCTGATGCACGAGATTATGTAGAACCAGGGGAAGTTTTTATTTACAATGAAGCAGGTGTGATAGTTTCTAACTTTACGGTAGGTCAGGTGCCAAACGGATTCCTGTTCAACTAGAAACGAAAAGAGCTACTTTTGAAAAAAAAGTAGCTCTGTCTTTCCTTTAGCTGGGTAAAGACCTCATTCGATTCTTGAAAATAGGTAATTACATTTTGCTAATTTTTTTATTTCGACGAATGCCCATTTTAACTGGATGAACATTGAGGTGCCAAATTTTTTCAGATTGGATGCGATGCATGGCTTCAGGGGAAAATAACATCAACTGTATATAAGCGGTCTCATTGGTTACCTCACTGTATCCTTTTACAATTCTTATCACATGAACTTAGAAAACCATCAGGATTTCAAATAATTAAGCTTTCATCCCGGTATAATAATTTCGTCTGGGCCGTCCAGTTTAAGGATGTGACAGCAGTCTTTACCGATTAGGAATTCTTCCGAAACCACTTTCTCACTATCTATCCAGCCTTCCAGTAAAAAGATGGTTCCGTCAAAATCGATTTCATCTAAATCTCCATCATTTGCTATGCCATAGTATGAGGCAAATCCCGGGTTGTTATCAAAGTAAGGAGTATGGCTTATTCCAGATTTTTTGTTCGTAACCAATGCACTATCAAGAGTTACAGCCTGACCCGAACTGTTTTTGATATCAACTCCAATGGTGATGAAAACTTCCGTGCAGGCAAAATTTCCAGAGCAGTCTGGAGGCGTGCCAGCCTCATCGCAGGAATAGCTGATGATTGTTATTAGAAGGGAAAGTATTACCAGATGTTTCATAACTACTAGACAGCCGAATGTTGCGTTTGGTTTAAATTGTGGCAAAACTTAATACAATGAAATTTGGAAGTGTAGAAGATCCATCTAAAGTAGATTTTACTTTACCTGCAGACCACCCTGATACAGCCGTTGTTTTGAGCGAAAAGGGTGGAAGCGGTTTGTCGGAAATCTACGTCGGTTGTGCCAAGTGGAACCGTCAGGATTTAAAAGGATTTTACCCACGCGGAACCAAGGATGAACTGGCTTATTATGCGACCCAGTTCAATTCCATAGAGCTGAATGCGACGTTCTACAATATGTATGGCCCTGATCAGGTAGAGAAGTGGCTAAACAAAGTGCCTGCGGACTTTAAATTTTTCCCAAAAGTCAATCAAACCATCAGTCACTTCAAGCGGCTCAATGATGTGGATGCTGTACTGGAGGAATTCTGTGAGAACATTAGAACCTTTGGAGACCAACTGGGTATGGTTTTTCTACAACTACACGATAATTTTGCACCGAAAAACAAACAACGCGTCGAAGATTTTTGTGACATCTGGCCTGCTGATTTGCCTCTGGCTGTTGAGCTTAGGCATACGGATTGGTTCAATGACCCGAAGGAAGCAGAGTGGATTTACCATACGCTGGAAAACCATCAGATGGCCAACATCATCACCGATACGGCGGGGAGAAGAGATTTGCTGCATATGCGGCTGACTTCTCCAGTTGCCTTTGTGAGATATGTAGGAGCCAATCATGATAGCGATTATGCACGGTTGGATGACTGGATAGAGCGTATCAAAGTATGGAAAGAGCAGGGACTGGAAAAGCTTTACTTTTTTGTTCATCAAAACTTAGAAAAAGCATCTCCGCTGCTCTCGGCATATTTTATCGAGAAGTTCAATAAGGAATTCGGAACGGATATCAAGACTCCTGAGTCGGGCAGCAACGGGCAAATAGGGCTGGGGATATGACTCACCCGAAAGGATGATTTTCCCCCTTTGACAATTCCATCGCTTCTATTCCACGAATTAAATTCCTACTTTGGCTGAAATCAAATTTTGAAATCATGGCAGACAAGCAACCAAAAATCACCGGAGTAGGTGGAGTTTTTATAAAATGTGATGATCCTGATTCTTTACGTGAATGGTATGGTAAACGCTTTGGGCTTAAGACCACAGAATACGGGATCATGTTCGAGACGCGTGATGTAGAGGAGCCTCATGACAGGCAGTACTTGCAGTGGAGTACCTTTTCTAAGGGGTCTGATTATTTTGCCCCCTCTCAGAAGGAGTTTATGGTCAACTATCGCGTGCAAAACGTAGAAGCGCTTGTGGAGCAGCTTAAGGCCGATGGCGTGACAATATGTGATGAAATAGAGACTTATAGCTACGGTAAGTTTGTGCATGTGATGGACCCGGAAGGAAACAAAATTGAGCTATGGGAGCCTGTAGATTCTGTTTTTACTGAGGAGTCTGAAAAGGACACCAACACATGAGATATCAATAAAAAAGCCTGCGCAAGCAGGCTTCTCTTTTATCTGTAAAATTTCCTCTTTACAAATCAGATTCCTTCCTGATCGATCAGATATATCATGCTGGTCATGGTAGCGGCACCACGCTCAAGCTCACGTTGATCTACCGCCTCAAACACATCATCTGGCGTATGGTGATACCTGAAATATCTTTGATGATCAGGAAGCACTTCAAGCAAAAGAGGGCAATAACCTTCCATTGGACTGATGTCTGCCCCGCACCCTTCCAGGTCAAAGTTGAAAACTCCGTATGGGTAGAACAGTGGCTTCCATGATTTCATCTTGTTCACAGCATCGGGATCACCCATTGAGGTAAAACCTTCCGGGTCAAATGAACCTGAGTCAGACTCCAGCGCCGCAATGTGTTTCTCACCTTTCAGTTTTGCGATTTCAGCATATTTCTTACCTCCGCCAAGGCCATTTTCTTCATTCATAAACATCACCACACGAAGTGTTCGTTTTGGCTTGTAGCCCATGGAAATAAACGTGCGGCCAACTTCGATCGACTGCATACATCCACCGCCATCGTCGTGTGCTCCTTCGCCCACATCCCATGAGTCCAGGTGTCCACCTACTACCATGATTTCATCCGGAAATTCCGATCCTTTGATCTCGCCAATTACATTATAAGACAATACATCTTCTTTCATCTCACAGTGAGACTCTACATAGAGCTTTAGGCCTTTTTCCTTAGAGATGAGGCTGCTAAGTTTATCTGCATCATTGGTGCTGATGGCCATGGCCGGAATGCGCGGCATGAGCGGCTTATATACAAGTGTGCCGGTGTGAGGTGTGTCGTCATGTCTGGTGGTCATAGAACGAACCACCACTGCCTTTGCACCAAACTTGCCTGCTTCTGATGCACCATAAGCTCTTTGAATCACCGCATCGCCATACGCATCAAATGAGTATGTTTGGGTAGGGTCCATCGGGCCATTGTAAAACACTATTTTACCTTCTACCTTCTTTCCCAGTTTGTTGACCTCTTCTATGCTTTTTACCTCAATGACCTCAGCGATCACCCCATCGGGTCCTGTCCCCACTGCATTTCCCAGTGCGGTGCATCTGAGGTCCAATGCCCCGTGCTTTTCAGAGTTGACCACCCTCACAATTTCCGTATTGCCACGAACCCAATGTGGCACCATCACTGGCTGTAGATATACAGTGTCGAAACCGTAATCAGTCATCAATTGGCGGGTGTACTCCACAGCTGCCGCAGCTTGTGGGGAGCCTGAAAGACGACAACCGATTTCCTTGCACAAGTACCTTAGGTTTTCGTAAACAGGACTGTTGGTTAGCTGCTCATCATAGATTTTTTTGATGAAGGCTTCATGGTCTTGCGCCATACCCGCGATAGGGATTAGGAAAAGAACGAATAGTAGTTTTTTCATATGCTTATTTGGTTTCATCGCAAGATAATTAACCTCCATGGAGTTGAGTGCACCCATTTTATAACTGGCGATTATTTGATGTCACTAAGTCTCTGTATGTATTTAATAGTCGTTGTGTGCTTTTGCTAAAATTGGAAGTTTTGAGAATTGAGAACTAATTAATCTTAATAAGATGTTTCCATTTTGGAAACTTTCTGTTGATATTTGCTCAAAATAACCTCTAAAAATATGTGTTTTGGAATGAATAGAAATGAGATTAATTGCAACTAGTACACTTAAAAAGTATTACGAAAAACACCCTGAAACAGAGACTGGTTTGAAAATTTGGATCCAAAAGGTCAAAAAAGCTAAATGGGAAAACCCAGGAAATATCTTGGATTCCTTTACACACGCAAGGCCAATTGGAAAAGGTAGGGTCGTTTTTAATATCAATAAAAATGATTTCAGATTGATAGTTCAGGTCAACTATGACAAACAGTCTGTATTTATTTGTTTTATAGGAATACATGGGCAATACGACAGTATTGATCCTGAAAATGTTTGGCAATATTAGAGGAGTTTAATCTTTATGAATTCAATTATGTACAGAGATATTAAACCAATCAGAAACGAATCAGAGTATAGAGAAGCTTTAGGAGAGTTACAAACCATATTCATGGCTCCAAAAGGCTCCAAAGAATATGATAGATCGGAGGTGCTGGAAATTCTCATAGAAGATTATGAGGAAAAAAACTATGCTATTGATGACCCTGATCCGATTGAGGCGATCAAATATTCTATGAAGGAATCAGGAATGAATCAGATGGAGCTGGGTAAAATTATCGGAGACAAATCAAAAGCGTCATTGATTCTCAACAGGAAAAGAAAGCTGAGTTTGACGATGATTAGAAACCTACATGCGATTCTGAAAATTCCTCTGGATGTTCTAATAAAGGATTACCCGTTGGCGTAATTTTTTGTTACATCATGTAAAATAAAATTATTCGTTAGGCACTTCACACCCTTCCTTTCTTCGGGTATCGGTAATGCTAAATATTTTCCATTTGCCCTCTTTCCTAATCATCTGAAAGGCATCCACTCCACAGTGCATGAAAGTGTCATCCACATAAAAGGCATAGTCAACCCATAGTGTAGCAAAGTCTCCGTCAATGTGGATTTTCTCATTCCAGATCGGTTCGCGCCACGTTTGATCTTTTGGTTTGGCGAAAGCCGAGACCAATTTAGATGCAGGCATGTTGGCGAGCTGTGTTTTGCCGTCTTTGTTTTTGAACACTGTGTGTAGCTGAGCATCTTCTACAAACAAAGAAGCAGCAAGTGTGCTGTCATTGGTTTCCATGGCCACAAAGAGTTGCTTAGCGACCTGCAGAATATCAGCCTCCGTGTTTTGAGCCGAAAGCCCGAATGTGAAAAGGATTAGGATAGAAAAGAAGAGTGTTTTCATTTTAGAATTAGGTTAGTCCTGTTTTGTCAAGGTCAAAAACTTTCACCGGGTGATGTCAGGTTGAGCCTATTGAAATATCACTTAGTTGCATACTTCGACAAGCTCAGTATGACAACCGGCAAGCTCAATATGACAACCGACAAGCTCAGTATGACAATATGCTTGCTAGTTAACCAAGTAGGATTGGTGCTTATAATCATGAAAACGATACCTGTGTTTACAGGTGGTCAAATTGTGTCGAATGGTCTCATCATCATTTTAGCGATTGAAAACTTGTGGCTGGTAATCTGGAAGAATCTGCCTGAGATGATGTTCCAGATGTCCGATGTAGTCCCAAATCAACACTTCCAGCGTGACAGGAGAGTCAGGAGCCTTATCAAAATAGAAGGGAGGGCTCATGGAGTGATTGGCTCTTGTTTTCGTGAGCTGATCAGCGGAAATGTTTTGAATTACAACTGATATCTGGTTGTTCAGCGCCAGAAATAGCCCTACAACATCTTTCCAGTTCTGATTTTGATAGCCCTGGGCATCTACCCAAAACTCCTGTGCATATGGTTCAAACATCATATCCTCTGTAAGCTGCGCACGAATGAACCTGTTTAGGTTATTGATTCCAGAATCTATCAGATGCCCAAGAATTTCAATTTTAGACCATTTACCCACAGAGATCTGTTCATGCGCATGTTCGGATGGAACTTGTTCCAGTCTCGGCCTAACGTCATCCAGAATCGCACGAAGGGGAAATTTTGATCTCATGGATTACAATATTTTATCACTTTTCAATTGCTCAAACAAGTTTTTAGCAAAGGGATGCAAAGCGGGGATACTGGTTCCATCTGCATCAAATTTGTACTGGTAGGTCCATACCAGGTTGTTTTCTGTGTTTTCGCTAGTCAGGTCGTAGAAACTCGCCTCATATATGTAAGTGCCTGACTGGGTGTAATACCCCGGCTGGTAGATACTTTGGTAGGTGGTGATGTAATTACTCCCAAATCTCATTTGCTCTACGGGTGCCGTAAAAGATGAACCCGGAACATAAACTGTTCGCGACGACACGCTGACCACAGCAAGGGATACCACAGCTTCCACACCTTTCGAAAGTAGATGTTTTCTTATAGCCTTTACATCCAGGTTTTTCATCAGCTCAGGAGGGTAGATAGACATGCCGGGCATGGCTGAGTAGCCCTTTTTTGCGAGACGTTTGGTCATGGATATTTCGAAATCACTTGCATCCTGAAGGTCTCGGGTCATGCCGAATACAGCAATTTTATTATACTGTTTGTAGTCATAATCCGCAGCTGTCCAATTGAAATAAGTGATGGTGGGCGCGCATGAAGCAAGACTAAGCAAGCCGATGATGTAGAGACTTTTGAAATACATGTTTGCTAATAAAGTGTTTGGTGCTAACTACAGCCACCTCCATCGTAAAAATAGGTGCTTTCAGATATGCATATGTCTTTTCTACTCAGTTTAATTAAGTTACCTGCAGTCTTATCGCAAACGTTCAAGGGCTGATTTGGTATGAGCACGTGACCCTGATGATCATCTTAATGTAATCTTGGAGCGGAAGGGCACCACTCAGGCATAGTCCTCTAAGTTTTGGGTCATTCTTAAGAGCCAGCGGAGGGAGTCATTCACCTTTTTCGTCATTCTGAGTGAAGTGAAACGGAGCGTGAGAATCTCCTGGATGAGGTCCGAGCTACAAGCTCGCACCAGCGGAGGGAGGCGGTCAGTACTTATTTTGCAACAGCCAGCGGTTATTTCTCGAGTGCCACCACTTATTTCTTTATTGCCAGTGGTTATTTCTTTCCTGCTACCACTTGTTTTTCTCTGGTCAGAGGTTATTTTTCTCGTGACAGGACTTATTTCTCTGTTGACAGTGGTTGTTTTTCTCATGCCACCACTTATTTCTTTCTGAACAGGGGTTATTTTGCATTTCCCTGCCTTCGCACCAGTGGAGGGAGTCATTCACCTTTTTCGTCATTCTGAGTGAAGTGAAACGGAGCGTGAGAATCTCCTGGATGAGGTCTGAGCTACAAGCTCGCACCAGCGACACGGACAAGCTCGGACTAGTTGGGGGCAAAAGATAGTAGAAAGCACCGCCCTTTCCCAGCGGGTTCACGGTCGAGTTGCATTGAAACCAGCCAGAAAGCACTCCCGATAGCTATCGGGAGACATTTGCCCGATCAGCGTCTGTGCCTGTTGCACAACCCAATAAATCTCCTTTTTGGATATACTGATTTTAGAAAATGCGGCTCAGATCGCTTGAGTCATGCTGTGAATTTGTGAACAGGGCCAGTTCTATACAAAGTTAGAGTTGTGCAACAGCTACGTCTGTTGGCATCCGTTATTTTCCGTTTTGTTGTTCGTTCGTCAATTGATGTCGTAATGTCCTGTGTATTGGCCAATACCTCTCATTTTGAGGTTCAGTAGTTCGTGGTTGTCAGAGTTGATTAGTTCACTTCCGCTAATAGATTCAATACGGATAGTTTCTATTAAGGCCATTTGCATGTTCGACCCAATGGCAAGAAACAAAGTTGACATGGCAGGTACTTCAAATTCAAGGGTTCGTTTGTCCGTGAATTCTCCACTTGTTGAGTTTTCGAGTTTCTTGTAAAGGTTTCTTCGAATTTTAAGCAGTTCGTCCGAGTAACTGAATGTTGGCTCCTCAAATATCGCAGTTCCGGCTTCTGAAAGAGTTAGGATAATCTTGGCTGGTTCAGAAGTAAAGTTCCTGAGATAATATGTGCCTCCAATGGAGCATCCAGAAAGGGTGAACGTTAATATTCCAAGAGCAAGAAGTTGAGTTAATTTCGATCTCATGCGTTCCAGGTATGGTGGGTAACGACTAGCTAAAATCCGTAGGCTGGACATCTGTAAATATCGGTAAAGTATCGTATCTCACAAACCCCTGCAAGCACCTTAGTAAGCCTATGGATTTTTAGCATCTGTTAGGTTTTCGTGCATTTTTCCGTCCTGCTTCTACGTTGGTGTTAGTTCGTTCTTATAGTGTGGAGGGGCAACCATACTCTTTGGCAGGATTTGGATTGTGGGTTGGGTCGCGTGACCTGCCAATGTGTATGGATGCTAGGGTTGGATGATGCATTAAAGTAAAGTAGCTGATTTGTCTCCGTAAATTTTCATCTCACTTTTAAAATGATACAAATGGTCTGCAATTCTTCGTCTCTCTTTCAGGTAACTTTTATCAACGAGAATATTAGCTATTCTTTGGTTCGTGATAAATCTGATTAGGTCATAAAGTTGTTCGAAAGTATGTGAATTGTGAATAGATAGACTCAAACTTCGTTTAATTATATAGTTGTATTCGGTTTTTAGCTCTTTCACCATTCTACTTAGAGATGATTCAATCGAATTCTCACCTTGTTCTTTTAATTCCTTGATAGAGGACGGAATATCACCAAACCCTAGAAAAGTTCTAGCACCTGCGTCTATCGCCTTTTGAGCCAGTTTACTATTAGAGTTACAAGCTAGGCAAAACACTTTTTTGTTATTGAAAACACCAAGATTTTCTTCAGCAATAAAAACCTCTTTCCCATAATATTTTTCTGGTTGTTCTTGAACAGCATCTTCGCTCACAAGTTGATCATAAAAAGGTGCTTTACTTCCAAAGAGACTATCACTGCGTCCATGTCCAAAAAACAGGATAAGTGCATCCTCATTGTGATTATCAATTCTTTCAAGGCATTCTTCATGCGATGAGTCAGAATATTGGATATTGAAATGATGAATAACATCTGGGTTGGTTTGGACCAGATGATTTTTTACACGGTCTAAAAAACGAGTTGTGTTGTCTTTCGGATGAACAATAAGAATTGGTTTTTGCATATCATATTGGTTTTGTTAGATATGCTATTACCTGTTCGATTATTTCCTTCTTGAATTCATTATCCAACTTTATATCACCGTCCAAAGTTTCGGATAACTCGGCAAAAGTTTTGCCTTGAAACTTCTCATTTATGAATTTATTATCAAAAATAAATTCAGGATGTCTAGTTAGCACATTTGAAACGATCAGGTCAGAAGAAAGAGGATCCTCAGACAGAAATTTAAGAATTTGTATATCTCGTTGATCTCTATCTAGATAATCGATCACCTTATTTCGAACCATTGATTTAATCTTGGTTACTGCTTTGTCCAAATTTTCATCCCGAAGTATGTCTTTTAAGATGTCATCTAAAAGTCCTGAATAAACCATTTTCGGGGATTTGTTTAACAATTGATTATGATTAAATATTCTAATCAGATCAGTGCCCATTATGTTTGTATCCTCTAGATCATAGTCGAGTGCTACTATGTTGAAATTTTTCCTGCCAAACTTTTTAAGGAATACTTTTACAACCTTATCACGATCTATTAGTCCATCGGTCAAGACATCTGTGAATGAGGAATGTCCAATATTAAATTGATAACAATCAAGCTCTATCCCTTGGTGTTTGGCATCTCTGGTAAGTTTTTCTACTTCTTCAGTTTGATCCTCATTATCAATAATCAAACAAGTTCTTTGTATCATCTGATTACAATTTCAAAACATGCCCCTTTAAGCTTTATATTATTACCAACAAGCTTAATAGTTCCGTTCATTGATTTTAGTCCTTCTCTTACAGAGTTGAGACCGATTCCAGAACCCCCAGTTGTTGTTGTTACACCAAGCTCGAAAATTTTATTTTTTGTCTTTTCGTCAATGAGGAATCTCTCTTCAACTCCATTACCATCATCTGAAAACATAATTATTAGCTCGCCAGTTGATGAATTGGTCATTTCAATTTCTATGGTATTTGCGTTTGCTTTTTCTGAATTGGAAATTAAATCATCAAGCACAACTGACATGTCAAGAACACTGAATTTTTTAGTCAAAGTAGCACCTTCCTCTATGACCTTAAATTCCAGTTCGTTTCTTGGGTATATATCAGAGTAAATTTCTATGTACTGCTTTACATAGAGAGCTACATCTGCTATTTGGGCATTGCTGTCGGCCTTAAAGTTTGATCTAGTAATGATCTTGCTAATCTTTAAAGCTTTTTCCGATTGGAATTTTATAGCCCCAAGGGATTTCAGGAGTGAATTCTTTGAATAGCTATCGTTTAGAATTTTATCATAAAGATTATCTACGCTACTACTTATTTTCCTTGAGGTAATTTTAATATTATGAACCAATCCTTTTGCATCCTGCGTCAACGTTCTGGATGATGTTTTTAAATAGGTGTTTTTTTCTTTTTCTAATTCTAATTCCTCCTTAAGTTTCCGTGCTTCTTCCTCTAAGCGCTTTGTTTCTTCTTCGAGTTCTTTGGTTTGTCTGTATTTTTGTTCAAGCTCTGTTTTTAGAGCGTCCTGATCCTTTTTAAGGATTTCAATTTGTTTTTCCTGACCTGGAAAGGTCTCTATTTCACTTGATGAAATCTTTAAATCATCAATCAGTTGAGAAATTTGATCTGACGTTAACTCCTTGTCGTTGAGCTGATTAATAATTGAATCAAGTTCGGATTTTGATTTTTTTGCTTGTTCATCAGCAAGCTCTGAAACAAGGGATTTGTTTATTGACAATGAAACAACGTCATCATTTCGAACACTTATAATCTTTTCAATTATTGATATTACCCTCTTATTTCTAGTTAACGAGCTTTCTTTATACTCTTCTTTGTCTTCATTCCAATTCCGATCGTTTAGTACCTTATTTTCTATCTCAGATTCTTTTAGTGGAGAGCTATCCCATTTAATCCCTTCATCCACAAATCTCTCAAGCCGTCTGAAAGTCTTAAAATAATAACCGTATGGAGCAGAATTTTTGGTTAATTGTTCAAAGTGTTTGTTGTTATCAACACCAGAGCGATTGGATATAATAAAAAAGTCTTCTTTTTCATCGTCCAGTTCAACTCCGTTGATTTCAATTCTTCCTATTACCTCTCTGGTTCCTAAGAATCTACTGTGACCTTGACCTTTTCTCAATTCCATTCCAAGCCAATCATTTCCTTGATCTCCATAAGGAGGTATTCTAAAGCCGTTGATAAAAAGAAAGATTGAGCCGAAATCAACAGACCTTATCCCGGTTTGTCTTTTAAAATAAGCTTTCGAATAAGGGTTGAGGTAGTAAATATTAATTTCAATTGATTTTAGCAGGTCAAATGGATTATGTTCAATAAGAGTGAATATTTCTTGACCTCTATCTGTTAATGTTGTGGTAATAGTTTTTCCATCATCTGAAATATTAGACTTAATAAAAGTTGCTTTAAAGTTCAGTTTGCTAAAAATTCTATTTCGAACAAGCCCGTTGACTTTTTCATTTTCAGCAAGATTTTTCTCAAGTGGCTTAAGTTCTTCTGCCTCTATAAATACGTCAAAGGTTTCTGCCTCATAGTTCTGATTAGGGTTTATAAATCTCTCTAGCTGCCGTTTAAGCGATTGTATTTTTTCCAAATCCCATTCATCTCGCAAATCATGAATAAACAGCGTTGTTCCAGTAGTGAATTTTTTCAAACGGGTTTCTTTCACATATTGGTCGACTGAAATTTCATCCAAGTCAAATTTTATATCCTGAATGTTTTTTTGGATATCATCGATCTTTTCAAATTCTGTCCAATTGATGGAGAGTTTTAGAAGAGGTTCATCTATTTTCTTGGTATAGATGACTAGTTTCTTCCCAAGTCTGTCACAGGAAAATCGACCGACTCCTTTGTTTCCAGCAAGATGTCTTTTATGCTCTTCTTTTTTATTTTTTTTTTCCGAGTATGCTATATTCAACCACTTATTGATCAAATCATATTGAGACATCCCAGAGCCCTCATCTCTAATAATTATTTTCGATTCGTTTGATCTCTTATATTCTTTTGAGGATTGACCATGAAGGATATTTCTAAAAATCACCTTGGCGTCATTTGATCCAGCATCAAAAGAGTTTTTTACTAATTCAAGAACAGCTATGCTATCATCGGTAATTAGATCCTTTCCGATAATGCTTTTGAGTAGAACATTAGTTCTAAAGTTGACTTTAGCCATCCTATTTAACCATTGAATTAAGGATTAGACCTGCCTGTTCTCCGAACAATGGGGGGATTGCATTTCCAATCTGGGAATATCTTGGAACCTCTTGTGTTCGTAGCTTTCCGCCTGTTGTATATTTCCCTTTAAATTCATACCAATCATTAAATGATTGGATTCTTGCATATTCCCTCACCGTGAAAATCCTAGGTTCGCAATAATGAACATAATCATCAGGAAGTGTTGTGATCGTAGGCGTTGGAGTATTTCCTGACAATGGTATTATAGTTCTTTTTTTAAGGTTAAATTTCTCTTTGAGTTCCTTTGATAAGGATTTATTCTTTGGAGCATTTTGCAAAACATATTTGAGCTTTTCTATTGTAGCTTTTGAATGTTTCGCAAATCGGTGACTATCTGGTATAGATACATTGTAATCACCCTTCAATAATTTTTGATAGTTAGAGCCTGTTTCATTGTATAATCCAGCTTTGTATGAGCTAGTGTCTGGAGATTCAACGTCATTGACTCTTAGTAAATCAGATATTGCATCCTCAAGGGTATTTGTTATTCCAATGCCTTTATTAACGAGAAATCTATCTTTGTTCTGATCAATTTGATCAAAGAACTGTTCCGGATTTATATTTTGCGCAAAATCTTTTCTGATTCCCACCAGTATAAAGCGTGTTCGTTTTTGAGGAACTCCGTACTCGGAGAAGTCGACTAATTTCCCATAGACTTCATAGCCGATAAAATCCTTAGTCTTTGAATTCTTTCTTAACTCTTTCTGAACAAATTCAGAGTAAACTCTGCCCCTTATTTTATTCTTGTCAAATTGTTGAGTGAAGCCTTTAACGTTTTCGAAGAAAATGATCTTAGGCTGAACAAGCCTAATAAATTTGATGTAGGAAATTATAAGCTTATTTCGAACATCATTCTCTTTCCGTCTACCAGCAGTTGAAAATCCTTGACAGGGAGGCCCGCCAGCTACCATGTCAATTTCTCCCCTTAGGGATTTCAACTTATCGGCATAGTTTTTTATCACTGGATTAATATCATGATTGGTTTTCGGGAACCATACTGGCCAATCAAAATGATCCTGCTTGTTAATAAGATTGTGTTCAAGAGTCTCAAAGGCATCAGGGCTTTTTTCTACTGCAAATTTTCCCTGCCATAGTCCTGAATTGTAAAGACCGAGAGAAAGACCTCCACAACCGGCAAACAAATCAATATATGTTTTCTTCATATTATTGATTGGTCTTTTTAGTTGGATTAAGTAACTCTCTGATGTCTATATCTAAAGCGTTAGCCACTTTGTACAAAGACTCCAAAGAAGGTTGACGGGAATTAGTGCACCATTGCGAAATGGTTGATTCATCTTTCCCAATTTGATCAGCCAACCATTTATTTTTTCTCCTAGTCTCGGCTAAAGCTACTTTAAGTCTATTTAATTCGATTTCCACCAATTAATTTGTGTTTTACGCAAATTAATAAGTTAAAACAATAACGACAACAAAAATTATTATAGTGAACGGATAGGTGGTGGGTGATTTTAGCTCTTTTGGTTTTTTCAGGGTTGGTGTTGGGGTGGCAAAAACCAAATGTGCTAAAATGTGCGGTGGGTCTACGTCACGGCATGAAACCTAACATCCGGATATAGTGCACAAGTGCACTATATCCGCATTATATATTTTTTATTTAATTGACTATCTATCGAATGGATAGCCGTTTTTAAACGTTGGCAAACGACTCGTCGAGTGCACGTTACCCATTTGATTCCCTAAACCTACCCGTTTTCTCTGAGTCATGCAATAGCGTTGTTTGCTTCATAGGCTTGGGCTTTGTTAGGAGCAGATTGAATAAAATCTATTTCAAAAGAATACTGGAGGTGAATCTAGTGGTTTGAATTAGTTTTTTGATCACCACGCAAAGCATGGCGGTAACGGAGGCTCATCATTACTTTTTTAGAGGCATGTATTTACCATAGGTCATTTGTCGCCAGATCCATTCCATCGGGCCAAACTTAAACCTGGCAAGCCACCATGAACTGAAAATGATCTGCCAGCTAAAGATGGGGATTACGAGTAACATGATTTCCCAAAGAGTCAGTTTTCCAGCCATGCCAAATCCAAATCCATAAAAAAGAATCAACGAAATGAAGGTGTGAAACAAATAATTGGACAGTGCCATCCTTCCGACAGGAGCAAACCAATTGAGGCCGGTCCAGCCATTTTTAAGCAATAGCGCTATAGAAGCAGCATAAGCGCAAGCCATGGGGATAACGCCCAGCGCATAAGATATGTAGACCATGAATTCCCAAAATTCTCCTTGCTGGGATTCGCTATAGCTTCTAAGAAAATTGAATGGCATTCCAAGAGCGAAACCAACGATGGCAATTTTCCGAAGTAGCGACACATTTTTCAGGAGGTCATGGTTCACGATTTGTTTACCTGCCCAAAAACCAATAAGGAACAGCGCAAGGACTTTGAATATGCGACCTTCTAACAAAATCAGGCCTAATCTTAAACTTGGCAGTCTCAGGTTGATCATCAGAAACTCGGAGAAACTTTCCGTTTTGACCATATAATAAGGATCAAATGACTCCTGACCACTCCCGTTCCAATCTCTGAGAGGCAAATCATGGGCCACCCAGAATTCTTGTACTTTGCCGAATAGTATATAAGGGTAAAAACCTACTTTTAGCATCAATAGCCAGTTAAGAACGGGAAGAGTGATCAAAATGATTGCGGAAATGAGCA
The DNA here is from genome assembly GCA_039944535.1 of Cyclobacteriaceae bacterium. GTDB lineage: Bacteria > Bacteroidota > Bacteroidia > Cytophagales > Cyclobacteriaceae > JAMZMI01. Next base: position 121,193 of record JBDUYP010000009.1, read on the forward strand.
GGCCTTCGTTGGAGGTTTTTCTGAAAGTTATAAGTACAAGTCCGAGCAGGGCATAAAGTGTAAGGATATCTCCCGGCCACATGAAAAAGATGTGAAAAAGCCCAAAAAACAGGAGTCCAAGCATCCGTTTTACAAAGAAAGGAACAAAGGGGCGGTTTGATTTTTCCATGTTGGTGAACTGCACTGCAAAGCCAATTCCGAAAAGAATGGAGAAGAGCGAGTAGAATTTGCCATCTACAAAAATCGTGGTAAGGGTTTCAATGGCATGGTTAATAGCCGATCCACTGAAAGTTTCGTTGAGTTCCTTACCCATGAAATTCCATCCAGAGAAAAAATAAATGTTGGCAATGAATATGAAAAGGATAGAAATACCTCGGAGAATATCCAGATATTCTATGCGATTACCTGTACTTACGGGTAGAACTTCTGGTGTTGCGGTGGTTGACATTACGGAAAATGAGCTTGGTGAAAGTCATAAATATAATACCGATTAGTCAATCATCTATCAATTGCTTTGATCTGGTTAGCAGCAGCCACCTCCATCGTAAAAGTAGGTACTTTCAGATACGAATATGTCTTTTCTGCCTAGCTTGTTCAGGTTTCCTGCTGTCTTATCGCAAACGCTCAAAGGCTGATTTGGCATGAGCACATGCCCCTGGTGGTCGTCAAAGTACTCTGCATCGCCAAAGTAGATAGCTGTTTTTCCGCTAAACACACACGGCCCATCTGCAGGCATAGGGTCTTTGATGGCGCATACTTCCACGCTTTCTATGAATATGTTGTAATCCGTGTCATAGTTGTCTTTATCAAGTATGCGGTATGGTCTCTTGGCTCGTATTTCTATTGTTCCAAAACCAATGTCGGTGACCATCTTAATGTAATCTTGAAGCGGAAGGGCGCCACTCAGGCATAGCCCCCTAAGTTTTGGGTCATTTTTAAGAGCTTCTGGCATTATACTTTCAGAAACGGGATCAGAAAGCACCAGCCTGCCATGAGGTTTGAGCACTCTATACATTTCTGTCAGCGCCTTCTTCAGGTCTTCCTCATGAAAGATATTGAAAAGGCAATTTTGTGCCGCAACGTCAATTGTACCATCCTCCACAGGAAGGTTGAGTGCATCGCCCTTTTTCAATTCAACAAATTCTGATTTGAACCATGGGTTCAATCGTTCTGCTTCACTGAAGTTTTTTCTTGATGCATCCAACATTTCATCTACCACATCTACGCCAATTACTCCGGCATTTTGCCGGCTGAAATAAGCAAACTGGAGTAGCTCCATGCCTCCACCAACTCCTACATAGAGAATTTTAGGGTTGTTGACCAGGTCTCGGGCATTCACAGTACTACCACAGCCATAATTCATTTGCTGCATGATTTTGGGGATTTCCAATCCGGGAAAAGCCCAAATAGGGGTGGTGGTGCAGCATAAGCCTACATTGGGAGTCTCAGCTGCGTCTTTGTAAATGTCTTTGGTAACCTCCAGGTAGTTTTCCATATAATCTGGGTGATTAATAGATGATAATTGATAGGTGTCAGCTATGCGGTTGCCCCTCCACAGCTAGATCCAGCTCCGGCCGTGCAGCCATAGCAATGCTGACTAATTTTTATGGTTCTTTCGTTGAGAGTTTTTTCATCAAATTCAGAAACATGCTGCATTTTTCCTTCCACTTTTAATTCCAGCATTTGGTTAAAATCACAGTCGTACAAGTAGCCATCCCAGCCCACACTCAAAGTGTTTCTACACATCACACCGGCAGCAGCCACAGGATTGAAGGCATTCGCCAATTCTATCATGTAGTCTTCATAGTTTTCTGAGTTAATCAAATAATCTAAAAAACGACTTACTGGTAGATTCGTGATGGCAAAAAGCTCATTGAATTCAATGCCCCATCCATCTTTTAGTTTTTGTTTGAATTGCTGTTCCAACCCCGCTTGATCATCCGGCAGAAATGCTCCTGATGGGTTGTAAACCAAATCTAGTTTTAAGCCAGAACCCTCCATTCCGTAACCGACTGCATTGAGCATTTTCAGTGCTCTGATAGACTGTTCAAATACGCCTTCTCCCCGCTGAGAGTCTGTTCTTCTGGCGGAGAAATAGGGTAGTGATGAGACCACATTTACATTGTGCTTTTTGTAAAACTCTGGCAGATCGTTGTATTTCGGATTTGCAACGATGATGGTCAGGTTGCAGCGAACAATCACACTTTTTCCAAGCTTGGAAAGCTCTTCTACGAACCAGCGAAAATCAGGATTCATCTCAGGAGCTCCTCCTGTCAAATCCACGGTTTTCACATCCGATCCTTTGAGTGCATCCAGACATTGCTGCATGGTTTGGCGTGTCATGATTTCTTTGCGATCCGGTCCGGCATCTACGTGACAGTGTTTGCAAACCTGATTGCACATTTTGCCCATATTCACCTGAAAGATATCAAGGTTGGTAGGCTTTAGGGGGAATAGGTCAATTCCCGCAAGCCGCTCCTGAAAAGAGGTAATCCCGATAGACTCATTGTCGTCCAGAACCTCTAGTTGGGCTGCCGTGGCAGAAAGTTTATGTTTTTGTCTTTTGAGTGATTGTATCACAGGCATACTTTACATCATTTTGTCTTTCACCTGATTCATGGCTTGCACGCCGTGCACCAGTGATGCCCCACCTCGGATTGCCCCTGCCACATGGATAGCTTCCATCATTTGCTCTTCATCTACGCCTTTTTTGAGCGTGTCTGCAGTGTAGGCGTCTATACAGTATGGACATTGGATGGCATGTGCTACCGCCAATGCGATAAGTGATTTTTCACGAGCTGTTAGGGCTCCTTCGGCAAATACACTACCGTAATAGTCAAAAAATTTATCACCAAGCTCTTTTTGCCATTCAGTAATGTTGCCAAATTTCTTGAGGTCCTCTCTGTTGTAATAGGTTTCTTTCATAGTGTTATGCTTCGAGCTAAAAGACTCGGGTTGATAATCGATAAAGGTAACAAATAAGAGAGCTGAGAGTTCGAAATGAAATTAAAACTCTGAGACAATGTCAGTCACCTTACCTAATGAAGAAACGAAGAAGGGGAGGGTGTTGGATTTTGTAAATCGAAATGATTCGAGGTTAATCCATTTCCATTCCCATCAACTTCATATCATCCCAAAATGCGGGGTAGGATTTGTTTACCACATCAGGATCCAAAATGGTTAAAGGAATCAGCTGGCACAAGGGAGCAAAAGCCATGGCCATGCGATGGTCCTCATAAGTTTCAATTGGCACGATTGTATCCGGCACTTGTCCTGGGGTCATCACCCAAAGTCCGGTTTCTGGTTCGGTGAGAGATCCACCGATTTTCTTTAGCTCAGCAGCCATTGCCGCTATGCGATCAGTTTCTTTGATCCGCAGGCTTTCCAGTCCGGTCATTTTCAAAGTAGTACCTTTTGCAGCGGCAGTTACCATCACGGTCTGAGCCAGGTCAGGGCAAGTCTTGAAATTGATTTCAATTTCATCATGATGCTGACCATTTGAAGTCAGGTGAGCGCCCTCAGATGTATATACAGTACTCACGCCCAATTTTTCCATGATAGCCGCAATTTCCTGATCGCCTTGCAGGCTGTCTTCTCTCAAACCTCCTAAAATGATGTCAGCATTTGTATTTAAAGCGGCCATGGAATACCAATAGCTCGCCCCTGACCAGTCACTCTCAATCGTGTACGCACCACCAGTGTATGCCTGCGGCGCTATGGTGATCATGTCGCCAATCCACTGAGAATCCACACCAAACCGCTTCATCAAGCCAAGTGTCATTTCTATGTATGGTCGGCTGAAAACCTCGGTTGTGAGATTGATTTGGATACCGTTCGGTAGAGATGGCCCTATCATCAAAAGCGCACTGATGAACTGGCTACTGATATTTCCGGGGATGTCCAACTGCGTAGTTTTCTGTTCAGTGATTTTATGAATTTTCAAAGGGGGGAAGCCATCCTTTTCGACATACGAAATGTTTGCTCCCAATTCTTGCAATGCATCTACCAGCAAACCGATTGGTCGCTGCTTCATTCGGTCTGTTCCGGTGATCACCTGACCCGTGCCCATGGTAGCCAAATAAGCGGTGCTAAATCTCATTGTGGTGCCCGCATCCAGTACATCCCACACCTCATCACTTTGGTTGCTGAGGAGCCTCATCATGGTTTGCGTGTCTCTTGCAGCCGATAGGTTGTCTAGAGATAATTTATCTCCGCTTAGTGCGTTGATTAGCAGTGCGCGATTGCTTTCACTTTTGGATGATGTCAATTGCACCTTGCCCTTGAGTGGCTTCAGGTATGGTAGTAATTGTATTTTCACTTGAAATATTTTTGAATAGGGTTGAACAGAATGTCTGTTGTTTTCGTTTTAATTGCAATAACCCAAATTAATTTTTTTTTAAAATGCCCAGAACCCGAACAACATTAGGCTCTTTAGTTGCCACCATTTTAATTGGTGCGCTCACCTTTTTCTTTGCCGCCCCGAAGAAAATCCTGAAGTCAAAATCAAAGTCCTCCAAAACTAGCGTGGATAACACGATTGACGAAACAGAAAATCTTTTTATTTAAGGTTGGAGTAGTAATTCATTGCCTTGGTGATCATTTGTTCCGTGACAGATTGATCGTAGAGACATTTTCCAATTCCGTCGAGTAGAGAAAAACTCAGATCATTCCCAATATTCTTTTTGTCCTGAAGCATGAGTGGAAACAATGCCGCCTGCTCAGGAAGTTTGATAGGATCGTAAACCGATTGAATATAAGTTGTCAACTCAGATAGCTCAGACTCAGTCAGTGTTCCTAGTTGCATGGCAAGATGACCTTCCAGAATCATTCCCACGGCGATTGCTTCTCCGTGTAGCAAACTGATTTCATTGGTGAGGTGCCAAGTTTCTATGGCATGGCCAAGCGTGTGCCCAAAATTTAAAATCTTTCTTAGCCCTCCCTCTTTGGGGTCTTCGGTTACTACCTGATTTTTGATTACGGCAGAAACTTCCACTATGTCTTTCCAGCTAAAGTTTGGAAATTTACCATCTCGTATGGTTTCCCAATAAGATTTGTCATGGATCAAACCATGCTTGATCACCTCTGCAAAACCTGACCGAAGCTCACGAGCCGGGAGTGTTTTCAAAAAGCCATCGTAGATAACCACTCGCTCAGGATCCTGGAATACACCGAGGTGGTTCTTGAAGCCCTTGAAATCAATTCCCAACTTGCCGCCAATGTTGGCATCTACCATGGCTAGCAGTGTAGTAGGGAAGTTGATAAACCGAATACCGCGCTTATAAGTGCTGGCACAAAATCCACCCATGTCACCAATTACACCGCCCCCAATATTGACGAGCAATGATTTTCGGGTAAAGCCCCACTCTGTCAAAGCAGTCCAGATATCAGAGCAGGTGTTCAAATTTTTATTGATTTCACCACTTTTGATCTCTATGATTTTGGTGTCGGGCTCAAGAGAAAAAAGCGGTAAGCAGTGCTCACGGGTGTTTTCATCTACAAGAACGGCAAACTTGTCTGGCTTCAACTCTGCCAGTGCTGCTTGCAATGCTTCTTGTGGGTTTGAAATAAAGGAAATCGAATCAGGTAATTTCACTAGCTAACTTTGGTTCTAACAATCAAAAAATGAGGAAGATAATGGCGAATGGCTTACTATCTTTGCGCTTCGGTTTTAAACCGAAATGATATTTCTCAAGTCAAAATTATCATAAATGACTTGAAAAGTTTCATTAAAGGTTCCTTCTGACCTTGTCTGATAAAAATTTACAGGAGAACATTAATGACAGATCAATCGAAAATCAATTTTGAGGACACTGCCACGGCGTTTGCTCACAAGTCAGATCGTGACCTGAAAAAGTCCCATTTTGTATATTCTTCTATGAATTACCCCTGGATGGTAAAGGTTGGGACATTTGCCATGAGCTGGTCGCTCAAGGCGAAACTACCTGTAAAAGGGATTATCAAAAAAACACTGTTTGATCAGTTTTGTGGAGGTGAGTCGTTCACGGGCAGTGAGGCGAGAATGAGGCAGTTGGCCGAAGGAAAGGTGAAAACCATCTTGGATTATTCGGTGGAGGGAGAAAAGTCAGAGGAAAGCTTCGATCATGCTATGGAAGAAGCCATCAGAGTAGCGGAGTATGCCAAACAGCACGTCAGTATTCCTTTTTGCGTAATCAAAATGACTGGGGTTGGTTCGTCTGATTTGATGGCCAGGAAGCAAGCCGGTAAGAAGCTGACCTCAGTAGAGGAAGTGAGGTTTGAGAAAATCCTTTACCGCATTGAAGCAATGGTTCAGAAAGTGGCTGAAAATGGAATGCGATTCATGATTGATGCGGAGGAAAGCTGGATTCAAGACGTAGTTGACGATATCACATACGCGCTCATGAAGAAGTTCAACAAGGAGCGACCTGTGGTCTATAATACCTACCAGCTTTACCGACATGAGGCTTTGCCTAACATGAAAAAAGGCTTTGAGGAGGTCACTGCTGTGGGATGCTGTTTTGCCGCCAAGTTGGTGCGGGGGGCATATATGGAAAAGGAACGTGACCGGGCGGAGGACAAAGGATACTCTGACCCAATTCAGCCAGATAAGGCTGCCACAGATAGAGATTACAATGCAGCGCTACAGTTCGCCGTAGAGAACATCGACAGGTTTTCTATTTGTGCTGGTACCCACAATGAGCAGTCAAGTCAACTTTTAGTGAATCTTATGGATGCTCATGGCATTGCCAAAAGCGACGAAAGGGTTTACTTTGCGCAACTTTTGGGCATGAGTGATAATATCAGCTTTAAACTGGCCAGTCTGGGTTACAATGTAGCCAAGTACGTGCCTTATGGGCCGGTAGAAAAGGTGCTGCCTTATTTGTTTAGAAGAGCAGAGGAAAACACCTCAATCGCAGGTCAAAGCGGAAGAGAATTTTTGCTAGTAAAGAAAGAATTGAAAAGAAGGAAAGAAGCCAGAAAGGGCTAATTTCTAAAATATTAAATACCGAGTAAATGCAACTGAGCGAACAGGAAATACAGCGAAGAAAAGAAAGAGAAGAATTGATGAAAATGGGGGTGGACCCATATCCGGCGGCCATGTTTCAGGTCAATGCCACATCTGCCGACATCAAGGAAAACTTTGAGCGAAGACCAAACGACTATCAGGATATCTCCATTGCAGGTCGATTGATGAGCCGCAGAATCATGGGGTCTGCTTCATTTGCTGAGATTCAGGATAGTACAGGTCGTATTCAGATTTACATCCGTAGGGATGATATCTGCCCTGATGACGATAAGTCATATTACAATGACGTGTTTAAAAAGAAACTTGATATTGGTGATATCATCGGAATCAAAGGTTACGTGTTTACTACTCAGGTGGGGGAGATATCCATCCATGTCACCGAGTTGAAAGTGCTGACCAAATCACTGCGTCCGCTACCTATCGTGAAAGAAGGTGAGGATGCTGAAGGCAATAAAAAAACCTGGGATGCATTTACCGATCCGGAGCAAAGATACCGTCAGCGATACCTTGACTTGATTGTGAACCCTCATGTGAAGGACACTTTCAAAAAGAGGACACAGCTTGTCAATACGATCAGAAATTTCATGAATGATCATGGTTATCTGGAAGTAGAAACACCAATCCTACAACCAATCCACGGAGGTGCAGCAGCGCGTCCTTTCAAGACGCATCACAACACGCTGGATATGGCGCTCTACCTGCGTATAGCCAATGAACTCTATCTGAAGAGATTGATTGTAGGCGGTTTTGATGGCGTTTATGAGTTTGCGAAGGACTTTAGAAATGAAGGGATGTCTCGTTTCCACAATCCGGAATTTACTCAGGTAGAACTGTATGTAGCCTACAAGGATTACTTCTGGATGATGGACTTCATGGAAGAGATGGTAGAGAAAATCGCCATGGACATTCATGGAGATACCAAAGTGAAAGTGGGAGACAATGTGATTGATTTCCAAAGACCATGGAAGCGTTTTACAATGTTCGAAGCAATCGAACATTTTACTGGTATCGATATCAGCGCAATGGAGGAGCCAGAGCTTCGAGAAACTTGTAAGAAACTCAACGTACCAATGGATGAAACCATGGGTAAAGCCAAGTTGATAGACGAGATTTTTGGAGAGAAGTGCGAAGGACAATTAATACAACCGACCTTCATCACCGATTACCCGGAAGAGATGTCGCCGCTTACCAAGAAGCACAGGTCAAAACCTGGTTTGGTTGAGCGATTTGAGGCTATCTGTAATGGTAAAGAAATCATGAATGCCTACTCGGAGCTCAATGATCCGATAGATCAAAGAGCGCGTTTTGAGGAGCAACTCGAGCTTGCAAAAAGAGGTGATGAGGAGGCCATGGTCATGGATGAAGATTTTCTCAGAGCCCTTGAGTTTGGTATGCCTCCAACCTCAGGCGTGGGATTGGGCATAGATAGATTGGCCATGATCATGACCAATTCAAATTCAATTCAGGATGTTCTGTTCTTTCCACAGATGCGACCAGAGAAAAAGGCCAAGGCTGTAGAGCTAAACGAAGATGAGAAATTGGTTTTTGAGTTAATCCAAAAAGCTGGAAAATCTGAACTTGAATCTATCAAAGATCAAGCGGGCCTCTCGAATAAAAAATGGGACAAGGCGATCAAAGGTTTAACGCGGGGCGGTCATGCCAAAGTGGAAAAAACAGATGAAGGTCTGTTTGTGGAATTGGTTTGACCTGAAACCCAATGAGATTGAAAAAGCACCGGTGGAGCCACCGGTGCTTTTTTTATGCAGTCAGTCATCCCTTCACTCCTGCGGTGTAGGCGTCCATATACCAATAATTGTACTTTACTTGATTGAGATAAGAGGGAATTACGTGGATAAAAACAGTTTTTAGAAAGTCATTCCAGAATGGAATCTTATTCACCCCAGTAGATGGTTTTGAGTTTTTTGCCATCTCAGAAACGACGTTCGAATTCAATCCTCCGACATTAAAAAATCCTCTCAATTGGATAAATTAGTAATATTAACATTCATGCCGTAATCAGCCTTAGTGCCTGGTAAGATCGTTTTGTTACCTTCTTTTTTTGAGGGCATATCTAAATTGTGAGTGTTGGCTCTTGATTTTTTGTGCTCTTTGTAGAAAATAGGCGGTTCAATATTTTGAAAAAAATATATGCCGCAGGGTAAGGCAGTACAGAGATAATATAAAACCTCCATATTTTGCGGCAAATACTCATACGGAATTGACGATGAAGAATAGTTATAAGGTAAAGGTTTTTATGTTGTTTGGAGCTTTGACAAGTCTCCTCTCCGGATTGAATACGCTAAACGCGCAAAACGTTTTAGTTAATGGAAAAGTCACTGATTACGAAACGGGAGAAGGAATCCCGGGCGTGACAGTCCTAGGAATGTCGTCATCGGGCATTGGCGCTGTTACAGACATTGATGGGGCATATTCCCTGAACCTACCGGCTGACATTACTGTACTGAAGTTTTCATACGTAGGTTACATCAGCCAGGAAGTTGAGATAGGCAATCGTAGCAACATCGATGTGGTGATGCAGCTCGATATGCAGGAGTTAAATGAAGTTGTGGTCACAGCTTTAGGTATATCAAGAAAGAAGGAGTCTTTGGGGTATGCGGTCACGGAAGTGGACGGAGATGAACTTGCACGAGTTAAAACAATCAATGCTGTAAATGGGCTTTCGGGCAAAGTTGCCGGTGTAGATATAAGTCAGCCCAATACAGGAGCGGGAGGTTCATCCAAGGTAATCATCAGAGGTAATTCAAAAATAAGCGGCACCAACCAGCCTCTTTATGTTATTGACGGTGTTCCCATGGACAACAGCAACTTTGGAGAAGCTTCAGAGTGGGGAGGTCAGGATTTGGGAGACGGAATATCTTCTGTAAACCCTGATGATATAGCCTCCATATCAGTACTGAAGGGGCCTGCAGCGGCAGCCCTTTATGGGTCGCGAGCAGGTAATGGGGTGGTGATGATTACTACCAAGAAATGGAAGAAAGGAGATTCGAACAAGTTTGGGATAGACTACTCTACGTATTTCACAGCTGAGCAGGTTGTGGGTCAGTATGGAGATGTTCAGAAGGTGTATGGTCAGGGTATTAATACCCCTCCCCGAGATCAGGGTGAAGCTACCGGCATGTGGAGCTGGGGTAAAAAATTAGATCCTAATCTGGGATTTGTTCAGTTTGACGGTCAAATCAGAGATTACGGAATTAAGCCCGACAATATCAATTCATTTTTCCGCACGGGTACCACCTTGCAAAATTCAATAGCGTTTTCGGGAGGGAATGAGATTTCTAATTTCAGGTTCTCTGCTTCAGATATGCGCATGCAGGATATCGTGCCGAATAGTGACTTGAGGAGGAATACATTCAGCGTTACGGGTAGCACCAAAATGTGGGACAGGTTTACCGTAGAGAGCAAGATTACCTATACACATGAGGATGTAGATAATAGGCCCTATTTGGGTTATTCAGGAGCAAATGTGGCTTTGCCTCTCATGCAATTGCCCATGAATTTTGATCAGCAATGGTTGAAGGAGAGTAAAGTAGATGCTAGTGATAAGTATGTGTATTGGAACTCAGATTCAAGGATCATAAATCCATATTTTTCGCTCTATAATATGGAAAACAACTCTGACCGCAATAGGGTGCAGGGGTACTTAAGTCTGACTTATGACCTAACTAAATGGCTGAACCTGAGAGTGAAAAGTGGCGGAGATACATATTCATACAAATACTACAACTATTCCCCATTGTCTACGCCTCTTCAGGAAGCAGGTGAGATGGGCGAACTTAACTCTCGGACCACTGAAGTCAACTCTGAGTTTTTGTTGACAGCTTCCAAAGAAAAGGGAGATTTTGATGGGTCGATAAGTATTGGTGGAAATGCCCGTAAGTATGAAACTTATTTAACGAACGTGTTGGGGCGTGGTGAGGTAGCTCGTGGCGTGGTGTCAATTAACAACTACAGCGACTTTACAATCACCAAACTCAACCCAAGAGGTGCGGTAAACTCGCTCTATGCTTTTGCCAATATAGGATATAAAATGTTTGCTTTTTTGGACGTCACAGCGCGTAAGGATTGGGATTCCACACTGCCAGAATCAAACAACAGTGTGCTCTACCCGTCATTTACAGGGTCATTTGTTTTTACCTCTGCTTTTGACATTGAGTCAAAACTCCTTTCTTATGGTAAACTCAGGGCCTCTTATGCCGAGGTAGGAAATGGTACCGATCCGTATGGGCTTGAGCGGTCGTTCTACTCTTATCCTTATACCCAGAGTGGGGCTACTTTTAGTACTGAGTCAGGTTCGGTTATACCAAACCCTGACCTGGTTGCTGCGCTCACAAAAGGGTATGAGTTTGGATTGGATTTACGCCTGCTTAACTACAGAGCCAGTCTGGATTTGACCTACTATAATCAATCTACCTTCAATGAAATCGTTCAACTACCCATCTCATTAGCCAGTGGCGGGCGATCTTATCAATTGATCAACGCGGGAGAGATAAACAATCAGGGCTGGGAGGCCATGCTAAACGTCACCCCGGTTCAAACAGATAACATAGAATGGGAAGCCACATTTAATTATTCAAGAAATAGAAACTCCATCGTCAAATTGCATCCAGATGCTACAACACAGGAAATAGCCAGAGCCTCATGGATCAGTTCATTCATAAGAGCCGAAGAGGGAGGAAGCTACGGTGATATTGTCGGGTATGATTTTAAAAGAAGCCCGGATGGACAGCCCCTCATGGATGAAAATGGCCTGCCAATAAAGTCAGACGAGCAGGTGGTATTGGGCAATGGCCAGTTTGACTGGATCGGTGGTATCACCAATAGGATTACCTATAAAGGAGTGACCTTGAAAGCACACATTGACATCAAATATGGTGCAGATCTTTTGTCAATGACCAACCTCAAACTTCATCAGATAGGTCGCCACATCAACACCATAGAAGGGAGAGAAGGCTGGGCCTTATCTGAAAACGAAAGATTGAGTCAGGGTACGGCCATCAGTGAGTGGGAGGCTACTGGCGGATACCTGGCCAAGGGTGTCGTAGCGGTTCCATTGGTAGATGATCAGGGAGCCAACGTGCTGGATGAGGAAGGAAACCAAATCATAAATTATGAAAAAAATTCTGTTTACGTCAACCCCGTTGATTACTACAGCAGGCTGGCCAATAGTGCCATTCTTACGCCCTATGTGTATGATGCCTCCTATGCCAAATTGAGGGAAGTTTCCCTTTCTTATGCATTGCCTCCTTCGGTTTTAAAATCACTGGGTTTTGTCAAAGGGGCCACTGTTTCTTTTGTAGCCAGAAATGTATTTACAATATGGTCAAATGTTCCCAATATAGACCCGGAATCAACCTATAGCATTAGCAACGGGCAAGGCTATGAGTACGGCTCCCTGCCACAAAGAAGAAGTCTGGGATTCAACCTTAATTTTAAATTTTAGTAAAATGAAAATATATCAATATCCATCCCTCATACTAATAGCGGTACTGATTTTTTCAGGGTGCGATGACTTTGGTGATTTAAACACCAACCCCACTAATTCAACCAAGGGGCATCCTCCGTCATTGATATCCACAGTGCAAACAAGGCATTCCGGAGAACGCGAAACCACTTGGAGGACGACTTTTGCTTATCACATGGGAATCATGCAAATGATAGCCGGAGGTGAGGCAGACAAAGGGCAGATTTACATCAACACCCCTTTCTACTTCGAGTATCTGTGGGAGTCTTCATATAAGAATATCAATGATCTACAGATTGCAATTGATGTGGCGTCAGAAGATGCCAATCAGATCAACTATGTTGCTGTTGCTCGCATACTGAAGGTCATGATATTTGCTCAGCTCACTGACAGCTACGGAGATATTCCGTACTTTGAAGCTAGCAAGGGTTATACCGAAGGTATCATCAAACCCAGTTATGACGACCAGCAGCTTATATACAATGATTTTTTTATTGAGCTTGAGGAGGCGGCAAGCCAGCTGGATCCAAGCCTTCCATTGGAAGGAGATTTGATTTATTATGGTGACGTAAGTAAGTGGGCCAAATTTGCCAATTCCTTGCGACTTAGATATGCCCTTAGGCTCATCAATGTAGATGCTGCCAAGGCACAACAGGAGGCACAGGCTGCTTTGGCTGATGGTGTCATGGAATCATATCTGGATGCTGCTTTTGTCGAGCACGGAGACTTTGATTATGCCAATATTGGAGCACAGGAAATACGTGGAAATGCATTTTCACAACTGCAGCATTTTAGCACTCAATACACCTTGTCGTGTCAGACTTATGTAAACTACATGAAGGATGAAAACGATTTGGTAATAGACCCAAGACTGAGGTCAATGTTTGGGATATATGGAGAGGCATTGGTGGAGACCACTCCGGATAAGTCCAAGTCCACTACCGAAACAAGCGTGGAGGTTACCGAGGAGTACATCGCATCGCAAGGTTCGCTCAGGTCTTTTCCTCCGGGTTTTCAGTGGTACAATACCACCGATGATTATGGACTTACACATGCAACACTCAGAGTGCAAAAGGATGGTGAAGATGTGGTCCTTTCTAAGCGGTTTAAATGTTTGCAGCTTAACAGGGAGCTCACCGGCATTGATGTTCCGTCTATGTATATGTCTTATGCGGAAGTGGAACTGTACAAGGCAGAAATGGCCTCCAGATCAATGGGAGGAACAGGCGTGACAGATGCCAAAACTCATTTTGCCAATGCCGTATTTGCCAGTGTAAACGAACTAATAGATGTCATGGGAGCAAGGCCAATTGATGGTAGCATGCAGACCTACATTGATGAAATTTGGGATACATCAATAACCTCAAGTGAACTTGAAGTTATTGGCATGCAACAGTATATGGTCAATTTCTTTAATCCGACAGAGGCATATGCCAACTGGAGGAGGTCGGGATTTCCCTTACTTAAGCCGGCAAGCCATGAACTGACTGACCCAACTTTAAATGGGTTGATCCCAAGAAGGTTCCCTTATCCAGCGACAGAAATTAACTTCAATTCTGAAAACGTGACACCTCATCTCAGTGAAAATGGCAATGATTGGGGAGCGCCTGTTTGGTGGGATGGAGACCGTGAGAGAGGCGTTGATTTAAGTGAAGGTTAGAGACATAAAATTTCAAACGATGAAAGTGAAAAATATCTTATTGCTGATCATGATTGTGGGTGTTGCAATGATGTCTTGTGAAGAAGACTATGAGAACCCAACTTTAAGCGATAGCGACCTTACCATTTATAGAGTAGGTACAGGTGGTAATGTGAAAAGTGAGGCCTGGAACGGTTACGATGTTGAAGTAGGGGGGTCTATGGAACTAAACTTGCAGGTAAGTCCACTGGAAGGAACCGATTTTCGCTGGGTTTTGATAGATGAAAATGATCAGGAGGAGTTGCTAGGTTCCACATTGAGTTACACATTCGAAGCAGTTGAGGAGGGCAGTCAGCGCACTTATTTCATAGCTGAGAGAGGAAGTGTGTCGGATACAGTGGTCGTCAATTTTCATGCAGTGGTACCGGGGAGTTACAGTAGCAAGCTGAACCTCTGGCAAACGATCGCTTTCGATGATGTGCAGACAGGAGAGTTCACCTTTGAATATGATATGGTGGCCAGTCAGGATGGTATAGATGCTGTCACAGGATTGACCAATGTTGGGGCGGTCACACAATACTCAGATATGTCAGCCATTGTGAGGTTTGACAGGACAGGTATCATTGATGCCTTTGACAACACCTTTTACTCCCATGTAGATGAGCTCACCTATACTGCAGGATTGACCTATCATGTGAAAATCGATGTGGACGTATTTGCCAAATTATACGACGTACATGTGACGGATCCAGATGGAACCGAGTTCACCATTGCTGAAGATTTTACATTCAGAAATAAGTCCTCAAACTTAACTGGATTTGCATTTGTAGCCGGGGATTACGAATTGGAAAACCCGGGAACACATCGCGTCTTGAATGCACAATTGGTATCTCACAGTCAAAACCTAAAACCCTCATTTGAGGAAATTTTAGATCAGGTTTATCTACAAGGTACAACCAATCAACTGGTGGTTAAAGCCACAGACCCATTCGGAAAGGATATCTCTCTGGAAGTGAACAACCTGCCTCGTTTTGCCAAATTTGAAGAGACCGGCAATGGGGAAGGGCTGCTTACATTCTCTCCGTATGGAGAGTGCGGAGGCTGTGATTTGGGAGTGTATAATATCGAAATAATTGCCAGCAGTCAGGCGGATTCTAATACCAAGACTGTGAAAATCAGTGTGATAGATGCACAGCTTTGGAAGGCTGATATAGCTGATGTGGATGTGAGGTATGGTTCATTTGCCTATGACCCGCCTAGCCCAAATACCTGGACCACAGATGGTACCATCATCGTTGGTGGAGGATCAAACTGGCAGGATCCGGAAAATGATATTTTTGATATGGCGGGAGTTTTTCCTTTCGAAATCCCCCAAATAGAAGATGGAGAAAGGTTCGTGTTTGCATCATTTAAAGCGACAGTGAAAGACATCTCCCCTTGGGCCATTCAGAATTATGACTTGTATGGCATTCCGTACCGATCGGAGTTTTATGTATTGGGTACCGATTATTATCAAGGTGTTTATGATGGCGATGCAACAGCCACAGCTATCCAGCAAAAGTTTGCGGATCAGACGGCAGCTAAAGGACCAGTTACTACCAGCATGGCAGGAGAAGAAGCTCTCGTAGCGTATCTCAATCAGCAGCTGGACGATGGAGCCCAGCCAGGCGATTTTGTATTCTTGAGAGTGAATGTAGATGTAGATGATGCCGCAACTTTCGGTCGGATTATTTTCTGGAGTGCAGACTCTGGAGTGGGGCCGGAAATCATTTACGCTGTGCAGTAATTAAGTAACATCCATTAATGATATAATTAAGAGACTTTCAATTCAATTTGGAAGTCTCTTTTTTTTCGAATTCATTGGATTATCGGTACCGGGCAGAGCAGGTCAAATATTTTTTTAGGTCAATTTAACTTGTGGCTAATTAAAGATCATACCGCAGTTTTATTCTGATAAATGGTGTCTTCTTAATTATCAAAAAAGTGATTTAAAAGTCAATTATAAACTACGTTGAAATGAAAAGAAAATTACAATTCAGTCAAATAGTAACCATGATGATGGTTGGTCTTTTTGGTTTGATCACCAGTGCTTTCGCTATGCGGGTAGAGCGCCAATTGGCCGATGACGTGACAAGCGAAGTGAACGTCTGGAAGACAGTGGCCTTTGATGACGGTGTGCAAACTGGAGAATTCACTCTCGAATTTGACATGGTGGCAGAAAAAAACAATATAGACGCTGTTACAGGTTTAACCAATCTGGAAGCAGCTGGCTACTCAGACCTATCTGCAATAGTCAGATTCAATAGTTCTGGCAAAATTGATGCTTACGATAACTCAGGTTATGCAGCTGAAAATGATCTGGATTATTCTGCAGGAACAACCTACCACGTAAGAATGGAAGTGAATACCTCTCAGATGCTTTATGATGTGTACGTGAAGGTTGGTGAAGGAGATGAAACTACCATTGCCAAGGATTATACCTTTAGAAGAAAGGTGATCAACCTCAATGCTATGGCAGTTGTAGCAGGTAATTTTAACGTAGCTGACCCAGGAACACATACAGTTTCTAATATCACAATGAATGTGATTTCTACTAACGATTTGCCAGTATTTGCAGCCGTGCCTGATCAGGTTATCAATGGTGGAGCCATCGTGGAGTTGGCTATAAGCGCAATTGACCCTATGGACGCTGCTCTTACACTTGAGGGAACAACTTTACCTGATTTTGCCACTTTTACAGACAATACTGATGGTACGGGTCTGCTTACCCTGTCTCCTGCGGAAGATGATAGTGACCTTGGTGATTATGAAATTGTACTTACAGCAAGCAATGGGGAAAAATCCAACACCACTACCATCTTCGTAAAGGTGAATCCATATGTACCTATTTTCGAAGTGCTTGTTGATGAAGCAGACGTTGATGTGTTTTACGGTACGTATGCCAATGACCCGGCAAAACCATTCGTTTGGACTGGTTCTTCGGAATTGCTAGTAGGTGGAGGTGTGAATTATCAGGACGCTCAGGATGAATATGACATGGCAGCTGTGATGCCGTTTAAGTTGCCTGCTATCCCTGACGGACAGGAAATTACTTCAGCTTCGCTGACAGCCAGCCTTAACAATGTGGTTACATGGGCATGGCAGGATTATGACCTTTATGGACTCCCGTTTCGATCAGAAGCATTGGTTTTGGGAACGGACTATTACCAGGGAGCCTATGGCGAAGATGAGAGCGCTACTGCCATCCAACAACAGTGGGCTGTTAAGGAAACTCCAGTAGGTATCGTAAATACAAGTGATGAAGGAGGCAAAGCTTTGTTGGCTTATATCAAGGAGCAATATGCAAATGGAGCTGTAGCAGGAGATTTTGTCTTTCTTAGAGTAAGCGTAAGTGTGCCAGATGCACCAACCTATGGTAGAATTGACATAGATAGCAATGAGTCCGGCAATGGAGCTGTGCTAAAAGTAACTTTTGGTGAGCCTAATGTAGCACCTGTTTTAGAGCCGATTGAAGATCAGGTTCTGTACGAAGAGTCTAGTTTGACTTTGTCGTTATCAGCAACGGATGCAAACTCAGTTGATCTATTGAAATTTACACTAGAAGACGGAGCGCCCGGGTTCTTAACACTAACTGACAATCGTGACGGCACGGCCTCACTTGAAATTAACCCGCTAAACGCAGACATAGGAGTGTATGACGAGGTGGTAGTTTCTGTATCTGATGGAACTGAAACGGTTTCAGATACATTCAGCATAACAGTGGATAAAATACTCAGTGTTGATAGACAGCTGGAAATAGAGACACTCGTTTATCCAAACCCAACTAATTTAGGATATGTAAACGTTCAGTTACCGACCGATTTCCAGAGTAGCCATGTGGAAATAGGAGTTTATTCGATCACAGGTCAAAAAATGTCTCAGCAGAGATTTAATCTTGACCCGAACAATGAACCATTAAAAGTAAATGTTGACAATTCTTGGATGTCAGGACGTTATTTCTTGCAAATTACTGACGGACAAAAATCGATCATCAAAAGCCTTTATGTTAGATAAAGCACTCTTTCAGAGTAGAATTTAAGCTAATGCCAAGTTGATTCATCGAATCAACTTGGCGTATTTTTTTATAGGCATATGTTTCCGATATATGCGAAGTGTATTGTGAACTCAAGGGGTGTGGACGAGGTGAACAGACTAAGGTTTTTGGTAATGAGAAGTTTTTTAAATATGGATTTTAAAAGGAATTTGGTTAGCGGGATCATCCTAATGTCGGCCATGCTGTGTTTGATAAGCCATGCCAATGCGCAGAATACGGTGAACGTTACCGCTGCTGCGGATGATGGATATGTGTCTGATCCTGCTATTATCACGGAAAACAACCCCTACATCTATGGTTTTATGAAGGTTGGGAAAAGTGCCGTCACCGGAGACCCCCACCTGACAAGTGCAATTATACCTTTCGAGATACCAGAGATTCCCGAAGGAAGTGAAATCACCGATGCAAGCCTGAAAATATATGTTTCATACGGACGAGAGTGGACCAATTGCAATGTGGACCTTTATGGGTTGAGTTTTCAGACCACATCGACCATTTCCTCAGATGACTATTACTCAGGTGTTTTTGGAGTGGGCAATGGATCCGATTTTGGAATTGAAGATGATTTTTTTACTAAAAATGTGGATCCAGGCAACCTGGATACGGAGCGTTTTGAAGAAACCTCGACAGAGGCCAATTCAAAATTGGTCACTTATATCAAAGAACAATTAACAGCCGGTGCTCAGCCTGGTGACTACCTTTTTTTACGATTGAGTGTGGATTTGCCAGACATGACTGGCTATCACTATTTCAAGGTTGAAGACGCGGATAGCGAGAAACCTGCGGTCTTAAGCCTGACCTATCAGTCTTCCTCAAATGTAGCTCCAGTGTTGCATGCCATAGAAGATCAGGTGATGGAAGTAGGGGAAAGTCTTTCGTTGAGTTTTTCTGCGTCCGATTCCAATGGCGATGCTCTGAGTTTTTCCATAACAGATAATCTCCCGCCTGGAGCCACTTTTACGGACAATAGCAATGGGACTGCTACACTTGTTGTTCCCGAAGTTCAAAATGTAGCTGAATACAATGATATAGTCGTCACAGTGAGTGATGGGGAATTGACTGATTCTGATTCCTTTAGCATAGTCGTAAATGAAGCCAAGCCAAATGTGGCACCTGTTCTTCAGGCAGTAGGCGACCAGTCTATGGCTAAATATGGATACCTAAAAGTAGCTATCACAGCTACAGATCAGGATGACGATGATTTGACTTTTACTGTAAGTGACAATCTGCCGTCAACGGCGTATTTGGTTGATAATGGGGATGGTACCGCCTATATTGAATTGGTGTCTGCCGGAGATCCTGCTACGTATTCTGATATAGTGATCTCGGTATCCGATGGCGATTTGACCTCAACTGAAACCATAGTTATTACCATCGATCCCATTGACCCGGATCAATTAATGAATCTCGATTCTCCTACACAAAGTCGCTTCACGATAACAGATAAAGTTTGGCCGGCCAATCATGGGGAGGCCGACGTTTGCCTTTGGGCGGGTGATAAGGTGGGAGTAGCTACCATCACCATCGATGACAATATAGAGGCTGATCACAGCTGGTGGCTGTCCATGCAGGCGAAGTACCCAAGCTTGAAGTTCACATGGTTTGTCATCGAAAATGGAGTATCATCATGGGATAAATACCAAACGCTCGTGAGCGCTGGCCATGAGGTGCAGGGGCATGATGATTGTGATATCAATGATGGAAGTGACCTGGGCTATCGCAAGGCACTGCAAAGCATAAAAGATCAAATCAATCAAAACATATCGAAACCCGCCCTTACTTATGCCTATCCGTGTGGAAAAGAAGATAAAATGAATATCGCACGAGATATTTTTATTGGGATGCGAGGGGTGTTCGGCGTTATGAATAAAGCTGACCAGATTGATTACCTCGCCTTAAATAGCCGCAGTGCAACCAATGATGATCATGATATTGATGTCTTGTTGAACCCAAATGAACTCTTGTTTAATACCTCCTATTACAGAGGATGGTATTCAGCTCATTATCATACGGTCTCCGATAAACCAGCAGTCGAAGGTCATCTTAGTTATATAGATTCAAAAAGTGATGATGTATGGATCGCTGGGTATTCTGAAGCCACTCAAT
Source organism: Cyclobacteriaceae bacterium (assembly GCA_039944535.1). Classification (GTDB taxonomy): domain Bacteria; phylum Bacteroidota; class Bacteroidia; order Cytophagales; family Cyclobacteriaceae; genus JAMZMI01. The sequence continues at coordinate 141,519 of JBDUYP010000009.1, forward strand.
ACGGACAGGAGAGGGACTCACATACTCTGACTGTAGATGAAGTGACCGATTTGATGGTGAAATTTACATTGTCAGACATGATGAACGATACCTATTTTGATAAGCCTTTAACTGTCAAGTTAAGGGTGAACAATGATTGGTTATCAGCCAAATCCACGCAGGGAGGTGAGCGTATTGTTTCTACCATCATAGAACACGAAGGCAATAAGTACATGCTGATTGAGGTTGTGCCGGACAGAGGCCAGGTGATAGTGGAGGGTAGCCTCACTGCCAACAGTGCACCTACTCTTGACCCTGTTTCTGATCAATCTTTGTCAGAAATAGAAAGTATTGCGGTGAATTTTTCCGCTAGTGATCCTGAAGAAGATTTTTTGGTTTTTAGCGCCTCTGACAACCTGCCACCATACGCCACCCTGGTGGATCATGAAAACGGTACGGCAACATTGACCATAGCTCCTGCTATCGGTGATGCCGGAACTATAGATGATATTGTGATAACAGTGAATGACGGTGAACTAGAAGACAGTCAGTCGTTTTCTATTGATGTCACCGCGTTTAGTGGGGTGGCATATTATTGCGATCCTGTAAACGGGAACAATGCGAACGACGGCTCACAGGAGAATCCCTGGGGGTCATTTTCTTCAGTTCTGAGTGCCGCAAAGTCCATCAATGATGGAGCTGTCATTTACCTTTTAGATGGTGATCATGGAGCCGTTCGCCTTACCAGCAAGACTTTTTCAAATCCTACTACGGTAAAGGCATTTCCAGAACATGTGCCATTGTTTACAGAGTTGGTGATTACCAATAGTACCAACTGGGTGTTTGATGGTATTACAATCGACGGAACCAATTCGACTAAGACCACATCACAATTTCTAGTCACAGGTGATGCCAATACTAAGAATATTACTTTCAAGAACTGTTTGATACAGTCTGCCGAGGAGTCTTCTGCCTGGACAAAAGATGACTGGTATGCCAATGCCATTGGAGGAATGGATATGAGAGGAACCGATATTGTGGTAGAAAATTGCCTGATCAAAAACACATATCACGCCATGTCACTGAGGGGTGATCGTTCCAGAGCTACAAACAATGTGATAGATAATTTTGCCGGAGATGGAATTAGGGGCTTGGGAAATGCTTCTGTTTTCGAGTACAACACGATCCGTGATTGTTATGTAGAAGATTATGAAACCAATCACGATGATGCTTTTCAGACTTTCATAACTACTGATGATCCAAAATCGGAGGGCATGATCATTCGCTTCAATAAGATTTTGTTGTTTGATGATCCCATTACTCAATTTGTGATAGACAATGACCTAATAGGTTATTCTATGCAGGGTATCATTATTACAGATGGTTATCCGGATGGGTGGGTTGTAGAAAACAATCTTTTGGTAACAAATCATTGGCATGGTATATCGCTTTATGGAGCGAGAAACTGTCGCGTCCAAAACAATACGGTGGTCAAGCACCCATACTTTACTGATACCGAAACACTGCCGTGGATTTTGATAGATGATAACACCAAAACCGGGCAGACCAATTTCAGCAACACCATTAGAAATAACCTGAGCGTCAATCTTAAAGGTGAAAAAATTGATGATACTTCAATTGAGGAGGGTAACGTTGACATAAGCCCGGCAAGTTCTTCGCGATATGAGGAGTTCTTTATTGATCATGCCGAGGGTAACTATCAATTGAAAGAGGGGAGTCCGGCCATTGATGCTGGCGTCAATTCTGACCTTACAGAATATGATTTAGCAGGAAATTTGCGCGTGGTAAATGGAACAGTGGATGCCGGAGCATACGAATTTTTCCAGGAAAATGTGCCCGTGATTGCACCAGTTGAGTCTCAAGTGATGACAGTGGGGCAGACGCTCGAAGTGGTGGTTACTGCCACTGATCCTAACATCTCGTCACTTGATTTGACCATAAACAATCTGCCTGACTTTGGGACATTTCTCGACAATGAGGATGGTACAGCGAGCATATCATTTGCCCCAGCTGACGGTGACGAAGGAACCTACAATGACATAACCGTCACGGCGGATAATGGAGAGTTTGCGGCTACTGAAATGTTCACTTTGACTGTGGAGGCCCTTGATATCAATGCACCTCCGGTTCTGAATGAAATTTCTGACCAGACCATTGATGAGGGAACGGAAGTTGCCATTACCCTCACTGCAACCGATGCAGATGATGATGTTCTGAGCTTTAGCATGTCAGGAGCACCTGATTTCGTTTCTTTGATTGACAACACAGACGGTACCGCATCATTGGTTATGAATCCAGCTGTGGGGGATCATGGCACCTATACTGACATCAAAATTGAGGTTACCGATGGTGAAGATGTCGCAAGTCGTTCCTTCAGTATTGTGGTTGATAAAGTGCTTTCTACTCATAACATAGCAAGTACGTTTATGCTGTTTCCCAACCCGGTTCGTCAGGATTTTCTTTTTTTGCGAGTGCCAGAAGAGTTTGATCAACTTCAGATGAATCTTGATATGATCAACATGGCGGGTAGTCACGTTGGTTTCAAATATGTAAAGACAACAGATGGTGCCCGTGAGTATAGGGTGACCCTGCCAGCTGACCTGGCAAGCGGCCAATATTTAATGATCATTTCGGACGATAAGCAATCCATTGCAAAGAGGCTTTTCATCAACCATTGAAGTATCTGTCCATGGTATTCAGTTCATTATAGTCACCCGATGGGTGACTTTTTTTTGCTCCATACGCAGTGAGGTTTTTATGGTGATGAAAGGGTGTTTTGTTGATAAATTTTAAATAAAAGCACCATCATTTTGTATAAAACACTAATCACATTGTCTATTGATTCACGGTTTTAGATAATTCATATTTGTTGGTATGGGAAATTTCTGTTTTGACAGAGCTGGTTTGTTGGCTTAGGCAAATACTTATCAAGCTTCTTTTCGTGACAGCAAAACAAGATTTAATAAGACGGAGCAAATGGTTCCAAATTGATTTTTCCCTCGAATAATTTATTAACCAAAAAAGATAATTATGGTGAAAATCTATCAATCATTTTTCGTGTTGGTCTTCTTGTGGGGAGTGTCTGTCAATGCGGAGGCAACATCCGAAAATATAACCATCGGTTCAACTCAAATCGCTGCAAGTGCAGATGACAATGCCGTAAGCAACAATGGCTCCATGCAGTGGGTCGGTTATGCGACACACCGTTTGGGAACCAACAAATATACCTGTGCCGTTATCCCATTTGAGCTGCCGGTCCTGGCCGCTGGTGAGGAGATCGCTTCGGCATCCTTCACCACTCATCTAATAGGTAAAGCTGGCAACTTGTCAGACGCTGTTGACCTGTATGCCGTGCCATATCAATCATCATCTACTGTGTCCAGTTCCGATTATTTTGGAGGAGCTTATAATTCCGATGCAAATGCCACAGCTCTTCAGCAAGGTTTTTTTGACAACAGCAGCGCTTTAGGCCAAACAACATCAAATACAGCTGCCAATACAGCTTTGGCGACCTTTCTCAATGCTCAATATGCCAATGGAGCAGTGGGAGGAGATTATGTCTTTATCAGGCTAAACATGGACGGAAATTCTGGTTCGCAGTACAACTACTGGGATATAGCCTCCCAGGATAATACTACAGCTGCCAATCGACCAATTCTCACGGTTGATATTCAATCGACCGCTAATACTGCACCGGTGGTAGCCGCCATTTCAGGGCAAACTGTGCAAGAAGGTAATTCTGTTCAGGTCAATGTTTCAGCAACAGATGCAGATAGCGATGCACTGACCCTGTCAGCATCTAATCTGCCTTCCTTCGGCTCATTTACCGACAATGGCAATGGAACCGGACAAATCTCCTTTCAACCATCGGTAGGGGATGCAGGTACATATTCGTCCATTTCTGTTACCGCCAATGATGGCACAGATACAGACAGTGAGAGCTTTACATTGACGGTCACTGCAGCACCATCTAATTCAGCGCCAGTTTTGGCAACTATCGGCAATCAGAATGTGAATGAAGGAGCAAGCGCATCGGTAAGTCTATCAGCTTCTGATGCTGATGGAGATGCACTGACATTCTCGGCATCAAATCTTCCTTTATTTGCGTCATTGACTGATAATGGAAATGGAACAGGAACTATTTCGCTTTCGCCTGCTTCTGGCGATGCAGGAAGTTATACAGGAATCACAGTGACAGTCTCTGATGGAACTGCCAGTGATCAGGAGACCATTTCGATTACGGTGAGTACCCCGCCAACGGGTACAGTTTATTACCTCGATCCGGTAAACGGAAGCATGGCCAACAATGGTAGCCAGGCCAGCCCATGGGCTTCTTTGGCATCTGTGGCCTATGTAGCACCGACGATCGCAGATGGTGCCACCTTATACTTGATGGATGGAGATCATGGAACGCCTTATGTTCAGAATTACACATTTACTAACGGTATCACCGTTACGCCACTTAGCGGACACAATCCCACAGTGACGAGCATCAGTTTAAATAACTGTACCAATTGGACTTTTGATGGTGTGATGTTCGACGGAACCTCTTCCACATTGACAAAAGACGGGTTTTTGATTACTGGCGATGTAAACTCACATCACATCACCTTTAATAATTGTACAGTACAATCCGCAGTGAGTTCTTCTACATGGACCAAGACAGATTGGTACAACAACGTGAAAGGCGGGATGGATATGCGTGCCGATTATATCACAGTAACCAACACCACGATCAAAAACACCTATCATGCACTATCCCTCAGAGGAGATTATAGTACAGCCACGGGCAATTTGATTGATAACTTCGCGGGAGATGCTATCCGGGGGTTGGGAAGCTTCTCAACTTATGAGTACAATACAGTTCGTGACTGTTACATCGATGATTACTCCATCCAGCACGATGATGGTTTCCAGGCATACAACCTCGATTCTGATCCTAAGATCGAAGGGGTTACGCTCCGGTTTAATAAGATTTTGTTGTTTGAAGATCCTATTACTCAATTTGTGATTGACAACAACCTGATCGGAACCCTCATGCAAGGGCTGATCATCACGGATGGATATGCAGATTCGTGGGTGGTTGAAAACAATTTGATTGTGAACCAGCAGGCGCATGGTATCTCACTATATGGGGCCAGAAACTGTAAAGTTCAGAATAATACGGTCGTTCAGCATCCCAATTTCACAGATACAACTGTGCCAAGAATCTATTTGGATGACCAAAGTAAAACCGGGCAGACAAACTTCAATAATGTCATTCGAAATAACATTGCCGGTCAGTTCACTACATGGACCTTTGATGGCACATCAACGGTGCAAAACAATGTGGACATCACCACCAACGTCAGTAATTACTCAACCTATTTTGCGGATTATGCCAATCTGGATTTTCATCTGAAATCGGGCAGCCCTGCCGTAAACGCAGGAGTCAATACGGGTGTGACAACTACTGATTTGGATGGCAATGCAAGAATTGCCGATGGTACCGTAGATGCAGGGGCTTATGAATACAATTCGGGTACAGGCGGAAATGCACGTCCGGTACTTGCAGCCGTTGGGAACATCCAACTGGATGAGCTGGCAACAGTTACGAAAAACCTAAGTGCAACGGATGCAGATGGTGACCCTATCAGTATCACAGCTTCAAATTTACCATCTTTTGCAACCCTTACGGATAACAATGATGGTACAGGCACGCTGCAGGTTGCTCCGCAATCCGGTGATGAAGGAACGTACAATGTTACCATTTCAGCTAGCGATGGAACAGACGCTGATACGGAGGATATCACCATTACGGTGAATCCGGAAGGGGGCGCAAACGCCGCTCCTGTCCTGGCGACAATAGCCAATCAAAATGTAGAAGAAGGTAGTTCTGTGACGGTCAACATTTCAGCGACGGACGCCAATGCGGATACTTTAACGATTACGGCTACTAACTTGCCATCTTTTGCCAGTCTTACTGACAATGGAGATGGCACAGGCACTATCAGCATCAGCCCCGCAACAGGCGATGCAAGCACTACCAATGTGACGATTTCCGTTTCAGACGGAACAGATACAGACGATCAGGTTGTGGTCATCAATGTGTATGCTCCCGGCACTGTTGTAGGAAATACGTACTACATAGATCCGGTTGGGGGAAACAATAGCAACGACGGAAGTCAGGCAAATCCCTGGGCGTCTATCCAGCCAACCTCTATCCAAAATGGAGATCTTGTGTATCTGTTAGACGGGAATTATGGAGCTGTGTATATAGGCAATATGGCCAGAACAGAAGATGTGACGTTCAGAGCATTATCTGGGCACACACCCGTTTTTTCAAAATTGACTATTGACAACAGTCAGCATCTGGTTTTTGATGGGATCACCATCGACGCATCTACGGCAAGCCTGGGCAAGGAAGAGTTTATGCTCACAGGAAATGCCAACACCACTCATATTACGGTCAAGAATTCTACTTTGAAATCCGCTGATGATATCTCTAGCTGGACTAAAAACGATTGGTATGCCAATGTGGCCAGTGGGGCAGACTTCAGAGGAGGGAATATCACTTTCGAAAATACATTGATTACCAATGCGTATCATGCACTATCGCTGCGAGGAGATTACTCTTACGTGACCAATTGTACGATAGACAACTTTGCGGGTGATGCCATCAGAGGTTTGGGGAGCTTTTCTACCTATGAGTATAATACTGTCCGTGATTGCTACATCAATGATTATGCGATTCAACATGATGATGGATTTCAGGCCTATGAGCTCACAGGCGATCTGAAGATTGAAAGCGTCACATTGAGATACAATAAATTCTTATTGTTTGAAGACCCGATTACGCAGTTTGTTATTGACAATGAGCTGATCGGAAACCTGATGCAAGGAATCATCATCACCGATGGATATGGAGATGGATGGGTAGTAGAAAACAACCTTGTGATGAACGATCAGACACATGGTATCACACTTTATGGTGCCAGGAATTGTAGAATCCAAAATAACACTGTCGTTCAGCATCCATACTATACAGATACGGATTTGGTGCCGTGGATTTCTTGTCAGGCTCAGAGTAAAACAGGGCAAGACAACTTCAATAATGTGATTAGAAACAATATCGCAGGAAAGTTTACGACCTGGACATTTGATGCGACATCCACCGTGGAAGGCAACATTGATATTGATGAATTGAACTACAATAACTATTTGCCATATTTCGCAGATTATGTCAATCGTGACTTCCATCTGAAATCCGGTAGTTTGGCTATTGACGCTGGTGTCAGCACCGACGTGACCACATTGGATTTGGATGGCAATGCACGTGTATTTGGCCCCACTGTGGACGCAGGTTGTTTTGAATACTCTGCCAGTTCTGATAATGTGGCTCCAACTGTGGTAGCAGCCAATGATACATTTCTGGACGATGTTTTCACCTTTAGCTTTAGCGAAAGCGTGACTCCATCCACTGCCGAAAACACTGCCAATTACAGTATCAATAATGGTGTGACCGTACAGTCAGCGACTTTGGAAAATGACAACCGCACTGTGACCATGGCTGTTTCAACCTTGGGAGATAACCAGCTAAATACCCTGACGGTAAGCAACGTAGAAGACTATGCCGGTAACGTCATTTCAGGAAGCAATACTGGTCAGTTTACATTCACCTGTGATACCCTTTGGGCAAGCACTTTTCAAGATGATGAGTGGGGGTACAATCCACCTGCTGGCGCAATGGATGGAAATTTAAATACAAAGTGGGCGGCCGATGGAACAGAGTGGTTGCAGAAGAATTTTTGCAGTCCGGTTACGGTAACCTCAGTAGATATTGCTTTCGGACTTGGTGATGAGCGAACGTATGATTTCAGTATAGAACTGTCCAGTGATGGGGTGAACTATACGCAAGTGTATAGCGGAACGAGCAGTGGCACTACTTTAAGCCTTGAGAACTTTGACTTTACCGACACGCAGGCGAGATATGTCAAAATCATCGGGACAGGCAATTCTGCTTCTACCTGGAACAACTATCAGGAAGTGCAAATCAACACATCAGGGACACCTCCGTCCAATACCGCACCAGTGGTTGCAGCTATAGCTGCTCAGAGTGTAGAGGAAGGAAATACAATCAATGTGTCTGTATCGGCCAGCGATAGTGATGGAGATAATCTTACGCTCTCGGCTACTAATCTGCCTTCTTTTGCGTCATTTACAGACAATGGAGATGGTACAGGAAATGTAAGTATTGCCACCTCTACAGGTGATGTGGGTACATACACCGGCTTGACGATCACTGCCAATGATGGCACTGCCAATGGTTCCACCTCATTTGATTTGACCGTAACAGCTGCTCAGCAGAATAACAATGCACCAGTGTTGGCTGCTATCGGAAATCAATCGGTGGATGAAGGGTCAACGGGTAATGTGGCCATTTCGGCAACAGACTCGGATGGAGATACTATGACCATCAGTGCCACAGGTCTGCCATCTTTTGCCACACTCACGCCAGGAGCAAATGGCGCAGCGACATTGGCGATAAGTCCAAGCAGCGGTGATGCAGGGACTTATACGGGTATCACCATTTCGGTAACGGATGGGACAAATACAGATGCTGAAACCATTACCATTACGGTGACTAATTCAGTGCCTGCAGAGACATTTACCATTTACGCACATGACGATGACCAGGAAGTGCGCACCAATGGAACTACTCAGTGGGTAGGTCAGACTACAGCCAGAGTAGGGGGAGCGAGTTCCGCATATGATGCCGGTCTGATCATGCCATTCCAGTTGCCAGCACTACCAGCAGGTCACGAAGTATCGGAAGCGTCATTTTCCGCAAAACTGGTGAGTAAAGTCAATTCGCCTGTAGGTAATATGAACCTCCATGGAGTAACCTCCAGGAGTACCAGTGGTGTTTTAGTTTCCGATTATACCGCTTCCAGTACTTTAGTTGAGACGGGGTATATCACCAGTAGCACTGCAGCAGGAGTGGTATCACTGACAAACGATCAGGAGTTGGCAGATTTTATCAATGCGCAATACGCTGCGGGTGCTGTGGCTGGAGATTACATCTTTTTCAAAATCCAATCGGATGTGGATGAAGCGAACTATTCGTACTGGACCATGAGTACGGCGGATGATGGGTCGCAGAGTAATCAGCCTACCTTGACCATAGTGTCTGGGAGTGCAGGAGGATCCAGAATGCTTGCCAACAATCGTATACTGTCAGTAGATCAGGAAGCATACCAGTTTGAGGTTTTTCCCAATCCGTCCCGTGGGGCTGAGGTGTTTTTAAGAATCCCTGAAAATTTGGATTTAGGAAATGCCGTGATATCTGTAACGACTCTTTCCGGAAAGCAGATTGTTAGTGAGCGATTGAATCAAAGTCGTCCGCTAAGTAGATATCCACTTGCAGATCATTGTGAACTCACCAAAGGGTATTACATCGTGATAGTAAGCGATGGGGATACACAACATGTTTCAAGAATAATTAACTATTGAGAACCAGCTATTTAACAAAAGGCCTGCGCAAGCAGGTTTTTTGTTTTTACGGAACACTGCCAGATTGGAGGCAGGGTAAAGCAAGGCAAGAAAGCCTGTGCGCTGGTTTAATTTAGATAGCAGACTTATAAGAATTTACCCCTAAAATGATAATAATATGACAACATATAAGATTTTAATGACATTGGGAGCCATGTTTGTCGTAGGGACGGTATTTGCGCAAGGTCCGCCACCTGCTACTCCAATTGACGGTGGCCTGTCGCTTTTACTAGCCGCTGGCGGAGCTTATGGGCTCAAGAAAATAAACGATCAAAGAAAAAGTAAATAGTTAGATATACGTTTTTAAAGAGCCTTTTCACTTTGCTGATCAGGCTTTTTTTATTTTATGTTCTCGTTCAAATTTTCACCCAACTTATCTAAATCTGAAAATTATCAGGCACATTTATGCTTATGAAGACTGCAATGAAAATTAAATTGCTTCACTATTTTTTACCGATTATAATATTGAGTTGTCAAGAAAGTAAGAAGCTGGTGGTGGACAGTTCTGATCCGTCGATTGCCTACGCATCCAGGATAGAGTTGGATAATGAAAATGGTGTGGATCTGTATTGGTCGGGTGCTTCTGTTAAGATTACCTATGAGGGTGAAGCAGTTTACGCATGGCTGCAAGATGAGAGCGGAGATAACTATTTCAATATAGTGTTGGATGGAGACAGTACGCGAATTTTACAGCCCGGCACTACCAAAACCCGATATCTGCTGGCCGATCATCAGTCTGAAGGTAGGCATTCGATAGAGTTGTTTAAGCGAACAGAATGGGATAAGGGAAAGACTACCTTTTTTGCATTCGAAATTGCCGGTCACAACCCGGAAATTTTGGAGCAAGTGGAAAAGAGCCGTAAAATCGAATTCTATGGAAATTCCATTTCCGCCGGTTATGCCGTTGATGACCTTAGTGGCAAAGACTCACCAGACAGCATTTTCACGAATGCCTATGTCAGCTATCCGGCATTGGTGTCCAGAGCTTTGGACGCTGAGTTTAGGTGCATTTGCAAAAGTGGGATAGGGGTCATGGTTAGTTGGTTTCCCTTAATTATGCCAGAGTTATTTGAGAGATTGAAACCTGCAGATACCAACAGTCGATGGGATTTTACACGCTACCAGCCAGATTTAGTGGTAGTGAATTTGCTTCAGAATGACTCCTGGATTATGCTAGACAATGAAAATGAAGAATTCAGAAACAGGTTTGGTGATGAGGCGCCTCAACCAGAACAGATTGTGCAAGCATATGCCAGTTTTGTTTCTAAACTGAGGGGGCATTATCCTGACTCTCACATCATCTGCATGTTGGGAAATATGGATATTACAAAAGAAGGTTCACCCTGGCCGGAATATGTACAGCAAGCTGTCGAACATCTGGATGACCCGAAGATACACACTCATTTTGTGCCTTTTAAGGGTACGGATGGTCACCCATCTCGCTTAGAGCAGCAACAGATAGCCTTGAGTCTTACATCCTTTATCAAAGAAAAAACAGGATGGCAGTAACCAATAATATTAAAAACTGAAATGAATTTATCTTCTAAAAAGATTGCAACGGTCATTTGCGTGTTGCTTATGAGCCCTTGCTTATTTGCCCAAAGCACAGAGAATTTTACCTGGCCAGATGGCAAAAAGGCGGCTGTTTGTTTAACCTACGACGATGGACTTGATTGTCACCTGGATGTGGTGGGGCCGGTTTTGGATGAATATGGATTCAAAGGCACTTTCTTTTGTACGGGTAGCTCTCAATCCATCGCCAATAGAACCGATGATTGGCGCGACTTGAGTGCAAGAGGCCATGAGCTGGGTAATCATACTCTCTTTCATCCATGCATTAAGAATCTGCCGGGAAGGGGTTCATTTGACTGGGTACGACCGGAGTATGATCTTGATACTTATAGTTTTCCTCAGCTCATGGCGGAGTTACGCACGGCCAATGCATTGCTCAAGGCAATTGATGGTAAAAAGGAAAGAACTTTTGCCTATACCTGCGTGGATCACAGCATTCAAGGGGTAGATTTTGCGGATAGCATTCAACACATGTTTGTGGCCGCCCGTGCGGATGGTCCTGTTCCCAAAAAAATGAATGAGGTTGATCTATTCATGATGCAGAGCTACGGTGCTTCTGACGTTTCCGGGCAAGAACTGATAGCCGAAGTGAAGGCGGCTCAGGCAAACGGCACAGTGGCCACTTTTATGTTTCATAGTGTCGGAGGAGGATATCTCAATGTATCGGCAGAGGCTCATCGTCAACTTTTACAATACCTCAAGGCCAACGAAGAGGTTCTTTGGGTTGATACTTTTGGCAATGTGTGTAAACACATCCGAGAGGTCAGAAACAATGATTGATGAGCTATTCGTACTTAGTCTTTTGAATAGATCCGGAAATTATCAAACCTGATGTAGCTATCCGTTTGTGGTGCCCAGTCAGCAGTGGCGCCTCCATGAAAAGTGGAAAAATAGAAGGAGTCGATCAAACCCAGGTCACCTTTCCTCAAAGCAAAGTTTTCTTTGGAGCCTACCTTTTGGCCGTTGATCCAGACTTCAATCAATGCATTTTCCTGATCAGGTTGGTTAACCCTTATATGCTGGGTGAATGTGTACCAGTTCCCTGGCTTTATTTCTGCATTTAGCGGAAGGCTTTCTCCATATTTTCCGGCCATATCTTTGTAGTATAGATAGACTATAGGTTTATTGGCTACCCACATGTATCTCGCACTCCAGCCCTGGCCTTCGTCGGGGTGAACACCACCTGTGTATGTTGCTCCTCCGCTTGTGAGCCCTGGTAGTTTGCCACCTTTGCTAAAATCAAACCCTTCTTCGAAGTATAAATCGTAAGTCAGATAATACTCTTTTGCAGGTTTTAGTGGACGCACAAATTGGATGCCTCCTTGCTCCGGACCTACTGACCCTTTTGGGAAAGAAACTCGAAGAAACTGGTTTTCATTTTCGCCAGAGACAATGTGCCCCCTTTGTTTGGTAAGCGCCCATTCAATGGAATCAAAGTCTGCCTCGATCGACACACGGTCATAATCGCCCAAAGCTGATTGCTCAAAATCTACATGCAAAATACCTTCTTCGTGAGGTTTGGAAGTAAACTGCTGCATGCTGGAGCAGGAAGTAAGCGCTAAAATGAGCAGGCATTTTGTGATTTGCATCTGTTTTACTGTTCTCTGATATTAAGCATTGATTTTCTATACAGCTAGTGGGAGAGGGTGTTGGCCATTCCAATCAATACTACTGAAAGTAAAATAACAAACAGTCCTGCGCCCAGAACCAAACTGGTGTTTTTGGTGACGCCTTTCCATTCTTTATAATATATACCCCAAAAGTTGCTAAAGAAAATGATGAAGGCCATATGAATGGACCAACTGGCAAAGTCATATTTTTCACCCAAATAGGTTGTGCCCATACCGTAAAAGAAGAATTGCAAGTACCACGTAATGCCACCAAGTGAAGCCCAAAGGTAGTTGGCGACAAGAGGAGTCCCCGAATTGCCGTAATCCTTGTGTGATTTGTTTCTGAAATTTAAAATGATGCAATAGATGCTGTTGGTGGTGATTCCACCCCATAGGATCCACACCAGTACCGCGTTGTTTCTAAAGAGTTCATTTGCCCCTTGTGATACGGCCAGGTCGGAGATGCTCCCGCCGGCCTCCAGACCAAAGGCAAAGCACGCGCTGAGTATTCCTGAAGTGACGGCCACCGCCAGCCCTTTCATCAAATTGAATTCTTTGATGCTGGTATTCGCGACTTGGCTGTTCATTTGCTTTTCCTTCATGAATCCGGCCCTACCCACGATGGCAATACCGAGGAGACACAAGAGGATACCGGCAAACGTGATCTGACCAGTTTGTGTGCTGATAAGGTCACCGAAATTGCCATGAAATAATGGAGGGATGAGTGTGCCGAAGGCAGTGCAAAAACCGAGTGCTATGGTCATGCCCAGCGAAACCCCAAGGTAGCGCATGGATAAACCAAAAGTAAGGCCACCAATACCCCAAAGTATCCCAAAAAAGTATGTCCAAAATTTTGTAGCGGTAGGCGCTGAACTGAGAACCTCTACGAGGTTTGGTACCGTGATAGAAGCCATAACCAAAGGAGCCACCACCCATGCCATGACACCCAATACCAGCCAGGAGCTTTCCCAACTCCACTTTTTTACCTGCTTGAAAGGGATGTAGAAGCTTCCTGCTCCAAAACCGCCCAGGCCGTGAAAAATGATTCCCAGTATTGCTCCCATAGTGTATTCGCTCTTTTTGTATTCTAATATATAACCCCTTTTGGGGCTTGCTACTTGCTAAAATAGACTTCTTTCACTCTTCTCAATGCTTTGTTTTTGCCAGCGTTGACAGTACTCAAATCGCGATAAAGGTAGTACGACATCCAAAAGCCATTGTGGTATTTTTCTCGCGTGCTTTTCGGCGAACCTAAAAAAGAATACCACTGTGTGTTGAGTCCCGCATCTCTAGCCATTTTTTCCATTTTGGCTGCTTTGGTTTGCAAACCATTGGCGATGCTTTCATGCAAAGCCAGGTAATCGGAATAGTCCATCTCGGATGGATGAAAAATTTCAGATTCATCCGACAAGCCCAGGCTCAGCAGACACACCACCTCTTCATAAAGTGTGTCTCCGTTCATGTCATAGCTGATTTCATCAAAAAAGCCATTCCCATCTGTATCTTCATATTTGATTGTGGCAAAACGAGTGGGCTCCAGCGTGTCTGTGTCTTCGGGTTGTATATTGGGGCCTCTCCAGCCTTGCCATCCCTGATAATAGAGGCTGTTTTGATCGATTCTCCAATAGCCGGTTTCCGCACCAAACAGGTGCAGTTTGCCATCGAGAGGAGAGACATAAAGTGACCCTTTTCCAGAAAAATCAAGATCCCATTCTCCTCGATCGCCCACTGCGTCCGATTGAGGGTTGTGATCCAGACCATCATTTTTTGCACCAATCTTAAAAGGATGTTTTGGGTCGTAAAACTCCACGCGTTCCCATCGGTGGCAGTCATCGTCTTCATCAAAAACCAGCCAGCAGGAAGACCACTCGCCTCTGTCAAAGGTGAGGTCATAGGCAGTTTCGTGAGTGGGGTACACCAGATTTTTTAGATGTCTCCAGCGCGGGTCATCAAAGTATTGATCCGAGCCGGGAGCTATGGCGTAGGAGCCAAGACTGTTTACTTGATCGCTATAATCAAAACCTTTGCCGGCAAACCTTAAACTCAGGTCATAGTCCAGTTCATTGCCCGCATGGCTATCATTGTCCATGTCGAAGGTCATCTGAACCAGCGAGATTTGGTGACTGTATTTCCAGGCGATCAGGTCTGACTTACTTTCCGTTTCTATTGGTTCATCCACCATTCTAATGGCCATTTCAGTGAGTCCATCACCATCCGTGTCGTAAAACAGGAAGGGGTTTTCCCAACTGTATTCCGGGTCTTCGATGTTCCATGTGGTTATGTGTGCTTTGAGCATGGTACTTTGTCCATTGTAATCGGCGA
Organism: Cyclobacteriaceae bacterium; assembly: GCA_039944535.1. GTDB lineage: Bacteria > Bacteroidota > Bacteroidia > Cytophagales > Cyclobacteriaceae > JAMZMI01. The sequence continues at coordinate 156,554 of JBDUYP010000009.1, forward strand.
AAAAATTGGCTCGTCCCTGATGGTCCCATCCCTCAAACTTGAAACTGTCCCAGTTTACATATCCAAATACACCGTCGTTATCATTATCTGCAAACCACATGTAGTGAGAAGTCCACTTTCCGGTGTACGCTTTTTTACCATTGTCAACGATCACCTGAAAGTCTGCTTTTCCATCATCGTTGATGTCTAAATAGTCCAATATCAAGTCCAGTTCACTTCCATATAGTCCATCACCATTCAAGTCAATCATCAAACAATCACTGTCCAGATCGCCTTCCAGGTCTCCCTTTTGCATATCATCATCGTCATCTAGCCAAAGTATTTTGGTTCCGTCGGGTAAGGTGGCTTTAATGCCGTCAGGGTCTTTGTCTGCATCCAAATAGATGTAGGTGATAGAGCCTTCTATGGGTAGCGGCAAACGAAACGGAGTGAGCGTCTCCTTTAGTTGAGGGTACCTGTCATAGGAACTTTGTGCCATCGCCGAAAAGGAGAGGAGCAGCAACAAATGAAAGGCTAGCAATTGTTTTTTAGTTATATCTGCCATGTAGTGTTCATAAGATGCAGCTAAAGGCATTGAAATTATTGTGGCCATCCCGGTGGTTTTTGATAAACATAATCAGGGAATTGAGGGTTTTCTGTTTCACCCACAATAATGTACCTGCGAGAAACCTGATTCATAGAATTGCCGGATGTGTCATCCAGTGTGGTTAAAATCATATATCCTCCCTTTGTTTCGGGTAGGGTGATGGATAAAGGGATGTCGGTTTGCCAAAACTCATCTACCGTCACCTCCTTTTGATCAGAGAAAACTTCCTTGCTCTGGTGATCCAGAATTTGGATTGTGACTCTGCCTTTTTTTACACCCAGGGAGTCATTGATAGCAAGGAGGTTGAGGTTGAGTGTGCTGCCCTCAGCGTAGTGTTTTGGGTTCTTGAGATATCTACCATCCGCCAGGTCAATAAAGACTGCAAAAGGTCTGGTCACGTGGTATTGGCAAAGGAGGGCTTGCGATGGTGCCAGGTTTTTGATATCACCTACAAACCAATCGCCGGTATGTCCACGGTTGTTGGATAGATAGGCAAAGGAGGCCACTCCATCTGCTTCTCGCGTGGCTCTGAGCATCTCAGTTTCTATGGCTTGTAGATAAGCTTGAAAGTTCCACCTTTCATCTGCGGTGGCATTTTCACCAACATAATAGTCATATATATCCCTATCGCTCTTGTAAAGCTGTGTGCCATCTGGTTCATAATATTCATAGTTCTTATAAAAAGGCAGCTGATCCTGATCAGTGAAATTCCCGAATGTCCGCACGCCGGATTTCAAGCCGTCTCTTCCTTGCCATAGCCAGGCAAACTCATTGACTATGACAGGGGCATTTGAGGTTTTCATTTGATCTATGCCGGCCACTTTGCTGTTGAGTGTACCAAAACGAAAAGCTTCTCGGCTTGATTTTACATAATCATCACCTACCCACCAGCCATGAGCCAGCGGGTACCAGTGGTATTCGAAAACATCCAACCTGCTGCCCGGCACAGCTTTCATAAAGCCAAGATCCCATAAGCGAGAAGGATCGATCTCTCTCAATTGAGGAATAAGTTCTCTTCCGATATAATCTTGTTTTTGCTCGTTCAGAGCGTCCCAAATAATGATACTCGGGTGGTTTCCGTCATTCCATATCCAATCGGTATATTCCGCTTTGTATTGAGATGGCCTTCCTCTTAGGTTCCACATGTTGTATTCGTTTTGGATCATGATCCCGTGTTCATCTGCCAGGTCATACCAGAACTCCGGCAATAGGCCAATGCTCACACGAAAAAAGTTCCATTTCATTGCGGCCGGGATTTCCACCATCATTTTTTTCACCCACGCTTTGTCCCATGGTAAGTGCGCCCTGTCTCGATCTTCGAAGAATCGATTGAGAGTAATGGTGGAGCCAAATAGGGCAATTTCCTGTCCGTTCAATTCGAAAGACTTCTCTACGGATTTGAAATCGCGCATCCCGAAGGTGATTACTTTTTCATCTGATGGACCAATCCAGGCTTGATCATCTGCAGGTTTTTGGTTTTCGGTATTGCCGTAATTGTCGAAGTATTTTCTTTTGGCATTGATTTGAACCACCGCCTCATACAGGAAAGGGTTTCCCGGTGACCAGCCTTTGACTTCATCAAAGTTGAAGGTCAGATGGCGCTCTTGTTGTTCTATCTGGCATTGTATCTTGTCTTCGATTGTTTGGATGTCAGTGACGGTTGTTCCGGTAGATTTTTCCCTGATATAAGCGGATAGCGAATATTCGATGTGAGCATACTCCGTGTTGCGCTCCAGTACTTTGGCGTGGTTTTCTATGAGTACCTTGAGGGTGGCTTTTTTGTTTTCAAAATCAGGAATGACCAAAGCCCGATGAGCCCTGAGAGGGCCACCAAACGCTATAAATACATCGTCCCAAATGCCCGGAAAATCTGTAAACTTCTCACGGTCAAATCCTGTGGCAGCTTCTTTGGGCATCCAGGCTCTTTCCCCCAGGCGCAATATGAGTTCGTTTTCCTTGCCATAATTGAGATGATCTGATAAATCCACCTCAATAGGTGTATTGTTTTGCATATAGGACCCATAGTCATGGCCATTGAGGATGACGAGCGTGTTAAATCTGCTTTTGAGTACATGCAAAATAGCAGTTCTATCTTTTTGATTTTTAGGGACTACAAATTTGAATTTGTACCAGTTATACCGGGGGGTGTGCTGACCTGAGAAGTATGCTTCGTACTGCTCTATTTTGGGCTTAGCTAAATCAATTAAACCGGGAACAGGGATGGTTCTGGTGTATTTTTTTGGAGGAAAAGCAGTTTTGGTCTGTTCGAAAGCGGTGAAGCCATTCAAGGAAATGGTATGCGTGGTTTGAGCGAAACTGAATGTGCCAAGTAAAATGATAAATGAAAAGAGAATTGATTTCATGAAATTTTAGGTTATGCTCTTTGTGGGGTGTGATTTTTGTGAATAGTTATATTTTGTTTGCTCCGCTTTTGAGTTCGAAGGATTGCCCATTCCAGATGAATACTCCGGTGGTTTTCTCCGGAAGTATGATTTCGCCCCGCATTTTGCCTTTGTTTTTCTTCAAGGTCAGTATGAGTGTGCCATTTGGGTGAGGAAATGAGACTGATATTTCCTTCAAATGGCCTGGGTTGGGCTCGATCAAAACATGTTCAAAACCTGGTGCGGCTGATTGGATGCCAGCGACTGTGTGCACAAAATCAAAGCACGGACTGGCACTCCAGCCATGACATTCAGAGCGAGGGTTGATGTCGGTTTCTCCGAAGGTTGACGTGCCAAATGACAACATATCCTTCCACGGCGATAGTGATTTTAGATACTGGTTGCCAAGTGAGGATTTTTGCATGGCTCTGGTCATATAAAACCTAAAGTAGATGCTGCTCTGGATGATGTCTTTGGAACTCAACGTCCTAAGCATCCATTCTTGCTGATCGTCATCCTCTATGGCGTTTGCCAAAATCGCAAATGCGTTGGTGTGTTGGGAAAACGCATCTTTTTCCGGTCGCTCGGCGATGAGCATCTTTTCTTCATCATAGCACAAATCCATCACCGCAGTGTTGAGTGCTTTGGCTTGATTGCGGTATATTTTTGCCTGACTGCTATCTCCCAGATAGCTGAAAATATCTGCTGCATTTTGAAGGGCGAGTGCATACTGTAAGGTGACGCCAGCTGAGTGGCCATCATCGGCACCTATCGGAATGCCATTTTGAAAACCGTCACTCCAATCAGTGAAATTCCACCACTCCAGATTAGCCAGCATTCCAGTGTCATCTACTTTTTCTTCAAACCAGCCAAGCACCGTTTTGATACCAGGAAGAAATTGTCTGAGAAACTCAGGGTCGTTTCTATACATAAGAAAGTCATTCATCATGCCTATCCAGAGCAATGAGTAAGTTGGGATGATCTGGGTGATATAGGAAGGGTACCTGCTTTGGGTCAGCCCGTTTGGGAGTCTGGAGTCATCAAATTGCTTAATGGCTTTGCGCATGAGCCGATCATCGCCGGAAACGAAGATGGAAACAAGCGACTCTATACGCGTATCTCCGATGTACTGCAGTTGCTCATAGTAGGGGTCTTCAAACTGGTCGGTTGCGGAGTTGCGCAAAGTTAGCCATGCTGCATCCCAAATAGCCTGAAGCTCAGGGTCATTTGATTTGAAACTAGCCTTTTCTTCGAAAGGATAATTGCTGGTCACACCATAATAATCGTCAATTGTCAGTGGTGAATCACCGGTTTGGATTTCCAAACCAACATATCGATACGTACGCATGGCTTGCGGCTGAAACGTACGTTTGGCCCCTCCATCGGCAATAAATATGTCATAATAGCCTCGAATTTCCTGATCTTCAAGCTGACCTCTTGGACCCTTTTTCCAGCCGCCGTGTGCGCTAAATTCACTTGAATTTTTATAAAAAAGGGCTTCCGCATAAGTCGCTTTGATAGTAGCACCCCGGCCACCTGAAACGGTCATTTTCGGCATGCCAATGCTGTGGCTTACATGATCCAGGAGCAGGGTTATTTCACTGTTTGCTGGAATCGTTAGCGATTGGTCTTCCAAATAAAAAGGGGAGAGAGAAGCTATATTTTCACTTGATACGATGCTTTTAAATCGACTGATTTTTTCTTCAGCAAAAGGAATCGATCTGGGCACCAGAAACCAGGTGCTTCCAAACAGAAATCCACGTCCTACAGCAAATTCCACCATCGCGAGCCTTGGGGTTAACCACTCCGAATCATTGTAGTCAGGGTGTTGCCAGCCCCATGGATAGCGCGTGCCATCTACCACGTCACCAGGCCCAGCCGCATAATACCCTCCCACAGAATCGCTCACAAATGGTGTATAGTCATAGGCTTGATTCCTGAGTACCTTCCAGTCACTATTCTTTGTCGTATTCACACTGACTTCATTGGTCTCGGCTCCCTGCATGATAAAGGCCGTTTGAAAGGTCTGCTGTTTGGCATGGCGAAACTCGCCGAAGTTGATAACTTCTGCAGCTATGGTGTTTTCGCCGGCTTTTAGATAGGGCGCCAAATCTATTGTTTCATATCTCCAGTGGTCTATATCTCCTATAGCAGGTCCCCGGCATACATACACTCCATTCACGTATAATTGATATCTGTTGTCGGCAGAAACATAGGTGATGAATGAAGTAGGCTTTTCAGTTAATGTGAGCTTTTTCCTAAACAGAAATACGCCATAATCCATAGTGGATTCTGTCGGGTGTGTAATCCACTGGGCTGTCCAGGCATGTTTCAGCATATTGAAATCCTTGCCTTGATGATTGATAAGCACTTTTGACTCCTGAGCCCGGAGTATGCGGCCGGTAGCAAAGGTCAGAAGGGTGATCATTAAGAGGGTTTTCCAATGTGTTTTCATGCTGTCACATAAAGTGATTTATGGGTAGTTCAGGGACCAATTGCTGCCCTCATCGCTAAGTTGATGAAGGCCGCAATGTTTTTTGTCCTGTATTACCCGCTATGGCTTGTCCTCACTTGACAATTAGCGGGTTTCTGAGCAGGTCTGTGGATTTTTTGACGCTGGAAAGAAAGAAATTCAGGTCTTGGAATCTCTGGTCCTGGTTTTCCCATCCGGCATAGAAGTAAAATACTGTTGGGTTTTCTTCTGAGAGGCTGAGGTTGACGGCATAGGTTTGGGTAACGTTGGTTCCTGTTTTCGGTGTTTCAAAATGCTTGATGTAATCATCCTTGTCCAGCATCAGAGCCATTCCCAAATAGGCTTTGTTTTCGGCTTGCTTGTCGTGAGTGGCCAGTATCGTTTGCTTCTCAAAATCTCCAAAGTGAAGGGAATCGCTGTGTATGTTGACTATGCCAGTGAGAAGCGAAACTGAGTCAGGAAGATTTTTTGCCGAAACCTCACTTCGATAAACATTGGCACCACCCCAAATGGAAATGCGATGATTAAGGTCAATTTGGCTGTCGCCAACTTGCCAGCCCTCAAAATTCAAATCAAACATGGCTCGCAGAGGGCCGTCGGCTATCAGACGATAAGTCCCTTTGCCAGACGGAGACCATCTGTAAATACTATCACCAGAATAAAGTGCAATTGCGCCCGCTCCAAGGGAATTGCCTACTTTCAGGATGTCCATTCCCCAGTCATCCAGCTCGTGGTAATTTTGTCCTTTAATTCCGGAGCTATCCAGTGCCATTTCGGTTGTTTGTTTTCCGAAGATATCCATGCCATTTCGGGCATCATAGTAATTTCTAAAGCCTACAACGTCATTTTCCCAGGCAGGCCCCTCCATTTGAAAAATTTGGGAGGTAATCTCAGTTTTGCCTTCGGGAAGTCTTTCAGCATTTTCTATTACGCCATATGGAGCATTTTTTTCACCGAATCGTATGTTGGCTCTTTTTTTGAAAGCAATGTTGGGGATTTCGTCACGGTACTCGATGTGAAAAATGAGGGTGTCTTTCGGGTCGATATTTATGAGCATAAAAAGCTCGTCCCATTCTCCATCACCATCCAGATCATCCAGTTGATATGGATATACCTCATAATCACTGTTGGCGATGTGCGGATACTTATTTGGGTTTTCTGCAGTGCCATCTATGCTTTCTCTGCGCAGTACGATGGGTTCGTCAGATCTTTCCAGTCCATAAGGATTGATTATTTGAATTTGATAGTCTGTGTTCTTTTTATCGCAACTTATAAGAAGAAGAATTGAAAAGAGAAACAGGAATGAATGAAGGTATTTCATACGAAGTAGATTGGTTTATTTGTGTTGATATTATGAACGTAATTTACTGAGACTTAATCTTCGTAAAGGAGCTGGCTCCTGCGATAATGAGACGGTGACTTGTCCGTCTTTTGCTTAAACAACTTGGAAAAATAGAAAACCGACTTGATACCGACTCTGTGTGCGATCTCGCTTATCTCCATGTCTGTATTGTGCAGCATCCTTTTGGCCAGACTGATGCGCTCGGAGATCAAAAACTGGTTTAATGAAAACCCTGTTCCTTTTTTGAAAGTGAGCCTAAATTGACTATAACTGAGATTAAATGATGCGCTCAGCTTTTCGTAATCTATTTTGTTGGTAATGTTTAGTCGGATATGATCTATGCTTTTCTGTACTATATAGTCGTGTCTGTTGGTGTGGATTTTTACCCGGTCCTCCACCGTGAAATAGCTAATCAACTGAATTAATGAGCCAAATAGAACCTTTTCCATCAGTTTAGATGGAGACCCCACCAGTCTCAATATATGATTGAATACTGTAATAATATCGCTCTGATATCCCATGGGTTTGATGTGGGTGCAGCCACTGGGAAAAAGGTCTTTCAAAATGTACTTTTCGATATACTCACCTTTAAAACCGATCCAGTACTCTTCCCACCCAAGCTCAGCATTGGGTTTGTATCTGTGCCATTCGTTTTTGTTAATTATGATGGCATCACCCGGCTTGATTTCCGTTTTTTTGGTATCAGATTCGAAAACCCCACCGCCCGTCGGCACATATATGATGTAGTAGTCAGGGAGTGTTCTGCCTTCTTCCCATGAAAAAATATGAGAGTCTGGATGCCCATTTACCGGGTAGGGGGTGTTGCTCAATATTTGTTCGTAACCACATGTGATTAATTGAATGCCCCAATTTTCATTATTCCCAGAAAAATACTTCCAATAATTCTCCATTCGTAAGTCTAATCAATTTTGATAAATCTTTATACAAATTGATAAGCAAGGCTATCAGAGTGAAGCTCTTGACATGAAGTGAAAATCGTTTTTGATCATTCCTGATCGTACCCCAAGTATCATGTCTGCAGCTAGTCTTCCCATATTCGCAAAATCAGAAGTGAATACTGAGATGCCTTCGGCCAAAACTTCCTTAAGTGCCGTGTCATTGAAAGAGAGAATCCCGGTATCACGAGCCAGTTTCATTTTGGACACCTGTATATTCTTGATGATTGTGATTAAATCACATTCTTCCAAAACTATGAATGCTGATTTCTGATACTCCTTTTTGTCAATGCAATTTGCGTTTGTGTAAATGGCGTATTCAAACTGGTGAAAACCGCAATAGCGCTTAAACCCGGCAAGTATATCTCTGGAGTACTTTGTTTTCTCACCTTCAGGAAAAATCAGAATGAGCCTTTGGTATTTAGCGAGCAGGCTGCCGGCCTCTTCCAGCGCATTGTAAGTATCCATTTTATAGTCCTGATACACACTTCCTTTGCATTTGGGTATTTCGGGTAGCTGTGTGTTTAGAAAAATCAGCTTTTCTGAGTTGACTTTGCTGAGGAGTTCGTTGAGCTCTGTTTGTTGATGCTCGCTAAACCCCGGCATGATGACGTAGTATTGATATCCGTCCAGATTTCCGTTGACTATTTTTTTGAACAGAGAGTAGTCGCAGTAATCTATTGAGGCATGGGTGCCTAGCTTGGATACCATTTCATTATAGGTGATTTGTTTGTCCTGGCTAAAGTCATTGACTAGCAAAAGAATCCGCATATCCATGTTAGCCTTGGCATGAGTGACATAATATCCCTTCCTTTTGATGGACTGTATTACTCCTTCCATGCATAGATGCCTATAAGCTTTTTCCACTGTGTCTTTTGAAAGGTAGTAGTCAAAGCTCAGTTGATTGATTGATGGCAGTTTGTCTCCTGCTTTCAGTTTCCCGTCTTTCACATTCCAAATGATGCTGTCAATGATCTGACGGTATTTGGGGCTCAGTGAATCATCACAAATTTCTAATTGTACAAATTCATGTTTCATATGTTGCTCATTTAATGCTTGTTTTTCAAAATTTTCTGGAGTGTATGAAAACCAATCAAACGCTCTGTCGGACCAGAACTTTACTCTTTCAAAGAGGTCAGAACATTTACCGACTTTACAAATGTTGCCTAAATCGAACCTCTCTGGAATAGTCAGAATGATTATATTTTTATACAAAATGATTACTTTTTGGTAATTCCACTTAGTTGGGTTTTATTGAAAAAAGATGAAATAATGATAATTAAGGGTGTTTATTATGTGTTTTAAATATCATTTTGCTTGTTTTTGTAGATTTGAATGGATGAATCAAAATTTCATGATTTACCGTCAATCAGTCATTTTTATACAAAATGATCATGCCCTTTTTTGGTCGATTTAGAGAGGCAGTTACTGGCCAAATAGACAGTCTCTCGCCGGCCATATTTTCCCTGATACTCATTCGGAACCACTGCGAACCATGTAGAACAGGTCAGAGTATTCAAAGTCAAGTAGAATCTTTGTTAGAGAATTAATAAAGCATTGGACATCCATTCATTCCAAATGGCATGAAAAGGATTAACAGTATAATATATGTTCAGAATCAAAGGGAATCGGGTTTTAGTCACAGGTGGATCCAGAGGAATAGGACTTAGTTACGTGGAGGCGTTGGCCAGGCAGGGATGTGATGTAGTCATGAGCCATTATCGTGATACGGACAAGGCTCAAGAGGAGTGCAAGCGGATATCTGCTGAATGTGGTGTAGGAATATACGAGATAGAGTCTGATATAGCAGATTCAGTTCAAACCTCCGAAATGTTTGACAAGGCAATGGGTATTCTTGGAGGCCTTGATATTATGATAAGCAATGGTGGAATATGTAAATTCACCAAATTTCTCGACTTGTCAATTGACAGTTGGTCTCGTCATATGGATGTCAACCTCAATGGGCCGTTTTTCGCTACGCAGCTAGCTGCTAAGCAGATGATAAAGCAAGGCGTAGGCGGAAGAATAATCTTTACCACAAGCGTAGGTGCATATAGGTCTAGTGCCAACCAAACCCACTATTGTGCTACAAAAGGCGGATTAAGCCTGCTATCAATGGGCATGGCACTGGAGTTGGGTGAGTATGATATCACCGTCAATAGCATAGCTCCAGGATGGATTCATACAGATATAAATGATGAGCAATCGAGGGATTTGGAAACAGTCAACCCCTGGATTGAGTCTCGCCTGACCATTGGCCGGTTAGGCAAACCAAAGGACTTGGAATCTGCCGTCCTTTTTCTGTCGAGTGAAGAGGCGGGGTACACCACAGGTTCTACAATTTTTGTGGATGGCGGCTGGAACGCGCAACTATAGAGAGAATGGAATACAAAATCACTGCCCTTAGCATGGGGGAAACAAATGTCCCCGCAGCGGAAATTTATTGGATGACCCAACTTTATGGGTGGGAGATGCTCACCTTTTGGGCTTTTCTTATCGAAAATGAAGATAGGAAGGTGCTGTTGAATACGGGGTTTCCAATGGATTACTCCGAAATAGGTAAACTGTGGACCAACTGGGCGCTGGCCGCCACTAACGAAGTTGGCCATGAACCCATTGTAAAAGAAGAGAATTGGATAGTGAACGCTTTGGAGCGGCAGGGTGTGCTCCCAGGGCAAATAGATGATGTCATCATCACACCGATCACAACGTATGCCACGGGCGGGCTCGATCAGTTTCCAAATGCCAAAATATGGCTGTCACACAAAGGATGGATTGATTTTCATGCGCCCGATCCGGAAATCCCCCAGCTACCAAGAAATATTCTTTTCCCCGATCATGTCATTAGCCACTTGGTGAGAAGTGAAAATGCCACACGAATTGGGCTTTTACCGGATGAGGAAAAAGAGTTTTTGCCAGGCCTATGCTCCTCTTTTTGCGGAGGGCATCATCGCTCGTCAATGCTTTTCAAGGTCAATACACGCGAGGGAATTGTGGGGATCACCGATGCGATATTTAAATACAGAAATTTTGAAGAAAGAATCCCTTTGGGGCTCAGTGAGTCCATAGAGGAGCACTATCGCTTGTTTGCCAAACTGGAAAGAGAAGTGGATTTCATTCTGCCTCTCTATGATGCCGATATTATAAAGAAGCATCCCGGTTTGGCTTCTAGAAATTGAATGAATAAAAGGAAAATATGGAATTTGAAAATAAAGTGGCCTTAATAACCGGGGCAGGAAGTGGTTTTGGAGCGGCTACAGCAGAGTTGCTGGCGGCAGAAGGTTGTACCATTGTTGGGGTTGATAAAAACGCCGATAAACTCTCCTCGTTTTTGAGCTCATTACCAGCTCCCAAAGGTGGACATCATGCAGTCGTTCTGGATTTAAAGGATGCAGAAGGAGCCAAAACTGTAGCAGCAAAGGCTAAAGAATTGGCGGGAAGGATTGACATAGTAGTCAACTCAGCTGGTGTTTGCCATTTTAACAAACTGAACCAAATAACCATTGAAGAGTGGGATGAGGTATTTGACGTGGATGTACGTGCACTCTTTCAAGTGGCTGTTGGTGCCGCCGAACTCATGGAAGACGGAGGAGCCATCATAAATCTAGGTTCTAATGCCGGTCGCAAAGGGAGGGCTGTTTCTGCTCATTATGCGGCAGCAAAAGCAGGAGTGAGCAACTTTTCAGAATCTATGGCTCTGGCATATGGGCCAAAAGGCATTCGTGTAAATACCGTAAGTCCAGGGCCGATTATGACACCTATGTGGAACGACCTTTATGCTGAATTGACACCAATAGCAGGTAAAAGCAGTGCCGAGCTGGCTGCTGCTTGGAAGGCACAAACACCACTGGGAAGACTGGGGGCTGCTAAGGATGTCGCAAACTTGATTGTGTTTCTGGCATCAGAGAGAGGAAGTTTTATCACTGGGCAGGATATCAATGTGTGTGGTGGGTTTATGCTCAATAGTTAGTAAAAATCAGGTCAAAAAAACAGAAATATGAAGCTTTCAAAATCAGATATTATCGATAGGGACTTGCGTCAGGATTCACCCTCTGAAGTGGGTAAATCTTCTTTGACTCTTGCCTATGAGGCCATGCAAAAGGGCGACCTTGAAGAAGCCAAAAGAATTACAGAGTATGCGCGACTAGAATGGGAAGTGGTACATGATATGTTCACCAATTGGGCATGGTCATTTTTCACCTACATAGCCGATAATTTCGGCGAAGAGGAACTAGAGAAAGCATACCGATCCATTTTGGGCAGCTACTACAAAGACAGGTATGACAAGGTAATGGCGCAGGATGTTGAGACGCAACTCCAATTAACCATTGAGGGACTGAGGGGGCATTTGATGGGACCCGATAGACAGGGAGAGATTGAAGTTGTGGAAGATGAGGAGAAATACACACTGGTACTGGACTCATGTGGCAGTGGAGGAGTGGCACGGCAAAAGGTAGATCGTGGGGAAGTAAAAAATCCGGAGGTTTTTGGGTGCACCAAAAAATCTCAACCATGGAGCTGGGGCAAGGAAAACGTGAGCTACTACTGTTCTCATTGCACTATGGTAAACGAGATCCTGTCTATAGAAAATTACGGGCATCCTATGCGGGTGACCGAGTACAACCCTGATTCATCGGCACCATGTAAGTGGTTGGTTTACAAAGACCCAAAACAAATTCCGGCGGAGTACTATGAAAGGGTTGGAAAAGAGGCTCCAGCACATGCTCCACGACTGAAGGATAAGAAATGACAAAACCAATAGATAACAATCATTGGTCAACCCCAATAGGCGCACCATTGGCGGCACCTTTTCCCTTTACTTTTCGCAATGTGGAGGTGCTCACACTTTCTTACAAAACAAGTAAAGAGGCTGCACAGAGATTGCTACCTTCTCCACTGCGGTTAAGGAGTGATTGGGTCTTAATTCATATTTACAACATGAATGATGTGGACTACCTGGGGCGCTATCAGGAGTGTAATGTTATGCTTGATGCGGAATTGCCAGGAAAGGCTGTTGGAGGATACTCGCCATTCTTATTTCTCAATAGCGATGGAGGTATTGCGCAGGGGAGAGAAGTGCACGGGCAACCCAAAAAGTGGGGCAATCCTAAAGTGGATTATCGAGGAGACCTGATTGTGGGAACAATGGAACGCAATGATATAGAAGTGATCAACGGAACCATGGCCTACAAACAGAATCGTGGCACCATTCAGGAGTTTAAAGAGCAGACTTTTGATTTCTCCGTCAATCTAAATTACAAGGTCATAAACCACATCAATGGACAACCGGCCATAAGACAGATAACATCCAGGAATCTGGAAGATGTACAGATATCTGAATGCTGGATTGATCCATGTTCCGTTACCCTGCGAGCCAATATGCAGGCTCCCATTTACAAGCTGCCGGTGATCGAAGAAGGAAGTGCCTGCTTTTGGAAAGGAGGCTTCACATTGGTGGAAGGCGAGATAGTTCATGATTATCTGAAATAGCCATCGGCGTAAAAACTAGACAAATATTGAGGATTAATTAACAAATGAGATGAAGGTAGTAATAACAGACTGGAATTTTCCGAATATTGAAATCGAAAAAAACATCATTGAGTCGGCAGGACACGATCTGTATGACGCTCAGTGTACCTCAGAAGAAGAGGTCGTAGAATTGGTGAAAGATGCAGACCTTGTGATTGCCCAATGGGCACCCGTCAAACGTGCTGCCATAGATGCTATGAGCCATTGCAAGGGCATAGTTCGGTATGGGATAGGTATGGATAATATTGACCTGGTTGCCGCCAGGGAAAAAGGTATACCTGTTGCCAACGTTCCCGATTATTGTCTGAATGAGGTGGCGGATCACACCATGGCGCTGATGTTGTCTGCTCAGCGGCAAATATTATCGACCTGGGATACCATAAACAGCGGTACGTGGAAGATCACTTCACCTCAGACTTTGCCACCATTGCGAAAGAGTGTCTTGGCTCTGATCGGGTTGGGACGTATTTCACAATTAGTTGCCTCCAGAGCGCAGGCATTTGGCATGACTGTCATAGCATATGATCCGGGGCTTCCTTCAGAGCGATTCGAAGCACTTAATGTTCAGTCTGTTAGTTTAGATGATATCTGGGAGCAGGCAGATGTGATTAGTTTGCATTGCCCTTTGAATGATAAAACCTACCATTTGATAGATTCAAATGCATTAGCCAAAATGAAACCAACAAGTATTTTGGTGAATACCAGCAGAGGTGGGCTTGTATGTACCAGAGACTTGATAGCCGCTCTTAATAACAAAGAGATAGCTGGAGCGGCACTGGATGTGGTGGAGGAAGAACCACTTGCAAGAGATCATGCTTTGTTGAAAGCTCCTAATGTGACTGTGACAAGCCACACTGCCTGGCACAGCAGAGATAGCATTTCAGAGTTGCAGTCCCTTGCCGCTCAAAAAGCCGTAGAACTATTAGAAAATTAAGGAACGTATGAGACTAATAAGATTTGGAGAAGAAGGTGCTGAGAAACCAGGAGTTTTGTTAACCGATGGAACAAGGCTGGACGTAAGTTCACTCGTTTCCGATTATGATGAGGCCTTTTTTGCAGGGGAAGCGTTGGGTATACTAAAGGAACAAGTTCGAGAACAAGCCAATACTTTACCAGTTGTTGATTCTTCGTTCAGGTTGGGGCCACCGTTGGCCAGGCCTTCCAAGATTGTGTGTGTAGGGCTCAACTATGCAAAACATGCTGCCGAGAGTGGTATGGAAATCCCCTCAGAGCCAGTGTTATTCTTTAAAGCTACGTCAGCTATTGTAGGGCCTATGGATCCGATAATCATTCCCCGACAGAGCCAAAAGACAGATTGGGAAGTTGAGTTGGCCATTGTAATAGGCAAAAAGGCTAAATATGTTGACAAAGGTGATGCCATGAAACACATTGCCGGATATATGTTGCACAATGATGTAAGCGAACGCTCCTTTCAGCTTGAGCGAAGTGGGCAATGGGTTAAGGGTAAGAGTGCCGATTCGTTTGCTCCAATAGGTCCGTTTATAGCCACCAGAGATGAAATAGAAGATCCAGGTAAACTTGAATTATGGTTGAAAGTAAATGGTAAGCTGATGCAGCAGAGTGATACGTCAGATTTGATTTTTGATATACCTCATCTGATAAGTTACATCAGCCAATTTATGACATTGCTTCCCGGCGATGTAATATCCACAGGTACTCCTTTTGGCGTAGGGATGGGCTTGACACCTCCGACTTATTTGAAAGACGGAGATGTGGTAGAGCTCGGAATCGAAGGGCTGGGTGTAGCAAGGCAAGAAGTGATAGCCAGCAAATAAATTGCCATAGAACCCACGTCGCATGACGTCATAACTCTTTTTGTTGTCAGGAAGTGGGGGTTATTAAACCCTTTTCGATGCGAAGAGGACCGATGATGGGATGAAAGCGCAGCTTCATCCCTTCTTCACTGTTCCAACCATCATCAAATAATCGCCAAAAAAGGCTCTCAGTTGAGGTAGGTCGGTGATGTTGATTTGCATGGCGAACGACATTCCACTTTTCGGATGATAGAGCCCCATTGTATTATACCCGGGAAAAAATCCTCCATGTCCGATGAATTCCCCAAGGTTGGGAAAGGTTAGCTTGTGCACTCCCAGGGCGTATTCTCCTCCAATCTCAGCCGATGATACAAAGCCAAAGTAGTCGTCTCCGGTAGTTTTCATATCAAAAACATGCCCTTCGTAAACGAATTTCAGCAACTCCGCATACTCGCTGGTTTTGTAAGCATACCCCCCGCCAGTCCATTCCCATTGCATATTGTTTTGTGTCCTGTCATCATTTAAAAAAGGACTTTTAAAACCCAGCGCATATTCTGATTCCGGGTCGAAATAGCCTTGTGCCATGTTGGGGATTTTCCTCGTGTTAGTGGGGGTAAAGCTGGTTAGACCTAAAGGTTGCAACACCCGCTGATAAGCCAAGTCATAAAACTTCTGCCCCGTCACTTTTTCTATTATCATACCCACAAGGATATAGTTGGTGTCGGCATATGCAAAGTCAGTCCCTGCAGAAAATAAAGGCTCATCATCAAGCACGTAAAAGATAAGATCCTCAGGTGTCCATACGCGCTCTGCATTTTTGTGCAGGTCTTCTATAAATGCCTCTTTGAATTCGTATCGCTCCATGCCTGAGGTGTGTTGCAGCAGATGTCTCAGTGTTATAGAGTCCGCATTGGGGATGCGGGCATACCAGTCATAGTCGCCAATGTAAGCTTTCACCAATTCATCCAGATCCAGTTGCCCTTCACTTACCAGCTGCATGGTCACAGCTGATACGATCACTTTGCCCGTGCTGCCGCTGTGAAGCAGATGGTCACCGGTCATCTTCACGCTATCCTCCATGTTGGCCCACCCACTGGTGATTGTATGTGTTTTGCCAAGGCTGTCCACATAAGCAAATACTACTCCCGGATAGTTAGATTTTTCCCTCAGAGAATCCAACAGACTCGTAAGGTTTTGATCCAAAGGGCTCAGTTTTTTTTGGTCTGAGCAACTTGTAAAAACGGAGATGACTAAAATGAGCAGGAAGGCGTGGCGAATCATAGGTTGTTGTTTTGGTGATTGATGTTTGTATGGAACGCATGGTCCAAAAGCCGGTTGCTCAAATCAGTGTCAATTCTGTATGTGCTCATATTTGGGTGATAGGTGGTTGTTTTGAAGGAGATTTTAGTAAAAAAGCATGGAAGTATTTCGTAAATTCATAAGGTGAAATCTGCCTTTTCTATCTCGCTCTATTTTTTTATTCAGGTTTGTTGGGCACAAAACAGCCTCGATCTGGCTACCATTTCTTATCGGTATGGGGCGCCTCAACCTGCAGAAGCAAGTAGGGGCACAGCAGTGGAAAAAGTAGCCTTGATCAATGTGAAAGCTCCTGTCGTGTTTTCAAAAAGCACGATATGGTATAGCGATGTTACATATCAGTCATCTTATGTAAAATACTCTCAAGACTTCCCTAGCACAGTCAACCCAACAAAGCTGACAGGGCTCATCATACAAACAGGGTTGGTCAGGCAGTTTGAACATGGTACCGGATTTCAGTTGCTGGTAGTTCCACGGCTCATGACAGATTTCCACGGTCTGGATATCGGACATTTTCAGCTAGGAGGGATTGGTCTGTTTGAGAAAAAATATCATGATCAACTCACCATGAGATATGGGCTGATGTATAACCGTGAGTTTTTTGGGAATATGTTCGTTCCGCTGATCTACATCGACTGGCAAGCAAGTACCCGATGGTCCATCAAAGGTCTATTTCCGATCTTTACTAAGATCGCCTATCAAGCCAATGAGAAGTTTAGTTTTGGCCTCAGTCACTTTGGCTTGATTACCTCATATCAGGTAGGTGACCCGGCCTATAGTCTTGATTATATAGAGCGGAAGAGCATTGACCTGACGGTATTTTTCAGGTATCGGTTATCAGGAAACATTCATTTTGAAACCAGAGGAGGATTGGCTCTGGGCAGAAGTTATAGACAGTTTGCCAAGGGTGACGAAATGGATTTTCGCATCGCCATTTTCAGCTTTGGAGATGAGCGCGTGCAGAAAAATGTCTCCTTCGATCCCGGCCCTATCATAGATGTGAGGCTGGTTTATAATCTTCCGTTGGATTAGTCTTCTAATAGTTTTTCTACCCAAAGAACCAATTCGGTTTCATCTACGATGGACCATGAATGCGTGTGTCGCATGCCATTGCTTCGTACGCCTGGTTGCTTTGCTTGCATGAATTCGGCTTTGTCATTTCCCATAAGCATGAGGCGGTTGATAAGTTCGGATGCGGGAAGAGCATTGGAATCAAACAGGCTTCTGCGTCTGTTTTGCAATTGCCACATCACATCAATATCATGATAAACACGAACACCGATATCCTTTAAATATTGCTCATTGCCAGACTCTTTCATGTTTACACTGAATGGAGTAAGTCGATCGTAAGTAGCCTTGTGTTCTTTCGGAGTTCCAATTTCTTTGGTCATAAGATCAGAAACGTATTGTGCCTCACTTCTTCCTACTTCGGAAAAACCCTTTTCTAATTCACGTTCAAAGTATTCCCATATTTCAAAAAGATCTACCGGTGAATCAATAGTGAAAACGCCTTGCGGACGAATGGTCGTGATCCTCTCTTTTTCATAGGCGTATTCGGTATAACGAAGTGCCAGCGTGCCTCCAGCAGAAAAGCCACCGATCACAAATTGAGAGGGAGACAAGTTGTAGGTTTCCATCACATGTTTCATGGCCTCATTTATGTCCTCCACAACATCATCGTCAGCATAGAGCTTTGGTCCGCCCGCCATCTCAATGGTGAGGATATCATGGGCATAAGCCACATTTGGGATTTTTGATTCAGAAAAAATTGTTTCGGGTAATTGCCCAAATCCGGGCAGCAGTACAAGCGCTCCTTTTATTTCTTTCGACTTTGGCTCCAGGGCCAAATAGTATTGATTTTCCGATGATCCGTAGTTGTGTCTAATGTGGTTTTGAGCTCGAACACCTGTGATATTAGTGATCAGGATAGAAAGGAGAAAAAGTAGCCTCATTTGATTTTATAGATTGTCATCTAAGGTACGGTATCGGGCATGCAGGGTTCATCAAAATGTTGATACACTTAGTGTTTTAGGGTTTCTTGTCCATAATCCCACTAAACCAAACAGCGGCCCTATGGCCAGAATGAGAAATACGTAATACGGATTCCAGTTGTCGATTAGGTAGTTTGTAAGTTGTATACTCACTATTGTGAGAGCAAAACCCAAAGAGTTTACAATTGTTAGGGCAGAGCCTTTTTGTTTGGCAGGGGCGTGTTGGGCTACCAGCGTAGAGAAGAGCGGCGAGTCAGCGATTACGACCATTCCCCATATCAGTATAAATGCAAGAAAGAGTAAGGTTGAGTCTTGAAGAATCAGAAGCGGTGAGAGGACGCAGCAGATTCCGGATATAAGCAGCGCAGCGGCAGCTATTGGCTTGGTGCCAAAACGACGAGATAAGAAGCCTGCCGCGACACATGCTGGTGCACCCACGGCGATGGTGATGAAGGATAATAACGAAATGTTGAATTGAGCTTCAGTATGGGTTTGCTGAAATAACATTAGAAGAAATGGGACAAAGGCCCAGAAGGTATAGAGTTCCCACATATGTCCAAAATACCCCGTAGCGGCCGACCTGAAGGATGGAATCTTGAAAACAGTGAATATCGCTTTGATTTTGACTTTTTCACTGGGATGTCTGTATGTGCCATCGGGAACTAGAAACAAGATTAACAACCCTCCAATCAACGATAGGGATGATGTGGAAACAATGATGATCTGCCATGGGATATCAAGCGAGAAGGCAGCAAGTGAGTGAGGAAAAGCAGTGCCCAGAACCAGAGCACCGACTAGAAAACCCAGCGATGTACCAAGGCCTTTTTGAAAATGATCAGCGGCAATTTTCATTCCTACAGGATAGATACCAGCGAGAAAGAAACCGGTAGCAAATCGAATCGTGATCAGGCTGATAAATTGATTTTCATCTATCACAGAAGCAAGATTCACGGCTGATCCTAAAACACTGCAAACAAAAAACACCTTTGATGGTGAGAACCTGTCGGCGATGGCCAAAACAGCAAAAGAAAGCGTGCCAAGGATAAAGCCAAGTTGCACGGCTGAAGTCAAGTGACCAAGCGCGCTGGCAGGTAGCCCGAATGCTTCTGTCAAGGCTGGCATGATAGCATTTCCTGCAAACCATAGCGAGGTGCAGCAAAATTGAGACAATACTATGATGGGTAAAGTATGAGATCGTTTCATTGAAAGCGCAAGGTACTCACCACATCCGGTGAGGATCGCACTTCTTTAGCCCAGATGAACTTATGGTACGCCAGAAGACATTCAAACGTGTAATCAGAACTTAATTTTCTGTATTTCTTCAGGTTTGACTACCGTGATGTTGCTGCCTTCTATGGTTATGAGGCCATCTTTTTTAAATTCTGAAAGCACACGGATCACAGACTCTGTTGCCGTGCCCACCATACTGGCCAGATCATTTCTACTCACCATGATCCGTGAGTTGCCGTGGTTCGCTTCCAGTAGTCTAATTAGGTTGTGGGCCGTTCTTTTTCGCAGTGTATCATACGCCAGTGCTATCAATTCCTGTTCCTTATCTATGATGTCTTTGGATAGCATTTTGATAAACTGAGACGCCACATCGCGGTTTTGGAATACCAGATTTTGAAAATCCAGTCTTGGGATTAGTACCAACTCAGATGGTTCTAGTGCTTCCGCAAATTCTGTGTGGTTTATGTCTTGAATCAGTGCATGCTGGCCCAAAAACTCACCTTCGGTAAGTATTTCGTGGATAAACTGCTTGCCGTCTGGATTGATGCGAAAGGTCTTAATCTTTCCAGACTTGATGGCATAGAGGTAATGCGGAAAATCTCCTTCTTTGAAGATCGACTCTTTCTTGTCGTATGTCCTGGTTTTGCGCCCTGCCTTCAGACTATCGAGGTTTTTGTAATTGAGGGCTGCAGCCTCCAAAAAGTTCTCAACGCCTTCCTTGCGTTCGGACTGGAGTTGATCATGTTTTTTTAGCCTTCTTTCGATAGCCTCAAGCAGTTCCATTTCCTCAAAAGGCTTGGTGAGATAGTCATCAGCGCCCATGTTCATGCCCTTGCGGAAATCGGCCTTTTCTGCTTTGGCGGTAAGAAAAATGAATGGTATAGATGAAGTAGTTGGGTTTTTGGCAAGTAGGTAGAGCACCTCATACCCGTCCATCACAGGCATCATGATGTCACAGATAATAAGCTGTGGCAGCTCTTTGATCGCCAGCTTCACGCCTTCTTTGCCATTAGGTGCCTGAGAAACAGAGTAGTTGCTGAGTTCCAGCAACTCGGCAATGTTGTCTCTCATTTCATCACTATCCTCAATTACTAATATCTTCTTCTTTTCCATTGGGTATAAATATGGTTATCGTTGTGCCTTTGCCTTGATCACTATCTACTTCTATTCGCCCTTTTAGCTGGGTTAGGTATTTTTTTACTATATGTAAACCTAATCCAGTTCCCTGAATATTGAAGGCATTTTTGGCTCTAAAAAATCTCTCAAATAGGTGCGTTTGTTCCTGTTTGGGGATACCTATTCCTTTATCTATTACTTTTATGCGCAAACCTGATTTATCCTGATTTGCGTCTATTTTGATTTCGGTGTTTTCAGGCGAGTATTTTATGGCATTGGATGTCAGGTTGATCAGGATGTTTCTGAGCAGCTTTTGGTCAGTTACAAATTCTCCCAGTTTTTTAGCCGAAAATTTAATTTCCTGACCTTGTTTTCGAATACTGCTCAGCTCGTCGAGCGTGTTATTGACAAAAGTATCAAGACTTATTTTTTGCCAGAAGATCTCCAAAACACCCGAATCCAGTTTTTCGAGAGAAAGAAAATCATTAAGTATTTCTGTTAGGTTTTTTACCGATGACTGGATCCGGTTGAGATGTTTATCTCGTTTGTCTTGCTGATCGCCCCCTGTGTATTTACTTATGAGGGTAGTAGAGCTGAGGATGGTGGTGAGTGGTGTGCGAAACTCATGAGAGGCCATGGATACAAACCGTGATTTCATTTCGCTCAACTCTCGTTCCTGAGCCAACAATTTTCTCATTTCTCTCTCGGCATTTTTGATTTCCGTTACATTCTCCTGAACAATCAGTATCTGATCTACCAGAGTGTTTTTGTCAAATGCAATGGGTACCGCATGCACGATATATGCATCGTTTTCCGTTTCATAGTGCCAGGTGGTTTGTTCTCCGGAAAGACACTTTTCGAGATGTTGTTTTGCTTCATCCCTCAGGCCTTTAGCTAACTTTTGAATGAACGATTCACCGATAAACTTGCTTTTGTCTTGCTCACCGATCTCGTTTCCTTCGATGAATAAAATTTCTAAGTCATTGTTTAGGATACTAACGGATCCTCCGGGAAAATTCTTAGCGATGGTTTCATAGAGCTTTTGGCTTTTTCGTACCGCCTGCTCGGCAGCCCTGCGTTCCATTACTTCCCTTTTCAGTCCTAAATTTAGATGTTCTAGCTCCTGAGTGCGCTCCTTTACCATTTCCTGAAGGTGCGAGGCGTACTGTTGAAGTTTTTCTTCGCTCTTCTTGCGTTCCGTGATGTCATTGATGAAAGCAGCCACGAAGCGGTTGTCATTCTGTTCGAAGTAACTCAAACTTATTTCCAAGGGAAATATGCCCCCATCTTTTCTCTGACCTTTCAAATCCAGCCCTATGCCCATAGGTCTGGGATTGGGGTTTTTCAAATATTCATTTCTATGAGCCTGATGATTCTGTCTTGCTCCATCTGGCACAAGGTCTTCTATTTTCAGACCTTCCAGTGTTGATTCGTCATATCCAAACATTTTTTCAGCCATCGGGTTGGCTGAGATAATGGTCCCCTTAGTATCTGATATGATAATGCCTTCTGAGGCGGATGTGAAAACGAGTGTAAGTAAATCTAGGCCTGAGTCCATGCAACAAAGCTATTCAAATCATTTTGCGACCCATCGAAGATAATCAATTAACCAACTGATAAATGTCATGTCCATCAGATTTTGAGTTCGAGATATTTGAGCGTGGATTTAAATAAAATGGAAGGATTAAAAGGCGTATTGGTACCAACAGATTTTTCACCACCTGCATGGCAGGCAGTACTTTCTGGTATACGTCTAGCCAAAATCAGTCGTGCGACAGTGAATTTAGTGCACATAACTACACCAAGCAGTGATAAGGTTTACTTTGAGGAATTGAAGTCCAAGCTAGAGAATATAGCTAAAAACCTATCTGCAATTTATGGAGTGAAAGTAGAGAGTTTGGTTGTCGAGGGGCAGCCCTGGGAGGAGATAGAAAAGTTTATTGATAGTCTCGGTATAGATATGGTGGTGATGGGACTGAACGGTACAGGGGGTAATGAGATAGGTAGCTTGACGGGATACCTTATGCACCATCTGAGCTGCCCGGTAACAGTGGTTCCTGCCACTAAATCAGAGCCAGTGCTTACAACCTAGCCCTTTTTTGACTTGAGCGCTACGTTTAGTATCACACCTAGAAGAACAAGACCCATTCCCAGATAAGTCATAAAATTGAAGGTCTCGTCGAACAGGATCCATCCAAACCCCAGTGCATAGATGATCCCGACGTAATTGAGAATAGATACTTTTGATAGCTCTGCCACTTGGTAGGACTTGGTCATGAAATACTGTGCTATCTGTGTAAAAACCCCGACACCCAGAAGCACCAGCCAATCGATACCCTGAGGTTGCACCCAAACAAAACCTGACCAAACTCCTGATATAGGCAGCATTACCAACGGGAAATAAAAGATAATCACCAATGGGTGCTCGCTGGTTTTGAGCATTCGCACAAAGTTGTAAGCCAGCCCCATGAATAGGGATGTGGCTATGCCCATTACCAAATGGGTGATAGAAATCCTCGGATCAAAACCTTGTACAACTACCACACCGGCAAAACTGAGGAGAAAGAAAACCCACTGGATCGGTTTTACTTTTTCTTTCACCAAATAGATCCCCAGAATAGCAGTGAAAATAGGAGCCAGGTATTGGAGCGTGGCGGCTGTTGCCAGCGGTATCTGCTGCAGCAAACTGAAATAGGTAATCAGAGCGATGGCGCCTGTTGAGCCTCTTAGAATCAGAATGGGCTTATTGTTTCCCCACACGCTCACTTTTTGTCGTGCCAGATAATAATAACTGATTACCAATGAAATGATGGACCTAAAAAGAATAATCTCGATTGCAGGAATGTGCGGAATGTACTTTACGCATACTTTCATCACCATGAAAACAAACGTGGCGATAAGCATGAATCTCACACCAGAGGAAGCCATCTTCATTGCTCTATTACCCCGTCTGCGATCACCAGTTTGCGGTCAGCCATATCTGCCAGATGTTCATTGTGCGTTACAATCACAAAGGTTTGATTGAGCTCGTTGCGGAGGTCAAAGAAGAGCTGGTGGAGTTCATCTGCATTTTTGGAGTCCAGATTACCACTTGGCTCATCTGCAAATATTATAGATGGATCGTTGATCAAGGCTCGTGCCACTGAGGTGCGTTGCTGTTCTCCACCAGAAAGCTCCGATGGTTTGTGGTCCTTTCTTGCATCAATGCTGAGCATTTTCATCAATTCCAGCGCTCTGGCTTTCACCTCACTTTCCGGCCTGCCGGAAATGAAGCCTGGTATGCAGATGTTTTCAAATGCAGTAAATTCTGGCAGCAGGTTATGAAACTGAAAGATGAATCCAATTTCTTTATTTCTAAAAGCCGCAAGCTTGGATTGCGAAAGACCAAATACATCGGTATTGTTGATGCTCAATGTCCCCTTGTCAGGATTATCCAGCGTACCCAGAATGTGCAGAAGGGTGCTTTTTCCAGCACCGGATGAGCCCACTACGGAGACCACTTCCCCCGGTTGTATTTGCATCTCTATTCCTTTCAGGACGGGCAGGCTTCCGTACGCCTTAAAAATACCTTCTGCTTTTAGCATGGCGCAAATATAGAGATAGGTTTTTTTAACCAAACCAAATCATTCAATTCTTGAAAAACCAACCCGTTTACGCTAGATTCGCATCAGAAAAAATGGCTGAAATTCGTTATCTCAGCCATCAACCCAAAAATCAAATCAGACATTCATGAACATCCACGAATATCAAGCTAAAGAAATCCTAAAAGGATATGGTGTAACCATTCAGGAAGGAATCGTGGCTGACACCCCTCAAAAGGCGGTTGACGCAGCAAAGGAACTAAACCAACAAACCGGGACATCATGGTACGTGATCAAAGCGCAGATTCATGCCGGAGGTAGAGGTAAAGGTAAAATCAACGAAACCGGTTCTAACGGTGTGGTTTTAGCTAAAAGTCTGGATGAGGTTGGTCCTAAGGCCGAAGCTATTTTGGGAGGTACGCTTGTGACGCATCAAACCGGTGCGGAAGGTAAAAAGGTAAACAAGGTGTTGGTAGCCCAGGATGTGTATTATCCGGGTGAAACTGAACCAAAAGAATATTACCTGTCTATTTTGTTGGACAGGGCCAAAGGATGCAATGTAATCATGGCATCTACTGAAGGAGGAATGGACATAGAAACTGTGGCCGAAGAGACTCCTGAAAAAATAGTGAAGGAGTGGATTGATCCGGCAATCGGCCTGCAAGGATTTCAAGCCAGAAAAGTCGCTTTCGCGCTCGGCCTTGAGGGAGAAGCATTTAAGGGTATGGTGAAATTCATCTACTCACTTTATAAAGCATATTTGGCAACAGACTCTTCGCAGTTTGAAATCAATCCTGTACTCAAGACATCTGATAATAAGATTTTGGCTGTGGATGCCAAAGTGAATCTTGATGATAATGCTTTGTACAGACACAAAGATCTGGCCGAGTTGAGAGACCTGAGCGAAGAAGATCCTTTGGAAGTAGAAGCGGGTCAAAATGGACTTAACTATGTGAAGTTGGATGGAAATGTGGGTTGTATGGTAAACGGAGCAGGTTTGGCTATGGCGACTATGGATATTATCAAACTATCAGGAGGAGAGCCGGCTAACTTCCTTGATGTAGGGGGAGGGGCCAATGCCCAAACAGTGGAAGCCGGGTTTAGAATCATCCTGAAAGATCCTAATGTAAAAGCAATTCTGATCAATATCTTCGGAGGAATCGTAAGATGCGATAGAGTGGCCAATGGGGTCGTTGAAGCCTATAAAAATATCGGAGAGGTTAATGTGCCGATCATTGTGAGACTTCAGGGAACCAACGCAGAGGAAGGTGCTAGAATCATTGATGAATCAGGCTTGAAAGTAGTTTCGGCTGTGGTACTAAAAGACGCAGCAGATAAAGTGAAAGAGGTTTTAGCTTAAAATTTCTTTTCCGTTAAAAAATAAGAATGAGCGCTACAGAGATGTAGCGCTTTTTTTATGTCCGGGTTTCTGTTGACTACCCAAAATCGGGTATTCGTCTCAAAGAATATTTTTATTACCTTGCAATCTTATCCATGAAAAGGATAATTAAATCTTTAATAATTGCAATTTTTTTAAATCTGTAAAAAATCCTAAAAGTAAATCTCACCCTTAAAATTATTACTAATGAAAAGACTCAGTTTATTTTTATCAATCATAGCCGCCGCTATTTTGATACAATCTTGTAACCAAGACGATGAGATCAACAAGCTTGAAAAAGAAGTTGACGAACTAAAGGAAAAAGCCGATTCATTGGCCTTTTCAAATTATAGAGACTCGCTCCAATTTGTGTTGGACATGGAGGCTCTGGAGTATTCGAAATATTTAGATTCACTAAAAAGAGCTGACTCGATCACCTTTGCCGGTGGAGGTTCCTTGCCACTATCCTACAATATTTTGGTTTTTGAAGGAAGCAATACGGCTGTTGGGAATGGGCAATCAGACTTAAGAGCTGCTGGTGTCGAGGCATTTGATACCGATGTGACTGTGACCATCACACAATATGGCGAAACACAGACTGTAACGACGACCGATGGTCTTGCGCATTTTGAAAATATTGGGCGAGGCATCATCAACGGATCTATCTCGGCCGAAGGGTACACCACTCTCGAGTTTTCCACCGAGACACTTATTTCACCTACAGAAGAACTCATGGATGATGAGGACTACATGGACTATGTAATGAACAGTTCCCTCGGTCATACATTTGCCCTGTTTGCTTTGACTGGTGACAATGTGAGCACACTCATGGGACGCGCTACTGTAGAAACGGATCTGACCAACGCAACACCAGAATTAGTGCCAACAGGAACTACTTTCCTTGCATCCATAGATGTTGATGATAGTGGATTTCAGGATCGATATCTTACCAATTACAATAAGGTTTTATTTACCGATCACATTATATCGTTTGGCTACAGTCCGGTTTTCAAGTCGGATATAGATGCAACCGGCGATTATACTTTCTCCTTGCCTGCAAGTCCTGATGGACTTCCTATTAAGCTTGAGTATTCTGATTTTGTTGCTGATCAGATAGCCTACATAGAAGACAATGGCGATGTGACGGAGCGTACTGCTTCTACAGTATATGGGCCAGATCATGCTGCTTCTGCAGTGCCTGCAACATCGCTAACGCCAACAGTGGTGTTTGAAGCAGGGGGAGGAGCATCAGCTACGGCTGAAGTTTCAGGAACGGGAAGCATCACAGCACTTAACTTGGTTAATGGGGGACAAAATTATCAGGGCACACCTGTAGTTTTGATTGATCCACCAGCAACCGCCGGAGGCACGCCAGCCACAGCCACAGCTACAGTAGCCAATGGCGTGGTTACCGGAATCACACTAACCGATGGAGGAAGTGGATATATAGCTAGTCCGGGAATTACCATTACAGAAGGTGATGGGGCTTTGGCTCAGGTAACATCTTTGTATCCTCTTGATATTGACAATGGAAGCAATGTTGGTGGTGGTGTTGGTACTGTCGAGTTGAACTCAGCAGGTGTTTATTGGGCCAATGGGCCGGTAACGCCTTATGTATTGTTTAATGGTATTTTGGAAGGAAGCGCTGCAGATGTTCCAGACGTTACTGTGACTATGAATGCACAAGGAAATGTGGCGAGCGTAGAGGTTGTAAGTAATGGATATGATTACTCAGGAGCTCCTACCGTGACTTTCACTGCAGGATCAGGTGCCACAGCTGAGGTGGAGACCGTAGATGGTACAGGAGCAATTCTTACTGTTACCATTACCAATCCGGGACAGTTTTATGCGGCTGTTGAGTCCATAGATATAGTTTCTTCAGGAGGGGCTGACGCACAGTTAACCGTTCAAATCGACAATGCTGCCAATGATTTTGGGTTAACCAACCTACAGGTAGCCAACGGGGGAACAGGATATGCTCCGGGAGATGCGATTGTGTTTAACACAGCTTTGGTCTCTGCCGCTTCCGCCACTGCTATCTGGGAGGGCCAAAGTATTGAGAGCTATGAGATCCTTGCTTCATATGGCGGCAGTGATGCCGATCTGTATATCAATGATCCATTGGTGGTATTCAGTGCACCGGAGTATCAAGGGCCGGGAGCACGAACCGCTCAGGGTACAGCTGTTGTGGCCAATGGCCGCCTGATAGGAATAGATATCACAGACCATGGACGTGGATATTATGGTATTCCGACCATTACCATTCTTTCGGGTAGTGGAGCACTGGCTCAGTCTGAGTTTGACGAAATGAAAATCAGTGGTTTTAGCATCCTCAATCAGGGAGCTGGCTACCTTGAAGCTCCGGATGTTATGATCGTAGATCAAAGCGGGGCTGGCACAGGTGCTACGGCCACAGCTAGCCTTGTAGATGGCAGAGTAACGTCACTGAGCATTACTGATGCTGGTAGTGGGTATATTAATGTAAGCTCTATAGAGGTGATATTCCTTGATCCGGGTACTACCTATGATGCCGTCAATAAAACTTTGATTACCAACGAAGCTGAGGCTACAATAGAGGTGACCGATGGAGTGATTTCAGCAATTAATGTAATAGCTGGGGGAGACAATTATAAAACGACCAATGTTTTAGTAGAATCAACCAAAGGTTCCGGTTTTGTAGGAACGGTAAATGTAGCCGGCGGTAGAATAACCGGAGTGACAGTTACCGAAGGTGGTGTAGGTTATGTGAATGGAAACAACCCAGGTTCTGCACAAAGCTTTAGCGGACCGAGTTCATTCACTTCCTTGAGTGGAATTACGAGAGTACTGGACGTGAGCTACGGAACAGGCCAGGTGAGATAATTTTCCTTATGAATCTGCTATGGAAAATGAAAGCCGTCCCAAAAGGGACGGCTTTTTTCTTTTATCAAACAAATAAGGTCAGTTTAATCTCTTTGCTTTAGCATGAACATAATCGGTACTCTTTGATATACACGAACGGGGTTTCCGCGTTGTTTGCCGGGCTTCCAGGCAGGAGCATTTTCAATGACCCTGACAGCTTCTTCGTCACAGTCTTCGAATAAGCCTTTGATTACTTTTACATCGGTAATACTGCCATCTTTTTCCACTACAAACTGTACAAAAACTCTACCTGAAATATCCAGCCTGGCTGCTCTGTCCGGATACCTGAGGTTGTCTTTGATGTAGCCATAGAAAGCTTCAAATCCTCCCACAGGTGCTGGCTGTGTTTCTACTATGTCAAAGATTTCATCAACTTTTTCCTCTGGCGTATCAGCAGAGAAATCAAAATTGCTAACCTCTTCTATCACCATATCCTCTGTTACTTCTACGTCGATTTCGAGTTCTATTTCTTCAATCACTTCTTCGTTGCTCACCTCCTTGATCACAGGGGCAATAATCTTTTGAGGAGGAGGTGGGGGAGCCTGTTCAGTGGGAGGGATCTCTAAAATTTCCTCGAAATCATTGGCAATAATGCCAAGATCTACTACTTCATTGTGATCGTAGGTTTTCCATTCGAATGCAAGGATGGTGAATAATAAACTGATGGTAAGACCTATGAAAAAGAAGAGTTTTGCTTGCTGATGACTAGATTCGGTTCTTTTGTTTTTCAACTCGATTAAGTCACCGATAAGCCGAACTCTGGCGTTTTTACTCAATGTGGCTTCTGCGTGCTCATCAATGGGCTTGCAGATCATAGCAACATTTGTTTTTTCGGGTTTTTCTTTAATTGCTAACATGACTGAGTGACTTTGATTTTGGTATTAAGTAACAGGTTATTTGGAAGAATAGATATGAGGCAAGTCAGATCAAAGATTGATTTATGATCTATAATGTTTCTTATGAGGGCGTGAATGGGGATTTTGAAAAATGTCCTCAATACATCTTATTTTCGCAGATTGTAAACAGAATTCATAGCCTTATTTAATCGATGCTTTTCAACTCTATTGAGTTTGCTATTTTCTTACCGCTGATCTTCGTACTGTATTGGGCCATTGGCCCCAGACATGTCAAAGCACAGAATGTGCTATTGTTGGTGGCGAGTTATATTTTTTATGGTTGGTGGGATTGGCGCTTTTTGGCGCTTATTTTCATCAGTTCGCTGATCGATTTTTTGCTTGCGCAAAAAATCGCGGAAACCGAAAAGCAAAGGAGAAGGAAATCACTGCTTGCTGTCAGCCTGGTGGTGAACCTGGGAATGCTCGGTTTTTTCAAGTATTTCAATTTCTTCATCGAGTCATTCACGGATGCTTTTACCTTCTTCGGATACCAATTTTCCGCCGATCGACTTGACGTAATATTGCCGGTTGGGATAAGTTTTTACACTTTTCAGACGCTCAGTTATACCATTGACGTGTACAGGCGCAAGCTGGAGCCCAATACAGATGCGATTGCATTTTTCACTTTTGTGAGTTTTTTCCCTCAGCTAGTGGCCGGGCCTATTGAGCGAGCCTCTAATCTGTTGCCACAATTCATGCGTGAGCGCAAGTTTGAGTATGGCAAAGCTGTAGATGGCATGCGCCAAATATTGTGGGGGCTGTTTAAGAAAATTGTGATAGCCGATAATCTGGGGAGGCACGCAGATTATATATTCTCAGACCATACGCAGTACCCTGGCTTGGTACTATTCCTTGGAGCGTTGTTTTTTGCATTTCAGATTTACTGCGATTTTTCCGGCTATTCAGATATTGCCATTGGTACGGCACGTTTGTTTGGCTTTGATTTGATGCGGAATTTTGCATTCCCGTACTTCTCACGTGACATTGCCGAGTTCTGGAGACGTTGGCATATTTCTCTTTCTACCTGGTTTAGAGACTACCTTTATATCCCACTCGGTGGTAGCAGGGGGTCTAAATATCTTCAGGTAAGAAATACGTTTATCATCTTTCTGGTCAGTGGCTTTTGGCATGGTGCTAATTGGACTTTTATTGTCTGGGGGTTGCTACACGCGGCGTTATTCCTGCCACTGCTATTGCTAGGCAAAAACAGGAAGCATACGAACGGTATCGCTGAAGATAGACTGGTAGTAGGGGGGAAAGAGGCACTGCGCATTATCAGCACATTTATGTTGGTGACATTGGGGTGGGTGTTTTTCAGAGCGGATAACATCGGGCATGCCTTTTCTTATTTGTGGCATATGTTTTCCAAGCTCTTTCACCCCGTCGGCCTGGCCAATTTTCAATTTGCCAACCTGTATATCGTCAGTGACTTTATGATGCTGATTTTGTTTGTGGTTATTGAGTGGTTGCAGCGACACAAACAACACGGCCTGGAAATGACAGGTGTGAAGACTAACCGCCTGGGGCGATGGGCCATTTATCTAGGCATGATTTTCATGATTAGTATGTTTGGCCAGACAGAGGAATTACCATTTATATATTTCCAGTTTTAATGAAAAAATTCCTTAAAAATATAGCCCTTTCTATTGTCCTTTTGCCGTTGCTATATGCAGTATTGCTTTTTGTTTATGGGCTAACAGCCCCCGGAATACTTCGGAAAAATATGCCTTACGGGTCGGTTAAAGGACACCTGTATACCAGGCTGGAGGAGACCAAAACGTATGGTTCTTGCGATGTGGTAGTACTGGGGTCTTCTCATGCTTATAGAGGCTTTGATCCACGAATTTTTAAGCAATATGGCTTGAAGATGTTCAATATGGGAAGCAGTGCTCAAACACCCGTGCAATCTAAAATTTTGGTAGAGCGACATTTGGGTAAACTGGCCCCACGCCTCGTGATTATTGAGACCTATCCTGCTGTTTTTCAGGCTGATGGTGTTCAGCCTGCTATTGATCTCATTTCCAACGACTACATTAACGGGGAAGTGATCTGGATGGTACTCCAAATGAATAATATTCGCGTGTTTAACACATTGCTTTATGGTCTTATGAGGCAATTTTTAGGTATGCAACCCAAAGTCAAAGAAAGCAAAAAGGATCAGTATATTTCCGGTGGATATGTTGAGCGAACAATGCAAGTAATGGACGATCCGTCACAGGTTAAAGAACAGAGAAGATGGAGTTTTGACAGTACACAGGTTCGTGCTTTTGAGTCTTTGATTCAAATGTTTGATCAAAAAGAAATTCCATACGTACTCGTACAGGCTCCTATGTCCAGGGCTTTTTTAGCTCGATATTCGAATGGAGATGATGTAGATGGCTATTTCTCTAAGTTAGATCCCAACTATACGAATTTCAACAAGGTAGAGCCATTTGAAAATAAGTATTTCTACAGTGAAACGCACCTTAACCAAAAGGGCGTGGAAAAGTTCAATAGAATTCTTCTTAATGAACTTCAACAAAAGGGCTTGATTGAATAGGTTCAGATTGATCAAGATCATTTTCTGTCATGACTGATGTACTGGTTGTGGGATGTTTTATCGACTACATTCCTTACAAAACCCAAAGTCATGAAAAAGATAGTTATTCCCTACGATTTTTCAGCCGAAGCTGAGTTGGCCTTGGATGCCGCGATACAATATGCGCAAATTGATCCAAGCGAATTACATATGTTGCATGTGGTGGAGGTTCCTTCGAGTTACCTGAGCTTATATCCCGAATATGGTTCCCTTGATCTTGAGAGCGTTTTTGATGACGATATACTCAAGTCTATTGATCAAAGGTTGCAATCAGTAGTGCAGAGGGTCAAAGATAAAGGTCTGAAGGTTACAAGTGATGTCGTTCACGGCAAGCCCTTTGAGAGTATTCAAAAAACAATAGCCCACCAAGATGCCGACTTGATTTTTATGGGGTCAAAAGGCGCGACAGGGCTTAAGGAAATGTTTGTTGGCTCTAACACTGAGCGGGTGATTAGAAATGCCAAAGTTCCGGTTTTTACAGTCAAGCAAAAGATTGATTTTTCTACTCTTTCTGATTTGGTTTTTGCAACGGACTTTGTGGCTGATAAATCGCTTGCGTTTGTGAAGCAATTGCAGAAACTCTTTCATTTAAAAATACGCCTTCTCAAGGTCTATAATACCAACGAGTGGGTGTATACCGAACGCAGCGCCATGGAAAAGCTGACGGAATTTGGCATAGAAAACGGGCTTGAAAACTATTCATTGCATGTTGTCGATTCGCCCTTCGTTACTGATGGCATTCTGAAGTTTGCCCATGAAAAAAAAGCTGACCTGATCGTAATGGGAACCCATGGATATACAGGGCTTGGGCACTTGATTGCTGGGTCGAATGCTGAAGGTGTGGCGAATCACTCAAAGATTCCAATTTTTACAATTCACAAGTAGTAGTTAGTTCAATAGCTTGTTTGTCACCTTCAGAACCAAAGGGGTCATTAATAGCGTAAGAGTAACTCAATAACCTGAGTCGATTCTTATCTTATTCAGGAAACAACGACTCATTTTATGAAACCCGCTAACCGAGTAATGGTAAGACTATTTGCTTTGCTTACACTATCGACCCTATTGCTTGACAAATCTTTCTCACAAGATTTGTCTTTTTTTAGATCAACAGAACAATTTCTAAAGACTTATGTCATTGCCGGGAAGGTGGATTTCAAAAGTCTAGATTATAATTCAGAAAGCCTGGACTCACTGATCACTCAAATAGATACAATGGCTTTGGACGATCGATCCGACGATTTTAAAAAGGCCTTTTATATCAATGCTTACAATCTGCTGGTTATTCACGGTGTGTTGCAAGCGTATCCTGTAGCTAGCCCGCTTGATATAGAGGGCTTTTTCACCGAGCGAAAATTTCGGGTAGCCGGTATCAACCTTACTTTGGATGAGCTGGAGTTCAAGGTGCTTTTTAATAGCTATAAAGATCTCAGGCTTCATTTTATTCTAAACTGTGGAGCCAAAAGTTGCCCAACACTGTTTAGTGATGCCATCACTCCGAGCGAGTTAGAAGAGCAGCTAAATTTCAGTACGGCCATGGTAATGGACCGTGATGACTTTGTGAATATTGATCATGCCAACGATCAAATAAAAGTGAGCAGGATTTTTGAATGGTACGGAGATATGTTTGAAGAATATGGTATGCCCATCAGAAAATTCATCGATCACAACAGGTTTGAAACCTTGCCGGGTTCTTATGAGATCGTGTTTGATGAGTATGATTGGTCGTTGAATGAGTTGTGAGTTGGCCTTGAAGGTTTGTTTTATGCAGGCTGGTCAAACGGATTATGACCGATATTCTGGACATTGTTTAAGGGTGTCTGCTTTTTAATTGGCGAAAAAGCATTGTAAAGTCCCCCTTAGTAAAAAAAAGAGCCGTCAGGAATTATCCTGACGGCTCTTAATCTTAGGTCTAAATTATTCTTTTAACAGAATTCGTTGAAAACTTCGATAAGGTGGTTTCCGATCATTTCCGCTGACCTGCCTTCTATGTGATGTCTTTCTACAAAGTGTACAAGTTCTCCATCTTTAAACAAAGCGATAGAGGGCGAGGAAGGAGGAAATGGCAGTGTAAACTCACGCGCCTTTGCCGTAGCATCCATATCAACACCGGCGAATACAGTTGCCAGGTGATCTGGTTTTTTTGGACTTACATCTACAGCTGCGATAACACCTGGTCTGCAGGTTCCTGCAGCACAGCCGCATACCGAGTTAATAACGATCAGAGAAGTGCCCTTGTGATCTTTAAGGTGATTCTCAACCGCTTCTGCTGTTTTAAACTCCTCAAAGCCTACATCAGTAAGCTGTGTTCTCATCGGAGCTACTAATTCTTCTGGATACATAATTTTTTAATTACAATGTTCAATTTACAAATTTCAATACGTACATTTCTCAAGGAAATGTACGGTTGCCTACATGAAGCCCAATTCAAGCTTAGCTGATTCGGACATCATATCTGTGGCATATGGTGGGTCAAATGTCACTTCTACAGAGACATCATTGACTTCTTCCAGTTCTTTTATTCTCATCTCAATTTCCCCGGGAATGCTCTCGGCAGAAGGGCAAGCAGGGGAGGTAAGGGTCATGAGAATGTGTACGTTGTTGACAGGGAATACGTTGATTTCATAGATCAAGCCTAGTTCAAATACGTCAACAGGTATCTCAGGATCATAGACCAATTTGATCTGATCCAGAATTTTGTCTTTTAATTCTTTTGTTTCGTCTTTGTTCTCTGACATCACGCATTCGTTTTTGTACTCAAAGCAAGGGCATATAGCTTCATCTGCTTGATCATGGCAGCAAAGCCATTTGATCTTTGCGTGCCGATAAACCTGTTCATGCCGATCTTCTCAGGAAAATAAATATCTCCGTTGAGTATGGTTTCTGTTGATTGTCCTGACAATACTCTTACCAGCAGGCTAACCAGTCCTTTGGTGATAGCTGTATTCGAATCTGCTTCAAATGCTACACTCTCATTATCCAATTGGGCATTTAGCCACACTTTTGACTGACAACCTTTGACTATATTGTCATCGGTTTTTTGATCTTCCGTCATTTCAGGTAGCTGCTCACCGAGTTCCATTATATAATTGATGGTCATTTCCATGTCACCATCAAGCATGGAAAACTCGTCTATAATTTCGTCTTGTATTTCTTTGATATCGCTCATTTGCGAAACTTACTTACTATGTCCTTAAGTGCTTCGGAGAAATGCTTCACTTCCTCCACGGTATTGTAAACAGCGAATGAAGCCCTAACCGTTCCCTCAATTTGGAATATATCCATAAGTGGCTGAGTGCAGTGGTGTCCTGTTCTCACGGCAATTCCTTTGGCGTCTAGCCACATGCCCAGATCGAAAGGGTGAATACCCTCAATGTTGAACGAGATCACACTGGCTTTTTCTTTGGCTGTACCAATGGGTTGAAAACCATCAACATTTGAAAGGAGTCTGGTTCCCTCATTAAGGAGCGTTTGCTCATGGTCATGAAGAAACTCATAACCAATTTCATTCATAAATTCTATGGCGGCTTTGAACGCTATCACATCAGCAATGTTTGGCGTACCAGCTTCGAATTTGTATGGAATGTCATTGTACGTGGTGCCCGAAAATGAAACCTCATTGATCATTTCTCCTCCTCCCTGGTAGGGATCCATCTTTTCAAGAAGCTGACGCTTGCCGTAAAGAATGCCAACTCCCGTGGGGCCGTACATTTTATGTGCTGATAGAGCCAGGAAATCGCAATTTAAATTCTTCACGTCTATCTTACTATGAGGTGCAGCTTGTGCTGCATCCACCATGGTTATAGCTCCAGCCTTGTGAGCATCGGCTATGATTTCTTTGACGGGGTTGATTGTGCCAAGTGCATTTGAAATGTACACGGCTGACACAATTTTTGTTTTTTCTGACAATAAGTTCAGGTACTCATCATAAATGATCTCTCCCTTTTCGTTGATAGGAATTACCCTCAGCACCGCACCTATCTGCTGGCACAATAGCTGCCAGGGCACAATGTTGCTGTGGTGTTCCATGGAGGTGATGATGATTTCATCACCCTCTTTCAAAAATTTTCTCCCATAAGCCTGAGCTACAAGGTTGATACCTTCGGTGGTACCTTTCGTGAAAATGATTTCCTCAGATTCTGGAGCATTGATAAAGACCTGCGCAGCTTTGCGTGTTTCCTCATACGCGCTTGTAGCTCTTTCTGCCAAAGTATGGATACCTCTGTGAATGTTTGAGTTATCCTTGTTGTAATAATGTGCCAAAGCGTCAATTACAGACTTTGGTTTTTGTGAGGTGGCCGCATTGTCAAAATAGATCAGAGGTTTTCCGTTGACCTGCTGATCTAATACAGGAAATTGAGCTCTGATATCGGCTATTGACAATGTAGTGGCTGTATTCATTATCCTAGTTTATTTAGGATGATATTTTCTATTTCTTCTTTGACAAGGTCTTGTTTTATTTCTTCCAAAGTTTCTACCGCAAAAGCATTGAGCATCAGCGCTTTTGCACGGGTTTTTGAAATCCCCCGAGCTCTTAGGTAGAAGATGGCATCTTCGTCTAGCTGGCCGGTAGTGCAACCATGCGAACACTTCACATCATCCGCCCAAATTTCCAATTGAGGTTTTGAGTTAACAGTAGCAGTATCCGCCATAATTATGTTGTTATTGGACTGAAATGCATTGGTTTTTTGCGCGTCAGGTCTTACGTAGATTTTACCGTTGAAGACTCCTCTTGCTTTCTCGTCAATCACACCTTTGTACAGCTCGTTGCTGAATGAGTTGGGCTGTTTATGATCTACTGTGGTATTATTGTCCACATGTGTGGAACCGCTGATCAGGTAAAGTCCGTTCATATGTCCTTCGCAGTTTTCTCCGTCAATATCTATCACAATATTGTTTCTGATAAGTGCTCCGCTGAAGGTGAATGTGTTCGTATATAGTCTTGAATCCCTGGCCTGCGTGCCATATATTCCTTGTACTGTGTATAGGTTGTTGTGATATTGTTGAAGTTTGGTAAACCGCACTTCGGCATTCGTAGCGACTTTGGCTTCAGTGATGCCAATCACAAGGTTTTTGGATTCTCCTTTGACAAAAGTCTTTTCGAAAACCTGAGTGTTACTTCCTTCTTCCGATTCTATTAAAATGCGGGGAAAAGTCAAAGCTATATCCTCAGCATCTAAAAATTGATAGATGAAGGTGGGAATATTGTCACTATTTTTTGCCGCTTTTATAGACAATCCTTTTGTGAAGAGCGCACTATTGAGCTGAGCAAAAGCATCCTGAGAGGAATTTGAAACCTTACCCAATTTGTCTACATGAGATTCTGATATTTCACTGAAAGTCAATTCAGAGCTACTGCTCTTTATTGTAGAGAAATCAGCATTCCAATTGCCATTGATGAAAACAAGATGATTGGCTTCTTCGATAGGGTAGAAGTGTTTCTTGCATTCATCTTCATTCCATTTGTTGGCATTCGCAAAAGCTGCCTCTGAAAAGTTTTTTTCGAGTATTCGCGCTATTTGCGTGTATTTGTAAGCTTCAGATTTCCTGTCAGGAAGGCCTAAGTCTTGAAAGGCTTTAAAACTTGATTTCTTGAAATCGCCCAGTTTTCCGGCTGAGGCAATCTTCGCTTCAAATAGTGTTTCGAATTGATTTGTGAGCTTTAATTCTGCCATGCTTGCTTATGCTTCAACTCCTTTTCCCTCTTTTATCCAGTCGTAACCTTTTTCTTCCAGCTCCAGAGCGAGAGACTTATCACCTGACTTCACAATTTTGCCATTGTGCAAAACGTGAACAAAATCAGGTACGATGTAATCCAGAAGTCTTTGGTAGTGCGTAACTACGATAGTGGCGTTATCCTTGCTTTTCAGCTTGTTTACACCATCAGCTACGATCCTCAAAGCGTCGATATCCAGTCCTGAGTCAGTTTCATCAAGGATAGATAAAGTAGGCTCGAGCATAGCCATTTGAAAAACTTCATTTCTTTTTTTCTCACCGCCAGAAAATCCTTCATTTAGTGATCTGCTCAACAATGCCTGATCAATTTCGACCAGCTTCATTTTTTCCTTCATCTCTTTTAGGAATGAAACGGCATCTAGAGGTTTAAGTCCTTTGGACTCTCTTACCTGATTTACTGCTGTTTTTAGGAAATTGGTAGTAGATACGCCTGGGATTTCTACTGGATATTGGAAAGCAAGAAATATCCCTTGACGCGCTCTTTCTTCAGGGGCAAGTTCCAGCAAATCACTATTCATATATGAGACACTGCCTCCAGTGACTTCATACTCTTCCCTGCCAGCCAAAACAGAAGCCAAGGTGCTTTTTCCGGAACCATTTGGCCCCATAATAGCATGCACTTCGCCAGCTTTTACTTCAAGGTTAATTCCCTTCAATATTTCTTTGCCTTCTATTGAAGCTTGTAAGTTTTCGATCTTAAGCATTGTGTTGAATTGTGTTTTTTATCCTACGCTTCCTTCAAGCGTGAGAGCCAGGAGTTTTTGTGCTTCTACAGCAAACTCCATAGGCAATTTGTTCATTACTTCTTTTGCAAATCCATTTACGATCAGCGCAACAGCACTTTCTTCGTCGATTCCTCGCTGCTGACAGTAAAAGATTTGATCTTCTCCAATTTTGGAGGTGGTGGCCTCATGCTCCATTTGGGCAGTGTTGTTTTCCACGTCTATGTAAGGGAAAGTGTGGGCACCACATTTGTCACCCATGAGAAGCGAATCGCACTGAGAAAAGTTTCGTGCATTCTCGGCTCTCTTCATGATGTGTACTTGTCCCCGGTAGCTGTTTTGAGATTTTCCTGCTGATATGCCTTTTGAAACGATCCTGGATCTGGTGTTTTTACCAATGTGGATCATTTTCGTTCCAGTATCTGCCTGCTGCATGTTGTTGGTGACGGCAACAGAGTAAAACTCACCAACAGAGTAATCACCTTTAAGAATACAAGATGGATACTTCCATGTGACAGCCGAGCCTGTTTCTACTTGCGTCCAGCTAATTTTAGAATGGTCGCCAGCACAGATGCCTCTTTTGGTTACAAAGTTGTAAATACCACCTTTGCCATTTTTATCTCCAGGGTACCAGTTCTGAACGGTGGAGTATTTCACTTCAGCCTTTTCCATAGCGTAAATCTCTACCACTGCTGCATGAAGTTGGTTTTCGTCACGCATGGGAGCGGTACAGCCTTCTAAGTAGGAAACATACGATCCTGGCTCAGCTACAATCAGGGTTCTCTCAAACTGGCCGGTATTTGCGGCATTGATTCTAAAGTAAGTAGAAAGCTCCATTGGGCATCTAACGCCCTTTGGAATGTAACAGAAAGAACCGTCTGAAAATACAGCCGAATTGAGAGCTGCAAAGTAATTATCAGTGGCAGGTACAACCGAACCTAAATATTTTTTGATCAACTCCGGGTGCTCTTTTACTGCTTCACTAAAGGAGCAGAAAATAATACCGAGTTCAGAAAGTGTCTCTTTGAAGGTGGTAGCTACTGAAACAGAGTCGATTACTGCATCTACAGCCACGCCGGTCAACCTTTTTTGTTCTTGAAGTGAAATGCCCAAACGCTCAAATGTCTTCAGCAACTCGGGATCAATTTCGTCAAGGCTCTGAGCTTGATTTTTCTTAGGAGCAGAGTAGTATTTAACAGCCTGGTAATCAATCTTTGGGTATTTCAGATTGGGCCATCTTGGCTCAGTCATTTCTAACCAATGTCTGAAGGCTTTTAACCTCCACTCCAAAAGCCATTCAGGTTCGCCTTTTTTGGCAGATATGAACCTTACAATATCTTCATTGATACCAAGAGGAGCTTCATCAGCCTCAAAGTCAACGGACCATCCATGTTCGTATTCTTTGGAAGTAAACTCCTCTAAAATTTGGTCGTCTTTACTCATACTGAGTGGTTTGATTTCTTGTCTAGTTGTTTAACCTTTCAGCAGTCAAACTGTTACGCAAAAGTAACACTTATTTAAAGTAATTCTAAATAAGAAATCAAATAAACGACCCTTCCTAAAAGCTTTTTAGAATTGAAGGTGTCTGTTAAGACTTTCTTCTAAAGAGATGAAAGTTTCGGTTCTCTCAATGCCTTCCACTTTTTGGATTTTATCGTGTAGCACATCTTTTAGGTGCTTAGTGTCTTTGCAATGAATCTTGATGAAGATATTATAATCTCCAGTTGTATAATGAACCTTAACGATCTCCGGAATTTTTCTTAATAAGTCCACAACCTGATCATAAAGAGAACTTTTCTGCAGATATATTCCCATAAAACAGGTAACGTCGTAACCAAGTTTGGAATAGTCCATTTGAAGTGTGGTGCCCTGTACAACACCCATTTCCTCAAGTTTTTTCATTCTAACGTGTACTGTGCCGCCAGAGACAAAAACCTTTTTTGCAACCTCAGTGTAAGGGATTTTTGCATCATCCATCAAAAGATTGAGGATTTTGAGGTCTATATTATCAATTTCGTAATTCTTACTCATTTTAGAAGACTGATTTTTTAAATACGCAATGAATACTATGCAATTTTAGATGAGATATAAATATTAACCAAATTTATTAAAAAATTTTTAAAATTATTCAAGTTCTTCTTAGTTTTGAGTCATCAAAAGATTCTTAAACGAAAGAATCACACACTGTAGGGTGATGAAATTGGCAGACATGCCCTCCTGTCTCGGGGGTGGAGATAAGGGATAAATCCCGGATGCTTCAAGGGTGCTCTAGTTTTAGAGCGATCTTGAAGCATCGGGGGCTAACCGCTCTGTGGAGGTTCGAATCCTTCCCCTACAGCCATCATTTTTGGGTTAATGTTGTTTATTTGAATCTGGTCGAAGTAGGGGTGCTTCGGCCTTTTTCTTTTTATAGGCTTCTAGCAGCATTACTAAGTGTCGTTGCGGCATGAATCAAGCCATTCTTATATTGTTTATTAAAATGCGTTTTTTGTTGATCAAATTTTGAATCACCTAACAAAACAACTAATTCGTTGATTTTTTCACTTTTATTTAAAATTTTTATTGAAATAATTGCAACGTTAGAATGTTTCTGTTACGTTTGTCATATCAAAAGATTCTTAAACGAAAGAATCACACACTGTAGGGTGATGAAATTGGCAGACATGCCCTCCTGTCTCGAGGGTGGAGATAAAGGATAAATCCTGGGTGCTTCAAAGTATTTTTCGGAATATTTTGAAATATCAGGGGCTAACCGCTTCGTGAAGGTTCGAATCCTTCCCCTACAGCCATCATTTTTGGGTTAATGTTGTTTATTTGAAATTGGTCGAAGTAGGGGTGCTTCGACCTTTTTCTTTTTATGCCCTCCAACAACTGTGGATATTCATTCACCCTTACTTTCACTTTCTAACTTATTTCGTTGACCAACATTA
Source organism: Cyclobacteriaceae bacterium (assembly GCA_039944535.1). Classification (GTDB taxonomy): domain Bacteria; phylum Bacteroidota; class Bacteroidia; order Cytophagales; family Cyclobacteriaceae; genus JAMZMI01. The sequence continues at coordinate 197,969 of JBDUYP010000009.1, forward strand.
CTCAAGTTGACTGATAATTTTATATTTAAGGGATAAACCCAATATATATTATGAGCGCACATCCCTGGCTTGAAAACTACCCCAAAGAAGTACCGCAGACGATAGATGCGGATACCTATGACAATATTCCTGATCTGATTGCCGAGTCAACGGCTAAGTATGCCGATAAGCCGTCATACGAAAACATGGGTAAGATTTTGACCTTTGCCCAACTGGATGCGTACTCTAACCAGTTTGCCTCCTACCTTCAGAATGTATTGAAATTGAAGAAAGGAGATAAGGTGGCCATACAGATGCCTAATATTTTACAAAACCCAATAGCTATCCACGGGGTACTGAAGGCCGGGATGGTTGTGGTCAATACCAATCCATTATATACGCCTTCAGAAATGAAGCACCAATTTCGGGATTCCGGTGCAAAGGCGATTGTAATTTTATCAAACTTCGCATGTAATCTGGAGGAGATCATAGAAGAAACGGATATAGAGCATGTGGTGATCACTCAATTGGGCGATATGCTGGGAGGGCTGAAGGGAACTCTGGTCAATTTTGTAGTTAAGTATGTGAAGAAGATGGTTCCCGGGTTTAACCTACCGCAGGCGGTTCCTTTTAAAAAGGCGTTATCGAGAGGCGCGGAACATGAACTGCAAAAGCCAAAGATTGATAAAAAAGATTTAGCATTTCTGCAGTATACAGGAGGTACCACAGGAGTATCAAAAGGAGCAATGCTGTCTCATAGAAATCTTATAGCGAACTTATTGCAGGTAGAAGCATGGCTAAAGCCGGCTGGTCTAAAGTATGGTGAGGAGAAGTTTATTGCAGCTCTGCCCTTGTATCACATTTTTGCGCTTACGGCACATTCATTGTTTACAGCACGCATTGGCGCTTCAAATGTGCTCATTACCAATCCAAGAGATATGAAAGGGTTTATCAAGGAACTCTCTAAGCACGACTACAACGTATTTACAGGGGTAAATACATTGTTTAATGGATTGCTGAACACTGAAGGTTTTGCTGAACTAAATCACTCTGCAGCCAAGGTGGTGCTGGCTGGAGGGATGGCTTTGCAGCGATCTGTATTTGACCGATGGTATGAGGTGACCGGCACCATGATATCAGAGGCATATGGCCTTACGGAAACGTCTCCCGGATTGTGTATCAATCCTTCAGGAGATATGAATAGAGTAGGCACGATAGGTATGCCTTTGCCGAGCACGGAAGTAGTGCTGCTTGATGATGACGGCAATTCTGTGGCTACTGGAGAGAAAGGTGAGTTGTGCTGTAAAGGTCCTCAGGTGTTTTCTGGGTATTGGCAAAAGAAGGAAGAATCGGAGGAAAGCTTTATCAATGGATATTTCAAAACTGGTGATGTTGCTACAATGGATCCAGATGGATATTTCAGGATAGTTGACCGCAAAAAAGAAATGATTCTGGTGTCTGGTTTTAACGTTTATCCAAATGAGGTCGAAGATGCGGTGGCATTGCACCCTAAGGTGCTTGAGGTGGGAGCTATTTCCGTTCCGGATTCTAAATCCAATGAGGCTGTAAAAATCTATGTAGTCAAGAAAGATCCTTCACTCACTGAGGATGAAATCCGAGAGTTTTGCAAGGAAAAGCTTACTGGCTATAAATGTCCGAAGCATGTAGCATTTGCGGACGAACTCCCCAAATCAAACGTGGGTAAAATCCTTCGCAGAATTATTAGAGAAAAGGACTTGAAAGAAAATACCTATAACTAAATATTGGTTTAATATCTGAAATTGCCCTTCAGAGAATTGAAGGGAATGGTAATTCTGGTTGGCCCTTCAGAATATGCTGCGATTTCATAGCTGTTGTAGTAGAATATGAGCCCTTTATCACTGAAACCGAAATTGTCAGTTAGTTCGAAGTTGTCTTTATCAAACAAGTATCCGGCTGAGCTGAGGTTTTCTTCTGCGTCGATGTTTTTCTGATCTCTGAATAACTCTTCTGCAATTACTTTGATCGCTTGCCTGTCTCGGAAAAATGAACTCAGCTTACTTATCTCTTTTCCTTTGGTTGAGATGTTGGAATATATGGTTTCTGTGAGGTTGTGCGCACCACCAGAATAGGTTTCAACTTCAAAAGCCAAAGAGATAAAATCATCGCTGGTATAGGAGACTTTAGAGTCAAAAGTGATATACCAGGGTGTTTTGCTTTCTGGAAATTCTTTTTTGAAGTCCGTGTAGCTTTTCACAAAGGCTCCCATGATTTGATTGATGCTTTGCTCTGTGTTGCTATTCATCACATAACCTGCAAGAAGTTCGCGCACCTTTCGGTCAATCACATCATTCAGTTTTTGATACCCTTTTTGCGATTTTGAGAATTTGGGAAAACTTACGGATGCCTTGCTGCAGTCGTCATTGACACAAGGAGATTCCTTTTTGATTTTAGTTTCTAATTTATAGGCGAGGGGTTTGGTTACTTGATTTTCAGTAGCAGAAGTGTCCTTGGTTTCGGACTCCTTGGTGCCCGAATTATCACAACTGAAAACACTTATCAGGAGAATGACCATAATTAACGACTTTTTCATGTATTGCATCGATCTGTGTTGGTTTGGTAATAAGAATTTGACTCTTTTTGCGACAGCTTTAATCGTGAGGCTCAAATCTCATGGATAAAAAAACCAAAAGGAAATAAACAATACGTAACGATGAATTTAAATTCAAAACTTTTCATACTTGCCTTAATCGTCAGTCTTTCTCTCTCTGCTCAAACTGATACAACATATTGGACTAAAGGAGGATTTGGGTCTGTCACATTCTCGCAAGTGTTCCTCAGCAATTGGGCTGGTGGTGGTCAATCATCAGTAGCTGTCAATGGAGTTATGAATCTTTTTGCGAATTACAAAAAGGAAAGATCTACATGGGAAAATAGTCTCGACCTTGGTTATGGTTTGATCAGACAAGGTCGCCATGGTTCAATGATCAAGTCTGATGACAAAATTAACCTTGTATCTAAGTTTGGGTACAAAATCCAGAATGATAATGAAAAATGGTTTTACAGTGGTCTATTGGATTTTAGAACACAGTTTGCCGAAGGTCTCGCTGTAGATGAGACTACTGGGAGAAGAAATGTGGTCATTTCAGATTTTTTTGCTCCGGCATATTTGACAGTCGGTCTTGGGGTGGATTACAAGCCTGGGTCTGCATGGTCGTTTAACTATATCCCACTAACAGGAAAGTTCACATTTGTTAATAACCAGGCTTTGGCTGATGCGGGAGCATTTGGAGTGCCTGCTGGTAGTAAAGCCAGAGGTGAACTTGGTTCGTATTTAAGGATAAAGTATGCTGATGAAATCGTTAAAAATGTAACACTCGATTCGAGAGTAGAACTCTTTTCGAATTATGTAAATGATTTTGGCCTTCTGGATGTCAACTGGCAAAACACCATTTCTATGAAAGTGAATGAATACCTGACAGCAAACTATACCTTTCAATTGATTTATGATAAAGACATAAGTGGAGAGGTGCAGACGAAAAGTGTTTTTGGTGCGGGGCTGAGTTACGCTTTCGGAGCAAAAAAAGGATAGGGTAGATATCTACTTATTTCAATGTAATTTCTTAGGCGAAACTTTTGTTTCGCCTTTTTCGTAATCACTTCGCTCTGCAATAATCAGAGTTAAACTTTTATGCGCAAAATCTTTCTTTTAGTAGCCTTTGTGGTTTTCGGTCTTTATAACAATGATGGCTTTGCACAACAGAAAAATATAATTCATCAGGATTTATTTTGGACGGGGTATAGCCTTTCTAAAAAGGTTAATGATGCCTGGTCAGTGAATATGAAAGTGGAGGACAGGAGATTCTTCAAAAACCTGAGGCCGCATCAGCAATATATTGCTTTGGAGGGGGCACGTAAACTAAATGATAAGTTCGCAATAACTTCAGGATTGCTCTATTTTGAGACTATATTCCCAGGTAACCCATCAGCCGATTTTAAGGAAAGGCAACCAGAGTTTCGCCCATATCAGAAAGTTGCATTCAAGACAGCTATAGCTCCGCAAATGAACTTTCAATACACTTTTACTGCAGAGGAAAGAATAAGAAAATCAGTAAACGGAACTGAGTTGGGAGATCATTATAATGCTTACACGCGCTTAAGAAATAAGTTTGTAATCAAAAGGAAACTGACTCACGAAGGCGCGAGTATTCCGGTAAGTGCTTTTGTGTTCGACGATTACCTCATTCATTTTGGTAAGACGGTGAAAGGCAGTTGGTTTGATCAGAATAGGGTAGGGTTAGGTATTGATTATGAAGTGGTGTCCAATCTGACGATTTCAAACAGCTATTTCATTTGGTATCAAAAGATTCCCGGAGCTGAGACCTACATTCAAAGAAATATATTTACGATAACCTTGGCACAGCGCCTTTGATATCTCACTTTGGCTGAGAGATGATATGTATATCTCGCTGAGGGAACGGAATCTCCACGTTTTCCTCTTTAAATCTCCTGAATATTTCGTAGTATAGTTCACTCTTGAGTACCTGAGGTTTGTCGGTATGGGTGGCGGTCCATACACCTAACTCAAAGTTGAGCGAGCTGTCACCATACTCCACGAAGAAAACGCTAGCATTTGGTGTGTCGAGTACGTTGGGATTGGCTTTTGCTACCTCCAGCAGTATTTTTTTGACTTTTTGAGGATCTTCCTTGTAGCTGACGCCTACCGGGAAACGAAAACGAATATTGCGATCATTGTGACTCCAATTGATCACTTTACTGGATATAAATTCAGAATTTGGCACTATGATCATGATGTTGTCATTGGTCTTTACCTCGGTGGCTCTAAACGAAATATTGATCACATCGCCTTGTACATCTCCAACTTCTATTCTATCTCCAACCTTGATTGGTTTTTCGAATAAGATAATGATGCCCGAAATAAAGTTGTCGGTGATATTTTGAAGGCCAAACCCAATGCCAACACCCAAAGCACCGGCAAGCAAACTCAAGGCACTGAGGTCTATTCCTGCACTCTGGATTATAATGACGGTACCGATGGCAAGGATGAAAAATCTTATGACAGTTCCGACGGACGCCTTTGCGCCGTGCTCCATGCCGGTATTTTTCAGTACTCGCTCTACGATTATACGGCGAACTTTCTTCGAAACAATTGAAAGAATAACGAACGCACACAAAAAGTAAATGATTGTGGCGAGACTAATGCTGCCTTCACCAAGGTTGAAAAGAGGCTTGGAGAATATGGCTATAAAACTCTCAATGCGGGTGCTAATGTCTTCCCAAAATGTGGTGAGCGTTTCTTTCATTTATTCTAATGTAATCAATTAGGGCAAAAGAATAGAACTGTCTCCATAACTTAAAAACCGATAGTCATTGTTCAAAGCAGATTGATAGACCTCTTTCCATCTGTCACCGATTAGGGCTGCTACTAGTAACATCAACGTGGAACCAGGTAAATGGAAGTTAGTGATTAAACCTTTACAAATACGAAGCTCATAGCCCGGAAAAATGAAAATCTCCGTGTGTCCGACAATTCGTTTCAGTTTTCTGGACTCCATAAATCGCATCACATATGTCAGGCTTTCGTTTTTTGTAATGGTTGTTTTTTTCTGGTAAGGGCTAAGTTTTTCTATAAAAAAATCTGCATTTGGGTCAGACGCAAGCTTCACGCCAAACCAGTACAGGCTTTCAAGGGTGCGCATGCTTGTGGTGCCAACGGGAATAATCTCCTCATTTTTCAGGAGTTGTTCTACGTTGTTTTTTGAAACCACGACCTGCTCTCGATGCATGGGGTGCTCTTCTACGGTCTCGGCCTTTATGGGCTGAAATGTGCCCGCTGAGACGTGAAGCGTTAGAAAATCAGTAGTTATGTTTTTGGCTGCCAGCTGCTCTATGACTGCTTCGGTGAAATGCAGACCCGCAGTAGGTGCCGCTACTGCACCTTCGTGATGCGAATAAACTGTCTGGTATCGTGGCTTATCTTCTTCTTCAACTTCGCGATTCAAATAAGGAGGTAGCGGAATGCTGCCAATCGCACTAACTACTTCCGAGAATGTTAATTCTCCGTTCCAGCTAATTTTCACCCGATCACTTTCAATTCGCAGCGCTTTTACCGTTTCTCCAGTGGGAAGTCTCATTGATAGTTCTGTGTCGAGCTTCCATTTTTTTGCATTACCAATCATACAATGCCAGGTGCAACTGTCTTTGGCCGACATGGCTTCCACATGCAAATGGGATGGTGCTATAGGTTCCAGTAGAAAAATCTCTATCCTTGCTCCAGTTTCTTTGTGAAAGATGATTCTGGCCGGTATTACCTTCGTATCATTGAAGACAAGGTGACATCCTGAAGGCAAAATTTGAGGTAAATCACGAAAGGTTCTATGCTCAATATTGCCCTGGCGGAAGGTCAATAATTTTGAATCCGAACGATTTTTTAGCGGATGCTTGGCAATTTTATCATCACTTAATTCGTATTGAAACTCAGACAGATCCAGACTTTTATACACCATACCTTTACCTAACCCTATGTTGAAGCTCGAATATAAAGACTACACGCTTGATTTTAAATTTGAAGCCGGCACTTCGCGGGGAGTTTTGAAAAAACACCCCATTTATGTCCTAAAACTCTCCGATTCTGGTTTGGCTCCATTTGGCTATGGAGAGGCAGCTCCTTTACTCAGGTTAAGTGTAGACGATTTTGAAGGGGTGGGATTGGAGCTGGAACGGTTGCAGGCTGAGGTGTCTAAATACGAAGTTCCCGAATCGGAAGTGGCAGTGTATGATTTAGTGGAAAAGCTCACTTCAGACCACTTTCCGAGTGTGAAAATGGCCCTGGAAACTGCCTTGCTTGATTTGCTAAATGGGGGAGTGCGTAAAATATTCGATAATGCTTTTTATAATGACAGACTCCAGATACCTATCAATGGCTTGATTTGGATGGAGGAGATGGATCATATGCGAAGGCAAGTGGATGAGAAGTTGAAGCAGGGATTCAATTGCATTAAAATAAAAGTGGGAGCCATCAAATGGGAAGAAGAGCTGGGACTGATTGATTATCTGCGATCTCAGTCGCGGGATGTTACCATCAGGCTGGACGCCAATGGTGGTTTTCCTAATAATGAAGTTTTGGCAAGGCTCAAAGATCTGGATAAATACCACATTCACTCAATAGAGCAGCCGATTATGCCGAGACAGCCGGAGGCAATGAAACTGATCTGTGAACGATCTAAGATTCCGATAGCGCTCGATGAAGAACTAATAGGAGTAACTAAGGAAAAAGACAGGAGGGAGCTACTTGATTTTATCAAGCCAAGTTTTATCATTTTGAAACCTACGCTCCTGGGAGGCTATAAATCCACGTTGGAATGGATGGACATTGCGAAAAATATGGGCATAGACTGGTGGATGACTTCAGCTCTGGAGTCAAACATCGGACTAAATGGAATAAGTCAGTTTGCAGGAGCTTTTGAGGGCCTATCCTATCAAGGCCTGGGAACAGGGCAACTTTATCACAATAATATCAAGTCGCCAATGCAGATCAATGGAGAATACATTCGGTACAACTCTGACCTAAACTGGGATATACCTTTTTAGAGCCTTTCTTTATTTTTTCGTCTTTCCTGATTTGCATGTGAGCGTTCTATTACAGCGGACAAGCGTTCGACCTGATCCTGGGTGCAAATGCCCTTCATCTTGGTAAAATGATCCACCATGGCTCTTTCCTGAAGCATGTGAGCTTGTGCGATCACTTCAATCAGAGAATCCTGATCTACAGAATTGACTTCTGGATCAATTGATGACTGAACTAGAAGGGCTTTGTTTTTCCTAATGGCAATGTCAAGAGAGTCACGCAACTTTCTGTGATCTTGAAACAAGGATCGGAAAGCCTGCTGCTGCTCTTTAGATAGATCTAATTCCTGAATCAAAAAGCGAGCACCCTTGTCTCTGTTTTCTATGTTTTTCGAAACCCCTTGTCGCTTATATTTTGCAGCTGCGAGCTTTGGCCCGAGTATGATAAATGAAATAAGCCCTAAGTTGATAGCCATAAGTGCTAGCACGCCGATGGTGAGTAATTTCAATTTCCTTTTCTGCATATCAGTATTCTATTAAAGTCGTGTTGTCGTCAAAGTATGCGGCAGTGAAGTCCTCTATGTTTGCGCTGGCAATTTCCTCAGTATCATTTTGGAAAAGTAGGTAGCCATTGGCAAGTGAGAGTATGATCATAGCCGCCGCGCTGTAGCGCAGTATGTTTATCCAGATGCCCGATGGTTTGGCTTGATTTTGCATTCGTGCCTGCAGCCTTTCATAAAAGCCTTCTGGGGCTTTTGCCTTTTGCAATCCGTCCAGACTGTTCAGGGTTGCTTCTATTTCCTTATTGATGTCAATTTCCTTCATAATAGTCTTTTAAAAGTTGCTGAAGTTTACCCTTACCCCGATGGATGAGCGATTCCACAGATCCCATGGTCTTGTTCATAACTTTGGCGATTTCCTCATAACTCAACCCATCAATCTTGCTCAGCGTAAATGCCGTTTGCTGTGCCTCCGGTAGTTGTGCAATGGCTCCCAAAAGGATGCTTGACCTTTCTTTGTTTTCCAATGTTACCCCCGGGTGGTAAAAAGTATTTTCTGATATGCCGCTGTACGTATCATCATCAGATCGTTTTTGGCTATTGCGTTTGCGAATCTCTTCCAGGCATTTGTTCATAGCTATTTTATGTAGCCAGGTGCTCAAAGCAGATTTTCCTAAGAAGGTGTCGTAGGAGTTGAAAACAGTGATAAAGACCTCCTGGGCCATATCCTCTGCATCCCCCTCATTTTTGAGAAAACCAAGACAGGTGTTGTAAACCCTGTCCTGGTATGTTGTTACGATTTCTTTGAATTCTGCTTCTGACACAAACTGTTTACTTATCCGCGACCACCTTTTTTTCCTGAGCCCTGACCGCCTTTTTTCATCCTGGTGTGACTTTGGTCAAAGATCATCTTCTGCTTATCTGTTAGCATGGCACGTATGGCAATTTGATGATTTGTTTTGGCTTTTAAAAGTGCAGTTTCGAGATTGCCTATTTCATTGATTCTCTGATCTATTTTCTTTTGATCTAGCTTGTCAGCAGTGACCAGAGATCGAAGTGATGCCCGTTTTTCTTTTAATTGATTTTGCACTGGCTGTACCTCTTTGTAATGCGCTACACGCATGTCTTCAAACTTAGCCATTTGCTCTGGTGTCAGTTCCAGCCTTTCGGCGATTCTCTCGGCGCGATCCGGTTTGTCTTGCGCATCTCTGTTGTTTTTCATTGTGGGTTGTGCCAATGCCACTCCCGACATCAACAGAACCATTCCTAAAATAAAACCTGTTTTTTTCATGATAATCTTCATTTTGGTTACTTTCATTTTATTAGATGTAAAAGAGCCGATAAACTTGCGCTACGATTTACATTTTTTTTCAAAATCCAACTCCGAGCTCATTTTCTCGTTGCAACACAGATCAATATTTAGCATGTCTCACAGAAGCATTTCGTTTATTTTTATTCTCTTTTTATCAATCCCAATTTTTGCGCAGGCACCCAAAGTCCAAAGTACCGGTGAGATTTTGCAGCAGCTGGAAAAGCTCAACACCCTGGGCTCTGTACTTTATATAGCGGCTCATCCGGATGATGAAAATACGCAACTGATCTCCTACCTTTCTAATGGCATGCACCTTCGCACGGGATACCTGGCTGCTACACGTGGCGATGGCGGACAGAACCTGATAGGTACGGAAATAAAGGAGGCCCTGGGGGTGATTAGAACTCAGGAGCTATTGGCCGCAAGAAGCGTTGATGGAGGCGAGCAGTTTTTCTCCCGCGCTGTGGATTTTGGATACTCGAAACATCCCGACGAGACTTTCAATAAATGGGATAGGGATAAGGTGTTGGCCGATTTTGTTTGGGCCATTCGCAAATTCAAACCCGATGTGATCGTGACGCGCTTTACTACAGAACCGGGAATCACACACGGGCACCACACAGCTTCTGCTGTTCTGGCCAAGGAGGCATTTGCGTTGAGCAACGATCCTTCAGCCTATCCTGAGCAATTGGATTATGTGGATTTATGGGAGGTGAAAAAGATTTTTTGGAATGTAAGTACGTGGCATTTTCGCCGGAGCAACCGTGTCTTTAATCCTGACGATTATGTTTCTATGGATGTGGGAACTTACAATGAATATTTAGGGCAATCCTACACGGAAATATCTGCTAAGAGCCGCAGTATGCACAAAAGCCAGGGCTTTGGCCGGATTGGCTCTAGAGGATCGGAGTTTGAATATTTTGAGCAGTGGGGGGGAGAAGACACAGGAGATGTTTTCGGAGGAATCCAAACTACCTGGGATCGCATTCCGGGAACAGAAGAAATCAAATATCATGTGAATGAGGCCATGCTCAATTTTGACCCTAAGAATCCGGAGGCTGTCATACCTAACTTGCTGGAAGCACGAAAAATGATTGATACACTCAGTAATGAGTTTTGGAGAAAAGTGAAGCTAAAGGAAGTGGACGAATTGCTGATGTCGCTTTCTGGGACTTATCTGGAGTTCGTGGCAGATGAGGCAGAGTATGCGCCAGGAGATTCCATTACCATATCCTTTGAGGCAATCAACAGAAGCAGTACACCGATTACACTATCTGGTGTTTCGTTTTCCAGATGGAGCGATAGCTTCGTATATGATATGGATCTGTCGGAGAATCAAAACAACACTTTGGATTATTCTTTGACCTTTAGCCCCAGGGTACCTATATCTAATCCCTATTGGCTCAAAGAAGAAGGCACTGATGCCATGTTTGCAGTTTCTGATCAGGAGCTGATTGGCCTGCCTGAGAATGCCCCTGTGGTGAATGCCAGAGTCACGTTGAAGATAGAGGATCAGTTTATAGAGATTAGTCGGCCTGTTGTTTTTAAAGAGTCTGACCGTGTGAAAGGGGAGGTTTACGCACCAGTGGCCATTACGCCACCAATAATGGTGAACCTGAGTAATCAGGCCATTATCTACGCCAGCAATGCCCCTCGTGAGGTCGAAGTGAATGTGATAGCAGGCAAGAACAACATGGCCGGTCAATTGATATTGGATGTGCCTGAGGGCTGGATTGCAGCACCGGCAGAAATTCCTTTTTCACTTTCTCAAAAAGGTGAGGAGCGTGCATATACTTTCAAGCTGACCCCTCCCGATAAAGCTTCGGTAGCCGAGATCAGAGCCATGGCAGTGGTAGATGGTAAGACTTATGATAAGGGGGTGAAGAAAATAACTTATGATCACATTCCCACTCAATACATATTCCCAAAAACAGAGACGAAAGCTGTCAAGCTGGATTTGGAAAAGAGAGGTAACCGAATCGGGTACATAATGGGTGCAGGCGATGAGGTGCCTCAAAGCCTGGAGCAGATTGGCTATCAGGTTGAGTTGCTGGATAAAGACGAGGTGCTTGCGGACAACCTGGCTCAATATGATGCTGTAATTCTGGGTATCAGGGCATTCAACACCTTGGACTGGTTGGCTTTCCGCAATAAAGAACTTTTCGAATACACCAAAAATGGGGGAACAGTGATTGTGCAATACACCACTATGGGGACGGTGACAGACGAGCTGGCTCCTTATGCTCTGAAACTATCACACGACCGTGTAGCTGTGGAGGAGGCTGAGGTGCGCATACTTGTAAAGAAACACGATGCGCTCTACCGTCCAAATAAAATTTCTAACCAGGATTTCGATAACTGGGTTCAAGAAAGAGGCCTCTATTTTGCGAATGAATGGGATCCCAAGTTTGAAGCTGTAATCAGTTCCAATGATCCCGGAGAGTCACCCAAAGATGGGAGTTTGCTGATAGCCAAGTATGGCAAAGGCTATTACATCTACACGGGGCTTTCATTCTTTAGGGAATTACCTGCAGGCGTTCCAGGAGCATTCCGATTGATGGCCAATTTGATTTCAATAGGTAAGGACAATAAGTCAAAGTAGTATGATAGAACAATGGAGCCTGGATGCGGATGTGGCCACACCACCCTTTCTGAAAAAGTGGAAATTCATTTATTTGGTGGTTGGCTTTTATCAGGTCGCAGTTCTCGTGGTTTTGTATCTACTCAGCATTGCATTTTAGATGAACTATCTGGATTTAATTGTCCTTTTTGGCACGCTCCTGCTCATAGTGGGCTATGGGGTTTATAAGACGCGAAATCAAAGTAATATTGAAGGTTATCTTCTGGGAGATAAAAGCCTGAAATGGGGAACCATCGGTCTCTCTGTGATGGCTACTCAGGCCAGCGCCGTAACTTTCATTTCCACTCCCGGACAGGGCTATGAAAGTGGGATGGGGTTTGTTCAAAACTATTTTGGGCTGCCTTTTGCCCTTATCATAGTGAGTGTAGTTTTCATTCCAATCTACTACAAACTCAAAGTCTATACAGCATACGAGTATCTCGAAAGTCGATTCGACTTGAAAACACGATTGTTGGGCGCTTTTTTGTTTTTAATCCAGAGAGGCCTTGCTGCGGGTATTACTATATATGCTCCTGCTATTATCATATCCAGTATCCTTAAGTGGAACCTTACGGCGACCATTTTGGTCACGGGGATTTTGGTCATTATCTATACAGTTTCTGGTGGCACTAAAGCTGTGAGTCTGACGCAGAAGTGGCAGATGGCTGTGATCATGATAGGTATGTTTATAGCCTTTGGCACCATTATCAATTACATCGGCAATTTTATGACTTTCGGAGAGGCAATCAATGTTGCCGGTAATCTGGATAAGCTCAATGCTGTGGATTTGGATTTTAATTTTGAAAAGCGCTATACTGTGTGGTCCGGCCTTGCCGGAGGCCTGTTTTTGTCGCTTTCGTACTTCGGCACGGATCAGTCGCAGGTGCAGCGCTACTTGGGTGGGATTAGTGTCACCGAGAGCAGAATGGGCTTGATGTTCAATGCCATCCTGAAAATCCCGATGCAGTTTTTTATACTTTTCACTGGGGTGATGGTGTATGTGTTTTATCTCCTATATCAGCCACCGGTCCACTTCAAGGAGGCATCAGTTGAGCGGCTTTTGCAGTCGGAGTACGCCGGTCAATATGAGCAATTGGATAAAGAGTATGCTCAACTTGTGGATGAGCGAAAAACGGTTGCCTTGCTACTGGCAAAAGCGGATGAATCTGCTGAGCCAGAGCTGGCCGATAAGCTCAATGCCATCGATCAAAAAAGCATTGCGGTAAGAAATGATGTAAAGGGGTTGATTGCGAAGGTTGACCCGGACCTTGAGACCAAGGACTCTGATTATGTATTTCTAACGTTTATTCTCACCTATTTGCCACATGGTATCATCGGGCTGCTCATAGCGGTAATTTTTTCTGCGGCCATGTCCTCTACATCATCAGAGCTCAATGCCCTGGCATCTACCACATCTGTAGATTTTTATAAGCGGGTTTTGCACCAGAAAGGGTCAGATATGCACTATTTGAACAGCTCCAAGGTCATGACTCTGGGGTGGGGCGTGCTGGCGATTTTATTTGCCATCATGGCAAAGAATTCTGAAAACCTGATAGAGGCTGTGAATATTGTGGGGTCTATATTCTATGGAACTATATTGGGGATATTTTTGGTGGCATTCTTTCTCAAGTTTGTGAAAGGAACGGCCATATTTTTCGCCACCATTGTGGCGCAGGTTATTGTGATAGTCCTTCATTTTATGTCCCTCAGCGGAACCATCACAATCGGCTATCTCTGGTACAATGCAATCGGGCTAGGCACTACAGTTGTTCTCAGTATACTGCTGCAGTTGATACTGCCACAAAAAACAAAAGCGTAAGATTCCTCTTACGCTTTTGACTACTTATCATTGAAGTTTACTTCTTTTTCTTCCACTCGGCTATAGATGCCTTGTTGAAAGAAATGTAAGTCCCATTTTTTGCTTTTTCTGCAGCTGCTAAACTCATTTCAGCTGATTTGATAGCATCTTTGTATTTGCCAAGCTCTGCTTCTATCAGTGATTTTGTTCTGCTCATCCAAAAAGCATCAGGTCTTAGAGCTACTGCCTTTGTTGAAAAGTCCAATGCTTTTTCTAAATCCTTTTTCTCTGACAAAAGGTAAGAAGCTGCGGAGTTGTAGTCATTGGCTCTTTGCGCTTTTGAACTTTCCTCATACTTGTTGATCTGAGCCATCACAGACGCATCAGCATCTACAGACAATGGAATGGACACCTTCGTGTTTTCCCAAATCAAATCGATCGATGCGGAATTGTTTCTGAGGTTGTTGATGTCAATAGTGAAAGACTCTACTGTTTCTGATAGGCTGGAAGCTTTAACAGTGGAAGAACCAATAGGGTCTTTACTGAAATATGCACCTACTCCATTTCCTTCATGATTGTAAATGTTGAGTTTCCACTCAGATTTGCCAGGTACTGTCAAGATCACATAATCACCGGCTTCTAAGGAATTTCCCGCAAGGTTTACATCACCGCTAAAGCTAAGTTTGGTAGCAGCATTGGCTCCTGTTCTCCATAACTCGTCATACTTTACCAGGTCTCCAAAGATTGTTCGACCTTTGATGCTCGGACGTGAGTAATTGATTGTTACAGTTGTCAAGCCAACCTCCTGCGTAAGTGTTGCCGTAGGGCTTGGTGCTGGTGTGTTTATTTGTGCGAAAGAGCCAAATGAAACGAACATTCCCAATAGGGCTAATTTTAGGTTTCTCATGTTTTGTTGAATTGTTAGGATTGAATTTATCAATTAAGATTTAATGAATATAAGTGCATACGAAAAACTGCCTCTAGCGTTTTACAAACGTGATGATGTAGTGCAGATAGCGCGAGATTTGCTGGGCAAGATATTGGTTACGCATCTCCAAGGTAAACTAACTGTCGGGCGAATTGTTGAGACAGAAGCATATAATGGTAGAAATGACAAGGCGTGTCATGCATATTACAAACGTACGCCGCGAACTGAAGTAATGTACCAGGAGGGTGGCAGAGCTTACGTGTATCTGTGTTATGGAATCCATCATTTATTCAATGTGGTGACAAATGAAGAAGGGCTAGCCGATGCTGTTTTGATCAGAGGTTTGGAGCCGCTGGAGGGACTGGATCACATGTTTGCGCGAAGGAATGTTCTCTCCAGGAAAAAACTGACTTCCGGGCCGGGTACCTTAAGTCAGGCACTTGGTATCAATAGATCCATGTCGGGAGAGAATCTTGGAGGTTCTTCCATTTGGATCGCTCAGCCTTCAGACATAAATGATAATTTTGAAATCGAAACAGATGTGAGAATCGGAGTGGACTATGCTGAGGAAGATGCGTTGCTTCCCTGGCGTTTTTATATCAAAGAAAATGATTTTGTGAGTCGTAAAAAGAAGAAAACCCCGACTGAAAGTCGAGGTTTAAAATCTTCATAACACCTGTTAATATTTTGCTGGCTGGATCTTGCTGATAAGGACCATTGAAATATAATAATGCAATTATATATTAAAAAAGTGATATAAAAATCATTCGGAATAAAAAAAGTTAAATTTTTTATAAGTAAAATCATATATGAGAATTTTTGGATTTCTGTTGGCACTTGTCTGGTGGGTGAGCTTAAGCGGTCAGGTCAAGTTTTATTCTAACCCTGAGCCTGTACTCAACCTCAACTCTCCTGATGCAGAGAATTATATTTATTTGTCTGCCGATGGAGGGCAATTGATTTATACCAAAGAGAATTCTGCTAGCAATGCAGGCGGAAAATCAAACCCCGCTGATCTTTGGTTTGCCGATGTTTTTGACAAGTATGCTGTCGATTCGATCAAAAGCCTGACGTTTCACGATCCAGGTGTTTTTAGTGCTCCAATAGGAATTACTCAGGATGGATTGTATTTGCTTTTTAGTGAGACGAAGGAAGCTTTCAACTCGTATTCCAGTGAGGTGAAAGTCATGAACATCAAGACACGAGAGAAGAGCGAGGTAGAGGTGCCATATCTAAGAAATATTGGACCGATTCAAACTGGCTTTCTATCCCGTGATGGTAAAGTGATGCTCCTGAGTCTGGAGAATAATACAGGTTATGGAGTGGATGATTTGTATTTTTCATTGTTGGATCAAAATGGCCGATGGTCCGCACCCAAAAACCTTGGGGGTACGATCAATACAGACAAGCAGGAGTTGACACCATTTCTTCTGGATGACAATAAGACCCTCTACTTTGCCACCAATGCGCGGGGCGGTATGGGCAGCTTTGATATCTATTTTTCCATGAGGCTGGATGACACATGGAGAAATTGGTCCGAACCGAAGAATTTGGGTTCTATGGTAAATTCTGAAGGATCAGAGACATCATTTATGTTCAATCCGGGAAGTGAGTATGCATACTTTGTTTCAACTCAAAACAGCGACGGGTATGGGGATATCAAACGGATCAGGATTTATCCAACCAACGTGAGTTTGCCGGCTGATTCGGTGATTTCAGACCCGATTGAAGTAAGCAAAGCGCTGGCTTACGAAAAGGTGGTCAATTTTAAGGTGAAGCACGCCAAAACGGATGAGGAGCTATCATTCAGCTATTTTGGTAAAACCTACAGAAATGGAGCAGAAACCGTCACCAACAGCTATGATGCGGTCACCGAAATTGATTTTGGACTAAATGCAAATGATTCTCTCGGACTGGATTTTAAATCAAAGGGCTTTCTGTCCCAATCATTGGCTCTGAATTTCAACGACCTGGATAGCGCTTACCAGGAAAGAATCATTAGGCTTGAGCCTCTGGAAACCGGCAATACCATAACACTTGAGCATGTTTTGTTTAAAAAGGGCACTCCCGCATTTCTTGAAACTTCCAAACACGAACTTGAGCTCGTCCTGGAGATGATGAACGAAAATCCTGATATAAGTATTTACCTGAAAGGACATACGGATAACGTAGGAAACAAGGTGCTGAACATACAGCTGTCTCAGGCTCGAGTGAATGCCGTGAGGGATTTTTTGGTTGAAGAAGGAATTGACAAAAAGAGAATTTCCGGAAAGGGATTTGGTGGAAGCCGCCCCGTGGCGAGTAATAGAGAAGAAGAAACACGGAGGCTAAATAGGAGAGTGGAGTTTGAAGTGATAAGGAACTAAAATCCTGCTGCATAGTCATCCCCACGCGTGTGGTCAGCAGCCCCTTCCAGTGTTCCGTCATCTCGAACCAAAATGCAGTCATTTCTACCAATTGATTTTACAGCTTTAAGGTTATGCCCCATCTTATTTAGTTTCATGATGGTCAGTGAATCCAGCCCGTCTTGCTCATATTTGATTTGATCAGGTAGCCATTGATGGTGTATTTTTTTGGCGTTTACGGCCTCCTGCATGGTCATATCATAATCGATCATATTTTGAATGGTTTGGTAAACGGAAGTAATGATGGTAGAACCGCCCGGACTGCCCAGCACCAGTTTCAATTTGCCGTCCTTCTCAACGATAGTTGGGGTCATTGAGCTAGTCATTCTTTTATTTGGGGCTATGGCATTTGCTTTTGCCCCGATAAGGCCAAAATAATTGGGAACACCTGGCTTGGCGCTAAAGTCATCCATCTCGTTGTTCAAAACAAAACCGGCTCCTTCCACCCAAACCTTACATCCATAATTCAGATTGAGTGTAGTCGTTAGTGCCACGGCATTGCCCAAAGGGTCTACTATTGAAAAGTGAGTTGTTTCCTCAGACTCTTTCGGTAGTATAGGCCCATGTGCGATTTTCGATGAAGGAGTCATGTTATCAACTCTTATAGAGGAGAATCGCTCGGTGTTATATGCTGCGGAGAGTAGCTCGTCCACGGGAACGTCATAGTAATCCGGATCCCCGATAAACTTCGCTCTGTCAGCAAAAACGCGCTTTTCAAGTTCTACCATAAGATTTGTTGCTTCGGTGCTGTTGTGTGGGTATTGTGCAATATTTAGCATTTCTGCCCCTTGTAGCAGTTGCAAGACTGCAACTCCGCCACTTGACGGAGGAGCCATACTGATCACCTTATGTCCTTTATAATATCCCGAAACTGGATCCTTCCATAGGGGGTGGTAATTTGCCAGGTCTTCATGTGAAATAAGTCCTTCGCCCTTCTTCATTTCTGCGACTATCTTATCTGCAACCGACCCTTTGTAAAAACCATCACGCCCCAGATCACGGATAGCCTCGAGTGTTGAGGTCAGCTCTGGCTGCCTTACAAGATCACCAGCATTCCAGCCGCTCTCTTTTAGCACCCAGGGAGAATATGTGTTTGCTTCCCTAAATTTTTCCTGCTTATCATTCAGTACATCTGCTTCATTTTGAGTGATTTTAAACCCAGAATTTGCCACATCAATAGCCGGCTGTATCAGCTCCTTCCAATCGAGGGTGCCATAAGTCTGGTGCAGTTCCCACATGCCAGCTACACTCCCGGGAACACCAGCTGCCTGATGACCCAGCATGCTTTTTTCCGGGATCACATTTTTAGATTCATCTAGATACATGTCCCGGTATGCTAGAGTAGGAGCTTTTTCTCTGAAATCCAGGGTGTTGGTTTTTCCATCCGAAAACCGCATTACCGCAAATCCGCCCCCACCTATATTTCCAGCTCTGGGATAAACTACAGCCAGTGCAAATTGAACCGCCACCGCAGCGTCAATGGCAGTGCCTCCGGATTTTAAAATATCTACTCCTATATTGGTGGCAATGGGGTGAGCGGAAACTACCATGGCACTATCCTCAATAGTACCCGATAGCCGTTCGGTTGTTGAAGGTATGTCACATGACGATGTGAGTAATAAGATTGCCCACATTATGGACATACCTTTATTTGTCAGCATTACTACCGATTCGTTTTGTGGATTTAAGAGACTTGTATCGCACTGTTTTGATTCGCTTTTTCTTTCTGTCCTTTGACGCATCATAATAACCAAAGTGGCGCTTTGGTTTTACCATCTTCACTTTGTAATAGGTGGCATGGCACCCGCCAAGAGTGAAGATGGCAATAAGAGCAATAGACAGAAGCGATTTATTAATTCTCAATACAAGAGTTTTACAATGTCAATGCAATTTATTGAAAAATCAAGGTGTCGTTCCTAGCGCTTTATTTGGGCTGGATGACGGTTGTTTTATTTCTACCTTAATGTTTTTATTCTTTGCTGTAGCAAAAAAGTCTTCGACAGTTTCATTGATATCGTGATCAATAAATATGGAATCAGTTTCGTCAAAAATCACCGTTGAATTTTCCGGGATATCTCTCAGGTTAATTCTCAGAAAAGCCTTGTTAAGGAAACTAATATCTTTCTTGAGAGTGAAAATGTAGGTGTTTTCATCGGGCTTGTTAACCACAATTGCCTCATGGAGATTAGCTCTTATCACAAAGAAAATACCTACGCATATTCCGATAGTGATACCGATCAAAAGGTCGGTAAATAAAATAGCCAGGACGGTGATAATGAATGGAAGGAATTGATTCATTCCTTGACTATACATCGATTTGAAAAGTGAAGGCTTGGCCAGCTTGTAACCCACCATGAGCAAGACAGCAGCTAAAGCTGATAGAGGGATTAAGTTTAGAAATTTAGGAAAAAGGGTAACACTGGTCAACAGTAAGATACCGTGAAATACCGCTGAGACTTTGGTTTTAGCAC
Organism: Cyclobacteriaceae bacterium; assembly: GCA_039944535.1. Lineage (GTDB taxonomy): Bacteria > Bacteroidota > Bacteroidia > Cytophagales > Cyclobacteriaceae > JAMZMI01. Next base: position 217,548 of record JBDUYP010000009.1, read on the forward strand.
CGGAGCTTATATTGGCTGTACTTCTCACAATTACGGCAGTCACAGGTAATCCACCAACAAGACCAGAGGCCATGTTACCAGCACCCTGAGCCCATAGTTCCCTACTTGCCGGAGCGATTCGTTTATATGGATCTAGTTTATCAACAGCATCCAGGCTTAGCAATGTCTCCAAACTGGCTATGATGGCAATGGTGATAGCGACAATGTAAACGTCTGGATTGGCAAGCTGAGAGAAGTCAGGAAACGTCAATGTGTTGAAAAAATCTGTGGCGTTTTCAATAGTGGGTAGAGACACCAAGTGTTTTCCTGAAAGGAACCAGGATGGCACTGCCTGGGCATATATGACAGAATTGGCCACAATCCCGAAAGCAACGGCAACCAATGGGCCAGGAACAATTTTAGTCCAACTCATATTTTTAAATGCTGGGGATTCCCATAAGATGAGAATAGCAAGAGCAACGACACATATAAAGAGCGCTCCAATCTCAATATTTTGAAAGGCCAGAGCTATTTCCGTAAACGTATTTTCCCCATCGGACTGAAAGAAAGCCTCATCTCCCTCATAGTCACGATCATCTCCAAGAGCATGAGGGATTTGTTTTAGAATCAAGATTAGTCCTATTGCCGTTAGCATGCCTTTGATGACAGCAGATGGAAAGAAGTGACCAATGATACCAGCTTTTAGCACTCCCAGTATGACCTGGATGACTCCCGCAAGAAATACCGCCAAAAGAAACGATTCGAAGGAACCTAGATCAGTAATAGCATTGAGCACAATGACAGTAAGACCCGCTGCAGGACCACTTACACTCAAATGAGATCCACTGAGGGAGCCGACCACCAAACCTCCCATGATGCCGGCAATAATACCTGAAAACAGGGGTGCGCCGGAAGCCAGTGCGATCCCTAGACACAAGGGTAAGGCTACTAAAAAAACGACAATTCCTGCGGGTAAATCTGATCCTAAGCTTCCTAAGTATTTTTTCATTTTGTGGTCTTTGGTTTAATCATAAAGTATGAAAGCGCAAACGTGCTAAAATGTTTTGACTTTAGGATTGTCGGTCTATTTTTTATTCGAACAATCCGTACTCAAAATTCTTACATTTTAAAGATATATACTGGAGGATAAATGACAAAAAGATAACGTGCTCGTTATCAAGTGTAAATATATCCGAAGGTGAAGTGGTTTTCTGTTTTAATCTTTTTCATTCTCTATTAATATAGTTATATTTCGCGTGTCATATTCAACTTGACTTAACCAGTAACCACAATCAGCGAATGAAAAGATCTCTCACGGAACCTATTCAGGTGGAAGTTCCAAAAGGCTATCGAGCTTATCGAATCAAGGGTGTTGACCACACCATCATATCAAAAAAAGGCGGTCCTAGTGCCGACCAAATCAAAAATCAAGAAAGTTATCAAGTTGTCAGAGACCATCAAAAGGAATTCGGTGGGGCCTCAATGATGGCGAAAACTTTGAGAAGTTCGCTTACCAGTGGGATGTCGGAAATTTGCGAATCTTACGTTTCGGGTAGGTTGACTGCCCAATTTAGGAAACTAGCTAAGTATGAGGAGGGTAAGACCGGAACAAGGCCTTTCTATGTTAGCAAGCATGGTTATCATTTGGATGGTTTTGAGTTTAATACTACTGCTCCCTATGAAGATATTTTTGGTGCAAAATACTTTGTTAAACCTGGATCTGAACGCGGACAGGTGATTTTGCATTTCCCTTCTTTCATTCCCGAAAAGACATTTATTAAACCGGATGAGGCGACTAATTTTAAAATCAATGCGCGGTTGATAGCGCTATCCGACTACAGGTTTGATAGCAAGTCAAACACATACACACCGGTGAATGATGAATTGAACGGGAAGTATGGATCGTTTGAAAGTAAAATGTATCCTCTTCTCAAAATACCAGTTGATCCATTAACGGCTATGGTTTCAATAGATGAGAAATCCATACCTCAAAACGCTGGTTTGTTTCTGGTAATGGCTGTCAGTTTTTACAAATACGAAAATGGCAAGTTTACGCATTTGGCCAAGGGCAGTGCCATGTCAATCAAGAAAGTGTACTGATTTCACTTTCTCTTCAAAAGATGAACCTTCTTTGAAAATTACGTTTAGTAAATTCATGAGAAGGTTTTTTTATGTCCTCAGCTTTTTTCTTTGCTTTGTCACATTTGGTCAGGGTAAATATCAGCTATCGGAAGACCATTATGAAAAGGCACTAAATCTTTACAGATCCAAGTCGTACGGGCTCGCTAGAGAGGAGATAGATCAATCGATTCGCTACGTCAGAAACGCTAAGGCTTACTATCTGAGTGGTTTGATCTATGAAGGACAGGGAAAGGAGCTCAGAGCGGTTGCTGACTATGAAGCTACGATAAAATATGACGAAAACTTTTCGGAGGCATATTTCCAAAAAGGGATCATATACCTCAAATATCACGATCCGCAGCAGGCGATCAGAGACTTTACGTTTTTATTGAATAATACAGGGAGTGAGACCCGAAGTGTCTATTTTGAGATAGACCCCATAGGCAACAAGCAAAATGCTGTGATGTCTTTACAGAACCTGGAGGCCAAAATTCATCATTATCGTGGACAGGCATATCAAAAGAATGGTGAGTATGACAAAGCGATGTTAGATTTTGAAAAGGCGATTGAACTGGATGCAAATCCTGATTATTTGGTAAGCAAAGGCTTATTGGCTTTTAGTAGGGGAGATGAAATCGCAGCGATACATGCTTATAAAAAAGCCATTCAATTACATCCGGATCATCAGTTGGCCTGGTACAATTTGGTTTTGATTGACCCAACTGCTGAAATACCAGAAGGTCTTGTTGGAAAAGGAGGCTTTGGCCCAACACTGAGTCTATTGGCGGCACGAGCGCTTGCGAAGAAGGATTATGATCTGGCTTTGGAGTTTTACAATAAGGCAATCGCTGAAAGCCCAAATGGCTTATCGTTGATCAACAGGGGGAGGGTTTTGACCAAGCTTGGTAAGTTAGTAGAAGCCCGATCGGATTTTGAAAAGGCCAGATATGTGGATCCGTCCCGTTTTGAAGCTTTCTACCTCATAGGCAATACATTCTTTTTTCAGGAGGACTTTGAGGAAGCACTGGCTTACTACAATCAGTATCTGTCTATTGACCCTGAGCATGCCATGACCTGGTACAATGGAGCCATGGCTTATCTGGAATTGGATATGGGCGAAGAGGCTTGCAATTATTTGAGCAAGGCGCAATTTCTGGGAATGAACGAGGCTACTATACTGCAACAGAAATATTGTCAATAGTTATTCCTTATTGAAGGCCATCTTGATGAGCGCATAGCCAGCGATCCCAACCCAAACCACATTGATAAGAGACGAAGGGTAAGCGCCATAATAAATCGTGTTGATGATGAGCAATATGGCTCCAGACAGGTTGAGAATTTGGAACAGTACAGAGCTGGATTGGACGCGATTGGAGCTGATAAGGAAGTACGCTACTATCACTTCTATGGAACCGATCCATCCGAGAATATCTATTAACAATTTCACCTAATAGCTCCCTTTTGCTGCCTTGGCCTGCTTCACATGAGCCAGATGATGCCGGCAATGCCACGAGTATAGTGCCACGGTTTGACACAGGTTGAAAACACGACCGTGCTCGGGATGAACGTATTCTTTCTTAAGGTCTTCTTCGGTTAGACTTTCAAGCAGGACCACCCATCTTTTATGCAATACATCCAACAGGTCAAGCGACCATTGAATAGGAGCAGTCATATCCGGTAGCTGTGCCCATAGAGCCTCTGCGTACGGTTTGATAGTCGGCTTATCTTCGGTGAGGGTCAGCTTAAATCTCATCTGACTATTTATGTGGCTGTCGGCACAATGGTGAACCACTTGCCTGATGCACCAGCCTTCAGGCCTGTATTTCCATTCGAGCTGGTCCAGGGTGAGTGACTCCACCTCATACCTCAGCAAGTCAGGAAAATTTTCAATGTCTTTGATCCAGTTTTTTACATCTGGAAGATGAATGCTGCTTGGTAAATCAAGTTTTCCTATTGGGTATTTTAGTGCTTCCATAGAAAATTACGGATTAGTCGTTTCGCTTTGCCATGAAGCTATCCAGTGCTGCTCTGCTTTTGGCTTTGACTTTATTCTTAATCAAAGGGCTCCACCCCAGGAGTTTGCCGGGAAGTCCCAGAGCCATTCCACTCCACCTCCAAAAATCAAATTCGTCATAGTGCTCGGTGATTTTTCCGTCTTTAAATTTCATCTTGACAGATATGATATTGTGAACCTGACGTTGGGTTTGGCTGAATGTATAGAACGCTTGCCAAGTGCCCTGCGCGACTCTGTCATTTTCGGTGGTAAGCTTAAATTCGATTTTCAGATCTTTTCCACCCTTCTCTATCAGCATTCGCCACATGGCTTTTACTTCTTCGGAGTTGAGTTTGCCAAATGCCGGGTCTTCGAATGCCGCATCTTCATGATAGAGTGCAGCCATTGCGTCAGCGTCTTTGTTTTGAAAAGCGGTATAAAACTGGGTGATGATAGATTTTTGATCGGACATGCTTAAAGATCGAAAAATATAAGATCATTTTGCATATTTCAACCTTAAACTATTTGTTACCACGGAAACCGAGCTCAGAGCCATAGCTGCTCCGGCTATCATGGGGCTTAGTAAAAAACCATTGATGGGATAGAGTATGCCTGCGGCGATTGGAATACCAATGACATTGTATAAAAATGCCCAAAACAGGTTTTGTCTGATTGTTTTTATCGTTTTTCCGGATAGGTTGATTGCCTCGCTCACTTTCAATAGGTCTGAAGAAATGATTGTCATATTGGCTACATCCATGGCTATGTCAGATCCCTGCCCCATGGCAATACTCACATCTGCCAATGCCAGTGCTTCACTGTCGTTGATGCCATCGCCAATCATCGCTACTTGTTTTCCTTGCTCTTGAAGTTGCTTTACCACCGCGCCTTTATCTGCGGGTAAGAGTGACGCCCGGTAATGTTCTATGCCGACCTCCTTGCATACAGCCTTAGCGGCTGCTTCCTGATCTCCGGTTAGCATAATGACTTCCATTCCAGCTGACTTGAGTTTAGAGATGGCTGTTTTGCTCGATTGCTTCACCGGATCTTTGATGCCGAGCATGGCAATGATTTCTTTTCTGTTGAAAAAAAGAATGACCGTCATTGCGTCATTTTCCCATGCGGATAAGTGTGATTGTTGTTCTTCTGAAATGGATAGCTTCATGTCTCTCAAAAGTTTGGCGTTACCAACGAAGTAGTTTTTGCCACCGACTGTAGCCATGAGACCCTTACCTGGAAGGTTCGTGAAGGATTGCACTTTAGGCAAGTCCTCACTTTTTACATTTAAATGACTGGTTATAGCCTGTGCCAAAGGGTGTTCGCTTTGTTGTTCGATTGCTGCCAGGGTGCTTTTCCACTCGTCGTGAAACCAAAACGACTGGTGTACGGCAGGTTTGCCTTCAGTGATGGTTCCGGTTTTATCCAAAATGATTGTGTCAACCTTATGAGCTCGCTCCAGGCTCTCAGCATTTTTGATTAAAATTCCTGCCTCACTTCCTCTCCCAATGCCGACCATGATGGCGGTAGGGGTAGCCAGCCCCAGAGCACATGGACAAGCTATGACCAAAACGGAGACCATGGAAATAAGTCCATGAATTATAGATTCTTCTCCTCCGAGCAATAGCCATAAAAACAGACTTATCAATGCAATGGAAATCACTACCGGAACGAAAATGCTGGCAACTTTGTCAACCAGGCGCTGAATTTGAGCTTTACTTCCTTGTGCTTCTTCTACAGTTTTGATCAGCTGATTTAGAAACGTTTCTTCCCCCACTTTTTGAGCAATCATGACCAGGCTGCCCTGTTGGTTGACAGTGCCAGAGGTGATGCGATCGCCTTCATTTTTTTCAACCGGAACCGGCTCGCCGGATAGCATGCTTTCATCTACATAAGAATGACCTTCGGTGACTTTGCCATCCACCGGAATTTTCTGCCCTGGCTTGAGCATGATCTTATCACCTATTTTGAGTTGACGAATGGGGGTGTCCGTGTAATCACCATTTTCACCAAGCACTGCCACATTTTTGGGCTGTAAGCCAATGAGCTTTTTGATGGAATCGGCTGTCCGCGATTTGGCTTTTTCTTCCAACCATTTGCCTATCAAAATGAAGAAAATTATCACTGCCGACGCTTCAAAATACACATGTGCCTCAATACCGCGTGAGATCAGGAAAGAAGGATTTAGAAGGTTGAAAAGGCTAAAGAAATAAGCAATGGAGGTGCTTAATGCTACCAGTGTGTCCATGTTGGCTGTTTTGTTTTTTAGCTGCTTCCACGCTCCTGTGAAAAACCGCTGACCAAAAACGAAAAGCACGATGGTGGTAAGTACCGCCGAAATTTCTTTAGAGAACGGAAACTGGGGAATGATCATGGAGAGAGCCATGATCGGGATAGACAAGATTCCCGCCCAGATCATGTCCTGCTTCAGTTTGGATTGGTGCGATTTCCTGGACTCCTCGGCCTGTTCTGATGCATCGTCATCATCAGCTACTATCAGGTCATAGCCAATAGACTGAACAGCTTTTTTCAATGCCTCCGGTTGCACTTCGGTAGCATCATAATCTACCAGCACGGTGTTGTTGGCCAGGTTTACATCCGCTTTGCTGACGCCTTTTTGGCTGTTGAGCATGGATGAAACACTGCCGGAGCAACCAGCGCAGGTCATGCCTATGACCGGGAATGTGCGTTTGATCTGTGAACTTCTCATGATGCAAATGTCCCATTTTGTTGTGAAGAACTTTTACAGAATCTTCGTAATGAATTACATCATTTACACTTTGTCGATAGACTTGCGAGATCCCTGCTTTTTGAAAGCTGTGGGTGTCATTCCAGTTATTTTTTTGAATTGATTGCTCAGATGAGCCACGCTGCTGTAGTCAAGTTCATAGGAAATTTGAGACAGGCTCAGTTCGTCATAGATCAGCAACTCCTTGGCTTTCTCTATTTTCTGATGGATAATGTATTGTTCGATTGTAATGCTCTCAATAGACGAAAATAACCTGCTCATATACTTGTAGTCGTGGTGCAGTGATTTGCTTAGATAATCCGACCAACTGGTTTGTAGAGCGTCACTGGAGTGATGAATTTGTTCTATTATTAAGCGCTTGATGTCAGCTACAATTTTGGAATTGTGGTCATCTATTAGTTCAAAACCAACTTCGAGCAGCTTTTCAGATAGATGTTTCTTTTGGTCTGAGGTGAGTAGTTTGTCCAGTTGCACTTCACCAAGAGTGATGTTACTCGCGTCAATCTGATTATCTGTCAGGATTTGTTGTACGGCAGAAATGCACCGTTGGCACACCATATTTTTAATCGTCAATTTCATCTGTTGGTCAACATGAGTCCCATTAAATAAATTCCTTTCTCAATATTTCCGCAGCTTTGGCTACTCCTGTGCTTGCGGGTTCTTCAAACAAGTGCAGGTTGTTGGTGCTTCTGATTTCCGGTAGATTGGGATCAATGATAAATTTTGGTGTTTCTGGTTTGGTGTAGTTCATAAGTCCAGCAGCGGGGTACACGAGGAGGGAAGTACCTACAACCATGAAAATATCCGCCTGGGCGGCTTGCTCTACTGCCGGTTCCATCATGGGTACCATCTCTCCAAACCACACAATATGAGGTCTGAGTTGTGAGCCTTTTTCGCATTTATCACCTTCTTTCAGTTCCCAGCCATCCAGATCATAAATCAGGTTTTCATCAAGTGTACTTCTTACTTTGAACAACTCGCCATGCAAATGAATGATGTTGGTACTTCCGGCTTGTTCGTGAAGGTTGTCGATATTCTGAGTGACGATTACCACCTCAAAATCCTTTTCCAGATCGGCCAGACCCAGATGCCCGGCATTAGGTTTTGCAGCCAGGGCTTGTTTTCTTCTTTGATTGTAAAAGTCAAGTACCAAAGCTCTGTTTGCAGCCCATCCCTGAGGTGAGGCCACCTCCATCACATCGTGACCTTCCCATAGGCCTCCTGCATCCCGAAAGGTGCTGATGCCACTTTCAGCGCTGATTCCAGCGCCTGTGAGTATGACGATCTTTTTCATTCTATATAAATGTTGCTTGCTGTTTAAAGCTAAGAATGAAAACCTGACTAAGGAAATTGTAAAGTGATGATTGACTAAATTGGCAACATGAAAAAAGTATTAGTAGCCTTAGTCTTTATCATGGCACTCAATTTTTCGGCATGGGCCGTGCAATCTGATACCACTATAGTAGCTCAGGCAGGTGAAACCGAACTAGTGGAGGAGGAAGAGCCCCCAACCAGTTCTAAAGTCATTTTATTTATGATGACTACTGTAGGCGTCATTCTCATCGGTATTGCTGTTCGGAATAGTAAGTTTGGTAAGAAGCGCTAATCATCGGACTACAGCAACTTCAATAATTTCCTGAATCTCAATTTGTGCGTGAGTAACATCTATTTCCGGAGATTGATTTTGGTTTTTCATATAATTTGAAAAATTCTCGATGAGAAAAGCAACCTTGTGTGAGGTGACGACATCTATTAATAAAAAAACGTCACTACCATGCTGAAAGAAATCCTAATCACCATAGCCGCTATCCTTATATGCACCTTGGCTCAAGCCCAAACTACATTGGCTGAATATCATTTTGAAACTGAGGATGTGCAAGAAGTAACAGTTCGCGCAATTTTCTGCGATGTGAATGTTGTACAGGGAGATAAACTCATTTTTGATGGAATCATTACAGGAAGTGGGGATGAAGGAGATTATCTGATATCATCCATGCAGTCGGGAAAAACTGTCGTTTTCAAAGTTGAGAAAGACAAGAAAAGCAAATGGGGATGGGACAATATCAAGAAGGCTCAGATTAATTTGACATTGCCTGCCGGAGTTAACCTCACGATAGACAATACCTCTGGAGATATTGAAGTAAATAGGCTCGAAGGTGACGCGCACAGCATTGGCACTACTAGTGGAGATATGTATCTGAGAAATATTACCGGCGACCTCTCTGGTGGTAGTACCTCTGGAGATATTGACATTGATGGGTTGCTAGGAATGATCTCAATAAGATCTACAAGTGGTGATCAGCAATATGAAAATGTAGATGGTGATATCTCTGCCAAAGCAACTTCAGGAGATATAGAGCTACAAACGGTTACCGGTCAGGTAGATATGGAGACAACCAGTGGAGGAATTGAGCTTGATGGAGTCTTTGGGGCTCTCAAGCTGAGAACTACATCCGGTGATATAAACGGAAGTGATGTTCGACTATCGGCAGATTCAAAAGCCAGAACCACTTCTGGAGAGATTGAACTTGAATTTATCAACGACATCAATGAGATGAGTTTTGATTTGGATGCGTCATCCGGAGATCTCACCGTAGGCCGTCGCAGTGGTAGTGACCGGCTCGAAATTACCCGTGGCGGAATCCTGTTCGTTGGCCGCTCTACGAGTGGCGATCAGTCTTATACGAATTGATTTATCAAACGAAAACTAAGTGTTTTCATTTTTCTGCAATATGTGAGCTGCATTCCAACTCTTTCGAGTCATTGGGGTTCATAGGTGGTAGAAATAAAAGACACTTTATGAGCTTTATAAAGAAATACTTCATTCCCACAATTTTGAGTTTGTTATTGATTGGCCTCTTTAGCTGCGAAGAAGATACTGAAGAGAAAACAGACGATACCGAGATCGTGGGTAACTGGAACTTAATTCAGGCCTATACCGATCCAGGAGATGGTTCGGGTGCTTTTAAGGCTGTTGATAGTAGCAAGAAGCTTGTGATTCTTTCAGACGGGACTTTCACTTCAAACTATTCGATGTGCGTGATGAATGCGGAAACGGATGAAACCGGAAGCGGAACTTACAACCAAACAGATAGTCTCATGTACCCGGTTGGATGTGATTATAAACTCTGGTTTTATATGACACAATCTGGCCACCTGGAGGTGCATTACCCTTGTATTGAGGGATGTGGTGAGAGATATGAAAAAGTTGAGTAGGGTCGTTTAGGCAATGGTAATACGCTCTTCTCCGAAAGTGATCACATCACCGGATCTCAGTTTTTTCCTTCGTCTGGTTTCTTTTTGATCATTGACCAACACCTCGCCATCGTCAATTCTTAGTTTGGCCTCCCCTCCAGTAGCCGCCCAGCCGAGCATCTTGAGCAAGTTGTTGAGTTCGATGTATTCCTCACCGGCACGAAGATTAAATTTATCCATTGTCAGGTTCTTGTTTGCGGTGTTTCATCTGCAGCCCTAGTAGAAAATTCCTCAGGAACTGATCTTTACATACTCTGTACTGACTTTGAGTTGGTTTTCTGAAAATAGCACTTAGCTCGTGCTTCCCAACATCAAATTTTGCAAGTGCATAAATATCCAGAATGTCAGTGTCTTTGAGGTTTAAGGCAATCTTCAGCTTTCTGAAAATCGTATTGTTGTTCAGGCTCTTTTCTGGTTTTGGCTGTTCTCCTTCTCGCTTTCCCCTGTATTTGTTGATCATGCCATTGAGGAAAACAGCCAATTCACGATCATAAAGCGGCTTTTGAGCAGGATCATCATCAGACTTCAGCCAGTCGCTCACTTCCGCTCGGGAAACATCCACATCAGCCCAGCGAAACATCTTGATCATCTGTTCGTCGCTATAGTCAAAAGCATATCTGATTCGTCTGAGTATGTAGTTGTTATTCATTGTTGCAAAGTTAAAGAGAAGAACCTCAAAGTTTTGGTTCCTGCTGACTTAAGCAGTGAAAGCTGCCCAGTCCCCATACGATATCTGTGGAATCAATGCCAATTACCCTTCTGTCTGTGAAGAGAGATTGAAGTATCTCTAGTGCTATGGGGTCATTTTTCTGGTCTCTATACGTTGGCACCACCACGCATTCATTGGCAATGTAAAAATTGGCATAGGAGGCAGGCAAGCGCTGATTGTCATAAATTACAGGAGCAGGCATTGGTAGCTCTACTACTTTGAGTGGAGATCCATCTTCGAACTTAAAGGACTTCAAAAGATCGAGGTTTTCCTGAAGTGGTTGATGATTTTCATCGCTTGTATTAGGTTCAACTACGGTCACCACCGTGTCATTATTCACCCACCTTGTGATGTCATCCACATGCCCGTCGGTATCGTCCCCAACTATTCCATCCCCGATCCACCAGATATCGCTTGCGCCGTAGTAGTCTTTTAGATAAGTTTCGATTTCCTGCTGGCTCTTGTGTGGGTTTCGGTTTTTGTTGAGCAGGCAGGCCGTAGTTGTCAGTATGATGCCATTGTCATTGAAATCAACCGATCCTCCTTCCATGATCAGGCCGGGAGTGAACATTTTCAACCCAAGCTTTCCTGCCACTAAGCCGGGAATCTGATTGTCCAGATCGTATGGCGGGTATTTTTCGCCCCATGCATTATATCCCCAGTTTATCACCGCCTTTTCCTCATTTCCAACTACAAAAGCAGGCCCGTGATCTCTGCACCAAGCATCGTTGGTGGGATGATGATAAAATTTGATTTTAGATAGATCCGCTCCAACTTCTTTGAGGTAGCCTTTGGCTTGGGCTTCCATTTTGTTATTTGCTAAGTTGATGCATACATATTCACCCCTGGCTACTTCTCTGATAAACTCGCAATATGGTTTGTAGATACTCTCAATTTTGCCAGGCCATGAGTTTATGTTGTGCGGCCAGCTAAGCCATGTCGCTGCGTGCGGGTGCCACTCGGCCGGAAAGCGAAACCCAAGTTCTTTTGGAGTCTGAGTCATTATTCGTCGATGAAGCGTTTTTCGATAGGGGAGTAAGCGTCAATTCTGCGGTCTCTCAGAAATGGCCAGTGGATTCTGTAGGTATCCGATTTTTCCATGTTGATTGGCACAACTTGCACTACTTCATCGAGGTGCGGAGCTTTATATTCCAGCCAGCCAAAAGCGTTGGTCACATACGAGCCTCCCCAAAACTGCATTTCACCTTCCACACCCGTTCTGTTCACCCCAACAACAGGTATTCCATTCGCCACGGCATGAGATTGCTGAATTGTTTGCCAGGCATTGTGCTGCTCTTTGTTCGTTTGTTCATCCTGACTTTCATGCCAGCCGATGGCGGTTGGGTAGAAGAGCATTTCTGCACCCATCAGTGCCGTGATGCGTGCCGCCTCCGGATACCATTGATCCCAACAAATGAGTACGCCGATTTTGGCATATTTGGTCTCAAACACTTTGAAACCCAGGTCTCCCGGAGTGAAATAGAATTTTTCAAAATATCCTGGATCATCCGGGATGTGCATTTTGCGGTACTTGCCCAGATATGTGCCGTCTGCATCGATCACTGCAGCTGTGTTGTGGTAGAGGCCTTGTGCTCTCTTTTCGAAAAGTGAAGCTACAATAACTACATTGAGCTTTTTGGCGAGAGCACAAAAAATATCTGTAGTTGGCCCGGGAATGGCTTCCGCTAATTTGAAGTTGTCGTAATCTTCCACATCGCAGAAATACAGAGAACCAAAAAGCTCCTGGAGACACACAATTTGCGCACCTTGCCTGGCCGCATTTTCCACTCCATCGATAGCTTTTTGCAGGTTTTCTTTCAAGTCTGCCGAACATGAAGTTTGAACGAGCCCTACATTCACAATACGCTCCTTAGCCATAGGTCAAAGTTTTTTTTTTGAATGTACGAAGTTCGTGAATTGTTGTTCAATTCAAAATCATAAAAGGGGAAGAAAATGTTAGGTAGGCTTTCCGAAAAGATCTTCCAACACCTTTGTGCGATACTTGAAAATTTCTTTGAGTTTGCCTTTGATCATGAGGCCATTTGCGATCTGGCCTAGGAAGCCGAATGGTGGGCTATAGGTCACAATATCCCTCATCAAAATGCCATGATCCGTTTCTTCGAGGTGATGCTGGTGGTGCCACAGTGCATATGGCCCCACTCTTTGCTCGTCCACAAAGAATTTCTTATCAACCACATGTGTGATCTCGGTTACCCATGTCATTTTGATGCCACCGACCGGACTTACTTTGTACGAAATGATCATACCTGGATGCATCTTTTCGGATAAGTTTTGCGACGTTATGTCAAACCCCATATAATCTGGGGTGATTTTTTTTAGGTTAGCAGGGGAGGATATGAAATCCCAAACTTCATCCAGTGAAGCCGGTACTAGTTGTGTTTGTTCGAAAGTATATACAGCCATAATCTTGTTTTGATGGCTTCTTAACCTTCGGTTAATTCCTTTTGTTTATAGATACCACCAATCTGTTCCTTCTTTTCTGCCTATTTCATTAAGAAAGCTTTCCAGACTATTGCGGTGCTTTTTTTCGGGGTAAACGGCCACCAAAATTTGACGGTTGGGAAAATCTTTAACTGTCTCAAAGTCTGACAAGCCCATGACTTGATGCTCTATGGATTGTGAATCCAACTTAGCCGTGGTGAGCTTTGATTTTTGGTTTTTACCCCACACAATCACAGTCTGTCCGTTCCAGTCAAAATTCGCAAATGCCCTAATCTTCAGATCAAAGAAATGGGCCTGATCGTAGTGATCTGAAGTTCTGGACGTGCGCTCAGGGTGTTCCCTCCACAGGTGCGTGATTTTCGGCACAACTTGTATTGTGAAATCTGATCTGTACCATTTCAGAGTGAGATCGTAATCTTCGGGGTAGATGAGTGCCTTGAAACCACCCATGGCTTTTAGGTCGCTGGTGTGCATCATCCAGTTAGGCGAGGCAATGACACACTCTCTATAAACTTTGATCCATTGCACGGCGCGGAGATTTGTTTCGTTGAGCCAGTTTTCATAATCCAGGTAACCCTGGCTTATTGGTTTATCGCCAAAGTACTTTACCAGCCCGGTAGCTATGGTTTTGTCAGGTTGATTTAAGAGAGCCTCAGAGAGTAGCACTAGTTTCTCCGGCGGCATGAGATCGTCAGCATCCATTCTGGTTATGAGCGATCCGGTGGCATTTTCCAGCGCATGCTGCAGAGCTGGTACAATGCCTGTCTCAGGATTTTGAAAAACCTTAATTCTGGAATCTTTAGCTGCCCAGCGGGTCATTATCTTGTGGGATAAATCAGTGGAATGATCATCCACTAACAGGAGCTCCCAATGCTGGTATGACTGACCGATCACTGACTTTAACATGTCTTCGAGATAGGCCTGATAGTTTTTGACAGGAGTGATTATTGATATTAAAATCACAACATTATTTATTAGATAAATCTAATTATTTGTTAGATTACGTATGTAATCTGCTAATTACATAAATCTTAAATTAATCTCTCAAACTATGTTCAATCTATTTGGATCAAAATCAAAAAAAGAAAAGCTGGAAGCTCAATACCTTAAGCTTACAGAAAAAGCTCATGACCTTGAGCAATCAGATACCAAAAAAGCAGCTGAAGTAAAACGCAAAGCCCAGCTGATCATGCATGAAATGGTGATGATGGATAAGGGTGATACCGGTACTACAACATCTGCCAGCTAAACATTTTCTCATTTAGAGAATTCCCATATTTTCCATAAGCTTGGAAGCATTGAAGCTTTGACAAAGTCCTTCGGTAAGCGTGTAGTCAAAGATGATTTCGTTGTTCAATATTTTGCTATTGAAACTGAAGTTTCGCACTCCTGATGTAGCTATTTTTCCCAGCTCCAAATCATGAGTCGATACCATGCCAAAGGCATTTTTATCGGTTAATTTCCTGACAAGTGCTATGGATCCTTTGTGCCTGTCATCGGAGTTGGTTCCTTTCAGTATTTCGTCCAGTACAAAGAATGTTGTGTTTTGCTGAGAGGCCAATTCCAGCAATTGGGATATGCGGCGGAGTTCTGCATAAAACGAACTTGTATGCTCCTCCAGATTATCTTTTGTTCGCATACTTGTGAAGACTTGCACTGGGCCCATTTCAAGGCTGGCTGCATCTACCGGACAGCCGCACTGAGCCATGACCATGCTGAGGCCTATGGTACGCTGAAAAGTTGATTTGCCTGACATGTTTGATCCGGTGATTATATCTACAGAGCCTTTGCCGGTAATTGAATAGTCGTTTTTTACCTTCTCGGCCGTCTTGATCAAGGGGTGTCCAATTTTTTCACATTTAAAGTGAAATGGTTGATCCACCATAGTGGGAAATTTGTATTCAGGGTGGGCGTGAAGGAGTGATGCAACACTCAGAAGACATTCCATTTCATTCACCACTTCAAACCATGTTTGAATTTTAAGATGATTGTCCTTTTTCCAATCTAGTAAATTGCCTACCAGATGCACATCAAGTAAAAAGAGCCCATCTAGCACGCCATAGAGCATGTTGGATCGGGAGCTGAGCCGGTGGCTCAATCTAGAAAGCGATCGAATCGCTGAGGTTGACGATTGTTTCTCACCAATTAATTTGTTCTGCAGTGTTTTTAAACGCTCCGACGTGAATGATTCCATCTCAATCATTCTGAGCGACTGAGCGTAAGTTTCGATCATATAGTGTGCATGATCTATGCCATGTGCTACAGTATTTAATCTTTTGATAGTGCTTCCAAGTATGATCCCATTGATTATCACAACAGGGTAGATGATGTGATAAACCACCCCTTCTGCGAAGATCAGATAAGCGGATAATACAACCAGAAAACCCATTAAGTAGGCTATGATTCTCCAAAGTTTTGTGTTGAAGGTTGGCTCGTCTTTCTTGGCCCAATTCAGGATGTCTTTATTGCTTAGATGAGGGTTGGATTTCTTCTTTTTGTTGAGGTTTATCCGGTTATTGGCTTGAAAGGATTGTCTCCAATCGAGTTTTGATGAGAGTTCACTGGCAGACTCTTGGCGCTGTTTGATTGTTTGCAGATCAGCTGGGCCTGAGAGCCAAGTGCCCAGCATATGTTTGGAGTCGGGCATTTCGCACCGGCTGAGCAACTGGTAAATGGAGTGTCGACCAAAAATGTCCAGATCTTGTTGGTAGGGGTGGTCTTCTTCTATGTACGCTTCACCTCCTTCAAAATCATGCAGATCCAGTTGAATGCGTTTGATTTCTTCCAGGTTTATGTCCTTCAGCGTTTGATTGATAGTGAGTGCTCTCTCAACCTTGCGGTGTTTGATTACCATGTAGTAAAACGAGATTCCAGCCGGAATCAAGGCTATCAAAGCGACGGGGCTGTCACTACTAAGCCCATAGATGACGAGAGATATGATGGATAAAAACAATATCGTTCTCGCCCATGACAGTCTGGAAGATGTTTTTTCTAAACCTCGTTGCTGTTGATGAAATGAATCAAACCGGTCTTTGAAAGCGTCTATCATGAATGCTAAAAAGTAAGTGCGCTTATCAGAATTTCCACAAGTAGCCCAATCATTAAAATAAACATATACAAAGTGCCAGTAATCAGCATTTTAAAGAAGGCGGCCGTTTTGGAGGGCTGGTAGTTGCGTTTAAATGAAATGGTGATGTAAGTACATAAAATAACAAAAGACATAGGCAGGGCATACTTTGGAGTTCCTCCCAGGATGATCGCAACTATCCACAAAATACTGAGTACGACGTATGTAAATGAGTGCAAATGTACCGAATGAATAAGGTGCTGGATGTAGAGATGCTTTCGGAAGAACAATTTGATAATTAGAGCATAAACGGGAAGCAGCAAAAACATGAGTAAGGGCACATTTTTACGGAAGTAAATACTAAAACTCTCGCTATCACTGGTTTGAAGTTTGATGAGTTGTGTTGTTATGAGCCTTTTGATCCGAGGCATACTCTCCACTCTTAAGCTGTCTTCTATTTCCTGGGCTGTCATGCCATTATCAAGTGAAAGTGTATATAATCTGGCGAACTCCGACCCACTGGGAAACCATTTGCTCTTGGTTTCAGGAATGCTGTCCAGCGCATCAACGACTTTTTCCGTGTCTGTCAATATTGATGGCTTGTTCTTGATTGTATCTGATTTTTCGTCTTGAATTTCCTTATTAAGGCCGCCAACGGAGATTACGCTGTTATTATCATCTTCAGGGTTTGGAACCAGAGAGAAAAGGAAGAAGTGGATTAAGCTTATGATAAGGTAAAGCCGTACAGGGTTGGCATAATTGACTCTGCGGCCGTCCATAAATTCTGTGGTCAGAAATCCTGGCTTGATAAAAAAAGGTTTGACAGACCTTCCAAATCTGGAGTCGAGAGAAAAGTAGTTCTCAAAAAATTCGCTGATCAGCTTCTTGAATGAGTAGTGACTGTCGGCATTTTTCTGCCCACAATTGGGGCAGAACTCAAACTCTTCTTCAAGTTTAGTTCCGCAGTTGAGGCAGGTTTCTGTCTTCTGAGGAGTTTTCCTGGCCATGCTATTCCTGGTTTTTCTTTTTCTCTTTTTTCAATAAAAAATTAAAAAGCATACCCAACCCCCACATGGACAGTGCTGTCATGGAGTATTCTACCTGGCCTGTATCGCTTCGCAGAGAAAGCCAAAAAAACACCACCGCCAGTCCGATGAATACCCAAATACCTGCAGTTAAAATCTTTTCCAAGTTATTTCGCTTTTACCTTTAGTGACGTTCCTTCGTCAGAAATTACAATTACCTCTGAACCTTGCTCGATATATTCTCCGCGTGTGTATGCATCATACATATCACCATCGATTTCTATTTTGCCGCTTGGCCGCAAAATAGTGTAAGCCGTTCCTGACTTGCCGACCAGAGATTTTGATTTATAAAAACTGGATGAATAGCCTTTATCTGTTTCCTGCACATCGGGGAGAGATATCCTTTGGAAAACCTTGCTGTTGGCCAGACGGACACCCCCGAGAGCCATGACTATGATAGCACCTACCAGCCCCATAAGAGTGGTGGTGATGGCCATGAAGATTTGATCCATTCCCACAAATGAAAAGTCGAACATGTCATTGTTTAGCATTACCAGTATGAGAGAACCCAAGGTGAGCGTGAGGCCGGAAATGCCCGCTACGCCAAAGCCGGGGATAACAAATATTTCAAGTGCAATAAGGAGTATTCCCACGCCGAAAATGATCAGCTCCCAATTTTCAGCCAGGCCGTTTAGATAATAGGGTGTGAAGTACAAAACCAGCGCCACAAGTGAGGCCAGTATGGGAAAACCGACTCCAGGCGTTTGCAGTTCGAAATAGATTCCACCGATAATAATCAGAATCAAAATGCCACTGACAAAAGGGTTGATAAACAGCGCTATTATCTTTTCAGTAGTACTCAAATCAAAAACGGTAACATCATATTCTTCAATGCCGGAGCGCTGCATGATTTCATCCAGAGAGCTGACCTGAGCTTCGCAAAACCCGTATTTGATGGCTTCTGATACGGATAGTGTGAGTACTTTTCCTTCGGTGGCTATACTGTCCAGCTTGATATCCTCATCCACCATAGCTTCGGCCATAGCCGGATTTCGGCCTGTTGCCTCGGCAGTTGATCTCATGATTGACCTCATGTATGACTGGTATTTATCCGGTGCTGCAGCGCCATCCTGGGTGACCACAGTTGCTGCCCCGATAGATGAGGCTTTGGCCATGTAGATGCTGTCGCAAGCGATGGAAATGAGTGCACCAGCAGAGGCAGCATCTTTGTTGATAAAAGCGTAAATGGGCTTGTCGAAATCCAAAATCCGTGTGCGAATTTCGTCCGCATCGTTGAGTGCACCCCCGTAGGTGTCAAGCTCCAATATCACATAATCCACATCTAGTTCCCTGGCACGATCCAGGCCTAGCTCAGAGTAACGATTTGTTCTCGGGTCTATGTTATCCTGAATTTTCAGATGTAAAACCTGAATTTTCTCCTTATCCTGAGCGTAGGAGAGAAGTGGGAAAATGAGTACCCAAAGTAGAAAGAGGCTTTTTTTTGATTTCATTTGAGATACGCTTTTGGAAAACCATTTTGGGAAAATGACTCTGTGTAACTTTGAGATCATTTTTGATAAAATTACCGAATTCACTTGGAGGACAACCGCACTTTAGATTTTTCTTTTGAAGTATCTGGCAAAATCTGGAAGCTGGTGATTGATGAATATTTTTCCCAGTTGGCAATAGAAGCAAGAGATGACGAGGAACAGGAACTGTCATTTCTTGTTTTCAACGTTGAATCACTGGAAATATCGGATTATTTGCAGCATCAAGCCACTGACTGGTGGACCACACTTGTGGCGGTTCGCGAACGGTATCTTTTTCTAGACCAATATACCGATCCTCAAGATCCCACCAGTAAAACATTGATGTATTGGGATTGGGAGAATGGGCGGGCGAAAACCCTTGAAGATTTTCAATTGCTCGCAATTGATGAAGATACTCTTGGAGGTACATCCGCTTCTGATAGATCAATAAAAAAAGTGTCAGAAACGATTGACTTGCCAGCGGTGGGGGAGAAGAATCAGATAGAATATCCCGATTTTTTTTCTGGCGGTAGTCGAACCCATAAACTGGTTTGTGAATATCTGGAAGCTGAACTGGATCTTGGTTTAGAGTATTTTGAACAAGCCGAAAATATCATAATTAGTTATTATGTTCGTTCTGGTGCTAAATTTGATAGAAAGCTTGTGGTGATCAAGGATGGAGAGGAAGTGTTGCATCAAATTCAGGATTTCGGAATGGAGGGATTTGCTGCTGGCGCTTTTTTTATTCTTGCAGGGTATTTGATTTTTATTACTAATTCAAACCAAATTAATGGGATTAAGATATAGGATATTAGTTGTGATATTGGTGATGTGTTTGGCTACTTCGTCGAGGGCGGCCTATGATTCATTGCGAACAGAAAAACACAAGGGACAAATGGTCGTGGTTCATCTGGTCGAGCAGAGTGAGACTCTTTATTCATTGTCGAGACGATACGGAAGTGAAGTCAGAGAAATAGTCAAATTCAATAAAATTGAGGATAATACCATATCTCTGGGGCAGGAGCTCCTCATACCAATCGGTAAAATCAAATCGAAGAAAAGTAAATCTGGGCCTGTCTCAGTGAATGGAGATCCAGAAACTGAAGCTGAAGTATATAGCTTGCCTCAGGACTCAGTTCGGCAAACCCATATCGTCAAACCCAAGGAAACCTTATTTGGAATTTCGAGGATGTACGGGTTGAGTGTGGATGAACTCAAGCAGCTCAATGGACTTGAGTCTAATTCACTGGATTTAGGGCAGATTTTGAATGTATCCAAAGTTGGAGAGGAGAGTGTAGTTTCGATTCCTGAAGAGAAAGAGAAAGTTGAAATAGAGAAATCTGTTGCACCGGGTTTCAATGAATATCTCGTACAAAGTGGAGACATGCTGGAGACAATTGCCAGAAAATTTAATGTCAGGCCAGATAGTATTGTTATTTGGAACCAACTTTCAAATACATATTTAGCCATTGGGCAAAGGCTGCTGATCAAAGGGGAGGTTGACTCCTTGGTGCAAATGACTCAACCTGAAATAGAAGAGACAGGTTATAGTCAAAAAAGTAAAATGATTGATGCAAGCGGCTTTGCCAAAGTGCTGGAAGAAGGGGTGGCCAAAAAGATTGAAAACGTAGTAGAAACAGATAAATACCTGGCTATGCATCGTACTTTGAAGGTAGGTAGTATGATAGAGGTGAGAAATTTAATGAACAACAAAAAAGTGTTTGTTCGCGTAGTAGGCAGATTGCCGGAGACAGGCCTTAATCAAAACACTCTCATCAGACTTACGCCCATCTGCTTTTCAAAACTAGGAGTCATTGACCCTACCGCGCGGGTGGAGATATCTTATTATGAGGAATGATGAGTTAAAGTCATTTCTCGATGAGAAAGTGTATCAGTATAATTCACTTTCATTCATTGAAAATGACCCGATTTGCATTCCTCACGCCTACACCAAAAAACAAGATGTAGAAATAGCAGGTTTCGTAGCTGCTGTCCTTGCCTGGGGGCAGAGAAAGACAATTATTAATAAGTGCAGAGAGTTTTTTGCATTGATGGACAATGCTCCTCATGACTTTGTTATCAATCATTCTGAGAATGATCTTAGGGCTTTTCTTAACTTCAAGCACCGAACCTTCAACCCGACAGATGCCCTTTATTTTATAGCGTTTTTTAAGAGCCACTATACCAATCACGAGTCGCTGGAAGATGCTTACTTACATGCTGATTCGAGAGGTGTCTGGAGTGCTAAAAATGCCCTTATTTCACATTTTGACTATTTCTTCTCTTTGCCGGATCATCCTGTAAGAACTTACAAACACATTCCGAATCCAGCTAGAAAATCCGCTTGTAAGCGACTAAATATGTTCTTGAGATGGATGGTTCGCTCAGACGATCGAGGGGTTGATTTCGGCCTTTGGAGCCAAATTCCTCCATCACAATTAATATGTCCTTGTGATGTGCATGTGGATAGGGTAGCAAGAAAGCTTGGGCTCATTACCCGAAAGCAAACCGATTGGGTCACTGCCGAAGAACTCACAGGCCAGCTCAGAAAACTTGATCCGGCTGATCCTGTCAAATATGACTTTGCCTTGTTCGGGTTGGGAGTAGAAGAAAAGTTCTAGACCAGCTCTTCCTCACCCCACTGAGCCGGATTGCTTCTCCATGCTTTAAGTGTTGCCAACTGATCTTTTTGGATACTACCATCCTCAATTCCTAAATCTATCATGGTGCTATAGTCGCTGAGGTACCAAAGATCCATATTATGAGCTTTAAAATTTTCTTCAGCCAAAGGGAAGCCGTATGTGAAGATTGCAGTCATCCCCAACACTTCCATGCCTACAGCTCTTATCGCTTCGGCGGCTTGCAGAGAACTTCCTCCTGTCGATACCAAATCTTCGATAATCACAACTTTTTGGCCCGGCTTTACCACTCCTTCAACCTGATTTTCCAAACCATGAGCTTTTGACTTTGATCGGATGTAGATAAACGGAATGTTTAGCAAATCGGCAACAAGTGCTCCTTGGGGTATTCCGGCAGTAGCCACTCCAGCTATTGCTTCTACTTCAGGGTACTTCTCCTTAATCATTTTAGCAAGAGACTCTTTCACCAGTGTTCTCGTTTCAGGATAGGACAGGCTCAATCTATTGTCACAATAAATAGGAGATTTCCATCCTGATGCCCAGATATATGGCTTTTCCAGATTGATTTTAATCGATTCGATTTTTAGCAATGCCTTGGCAATTTCTTTAGCCAATTTTGAGTTGTAATTCTGAACGGACATGGAAAATTAATTTGATTTTAATGAGAGAAGTGTAGGATATTCTTATCTCGCTAATATATTTAAGGTTTAAACCTTGGCAAATCTAAACGACTTTGAAAATATATATCAATGATATCCCAGTAAGTATTATCGGAGTTGAGGATCTTCCGAAAAAGAAGACCTTCGATAAGATCATAGATGGGAGTAAAAAAATAAGTCGTAAGGAACTCATTGATGATGTGCTCATCAATGACGCAGAGCCCTACAAAATAGATGAGCTGCTGCGACTAATGACTGACACCAAGCTTAAGAATGTGTTTTCTATCACGTTTACAAGTGCTGATGTTTCCACCCTCATAGAGTATATTAAGTCAAAATTTAAGGTGATTGAGGCAGCTGGTGGCGTTGTGGATAAGCACAATAAGACTTTGCTTATCTATAGAAAAGGAAGGTGGGATATCCCGAAAGGAAAAATAGATAAGGGGGAGAAAAAGAAGGCTTGTGCCATCAGGGAAGTAGAAGAGGAGACAGGTGTCAAAACAGAGATTGTTTCTAAAATCTGCACAACATGGCATACTTACGTGACTAATAAGAAGTATATTCTTAAGAAGACACATTGGTATCAGATGAACTGTTTGGATGACTCCAATCTGGCTCCTCAGGCGGAAGAAAACATCAAGGAAGCTAAGTGGATGACCTTGACTGAGCTCAGAGCGGCTTTGTATGATTCTTATAGGTCAATAAGGGTAGTGATTCAGGAATATCACAAAATGTTAAAGGAGAATCACAAGTCGTAAGGCAAGTAATCAGATATATTCTCTCCGTATTTATGCACCTCTCTGATAATAGTAGAGCTGATTGGTGCAAGTTCTGGAGACGTAATCAGAAACACGGTTTCCAACTCTTCATTGAGGTGTTTATTGATCTGGCTGATGCTGTTTTCGTACTCAAAGTCGGTGGTGTTTCTTAGGCCTCTTACCAGAAATTTAGCTCCAAAATTATTGGCAAACTTGGCAGTCAGCTCATCATAAACTTCAACCTTCACTCTGTCATTGTCTGAAAAAGTCTCTTTTATTTTACCAAGCATCATGTCAATGTCGAAATACCGGTTTTTTTGAGTGTTGTGTCCAACCGCAATAATTACCTCATCAAAAAGCTTGAGGCTTCTTAAAACAATGTCTTCATGACCTTTGGTAAAGGGATCAAACGAGCCCGGAAAAATGGCTGCCCGCTTCATTAGTCGCAGAGAAAAAGACTGTAAACATCGAAGTATCGATGGTCTGGAAGGTCTTCAAATTCTTTCGGGAATTTCACAAAATTTGGTTTAGTGCCAAATGCAATGTTGCGCACGTACTTTTTGAGAGCAGAAATATGCGGTGAGTTTATGTTGAAGATCCCCCACAAAACCAATTTGCTTTCTTTAGGGTTCAAGCCCAGTTCTTTGAAAACGGAGAGTGTGTACTTGAGGTAATCGTCGCTACCTTGAACAAGAAATTGATTGTAATAAACCAGATTTTGCTTGTTGGTAACCATCAGATGTAAAATCCCGCGATCTATAAAACCAAAAGCCATGGATTCGTGAGAGTGATCGTCGTATCTGATGATGCCTTCAAGCAGCGCACTACCCTGATGTATAACCTGAGGGTGCTTGGAAGGATATGCACTTTTCACCCACTCGATAATTTTCTTGTCTGCGGCAAAAATATTAACAGCCTCGGATTTTATATGCTTGTAATAGTAGACTTCTTCTATTTTGGTATTGACCTCACTATTAAGGATTAGATAATCTCCAGCAACCTCGGGAATAAAGAAACTGTTTGGAACCAGTGAAAATTTCTGGCTCTTGAAGCAAAGTTTGATAATGCCCCATTTGTAAGAACGGAGCAATGCGTGCTTGTTGAAAATTTCTTTGATGACCTTGAGTCGGTCATTGATAGTTCTTAGTCCTTCAAGCTTGTAATCTTCAATATAGAGGCATTCATTTTGACTTGTTGTAACACAAAACTGGAAATCCTTTACCCCAACCATCAGGCTGAGCGTATACCGGTCAAGGCTTTTCGAGTCAAACGAAGAAGCCTTGACTTTTTTGATTAATTTAAATCCAGTTGTGACGTCAGTGCTCAAATTTTATTCCCAGTTACCTGCGGTGGTTACGTTGGTTCTAGAACCAAATCTTAGTGGTCTTCTTCCAGGGATTTCGCTTTCAGGATCTCTGGATTTATCAACAGGTTGAGGGTTAACAACCTCAATCACATTTACGGTAACACCGCTTTTATCAATTTTGTCAGCCCAAATATCAAACTTCACCTTTGGCTCAGAGTTCGGAACGTAAGGAAGTTCAGCCAGCTGAAATCTTGGCCATTTTTTAGGGGTAAACAATGAGTCCATTACTGGCACGGTTCCTAATGTATCTACAATGGTATAAGTACTGTCAGCACCATAATCCAATGTTTTTACATATTCCGTTTTCTCTGTGATGTAGAAACTACCAGAGTCAACAAATGCAAGAAGATTATCCCAGTTGCTAGTGTATTGTCCATTTACCGCTTCAAAAGCCAATTCAGCTTCGCGAATCATTTTTAGTTGCTCGATTATACGGGCTTCTTTCTTGGCAATTATCTTTGATTCTTGAATGCTTGAATTAATCGTGAAGTATAGATAGTATGCCAAAGCTACTGCGATAAGACCAAATACGATCGTCAAAACTTTTGTGGTACTCATTATATGAATGTTATAAGAAGTTAGGTTTTTTGCAATAATACAGATTTTCACTTGTCTAGCGAAACCCTGAATGTCTAAATGTTCGCAAATCTGATGAAGCCTCTCTGCTTGATAATGTCCGAAGGATGCTCACAACTCCAAAAACTGTTGTGGATTGTGCCTGAGGATAGTTTTTTGATTTCTTCATAATCCCAAAATTTCAAATCAGATAAAATTTGTTCATTATGCGGTACTTCAGGGTCTTTGCCCAATTTGGGGTCACCACTTATCCTTTTTACGAGGTAAAAAAGCTCGATTGCGTGAAAGCGATCATCAAGGTACTCGTTTACAAAGAGGAATGACCCCACTTTGATGTGAAGGTTTGTTTCTTCTAAAAATTCCTTTACCAGACATTCTTCAGTGGTTTTGCCAAATTCAAGCCCTCCGCCGGGTGGTGCCCATAAATACCCCTCAGGTCCAATGCCATCATGCTTGATCAGAAGGATTTTGCCTTTGTCTTCCAGTAGTCCACAGACCCTGATTCTGGTTTTGTGAGCGTAAAGCGAATCGGAAATAGAGAAATCGGTCATTTTTATCCTAACATAAGTAAAGTTGGTTCGTTAGATTTGTGAAAAAAGAAAGTTAATCACAATGAGAATCATACCAATTTTATTTGTGCTTTTTGTAGGCTTTGGTGTTTACGCACAATCTCAAGATGCACAAACTGCACAATCAGGAGCAAAAGTCGAATTTGAGGAATCTCTTTTTGAATTTGGAGAAATCACTCAGGGCGATAGAGTAGAGCATGTTTTTAAATACACCAACACGGGTACAGAGCCTTTGATACTCAGCAGCGTGAGAACTACCTGCGGATGTACGGCACCAAATTGGAGTAGAGACCCCTTGGCTCCAGGTGAGAGCACTACCATGACGGTGCGTTTCAACAGTACGGGCAAAATGGGAATGCAAAACAAAACCATAACTGTCAATAGCAACGCTACCAATAACCCGGAAAGAATCAGGATTACAGCCAATGTGTTGCCAAAACCTGCGCCATCAAAGGACGTAACGGAAGCAACTAGTCCTGAGTAGGATCTTTTAATATCTGGATGATTACTGTAGTCCACCCGGCAATAAAGCTAAGTCCGCCAATAGGGGTGATAGCTCCTAGCCAGGCTATATTACAAATAGATAATAAATAAAGGGATCCACTGAAGATCAGTATCCCTGAGACAAATAGAAAAGCCGAATAAGTGAGAAACTTACTCGGCTTTTTTGATGACCAGAGCCCGAGAAACAACAGCCCCATAGAATGAAACATCTGGTACAATACGGCTGTTTCAAAAGTGTCAATGTGCTGGTTAGCTTCTAATGTGCTTTTGAGACCATGTGCGCCAAACGCGCCGATAGCCACGGATGCCAGACTGAATATTGCCCCAGCCAGTAAGATTTTTTTATGCATAATTTCTTTCTCCAAAAATAGTGCTCCCCACCCTGATCATAGTGCTCCCGCACTCCAGGGCAATTTTATAGTCACTACTCATTCCCATTGACAGTTCTTTCATATTAAGGTTTGGTATCGAGAATTCTTTGTCGATATCATCAAAAATAGACTTGAGGCTTAGAAACTCTGATTTTATTTGATCTGTGTCATCTGTCAAAGTGGCCATACCCATCAGTCCGAGGATTTTTATGTTTTCTAATTCACCTAGTACGCCGCTTTTAAGCAATGTGAATAATTCGGATTTATCAAAGCCGAATTTGGTGGTTTCAGTAGCGATATGCACCTGGAGCAAACAGTTTATCTGTCGTTCAGCTTTTGCAGCTTCTTTGTTGATGGCTCTAAGTAATCTTTCACTATCTACTGAGTGTATGAGGTGTACAAAAGGAGCAATCTGCTTGACCTTATTTCTTTGTAAATGCCCGATCATGTGCCACATAATATCTTTTGGCAATGACTCATATTTACCAACCAGCTCTTGCACTTTGTTTTCACCGAAATGGCGCTGACCCGCATCATATGCTTCTTGCAGCAGCTCATTTGGTTTGGTTTTGCTCACCGCTATTAGTGTGCATTTGTGATCTGATGTTTTCGTTAATATTGACTGTATGTTATCTGTGATTTTGGACATATTCAAAATTAAAATTATTGCCTAAGTTTAATTCAACAATGCAGGGTTTATTCATGACTCGATAAATTTTCTTTAATCCATTATCATCCCAATCTAACAATGGAAATATTAGGGACCCTTTTAAAAAAAGGCATAAGCCTTCGGGAGAGTCTAGAGCAGCATTACAACTCACCAGTTGACCTACAAAAAAGGGAGCTCATCAAGCTTTTGATAGAGGCCAGACATACTCGATTTGGCGAGGCTCACCGTTTTTCTGAAATACTGAATTTGCTCAAAGAGAATAATGACCTGAGTTTTTATGAGTCCTTCAAGACGAATGTACCTGTTTTTGATTATGATAAAATCAATGGGGATTGGTGGTCAAAAGCGAGGGCCGGAAAGAAGAATGTGTGCTGGCCAGGAAAAACAAAATATTATGCGCTGAGCAGTGGTACATCGGGGGCGGCTTCTAAGTACATACCAGTTACCAAGGATATGCTCAAATCCATCAAACGCACCAGTCTTCGTCAAATGATGGTGCTCTCTAAGTGCAGCCTGCCAGATGAGCAATTTTCAAAGGGAATTTTGATGTTGGGTGACAGTACTGACCTGCGCAGCAATGGGACTTATTTTGAAGGTGATTTGAGTGGTATCACCACCTTTCAAATTCCGTTTTGGTTTCAGCATTTTTATAAGCCTGGCAAGCGCATTTCTAAGGCTACTAACTGGGACGACAAACTCACCGAGATTACCAAAAAGGCAAAAGATTGGGATATAGGGATTATCTGCGGCGTGCCGGCATGGCTTCAGATCTTGATAGAGAAAATCATTGATCATTATCAGGTGGAAACGATTCATGATATTTGGCCAAATCTTAAAATATTCGTTCATGGTGGAGTTTCTTTTGAGCCTTACCGAAAAGGGTTTGGCAAGCTATTGGGCCAACCATTGATTTACCTGGAAACCTATCTGGCCAGCGAAGGATTCATTGCCTTTCAGACTGACCCGGATCGTAGAACAATGAAGCTCGTGCTTAATAATTGGATTTTTTACGAGTTTGTGCCTTTTACTTCTATAAATTTCACAGAAGATGGTGAGATGGTTGGCAATCCTGAGACACTGGATATCAGCGAAGTAAAGGAGAACCAGGAGTATGCACTTTTGATTTCTACAAATGCAGGAACGTGGAGATATCTTATTGGTGATGTTATTAAGTTTGTGTCTTTAGAGGAATCTGAAATCGTCATAACCGGACGAACTAAGCATTTTTTGAGTTTGTGCGGAGAACATCTTTCGGTCGATAATATGAATAAAGCGATGGAGCTTGTGAGTGAAGACATAAATGTCGCAATTCGTGAGTTTACTGTTATCGGGGAGCACCATGGTTCACTTTTTGCCCATAATTGGTATTTGGGTGTAGATGGTGAAGCAGATGCAGAGGAGGTAGAGCGAATGCTTGACCACAGGCTGATGGGTCTTAATGATGATTACAAGGTTGAGCGCGGACATGCTCTCAAGGAAATTAAGGTCAACCTCTTGCCGGCACAAGCTTTCTACGATTGGATGAAGGCACAAGGCAAAGAAGGGGGACAATCGAAGTTTCCGAGAGTGCTAAAAAATGATAAAGCGGCTGACTGGAAACAGTTTCTCACTGACCATAACCTAATAAGTGTTTAATGCCACCATACATTAACGGACTTTTGTTTGGCCTAATATTCGTTTTGTCCTTTGGGCCGGGCTTCTTTTCTCTGGTGCAAACTAGCGTTCAGCGTGGGTTTGTAAAGGCGATTTTTCTGGCAATAGGAATTTCTCTAAGTGACCTGGTATATGTATCCCTGGCCTTGATGGGGGTTGCCTCCTTTTTGCAAAATGATGATGTCAGACTGTGGTTGGCTATCGGTGGAGCTGGAGTGTTAATAGCTTATGGTATTTACTCATGGTATAAAAAACCCAGGATTTATCCTGAAACTCAGGCTACATCCCAGATCGACAAGAGCTATTTGAAATATACCCTCAAAGGGTTTGTGCTAAATGGATTAAATCCTTTTATCCTGGTATTTTGGATAACCATTATTAGCCTGATAGCTGTCAAGCACAGTTACAGTTTGACTCAGGAGGTGTATTTTTTCCTGGGTGTGCTGACCACCATTTTCACAATGGATATCACCAAGGCATTTTTGGCCAATAGGCTAAGGGCTGTTATCACGCCAAAAAGAATCCTTATTTTGAACAGGTCTGTTGGGTTGATATTGATCCTCTTTGCGGTTAGGATTATTTTTTACCTCTTCGAGGAAAACGGCAGTATTGAAATCCCCCTTCCTTAGTGAACTGTTGCCACCTGAGAGTTGAGCTCCTCTATCATGTGATCAATTTTCATGGATACTTCGATAGGAGAGGCTTCTGGTGCATTAATTAGTGAATCAAGTTCATAATATACGTGCAGGTCAAATTTTTTATCTGATAAGTTTTCGTACTCCAAGGCATTTTTTAGATGAAGTCTGGCATATTTTAACGCAACTACAGCATATCCAAATTGATCTGATTCAGCATATCGTTCAGATATCCGAAGTTCAGAAAGGGATAAAATTCTCAGAGTGGAGGCAAACACCTCACTCATTTTTTCAGGCGAAACCTCATTAGCCTTTAGTTGCTCCTCAAATTCTTCCAACTTTGCAATCGCTGATTCAACGTTTTGCCCGCTTTCCATATCAATGTCATTTTCCAAATTTCGTAGAGAGGCAATAGCTTCTTCTACGTGATAAAGGCCTCTTTCATTAGCGGATTCTTTAACAAAATGCTGGGCGTTGCTTAGGTGTAAGTCCGTTTCTAGATTCTCATCGTTTAGACTGCTGTGGGTGTCTTCATATGTAAATTCTACTCTTGTGGCCAGGTAAAATAGGCTAATCATAAATACCACAAAAGCTATATATAGTACGGCAGGTGCTTTCATATTTCTGTTGTTTAGGGCATATAGTTACAATATATTCCTAATAGCCACAATGATTTACGTCATGAATCAATCGGTGATAGCACTTGAAATGAAAGTCGATTTGAGCAGCAGCCAAAGTAGGAAAAATACCATTGCCCATTTTAGGTAGATCAGGTAAAAGTCAGTTGTGTCTTTATATCTAGACTCTTTTATTTCGGCTTTCTCCAGCGTGTCTATTTGCTCAAAAACCTGCTCAAGAGCCGTTTTGTCCGTAACACGGTAAAAGTTGCCCTTTCCTATTTTGGCTATTTCTCTGAGAGTGGTTTCGTCCAGGTTATTTTCCACATATCTCACACGCCCGAAATGATCTCTACCGAATGGCACTCTGCCTTCTTTACCAATACCGATGGTGTAGATTTTGATGTTGTATGCCTGAGCCAGTTTTGCGGCGGTGATGGGGTCAATGTTCCCGGCCGTATTTTCACCGTCGCTCAGTAGTATCATTACCCGTGAGTTTGAATTGGACTCTATCAGCCTATTGGTGCCCACGGCTATGGAGCTGCCAATAGCTGTGCCGCGGCTTTCTATCAAATCAAACTGGATGTCATCAATGTATGTGTTGAGAAGGTCATAATCTGTGGTTAGAGGTGAGCGAGAGTAAGCATCTCCAGAAAATACCACCAATCCGATTCTGTCCTGAAACCTACCTTCAACAAAATTTCTTGCCACGTCCTTGGCGGCTTCCAGCCGGTTTGGCTCAAAATCCTGAAGTTCCATAGATTGAGAGATGTCTATCACCAGCATGATGTCTATCCCTTCACTCCATTGCTCTACTTGTTCGTTGGTGGATTGTGGACGAGCCAAAGCCACCACTATGAGAATAAGTGCCAAAGCGAAGATCAGTGGGGGGATGAATCTCAACAGACTTATCGGATCACTTTTGATGTCCTTTTTTGTAAGCGCTATAGGTAGCTTTTTAGAGAAATTGTGGAGAATGAGCCATCTAAGAATAAGGAATAAAAGGACTGCCGGAATCGCATAAAACCATACTGGTGCCTCCCAATCGAATGATTGCAATGTTTCAGGCTTAAACCATCTTGAAGATAACCAGGTTTCCATCAATTATTTACTGTTTTTAATTTCCTCTACCACCATTGCATATCTGTGCTGAGTAAAATCCTCAATGCTGTGAAACTGCTTGTACAGGTTTTCATCGGTTTGCCCACCATAAACAAAACGGTCAATGCTCTTGAGGGGGTCTGCCAGCTCTCGGGTGTACCCAAGATTCAAGATTTCTTTTGATGTCAATTTTGAATATGGTTTTTTCTCCATTCGCTCTGCAAACTGTTTCCATTTTGATATAGCAGCTTCAGCGGTATTTTTTTGCGGATTAGCCTTCAAATCCCTGATATACATTGTCAGTTCATCAGTGAATTGTATATAGTCCTTCTTAAGTTTTCTCAGCTTGATAGCTTTCAATACTTTTTTTCCAAAAATCAGTATTGCAGCAGCAATCAAAATTACCAATACACCAATGATGATCCAGAATAGGATGAAATTAAAACCGGTATCTACATCTGCGTAACTCAGGTTGGTCTTCAGTTTAGTGGTATCGCTGACTTGTTTGGCAAGCTGATTAAAAAGGATAGAATCCGTCTGACTATAAAACAGCGTACTATCCCCACTTTTCAATATGATTGCTGGCAATTTCAGGTATTGAATGGGGTCTATTTCATAGCACTGCAGTGTGTAAATTGCAGTGTCATATACGTTTTCTCCTTTCAGCTTTGATGGATAGTATTTCTTGGCACTATATTCAAATGGCGCAAAATTGAAGGTGCTGTCAGGTAGCACAAGTTCCACGCCTTCAGGATAAGTTGCTGTAAGGTAAAAATCTACGTTATCGCCTACTTCGAAGTGATCTTGCACAAATCCACCACGAACCTTAATCTCCTGAGCAGAAGTCAGGTTGGTCAATAGA
Organism: Cyclobacteriaceae bacterium; assembly: GCA_039944535.1. Taxonomy (GTDB): domain Bacteria; phylum Bacteroidota; class Bacteroidia; order Cytophagales; family Cyclobacteriaceae; genus JAMZMI01. The sequence continues at coordinate 249,415 of JBDUYP010000009.1, forward strand.
ATAAGCCCAAAAATGAATGTGAAAAACTTACCTGACACGTTGAATACTTGATTTATTTCTATGTCTGAACAATCGGATGAGTTTAGGTACGTAATCTTCGCCCGCTTCAATAGCCACATAGTTAACATCATTTCTACTACAGAACCGCTCCAGGTCTGATGAGTTTTTCTTATATGTCTTGTTAAGGGTGTTTCTGAAGTTTCCAGAAGAGGTATTAACCCAAAGTGTTTTGCCGGATTCTTTTTCCAAAAGCGGGATTATTCCCAGGCCGGGCATGTTAGACTCTCTTTGATCAAAAAGTTGAACAATAACCAAATCATGCTTTCTGGCCAAACCTTTCAGACTGTGCTCATACCCTTCGTCTATGAAGTCAGAGATTAGGAACACCACAGCTTTTTTACGGAGCATGCCCAGAGTGGTTTTGATTGCCAAATCCAGATTGGTTTTTCTGGACTTGGGTGAAGTCTTGAAAATACCAGAAAGAATCTCGTAGGAATGTTTTGTGCCTTTACCCGGTTTGATATATTTCTCCTTTTGGTCAGAGAAACAAAAGAGCCCCACCTGGCTGCTTTCTTTCGATGCAGACATGGATAGCAACGCAGCTATTTCTTTGGCAATATCTATTTTTTGAGAACCGTCTTTCCCAATTTCCTGTGAGGCAGACACATCGAGCATAAACATGACCGTCTGCTCTTTTTCCTCAATAAAAGTCTTTACGAATGTACCATGGCCCTTTGCTGTCACGTTCCAGTCTATGGTTCTCACGTCATCGCCATACTGGTAGGAGCGCACATCGTCAAACTCTAAGCCCGAGCCTTTGAATATAGAATGGAAATCACCCTGCATCTGAGAGTTGATCGCCTTTCGGATTCTGATCTCATATTTTCTTAGCTTTTTGAGGATGTCCTTCATGCACCGTAATTTTGGGGTTCAAAATTATATGAAATGAACTTGCACATTGGGCTCAAGGTTGAGAAATGTGAAGGAAACTTGGTGTAATGACGAGATAAACATCGAATTTTAACGATCATTAACACTATTCAAAAACTCAAGGTGTGAACAAAGCGATAATAATAGGTCTGATTTTAACATTTGGTTGCATTCAGTTTTCTCATGATGAACCAGATGATTTGCTCGATAGAGATGAAATGGCCAAAGTCATGACCGAAATCCATATTTTGGAAGCTCGTATCTACAAGCTCTACCTTAAACCCGATTCGGCAAAAAAACTATATGAACATTTCGAACCGATGTTGCTCGATAGTCTGGGTGTTCCTAAGGAACAGTTTGATAGGAGTGTTGATTATTATTTCACCCATGATGTCAAAGGCTTTCAGAAGGTTTATGAAGTAGTGGTGGATAGTTTGTTGTCTCGTCAGAAGCGTGAGAAAAATTAATTGAATGCTGATTTTTCCTAATGATTTTAATGCCCAGCTGGGTATAGACCAGGTTACTGAACTTGTCGGTAAACGATGTAAGTCAGAATTTGGGCTTGAGTTTTTAGCCAAGGTGAAGCCATCTTCCAAAATTTCGGAAATCGATCTATGGCTGAGTCAAACTGATGAAATGGTGAAAATTCTCACGGAAGGCGAGGCAATACCCTCCAGAGATTTTCAGGATATACGGCCTTTTCTCAAGCGATCGAGAGTGGCCGGAGCTTTTCTAATGGCAGAGGATTTTTCGATTTTAAAATCCACATTGCATATCCTTTATGATTGGACCCAATTTCTAAAAAAGCGTCAAACTCAATCTCCTGAGCTATTTAAGCTTACAATGGGTTTTATTTCTGATAGAGAGATAGTTGATGCCATTGACAGGATTGTAGATGAACGAGGTGTAGTGAGGGATAATGCAAGTCCTGAATTGGCCGCCATCCGATCACTGCTCATACAAAAGGAACGAGCTGTCAGGACCGAGATCAACAAAATTCTCAGAAAAGCCATTCAAGATAAATTTACGGATGAAGACAGCATTGTCACCATCAGGGATGGCCGGTTGGTGATTCCCGTCAAGGCGGAAAACAAGCGGAAGATACAAGGGTTTGTTCATGATGAATCGGCTACAGGACAGACCGTGTATTTGGAACCTACCGAAACACTCCAGCTCAACAATGAGGTGCGAGAGTTGCAATACCAGGAGAAGAGAGAGATTGCCAAAATCCTGACCAGGCTGACTGACATGATCAGAGCATCCCTAAAGGATTTAGAGAAAGGGGCCTTCTTCATTGGTTTGATGGATTTCATTCATGCCAAGGCTGTTTTTGCATTGGACATAGAGGCTGTAAAACCAAAGCTTCAAAAATACCCCGCGGTAAACTGGATAGAAGCGAGACACCCACTTTTGTGGCTTTCACACAATGCCAGTGGCAAACCCACAATTCCTTTGTCGCTCAAATTGAGTAGGCAGGAAAACAGGGTCTTGGTGATCTCCGGGCCAAATGCTGGAGGTAAGTCTGTCGCTCTGAAAACAGTAGGGCTTATTCAATATTTGTTTCAATGCGGTTTTCTGGTGCCAGTTGATGAGCGCTCTGAGTTTGGTGTCTTTAAATGTTTCTTTCTCGATATTGGAGACACACAATCATTGGAAAATGACCTCAGTACCTATAGTTCTCACCTTACGGCCATGAAGTATTTCAATGAAATGGCCGATCGAGATTCGTTGTTCCTGATAGATGAGTTTGGTACGGGAACAGAGCCTCAGTTTGGTGGAGCCATTGCCGAATCAATCCTGAATGAACTTCATAAAAAGAAGGCTTTTGGAGTAGTCACCACTCACTATCAAAACCTGAAGAAATATGCTGAGAATAACCTTGGGGTTATCAACGGCGCAATGAAATATGATGTTGGTGCTCTGGAGCCTCTTTTCGAACTGGAAATAGGTAAGCCGGGGAGTTCTTTCGCATTTGAGATAGCCCGAAAAATAGGACTCCCCAAATTCCTCATTGCAGATGCCAAGTCTAAAATAGGAAGTCATCAAGTGGACTATGAGTTCTTGCTCAATGACCTTGAGCGTGAGCGAAACAAATATCAGAAGCTTTCTAAAAAAGCGGAGAAAGACGAAAAGGAAATTTCTGCGGTCAGAAAAGACTATGAGGAGATTCGGAAAATGGTGCAGGAAGAGCGTAAAGATATCCTGAAGAAAGCCAAACTAGAGGCCAAGCAGGTTTTGGCTGATGCCAACCGGCAGATTGAGAGCACCATTAGAGAGATAAAAGAACAGAAAGCTGATAAGGAAAAAACCAAAGCTGCGCGGGTCAAGTTGGAGGAATTTAAGACAAGGAAACTCAAAGATTCTGAAACTAAAAAATCCATTGAAACCCAAATCAAATTAGGAGATCATGTGACGATCAAAGGTCAGGACACGGTAGGGGAGGTCACATCACTAAAAGGTAAACAAGCGCAGGTTCAGTTCGGGAATATTATATCTTTCATAGATCTCAAAAAGCTGGAAAAAACCACTGGCCGAACCCAATCTCCAGAAAAGAAAGCCTCACGAAAGATTGGAGGTATCAATATCATGGACAAGATGGCTCAATTCAATGGAGAGATTGATATCCGTGGTGTAAGGGCAGAAGAGGCTCTGGGAAAGGTAGATGAGTACATTGATCAGGCGCTCATGCTGGGAACAGATCAGGTCAGAATCGTGCACGGAAAAGGCCATGGTATTTTACGTGACGTAATTCGCACTCATCTAAAAGGGCATCAGAGTGTGGCGAGCGCAGTAGATGAGCACATCGATTTTGGTGGTAGTGGTATAACCGTCGTTACCTTCCGATGAAAGAGATCACACGCTCTCAGTTGGCATTGCGCAATGGATCAGATCGTGAGGAGATATGGGTGGCATATCAGGGCCGGGTATATGATGTGAGCGATTCTCGTTTGTGGCGAGGAGGCAAGCATTATGAGCATTGGGCTGGCCAGGACCTTACAGACGAATTGCCAGATGCACCCCACACTGAAAAGGTGTTTCAAAAATTTACTCAGATAGGTAAAATCGTAGAATGATCTTAATAGGCGAGGCGGGAGGCAGCAAAACGGACTGGAGGCTTGTGGCCAATGGTCACGTAGATAGCAAAACAACATCAGGTTTTAACGCTGCGGTGGATGATTATTCAGCCTTCGTTTCATTAGTAAGATCAGAATTTGAGCAACATTTACAATCGGTTAAGCGAGTCTATTTTTATGCCGCCGGTGCTGGCACTTCTGAGAGTCATTCTGGTCTTGAGTCTCAAATAGCCTCTATATTTCCCATGGCTCAGGTCGAAGTGCATAATGATTTGTTAGCCTCTTCAAGGGCGCTTTATGGTGCTGATTCTGGCATGGTTGGTATTCTCGGTACAGGCTCTGTTGTTGGAGAGTATGATGGGGAGAGGGTCGTTTACAGGGTGCCATCACTCGGATACATACTTGGTGATGAGGGTAGTGGTTTTCATCTATCAAAACTGTGGATCCAGCATATTTTGAGAGGTTCAGCCCCTGATGATTTGGCCAAATCATTTTTAGAACAACATCCAGATTTCTGCGAAAGGGAAATCATTAGGTTAACTTATGGGGTGGGACGAGCAAATAGAGGGTTGGCTCGATTCACGCACTTTTTGAGTCAGAATAAATATCACCCTTTTATATATGCACTGATATATGAAGGATTCAAGCAGTGTTTTAAAGCATACAACCTCCGACCAGAAGATAGTGATAAGAAGTGGCGCTTTAGCGGATCTGTTGCTTATTACTTCGAAGAAATTCTACGACAGGCAGGATCAGAGTTTGATTTATATATTGATAAGGTGATACAGGCGCCAATAGAAGAGCTGACTCTTTACCACCAAACTCATGGATAACTCCCAACGACGGAAAGCGAGTCAAACTATATGAGTATAGATGAAATGGCCATTTCAGAAATTCTGAATTCATGGACAGAAGTGTCGAAATGAAATCCGGAACACAACAAAAATGCCGCAAACAAACTCTCACTATCAGTGAATGTGAAAATGAATAGGAATAGCTAGAAAGAGCAGATGCATGCATGAGTTAGGAAGCTCAGAATGTTACTCTTTGAGAAGCGATTCAACTGCTGACTAAGAATCAGTCAGTAATAAAAGTTATAGTAAAATTCAATGTTAATTAATTGTTAAGGTTGTTATTTTATTGTTAACAAATTTTAAGACACCTTTAAAATCCAAACACACATTATTTGGCAAATCTCCAATTGACATGATCATATATTTTGTTGTTTGAGAGATTTTCAAAACTCACCCAATAATTTTCTGAATCTTGAATAAACAGGAGGCTTTTATTGTTATGTCTTGGTTAAAAACCATTCGTAAAAATAATTTTATCAAAAAGTGTCTAACCATTTTAAAAGCTACTTTTGGAAAAAATATCAAATCATCAATATGAAGAAAAATTTACTAAAACTGACAACAGCAGTCTTTCTAAATCTGCTGGTGATTGGAGCCTTCGCTCAGACTACCATTACAGGTAAGATAATAGACGGAGAGACTCAAGAAGGTTTGCCAGGAGCTAACGTCCTGATCAAAGGAACCACTTTTGGAACTATCACTGATTTAAACGGTGAGTTCTCACTTGCAGTAGGAGACAGAGAGTCTGTTACTGTAGTGATCACATTTATAGGATTTAAAAAGGTAGAAAAAACCATGCTTCCTAGTGAAAGCACAAGCATAGGAAATGTTGTTCTTCAACTCGGGGCTAACGAACTAAGTCCTCTCGAAGTTGTGGCTTCAGTTGCTGTGGACAGAAAAACGCCTGTTGCAGTAGCAAAAATTGATGCTGTGATGATTGAAGAAACGGCAAGTAATCAGGAATTTCCTGAGTTGCTAAAATCTACCCCAGGGGTTTATACAACCAAGCAGGGCGGTGGTTATGGTGACTCGCGAATCTCAGTTAGAGGTTTCAATGACGAAAACGTTGCTGTAATGATCAACGGTATTCCTGTGAATGATATGGAAAACGGGAATGTTTACTGGTCAAACTGGGCAGGTCTTACTGACGTGACAGAGTCAATGCAGGTACAAAGAGGATTGGGTGCATCTAAGGTTGCTGTGCCATCTATCGGAGGTACTGTCAATATCATTACTAAAACTACAGAAGCTGAGAAAGGTGGAGTTGTAACTTATGGGCTGGGTAACGACGGTTATCAGAAGCAAGGACTTACGCTTTCTACCGGTCTGATGGACAATGGATGGGCTGTGTCGGTATCAGGGTCAAAAGTTGAAGGAGATCGTTATATAGATGGCGGTGGATTCATAGGTTATAACTATTTTATGAATGTCACTAAGCAGATCAACGACGCTCATATATTGTCATTCACAGGTTTCGGTGCTCCACAAGTACACGGTCAGAGAGTAAACACTTCTACAATAAGTGAAATCAGAAATGCCCCTCAAGGCAGAAGATGGAATGAAACATGGGGATACAAAAATGGACAGGAAGTTCATTATGAAGATAACTTCTATCACAAACCTCAATTTTCATTGAATCACTACTGGACCATCAATGAAAAGTCAGAACTATCTACTGCCTTGTACATGTCATTCGGTACAGGTGGTGGTGGCGGTACTCGTGGAGACTGGACACCAGCATACAATGCACGTAGCAAGTATGAGCCATTAGATTTGGATGTTTTGGTCGATATCAACAGAGACCCTCAATACAATGGTGATGCTCAGGCTTTCATGAGAGCTTCTAGAAATGACCATAAGTGGTACGGGTTGCTTTCTACTTACACAAACGAAATTACAAGCAACTTTAACCTGCTTGCAGGTGTGGATTTGAGATATTATGTAGGTTCCCACTTCTACGAAGTAACGGATCTACTTGGAGCAGAATACTCTCTTGACAATTCTGATATCAACAACCCAGGAAGATTGTTGAAAGTAGGAGATAAGTTCAACTACAATAACGACGGAGTTGTAAACTGGACAGGAGGATTCTTGCAAGGAGAATATACTCAAGGTAAGATAGACGCCTTCCTTACACTTTCAGTTTCTAACACTGGTTATCAAAGAATTGACTATTTCGGTTACTTAGATTCAGATCCACTTCAGGAAACTGACTTTGCTAACTATCTGGGATATCAAATCAAAACAGGTCTGAACTATAGATTGGATAGAAATCATGCTGTTTTTGCCAATTTGGGTTATTTCGAGAAAGCTCCGGATTTTGACGGTGTTTACCTTAACAATGACCAGTTTGTCAATGACGCTGTAGAGAATCAAAAAATTCTTTCTTACGAGCTAGGTTATACTTATAGAAGCCAAACCTTTAATGCTAATGTTAATGCATACAGAACATCATGGTTGGACAGAACGTTGACAGAGTCGTTTTCTCCTCAGGTAGATGATCCTGCTACCACAGATGTGGATGAAAGAGATTTGATCTATAATGCAAGTTTGTTGGGAGTGGATGCCCTTCATCAGGGTATTGAAATCGACTTTCAGTACAAGCCAACACCTAAACTTACTATCAATGGTATGGCGTCACTCGGTGACTGGGAATGGCTAAACGATGTTGACGGTCAGGTTATCCTTGACGACAATCAAGATACTGTAGGCACATTTGATAAGCTCTACATAGGCGGATTGAAAGTTGGTGATGTAGCACAGCATACATATGCACTTGGTGTTAGCTATGAGGTTTTTGATGGTGTGAAAATCAGTGCCAATGCTAACTACTTTGACAAACTATATGCAGAGTACGATCCTAACAACAGAACGGATGTTCCTGACAATGGAAAGGTTGTACAGCCACTAGAACTGCCTAGCTATATGACAATTGATGCATTTGCCAAGTTTAATTTCCAACTTGGAAATCTTGATGCCATGCTCATAGGAAACGTAAACAATATATTGGATACGGAATACATTGCTGAAGGCTCAGATACCAATTCAATCAATAGTTCTCAAGTCTATTATGGATTTGGAAGAACGTACACCATTTCAATGAAACTCAATTTCTAAGTGATCTTGAATAAGGTCTTTGAAAAAAGAAAAGAACATGAAAAAAATATATAATATAATACTCGGGCTTGCTTTGATTTCAACTTTTGGTTGTGAGCCTTTAGGAGACACCTATGATGAGCTGGATGCAACTGATCCAGGTCTTGTCTTGGATTTTGAATACACGCTTACCGAGGATGATTATGAGCTTGTAGATAATTCATTTCCGAATTTTGGAGGTGAAGATGAAGCCAAAGAGAAAGTACCTACCATTATGGCTGCCAATTTTGGCCACCTGGGTAATGGGTCTTCAGCAGTGGTAACTTATGATGTTTATAATGGAAGTTCTCCATACTTTGGTTCTGGATCAGAAATTACTGTTTCAGATGCTGATTATGATGCATTGGGCTATTCATATGGTAATTTTGACGATTTGGACGAAGACCTTGGGGTTTTCGCCGAATATAAAATGCCAGATGCTTCTACTGGTGCATACATAGATGTGACTCACAATTATTACAATGGTAGTTATACTGAATATGATGTTGTAAATAGAGTGGTAAAAACTTCAGCTTATGGCTGGATGTACGTTTGGAATTTACCAAGTGATACTTACAAGGATTTCTTTCAGGAACCATTTTCTAACTTTAGTGATGTAGATGAGGCAGAGGCTAAAATTCCTACCTACTTACCTGAAGCTTTCAGATTCGCAGAAGAAGGCACTAGCATTCTTGTTGGTTACATTTACTATGATGGTGGCGTGGTAGAAGACCTGGCTCATTTCACGCTTGCGGATGGAGAATGGGTTATTTATGGTGACGCATTTCAGGTTACGCCTCAATCTCTTAGCTTCGGATTAATAGAGGGTGTTTGGGTGCCAGACAACACAATTAAGATTGATCTTGGATTTACAACAGCTTATCAAGCGATAGGGGCAGCTACTGCTACTTCTAACCCTGCCGGCTCTGAAAGTATGTTGTCTTATGATAATTTTGATATTTCACTTTGGAGTAGTGCTCAAATATTTGATGCCATTACTCAATATTTGAAAGATACATACCCGAACTCTGAGGAGGGACAGAAGTATCTGGTGACTTATGATACCTGGGAGCCAGGTAATGGAACTGCCGATCTTTACGTCATTCTTGAAGGAGGAGAATACGTTTTATTCGAACAATAAATAGATTTAAAATTCACTTTAAAGGGAAGCATATGCTTCCCTTTTTATTTGGTAATTAGATATGAAGAATTTTATTGCTTTTATCCTGGGCTTTGCATCACTTGGCTTGTATGCCCAAAGCATACCCGATGGCTATTATGATGGCACAAGTTCATTATCAGGTGAAGCACTGAAGGTCAAACTTCACCAGATTTCAAGAAATCATACCAAGAGGAGCTATTCTGAGTTCAGGGATACTATTCTGCCAGACTTGGACGAAGACCCTGATAACCCGGATAACATCATTCTGTTTTATAAAAACAACTCTATACCCAAGCAAAGCTTCGCTAGTAACAATGAGCCTGACTTTTGGAATAGGGAACATACATGGCCTTCTTCACATGGATTTTCGAGCAACTCAGATACCGCATATACTGATGTTCATAATCTACGCCCATCAGATGCTACAGTTAATATATCTAAGAGCAACAAGGATTTTGATGATGTGGAAAATATTGCTGAGAATGAAGAGGGAGAAGCTCCCGATACTTATACTACAGCAGATTTTTTCGAGCCTCGAGATGAGATAAAAGGAGATGTAGCCAGAATCCTATTCTATATGGATATGCGATATGAAAGCGGAAGACTAGATCTTGACCTGGTGGATAGAGCAACTTTTACTGGAGATCCTGAGTTAGGAGTGTTGCGTACACTTATTCTGTGGCACGAAAGTGATCCTGTTGATCAGTATGAAATAGACCGACACGAAAAGGCTTACGGTTATCAGAATAATAGAAATCCATTTGTAGATCACCCGGAGTGGGTGGCTGACATCTGGGGTAGCTCATCGGATCCATATCTGACCGTTGATCAACTGAATTTTTCGTCTGATTTTGGGCGAGTTGCTTTTGGAGAATCTTTTACTCAGCAGTACACGCTTGATGGCAATAACCTGACCGCAGATGTTACTGTCATTGTTGAGGCTCCTTTTTCACTTTCTATAGACAATCAGACTTTTGCTGATCAAATAACCCTAAGTCACACTAGCGCAGAGAGCCAGGAGACCTTTATCATTTATTTGAAATTTACTCCGGAGCAGGAAGATGGAGCACAGTATGAAAAAACCGTGACACACTCTACAGATGGGGCTAATGATGTGACACTGAACGTGAAGGGGACAGAAGGAAAAGAAGCTATCCTGACCATAAGCGAGGCGCGGAGCAAGAGCCTCGGGAGTGTAGTTAAGGTAACCGGAGTTGTAATAGATGAAGGAAATAATAGCGGTAATAGTCGTGTGATTTATGACGGAACTGCTGGTGTAGTGGTGAGAAGCTTTGATGCGGGGAACGAGTCTTCAGATCTTGTGCAGGGAGACAGTGTGGTAGTCAGCGGTGGACTGTCAGAATACAATGACCTGCTGCAGATTGAGGAGTCTCCGATAGTGATTTCGCTGATTAGCCAGGGAGCGAGCATGCCAGCACCCAAAGAAACAACCATTACGGAAGTGGGAGAACACCTGGAGTCTCAACTGGTGATTATAAAAGGGGTGTATTTTGATAAGCCGGGCTTGACTTTTGCAGGAGGTGGTTCGGCTGGGAATTTTACTATCTACGATGGAGATGACCAAATGACCTTTAGAATTGGATCTTCAGGTCACCCACTTGTTGGAACTCTTGTGCCGGAAGGCGAATTTGATATTATCGGAATTGTGGGGCAATTTGGCTCTGACTATCAAATCTCTCCACGTTCAGAAAACGACGTGATTGAAGCGGGAAGTAGCGAAGTTTTGAGCAGTGCCAGACAGAAGTCTGATATGATTTACCCTAATCCGGCAGTGTCTGATGTTCGTATTAATATCGGAGATCAGGAATTAGTCAAAGTTGAGGTTTATAATCAGGAAGGTAAGCTTGTTTTGGAGCAGCTATTATCCAAGTCATTAAATGTTTCGTCGTTGAAGAAGGGGCTGTACTTCGTTCTTACTACCACGGATGAGGAGGTATTTTACTCCAAATTGATAAAACAATAAGACACATTTTTTTCTATAATGAAAGGGGCCTTTGAGCCCCTTTTTTGTTTCCTTTGAGATCAGATGCACCAGATAGAACCATATCTCAACTGGCTTAAGTTTTATGATTCGGCGGCCGATCCAGATTCTCCATTTCATGGAAAAGAGTACAACTATGATCTCTACTCGGAGAATATCTATGGTTACTTCATTGATCCGGGATGGGATTTTTTTGGTTCGGAAACTCTGTATCTAAAAGTCCTCTATGCCAATTATGATGAAGGCTATACAATTATAGAACTGCTAGGCGAATGGAACGATGCGCTCAACAATGACATCATGCACCTGAAACGCAATATTGTGGAGCACTTTCTCATGCTTGGCGTGAATAAATTTATTCTGATAGGGGAAAACATCCTCAATTTTCACGGCAGTGATGATAGTTATTATGAGGAGTGGTTCGACGATGTAGAAGATGCCCGCCCCGACGAAAGCGGGGGCTGGATCGTGGCGATGAATTTTAGGGACTTTGTGGAGGAGGAGATGGCCATATATCAAATTGATAACTACGTCAATTTCGGAGGGCAACTCCAGCTTATCAACTGGCGTACAATGACCCCCACAGCTGTATTTGGCTTGATTGATTCCCTGATGTCACGTAGACTCAGCATCTAGCATTTCCACAGAAGCAATCTCAGAGATCAGATATTTTCTTTTGCTTTCCATTTCCTGACAAACACTCCTTGTGCGTTTTTTCTCCAGCTTCACGTATGTTTTTTCATTGAAAACGAAAGCCTTCCCGATGGATACTTTACTGAGCGGTATCGTATCACTTGGCGGGTCAAACTGCCTGAGCACGTTGTAGAGAACAGGATCTGAGCAACTGCTCGCTTTCGGATTTTTGAAATAATTCTTTAGAGCCAAAAGCACATTAGGAGGGAAGACCTCTTCATTGAGCACAGGTTCCATTGCTTTCTTAAAACGCTCTTTCCATTCAGCGCCATGCGGACTCACTTTTCTCCCGTGTTCCTTGAAAGTAACCAGATGGGCTACTTCATGGATGTACGTAACCAGAAAAGCGTAAGGATTGAGGTCGTTGTTTATGGTGATGGTGTGCTTTCCAGAGGCTCTTTCAAACCTGTAGTCACCAAGTTTGGTCTGCCGACTTTTCTTAATCTTAAACTCAAACCCAAAATAGTCATAAAGCTTGCTGCAGTACTGTACAGCATTTTCCGGCACGAACCGCTCAAAGACCTGTTCATGTGAGTTTGGTTTTATAGCACTCAAAGTTTAATCTCAGAAAGTCTAGCTTAAAATGGATAAACCAACTTCAAAAAATAGGTTCACCCCATTAACCATTAACTACTTTTTCCTAAACACAACTTTTACATTCACGCCCTCAAACCCAAAATGTTCTCGAATCTTATTGGTGAGGAACCGCTCATAAGACTCTCTGATATCCTTAGGATAGTTGCAGAAAAACGCAAATGTCGGGCTAGGAGTAGGCAGCTGTGTGATGTATTTGATCTTGATGTATTTACCACGCACAGCAGGAGGTGGGTAGTGCTCTATTTCCTTTAGCATTACATCGTTTAGTTGCGAGGTGGTGATTTTCTTGTGTTTATTCTCAGCCACATTCAGAGCCAGCTCTATGGTTTGGAATATCCGCTGCTTGTTCAGTACACTTGTGAATATGATCGGGATGTACGACATCACACCTAGCCGGTCTTTGATCTCCTTCTCAAAATCACGAGCCGTGTTGGTTTCCTTCTCTATCAGATCCCATTTGTTCACCATGATGATGATACCCTTCTTATACTTATGTGCCAGCCCTATGATGTTCATATCTTGGGTTTGAATGCCATTCTGAGCATCGAGCACCACCACACATACATCAGAGTCTTGTAGCGCCTGAATCGCTCGCAGTACAGAGTAAAATTCAATATCCTCATGCACCTTGGATTTCTTTCTGATTCCGGCTGTGTCGGTCAGGACAAAGTCCTTGTCGAACAGGTTATATCTACTGTCAACGGCATCCCTTGTCGTGCCGGCAATGTCAGTCACTATGGTGCGCTCTTTTCCCAGTAGTGCATTCAAAAATGAAGATTTACCAACATTTGGACGTCCAACTATCGAAATTCTCGGTACGTCATCCACGCGCTCTTCCTCATACTCTTCTTCAAAGTGTTTGATCACCTCGTCTAGCAGCTCGCCCGTGCCACTTCCGCTTGCAGCTGCCACCGGAAATATTTCCGCATCCAGACCCAGCGCGTAAAACTCATTTGCTGCATAGGATTTTTCCGTGGTATCGGCCTTATTGGCACAGATCAAAACCGGTTTTTTAAGTTCACGAACTACATTGGCAAAATCAGAGTCCAGACCGTGCAGTCCCGTGATACAATCCACCATAAAGATGATTACGTTGGCCTCCTCCAGTGCCTCCTTTACCTGCGATCGGATAGCCCCCTCGAAGATGTCCTCAGACCCTTCTACATAACCACCCGTATCAATCACCGTAAATTGCTTCCCAACCCACTGAGCATAGCCGTAATGACGGTCTCTGGTCACCCCAGACTCATTGTCCATGATGGCTTGCTTACGCTCAATTAATCGATTAAAAAGTGTTGATTTTCCAACGTTGGGTCGCCCAACGATCGCCACAATATTTGCCACTGTTGCTTAGTTAAAATTTCGAAACGCAAAACTACGCATAGTTTTCCGCTTTTATTGATTTGGAGAGAACAGGATCACTGCCGACTTGCTGGTATTCGGGCTGTCCGCGCATATTCACCGTGCTGCCGCCATTCCATGTAGGCTCAACAGGGTTTGCGTCGAGTGAGTTCAGTTAAAAAGATTTTTCTTCAGAGTATTCTTTCTTAGACTTTTCTGTTTTTTAATATCCAAACCTCGAAAGCTTTCGGTCGTCCTTGCGCCAGTCTTTTTCTACTTTCACGCGGGTTTCCAGGTGGATTTTTTTCTGAAAGAAATCTTCCAAATCTACACGAGCCGCCATGCCCAGTTGTTTGATTGCCTCACCTTTTTTGCCAATGATTATTCCCTTTTGGCTATCACGTTCCACATAGATATCCGCCATGATTCTGATGATGTTCTCATCTTCTTTAAACTCATGCACCACCACCTCAGAACTGTAGGGTATCTCTTGTTTGTATTGCAGAAATATCTTTTCACGAATCACCTCACTGGTGATAAACCTTTCGGATTTATCCGTGAGTTCGTCTTCAGGAAAGTAGGGAGGGTGTATGGGCAGTAGCTCCACAATTTTGTCTTGCAGTTCCTTAGTGCCCTCACCAGTAGCCGCTGATATCAGATATGGCTCAAAATCAGGGATCTCATCTTTCCAGTAGAGTGCCTTGTCGTGAGCTTGAGACCCAACACCCAGATCCATTTTATTGATCACAAACAGGATTGGGATACCAGTAGATTTTGCCATTTCGAGCCACTCAGGACTGTTGTTTTTTTCTCCCAACTCCACCATGTAGATGATTACATCGGCATCCTCCAGAGACATCTTTACAAACTTCATCATCTTTTCTTGCAGCTTGTAACTTGGATCCAGAGTGCCGGGAGTGTCCGAATACACGATCTGATATTGGTCTGAGGTTATGATGCCAAATATTCTATGTCTGGTGGTTTGAGCACGGTTACTCGTGATAGAAAGCTTCTCACCGGTGAGTTGATTCATCAGTGTGGACTTGCCCACATTGGGTCTACCCATTATCGTTACAAACCCTGACTTGAAATCCTTCATTGCATCCATATTTACCGCAATATCCGATGATTTTGCTTGAAGATCGAGCGAGGATCAAATTTTCTTAACAAATAAGTAATCATGGTTTGGTATCTCTCAATTCTTGTACTACTTTTGCAGTCCACATCGCGGGATGGAGCAGTTGGTAGCTCGTCGGGCTCATAACCCGAAGGTCACAGGTTCGAGTCCTGTTCCCGCTACTAAAAAACCCTCTGATTTTCAGAGGGTTTTGTTTTTTATGAGGCTTTTAAAACCGTTTCTTAGATCAAAGGGTACAACATAGGTACAACATTTAAATGTTTATCAGAGCTTTTTCGAGTATCTCACTATGCTCTTTGGTCAGCTTAAATAACTAGATACCAACAGCTCTTATTTTGGATCCCATTTCACACATATATCAAGATTAGAGAACGGCCATAAACAACCAACACTGACTACTATATTTAAGATTGCTGAAGTTCTTGAAGTTAAACCTGAAAAACTAATAAGCCTTATTAGAGATTCATTGTAAACTATCCTTAAAAAAGCCCAATATATCATCCTCTCTATTTACTAAAAGATCTATCCAATCTGCTTTTTTAGAAATCCACTCACGGTCCTCATCTGAATGGGAAGTGCTAGCAGTATTCAAGAATTCCCTAATGATTTGAGCCTTTTTCCAACGTTCGATATTAGAATAGATGTTATTGAATCTGGATCGTTCATTATCTCTTATTCTTTGAAGTTCTCTTTGTTTGGCCTCTTCGATCTCTCTTAAACGTCTTTGTTCAGCGGACTTCTTATTTCTTTCAAGCAATTAAAGTATGCTCTCGGACCGAGAAAAATGGGCTAGGGGAATGAAATGATGCTCTGGGGCGACTGAAGTACGCTCTGGGGCAGGGAAAAACGGGCTAGGGTAAAGTGAACTTACATTTTTACCACTGAAGTATGCTCTGGGGAGAAAGCGTTAGGGATACAAGCAAAGTACAGAGCGTCTGCCCGGCATGTACTGCCCCAGGGTTGGCATTAATAGTTTAGGGGCGGACGGCCGTCATGGCCTCTAACATCAATTAAAAACGAGTACTCTATTTCTTGGCAGGAACGAGCACTCCTTTGCCACTCGTTACGAGGCGGACGGCTAGTCTGAGGATTACCATACTGAAGCGAGGAACGTTGGTAGTCGGGCAGGAGAGTGGTGAATGTGTTCGGCATTTAAAAGCTTAAATGTCTAATTCACTGATCAAGAATTCCTTCAATGGTTGCAAATTTGAATGATCCAAGTTCCAAAATTCCGAAACGTATCTTCTATCTCTTTCGCTTGACATTTCATTGCCTTGATAAACTTGACAATAATTATAGATCAGATACTTCTCTTCTAATAATTCCTTAGAATTAACGCTATTAATTTCTTTCACACAGTTAGAATACCCTTCGTAGCACTTGAAGAACTTGTTGTATAATTCATCTGCACTAATTGAAAGTAAGATTGTTTCTAAAGTACCATCAGTTAAGTTATTAGGAAAAAGAAAGACTTCAAACTCGATTTTGAATTCAGCCTTTATCTCATTTAAGTATTTAATTCTTTTAGTGACACCACCGTGATGATTATCTTTTTCTTCACTATCTGCATCTTGAAGCATAATAACTTTATAACCCTCATCATTAAATCCCGCGATCTGTTTGTTGTATTTTCTTATACTGGTACAACCACCCGCAACAAAAATGTTAATGTCTCTGTAGATACTTGTTTGTATCTTCTTACCGCGCTGAAATTGGACAGTTTCTTCAAACTTTGCCTCATCCTTGGGAAGAATAGTCCCAATCAAATCATTTATAAAAACCGCATCTGCAATACCTTCAACTATGATCACACATTTATTCATAGCTCTATTCTCCTCTCAACTCCATATCATTCTCAAGCTCATAATTAAACTCTTCGAAATTCCTAGTATAAGATTTGACACTACCGTCAGGTAGTTCTTTGAGTGTAATAACCCTTGATTCTTCTTGTAATGATTCAAAATCTTCCTCCCGAAGAATTTCATCAAAATATTTCAAGCACTCCAAATTATGTGTAGTTGCAAATACCTGAGTTTCATTTATCAAGGCGAATTGAAGTATTGTTTTCCAAAAATCAGAAAATCTGGAATAATGAATTCCTGCATCTACTTCATCGATAAGAAGACGCTTTCCCTTATGTAAGGTGAGTTGTACCAAAATCCTAAATAACTTATTAGCCCCTTCACCATATTCGTGAAGTTCATGTCCTTTGTCTTTACCAGATTCTTCTATCAATATTTCACCACTTTCAGTATCTACAATTATTCGTTCAATATCTGGGATAAAAACCTCCATGTTTTTTACAAATTCCTGCCTGATACTTTTAACCTTATCTATTTTATCAGAATAAACTTGAGCAATGTCTTTATTAAAACCCTTTCCAAAAGGGACCATAGGGTTGGTAAGACTTTTTGATGGAAGAACCTGCTTTAGTAGAAGTGGTAATTCAATAAAATCAAGTTTCGAATTTGCTTCAAATCCAAAATAATCGTTCGCATCAACTCCAATATTTTGGGATAATAGTTTCTTAAGTTGAGGTAGGGGAATTTCTTTCAAAGCATAATTCCAATTTGATCGCTTTTCGAAAATTGAATATTCTATTCTATTAGTTTTTGAATCATGATGCAAGAATGCTTTGACAAAGGAGGGAGGGATGAAATACCTTTCATTTTCCTCGATATTTTCTTTTATCCTAGGAAGATTCCTTCGATCTGCAAAAGCGTAGGCTAAATTCATAAAGAATACTTCTTTGTCAGAGTCAAACAACAAAGCTTCAAGAATTGAAGTTTTTCCCACATTATTATCACCAACTATTAGATTATACATACCGAGATTAGAGAGCGTTATTTCTTTGAATCTTCTAAAGCCTCGGATAGTAACATCTTTTATATGGTTTGGCGGATTAAGTGATATTTCTGTTGGTAAATCAGGTAGATCTTCTAAATCATCCATAGTGAAATTTCTAAATGTTATTGAATTCTTTTTGCATACGGACTTATAATCGTCATTTAATTGATCAATCCATTCTGAATTTAATTGACCTAGTTTGAGAGAGAATTTTTGCTTGTTCTTCGCCCATCTGTGGATAACATGATCCATTACCATCGGGCTAAGTCTATTTTGATTTATCAATTTTTCGTAACCATCTATCAATAAGTTTAAATTTTCTTGAAAAGCCCTTTCCATAGTAATTCCAATGGATGCAGTATCAGAATCAGGATGTCTTATTAGATAGGCCGAATAAACAGCAAGTAAGTAAAGAGGATTATCGTTTACTGGTTCATCGATAGACTGGTGAATTTGAATAATCTTATCTTCTAAAGACTGCTTTGTATTCTCGTCAGATTCAAACTGAATTAGTCTATTAATCCACTTAACCTTTGCTTGTTTATTGGATTGCAAACTACAAAGCTCAATCTTGGCCAGAGCGTATTCCCTTGAATCAATAGATCCTAATCTATCCCATGCTTCGATAGCTCTTTCATAG
This sequence comes from Cyclobacteriaceae bacterium, assembly GCA_039944535.1. GTDB lineage: Bacteria > Bacteroidota > Bacteroidia > Cytophagales > Cyclobacteriaceae > JAMZMI01. Next base: position 267,828 of record JBDUYP010000009.1, read on the forward strand.
TCATTTAATTGGAAACTTAAATCACCAATTAAGCCCCAAAGATTATAATCCTGATTAGTTGCTAATACATAGTATAGTTCAAGTAAATCTTTTTTAATTAGAACATCTCGCTTATTAAATGAGTCTTCAACTAATTTTTCAATAAATGTAGACCTCCAGGCAACATCCTTTGTTAGTATCCTTAAAGTATCTCTATTGTTGCTTAATATCTCAATATCATCGACGGACCAGTTAACTCCTGACATTAGTTTGGAGATTACAATTCTCACATCTTGGTTGATTGATCTTAAAAGGATACCAATTTTCTTGTTTAGATCTTCAAAATGCTCACCCATAAAAAAACATCTAGCGGCATCTTCTAGCATTCTGTTTCTTAGCTCTGATCTTAAATAATGCTGAGCTGCCTCTAGCCAATTTTCTCTTATCTCTTCATATAGTGCTAGGCAAATAAAATACTCGTCTTTTATTCCCAATTTAAAGAATTGATTAGCTGCAACTTTCAATCGTGCTGGATTGGAATCATAAATCCCTTGATCCTTATCTTTGTGCGCATTGTTTAATGCATCTTCTCTAGAACTTGGTATTACACCATTTAAAGTATCTGGATTATACTCTATTGTTGTGTCCCTTAGCGTAGTTAGTTCTCTCCAATTTGAGTCCGTAATTGAAGAATAGTTAACTAAGGACTTCCAAAAACAATCTTTGCAAGAATCATTATCTATAATGATGAGTTCTTTCTTAGCTCGTGTAATTCCTACGTAAAGCTTATTAAAAAAATAAGCTCTTCTAAAGCTTTCATCTTCACCATAAATATTGTCCTCATTAAGAATGGTATCTCCGAAATTATTCTTGTAAAATTCTCCAAAACCATAAAGAACCACTTGATCATATTCAGCACCTTTTGCTTCAACGGCAGTTTTTATCTCAGCATCCTTTACACTTGAAAGTATTTCATGCTTTGAAACAAAATCATCTTTTTCATCTGCATCAACAGGTACAATAAACACTTTATACTTGATTTTTTCAATCAAATCTATTTTCAGTCCGTCATTTTCTAAAATTGCAGAATAATCAAAAAGTATATTTGGTACTGGCTGGGGTGTAGATTCTGGCCTCTTAGGTATTTGAGGTCTAACAAGCCTGATATCGAAATTCTTTTTCCTATAATATTGAATGAAATTCGCTAGGGAGACAACAGATTGAGTTGATCGATAATTGTATACTGGATTATAAATACTCTCGGATTTATTGTAATCAAAATGCGCTAATTCCTTCAGCTCTGTATGAAGCATTTCAGTCATTTCACGCTCTCTGAAACCTGTTGGGTTAACAGTTTGATTTGGGTCACCGGCAAACACTATGGGTATTTGCTGTAGCTCGCTCAATTCGTATTCAAGAAATTCAGATAACTTAAGGATAAATCTCAATTCTACTCTACAGAAATCCTGTGCTTCATCACAGATTACGACACTATATTTTGGTATTGGAGTACTGTTTTCCTGGAGGTGGCGAAGTACTTTTAACTTATCCCAATATCCCTCTTCTTCAATTAATTTTTTAAAAAAAGGAAGTACATGCTTCTCTATACCGCGAAATTTTTCAAGAGGAATTTTTTTGGCTTTTTCAAATACCTCAGACTCATATTCTAAGCTTGAAATCTGCTTTGAATAATCATATCCATATATGTATGTGACAATAGTAAACCAACATTCTTCAGATGTGTATTTTCTCTTTACACTTTGACTTAGGTATGATAACTCATAAAGCTCCCTAAATCGCGAAAAATCAAGATATTTGCGAATATTGAATAGAGATTTATCCTCATCAGGCACCAACGATACCAAAAATTCACGGAATGATCTGAAATTCTTTTCGACGCTGGATATTTGCAAAGCTGATAGTCCATCAAATTCCGGATTATTACTTAATAAATCAAAAACAGCTTTTTGAGTGTGCTCAAGTAATTGTTGATTCTCTGTTAGGAAAAGTACCTCACCACTGATCAAATTAGAACATTGATACCAGTATGCGTTTGAGAAGAGATAGTACAACATTGTTGATTTACCACTACCTGCTTGTCCGTTTATATAATATGGAAAATTGAAGTTTTGAAAGAATACTAATTGATCTTGAGTAAGAGATAGATTACTCAATTCATCATTTTTTTGAATGGCAAACCAAAGATCATCGCTTTGTAAAGTCCACTTAGGGTAAGCGCGGTAGGCAAATCGGGATAAACTATCGATTGTGTTGTCTACCTTAAAATCAGTTTTCTTAACAATCTCTTTTGCTTGATTCCAATAGTCTTTCTGAGCTTCAATATGAGCTCCATTGAATAGAATCAGTCTATTTACATTTTCGACCTCAACTATACTGTAGAAAATTCCGAAACTACCGTTAATAGCTGAGAAAATATTTATTCCTAATGATGGTATTTCCTCGGTAGAATCACCTAGATCATCAGCTATTATTCTTTCTATTAATGTTGCAAAAGACTTAACGTCTCTATCTCTCATGCCCTCAGTTTCAGATTCACTTAAGGCATAACGAACCCATTCTTGAGTCTCAAAAATGTCATATTGGATATTAAGTTTATAATCAGCGAGCCAGTGAGTAAGCTCCGTAGGAGGTGATGATCTTTTAATTTGATTTAAATTCTCAGATTCAGAAAGATTGTTTTTATCAAAATCGTCAATATCAGATGGGGGTAAAGGGTTTTGATTTAACCATTCTCCATTTTTTAAGAAAGGATGTATATAAATACTAAATCTGAAATCAAGGTCTTTATTGGTGATAATATCACGAACAAAGTGAACAGTTTTGTTAGAGACCTTTGTTTTTTGAATTATAACTCTTGATTGTGGTTTTCGAGTCTTTAAAGTGTATAGTCCATTGCCATAATCGTGTAAACTACCTGTATTCACTAATCTATTTCTTGAACTCCATTCAAGAATCTTAGTCTTTATAACAGTATCGTACGACTGTCCTTGTACCTTCTTTTCATACGCCTTACAAAAGTGAAATTTTATCATTCAAAGTGATATTTAATATGTTAGATAATCACTTAGTATTCACTAACAGTTCTCGTATGTCCACATCTAAAATCTTCTTAAATCTTTCAAATGAGGTTGAGATTTATTGTTACAAATAAAAGTCATTGAAGTAGGACTGACACCTATTTTTTCTGCCAACTATTTCTGAGATTTATCTTGAATGACAAGCACTTCTTTTATCCTATTAATTCTATCATTCATTATTGACGACCAAATTAGCAATAATATGAATAGTATTTAAGTTCAACATAATTTTTGTATAATTTAACTTAAATGAATCAATGGTCTCAACTCCGTCCACTTTCCAAGCTAGATCAGCTTGCAGAACCTGGCCGGTCGCGATTAACATCATTATCAAAGTGAATAAAATATTCAAGTCGCCTCGTCTTCCAATACGGGGCTTTTTAATTTCCCGTTTTGTAAAATAGAAAACTATCACGAAAACCGGCGAGAGTTCATTGGATAACTACTCATGAGTCAGCTGATTATCTTCCTGAGTACGTCATTTAGGTAATTGTAACCACTTTTAGCCAACTTGTTTGGTGTAGGTCATTGAGGTTGATTTAAGTTTCAATCAACTTCTGATTATTAAATTTTTGATGTTCACTTCTTTCAACATACCCCATCATATTGCTAGACATCCAAGTATTACAGATTTTAAAAGATTCGAAGTGGATATGGGTGTGACCAGATATCCAATGGTCGATTTTGTATGATTCACACATCCATTCGAGATCTGCGTGAAAGAATGCCGAAAAATCATGAGGAAAAAATGGATAGTCCTTTATCCATTTTTTGTTGAAAGGCGCAAAGTGAGAAACTATAACAGTCTTTCCATAGAAGGGTTTATCCATCTCTGATTTCAGATATGCCAGGCAATCTTGATGGCATTGATTGAATTGGTTGATAGTCAAGGGAAGCATAGAATCTTCTGAATATCTAGTCCCATGAAAATCCCGGATGTAGTATTCTATCTCAAGTGATTTCTCTTTGTTGATATGAGAGAATAATGTTGTGAAAAGGATTCGAATTCCACCCAAGTAAATAGTTTGATTATTGAGGTAGCGTATATTACTTCTTACTTCGATGTTTAGATAGGGAAATACTCCCGAAACCGGGAAGTGCTTTCCGTAGAACTCATGATTGCCTGGTACTATATAAACCTCTTTATAATCACGTGACCATTGATCGAAAATTGAATGGGATAAATACTTATCATTCAGATAAGTAATATCACCGGCTAAAATCAGGGTATCAGCACAGGGCTCTAGAGGGTGTTTTTGGATATATTCCGCATTTGCAGAAAATTCCAGATGAAGATCAGATGCGAACTGCAGAATCATACCTACTTGGATTAATATGAAATACCATTATTATCGTGCGCTTTAATACCATCCCTCCAGCTTAAGGAAATAAGAATGAATAGGTTTATCCTTAATCAAACTCCTTAAATAACTCCTCCATTGTTACTTCCAAAGCTTTTGCTACTTTGAATAAACTTGAAAGCTTCAAATCGCTACCTTTTTCATAGCGACCATATTGAGCTCTGGGTATATCATTTTTGAAGGCAAACATCTCGTAGTTTGTATATCCTTTTTCCAACCTTAATTCCTTAAGTCTCATTCCTAGGCTTTCCAGCTTGGCATTGATTTCTTCTTGTTGCATTCGGTAAAAGAATGCTAAAGAAATTCTTTTCGTTACTCCTACAAAGTTACTACTTTAGAGTAGTTAAATATAAATAGCTATGATAATTCGCTGCGTTATTAATTTTTTTATTTGGGGATTGGTCCATGTTATACTGATTCCATTTCTAATAGATTCGAACCCCGCGCCTGAATGGATGCCTTACAAACGAAACCCAATAGTTTCTGTTGATCGACTTAATGTTAGGTTGGATAGTTCTACGGAAGCACATGCCATAGGTTATTTGATGAAGTACCAACCTGTTCAAGTTCTTGAAATGGGACAGAAATGGGCTCGCATATACCCCGAAAAGCTCAATTACTATAAACGCTCAGATATGGAACGACAGTATGATTTAAATCAGCTCTATGTGTGGAATGGCTATCTGGTAACAGAAAGATATAAGTTAGGGACCCTCTATGTAAATGCGATTCTTTTAATGCAGCTTATTGGATTAATAGTTGTGATCAATTTAAAAAGGACAGCTATGCTGAGGACGTTCTTGAATTATGTTTTTTCTTTCAAGACAATTCCGCTTTTCTTCCAAGTTACATTGAACAGACTATTCAGTAAAATTGCTAAAGATGGTCAGTTGTTTCATTCAAAGCAGGAGGGAAGTTGAGAACCTCTTTGTCAATTCTAGAATTGATTAGTTTCATCAGCCGGTTTTGATTTACCGACCTTAAATGTTTGTTACAAAAGACCTTTTCCGGGTCTGCATAGTCTTTTTCGATTGTTGATGACACAACGTAAAAAAGCTCGAACACTGTTTTGATTGATATGGGATCACTTATTACTTCTTTAGTTCCCTCTATAATCCAGTGTTGAAGAACTCTTTTCAGGCACGTTTCTGTCATACGTGCCATCCACATGTGCTCAAACTTGGCGATATGATAAATTTGAACAGGCTTACCTTTTTGTTTTTTGATGTGTTGTTTTAAGCGCCGTGACCACAAGTTGGTAATCCCAATTTTGGTTCTGTTCTCACTAAACCGAAGGATATAGAAGTAACCTGGTTTTTCTCGATAAGGTGTCTTTTTGAATGTTTGCATAAGAATAATCATTTCCTCGAATCGGAAAGGGGAATGATTATTCAGCAAGCAATTAAATGGGATACCTTGAGTCAACCATTTGCAACAAAAGCAAAATCACCCAAAAAGGCTTAGGCAAAGCAATTAGAGTTTTTGTTTAGAACTTCTAAAATGTTTTGTTTAGAAATATCAACCGCTTGTGTGATAGGGAAGGATCCTACTATTGAGTGTAAAGAATTGGATCAAAGGCCGCATTTCTTTTTTTAATTATTTACCCTCATCCCTTAAGATTTGCTTAATAGCATGTAGTTGTTTAAATAATTCCTGAATCAATGGGCCTTGATGATCCTCGTCAAGGTTACTTTTAGCCATCATATTGAAAGTTCTTGCGATCTGATTGATATTAACTCCAATTTTGGCTATTTGGGTAGTAAGTTGAAGGTATTCTTTACCATAAAAGTCTGGTTTTTTTCTAAAAATTAGAGTTTTGATCACCTTGGATCTTGAATCTATGTGGTATTTCTCGGCCATTGAATCTAGTTTTTCTATCTGTTCAGGGAAAAGCCATACTGTCACGGGTTTTCGAACCACGGCTTGCTTTTATCTTCCTCTATTACTTTGAGTGCTCATAGTATACTGATATTAATTTTTAAAGAAATCCAAACGAAGTGCTGGTTGATATCTTATCTGATTCTTCCATGATCAGATCAAGGTTAAAAAGCGTCAAGTGTAAATTTTAATTTCGCGAGGCGCTTTTTATACCTTGCGGTTCTAGTTTTTTGTTAACGTTTCATTCGTTTTTTGACTGAGTCTTTTTGGTACTATATAGGGGTTGTTCCAGGAGTTGATATTCTGTGCTTTCGCGATATCCGTTTTTGAATTATTTTAAGATTTCAGTGATCCGATTTTTTTCACATTTTAGTCTGATTCTGATTATCAGTTTTATCTTCTTGTAAGAATTTGGAGTCTTGTTCTTCTGTTCTTAGTGGCTTTTGACTTTTCTGTTTTACAGGAGTTTTTGCTTTTTATTGAATTGGAGATCTAGAGGTCTGTTTTGCTTACATGGTCTAGCTAATCTTAGTTTTATCATTCAGCTATGCTCGCTAGTCTGGGTGCTAATTGGTTTGGGTTTGAAGGTTTTTGAAGGAAGGTTTTGGTTCTGATTTATTGAGTTGTGAGAGCTGTATCTGGGTCGCATGCTGATGCGTTTTCTCTCCTTTACTGGTGTGCTCTTATAGAAGAGTGATTATAAGAGTTGATCAACGAGTAAATTGAGTAATCAATTTATTGGTTAATAAATAAAGCAATTAATTGAGATATTTAGTAATTGCGTAATCACTTAATTAATTGGGTTATTTAGCAATTGAGTAATTAATCAATTGATTTGTAAATTCGTAAATAAATTTATTTACTGGTTTACGCGTTTACGCGTTGACAAGAAGGCAATTGGCAATTGTTAGGTTGTAACTCCTGAATCTTAAATGCTCCTTTCGTTAGAAATTTATCATAGATACTCAGGGCAAAGTCAAAGTACTTAGCCTCTTGTTGTCCCCTTCAAAGCGAAATCCTGATTCACTACGATTTTATCATTGACCAATTGTCCCCTTTTTGTTTTATGTGCACGTCCTTCGCAAAGGAAATGAGCCAATTACTTAAATCTGCTCGGAGTGTTTTGATATTTTCGATAACTACTTTCACATTATTGAGTTTAGTGGAAAAAAGTGTACCAAAAATGCACAATCAGGAGCCGATTGTAATAATTAGGCATCTGGATTCACTGAGGCAGGCTCAAGGCATGCCACCCCTCCAGTTGATGGATATAGAGAGTAAAGACTGCCAGGTTACCAATCGTAAGTTTTACTTTAATGAGCACCCTAGGTTTTTACTTTGGATAGGTCTTATTTCCATGAGCGTAGCGATATCTCTAGTCATACTTCCCATGCTCTGGGAATTAATCCAATCTAAAATACGCAGCACTCCTATGTCACTGAAACTTTGGGTTAGTTTGGGTGTGGCTACTCTGGGCTGTGCTATTGTATTTGTCTTTTCTCATTTCAGCGTCAAAGAAATCATCTCACTTCCTCCAAATATCATGGAATATCGTCAAATCCTATTTCTTGATAACGGCCGTGCTATTCTTCTGACGCTAGTGGTTCTAATTTTTTTTGGCTTTCGTCCTTTGCCTATCCGGCAATGTGGATTTGTTATATAAACTTGGTCAAGAAATGGAAACGAGTGAACACATATTCTCTATTAGTGAATTAAAGGGCTTTAAAGAGGCCTGTTTTCAGCATCTTCGACCATATTGGTCTTGGCATCATCACCTCGTTTATGTTGTGCCTCAGTGTATTGGAGGCCTTGGGAGGAAGTGTCTTTGAAGTGTCTTTTCCATCAGAATTTGTTGTGATTTATGGTGGTATATTCTCCTTCTTCTTAATACTATTTTATGTTCCGGTGTTATATTTAATGGATATAGTTATCAAGAAAAGAATGGTCAGGTAGAGAAACAAAGAGGAAGGTGAGGAACTATTGGGACTGCATTCTTATAAAGAGCTGCTGGAAATACTCTTTTCCGTGCTAGCCCCAATAGTGAGTTGCTTGCTTTTGGAGAAATTCTTTTGATCAGATTTGGTTTGGGTGATTAAGATTGTAAATACCCAAATTTGGGTATTTACAATCTAGTTTGAATTCTCGAAATTTATTATACTAATAACCACATCTAAACCAAATCGTAATGAGCGTTAATCACAATTCCTTTAGTACAGATGATGAAACATTTCATTTGGGAATAACCATGGCTGGCGCAGTTTCGGCTGGCTGCTACACTGGTGGAGTAATGGACTATATTTTTGAAACCCTCGAAAAATGGGACAAAGCTAAACGCGGAGATCTTGAAGGAGTAAATCCTGATCTAGTGCCAAAACACAAGGTTCTAATTGATGCTATGGGTGGAACTTCCGCTGGGGGAATGACTACCAGTATGGCTGCACTTTATGCGATACAAAACAAAATCAACCCTGTAACAGACGATAGAGTAAATGACGTTGGAGCAAAGAATCATAACATTTTTTATGACAGCTGGGTCAATCTAGTAGATGATGATAAACTGACATTACAAAAGGCACTCGAGACGGATGATTTGAAAGATGGTATGGTTTATTCTATCATTAATTCTGACTTTATAGATGAGATAGCTGAGAGGGCTTTGACTGTGGATGGATATCCTGAAGATATTGCAAATATCTTGCCGGCTTACATTTCATCCAATTTGGAGATTTTATTGTCTCATGCAATGATGAAAGGTGTTCCGCTCTCAGTATCATTTGCCAACAATACAAATGGATCTAAGGCCTTGAGAGATGCACCAAGTCATTCGACCTACGAGCACTTTTTGTTTTCGCACTTCCGATTAGATCAAAACGGAGGGAATAGTTGGGATAAGTATGTTCCATTTAACCCATACGACCCGAAAGTTCGAAAACACCTAATCAAAGCTACTATTGCTACTGGGGCGTTTCCGGTTGGGTTGAAGTTCAGATCGTTTGATTCGGACTCTTTCAGTCCTGATTACATCAAAAATGTGATAGGAAGACTCATCACAAGGGATATGGGGACAGATTCACCATCAATTGTGCAAGATATTAATTGGATAAACGGAAGTCTGGAGAACTACTTTAGCGATACTGTTGATGGGGGAGCCATCAACAACGAACCCTTTGGTGAAGTGATGGGAATATTGAAATCAAGGTACGGAGATGCCACTTTTGATTACACCAACGAGGTGACCAAAAACGGAGAAACAGAAAAGATTAAGGAGCAGTATCAGAAGTATGGGGTCGTTATGATTGATCCATTTCCAGACTTTTATGACCCGAAAAGCACTCAGGAACCGGCAAAAGATTTACTTGACATGGCACCAAGAATCATCGGAGCATTATGGGATCAGTCTCGCTTGAAAAGGCACGAAATGATGGAGCAGTTTGATAATAAAGCTTTCAGGGGAGTAATATACCCTGTGAAACATAAAATCAATCAAAATGGATCTGGTATCGATGGAACCTATGATTATCCCATAGCCAGCAGCACACTGAGGGCATTCGGAGGATTTCTGGATATTAATTTTAGGCATCATGACTTCTATCTGGGAAGAAACAATGCACGCAATTTCCTTAGGGCTTTTTTCAGCATGCCGTATTCACCAGAAGAGGGAATCATTCATCCAATCCATAAAGGTTGGTCTAAGGATATGGTAGATCGGTTTATCATAAACATGGGTGGCAAAACATACTTGCCCATAATCCCGGACATGAATATGATATTAGATGATGAAAAAAGCGATACTAAAAAATGGCATTACTCGATTCCAGAGATGCCTTCAATAGATATTCAAACAATCAACAATCGATATAAAAAACTTATTTCTGCCAGGGTAGACAGGGTTGTCGAAGTGATGTTAGCTCGTTTTGTGGAATCAGATTCACCAAAGTGGTGGAGACTAAAAGCGAAATTTATGGGATGGGTAAAGTCTAAAATAATCTCAAACCTCAGAAGCACTCTAAGAACTGAACTTACGGAAAGGGCAATTAAGGTAATTGAAGATGACGTTCGTGAGAAGAGGTTTTTAAAGGAGTAAGGTATGTTGACAAAATCTTGAAGGGGAGACTTGTTCTAAAACCGCTTCGTAACCTATTTAAAATTGACTGTTAAACAGGTGTTTTTACTCCACTCTTTTGGAAAGTACTGTGAATCTCCCAACATGAATTTAAAAATCCACCTTGTGAATCAATTTACTATCTAACAATTCAAACCGGAGCATAGATTGATCCCTTGTCTGGGTCAGGTCTGCACTGCCAGATTCAAGGGAGTCCATTCTTAAGGAGCGATTCATGACTATGGAACTTTCCAGTTTCAGATTTGCAATTTTACTAGTTGCCCTGGTTCCCGCCCCTCCAATGACCGTGTATTGAAAGTTGATGCTCGCATGATTCTGAAGGTTGATTCGTGAGGCAGCATTGAGGCCTTCCATAGAGCTATCCTGTGGATTCCAGAAAGCAAAGCAGGTGGGTTTAAGGTTAATGGAGCTAATCTCTTTGACCCCAACCACCTCGTTGAGATAGTTGGTGCTTTTGTAAGTGGCAATGGTGTCCCCATTTTTTCTGTGGAGTGCAAAAGTCATATCTATTGATTCTAATAGTACTTCAATATTTCCATGGTTGATGAGGTTGAAATCAATATCACCATTCAGTTTGAATCTGTCTAATACTATGTCGATATCATTTATGCGGATAAGCGATTTTTCTCGGACAGAAATAGACTCATAATAAAAGGTAAATAACGAGGTTAAGAAGGCAAGACTGGAAATGGCTAAGGCTAGCAAATCGAGGTTTAAGGTTGATTTCTTATCAGGCATATGTAAAGCGATTTTAACATTTGTTTAAGAAATGGGCATTCTGGAATAGAATTATGTGCCGTTAAGGTTGGATTACCGGTTTGATCTCGTATCTCACATTCTGCCAACCTGTATGATAAATTGTTATGCGTATATTTTTTTTAAGACACCCTTTTTTGTTCCCTTTTCGAAGGTGATAAACTGGTCAATGTACTTTTTAACCAAATCATCCTTATCATATTCAATACAATTACCTGTCCACGTCACCATGGCTTGCTGTATGGCCAGTATGTTCTTCAGGTCAAATTGGTTTCTTTTAAGGCCGGTAATATTCACTCCTTTGATAGCAGGTGTTTGGTTCGTGCCCATTATATAAGAATATGGTGGTATATCTCTGACTACAGCGCTGGCACCACTTATAAATGAATATTCCCCAATGCGGAGATGTTGGCTGATGCCGCACATTCCACTGATTTTGCTATGATGCATGACCTGTACATGGCCCGATAGTCCACAATAGCTGGATAATGAACAGTGGTCTTCGATGATGCAATCATGACCGATATGGCAGTAGGACATTACGGTATTGTGATTTCCAATAATAGTCACTTCGCTATCCTGCTCAGTACCTCTATTGATGCTGACAAACTCTCGGATGATATTGTTATCTCCAATTTTCACCCAGGTATTCAAAGAAGTTGACTTAGGGTCTTGCGCTGGTGTGCCTATTACAGTGAATGGATAAATAGTGTTATTATCACCAATTACAACATTTCCTTCTAGAACTACATTGCTGATTAACCTGCAGTTATTGCCTATGGTAATGTTGCCGTTGAAATAACAATTTGGCCCAATAGAACTATTTTCCCCTATTTTGACAGAACTTTTGATACCTGATCCGGATTAAGTTTAGCTTCTTTTAATAACTGTATTACGGTGACAACAATCCCAGAAAGGAATAGGATCACAACCCCGATGTGGGCAAGTAGTTCCCAGTGCCAATTATCCATGAATGAATAGATAAATATGGGTATGGAGGATATGGCCATAGATAATGCTACCATAATAATGGTGGTGAAATTGCCTCCGCTGAAAAACTTTTTTTGAACAGCCTCAACCCTTTCATTATCAAGTGGTAGGATCCTCTTTTGACCCCATATTTTAGCATAATTACCTTCTTTCTGCTCCAGGTCTGCCTGTGATTCTGGCATCTTATTTTCTGTAATTTTATAAATCAGGGAATCCTGTGCCTGACGCAGGAAGTTGACCTGTTTCATGGCGCCAAGGACCGCAACATGGGCTTCCAGGTACTGTTTCACTATGGCCATGTTTAATACAGCGATACCTGCATTCATAAGTAAGAGTACCCTATGATGGAGAGTGAGAGGACTTGTCTTCTCCAGAACATCGTAAAATATAGGGCCTGCTACGATAGTAGCGGCCGCAAAAGCTGAAAACAAAGTTATGGATAGACGAAACAGGGTGATTTTCTTGGCGTCTTTGTCATTTACATAGTTGTATAGCAATTGAAACTCTCCCGTATAAATGGTTATGAGATTACTAAGGTTTTTATCGACTGAAGATGGATCAGCAGGCGTGAGATTATTTTCCATTAGGCGCTAATTTGTTTTTTGACAATTTGAATTTATTCAAACAATTGCGCAATGAGAAATGTCCTTGTCGTTTTGTGCGATTTCACGGTTTTTGAAATTAGATGTTTTTGATCAGGCTTACTGATTCACACGACCTGTGTAAATATATTATATTTAACGAATTCCATTTTATGAAAAAAATATTGCCATTGTGTGGAAATAAAAAATAAACGCCCAAATGGAACAGGTTGTATCATATGATAATTTTTTCTCCTATCCTCCATCTCTTGGAGGAGAATATTCAAAGGACCAAACATATAATGCTGGAATTTTCTCTCTTGAAAAAGATTTGGTTTTTAGAGCAGAGCTAACTTGTGTTGAAGGTGACTTTTTTAAGCCCTCCGTTTTTGAACCCAGTGAGTATGGAATAATTCTTTTTTTGAGATGTAATGGTTGTCCGGATAGAAGACTCTATTTCACAAGAAACATAGAGAATGATATTATTAATTTGTTCCAACATGGATTTCCACCAACTTCAAAAAAAGTTTATAACAAGAAATCATTAGATAATAGGCTTGTCAAACTAAGAGGAAACAACGAGTTTAAAATATTATTTATTGATGGGAAATGGGATTTTAGCATCAATGGGCGCAACATTGTGGAAGGGTATGATGCCTTAGGGCCAGTGCAAGAATGTAACCTTGGTGTTTTTGTTGATAAAACTAACGTTGTGAAAACCGTCCATTATGAGGTTTGGAATTAGTTAATGTGAACCCCTGTTCCCGCCATGCTCTGCATGGTGGCATCTTCCACCTCACAGGCGCGTTTGCAACGCTTGCCTATTCTAAATTTCAATATTAATCAATCCTTTTATACTCGTATAGTCTCTGGCAGAACTATAAAGATATTGTTCTGCTTCATCTACAATTTCCTTATTCAAGAAAGTTAATTTTGATCAAACTATTTCCTCCACTACAGTCAATAGCACTGCTATACTTCCAATGTTCCGCTTCCGATACAAACCTTGAAACAACCGGATTCATGTGTATGTATTCGATTCATCTAGCGCGCTTTTGCAAAGCGTGCTAATCTAGTCCAGCATTTGCAATGCAATCAATCCCTTATCCCCTACATAATCACAAGCATTGCTGTAAACATATTGCTCAGGTTCGTAAACATAGCCTTCTTTGACCGGTTCTGATGAATATACTCAAGCCTTTGGTTGATCATGGTGTTTGAAGAGAGATGAATAGGATGAAAACCATCTTGCCAAACTTTATAATTCACGCCTTTACTAACTCTCTTAGCCGCAAACTCAAACTTCTTAAGCATCCATTCCCTCCGACCGTCGTTGGTCTGAGCAATT
>JBDUYP010000010.1:0-203533 GCA_039944535.1 Cyclobacteriaceae bacterium
AAAATCATCGGTAGCATCAATATCCAGATTTGCAGGAACTCCGCTCAGGCTTCCAAATGCTCCATCAAAATCATCAGAAGAATTCGTATCCCAACCGGATACATCCAGACCTGTGCCACTGGAGATGTTCAGATTGCTACCGTCAAAAGACAAGTTCTGCAACTCGTTCGAGGCGTCATTATCTTCATTAATAGGATTAAGAGACTCCCAATTAAGGTTGTGCCAGTAAAAAAACTGCCCCTCCTCTACATCATAAACTATTAAGCCCTCGTCATCAACTGTCAAAGGCATTGCCAATCTTTGAGACGATCTTAATGCCGGTATAAGAAGCCCTTGATCAGAGTTTGGAGAAACAAGGTGCAGAACGGCATTTGAGTTTGGTTGTTTAGTGTTAATTCCAACCGAACTTTGACCGTATATAAATAAACTAATTCCACTCAAAACGCCAAAAATCAACGCTCTGGTGGAAATTATTCCTTTTAGACTCATCGCTAGTTATAGTCAATAAAAATTAACTGTTAAATACTATCATTTGATTGTATTTGACGCAATGTGTGAAATTTCTACTTTTTCCTCCAAAACTTAATATTTTCATAATGAAATTGAGAAAATAGTAACACATTATTAATAACAATTTAATAAAACGCAAAGTAACAGTATATTTTAGCGATAAATCGTATGAATTTCGATAAATATATAAAAACCTTCGATAGGATTTTACACCCCAACAACACCCATTCTTGGCTTAACGAGGTATCACACTCATCATAAAAAGATATCATTTGATAGTATTAAGTACACCCCTTTTGGTTACATATATATACCAACCTAACACAACGAACTCCCCAGAACAGGGTCTTCTTGTAACTACAACAACTAAATAATGATTGATTTTATTTGAGACTGTACCGTCCCTGAAACTCTGTGAGTTCGCACTTCATTCTTCCCACTCTCATGTTGGCATGAATCCTGACGGGTAGTTTGACTCCATCCTTCTCAATGACCCAAAACATAACGGCTTTTTCTTCAGTAAAGGTTCTGGTAACAGGAAACAGGACTATGACCTTATAAGCATTGTATTGGTCGCCTTGAAATTTGATTTTTTCCCTTCCGGCAAACTCAATTCCAAAGTCCCATATCTTATGATCTTCCAGTGTACTGATCATCACGCTATCACCTTTTTCGAAAGACTCCCACTCCAAATCTCTGAAAAACAAGTACGAACCCATGATGTCATATGTGCGGTCATTCAATGGCAGTAGCCATTCTCGGTTGCGCTCTTTGTCTGGCCTGTTTGACCTCCCCTCAATCAAAACATTCATGGAATCATAATTGAAGAAATTCTTTTGGTCCCACTTTTCGCCCCCTTTGGTGGTGTGTACTTCCGAATAAATAGCCTTTAGATCGTCGGCCCTCAACTGAGACATGTAGAGATCATCAATATTTTTCACAAAGCTCAAATACCAGGCCGTCTTGGCTCTCAGGTTAGCTTCAAAGTATTTTACACTGTCTTTTTCACTTAGAGTAGAATCAATACTAGCTGTGGCAGAACCAAGTGGAAACCATCCGCCATAGCTAATCTGATATTCAAGCCTTTCACCCAGATAAGGAAAATCATCCCCCCCGGCATCCTGCGCCAGAGCGCTTACTATCTGAAGTATTGTGATTAGAAGTAGTGAAAATTTTTTCATGGAAAATTGGAAAGCGCCAAAGTAAACATGACTCCAGAGGTTAACCAACAGAAGTTGAATAAACTTGGCTCAAAAAAAATCCCCACTCCTAAGAAGCGGGGTTTTTGAGTAACGAGGTTGTCGGTAATCTTTTAAAGAGAAATCAAATATTCTTTGACCTGATCGTAAACCTGATTTCCGGTAAAACCGAACTTCTCATCCAGCACACCAGCTGGGGCAGAGTAGCCAAAATGATCCAAACCAAACACTTTGCCTTTTACTCCGACTAGCTGAGCCAATGTCACAGGCAGTCCGGCAGTAAGCCCAAATACAGGTTTGGAATCATCCAAAACAGATAGCTGATATTCTGCAGATTGATCTCTGAATAATCCTTCAGAAATAGCCGACACAATGTTTACATTCACTCCGTCTTTTTCAAGCAATTCGGCTGCTGCTACGAGAGTAGATACCTCTGAGCCATTGGCCACCAAAGTCACAGCCGCATCGTCGGATGACTTGATTCTATAAGCTCCTTTTTCAGCATTCAGCGCATCCTGATATCTATCTCCATCAGTTGGTACATCTTTGATTCCTTGACGAGAAAGAATCAAGCCCGTAGGTGTTTCTTTATTCTCCAGGGCCATTTTCCACGCCACTGTGGTTTCAGCAGTGTCAGCCGGCCTCAAAGCCAACATACTGCGTTTACCTTTGTGGTTTTTCAATTGCTCCAACAATCTCAATTGAGCTTCCTGCTCAATCGGCTGATGGGTAGGCCCATCTTCTCCTACTCTGAAAGCATCATGCGTCCATAAATAGATTACAGGAAGTTCCATCAACGCAGACAGTCGATATGCTGGCTTCTGATAGTCAGAGAAAATGAAGAAGGTTCCAATAACAGGAATAACACCACCATGAAGCGCCATACCATTGGCCATGGCTGCCATGCTAAATTCACAAACTCCAGCATGCAGGAAGTTCGCATCAAAATTACCCGGCGTGAATGCTTTGGTTTGCTTCAAATAGCCATCAGTCTTATCACTGTTTGCAAGGTCAGCCGAAGCAACTATCAGGTTTTCAACCTTACCTGCCAGGTAACCCATCACAGCAGCCGATGCGTCCCTGGACGCTACATTTTCTTTTTGAGGAATAGCTGAAAAATCAATTTCTGGTATATCTCCACTAAAAAACAGATCCAGCTTTTTAGCTGCGTCGGTATTAGCTGCTCTCCACTCGCTTTCTTTTGCTTTAGCGGCTTTTACCTCTTCTCTTTTCTTATCCTTTATTTCCTTGTACAATTCCTCCACTTCAGGGAAGATGACAAACGGATCTTCGAGACTAGCTCCCAGGCCCTCTATTGTCTTTTCATAGGATGCTTTTGTAGCTCCCACTGGCTTGCCGTGAAGCTCCGAATAACCTTCATAAGGATTACCATCAGCATCCTTACAACCTTTACCCATCACCGTTTTACCAATAATCAAGAAAGGTTTTTCAGTTTCTGCATTTGCCTCTTTAAGAGCTTCTCTTATCTGATCATGGTCATTTCCATCTATCGTTTTCACTTTCCATCCCCACGCCTCATATTTCATCGCAGTATCCTCATTGGTCACCTCATTGGTGTAAGTGGATAATTGCACATCATTGGCATCATAAAACATGACAAGATTACTCAGCCCCAGATAACCGGCAATACGGCCAGTACCTTGCGAAATCTCCTCCTGAATACCTCCGTCAGAAATAAAAGCATACACCTTGTGGTCTATCCAGTTTCCAAATTTTGCGCCTAAAAATTTGGCAGCCAGAGCAGCTCCAGCACCCATGGTATGTCCTTGTCCCAATGGGCCAGAGGTATTCTCTACTCCACGAGCTACATCGACTTCAGGATGACCTGGTGTTACTGATCCCCATTGTCTGAAGTCTGTTATATCCTGCTTGGAATAATTACCTAATAAATAAAGCTGAGAATAAAGCATTGGAGACATATGACCCGGATCAAGGAAAAACCGATCTCTGAACTCCCAACTCGTGTTGTCCGGATCAAATCTTAAAAACTCGCTGAAAAGCACGTGAATAAAATCTGCTCCTCCCATCGCTCCACCTGGATGTCCGGATTTAGCCTTTTCTACCATGGCCACAGACAACACTCTTATGTTATCTACAGCTTTCTGATCTTTTGGGTGATTACTCATCTAAATAGGTAATTATTTATGTAACTAATTAATAAGATTCTAAAGGCTCAATAAAAGAAATTATCGAGCGATATATGACTCAAGTCTGAAGGTTTTCTCAAACCAACAGGTTAATCAAATCGGGTGCAAGTTAATTAAGCCAATTAAAAAGGCACCCCAGTTTATTTTACTATTTTAATAAGGGTTGAAAAAGGAAAATGACTCTCAAAAAAACCAACACCATATTTAGCTATTAAAAAACGATTGAATCAATTGAAAGATGCTGACAGTAAATTATTTATGAATATCGCATTTAAACGCAAATAAGGCTGTATTTTAAATATTAAGCAACATTCATGTAAATTCTTTGCGAGACTCATAATGTTTTGAATCATTTCCTAATTAAATTTACATTTTACAAATTCGCGAAAACTTTAATTTCATTTAATTGAAATTATATTTTCATTTTTATCTATTTGACCTTATTTTATTTTAATTCAGTAGAGAAAATAATAATTTTGTGGTCGTTTTAGCGGCAATTGGAAGAAAATAATATGCAGAAGAAGACTTTATATAGCGAAGAATTTGAGAAGGACTCATGCGGAGTTGGATGTATCGCCAATTTGGACAATGTCCCCAACCACAAGGTGGTAAAAGATGCCCTAACCATGCTTACAAATATGGAGCACAGAGGAGCTACTGGTAGTGATGAAAACACGGGCGATGGAGCAGGAATTCTCACGCAAATCCCACATGCATTCTTCAAGGGTGAATTGGAAAAATTCGCTATCAACCTTCCAAAAAAAGGAACATATGGAGTAGGCATGATTTACTTACCCAAAAACTATCAGATCAGGGAAAAATGTCGTGCCGTCCTTAACAAATGCATCCAAAGTATGGGACTTAGTCTTATTGGTTACAGATGGGTTCCGATAGACGAACAAGTACCTGGTCATGAGAGCAAGGCTGCAGAGCCTTACATAGAGCAAGTTTTCGTTGGAGCAAACGACAAACTCTCAGAGGAAGATTTAGAAAGAAAGTTGTTTGTGCTGAGCAACTATGTTTCTCATGAAGTTCAAAACAACGTCAAAGGGGAAAATGGCAACTTTTACGTTTGTAGTTTTTCCTGCAGAAAAATCATATACAAAGGACAGCTAAAAACAGATCAGGTAGAACGCTACTATCACGACCTGCAAAATGAGAAATATACCTCTTCTCTGGCTGTAGTTCACTCTCGCTTCTCTACAAACACCTTCCCAAATTGGAAACTTGCCCAGCCATTCCGCTATTTGGCTCACAATGGTGAAATCAATACCATAAGAGGAAATGTAAACAAAATGAAATCCAAAGAGGCCAACATGTCCTCTGAGTATTTCTCTGAAAAAGAACTACAGTGGTTGCTCCCGGTAACCAATGATAAAAACTCTGATTCGGCCAATTTAGATGCGCTTATTGAGCTACTTCATTTGGGTGGCAGATCGCTACCGCATGTAATGATGATGCTCGTGCCGGAGGCATGGCAGAACAATTCATTCATGGATGCCGATAAAAAGGCATTCTACAAATTTCAGGCGGCACTCATGGAACCGTGGGATGGTCCTGCAGCTCTGTTTTTCACAAACGGTAAAGAATTGGGAGCCACTTTGGATAGAAATGGACTTAGACCAGTCAGATACTGTATTACCAAAGACAAGAGAATCGTCATGGCATCTGAGGCCGGTGTGATTCCGATAGATCCTGCCAACATCGAAGAAAAAGGAAGATTGCAGCCCGGCAAAATGCTTTGGGTAGATCTACCAAACAATAGAATTGTAAGAGACGAAGAAATTAAAAAGCAGGTCATAGACAGAAAACCTTACTTTGACTGGATCAAGGAGCATAGAATAAAACTCAGATTACTTCCAGTGCCTGAATACAAGGTAGAAGATGTAGATGCTGAATTGCTTACCAAACAAATCAAAGCTTATGGTTATACCCAAGAAGACCTAAAGCTTATTATTGGCCCTATGGCGACTCAGGCAAAAGAGCCTATTGGGTCGATGGGGTCAGATTCACCTTTAGCTGTGCTCTCTAAGCAAAGCCAACATGTTTCTAATTACTTCAAACAATATTTTGCACAGGTATCCAACCCTCCTATTGACCCAATAAGAGAACGACTGGTAATGTCATTGTTCACCAGGGTTGGGGAAGCACTGAACATATTGGATGAAACCCCAGACCACACCAAGCAGATACACATCTCCCAGCCGGTTCTTTCTCACAATGCTTATCACAAGCTCCTGAATCAAAAAGAGATTGGATTTGACCATGAAAAAATAAATGCTGTTTACGACCCTTCAGAAAAAACGCTGAAAGAAGCGATAAATGAAGTTTGTAACCAGGTACAAGCAGCTGTTGACAGTGGCAATAAAATCATAGTTATCAGTAACCGTGATATCAGTGAAAAAATGGTTCCTGTTCCATCCCTTCTTTACACCGGGGCAGTACAGCATCATTTGGTCAAGAACAATAGCCGAACAAAGGCCGGACTAGTGATAGAAGCTGGAGATGCATGGGAAACCCACCATTTTGCAACAATGATAGGGTATGGCGCAAGTGCCATTTATCCATTCAAAGTTTACGATGTAATCAAAGACCTTCGTGATAAAGAAGTTTTAAATCAGGATACAGATCTCGATACTTATTACGACAACTTCTCAAAAGCTGTCGGTGCTGGATTGTTGAAAATCCTTTCCAAAATGGGAATCAGCACACTACAATCTTATCAGGGCGCACAAATTTTCGAATGTGTGGGACTTGGTTCAGAAGTCATTTCTAAGTGCTTTAAAGGCACAGTTAGCAGAATTGACGGGCTGACATTCGAAGACCTTGAAAAAGAAGCATTAATCAAGCATCACGCTGGATTTGAGTCTGATAAAAAGTTGTTAGAAGTTGGTGGCTTCTTCCAATGGAAGCAAAACGGAGAAGCACATCTCCTGAACCCGGAGACCATCCACTTACTTCAAAAGTCCACATCTCTTAACGATTACGAACTTTTCAAGAAATACTCAGAATCTATATACAACCATCAGTCGAAGAATGCGACACTTAGAAGCCTTTTCGACTTCAAAACCAGACCTTCTATTCCACTTGAGGAAGTAGAACCTGTTGAAAACATACTGAAGCGCTTCGCTACAGGTGCCATGTCGTTCGGGTCTATTTCCCATGAAGCCCACTCTACTCTAGCGATTGCAATGAATAGAATTGGCGGCAAGAGTAACAGTGGTGAAGGTGGTGAAGATGAAGTAAGGTTTGAAAGAAAGCCCAATGGTGACTGGGAAAGATCCGCCATCAAGCAAATAGCATCAGGTAGGTTTGGAGTGACCAGTAATTATCTGAAAGAAGCTGTTGAACTTCAAATCAAGGTTGCTCAGGGAGCAAAGCCCGGCGAAGGAGGCCAACTCCCAGGACACAAGGTGGATGAGTGGATCGCAAAAGTAAGACACTCCACACCCGGAGTTGGTCTGATCTCTCCTCCCCCGCACCATGATATTTACTCCATTGAAGATCTGAAGCAACTTATATATGATCTTAAAAACGCCAATAGGCACGCCCGTATCAATGTGAAGCTGGTCTCGGAAGCCGGAGTTGGCACCATCGCGTCAGGTGTAGCAAAAGCCAAAGCTGACGTGATCATGGTTTCAGGTGCAGACGGTGGCACGGGAGCTTCTCCACTAAGTTCAATCAGACACGCAGGCTTACCTTGGGAAATGGGACTCTCGGAGGCTCATCAGACCTTATTGAAAAACAACCTAAGAAGCCGCGTTGTACTCCAGACCGACGGAAAAATGATGACTGGTAGAGATGTGGCAGTGGCTACATTGCTTGGAGCCGAAGAGTACGGTTTTGCCACTACCGCCCTAATCGTGGAAGGTTGTATCATGATGAGGAAGTGTCACCTGAACACATGCCCTGTTGGTATTGCCACTCAAAGGCCAGAACTAAGAAAACTCTTCACAGGAAACCCTGATCACGTCGTGAATTTCTTCACTTTCATCGCTCAGGAACTCCGGGAAGTTATGGCTGAACTTGGATTCAAGACCGTAAATGAAATGGTTGGTCAATCTGAGGTGCTAAAGGTAAAATCTGATCTGGAACACTGGAAGTTGAAGAAAATAGACTTCTCTCCTATCCTGAATAAAGAAATGGTTCCTGAGTCGTTTGGTGTGTATCAGCAACTCGAGCAAAACCATGAGCTGGAAAATGTGCTTGACCGAAAAATAATACGTGATTATTTAGACAAAGGACAGAATCACAGACTTTATAAGATTATCAATACTGACCGATCTGTGGGAACCATGTTCTCACACGAGGTGTCTAAAAAATATGGCAGCAAGGGTATTCAGATGAACAAAGCCCGAGTTGTATTCCAGGGCTCAGCAGGGCAAAGCTATGGAGCATTTCTAGCTCCGGGTATTGAATTTGAGCTGCAAGGTGAAGCCAATGACTATTGTGGAAAAGGACTTTCGGGTGGTAATTTGATCATCAAAGTACCTGAAGGAAGCACATTCAAGGCCAGTGAAAACATCATCATCGGTAATGTTGCCTTTTATGGAGCTACCTCCGGCAAAGCATATATCAACGGAATGGCAGGTGAACGCTTCTGCGTAAGAAACTCCGGAGTTGAAACTGTGGTAGAGGGCATTGGAGATCACGGATGTGAGTATATGACTGGAGGACGTGTAATCGTTTTGGGCGAAACAGGCGTCAATTTTGCAGCAGGAATGAGTGGCGGTATTGCTTACATACTTGACCATGACAAAAAATTCCACGACAGGTTAAACACCGAAATGGTCGAGCTGGAAGAGCTTGATTCAGATGATATTTCTTATGTAAAAACAGAAATACAAAACCACTTTGATGCCACCGACAGTGTGAAAGCCAAAGAGGTTCTTGACAACTGGGAATCATTCAAAGCGCAGTTTGTCAAAGTCATGCCAAATGACCTAAAAAGAGTTTTGGAAGAAAAAAGACAAAAAGAAAAAGTAGCATAATGGGGCAAGTTGACGGATTTTTAAAATTTGACAGAGAATTACCAGGATCAAGAGATCCTAAGAAGCGTATTTCCGACTACAAGGAAATATACGAGCCTTTCGCTGAAGAAAAAACCAATAAGCAGGCGGCTCGATGCATGGATTGCGGTATTCCATTTTGCCACAATGGCTGTCCGCTGGGCAACCAAATCCCTGATTTTAACGATGCAGTTTATCAGGAAGATTGGGAAGCAGCAATAGAAATATTGTCGTCTACTAACAACTTCCCGGAATTTACCGGACGGATCTGCCCTGCTCCCTGTGAAGCTTCCTGCGTACTCGGTATCAACAAGCCACCCGTGGCGATCGAGCACATAGAAAAGTCAATTGCAGAAATGGCCTGGGAAAAAGGTTATATCAAGGCAAACCCTCCCAAAAACAGAACCGGAAAATCAGTGGCCGTAATAGGCTCAGGGCCTGCGGGACTTGCGGCGGCCTCTCAGCTAAATAAGGCTGGCCACAACGTGACCGTTTTCGAACGAGCAGAACGAATTGGTGGTCTATTGAGGTATGGTATCCCAGACTTCAAGCTTGAAAAATGGACCATCGACAGACGACTGGCTGTAATGGAAGAAGAAGGCATCAACTTCAAAACAAACGCCAACGTTGGAGAAAACATATCAGTTGAAGACATCAAAAGCGAATTTGACGCCATACTACTCTGCGGAGGCTCTACTGTACCGAGAGGGCTGCCTCTTCCGGGCAAAGACCTCAATGGTGTACACTTTGCAATGGATTTCCTCAGTCAGCAAAACAACCGGGTTCATGGCTCCAAGGACGAGTTGATCAACCACATGGGAACCAAACTAGAAGCTCCTATTTTAGCCACCGACAAACATGTAGTGGTAATAGGTGGTGGTGATACCGGTTCTGATTGCGTAGGCACATCAAACAGACACGGAGCTAAGTCTGTGACACAGATTGAGTTACTCTCTAAGCCGCCGGAAGGCAGAACCGAGGTGAACCCCTGGCCTGAATGGCCAACTACTCTTAGAACCTCATCCTCTCATGAAGAAGGTTGCGAAAGAGATTGGGCCGTTCTTACAAAAGAATTTGTGGGCAATGACAAAGGCGAACTTACAGGTCTCAAAATCGTCAAAATCAAGTGGGTTGGAAGATCATTCGAAGAGATAGAAGGCTCTGAAGAAGTAATCCCTTGTGATCTTGCTCTATTGGCTGCTGGATTTGTTCACCCTCAAAAAGAGGGCATGATTGAGCAGTTAGACATTGATTTGGATGAAAGAGGAAACGTAAAAGCCTCAAATTATCAAACGAGCGATAGTAATGTATTTGCAGCAGGAGATATGCGCAGAGGTCAATCACTGGTTGTATGGGCCATATCTGAAGGTCGCGAAGCAGCCAGGGCGCTAGACACGCATTTGATGGGCACCTCCCTTCTTCCTTCAAAGCAAGAATCTTATTTCAAACTGAGCTAAAGGCTCTCGGGGGAGTTAAGCATATCTTCTTAACTCCCTCAACTCATAATCTTTCCCTCTTCCATATTTGACCAGATCAGACAGCTGGTAATATTCCAGCGTATTGAGGTCCTTCAATTTGAAATCGTTCCGACCGACAGATTCCACTATCTGAAACTCATACCTGTCCCCGAAATTGATCAACCAGTATCTATGCCCTACCCTCAAACTACTAAATGCTAAACCCGCCATCTACGTCTTAAAATGATTTTAAATAATAAAATCGAAAATATTGATTCTAAATTTCTATGCAAGCCAAAAAAGCGTTAAAATTGAAAGAATAATAAATCTAACCATCTTACGAAATGAAAGTATTTTCCCAATCGGTACTCAATCTTATCCTTGCAGGAGCAATCTCAACTGCCCTGGTTAGTTGTGGAGGTTCTTCCAAAAAAGAATCTAAAGCCGAGGATGTTGCATTCTCAGGAGCCGAAAAGCTTAGCGGCGATATTGATCGCGTTATTGGCGATTTGCCATCCCCGTCAGAAGTTCCATATACTATGCAGGCTATCGGAGCTGACTACAACCCAACCCTAATCAACGACCTCTCCAGAATAGACGGTTACCAGTCAAACGAAGATGAAGCTGCGCTAAACCTGGGAATCTACGCTACTGACATGGGTTATCTTTCATCTTACCAAAAAGCTCAAAAGGCAATGACCTACATGGAAAGTTGTCATGATCTGGCTGAAGCACTTGGTGTTGCTAGCGTTTTTGATGTAGCCACTATGGAAAAATTTCAGAATAATCTGAACAATCCGGAAGAGCTCAATAAAATCATGAATGCTGCAATTCTAGAAGCAGAAGAAAGATTAGAAAGCACAGAAAGAGCTTCTATTGCTGCTCTGGTACTTACAGGCAGCTTTGTTGAAGGCCTTTACCTTGCAACCAGAGTAATCGAAACATACCCTAAAGATATTTTGGACGAGGACACTCGAAATTTGATTTTAGAGCCAATGTTCAAAATCGTGCTTGATCAGAAAAAACCTCTTCTGGATATTATTGGAATGCTTAAAGACCTTCCTCAGGACGATATCATCGCCAAAATGATCACTGAGCTAAATATTCTAAGATTACTATATGATGGTGACTTGGCTGATATAGAAGAGAGCATCAAGAATAACACTGGGAATTTCATAGTAACTCAGGAAATGCTCATTGACATCACTACTGAGGTAAAAAGAATTAGAAAAGATATTGTTGAGCTATAAAAGCCAACTGTCATAATTTTGAAAAGCATTAAAGATATCTTTAATGCTTTTTGTATTTTACCCCCACATCTAAACGCCTAATACCATGAGTGAAGAGGTCTTAAACGCCATTATTCAACTCTTAGCCATTGTCGCAAAAGAAGACGATGTTACACTCGACGAAAGAGCCTCCATTCACAACTTCCTTGTTGATAGTTTAAATACTGAGGAAGCCAATAAATACATGAATCTGTTTGATCACTTGTCCGAAACGGCAACAAATGATCGCTCTCTCGAAAACGAACAAATCAACGAGCTGTGCAATCAGATCAATAAGGAACAAACTGCACAGCAAAAAATTGCGGTCATCTTAAATTTGATGATCCTCATCGCAGCAGATGGTGAAATTACCCCTAGAGAAAAGGAACTGTTGTACTATATCAGCGATCAGTTCCATATTTCAAAAAATATCACAGATCTGATTAAAGCATTTGTGGTTTATCAGGAAAGAGATCGCATAGTTTCTAGAAATATTCTGGTTATTGACGATGGGTCACAAAATATTCCTGACAAGTGCGAACACATCGTCCATGAAGGACTTTCGGGGTTTCTTTTCATTTTGAGAATTCCAGAGGTAGACATCTACCTCTCGAAGTATATTGGTGAATATGACTTGGAGTTGAACGGTTCACCGATGAAAAGCCAGAGGATATATATCTTCTCGACAGGTAGTGTGATCAAATCTGCAGACATGTCTCCTATTTACCACAGCGAGATTGTCAACACTTTCCGTCAGGTTGCCAGTGAGCACCTGATTACATTCACCGCAAGGGATATCAATTACAAATTCAAAAACGGAAATATTGGCCTTCGCAATATCAACATAGAGGAGTCTTCTGGACAGCTGATTGCGCTGATGGGTGGATCAGGAGCCGGAAAATCAACCCTGCTAAACGTACTAAACGGTAACGAAAAGCCCTCTAAGGGAAGCGTCAGAATCAATGGCGTAGATATTCACACTCAAAAAAATAAGATTGAAGGGGTTATAGGATATGTTCCTCAAGACGATCTGCTGATCGAAGAGTTGACAGTTTATGACAACCTGTATTATGCTGCCAAATTGTGTTTCAAGGACCTTAGCTCATCAGAAATAGACGAGCTGGTAAAAAAGACATTGGAATCGCTCGGGCTTTATGAAACCCGAAAACTCCGAGTGGGATCTCCTCTGGATAAAACGATATCAGGAGGACAAAGAAAACGACTAAATATAGGTCTGGAGTTGCTCAGAGAGCCTTCTGTGCTTTTTGTTGATGAGCCTACCAGCGGCCTATCCTCACGCGATTCAGAAAACATAATGGATTTACTAAAAGAACTATCCCTAAAGGGTAAGATGGTCTTTGTGGTGATCCATCAACCGTCTGAGGATATCTTCAAGATGTTTGACAAACTGGTGATTCTGGATGTGGGTGGCTATCAGATTTATTATGGCAACCCTATCGGTGCGATTAGCTATTTCAAGGAGATTGTTAAGATGGTTGACCCCTCAAGTGCGATCAACCCTGAGCAAATTTTCAATATCATAGAATCGAAGGTTGTGAATGAATATGGGAACTTCACAAACCAAAGAAGAGTGTCTCCAGCACAGTGGGCAGAACATTTTAACGAGAGGCTATCTATCAATCAGATTAAAGAAACTGATATAGTTCCACACAAAACACTGCACATTCCAAACAAGATAAAGCAACTGAAGATCTTTTCTATCAGAGACCTGAAAGCCAAACTCAGCAACAAGCAGTATCTACTTATCAATTTTTTGGAAGCACCTGTTCTGGCGCTATTGCTGGCATTTATAGTTAAGTATATTCCTGAAGACACGTCAGTTTATCAGTTCAAAGAAAACATTAACATTCCTGTATTCTTTTTTATGAGTGTGATTGTGGCGCTGTTCATGGGACTCACAGTCAGCGCGGAGGAGATTATCAAAGATCGCAAGATTCTGAAGCGAGAATCTTTCCTCAACCTGAGCAAAGGAAGTTACCTGTTTTCCAAACTTTCGATTCTTTTCAGCCTATCAGCAGTACAAACCATCTCTTTTGTAATCATAGGCACCTTGATCTTAAAAATTGAGGGCATCACTTTTATCTTTTGGTTGGTGCTTTTCTCGGTCTCTTGTTTTGCAAACGTGCTAGGCTTAAATATTTCCTCAGCATTCAAATCTGCGGTGACTGTCTACATACTAATCCCTCTACTCGTAATTCCTCAGCTCATCCTCAGCGGTGTGGTTGTAAACTTTGACAAGCTGCACCCTTCCGTAACCACAAGAGACAAAGTGCCCGCAATAGGCGAAATGATGGCTTCAAGGTGGGCTTTTGAGGCGCTCGCCGTATCTCAATTCACAAATAACAAATTCGGCGAAGACTTCTATCAATATGATAAGGTCATCGCTCAGTCAGAATTTAAAACGATCTACCTACTACCAAGACTGGAATCTGACCTGGAGTATGTACACCACAAAATAGATGGCGCCACAGCAGAAGACAGTGTTGAGATCTCGCACAAGTTGTCTATAATCAGAAATGAGTTGATAAAAGAAGGGCAGAGAGTTGCAGGCGCAGATTTTGAAGACATTGATCTGCTTTTCATAGAGCACTTTGATGACAAAACCTATGAGTCAGTTTTGTCGCATTTCAACAAGCTCAAAAACTATTACAACAAGCGGATGGCTGCCGCCAACAGGGAAAAACAAGACCTTATGAAGGAGTACACGTCAACTCCCGAGTTGAAAAAATGGTTTCAGCAACTGCGGCGATCCAACGAAAATGAAGCGATATCACGACTCGTAAAAAACATAGCTACGCAACACAGAATAATTGAACACGACAATGGGCTCATTCAGAAAATCTACCCAGTCTATTCTGACCCTGAGTTTCCTGATCACCTGTTTGACTTTCGTGCCCAATTCTATTCACCGCAAAAGCACTTTGCGGGAGTTTTGGTTCCTACCCCTACTTTCAACCTATATATTATTTGGGGAATGACCATATTTCTCTTTGTCGCATTGTATTTTGATTGGCTAAAGAAACTTTTGTCTTTATTCTAATGCCTCATACATAATCACATGAATACTCTAACCAAGCTGTTTCATGCGATTTAAGAAAGGATCAGTTTAAACATTAAATATCAGCAGTTCGTGTTTTTCGTAATATCGAAAGTATTGAATTTTGTAACTGCTCCACTAACGTGGATTGTGGCTGGCTTCCTTGTTGGTGTATTCAAAAAGAAACCATGGATGATTCACATATCACTGGTAGTTCTTATTGTGCTCTCCAACCCATTGCTCTCTCGCATTGCTCTGGAAAAGTGGCAGTACCCTCCTGTTGACAAAGCCAACCTACAACTTTTCGATGTTGCCATAGTCCTCACGGGAATGACAAAAACCAACATGAGTCAGGCAGACCAACTCCACTTCTCAGATGGCGCAGACCGGATGACCGAAGCTATTGATTTATATAAAATTGGAAACGTTAGAAAAATATTGATCTCCGGAGGATCCGGAACTTTGCTTTATGATGAGATTGAAAGCAACAAACTCAAAGAGTTTGCCATTACCTGCGGAGTGAAATCCAACGATGTGATTGTGGAAGCCGAATCCAGAAATACATACGAAAATGCCTTTTATTCCAAAAAGGCCCTCGAACAACGAGACTATCTCGATAGAGAACTGCTGCTTATCACATCAGCTTTTCACATGCCCAGAGCAATGAGATGCTTTGATAAGCAGGGCTTATCCATCACGCCGTTTCCGGTGGACTACCGATCCAGTAAAATGAGCCTTGATCCGGCCTTATTGGTGCCTTCAGCCAGGGCGCTAGACAACTGGACGCTTCTATTTAACGAATGGATTGGGATACTCGCCTACAGGCTTGTAGGTTACGCATAAAAAAACCCGAATATAATATTCGGGTTTCCTATTTATTTTAAATCTGATTTAGCCAGACCTTATTCTTCTTCTTTTTTCTTCTTAGCAGGAGCTTTTTTCTTAGCCTTAGGCTTTTCTTCTTTTTTTGCCTCTTCTACAGGAGCAGCTTCGGCTTTTGGAGTTTCTTCTACTACCGTTTCGGCTACAACTTCCTTAACCTCTTCTTTCGCAGCTTTTTTGGGAGCTGCCTTTTTTGCAGGTTTTTTATCAAACTCAGCCTTAATTGCCTCTACATCAACGTTTTTGATAACAGGTCCTGAGTTCAATCTTTTGATTGTATTTACACGAGCTTTTGCTCTTGATTTATTCTTTCTACCTTTTCTTTCTAGTCTAGTTATAGCCATTTTCAGATCATTTCCTTTAAACGAGGTGCAAATGTACGTGTTTAGTTAGATTTGCGCAAAATTTTTATATGTCAAGTTCAAAACCATCTATTCCCAAAGGAACTCGTGATTTCGGGCCGGAAGAATCGGCAAAAAGGAATTACATCATGGATACCATTAAGGCCAACTTTATCAAGTATGGTTTTAACCAAATAGAAACTCCTTCCATGGAAAACCTGACCACTCTTATGGGCAAATATGGAGATGAAGGTGATCAACTACTCTTCAAGATTGTAAACTCGGGGGATTACTTATCCAAAACCTCTAAGGAAGATTATGAAGAAGGCAGCAAAGCTTTGCTTTCGAAAATTTCAGAAAAAGGTCTAAGATATGACTTGACAGTGCCTTTTGCCAGGTTCGTTGTTCAACATAGAAACGACATCAGCTTCCCTTTCAAGCGATTTCAGATGCAGCCCGTATGGCGTGCAGATCGGCCTCAGAAAGGGCGATACCGAGAGTTTTACCAGTGTGATGCGGACATCATTGGGACAGACTCCATTTGGAATGAAGTAAACCTCACCATGCTCATTCACGATGTGTTTGAAGACCTCAACTATCCTAATTTCACTCTGAAAATCAATCACAGAGGGGTGCTGGAAAGCCTGGCCAGTTTTGTTGGACTGCCGGATAAAATGATCCCATTCTGCGTGGCAATAGATAAATTGGATAAAATTGGTGAAGATAAAGTACAGGAAGAGCTGTTAGCACAAGGAGCTTCCGCTGACAAACTGGATTCATTATTTGAAATGTTTGGACGGACCAGTGACACTGAATCCATGCTAAACATGTTATCAGAATTGGTTGGTGAGAATAAAGGAATATCTGAAGTGAATGAATACTTCAGATACCTAAAAAAAGCAAATAGAAATTTTAATATAGAATTGGATTTTAGTCTGGCCAGAGGTCTCACCTACTACACGGGGATGATTTTTGAGGTAAAAGCCAATGACGTGAAAATTGGTAGCATTTGCGGTGGTGGAAGGTATGACAACCTAACAGGAGTCTTTGGATTGGAAGATGTGTCTGGAGTGGGTATCTCTTTTGGCCTGGACCGAATATATGACGTACTCACCGAGAAGCAGCTTTTCCCGGATCAGGTTGCCAAATCTCTGGATATTATCATTTTACATTTCGATCAAAACTCATTTGAGCATGGCATGGAAGTGTTAATCCAACTTCGCGCTCATGAGATCAAGTGTGATATTTTCCCAGATCAAGCTAAAATCAAAAAACAGTTCAACTATGCCGACAAGGTTGGAGCTCAATATTCTCTGGTTATAGGTTCAGATGAAGTAGCTTCGAAAAAATACACCCTAAAGAACATGGAGAGCGGAGATCAAAGCACACTAAGCTTACCTGAGATTATTAATCATTTGAAGGGCAACTAAAATTAGGATTGTTTTCGTTGTGTGTACAAAGAATGTAAAATTTGAAATTCACATGGATTGTCATATTCCTGATTCCTCTAAACCTTCTTGGTCAGCATTTTAGCAAAGAAGGCAGATTTTCTATTGCATACGAACGAGGCTGTGCACCTACCACAGTACATATCACCCAATATCAGCATCTCGAAAAGCCACGGTCTTTTCTTTTCCTTGAGGGTGGAGACTTTGTGGGTGATACCAGCTTCACTTACACCGACCCTGGTATTTACCATATAGTTCAGTTGATTGGTGAGGACATTAGTCCGAAAACTGACACCCTCATTTTCACGGTATTAAACTCAGAACAGCCCACGTTTGAAATTTATTCATGCAACAGCAATGGTGTAGAAGTAAACATTTTAGATACCTATTATGATCTTTACCGTATTTACTTCTCTCCTACTGACTCCATAGACATATCGTCCGAAGACCCAAACCCACAGTTTTCATACTCCGATCCTAATATTACAGTGAGTGTGAAAGGACTCTTTACTGATTCATATACTGCATCTTGCGGCATGACTACAAAAAGTATTCAAATCGAGTCATCCTCTTATACTACCACCGTGGACAGTGCCTACTTTTCCATGAACTGTGACAACACTTTCTCCCTTGCTCTTCAAACCTCCAATACCTCCAATTTTAAGTATGAAATTGTCATGTCTGACGATCAACAGACCCAAACAATTTACTCGGGGGGGCTTAGCTCAGCACTGAACATCCCAGACTTATTGATAACTGAAGAATCAGAAAAGTGCATTTCCATTAACACATTAGACCCATGCGACGGAAGCTCCACTAGCAACACCCCTTATTGCCTTACCCCTAATTTGATCCGCCTTGGAAATTTTTACGGAGCTTATGCCTCGCACGTGAATGGTGGTATATTTTTAGATTTTGGAAATAGTGATAATGAAGAAGTTAAGATCGTACGGCAAGATGCAAACAACAAAGAGACAAGGCTCTCCAACCAAATATCTGCAAGCACAATTGACCCAACATCCTCAACACGGGTGTTTACCTATGACATTTCCTTCGCAGGAACCAACTGTGACACATTAGAAAACACCGCTGAAATTAGGGCGCCATATATCTCTCTAGTTTCAAAAAGCTTAGATAACCGGATTTCGTTAAACATAACACCACCTCTTAATAAGTTAGATTCCAGCGCTATTGAGATGTTCGTCCTTTTTTATAGCCTTGATAGCGCTCAAACAATCAGAACACCTTATGACGGCTCATTTGCATTGCAACCTTCAATTGGCAGACTTCAAAACATAAGATTAGGCTACAGCTACCTAAATGACGATATCACGATCTATTCCAATGAAATAAGAACCCGAATAAATTACATCGTTCACGTGCCCAAGGCATTCACACCAGACAATGGTGACAACCTCAACAACGAATTGTTATTCTTTGGCCTACCTACCAATGAGGGTTTCTTGCACATATACAATCGTTGGGGCGAAGTGATATATGAGTCGGCAGATATAAGCGTTGGTTGGAATGGGCGGTCCAAAGAAGGAAAAGCACCACAAGGAACCTATCGCTATAAATTGAGTTTTAAAACCCCAGAGGGGGAATTGAAATCCCAAGTTGGTACATTTGTTTTGATAAGAGAATAAAGAGACTGATATGTTTGATATGATGAAAATGATGGGCAAACTGAAAGAAGTTCAGGAAAAAATGAAAGTGGCCCAGGAAGAATTAAAAGACATCACCGCAGATGCTGAATCTGGCGCAGGAATGGTGAAGGCAGTCGCGAATGGGCAAAAAAAAATCATCTCTTTAGAGATCGACCCTTCTATTGTAAACAGTGAAGATGCCGACATGATGAAAGATCTTGTAGTGGCGGCCGTAAACAAAGCCATTGAAAGCGCTGAGGAAAAAGCAAAATCACATCTTGCTTCTGCCACTCAGGGAATGATGCCAAACATCCCAGGTTTCGACCTTAACAATATGGTTTAAATGGCTAAAGTCGCCGTAGTAATTCTCAACTACAATGGAGAGCAATATCTCCGGGATTTTTTACCTGGCGTAATTCAGCATTCACCAGAAGCTGAAATAGTTGTCGCGGATAATTGTTCTTCAGACAGATCTCGACAACTGATTAAAAATCAATTTGCATCAGTTACACTGCTTGAACTCACAGAAAATCATGGGTATGCCGGAGGCTACAATGAAGCCCTAAAACAAGTAGATGCGCAATACTACCTATTACTTAATTCTGACGTTGAGGTCACAGCACACTGGCTCACCCCTCTTGTTTCTTACCTCGACAGCCATCCAGAGTTTGCTGCAGTTCAGCCTAAAATCCTTGACCAAAAAAACCGGGAGTACTTCGAGTATGCTGGAGCAGCAGGCGGGTATCTGGATTACTTCGGGTACCCTTACTGCCGGGGACGGGTTTTTGATACTTTAGAAAAGGACACAGCGCAATACGACGATGTAGCTGAAGTATTCTGGTGCTCAGGTGCATGCTTTCTTATCAGAGCAAAGGCTTTTCACGACATTGGGGGGTTTGATGCTAGCTTCTTCGCACACATGGAAGAAATTGACCTCTGCTGGAGACTGTACAACTCAGGTCACAAACTTGCCTGCAACCCAAAAAGTGTCGTTTATCACGTTGGCGGAGGCACTCTCAACAAAACCAGCCCAAAAAAAACCTATCTCAACTTCCGAAACAATTTAATCATGCTGGCCAAGAATGAACCAGCTTCTAAGTTATTCTACTTACTTCCCGTTAGATTCCTGCTTGACCTAGCAGCGGGGCTCAAGTTTTGGAAGGATCAATCATTTGAACATTTCTTGGCAGTATTGAAAGCTCAAATACATTTTGTTACCCACGCGAAAAAGCGAACAGGGACTTTCCAGCAAAGAAAAGGAGTCAAATTATTGAACGAATATTATTTTAAAGGAAGAAAAACCTTCAGGGAAATCAATAATACCAAATAGTATTATTTCTTCGGCGCAGCATCTTTCTAAAATTCATAACGAATGCAAGAGCCAAATAGATTAAAATTGGAGACCCAAAGGTTAAAAAAGAGGTATATATGAAAAACAACCTGATATTTGAAGTTGGGAGTCTCAGCTTCTCCCCCAAACGGGTGCAAACTCCAAAAGCATATTTTTCAACTAGTTCCTGCATTTTATTCAGCGTTAACTCTGAAAACAAAGATAACAAAACTCCTTGCACTTTGTTTAGATAGCATTTAGTATAAAGCATATTTTTCCGTATTATTGCGGTGAATTATATGGCTAAAACCATTAATCAATTTATAGAAAAGCATAAAATAATGATCCACATGAAAAAACTTAACCTAGCGATAGCGGTTCTTGCGGGAACGGTCTTCCTTTCAGGTTGTACCCTGAGCAAGATGATCAAGCTTGCCGCAGATCAGGATTTACAGGTAAATCCTAACCCTCTTGAGGTTCACGGAGGAGAGGTTCCACTAGAGATGTCTGTAGTATTGCCTCCAAAAATGTTGCCTACTGGCAAAGTTTACACGATTAACACCATCTATAAGTATGGTGACAAAGAAGTTACGGTTGGTTCTGTGGAGTTTAAAGCAGACGAGTTCCCTAACAGTAGCTCAACAACTTCTAGAAAGTCAGAAGAATTTACTTTCCCTTACCAGGATGGAATGAACCCAGGTCAACTTATGATCGAAGGTGTAGCTTCTGATCCAAGAAATGGCAAATCCAAGACCTCTCCAAGAATGAGTGTCGCTAAAGGTCTGGTTATGACTTCAAGTTTTGCTAAGCCTGTTGCATTCACATCTTACGCTGATCATGGATATGTTGAAAGAGAAGAATTAATTCCTACAAATGTAGATTTCTTCTTCGAGCAAGGTGTTTCTAGACTAAACCCTTACTTCAAAGTGGATGGTGACAACAACAGAACTAAAAGCAACAATCTTTCCGCTTTCATTGCAGAAAAGAATGTTACCAGAACTGTAACTATCACAGGTACTCACTCTCCTGAAGGAACAGAAACTATCAACAGCAATCTAGCTGAGGATAGAGCCAAAGCGATCGAAAACTTCTACAGAAGACAAATGAGAAGATACGATTACAAGGGAATGGCTGATTCTATCAAATTCATCATCAAGCCTGTTATACAGGATTGGGCTTCATTAAAAACAGCTTTGAAATCATACCAGGGAATTCCGAGTGATCAGAAATCTCAAATCACAAAAATCATCAACGGAACTGGTTCTTTCGAGGATAAAGCCAAGGCTATTTCAAACCTTTCTTTTTATGACAAAGTTTTGAAAGAAGTTTACCCTGGTTTAAGAACAGCACAAACTCAAATATTGACAGTTAAGCCTAAGAAATCAAACGCTGAAATTTCTGTTTTGGCTAAGCAAATCGTTGACGGAAAAGCTCCTGCTGATACTTTGAGTGCTTCTGAACTATTGTTCTCTGCAACTCTTACTCCTTCACTAGATGAGAAAGTTGCCATCTACAAAGCAGCAAGTGCTTCTGGTAACTGGGTTGCTCACAATAATCTTGGAGCCACTTACCTTGAGCAAGCAATGCAAGCTTCAGGTTCTGATGCTAAAGATTTGATCGAAATGGCAGTTACTCAATTTGAAATTGCTAAAAAGAAAAATGATAAGTCTCCAGAAGTTTCTGCTAACATGGCAGCAGCATTTATGCTACAAGGCGACTATGCTAAAGCATATGATGCTACAGTAGCGGCTGAAGGTGCTTCTCCTTCTAACGACGTGAAAGGAAAAGTTAAAGCCATGAAAGGTTCTGTTCAGGTTATCAAAGGCGAATACGAAGCAGCTAAAGCTGCATTCACAGGAGCACAAAAAGGTGATGTTGTAACGTTTGATTACGGTTTGGCTGCTCTTTTGAATGGTGATTACGAAGAAGCAAAAGGAATCTTAAGCAAAGTAGAAGGAGATGAAGTTGGAGCTGAGGCTGCATACTTAAGAGCTGTAACTGCAGCTAGATTGAATGACACTCCTGCTGTTATTGCAAACCTAAAATCTGCTGTTAAGCAAGATCCTGCGCTTAAAGACAAAGCTCTAAATGATCTTGAATTTAACAAATACGCTGACGCAGTAGCGCAAGCAGTTAAATAAAAGACTTAAATGTTATACAAAAGCCTTCCAATTATGGAAGGCTTTTTTTATTTATATCGACTGAATAAATTAATTTAGCGGAGCAAAAATCACAGACTTAAAGATGCGAGAGATACAATTTAGAGAAGCACTCAGAGAAGCGATGAACGAAGAAATGAGAAGAGACGAAAAGGTGTTTCTCATGGGTGAAGAAGTTGCAGAGTACAACGGAGCTTATAAAGTAAGCCAGGGTATGCTAGACGAATTTGGTGCAAAAAGGGTAATTGACACTCCTATCGCCGAGTTGGGATTTGCAGGGCTTGGAGTTGGTGCTGCAATGAACGGACTTAGGCCCATCATTGAATTCATGACTTTCAACTTTTCTCTGGTTGCCATAGATCAGGTTATCAATAGTGCAGCCAAAGTAATGTCCATGTCAGGTGGTCAAATAAACTGCCCTATCGTATTCAGAGGACCAACGGGAAATGCTGGCCAATTGAGTTCTCAACATTCTCAAAATTTTGAAAACTGGTTTGCCAACACATCTGGACTGAAGGTAGTAGTACCATCTAATCCATATGACGCCAAAGGCCTCTTGAAGTCTTCTATCCGCGATAACGACCCTGTGATCTTTATGGAGTCTGAGTTGATGTATGGAGACAAAGGTGCCGTTCCTGAAGAAGAGTACCTTATTCCAATCGGGCAAGCTGAAGTAGTAAGAGAAGGAAATACCGCTACGTTGGTTTCATTTGGTAAAATGATGAAAGTTGCCAATGAGGCTGCTGACGAAATGGCCAAAGAAGGTGTTGACCTTGAAGTAATTGATTTGAAATCTGTAAGACCGATAGATTACTTAACTGTGATTAACTCTGTAAAGAAAACCAACAGATTGGTTATA
Source organism: Cyclobacteriaceae bacterium (assembly GCA_039944535.1). GTDB lineage: Bacteria > Bacteroidota > Bacteroidia > Cytophagales > Cyclobacteriaceae > JAMZMI01. The sequence goes on from JBDUYP010000010.1 coordinate 23,335, forward strand.
GTTGAAGAAGCATGGCCACTGGCTTCTATATCGAGTGAGCTCAGCCACCATATTCAAAAAAATGCTTTTGATTATTTGGATGCTCCTGTCACAAGAATCACAAACAAGGATCTTCCTCTACCTTATGCGCCAACGCTCATAGAGGAAATCTTACCAAATGTTAAGAGAACGATAGAGGCAGTAAACGCCGTTTGTTACAGATAAACATTAAAACGTACCATTACAGAAAAGGCCGATTCTTTCGAATCGGCCTTTTTATTTCTGTTTCGTCCTGAAATAAGTTGACACAAATTCTCACTGCCGCGGAACTTAGTTCCGTGACTATCATCCAAACAGCACGCTTCTCAGCTACCATTCTGTCACGGATCACATATCGCAAGCAGACCATCAGAGACAGACAAGTTGTCTCCATCACCTGAACAAGCTTCCAACTGCCCCCCATTGCTTAAGCTATATGATTCAGATTCAATCGATATCTGCCCGAAAAGTGCTAATTGACTCAATAAAAGTGAGACGATAAGAATCCAGTTTTTCAAAGTATTCATTTCTCGATTTTTTGGTTATTACTTCCCTCCTCTTTAATAAGTACTGTGGGATAGCCCTCATTTTAAAAATTTATGACGTTCGAGTTTCCCCGTTTGTCTGTCCACCAAGATCAATACGTACATTCCAGATTCGATTCCCTGCAGATCAATAGACCTACTAGCGGGTATGGAACCTTCAAGAATTTGTGATCCATTCAAACTCAGTATCATAAAATGGTCGTGATTAGAATTACCCACATTAACGAACCTACCAGAGGGATTTGGATAAAGGGTTACTTGCTGGATCTCAGCGCTGGCCGCTAGTGTTTTTTTTTTCGTAAATCGTACCCAGTTCAGATTGAATTCAGGGTCAGTGATCGTTAGCCTGAGTATCCACCGACCTTCATCCAGAGTGATCTCTCCATCAGCCACTGTTTCCCAATCTTGCCATCCACCTGTTATGGGCACGCTCACGATCGCTTCATTTTGAACGTATCCATCTTCTGCGATTTGCTTTAAGCTGAACTTACCCGGGTTGCTCAAACAAGCAACTCGAGATTCGATTTCATAAACCGCACTTTCGGTGACGCTGATTCGGTATTCCAGATAATCTCCTACATGTGTGTACCCAATGTTATAACCTCCGTCACCATCGCTGGTTTCCTCTAACACAAGCCCTTCATTTACATGAAAATCTTCAGCCTGAATAGTCCCTTCAATCTCATAATGAAGCGGAAGTGTATTGACCACAGATAGGTCTATGAAGTCTTCTAACGCCAATCCATTTAAGTTTGAAAGCACGTCATCACCAGCATACTTAACCTTGATATCGTTATCTTCATACAGAGGTTGCGAGACTGTAAGCTTTATGCTCCGCGAGTTTATCACCGATGAGACTGCTTCAAAAGCCTGTCCATCTACATGCAGCTCAAATCCAGAGGCATCTACAGCAGAGAGAGAGTCCACAGGTTGGTTGAGGTCCAGTTCCACGTCATACCCAGAGGCGCCTGTTTTTGCAGATGAACCAACGAAGGTTATGGTTTCTAAGCCACCCACCTTTTTAAGGGTATAATAGCTTATGTTAACTCCCTGCTCAATAATTACACGCAGTTTTCTGGTACCTTCTTCCAATACCAGATTGCTCAACGTAAGCGTCTCATAACTCTGCCATCCTGCTGTAGCGGGCACGTTTATGGATGGAGTCGCAACAGCCCCATCAATAGCTACTCTCAACTGACCACTAGCCTGACTTGCATAGCGTATGTCCATTTGGTAAACATCTGTAGTGTTAACATCCAATGTGTATTGCATCCACTCTCCTGCCTCAGTCCAGCCTATATTGTAGCCATTGGCTTTTTTATCCTGATCTCCGGACTGTTCTATGTCTACTCCATCGTTGCGATAACCCCACCCTGTGTTCCATGCGGTGTAACTTCCGGTAGAAACATGATGGTTTGCCGCGACATTATCGTAGTAGGCATAATTGTTTCGACCCAGGTCAAAATCAGTTGCATGAATAACCAAAGTGTCCTCTGTCAATCTTCTTGATATAAACGGCAATGTTTCTGTGGTGTGTGGCTGTCGGATTAATGCGTCAGGAACATCTTTGTGATAAATGGCATTTTCAAGTTTGGTCGCTTCAGCTAGCTCCATAAGCCCGTCATATGCATCCTGGACATTCGGTTTAGGTTTACTTGAATCACCCCAATAATCAATAATAGCTTGATACTTGTCATTGCGCGGAATTTCAAGGGCATTATTCAAGCCCAATTTTTTCAATGGCCACCATGCCCAACCAATATTGTTGTTCTCCAATGCCTCCACCAAATTGGTAAACCAGGTGTTTGAATTTTCACCGGTCTCTCCCAACCAAACTGGTACACCTCTTTCATTTCTCATATTTACTGCAAAGGCCACATCTTCTTCGAAACTCCAATATTTGTGATAACTGATGACCAGGTTGTCATCCCATAACTTTGGCAAACCGGCGTAATTGCCACCCCAGCAATTGCCCTCAATCACAATAATGTGATTATTGTCAACCTCGCGAATAGCCTCGGTTATGTCTTTCTGAAGATCCCATAGTGGTGTGTTTTGAGATTCTGCACAGCCGTTGGGGTCGTTGGCATGGTTCTGAAAACCCCAGTTGGGTTCATTTATGAGGTCATAGGCTACAATAGTGGGCTCATCAACATAGCGCTCGGCTAATTTTCTCCATAGAGCGATCGTTTTCTCCTTGTTTAGGTCACTTTCCCAAAGCGAGGGTTTACTGGGATCATAATCACTGATATCGGCATTTTCACCCTGTCCACCGGGTGCAGCGTGAAGGTCAAGAATGAGGTAAAGGTCATTCGCCTTACACCATTTCACAAGGGAATCAGTCATTGCGAAACCTCGTTCGAGCCATGTGACTTCTCCCTGAACAGGTTCGTCTTCTATAGGAGGCGTATAATGCTTATAGTGCATCGGTAACCTAATGGAGTTGAACCCCCATGCAGCCAGGGAATCAACGTCGATTTTTCTACAGTGATTGGCGTACCACGCTTCATAAAATTCTTCTTTCTTTTCTTCCCCAATAAGCGCCTCAATTCTGGTCTCAAGCTCATGTTGAGCGCCGACTGTCCCCAGCATATAGCCTTCCTGCAACATCCACCCTCCTAGCCCCATGCCTCTCCACAAGACTTCATTACCATCCCCATCAATAATTTTTTTTCCATCAGTGTGCTGGAATTGAGTACTTCCCTCAAAACACATTGACAGCAACAGAACAGTAATTAATATTTCCTTTCTCATGAACCTATTTCTCATATTTAATAACCTCCGGGTTCCCTTAAGAAACCAATCAATATTTGCTCGTAAAGACTCAATTAATCAGTTGCGAAATTTAGATTACAACAACTGTCTGAATCGATCGTGGTTTGATCGTCAGTTTTGACTCAACATCCCCTATATATAGTGAATAATCGTGTTGTTCTTCAGTTTTATTCATCACGATGGTGACGATTTCTCCATTTGGGTTTATCCATGAAGTGCTCTCAAGGCTACTTTGGCTCGACGAAGTGCTGACTCTTCTAGCACCAGATTTGATGAATTTAGAAAAATGCCCTAGATAGTAGTATGATGGTGTATAAATTAATTCATCTGTCCTTACATCCGCGTGAATAGGCGCAAAACAGAAATTCTTCACATGATTTGGTCCTCCATTTTGATCCAATAGAATGTTCCAGTCAGTCCAGCCGACAGTACCATTATTGAAATCATTGATCATTGCGCTACCGTACCTCTCTGCATTGGGCCAATATTGATATTTCGATGAATCAAATTTCTCATTACAGCCTTCGGTGAATAATAATTTTTTGTCTGGATAGGCTTCATTAATTAGACCAAGGTTATCATACTTGGGCTCTCCTCCTGTCCAGTTTTCGTACCAGTGAAAACCAATTCCCCAGGCATACTTGGCTGCCTCTGGGTCATCAAAAATGGTATAGGCCCTGTCGGTGATTAAATCACGATTATGGTCCCATACCACAATATTTTTATCTCCATATCCCGCTTGCTCCATTACCGGACCCAGGTGATTTTTAAGAAAATCTCGCTCTTCCTCCGCTGTGTAGATACAAGATTCCCACCGCTGAGTAGCCATCGGTTCATTTTGAATAGTCACTCCCCAAATGGGCATACCCTCTGCTTCGTAAGCTTCGATAAACTTCACATAATATTTCGCCCACGCGTCAAAGTAATCAGGAAGAAGTTTTCCTCCTTGAAGCATATTATTGTTGGATTTCATGAATGCTGGTGGGCTCCATGGACTGGCATAGAAAACAGCCTCTTCTCCAATCATCGAAAGAGCCCGCTTGATCATCGGTATTCTGTATTTTCTATCCTTTTCAATGGAGAATGTCTTGAGTGCTTTGTCCCCTTCTTCGATATAAGTATGGCTCCCTGAGCCAAAATCAGCACTATGGATGGAGGTTCTAAGTATGTTGTAATTGATCCCTCCTTCACCAAAATAGGCGTCCAACAACTCCTGCTGTTTGTTTGAAGAAAGTTTGGCGAAGACCTCAGCACTAGCATCTGTGATGGCTCCCCCTATTCCAAGAAATGATTGAAATTGTTGCTTGGGGTTAACGAAAATAGATTTTTCCCATTCTAAAGCCTGGTCTTCAGGCACAAACTCAAATCCGCCAACCTTCATAAGTCGCAGATCTGTATCACGAGCTGTCTCGTAAACCACGGCCAATTTTGGAATCGGATGATATTCAATTTGGCTTATGTCAGGTTTCTTCTGGCTAGAGTAACAACCCGCCATGAAAATTGCTAATAAAGTAAATTGTATTGCTAATCGATTCATTCTGTATTTTGTTAATGATGTTTGTATATGAATCATTTCCTGAATTCATGTTTGACCCAATCAACTTCCATTACCCACTCTCCTTCCATTGGTGAATCTGTAATTTTTGCAAAGTTGAGAATTGCGAACATCGGCTCAGGGTAGAGGTCTCCTTCACCCATATTTCTGTAAACTTCCTGCCCATCCAGCCGATAGACCAGGTCACTGCCCTCCCATTCAACAGAATATTCGTGAAATTCTAAAAGTGTGGCAGGCAAATCTGTTCGAAAACTCCACCAATCGCCTTTTCCGCACTCGTCTGGTGTACCTGTGTTTTTTATAGCTCCAGCAGTGTAACGATCTTTATGATGATCACCGTGATGTTCGAAAATATCAATTTCACCTGAACCCGTAGCTGGCCAACAAATGTTTTCATTTTCTTCCTGAACAGGTGCTTCATTGTTTTGTGCTCCCAAAATCCACCATGCAGGAAACATACTAGGTTCTCCTCTAGTATGAAGCTTCAACTTTGCAGTCCATTTGCCTTTGACAAATTCTTTGCGGTTTTTGGAACAAATTCTACCGGCAACATATTGAGTCGCGGGATGCGCATTCCCTTGCTTGTCTAAATTATCACAAGGCACTTGCTTTCCAACATTCACGACTTTGATTTTTAATGTACCGTCACTGACTTCCCTTGTATCGTAGGCTCCATCCGGCACATAGCACTGTTTCTCATCATTCACCCAGATTCGCTGATCCTGCCAATTATCGGGGTTAAACGATTCGAAATCATCAAAGAAATCTTCTTCCCAAATCTCATTTTGGGGAGTACAGCTCATTTGAAACATGTTTACAACCAAAATGACTACTGAGAGAATGGAAAATATTGATTTTTTTGAGTCCATGTTTTGTTTCGATTCGCTTAAATGAGATTTATAACAATAATAATTGTTTGTAAGAAGGGAGACGTTGAAGTCTCCCTTGCCTACTTGATTAACAACTACTACTGTTTCAACATGGTGATATTATCAAAGATGACACCATCTACAGGGAACGTGATTCCACCTGCTCGAATTACTACATAATGAGTTCCCGCAGCTAATTCGATCGTATTGCTGTCTTTACAATTATCAGCCGCCAGCGATCCGGAATGATCCTTATGCGCTTCGCAATCCCAGGTGTTGAGAACCAGTACAGAGCTAGCTCCATCGTCACCATTATAGTCATCATCAGCCAATGGTTCATCACTTCCAACCCATACTTCTGCCCAAAACTCATCCGCAGCGACAGTCGTCACGTCCATATCAAAAGCATATGTACCAGCTTCCAGAGTAACCGCCTGCCAAACGCCACCGTGGGCTTCTGCACCCCAGGTTACATCGGGATCTATCTCAGATATTGTAAGTACACCATCAGCAATAGTTACTTCAGCATTGTTGTTGGGGTTAAACTGCTGAATGGTCCATGCAGACGTATCATCAAATTCACCATTCGACAATTCATTTACAGCTTCTTTATCTACTACTACAATGGTTTCAGAATGTGAATCCTCACCACCGCCATTAGTGGCAGTAAGTACCACTGCATAAGAGCCGGCAGCAGAATACGTGTAGGTAGGGCTTGACTCTGTGGAAGTACCACTTCCATCACCAAAATCCCAGCTGTACGAGTCTGCGCCTTGAGATCCATCGGTAAAAGTCCAAATGAAATTATCGGAAGCATCTACTTCCGCAGTAAAGAATGCCAAAGGCGGATCAATGGAATCATCGTCTTCACTACAAGAAGTTATAGCCACGATAGCAAGCCCCAAACTAAAGAGCATAATTGATTTGAAGTAATTTTTCATTTTCATTTTAGTTATTGTTTAGAGTTAATAGCGTATACACACATTATATATGACGGTATATTTGATTTTTTAGTAATATGACCCCTTAGTTGCTAGATGACCAACCTGAAGTGATCCTCTACATTTTGAATCAGTGGAATATTTTTTAAACATTATCCCCCGCCATAGGCAGGCACATACTGTTTTAATTGTCCCTCATTTGTAAGTCGAATTTCTGAAGCAGGAATTGGAAGCATTCCCCAGGTCTCCGTTCTGAATACTCCATTGCTGAATTCTATGGCGTTTTCAGTGCCACTCGGAACCTCAAAGGACTGATCAACCATTGTTTTCGTGTAATCAAGCCCTCTGCGCAGTAGATCCCATTTCCTATGCCCTTCGCATGCCAGTTCGACTCTGCGTTCGTGATAGACATCATCCAGTGTTATGCTGGTCAGCCTGGCCGCTTCTCCCATGGCTCTCACTCTTACTTCGTTTAAATAGTCAGCTGCCAAAGTAGGGTTGCTAGTCAAGTGGAGTTCCGCCCCGATCAGGTACAACTCTGCTAGTCTCATATCTTTATAATTCACCCTCCAGTTGTGGTCCGGAATACCTCCGTCAGTTGATCTATATGCGACCCTGGGCATATATTTCGCGTTGAAATACCCGGTATTCTGATAGCCCGGTGCATAGCTGGTCAGGTTGGCATCAGCGTCATAAATGGTGGCATCTAATCTTGGGTCTCCAGATTCAAATTCAGCGTATAGTGTCCATGATAATGTATTGAAGCTCCACCCTTCACTGATCTCCGGATCCCCCTCAGGAGTTCTTGGTCCAAAAAAGACTACCGAGAAATTTCCTCTAATTCCCCAGCCTCCCCAGTCTTCAGAAAGAGCATTTTCTGAATATTGCCACTCAAAAATGGACTCTTCACTATTCTCGTTGTTCCAGTCAAAAACATCATTGTAGTCGGGGAGTAAAGAATACCTACCACTCGCAAGTATCTCATCAACCCGGGCTTTCACAAAGCTTTCATCTATTACTGTTCCATTGACGTCCTGCCAACTACCCGTGATTCCAAATACAGGCTGGAAAAAGCCCTCATGCAATAAGTAGATTCTTGCGATAAGCATATTTACCATATCTGATGTTACCCTACCTTTTTCTGCCTCCGTGGCAATATTTGGAAGGTGATCTACAGATTCCAGAAGTTCCGTGGCAATAAATGTTAGTATTTCATTCGGTTCTACCTGAGTCACCTCTTTGGCATCCTGAAAACTTTCAAACTGAGTCGTAATCAGCGGAACCCACCCAAAATGTCTGACAAGATCCCAGTAAAAGTGTGCTCGCAACACCCTGACTTCTGCCTTCATCCTTTCCCGAAGTTCATCTGTACTCCAGTCAATTCCAGCTTCTTTTTCCAAATACACGTTTGCCCTGTATATACCAGAGTAAAGCTTGTTCCATAAATCTATGGCTGCAGTGTTTTCTGGCGTTACGGTTGAATTTTCTTGTTCTTGATATTGCAACATTCCACCGCCAGGCTCACCTGCAGTAAATGCATCGTCACTGAATATGTCAGATTGCATTGGAACATGAACCCAAGGCTGTACGGCGAACGCATGGTAAACGGCCACCATCGCCTGGAACGCATCGTTTTCACTTTGATAGGCGTTATTCTCCAATTGATCTACTTTAGATTCCAATTCCAGAAAACTATCTGAACAGCCTGCTATGCCTATCAGGATGATTAATGTCAGCGTTTGATATATGATATTTTTCATGATTAAGTCCTTTTAAATCAAAATGTTATGTTAACACCAGTTACAAATGATTTGGCTTGTGGGTAGACGCCATAGTCGATACCCATACCCAATGCATCTCCTCCCACTTCTACTTCCATTCCTGAGTATTTAGTTAGTGTTAGCAAGTTTTCAGATGTGACATAAAGCCTGGCACTGGATATTTTCAGTTTCTCCGTTAGCTTGGAGGGCAATGTGTACCCAAGGGTGATATTCTTCAACCTGAGATAATCGGCATCTTCCAGATAAAAATCAGATGGGTTTCTCCATGACCTGTTGAGATCAGCACTGGTGACTCTTGGTACATCAGTGTTTGTATTATTTTCGGTCCAGCGATCCAGAACGGTTGTTGGGTAATTGGACACGATAAGGTCTGCTCTTCTGGTTGCATTCCATATCTGATGTCCCATTGCCGAATACCAGAACATTGAAAGATCAAAATTCTTATAATCAAAAGACAGATTCAGTCCCATCATCAGCTTAGGATATGGAGTACCGATCTTCTGTTTATCTAAATCATTCAGCGTTCCGTCTTGATTGGTATCTACAAATATTAAATCTCCCAGCTGGGCAGAAGGCTGATGGGGCGCTTTGGCCAATTCTGCTGGATGGTTAAATATCCCGCGTGTTTTATAACCCCAGAAGTACCCCAATGGCATACCGACAGTACCCCTTACTATAGTGCCCTGACCGTGTCCACCTGTAGCTCCTAGCAAATGGTCTGTGCCTTCAATGATTTCCGTCACCTCATTTTTGTTGGTAGATGCAGTTAAGCCTACATTAACATTGAGGTCATTTGCGAAATTTTCCTGGTAGTTTAGTTCAAATTCATACCCTGTATTTTTTACTGCTCCTGCATTAATTTCAGCTACAAGATTTCCGAGTACTCTTGGGTAATTACCGGTACCGGACAAAAGCCAATCTTTGTTGGTCTTTTGATAATAGTCAAATGTTGCTGAAACTTTCCCTTCAAACAGGCTTAAGTCTAAGCCAATGTCCAGCTGTTCAGAGGCTTCCCATCTTAAATCAGGATTGGCTATAAAGGCAGGCTGAATACCATTGTAAAGCGTCTGATCACCACCAAAATTGTAATAATGCCCCTGAGATATTAAAGAGGTGAATTTGAAATCACCGATATTTTCATTTCCGTTTTGTCCCCAACTCCCTCTGACTTTTCCAAAATCAAGAAAGGGCAGATTTGGCATAAAACTCTCTTCTGTAAATACCCAACCAACAGAAACGGCGGGAAAGTATCCATATCTGTTGTTTTTACCGAATCTTGAAGAACCATCCCTCCTAAGGACAACTTCGGCTAGGTACTTTTCATCATAATCATAATGAATTCTCCCAAAGTAAGATTGCAAGGTATGTTCCCAAAAGCTTCCTGCCACGTCTCCCTGAACCTGCAAGGAGTTGTTGATATAAGCTTTGTCAAACGTATCGAATATTAAACTGTCTTTCGACCCCCACAAACTTTCAGAATATTCTCTAAATCTGGTCGTACCGACCAAAAAAGTCAAATTATTCGACCCAAAGGATTTCTTGTATGTCAGGGTGTTTTCCCAGTTGCCTTTCACATACAAGTCAGAGCTCTGTGATACCGAGTTGATCTCGTTCTTGTTCGTGGCATTGATTCTAAAGACTGGAGTGAAGGATCTGTTTTTAACATTTGCGACCTCTCCCGAATAGGCTGTTTTGAACACGAGCCCCTCTAAAATTTCTAATGAAGCATTAACCCCTCCTATACCCTTGAATGTGCCGGACTCAGTATTGGCATAAGACAACAGGGCTACCGGATTTACTATTTCCTGCATCGAAAGACCAAAATCTTCTGGTATCCCCCAAGAACCATCTGGATTGTTGATAGGAATAATTGGAGGCATGTTAATCGCCTGGTTGATTCCACCACTATATTGTGAATTCGTGGAAATTCCCTTTGTCTTTATGTGCGCAACATTGATATTGGCTCCAAGTTCCAATCGCTGGACTTTCCGGGTTCCATTTATTCTGAGATTTACTCGCTCAAAATTCGACTTTCCCTTTGCTATGATCCCATCCTGTTCAAAATACGACAGGGACGATGAAAAAGATCCAAACTCATTCCCACCGGTAATTCCGACATGGTGACTTTGTTTGGGTGCATTTTTATAATACATGGCATCCTGCCAGTCAGTGTTTGGCAACACTTCATTTGCATTAAAGAAAGGAGATTTACCATCATTGACGTACGATTCATTGATAACTCGCACATATTGATCGCTGTTCAACACGTCCTGTCTGTGCCATGGGTTCTGCACTCCGTAAAACCCCTGATAGGTAATTACGGGTTGGGAATTCTTTTTACCTGTTTTGGTGGTAATTATCACGACACCATTCGATCCTCTTGAGCCATAGATTGCAGCAGCAGCGGCATCTTTTAAGACTTCCATGGACTGAATGTCGTTTGGGTTAAGGATATCCAAAGCTGCGCCACTTAATGGAAGACCATCAATTATGTAAAGTGGTTCTGCTCCTCCAGGCGTACCGAAACCACGGATATTTACTGTCCATCCATCTCCTGGCTGACCCGAGTTACTCATAACCATCACTCCCGGAGCAGCTCCTTGAAGTGCCTGCTCCACTCTAACTGTTTTAACATTCTCCAGAATCTCATCACCAATCTTTGAGATGGAACCGGTCAAAAGGCTCTTTTTCTGAGTCCCATAACCGACAACAATTACTTCATCCAGAGATTTAAGATCGATTTCAAGGTTGACATTGATAGTCGCCCGGCTTCCAACGACCTCTTCCACAGTAGCAAAACCAATAAAAGAATATACAAGAACCGGATTTTCCAGTTCTGCAGGTATGCTGACAATGTAGTTACCGTCAAGGTCAGTGGCGGCCCCTGAGCTCGTACCCTTGACAAGTATTGTTACTCCAGGTAGAGGTTCATTCGCCTTTCTATCTGCAACTGTTCCACTAATCGTCCGAGATTGAGCACTCAGCTCAGCAATGGCCAGAGTTGAGAAGACCATAAGGAGGGCAAACCTGGCACAAGTTAAAGTTTTAAGTAGTTGTTCTTTCATATAAAATAGCTTACCGATGATTTTGGATGCAAGCTATCTTAATGAAAAAGGCAGTGGTAGGGCTGGTAGCTAAAAAGTGGACTGATAACGAATCAATAAATTCATTATCAATTGATTACCAACAAGTTAGATTAAAATGAAAATATTGCAAAAGTGGACACCATAAGGCAATCAATAATTAACGATATTTCAAAATGAGTCAATGTTTTGAACCATTTTTTCAAAATTATCTCTATCTACTTTAGCCTTATTCTTAATTTTCACTCTGTAGTTGTAAATAGTATTGACTGAATACCGAAGAACCTTCGCAATTGTAGAACTATCTACGACTCCTAATCTGATAAGTGCAAATACCCTCAATTCGGTGTTGAGAAGTTCTCCTTCGGAGAGTTTAATAGATTCACCTTCTTTTAGTAAATCATTGAACTGAGAAATAAAGCCAGGATATATAGACAGAAACGCCTCGTCGAACGTCTTGTAAAAGGCTTTGATCTCAGCATCTACAAATTGTCCTGAGTTGATCTGATCCAATAATTGGTCAAACTTACGCCCCATCAGCATCCTTTTTACCAGCTTTTGGTATTTGTCAATCTTATCAATGTACTCCGAATGGATGTTTAGGAAATTGGCAATGTAATGTTCCTTGATCAGGTTGGATTCGGACAAATCGTGGTAGAGAAGTTCTTGCTTCTGATTAGCATCTTTTAGTTGCTCATTGGTTACGTTTAGTTCTTCCAAAGACTTTCTCAAATCATTTCTAGCAATAGAAAGCCTCGTCATCTGCCTATAAATAAAGAAAAGCGTGACCAGTAATACAATACTAAGAATACTGATCACCATGATATTTAATTCAAGCCGTTCTCTCTGGTGATCTGACAGTTTCTGATAAGACTTGGCTATAGGAGCGAGGGTTTTTGAAATAACCTGAAACCTCAGACTAGAATTAAATTCTATAGCATCTTCATAAGCACTTTGGATATAAAAATACGCTTTCTCAATATCACCTTCTTCGTAAAGAATAGAGGCAAGGATAGTCAACGAAGCATTGTCTTTGACTACAGCCCTGATATCGGAAATAGCCGAGAGGATTAAATAGGTTTTTTGTTGATTATAGTCACCAGCCCCTCCATATATAAGCGCCCTCTGGAATGTAACCAGAGAATACCTGGGCTCACCAATTCTGGTTCTTTCTAACCTTCGCTGGTTTGTCTTCAAACATTTATCCAGAAGCCATTTATCTAAATACTCCTTTTCAGTCAAATCAAGGTATGTATCATGATCTTCTGGAAGTATTTTGACCAACTCACCTCTGTAGTGATCATACCTCACATGATAATATCTCTTTGCATCCTCTGTTGAGGCATAAAACCAGAGGTCTTCAAAAAGTTTTCGTTGAACATCAAAAAATCTAATTTTTTGATCCTTGTTGAGTAGGGTTGATTCTACAGACTTAAGTATATCATCTGCCTCCTTGCGCCTACCAACATTATTTAAATTAGCACCAAGTGATACTAGAGACTCATTCAGCAGTTCTTCATCACCTAATATCTTAGCTATTTTTAGATTCGCCTGAATGTAAAAAATCGCAGAATCGAAATCATATTTCTCATATTCAGCGATCAATAGTTTATTGTATCGAAACTTTTCCAACTCATCCAATTCTGGTTTTTTGAGAAAGTCTCGGAGAGCATCAATTCTGTTCTTTTTATTTTGCTCGTATTTTGACTTGTGCCTGATTTCATAATCCAGCAATGACATCAAAGAATCCAGTTCATTCGATCTTGCTGTAAAAAATGAAATGAAAAACACTAATAAAACAACAGGTCGGATCATGTAGTAATTATACCATTTAAATTATTATTCTTCCACTTTGAGGGTTTATATAAACCAAAAGAGCTAACCCTCCTGGGTCAGCTCTTATATGTTAAAATCGATCTTCAAAGCCTATTTCAGCAGCCCACCAAGAGCTTTTGCCCCTCCCATCTTGTTCATGGTTTTCATCATCTTGCGCATCTGATCAAACTGCTTAATCAATTGATTTACCTGATTGATCGATGTACCACTACCTTTGGCAATCCTCTGTCTTCTCTGACCATTGATGATATCCGGATTTTCTCTTTCTACAGGTGTCATAGATTTAATGATGGCCTCTATGGGTTTAAGAGAATCATCATCTATATCAATGTCTTTGATGGCCTTACCTACTCCCGGAATCATTCCAAGCAAATCCTTCATATTACCCATTTTCTTGATTTGCTCCATTTGAGAAAGAAAATCATCAAACCCAAATTGATTCTTTTTGATCTTCTTGTTTATCCGCCTTGTTTCTTCCTCATCAAAAGTCTGCTGAGCCTTCTCCACCAAAGAAAGCACATCCCCCATTCCAAGGATTCTATTGGCCATTCTGTCGGGATAGAAAAGGTCAATAGCGTCCATTTTCTCTCCAGTACTGATGTATTTGATAGGTTTCTGAACCTCATTTCTGATCGAAAGTGCGGCTCCACCACGGGTATCACCATCTAGTTTGGTCAGTACCACTCCATCAAAGTCAAGGCGCTCATTAAAGGTCTTTGCTGTATTTACAGCATCCTGACCTGTCATGGAGTCAACCACAAACAAAGTCTCTTGTGGCTGTATTTCTTTCTTAATGGAAGCTATCTCGTCCATCATCACCTCATCTACGGCCAAACGTCCAGCCGTATCTATAATCAGTGATTTCTTACCTGTTTCTTTTGCATGTTTTACCGCATTCCTGGCAATCTTTACAGGATCCTTTTCATCTACCTCTGTATATACCTCCACGCCTATTTGTTCTCCCAAAACCATTAGCTGGTCAATAGCAGCAGGCCTGTAGACATCACAAGCAGCCAAGAGAACGGTCTTCCCTTGCTTCCTAAATTGATTGGCCAGCTTGCCGGTAAAAGTAGTTTTACCAGACCCCTGAAGTCCGGATATAAGAATCGTATTCGGGTTTCCCGACTGGTCAATCGGAACATTGGTTTCGCCCATCAAAAGCGTGAGCTCCTCTGCCACAATTTTAGTCAATAACTGACCTGGCGATACGGCAATAAGTACATCACGTCCCAGCGCCTCTTGCTTGATTTTATCCGTGACATCCTTAGCCACTTTATAGTTAACATCAGCATCTATTAAAGCCCTTCTTATCTCCTTTACAGTTGCTGCGACGTTAATCTCAGTTATACTTCCTTGTCCCTTTAGCGTCTTAAACGCTCTATCAAGTTTTACACTTAAATTATCAAACATATTCTATTGATTCTTTCTTCCGCAAAACTAATTAATCAATGGAAGACGCAACTTAATTTTTTGAATTCAGTATTATATTATAAGCAGTACCTTGCATAACCTAGTAACTATACCAAACTCAAAATGAAAACTAAATTCAGCATTACTATCATCGCAGTTCTCCTTCTTTTCTCCTTTGATTCAATGGCTCAAGAGCGGGTAAAAGAGAAAGATTTAATTGGAAACTGGAAACTCGTAATTGAAATAGACGAAGCTTTTGACGATGCAAAAGAAGAACTGGACGATGATGAGAGTATATTAGGCCGTATGATTCTATCCTCGGTTTCTGGTTTTGTAGATGACATATTAGAAGAGATTGACATCTATTTAGAATTTAAAAAAGGAGGGGAAGTAGAAGTATTGGTTGATGCCTTCGGTGAAACCGAAACAGAATACACAAAATGGACGATCGACAACAAAGGCCGCCTTTATATAGAGGATACCGAGCATTTCAGTTCTGATCACGACTACTGGATGATGAAAGACGGAATACTCATCGATGTGAGTGATGATGACGCTGGCAAATACGTCTACATGGTAAATATGGATAAGTAAATACCCAAAATAGGGTATTGTATTTTTAACTAAATTGCCTTCTCTTTGAATAAAATCACTCAAATGGTTTTATTCATTGCAAACATTTCAACCGGAATCGTTTTCAAACTATGAAAGGCAAGAAATTCACTCAGACAATATTTATGGGGTTTGTATACGCTCTGCTGTTATCCTTCTTCGCATGCCAGGAGGGTTCTTCCCCGATTGACTTGGTAAAAATGAGTACGAATACCGTACAATCACTCTCCTTCCTACTACCTTAAGTTTCTTTATTGATTATTATCTCTTAATAATTGGCTCCAATGAAGCCGGAGAATAATTAATTGACTTCAAAGTTTTATCATCACCTTTGCGATAAACAAGAAATTTACCATCTTCCTCTTTGTAGTAGGCCTCAGTATCCTTTTCCTTTTTATAGAACGCTATTGTTTCTTCGGCTTCCTGCTGCGAAGAACACGCCTTGCTCATGTTTGAGCGTTGTACTTCATTGAAAAGCTCTACAAATTTATCTCCAAGGCCAAACTCCAACACTGCGCCTGACAAGACATATTGAATATCACAAAGAGCATCCGCAATTTCAACCATATCATTGTCCTGAATAGCATCCTGAAGCTCTTTAAGCTCCTCCGCTATTAAGGCAACCCGTAAGTCGCACCGGGCTTTACTAGGTATCTGAGGTGTAGATAGTATTGGGTGCTTAAAAGTTTTATGAAACTCCCCTACCTGATTTAATGAGTCTATTTTATCCATATTATTTTTCTGAATTGGCTTTTTCCTTTTTGATTGCCAAAAGTAAGAAGTAGATAAACCCTCCAAAAACAAGAGACAAATTAATTACCATACTAATTACACTGATCGCATTCATAAATTCAGTTTTTACAAAATTTTCGATAGAGAAATTTATTGATAATCAACCCCAAAAGAAGGACTGATCCCCACTGAGTGACTATAGTAGCATTGCTATATGTATCCAGCACATTCCATGTGCCTGAGGGGGTAAACCACGGATGCTCACTATATCCCTGAGACATCCACCAATAAACCAGTATAACGCCTATGAATAGATTAACAATAATCGAATACTTAAAATATGCGTCCGGAACTTTGAAATCTGAGTCCCCATCAATGAACTCATGTTTGAAGCGGACCGCTCCATACTTGGCTGTAGCAAATGCAATAAATAGCCCGCTAATAACCAAACCTATCCCCCAGACCCAATCCTGATTAGAGAAAAAATCAAGTGAATAAGCCGACGGGAAACCAAAAATGGTGAAAACTATAAATAGCGAAATCATCATTTTTTTGCCACTGACCCCTGCCTGTTCGAGGTTACTTTTCAACAGTTGTAGCATGGGCAGAAAAGAACTAAATGCGGCCAGTGTCAATGCCAAAAAGAATACGACTGACATAAATCCGCCTCCAGGAATCTGACTAAATAATTTAGGGATAATTGTAAAAGTAAGTGCTTGACTTCCAGACTGAAGAAAAGATACAGCCTCACTCTCGGTTGATGCCAATGCAAATACTGCTGGCAGGATCGCCATTCCCGCAAACAGAGAAGCAGTATTGTTCCCAAATGCACCAATAAAAGTATTTAGCGTCACATCTTCTCTGGCTCGAGAATAAGATGAGATGGTGATCATGAGTCCCCAACCTGCTCCCGTGGACCATGCCGATTGCGATAGCGCCTCTATCCAAACAGTCGGGTTTTTGAAATGATCCATATCGACAGAAAACATATAATCCAGCCCCTTCAAGCCATTTTCCATACTAAGGGCAGAAACCGCCACGATCGCCAACAGAATAAACAGACTTGGAATCAAGATTTTATTAGCCTTTTCCAGGCCATTCTTAATGCCTTTTCCCACTACTATCAGGCCTATAATAATTATCAGCACATAAAGCGAGACGGTAGTCATACTTTTATTGGAAAGCTGATCCCATTGCTGATTGAGATAGCTGGGATTTTGTTCCAGCGTCTCTTTTAGGGAAAAATCGCTTACCAGGCTTTGGAATAAATTGGATATGGCAATACCAAGGTACTCGATGGACCAAGCTGTCACCACAGAATAGTAAAATGCGATACCCAGGGTACAAACGGTAATAAAAAAACCCAGCCACGTGAGTTTTTCCCCTGCGAGCTTGCCATAAGAGCCTATGACCCCACTTTTAAACTTTTTTCCAATAGAAAACTCAGCAAGAAGTAGTGGTATAGACCAGATGAGGAGAAACAAGATCCATAGTATAATGAAAGTACCCCCATACTGACCGGCCAGGCGAGGAAACCGCCAAAGATTACCAGCACCTATTGCCATTCCCAATGAAGCCAATATAATCCCCCACCGGTTGCTAAACTCCTGTTTATGAGACATTATTAGTCGTCCTTTTTCTTACTCACCGAAACAACAGCGCTGTATAGATAGAATAAGATAAACGCAAGGAGAACCAAGCCGAGAATACTACCTCCAACAGGAATTTCAGAAACTGAAATATCCAGTCCCATGGTAACCAATAACGCAATTAATATCCCCATCAGTGCTTCTCCGGTAATTAGCCCAGATGCGATGAGTAACCCTGCGTTTGACGCTTTGTCTCGGATGGTTTCAGCAATATTATTTTTGCTGAAGTTCTTCTGAAGCAACCAGGCAATCACGCCTCCAATGAATATGGATGAGTCTAGTTCAAAAGGTAAATAAAGTCCGACAGCCACGGCCAAAACTGGCATTCTGAAATTTGAATTGATTTTCTTAAGGTATTGATCAGCAATGATGATTGCCACTCCTATTGCTCCACCGATGGAAATAATGGTCCAGGGCAACTCACCTCCAAATATCCCAGAAGCCACACTCATCATCAAGGTAGCCTGAGGGGCTGTCAATGGATCCGGATGATCTAAGGTAGGACTACCTATTCCTTTTGATTCTAAAAGTAGATTTAGCACCGGAGCAATAAGCAAAGCACCTGCAATCACACCAATCATCTGCATTACCTGCTGATTTCTAGGTGTGGCTCCCAGAATATGTCCTGCTTTTAAGTCTTGCATATTGTCACCGGCAATTGCTGCTGCACAGCAGACTACTGCGCCAACAAGAATGGCTCCCGCGGCACCTCTCGCAGGATCAGATGACCCCATTAATAGAAGTAGCATGATGGCAGTCGTCAATATTGTAGCAATTGTAACACCAGAGATGGGGTTGTTAGAACTACCAACGAGACCAGCCATGTAACCTGCAACTGCTGAAAAAAGAAATCCGGCAATGACCATCATTAAAGCCATGAAAAGTGTAACCGGAATATTTTCAATTATGGTGAGGTAAATAAAAAATATAGGAATCGCCATCACTCCGATTCCAACCAAAACCCATGACATGGGGGTATCTAATTCTGTCCTAAGCGTCTCTCCCAATTTCGAAGATCCTTCTTTGAAAGCTTTTATACCTGAAGTGAACGCAGTTGAGAGTGCGGATCTCAAATTGATCAATGCCCATAAGCCACCTACAACCATGGCTCCAACTCCGAGATAGCGCATTTTTACACTCCACAGTGCTCCACCAAGTGCTTCAGCAGATATTTGACTAACACTGTCAAATTTCCCAGCAGCCACTAATTCAGCACCTACTGCATCAAAGCCATTCATCCACACATAAATTGGAATACCAAACCACCAGGTGATTACACCACCCATAAAAACCAACGTCGCGATGTTCAGCCCAACAATATATCCCACTGCAACCAATGCAGGAGAAAGGTTTAAGCTGAAGTATAAATATGCCTTTTGATTTAATATAGTGGCCTTTTCAAAAATCCCGTGCCACAAATTCATGGCTTCAGCTCCAAACTTAAAAAGGCCTCCAATCAAACTCCCAAACACCAAAAACTTAACAGATTTACCCCCACTTTGGCCGGTCTTAAGCACTTCAGCAGTGGCAACCCCTTCCGGGAACATTAGTTTTTCCTTTACAATAAGCGCATTGCGCAAAGGAATAGTGAAGAGCACTCCGAGAACACCTCCGCTAATAGCGATGAGCGTTGTTTCGATATAATTAAACTCTTGCCAATAGCCCATAATCACCAAAGCAGGAATAGTGAAAATCACACCTGCAGCAACAGATTCTCCCGCTGATGCTGCAGTTTGAACCATGTTATTCTCAAGAATATTTGAATCTTTGAACGCCTTTAGGATGGCCATAGAAATCACTGCCGCGGGAATGGACGCTGATACTGTCAACCCTGAAAACAAACCAAAATACGCATTGGCAGCTCCGAGAACGGCCGATAAGACTGCCCCAATGATGATGGAGCGAAAGGTCAGTTCATTAAGTTTGGTTTCGGGAGAAATGTAAGGTTTTGACATGGTTAAGTGTATTGTTCAAACAGAAAGCTAACAAAAAATATTAAGATGCTTTAAAAAGAAAAGGTGATGTCTCCATCACCTTTATACAATTTCAAATTAAGCTAATTTTTTGTGTCGTCGTTCTATTTCAGAATCATTTTCCACAAGAGGCACCAAACCCCAATAAGCGGATTAACCCACTCCCTGACGTGACAGCTCTACCAGCAATTTCAGTCCTTCTTTTAAATATGGATCCTCTGAAAGCTTATCTTCCACTTTTTCCCCTTCATCAACTGTAGTTACTTCATCATCATCGAGGGAAGTTGATAGCTCATCCACTTTCTCTTTCTCTTTTTCGGATTTGCGCTCCGTATAGTTCAGAGAAATGCTATTTTGTTCCCTCATTTTCTTCACCTTATCAATTTCTTCTACTAATGATCTAAGGTCTTCATCGTTTTCCAAATCTTCCATATAGACCTTTCTTAGCTTGCTAATCAGTTCATCCGAAACCTGATTTGTAGGTCTAAAATTTGAACCCTCAATTTCGTCCCAAGGCAATGCATTTGGGCGGCTGCCCTCCCCTACATCAGCAGGATCATAAGGGGTCGGAAAATCAATATCCGGAGCAACTCCCATACGCTGTGTACTGCTGCCTGTTACTCTATAAAATTTTGCGAGTGTAAGTTTTAGCTGACCTACCGAAAAATCGCCAGATAGAATCCCACTTCTCATCGCGACCAGCTTTTCCATTTCCTCATCATCCAAATTCTTTCTTCGGATCTCCCTGTTTATTTCATTCGCCACATTCCTTTCCAGTCCAATCAGGTTTTGCACAGTCCCCTTGCCAAAAGAATTTTCTCCAACAATAATTCCTCTTTTATAATCTTGAATGGCACCTGAAAAAATCTCAGAAGCAGAAGCGCTATAACGATTCACCAATACGGCCAAAGGTCCATCGTAAAACACATTTCCGTCATCGGGATCTTCATGAACATCCACCATATTGATCGGGTTTCGGACTTGAACTACAGGACCATTCGGGATAAAAAGCCCGGTCAACGAGATTGCTTCATCCAAAGAACCTCCTCCGTTATACCGCAAATCTATCATTAGACCATCTATGCCTTTCTGTTTTAAATCCGCAATGAGGTTTTTTACATCGCGCGTTGTACTCTTATAATCTTTGACACCTTTACCTCGTTCTTCAAAATCAATATAGAAGCTTGGCAGAGTAATGACACCAAGATTGTAAGTCTTATTACCCTCAATTATGGGGATTATTTCAGCCTTCGCTGAAGATTCTTCAAGTTTTATCTTATCTCTGACCAATCTGAGCGTGTCGGGTAGCGAACCCAGCTCTTCATCTCCTTTGAGAATTTGAAGTTGTACAATAGAACCTTTCGGTCCCCTGATTTTTTGTACCACATCATCGAGTCTCCAGCCAATTACATCTTCAAACTCACCGTCCTCTCCCTGCGCAACACCTATAATTTTATCATCCTTCTGGAGGTATTTACTCTTATAAGCCGGACCACCCGGAATGATATCCGCTACTACGGTATAGTCCAATTGTTGAGTTAATCGTGCTCCTATACCCTCTAATGATTTGGACATTTCTATCTTGAAATTATCTCGATCCATTGGTGAGAAAAAATCCGTATGGGGGTCGTATGCACTGGTAAAAGCATTGATGTAAGACTGATATACATCCTCGCTGTTATACTGCCTCAATGCTTTTTCGATTCTGTCATATCGCTTTTTCAGAGATCCTGCAATATCATCCCATTCCTTGCCAGCCAATTTGTAACTGATGGCCTGATTTTTAATAATCTTTCTCCATATTTCATTGAGTTCCTCCCGAGATGTGGCGAACGGCTCTTCAGATCGATCGTTTTCAAGGTATTCTTCCTGATCAAAATCAAACCCTGTATCCAAAAGAGTATAGACGTAATCGATGCGCTCCAGGGCTCTGCCTCTATAAAGCGTAAAAACCTGATACCCAAAATCCAAATTACCATCTAAAATGGCATCATCCAGATCATTGCGATAGCGCTCAAAATACTCTAAATCATGAGCTAAAAAATATGACTTATTGGGATCAAGGGACTCAAAGTAGTTGTCAAAAACAACCGAAGACAATGAGTCATTTATGAGTGCTTTTTGGTAGTGGTAATTGTTAAGCAGACTGATGATAACCTTTGTTTCAATCGGGTGCTCGGGTTTTGGACTCAAAACCTGTAGTGAGTCAAAACCGGCAGACTTCAACTGTACCCCAAAAACAAACTGGTGTGATGATAACAGAAACACCCCCAAAAACCACAATACCTTTCTCATATCACTATTCTTTTTCATTTAAAATAAGTTGCTAGAACTCATATAAGCAACAACAATACCGAATTACGCTAGTTGATTTAACGTTTTTTGGGCAGGATTATGTTCAGCGCTTTACAGAAATGGCTAAATATTGTCCCATACCAGGGCTCCAGCACCAAGAATTGCTGCATTCTTTTTCATCATTCCAGATGGCAAAAGTTTCACCTTGCCCTTATACACCGGAAGTAAATTTGCTTCCATGTGTTTCCTTGCTGGGTCAAATATCCATTTACCTGCTTTGGCCAACCCTCCTAATAGAAAATAAGCTTCAGGGTGCGAGAATGTAGTAAAGTTGGCCAACTGCTCTCCTAAAATGCGACCGGTCATTTCAAAGGCCTGAATGGCTATGGGGTCGCCATCTTCGGCGGCTTTGGTAATCATCTCTCCGTGCAATTCATTGTAAGAGTAATTTCTCAAGACGCTATCTTCCATCGAATCACAGAGCATAAAAAACACGGTCCGCTTTAGCCCTGTAGAAGAGACATACGCCTCCAATCCACCGCGCATATTGAGCCCGGTCCATCTTCCATTTCTATCGATTACCACATGCCCCAATTCGCCTGCTTGTGAGTCGTGACCTAAAATAAGGCGACCATTGGACACAATACCGCTTCCCAGTCCTGTGCCGAGCGTAATGACCATAAAATCCTTCATTCCGGCAGCATCTCCAAACTTCATTTCTCCAATAGCTGCAGCATTTGCATCATTGGTAAGATACACTGGCAAGTCTATTCTCTTTTGAATCTCCTCTTTGAATGGCACTATTCCTTTCCAATTCAGATTTGGAGCATATTCAATGGTACCGCGATAAAAATTTGCATTAGGCGCACCCACTCCTATCCCCATGATCTCGTGATCAAAAGAAATGTTAGCAATCAATCGGTTTACTACCGAAATCAACTCGTCTAGAAAAGTATCAAACTGTTTGTGCTGAGCTGTTCCAAAATCGGTATGCTCAAAGAGCTCGCCTTGTTCATCTACAAGCCCAACTTTGGTGAGTGTGCCACCAATATCAATTCCTACAGCGATTTTTTTAGACATATGTGATTATTAATAGATTCGGTCTCAAATTTCAAAGATATGAATATCCCTCATATCATAGGTCTGAATGTCACCCAAAGAAGTTTGAATATGTTCTTTCGTAAACAACTATTTTTTAATTTGATCTGACATCATTTCTAAAACACCATGAAAATCGTATTTCACATCATTTACATAGGCTTGATCTCTTTCTTTGCCTATTATACTTTCCTGCAAAAAGGATATGCTGAAGAAAACCTCAAAGAGGCTGAAAAACAAGCATATTTTGCACAGGAGGCTCTGAAAGATGCTGAACGCTTGGAGGAAGAAGCCACCAGCCTCGCAGCAGACGCCATAAGAGAAAAACACAAAGCAGAGGCGGCAAGGGAAGAAGCAGAAACTCTAATATAAGAACTACTTAAATGTCAGGGCAAGTAAAAGAATACCTTTTCACCTATGGGCTCTTGAAAAGAAAATATAGTTCTGATCCGAAATATCAGGTGCCGGCCATGAATGTGACTTTCGTGTCATCTGGCACTTTGCCTGGAAAACTATATCGCATTGCCCACTACCCCGGGTTTGTATTTGATGAAGCTTCATCAAAAGTCTCTGGCGAAATATTTTTGATCAATGACCCTGATTTTTTTATTGAAATGGATGAATATGAATGTGCAAAACCATTGTACAAAGGAGCGCATGATTACATACGTAAGAAAAGGATGGTCGCGACTAAAGACCAGCATTTTTTAGAATGCTGGGTATATGAATACGATAAGCCAACAGCAGGTTTAGAAATCATCACTGATGGAAATTTTTAGTCAGACTACTCAATCAAAATCTTAAGGAATTGATTAAATTGTTTGGTACAACAATATCCAAAACTGCCTAACATGTCAGACATCAAGCTTCACAAGCTCCACTGCTTTCTCAACGATGAGACAGATTCAGATGAGGTCTTTTTGAAATACAATCAACAAAAAATTTGGCCACTCGGCTTCTTCAAATCCGTAAACTCTGGAGATATCAAAAAACTGGATGTGACTTTGCGTCATGAAAATCCAAAAGAACCACTCGTAATTGAACTTTGGGACTATGATTTCTTGAGTAGAAATGACCTAATAGGTACCTTTACTCTCAGGATAGGAGATGAAACGTCTGGTAGATTTCAAGCCAACATGCTAGCTGCCGATGGTGGTACTGCTTCGTATCTACTGGACTGGGAAATATTAGATTAAAAAATTATAGTGGCCAACTTTCACGAACTGATCAATCAAAACAAACCAACTATTGTGGATTTTTATGCGGACTGGTGTGGGCCATGCAAAATGATGCCTCCCATACTAGACGAGGTAAAATCTAAAATGAGCAATAAAGTTCATGTGCTGAAGGTAGATGTGGATAAAAACAAAAAAGCAGCCGCCAAATATGGCATTCGAAGCATCCCTACGGTCATTTTGTTTAAAAATGGCAAAATAGCCTGGCGAAAATCGGGTGTACCAACATCGGGAGAAATCATTTCAGCTGTGCAACGTATTTTGTGAGTTGGGCTGAACACCCTATCTTGAATTCGAAATTTAAAACCTATAAAAAAAAGACATAAATGAGTATGCTCAACCCTTGGCACAATGTAAGACTTGGCGCAAATGCGCCGGAAGAAGTGAATGGTATCATTGAAATCCCAAAAAACACACGGGCCAAGTACGAGTTGGATAAAGAGTCCGGAATGCTCATACTGGACAGGGTGATATACTCCGCCATGCACTACCCTGCCAACTACGGTTTCATACCACGAACTTATTGTGACGATGGTGACCCGCTGGATATTTTGATATTAACACAAATCGTAGTTGAGCCATTGTGTATAGTGCCGGCCAAAGTGATTGGTGCCATGCAAATGCTAGACCAGGGAGAAAAAGATGACAAAATCATTGCCGTAGCTAGTGGTGATATGAGTGTAAATCACCTTGAAGATATAGCAGACCTTGGTGAGCATTTTGTAAAAGAGCTTCAAAATTTCTTTGAAGATTACAAAAAACTGGAAAACAAGACAGTGGTGATCGAAGATTTTCAGGACAAAAAAGTGGCGATAGAAATCGTAGAAAAAGCCATGGCTGACTATCAGGAGAAATTCAAGTAATTTCCTCCTCTCTTTCCTTTCCGCAGATAGTACAATTCACAATACCATTGAGATTGGCTGTTCCGCATACGCTGCAGTTGTATGTGTTGGTCTGTATCCGCTCCCCGGATTCGTCCAGATAAATGATGTGATGTCCGCATTTGCTGCAGCTATAATTTTCTATTGAGTCACGCCGCTCTACATACCCGCAATTCGAGCATTTAGACTTAACAGAATCACGCCTTTTGTTTACATACCTTACCCTATACCAAAAAAACAACGGTATAATGGCTAAAAACAAGACACTAAAAAGCGTATAATTTTCAAAATCCATTCATTTACGTTTAAATTCGTGCATCCACCGACCGTTATGAAGTTATTAACATTGCTTTTGCTAACTCTTCCTGTCCTTTCCTTTGGGCAATCTCAAGTCAAATATAAACTTGAAAACAGTGATGGCTACTATTATATCTATGCCACTCCAGCTCACCCTAAAGGCGTCTTGATTTTATTGCCAGATTTTAATGAAACAGAAGAAGACTTACTGGCCTCAACCGAGCTTCCTCAAGCCGCCTATATTCATGGTATAGTTACCATCATTATCCCGATAGGAAAAAAAGCTTTTGCCGACCGGGAAATGAACAAAGTTTTGACAGAGGTGGGCAGTAAATCGATCAAATCTTATGGAATCCCAGAAAATAAAGTTGTGCTTGGGGGATATGGTTCCGGTGGCACCATAGCGCTGAAATATGCAGAATATTGTCTTCAGTATAAAGATGATTACCCACTGACACCAGCTGCAGTTTACGCTATCGAATCGGAGGTGGATATCGTAGAAATGTACCACGCCCTGAAGCGCGTCATAGCCCGAAACCCAAACTCTAAAGAGGCAGTTGAGGCAAAATTCAGGAAAAGCATCATAGATACAACTATTGGGAGTGGACCGGATGAGGACAAGTTTATGTACGAAGCTTTGACTCCTTTCAATAGAGTAGATTCAAAAAATGAAAACATCAAAATATTGAAAAACACCCCCATCAGGCTCTATAACGACACGGATATCATGTGGCATTTGAAAAATGGCCAAAAGAGTGGGTATGATTTGCCGGCAGTTCCTGCTTCGGAAATGATCAATCAGCTTCAGCTTATGGGCAATACCAATGCTGAGTTGATAAAAACCAATGTGGACAGTAAGGCTATTGGAGACAAAAAGCCCAGTAGCAGGACTTCTGTAGATGAAAAGAGTCTTATCGTCTGGATTCTCAAACACCTCGGCATCTCCTAAAAGAGTCTGGCCTTCATTACCGTATCGCGCTTCACCTTGTAAAACTCCTTGTGAATATTAAATACCTCTGTACTTTCAGCCGGCTGGTTAGGAGTAAATGACCCGTCTTCATTCATGGTGTAGCTATTCACATTGTCTTTCAGATTGAAAGCTAAAATGTTAATCGCCTGCTGCTTTAGCAAATCATCTTTGATGAGAAAGAGAGACTCCAGCCTTCTTTCGAAACTACGGACCATCATATCTGCACTTCCTGAGTAAACAAGCGGAGTTCCGTTGTTGTGGAAATAATAAATACGGGAATGCTCCAGGTAATCCCCAACAATGGATCTAACTTCAATATTTTCACTTAGGCCTTGTCTTCCAGGCCTAATGCTACATATTCCTCTTACAATTAGTCGTATGGGAACTCCCGCTTTTGACGCTGAGTACAACGCCATGATCGTGTCCTTATCCTGCAGAGAGTTAATTTTGATTACGATTCCAGACGGTAAGCCCTGCTTTGCATTTTCTTCTTCGTTTTGAATCAATGCTATAAGCCTGTCGCGCATTTCACGGGGGGCTGTGATCAGGTGGCGGTATTCGTCGGGTACAGAATGGCCGGTTATTACGTTGAAAAATTCCTGCACATCATTGGCATAATCTTCATCTGAACTCATCAAACCAATATCTGTATAAAGCTTGGAGGTGGATTCATTGTAATTACCACTCGACATGTGAACATAACGGGTAACCTTCTCGCGCTCCCGTCTTACGATCAGCAAAAGCTTCGTGTGTGTCTTCAATGACCCTACGCCATAAATCACAAAACATCCTGCCTTCTGCAGCTTTTGAGCTTCTTTGAGATTGTTTTCTTCATCAAATCGTGCCTTTACTTCGAATAGCACCGACACGTGTTTACCGTTCTCGGCAGCATTGAGCAAAGCATTTACAACCCTGGAGTTTTTTGCTACACGGTAAATTGTAAGCTTAATGGACAACACATTGGGGTCTTCGGATGCCTGATCCAGTAAATCCAGAAGCGGGGCAATGGTGTTATAAGGGTGGTGAAGCAGGATATCACGATCTTTCAGGATTTTAAACATGTCCTGATGCTCATAATCCGACATGCTTATAGGCGCTACAGGCAATGTTTGCGAAATTTCCGAAAGGTTCAACTCGTCATTACCGACTATTTGCCACAGTCCCGTATAATCCATGAGAGCTTCATCTGGCACTTCAATCACGTTCTCAGGCCCTATTTCATATTTACTCATCAGCTGCCTGAGCAGCCACCTGTCATAGGATGATTCTATCTCCAGGCGAACCACTCTTCCAGTCTTTCTCGTCTTTAGCTTCTTCTTGACCTCCTCGATAAAGTTAGCCTCATCATCCTCTGATTCTTCCAGAGTAAAATCACCATTTCGCGTCACTCTAAAAAGTGTAGCTGAAACAATTTTTACATTCTTGAAAAGCTCAGCTATATGAGACCTGATGATCTCCTCAATTGGCACGAAAATGATTTTGCCTTTTCTATCAAATTCAAAAAACCTTGGCAGGTTCTGCGGAATCTGGATGAAGGACATTTTCTTTTTCTCCTTCTTGTCCTGTGTTTTCGTTACCACACCAAAAATTAGTACGTTATTTACCAAAATTGGAAATGTATGATAACTATCATAAACCATCGGCGTGAGCATGGGGAAAATGATCTTGCGGAAATAGTTTGACACACGCTCTTTCTCACGTTTTTCCAGGTTGTCAAACCCTTGTATCAAGAACCCCTTTTTTGTAAACTCTGGTCTCAGTTGCTCCTTATAAATACTGTTTTGTTTTGCTGCAAACTCCTTAAAGCCGCTCAGCAGCTTCATTTTGAAGGGTATCGCTCGCAAGCCCGAATAGTCAATTCTATCCTTACCATAATCGAGGTAGTTGTACAAGCTACCAACTCTGATCATGAAAAATTCGTCCGCATTGGAAGCGGTTATGGCAAGAAATTTCAGTCGATCTACAACTCCTCTTCCCTCCTTCTCGGCCTGATCAAGCACACGATAATTAAATTGCTGCCAGCTCAAGTCACGGCTGATAAGCTCACTTTCGTTGATCAATTGCGTGGTTTTATCCGTCATGTAGATACGACTTTTTATTTCTTCTAGAAAAAAAAAGAGGCTAAGAAGCCTCCTTTTGTAAATATATTTTATTGTGAAATCATATCACGCTCATCTCCTTCAAAACATTGTTCATATTTCTAACAGCATCTGCGCTCGTTTTGAAATTTTCCTTCTCTGCATCAGAAAGCTCAATTTCCACAATCTTTTCAATACCCCCTTTACCAATAATGGCTGGAGCACCCAATGAGATATCACTCTGTCCATACTCACCCTCTAACAATACCGAGCAAGGGAACATTTTTTTCGTATCGCAAGCTATGGCTTGAACCATGGCCGACACAGCAGCTCCCGGTGCATACCATGCTGAAGTTCCCAATAGCTTGGTAAGAGTAGCTCCACCAACTTTGGTTTCTTCTTTGACATACGTCAATTTATCTTCACTTAGGAATTCAGAAACAAGTACGCTATTGCGAGTAGCCAAACGAGTCAATGGAATCATACCCGTATCACTATGAGCACCTATCACCATTCCATCCACATCAGATTGAGGGCATCCCAAAGCTTCTGCGAGTCTGTATTTGAATCTGGCAGAGTCTAGTGCTCCACCCATTCCTATGATTCTGTTTTTAGGAAGGCCAGTAGCCTTGTGAGCCAAATAGGTCATGGTGTCCATTGGGTTAGAAACCACAATGATGATCACATCAGGAGAATGCTTGATCAGGTTCTCCGAAACGCTTTTCACGATTCCTGCATTCGTTGAGATCAGCTCTTCTCTGGTCATTCCGGGCTTTCTGGGGATTCCCGAGGTGATTACCGCGATATCGCTACCTGCTGTTTTTGAGTAATCGTTTGTTGTTCCTGTTATTTTGGTATCAAAACTGTTCAGGGAAGCTGTCTGCATCAAATCCATGGCTTTGCCTTCAGCAAACCCTTCTTTGATATCAATCAGAACAACTTCAGAAGCAAAATCTTTGATCGCGATGTACTCTGCGCAACTAGCGCCAACAGCACCTGCACCTACTACGGTAACTTTCATTTTTGTGTATGATTAAATGTTAAAACTCCCGTTCATGGGGCTCGAAGTTTATGCGTTCAAAGACCCAATTCCAGAATTAATTTATTTGAAAACCAGAATTAACCAATACGCCGAAAAACCCTCCCGACAACCGATTAATTTGGTGATTTTTGTTCAACTAAAGCATCCAGATTGACACGGCTAAATTAGCATCCAGAGGTGGAATAGCCAAGCTTTATCAGGGCTGATATTAGGAATAAACCGTGTTGAGATCAAAAAACCCTCTACTCTCCTTATATGTCTCAAATAAACGCTGAGTGTACTGATTATACAGGGATGCAAATGCACTCATGATTTTGGCTTTGATAACCTGATTGTGCTCCATGATTTCGAATATATTCACCTGCGGAATAACCAGCAGCTCTGCTCCATCGGTGAGAATAATAGCAGAATAAATTCTTTTGGTTTTTTCCAAAACGGCATTGTCTCCAAACACAGACCCGTTTCTCAAAATCATCAATTTCTCAAAATCGCCTTTCATCTCAAGGTTAAGCGAAACAACTCCTTTTTTCACAATATAAAGGGCGTGACTTGGATCTCCCGTGAAAAACACAACTTCATTTTCGCCATAGCTCCTGTTATAGAGGTATGGTTTGAACTTATCCAACTCATCATCGGTCAGGGTTTTAAACAAAGGGTTTTTTCTCAAAAAATCAAACAGTTTCTTCTCCTCCTCTGAATATGACTTTTTAAAGTATTTAAGCATGACCTAATGATATTTTGAGTGTGCGTTTTGTCTTGTTTGATATCTTAAACTTTTCGCTGATCCGGTGACCCATGACCCAGGCGATCTCTCCTCCACTGATCAAGACCAACACATCACCTTTCAATGATACTGGAATTTTGGTGTCGATCATAAAATCGCTTACCATTTTTTTGCCCTTCATCCCGATAGGAACAAACCTATCACCTTCCCTCCACTGCCGGAATTCCAGCGGCCAGGTTACTTTGTCCAAATCCAGATAAGCTATATGCTGCTCAAGACCAAAACCCGGTTTACTTAATACTTCAAAGTGAATTGTTGTGTCTCCAATTTGAGTGTTATAGTCATTCTCGTTTATCATAATTGATTCACTACGCAATGACTTGCGCTCCACAATCACGATCGAATCTCTATCTACATTGAGGCTAAACCTCGGTGTTTCGAAGAGCTTCCCGACTTCCTTCTCCAAAATGCATCTCATCATATCTCTGCTTTGCCTAAAGTTGAGTCCATAGTCACTCATGATCTCAGAGAGCAATAGCAGGTTTTGATCTCCTGGAGAAAGCCATGTTGTCTTCAATAAAAGCGAAGATTTTCCCGCTTGAAGATGTTCTTCCAAAATTGCTTTTTTGGTTGCTTCCAATAGGTCCGCCGCTCCGTTCATTCTGACCAGAGTATCCTTAAAAGTATCCTGCAGCGAGGGGTTGATTTCCTTCAATACATCGGTCACTTTGTGCCGCACTATATTGCGTTGATATTCCGTTTTGGAATTGGACGGATCCTCTCTCCACTTGACACCATAGGCCTTAGCGTAATCCAAAATTTGCTGCCTGTATGCAAACATCATGGGACGAATAATGTAACCATTTCTCACTGGTATCCCCCGCATTCCTTTAGGCCCTGTTCCTTTCACAAGGTTGAGGAGAACTGTTTCAAATGAGTCATCTATGTGATGGGCAGTTGCAAGTTTGGTGAAACCAAACTCTTCACAGAGTTGATTAAAAAAATCATACCTGATTTCACGGGCTTTCATCTGAATCGAATCTTTGGAAACGTACTCCGCCTGCTCCACCTCACGCACATGGATTTCTATTCCCTTCTCTTTTGCCCAGGCTGCCACAAAATCACGATCTCCAGTGGACTGTGCCCCGCGTAAATTATAATTCACATGTGCGATTGAAAACTCTATTCCCGCATTGAGAAATAGCTGGGACATCACCATAGAGTCTACACCCCCGCTTACAGCAAGTAGGAGTTTATCCTCATGGGAAAACAGATTTTCTTCAGTTACAAATTTTAATAGTGACTCAACCATATCATTCAGATGGAACTAACGTTGATATTGTTAGTTTTGCGAACCCATGTTGAAGTTACAATATTATATATTCCTTTTGACCGTTCTATTGATCTCAGGCCAATCTTTTGGTCAGGGTAAAAAAGAGAAAATAAAGTACAAAGCGGATATAGGGGAGCGGATAAAAAAAGACGGAGAAAGAGTTCAGAAACTGACACATCACGTGATTTTCACCCAGGAAAACACCACGGTGTATTGCGACAGCTCCTATTACTATCGGACTACCAACGTAATGGAGGCCTATGGGCATGTCAAAATCGTCGACGATTCTACTACAATCACTTCAGACTTTCTCATCTACAATGGCGATTTACGCACAGCAAAGCTGCGGGACAATGTCATCTACCAAAAAGGAGAAAAGCGCCTCTACACTGATTATCTCGATTATGATCTTGACAATGAAATAGCACATTATTTCAATAACGGACGGCTCGTTGACTCTACAAACACCCTGAAAAGCAAAATAGGCTACTTCTATAGTCAGGAAGATTACGCAATCTTCTGGAAAAACGTAATTCTTGATGCTCCTGATTATGATTTATATTCAGATACTCTCCGGTACCAAACAGAGACCAAAATCGCCTATACATTTGGCCCAACCAAAATCATCAAAACAGACAGCACCGTGCTGAACGCCAACAAAGGTGAGTTTCGGACAGAAGTAGATCAATCACTTTTTGCACAAGGAAGAATAGAAACAGATGAGTATTATATGGAAGGCGATGATCTGTTCTTCGATGACATTGAGCGCTACTACAAAGCAATCGGTCATGTAAAGTTGACCTCAAAAGAGGATAGCATCATCATAGTGGGTGATGAGGGCTACTACGACAAAGAGGCTGGAATAAGCAAAGTTTATGGAGGCAGGCCTATCATGAAAAGGCCAATCAACAATGACACACTCTATCTTGCTGCAGACACGCTCATGGCAGTAGAGAGCGATTACGACTCTGCCAAACGAATTCTCGCTTACTATGATGTAAAACTTTTCAAAAAAGGACTTTCAGGAATTGCAGACTCCATGGCGTATTTCAAAAAGGATTCTCTGCTGGTTTTTTACGAAGATCCGGTGATGTGGAATGCCAAAAATCAAAGTGAAGGAGATACCATCAAGCTATTGCTTAAAAATGAACAGCTGGACAAGATGTTTATCAATTCTAATGCTTTTATGACATCTGAAGACACGCTCATCAATTACAATCAGATAAAAGGAAGGAATATGACCACCTTCTTTATTGATAGTAAAATCGATCATCTCAACGTGAATGGAAACGGAGAAATGCTCTATTACAGTCTGGAGGAAGGAGACTCTACACTGATGGGCATGAATAAGATATTTTGCAGTCACATGCGCATAGAATTCAGAGATGACAAGCTGGTGCGTTTCAAAGTATATGTAAATCCGGATGCCAACTTCATTCCGCCACACGAACTAACCGCAGACATACAACGACTAGATGGCTTTCAGTGGCGCATAGAAGAAAAGCCAGAATTATTTGATGTGGCACACTATCTGGATAGCACTCAAATACAACTACCTCCTGAGACTATGCTGCCAGTTGATTCTATTCCATCTATAAATATCGACTCTGAACTCAAGTTTGAAGAACTTCAAGAGCCCGCCCCACCCGCAGATGCCCCAAAGCCTATTTTTGAAAAAAAATCAAGGGAGTTTACCAAGCCAACTTCTGATTCTGTTAAAAAATCAAAAACGAGTGCACAATGATTTGTACTCAGTTTCAGTTTAGAAACCAAAACGTTTAAGTTTGCGGTCAATTTTTAGATAATGACAAAAAGAATCCTTCAGGCAATCCCGCTTTTTCTCATCATGCTGACACTAGCATCAGCATGCAAGTTTAGGAAAATCCAAAAAAGCGGAGATTGGAAAGTAAAGTACGAAGCAGCTCTCAAATATTACGAAGAGAAGGATTATTACCGATCAGGAATTCTACTGGAAGAAATCCTTCCGATCATTCGGGGAACTAAGGAAGCTGAGCTGGCCAACTTTTATCATGCTTACACCTATTATTATCAAGGCCAATACATTCTAAGTGCCCACTATTTTAAAACATTCATGCAAGTTTATGGTAGAAGTGAGTACGTATTGGAGGCCAATTACATGCATGCAAAGTCACTCTACGAACAATCTCCGGCAGCCAGCCTGGATCAAACCAGCACATACGAAGCACTCGCAGCACTGCAATCCTTTTTGAACCAATACCCCTACTCGGAATATGCCGAAAAAGCAGATAAGCAAGTTGATGAACTTCAAATAAAACTAGAGAAAAAAGCTTACGAAAATGCCAAACTCTACTACAGATTACAACGATACAAGGCAGCATTGGTAGCTTTTGACAACTTCCAATTCGACTACCCTGACAGTGAATACAGAGAAGAAATAGCCTTTTTAGCGGTAGAGACCATCCATGATTTGGCTAAAATCAGTATCATTTCAAAGCAAGAAGAAAGATTCAAAGACACCATTGCCAGGTATGAAAAACTTGTGGACCGCTACCCAAATAGCGCATACATCAAACAAGCAGAGAAATATTATGCGGAAAGCATAGAACAATTACGTATCTTTGCAGATCAAAAATCGAAGGATAATAACAATAATTAAATGGCTACTAACGCATCAATTGTCACAAGAGATAATGAACACATAGCTTCTCCTACCGGAAACGTGTATGAGTCTATAGCTGTTATTGGTAAAAGAGCAAGACAAATCAGTGCTCAGCAAAAAGAAGAGTTGAACTCTAAACTTGCTGAATTCGCTTCTTCTGTTGATAATTTGGAAGAGATCTTCGAAAACAGAGAGCAGATAGAAATTTCTAAGTTTTACGAAAGAATGCCAAAGCCTTCTACAGTAGCAATAGAAGAGTTTCTAGATTCAAAACTTTCGTTCAGAAGTCCAGACACAGAAGATCTGGAATCATAAAATCCGCCCATGCCGGCAGGAAAAAAAATCTTATTAGCGGTTTGTGGCTCTATAGCAGCGTACAAAACCGCTTTTTTTGTGCGCTTACTTGTCAAAGCTGGAGCTGATGTCAAGGTCATCATGACCGATAGTGCCAAAGGTTTCATCACACCACTCACGCTTTCTACCCTATCGAAAAATCCCGTTTATTCTGAATTTGTCAAAAATGAAGAAGGCGAATGGAACAACCATGTTGAGCTCGGTATGTGGGCCGACCTGATGATTATTGCACCTCTCAGCGCCAACACGCTGGGCAAGATTGTACAGGGCATCTGCGACAATCTTCTGATGGCGGTTTACCTGTCTGCCAAATGCCCGGTAATGGTATCGCCAGCCATGGATCTGGACATGTATAGCCATCATACTACTCATTCCAACCTGGAAAAGATTCGTGAGTTTGGTCACCTGGTGATCGACGCTGAAAGTGGCGAATTGGCTAGTGGCCTTTCGGGACAAGGAAGAATGAGCGAACCAGAAACGCTCCTGGCGAAAACCATTTCGTTCTTCGAGAAACAGCGACAATTCGAAAACCACAACATACTCATCACATCTGGCCCCACTCATGAAGCTATTGATCCTGTAAGGTTTATTGGCAACCACTCTACCGGAAAAATGGGGAAAGCCATTGCACTAGAATTGGCCAATCGAGGCGCCAAGGTCACATTCGTTTCAGGCCCAGTAAACAACTACCCTACTCATCCAAACATAGAATTAGTAAAGGTGACCTCTGCCCGGCAGATGCTTGGGGCAGCAGAATCTGCGTTCCCTGACAGTCGCATTGCCATTTTTACAGCCGCTGTGGCAGATTTCAGACCCGAATCCTTTGTTGAAGAAAAAATCAAAAAGCAAGACTCAAGTTTGGACATCAAGCTTGTTCCCAATCCGGATATTGCCAAAACTCTGGGAGACATGAAAACCAACCAATTCACCGTTGGTTTTGCTTTGGAAACAAATGATGAAGAGGTCAATGCAGCTAAAAAGCTGAAAAGCAAGAATTTTGATTTGATCGTACTCAACTCTCTCAACAACGAAGGAGCCGGCTTTGCTCACGACACAAACAAGGTCACTATATTTGACGCAGAAAATAATACTCGCGATTTTGAGTTAAAGAGAAAAGAAGAAGTTGCCATTGATTTGGTTGACATCATATTCAAGAAAATAAATGCGTAAATACGTTTCAATCCTTTTCATACTTATCGCAACGGTATCCTGGTCACAGGAACTCAACTGTCGGGTTATCATCAACGCACAACAGATTCAAACGCAAGAACGCAGGATCTTTGAGGATATGGAGACCGCTTTCACTCAGTTTATCAATGACCGAAAGTGGACCGATGATGAATTTAAGCTAGAAGAGCGAATCAACTGCAATATTATACTCACTCTGGACCCAAACGAATCTGAGCCAGGTTCAGGCAGGTTTGGAGCCAGCGTCCAGATACTTGCTTCAAGACCTGTTTACGGAACTGATTATCAAACCATCATTTTCAACTTTGCAGACAGAGATTGGCAGTTTAACTACCAACAATCTCAGCCGTTGCAATTCAACCTGCAGTCATTCACCTCAAACATAACTTCCCTTCTCGCTTATTACGCCTACACCATCATCGGTATGGACTATGACACATTCAGCGAATTGGGTGGCACCAGATACTTTCAGGCGGCCAATCAGATAGTACAAAACGCCCAAAACGCCAACTACATCGGCTGGACACAGTTCAACAGCGTAAGGAACAGGTACTGGTTAAATGAAAACCTCATGAATGCGACATTTGAGCCTTTGAGAAAGGCCATGTACAACTACCACTTAAAAGGACTGGACATATTTGCCAATGAACCTGAAACTGCCAGAATCAGTGTTTTGGAGGGCCTAAAGGGTATTCAGACAAGCAACAGATCAAGGCCTAGATCAATCGTCACCATCAGCTTTCTCGATGCTAAATCAGAAGAGATTACCAAAATATTTAAAGAAGGCAACCCAAGTGAAAAGAAGCAGGCGTATGATATCCTGCGCAATATAGACCCAGCACGCACGGAAGTATTTAAGGCTATTCTGGACTGATGAGCAAAAAGCAAATACTTATCCCAAAACAGGAGCTTGCAAACTATCTATCTAAAGACAGAATGCTCAGTTTCATCATGCTCAACTCAAGCGTGGTTTTGGCAATGCCAGTTTCTATCAAAGTAGATATTTTGAAAGTGAAAAATACCAGAGGTCGAAAGATGGATTTACCTTTGTCTGAAGTCCGGGAGATCTGGGCAGAAGAAAAGATGCCGCTCAGGCCCGTCTGATATGATCAAATCGCTTTCTATTAACAATTACGCGCTTATCAAAAACTTGGAGATGTCACCATCTCCGCATCTCAATATTATTACCGGAGAAACTGGCGCTGGGAAATCCATCATGCTGGGTGCTGTAGGACTGCTGGTCGGAAATAGAGCAGATACAAAAACCCTATTCACAGATAAAGAAAAATGCATCGTCGAGGGTATCTTCTCCATTGGCAGCTACCACCTCGAAAGCTTCTTCGAAGCGAATGAACTCGATTATGATGAGGAGTGCATCATCAGGAGAGAGATTAGTGCTGCAGGTAAATCTCGTGGCTTCATCAACGACACTCCGGTCACCCTTGATGTATTAAAATCCTTGGGCGAGAGCCTTCTGGATGTACATTCGCAACACGAGACATTAAAACTTGGTAACAATCATTACCAACAGAATATACTTGACTTGTACGCCGGAAACAGCAAGTTGCTCAGTGATTATCAGGCGGCCTACAGCGACTTTGTCAAGCAACAGAGCCACTTCGAAACACTAAAAGCGACAGCTCAGCAAAGCTCCGCCGATTTGGACTACAAGCAGTTCTTATATAATGAACTGGAAGAGGCTAATCTTCAAGCTGAAGAACAGGATGGTCTTGAGAACGAGCTTCGTGTGTTGGAACACGCAGAGGATATCAAAACCAACCTCGCACAGCTGACACATTTGCTGGACGAATCAGAGTTTGCCGTCAACAATCAACTGACGGAAGGACTATCTCTGTTATCATCATTAAAAGACTATTCAGAAGCTTTACAATCATACTTTGAGCGGATGAATTCGGTCAATATCGAACTGAAAGATTTGGCTGCTGAACTTAGCAGAGAGCAGGAAAATGTTGAGTTTGATCCGGAAAGGATACAATTGGTCAAGGATCGGCTGGACTTGATATTCCGCTTACAGCAAAAACACCAGGTAGCTGCAATTGGAGAACTCATCACCATACACCAGCAGCTAGACGAGGAGCTTAGCAATCATGCCGGCATGGACAAGCAGCTGCAAGATGCAGAGAAAAAACTAAAAGAGCTTGAAAAAGAAGTCCTATCTAAGGGACAAAAACTCACTGCAGCCAGAACATCGAATGCGAAACCACTTTCATCTGATATCGAGAAAATAATCCACAAGCTGGGAATAGAAAATGGCCAGGTGGAGATCAAAATCTCAACTACAACAGCAAATCAAAACGGGCTTGATAAAGTTGACATTCTCTTCACGGCCAACAAAGGTGTAGCACCTCAAGAGCTCAAACAAGTAGCCTCAGGCGGTGAATTTTCAAGATTAATTTTTGCAGTAAAGTATCTTCTGGCGGATAAAACCGCACTTCCCACGTTGATCTTTGATGAAATAGACACAGGTGTCTCAGGAGAAGTGGCACTTCAGATGATCGAGATGATGAAGCAGATGTCAAAGCGGCATCAGGTAATCTCAATCAGCCACCTCCCGCAATTTGCCGCAGGTGGAGATGCACATTACTTCGTTTACAAAGACCACTCAGAAGAAAAGTCTGTGAGCCGAATCAAAAAGCTGGAGGATGAAGAAAGGGTCCTTGAAATAGCCAAGATGATTGGTGGAAATAACCCCGGCGAACATGCCATGACCAGTGCCAGAGAACTTCTAAATATATCTGCATAGAAGCTCAATTCCTTTGCAAAATAGACGGGATAGTGGGCAGAGCGCTGGCCTGTGGGAATAGCCCGAATATCATCGGCTATGAAACGCATGCTTATCGCTCCGAAACAACTATACATAAACTCACAAAGATTTGGTGACGGGTTTCACAGGATTTGGCCTATTTTTGAGGCTTCAATATGAAGTCCCTATGGGCCACAACTGAGAAATGCTTGAAGTGCTCAGTTGGTATATTGAAAAACTTAAAATTAGGAAGTACTTACAGAATTTATCAAAACCGAATAAACATGTCCAACAATCTATTACAAGGAAAAAGAGGAATCATATCTGGTGCGCTTGACGAAAACTCCATTGCGTGGAAAGTAGCCCTAAAAGCACACGAGCAAGGTGCAAAATTCACCCTAACGAATGCTCCCATAGCCATGAGAATGGGCGCCATCAACAACCTGGCAGAGCAGACTGGATCGGAAATCATCCCTGCAGATGCTACCTCAGTAGAGGAATTGGACAACTTGTTTTCGAAATCAACTGAGATTTTGGGTGGAAAAATAGATTTCGTGCTTCACTCAATCGGGATGTCTCCAAACATCAGAAAAGGCAAATCGTACGGTGAGTTGAATTATGACTGGTATCAGAAGTCTATTGACATTTCTGCGCTTTCGTTTCACAAAATGATGGCCGTAGCTGAAAAACAAGATGCCCTGAGCGAGTGGGGTTCGGTAGTCGGGCTTTCGTATATCGCTGCTCAAAAAACCTTCCCTTTCTACACTGATATGGCAGATGCCAAAGCGGTGCTGGAATCTATTGCCAGAGGGTTTGGCTACAGACTAGGCAAAGCTAAAAAGGTAAGAGTAAACACAATCTCACAATCTCCAACTAAAACCACTGCTGGTTCTGGAATCGGAGGTTTTGACTCATTCTTCGACTTTGCTGATAAAATGTCCCCACTTGGAAATGCCTCGGCCGAATCTTGTGCTGACTACTGCATCTTCTTATTCTCAGATTTGAGTAAAATGATCACGATGCAAAACCTGTATCACGATGGCGGATATTCTAGCACCGGCATCTCAGAGGAGATCATAGAGCAAATGGCTAAATAATACTTAATTGAAAGAGGTTGACTTCAAAGTGTTTTGTCAGCCTGAGCTTGTCGAAGGTCAACTGCCCGGAGCAAATACATTTCGACAGGCTCAATGTGACAACCAGAAGACAAAGCATTACTTGCTTTTTTGAGTCAACCTCTTTCATTTTCAATTAAAATGCTCACTTTCCCCAACGCCAAAATCAATCTCGGACTAAACATAGTCTCAAAAAGGCCAGATGGCTACCACAACATTGAGACTTGCTTCTATCCTATCCCGTGGCGAGATGTTTTGGAAATAATTCCTTCAGAGAAACTTAGCTTCAACCCTAGTGGTCTTGATATACCCGGAAATCCGGAAACCAACCTGTGCCTAAAGGCTTACGACCTGGTGAGGTCAGAGTACGACATTCCACCTGTGGCAATTCATCTTCACAAAGTGATCCCCATGGGTGCTGGTCTTGGTGGCGGGTCGGCAGACGGTGCTTTTATGATCAAGCTGCTCAACGATAAGTTTGAGCTCGGAATGAATGCCATAAAGATGGAAAGTATGGCCAAAAAACTCGGAAGTGACTGTCCCTTTTTCATCCAAAACAAACCTTTATTTGCTGAGGGCACAGGGACGATTTTCAGCGAGGTTGCACTTAACCTAAAAGGCAGGCACATCGCGCTCAGGCATCCTGACATTCATGTATCCACTCAGGAAGCTTATGATGGAGTAACCCCAACTCAACCTTTGAAATCTATCAAAGAAATTATCAAACTGCCTGTAGAAACATGGAAAGATGAGCTGATCAATGATTTTGAAGCATCGGTTTTTTCGAAACATTCAAAGCTTAAAACTTTGAAAGAGCAGTTTTATGCTGCGGGAGCAGTATATGCCGCCATGAGCGGATCAGGGTCGTGCGTATTTGGGATATTTGACGAGCAGCCAATAAATACTA
The DNA here is from genome assembly GCA_039944535.1 of Cyclobacteriaceae bacterium. Classification (GTDB taxonomy): domain Bacteria; phylum Bacteroidota; class Bacteroidia; order Cytophagales; family Cyclobacteriaceae; genus JAMZMI01. The sequence continues at coordinate 64,036 of JBDUYP010000010.1, forward strand.
ATTGGAAGGTTTTTCAGCTGTAGTTTCTAAAGAATCCTTTTTATTTAAATCCACTTCCCTGCGTTGTGGCTGAAATAGATGAAAACATGGTACGAGAAGACCTTCAAACAGAAGGGTGTACTGAAAAGGTAATGACTAATTCAACTCCGCTATTTATCTTCTAATTTTCTACTTAAGGCCCTGATTTCAATCAATGTCACCGTGCTCAGAGTGGTCAAAGTCACCCCAAGAAAAGTAAGCCCCAAAGAGAATAGCATAGGTATGTCAAGCCTGAATACGAAAAAACCTACAACCATCAGACAAACTCCTAGCACTGCCAGAACAATATTCTCTATTTGAATTTTTTTAATTTTCTGCATTTTATTTCCGTTTAACCACAACCAAGTAAGGTAATTATTGAATGATTTTCAATGAACACCCACAATTATTACAATCAAACTTCTTAACGATCAAATTATTTCGAAATTGTCAGAAAACACTTAGAAAACACTTAGAATATTGACAATTACATTTTGCGGAAATCAGTCAATTGATTGATTTTAAGGAGTTTAGCGAAACTGCTGAACGAAAACTAATTGATTAAGTTGATTAGAATTTAATACCATTGGCCATGAGCACAGCCAGCAGCGGAATGAACGCTAATATTGTGAGCTGCAGAATAATCAGCTTTTTGATCCTGGCCGGAACAACAACCATCGCGTTTGGGTCTCCTTTGCGGTTCTTAATGTAAAACACAGTTGGAATTATCGAAATCAATCCAACTAACACTGCCAGCCCAATCTTGATATGGAAAATAGGATTGTTGTAAAACTCCTCCGGTTTACCCACGCCAAACCACAGCGTAAATCCCGCTCCCACAACCAAAACGGCCATCAACCCATATAAGCCATCAATCTTGCTAATTAAAGATATTTCATCTCTAGAGATGCTATTTTTGACCATCACCAGCTCGGCAAACAGAAAGGAAAGCATTCCAAATATGGATAGAAAATGAATGTACTTGACAATGATGTAAGGTGTCATGGGCGTTTTGTTTCAGGTTTGTTGAGCAATAATATTGAATTCGTGTAAATACTATTTCTTATAATTACTGAACAGTCGAATATGTATGATGTAATGTTATTCTACAGAGATGAATCGAACAGACAAAATTTCAAAACTACCAACCAAACTTCATGAGCGCATCATATAAGCCTGAAGGCTACAACTCCCTTTCTCCATACTTTGTAATTAATAAAGCAAGCAAATTTATCGAGATGCTTGAGCGTATCTTTCATGCTGAGGTTTTGAGAAAATACGACCTGCCCGATGGCTCGATCATGCATGCTGAGGTGCGAATAGATGATTCGGTAATCATGCTTGGTGATGCTGGCAAGGGTTTTAAACCTAATCAACTTCATATTCATATCTATGTGAAAGACGTGGACGAGGTTTTTTACAGAGCCCTTGATGCCGGGTGTATAGCCATAGAAAGGCCCAATCAAAAAGAAAATCAACCAGACCGACGTGGAGCGTTTCGGGATTATGGAGGCAATGTCTGGTCTGTATCTACGCAAATAACCCCATCATAATGAAATCCCTGCTGTCAAAAGTAAAGGCATGTGATCTGTGCAAAAACCACCTTGAACCCAACCCTGTCCTTCAGGTTTCAGCTCAAAGCAAAATATCCATCATAGGACAAGCTCCCGGAAGTGTGGTCCACCGAACAGGCATCCCGTGGGACGATCAAAGCGGCAACAACCTCAGAAAATGGATGGGGATAAATAGTGATACCTTTTATGATGCCAATCAAATCGCGCTCATACCTATGGGCTTTTGCTATCCAGGGAAGGGCAAAAGTGGCGATCTGCCTCCCCGCCCCGAATGTGCGCCCCAGTGGCACGAAAAGCTTTTTAGCAACATGGCTCAACCCAAACTGACAATTCTTATTGGGCAGTATGCACAGAAGTATTATTTGGGCAGTCGCACCGAAAAAACCCTGACGGCAACAGTCCAACACTTTGAATCCTACCTGCCAGAATACTTTGTACTTCCGCACCCATCACCCAGAAACAATATCTGGCAAGCCAAAAATCCATGGTTTAGCAATGAAGTTTTACCCAGACTCCAGGCACTGGTTCAAGAAAGTTTATAACATCCCTAAAAATGAAAATAGAACACATCGCGATTTGGACAAGCCAGCTTGAGGAGCTGAAGGATTTTTACTGTAAATACTTTGGCGGAGCATCTAATGCAAAGTATCGGAATGAGAAGAAACAATTTGAAAGCTACTTTGTGTCTTTCGGCAATGGAGCGAGACTAGAGATCATGAGCCGACCCGATATTCCAGCTAATGAAAACGATACCATCGACACACAACATTTGGGATTAATCCATTTTGCTTTCGAGGTGGATACGATGAAAGAAGTGGACAAAATAGCCAAACACTTCGAAGATGAAGGCCTCCCAATACTAAGTGGCCCAAGAAAAACAGGTGACGGATATTACGAGTTTGAAACATTAGATCCGGATGGAAACAGACTGGAAGTAACCACTAAATATGTAGATTAGTTTACAACTAAAGAATAATCATGGGAGTAAAGGGAGATAAAGCCACGTCTGAAGCAGCCCTGCAGGCCGAACTGTTTTTAGAGAAACTAAGTGCCCTGGACGGCATCACTGGCAAGAAAATGTTTGGCGGCCATGGCATTTTTTGCAACGGGAAAATGTTCGGAATCGTAGATTCTAAAGGTCAATGTTATTTGAAAGTAGATGACTCTAATAAACCCGATTTTGAAGAAGCGGGAGCTAGTAGTCATGGCAAAATGTCCTACTACACAATTCCAGAAGTTGTTTTTTCGAACAACGACGAGTTGACCAAATGGGCACAAAAGTCAATCCTGACGGCTAAATAATCCTGGTTTAAGGTTAAATATAACGAAAATACTGAGAGATGAAAACATCCCTCAGTCTGAACATTTTTGTTCGGATCAATCCCTTCTTCTTCGTTTGTTATAAAAATTTCTCTTTGGTCTCCCACCCTGAGACTGAGACCTGTTATTTTCTTTCGCAGGTTTCGGGGCGCGTGTTTGTCTGTTGATCGTTTGAGCAGGCTCAAAACCCTCTACCGTCCCACTCGGAATCTGAAGCTCTATGAGTTTCTCTATTCCGTTGAGGTACTCTACTTCATCGGCACAAACAAACGACACAGCTTCTCCGCTGGCTCCCGCTCTACCCGTTCGCCCAATTCTATGGACATAGTCCTCGGCTACATTGGGCAGCTCGAAGTTGATCACATGCGGAAGCAATGGAATATCCAAACCTCTGGCCGCAATGTCTGTAGCCACCAACACACGCACGGACCCATCTTTAAAACCGGCAAGAGCTCTTGTTCTGGCACCTTGTGTCTTGTTTCCATGTATTTCAGCGGCTTTCAACCCTGCCTTGGTCAGCTTTTTCCCAAGCTTGTTTGCCCCATGTTTTGTTCTGGTAAAAATCAAAACCTGGCTCCAGTCGCCATCTGATATCAGCTTGATTGCAAGATTGGTTTTTTGTCCTTTATCAGCAAAAATGACCCTTTGCTGAATCTTCTCAACAGTCGTATTCTCTGGAGTAGCTTCTACAGAAATTGGGCTGTTCAGCATTCCCTGAGCCAATTTTTTGATCTCCTTGGAAAAAGTAGCCGAAAACAAAAGGCTCTGTCTCTTGCGAGGGAGTAAGTCCAATATCTTGTTGATATCACGCTGAAATCCCATGTCCAACATGCGATCCGCCTCATCCAAAACCAATATTTCTACCTGATCCAGTGAAACAATACCTTGGTCTTTCAGATCGAGCAACCTCCCGGGTGTGGCGATAAGTACGTCCACTCCGTTTCTCAAAGCCTTAATCTGAGGTACAGCACTGACTCCTCCAAAGATCACAGCTGATCTCAGGTGAGTAAATTCGCCATACGCAACCACATCTTCATGTACCTGTGCGGCAAGCTCTCGTGTAGGTGTCAGGATCAAAGCCCTGACGGCCGGTCTGTTTCTTTGGTTGCCTTCTGACAATATCTGCAACATAGGCAGGGCAAAACCAGCGGTTTTACCCGTTCCGGTTTGGGCTGACGCCAAAATATCTTTTCTTTCCAATACATGCGGAATTACCTTTTCCTGAATAGGCGAAGGTTTCGTGTATCCTTTTTTGCTGACTGCATGCAACAGGGATTTGGATAACCCTAAACTTTCAAATGACATATAAATTGATTGACCCGAATCACCCGGGGACTATTTTGAGCGCTGGACGCACTCGGCCAGTCGTGTGATTGATTAAAATTTAGTGAATTTGCTGATGGTAAACTGATGTTACCAATCGAATGCGTTTCAAATTCAAGGCAAAGGTAGGACTAATTTCTTTCCCCATTAGATTTTTCTTTCAACAGTCAGAAAACCAAATCACTCTATCTGGAGTACGTAAAGATTCTCAACGCCAAGTTGCGTCAACAGCATCCACGCCTCATGGGCTTTCAGTGGGGCATGTCCCATTATGATCTTAGCATTATCGCTCTTGAATAGGTTTTGATGTTCTTCATTCAGTAATGCAGGCAATGGCACATTGAGGCTTCCTTCGGTATGATCGATCACATAATCTTCATGTTTTCTTATATCGATCAATTGGTAGTTCGACATTTTCATAACCTGCTCCTTATCAATCACATATTGCTTATTCAGCACCTGCCCATGCAGTTCTTTGGCACTCATTTTGAAATTGCTTTTATGAGCGTAAAAACTCACGATCAACAAAAAGCCGAAGAGCGACACCATGATTATCTCCAGGGGTCGGATATACGGTTTCCATTTTTCAATTTTATCAGCTACAGCCACCTTGAACACGTTTTTTCTTTTTACCCCCGACGGGGGCAATTGGTTTAAAATCAATTTTCGGTAAAGCTTTGGCACCAGTAAAAAACTGTCTGGAAGCCATTCGCTTTTCATACAATTCGAAAGCTTCATTAGAAGCCGATGACTCTGGATATTGAGGATCCAAAATATCTCGATTCCAGGCATCCAACCCTCCCTTTAGCAGGTAGTTATTGGCATAACCCATCTGTCTGGTCATCATCCAGACCTGTGCCGCCAATTGATCATCCTGAGCGTAAATAATATTTTTGGTTAGCGACTGATCAAAGAGATAAGCGTAGTTTTCTGAGAAGATACTGTCAATCGGAATGTTGATCGCGCGTGGCAATGGTTTTTCAAATTGTTTAACAGGCCGAACATCTATCAGCCTGATAGAGGGGTCTCCATTGATAAGCAACTCAGCCAATTCATCAACAGAAATATGGTTACTCTCAAGTAGCATTTCCTGCAGCAATTCAGTCTCATCCAGAGCAATTGAGTCATTTTTCCTATTTGGGAACATGGCGGCAGTAAGCCCGAAAACCATAATTACAATTGAAATTACTTCTCTCGATTTCATAGTTCTTTGGTTATATCTGGTCTTTTAAATTCATTTTCAGCCCACTCTCCCAGCCAAAACATGAGCACAGCCATACAGACAACTCCAAACACCACAGCTCCGTCCGGCACTCCAAGTGATGTGGATAGCTTGACCCCACCGAGATAGGTAGCCATGTAGATTTCCTTCCACCAGTCAAAGGTTTCGCCAAAAAGGAAAATACCGATAAGTGAACCGCCCAGATAGGCCATCGCATCGATCTTGCCGATGGCGGCAGCACAGACACTAGTCCCCGGGCAAAAACCTCCTACAATGAACCCAACACCCATGATTACTCCGCCGATAATGGCTGACACCATGAAGTATTCATTGACATAAACAATACTCATGTCGATAAGCTCAAAATAGTTGAGGAATATGAGACCGATCATGGCTACAATAGCGGCCGTAAAAAATACTTTAAGCACGGTGGCATCATAACCGTAAAACATACCCGCCAGTTTGCGGCTAGAGGAAAATCCCGCCTGCTCCAGCGCAAAACCAAAACCAATTCCTAGAATAAAGGCAATGAGGAAATTGAGCTCTTGAGATATTTCGAATATTGGAATAATAGGTCCCATATCAAATCCAGTTTTTTCTAAAGAAATAAGCAAATACATAGGCCGTCCCAAAGATGGCCATCATGGTAACAAAACCCGCAAGGGATAGAGTGGCCATACCACTCAATGCAGCTCCACTGGTACACCCCCGCCCAAACTGCGACCCGAACCCAAATAAAGCACCCCCGACCACAGCCAGTATTATGCGTTTCCTCGATGTGATTTTGGGAGAATGTTCCGTTTTCAGTTTCAGTCTGCCGGCCAGAGCCCCAGATAGAAATCCACCAACCAGCACCCCTAATACCTCAAATACAAGCCAGCTTTTCATTGGACTGTGATCATCAGACAAGTACTTCGAATAAAAAGAGGACTCCTCAGCTTTGTCATGGCTCACTACCTCCACGGTACTCACTACGACACTTTTCATGGCGCCACTGGCCCCCAAGCCTCTACCCGTGAGATAGAAAGAAAGCAATAGTACCAGTCCAAGAATAACCCCTGCCAGATAGGGATTCATGTACTTGGTGTTTCGTGTAATGTAATTATGATGTGACATGTCTTTATCGTTGAAAATTGAAAGGGAAAAGGTTTTGGTGAAGTCTATCCTACTTCCATTTAACCTGGCCTCTTCTATTTTTAGTCTTTACACTTTAATCTTCCTCATCAATATAGATATCTACTCGCCTGTCCTGCGTACACGATGATAAAACGGAGCATCACATTGCCAAACAGAATCAGCACTACAGGAATGATCACGGGAACTTTTTGCCCGCGCATTTCCAATACCTCCAACACTGCCGGAACCACCATGCCAATAAATACCACAAAAATCCAGAATGGCAAGGTGTACTGACCACCAAGGAACAGCCTGGCCGCCTCTATCTGCACCTCAGTACTAGCCATCAACCCCATGAATAGGTGTATAATGAAAAACAATTCCGCTGCGATGATTACAAGATCTATTTGGCTGAAAAGCTTACGCTCCATCTCGCTTTTACTCATGCCCATGATCACTGCCGCTCCTGCTGACAGTCCTGACGCTAAAAACAACGGACCTAGAATGGATGTATTCCAAAGTGGTCGCGCATTGAAGGCAGAGAGCAAAATACCTGTATATATCCCCAATATGATAGAATAGAAAATCATGATCCAGGCCAGCACTCTCCTATGACGTATAAAATAGGTTTCTAGTCTGTAGATCCATTCGTATTTCCAATCAATATTTGGGAACGCTTCTCTAAAGTAAGTTCCGCTCCAGATCAAAGACAAAGGAGTGACAACCATCAGCGTCCATGCTCCCCATGACATTGGAGATTCCAATCTAATCGCCGTGTAAAGCCTCCAGAAATATAATTTATGATGAAGATCCAGAAACAAGGCACCCAAACCCAAGACAAGAATAACCGGCGCTATCATTGGTGCCCATTTAACTGCTGTGGGGTATAAGCGCTCCTTTCCTTTGAGATAATAAAACGAGGCAAAGAAGAGCAGCCCTGCTGCCAAGCCACCAACGAAGAGGTAAAAAGCAATCTCCCAACCCCAAATATGAAGTGCGGGATCTACCTTAAAATTCATCCTTCCGCTAACAATAATTTCTTCTTCCATGATGGTCAGATTAAGAAGTACAACTGTGGGTCTGTTCCAGCTTCGGTTTTCAGTCTTTTGTATTTTCTGGTTTGAATCTTTCTCGAAACTTCGCTGTTGGGGTCGTCTAAATCACCGAAATACAAGCAATTTGTAGGGCAAACCTCCACGCAAGCGGGCTGTTCGCCTTTTCTTACTTTGTGAATACAAAAAGTACACTTATCCACGTACCCATCCGGGTGCGGATATCGGGCATCATATGGGCATGAAGCGATACAAGCTCCACAACCAATACACATATCAGGAGTGACCAATACTACTCCTCCCTCCTCAATATGGCTCGCTCCCGTAGGGCAGCATCGCACACATGGAGCGTTTGCACAATGGTGACACCTCTCTGACCTAAACTCAAGTTCCAGGTTAGGATAAGTGCCGCTTGTGGTTTCTACTATCCAGTCGCGGCAATACCCTACCGGAACTTTATTCTCTATCTGGCAGGCTACCACACAATCACTGCAGCCCACACACTTTTTGGTATCGATGGCCATTGCGTATCTCATGATGCTGTTGCGGTTTTAGGTTCCTCAGTTAATATTGTCACGAAGTTTTCCCTCATGCCCGTTCCTCCCATGATGGGGTCGTATTTCACATTACTGATCAGCTCGGTATCACTGGCTCCTTTACCAAAGGCTCGTGAAAGTTTCTTATTGGAATGACCAAAACCATGTACCATGTAAACAGAATCCCAGCGCGTGCGCTCGGTTATGCGTACCTTGATAGAGAAGGATGAGATAATGTCATCCTGATTTTTGAGCCAGACATATTGCCCTTTTTTCAAACCCCACTGTTTTGCCACTTTTGGGTTAACCCAAAGTTCATTTTCTGGCATAATGTCCGCCAGATTAGGGTTGTTGGAGGTTCTACTAAATGTATGAGCCGGAGCACGACCATAGTTTAGCCTATAGAAGCCCGGCTGTGGCTGAGCGTGCTCAGTATAGATCGGTAACGGATCAAAACCCTCATTGGCTAATTCAGTAGAATAAAGTTCGATTTTGCCTGTGTTCGTATTGAATTCAAAATCCTGACCATCTCTCATATACAGATCGTCGTACTGTCTTTTAAATTTCTTGACACCCACTTTTTTCATCTCATCTAGCGAACTTCCTACTTGCTGAAGCTGCCAGTCGAGCACCTCTTCTATGTCTTTATATTTGAAAAACTCATCCAACCCTAATTCATATCCCAACTGCTGTGCTATCCACCAATCTGGTTTGGTATTGTATTTTGGTTTCACTGCTGGCATTCGCAAGGAAATAACCGGTTCTCTGTGTGGAGAATTTCGAATGGCGTCATATCGCTCCAGGTAGGTACACTCCGGCAAAACAACATCAGCATAACCCGTGATCTCCATCGGCATGGTATCAATAGCCACGAGCAGTTCCAATGACTCAATGGCTTCAAGTGTTTTCTTTTGATCCGGCAGGGTATGAATGAGATTAGTTCCGTTCACAATCCAGCCTTTGATATTGCAGTCACGTTCCGGAGCAGGGGTTGTCACATCGCACAGCCCATTCGAAATCACTTCTGTTGCGAGGCTGTATTTTCCTTCAAGTGCGTCCAAATAAGATTTTTTAGGTTTTGGGTATGCTGGGTGAGGAAAATCCGGGATATCTACTTTTTCGGGACTATAAAATCCGCCCCTGCGTCCCCATGAGCCCAGCAACGCATTCAAGATTGCTACAGCCCTAAGCCTCTGGGTATCATCTCCATACCAGGTCACATGCCTGCCGGGGTGAATGATTACAGAAGGAGAAGCATTGGCCATTTCACGGGCAGTTTCCCTTATGGTTTTCGGGTCGATAGTGGTGACTCCATAAGCCCACTCAGGAGTATAAGTCGCCACGTGTGCTTTGAGTTGATCAAATCCAAAAGTGTATTTTTCAACATATTCCTTATCGTACCAGCCTTCATTGATGATCACATTGATCCATGAAAGCAACAGCGCAATGTCGGTAGAAGGTTTGATTGGGAGCCAGAATTTCGACTTGCTGGCAGCTGTGGAGAATCGAGGGTCCACAGTGATGATGGTAGCTCCACGGTCTATGGCCTGAGACATCTCCTGTACCTGACCATTGTGCATATTTTCACCTATGTGAGAGCCAATCAAAACCAGGCATCTGGTATCACGAATATCCGTCCTTTCCGGAGACAAAACCCCTTCACCGAAAGTAGCATAAAAAGCGACTTCTCTAGGCCCTCTACACTGAGCAAAACTTGGCGCAGTGATGTGCGGAGAACCATAAGCTTTCATCAAATGACCAAGAAACTTACCGCCAGAACCGTGCGTAAATAGCGCCATACACTCAGGCCCGTAATCTTTGGCGATTTTTTTCATCTTGTCCCCAATGACTTTGAATGCCTCTGGCCATGTAGCTTTTCTAAAAACCTGCTTACCATCCTTTTCTACTCTAATCAGCGGATGTTTAAGCCTGTCTTCATCATAATACATACCCACCCCCCCCGTTCCGCGCGGGCAAAGTCTGCCATTGCAGTGCGGATCATCGGCATGTCCTTCTATTTTCCAGATATCACCGTCTTGGTTTTTAGTAACCCAACCGGCACATTTCCAAAAGCACACCTCACAATACGTGGGGGTGCGCTCCAAACTGGTTGCTTTTGGAATACTGTCATTGAGAATGGCGCCATCCACCAGATTGTATGCAGATCCGGCAAGCGCTACGGTACCCAGTCCGGCACCAGAAATTTTGATAAACTCCCTTCTGTTAGTTTTCATAGGGGTGCTTGATTTAGATCGTCAAGCTACCACCAGAAGTAGTGATCTGATATGATTTTCGTTAGCTCAAACCATGAGGTTTGCTACCACTGATATACATCACAAAAGGTAGAAGAAAACAGAGAAGAAATGGAGCAAACTGCCAGCCAGAACCCAAAAATGAAAAGTAGCGTGGTTATATGGCAACCGATCAATAGCGTAAAATATGGCTCCAACTGTATAGCTGACACCTCCGAGAATAAGCAGCAATAGACCTCCCGTTTCCAGATTTTCGTATAGAGGTTTTGCCGCAATGACTGCCACCCAGCCCATAAGCACATAGCCAATGGTAGAAATCATATTGAAACGACCGGTAAAGAAGATTTTAAAAATAACACCCACCAGTGCCAAACCCCACGTGATACCAAAAAGTACCCATCCCATGGTCCCGTTTAGAGTAACAAGACAAAAAGGTGTATAAGTACCAGCAATGAGTACATAGATGGCCGCATGATCAAAAACGTTGAGCTTCCTTCTCCACTTTTTGCTTTTTACCGAATGGTAAAGCGTAGAAGCCAAATACAGCATCACTAAACTGCTACCGAAAATACTGAAACTCACGATGTGCCAGGCATCACCATAAAGACTGGCGAAAACCACAAGCAGTACGAGCCCTGCCACACTCAGGACAAAACCTGCCAGATGGGTGATAACATTGAGTATTTCTTCTTTGTGTGGGTAAAATGTAAGTGGAGCTTTGACCATGTATAATCAATTGACGTGTCAATTAAATCAACGCCGTTTTTTTAAAGATGTTGAATGATTGAAATAAAATTATTCGAGGAATCTCATGTGAGTGAACATCTTTGTATTCATGGTTGTTACCAATTCACGCATCAAAAAACCAAATCAATGTCATCAATCAAAAGTAGCAAGGCACTCGGCTTTCCGTGGGAAACGCAAGACCCTTTCATCTTCTGTGCATATCACGCTGATAGTTATCCGGAGGGGAATGAAAAACTGGGGCCAAAGGCCTCATTAGAGGGCAGAAACATAGGTCAGGATTTTCAGGGAAAAGATGGCTGGAGTATGTATCACGGCACTACCGTTCCCGGGTTTCCGCAGCATCCTCATTGCGGATTTGAAACGGTAACAATTGTACAAGAAGGGCTCGTGGACCACTCTGACTCACTGGGTGCTGCCGGGCGATTTGGCAATGGAGATGTACAGTGGATGACAGCCGGTGCAGGTGTGAATCACTCCGAGATGTTTCCACTTCTCAAATCCGATGAACCCAACCCTTTTCTGCTTTTTCAGATCTGGTTGAATCTGCCACGAGCCAAGAAAAAAGTGAAGCCTCACTTCTCAATGCTTTGGGCGGAAACGATTCCTAAGATAAAAACCGGAACTGGAACAGAGCTGACACTGGTAGCTGGTGAATACGATGGACAAAAAGCCCCTGCTCCCGCTCCTGACTCATGGGCGGCTGACCCGGCTAATGAAGTGGCCATGTGGGTGATAAAAATGGAACCTGAGGCCGAATGGACAATACCAGCGGCAGGTAGCGGACTCAATCGCTCACTTTTTTACTTCAAAGGAGACCGGATGACTGCTGACGGTGAAGATTTCAGGCAAAGGGTAACCCTACAGCTCGACTCCAATCAGGAAACGAACATCAAAAATGGCAAAACTGAAAGCCACTTTCTCTTTCTTCAGGGTAAACCAATAGCCGAACCGGTGGTGCAATACGGCCCGTTTGTGACCAATACCAATGAGGAAGTACAGCAAGTAATCAGAGAATATCAGAAGACTGAGTTTGGCGGCTGGCCCTGGCCTCAGCATGACAATGTTCATGATAAATCCAAGGGACGCTTTGCCATCCACGCAGATGGACGTGTCGAGGAAAAGTGACAGGTGCCTTATAAAGTACTAATGCGCTCCAAAAGTGTCTTGCGATTTGAAGCACTAATGGGGATTATTTTATCTGCAATTTGAAGGTTGCCCTGATCGATGTTTTTGATCGCACTCAACCGCACAATAAAAGAACGGTGCACTCTGATAAACTCATTCGCAGGCAGTTTTGCTTCAGCATCTTTTAGTTTAGTATATACTACATGCACTTTCTCGGGAGTATGTACTTTGACATAATCTCCATAGGCCTCCAGATATTGAATACTATTCAAATCCAGCTTCACAAGAATAGAATCAGATTTCACGTAAAAGTGGTCGTCTTCTGCTCCGGTTGATCTCTTCAGGTTATCAACTGCCCTATTGACAGCTTTAAGAAACCGTCCAAAATCCGAAATGGGTTTTACCAAATAGTCTGTCACATTGAAATCAAACGCATCCAATGCAAAATCAGATTGCGAGGTGATCATGATGATCTGAGGCTGCTTTTCTAAATTCTTTAATATATCAATGCCAGACATATCGGGCATCTGAACATCCAAAAACACAATGTCCGGACTCAACTCAACGATGGCACTTGCTCCTTTCACCGAGTCATCAAATGTTGCCACCATCTCCAAAAAATCAATACGCTTAACCAGAGACAACATGATTTTAAGAGCAACCAAATCATCGTCAATCGCTATACACCGGTATTTACTCATAAAGAAAAAATGCGTTTAAGAGAATTATTTCAATCAACTAAAATCTGTAGCTAAGTTAAGAAAAACAATCCTTTCGATTATTTTAATTGTTTAACTCCCTTTTTTAGCGTTTAAACCACAAGTGCCTCTATGAGTACTTCCATGGCACGATCAGATTCTCTCATGTAGTCACTGAACTGTGTTTGTAACAAGGAATCGTTCTTTGCCAAAGCAGACTCCTCTATCCGCTGAAGTTGATCAGCTATATCAGACCGTTCAATGTTCTGATAAGTTGGTTTGAGTTTATGAGCAAGACGAGCCATAACATTCCAATCTTTATCATTCAATGCCTGGGAGAATGCTTCATTTTCTGCAGGCACACATTCCAGGATAAGGTATAATATTTCTCGCACGAGCTGTGAACCTTCTCCTGTAATGCTGAACAAGTACGGAAAATACCTTTTACTTATCTTGATTTCTGAGTTTGTCTTTTGATGAAAGATCTCCTTAAAATCAAATCTGAGTTTTAGCGTATCGGGGCTTAAATGAGCAATAATTCCTTCTTTTTTTAATTCTTTTATTGTGCTGCTCAATTTCGATGAGGGTAAATCCCCACAAATATCCACTTTCAGCACATTGTCCTTTGCCGATATGCGAACTGTAAGGGTGAGGTCTGCGCTTTTTTCCAAAAGGAGAAAAAGGCTATAGAAGCAACAATGAATGATCGTGATTCTATTTGCCGAAATAATCATATTATCAGGTGCTAACTCGAAAAGCAATCTGCTTTTGCGCTGAGCGGCAAATTTTCCAAAACCAAGAGTAAGGGCTGATTGAATATATTCCAATTTAAAAGGCGTATTCATGGCCATGTTCCTTGCCAGGTTCATTCCTTTTTCAATGGAAATAATTTTTAAATAATCCTCGATTAATTCAAGCCCTGCGCTAATTTTTGAATCCTTTAGGTCAGGATTTGAGGCCACAACATCTACAAGAAACGACATGGACAACCCATGTTTTTTCCCGTTTAAATTGTTGATGCCAATATGAATATCTGTTTGCTTGTTCATGATTCCTTATCAACGATTCACAACAACAAACCCGGCAATCGCCTTACTACCATCTCCTAGATCAATCAAATAATAGTACGTTCCTGATGGCACCTCATTGGCTCCAGGTATCAGACCAAAGCTAGATTCACTTCTCCATACATTCCCTTGATTGTCATATCCTTTCACTTCAAAGATTTTATTTCCCCAACGGTTAAATATTTGAACCGTGTTGTTCGGGTAATTTTCAATATCTCGGATATAGAAGAAGTCATTCGTACCGTCACCATCCGGAGTAAACCCTTTTCTTGGTTGTACTTTCAGGCAAACATCCTCATCCTGGAAGTTAGGAATACCGTCATCATCACAATCATCATTGTAAGGATTACCGTCCTTATTTGTATCCTCCTGCTTGTCATCAAAGCCATCTCCGTCTGAATCACAAGCATCAGTATCCAGGTAATTTGGTGTGCCATCATTGTCACAGTCATCGTTGGTCGGGTCTCCGTCCTCATCCAGATCTTCGTCAGTATCCAAGATGCCATCACCGTCTGTATCACAACTGTCCGAATCCTGGAAGTTTGGCGTTCCGTCATTGTCACAATCGTCGTTGTAAGGATTTCCATCGCCATTGGTATCTTCATGATCGTCACTCAGACCATCTCCGTCTGAATCACAAGCGTCAGTGTCAAGGTAATTTGGTGTGCCATCATTGTCACAATCATCGTTGGTCGGGTCTCCGTCCTCATCCAGATCTTCGTCAGTATCCAAGATGCCATCACCGTCAGTATCACAACTGTCCGAATCCTGGAAGTTTGGCGTTCCGTCATTGTCACAATCGTCGTTGTAAGGATTTCCATCACCATTGGTGTCTTCAAGGTCATCACTCAGACCATCTCCATCTGAATCACAAGCATCAGTGTCAAGGTAATTTGGTGTGCCGTCATTGTCACAGTCATCGTTGGTCGGGTCTCCGTCCTCATCCAAATCTTCGTCTGTATCTAAGATGCCGTCACCGTCTGTGTCTAAACCGTCACTCAATATTTCTATGGTGATAGTTGCAGAGGCGCATGCTGACGGATTAGCATCATCACATACCTGGTACTCAAATGTGACTATACCAAAGAATCCATTTTCCGGAGCATAGCTATATGTGCCATCTGAATTGAATGTGAGTATCCCCCTACTGGGTTGCGTCAACACCGTGAATTGAAGTGGATCATTATCAGCATCATCTACTAAGTCAGCAACTGTGCCATCTATTTGAGCAAACCCAGTCTGGCTAATTTGATCATCATTGGCCGAAGGCGTGTCATTTATTGGGTTCACCGTGATAGAAATGGTCTCCTGAATACACAATGCAGGGTTTCCATCATCACACACTTCATAAGTGATAGTGATAGTGCCGCTAAAGTTTTCTGCCGGTGTGAATGTGTAAGTACCGTCAGAGTTCAATGAAAACACACCTTCCGTAGCATCCGGCTCATCAACCAACGAGAATGTGAGATTAGCAGAATCTTCATCCGTTGCATTGTCTGCCAATGATCCAGATGCAGCTGTCTCTTCATCCGTAACGATTGTTTCTGGCGTAGCTACTGGCGCATCATTTACTGCGTTCACCGTAATTGTAACGGTAGCCTGATCACATTGAACTGGCGAACCATTATCACACACTTCGTAGATAAAGCTGTCTGTCCCACTGAAACCAGGGGCTGGTGTGTATGTGTATGTTCCGTCAGCATTCAGTACCAATGTTCCATTGCCAGGTCCTGAAACAGGTGTAGTGTTGACCGTAAGCATATCATTGTTTCCATCACTATCATTATCAAGCACATTTCCTGAAACAGCTTCATCTTCATTGACAGATACTGCATCATCTAAAGCCACAGGTGCCAGTTCTTCCCTAGGGACGGAAACGCTCACAGTGGCTGTAGTACAAAGGCTTGGTGCCCCATCATCACATACTTCATATGTGAAAGTGTCTGTACCTGTATTGAATCCTGCATTCGGCGTATATGTAACAGTACCATCAGCATTAATAGTCACCGTACCATTTGCAGGTTGTGCGGTAATCTGAGATACCGTAAGTGTATTCCCTTCCAGGTCTGTATCATTCGCAATTACATCAATGACGACTGCTACCCCTGGATCAGTAGATGAAGTGTCGTCATTAGCTACCGGACTATCATTCACTGCAGTTACTACAACCGTGACTGTTGCCTGACCACACTGCACAGGACTTCCATTATCACAAACTTCATATGTGAATGTTACGGTTCCATTGAAGTCTACCACTGGAACGAACGTATATGTACCGTCTGAATTTACAGTTACTGTTCCTTCTGTTGCAGGATCAGGCCCACTCACCAAACTAAATGTTAAATCATCTCCTTCTAAGTCTGTTACATTGTCAGAAAGATCACCATTGCCCGTTCCATCTTCATCCATTGTTAAGGTCTCCCCTGTCGCAGTTGGCGCATCATTGGAAGGGTTCACAGTAATGGTCACTGTGGCTTGCGAACAAAGTGCTGGTGTCGCATCATCACATACTTCATAAGTGAAGCTATCCGTTCCATTGAAATTTGCATCTGGAGTATAAGTATAAGTTCCGTCTGAATTCAACACTAGTGTGCCATTTGTAGGTACAGATACTGGTGTTGTATTCACTGTAAGTACATCTCCATTTCCGTCACTATCATTGTCCAACACATTTCCTGACACAGCACCATCTTCCGTTACAACTGCCGAATCGTCAACTGCTGTTGGAGCAAGTTCTTGTTCTGGTACAGAAACTGTAACAGTTGCTGTCGTGCATAAGCTTGGAGAACCATTGTCACATACTTCATATGTAAATGTGTCAGTGCCATCATCAAAACCATCATTTGGAGTATAAGAAACTGTCCCGTCAGCATTGATAACCACCGTACCATTTGCTGGCTGCACAGTGATTTGAGAAACTGTCAATGCATTATTCTCAAGATCTGAATCATTATTCAATACTGGAATTGTAACACTATTTCCCGGATCAACTGCTGCAATGTCATTCTGAGCTACAGGGCTGTCGTTGACTGCATTCACATTAATCGTAACTGTAGCTTGACTGCACTGCGCCGGGGTTCCATCATCACACACTTCATAAGTAAAGGTCACAGTACCGTTGAAATCGCCTACAGGAATGAATGAATATGTTCCATCAGGATTAACCGTAACCGTTCCTTCTGTTGATGGGTCCGGTCCACTGACCAAACTAAACATTAAGGCGTCTCCTTCTACATCCGTTACATTGTCTGATAAATCACCATTGCCTGCACCATCCTCATCAATCGTTAAAGTCTCCCCAGTTGCAACAGGAATATCGTTGACAGCAGTTACAGTGATGTTTATTGTTTCCTGATCACACAAAACCGGATTACCATCATCGCAAACCTCATAAGTAAGGGTAAGATTGCCATTGAAATTAGCGACTGGCTCAAATGTGTATGTTCCATCAGAATTCAACGTGAAGGTTCCTTCCGTTGCTGGGTCAATTCCCGTTAATAGTGTGAAAGTTAAGTTTTGGCTTTCCGGGTCATTTACATTGTCCACCAATGTCCCATTCACATCAATATCCTCATCGGTACTAATATTTTCAACAGAAGCCACTGGACTATCATTTTGATCGATAATCAATTCTCCCGTCGAAGCATCCGTTGTGCTATTTCCAGCAGTATCAGTAGATGTTACCTGGACTTCATTTGTCCCATTCACATCCGGTGCAAAAGCTCCTGAGTCTGGTGTAGCTGTTTCTGTATCAATGGACCAGTTTCCTGTCGCATCGGCAGTGATTATATATGTTGCACCGCCGACGACAACTGTTACAGTACTTCCAGCCTCGGCAGTTCCGCTGATTACCGGAGTAATATCATCCGTGGTTTGAGATACTACTGTAGGTACAGCTGGTGCTACCGAATCATGTTCAATATCCCGAGTAGCTTGTGTTGCTGGGTTGCCTGCCACGTCACTTACATTGGCGGTGATTGTGCTCGTGCCTTCTGGTAAACCTTGTGCGTCTGCTGCTGGAATATCTAAACTCCACGTGCCTCCTGATACCGTCGCTGTGTAAGTCTCTCCGTTCAAAACGACCGTTACTGTTTGACCGTCTTCTGCATCTGTCGTGCCTGAGATGGTCACTGGACTGTCGTCTTCTAATGCGCTGATGATATCGTCTGTAGATACAACGTTGATCGCTAAAGTCGGTGCTACCGAATCATGTTCAATATCCCGAGTAGCTTGTGTAGCTGAATTGCCTGCGGCATCATCCACATCGGCGGTAAGCGTGTTGTCTCCTTCTGGTAAGGCCTGGGCTTGTGCGGCCGTCAAAGTAATGCTCCAGTTGCCGCCTGCGGCTATAACCGGATTGTAAGTCACGCCATTCAAAACGATCGTGGCGGTCTGGCCATCTGCTCCGCTGCTCGTGCCTGTGATTGTTATGTCACTATTGTCTTCTATCGCGTTGATCTTGTCATCAACTGAAATCGCATTGACTGAGATCGTCGGTGGGGTCGTGTCGATGGTTAGTTCAAGAGTAGTTGCATCAACACTAGAGTTTCCTGCGGCATCTGTGCTTGTAACGGATACTTCATTAGTTCCATTCACATTTGGATTAAATACACCCATAGAAGGAGTATCTGTTTCGGTATTGATCACCCAGTTGCCGGATGCGTCCGCAGTTGTAGTGTAAGTGGCTCCTGCTACGACAATTGTGACAGTACTCCCTACCTCAGCCGTACCTGTTAGACTAGGAGTTGTATCATTGGTGATTTGTGAAACGACCGTAGGTACTGCAGGGTCAGTGGTATCAATAATTAATTCTAAAGTCGATGTATCTGATGTGCTGTTTCCAGCGGCATCAGTACTTGTCACTGCTACTTCATTGCTTCCGTTTACATCAGGAGCAAATGCTCCTGAATCTGGAATAACTACTTCAGTATCAATACTCCAGTTACCGCTTCCATCGGCTGTTACTGTGTAGGTAGCTCCACTTACTACCACAGTTACTGTACTTCCAGCTTCGGCTGTTCCCGATATAACAGGAGTTGTGTCATTGGTAGTTTGAGATGCTACAGTCGGTGTTGTAGGGTCTGTTGTATCAATCGTCAACTCAAGATTGGTGACGTCTGTAGATGAGTTTCCAGCAGCGTCTGTACTTGTCACTGACACTTCATTGGTACCGTTCACATTTGGGGAAAATGTTCCTGCCACAGGTGTCAATACACCTGTATCAACACTCCAATCTCCTGAGCCATCAGATGTAACCGTATAAGATGCTCCTCCTACAACTACAGTCACAGTACTATTGGCTTCAGCTGTTCCAGTAATTTCAGGAGTTGTATCATTTGTAATTTGAGGGACTACAGTTGGAGTAACAGGATCAGTGGTGTCAATTATCAACTCTAAAGTGGTTGTATCTGTCGAGCTATTACCAGCCTCATCAGTACTTGTCACTGCGACTTCATTGCTGCCGTTTACATCTGGAGCAAATGCTCCTGAATCTGGAGTAACTACTTCAGTATCAATACTCCAGTTACCACTTCCATCAGCTGTTACTGTGTAAGTAGCTCCGCTTACCACCACAGTTACTGTACTTCCAGCTTCGGCTGTACCTGTTATCACAGGAGTTGGGTCATTGGTAGTTTGAGCCGCTATGGTTGGATCGGTCGGATCCGTTGTGTCAATCACGAGTTCTAGAGTAGTTGCATCTACTGAAGTGTTGCCTGCAGCATCTTCACTTGTTACTTGCACTTCATTTGCCCCGTTTACATTTGGTGCAAAAGCTCCTGCATTTGGCGCATTATTGGTATCCACCGTCCAGTTACCTCCAGCATCTGTCGTTACGATGAAAGTAGCTCCACCAACAACAACTGTGATTTGGCTCCCTGGCTCAGCGGTTCCCACTAAGGTTGGGTTGACATCATTGGTTACCTGACTCTCAACAGTCGGTATAATTGGGTCTGTGGTATCGATTGTTAACTCATCAGTTGACGCATCCGAAATGCTACAATTGTTGCTTTCACTTGTTACTTGCACTTCATTTACCCCATTTGTATTTGGCGCAAAGGTTCCACTCACTGGCGTATCAGCCCCTGTATCGATCGTCCAACCAGTGGCGGTTGCAACAGTCGTATATGTGGCTCCACCAACGATTACAGTGATGTTACTGCCATTGTCCGCGCTTCCAGAAATTTCCGGTGTTGTGTCTCCTGTTGTTTGTGCTGTAACTGTAGGGGTCGTTGGATATGCATTGACAGTAACCGTAAATGGCAAAGCGCTACTATTGCAAGAAGTACCGCTATTGGTAACCACTAAGTCTGCATTGTATGTTCCCGGGATTGCTGCAGCCGGAACAACCAGACTGATAGGACTACTCGGCAAACCTGAAATAGCCACATCAGCAAAACCTTGCCCCTCGGCGGTCGCATCGTAATCAATCATGTATTGATCAGGACTTCCTGTTGCTCCGGAGTAAGAAATCGAAGTTGAGGTTTCTCCAAAACAAACTTCAGGATTGGTACCTAAAGTCAATGATGGATTTTCATTGATGGTCAATGAGATAGCGTAATCCTGACTCACACAACCACTAGTTGAATTTTCTACGGTAAACACACCATTATAAGTTGTTGCGCTTGCTGTTCCTGGAACCGTAACTGAGATAGGGTTTGCACTAAAAAGTCTTCCTCCGGTCACATTGGCAAATCCATCTGCCAAAGCAGCTGCATCCCAAACAATATTGTAATCGTCCGTGCCGGCTAGAGTATCTGCATATGTGATCAGCGCTTCTGTAGCCCCTACACATATATCAGGAATCGCATTCAGTGTTATTGTTGGTTCATAATTAATATATAAGGAAACTGGAACGGTAGCACTTTCGCAATTGGTTGTTGTATTCTTGACTGTTACGAAAGCACTGTATGATCTCGTATCCGCTCCAGCTGGAATATTGATAGTGATATTACCGCCTGAAAGTGCAGCGTCATTCACATCAACAAAACCTTCAATAGTTGCAGTACCATCAAAATCAATGCTGTATGTATCAGCAGAACCGCTAGTAATTGTGTAAGTGGTTGTACTGGTCAAAGTCCCTTCACATACTTCCTGGCTAGTGTTACCTAAACTGAAGCCTGGTGATGCAGGGTCAGTCAGAGTAATGCTCAGTGCATTGGATTCACAGTTGGTCAATGTAGCAGTGACATTGGTGTAGTTACCAGCTCCCAGCCCTGTGATCTCAATGACGCCACTCGCATTGGAAGAAAGCGTGTTTGATGTTGTACTTCCACCAACAGTATAACTCACAGCATAGGCAGTAGAAGCATTCAATCCTGTAAGCTGGATCAATCCGTCTGTACCGCTGCAAGTGGTAGGATTCGAATGAGTTCCTTCAGCAATAGTAGGAATTGCAGGGTCGCTTAGCGTAGCACTAAGAACTGGTGATGTAGTACATCCGCTGTTTTCCGCTGTAATATTGGTGTAAGCTCCTGCTCCAAGGTTTGTGATAATAAATTCTCCACTTCCATCTGAGGTAATTCCAAATTCTGCGACAGCTGTACCGTCTAAATCATAATTAATATTGTAGCCCGTGTTTGCAGCAAAGCCTACTATTTGAATGGAGCCATCAGTCCCGGAACATGTGGTTGGGTCAACAGTAGTACCTATTGAAATGTCTGGCGGATTCAGAACAATGCTTTCGAGCGTATTGGACTGACATCCAGATATGGTCACTGATACATCAGTGTATGTTCCTGCGTTTAAACCTGTGATGCGAAGTTCATTGCCACTTGTTTCCGAAGTTACCGTTCCATTAACAGCTGACCCTCCATAAGTGTAATCATAATCATACGACGTATTATCTACTACTCCAAAAATGGCAATTACTCCGTCAGTTGCGGCACATGTTGAAGGCTGGGAATTGTTTCCATCGGTAAATGAAATAGTTGGTGCAGTTGGATCAAACAAATTGATTGGTCCTGCTAACTCATTTGACTCACAGCCATTCGCCGTTACTTTAAAGTTTTCATATTGACCTGCTGCTAGCGAACCAATGGTGATATCTCCAGCTCCATCCGATGAAAGCGTGGTGGAAACAGGAGTGCTATTGAATGAATATTGAACAGTGTAAGAAACTGCAGAAGCAATCCCAGTACTGATCACGATACTACCATCTGAACCTCCACAGGTGGTAGGATTGTTTTGACTATCAAGTGCAACAGTAGCAGTCGCAGGATCGCTTAGTGTAATCAATGCAATTTCATTGGAATCACACCCATCTTCAGTCACTTTAATATTTGCATAAGCGCCTTCAGAAAGGCCACTTAACACAATATCACCGCTTGAAGGTGTTGCTGAAGTACTGACTGGAGACCCATCTCTATTGTATGAAACAGTATAAGTCACTGCATCATTAAGCCCTGATAGTGTAATACTTCCGTCCACTCCGTTGCAGGTAGTTGGGTTTGTACTTGCCGAAGTTATCGCAGGTGTATTCTTAACGATAACGTTGAAATTATTCACTGCGCTGACACACCCAGTGGTAGCGTTTGAAACCGTCAGTGTGGCTGCATAGGTACCGTCAGTAGTGGCTCCAGGAATAGCAAAAGCCAAAGGTGTTGCCGTGATCGCTTGATTTGCAATATCAGTAAAGCTTGCATCCGCAAAATCTATAGAATATAAATCCGGCGAACCAGTTGTTGCTGAATAGCTTATTCCGCCAGTCGTCTCCCCTTCGCAATACTCAGGATCTGAACCCAAAGAAATGGTTGGGATGGTATTTACAGTCACGGTAAATGTCGCAGATGAACTTACACATCCGGTCGAAGAGTTTGTCAAAGTAATTGTCGCGTTGTAGCTATTCGCCACAGCTGCGGCAGGAATTGTGACAGAAAGAGGGCTTGCACCCAAAGCAGCATTGCTCACATCTGCAAAACCCTGACTCTCGGCAGAAGCATCAAAATCAATAGAGTATTGATCCGGATTCCCTGCAGAAACTGTGTAAGGCAAGCTTCCTGAAGTCACGCCCCGACAAACTTCCGGGTTTGTTCCCAGTGTAAATGTTGGATTATCATTTACGGTGATTGTAATAGCCTTAGTGCTGCTTACACATCCAGTACTGCTATTTGTCACAATCAAATTAGCATTGTACACATCCATAGAAGCAGCGGCAGGAATTGCTAGAGAAATTGGACTTGACGGCAATGCTGTGTTTGAAATATCAACGAACCCTTCACCCTCAGCAGTAGCATCAAAATCAATGCTGTACTGATCGGCTCCACCAGACAAGGCAGAGTAACCGAGCGCAGCACTGGTTTCTCCCATGCAAACCGCAGGAGATGTGCCTGGTGTAATATCTGGCGTGCTATTGACCTTGATGGTAAATGGTTTACTATCACTTACACATCCGGTAGTGCTATTGATGGCATTAATTGTTCCATTGTAAGTGGCAACTGCCGCACCCCCTGGAACGGTCACAGCGATAGGCGATGATGGCAATGCTGTGGCAGCAACATCTGCAAATCCCTGCCCCTGAGCAGTAGCATCAAATGAGATACTGTACTGATCACCACCTGAAACAGCCGTATAACTTAATGAAGCCGACGTTTCCCCCTCACAAACCTCAGGGTTTGTTCCCAATGTGATTGTTGGTTTCTCATTGACTGTAATGGTGAAAGAAGTATTTGTGCTCTCACATCCAGTTGTGGTATTGATTACTTTAAGTGTTGCATTGTATGCTGCAGCATTCGCTCCAGCTGGAACGGTAATAGCAATTGGGCTTGCACCTAAGGTAATGTTCGATACATCTACAAACCCCTGAGCCTCAGCAGTAGCGTCAAAATCAATTTCATATTCATCTGGAGAACCTGAAACTGCGCTATATGGAAGGTTCGCGGATATTTCTCCCTGACAAACTTCCGGTGAAGTGCCCAGAGTAATCGTGGGGGTTGGATTTACTGTTACTGATATGTTGTAATCAGTGGTACAAGAAATGGATGAATTTTTAATGGTTAGTACCGCGCTGTATGTCCCTGCAGTACTTGTACCAATGGTGATCGGAATACTTCCTGCAGGTAGAGCTACATCAGAAACATCCACAAATCCTGCTGTATTTGCGGCAGCATCAAAGTTGATGCTATACTGATCGGGTGATCCTGTTGTCGCGGAATATGTAATGCTAGTAGATGCAGTGCCAGCACATACTTCTGGGTTTGACCCCAAAGTCATGGTTGGATTATCCGGATCAGATAAAACTATGGAAGTAATCGCGTTTGAAGTACAATTATCCTTTGTAACTGAAATATTCGTATAAGTGCCATCATCCAATCCTGTGATTGTCAAATTTCCTGATCCATCAGACCCAATCGTAACTGCTACTGGTGTTCCATCATCGGAATAGTTCACCGAATAACTAGAGGAAACAGATAGTCCGGTGATTTGAATTGAGCCATCTGCGCCCGCGCATATAGAAGGATTGGAAACCGTACCCTGAGCGATAGTAGCCGGAGTAGGTTCGGTAATGGTTGTGCTCAAACTGTTCGTCACACATCCATTATTTGTAAAACGGATATTGGTATAGGCTCCCTCACCCAGGCTTGTGATATTATAAATACCACTTGCATCGGCCGTAATGCTTGCTGTGGCTACTGGCGTCCCATCAATGGAATAGTCTAAATCATACGCCGTATTTGCAGCAAGACTTGTAATGGCGATACTGCCATCAGTACCAGAACAAGTAGTGGCATTTGTCACTGTACCCAGTTGAATATCAGGTGGATTTAACACCAAAGAAGGGATTACATTGGACTGACATCCTGTGATTACATCATCCACAAACACACTCGTGTAAGTACCGGCAGGCAGGTTGTTGATGGTGATTTTACCCGCTCCATCAGCTGTTAGCGTGCCAGTGGTTACTGATGAGTTTTTAGTATAAGAATATTGATAGTCCCTCCCTGAAGTGAGGCTACTCAAAACAATAAAACCATCAGTTGAAGAACAGGACGCTGGGTCCTGGTCGCTATCGTAAGTTATTGTTGGTGAATTAGGGTCGCTAAGGGTAACTGGTCCCTCAATCGTGTTGGAGGTACACCCTGAAGTGGTAACCACAAAATTTTCATAAGTCCCTGAAGTCAATCCTGACAGAGAGTAGTTGCCACTTCCGTCGGATGAGATTGTGGTTGAAACCGTGCTTGCATTTTTATCATAGCTAAGACTATAATTTGTGCTAGCTGTCAATCCCGTTAGTTGAATAGCACCATCAGTACCATTACACGATGTAGGGTTTGATGTTGTTCCCAATGCAATAGTAGTCGCAGTTGGATCAGAAAGCGTTACCGATGCAATTGTATTGGAAGGACATCCCGAAGCAGTTACAGAAATATTGGTGTATGTTCCTTCCACTAATCCAGTAATAGTTAGGCTATTACCCGCTCCGCCAGAGGTAATAGTAGTATTTACCACAGAAGCATTGAATGTGTAGCTTACCGAATATGCAGTTGCGTTTTTCACACCAGAAATGGCAATAGAGCCGTCGCTCCCAGAACACGTAGTAGGGTCGCTTGGGGTCGCACCAATGGATGGAGTGTCATTTATCGTTATTGAAATAGATTTCGAAGTGCTGACATATCCATTCGAGCTGTTTGATACAGTTAGAGTAGCTGTATATACTCCTTCAGAAGTTCCTCCTGGAATCGCTAAAGAAATGGGACTTGCTGGGAGCGTTGCGTTTACAACATCTGTAAAGGCAGCATCTGCATAGTCGATGCTATATTGATTAGCTCCTCCGGCTGTGGCGCTATACGAAAGGCTAGCAGTGGTAGCTCCTTCACAAACAGTAGGATTGGCTCCTAAAGTAATGTCTGGTTTTGTAATGACTGTTATTCCTATTTCGGCCGAATTGGAAGTAGCTCCTTCATTATCGTCTATCGTATAATTCACACTTGCATCTCCCGTGAATCCTGACTCTGGAGTGAAAGTGACATTGCCACTTATATCTACAGCGTAAGTACCAACTCCGGCAATTATCAGGTCACTAAGCCTATTACCTGTATTGCTTGGATTTGATGGATCAATGAGAATAATCGTAGATGCGTCAATAGTTCCATCTACGTCAGTATCGTTGGCTCCTACCGTGCTTACAGTAATGTTACCATCCTCTACCAACTCATTAGATGGATCGTCAACAGCAACAGGGGCATCATTTGTAGAAGCCACCGAGATAGTAGATACTACAGCAGCCGAATCATCGTCTCCATCATTTGTAACGAAGGTCAAAGTTCGGTCACCATCAGTTGGGCTATCGCCATCAGTATGTTGATATTGAATAGTCACTAAAAGGCTATTGATATCCGCAATATCAAAATCTCCACCTGCATTATTCGTGATGGTGAAAACACCCGAAACATAGGCGATTTGGAAAGTGGTTCCTCCTATTGTAGTTGTCTGAGTATTATTGGAGCCTAAAGTGAATGTTACACCATTTATGATGACTTCTTCATTGTCCCCATCCTGCAATCCTCCGACTGTTATGATCAAAGAAGCCATCTGTGTATCGTCAATGTCAGAAACTGCAGCATCGGCGGCATCTAAAATGGAAACAACTCCATCACCTTCTGTATAAGAGACATCAAACCCATTATTGTCTGCGCCTCCTTCAGAATTATCTGCATCGAGGGTTAACAGGGGTGCATCATTTACAGGTATAATGTCAATATTGACTGCAGCGCCTGCCAATGCATATTCGGTTCCATCATGTGCATTCCAGTTGAAAGTGGCATCTCCATCAAAATCGGCTACCGGCACAAAGGTGATATTGGCTAAATCTGCGAAATCAATTTCATCATTGGCTGCTATAGCCACTCCACTTAAGTAAAGTATGCCAGCAGATGCAGATGGTAGAGATGTGATTTGAATTCTGTCAATAGGCTCTCCTTCTGCATCAGTATATTGACCACTAAAGTCTGTGGCTGCAAAGGTGTATGTGTTGTCCTCATTGACCGAAACATCAACATCGGTGATAACAGGCTCTTCATTACAGTTGATTATCGCTTCACTGAAGCTGTTGTTGGTATAATCACACTCATTGACCCATGTATTGGTAGTTCCAGCTGCCAATGGAGTGGCAATTTCATTTGTAGTACCAGTTTCATAAGGGTTATGGTTCACTAAGACAAATAATGTGAAATCCTGACCATCATCCTGAACTGTAGTGCTTAAAACTCTTGACGCTCCAACCTCAAGGGTCACTGGTAAATGAACAGTATCGATCACATTGGCTGCACCTGCATAAGGGTCAGCGTCATAGACTGTTATTGGTGTTGTACGAGGTGCTTTCCAATCTCCCTGATTTTGGATGGTCATCGAAATATCTAAACCATTGTTCGAGGATGCACAATTTTGATCAACAGAAGAAGCAGTTACGACTAAATCTGAAGTCGCATAGGTTGGCTCTCCGCCTTGATCCAGGTAAGTTGTCTGAACTAAGAATCCATTCAGCGATCCACCAAACTGAGGGTGGAAAATATCCTGCTGATACTGCGGGATGGTCATATCGTCGTTGATATTCGTGACATGATATCCGTGCTGATTCCATATCTCTCTGGATGAAACCCAGGAAGAATTTGCTGATTTATATACCACGAAATAGTCATCGGCACCACTGAATCCTGGGCCATTTCCCTCCTGTGCAGTTACAATGATCTCAGCTTGCCCGTCATTGTTTACATCTGCTACCAATGGATACTCTACTCTGGTACCAGCTAATGAAGGTATTCTTGTTAATTCCGAACCGTCAAGGCCGCTGTAGATGTATAGGTATGCTTCTTCGCTATAAACCACTTCCGCAATTCCATCTCCTTCAAAATCATACAGTGTACTTCCTGTTCTCTGAGATCCGTCATCCAATCCTGTTTTTTCCCATTTTACAGACAGGGTATTGGCTCCAGAATTATATTCGAGTACGATGTACCGATTTGACCCGGCAAACCCAATATCTACAATTCCGTCGTTATCAAAATCTCCTACGTTCGCCTTACCTCCGGAGCTCGTACTTGGAATATCATAAATATTTCCTATTCCGGTCTCTGTACGTGGATTCCAGGCGAAAATATATCCCTCGGATGTGACGATGATGTCCACTTCATTGTCATTGTCCAGATCTCCCAGGGAAACAAACCCATCTCCATAATTAGACCCAGTAATCTCTGCTGCCAGCTGAAAAGCCCCGCCATCAACAGTATATACTCTGTTTCCTGCAACGAATTCCAGCCCATCAGCCTCAGACCCGAAAGTACCCCCTCCAGCTCCGGCAGGTCTCGTGTCTCCGCTATCAAAAATGTTATAGGCAATCGGCAGTCTGTCTCCCTGGTTCGTTCCGCTATTGAGCCAGCCACTGTTGATTGTATTGTCCTGAGCTACCAGCGCCCCGGTTTCAGCATTGAAAATATTCGCACCCACATATACCTCAGGCGATCCATCTTCATCAAAATCTGCCAATTGAGGAGAGCTATAGTTGACCCTTGTACCAACAAGTTGTGCAGTGGTAAATATCGCATTGCCAGTCCCTGTTTGATTTCCTGAAGCACTGTATTCGTATCTCCTTATTACAGCATTTGAATTAGACCCCTCGGTAACTAAAATATCGCCAAGACCATCGCTATCTACATCGCCCAAGGCCACCATTGCAAATTGGTGCCCGCCCCCATTTTGGCTAATTGTCTGCTTTATTTCTCCGTTTAACCCATTGAAAATTAAAATTTCATCATCCGTTCTATCGTGGGTTACAATCTCAGCTGTGCCATCACCATCCATGTCTCCAACCATCACACCAGATCGCTGGTCAAATCCTGAATTCACATTGTCTGATCTGAAAATTTCCTCCAAAGTAAACTCAGGAAGAACAGCCGGTGGATTGAAACAAGTAGGTGTGTTTTGTCCATAAAAGAAGTCCTCACAATCACCCACTCCATAGCAGTCACTATCATAGCAATCAATTAATCCATCTCCGTCATCGTCGATACCATTGTTGCAAACTTCGACAGGAACTGAAGAGACTGTTATTGTAAATGGAGTGGCTGAAGATGAACATCCTGAAGTGCTATTAATTACCGTTATGGTCGCATTGTAAGTTTGCGCTGAAGCTGCCCCCGGCACTACCAGTGATATTGGAGACGCAGGCAATGACGTAGTTGAAACATCTACAAACCCCTGTCCCTCAGCAGTAGCGTCATAGTCTATGGTGTATTGATCTGGACTATTGAAAGCTGTGTAACCAAGATCTGCAGAAGTTGTGCCTTGAGATACAGTTGGACTTGCAGCTAAAGTAACAGATGGATTAGCATTGACCGTCACTGTCCCTGTAGCTGAATTGGCTGTAGCACAAACGCCACTCTGTACAACTGCTCTATAATAAGTCGTTGCAGTAAGATTCGTCGCTGTTAAACTCGTAGTTGTATTGGCAATGTCTGTTAATGCCGTAGAAAAATCTGATGACGTAGATGATTGCCACTTGGTAACTGATCCGGTCTCTCCGCTCAAAGTCAGTGTCGTGCTGTTGGTGCCAGTACACACTGTCGCACTGCCTGCTATACTGCCGCCAACACTTGCTGGGTCAACCGTCACTGTCCCTGTCGCTGAATTGGCTGTGGCACAAACACCACTTTGTACAACTGCTCTATAATAAGTCGTTGCAGTAAGGTTCGTCGCTGTTAAACTCGTAGTTGTATTGGCAATGTCTGTTAATGACGTAGAAAAATCTGATGACGTAGATGATTGCCACTTGGTAACTGATCCGGTTTCGCCACTCAAAGTCAGTGTCGTGCTGTTGGTGCCGGTACATACTGTCGCACTGCCTGCTATACTACCGCCTACACTTGCTGGGTCAACCGTCACTGTCCCTGTCGCTGAATTGGCTGTGGCACAAACGCCACTCTGTACAACTGCTCTATAATAAGTTGTTGCAGTAAGATTCGTCGCTGTTAAACTTGTAGTTGTATTAGCGATATCTGTTAATGCCGTAGAAAAATCTGATGACGTGGATGACTGCCACTTGGTAACTGATCCGGTCTCTCCGCTCAAAGTCAGTGTCGTGCTGTTGGTGCCAGTACACACTGTCGCACTGCCGCCTATACTACCGCCTACACTTGCAGGATCAACCGTTGTAGCCGCGCTCGAAGTAGCAGATGTAGCCGGACATCCCGCGCCATTTTCATAATTGACAGTAACTGTCTTGCTTCCCGTAGTTACATATCTTAAGGTCACCGTATTATCAGTAGTTCCACCGCCAGAAGTGATCGTATAATCAGTGGTAACTGTGCCTGGGAATGTCCAAACATAATTAGATTGACCTCCTTGTGTAGTGTACGTAACATCCGTCTGCACACAAGCAGATGCTCCTGGTTCTGCACTAAAGGTAACCGTAGGACGAGCAGTAACAGTAATGGCATCAGTGTTTCCAGTTGATGCTGCTGTCGTATTACCACTTAGAGTGATTGAATTGATGGTCACATTAGTTGTACCAGCTGAGACCAAAGATGGTGTTGAAAATGTGCCACTATTAGTGCCTCCACTTATAGTCATGGCGACATCCGTTGCTCCTTGTGCATTGGTAGTTGTCAGGGTATAATTTACGGTGTAAGCCCCGTCAGGCAGACTTGTTGCGCTTACGCTAACGGTAGATGCGGTTCCAGCACAAACATCGGTAGCTGAAGTGGCTAAACCAGTTAAATCAGGCCCTGGGGCAGCAACGCAATTTGACGCTGCAGCATAATCTGAATAATCAAATGAGCCTCCAGCTATATTGCTAATTAATGTTGTGTTATTTGTAGGATTGGCAGCACCTGGCGAGCGAGTTTCTGCGTCTGAGTAATTTGCAGCACTCGTCCAATCACCGCAGGACATAGTGAAATTACTTCCTGTACCTCCAGCCCCAGCATTAAACGCTGAACCACCGCACGGAAATGTAGGAAAACCTGCGCTGACATCACCAAAAGAAAAACCATGATAAAATGCACCATTCGGCATTCTAACTTGAGCTGCATCTCCACCATTTCTGAAAGCGACTCGAGACCAAGATGGAGTAGTGGCTCCTGCCACACAATCATACGTTGTACTTGTACATCCTTCCAACGATGCATGATCACCAGGCAGTATATATACTCCATCAGGGGTACCTGTGTCATCAGGGTCATCAGTTCCTATAAAAGCATCTTTATCGGATTGATTGTAAATAACAATCAAAGAGCCTGGAGGTACACTATTCCAAGAGGAACCAAAAAACAAAGAGCCACCTGCTACCCCTCCGGTACCTGAACTAAACGTAAAATCTCCATTATTATCATCAAAAAACCATCCTGAAATATCAACATTGGCTGTTGGATTGTTTGCATCACCAATAACCAAAAGCTCAACCCAGTCTTCAGAGCCGGCAGACCCGTTAGAAGCTTCATTGATAATAATACCCCCACTGGTTGAAGCATCAACAAGTTTAACAGGGCCTGTCAGGGTATTTGAAGTACAACCATTTTCAGTCACGTTTATATTCGTGAATGAACCGCCTCCAATACCGGAGATCAGTACATTGCCTGCACCATCACTAGTCCTGTTAATTATTGCAGCTACTCCGTCATCTAAATAATCAATTCGATAAGCGGTATTATTTGCTAACCCTGTCAACTGAATGGAACCATCTGTTGAACCGCAACTTGGATAAGTGACAGTCCCTAAAGCTATTGTTAATGGATCGCTTACTATAAGTGTAGCTGAAGTGGCTAAGCTTTCACAACCTGCCACAGTTTGAGTCACATAAACTGTTGTTGTATTTGCACTAGCAGTGCTGAAACCCAACTCTGAAGCGGTAGGTGCTGCTGGGTCTACAGTAGCAATTGTAGCGCTTAATCCTGCATCACTATACCATTGCAAATTGGTCCCACTAGCCGTAGGGCTAACTATGGCATCTCCCACACAATATGATCCCGAAAAGGTAATTGAGGGTGTATTCGGATTAGATGGATCAGATAGTACTGCATCAGGAAACTGAGCACTAACACAACCTGAAACGGTTATACTCAAATTACTATAAGTACCTGCCAGAGCAGCCACAGTAGCGGCATTTGATGCCACCGCAACTCCTGCAAAAGAACCTCCATCGTAATCAATAGTGTATGTTCCATCTGGAACGCCTGTGAACGTCAAATTGATACTTCCATTTCCTCCACATGTGGTAGGGTTGGTTCTTGTTGACGCAATGGTGTGTGTTGCTGGATCTAGAAGTGTGACATCTGGATCTTCATTGGTCAAACAATTTGTGGCAGATTCTGTAGCACTTAAATTAACATAGCTTCCTGCGGGAGCACTTATTGTAGCGGCATTGGAAGTAACCACAACTCCAGTAAAACTTCCTCCATCATAATTGATAACGTATGTTCCGTCAGTAAAACCAGTAAAAGTTAAGTTGATCGTACCATTTCCACCACAAACTGTTGGGTTGGCACTTCCAGAAACAGCTATTGTTGGATCAGGGTCACTGATAGTCACGGGTCCAATACTATTTGATTTACATCCGGTAGTGGTAGGAGTAATACTAATATTTGTATAAAGTCCTGCACCAAGTCCACTTACAGTGATATTACCACTTAAATCACCCGTTTCCTGCTGAGTGCTCGCAACCCCATCTTTTAAATAATTGATATCATACGTAAGAATTGATCCAGTTAAAGAACTAGTTAAAGCCATGCTTCCAGTAGTTGCTCCACAAGTTGTTGGAATGGTAACAGCTCCCAATGTTAAAACAGGAGAAGCTACATTGGTCAGGACAACAGGCCCTGCAATCACATTTTCACATGTCAATGTGATGGCTGTTCCTGTAATGGTGATGTCTGTATATTCTCCAGGCCCCAAACTCTCTATCGCAATATCTCCAGAGCCATCAGCTGTTGGTGTAGTGGTGGTGGCAGTAATTCCATCCACCTTGTAATCTAAGGTATATGTTTGGCTAGCATTTAACCCCGAAAGGGTAATAATTCCATCAGGAGCTAAGCAATTGTTTGGCTGTTGAGTAATTGCACTCGTTAGATTAATCTGCTCAGGAGAAACAGTGATCGTTCCAACGGTCACTTTACAGTCAACACCTATTCTTGATGCAACCAAACTGATTGATGAAACACTTGCATCAATTGCATAAGTAGTAAGAGTCAAAGCATTTCCATCTCCAAGTGAAGCTGGTCCCACTCCATTATCTGCTTGATCTACCAACTCATAAACAACTAAATCCTCAGTAGTGGAAACACTAAAGTCGATGGTCTCTCCTGCGCAAATGGTGGTGGCTGAGGTAGCGGCAAAAGTCATTGAAGTATCAGGAAATTGACAAAGGACAACTTCTCCATTTGAATAAACGCTTTCGCAAAGTGAGCCGGACTTAGATGTTACATTCACTAGTGCTTCAGCGTACAATACATCATAACCCGCAGTAGCGGCATCCAATCCAGTGATTTCCCAATCCCCTGCTCCGTCTACTACATCAAAATACAGTGTCTCATCTACGATGGCACTATCTAGATACAAATAGACAGTGTTTCCAGGGGTTCCCTTTCCTGAAATACTCGCATCTCCTTGACGTATTTCGTTTGGCGAGGCAGGGTTAGTAATTGATAATGCTCCGTCAGTCGTTTGACTTAATATTTCAATTTCATTGGAAAAGGTACTTTCCGTTTCACCGTCTCCCGTAGCTTTAGCAACCACAAATTGTCCTACTGCTAGCGATAGTCCAGAGACAGTCCAAGATGAACCTGCTGTGCTTGCAAGTGTGCCAATTAGTGACTCAGCACCTCCACTCGTGGCTCTTGAGTAGATATCAATTTTTGTGTCAGCGCCAGAGGCGGTCACTCCAGAGATGGAGGCGGTCACTCCACAATAGTCTCCTTCAATAATAGGAGCGGCTGATTGAACAACTGTTGCCGTTACTGTTACTGTCCCTGATTCCGCTGGGCAATTTCCAGATTCTCTAGAACTGACTTTTACAACATCACCAACAACAAGTGTTGCAAATCCCGTGATTGAGAATGAACCACTTGAAGGTTCTGTTATTGTTGCACTTACAGAAACATCATTTACAAATAGTAATAATGTGGTACCCGAGGTAGCAGTAGATGTCAAAGTACTGGTAGCAGGGGTAATTGTAGCCGGAGCAATCGTTGGAGTGGTACTGGCTGTTGCTCCATCACAAATGTAAGCCCTGTCTGACTCGCACCCTCCACTGGTAATCTGGGATGTTAAATAATACACACCATTAGGTATTGCGCTTCCCTGATTTGCATCCACTACTCCTGTAAAATTACCGGTGGCATCAGTAGTTACGTCAATTGGATTTTCATTTGCAGCCCATTTACTTCCGGCAATCAGTGCATCGGTAGCTGCATCGTATAAAGTGATGGTATATGTAGTATTGGGTGCATCGGTAAGAGAAAAATTAACACCACTACTGTTACCTGTTATAGATAAAGTATGTGGTGAGTTGGCACAAATGGCTCCCGCAGTTGTAGCATTACACGTTGAATAAGATGTCGATTTTTTCTCTGTACCCGTAGCGGTTGCAGCAGTCTCACCAACTTTCGCGGTTGCTGTAAAAACCTCATTTGCAACAGCCGCCGAAATGCCTGAAAGGGTCCAGGTACCCCCGGAAGCAAGGGTGGTTCCCTGAGATACTCCATCTCTGAATAGCTCAATAGTTGCACCATCAACTTCAGAAGTGGTTCCTGAAACGCTTGTTGCGTCAACAGCGATGGGGCCGGTAATTCCTGGGCATTCCGCCCTTGGATCAATAGTGCCTCCTGC
Organism: Cyclobacteriaceae bacterium; assembly: GCA_039944535.1. Taxonomy (GTDB): domain Bacteria; phylum Bacteroidota; class Bacteroidia; order Cytophagales; family Cyclobacteriaceae; genus JAMZMI01. The sequence goes on from JBDUYP010000010.1 coordinate 98,897, forward strand.
GCTTACATCATCGCCAGACGTAGGAGGAAATACATCAATAAGTTCTTGGAATAAATCATCGGTAATGCCTTCATCATCATCCACACCCCCTAAATCAGACATTTTGAAACCTGTAGAATTCTTAGGTGCAATGGTCGTACCTCCAACCATCCTTACTGGTGTAGCGCTTGTGTAAGGTAGGTCGGCATAGGGAACATAGAAGTCATAAAAGTAATCTGTACCGCATATGGTAGAGCCTGCGACAGCCTTTTGAGCAAAATCAGTATAGGGTCTGTCCACCGTTCCATCTCCAATTTCCGTTGAAGTCAGAGTATTGTTATCAATATTATAAATGCTAACACCAAAATTTGTTCTCAGGGTTATTTCATACTCAAACCCTGGGTTACCTGGGGTGTAATCCGGATCTGCATCAGATCCTGTGGCACCAAATTTCTGATCAGCATCTACAAGGATGGTATAGCCTTTTGAGTTTTCTGCCGTTCCCCCCAATCTGAACCTAAAATGAAGATTTGTGGCATCCGAATACGTATAAATGGTTTCATCATCGTCAGAACGCACCATATCTACAAACCCGCAACTTGGGCCAGCAGAATTATCACCATTTGGCTCACCAGTACCAACTACAGGAAGAGGAACATAGGCAATTTCACTATCCGTTTCGTCATCACCTTGAAAACCCTGATTCGTCTTAGATATATACCCATCAAGATTTGGATCCAATACAGATTGTCCTGCATTTGCAGGTTTATATATTAGACCTGGTGTTTGAGCCAGACCATTGAAGGCTAAGAAAAGTGAAAGAATTCCAATTACTATTTTCCTCATGGTGTCAATGTGGTTTCTCAAACATAAAGGTGCATCCAAATTTTCACTCTAATGGATGATACTCGGTGAGAGTCTCGGAAGACAAGATGAGTGCATGATTCAACTCGTTATTCCGAAAAACGGGAAAGTCGGCTCAGGTCAATGTCAGAGAGCTACTCCTCAATCAGACCTATTACCGTGAATTCATTTCGACGGTTAGATTGATGCTCCGCCTCGGAGCAATCCCTTCCCTTACAGTCCACAATGGGCTGTGATTCTCCATACCCTCTTGGAGTAAGTCGTTTATAATCGATACCTAAACCTACAAGGTATTCGTAAGTAGAGGTAGCCCTTTTTTGAGAAAGGTTCATATTGTACTCATCATCTTTGCGAATGTCAGTATGTGAGCCAAGCTCCAAGATCACACGGGGGTGTCTTCGCATAAACTCATAGACCTTATCAAGCTCAGCGATTGACTCTGGCCTCAATTCGTGCTTATCCAGGTCGAAATAAATTGGCTTAATAAGTAAACTATCAATAAGGGTTTCTGCTATCAGGGAGTCTGACAATAAGGTATCGTAATCCATCAAATATTCCTCCATTGGTATAGGAAAATCCAACGGCGGATCAAGCTCAGAAAGATAAACGACCAGCTTGTCTTCATCCGCTGGCTTAGCTACCACGGCGTTTTCTAAACGGTAGTTATACTTTGAAGCGCTAATGGTAAGGTCAACCGTCTGCCGGGGAATCACAAACATGCCGTCCTTGTCTGAACGGACATAAATCTGAAACCCTGAAAGCGAATCTACCATGAAGACATCTGCCAAAGCTATGGGCTCATTGGTCTCCTGATCGAGTACCTGACCTTTCCGTAGCTTTTCTTCAAAAGCAAATTTGTATATATCATCTTTATTGTCAGGATTTCTGGCAGAGGTAAAATACCCTACTGAAAAGTCAGAAGTGGCTGTAAAACCAAAATCATCGCGTCCGCTGTTTATGGGATATCCCATATTCTTAGGTTCACTTTTAGGCATATAATTCTCGTCCAGATCAACCTGGTAAATATCCAGTCCACCTAAACCGCCTCTGCCATCAGTGGCATAGAATAGTTGCTGGTCAATAAGTACCGGAAACATCTCCTGCCCTTTGGAGTTAATCTGGGCTCCAAGGTCTCGTGGCTCTGTCCACTTATCATCATTTTTGTATGACACATATAAGTCCGTACCGCCTATTCCTCCTGGTTTATCTGAGGAAAATATGATGACGCTTCCATCATTACTCATAGCAGGGTGCCCTACCGAATATTGATCGTTGTTAAACTGAAAAGATCTGATTTTGCCCCACGATCTGGCTTGCTCATCATACTCCGCAAAATAAATTTTCAATCTGGCTACTCCCTTTTTGTCACGCTTCACACGGCCGCCCTGATAATTATTTCGGGTAAAAGCTATTTTAGTTTGATTGTCGAAAAATGCAACGGGCCCTTCGTGAAACTTGGATTTAATCGCCGGAGATAGATATTCTATTTGCGAAAGCTCATCACCATGGGCGTAGAATAAATCCAAAAAACTGGTTTCGTCCCAATTAAAATCCCGCTGAATCCAGTCGTCACCAATCGTACGGGATGAGACAAACACGATCCCGTCTTTATAAATAGCCGGACTAAAATCAAGACCCGGAGTATTGATCGAAATGGGAGAAACTTGATATTCAGACGAATCTCTAAAGAACCGGTCGATATTTTCAAGGGCGTCCAACTTGAGCGAAGTGCGTCCATCTGAGGCAATGAGATCATTGTAATACTGGTACCATTCTTTTGACTGCTGATACTGCTGCAAGCTCACGAGCGCTTCGGCATAATAGTAGTAATAGACGGCTGGAAGTTCCTTGTTGCGGTCTATTGCCATTGACAAGTAGGTTTCCACACTATCAGGTTCGTTGAGAAAGCGATGACAATCGACTATTTTCTCAATAATCCCAACTGAGTCATCAGCATCTCGTAGGACATCTTTATATAGAATGGATGCCTTTGCATACGAAAAACGTTCAAATGCTCTTTTAGCTGCCTGCTCGGCAGTAAATGATACCTGTCCGCGGACTGAATTCAATCCACCAAAGACAAGAAACACAATGATTACGGTTAACCTCATGCTATTTTGATTCTAGACCTTCCAACCTTACTTTCTTTGCCATTTCCTTATCTTCAATTCGTTTTGCTCTAACCTTTAAATATCTGGTTAGCCTGATCTCGATTGGGAGTAGGCACAACGCTAGCAAAAGATTGACCCCAACTTGAAAAATAGGTGTTTCGCCAGATACCCGATTAAGATATGGCTCCATCTCAGTATGAACATATTCAAAAGCTATAAAAACACTTACATAAACCATCAGTCTGATGATAAATTGGTTTTTAAGGTGTGAAGACAAATAATAGGTAACCCCGAATACCAATGCGATAACACCTATTTCCATTAAATAAAACCACCACATCTCCCAGTATGGATGTCTTACTTTGAAGGTGATGCTTGTGTATTCATCATCCCACAAGTCAGGATGATCAGATTCTTTCACTTTGAAAGTATAATATCCAGGATCAAGGTTAGTATAGGTTGCATGATCATTTTTCTCCACGGGTGACCACCCTCTGTCATAACCCTCCATCATGTATTGATAATAAATGGCATTGGGTTTTCTGAGGTTGATAGATACAAAATCAAAAGTGAGATGATTCTCATCGTATGGGAATACCATATCGGCGGGAAGAATATCATCCAACTTCGTCGATTGGCTATAATTGAGTAAATCGGCGCGCCCATAAAACAGCCTGATATCTTTGATGTGTGTATGCCGCTTGGTCACTCTGAAATTGAACTGTGGCATATTCACTTTGGTCATACCAAATGGGTTTCCAAAGAAGATATTTCCATGAGCATCTTTGCACACAGAGTTTCTTTCGGCTTCCGTCTCTCCCAGCTCACCAGGATGGTTAAACACTGTGATCAAACCATACTCAGGCTGCAGCAAACTGATACCTAACCTGTGCCCTACCCATACCTGTCCGATATCATCTACCATCGCGGCATTGCAGTAGTTAGACAACAAACCGTCCTTTTCTGTGTACTGCTTGAAGCTTTCACCATCAAAGCTGTAAATCCCGGCTCCTTGCGTGGTTACCCAGATCAATCCATCGCCAGACTGGGTAATGGTATTGACGTCAAACGCGGGAAAAATCTCATTTTGTGATAAATACTGTATTTCTCCTCCTCTAGGCCAGAGTGCCAGTCCCGTGGCATTGCTGCCAAACCACATATTGCCAGCCTGGTCAGAAAACATGCTGGCGATTTCATTGTGATAAAAACCGTTTCTTGTATTCAAATGCTCTAAAACTTTGCCATTTGGATCCAACTTGAAAACGCCATTTCCGGCCATTGAAACCCAAACATTGTCATCAATATCCCTGCATAATGCACGGACATGCTGCTGCCTGCCCGGATCTGTTGGGCTTACATCTACCCTCTTTATCTTATCGGTTTTGAGATTGATGTTGAGTAAGCCATTGTTGCGAGTACCGACCCATATCCAGTCTCCGTTGTTCAGCAATGCCGTGACCGAATATTGACTAGTAAAATCCAGTCGCTCAAAAATAAGACTATCACGCATGGGCTTGTGATACACATGCACCAGTCCATTTTCCGATCCCAGAATCAACTCATCTTCGTTGATGGCCGTGACACTGTGCATTCCCTGAACTCCAATACTTTCAAAAAGCTCGTAATGATGAAAATATGCCCGGTTCAGTTGTACCAGCCCGCGACCAAAAGTTCCTACCCAAATTTCGTTTTCATTGTCCACATAAACCTCTCCTATCTGATTGCTTTCAAAACCATTTTGCCGGTTAAAAAATGTGATGGCCGAAACGTCTATGCCTTCCAGATCGGCCTCAATCAGTCCATGATTTTTAGTACCTACCCAAAGCGTGTTAAACTCATCCTTTGCAATAGAAGTAACCTGTACATGATCCGGGAATCCAGAAACGGGATCGAGGCTCTTAGTACCTTTTACATGTGAGTACATCCCATCATTGGTACCTATCCAGATCAAATTTGAATCATGGTCATCCTGATAAACTGCATTGACGGCCAGCGACCTGGTACTCTCCAGGAAACCTATCGTTTTGATGCCATCATCAGCGATCTGGATTTCAAGTAGTCCCTCATTGGTGCCTACGAATATGCGATCTTCAAAAACAAAAAAGTCATAAGAAATGATGCCCGCAAAGACTGGAAGCTGGAAGTGCTCGGTTTGATCATTTTGAATCCTAACCAAACCCTGGTTTTGTGTTAGCGCCCAAACCACATTGTTTTCAGTAGCTCGCAAACGGTTTATTTTATTGGGAAGGTCTGCCTTCGCCAAAATTTTGCGATAGCGCCCATGCTCCACTATACTGATCCCTCCTTCATAATACCCCATAAACAAGTGCCCATCCTCAGAAATCACCGAAGCGGTTACCAGATTGTTGATGGTGCTGTCGTGCGCATTGAGGTTAAGCATTTGGTTACCATCAAACCTATACAGGCCATCATCACTACCGATCCAAAGGAATCCATCCTCATCTTGAATTAGTGTATAAATAAACACACCATTGAAATCCTTATCGGCATTGTAAACCAACATAGAGAAGTCTCTTGGGCCTGCCAGCAGACTTGTTAAGCCTACCAATAGAAGCACAGAGAGTAATAAAATGGATTTAATTTTTATCATCACTGCTTTTGTATCGAACGTTTACTTTGTATTTAAACTTGGGAGGGCCACCCACCGGCACAGAAAAGAATGCCACCGCCTCATCATATTGATTGGTGATGTAGCACACCATGTCATTCCTAGAATCCCGGCCTTTCACAATCTGCATATCCACAGTAGTGTTCTTTTCCTCTTCATCTATGATATGCTTGCTTATGCCCCACTGCTTGTTGCGTGAGGCCTCTGCTTTGTGGCGGTTTTTGGAAACCGAGTATATCATGACCGATCCCTCATTATCAAAATCAAAATTGTGCTGCGTGATGGAAACCACCTCCTTATCTATGAAAGGGTATAAATGAGCTACCGAATATTGTGCTTCAGGCAAACGAAACGAGTATTCGTATGTAAAGGCATTTGAACCTTCAACCTCTTTGTTTTCATAGGGCTGAGTACTCAAAAAGTACTTGTACAAATTACCGTCATCACCTGCCACTCCTTCCGCCACTATCTTCAAAACACGACCGCCCAATTCTGGGGCTTCCTCTCCTTCCAGTGGATTGAAAGGACCAAATGTGTACCATTTTAGATTATATCGAGAATCGGCATCAAAAACTTTTGAGGCCAGCAAGTTTCCACTCTTGTACTGCCCTACGGGATCCGTTTTTTTGGTGTCTGGGTGTGAGTGTGTTCCCACTCCTCCATAAACCGAAAATTTAATTTGGGTATCAAAACCCTTATTATCTTCGTCCAGTTCACCGCCTATATCAGGGTCAAAAACTCTGATGTAAACGGGCTTGGTGAATGTCTCAGGTATAATGAAGAAAAAGACCTGACTGTGATCATCGTCTCCCCACCCTGGGGCACTTTCTTTACCAAAAGTCACCAGATAGGTGATTTGTTCAAATTCACTCGGTACCATCTGCCCTATTGAGAGGGTTACCTGAAACACAAAAAATATGGTTATTAATCCTTTCATTTTCCTCCTAGCGTTACGGTTTTTGAAAGATGGATAAGTTCATCTCGATAATAGAATCGACTTAACACGCGCACTTCCGTGCCTATTTTGATATCATCCATAGGGCTTTCACCCATGATGTATTCTCCCTCCACATCCCAATAAAAAGAAATTTGAGAAACTCCGCCTTCATGTTTCAATCTGGCAACTGGGCTGAATTTTCCATCCAGTCCTCTATTCTCATCAATCAAAAGCTCCACTGTAGGCTGAATTTCTACATCGACCACATATTCATTTTCAAAATCAGCTCCTGAATAAGGGTCAGTAACCGTCAGTACGGCCTGATAAAGCCCAATGCTATCATAGCAATGCTCTGCCACTACACCCAGGTCAGAAAGACCATCTCCAAAGCTCCATTCATAAATGAGGTTCTTATTATCCGCCTGAACAGATGGACCAAGGTCCAAAATCACACAATTCTGGACTGACAAAAAATGTGGATAATCAGCCTCCGTGATTGTATCAGGCCAGCCAAATGTAGCAGCAAGGAAAATAAGTAGATAATTAGCCATCATTGAGGTTTATGCTTGAATATAACGCTTATTATTTGCACTGTTTCCATCGCCAACTTAGAAATATCGTGGTGTAACAACCTTGTTTTTAGAAAACACAAAACGATAGTTAACCATCAGCTCGTGCGATCCGGATGTGACTGCTTTCAAATCTGTCAATGTATAATCATAAGCATAACCAAAACGCAACTGGGGCGAGGCTTGCAGATCAAACAAGAAGCTGAAAGAATCAAAAGAGCGATAAGATAGGCCAAGCCATACTTTGTCGTCTAGTATCACATTGGCGTTTATATCCATTTCCAATGGTGCACCGCCTACTGATTTGAGCAGGATACTGGGTTTTATTTTTACTACAGGGTTCAACTCAAAAACCATCCCTGATGTAATGAAATAATGAGGTATTTCCTTCGTCGAAAATTCATTCAAGTCATTGTTATCACTGACATTCAAAGTATTTCTGAAAAGTCTTGGGGATGAAACACCCACATAGTAAGTGTTTGTATAAAGGTAAAGGCCTACACCAAAGTTTGGACTTATCTCACCGGTGGTTGATGCAAGGTTGGGGTCATTGATGCCCAACTCGCCATAGTTGATGCTACTTTGGCGGAAACCTCCCTGCAGCCCCATGGAAAGGATGGTAGATCGTGAAAACTTGATTCGGTATGCGTACGAGAAAAAGAGGGAATTATCTGTACTCACGCCGATTTCATCTCTGCTGAATATGGCACCAACGGCAATGTTTTTATTGGGTACAGGCGAATGTATGGATAATGTATTCGTGTTTGGAGCGCCTTCTATACCTACCCACTGAATTCTGGATAGAGCTGTAGCACTAATGGACTCATGGCTTCCTGCATATGCGGGGTTAAGGGCTAAACCATTAAACATGTATTGGGTAAACTGAGCTTGCTGTTGCGCTGACGCAGTGAAACCAAAAATCCAAAAGTGAAACAATAATACTGTAAGTCGCTTCATCATAATTGATGTATTGTCCCACTAAACTACATGTCAGGTATATACCAAATCTAAACTTTCGTCGGTTTGGGATGCTTTAACGGTGAATGGGCATTTTGCACAGACGAGTGACTTAGTAAAAAAGCCAGATTTTGCACAGAATGTCTGAATCTGTGTATTTCGAATTTGACACGCTCGAATACTATTGAAAAAGTGGCATTAAGTCTATAAACAAAGAGAAGTAGCTACCCCCCCAGGGTCTCTTTCTACCAGCACAAAGACCCTGGAGGTTTAAATTGTGCAGATGCAATACAGGATGATAGCTCCCGCCGGTTGAAGTGTTCGCTTGGACTCTTTTATACACACCAGGACCGCTTCGCTTAACCTTGCGCCAGTTGGGAATGTATGGCGGGAACGGCGGGCATTGTTTTTATTCTATTGAAATCTTCGGTTGTTGCATGGAGAAGCAATGTATTCCTCCTCCCCCAAGATTGACAGCAAGGGCATCAAGCATTACTACTTTTCGATCTGGAAAAACTGATTCCAAAAGCTTCTTGGCATTCTCATCCCTTAGATTAATTTCTTCATCCATACCTTCACGCCAGTATTTCTGTCCTATTATCACTGAGTTTGTGATCAAGAAGTTCAAATAACTGGCAGCTGCAATTACGGTAACGGTATCGCCTTTTGGGAAGGTACTTCCGTCTTGATAATCAAGTGTTTGGATATAATCGTAAACGTAATCACCTGGTACCAATTCAGTAAACATAGTTTTTGGTAGTGGCATTCTTGTTATGTGGAAAGGATTGCCATCTTGATCTGTTTCATTAAGTAGTATTTGATAATTTTCTTCCATCCTCTTATGACTTTCAAAGGCTATGGGATCATCAAGATCAGAACTGTCCACTTGTGCCAGAAGGATTGTGGAGTCATTTACAAATCGGGCAAATTCATCAATATGACCATTGGTCGTAACCACTGTATATGCATCAGTTCCATCAGCTGTTTTTAGCGGGCCAAGAAATGTATGACTGTCTTCCACAAGCCCCTTGTTAAGCCAGATGACCTTTTCCACACCCAAGAGTCTCTTGTATTCATCTTCCATTTGCTCTTTGGACAGATGTGGGTTTCGTCCTTGTTCTACACTTTCTGTCACCATCAAAGTACCTTTTCCATTGACTTCACGATTACCCCCTTCACTAATCATGGAACTTGAAACAACTGGTATTTGCAAAAGATCAGCTACCCGGGCGTCATACATCTCTTCCGTTTTGGTACTAGTATCAAGGGTGTCAGTATAACCCCATGCGTTGAAGTTGAAATCTGCGATTGCATGTCGACCATCGTTTGTTTCGACAAAGGTTGGTCCCATGTCTCTAGCCCATATTTCCACTGATGGGATTTCTTGGATTGTTAGATTTTGAGTCTCCTTGAATCGTAAATTCAACACCTCCCGAGCTTCATTACAAAGTTGGTCATTTCCGCATGTTACAATGATGTTCAAGTTATCGATTAATGCTGCAATAACGGATAGGGTTACTTCTTGTACAGACTCACCATTTTTATGAGCTGCTGGAGGCCATATCAGCCAAACAGCATCCAGTTCTTCAAATTCAGCTGGCTGCCTGGTTACTGTCCAGTTCTCTGTCTCGTAACTTCCAGTTGAACAGCTTAATAGTGTGAAAATTAAAATTATAAGTGGTATTCTCATTTAGCTATCAGTGATTGCACTTAACATTCATGCAACAGGCATTACCCTGTTTTTTGATTCTAAATCTACCCATAAATCACGAAAAGCGGAGTGCGGTCATATGAAAAGGACTGATTGAGGTGAATCCAATGCTATAAAAGAACCACCATGCCAGGCATGCGGGAATGGGGGAACATAAGTATTTAATTGTTTTTCAGCCTTAAAATTCTTGAACTGTGATGGACCGTTAAGATAAAAATGTTGTCGTTGATAATCTCATAGATAATTCTGTAGTTACCCTCAATGAGTTCTCTTAAATTCTTCTGGTCGGTTTCAGGAACAATGCGTCCAACACTCGGATGAGTTGATAGAATTTTAACCTTATGATAAAGTTTAGATACCGTTAATTCGGCATATTTCGGTGAATCAGTAACTATGTATTCACCAATTTCACTTAAGTCAGTTAACGCGTTACTTGTCCAGACTATTTCAGCCACTTGTCAAGTTTACTTTTAGCCTCTTCTTGAGAAAAAGTGTTCCCTGCTTGTATGTCTTTTTTTCCTTTCTCAATTTTTTCAAGGACAACCAATCTTTCAATTAGTTCGTCAAGTTCGAAATCTTGAGGCATGTCCTTAAGAGAATTGATAGCTACCTGCTTATTCATAATATAAAGATACTGAAGATGTACGATAAAGATTACTCATAGGAATAATGATTACTAATATCTATGCAACAGGCATTACCCTGTTTTTTGACTCTAAATCTACCTGTAAATCACGAAAAGCGGAGTGCGGTGATGTGAAAAGGACTGATTGAGGTGAATCCAAAGGCTTATTAGACTCAGTCTTCTTCCAGATTTAAAAATCTCGCTGCGTTATCATAGAAGATACCTTCTTTTTCCTGGTCAGTTAGAAAATCAAGGCTATTTAAGAAATCAATTGACTTTCCGATGGCATATGGCCACATCATCTGATCTGATCCGAACATTACTCTGTTCAAATATCCAGCTTCCTTGATGTCTTGGAGAAATTTTTTAATATATCGTTGTGTATTAGGCTCTACCCAAAGCATCACACCCAGATCGGTGTAAAGTTGTGGATAATAAGCCATTAACCTAATCGCATGTTCTGGCCAATCTTCTCCGCCCGCATGCATAATATAAATTCTCAGCTTAGGATAATTAACCAAGACGTCTTCAATTAAATAAGGATCACCTAAAGCTAATCTTGCCTTTGGAGCCCAAGAATATGTGCCTCCTGGATCTCCACCGCCAGTGTGAACCGCAACAGGGATATCATATTGTTCACAAATCTTTAAATAGGGTTGCCATACTGAATCACTTAAGGTTGTGCCAGAATAATAAGGACCTAACTCACCAAATACTTCTACTTTTCCTGTTTTAATAAGCTCTTCAAATTGTATTAGGTCCATATTTAATTCATCCGGATGCATAAAATGTAATCCTTGGATAATGCGACCCTCTGAATCATTCGATTTCCAATATTGAACACTTTCTAAAGTACCACTTACTACCCCTTTCACGATGTTATGCTTTTTCATTGCCTCATATGTTTCTACGAAGAGCATATCCATGTCCTGTACTCCCTTGATGCCATAATGATCGAACACTTCGCCATTCAAAGTCTCTTGAGGGTAAGAATGAAGATGCATGTCAATTATTTTGGTTTGTCCAAATAGCGAGTTGCAGGTAAAGAAAATCAGTATAGCTGAAAGATGAAGTTTTGTCATTTTGTGTCTAACCTTTATATAACAGGCATTACCCTGTTTTTTTGATTCTAAATCTACCTATAAATCAAGAAATGCGGAGTGCGGTCATCTGAAAAGGACTGATTGAGGTGAATTCAATGCTATAAGAGAACCACCATGCAAAACATGGCGGGAACGGTTGTCTTAGTTTTTCAGAGGGGTTGTGCAACAGCTACGTCTGTTGGGCACAGTTATTTTAGGTTTTCCAGTCTGCTAAGCACCGATTTTTTGAGTTCTTCGTCAATGTTCAATGGTTCGATCTTGGACGTTATGCTGTCAATTGGAATGAGATCATGAAGTGGTGATTCAAGTTCTTCGTAGATACTCGCTGTATCAAGTTTGTTCAAATTCTTTGAGAGTACTTCCAGAGTTAGTTCTGGTTCTGATGAAAGAATTTTGAAAAGGAGCTCGTTACTCCATTCGCTAAACTCTACGTTCGCCTCACAGATCATGCTAAACGTACTAAGAAAATCAAGAACCATTTTTTCATTAAGGATTTCAAGGTTTTGATGAATAGAAAGAAGAGGTTCGGTTCGACACTTTGTAGAATCATAATTGTCTATTCCTGGGTGAAAGTAGTTCCGAGTCTTTTTGTAAGTTCGGCTTTCACCGTACATTGTAAGATACAGTTTGAGACCATCCACTTTTGCTGAAAAACCTATCATTTGGTCATTGCCTGTCGCAAACCACTTATCATAAGCTTCGTTGATTTTTGTCGTGTCAATGTATCCAACAGGAAACCTCGTTGAGTAGCAATCATCATAGCCAGTGACGATGTGAAAAAATATAGAGTCTCCTTTAATTGTTAAATCTTCAATCTTGGAGACAAAATATCCGGGCAAATATCCCTCTCTTGCTTCATCAAATTCGTCAGACGTTCCGAAATACCAACCCCTGACTGAATCGCCTTTCTTGTTAAATGCGATGTATTGATTTTCATTCATGTCCTTAGTGTCATAAGGATAGTCATATTCGTAGATTCCGTTTAAATAGAGTTTCTTTTTAGGTTCGTGTTCTTGTTCAATGAGTTCTGCAGGTAATTGCTTAATGGCTACAGAATCTGCTTCCATTGATTGTTGTGTCTTCTTTGAATTCGACTGGGAGTTACATGCGAATAGAAGAATTGTTATTAGAAAGATAGGGTTTTTCATTTGTGCAGATCAATTGTGCCCAACATTTATGCAACAGGCATTCCCCTGTTTTTTGACTCTAAATCTACCTATAAATCACGAAAAGCGGGGTGCGGTCATCTGAAAAGGACTGATTGAGGTGAATCCTATGCCATAAAAGAACCACCATGCAAAGCATGGCGGGAACGGGGGAAGCTTTGCGGACGGATTGCAATAAACTGGGCTAGCAGCAGTTTGAAATCTGCATTTTAGCACGTGTTAGATGTAGGCTTTTAATCCACTTTTGATGAGTATTTGTGGAAAAGGTTGGCATAAGGAGAGTCTATCTTAATGTGGGTTATTTCATCAAGTTTAGACGAAGTTGGTTTTAGGTCATATTCTCCTCTGGCGTTGAAGTAGTCCAGTTTTACATATGTATCAGTTACTTCGTTTACTGGTCCAATTTGAAAAGTACTATCATCACCGTATTCGCATTCTATTATAATAGCATTTCCCAATTTCTTGAGCTGGGTTAAGGTGTTCTGCAAAGTTCCCAAGCTAAACTTAACTGCCTCACGATTTTTCAGAGTTGATTCGATCAATCCCTCTTCTTTCATTATATGCCGTAGAAATCTTTCATTGTCAGTGTGCTTAATTTCAGAAACGTCCTTCTTTCTAAAAATCACTAGTCCGTCATAAAAGAAGTCAGTTGAGTCACTCATTAGAATTAATTCGTCAGTTTGTTCAAAGACAATTCCTTCAAAGTGAGTTATGCTCGATTCGTCTTCGTCAGTTATGTAAACTTTGACGTAATCTTGGTTCTTAATATGGTTGTTTAGTTTCTTTTTCAAAGCTCTTTGATCAGGGTGCTGCTTACATCTAACGCCCAACTATCATCCGTAAGCTGGACTATTCAAATTTCTATAAAAGTATCTAATCGCACCTGCCTTTGCAAACAGCTCAGTTAGCTTATGGATGATAGTGACTGTGCCTGTTGCACAACCCAATATATCTCCTTTTTGGATATACTGACCTTAGAGAATGCGGCTCAGATCGTTTGAGTCATGCTGTGAATTTGTGAATAGGGCCAATTCTTCACAAAGTTAGAGTTGTGCAACAGCTACGTCTGTTAGCTGTTTTTTATTATTCATTGAGCCTGTTCCTTTGATTTGATAGAAAGCTATCTTTAGGGAAATACGTTAACCCTTCCTTGTTCCATTTTTTTGCCTCATTCAAATTTGATTTTGCAAAAAAGGCCTCACTGATCCAGAAAAAAACATATGGGTTATCAAACTCATGCCGATTGGATATCTCTACCGCTTTTAACATTAGCTCTAAACCTTCATCAATGCGTCTAAAGTGCTTGAACAAGGATGATCCTTTCGTGAAAAGTGCTTCTGCCAGATTTGGGTTTAAGGTTAGAGCTCTATCAAAGCAAATCATCGAATTTTCGTGTTCCCAAATTATGCCATTTTGTTCACCTAAGTACATATATGTTATACCAAGGTTATTCCAAATTTCAGCCTTGTTTGGGTTAAGCTTCGCTGCAATGGATAAATTGTCAACTGCTCTTTGATAATCGTTTAGTGCATTGTATGCTGAACCAAGATTGTAGAAAATATCGTAGGATTGAGCTCTTTCCGAAATCATTGATTCATAAATTCTAACAGCATGTTCAATCATCTCATTAGTTCCTGTAGAATTACCAAACTCGGTTAGAATGGATGCTTTGTTTAATAAGGTTGTATCTGTTACCTTAATTGAAAGAGCCTTATCAATAAAACTTAGAGCATGTTCATAACTAAATAAATCATAATGGCAAATTGCCAAAGCTTCCATTGCTAGTGAATCAAAAGGATTTCGGTTAAGGATTTGTTTTAAATATGGTATGGCTTTTCTGAAATTTCTATTGAAATAGTATCCCCATGCAATGTCATTTTCCTCATCAATTTCAGGGAGTTCATATAGTCTATGCCTGTTGCTGAATATTTTAAAAAGCTTATCTTCAACTTTTCCCCAAGCAATTTTGCTGAGTTTATTTTTTCTAGAAATACTTACTGAATAGAATTCCTTCTTATCAGTAAGGTCAAAAGTATTATCCTCAACCCAGATCCAGTAAGCCTCCTTTTCATCGTCCACATAAATGACAAGCATTGTTGGCTCTAGCCTTGTTAACCATCTATTGACCGTCGTTCGTTTAATCTTATTTACAGATACTTTCTCTTTCCCTGAATCTATTTGTTTTCCTTTTAATTGAACAGTGAAATTAATTCCAGTCATCCCACCGCCTCTTTCAATTTCACAGTTAAGGTCTGTACCATAATCTACCCAAAAATGGTTAACAACCCAGCTTGGAGGCACTAGGTTTTTGAAGAATCTTTCTGATAATTCTTCTAAAACGTGATTGGTATGTCGATTAGGGTATTCTATGATTTTTGATTGTTTTTGTGGAAGTAGCCGACACGCAATTACATCTAACGCTCAGCTATGATGAGTGGGGATCAGAAAGCACTAACCTTTCCTCTAGCACATAGCCACGCCTTAATTTAAATTTATTACTTGTGGCGGACTTTACAAGTACCACCAAACTATCTTGACCGATGAAACCCCATTCATTCATAGCACATGTTATCACCTTTTCATCTAGTCAACATGATATAAGTTCTCATACATCTCGTCAAACTCTTTTCGGTATCTAGCTAATTCTGATTTTAGTTCCTTGTTTTCGGGATTCAACTGCGTCAAAGTTTCAAACGTCCGTACTCTTAACTGAAATAATTTCATTCTTAAATTGGAGAAAAGATTTGGCAAGCCAATATTATGATATTCCCAATTTCTTAAAGCAAATGGATTCTCATAGTATGGAACCCGTTCGATCTTTCGATAATCCAAGCCAGCTTTTGAGAACAAATCCTTTAAATCTCTTTCAAGTATTTCTGAGCTATCAGAATTAGAGCAAGTTTCACAATAGTTATTAATAAGATCGATTCCCTCAATTATTTCGTTATAAAGTTCTGATTCACTGAAATCGAAATTCGTCTTCATTTTCAGTTCGTCAAACTCATATTCCTTTTCTTTTTGACGAGTCCAATAAAATCTTGATTCTGCGTCAATCTGTCTGATCATTTCATTTGATAACTGCTTCCCAGCCTCAGTAAATTGAGATTCGTGATTGAGCTTTATTTCATTTAATTTCTCTTCTGGATATTTAATGACGTCATCAGTTTCTTTGTGATGTCGATGACACATGAACATAAGGTTTTCAGGAGCACGTCTTTGCTCGTCCGTTTGACTTTCGTCAAATCTTGCTCCTCCTTTATTTGCTGATTTGATATGGCAAAGTTCTGCAACATACAAACCATCATCATTAAATATGGGGTGGCTACATTTTGGGAAAGCACATTCGTTTCCGGATCTAGTATATAGTAGTTTATATGTATCCGCTGACGGTGCTTTTCTCATTTTCCTGATTGGTGATAACATTTATGTAACAGGCATTACCCTGTTTTTTGACTCTAAATCTACCTATAAATCACGAAAAGCGGAGTGCGGTCATGTGAAAAACCATTTTTTAAAGTACTTATAGTCGACTATAAGTACTTAATAGTTTGGTTACATCAATCAAAACAACTAACGCTTCTGGCCTGTTTTACAACTCTTTTTACTTATCAGTACAGCAGCGGGGCTTCCCACCGTGCGCTGCATCGTGGTTTTAAAATAAGGCGGAAACGGGGCGCAGCTATTCCCTTTTCTCAAACCTTCAAGGTCTCTTTCTGCCAGCACAAAGCCCCGGGAGGTTTTCTTTTGTCCCCCACCCCGCAAAATTTCTATTTTCCTCCCCGACAGTTGTTTTGTGATTTGCAAAGACAGACGCGCGCCATGGCAAAAACCAGGTAGTCAGAGCTAAAAACGGAAAGTACGAAGGTGTTTGATTATCTTGGCCAAAAACATCAAACATCTAATGAAACGCCTGGCCGGACTTATCCTCTTCCTATTTGCCTTCACATCCTATTCGCAAGAAAACCCATCCGAATACATGGGCAACATGAGTGCTTACTATAAGCAAATCAACAAAGACACATGGGACTATATGAAACAGTCCATGAGAAGCAGAAACGGAAAACGCGCCGAAAAACGACGTATGGATTTGGTTAAAACCATGCAAAAATCCAGATATGAGATCAACAAAATGCCCGCCTACAAGGGAGATGCCTCCTTGCGAAAATCAGTTGTGAGCTTTTTAGACTTGGCCGTGTACTCCCTCAACAATGACTACAAAAAAATCACACTCAAAGAGACACACAAGAGAGCTTAAAGAATCAAAATACTAAATGGATTCATTCGTGAACTTCAGTTAACTTTAAGTCTCACAAAACTTAAATTGACACTATCCAAACATGAAAATAGCAGTTATTGCCCATGATGGGAAAAAAGCAGAGATGGTGGCCTTTCTCCTTCAGTACAAGAAGCATTTGCAAAAAGTAGAAATAGTCGCAACCGGCACTACCGGTGGCCATGCAGAAAGAGCCGGACTGAGCGTGGACAAGATGCTCTCAGGACCACTGGGCGGTGACGCTCAGATTGCAGCACTGGCGGCTGAAAAAAAGCTGGACATGGTCTTATTCTTTCGCGACCCTATGGACAAACATCCACACGAGCCGGATGTGCAGATGCTGATGAGAGTTTGTGATGTTCACAATATCCCACTGGCTACCAACCCGGCAAGCGCCCGCTTGATGATGGACTCATTCCTGAAAACCATTTAAAGATGTCAAAACTGAACTGAGAAATGTTTTGATCAGGATGGACGAAACAGAAAAGCTGGAAATGCGCTACTAGACCATCAATGCGCCAGCTATGCTTGCTGTCATCATGGTGGCAAGCGTAGCAGCCAAAAGCGCTCGTAAACCTAGCTTAGAGATATTTCCTTGCTGAGTTGGAGCCATTCCTCCTATTCCTCCTATCTGGATGGCAATAGAACTGAAGTTTGCAAAACCACAGAGTGCGTAGGTAGATATCACGATTGACTTCTGACTCAATACCCCAGCGCCCACAAACTCTGACAGTCCCAGATAAGCGACAAATTCATTCACTACCACTTTTTGTCCCAGCAAACTCCCCACCTGCAGGGATTCATTCCACTCTACCCCGATTGCGAAAGCACAAACTCTGAAGATTTGCCCCAGGATATACTCCAAACTAAACCCTTTGAATGTTCCGTTGGTAGAGTTCACAACCATCTCGTTGAGACCGGTCACGCCTCCAATTGCCATCAAAAGGTAGTTTACTGCCGCAATGAGCGCTATAAAAGCCAAAAGCATTGCTCCGATATTCAGAGCCAGTTTCAAGCCTTCTGAGGCACCTCTTGCCAGGGCGTCAACCAGATTCACACCCATTGTTTCATTGGAAACAGACAGGTCAGAATTGATCTGGTCCCTGTATAATTCCGGTATTATCATCTTAGACATCACGATCGCCGCAGGCGCATTCATGATAGATGCGCTGAGCAGGTAAGAAGCAAATCGCTCCTGCTCTGCAGGATCAGATCCTCCTAAGAAAGCCACATATCCTGCCAAAACCCCACCCGCAATAGTTGCCATGCCGCCGGTCATCAGACACATCAGTTCCGATTTTGTCATTTTAGGCACAAAAGGTCTAACCAAAAGCGGAGCTTCCGTCTGACCTAAAAAGATGTTGCCTGCTGCCGAAAGTGCTTCAGCCCCCGATAGTCTCATAGAGCGAGCCATGATCCAGGCTATTCCTTTCACGATGTACTGCAATACGCCCAGGTAATACAGTCCGGCTGTAAGGGTTGAAAAGAAAATAACCGTTGGGAGAACCTGAAGAGCGAAAATAAAGCCCAGGCTTTCAGAGTTAATCAGCCCACCAAAAAGAAACTTGGCACCATCCCCTGAAAAGCCGAGCAGCACCACAAACTGACTACTGACCCAATTAAAGGCACTTTTCACGATTTTTATATCTGAAATCAGATAACCAAAAACAATCTGAAGCAGGATCCCCGTACCCACGAGCCGCCAATCGATTGATTTTCTATTTTGGGAAAAAAGGAAGGCGATTCCAAGCAAAAAAATCAAGCCAATTAACGCGCGAAGGAGATCCATATATAGAGAGGAAGGTTAGTTACGACGATTGATTTCGTCTCGTATTTTAGCTGCTCTTTCATAGTCCTCCGCCCCTAGCGCTTCGTCCAGCATGGTATTGAGCTGATCCATAGGCAGATCCTCAAGTTTTTTGGACTTGGGCTCAGGCTTTGAACTACTTGTCACTTTTTGACTGGCATCCACCACTTCTTCATCCTCATCTGTGAGCACAATACCGGCCTCATTGAGAATGTTTTCGTTGGTGAAGATATCTACATCAAAACGCAGACCTATGGCAATGGCGTCAGATGGTCGTGCATCAATTTCCACATCGCCATCTGCCGTAGAGCAAACAATTTTGGCAAAGAAAACCCCCTCCTTCAAATCGGATATGAGGATTTCCTTTACCTTATAATTAAAGTTAAATGCAAAGGACTTAAACAAATCATGTGTCATAGGTCGATTGGGAACGATCTTTTCGATCTCTATGGCAATGGCCTGCGCCTCGAACATTCCGATGATGATCGGAAGTCTGCGATTGCCACCTTGCTCACCCAAAACCAATGCAAAAGAACCAGACTGAGACTGGCTCGATGAAAGTCCTAATATTTCTAACTTGATTTTATCTGACATTAACCTTGCTGTGCCTTTATTGCTTCTGTTAGTTTAGGTACAACCTCGAAAGCATCACCTACTACGCCGTAATCTGCAGCTTTAAAAAATGGTGCTTCCGGATCTTTATTAATCACCAAAATGTACTTGGAGGAATTAACGCCTGCAAGATGTTGAATAGCACCGGAAATTCCAACGGCTATATACAAAGATGGGCTCACTTTTATACCTGTTTGGCCTACGTGCTCGTGGTGTGGTCTCCAGTCCATGTCGGACACTGGCTTACTACACCCGGTAGCCGCACCCAGCGTTTTGGCCAAATCCTCTATCATGCCCCAGTTTTCCGGACCTTTCAGCCCTCGTCCTCCCGAAACAACGATTTCCGCCTCAGGCAAAAGAACTTCACCTGTTGCTTTCTCAGTTGAAGTGATTTTCACCTTGAAATCGCCTTCGTTAATTGTAGGTGCAAAACCCTCAACGACTGCATCGCCTCCATCTTCCTTGATCTCGACCGCATTCTTTTTCAAAACAAGGATTTTCTTATCTCCTTTCAATTCAGAAACGGCGAAAGCCTTTCCTGTATAAATGCTGCTTTTGACCTTAAACCCTGAAGAAGTATCAGGCAACTCACAAACATTAGATGCCAATGATGCTCCTGTTTTAATCGCCACTCTGGCTGACACAGGATCGCCTAAAGATGATTTTGCCAACACCAAAAGAGATGTTCCCTCTTTATCAAATGCTTCCGCAATTGCCGAAGAGTACGCCATGATATTGTTAGCAGCCAATTTATCATCGGTCACATTCAAAACCTTGTTTGCTCCGGCTTTTCCAAGCTTTCCGCTTTCTTCATCTGCAAGAGAACCAAAAACGACAGCACTAACAGCACCATCAACCGCTGCAGCATAGCTCACAGCTTCCAAAGAGGACTTTTTTACTTTGCCCTCATCCAATTCTACAAATACCAGTGCTGACATCTTATATAACTTTTGCTTCGTTTTTCAATAGATTAACCAATTCGTCGAGGTTGTCGGCATCCACCAACTTCACACCGCTTTTCGCCGGTGGCAATTCAAAGACCTCAACTTCATTCTGTGCGGCATCTGCCGTTGGCTCTACCACATTGAGCGGCTTGGAGCGCGCAGACATTATCCCACGCATATTCGGGATTTTCCACTCGGCTATCGGCTCCTGGCACCCTGCCACGAAAGGCAGATCCAATTCCATATATTCCTTTCCTCCTTCTATTTCACGCATGATTTTAGCTGAGCTTCCATCCACATCCAGCGTCATCACCGGAGATACAGACGGCATGCCGAGCAGCTCTCCAACCATACTATGCACTTGTCCTCCGTTGAAGTCTATCGATTCGCGACCCATCAGAATCAGATCATATCCACCTTCCTCAGCAGCCCTGGCAATTTGCTTGGCTACAAAAAAGGCATCTGTAGGAAAAGCATTCACACGGATGGCATCATCTGCACCTATGGCAAGGGCTTTCCGCAAAGTGGGTTCTGTCTCAGCCTCACCTACATTGAGCACGGTGATGGAGCCACCGGACTGCTCCTTGAGCTCCACGGCTCTGGCTAGCGCATAATCATCATAGGGGCCAATGATGTATTGGACACCCGTCTTATCAAATTTTGTGTTGTTGTCCGTAAACGCAATTTTAGAAGTCGTATCCGGAACATGGGTAATACAAACCAGTATTTTCATGTTTTATAAATGGGGTTAAAAGTTAAATGAATCGCGAAATGACAAAAGTTAATTTGGGTAAAATCCTTTAGACTGCCATTTGCTTTCATTCAAAAAAATGATATTTGGGTAAATATTCGTATGCCTCGAAGTTAGTAAATATCCTACCAACCATGAACCAGGAAAGAATCAAACAACTCATAAATTTTATCGATGAAGACCCTACCGATCCATTCCCAAAATATGCTTTGGCAATCGAGTACTTACAAGATAATAAACAGCAGAGCAGAGAATTGTTTGAAGAACTAATGAAAAACCATCCTGACTATATAGGAACATACTACCACGCTGCTGCGCTCTATGCCGAACTTGGGGACAGTGAAAAAGCTGAAGAAACCTATGAAGCAGGAATAGACCGAGCCAAAGCCCTCAATGAAGCGCATGCCCTGAAAGAACTGCAATCGGCATATATGAACTTTCAGTTTGAGGATTGATTTTTCTCTCTTGATTGACTTGAAAATATTTCTATTTTTACTTTCAACATGCAATAACCTTCTCTTGTGCTGTCTGTTGTTTCCAACTGACATGGATATGAATTGGGTAGTAATAATACCCAACAGTACTGAAAAATGACCTTAGGTTTTAAGCCTTTAGTGTTTTCACCTCGGTGTACTTCAGAATTTGCTTATCTCCGGTTATTAATACTAGATCTTATTGTGCTGTCTGTTGTTTCCAACAGACATGGATATGAATCGGGTAGAAATAATATCCTACAGTACTGAAAAAGGACCTTAGGTTTTAAGCCTTTAGTGTTTTCACCTCGGTGTACTTCAGGATTTGCTTATCTCCGGTTATTAATACTAGATCTTCCGCGACGGCTTGAGCAATTTGAATTCTATCAAAAGGATCACGATGATGATGCGCAAGTCTGCTTAAGGCAGAAATATGATCGAGAGAAATGGACAGAGGCAGAAAGTTATCTATTGTCATGAAATCCATAATTCCCTCAGGCACTTTCAGCTTTCCGAGCCTTTGCTTAATTGTGATTTCCCACGGAACTGCGGCACTGACAAAAATCGTGTTGCTCACGTCTTTAATTGCAGACCTGGCACTATCTGAAAGATATTCAGGATTACTTTGCCACCATAGATATACATGTGTATCAAGCAAATAATTCATAGAGATTTTCCTTCAAAAGCAGCGATAACCTCATCGTTACTTTCGTTAAAATCATCAGCAATCCAGATTTCTCCCTTGAGGTATCCACCTTTGCGCTCCTGCAATTTAGGGTCATTCACGGGTGATAGCCGGATTAACGGCTTGTTTCGCTTTCCTATGATTACCTCTTTACCCTCCAGCGCCATTTCCACTAATGCCGAGAGCTTACTTTTAGCAAAACCGATGTTATAGATTTTCATAATGAATTGTTTTACACTTGACCAAGTTAGTCAAGTAAACGAAATTCAAACCATTTTTGTTTGTTATGCAATCCCGTACCTTCTTCTGGTGCTGTCTGTTGTTTCCAACTGACATGGATATAAATCGGGTAGTAATAATATCCTACAGTACTGAAAAAGGATTTCGTTGAGGTGTCACCTAAGCGGGATGATGCATTATTTTACATCAAAAAGGCATCTCTTCATCATCATTTTTGTTCGCTTTGCTAGGAAGCGTGATGGTGAAGTCAGAATTAGAATTGTCTGATTTAGGGAATGAGTTACCGTAGTTGGAATCTACCATCGAGGTATCCAAATCCTCAAACTTGGTAAACTTACCGATAAACTTAAGCTGCACGTTTTCGAGCTGACCATTCCTGTGCTTGGCTATGATCACCTCACCCACTCCATTGAGTGGCATGCCGTTTTCATCCTGAGTCATACCGTAATATTCTGGTCGGTAAAGGAACATTACCATATCCGCATCCTGCTCGATTGATCCTGATTCCCTCAAATCTGATAGCTGAGGACGCTTATCTCCACCACGAGTCTCCACAGCCCTACTCAACTGAGACAGTGCGATTACCGGCACATTGAGTTCCTTGGCTATCCCCTTCAGTGCACGCGAAATGGAAGCAATCTCTTGTTCACGGTTTCCTCCGGCAGTTTTAGAAGTATCTCCAGACATCAGCTGCAAGTAGTCAATGATGATCATGGAAACACCGTGCTGAGCTACAAGTCTTCTACTCTTCGCCCTCAATTCCAAAATACTTAAAGCAGGCGTGTCATCAATAAAGATTGGAGCCTCGGACATCTTGGCTGTTTTATGTAGCAGTTGCTCCCACTCATAATCGGCCAGGTCACCCTTTTTGATTTTTTCACTTTCCAGTTCCGCCTCCGCAGATATGAGCCTGTTTACCAGCTGTACCGAAGACATCTCCAACGAGAACAGTGCTACAGGTTTTCCAAACTCTACAGCCGCATTTCTCATTGCCGAAACCACAAAGGCGGTCTTACCCATACCTGGTCGCGCAGCTATGATAACCAAATCTGATGGCTGCCACCCGGAGGTTACCCGATCCAGAGCAGAAAATCCACTAGGAATACCCGTAAGACCATCTTTCTTATCTTTCTTCTTCTCAATCTCCTCTATCGCCTGATGGAGCAAAGAGCTCATCTTGTCATAGTTCTTTCGAATATGAGATTCTGAAACATCAAATAGCGCTTGCTCTGCTTTGTCCAGCAATTTGAATACGTCAATCGTATCCTCGTAAGCATCATTTTGAATTTCTCCTGATATTTTGATTAACTCACGTTTGATAGACTGCTCTGCAATGATCCTGGCGTGATACTCAATATTCGCTGCTGAATTTACTTTGGTGGTAAGTTCAGAAACGTAGTAAGCGCCTCCTACAAACTCAAGTTGCCCGTTTTTGCGAAGCTGGTGAACCACAGTCTTGATATCGACAGGATCACTGTTATTGAAAAGCTGAACAATTGCCTCAAAAACAACACGATTGGCATCCTTGTAAAAGCTCTGGGGCTTCAAGATTTCGATCACCATCGTAAGCGCATCTCGCTCCAGCATGAGTGCTCCCAGAATGGCTTCTTCTATTTCAATGGCTTGTGGAGGCATCTTCCCAAGCTGACCTGTAAGCTCTGAAAGCCCTAATCTGCGTGTTTTGTCAGCTAGTCGAACGGTTGATGATTTTCCTCCCTCCATATAAGATCTCTTTCTATTGTTATACTGCAAACCTAAGCATCTGAAGCGGTGCTTTTAGTGATATCAAAATCTAAATTTTTCAACCAACTTTTCCACATGTTCTTAACATTACAAAGACGGTAATCATTCAAAAATAAGTACTGACTCTCGCTTAAGTTTTATTTGCTAACAGTCTATTTTAGCGTATTTTTGAGATATATGACCTTTCAAACTCATTCTCGTCTGCGACTTTTGGAGTTATGATACAATCAGATGTTCCAAATTGTCGTGAGGGTAAGGCACAACTCAACCTTCATTTTTGACAATTTATTTTTTATCAAAAATCGCTGACGGTGAGTCAGATACAGAAAATCAAATCAACCTAATCGTTGATCGGATAAGGTCAAACAAAGGAGAATTCAGCGCACTGGTTGCGCATTATTATAACAATCATAAGCTATGCTAAATCTTAAAAACCCACTTGTGGTTTTTGATCTTGAAACTACCGGCACCAATGTTTCCAAAGATCGCATCGTCGAAATGGCGCTAATTAAAGTAATGCCAGATGGCTCAGTCGAGGAAAAATGCCGACGTATCAACCCAACCATACCCATTCCCTTGGAATCGAGTCTGGTTCATGGCATCTATGACGATGATGTAAAGGATGAGGCTACATTCAAACAAGTAGCGAAATCACTGGTCACATGGCTTGAAGGATGCGACCTTGCCGGCTTCAACATTTTGAAGTTCGATGTTCCTGTGCTCGTAGAGGAGTTTTTGAGAGCGGACATTGAGTTTGATATTTCCAACAAAAAACTGGTGGATGCGCAAAAGGTCTTTCACATGATGGAGAAAAGAAACCTTACGGCTGCATATAAGTTTTATTGCGGCAAAGACCTGATCAACGCTCATAGCGCACTGGCCGACACTCAGGCCACTTATGAGGTATTGCTTGCTCAGGTAGAAAAATATGAGGGGCAGGAAATGACCGACCTGAGAGGTGAAAAAATGGGAGTCATGACGAATGACATGGCCGCCATACACAAAATGACGAACGGCAAGCTGGTTGACCTTGCCGGCAGAATGACTTATGATGCTGATGGTAAAGAAGTTTTTAATTTCGGCAAGCATCGTGGCAAGCCGGTAAGTGAAGTACTGAAAAACGAACCCAGCTTTTACGACTGGATGATGAAGGGTGATTTTCCTCTTGATACCAAAAGAAAACTGACCGAGATCAGACTTAGAAACTTCGGTTAAAACAGATCACATTGCTATTATTAGAATAAAATAAGAATATGCCTAAGACTATTATTGTTTCCAATAGACTACCCGTAAGAATCACCGAAGAAAAAGGTGAGTTTATCTACCAGCCAAGTGAAGGAGGACTGGCAACCGGACTAGGATCAATATACAAAGAGGGGGACAATATCTGGATTGGATGGCCTGGACTAAATGTGCCCGGTACAGATGACCGAAAAGAAGTAACTAAAAACCTGGCCAAGGAAAACATGCGTCCCGTTTTCCTCACTGCTTCAGAAATTGAAGACTATTACGAAGGTTTTAGTAACGAAACCCTGTGGCCAAATTTTCATTATTTTAATCAATACATCGTTTTCAACGATGATCTTTGGAAGGCATATCAACGGGTAAATAAAAAATTCGCCAAAGAAATAGCTAAGGTTTTGGAACCGGAAGACACAGTTTGGATCCATGACTACCAGTTATTACTCTTGCCTCAACTTATCCGTGAGTACGCCCCTGACGCTAGTATTGGATTTTTCCTTCATATACCCTTTCCTTCGTATGAATCCTTCAGACTACTCCCGTGGAGACGCGAAATTCTCAACGGCATGCTCGGAGCGGACTTCCTCGGATTCCACACCTATGATGACATGCGACACTTTTTGTCTTCAGTAAACAGACTGGCTGGATTAGGCAACTCCAATAGCCGAATCAATGTGGACAATAGAAAAGTACTCGTAGATGCCCTTCCAATGGGTATTGATTACGAAAAATATGAATCTGCGGCCTCTCACCCGGAGACACTTTCGAGAGAAGTGCGCTACAGAACCGGAATTGGCAACCAGCGTTTGATGCTCTCCATAGACCGGCTAGACTATTCCAAAGGTATTCCGCAAAGACTTAAAGCATTCGAAGAGTTTTTGGAGAGATATCCATCCTTTCACGAAAAGGTGTCCCTATTGATGATTGTAGTACCCAGTCGAGATCAGGTGGGCAAGTACAAAGAACTCAAAGAAGAGATTGATCTTCTGGTTGGTAGGATTAATGGGAAGTTTGGAAAGATGAGTTGGACCCCAATTCATTACTTCTACAGATCATTCCCGCTCACAGCACTTTCTGCCTTTTACCGAATGGCTGATGTAGCTCTGGTTACACCTATGCGTGATGGAATGAATCTGGTTTGTAAGGAGTTTATAGCCAGCAAATTGGATAAAAAGGGTGTATTGATCTTAAGCGAAATGGCTGGTGCGAGCAAGGAGCTTTCAGATGCCATTCTCATCAACCCTAATAACATGGAGCAGATGATTTGCGCCATCAAAGACGCACTCGAAATGCCTGAGAGTAAGCAAATATCAAATATGATTTCAATGCAGCGCTCGATCAAGCGATACAACATACATCACTGGGTAAACTTATTTATGAAGCGTCTGGCAACATCCAAAGAGGAGCAGAAAGCATTAGAGACAAAAGTGCTGGATAAAAACTATAAGGAGAAGATTCAGGAAGCCTATAAAAAAGCCAAAAAACGACTCATATTCTTAGATTATGACGGTACGCTCGTAGGGTTCCACACGGATCCACTTGAGTGCAAGCCAAATAAAGAATTGGTAAAAATTCTGACTGAACTGACGGCAGATAAAAAGAATAGAGTTGTTGTAATCAGCGGAAGAGGGCGTGACAATCTGGAAGAATGGCTTGGGTCATTCAACATAGAACTGATCGCAGAACATGGCGTTTGGATCAAAGAAAAAGGTAAAAAATGGAGAACCCTCATCAGTCTGGGATATGACTGGAAAGGCGAAATAATGAACGTTCTCGATGGTTATGTTGACCGTACTCCGGGTAGTTTCGTTGAGCAAAAGGATTATTCACTTGTATGGCACTATAGAAAAGTGGAGACAGGACTCGGAGAGGAAAGAACCCGGGAACTCACCAGCAGGTTGAAATACGCCACCATTGATAAGAATCTCAAAGTACTGGAGGGAAATAAGGTGGTGGAAATTAAGAACTCCGAAATAGACAAAGGAAGAGCAGCCAAGCTCTGGCTCCAAAATCACCCATCAGACTTTATCATGGCTTGCGGTGATGACTGGACTGATGAGGATACCTTTAGAGCTATGCCTAAGGACGCTTATAGTATCAAAGTGGGAAGCAACTCATCAGCAGCGAACTTCAGAGTGATGGACTATACCGAAATCCGATCACTCTTAAAATCCTTGTATAAGTAAATATGGAAGCCGGATTATAAAAAATCCGGCTTATCAATCTTTCTGGCTATTCTATGAGCTGCATTCAGCAGTCCAACATGGCTATAAGCTTGAGGGAAATTACCCCACATGCTTCCGTCAGACTCTTTCACATCTTCACTTAACAGCCCAACATGGTTGGAGTATGACACCAAATTATCAAAGTATTTAACCGCCTCGTCTATCCTGCCAACGCAAGCCAAAGCTTCGACATACCAAAATGCACATATCAAAAAGGTAGTTTCCGGCTCACCGAAATCATCCATGTGCTTGTACCTGTAGAATAGGCCATCTTTTGCATGAAGTTCTTTCTCCAACCCGATCAAATGATCTTTGGCAATTTGCGTATTACCAGGCAGATAGTTCATCATGATAAGTTGAATTGTACTTGCATCCATCCTATCAACCCCAACAGCCTGAGCATAAGCCTTTTTAGTAGGCACAAAACATTTTTCGATCATTTTGGCCGAACGGTCTTTGAGCCTCATGGCCTTTTCCCCCATTTTTGAGTCTCCGATAACCCTCGCCATTTTCACTGCGGCACTGCTACCCGCCCAATGGAATAAATATGTATAACAATGGTGCTGACTCAAGTTTCTAAACTCCCACAACCCGGCATCAGTCTCATCAAATGTTTTCTCGATCATGTCGAGAGTCTTATGAATTAATTCCGCTGAATCGAAGCGTTCCGTAAAAATAATCCGCTTATCCTCATACAGCGGGAGCAGCGAAATCAATACCTGGCCGTAAACATCATTTTGGATGTGTGTGTAAGCCTGATTACCTATTCGTACCGGCTGCTCACCTTTATACCCACTCAAGGGTATCTCTATTTCATCAAGGTTTTTCTTACCAGTTATGCTGTAAAGTGGCTGATAGCGATTAGACTCCTCTATGGTTGTATTGAGGATATAATGAAAGTACTTCTCCGATTCCTCAAAGTGACCAATATTATTGAAAGCATTCAGGGTATAGTAGGTATCCCGCATCCAGCAATAGCGATAGTCCCAATTACGAGTACTACCGGGAGACTCTGGCAAACTCGTTGTAGTTGCTGCGATAATTGCGCCTGTATCTTCGTATTGGTGAATCTTAAGGATCAGAGCCGAGCGTATTGCTTCTCTCTGATAGAAATTCACGATACTGGCGGTCTTGATCCAGTTTCTCCAGTACATTTTGGTCTTATTCAGAAAAAGACCACAAGTTTCTTCAAGCCCCGCTTCCAGTGGCGGGCCGTATGTAAGTACCAAATATTTGGTTTCATTCAGAACAAAGCTCTCTTCGCTCATCACATAGTTTAGTGAAATATTAGTGGTCAAGCGAACATGAGCACCTAAACCCAGATATCTGATGTGATTACTACCCATGCTAGACTCTGGCTGTATCATGCCATAGTCTCCTACCGGGCGGCAGCTGGCCACCACACGGGGATTTCCCCCCAGACTCTCCACCTTCCTGATCAGCATTAATGGCTTGTAGTACCTGTCTGTCTGATAAAATCTTGGGGCAAAATCAGTTACCCTATATTTCCCCGTTTCAGTCTCAACTTCCGTACATAGGATATTCGTATTCTCGATGTAATATTGCTTGGTAGAGAAATCCTTTTCAATTGGTTTGATGGAAAACTGCCCCCCCTTTTCATTGTCGAGCATACCACCAAAAATGAAACTACTATCAAACTTTGGCCAGCACATCCAAGACACGTTAGTGTCCTTGTGAATATGTGCGGTAAATGCACAGTTTCCAATTACTCCAAAATCATAGGTATGCCTCATAAATATCGTTTTAGATAATAAAACCTCTAATATATTGCAGATTTTTCAACAATATAAGAATATCGTTTATAAAAATTCATTAAAATAGATTTTTAGCCATACTAAACGTATTGGGTATTCTATCCTAGTTGGTGCTGGTAATGAATTCTAACAAATTAACTGTTTTTATGGCTTCTCATTTCAAAATATACCCTCTTCAATTGCACCCTTTTATTATATTTGATTAATTCATTGCCTGATCTATGTACCAGAAATTCATTAAGAATAAAACCCTAAGGATAATAGCTGAAATCCTGACTGGTTTTTTAGTCTATTTTCTACTCATTACGCTGCTCGTGCAAGCGGAGCAGGGCAGTAATCAGGCTTCTATAACAAACTATCGGGATGCCATCTGGTATTCACTCGTAACACTAACCACTGTTGGGTATGGAGATTTGGTGCCCGCCACAGAATTTGGGCGGTATGTTTCAATATTATTCGTGCTTATTAGTTTGGGTATCTATGGTATCTTAATTGGTCAGTTCACTTCTCTAATGGCAACAATCAAAGAAAACAAAAGACTTGGGTACAACGGAACACATATGGAAGATCACGCAGTTATTATAGGATGGAATGACTTTGGTAAAATGGTCCTGAGTCAGCTTATGGGTGTAGGTAAAAAGGTGGCTATCGTCACCAACAACCGAAGCGATATTGAATTTATCAGGGAAGAGCACAACGGCAAGGACGTCTTTGTGCTTTATAGCGATTTCAGTAATATGGAGATGCTGCGCAAAACCAATATTGAGAGCTCCTCTATTGTCTTCGTCAACTTCGAAGATGACACTGAAAAGCTGGTCTATATTTTAAATATGAAAAAGGTATTTCCTGACCTGGATTATGTCGTAACATTGGATAACGGGGATTTAAAAAATACGTTTATCAGCGCTGGTGTGACCAACACAATATCAAAACATGAGATATCGTCCAAGCTCCTGGCCTCTTATATGTTCGAACCAGATGTTGCTACATATAGTGAATCAATAATGTCATTTGCTGAAGGTGATTCCGATTACGATATCAAACAATTTATCGTCACATCATCAAATCCATATTTAGGCAAGCCCTATCAGGAAGCATTTTTTGATATGAAAAAGCGGTACAACGCCGTTCTCATTGGCATAACCAAACGAGATAAGTTTGGTAACAAACGTCTGATTAAGAACCCTCTCGGAGACCTAAAAATAGCCGCTGATGATTACCTTATTATCATTATGAATGGTAAATCCTTCAAATTGATCAGGAAAATATTCTCAGTAAATGAGGGTTTAATTCGTGAAAAACAAAGCAAGTAATATGCGCCCATTCAACAAGACAATTCTTTCCCTATTATTATTAGTGCTCTTGATAGGGGCATGTGAAAACAAAGATCTAAATGAAGGCGAAGCTTTCAAGCCGCGTGAAATTCACGAAAACATCGCATTCAACTTTGATAAAATAACTGTTGATGGCATTGAGTACCTGATCCTTGAGAAGGACAACAACAATCCTCATGAAGGGTTTGGCTTCATGGCTTTTAGAGCCAATTCACTTATGGAAAAGCAGGATACTGTGTTAGCTTATTTAAAAACAGTAAATGAAATGCAAAACCAGATTCTTGCTGAAATAACAAACAGACCCATCGAAACTGTAAGAAAAGAGTCAGAAAAGCTGTTTCTTAAAAACCTAAGTGAAGAGGAGGTTGAACTTGAAAAGCTTGAAGAAACACGCCTAAAAAGCGACAACCGGGAAAACCCGGTCGTCGAATAATTAATTTCAATATTTATTAGAGAGCCTATCGTTATGCTCCGAAGTATTTTTTCAGTTCTTTGAGAACCGTCGAAAGAGAGCTGTCAATCACAGGTGAATCCACAATATCTTTAGCCACCTTTACAGCGTCAATTAGCTCGTCTTTATCAGAGAAAACTTCACTCAAAATATGGCAATCATATATGAGGCTCATAAGTATTACGAACGAAGCTGTAGGCTTGGCATTTTTGAAAACTATCGTTTTCAAAGAGTCTCTGATTTCTTGTTCAAAAGCATAATTAGCATTGTCCATTCTCTCAGAAAGTGGAATCCACAGCAACTTGGTTGCTTCTTTTTTCAAGATTCCTCTTTGCATCAATAGCTCGGTAAGATCCTCTTGAATATGGGTAAAGTGATGCTCCAGGTTTTTGATTTGCTCAATAAACGGAATTCCTGATTTCAGCTTTTGTAAAATCTGATCCATAATAGCATTACCAGTTCCCGTGGCATCTACAACCTGAATCTGACCGTCATTAAATGTTACTTTCTTTAAGAGATAAAGCTCTAGGACAAAGGCACTCAAAACCCCTGCATCGATGCTTTTCTCAGCTGCGGAAAGGAGTCTCCCTTCCTCATCATCAAGTGCAATCAAATACAATCCTTCTGCAATAGTCAATTTCATACTAACTGATTAACTGTGGTTAATTTATAATTTATCTGTAAAGTTAGTCTTTTAATAATTTTCCAATGGTCAAGCCCTGAACCAAAATAGAGAAAACAACACAACAATAAGTTACGAAAAGTATTGTCTCTTTGATTCCCGGCTCTATCCACTCAAATTCTGAAAGGGAAAGTGCCAATGCAACAGAGATACCTCCTCTGAGGCCTCCCCATGTAAGAATGGCGATGGTCTTCGGCTCAAACTTTCTCCAAATACTCATGATACTAACAGGAACGCTAACACCAATCAAACGTGCTGTGAGTACGATCAACACACCAACAATTCCGACCAGAATACTGTCAATCGAAAATGTATTGGCAATGACAATCATTTCAAGACCTACCAAAATGAACAGGATAGCATTTAGTGCTTCATCCAGCAAATGCCAAAATTTGAAAACATACTCTCCAGTTGCGTTGGCCAGTTTTTCATCTCGTCCTTCGTTACCAATGAACAGTCCCATCACAACCATGGCCAAAGGTCCAGAAACATGAACCAACTCAGCTATTCTTCCTCCCACCATTACCAATGTGAGTGTTACTAGAACTTCTAACTCTACGTGATCATTGTCTATAAAATCGAGAAGTTTAAATCCAAGAAATCCAAAAACGGCTCCCATCAAAACTCCTCCAATAACTTCCTTACCAAACAACATTGCTACAGAAGCAGCTGTAATCTCCCCTCCACCATGAGAGCTATGAGAAGCTGCTTCGCCCCCAAACTGAGCCTGCGCTATTCCCAAAATGGTCAGGAAAACAACAACACCTACACCGTCATTAAATAATGATTCACCGGCAATCTTAATTTCAAGCTTCTTAGAAATAGAATACTCCTTGACCAATGCCAAAACAGCAATAGGGTCAGTTGGTGATATCAGTGCTCCGAAAAGCAAGCAGTAAATCAAGTCTATTTCAATACCCAAAACAGGGAAAATATAGTAAACAAGAAAGCCGACTATGAAAGTAGATAGCAAAGTCCCTACAGTAGCAAGGATCAACACTGGCAGTCTTTCTTCCAATAGTGTATTGAGGTTTACAGACAAGGCTCCTGCGAACAGCAGGAAGTTTAGCATGACTCCCAGAAGAACCTCCTTGAAGTCAAAGGCTTCTACAATGTGCTCTGCGGCACCAGTGACCGCCGGGAAAACAAATCCTAGTCCCAATATCACTACAGACATCATCAACGCGATGGCCATGAGTCCAATAGTGGATGGAAGCTTGAGAACCGTAATGTTGATTAATGTAAATACTGCTGCCATAAAGATCAGCAGCGTGATTAGATCGAGAATACTCATTGGCTATTAAAATGAAGCGGTTAGATTAGCTATTTTAGCGGTCAAATTAAAAACAAAAATTCACTTAAAGAAATTAGATTAGGTTTTATTGCCACTCCGGAGGTCGATCACCATGCTCAAGCACAAATCCTACAATCCATGAAAAAAACACAAGGAAAAGCTTTTTTTAAAAAGTCTTGGCTCCTACTCTCATTGACGTGCTTTTGGCTTTCCAGCTGCCAGTCGCTTCGTTATAATTTCACAAACCGCGACATCACCAAAGAGTTAAATAAATCCCAAATCTTCTCTGAACAATTTACTGGCTTCACACTTTTTGACCCAGAGGATAACAACTATCTCTGCAATTACAATGACCACCTTCCATTTACTCCAGCATCGAACATCAAAATATTAACCACACTGGCTTGCCTGGAAAACATCGGTGACTCCATAGCCACATTTAAATTTTCCAGAAATGGAGATTCTGTTTTTATCACTCCATTGGCAGATCCAACGTTTTTACATCCTGACTTTCCCCATCAGCCAGCCTCAAATTTTCTAAAAAACAAAAACGTATTCTTAAACTATCCTGAACCTGGCCTCAAAAGATTTGGGCCTGGGTGGGCCTGGGATGACTATGAGTATGATTACCAGCCGGAAAAATCATATTTTCCC
Organism: Cyclobacteriaceae bacterium; assembly: GCA_039944535.1. Taxonomy (GTDB): domain Bacteria; phylum Bacteroidota; class Bacteroidia; order Cytophagales; family Cyclobacteriaceae; genus JAMZMI01. Next base: position 132,733 of record JBDUYP010000010.1, read on the forward strand.
ATTTATGGTAATGTAGTGAGGGTTTTCAATCAAAATGATTCGTTAAAAATCGTACCTGACTTCTTTATGAATTACACTCAACTTTATGTTGGGGAAAGGCCGGGAAACCTTATTTATAGATCTGAGTCAGCCAACATTTTCAACGCGTGGATTGAATCTGACACCTCTACCTATGAAAGGGAAATTCCATTTATATATAGTAACGAGCTTTTAACAGAATTGCTGAAAGACACATTGGGTACGAATATTACCACGGTGAATAAAACGCTGGATTCTGACAGTCTGCTTTTGAGCCAATCCAAAACATACGCTTTGGCTATGATGATGCACCCGAGTGACAACTTTATGGCCGAGCATCTACTCATGCACTGTGCACTCATGAATGGATATACGAGCGTGAATGCTTATAGAAAACAGTTAATGACAGAATGGAGTGAGTTTCTTCCTGACCACATGAGGTGGGTTGACGGGTCAGGTCTGTCACGATACAATTTGGTTTCACCAAGAAACATGGTAAGCATGCTCAACCGGATTTACCAAAATCAAGACTGGAATACAATTACGAGCATTTTTCCAGCCGGCGGAGTATCAGGCACGTTGAAAAACTGGTACAAAAGCGATGAACCTTATCTTTATGCTAAAACCGGAACTCTGAGCAACAACCACTCTCTCAGCGGTTATTTGATAACAGATTCGGGAAAGAAACTCATTTTCAGCCTCATGAATAACCACTACTTGAACCCAACTCTGGATGTCAAAAATGAAATGGAAGCGCTGTTGCTCAAAATAAAGGAAGCCTACTGATTATAGGTTTCTATGATTCCACCCGTAAGTCTCATGAGCTCTACCTTGGAGTCAACCAAATTGTAAAGAGCCTGAAGCTCCTGAATGGAGGCTGACAGAAGGTTGTTTTGTACTACCCGATAATCAAATGAGTTGATGCTTCCGTTTTGGTATTTCTCACGGGAGATCTCCAAATTTATACGGGCTGCTTCCACCCTTCTTTGATTAATACCATGAAGCCGTTGACGAATTTGATAACGATCAAATGCTGTCCGCAAATCCCGGTCCAGCGAAAGTTTCATTTGATCTACGCGCATGTTTCCAATATCCTCCTCAATTACAGCATTTTTTATCGCCCTGTTTATTTTTCCTCCATTGAAAAGCGTAAAAGACAAAGTGAAATTAGCGAAGTAACTATTGGTTTGAGATTTGAGTTTCTCGGAATAGTCCGGCAGTAAAACTGCATTTGGGTTTTGTCTCAACGAATCTCGCTGGCGCTCGCCAATGCTGGTATTGCTAAGGTCATTCCAACCAAAATTAGAGGAAGCTCCGGCATTGAGCGATAGTGAAGGATAACGATCAGCTGTGGCCAGATTCACATTGGTTCCTAGTATGCTTTGGGTGATGTATTGGGTTTTAAGATCTACATTTTCATTCATCATTTTAGATCGTAAATCTTCGTAGGTATAGGAGGAGTTTTCATAGGTCAAAACATCTGTAAGCATGTAATTCTTTGAGATCTCCGGTTCTGACAATAGAAAATTGAGGTTCCTCAATGCTACTTTATAGTTGATCTCCTGATTGACAAGATTGGCCGAGTCAGTGAGGTAATTGCCCTCCTCAAGCAAGAGTTCGGAAGTTACTGCCGCTCCTATTTCAGATTTAGTCTTGATGTATTTGTATTTATCTCTCGATAGTAAAAGTTGTTTTTGAAACTCATCCAGCCGCTGCTGCTCCAAAACGGCTAAATAATAACCCAAAATGATCGACTGAATGGTGTTCGCTATCACTACCGAAGCATTGCCAGCAGACTCGGCTTGTAACTGCTCAAGGCGTCTTTTGGTCATTTTCACTCGGAATCCATCGAAAAGCATCCAGTTTAAATTAACAGAAGGAGTCACACTGCTTGAGTGTATTTGTCCCTGAAGCGCAAATGGACTGGCGGTTTTCACATTGTCAGTAATCCCATTGTTCTGACTCAGGTCAAACGAAAGCGATGGGTACAACCCGGCTTGTCCCCACGTATTATTGTTGCTGGCTATGTCAACATTGGCTTGCTCTATTTGAATGCCATAGTTGCGTTGAAGCCCTAGTGAAATGGCATCAGACAAAGAAAGGTTTTCCTGAGCATAGGCGCCCGTAAATAGTGCCAAAAAGAAAACATTGGCTATAAGGTTTTTTGTCATCGAAAGATTCATTGATTAGGCTGATTCCCTGTATTCTTTTAGTCTTGATTCATGTATATGAACGCTCTCTACTTCTTCTCTGCTCGGCTTCTCTCCCGTCCACAGCCACTTAGCTCCTCTTCTGATATCATTGAAAATCATAATCAAAACAGGGAAAAACAGCAGGATGATGAATGTTCCTATCAACACACCATAAGCTACGGAAATGGCCATAGGAACGAGAAACTGCGCCTGAAAGCTGGTTTCTTTGATCAGTGGGAATAGTCCCAGCACAGTGGTCAAAGACGTAAGTACGATGGCTCGGAACCTCGAAATTCCAGCCATGTAAGCCGCTTCTTTTACATCCAAACCGTCATCGCGCACAAGCGAGTTAAACTTAGAAAGAAAAACCACAGCGTCATTGATTATCACACCAGACAAAGCCACCATGCCCCAGACACTGAGCAGCGATACAGGCAGTTCTCTCAGACTAACCCATGATTCTATTCCATGTCCGAAAATGGCTCCAAACCATCCAAGCGGAATCATAATGATAATCATCATGGCCTGATACATGGAGCGAAAAGTGATCATTAGAATGAAGAAAATCAGCACAAATGCACCTCCAAAAAACAGCCCTATTTCCTTCCCCGCTCGTGCACTTTCCTTGGATTGTCCTCCATAATCTACTCGGACGGATGGGTGTTTGGCCAGCATCTTAGGCACTATATCATCCTGAATTTTCTTAAGAATAGGTGGCACCTCCGCAAATGGGTCTTGCAACTCGGCCTCTACGGCAATGGCTCTGGAAGAATTGTAATGCTTGATACCAGACACGCCCCTTTCTATTTTGTAATCAGCAAGTTGCGTTAGGGGAAACTCCTGCCCGGTCACGGTCTTGACTTTGATATCTTCCAACTGACCAATGCTTCTCCTCCCACTGTTTGGATAGCGTACCCAAACCTTGAGCTCATCATTGCCTTTCATAAATCGCTGAACCTCCTCACCGAAGAAGCCTTGTCTCATCTGCTTGGTGATATCGTTAGTAGTTAGGCCAAGAAAATATGCCTCAGGTCGCAACTCGAACAGCATCTCTCTCCTACCTATTGGAACATTGTCCTCGATTTCTTTCAGGTCTGAAAGCTGCTCTAGTTGTGCTTTGAGAAAATCTTTCGCCTCTCCCAGCTCATGATAATTTTTTCCCATGATGGTCACAGAAACAGGTTTCCCCCATCGGTTTCTACCTCCAATACTAAACTTATCAGCTTCGGGTACAGGCCCAATCTGTTTCCTCAGTCGGGATATTAAATCAAACTGATTAATACCGTACTGATCGAGCTCATCAAACTGAACATCTACCCCTCCAGCATGAGACCCCACTTCCCCGGCATTATTGGAACCAACATTGGTAAAAGTGAACTTGATAATGTCCTTTTCCGTATCAAAATCTTTTTTCATCTGCTCGTTGACAGCCCAAACGGCATCATCGAAGCGATGAAGGTATTCCTCCACACGGGTTTCTCTTTCACCGGGCTTAAATGCCAGGTTAATATTCAAACTATTGAAAGCTATTTGAGGGAAGAATGTTGCCTTTATTTGGCCGCCTTGAAGCAGCCCACCGATAATGATTATAAAACCGATCAGAGCAGCAACAGTAACGGGTCTGTGATCAAGACAGTATCTCAACATCTTGCCATAGACCTTGAACTTCATAAAGTCGATTACGCCATTTAGCACTTTTCGTATTTTGTAGCTACGGGTATCTTCTTTTTTCACATTCAGTACTTTCTTACTTGCCAGATGTGCCGGAAGAATGAAAAAAGCTTCGACGAGCGAAAACCCTAAACAGAAAATCACCACATAGGCCATCTCTTTGAGAAACTCAAACCCACCTGTCAGAAACAAAAGAGGAAGAAAAGCAACAATAGTTGTTAGCACGGAAGTGAATACCGCAGGAACTACCTCCATTGTACCATATATGGCCGCCTTTATAGGGTTGCCGTGTTTTTCAAAATGCGAATAGATATTTTCTGCAATCACGATACCATCATCCACCAAAATACCAATAACCAGTATCATCCCGAAAAGAGAGATCATGTTGATGGTAAGACCGACAGCCAGACCAAGTATAAACATGCCCAGAAAGGCCGATGGAATACCCCAAGCCACCCAAAATGAAAGGCGCAAACTCAGAAATAGCCCGAGAGAAATCAAGACTAGAATAAGTCCAATCACCCCATTTGAGGTTAGCATATCGAGCCTCTGATCCAATAAATTATTAAAATCCCACGTTGTAGTCAGCTTAACTGCTTCGTTCTGCTCGTTAAACTCTTTGACGTATTCCAAAACAGTAGATGATATAACAGCCAGATCGTCTTCTTCGAGCTTTCGCACTTCCAGAAATACCGCCGGCTTACCATTTAGCAGAGCTTTGGAAGGTACCTCTGCAAACTGTTCTTTGACACTGGCAACATCCCGAACCAATAGTTTGCTGCCATCGGGGTTACTTCTTAAGACGATTTCTCCGATCCACTTTGCATCCGTTTCTTTTGCCCGGGAGCGAATCAGTATTTCCTCATTGGGAGATTTCACAGATCCTGCGGATACATCCTGGTTATTGGCACGAACGGCCGCCACCACCTGATCAAAAGTAATGTTGTATCGGCGCAGCACTTCTTCTTTTACCTCAATTGAGATTTCCAAATCAGGATACCCGCTGATGTTGACCTGACTGATAACACCCGTCGAGAGTAGGTCATCTTCAATATTGTCGGCATACTCCTTCATCGTTCTGAGACTGACATCCCCAGTCAACCCCAGCCATTGCGCCGTGGATCTTTGCTTTTGCTTAAAAATGATCGGTTTCTCCGCCCCTACCGGGAAAGAAGAAATACCATCAATGGCATTTTTTATCTCAGTATAAACTTCATCAATATCATGATTATCCAGGGTGAGAATATTAATGTTGGCCGAGTTTTCGGACGATGTGGAGTTGATCTCATCTATACCAGAAATAGTATTGATTGCCTCCTCAACTTTGGTTGTAACCCCTTCCTCCATTTCCTCAGGTGAGGCTCCAGGATACACCACATTGATGATAATATTGCGATCCTTGGCTATGGGAAAAAAGGACTTTTTAGTGCCAAGAATGCTCAACACACCACCGGCCAGCGTGAGCGCTATCAATATATTAGCGAGGATTGGAAACTTTACGAAGTATTCGACTACAGCTTTCATAGAACCTATATTGACTTAGTTAGATGATGACTCGGCACTGACAGAAGCATCCATAGATTTAGAATACTCAATTTCCGTCCTATCGAGCTTGTAAGCCGGCATATTGTTATGAGCATTGATCAACGGCTCAACCACCAAATCAACACCTTCACTGATACCCCCGACAATGGCTTCTTCCTCCATTAGCCGATACACATCTACTTCTTTGACTTTGAGTACTGTGTCTTGCCATACAAAGACCTCATTGCCATTGTAAATCACATTCCTGGGTATGATCATGCCATTTTTGATGGTGCGTGCAGGAATAGAAGCCTGCATAAATTGTCCATCATAGATTTTGGTTTGACCTGGAAACAATTTCACATAAACGTCAACCGATTGGGTATTTGGGTTCACATAATCGCTGATCCTCACCACCTCGCCTTCAAATGAAACCTGAGTCTCGTCTGAACTTACATTGGCTGGGGCGCCTTCCTGAATCCAGGCAATATCTTTTGTTTCCACGGAGACCTTCAACTCCAGCGCATCAGAGCGCATTATCTTCCCTATCTTAGTTCCAGGGTTAATAAAGGAACCCGACTCCATATTCACCTCTGTAATACTACCATCGAAAGGAGCATAATACCTATGTTTTTGCAACCTGACTTCAGCGCTTTTGATCGAATAGAAGGTGGAATAAACTCCCCTTGTTGCTAAAAAAGTTTTCTCTTTCTCAGACCTACCCTCAGGGAGCCCAGGAAGGTTTTTATCGATATCTATCGCGTTGAAATAATTATTCCATGCATCAAAATTGTCGTTAAAATCAACTTTAAGATCCGGGAGAATAGCGGCAATGTCCCTAAGAAAATTACTTTTCTGAGCTTTCAAATTTAGTGAAGCTTCTTGGTCATCAATGTAAAACAACAAAGCTCCTTTTTTGAAGCTCTGTCCTTGCTTCAGGCTAAGCGAACCAGCATACATCCTACCCGAAACTTCAGAAAGCAAATCTACATTTTGAGCGGCTTGAACTCGCCCATACGCAATCACGGAGGTTTTAATATCCGAATACATCACCGGATCGGTTTTTACGTATTTCTTCGGAACAGGAGGTTTTCTAAATTCGGGTTCTTCTTTTAAGCTGGAAAAAAATCCACTCAATAAAACTGAGCCAACAAGTACGGCTAGTGCAACGCCGACAATGACAAATTGTCTTTTATTCATTTATTTTAGGTTGTGGGTATCATCTCTTAAATGGATTTCAGCTTTAATGGTTACATATTACTTGCGCAAAATGATAAACGGAAAAGAAACACTTTAAGCAGTATCCTTGTATAATAGTTCTAGTAAAAAATCAAAGCTGAAGTATGGCCGACAAAATTAGTAAAACCGATCAAGAGTGGAGAGAAGAGTTGTCTCCCGAAGAATACAGGGTTTTGAGAAAGAAAGGCACAGAAAGAGCCTGGAGCGGAACGCTTCTCGAAAATGCCGAAACAGGCCAATATGAATGTGCTGGATGCGGAAACCCTTTATTTGATTCTGACACCAAATTTGATTCAGGGTGCGGCTGGCCAAGTTTCTACGCACCCGAAAGAAAAGGTGCAGTAGAATACCACATGGATAAGTCATTCGGCATGATTCGCACTGAGGTGACCTGTGCCAAATGTGGTGGCCACCTAGGGCATGTTTTTCATGATGGCCCGCAACCTACCGGAGAGCGGTATTGTATGAACTCCATTTCTTTAAAATTCAAAAAAGAATAACAAGACCTTCAAAAAACAATCCATCGAAACATCATTTTTCACATCTTTGCAACATAACAAACAGGTGAAAACATGTACAATGTTGTAGTGATTGGTGGTGGTATAGTAGGACTGGCTTCAGCCCTCAAAATCAAAGAAGCCAACCCAAAGCTGCGTGTGGCGGTCGTGGAAAAAGAAAATGGTCTGGCCAAGCATCAGACAGGTCACAACAGCGGCGTGATACACTCAGGACTCTACTACAAGCCAGGTAGTCTAAAAGCCAAAAACTGTGTAGATGGCTACAATGAGTTGGTTAAATTCTGTGAGGAAGAAGAAATCAACTTTGAACTCTGTGGTAAGATTGTGGTGGCCACCAACAAGGAGCAACTTTCTACGCTAAACACCCTTTACGAGCGTGGCGAAAAGAACGGACTCACCGGAATGAAAAAATTGATCGGTGACGACCTGAAAGAGTACGAGCCATACGTCAATGGCATTCAGGGTATATATGTACCACAAACAGGCATCATTGACTATAAAGAAGTATCATACAAATATGCTGAAAAGATCAAGCATTTCAACGGAGATATATTTCCTGGCAATAAGGTATTGGACATCAAAGAAAACGGCGGTTTCATTCAGGTAGAAACGGATCAGCAAACCCTTACTACGCGGTTGGTCATCAACTGCTCAGGCCTGTATTCTGACAAGGTGGCCAAGCTTACCGGAATGCCTGTCAATTACAAGATCATACCCTTCAGAGGCGAATATTATAAGATAAAAAAGGAGAAGGAACATCTGGTAAAAAACCTGATCTACCCTGTTCCTGATCCCAACTTCCCTTTTCTGGGTGTGCACTTTACTCGCATGATCGGTGGAGGCATTGAGGCTGGTCCCAACGCCGTATTTGCGTTCAAAAGAGAAGGCTACTCTAAAACTGATATTAACGTGGCAGAACTGATGGGAAGCCTTGGTTGGAAAGGTTTTAGAAAAGTAGCAGGCAAATACTGGAAAACCGGACTGGGTGAATTTTATCGTTCATTTTCAAAATCGGCATTTACGAAAGCTCTTCAAGAGTTGTTGCCTGACATCCAGCAGGGCGACCTGGAACCTGGAGGCTCAGGAGTGCGAGCGCAGGCTTGCGATAAAGAAGGCGGGTTGATCGATGATTTTCTTATTCTGCAGAATGAAAAAATCATTAACGTAGGAAATGCCCCATCTCCAGCAGCTACGTCATCGCTAGCAATTGGCAAACATGTCGCGGGGCTTGCAATGGAGCGTTTTAAATAAACAAATGGTAAAACCGGGCGTTTAGAGATCATAAAACGCTTTTTTATGAAATCACTGTTTTACATTTCTATTTTTCTTGTATCCCTTACGTCCTGTGCTCAAACCGCGGATAAAGACGGAAGAAACGCCGAAACAGACATCATTACAGCTTCAGAATGGGCTCTATCAGACTCTGAATGGAAGGCAAGACTCTCAGATCTGGAATATTACGTACTCAGAGAAAAGGGAACTGAGCGAGCCTTTACAGGCGACCTGTGGGACAACAAAGCCAAGGGCACTTATATCTGCGCAGGATGTAAACTTCCTTTATTTGAAAGCGAAACAAAGTTTCGATCCGGCACAGGATGGCCATCATTTTATGAGCCAATAAGTGAAACTAATGTAGCCGAAGAGACCGACAATAAATACGGCATGAGTCGCACGGAAGTCCTTTGCTCAAGATGCGAAGGGCACCTGGGTCATGTCTTTCCCGACGGCCCTAAACCCAGTGGTTTGAGATATTGCATCAATTCCGTTTCCCTGGATTTCGTAGAGCAGTAGGATTACAATTCTCTCACCCAAATATTCCTAAACCTCATCTTGTCGCTATGATCCTGAAGAACCAGCGGCAATTTAGCCGGATGTGGCAGATAATATGGCGTGCCGATGTAGCACGTCGGCCCTAACAACTCCACATTGTTTTGAACCAATACTCCATTGTGAAGCACAGTAACTCGTGCAGGACTGATGAGAGTACCCTTTTCTGAAAATTTGGGAGCCATAAATATGATGTCATATTCCTGCCAATTTTCCGGAGCTTTCGAGGCATTGGCAAGAGGTATAAGCTGCTTGTAAACCGAGGCTGCCTGCCCATTGCTATAGGTTGGGTTTTCATAAGAATTCAAAACCTGAACCTCGTACATTCCCATGAAAATGATTCCGCTATTTCCTCCAGCTTGCCCTTCTTTATCCGTGGGCATTTTAGGCGCCACCCACTCCACATGTAGCTGAATATCACCGAATGCCTGTTTGGTCGCTATGTTGCCTTGTCCCGGTGCTACCACAAGTTTACCGTCCTTCACTAACCATGCAGCCTCCTCGCCTACATAAGCGGGATCAACCAATTCAGCATATACTTTAAAACCCTCCATATTTACCGGAGACCCAAATTGCGCCTTTTGCCACATGTTTAGGGATTTTCCGTCAAACAAAACAATGGCATCTGAAGGTGCAGAAGTTCCGTCACCAGGAGTAACCACCGGAACATCCTTATAGAGCTCCGTCACCTCCCAGGGCCTGGTTTTTCTGAGTTCATCCCAATCGATTTGAGGTAAGTCCTGAGAAAGAGAAGTAAAACTTGTTAGCAGTGCACTTAAGAGAAGTAGATGTTTCATTTTGGCGTTTCTGGGTTGTTTTGCTAAAACTATCCAAACTTATGAACACTATCTCCTTAATTACACCAAAAGGTGGAACCCAGATTAACATGACCAGAAACAGTTCACCACTGGTGCTGCTTCATAAACTGCTCTGCGCGAACCTCCATCCAGCTGTACTTCTGACCTGCAATAGAAAAACCGACATGCCCTCCAAGCTTAGGCGTTTCCAGGTAAACGAACTCACTCTCTTTTGCAAGTTTAGCTGGGTAGCACTCCTCTCCAAGCATAGGGTCGTTTAGAGCATTGCCAATAAAGACAGGAACTTTAATATGAGGCAAATAACGATCACACGTAGCTTCCGCAAAAAATTGATCTACACTCTCAAAACCATGTAACGGAGCAGTATAGCTATGATGAAAATCATCAAAATCCTTTAATTCATCAATCCCTTTCACATTCACACTACCCGGATACGTCTCAGCCTTAACCTTCATTTTTTCGATCAGCTTACTCACAAAACGCTTTTCATATACCTGGTTTTCCCTTAGTTTCAAGGTTTCCGAACTATCAAGCAAGTTGCACGGAACAGAAAAAGTAATGGCTCCTTTGACGCGAGTATCTACGGCCCTTTCCCCTAAGTATTTCAAGCTCATACTACCTCCCATAGAGTAGCCCATCAGCACAACTGAATCATAATTCATATCAAAACTATGCTCAATTACAGTGGCCAAATCTCCAGTCTCGCCATGATGATAAAACCTTGGTAAACGGTTGATCTCTCCGCTGCAGCTTCGGCAATTCCAGGCAATAACATCCCAGCCACGATCAAAAAAATAGCCTGCCGTTCGTTTGACATAGTACCGATTGGAGTCTCCCTCCAAACCATGAGTAATGATCAAACATTTACTATTTCCTCCTTTTAAGTGATCGATATCGAGAAAATCCCCGTCTATCAGCTCCTTTCTTTGACGCTCGTATGGAAGGTCCGGTCCTTTGTAAAACATAGAAGGAATGATCGTTTCCCAATGTGCATTGAGCATGTAAAATGGACGTTTGCTGTAACTTGAATCTGTAATTAATGGCACCTTTAAATTGAATTTGTAAACCCTACTAGTTGTCTATTGTTTCATCATCTACCCTCAAGGCAATCATATCCATTCGGAACCAAAACCTGCTAAACCACCACATCCTTATAACAAATCGCTTTCCCTTTCACAGAAACCGGAGATAGAAAGAACCAAACAGATCAATGGTGAAAGACTATCTGAGTTTTCATGTTTCCACAATGGTCTTTTAAGATATTAGAAAACTTGCATTAAGTTAAATAATCTTTGAAATCCTCAAGGAACAGCCCATTTGGGCTTAACCATTTTAAATCCTTTGCTATTCGGTTAGTCTTTCTTCCAGGTTCTTTTTTGCTCCCGGCCATGTGGTTTTGCTGCTTATGTCAATGCCAATCAGAATCATTATCAGCAAAAAGATTGCTGCTATAATTAAAAATAGTTTCTTAGACTTTTTCATATGCGTTATGAGGTCTCTTTATTTGCGAAAAGATTTAATTCACTTTCCATGAATATTGAAGCCAAGTTAATTGAGAAGTTCGATACGCAAAATGTAACCGACACTTTTAAAAAGAGAGAATTTGTAGTGGAGTATGCGGAGAACCCGCAATATCCCGAATACATCAAATTTGAGTTAATTCAGAACAATTGTCAGCAACTAGATCAGTACCAAGTAGGTGACGCGTTAAACGTTTCTTTTAACCTAAAGGGAAGAAAGTGGACTGACCCGAAAGGAGAAACTAAATATTTTACCAGCCTTCAGGCATGGAAAATTGAGGGCAAATCTACAGGTGCAACACCACCAGCCGCAGATGGCCCTCCTCCTCCGTCTGCGCAAGATAGCTGGATGGATCAGGCATCAGAAGCTGATGACGATCTTCCTTTCTAAGCTCGTTTTTTTCTAAAGGTAATCGGAATGTAATCGTCTGTTGGTAATCCGATATGTGCCAAATCCCACTTTTGGTCATAGTTGTTTACAAGTTGACGAATGCATTCCACTCTATCGTCAGTGGGATATGGGCATTGATCCCAGTAAAAAATTTCAACACGATAGTTGTATTGTTTCTTAATTCCGTTGACTTTTACCTCAACCTCAATTTCCTGTTCCTCGTTTAATTGAGGGATTTCTATACCAATGATTCCCATATAAGATTATTTAGGTTACTTATTAAATCCAGATGAACAAAAAATGTACCTTTTCAGTTAAACATTTCATAGTCAATGATTTAATACAATCTGAGTTCATTGGGGTTGACCGAATTAGAACACATTTATGTCCAAAATGATACAATTACTCTCAAAATTTCATGTCTTCTTTCTGATTGCTTTGATGGGTTGGTCTTGCGCAAGTAGCAAAAAGGAAAACCGACCATCGCCCTACGCCATGGACTCGACTAAAATTGATAATGTCAAAATGAAAATATCTTATAGCAGTCCCGGAGTGAAAAAAAGAAAGATTTGGGGAGAACTGGTGCCTTACGGCAATATGTGGAGAACTGGCGCCAATGAGGCCACCACTCTGGAAGTTTCAGAGGACATAACCCTGAATGGCCAACCATTGCCAAAAGGCAAATATGCCATTTTCACTATCCCTGAAAGCAATAAGTGGACGCTTCTGTTCAACAAGGAATGGAGCCAGTGGGGAGCCTATAATTATGATGATTCTAAGGATGTATTGGTACTGGAGGTTGAGCCCGAAAAGGTAAAAGAACTGCAAGAAAGAATGAAATTTTACTTTGAAGAAGAGAAACTAAAATTCCACTGGGAGTATCTCACCTTTTCCCTCGATGTATCGGCAAAAAAGTAATTACTTATTCTTTCAAAGCATCATTTGTAACTCTTATCATCAGTCTGGTCAGAGCATCGATAGTCTCATCACAACCTAAAACCATAAAACGCTTCCGCATAAACTTAGGGTCCATAAAACCGATGTAAACATCTCCGTACTCTTCCCAAACCAATATTTCTAAAGGCAGCTCCAACGCAGTAGTCTGCTGACAGGATATTAAAGCCGTGGTGAGGTCCGGATCCTCAAACAATATGCTTCTTGTTGGGGGAATCTCTTTTCCCCGCTCTTTGGCTATAGCATCATGAGAAACTGTTTCGAAAAACATCAGTCCCTTATCTTTAATGATACCAACGATTTTATCTGTAGTTTCCTGAACGCTAAGGGAACTTTTGTAGATGGTGAGGTTTTGAGCCTGAGAACTCAGGCAAACGAGTAAAAAAGTTGCGGTAATTATTTTATTCATGCTGACGGCAAAAAGGTTCTAGTACGAAAAAACGCAATTTACCCACTGTATCAAAAGATAAACCCAAATTTCCAGTCAAAATGCTCTCGAGTTACCTAAAGTTTTCAATTTTCAGTTTTTAAACCCTCATATTTCGGTTTTCTGATGTACTTTTAGTTCGACCATAAACAACACATTTTCTCTAATGAACATTTACGCAAAACTCACATTTCTGTGTTTATTCCTTGTCGTGATTACTTCCTCCATAATCTTTGTTTTCACAAATATTGAGGTAAAGCAGGCCTATCGAGAAGAGCTACTGGTTAACATCTCAAAGCAAGCTCAATCAACCATTTCAAATATTGAACAGTTCATATTCTCGCGGGTTAACGATGTGAACATGGCTACAAAGAATCCTTACTTCAGAATCAGTGATATTTCAGAAGAAGAACTAACATCCAGGCTTCAAGAATTGGAAAATCTCAATGACCTCTATTATAGTTTTTCTTATTTTGATTTGGACAGAAACCGCATTGCAGACAGCAAAGGATTGTCGTTAGGGAAACAACACAGCAATTCCAATTACTGGATAGACCTTGAAAATAGTAACGGATCTGTGATGGATATTTCAGTATCAGAGTCGATAGGTCGCCCTGTAATGCATTTCGCATCTTACGTGACCGATTATGTCACGGAAGAAAAAAATGGAGTATTGGTCGGGCGTATCCTGGTTGATGAACTCATAAGCATCATGGGTGATATTTCCTTGAGTAATGACACGAGTAGGATGCTCGAAGTAAACCTGCTAGACAAATCAGGCAAAATCCTATACACCAATAACAAAAACCTAGTTGCCCTGAATTCACAGTTTCCAAATTACGATCTGGTGAAAAATCTAGCCGGATCAAGAGTGAATTTTCTTGAAACAAAGGACCAACTATTTTTTGCCGCCAAGCAACAGTCATACCTTAACTACACTGGTAACGATTGGACACTTTGTATCAGTGTAGATAAAGGCCTGGCCTTTTCACCTTTAGGAAAAATCCAGAACGATCTTTTGATCGTGATACTTTCTGTACTGGGGCTATCAATAATATTGGCGCTGGTAGCAGCCAATTTATTTGTGAGGCCTATTGTAAAACTTAGTAAAAACGCTGAAGAAATAGGTAAGGGAAATCTCAATGTCGATATCGAAATAAAATCAAATGATGAGGTCGGCAAATTGGCCAAGCAACTTGGCAACTCCGCTCAGGTACTCTTGAACAAACTGGAAGAACAGCAGAAAACAACGGCTCAGCTGGAAAATCAAAAAAATGAGATCGAAAACCAAAAGCATCAACTGGAACAAGTAAACAATCAGGTCTCTGACAGCATTCTTTATGCCAAAAGAATACAAGCCTCAATACTCCCAGACCTGGCTTCAATCTCTAAGGTGGTCAATGACGCTTTTGTGATCTACAAACCTAAAGATGTAGTGAGCGGAGACTTCTACTGGTTTGAGCGCATCCGACAAGGCAGAAATGAGTATTTGGTTATTGTTTGCGCAGACTGTACTGGACACGGAGTTCCTGGAGCCATTATGTCAATAATGGGTAGTAACCAACTCACAAACATCATCTATTATCAAAACTATCTTGACCCCAATAAAATTCTTGCTAGAATGGATAAACAGATAAAGATGGAACTTCAACAAAGAGATGCTGATGCCTATCGTCGTGACGGAATGGAGATTGGTGTCTGCGTAATAAATCTTGATGATCTGAAAATGGAATTTTCTGGTGCAGGTATCCCTCTGCATATCGTTCGTAAGGGTGAATTGACTACCTACAGAAGCCCCAAACTAATGATTGGTGGAATTGACGGGGACGAAAGGGAGGCATCTAACATGCTGAATAAAGAAGAAATACAGCTAAGAGATGGAGACAGGCTTTATCTGTCTTCTGACGGGTTTCAAGATCAATTTGGCGGAGAACATGACAAGAAATTCATGGTCAAAAATTTGAAAAACTTAATCGTAGAAACGGCCAATGAGCCGCTAGCTAAGCAAGAACAAATGCTCACCGAAGCTTTTGAAAAGTGGAAAGGCGATGCTAATCAAACTGACGATGTGGTACTGATGGGTATTGAAATTTAAACCACAGTTCCAGACCAACACCGCCCTAAATCAAATCAACCTGGATACGTCTAGTACTTGTGATATAAAAGAAAAGCCGTTCAAATTAATTTGAACGGCTCCTTTAATATCTACTATAGATACAAGATCAATATCTCACCAAAAGCGCTTCATCCACCTCCATATCATA
The DNA here is from genome assembly GCA_039944535.1 of Cyclobacteriaceae bacterium. Taxonomy (GTDB): domain Bacteria; phylum Bacteroidota; class Bacteroidia; order Cytophagales; family Cyclobacteriaceae; genus JAMZMI01. Next base: position 148,096 of record JBDUYP010000010.1, read on the forward strand.
TAACTCCTCCAGAGCCTGATTAAGAGACTCTAACAACTCAGCGTCTAGATCGAAATCAGACTCCATATTCTCCATTTGCCCTAGAGTAAATCCTCTATCGCGAAATTGTGTCAAACATTTCAGCACCAGTCGAGTCCAGCTTTGTGGACTAATGTTTTCAGTACACCAATTTCTATAGCTACTTGCCTTGATTACCATTTACTAAAATTTAAATCCAAATACTGAGACGTCATCACTGAGTCCAGTATCCCCTACCCAGTCCTCCAGATTCTGATTGATGAATTTATATTGCTCATCAAGCGGTTTGCCCTGAACTGATTTCAACATTTCTTCAAACTTTTCTTGAGAGAACTTAACACCGTCTACGTTCTTCTGGTTCTGAAAACCATTAGAGAACATATAATACGTGGAACCCTCTTCCATAGGGATTTTTTCTGCCAGAAGGTCATCAATATTGTCAGATGACTCACCTTCGATGACAGTCATTTCCTTACCATCAAATACAAGCATGTGCTGGTTAATACCGCTGAACTGGAGTGTTTTCTCATTATTGTCAAAAAGTGCTACTGACACTTTCATATCACATTCAAGTTCAGCAGATCCAGCCGCATCCACCTCTTGCTTCAATTCTTTTATAATATCCCCTGTGTGAAAGATTTTCCTATCCTGAATGAGGTCATTTAAAATAGAATCAGCTATCAATGTTTTCAAAGAACCCACTATACCTTTACCGTCAAACTCAATCATCGCCACAACCGTATAATCCTCAGACCTGAAATTCAAGCTGGTGGTCCAGATAAACTCTTCGCTAAAAAGGTATTTCGTTTGGTAAAGAACAAAATGCTCCTCAAATATCCTGTTCAAATAGCGTTCATTAGGTAGCATTGACTGCTGGAGTAGTCCTGCATACCGGATACTATCAATAAGCCTCTTATTAATAGTGTTAAGTTCCTTTGTACGTTCCTTAACCCGATTTTCCAGTTCAACATTCGTATGCTGTAAATCCTTGAGGTGATCTTCGCTATCCTGAGAAGCTTGATAAGCATCCATGGCTCTATCAAGCACTCCCTTCATTTCATCAAAATTCCAGGGTTTGGTTATGTACTTATGAATACCACACCGGTTGATGCCGTCTTTGATTGCTTCAATGTCAGTAAATCCCGTCAAAATAATCTTGATCATATCAGGATGATCCGGAAGGATTTTTTCCAGCAACTCTGTTCCTGTCATTTCAGGCATTCGTTGGTCGGTAACGATTACCTGAATGTCATTATCTCGGAGGATATCTATGGCCTCTATTGGGTTCGTAGTAGTAAAAACATTGAAGAATTTCCTAAAATTCGACTTGAATACTCGCAGGTTTGTTGCTTCATCATCTACGTAAAGCAAAGAATACTTTTTAGTTTTCTTTGCCCTCTCCTTACCTACTATGTTCTCTATTTCTTGCATCGCTAATTTTCACAAATCAATCTAGAATCTTCTATTAACTTTCCGCTACCTTCTCGGAGTTCTTTTTCTTCACCACTACCACTTTCTTAGGCAAAGTAATGGCAAATTCTGTTCCTTTACCAACCTCACTGGTAAGTTCTATTTTTCCACCATGCTTTTCTATGATTCCGTAAGTGATCGACATACCTAATCCAGTACCTTCACCTACAGCCTTCGTTGTAAAAAATGGTTCCCAAATTCTATTTTTGATATCGTCCGGAATTCCCATTCCATTATCTTTGATCCGAACCATCACTTCGTTTTTAGCCTCTTCCGTATAGATGGTTATTTCAGCGTCTTTCTTATCATCAGGCATAGCCTGAACAGCATTATTAAGAATGTTCATAAAGACCTGGTTCAACTGGCCTGGATAGCACTCAATATCGTGCATCTTGTCTTCATAGAATTTTGAAACCTTGATTCTGTTCTTGGTTTTGTTTCTTAGAAGCGTAAGCGTGGCATCAATATTTTCGTTGACATTGGCAGACTTGACTTCCTCTTCATCGAGTCTTGAGAATACACGTAGACCTTTTACAATCTCAATTGTTCTGGTTACACCATAGTTTACATCCTTGATCAGCTCATCTAGCTCCTCCATCATCTCTTCATACTCATGGTCTTCTTTGAGCTCACGAATATTTTCAAGCACTTCCTCAGGATCCGCCCCATCCTCATCAAGTCGTGAATATTCTTCTGCTATTTCTCTCAAAGATTCAATTGACATCTTAATTGATACCATACCCGATGAAATGAAGTTGATCGGATTATTAATCTCATGGGCAATACCGGCTGTCAACTGACCCAGAGAGGCCATTTTTTCAGAGTGTACCAATTGCGACTGAGCACTCTTGAGGGACTCAATAGCATTATTAAGTTCTTCCTTACTCTTCTGTTCCTTCTTAAGCGTCTCCTTAATTTTCTTCTCAGCCAGAAACAATTTTTCGTTATCCTGCAATTGTTTATCTGCTAGCTCCCTAATTTCAACTTCTGAAGTTTGAAGTTTCTTATAGGCATCATTCAACTCAGATTGAGCACCGATCAACTGCTCGTTAATTTTGATTTGTTCCTCAGATGATTTCAAAAGTTTAGACTCAGACTCTTGCAGCTTTTTGTTGTTTTCCTCTAGCTGTTTCCTTGAGAGATAAAGCTTTTTATTGATGATTTTCTGTTTCTGGTAGTTAACCTTAAGTTCTTCCTCCGACTTTTTCACTTTTTGAAAGGCCTTGTTCGCAGATAAATAATTATCCCCTGCCAGTTTCACCAACGGCCGAAAAATAAAGAGTGCTTGCAGCAATAGAAATCCTGCAAAAATCACAAAAACAACTTTTTCAACAAGGCTCAAACCTGTTTTATGAAACTGTGAGTCCCTTACTAAGAAGTCTGAAATGTTATCGGAAGCAGTTTGGTATTTCTTTACCGTGTTTATGAGTGTTTCTATAGACCCACGCAAAGACAGAAAGTTGACGTCTGCTTCATTGGTAGTGTATTCTACGTCAAGCAAGTTTTCCGCATTAATCTCCATTTCCGAATAAAAGAATCTCAATTCTTCCTGAAGCTTCTCATATTCGTCAGTTGCTTGGATTGGTGCCTCAATACCAAGTTCTGAATTTCCTGATATTAGCGCATCATGATTTCTCTTCCAAATAGGTAAAACTCTACCTAATTCAGTTTGAAAAATAAGGAAGTTTCTTTCCGTTTCGGAGTAGCCCATTCCCACGGCCGCTTTGGTTATTTGCTGGCCTAACGACCCTTGCTTGGTGGCTACTTGAATAAGCTTAGGGTCATTATTAAAGACTTCTATGACCTTCTTCTGAGCGAAGAAAATATAATAGAAGACTGAACCCGCAACGATCAATAATGTAATCGCATACAGAATCGCATAGATATCTTTTTTTAACATATGTATAATGGTTGGTCAAAACGCTGGTAAAAGAGGTGAATAGATTTTAAAGCTATAAAATTATCCACTAATCGAGAAATGACATCATAAATACGTATTAACAGGTGACATTTTAGCTGAGCCCCTCCCATTAACTGATAAACGTGAATCAGTCAAACTGTCATCTCAAAATAAATTACAGGCTATTATGCGGTTAATGCATAAAAAAGCTACTTTCGAGGTTATGAGCGGGATTGATTCAATCCATGCTCTTATAATAGGATGGGTGTCGGATAATTCCTTTATTTCATTTGACATTTGGAAATAACCGTCTTTACTCCTTAGATTTCTAATTTATTATCGAATAACTGGTTAGATGGATTATTTAAGAAGCTACAAAAACATTTATGATCAAAACATCATTTTACTGTTTAAGGGCGAACTGACTTTTGATTTGGTGACTTCTATGATTGGCACTCTGGAAGAAAGGCTGGAAGAATTGGAGGAGAATAGAAAGGTCAAAAAGAAGTTCTATAACGTGGCGACAGAATGCATTCAAAACCTCTACTACCATCTAGATGAGGTAAATGCCGATCAAGCAATGGTTAGTAGCTATGATGCCAGATCAGCACTAGTTTTGATTGCGGCCAGAAAGAGGTTTTACAGTTTACAAACTGGAAACTATATTCCGACCAGTAAAATTCCTGATATTCAGTCACGGCTTGATGACATCAATAAAGTGGATCCTGATGAATTGAGAGCTCTTTATAAAAAGGCACTAAACGAACAGGAATTCTCTGATAAAGGTACCGGAGGTCTTGGCTTTATTGACATTGCCAGAAAGACCGGAGGTCAGAAATTGAGATATAAATTTCAACAGGTTACAGAAGATGTTTCATACTTCACCCTACAAGTAAGGTTACCTAGAGAATTATAAGATAGGAGCAGTTGGAAGCAATGGAAAAACTATTTATTGAACCTACACGAGTAACTCCGCTGGTCAGTTTTGACCCGGAAGTGAGCCTTCTAGAAATTAAAGGCAGATCGAGCCCTGAAAACTCTATTCTTTTTTATGAAAAGGTTTTGAGCGTAATAGACAGCTTCATAGAAAGTGATTCTGAGGGTTTAACAGCAAATTTTTCATTTGAATATTTTAATACCAGTAGTTCCAAGTGTCTTTTTGATGTGTTTAGAAGACTATCTAAACTTGAAGAGAGCGGAAAAACATTAACCATTAATTGGTTTTACGAAGAGGACGATGAAGATATGATGGAGGCTGGAGAGGATTATGCAGATCTATTAGACTTAGAAATCAACTTCGAGGAGATAGAGGAATTTTGATTTTATAGGCTGAATGGACAACCCTCGCGAGCTATATCATGAAGAAATAAAAAAACTGCAGGACTTTAGATCACGTCTTGAGTCTCACTCTATATATAAAGAACAGCTGGACGAGTTTTCTGATGACTATGAAGAATTGGTGGCTCAAGCCAAGGTCATCACAAGGGTTTCGGACAGACTCCAGAAAAAACTAGACAGTGCCAACCTTCAGATTAGGTCTCAAAATGAAGAGATCAAGGATAAAAATGTAAAGCTGACCGAAACTATAGACGAGCTAGCAAAAGCCAAGGTGGGAAGAAAAGCTGCCACCATTATGCTTGTTGTAGCTTTGGTTCTTTTCGTACTTGAACAAATCATAGTTCAGCCATATATTGAGAAAAATTTTGCTGGCTTATTTTATCTTGACTACATACTCCTAGTTGGAATATTTTTTCTAGTAAAATTCTTTGAATCCAAACTTGAGGGTTACTTTGTTGACTCTCAGAAACGCAAGATCATAGAAGAGCAAGAGAAACAAGGCACCCTTCAATTTGCTGAATCGCAAAAAAAATAATACCCAAAACTTGAACAGCAAACAGAAATCCACAATACAAGTACTGACAGGAGGAAAATTTCGACTTTACATGCTAAAGAACCTACCGATGGGTCTCCTGGCAGGACTTAAAATCGAGAATGTCACAGAAAAGGCGTGCACTACCTCTGTTCCATTCAAGTGGCTCAACAAAAACCCGTTTAAGTCGATGTATTTTGCCGTTCAAAGCATGGCTGCAGAACTGTCTACGGCAACCACGTGCCTAATCGCAACTTTGGGACAAAAGCCCTCCATAGCTTTTATAATTGTCGATTGTAAAGCTCAGTTTCTCAAGAAAGCAACTGAAAAGGTATATTTCACTTGCCCAGATGCCGATCAGGCCTTTGAAGCAGTGGAGATATGTAAGAATAGCGACGAAGCGGTTACCAAAACATTTAGAACCACTGGCAAACAGAAAGATGGAACTGTGGTAGCAGAATTTGAATTTACCTGGTCCTTTAAAAGACGATCGTCATAAATCTTTCAATAGCCTGTTGCCCAAAGAGGTCTTGCCGTAACTCTCCAGTTGATTAAGAGCATCATCCACCTCCGAGAAAGATTCATTTTCTTCCAGTTTATTGAGTGATTCTACTCCTATAATATCCAGTTTTCTGAGCACGACATGAAAATCAATCTTATTGATATCCATCGCTGGCTGGTAGTATTCATCACCTTCGAACACCTCATTTTTAACCCTGCTAATCAGTCCTGCATTTTCCAGATCGTGAAAAGTTTGGTGGATAAAACGGTTGGGAATGTACATATTGGATGCCACTTCAGTAAATGATACCGGTCTGTCATTGTTTGTAAAACCTTTAATGACCTTATGCAAAATGAGAAACAGAATGCGCTTTTTCAGTTTTCGGCTAAGCTGCTTGTCATCATCAGAATAAGTCCATGAGGACAAACTCTGAATAGCATAAGCCAACTCCGCCCCTATCAATAAAATTGTCCAACTCACCTGAAGCCAAATCAGAAACAAGGGAAGAGCCGCGAAACTACCGTAAATGACGCTGTAATTGGACAGGTAAACCTGCCCTTTAATCCACGCCAGCTGAGTAAGCTGGTAGGCAGTACCGGCTACAATTCCAGCTATCAAAGCAGGTCGAATTTTAACGGAAGCATTGGGAAAGACGATGTAAAGAAGAAAGAGTAAAAACCAAATAAGTGTATAAGGGATCAGCTTCAACAGAAAGACAATACTTGGTTCGAAGTATCCTAAAAAACTGAAGTTATCGGCAAGCTGTTGAATGCTCTTTGTTACAAAGACTGTAGCTGAACTTGATAGAATCAGAATTAAAGGGCCAAGGAAAATTACAGACATGTAATCTGTGACTTTCCTCTTCAATGTACGCCCCTGCTTGGTATTCCAAACATCATTGAATGCAGCCTCAATATTGTTGAGCAAACGAGCCACTGCATAGATCAGGAAAACAGCACTTATCCCAGAAATGATACCTCCGCTGGAATTGCTCAGCATCTTATCGGCAAACTTCATGGTATAGTCCAGAACCTCCTGCTGTCCACTGAAGTACCGTTCCAACTCTGATTTGAGGTACTGATCCAGGTTGAAGATAGTGGCTATGCCGAAAGCCATAGCTGCAACCGGCACAACAGACAGGAGAGAAAAATATGTTAACGCTGAGGCCTTTTCAGCACATTTATCCTTCTCGTATTCTGAGAAGGTGATCATCAGTATTCTGATTTGACGATACAGAAACGCCTCCCATTTGGGTAGAGTGTTCAGTGGTGTATTCCAAACGGTCTCACGTAGAAAATGCCTCAGTTTAGGTATAAAGTTGACAGCCATTTTGTTATAAATAAGTGCTTAAGATAGACCTACTCGAACAAAAGTAAAAAGCAAAAGGAGCTAAAGAGCTCCTTTCTGTAAATCATTCCCTAAGGGATGAATTTGTCAATATGAAAAAATTGAAATATCTAAACTGAAAACAGTGTTCCAATTCAAAACCCCAACTATTCTAAAAAAACATTTTTATGCGCATTATACAGACTTCAGTTCGAGGATGGTAACCTCAGGCAAAATTCCCACACGACCGGGGTATCCAATAAATCCATACCCCCTATTTACATACAAAAACTGATCGCCTTCCTGATACAGGTCTGCCCAACGCTCATAGATATATTGTGAGGGGCTCCAACGGAAATTGCCAAACTCTACACCAAACTGCATGCCATGGGTATGACCAGCCAACATCAGGTCAACGTCTGAATATTTCTGTCGAACCTCGGCATCCCAGTGACTAGGGTCATGAGACAACAATAATTTGAAAGGGACTTCCTCCGTACCAACAATCGTCTTTTCCATATCGCCATACTTCGAAAATCGTCCAGCGCCCCAGTTTTCTAGTCCCAAAATGGCAATCTCACCACTTCCTTCTTTGATGACAGTATTTTCATTGAGCATCAGATTCCAGCCCATATACCTATGCATCTCGTGCAATTGTTTTATATCCGCCAACTTTGCCTCTTTAGTCGCCCAGGAGTTATAATCGCCATAATCATGATTACCCATGGTAGAGTAAACTCCCATGGGGGCTTTTATTTTTTTGAAAATATCAAGATATGGCTTGGCCTCATCACTCTGGTTATTGACCAAATCACCTGTAAAGAAGGCAATGTCGGGCTTTTGAGCATTTAACAAATCTACTCCTCCTGCTACGGCAGTTTTGTTGAAAAAACTGCCCGTATGTATATCTGAAATCTGAGCGATCCTGATACCATCAAAGGATTTAGGTAAGTTCTTCAAAACAAGGGTTTTCTTCCTGACCCGATAATCATGTGCGCCTGATATAACACCAAAACTCAGTGCGGCAATAGGCACAGCTCCAGCTATCAATGCAGCTTTCCCCATAAATTCAGACCTTGAGGTATCCAAAGGGCTTTCAGCCTTTGCGGGAAGCAGATTAAGTAATGCTGTAAATCCTCTTCTGAAATCATCGAGAAGCAAGAAAACCGCGGTGAATAACTTCCCGACTAAAAGCACAAAAAAACCTGTCAGAAGAAACAGTCGAAGGCTTTTGAAAATAACCGGATCCAGCGACCTGTAAAACACTACACCCAAACCAAAACCGATGGACAGCAGAAAGTAGATGGCGTAAGTTATTCGTCTATAAGTAGGATTCCACGCGCTCAGCATGGTTCGGATGACCTGAAACACATACCAATCGAAAAGCAGGTAGAGTATCCAAATTAATATGACGATATAGATTCTTTGCATATAGCAAAATGCCCTCACCACAAGTGATGAAGGCATCTGATTTTAGATTTTAACTAATTCCGAGCCATCTGTTCACCTTGGCGAAGAACAGATACATAATTGGTACGATGACCAACGTGAGGAAAGTCGCAAAGGACAATCCAAAAATTATAGTCCATGACATTGGCCCCCAGAAAGCTACATTATCTCCTCCAATATAGAATTTCGCATCGAAGGTGCTCAAAAAGCTTATAAAATCAATATTGATTCCTACTGCCAACGGAATAAGTCCCAGAATTGTTGTAATAGCTGTAAGCAATACAGGCCTCAGCCTAGTAGCTCCAGCTATAGCAATTGCATCTACGATTTCGTTGAAAGGAAGCTTATCTACACCCAACTCTTGCCTTCTACGATCGCGACTAAGCTCAATGAAGTCAATGAGCACTATGGCATTGTTCACGACAATCCCTGCTAGGGATATAATCCCAATCATGGTCATGATAACTACAAAGTTCATTTGGAAAATGACCAGTCCCAAGAATACTCCAATAGTACTCAAAACAACAGACATCATGATGATAAATGGTGTGGTCACCTTGTTGAACTGAGCTACAATGATGAGGAAGATCAAACTAACAGCAATCCCCAGAGCTTTGCTCAAGAACGCCATTTCTTCTGCTTGCTTCTCCTGCTCGCCACTGAATTTAAATTCATAACCCGGAGGCATTTTAAAGTCGCTCAGCAACTCCTTGATATCATTGTTTATTTCTGTTGCGTTATAGCCGGCAATCACGTTGGAACTTAAAGTAATCACTCTGTTTAGATCCTTTCGCTTAACCGAACCATAAGTTGAACTCAACTCTGCATCGGCAACAGAAGAAATAGGCACACTTTTCATGGTACCGCTCGTCTGATCTCTGAACACAACGCTCTTGTTCATCAGTGCATCCACGTCATACCGGTATTTATCCATCAAGCGAAGCTGCACTTCATAGTCGTCCTCTCCCTCTTTATATTTGGAGATTTCTTTACCAAAAAGTGCTGTTCTTACCTCCGTAGCAATAGAACTTGTCGAAAGGCCAAATCTTCTGGCTTTTTCCCTATCGATATTTACTACCAATTCAGGTTTTCCAGTTTCCAGGTCCGATTTCAGTTTCTCGATTCCTTCTATTCCTGACTCATTGATCTCACGCTTCATATCTTCAGTAATCTCAATCAGTGTGGCATATTCTACGCCCGAAACCTCAATACTAACAGGCTTACCTGCTGGGGGACCGTCGGCATTTTGATCCACGGTGACTGTGACGCCCGGGTAATCATCTATAGCCTCCCGAACTTCATTCAAGATATCTCGTGTACTGATCCCTTCGCGTTCCTTGAACTGCTTGAAGTTGATGGTAATACGTGCTTTGTTAGGAGTATCCTGCTGTCCAAATGCAGAAGGGTCATTCGGATCAGAAGCACCCTGCCCCACATTACCGATTACCGACTCGACAATGTTCTCGTAGGGCTTAACCAACTCCATAACCTGACTTTCAATTTTGGTAGAAAACTCATTGGTTCTTTCAATGTCAGTACCCACAGGAAACTCAATGAACACATTGACATACTTAGGGTCTGTTTTAGGGAAATACTCAACATTTGGAGGGAAAATAGCCATCAGAATGAAAGAGAAAATAAACATCACGATGGTTCCCCAGAAGAAAAACGCTGGCTTCCAACCTGATAAGGCAAAGTCCAAAGTCTTTTTATATAGGTTTTCCAACCATGGTAAAAATGCAGCTTGAAAACTTCTAGAAGCTGGGGTAAGCACATAAACATTGAGCAATGTGATCAAGCCTGCTATGGCAAGTAAGTTGCCTAAAACCACAGCTGATGCCAATATGAGTATCAGTCCCAATACGATAGCGCTAAGTGAGAAAATCAGGATGCGCTTTTTTCTTATTTGACCTGTCTCTAGTTTCATGAAGGAAGCAATCAAAACCGGATTGATCACGAGTGCCACAAAGAGCGACGAACTCAAAGTCACAATGAGTGTAATCGGCAAGAATTTCATAAACTCTCCCATAATTCCCGGCCAGAAGGCAAGTGGAAGGAAAGCTGCAAGTGTGGTGGCTGTAGAAGCTATAATCGGCCAGGCCACTTCTCCAACACCCTGTTTTGTAGCCTCGAATGGAGTCATACCCTCCTCCATGAGTCGGTAGACGTTTTCCACTACCACAATACCATTATCAACCAACATACCCAGCGCCATGATGAGTGAGAACAGTACCATCATATTGATGGAAATACCGAATATACCCAAGACCATAAAAGCCATGAACATGGAAAGCGGAATCGCGATACCTACGAAAAGTGCATTCCTACTACCTAAGAAGAAAAGTAAGACCAACACTACGAGAATCACACCTGAGATGATGTTATTCTCAAGACTATCCACAGTTTCTCTGGTATCATTTGACTGATCATTTGTTTTGGTAACGATCAGGTCAGCAGGAAAAACCTCATTTTGAGCCTTCTCTAGAATCACATTGATTTTATCGGTAGCAGAGAGCAGGTTTTCCCCACTCCTTTTCACCACATCAACCATCACCACAGGGTTGCCTTGCAGTCGTGCATAGTTTTGTTTCTCCTTATACTCAAAATCAACTTCAGCGATATCACGTAAATACACAATGTTGCCCTTTTCACTTTTGACAACTACGTCAAGCGCCTCCTCAGGGCGTGAAAACTCCCCCACTACGCGAATAGACCTTCTGATATCACCTTGACGGACACTACCTCCAGAAAGGGTGATATTTTCACTTCTAATGGCGTTTTCTATATCAGAAAAATTCACCTCCCGCGCTTCCATTTGGTATGGATCCACGTTGATTTTCAGTTCTTTTTCATCTACACCACGAATCTCCACTTTGGATATTTCCGGAACTTTTTCTATCTCCTCTTCCAGATACTCAGCATAATCATTGAGTTCCTCCATGGTATAGTTTCCCGATAGATTGATGTTCATAATAGGAAACTCCGAAAAGTTCATTTCAAACACACTAGGGTCGGTTTGCAACTCAGGAAGATCCGGCTTTGCTCTGTCAATCGCATCCTTCACTTTGATGAGCGCGTCTTCTATTTCAGTGTCAGAAGTAAACTCCACGATGATTGTTGAATAATCCTGCACAGAAGTTGATTTGATATTGTCGACCTCAGCAATGCTGTTTATTTCCTTCTCAATGGGTCTGGTGACAAGGTTCTCCATATCCACTGGTGAGTTTCCAGGGTGTGGCGCTCCTACATACACTATGGGTTGGGAGATTTCCGGAAAGCTCTCCTTAGGCAAAGTGACATAAGAAAGCAGCCCGATAACGACGACCAGCAGTGTCACAATGTAAACCGTGGTTCGGTTATTAAGCGAAAAAGTGGTTAACCCAAATTGCTTTTTGGTATTTTTATTTTCAGGTATTTCAGCCATGTTATAAGTGATTTATAGTCTGAATAAAACTATTTGGTGATGTTAACCGCCACGTCCTCTGCCAGGTCTCTATAGCCCTCCAGAGCCACAACCTGACCTTCATTCAGACCTTCGAGAATTTCGGTTCTTTGATCATAAGTAACACCCGGCTTTATATACACCTTAGTAGCCACTTTTTGATCGCCTTTAGATTTTAGGGCATAGACATAGTTTCCTTTACTATCCCGCTGAACAACTTTGGTAGGAACCACAAGCGCTTTTTCATTAGAATAGTCAACCAATTTGAGGACTGTTACCTGATTTGGTTTGACTGGAAAATTTACCCGTGGGAGTTTTACTTCTATTTCAAAAGTTCTGTTTTCACTTTTAATAACCTGACCAAGCGATTCTATAGTAGAAACCACGCTTTTATCCTGTGAAGGAAAATAAATCTCAACCTTTTGACCCTCGCTGAAGCTTCCAAGCAATGACTCAGAAACGTCGGCAGAAATGTACATTTCATCCTGATTAACGATTCTGACAAGAGGCACGCCTGGTTGTGCCATCTCACCTACTCTTGCCGGAATATTGTCTATAATTCCACTAAAGGGTGCATATACATTTGATTGCTTAAGCTGCGAATTCAATGTAGTCAACTTGCGTTCCAAAGACTCTTTGTTGTTCTTCGTTTGGAGATATTGAACCTCCGTACCAATATTTTTTTCCCAGAGATTGGCCTGCCTTTCAAAAATGGTAGTTGCCAATTCGAGCTGTGTTTTGACCTCTGCAATGTTGTTTTTCAAGATTTCTGCATCCAACTGGAGCAACAGTTGTCCATATTTGACTTTCTGACCTTCCGTAACATTGATAGATTTTATTTTTCCCATCGTTTCCGCGGAAACAAAAACGTTTTTCTTGGAGGCAACCTCACCTCTAACTTCTATTCTATGTATAAAGGGTTCTGCCGTCAGGGTTTTGGCTGTCACCAAAACTTTATTCACCTTTTTCTCGGCGATAGCTCCAATTTCCATCAGTTCATTTTCCAGTTCAGCTATCTGAACCTCCAATTCTTTTTTCTGGTCTTTTAATGCCTGTAGCTCCGCGAGCTTATCATTACCCGCTTCTGCTCCGCCACATGCGTAAATCACAGCAGCTAATATTGTAAAGTATGTGATTTGATAGATCTTTCTCATGATCAGTTTATTTGTAGTGTATAGTGTAGTTCTGTATCTAATTTTTATATCAATTTTCGCCTAGAGCCATGCTCAAGTCTATTTTGGCTATGATCGCGGCAAAAAGTGAATTATAGTAATTTGTCTGGGCTTCTTTGAGAGCACTGTCAGCCTCAATCACCTCCAGGTTAGAGCCAACTCCTTGTTCGTATTTGAGTTGAGTAATTCTGAAGATATTTTCAGCTAACGCCGTATTTTCCTTTTGGACTTCAAATCTTTGAAGCGCATTTTCTAATGTCAGTGCCGCTTCTTGCACCTCCACATGGATCATTTGCTCGAACTGATTAATATTGTTTTCGATCTTCTCCAACTCTATTTTTTGCTGCTGAATCTGGAATGTTCGCTGAGTTCCTGTGAATATTTTCCAACTCAGTCGCACACCGAGTGTCGAGTAGTTGTACCACTGATCTGGGCCTACCCCTTGTTGCTCTGAAAAAGAACTCTCAGTCTTAAATAGCCCTGAAAAAGATGGTGATTGTGTATTGTAACCCAGGTTGGCAAATGCCCCAATAGTAGGCAATGCCTCAGCATATTTGTTTTTCAAATTGAGCTCTTGCAGATCTTTATTTGCCATCAGAACCTGATAGTCTGGTCTGTTGGCATAGGTCACGTCAGTACTGATTTCACCAAGTGGCGCACTCAGCACATCATCTATTGTACCAGCCAGCTCCATTGGCTCACTCAATGGATATCCCATCTGGAACTTAAGTAGCCTCATGGACAGGATATTGAGGTTTTTAATATTCTGTTCCTCAGATTTCATATTGTTTAGAGATACTTTCAACCTATCTACATCAATTTGCTCAGCAAATCCATTCTTGTTGAGTTCGATCGTATTTCTGTACAGTGTATCAAGTCGGGCGATATTAGCTGTGAACAATCTCTCACGGTCCTGATTAATCAAAACATTGAAATAAGCCTTGGCCACATCTGATTTGATGTCTCCTTCGGTCTTTACCTTTTGTTTGATAGCCAAGTCCTTGTAGGCATTTGATGCCTGGAGCCCCACAATGTACGAGCCACTAAAGATCAACTGGTCAATACTCAAACTTGCATCGCCTGAACTTTTCAACTGAAAGAAGTTCTGAGCGGCAAAAACATCTCCTGCCTGCATACCCAGAGCTTGTGCTTCAGCGTCTGATGGCCCAAAACCCGACGGCTCTTCTCCCGGAGGAGTAGGAAAATATTGTGCATAATACCTGCTGAGCTCAGGACTCCTTTGAGCACTCAGGTTACCCGAAATCTGTGGTAGTCCTATACCAACAGTTTCTTTGACTTTGGACTCAGCTGACCGCTCTTCCAGACGGGCATTTTTAGCGCTTGTAGCATTCTCAAGGGCATATGCTATGCAGTCTTCCAGACCAAATTTCTGAGCTTTGGGACTTTCCTGCGCCATCAATAGGATGGGCATAATAAAAGTTAGTGTTGTGATAAGCCTGACGTTCATTTATTCTACTGTTTTACTTCTTCTCGTTTTTGATATAGTTGATATTGTTTGAGACCTTTTTCAGTCAACAGCCCATGCACGAAATGATCAAATACCTGGAGCTGTATATCGGTAAATGTGATGTCCTGAATATTGGCAAAGGCTCCATCGAAAACCATCTGGATCGTCTCTACCCTTAATGTGGAAATGACATCACAGTGAATTTCTTTTCTATAAAAACCTTCTGCTTTACCTCGCTTAAGATTCTCATTGACAGTGCCCTTGATAAATTCATATTTGAAATTTTGAAATACTTCCCATCCGTTCGGGTGATATTTTCTCAAATCATATATCAGAGATGGATTCATGTTTTTGACTGTCTCTTTGATACAAGCCGAAATCAAAAACAACTCGTTAATAGCGTTTTCAGCCTCCTCATTTAGTCCATCAAATTGATTTTTTTCTTTCTCAATACTAAATAGTGCAACCTCAGTTACCAGCTCGTCTTTATTGGTGAAATATTGATACAAAGTCTTCTTTGACATGGAAAGCTCCCTCGCCACATCATCCATAGATACTGACCTCACTCCGTATTGGAAAAACAATTTTTCCGCCCCTTCTATAATTTTCTCTTTCACTTTATAACAATCTTCAAACTTTTCTGCAGTTTTAATAAAACTCAGGAAACTTTTCACTTTTCAAAAGTTTCCTGAGTTTCTACGCGGCTTAGGAATTAAGGTTGTCTAATTATTAAAATAAATTCACTTTTTTATTGAATGGCTTTAGAGGTGAAAAAACTCCATTTTAAAAAACGAGGTTCAGGTAAGCGGGCATTGCTTACATTTCATGGCTTTGGGCAGGATCATTCCATTTTTTCACCCTATTTCGAAGACCTTGAAAACGAATACACGCTGTATAGCTTCGACATCTTTTACCATGGTAAAAGCCACAGGCCCAATCGCGCATTATCAAAAAGAGAATGGGCAAAGCATATCGGAGAATTTCTAAAAGAGAATCATATTGATCGCTTTTCTTTACTTTCCTTCAGTCTTGGTGGTAGATTCTGTATTGCGTTGGCAGATTTCTTCCCTAGTCAAATAGACAAAATCATCATGTTAGCTCCGGATGGCATCTACAAGTCATTATGGTTCCAGTTGGCCGTAAGTAAAGCTGGGAACCCCTTGTTTAGATACCTGATGACAACTCAGGGTGCATTTGATAGGCTGCTCAAATTGGCCCGTATATTCAGGCTAGCCAGCGCTGCTTTGATTAAGTTTTCCGAGCAGGAATTGGGCACAGACGCCAGAAGAGCGCAGGTTTATAAAACATGGACTTACTTTAGCCCATTGCAATACTCCCAACATGAGAAGTATGAGGTTTTCAAGAAACTGCAGTTTCCTCCACACATTGTTTTAGGAATAAGGGACAGTATCCTTCCTTTAGAAAAAATGGAAGCAATTTTGACCAGCTTTGAGCATGTGGAAATTCACAAGATAGACGCCAAACACAATCAAATGATTAAGCTGGGCAAAAGCCTTGTTTCAACTTTACTGAAACGTGACTAATCTTTAAGAGATTATTCTATTTTTGCGCTTGTAATTCAAAGGCCTCCCATGATCTACATTTTCAAAAAAACCACCACTCAATACTACGCTGTAGCCAGTCATCAATCGCTTGAAAAAAAACAGCTCGACACGCTCTCATGGCTCTTTTCCGGAGCTAAACTAGTCGAAGAAAAAGCTGTAAGCGGAGAATTTGTAGGTCCACGAAAAGAGATGATCACTCCGTGGAGCACCAATGCCGTGGAGATCGCTCAGAATGCCGGAGTAAATGGCTTATTCAGAATTGAGATTTTTGAATCTGGCGTTTCCGACTTTGACCCCATGCTAAAACAGAAGTATGACGCAATAGATGAGCATGTCTTCTCTCTGGAGATCAACCCGGAAGAAATCAAATCTATTGAGGATTTAAAGTCATATAATGAATCAGAAGGGCTCGCACTGAGCGATGAGGAAATTGAATTTCTAGAAAGTGTAGCGAAGGAAATCGGTCGTCCACTTACCGATTCTGAGGTTTTCGGGTTTTCCCAAATTAACTCTGAGCATTGCCGCCACAAGATTTTCAACGGGACATTCATCATTGATGGAGAAGAGCAGGAATTGTCACTTTTCAAATGGATCAGAAAAACGTCAAACGACAACCCTAATTTTATTGTGTCTGCCTACAAAGACAATGTGGCCTTTGTGGAAGGTCCTGTAGCCGAGCAGTTTGCTCCTGCAACTCAGGACAAACCGGATTTTTTCGAAATCAAAGATTACGAGTCGGTCATTTCCCTAAAAGCAGAAACTCACAACTTCCCTACCACCGTAGAACCATTTAATGGAGCAGCTACAGGTGCCGGTGGTGAGATTAGAGACAGGATGGCTGGAGGGCAAGGAAGCTTTCCTTTAGCAGGAACAGCCGTTTACATGACATCATATGCGCGTTTAGAAGAAGGAAAAGCGCATGAGAACGCCCTGGAACCAAGACCTTGGTTGTATCAAACACCTAAAGAAATTCTTATCAAAGCTTCTAATGGAGCAAGTGACTATGGCAATAAATTTGGTCAGCCACTGATCAGCGGTAGTCTTCTGACTTTCGAGCATGAGGAGAATGGCGAAACGCAAGGTTTTGACAAAGTGATCATGCTGGCGGGTGGTGTTGGTTATGCCAAAAAACAGACCTGTCTGAAGAAGCCAGTCAGCAAAGGTGAAAAAGTGGTGATCCTAGGTGGAGACAACTACAGAATCGGGATGGGCGGAAGTGCCGTATCCTCGGTTGACACAGGAGCATTTTCACAGTCGCTGGAATTGAATGCTGTTCAGCGCTCTAACCCTGAAATGCAAAAAAGGGTTTGTAACGCCGTAAGAGCTATGGCTGAACTGGACGATAATCCAATCGTTTCTATTCATGACCATGGTGCAGGTGGTCACCTAAACTGCCTGTCGGAGTTGGTAGAAGATTCAGGTGGAGATTTCGATTTGGACAAATTCCCCGTAGGAGACCCAACCCTTTCTGACAAAGAATTGATCGGGAATGAATCTCAGGAAAGAATGGGATTGGTCATTGACCCTTCGAAAACAGAATACCTCAAAAACGTATCTGAGCGCGAGCGAGCACCATATTATGAAGTCGGTGAAACCAATGGAAATATGGAACTCAAGTTTTCCCGAAAAGGGCAAGAAAAAGCCCCTTTCGATCTAAAGCTTGAACACCTTTTTGGCTCCTCACCAAAAACGATCCTCACAGATAAGAAATCAGACAAGGTTTATGCCAACAAGCCTTATAGTGCCGACAAGCTGATTGAATATATAGCAGCAGTTCTCCAACTTGAAGCTGTGGCCTGCAAAGATTGGCTCACCAACAAAGTAGATAGATCTGTAACGGGAAAAGTAGCTACTCAACAGACTACTGGCGAAATCCAGCTTCCGCTCAATAATGTGGCGGTGATGGCCACAGATTATAAGAACAAAAAAGGAATGGCCACCTCGATAGGCCACTCCCCCGTTCCTGCTTTGATCAATGCTGGAGCCGGCTCACGACTCTCAGTCACAGAAGCACTTACCAATCTGGTTTGGGCCAACTTGACCCATGGACTCAAGGGAGTTTCCCTGAGTGCCAACTGGATGTGGCCTGCCAAAAACGATGGTGAAAACGCCCGGCTTTACGAAGCTGTTAAAGACATAAGCACCTTCTCATCGAGTCTGGGAATCAACATTCCTACCGGGAAAGATTCACTTTCTATGACTCAAAAGTACAAGGACAAAAAAGTACTCGCCCCTGGCACTGTGATCGTGAGCTCAGTGGGTGAAGTTGCCGATATCAGAAAAACCGTAAGCCCTAATATTGACACGCGAGTTGAGAAGAGCAATTTGGTTTATGTGAGTTTCTCCTCCCCTGACTTAAAGCTTGGCGGAAGTTCTTTTGCTCAGTCCAATGCATTCGTTGGAACTGAGTGTCCGGATACCACTCCGGGAATCGTAAAAAATTCCTTCAATGCCCTTCAGCAATTGATCTCTTCTGATTTAGTTCTTGCTGGTCATGACATCTCTTCTGGTGGATTGATTACTGCACTATTGGAAATGAACTTCCCTAACTCAAAAGGAGGAATGAATATCAATCTGGATGGTTTTGAAGAAGAGGATATTATCAAAGTACTTTTCTCGGAAAACCCGGGAGTTATCGTTCAATGCAGCGACTTGGATGCAGTAGAAAAAGTTTTGGACGCTCATGATGTCAATTTCTTCCATTTAGGAGAAACTACTTCTACAAGGTCAGTAGAACTTTCTCTGGGAGACTGGAACACAAGTTTGAACATTGATGAGCTGCGAGATGTCTGGTTCAAAACCTCATATCTTTTTGATAAAGAGCAAAGCGAGCCTAAGCATGCTATGAGTAGGTTTACGAACTTTAAATCTCAGCCGCTTTCATATGAGTTTCCCGCGAACTTTACGGGAAACCTTTTGGATTTAGGTCTTGATCCAAATAGAAAAACCAAATCCGGAATCAGGGCAGCTATCATCCGTGAAAAAGGCGTGAATGGCGACAGAGAAATGGCTTATGCCTTATTTCTCGCTGGCTTTGATGTGAAAGACGTTCACATGACTGACCTGGTCTCGGGAAGAGAAGACCTTTCAGATGTCAACATGATTGTTTTCGTGGGTGGTTTTTCCAACTCAGACGTTTTAGGTTCGGGTAAAGGTTGGGCTGGCTCTTTTGTTTTCAATGAAAAAGCCAAAACAGCACTGGATAATTTCTACAAACGGGAAGACACACTAAGTCTTGGCGTATGTAATGGATGCCAGGTGGCTATGGAGCTCGGCCTCATTTACCCTAAAATGGGTGACAGCCACCCTAAAATGCAGCACAATAGCTCCGGCAAGTTTGAATCCGCTTTTGTCGATGTGGTGATCGAGGAAAACGAAACGGTAATGTTTAAATCTCTATCAGGAAGCCGGCTGGGGATCTGGCTAGCTCACGGCGAAGGGCGTTTCCAACTTCCTGGCAATTCCACTGATTACATTATTCCAGTTAAATACGCTTATGACGAATTTCCGGGTAACCCTAATGGAAGTGACTTCAGTGCTGCGGCGGTAGCTTCCAAAGACGGACGTCATGTGGCCATTATGCCACATTTGGAGCGTTCGTTGTTCCCTTGGAACTGGCCTCACAAAGATGGGCTGGCAGGCGCTGAAGTGAGTCCATGGATGGAGCCATTTGCCAATGCGAGGGAGTGGATAAAAAATCAACAATAATTCGTGCTGGAGTATTTTGATTTATAAAAAGAAACAATACTTTTGCAGTCCGTTTTGGCCTATGGTGTAACTGGCAACACGTCTGGTTTTGGTCCAGAAGAGTCTAGGTTCGAGCCCTAGTAGGCCAACTTTTTAAATTCCCGGACATTGAGTTCGGGTTTTTTATTTAAACTCATAATGGCAACAACTGTCAAGATTTTTGCGGGAAAGGGAACTCAGGATTTGGCCACTAGTATTGCCAAGCATTATGGGCAACCTTTGGGTGCGTGTACATCGCAAAAATTCAGCGACGGTGAACTTTCGTTCAGTTTCAATGAGTCTGTTCGCGGTTGCGACGTTTTTCTGGTTCAATCAACCACTCCTCCTACTGACAACATTCTGGAATTACTCCTGATGATAGACGCTGCAAAGCGTGCCAGTGCCAAGTATGTGAGTGTTGTGATTCCGTATTTTGGGTATGCCAGACAAGACAGAAAAGACAAGCCACGTGTAGCCATTGCGGCGAAACTGATGGCTAACCTATTATCTGCTGCCGGAGCAAGTCGTGTAATGACAATGGATTTACACGCAGGACAGATTCAGGGATTTTTTGATATCCCGGTAGATCACCTCGACGGAACGGCAATATTTGTTCCATATCTGAAAAGTTTAAATCTCGAGAATCTACTCTTCGCATCTCCTGATGTAGGAGGATCAGCCAGAGCTAGAGCTTTTGCTAAGCACTTTGGGGCTGAAATTGTGATTTGCGATAAGCATAGAAAAAGAGCAAATGAAATTGCATCTATGCAGGTGATTGGGGATGTGACAAACAAAGATGTCGTGTTGATAGATGACCTTGCTGACACAGCGGGTACTATCTCAAAAGCATCGAATTTGATTAAAGAAAAAGGAGCAAGAAGCGTAAGAGCGATTTGTACACACGCCATACTTTCCGGTAGAGCTTATGAAAACATTGAGGCTTCCGCACTTGAGGAGCTGATTGTGGCTGATACCATTCCTTTGAAAAAAGAGAGTTCGAAAATTAAAGTTTTAACCGTAGCAGATCTTTTTGCGAAAGCAATCAACAATGTGCACGCATACGGTTCTATTAGTTCGTTATTTATTAACTAAATATATTTTTATGAAAACTATTGAGATTATAGGGTATAAAAGAGCAAATCTCGGTAAGTCTGAATCGAAAAGACTTAGAGCCGAGGGTTATGTTCCGTCTGTACTTTACGGAGGTGATGAGCAAATCCACTTCTACGCTCCAATGATTCTTTTCCGAGACATTGTTTACACGGATGAGGCCCACTTTGTTGAGCTTAACATTGAAGGACACAAAACCAGAGCAATCCTTCAGGATATTCAATTTCACCCGGTAAGTGAAATCATCATGCATGCTGACTTCCTGGAGTTACATACTGGAAAATACATCAAAATGGACATCCCTGTTCACCCGGTAGGAACAGCACCAGGTGTGAAGAATGGTGGTAAGTTGATCAAGAAGGTGAGATTCCTTTCTATCAAATCTTTACCGAAAAATATGCCAGAATACATCGAAGTAGATGTGAGCAAGCTTGGTCTTGGTAAATCTATCAAAGTTGGTGAGTTGGAAGTAGGAGAATACGAAATTCTCAACAGCTCTCTGGTATCTATCCTTGGGGTTGAAATTCCTAGAGCACTTAGAGGTAAATCTACTGATGAGGAAGAAGAGGGTGAAGAAGGAGAAGAAAGCGGAGAAGCAGCAGAAGCACCAGCTGAATAATAAAAACACGTTTTACAATAGAAATCCTGTCTCAAATCGAGACAGGATTTTTTATTTTAGCCTAATATGAAATATCTAATAGTAGGGCTTGGCAACATTGGAGCAGAATATGAGCTCACGAGGCACAATATTGGTTTTTTAGTTCTTGATAGAATGGCCGAGCAGGCAGGCGCCAAATTCGATCAGGCACGTCATTCGTTCGTCACGGAAATCAAACATAAGGGAAGAAGTTTGACTCTGGTAAAACCAACAACCTATATGAACCTGAGCGGAAAAGCTGTAAACTACTGGCTTCAGGAGCTGAAAATCTCCAAAGAAAACCTACTGGTGATCACCGACGATGTGGCTCTACCCTACGGCAAGATTCGAATCAAGCCCAAAGGTTCGAGTGGAGGACACAATGGATTGAAAAACATAGAAGAACTTACTGGTGGTCAAAACTATCCACGCATGCGCTTTGGAGTTGGGGATGACTACCCGAAAGGCCGGCAGGTAGATTATGTATTAAGTCCTTTTAATAGGCAAGAAATGGACGAATTGGTACTTAATATGGATCAGGCCATAGATGCGATTTTCGCGTTTAGCACTATTGGTATCGCAAGAACAATGAATCAGTTTAACTAATCATCTTTAGCAAAACGTAAGTTTCTGATTTTTTCACCAACTTATTACTTTTCAAATTCCAACCAAAAATGACAACCCACAACATCACCCTTGGCATCCAAATAATTCCTAAATCCAAAACTGGAGCGGACACCTACAATTTGGTCGATCATGCAATAGATGTCATTCAGAAATCAGGAATAAAACACCTCATCACCCCTTTTGAAACAGTAATGGAAGGATCATATAACGAGCTGATGAACATTTCACAAGCGGCTCAGAAGGCTGTTTTGGATGCAGGTGCTGATGAATGTCTGGTCTATTATCGGATTCACTACAGGAAGGACGCTCCTGTAAACTTTGAAGAAAAAAGGCTCGACCGATAAGCTTTTGAGTAAGTCGATAATCATAGTCGGTGGTGGAGCAGCAGGGTATTTTAGCGCTATAAACATTGCAGAAAAGCACCCCGACTATCAGGTAACAATTCTAGAAAAAGCATCACAGGGACTCGCCAAAGTGCGGATTTCGGGAGGTGGAAGGTGCAACGTGACCAACGAACGAAAGCAGCCTGCGGAGCTGGTCAATTTTTACCCACGAGGGCAAAAGAAGTTATATTCCGTTTTTAAAAAATTTACCACCTCGGACATGGTAGATTGGCTAAAATCCAGAGGTGTAGAAACACAGGCCGAAATTGATCAGAGGGTATTTCCGGCATCAAATACATCTCAAACCATCATTGACTGTTTTGTCAATCAGGCAGCACGCCTGAGAATAGTTGTGAAATTCAATACATCTGTAAAATCACTTGTGCAAAATGGGGATCACTGGAAACTAGAAACCAACCGTGGTGAAGAAGTGGCAGATGTAGTAATCTACGCCACTGGATCTTCTCCTTCATCAATGGCTGTGCTGACCAAACTCGGACTTCAGTCCACCGCACTCGCCCCTTCGCTTTTTACATTTAATATTTCTGATGCTCGCATAAAAGATCTGGAAGGATTGAGTTTTAGGCAAGTCAAAGTCAAAGTGGCAAAAACCAAACTTGAAGATGAGGGGCCCATGCTTATCACACACTGGGGACTGAGCGGCCCGGCAGTATTGAAATTATCGGCCTGGGGAGCTTTGGGCCTCAAGGAAATGGGATATCGCTTTCAAATCATGCTTAACTTCACCCCGGACCTCAAACAAGAACAGGTCAGGGCGCAAATCTCCGCGCTAAAATCAAATTATTCCAAACGAAAGACTGTCAATTACCCACTCTTCGATCTTCCCAGACGATTTTGGGAACGGATTTGTGCTATATCAGAAATAGATGAGGATTTACTTAATCTGGATCTATCCAAAAAGCAAATCAATAAGCTCACGGAAGAACTCACTCAGGGGCTTTACCATGTCAATGGCAAAAGCACTTTCAAAGAAGAATTTGTTACTTGTGGAGGTGTCGACTTGAGCGAGATCAATCTTGACACCTTTGAGTGTCGGAGATTTCCAAGTCTCTATTTGGCTGGCGAAGTTTTAAATATTGACGCCCTAACAGGCGGTTTCAACTTCCAGGCTTGCTGGAGTGGCGGATGGGTGATTTCTGAAAGTCTGTAGAGATATCCGGAATTGAAATACTCATATTGACGTTTTTTTTTTCAAAAGGTGCTACATCTCAATAGACGACAAACTATCCTCAGAATCCTTGTCTAAATTTGGTGTCAAGATTAGACAACCCGCAATGATCAAACTTCTCAGCATTAAGACAGCAATATCAATCTATTTATTTGCGAATATCTTCTTTTGCGCATCTGCTCAAAACACCCCCACAATAGGAGTCACCTTTTTAGATACTGAAGCCTCCTCTGGCTACACATTATTCGCTCCCGAATCTCACACCAGCGTATTTCTCATCAATAACTGCGGAGGAGTAATCAATGAGTGGACTTTTCGTGACGAAGCAAACCGGTCGGCGTATCTGCTTCCAAATGGGAATATGATAAGAGCAGGGGAAAAGTTTTTGGAATTACGGAATTGGGACAATGTCTTACTTTGGGCATACAATCTTGAAGCTAATGACTTTGGCCTTCATCATGACATTGAGCCTCTGCCCAACGGCAACATACTATGCATTGTCTATGATTATTATTCTAAAGCTGAAATGACCTCATCTGGAAGAACCCCAGTGAACACCGACGAAACATTTAAGCTTGATAAAATCGTAGAACTCAAAACTGTCGGAAGTTCATCCGCCGAAATCGTTTGGGAATGGAAGTTGTTTGATCACTTGGTTCAAGATATATATCCATCTAAAAAAAACTATGGCACAGTATCAGAGCACCCAGAATTAGTAAACATAAACTACAACATTGAAGAACGTTTTAACTTTTCACATATCAACGGAATAGACTACAATGAAGATTTGGATCAAATTCTATTCTCGGCTAGAAATCTGAATGAGATCTATATTATAGATCATAGCGTATCCTCTGAACAGGCAGCCACCCATACCGGTGGTAATAGTGGAATGGGTGGCGATATTATCTGGAGATGGGGCAACCCACAGGTGTATAACAGAGGCACTTCCCAGAATCAGGTATTAAGCGGACAACATGACCCAAAATGGGTTCTGAATGGTTACCCCGATCAGGGTAGCATAACTGTATTCAACAACAAACCAGCAGACAATATCACTCCCGGAGGATCTGATGAAGTTGTTTCCAGCTCGATTGAAATCATCACCCCTTTGCTATCAGAAGGAACCTATGCGATGAGTAACAACACTTTTGCACCTGCAACATCCACCTTCTCATGGAGTGGGAAAATCTTAGATAAGACTATGATACAGGCGAGAAAATCAGGAGTTGAATCCTTGTCCAACGGAAATCTTCTGATATGTGAATCTTCTATTGGCCGGATCAGTGAAATAGACAAAGATGGCAATCTGTATTGGAGCTATACAAACCCTCAAGGTATTGAAATACATGAGCAATATTCAACCAGTCTTGTGAGTAATAGTATATTTCGAGCACAGCGATACCCTATTGATTACCCTGCTTTCGATGGAAAAACATTGAATTCTTCTGGTTTTTTAGAAAATGAAAACATCATCTCAATGGACTGTGGAGAAGAGGTAAGAGAAACCATTGACACCCCCATTCTAAATAACACTTCCATCTCACTTAATGAGTTATCAATTGTCAACCCATCAACCAATGGTAACATTGATTTGATAGGTGATACGGACACAATCGAACAAATAAATATCTCAACAATCACCGGCCGGCTGATTAAGTCGGTTCAATCTCATTTCAGTAAAATAGAAATGGACCTACCTACCGGAGTTTATTTGATACAGATAATAACAAACGCGCAAACACGTACGGAAAGGTTGATTGTGGAAAAATAGAAGATGTCGGTTTTCAAAGTATGAAAACGCTGGACTTGCACCTTAAAAGGTTATTTGATAGGACTTAGATCAGGCACTCATATAGTTAGAACCGAGCGTAATTTTTTCTACTACCTGTTCAAAGGCAAGAAAGCTTGTAGGCTTATGAAGGAATGCGGCAGCATTTAAACCCAAAGCATCTTCCCTCATATTGAGGTTTGATGAAACGACCACAACCTTTAGAGAATCCCCCAGTCCTTTTAGAATTTCCAAACCGGATAAATCAGGCATTTCCATATCAAGAAAAACAATATCTGGGTTTTGATTAACTATATCATTAGCTCCCTTCACCGAATCAGAATAGGTTTCTACAAGGTCGATATTATCCAATCTTGAACAAAACCTCTTCACGATTAGTAAGGCTAATGGGTCATCATCTATGGCTATGGCTCTATACACTTGATAGTTTTCTTTAATCAATGCGCTAATATCCACAATAACGAAGATCAGCGAATTATTATTTCGGTGAACAAGCCATATACCTCCATAAAAAGCAAGAATTCCTCTTTAACGAAGGAATTCTTACTGTCGGTGCTATGGTTTATGCAATGGTTGCTCCATTCTCGCTGCTCGAATCGGGAGCTACAGACACCAAAGTGCCGTCTGCATTTTCAGCAAAAAGAATCATTCCTTCAGACTCCACCCCCATAATCTTTCGAGGAGCCAGATTGGTAAGCACGACCACTTTCTTTCCCACCATATCTTCTGCTTCGAAATATTTGGCTATTCCACTAAGAATCGTTCTTTGATCCAGACCTGTATCCACGGTAAACTTCAAGAGTTTATTGGATTTTTCTACCTTCTCCGCTGTTTTGATCTCTCCAACTCTCAAATCCATTTTCATGAAATCATCAAAATTGATCACTTCTTTAGCCGGAGCTACTTTTGTCTCTTCTGCTTCGTTTGCCATTTTGGTTTGCATTAATTTATTCACCTGAGCCTCTACAGCCTCATCCTCAATTTTCTCAAAAAGTAAAGTTGCCTTTTGAAGTGGAGTGCCATCAGCAAGTAGGCTGATCGATGCTGCCTGATCCCATCCTAATTCTTCCTGATTTAATAACTCTCTTAGTTTGTTTGATGTAAAAGGCAAAAATGGTTCACTCAAAATCGTAAGGCTAGCTGCAAGTTGCAGAGCAATATTCATAATCGTGGGCACACGGTCCGGATCTACCTTTATGAGTTTCCATGGCTCTGTGTCAGCCAGGTATTTATTGCCTACCCTTGCCAAATCCATCAAGTGTCCTAGTGCTTCTCTGAATTTGTATTGATTCAGTGATTGCTCAATTTTTCCGGGAAAGGTTTTTATCGCCTCAATCACCGCATCATCTACCGGCTGAAGTTCATTCCTGGTAGGTACCTGACCATCAAAATACTTATGAGTTAACACAACAGCTCTATTCACAAAATTCCCAAATATGGCAACCAGTTCAGAGTTGTTACGGGTTTGGAAGTCCTTCCAGGTAAAATCATTGTCTTTTGTCTCAGGAGCATTTGCTGTCAATACGTAGCGAAGGACGTCCTGCTTCTCAGGGAAATCCTCTAAGTATTCATGCAACCAAACAGCCCAGTTTCTGGAAGTGGAAATCTTGTTAGACTCCAAATTAAGAAACTCGTTGGCCGGCACATTTTCTGGTAAAATATAACTCCCTTCAGCATTGAGCAATGAAGGAAAAATGATGCAATGAAATACGATATTGTCCTTACCAATAAAGTGTACCAATCGGGTATCACCTTTCTTCCAATAGTCCTCCCAGTTCTTCCCAACAGACTCAGCCCAATCTTTGGTGGCAGAGATATAACCTATAGGCGCATCGAACCAAACATATAGAACTTTACCTTCTCCTCCTTGAACCGGAACGGGTATTCCCCAATCCAAATCTCGTGTCATTGGTCTTGGTTTGAGGCCATTGTCCAACCAGCTTTTACACTGGCCCGATACATTCGGCTTCCATTCGCTGTGATCCTCAATAATCCATTTTCTCAGGAATGACTCATATTGATCTAGTGGAAAATACCAGTGCTTGGTCTCTTTCATGATAGGAGATTCACCACTGAGCATGGATTTAGGGTTGATCAACTCGCCTGGACTCAACGTTGACCCGCAACTTTCGCATTGGTCACCGTATGCATCTTGAAACGAGCATGTAGGGCATGTGCCTTTTATATATCTATCTGCAAGAAACTGCTTTTCCTTTGGGTCAAAGAACTGCTCTGAGGTCTTCTCTACAAATTTGCCTTTATCGTATAGATCCTTAAAAAAATCAGAAGCGGTCTTATGGTGCGTTTTGGAGCTGGTTCTGGAGTAGGTATCAAAACTTATCCCAAACTTTTCAAATGAGCCTTTGATCTGCTCGTGATACTTATCCACCACTTGCTGAGGTGTTACTCCTTCCCTTCTGGCTTTTAGTGTAATGGCCACACCATGTTCATCAGATCCACATATAAAAGCTACGTCCTCCCCCTTTGCTCTGAGATATCGGGCATAGATATCTGCCGGCACATAAACCCCCGCGAGGTGTCCAATGTGTACCGGTCCATTCGCGTATGGTAAGGCTGCTGTAATTGTAGTTCTGTTGAAGCTCTTTTTTGACATTTTCATATTTTATTGAGCCGCAAATATAGAATATTGCCCGCCCAATGGTGAGACCATATTTCTTTTATTGAATTGATTCGTAGAAAAGCCTATGCAACCACTAGTTTGGGTAGAGCAACCACTGGCATAAAAGAACCAAGTGATAAATGGACATAACCGTTCTATTTGTAGGACATAAAACTTAATCGATGAAAAGACACATTACATATCTCGGGGCAATTTTAATTTCTCTGAGTTCACTAGCTCAAAATCCCGAGAGTTATCAAGTAGAAATAAACCTAACCGCAACCGCCAACGATAAAGTGCCTGTGACAATTCAAGTGCCAGCCGTTACCGATGACGCTGTAGAGTACCACATGGCCAAAATAGTACCTGGAACCTATTCCATCTCCGATTTTGGTCGGTTTGTCAGTGAGTTCAAAGCGTACGATGCTGAAGGCATTGAACTATCCGTGGAAAATGTATCTACCAACAGGTGGAAAATAAGCGACGCGACTAAACTCACTACAATATCATATCTGGTGGACGACACCAGAGACGAGACAGACACATACGGAGCTGATAGCAAAAATGTCGTTTTTGAGCCAGGAGGAACTGAAATAACCAAAGACGAACTCTACGTGATGAACACCTTTGGACTAATCGGGTACATTGATGGGAAGAAGTTTGCCCCGTATAATGTCACCGTAAAGCACCCTGAGACTCTTTACGGTTCTTCAGCACTTCTAAAGGAAGCAATTAGCACAACGGAAGATGTGTTTTCCGCTGAGGACTTCAACTTTTTGGCGGATGGGCCTATCATGTATTGTGCCCCTGATACTGTAACTAAGAAAATAGCCAATGCTGAAGTTTTGGTTTCTGTGTATTCTCAAAACAGCGTGATGACAGCTGCTGAAATTATGGACAACATAGATGAGCTTATGGAGGCTCAAAGCCAATACCTTGGAGGAGAGTTACCTGTGGATCGATACGCATATTTGGTTACATTATTCGATGGCCCAACCCTTTCCGGGGGTTACGGTGCACTTGAGCACTCGTATTCATCACTTTATTATTTTCCGGAAAGAGCCGGCGACAGAATAGGCCAAATCATAAAAGACGTGGCAGCTCATGAATTCTTTCATATCGTAACACCACTAAATATCCACTCAAAACAGATAGGTGAGTTTGATTATATCAACCCTCAAATGTCCAAACACCTGTGGCTATACGAAGGTGTGACTGAGTACAGCGCCATTCACGTGCAGGGCAAATACGGCTTTTTCACAACCGAAGAATTCCTTGCGGAGTTAGGAAAAAAAATGAGCAATACTAAAAGGTTTGGGCCGGATATCTCATTTACAGAAATGAGCGAAAACATTCTGGATGAAGAGTTTGAACCACTTTATGGCAATGTGTATCAAAAAGGAGCCTTAATAGGCATGTGTTTGGATATAAGCCTGCTGAAGTACTCCAAAGGAGAAAAAGACCTGCAATGGTTGATGAGGGAGTTAGCCAAAAAATATGGTAAAAACATTTCGTTTGATGATGATAAACTCTTTGAGGTAATTACACAGCTTACCTATCCAGAGATCGGTGAATTTCTCGACACATATGTTGCAGGAGACGAACCGCTCCCATTCAAAGAAATTCTAGGCTGGGTCGGAGTGAATTATTCCGAGCCACACGCAACCCAGGTGATCAGTTTTGGAAATGTTTCGCTCAGCGTAAACGAAGATGGTCAGGTTCTAATTGCGGATATCTCTGAAATGAACAGCTTTGGAAAAGATCTTGGACTACAAACAGGCGACATTCTGATAAACATTAATGGCGAGGATATTACCATGACCAATACTGCCGAAACTATCGCCAATTTTAAAGAAGAAGGAGAAGCGGGAGACAAAGTATATTATACAGTCTTGAGAGAAAAGAAGGGAAAGTTGAAAAAGAAAAAGCTAAAAGCCAAAGCAATCTCAGTAGAGGTTATGACCGGATATACCCTGGAGCTTGATGAAAATATGACAGATGAGCAGAGCGCATTGCTAAACTCATGGATCAACGTTGATTAAATTAACAGTTGACTTATAATTAAGAAAGGTCGACATGTGCGACCTTTTTTTTATGCTCAATAGTCCTCAAGGCTCAATGCCTCTTTGTAATAAGCTCGTATTTTCCCAGGGTCAGCACCCTTTCTGAACATTTTAAAAGCCCTCAAATTAGCTATCTGGACTTTTAGGTAACCATTTCGATCATACTTACGAGCAGATACAATCACATTTTTGGGTATGATATGATATTTGGCGAAACGCTTTGATCTCCTTACGAGATCAAAGTCCTCCATCACACAGTAGCGCTCGTCAAACCCATCGAGCTTTTGAAACAATTCTTTGGTAATAAAAAGAGTTTGGTCACCTCCCCCACACCATGCCATCGGAAAACGCGTGCAAAACGCATTAAGCTTGAGCAGCACCCTATTCGAATCAAATTGATATCTGTATCCTCCAATTTTGTAGGTTTTCACTGCTCGCATGATGTCATCAAAAAAAGAATCCGGGAGTATGACATCCGCATGCACAAAATACAATATATCGTGAGAGGCTTGAGCGGCACCCAAATTCATCTGAACAGCCCTGCAAGCAGTTTTGGAATGAAGAAGGGTCAAATGATCATTTGATGTAATCTCATCAATCGTTCGGTCTGTGCTCACCCCGTCTACAACGATGACTTCAAACAAATTCCGTTGCTTATGGTTCGTGAAGAATTTAAGCCTCTTCCCTATATTGTTCTCCTCATTCAGCGTTGGGATAATCACACTGATCTTTGTATTAGTCAGCTTGTCCATCTTTTCAAATACGAACCATAACCAGACTTTGGATTACAGCAGAAGCTATTAATAAATGTTAAATCCATTAGTGCTGAAACTCAAACTATCAATTTGTTTGTTTCTTTACCCTATGAAATGGATGACTTACGGCATATTCTATTTGTATTTCACCTCACTTGGTTTGGCACAAACAAATATTGCCGGAAAGGTAGTGAATGAAAAGAATGAAGAAATTGGTTTTGCTCACATTTATAACAAAACCAATGGCATGGGAAAAGTCAGTGACATTAATGGAAAGTTTGACCTCATTGCCGCAAAGGGAGATACTATCCAATTTTCATTTGTCGGGTATCAAAAACACACCGTCAGAATCACACCTGAGCACCTCGATAGCTATCTGAAAGTAGTTTTACCAGAAGATTCTGTACTGCTCCCCTCCATCACCATATATGCAGATTCCGAATTCAAGGTGCCTTTAAACCTTCAGTATGAACCCATACATGTTGCGGGAGTTTCGGTGGAAATGAAAGAGTCTAAATATCAGCCCGGGAAAATCATTGCCGGCGGGGGCGAAGGAATTGGAGGCGTACCAGCCGGAGGAGTGACGCTGGAAGGACCACTGACATATTTCAGCAGAGATGAAAAGGAGAAGCGAAAAGCAGCGGAAGTGAAGCAGGAAGACAAAGAAACACTGACCTACTCCAAATTCATCGCGCAGGATAGCGTGAAACAGCGACTCATGGATCTATATGACATAGATAGCTCACAATACAACCGCATCGTAACTCGTCTAAACCTACAGAATCCTGGAGTGCAAAAAGCCAACACAAATGAAGAGATCTGGCACTGGATCATCAACTTTTTCAATGAGCAAGTGCCAGTAATCAAAGTGTTTGATATGCACTAATAATCTGTAAACCTGCCGCATTCATCAACCATAGCAGCGAGATTATTATTGAAAGTTTCTGCCGCTAAAAGTTTCTCCACACTGATATGCAATCGGTACTTCCAATAGTGGGGTATGATAGCCGGCACGTTGATTCTTTCCTCCAAACAATTTTCTCTCTTTAGCTCATCGCTCATAGCCAAGATGTCTTGGATAGGAAAAATAGCAAGCATAGCCGGAGAGTATAGGTGCTGCCTGATAATGGGTAGTGTCACCCACGACTCGCATTGCTCAGGAGCCTCCCCAAAAAATCCAAGTATATCATTATAAAACCGTTGAGTAGCTTCCCTATCCTCTAACCACCATTCCCTGAGGTTGGATACATCATGACTCCCTGTGGTGGTAACGTATGAGTAAGGAATGTCCGATGGATGCCAAAAACCTCTATCATCGTTGGGCATGCGTTGAACTGCCAAACTCAAAATCTGCAATTCATTCATAACCCCAGGCACACAAGCCGGAACCATTCCCAGGTCCTCACCACAAATCAGCATGTCCGTAGCATCCTTGAGCATAGGTAGTTTTTGCATAGCACTGTCCCTCCAAAAGTCATTGTGCCTGTGATAAAAATAGTGGTTGTAAAGCCTATCAAGTTTTTGTTTTTGATCTTCTGATAACCACTGATATGAGTAAGTCGAATGCATCCCAATCCGAGGGTTATAACAGCCATCAGAATCCGGCGCTTCCAGGAAAATAACCTCCGCTGGAAGGCGATAAAGTTGGTGTCTCAATTGCTCATAAAACTCTGTCTTATCCGGGTAATTTTGCACCTGCTCATCTAGGTAATTTTTAATCTTTCTTTCAGTATCAAACCTTTCTTTTAAAACCATCATACCTGGGTGTTTCTCATTCAGAAAATTCTGAAACACATACTCAGCATTATGACCAAAAATATCATGGACAATTTCTGCCGGAAGAAAAGGTTTGCACATCCTGCCATAATCAAAATGAATGCCATTTGCTTCTAGCTCTGAAACATGCAAAGGCAAGGCCGGATTGAACCTGCCCATAATACCCTCTACGGCCTCCGGAGGCATCTCCCAAATTCTAAAAAAACCAAGGATATGATCAATCCGAAATACGTCAAAATACTCCGCCATTTTAATCATTCTACTCCGCCACCAGGAGAAATTTTCGGCAGCCATAGCTTCCCAGTTGTAGGTAGGAAATCCCCAGTTCTGACCAGTAACAGAGAAGTCATCAGGAGGAGCCCCAGCCTGGTTTTCCATGTGAAATAAGTGTGACCACCTCCATGCATCTACGCTATGTCTGAAAATACCAATCGGAATATCTCCTTTTAAAACCACCCCATTTTGGCGGGCATATTCTGTTGCGTCTTTGAGCTGTTTATCCAGATGATACTGAATGTAATAATGTACCGCAATATCATCGTAATGCGGTTGATCTGATGCAGCGAAAGCCAACAACTCTTCATCAGTCATCTGTGCCTGATCTCCCCACAGTGAAAAGTCTGGCGTACCATGCTTATCTCTTAAAAATGAAAAAACCGCATAAGCGATTATCCAACTTTTATTTTGTTCAATGAATACACTTAACTCATTAGAATTCAGAAAGTTTAACTTGTTTTGATCAAAGCTATACTTAAAGAATCTTGACTTCAATTTCATTACAGCTTCATAATCAACCTCCGGCAGATCGTTTAACCGTTTAGCTTCTTTATCCATCTCCGTCTGAAGCTTCTTATCCTTTAATTCACCCATTACCTTCATGCTGGCATACATGGGATGAAGGGCGTGAACCGAGATGGCAGCATAGGGATATGAGTCCACCCAGGTATGGGATGCTACGGTATCATTCACAGGCAAAATCTGGAGGACTTTCATCCCGGTTTTCACAGACCAGTCAATCATTTTTTTAATATCCGGAAACTCTCCTACCCCTGCTCCATCTTCAGTACGAATCGAGAATACAGGTATGGCCGTGCCTGCTGCTTTCCACCCATCGTCGGGATGTGCAAAATATTCATCTGATCGGATTACTAAACCTTTCTCAGAGAGAACCTCATCTGCGCGCAACACTCTATTGTTATTTTGATCCCATGCAACTATGTTGTTCGTTTCCGTATCGACAATTACGTACTTGTACTCGAGTTGCTCCGGCAGTGATTTGGCCTCTATTTCAACAGACCAAAATGGATAATTTGCACCATCCAGAATCACCACTTTTTGAGGATTCCAATTCCCAAAAAACTCCTCAGAACCCAGCACCCCAACACTATAGTTTTTGCCTACTCTGGGCGCTCTGATTTGGAAGCGAATCATCGAACTTCCAGCTTTAATTTTTGTTGGTTTTTTGATGGTTTTTTTAACCTTCTCTCGCTTGAAGAATGACTTGTAAAATGGAGAACTATAAAGATTGTTTTCAGGGGAATCTGCGTACCTCCATGTATCAATAATTTCAATATCACTAGCGGCCATTAAATCCTGAGTTCGGCTCACTCCAAACTCCTTCAGAACTTTACCAAGCTCATCCTTAATCAGGTATTTATAATCTAATGATTTTCCTGTCGTTATTTTAAGCTTCAATTCCCAGATATCAATATCCACACAATACATCTTCACTGCCTTATCCACATCCCACTGGCCAAGCTCTTTTGCGCCTCCCGAAACATACACTTCCTGTCCCCAGACGGTATGGGCATTCACCCGAAATCTTATATTCATACTTTTACTACTTCGTCTTTATCGTCCACAAATCTCACGCAAATAGCTGCTATCAAAAAGGATATTCCTGCAATCAACAAGGCATAAATCGCGTGTGAGTCAAACACCCTTTTGATCAGAGATCCTCCGATTACTCCATTTACTATTTGTGGAATCACTATAAAAAAATTGAAAATACCCATGTATATACCCATCTTCCTCGCCGGAATTGCTCCGGCCAAAATAGCGTACGGCATAGACAATATGCTAGCCCATGCGAAACCCACACACACCATAGACATGAGCAGCCAATACGGATCTTTGATAAAATAAATAGACAGAAACCCAACTGCCCCAATCAGCAGTGCCAGAGCATGGGTGCGCTTTCTTCCAATTTTAGCCGCAATCGTTGGTAGAAGCATGGCAAAAAGAGCTGATACTGCATTGTAAACGGTGAACATCACCCCTACCCAGTTACCTGCATCATTATAAGCTTCAGATGATGAGTCTCCTATTGCCGTTCCATACACATGCTGAGCAATGGCTGGTGTGGTAAACACCCACATAGAAAAAAGCCCAAACCAACTAAAAAACTGTACAAGTCCTAGCTGCTTCATGGTTTTTGGCATAGCTGCAAAATCCGAGAAGACATTCATCAAACTACCTCCTTCTGTGTCGGGCTCGTCCCCATTGTATCTTGCGAGATCTTCAGGTGAATATTCCTTTGTTTTGACTACAGTCCAAATAATGGTGGTGATAAATATCACAGCCCCAACGTAAAAGCTGAAAATCACATTGTCGGGAACTTCACCTGCCGGGGCGACCTTTGATACCCCAACCCAT
Organism: Cyclobacteriaceae bacterium; assembly: GCA_039944535.1. Classification (GTDB taxonomy): domain Bacteria; phylum Bacteroidota; class Bacteroidia; order Cytophagales; family Cyclobacteriaceae; genus JAMZMI01. The sequence continues at coordinate 183,611 of JBDUYP010000010.1, forward strand.
TCGGCCAGAATATATGGAAGAAAGGAACCTACAACAGCGCCTATACCTATGAGTGTAGCCTGCACTGAAAAACCCGCGGTTCGTTGCTCTGATGGCAACATATCACCTACAAGGGCTCTGAAAGGTTCCATGGAAATGTTGATTGAGGCATCCATGATCATGAGCATACCCGCCCCAACGAACATCGGAGGGATAACAGACGCCAATGCTCCCGAATTTGGCATCAGACATAAGGCTATTGAAGCCAGCACAGCCCCAACTAAAAAATAAGGCTTCCGCCTGCCCCACTTGTTCCACGTTTTGTCACTGTAGTGACCGATAATAGGCTGTACAACAAGCCCTGTGACGGGTGCTGCTAGCCAAAACCACGACAAATGCTCAACATCAGCTCCAAAATTCTGAAGTATCCGACTGGCGTTCGCATTTTGCAGCGCAAAGCCAAATTGAATACCAAGAAAGCCCATGCTCATGTTCCAGATTTGAGCTACGGAAAGTGCAGGTTTTTTCATTTCATTTTCAGGTTAGGTTCTTTTTGGATGAAACCCGTAAGTACAGATTTGCGCTCCAAAATTTTATACAAACGATTTAAATAAGCTCAATGGCACATTCCATCATAATTCTCAAAGAAACCGCTTACTTAGGAGGTTAAAATAGATAATTCACAGTAAAACAATGTTAGTTTTAATAGAATCTCAATCCGTATGAATCGTAAAAAGGATAGTCTTATATTTGCCAAAAACTAAAAATCCTAAATACCAAGGTATGAAATTCAGACCAGGAGTACTTACGGGTCAGGAAGCCACCGACCTACTCAATTACGCTAATGAAAACAACTTTGCACTGCCTGCAGTCAACACCATTGGCACTAACACAATCAACGGGGTTCTGGAAACAGCCAGAGATTTAAAAGCACCAGTTATCGTACAGTTTTCTAACGGAGGAGCAGCGTTTATTGCTGGCAAGGCCCTTAGCAATGACGGACAAGCCGCAGCTGTTGCCGGTGCTGTTGCCGGTGCGCAGCACGTGCACCAAATGGCAGAAAAATACGGTGTATCTGTAATCTTGCACACCGACCATGCAGCAAAGAAACTTTTGCCTTGGGTGGATGGAATGATTTCTGCCAACGAAGAACATTTTGAGAAAACCGGATCTCCGCTTTTCAGCTCTCACATGATTGACCTTTCGGAGGAGCCGATTGAAGAAAACATCGAGACTTGTAAAAAGTATTTCGAGAGAATGTCCAAAATGGGCATGACTCTGGAAATTGAGCTCGGCGTAACCGGAGGTGAAGAAGACGGTGTGGACAACACTGACATTGACAGTTCTAAACTATACACCCAACCAGAAGAAGTTGCTTATGCGTATGAGGAGCTAAAGAAAATCAGCCCTAACTTCACCATTGCTGCGGCTTTTGGTAATGTTCACGGTGTATATAAGCCTGGTAATGTTAAGCTTACTCCTAAGATTTTGAAAAACTCTCAGGATTACATCCAGGAGAAATTCGGCACAGGTAAAAACCCAGTAAACTTTGTATTCCATGGTGGGTCTGGTTCTTCGAGAGAAGAAATCAGAGAAGCGATAGAATATGGAGCTATCAAAATGAATATCGATACTGATACTCAGTGGGCATTCTGGGATGGAATCAGAGCTTATTATGCGGCTAAAGAAGGATACCTGCAAGGGCAAATCGGAAACCCTGAGGGTGACGACAGTCCAAACAAGAAATTCTACGATCCGCGTGTTTGGTTAAGAGAAGCTGAGAAAAGCTTCGTAGAGAGACTTAAGATAGCATTCGAAGATTTGAACAATATCAATACAAATGCTTAAAAGCAAAACATTCATACGAACGGCCCTGATATTTATTATCGGGGCTTTTTGGTTGGTGCAATGCCAACCAAAGCAAGCAGCCTCAGAAAAACAAAGCAACTCAGCCCTAACAATGAACACCCGACCGATCATATATCAGGTATTTACACGTTTATTTGGCAACACCAACACCACCAACAAAAAATGGGGTTCGGTTGAGGAAAATGGCGTAGGTAAGTTCAACGACTTCTCTAATAAAGCGCTCAAGGAAATAAACAAAATGGGGATCACACATATGTGGTACACCGGGGTGATCGAGCACGCTGTGCTTACTGATTACACTGAGTATGGCATACCTCTGGACGATGCTGATGTGGTAAAAGGACGTGCGGGCTCCCCCTACGCGATCAAAGATTATTATGACGTAAATCCCGACCTGGCAGAAAATGTCAATGAAAGGATGCAGGAATTCGAATCTCTGGTGAAGCGTACTCATAAAGCAGGCATGAAGGTTTTGATAGATTTTGTACCCAACCACGTAGCTAGAAATTATGCCTCAGATGCCAAACCCAAAGATGTAGTTGATCTCGGTGAAAACGACGATACAGACATGGACTTTGCCCCAAACAATAACTTCTATTACATACCGGGGCAAGCGTTTGTGGTTCCAGAAGAATACGAAGCATCATCTAATTTCGAATACCCAAATAAAGATGGTTTTTATCGTGAGCATCCCGCTAAGGCCACAGGAAATGATGTATTCTCTGCCAAACCTTCCATCCACGACTGGTTTGAAACGGTAAAACTGAACTACGGAGTAGATTATGAGAATGATAGAGCCAAGCATTTTGACCCAATCCCAGACACTTGGCTCAAAATGAAAAACATCTTACTCTTCTGGGCTTCAAAAGATATTGATGGTTTTCGCTGCGACATGGCCGAAATGGTGCCTGTAGAGTTTTGGGACTGGGCCATAAAAGAAGTCAAAGCTGAGTACCCAAACATTACTTTCACGGCTGAGATATATAACCCAAATGCTTACCGCGACTACATCTTTACCGGCGGGTTTGATTATCTATATGACAAAGTGGAAATGTACGACACCTTGAAGCACATCATTCAGGGTCATGCCTCTACAGATGATATCACGACCATCTGGCAAAGACAGGACGGAATAGGTGCCAACATGCTGCGATTCCTGGAGAATCATGACGAGCAGCGAATAGCTTCGCCATATTTTGCAGGAGACATGAACAAAGGGATCCCAATGATGGCAGTATCTGCATTCATGCACAAAGGCCCTGTTATGCTCTATTTTGGACAGGAAGTGGGTGAACCCGGCGAGGGTGAAAGCGGCTTTGCATGGGACGATGGACGAACTACAATCTTCGATTACTGGAGTGTGCGGCAGCATCTAAAATGGGTAAACGAAGGTAAATTTGACGGAGGTGGTTTATCTGACAATCAAAAAGCTCTACGATCTGCATATATTCAAATAATGAAGGCTTGCAACGAGGAACTAGCCCTGCGAGATGGCGAGTTTTATGACCTGCATTATTACAACAGAAATGAAGACTATACCGGCTACTCAAACAAAGTTTACACTTTTGTGAGACATACGTCAGAGCAGGTCTTACTTGTCGCAGTGAATTTTGACGAGCATGAACAGCAGGCCAAAATAAAGATTCCTGAGCCTGCATGGCAGACATTCGGCATTACCTCCGATGAAGTAAGTGCCGTAGGAAACAATGAATTTTCATTCTCCAAAACCAGCACTACAGGTTACAGCGATGAGAGCGAACTTAGCTTGACCGTTCCTGGCATGAGTTATATGATTTTGAAGTTGAATGAGAAATGAGCCTCCCACTAAAACCAATTGATATCCATGAGAGCCTTCACCCCTATTATTGCCCTTACGATAGCCTTTAGCTGTTCTGTGAAAAAACCATTAGACACAAGCCAAGAATTACCCATAAGATGGCCACAAGCGGTAACCTATGAGGTTTTTGTGCAATCCTTTGCAGACTCTAACGGCGATGGTATTGGCGATCTCAACGGGCTCACATCCAAACTGGATTACATCGCTGATCTTGGCGTAGAAGCCATTTGGCTCATGCCCATCAGCCCGTCTCCCTCCTATCACAAATATGATGTCTCAGATTACCGTGGGATTCATCCCGACTATGGCACCATGGCTGACTTCAAAAACCTCCTTGAAGAAGCGCATAAGCGGAACCTCAAAATTATTTTGGATTTAGTTATCAATCATTGCTCTAGCGAGCATCCCTGGTTTCAGGCCGCATTGTCTGGCGACAAAGAGTTCCGCGATTTCTTTATTTGGGCTACCATGGAAGAGATAGAAGCTGAAGGTAACCTGATCAAAGAAGCAACAGGAGACAGTGACAATATCAATCAATGGAATGACGTGGAAGGTCAGGACGAACTCTTCTTTTCCTTTTTTTGGAAAGGAATGCCAGACCTGAACTATGACAACCCGAAAGTTCGGGAGGCTGTCTATGACATTGGGAAGTATTGGTTGCAGGACATAGGCGTTGACGGCTTTCGACTAGATGCTGCCCGACACATCTACCCCGACCACAGAGCTGAAGACAACCATGCATTCTGGAAAGAGTTTAAAACCACTATGGAGTCCTATAAGTCAGATGTATATCTGGTTGGTGAGGTTTGGGGCGATCTCGCCGTTCAGGCACCCTTTGCTGCCGGTTTTTCTGCACTATTCAATTTCGACGTATCGTTTTCAGTCATGGAAACTGTTAAGAATGAGCAAATGGTCAGTGCGGCAATAGCAGGAAGCGCCTGGGCTGTAGATGAAGACCAATCGCCCATGGGGCAATACCTAAATAGTGAGAGCAGTTTTGCAAAATATAATGCTTCGTTTATCAATACGACTTTCCTCACCAATCACGACCAAAACAGGGTGATGTCGTTTTTTGAAAATGATGAAATGAAAGCCCGCCTTGCGGGTACTATCCTACTCACCATGCCGGGGAGTCCATATATCTACTACGGAGAGGAACTTGGCATGAAAGGTCTGAAACCTGATGAAAACATCAGGGAACCAATGACCTGGTCGTCTGAAAACGAGATGAATACCCGCTGGATGAAGGCTGAATATAACTCGGCGGATAAAACCATCTCAGCCGAGGACCAAATCAAAGACCCTAACTCTCTACTCAATCATTATCGTAAACTGATCAAACTGAGACGCTCGAACGAAATGCTCACGTATGGAGATATTCAGGCCTATAACCTCAATGATGATCAATTGATGGCATTCACCAGAACCCATGAAGGCAATACACTTCTGGTCATACACAACCTATCAGGAAAGATCAAAACGATCCAGTCGAATGGTGACTTTACACTGCCTATTTACACGGCTGGCTTGGATTTGGATGAGATTAAAGAGTCTTTTGTACTCGAACCTTATTCGAGTATTATTCTATCAAATTAAAACACCCCATGAAGAAAATTACTGTAATCGGATCCGGCACAATGGGCAATGGCATTGCTCACGTTTTCGCACAATTTGGAAACAAGGTCAACCTAATTGACATCAGTGAAGCGGCTCTTGAGAAGGCCCTGAAGACGATCGAGAAAAACCTGGATAGACAAGTAAGCAAGGAAAAAATCACTGATGCGGATAAACAATCGGCACTTGCCAATATATCCACCGGAACCGACATCATCGCCGGAGTGAGCGAAGCTGACCTGGTAGTGGAAGCGGCCAGCGAAAATTTTGATATCAAAAAGCAAATTTTTCAGACCATAGATGCTGCCGCGCCGGAAAAAACCATTCTAGCAACGAACACATCATCCATCTCTATCACGAAGATTGCCGCCGAAACCAAAAGGCCGGAAAAAGTGATCGGGATGCACTTTATGAATCCCGTACCAGTGATGAAGCTCGTGGAGGTGATCAAAGGGTATGCCACATCAGCTGAAACTACCGACACAGTGATGCAACTAAGCAAAAGCCTGAATAAAGTGCCTGTAGAGGTGAACGACTATCCTGGATTTGTTGCCAACCGCATTTTAATGCCAATGATCAACGAAGCTATCTACTCGCTTTATGAAGGTGTAGCTGGGGTAAATGAAATAGATACCGTGATGAAGCTCGGCATGGCGCACCCAATGGGACCGCTGCAACTGGCCGACTATATAGGATTGGATGTCTGTCTGGCTATTATGAATGTACTCTATGATGGTTTTGGCAACTCAAAATATGCACCTTGTCCTCTACTAGTCAATATGGTGACAGCTGGTTTCAAAGGCGTAAAAACAGGCGAAGGCTTTTACAAATACACACCGGGATCGAAAGATCTGGTAGTGAGTGAAAGGTTCAAGTAATTGGTCATATGTCCGTCACTCCAGAATGAAGTCTTTTGTGGTGTTGGGTTTTTCAACCCGACACTTGGCAAAATAGAAGGAGATAAGATTCCCTTCGGGAATGACTAGAAGGAGAAAAGGTTCCTGCGGAGGCAGGAATCGCATAAATATTCCAAACTTGTGCAATGAAACTTCCCTAGTCGGCCACCCGCCTGCGCTGTAATGACGGATCAGTGTCTATCAAAATCACTTCTTCTTAAACTTAAAAGCATTTTTCAGTAAGCCTTCATCAAAATCCGTAGCTACAATCTGCTCACTGGCATAGACATATAAAGCAGTGGTGAAAATGGTACTTGCAACATTGAAAATCAATCCCGTCAAAAGCAAGAGACAGCCTCCAATTGCAATTCCGGCGAGCAGACCTGCTATATCAAATTGATTAGCCAACAATATGGTCAGACCTACGCTTGCAACTCCAATCAACAGGAAAGCCAAAAAGGTCATCAAGCCCAAACCCAGACTTTTAACAATGTTTTCACCCCACGTTTCTTTTACAGCCTTTAAGGATTTTTTCACTGCTTCGATCGGGCCCAGATTGTCATAGACCAGAATTGGCACTACGAAAATAGTGGTAATACTCCAGGCCGCTCCCATCAAACCTATGATGATTCTTGCTACAATCTCCCCCCCTTTACCTAGGCTTGCTGCCAGGCGTTCCAACACTTTCAGCAACAAACCAACACTGGCAGAAAGTACGCTCCACTGAGCTATTAATTTCAGTTTTGAGAATGCAAATTTGAGACTTTCATCAAAGGTGGCATTGCCTCCCTCAAACCTGACTTTTGCTGTATAAACAACGCAAACATTGAAAAATGTAGCGATAAACGCCAACCCGAAATATGTCAGGAAAATCAACACATATTGGTAAACCTCAAGTGTCTGTATCGACTCCTCGCCAGACATCAGGTCTGGCAAAACTGAAGGTACGATCATAGCCACCGCGAACATGGTGCTGAACACAAAAGACAGCAAGGCGAACCATAGAAGTTCCCGATCCTTATTGATTACACTGAAAGAAAGCTTTGTGATTTGCCAACTGCGACTGAAGACGTTCATAGTAGATTGTTAGTTTTATGCGCCAATTATACGAAAAAACGTCGCTATTTCACTCCAACATTTTACTTTAAAAGATGATAGACACTAATATAGCCCGCCTTACTTGATCTCGACAAATCCATAAAAGTAAATCCTGATATCATCTCGGAAGGACACGAAACCTAGCAGAGATTTTTTCTCCGGCTTGCTAGTCACTCCAGAATGGAGTCCTTTTTTGGTGTCGGTTTATTCAACCCGACACTTGGCAAAATAAATGCTGATAAGATTCCCTTCGGGAATGACTTTCAGAGTAGAGGTTAATTGTGGTGTTGGGTTTTTCAACTGGACACTTGGTTTTCAGTTGGAAACAGCTGACGATACCACCTAAATAAAGGAAAAAAGGCCACTCCAGAATGGAGTCTTTTTTGGTGTTGGTTTTTCAACCCGACACTTGGCAAAATAAATGCTGATAAGGTTCCCTTCGGGAATGACTTTCAGAGTAGAGATTAATTGTGGTGTTGGTTTATTCAACCGGACAATGTCAGAAGAAAACTCCTGACCACAAGTAAAAGTCTTATGATATCAACTCATACGCCACCCAGGCAGCCAGCTTTGCGGTACGGCCGTCCTGATCAAATTTGGGATTGAACTCTACAATATCCGCGCTGATCAGTTTTTTTGAAGCCCTGATGAGGGACAATGTATTTCTCACAATGTTGGGCTCAAATCCCAGCGGGGATGGCGCACTTACACCGGGCGCATAGGCACTGGAAAACCCATCCATATCTACTGTGAGATAAATGTGATCGACACCTGAAATAAAGTTTTCAATGAGACCGGAAATCTGAGTCCAATTTGCTTGCTGAAAAGCATCCATCTCTAAATACTGAACCCCTAGCTGATCTGCTGTAGCATAGAGCCCTTTGTGGTTGGCTTGAGGCTGAATACCCAAACACAGATAATTAAATTCTTCGGTTTCGCCTGCGATCTGATTGAAAGGAGTACCTGAATTTCCTCTGCCCTCAACCTGACGCAGATCAAAATGCGCATCAAGGTTAATAACACCAATTTTAGATGTCCCGGGTAAATGGTTTTTTATTCCACGAAAGTGGGCATACGCCAAATCGTGCCCACCCCCGAATAGTATGGGTAAGCAGTTTTGGTTCAGCAACACCTTCACCTTATCGGAAATCAATGCATGGGCCTGCTCCATATCCTGATCGTCGCAAGACACATTGCCACAATCAATCAATGTAGTAGTATCGCTCAGGTGATTAGCAAAAGTACTAAGCGCCGTACGAATGATGTCCGGAGCATCCTTAGCGCCTTCTCGCCCCTGATTGCGCCTCACTCCCTCATCACATTGATACCCAAGAAAAGCGATTTTCTCCTCTCCAAGAATCGGTTCAGGCTTTGATAAATCTGCAAAATCGACTTTTTGATATATATAATGTGAATCGAGAGAAAACCGTCCCTTCCATATATTCTGATCTGGTTTTGAGTAATGCGCCATAGTTAGATCAAATTATTCAGAATTTCGTCTTCAACCAACTCCGGCAGTGTCACCTTCAGGTTTGGCGAGCGATCCATTTCTCTTTTGATAGCAAAAAGGGCCTCATCGTTTCGTGCCCAACTTCGGCGGGCAATTCCATTGTTCACATCGAAGAAAAGCATATTTCGCACCTTTTGGTCTGTCTCATCCGATCCATCAAGTAGCATACCGAAACCTCCGTTGCTCACCTCCCCCCAACCTACTCCACCACCATTGTGAATAGAAACCCAGGTAGCTCCGCGAAAGCTGTCACCAATCACATTATGGATGGACATATCGGCTGTAAACTGGCTGCCATCGTAAATATTGCTCGTTTCCCTGTAGGGTGAATCAGTACCACTCACATCGTGATGATCACGCCCCAGCACAACAGGAGCTGAAATTTCACCTCTTGAGATAGCTTCATTGAATGCCAGTGCGATTTTGGTTCTACCTTCAGCATCTGAATAAAGGATTCGCGCCTGCGAGCCTACTACGAGTTTGTTTTGCCCGGCTTCTTCTATCCACCTGATATTGTCCTGCATCTGTTGCTGGATTTCGGTTGGTGCCGAGGCTTTTATTTCTCTCATCACTTGAAGCGCAATGGCATCCGTTTTTTCAAGATCCTGTGGGTCGCCAGAAGTACAAACCCAGCGAAACGGGCCAAACCCATAATCGAAGCACATAGGCCCGAGGATATCCTGAACGTAGGACGGGTACCTGAAATCAACACCCTGTTCGTCCATGATATCTGCACCTGCCCGGCTCGCCTCCAGCAGGAAGGCATTTCCATAGTCAAAGAAATAGGTGCCCTTTTCTGTATGTGCATTGATAGCTGCTGCTTGTCTTCTCAGCGACTCCTGCACCTTTTCTTTGAACTGATCGGGTCTGGCTTTCATCATCTCGTTTGATTCCTCAAAACTCAAACCACACGGATAATAGCCACCAGACCATGGATTGTGAAGTGAGGTCTGATCCGACCCAATATCAACAGTAACGTCTGCTTTCAAAAACTCCTCCCACACATCCACCACATTACCAATGAAGGCGATAGAAACAACCTCCCGGTTTGCGCGAGCCTTCCTCACTCGTTGGGTCAACACAGAAATATCATCAATCAGCTCATCCACCCAGCCCTGCGCATGACGTTTCTTTGCGGCTTTGGGGTTAACCTCGGCGCATACGGTTACGCACCCTGCAATATTCCCCGCTTTTGGCTGTGCTCCACTCATTCCTCCCAAACCCGCCGTGAGAAACACCCGTCCGCCCGGGCTTTCATTGCCAATTTTTTTTCTAAAAGCGTTCATCACAGTAATGGTAGTACCATGCACGATACCCTGCGGACCGATGTACATATACGATCCTGCCGTCATCTGACCATATTGCGTCACGCCGAGCGCATTAAACCGCTCCCAATCGTCCGGTTTTGAATAATTGGGCACCATCATGCCATTGGTCACGATCACCCGCGGGGCTGAATTTGACGAAGGAAACAAACCCATAGGATGACCTGAATACATGTGCAACGTTTGATCTTCGGTCATCTCTGCGAGGTACTGCATTGTGAGAAGATACTGCGCCCAATTCTGAAAAACGGCTCCATTGCCTCCATATGTGATCAGCTCATGAGGGTGCTGAGCTACCGTGGGATCCAGGTTGTTTTGGATCATCAGCATGATTGAAGCTGCTGCCACACACTGAGCCGGATATTCTGAGATAGGCCGAGCATACATTTCATAATCAGGGCGAAAGCGATACATATAAATGCGACCATACCGCTGAAGCTCCTCTGCAAACTCTCTTGCCAATTCTGCATGCCATTGCTTCGGGAAATAACGAAGGGCATTTCTGATGGCGAGCTTTTTTTCATCAGGATTCAGGATATCCTTACGAACAGGTGCATGACTGATTTCTTCATCATAGGTTTTTACCTCAGGTAGCTCGTGGGGTATTCCCAATCGTATTTGTTCCTTAAAATCCATAATTAATCCTTTTTAAAAACCTGCTTCCCATCCTTCCACACCTCCGATGGCGTGAGTTTTCCCTGGTGGTATAATATCTCGTTGTAATGGCCAGTTTGATATAGCACAAAATCGGCTTTCATCCCTTTGGACAAGACACCTCTGTCATCCAGCTGCAGAGCACGAGCAGCTCTGTTGGTAATGGCAGATAGCACCTCGGCATTGGTTAGTTTTTGGAATGTAGCCAAGGCGGATGCCTGCATGATCAGGTCGCCCATGGGTGCAGACCCAGGGTTCCAGTCGCTGGCTATGGCCAGACATGCACCGGCATCTAAAAGCTTGCGTGCCGGCGTAAAATCACACCCCAAGCCAATAGAAGCTCCCGGAAGAGCGGTTGCGACGGTATGGCTTTTCGCCAAAATTTCAATTTCCCTATCTGTACTCGCTTCGAGATGATCGGCACTGACAGCACCCATTTCCACAGCCAAGGCTGAGCCACTGGCATGAAACTGATCAGCGTGCACTGTGAGCGCAAAGCCTTCAGCTTTGGCTAAATCAAAGTACGGCCTCACCTCTTCCGCTGAAAATGCTCCCTGCTCCACAAAGGCATCTATTCTGTTGGTGAGTTTCTCCTGTTTAATGACAGGAAACAGCTCACGTACGAGGTGGTTCAGGTAGCCAGCATTATCACCAAAAAAATCCTTTGGTTTGATATGAGCAGCCAAACATGTGGAAACCAGATCAGCATAGCTCAAGCCATCGGCTGATTGGATAGACCGCAGCATTTTCAATTCCTCAGCAACGGAAAGCCCATAGCCGCTTTTCACTTCGATGGTAGTCACCCCTTCAGACAAGTGTCTATTAGCCCGTGACACCACATTTTGAGTAAGTACGTGCTCATTGGCCAACCTCGTTTGCGTCACGGTATCCCAGATCCCACCACCATTTTCGGCAATTTCCAGATAAGAGCTTCCACCGTTTCTTAACCCAAAATCTCTGGCTCTCGTGCCACTGTAGCAGATATGTGTATGAGAATCTATAAACCCGGGTAAACAAATAAGCTCTTCGCTGAATTTGATGATATCGGCCTCCCCAGTATATTTTTTAGCCATGGCCTCAAACACACCCACTTCCAAAATGAGCCCAAACTCAATGAGTACAGCACCTTCTTCAATAACATGAAGTTCTTCGTCACGGATGGGGCCTTTTAAGGGAACCTGATCCATGGTCAGAAGTTGTTTGAATGGTCCTATAAGCTGTTTCATAAATCTCTAATATGTATCAAAAGTTGATTCGAAGGGAACATCAAAATCTATGTTTTCACTAAGCGCAATTCGCTTACCTAGTTTCTTTAATTCACCAGATTGCACCAGCTCAATGGATTTCTCCATAATTCCGTACATGATTTGGTCTTCTTCGATATGATCAATTCTGGATCGCACGTGCGCGTGCATAGCAGTCATCATTTTACCGGATTTCAATGGCTGGTGAAAATCCAATGCCTGGGCTGCACACATCAATTCCACTCCTAGAATCTTTTCGGTATTTTCTACTACTTTCATTGCTTTTCTAGCACCTATAGATCCCATGCTCACGTGATCCTCTTGTCCAAGAGAAGTAGGAATACTGTCAGCACTGGAGGGGAAGCAAAGTCCTTTATTTTCACTGGCCAACGCCGCAGACGTATACTGTACAATCATGAATCCCGAATTTGTTCCTGTTTCTTTCATCAACAGTTTTGGCACACCCGGCGTGTCGCCCTCAAGCGATAGGTAAACCCTGCGATCTGAAATATTGCCAACTTCGGAAGCCGCAAGGCAGGCATAATCTATCGGTAAGGCCAATGGCTGCCCATGGAAATTACCTCCGCTTATGGTCGAATCTCGATTGATGATCACTGGGTTATCGGTAACTGAGTTGAGTTCCAGCTCAACTGCTTCCTTCAGGTGCAACCACGCCGTTCTGGATGCACCGTGTACCTGCGGAATGCACCTGAGAGAATATGGATCCTGAACCCGTGCACAGTTAGAATGCGAGTGAACCACCTCCGAATCAAGTAACAACTTCTGCACCGAAGCTGCCACAAATTGATTGGCGGGATATGGTCGCAACTGATGCAGTTCTGGAGAAAAGGGCTTAACCGAACCTAACAGACCTTCTATCATCATCGCTCCAGTGATATCTGCATTAGACAAAACATTGTGTAACCGCTGAACGATCTGCACGGCATGAGCCGCTATGAATTGAGTTCCATTTATCAATGCCAAGCCTTCTTTTGGAGATAGGTCTATCGGCTCTAAACCAATCTTTTGAAATAGTTCAGGAGTTTCCATTTCCTTACCTTGAAAATTCACTTTACCCAAACCGATAAGCGGGAGAAACAGATGCGAAAGTGGCGCTAAATCTCCTGAGGCACCAACTGAACCCTGAGAAGGAACTATGGGTATTGCATCATTTTCGATGTGCCAAATGATGCGATTTAAAGTCGCGGGGTTGATTCCTGAAAAACCCTTGGCCAGAGCGTGAACCTTAAGAATGAGCATGAGCTTGGCTGTCTGTACATCAATAGGTTCCCCAACCCCTACAGCATGACTCATCAGTATATTTCGCTGAAGCTTGGTTGTTTCGCTGGCAGATACTCTGGTGGTACATAAAGGACCAAATCCTGTATTGATCCCATAAACACCCGCATCACCAGCAGCTATCTCTTTGACTGTTTCGAAGCTGGACTTTACCTTTTCCAGAACATCATTAACCAAGACTCCTTTGCATTTACCCGTGGCTAATCTTAGCGCAATACCTGAAGTCAAATGGTGTTTTCCGTATTCAAAAGTCTCTTTCATCAACTCAATTATCAAACGTGGTATTCAAAATTATGAACTAGTTTTAATAATTATAAATACCATTTTAGTCAATAATAAATAACTATGAGTTATCAAATAGAATTTCGCCATTTAAAATACTTTCAGGCTGTAGCCGAAGAGCTAAACTTCAGAAAGGCCTCTGAAAAATTATTCATTTCTCAGCCTGGACTGAGCAGACAGATCAAGCAGATGGAGGATTTACTTGACGCTCAATTATTTGAGCGAACCAAAAGAAACGTGAAACTGACTCAGGCTGGATCTTATCTTAAGTCAGAAACAGACTTCATATTTAACCGGATGGATGTGATTCTAAGACAAACACAGCTCATTTCTAAGGGAGAGTCCGGGGAGTTGCGAATAGGTTTTGTGGGGTCGGCCATCCATGGCGTGCTTCCGTCTTTCATGCTGAAGCTGAACGAGAAGTTTCCAAATATCCACACCTCTTTGAGTGAATTGGCCAACCATGAACAGATAGAAGCCATCAGCAATGACAAATTGGATATTGGGTTTGTAAGAGTTTCGCACGTGCCCGAGACACTGAATATCAGCTTGGTGCATGAGGAATCCTTCTCTTTGGTTCTTCCAGAAAGTCATCAACTCAATATTGAAGACTTCAAACACATTGGTCAGTTGAAAACGGAGAAGTTTATATTATTTTCCAGCGATTACAGTCCCGAATATTATGACAAAATCGTCAGTATTTGTCGAGATCGAGGATTTGAACCAGAGGTTTCACACAAGTCAGTTCATGCTTTTACCATTTTCAAGCTGGTAGAAAACCACCTTGGAATTGCCATTGTGCCTACAAGCCTACTTGATGGATACAATCTGAGAATTAAGTCAATTGCGCTGGACAAAATACCTCAAAAAACCACCCTTTCATTAATCTGGAAAAAGGGCAACCTCAACAACACGGTGCAAAACGCGATTCGATTATTGACTAATGATGCTCGATAACTTCTACGTTTGATGCGTTTTCTGTTACCGCAAATTCAGTTCTTCGGTTTCTCTGATGTTCTTCTTTGGAGCATTGAACGCCGTTACTACATTGGTTCACCAACTTGGTTTCGCCATACCCTTTGGCGGTAATCCGCTCGGCGGCAATGCCCTGCTCGATGATATATGCTACCGCCGACTCAGCCCTTCTTTGCGATAATCGCTGGTTATAACTATCACTACCGCGAGAGTCAGTATGTGAGCTCAACTCAATTTTGATATCCGGGTTTTCAACTAAAATCGTAACCAGTTTGTCCAGTTCTATTGCTGCATCAGACCTAATATCTGACTTGTTCAAATCATAATAAATATTTTCCAGTTCGATAGCTTTCCCTATTTCGATTCTCTCAAGCGGAATCTCATAAAATAAAGTGTCCACATCGAGATCTTCTCCAACCTCAAAAGAGATGCTATGTGTGAAGTGCTCGTGATGATGCGCAACAGCATGATATGACATATTCTCGAGTGTGATGTAGTGGGCTGTACTATCTGGCAATTTCTCGTATATCACAGTATCTTTTGTGATATTATCCAATATGCTAATATTGGCATTAGAAATAACTTCACCCGTTTCAGCATCCACGGCCTTTACCACCACCACATACTTAGGAATGATCTCCGTGTAAGTAAAACGATAAATATCATCGTTACCTTTTCCTCCGGGCCGATTACTGGAATAATATCCTACGTTTCCACTTCGAATGAGTCCAAAATCATCAAATTCAGAATTCAACGGCTGCCCCATGTTTTCTGGTTCTGCATTTTTGTCATTCAGGTTGATGCTGTAGATATCTAATCCACCTAACCCCAGGTGACCTTTCGAGGCAAAGTAAAGCACGGTATCCTGAAATATAAAAGGGAACATTTCTTCAACCTCCGTGTTGATCTTTAGCCCCATATTCTGTGGAGTAGTCCACTGTCCATCCACAAAATCAGAATAAAAAATATCCGTTTTTCCAAGGCTACCCGGCATATCGGATGCAAAATAAAGCCTTGTTTCGTCGCTAGAGACTGTTGGGTGACCTACCGAATATTCATCACTATTGAAGGGGAGTTCCTTGGGAATACTCCACCTGTCCTTTTCTTCCAGTGTTTCTGAGTAAAACAATTTAAGGTGATTCACACCCTGATCGCTCAATGTCCTGCGTCCCTTATTGAAGTTATTTCGGGTAAAGATTATTTTGTTGTCATCTCCAAAAAAGACAGCTGGCCCTTCATGATAGTACGTATTTATTCTTTTACTGAAGCTTGAAAAATAGTCTTCAGTGCTATCTACATTTTGAGTGTAATAAAGATCCAGATAGTACGATTCATCCCAGTAGTATTTACTTTGAGGGAGTATTCTTTCTATCTCACGGCTGGATACAAAAACAATCCCATCCTTGTAATATGTTGGGCTAAAATCAGCTTCCTCAGAGTTGATGACAAGATTTTCCGTAAAATAAGCTGCCGTATCTATTCTTATTTCAGAAACCTTATCAGCCTGATCTATACGCTCAACAGAAGTCCCTATCTCTTCAGCAACTTGCTTGGCCTTCCTATAGTCACCGTGCAAAATCAGCACCTGAGCATAGTTGGCTTTGTCCTGCTTGGTCATTATGGGCTTGCCCTCAACTTTACTGTACCAGATAAACGCCTCATTGTTGTTATTGATAAGTCGATAGCTATCCGCGATCCTGAGCGAAATAAAATCAGTTTCATGATCGCTGATTTCCATGGCTTTCTTGTATTCCTCTATGGCTTTCACATATACAAACGAGTTGTACAAGCCATTGGCTTTACCCATGGTGCGGTCGTACTTCTTAGGTATTTCTTTATCCTGAGCGAGCAAAACATTGGCCGTCAGTGCCCCTAACAGCACTGCTAAAAGAACATTCTTAATCATGACCATATTAAAAATACCTTGGAGTTAAAACTTTAGACGTTGGGAAATCAAATATAAAATTGAGCATCACCTCATGTGATGTTCGGTTAAGATCATTGTTGTTCAAATCAAAGGCATAACCAATCTGCCACTGGGATCCGAGTTGCAAGGCAGCAAGTAAACTATTACTCTCTTTCCAACGATGACTTATTCCGAGCCAAAGTATGTTTTTAAGCAAAATATTCATATTGAGGTCAATCTGTGCCGGGGCATTGGCCACTGCTTTGATCAGCGTATTGGGTTTCAATACAATATCATTAGGCAATACAAATGCATATCCCGCGGTGATATAATAGTGTCTGACAAGTCTGCTGCTGGTATTGAAGTCTCTGGAGCCATATTTACTTTTGAACAACTGAGGAGATGACAGTCCCACATAAAAAACATCAGAATGTAAAAGCAAGCCCGCACCAGAGTTGAACTTAAATGCATTGTTGTTTGCCAGCAGTGGGTCTCCCCCATCATCTACCGTATTATCATAAAGGAAATTTTGGTTTAGCTGATGAAAGTTGGCCTGAATCCCAAAGGATAATTTAATGTCTTTTACGATTCCTATTCGATAGGCGTAACTAAAGTAACCGGTATGTTCTTTTTTGACACCTATCACATCACGGTAAATCAGGGCACCAAGAGAAATCGGTTTGTATCTCAAGGGCCCATGCACACTGACAAACTGCGTAGACGGTGCTCCATCAATACCTACCCACTGATGGCGGGTAAGCATACTGGCACTGATTCCATTGTGTATGCCTGCATAGGCAGGGTTCATCGCCAGTCCATTGTACATGTACTGTGTGATCATAAACTGCTGCTGAGCCTCCGCTTTAAAAGTCTGAAAACAGCATGCAACCAGCGATATGAATATTATCTTTTTCATAAGACGCATCAATTTCTAATTTCAAACGATCCTTTTTGAACTCTTTCTTTTCCATTTCTAACCAGCTTCAGCACGTAGAAATAGGTTCCGTCAGGAACATTATTAGACGAATTTGTTGTGTTGGCAACACCTACAAAACTCTTAGGACTGCCCGGGTCACTTACATAATTTTTAACCTCAAAAACTATGTTACCCCATCTGTTGTAAACCACTATATAGTTTTCGCTGAACTCGTCGAGTCCCAGAATTTTGAGGAAGTCATTAAACCCATCATTGTTTGGCGTGACCGTATTGGTCACCGGCAACTCTCCGCATGAGAATTGTGCAGGATCCAGATAATTTGGAATTCCATCATCATCACAGTCATCTTCAGGATCATCTAATTCGTCTTTGGTAGGTATGCCATCTCCATCATCGTCTGGATCTTCAAAATCAGGAATACCATCATCGTCCGTATCAATCGGATCATCTGGATCACCCATTTCATCACAATCAAGTAAAGAATCTCCATCCGTATCGAGTGGCGCGATAACATCTATGGTCACCACGCCAACAGCGCATTTTTGATTGTCTGCATCATCGCAAACCTGATAAGAGAACGAATCCTCTCCAACATATCCATCATCTGGAGTATATGTGAAACTACCATCTGAGTTCATGACCAAATCTCCATGCTCAGGATCCACAACCGGAATCGCTCCTACGATCAAGTTATCATCGTCTGCATCAAGATCATTGTCCAGGACATTTCCTGTCATGTAGATACAATTCTGAACCTGATAGGAATCTTCTTTGGCCTCAGGCTCGGTATTTGGCTTTTTAACCACAATGGTAACAATAGCCTCGCTGCATTTAGACGGTACACCATCATCGCACACTTGATAGGTAAAGCTATCCGTACCGACGAAATCTTCGTCAGGAGTATATGTGAATGTGCCATCTGGATTAATAACCAAAGTTCCATTACCAGGCCCATTGACCGGTGTTGTAGTGATTGTTAGGTTATCACCATCTGGATCAGAATCATTATCCAAAAGATTGGCAGTCACAGGATTTTCACTATCAGTCTCGTAACTATCATCCTCTGGTTCTGGAGGGTTGTTAGGGTTGGCTGAACATGTTGGTGTCGCCGGAGGATAAAAAACCTGAACCGAATTAGTTGGGTTTACACTTACCTCTAAAGTCAACTCCGGCCTTAGTCCGTCTTCAATTTGAACCCAAACTCCATCTACCAAATCCCATCCTGGCCAGTCGGTTGGGTTACCTTCACTATCAACAGCAGCACCTGGCCAAAGGAGCATTCCGGTAAGTGGCTGATCTGTTAGCTGCTCTGCGATGGTTCCATCTAGTTTTTTCCATGTTATAGTGGCTTTATCCTCAGGGGTAAAACCTGCTGCTGTTACCGTGTATTCTACATAAGGTACATTGCTCAGACATACTTCATCTACTTCAATACTGATGGATCTATTCTCTTTCACTTGAATAGTCACCACTGCCTCGTCACATTTAGATGGAGTACCGTTATCACATATTTGATAGGTAAAGCTATCTTCTCCGACAAAATCTTCCTCCGGTGTGTAGGTGAATGTACCATCAGGATTAATAACCAAAGTTCCATTGCCTGGACCGGCTATCGGTGTTGTATTGATTGTAATATCATCGCCATCAGGGTCAGAGTCATTTTCAATCAAATCACCCGTTGCAGGAGTATCCTCGTCAATAGTAAAAGTATCGTCAACAGCAACAGGTGGATCATTGTTGATTGGATTCACTATAACCGGATCGTCCGGGGTGTCGGTGTTTGGTTCCGGGCCTGGATCGTCCTGATCCCCACTCACTGTGGCGCTGTTGCTATAACTGCCACTGGCCAAGACCGTAGCGGTGATGTTCAACGTACTACTCGCGCCATTGGACAAATTGCCTACACTCCATGTTACTGTGCCGGATGCTTCTGCTGCTCCGCCATCATTGCTTACATAGCTGTAGCCATCTGGTAAGGCATCTACTACTGATACGCCTGTTGCATCGCTTGGGCCATTGTTGGTCACGACCAAAGTAAATACTACATCGTCTCCTACATCTGGAGTCGTCGTGCTTACTGCTTTGACTAACTGGAGATCGGAACTTCCGGCTGGACCATCACTATCTGTACATGTGGTACAGGCTGGTGTTGGGTCTTCGGTATCACTGGTTACTACTACTGTGTTCTCCAAATTGCCGGTGTAGCTACTTGGAACACTTACTGTAACCGTATAAGTCACCGTGCTGCCTGACGCTATACTCGCATTCGTATCTGATATGTCTCCTGTTCCACTGTTGCCATTCGTGCTCGTCCAGCTTCCTGTAGTTCCGGATGGAAGATTATCCACTACCAACACATTTGCTGCTGGGCTTGGGCCATTGTTCTCTACTGTAATGGTATAAACAACATCTGTTCCTGGTGTGTAAGTGCTTTGACCATTCGTCTTGGTAACTGTCAGGTCGGCTTGTGGTACTGGCACTACCGGATCGTCCGGGGT
>JBDUYP010000011.1:0-61110 GCA_039944535.1 Cyclobacteriaceae bacterium
CAAGGTTACTGAATCATTCAGTAAAATGTCCTCAGAACTGCCAGATGCATACACCCATGAATCTGACCAGCCATATCCCGAGTCGCCATTATTATTCAATGAATCACCGGTTATACTGAAATCATCATATACCCACAGGTCTCTGTCTTCCCCTAAAGAATCAGGAGTAATATTACTGTTTGCTGTTAATGTAATGTTAGTTGTAGTCTCCTCATCCTTTAATACCAGTTGCGATGAGTTCAATCGACTATCCACTACAAGATTCCCACCTCCATGTACTCCATGTGAATATCTAACATAAATACCTTTTTGATCATCTTCTATTGAATAAGGTGACCAACCAAGCGACTGATCAGTGTTGTCAATCAGGTTATTTTCAATGTGCGCATCTTTAGCATATTCTATTAGTATCGCTTCATCACGTATATTATCAAATATTTTATTGTTTCGAACATAGATATTTTCATTGTAAATACTGCCTGTTTCAAAATCCGCATTGTTTGGATCTGAATCAATATGAATACCTCTCCATCCTGAATGTTTAATAATATTGTTTTCAGCAAGAATGACCTTACCCATTGTTCCTGGTGTTGAAGGAGCATACCCAATATGAATTCCGCTTGTCGCTGAATTCTCAATAGTATTATTTGCGACCCAAGTTCGATCAGCCTTTATCCAAATACTATTCCTGTATGCTCCAATTAAACTATTATTACGAAAAACCATCCCCTTTCCAGAATTTGATCCGCTATGGAACATATCATCTCGGCTATACTCAAATCGATTATTTTCATACCACATATTGTCGCCTCTATCAGCTCCAACGCCCCCCGAAGCACTCCCCATATAACGACCTTCCTTGGCTAAATAGTTATTATTTACCAACCTCGCATTTGTACCAGGACTGCATGAGAACCACCTCCCTCTACAGGCATAAGTTGTAAGCCCATTAATTACAACATTTGTTGCATTATCATCTAAATAAATAATGTCTCCTGCCCTGTGTGAAAGAACGAAATAATCACCATCTTTTAATTCATCTTCATATCGATTAAACCCGCTTTTGGCCGTGAATTGAAACAAATTATCCTTGGTACGGGCCTCCTCCCATGTCTCTTCCATCTCAAAGGCGATCCCTTTTTTACCAATTTTCTGTTTCCTTTCTCTGCTTATAAAATAACCCTCATTGTAATGACTCAGCACGTCATATGTTTCAAATATTTCAGGCTCAACCACCACATTGAAAGTACGGTTGGCGACATCAAAATTTTGAACAACACCTCCGAGCTGCATGGTTGAGTTAGGATGATAATCTATGACAATGTCTTTTACCTGCATTCCTGTAGAATTGGCAACCTCCATAAACCCACAGTTTTCTTCACCATGAGTGGCTTCCAATGTAATCATACAGCCCTGGCCATTTACAATAATGTTGTCATAGCCGTCATTATAAAGTAAGAAGCCATTTTTCCTATCACCCAAATCACTGTTTGGGTCTTGTGTGATGGCTAAATTTCCATCACTAGGAAATCTCAGTTCGGCTGCTCCAGAAACGGTTTCTGACGAATCCAACAATGCAAACCATTTATTCCGTATTCCATCCCAATCATCAGAAGGACTAACATTAATAATGATTTCCGGCCCTTCAATTTGGAACTGATTAATAGATGACCAAGCTGTATTTGAGGCAAAACTTTGATCTAAATATCTTAACCTCCAATAGTATGTAACCGCAGTATTTAACTCAAAATCTGGTACATAATAATTAATAAACGAAGGAATGGTATCAATATCTAAACGGGAACTAAAATCCGAATTATCGTCAATTTCTATTTCAAAGTACCCGTTGAAAATTTGATCTTTATGATGACTCCATTCAAAGTAAGGAATCGTTTGATACAATGTTGAGCTGTCTTCAGGATATCTTAGGTATATCTCTGATTCATTTATAACCTCCAGAGTTTCAAACTCAGTTCGCTGAGAGAACCCTGCTGAATTAAAGGCTCGAACCTGAAAATTAGCTTTTGCTTCATAAAGCACGGTATCAAGATCATAATATGCAATGTTTGCTCCAACTGAAGTCACCTTTTGACCATCCATGAATATATCAAAGCCGTCTTCATTTAAAGAGTTGTCATTCCAAGATAGGGTAACCGAGGTTGATGCGCTACTATAACTAACAGTATCTGGACTAAGGCTTAAGTTGGTCGGGGCGTTCAAACCAGAATCCCAAAAGTTGTTGTTGGTTACGCTTTTAAATGTGTTGCCTAATTTAATTTCGTCTATTTCTACACTACCTACATCAAATGTGAAAACTAACCGATCCATGTCTACTCCTGTAGCCGCGGTTTTTTCTGAGACCCATGTGATTGCTGAAGGCTCATTGGGGATGGAATCTCCGTCTTGAAATAGCGCGGCACGCATTGTACTACCCTGCTTAGCAATAACAACAAGGTAGGAAATATCATTTTTGAAGGTTCCTGCCAGTGACTCTCCACTCCAGATTGTTGATGCTCTAACAGACACAGCACCTATGGCACTAACCTTTACTCCGTATCGTAAGTTGGTGCCGCCATACCCTTCAAGTGAAAATTCCCCCCAACTATTCTTGCGAGCCAAAAAAGAAAGATAAAATGTAGAGGTATCTGCCAACTCATAACTATCATATAAATACCTACTCATAGTTGACTTCAAACCAGTACTATCTTTATTGACTGAAAGTCCACTAATCACAGCATTTGAGGAGCCCGGGTAATTAAGAGTTCCTGATTTTATAAAAACAGAATCCCCAACTTTTGACCAACTCCCATTCCAACCTTCACCTGAAAACCCGTTATCACTATCGATTAAGGTAGTTCCTTGTATGTCAAAGTTGTCATAAACATAAATTGAATCAGGTAATGTATCACTCAGGATCAAAACTTGCTGACCTTTAGACATGAATGACACAGCACATAAAACGAGTGCAAACAGAAAAGAGTAAATCAACCTCATAAGAAAAACAGTTTAATAGTTTATGCCCTCACAGGCCTTATATTTCATACTTTAGATCACTTCCCTCTACACCGCCTATCAAAATCACACCCAAATTCAGTGTTATTTGTATATAATGATTTTATATCGAACAAAAATGATATCTGCTTGAATGCAAATGCCAAGTCAGTAAGCATATATACAGTAATTGAAGGCCTCCTTTTTCATAGTCCCCTAAACTAAAATGTTATTTAAAAATGTCGTATTCCGGGTTTTTACATCTGTTAGGAGCTCGGTTATATACCCGCTCTAGTTCCTCTTCCGAAGGTGGAACCTGTCCCTGATCGGATGTTTCCGCGATCCATTTTTTCAGATATGCACGGTGCTGTTCCAAAATAGCTATGTACGCATCTTTTCCGGCCAGATTATTTACCTGATGTGGATCTTGTTTTAAATCATACAGTTCTTCTGCTGGTCTTTGACTGGCGTCATGATAGGAAGCCTGTAGCGGGGACAACTCGTTTGCAGCATACAGTTTTCTGAGCTCTATAAAAGTGGCATAACTATCTCTGTATGCACTTTGGTAAAGAGGACGGTCCTGGTAATAGTTTTTGATATACATATAATCTTCAGAGTACACCGCACGTCCCCTGTCAATTGCATTTCCCATTCTGTCCTTTACCGATATAACATAAGGGCGCCCTTCATAGCTCTCAGAAAACAGGTCTTTTCCTTCCATATACTCCGGTATAGTAATCCCAGCTACTCCTAATGAGGAAGTGGAAATGTCTATACCACTCACCAAATCCTTTCGAACATCTCCCTTCTCTTGAATGGTTTGGCCACCTTCCGGCCAATGAACTATCAACGGAACTCGTGTACCTTCTTCGTATAAGTATTGCTTGGCTCTGGGCATGGGGCTCCCGTGATCACTAAAGAAAAACACTGCGGTATTGTCCCATATATCATACTCCTTAAGCGCTTTGATAATGGCTCCCACCTGATCATCGCAAGTTAAAATTTGATCATAGTGATATGCCATTGCACTTTTGATCACAGGGTTATCGGGGTATTGCGGAGGAACGACCATCTGCTTTTGATCTGTTTGGGTTTCTACCGGATAATCCTGTCCTACTTCTCCTCCCCATTTGCCTCCGGCTAGCTGGATCTGACCGAAGAATTTTTTACCTGCCAACTGCTTCAGCCAAGAAAGGTCATTTTTCGCTAAATGGCTTTTCGCCACAGATTTAGCGGGCTGCACAAATTCAGGTGAATAAAGGACATCCTGATCATAATCAAAGTTGTAATCAGACTTCTTAACGTTGAAAGTGACATATCCATTTTCTCTGAACAGCTCAGGTATTGTTTTTACACCTTCCGGCAATTCGCTTTTCACTCTGGTTCTGTGCTGGTGTATGCCAAAGGTGGTAGGCATGGTTCCAGTAATCAATCCTGATCTGGTGGGTGAACAGACAGGTGCTGGCATGTAAGCTCTATCAAACCTCACTCCCGCTTTTGCGAGACCGTCTATGTTTGGTGTCTGAATCACTGTATCCCCATAGCAACTCAACCACCCGCTCATGTCGTCCACATAAATCCAAAGCACATTTGGATTCTCATTTTCCTGAGTGTTGTTACAACCAGCTGTTAATAGTAGAATTAATAACCCTATTGCATAATACCTCTTCATTTCTTTGTCAATTTTAACTGTACTGGGCCTTCTATTCCTGACGGCATCAGCCCTTTGTCTTTCATGTGATCCCATTTCCATCCTACAAATGCCCCCCTTCCTGTCGGGCTGGGCTGAGCATTTTTCACCCAATCGGGTACTTCAAGTAGTCCTAATCCTTTTGCTGTTGACCCTGTTTTATCTGTCCACTTAGAATCTTCCGGCAGGTTTTGATCGCCTACGATCCGGTTCACCCAAAGATTGGCCACTTCCACTTTGAGTTCATTTGTTTTACCCGTCTCCACATATTCGGTAATATCAAGTTCGTAGGGTCTCTTCCACAGATTTCCGACCATCTGATCATTCACAAAAACTCTGGCCGCCACATGCACCTCTCCCAGCGACAACACAATTTTTTTCAGATCACTTGTTTCTGGCAATGTGATGCGATTAGAATAGGTGATCGTTCCCGAAAAATGGGCTACTTCCGGATTGATATGTTTTGACAGGTCTTGGATTGGCTTAAGCTCTATTGGGTTCGGAGCATTATTCCCTTGAAATGAAATCTCCCAGGGCTGTTCGAACAACACTTTTTGAACAGGTTTATATTTCTCATCAGCTTTTACAATACTTCCATCGTCAGTCCCTCCAAAAACCACAAAGACACTTTCAGACGCCTCTAAATCAAGAGTGAGGGAAGTCCTGCCGTCTTTCATAATCTCAAATTCCGTTGGCACGATGGCGCCACTCTCAGGATACCACAGTTGTAGGCTTTTGTTCTGAGTTCTGAATAACGCCTCTATACGCTGTGGATGGTCTAGCTGATTACTAACAAAATACACTTCTGATGTACCTACCCGTTTATGAAAATACTCCACAGGTTCACCCAACAAGTGTTCTTCTAAAAGTGAGTCCACACCCCTTTGAGTTGTGTACTCAAAATCAGGCTGATATCCCTGTTCTGTAAGGGCACCTTTTACAACATCTCCTTCGTATAATTTACCCTGATATGAGGTACTGAGCAGGGCAATAAAGCGCTGATAGATTTCATAATTCTTAGCACTTTTGGTCAGACTAGGGGTGCGTATAGCCTGATAGGCCACAGCAGTAGCTCCCTCATTCAGGAGCCTTTCTATCTCAGCAAGTGAGGCAAATGTGATGTGTTCAGATTTTTTGATGACCAGAACGGCATATTCCTGACCACTGTGTAGTACTATTTTGCCGTTTTTAACCGTGGCTTTTTGAAGCACATCGAGATTGCAAAAATCATAGTCATATCCAGAGGGAATAGCTGGAAGCAGCTTTGACTTAAGTTCCGGGTCTACAGGGGCATCTTCGCCCACAAAGTAAAGGATATCGCTTTGGGAGCGCCCTTGTTGTAGCACGTATTGCGCCCGTGCCATGTACTCAAACCAGCCTTCCGCAAAATTCCACCAGGTATTGTTCCTATTGAAATAAGAGCCATAGGAGCCAACCCCTAGTCCTGGTGTCTGATCAAATGGACTATGTGCAAAAGTGTGCAGCCAGAATTGGTTAATACCCTTACTATAAAAATAATCTCCCTGTGCCTTTATATCTCTGGGATTGGTTTCGAAAATCTTATTTGGGCTACCTGTGAAGGCCTCAGACCCGACGATCCTCCGACCATAAACGTGCGCCATGGAAGAGGCGAGCTTGGTGATACCTCCATGATGGTTGTGTTTATTTGCCCAAAATTCATTGGCGGGTATATCTATATACTCTCCAGTGGCCAAGTCATCTGTATTTCCAAAGTTTCCATAACCTTCTGCTGCGAACAGGAGTCCGTTTTCATGCGCCAGTTCCTGAAATCTCTTGTAATAGTTTTGGTTGATCATGTCACTTACCACTTTGCGGTAGTCCCAGAGAAACTCCTCTGACTCATTGATACTACCAACCACCTTGCCCGCTATGGTAGGTAGATACTTTGTCAGGTCATACCCCATTTGTTTAGCAAACTGCTTTTCGAAACCCTGGGTCCAGTTTTGATGACCGGCCTCATAACTGTCGATAAGCACGTAAGATATGGCTCGGTCCTGCTGGTTAGATTCTCCTGCATCCACCATTTTCATCACAGACTCCCTCCAATGAATATCGACGGCCTTTCTTGACATCTTGTCAACTTCCAGCCCCTTTCCTCCGACGGGCGCTGGATGGTTGGATCGTCCAGTGGGTTGAAAACCCACACGCAAGATCGTCCAATCTCCTTCTGGCACTTCCCATCTCAACAGACCACTATCATCAAGATATTTGGTGATGTCAATGATTTGTTCCGGGTTGATCACTTCTTCCTTATCTGCAGTTCTGTTGTCACGCTGATATCGCGCCATTTTAGAAAAGCCTGCCTTATGCCACCAGGATTTAATGCGATAGGGTTTGTCTGTCTTTTCTCCCCGGGTACTTGGATAGGCCAAAACCACAATATCCTGATAATGCCCTTTTAAACCTTCTCGGGGCATGTAATAGCGCTGGTTTACAACTGTATCCCTTTTCATATCTCTTTCCAGCCCCAATACTGGTTTAGGCACACCCAACTGCTGCTCAAATATCATCGGTCCGGAAATCTGATGCTCTTTCCAAACGACCTCTTTCATGGCATTTTCCGGAGTGTTCCATGGACCTCCAGTGGCAGACCAGCCAGGCCCGTTCATTATACCCATAGTCAGCCCAAGACGTTTAGCCTCGTTTTTGGTATGAATAAGTGCTTCCCACCATTCCGGGCTATAGTACGCGATTCCACCGAAAGGAACCCCTTCGCTCACATTGAATAGCGTAAAACCACCAAGACCCACTTTTTTCATCGACTCCAGATCTTTGGTAATATGCGTTTTGGAAATATTGCCATTGAGCCAGTGGTACCATGTGTGTATCCGGCTCTCCATCGATGGGGACTGAAAGTCCTGGACAGAAAGCACCCCATCCTGCACATTATTGAAGTTATCCGCACGCTGCGTACCTCCTCCGCCACAAGCCTGTATGACGACAACAAGCAGCAGGCAAAAATTCCTCTGAATCATTTTGAGCATTTCGTATTTGTAAGTTTTAAAAAGGTTTTTGCGTATCGCTCCCCAATTATTTGCTGAGAGCGGGTGTTAAAATGAACATTATCTCCAATGTGACCTTCCAGATCTGAAAGATCTACACAAGCATAATTATCAACCTCATCACGCATTTGGAGAAGCGAACTATTGATCTCTATGTAATAAGGAAATCGATCTTTTTTATTCTCCAAAAAAGACCCCAGGGTACCTGAAATGAAAGGTAAATTTGGGTTATCAAGATCTTTTCTGATAGAGAAAATGAGCCGTTGCAGCTTATCAGTATACACATCATATCTGCCTGCCACGGCATCTGACTCCCCCTGGTGCCACAAAACCGCCGACAGTTCTACCTCCATATCGTCGGAAAAAGAAGCTACCGCCACTTGTGCTCTGCGAACCGCATTTTCATACATCTCCTTGCCGGGCATCCACAGGTCTATCCATGCCCCTCCTCTCGCACACGGTATCAGAGCAACCATCGTGTGTTTGTCTTTTTTAACTAACATCCGGGCAAAATCCAAGCCCGGACCTACCCCAGCATTGCTGATACCATCATACAAGTCGGGAACACCATCTGTATGCAATGGATGAATGGCCGGGTACCACTGGTCATTAGCCATGTTCATATAGATGATTCGGTCGTGGGGCTGCTGATGCTCCGGAACTTTCCCACGCCCTTTCATATTGGACTGGCCTAATAATAGTACTACTTGAATTTTTTCCACATTCATAGGAACCTGAAGCTGAGCATAGGTTGACAAATGAAAAATCATTGTTAGACAAAAGATAAAAATCCGCCACTCCATAACTGGTTTGTTAAATATGAAAATCATGAAGTTGGATGTTGTAATCTTTCATTAACCTCTTCGGCTCTTTGACATAACCTGCTTTGTAAAGAAACTTGTGCCAATGGAAGTATGTCAACATAATCGGTTCTGACAGTTCCCCATTCTTTTGACTGAACAGTCCATGGCCGCTATTCTCAAAAACCAAAAAATCTATATCGCTACCAGCTGCCTTTACTCCCTTTGCTACTTTCATAGCAGATTCGAAAGGAATCAACGGATCTTGATCTCCCAAAAGCATACAGGTCGGCGGAAGGGAATCATTCAAATTGTGAACAGGCGAAAAATCTTCCCAAAATCCTTTGACCCGTTCATAGCCATAACCATCAGGCCCATTGTCTAAAACTGGGGATAAGAGCAAAAGCAAATTTGGTTTGGCACTTACTTCAAGTCGATCATTGATGTCATTGAATTTACTTGTTGTAGCACACGCCAAGCTCAAGTGTCCACCTGCAGAGGTACCCGCCAGGATAATTTTGTCAACATCAATGTTAAAATCATTAGCATGCTGACGAACCCACCTTACGGCTGATTTTACATCTTCTAAACAAACGGATGGGCTGAGACCACTTGATACATTGGCGAGCCTGTACTCTACAGTGAAACTCACAAGCCCGAGTTCTGATGTATATCTACACCATTTCTGACTTGACAGTGTAGTACCCCCTTTCCATCCCCCTCCATGAATAAAAATCATGCACCCTCGTGTTTGCTTACTAGCCTTATTCGGGAAGAAGCTATGTATCTTTAGTTCTTTACCGTCGGCCTCTTTGTAAATAAATGTTTTATCTGGCTTAACCTCTCTTTTAAAACTCTTGACTATAATGTACTCAAAGCCTCTGGAACCCAGCTTCCGTAGCTCAGGTACATTTTGCACGCTGAAGAACGCAAATAAGAAGAGTGAATAAATGAAATAGGGCATGGTTTAAATACCTTTTTTGTTAAGGGGCATAGCAGGTACTCCAGACCATACAGGACCAACCTCAGATGGATTTGGGTCTCCTTCCTTAAGGTGTTTACGCTCACTATTCGTATAGGACCTGATTCCCCAAGGAGCTATATAATCATTGACGTTAGCTTCTTTCTGGCTCAACTCATTCTTTTGTAAGAAAACCGAAAACTCTTCTTTCATTCGCTCCACACGATCCGGCATTAGGCTAGATAAATCATTTTGTTCAGTGGGGTCAGTATCTAAATTGTACAATTCCCATGGCCCCTTCCTTGAAGACACTAGCTTGTAATCACCCTGTATTATACCCTTGTTTGAAACATATTTTAAGAAAATAGGCTTCACCCTGTCACAATCAGGGGTATTGAACACTTTCACGAGCGACTCTCCCTCTAGTGGGATAGTGTTTCTTCCATTAAAGCTCTTAGGGTAAGGGTGTCCAGCCAGCTCCAACAATGTAGGGTAGACATCAACGATGTGTGCTCTAAAATCAGCCCAACCATTCATCTTCAGGCCGTTTGGCCAAGAAACGATAAAAGGCGTAGAGATTCCACCCTCATGTTGAGATTCTTTGTACCATCTAAAAGGAGTATTTCCGACACCAGCCCATTCTGTACCTACTTGTACATGAAATCCCTTTTCCCATGGTTTTCCATATGGCTTTCTGTTTATCTCCCTCGCATCTGAACCATTATCAGACAAGAAAACAAACACTGTATTGTCCCATTCCCCTGTCCTAATCAATTCACTCTTCAATCGACCAATATTCTGATCTAATGATTCTACCATTGCTGCATAAATGGCTCGTCTGTAATCTTCCCATGATTTGTCCAAATGACTCAATCCATGCCAATTCCTGTGATGGTCTGGCCATTGAGGCAATTCTACACCTTCATCAAACAGCCCAATTTCTTTTTGCCTGGCGAATCGTTGGGATTGATTATACTCCCACCCCTTCATAAATTTCCCTCTGTACTTCTCTATCAGCTTTTTAGGTGCCTGCAATGGGGAATGAGGAGCATTATATGCTATATATAAAGCAAACGGCTTTGAATCTTCCTGCTGTTTCCAATCTGAAATAAACTCTATGGCATAATCAGTCATGGCATCAGTAGTATAAAAATCTTCGGTTGTTTCCCCGAATTCATCATATTTCTCTCTACCCATCCTAAATGAACCATTTCCTCCTACATAATCGGAGAAACCACTGAGGTGCCCGAAGTATTTTTCAAAGCCCCAATCAAGAGGGTTTTTATAAAGATGCCACTTACCGGCCATGCCAGTAAAATACCCTGCATCCTTCAATACCATTGGAAATGGTGTGGCATTTTTAAGCGAAGAATTACCGGCTTGATCGCACCACAAACCAGAAATCAGACTAACTCGGGAAACATGACATTTTGCAGTATTTGAAAAGTTCTTAAACTTAATACCCCTATTGGCAATACTGTCAATATTTGGAGTCTCAATAATAGTGGCTCCATAGCTACCTATATCAGCGTATCCCAAATCATCAGCCATAATAATGACAAAATTTGGCCGCTCTGAATCAGTACCCTTCTTGTGACATGATAATAGTACAAGTCCCATCATTAAGACAAGTAATTGACATATCTTAGGACGAAGTAAAATAGCTGAACACATTCTCATCTTTTCAAATAATCAATACCAATACCCAACATTTTTACAGATCTGATACCTCACAGACCAGTCTGACACTGCTGCTTCCCAACTCACACTAAGACTATCTACCTGTGCGGCAATAAGTTCATACTTTTCAGGACGAAACTCCTTGAACTTTTCCCAATCTATGGTCTTTGCCCCACTCTGACCATACTTCTGATAAGATCTATAGTCCACATCCTGGGGGTACTTTTCTCTAAATGCTGCGTGTAAGGTTTTGGACCCTGCAACAACACTTTGATATTGAGGGTCATCAATGAGATTATTTGATTCCGTCTGGTCATTGACCAGATCATAAAATTCTTCTTCCACAGGATCGAGATCTATCCAGCGAACATATTTTCCCGTTTTGGTTCGGACACCATCGTGTCGGGGGATGTATATGGGAGAAGTAGGAGAGACAAAATGCTCAAAGAAGAAGTGATTTCTAAAATCCACCACGTCATCACCCTGTATGAGCGGAATTAAGCTCTTTCCGTCCATCGTTTCCGGAACGCTCATCCCTGCCATTTCGAGTAAAGTAGGTGCCACATCAATATTCAATACCATCTGATCCGAAACCATCCCTCTGGACGAGGACCGGGGATCATAAATTATAAAAGGAATTTTGAGACTCTGCTCATAAGGCGACCACTTACCACCCAGCTGTTTTTCACCAAAGTGAGTGCCGTGATCCGAAAGAAATACTACTACGGTATTTTGATCCAACCCTTTTTCTTCGAGCATCTTTGTTATTTCACCGATGGACCGGTCAACGCTCATTACTTTTTCAAAATAATGGCTCAGGTAAGTTTGAAGTCGTTCATCTGTACCAAACATCGTATTGTAACTCTTACTGCCATATCCTGTCTGCACGAAAGGGGGTAGTTTGGCATGCTCCTCCTCATTGTCAGTTTTTTGTCGCTCAAAAGGATAGCTGGCCAGCTTACCCTCATCTTCAGGAGCTGGTACCGCTGTTGGGTGCGGTTCCTTATAGTTCAGTTGAAGACAAAAAGGTTGTCCTTGTGGAATACTATCTAAAAACTCTTTTGTTTTCAATGTCAACCACTCGGCATCATGCATGCGCTTTCCTTTGTAGTTCTGAAAAGCAGGCCCCTGCCCCGTGGTAGCATCATATTGATCAAAAACCGCCTTTTGATTTTGGGTTATACCAAAGCCATGTTTACCAAACAACCCAAGATAATAGCCTGCTTGCTTCAACTGAACCGGGTATGACTGCTGAAAAGACTGCTCGGGTAAAGCCTTCTGAAAACGTTTCACCTCATGATTAGACATGTATTGCCCTGAGATCAGGCAGGCTCGTGAAACCCCACAAATTGGTGATGGCACGAAACCATTGGTAAAACGAATGCCATTTTCAGCGAGTCTATCGATGTGCGGGGTTTGGATTGGCCCTTCCGGGTTATAGCTCGAAAGAGTTTCCGCCCTCTGATCATCAGTGTAGATGATGATCACATTGGGTTTTTCGGTTTTTTTATTTTCCGAACATGACCCTACCAACAACAACGTACCTAAGAGCGGCAAAAACCTCCAAAATCTGGCGCAAAATACTAACATCTATTCTTCCTTATTTTAGTTTATATATTAAAGTCAATTAATCCACTATTAACCTTCTGGACTGAGTATCACCATTTGGCAATACTACACGCACCAAGTACAAACCGGATTTGAGCCCTGAGATATCCACCTTTGTCTGACGTTCGGACACCTCGATTTGCCTGAACCGAATCAACCGGCCGCTTAAATCTAGAATCTCCACACTACCCACACCCAACTCGTATCCTTCGAAGTTTACAAAAAATGACTTATAAGCTGGATTTGGCCATAGATTCATCGAAGGTTTGGTTTCTAAAAACACTTTATCTTCCTTTTCATCTTCCTGGCTCTTTCTTAGCCCAGAACCTGACACTTCAGGGTAATCATCTATTAGCAGTTCGTCTGCAAAAAGTTCGGAGAACAAGGTGGTATCCTGAGACGTCAGGGCAATACCCGTCAAACACCCACTTTCCAGCGTAAAGGTTTCCTCATGGAATTCAACCCACGCCTCCCCGTCATTGGAGTAATAACTGGTATAAGTATTAGCGTCCCGATCTAGCTTGAGGTAAATGGGAAAATCTATCACCCCACTAGTTTGTCCTACAGTAAGACTTGTGCTTACCGAACTCCTACTAATATGCTGGAGATAAAAATTACCATTGTATTCTCTTGCGGAGATCATAACATACTTAGATCCCTGTGAGGTGCTATCTCTCATCATTAATCCCGCTCTGGCAAAATTGGTACTGCCGGGTACGATCAAGGTGTCGATTTTAACTTTTGAAGAACAGTCTCCTTCTGTATCAACATTCACAAATGTTAGCACATCAGTTGAGCTGTTGCCATCGACCTTACCCACACCCTTCAAATAAAAAGTACTCAAGCTCCTATGAGGAATTGTACTGCCCAGACGAAGCGTATCTACTTGAGAGTGCCCCACCTTATCAACGGACCAGGTTTTTGAAACAAACTGATCATTGAAGTGCGGGTTATTCGTTGAAAAATCAGACGAGTTAGCAAAAGTTAAATAATCGTCTGCCGGTCGGTTTCTAAATTCCACGAAAGTATTGTCTGTAAAAAAAACATCCTCTGTATTGTCTATTTGGACAATATCACCATAAAAATTATATGTAGTATCTACGTTTTCGCCTGAGGATATCAGATTGTCTCTCACGTAAATATTGTAGGCATTTTCAACAGAAAATGCGGTATTGGGATAACCAAAGCACCTATTATCTTCGAAAACAATATTTCGATGTTTTTTAAGACTTGAAGATCCAAATCTGATCATTAAAAAGGAACCATTTACCTCACCTAAATCATCGAATCTTTTGACATTGGTAAATTCATTATTGCGAATCAAGACATCCCGGGAATAGGTACCTCCCCCTTCTGATGGAGTAAACGTAAAAACCCTTTCTCCCAAATCGTTGATGCTGTTTTTTTCAAATACCGAATTATTAATGCTCAAGTGAAAACCATCTCCACGATTGCCTCGGAAGGTATTCCCTCTTACCATGGTATGAGATCCCGCCAGTGTGAAATTATTATAGTCAGTAGCATCGGTAGTCAGTACGGGGGCATCCAGAACTACTTGGATATAAGATCCCATATCATTGACCTGAGCCACGGCTGCCTCGTACAAATAATTGAATGCCGAGTTCTCCACAAAATGCAACTCGTCCCCTACCTCAATATCATCGTAAATGCTCACATTCATGGTGGAAGCATCCACATAAGTCAATGTGCGGTTTTTAGGACGAATTGCGATAATGTCATCCCCATTGGATTCGATCACATTATCCTCTATCCATGCGCCTCCTCTTAAATCTTTAAAGTGCATCCCATCACTTACAGGCCCCTGAAATTCGTCTTTAGGGAATTCGCATTTTATGATACTAATACTTTCACATTTCTCTCCAAAAAAAGCAAATGTATTGCCTGTGTTTTCTACTGTGATATTGTAAATGGTTGCATTAGTACAATTGGTGAGGTTAAAGTCTTTTCTATTCCCAAATTTTTGTCCGGACAGGCAAATATCTCCCGGAGACAAGTTGTGAATAACATAGTCGCGATCAGAATAGGCCGAATTAAAATAATACTTCCATTTACTAGTTTCATAAACACCCGACACGTCCGCATCAGTTTTTACAGATAGGGTGGTACCATATTTAATCTTTCTTGTAGCACTATCTAAAACCCATAAAGATTCTACATCATTTTCATATTGGACAGCCTCCTCACTTGGCAGAGGGTAATCACTATTGATTCTTTCACAAACAAATGAAAGATCAGAAGTATCCACTTCGACTATCTTCAGTGGGAGATGAAGCTTCTTTTCTCTTATAAGGGTAAGGTTTCTTATAGAAATATTTTGAGAGTTGTTGGCCGTAAAAAAGCCCACATTCCCTACATCAGATTCCAAAATAATCGTGCTGCCATTTCCTTCAATATCCACAGAACTCTTATTGTTCAACTTAAATAGGTAGTCCACACTTCCTATCTCGGAAGCATCAAAACTGTATGTCCCCTGCTCAAGTACTATTTTTTGGTTTGCTGTGGTATGAACAACTCTCGTCCTAATGGTATCCAAGGGATCTGATAAGTACACTTGTATAACAGAGTCTTGTTCCTCTATGGAAAGATTGCTGTATTTTCTCCACCCTCCCCAGGTTTGAGAAGTCTTATTCCTTCCTCTAATTCTCCAAAAGTATTCATCATAATCAAGCTCTTCATTCGGGACTACACGACTTACCAAAGCACTCACGGTATCATCCAGTAAAGTTGTAGTAAAAGCAGTCTCTGTACTGATTTGAACATTGTAAAAATCAATATCACCTTCCGTACCCCACCGGATATCCGGGTTTTTTGATGATAAAACATTTTCGTTACTGTATGCTTCAGTAACACTATTCCAGGTAGAGCCTAAAAGGATCTCATCGATTTCAACAGTACCTGAGGTAATTACGAATTTCAACTTGTCCAGATCAAGGCCACTTACCCCAATTTCGCTAGCGGCCCATGCAACACCACTGGTGTCTCCTGGGATTACATCTCCTTCTCCAAATAAAGCTACTTTGGTGGTATCTCTACTCTTTACCAAAACAATCATAAATGTGGCATCAGCACCGAATATATTGGATGACCCGCTGCTCCAATTTGCCCCTGCTCTTACCTTTACTGACCCAGAGGAATTAACACTCATTCCATAGCGAAGGTATGATCCTGCATACCCCTCTAGACTGAAATCTCCCAGAGAATCCCTTCTTGCAAGAAACGACAAATAAAAAGTGGTGTTGAATAATTCATAGGTATTGGCAAGGTCACGCTCAAGTTCATTTCCTGCTGTAGTAGCCTCCCTTATAGATTTTCCAGAAACCATTAGGTTGGTCGAAGTTGGGTAACTTAAGCTTGCTGAATTAATTTCTAATAGTGTGGAAGGCGCTGTGGAATATGACCATTCTCCAGACCATCCTTCTCCTGAAAACCCATTTCCTCCATCTGTAAGGGAATCTCCAGGGATAGAAAAATTATCTTTAAGATACACCGTGTCTGGTGATGCAGCTGTAATAGTAAGCTTTTGGGCATTGCCTAAGTAGGCCAGAAATAAGCCTGATAATAGTAAAACGTATTTTCTCATTTTTGGGATGTTAGGTTAATTCTACTTAATGAAGCGCCCTGGGTAAAAGCAGGCGTATTCATTTAACTTAATTAAGTTACAATTCATACCATATCGCGTAGGAGGTATTACCATTTATTGTTTCGGAAACGTTTTTATTTTGACATTTATTTACGGAAACGTTTTCCTAAACCAGTGCAAAATCAAAAAAGGAGCTGCACTCGGCGCAGCTCCTTTTCATGTATTGACCTCTTTTTCCGGCATCCACCAAGCCTATTGCGCTATATTCTTCAGTTTACGTTTCTGTGTCTTAATCACTTTACCGTCTTTTCTGTACTGATCTACTGAAAACCACACCCACTTTTGTTCACTTCGCAGCGGCAGAGAAAACTCATAAGGATAATCAAGATCAATCATTTCCCCCTCAGCCTCATCCGTTTCCCACTTCAACACAATCTTGTCCAGTGTTTTGCTTTCACTTGTAGCATAAACAAATGCATTCCACTCCTCGGGGTTCACCTGAATGGCCATGGCCCTTACTTTCGTTTCGTCTTCACAAGGTATCTCGATTAAAGGCTCTTCCACTCCTGTTCCTTCCGGATAAACAACCTGATGTGTTGGGACATCTATGTTCAGATCAGCCACTTTGAGTACCTCATACCCTCTGGCTCCTATTGAGAGTTCGCAGCTATTATTGCTGAGCGGAATATCTCCTCCTGAAACCATGCTTTGTGCCTTTTTAAATACGGACTTATTTGCGTCTATCCTCTCACCATTAAAATTTAAAGAAACTTGCTGTGTAGAAGTGGATTCATTCATCAAAACTAAATAAAAAGCATCCTTACTGTGTGCTGTGATATAATTGATCTGGGTGTTGTCCACCTGCACCAAGTCTTTATCAAACCAAAGCCAAACGTTCTCATCTCCAAACACTTGTCCGGGAGCATGTCCGTAAACAAGATTGTCAAAATAGGCATATCCAAACTGACGCAACCCCGGGAAACTAACCTTTCCTCCTGATGCGAGCATAGCCTCACTTACCAGATAGTCAATAGTCCAGGACAAATGCACCGGGAGATGGTGATAGTAAATAAAGCTAATATCCGGTCCCTGATACGGATATCGCGGATTTTGTAGCGCATCCGTAAACGTGGTGTAGTAGTACCCTGCGTAGTTACCGACTCTTCCTATTGCGGCATTCCTGGCATACGTTTCATAAGTTTTGTCTCCTGTGTAAAGTGCTAACCGTAAAAATGCAGCTGTCCAGTTAGCTTGTAAAATCATCCTGCCGCCATTGTCTTTGTAGGTGTACGTAGATGGCTGCTCAAACCCCAACCCTACGTTTGAAACCAACCACTCAGGAACCTGCTTTTCTTGAAAATCACCTTCTGATACTGGAAAGCCCAGTCTAAACTCTTCTTTGCCCCGATGAAGCCATCTGTCCATTTTATCACCGTGAACCTTATTGTTTTTATGTATTGTTATATTCTTATTTTCTGGCATGGGCTGAGTCCACATACCGGTCATGGTTAGCCTTGCGGCCTTCGCTGAAGCTCGGAGATATTTCTCATCTCCAGTGACTTCATACATCCGTAGCAGACCTTCCCAGTTGGGTGTATAGGCCATCAGAAAAAACTCACGCAAACTAACCCATTCGTCCTGAGTCATATCCACCACACGCTCGATGTACTTATCGGCCATTTGGGTAGCACTATCCAGAGCCGCTTTATCCTGTGTGATCTGATACATGCCCAACCACTCATCAAACGGCTGTATATGTGGAATAAAGTTTTGCTGCGTTGTGGATAGGTTGATTCCCTCATCCGGAAAAGCAATTTCTTTAAAAACCTGCGTCCGTCTATTGGACATCTCCCATATGCCACCATATACACTGGTTCCGAAAATATCTAAAGGCCCATCCATATGCCCCCTGTTGTACCCTCCTGTATCTTCTGGTCTCGGAGAAAAATGAGGATTGTCTCGAGATAAAACATACTCAAGAGTAGGAAGCGTCCTGCTTTTATAGAGTACTGTATCTCCTGTAAGCCTATACAAGGAAATGGCTGTAAGTGGAGATGATTGAGTAGATCCATTTTTAGATTCTATCTGATAGTTCCCTTTGGCACGCTTCCACCATCCGCCAAACTTATCGTCTTTATAAAGATCTATCATGTTATAGACCGCTTGGGTCATGGATACCTGCCCATTTTTACGGTAGTCTTTCAGGCCAAAAATGTTATCAGAGATATCTCTGTATGCCATATACCAATCTGCGTCATCAAGAAATATCTTGAAGCGAAAAGAGAGCTCTTCACCTTCCTCAGCCAAGGCATACTCTGTCCCTGGGAGCGGCCCAAATATAGAGGGTTGCACTTCGCCATTGTCATTGCGTATTTGCAGACCATAGCGAGACCTGATAGGCACTGGAAACTCAAAGGGTACCTCATCAGGGTCTCCCGTCAAGCCCATGGTCCACCTACCATTTTCATCCAAAAACTCCATGATAGATAAAGGAGTGGGTGCGGCAGCCTGAAGCTGCGTGTAAGTTTCTTTAGGGAATCTCTTTTGCTGAACGAGCATAGGCATGAGCACTTCATCCACCTCCTCTATGGGTTTGCTCTGCCCCAAAAAGTAACCAAGAGAGTAGTGGGCTGTATTCTTAGGTTTAAAACTTAGTGCTACGGACACTGCGCTGCTTTCCGGTTCAAGTGTCCAAATGGCACTCAACTTCCCTATTTCCAGCTCTTCAAAACGCAGACTGACTTTGTTTTTGCCGAGTTGTTTTACCAACTTTATCTGTCCGGTAATACGCTCACCCGCCTCCCAAACCACTTTGGTAATATCAGAACCATATGGCACATCACCTCCCTTATACTTCTTCCATTTGGGGTGCATCAACCGATACAGATCCATTTTCAAAGTGGAATCAGCTACGATAATTTGGTATTTTTCCGCAGCAGGATTCGTTTCTATTTTTGTCCAACCCCTGGCCGTTTTCACTTCGTATGTTATATATACCGAAGGGGCCTCCATCTTGCTTTTGACAAAGGTTAACCTTAGCTTCTCATTTTCCAATCTAGCTAAAACCTTATCCTTTTTCTGACTGTCGATCACATGACCAGCAAGTCCTTGAAAGGTCAAAAAAAATGCTAAACAAATATTAAGTGAAGTCATGGTAATTGCCTTCATAAAATACTTTTGTTTGCTCATATTGTTGATTCTACTTAATTAGGAGTCGTTCTTGTGTAAGAAATAGAATGGTTGCCTGAGGGCCCAAATTTTATGGGCCTCAGACTATTACCACGCTTAAGTTGGAAATTATAAATATCTCCACTAACTATTTTTAATATCTGATTTATTCAACGATCACCTTTTTTGAATAATAGGTTCCTTCATTGGATCGTATTGACAAAATATAGGTTCCACTATCCAAGCTTCTCAAGTCCAGCTCAGCGGAAACTGCTCCCGCATCAAATCTTTCTAAGAAAAATGTTCTGCCGCTGATGTCAGTTAATTGCAAAACATACGCTCCGCTCAATTCTATGTTTTGAATCTTAATGAAGCTCGAGGTAGGATTAGGAAAAATCGACAACCCTTCAAGCACGTTTGATCTGCTCAACGTTGACAATGTAGAAAACGAATGGGTGTATTCCGCTTCCAGCGAATTTCCATTCATATCTTCAGCTCCAGTGCCAATCGTCAGTGTATAAGTTGTCATTTCGGAAAAGTCGTCAGTAGAAACAGTCAATACCTGACCTTCTGTATCCCAGGCAAAAGTGATATTGGTTGCTTCCGGGCTAATAGAAAGATTATTTTGTACGGACTCCTGGTTCATCGCTTCAGAGAAAGTGATAACAATGTCAGATTGCAAGTCTACACCACTCTCTCCATCTTCAGGTGAGGTGGTAGTAACTGTTGGTGCCACTACGTCCTTGATGCCGGTGGTAAATGAAAAGGTATAATCATCGCCTAAGGCGTTTCCGTAGAAATCTTCTGACAGACCTCCGATCACCACAGTGTAAGGCGTACTTTCTGCCATGTCATCCGCACTTATGGTCAAAACCAGAGAATCTTCATCCCATGTGTGAGTAGGATTAGTCAACGCCGGCGTAATGTCCAGATTGGCTTCTATACTGGCTGGATTCATTTTGCCGGTAAAGGTTAAAACTAAATCTGATTCTATAGACACATCTGTAGCTTCATTAGCAGGAGATACCTGATCAACAATACCCGGTGCTGGGCTCAGGGTAATGTCTCCAAGATAAGCGCTGTTGTTCCAAACCCATCCTTCTACATTCTTGTCGCCCCACGCATACTGACCATCACGGCTTCCCTCATTGGTGCCGTCATCGTCATTGTATCTCATATCCGCCTTGAAAGCGTAACCAGCCTTATCAAACGGGTCTATGCCTGAGTCAAAGTCTGACCATAATACGGCTATTTCCATAATGTAGCCCGTCTCGGTTACTGTAAATCCTGTCTCCGCATTTTGAACGATTGGCCCATCCACACGAAACGTATTACCACTTCCATCATTTACAATATTCAGTCTGTTGACCATAGATGATCCTTCTACTCCTTCTGGAGCAAGCATAAAGTCAAACCCATCATCCTGACCAATACCACTACCTGTTCCGTCGTTGAAGACCAGTGTCTGATCGGTAATTTCAAATAGGAAGTAGATTTTAAAGTTGTCCCAAACAGCACTCCAGGTACCTTTATAATCTGTGTCTGACTCTGGAGCAATCTCCGTTGGCAACACGCTCTCCATGCGATTCTTTGCTGCATCTGCCCATACGTCATCTACGGTACCATCAATGGTAGGCCCAGAAGATACTTCGAGGATGGTGATGTCTCTGTCTATAAAATCGAGGGTAAAGTCGGTATATACAGTATCAGAGTTATTTTCTCCTGTAAAAGCAAACACGCCTATATTATATGACGAAAGGTTCGTAAGGTCAGTAATTTCGTATGAAGCTTCTTCTGTGACTGTAGCTACCACCTGGCCATCTAGAAGGATTTTATACCCATCTTCTCCAAAGGAATTATCTGCCCATGAAACAATAGCTGATGAAGCAGAATTTGCTTTTGCAGACAAGCCACCTGGAGCTTGAGGATCTGGATAAGCGAATTCAAAATCACTTGCTACCACTCCTGTTGTAACATCCTCCCATTCTGTACCAAACCTGAAACGATCCATCAAAAAGGCCGGACTGTTAAAGTTTAAAGAATAGAAGTCATTCAATACCCCTGTATTACCACCGATGGCCTCTAGTTCCCAAACGATATTGTCAGTATTGTCAGGAATTGCATCTACGCCATCGAAAAGAGCCACATTCATGTGACCTTTTTGGTCTTTAAACCAGTATTTCAGTACTACCAAATATGTAGTTTCATTTTCAAAAACTCCTGCTTCGGATTTATTAGCAGCTGAAGGTGATGCAGCTGCAGGTGCTCCTCCAATGCCTCCATCTACATAAATATGAAATCCAAACCGGCTAAGGGAACCCGAAATTCTATGTCCCTTTAAAGAAAAGCTTCCGCTGGCTGTTTTCTCTGCTAAAAAAGAATACCAAACTGTATCCGTATCATTGTTGGCAACAGGTGCGCTTGGGTATCTAACAACAGATACGGCTTCTGATGAAGTGCTGTATAGATATCCATCACCTACATCCACTCCACTGGTGGCTCCTCCGCTGTACGACCAGTTACCAGTCCATCCAGATCCTGTACTCTCGGCTGTAACATCTGTACCCGTATAGTCAAAATCATCTGATAAAATTTGAGCATGAAGAGCGCTGACACTCATAAATAGGGTAAAGAATATTGCCATTCCCTTACCGGTCAAATTCGTAATTCTTTGTTTCATAATAATCGTTTTTGGGTTAATTACTTTTACTGATTCTTACTGATATTATTTATCACCACCACTGATTTACTCCATCCAATATTCGGTTTCTGAAGATCAGGGTGTCTGCTACCGTGTAGGCATTGCCATCGGTATCCTGATATTTATAATTGAGATATAATTCTTTCTTTTCTGTATCTATGACAGAGCTGCCATTGGCCGTAACCTGCCATTCAGAATCGGCACTAGGGTAAATTCCTACATTGCCATCATCGCCTATTACGAGGTGAAACCCGTAGTAACTCACGCCAGACTTTTGATTGGCTATACCATTGGTTTTCAGAGTGTCATAGGAGACGGAAGTCAACTCCCAATTATTGATCTCGTTGGTGACTGGAACGTCCTGATGATAATGAATGACCTCCTGTCCCCCACCTACAGAATCCACAGTAAGCCTTCCATTGTGATAGTAGTTTCCAAAATGAGCAGCCTCTACCTTTAACTCCAATATCATAGTGTCCTTAGTCGTCAGAATAGAGTCCACAGATGTATCATTCAGCCTGAAGGGTATATAAAATTGGCTCCCATCTGCTATATCCTCAAAGAAGGCTTTATTGACCGTGAGCGTCAACTCACCGCCCAAATCTCCAGGCTTAATTGGGAAAAAATCATCATCACTCAGCGCATAGTGCGAAGAAGGAAGCATGGTATAGCCATCTACTGACATCTCATTGTCTATTTCAAAGGCAACCCACTCACTGCGATTGTTGGTTCTTCGTCCTCCCATCTGAACAGCGACTTGAATATGATCAAACTCACCATAAACAAATGTTCTGGTCAGCTGCTGATGCGGAAAGTAAACTGCCGTATAATCAAAGTCCTGTGCATAATCGTCAAAGCGATAATCATCACAGGCAGTCACGGCAGAGATGCCAAGAATCAAAAGGGTATATTTTAAATAAGTATTCATCTTATGTGCTACTTTCTTATACATTAATACCTACTCCCAACCGGGGTTTTGAACTAATTTGCTCAGTAGATTCACTTCGTTGAAGGGCAATGGCAATGAGCTTGCCGCAAATGACTTCTGCTCTACCAAAAACGCTTCATACTCTGCTTCCGGATCGCCTGACGGCAGCAACTCTCCTGTATGGGTAATCTTAATACCATGCACTTCAGTATTTACATCCATTGCCCATCTGCGCAGATCCCAGAACCTGGTATCCTCAAAACACAACTCTATCCGTCTTTCATTTTTGATCAGAGCAGCAAAAGCTTCCTGACCGGCCATTGCCTGTTCTTCACAATGGGGGTCATTGGTATAGTATTGTCCTCTTACTTTTCTAAGTATGTCCTTGGCAGAGACGCCATAAGTAGGGTGGATAGTATTCACATATCCGACCTCATTGAGTGCTTCGGCGAGCAATAGGTAAAGGTTTATTCGGCTAATTGCGGTGTAGTAAACCGTTGCACCATTTCGTCTGGAAGGAAAAAGTTCAGCCGTAGAGCTGCTAAACTTCTTCAAGTAGTAACCCGTTTTCGTTCCTAAAACCGGGTTTTTGTCTCTTGAGTCCTCACCACCTATCTGAGTGTTTACATACCCATCCTGCAAGCCCAAAGCGGCATTTCCTGACAGAGGAGATCGGTTATAGAAAATATACTTAAACAACCTTGGGTCGCGAACCACAGAGTTGTACGGGCTATAGTTGTTGACAATCTGATCGTAGTTGGGATGATTCTCATCGAAAGGTCTTCCATCAAAAGCCGGGAAGCATTGAACCAGGTCATGTGACGGATTGGTTCTACCTTCTCCTCGGTATGAAGGAGGAAAATTCAACCCTTCATTTACAATGTTGTTGGTAGCAAAGTAGCTCCTCCATATGGCATCAGGATCTGAGGGGTCTGAAAAATCGCGCTCAGGCAAGGCCGTATCATCCAGGGCTCCATCTACTCCAATCAAAGCTTCGGACAAATGATAGATTGCTGAGTCCCAGGAAATGCTACCATCAGTATATGCCGGGCTAGCCGCGAAGGTTACAGCCATGGCTTTCAGCCCACGACAGGCATGTGTAGTAGGTGCTCCAAAGTGTTCCTCACCCACAACCCTATCAAGTCCCTCATATTCATCCTGCAAGTAAACCAACGCACTGTCACAATCCGCCAGAATAGCACGCACAGTCTCCTTGTAAGTACTTCGCTCCAGCATATTTGCATCATCAACATCCAACACGCGATGAACTACAGGCACTCCTAGTACCTCTGCCCCTACACGAGCCCCGTACAACTTTAACAAACTCCAGTGGTACCACGCTCGGAGGAAGTAAGCCTCTCCTCTATACTGATCAAAAGCCATGGCGTTTTCCACCGAATCACGGAAGTAAATGACAGCATCTTGATCCAAACCATTTTCCATAAATATATTGATGCTGCGGATGTACCGATAATAGTTATCCCAGCGATTCATGGTATTGTTGGAAGCGGACAGCAAGCCCAAT
Organism: Cyclobacteriaceae bacterium; assembly: GCA_039944535.1. GTDB lineage: Bacteria > Bacteroidota > Bacteroidia > Cytophagales > Cyclobacteriaceae > JAMZMI01. The sequence goes on from JBDUYP010000011.1 coordinate 24,677, forward strand.
CCAAAATTTCTCATATCTGATGAGAGGTTATTGCTGACGGCATTGTCCGTGGCTACATCAGTAAAATCTCCATCCACTGTTCTGAATGTAGTAGGAAGCCCCTGGTATGCATAGTACAGAGGCCCTCTGGCAAAAGACGGGTTTGACCACACAAACTCTTCTTCATACCTTCCTTTGGCATCCATCTGCGGTCCAAGGTAATCTTCACATGCAGACATGCTCAGAATCAGGAGAATTATACTCCAGAATCCAATTATGTTTTTATAGCTATTGATCGTTTTCAAAATACCTCCTTTTTAAAAATGAATTTCTATTCCTCCGGTAATGGTTCTCGTAGATGGGTAGGTTGACACACCCATTTGCAGATATTCCGGATCCAGATCATCGATATGCGATAAAGTGAGCAGGTTTGTCCCTCTGGCAAAAACCCTGATTCCGGAAAGTCCTGCTTTCTCCACAAGTAATTCTGGCAATGAATAGGCAATCTCAACGCACTTCAACTTTAAGAAAGCGGCATTTCTCAGCCAGTAAGAAGAAGTAAGGTTATCGTTTCTCAAACTCTCGGTGGTAAGTCTTGGGTGCAGCGCGTCTGGGTTTTGGTTTTCCATAGTCCAGGCATGCTCTTCTACATAAGTAGAATACTTGGCACTACCACTTGCATGAAAGTAGCTATTGGTTTGAACATCCACATGATGCTTACTCAGACCAGTAGCCATGGCGTAAAAAGTAAAGCCTCTATAGCCCAAATTCATGTTGAGGGCATAATTAAATCTCGGGTCTCTATGTCCTATCACGCTTCGATCAAAACTAGAGGTCACCTGCCCATCATTATTCAGGTCTTGGTACTTAATATTTCCGGGATTTACCGCACCGTAGGTCTGTGTTGGTGAGTTCTCAATATCTGCCTGGTCTGAGAACAGCCCCAGTGACTTAAAGCCGTAGATGGCATCTTCAGGCTTTCCTTCCTGATTCAACCAGTTATATTCATACTCGGGCAAGTTGTCTTGTTTTACCTCCGAACGGTTGTAACCTAGATTGAACCCAAACCGGTATGTAAGTCCTGAAGAAATCTGATCACCATACTGAACTCCCAAATCAACACCCATATAGTCTGTGGCGCCATTGTTTTCGTAATAATTGGTAAATCCAATAATACCGGGAACCATGGCTGTCTGAATCAGGCCTGATTTTTCCACTTGATAGTAATCCAGATGTATGCCCAGATTATTGTTGAGAAAAGCAGCATCAAGGCCTAAGTTAGTTTCGGTGGTAGTTGCCCAGTTGAGGTTGGGGTTGCCGTCGTGATTGACATAGACACGTTGCAAGGTTTGCCTCTGAGCACCTCCCACTTCCTTATCAAAATAAGTAGCGCCCAATGTTTCCCATTCTGTTTTGTACAAAAACGGCTCATCACTATTAAAGAAGCCCATTTCACCATATGAGGCTCTTAATTTTAAAAAACTTATGAAGCTCGATTGTTCCAGAAAACGCTCCTTGCTGAGCACCCATCCCATAGCCACGGTTGGGAATGTTTTGAATCTATTCTGTTTCGCTAGATACTGATGGCCTGTCATAGAAAGTATGACATCCAGCAGATATTTATTTCTAAACTGATATGATGAACTGAGACTGTAGTTGAGCCTTCTGTCTTTCAACGCATATTCCTTTAGCGTCACACTTTGAGAAAATGCATTGAGATATACACCTATGCTATGACTTCCAAATTTTTTGAAATAGTTCAGATTGGCAAAGGCGCCAATTCTGGAGGTAAAGCTATCGGCAGTTCGTGTCTGTCCGGCATCCGGCACATCCACGCCAAACTGATTATAGTACACAGAATCCTCGCCACCAGATGTTTTGACCCAAACAGGCTCATACTTCGCATAAGTATAGTTTGCTTCTGTGGCCAATTCCTGATAGTTGTAGGCATCATATGACATATAAGCACTCACACGCAGGCCTTTCAGAACATGATGCAAGTCGTATTCTGCCCCCACATTTACCTGACCGGTTCTGTCTGTGCGTTTTTTAACGTTTCTTTTAGCTATATCTGCCACTGGGTTTATAGGAAAACTGGAGCTGGTGCCAAAACTATCTGCGGCTATCATCACAGGGTAAGCATTGACGGGGTAGCTCTCCAGGGCAGTCCATGCTGACTCGATATCTAAAGGAGACTCTCTGAACTGCAATGATGCAAGCACGTCCACTGAGTAGCTAAAATCCTCAGTAACCTTTACGTCAATGTTGGATCTGAGGCGGAGCTGATCATAAGTCATGTTCTTATTTCGAAGATAACCCGCTCCTTCACCCAGGTAATTTAGATTGATGAAGTAATTGGTGGTTTCGCTACCTCCAGTATAATTGGCACTGACACGGGTATATTTCATGCTATTGTTGAAGACCTCATCAAACAAGTCTTCATCGTAGTATTTAGAAGGGTTGCTCCCTTCCCTGTAGCCTTCAAGGTACTCGGGTGAATAAGGAAGACTTTCGAGATCCAAAGGGTCGGCACCATCATTAATAGCTGCCTGATTGTAAAGGCTGGCATAATCATAGGCACCAAGCCATTCGGGCATTCTGTCTCTGGCTACCACTCTGGTGCCATGCTCTATATTGACGCTGATTTTCCTTTCGCCCTGCACTCCTCTTTTGGTGGTCACCACAATCAATCCATCTGCTGCAGGGTAGCCAAACATGGCTCTGGTACTCATGCCTTTCAGCACACTTACAGACTCCACTTCATCCGGAGACAGATCATCCAAAGGCCTTACCACTCCATCTACAATGGTCGTATATACAAACCCCCTCACTGTAATCGTGACATCATTGCCATCTTCCAGCGCTGGCCCTCCCACTGAGTAGTCTGTTCGTTTTACCACACCGTTTGAGATGTGACCAGTCAGGGCTTCTTTCAAGTTACTAGATGTGTAACGTGCCAATTGTTCTCCAGTAATAACCTCTACCGGCCCAGTCATTGCTTCGGTACTTACCGTGCGATTGAATGGAAGGTGAACTACTTGTGATCTCCCTCCATGACTTGCCAATCCCAAAGCGACGGAATCATTTTGCGCTTCTGCCAGTTCCGGATAGCTACCGTCCTGTCCGTGGGATAAAAGAGGCAAAAGAAGGCTTATACCTAAAACACCTGCATTCAAAAGGCTCATTGTTTCTCTTATGACAATCATTGCTTTCATCTGTTCTTAGTATCCAGGGTTCTGCAGAAACTCAATTGACCGCTCCACATCATACTGTATGATAGGGCTCAAATAATATTTGGAATCGTAAGGCTTTGTCTCCAGAAGCGTAGGTGTAAACACATAGCCCGTAGGATATTCAGAAGTATTTCCTGTTTCGTCCGGTACTATTTTCATGGCGTACACTTCTCTATAATCCTGACTAGCCAGCAGTTTCCATCTTCTCACATCTACAAAAGGGTGATTGCTTTCAAAACAAAGCTCCACGCATCTTTCGTTAAAAATCCGATCGTGAAAGGCCTCCTTGCTACTAAACTGCCCTACATCTACATTAGGCATTCCTACACGAGCTCGGATCACGTTTACCGCCTCTTCTGCTGTATATGCCGCATTTGGGGCAGCTCCTCCCGGCCCACCGTAAGCCTGATTGGCGGCTTCTGCATAGTTTAGATATAACTCAGCCACTCTGAGAATAGGATAAGGGTGATGCATACGGGTGTAGCTACCGAGTATGTTGTTCACCCCGAGACTCCAGAATTTTCCAGTGTAATAGCCGGTAGTGTTATCATAAGTTGGGCTTTGGATTTGCTTCAGGTCATATGACCCCACAGACATATCAAATCGTCTTGCACCCAGCCTGGAGTCAGTAAAGTTTTCCCAAAGATGCCCTCCGCCATACACTTTCAGTACATCATCCCATGTCACCCCTGACTTCCCCCAACGATCAATGGCTCTTCCATGGTAAATCATGAATTTGTAAAATCTAGGGTCTCTCCCATAGCCTTCGTGACCTGCGATTTTAGCATTTGGCTTAGCAAAAGTCACCGGATCGAGTTCTGAGCTATAATCCGTTGGGTCATTGTATGGGTTCTGCTCATTGTAGATATCGGCCATATCAGGGTCATTGCCGTGATATATCCTGCGCCCACTTGCATCAAAAGTGACAATAGGTTTTGCGGAAATGATCTCTCCGTTTTCATATTCTACAGCCTCAAACCTTTCGGCTATATCATGAGTAGCAAAAACAGCACATTGCAACTCACTGGTCCGCTGAGTAAGTGCAAAAGGTGTACTGAAAGTACCAAATAGACCACTCGCGGAATGCTGATTGCCTTTCTGTCCATCCGGAATGGTATAGAGTGCTTCAGCGTTGTTATATACGTTGAAAAAATTATCTGTAAGGTTATCTTCTGACATGAGTCTATAGCCATTAGATTCAGCCATTACTATGGCCTCATTTGCTGCGACAGCTGCCGCCTGCCAGTCTTCAATTTGAGACTTGGTGTCCTCTGCAGCCTTGCTTTCCTGAGCAAATGGACTGGCAGCATATAGCAGTGCCCTTGACTTCAGCCCCAAAGCGAGAACCGACGTAAACCTTCGGGTATCTGATGATGCCAGAAAATCTGACTCAGCATAACCATCGTCACTTATGGTAGCTCCTGCATCCCATCTTACTGGCAAGTATTTGGCCGCAGAGTCACAATCCATGGCTATGTTCAGACATGTGCGATAGTAGGACTCACGTGCATAATCCAGCTTTTCGGCTGTCGTTGGCTCCACGATATGAGGCATGCCTCCCCATACTTCCAAAAGAAATTCATAAGCAAGTGCTCTTGCCATATAGGCCTGTCCTAAAAGTCCGTCTTTTTCTGCCTGAGTAGCCTCCTCCAACATATAATGATTGGCGATGGCTATATTGGTGATCCGAATCACCTCCCATGTAGGCTGCCATAAATTCTCACGGAAGCGAGCTTCCACAAAACCAGTCTCTAAAAGCAACGCCTCCGTTGCACTCTTGTCCTGAGACCGTAGCTGATCACTCAATGTGGACGGGAAAACCCTACTTGAAACATTGCTCAATTCTGAACCTCTCTTGCGGCCATCCCAAACTCTGGCTAGTAAGTCGTAAGGTTTATCCAGAAACTTTCGATACTGTGTAAACTCAGTAAAAATTTCCTCTTCACTCAAACCCAACGAACCACTATCCACATCCAAATAATCTTCACAGGAAGAAGTAGCCGCTATGACTATAATGGCATATACTAAATGCTCAACTAACCTTTTCAAATCCCTCGATATTCCCATTTTCTAAAAGTTTAGTTTTAATCCAATATTATACCTCCTAAGGAGCGGATAACTAGTGTTCCGATTTCCTGGAGTGAATGATGATTTTTCAGGATCTCCTACTTCAGCGAATTTGGACCAGGTAATGAGGTTATTCCCATTGATAAACAACATGACAAAATCAGTTGGAAACTTTTCCCATTTTGGTTCGAATGAATATGCCAGCTGTAATTCCTTCAGCCTAACATAACCGGTATTCAAATAGCGCTGAGCATAGGACAAATCGTTGTTTGACGCTTTCAATGTAACATCCATGTGCGTGGCAGGATAAAAAGCGTCTGTATTATCAGGTGTCCAATAGTCATTCACCTGATATCCATAGATCCTATAATTTGATCCGTAAAATGGGTCAGCTGAAATGGTATTGAAATATGACTTCTTATCATCTACTCCCTGCACGAGCGCATTGATACTAAATCCTTTATAGGAAAGTCCCAGATTAAAAGCATAGCTATATAGAGGGTATTCGGTTCCAGGCAAAACCACCTCGTCCTGCTCATTGATTACCCCATCCGCGTTATAGTCCACAAAACGAACGTCTCCCTGACCTACATTGGGACTTTTGTATAAGTAGTTTGCTACATCATCCACACTTTGGTAAAGGCCATCCTGCAGATAATGACTTTGTGAACCTATAGGAAACCCTGCAAGCTTTTGATAACCTGGTAAATTTTCAGGATCACTTCTATAGACAACCCTATTTTCATTGAAACTAAAGTTGGAAGTGATATTATAATTTAAACCGTATGAAGTAATGCCATTGTACCCCAGCACTATTTCATATCCATGATTTTTAGTTTTCCCTAGATTCAAAGATTTCAGGTCTAGTGAAATGTAATCAGGGATCGTATTTAAAGTCATCAGGATTTTCTCACGATCCTCTCGGAAAAAGTCAATGGAAAAGGTGAGTTTTTCATCGAAAAAGGCAGACTCTATTCCAAAGTTCTTTTTGAGAGACTCTTCCCACTGAGCTACAGGGTTCGCGATTTGCCCCTCCTGAAACAGGTAAGTGCCTTGCTGACCGAAAGTAGCCCCGAAAAGTGCCAGGGTATTGGATCTCCAATAAGAGGTATATCCTTCATTTTCATAGAGCCATCTGTCAGTAGAGATATCACTACCCGTTTTCCCAATACTATAACGAAACTTCAATTGGTCGATAAAGGGAAAGGCTTCTTTCATGAACCGTTCTTCTGCCAGATTCCACCCTATGGCCACTGCCGGGAAGAACCCAAACCGCTTTTGTGGTGAAAACTGTTCTGACCCAGAATAGCCAAGATTCATTTCGAAGAGGTATTTAAAATCATAGGCATAAGTAACCCTACCGGACCATGCTTCTCTCTTGTAAGGTGGCTCTACGCTACTGCCTCCGCTAGAAACATCTCGCTTGCTTCTATTGAACAATGCAAGCGCTGTAACCAGATGATTCTTGAATTGTCTGGAGTAGTTCATTTGTGCCTGCCAGTAGAACTTCCTGGTGTTTCCCTGTACGCTGTACGAGTCGAACGCTAATGGTTCAAGGTCAATTTCAAGACTTGGAGCTCTCCTCCATGTTCCATTATCATTGAGAATATAAGAGGCGCCTTGTTGCTTTTCCAGCCTTTCATAGGCCACCGTGGTGTTTAAAGAGGCCAGTGCGGAAACTTCAAGACCTTCTATTAGGAAGCTTAAATCCTGATTCCAACCCAGATCCGTATTCAAATCCGTCGTGGTGATCCTTTTATTTTCAAGCACATGGATGTCAGTATCGAACCGAGCAAGGCCATTGTGAAGAATAGTATAGGGGTTCTTGCCTTCACCAACCCCCTGAGCGTAACGAATACCATAAAAACCTGGCTCATCCGAGTCTGGATACTGAACCAATGCGTCCTTTCCGTAGTATAACGGGGAGTAGTTTACACCGAGCTCATAGAGATTTTTGAAGAAATCACCGAAATAACCAAAGTTGCCATTTTGCACTCTGTGATTGGCTCCTATATTGATCACCACCCTGGAGGTTTTGGTCACATCTATATCCAGATTAGATCTCAGGTTAAACCGATTAGAGTAAAACCGCGGATCCAGTTCTCCTACCTTTTCTGAGCGGAGTATGTCACCCTCATAGTTATATCCAAGAGAGTTGAAATACTTGACACGCTTGGTTCCTCCTCGCAGGTTCACATTAAGAGCGGTAGAATAACCGGTTTGAATCATTTCATCTATCCAGTCAACATCTGGATAGACATAAGGCTGGTCTCCATTTTGATAGTTGGTCAGTTCATCGTCCGATATCAAGCCAGCAAAATTGCCATCGTTTTTCATGGCTATATTGGCGTGCTGAAGTGTGGTGTAGGCATCTACATATTCAGGAGTAGAGGTAGCTTCCTTGACACCCTGCATGAAAGTAACATTCACTTTAGGTTTACCTTCTGACCCTCTTTTGGTTGTAACCAGTATGACACCATTCGCCCCCCTGGTACCATAAATGGCGGTGGCCGATGCGTCCTTCAAAACCGAAATAGACTCCACCTCATTTGGGTCAATATCCTCAAAACTCCTTTCTATACCATCGACCATTACCAATGGAGCTGAACTAACCCACGATGATCTACCCCTGATAGAGATATTGGCGTTATCTGATCCCGGCAAACCACTGCTTTGTGAAGTAACCAAACCAGGAATCTTACCGGATAAGGACTGAGTCAAATTGCTCACTCCGGAGTTTAGCAAGCTTTTACCTTCCACCTGAGCAACGGCTCCTACAACACTTTCTTTCTTTTGCACGCCATATCCCACCACTACCACTTCGTCCAAACTCTCCGTAGAAACTTCGAGCGATACAGATAAGCTAGTTTGGCTACCCACCTCTATCCTTTGGCTTTCATAGCCGATAAATGAAAATACCAATGCGGTGGATTCTGGCACCTCTAATGAAAATACTCCATCCAAGTCTGTGACCGTACCATTTGCCGTACCTTCAATCACAATATTTACACCGGGTATTGATTCTTGCGTCTCTGCATCCACAACTACCCCTGACACAGTAACCATTTGTGCCCAGGCTTGTGGAATTATCAGGATAAGCATCAATATATTAAGTAAAGCCTTATACATCTTTCATGTCGTTAGGTTGATTGACTAATCATTGAAAAAAGCTAATTCAAAAACTGCAGCGGGAACACGATTACTTGGATGATCAAACTTAAAAATCAGTTCTGAGGCCTTGATGGGGTCTTCAAAACGTACGTCGTTTATCGTTTGGTAATTATCCTTCTTTTCGAAAATCAAATTATTATCCTGATCCAAAATCCGATAATTCCGAACACAAAACGGGATCACACTTTCCGGGTGGCTCATCAACACATTTTCCAACGGGTGATCATAGTCAGTATCAAAATAAAGCCTTATTCTGCTTATCTCCTGCGAGGATTTCCATTTAACTCTCAATTCAGGAGAATTATCTGATGAATCAGCTATCCAGGCGTTTGAACGCAGATAAGGTCTCAAATAACCGTTACCTAAATGTTCAATATCTGATATGTTAATAGGCGGGCTACACTTGAAAGCAAGGTTGCGCCCCTCTGGTCTTCTTTTGGGTGTCCAAAACTCAAATGAGTCAAAACCGGAACCATCAGGTGCAGCCTGAAAGCCGTTGTTAGATACTGCTTTGTTAATCTTTTTAAAGTTGGCAAGCGTACCAGTCAATCTCGTCTGACTGGTCATCACTTCTACCTTGTCATTGGGCAAAATGGTGAAAAAGGCATAATCATCTTCATTCAGAACCTGGTCGAACGAAACGGACACCACTTGCTCCTGAAGGTTGTCAGGACCATCTACAGGAAAGTACTCCGCACCGCCTACTCCACTTTCCACAATTTGACCTTTAGAGCAAGAGACACGGATCTTTTTTGATTGCACTACCACGTCTGGCGTGTAATTCCCCTTTTTACTAGACGATCTTAACTCCACTACTATTTCCGTCTCTTCTTCGGCCTTTACCATAAACTCAAAGGAATAAGAGGTCTGGGCTTTCAGCGGGAGTAGCTGAGCAAAGCCTTCTGCCAATGTTTCCCATTCACTATCAAAAGGCAAATGCGAAATGGAAAAGTTACTTGAGGCTTCTATTATGGGCTTTTCCACTCCTATGGCATCAAAGTCAATAGGCTTAGCAGGAATTCCCTGGCCGTTGATATTTAGTCTGTTTTGTAATTCAGGAATCAGACCTGCTTCCTCCAATCTATTAGGAGAAACTTTCTTTTCTATGGCGAGTGCTGCAGCTTCTGCCACAGCTTGAGCACCATGAGCACAAGTGGCCATTACTCTTGTGGAGCCAAACGCAACATGACTTGCACTGATAATCCTTCCTGCGAATAACAGGTTGTCCATTAAGCCACTCACATATGCACGATATGGGATTTCATAAATCCCTTTGGTGTGGTACTGATCACACCCCGGCAATTTACTGTACACACCATCTCCGGGGTGCAGATCTATGGCCCATCCCCCAAAAGCCACGGCATCTTCAAACTGCTTCTGGTTCACGATATCCTGCTGCTTCATCATGTACTGCCCCTCAAACCTTCTGCTTTCCCTTTTCCCGGGTATGGTTCCCACCCAGTCCAGAGTGAGTGTTTCGGCCTCTGGAAACTCGCCTGAGTTTTTGATATAGTCCCAAACCCCATACACTATTTTCCAAAGTTCCCACTTGATATTCTCAGACTCTACGATCGTGTCTGCTTCCCTGCCTCCATATTCGAACCACCAAAACTGACAGCCCTGCATGGAGGCATTGATGGATTTATATCTTGGTATTTTGGTGACATCTTTCAATGCAAATGCCGGAGGCACATAAGTCACTGGCTTTCCTATATCCCGGCTGTAGAAGTAAATGGTGTGTCCCAGCATTTTCCCATAATCGGCATCCGGAGCAAACAACTCTCCAAACTCAGACTTATTCTCAGCACCCATTCTAAAAGGAGCTCCCGCCAGAAAGCCTAAAACTCCATCACCTGAAGCATCGATAAAAACACTTCCTGACACACTGTGCACTGTCTGAGTAAGGCTACAAAACCCTTTGACCAGCTTGATCACAGAGTCGCTCTGCTTTTCTACTTCATAAATGGCCGTATTCAAAAGCAAGGTAATGTTGGGCTCTCTGTCCACCAGCTCCAGCAATATCGTATCAAAAATAATCGCATTGCCTTCTTTATTTCGATAGAGGTTTTCTATCAAAATTTCATCCAACACTCCTCCTTCTCTGGCCCATCTATTATTATTACCCATATGAGATGTTGCTCCCAACACCCACATTCTCACTTCACTGGAGGCATTACCTCCAAGCACAGGTCTATCTTGCACGAGCACCACACTTTTACCAGCTCGCGCTGCTGTAATGGCTGCACAAACACCGGCCAGTCCACCGCCAACAACCACCACATCTTTCTGGTGGAATTTATGGTAATGGTTTCTTACTGCGCTTTCGTGATTTTCAACAATCATTTATTAGACTTTATTTTAAATATCATGGCTATCCCTATCATGGCAACCGCCAGCCCGGCAGCTATCACAACTGCCTGACCATTTTCGGCCACAAAACTGATAAGAAGCACTACTATACCTACTAAGGCTATGCCCCAGGAAATTACTTTTAGGCCATGCTCATTTTCAGCATTGCCCGAAGAGGTTTCAAGTGATTCGTTTATCTCTTCTGGTTCTGTGATCGAGGAAACCTCTTGCCCTTGCTTTGGAGCGAACACTCTGAAGTAAACCTCATAACAACACAGTAGCAGCAACGGGCTCATAACCCCCAACATCATCTCCTCAGTTCTATCCAGACTAAAACCTATAACTGAGGGGGCGATAAACTTGAAGAACACATTTATAGCCAGGCAGATAACACTCACACTAAGGATACTTCTACCTGTTTGAACTTTAGAAAAAAGTGACCACAGCGGAGGTAAATAAAGCGCACCTCCTGTAAGAGCTGCCACACTTAAAATCACCTCAACGATTCCGCCGAAATCGGTAATGAGCAAAGCAACGATGATTGTGAGCACTCCAAAAACGGCCGTAGCTAGTCTTGCCACCCTCATGAGGTGGGCGTCTGAAGCCTGCGGACGCAGCTTCTTATAAATATCATTTGTAAAAACTCCTGAGACGATGTTCAGTGAGGTATTGACTGAGCTGGCAGTAGCAAAGATCATGGCTCCAAGCATCAGTCCGAGCATGCCTATGGGCAGTACTTCCTTGCTCATAAGCAGGTAGGCACCTTCATCCCCAAAGCCATTTAAGTCAGGATTCAATACACGATAAAGCATCGGAGGCAACATCCATATCACAGGGCTAATGAGATACAGGCTACCAAAAAGGTATCCTACTTTTTTAGCGTCCTTTTTAGAAGCCACACTGGTGTAACGCTGCACGTAAGCCCAGTTTCCTCCAATAAAAAAGAGGTTGTATAGACCAAAGGCTAAAACAAAGCCAAGCGTATATTCGCCTGAAAATACCTCAAAGAATTTGTCCGGTGCGTTTGCAGTAAAACCAGAAAGCCCGCCTGCCTTATCCAGTGCCAGTGGCACAATGATGAGTACCGCCACAGTGAGAATAACAAACTGCAACACATCCGTCGCAATTACGGCCCAAAGTCCTCCTGCTGAAGTATATAAAATAACCATGAGCCCAAGAAGCACAATTGACCAGCCAAGGGGAAAACCAGTAGATACTTGTATGATTTTGGCTACAGGATATAAAAACCCTCCTGTGGTAAACATAGAAACTGCCAGAAAAAGGTAGGAATAAACCTTCTGAACATTAAGCCCCAGCCGCCTCTGGATGTATTCTGCTGCTGTTAGCACCTTAGCTTCCTGCCACCTGGGGGCAATAAAAAAGCCAATGATAAAGCCGGCAATGGCCATGGTCCACTGAATGGTAACAGAAACCCAGCCATGTGTATATGCTATGGACCCCCAAACCACAAAAGTGCCCGCTGAGAAGAAACTCATAAAAAGGGATAAGCCGCTAATCCACCAGGGCACCTGGCCTCCTGCTGAGAAGAAGCCCTTCATATCAGTGGACGACTTCATAAACGAAAAGCCAACGCCTAGGACTCCAAGAGCAAACAGGGCAACAGTGATGTAATCTAATGAGTGCATTTTGGGTTGGTATTGATTAATCCTCAATGCTGAGGATCGCTAAGATGAACAAAAAACACAGTTTGAAAACCAAGAAGTATAAAAACAGCCACCGGAAACGTTTCCGGAAACGTTTTTATTTTCCGGAAACGTTTCCGAGTATTAAATCATTAATTAATCTAATTTTGAAACATCGGTAAATGATGAATTTTCAAGATCACATCACATGAAGCACATAACCATTAAAGATGTAGCCAAAGAGCTGAACTGTTCGATATCCACCGTTTCGAGAGCTTTTAACAATAAATACGATATTAAGCCAGAAACCAGAGACAGAATATTGAAAGTAGCTACTGAATTAGGCTACTCACCAAATCCTATTGCCCGTCGGCTTATAGAACGCAGGACGTACACGGTAGGGGTTATTGTGCCAGAGTTTATCAACTCATTTTTCCCGAAGACCATTATCGGTATGCAGGAGGTACTCCTGAATAAGGGTTATCAGGTATTGATCATGCAATCGAACGAAAGCAGCGAAACCGAACTAAACAACATGAAAACGCTGGTGGATGGCTTTGTGGATGGCATCATTGTTTCGCTAACTGAGGAAGACAAGAATATTGGGTTTTTAAAGGAACTAAAGGAGAAGGAGTTCCCAATCGTATTGTTTAATAGGGTCAATCACACATTGCCACTTCCTAAAATCGTCTTTGACAATTATAAGTGGTCAATGTTTGCAACTGAACATCTGATCCGCCAAGGCATCACTGACCTTAAGTTTCTGGGTGGCCCCAGGCATTCATATGTTTCAAACAACCGAAAGAGAGGCTTTCTGGATGCGCTGAAAAAACACCGTCTATTCTATTCTGAGGATTTGATTGTAGAGGCAGGGTTTCATATAGATGATGGGGATCAAGCCGTAGAAGCACTCATAAATAAAAACCAACTACCTCAGGGGTTTGTTTGTGTAAACGATCCGGCTGCCATTGGTTGTATCAAGGCACTAAAGCGATATGGGTACAAAATCCCTGAGGAAATTGCTGTGGTTGGCTTTACCGAAAGCGCAGTATCATCTCTCATAGACCCTCCACTAACATCCGTCTCCCAACCTGCTCATGATATTGGAGTAGCTGCTGCAGAGCAACTACTCCTTCAGATAGAATCTGCCGGAAAAATGAATCCCGAAACCATCACATTTAATGGACAACTAAATGTCAGAGAGTCTTCATTGAGGGTTAAATAAGGTACTTTGTCAATTTCAACTTTTTTACCCTTTGTGTTTGGTCGCTTAAAATTAGAGTTGGCTCAGCTAAACCTCTGATTCAATTCAGCCAATCATTTGCGTTCAAAAAACAGTTTTTATTTCCATGGACGACACGTTATCAGGTTCTTCCAATATATGTCCGATTATATAGTGGTGGCCATTCCTCATTTACTCATCCCACTGATCTCAAAACCTGTCAATAACAGAATAAGCCCAAAAAAAGGTCCCTAGAAATCTAGAGACCTTTGCGCGCACTCGGAAGGATTCGAAAGATCATTTTAAGTCATTATATATCAAGTATTTATATGATTTTAGACAGGCATGTTAACCGAATTGTTAACCGCGAGAATTGACCTAAATTGACTCCAATTGTATTTGTATAAACGCCATCAAGGATGACATTCTAAGGGTAAAGTCTCATTACTCGAGATACTGCTCAATTAATTTCGGGTCAATTCCAGAGTACTCTGAAAATTCATAGATAGTTACCAACTGGTGATCATCTTTTTTTAAGTGGCTCTTGATATCCTGAATCATTTTACGCCCGTAGCGCTCACTTCGGCCTGTGATTCGCTGAATATCCTTGGGATAAATTATGACTCTCTTTAGCTTCATTTGGGAGTGTTGATACTCTATCCATACTTAGTCCATACGGCATGTTCGGCAAAAACTACCAGAAGGTATTAAGACCGGAAGCCGCTCTTTGTGACTCATCTTTAAATATGCTCCTTTTAGGTCACAAACCAAACATTTTTAACATTATGGCTCGACAAAAAGGGATCATTAAACTAGAGGGAACCATCGGGGATGTGTCCTTCTACAAGAGTAAAGACGGCTACCTAGCCAGAGAAAAAGGTGGTGTAGATGCAGACAGAATCAAAAACGATCCGGCATTTGCAAGGACCCGTGAGAACGGCTCGGAATTTGGGCGGGCGGGTAAGGCTGGCAAGCTGATTCGTACTGCTTTCAGGCCGCTGTTGCTAAAAACATCGGATAGTAAAGTGACCTCCAGACTGACTAAACAACTGATGGCTGTGCTCCAGTCTGATGTTGATAATCCAAGGGGTGAACGAAAGGTAGACAATGGTAATCTGGAGCTGATCCAGGGTTTTGATTTCAATTCTGAAGGGAGGTTGGAGGCAACCCTATATGCCCCCTATGATGTCACATTTGATCGTGCGGCAGGTAGTGCGTCAATTGACATCCCGGAGTTCATCCCGGCTAACAGCTTGGCTTATCCTCAGGGTGCAACTCACCTTAAAATGGTGGCTGCTGTATCGGAAGTGAATTTTGACAATGACGAATTCACCTACAACATGGTGGAGTCTGCAGAGGTTGAAATCACCAATGTCGCAACTGGTCCTTTGAAGCTGGATCTGGCCTTTAATGCAGATAGTGAAGAGTTGCTCCTGATTGTTTTCGGGATTGACTTTTATCAATCTGTGAATGGTCAGATGTATGCCATGAAAAATGGCGGGTACAACTGTCTGGCCTTGGTGGAAGTTGATAAGTTCGTCCAAGTTCAACAAAACTGATAATCCGGAATGGAATTAATCCTATTCAGGAAATATCATGAAAGCGGAACCAATGGGAAGTTCATGCATGGAAAAAACCTGATTTGCCATGCCATTGAGCTTCCCTGGCTCCAGAACAGACGTAATGTATCATGCATTCCAGAAGGTAGGTACCAGCTAACAAAACGCTACACCAATGAAAGGGGTGAACATTTGTTAATTGCTGATGTGGTCAACCGTGATGGTATAATTATTCACCCTGCTAATGATGCGATCAAAGAGCTTCAGGGATGTATCGCTCCGGTTACTTCCCTTGCCGGACCTGGCAAAGGCTGGCATTCAGGAGAAGCACTTGAAAGACTAGAATCAATTGTATTTCCGGTGCTTGATCGGGATGAAGTTGTTTTTCTAACAATCAAAAAAGAAATCGATATGAATATCATTGATAGAGTGAAAGCACCCACTCCTAAGTTCTTTAAGGTGCTCAGAAATGTAGGGCTGGCATTGGCTGCTGCAGGTGGGGCAATCCTGGCATCACCGATTGCTCTACCTGCCGGAATTATTACCGTTGGAGGCTACCTGGTAGCCAGTGGTAGTGTATTGTCGGCAGTAAGTCAGACGACAGTTGAGGGAAATGAAACCAATCGGCCATGAGTCATTCTACCCATATTGGCACCAAGGCCGGAACTATTGGGGGTACTTTGCTCAGCATGATGCCCAATCTTACAGGAGCTGACATTGCCAAGACAGTTATTCTGGCAGCAGTAGGTGCAGTAGTTAGTTTCGGCATTTCCATTTTAATGAAATGGATGGTCAAAGCGTTTGGTAAGCGCCCCTCCTCTAAAGAATCAAACCTGTAAAAAAGGCTCTCGGGAGAATTCCCGGGAGTCTTTTTTACTTAGCCCAATCCTCGAAATGTATCCCGAATGAACGCTATTTTTAGTTGCTCCATCAAGTCCAATTGCTTCGCGAGATGTCTGGTCTTAGCTTCAAGACTTTCAAGAGCTTTTAACCTACCCTGTATCATCTCCACTGCGTCAGGGATAGTGAGAGCCAATGATCTGAAGCCCAGTGCGCAGATCATTGATCCGGAGAAAAGGGATAACAGATCCTATAAGGTGCTTTTTGAAATAGCCTGACTTCCACAACGCAAAGCAAAGCCAGTAAAACAGGTGTCGGTTTTCCTCAAATTCGGTGCAAACCAGATAACAGTTTGCGCATGGCTTGTTCAGGGGTTTCCCGGCGTTAAGCCCCTTAGAAAGTACAAAGAAGTGTGGCTCTTTTGGTGATTCTTGGGTCGAGAAGGTGTTTACGCGGTATCTAAACATGGTTTGAGCATTTAAAAAGTTATGCTCGATCCGGTCAGTCACCGCCTGCGGCGCTTAATTCCCAAAAGAAAAAAAGAGAAAAAAGAAAGCTGAATTGTCAGAGGGCGTGGAAGGCCAGACAAGGAGGAACGGAATAAATGAGGGGTTTGAGGGGTGGCCTGTGTTTATGCCGTAGTTCCTTGGCTGGACTCAAAGGGTTGGACATGGAAGCCCTCTATGTTTGTTTGATTTTTTTGAATATTGATTCAGTCAAACAGCATTGTGAATTGAAAGTGTTATGGTCAATCGCATTATAAAAGAAGAATCCCATCGAGCAAAAGATATCTATAAAGGGTGGGTGGGTATTTGGGATCATATATCATCTTTTGCTTTTGGGGTATCGCAGGTAAAAGAGCCCTCAGCCAGCGTCGGGAAAAGTGGCGGTTGTGGAAATAATATTGCCAGTTGACACGCTAAAACCTAGACGATCCTCTCAACCGCAGAAAATTATGCTTCGCCACTGCGCGGCGGGCCTTAGCGGGTGCCACCACCAGCCTGCCAGAAAGTAATGACCAAAGGAAGTGGCTGGGAGTGCGTACAGCTTTGGATTGAGTGTTGGGATAGTGCGGCTGTACGGGACTGGTGGTGGCCGCAGGCCCGCACAAACACTGGCAGTGGCTGGGCTGGGAGCTGACCGGGTGGTTGGAATGGAGGCAGTGATTGAGGGATAGAGCGTTGATCTGTGTGCGGGGTTTCCTCGATGCTGCTGGAATCGGGTTGGCCGAGAGGCCTGCTCCCAGCACAGGGAGAACTGCCGTGATGGCCAGACGGAAGGCAAAGCAGAGGCTATGACAGCACCCAAGCCCTGGAACAGAGCTTGCGGAGTGGAAGGGTGCGCCTATGACCTGTGGCTTGGTGGGGATGTGCGTTGGGCCACAGGTGGTAGGTGCATGCTGGCGTATCCTCTGTAGCCCCGGCTGGACAGCACACCGCTTTACCTGCAGGGAGACCGAACAGTTTACGATGAAACGTCAATCGAATAGGAAATAAGCACTTTTGTAAAGTCCCAAGGGAGACTGATAAATGGTACTATAATTATGATTTTGCAGAGTGCGGTGGGAAAAAGCAAGTGTGGCCGACTGAAGAGGATTCGGCCTTTACCGAAGGAACGGAATGGCGGTCACTCTTGCCGTGGGTTCTGGAAGCGTGTGACCCATCCCCGATTTTGATCGGGATGGTGGCACAGGCTGGAGGAAGTGGAACTTAACGTTTCAAAATAATATGTTCAAAGGGGGGTATTTTTGAAAAAACGTGAATTTGGCTTATAAACAGTATTTATTGACTAGTCCAGCTTTAATTAGGTTGAATTTTGGTTTAATAAATTGGGAATAAACTGGAACCTTTTGCGGTTTTGCTGGTAAGAAAGTGGATTTGAGTGTGATTATTGGGTTGCAATGGCATTTACCTTATTTAGAACTGTCTCAATTGCGCCGATTAATTGGTCAAATGACGGGATGGTACCATAAATCATCTCTTCACGCATCGTCTGATAATCTGCTTCCCAATCTTTTCTTAATTCTTGAGGAGGTAATGAACTCAAATTAGGTGGATAATGACTTTTGTAATCTACTCCGCCAAGGCGGGCAAATGTCTTGCGATGCTCTACTATTGACATGAAAAGCTCTGTATCATCCATGGCATTTTTGGCATGGGGTGATTGAGATATCCGGTAAATGTCATAAAGATGTCTGCTCAAACGATTTACTCTTATTTTCTCTTTTGGTCTTTGAAACTCTTCATGGAGGAGAAATAGCTTTTCCAGAAAGGTACGCTCTGGGTTAACCGAAGGAATCAAAATAGGTGGATCAGCAAAAGGTCTGGTAGAAAAGTGTTCCCCTATGAAGGACTGAATATTGCAGTCAGTAAAGGGCTCTCTTAGAGACCTACTTCCTATTTCTACTAATACCCGTGGCTGGATATACTCCGACTGAGGAGTAATGGGACGGTAATAGATTTCTATGATCAATGGATCCTGATCCGTTGTTTTGACCTCTTCCAATTGGATGGTTACATCCAAGCCTGCTTGTATAAATCGCTCTCTAAGCTTCGGAAAGAAATTTGTGGATATGTACTCAAAAGATGCATCGCGCAGTTTCCCAACCTGAGTTCTCGATATTTTATCTTTATCGAACCCAAGGAATGATTTATCCAATGCTAAGTCAATATCTTCTGAAAAGCGGTCAATTAGTTTCCATGATTTGCTGAGAGAGGTTCCCCCTTTGAAAACGAGATGTTTGGCTACAGTCATTCCAAAAATCACTTCTAAAGTTCGGACTACCCACCAATCCTTCTCAATAGCAACTGGTGGGATACCTACTTTATCAGACGTTGAGTTAAATATCTCGAGCTTTTCCTTATCAGAAAGCTTGTAAAAATCCTGATATGACATATTAAAGTGCTTGGGCCATTATTTCACCAATCCAACGTGGAGCTAATGAAATGTCGTGTTTTAAGAGCTGCCTATCTTCCTTTTTTAATAAATCTATGATCCTTTTCTTTTCCTCCTCTGTGGCTTTCCCATTACCAATTTCTTTGAGGGCCTGAACAACCAATTTGCTAATTTCTCCTTTCATACTTAAAAGCTTGGGTGTGGTCAGTTTGAACTGGATGGTTCTATTTCCAATACTGATTTTGCGAGGTGATCCATCCGTCAGATAAACAACTTTCATAGGCACCTGTGTACTTAAACCTAATCTGTTCATTGCATAAGAACCTGTAGGAAGAATTCTTGCTTTGTCTCTTTTGGCAATAGCCATGGCTACTTCTTCTACACTTGGAAGTACTTCTCCTACTAAATGACTTTCTTTTGGTTTTGCATAAATACCTCTTGTTAATCTTTTGATCAACTTCTTCTTCTCTGCTCTATGAACTGCTACATTCACTGCTCCTGCATTGCCAAGATGATCAAATTCTTCTGTGAATAGTATTGTTCCTGGTTTCTTTTTGGCAATAAATTCTTCTACCTGCTGATCTATACTAGACATTTCTTATTTGTAATCTATTTACAAATATTTGTAATTATAATCACATAAAATAATTACAATAATAGATTAATATTTATAAAGCTATAGGTACTCAATTTCAGCAAATCAAGAATAATCCTTATTATCTACAACACGATCAATGAAATGCCCCATTGCTTCATATAGCCGATTTATTATAGTTTGTCCTTCTTCTGAATTAGCTGCATTCTCTTAGCAATTCGTCGTATCTCAACGGAAAGCAATTAATCGGTAATTACGTTTGGTGAGGTGAAATAACCTTTAAAAGAGCAATAAATCAACATAGAGATAATCGAATAGCATATTGTGAGAATTAAGGTGATATGCTCATTTCATTTCTGAATTAAATCAGGAAAGAGCTATAGAGTTTTTTCATGGTATCATCATCAACAGAGTACTCACATTTAGAATTATGCACGAAAAATAGGTCTCTTGTTAATGTTTTGGTAAGCATTCTCTTACTGTAAAAGTGCATACCATCACGAGCTAGTTTTTCTTCTGGCATATTTCCAATGAATGAAAATAGAACTACCCCAAAAAGGTTAGAAATACTATGAAGCCTTGATTCTAATTCCTCAATAGCCTTTGTAAGGTCTGTAACAAAAAAGTATAACGGCGAAACCTCTACATAGAGAATACCGACCATTCCATCGGGTATTTGTTTGGCTTTCTTTTTCAATTTATTATCCCTGATTCTAAGCGTATCCTCAAAATTCACCGGAAGCCCTACTAAATCACACTCACCACTATTGTTCTCATTAGCCCATCTGATCAACTCATCCCTACATTGGGGACTGGCAATTGCCAAATTTATATTGCAATCTGAATAGATCATCATCTTATTGAGATCACGTGCTTCACTCTTAAGTCCTTTAATTTTATTGATCAAATTCGGAAATTCCTCATCAGGAATTGGTGACAAAACCTTGCATGAAAAAGGGAGAACTGGCGCATTATGAAATACTGGAAATAATCGATGATAACTTTGACTTTTGCGCTTACGCTCTACACTCTCACCCACTTTAGTAATCTCAATAAACAACCGATTTTTATTTGCCGGATTTACCACTTCAATATCAGGAGACTTAGCTTCATTATTTTCTTCAATGAAGCGAGCCTTCAATCCAGCATTCATCAGTGACTGTGCTACTTCAACAAACACCATCCCTTCCTGCCAGCAATCAGCGTATGGTATCAATTTTTCTTTGACTAAGAAATCCAAATTTCCATCACTCCTCTCGATTTGCATCAAAGCCTGATAAAACCTTAAGAATTCAGATGTGTGACCAGATATCCTCTGGAATAAGGGATGGTCTCCTTTACAAGTCTTAATAAAGTCTTCTCCGAACCTGACCGCCATAAACTCCAGCGCAGTGACTATTTCTTTCTTTAAATCATCTGATAGATCCTCCCTATTGACCACAGATTGCATATGTTGCTTCCAACCTTTTCTCAATGTATATCAACTATTAAGAATTTGTAAAATACTGGCCTAATGTTTGCACAGCCATATTCAAATTAAACAAATCACCGCACTATAATGGAAGAACTTGGAACGGAATTCGAATCACTATCTGACGTAAAGAAAAGATTTCAAACCAACCATCCGGAATTTTATGAGACATGGAAGAAGCTAGTAAAAACCACAGGAGTAGGTCTTGTCAAGGAGATTAAGGACAAGCTTAAAATAGAATATGACTTTTTAAAACAGCTTCTCGATTTCAAATTCCGCCTTGTTGTAGACAACAACTTTGTATTTGCTCAAATCAAGGGTAGTCTCAAAAGGAAACAGCAAATTGAAAAGAGCTTTATCTATGAATTGCTGCTATCTAATTCGGTTCAAATATTTGCACCACCAAAACTGCAAGAAGAGCTTCTGGACAAAATTAACTCGGTATTAGAAGAGGATGATCGAGAATTGGCGCTTGAATATGCTGCCTTAATTACCTCCAAAATTCAAATAAAAGATGCGCAGTGGGTGGAGGACTGGAAAAATGCAAATCGATTTATTGGCGAAACAGACCCAGACGATGTTCCCTATCTAGCTCTGGCTTTTGATATAGGGAGTCATGGTATATTATCTAATGACAAGGTATTTCATTTGCAGGGAGATCGGAAGGTTTGGACATATGGAGACACAGGAAGAATGGTAACGAATTATCATTCTGGAATGCTAGCTATCACCTTGGCCGGATCAACTATTTATTTGTTTTGGTACTTATTGGCAATGCTGGGAAAAGCAATTTGGGATATAATTCTTGATTTGTTTGCTTTATTAAAGCTTGTTGCTACAGGAGCTATAAAGGCGATCTCTCAAATACCTCCTCAATTTCTAATCTTAATCAGTGTCCTTGGATTAGCTATTTTCTTAACTAATGACGATTATCAAGAGAAGGGCAAAGAGTTTATTCAGAAAATGAAGGCTCTAATCTCACAAGTAATAGATCAAATTAAAGCAATTATCAAGAAGCTTGTGAATTCCCTTGAAAAGCTCTTAGAAGTAATGGAACCAGCAACTACACCTCTTCTTGAATTTTTGGGCTTTTTATTGGTTCAATTTTATGATATGGAAAAGGAGTTGTCAAGGTTGGAATCTGCGAGTATTATTTAGGTCTAAATTAATTTTTTGAGTTGAAACAAAACCGTGTGCTCAGTAGGCTCCTCCAAGAATTAGGAAAAACGTAAGATCGGAAGTGCCTGTTGGCAATGTACTCTAGATGACCCATTCCCTTTTTGTTGTGTTCCATTTCTGCTTCATTGAAAAATATTTTTGGCTCTTCGGCCATCTCCATCTCGTATTCGACTGCCTTTTTCGGCATTTTGGTGGTGTTTCTAGTGCTGCCAGTTTCATTCATGGCATTGGTCGTGAATAAGTGGTCTTCTGTGTCTATTTCCGGATGCCACAACTGTAGATCGATTTCTGGAAAATACTCTTCGATTGTCTGATGTAGCAAGGTATAAAGGTCGAATCTTTTCAAAATGATGCACCACTCTGCAAGAGACGTTATTAGCATTGAAGAGTTTATTTCAGCCTTTTCATTGCCTAACTCTATTTGAATCAATCTATCATGGCTGGTATAGAAAAGAGGAATAAAGCCGGAAAACATAAATGCATCTCTTAGGTATGTTATGAGGTTTTCAAGCCAATATCCAGCATAATCATACCTTTCGGTGTTATAAAAAAGGATCATAGCCAAATTAATGTCAATGCAGTGTTCGTCATATTTGGGTGTGTATGCTGAGGGATTGTTCACTATGAGTTCCCCAAGCCCTTGTGAGATATGACAAGCCGCTTGATAGCATAATTCTGACGCTCCCGACTGAGTATCATCAGACATGGACATGAAGATCTGTGTTTCGAAAAGCTCTGTGAGACCGATTGTGGCTACTATTCCTATTTGCTCAAAAGTCATCAGACAATACTCCGAATGATTTCTAATCTTAAAAGCTAATCCATCTTCGATATAAAAACTATGTTGGATCTTGGCGAGATATTCTCGATTGATCTGGGTTTTGAATGCATGCATTGACATGAATTGATGCAGCACTTCCTTTTCTTCAAAAAGAGATCTTTTTCTGATGAAATCGTAAAAAACCAGGAGTGTGCGTTCTGAGGCGATTATGGATGGCTTAAGGTTATCCATTTCAATACACCATTTGTGTAATATGCTAGACAACAGGGGTATTAGCTTTAAATTTCTCATTAACCTCTTATCCACTTTGGTTTCAATATTAGCCTCTAAAACCCTGGTCACCAGTGCATGAAAATGGCGCAGATCATAGTCTGGTAAATCCAAAAATGAAAGAGTTTTTCGCAACAATATCTGGTAGGATTCCGGGAAAAGCATTTCTGACAACATATAGCTTTCCACATAGGATACTATTTTTTCTAAACCCCAAAAATCAAACTCTATCAAATTAGAAACTCCATTTTGGTTGATGAATTGAGTCCAGTCTATATTTACGTTTTGATCCAAGTAGCCATTACATGCTACAATGATTTTTTTGGGGTATTTCTGATATCGGCTATTGAGAGATGTTGGTAAATAAGTATTTAGAATTTCACCAAGTGTTGGTCTAATTGAATTTGTTCCCACATCCCAATTCTTTCTTGTAAAATCTCCTTGCTTCACAGCAAACAGAAAAACCTTTTTCACATTATCCTCGGGGTCTGGTCCAAATGCTGCAATGTCTACTCCGTACTGTCTGCCTTTTTTGATTTTAGTCAGATTGTTCAAATTCATACTCCAGAGTAAATCGGTCAGCAATTTATCCAACTGATTGTCCTCTTTCAATGCTTCTATATATGCCTTCAGTACTAGTTTCATTTTTTCTTCTTCAACACACGATAGGTGAATCTCCTGCGGGCGAGCCCAATTGGGTCAATTAGTTCTCGCCTTGGTAACTCTGCTTCAAAGTGAAAATGACCTAGAGGGACCTTGTCAGAATATCCTGAATCTGTTTTCGAAAACCAGAGACCTCCAGACTTAAGGCTTACATTGCGCGCTAAACTGCTTAATAGAAAACTGCTCTTCTCAGATTCCTCCCGTGCCTTGGTTTGCTGCTTACTCTGCTGCTTGAAGTATTCATTGAGCCTTTCTTCTGAAGGTGTCAATTCTTTTAAGCGGGTGATCTCGGTCATTGGCTTAAAGTAATTATCAATGTTCTTGATGATTTGGTCAATTAATTTGAGTTGTCTTGTGGAGGCTGAGCCTTTTTTTTCTTGTAAAAATTCTTTGACTGACGGGTAATCAAGCCCTGTTTGCGTGAAGGCATCCACCAAATGCTGAGATAACCCAATATCATCAATGTCTGCTTCAATGAATGAGTATAACATTGCTTTGAGCTGTTTGATGCTAATAACAAATCCAAGTATTTTCACAATAATGAAGTGGAGGTTCCCAATTTCATGCTTTCGTAGATTCTCCAGGTTGAGAGAAAGTTCTTTATCAAAGTATTCTAACAAAACCTTTTCCAGGGCTTTATGAAAGATTAAATCACTTTTATTAAACCAAGTGGTAACGAGATCAGCAAAATGCTCGGGACAAGTGCTTCTATATTCGCTAAGTAGATGCTCAAACAGTAATATGTCTTCTGACTTCCGGCCCTCAGCAACTACCCATGCTTCCAAAAAGGATTTGATGGGTTCTGGAGACTTTTTCAGAAGATCACTTAAGCAATAATTGAGGTTCTGTATTATACCATTATGCTCTGACTTGACTTTTGCTAGATTCATCAGTATTTCTAAATACCATTCAGGGTTCTCAGCATAGTTCGCTTTTCGCCAAAGCACTCCTGAGATAACATACTGTGTCCGTGGCTCATCCGACTTGGACAATTCCCTGATTTTAGCCTGAGCACTTGGTAGGATATAAAGAAGGTTCCCGTATGCCTCAGCTAAAGTTGAGAAAAGTTCCCGGTCAGTTTCGGCATAAATAGTATCCAGATCGCTTTCAATAGAGGATAGTTTAGGGTGATCGGTATCAAAAGAAAATGTAGAAACCCCGTGAATTCCCGCTTTCCTTAGTTCTATATCTTGGGAAGCAATAAATTCATACGCTAAAGATAAAGCCTCCATTATACCTAATGATCGAGATAAGCCACAGAGTACATCCGAAACAAAAGGCTTCAATGTGCTCGAATCGTTTCTTGCTTCTTCCAAAATTTCAAGCCCAATACTCGGTTGAAACTGTGACAAAGTTTCAACACTCTTAAAGATCATACCGCTTGTAAGGTCTCCCTTTGATTGTTCTAGGATTGAAGGGATTATTCTATTGAGATCCGATATTGTAATATCCAAATAAGGAAGCAATTCCCTGATATGGTGATATATAAACCAAAAATCTCTCTTCTCTGGGCCATTAATCCAGTAGAAAATGTCTATTTGATATATCTCACGAAGAATAAAAAAGAGCAGGTTTTTATCCGATCCCAAAGATTTACACATTTCGTAGTACTCCTTTTTGAACTTTGTATAACTAGAGGGGTTGACAAAGCTCTCCTTGGAAAGGAAATCATGAATGCATTTGAGAGCCTGAAAAAAATGACGATGAAAATCATCAACAAATGAAACCTGATCATTCCGAGTGCTTATTATCCCAAGGCTTCTTGCTGTTTGAATTTCTTCGTGAGTTAAGATATTAGCTTCATCAACAGCTAATTCGGCAAGATTTAGAGAAAGCCTCTCATCACTTTTTATTGTATCAATGATAAACCGTACTCGTTGAAATTCAATCATATTCAAAAGTTAATACATCCGTCATTTATAAAACATATCATGATTCGATTTTCATATTGATTATTTGCGTTTGTCATGACTTTCTTGCCTAAAAGAGAAGAGATTAATAGTCTCTCTTAACCGGCTTCTCACTCTATTTCCATACAACTCTGTAATTTCCGATGCAGAAAGGTTCGTGGTGATATGGGTGAGCATGGCATGGCTGACGAATAGATCGTAACGCGAGAGAAGTATCTCGGCCATGACATTGCAGTCGGTGCCGTAGTGTTTCATGATGGTTTCTGCTCCCAGGTCATCGAAGCAGTAGATTTTAGGCTGCCACTCCTGGTTACCGGTGATGAAGGAATGATCGCTGTATTTCTGGATGACCGAAAAGCCTTCTTTGTTGAATTCAAATGCGACCTTTCGACATGATATCATGATGTGATGGGTATGGACTGCAGAGATGTATCGCATCAGGTTCATTAAAGTTGTTTTACCACAACCAATGGGGCCTGTGAGGAGGATGCCTTTTCTGAAGGAGATACCCAGCCGGTCGGCGTTCTCCTGGTCGCGGAGGAAGTATACCAGGAGTTTGAAGATTACTTCGTGATCCTCCTCGATGATCTGGAAGTGGTCTCCAGAGAGTCGCTTGCCAGCGTGCTCAAGGATGGAGAGGCATTCGGAGAAGGGGAAGATGTTTGATTGAAAAAAGGAAGTCATCTTTCAACCCTTTCTCCACTCAGGCCGTGGAGGCCCATACTTTCTGTCTTGACACAGAAAGTATTCAAAGAAGTCAAGCCTGTAAATTCTGAGCGGAAAAATTTGGCTGATAATGCACGCAAAAGCAAACTCATCCCGATTAAATCGGGACTCAAACAAGCTTTTGCACAATGATTTTCACGGGCCCAATTTTTCTTTCGCTCATTATTTAAGGGCTGATTGAAATTGGAGGAGATCTTAGTCTCTTTCATAAGGGTTCATTGAAATTTTTATTGACATGTGTGTTTGATTGTTTTAAATGTTTATTACTGTTTAATGAAGGGCTCAATGCTTGCACACTACTTGTATCATTTTTGGGACTAGTGTTGCCCAAAGCTTGTACAGGAGTTGTATCGAAATTGAGCATGTTGACCAAGCTTCCTTTGAGTGGGTTGTGTGATGGCAAATACTCCAGGTAGCCGAATTGATCAAGCTCCTTCAAGCACTTGTGGTAAGTATTCCTGGAACCAATTTTACTGATCTTCATGACTTCTTCGCGATTGATGGATATTGGGTTCTCAAAGCGATTGAGGTTCCATAATGTGAACAGGGAAATGTACAGGCTGACATGTGTTGCATGCAGCCTGTTGTCTTCTGTGATTTTGTTCATTACTGATAAGTAGTGTTTTATAAAGTTCATGGGCTCTTGATCCCCTAAAGGCCGGATTGGCCCTTCATTATCTTTTGTCTTACTGCCATATCCGCGAAGGATTGCCTTGCAGGCAGCCACACTTTTTTCATTGCCAAAAAAGTGTGCAAAAAGGCTAGCCAAAACAATCACTGTCCTCCCGCGTGGCTTACCCACGCCCGGTGTTTTGGCCGGCCAACGCACTTTTAGATTTGAACATGTCTTTCGACAATTGAGGTTGCGCTCTCAATTATGAATTGACGGGTCAGTACTTATTGTCGATGCGGTTTTCGGTGAGCATTTTCTGGATATCCTGGTAGTCGTAGTAGATGACTCCTCCAATCTTAGTGAAGGGAAGGGTGCCGTTTACACGCATGTTTTGAAGTGTGCCTGGGGATATGCTGAGGAGCTTGCGAACTTCCGGGGACTTGAGCCATTTCTTGGCTTGTAAACCTGAGTTTTCGGAAAGGATTTCCTTGATCTCTCCTAGTAACTCGTGCTTGAATTGCTGTAGGTCTTCTGTGGTAATAATGGATGCTGCCATAGTTTTTGTATTGTTTTAGTTTGATGGCAAAGCAGGTGAAAAAGGAAATTTAAAAACAGTCACTGGGGTTGCATGTCCCTATGTACAAGACTGATAATCAGCGAATAACGGAATGAAAAAAGTTTGACAGCAGAATTAGATGATACAATTCTGGATGTGATGAAAGCAAATGGCTAAATTTGCTTTAGAAATAAACATATTGAAGATATAGTAGCGATAAGCTATTTCTGAGTACTAGAAAACTGGCACTTTTCAAAATCACACTCAAGAAATAAGCTGACCGCTCACGCTATGCGTGGGCTCAGTTTATTGAGTGTGATGGGTATGCCAGTACCTCTAGTACCAGTAGATTGATGTCCCACGCTACTTTTTTATAGTGGTGGGAAAATGACTATACTTATGGTACCATGAAAACCACCAACCTACTAGACCAACCAATAACTTCTCTGAAGCTAAGTCCAGCTTTTCAAGAGATGGCTGAGACCAATCATTTTAAAACACTCTCAGAAATGATGGAGTTTACCCTCGAAGAACTGCAAAGGATGCCACTATTTGACCTCCGGATGGTGGCAGAGTATGTGAAGTTTTTGACAGAGAATGGGTTGGATGTGGGGGATTGACCTCTCCCTAGCCCTCTCCTAAAATGGAGAGGGAACTTGATCTATTATATTATCTCTATGCACACTTAAGTTTTCTTACGAATGTTGTTGAGCAGTTTGATGGTGATGTCTTTGACTGCTTCTTTCGTGCTGGTGTCTATGTTGTAATAACGTGTGCGTAGGCTTTCGGCTGAGACGTTTTCGGCTTTCTTGGTTCTGGTGAACTGTGCAAAGAATTTGAGCACTTCCCGCTGATTGCTGTTGATCAAAACTTTTTCCTCTATTAGTACCCGCACAAAATAAGCTAGCTGTGCTACAGAAAGGCTGGTATTGAGCTTAAAGTCCTTACCAGGATCAACCTGTGGCATTGACATATTGAAGGTTAGCTGGTGACGCTTCTCTAAAAATGCAATTTCCTCATCAATCCAGGCAATAAGTGTCCGCTTAATCGGCTGACGTTCGGGTTTATAAGCAACTCCGGGCTTTTGCTGTGTTTGATTTATCATTTTGGAGGTCAGTGCAAGGTTATCCAATTGATCTGTTAGCGTTTCCTTATTCTGATATTGGGACTTGATGAATTCCGTGCAATAGGCAAAAAATTTATATGAGTTGAAATTCATATAGATCATGGCACAAAATAGATCCTGAACCTGCTCTTTCTCTCTGGATTCAGTTTTGAAGTAGTTTTCCAACTCAAGAACCAGTCTTTTGAAATAGATGAGTTTTCGGAAGGTCAATTCCTCCTCTTTGCTCCTTATCAATCTTCTAAGGGGACTAGTAATCACATTTAGGAGATGGTCATCTAAATTTCGGGCATGAGATAGGTCATCAATGCATTCCAATTTCTCTTTGAAATCACGAATCGCAATGAGCTTATAAGAACGAGGTACCGATGCATCGAGATTGAAAAATCTTGAAAAATGGTTTTCCAAATAATTGATTAGATCATCAAGAAAGCCGTATGCGTGTTTTAGAAGCTGAGTACCTAGCGGATCATTGCTTCGATCATTCATTTTAAGTGATTCATCTCCACCCAGGTAATGTAAAAGTCGATCAGTCAAACGAATTAAATCCACTTGATGATGGCTCATGTATCTCTCTATCTGTTTTTCATTCTCAGTACCAAAGGCTACTTCGATAAATGCTTTTTTAATACGTTTTACTTCTGTATCAATAGTTGACACCCAATAGTCAATATCATCCGGTTTAAGCCGATTGGTCTTATTTGTGAGTTTGTCTAAATCGGAGTAGATTATGTTATTCAGCTTTTCAAGTTCATAGGTCACGGTGAATTATTATGGCTTGGTTCAAAATGATCGCTAATATGACCAATTAATGCAAATAACGGTAGTTAAAAAGGTTGTGTAACCCTAAACAACCCTAATTGTATACCTCGATTTCATCAAGGAGATTTTGAAGCAGCTTTTTTACAGATAGCTTGGTAGCGGGATCTGGAGAGTAAAACTTCGCTTTCAAACTCTTAATAGAGATTTGTGTGGCATTTTTAGTGACTAAGCTATTTGTAATCCTGGTTAAGACCTCACTTTTATTATCAGGAGCTATTAGTTCTGCATCGAATAAAAGCTTTGCTAAATAAGCTATCTGGGAGACTGTGAGAGATGTCTTCATTTTCTCCTTAGAAAGTTCTGATGACCCATTCACACTTGATGATAGGTTTACAAGATCAATTTTGATATTGATATCTACTTGTTGTTTTTGAGACATATAAATTAACAATTCTTTAATGCAATACTGACAATTCGACAGTTAAAGAGCTCTTTCTTAATTAAGTTGCTCTACCACCCGTTTAGCTAGGTCTTTGGAAGATTGTGATATAATTGCTAAAAGCCGTATATCGATTTTATTGTTCGCAATCCTTTCTTATCCTGTTAAACAGGCTCTATCAAGATGTACGTATCCACCATCGACAAAAACATATTGACCGGTAGTATGGGATGATCGGTCGGAAATCAGGAAAAGTGCTGTGTCTGAAATCTCTTGTGGTGTGGTCATCCTTTTTTCAAAAGGAATGCTATTGTTAATTTTTATCAAAGTCTTGTCACCTTCTACATTACTACTCAACCAATCACTATAGGCTGGAGTCATACTTTCTGAAATAATTATTGCATTGCTACGAATCCCATAGGGCAGCAAATCCACTGCCCATTCTCGGGTAAGTGCCAATACTCCTCCCTTTGATGCGGCATAACCTGAGGTTCCACCCTGACCTGTTATTGCTACTTTTGACCCGATATTCAGGATATTCCCTTTGGACTTTTTTAGGAAGGGGACCGCACATTTAGTAAGCATAAAAAAACTGGCGAGATTAAGTTTTATCGAACTCAAAAAATCTTCATAACTCCCATTCAAACCAATTCCGTCATTCACACCCACATTGTTGATTACAATATCAATTCTTCCATATTTGTCCGTTATACTTTTTACTGAAGCTTCTAGTTGTACAGGATCTGTTACGTCCGTCTGGGTAAAAAAAGAATCAATACCACGATCCTGTAGTTCTTTTAAATAGGAATGTCCCCTGTCGCTGCGATCTATCAAAGCTGGAATAACACCTTCATTAGCAAGAGCCTCTACCATTACCTGACCTATGCTTCCTTTCTTTCCGGCAGAGCCGGAGATTATGGCTACCTTATCCTTTAAATGTAAATCCATACTTATATTAATCGAGGCTTATCAACGCTTTTATAGTTTGGTTTTCAGGATCAGCCCACCTGCTGAAATTATCGATCATTCCCTCAAAATCAGAGCGATGTGTGATAAATTTATTAGCGTCAATCTTGCCACTTTTCAAGCATTCCATTACGTGATTAAAATCTTCTGAAGAGGCATTGCGACTACTCATCAGCGTTGATTCCCGTTTGTGAAAGTCAGGATGGTTAAACTGAAGTTCGCCCTTTTGTAACCCAACCAAGACATACCGACCTCCGTGAGCCATATAGCCAAAAGCCTGGTTCATCACATTTCTATTACCAGTGGCATCTATCACCACAGTGGGCATATCTCCATGGGTTAGTTCTGCTAATTTTACTGCCACATCGGCATTCTTGGGATTTACAGTAGTATGGACACCCACTTCATTTTTACAAAACTTAAGTCTGAAATCATTGATATCCATGGCAATGACCTTTGCTCCGGTAAGCAATGCAAATTCCATAAGACCTAATCCGATAGGGCCAGCCCCCATTATCAGCACAGTATCACTTTCTAAAACCAAGGCTCTCCTTACCCCATGAGCAGCAATAGCCAATGGCTCTACCAATGCCAACTGGTCATACACCAAATCATCCGCTTTCAGCAGAAATTGATCCGGAATGGAAACATACTCTGCCATGCCTCCATCTGTATGTACTCCGAAGACTTTGATACTTACGCAGCAGTTAGTCAGCCCTGATCGGCAGGCCACACATTCCCCACAGTGAAAGTATGGTATAAAAGTAAGTCTGTCCCCTTGATTAAACCCTTCAGCTTCACCCTCTACATATTCGGCAGCCACTTCGTGACCCAATATTCGCGGATACTCAAAATAGGGTTGTGTACCACCAAAGGCATGTATGTCGGTACCGCACACCCCTATTCTTTTAATTTTCAATAAGGATTCCCCTGATTTTCTTACTGGAATTTCCTTAGTTTTCAATTCGAACCTTCCCGGTTCTTCACAAACTATGTATTTCATATACCTCTGTATTATTTCCCTCTAAACCATTTAACATTCTAACCAATGTCTTTACTGGGAAAACTTAACCAATAGATCTTATTGAACCAACATCAAAGCCCTATTTTAATGCCAAGAAGAACAACCCGAGTAATAATAAAAGTAGCAATGCAATCGCTCTAATCACAGCAAAATGATATCTACTCGTCATATTTCGCCTTGGAACTTGAGTGAATAAACCTCATTTCCATCCACATCGTAATGGGTAAACTCAATTTCAGGCCGGCCAGACTCCCTGCTTATTTTCACTCCCATAAAACCACCATTTACCCTCAAAAAACGATGCTGGGGCCTCACATCTTCCGGGTCCCAACCTTGGGAATGTGAGTCACTCACCGGACCAGAGCCAAACTCGTTGATGTGTGTAGCAGAATCCAGCGAATGGTACTGCCAGTGACGATCACCATTGATGATATAAACATTGTCTATTTGTGAAAGCATTTCCCGCATCCAATCACCTTCAGTTTGAAAACTCTTGTTGGCATGGTTGTCCTTCTTTCGATCACTATCCGGGCCAATGATGGGGGTTGCAGAAAACAAGATTTTGAAGGTGGCGTCTGATTCTTTTAGAGTTTGCTCTAACCAGGATTTTTGCGGTGTACCCAGAATGGTTTTCTCTGGTCCATCTTCCATTTTGTTATAAGACCTAAACTCTCGTCCTTCCACTAGCCAGATCTGAAGGTCTTTTCCCCATCGAAATGTCCGGTAAGGTTCGCCTGTCAGTGGAACATTTTCTTTCCATAATTTAAGCCCATCATTCCAGGTAAGTTTACCATAAACCGCATTCTTATCGCTTATATCATCTTTCAGCATATCATGATCATCCTTGATCATGAACATCGGGACTTTCAAATGAAAATCTACGAGAGATTTCCAAGAGTCCATTGCATGCCACTTGTGGCGTGCTTTAGGGATGTCATCTGCCACCGGACCCTTACGATCGTAGTACACGTAATCGCCAGTCTGAACAAAGAAGTCGGGATTCATTCTATTCATAGCATCATAGGTTTTAAACCCCCTCAGACTATCATCAAAGCTCCAGAAAAATTGACAAGTGGAAGTGGTGAAGTGAATGGCTTTCTCAACTGTTTTGGCGGGAGCCGTCCTGAAATTTCCACTGACTTTGTTTCCAGACTCTTTTGATTCAATGGTTACTTCATATTGGGTATCCGGTTTTAATGAGCTGAATAGATGGCTTGCTGTAAAATCATCCTCTGCTGATACTTTTACCCATGGTGATTCCTTACTTTCGAATCCATCGGTCAGGGTGAACCTAACCTCTCCTTCCACTCCGGGAACTCCTCCATCTACAGAATCAAGCGGCATTTCTTCATCAAAATCAATCGGGTAGCTTGGGTGTGTATTGGTCTTTTGATGTACGACAGGATTAGGTGCAGACTGACCATAAAGCCTGGTCCAAATAAGGGCCGTCGAATCTGACACCTCCATCGCCTTGAAGCCAGAGGTAAAGAAATCTTTCTTTCTGGGGCCACACCCAATCAAGAAAACAATGGCAAGAAAACTGATATACTTCATGTCTTAATTTTTTTTAATGGTTAATGGTTTTTATTCTCTTCTGCCCAATCATCTGTTCTAAATGAGGGTGCTGGTATACCATAGCGATTGTATAGATCGCCAATGACAAAATCCTTAAAACCATACCTAACAGCTACAGGATTTTTCACCTCCGGACTAGAAATAATCAATGCTTTTTGTTTCGAATTATATTGGACAGTGGCGGGGTAAAATTTTTTATCGGCTCCTGCTATCTCAAATAGGTTATAGCCTTTACCATAATTGGTAAGTCCGCCATCATCATTTATAAAAGTAAGCTTGACCTCTGACCCATCTGTGGTCATTTCCTCAGGTTCGGGTCCGCGACAGACAATACCCTCAATGCCATAAGTTTCTTTCAAAGCAAAATAGGCCAGTCTACTGCCAGCCTGAACCTTATTGGCCGGATGAATATCATTTTCTTCTCCCGTATCCAGGAGGGAAACCATTCCTGAATTAGGGATTCTTTTAGATGCCAGATATTGCGCTTCTCTTAAATAGGCTGAGTTGAGATCAGGCTTCAATTCATCATGATAATCATAAGGAGCTAGCTGACAATAATAAAAAGGGAACTCCCCTATTCCCCAAAGTGTCCTCCACCTTTCCAGCATAAGCACCATCAGGTCATCATAGATTTCCGGCTCCCTTCGATTCCTTTCGCCCTGGTACCAAAGGACTCCTTGAATTTCAAAACCCAATATGGGATTGATCATTGCATTAAACAGGCAGGTTGAGGTATTATTTGGGAAATCGTCTTTCTTATCATCGAGAATGGTCGGATCAAATGACTTTAACCCTTCTTCATCTATCCATGCCTGGATTCGGGTCCCGCCCCAGTTGGAAGAAATCAAGCCTACCGGCACATCAAGGGTTTCATTGATAAGCTTGCCAAAATAATACCCCACGGCACTGAAGTTGGAGGTAGAAACGGCATTGGCTTCATCCCATTGGCCGTTAAAATCATTTCTGGGACTCAGGCTCTTTTCATGCTCTACGTTGAAAAAGCGAATGGATGGATTTTTTGATTTGAGCAATATGTCATTTAACCCTTGGGGAAGCTTATCGCCCAATTTTTTGATCGTCCATTCCATATTGGACTGGCCCGAACAAACCCATACTTCTCCAATCAGGACATTCTCCAACATCAACTCCTGTCCATCCGAGATCTTAACAATGTAAGGACCGCCATCATCAGGAGTAGTTACTTTTATCTTCCAGTTACCCTCTTTATCTGATTTGGTTTTATACGATTGATCATTCCATGAAGTGGTCATGGTAACTGTACTTTTTGCATCCGCTTTACCCCAAATAGCCACTTCACGATTGCGCTGTAAGACCATATTACTGCCGAAAATGGCAGGAAGTTTGACTTCTGCCAACACTGAACCAGGTTCTAAAACGCTACCAGTAATCAACAGAATTAATACTAGCTTTCTTAAATGCTCCATTCGTCTCATTTTTGAATTTGCTTATTTCAATAATTTAAAACTTCCCTTTGCTCGAATATCCTGAGAACTGGCACCAATCAACACCTCGAACTCACCTGGCTCCACGGTCCAGTTCATGTCTCTATCCAGCAGTTGTAAGTCCTCCGGTTTCAAAGTGAAGTTGACTGTCTTGGTTTCTCCCGGGTTCAGGGATACCCTTTCGAAACCTCTGAGTTGTAATTCATACACAATCACACTACTCACCAGGTCTTTGAAGTATAGCTGAACCACTTCGTCTCCTTTCACCTTGCCTGTGTTGGTTACATCAACTGATATTTCTATCTGCTGCTGGGTCTTCCCCGTTTCAGGGGTGATCTTAAGATTTTTGTATTCGAACTCTGTGTAGCTGAGACCGTAACCAAATGGGTAAAGTTCTCCCACTACAGAGGTCTTCCCCGTCCCATTTGGCCCTGAAGATGGCTGCCCCACCTGTGAGCTTGGTTTATAGGGAAAGTTCAGCTCCAATTGTCCCACTGACCTTGGAAAGGTGATTGGCAGCTTCCCGCCGGGATTGTAATCTCCAAAGATGGTTTGGGCAATGGCACTGGGGCCTTCTACATTGGGAAACCATGCTTCCAGTATAGCAGGAAGGTATTGATTCTCCCAGTTGATAGTTAGGGGACGGCCATTGATCAGTATGAGGATTATGGGCCTACCTGTTTCTTTTAAAGCTTGCAGCAACTGAAACTGTCTTCCCGGAAGTCCTAGACCTGTTCTGGACCGGCTTTCTCCAACCCGCAATTCATCCTCACCCATCACGGCAATGACCACATCAGATTGTTTGGCTTTGGTTACTGCATCTTCAATCAGTCTTTGTTCTTCGTTACTCAGTGGAATCGGGATGACCTCACTCTCCGGCCAGGCTTCATCCACCACCTCGCATCCTAAGGAGAAGTCTACTTTTGCTTTGGCTCCAACATAGTTTTGGATGCCTTCCAGCACACTTTTGACCTCCATATTCTGAGGGCCGTATCGGCTTACATAAACTGACTTATCAACCGCCAATGGGCCAGTCACGAGGATTTTATCTAACTTATTAATATCAAGTGGAAGCGTATTTCCTTCATTTTTGAGCAATACCAAAGATTCTTTAGCCATTTGCAGGACAAACTCTTCGGTATTATTTGCTACAATCTTATCCGCCGCTTTGGTGTCTTTGACATATGGCTCATCAAAAAGTCCCAATTCAAATTTGACCCTAAGCACATCTCGCACATTTCGGTCGAGAGTGGCCAGTGAAAGTTCTCCATCATTGACTAATTCCCTAAGTGGCAGAATGTAATCCTGAGGTGGGGTAAAATGTGTTCTTACATTCAATCCTGCCTCAGCAACCTGCCTC
>JBDUYP010000012.1:0-121773 GCA_039944535.1 Cyclobacteriaceae bacterium
TGGACGAATTTGGATGTGTTTTCCACCTTTGGATCAAAAGCCTCAAACTTTCCTCTTTCTATTGCCATATCGATTGAGCTGTCAAACTCGGCCTTACACTTTGTTTGCATCATTTTGTCCATCACCTCAATAGCGGCTGGCTCATCAAATTTCAAACCCAGGGCGGCCAAAGTATCTGCCAGCGCAGTAAACCCTAGCCCCGTTCTCCTACCCCTTTTTCCATTTTCATAAAGCATTTTCCAGGTATCCATCTCCACCTGTTTGATATGATCAGGTTCATCATCCTCCTTTATTTTCTTGATAATCTTCTCCACCGACTCCAATTCTAAGTCTACCAAATCGTCCATCAGACGCTGCGCTTCATATGTGACTTCATAGAGCTTCTCATAATTGAGAGAAGACTCTGAAGTGAACGGTCGGTCCACAAAACTGAAGAGATTCATGGCAATCAAACGACAGGAATCGCCCCCCTGCATGGCAATCTCAGAACATGGATTGGTGGACTCGTTGGCAAACTCCGGGTAAACCGAAGAAGTGGAATACCAGTGCTGATGATCCCAGAAGATGATCCCCGGCTCTGCCGTGGTATGCGCACACTTGATGATTTTATTCCAAAGGTCACGGGCGGAAACAGTCTTGTGTACCTGAGGCAAAGTGGCATCAACAGGCCAGCGAAGTGTGAATGGCTTGTCTTTGTCCACTGCTTTCATAAACTCATCCGTAACACGAACGGAAATATTGGCTCCTGTCACTCGGGTAAGGTCTTGTTTGACCGTGATAAAGTCTTCGATATCCGGATGGGTGACCTCCATGGTGAGCATGAGTGCTCCTCTCCTTCCATTCTGACTGACTTCCCTTGTCGTATTGCTATAGCGCTCCATGAAGGAAACAACTCCACTGGAAGTACCGGCAGCATTCATTACTCCTGCGCCATTCGGTCTTAACTTTGACAGGTCAAAACCAACGCCACATCGACGTTTACACAGCTGCGCCAACTGCTGATCGGTGTACATCACACCACCGTAAGAGTCAAGTGGTGCTTTCACCACTACGCAGTTGGAAAGCGAACCGACCACATAAGGATTGCCCAGGATCGACATCACGCTACCTTGAGGAATAAGGTATTTGAAGTCCTTAAATAGCCTGTAAATCACTTCCTCCGAAAGCCTCGAGCGGTTTTGTCCATACTCAGAAAGCAATTGCCTTCTGTCTTTATTGATTTTATAATTGGATTCGGCACGACCGAATTCTTTGGCCATGCGGCGATGCATATCGTCTGGCGACTGTTCCACAAAATCTCCAACAGCATTTTTCAAACAATATTTGTTGATCCAGGTGGTAGCAGCCAACTCGTCACCATCAAAATACCGGAGACATTCTTCAAGAATTTCTTTGTAAGAAAAGATTTTTTCGGGTGGTTTGGCTGGGGCAATAGCTCGCTCGGTCATAGTGTTTTTGGGAGTTAAAGCTATCCGTAAACGCAGCATCTGTACATGACCATTGTCACGTTTTGAAATAAGCTTCCTGATCAAATAAAACACCGTTTTAAGGATTTTTACAAGTTATTGGTTAGAGTAATCATAGCAACGAACTCATACTAAATCCTGAATAAGAAGCACTTAAACGACAGCCACTTTTATAGTGTCAAATGCCTGCTTCTTGAAAAAATGAAAATATGATTTTTATCAGTTTTAACCATTTGGTTAAACTAAATAGTTAATGCGTCGTATATTTGACTCATGGAAACTGAAAACACAGAGCAAAAAATACTAATTGCTGCCAGGCAAGTCTTTTTAAAAAAAGGTCTTGCAGGAGCCAGAATGCAGGAGATTGCAGACATGGCAGGCATCAACAAAGCCTTGCTCCACTACTACTACCGCAGCAAAGAACAACTCTTTCGTTCCAGCTTTCAGGATTTGATTAAACAGATGTTACCAAAGCTTTTTGGGATCTTCAGAACGGATTTACCTTTTGAAGAAAAACTAAGAACACTCACGGCCGATTATCTTGATTTCCTCACGGAGTATCCGCAATTGCCAGTGATGATACTATCCGAAATACAGCGTGATCCTCAATTGCTGTTTAGTGAATTGAACATTCCTGACCTGGTGGATTTTCAGGATCTCCAAAGACAGCTGGACGCAGAAGCAAGTGCCGGAAAGATTAGGCCTATTCAGGTTTTTGAGTTAATCCCAAACCTACTTTCTCTGTTGATTTTTCCATTTGCTGCCAAGCCGATCATTCAAAATGCGCTGAAACTCACGGACGAACAGTTTGAGGATTTCATATCATCGAGAAAGTTGACGGTACCTGACTTTTTCATGAATGCCTTAAAACCTTAAATGTAGGAACCATGAAACACAATCGACACCTAACGAGCACACTGGTTTTGCTAATAGCGGCAGTAAGTTTGAACGCTCAAACTATAACACTTTCGGAGTGTTTTGCCTCTGCACGCATCAATAGCGAGCTAAGCCAAAACTTCTTGACTCTGGACGAGTCTGCATCTTTGGATGAATCCATTGGCAGAGCGAGAAATCTTCCATCCATACAGGTTTCGGGACAAGCCAGCTACCAATCGGACGTGTTTGGACTACCCGTTAGTTCGGCGCTTCTGGAGTTGCCTACAGTACCGAAAGATCAATACAATCTATCACTGAAGTTAAGTCAAAAGCTTTATGACGGGGGTGTTTCAAGGGTGAAAGAAAAATTAGATGGGCTGGAAAATCAGTCTGCCAGAGATGCACTGGAAATAAAACTGTACGAGCTCAACTCCATCATCAGCCAGTTATATTTTGGGGTTTTGCAAAGTACGGCAAACACCAAAGTGCTGGAGGTCAAACTTGAGGAATTGAAAAATCAACAAAAACGGATCAAAGCGGGACTGGAGAACGGAGTAGTGTTGCCAAGCACCAAATATGAAATAGAGAAAGCACTAATCGAAGTGGAGTCCGACTTGCATTCACTCAATCAGTTGAGACTGACACAGGCAAATTCGCTTTCATCATGGATTGGCCAGAACATCAGCCCGCATCAGTTCATCATCCCCAATAGTGAAACCACATTCTCAGACCTTAATCGGCCTGAGCTGGATGTATTCGCTACGAGCAAACAAAAACTCGCAGCTAATGAAAACATGGTACAGGCATCCAATCTGCCCAAGGTTTCGGCATTCGCCAGTGGTGGTTTCGGCCAACCCAACCCACTCAATTTTATGGAGACTGATTTCAACTCATACTACATGATAGGGGCTCGCCTCGAATGGAATGTATTTGACTGGGGCAATGCTCAGAACCAGCGATCCAAACTGGCCCTTCAACAGGACATGCTAAAGCAAGAAGAAGCTCATTTTGTAAAGACCATCAATAATCAAGTTGGTCTTGTGACACAGGAAATCGCACGTTTGGAAAACGATCTATATGCTGACAGCAAGCAGTTTGAACTTCAGCAAAAGATTTTTGACTCTGACAAAAACAGATTTGAATTGGGAGTACTCAGTGCTTCCGACTATGTGAGTTCGCTAAACGAACTACAGCAACTGGATTTGCAAAAAGAACTTGATCGGATTGCAATATCCGTGAAAAAAACCGAATTACTCATTCTTACCGGAAACCTATGAAAACGCTCTCTACCTCCATATTTATCGTATTTCTGCTAACACAGTGCGCTCCTGCAGAAAACGAGGCTGATGCATACGGGAATTTTGAAGCCACTGAAGTCATGATTTCAGCTGAAGTACCCGGAAAGGTGCTGACTGTCAATATTGATGAAGGAATCAAGGTAGCCCAAGGTCAACCCATCGCTCTGGTTGACACTACGTCACTTTACATCCAAAAAGAGCTGATAAAGGCATCTATGGACGCACTTGAGGCCAAGTTGCAAAATGTACCTGTACAATTGAAAGTACTAATGGAAAAGCAAGAGGTACTCGAAAGAGAACGGGATCGCTTCACAAAACTTGTGGAAGAAGGGGCTGCCAATGAAAAGCAACTAGACGATATTACCGGTGAACTAAAGGTGGTGAAAAGTCAGCTTTCAGCCACGCAAAGCCAATTATCCACAGCTAATCAAGGACTTTTAGCGGAGCTTAAACCCCTCTCGTGGAAGTTGAAAAACATCGAGGATCAATTGAGCCGGTGCATGATCCAATCGCCTATTGATGGCATAGCCATCAGTGTATATAAGGAAGAAGGCGAAGTAGCAGGCATAAATCAACCCGTAGCAAAGATTGCCAATCTTGACAAGATGACGATCAGGGTTTACGTTTCCGGCGATCAGCTTTCGTCTATCCAGATGGGTGGGTCTGCAGAAATCAGATATGATGGGCCTGATGGCGAGATCAAAAAAACCAAAGGCTGGGTAAGCTGGATATCCTCAAAAGCTGAATTTACGCCCAAGACCATCCAAACACGAGATGAACGAGTCAATCAGGTTTATGCCGTTGAACTGAAAGTGCCCAACGATGGAGCCCTGAAAATTGGTATGCCGGGAGAGGTGGTTTTCTCAAAGTAATGGAAGTCATTTCGGCCATCGATATCACCAAATTTTTCGATTCGCACAAGGCGCTGAACGGGATAAACCTGTCCGTACAGCAAGGTGAAATTTATGGATTGATAGGGCCTGATGGTGCAGGAAAAACAACCTTGATCAGGATTCTCAATTCTCTTCTCTTCGCCGATTCGGGCAAAGTAACTGTACTGGGGCTCGACCCGGTAAAAGACATGAAAAAGCTCCGAACCAAGTTTGGATATATGCCGGGGCGTTTTTCACTTTATCAGGATCTGTCTGTCGAGGAAAACCTCAGCCTTTTTGCGAGCCTTTTTGAAACTACCATAACTGAGAATCATCATCTAATCAAGGACATCTACGAGCAGATCGAGCCTTTCAAAAAACGAAAAACCGGGGCTCTTTCAGGAGGCATGAAACAAAAGCTCGCGCTCAGTTGTGCAATGATACATAAGCCTGAGATCCTGTTTCTTGATGAGCCTACTACCGGAGTAGATCCGGTTTCACGCAAGGAATTTTGGGACATGCTCGGCAAACTCAATAATCAGGGACTTACCATATTTGTTTCCACCCCTTACATGGATGAAGCGGCTCGCTGCACCAGAATCAGCCTGATTCAGGATGGGAGTATTTTAGCCACCGGCTCGCCTGAAGAGATCATACAAAAGCACACCGAACCGACCTACTCGATCAAGGGGCAGCATAAATACAGAATGTTAACCACGGTTCGCCAATTCAAAACCTGCAAGTCAGTTTATACCTTCGGGTCGGAGCTGCACTACACTGACCAACTGGACTCCTTTGAACCTGTGGAATTACTGGATTTTCTTAAAAAAGAAGGCATTGAAGATGCCACAATATCCACCATAGATCCTGGTATTGAGGACATCTTCATGAAACTAATGCCATCATCTGAAAAACCTGCGGATCATGAGCAATGAGACAATTGTAAAGGTAAAGAACCTGGTTAAGGCGTTTGGCAGCTTTCATGCTGTGGACGACATCTCTTTCGATGTGCATCCGGGAGAAATATTCGGTTTTCTAGGCGCCAATGGGGCTGGTAAAACCACGGCCATCAAAATGCTGATCGGCCTTTGGCGGCCAACCTCCGGTGAAGCTAACATCGCAGGGTTTGATATCTACAAAGACACAGAGAAGATAAAGAAAAACATAGGCTACATGAGCCAGAAATTTTCACTTTATGCTGACCTCACGGTTCGCGAAAACATCCGATTATTTGGAGGAATCTACGGGCTATCCCGCAAGCACATTATCAGCAAAACAGACCAGCTCCTGCACCGACTGGAGCTCCGGTCAGAAGCAGATACGCTGATTGATGACCTTCCCCTTGGTTGGAAACAAAAGCTGGCCTTTTCAGTCGCTATGATTCACGAACCCAAGATCGTCTTTCTAGATGAGCCAACCGGAGGGGTAGATCCGATAACACGAAGACAATTTTGGGAATTGATTTACGAAACAGCCAGCACTGGCACCACCATTTTTGTGACCACACACTACATGGATGAGGCCGAGTACTGCGACAGGATATCCATGATGGTATCAGGGAAAATCGCCGGACTGGGTACTCCAAACGAACTTAAGACGGGTTTTCAATCAAAAAACATGGATGAAGTATTTATCAAAATTGCAAGGGAGGGCAAAACACTGGCATGAAACGATTTCGGGCATTTGTTGTAAAAGAATTTTATCACATTCTGCGAGATGCCAGAACACTCCTCATCCTCATAGGTATGCCAATTGTGCAGATCCTTCTCTTTGGCTATGCCATCACCAATGAAATAAGAGAAGCACCCATAAAAATCCTGGATCACGCCAAGGATGCTACCAGTAGGGAAATCACCAGCAAAATTGTAGAAACCGAATATTTCGCTCTTTCCGGGTATTTGAAATCAGAAGCTGACATAGAAGCGGCTTTTCATGACGGCACCACCAAAATGGTTGTCGTATTCCCTCAGGATTTCGGAAAAAATTACGAAAACGGGATCAAAAGAGAGGTTCAATTGATCGCAGATGCCACAGACCCTAATACCGCCAATTCTCTCGTCAACTACGTGGAGGGGGTGTTGGCCGATTTCAATCTCAAGGCAAACCTGACCAGTATGCCTTTCCAAATCAACGCCATCACTCGAATGCGCTACAATCCGCTTCTGGAGGGTGTATATTATTTCGTGCCTGGCATCATTGCCATTCTGCTCATGTTGGTTTCGGCCATGATGACCTCCATATCTATAACTCGCGAAAAAGAGCTTGGCACTATGGAAGTGCTCCTTGCCTCGCCCATGAGTTCCGGGCAAATCATCATTGCGAAGGTCATCCCTTACTTGATCCTTTCATTTCTCGATGCGCTGATCATTCTGGCGCTCGGAAAGTTTGTTTTCGAAGTACCCATAGCGGGAAGTTTAGCACTCCTGCTTGGCGTGACACTTCTGTTTATCATGCTGGCTCTTTCTCTTGGCATCCTGATATCCACCGTGGCGCAAACTCAGCAAACTGCACTTCTACTCTCCTTGATGGCACTTATGCTTCCTACTATTATGTTGTCCGGATTCATTTTCCCTGTAGAAAGCATGCCCATTCCATTGCAGATAATCTCCAATATTGTCCCTGCCAGATGGTTTATTGTGGCGGTAAAAGACATCATGCTCAAAGGCTCAGGCCTGTTTATCATATGGAAAGAAGTTCTTATCCTTTGTGGGTTTACACTTGTTTTCATAGCTGCAAGTATTAGAAAATTTAAAGTCAGACTCGAATGAAAATTATTGGCTATTTGATTCAAAAAGAGTTTCTGCAAATCATAAGAAACAAGGGCATACTCCCTATCCTATTTGTGATGCCCATATTGCAGCTTTTGGTGCTGTCTTTTGCCGCAGATTTTGAAATACGCAACTTGAAAGTTTTCTGGATTGATAAAGACCAAAGCGCAGAGAGCCGACTACTCAGGAGCAAATTTGAGAATTCGGAATTTTTTGATTTAATGGGCTCTGGGTTTTCATATAAAGAAGGTGAGCAGATGCTGGAACTAGGCAATGCTGATCTGATTCTGGAAATACCGCAGAACTTTGAGAGAAACATGAACAGGGAGCAGAAAGGCGACATGCTCCTCACGATCAACGCCATCAATGGCACCAAAGCCGGATTGGGTAGCTACTATGCTAACCAGATCATACGTGATTTTAATAGTGAAATCGCGACAGCCTTGGCCACACCTATGATGAGTCCATTCAAAACTATTTCCGCCACTTATTCTTTTTGGTTCAACCCTTTTTTGAATTACAAAACATTTATGGTGCCCGGGATTTTGGTACTCCTCGTGACGATGATCGGGGCTTTCGTATCATCGATGAATGTAGTGAGAGAAAAAGAACTTGG
The DNA here is from genome assembly GCA_039944535.1 of Cyclobacteriaceae bacterium. Lineage (GTDB taxonomy): Bacteria > Bacteroidota > Bacteroidia > Cytophagales > Cyclobacteriaceae > JAMZMI01. The sequence continues at coordinate 7,897 of JBDUYP010000012.1, forward strand.
CACGATCGAGCAACTCAATGTGACACCCATCAAAAAATATCAATTTATTGCGGGCAAACTCATACCACTTTGGATCATCGGGCTGATAGAGTTTACCATTGGACTCATTGTGGCAAAGCTGGTGTTTCAGATCCCGATTGTTGGAAGTTTGCTCCTTCTCTACTTCTTCACTGGGGTGTACCTCATCATGGTATTGGGCATGGGCATGTTCATATCTACCGTCACAGACACACAACAACAGGCCATGTTCATCGCATGGTTCTTTTTGGTAGTTTTCATATTGATGAGCGGACTTTTTACGCCAATAGAAAACATGCCGGAATGGGCCCAAAAAATAACATTGATCAACCCAATCCGCTACTTTATTGAAGTGATCAGGATGGTCATGCTCAAGGGAGCCACGTTTGACAAGGTGCAATCGCAATTGATAATCATTACGATTTATGGCATTGTCATTAATGGATTAGCAGTATGGAGATATCGCAAGGTTAATTGAGTTATTGCTTCTCAAATCGATGACTTTCAGAACCGTTTTCTGAGTAGAGTTTCAGAATGTATATGCCTGCTGATAGGGCTGAGACATCCAGCATTTCCATGTCCATTCCGCTCAGCTTTTGAGAAAGCATTTCGTTACCCGATATATCAATAACAGAAGCTGATTTGAATCCATTTGAATTTGGAAAACTTATCAAATGGTTTGCCGGATTGGGGTAAATGTGAAATTCCTCATCCATCAAGCTGAGCGTTTCTTCTTCTTCCTCCTCTTCCTCTTCCTCTTCCCCACCTATCATTTTGGTTCCGGAAATTTCTACGCCAACCAGCAGATTAATAGTTCTGCTCATATTGCTCCCCTCAGCATCAGTGACTTTAAACGTCAGTTTACCCAAGCCCTTGCTCACACCCGAAACTTTCACTTCGTTACCGGAAGTAAGTATTTCAGTGGCACAGTTGTCTTCAGACACAATTTCAAAAGAAGGATTTGTGGTATAACCCCGTGCATATTGACTCAGGTCAATTGTATAGAATGAATCCGTTGGGAACAGGTAATGAGGAGCATTCATCCATGCCAGGTATTCTTCAAGATTCGTAAAACTATCTCCATTCAAATCGCTATTTGCATCCGAAAAATTCGTGGAGTTATTGGACAAACCATGAAGATCTTCCCACCAATTTGGTAATCCATCCATATCAGAATCCCAATCGTCAACGCGCTCAAGCTCGGGATACTCCTCCCAGCCACCAACATCTTCATGTGAATCCGGCATGCCTTTTATACCAGTTCGGCTTCCTCTGTAAGTATACGTTCCATTTAGGGTTTCCTCTATAATTCTTTGATCATGATCATCAAAAACAGGCTGCACGCAACCTACGTCTGAGAGCACATTTTTATAGGCTTCTTTAGCTGAGTGCATGGTTATTTCCGAAGGAAAGAATGGTTCGTCAACCCAAGCCGAGTATGATCGCGTTTCTCCTGATTCTCTCCTTCCCGCGCTTTGATTATTTTCATCAAAAATTCCTTCCATCACATTTCCTACAAAATAATACCGCTGAGTTCCCGGAAAGCCATCATTTTGAGCATTGAGTGCGTAGTTATTCCCTGTATGTCCAGGACCGGGTTTGTAGTAGTTTCCTATAAAATTGACCTCATGCGCCCCACCATCAGTGGTTCTGGGACCAAAATTGTAAACCACATTGTTGGAAATATCGAGGCGTCCGGCATAAACCCCATTTCCATCAAGACCGCCCGCCAGACTCCAATTTCTACCATAGCAATGCGCTAACAAATTATGATGAAAGCTACCAACATCACCACTGATACTGGCTGCATAACCGTGTTTTGATCCATCCGGATAATTCTGATGTCCGGCGGCATTGAGCGCCTCACTGATGAGGGTTCGTTGCAATGTGATATTGTGGCCTCCACGTGAACTAAAGGATTCATCTATCGTCCAACTAATGGAGCAATGATCAATGATGCAATGATCACTTCCTGACATACCCATTCCATCGAAAGTAGGGCCTGAACCGAGACGTACTCTCACATTCTGCACAATACAGTCTTCTGCGCCGCTCAAACCAAATGGCGCCTGACGAATACAAATACCTTTTCCAGGTGCTGTCTGCCCCGCCACCGTCACAAAATCATCTTTTAAAGTAAGTCTGCTTTTAAGCGTAATCAACCCCGAAACTTTAAAAACAATCGTTCTGGGGCCAATGCTATTTTCAACTGATTCACGTAAACTTCCTGGGCCTGAATCATCCAAATTGGTCACATAAACCACCTTACCTCCACGTCCCCCGATGGCATAACGTCCATATCCTTCAGCACCGTTAAAAGCATCTCTCCGTGGAATGAAGTACCATAAGTCACCTCGTGTAGTATCAGTAGCTGATATCTCATCCACTCGCCAATAGTATGTGATAAGTTGATCAGCAACAACCTGCTTTCTGGTATCTGTTTGGTTGCCCAAAAACTCAGCCGAAGAACGGTCTGCCGTCAATAGGGCATCTTCGTCCGTTCCAAAATAAACATCATGCGAAAGGGCATCTTGAGCTGGAGCCCATTTCAACTCTACTGAACCATTGTCGGCATCAGCGTGTCTATCAGACCCTCCGGGATATGGCGAACGCGCCTGCTTGGTAGCATCCGGTGTGTTGAGCTCAAAACCATTGATATAGGCAAACTTATCATTGGCATCAGTTTCCTGATCTGCTTTGAACCTCAGCACTGTGGTATCGCCCTCAACAGCTTCGAAGGTTAAAAATGCCGATACCGCATCTTCAGTTCTCAACGCTCGGTTGCTTTGCTGAAGATCATCATGAATCAACTCACCATTTACGAAAATATCGATGGTAGTAAAAGTGGTATTCTCAGGATTGGAAAAGGAATTGTGATAGGTCAAAAATGTATGTTCGCCGGTTGCGAGTCCCACAATCAAAATTTCCACATCGGAAGAAACCAGACCATCACTAATCAGGCGCGCGAAGTTTGGGGTCTGTGTGCCGGCCTTGTACCAGCTGGACCCAAAACCTCCTGAGCGAAGGATGAACCTAATATTGGACTCTTGGAATGAATCAGTTTGTCCAGCTGAAATGATCCATGATGAGTAGTCCGGATCATGAACTTCTGACTCCTGTCGTCCATCGAAATTAAAATCGATTTTTACTTCAGGATATTGCCCATATGCGGAAACCGAAAGCAATAGAATTATGAGAATTTTAATGATTTTCCCAATGGATTTAAATGGCTCTTTCATAAAATGAGTATTTCATCGGAAAAGTAGCTTCTCATTGCGTTTTTAGTATCCTGTGCTTGAGGGTGCAGCGTGCAAAGCAAGCTCATACATTTTCTACTAAAGCAAACGTCATCATTCAAGATAACCCCATACCAAGTTGGCTCCCAACCTTCAGTATTGACTAAAAGGTTGTAGTGACTCGCTTCCAAAAGTGTGACATCCTTAATTGTACGATCTACCCTGAACAGTGGTAATATTTACGTCCGTATCACTATGGTTTACAGAAGTCATTCTTCTGTTTCACAATATTTACTGATATCAACCCCACCCTTTTCGCTGGACTCATAGCTAGTCATATCATTTAGGTATATAGTATAAATATTCCAATTCTAAAGACGCAAGCCCAAAAATCAAAAGAAGTATGACATCCAAAAATTGGGATTAAAAACGCTTCAAAAAAATATCGAATTCCTCTCTTGAAAGTTCGTAAACACTTCCTTCTGCATGTTTACCATATGACTCATAAACATAAGTTCTGCCTAATTCGTCTTGAATTAGAATTGTTAAATCCATTGCTAATTCACATTTCTTATCATATTCGTCTATATCTTTAAAATCCTCAGCATAATATTCAGCTTCGATTAATGTGCTTTGATTGTAAAGGAGATGGTATTGAATTTTTTTTCGATTCATAACAGAATGAGAAAGACCAACTTTTATGGCTTTTATTTCTATTTTGAGTTGGCCTCTATTCTGAATACTAAATATTGACTTGAATCCACCCAGGTAAAGTGCATTCCTATGAACAGAAATACTTGGTCGCGTATATTGCCGCCCTGTCGATTCAGCAATTTTCAACGCCTTATCACTCTGCCTTAAGCTTAAGATAGAAATTTGGGTTTTATACCACAGGCTAAAAGTAGAGATGAAAATTGCAATTAATGCAAATACATGACCTATATCAAAATGCGAATCAAACATTTGAAAGTGTTTGATTCAAATATAACCCTTCCAAATTTTAACCCCGCCCTTTTCGCTGGACTCATAGGCCGCTTCTACGCAGGCCATGGTATGGATGCAGTCTTCAACAGAATTGTCCGGTTTTTCGATTTCTCCCTTGGCCGCTCTCATCACCTGTGACATGGTGCCGATGAAGGCATGTGGAAACCAGGTTCCTTCTATCTCTTTGGTTTGCCAGACAGGCTCTTTTCCTTCCTCGACCACCACATATTCGAAGCTATCGGGCTCGCCTTTCGGGTAGTTCATAAGAACTCCAAAATTGATTTTGATGGCGCCTTTAGTCCCTTCGAACTTGATATATGAATGTTGGTTGTGCAAGCCATAGTTATGCGCATGATTGGTAATGATATTGGCACGAATCATATCGCCATAATCCATTATCATAGAAGTGCGAACGGAAGCCAGCTCCTTCATAGCCGGATGCTTTACGGTCTTGGAATAAACTTTTTGTGGATTACCAAAAAATGACCTGATTAAATCCACATAATGAATGCTGTGATAGAGAATCTCTACACGTGGAATCTTGAAAAGAAAATCCCAAAGATGCCACGGAGTGAATACATTGACATTGACCGCTACATCGCACAACTCACCAATCTCACCAGCTTCAATCATCTGACGAGCTTCGTTGATATATGGAGCATATCGCATCTGAAAATTGATGCCTGCATTGAGATTCTTTTGTTGACAGATTTCTAGTATTTGCTTCGCTTCGGACAGGTTCTCACCCATAGGTTTTTGAATGAGTACATTGGCACCATCGGGGAGTTTTTTCAATACGCCAATAACTGCACTTCCGGGTACTGCAATATCAAATACTGAAGATTGCTTTTTTGCGTCCGAGATTAAATCTTCAAGTCCCGAGAAAACCACAGGGATGTCAAAAGAAGATGCTAAGCCATTCGCCTTGGCTTGATCCAAATCAAAAATACCAGCAACCGAAAAACCTGCTAATTTATAAGCTGGTAAGTGTGCATCATTTACGATTCCTCCAGCTCCAATGATGTATATGGGGAGGTTTTCTTTGGGGAGTTCTATGCCGTATTTCATAATGCCAAATTAAAACTAGATCCCCGCATGAGCGGGAATGACGGTAGTAACTTTAAGCCCCTACCTGATTACCAACGGTCAACAAAATAACCGCTCCAAACAGCACAACCAAAGCCAGCACCAGAGCCGCAACTGTTCTTGCGCTACTACCTTTCCACTCCTTCAAAAGCAGGCCAGCGACGGTACTGAACAGCACCAACATAATCATGTGAATAGCCCAACTGGTAAATTCATAATCTCCCATTCGGGTATGCCCCAAACCATAAAAGAAGAACTGGGAATACCACAGGCATCCCGTGAGTAAAGAGAATAAATAGTTGTTTCGAAGTGCACCTCCTTTGATCGCCCCTCCTCCAAAGTACTCCTTGAAAGTACCATTTTTTCTATGCAGGTAAATGGTATAAAGCAACGGAAAAATGAACGCTCCTGTATTGGAGAATATATAGATCACATTGCCCTGATACTGACCAGCACCATATTCTGCCGCCACATCCGCGATGGGTTGGCCCTGATCCAAAGAGAATCCATAAAGCGCAGACAGAATACCGGCCAAAATAGCCAGTGTCAACCCTATTCCCAGATTGAAATTAGCCCCTGAATTTCCTCCTTTATTTTGCAAATCGACCTCTTTGAAACGACCAGCAACTCCGCAAAAACCAATACCAAAAACGCCCAAAATCATACCGGAAATGATATACCAAGATCCCGGCTGACTCAACACCGTCATCAACTCTCCCCGAACCCACGGAGGCAATAATGTACCCAAAACGCAAGAAATACCGATCGCTATCGCGTAGGTCAATGAAAACCCAATATGCTGTATGGCCAGACCAAACATGGTTCCGCCAATGCCGTAAACAGTGCCGAGCGCAAATGACTTCCACATAGCATCTGCAGGAGCATTGGCTAGCACAGCTCCCAACTCAGGAATGGTGATAGCTGCCCCAATTATCGGGAGCAAAAACCAACAAACAAAAGCCTGCGCCAGCCAGTACGATTGCCACGACCACCCAACTAATTTCTTTTCAGGGGTATAGCAAAGTGAGGCTGCCGAAGCACCTACTGCATGAAACATTACTCCTCCGAATACACTCATGTTTTATGGATTTAGGTTATTGGGATATTGGTAATTAGAGATTATAAAAATTGGTTGCGCTTTCTGAATAAACTTTCACTAGATCAGCTTCAGGCAGCAGATAGGAGAGCAAGCTTTGATAGGCTTTCCATGTTTTGACGTAATCGCCTGCTAAAAGCGAAACCGGCCAGTCACCACCGCAGAAGCATCGATCTGGTCCAAATTTTTCTAATATAAACTCAAAATAGGGTTTCAGGTCATCAGTTGTCCAACCAGTGAAATTACCGGAGGCTGTTCCCTGACCAGATATCTTCTGATGGAAATTAGGATTCTCAGCAGCCACAGTCATCAACTCACCCCATTTGCCAAATCCCTTTGTGGGAATTGGCGGTTGATTCAGATGATCAAAGACCATTTTAAGATTGGGTACTTTTTCGGCCACAGCCAGAGCTGTTTCGATATGATCGGTTAGAACTCCCACCACATCGTAAGGCACATTGTGATCCGCCAAAATTTTTAAACTTTCCAAAACTTGAGGCTGCAAAAGCCACTTCGGATCTTTCTCATCATGGATCAAATGCCGCACTCCTTTGAAATAAGGGTTTTTCAAATATTGATCCAGCGCATCAGAAGTCTGCTGCGGATTCATCAAAGGCATCCATCCTACCACACCCTGAATCCAATCTGTGCGCTCGGCATTGAGCAACATCCAATCCGTGTCTTCAAAATGATTCTCCGCCTGAACCAAAACACCGCCAGTGATCCCCGCTTCTTTGTGTGGCTCTTCCAACTGATCCAAATAATACGTTTGATTGAGAATGGACGTATCTCCTTCCAGCCAGCCGTACTCTATGTTTTCTAAATCCCAAATATGAATGTGCGTGTCGATGATGTTCATGGGGTGTTAATTTTATTGAAATTCTTTGTCAATTTTCTCAGTATTATAACCCAACCCTGGTGCGCTGATTGGTGATTTGAGGACCTTTCCATCAACTCTGATAGGACATCTGGTTGTCTTCACTTCAGTCCCGCTAATCGTTCTCACAACCAGCTCCATGTCCAATACTTTGTAGCCTTCCTGCTGGAGCAGCTGATCATAATTGAATACCTCAGAGCACCAGATATCTGCTGGTTCCAGCAATGAAAGCCAATAATCAGTAGTATTACTCTGCAGGTGTTCGGCCAAGTCTTTTTTGATTTCATCTCGTCGGTCAAACCATTCTTTCGGGTTTGTGTATTCTGCCAAGGCCGAACACGAAAGAAGCTCGCCAAGCTGAATGACGTGCCCCATCGCCAAAGCGAGATATCCATCCTGGGTTTTGTAAACCCCGTACGGAGCTGCTACATAGCTATGAGCTTGATTGACGGTACTTCGTTGCGGCAGTTTGTGTCCATCGTTGAGAAAGCAAGCCAATACTTCGAACTGAAAATCGAGCGCACTCTCCAGCATACTTACCTGCACCAAAGCGCCCTCTCCGGTCTTTATTTTTTGATACAAACAGGCTAAAATTCCCTGCGCGATATATGTTCCCCCAAGGATATCAACTACTGCCACACCCATTGGTGTTGGCGGCTGATCTGCATTGTTATTGAGAAGGGGTAAACCCGAAATCGCTTGCAGTAAAAGATCCTGACCTGGTAGCTCTCTCAGTGGACCAGTTTCTCCATATCCGCTAATCTCAGCAAAGACAATGCTCGGATTGATTTCCTTGACCTGCTCATAAGTCAGGCCAAGCCGATCCATTACTCCCGGACGAAAGTTGTGTAGCATCACATCCGCTTTCGCCAAAAGCTTTTTCACCTTCTTGAGATCTTCTTCTTTTTTCAGATCAGCGGAATAGCTTTCTTTATTGCGGTTGATCGCATGGAAAATGGTTGATTCTCCTTCAATATCCACATCCGAGACATAGAGATTGCGACAAATGTCGCCAGTATCCGGTTTCTCTATTTTGATCACCCGAGCTCCCATATCTGCCAAACGTAAACTTGCAGATGGGCCAGACAAAAACTGACTGAAATCTATGACTAATATGTCTTTGAGTAGTTCCATCAGTTGAGTCCAAACTCTTTAATGATGTCTGCAGTGTCCGCCCCTAACTTTGGTGCTGGCCTTTCGCTTCTCAAATTCTGCCTATTGATTCGAATGGGACATTTTGTCGCATACTTTCCATTGGTCAGTTTTTGTTCAAACTTTAACTCTTTATAGCCATTACTGCCCATCAGGGTTTTCCAGTCCGTCAGCTCCATCGCCCAGAGGTCTTTCGACCTCAATTTGTCAAGCCAATAACCTGAAGTTCCACCTTTGAGGCGTTCCCCCAAAACAGTTTTGATCTCGTCTCGCTTTTCGAAAAGATCGGTTTCCGAATAACTCAGAAGTGCTGAACAGTCGATGGTCTCGGCCAAATCACTGAGTGGCACCATGGCGATAGCAATGTACCCATCGCTGGTTTGGTGTAAACCATACGGTGCACCAAGTAAAGGATGCCCATTGCTCACCTCGGATCGCTCAGGCAGCTTGCCGCTGGCATAATAGGTAGTCAAAAGTTCGAACTGAAAGTCTAGCAGCGACTCCAAAAGCGAAAGCTCAAGCTTGGCTCCCTTACCGGTTTTTTCTTTTCTGATCAATGCCGCCAATATGCCCTGAACCAGTTGCGCACCGCACAAAATATCGCCAATAGCCAGTCCGAACGGCACAGGCGGATTATCCTGGTTGCCCGAGGTGAACATCAATCCACTTTTCGCCTGAAGCAGCAAATCCTGGCCTGGTTTCTTGTTCCAAGGACCATCAGACCCATACCCAGAGACCTCTGCAAAAACTATCTCCGGGTTTATTTTCTGCGCCTCCTCAAAACCCAGCCCCAGTTTTTCCATTACTCCGGGGCGGAAGTTGTGGATCATGACATCAGCCTTGGCTATCAGTTTTTTGATTTGGGCAACCTCGATTTCATCCTTGAGGTTAGCAATGAAGCTTTCTTTATTTCGATTGATCGTATGGAAGAGCAAAGAATCATTCTCATCTGCCCAAAGGTTTTCGATAGCCAGCTTTCTGCATGCATCCCCTCGTGCCGATTCTATTTTGATCACACGTGCACCAAGATCCGCCAGTCGCAAACCTGCCGATGGTCCTGACAGATACTGACAGAATTCTAATACGATGATGTCATTTAAAGGAAGTGTCATTTGATTAGACATGTGAACGATGAAAACAAAAATAATCCTGCGTGATTCTCCAGCTTGACTGGGGAATCTCCCAGCAAGTACGGCGTTCCGTGGAGGGAGATGTCCGGATTGAATCCGAACATGACGTTAAGTTTTTTATTTTTTCGATTATTTATCATTCAAGCTCTCTCTATAAATCTTATTGATGCTTTCCAATACCGCTTTCGGGTCTCCTCCGTCACGTAGAAATGACTGAACAGGGTCACCGGCATGATCCTGAAAATGCAGATAGCCATTGTATCTTGGTCGTTTGTAGGACTCATCCAGCGTCTGTAGCGTATTCTTGAAAAAATTATGAGTCAGTACATTATTCAACTCACTTGTCCAGGCTTTTAAATGTCCGGGCTGCCCCCCGTTTTCGGTATAAAGTGTTGATTGAATTTCACTAGACACAACCTCCTCGGCAAACTTCACCGCCCACTCCTTTTGTGCAGAACTCGCTGAAACTGCTAGTCCTGTACCTCCCAGCGTGCTTCTTAATCTAGTACCATTAAAATCAACAAGCCCAGTATAATGGAGCAAATGCTGTGCATAGCCAACTCGCGAATAATTAGAGTAACCATAGGCAAACGGACAATACCAAAAGTCGTCGGTGCTGCTCATCAGGTTGGCCACTGCAATCGGGTTTTTCTCAAACATGGAGGGATCCAAAAGAGAATAAAACTCTCGCATGGTCTCCAATGATTTCAGACCTGTCTCCTGATCAATCACTTCTTCTTGAGACTGAAAAGGGCCAGTTCCATGTGCAACACAAAACGTGTAGAAGTTCATCAACAGATCAATCGGAATGGCTGGAGCTGCAACTTTTCCCTTTTTAGCTAGAGCCACAAGATCTTCCCAGGTTTTAGGAAGCTGTTCCTGATGCTTGTCAAACAAATCCTTTCTATAACTCGCAACTGGCGTAGCTGCATCGATGGCCAGTGCCCATTGATGACCTCCATAATTGTAGCTCTCATGAGAACCCCCTACAGAATTGGCCAATTGATTTTGTAAATATTCTTTTGATAAATATTCGTCCAAAGGCAACACACAGCCTAGGGCATTAGCTCGTCCAGACCATGGATGATCGATGATCAAAAGATCGTAATCATCCACCAGTTTCTCGATTGGGAAGTCGGCAAATTCCTGAAGTGTGCGCTTGCGCCATGTGACCTCAACGTCGGGATATTTTTCATTGAACCTTTGTGCATACGCCATGAGTGGCGTGATGCCACGGCTATGTCCCCAGGTGATTCCTTTCAGCGTGATCTTAGCCATTCGCCTCTTTCTTTTCTGTCAACAACAAATGCTCACAAAGCATCACCAATTCATCTTTCTGATTGAATACTTCGACAAGTTCAGCCACAATACCATACTGGGGCTTTTTGTGATCCTTCATGTCTTTGATGGAAACCTTCACTCGAATGGTGTCGCCAATGAAAACAGGTTTGGTAAACCTCAGTCGCTCGTAACCATAGGTCATGGCTACTTCGTTGATAAAGCTGGCCGTCATTCCCACCGCCACACTAAAAATCAATGTGCCATGCGCGATGCGCTCCTTGAAAGGCTGAGTTTTGCACCACTCTGCATCCATGTGATGCGGAAAGTAATCTCCGGTTTGTCCGGCATGGATGACAAAATCCGTTTCGGTAATGGTTCTGCCGAGCGTTTCGCGACTTTCCCCTATTTCAAATTCTTCGTAGTATTTCTTTAAAAACATTGTTTAGCTCAGTTTCTATTCAATAATTACTTTTTCACCAGCAACCGAATAATTCTTTACAATTAATCCTTCAACATTTTCTAGACTGTATGGCGCACCGACTGAGTCGATAGTCAGGCCATCAACATATAAATTGGTGATCGGCGACTCCTCATATCCTTTTGCCAAAATCCCGTATTTACCGCCAATTTTAACGGTTACATTTTCCACCCTCACGTCTCTGATGGTGGGCATAAAATCACCGGGATCACCATAAAACATATTGAATTTCAGCACCGCTTCTTTCACCTGACCGACTTGCACATTTCTCATATAAACCTGTTCGATCACTCCTCCTCGCTCCGTGCTTGTTTTTATTCTAAGCGCACGGTCTAGCTCAGGACTATCCATCTGACAGCTTTCAGCGAAGACATTTTTAACGCCACCCGAAGCTTCGCTACCGATCACAACTCCTCCGTGACCATCTTTCATCACACAATTCTGGATGATGATATTTTCACTAGACACTCCCACTCTTCTGCCGTCATGGTTTCTACCTGACTTGATGGCAATGCAATCATCACCTGTATCGAACAGACAATTCTTAATCCACACATTTTTGCTGGACTCAGGATCGCAACCGTCGCTATTAGGCCCGTGACTTATTACCGAAACGCCATCAATGATCACATGATTGCAGAGCGTAGGGTGCATGATCCACATTGGAGAATTGGTGAAAGTCACACCTTGCACCAGCACACGTTCACATTTATATGGCTGAAAAAACTGAGGTCTGAGATAAGAATCAACGCCAAAAATTCTCTCAGATACAGGGACGTTATCTGCACCAGCCTGAAACAAGGCAGCCCTGTTATCATCATCGCGCTGGCTTGGATCTCCTTTTTCATATCCATAATATCCAGCACCACACCAAGGCCACCAGTTTTCATTACTCGCCTGACCATTCAGTATGCCTTTTCCCGTAAGGGCTATATTTTCTTCTTCATATGCATAAACCAAAGGCTTCAACCCCATCATTTCTACACCTTCCCAACGGGTGTAAACCACAGGCAGATAGTCTTCCGGCAAAGTGGAGAACCTAAGCTCCGAGCCTTCTTCCAAATGCAGGTTGACGTTGCTTTTGAGGTAAATGGATTTGATATAATACGTACCAGCCGGAACGACCACACGCCCGCCTCCAGCTGCACTGCATTCATCAATGGCCTTTTGGATGGCCTCATAATCTGAAATTTCATCTCCGGCAGTTGCTCCAAAATCAGTTACAATAAAATCCTTCTCAGGAAAATCTGTTGTTTTGATTTGAGCAATGAGAGAGTCTAGTTGATTCCACGGATCGGTCATAGAGGTTTCAGATTCGGCTTGTTTCCTAGAACTACAAGCTATCAAAATCACTAAAGCTAAGAGTAAATAATTCGGTTTCATAACGTAACTCTATTTACTCAAAAGTGTAAAATTTTCACTTTTTTTCAACCCACATAGTACAGGACTCCTAAATCGTAATTAGGCATTTAAATTGTATTTGAGAATATCATAATTAAGAATCCAATAAATCCTAAATGAGTAAGCATTACAAACTGAAAGGCACTTTGCCCAAAATTGGCATTCGCCCTGTAATTGACGGTCGACTTGGTGGCATCAGAGAATCCCTGGAAGAATCGACCATGTTGATGGCCAAAAAAGTGGCCGATCTGCTTGAATCACAATTGAAATACATGGATGGAACTCCCGTGGAATGTGTGATAGCTGATAGCACAATTGGTCGCGTAGCTGAAGCTGCTGCTTGTGAGGATAAGTTCGAAAGAGAGCAGGTTGGACTATCTATCACCGTGACGCCATGTTGGTGCTATGGAACAGAAACAATAGACATGCACCCTACCCGACCAAAAGCCATTTGGGGATTTAATGGTACTGAAAGACCTGGTGCCGTTTATCTTGCGGCAGCTCTAGCCGGTCACACTCAAAAAGGGATTCCTGCTTTCAGTATTTACGGACATGATGTTCAGGATTCTGTAGAGGAAGATATCCCTCAGGAAATCGTTGAAAAATTATTGCAATTCAGCAAGGCGGGAGTTGCCCTGGCTACCATGAAAGGAAAATCTTATCTCTCCATTGGGGCAGTATCAATGGGGATAGCCGGGTCTGTCGTGAAAGAAGATTTCTTTCAGGAATATCTTGGCATGCGCAATGAGTACGTAGATATGTCAGAGCTCGCCAGAAGAATTCAAAATGACATATTCGATCAAGAAGAGTTTGATAAAGCTTTGGCATGGACCAAAGAAAACTGCAAAGAAAACACGGACTATAATCCACATAACAAATCACGTGAGCAACTTGATTCTGAATGGGAAACTGTAGTGAAAATGACCCTTATCGCCCGTGACCTCATGATTGGCAATGACAAACTAGCCGAAAAAGGTTTCGGAGAGGAAGCACTAGGGTTCAATGCCATAGCAGCAGGTTTTCAGGGTCAGCGTCAGTGGACAGATTACATGTCTAACGGTGACTTCATGGAGGCCATACTCAACTCGTCATACGACTGGAACGGCACACGCCCGCCTATGATGATGGCTACCGAAAATGATTCTCTCAATGGAATTTCGATGCTCTTTGGCTATCTCCTAACTAATCAAGCTCAGATATTTTCTGACGTAAGAACCTATTGGAGCCCTAAATCTGTAGAACGGGTTACTGGTCATAGAGTAAGTGGCATGGCCAAGAATGGATTCATACACCTAATCAACTCAGGTTCATCTTCCCTTGATGGAAGTGCTGAGCAATCAATTGATGGCAAACCAGCAATGAAGCCGTTTTGGGAGATCTCGGATGATGAAGTGCAAAAGTGTCTGGATGCTACCGACTGGCCTCCAGCTGTAGATTACTTTCCCGGTGGTGGATTCTCCTCTCACTTTGTGACTCGAGGAGGCATGCCTGTGACTATGTGCCGGCTGAATTTGGTAAAAGGTCTTGGGCCTGTAATGCAAATAGCTGAAGGCTGGACTATAGCGCTTCCAGAAGATGTACATAATACATTGGATCAAAGAACCAACCCCACCTGGCCAACGACCTGGTTTGTGCCAAGAACAACAGGAGAAGGTGCTTTCAAGGACGTTTACTCAGTTATGGCCAACTGGGGAGCCAACCACGGAGCTTTTAGCTACGGACACTATGGAGCGGATATTATCACGCTTTGCTCGATGCTCCGAATTCCGGTGAACATGCACAATGTGGAAGGCGAGGTTTTCCGTCCAAAAGACTGGATTTCGTTCGGTATGGATGAAGAAGGTGCAGACTATAGAGCTTGCGCCAATTATGGCCCGTTATATAAGTAAGCAGGCTCTAGAAGTGTCGCATTTCTACAAGCCAAATCTGACACTTCTTAAATAACAATCACACATCCCATAGCCACCCAAAAGTGAAACACCTCATAATCCTAGCTCTCCTATTTTCTGTGGCATGCCAGCCAAAGACTCAAATTCAAGAGTTTGACCATCCGGAAAAATCATGGGTGTTTTGGTACTGGATGAAAGGTGCCGTAAGCAAAGAAGGAATCACTGCGGATCTGGAAGCCATGAAAGAGGCCGGTCTTGGTGGCGCTTATCTCATGCCAATCCAAGGACCGACTGACCCTCCTATTTATGAGCCTGCTACAATTCAGCTTTCCCCCGAATGGTGGGAAATGGTACGCTTCTCAATGGAGGAAGCAAAACGCCTCGACCTTGAACTTGGAATGCATGCAAGTGATGGTTTTGCTCTGGCAGGAGGTCCGTGGATCACTCCTGAGTTGAGTATGCAAAAGGTAGTTTGGTCTGAGACTGTCGTCAATGGAGGTGGTATTTTCAATGACACACTCACACCACCTGAAAGCTTTGAAGGTTACTATGAAGATATTGCGGTTTACGCCTTTCGAAATAAAATAAAAGCTCAATCCAGCTTCTCCACAAAACCACAAATCACAACAAGTACTGGAGAGGATGCCAGTTTTCTGATAGTTGAAGGAAATACTGAGCAATACCGATGCACCGAAGATTGTTGGTTTCAATACAGCTTTTCAGAACCTTTTACCTGCCAGAGTATTGAGGTAATCACCAAGGGCAACAACTACCAATCGCATCGACTTCTGGTACAGTCAAGTCAGAATGGAGAAACTTTCCAGGATGTATATCAAATGACTCCTCCTCGCCACGGATGGCAAGATACAGATGCGCAAGTGACTTACTCCATACCAAAAACGACTGCTAAATTTTTTCGATTTCAGTGGAGAAAAGAAGGAACTGAACCAGGAGCGGAAGACCTGGATGCAGCCAAATGGAGTCCTCGACTAAAAATTGCAGGGTTAGAATTGTCCAGTTCACCAAAGATTCATCAGTTTGAAGGAAAGACGGCAGAGGTCTGGAGAATCAGTCCAAGGACAAGCGCTGAGGAACTCAAAACAGAAAATTGTATCACTCATGAGGACCTTCTGGATATTACCGGCCATTTCAAGAATGGAAAGTTAAACGGGGAAGTACCTGAAGGAGAATGGACCATCCTCAGAATGGGACATACATCAACCGGCCACACCAACTACACGGGTGGCGGAGGCTTGGGACTGGAGTGCGACAAGTTTAACCCAGAAGCCATCAATACGCAATTTGACGGATGGTATGGACAGATTATGGAAAAGATGGGAACGAAACTTACAACTGATGTTCTAAAAGCCTTTCACATTGATAGCTGGGAATGTGGAAGTCAAAACTGGTCTCCGGTTTTTCGGGAGGAGTTTAAGAAGAGAAGAGGCTATGACCCTCTGCGCTACTTGCCAGTCATGGCCGGATTCCCGATTGGCAATCCCGAGCTTTCTGAGAAATTTCTATACGATATAAGACAAACAATAAGCGAGCTTACCATTGACAACTTTTATGGAACAATGGCCAAGCGAGCACATGAAAATGGTGTTCGTTTCAGTGCTGAAAGTGTAGCTCCTACTATGCTCAGCGATGGCATGAGGCATTATGGTGAAGTGGATGTTCCTATGGGAGAATTTTGGCTAAGAAGCCCAACTCATGACAAACCCAATGATATGATGGATGCCATCTCCGGTGCGCATGTCTATGGCAAAAATATCATTCAGGCAGAGGGTTTTACCGAACTGCGCATGGGATGGGATGAAGATCCTGCACTGATCAAACCACTTTTGGATCGCAACTATGCACTAGGTATCAATCGGCTTTTCTTTCATGTGTATGCCCACAATCCATTTACCGACCGCAAGCCAGGAGTAACACTGAGTGATGTTGGTTTGTATTTTCAGAGAGACCAAACCTGGTGGAAACCTGGAGCCGAATTTGTAAAGTACACGGAGAGATGCCAAAGGCTATTGCAAGAAGGAAAACCGGTTGTAGACATAGCTGTTTTTACTGGAGAAGGCCTGCCAAGAAGGTCGATATTGCCAGATAGGTTGGTAGAGACCTTACCTGGCATTTTCAGTGAGGGTGTTGTGACCAAGGAAAGATTGCGACTTGAAAATGAAGGTCAGCCACAAAGGGAACTTCCCGCAGGAGTAAACCACTCGGCTAATATGGCTGACCCTGAAGATTGGCTTGATCCGTTGAATGGTTACAAGTATGACTCATTTAACAAAGATGCTTTGCTGCGATTGACTGGAGTCAAAGAAGGTATCATAACACTTTCCTCAGGAGCAGCATATCCCATTTTGGTTTTGCCGCAACCACGACGAATGGATCCAAATCCAGAATACATGTCCTTTGAGACACTTGAAAAATTGGTTGATTTGGTGAGATCCGGGGCAACAGTTTTGATAAGCCAAAAACCGCAATTCACTCCAGGATTGGACTCATTGGATGAGCAAATTGTAAAACTTGCAAGCGTACTTTGGGAAGGGGTCTTTGCTTTGGAAAATGGCTTTATGGTAAAAAAGATTGGAAAAGGAAAAGTCATCGAAACACCAATCGAGACTCCCAACTTTAACGACCTGGGGCTTGAGCCTGACTTTCTTTCTTATGAGGGAGGAAAGCCAGCAAAGGATATAGCATGGACGCACCGCAAATCAGAAAATCGGGACATTTATTTCGTATCAAATCAATCGAATCGCACCAGACAAATCACCATTTCGCTTCGTGTGAATGACAAAATACCAGAAATCTATGATCCAGTAGCGAATAAAAATTGGGAGCTTCAGGAATGGAAAAATGAAAACAGAAGAACGGCTTTTCCGATCCATTTAGAAGCAAATGGTTCACTGTTTGTAATCCTGGAAAAAGAAACCAGCCAAACTGAGTCAAAGGGTAACAATCAGATTTCGAAAGAGACGGCACAAACGCTTACCTCTAGATGGAGCGTGCAATTTGATCCTGAATTTGGTGGTTCAGAGAAACCCATCATTTTGGATTCCTTGACGAACTGGATTGATTTCGAAGATTCAAAAATCAAATGTTATTCAGGCACAGCTATCTATGCAACCACCTTCACTGCAAAAAAACTGCAAAACAAAGCATGGATTTCTTTAGGCAAACTTCACAATACAGCCACAGTTTACCTCAACGATCAAAAATGTGGAGTGGCATGGACTCCACCTTATGAAGTGGACATCACGAAAGCACTAATCGATGGTGAGAACAAACTGCGAATAGAGGTAGCCAATACCTGGAGAAACAGATTGATTGGGGATCAGTCACTACCGGAGGACGAAAGACTGACTTGGACAACAGCTCCTTACAGAATAAAAGGCGAACCATTACTAAATGCAGGGTTGCTTGGCCCTGTGGAACTTCGTCTTGTTAAATGAAAAGACATTTCAAACATGAAATTTTTAACGTTCAAAAAAATCCTAACTTTTATTACCATAACCCCTTCATTATTGGCCTGCCTATCAGCTCAGGAAAAATTAAGTGATAAAAAACTCAGACTTATCTCAGAACAACCTAACCCAGTTATTGATATTAATCATCAGGACGTAATCACTACAAACAATCAAGCTGGTTTTGAAACAGGTCAAGTAGTCAAAATAGATGGGACGTATCACATGTTTGTAAACGAAATGTTTTTCAGGCCGCATCGAGATCTGAGAATCGCATATTGGACAAGCAACAATGCAAATGATTGGAAACGACAAAACACAATAGTAGAGAGTATTCCTGGTAGGTCTGCTTCCAACCCCAGATCAGAAGTCTGGGTAACTGGAGTGGAGTTCAATGAAGATGAAAATAGCTGGAATATATTCTATGTAGCATACCGAGCTGGAGATGCAAAAAAGGGAGAATATGCCCGAAGCGATTATCAAGGCAGAATCTGGCGAGCGAAATCTGTTCTCGAAGGAAAGGATGGAATAGCCGGCCCCTACGCAGATATGGGCATTGTGTTAGAGCCTGATAAAAACAGTCAACCCTGGGAAGGACAGCAAGCAGTTGCTACGTTTAACCCTTTCAAGGTGGGTGCCTTGTGGTATGCCTTTTACGATGGGCACAATTACATTCCCATGGGACCTTGGCCTGTTGGTTTAGCAACTTCACCCCGACTGGGCGGTCCTTGGAAAAGAATGTCTGAAGACATTAACCCCATCCCAATTGCAGAGCAATTCATTGAAAACCCTCAAGTGACCGAACTGAAAAATGGTGGCTATTTAGCGATTTTTGACTCTTTTGGAGATCATGAAATAGCCTATAGCCTATCTGATGATGGTTTAAGATGGAGTCCAGAGTCCAGGATAAAAATTCAAACAACAAATGAACCTTGGGCTTCCTATGGGGATCATGCAATGCGCACTCCTCTATGTGCCATAGAGGAAGAAGATGGAACATTCACAGTTATTTATACCGCTAAAATCAACCATAAAGACCGCACCTTTTACGCCATCGGAAAATGTACACTGGGATGGCAATGACCTTCTTAAACCACCTCTATCATTGCCTTGATCACTTTTGTTTCTGGCTTGGTCCAGCTTTCGAAAACATCAGTCACCTGATCCATTTTTGCTCTATGCGTGATCCATGGATTGGTGTCAACCTTTCCTGCTTCAATCAACTTGATAATCTCGTCAAAGTCTTCGCTCATGGCATTGCGACTCGCATAGAGCGTCATCTCTTTCTTATGGAAAGAAGGGTCATGGAAATTGACATCTCCCTGAAACAACCCAATAAAAACCAGCTTGCCTCCATGTGATGGGTATTTGAAAGCACCCATCATGGATTTTGGGTTTCCCGTTGCATCAAAAACGATAGTAGGTAGGTCCCCGTCAAATTGCTCTCTGAGAGCTTCTTCAGCATCTTCGTTGAGTACATTGATAGTGCCGTCCACACCCATTTTATCTACGCAAAAATCAAGTCTATCCTGATTGATATCCATCACCACAGTTTGCGCTCCGATCACCTTAGTGAACTGCATAGTAGCCAAACCAATCGGGCCTGCACCAATTACTAGTACTTTATCAGAAGCTTTGGTTTCTGGCCTTTGCACAGCGTGATAACCTATTGCCAAGGTTTCTACCAACGCCAGCTGATCGTAGGAAAGTCTATCAGATTTGTGAAGATATCTCGCTGGCACTTTCACTGTTTCTTGCATCCCACCATCAGCATGCACGCCAAAGACAGAAATGTGCTCACCACAGTTTGGTTTTCCATTTCGCACGGCCTGACCTTCTTCGACATTGAAATAAGGCTCCAAAGAACATTTATCGCCCACTTTCACATTCGCCACATCAGAACCAACACCAACAACTTCCAGACCTAGTTCATGCCCCAACACTCGCGGGTAAGTAAAAAATGGCTGGTTGCCACCAAAAGCATGAATATCTGTTCCGCAAATCCCTATTCGGTGAACCTTAAGTAGTGCCTCATCAGCAGCCAAAGAATCATCAAACTCAACATCGATGAGCCTAAGATCTCCAGGTTCATTCAGCAATAATCTTTTCATATCTATAACAATTAGGCGTTTCCGCCAAGTGATCTGTCTAAATGCACGTATCCTCCATCCACGAAAATGTGCTGCCCTGTGGTGTGTGAAGACTTATCAGAGATTAGCATCAATGCCATGTTGCCGATTTCTTCCGGAGTGGTCATTCGGTGCTGAAGTGGGATTTTACTCACAATTGTCTTGAGTTTCTCCTCTCCATTTTCCAAAGTTTTCAACCAGTTATCATAAGCTGGTGTCCAGCTTTCGGCTATGATCAGGCAGTTTACACGAATCTCGTGTTTCAGTAAATCCACCGCCCATTCTCGGGTAAGAGCCAAAACCCCTCCCTTAGCAGCAGCATAACCAGATGTGCCTCCCTGGCCTGTCACCGACACTTTCGAACCTATATTCAGAATATTTCCTTTGGACTCAATCAGATATGGAAGTGCATGCTTCACCAGCAAGAAATAACTCACCACATTGAGTTTGAGGGAGTTCATAAAATCTTCATGAGATGCTTTAAGATCGGCACCATCATTCACCCCCACATTGTTGATCACCACATCGATCCTACCGTATTTCTCCACGATCTGCTTTACTGCGGCTTCCATCTGGTCAGGTTCTGTCACATCCGTTTTCACGAAAAGTGCATCAATTCCATCTTTTTGAATTTTTTCGGCATACCCAAAACCACGATCATTGCGATCGATAACTGCGGGAATTGCTCCTTCGGCAGCCAGCTGGCGCACCATTGTTTCGCCAATGCTGCCTTCTATGCCGGCTCCACCTGATATTGCAATGATTTTTCCTTTCAAATTCAGCTCCATAACCCTTGCAAGTTACGCATCAGTGGTGCTTTCGTTTTGATAGAAATGAACTTCGGGCATTCTTATTAAAGGTTTGTGGATTCTGAAACCGTAAGCATTCAGCGAGGTGTGCGAGACTAGTTAATGAAAATGACCTGTACTAGATCATGAGATTTTAGCACGTAAATTCCAGATTTAACGACAGGAAGATCAAAAATATAGGTGTCATTAGAAGAAGCGTACTGAGCTTCAATATCTCTAATATATTGACCGCTTAAAGTCAATAAGGTGAAAGTATGCCCTGAACCAGCCCCCTTAAGATGGAGTTCTTTGCCTGATCGCACAGGATTCGGGTAAGTAACAACATTATCTGCGGCTAACTGAACTGACAATGGAGTGTTGGAAAAATACTTTGTTCCGAACGCAAACGCATTTATACCAATGGCCTGTCCTATCAACCTGCCGGGAATGTCGTCAATAGGAGGATGAATACCTCCCCAGATACGCGACAAGCTGCATTGATCACTAGCATCCCTATAGGTGGCCCATTGAAGTGTAACATCCACACTCGGACCTTCCTCAAAAACAAGGAATTCATTTTTTTTCGCTTGAAACTCTCCCATCCCTCCAGGGAAATATTCACTTCCTGTGAGCAGAGTAATCAACTCAGCAGCGGCTCTTGAAAAAGTGGAATGACCTGACACATACCCTGCAAAAGGGGGTGTTATAAAAGTTGCTCTCTGATATGGCCACCAGTTTTCGGCCAAGATCCATCCCACACCGGCCTGATCAATATCTGGGTTTTCTATGAAATCCGGTCCTCTCCAACCAAAAACTTTAATCTTACCGACGTTTTCGGCTCGCTCCCCTCTCAATGGATCTTCATTATCTACCACCTCTATAAAACCCAATTCTAGTGGGATGCCATTGGGGTGATAATTGGGTTTTGTCATATCCGTAGATTGCCCCAAACCAGCCATATACCTAATAGCAGAAATAGGTCTTACGTAATCATAATACCCTTTGATACCCCAAGCGGCTATAGCAGCATCGTGCATAGCTCCTCCAAGCAGAAAATAACTCTTAACATCCCATTCAAGTTTTCCAAGAACATCACCTTCTCCGGCAAACTGTCTTACAAATTGAGAGTGATCATTCACATAGTTTAGAATCACAAACCAATGACCAGGTGGAGTTTCCGAATCGGGTCCATCGGCCCAAAACTCAGCCAACACCCTCGTATAGTCACCCCTGGGAACAACGTTCGCCAAATAAGGCTCTCCTGTAACTGGATTTTCCAATCTACCGGTGCTGATATCACCTCCATTTTTATCATCATAAAAACTCCTAAACCCAGCTAATGAAGTAGGAAGTTCGCTAGCACTCAAATTGCCAATCGCAGCTGGAGAAATATCCCAAAACACGCCATCTGTAGGATCATGGTGTGCAGACCAAAGCGCTACCAAACTATGGTTCCATTGAAAATCCAATGAATTTTCCGGATCGTCCATGTCCATATAAGCAGGAGAACCAGGATCATGAAAAACCAAATAATCGTGTCCTTGGCGCGACTTAATAGACCTATGCTTTTCGTCAAGACCAAATGGAAGTGTCGCCCCCCATTCAGGGCTCAAAAAATCAGGTACGACATTTTGAGAAGCATGACCAGATTGATCTATAAACTCATCAAACAGAAGAGGCTGCCACCTATTTGGATCAGTCATATTGGCATTGCCCGGCTCCTTTGGGTTTAACGCACCATTTACTGACTCATAAAATTGGTTCTCGTAAAAGCTCGTTTCGTTAGCACCATCATTTTTACCATACTCTATTACCTGCATAGCAATATAATTACCTAAAGCTGCCGCTCTTTGTGTACGGTAATCTGTGGATATAAAATCCATATCATATCCTAAGTCTGCCATCAGCTCTCTCGAAAGTCTTCTCACATCTGTCTGACCTGGCGAAAGGCGAAACCTCCATTCCAAAAGCCTAAAACAAGCGTAAGAAATGGCTTCTTCCTGATGGGCGCTAACCTCAACCTGAGGAGGCAATGCGACTCCATCAAAAGGTATATCGTACCCGTGAATACTATTTCCTAGAAAATAAGGCCGAGCATTACTAGCATACACTGCCCAAGCATCGTACATGGCAGCTGAAATATGAAATAGATTCCTGGCATGAACAGTAGGTCTGGCCAAATCTTTTCTAATGGCCTCAAGAAGAACTTCGTTCCACATCCTAGCCACTGACTGTGATTGTCCAAAGAAAATATTAGGCAACAGCAGGAGGCAAAAAACAGCAGTCCATTTTAACCTTGAAAAACCCATTTATTTTACGATCAATCTTTCAACGTACTCATTTTCCCCTTGCGTCATGATCATCATGTACACACCACTGGCTAGATTAATTCTAACTTTACACTCATCAACATCGCCAGCAAACTTATGGTCCGCTACTTTATGACTTAATAAATCACATATTTCAATGTGCAGAGGATCCCCTTCTCCATGCTTAAAAGTCAGTTCTTCATATTGCCGAACAGGATTTGGATATATCTTAATTTTGGAGTTTGACGGGCTCGAAAAACCTAATATACCTTCGAGAAAAAGCTCCTTGCTAAAAGTTGAGGACACATTTTGATTTACTGCTTTGATCCGAATAAAACCATCTTGAAAACTAGGAAGCTGAAAACTAGTTAGATTCATATCTACTTTGAATTCATCAATATTCTCAAATATTAATGACTTGGCAAACTGAATTACAAATCCATCTTCATTGTCCGAGTTATCTTTCCAATGTATAGTGGTATTGCCATCTTGAGTGAACGAACTAAGCTCTGTTGGTGCTTCTATCGATTCGTCTCTCAACAAAACAACCTGATTAGACTCAATGCTTTCATAAACTGAGGTTCTACCTCCTGGCCATTGGATGGTAACATTTTCAACCAAGGCATTATCTCCTAATCCAAAAAACGCTTCGGCTGGCTCCTGTCCATAAAAACTTGTACCCGCTGATATTAACCTTGACTGAATCCCTTCGGTGGTTTTTACTCTGACGATTGCACCTATAGAAAAATGATTGGTTCCATTCATTCTAGGCTTCACCACGAGATAACCACCTCCATCCAATAAATCAAGACTATTTTCATATTGAATTACTGGTGATTTCGTACTCGCATTTACTCGTAACGTTTGTAAAAGATCTAAGTCTCCGTCACGATCCGCATCAAATGCTATTAAGGTACCTGCGTCAAGATCATCATTGAAAAGTGTTTCTGCGGATACATCGAAAAGACTACCGAGCTTATTTATCCAAATCTTAGAATGGTCTGACTCCCAGTTTTTGGTATCGTGCCAACCATTTGTACTGGCCAGGTCCAGCCACCCGTCATTGTTAAAATCAAAAAAAGTACAGCCCCAGTCCCAGCCGCCAGCAAAAACGTCATGACTCCCAGACACATCTTCGAAAGTCAAAACTCCATCCTGCAAGTTGTTTTGTAAAAGCACGTTATGAAAAAATTTCCCACCCCAGTTTCTGGTGATATTAGTAGCGTATATATCGAAATCACCATCATTATCAAAATCGCCTAAAGCAGCTCCCATTTCATTGAAATCCGAATCCGAATTAGTAATAGCCCCCGCCTCATCAAACGTTTCATCACCTTGATTAAGCCACAGTTCGTTTTTGCCGAAATCGATGTTGCAATAAATATCAATAAAGCCATTTTCATCAAAATCGTGCAATATTGGTTGCCAATAGGTAGTAAAACTCCTCCCAATATTGGATTTATCGGTCACGTTTCGAAAGGTACCGTCACCGTTACTAAAAAAGACGATCAAACCTCCCCCCCATACAGAAATAACCAAATCTAACCAATGGTCATTGTTCAAATCACCTGCCGTAACTCCTCCCACTGCCGCATTTTCTATATTGGTAAAACGTGCACCAAAATCTAATCCTGATGAGATTGTAACATCTTCAAAGCTTCCATCTGATAGCTGTCTCATCAGGTTGATGATAAGCGTAAGCCTTCGATCTTCTTCTAAGTATTGCTCGCTTATGGCAATTAGGTCTAACAAACTATCTCCATCATAGTCCATCCAAAGGGAAGCTCTGGTAGCATAGGCAAGATCCAGTCCTGCCTCCGGAGCTACTTCCTCATAAGAACCATCTCCATTGTTTTGGTATAACCTGTTAGGGGAGTTGGACATAGTACCTAGATAAAAATCTATGTCTCCATCATGATCATAATCGCATGCAGAAGCTCCATGTCCGTAGTAGGGAGCAAAAGCTTCAGCATTAGCTATACCTATGACATTAGATTTTGGCGTGAATATAGGAACCTGTGCAGTACAAAAACCACACAACATATTCAAGAGCACAAACATTACCAAAAATTTCATTAGGCTCACTCCAAACACTAATCCATCAGGGTATCACGGTTGTTTTCGGGTTTAGTCCAATCAGTTTTTGACTTGGGGTCAATGTTGTAGATAAACATTTCAATATTGGTATATCCATCACCATTGAGATCCCCCAAAGCATCAGAAGGATCTTTTGGGTTGAGTCCTGTTTTCATTTCCCAGACATCTGGCATCCCGTCACCGTCTGAGTCTTTGTACGGTTTTCCTTTGTATTCCGGCAATCCTCCAACCTGACTGATATGGGTGATGATCCCTTTTTTGTAACTATCTTCTGGTAGTCGTCGGTTGATGTACTCACTCCCCACTCCTGTGATACCATCCTCGCGATACTCAATTTCACCCGTTCTCACCGTTTTCACTATTCGCCTGTCAACAGCGTCGCGCTTTGGCAAAGTTGCCCCGGCATGGGCCAAAACAAATTCATAAGCCTCTTTTGTATCCAAAACCTGTACAGGCAACATGTCAAATGGCTCTTTCATTTTTATGTCATCGATAAATTCCGACAAATCTTTTCCGCCAAGCTGAATACCGCCATTCCAATTGTCTTTAGTGACATCAGGATTCCCTTCGGTAATATTTCCATTCACATAAGCTTTGCCAAAAGCAATTGGCCGGGATTTATCCCGACTAGATTCAGGCTTGAGAATTCGGTATGCAATTGGCTTGTCCGCTGGGGTCATGGGGCCGGGCTTATAATAATTATTAATGATGTTGAACTCAGATCTATCATCTCCTCCGTCCACTGACCTGTTCCACCAATTGAACAACACATTATTGACCATATTAAAACTACCATACATCCCCACAGAGGGGTTTCTTGAAATATTGCACGCCCAAAGGTTTCGTGCAAAAGTGCTATTCAACCCCCCAATTGTACTTCCGAAAGCATGATTATATGTATCGAGTGCTTCCGAAGAAATGGTGTTTTGAATGGTGACATTGACAGCAGGAAGCTTCACACGCTTTCCATCCTCATTCACATAGACGTGCCGATACATTGATATATTTTCATCCAATCCCCAGCTGGCAGACACATGATCAATGATAATATTACCAACTCCATTACCTCCTAAAGCATCATCTCTTCTGGCCACCTCGGTTGCACCCCTCCTGAATCTCATATGGCGAATGACCACATCATATGTATCTACCCATACTGACTCACCTGTGATGCAAACTCCATCGCCTGGCGCTGTATTTCCGACTATCGTAACATAAGGAGCGCGAATGCTCACGGGGCTTTCTAACCTGATAACACCTGCCACATTAAAAACGACAACTCTAGCTCCTCCTTGCTCACAAGCCCAGCGGAAAGAACCTTCCCCACTATCGTTTAGATTTGTAACTACAATCACTTTTCCTCCTCGCCCTCCAAAAGAGTACATGCCTCCTCCTTCTGCACCCGGGAACGCAGGAATATTTGCCTGAGGTAAATCAGATGGCTTTTCTGCCCACGGTCTGTAGGGCTTTCCTGTATCCATCTCCTTCTGAATCTGCGGCCAGGCTTTTTCCCATGCTTCATCAGAAAGCTCCTTGGCTATAGCCATCTTGGCATCAGAAGCAGCTTGAACCTCCTCGGGTATTTCTGGATATTGCGCGAAAACCGAAAAGGTAGCTGCAATTAAAAGAAGTGAGTTAATAACTTTAATCTTCATCTTGGGATTATTATTTTGTTTATAAGGTCTTCGGCTAATGCCTTTTTACTAAAGGCAAATCAAGCGACCTGAAAGTATTCAAGGCTAGGTAATAAGTCCATAGGTTTTGTCCTGCCCCATCCTGAAGGAACGACCTGAAAAAGATAAACCCGGGCAACACCCGGGCTAATCTCACACGATTAAATTGTACTAAACTATGAACTATATGATTCTTTAATTACGCTGTAAATAATAATAAAATATACTTTAGTAGCCGTTGTTACCAAACTCTTCGGCATTGCCAATAGCGTCAAGAAATGCCTGAGGTATAGGTCTCACTTGATGCTTGGTTTCATTGAACTCAACTATATCTGGATTAGTTTGCCCTAAATAAGTGCTGGTAAGTTTCCCAAACCTTTTTAGGTCTTCCCACCTTACCTGCTCGCCTGTAAGCTCTCTAGCTCTTTCAGCCAGTATAAAATCTAGAGTCACATCACCAGCGGCAACAATCATTTCAGCCTGACGACTGGTAATAGCAGCTCTTCTTCTCACAGAATTCACATATTCTACTGCTGTTGTTTGATCGTTATTTGCACGAAGTGCTGCTTCTGCTGCAAGCAAGTAAACGTCACCAAGTCTGAGAATAGGAACATCACCCGTCCATCTTTGATTATTGTATATCCAGTGAATTGAAGAGAATTTGTTAAATGATGGATGTACATCCTTGTACTTATAACCTAAACCTGCAGAAGATTCATCCACCCAGGTATCATCATCTTCAAACATTTCTTCTGGTGTAACGATAAGAAATGGCAATGTACTTTTCTCTACATCAGTCATTTCATAATTCGGAGTGAAAACAGAAATCCCATCCAAATACCCATCTAGATCATCGTCAACCATATTGGTGTTTCCAGAGGCACTAACCCATCCGTAAAAGTTGGTTCTACCATCATAATATACCTGTCCAGCTTCATACGTTCCAACTGTATTCAATATAGAATCTCCAACTAATGATTGATCCTTGCCATACAAGTCAACCATTTCCTGTGTTATAAGCCAATTTTTCTTTGCTGAATTATAATATTCGGTAAAGAATGTGTTTTCAAAACGCGTATCAGCTGGATCTCTTACTGGTTCAAAAATTTCAGTCAAAAGATATTTAGTTGGCTTGATACCACCTGAGTTGGCACGTCCATACCATTGGCAGTTCTTCTCGGTGGTACCCCATTCTGCGCCAATAGACTTTAAATCCATTTCGTAATATTGACGTGTTCGACCTCTGTTGGCTCCTTCAGGGTTTGCCTGAGTCGAATTATCAGGGTCAATTGACTCTAAGAAAAGGAATTCCTTATTGTCCTTGTTGTTGAGCCCTGCCCATAACTTGGCATAACCTGAATCTGTATCATCACTCTCCCAAAGACCACAACCGTAGGTATCCTGATTATCGATTAGTTCCTCGGCAACATCAAGTGCCATGGCAGCATAGATTGCCTCATCACCAAGACGTGTTCTCTGCAAAAGCGCTTTGGCATACATTCCCAAGCCAGCTTTTCTTGACGCTCTCCCTTTCTCTGCACCTTGACTAATTGGCAGATTCTCGGAAGCAAACTTCAAATCTGCAAGTATCACCTCATATATTTCCTCTTCAGAACTTCTTTTGGGGAAGAAATCACCATCTGGGTCGTTGATGGAAGTCACTGTAGATGGAAGAGTTCGCAATACTACGCCTCCATACTGCTCTACAAGCTGGAGATAACTCCAACCTCTCAAGAAATGAGCTTCCGCTACCTTAGCGTCAATTTCTTCCTGAGTATCATAACCTTCTACTTTATCGGCATAATAGATTGCCAGATTTGCAAAGTTTATACTAGCATACCAGCCTTGCCAAAACACACGATTTTGCCCCTGTTCTGTAGTTAGGTCACTTCTATATTGTGCAAATGCCTGAAGACGTTTGGTGCACCACCATAGATCAGTACCTAACTCCTGATTACCTATACCGTCCAATTTTCCATACATGAAATACAGGCTGTTATAGGCATAGTTAACCAAACCTTCGTAACCTGTTCTTGTAGTATAAATTGCATCAGTATCGGCTATCGTAAAATTCTCTTCTTCTAGATCACATGATGATACTAATAGCAATGTTAGCAATCCTAGTAAAATTTTATGTTTTAATATATCTCTCATTGTGGTATCTCTTAAAATGAAACGTTAACTCCAAAAACAACCTGCTTATATAGCGGCCATGAATCGGATGCACTATTTTCAGGATCCATTCCCTTCAACAAATCGCTCTTAGTAATAATTAGAGAATTGTAAATGGTGCTATATACTCTTATGTTAGAGAGACCGATATTCTCAACAACATTATCAGGTATAGTATATCCTAAGGTGATGTTTTTAACCTTAAGAAAAGACCCATTCACATATCTTAGGCTCTCCAAAGTATTTGAGCTTCTGTTTACATTTGGTCTCGGGTAGTCGTTGGAAGGATTTGAAGGCGTCCAGTAATCATATACATCCGGAATGTTGTGATCACCGTAATCAAAATAACCTAATAATTGTCCATCGATCATTTGCCCCCATCTTCCAGTGACGAAAATACTAAGGTCAAATCCTCTATATGAAAATGAGTTCTGAAGACCAGCTGTCCATTTAGGGGCCGCTTGTCCTATGATCCTGCGATCATCATCTGGATTAATGCTATACGGGTTTTCGGCGGTATATTCCACCTCTACCATGTTGCCCTCTTCATCCTCTTCCATTCGACTCCATACACCGTTAGATTTTTTTGTCAATGAACTAGCTACTTTAACATCTCCTGGTTCAGAACCAAAAACGGCAGCATCTTCTTCTTCTCCTAATTGCCAAATACCAATCTTTTTGTATTCATAGTAAACATCTCTAGGTCTTCCAAAAAATAAGCCTAGATCCACAAGATTATCGACCTCCACTGCTCCTAATTCTACAGACACAACTTCTTCCCAATTTCGAGCAAAAGTTAATGTTGTGTTCCATTTAAAATCCTTACGTCTAATGTTAGAAGAATTGATCGTAAGCTCAACCCCATGATTATTCATTTCAGCGATATTTCCTGCTCTTGTGTATGGGTTCTTGGCTCCTGTCCCTCCAACGGCTGATGGCAAGTCTTTATCAAAAATTATGTCTTTGGTGTCAGTATTATACCACTCTAGTGATCCAAAAATCCTATTGTTAAATACTCCAAAATCAAGTCCCAAGTTTAGATTATAGGATTTTTCCCAACCAAGTCTTCCATTGGCTACTCGATCACCAGGCACATAAGTTGCTACTTCTCCTCCTCCTAAATCTAACTTTTGAGGACCTGCCTGAACACCAGATAAGGATGAGTATGGCTCAATATTTGCGCTACCAACTACTCCATAACCCACACGTAATTTCAAATCATCGACGACATCCACATCAGAAAGGAAGCTCTCATCAGAAATCCTCCAAGCAAAAGCTGCAGCAGGGAAAACATCCCACTCGTTCCCCTCAGCCAACTGAGACCAGCCGTCGAATCGAACAGAAGCTGTAAAGAGGTACTTGCTTTGAAAACTGTAGTTTAATCTACCTGCATACGATGAACGCTTACGCATCTCATAATCAGAATCCACAGCTGGTGAAAAACCAGCACCAAGGTCATAGTATTCCTGATAGTCAAAATTAAACGCTCCATTTCCAGCATAAGAAGACTCTGACTGGCTATGAGAATAAGCTGTAATGAAAGTTGCTCCTAGCTCGTGACTACCACCTATCGTTATTTGATAATTCAGAATATTTTCCCATATGTAGCTATAGTCAAGCTCTGTCTGATATTCAGCGCTTCTGATAGCTGACTCACTCCCGGTAAGCATAAGGTATGTGTGATCACTTTTGTACACCCCTCGACGACCTGCATTCAGAGAAACTCCTGCACGAGTAGTCAAGTCTAGCCCCTTTATTAGTGAAAATTTAGCGTAAGGATTTGCTGTCCAGTTAAATGATTTGCTATTATTCAGGTAAGTGCCAGGTATATTGTTAGCCAACGGACTAACAATCCCCGTTTCGTCAGCTACAGGAAACTGATTAATATTCCCATTTTCATCAACAGCATCCCCCACTGGAGCTATTCCGAACGCCTTATTTATCCTACTTCTGGTTTCATTTCGATCACGGTACATTAAACCAGTAACTAAGCCAAATTTGGCCCAATCGGTAGTAGTTACATCAACATTGGCTCTCATGGTGTAAACATTAATATTATCGTTGCGATATACTCCCTCTGTTTTATTATGGCCGGCTGAAAACCCTCCTTGCACCTTATTATTTCCTCCTCGTATGGAAAGCGTGTTGTTCGTTTGAACTCCCCTTTGAAATGTTTCATCTACCCAATCTACATACCTGCTGTCATCAATATATGGGGTAATGGTAACCGGGTTTAATCCCCAAGCTGTTAGCACTTCTTCTCGTGATCCATCTGAACCGTTGAATGCTCGATATCCCTCATCCAGATAATCCAACCAAGCTTGACCTTTCAAAGGGCTGGGATATGACGGATTATCATTGATACTGACGTATGAATCAAAGTCAACCTGCATAGTACCACTCTGTGGTTTCTTAGTTGTAATAATGATTACTCCATTGGCACCAGAAGCCCCATAAATTGCGGTAGACGAAGCATCTTTTAATACATCTATTGACGCAATGTCATTTGGATTTAGGTTGTTTATGCTGCCCTGTATACCGTCAACAATGTAAATAGGTTCACTACTGTTATTAGCCCCGAGGGTTCTGTTTCCTCTCAGGAGGATATTCACACCGGACCCAGCTCTACCATCACTTCTAGTGATGTCCAAACCTGCAACTCTCCCCTGTATGGCTTCAATAGGGCTGATTACAGGAGCCATTTTTATTTCTTCGCTTTTCACAGAAGATACCGCACCGGTCAAATCTCTTTTTTCTACCGAACCGTATCCAATCACTACTACTTCTGCTAGACTTGTAAAATCAGGTTGGAGTAAAACATCTATTTGAGTTTTTCCTGCAACGCTAACATCCTGCGAAGTATAACCCACAAATGACACTGTAAGCACCGCATTATCGGGATCAGTTATAGAAATCCGGAAATTCCCATCAATATCCGTGACAGTACCATTAGTCGTTCCTTTTACAAGCACGGTAGCGCCAGGTAGACCTTCACCATTCTCATCGGTAACCTGTCCGGAGACTTCTGCCTGCTGGATAATTACTTCGATTTGTTTGGTTCGATGGTTGCGAACACTAATATTATTGTTAACCTGACGAAATCCTACTTCTGCTTTTTCGGATATTTCAAGTAGTATAGATTCAACCGTTCGGTCTTCAGCAGACAAATCCAGTTTAACCAGGTCATTAAGCGTTTTTTTATTAAAAACGAATACGAAATCAGAGTTCTTTTCTATGGCTCTGAACGCTTGTTCCAGCGATGCATCCGCTAGCTCCAAAGTGATGGTAGCCTCTTTCACACTTTGCACTCTTTGGGCGTTTCCTTCGTTAGCCATAAGAGTATTGAGTAATAGTGCTCCCAACACAAGAAAGTAGACAGATATTTTTCCAAACATTACAACAAGCTGTAAAAGTTTATTTTTCATAAATTTGAATAGGTTTAGTGATACATAGTTGTGCACTGAATTAGGTCTGAGTTGTATATGTTGGCGCATGTGAGCTCAGGCCTTTTTTTCATTGTTCAGTTCAATGATAAAGTCAGGTTTTCATCATAGGCTTGGGTTTTGTGAGTTAAACATTAAGCGTACTTTTTTTCCTTCTATTTCATATTCAAAATCCAAAGCATACCCCAGCGAAGAAAGCACGTTTGACAAGTAGGCATTTTCAAACCTACCAGTACACTGCAATCCCTGTGGCAATTCCCCTTCGATAATAAATGTTACGTTGTACCAATTCTCCATGAGCTCTAGCGATTCTCGAAATGGTGTGTCCTCTAAATAGATGATCCCCTTTCTCCACAATGCGGCCGTTTCAATATCAAAATCCTTTTTCTCAAGCTCCTTATCGCCAAGGCGATAGTTGATTTCTTCTCCTGGGAGCAAAATCTCCTTATCAGATATCGGACCATTCAATTCCACTTTTACTTTACCTGTAAGCAAACTCACTTTACAAGATTGATCTCCTGCTGTCTTTACATTGAAAGATGTTCCTAGTGCTGTAGTGTTCAGATATTTCGTTTCCACAATGAAAGGTCGGTTTGGGTCTTTAGCCACTTCAAAGAAGGCTTCCCCAATCAGGTTAACCCTGCGATCTGACTCATTATAATTGCTCTGGTAAGTCAATGAGCTCTCAGAATTAAGAAAGACCTTTGATCCGTCCGGAAGAAAAACTGTTGACTTTTGCCCTCTCGGGTTTTGTTTCTCAATGGTTACCAGTGCAACTTCCTTCTCCTGATCAAATTCCACCGAAGAGATATAAAACACCCCCACCCCAATTAGGATCAAGACCGCAGCAGCCACCGAATACCAGTATTTTTTGAAGTTGTATTTTTTCTTGTCAGGGTAATTACCAATCACTGAGTGAGGTCCCATCGGAATAACCTTTGGTTCAGTTTTGATGGAATCTTCACTCGTAATTATATTATTCCAAATTTCATCCTGCAAGTCAGTCGATACTTGAAAATCATGACGTGCCATAGAAAGCAGTATCCTCTGAGCCTCACGTACATCATCAGCCTTCGAAGCATTATCCTTGAGCCACGCCTCCCAAATCAAATTAGAATGAACATCAGATTCCAGAATCCATTTTCTGAACGATTTGTCCATCACAAAATCCTCAACCTGATAGTGGCTGTAGTCAAGCATATTCCTACTGTTCTTACTCATACAATAATAAGAGTCAGGAATGCTACATTTCTATTCACCTAAAAGAATAAAAAATGAAATATTTTAAAATTTAATACCAATTAAATGTAATTAAAGATGGATTTATAATTTAAATAGATACTAATTACGAAAATCGCAAAAAAGTTAAGATAACTTCTTTCTTAGGGTAGAGATGCCTCTCCATACCAGCGTATAGACTGATTGCACATTCATTGACATCAGCTCCGACACTTCTTCGTAGGATTTATTCTCAAAAAAAATCAAAAGTATAACCTCTCTTTGCCGGATCGGCAGGTCGTTCACAACAAGCTTGAGTTGGTTTTCATTAAACTCTCGCTCCTGAGCATCAATGAGTATCTTTTCATGGGATGGAAGAAACTCAAGATCCAGTTTTTCTGGAGTCAGCCCTTTCTTTGGTTTATTGATTTCCTTTTCAATTTTTAAGATTTTCGATCTCAGAGATTTGAGAAGATAACTCCCCAACTTTTGAACATCGGATAGGTTAGTTCTATACTGCCAGAGATCAAGAAAAAGCTGCTGGATAGAATCCTTAACAACCGCCTCATTCATGGCAATAGCCATACCATAACGATATAACTCGGGGAAATAGCTTTTATAAATACGCTCGAAAGCATTCCGATCACCAGAACGGAATTTGGCCCAGATCTGCTGCTGTTCAAAATCAGCGCTATCTT
This sequence comes from Cyclobacteriaceae bacterium, assembly GCA_039944535.1. Lineage (GTDB taxonomy): Bacteria > Bacteroidota > Bacteroidia > Cytophagales > Cyclobacteriaceae > JAMZMI01. The sequence goes on from JBDUYP010000012.1 coordinate 42,519, forward strand.
CAAAAGCCTTAAGCCCCATATCCAGATGTATTTACAATCATTCCAACTATCAGATTGGTATTTAGTATTTTGACGATTTCACAAACAACTAAATCATCTATTTTATCAAATTCATAATCCTTTAAAAAAAATAAGACTCCCTAGTGACAAGTATAGTTTCTGAGGTGATTGTCAAAGTGGGAACTACCTAAAAGAAGTGAATTATATTGAAATGTAAGAGTGAAAACGTTTTCACCTATCCTGCTCCGTCCTGAAACAAGACTTAAAGTGAATTTCTATTGACGTATTTGAAGTCGTTTTTGTGGTCTATGGGAATGTTTTCTAAAATTGACTTGGCAGCCAATTCCCCCATCTGTTTGAAGTCCGTTGTAAGTACGGAAATACCATTCGCCAACACCTCTTTCAGAGCCGTATCATTGTAGCTTAATATTCCAATATCTTTCTTGATAGAAAGACCGGCTGCTCGTTGCAATTTGATAAGGTTAACAAGGTCATGTTCATCTATGATCACATAGGCCGTCCCTTCTTTTATTTCATGTTGAGGTGTGATCTTATTGACAATTTCATGACTGATATTATTAAATCCGCAATACCTTCTAAACCCAAGAATAATTTCCTTAGGGTATGGATAGTCGTCATTTTGAGGAAACACTAGTACTAGTTTCTTGTATGAGGCTAGCTCCTCATCAGCCATTACCATAGCGTCATAAAGATCCATCTTGAAATCCTGATAAATGCAACTGAAGTAATGCTCATAACCCTCCGCCTGATGATCCAGTATTACGATCTTCTCCTTAGGTATCTTTTTCATCAACACCTTAAAAGCATTCATATCCAGATCCTTGAAGTGAGGCATGATTACATAATAAGAGTAGCCTTCAAGGTGCTCGTTGATTACTTTAGAATAATATTCAAAATCGCAGTGGTAGATGAAGAAGTCAATATTAACCTTATCCTTCAGTTCCATGGCCATTATGTTAAATATCTCCTTCTTGTACTCACTGAGTTTGTTAAAAAGTACCAGAATTTTGATCTGAGATTCAGGAGCAGAATTGATCACATAGTAACCCTTGCCTTTTACCGACTCGATCACTCCTCGCTCCTTTAGCGCAACATAAGCTTTCTCTACGGTATCCCTTGCCAGATAGTAATCAAAACTTAATTTATTGATTGAAGGAAGCTTCTGACCATACTTAATATGACCAGTCTCAATCTTATTGATAATGCTATTGAAAATCTGTTTGTACTTGGGTACACTCGAGTCTTCACTTATTTCAAGGGTAATAAAATCCTCCATATAGGCACTTTCCTAGATGCTTCTAAGCAAATCTAATTAATGTCTTTCGGTATAGTGCAGGATGGAGAAAATGGAGTTTAACATTCTGATTTTAACTTGAAAGTATTAACTAATCCATAGGAAAAACAGTGAAACAACATACGCATTTAAACGATTTGTAGGAAAATACAAAGACTGCTGACTTTCCGAAGTAACCCCTACTGCATATGCAATCCCTGGATTACCTAATCAGATGCTCAGGTAAATCGCCAACCTCCTTGCAGCATAGCTGATCCATCACTTGCTGGAGTTGTATTTTGAGCATGGATATGACGTGATTTCCTCCTTCATTGCCAAGCGCTCCTACTCCATACATGAATGGTCTTCCCATGAATGTAAACTTAGCTCCACTGGCCATCACCCGAGCGATATCCGGGCCAGACCGCACTCCACTGTCCATCATCACCGTGAGCTTATCCCCGTACTTTTCAGCAAGATTTATCATAGGCTTGATGGTGGACTGACCTGCATCCAACTGTCTACCACCGTGATTTGAAACGATGATACCGTCTATACCGAGCTTGATGGATTTTTCTGCATCAATTTCATTTACGATCCCCTTGATCACGATTTTGCCTTTCCACTTATCGCGGATTGCAGCAATCTTATCTTCATTCAGGCGTCCTTCAAATGTTGCATCCATGAACTTACCCAGTTGACTCAGATTCAGGTTTTTCGGCATATACGGCTTTAACGTGGCGAAATTAGGCTGACCGTAATACAGGGTTTGAAGGGCCCAATTAGGCTTACCGGAAATCTGCATAAAGTTCCGCAAAGACATTTTTGGTGGCATAGAAAGACCATTTCTGATGTCTCTAGGTCTAAATCCAAATGAGGGCACATCCGCCAATAACACAAGCACAGGGCACTCTACATCCTGAAGCCTTTTGATAATGTCATCTCTCACTTCATCCTTAGCCGGATGATAGAGCTGAAACCAAGCCTTACCACCGGTAATTTCAGCCGCCCGCTCAATGCTGGTAGTAGTCACCGTGCTGAGAATAAAAGGAATGTTGTGCTTTACGGCCGCCTTAGCCAGAATTTCGGGAGAGTTTGGCCAGATCAGCCCCTGCAAGCCAATTGGAGCTATACCGAAAGGCGCAGAATATTTTATACCAAACAGTTCAGTACTGATATCAGAAGAAGTATGAGGCGCCAGATATTCCGGCATCAATTCTACATCTTGAATATCCGACTTATTCCGGCTTAGGTTCACATCTTCATTGCAGCCCCCTATGAGGTATTCATAGGCGAACTTTGGCATCCGCTTAAAGGCCTTTTTCTTCAGATGATCAATGCTCGGGTACTGTCCGTTAAAATCGGTTGTCACAAAATCTTCCATGTCTATATTGTCTTTGGGGAATCCCCCTATGTAACTGCGAAATTCCAACTCTACCACGACATATCTGCCCTGTATAGTACTGGTTTGAGCGGCTTATTTCAATTCAAAAATCTTATCCATCAAAACCCACTTGACACCCTCAGGAGAAAAGGGCAGCCTGCTTTGATATTGATCCATCAGCGCTTCCCATTCTTGCACTTTTGGGTTACCCAAATCTGCTTTGGCTTTTGCCTCAAAGGAAAAATCATCACCAGTCTCCATGATCATCACCAGTCTGTCTGCCACATGATAAATCTTCATACCGGTGATGCCAGACGAGTAGATGCTCTCCTTAACCTCCGGCCATACGTTCTCATGATGCCTGATATAGGCCTCAATCAAATCAGGATCATTTTTGAGATCAAGAGTTAGGCAAAAAGTCTTCATTGATGGTCAAATTTACTATACACGCTATAACCATAGTGCCCAACCAGCGCAAAGCAAGCTAGCGGCAAAATGAACGAAAAATTGACCTCCGATACGCCCAGCACTGTGGTATCTGCATAGCCAGCTCCGCCCAGATCGAGAATCATGCCTTGCAAGGTTGGCATGAGCGCTCCACCAACGATGGCCATCACCAGCCCTGCCGCTCCAATTTTTGACTCATCTTCTGAGAGCCCATTCAATGCGATTCCGTAAATCGTAGGGAACATCAATGACATACAGAAAGAAATGGCTACAAGGCAATACAAGCCTAAAACTCCTGTGATAAACATGGTGCCCAAAGTGAAAGATATCGCCAAAATAGAGAGTAGCGTGAGCAGCTTGCCCGAGTTGATATACCTCAACAGGAAAGTACACACGAACCTGCCGACAAAGAATAAAATAAAGGCGAAAAGCTGATAAGTTCCTGCCGTTTCGGCATCAATACCTATTGCTTCACTGTACTGGTAGATGTACGTCCAGCACATGATCTGCGCCCCCACGTAAAACGCCTGAGCAACTACTCCGTAAGCATATTTTGGTTTTGAAATGATAGACTTGATCAGTCCCCAGGCACTCACTCTCAAATCTTTGTCTTTGCCTTCGGGCATTTTGTTTATCAGGATAAGTACGAAGATGAAAATGACTACCAGCCCTAGTACTACATACGGATTGCGGATCGCCATCAAATCTGCGGTGGTGATGGATGCCTTTGCCGACTCGCTCAACGAAGCAAAATCCACATCATCCGACTGCAGTCTCTTTAAAACAAATTGCTGAGCTACTAGCAAGCCGCCAAGAAGCCCAACCGGGTTAAAAGCCTGCGCCAGATTGAGCCTTTGAGTTGCGTTCTCCTTGTCACCCATTGATAGGATATAAGGATTGGCTGTGGTCTCCAAAAAGGCCAGACCAAATGTCAAAATGTAAAGTCCTCCTAAAAAGAATCCAAACTGCTCGGTAACGGCAGCCGGGTAAAACAGAAGCGCACCGCTGGCATACAGTGCCAACCCTATCAGAATTCCTACTTTATAGGAATACTTTCTGATGAAAAGTGCTGCCGGCAATGCCATGGTAAAATACCCACCATAAAATGCCATTTGCACGAGACTGGCCTGAAAGTTATCAAGCTCCAGTACTTTCTTGAATGCCGTAACCATAGGGTCGGTTACAGCATTGGCAAATCCCCAAAGCGCAAATAGTGAGGTGATCAGAACGAAGGGCAATAATACTGACCGGGAAACTACAGGGGCTTTTTTCATCGTTGGGTTAGGTTGTTATAGGTTGTAAAATTTGGAGGCGTTTGTTCCGAAAAACTTATCCAACTGAGCTGGGGTAAGGTGTTCTGTTGATTTAGATGCAATCTCCATTACTTGATCATAAGATGCGGCAAGCTGGCACACTGGCCAATCTGACCCGAACATGATTCGGTCTTCACCAAAGGCATTAATCACCACATCTATATATTTTTTGAAATGCTCTGCCTTCCAATCGCTCCAATTGGCTTCCGTTACAAGGCCTGAAATCTTTATGAAAACATGATCATGAAGGGCTAATTTTTCAATATTGGATTTCCATTGATCAAACTCTCCGTTTTTTATATCTGGCTTGGCGCAATGATCTATAACCAACTTCATTTTAGGCAGCTGTTCCACAAACTGCAACGCCTCTGGAAGCTGATTATGAAAAATCAATATGTCATAAGTATATCCGAAACCCGCCAGGGTTTTCACCCCCTGAACGAAAGTAGGATCGGTCATAAAACCATCAGGTTCATCCTGAACTATATGGCGAAAACCCTTGAGTTTTTTCTCCTCTTTGTAGGTTTCAAGTTGCTCCGCAAGGTTGTCTGACTTCAGATCAACCCAACCAACGACTCCCTTGATAATCAAATGCTCGGATGCTAGACTGAGAAGAAACTTGGTTTCATCATCGGACTGATCGGCCTGCACGGCTACACACCCGTCAAGACCGTTTTTCTGAAGGTGAGGAAGTAAATTTTGAGGCAAAAAATCACTCCTGAGCACCTGCATATCGTCAGATATCCAGGAGTGCTTATTCGCATCGTAATTCCAAAAATGCTGATGAGAATCAACTCTCATCTGACTATTCGCCGTAAGCTTTCACCACTTGTTTCGAAGTTCCAAGTCCGTCTATCCCCAGCTCCATTACATCACCAGACTTTAAGAATACGGGTGGTTTGAAACCGAGACCTACGCCTTCCGGAGTACCTGTAGAAATTACATCACCGGGGGTTAGGGTCATAAACTGAGACAGGTAGCTCACCACGTGCTGCACATTGAAAATGAAGTCATTGGTATTTCCATCCTGAACTTTCTTGCCATTGAGTGTTAACCAAAGATTTAGGTTATTTGGATCTGCAACCTCGTCTTTTGTGACCAGATATGGCCCGAGTGGAGCAAATGTGTCGGCGCTCTTTCCTTTGACCCATTGTCCGCCTTTTTCTAGCTGAAATTCACGCTCGCTTATGTCATTGTGCACGGCATATCCAGCAACATAATCCAATGCTTCTTCTTCACTAACGTAAGATGCTTTTTTACCGATAATCACGGCTAGTTCTACCTCCCAGTCAGTTTTTACACTGTTTTTTGGAATCACCACATTATCAAACGGACCTGTCAGACTCGAAGGTGCTTTGAAGAATACAACCGGTTCTGTAGGCACACCCATGCCGCTTTCTTCAGCATGTTTTTTATAGTTGAGGCCTATGCAGATGATTTTCTCAGGTCTGTAAAGTGGCGCACCAAACTCGATATCTCCGGAGATCGGAGTTAGGCCATCTGCAGCTACAAGATCAGCCACTTTGGAGATTCCATCATTGTCAAAGAAGTCTCTATCGTACTCTGCCACTTGGGCTGAAACATCAAAATGCCCATCAGCCGTAGCTACTCCCGTCTTATATTGTCCGTCCTTTTGATAACGAAATAATTTCATTGGTATAGTTTTTAAATTAGTTATTCAAAGTAATAAACCCTCCGTCTATTGGGTAGCAAGAACCGGTAATAAAACTCGCCTCATCCGAAGCTAGATAAACAACCAGACTGGCCACTTCATCAGGCTCAGCCATGCGGCCAATTGGTTGGGTTTTAGATAGTTTTTCGAACATCTCCTGTTCCTGCCCGGGGTAATTTTTCGCTATAAAGCCATCCACAAAAGGTGTGTGTACCCTGGCCGGGGCGATGCAATTGCATCTGATTCCATCTTTCAGATAATCTTTGGCCACAGAAAGCGTCATGGTGTAGACCGCTCCCTTACTCATGGAATACGCAAAACGATCAGATATTCCTACAAGTGAGGCAATGGAAGCCATGTTAATGATAGCTCCACCCTTCTTTTTCATCAACTTTATCCCCGACTGAAGGCACCCGAACACTCCTTTCACATTCACATCATAAACTCGCCGAAAGTCGTCATATGAAGTATTCTCGAGATTGCCCACATGTGCTATGCCTGCATTGTTAACCAAAATATCAAGATCGCCATCTACTTTGGCGAATGCGTCAATGATAGATTCCTCTTTGGAAACATCGCATCTGACAAACTCACAAAGGTTGCCAGAATCATTAATAGACTGGGCAACCGTGCTCCCTTTGGTTTCGTCAAAATCAAGAAGATAGACGAAGCAACCCTGAGCAGCCAATTTCTTGCTAATAGCTTCTCCAATGCCGCTACCTCCTCCTGTTACGACAGCCTTTTTTCCTGAAAGATCAAATATTCCGCTCATGTGGTATTTCTTCTAAATGTGGGTTAAACTACTTCCAATCTCAAAATTAGTACAAAATTCAGCAGACGATTTACAGTATCATTCACCGAACTATTCTGCGGAAATGCAAGATATAAACCTGAACTGACCTACATCTATCCACAATAGATTAATTCCCACCTCAACCTGTGCAAAGCATTGCATTATCTATTCTTTAAACTTGACTCCCTCACTTTCAACTCAACTGAGCAAGACCTAATCTGCACGGGCTGATCTGAGCTCTTATGATTGATTTGATCCAAAACCATTTTGGCCGACTCACGACCAATCGACTCACTAAACTGCTCTACAGATGTGAGGCCCGGATGGATCATTTCGCAAAAGGGCTCATTTGCAAAACCAACAACACCCAAATCCTTTGGTACACATACACCTTTATCCTTGGCTTCCTTGAGAGATCCCAAAGCCGAAAAATCGCTTGCACAAAAGATTGCATCTGGTCTATCCTTCATTGACAACAACTTCTCTGCGGCTTCTCTGCCCGCCATTTCAGTAATTGCTGGCAAAACCCAATCCTTTTTTACCTCAAGACCAGCTTCATTCATCGCCAATTCGTAACCGCTTTTTCTTTCCTGATATACGCTCAAGTTTAGAGGCCCGTGCAGGTGGGCTATTTTCTTATACCCCTGCTCTATAAGATGCATGGTTGCTTTATAAGCACCATTGTCATTATCATTAATTACCGAATTGGTACTCAATTCCCTTAAAACTCGGTCAAACTGAACTAGTGGAATGCGGGCATTGATAATGCTACATATATGATCAAAACTGGCCGTCTCCGCTGATGCGGAGTAGATAATGCCATCCACGCTGCTGTCTATCAAAAGCCTTACGCACTGCTGCTCCCTACTCAATAGCTCCTTGCTTTGGCAAATAATCAGGTTGTAATTCTTTTTATAGAGTTCCTCCTCTATCCCATGAATTACGCTGGCAAAAAAGGAACGGTTAATTCTAGGGACAATCACTCCGATAGTCTCTCCCTTTCCTCGGCGCAAGTTGGAAGCGTACTTATTGCGGTTGTAACCGATCTTACCCGCCTCCTTCATTACCAGTTTTCTTGTTTTTAGACTTATCCTAGGATTGTTGGCCAAAGCTCTGGAAACAGTAGAAGCACTGAAGCCCAGTCGCTCAGCAATATCATATATCGTTGATGATTTTTTCATTTGAAGAAAAAGTTATTGATTCAATTTGAGGCTTTCTAGTTCAAGCACTATCCTGCACTTCACCACCGTATTATACAAGATTGGGCAAAACCCCTAAAGTAAAAAATCCTAAGAAATTATCCCCACTGGCTATATGTCGGGAACACGTCTTCAACTTCTTATTTCATTTTATTTAACCCTATCCTAATTCTCCAGAAAATAACTTGGGTTAATAGCTTTCGTTTACGACTGGTGTCCGGTTCTGAGCTTCTAATTACTTAAGGTTCAATACCATACAGTATCAGTAAAAAGTTGAGAGATTTCTATTATTTGGGCGAATATATAGCCAAATTCACCGGCTTTTCAAGTATTAGAGAAATCAAAAATTCGAAGACCTCTGATTAGATAAATTTTAATTAAACTTTAGTCAGAAGACACAAGAGCTAGTTTAGTACCAGGGGTAGCAGGATTCGAACCTGCGCCCCCAACTTTTCTTTACCTTTTGACATGTGATTGTGGGTCCGATTTTGCTCAGTCGCGCTGACGGCCGCTCCTAGTGCGTGGAATCACTAGTTCAAGTTCATTCACCCCAACGTAATATCAACCATTAGTCGGCTTTTTTGCAAAATATCTTCTTTTCTTGCTAGTTGTCCAGGGTCTGAAATTCGTCTGTAAATTAAAAAGATGGTGCTAATGGAAAATTTTACATCAATATTGGAAGATCCATCCAAAGGATCCATAGCCATAATATCATAATATAATGACTGTCCGGATTGCCCTGAATAATTTCTTCCTGTTCCTCCCACAATATCGCGCTTACCTCCTCTTTGTTAGTCAAAGCTCTGATCATCCTATCATCAGCTATTACATCCAACTTCTGCTGCGCTTCACCTTGTACATTTGTACCACAAAATCACCGGCGATATCCGTCAATCCAGCTTTATTGACATCCCTGTTGAGAATCTTACAAGCCAGTCCTATATCACGTAGCAACTTCGAAAGTTCGCCAGATGCAAATGGAAACTCCATTAGGCAATTCTTAATACATCGATCTAATATGGTGCCGATTTTGGAAGGTCTGACTTGTTGCTTTAACTGTCTTTTTTAATCCAGAAAGGAGCCAGAGCGAACCATAGTACACTACCGATGAGCATGTGCATTTTCATATCGTCCAAAGAAATTGAGCCGATGAGTGCAAGCACAGGAAGCAATAAAATCAGAATGACTGTGAGTATGCTAATGTTTTTGATAATCATGATCATGCTTTTTTAGATTTCATTAATAAAATATACAATAATCCTGATGCGATCCAGCAAGGTATAACCATGTAAGCGGCGAATACACCCTTACTCATAATCATATAAAGACCAATCGCCACTGGGAGGACCCAGGCAATCAAAACTGAAGTATTGATAGCGACTCCTTTGGTTTCAGCAAAAAAACCTGGGAAGTTCATTGATTTAGAGAAGTAGTGATCAACGAAAATAATAGCTCCCATCGGCCCTAAAATGGTACCGTACAAGCCAACAAAGTCCAACAACTTGCCTGATAAGCTCGGAAAAATCCCAGCAATTGTAGCAACCAGTCCGGCTACTAAAACACCCATGTATTTTTTAGCTTTTGGCATTAAGCTCTGAAAAGCCAACCCTGCCCGGTAGATTGTAGGGTTAGCTGTAGTCCATCCCGCGATGATCACCACAATGATCCCCGTCCAGCCGATAGCGCCCCAGGCAAGTGCTCCAGGATTTGCCGAAGTATCGTTGATCAAGTGGATTTGAGCGGCTAGCAAAAACGCAGCACAGATCCATGCCATGTAGTGCCCCAAGAACATCCCAATTGCAGGCCCCCAGCCAGCTCTTTCATCTTTGGCAAACCTCATGATAGACAGGTCGGACATACCAAAGTGCATGGCACCATTACATAACCAGGAGAAAATGATAATTTTTCCAATACCAAAATCAATGGCTCCATTCTCTGATTGCACAACGGCCACAGCCTTATCCCAATAGGCTCCTTCCAAAAGAGTATCAAAACTGGTCACTCCCATTTGATACAGGGCTGCTATTCCGCATGCTGCGAAAACAACGATCATCCATGGAGCAGCCATATTTGACACCCAAGCCACGGTGTTGTACCCTGCTGCTGCCACGATGGTCATCACCAGCCCCACACCAATGACAATCGCCGAAAATCCAAATGTGCTTAACCCAAATATGGACTCTGGAATAGTAAACTTGATATCAAAAGGTATTCCCACCGCACTGGCTGAAACTGTTACCATAGCGCCAGCGAGAAAACAAAATAATACCCCGTTGACAATGTTATATACCTTCACCAATTGAGTCCCTGCGATTTTTTCAAGCTGAAAATACAGTGTTAGTTTCTTTGAAACAGCAATAGGAGCCACAATATATCTCCAGGTCAAAAGCGCGAGAATATTTCCAATAAACAAACCGACCAAAAGATCTGCCAATGTTGCTCCGGCAGCCAGGAATAGTGGTCCAATCATGAACTCCGTGCCTGCAGCATGCTCTCCGGCATACATACCAAAAAAGCTCTTCCAATTTTTTAATTTGGATTGGGGAATGGGTTCTCTTTCATACTCTCCCCCACTTCGCACTTCCATATTCTCATCAGAATTCATCATGTTGTTTATTAGGTTAGAACTTTATTTTATGAGGTGATTAGGTAAATCTTCAGGTTTCGGGCAACAGACCTGATCCATAACTTGCTTGAGTTGTTTCTTAAGGGTGGAGATGGTATGATTGCCACCATGCTTGCCCAAAGCGGAAACCCCATACATAAATGAACGCCCCAGAAATGCGAAATCAGCTCCAGCAGCCAAAGTAGAGGCTATGTCCGCTCCGGTTCTTATGCCGCTATCCATCATAATTTTAATCTTTCCCTGATATGAATCTACGATCGGGCCTAGTGAACCAATGGCTGATTCTCCATGGTCCAGCTGTCTGCCCCCATGATTGGAGACCAAAACACCATCAATACCCATTTTAATGCATTTCTCGACATCCTCTTCACTGGCGACACCTTTCATTACCAGCTTTCCTTTCCACTGATCTCTTATTAATTTCAACCTATCCTCACTTAGCCGTCCATCGAAAGTCTTGTTCATGAAAAGACCAAGATGCCTCAAACTCATCCCTTTCGGAATGTAAGGCTTTAATGTCTTGAATTCCGGCATACCTGCCATCAAGGTGTTCATAGCCCAGCTCGGCCGACTCATGACCTGCGCAATGTTTCGTAGGGTCATTTTAGGTGGAATGGCCAATCCATTCTTTATTTCTTTGCTACGGTACCCAAATGAAGGCACATCACAGAGCACGCACAACACCGGGTACTCAGCCTCTTGCGCCCTCTTTAACAGGTCATTTCGCAAATCTGCTTCTGCAGGGTGATACAGCTGAAACCACGCATTGCCCTCGGTGATTTCACTTACCTTTTCCAGACTCGCGGTAGCCACCGTGCTCAGGATAAAAGGAATATTATAGTCGAACGCAGCTTTTGCCAAAATCTCAGTGGCTTTTGGCCACATCAACCCCTGCAGACCAATTGGCGAAACCCCGAAAGGTGCAGAATAGGTTTTTCCGAATAGCTCTACCTCCAGGCTGGGATCGACAACATCTCTTAAATAATATGGCTTCAACTGAAGGTCACGAATCTCGTCAGTGTTGCGCCGGAGATTGACTTCAGTATTGCAGCCACCATCCAGATAGTCAAAAGCAAAGCCTGGAATCCGTTTTTTAGCTTTTACTCTCAGATAATCTATATCGGGGTATCTTGGGTCGATGTATTCTTCCATGTCTATTTCAAGAATTTTTCCACTAGATCGTCTATTTCCTTTTGCCCTATGGCCACTAGATCTCCGAGCATAGAGCTCTCTATCAGTGACTGAGCGCTAAATTCCGCCACTTCCAGGCGATCAAAAGTTTCGAGCATGTTACTTCCTGTAACTACAATGCTGTCATTTTTAATGATGGCAATTGGCGTTTCTTTGGATAGCTGTTTCGGAATGGTGTTATTGCCATTTAAGTGATCACCAAAATCAATAAACGGAATATCCTTAAGCAAAATATAGCTTTCGGGAATGGTACGAGTCTGGAATTCACTATGCGAAATACTGAAAGCCATAACCCCGGGCGATTGCGTATTGATAATGCAATTGATCTCAGGGTTTTGCTCATAAATAGCCTGATGAAGCTTTACAGCCTTACTAGGATATTTGCCTTTTTCCCTATGGCCATCTTTTATTTGTACAATATCTGAGTGACCAATAAATCGGCGGTTTAGGCTTGTAGGAGTAATAAGAAAATCATTTCCACGCCATCTCATTGATACAGTTCCGTGGCTACTAATCATTAGGTTTTGCTTGCAGGCACGCTTCACATAAGACAATATCTCATGTCGAATCTCCTTCTCATCTGTATAGTGGATCGTTTCAGAAGCCTCAGGTAAATTGTTGTCCTGACTTTCAAAGCGCTCAATCTGCTTATCTGTAAGGGTTTTGTACCCCCCTAGTTTTTGAGAATTGATAATTGATCGGGCACAAAACTCTAAGGCTTCAAAGCGCTGAAATGATTCAAACAGGTTTGCTCCTCCCACGACAGTACCATGGTTTTCCATGATCACAGAGTTGCTCCCTGAGGCGAAAGTATTGGCGATGCTCTCTCCCAGCTCATCACTCCCCGGAAGCTTGTAAGGTGCATAGCCCACGTGCCCACAAAACTTCTTTGTCTGAGGAATAATGTTGGTGTCAGGAATTTGCCGCACAATACTGAACGAAACAAGTGCCGGAGGATGCGCGTGTATCACGGACTTCAGATCCGGGCGTTTTTTGTAAATGGCCAAATGAAACGGAAATTCAGAGGATGGCCTGTGAATCCCTTCAACATCTCCATTGGGCTTGACGCAAACAATGTCGTTTGGTGTAAGAATTCCCTTATCATAACCGGCTGGAGTGATCCATATATTTCCATCTTCATCCAGTATGGAAATGTTCCCCCCAGAAGTGGTTGTCATGCCATTTGAATATATCAAATCCATGATGGTTGCGATGCGGTTTCTGGGATGTAGTAATTCTAGCCTCATAATTGTGCTGGATGTAGTTTGACATTATAGACTTCCTTCAGGAAGTTCTCAGGTAATTTTCGATGATTCACAACTATAGCTGCACCTAAGGCTGAGCCAAGTGAAAAGGACGTGGAATTTATGCGGTAGCCAGGTAGTTTGTTGGCCATGAATTGGATGAATACCTTGCTGGCAGAGAAACCGCCATCGACATAAATCGTCTTTACACCGGAGTTGCCCAGAGCAAGTTTCAGAGAGGCTATTTGTATGTCGGTGATCTCATCAAAAAGGTGCGTCAAGGCATCTTCATAGTTATCAAAAAGATCGTAATCAGGATGCTCACAGTTGATAAACCCAAATCGTTCCGGCATTACCAACGAATGATCAAGCAAGAGCTCATTCTTGCTTTTCCGTTTGGAGGTGAATTGACCAGACCATTTGATAGACTTATAACTCTGATAATCCACACCATAATAATCCGAAAGCCTTCTGGCAGATTCAGACAAATGCTTGCCTAAAAACAGCCGCGAGCTTTTGGTTGAAAGCCCGTTGATGTTCATGAAATTGAGACAATCCCTTTCCAATTCATCAAGGGTTAATTGCTCATGGTTGTACAGGTTCATGCAAATACTCCATGTTCCTGTAGATATGAGTGTGAACTCTTCTTCGCTTCCGTTCATGTAAGGAATAAGGGCTGAAGAACTGTCATGAATACCTAAGCCGACGCTAACAGTTTTGTCTCCTATTTGTACTGGAATGCTCTTCTGTGATGAGGTTACAGGATCTAATAGTCCATCCAAACCTTCTTTCTTCAACCAACTGGCATATTTCCCATTGCCATATTCCCACATGCCTGTGTGACAACCAATACTTGTATAATCAGCAAAATATTGGTCCGTAAACAGGGAACTCAAGTATTGAGGGAATTGAACTGACCGCTTTATGTTTTTGAAAATCTCCGGCTTTCGGTATTTCAAATAATAGAGCTGTAATCCTGAATTGAGCAAGCCCATAAATGGACTTGCGGTATCAAGTTGAAACTCTTCTAACGAACCATGAGCCGCTAAGAACTGCTCCTTTAGGTCTTCAGGAAATGGCTTAAGGTAATTATAGAAAGGGGCAGCCAGCTGACCATTGTCATCAAGATGCACCAGTGATGCTCCATACGTGGAGAAATTCAAACTCTGAACATCAAACTCTGGATTTTCTATGGCTGTATGAAACGTCTCCTTTATCCAGCTAACTAATTTATCCAGATCTTCAGAAAGAAATCCATCATCGTCCTCCACCTCTTCAAAACGGGTGTATTCATGATATACTTCTTTGAAGTGACTATCAAAAAGGAAAAACTTTTTATTGGTTTTACCTATGTCAAATATGGCTGTTACCTTTTGCATTAAAGTCCTGTTGCTACTGAGGTTTTGCCACGTTCTGCAATAAGGCTCTCCCTTACCCCTACTTTTCTGTAAACTGCCAAAGGATCCAATGCTCCGCCTGTCTTCATTCTTGCTGCTGCGACGAGTGGTCGTACATCTGTTCGGTAAGCATTCTGTAGTATCTCCTGGCACAATGTTACGTCACTGTTGAGCTGAGCTTCAGCGAGGGCCTTGTGGTCTACAAGAAGGGCTTGGGCATATGCTATGCTTATCGCTTCCAGTGATTGCATTAAATCTTCGATTGGGTCTTTGACATTGTGGCTTGCGTCAATCATCCACGATAATGGTGGGTTTCCGGCTTCATTAGCCTCCATCCCATAGACAAGCTCATTGAAGATGAGGAAAAGCTGATATGGCTTGATACTGCCGCATGTCAAATCATCATCTCCATATTTGCTGTCGTTGAAATGGAATCCGCCCAATCTACCTTTTGTAAGCAGCGTTGAGACAATCTGCTCAATGTTCGTATTGGGTAAATGATGCCCCAGGTCAACCAAAGTATGAGCTCGCTCACCACACCCTTCAGCCAGCATCAGGGAAGTGCCCCAATCCATGATTACAGTCGAGTAGAAGTTAGGCTCATAAGGCTTGTATTCGACCAGTAACTTCCAATCTTCCGGAATGTGTGCATAAATCTCCTGAAGTGACTTCTGAGTGTTTTTTAGAGCACTTCTGAAGTTGTTTTGACCAGGAAAGGAAGCCCCATCTGCCAGCCATACGGTCAGTGCCTTACTACCAAGATTTTTACCGATCTCGATCACATCTATGTTGTGCTGAACAGCAAGATTTCTGCTGGACTCATGCACGTTGGATAGTGAACCAAATTTGTAACTATCCTCCTGCCCAGGTTGATCCTGAAAAGTGTTTGAATTCATGGCATCAAAAGCAATACCGTGAGATTCAGCCAGTTGCTTGACAGCTTCTGTATCCGATGGTATATCCCACGGGATATGCAGTGACACAGCACCAGCTGTTTGTGTCAACGTATGAATAACTGCGATATCATCAATCTTTTGTTCCAGACTTCCGGGTTCTCCACCGATGCTAAACCTACCAAAACGGGTACCACCTGCTCCGAGAGCCCAACTTGGGATTGCTACCTGGAATTCACTAAGCTTCGAAATGACTGTTTCAACATCAATACCATCAGCCGAAAGCTTATCGTTAAGGAAATTCATGCTCGCCTCTTGCTTAGCTGATTGCGAGCTATTAAAATCGCTTATTTGTTCTTTGCTTATATTCATTTTAGGGTTGTTAGAGAAACCCATCATGCCCTTTTAGGTCATGATGGGAATCAGATTAACTACTACAGTTTCTATCTCACAAATGCATTGGCCATTCCGCCATCTACGTTGATGATGTTTCCTGTGGACTTGTCTAGAATAGCCGCCAATGAGAATACTCCGTTGGCTATGTCTTCCGGATAAATGATTTCGTTCAAAAGATTTCGCTTGGCGTAATGTGCAGGGAGTTCTTCGACTGTGATGCCATATGCTTTCGCTCGGCCTTCAGCCCACTCGCCTTCCCATATTTTACTACCGACGATCACTCCGTCTGGGTTGACCACATTGGCACGGATACCATCAGCTCCTAGCTCGGCCGCAAGCAAACGAGTCATGTGCTGCTGAGCAGCTTTGGCTGTTCCATATCCTACGTTGTTAGGTCCGGAAACCAAACCATTTTTACTAGCGATAAAAATGAAATCACCACCAAGGTTTTGCTTTCGCATGATTGTTACTCCTTGCTTGGCAAGATCAAACTGACCTTTCACGAGCACATTTTGCAAAATGTCCCAATCCTGCTCAGTAGTATCTGTCAATGACTTGGAAATGGCCAGACCCGCACTGTGTACTATGATATCTACTCCACCAAATTCAAGAACTGCTTTTTTGTAAGCTTCCTGGATAGATTCAGATTTAGTCACATCACAAACGACGTAAGCAGCTGTGTCCCCGGGATAGGTGGCAACCGCTTCTTTCAAACGGTCTTCTGCGATATCAGTAAGTACAACATTAGCTCCTTCTGCTGCGAGCTTATCGGCAATCGCTTTACCAATGCCACCGCCTGCACCGGTAACTAGTGCTACTTTTCTTGAAAGCGGCTTTTCTTTTGGCATTCTTTGAAGCTTCGCTTCTTCCAACAACCAATACTCTATATTGAATGCTTCCTGACGCGGTAGTGAGGTGTATGAAGTGATGGCCTCAGCACCTCGCATTACGTTAATGGCATTGATATAAAATTCACTGGCCACACGTGTGGTTTGCTTGTTTTTAGCAAAACTGAACATACCCACTCCAGGATAAATGATGATTACTGGATTAGGATCACGCATCGCAGGGCTGTTGTCATGCTTACATGTTTCATAATACTCTTTGTAGCCTTCACGGTATGCTTCGAATGCAGGCTCCAATTTCGCCAAGATGGCCTCCGAATCAGACAAGTCTTCATTTTTGTCAAGCTCCAGTACCAATGGAGCAATTTTCGTTCTCAGGAAATGATCCGGACATGATGTACCCATTGGGGCCAGCCTTTCCAAATCATTACTATTGATGTATTCCAAAACGACATCCGTATCAGAAAAGTGACCAATCATTCTGTTTTCAGAAGAACAAAGACCTCTTAACAAAGGCATCAACTGCGCTGCTTTCTCTTTTCTTTCGTCTGCAGGCAAGCTCTCGACTTTCTGACCGCCAAATACCTCACCTTTTTCGTTAATTTTTTTCTGGATGTACTCAGATGCAGTTTCGATCACTTCCAGACTGTTAATATAGCACTCATAAGAGGTATCTCCCCATGTGAATAAACCATGACTACCCAAGACGATACCACGTATACCTGGATTCTCGGTAAGGCACTTCTCCAGTTGAAGGCCTAAATCGAAACCAGGTTTTTGCCAAGGCACCCAGCCCATTGTATCACCCCATATTTCCTTTGTAATCCTTTCACTGTCTTCTGCTGCTGCTACAGCGATCAAAGCATCAGGGTGCAAATGATCTATGTGTTCAAATGGAAGCAAACCATGCAAAGGAGTATCGATTGACGGTGCTTTACTGTCCAGATCATAAATACAATGATTAAAGAGACCTACCATGCGATCCTCATCATGTAGTCCTTTGTATACATTTTTAAGATCTCTCAACCTTTCTGTATACAAACCCGCAATTCCCGCACGTGTCAATGTCCCAATATCTCCACCAGAACCCTTCACCCACATTACTTCTACCTCCTCATTGGTAAGAGGGTCTTTTTCCATGGTTTTGCAGCTTGTGTTTCCTCCGCCATAATTAGTGATTCTCAAGTCAGATCCGAGGATGTTAGACCGATACAAAAACAATTCTACCTGATCGTCACCAAAGCTTTTCGCCTTCTCTTCGTCCCATAGGTAATTGACATGTTTAAAATCTTGTGGTTTCATTTGTGTCTCTTTTAATTTCTTGATTATTTAGTTATTTTGATATTTCAATGGTTTTAGATAATACAATTATATATCGCTTAAGCAACACTCCTTTGCATCAAATGGCATTCGATTTGTACTTTTTGATATAAGACATGGAAAACTTCTTTAGATACTTGACTTCTGGTCCAGAAGACAAAGAATGGGGTATTTACTTGACCGTAGGTGGCAGATACACGTCCATACCGCATTCCATTTATCCGCAAACAGAACATCCGTCGGGTTATTACTTTGACTGGAATAGTGGACGTGTCTTAAATGAATATCAACTGAACTTTATATCTGAAGGGAGCGGAATACTTGAAACTGAAAGCGGAAAATTTTTCATTGAACCGGGGACACTTATGATTATTGAACCGGGCAAATGGCATAGGTACAGGCCTGATCCCGAAACAGGGTGGACTGAATATTATATTGGTTTTGATGGAGATATGGCCAAGCATTTCATTTCAAACACTTTCAATTCGCTAAACGAACAACCTACGCACCAATCAAGTAACCAACTGGAAATCCTGGACACTTATCAAAAAATACTTGATTTGGTCAGTACACAGAAACCGGGTTATCATCAGATAGCCTCAGGCCTGATCATTAAACTGATGGGTTATATAAAAGGGCGTTTAAAATCCAAGAATTTTGATGAAATGCAGGTCGAATCATTGGTAAACAATGCTAAGAACTATATCTGGGAGCACGTTCATGAGAATGCTGACCTCAAAGAATACTCAAGGAGTCAATCGGTTAGCTATTCCTATTTTAGGAAAATGTTTAAGCTATACACTGGTATAGCCCCGCATCAGTTCTATCTGGATTTAAAGATTATGCGCGCCAAGGAATTGATCATCTCTACCGACAAAAGCATCAAGGAAATAACCTACGAGTTGGGATTTGAATCCATCCATTATTTTAGCCGTCTTTTCAAAAAGAAGACTGGTGTTGCTCCAAGTCAACTTAAATTAAAAGAAAGCTCGAAAAATTGACTGAATTAACATCTAATTGCAACCATGAAGTAGCAAAAAGCCACAATGCTTAATCAAGACGCGATACGAAATACTTTGCACTTGTTATCTCGGGGATAAATTGGGTTTTGGTTTGGCAGTTTCACCTAGTCTGAATACTACAGGAACAACTATTCCTTGCCTTTGCGGTACTCCATCCAGTAAGCCCGGGTTCCAGGGTGGAGACATCTTTACGGCCTCAATCGCCTCCTCATCACATCCATCTCCAATTCCCTTCAACACCTCAACATTGGTTATTCTTCCATCTTTTTCTACAATAAACTTGACATACACGCTCCCTTCTGTACCGTTTCTCCTGGCCTCTGCTGGATAGATGATATTTTGAGCAATACTTTGATAAAATGCTTGCATACCTCCTACGGGTGTTGCGTTGTTTTCTAACTGTGTGAAAACCGTTCTGTCATTCGAACTCCTTGTTATTGTTCTGACCATAGGTTTGGATAAAAAATCGAAATATGAATAATGGGTCCTATTGACGCTCTGATCAAATTTGAACTGTTCTACCTTGGCGTACCTTTTCGATTCAAAGAACTCTTTGGTAATTATTGGAACGTTATATGGTTTATTTTGAACCTTATCCATTGCAAGCCCTATACGAAAAACACCATTTTCATACGATTCTTTCATAAAAACATTCCGTTGTGAATCTCGTACTTTCCATGTTCCTACTTTTACTCCCTCCTTAAATTCCGCATTGAGAACGGGTATTGAATAGCCTCTAATTTTAAGTGGTTTTTACCATTTCCCCGTTCCATTCTTAAGTTTATGATTACCAAGTACCCCATAGAATTCAATTACGGCATAGTCTGATTTATTAAAAGCAATACGTTCCATTGATGGTACCCCAAAAAACAGGGCAGTGTGTTTAGTTCAAAATTGAAAACTAAATCTACTGATATGACACGTAAAAAGTACACCTCAAAATTCAAGACCAAGGTGGTATTAGAAGCCATCAAAGAGCACTCAACAGCTGCTGGTCTGGCACAAAAGCATGACTTAGCACCACAGCAGATTAACCTTTGGAAACGGTTTTTTTTGGCCAATGCAGATTCGGTTTTTGAAAGAAAAGGGAAAAGCAATAATTCACGATCTGCAGGGATGAAGGTGCCAATGAGGAAAGAAATACTGATATAGCTAACCCTGTCAATGTGGGTACAGTAGATGATAGGTCATGCTATGACAATTACAATGAAGTGGAACTCGGAGGTAAAATTTGGGGAGCATACAATATCACTCACGAATCAAACAATCACGACACCAATGGTTTGCAACCCCGAATAGAGCGATCTCTATCAAGATCTACTGTTACATCTATAGGAGGCTATGCTCATTTCACAGGGACAGTACGAATTTTGGAAGTTGGCCACACCACTAGCGACGGAACAACCGGGACTTATATAATGCAAGCTAAGGGCAAGCATACCGGTGGTGGAGGGTCTGCTGATCCTGCAATTTGTTTGTACCTGGCAAAGCCCGTTTTCGGAGATACGGAGGAAACGAAAGATCAGCAGGTTTCATTCGATATCTGGCGGGAATAAATAAATGTAAGAGGAGGCTCAGGTTCGGGACGAGACCTTGTATTCTTAACCAATATCCCAAAAGGACAAAGTATCTATATTGAACTAAAGGTGGGCTTTAGGCAAGACCCTGATGATGCATCGAAAAAGGTGCACTATGCGGATGCTACTATAGGTGATGAAGAATTTAATTGGAATATTCCAGAGCCAGAAAGAGGTACACAATCAGGTATTAGATACGGTGCATACCGCGTAAAGGGCGGAAGAGCACAAATACGCTGGGCGGACACAACGTATAAGAAAAATTAATCTAGTAAAATAGAAATTATTAGCCCATTGAAGATCCCAGTGAAATCTTCAATAGGCTTTTTTTATAAGTCTCGGCCTAAACCTCATTTACACTCTTTTTTAAAGGAGCGTAAACGCTTTGCCAAAGGAGGTTTGTGAACTCCCCCCTACAAAAACTTTGAATTCTCCCGGCTCAACAACATAGTTTCCTTCGTTATCAAAAAAGCCAAGATTGGTTTCATCTAAAGTGAATTTAATGGTCTTGGATTCACCACTTTTGATATCCGAAAGATCAAATCCTTTCAACTCTCGGACTGGTCTGGTCACTGAAGCTACCGGATCCTGGATATAGAGCTGTACGACTTCTTTCCCATCGTACCTGCCAGTATTATTTAGTGTCACTGAAACTTCAATTTCAGGGTCCTGAGAGCTCTCAGATTTCACAACAACCTTCAAGTCGCTATAATCAAAAGTGGTATAGCTCAGCCCATATCCAAACGGGTATAGTGGAGTTTTTTCAACATCCGAATAGTGAGACCAAAACACCATGGTTTTATCCTCCATGGCAACAGGGCGTCCTGTATTTTTATGATTGTAGTACAATGGCGCCTGTCCAACATTTCTTGGGAAAGTCATTGGCAGTTTCCCACTTGGGTTGTAGTCGCCATATAAAACCTGGGCTATGGCGTTTCCAGACTGGGTACCTAGTTGCCACGCTTCCACAATAGCCGGTATGTTTTCACTCGCCCAGTTTATCGCCAACGGACGACCATTATTTAGAACCAACACAATGTTCTGATTGACTTTATAAACTTCTTCCAGTAGTTCTTGTTGTACACCCGGCAGGCCAAGTTCTGTTCTACTTCTGCCCTCCCCACTTTGAAATCCATGTTCGCCTAAGACCATTACCACTACGTCTGCATTGCGGGCAGTACTGATAGCATTTCTAAACCCGCTTTTGTCAGCATCATTTACAGAAACTTCATGTCTGAATTTGGCATCACCTTTAACTACATCTGCTCCTTTCGCATAACTCAGGCTATTCCCTGTATATTGATTCATACCCTCCAAAACAGATACTGCTGTATTATCTTCAGATGCTAGCCTCCAACTGCCCAAAGGGCTCGACTTATCGCTTGCAAGTGCGCCAATCAAAGCAATTTTTTGTCCTTGCTTTTTGAGTGGAAGTAGTCCCTCTTCATTTTTTAAAAGGACTATGGATTTTTTAGCCATATCAAGCACTGCTTCATTTTGTAAATCCGAGCCAATAACCGTCTTCTCACGTTCCTCGTCACAGTATTTGTAGGGATCATCAAACAAACCCAATTCGAACTTGACTCTTAGAATTCTTCTAACAGCGTCATCTATCAGGCTTTCCTTTACCGTTCCATTTTTCACTAACTCGACGAGATTTTTTATATAAGCATAGGACTCCATGTCCATATCAACGCCGGCTTTGACAGAAAGAACGGCCGCATGTGCTGAATCACTGGCATGTCCCCAGGTGGCTATTTCTGTTATCGAAGACCAGTCTGATATTACAAACCCATCAAATCCCCATTTGCCTTTCAGAATGTCACGAAGCAAGAATGTATTGGCTGTAGCGGGCACACCATTTAGTTCATTAAATCCATTCATAAAGGTGCGTACTCCGGCATCATTGGCAGCTTTAAATGGAGGCAATACCATGTTGAAAAGCGTGGACGTGCCGATATCAACAGTGTTGTATTCTAGCCCGGCCTCAGCAAAACCGTAAGCAGCAAAGTGCTTGGCACAAGCGGCTATAGAATTGACATCCGACAAGTCTTCTCCCTGAAAGCCCCTTACACGAGCTTCAGCCACTCTGCTTCCTAAAAATGGATCTTCGCCTCCACCTTCCATCACTCTGCCCCATCTTGCATCTCTTGAGATATCTACCATAGGT
This sequence comes from Cyclobacteriaceae bacterium, assembly GCA_039944535.1. GTDB lineage: Bacteria > Bacteroidota > Bacteroidia > Cytophagales > Cyclobacteriaceae > JAMZMI01. The sequence continues at coordinate 65,302 of JBDUYP010000012.1, forward strand.
GCAAATGTCCAGTTGATACCCGCTGCAGCCGCTTCTGTGGCGGCCATGTGAGCCGAATTTTTTAGGGCTTCCATATCCCAGCTTGCAGCCTCAGCCAGTGGTATTGGGCTAAGTGTCTTGAAACCATGGATAACATCAAAGCCAATAATAAGCGGAATACCCAGCCTGCTTTCTTCCACTGCGACTCTTTGTACTTCCCTGATATTTTCAACACCCGTAATATTCAGCATGGACCCCACCCAGCCTTTGGCCAGGTGTTCATACTTGAGTTTAGCACTCCCACCTGCTGGTGCCGGACCAGTAGCGTCATAAAAACCGCTGTACTGATTCATCTGACCCACCTTCTCTTCCAGCGTCATTCGACTAAGTAAGTCATTAACCTTTTCTTCCGTGGAACTTTTGCTCCACATGTCAGAGACGTCATTCTGACCCATTCCCGAATTTTGCTTTTTGTCGATACACCCATGGCATACCAACAAGACCAAAATGATGTGGAAAATACCCGCTCTACTTATATTCATTTATTCTAACTTTATTATCGGTTATTTGTATAATTACTCCCCTTCCAGTTCCTAATTCAACCCTTCCAAAAATCCGGTATAGGCTTTTTTAGCGGTAAAATCCGCATTGTAAAGCAACGGCCAATCAGGATGTCCCCAATACTCGGTTAACCAGGTCTCATCATCTTTTAAACCCCAAACGGTAATTGCAAATTTGTTTTCATCCGGGATTGCACAGTACACTTCTACGACCTCCCTGACTTTTGCTTGCTGCAGCTCAGCCCGTTGATCTGAAAGAGAGGTTAAATCATTATCTGGATTTGCCCTAACGTCCAATTCAGAAAAATGTAGCAACAAACCAAGATCGGTGATTTCTTTAGCAGCCGACTCAATCTGAGTTTTGGTTGGCCACTTGTACGAGATGTGCATCTGAAAACCAAAACCATCAACTGGTACTCCTTTGGTCATAAAACCTTTGACCAAATTGACTGCAGCTCTACGCTTTACAACATCACTGACCATGTTGTAATCATTGTAAAAGATCAGCACATCAGGATCAGCATCTCGTGTCCACTGATAGCACTTCTCTATATAATCATCTCCCATTTTCCTTCTGAAAACTGAATTTCTTAACTGACCCGATCCGTCCTCAAATGCCTCATTGACTACATCCCATGACTTTACTTTACCCTTATAGCGAGCCACTACCGTTTTGATATAGTCTTCAATCATCGCTTCAAACTCAGCATTTGTGCCGCTGAAGTTTTCGACCCAATCAGGAGTAGCATTGTGCCAGATCAAAGAATGACCATGCACGTCTATACCATTGGCCACCGCCCAGTTCACCGTAGCATCTGCTTTGGAAAAATCATAGTTGCCTTCGGATGGATACATGATATTCATCTTCATTTCGTACTCACTAGTAATCTGGTTGAACTCTTCAACAAGGATATCTTCATGTTTTCCTTGCAGCTTGTCCACTTTAACAGCCATACCTACGTGGAAGTCTGCCGCACCCTTAAGGCCTGTACCTGAGTTCACAGTGCCACTTAATGTTGTGACAATTACAACATTGGAATAGTCAGAAAACATGTCTCCAAAAATTGACCTTGCACGTAAGTAATAAGTAGTGGCTGCCTCCAGACCAGACACTTCAATTTCTGAAAAACTTTGGCGATGATCCTGATACGGTTCAACGAATTCTGTGAAATTTTCATCAAGTGCCACGTCTATCAGAAAAGCGCTGGCACCTTCTACCGTTGGCCAGTCAACTGAAAATGAAGCTCTACCAATATCCGTGGCAAGTGAAAGTACAGGTGCATCCAAAAATTTAGGATCTCCAATTGTCCCATCATCTCCACATGAACCCAAACTAAGGAATGATCCTATCCAAACAATAAGAAGCAATTTTTTTAGCACGTTTCGCATTTGTTAATTACGACAGTGACAACCCAATCGAATTGCCACTGCCATAAATGTTTAAAAATAAATCAATCATCTTGAGCTTAAATCAGCTACTATCTGAACCCGACATGGTCTATGTAGACAGATCCAGACCATCCCTGATCTTGAAACCATATCTCCGTCACCTCTGTAAAGGTTCCAAAATCAGACAATGGGATTTCAATATCTACCCATTCTCCTTCTTTTATAGTCACTAATTGCGGGTTGTCTGAATCCAGCTTCACATTTACATTCAATTGAGCTCCTTCAGTTCCTGCTCCTCCAAACAGTGAAAAAGCAAAAACCGTAGTTCCAGCCACCGACACATTGTCTTTACCCCACGTGCCAAGTTGTGCTTGTCCACCGAAATCACCACCGAATGTGGCTTTGATTGAATTGTCACCCACTCTGGCTACTTCTGTATTACTGAAATCTGTGGAGCCGCCTCCCCAGCCGCCTCCTTCACCAAAGAGTGAAGAAACAGCATCGTCGTATCCAACAACTGTCAACGCTTCAGGTCCATAGTCTCGCTGTAAATCAAATCCCATACGGTCTATATAAACCGTGCCTGACCAACCTTGATCCTGAAACCATATCTCAGTTATTGCAGTCACGTTACCCAGATCGGCCAACGGTATTTGGTAGTCTATCCACTTACCCTCGGCTATATCTATCAATATGGTATTGTCAACACTTGACTTTACGTTAAGATTTAACTGCTGACCATCGGTTCCCGCTCCTCCGAAGATGGAAAAGGCAAAAACTTCAGCACCAACTACAGAGACGTCATCCTTGCCCCATGTGCCGAGCTGACCACCTCCACCAAATGAGCCAGAGTAAGTCACCTTCATGGCCGCAGTTCCTTCTCTTGGGTTTTCTGTATTTGCAAAATCTGTAACGCTATTCCAACCGCCTCCTTCACCAATCACAGGCTCCACCGCATCCAGGTAAAGAGGAATAAGTAAATCACTTAACCCTTTTGAAGGCACTTTGATCGCAAGACCAAGAGATCCCTGATAATCATGTATGGTTGTATAGTTAATGACTCCAATAGTTGTAGCTTCAGGTAAGTCAAATACGATCGTTTCAGACGTATGACTTTTGAAGTTTTCAGCTGCAAGCACTCCAAAAGAAGGCAACTCCAACTCGGCAACTAAATCAAGATCGGTTCCTGTGATAGTAACTTCATCCACACCGGGCCTTTGCTCTGAAGGGGAAATAGCAGTTCCAATTGGCAATACTATCAACAGATCATCTGCCGATTCTACATCAACAGGTGCAAGCTGTTTCAGGATAACCTTACCCTTTTCGGTACTAGCAGGCACAGTAAGTTCAATAGAGGTTTCGGTATGTGCACTAAAAGCACTTTTAATAACGGAAATACCTTCAGTGAAATGTACCTCAGTAACCAAATCCAGATTTGAACCCTCAATTGTCAATTTAGATTCATGACGAACAGATGCAGGATTCAGTGCTGATATCACTGGCAATAGAACATCCAACTGAGTTTCATAGGCAAAAAGCATCGGGTTTGTGCCGCCCGTACTAAAAGTTAGAAATCCCGACTGTGCGTCTATGGGCACAGTCACTTCTAATTCCTCTGATGACTGAGAAACAAAGCTTTCTTTCAAGACCGTAACATCATCGGTAAATTTGATACTCTCAATCCAGTTGAGCTTATCTCCTGTTATGGTGATATTAGTCCCTGGCTTGGCAGATGATGTCATTCCTGTGATACTCACAGGCACATCAAAATTGAGAATGGTCTTGGTCTCGATTTCCTCTGTACTCGTTTTCAAAATCAGCACACCTGGCTCGGCGGCTTGTGGTACGGTTACAGTGATTCGTCCAAAGCTTTGCTCTTTGAAGTCCGAAACTTCAACCGATGGTTTGAAGACGATGGAGTTTACCTCATCAAGGTTCGTTCCTATGACAATAATGTCTTCTCCATGCTTCACCCCTGCCGGGCCAAAGCTCAATACAGTAACGCCCTTCACTTCTGGCGTGTCTTCTTCACACGCCATGAATATAAACTGTACAGCTATACACATTAGCAGAATTCCGAAGAAGGATTTTATGATTCGTATGTTTTTCATTTCATAAAGGTTTTATAGTCCTATATAAATTAAGGAAGCACTATTCTAAGGTTGTCGACATAGAACTCTACGGGATTCTCACTATTCTCAGGTGAGCCAATTAACCACATACTCATGGAGCCTGCGGCGGCTTCCACGAACTTGTGTCCACTTGTATAAAATACCCCCAGGTCATCATCATGTTCCATAAAGTATTGGAAATCAGAAAGTGGAATAACTACTGTGATCCATTGACCATCAGTGCTAAACTCTTGATCCTCCTCAGCCCATGGTCCCCAAATGGCTCTGGCGTTATTGTCATTGCTCCATATTTCCTGATTGTTGTCAGCATGCTCTGGGGTCGAGAGGCAGATGTTTAAGTAGCCTCCGTACCAGTTGTTTACCTTAGCTTCAAACTTCAGCACATAATCCTGATAAGAATTGGGATAGGTTGGGAAAAAATTCTCGGTTCTGTCTGGATCGTATCCACCCCAATACTCAAAAAGCAACGGTGAAGTAGCAGGCGCACCTGGTCCTTCATCTCTTACGTTTGCTCCTATGTTGCCTCTGAATACATTGTAGTTACCATCAATCTCACCATCACCAATTTCGGGCTGGCCAATTCTCCAGGCATTCGGCTGCAAATCATCAAAATTTAGTATTACGTTTCTGGTGTCCCACAAGTGAAATCCCGATTCGGCCTCACCAAAATTGGTTGTAATGGTAACTGGCCCTTCGGTGGCACCTTCTGGTATTGTAAACTCTACTCTATCCTGAGAAATGGAAACCAAATCACCCGTCACACCTCCAGTGAAACTAATGGTAATGGGCTCAAAGAAGAAGTTTCCGGTAACAACCAAATTCTCCCCTGCCTGAGGCCATTCGTTGATGGCTGCATCGATTTCGGGAGGACTAATTGAAACTTCAAATGCATACTTCAAGGTGTCACTATTACTATCTACTAAATAAATAGAGTTAGTGACCTCAACTGGAGCAATGCTCGGCACCTGAACCAAAATATTTGTATTAGTCACCCATGTTGGGGTGACCAATGCTTGCCTGTCATTGAACCAAACTTGTCTCGTTCCACCAAGATTAGTGCCTACGATTACTATTTCGCTCCCAAGGTCGGCCCTCACTAACAGTGAGTCAGACTTATCAGGGTTACCTACTCGCACATATGAAATACTAGGAATGCCCTTTGTATCAACTATGCTAACTCCATCTTCATCCTGGCAAGAAACAAGAATAAAAACCAGAATCATTGCGAATACCTTGTTCATTATAAATTTTGTCATCTTCATTTTCTTGCTAATTAATCAAACACATATTCTACCGGCTCCACATCGGATTGCAATAGTGGGTTTGCCACCACTTCATTTCCTGGTATTGGAAGCCACATTTTGTCTGCTGATATTGTAACCACAGGCTCAGAATTTAGGGTACTGGGATTTTGCACTCCAGACTGGCCCGCTGCAATGAGTTCATAACCATTAGGATCAGCTTCCAACGCGTCGTTTTCGTCTATCCTGAAATACCTATCCGTACGATTTTGAGCGTTGAGCAACGCTAGCGTACCTGCGGGATCGCGATAGTACTGACGCTTAATATCCAACCAGGACATAGCCTCAAGTCCGAATTCTACACGTCTTTCGTTAAAAAGATCTCTGAAACTCATTTCGCCATCAGATGGACCTGCCAATCCTGCCCGGCTTCTTACTGCGAGATACGCATCGTAACCTGGCCCTGAACTAAGCGCTCCACCCGATCCCATTAGTGCTTCGGCATAAATCAAGTAGACATCAGATAGTCTAAGTATATAATGATCAAGTGGGGAGTCTTGATTGGAAATAACATATCCATGATCATCAACATTTCCGACTACATGTTTCTTTAAGTTAGTCAATACTGGCGCTGCATCTTCAATCTGAACACCATCACCATCTCTTCTTACAATCTCATATTGATATCCTCCTTCGCTTGTATTTAAGTAGCTATAAAAGTCTCCAGACTCCATGTAAATAGCTCTCCTTCTGGCATCTTCACCTGACTCAGCATTTGATACCAAATTATTTATGAAATTGACAGTCACTGATATAAAAGCACCCCAAGCCTGGGCATCACCTGTAATTATGGAATTCCTGGCAAACCGAGCCTGTCTACTACTACCAAATCCCCATCCTGAGTTTATGAGCTGCAATGAGACCAGTATTTCCTCATTTTGCTCATTCGATATTTTGAACATATTCTCATAATCCGGGTACAAGTTCAATCCACTATTGTTAATCACATCTGCAGCATAATCCGCAGCAATAGTGAAATCATCTAGTGTGCCAATACTACCACCACCAACTGCTCTCTGACCTAAAGTGACGTGTAGTTTCGCTAACATTCCTTTGGCTGACCACTCGGTAACTCTTCCATCTACATCCGAGCTCGGTAGATTTTCAGCAGCAAACTGAAAATCTCTTCGTATAAACTCATAAACACTACCAATGGTGTTACGAGGGAGAAACAATTCCCCTGCCGCCACTTTTTGAGCAGGACGTTCGATAATAGGCACGGCCCCCCAGTATTCTACCAGGTAGTAGTATGCCAATCCTCGGAAAAATCTTGCCTCGGCCATACCTGCGGCAATATCTGCTTCACTCACACCATTGCCTCTGGCAATAACGGGCATATCGTCCAAAATAAGGTTGGCGAATGAGATGACGTCATAAAGGCTCTGCCATCCATTGCCAATATGTGTGTTATTCTCATTAAACGAACCGTAGAAAAACTGACCTTCGAGATCCCAGTTGTGATAAATATCTCCTGCAAGTAAATCACCCACACACCAGCTCAAAACATCATTGAACTGGAACCAAGGGCGGCCATAAAGCGCCGCGGTACCTTGCCTAATTTCATCGGAACTTCTATACCAGGCATCTACAGTTGCCTGATCCTGAGGGACAAACTCTAAGAATTCGTCTTCACAAGAAGTAAGTTGAATAGTCAGCAAAACCGCTAATATGATTTTTAGATAATTTTTCATTTCCTTAATAATTATGAATTAAAAATCCAGTTTAACACCTACTGTATATACTCGCGGCACAGGGTATCTACCCATATCAACATTCAGCTGGCGTGCGCTTTGGTCAAAAGAACCTATCTGAGGATCTAATCCAGAGTAATTGGTGAATGTGACTACATTTTGCACATTCAGATACACCAGCATATTCGATATTCTTACCTTTTGTGTCCAGGCTGCAGGTAGGCGGTAACTCAGCTTGACGTTCTGAATTCTCGCGTATGTACCATCTTCTATCCATCTTGTGGACATAAAATGGTTGAAGTTTTCCGCACCATTGTCGAAGCGTGGAATCTGAACGGAAGGATCTACCAACTCTACATCATTAATATTATTGAAGTCTGTACCTCCCTCTACCAGCTGAGTCTTGGCACGGTTTATTACCGTTCTTGACTGATTATCAAAGTTGCTGAGCATCTGTTCATTTCTAGCACGTGAATAGTTGAGGATATCACCACCCACGGATCCTATCACATAGACATCCAGCACCAGGTTTCCGTATTCAAACTGATTGTTAAGGCCAAATGTGAAGTCAGGGTTTGGATCACCGATAATCTTTTGGTCATCAGTGTTGATAATCCCATTTCCATCCAGGTCCTTCCATTTAATATCACCTAGCCAAACCCCTGTAGTTCTATCAATCTTATTGACGGCAGGATCCTGGGTAGACGGTATCTGAACGGCGTGATTTGCTATTTCTTCAGCAGAAGTAAAAATACCTTCCATTACATACCCATAGAACTGACCCACAGGTTTATTAGCGACTGTAGTGCTGGCCGTCTGAAAGCCTGAGTACCAATACAAATTTTCAAAGAATTGAATCCCTCCTATGTCGGTTACTTTGTTTCTATTAACTGAGATGTTTGCATTGGAGGACCACTTGAACTTATTGCCGTCTATATTCTTAGTATTGACTGCCAATTCAATTCCGGTATTTTTCATACTACCAACATTGGCTTGTGGTCCTTGAACCTCTCCACCGAAAGTGGCCGGCAGATTGACGCGCAATAATAAATTATCAGTCTTTTTTTCATAAGCGTTGGCTTCCAGACTTACCCTACCAGAGAATAGTTCAAGGTCGATACCTGCATTGAGCATGGTGGTAGATTCCCATTGCACATCTCTGTTGGAGTAGGCATTGTTTCTCACGGCAGAGCCAAAATATGAATTGAGCGAAACAAGAGAAGAACCAAATGCATAGTTATCTATCCTCTCATTACCTACCTGACCCCATCCTAATCTAACCTTCAGGTCACTTACCACATTAGATTCTGGTATGAATGGCTCGTTAATCACTCTCCAGGCAACTGACACAGATGGAAACCATCCCCATCGGTTATTAGGACCGAACCTTGAAGAACCATCTCTCCGTACTGTAGCTGTCAGAAAGTAACGATCAGCAAAACTGTAGTTAGCCCTCAAAAAGTATGAGGCTAAGGAAGACCATCCTTTGAATCCCGTATTGGGGATATTTGAAATGTCTCCCTGATTAATTACTTGAATGTCATTCGGGAGATTTACTTTATAGGCTGTTAACCCTTCATACTGACTTTTCTGAGATTCAGTTCCGAGTAGACCAGTAAACTTGTGCTTGCCTACGACTTTGTCATAAGTCGCAAAATTTTTCCAAAGCCAGAAAAGGTTTTGATTTGATAGCTGAGCCAACTGACTTGTATTGTTGACTATCATTCCCCACTCATAAGTAGGAACAAATGCCGAACTACTGAGTGTCGAAATGTCTGTGGCAAATTCAGATCTGAATTTCAAACCTTCTAAAATCTTAATTTCGCCGAAAATATTGTTCACAAACCTTGTGTCCAATGCCGTATTGTTACGCAACAAAGCCAAAGCAACAGGATTTGACCCTACTTGTGCGGAAGCATTTTGCTGGGTAGGCCCGGCAAACGAACCATCGAAATTTCTAACTGGAATATGCGGTGGAGCTTGTGCCGCCTGGGCAATCACTCCATCACCGCCATCCTGCAAAACGATCTTTTCATCTTTTCTTGATAATGTCATGCTCGTTCCTACGGTGATCCGATCATTGATTTTGCTGTCAACGTTGAGCCTAAGGCTAAACCTTTCAAAATTGGATCCTATCACTATACCCTCCTGACTTAGGTAACCTGCTGAAAGCATATATCTATTGGCATCTGTACCTCCCGAAAAGGTGACCGTATGGCTCTGCATCGGAGCTACTCGGAAAACAGCTTCTTGCCAGTCTGTGCCTGTGCCCAATAATGAAGGGTCGGCAAAACGTGGATTCGGATCAATTGAAGAAACTTCTTGAGCAACTTCATTGCTATAAGCTGCATATTCACGAAGATTCATCATATCGAATGTCTTATATACATCCTGAACAGCATAAAATCCGTCGTAGCTAATTTTACCTTCTCCTGCTTTTCCTCTTTTTGTCGTAATTATTACCACACCATTGGCAGCTCTAGAACCATAAATAGCTGTGGCTGATGCATCTTTGAGAACATCGATTGTCTCAATATCATTAGGATTTAGAAATGCAAGTGGGTTGATATTACTGCTCTGACCGTTGGAACCGCCAGCCCATGTAAAGCCTACTGAACTTGAAGCTTCACCACCTATCTGAACACCATCGATCACATAAAGTGGCTCGCTGCTCTGTGTCAGGGAAGTGGTTCCTCTGATGCGTATTGAAACTGCGCCTCCAGGTTGTCCAGAATTTTGACTTACCTGGACACCAGCAACTCGCCCTTGAAGTGCCTGATCCACACTTGAAGTGATTGCAGTCCTCAGTTCGTCTCCTGAGATGGATGCAACGGCACCCGTCAAATCACTTTTTCGCTGAGTACCATAACCTACTACAACCACTTCCTCAAGTGATTGTACATCTACTTGCAACTGAACATCGATGATATTCTGATTTCCTACCTGAACTTCCTGAGACCTAAATCCCACGAAGCTAAAGGACAGTATTGCTCCCTCGGGATCCTCAATATTAATTGAGTATGACCCGTCAATGTCCGTAACAGTTCCAATCGTGGAACCTTTAATGATTACAGTAACACCGGGAAGTGATTCTCCGGTGGAGCCATCTTTAACTGTACCAGTAACTGTTAGATCATCTTGCTCTGCTCCCTCTTTATATTCTGACGCGAGAATCGGTTGAAGTACAAAACAAGAAAGCACAAGCATCAATGTTGCCACTTTCAGGCAATATTTCCTCTTGGTTGTTTCTCGTAAGCGTTGTTTCATAATGTATTTAGTTTGGTTCATAGTATTAATATGTCATGTACAGGTCACTTATTGATTACCAACAGCACACCTGTCATAATGTGATTTCAGTATTTAAAGTCTCTGTTGTTGGTGCATCGGCTACTCCTGAGAAACCGGGCTGCTTACCTCCTACAGTTAATATGACTTTTCCTGTTGGCACTATCTTCTTTCCGTTATCATCTATTACTTTCAAGTTTTCTTTCGGAATGGCAATCGATACTTCTCTGGTCTCCCCAGCTTCAAAAAACTCCTTTTGGAACGCCACAAGCGAACGAGTTGCCATGCCGGCCATGTCAGGTGTTGATAGATACACCTGAACAGTTTCGTACCCGGCAAACTCACTATCGTTGGAGATTTGAACAGAAATTTGAGACTCATCTGCTTGCACAAAGGACAGTGCAGCATATTTGAATTTTGAATAACTCAAGCCGTGCCCAAACGGAAATAATGGATCACCTTTAAAATACTTATAGGTTCGATCCGTCATATCATAAGACTTGAATCCCGGTAAGTCATTTACAGACTTATAGAAAGTCACTGGCAATTTCCCGGAGGGGTTGGCCTCTCCAAATAGCACTTCGGCAATGGCCTGTCCACCAAACTCACCAGGGTACCAGGCTTCAACAATGGCAGGAGCATTTTCTGCAGCATAATTGACGGCCAGGGCGCTTCCGTTTAGCAAAACAACCACAACAGGTTTGCCTGTTTCTATTACTTTTTCCAGTAGTTCTCTCTGAGAAGATGGTAGGACTATGTCTGAACGATCGCCTTTATCAAATCCCTCCATCACAACCGGCATCTCCTCTCCTTCTATGTCTGGACTAAGCCCGAGACACAATACGGCCAACTCCGAATCATTTACCAAATCAAGCGCAGGTGTGATCAAATCTTCTTCCAGTGCCGACCACAAAAGTTGCACCTGTGGGTCAGCATGGAAATTGTAATAATCAATTCTCACAGATACGGGTTCTCCCGCGGTTAACTGCAGGTCATGGTATTCCATGTTAGGATCATGATCATCAGAAAATTCAAGAACCAATTGGTCGTTTAGGTACAGCTTACCAACGTTACACGCCCTGAGTCCAATTCTATATTTTCCAGAAGATTCGGGAGTGATTTGACCGGTCCATCTGACCGAGAAAGTGTCTGACTTCATTTCAAAGGGCCTCTCCACCCAAATAAAATCAACCATTGGATCTACTCTATCTAGGACGGGCTCTCCAGACCAGTTCTCATTTTGAAAGTACTGACCTCTTAAACCAGTTGCCTGGTCAGCATTGAGATTTTTAGAAGGTATGGGTGTTAACAGCGGCCATTCCTTTGTGATATTGCTGCCTTTCGCGTAGCGGACATCTGCGTTAGGAAGTTTTGCTTTGATAGCCTTATAGGGAGTGGTAAAGTTTACCGAAGTACCATGGTAGTTACCCAAAAGTGGCTGAACCACATTGGCATTGGGGCCAATCACCGCAATGGATTTTAGAGCAGTGCTGAGTGGTAAAGTGTTATTTTCATTCTTCAACAACACGATGGACTCTCTGGCTACCTGCTTTGCCAATTCTTGATGCTCCTCACTCCTTACTACATCATAAGGCAGCTTTGACCAGGGTACCCTTTCAGGGTCATCGAACATACCAAGCTTGAACCGGGCAGTCATCAGCCTTGTAAGTGCCAGATCAACTTCTGCTTCATCTATGAACTTCGACAGCACAGCGTCGCTCAATGCCGGATCATAGGTATTGCCGCAATTTAAATCTGTACCCGACTTCACAGCCAGTGCAGAGGCCTCAGAAGCACTCTCACTAACCCCATGTCGATCGGGAAAGTAGAAATCGTTAATCGCCCAGCAGTCTGAGACAATGTAGCCGTCAAACCCCCATTCTTTTCTCAAAATGGAATCTAAGAGCACATTGCTACCGCAACAAGCCAAATCGTTGGTTCTGTTGTATGCACACATCACAGAATGCACATTGGCCTGCTTCACTGCCTTTTCAAAGGCTGGCAAATAGGTTTCGTTTAAATCTTTGGGGCTGGATATATAGTTATCTACATGCCTCGATTTTTCGGGACCACTATGAACCGCGAAATGCTTGGCAGTAGCTACAAGTTTTAAGTAATGTTCATCATCCCCCTGCAGCCCATTTATATAGGCCACACCTAGATTTCCGGTCAAAAGAGGATCTTCCCCATAAGTCTCTTGCCCTCGGCCCCATCTCGGATCGCGAAAAATATTAATGTTGGGTGTCCAGAAAGTAAGCCCCTGATATATGCCTCGCTTGTTTTCCTTGATAAACTGGTGGTGTTTGGCGCGCGCTTCATCCGAAACCGCAACTCCCATTTGATTGATCAATTCAGTATTCCATGTGCCTCCCATGCCAATGGCTTGTGGAAACACTGTTGCTTCGCCAGCTCGGCCTACTCCATGCAGACATTCGTTCCACCAATTGTATTTTGGCACTTTGAGTCTTGGTATTTCGGGAGCATCATATCGCATCTGCGAAACCTTCTCCTGCAAGGTCATTTGAGATACTAAATCCTGGGCCCTCTCAACAGGACTTAGCTCGGGGTTTAGAAAATCAAATTGGTATTTGGTTCTACTGTGACAGGCAGAGAGTAGCAGGATTACCAAACAATAAAAAACAAAGGTGAAGGATCTCAACATTCTATATAAGGCTAATAATTAAGACAAGTAAAAAGGCGAGCGAAATGATCAAAATGAACTGAATTAAACTTGTTCTGGATCTTTTGCCTACTTTCTGACTTCTCACTTGTGGTTGATGTAAAATTTTAATTATTGCAATTAATATGTTGTCGAAATGAAGAAATATCAATTTTGAATCGTTTTATGATTCATTTGTTGCCAAATACCCATTAATGCAACATTTTTTGCATCTGATGCAACATACGTTCTAGGTGGAACGGTTTACTTCAGCGTGGCTTTACCCGATACTGGCAAACTGTGTAGACGCATCCCGCACGAAGTGATCTGTTTGATTTCCTGTGGAAGCCGCTAATAATCTAGTGGATGGTTGTCCAGGCGGGACATTAGAATCTCTGGACTAGAGAAACCTCCTTTGTTGCAACCTCATTGATGCTGCCCCGGAGTTTCTTTCTTATCCTTAGTAGGTAAAACACCAAAGTGCTCCTTGTAGCACTTTGTGAAATATGAGGCTGAAGTGAAACCTACTGTGAAGCATATTTCATTGATATTTGATGACCCTGACCGAATCAACACTCGCGCCTTTTCCAGCCTCATGTTTCTTATCAACACATTCACATTCTCCCCCGTCAGAGACTTGACTTTTCGGTAGAGTTGGCTTCTACTAAGGTTTAGTTCATTTGCCAGAACCTCAACGCTTAACTGTGAATCATTGATATTGGCTTGAATAAACTGAACCATATTGTTAATAAAATCGGCTTCAGGAACGCTTATTTGTTCCGACGTGGTAACTGGACTAAACTCAGCAAAGTACTTTCTAAAAAGGTCTTGTCTCGTATTGATTAATTGTTCGACCTGCACCTTAAGCAAATCCATATTGAAGGGCTTTGACACGTACAGGTCAGCACCGGTTTTTATGCCTTTCATTTGATCATCAATTGATTCTTTGGCTGTCAACAGAATCACGGGAATATGGTTTGTGGATTTTTGAGCCTTGATAGCCTTGCAAACTTCAAACCCGTCCATTTCTGGCATCATGACATCAGATATAATAACATCAGGTATGATCTCTGAAGCAATATCCAAACCTTCTTTGCCATCTTTCGCTAATCGGACATTAAAGGCCTCATTCAGCTCGTTGTTCACATAATCTCTTAACTCAACATTGTCATCAATCCATAAAAGAAGTCTTTTTAGAGAAGGTTCATCTGCCACCAGGCTCTGACTGTGCCCCTCATTAACTTCGTAAAGTGCTGTGCCAGCAATAAATTTACTTCTAATGCTAGGGTCATCCTGAACTATATCAGATTCACTGAAGTGTGCCTTTCCCAATGGAAAGTATAGATGGAATATGGTCCCTTCTCCAACCTTACTTTCGACATCAATGGCACCATAATGCAACTCCATAAAACTCTTGACAACTTCCAAGCCAATCCCAGTACCTCCGAAATAAGACTGATCAAATTGGTCTACTTGAAAGAAGCGTTCAAATATTTTCTCTAAATGTTCTCTATCCAGTCCAGGGCCAGTATCTGATATGGAGAGTTTCATCACAGGCGCGGACTCCTGCTGGATAAGAGGTAAGTTATAATCGCTCTCTTGCAAGGAAATGGATATGGTTCCTCCATCCGGAGTAAACTTGAAGGCATTTGACAACAGGTTGAATAATACCTTTTCGACAAGCCCTGAGTCAACCCAGACATAAGGATCATCCCCCATATGTTTAACCTTTAAGTCAATGCTCCTGCTGTTCGATTCTTCATCAAAATATTCTACGATATTTTTAATTAGCAGCGACAATCTGGTTTTATGAACATGAATTTTAAGCTTATCAGAGTTAAGCTTTCGAAAATCCATCAATTCATTAATTAGCCTTTCTAACCTTGCGGCGTTTCTCTTAATCGTATTGAGCTTTGAATAGGTCTGTTTAGAAAAATCCCCAGACTTGAAGAGCGATTCGAGCGGATTAATAATTAAGGTAAGAGGCGTTCGAAATTCATGCGAGATGTTTGTGAAAAAATGGAGTTTCCTTTGGGTAAGCTGCTCATTTTCCATCGTTCGCCGACGCTGTGTTACTATTTCTTCTTTTTCTCTGATCCTAAGTCGAGCCAGGAAATACAGAAGATACAGCCCCAAAAGAAACAATATAACATAGGCAAACAGCGCTAAGCGACTTTTATACCAAGCCGGCAATACCTTTATTTCAAGTTGCACCTCATCAGACCATTTGCCGGGTTCTGAGGAAGCGCGTAAGTGAAAGGTATAGTCTCCTGCTTCCAAAGAAGTGTAAGTAGCACTTCTACTCTGACCAACATAGTTCCAGTCGTCTTCAAGCCCTTCAAGGTAATAGGCAAACTGCAAGCGGTCTGACAACAGGAAATCAACTGCAGTAAAGTCTATAGAGAACACCGACTGTAGGTGATTCAAGGTGAGTTTTTGCGTTTCTGATATGACACTCTTCAAAGGAGACCCCTCGTCATTTGGCCTAACGACTTTATTGAAAAGTCTTAAGTCGGTCAGCTGCGGACTGGGGTTTTGATCCACATAGCTTAGGGCACCCGGATCAATCCAGTTTATGCCATCTATATTTCCAAAATATAGTTTCCCTGACTGATCTTTTGCTATTGCTCCATAATTGAAATCCTGACTGAGCAAGTCATTTTCGACAGAAAAATACTCAACTCTATTACTCTGTAGGTTAATTCTGGTGATTCCCGTCTTGCCTGTTATCCAAAGAAAACCATAGTCATCCTCAACTATTCCGCAAACGGTTTTTTTGTCCACCTGCCAATTTTCGAGATAGGATTCGAATGACTCGGTTGTAGGGTCAAACTTAAACAAACCTGCACCGTCAGTTCCTATCCATATATTGCCCGATTGGTCCTCATACAAACTCAATACATAATTGAAAGAAGGGTGTACTTCCTTCTGAATTAGCCAGGACGCATAGGACGTTATAGTCGTATCTTCAGGTCCTAATTTCAGATGATAGAGGCCATTAGTACTCCCAATCCACACATTGTCCTTACTATCAATCAACACATCCCTGACATCCGCATTGGCAAGAGCGTCAAAGCGATAGTCAGAAGCGTCAAATGACTGAATAGACTTTTGATCCAGGCTATACCAATAAATACCCGAACCAAATGTTGCAATCCATATATTGCCATGGCTGTCCTCATCAAAACCCATGACGCGTGTGGACCTCACTCCTAAGTCAGAATCAAAGTCAAGATTAATGATGTGTTTAGAGCCGTCCTCCAGCAGGAATGCACCTCCGCCCCATGATGCCACCCAAAGGTTATCTCGACTGTCACTAAATAACCCGATAACCGAACGGTCATTAAAACCTGTATACCCTTCTTCCTTTGTTAGATGACGAAAGGACTGTCCACCATCTCTGCTAAAATCAACGCCTGCACCATCCATTCCAACCCACATTTGCCCCTCATCATCAAAAACAATGGCATCTACTGACTGACCTGCCAGGGTTGAAGGGTCTGCCATCGAATGGCGGATACTCTGAAATTTGCTAAAACCTGGATCGTAAAGCCCAATACCGCGGTTGTAATATCCTATCCAGAATGAACCTTCATCCGTCGATAGGATTTTCCAAATGGAATTTGATTCAATGGCTCCCTCTTCGTCCTGATCAGCGAAAACTTTCTCATATGCATGGTTTTTTCTATCAAAAAATATCAGCCCATCGTTTTCAGTAGCGCAGGCAAGCTGATGATCATTCCAATGACACATATCCATGACCCTATTTTTTGTAATAGGGAAGATCTGCGCAGAATCGACACCTCCCTCCTCATCACTTAGAACAACTTTAATAAGGCCCTTGGTATTGGTACCAAGCCAAAGGCTCTTTTGCTCCGAATCATAAGCAAGTGATTTGATTCCTATGGATGAATCGACACCTGCAATGTGGTCTTTTAAGGGAACCAAGAAAACCCGGTTCTGCGATGACGAAAAGAAGTAAAGCCCAGAATTGGTACCGATAAATGCTCCTGTTGGTGAGACATTTGCAATGGCGTTGACATAAATACCTTTCATATCATCCTGAACTTCAAGATCTACTTGAAACGCTGTGTCAACAACATTTTTCTGGAAGTATAGGAGCCCATTTTCTACCGTAGCTACCAACAGACCTCCCACAGAGTCCTCGTCCATCTGAATCACCGAAATATCATCTGAATCTGCCAGTAAAACCTCATTTTTGAAAGAGTTGGAAATAGGGTCAAACAAACTTAACCCCTTGTCTGTGCCTACCCAGATTCTGTTTTGGCTATCTTCAAAAACAGCCGTCACAAAATCGCTTCTCAAGGATGTACTGTCCCTGGCATCAAGGACATAAGAATCATAATTAAGGCCATCGAATTTATGTAGACCTCCGCCGTATGTCGCTATCCAAAGAAATCCCCGATGATCAAGCTCTAAATCTGTAACCGCTCTACCAGGGAAAGCTTCATCAAAAGATTTGAAGCGTGGTTTTTGAGCCGTTAGATAAACGAAAGCAAAAATGAATAAGCATAACAGCACAAGTTTCTCTGTAGTCCAATTCATTGTTATTAGGCAAGTCTAGAATCTAAAAATAAAGTCCAAATTCTACTTAGTGGTGTCGCATGCAACCCCATTTCGAAAACCAGCAAGATGCTCATTTTTCCAATTAGAATTCAACAAACATTAATCATAAATTAAGAATAGGGTTACCATTGGCCTATCTTTTGATCCAATTTGACATTCAATTTATGATTATGGCCTCCGCTATTGCTTAATTATCTTTCGCGAAATTGTTCTGCCAGCTATCTCTATTTTTAGCAAGTAGAGTCCTTGTGGCCAGCCTGACATATCAATATTTTTTGAGTTTTTAGTATAAAAGACCTTTCCAGAAGCATTGTAAATCGTCAACGAAGTGATCTGTTCCAATGTGTCCAGATTAAGCAATCCATCCGTAGGGTTAGGATAAACATCTACTGGGTTGTTATTTATCCAACCAAGGACATTAGCCGATTCACCGTTTTGATAAAAGTGTAATGCATTAATAGCATAGGCCAAGGGTGCATTCCAATTGATAGTGACCTCATTAGAGGCATAAGAGCACCAATCGTCCACATAAGACCCAGCACTTTCATTGCTTAAATAGCCCACACATCCATCCTGCTGGCCTGGGTTCGGGCCACCACACAACATCCCCGGTACGGGATTATCAATGTTATCTGCTTCCGAAATTCTATGATGCGGATTCAAAGTAGGTTTATCTCCAAAACCAGTTACATAACAATAACCAGTACCATTTCTACCCAGCAGATAGTCCATTGCGATATAAGATGCATCCAAATAGGAATCATCACCTGTTGTTTCGTATGCTCTAATCAACAGCATTACCTGATTTGCTGCTACGCCATTACTCCCCCACACATAATCCCACTTCGAAATCCCCATTCCTATTCGCATGGCTGAATTTTGAACCTGATTCTTCAGTGCATCGGCAGTGTTTAGTAGTAGGTCTTTTGCCTTGTCAACAGTGGTCTCTGGAAAGGATGGGCTATAATTAAGGATAGAAATCAGTGCCAAAGGATCCGTATACTGCCAGCTGGGTGTTCCATTTCCTATGGACGATATATTCACGTCGCTACTGTAACTGGTTTCTCCGGTTGTGATGAACAACTCGACAGCCGCCCATTGGAATTCATCCGTCACGTCACTGTCTCCGTACTCACCAGTTGCAACATCATTGGGGTTCTTATAATAATCAGTAGGGTTCGATTTTGCCCAGTCGTAGGCCGCCTTAGCAGCATCTATTAATGTCGTGCTATACCCTGGCACCTCAGTCTCATATTTCCAAAAGATTCTTGAAGCTATTGCCATTACTGCCGCAAAATTGAGAGCAGCCGAAGTGCTTTTCTGCACAACATAGCGTTTTGCAGTGTACTGATCTGGCATGACAATTCCAGAAAAGTTAAGTCCTGTCAATTTGTGATAAACCCCACCATCCGAAGGCTCCTGCATGGTTAACATCCAATCCAAATTCCACTTCACTTCATCCAAAATGTCCGGCAGATTCCCTCCTGCTTCCGGTATTCCAATTCTCTTGGATTGATAGTAGCTTTCATAATGCTCGTAAGCCGCCAGGAGTGTATAAGTGGATATGCCACTATTAACGATGTATTTATTATAATCACCTGCATCATACCACCCTTTAGGCGAAGATATTATGGTACCTGTTGGTCTTGTCGATGAACTGGCAGAACTGTGTACAAATACTTGATCATCAGGGTGACCAAGGTTTCTTTCGAAAGCACCTCCATATGTTGATGAGATTGAAGCGGAAGCTCTGTTGTAGTAGTAATACTTTAAACTCACCTCTGATATTGATTGGTAAATACCTGACCCAATTCTAAAAGTAACTTCTGAGTCACCTGCCTCAAACTTATATAAGCCAGGCGTGTCGACAGCTGAAACATCAGCTATTGACACGTACTCCCTGCTGTCACCCCAAAGATCTGTCGCACCTGAAGTACCCGTTAGAACCGTATTGCCAGCTGCATCCTGCACCGTAAACGCTACGCGACTAAAGCTGTTTTTCGAAACAATGCTAATGAGTTTATCCCGGCCTGTAAAATAACCCACCTGATTGTACCTGATTTCACTAATAGTAGCAGATGTGATAGACTGGTCAACACGCCTCTCTGCCAGCGCCATTTTGTTTTCGTTGTTTATTTGAGAGACACAAATCAAGGAGTGAAAAACTAAGGCTGCTAGAATTATATTGGTTTTCATTTTCTGGAATTATATAATCTTCCGATTGGGAATAATTACTGACTTGATCCTATTTTGATCAAGTCAATGGAGTTATAAATTTAATTAACGCTAAGGTAGGGTAGCATTACTTAAAAATCGGACAGTTTAAAAATGAACTAATTAGTAACATTAAACTGTCAAATTTTACAGAAAGCCAATCACGAGTTTTATACAGTTTATTGAATAGCTGTGGAAGCTATTTAACTAAGCAAGTATGACAGCAAAACAGTAACACTGTTTTTTTGGAGACACTCAACAATTTCTGGATTAGCTCAGAACAATTAGAGACTCTGATAAACGACTGATTATTGCACCCATCAACTGAAAGATCAAGTCAAAAAAGCCTCTGAAAATCAGAGTTTTTTTTTAGTAGCGGGAACAGGACTCGAACCTGTGTCCGTCACCTCACGGATACAAGCCCGACTAACTAACCAATTTCGTTCTGATGTAATTTCTACCCCTGCTAGACTTTAACTATCGCTCCCTCCTGAGGGCATCAGCCTTATTTGCAAATTCTTCCATGTAAATCAACTTCCAAGGACAAAAACTAACCGTCCAACCCTTTTTTTGCAAGTTGGTTATGGGAGAGCAATCGCTTTTCAAGGTTGGCAGTATACCTGATATAAATCTTATCAAATGATCTAGAATAAAGAACTTAAACTTTGAACATAAAAGGGCTTGCTTCTTAATTACGCTAGGTGAAACGTGAACCCTTACCAACCAACCGATTCACGATCCCCGACTTTTTTCCTCACAATACTAGCGTGAGATCATAAAAAAAGCCTCAGAAATTAATCTGAGGCTTGCTTAGTAGCGGGAACAGGACTCGAACCTGTGACCTTCGGGTTATGAGCCTTAAATTTATTGGTTTCATCCAGTCTCAAACGGTCTCAAAATAGCCTTAAGAGTAATTTTAATTACCATTACAAAACGTTCAAAAGTATGAAAAACCGCTAAATGTTGTACCTATGTTGTACCCAATTTAAAATTTAGAACTATATTTAATCAATTACTCAAAAGATATGACTTCTATAAGAGCCGTTTTGCGAACAAATAAGATACGAAAAGATGGTACATCCCCTATCGCTATCCGAATCACGAAGAGTAGAAGAACTAAATATGTATTCACAGGGAAATACATTTTAGAAAAAGATTGGGATTCCGCCACATCTAAAGTGAAAAAATCATTTGAAAATTCCTCCCGACTAAATGCCTTCATTAGGAAGAAGATTAGAGAGGTTGAAGAAATAACAGACAATGCGGAAATTAGCAATCAGGAATTATCCCTCAATCAAATAAAAAACAAAGCGAAAAGAGGCGCTGATAAAGTATCCTTTTTTCAACTTTCCGCAGAAAGAATTAAGCAAAAACATCTAGAAGGAGTCTATTCTGTATCCAAATCTGAGCTTTCAATTTTATACAACATAAACGAATTCCTAACTCATAACCCTAATCTTCCACTCTATAAGAGCCAGGCTGAAATTAAGAAAAGGCGAAAGGAGCGTATATCAAATGCTCGAGCGGGTAGAACTAAGTTTACTGATGAGATAGCTGATTTCATGAGCAATCAAAATCTCAATTTTTCAGAAATAGATATGTCTTTTCTTAAGAACTATAAAAGTTTCTGCGCTTCTCATCTGGAACAAAAGTCTCGAACAATCTCAAACCAGTTAATTTTTATCAGAACAATTTTCAATCTGGCTATCAAGGAAAATCTAGTCGACCCTAAGATCTACCCATTTGGAGGAGAAAATGAGAGAATAAAGCTAACTTCTGGAAATAAAATTGGTCTTTCGCGTGAGGAGGTCAAAAGAATAGAGTCACTTGATTTAACAAAAGACTCGGAAATCTGGCATACACGCAATATTTGGCTGTTCAGCTACTACTTCGCAGGAATGAGAATTTCGGATGTTTTGGAACTCAAATGGTCTGACTTTATAGACAATCGTCTGTATTATGAAATGAACAAGAATCACAAACCCGTTTCTCTTAAGATTCCAGAACAAGCTCAAAATATACTATCTGAATATAGCGAAGGCAAAAGATCTTATCATGATTTTGTATTCCCTTTTCTAAAAAAGGCAGACATCAGTAACAACAAAGAAGTTTTCACAAAATCCAGAAACGCGGCACAACATTTCAACAAATATTTAAAAAGAATTGCCAAAATGTGCGACATTAATAAAAACCTATCTAACCACATCGCCAGACATACATTTGGAAATATTGCTGGCGACAAGGTGCACCCTTTGATGCTTCAAAAGTTGTACAGACACAGTGATTTGAAAACCACAATCCAATACCAATCCAATTTTATTCACAAAGAAGCAGATGACGCTCTGGATAGCGTTATAAACTCGTAATGCAAAACGAATTATTATTATATTCACAAATAACAAAAAAACTGATTACCTAGAGTATCAACTTCCTTTCACATGGATGTTATAGTAATTGAAACTGAAGCATTTTATGCTCTTCTGGAAAAAGCCATGGAGAGGCTACAACCGAATGAACCAAGACTAAATAAATGGATTGATGCCGAGGAGGCGATGAGCTTACTTGGGGTAGCTAAAACAACTTTACAAAATATGAGGAATAATGGAGATATTGAATTTTCGAAAATCAATAGCAAAACGATTCTTTATAATCGCTTTTCCATTGAACAATACATCGAAAATAATAAATCCGAAACCTTTTAGAACAATGCATGATCACGACGAAGATGAAAATTTGCGTCTTTCACAGACCTTCAAAAGGGCATACAATGATGCTGACATAATACTTAGCACTTTCCCTGAATTAGCTAATAGTTTCAATAAAAAAGAGGGAGATTTCACCGAGTATGAGATCGGCTTTTTTAGTCGCCTGCATGTCTTTTTTCAAGATCAAAAAAAGGAAAGAGATATTAGAGAAAAGAATAAGCGAAAAAATGATCGAGGAATGTCCTTGTAACTAGCCGCCCTATTAATCCTTGGTATTAATTTTTTCATTACACTAAGCGAGTTACCCTTTTTCCGAATCATTCATAAAACCTAAAATCATAAGTTCATTTTATTGCTACCCCTTAAAAAAAACCATTCCCATTTTAGTCATCCAAGCTCAAAAACCACAGTGTGGTATATAATAATAATCCGATTATAAGGCATACCAACAGAATAACCTTCCGGAATCATGAAATAAACTCAGCAAAAAACTACAGGTTAACTGGGAGATTTACAGACATGAATAAAGTATTCTGTACTCTTGAAACTTAATAAATTGCCCCCTCAATCTGTACGCCAAAATCATTTATCTCCGATTTACGAGTTAATCTAAAGACATGCAAATCCAAAAAAAATCCTTTTTGTTTAGAGTTGAGATTACTCATTACGGAAACAGACCATCATGAAATGATTGAAACTGTAAGGATCTTTTCTCGGTAAAATAACAAGATCATTGCTGAACAAATTATCAAGGAAAACTTTTAAAAGTTTCCCTTGATAAAATACTTAAGTATTAATAAGTCCGGCCTTCATGTAGTTCTCGATGAACTGCTCCGGCATGACTTCAGACCTTTCAAACCACTCAGCCTTAAGTGGAGTAACCCTTACTTCCAATTTGGCAGATTCATCATCCAGAAACTCTTTGAATTCCTTTTCATAAGCCTCCTTATTCTGCTGAGACAGCATATCAGGTTTGAGGTATTTGTTCTTTAGGGATTCAATTCCCTCAGAAAGTACATTTAGCGCCTTTCTCTGATCAATTTTACCAAGTTCGTTTACACTTGACCGAATTTTCTCAAACTCCTCTTTCATCTTGGGAAAAGTCTCATCCTCAAACTTCTGGTGTACTTCTTCTGTGGTGAAGAAATAGCAAACACCAAGAAAGTCCACATTGAAACCTTGATATTTCTTAATTAATTCTTTTTCTTCACTCAATATAAATTCAGCTCCATCAGGAGTGTCTACATTGGTCTTATTTTGGATAATATACATTCTGGCATTGGCTGGTAGTCTGACAGCCTCCGCTGTGTAAGTTTTCATAAGGGAAGAATAGATATTGCTTGCCTGATGAACTAAAAGAATTTGTCTTCTTGTGAGTTGCATTTATTATGTAATGGTTTTAATTGTTTTCTAATATAACGCTTTAATAAGAAGTGAAAAAATTCAGAGATGAAATCGGTTTATTAAAATCAGGAATGTGTCCCGTAGGCAGGACTTCCTTGGCTGGTAAAACCAAAAATTGAACCTGAATCTGCAAGAGAATTTTCGAAGCTCAGCTCCGTAGCTAATCCAGAGGTAACTCCCGCTGTAGCTGTATCTACTTTACCAGCATTCCAAAGTGTCGAAACTTCACTCGATGAAAGTACTTTATTATACCATTTGATTTGATCCAAGTCTGCACGAATTATACTTCCAGTTGGCCAGTTGGATTGTGAATAAGATGCATCACCTATGGTGACATTCAACGGATCTGCATACTGACTTACATTGTTTGTATAGTTTGTATAACTAATAACCTCGCTTGAGTTCCAATAGAGTTTGTAAGCTGAGGTACTGGTGTCCGTTCTATCAATTGTCAATGTTATCATAGTCCATCCATCGGAATCGGTATTTCCTCTATGATTTGAATTCCAATTCCCAGAAATGCCTGTAACCGAACTATTGTCCGAATGAAGATACCACTGTTTACGACTCTCTATCGTTCCAGACGAGTTTCTCTGATCATATACAAAACGAAAAGTAGGAGCATAATACCAAATTCTACCCATGTCATTTGTCGTTGATGTACTCGCACTCCAGCAAATAAATATTGAATTCCCGCTCACCTTATTTTGTCTCACCCAAAAGCTAAGTGAAAAAACATCGGTGCTCAGACTGGCATGATTGACGCTGTTACTATAAACTATATCGTTTGTACCGTCAAAAATGATATACTTGGATATTACACCCGCGCTTACTCCGTAAAAATCCGCAATACTATCTGCTCCACTCGGCAGATTGAACCAACCCGACCAGTTAATTAGGCTCTGAAGGTCATTGCCTCCAGAATAGCCTGCTGATACGGCCTCATTGTAAATTTCCAATAATGAAAGTGTTCCGCTAGAAGGTAGTGCCATATTATTTCAAATTTATTCACCCAAGTACATACTCATGAATGGCATCATTGCCATAACCCACAACAAACATGCGGCTGCCATCAGGCTTAATCCATAAACCCGATGGATTATTCTCCTTATTCCCAACATAAAAATTTTGAACGTATGTTGCGTTAGAAATATCCCATGGCGTTGCTAAATTATACTCATTAACATCATCCCCGCTACTGCCCATTACGTACATTTTTGTGCCATCTGACTTGAAAAACAGGCCCCTGGGAGTTGACTCTTGTGAGGAAACCAGAAAGCTTTGAGCAACATTGGCACTGGAAACATCCCAGGCCACTGAAAGATCAAACTCATGAACCTTATCTCCTGAATACCCTACGATGTACATTTTAATTCCATCCGATCTGAAAAAGAGACTTGTCGGTGATGTTTCCTGTACGTTTACTTTAAAATATTGGAAAAAAGAAGCGCTCGAGATATCCCAGGCGATACTCAAATTATATTCATTCACTTCATCCCCCGACCTACCAATTATATAGAGCTTAGTGCCGTCATTCTTGAAAAAAACTCCACAAGGACTGCTCTCCTGCGATCCAACGTATAAACTTCGAACATAAGTAGAAGAATTAATATCCCAAGCTGAGCTCATGGAATACTCAATCAAATATCTCGTAGAATAACCTATCACGTATAATTTCAAACCATCTGGTCTAAAAAACAAACCCGTCGGATATGGGTCTGCAGCCAAAATCTCTGACTTTCTCTGAAAAAAAACAGCTGTACTAATATCCCCATTGGTGATATCATATTCATCCACAGAATCATTAAAAGCACTGACAACATACATTTTGGATTCGTCTGTAGAAAGAGCCATCGCCATAGATTGTGATGATCCAGAAACAGATTTATATTGTGAAAAAGTGGC
The DNA here is from genome assembly GCA_039944535.1 of Cyclobacteriaceae bacterium. Classification (GTDB taxonomy): domain Bacteria; phylum Bacteroidota; class Bacteroidia; order Cytophagales; family Cyclobacteriaceae; genus JAMZMI01. The sequence continues at coordinate 91,113 of JBDUYP010000012.1, forward strand.
ACTACCTAAGTTCCATGCACTCGACAGGTCAAATTGGTTGATTCGGTTATAGCTGTAATCCACAACATAGAATTTTGTTCCCGAGCTATTAAATGTGATATCCTGGACATAATTCAACGAAATACTACTCAAATCGAGAATAGTACTAAACTGGGCCGTTGTAAAATCCCATGGTGTAGTGAGATTATATTCAATAACAGCCTCACCATAAAAAGTTGATAAGTACATCTTGTCTCCATTCGAACTGAAACAATTCGCGAACAGATAATAAGCGTACCCTATAACTGGTACGGATGATTGAACAAATGATAGGGTGGAGAGATCCCATGGAGAAGATAAACTGCAAGACGCTATTCGCGCAGATCTAAAGTCTTGCATAACAAATAGTTCATAGCCATCATCCTTGAAAAACATCCCATAAGAAGAGCTGGTATAAGAAGTCGTACTAACGGTTAGTAAGAACGTGGCTGTGGATATATCCCAAGCTGTGGACATGGAAAATTCGTGAATGTCTCTGTTATTGGAAAGGATGTACAATCGCGAGCCATCTGGCTTAAACAGCAATCCGTAAGGGTAAGATGTCTGGGCTGAAACGCTGAAACTGTGATTAAACGATGCAGAAGAAACATCCCAAGGACTGGATAAATCGTATTCATGGACGCTATCGCTTGAGTAACCTGATACGTACATTTTTACCCCAGAAGTATCAAATTGCAACCCAGAAGGGTTTGATTCTTGCCCCTGAACACTAAAACTATGATCAAAATTTGCTGAAGACAGTTCCCACGCCGAAGAAAGGCTATACTCATTTACATCAATACCAGATCGACCAATCACGAACATTTTTGTGCCGTCTGGTTTAAAATAAAGGGCCCATGGAGAATATTCCTGACTTCCAATATAAATACTCTCGTGAAATGAAAGAGTCGTTGTATCCCAAGCCGTGGAAAGATTATAGGATAACACATGCTGAGTACCGTATTGGATAACAAATAACCTGGTTCCATCTGGTCGAAAAAAAAATCCATGAATGTAACTCAAAGCAGTCATAAAGGATTGATTCTGAACATGTGTTGCTGAGGAAATGTCCCATGCTGAAGTCAAGGCATATTCATTAACATCATTACCAGAATTACCTGCTGCAAACATTCGGGTTCCGTCAGGCTTAAATTTTAAAGACCTCGGGACTGATTCCTGTGATGCTACAACAAAAACATGCTCTTCTAAAGCCGTAGAAATATCCCATGGAATGGATAGATGATAAGAACTGATAGTATCACCTTTGATGCCCACTACAAACATTTTTGTCCCATCAGGTTTGAAAGCAACTCCAGTAGGGTCTGTCTCTGGCGCTACCAAATCTGAAAAAGTCTGATTGAATACGGCTGTTGATATATCCCACAGCCCTTGGTCGCCTAAATCCTGATTAAAAATACCTGCTTGTGATAAAAGCATAAGTTCTAAGTTAATTTTCCAATTGCAGTATGCACATTACCCGATGAATGGTATACAAATGCTCCACTATGCTGTGTCTCCAGCAGCGTGCCATCCGACTCCAGCGTGCCATTAGAGGCAATGGTAATCGTACCGGTTCCCTTGTTCACAATTTGCACATTAAACCCATTCGGCAGGCCCGTTGCAATAGTGATGGTAAAAGTGCCGCTGCACTCGATAATCGAACCATTTTCCTCGGCTGTCAAGGTAAATGCTGAAGTTTTGGAGATAATGTTGGCAGAGGCTTTTTTGATAATGTTTCCTTGATAATCCCAGGTACCAGAGTCATTCATTGTTGCGGCCAGTTGAGTCGCACCAAAATAAAAATTGGTTGAAGCTCCCGATATATTGCCTTGAAATAAATGAATTTTTCCATTGGAAGTCGATTGCTCATTTCCAGAAAGTTGAATATATGCGCCTCTGCCGACACTATTTGTCCCACCTCCAGACAAATACAAGCCTTGGCTGTCCCCGGAATCTATTGTATCAGGAGCAATTGTCAATGAGCTAGGCATATGCAAACCCCGAAACTTAAAATCACCCCCAGCACCAATATTTACCACAACATTGCCCATCCCTTCAGGATCTAAGGTAATATCCCCATTAGGGTCAATTGAGGATAATTTGTTGCCTTCTAACCTAATGTTGCCCCACTGCAAATAACCAGTACCACTAGCTGAGTTTACAACATTGGATGTTGAGTCTTCAAGGTTTGTGATATTGTTGAGCGTTCCAATTTGTGTGCTTATCTCATTTATGGCTCCCACGATCTTTTTGCTTGCAGTACCGAGCGCAGAGATGTCCTCATTTTCCACCCAATAAGACCACCCATCAAAGGATTTTGATGCTGTAACGTATTTTTCATCATCCGTATGCCCTTGCATTCCGGTTGTGGTTGCCTTATCCAGATTGCCCTGTATGATCATCCAGCACTCCTCTATTGTGGCAGGGGTTCCGCCTGGGTTAGCATCGGCAGCATTCCCACCGGAGTTGGCGGCGATACATTGAATTTTATCAAACTGTTGGACGTCTATTCCTGAAGCCCCGCCAATCTTACCTGCCGCAGACACATAATAATAATCCCCTATTGAGCCTGCAGGGTAGACTGGATTAGTTGAACAATCAATAAGCCCTTTTGGTGTTGCCTTATCCAAGACTGCAATAACATCCTCCAGAAACTTCTTCGTGGCAGGATGGTAATCATCAGTTGGAGCATATGCTGCGGTATTATCTAACTCCAGTACATTGTTTTTGTCGGCCTTAAGATTAAATTCATCAATCAGATCCTGCTGATTCTGGATGTTACCCTGTATCTGTCCCCAATCTGTTACCGCTGCTTTTTCAAAAACAATGGACGTACTACCCAAATCAATAGCGCCTGTGGTCAGATGCTGAAAGATGGTTTTACCATGCAAAGAGCCCTCGGCTATGGGCACCAGCTTGCCGCTAAGTGCATCGGATGAGGTATCAAAAATATCCGCTCGCACCCAGTCTCCTGAAGTCACAACATAAATTCCATTTTCGGTTGAGTCAGTCTGTTGCCACACAAGCACACAGTCTTCCTCCTGCAATGTGATTCCATCAACAGTATCAAGTCCGGCAGAAAGATTCTGCTGACCTGTTGTGGCTACCCTGCATGGAAGCCATGCGCCCGATGGAGCATTTGCCGAAGGTACATAAGTGACGTATTGATCCGGGCCCACCACAATCTTCTCATTGTTTAGGGCAAGATCAAATGCACGTTTTACAGTGAGAAAGGGTTTCTTTGGACTTCCGTCTCCGGTGACATCACTGCCTATGGTACTTACGTAAAAGTCTCCATCAAAGACGGTCCAGAAAGTTCCTTCAAAATGGGGGTCATATGAGTATTTGGCCATATTATTAACTAACTGTATGAGGATTAACTATAGGCTAATGCCATTTTCTACTAGCTTTGATTCTAAACAGGATACCCTCTTTTTCAGCATATCTATTTCGCTATCTACTGACTTCAGCGCTTCATTATGCAGCGCAGTAATGCTCGCGTAATCCATTGTCCATTTGTCATCGTTGACTTGAACCACTTCAGGCAAGTACTCTGCAACTTGTTGTGCCATGAACCCGACACGTATCACACCATCATTCAGATCGGTACGCAGGAAGCGGTGACCCTGAAGGTTTCTGACGATCTCCAGCGCATCTGGCAGATCATCTGTGATTTGTTTTAGACGCTGATCTGAGGAAATTACCCAGTTGGTGTTGGCCGTTCCTGTGTTAACATTAATTAAGTTTGTATTTGCAAAATTCCAATTTTCCGCACTATTATCCCATCGAAGAAACTCAGACAAGCCTGCTCTAAACACCAAATCGTTAGCGTACGAGCTATGTGAATTACCATACAATTCGATATTTCCACCCGATCCATTACCCGCACCACTTATATACAGGGACTCTGTACTATTTCCGTTCACAATTGACGCCACACTACTTATATAATTGACTCTGAATAAACCCAATTCGTCCAATGATGCCAACCATGTTGTTCCACCAGTATCGTGATGGTCATGAGACCTCCATTCAAACTTTTTATTCGAACCACCAGCGTCTTCGACATCTATAATGAAATACATGTGATTTTCAGCCTCAAAAACCATATCAGTTTCGTCATTCACGTCAATGAGATTATTACCTGAGGTGAATGAATCCCCTATTGAAGTAATATATCCCTGAGTAGAATGATCACCCCAACCAAAAGCAGTTTGTCCATTATCTATCCTTGAATCATTTCCCTGCGCCACAGTACCAGAGGCCGTCCCAAAATTCTTATTAAATGCACCATTCTTGTTAAAAGCTGGTTCATAAACGCCTGAGTGGTTATGGGTTGTTACCGAATAAAGCCCGGCATGGTTTCCCCAGCCAAATGCTGTTTGCCCATTATTAATTCTTGAATCGTTTCCCTGGGCAACTGTACCCGAGGCCGTCCCAAAATTCTTGTTGAATGCTCCATTTTTTGTAAAGACTGGCTCATAAACTCCTGAATGGTTATGTGAAATCGAAGCATATAGACCTGCATGATCCCCCCAACCATGAGCGTCATTCCAATTCGATATGGCCAGGTTGCTTCCTTGAATACTTCCAAGAATATTGATATTACCAGAACCCACAACGTCGTTTGAATTCAGGTTCAAATCACCCCCCAACTTGGGGTGTTGATCCTGGGCAATCTGATTTATTGCGTTATTACCAGAATGATGGAAGAAAGAGTTCGCCACGCCATAGCAACTCGCACTTAATGCTTTAACCTGAATTATGTTGGACAAATCATTGGCTTCTACTTTGTACAGAAAAGCATCGGAAATATTTGGCGCGCCATAATCAAAGGACTCGGTACCAAAATAAAGGAAGCCATCTTTCCCTAGTGTTATATCATCAGTGGTCGAATTGGGAATGCCCACCTGATCTACTTCCACCAAATCAGTCAACCTAATCTTGACCAACTGCTTAGCAAACAATCCGAGCAAATAAACATGCCCGTCATAGATCAGTCCGGCATGAATGACCCCATCATCAGTTGGGGTCATATCAATGGTGTTGCTCAAAATAAGTTCGCCTCTTATTGAATATCTGGATATAGTAAAATTGGTGGTAAAGCCACATTCGACAGTAACAATTTCATTGTGGTGAATTGCCAAATAAGCGGGAACTGTGTTTTGACCAGAGGACGTATTATCTATTATTATCTGATAATCATCAAGTTTGAAAGCATTTACACGAACAATTTTCATTTTGTCCGTATATGAAAAATCGGACGAATAGATATAGACGAACCCACTATCATATACACATATATCTCCTCCCTTGTATTTGCCATCACCGGGATATTCGTGTATCGTGATATCCGTAAAGTTTCGCTTGTGAAGCTTCACGAGTTTAAATGGATTCTCTCTGGTAGACAGAAACAAGTGGTGTTCGTTCATACAGGTGCCATGAACCTTCGCCGCAGAAACCCCGCCGTCAGCGAGCGTAATTGAATCCGCAATGGTGTAACTAAGTGTACTATCAGACTCATTTACCAACACGTCCTCCAACCTCACAATTTTTGAGGCCTCTGAGCCATCTTCTACCCAATTAAATACTATCCAGATCGTGTTTCCCTCGACGAGGATTTCATTGGGAGTTTTGAAGTCAGCTAATCCAGTCAATGAATCTTCAATAGTCGATCCATCGGCAAGAATTACAACGAGTTTACCTCTTGTGCTATCTCCTTCAATAGCAAAACTGTAATCCGTTAATTCCCCTAAACCGACATCTCTGAACGTATCCTCAGCGGACATTGCATCTGCAAAAGAAAGAACGCCAGATCCATTTGTCTTTATGAATTGACCATTTGTTCCATCGGAAGTAGGAAAATTGAGTCCATTAATTGTTGTGCCAGAGATTGTTCCTCCTGAGATAGCAACAGAGGCATCATTCTGAATGGCCATACTCCCCAATTCATCTGAGGTCAGAGTGGTATCTATCCACACGGCTGCATTTACCGTAGCATCCACGCACCTATAGGATTGATTAGTATTCAAGTCAATCCAAACTGAGCCAACATCAAATGAGCCATTTCCAGCAGTTCCCTCGCTATCATCGGTGACGGTGGGGGCTGTTGTAGCATCAAATTTACCTGGTGCTGAGTCATTCAGCTTTGTAGCCACAGCTGAAGAAAGCATGTCTTCGGTAATTAAGCCATTTGATATGGACGAGGCTTGCAAATTTCCTGTAACATCTGTGGCCAGATCGATAGGATTGAGTGTGATCTGCTGACCAGAAAGGCTCAGATAGTTGAGTGTCCCTTGCAGGCTAACATCAACGGAGTTATCCGTTCCAGACTCATCAACATTGAGCAGAGATCGCATGGCTTCAAAGTCCGTCCCTGCTAAAAATGACCGAGCATCTGTGGAAACATCCAGGTTCCCTGGAAAGCGTACCCAGTTCGCTCCGACAGTCGCATGGTCGCCTGCTGGACTACCAACCGTACTAATGCATTGAATCTTATCAAACGGCAAAAGCTCTGGTCCACCTGTCCCTCCTATTTTGCCAGCAACAGACACGTAATAATAATCACCCTCCAATGCCTGAGGATAATTGGGACTAGAAGAACAGTCTATCAATCCACCAGGGGTAGATTTCCTTAAATTATCAACGTATTCCTTAGTTGTCGGATGATAGTCAGCTGTTGGGGTGTAAGCCGTGGTATTGTCTAATTCCAATATATTGGATTTATCCGCTTTAGCATCTAGCGCATCTGACAGGTCCTGCTGATTTGAGATGTCTCCTTCAATATCTCCCCAACTATGTTCACTAAGCTTTCCAAATACTATTGGAGTCGTCCCAACTGTAATCGTTCCAGTCGTACGGTGAAGGAAAACCTCATTGCTATTCTCACTTCCCTCAGCTACAGGTACCAGCAAACCTGTGATCATATCTTCCGCACTATCAAAAGTGGCAACCCTCGCCCAAGCCGAACTTCCTGATGCCATATATACGCCGTTCTCACTGGCATTGGTCTGCTGCCAAACAAGGACATAATCCCCATCCTGAGTTTGCTGACCATCCACGGTACGATTGCCCGCTGAACTTGTAGTGATAAAATCAAGGTTAGTTGATTTTTTGGAGGCTAGCCTACATGCTATGACTCCTCCAGACCCACCCGGAGGAAAGGCACCAGGATTGCTGTAAGCGATATACTGGTTTGGACCAATAATGATCTTGTCTCCGTCTGCCGAATCCTCAAATGCCCTTGAAACTGTGAGATAGGGATTTTGAGGGCTACCATCTCCGGTAACATCACTTCCTATGGTACTTACATAATAATTACCATCCTGAATAGTCCAAAAGGTTCCATCAAAATCCGCTCCTGAATATGTAGGTGAAGGCATCTTACGCTGTTATGGTGTAGTTAAAAATCATATATATATCCTCTATCTCCGACGCGTTAATCTCAGTCTGCACAGCACTGGCTCCATCAATTTTAAGTGTCCAAGTATCCATAGGTGACCCACTTACTGTGATGGTTGCTTTTGGAAACAATGATCCATTCGTAATATTAATTGGTCCAGCCTCATTAAAATTAGTTGCGTCCAAATACACGTGCAGCGCTGTTAGACTTGAAGTAATTCCATCCTTTTGCTTTATTAAGAAAAGTGCATCGCCAGTCAGCCCCAGAGTACTGGAAGATAGAAAATGAGGGAAATGCTGTTTCTTAATTTCGAAAGATGCCTGCTGATAGGTTTCCCCGGACACAGGTTGCATTAGCTGATACAACGCATTTGGGAAATGTGTCTTCAGACTGAACCCTTGCTGAAGGATTTCATTATTCTCCGCAAACTCATTGCTTACTGCTTCAAGTGCCGTTTCAATGTTACCAATAGCCGCTTGCTTCAACTTATTTCCGCCTTCTCTGGCAGTATAGTTCATATGGATGATGACATCCGAAATGGTGTCATAGTCAAACTGCCTATAGCCCTCCGACAACTCTAATCTCCAGGAACTGACTGCTCCGGCTCCTTCAAATGGCAGGTACCTTTCATCCTGAAAGTTGAGTTCGAAAGTACCAGAGTCGTTTTGACCACTACTGATCGCAACTGCCTGTATCCCTCCTACATCTTCTCTAAAATCATCAGAATCCTGAGCAGAATAACTATCAGCCTTCGAATTCTTTCTGATCTTATTCGAGAGTAAGGTAAGCTTGGCATTTACATTTACATAAGGCCCTGTCACACATGGAATGGTCAACCTAACCGACTTAATCCTTCGCATGTACTGCCCCGAATGATCCAGATCAAAAAGCACCTCCGGTATCTGGAAATAGCACGAGCCATTTTCTCGCAAATTGATCATTTGGGTAGGAGAAAGCATATTCAGCGATATGTGCTTGGTCAACTCGTACTCTCGCTTGTTTTGCTCCAGGTAGGCCACCTCCATACGCCTTAGATCAGCCTGTAACTTTTCACCTGCCAGCAACCCTCTCTTCAAGCTGTCCCAGTGACCATATTGGATGAAGCTCACATCCCCGGCCTCTTTAGCTAATTCATGCTTAAAGGCACGCTCGGCCAAGCTGGAAACATCAAAGGCCAACTGGTAGCTCTGGAAATACATACCAGATATCTGGGTGATCATCCAGTTATATAAATCCCGATTGGTATATTTGTCCTTCATGAAGGCCTCCACTTCACTGGATTGCTCAATCTGCATATCGTGATTTTCGAGCTCTCTTTCGTTGATTGCAAGCCTTATCTCGGCCCCTACAATCTGTTTCGAGACCTGCTCCAATTCCTTTTCTGCCAACTCTACCTGCAACTCCCAATCATCTCTTCTGCGCTCATAACCGCCTTTGATTCCTGATTTGGAGGCTTTGTTGTTTTCTATACCTGCCATTACCTGTAGAGCCAAAGATGCCGCACTTGCACTTCCTCCCATTTTGGCACCATCAACAGGGTCGGTGGTTATCACTGGACTGCCAAAGGCTCCTGACAGCCCTATATTTATTCTTGGTATTAGTGTAAGCCCACTCGCCAGTGTATTTAAAACATTTGCCGATTGCGAGAATTTGAGGGACTTGTCCATTCTCTTCAACTGCTGCTTCTCGGACTGGTTCATATACTCTCTTGAAGAATAGTATTGTCGTCTGATTTCAGCAAGCTCTCTGGCATTCTCCAGTGAAGCCAGGCTTTCTTTACTCTCTTCAATCGCCTGTTTTCGGATCTGTCTCACAGCTTTTAGCAGGTTTACTTCCTGACTGGAACGAAGCAGGGACAATTCCTCAGCATCTTTTTTCTCCAGCGCACTCAGCAGCGATTGACCAAGGCTTTTTACATCATTGCATAAATCCAATGCCTTTTGTACCAGCACCCTAAAACGATAATATGGCAAGCTACTGTTGGAGATATTTCCTAAAACCGTCCCCAAATCAAGACCGGCTGCAGAAGCCTTCACCAGGAGGGCCGGATCAATAGGTGGCTCGAAAAGCGCCAGTGAGCGGGTGACCCCTTCTATGTTCATGCAATGTCGAATCTTAAAGAGTCGATCTGCTACTGTATCCCAATAGGCCAAAAGCTTGTCATTGGGTGAAGTACAGAAATACAACAGGCTATTAAAGCTGTTTAAGGATCGGTCAAGATCTACCTCATGGTTAGTGGATATCGCCCCTAACTCACTTTCCATATCAACCAGCGATGCATTGCTTCCACTTGCATCAACCAAATCCCCCAATGTACTGACGGAACTATCTTCTTTGGACACCTCCACAGGCTTTGGACCCAAGACCTGTGCAGCAAGAATGTATATCTGTGTAGCTTCATTGATAGACTCAATGGTGTCTCTGCGAAACAGGCTATCACCCCATTGAATGAGATTATCAACATATTTCATCACCACCGTCTTCATGTAAGCCACCGTCCTCAATCGGGCAATAACATGAGGTTTAAATGGGTTTTTCATCCATTGGTCAAGCTGGCGATTAAACGCCACGTCCCCGCTCGACATCTGATTGATCACATCGTCAACGCTGCTCGTGGCTGTGCTGTATTGGTAAAAGGGCTTTACCTTCCAGTATCTCGCAGGCGCGCTTCCATCTACCTCCGTAGGATTAAAGATGTAATGCAACCACTTTTGTGCTTCTTCAAATTTTTGGTTCTGAGTGAGTTTAGAAGCTATCAACAGCGGCCCATGAAAAAACAGCTCCCAATTATACACGCCATAAGGACCATCAAAATCAAAGTCAAACCCTTCCTCTGGCAAAGGAGCAGTCACCAACTCTTTCGGGAGATAATAGGATTTAAAATCAAATGAGGTGTTCCCCTCTTGCCTTAATAAAACCGAACCGGACTCAGTATCCGTTTTAGGATCCAAAAGACCTTCAATGCCATAACGATTCAATTGCTTTATCATACTGCATACATAAGCATGATAAAAGGGCTTGAACTTAAACTTCCTGTAAGTAGCTGTGGCTTTTACGGGAACCTGTGTTTCTACAACCTCCAACCAAAATGGGTCCGGTTTGGGGTCTGAAATTTCATCAGAGTCACCACCAGAGTCATCACTAGGACCCCTATTTCCATCGTCACCATAAGGATCGTGTATTAAATCCTCTTCGGTATGCGGATCTACATAATTATCTTCATTCGTGGGCATTATTCTCGTCGTTAATTTTCAAACTCAAACCATTTCTTAGATATCATCATTAAGTCCTGGCATCCGTCTTCGTTTGTATTGTCTTATATTTATCTGTGAGCCGGTCAAAGTGGTCAGAATATCCTTAGTATAGGTTTCGTCTTCAGGGTCCACATAGAAAACCCTATCCTTGTCCTCAAAAAAGAAAGGAACATTAGACAATAGGTCTACTCCAGTTACCGGATAGGTAATCTTAAATCGTCCCGGAGTTTTACCAAGAACGACCTTGGAATCAGTTACAACATCAGTCACGATATCCAATTCCGGTGACTCAGGATCAATTGTATATTCCAGATTTTCAGTTATGCTTAACTCAGTTGCATCTTTAGCAGCTACAATCTTCATAAAGCTCCTATTCGAACGATCTACGGAAAATTGAGTCGGGTCAGCCGTTTTCTTATCATCTCTCGCCTCTAAATCAGAGGTACAATTATTGAGATTGAATGACCCGAGATGATTGTATTTGTTACCCTTCTCTGGCTGATGATAGGTGTCTAGATTAAGCCCATCACCGTCAATAGAAATTTTAAAGAAATAGCCAGATAAGTTGAACCCGAGCGCAGAATATAAATTCTGCGTGGATATTTTCTTAGGTTGCCATTTGTTATTCTTCCACTCACTATAAGCCATTTTTATTTCAACAACTGTTTGCGGCTTTTTGCTAGGTTCAGTTCCAATTGTTCCGGTATACTGCTTGATTTGCAAGGTTTCTTCATCAACCACTTTAGGCTTCTCGGTGAACACCGGCCAAAAAATCATAGGCCTTCTATTAAATACCACCGGAATCAGGTGATCTCCCTCGATATCCAAGTCCAGTGTCTGCCATGCAGTCCACCTGAAGCCGTCCTCCTGGGTTCGGTAATAGTATATATGAGGAACATTTTTAGTCCTGGCGAAAACATGCAGAATATCTCTGTCCTCTTCCCAATAAATTCCGCTTATTTCCAGTGCCGAAACATCATCGAGTTTGGTCAAATAGTTGAGGTAGGCATTTTCAGCTGACTCCAATGTCACCTCACTTTGCAGGAGTTCATCCTCCATCTCCTCAAAAAATGGTGACTTATCATCTCTAAGTTCTGGTTCTATCCAATTCTCCGGATAAGTAAAAACCTTTCTTGCTGCCTCCCAAACCCGGTAATTTTTTCTCCACTTCCACTCATCCAGCTCCTCGTCACCAATCTCCAGATCCGGTTCCAGTCCCATTTGAATGCGCTGAATCCAAAGTTGCACAGACGAAATCGCGAGCTTAATTCTGGAAGTGAGCATGCAAGGAGCCATTTCAATATCCATTAGATAATAGGCGTAAAGGCTGGTTAAATCATCAAAATCAGCTTGAGTTCCTATTAAATAATCTGACAAAGCATCCCTTTGCTTTGCTCTGAGTCCATCCCTGATTTCTACCGCTACTTTCAGCCAGCTACTTTCGCTGAATTTCGACTTAACTGCAGACTGGATCGTTTTCGAACCTGATGCCGACACATCAACACCTGATCCAAACAGTGTTTTAGCCTGCTCCAATGAAAGACCCGTGGCATCAACAACCTGAAATATCTGTTCAAGTTTCACCAACCATGCCTCTGTGGTGTTCACCGTCACAAGGGCTCCAGCTCCAGGATTCGCGGCATATTCAATATCCACAGAATTCCACCCCGTACCATTACTCAATGCATTTTCATCTAACCCATTGATTACCTGATCTATAATAGAGAATTCTCCCTTTACGAAATATTTTCTTTCCAGACCATAGGCTCTTGTAAGATTTAAAAAAGTATCAAACCCTGTGATGGACGTGGCAGGCACATTGATTGTAAAAGAAGTCAGGTCATACCAACCATTGTTTTGGCCAACCGGGTCAAGAACAAAATCCAAATGCCTTGTCTCTGAGTTCAGTCTGGATAAGGCCAGTAGACACTTGATAGCTTTTACCAGGTTTTGTGAGATATGTGTATCGTAATCCGGAATGGCCGTTACATCACCCGTGCTGATCACAAAATCTTCACTGATCAAATAATCGACAGCATCCAATTTCTCCTTAAACACTTTAATCCACCATTCTTGCGAATAGTCATAGGCATCCGTCAAGGTTTGGATCAAAAGGGTTTCAAGGTTTAGCTCTGTCACCAGAGCATCAAAAAAGTTGGTAATCGTGGCATTAATCCGCGCTTGAAGGTCTGTGAGCTTACTGGCGGAAGTAAGATTCGTCTTTATACCGGCCAAATCAGAAGAAAGCTCAGTCCAATAAGTATCAATAAAGGTATTTGCCTCGCCCTCATCCGAAACGTCCCGCACCAGATCCAGGGAGGCTGAAGCCACATCTTCATTAAAGAAAATCAAAAACAGATTGAGCAGATCTTCCTCCGTTTTGGTCAATCCGATATTCTTTTCACCCAAACGCGTTTGAAATGCATTTCTAATAGTGGTAAACAAACCCGTCGCTGAGGCATCATCCAACTTGAATTTTTTAAGGTCTTCATGAAGGAAAAGAAACTTCAAATCTTCAAGTTTGAAATTGGAGTTTCTTAAGTCCTCAAAATTCTTTAGGAATATCAATGTGTCATTTGGAACAGCTGGTGGCCCAGAAGCCGGCGAAAGCGGACTTGAAAAACTGTCACCGAAAAGCGTTTTGATTGTGATGAAGTCTTGCACCGAAATTTTCAACGCCCTTGTGAATGAAGCCACTCTATACAGATACGCCAGATCATCCTTGGTGGCATTGGTGGCACTAGACAGGTCTGCTGTCAATAAAAGCAAATCCTCCGGTTTCAATCTGGTCACGGCCAATACTATTGGAGCGTTTAGGGCATCAAGTTGACCACTAGCAACCAAAGTCACATCACCAGCAGTAAAACTGGCTCTCACGGCACTATCCTTATTAATAACAGGGTTCAGGAAAATAGCATCGAATTGAGATGGTTTTCCTTCATAGCTTACTTCTGAAAGTGGCCCATACCACGTGGCTATATCAGAGACCGGGATTTTGAATTTCTCGGATAGGCTTTGAATTCCTGCAAGTTCAGTAATCTTTAGATCTGAATTTATAGCTTCGACTACAGTCAGAACTTGATCCAGCTCAGAAACCTTCCAATTCAATATTCTTCTAAGCCTTTCGAAACGATGTAGATTCCTCAAAAATTGGGAATTGTCGCCATCAAAACTAAGGTTGGCATCTTCTACAGAACAGGAGTCTGCAGGATTAAATTCAATTACCTCATTATCCGCATTTACGAATTTGGACTCTAACAAATTCACTAAATCATTGTATTCCAGCCCCGCGCCCGCCAGCAAGTCTTCTATCTCAATGGGCTGACTTGACGTGATACCACTTCCACTACCTCCATAATATTTTTGGAAGGCAGAATTATCCTCCAATACCGTTTTTAACTGATCAGAAACACCCAAACTAACCAATGCCTCACTTGCAGAAAGAGACCCATCACTTCCGACCAGAGCTGCTATTATTGCGTTTCTTTTCACATTAACCAGTCCCAGATAACTGCTGGCTTCCTCATTCCAAAGATGAAAAGGAAGTTTCCAGGGATAAACAGCACTGGTCGATCCATCAAATAGTTTTGCATATGCATTCTCATTGAGATGCTCGGGAGCAATTCTCAAATATTCCTGACTCAACGTAGTTTGTCTATCGAAATCAGGTGTATCGGCTACAGCATTTTCCAGCACTTCATTGACAATGTCAATGTATGGAAGTGTGACATTCGTGTTATCGCATGACAACTCAATATTGACAAATTCCGGTCGGCGCTGCTTCAGCACATCCCATGCTGTATCCGGGGCATTGCTGCTATCTGGAATTAATTTCAGAAAGTTGATCAAATCCACTAAATAAGCCGATGGGCTAAATGAAGATCTACAGTGTTTACAGGTACAATAGTCCTGAGAGCCAAAAATGACTTCTAAACTGGGATTATTTTCTTTGTCTGCGTCTTCAATGGATGAATCACGGTAAACTCCTGTGCTAATATTGTTAACTGACGGACTATAGGTGACCTGAAGCTGGCTTGCCGCAGCAACACGTTTTACAGCTGTTTTATATACTCTTAAAGCCTCTTCGGCACCCGTAACTCCCGGAAATTGATCTGGAAACAAGTTATCAAAACTGGCCCCATACGCTTTGACGAACTTTCGTTCACCCACTTCGGCTATTTGTGTAGCAGATGTGAACCCCGCCGGCCCTAAGTTCCTTAACGTATCAATTCCTTTCCATTTGTTATAACCTCTGCATAGGTGCCACAGCCTCTTCAGTTCCAACAATTCCTCAATCAACGTCTCATCTGTTATGGAATTCGTATCAAAATAATCCCGGGGACTTCCCTTGCTAATATCGAAATCCGGATTATTCGTTAAAAAAACCTCTGCATTGGTATAATATGTATTGACGGGATCGTTACTATCGATCGTTTTTTCCATACGATGAAGCAATACTTTTGTAGGAAAAGCCTGCTCAACAGCAGTGAGCAAAGCGGACTTATAAAGGTCTGTATCAATTGGCGTTGGACTATCCACATTTGGAACTCCCGCAGTTGTAATATAGGTTTCCCAGTTAGCCTCTGTCTTTAAGGTTAAATCTTCTACGTCAGTGGTATTATCAAAAAGCACCTGGATCATTGGTACATACTGCTGAGCAATAACACCAATCTGAAAAGCCCGTTTTACATTATCTCTTCGGGCTTCTTTAGCCGCCTGATCTGCACCATCAAATACATTTACCAAGCCAGATTGATCCCAAAAATCTTCTTCATTGTTATGAAGATAATAGTAGTCTGCGAAAGCTTGTATTTCAGACGATTCACCATCAATTCCAACCACGTCAACAAGAATCTGCTTGATGTAGCTATCACCTGTAATCTCATCATACAGGAGGTTAGAAGCCCTTAGGTTCTCAATGGCAAGAAGCACTGCATCAATATCCAAATCCTCAGATAGGTAGTTGTTATCTATGCCGTACTCCAGCGCTTGCCTCAATCGCTCATCCGAATAATTTAGGAGTGTGACTACAGATCGAGCAAGCCCATTTACATAAAATCCAAAGTATGCCTCCAGCGCAATAGAATTATAAAGAGGATCACTGATGGCATTGTTAATTTTTGCATCGCGATAGGAACTCAAGATGTTAGCAGGAAAATCGCCAGAAGAGGCGAGTATTGCAATTCCAGAATCAGTAAGATTTTGAAAATCCGCAATGTTGGTAAAGTTACCTGCAACATAAAAGTCCCCGACCAGGCTAAAAAGTGTAGGTCCTGAGAACTCCTGCCCTATCTGAACAACAAACAGGTTTCTTACCGCTATGATTGGTGAATTACTTACAATGACATTTGACCAAAGTGGTTGAACGACACTGCTTAACTCTACCTGCATCCTGATATTAGGATATACGGAACCATCCGTAATATCATCCTTAATATATCCAATTACGTACTTGCCTTCTGCATTGGTGGTTGCTGTGCCGAGCAGGTCTTCACCAGAGGTGCGAACATGAAATGCCTTGACCGTATACTGGTCCAGGGGCAATCCCCGGTAATCCTTGACCTCACCAGAAACCTGATAAGGTGTATCTCCGGATAAATTAGCCGCTGTTGGGTCAATTTGAATTTCAACCTCTTTGGGAGGGGCAGAGGGATTCCCCTCGATTACATATTGTGTACTCGCCATAAATGTATTAATTAAAAAGGACGGAATCCGTTAAGGCAATGAATTCCTCGCTTGACTTGTGGTCAACAACGTATTGGAAACGTTAAGTTGTTTAAATTATTTTAAGATTCAAAGAATTGAAAAAATAAAAATTCGTTACTTTAATGTTAAGTGACATTGAATGGTGTTGTTATCTAATATATTTTAATAATATTTGGTAATGCACATTCGTTATACAACGGGTTCAGTCTTAGGGAATCTCCTCATTCCCAAGTAAAAAATGGCTATATGCCTTTAAAAACTTGATTATGCAATTCAAAAACCAAAAGGAAAGCCAGAGTGTAGACACTGGAAATGAAGCTGGGTCATCAGAAATGAGCAATCGAACGCCTGGTATTTCTGCTCCAAAAGGTGGAGGATCAATTAGCAGCATCGGTGAGAAATATCAGGCCAATGCAGTTACCGGAACGGGGAGTATGTCAGTGCCCGTATCCATCAGCCCCGGAAGGAATGGTTTTACGCCTCAAATCGCGCTCAATTATGATTCAGGAAGGGGAAATTCGGAGTTTGGAATGGGGTGGAACATAGGGATTCCATCCATTGTTCGCAAAACTCAAAAAGGCCTACCGAAATATCAGGACAATGAAGAAAGTGACGTCTTTATCCTGGCTGGCGCTGAAGATCTGGTACCAAAACTGGACGGTCAGAATAATTGGAATCCGGTGTTTACTGCAGATGATGGAAATGGCTTTAGCGTAAAAAATTATCGCCCACGAACAGAGGGACTGCACGCCAAAATTCAGAAACTCACAAACCTGGCTTCAGGAATAGCGCATTGGAGGGTTACTACAAAAGATAATATTACCTCCGTCTATGGTCAATCAGCTACATCCAAAGTGGTAGACCCTTCATACAACTCCCGCGTATTTGAATGGATGTTGGAATATAGTTATGATGAAAAAGGGAACATCATACTTTATAATTACAAAAAAGAAAATAGTGACAACATAGATGGCAGCCTGCTGAGTGAAAAGAATAGACTCAGCAATGGCGGTGCTTTCAACAAGACATATTTAAAGTCGATCTGCTACAGCCCTGATTTGCCCTATGATCCAAATGACACTGATTATTTCAGCACTGTCAATTGGCATTTCAAGCTGGTACTGGATTATGGTGAGCATGATGTTTCTAACCCATCAACAACGGAGGTTAATCAATGGACAGTTCGTCAGGATCCTTTTTCTACTTTTCGGTCCGGTTTTGAAATAAGAACCTATCGGCTATGCAGGCGATTCCTGATGTTCCATCAGTTTGATCCGGATCTTGCTGCTTACCCTTATCTGGTTAAGTCCACGGAAACCACTTATGATGAAAATGCAATAGCATCCAGAGTCACCAGCATACAGCACCGATGTTTTGAAGAAACCGCTACACCCGGGACCTATACCTCTGAAACGTATCCTCCAATATCCTTTGCCTACAGTGAAGCCAGCATTGACCCTAACATATATGCACACTCTGCGGAAGATTTAGAAAACTTACCAGTGGGACTTGACGGGTCTCAATACAAATGGGCAGATCTTGAAGGTGATGGACTGGCTGGTATATTAATTGAGGATCGGAACAGCTGGTATTTCAAACGAAACCTTGGAGATGAGAATTACTATAAGGATCTCCCTGCCAACCAATCTCCTGATCCTGAGGCAAGGTTGGCTCCTGTTACGCAGGTTATTGATCGGCCATCTATAGCCGCTGGTCATCAGCTCGTCGATTTGGACGGGGACGGGTTTACTGATTTGGTGGTCTACAGTGACACTATTTCCGGCTACTACAAACGAGGCAAAGCAGGTCAGTGGGAAAATTTCAGACCTTTCGAAAGCGATCCAAATATCAACTGGGGTGACCCGGACCTTAGAAGAATAGATCTTGACGGTGATGGTTTCGCCGACTTGATCATGACAGGGGATCATTGTTTTATATGTTATCCATCAAAAGCCGAGGAAGGTTTTGGCCCTTCTTACGAAACACTGCAAAGCTTTGAAGAAGAAAATGGGCCAAAGATTGTCTTTTCTGACCCAGATCAATCCGTATATCTGGCGGACATGACCGGAGATGGTCTGACAGACATAGTGCGAATCAAAAATGGATCGGTGTGTTACTGGCCGAATATGGGTTATGGCTTATTCGGATCAAAAGTAGGACTTGACAATGCACCCCTATTTGATGCGCCGGAGATTTTCAATCAGCAGCGCGTCCGACTGGCTGACGTGGATGGTTCGGGAACTACAGATATTATATATATAGCAGATGATTGTGTAAAATATTTCCCCAATCAATCTGGAAATGCTTTTGGTGATGAGACGGTCATCAGCCAAAGGCTGCCCACACATAACCTCACGCAGATCACCACTCT
Source organism: Cyclobacteriaceae bacterium (assembly GCA_039944535.1). Classification (GTDB taxonomy): domain Bacteria; phylum Bacteroidota; class Bacteroidia; order Cytophagales; family Cyclobacteriaceae; genus JAMZMI01. The sequence continues at coordinate 109,864 of JBDUYP010000012.1, forward strand.
GGATCTTATGGGGTCGGGAACCCAGTGCCTGGTGTGGTCCTCCCCTGTTTTAGGGGATCACCCTCCGTCCATAAAGTTTATTAACCTGATGGGGAGTGTGAAACCTTACCTCCTTACAGAAGTCAACAACAACATGGGCAGCATCACCAGATTGAAGTATGCCCCATCTACAAAATTTTATCTGCGCGATGAACGTGCAGGAACACCCTGGGTCACCAAGCTACCATTTCCCGTTCAGGTGGTGGAGCGGGTTGAAGTTTGGGATGAAGTGAACCGAAACAGGTTCGTAACCAAGTATGCTTACCACCACGGTTATTTTGATGGTGTAGAACGCGAGTTTAGGGGTTTTGGCATGGTGGAGCAATGGGATACAGAAGACTTCACCGATTTTGAAGGCATGGGGCCATCCAGCCCGGGATTATTTCCTCCTGGCTACAATGCATCCGAAGAGGTGTTGCATGTCCCTCCTATTTACACCAAGACATGGTTTCATACCGGGTTCTATCAGCAAGAGGAAAAAATACTTGGCCAATACGCCACAGAATATTGGAGTGGAGATGGCAATGCGTTTGCGCTTGCTCAAAATGTAATGCCCGGGTGGGATTCCCTCCTACGAGGGAATGACGGTCTGAGGGAAGCCGCTCGGGCGCTGAAAGGCAGTCCTCTCCGACAAGAGGTATTCTCTCAGGATGGTTCAGCAAATGAAGCTGTCCCGTATGTGGTAACGGAAAACACCTATGAGATCAAGGTAATCCAGCCAAGAGGTTCGGAACGCCGGGACCGAGATTACGCTTCTTTCCAGGTAACTCCGGCCGAAACACTCGCCTATCAATACGAGCGAGACATCTCAGATCCCCGTGTTAGCCACCAGCTCACATTGGAGACCGATGTGTATGGGCAGGTTTTGAAGTCTGCTGCAGTTGTCTACCCCAGAAGATCTTCGGCTGGTTATGCCGAACAGGACACCATGCTGATAACCATATCTGAAAACACGCTCATCAACGAAGCTGACAATGCCAATTTTTACCGGCTGGGGGTTCCATCGGAAGCCAAATCGTATCAGCTAACCGGCTTGGCACATGTAGCACCTGGCGAAACATCAAGGGCCGATTTACTCACTGAGTTTAATGGCGCTTCGCTGATCAGTTATGACACAGCTCCCACTACGGGCGTGCAAAAGCGACTGCTCTCCCGTTCGCGCATTTTGTATTACGATGAAAGCATGACAGCCACTCCTTTGGCTTTTGGGTCGGTGGCTTCACACGCGCTACCATACGAAACATATCAACTGGCTCTAACGGCCGGGCAAATTACGGACACTCTCAATGAAAGCACTACCCGAGTGGACAGCACCATCCTGAGCGAAGGAGCTTACGTGGATTTACTTTCTGATGGTAATTACTGGATTCCTTCAGGCAAAGCCACCTTCGATGCGGCTAACTTCTATCTGCAAACCGCTCAAACGGACCCTTTTGGCAATACTACGACACTGACCTACGACAGCTATAAGCTGCTGCTAACCCAAACTACGAACGAACTGGGTAGCACCACTCAGGCACAATATGACTATCGCATCCTGCAACCGGATCTGGTGACTGACCCTAATGGTAACAGACAAGCTTTCGAATTTGACATCCTGGGTATGGTCACAAAACTGGCCGTGATGGGCAAATCCGGGGATAGCGACGGAGATAGCCTGGCTGATCCAACTGCTGAGTTCTCGTATGACCTTTTCAACTGGATGAACAACCAGGAACCAAACTATGCGTACTCCAAGCTGCGCGAAGAACACGGTGCTGGCAATAGCAGGTGGATGGAGAGCTATGCGTACTCCAATGGACTGGGGCAGGTTGTAATGACGAAAAACAAGGTGGCTCCAGGTGACGCCTATTCCCGAGACGGGAACGGTGATTTATTGAGAGACGGAAATGATGATTTGATACTGGTTAATTCCGATCCCCGCTGGGTGGGGTCTGGCCGTACCATACTGGACAACAAGGGTAACCCTATCAAACAATACGAGCCCTACTTCAGCAGCACGGAAGCTTACGAAACAGAGGCCGAGCTGGTAGAATATGGTGTGACGCCCATCATCCACTATGATCCCCTTGGTCGTGCGGTCAGAACGGAAATGCCGGATGATACCCTCACAAGAGTGGAGTTTACTCCCTGGGAGCAGAAGAACTATGACCAGAACGATACCGTAACCGGCAGTCTGTGGTACACCAGCCGCAACAGCCCGGACCCAGCTACCGACCCTGAACCCACGGATAAGGACGAAAGGGCGGCATGGCTTGCGGCCAAACACAACGATACCCCTCAGGTGATACACATGGATGTGTTGGGTAGGCCATTTGTGACGATAGACGACAATGCTACTGATGGTAACTACACGATGACTACTGAGCTGGACATAGAGGGCAATCCGTTGAGCATTACTGATGCAAAGGGGCGTACGGCTTTTACCTATACCTATAATATGCTGGGTCAGCCTATAAAAACCACTCATCTCGACAATGGTACGCGCTATGCCATAGCCAATGTAGTAGGTAACCCGCTCAGAAGCTGGGACAGCAGAAGTCAGGCGTTTCGCTTTGGCTATGATGAACTGTTGCGGCCGACGAAAACGTATATGACGCCTGACTATGACGGCACACCGGGAACAGAGCAACTGCTTTCCATGACTGTCTATGGTGAGTCTCTCTCCTCCCCTGCGGACGACAATCACATTGGTCAGCCCTACCTGATTTTTGACTCTGCAGGCATGGTGAAGAATATGGCATTCGATTTTAAAGGGAACCCGCTGAGCAGTGAAAGGCAAGTGGCTACCACCTACCAGACAAGTCCGGATTGGGTGAGTCTGGACAGTGAAACGACTGTTTCTGGAATTCTCACGGCTGTAGCATCCTTGCTGGAATCTGAGGTGTTTAGTCAATCTACGGCCTACGACGCTCAAAACAGACCAACGAGCATGACCAAGCCTGACAATAGCGAGGTACTTCCCGGCTATGATGATGGAGGACAGCTGATAACTGTTGACACCAAATTGAGGGGAGCTGGCACGGCGACCCCATTTGTAACTGCTATCCAATACAATGAGCGTGGGCAAAGGGACAAGATCATCTATGGCAATGGCAGCCAGACACGTTATATTTATGATGTGAAAACATTTAGGCTGACACGCTTGCTCACCACCAAAAACACGGGGGCAGATATACTACAGGATCTGAATTACACCTACGATCCTGTGGGTAATATTGTGGAGCAGGTCGACAATGCGCAGCAGACGTTTTATTTCGACAATACAGAAGTAAGCCCTAACGGAAAATATGAATACGATGCACTCTATCGATTGATCGAAGCAGAAGGACGAGAATTGATCGGGTTGAATGCACCGGGTAATGCAGACATCAACATCAATGCTTTACCTGAAAACACTACAGCCATGCGGCTGTACACGGAAAGTTATGAGTATGATGAACTGGGCAATATCGAAAAAATGATCCATGCCGCTACAGGTGGCAATTGGACAAGGCATTATCATTACAATGCTGGATTTACTAACAATCTACTACTTAGCAACTCTACTGACGGCATACAGCCAGCTGATCAGTACACCTACGATGCGCATGGCAATATGGAGGCAATGCCTCATTTGACAAGTATGGAGTGGGACTATTCAGATAGGTTACAAAGTGCCGATCTTGGCGGTGGTGGAGACGTGTACTACACCTATGATGCCGGAGGCAACCGGGCAAGAAAGGTGATTGTAAACGGAAACATCATTGAGGAAAGAATTTACCTAGGTGACTTTGAAGTGTACAGAAAGACGGTGAGTAGCGTACTAGATACCGAAAGAGAAACGCTTCATATCTCAGACGATACCGGAAGGATTGCGTTGGCTGACACGTTAACAGTCGATGCTACGACTGTGGTCAGCAGTCCGTCTACTATTATAAGATATCAATTGTCTAATCACTTAGGTTCTGCATCACTAGAGCTGGACAACACTGCGGCGATTATCTCTTATGAAGAATACCATCCTTTTGGCTTCACCTCCTATCGCTCGGGAAGGAACAGCGCTGAAACCAGTTTGAAGCGTTATAGATATGTAGGCAAAGAGCGTGACGATGAGACGGGACTCTACTACTACGGAGCAAGGTATTATGCGGCGTGGCTGGCGAGATTTATAAGTGTGGATCCGCTCAAGGATGACTATCCACAGTTGAATAGTTATAATTATGCTGACAATGACCCGGTGGGTGATTTGGATATTGATGGTAGGCAAAATACTAAAACCAAAAAACCGGTCAATGCAGCGCCCTCTCGAGCATCTATTATAACTGGCTCTCATCAAAGTCAAATACTTGTTAATGCAGCGCCTTCTCGAGCATCTGTTATTACTAGCAAAAGCCAAAAGCCCAATCAATCTTCAGATACAAAAAACCCGTTAGAAATATCCTTTAATCTAGAGACGAAGCAGGTTGATGGGGGAGCTGAACTAAAAAAGACTGCTAAATCAAAAGCAAGAGAACAAGTTGGAGAAGCAGCAAAACAACTTGCAGAAGGTATCGAAGGAGATCGTGTTTCTCAAGGCTTTTCGACATCTCAGCAGGGAAAAGTATCAAAATTTCCAACTGAGCAAAGACAAGTTAAAGTTTATAGAGCAGATGGAACAGAAGAACTTCAAACAGTAACTCAAGCCAAGAACAGTGGGAACTTCACAGAAGGTGACTCGAATCGAGGAATAAAAAGAACTGGTGGAACAAAATTGACTAAAGGCCTTAAGCTTCTATCAGAAGGAATAGGGATGTATGGAGATTTTAATGATTTGGCAAAAGCTTCAAAAGCAATGGTAGATGGGGACATGGGTGCAGCATTAGCAGCAGCTCCTGTTCTTGGATTCTTATTTGAGGATATCAATGCCAAAAGTGATCAAATATTAAACGACGCATTGCTAGCAGAATACGGCATTAAATTATTCAATGCTACTCCATCTGAATTAGACGATTTTCTTTATGAGAATCAGGAGCTTGGCTTGGAACTTGTATATCTAACTTCAGATCAAATTGATGGAGTCAAAAATGGCGAAAAACTAGACAAATTTAAGATTGATGCCTTCAATTCGGATCAAGATAAAATCCCAACAATTATTGATTCTCAATCAGAATTTATTAGAATTCATGCGACTATTCATCAATAAGTATTTTATTATCTTTTTGATCACTTTACCCCTTTCTTGTACGGGGCAAAATAATCAATATGGCCTAACTGATGGACAATATCAATTATACATGGAAGGCCGTCGAAAAGCTAGAAGAGAACCAAAAGAAGCTGTTGTATTACTTGATTCTTTACTGAAAATGAAGCCAGATTTTTGTCATGCTCTTGCCCCTTTAGGGTGGTCTCTCTACACTATTAAGAATTTTAATGAGGCTAAGAGAACTTATAAGAAAATACTAATATGTGATCCTGTAATACCAATAAGCTATCTTCAATTAAGTCGTATCTATCGAGAGTATAATGAATTTGATAGTGCCGAATTTATTTTACTGAAATGGTTGAATTACGAGGATGAATTCCCATTAGGTGATGTAAAGACCTTTTACACAAATTTGGGAGAAATTACCAGAGCTAAAAACCAACATCATAAATCCATTGAATACTTAACCGAAGCAATTGCTAGATGTACCGATGATGAAGATTATAAATATTGTGGCGATCTATTTTACTTAAGAGCGGATTCATACGCTATTATTGATGAAACTGAAAAGGCTTGGGAAGATGTTTTAACTCATGAACAATTAAAACCTGAGGATGGAAAAACACTCGTCTTAAAAGGAGAAATCCTCCAAAAAATGGAGAAGTTTTCAGAATCCACAGCGATACTCGAGGAATACCTTGAAAACCCTACGAACTTGGGAGAAAACTGGGTGCACTTCATGATAGGTTACAATTACAACAGATTGAAAGAGTTCGAAAAGTCCTGTTTTCATCTGAATGAGGCAGTAAGACTAGGGTATGAACATGAATTACTAGACGTGATGTTGAAGGGCTGCTCCAATTAGTCTGAACATATTCATTTCAAATTATTCACATACTGAAAAAGACTATTTAAATTAACTAAATACATATAATATGCCTGACGATAAAACAAAAAGACACCCACAAGATGGAAAGAGAATTGATATCAATGATCCGAATGAAGTAAGGAACTGGTGTAAATCATTCGGATGCACCGAAGCTGATTTAAAGGCAGCAGTAAAGGCAGTTGGAACCTCTGCTCAAGCAGTTAGAAAGCACCTTAATAAATAAGCATCCACTTCCCGGCTATGATGATGGCGGCCGTCTTTCTGCAGTCGATGTTAAGCTCCGCGGTGCTGGTACAGCCACATCATTCGTGACCGATATTACTTACAATGAGCGTGGACAAAGGGACAAAATCATCTATGGCAATGGCAGCCAGACACGTTATATTTATGATGTGAAAACATTTAGGCTGACACGCTTGCTCACCACCAAAAACACGGGGGCAGATATTCTTCAGGATCTGAATTATACTTACGATCCTGTGGGTAATATTGTGGAGCAGATCGACAATGCGCAGCAGACGCTTTATTTCGACAATACAGAAGTAAGCCCTAACGGAAAATATGAATACGATGCGCTCTACCGATTGATCGAAGCAGAAGGACGGGAATTGATCGGGTTGAATGCACCGGGTAATGCAGACATCAACATCAATACTTTACCTGAAAACACTACAGCTATGCGCCTGTATACAGAGAGTTATGAATATGATGAGCTGGGCAATATCGAAAAAATGATCCATGCCGCTACAGGTGGCAATTGGACAAGGCATTATCATTACAATGCTGGATTTACTAACAATCTACTACTTAGCAACTCTACTGACGGCATACAGCCAGCGGATCAGTACACCTACGATGCGCATGGAAACATGACTAAAATGTCGCACCTTAGTAGCATGACTTGGGTCCCGATAGCTATCGGGAATGCAGATCGTTTACAATCTGCCGATCTTGGCGGTGGTGGAGACGTGTATTACACCTATGATGCTGGTGGAAATCGGGTAAGAAAAGTAGCGGACAAAGGTGGTGGGCTGATTCATGAAAGAATCTACCTCGGGGATTGGGAGGTGTACCGAGAGATTCAAAGTTCCACAGTGCAGCTTGAAAGAGAAACGCTGCATATCTCTGATGACACTGGAAGGATAGCTCTGGTCGATACTAAAACCGTAGATGGAGGCTCGCCTGTTGGTAGTCCTGTATCTGAGATGCGCTACCAGCTCTCTAACCACCTTGGCTCTGCTACACTAGAACTAGATGATGTTGCGGCGATCATTAGTTATGAAGAATATCATCCCTTTGGGACGACTTCCTATCGATCAGGAAGAAACGCAGCAGAAACCTCTCTAAAGCGATACAGATACGTGGGCAAGGAACGAGATGATGAGACTGGACTCTACTACTATGGCGCGAGGTATTATGCGGCTTGGCTGGCGAGGTTTATCAGTACTGACCCACTTAAAGATGAGTATCCTTATTATACAAGTTACCAGTATGCGGGCAATAAGCCGGTTACGTTTATTGATTTGGATGGGTTGGAAGAGGCAATACCAAAGTTGTTAATGACTCCTGCGCTGAAAGAATTACAAAAGTCGGCATTTAAAAAACCAGCCACCTATGATCTCAGCAAACAAGGCGAGATTAAAAGTGATAAAACACAGGTCAACTCTTTGAATGAAATAAAAGCCTTCATTCAAGGACAGGTTGATAAAAAGCAGGCATTTGAGCAGTTTAAGTCAGATTTAGCAAATAACAAAACTTCTTTTCAAGCTGCTCCGATTAAGGAAGTTGTACAACCAACCTCTTTGCGACACCCTGGAGTAGATCAACAAAGTTTTCAAATGGCTACACAAGATCCGTTTTTTCAAGCTTCTGCAGTTTCGCTCTTTGCTGCAGGAACGGTTGCTGCTGTAGAAGCGACCGGAGCAGCCCAAGCTGCTAAACCTTTTGTTGAAAGGTTTTTGGTTGATGCAAGTGCACAACTTTTATCTGACAGCATCAGAACCTTTCAAGATACTGGTAAGGTCACTTTTGATTTAGGAGACATTGATATTGCCAACGCATTCTTTAAGTCGGTTCTTGGAGGAAAAGTCGGTAAGAATAATCCAGAACTTAAAATTCTAGAAGAAGCACTCAAAACCTTTGTTGACTTGGATATTGATGATGGGTTAGCTATCAAAAATTTAGAAACTCAAACCAATGAAATACTAACGGAATTTGGCTTGAGATTAGTTTTCACAGCAATCCCTGGAGGCAAAACCAAGGATGGTTTGGGTAATACTGTTAAGGATCCTATTAAGGAGTTCACCGTTGACGTAATTAAAAAGACGGGTCGAAATGAAACAAGAGATTTACTACTAGATGAAAAATAGTATTGAAAAGACACTTGTTTATGGAGTTGTTATTGCTTCCATCATTGTCATAGTGGTTTATAATTATGATTTCAGAATCAATCGAACAAAAGTTGAGAATAATTATTTTATGTCTACTGGATACATAATAAAGTACAACTGCATGGGTGGAATGGAATCTTGCTACATGACTTATGAATACAAAAAAGATTATCAAATATTCGAGAGAAGAGTTGGCTGCACAGGTTATTTTTCTAAATGCCAATACGATCTTAGCATCTGCTCAGACAAACGTTTTTGGGTTGCTTATGAAAAAGGGAATCCCTCGAATAGTTTGATCAATTTGGATATTGAGATACAGGATATAGAGAATCCCACTCCACCTGAGACATTGGAGGGGTTTAGATGACAGATGATGCGCAGGAACCATTTTCTTCAACAATGCACAAGTGACGCCTGATACGCAATATGAATACGACGCATTATATAGATTATTAAATGCGACAGGCCGCCAGATGGTAGGCCTTGCTACTCCCTCCAACTCAGATGTGGCGATCCAAACCCTAACGGACGCCACAGCCACTGCACTGGAGCTGTACACCCAAAGCTACCAGTATGACGAGATGGGGAATATTCTGCAAATGGCTCATACTGCCAACTCGGGTAACTGGAATAAATACTACCATTACAACGACCCAACTAACCCGACAAATAATTATCTGCTAGGCACATCCAACAGCGCAACTCCGGCTGTAACCAATCACTACACCTACGATGCGCATGGAAACATGGAGGCAATGCCTCATTTGACAAGTATGGAATGGGACTATTCAGATAGGTTACAAAGTGCTGACCTAGGCGGTGGTGGAGATGTGTATTACACCTATGATGCCAGCGGCAATCGGGTAAGAAAGGTCATCGAGAATGGAAACATTACTGAAGAACGTATTTATCTTGGTGATTACGAAGTGTATAGAAAAACTGCAAATAGCACACTCGATACCGAGAGGGAGACGCTGCACATAAGCGATAATACTGGTAGAATAGCATTGGCAGATACACTAACGGTGGATGCCGGAAGTACAGTAAGCACCCCTACTCCACTTATCCGTTACCAGCTCTCCAACCACCTTGGCTCTGCCACACTAGAGCTGGATGATGTTGCCGCTATCATCTCTTATGAAGAATACCATCCCTTTGGCTCCACCTCCTATCGCTCGGGAAGGAACAGCGCTGAGACCAGTTTGAAGCGTTATAGATATGTAGGCAAAGAGCGTGACGATGAGACAGGGCTGTATTTTTATGGAGCAAGGTACTATGCTGCCTGGCTGGCGAGGTTTGTGAGTGTGGATCCGCTGAAAGATGACTATCCATACTACACCAGTTATCAATATGCGGGGAATAAACCTGTTACTTTTATTGATCTGGATGGGTTAGAAGAAGCAAGTCCGCCTTTGCTTCAACTTCAAAGACAGTTCCAGTCTTTTCTAAAGCAGCAACAGAATAAGCCCAAACCTACGAACCCACTTAAAGAACCTGTACTTCAAAAGAGTGACAATACTCGTCATACTGCTATTGACAAACGGGCTGCTTTGATTCAAAGTGACGTTGATCGGAAACAGGCTTTTGAGCAGCAAAAACAAGAATTTGCAAATGGTAATTTTTCTTCTTTGTTGAATGCTCCCAGTCCTAGAAATACAGGAACGATTAAAGCTGCTTCTTTGAGACACCCAGGAGTGGATCGCCAGAGCTTCCAAATGGCTACTCAGGATAGAGTTTTTCAAAGTTCAGCGATCGCTCTTTTTGCTGCAGGTACAGCCGTAGTTGCCGGAGAAGTTATTGCTACCGAGTCTTTCAAAAAAGTATTCCAAACTAAAATTGAAAAGGTAGCAGCTGGTATTGCAAAAGATGTTATTGGACAACTTGCCGTAAATGAAGGCGATATAACTAAAGTGGATTTTGCTAATGCAATAGCCTCAGGGTTTGTGAAAAATAATACTCTTAAAAACCTGATAGCTTCGGCTGTAGATTATGATGTCAATGGGTTAGATACTAGCAAATATGAAGATGCACAAGGGCTTGAAAAAATTGGGCAAGAATTTCTTATTCGACAATTAGCTGACGGTATTTTCAATAGCTACAAAGACCAAGCAGGTTCAAATTTACCTAAAGGGTTTAATGCTGATTTAGTACTAGATGTTGTTAAAAAGGAGTTTAGAAATCTCACCAATCAGGGAATAGATAAAACTCAAGAAGCAATAAACAGGAAGATTGATGAGCAGAAAAGAGAGTAAGAACATTAAGTTTTTATTGAAAAAAATTGATAGCCAATCAATAATCACGGTTTTTGTAGCTCTTGCACTTGTAGTTTACAGTCTCACTATTAAACAGGATTATGGCGAGATAGCTACCAGAAATATAAAAGGAATACTCGAGAGTAAACCTTACATAAAAGAAACTGGTGGTGACTTTACATATTATCACTTAGTTATAAGCCTCAATGGAACTGAGGGTGAATTTGTTGTAAGGGACTGTGCCTTCGAAGCATTAGAAAAAGAACATATCGATCTACTTGAAAAAGGTCAAGAAATTACCCTAACCATTAAAGCTGATAAAAAAAAGGAAAGCCATTCATATAAGGTACTCGGTATAGTGTATAAGAACATCGAGTTAATTGATGTTGAACACTCTATATCATGTCATGATAATAGTTGGATTAAAAACACCATTCTACTACTAATTGCATTGGTTATAATTGGAATTAGCTTAATTAGAGTTTACAGGAAATAATTTCCAACCCTACCTAGTGTAAACCAAAATCAGGCCAGCTCCTGCCTGAGATTAGCTTTTAGCAAGAAGGCGGACAGCAAGTCCATAACAGTTTTCTTCTGGTCATCAGAAAGCTGCTGTGTTTTATTGAAAAGACTCAAAAGCTCGTTATTCCCACTGGCGCGCTTTTGTAAAGCGTGCTAATTTGCTTTGTATTTGTAATACGAGTAGCCCCACGCTATGCGGATTAGTAATCCGTGCCCATTTATATAAGTATTTGCAATACGATTGACTTCCATTACCTTCGATATATGTCTCATAAGTACAAAGCGAGAGAATTGGGCGAGCTCTATTTTATCACTGTCACTGTAGTTGATTGGGTGGACTTACTCACCAAGCCTTGCTACAAGGAAATCATTATTAACTCGCTCAAATATTGTCAACAGTCCAAAGGTCTAAATGTTCATGCCTATGTTATTATGAGCAATCATTTTCATGCTATCATTAGTAGCGAATCTGAGCTATTGGAAAATATCATGAGGGACTTAAAGAAGTTTACAAGCAAAAGATTGATTGAAGAAATTGCTCAGACCAACGACGGTCGGAGGGAATGGATGCTTAAGAAGTTTGAGTTTGCGGCTAAGAGAGTTAGTAAAGGCGTGAATTATAAAGTTTGGCAAGATGGTTTTCATCCTATTCAT
>JBDUYP010000013.1:0-67229 GCA_039944535.1 Cyclobacteriaceae bacterium
ACCGATTCCTCTGATGACTTTGATGGCGATTATGAGAGTTTATCCAATAAGCCGACGATACCGACTACCACAAGTCAGTTGACCAACGACTCAGGTTTTGTAACGAGTGCAGATGATGCAGATGCAGACGCCTCGAACGAGTTGCAGAACTTGTCTTTTGACGGCAGCAATCTGAACATCTCCAGCGGCACAGGTCTGGATGTTTCTGGTTGGGATACCGATTCCTCTGATGATTTTGATGGCGATTACGGCAGTTTATCGAATAAGCCGACGATACCGACTACCACAAGTCAGTTGACCAACGACTCAGGTTTTGTAACGAGTGCAGATGATGCTGACGCAGACGCCTCAAACGAGTTGCAGAACTTGTCTTTTGACGGTAGTAACCTGAACATCTCCAGTGGCACAGGTCTGGATGTATCCGGATGGGATACCGATTCCTCTGATGACTTTGATGGCGATTATGAGAGTTTATCCAATAAGCCGACGATACCGACTACCACAAGTCAGTTGACCAACGACTCAGGTTTTGTAACGAGTGCAGATGATGCAGATGCAGACGCTTCGAACGAACTGCAGAACTTGTCTTTTGACGGCAGCAATCTGAATATCTCTAGCGGCACAGGTCTGGATGTATCCGGTTGGGATACCGATTCCTCTGATGATTTTGATGGCGATTACGGCAGCTTAATGAATAAGCCGACGATACCGACTACCACAAGTCAGTTGACCAATGACTCAGGTTTTGTAACGAGTGCAGATGATGCTGACGCAGACGCCTCGAACGAGTTGCAGAACTTGTCTTTTGACGGTAGTAACCTGAACATCTCCAGCGGCACAGGTCTGGATGTATCCGGTTGGGATACCGATTCCTCTGATGATTTTGATGGCGTGTTTGGAAGCCTAAGTGGGATTCCTGCAAATCTGGATATTGATGCTACCGATGATTTTAATGGCGATTATGAGAGTTTGATCAACAAACCAACTCTTGGCGATCTGGCTGCTCTCGATCAGGTGAGTAACACAGAGATAAGCGACAATGCAGTTTCTACAGCTAAGGTTGCGGGTGGAGCAATTACAGAAGCCAAATTGAGTAACTCAGTTGCTGGTGATGGTCTGACTGGTGGAGCCGGAACGGCTCTTTCAATTGATGCCGGAACTGGTTTGGATTTCAATGCTGGACAGTTACAACTGGCTGATGTGATTGCCGCAAACACCTACACAATAGTGCTTGGAGGATCTGTTACGTACAATGATAAGGGTCAGATCACTGCAACAGGGGCCAGTGATATAAGGCTGAAAAAAGATACTGTTAGGCTCAGTGCAGTTTTGCCTAAAGTTAAGGAAATGCAGGGGTACAACTATTTTTGGAAAGACCCTAGTCAGCCAATTAAGCAATATGGTTTTTTGGCGCAGCAGGTGGAAACAATATTTCCTGATTTGGTTATGACCAATGTGGAGGGAATGAAATCAGTTAACTACACGGGAGTAATACCGATTTTACTTGAAGCTATCAAAGAACAGTCATTGATAATTGATGAGTTGAAGACCAAAGTGTCAGAGGAAAGCGCCAAATCTGAACGCTATGAGGATAGGATTAGCGAATTAGAGGCCAGTGTCGAGCAGATTGTAAATGCATTAAAATCAAACCCCTAAGATGCGCTTTAGCCTGATCATAGCTGCTTTTCTATTGGTGAGCCAATTATATTGCCAGGGGTTATTTATCCCCAATCAATCTGTTCTATACGTTGGGGAGAGTGCTATACTTTCCGTGGATACGGATGCTACATTGTCTGGGGAGTTGGTTAATGAAGGACTTTTGGGCACATCGGGCAACTTTGATTTAGGAGACAATTTCCAGCTTGGAAATGTGATTTTTTATGGAGATGCAGATCAGGAGATTACCGGAGGAAAGCTTGAGGTAGAGCATTTGGAGATTGATAAATCAAACAGAGTAACCATCCTATCTGACGAGCTGAATGTTAAGGAAGAATTGACTTTGATTAATGGAATATTATCTGTTCAAAAATCTAGTTTGTTTATTGAGTCAGGGAATTTTACTTCCGCCGGTAGCCAGTCTTTTGTAGAAGGCGCAATGTCTGTGGCTATTGCTCAGACAGGTCGGTACACTTTCCCTGTGGGGCATGAGGGATCTTATCAAGGTATTTCATTCGAGGTACAGGCAAGTGACACGGTTAAGGTTGAGGTTGTAAGACCGGAGAGTGAGGAGATGATTCCGGGAGATTCTCTTATTGGACTTTCCGATGAGAAGGCTTGGTTAATTAATCATAAGGGTAAAGGCAAAATAGAGTCCACACTAGAGGCTGACTATACCAACCTTGATCTGGTGCAGTTTCCTGTTGAAAACCCAATACGAGCCAATAAATATGTTCCTGTGATTAGTCGGAGATTGACCGAAGGCACTTTTAGATCTCTTGGGCAGGGACCTGGCAGCATGGATGAGGTGTTGAGTTCAGGTCAGTTGACTTCATTGGATAAGGTGGTTTTAAAAGACACGTCTTTGTTTCTTGCCATTGGGGTTATGCCTGTTTCAGATCAACTCCATTTTTATGTGCCTACTGTTTTTGCTCCAAATGGATTTCAGCAAGAGAACAAAAGCTTTAGGCCATTTCTAATTGGTGCAGAAATAGAAAAAGTTGAGTTGATCGTATGGGATAAATTCAATCATGAGGTATTTGCTCAGTCTGTTACAAACCCCAATATGGAGGAAGTAGGATGGCGGGGCAATAACAAAAATGACTCAGGGGCACCACAGGGTGTTTATTTCTATTCCACTGTCTTGACTACCTCTGAGGGAGTTTTCAAAAAAGCCGGAACTGTTTTTCTAGCCAGATGAAAAAGGACTTAATCTTCATTTTTTTCTTGGTGATCTCATTTTTAGGCCGAGCGCAAGAGAGTCAGTTTTCTCAGTTCTTCGCGTCTTCAGCTTATCTGAACCCCGGTTTTGTCGGACTGGAACCAACCACTTCTTTGGCCATCAATCATAAATCTGCAGTGACAGACGGAGAAGGGGCGTTGAAGGAACTGAGCCATGTGAGCGTCATTCATCCTATTCATAAACTCACGAGTTTTGTGTCTCAATCTGCTGGAGTGGGAGCTACCTTCGTTCAGGAAATGTCAGGCTATGAAGGCATCTACCAGACTACTCAAATGTTACTGGCAGGAGCATACGTGATCCGCTTTGACTATGAAGGCAAAAAACTCTTGTCTTTTGGCTTGCAGGGAGGCATAGTTCAGACCAGGATTAACACTGATGATCTGCGATACGGCTCTCAATACAACCCATATATCGGATATGACAATACGCTGGCTGGTGAGGAGTTTGAAAGCTATAATCACATAGCGCCAGTTTTTAATTATGGGATGGTGTACAGCTATACAGATCACCACAATCCGATTTTAAGTCAGAATTCGATGACCGTGGGGGTGTCAATCCATAATATCAACAAACCGCGTGATGGGTTTATGTCTAATGAAAGGAGGCCGGTGCAACTGAAGGCTGTGGCTACTGCCCGAAAGAAAACATGTGCCTATTATTTTCTTCATCCATCAGCTTATGTCCTTTATGTTAAGGGTAGCTATCAGATAAATGGGGGACTGTATTTATCGCGCTATGTAGGTGCACAGCTCAATACCTTATTGCAAATAGGTAGTTGGTACAGGCACAATGATTCATTTATATTTCTCGCAGGTATGAGGTATCAAAACTGGAAAGTGGGCTTCAGTTTTGACCTGAACTCAAAGGCCATCAACCAAAATGAGGTTTTGAACATTCAGACTTTTGACCCAACAGTTGAGATTTCGTTTGGCTACAGTTTTTCGTTCAAAGACAAGCTTGTTAGAGCAACTAATCCATTGTTTTGAGAAAATTACTGTTGACATACCTTGTCATTCTGGGGCTTTCAGGCTTTGGTCAGTCCATTGATCAAATTCATGATTTGGCGGATAAATATTACGCATCAGGTAAATATGTCGAGGCGGTAGATTTTTATGCTCGTGTTCATGAAGTAGAGCCACAGAATCTAAACGTACATTTGAAACTTGCCTTGAGCCTGTATCATAGTCTGCAATATGACGCTTCCAAAAGGCACTTTCAAGCGCTTGTTCACTCAGGGTATTGGCATGAAGAAGTACTATACTACTATGGCTGGCTTCTGAAGACCGAGGGAGAATACAAACGAGCAGACTCTGTATTTGATCTGATGCTCAATTGGGTCGATGTATCTATGGATTATAAGAAGCTGGCAAGCTTCCAACAAGAAGGCTGCAAGCTGGGCATACGAATGCTCAAAGTCAAAAATCCACATCATCTGGAACCCTTTGATGAAGTTAATTCTGAAGCGCATGATTTTGGTTTTGTTCGGTTTCAAAATATGGCAGCACTTTCCACTACTCGAAATACCAAACAGAAACAGTTTTATGATGGCCAGTATGGAGGATTGCTCCCTAATATTTTAGAATTGGAAAAAGGGGAGGAAGGCGCTTGGGAACTGACCGAAACGTTTCAACAGATGAACACAAAGTGGGGAGAAGGAACAGGGTGCTTTAGTCACGATGGCAAGTCTTTTTACTTCTCTTCGTGTGAAAGTGAAAAGGGGTGCAAGATATATGTGAGCAGTCAAAACGAAGAAGGAGCATGGACTGCCCCAATCGTGCTAAACGAGAATATCAACAAGGCTGGATATGACTCAAAACAACCCAATGTCAGCCAAACCGGAGATACGCTGTTTTTTGCTTCAAACCGTCCCGGAGGCATTGGAGGAACTGATCTCTGGATGAGTTTTAAGGTAAAAGGAAACGAATGGGCACCAGCCGTAAACCTTGGAGAAACGATAAATACGGTAGCCGATGAAATGAGCCCATACTATTCTTCGACATTTAGAGCTTTGGTGTTTTCGTCAAATGGGCATGCCGGATATGGCGGTTATGACAATTATCTGGCAAAAGGAGTATCCTTTTTCGGGCCTAAGATTTACAACATTGGCCCACCATTCAATAGTAGCTATGATGACAACTACTTCTCATTGCACAATGGAGAAGGTTACATTTCTACCAATAGAAATCATACTGATTTTGATATTTTCAAGTTTGACTATGACAATGAAATAGAGCTTCTCAAGAGTTTTATGAATGAAGAGTCACTCATAGATTTGATTTTACAAGGATCAAATTCTCTCGACTTGTATGCGTTCAGACTTGAAGAATATGAGGGGTACCATTTGTTAAGGCCCAAGGTGGAAATCCGTGAGGAAATTCAATTTGACAACAATAATAATTTTCAATCTATAGCAGGTGATGCAGCGGTTGGTTCGGTGATAAGGCTCAACCTTAATGATACTCTTGAAATGCTGACTCTCACCAATGATGAAAATCGTTTTGAAATTAGAATGCTCTCAGATACTCTGGTGAATCATATGGTTACTGAAAATGGAACCGCTATCGAGTATGAATGGCAACCGATGGCATATGATGGATATAAGTACAACTTCGAAAAAATATATTTTGACTTTGATTCTCATGACTTGAGAGTTGAGTCGAAAGAAACACTCAAAGACCTGGTTAAGGTTTTTCGCTCTGATAATGTAGTGATGGTGGATATCCACACGCATACCGACCATTTTGGAGATCATGATTATAACTATGAATTAAGTGAAAATCGCGGATTGAGTATTATGCAATTTCTACATAATCAGGGACTGGATTATAGTCAGATTAGGGTGTTTCCAAATGGAGAAAAGAACTTAATTTCTGACCATGACCCATGGTATAGCAGGCTTTTCAACAGGCGGGCAGAAATTATTGTTTACACGAGCGCACCCGTGAGTTTTACCATACCGGAAGTTTATATCGTGCGCAGTGATGTCAGGGTGGAGGAGGCTGCCAGGTTTTTGAAAGTAGCGGATACCAAACTTTATGAATGGAATGGCTTGTCGGTTGAGACAGATTTGGTTCAGGAAGGCCATGTGATTCGTGTTTTTGACCCTAAGCATTTGGTGCCCAACTATCGATACCTGATTCCGGAAAATGCTGCCGGAAAGGAACTGATCTATTATACCATACAAGAAGGCGATACTTTTTCCAAGCTTGCTGATCAGTTCAACGTGCCTGAAGAAGTGATTAATGAAGAGAATCAGCTTTTTGGTGATCTAGAACCCGGTATCGAGATTATAATCTACGCGGATAGCTGGAGCTTTGGGATCTAATTTTTTGATATCAAGATAAACGCACCCCAGTCAACAGGGTCAGGATAGCTTTTCTTAAATTCTGCTCTGGCACTAAAAAACGCAATTTGCACATTGCTTGATTCTACAAATGCTTTATAGAATAAATTCATAAAGTCTTGAGTGGGTTCGTCTTTTATTTTCATCAATGTAATGATGAGGTTTTCGGATCCAGCCGCCAAAAAGGCCCGTTGAAGACCAAAAACACCTTCCCCGTTTTCTACCTGACCGAGACCTGTTTCGCAGGCAGACAATACCACAAGAAGTGTTTCGTCAAGCTTTAGGTTCATAGCTTCATAGGCAGTTACCTTGCCGTCTTCCTGAGTGTTTTTCGCATTGGTTGCCAGATATAGCCCTGAGTTTAGGAGGGGTTCTTCTGTTTCATTTTCATTGAAATAGCCGTGTGTTGCGATGTGTAGAATTCCCGGGTTGGAGATGTCTTTGATAGACTCTTCGGTTGCTTTTTTTGTGAGATAGGCTTCTGTTTTCCACTTGTCCTTTTTTAAAACATCTGTCACCTCTTTCGCCTCTTCTTCCGCACCCAGCAATTCTTCAAGATCAAGGTCTTTATGTACGCTAAAGTCCGGATTTCCAAATACGCTGGCAGTCCTTTCCCAATTGTTGCGGTGATTCAAGGTGAGATCTTTTCCGCTCGTAATCGTAAGCAGTTTATACTTTTCCGCTACATATTTGGATTGCGCAGTATCGTAAAATATGCTAGGGTTGATCTCATGCCAGTCACCATCTCCAGCAAAATACACTTTGCGCACATCGCGCAACTGATTATCGATGTTGGCCCACAATGCCCCGAAGGAATTATAATCCTTTATTGAATATTTTAAGGAGTTTCTGTAAAGGCTAAATTGCTTCTTAAAGTTGTTGTTCGCTTCCCAGTTTACCTTTTGCAAATCTCTTCCCGGCTTTATCACAAAGGCCACATATCTGGATTCATCTCTGAAACCTTGCCGTATGCCAGAAGAGTCTATTTCCAGGTCGTATGGTTTGAACTGCACAATCTCCACCAAAGCAGTAGAGTCAAGCATGGCGTCAGATATTTGCTGCCACTCTATGAATGTGGTTTCTGATTGGTTCGAAAAGGCACTTACTCGAAATGTTAGAGCCTTCTCCAGGTTATCGTACTCTTCCTCCAGTTTAGCCAAAGAGATGTCTTGTGCCTGCCTTTCCCTGGTAGAAAGGAGGTAGGCATTGGCCAGAGCAATGCCATGCTGACGCCATCTGTAGTAGTAATTGGCAATTTCCGGATCTCCGCTTTCCTGAATGAGTCTTCTCATTTTATCTGAAGCATAAAATAAGATGCTTTTGGTGTTTATGGTATAGTTGAGCGCTTTTTCTGACCACTTGGTGTTGAAGTATTTTTCTGAAAATGCGATGGAAGAAAACCGCCTCAGACTGTATTGTAAATCTTTATAGGCCAGTGTGCGCTGAGCATCTGTCAAAACCGGAAAAATCTTTTGTATATGAATAATGTTGATGTGGAGAGCACTATCAAATAGCTGCAAAGCCTGAGTAGAATCTTTCAAAATCAGCTGCATTAGCCCCAGATCATTCAAGCTTTTAGCCACTTCATGATGGTGGGGCCCAAGCGATTTTTGCTTGATAATAGTTGAGTTTCGTATAAATCTTTCCGCCACATCCATATAACCCAGCTGCCTGTAAACATGCGCCAGGTTCGTAAGGCTTGTTGCGTATTTGGGGTGAGATTCACCAAACAGGATTCTGTCCAGATCTAATACCTGATTGTACAATGACAAGGCCTGATCATAATCGCCGATTTTATTATAGGCACCAGCCAGGTTGTTCAGCACATTGGCATATTCCTGATGCAGAGTGCCGAAGGTCGAGGCGAAATAGTGCGAGGCTTCCTTGAAATGTTTGAGAGCGGCTTCAGTATTGCCTTGCCGCAATTCGATTGCTCCCAAATTGTTTAGCCCGAAGGGACGAATCTCAGGGTGTGAATCCCCAATATCTACTAAGTCTTGAAAGTATTTCTTAGACTTATCCAGGTCATTAATTCTAAAATAGAGAACCCCCAGATTGTTGAGAGATTCTACCAGCAGAAGGGTGTCTGACGGAAATTCACTTTTCTTAAAACTTATGTTGCTAAGCAGGTTGCTTTCAGATTTGGCTAGTTCGCCGTTTTCCATCAGCAGCTTGGCCAGCCTGTCCACCGCTCTGGCGTGTAGTGCCGGATAATTGGTTCTAAGAATTGATATCGCGCGAGTCAGGTCCTGCTCTGCAAGCTTATACTCACCCTGAAGTGTGTACAGCGACCCTGCCTCAATGAGCACACTTCCTTTTATTGAGTCGTCTACAGGGGTGTGAAGTGTCATATCCTTAGCTTTTGCAAGCATGGCTCCACTTTTGCTGAGCATGCCTATTTCCTTATAAAACACTCCGCTTTTTATAAGGTGATTGAGGTAGGTCAGGTCTTCTTCGTTATGGTTAGCCAGAGATTTTTCGGCAAGGTTGAGAAACTGCCCTGCCCGTATATACTCGCTATAATCGCGATATACGGCATACAAGTTGTCGTAATAAGGCAACATTTCTATAGCAAATGAATCGTACTCCAACAGTTTTTCATCCATCGCTTTTGTCAGCAGGTCGATTGCCGATCTTCTGTCATTTAGTTTCCAGTATAGGAGGCCAGCGTTGTTGTAGGCTTCTGCATATCCTATTTGCTTATCGCAAAAATTAGAATCAAGCCTGGAGACAAGTTTTTGAAGATTTTCAGCCGTCTTCCCCCGATCTGTTGTCTGGTAAAAAATCGCACTATCCAGCAGAGAAAGACACTGCTGAGCGTTGAGATAGGCAGGTAGAAGGAACAAGAAAAACCAAAACCATTTGGTCATTAATAAAGCACTTGTGTGAGCGCACAAAAATATATCATACCGTATCCAGAACCTATTTTTATGGGCTGGGATGCGTGCTTTTTATCAAATTTACGCTTCGCATAATTTCAATCAACCAGAATAGCGATTATTGAAGGTTTTGCGGCGATCTGTGCAAAAAATTATCTTTTTCAATACATTCTTCTCTGATCTCTGTATTTTAACCTTACCTAACAAGCTAGTAGAGCAGATAATGTATTACACCAATCTATCCGATGCACGCCTTGTTTTTGGCGAACTAAAAAAAGCATCTACGGAACGCATAGGTCCCGATGAAAGGATTGATATTCTGAAGAGTGCGATGAAGCTAAGCCGCCAGTTCGATGATGCCGGGCTCCTCGCGCTTTGTAAGCAGAAGCTTTCTCATGCCTATAAGGAGATTGGGGATATGGATACCGCCATACAAACGGCCAAAGAGGCGATTGGGCTTTATCAAATTTTGGATAACGAAATCATGAGGGGTCGTGGAAAATACGATCTCGCACAGTTTTACTTCCAGTCTAGCAACTATCACCTAAGTCTTATTTATTCACTCGAAGCACTTGAGATTTTCAGGGTACTAGGCAACTTCCAGTATCAGGCCAGGGTACATTACCAACTGGGTACCATTTATGAACATTTCGATGATCAAAAGAGCGCCACCCTGGCTTATGAAGAGTCTGTGGATGCCGCACGCGAGGTGGGGGATGAAAAGCTGGAATCTGATGCCTATAATCCGCTTTCTGGAATATATCTCAATGCTGGAGATACCGAAAAGGCAGAGAAACTCATAGACCTTTCGATGAACCTCAAAACCCAGGTGTCTGATACTCGCGGAATGGCCTTTGCTCTGTATGGTAAGGCTAAAATATACGTGAAGAAAGGGCAGCACGACATGGCCAGATCGGCCTTTGAGGAGTCAATCAGGATGCATCGCGAAAACGGTGAACTTATGGGGCTGGGTATGTGCTACTTCAAACTTGGCGAACTCCACTATCACATCAAGGATTACGCCAGGGCTATTGATGCTCTGAAGGGTGCTTTGAATTTTGCCAACTATAATCAGTTGCTTCATATCAAAATGAAGAGCGATTATTTGCTCTACGAAATTTATAAAATTCAGGGAGATAAGGATAAGGCACTCTCATATATTGAGACCTATCTCAAAGACAAGAAGAACCTGGGTAATGAGCAGACACGCAAGATCATAGATAGCTATGAAGCCATAGTGTCTATGGAGCGGATGCAAAAGGATGCCGACATGCAGCGCGAGAGGGCAGAGATCATGAGTAAAAGAGATCAGGCCGAAAAAGCGTCTAAGGTCAAACAGGATTTTTTGTCCACCATGAGCCACGAAATCCGTACACCCCTCAATGCTGTGACGACCATCACTTCGTTTTTGAAAGAATTGGCCACCCCGGAGCAAGAGGATTTGCTCGAGTCACTTCAGTTCTCGTCTGACAATCTATTGAGGATTATCAATGATATACTGGACTTCAATAAACTTGATGTAGGCAAGTTGACCCTGGATGCAGCTCCATCCAATC
Organism: Cyclobacteriaceae bacterium; assembly: GCA_039944535.1. Lineage (GTDB taxonomy): Bacteria > Bacteroidota > Bacteroidia > Cytophagales > Cyclobacteriaceae > JAMZMI01. The sequence continues at coordinate 10,678 of JBDUYP010000013.1, forward strand.
TCAGGGCGCTCATCCGAAATATTCATGGTACATACGAGAGTATGGCAAAAGAAAAAGGCATTGCCTTTGCCATTTCGATAGACCAAAAAATAGAGAAGGGCTATTTAATAGATGAGACACGTCTGACTCAGATACTTGGTAATTTGATCAACAATGCCATCAAATTCACCGAAGAAGGGGGCGTAGAACTCGCCATTGAGTTGATATCCACCAATGCCATTAATGACGAGATTGAGTTTCGGGTGAGCGATACTGGTATAGGCATATCCGAAGATTTTATCGACAATGTTTTTGGTACTTTCACTCAGCCCAAATCTCATAAGACCAAAAAGCACGGGGGCTCAGGTCTTGGGCTGGCCATAGTCAAAAAGCTTGTAGAAATACACGGCAGCAGCATTCATGTAGAAAGTGAAGTTGGGAAGGGCTCTGTCTTCTACTTTAAATTGCCACTCAAAAGAGAACAGCTGGAGGAGCGAAAAGAATCGCATTCGCAAAACGGACTTATCAGCAAGAGCATACTTCTGGCAGAAGACAATATGATCAATGCCATGGTGTCTATGAAGCTGCTAAGTAATTGGGGGATGAAATGCACCCATGCTATCAATGGGCATGAGGTGGTTAAAATGGCACGGTCAAAGGCTTTTGATTGTATTCTCATGGATATCCATATGCCCGAAATGGATGGTTTTGAAGCGGCGCAGTTGATCAAATCTGAAGCAAACCCTAATAACGAAACACCCATCTATGCCCTGACGGCAGATATCATGGCTAAGCACGAACAGAATGCCGGTTGCTTTGATGGCTTCTTACTTAAACCAATGGAGCAGGAGAAGTTGTACGAGGTGCTTTCTCAGGTCTAAAACTTAACTTTATTACAACACGTCACCTTGGTATGGTCCGTCTTATCACTTTAGCTTTATGCCTTACATGGGGCAATCAATCAAACTACCAGAAGATCTTCTCATGGGAGTGGCTACAGCCGCCACTCACATAGAAGGAGGCGAACAAAACCACAATTGGTACCGGTGGTCGGAGCAGGGCAAAATAAAAGACGGTTCTCATAGCAAAGTGGCATGTGATCACATCAACAGGATAGAGGCGGATGTGGACCTGATCAAAAGCCTCAACGTCCAAACGTATAGGATGGGGCTTGAGTGGAGCAGGATAGAGCCTGAGGAGGGCAAGTTCTCAAAAGAAGGGATATCGGTTTACCGAAAGGAGATAGAATTGCTTTTGAGTAAAGGAATCCAACCGCTTGTTACGCTTTGGCACTTTTCTAATCCGCTGTGGATGGAGGATGATGGAGGCTGGACCAGCCCAAAGTCCGTGACAAGGTTTATCAATTATACAAGTTTTGTGCTGGATGAACTTGGAGATTTGGTCACCGATTGGATCACCATCAATGAACCGAATGTCTATCTGTTTTTCGGCTATTTTGAAGGTATCTGGCCACCGGGCAAGCAAGGTGATGTCAAGAGCTTCCTGAAAGGCGCCAGGCATTTGTGTATGGCACACCTGCAAGCTTATAACTTGATTCATTCATTTTACAAGAGTGCCACCGTGACTCCTAAAGTAGGGGTGGCTCATCATCTGCGCATTTTCGACCGCTTGGATATGCGGCCACTTACCAAACTGGCTACACAACTCACGGAGCGCATATTTCAAAATATCTTTTTGGATGCCATGACATACGGAAAATTTCGTTTTCCACTGACTCAAGGTGATTTTAAAGTTGAGCGGAAAAGCTACGCCGATTTTATAGGGGTCAATTATTATTCCAGAGACATGATCAAAGGGGTATTCAATCCCGGTCAATTGTTTGGAGAGAGAAGCGTAAAGGACGGTGCAGAAGTGAATGACATGGGGTGGGAAATTTACCCGGAAGGGTTGGGGAGAATATGTTCGCAAGTGTATGACAAATACAAGTTGCCCATCTACATTACCGAAAATGGAATGTGTGATGCCGAAGACTCCTTTCGCGCAGCATTTATCCATGATCATCTGGCGGAAGTGTCCAGACTCCACGAAAAAGGAGTGCCTGTTGAGCGATACTATCATTGGTCGCTGCTAGACAACTTCGAGTGGGCAGAAGGAAACAGCGCCAGGTTTGGACTGTATCATACCAATTATGAAACTCAGGAGCGAACCCTAAGAAGGAGTGGTGCATATTTCGCGCGTATATGTCAGGATAGAACGTTGCATTCACCTGCTGACTAGCTATTTTTGGCATAAATTCAATATATGCCTGACTTCAAAAAATACTTTACGCTGCGAGCTGAGCCTGAGGAGGTTTTTGCGGCTCTCACATTTAAGCCTACCATAGAGCTTTGGACAGGTGCGCCAGCGCAGTTTGTGCTGGAGGAAGGTGCCGAATTTAGCATGTGGGATGGCAACATAGTGGGCAAAGTACTCGAGTTTGAGCCGGGCAAAAAGTTGGTGGAAGAATGGTATTTCGGAGATCAGGAGGATAAATCCATTGTCACTCTGAAGTTTCACCCGCACAAGAAGGGCATGTCTCTGGAGGTCAATCACACCAACATCCCCGAAGAAGCGTATGATGAGATGGTGACGGGCTGGCACGAGATGTTTATCGCTGACCTGGTAGAGTTTTATCAGGATTAGGGTTTGCCTGTTATACCATTTGCCCTGATTTTGACATAACTATCTTCAGCAGTCAGCCTCACCGTCACTATGAGCCTTTATCCGTTAAAATGGTGTTATAGCCCCGTTTTTCTAAGAAATTCCTACGACTTTCCCACGCCAAACCCACGCTAAAGTCTCTGAATGACGGTTTTCATTGGTATGACCTCAAACTCAAATCAAATCACTTCACTTCTTTTTCCTGGCAGTTGTAGCTTTCTTCTTTTTTCCACTCTTTGCTGGCCGCTTGTCGGAAGCTTTGCCGGGTACAACCCAATAGATCAGCGCAACTCCCAGCAGCAATAGACCGAATGCAGCAATTGGGTTGGCTTGGATCAACTTAAAGGCCGTTTTTGGATATGATCTGGAGATGAAGGAGGAGGCGATGTATCCTTTTGTTCCTTTGTACTCCACCTGCCACCACCACTGGTTTGTCTTTTCCAATACGTTGATTTCCTCTCCCGCCGATACTGTGGTGAGCACTCTTTTCTTATTATCAGGTCCTTTGCGCAGGTTCACCCCAGAGTTAATCACGTACGTCCACTGGATGGTCACCAGCAAAGAAAGCAGGACAAATAGACTTTTCATGATCTCGATTCTGCGGGTTTGAGAATGCGATCATCTGCATAGAAGGTGCCAAAAGGAATCAGTGAAGCCGCCAATACGATGAAAGAAGACCCCAAACCCCAGCGGTGAATGAAGCTGTTTTGTAAAGCCAATATGATGTAGAGCATGAACAAAACCCCATGAGCCATACCCACGATATAGTTGGGTAGCAGGATATCCAGTCCATACTTCAGAGGCATGGTAACGAAGAACAGCAGGTAGCTAATACCTTCTAAGATGGCCAGGAGCCTGAGCCTCCCGATGGGTGTTTTTAGATTCAAAATGAAGAGATTAATTCTAAACTTATTTAAAGGGGTGGTCTCAAATAAACTGAGCAGCAATCAGGAAGCAAATTTATATTTAGTTCGGTGAATTTTTCGTGTAGCATGTCTTAAAAACAGGATGACGATTGATGCTATCGGTTTTAAGTTCTCTTTAAAAAAATGGCTTGGCCTTATTGATGGAGGTGGAGCAGTCCTTGGATAAAACCTGACAGGTCATCCTGAGCTTGTCGAAGGACAGCTGACAGGTTGAGGTGAAGGTATCAGCGTCGTTCCTGAAAATCAACAAAAGCTGCAGCAGCAGCCTGTACCTGTGCAGCTACTTCCGTGAGAGGATCGGTGATTTGAAGCACGCCCTCAGTGAGTGTTTGGAGTTGTGCCAGTCTTACTTGTGGCAGATTGATCGTTTGCATATCGATACATTTTTAAGGGTAAATAAAATTTGTAGGTACCTAATTTATTGATTTTTCGCATAACGCAAAACTGTATGACAGGGTAATTACGTGATCTTTGATGATATAAGGTGATTGGCCTTTTGAGATTGAAGGAGTAAGCTTATCACCCTTAGCGTTGAGAAAGCGAGATATGAAAGCGGGGTGGTCATTGGCGTGAGCAAAGCCTGTCGGCTCCTCTGGAAATAATACAGAGGCGGGAATTAATTAATGGATAAATTGCGCTCACAAAGTATGCAAGACGAAAAAATAGAATCCATCAATCGAGTTATCTCCGCCTATCTGGAGGATAACAAACAGGCCAATGTCATAGCTGTAAAAGAGCTGATGCCTGACTTTATAAAAGCTGGAATTTTTCCGAAAGATGAAAAAAAGGGGCTGCCCATCCGGAAACTGCTTCGATCTCTGGATGCGGAGGGCGCTTTGGATAAAATACCAGCCATTCATGCAGAAAGAAAAGATAAAAACACATTTTGGTATGTTGTGAGGGAGGGGCATAGCTACGTTTCTGATGCGCCAAATGATACCGGGCTCACCAAGAAGCAAAAGGCAAAGAAGGTGGAATCGGAGAGTGATGAGCACTATTTGATCACTCTTTGTGATGAGTTATTGAAAGAGGCTGCCTCTCGCAAACAGACCTTCGGTTTTATACTGGGCGACTATCATAAGGATGGGAGAACAAGGAGTCTATTGCCTGTAGATGCTTTTTATGCCGGGCACAATCTGGTGATTGAGCTGGAGCGAGAAGGCGATCTCGACAGTGTAGATAACCCAAATCGAAAAATCGAAAATGGTTTGACTCGCGCCAGGCAAAAGGCGATTTATGCCGACCGAAAGAGAAATGCGCTTACCGAGAGAGGTGTGAAATTCATCGAAATCCAATACGAATCATTCGATCAGAACGACGAAAATGAGCTGGTAAGGGACAAAGAAAAAGACCTGAAAGTGCTCAGCGATTATCTCAAAGCGTTCCTGGCGTAATCAGGGTGGGAAAGAGCTTCTTCCCAAGGAGAATATGTTTTCGGGGAGATCACCTGTTGTGATCTCGCCCGTAATCAAATCAGGATCATGCAGTGAGTTGCGGATGTTCATGGCCACAAAATCGTTCGTGACCTCATTGTCAATACCAGCCAGGACGTCATTCAGTGTTTTATCTCAAGATCGATTTCATCAGCTTCTGATCCTTTGCTGTAGCAAGTGTTTACTTGTTACAAGGAATAAATCGTAAAGACCTCAGCCTAATTTTCCTTTCAGCTTTTCCTCAAACACCCATGTTTCATGCTTTCTGAGTTGTAGGAAAGCTTTTTCTTATTATCACTTTGATCCAATTGTTGAGTGCGTATAGAGACCCCAATTAAACCAGTGTAGCTCTTGTCGGGAGATTGAGTGTGTCATTCTCTGAGATAGGAAACAAGACGCCTAAACTAAATGCTTCTGCCTGTCAAGTTGGGAACTGCGGGTTTATGAGTTAAATTCCATAGGAAAAGGCTGCTATGAAACTACCCTCACTATCACATTTGTATAATCAGGCCATTCTTGCTTTTCGCAAACACCCGCTCGTGATACTGGCTGCATGTACAGCGGTGTTTTTTGCCATTTTTTTAGTTGAACAAGAAGACTCTGTCGAAAATGCCTTTCCCTTCATCAACTTGTTGCTGTGCGGGTATTTGGGTGTAGCCCTTTTTCTTGCGATAGATGTTTTTTCAAAGGCATCCAACCAAAGTGGGTCTTTTAGAGTAGTTGCGTGGAGTGTGGGTGTTTTGCTTCTTGTCGGGGTTTATTTCTACTTGCCCGGCTCGGAGGATACGCTCAATAAGCAGATTCCTTATATACGCTACAGCATTTTGGCCATTGCAGCACATCTGCTGGTTTCATTTGCTCCTTTCCTGAGTCGTGGTACTTTAAACGGATTCTGGCAGTTTAATCGTGTGATTTTTCTGCGCTTTCTGCTGGCAGTGCTTTATTCTGGTTTTTTATACGTTGGCCTGGTGCTGGCATTAGTGGCTTTGGATGAGTTGTTTAAGGTGGATGTGGATGAAAAGCGATATTTTGAAATATTCATATTCATTTCCGGAGTATTTAATACATGGTTTTTCGCAGCAGGTATACCGGACAAATACGATGAACTAGACCTCAATGTGGATTTTCCGAAAGGATTGCGCACTTTCATTCTCTATGTGCTTATTCCGCTTTTGGGGCTTTACTTCCTGATTCTTTATAGCTATTCTATTAAGATCATTTTTGCCTGGGACTGGCCATCAGGTATCATTACCTATATGGTTATAGCTGTAGCGGTATTGGGTACCCTGGCAATGTTGCTCTCATACCCATACTCTCTCCGTGAGAACAAAAGCCCACTTGCATTTTTAAACAAAGGATATTTTTGGGTTCTGATCCCCATGATTATCATGTTGTATTTAGCCATTGGTATCAGGGTGGCTGACTATGGTATTACGATCAATAGATACATAGCCATTTTACTGGCTTTTTGGCTGTCTGGTATATCCATTTACATGGTGGTGAGCGGAAAAGACATAAGATTAATTCCGATTTCACTTTTTTCTGTCATTCTGTTGTGTTCGTTTGGTCCCTGGGGGTTGTTTGATGCCAGCGAAAGGAGTCAGGTAGCACGATTGGAAATGCTACTGACAAATGCGGGAATACTGGAAGGCAAGATAAAAGATGAACCCGAATGGAATAAAACCGATACAGTGCGGTTAAGCTTCAACAATCCGAATACCAATGACCATATATTGAGTGATAGTCTCCACAATGAGGTGGTTTCTATCGTTCGCTATTTGGAAGACTTTCATGGGTTAAATGCCATTGAAGGTTGGTTTACCCAAAGTACCCGTGAGATAGCTCAGGCTCACAACCTATCTGAGAATGCCATAGCCATGCGCTTGATGGGGCTTAGGGCTGGGCGGAAGCATACTGGGGGGTACGAGTCGTTCCCTACGTTTTATGCTTCAGGTTCTCAAACAAGTTTGCTTCAAATCGATGGTTTTGAATATTACTACGAGTTATCACTTCACCAAAAAAATGAGCCTATAGATTCCTTGGAATTGTCAGACGGGCTGGAGCTGGTTCTCAGCCTTGAGCCTGGTGTGCTGATGCTGGCAAGGAAAGAAACGGACTCCTTGCTGAAGTTTGATTTAAATAAAGTATATGATGATTTTATGGATATGAACAATGCGGGATATTACAGATCCTCTATGAGGCCAAACGAATCCATCATTCTTGCAGAAGAAAATGAATGGTTAAAGGCCAGGTTATATATTGAACGCTTTAGGTCTAAAGAGGAGGGAATAACCGAATGTGGGGGTAAGCTTTTGTTTACCTTCACTGACAAATAACCCAATCGTGCTCAATATTCTAAATGTGGGTAAAGCATGAAAGATGGTTAAAGCCGAATGGATGCTTTGTTGCCATCCATGTGCTTCCATTTCCTAAAACCCGACAGGTCATCCTGAGCTTGTCGAAGGACACCTGTCAGATTTCATCAGCTTCTGATCTCTCTCCGCATAAACTTATAGTAAGCTATGGCAAAGCATACCACCGTAGCGGCAATCAGTCCGCTCACCTGCGGCCATACGATCATCAGGCTTTCCTTCAATGGCAGTTGAGAGGGGATAGCTCCAGCCATTTGATCCATGGTCACCGGCCCCAAACTGCGAATAGAAGGCATCAGCAAGGCGGTAGTGGCATCTGAGTACAGCTGGCTGGGAGCCAGTCGCATCAGGCTAAAGATCAGGTCATAAAATTGGAGCAATTCTGACTGAGATCCGGAATCGGGCATGACTGCCTTGATCACCAGGTTGATGATAATCTCATAAAACACCGTGAAAAAGATCCAAATACCGATGGCCGTCAGGGCAGACGTGGCGGGTTGTCTAAACGCAATAGAAAGCAGAATAGAAACGGCAAGCCAAAACCCGATGTAGCAAACGCTAACCACCGTATGACTTAAGATTCTCAGTAATTCTTCGGCTTCTATGAGCACACCGGTGAGGATGATGCCTGAGCCGATCATCAGAAGCGTGAGGGTCAGCAATAGCGCCCCAATCAGGAGCAGCACACTCACGAATTTTGACAACAGCAGATTGTCCCGGTAAACAGGCTGTGCCATGATGCGGTTGAGTGTGCCGTTTTGTTTTTCGGCATTGATAGCATCAAAACCCATACTGATCCCCAAAAGAGGCCCCAGGAAGCTAAGAAACACATGAAAGGGAGGCAGACTCCCTGCCGTGGATGTGAGTATCTTAAGATACAAAAACAGCGAATCTGGGTCTTTGACCGAAGACACTATGGACCGCAGGTTACTCATCGAAACGAGCATGGAACCCCAAAAAGTGAGGATTACCAGTATCAGCAAAATGATAAATTTCCAGCTTCGGATTTGGCCGGCTATTTCTTTTCTTACCATTACCCAAAAGGGGTTTGAGGCGGGTATGGTAGGAGCGTTGATTAGATTTTCCATATTTCCTTTTCTCTTTATTAAAAATATGACTGATAGATATCCTCCAGGTGATACCCTTTCTTTTGCACCCCAGTGACATCATATCCCTCCCTTGCGAAAAACCGAACAAGGTCAGGGGTAATATCTTTACTCAGGGAGATATCCAGGGTTTGGCCATTCACAGCCACGTTTTCGACAGCCTCCATGTCGAGGACTTTCTCCTCATCTTTCCATGGATTGGGCAAAGTATGTTGCAAAGTCACTTGTACCTGAAAATGGTTGTCCGTTTGCAGATGTCGGGCCAGAGATTCCAGATCACCTTCGGCCATCAGTTTGCCTTTTACAAATATGCCCATGCGGTCACAAACCTGCTGTACCTGCTCTAGGTGATGCGACGAGAGGAGGACAGTGAGTCCCTTTTCTCTGCTCATTTTTAGGATCAGATCCAGAAATTCCTTCACCCCAATGGGATCTATACCCAGGGTCGGTTCATCCAGAATGATCACTTCCGGCTGCTTGATGAGTACCTCGGCCAGCCCCAGTCGCTGCTTCGTACCGCGCGAAAACGTGGAGGTTCTTTTGTGGATGACCTGTTCGTCCAGCCCCACAGACCTGATGCACTCCAGGCAGAGCTGCTCCAGCTGGTGTTTAGGGATTCCATTGAGTTCACCTATGTACATGAGGTTTTGCCAGGCGGTCATGTCATCATAGAACCCCAGACTGTCAGGCATATAACCTACCTTCTTTTTGACGGCAATGGGATCATTTGTGGAGTTGTGTCTGCACACCCGGACTTCACCCGCGTCAGGTTCGGTCAGCCCCAGCAGCATCAGTATGGTGGTGGTTTTACCCGCACCATTTGGCCCCAGCAGCCCAAAGATTTCACCTTTGCGAATGTTGAGGTTCAAACAATCCACAGCCTTTAACGAGCCATAACTTTTGGAGAGGTTCGTCAATTGTATTATTGCTTCACTCATGGCGCTAACTATCTTCTGCCAAACTTGCGAATAAGTAAAACGACAATGCCTATGGCAATGACAATGACCAGAATGCCTATCCAGCCGGCCAGTACGGAGGTTTGTACCGTAGTGCGATAATCTACACTGCTTTTAGCATCAGTGTTTTTTACGGTCAGGTTTGCGATATAGTCGCCCGGCAGTGTTTTATCAGGGATGCTCAGCGTAACTGTAGCGTCGTAGGATTTGCCTGGCTCCAATAGGTCTATGGAACTGGGAGAGAAGGTCGCTTCCCATTTTGAAGGCGTGCGCGAAGACAGATTGAGATTACTCAGGGGCAGGGTGCCTGTGTTTTTGATCTTCAGGGCAATCTCTTTTTTCTTGCCTTCGGTCACCTTGCCACTCAGGAGACCAGTAGGGGTGGTCAGCTGTACATCGTAGGACCCGCTGACTACCGCTTCTAATACAAAACTTAAAGTGTCATATCCTGAAGAGGCTGTTATGGGTATTTCATATTTGGAAGGCTCGCATTCGTGAGCAGGCTTTAGTTCCACACTGATGCTTTCGGTCTTTTTGGCCTCCACATTGATGGAAGTAATGTTGCTTCCACGGCTCTTGAATGATATTCTCCAGCCATCCGGAATGTCAGCTTTAAGCTGATACATGCGCGCTTCTTTTGTGTTGTTTTTCAGCGTTGTGCTGTACCTGAAGGTCTCCTTTACCGTGTTTTCAATATTGTAAAGGTTGGCAGTAAAAGTGGCGTCAGGTTGACTTTGGGACAAACCTCTCAGTGGGATGGAGAGGGTGATGATTAGCAAAAAGCTAAAGAATGAAAACTCAACTTTCTTGAGTTGCTTGGAAATAGATTTTATCTCTAACATAAAAATCGAATTAAAAGGTTATCTATCAATTAACATTTTTATCCGCCCTTACATGTTCGGGGAAAACCAGATCTGGCCGCAATTTATTTTGAGGAGCAAAAATTTCATAGCAGGGAAACAGCCTCTTAACAAATGTTAACACCCGTTAACGCTTGTTAACAAGATGTGTAATTCCTTCTTCAAGACCCCTCGCAAGTGGTGCGCTCTGTCCACTTCGTCACTCCCTGAATTGCTTACGTTAACAAGAATCTCGAGTACGATCAAAGTGCAATTCTAGGGGAGTCTCATGGTGAACATGTACTACCACCAAGCTGATTGCCCTAGAATTACATTTTATTCACTTACAAGGTTATTATGCAGGCATGTAATTCAGGCAATGACGGCTTGGTGTGCACGGTTTGCAATTCTAGGGGAGGCTCTTCCAATCTGGTTGCTTGACGGTCTTATGCTTCGACAGCTCGGGGACGCCTAGTCACCATGACAGCCAATTCGTGTGCAGCCTTTCAGTCAATGACGTTTGTTGGGAATGGTTCGGCCGGTCAGGCAATGACACCAACTCGAAGTTCTATTTCCCGATACAAAACTTGGAGAATATGTTTTCGAGCAGATCATCTGTGGTGATCTCGCCCGTAATCAGACCGAGGTGGTGGAGAGAGTTGCGGATGTCCATGGCCACAAAATCGTTCGTTACCTCATTGTCAATACCAGCCAGGACGTCATCCAGGGCTTTGTTTGTTTCTACCAGGCTTTCGTAGTGTCGAAGGTTGGTCACCACGGTATTTCCGGTCTTGAAGCTGTCTAAAGACACAAGTGTTTTGAGTGCTTCTTTCAGGTTTTCGAGGTTTTCTTTTTGACTCGCTGAGATCAGAATAGACGATTCAGCATCCATAAGATCCTTCAGTGCTTTTTGCGCCCCATCCATTTTGTTTCCCACCAGCAGGTAGGGGACGTTCAGCTCTTTGAGGTATGCGACCTGTCGTTTCAGCTCCTCGGGAGTATCATTGATCAGATCAATCAGGTAAATGATCACTGAAGCTTCCTTCATCTTGGCGTAGGTACGCTCTACACCTATGGCTTCTACTTTGTCTGCCGTAGTTCGGATGCCTGCTGTGTCGGTAAACCGAAAAGCAATGCCGTCAACATTGATCACATCTTCTATCACATCCCGGGTTGTGCCGGGTATATCTGAGACAATGGCTTTTTCTTCGTTGAGCAGTGCGTTGAGCAAAGTTGATTTACCTGCGTTTGGTTTTCCCGCAATGACGGTGGGTATTCCATTTTTGATCGCATTGCCCAGTGTAAAGCTTTCAGTTAGCTTGATGATCACCTTTTTGAGCTCATGAATCAGTTTTTTCAGATCATCCCGGCTGGCAAACTCCACATCTTCTTCCGCAAAGTCCAGCTCCAGCTCAATCATACTGGCAAAATGTACCAGTTTTTCTCTGAGATGTTTGATTTCCAAACTAAAACCCCCGCGCATCTGATTCATGGCGGCATCATGCATAGACTCGTTTTCTGCGGCAATCAAGTCCGCAACCGCTTCGGCCTGAGCCAGGTCAAACCGCCCGTTGATAAAAGCTCTTTGTGTAAATTCTCCCGCTTTGGCCAGCTTGCACCCTTGTTTCAGAAGTAGCTTTATTAGCTGCTGTATGATATAGTTGCTCCCATGACAACTGATCTCGATTACATCCTCCTTGGTAAACGAATTTGGAGCTTTGAAGAGAGATAGTAGCACTTCGTCGATGATGGCGTCACCATCCCTTATAGTACCGAAATGGATGGTGTGGGAGGGTTTCGTGGTAATGTCTTTCCCTTTGAAAATACCATTTACTATGGCAAAAGTATCTGGTCCGGATACCCGAATGACCCCAATGGCTCCAACGCCGGGAGGAGTAGCTAGCGCAACTATCGTCTCAAACTTCATGATGCAAAATTACCATGAAGGATTGGGAATAATATGTTTTGATTATTTCAATTGAAAGAGAAGGTAGTGTCAATTGAATTTGAATTTGGAATATTAGATTTGCGACTTCATATACACAAAACCAGATACGACATGAAAAGAATTATTTTATTATTTGCACTATTCGCAGGCATTGGCAGTATAGCACAAGCTCAAGAGTTGGGTGTGCGTTTTGGAGACGTTACAGGTGGCAATGTCGCCGTGGATGCGCTGTTCTCTACAAGCAAGTTTAGCATGTTGCACACGGATGTTTCATTCGGCAACAATGGAATAGGGGTGGATGCATTGTGGGACTTTATCTACAAACCTTTGGGTGATATTCCGATGAACTGGTATGCAGGTGTGGGGCCAACAGTTTTTCTTGGCAACACTGTATTATTAGCAGGCTCGGCAGAGTTGGGTCTTTCTTACAAAATCGACGATGTGCCTATTTCTATCAGTGCGGACTGGCGACCTACGCTTGTGTTGATAGAAACCACAGATTTGTACTTCGGATCCTTTGGAGTCAATGTGAGGTATGTGTTTCAGTAAGCGAGACTGAATTTCAAAGCTTTGAAGATGCCCCTTTCTGGGGCATTTTTTTTGATGGATCTCGAATAATTCCATTCGCAAAGAAATGCTGCTGTTCGTAAAGAAGAATTGCTTCTTATAAACCATGCCAAGGATTAGCTCAGTTATTCAGCCAAATTCATATTCTAATAAGTGGTCTTTGTTTCCTTTTGACTAAAACGAAGGTACTAGGCCTCCTAACTTAAAAATCTGACTGAATAACATGAAAAACATCTCTAAAATACTCTTTGCAGGCATTTGTCTGATTACATCCATTTTGACCCATGCTCAAAAATGGGATGATGGATTTACAACAGGCTCTGGTATCGCTCTCAGGGACATGATTGAAATCAATGGTGACTTTTATGTAGCCGGGAGATATTCCTCATCCATGCAAACGTGCATTGCCAAATGGGACGGTTCAGCATGGTCCGCTGTGGGGTCTGGGTTTGTGGAATCTACCGATACCCAGTACGGTATTTACGCATTAGCGGAATTAAATGGCGACCTATACGCCGGAGGATTTTTTACAATAGATATTGGAGGAACCAATTATCATGGCCTGGCCAAATGGACAGGTTCTGCTTGGGAAGCAGTTCCTGACTTTCCGAATACCACAATACAAAACAGAGTGTATGACCTTGAGGTTTTCAATGGTAATGTCATGATTGGTGGTAAGTTTAGTGGACTTTTCGGTGGAGCGAATACCATAGAAAACATTATTGGGTATAATGGCACGAATTGGGTGCCGTTTGATCAAGGCGTTTGGCAAGGTGAAGTTTTGGCAATGGCGGTTCACGATGGCGAGTTCTATGCCGGTGGTAAATTCACTCAGGACAGAGCCACAAATGCTTTTGTTGATAATTTTGTGAAATGGGACGGTACCAATAGTGTATGGGTAAATATTGGAGCATTTGCCACTCTTTACACCAATAGCGGATATATTGACAAAATTAAATCCTACGGGAGTCATTTATATGTATATAGTATTAGGGATGATATTTTTAACAGTTTCCCTCAATTGCTTAGGTGGGATCTGGCAGTCGAAATAACAAACATAAATACTGTGTCTGTGACACCAGAATATTCACGAGTGGCGCAGGTTTATGATATGATAGTTTATGATGGAAATCTTGTAGTTTCCGGAAACTATCTTGATTCACAAGTTTTTGGAAATTCATCACCAATTCAGATTGAGAGCTACGACGGAACTACCTGGAACAAGCAACTGCCTGCTGGTGCCTCTGCACAAGTTCTTGGAATTTTCGATGGAAAGCTGACCAATGGATCAAAGGTGTTGAATGATCCAAGCGCTACTATTGTAGTGGATAAGTCGGTGCTATGTGAAGGTGAATCAGTAACATATAGCTTTGATGAGGTTTCTAGCAATACCATTACTTCAGTAAATTGGACATTTGAGGGTGGCGATCCGGCAACCTCTACCGATTTAGCACCAGTAGTAACCTATTCTACGGGCGGAACATTCGGTGCTACCATTGAGGTGACCTCCACCGATGGCACCAATACCATCTTTAAAAACAATATGGTAGAAGTAAACAATGATCTGGCCATTACAACTCAACCAGCGGCGGTTGCTATTTGTGATGATGAGAATGCAACCTTTATGGTTATAGCATCGGGAAGTGGAGTGCCTATAACCTATCAATGGCAAATGGACGATGGTACTGGATATACGGATCTTGGGGATGGAGCGATAGATGGAGGAAGTTCGGTGAGTGGTTCTACAACCGCGACATTGAATGTTAACAGAAACGACTTATCGCAGAATTCTTTAAATGGTAACAAGTTTCGATGTGTTCTTTCTAAATGCTCGGATGTTACCTCTGATGAAGCAATTCTTACGGTTATCAAAGCACCGGTCATCGTGGAGGCACCAGCGCATACAGGAGTATGCCAAACTGGAGATCCATCATTTTCTGTGTTGGCGACCTCCGATGGGACGCTTAGTTACCAGTGGCAATACAGGTTTGCCGGATCAAATACCTTTACGAATTTGACGGAGGCTGGAGTTTATTCTGGCGTCACATCAGCAACACTAACATTAACAGGGGCGGATAATACGCTGGCAGAATTATTCGAATCTGACAATAGTGATGGAATTACTCGGGCAGATTTCCAATGTGTGGTAACAGCGGATGGTTGTTCTGTAAACAGTGGTGTCGCTCTGCTCTACGTTTATGAGCCGCCCACTGTCAATGCTGATCCGGAGGATGTTACCCTTTGCAATTCTGGATCAGGGGTTACTACTTCTTTTTCCGTAACCGCATCCACAAATAATCTGGGGCTCAAATATCAATGGCAGGTAGATAAAGGAGCCGGTTTTATAAATATTGCTGATGATAACAGCTACACTGGCTCCAACACGAAGAAACTTGATATAACCGGAGGATCGTCAACACTGGACGGTTATCAATATCGCTGTGAGGTAGGAGGGTGTGCTTCTCCGGTATATTCAGCTGCCGCAACGCTAACCATTGATGATGCACCTGTTATTACCAGTCAACCGACTATAACGAGTATTTGTGATGGGAGCGATACTGAATTTAGTATGACCGCAACAGGAAAAAATTTAATCTATCAGTGGCAGGAACGAATTACGAATACATTTGTAGATATCACCAATGACAACACCTATTTTGTTTCGG
This sequence comes from Cyclobacteriaceae bacterium, assembly GCA_039944535.1. Taxonomy (GTDB): domain Bacteria; phylum Bacteroidota; class Bacteroidia; order Cytophagales; family Cyclobacteriaceae; genus JAMZMI01. The sequence goes on from JBDUYP010000013.1 coordinate 26,131, forward strand.
ATGGTACCTTGCAGATATCTGGTGCAACAACATCCATGCATAACCGTGCATATCGCTGCACTATTACGAGTGGAACTTGTTCAATAAATTCCAGTCAAGCAATGTTGAGGGTTTACTCGCCACCATCCTTCTCTGGTACTTTGCAGGATCGCACAACATGTGATGGTGGAGATGCAGTAACATTTGGAAAATCCGCCCAAAATTTCAATGGGGCTGTCCACACTTATCAATGGCAGGAAGCATTTGCCGGCTCAGACATATTTGCCGATATCTCGGACGACACCAAATTCAGCGGTATCAACGGAACCAGCTTGTCGGTTTTGACTCCAACCTTATCGATGAGTGGAAACCGGTACAGACTGAAAGTAGATGGGTGTGTGACGGATGTAGTCTCTGATGACGCACTCCTTACCGTAAAACGTCAACCGGTGGTTACCGTTTCTCCCGATCCCGTAACCGTTTGTTTTGGTGAGGAAATATCATTTTCAGCGACTGCTGTCGGAGATGATGACATGACTTATCAGTGGTTGGTTTCCACAGATGATGGTCAAAACTTTAATGCTTTAAGTGGCTTTAGCGGTACGAATACATCATCCATTTCGTTGGAAAACGGCGTAAATAATACGGATATGGATGGCTGGTTATTCAAATGTAAGGTAAGTGCCAATTCACCGTGTCAGGATTTATCCGCTGAAAGTTTTGAGGCCAAGCTAAGTGTTGAGGAGGTGACTATTGCGTCAATCTCCGGACCTGAATTTCAGCTTTGTGAGGGCGGTGCTGCAGGCTTTACTGTTTCGGCAACTGGGAACGACCTCACCTATCAATGGTACGAGAATAATGTGGCTATTACGGATGGGGGAATTTACTCAGGAGCTAATTCAGTTGAATTATTAGTGACAGGGGTCTCAGCTGACCAAAATGGCGCCAACTATCATTGTGTTGTCATGGGCAACTGCCCTGAAGTTACCTCACAGAGCCGTTCGCTGAATGTTATAACTTTGGAAAAACCGATTATCACAGCAAACAATGCCAATTCATCAACACCTTTATTATCAGTAACAAACGTCTTTGGAGACACTTACGAGTGGTTTCTGGATGGAAACATCGTGGGTTCAAGTTCCAGTGAATTCTCTGCGTCAGAAGCGGGCTCATATACGGTAATTGTATATCAAAATGGATGCTCCAGCGAAGCGTCAGATCCGTATGAGCTAACGATATTGGGAATAGGCGATATTGACGCAGCACAGATGAATGTTTACCCAAATCCTTTAAAAGCGGATGTAAAAATATCGATGGGTCTTTCAAAGGAGTATACAATCCGGGTGAGTGGCCTTGATGGTAAAATCTTAATCTCACGTATTGTGAATTCTGAAAGTTTGACTTTGAATCTTTCAGAGTTAGCTAAAGGCATTTACATGCTAAGTGTTGATGATGGTTTTGAAACACATTTTGAGCGACTTATAAAAGACTGATTAGAACTCAGGCTAAAGATGGAAACCCTGTACAATACAGGGTTTCCTTTGGTTGGCATACGTTGGAAAGCCTGGACGGCCTTGAAGCCCATTAATCGTCAAACGGACTTCTTTAAAAACTTTGAGTACTTTGGTAAATTAGAAGAACGAATTTGATTACCAACCAACACCTACCCATAACTCGAGATTTGTCGAGTGACTATGCAATTAGACCGTTGCTATTTTTCAATGGTCATATGGAGACGATACTACCTTCTCTAATTTTTAAACCTGTGAGGATAGGTTACAATCGGGAGGTTTTAAACTTGATTGATGGTGATCGCCTGGCCCTTGATTGGGTGAAATCAGGTAATCGCCGACTGATAGTACTCACACATGGCATGGAAGGTAGTAGTGAGAGGTTTTACGTCAAACGTGCGGCTAACTATTTCGCGCAACGAGAATGGGATGTATTGGCTTGGAACGCTCGGGGTTGCGGAGGGCAAACCGGTATTGTTGTCAAGTTAAGACATCATGGAAATTATGAAGATTTGCAAAGTGTGATGAATCATGCACTTGAAAGGGAGTATGATGAAATAGTACTTATTGGTTTTTCAATGGGAGGAAGTCAGACATTGTCGTACCTAAGTCTCAATGGATTGGATACCCGCGTTTTAGGGGGAATAGGCTTTTCTGTTACTTTCGACTTTGAAGATATGATGACACAGCTCCAAAAACCACAAAATTTTCTTTATAGGAATATCTTTCTTTCCAAAATGAAAAAAAGGGTTGTTGAGTACGCTGCAATTGATGAACGAGTAGATAAATCAGCCCTGCCGATGATCAATACCTTTGAAGATTTTCATTTGAAGTATACTGTACAGTTAAATAGTTATTCGTCTTTGAAGGAGTTTTATAGAGAGGCCTCTCCCGTATTTCAAATTCCGAACCTGAAGCGTCCATTTCTTGCGGTAAATGCACTTAATGACCCTATTTTGGGAGATGAGAATTACCCTGTGGCAGTTAATAGTGATTTTTTCAAGATAGAAACACCAAAATACGGAGGTCATTTAGGGTTTACATTGCCAAACAAAGGTTATAGCTTCATGGAAACGCGAGCTGACCTTTTCATTTGCAATGACCTGAAAATGAAATCTTTTTAGATGGCGTTGATGCTCATCATAGCCCTCCTTTTCACTCCTGAGGCTTCAGATACGGAGTGCAAGGTCGATATGTCATATTCAATCAGCCAGCAGGGAACCTGGGTGGAAATCACCGACTCCACCCGGGCACCCTATAAAACTGATTGTTGGGTGAAGGTTGAAATTGAGTGCGCTTCTAGTGGCAATTATGCCCTGCAGGGTGGCAATTGGTATATGAGAAATATGTCCTTTTATGATGATAATCGGAATTTGCTAGGAAAGGGAAACAACGTACATCTTAACCTTATTCAACCCAACAGCACGATTTTTATCTACTATCCATTTACGGACGAGAAAAGTACTTCTTTTGAAATAGCATTGCATTCTGAAAAAGATTTTCTAGAAGATCGGTCACTGAAGAATTATTTTCAAATCCCATTTCTGGCGATCTATGCGCTGTTGGCTTTTGCTTCCATGTCCTTTTTCATTGGGTCCAGAGACCGTGTTTATCTGCATTTCTTTTTCTATCTCCTTTCAGCAGCCTATTTCTTTGCGTATCAGTATGGTTTGTTAGGAGCAATTTGGCCGGTTATAGATCAGATTTCTCCCACTTGGCTGTGGATATCGTCAGCATCATTGTCACTCTCATATGCTTATTTTGCACAATCATTTCTTTATCTGCGTGAAAGAGATCTGTTTTGTTTTCGTCTGTTTTCTTTCGGACAATTGTACATCGCTTTTGTGGTATTGCTAGAGATAGTATCATATCTAGCTGGATATGATCTTCAACATAACTTTTATTACAAAATCGTTAGCATTGGTATTCAATTGCCACTAATGAGCTGGATTTTTTACCGTGTGTACCAACTCAAAAACAGGCTGAGTAATATTTTCCTTATCGGAGCAGGGGTACTGATATTATCCACTTTGTCCGGGCAGATCTTGTCCACTATGAAATTGACATTTGAAACAAATTATTTTATTCAAGCCGGCTTGATATTAGACATTCTGATTTTTTCGGTAGGCATGTCTGTGCGTATTGGGTTGGTCTATAAAGGTCGCGAGAAGGCGCAAAGCAGGTTGATTGGTCAGCTCAAAGTAAACGAGCAACTGCAGGATGAATACACGGCCCAGTTAGAAGTCAAAGTGAGTGAGCGAACGGCAGAAATTCAAATGAAAAGTCAAGAAAATGAACTTTTGCTTAAAGAAGTTCATCATCGAGTGAAAAATAACCTTCAAATGATTTCTAGCCTACTTAGTATGCAAGCCAGAAGAACTTTGAGAAGTAAGGAAAGCGAAATTTTGTTATTCACCCAAAATAGGGTCAGGTCTATTGCATTGATACATGAGCACTTGTATCAACATGATGATTTCTCTCAAATACCTCTTGAGGGATACGTGTCAGACCTTATTACAATGCTCTTGAAGTCACTTTTTTCCGAAAGGACGATTTCGTTGAAGGAGGAAATTCAGACGATGAAAGTGGATTTTGATACTGCGCTACATGTTGGACTCATTTTGAACGAATTGGTTACAAACTCGATCAAATATGCGTTTCCTACTTGCAAAAAACCTGAGTTGCTGGTGCAGGTGTTTGAAAATAATGGCAGCCTCAATCTCGTAGTTCAGGACAATGGAAAATCACCTGAATCCTTCGATCATGGGTTTGGATGGAATCTTATTACTTCTATTCTTGAGGGAGTTCATGGTAGTTATTCTTATGAATTTAAGAATGGGTGTCATATTGTAATTAGTATTCGTGATTATGTAATCCGATCGGTACCGTACGATGAAAATAGGGCCACATCTGGATTTTAATATTGGCGGCTAGCCCAAATTAGAATTCGTAATATTCTTTCAGTTTGGTATATTGAAGCTTCTTTTACCAATCTGCTATTGGAAATGAAATCTAAAATTAAGGTTATAGTGGTTGAAGACAACCCCATAACATCTATGGATTTAAACGAAATCCTGAACTGTCACGGATTTGAAATTTTGGGTGCTTATGCCTCTGCTGAGGAGGCTGCCAGCGACTTGCTCTCTATTACCCCTGATGTTTTATTGGTGGATATCAAGCTCAAAGGAGACATGAGCGGCATAGATTTGGCTGAGCAGTTTGCCAGTCAGGTTCCTATTGTCTTCCTCACATCCAATTCGGATAAGGATACTGTAAGAGAAGCGTTGAAAACACTTCCAGCTTCGTTTCTTACCAAGCCTTTTGATCAAAAAGAGGTTCTAATCGCACTGGAACTTGCTTACAACAAATTTGTAGAAAAGAAGAATGCTAATCCAGCAATGGAGTTTCCTTTCGTTTTCCTAAAATCAGGACAGGTATTTGATAAAGTGGCTCATGAGGATATCACTCTTGTGAAAGCGGATGGCAGTTATTCAAAGGTTTGCACACATGAGAAAGAGTATTTGGTCTCCGCTAATCTGAACCAAATTACTCAGAAACTGAATTCAGACACATTCATGCGAGTGCATAGATCCTACCTGATCAATATTCATAAGGTTGATAGCCTTGATCAGGATTATGTATTTATCGGGGGTGAACCCATCCCTGTTGGGCGCACATTTAAAACTAATATGAAAACCGTTTTAAAGAGATTTTCATGAAAATATTATTGACCTTAAACTAGTATTCTCCAAAATTGTGTGATTAAAAAGCAAACGACTATACCCATTATTACCGGAAGGATTGTTGCCACGCTGGTCCACTTCCAGCTTTTTGTTTCTTTGTAGATGGTGTAGATCGTGGTGCTGCACGGGTTGTGTAGCAGACTGAACAACATTAAATTGATACCTGTCAATAAGGTCCAGCCTCCGGTTTTCAGGATGTTTTCCGTTTCCGATACAGAATCCAGTTCGAACATAACCCCATCTCCGGCACCAAAATCAGAGATCCCAAAGTGAGCTACTGTGAGCATCAACACTGTCGGTATCACGATCTCATTAGCTGGAATAGCTACTACATAAGCCAGCAGTATGACACCATTCAACCCGATCAAGATTCCAAATGGATCAAAAAAGTCTATTGCGTGAGAAGCCAGAGATACGTCGGCTATGTTGATATTTGAAATCAGCCAAATGACCGCTCCCGCAGGTGCGGCAAATACAATGGCCCTCCAAAGTACGATGATGGTTCGGTCTATCAGCGAGGTGTAGATCGTTTTCCAAAACCTTGGAGGCCGGTAAGGAGGCAACTCCAACGCGAAAGTGGATACTTCTCCTTTGAGCATGGTTCTGGAAAGCAGCCATGAGGTCAAAAACATGAAAGCAATGCCTACAAATGCGATTGAAATAACCGCTAGGGTAGAAACAGTGCCAGATAATGCGCTGGGAACCAGTGCGCCAATGAAAATGGTGGCGATCAGGATTTGAGTTGGCCAGCGCCCATTGCACAACGAAAAATTGTTGGTGATGATCGCAATCAATCGCTCTCTTGGGCTATCAATTATTCTTGTAGCTACCACACCTGCTGCATTGCATCCCCAGCCCATACTCATCGTGAGCGCTTGCTTACCATGAGCTCCGGTTTTTTTAAACAGCCCATCCAGATTGAATGCAACACGGGGCAGATACCCAAAATCTTCCAATAACGTAAACAGCGGAAAGAAAATGGCCATAGGAGGGAGCATAACCGCAATTACCCATGCCACGGCCATATAGACACCATCCAGCAGGAATCCATCCAGCCACCACGGCAACCCAATCGACAATGATATTGATTTGAGAAAAGGATAAATCATTTCCAATAACAGCGTATTGAGCATGCTCGACGGATAGTTGGCTCCCTGGATAGTTAGCCATAAAATCACCGAGAGGATCAGGGCCATAATGGGGAAACCGAATTTCCGACTGGTCAGGATCGAGTCGAGCATCGTATCAAAATAGTAGCTCTTTTCCTCGTCACCTTTGGTTTCTACCCGGTTGGTTATAATCGCAGCATCAGAATAAATCGCCTCTGTGAGTTTGTCATGGAAGTCGTCCCCAACTTTCCATCGCAATGAAGAGGCGAAATCAATGATTTCTTCAGTTTGATCTTGTTTGTCTTTGCTCATCGTCAAACGGTTAATTCTCCTTCTTTCAAAGCACGTATAATGCGTTGATCTCCATCCAGCAATCTCATTGCAACCCAGCGTGCGTTGGGTAGGTCAGGGTAGGCTGTAATCAGTTTTTTGCTAAGCTGTTCCACTGCATCATTTACTTTTAAACTAAGATTTTTGATTTTATGTGGCTTGCAAGTGATTTCTCCGGAAGCTACCTGAGCGATCGTTTGAGTGAGTTCGGGGATACCCTCACCGCTCCGTGCGCTGGTAGCCACCACGGGTATGCCCAGGTCTTTGGCTAGCGTTCTTTCATTTATTTGGATATCATGCCTTCTGGCTTCATCCATGAGGTTTAGGCACAACACTGCTTTGTTGGTGATTTCCAAAACCTGAAGCACCAGATTCAGGTTTCTTTCCAGACGCGATGCATCTGCCACGATCACAGTTACATCCGGTCGTCCAAAAAGGATAAAGTTTCTAGCGACTTCTTCATCATCTGAGGTTGATAGCAAAGAATAGGTGCCTGGCAGATCAATAATCTTGTAGTGTTTGTCATTGTAGGAAAAACCACCTTCAGCACGCGTTACGGTCTTTCCAGCCCAGTTGCCTGTGTGCTGTCGCAGACCCGTTAGCGCATTGAATACTGTGCTTTTCCCCGTATTCGGATTGCCCGCAAGGGCTATGATATAGTCAGCATTTTCAACATTTACGCCCAGTTTTTTTAATTGTGCGGCGTTATAAAAAGCGCACGATTCGCAAGCGTCTAGCTTATTTTCTGTTGTTTCCATCATGCATTTTTTTCGATTAGTATTAAATCCGCTTGGTCGTTTCTTAGAGCGATCAGCGTGTTCTTTATTTTGTAAGCTTTGGGCTCTTTCATGGGGCCGTCCATGCTGTTTTCTATAGTGGCACCTTTTATAAAGCCCAGATCGAGCAGCCTTCGTCTGTTTGCTCCGCGGCATTCTCTCGATATCCCAAGTACTTTGGCTTTTTCACCCATTATGAGCGTGCTCAGCCTTACGGCCTCAGCCTCGTAAGTTTCTTCCTTCGTCAGCGACTTCACACTTATATTACTTGCAACAATGATCGAAAGCTCATAATTCTGCCCTTCGGATTTGAATTTCACCTGATTGTCGTCAGATGACTTCACTACCAGTTGCTGACCTATATGGAGCTTCTTAGCGATAATCTGTCTGTATATGACCTCCGGCTCGTCTTCTATATGCGATATTCTGGCATAAACATCCGCTTCCAGCCCGGAGAGGGGAATTGAATTTGTTTCGATGATTTCACCCGATTTCATAGGGATAGGGTCACCGTGGGGATCAAACCGTGGACTGCCCAGCGACCGGTAGAGTTCTTCAGCTTCATCTGTTGTTAGATTATGCTCCATGTCCTCAGCTCGCTGATGCCATTCTGATTTATGTATCCCTGTTTTTTCTGAGAGATACTTTTCCCATAGTCGGTGGACCCTGATAATTCTGAGTGCATAGTCTCTTCCTGACTCTGTCAAAAAAATGGCGTTATCGTTGACTTGAATCAAATTGAGTGAGGTCATATACTCGATAAGATCCACAAGTTTGGAATCGCTTATTTTGAGGGCGCCAGCCATGGCATTCAGTGTAGCCTTACGTTTACTGTATTCTACATGATACAACTGCTTTAGGATGTCTTCAACTTCTGTCTTTCGTTGATCAGGGTTACTCGTTTTTTTCCAAAACTTGCTTCGGACTATCAGTACCGCAATCAGTACTAAAAGAAAGAATGTTAGTAGCGCTATTAATGGGTTAGGACTCATGTCAATTTCAGCATTATTTTTTCTGCAATTGCACCCGACAAATAGATTGGTGTCTGATCTCCAATAGCGATTAAAACTGATCCGTCGAATTCAACTTTTTCTTTTACAGTTATCTTAGATCCTAACTTCATTTTGATCTGATCCAGGTGGCGAAGCAGGGCGGGATTGCTGTCAGGTACATTGGTTACCATACCCACACTTCCGGTCTCCATTTCAGATAACGAATAGTTGATTTGAATTTTAATTTCTCCATCCTCATTTGGAATGGGATCTCCGTGCGGATCTACTGAGGGGTAGTCCAAAAACTCGTCCAGTTTTTTGATGAGCAGGGGAGACTTGATGTGTTCCAACTGTTCAGCAATGTCGTGAACTTCATCCCATTTAAATCCAAGTTTTTCTAAAAGAAAAACTTCCCACAGACGGTGCTTTCTGATTACACTTAGAGCAATCTTTTTTCCTGTATCAGAAATCTGAACGCCTTTATATTTTTTATATTCGATCACTCCTTTGTCGGAAAGCTTCCTCATCATATCACTTACTGATGCAGGCTTGGTGTTAAGATCCTCGGCAATTGCATTTGTAGAAACACCGCCCTCTGCCTGCTCGGCAAGGTGATAGATCGACTTTAGGTAGTTTTCTTCGGCTAAACTTAATTCCATAACAATTTCAAAGCTAAATATAAATTTAGACTTATCTAAAAATATTTTTCATTGCTAATTTTTCAGTATAAATAACGTGTTATATTTCAGTGAGTTGGGGTGTAAGAGCTTAATTAATCAAAAAGGTTGATAAATTTTTGTTCTTCGTTGCTCCATAGTGCTGTCGGTGAGTCCCACTTGGTTGTGTCTGTCAGTTTCTTGATGGCATATTCAGCATCGAATTCACCAATGTCAACAGCAATGCCACCACCTACCTCTTCTGCAGCACTCATCCATGATGGGTTATGATGATACAGGTATGGCAGGCCAAAGGCAGCATATTCAAACATTTTGGTTGGGATGCGGTTTTGGTTGGTTGGTGTTGGCGTGTATGAAATGATCCCCAGGTTTGACTCGCTAATTGCCTGCTCGATTTGGTGGTGCGGTATAGAGTCGGAATCTACGAATAGTTTAATTTTTGGGTTTACATTTCGTTGCTGTATGAGAAGGTTGTGTAGCGTTTTGTCTTGGCAGCTCCCTATGATTTTTAATTCTACGTTTGGGTAAAACTTTTCTATTTCTTCAAATATTTTGAGAGCATCAATGATCCCAGAATAATGAGAAATGGAACCACTAAAAAGTAGTTTGAGCGGTGCGTCTTTCTGCCACCTTATTGGCGTGTTATAACCATGAGGAAAAACTGTTTTGTTTTGAAGAACTGTGAGTCTTTTGCCTAGGTTTTTCATTTCGTATTGATAGGACTTTTCAGCCAATAGAAAATGATCGACAGCCCAAAATGTGAGTGTTTCAATCATGGCAATAACAGGAAGAAGAACCAGCTTGGTGATAGCTCCGTACTCTTGCTGATGCTTCACATTGAGCCGGTAGTTTTCTATCACATCATAGAATATTTTAAAGCCAAAGAATGGTTTCAGAAGTACCGCCAGTGGTAGTAGCTCTATAGCCGTGATGATCACAGTATCGGGCTTATGTTTTTGGATAAGGCGTGCGAGGTAAAATTGAGAGCCAAACCTTTTTAGGCTAATGCGCCCGAAGTTGCCGTTCTCACAAAATGAAATTTTGTTATTGCTTGATTTTTTTCCTGTTCCTTTTCCTAAAATGAATATTTCATATTTATTTGCCTTGGCTAAAGAACAAGCCAGTTTGCTGTAAAGACGAACATCGTCAACAGGCTTTAGTACAGACGCTATTAATATTTTTTTAAGATTCACTCTCGCATATTCCAGGGTGGAAAATACAAACCTATATGGATTTACAAAAAGTTATCGAGTCAGCTTGGGAAGATAGATCATTGATTCATGAAAAGGAAGTTGCAGTAGCAATCAAGACTTTGATCGATGATTTGGATATAGGCAAAAGAAGAATAGCCTCTCCGTCTGCAGATGGCTGGGTTGTGCATGAGTGGATGAAGAAAGCGGTGATTTTGTACTTTCCACTTATGAAGATGCAATTGATCGAGGTTGGGCCTTTTCAGTTTCATGACAAAATCAAGTTGAAATCAAACTATGATCAACTCGGGGTGAGGGTTGTTCCTCATGCCATTGCCCGATATGGTGCTTACATTTCGAGTGGAACTGTGCTGATGCCTTCTTATGTCAATATCGGGGCATATGTAGATGAGGGAACCATGGTGGATACCTGGGCTACCGTCGGTAGCTGTGCTCAGATCGGAAAAAATGTTCACCTAAGCGGAGGAGTAGGTATTGGAGGTGTTTTGGAGCCAGTTCAGGCTGCTCCGGTTATCATCGAAGATAATGCGTTCATAGGCTCCAGGTGTATCATTGTCGAAGGAGTAAGAATCGGGAAAGAAGCAGTTTTGGGTGCCAATGTCGTTTTGACGGGGAGTTCAAAAATAATTGACGTCACGGGAGATGAGCCAGTTGAATATCGTGGTTACGTGCCGGAAAGGTCAGTGGTTATACCCGGAACGATCCCTAAGAAGTTTGCTGCCGGAGAATATCAGGTTCCTTGTGCCTTGATCATTGGTAAGAGAAAAGAGAGCACAGATAAAAAGACATCTCTTAATAGTGCTCTAAGAGAAAATAATGTAAGTGTCTAATAATTCTTAGATTTTCTTGCGTTTCATCCCTATTAAACCTGAAATTGATGCGAATTTTATAAAAGCGGGTCTATCTTTGCCCACTTAAAATTTTTATAAATGAAGCATATAAGCATTGGTTTAGTTGTAGCTACACTTTTACTAGTTATTGGTTGCAACAGTGGGGGGTCAGAAAAAGGTGACGGCCTATTTGCAAGTGGTAAATATCAAGAAGCCATAGCCGCATATAACTCTTATCTAGAGTCCAATTCCAGTAATGTGAAAACGCTTTATAATAGAGGTAGAGCATATCAGGAGCTTGGAAAATACGATGAAGCCGAAGCGGATTTTCTGGCAGTAATCAAGTCCGATGAGCAGAATGTAAATGCACGATTAAGCTTATCTAAGTTGTATTATGGTAAAGAATTGTACAACAAAGCAGTGTTGAGAGCTGAAGAGGCTATTGAGATTAACGAGGGGTCTGCTCAGGCTCATTTTCTTGTAGCAAGAGCCAAGCACCAGTTGGGATATGTAGATGGTGCTTTGGAATCTTACAGTACCGCTATTCACCTCGATAGTGATTTTGGTGAAGCATATCTGTATCGTGGTGCACTGAAAATCCACCAGGGCAAAAACAGAGGGGCTTGCGAAGATTTTAGGAAAGCAGAGGCCCTTGAAGTGAAGGAAGCCAAATCCATTATTACAAAATACTGCAAGTAAACGAGGTGAAAAATCTTCTGAATTCGTTTTCCAAGCTGGAAACACCCTTCTATTACTACGACCTTGAGTTGCTAAGAGAGACCTTGAAAACGGTTCAGAAAGCAAATGCTGAGGGGTATCATATCCATTATGCCTTGAAAGCCAATGTGAACCCCAGAATCCTTGATACAATCAGAGAGTTTGGGCTGGGGATAGATTGTGTGAGCGGAGGTGAAATTCAGATCGCGTTAGACAATGGATTTACTCCTAATCAAATTGTACTCGCCGGAGTAGGGAAGACGGACAAAGAAATTGCCTTTGCCCTTGAGAAGGACATCTTTTCGTTCAATGTGGAATCAATAGCTGAGCTAGAAGTTATCAATGAGATAGCAGGTAAACTCGATAAAGTTGCGCGAATTTCCATGCGCATAAATCCGGAAATAGAAGCTGGAACGCATAAGTACATCACAACTGGAACTAAGGAAAACAAGTTTGGAGTTTCCAGAAGTGAGCTTTTTGATTCGCTTGAATTCATCAGGTCGTGCAGCAACGTAGAATTCATAGGTCTGCATTATCACATAGGGTCTCAAATCACCGATTTGACCAAATTTAAAGCTCTGGCAAACCGTGTAAATGATATTCAGTCCATGCTGGTCGAAAAGGGCTTTGAGCTGCCGGTGCTTAATTTGGGTGGTGGACTCGGGATTGATTATGAAAATCCGGATACCAATGCCATTCCTGATTTTGAAAGGTATTTCAAAATCTTCAATGAACAGCTTGAAGTGTTACCGGGGCAGGAAGTTCATTTTGAATTGGGCAGATCAATAGTTGGTCAGTGCGGAACGCTGATGAGCAGGGTGCTATATATGAAAGAAGGAGGTCATACGAAATTTGCAATTCTTGATGCAGGAATGACAGAACTCATGAGACCCGCCCTTTACCAGGCTGTTCACAAACTTCAGAATATCTCGAGTGATCAGCCAGAAGAAGAGTATGATGTAGTAGGGCCAATATGTGAGTCTTCAGATTTTTTCGGTAAAAAAACCAAACTCCCCAGAACCAAAAGAGGGGATATGATTGCAATCAGATCTGCCGGTGCTTACGGAGAAACGATGCGTAGCAACTACAATGGTCGAGAATTTGCAGAATCGTACTATTCTGACGATTTAGGCTAATAAAAACCCAAATATCAGATACAAAATCACGGATAGTCCACCCGTAACAAGTGCGTATGGCAATTGGGTCTTTACGTGATCCACATGATCCACTTTGGCAGCCATTGAAGAAATCAGGGTCGTGTCAGAAATAGGTGAGCAGTGATCTCCAAAAACACCGCCTCCCAACACGGCTGCTAGTGTTAAGTGAACATTCAATCCCAGGTTTTGCGATAGTGGAATGGCGATAGCAATCATAATAGCAAATGTGCCCCATGATGTCCCCGTGGCAAACGCAATGAAGCAACTCGTGATGAAGATTACTGCTGGCGCCAGACCGGGATGCAACCAACTCTCAGTTACTGAGGCTACATAGGTTCCTGTACCTAGTTCCTTACACAGACTGCCCAGAGCAAAGGCTAGCACCATCAAGATGGCCATGGAAAGCATTTCTTTCATGCCTTCTATAGATTGGTTAAAAAACGAACTGAGGTTGACAAGTTTTTGTGATCCAAATAATATCGCCGCTGTGATGAGGCCGGCGCATATTGCATACAGCACACTCGCTGACCCTGATGCATTTCCTATGTAATACCAGATTTTATCGCCAAATGACCCTTCAAATGCAGCATCATAACCCGTAAATAGCAAGAAACAGGGCATTGATAAAACCATTATACCCAGAGGCAAAATCATGTTGATTGATTTGCCCTCTTTTACCACTTCTGCTTCATCCTCTTCTACATGATCCACAGGATCAAATGATTTCATCGGGCCGTAGCTTTTGTTGGTAATTGCGACATAGAAGACTGCAGCCAAAGTAAGTATTGGGTAGAAATTGAAAGGGATGGAATAGAGTAGGGTTTGAAAAGGCGGTAGGGTCTCATAAGCAACCAGAAGCCCCATGATGTAGGCTCCCCACGCGTTAATAGGAAAGAGAATGCAAGACGGGGCGCTACTAGAATCAGCGATATAGGCCAGCTTTACATTTGATATACCAAATTTCTTGTATAATGACTGAAAGACAGTTCCTACGGTGAGGATGGATATGTTTGATTCAATGAAAATGAGAAAACCTGTAAGTGCGGAGAAAACCTGAAGACGTGCTTTTGGATTGCTTGATTTTTCTATTTTCTTCCTGATCTGAGTCACGAAACCATCTATACCACCGGCATTTTTAATGAGATGGATCAGTGAACCGATCAGCAGTGTGAATGCAATGGTTCTGGTGTTACCGGCGCTCTCAAAAACACCAATCAGCGAATTGATTGTCATGAGGATTCCGTCGAGGGGATTCCAGTCTGCCAATATCAACCAACCAAGCAAAAGTCCCAGGAGTAGGGAAGGAATGACTTGTTTGGTTTTGATGGCCAGGATAATGGCGAGTATAGGAGGTATAATGGTTAGGAAACCTAAATCATTCATTCGTTTTCAATTAAAGAAGGATCCGGCTTGTTTTGACCGGCTGTGTATAAGTATGTGTCAAAAATGCGGCTCACGGCTTCATTGATGAGTTCTGCTTGTGCGGATTTTTTATCGTATTGACTCAGGTCAATGCTGGCTTGCCAGATCACTTTGCGTGATTTGACATCATTAAGCTCTATCAGCAGCACTGCTTCCAAAATTGTGCGGACGGTAAAAGAGGGGTTATAGTAGGTTCCGTAGTACCCAGATGAGTTGCTGGATGTTTTAGATACCTGCTTGGCGATGATTTCATACCGGGCGATCAGGTCTGGATTAGTATTGGATTTGTTATACGCCCTACGCAGCATTTGAGCATCAATAGCTCGCTCAATATTCGCTTTGATCGCATGCCCTTCGTCAGACATTTGTGCCTCGTTGTTTTTGGTGTTTACAGTTGCGAAGGCAGTGTATTTCTCGAAGGCAGCCTCTTCATTTACAAAGTTTACAACCTTCGGGTTGCATTGACTTAAAAGCAGAATTGCGGATAGCAGCAGCCATTGTTTCATGATGGCTAAAGATAAGATATTGATACAACTTTTAGCTCTGAAGTTTCATTCCTCTTGCGGTATTTAGAGAGGATAAAATCTTGTCAATGAGTTTTTGAGAATTTTCAGAAAATTCATACAAAATATCAAAGCGATCGCTGTTCCTGCTAGAGGAAAGCAGGTTGTTATATTCCTGCTGGTTCCCCTTTTCATAAGCGTCTTTATCGGGATTGTACCAAATAATTTGCGTCATTGTGCTAGCGGCTTCAAATGCTGGGTATGCGGGTACATACGCCTTTACAAGCTAAAGTAACCAAATATTGCCAAATTTTGGTAAAGGTTATGGTCACATTTGTTCAAATATAGAACGGTCAGGAGTATATTCTTCAATGGTTTTTGCGCAGGATAAGTCCTGTTCTCTGTTTTTTTCTTAAATTCATTTTTGATTCCAAGCGCCTAAAAGTGTCATTACTTCCTACGTTCCTTTATCTCGTATTCAATCTATTTTTTGGACAATCTCCAGGGAGTACTAACATCGCAGGGGTTTATCAAGGCAGGCCTATTTTCATTCAAAATGCTTATGACCCTGTTAATCGAGATTTTTGCATCGAAAAAATCAGTGTGAATGGCCGGGATATGGTGTTTAACCGAAAGGCGAGCGCTGTTAAGGTGGATTTCAAAGGGGTAGATATGTATGCTCCGGTTGCATTGAAAATCATTCATAAAGACAGCTGCAGTCCAATAGTAATCAACCCCGATGCGATTTTTTATCACAGTATCTTTTCATTCAGTGAAATCATCACCACTGACTCTACACTCACTTGGAAAACACTGGGAGAGAAGGAAAGCGGGCTTTTTGTAGTTGAAAAAATTGACATGGGCCTCTGGCAGGAAGAAGCGACCATAGAAGCCTCCGGACGTTTTGAAGGTGAGACTTACACGCATTACCCTAAAATAAAGGAGGGGTCAAATAAGTTTAGAATTAAATATGTACTTCCTAATGGAAAGCACCTTTATTCCAGAGAGATAGACCTTCATTTTTATCCGAAACCGGTGACATTCACCCCATTGAAAACAAGTAAGATGCTTTATTTCTCCCGCTCTGCTACTTTCATAATTTATGATGCAGGAAACAACGTAGTAATGGAAGGCAGTGGAAAAGAAACGGACGTAAGCCATTTACCAACAGGCAGCTATGTCATTTACTTCAACGAAGATGATCCAGGGCTATTTGTTAAACAATAGGCCCCTCGGTTAGATCAATGATATTCCGAAAAAGTTGTTGAGCAACACCAATACGAAAAGCACTGCTAACACTGCCGGACAGAGGTAAGAAATTAAGAAACTGATCCCTTTCTTTACAAAGCTCTGATGATAACCCTCAAACCCTAAGGCGATTTCTTCATGCAGGTTGTGTTTTTTCCATACATAAGCTGCGAATGTAACAATGAGGAACCCACCCAGCAATAGCATGATATCAGCTAATCCAGCAGCCAAAGATAAAAAGTCACTGGATCCGGGTATTTTAAAAGAAGTTCCGAAAAAGTCCGAAGCTCCATTGGCCAGCAAAGATGGAATACCAGCAATAAAAATAACTACTGCAACCAGAATCACTGCTGGCTTGCGTTTAAATCCTAATTCATCTACCACATAAGAGACCGGTACTTCGAGGAGAGAAACAGTAGAAGTCAGAGCTGCAAAAGACAGCAATAGAAAGAAGAATGCGCCGATAAATGCACCCAGACCAGAACCCAATGTTTGGAAAACACCCGGCAGAGTTACGAATATCAACCCTGGTCCGGCCTGGCTTGATTGAACCTGGCTCATATCGCCTCCGTTGTTGTAGGCCACCAGAGGAAAAATCATCAGACCCGCGATAAACGCTATCCCCACATCGGCAAGGGTGATGAAAGCCGATGAGGTGATGATGTTGTCATTTTTAGAAAGATAACTTCCGTATGTTATCAGTGCGCCCATTCCAAGTGAGAGGGAGAAAAACGCCTGTCTAAGTGCCCCGCCGATCGTTCCAATACCGATAGCGTCAAACTTTGGCACCAGATAAAACTCAACTCCCGCCATGGCATGTGGTAGGGTAAAGGAATACCCAACAAGTAAGAGAATCATGACGATGAGAGAGGGCATCAACACTTTTGCCAGCTTTTCAATGCCACCTGACACTCCTTTAGAAACGAAGAAAGCCGTGAAGAACATGAATATTATAGAATAGAGACCCACACGCACCCAATCGGAGGTGAAGGCTCCAAAGTTTTGGCTTACGGCGAAATTGCCTTGTGCCATTTCGATAAAATACCCAAATGCCCATCCGGCAATTACATTGTAAAAGGATAGGATAAGAACCCCGGCCAACAATCCGAGCATTCCGAGAAATCGCCATTTCTTAAAACCAAGCTTGATGAAAGCTCCAATAGGGTTTTTCTGTGTTTTTCTTCCAATGGCTACCTCTGTAACCATGACAGGAAAACAAAGTAGGAAACAGAAAACAAGATACATGGCCACAAATGCGGCTCCTCCACCCAGTCCGACTTCAAAAGGGAATTTCCAAATGTTACCCAATCCAACTGCTGAACCAGCTGCCGCCAGTATAAAGCCTAACCTGTTTGAAAATGATCCTCTTGTCGCCATATTTTGAAAAAATTAAAGTTTCAAATATAGCAAAACACCTCTAAGTCTCGTGCTTTTATTTATGCGAGCGGAGGTCAGCTGATATCGTCCTCATCCTGAGGAATTTCATAAGGGAAATTAAAGAGGTGATTTTCTTTTATTGCTTCAGCAACTCTGTTGGGTACATGCTGTTCCCAGCCCGTATCTCCTTGTTCTATCATACCAAGCACACTGTCCGAGATAATTTGCAGGTACTCTTGTTTTGCTCCGTGTACGTCGGCAATCTTATCATTAGCCAGGAGGTACTCGAATAAATGTTTGAGATGATCCGAAGGCTGAAATTCATTTATCGTTTTCAATTCATCTCCGTCTTTTTCCTGAACCGGATAGACATAGAGTTTTACGTTGCTACCAAATAGCCTTGAGAAGGACTCCAAAATCCCTCCATTGAGATTGTCATAATATGCTTCGTCAAAAATCCTTACCAGGTTGTTGTAGCCAAGCACGATTCCGATTTTCCTCTGACGGGTAAACTTGGATAGGTAAGCCGCGATTTTATAGTGCTCCTGATAGTTGGAGATCATTACATTTTGCCCGAGGGAACAAAGCAAATCTACCCGATCAAGAAAGTCTGTTTCATCTACTTCACCACCAAGTGTCAGATCATTTAGTGTGATTTCAACAATAGGGAGGATGTTTTTGATCTCAACGTCTTTTTCTTTTCGGAATGCCCTCATTCCGGTCAGCATCATATCGACGTTGACATGGGTTACCGGACGAAATCGGCCTCTCAGAACGAAAATATTCTTTTTGTACAGCACCTCAGAAGGCTGCATGACATTGCCGTCACGGTCAAACATGGTGGCATGAGTCAAACCATTTTTGACCAACTTCAGCGCCAGCAAGCGGTTATCCACGTGGTGAAAATCAGGACCCTCTATTCTGAAAAAGTCAATTTCCAGTCTGCTCGAATGAATATTGTCACTGAGAGCAGCAATGATGTCCTCCGGCTCATTGTTGCTGAAACAAGCGTGAATGAGGTTCACGCCGACCATACCGAGCACCTGTTGTTGTCTCAACGGGTCATTGTCCCTTAGCAAGACGTGAATGACACAGTCATTGGGTTCGGATCCTGCATGCTTTTGAAACCTCAGCCCAACCCAACCATGACCTTCGTTTGTTCTTTTAAAGTTGAGCGTTTCTACTGTGTTGGCAAAAGCAAAGAAGTGAGACCGCTTGGCGCGCTGCGTAAGTCGCTGGGAGAGGAGTGAGTACTCGCGGTTGAGCATTTTTATCAGTTTCTCCTCGCATACATATCGCTCACTCTTGCCATAAATGGCATCACTAAAGGTCATGTCGTATGCCGACATGGTCTTGGCTATAGTACCTGAAGCGGCTCCTGCTTTGAAAAACCAATCTGCTACTTCCTGACCGCCACCAATCTCTGCGATGGTGCCATATACCTTATCATCCAGGTTGAGAGAAAGTGCTTTCTCTTTTGTGGTGAGTTTTTTGAATTCCATTGAGCCCTGCCTTTGTAGTTTTCATTAAAATTATGCGATAAACCAGTCTAAAGAAAGCTTGTTAAGGATTGATATAAAAAAAGTCTCACCACGGGGCGAGACTTTTCGGATTTCAACAAACTAAATCTTTCTTATTTATATAGAGAATAAGGAAATTTATTCTCTGCGATCATCCTTTCAGCAATAGCTGCTCTCAGGTTTCTTGTATTTACCGGATTTGCTTTTGTGAATCGTTTCATTCCCATCAACATCACTTTAAGTTCATCACCATCAGTGATGCAAGCCACAGCCTCGTCACCATGATTTCTGATTTTCTGAATGGCCTCATGCATATACAGAGCCGTCATGTCAGCGTAAAGTTTAGCACCCTCTTCTCCATAAAGACCAATTAGTTTTTCAGTCCTTAGAATGGTTGACTCTACGGCATATATCTCGATCAGCATGTCAGCGATGTGCATCAGTATTTCTTGCTCATCGTTGAGTTTAGGGCCAAATGTCTCCGCGGCTTTTCCTGCTACCATCAGAGCAGCTTTTTTCAATTTCTTAAGCACTTCTTTTTCCTCAGCCAATGGTTGACTCAGGTCAGGCATGTCAAAAGAAGGCACAGAGGTCAACTCTTTGGCAACAGTCATTGCTGGTTCTAGTAGGTCAAGCTCACCTTTCATGGCACGCTTAAACATCATACCTACCAAAAGCATGCGGTTGATTTCATTTGTTCCTTCGTAAATTCTTGTAATACGCGCATCGCGATAAGCTCTAGCCATAGGGGCTTCTTCAGAGAAGCCCATGCCACCGTAAACCTGAACGCCCTCATCCACCACATAGTCCAATGTCTCAGAACCGATGATTTTGATGATGGCACATTCTATAGAGAATTGCTCTAATGCCTTCAATTTGGCTTTACTTGAGTCCATGCCTTCAGCTATTAGTGCTTCTATTCGGTCATCTATATTTTGTCCGGCTCTATATGAAGCAGATTCTACGGCATAAGTCTTAGCTGCCATGTTGGCAAGCTTTTGCTGAATAGCACCAAAGCTTGAGATCGAAACATCAAATTGTTTTCTTTCATTGGCATAGTTGGTGGCCAGGCTCGCTATGGTTTTACAACCATTGATTACGCCACATCCAAGCTTGATTCGGCCTACATTTAAGACATTCACCGCTATTTTGAAACCATTTTCTCTTTCAGATAGCATGTTTTCAACAGGCACTTTGCAGTCGTTGAAAAAGACCTGACGCGTGGAAGATCCTTTGATCCCCAGTTTTTTCTCTTCGTCGTTCATGGTGATACCACCAAAAGTCTTTTCTACAAGAAAAGCCGTAAGGTTTTGATCGTCATCGATTTTGGCAAAAACGATGAAGATATCGGCAAAGCCAGCGTTGGAGATCCACATCTTCTGCCCATTGATGAGGTAGTGTTTCCCATCATCGGTCAGTTTTGCTTTTGTTTTTCCACTGTTAGCATCCGACCCGGCATCTGGTTCAGTGAGACAGTAAGCTGCTTTCCACTCACCAGAGGCGAGTAGGGGCAGGTATTTTTGTTTTTGCTCTTCGGTACCGTAATAGAGAATCGGCAATGTGCCAATACCCGTATGGGCTCCATAGGCTGTAGAAAAAGAACCTGATGCGGCAATGATATCCGCCATGAGCATGCTGGTGTTGAAGTTCATGCCCAGGCCGCCGTACTCTTCCGGTACTGCCACTCCAAGGAGCCCAAGCTCGCCGGCTTTGTTCATGAGTTCAGGCATGAGTCCTTCTTCCATTGTATCGATACGCTCTACGTTGGGGGTTATCTCCGTATCGATGAAGTCCTGTGTGGCAGCAGCCATCATTTTCTGTTCTTCAGAAAATTCTTCCGGAATGAAGATTTCGTTTGCTTCAGTTTCCCTAATGATAAATTCACCGCCTTTGATTGATGATTTTTCAGCTACTGCTTCCATGACTTAGTTATTTGAATCTGGTTTAATGTTAATATGGTATGCATGCATACTAAATCCAAATATATAAATAATTTGTTATGCATGCATACTAAATACGAATATTTAAGAAATTAGATTCGATTAGCATTCACCCTTTACAGTTCATCCTGATTTTTCTACAGTTCGGTAAGACTAAGTTTCTATAAACGGGCATTCCCACCACTTTCGAATCATCAAAACGATTCGAAATGAAAATACTCTTACAAACATACCTTTCAATTTTTCTAAGCTCCGTGGCGCTGGGCCAAACAGTGATAGAAGGAGTTGTCACAGATCAAACCGGAGAAGGGCTCATAGGAGCCAATGTATATATCAAGGATACGTATGATGGAGCCACAACCAATGTAGATGGCCAGTTTCGCTTTGAGACCTTCGAAGAAGGTGAGCAAGTACTGGTCGTGAGCTTTGTGGGGTTTGAAACTCAGGGAATTCAAATCAGTCCAGGCGATTCTAAAAACTTCAACATAAGGTTGAAGGAGGCTTTCAACGCCATGGAGGCGGTAACTATTTCGGCAGGGGCGTTTGAAGCTGGCGATGAGAGCAAGGCCGTGATTCTGAAAAGCCTGGACATTGCCATGACGGCAGGAGCTACGGCAGATATTCCTGCAGCACTCAATACTTTACCCGGAACGCAAAGAAACGGTGAGTCGGGAAGACTTTTCGTGAGAGGCGGTACGGCAGGAGAAACCAAAGTATTTGTAGATGGTATGGAGTCTTCCGGTTTTTATGGAACAGGCGGGCCGGCTATTCCATCGAGAAGTCGATTTTCTCCTTTCCTTTTCAAAGGTACTTTTTTCAGCACGGGTGGATACAGTGCAGAGTATGGTCAGGCATTGTCTTCTGCATTGATCCTGAAAACATTGGACGTAGAACCTAAATCACAAGTAGATATCTCTTTGATGACTGTGGGAGTAGATGTGTCTGCTACCAAATCATGGGACAATCAGTCGTTTTACGGTAAGCTAGGCTACCTCAACCTAAACCCGTACAACAAAATCATCTCGCAGCGAGTGCATTGGAACCAGGGCACAGTGAGCCCAGACGCCACGCTTTCATATAAGAAAGACTTTGACAATGGAGCGAAGTTGAGAAGCATGGTCATGACCAGCACAAGTAGCTTTTCGCTGGAGCGAGAGACTAAGTTGAATGAACAGGGATATGATGCCATAGATGTTAGGAATGATTTTGCTTTCGCCACTATAAGCTATGAAAGGCCAGTTGGTGAAACGGATATGTGGTATGTAGGCAGCTCCGTGACGCATAATTACGAAAGGACGCAGTTTAATCACCTGGGGTCAGCTTCGCCGGTGACTAATTATCACGCAAAGACCAAATACAACCATTCTTTCAGCGATCGTACTTTTTTGAACGCTGGAGTTGAGGTTTTTCATCGGGAATATAAAGAGCACCTGAGTGATTCGGCAAGTAGAAGGAATTTAGGCTTTAACCAAACCAGGCCGGTGCTGTTTGCAGAGCTGGATCACTACATTTCTGAAAAGTGGATATTGAGAGGAGGCGTGCGTTCGGAATATGAGAGCTACATGAACTCCTTCAATTGGTCGCCGAGGGTTTCTTTGGCACACTCAATAGGAGAGCACAGCCAGGTGTCGGTTGCTACGGGGCTTTTTTGTCAGGATTCGGAAGAAGACTACCTGCGGTTTACGAACAACCTCGATCAGGAACGAGCGGCACATTACATTCTCAACTATCAAAGAATCAAGAATGATCAGGTTTTCAGGATTGAGGGGTATCTGAAGGACTATTATAAGCTGGTGAAATACACCGATGCTTTTGACCCTGATACTTTCACCAATGAGGGAGATGGCTATGCATACGGAATGGATGTTTTCTGGAGAGACAGAACCGGCATCAAGTATTTCGACTATTGGGTGTCTTACTCATGGTTGAAATCCGAAAGAGATTTTCAAAACTTCCCTGAGGCGGCTGCACCGAGCTTTACTTCAGAACATAATCTTTCACTGGTGGTGAAAAGGTGGATGCCCAGATTCAATGCGCAAGTAGGGGCGACTTATTCAGTGACATCAGGAAGACCTTACAATGATCCGGTAAAAACGGGCTTCAATCAAAGTACAACTCCGGTTTATCAGGACTTGAGCTACAATATGGCGTGGCTACCAAAACAAAACCTGATTCTCTACTTCTCTGCGAGCAATTTACTAGGACAGGAGCAGGTTTTCGGATACAACTTTTCTAACACACCAAACACTGATGGACAATACTTGTCTGAGGCTGTAAAACTTCCTGCGAAGCGATTCATCTTCATTGGTTGCTTCATCACGATTGGTGGCAAAAACAATCAATTACAAAACCTTTAAACAAACCATAATATGAAAAATCTATTAGCAATTGCATTCATCCTTTTTGGACTTGGCCAGGCCTGGTCTCAGGACAGTACTACACTGAAGGTAGTCGTGAAAAAATTTGACTCTGCACAGGGAACGGTGAAAATCGCGCTTTACAACTCAGAGGAGACATACATGGGCAAGGCCTTCATAGCAGGGTTCAAACCGGTTGATAATAAAAACGAAATGGAGCTAATGCTCGGGAAAATCCCGACAGGGAAATACGCCTTCTCCATATATCATGACGAAAATGGAAATGATAAACTGGACACCAACTTGATTGGTATCCCAACTGAAGATTATGCTTTTTCTAATAATGCAGATGGACGATTTGGCCCTCCCAATTATGAAGAGTGCGAGTTTGAAGTGAGCGGAACTGAATTAGTGCAAATCATAAATATCAATTGAAATGAAGAATCTTATATATATCACATTGATACTTGTGTCAGTTACTGGTGTTGCTCAAAAAAGTAAATTCACCCGGGCGATATTGAAGGGGAAAGAGATGCTCAGCACAGCAGATACTGTTACGGCATTTATTTCGGCGGCAAACTACTTTGAGCGAATCAAACTCAATGAGCCTGACGAATGGCTACCGGCTTATTATCAGGCAAGGGCACTCACTGTTGTGGCCATGAAGGGAGATAAAGAGAAGAAAGAGGAGGTTTTAAATACTGCCCTTGAGGTAGTACAAACTGCCCAGGTGATCGAAAGAAATTCAGAACTGGTGGCGCTGGAAGGCTATGTGCAGATGCTGCGATTGACGGTAGATCCTGCCACCAGGGGACGAACGCTTTCTCCTGTTATTTTCAAATTGTTTGATGAAGCATTGCAGCTGGACCTTGATAACCCGAGAGCTATGATTTTCCTTGGACAGATGGAGTTTGGTACAGCCCAATTTTTTGGCTCGGGTACCGAAAAGGCATGCGGTTATATAGAAAAAGCAGCGGCGCTTTTCGAGGAGGAATCGGATGAGGACACTATATTGCCTATGTGGGGTGCTGAAGCACTGCCTTACTACCAAGAGAATTGTAATCAATGAAATTTGCAACCAGAAACTGGAACGTAAAAAAGGAACTCATCCAAATCAGCCTGATTTTTTTCCTGGGAGGATTTATTCAGGAATTGATCTTTGATCCGAGTGACCTCAAAACCTTGAAGTCCGCAATAAGTAGCATAGCACTGAATGGCTGCTTTTGGGTCGCGCTTTGGAAGGGAAGCGAATACCTTGTAGTTATTATCCAGTCTGCCGGCTTCTTATGGGTGGAGCAACCGTTCAAAACATTTCTGGTAGCTTTTTCATCTATCATATTTTTCACTGTAGGAATTATCACTCTTATTCTATCTGTTTATATAATTTTTGTGCTGGGACATACTTGGCCAGAGTTTATCGATTCTTTGAGATGGGAGTATTATTTGCCGCCTCTTATTATGACGCTAATGATCAATACATTTATGCACGGCAGGGCCTTTTTGCTTGAGTGGAAACAGGCCGCTGTAGAGGTGGAGAAATTTAAAAATGAAAGCCTAAAGTCACAATATGAGTCACTTAAGAATCAGGTTAACCCGCACTTTCTTTTCAATTCTTTGAACGCGTTGAGTTCGCTCGTTTATGACGATCAGGCGAAAGCCGTGGATTTTATCCGCAGGCTATCAAAAGTCTATCGATACGTGCTCGACAACAAAGACAAGGAGCTGGTGTCACTTGAGGAAGAAATAGCTTTTTTAGAGGATTATACTTTTCTGCAAAAGATAAGATTCGAAGATAACCTTCAAATCCAGATAGAGAAGACTTCTACGGAAGGGATGGTGCCGCCCATAGCTATTCAGATACTGATGGAAAACGCCATTAAGCACAACATTGTGTCGGAGAATAAGCCATTGACCGTAAAGATCAAAATTGATCAGGATAAGTGTGTAGTGAGTAACAACGTGCAAGAAAAGTTGCACAAAGACTCAACAGGCATTGGGCTTAGTAACCTGAAGTCGCGTTATGCATACCTATCTGATCAGGAGGTAAAAGTGGAAAAAACTGAGGAGGCTTTTACCGTCACCTTGCCCATTTTAAAAATCGAATCAAACAAATGAAATACATCATCATAGAAGACGAACAATTGGCAGCCAAGCGATTGCGCCAGCTTATAGAAGAAATACGCCCAGACTATCAGTTTGTATCTAAGTTTGATTCCGTAGAAGGAGCCACCATATCCCTGCCAGCTTTGAAGTATGACCTTTTGTTTATGGACATACAACTCGCAGACGGCAACTCGTTTGATATTTTTGATCAAATCACGGTCAAAGCACCCATTATTTTCACTACAGCGTATGACGAGTATGCGCTTAAAGCCTTTAAATCAAATAGCGTGGACTATTTGCTAAAGCCCATTGATGCCAATGAGTTGAAATCGGCCATTGAAAAGTTCGAGGAAAATCACAAACCGGCTGACAAACTTGAAAATCAGGCTCCAGATTTGAATGAATTGCTAAAATCGCTTCAGCCTAAGGGCAAAGAGCGTTTTGTCGTAAAAGTGGGTGAACACCTAAAAACAATAGATACAAAGGATGTGCAACTGATATTTAGTCAGGATAAGGCAACTTATCTTTTCACCAAAGAGGGTAGAAGGTATCTCATTGATTATACAGTGGATCGGGTAAAAGAACTACTATCACCAGATACATTTTTTCAGGTCTCTCGTAAGTTTATCATCAACCTACATTGCATCAAAGACATCATTGCCTTCACCAATTCTCGACTTGAAATTGTGGTGGAGCATTTTGAGGAGGAGCAGGTGATTGTGGCTCGTGAGCGAGTGAGCGATTTTAAGGAATGGTTGGATAGGTAGAGAAACTGACCTGATCAGGAATGATGGTTTTCCTGCATGCTCCCATAAAGCGCTAACTAACCCGGTCAGTCTAACCTTTAGCAAATAGATATTTTTTGGTGTTCACCACACCGATTTGCTTGATCAGTTCTGGGTCATTGATTTCATCAAGATATTTCCTAAGTGTGGTTCTCAGGTGCCTGTCAGTGGCAGTTAGAAAATAGTCAGATCCGTGAAGTGTGTGGTTTCTGACGGCTGGGTTGTCTCTGAGCCATTCTTTCAGTTTTCTATTTAGTTTTCGATAGCTAAATGTGAAAGAGAAGTCAGCATATACATTTGGATATTTCTCATTGGCCATCAAATCTACTATCTGCTTTACCCAGTTTAGCTTGTCTCCTTTGCCAAGCATCAAATGCCATTTTCTTTCACCACCAAAATGCGCAAGGTTAAGTTTGAGATTGGGGTAAGCTTTGAGAACCGGATTCCAGTTCTCAGGGCCATTGAAAAAGTCCTCGTATGTTTCTTTCTTATGGTTTTCAAACAGCACAGTTTTCGTCACCACAACGCTTGTATCACCCTCAAATTTTGTGTATTTAAGGTTGAATGACCTGGATGAGGCTCTGGTTTTTCCACTGCTGCAATGAGTAAGTACTGGGATATTCTTTTTTTCACATATTTCAAAAATGTTCATCAACCGGGGGTGTGACGGGAGATATCCTAAGCTCGGATAAATTTTAACACCAAAAAAACCATGATGTTTAAAAGCATCGATGAACAGCTCCTCCATGTCGCAATTGTTGGGATCCAGAGCCACAAATGGTATCACCTGATCCGGGTGTTGATCCCTTAATTTGGCCATAGCCACCATCTGTTGTTCTACAGTACGGAGCTTCTTTTTCACATTCCAGATAGACCGCATGTCCATCATAAGGGTGACAAATACAGGGTCGTATCCAAATGTCTTATATGCCTGAATGATATGCTGCAAATGCTTTTGTTCCGACCATTTTATTCTCTTGATCAACCTCCAGAGGTCAGGAAAGTTATGAAAGCCCAATTTCTCTGCCAGATCAACCATTTTAGCCAAGATATTAACGGTTGCCTTGCTAACGTCTAACCTTAGTGTCAGAAACTTATCGGGTAGATCATTTTGACCAAAAACGTGAGTGTGAACATCAAAAAGTAAATTTTCTCGTTCGAGTTTGACTTTTAGTTCCGGTCTGATCCTGGACATGGGGTCGTCAGAAAGGAACGATGATTGCTCGGCAAGCTCTTTTTTGGAAAGTCCCATGATGGTTGGGGATTAGTTTTGGATTATTAAATATAATGGTTTTGTAATTGGTATCAAAATCCATTTATCTTCTGCACAACTTTACTCTTAATACCCTTTTTCGTTTCTGACCTAAGAGGGTTTTTTAAACCTTTAAGGAATCTACTTTCTCTCTTCATAAAAGCGTTCCAATTAATCACCACATTAAAATTCCTGTTTAGAGCAAGTTTTTCGTTTTTGTATATATCAATTGCTATTATTGAGTTAAAATGATATTCCTCAAATGAGGCTAATCCTTACCAGCGTTTTTCTTAGCATCACTTTGACCCTTGCTCTTGCTCAGAGTTACTCCTGGAATGACATTGTCAATACAGGAAAAGGGAAGGTGGTTTTCTATTGGTACCCTAATAACATTCAAGTTTCTAAATCCAAGGATGTACTAGATGGCATAGAACATGACCTTTCCAGGGCATTTGTTAGCTATCTCGAAGAGAAATACAATGTTAGCATCACGTTGGAACGGCAGGTGACAAACAGCTTTATAGAAGTGATGGATATTGTAAAAAATGGTGATGATGGAGTTTTTGGAGCATCGTCTTTTTCTATAACCAGGGAGCGGGCAAAACACTTCAATTTCACTCCTCCTTACATGACGGATATAGCCGTATTGATATCAAATGCTAATATTCCGGTAGTTGAGACGTCAAAAGAGTTTAAGGAGGTATTCGAAGGAAAAACGGCAGTAACCATTGAGCAAACTACACTCAGTGCTGGTGTGGAGAATTTGCGTACGCAATATACTGTGAACACCAAAGTGAAACATGTTCAAAATAGCGGGCAAATCATCAGCGAGATAATTAGCAATGAAGATACCTTCGGTTACATTGACCTGGCAAACTTTTTAATCGCTCTGGAAAAAAGCACTCAAGTAAGAAGGCAGTTTTTTTACCCATTAAAATTGGAAGGATTGGCTTTTATTTATCCTTCGGGAAGTGATTGGGAGATTCCTGTAAACGACTATTTTACCAGTGCGGCTTTTGAGGAGGATAGAGAAGCGATTATAGGGAAATATCTGGGAAAGGATGTTACAAAAACCATAGAGCGGATTGCCAAATCAGCAGAGATAGGGCCTCTTGAGGAAATCGTATTGTCTAACCAGGAGAAGGAGGCGCAATACCAGGCTCTGCTCGAATCTGCCATAAGGGAACGAGATAAAATATTGGTTAACAATGTGCTGACCATATCTACTGTAGTAGCTGTATTGGTTTTATTGTTTCTGCTTGTCGGGTATAGGATAAAGGCAAATGCCAACCGCAGGCTGCTGTTAAAGCAAGAGGAAATAAGCCATCGGAATCATCAGTTGCAAGCGCTGAATCAGGAAAAAAATGATCTGATTAATATTCTGGCTCATGATTTGAGATCTCCGCTCACCCATATTGTAGGTATTGCAGATATGTTTAAGAGTAGAAGCGATTTGCCTGAAGATGTCATGAAATTGAATAATTTCTTATCCGATGCTTCTGGTAAAATGGAGGGTATGATCACTAAGATTCTCGATGTTGATGCGATTGAGGCACGTCAGCGAAACCTGGAAATAGAATCGTTTTGTTTCGAGGAAATCATGGAACCTATATACCAAACATACCTGCCCAGAGCCGAGCGTAAGGGTATCGCACTGAATGTCTCCATGTCTGCCAGTGTCAAGATCAAAGGAGATAAATTTTATGCGTCACAGGTTGTGGAGAACCTCCTTTCAAATGCAATAAAGTTTAGTGATGCGAACACATCTATAGAGGTAGCAGCCAAGGCCAATGGCTCCAGGGCTCAAATCTTTGTAAGGGACGAAGGACCTGGTTTCCTACCTGATGAGGAAAAATTTATTTTCCAGAAATACAAAAGGCTAAACGCTAAACCCACAGGCGGTGAGCATACCGTGGGACTGGGCTTGCATATTGTTAAGTATTTTACAGAAATGATGGGGGGGACAATAACCTTCACAACAGCCCCAGATCGGGGAACCACTTTCTTTGTTGACCTTCCTAAAGCTTAGGCTTTCTACATTTCATCCAATAAAAAAGCCCAACCGATACCGGCAGGGCTTTCAATATTTTGTGTGTCAGATTACCCAACAATATCCCAACGCATCTGTGAGATACTCTTTGCTACATCATTGAATTGTCCTTCAGTGATTTCATTGCTATCACCTAGCTGCTCGTAAAAAAGGTTGATATATCTAAGGTCAGGAAGCACTTTGGCTACATTCTCGTCTGTTGCATGTTTTTCCAAAAGCGCTGTAAGCTTAGTTACTTGCTCTTTTTGATTAGCCAACACGGTCATCAATTCAGCTTTGTTTTCGCTGCTTTCTATCAACTTGGTAGTGATGTATAGGCCTTCGATCACGCTACCAGCCACAACCAAAATAGAGGTTTTCTCATCACCGTTCTGGTTTAGGTAATTGTATGTGTCGTAAAACGACTCAGTCACAATCAGAATCAGAGAGTCTTTGTTTTCAACATTCGACTCAATTCTGCTTACCAGACCCATGTTAAAGGCTGTACTGATATTCAAGTCTTCGACTAACTGCTTAGATACCTTAAGGTATTCCATTGTTTGCTCAGTCTGATCAAAAGTGCTAGAGTAGCTCAGATCAGCGCCATATACACCCAGGTTAATTGCTTTTTGCCATTCAGCAATATATTTAGTTGAGTTGTCTGTAGAGTTGGTGATACCCGGCTGATACTCAGCATTGGCCTCTTCTAGCATTTTAGTAACTTCAAAAGAAGTGGGGATGGGGTATTCAAATGTTTTTTCTACAAAAGCTTCCAGTGCTTCTTTCTTTTCTTCTGCGGTCTGCTCAGGCTTTTTGTTTGTTGAGCAATATGTCAAAACGAATGAAAGCAAGATGAGAGCAAGGATATTAGTGATTCTCTTCATAGGAATTGTGATTCAATGAATTGGTTTTCGCCAAAAATAAGGAGTTACAATACTTTTAGAAACTAATTCTTTAGATATTTTGAAACCCTTCTTAAGTTGCGCTTCTTTTCAAAACTCATAAACTCATGCAATTTAGGACTAGAGAACAGGAACAAGTCAAATTAATAGAATTGGTATCAGGTGACACGGTGCTCTTTGCAGTGGCTCCTGATTGTGGTGCTCGTTTAACTCAGTTGAGTTTAAAAAACAAAGGAGAGTGGTGTAAACTGCTGTGGGAAGCAAGTCCGGAAGATTGTAAGACCGGAGCTTGGAGCAAGAATGAAATTCTATTCCCATTTCCCAACAGAATAGAAGACGGCAAGTATGAATATGAAGGTGTGAAGTACCAATTGCCTATCAACGAAAAACCGTTTCATAATGCACTGCATGGCATGGTTAGGCTAGCCAAGTTTGACGTTATGGGACAAGATATAAATGGAGACAATGCAAGTATAACCTTGAGTTACAAGTACACCGGTGATGAGGAATACTATCCTTTTGCATATACATTTAACGTAACCTATAGCATCGAAAACAACGACACTTTTACTGTCAATTTTGATGTAAAAAATGATAGTAGTGATACGCTTCCGTTTGGTATTGGGTGGCATCCA
The DNA here is from genome assembly GCA_039944535.1 of Cyclobacteriaceae bacterium. Lineage (GTDB taxonomy): Bacteria > Bacteroidota > Bacteroidia > Cytophagales > Cyclobacteriaceae > JAMZMI01. The sequence continues at coordinate 57,236 of JBDUYP010000013.1, forward strand.
TATTTTAAACTGGCAGAGTCATTGGACGGTGTAAATCTTGAAATTCCTAAATCAGATCATCTGCTTTTAGGAGAGAGGAACTTGCCAACAGGGGAAGAAAAACCATTTGATCATACATCTTTGATTATGTCGGAGTGGAACCTTGACGATTGTTTAAGGTTGCAGGAAGGTGAAGAGGTAGCCTGTCAATTGTTTGATGATAAGTTAAGCCTGAAAATGACTGGATCCCCAGAGTACCGATACCTGCAGTTGTTTACTCCAGAAGGCAAGGGCTGTGTGGCAGTGGAGCCAATGACCTCTAGTGTGAATGTCTTCAATAACAAAGAGGGGCTGAGGCTGTTAGAACCGGGATGCGAGTTTAGTGTCAATTTCAAAATCGAACTTGGCTAATATGAGTGTAAAACCAAAATACAGAACGCTCACTACGGAGGAGTTGCACGAACTGGAAAAGGAGTTTGTGGACTTTCTTGTGGTGAATGGCATCACCGCTGATCAGTGGGTGAAAATCAAAGAAGAGGACAAGCCAGCTGCAGAGGACATGATCGTGCTATTTAGCGATGTGGTCATGGAGGGAGTGCTAAGAAATATCCAGTATTTGGAGATTAGGGCCAGAGACGATATAAAAACTTTTCAATGCCTTGCGGAAAAGATTGTACTGGTAGGCTTACGAGCTAACAACCCTGACGTAAATTTTCTGGACGATGTTTTTTTACAAACTGCCCTACAATCTCCTCCAAAAGGAATAGAGGTGTACACTACTTACAAAGCGTACAAAGAAGATCGCCAACAGGAATTGTTTCGGATGATCCAGTCCGGCTGTCAGGTAAGTGACGGTAAGCTCTTTAAGGCGCTTTCTATGGCGCTGGCTTAATCCAAATTAAGCCGCCTTTGCTTTCTTAGCTAGTTCCCTGGCTTCTTCCTTGTTTTTGGAGTACTTGATATGATCAGGAACTTTGTTGAGATCCCAAATCAAGCCAAAGAAGGAGAATAGCTTCAGGATATAGAATGTGATATCTATTTCCCACCAAAAGAACCCCTGACGAGCTGCAGACTCATAGTAGTGATGGTTGTTATGCCAACCTTCACCCATTGTTACAAGTGCCAAAATCAGGTTGTTTTTCGACTCATCTCCAGACTCGTATCGCTGTTTTCCAAACTTATGCATGATCGAGTTGATGCTGAAAGTGCCGTGATAAAGCACAACTGTGCTGAGGAAAAAACCGATGAAAAGGGATGAAAAACCAGCGGTAGTAAACATTGCCATGATGCTGCCACCGTTTATAATCCCACCAAGCGCCATGACTACCAAAGCTAAAATAACCGGAGGAACTAAATAGTTCTTATTCAACCAAACCAGTTCTGGATATTTGGAGTAGTCCCTGATTATTTTGTAATCGGTTTCTTTGTAGTCCGGCCCCACGATCCACCCAACATGCGAATACCAAAACCCATAATGTTTCATTGAGTGTGGGTCATCGTAAGTGTCACTGGTGCGATGGTGCACACGGTGATGTGCAGCCCACCACAGGGCGCCCTTTTGTGCCGAAGTTTGTGCCATGAAGGCGATTACAAACTGAAACCACCTTGAGGTTTTGTATGATCTGTGTGCAAAATACCTGTGGTACCCGCCCGTAATCCAAAACATTCTGAAGAAGTACAAAAAAACACAAAGTATCCAATCGAAAAATGTAGCTCCTGTGTATATAGCCACTAGCGGCAAAAGGTGCACAATAGCGAAGCTTATTTCGGTTTTTAGTTTTGGTTTGTTTAGTACCCTGGGGGATGTCGATGCTTGAGCCATATACTTAGTTGGTTTTACCTCTTAAAGCGAAGTACAAAGATAGTAACCATACTGTGAAGTACATTCACGACAATGGTTAATTAGAAAACTGACATTAATCACAGAAAGGGTATTGAGGGCTATTCCTTCTGGCAATATGGGGGCTTATGTTGGTCTTATGACTGGAGGGAGCCCTGGTAATGTACTACCAGGGTTTGTTGTGCGGTTTTTTCTCTACCTTCTCCGGGAGTTTCTTTTTCCTTTAAATCCTCCACGTCCTCCGCGCCCCTTCACTGGTTTGTACTCAGGTCCTTCACCAATGTGTTCAGGTATTTTGGCTTTTGGAACAGGATTACCAAGAAGCTCCTCTATTGCAAGCATTTTGCCCTGCTCTTTTTCATTCACGAATGTGAAAGCCGCCCCCTTAGATGCTGCTCGGGCTGTACGTCCAATTCGGTGAATATAATCCTCTCCGTCATTAGGAACGTCATAGTTTATAACCAAATCAATATCCTCTACATCTATACCACGAGATAGAATGTCAGTAGCCACAAGAGTGACCAGTTTTTTGCTTTTGAACTGGCTCAGAACATCTTCGCGCTGTTTTTGGTCAAGGTCGGAGTGAATTTCTTCTACCGGATGTCCTGCTTTTTTAAGGTCGCGCGTGAGTTGTTTTGCACTGTCTTTGGTAGAACAAAATACGATAACACTCTTGAGCCAATCAGCCTTGAGTACATGTTTTACCAAGGGTATTTTTTGTGCATCATAAACGATGAATGCAGCCTGAACAATCTTTTCATTGGGTTTTGAGATGGAAATACTTACCTCTTCAGGATCGTTTAGGATTTCCTTAGCAAGCGCTCTCATTTTAGGCGGCATGGTGGCCGAGAAAAGTAATGATTGTTTCTTTTTGGGCAAGAAGGACATGATTTTCATGATGTCCTCATTGAATCCCATATCGAGCATCCTGTCCGCCTCATCCAGGATCAGGTAGTCCAATTGTCCAACCTTCACGTATTTCATGTTTAGGTGAGCTATCAATCGGCCAGGTGTGCCAATAATGATATCTGCGCCTTCGCTCAATGCTTTTTTCTCCCGGTCAAAAGATGACCCATCTCCACCTCCATATACGGCGAGCGAACTCACGGATGTGTAGTAGGAGAGTCCTTCCAGCTGTTGATCTATCTGCACAGCCAGTTCACGAGTAGGAACGATTATCAGTGCCTTTATGTGCTCATCTTCTGGTTGTTGGATGATTTTGTGGATGATTGGAAGTAAAAATGCAGCAGTTTTCCCTGTTCCGGTTTGAGCCGAGGCTATGATGTCTTTTCCTTCTAAAATTATCGGGATCGTGGCGTCCTGTACAGGAGTTGCATTTTCAAACCCAATCGCTTCTATGCCTTCTTGTAGTTTTGGGTCAAGCCCAAATTCTGAAAATTTCAAATGATTCGTATTATATGCTAATTTGGCAATTTACTAATTGATTCGATGATATCAGCAAAATATCATTGGTTCATTTTACGATTGGCGGAGGGCAGTCTTTTGGAAATGGTATCATAGGTGCCGATTAGTTCTTTTCCCATTGTTTCCCAATCCTTAAAAATCTCATAGATTTCATCCAGACCTTGGTTCTCTTTGGGATTGGACATTTGCCCAATATAGGCGCTCACTTGCATTTCTACTACTTTCAAAAAGAAGTCTTGAAACGCATAAATCGTAGATATATCATCAGATAGTTCATAGTCAAAATGCCTTATCATGCCGGTGTTTAAACCAAGATCAAATGAAGATCTGCGTAAAAAAGGAGGCCTTAGTCCATGAAACTCAGCGATTCTTGAGTCTTTGCTTTTGACGTCAGGAGTCGATTCAAGTGAGTCTATTGCATTCAATACGGTAGAATAATAATCCAGCCTACTGTTTAAGAATTGTTTGTTGAAGGCAATTTCGTTGGCTATGCTCTGTAAGGCATGTCCTTGATCTCTTTCTTCTTTTTGTTCTTCGCGCCATTGGTTTATCCATAGCGCAAAGAGCACACCGAAACTAACCGAAACCATCTGAATGATGAGTTCGCGCCACTGTATAGACTTTAGCTTTTTTATCATTTATAGGCCTAAAATGTGAGCTCCCTGTTCAAAAACTATGTCAACGGGAATGCTTTCTGCTTCCAGTCTGTCCAGATCGCTTTGCAGTTCTGAACCGATGGCTCCTTTGTCGGCTAGTAGCGCAACTACTCCGTCGTAATCGCCATCTCCTTGCAACGTCAGAATCAACTCTGAAAGGTCATTCATGGCTGATTTCAACTTTTCATAATCTACAGAGTAGTATCCTTCGGCAGATTTGGTAAAGGCTCCTTTTTCCTTGAAGAAGTTGAAGCGGATCATGTTGGCCTTGCCGTGAGAGCTTGCCGCTCCGAAACGCACAGACCTAAATATCCCCGCCATGAAGGTGGTGTAATAGTCTTTGAGGTCTCCTTCTATTTCGCCTTGAGCATATAGCTGCGTGATCATATATAAACCCAAAATATCCGCTTTGCCTTCTTCCAGAGCGGAGTAGTGTTCTTTTAGGGCTTCACGAACGGTTCCTTTGCCGTTGATGGTGTTTTTGATACCAAGACCGTGGGCCACTTCATGAAACATGGTGTTTCCGAAAAATGCATCAAAGGTGATATACTGCTGCTGACTGGGGTCGATCAGTACCTTTGAAATAGGCAAAAGGATCTCATCAAATTTGGCTCTCATGGCATTTTTAAGCTGGAGTCGGCGCGAACCTTTCTCCAGTTGAACCACTTCATCATTGGGCAGGTTGATAGCTATGGTTTTTGAGCCTGAATTACAATCCCCGGCATAATACACCACATCGTAAGCGTTCAGGTCAGCATCGCTTCCCGGCTTTTCTGCTTTGTATTCTGCTGGTACAGGGATGCCTTTCTGCAACTCAGGCAAGAAAGCTGCATACTTGGATAACCGGTCGCTCCAGCTTTTGTCTTTCACCAAAACGTAGGCTTCATGAGCGGCTTTCTTTCCAAAGAGCTTGTCCTCGTAATTTTCAATTGGCCCGATGACAATGTCAAGTCCATTGGTTTTCATATCCATCCAAGCCATGTCACTTTCTCTGTATTCGTCATTGAGCACAGCTTCAGCCCTTAGGTTTAAGTATTTTTTCAAGCCTTCATCCTCAGCAAAGTCAGCGGCTTCTTTCAGTAGGGATGACACTTTTTGAACTTCTTCTGCAAACATTTCATAGTATGGCACTACCATCAGGTTACCCTCATCATCACGTCTCAGGAATGTGTAGAAGCTCTCCTTGCCAGGAAGATTAGCCTTTTCATATTCTTCTTTGGTCATATCCGCAGGGTAGAAGTTGGCACCCTCAGGTTTTGCTCCGAATCCTTCTAAAAATGGTTTGTTATCATCCAGTCTGTCCCACGGGCCGTAGTTGATATTCAGATAATCAATCATAGCCGGATCCTCAACGCCTGCTAGTAGTGCATCTTTGTCACCATATGCTTCATACCAAAAAAGGCCATTCATGATGTCGGCAGCTTCGATCAGCTTTGGGATCATGGCTTTCTCTTTTTCAGAAAGCTGTGAGAGGTCTGTGGTGAGTTTTACTTTTTTATAATCATCCAATTTTCCTGCAATAGGGCTTACGGTTTCAGTGGTTTCTTTTTTTGGCTGACTGCAAAATGATAGGATCAGTGCAATGCCCAAAAGGAGGTATGAGTGTCTCATGCGTGGTTAGATTTTATTTGGTATCTAATTTACTCAAATACTAAAAAGAAAGCCATCAACAAATGTGCGGATGGCTTGTTTAATATATCATTGGTCACATTGAGCTTGTCGAAATGTGTTTTCATTTACAAACAAAGGTTTCGACTGCCCGATAGCTAAAGGGCAACCTACCAAGTAATATTCTTTATTTGTTGAGCTTGTATGCTACCACCTGATTGCCAAAGAAGGTAGGCACATAAACGGTACCGGTTTCTTCTACATAATCTATATCAGCAGCATTAGCTGTCTCTTTTGTGTCAAGCATGAGAGTCTTATCACCATTTGCGGTCACATAATACACTTCTCCCATCCAGCTTGATACGAGATAATCAACTCCGGTAAGTTCTACACCATCTCCTCCAAATATGGAGTCAGTAACTACTTTGTATGTCCAGTCATTGGTGTTGATTTCATAGAAATTTCCTGAGCCTGATGTGGACATAAACATTTTGTCGCCCATATGAAACAGGCCGTTTGGCCGGTTAAACTCACTCGATTCAAGTACAGTAGAAAGAACGCCATCTTTGAGCATATGAACTTTATCAGTTCCTGAATCGGTAATGAAAATATCACCATCAGCTGAGATATCAATGTCATTTAAGAATGAAGCTCCTTCTACTGGATAGGTGTTTAACACTTCACCAGAAGCGATATCTATTTCCCAGATATCGTCTATGTTCGTCACATAGAGTTTTCCATCAAGGATGCCCAGACCCTTGGGCGCGTGCAGTCCGCTTACCCACATTGGGTCAATGATAGCGCCATCTGTGGGAGAAAGTTTGGCAATGTAGCCATCCCCATCTTTTGCATCAGGAGGCTCAGCTCCAATGCAGGAAACATACAAGGTAGAATCTGCTTCGTAGAAAATGACAGACTCTGGGGTCATGATTGTCGTGTCGGATTCCCAAACCTTCGTCAATGATGGCTCAGGTACTTCCGCTACTTCTCCTTTAGTTTCTTCTTTTGCCTTTTGTGGTTGGCAGGACCATGCCACGATAAGTGCAGCAAGTGCGAAAAGATTGATTGATTTCATAATTGGATTTTATTAATTGGTTCTTATTTCGTTAAGTTAACAACAATTCAAATGAGTCACAGTTTGCTGGCGGCATAGATGTTTATCCGGCTATTGCACCATTCCTGAAATTTCCTTTTCAATCCTTCCACTTTTTTTACAACTTGATTCAAAATAAAACTCATAGTATGAAAAAATCCATCTATCTCATTGCTTGCGTGATCATGTTCTCTTGCCAACCGGGCAAAGAAAAACCTGTTTCACAATCGCCAATTGATACACTCACCATCGCCAAACACATTGAGGTTCTGGCTTCTGATGAATTTCAGGGAAGAATGCCCTTTACAGAAGGAGAAGTAAAAACCCTTGATTATCTGGAAAGTCAGTTCAAGAGTTTTGGTCTGGAACCGGGTAATGGTGATAGCTTTTTTCAGGAAGTGCCACTCGTGGAGCTTGATGCCAAGCCTGCCAAAGAACTGGTAATCAAAGGTGGGGATGAAGATATTGTTTTGAAGCTGGGAGAGGAGTTTGTCACGGTGACAGAGAGAGTGGAGGAGTCTGCCTCAATAGATGCTTCTGAAATCGTATTTGCCGGATATGGCGTGGTAGCCCCAGAGTATGGATGGGATGACTATGCTGGACTTGATGTGAAAGGAAAAACAGTAATCGTGCTTGTGAACGATCCCGGTTTTGGTTCTGGAGACAGTACCTTCTTCAAAGGCCAGACCATGACTTATTACGGAAGATGGACCTACAAATTTGAAGAGGCGGCACGACAGGGAGCAGCCGGCATTTTTATCATTCACCAAACAGCTCCTGCCGGTTATCCGTGGGGCGTGGTGCAAAATGGATGGAGTGGTGCAAGTCTATATCTGGATCAGTCTGGGGATAGCTTCAAGTCTGCCATACAGGGCTGGTTGACACGTGATGCAGCGATCAAAATATTTGAAGCATCGGATGTTGATATGAAGAACTTTGTTGAGAAATCAAGAACACCAGGCTTTACACCGTATAGCCTTGGCTTGACGGCTTCTACTTCTATCGAGAACGGCATCAAGAAAGACGTCTCTCAAAACGTGATTGCAAAAATCACTGGAACTGAAAAACCGGATGAAGTGATCATTTACACGGCTCACTGGGATCACCTTGGGATAGGGCCGGCGATAGATGGAGACTCTATCTATAATGGTGCGCACGACAATGCATCTGGTACTGCCAGTCTGCTCACAATAGCAGAAGCCATGGCTAAAATGGAGAAGCCAAAAAGAACGGTTGTTTTCCTCGCCGTAACTGCCGAAGAGCAGGGCTTGCTTGGCTCGAAATACTATGCTGAGAACCCGATTTATCCTACAGCCAAATCTGTGGCCAACATCAACATGGATGGATTGTATTACATGGGGCCAATGAAGGACCTGACAGTAGTTGGTTACGGGCAGTCTGAGCTGGATGAGCTGGCAGAGGAGATAGCCAAAACACAAGACAGATACATCCTGGCTGACCCAACACCCGAGAAAGGATATTTCTTCAGGTCGGATCATTTCCAGTTTGCCAAAGTAGGCATCCCTGCGATCTTCTCTTACGGTTCGCACGAAGCAGTGAATGGTGGTGTGGAATATGCTAAGGAGACGTTGGAAGCTTACACGAATGTAGCCTATCACCGACCTGCGGATGAGTTCACAATGGACGACACCACCTGGAAGATGGGAGGTATGCAGCAGGACGTGGAGCTATTTATGGAATTGGGTCTGAACCTGGCCAACTCTGACATCTGGCCTGAATGGAAAGAAGGCTCTGAGTTTAAAGCGATCAGGGAAGCGGATAAGGAGTAACAGAAACCTTCTGGATATTCACTCCCTGGTCACTCCCGGAGGGAGTCTTAGCCATAATGAAGATTTTGATTTTAGGAGTGGATAGGATTCCATTCTGGAATGACCTCAACTGGCGAAAGGTTAAGCGAAGCGATTCTTGTGCTATAAATGTGCCATTAAGTAGCAACGCAAGCGGACGCCTGCGTTAGATAGAGGGTTATGCAGGTGATACAGGATTGATGCATTACAAATGCTTAATAGATCAGCACGCTTTGCAAAAGCGCTAGGCGGGCTTATCAAAAGTTGTAATATTTAGTCATCCTGAATTCATTTCAGGATCTTACTTCACTCATTGCGTGTAAGGTCAAAGATTCTGAAACAAGTTCAGAATGACACCAGACTTTTGATAAGCCTCTTTTTTTATGGCCTTTGGTTTCGAATAAAGATTATAAATTAGTTGTGTTTAAAGAAGCTAAACTAGATCAGCACGCTTTGCAAAAGCGCGCTAGGGGGATTTAATTTATGCAGGAGATACATTAATTACCAATGTCCAGATTCAAACTTCATCTCAATGAAAAAACTTGAGTTCGAATCGCCATCAATAAGTAAAAAGAAACTGTTTAGGATGATTCTATTCCATCTTTTTTTAGTTGCTATCATTCAACTAATTAATTTAAATATGTCTTCTTTATTCACATCGGTTGTAATAGTAATGGTTGTATCTTTTTTTCTAACATTTAGTAGAAGAACTTTAGAAGCGTTAGAACTTGAAATGAAAATAGATCAGCGCATGCTAATATTTACAAGCACAAATATGTGGGGTATGTCATATAAAGATGAAATTGATTTCGACAGTCTTAATTATCAAATAACTGTCTCTGATAATAAAAGATTAAAAAAGATCAGTTTTTTGAAAAATCGTAAAATCATAACAAGTATTCCTTACAGAGTTATCAGGAAATCTCCGACAATGGTAGACGACCTTTTAGTTAAATTGAAAGAGATTAAAGAACCTTCCAAAGAAATCTATTCTGTGTGGTAGTAAGAGTAGTCACCCGAAGAGCAACCCTACACCTACATATAAGTAATAGCCGATCCCACTGGCGCGCTTTTGTAAAGCGTGCTAATTTGCTTTGTATTTGTAGTACGAGTAGCCCCACGCTATGCGGATTAGTAATCCGTGCCCATTTATATAAGTATTTGCAATACGATTGACTTCCATTACCTTCGATATATGTCTCATAAGTACAAAGCGAGAGATTTGGGCGCGCTCTATTTTATCACTGTCACTGTAGTTGATTGGGTGGACTTACTCACCAAGCCTTGCTACAAGGACATCATTATTGACTCGCTCAAATATTGTCAACAGTCCAAAGGTCTAAATGTTCATGCCTATGTTATTATGAGCAATCATTTTCATGCTATAGTTAGTAGCGAATCTGAGCTATTGGAAAATATCATGAGGGACTTAAAGAAGTTTACGAGCAAAAGATTGATTGAAGAAATTGCTCAGACCAACGACGGTCGGAGGGAATGGATGCTTAAGAAGTTTGAGTTTGCGGCTAAGAGAGTTAGTAAAGGCGTGAATTATAAAGTTTGGCAAGATGGTTTTCATCCTATTCAT
>JBDUYP010000014.1:0-213138 GCA_039944535.1 Cyclobacteriaceae bacterium
GTGCCTCAGGTTCAGGATGACGGAAGGTAAGGTAGTGCCGAAGGGTGGTGTCTTACACTTCGACAGGCTCAGTGTGACACCACAACATACCATTTTATACCGTCACCTTCCGACGGAGCTTAGCGGAGATCGGGAGGTCTTCGTTCTTGTTTATAAAGAAATGACCTTCAAGGTCTGAGATTGTTCCTCTACACCGTCATTGTGAACGTAGTGAAACGCTGCGTAACAATCTCATAAGGGTTATTCTGAACTTCTTTGAATTGTCATGCTAACTAGGCGTCCCCGAGCTCTCGAAGGGTAAACAATTCATTACTGTGTCTACCCTTCGAGTGCCTCAGGGTGACACCATACACCGTGTTTTGTTGTCTCCTTCGACTACCCGATTGCATCGGGCTCAGGATGACAACAACCAAATGACACTTTGATTTTAAAGCATAAACAATTCACTGCAGGGTCTTGCGTCATTTCACAAAGACTGAAGCATGACTGCCTATGGCTTCATAAAATTCTTTCACCTTCGTGCCTCAGGTTCAGAATGACGGAAAATAAGAGGTGTGACACCAGAGTTCAGGATGAGGGAAATAAAGTGGAGCCCCTCATCCGCGCTAATCGTTCGTTTATCAAAAATCGCATAACTACCTGACTCGTATCATTTTGTAAGACTCAATAAATTCCTTTATTGCGCATGACTAACTTAAAAACAAGCAACATGTTGAAGAAATATTACCCCATTCTACTCATCGCGATATTTTTCATTTCTTGTCAGCCGACAGAGAAAAAAGCGGAAGCTCCGGTAGCAGAAGATTTTAAATACAAGACCGAAGAATTTGCAGACCTCAAAATCATCCGATATCAAATCCCCGGATTTGACAGGCTGAGCCTGGATCAGAAAAAACTGGTTTACTACCTAACCCAGGCCGGATTATCTGGCAGGGACATCATCTGGGACCAGAACTACCGCCACAACCTGACCATCAGAAAGGCTCTGGAGAGCATTGTGACGAAATATGATGGCGACAAGACTACAGAAGACTGGAATCAGTTCATGGTTTACACCAAAAGAATCTGGTTTGCCAATGGTATCCATCACCACTATGGCATGGATAAGTTCACTCCGGGCTTTTCTCAGGAATACTTTCAGGAGCTACTTGATGCTACAGGCACAAGCATAAGCGACGAAGTTATGACTGTGATTTTCGATCCTGCAGTAGATGCCAAGAAAGTCAACCTGGACCCTGACAAAGGATTGCTCAAGGGATCAGCAACAAACTTCTATGACCCGTCTATCACGGAACCTGAGGTAGATGCATACTACGCTTCCATCATGGACAAAACCACCGATGAGCCTATCTCCTACGGCCTCAACTCCAAGCTCGTTCGTGCCGAAGACGGATCGCTGAAAGAAGTGGTTTGGAAAGCGGATGGCATGTATGGTGGTGCTATTTCGGAAATGATCGGATGGCTGGAAAAAGCTGTGACGGTAGCAGAAAATGAAGCACAAGGCAAAGCCCTGGAACTTCTAATAGAATATTTCAAAACCGGCGATCTCAAAATATGGGATGACTACAACATAGCCTGGACCGAGGCAACAGCCGGTGATATCGATTACATCCTGGGCTTTATTGAGGTATATAACGACCCTAAGGGCTACCGTGGTTCTTACGAAAGCATCATTCAGATCAATGACTTTGAAGCATCGGAAAGAATGAAGGTACTGTCTGAAAACGTACAGTGGTTTGAGGACAACTCACCTATCATGGACCAGCACAAAAAGGCCAACGTGAAAGGCGTAAGCTACAAAGTGGTGACGGTAGCTGGCGAATCGGGTGACGCCTCCCCATCTACTCCTATTGGAGTTAACCTGCCAAACGCCAACTGGATCAGAGCGAAACATGGCTCCAAGTCTGTAAGCCTTGGCAACATCATAGATGCATACGACAAGGCTGCCACTTCGGGCTCATTGGCAGAATTTGCTTTTAACGAAGAAGAAATAGCCAGAGCCAAAGAACATGGCGACCTTGGCGACAAAATGCACACCGCGCTTCACGAGGTGATCGGGCATGCTTCCGGTCAGCTTGAAAAAGGCACAGGCACACCAAAGGAAACACTCAAAAGCTACAGATCCACTCTGGAAGAGGCGCGTGCAGATTTGGTTGCGCTTTACTTTCTGATGGATCCTAAGCTTGTAGAGCTTGGCCTCATTCCTTCTATAGAAGTAGGCAAAGAAGAATATGATGGCTACATCAGAAATGGCCTTATGCTTCAGCTGAGAAGATTGGAACCGGGCAAAGAAATAGAAGAAGCGCACATGAGAAACCGTCAGGCCGTGGCAGGTTGGGCCTATGAAAATGGCAAAGCTGAAAATGTTATTGAAAAAGTGGTGAAGGATGGCAAAACCTACTTTATCATCAATGACTATGACAAGTTGAGAACACTATTCGGAGAGCTGTTGAGAGAGATTCAAAGAATCAAATCTCAGGGTGACTATGAGGCAGGTAGAGCACTCATTGAAAACTACGGTGTGAAGGTAGATGAGGCGCTTCATCAGGAAGTGTTGGACAGATACGCTAAGCTAAAGTCTGCGCCTTATGGTGGTTTTATCAATCCTGAATTGGTACCGGTAACAAACGATGCGGGTGAAATTACGGATGTTGAGGTGAACTACCCAATGGATTTCACCCAGCAGATGTTGAAATATGGAGAGCAGTTTTCTTTCCTCGATTGATTCAATCCGGGTTTAAGAAGCGTATAACCGAAAAAACCTCCGGGCGACATGCTCATTCGGAGGCTTTGAACAGATACCTAAAGAGGTCGTGGAATTTCTTCTAATACTGATGGACTCCACTACCTCTTTTTATTTATAGTCTGTGAAAAAAGGTACAGCGTGACGTTTTGGATCGTTTTTACTTAGATACTCACCAATAGCTTAAAAAGTAAAGGCAAAAAAGAAGCCCGACTTGAACACAAGTCGGGCTTAAAATTTTATCAATTGCTGTTCAAAGTGGAATTATACCACTTTAACATTCACTGCGTTCAATCCTTTTTTGCCTTCTTTCAAATCGAATTCCACAGAGTCACCTTCCCTGATCTCATCAATCAATCCTGAAACGTGAACAAAATGTTCTTTGTTTGATCCATCTTCTGTGATAAATCCAAATCCCTTGGAATCGTTGAAGAATTTTACTGTACCGTTACTCATTTTTAAAAAATATTTGTATTAGAAAGGATGCAAGGTACATATTAATATCTCCACAAACACAATTATTTTAAAAATAACCTATAAACGTTTTAAAAGAGGTTTTCTAAAGATTATTTGACAAGTAAAACAGTCGTTTGATGTGGTCAGCTTAATTTAGTGGCTTGAACAAAGCCATGAAATACTCCCTTCTTTTACTCGTAGTTTTTTGCTTTTCGTGCTATCCCAAGATCAAAATTGAGGGATTTGACGGTGAAAAATGGAAACAACCCATTACAACATGTCAGGAGGATAAAATAGGTTTGGCGGAATTGGTGGTATCCAATCAGGATAATGTGCTGGGAAAAGGCCAGGCTGAAATCAAGCAGTTTTTGGGCCAACCGGATGAGCATGAGCTATACCGACGAAATCAGAAGTTCTTTTACTACAACCTCACGGCAGGAGATACTTGCGAAAACCTGAGGGTAAGACGTCTAAGTGTGCTTTTTGATGCCCTCGATAGGGCGAAGGAAGTAATGGTTACTGAGTGATCAATACGTAACAAGCGACTGGATGTCGCTACTGTAAGGCTTCAGCGCCTCACTTCCGGATAAGAATCCCAGCTCAATGATAAAGGAAAAACCGAGCACTTCTCCGCCTGCTTTTTTGATCAATTCTGATGCAGCTCCTGCAGAACCACCTGTTGCCAGCAGGTCGTCGTGGATCATGATCTTTTGTCCGGGAGAGACGGCATCAATGTGCATTTCTATTTCAGCAGACCCGTATTCCAGATCGTAGCTATGACTGATGGTTTTGTGTGGGAGCTTTCCGGCTTTGCGAACAGGGATGAATGGCACTCCAAGCATCATGGCCAAATGAGGGCCAAACAGAAAGCCGCGGGACTCCACTCCTGCTATGCCTTCGATTCCTTTATCTTTCCAATAACCTACAAATGCTGCACAAAGCTCTTCACAGAGCTGAGGATCTGAGAGGATAGGTGTGATGTCTTTGAAGATAATGCCGGGCTTGGGGAAATCGGGAATGTCGCGGATGGTCTTGTCAAGCTTTTCTGATAGCATATTACTCAAATCTAAGGGAGTCAATCGGGTCTAGTTTGGATGCCTTATAGGCAGGTAAATAACCTGAGATCAAACCTACAACCATTCCGATTAAAACCCCAACAAACATCCACAACCAGGGTATGACAAATGCACCGTCGATCACCTTCGATATCAGGTTGCCAACGACTATTCCCATGAAGATTCCGCCTATTCCTCCAAGCTGACAGATCACCAGGGCTTCAATCAAAAACTGCATTCTTATTTTCTTAGGAGTTGCTCCTAAAGCCTTTCTTACCCCTATTTCCCTTGTGCGTTCGGTCACTGACACCAGCATGATATTCATCAAACCGATAGAAGCCCCGATCAAAGTGATAAAGCCTATTGAAAAACCTCCAATGCGTAAGTACCCGGTGATTTCTCCCAACTTTTCGGCCAATGATTTATTCATTTTCACCTCAAAGGAGTTTTCCTGTTTTACAGGATCGCGGCGAATGGCACGCATCAGGCTGGTGGCCATCCCTACTACTCTATCCATTTGCAGCGGATCTGTTACGGCTATGGTGGCCTCATAATTCAACGCCCTGCCGGCTGCCAGCTTTCTTGCCGTTAGAGTAGGGATCAGGCACATCCGGTCTATGCTGCCGTCACCACCGGCGGCACCTTGGGTTCCCAGTATGCCAATGACGGTGAATTTTCCTCCCAAAAAAGTGATACTCTTGTTTATAGGACTTTCAAACTCATCGAAAAGTGCATCTCTCACTTCTGACCCGATGATGACCATGTTGGCTCCATTTTCCACTTCCGATTGCGAAAAAGCACGCCCCTCTGCTATATCATACCCATCTACCAGCAGGTAATTATAGTCGCCACCCTGAATCCGACAATTCGGATTGGTCACTTTGGAGCCATGCTTGACTTCAGCATTCCATGTCACCAGCGCATTGACGCTGACCAGCGCACTGCTGGTGGTGAACTTATCCTGAAACATCATCAGCTGCTGATACTTAATGGGAGGATAAGATTTTGCATCTTTTCCATCTCTTGCGCCCCGGTCATTTCGGATGCTTTCCAAATCAAAGGTGTTTGACCCAAGATTGGAAAAACTGCTATCAATCGAATTTTGAATACCGTCTATCGCCGTGAGAATGCCGACAAGGGAAGTGATTCCGATGGCAATAATTGCGGCTGTGAGGATGGTGCGCAGCTTATTTCCTTTGATAGAATTAAGTCCCTCTTTTACGTTTTCCCTCAGATTCATTTTTATCTTTACTGCTTATCTAATGGTTAGATTCTGTTGTGCTGGTAGATTTCATGAGGTCTCAGAAACTATCGGCTGCAAACAAATCGTTTGTTGATTAAAACTACCAAATTGGATTAACGTAACCATTGAAAAAGCGATTGGATTTTATGCGGGTATTTCTCATTTCTTTTCTTTTAATCATCTCTTTGAGCAGCAGAGCTTCATACATCCTCATCCCCATGGATGAGACTCAGAGCAACCACCTGAAATCCTACGGACTCACCTATTGGATGCTCACAAAAGAGGTTTCGGTGGATTGGCTGCTCAACTACCGAGGTGGGAGTTTTATGGTAAAATACCTGCAAACGCTGGAAAATGAGTGTATCATAAGGGGCATCAGTTATGAGATTATTTCTGATGCTGCCGCAAATCAGGTTTTGAATGAAATAGCCAGTCCGGCCAATAACATGGATGTGATGAAGTTGGAAAAGCATCCAAAAATTGCAGTGTACTCACCTAAAAGCAAGCAACCGTGGGATGACGCTGTGACGCTCGTACTCACCTATGCGGAAATACCTTACGACGTGATTTTCGATGATGAAATCATGTATAATGAATTGCCCAAGTACGATTGGCTCCACCTGCATCATGAGGATTTTACGGGGCAATATGGTAAGTTTTATAAGACCTACCAGCATTTTCCATGGTATCAGCAGCAGCAACGCGAATATGAAGAGTCTGCCAAGAAACATGGTTTTTCTAAAGTCTCTCATTTGAAACTGGCGATTGTCAAGCGCATCAAAAATTATGTAGCCAGTGGAGGTTTTTTGTTTGCCATGTGCTCAGCTACTGACACCTATGATATTGCGCTGAGCGCTGAAGGTCTGGATATTTGTGAGTCTATGTTTGACGGAGACCCTGCAGACCCCAATGCCCAGTCTAAGCTGGATTTCGACAAGACTTTTGCATTTGAGAATTTCGTATTGGAAAGAAGCCCCTATGAATATGAGTACTCCAATATAGATCAGCAAGACCGTGAGCGGGGATTGAAAGAAGGAAATGACTTCTTTTCACTTTTTGAGTTTTCTGCCAAATGGGATCCCATACCCACTATGCTGACACAAAACCACACGCAAATTATCAAAGGATTCATGGGACAGACCACAGCCTTCAAAAAACAACTCATAAAACCTGATGTGGTGATCATGGGAGAAACGCGATCAGTAGATGAGGCCAGATACATTCACGGCGTTTTGGGAAAAGGATTTTGGACGTTTTATGGCGGTCATGATCCGGAAGACTACCGGCACTATGTGAACGAGCAGCCTACTGATTTGAAGCTTCATCCCAATTCTCCGGGATACAGGTTGATCCTCAACAACATCTTGTTTCCAGCTGCTAAGAAGAAAAAGCAGAAGACTTAACCCGAATAATTCTGGAAATAGTTTTTGGAAAACAGCCACACCCCGATTCTCGGTATGATTTGGTTCATAACTAAACCGGGTTAATGCATCCTGTCTGGTCTGAGGTCTAAGCTCTTTACGATTTCAGCTTCCTTTTCAAGAAAATAGGCCCATCGTTTCATGACGTGATCTTCCGGCATGTATATTTTGGCGAGCTCAAGGAAATTGTGATAATGTCCTGCCTCTGAGATCATAAGCTCATGGTAAAACTCAGCCAGCTCCTTATCGGCAATGTTCTTCCACAGGATTTTGAATCGCTCGCAGCTACGCGCCTCGATCAGCGCATTCATCAGCAGTTTTTCTACCAGCTGCTCATCCCGGCTTCCTCCCTTTTTTAGGATTCCAAAGACCTGAGTCACATATTCATCTTTGCGAGGCTTGTCCAGGCCATGCCCTCTTTTTCGCAGCTCAGCCACTACCCGATCAAAGTGATCCCACTCCTCCGCCACCACAGGTGTGAGCATCTCAACCAGTTCTTTTTTCTCTGGAAATTGAATAATCAATGATATGCAGGATGATGCCGCTTTTTGCTCACAAAAGGCATGGTCTATCAGAATGTCTTTGATCTTTTTCTCAGCAATATTGACCCAACGTGGATCCGTAGGGAGGTTCAACCCCAATGTCGTCTTTCCTGTTTCCATCAATCGTAAAACATCCAATTAACACCCAATTCAAACAATCTTGGCTCTCCCGGATAATACGGCGTAACGAAATAGCCATCGTTATTTTGCTGATTGAAGTGCATCATTTTCACAAATACGCGCACGTTACTCACTTTCATGTTGCAAAATACATCTGCGGTATAATACCCGTCTATCAGGAAGTCATCCTGCAGGTAATAGTGCTGCAACGCCGGTGAATAATCCATAGCGTAATACGAACTTTTCGCATGTAAATCCACGCCAATCTCCACCTGCATTGTTTTCTTAAACCAGGCTCCTCTCCAAAAGAGACGCCCGTTATAAAAAACCGGAGGCACCCGCATGTTAGATGAAGCTCCGCCTGTAGTGGTATTATAATAAAACTCGTTTTCGAAGTGGATCGCTTCACCGAGTTCTTTGTTTGTGTTGATTTTAAGGTTGAAATCTCCTCCCAATGAGGTCACCACACCTACTGCCCCACTCTGCTGCGGCAGCTTTTCCTGATCCAGGTAGATAAGGTTGTTCATGGTAGCAATTCGAGCAGTCGGCCTCAGACTAAAGAATTTGGTTTTCACTTTTACGCCTCCTTTTATTTCGTTGGTAAAGGTGGCCTTCATGCTGGAGTTCCATTCATGGTGGTTGCCAAAGTAGCGCTCGTAGAATATTGGGGCTTTTGCCCTGACTGACGAATATGATCCGAAAATCAATTCAGAGTTCAACTTACCTATGAGCTTATACTCACCGGTCTGAAGGTACTCGGCATTGGCTTCAATATTGAAGCGGTCTCTCCACGTGAACCGGCTGTAGCCACCGATGTAGTTTTCACCGGACTTGCTTATCGGGTCCCAGTACTGATAGCTGAAATCAAAAGTTCTTCTTTTCACATAGGCTCGATAAAACAAACTCGCCAATTCACCCTTGATACCAATCTCGTTGATGAGTTCTTTGAACTCTGATTTTTGAGATGTCTCACTCTCATCGATAAACGCATCGCCATAATAGGTCAAATTGGTACTTGTGATATCGTCGTTGAAGCTGTTCTCTTGTGTCCTGAAATCTATCTGGTGATAGAATTGCAGCTGCTTTTGCCAGGCATATTCGTGATAAAGGTGCCAATTCATGCGGCTATCATTTGCCTGGGCATCTGACAGCAAAACAGACGACTCCTGATATAGAAACAACTCAGCGTTGGTGGCATTGGTAGGCACATTGATTCCGCCCACTTCAGACACATTATGATTCATTTTACTCACACTTACCAGGGCCTGATAAGGATGCTCATCGTGCTTGTATCGTGTGTATAAATTGAAAACATTGCTCTGCACATTGCGATCGTCTATACTCGTAAATCCGATCTGCTTGCCTGATGTGATTTTGTGAATATCAAACCCAAAACTCCAGTTTTCATCAGCGCTCCGCGCATAGGTGAAGTCCACTATTGAGCGATAGTTTCCACCAAAGACTACTTCCACCTCCATAAACGGTGATTTGGTGTCGTAAAATTTGATGTCCTCAGGCTGGTTCATGTAGGGGTCGTACGCCGTGTACCCCGGAGTTTTACCTATCCGTTCCTGTAGCGGATAAAATATCGGAAAAACAGCTGTGCCATTGTTACCCAAATCTTGATAGTAATGCTCAGTTTTATCAGAAAACATGAAGTTTTCCAACTTGTATAGTGTGGTATCAGGATGCCTTTCCCTGGGGAAATTATTCTTAACATCATATTCATAAATGATTTCCGTGGTTTTGGCCGAATAAACCAATTTGCTGGAATCATCTAGAATCTGAGCCCTCAACGCGAAGCTCATTAAAAATGCAACTATGAATAATGTTTTTTTCAAGGTGGCTAAATTAAATGCTTATCTGCAACGAGGCGCATGGTTTGGATTTTTAATATCATTTCCTTGATAAAACGGACGATAGAAGAAAAATTTCATCTTGATGAAATGCAAAGCTAAAAAGGTTAAAAATTTCTAGCTTAGTTGTAGAGAACAATTATGATGAAGATAAAAGACGCAGTTAAATATTTGGAGACCATCGCTCCTCCCGTATATCAGGAAACTTATGACAACTCGGGGTTGCTGGTTGGCTCTCCTAAGAGTGATTTGACAGGTATTCTGATCACATTGGATGTTACAGAGGTGGTAATTGACGAAGCGGCGAACAGTGGGCTCAATATGATCGTGGCTCACCACCCGCTGATTTTCAAAGGGGTAAAAAGTATAACAGGAGCTCATTGGGTGGAAAGGTGTATCGTTTCAGCCATCAAAAAAGACATTGCCATTTATGCGATTCACACCAACCTTGACAATGTTTCGCAGGGAGTAAATGCCAAAATTGCGGAAAAACTTAACCTGACAAACACGAAAATACTGAGTCCTAAAGCAGGCACGCTATCAAAACTCGTCACATTCGTACCTAAAGAAAACAAGGATGCCGTTCTCGAAGCAATGTATGAAGCTGGTGCCGGAGAAATAGGGAATTATGACCACTGTAGCTTTAGTTCTGAAGGACACGGCACTTTCAGGCCGGGAGATCAGAGCAACCCAACATTGGGGAGTCATGGTATGGACGAGACTGTCTCAGAAAACAGACTGGAGGTGATTTTTCCTTCTTTCAGGTCTGGACCAGTCATAGCCGCCCTCAATCAGAGTCACCCCTATGAAGAAGTAGCTTATGATCTATCCAGCCTTGACAACAAGAACCAGGATGTCGGGTCGGGAATTGTGGGTGAACTAACAGAACCAATGGAGACCGCAGCTTTTTTAAGGCATCTAAAGCAAACGATGCAAACAGATGTGATCAGACACACGCAGATACATAAAGATAAAGTGAAGAAAATAGCCGTTTGCGGAGGGGCCGGAAGTTTCTTGCTCGGCAAAGCCAAATCTGTCAACGCGGATGTATTTATCACCGGAGACTTCAAATACCACGAGTTTTTCGAAGCAGACAATGACATCATGATCGCGGATATCGGGCACTATGAAAGCGAGCAGTTCACGAAAGAACTACTTTATGGGTTCATCAGAAACAAGTTTTCTGATCTCAAGGTAATCGAGTCCAAAACGCGCACCAACCCCGTTCATTATCTGTTCTGACCCTGCTTATCATTGACCAACAAAAGACAATTCCTTAGCTCATTTTAATGGCTATTGTATCAAGAATTTTCTGTTTGAAGAATGAACTCAAATGATTCCCTTATAAACGGGGTTTGATATGATATATTAAGCGAAAAATTAACTAATATTGCACTCCGTTTGTCACAGGTGGAGACAAACCCAATCAAATACTTGTAATACTGCATGGAAAATACAGTAGCTAAAAAGCTAGAGAACCTCGTAAAATTACAATCAATCGATTCCAATTTAGACGAACTTATCAAAGTCAGAGGTGCCCTACCTGAAGAGGTAATGGATCTTGAAGACGAAATTGCCGGTTATCAAACCAGAGTTGACAAGCAAAATCAAGAGCTTGCCGACATGGAAACTGCAATCGAAAACAACAAGACTGCAATCAAAGACGCTGAGAAACTCATAAAAAAATATGAGGAGCAGCAAATGAATGTTCGTAACAACAGGGAGTACGATGCGATCACGAAGGAAGTAGAACTTCAAAATCTGGAGATTCAAATTCTGGAAAAAAGGATCAAAGAAGGTTACGAAAAAATTGATCTCAAGAAAGAGGAAATAGCGCAAACTCAAAATACGCTATCAGAAAGAGGAAAAGATCTTGAGTCGAAAAAAGAAGAGCTGAAAGTTATCACTCAGGAATCTGAGGAAGACGAAAAGAAACTTCTTAAAGACAGAGACAAAGCTGCCAAAAATGTTGAGGAAAGAGTGTTTAAATCTTACGACAAGGTAAGAAACAACATGAGAAATGGTCTGGCCGTAGTGTCTGTGAAAAGAGGTGCTTGTGGTGGATGTTTCAATATTGTGCCTCCACAGAAGCAGGCTGAAATCAGAGACAAGAAAAAGATCATCATTTGCGAACATTGCGGTAGAATCCTTGCCGATGTTGAGGATGAGATCGTAGAGGAAGTGAAGCCAAAAAGAAGAACAAAAAGAACTGCTGCTAAGAAATAGTCAGTATTTCTATCACATATCGAAAAGCATCAATCGCAAGGTTGATGCTTTTTTTTTATTTCACCCCTTTCTCAGGGTGCTTGCCTTTAATGTTCCTGTAGTAGCTTTTGATTCTTTCAAGATCTTCATCGACATTTCCGCTTGATCAAAAGATTACCTATCAAGGTTTTCAGCTGCTGTTCAACAAGCTTACAACGACACGAAATAGAGGACATATAGTTGAATAGGTTATCCAATCTCGTCCTTTTTTATTTCATTAAGTACTCTAAAGGGCATAACGTAAATTTTAACCACTAATTCTATAATTAAGGTAAATAAAATTGACAATAGCTGATCTGTTAGTTGTCATATTACCCCCCTATTCATTATGTAAAACCTCTACAGGTTTGGATTTTGCTGCCTTTATACCCTGAAAAAGAAGAATACAACAGGCAACAAAAGCAACGGTAACACCTGATAGAATAAAAATCTCCGCCGTGATCGATATCCTAAACGCAAACCCTTCAAGCCATCGCTTCATGCTGTAAGTAGTGATAGGAATAGCTAATAGAAAAGACGCTATAATCATTTTAGAAAAGTCTTTAGACAGCAAAATAACAATGTTTGCTATCGAGGCACCTATTACTTTTCTAATACTAATTTCTCTACGTCTTAAATGAACTGAATATGATAAAAGTGCCAATAATCCAACTGCAGAAATAATAATACTGAGAGAAGAGAAAACCATAAAAATGATATTGAGTTTTCTTTCATCTTTGTAATTTTCTTCAAGCACATTATCCATGAATCTCCAAGAAAAGGGTTTGCTTGGAAAGTGTTTTTGCCAGATTGTTTCCAATTCGGCTATTGTTTTTCGACTACCCTCTTGAGAAAGTTTAGCAAGTATAAAAGACATCCGTCCATAAAAATAATCGCTACTCATAATCACTAATGGTTCTATCTCATTGCGCAGCGATCGATAATGAAAATCTTCGACCACACCTTTGATCACAAAGTAGACATAGTCAATTGTTCCTTTATCATGATTAACCAACGCAATTTTTTTACCAATAGGATTTTCAAGACCCATGGCTTTTACTGCAGACAAGTTGAGAATAACCGAAAGAGAGTCATGCGTTTGATCAGAGAAAAAACCACCTTCAACCAGCTTATAATTAAGTATTTCGCCTACTCTATCACCAATAATCACACGGTTAATTGATACCACGTCCGCACGCTCAGTACTTTTATATTCATCAGACCAGGTATGTTGGAAGCCTTGAACCCATAAACTACCTGTAGCCTCCTGTACCTTCGAGTGATTTCTTATTTCCGCTAGAAATGGTTTGGCATAATTCGGATTCATATTGAAAAGCCCTTCTACTACAAGCAACTGGTCTTTGTCAAAACCAAGGTCCTTAGTGTTCATAAAATCAACTTGCTTGTATATCACTATTGTACTGGTGATCAATACAATCGAAATCCAAAATTGAAAAATGATCATTCCATTTTTGATCAATTTTCCTTTGGGTTGATTAGAAAAAGTACCTTTTAAAATGAGGGAAGGTTTGTAAGCAGATAATACAAATGCGGGGTACAAACCAGAAATTATTGTTACGAATAGTATAACTAAAATTACCACAGAAATAGAATTTAGCGACCATTCCAAAAACAGATGATTTTCTACAAATTTGCTAAATAAGGGCAGCATGAGGTAAGTGATAACAATCGCACATACAACTCCTGAAATTGTCAATAATAATGATTCGATCAAAAACTGTAGTATTAATTGTGACTTCAGAGAGCCAAGTACCTTCCTAATACCAACCTCTCTTGCCCGTTCCATCGACGTAGCTGTAGACAAATTCATAAAGTTTATACAAGCAATTACGAAAATCAAGATAGCTATCCCAATCAATACATTGAGCGTGGTTGGGTTACCTCCTGCCCTCATACCATTGGATACCTCCGTGTCAAGATGCACTGATGTAATTGGCTGAATACTATATTGATAGTCGTTTCCTCCAGCTACATAGTCTTCCCAAGACACTTTATTGATACGTGCTATTTCTGCACCAACGTAAGTCCTCACCATTTCCGGAAACTTGGATTCTAACCTTTTTGCCTCTGCATATGGCTTGAGCTTAAGGTAACAATATGCTTTGTTCAGATTGAACTGATCATGACTCAACCATTTAAATGATAGGGAGGAGAGTAAAAGAGAAAATTTAAAATGGCTGTTGGTAGGAGGGTCTTCACATACTCCCGTGACGACACAGTTTCTTCTACCAAGTGAAATGGTTTTGCCCAATGGGTCTAAATCTCCAAAATATTTTTTCGCAGTACTTTTGGTTAGTACCAAGCTTTCAGGAGTATTTAATGCCGTTTCAGGAACCCCTCTAATAAACTTAAAACCCAAAACTTGAAAGAAAATACTATCAGCAAGTAGAACGCCTTCTTCTAGGAAATGTGCTTTTGTTCCCTCAATAGTAGAAATGGCTACTTGTTGTTCAAAAGGACCAGCAAAAACTGTAGCATTTTCTACTTCAGGATAATCTCGCATTAAAATTTTAGCAAAAGAGTAAGGTACAGCAGCACTAGGTTTTTTATCTCCGGCTATGGTTTTGAGTTCCTTCATTCGGTAAACGCGATCAGCGTCAACCATTGACTTATCAAAAGAAAATTGATTGTTAATAAATAGAAAGATCAAAATGCAACTCGTCAATCCAATGGACAGACCTAGCGTATTAACAATCGCATAAGTTTTTCTTTTAAGCAGGTATCTGAATCCAAGAAGAAAATTAATTCTAAGCATTTACAAGATTATCTTTAGAAACACCAATATTATAACTATATTTTTAGTAATACAACTATTTATATAGTTACAAGCATTTGAGCTCTCAAAATTAACCACGCTATTTCTTCAACTTTGGAGGGACATTATTGGTTTCGTAAGCCGATTTGTAAACCGGCCGTGCATTTTGTTATTCATGATATTTAATCGGAGCAGTGTTCGGCATTTTTGTTGAGTAAGATTTCACTAACACTGTACATGCTATCGTTGAAAAGGAAATGAGAACAAATACGATATTGTATTTTATTTATTCTCATTTCACCCCCTTCTCAGGGTGCTTGCCTTTAATGTTCCTGTAGTAGCTTTTGATTCTTTCAAGATCTTCATCGACATTTCCGCTAGGGTAAATAAGCTCAGCGTACTCTACAATCTTGTGCTCAAAATCAAAACCTACAACCTGAATCGGCACGTTCGCTTTCATCGCTATTCTGTAAAAGCCTGTTTTCCAATCCGGATTGTAAGAGCGTGTCCCCTCTGGCGTAATGGTCATCACGAATTGCGCTTCCTGATCAAAGAGCTCCGCAACCTGATCAACAAGGTTAGTGCGCTTAGAACGATCTACGCCTCTCCCACCTAAACCATGCACTATCCATCCCACCACGGGTATTTTGGTTATGGAGTTTTTTATCAAAAACCGGCTTTCCAGTCCAGAGATACTCCTGGCGCATAACCCCACAAAGAAATCCCAGTTGCTGGTGTGAGGAGCCACAATCAGTACATATTTATCCAAATCCGGTTTCTGGCCTTTCATCTTCCAGCCAAAAAGCCAAAACCAAAAACCAAAGAAGAGTTTACTTAATGCTTTCATATTTCAATACGTCCAAGATACCCTTATCTATTTCCTCTTTGGCATACTTATAACCAAAATCGTAAATTTCCCTGGCCTTGTTAAATGCAAAGACACTGTACTTACTCAACCCCGGGGGCTCTAGAAAAACAGAGCATTTTTTACGTTGCGCATGTGCCACTTGAGTCATGGTCATCATCATGGTACGTTCAAGGAGGTTTTTCCAATTTGACAACTCAAAACCAGGATCAATCGGGTTGCAATGCAAGCCAATAATATGATCCACTTCTTTACGGATAGAATTAACCGGAAGGTTGTCCAATACGCCCCCGTCCACTAAATGTCTGGTGCCAATCTGAACGGGATCAAAAACCACAGGAATACAGCAGGAAGCGAGTATCGGTTTTATCAGACGTTTTTTCTTGTAAACTTTGGTCTTACCCTTTCTTATATCCGTGGTGGAAACTCTGAGAGGGATCTGAAGTGATTCAAACGAGTCCTCTGGAAAATATTTAGACAACTCCTTTCCGGCACGATCCATTCTGAGAATACTTCGGCGATTAAAGGAAAGTTGAACTGTATTTAGGACTTTGGTGCCTTCAATAAACTCAAGAACTTGCTTTGGCCTATAGCCTGCAGCAATGAAAGCACCGGCTATGGCTCCAGCGCTTGCTCCTGAAATAATATCAAATGAGATGTCGGCCTCTTGCAAGGCCTGAACAATACCTAGATGAGCAATGCCCCTTGCCCCTCCACCAGACAGTACAAGGCCAAGTTTCATGGCTTAACTATAAGCTCCCATAGCGGCGAACTTGTCTATTCTCTGAGAGATTCGCTTTTCCGGGCTAAGCTTATTTAGGTCCTTTATGTTACTAATAATGGCCTTTTTAATCTCATTGGCCGCCATTTTCATGTCAAGATGTGCACCGCCAAGTGGTTCTTTAATCACACCATCTACCAACTTGTTTTTCATCATGTCTGTAGCGGTGAGCTTAAGCGCTTCAGCAGCCTGCTCTTTATAATCCCACGTTCTCCAAAGGATAGCAGAGCAATTTTCAGGAGAAATCACTGAGTACCAGGAGTTTTCCATCATCAATACCCTATCACCAATACCAATACCCAAAGCTCCTCCAGAAGCACCTTCACCAATGATTATGCAAACCACCGGCACCTTCAAGGTCATCATTTCTTTCAGGTTTCTGGCGATGGCCTCACCCTGACCTCTCTCCTCGGCTTCAATTCCCGGATAAGCTCCCGGAGTGTCTATAAGCGTAACGATAGGTTTATTGAATTTTTCAGCAAGCTTCATCAACCTGAGGGCCTTTCTGTACCCGTCGGGGTTGGCCATGCCGAAGTTTCTGATTTGACGCTGCTTGGTGTTACGACCCTTTTGCTGGCCGATCATCATGACGGATTGCCCGTCAATATCCACAAAGCCGCCAATCATGGCTTTGTCATCCTTTACCGCCCTATCTCCGTGTAGTTCTACAAACTCATTGGAGATTTCGTATATATAATCAAGGGTATATGGTCTTTCCGGATGTCTTGATAACTGAACCCTCTGCCATCTGGTCAGATTTTCGAAGGTATCTTTCTTCAACTTCACAATTTTGTCTTCCAACTTCTTCACAGCATCAGACACATCAACGTCGCTTTGCTGAGCCAATTGTTTCATATCAATCAGCTTGTTTTCTAATTCTACTATTGGCTTTTCAAAATCTAAATGCATGGGCTCAATTTTGTTCCGCGCAAAGGTAGAAAGAAATAGTTTTCAGGTATTTTGAAATGTGGATAAATGATTGAAATTAATTTGAAAATATGTGTTGGATTTGACGAAGTAAGGGTATAGTTTTGCATCGCAATTGAGAGGAACGGGGACACAAAAGAGTGTTTTTGCTCATTGCAAATTAAAAAATGGTGTGGTAGTTCAGCTGGTTAGAATGCCTGCCTGTCACGCAGGAGGTCGCGGGTTCGAGTCCCGTCCATACCGCTTCAAAAGCCTTTGAGATTTTCTCAAAGGCTTTTTTGTTGGTGTGAAGTCAATTTGAAGCCAAAACAGGGATCAATCCGAAAGCCTGTGGGTAAGCTTCAAATAATCTAATTTGCTGCATAAAAAGAGCAATTGGATTTAACAGAATGGTAGTTCTCACAGCTTATATTTCCTGATACTACATAAAAGCCAATCAAAACCATCCAAAATATTATTCGGCAGATTATCATCTATTTAGTTATCCCTAAACTTCTTCCTTCCTATATTTAATCCTGCAACACCATTTGCAATTCGCACAACCGAATAATATTTGTGTTGTTAAGTCCTAACATTTTGCTACTACTATGAAAAACTCCAACAATCTACTTCTATTAATTCTCGGCTGTATTATAAGCCTAATTCCATTGAGCTGTAATGACGATGAGGCCGCACTGAATATCACAAGTATCACTTTGAGTTCAGAAAAAACAGCATACTTACTGTCCGAAACTATCGTATTGCAGGCCACAAATCAGGCCGACATAGACATAACCGAAAACGTAACTTTCTTCGCCGATGAGGTCGCTATCGAAGGCAACACATATACAGCTGAAGAATTAGGCTTTATTAAGTTCACAGCTGAATACAATGGTGTTACCAGTAGAGTGCTGGCAGTCACCATCATAGAAAATATTACAGAGCTGAATTTCATTTCAGACAAAAGCACCATTAAAGCAATCGGTACTGACACTTGTTTCTTCAAAGTGACGAACCAATCGGGAGTAGATGTTACATCCACGGTAGATCTTTTCAAGGGAGACCGACAGATTTACAACGATTACTACTTTTCCGAAAGCACTGAAACACTAGAATTCCGAGCTGAGTATTATGATGTCGTGAGTAACTCGGTAGAAGTTGTAGTCGAACTTAATCCATCGGAGATTACGCTTTCCGCGTCAAAATCTACCTTTGATGCCAATGGGTATGTGAGTCCTGAGTTTTACGTGATTGATAACGATCAGGATACGTTGACCAAATATGCTGAAATTTATACAGGAGGTGTCTTGTGTAACAATCAAACATTCACAACAACTCAGTTGGGTGAGTATGAATTCGTAGCTATAATAAATGGTGTTGAGAGTAATAAACTGAACTTAACAGCGGTTCCTCGCAAGGAGCGCAAGGTATTAATAGAAGAGTTTACCGGAGAGTGGTGTGGATGGTGCCCGATGGCGGCATACAACATCGAAAAGTTGATTGACGAACGTGATGGCATGGTAATGACAGCCGCCATTCATCAGGGCGATGGATTGGAGTATGAAAATGAAAACCTGCTCAGATCGGCATTCGGAATAGGATATTTCCCGAGTGGTGTGGTTGGCAGAGTCTATCTAGGAGATCAGGTAGGGCTGAATGGTCCAACTTTAGATCAAAAGGTAATAGACGAAGTGGATTATCAAATCAATATTGAAGAAGTATTATTGGGGCTCGATATTTCAACTACATTAAGTAATGACGAAGTGCTTGTAGATGTCAATGTACATTTCTATCAAGATATTTCTGAAGAAGTAAGACTCACTATTTATCTGATCGAGAACAATGTAATCAGCGGGACACAGCAAAATTACTTTAGTGGGTACAGTGGTTATGAAGGTGCCTATTACTTTGATCAGCCGAGTTATATCAACAAATTCAATCACCAGAATGTGCTTAGAAAAGTTGCCACTGATGTTTATGGAGACCTGATTCCAGAAAGTGAGACTAAGCAAAACAACAGCTATGGTTTCTCTCAAAAGCAAATCAGCATGAGTGGGTATGATCCGGAAAATACATACGTGATTGCATTTGCTCATTATCCGCTTAATGGAGATAACGAGAACAAGAAAATAATCAATGCTCAGCAGGTTTTAGCTGGCCAAAGTATTTCCAACCAGTAAACACTTCTTTTAAATGACTTTGAGATTTTCGCTTGCGCTCCTCTGCTGCGCTTTATATTTTATTTCATCAGGACAGACCAATAAAAAATTACCTGATGTTTCTCTCGAAAATTTGTCTGGAGAAAGTGTTTCCATTGTGAATCAGGTTCAAAGCGACGGGCCAACCTTAATTAGCTTTTGGGCCACATGGTGCAAACCATGCATACTGGAGCTTTCTGAAATGCACGACTTGTACGAAGACTGGCAAGAGGAAACCAATGTTAAAATCATTGCCGTTTCCATAGATGATTCACGTAGTTCAAACAAGGTTAAAGCATTCGCAAATGGCAGAGGTTGGGATTTTGAGATCTTACTGGATAAGAACTCTGACCTAAAACGAGCACTCAACATCAACAATGTACCTTATACACTCATCATTGATCCAAATGGTGAAATCGTATATGAACGAAATGGGTACATTCCGGGTGACGAGGAAATTGTGTACCAGAGACTTCTCAATCTATAGTAAATGAAGCTACTTTTTAGTATCGCATTTGCACTGCTCCTACTTGGGGTAGCTGATGCGCAAAATTCTTCTGGCCTTGGTGCTATCTCTGGAGGTTTTCAAAGTGATATTCAATTATACAGAAACGACAAGAAGATCAATGCCAATGCTCCAGACGAAAAGATAGCAACAAACAACTATCTTAAACTCGACTATTCTTATAAAACGTTTCAGGCAGGCATACGCTATGAAGCATATCTCCCAGCATTGCTGGGCTACCCTGAAGAATTATCAGGAACAGGTATTGTGAACAGGTATGCGTCTTATCAAAATGAGGTGCTAAAGGTTACAGCGGGGAACTATTACACCCAATTTGGATCGGGTCTGGTGCTGAGAGCCTATGAAGAGCGATCGCTTGGAATAGACAACTCTTTGGATGGAATCATGGTAGAGATCTCCCCTATTACGGGTGTTGACCTGACGGGTGTTTATGGTACACAGCGCGAGTTTTTCAACAAGTCAGACGGGCTCGTAAGAGGCCTTGATGGTAACTTTTTTATAAATGAAATTTTTCAACTTGAGAATATCCCCAGCATTCAACTGGGTGCTTCGGCAGTTAGCAAGTTCCAGCAATACACCGGCCCGGATGGATACAAAGAAAACGTTCAGGCTTACTCATTTCGCATGGGCGTAACCACGGATAAAATTGACTTAAGCACAGAATATGTAGAAAAGGATGTGGATCCAACCATCGCCAATGATTACAACACCCTCAGGAAAGGAAGAAGTTTGCTCGTCAACGCAGGTTATAGCCTAAAAGGATTTGGGGTAAACGTAACGATGAGAAGGCTAGAAAATATGGACTTCCGGTCTGAAAGAGAGGCTGAAAACAATAGCCTGTGGGTAAATTACTTACCAGCTGAGACCCGGCAACACGGGTATGCTTTGCCTAACATATACCCATACGGCGCACAAAGTCTTGGCGAAGTGGGCGGACAAATGAGCCTGACTTATAACATCAAGAAAAAAACTGTTCTAGGTGGAAAATACGGTACCAACATATACCTGAATTACTCACACTTCAAATCTCTGAAAAACAACGTCAATCCGGCGTTATCATTAGAAGATTTCAACACTAACTTATTTGAAGCTGGCGACTCTACTTACTACGAAGACTTTAGTATTGAGATCAAAAGAAAAATCAATCGAAAGTGGACATTGACCGGAAGCTATATACAGCAGGAATACAACAAGAATCAAATAGAAGGTGTGCCTGTTGAAAATGTAAAAGCCAAAATTGGCGTTTTGGAATCCTTCATAAAATTGCCGAATCGGCGTTCGCTACGAACCGAAGTGCAGCACTTGTGGACTAAACAGGACAATCAAAACTGGTTTGCATTTTTGGCTGAGTACAACATGGCTCCACATTGGTCTTTCTTCCTATTAGATCAGTATAATTATGGTGCCGATAAAAAACCCAACTATTACCAGGTCGGCTATGCCTATTCTAAAAGCGCGACTCGCATATCTATGAGCTATGGTCGCCAACGAGGGGGTATTATTTGCGTAGGCGGTGTATGCAGGTTTGTTCCGGCCGCTAGTGGCCTCACCGCTTCAATTACCACTAGTTTTTAGGGCTTTCAAAGAAACTCAGGCAAATCTCGGAGTAAAAAAAGGCCTCTTAAAACAGGCAAGCCTTGTTCTTTTTTTTCAAAACAAGGCTTACATCAACAAATGCATGTTAACGGAAACCCCAGGTTCAACTTCCTTTAATCATACACAGTTTTCAAAAACCACATACTCCTGATACTGAAATTGAGGGTGAAAGTGTGCAGGGTTTCAAGAACCAAGTTAGCCTCTGTAGTTCCTAACCCTTGATATTCATATCCGACATTGATGTAACCGGATTGCCTTTGAGTAGGCAAGCCAATACCCGTGGTGAGCTTGATCTGGTTAAACTTTGTGTTGTTGACAGCAACGTAATAGTTGTTGAAAGATCCACCAAACCGAAAAGCCACTCTATCTATATATGACTCAGACCTTTTGCCTCGTACATATTCCGTCCCTAACGAGACAGAATATTTATCACGGTATCTGTTTGATTCGGTTCCCTGATTCTTACTCCACTTTTCAAGTTCTCCGTCCAAAGCCACACGCCACGTTCCAAATCTTGCGCTTACTCCTACCCCGTACATCTCGGGCAGATACAAATTGCTTTTGCTGTTAGTAACCAGAGTGTCATAGCCACCTTCAGAGATCATCGACTCCACACGCTGACTCAGCAAGAAGTTAGGTCTATACGTAGCACCAACTACCCAGTCATGCGCGCTGCGCTCAAATGCATATTGTGCGCCGAAATCAAAAACAGCCTGACTTACACTTGAGTTTTGAATTAATTCAATATCACCTATCAGACTATTGTTTGTAATAGACTGAGTAGAGCCTATCTGGCCGAGCAACAAAGAAACACGACCTCCCAGGTGCAGGTTCTTAACCAGCTCCGTACTTGCTCCAAAGTAAATTCTTGACAAGCCACCAGCACCATCCACTATCACATCATAGTTTTGCACAACATCTGAATGGTGGTACAAGTCAGTGACATTGTAATTCGTATTGCTGAATTGATTTGCCCCTATCGTGAAAGCAAAACGACCCGATGGTTTGAACCAAAGGTTTATGTTTTGCACTCCTCCAATCATTGTGCTGTTTGATTCATCCACAGTCTTTTGCGAAAAACTTGACATTGACACGCCAATATCAAATATCTGATTGGGGTATGAGATAGAATTTAGAGCCGCAGGGTTTTTGAGATTAACCATGTTGTCAGACCTCATCCCAATAGACGCATTACCCATGCTTTGGAAGGACTCAAGGCCAAAATCGTTTAGCCTTCCTATTCCGTAAGCGTTATAAACAGAGTTGGGACTGGACTGACCAAAAGCCGTAAGACTAAAAAGAAAGGCAACAACAAAGCTTATTTTAGTCGTACTCGTCATACTCTTCATACGGATAAAAGCCCCATATATCATCGAATCTTTGGCTGCTATTGCTACCTGTGCTTATGAATCCTACGTCTTTCAATGTGAATGCGGCAGCATTGATCCTGGAAGAGCCTTCCAAAGGATTAATCTCATCATTCCACTCATTGGTGTCCGGATTGTAAGAATAAACAGCTGAAGAATAAGCGTCAGATATACCTGTACCAACATATCCCATGCCATCTATCACAAACGAAACAGCTCCATACCTACTCATAGCTCCCAGATAATCCGTGTAAGTATCATCCTCATCATATAGTGAAAGGTCAGTCCATGTTTCTGTTTCAGGGTCGAAGGAATAGAAATCATAAACATAACTTCCATTGTTTCTCCCTGTTCCTACATAGGCCTTGTCTTCTATGACAAACGCAACCGCACTTTCTCTTTTAGTACCGTACAGGCTCACTGTTTGTTCCCACGTGTTTTCATTGGCATTGTATTTCCAAAAATCTTTGAGGAAGTTGCCGTCATAGCCGGTACCTACATAGCCATTGTCACCAATAGAAAATGCAACTGCAGAATATCGAGCACCTCCAGCAAAATCGGCCACCTGGCTCCAGCTATCACTCTGGGTATCATATCTCCAAAAATCGCTGAGCTCCTCTGTGTCCAAATCGCGGTTATATCCCGTGCCTACATATCCATATTCACCAATGCTAAAACTCACCGCAGCTATTCGCCCTTCACCAGGAAAAGAAGCCATTTCCTGCCAAAAATTTCGATCAAAATCATATCTCCACAAATCATACAGGTAATCATCTCCATCCGTTCCCAGGCCAACATAAGCATAATCACCAACCACAAATGAGACGGCCTGGGTTCTGGTAACACCCTCGTAATCCGAATATCTTACCCAGTTACCTGGATCCGAACTATCCTCAGTGCTCGAACAAGAGGTCAGGGCACCAAAGGCTACAAAGCCACCCAAAACAAGATTCAAAATGTATTTCTTCATTTATTTAGTTTTTATCGTGTACAAAATCAGTTTACTTCCATAATCCCCATCACCCAATGGCACCCGATTTACCGATGAGCCTATCTCGCTATCTTCCACGGAAATCAGCAGGGCATAATCATTGGTATTGACATAGGGAGTCAGTAAAAAATCTATCAGATCACTGGCATCCATGTGATAGTAGGAATCTCTACCAAATTCCAGATCTTCTACCAGGGACAAGTAAAAAGGCGTGTCTAGTAGTGCATTATTGGCATTGTCAACCAATGAAGCCTGGAGAATACTGGGAAGTGGTGTATTAGAATAATCAATTGATGAAATAGTCGGTTTGATCTGCAGGTCAGCATAGCTGATGATATAGTCTTCATCCTCAAGGAGGATAGATCTGACATAGGGTATCTCTAATCGGGTGCAATACCCCGTGCCCCCCGTTACCAGAGAGGTCATATCTAAATCACTTGATGGCAGTTTGTCTTCCAGTTCTTCCAACTCTGTATTGAGAACCGCATTGGAGTTACTTATCTGTGAGAAATAAGGCCTGCTACTGCCAGTAGTGAAATTAACATAAGACTGCTGAACTGGTACTTTGTTGAGGTCTGTATAGTAAACCCTCAAAACGATACTGTCCGAGTAAAATCCATAAAAGGGACTTTGATCTGATGTGGCACTCAGCTGAAAGCCATGATACTTTTGCTGAAATTCAAGGTACGAGGTAGAAGCCTCTTCTTCGTTTTGTATATCTGTAAATAATTCAAAACCCAATTCGTCATCCAGACCAATTTCAATTTCTTCCCCCTCTTCTATATCTTGTTTGAAGGTCGTATATCCAATTTCAAGGTTATTGGGGTCATCATATTTTGTGGTAGTGTTGTATAGCGCACCGTCATCTCCATATTCCAAATCCTCAACCAATTGGCTTACTTTGAGCCCTACTCTCTCATCCGAATCGTAAAAACTGTAGCCATTGTACGCGAGAATGAGTGTTGCAGAATCATACCTGAAGTCGCCATCGCTCAAATCAGGCATGGTTGTTTCAGAAGGATCAACTATAAAATATGCTTTAGAAATAACCTCCCCGATAATGGAGTCATTGTAGTCGCCAACTAATAGCTGACTATTGGTACTTGTATATATAGAATCTAAGCGACTTGTGTAAAAATTGAGCGTAAGAGAATCGATGTATGACACATCAAAGCTGTCCGTGTCAAGCAGATCATCACCTATAAGTGATGTCTCTTCGCAGCTTACAATCCAAGTCCCCAGTATTGCCAGGAGTAATGTTCTTATATATGTCTTCAAATCATTTTTTAAATTATCCATCGCGATCAGGCCAATAAAATACCGCCAGAATAGCCTGATGCGATGGATTGGTAATCAAAAACAAACATCTCTCTCGGATGCTTTACAAATGTATTTTTAGAGCCTGAACCGAAAGTATCTATTCAACCAACTGCCCGTTTTTTTCAACGAACAACCACAAACTTGCTCATATGGATCGTGACACCTTTGCAATTGCAGATATTGAGAAATGATAAGCGTATGTATAAGTAATTGCTATCCTTGTAGAAAATCTTTTGAGTCAGACTTGAAATAGCCTACTTTTCCCTTCCAAAGTCGCTCTTATGAACTACAGAAAAATCACAGTTCACCTATTGACCTGGGTAGCTTACTCCATGATCATATTTTACATGCAGTCTAATAGGTATGAAACATCGAATGCCATTTTGGCAACAGGTCACTTGCTGATCTTTCAAGCAGGCATATTTTACCTGAACCTGAATTATCTACTTCCAAGGTTCTTATCAAAGGGCAATTACATATACTACACCCTCCTTACGCTTGTAGTCCTGCTGATCTTTATGCTTGCATTTTCATTGACAGAACAACTGCTTCCCAGACCAGATTTCGGCCCGTTCGGTTCTGGCCACCCAAAGCCTTTTCCAAATAAAGGCGATAAGTCACTGCTATTCAGAATACTATTTGCATCAAGGCCACTCTTTGCACTTCCTATATATTTTATCTCTACACTCATTTGGGCTGTAGACCAAAATCAAACGAGGCTCAACAATGAAATCACCCTAAAGAACGAGACTCTGAAAACAGAAATGCGATTTTTGAAGTCTCAAATAAATCCTCATTTCCTTTTCAATGCTCTAAACAATATATACTCGCTCTCTTATACCGGATCTAAGCAAACCCCATCTATGATTATGAAATTGTCCGATATGCTGCGCTACGTGGTATATGAAGGAGAAGTGAAAAAGGTGACCGTGGATAAGGAGATTGATTACATTCAAAACTACATTGACTTTCAACGGTTGAAAATCGGAGACAATATCAATGTCAATTTTGATTTTGCTGACGTAAACGAATCAACTCTTTTAGAACCTATGCTTTTGATTCCATTTGTAGAAAACGCTTTCAAACATGGGGATTTGGAAAGCAACCCTGAGGGTTTTATAGACGTGAAATTGGCTATAAATGACAAAGCACTAAACTTCACGGTAACCAACTCCATATCGCAAATCACACATACCAAAGATAAAGTAGGCGGAATAGGAATAGATAATGTCAAAAGAAGACTTGATCTCACCTATGGCAATGGATATGCGTTTGACCAAAAGAGTACCGATGAACTGTATCAAATTAGTTTAAGCATTTTTGAGGTATGAATTCCTGTATAATAATAGACGATGAGGCTCCTGCACGTGCTCTGATTTCAGAATATGTGAAAAAGCTACCGCACCTCAAGCTGCTGGGTGAATATAAAAACCCGATGGAGGCATATGATGTGCTGAACAAGTCATCAGTAGACATCATATTTCTGGATATACAAATGCCAGGAATGACGGGACTGGAGTTCATCAAAACGCTTTCTAACAAACCAAAAATTATCATCACCACTGCATACTCTGAATATGCTCTGGATGGTTATGATCTGGATGTGATTGACTATCTAATGAAGCCTATTTCTTTCGAAAGATTTGTGAGAGCTGTGAACAAATGCACCTCGAATTATGGCACACAGAATATTGTGGGTGAGCAAAAAACTTTGAAGCGGGATTACATGCTGGTGAAAGCAGACCGACAAACGCATAAGGTGTACTTCAAGGATATCTTGTACATTGAAGGGCTAAAAGAGTATGTGTCTTTTATGCTTGAAAATGAAAGGATCATTGCTTTGGAAACAATGAAAAGCCTTGAGGCAGAGCTCCCTCATGACAGTTTCATGAGAATTCACAAATCATTCATCGTGAACACTACCCGGGTAAAAAGCCTTTCTGGCAATCAAGTTCAGATTGGAGACAAGAAAATACCCATCGGGCAGAGTTATAGAGAAAAGGTGCTAAATGACCTTTTTTGAGAGACTAGCGACAAAATAAAAAAGACGCCTTTGGAATATCCAAAGGCGTCTGAATTGTCTCAACGAAAAGAGCCGCTGCTCCTATTTCGTTAGTCCTAGCTTAAACTACACTCTTTACATTGTAGCCTTACAAAACATTAAAGCAATTTTGCAATAGTGTTTTCTGCATCCTTCATATTCATATCAAAAAACTGCTCGAGAGCAGTATGGAATACTGCAGAGTCACCCGTAGTTGATAGATTTTGTGCAGCTTCATAAATCAGAAGACCCAATTGGTATTTACTGCTGTCGGCAACAAAGTCCAGACCATGCATCTGAGCAATATTACGTTCCGTTTGGAGCAGGTATTGATACTGGTGTTCCTGACTTGGCTCTATTTCCGTTCCTTCGTTCCAGTCGTTCCAGGTTTCTATCATCACATATTTCATAGACAAGCTTCCTGAATAATCCGCAACATACTGCCATGTAGAATCATATACGCTCCCCTCTTGCCTCGAAATAAGTCTATTGCCACCCCATGACATGTTATTGCGATCATCAAATCCGGGCCAAACACCACCGCCTACAAACTGATGAGTCGGCTTATTAAATCGGTTGACCTGACCATAGAAATAATCAAGATACGGTGAGCCCCAATTAAGCCCGCTTTCATCCCATTGACCTCCTGGCTGAACCCATGGATAAAATGCGTCCACAAAATCTTCTGTGTTTTCGCCTTCGCCAAAGGTGTTCCAAACCAGTAGCGCTTCGCGCTCTCCAAAGACCTCATCAAGACTCTCGCGCAGTGTCTCTGCTGTGAGAAACTTGTGAGGATAATCAAAAGAAAACACGATAGGTTTGCCATTAAACTTTAAGTAAAAATCATTGGCCAGCACATTTTCATTTTGAAATTGAGCTATTTTGAACAAAGCTGTATCCAGAGGTTCCTGCAGATCAAAGCCCTGATCATCAAAGCTTATTGCAGTTTCCATATCAAAACTTCCTCCTGAAAGATCCCTCAACTCCCCTACCACTTCCTGTACCTTCAGCAGCGTTTGGCGATCATACTCATCTTTCACATTGACCACCACAGCATCTACCTTAGCGGCCCAGCTCCACAATAGGTGACATAAAATCACAGATTTGTCCTGAGAGTCATAGTGCCCAAGCAGTGGTGTATTGGCCGTGCCGTATTTCCAATGTCTGAGTGAGTCTGCTCCAGCATCTGCCGTATTGTACCACCCCATATAATGAATGACTGTTTTAGGGGCTTCTGACTTTTCCTGCTCCCCTGCAGTATCAGGTTTGCAAGCACAGACAAATGCCAATAGACATATAAGGGCTAGGGAATACTTGTTCATCTTCATTAAAATATGGCTCAATGTGGCTCGTAAATTCTTTACTTTATCAGTACTCGTTTTACTATGCTTTCTTCTCCTTCAGAAATTTCGATAAAGAAAAACCCTTTTCTACTCTTTGCATCCCATTGAATCGCATTATCTACTTCTCCATCTACTGATTGCGTATATATAATTTTCCCAGAGGCGTCATGAATGCTAACATTGACTTCTTTTTGAGGTACTAAAATATTCACCACACCTGAAGACGGATTAGGATATACGTTGATATCGGCACTCAAAGCTTGAGTAGTCAAAGCCACTGTAGGGTTGAATATTTCTTCTAATGTAGCTATGGTGCTCAGCGGGTCTTTTTCAATAAAACTAGCCACCGCATCTTCAAAGTACGGGTAAAACTCTGCAGAGTCTCTTTCTCCACTTTCTATCATTTGTGCGGCCAGATAAATCTTAGTAGAAGCAGAAAACAACGTATCGTTTACAGGGTAGCTTTCGCCTTTAAATGTGCCAATATTTTCAGCCGTTTTGGTAACATAGGTAAACCCATGCTCCTTACTTGGTTCGATTTCTGTACCTTCATTCCAGTCATTCCATGTTTCCAGAATGACCCATTTGATCGCACTTTCTGTTTGGTATTTATGAATCAAATCCCATGTCTGCTGAAAAGTCTCACCTTCTTTTCTATCGATCCACCGGTTTTGTCCCCAAGAAGCACTTCTGTCATCAAATCCCGGCCATGCGCCAGCTGTAGCAAACTCAATGTCTTCTCTGATCTGAAGCGTACGGTAATACCAATCCAGGTAACCTTCTCCCCAATTTTCTCCTTTTTCATCAAACCCCTGAACCCACGGGTAGTATGAATCTATTGCGTCTTCGGTGGTGTTGAAGTCTATCTCATTTCTCAGCAAAACCGGACTATTGTCTGGAAAAGTAGCTGTAACAGCCTCACGGTATTCTTCAGAAGTAAGAAATCCGTCATAGTTCCAAATAAAAATAACTGGTTCCTCATTTAAATGCAGGTACTGACTTGTTCCTCCTATGATATCGCTTTTGAGCACCTCTAATTCACTTTTCACAGATTCTAAAGTCATGTCCTGATCATCATAGCTCACGGCCAATTTATAGTCAAAATCAGCATCTATATCTACTATGCGCTGAAGCGAAGGCAGGACCTTTTTCAAACTCACCTCATCATAATCTGTTCTAACGTTTACCACTAACCCATCCACACCTACTGCAGATGAAAGCAAAATATGATAAAGGTGTGTGGACCATGATTGAGAATTGTAAAAACCCACGATCGGCTCTTGTGCCGTGCCGTCAGCCCAATGGTTTCCATCCGAACCTTCACCATACCATGCGAGGTAATGAATAAAAACCTGCTCTTCCATGTCAGCAGCTGCTGACTGATTTGATAATACACTCTGAGCAGACACAGACAAACCTGCTATCAAGCTCAAGAAATAGATTGTAGTCCTTCTTAATTTCATATGTAAAGCATTTAGTTGTTTTTGGATTTTAACTTTTTGATTCCGAATGCAACCCCTGCTGCAAGCAACAGTCCAAGACCTCCATCAATAGGTGTAGCTGGAGGTGCCGGGGGTTGTGCAAGGGCTATATTGGATAGCAAAAAAAGAACAATTATTAGCGTTGTATTTTTCATATCGGTTTGTGGTTTATTTAAAAGCAAACTTTCGTATTGATCCGCCACCAAGTCTGATGACGTAGATGTGCTCATCGCTTAGCTCCAGAGCGATACTGGCTCGTCCTTCAGAAAAGTACACCTCCCCGTTGAAATATGCTTTTCCGTTGATGTCATGGATAGTCAGGTGCTCAGGACCATCTACGTCAGATACCACCTGAATGGAGCCTGAGCCCTTATAAACTTCCAGTCGCTCCGTTTTTGGCTGGAGGCTCAGGGTTGCAGATTTGCTGAAGTTGAGGTAAAACCTGCCTGCATATTCTCCCGCGTTTAAAGCCAGATTTATGACCGCTCCTGATTCCAGCGAGTAATTTTTGCCTGTCATAACATCTTCAAGGCTGACATACATATGACTCAATTGCTGAAAATCTTCCACTCTTAAATCATAGGTTCCGCCCTGACTTACATTGATCACAAGCGGTAGTCTTAGTTCATCTTCGGACTTTGGTAGTGCCTGAATAACGTGAGGCTCATTTTCGAGCAAAGTATGAAAAGAGAATTCGGAAGCGCTGAAAAGCTTCGGTGCGTCAAGCGCAAAATCATGCCCCAGAGTTGCTCCCTCAGTGAACCCAACAATGATTTGGTTCATATAACCCGATCCCGATAAACTCAGCTTGATTTTCTGAATTTCAGACTCACTTCTAAAGTACGTATCGTCATCATTGCTACCCGAGGTTGCCACCTGCATATCCGATGCGAACACTAAATCTGCATCTGAAGTAGCTTTTACAAGAAATCCCTGAAACGTTCCTATTGGAGTGTTTTCCGTCGGAGCATTTTTCAGCCCTGAAATGCCGTCACTCAAATCCACCGTGGAAACAACCCCCATATCATTGACCAGAAAATAATCACCTCCACGTTTGCTTCCGGCATTAGTTCCCCCATCATTCCAAAACCAAACATTACCATCAATTGCTGATGAGTTGGCAGAGATGAAAGCGGATCTGTCAAGTGCCGCCAGATATGGATTAGCCACAATGTTGATGGCATCACCTGAGGTAGAAACAAGCGTACTTATGTCACCCGTATTGGGAACGCCCTGCACTGACAAATCAACCTGATCAGCAGTATATGCCATAAAATAGCCCTTCCCAGGATCAAACGAGCCAGACGGCACTTCATAGCTTGTACCATTGTAATCATATATATGATCAGGAGCTAAAGAAGAAATACTTGTATTCTCAATGGGCACACCAACCAAATTGTACTGATCAGATCCAGACAGGTTTCTGGTAATCTGAACCTCTCCAGAACCATTGAAATTACCAGTGATTTTCAGACCAGCTTCTGGTAGGATTTGAATAACTTCTCCATCAAGAACCGTAAGATTATCAACCTCTACAACTTCACTAATAACGAGTGCATTAGCAGCTGCACCAACCAGAACATTATCTGCTGATGTAGGCAAAGTATTATCCGCCCAGTTGGCTGAATTGGACCAGCTGCCATCAACTGTTCCAGTCCACTCTACCACATCAATGATTTGATCCAGATAAGCGGTAGCTTCATTGGCGTTTCCATCCAGGTACTCTTGTATAGCCGACTGAAGCAACGGATAAAATGCATCGTAATTTCTGGTGCCTGCCTCAATCAGGGCTGCTGCTTCGTACAGCTTCAGAGATGCTGTTTGCATAGCTGCGGTCACCTCGAAAGTTTCACCTTTGTAGGTAGATATATTTGTGGCAGTGGATGTCACATAGTCAAATCCATACTCTAAAGTTGGCTCTATTTCGGTACCTTCATTGAAGCCGTTCCACGTTTGCAAAAACACCCATTCGATTGGAGAAGAACCTGCAAAATTATTGACCTTGCTCCAGGTGTTGTTATAAATTGTACCACTGGATCTGTCTATCCATCTGTTTTGACCCCATGACACTTGTCTATCATCAAAACCGGGATATACGGCAGCACTCACAAAACCTGTAATGCTATTGGCCACCTTGTCTGCGGAAGTTCCATAAAACCAGTCCAAATAACCTTCCCCCCAGTTGGTTCCATCACTGGCAAATCCCTGAACCCATGGATAAAATGAATTGATGGTGCCGCCGGAGGTCAAGCTTAAGTCAATTTCGTTTCTTAATATAACTGGGGATTCAGATGTAAATACATTTGAAACCGCAGTTCTGAGTTGTGCTGATGACAAGCTGCCGCCATTCCACCAAAAAACGACAGGTTCACCATCCTTTTGCAGGTAATTGGTGTTTCCTGTGATGATGTCGGTTTTCAAATCAGTCAGTTCAGATTCTACCTGTGTTTGATCTTTACCTGCATCGGTATAGCTTATACCCAATTTGTAATCAAACGATGCGTCAACATCGGTAATTCGCGCGATAGATGACTTGATTTGAGCCAGACTGGTCTCATCATATTCATTTCGAATATTCACCACCATTCCATCTACACCGCAGCTGGATGACAGCAAAATATGATACAAATGTGCTGACCATGACTGAGAGCTATAAAACCCAATGGAAGGCTCCCTTACTGTTCCGTCGGTCCAGACTTGTCCATCACTGCCCGCTGCATATCCGGCCAGATAGTTGATAAATACTTTTTTGTCGCCTGTTGATTCTCCGAAACTTGGGGTTATCCGAAGTACTATCAACATGATTATGAGCGATACTTGTAAATTTCGTTTCATATCATTTATTGGTTTGTTTGTTTAATAATTTGATTGGC
Source organism: Cyclobacteriaceae bacterium (assembly GCA_039944535.1). Classification (GTDB taxonomy): domain Bacteria; phylum Bacteroidota; class Bacteroidia; order Cytophagales; family Cyclobacteriaceae; genus JAMZMI01. Next base: position 32,745 of record JBDUYP010000014.1, read on the forward strand.
CAGAGCTATTGAAAGCATTTGAAAAACACCGATAAAAACGAGTGAAAATCTAATAGCAAAGACTTCTGAGATATATGCATCTAGCGCGATGAAAAGTGCCAAGCCTATGAACCTTCCTATATAAAGGCCAAATTCATGGTTTACGATGTATGAAAATTCACTTCTGCCATCTTTGGCGCACAGAAAGTTGATGACCTTCATTTGGATAGGGAAATACGCCATGTCGTGCAGCGGCTGGTAGAGCACCTTACACATGATGAAAATCACCACGCCTACAGCTGAGAATAACACACTGTGCACCAGCGCACCCACAAAGAAAATGACGTATCCTAATGAGAAAATATAGATTCTATGCTCCGGCTTGGCGATCCTGCCCAGTACATATAAAAGCAGCGCTGTGATAATACCACTAATGCTCTGAACAGACGAAAGTGCTCCTTCGTCACCAACCATTTTCATAATTAGAATAGCCGGAACGGTGACCAGATAACCTTGAGCCAGACCTTTTAATGATGATAAAACCAGAAGTTTTCTCCACAGTTTATCAAACTTAAAATACAGAATTCTATCGACCTTCGGGTTTTTAAATCCTCCACGATGCACCACTATGCTGGAAAGAATGGTCAAAGCAAATACACCTACAGTGATGAGTCTATAAACTCCCACAGCATCACCCTCTAGCAAACCAAATTGCTTGGTAAGCACGAAAACCAAACCTATACCTGCCGGTACGGCAATGCCCGTAATTGTATAGAAGAAAGTCTCTAAACCATAGTAGTAGTTTCTGTTTTCGTCCTCTGTGGTCTCAATAGCCAAAAAGTCACGGTTTGACCAGAAAAACCCGTAGGATATCCCCATCAACAAGCCTGATATGGCTACCTGAAATATGTTTAGTTCTGGTAAAAACATCATGGCAGAGATGGACACCCCGCTGAGCAACATACCCAGACTATAGAGACCTTTTACACTAAATCTGCGCAGCAAAAAACCATTCAGCACAAACGTGATAGGAATACCCGTAAAGACCGTAATCTGATAGATCATCACCGCACGCGGGCTGTTGAGACTTCTCATGATGTATGCACTCACAAAAATCTCAATAATGGGCAGTACCAGCGCGTAAATCATGTTGGTAACCAACAATACGCGCATGTCTCGCGGCATTGATTTAAAATAATCCAGTTCTTGTTGTAAGCGACCTATCATCTTTGTGCGGCGTTTTTTTAGTTATTGAAAAGGCTGTCTACCAGTTCATCGATTTGTACTGTGGCCAACCCGATGCTGGTGTCACAGCAACCGTAATAGATATAGCCCACTCCATCTTTTTCCACAATACTGGTAGGAAAAACAACATTAGGGATCACCAAGCCACATTTCTCATAATACTCAGTAGGCTCCATGATAGGCGCTTTGCTCCTGGCTATAACCTTGGAAGGGTCTTCCAAATCAAGCATCATTGCCCCCACTCTGTACACCACTTCGCTATCTACACCATGGTATAGTACCAACCAGCCTTTGGAAGTTTTGATGGGATTGCAAGCTGCTCCAATTTTCTCACCCTCCCATGGCTCCTGTGCCGTGGCTAGCAATTTTGGTTTTGACCAATCAAACAAGTCTTCAGAAAAAGTGATCCACATGCCTGGCTTGTCCGTTCCGTACTCTTCTCCCACAAAATCCATAGGCCTGCGAAGTAAGCAAAACTTACCATCTATCTTTTCTGGAAACAACGCATGATCACGGTCATCAATATCTTCCGGAGAGGCAAAGCATAAATGCTCCCAATTCACACCGTCCTGCGAGGTTGCTATTCCTGAACGCGTTATCATTGGGTATGAGCACTTTTCCCAGCTTTGATAATTAGAAGTATCATAAACTGGCACTCCTTCTCCGGTGGGAAAACAATCAAAACCATATGGCTGGAAAGCATAGTTCATGTAGAACACACCCTCGATCTTTACCACACGCGCATCCTGAACACTTCCTTCGGGAAACCCGAGCATTTCAGATGTGAAAACAGGTTTGTCGCCAACTGGGGTGAATTTTTTTCCATCTTCACTTTCAAACATGCCAATAGCAGTTCGGAATGGGCTTAAAGTACATGCCGCGCGATCATAAAGGAGAAATTTTCCATTATCATATATAGCACCAGGATTAAAGGTTACAACCTTCCTGAAGTCCTTTCCGTCAGGAAAAATAATTGGATTTTGAGCGTACTTTTCTATTGTCAGTGACATACTGAGTTGATTTAAATATTCTAGGTTTTAATAAATTGAGTCTTTTCCTAATTGGCCAGTTTCGGGTTTTTGAGCACCTCAGCCTCGGGTATCGGAGCATACATATTATCTGATGTTATCACACCGGAGATAGGTACAGATTCACCGGGATCACGCTTATCAATGACCTCTTGTACTTTTTCAGTCCTTATTAAGTCGTACCAACGCTTTCCTTCTCCGGCAAACTCCCAACCTCTTTCGGCAATTACGGCTTCTACGAAAGCTTCTTTACTCAGGCCGGTTGGCAAATCAGATAACCCTGCCCTGTTTCTAACTTCATTGATCGCTTCATAGGCAGATGCATCCGCGCTAGAGGCTTGCGCCTGGGCTTCAGCATAGATCAGTAGCACATCGGCATATCTCATCAACATATAAGCGGCTGCAGTATGATAAGCATTGATCCAGGGTGTAGTTTCATCCACGGCACCATCTCTGAACTTGGCATAGTATGGGTGCCCAGCATCACTCTCAAGGTATGAAACAGTGTCTCCTTCCTGAGTGTAAAACTCTGTACGAAAAGTGGCATCCTTTCTTGCACCGGCTGGAAATTCATTGAAGAAAGTAAGTTCACAGAAAAAATCTTCCCAGCCATTCTCTTCCTTAGGCATAGATGCTGTACCTATAAGGTGATTGGCATGCGCCCCATCCCCTGTATTTCTATCGTATTGCAAAGAAAAAACAGATTCTGAACTGTTGTCAAAAGCGCGTAACCAAAGCGAACCAAAGTCAGGCAGCAACTCGTAACCCCATCGGGATTTTCCATCAATCACTTCTCTAGCTTTACTGGCTGCCAAAGCATAAGCTGATTGATCTTTCACCGGCCATCCAGCTTTGGTTAGATAAGCCTTAGCCAAGAAAGCCTTGGCGGCACCACTTGTAGGTCTGCCCACTTGCAATTGGTTGTCAGGAAGAAGTTCTTCAGCCCGCATAAAGTCCTCAATTGCCTGATCATAAACATCTTCGACAGGAGATAATCCTATTTCTGTGTGGGCTCCCGGGGTAGTGTAAAGCGGAATTTCACCCCAGCTTCTGACCAAATAGAAATAACTCATACCTCTGATGAAATACGCCTGTCCCACCAAATTATCTATCTCACTAGCATCTGCTTGTGTGTATTGTGAATATTCAATCAGTGCATTTGCATTTAGAATAGCGCGATAACACCCTTTATACAAGTTAGACATCCAAATATTACTGGCAGACTTGCTAAAAGAGTCAAATTCGCGGTATGGTTCTTTGTTTCCTCCGGCTATCGTTGTGAGGTCATCTGCTCCAAACATGGTGGTCATGTGCTGCGCAGTAGCGAACCCCTCTGCCCAGCTACCATCTCCTCTCAGCGCAGCATACATGGCTATACTAAGAGCATCCAGGTTAGACAAACTCTGAAAGGCAGTTTCAGGATCGTTCAGCCTTCCATTCGGATTTTCGTCAAGATCCATACATCCTCCGCCCAAAAGCAAGATGACCAAAGAGACGATTAAAATATTTAATTGCTTCATTTTCATTGCTTCCTAATTAAAATCCAATTTTTACACCAACAGTCAAACTTCTCGGACTGGGGTATGCCCCAGTATCTATATTCTGATCTACATCCGTGTTGGACCCTCCACCGACGGTATTCCCTGCTGAAGAAGCCTCCGGATCGTAACCCAGATAGTTTGTTTTTGTCCACAGGTTGTCTCCACTGAGATAAACCTGTGCGGAAGAGATTGGCGTTTTATTTACTATACTGAATGGCAGGTTATAGGACAGTGTGATGTTTTTAAGCCTCAAATAACTACCATCCTGTAGCCATCTACTACTGTTTGCAAATAGCTTGGACGAGGTGCTGAAAGCAGGAACATTGGTATTTTCATTGTCTTCTGTCCACCTCTCATAATGATCCGGGCTGGTAAATGCCTGGCTTTGACCAAAAAGACCGACAGATTTTTGGTGCATACCATTAAACACCTGTCCTCCTTTAACTCCCTGAAACAACACGCTTAAAGAAAAAGCCCTGTAACTCACATTGCTACTAAACCCGTAGATAAAATCTGGCTGAGCTTCTCCGATAACACCCAAATCTTCAGTATCAATGATGTTATCTTCATTCAGGTCCTTGTATTTAGCATCGCCGGGCACATTTCCATAAAGTGCGGCTTGATCAGCCTCATTGCTTTTCCACACTCCTTCAAATTTGTACCCGTAAAAAGTACCTAGAGAATGTCCTACTTTGATGATATTGATGGAAGCGTCCGCATCGCCATATCTTGTTGTGGGAAAGATCTCTTCCTCTTCTCCAAGGTCAAGCACTTTGTTTCTATTAAAGGAGATATTTCCAGACACATCCCACTTCAAGCCGTCCTTATCCACTATGATTGAGCTAATCGAAAACTCAGTTCCCTTGTTACTCACTTCGCCAATATTAGAAATCACCACTCCGTTACCGACATAGAACGGAAGTCTGAAGTCAAGCAAAAGATCCTCGGTATTCTTTTCGTAGTAGTCAAAAGAAAGGTAGATCCGATCGCCCCAAAACCCCATTTCCATTCCCAGGTCTAGTTGTTTGGTGGTCTCCCACTTCAATGACCTGTTTCCTGCTGCACCTATGCCCAAACCAGTTATACTCTCTGAAGTGGGGCCTCCCGGACTATAATCCACCGTCGGGTTTTGAACAAAATATGGCAAAGTACCATATGACCCAACTGCCTGATTTCCAGTCAATCCATAGCTCGTTCTCAATTTCAGCGTACTAAAAAGGTTCGTGTCTTTGATAAAATCTTCATCACCCAAATGCCAGGCCAACGCTACGGATGGAAATACACTGAACTTATTGTCGCCATAAAACTTGGATGAGCCATCTCTCCTAATTGTAGCCGTCAGTAAATACTTATAATTCAAGATATAATTGACCCTGAAAGCCAATGATGACAGGTACTCATCATAATAGTATGATGATGTTCTTTGATTGCCACTCAATGAGAGATTGTAATACTGCAAAAAAGATGAGTTGAGATCAGAAGCATCAGCCCCAAAGCCTTCATCCTTAAAAGAAGTAGCCTCGTAAATTCCCGTCAGCTGGATATCATGAATACCGAACGTTTTCTTGTAATTACTTATAAGGCTGTATTGAGCTCTCACACTACGAGAAGAGCTAAGTCCTGCACTTGTCACTCCACTTGGGCCTTCTAATAAATAGTTGTCATTGAAGTAATTATTGGTCTGGTTTCTCACATCCAGAGAAGCCGACCCTTTTATGTCCAGGCTAGGTAATATCTGATACGACAAAGAAGCTGATGGCAGGTAGTTGTCAGTTGTGTACCCAAACTGCTGTGTGTTTTGCAAACCAACAGGGTTTCCGGTAACTGCTCCAAACTCAGGGGAGTTATTATAAAACTCTCCACTATCATCAAAAACAGATTCGGTAGCAACCCACTGAGGCATCCGTCCAATAGCTCCATATTGTGAACCTACATTTGTATTGTTTTTGCCTTTAAGCCTGCTACCAAAAACATTAAGACCAAGCTGCCACTTGTCTGTCAAGTCAATATCCACTTTTGATCTTATGTTAAACCTCTCAAAACCCGTATTGATCAGAATACCTTCCTGGTCGAGATAAGAAGCTGCCAAAGCATATTTTATAGATTCCTTGGCTCCTCGAACTGAAATTTCGTGACTCTGAGTTTGACCCGTACGGAAAATTTCATCTTGCCAATCTGTACCGGCATTTGTCCTAAATGCATCTATTTCTCCATCGGAAAACGGTGCTTCATATGGGAAAAGTGGATTGTAATAAATATCCCGGTCATACTCATTATAGAGCTCTGCAAACTCAACAGCTGACAAATAATCAATCTTTTTTGGAAGTTTTGAGACACTATAAAAACTGTGCAAATTCACAGAAACACGATCCTTGCTCCCCTCCTTGGTGGTAATCATCACTACACCATTGGCTCCTCTACTACCATATATGGCTGTGGCTGATGCGTCTTTCAATATGTCTATTGATTTTATGTCACTCTGAGAAATAAGCTGCATATCAGCACCAATGACACCATCTATCACAATTAGAGGCTGATTGTTACCCAGTATTGAATTGGCTCCTCTGATACGTATTTTCACATCTCCGCCGGGTGCTCCAGAATTGGCATTGACCTGAACACCTGCGGCCCTTCCGCTCAATGCATTGTCAATCCGGGTGATTGGCTGGTTTTCAAAAATATCATTATCAATTGATGAAATGGAGCCTGTAAAATCTTCTTTTTTCTGTGTGCCATATCCGATCACAACGACTTCTTCCATTAGATCGATATCGTCTAACAGAATGATCTTCATTTTCTGTCCCGTTTTGATATCAACTGTTTTTGCTTCAAAACCTATCATAGAAACCGCCAAACTGCTGGCGCTATCCACAACAGTCAAATTAAAGCCTCCAAAAACATCTGTAATCGTTCCTTCATTGGTACCAACCACCAAAACATGCGCGCCAATAAGAGGCTCCTCGTTACTATCGAGTACCACTCCTGACACGACTTTATCCTGACCATGTAGCTCAAAGACGGTAAGAGTAAGGCAAATTAGAAGCATTGCCATTATATTTAAACGTCCTTCCACGAACCCTTTTTTATATTCTCTGAATCCAGACCTTCTCATCACTTCCTTTTCTTTCTTTTAAACAACATTCTCATTTAACAGTCTATAAATAGAACTCCGTACATCCTTAGATAAAACAAAACTAGAATGGCAAACAGCTAGAAAATGATACTTTAAATCCTTTTTATAATACTTTAACGAATATTTACTGCGTATTTTTACCATTTTATCATATTTAAGCTCGATTAACAGCCTGTAATTATTAGTTCATCAGATCAAAGCAAGTCCATTGAAAAAATTCAAAAGAGAGCTCACTCCATTAGTCGATTACTCCTGCTTCATTCTCCAAAGTCATTTTGATGCGAAATTCGACTACCCCGTGCATTTGCACCCTGAGTTTGAAATTAATGTCGTTTTAAATACTAGCGGAACAAGAATCATAGCTGACAATCACGAAAGGTTCGAACAGGCTGATATTGCACTAATAGGCCCCAACCTCCTACATGCCTGGAGGGGTGAAGATAAAAAAGGAATTAGGGTCATTACTATTCAGTTTTCGCAAGAACTCTTTGAGTACAACCTACTAAAAAAAGAAGGGATGTGGTCCATATCAAGACTTTTAGACGATTCAAGAAACGGCATTTTGTTTGACAAACAATCCATTCCGATTCTTAGCAAAAAAATTGAAGAGTTGATTGGACTTGAGGGGTTTGAAGCGTTCATAGCTTTTCTCCAACTACTCAACTTTATGGCAGGCCTAAACTACCGAAAGGCTATACACAATGCTAGTTACAGTAGCTCCAAATCGGATGAAGTGGACTTTAGGATTGAGAAGATATGCGAGTACATAAAAGAGAATTTTGATAAAAAAATTAGTTTGAAGCATGTGGCTGAGGAGTTCAACTTTTCTCCTTCAACTTTTAGTCACTTCTTCAAAAAATATACTTACAGGTCATACACCGAATACATAATTGACCTAAAAATTAAACGCGCCTGTCAGCTCTTAATAGAGTCTGACTTACCAATAGGACAAATTTTCAGATTATCGGGCTTTACTAATGTTTCCAATTTCAACCGAATATTTCGCAAAGAAAAAGAATTAACCCCGCTGCAATACAGAAAAAAATTTGGTCTGAAACTTGACTAATAATGGCTATCAAAACTCATTGTTCACGACACAAAAAAACCCTGACTTATCAAAAAATCAGGGCTTACAACAAGTAAATATTTTTTAAGAATTTATTTTTTTACTTTGTCCACGATGGCTTTGAACGCATCAGGGTGGTTCATTGCAAGGTCTGCAAGTGCTTTTCTATTGATATCAATATTAGCATCTTTCAACTTGCCCATAAACTGAGAGTATGACATATCATACGCTCTAACTGCTGCATTGATACGCTGAATCCAAAGTGCTCTAAATTCTCTTTTCTTAGCTTTTCTATCGCGGTACGCATACTGCATACCTTTTTCAACCGCATTTTTAGCTACGGTCCATACGTTTTTTCTTCTACCAAAGTATCCTTTGGCTTGCTTCATCGTCTTTTTTCGACGAGCTCTTGAAGCTACATGATTTACTGATCTTGGCATTTCTTTTTAATTTTTAACAATTGGCGTTTGTTATCAAAACTTTTACAAACCAATCATCGGGTTTAATAATTGAACCTAATTAAATATTAAGCATTCGCTTAACATTCGGCACATCACTTTTGTGAACCAAAGTTGCGTGCGTCAAATTACGCTTTTGTTTAGTCTCTTTCTTTGTAAGAATGTGACTTTTGAAAGCGTGCTTTCTTTTGATTTTTCCTGTACCAGTCAATTTGAATCTTTTCTTGGCACTGGAATTAGTTTTTACCTTCGGCATTTCGCTAATTATTTATTTTTTCTTACTTGTTGTCGGTTTTGGTGTTAGAATTATTGACATCCGTTTCCCTTCCAGCTTAGGCAGAAGTTCCACTTTTCCCAAATCCTCTAACGCTTGAGCAAATTTCAATAATAGAATTTCGCCACGGTCTTTAAACACGATAGTACGACCCACAAAATGAACATAGGCCTTAACCTTTGCTCCTTCTTCCAAAAACTTCTTAGCATGATTCAACTTGAAGTTAAAATCATGATCGTCAGTATTGGGTCCAAAACGAATTTCTTTAACTACTGTCTTTTGCGCTTTTGCCTTGATCTCCTTCTGCTTCTTCTTTTGTTCGTATTTGAACTTAGAATAGTCGATGATCTTACAAACGGGAGGGTCAGCCTTTGGAGAAATCTCTACTAGATCAAGTCCCTGATCTTTGGCCATCTGAATGGCTTTACTCAGAGAATATACATCTACTTCGACATTTTCACCAACTACTCTAACCTCACGAGCAGTAATTTTGTCATTCACTTTGTAGGGTTCTTCGACGCGCCCCCTATACGGTTTTCTGTATGGTCTACTAATAGCCTTTTATCTTTTAGTTATCACTTTTTTCCAAACGGAACCGCAAATATCGACATTATTTTGACATTCGCGCAACTGTGAGAGTTTAATTCTTCAGTTGCTCCTCCGTCGTTTTCTTAAACATACTTATGAAGTCTGCAATTTTGAGACTTCCCTGGTCTCCTTTTCCATGTGCTCGTACGGAAACTGTACCTTCCTCTGACTCCTTTTCACCTACAATCAGCATAAAAGGAATCTTTTTGACTTCCGCATCACGGATTTTCTTTCCGATCTTTTCATCGCGCTCATCCACAAATCCACGAATATCTTCTTCTTGTAATTGGAGATACAATGCCTTAGCATAATCATGGTACTTTTCGGAGATTGGCAAAATGGCAATCTGCTCAGGCGCTAACCACAACGGAAAATTGCCAGCTGTACTTTCGATCAATATAGCCACAAACCTTTCCATAGAACCAAATGGAGCTCTGTGAATCATAACAGGACGGTGCTTTTCATTGTCGGCTCCCATGTATTCGAGCTCGAACCGCTCAGGAAGCGTGTAATCAACCTGAATAGTCCCCAGCTGCCAGCTCCTGCCCAGCGCATCCTTAACCATGAAATCCAGTTTAGGACCATAAAATGCCGCTTCTCCTGTCTCCACAACTGTGTTCAACCCTTTTTCAGCAGCCACTTCGGCAATTGCACTTTCGGCAATATTCCAGTTTTCATCGCTACCAATATACTTATCAGGGTTTTCAGGATCTCTCAATGAGATCTGAGCAGTGAAATCAGAAAAGCCCAGCACGTTAAACACATAAAGCACCAGATCAATCACTTTGGCAAACTCATCTTTTACCTGCTCGGGTCTGCAAAAAATATGGGCGTCATCCTGAGTAAACCCTCTTACCCTGGTTAACCCATGCAACTCACCACTTTGTTCGTACCTATAAACAGTTCCGAATTCTGCAAAGCGAATCGGCAAATCCTTATATGATCTTGGGCGTGACTTGTAAATCTCACAGTGATGTGGGCAATTCATTGGTTTAAGCAAAAACTCTTCGTCTTCTGCCGGTGTATGTATCGGCTGAAATGAGTCTGCTCCATACTTGGCATAATGGCCTGATGTCACATAAAGTTCCTTGCTTCCAATGTGTGGAGTAACCACTTGTTCGTAACCAGCCTTAACCTGAGCCTTCTTCAAAAAATTTTCTAAACGCTCACGCAATACAGCTCCTTTTGGAAGCCAAAGCGGAAGTCCTTTTCCTACTTTTTCAGAAAAAGCAAACAATCCCAGCTCCTTCCCTATCTTTCTATGATCTCTCTTTTTGGCTTCTTCGAGCATCTCCAAATACTCCGTGAGTTCCTTCTGCTTCGGAAAAGTGATGCCGTAAAGTCTGGTAAGTTGCTTCCTGTTTTCGTCACCACGCCAATATGCTCCAGCTATGCTTAGCACTTTGGCTGCTTTTACGAATCCTGTATTTGGAATATGTGGCCCTCTACATAAATCGGTGAAATTTCCCTGAGTGTAAAAGGTGATACTGCCATCATCAAGCCCGTCTATAAGCTCAAGCTTATATTCATCGCCCTTTTCTGTGTAGTATTCCACCGCATCAGCTTTGCTGATGTCTTTCCTGACAAATTCATTTTTTTGTCTGGCCAGTTCTAGCATCTTATCCTCAATAGCTTTGAGGTTTTCCGCATCAAATTCCTGATCTCCAAAATCCACATCGTAGTAGAATCCGTTATCAATGGGTGGACCAATACCAAGCTTCACGCCTGGATAAAGTGCCTCCAGAGCCTCCGCCATCAGGTGGGCTGATGAGTGCCACATCGTTGACTTTCCCTCAGGGTCATTCCAGGTGAGCAAGCTCAACGTGCTGTCTTCTGCAATAGGCCTGAAAGAGTCAATGACTTCTCCATTGACCTTGGCGGCAAGCACATTTCTGGCTAATCCTTCACTTATACTTTTTGCTATATCCAGGGCTGTAGATCCACTGGGATATGCTCTCACACTTCCGTCGGGCAAAGTGATTTTAATGTCACTCATTGGGTAATTTTCTTTGGTTTTAATTCAGGGACAGCAATCTGTCTTTCCGCCTCTTTTAAATTCCGCAAATATGCAATTTTTCGAGCAACAATGGCCGCTTTATCAACTACAATTGAGTCGGTAGAGTCTTGAGCTATCAAAAAAGAAAACAATGAATACGAAGTATTGAACCAGCCTCGCTCATCCAGCATTTCCGCCTTTGTTATGAGTAAGTGGCGTGAGGAATCCTGAGCAATGATTTTATCCAGATGATAAATCGCCGAATCGTACAATTTCTCTTCTCTATACCACTCGGAAATCTGCAGATTTGCTTCTCTTCTTTCATAGTTTTTCAGCAGTGCGATACTTCGATCTATGCTATCCATACCATAAAGCGCACGCGCTAGGAGAAGGTTAGATTCGAACTGAGCCGACCTCCTACTCTTCGTCAGCATATTATAAGCAAGTAAGAAGTCTCCTCTTTCTATCAAATATGGCACATAAGATTTGAGTAACAGCGCATGGTCAGGGTTGATATCAAACAGATCCTGACAATAGTTTTCCATTGCCACACTATCTCCTATAGATTCAGATAGCTGGATGGCAAACTCCAGACTTTCTTCCGATTTGAATTTAGTCAAGTAATCAGAAATAAGCTGCGACGTGCCTTTTTCTCCATTCGCCCGGTAGTTGGATAAAACCCGGTACTGAGCCAAGTCTTCATCCAGACCGTGATAAAACTCCCATTTATCTAGTAACTCAATGAGGTCCTTATATTTATCATTACTCAAATAATACTGCAGAAACAGGTCCACAATTTTTCTATCCAAACCATTTTTTTCCAGAAAAATATTCAAATCCCCTATGGCCTCTTCGGGCCAGTTAAGCTGCTCGTAATAATAAAGTTTCTGCCTCAGCAATCTGTTTGTTGGCTTTTCTGCATACTTAAGTGCAACTTCCTCAAGTGCGTTGTGATAGAACTCATCCGAAATATTAGGTATCTCTATCCTTTGATCCTTTCGATTGGAACAAGAAATAAAAAGAAGTAAACTGAACAGTAGAAATATGCGCACTAGAGGTTGAATTCGATATTAAACTTTAACCCAAATTTATTCACATTCGGTTGATCAAGGTAGGTTATTCTATGAAAAGCCTGAATAGATAACACTCTTAGAATGTTTTCAATTCCATATCCCAACTCAACATAAGGTCTGTGATCCAATTTAGCGAAGAGCGGAATTTCATTGCCAGATTGATCGAGTGGATTAATGCTTAGGCTGGCATTTTCATCACTTACCTGACCATAAAGTATATCTGCACTGGCTAATGCTCGCAATTTTAACTTTTTCAACAATGGAATTCCATTCAACAACAATCCTTCGAATGAATGCCTCACTCTCAACTCTACAAACCGATCAGTGGTAAACTCAAAGTAATTCATCAGGTTATAAGCAAAGTCAACATAGACTGGTGTTTCGTTACCAATAGGGTTGTAAAGCAATGTATAAGGCACAGTTCCTAAAACTCCCCCTGCCGAAATTTCGAACTGCGAAACTCCAAGAAAGGCCATTTTCTGCCTTTTTTCTATTGAAAGCTGAAGCTTATGATAATCGAAATCGCTTCCCAAAAAACCATCAATACCGTACGTGTAGTCCATGTTGAATGCTGGCCACCTAACAGTGCCCAAGCTTACACGATTGTTATCATCAATTATATAAAGCTCGTCTTTGGCATACCTGAGGGAGAGGCTCACTTCACTCACATCATAACTAGAAGATATGGTTTGGTCAGAAACTGAAGTATAGTACTGAAAATTAGAAAGTGATTTGAAAGATTCATGTTTAAAACCGAAATCGGCTGAGAAACCTGTGCCCAGCTGCCTTGCGAAATTGCCTCTCCACTTTTGTATCTGAAATGGCTGAGTCAACGTCCCGAAACGGCTCAATCCGTAAAAAAGGCCATTGGGGTCCAGATCTTCATTCAACATCCAGATTTGTTCAACCTCTCTCATGTATTCAAGAGTCAATTTAGACCAGGGTTGCCTTTTGAAAATATGCTCAACATAGCCCCTGTATTTCCACTTTTCATCTCCGAAACCATAACCGAAATGCCCCCCTAGCACCCACTTATCGCTGAAGGCAATCGTACTTCTAGCTCCAAAGCCAAGTCTCGTGCCTTCGATATCATTTTTTCCATAAAAGGTCGTATAGGGTCCAATATCCACTTTACCCACTCTATAATAGCCATTGAATGCAAACTTGGCCATATTCATACCATACTTCACCAGCGGGAAACTCTGAAGTGTATCAATCATTTCAAAGACGTTTACCTCAGTACTTGTCAGTGAATCATGTCGCATCTCACTCCAGTAGTTTTCATCATAGTCCCTCATATCTTCTACCATAGAAACAGGGTTTAAGTAAAAATCCTTTTCCTTCGGCTGATTTACAACATGATCTTTAGTGGAGATATAAAACTTAGCCAGCATACCAGGAGTGAGTTTATTTACTTGCGCTGCATCCACCACCACACGGGTTTTGTGCGGTAACCATGCTCCCGCTTCAGTCCTGATCAAATCTTGCTGGATCTTCATTTTTTCGATAAAATTCAGGTTGGCACTTTTAGCAACGGTGGCATCTACCCTCATCAAAGCATAGTCACTTTTGGTGATCCACATAGTACCAAAGAACGCCAGGTCTTGTTCTCTTTTTGGATAAAAATCTAAACGATAGCAGAACTCGTCATCGACATAAGAGCTATCGATCAAATCATAATCATAGTAAATGCGCCAACCATCTGCAATGGGAGACACAAACTCCTTGGAGATAATAGTGAGCCAATTTTGATAAAAGTTATACTGCTGGAACGACGCTCCAATTACTTGAGAAGATGTGGTACCATCGGTGATCCCCACGCCACTGACCTTTGTCTTGAGAATATCTTCATGCCTAAAAGTGGGGTCTTTACGATAATAATATCTGGATATGGCTTCCGATAAAAAAACAGGCAAAAGTGGCTTTCCATCATCACCTGCGATCTGCTCGATACTATCCAGCACATGGGTGATATTGGTCATTATCCTTCGTTTTGCCACATATTTGGGGATTTTATCTACATCAAATTCGATCTTGGTATAACTCTCATATTCATAGGCATCTAGAGATCGGTGGTCATTCCTATCTTTATTTTTAACGACTTTCCGCATGATTGGAAATGCTGGGTTTTCACCGGCATAAACAACCACTTCTCCAAGTGTGACCAAATCCTCCTCCATTTGAAAGTTGATAGTTTGATGTTGTCCTCGTTGAACCACCTTGACTTTTCTAACGAAACCAATGTATCGCACTTCGATTGAATCGACAGGCAAAGTTGTTTTGGCAGAGAAATTACCATCAAAATCAGTGATGGCTCCATCCTGAGTTCCAGTAAAAACCACATTGGCGAAAGGAATAGGCGATCCCGTTGCGGCTTCTGTAACCTTTCCAGTAACAACGGTCATTTGAGCACATAGATTTATGTTCAACAGGAGTACTCCTAATAGGTAAACTATCTTTCTCAAATTCTTTTTGGTGACCGTTAAAAACAGCAAATCAAGACAATAATACCTGATTGTCGAAATAAAGTTTTTGTAGTTTTGACAGCATGAGTGGAATAGAAGGAAAAGTAAAATGGGGCATCATTGGGTGTGGTGATGTCTGTGAAGTAAAAAGCGGCCCGGCATTTAATAAAGTGACTAACTCCGAACTTGTAGCTGTAATGCGAAGAAATGCCGAAAAAGCAGAAGACTATGCCACAAGACATCATGTTCATAAGTTTTATACTGACGCTGAAGACCTCATCAACGATCCAAACATCAACGCCATATATATAGCTACTCCACCTAGTAGTCATGAGGAATATGCCATCAAAAGCATTTTAGCTGGAAAACCAGTGTACATAGAAAAACCCCTGACTACAGATGCAGTGTCGAGTGAAAGGATTTTGCAAATGGCAAAGGAAAAAGGGGTTAAAGTCACCGGAGCATACTATCGTAGAAGACTCCCTCTGTTCGAAAAAGCAAAATCCATTGTTGATGAAGGTGTGTTGGGGAATATTCTTCAGGTGAACATCAAACTGCTTCTACCCCCCACTCACAATGGCATTGCGCAGACCGACATTAACTGGAGGATAGACCCAAGTGTATCAGGTGGAGGACTATTTCATGATCTGGCTCCACATATGCTTGATATAATCTACTGGATTTTTGGAGAGCCGCTGACTTATGAAGGACAATCAATCAACCAAAGTAATGCTTACTCTGCCCCTGATTACACCGTTCTAAACGCAACCTTTGCATCTAAAGTCGCTATGAATGCATGCTGGGCGTTCAATGTAAACGAGTTGTCACGCGAAGACACATGCCAGATAATCGGAACAAAAGGTCACCTAACCTTTCCATTCTTTGCTTCAAGTACATTGAAAATCAACACAGAAAATTTTAGTGAGGAACTCACTTTTCAAAACCCTGAAAACATCCAACACAACATGATCAGAGATACAGTAAAGTACTTTAGGGGAGAAGGAGAAAATCCTTGCTCTATATCAGATGCTTTGGTGTCTATGAAAATGATTGATGCAGCTAGTTAATCAATCACTCTCCTTTTAGATCTCTCACCTGCTTTTGGAGATCAACAACCAGTCCTGCAATCTTTTCCAACGATAGCTCGGAGGCTGCTTCAGGGTCAGGAAAATCGATACTGATAAAGGCTTTTGCTTCCCATATTTCCATTACGTCTTCTGGAGAAATCTCATAGGCTGAATAGGACTTATTATCCGATACCAAATACAATTTACCTTTCTCCTCTACATAGTTAAATACACGCTTATAGACTACTCCTTCTTTGCTGGTGAGCAGGATATATGTTTTACCGTTCTTGATCTCATTGATGGACTCCAGATACTTACCGATGATTACAGAGCCAGAGGAAATTGGCAACATAGAATCTCCCACGATCTCAAAAGCCCTATAAGTAGCATTTTTAGGAAGCATTGGTAAATGAAACCTGGGGAGTTCTGTGAGATAGCCTGGATCTGAATATCCATTCAAATAGCCTGCAGCGGCTTTTTGAGGCACCAGTTCAATATTCTCATTGTCCTCTTTATCCACGGTGATAGAGAGAATTTTCACTTTCTCTTTAACCGAAACAGGAGTCGGCTTATCTGTAGTGAGATCTTTTGATATAAGATCCTCGGATGTAACACCCAACACTTTGCCTATTTTGAGCAGTGTTTGCAAACGTGGTTCAGCTCTACCCTCCTCGTACGCACCAACGAGAGATCTTTTGATTCCAACTTCGTTAGCGAATTGCTCCTGCGTAAGCCCATCTTGTTTTCTAAGATATTTGATGTTTTCTGCTATGCTTGCCATGTCTCTTTAGCTTATGAATCAAAGATGATAAAATTCAAATCATCTTTTCCTGTCTTGCCTATAGAATATAAATGAAGGTTGTGAAAATCTCTGGTATGGCTAATGGTGTTGAGCTTGTCTCTGATCGTTGAAACAACATCTTTTAGGGTTTTCTGAGCATCGACCAGCACATAACCGTACATATCTCTGCGCTCCTTTATGGTGGCGAAAAACTTAACCTGACATTTACCGGACTTCAGCTTCTTTGAGGTGATTTTCAAACGATATGAATTATCAAAAGTCACATCCGCTTCTGACAGGTCTAAATCTACAACTCTAAAATCATTAGTATCCATACATTACATATTCTAATAATATTAGTAAATATGGTAATAATTTTAGTAAAATGAAAGTTTGGCTAAATATTTTAGTAAATCATTGAAGAATGACTTCCTCAGACTCCAACTCGAAAACAACTCCGTCACTCATGGTGGCTTTTACTGTGAATTTACCAACAATACTAAATGGAAGTTCTCCATTAAAATGAAGTATAATGGCATTCCATTGATCCCAGACAAAATATGAATCTATGAAACTCAAAACAGTTTGTGGCTGACGATAGTAATATTCCATGGAAGCCAAAAATACTGGTGCAAGGTTATCACCAGCTTTGTATTCAATTTCATTTACAATCAAATCCGTCGAAGAATAAATAGAGATCAACGAAAGCCTAGACACGGGACGTGGAGATGGTTGATCTGCTAGCGCAGCATTAAACAAGGCCAATCGATTAGGATGACTTATTGACGAAACAATAGAAATACTATCTACAAACAACCTTAAACCAAAATCAGCCGCCGAGAGGGTGTCTTTTGCAATTTCAAAATCGTAGAAATTTCCATCTGAATTCTCTTCAATGCTTCCTATCTCTAAACCTGCCCTCTGAATTCTGTACTCCGGAGAACCTTCATACCAACCACACGAAAATGGAAGTGGTAAAATCAATACTAAAACGAGGAGTATGGTAAGTGATTTTTTCATCAGTTAGTTATAAAGCACCCAATACATTCCTGACACACAAAATGAGTGAAAGGTTTAATTGTAAAGCCTGGCCTGCTTCACGTAGATCTTGCGAGGGCTGACATCAGAATCCACTTTAAACTCAATATCAACTCCAAAATTATCAAAAGTGCAATCACAATTGTGCGGCAGTTCATAATAAAACCTTCTTTTGATCTGCATGGCATAGCGTCCTAGTTCATACACTTCCTGGTCAGTCATCACCCTCTGCCCGTTGAGCTCCGGGATATTTGAAAACGACAAGTACTCCAGCATGAATTCCTCCCCGGGGTTGATTGACCATGTAAAAAGAATCATTTGATCGTGAATAATACCAGGTTCGGGAAAGACGATGCTATACTCCTTGTACTGCACGTTAATAGTGAAGCCGGGATTGGTATTGTAGAGATTTTTGGTAATCAAAACTCCGTTCGCATCCTCATCAGGGAAAGATCGATGCACCAATATTCCCATCGCACAGCTTAGATGGTCTATTTTAAAATAGCTCCGCTCCTCAAACGCTCGCCAGTTCCACAAGCTCGCCCAAACTTTGCTGATCGCTGATTCAATGGTTTTTGTATTGTGCCCTTTTTTAGCAGAATACGAATCATAAAGTCCCGCTCCTGAAAACTCCTCAAGATCTTCAGCATTGGTAGATGAGCGAAATCGAAAAGCATTAAAATCTCTAAAGTCATGAATTTTTTCTCGGACCATACTCACAAGGTTTTGATTGATTGGTGACGACATTATACTGTCCTGAAGTTTTGTCAACATACTTCTGCGATAGTCCGCATCTAGCTGAAAACTTGTATCAGTAATCAAGTCGGCTATCCACACGTCAAGCCCGTAGGACTCCATATGCTGTTGATAATAATAAAAGGGAATAGCAAAGGTATTTTCAGGAGTTGGGATGTGTACAGAGCTAACATTGAGCAGCTCACCGAAATTAGCAGCCTTACCTCCTATCCTGTCTACAAATGAAAAGTTAGCATCCTGCATATCAACCAGCTGATTGTATGTTGTATTTTTCTCCAGAACGACTGTTTCCTGCGGCTCCTTTTCCCGCCAAAACATTTCAGCCTCTGCCAAACTTGCTTCTCGTAATTCATAACCTTCAGCTTTCACATTGAGATAGACGAGCTTGCCTGAAAGCGCAGCAATTTCCTCACTCTGCCATGCTTCGCGCAAAGCCATGTTGGGTGTATTTCGACTGTGACTGAGCACATTGATATGACTCAAAGGCGTTTGAAACTCAGAAGTAATAATACCCGCAACAACCGGAAGATCATTGGGCACACCATCAGTCAGCACAATGTCTCGCCGACCAACATAAGTATGCTCAAGATCTGCTGCCGAAACCTTGCGCAGATATCCATAGTTCTCGGCCAGATTCATGCCCTGATAATTCTGACCTTGATAAAGTTCCTCAGAGGAAATTTGCTCTACTTGCGTACAGGCCTCCCACTCCTGCTTGATAGGAAAAAAACTGATATTCTTTCTCTCTAAAAATGAAGTGTTTAAAATCTTATCATAAAGAAGTTCAACCTGACCACAATTCATTTCAACAGCCGTAACAAACTGCAAAACGTATTTATCAATCCCTTGATAGTAATTAAGGCTGGCAAGAAAAAACCTACGTGCCGCATTTTCTGTGTATTGCGTTTGATTAAAATAAAAGTGCCCTTTATCAAAGCCCAGGACCTGAACGGCAAAATCGAGGTGAAGAGAGTACTTTTTGCTATTCATATAATAGAGCTCGTCTCGCTTAATGTCATAAACCAATTTGACCTGCTTTACATCTCCTAAATTGGATCGGGCCGGTTTCCCTGCTATGATATCGAAAGCTACAGGAGCAACCAGCTCATTGAAGTAATGCAAATTTTCATAATCGCCTTTGAGCATGGCTATGCCCAGCACCTTGCTTCTCTTTTGCACTACCAATTCTCTCGGGTAGTAGCCCTCCTTTTCAATCCTGATTGTATCATTCTGACCTGAAGCGGTTCCTGAATGAAAGATTCCTCGTTTATCAACTTTTACCGTTTCCACTCCATCTGAGAGTAGTTTATAATGATGCTCTGATTCTCCGTCAGAGACCTGCATAATATACATGCCTGTCTTTAGCCTTGGAAGTAAATAAGTCTCACTTGAATTGACCATATCAGAAATAACAGACCTACTATCCAGAGAAGCTATTTTGATACTAAGAGGTTTTTCACCATCCCAAAACATGGAATTGTGAAAAAACTGAAGCCTGGACTCTTCAGAAACCCCATATTTCAACACAAAGTCTCCGAAGGAATTGGAAGTGACTGTATCAGGCTTGTTTATCAGGGTGATACTTGCTCCGGAAACATCCAACCCTGTGCCCGCATCATAGATATGCCCAGAGTACACAATCTGCGAAAACGCAAACTTTGCAGATACGATAAAAGCAAGGACAAAAACCAGCCTTTTCATCTACTTACAGTTTGGATTAGGTTAAATGGCATCAGAAGAAAAGACACAATATCACACGCTATAGTTGTGGCTGAGCAACACAAATCTACCTTGGGTTTTCTACTGTTGGAGCTATAAGGTAATGATTGAACTCCCATTCGAAAACCTGACTGTTGAAGCCTCCTCTAAGTTTCAATGACTTCATGTTATTCTTTCTTTTAAAATAAAGATCAAACCTGGTTTGCTCACCAGGTAGTAAAAGCATCCTTTCATCATTGTGAAATCTCAAGTGATTATTTATAACCTGATTACTCATATCTCTATAATAGAGTATTTCATCATCTACAGTGGAAAAAGACCTTGCGTTGTTTCGAATTCCATCAGCCGCAACATTGACAGTAAAATCGACAAACTCACCTTCACAGCATTCTTCATCATCTTCCTCCACTTCCTCAGCAATTTTCAGTACAATAACCAAAACCCCAACGATCAGAATCAATCCAACTATCACGGTTGCAGCTTGCTTGCCATCCTCTGCGCTTTGAAGTTTATCCGCCAGACCAGCATAGACCTGAGACACTTCCGCTGGAGTGAGCGCTTGCAATGTATCTATGGAGGTAATGTTATGGTCTTCTTTTAGGGAAGAATAGTAAAGCTGCCAATCCCGAGGGTCGATATACAGAGTGTCGAGGTTTTTGTTGGTTACCCCAATATCAAATATGAGATTGTCCCCCACATTGCCACGAGGCTCTACCTCCAGTTTATAACCTTCGGTTTCATCTATGATGACAGGAAACTCATGCACCTGATTGGTATCTGGATCCACATACTGAACAGTCGACCGGGGGATCTGTACTGAACAGCTGACGCAAAGAATGGCGATTAGGACAGTATTAAAGAGATGGCCGTGTGAGGCCAGAAGAGATTTGGTATTCATAGCTCAAAAATTTGGTGTGCGATAGTTGAGTAAATCCAAATACTGTACCAGTTAACTCTAAATAGAATTTTATCCTTTAATAAAAATTAAAAACGAATTAAAATCTAATAATTTTAGTAATACTATTTATTTTAGCAAAACAAACCACCACATAATTGAAATCTATACTCCACCTCGATTTAGACACATTTTTCGTGTCGGTAGAGCGGCTAAAAAACAGCAAACTCATAGACAAGCCCGTACTCATTGGAGGCACGAGTGACCGAGGTGTGGTGGCTTCATGCAGCTACGAGGCACGCAAATTTGGTATCCACTCAGCCATGCCCATGAAGATGGCCAAAACGCTCTGTCCTGAGGCCATCATCATGAAAGGAAATGCAGCAGACTACTCCAAACATTCGCGTATGGTGACGGAGATTATTCAGCAATCCGTACCCGTGATGGAGAAAACTTCTGTGGATGAATTTTATGTTGACCTTACGGGAATGGATAAGTTTTTTGGCTGCCTGAAAATGGCCAGTGAGCTTCGCCAAAAGGTTACCAAAGAAACAGGCCTTCCTATTTCGTTTGGCTTGTCAGAAAACAAAACCGTATCCAAAGTAGCCACGAATGAGGCCAAGCCGAACAACCAGATCATGATCGAACATGGGAGGGAAAAAACCTTCCTCGCTCCTCTTTCTGTAAAGAAGATCCCGATGGTTGGTGAGAAAACACATCAGAAGCTGATCAACCTCGGAGTAAGAAAAATCCAGACACTACAAGAGATGCCGATGGATCTGATGGAGCGTGCTTTTGGCATGAATGGGGTTTCGATCTGGCGAAAGGCCAATGGCATAGACAATTCTCCGGTGATCGAATATTCGGAGCGAAAGTCGATCTCCACTGAGCGCACCTTCGACAGAGATACCATAGATGTGCACAAGCTCAAAGGCATACTCACAGCCATGACGGAAAACCTGGGGTTTCAGCTAAGGCGTGGCGTGAAGCTCTGTGCATGCATCACAGTAAAGGTGCGCTATTCTGATTTTAACACCTACACACTACAATCAAGAATCCCTTACACATCAGCAGATTACATGCTCATACCCAGAGCGATGGAGCTTTTTGACAAACTGTACAATAAACGCCTACTGGTAAGGTTAATCGGCGTGAGACTCAGCGATATTGTGAATGGGAACCATCAAATAGATCTCTTTGACAGCCAGATGGAGATGTTGCACCTGTATCAATCGATGGATAAAATACGTGATAAATATGGAGACAGAGCTGTGATGCGTGTAGCCGGTATGGACGCCCGTACCATCAGCCGGTGGAATCCATTTTCAGGTGAGCCACCGCCTCTTTTACCCAACAGGAGAAGTTGATAAAAAGCAAAAACAGGTAACTTTAAACTATGCCCACCAAACACAAAACCAAAGAAGCCCAAATCGACGACATCTCACTTCTGGAACCAGAAGCCACGTATTCCTATGCAGATTACCTCAAATGGACATTTGACGAGCGAGTGGAGTTGATCAAAGGCAAGATATTCAAAATGTCTCCTGCCCCAAGGAGAAATCACCAAAGTATTGCAATTACCATCAGCAGTGAGATTTTCAATTTCCTCAAAGGCAAATCCTGCAAAGTTTACTCAGCTCCTTTTGATGTTCGTTTTCCTAACAACCCCACGGACTCTGACGAACAAACTTACACTGTAGTACAACCGGACATATGTGTTATCTGTGATAGCGAAAAGCTAGATGATACAGGGTGCAAAGGGGCTCCTGACCTAATAGTAGAGATACTCTCACCTTCTACTTCTTCCAAAGATCTGAACGAAAAGTTCTACCTATATGAGGAACATGGTGTACAAGAGTACTGGGTAATTTACCCTGGAGAAAACGTATTAGAAATCTATGACCTGAAAGATGGAAAATATGTTTCCAGAGGCAAATTTGTAAAGGAAAATACAGTGACCTCAGATATACTCAAAGGACTAGAAATAAAACTGGAAGAAGTCTTTACGGAGTAATCACATCCTCAATACCTTCCATGAGTCATCATCACTTTGGAGGATATATAATCCTGCAGGAAGATCAGAGAAATCAAACAAGTATTCTTTAGTAGATGAATCATAAGCTGGCCTACTAATCGCTATTTTCACTCCATCCAAACCGAGCAGCTGAAATTCTTTATTTGCAGACAAACCAGACAAATGAAACAGTTCATTGTCATCAATAGGATTAGGGTAGGCTTGGATTGATTGCTGCAAAGCATTAACACTCAACACATCCTGATCAAACAATGCTTTGGCCGCCGCAAAGGCTTCTACTCCTATTTCATATCCCATTATTCTGCCAGGAATATCATCAGCCGGAGGGTGAATACCTCCCCAAATACGTGATAAGCTACACTGATCTGAAGCATCACGATAAGTAGCCCACTCTAGCTCAATATCCATACTAGGACCATCCTCAAAAACCAGAAACTCATTTTTCTTAGCAACGAATGTGCCCATACCTCCGGGAAAATACTCGCTACCTGTGAGGAGCGTCATGACCTCCGCCGCTGCTCTCGAAAAAGTAGAATGCCCTGAAACAAAACCCGCGAAAGGGGGCGTAATGAAAGAAGGTCTTTGGTACGGCCACCAGTCCTCTGCCAAAATCCAGCCTACCCCAGCTTCATCTGTAGCGGGAACATTTATAAAATCATGGCCTCTCCACGTATATAGTTTTATTTTTCCCACGTTTTCATCGTTGCTTCCGGCAAGTGGGTCTCCGGCTTCCACCACCTCGATAAAACCATCAACCAGCTCTATTCCCAATTCGTTGTAATTATCCAAAGAGGCATTGGTGCTTTGTCCTAAATCCGCTAAGTATCGGATAGCCGAAATAGGTCTGATGTAATCGTACCAGCCCTTCACACCCCAGGCAGCTATTGCTGCATCGTGCATGGCTCCTCCTAGCGTGAAATAAGTTTTTACATCCCATTCCAGGTCATCGAGTTCCTCTCCTTCTCCATTGATTTTTTTGATCAAATCGGGCTGATCATTTACATAATTCAAAATGGTAAACCAGTGACCAGGAGGTGTTTCTGAATCAGGTCCATCAGCCCAAAACTCTGCCAAAACGCGAGTATAATCACCTCTTGGCACGATTTGTTCTTTATACGGCTCTCCTGTAATTGGATTTAGATCTCGGCCCTGTCCTATATCACCACCATTGAGTTGGTCATAAAAATTTTCATATTCTGCAATATCCGTTGGCAACTCGTCTAAGCTAATATTACCAATAGATCTGGGTGATATATCCCACATCACACCATCGTCAGGCGAAAGATGTGAAGCCCAGATAGCCACAGTTTCAAAGCCCCATTTATACTGCTCACTGGTCGTAGGATTTGCCGCATCGAGGTAAGGCGGAGAACCAGGGTTGTGATAGACATAATAATCGGTTCCATCACGCTGGTAAACGTCACGATCATCTTCTTGGAGTGAGAAGGGATATACTTCCCCCCACTCCGGCCCCAAAAAACCGGGGGCATTGTCTCTCAGCACATTACCACTTTGATCTATGAAAATATCCAAAAGCAGTGGCTGCCAATGATTAGGGTCAGACAGACTTTGATTGCCATCATTGTTGGGGTTGAGAGGGTCATTTTTTGGCTCATAGTAGAGATTCTCATATCCCCCTTCCTCATTTGCTCCGTCCATTTTTCCGTATCGTATGATCTCGGCCGCTATGAAGTTGCCCATGGCAGCAGGCTCCCCTGAAGAATAATCTATGGAAGCAAATGCTGTGCTGTACCCTAACAACTCCATCATATCATTCATGATCTCCATGGTTTCATCTGCCCCTGGCGATTCCTCAAACCGATGCTTCATCAGCGCATACATAGCATAGCTAAGCGTTTCTGAGACAGATTCCTCATATTCCTCTGTGGACTCAAATCCGGAAAAATCACTACTGAATGCATGATGGCTTTTACCTAACAGATAGGTTTCTTTCTGATTGTGAATAGCCCATGAATCATACATGGCTATGGATGTGTGAAAAAGATTGCGTGCATGAACGGTCGGTCGGGCAAAATCATTTCTTATAGCTTCCAGCATTACCTCATTCCATAGTCGGGCAACAGAAGGCTTGGTCTCATTCAGCACATTGATTTGTGTGTTCAGTTCCAAATCCACTGGGAAGCTGATGGTTTGAGTTACACAATTGGCATCCCGAGCAATTAAGGACAGTTCGCCTTCTTCTGCAACAGACCATCGGACCATCACATTGGCTGTACCATGACCATCGATGATTTCTCCATGAACTACAGACCAAGCATAGGAAGTTATGTTGTTGTCGTCAGCGTAGGAGTATGTGTGCTCTGAAAGTGGGGACACCAGCTCAGCCCCACTGATTACACCTGACTGCAGGTATTCGCATGAGCCATCATCGTAGGTTGCTTCGGGGTTGTAGTTACACGAGTTCTGATCAGTGCAGCCTAATATTTTCACCGCCGGGTTGTTACTCAAAACCTCAAAACCCTCCCCTTCAGTCAATTTGATCAGTGAGTTTACAGGAATATTGGGGTAAGTTTCTTTCACCCCTGTTGGCCATGTCACGCTCAGGTTTTGCACTTCTGTGACTGAGTCCAGTCCAAAGTGTATAGGCATCTGAGATTGGCTTAGATAATTGATTCCTTGATTTAAGCGAAACTGGCTACCCTCTTCTGTTTCCACCTGCACTACGGCACCTACAGCATTTCTATTGGATGTGGTGCCCTCCAATACAACCTGTAGGTATGTTCGGACACTCTGCTTATCCATGTTGTTAAGCAAAAAATGAGGTTGTGAAAAACGATTGCTAATGATCACATCAAGATCGCCATCATTGTCATAGTCAAAACTTACCAACACCTGACTGTCAGGATCTTCGTCGAGATCAAAATGATTACTCACATCATTAAAACCCCGACCAGTATCCGTTTCTGTATTTATATATACTTTATTGGCATGTCCATCTTCGGATTGATTCACCACAAACAAATCTTCATAGCCGTCCAGATTAAAATCTGAAAACACAAGCCCCCAAGCCCAGCCAGCATCATAAACGCCAAGATCCAACGCCACATTCTCAAAGCCACTTCCTGTGTTGTGATAAAGGCTATTTTCAGAAATATTGGTAATCATAAAATCAAATAATCCGTCATTATCATAATCGCAAGCAGCCAACCCCATGCCGTCATAAGGGTCTTCTAGCCCGTATGGAGTGGAGGCTTCTGTAAAGGTTGTTTTATCATTGATAAAGAGGTAGTTGTCCAAATCAAAGTCATTGGACACATAAATATCCAATATGCCGTCATTGTTGAAATCTAATGGCAAAGCACAGTAGCTGAAGAAAGGTTTTTCGGTATCATAGCCTAGATCTGTTGAGGTAAAAGTACCATCTCCATTATTGGTATATTGTGTTGGCTTCACGAGATTGGATGTCACGTAAATATCCAGGTCTCCATCATAGTCATAATCCCACCACAGTCCACCAGTGAATACATTGAAGCAATTGTCACAGCCAGACCCAAAACCCGCAGCTTCTGTTACATCTACAAATGTGCCATCTCCGTTGTTTTGATACAACTGTATATCAGAAACTCCGGTAAAGAATATATCAGGATCGCCATCATTGTCATAGTCGCCCCACGACGCACCCATGCCGGCCACTGTTCCATTGAGTCCTGCATCAGTTGTCGCATCCTCAAAGTCCCCATGCCCTGTGTTTCTCAGAAGCTGACTACCAGTATTGCCAAGAGTTGACTCTCCATTTGTGGAAATAAACACATCCAAATAACCATCTAAATCATAATCTGCTACTGCCATCCCCATGTTGTTTTGAGCATTTTTCGGCAATACAAATTCCTCAGCTCGCTCAAATAACTGTGCGGAACTTTTGCAGAATATCAGCAACGATATTAATGTGCAGAATAAGATTTTAAGGCGGATCATATCTCTACATTAACTGTATATTTCGCAACTAATATAGAAATTCATTTTGGCTTAATACTAAATCCAAAAATCTATTTCAATAAATTGATGAGTCTTTAATTAGTGAATGCCTTCGTTATGAGATCCATAAAGCACACGCATATTGAGGCTCTAATCAGAAGATATTTCAACAGGTCAAAACCCTATCAGCAGTCCTGCGGCAAGAATAAGACCACCAGGTCGTATGATTTGCATGATCAATTCTTCGTCTGCTGTCAGCACTGAACCATCGTTTATTTCATAATAATCACTCCCTCCAGTCCCAACAGCATACCCGGCTTCCAGATAAAAAAGCTTATCTCCCCCTTTGAAAACCCAATTTCTATTGACAGTCAGGTTGATTGATCCAACGGGCAACAAATCCATCTCAACTTCTCTCGGGCTACCTGTTCCATCATCAAATGTTAGCACCATACCTTGGATACCCGTGCAATGAGAATAACCTGCACCAAAACCCCATCCATCTTCTACCAGGCTCTCATACTTTACCCCTGCACTCAATTTTCCTCCCCAGGCGCCAAATCCCACACCTCCACGAAGCACAAACTTGTCCTGAACGGGAATTTGGCCACCCAAGCCTAGAAGTCCCGTATAGTTATCTATTCCCGAGCAAAGCGCCAGATAAAATGTTTGTGGCTCATTTTCTGTGCTTGTGACCATCTGAGCTTTTGACGGCTCCTTATATTGGGCAAAAGTGGAGTGACTAAGGGCAGCTATTACTGCCAGTAGAAGTAATGTTCTTTTCATGAGGTCGGATTGGAGTTCAACATTTAATTAAATCCATACGGCATTTGCAAAATATGAAATTCCCACATAATTCATTCTAAAAAAAAGACAAATGATATACTAATATTTTTAGCTTTATACTAAAATAATTAGCTTTACTGTGTGCTTAATGTTCACTCCTTCTTCAGTTTCAAATACGGCTTGTTCTCCATCGAAAAGCTAATAGAATGGGCACGGATAAACCGGATCAAAACACTGGCCCTCACAGATATCAACAGCACTTCCGGCAATCTTGATTTTGTACGACAAGCTAAAAAAGCAGGCATTCGCCCTTTGCTAGGGATTGACTTTCGTAATGGAGCCGTACCGCAATTTATTGGCCTGGCCAAAAACAACGAAGGCTACTATCAACTCAACCATTTTCTTTCAAGGTATCTGCATGAGGGAAAGGCTTTTGATTCATCATTCCCGGCTAATTCGGAAACTGTCTGGGCCAATGATAATTGTTTCATCATATACCCTCTCGCCAATATCCCCAAAAGAGCATTGAAGGATTATGAATACATAGCCGTGAAGCCCAATGAAGTAAACAGGGTGAGGTTCATGCCAAACTTACCCGCCGGTAAGCTCATTGCATGTCCCACTTTCACGCTTCCTGTTATGCAGGACTATGAGCTTCATTGTGTGCTGAGAGCCATTGACCTCAACACTCTGGTAAGCAAGCTTAGCGATGCAGATACTGCTCAAAAAGAAGATGTTTTTTTATCCAAAAAGCAACTCATTGATGCATATCAGGACTTGCCGCAAGCGCTGGAAAACCTAAAAATGGTTATTCAAGACTGTGAAATTCATTTTCAGTTTAGCCCTGAAGCCTCACCTCAAAACAAGGAAGTCTGGACTGACTCAAAAGAAGAAGACTACCAAAAGGTAAAATCGCTTTGTAAAAAAGGGCTGCCTTACAGATATGAAAAAAAGGTGACCCGACAAATCTTGAGACGGGTAATCAATGAACTGCAGACCATTCGGCAAAAGGGTTTTCTCTCCTACTTCCTAGTCAGCTGGGATATCGTGAGCTACGCCAGAAGCAAAGGCTATTATTATGTAGGCCGTGGTAGTGGCGCCAACAGCATAGTGGCATATCTCCTTCGCATTACCGACGTAGATCCAATAGAACTGGATCTGTATTTTGAGCGATTCATCAACCTGTTTAGACAAAACCCTCCTGACTTTGATATTGATTTTTCGTCAAGAGATCGTGATGATGTCACACGATACATCTTCGAGCGATATGACAATGCGGTGCTTCTGGCCACTTACAACACTTTCCAGAAAAAGGCGGTGATCCGAGAGGTAGGTAAAGCCTTCGGCGTGCCCCCCTACGAAATAGACAACCTGCAAAAAGACACGATCAAAAACCTGGATTACCATTCGCGCATCATTCTAAACTATGGAGCCAGACTGACGGGGTTTCCCAGCCATCTGAGCGTTCATGCCGGAGGTATTCTCATTTCCGAAAAGCCCATTCATTATTTCACCGCTACATCTCTGCCCCCAAAGGGCTTCCCTATCACGCATTTCGATATGCACATAGCAGAAGATGTAGGCTTGTTCAAATACGACATACTGGGACAAAGAGGTCTGGGAAAAATCAAAGATGCACTGGCAATAATCAAGGAAAATCAGCCCAACAGGTTGAATGTTGACATACACAACATCAAGCTCTTCAAAGATGACCCCCTGATCAAAATCAACCTACGGCAAGCCAAAGCCATCGGGTGCTTTTACGTAGAGTCGCCAGCCATGCGCATGCTGCTCACCAAGCTCCGCTGCGACGACTATCTCACGCTCGTAGCTGCCAGCTCCGTGATACGTCCGGGAGTGGCCAAATCAGGAATGATGCGTGAATACATACTACGCTACAGAATGCCTGAACGACGAAAAGACGCACATCCCGTACTTCTCAAAATCATGCCCGACACCTATGGCGTGATGGTGTACCAGGAAGATGTAATCAAAGTAGCTCACCATTTTGCAGGACTTACGCTGGCCGAAGCGGATGTGCTGCGAAGAGGCATGTCAGGTAAATACCGCTCACGCGAGGAGTTTCAACAGGTAAAGGATAAATTCTTTAAAAACTGCTCTCAGAAAGGTTATTCCATCGCACTGAGCTCGGACGTTTGGCGACAAATAGAAAGCTTTGCTGGCTATGCTTTCGCAAAAGGTCACTCTGCATCTTATGCCATAGAGAGTTACCAGAGCATGTTTCTCAAATCTCACTATCCACTTGAATTTATGGTGGCTGTGCTCAACAATGGCGGAGGTTTTTACAGCAGAGAGTTTTACGTACATGAAGCCAGAATGCATGGTGGACAGATCGAGCTGCCCTGCGTCAATACCAGTGAGCCACATACCATCATCAAAAAGAAAACCATCTATCTAGGGCTGGCCATGATCAAAGACCTGGAAGACCAAACCATCATTGATACGATTGCTGAACGCATCAAAAAGGGCACTTTCAAATCCATAGACGAGTATGTGAAACGAGTAAGCATTTCACTGGAGCAACTCAGCTTGCTGATTCGTATAGAAGCATTTCGTTTTACAGGTATTGATAAAAAAACGCTCCTTTGGAGGGCGCATTTTCTACTTGGAAATACAGGAAGAAGCCAAATCAAACCATCCCTCTTTGACCCTCCCATTAAGAATTACAAGCTCCCAAAGATCGAGCACGCAGCTGTAGAAGATATATATGATCAAATGGAACTACTTGGGTTTCCACTTCACACTCCTTTTGATCTGATCCCCGAAAAACCAAAAGACTGTCTGAAAGCACGTGAACTGAAAAACCATATAAATAGGCGCATCCGAACATACGGATATCTGATCACCTACAAGCGAACGAGTACATCCCACAAGGAAGAAATGTTTTTTGGCAACTTTCTGGATGAGGATGGGGATTTTATTGACACGGTTCACTTCCCTCCCATAGCAAAGAAATACCCCTTCAACGGCCGGGGAATCTATGTGATGGAGGGGAAGGTAACAGAGGAATTTGATGCCATTGCCATAGAAGTCACGCGCTTGCAGCGACTGAATTATAAAACGATAGCGGTATGACACCATTACAAAGGCTCTGCACAAAAACTCTCCGTCAGGCTTTTCAGTATTTTCGTTAATAAAGTGTTAAAAACAGCCATTCGTGCAACCTTTTGAGTTGGCTCATCATCCTATAAGTGTCCGCATAATCGGACAATTCTGAACTTTGGATGAATTGGTCAAAACCCAAAAATCACCTTAACCACTTGATTTTAAGTAGTTTAAATAATTTGGCACAGTCTTTCGAAGTGAGGAGTCAAATTCAAACATTCTGAAACTCAAAAACCAAATGACAATGAAAACTTTATCGAAAATCGCCCTGGCATCACTGATTGTTACATTCTTCACAGCACAGTCTTTTGCCAGTGACCCAAACAGCAAACTAGTAGAAAAAGCAAAAGAAGCAGTAGCAAACGCTGATACTGACGACTGGGAAACACTGGCTCAAAGCGCCGAAATATGCTTCATGAAAAATGAGAATGTAGAGGAAGCAGCCATCTGGATCAACCAGTCCATTCAAATTAAAGAAACCGCCTACAACCTTGAAGTAAAGGGAGACTACCTGAGCAGCATTGGAGAAAAACAAGAAGCCATCCGTTGCTACTATACCGCAATCATAAGGGCAAAAGACATGGATCCTGATGCCAATACAAGCAAGCTTCAGCGAAAAGTATGGAAATTAAGATAATCATTAAATAGAGTAGTAGAATCCTCTAATGGGGTGGGTTGGTTAGGTCCCGCCCCTTTTTTATTTCAATTTATCCTGAAATACCTTCTTAAACTTATCCACCTTAGGCCCCACTACAAACTGGCAATATGGCTGTGATCCATTCAACTCAAAATATGATTGATGGTAATCTTCGGCCGGCCAAAATTTTTCAAAAGCCGTAATCTCGGTAACTATGGGATCACTCCAGGCTCCCGACTTATCCAGCTCAGCCATGAGTTCTTCAGCTACTTTCTTTTGCTCCTCATTATGATAAAAAACTGCCGACCTGTATTGGGTCCCCACATCATTGCCCTGCCTGTTGAGTGTAGTTGGATCGTGCGTTTTCCAAAACACCTCTAATATCTCAGTGACAGAGATTACCTCAGGGTCAAAAGTGACTTGAACCACCTCAGCATGCCCTGTAGTTCCTGCGCAAACTTCCTTATAAAACGGATCCTTGGTTTTGCCTCCTGAATATCCCGAAACCGCAGACTCCACCCCGTTCAACCGCTCAAAAACTGCTTCGGTACACCAAAAACATCCTGACCCTAAAGTGATTTGTTCCATTATGATTTATCTTAAGAAAATGTATAACTCAAAGAGAATAGAATTGGTTCTAAGTAAAAAATCTAAATGATCAGAACACTCATCGTGTTACTGGTTCTCACGACAACTCTAAGTCAGGCACTGGGTCAGGAGAACGAAAAGTCAAAAACAAAAATCCTGATTTTCCCGGTATTCTTTTATACTCCAGAAACAAACTTCGGACTAGGGATGACGAGCATATTTTACTTTAGGGAGCAAGATGCAGACTCAAGTAAGACCTCCAGCATTCCCAGCGCTTTCATTTATACGTTTGAGGATCAGATCATTATCAGCAACCCGTTTGATATCTTTCTGAAAGATGGTAAGTATCGTCTCAAAGGTGAGTTGGGTTTCTTTAAATACCCGTATCAATTTTATGGTATCGGCCCAGATGTAAGTCTGGACAAATTTGAAAATTACAGTGCAACCTTCCTGAGGTTCAACAGCCTGTTTCTAAAGAAATTCAATGAAAATTCATACACCGGACCTGCCATTAGCTATGATGAATATTTCGACGTTTCTATAGAGGATGGCGGGCTTTTGGACAGCAATAAACCTACGGGGATTGAAACCGGACGGTTGATCGGAGTTGGGGCCGGACTCATAGTAGATCACAGAGATAATCAGTTCTCCCCTAGCAATGGCACTTATTTGGAAAGCCGGTATATCAGGTATATCAATCTGATCGGTGATTATGGTTTTCATGATTTCTACGTGGATGGTCGGAAATATTTTGAGGTTAGAAATGACATGGTTTTGGCTACTCAGGTCTTTCACCAAACAGTGCTTGGCAATGCGCCATTCTACAATTTGGCCCTACTTGGTGGGTCTTCCAAAATGCGCGGCTATTATCGAGGAGCGTATCGAGACAATCATTTCACATGTTTTCAATTTGACATGAGAAAATACATTTTCAAGCGATTTCTCATTGCAGGTTTTGGTGGCATAGGAGCTGTGGGCAGCAGGGCTGATGATTATAAAAACATACTACCCAGTGCTGGCATAGGCCTGAGATATGAGATTGACCCAAAGGAGCGCATAAGAATTCGCGTTGATTATGCTTTTGGAAAAAATACTTCCGGGTTTTATATCAACATCAACGAAGCTTTCTAATTTCATCAAAATAGAAAAACATTCCTTCGTTAATATGATTAATCATATCTTTCAGAGTTTAAGCGCTTAAACAGAAACATGGAATATTACATCATCATAGCTGCATCGGTAGTGATTGTTTTGAGCTATTTGTTCAACTGGATATCCGAAAAAACCAACTTCCCAGCTGTGCTTTCTCTGATCATACTCGGAGTGATAGCACAGCAACTTATTATAAATGCCGGCCTCAGCTATGAGAGTGTTCTTAAAACCTTTCAGGAAATCAAGCTTCTTGAGTTGCTAGGCACACTTGGGTTGATCATGATCGTACTTGAGGCTGCCCTGGACTTAAAAATAGAGCGCAAGAAACTGCCCCTAATTCTGAAATCATTGGGCATAGCCCTTGGTGGACTTTTGATCTCGGCATTTATCACAGCCTGCATTTTTAGGGTCTTCATTTGGGATATGTCATGGATTGGAGCCTTTATCTACGCTACTCCGCTATCTATTCTCAGCAGCGCCATCGTCATCCCGAGCGTCAAAAACCTGACTGAAGAGCAGCGCGAATTTCACGTTTACGAAAGTACATTCTCAGACATCTTGGGGATTATGCTGTTCTATTTTCTACTCAGCCTTGGCGATGATTCCAGCAATGCGATTGCAGTAGGTGACTTCTCCATAAGCCTGGTTATCACGCTGGTGGTCTCAGTATCACTTAGCTACATTTTGCTTTACGTTTTCCAAAAGCTAGAGGCCAAAGTGAAGCTTTTCCTCATGATTGCCGTACTCATGCTATTGTTTAGCATAGGCAAGCTCATGCACATGTCTTCATTGATTATAATTTTGATTTTTGGCATAATCCTGAGCAACCATCGCATGTTCTTCTCCGGGAAACTCAACTATCTTATCGACAGAGAGACGACTGACAAAATTTACGATTCTTTCCACCTCATTACCATGGAAAGCGCATTTGTGATTCGCACATTTTTCTTTGTTATTTTTGGTTTCACGGTGGTTTTAGGTTCCTTGTTTAGCCTGAATGTAGCCATTATCAGCGGATTGATTTTAATCGGAATTTACCTCGTGAGATTGATCATCAACAGGGTGATAATCAAACAAAATGTAAGGTTAACCACCCTGATAGCTCCCAGAGGTTTGATTACTCTCCTGCTCTATTATAGCATTCCTCAGGAGTTTCAAAACCCCCAATTCAATGAAGGGATTTTACTCTTTGTGATCATCATATCCAGTCTTCTGATGACTTATGGACTCATTCGATTCGGTCCGAAAAAAGATGAAATGGATGATGAAGAGATGATGGAAATTAAAAACTCAGGTAACGAGACTCACAACACACAAACCAGCCTAACATCTGAAGATTGAATTTCATTTAGAAGTTATCTGATAATTGAGATATTTTTCGTTACTTAAAGCTTGAAATCACACGTTAACATTTTGTTTAACTCAACTACACCTGACTAATGAAACTGAGCAAGAAATTTGCCGGGGAAGGCCGCATAAATCCAGACGCTAGTCTTCGCGACAAGCAGTCCATCATAATCAATGCCAGCGCTCAGAAAGTGTGGGATGTTCTGATCAATTTCGAATCCTGGAGTGAATGGAATGATCAGATTAAATCGGTAAAGTATGATGAAATAGCGGAAGGCAGCAATTTCGAATGGATTATAAATGGCGCTAAAATCAAATCCACAATTAGCAGGATAGCAGATCCAGAACTTCTTTCCTGGACAGGCTCTTACAAAGGATTAAAAGCGATCCATGTCTGGAAGATAGACCCTACGGAAGAGGATCAAACCATAGTAACCTGCGAAGAGTCACTACAGGGTTTTCTCACACTGTTTTTTGGTCATCAAAAGTTGCACCAAACACTCCTTTACTGGCTAGCCAAGCTAAAAGAAAAGGTCGAATCTGAATGACCCGACCTTCCCTAAAAAGCACTTTAATGGACTTATTCTTTTTCGGTAAGCGCTTTTAATTCCTCCTTCGCTATGGCAAAGTCCGGCTCCATGTCAATCGCTTTTTGGTAAAAGTCTCCTGCCGCAGCAGTGTTGCCTTGTGCTTCTTCTATCAGCCCCTTCAGTCTATAAGTAGCGGCTTTCATCGAAATATCCTGAGTCTCCTTATCAGTCTTCGGGAACCTTAAATTGATTTTATCTGACTCGGTATTTTCCAATATGATATCGACATTGGTTTTGGACTCCACAAAATTGTTAGACTGCATTTGCATAAAGGCGATCTTGTAAAGTGTATTGATATCAAAATCTTCCGTGTAGAGTCTTTCATAAAATGAAATAGCCTTTGGCAATACGCCCAAACGCTCAAAACAGACAGCCGCGAGCTCTACAGCAAAGAGGTCATTCGGATTTATTTTTGCAGCGTCCTGAGCTGTCAGTGCTGCTGAAGCTATTTGATTATAATCAAAATACATCAAAGCAAGTGTATCAAGCAGAGACGTGTTTTGAGGGTTGTAAGAAAGCAAATTATAGATAGCCATTTTAGCTACTGCAGGATCGTTGTAGCTCTTGGCCATATCGTAGATATAAGCTAATCTGCGTAGCTCAAACGGGATGGTGTCCTGCGCCTGAGTTTGCTCTTGTGCCTGAGATTGAGCTGTAAACATGACCAACCCCACTATCAATAAAAATAAATTCTTCATTTTGGATTATTAGTTTAAAAAGTCTCGCAAAAATAGAAATTAACTTCAATTCGGCACTAAGCCTTTTTCTTTTCCTATTTTGATCATCAATTCGAAAGCTTCTTGCTTGTCGTTTTGTATGACACCATCGAGAATGGCTTCTTTTATTGCATTCTTAATTTCGCCCACCACTTTTGATGGTTCTATCCCGAAAGTCTCTATAATCAGCTCTCCAGAAACAGGAGGTTGGAAATTTCTAATGTGGTCTCGGTCTTCCACCTCTTTGATCTTCTGCTCTACCTTATTGAAATTAGAAATATACCTGCGAACCTTGTTGGGGTTTTTAGACGTGATATCTGCTCTGCACAATGTCATTAAGTCTGTGATATCATCACCACTTTCGTACAGTAGTCTACGAATCGCCGAGTCTGTAACCTGCTCATTGACCAGCGCAATAGGCCTAAGATGAAGCCTTACTAGCTTTTGTACAAACTTCATCTTCTCATTGAGAGGTAGTTTCAAATTCTTGAAAATCTTCGGAACCCAACGCGCTCCCATATCTTCATGTCCATGAAATGTCCACCCCGTGCCTTGGGCAAAACGCTGTGTCGCGGGTTTAGCTATGTCATGCAAAATAGCTGCCCATCTGAGCCAGAGGTCATCTGTGTGCTCACTAATATTATCTAAAACCTGAAGTGTGTGATAAAAATTATCCTTGTGAGACAACCCGTTTTTAGTCTTGATTCCCTGAAGCTTAGCCATCTCAGGGAAAATAATTTTCAGGATGCCCGAACTAAAGAGAAGTTTGAAACCGTAAGATGGTTTGGGTGATAAAATGATCTTATTTAACTCATCCGTGATTCGCTCTTGCGAAATGATACTCAGACGTTCTTTAGTTTCCACAATGGCATCCCACGTGTCAGGCTCAATATCAAAACCCAACTGAGACGCAAACCGAATGGCTCGCATAATACGAAGCGGGTCATCTGAAAAAGTGAGCTTAGGCTCCAATGGTGTCTTTATGAGCTTATCTTCTAAATGCACCAAGCCACCAAAAGGATCAATTAACTCTCCAAAATTTGCTTCATTGAGGCTAATTGCCAGCGCATTGATGGTAAAGTCCCTCCTATTCTGATCATCTTCAAGTGTTCCGTTTTCCACCACCGGCTTTCTGGAGTCCGCTCTATACGACTCCTTCCTGGCACCTACAAATTCGAGTTCCCAATCGCGAAAACTGATGGCAGCTGTTCCGAAATTTTTATATACTGACAGATGTGCTTCTTTGCCAAGCTTTTTACTGACTGCTTTGGCCAGTGCAATGCCACTCCCTACACATACAAAATCAATGTCTTTAGATGGCCTTGCTAGAATCAAGTCTCGCACGAACCCCCCAATGACGTACGCTTCCACATTATTTTCGCGAGCGACATCACCTACCTTCATGATAGAAGGTATTTCTGAAATTATCTTTTGGAAATCAGTCAATGACATGGTGTGTTAATGGCAAAACGAGAACTATTCGGCTAGGTTCAATTCGATCAAAGCTTCTTTAAAGTATTCTGTTCCTTTCTGACTCAAAACCCCTCTAAAAATGGGAATTAAAGACCTTACAAAATTTTGCACGGGCGG
Source organism: Cyclobacteriaceae bacterium (assembly GCA_039944535.1). GTDB lineage: Bacteria > Bacteroidota > Bacteroidia > Cytophagales > Cyclobacteriaceae > JAMZMI01. The sequence continues at coordinate 70,350 of JBDUYP010000014.1, forward strand.
AACCTCTAGAAACCCTTCCGGCACATTTTGCTCTACACTTAAGGTGAGAAAATTCATGATAGCATCTTTGTAGAGTACCACAACCGCCTCTACACTCATATTTGGCATAACTGTGCCTTCCTCTACTCCCTCCTCTAGCAAACTTTTAAACCGCTCAAAAACTGAAAATCTCACGTAGTTATCAACCAAATTTTTCGCCTGATCATACATTGTCGCCATAATGTCATTCACGAAAACAGGCGTCACGATCTTAACATTATTTTTGACAATAAATATCAAGTGAGCAAGCTTATAAGGAGTATTGAGATTTGAATCCTTAATTTCGTTTATTGCCGTATTGAGTCTAAAAGCCAAACCAGAGAGAACCCCTACTACCAAGTCATTCTTGTTCTCAAAATGTTTGTAAATAGTTTTTTTACTAATCCCAGCTCTTGATGCTATGTCCTGAAGATGGCTGTTGTTTATTCCTTTTTCTGCAAACATATCCTCAGCAATGCCCAAAATCTTCTGTTTTGCTTCCACGGCACAATGTTACGGTGAATCTTAAAAATAAAAGTGAATTTAATGATCAATCTGAACAGCTTGTTAGATTTGCGCAAGCATTTTTCAAATGAGTAAAGAAAGAATCAAATCACGAATAGATCAACTCACAGATCAGCTCAACCATTACAACTATTTGTACTATCAGGAGAGCAAATCAGAGGTCACGGATCAGGAATTTGATTTTTTACTAAAAGAATTAGAGTCTCTGGAAAAAGATCACCCTGAATTAAAAAGGGAAGACTCTCCTACTCAGAGAGTTGGAGGTACTGTTACCAAATCTTTTGACACAGTACCACATCAATATCCCATGCTTTCTCTAGGGAACACCTACTCCCGGGAAGAGTTGTCGGATTTTGACAAGCGCGTTGAAAAAGGGCTTGATGGTGAGGCGTACGAATATTTTTGTGAACTCAAGTTTGACGGAGTTGCCATAAGTATTCTTTACGAAAATGGAATTCTAAAAAGAGCGGTTACCCGAGGAGATGGCCTCAAAGGAGATGACGTCACCCAAAATATCAAAACCATCCGCACGATCCCTCTCAAAGTGGCGACAGAACAAATCGAAACTTTTGAAGTTCGCGGTGAAGTGTTCATGCCCAACAAAGCTTTCGAAACGCTCAATGAGGAAAGAGCCAAAGCTGGTGAAGCTTTGCTTGCAAACCCCAGAAACACGGCATCCGGCACACTCAAAATGCAAGACAGCACAATAGTAGCACGCAGAAAACTGGACTGCTACCTATACACATTGCTGGGCGAAGATTTGGATATCGAATCACACGAGCAAGCCATTCACAAACTGGAAGACCTGAGATTTAATGTCTCACCCACTTACAAAAAATGCAAGAGCATTGATGAGGTCTTCCAATATATTGACCACTGGGAACAAAAAAGGCACGAGTTACCTCTGGAAACGGATGGCATTGTAATCAAAGTAAACAGCACAGCGCAGCAAAGGGAGTTAGGTTTCACAGCAAAGGTTCCACGTTGGGCCATTGCCTTTAAATACAAGGCTGTTGGTGTACAGACAACCCTCAACAATATTACCTATCAAGTCGGGAGAACAGGTGCCATTACTCCTGTTGCAGAATTGGAGCCGGTGCTATTGGCAGGAACTACTGTCAAACGTGCTTCACTACACAATGCAAATGAAATTGAAAGATTAGACATACGAATTGGGGATACAGTTTCGGTAGAAAAAGGCGGTGAGATTATACCGAAAATCACCAGCGTAAACACCTCTATGCGAAAGCCTGATTCTCAAAAGATAGACTATATAGCAAATTGCCCGGAATGTGGCACAGAGCTAGTTCGCAAAGATGGCGAGGCAAACCACTACTGCCCCAATGAGCTGGGATGTCCTCCTCAGGTCAGAGGCCGTGTTGAACATTTCATTTCCAGAAATGCGCTGGACATCAACCACCTGGGCCCTAATACAATAAAAGGACTTTTTGATCAGGGTCTGATAAATAATCTTGCTGATTTATTCAGTTTGAAATATGACCAGATAGAAAACCTGAAGTTCGAAATCACTGATGAATTGACAGGTGAGACCAAAACAAGATCTCTGAAAGAGAAAAGTGCTAAGAACCTGATAGATTCCATCGAGAAATCAAAAGAAGCCTCTTTTGAACGTGTGCTTTTTGGGCTGGGCATCCGATATGTTGGCAAAACGGTTGCTGAAAAAATTGCGCAACATTTTGGAGATATTGACAGCATTATCAACGCCACATACGAAGATATTGTGAACGTTCATGAGATCGGAGATCGAATAGCAGGTAGCATTAGAGAATATTTGGACAATCCAGAAAATATTGCCTTAATAGAACGACTAAGAGTGGCGGGATTGAGCTTGAAATCAGATTCAACTGCCACATTCGTAGAAAACAAACTCGATGGAAAGACCTTCGTGGTTTCAGGTGTATTCACTGAGTATGGAAGAGACGAAATAAAATCTATGATCAAGCAGTATGGTGGAAAAGTAGGAAGCAGTATTTCGGGAAACACAAGCTACGTACTGGCCGGAGAAAACATGGGGCCGTCTAAACTTGAAAAAGCCAAAAAATTGAATATTGCGATTATTTCAGAATCAGACTTTAAAGCCATGATATCTTAACCATGCTAAAAAAACCCTTCATTACATATAAAATCAAGCGATCCGAAAAGAAGAGGTCTTTTAGCAAGTCTTTTGACTTTGCAAAGTCCAAGAAGATTGCTTTGGTTTTTAATTCTGCATCAACGAAAAATGCAGAGCAAATCATCAAAATCAACTCAACTCTAAAGTCTGAAGGCAAAGAAATCAGTACTTTAGCGTTTTGTAAAAACAGGAAAAAATCAACTCTGACATATCCTCTTTTTGACACCAAAGACATTGGTGCTTTTGGTAGCTATAAAACGGAGGAATTGAATGCCTTCATGAAGCAGGACTATGACATGGTGCTGTGCGCAGACGAGTCGGATCATTATATCATTAGGTATATTCTCTCACAGATCAAAGCCAGCTGTCGAATAGGCTTGAGTTTGCAGGATGCAATGCCGCAATATGAAATGATCATCAAGTCAGAAGCCGAAAACATCAGGGTTGAAGAAGTACTCAAATATTTAAAAATGATTCACAGTAATGAGCATTGATAGACTAGCAGGAACAGGAGTAGCTCTCGTTACGCCATTTAAAAAAGACCTTACCATTGATTTTGACGCTCTTGAAAGAGTGATTGATCACGTGAGCCAGGGTCAGGCAGAATATCTTGTTATCCTGGGAACCACTGGAGAGTCAGCCACCATAGCACCCGAGGAAAGGTTTCAAATTTTGGACTTTGTGGTTGAAAAAAATAAAGCCAACCTCCCTCTGGTGCTGGGTTATGGTTCTAATAACACACAAACTTTGAAAACTGCGCTTAAGCAGTTCAAAGATTACCCTCTGGATGCGATTCTAAGTGTTAGCCCCTATTACAACAGACCGTCTCAAAAGGGAATTGAGAAGCATTATCTGGATGTGGCAGACGCAAGTCCGTTTCCGTTGATTGTTTACAATGTCCCTCCCAGGACGGGCTCAAACATCTCAGCGGACACCACAATCACGCTTTCAAAGCACGAAAACATCATAGGAACAAAGGAGGCTGCCGGAGATCTTACGCAAGTGGCGGAGATACTTAGTGGTACTGATGAGGACTTTTTGGTAATCTCCGGAGAAGATTCATTGACTCTACCCATGATATCTATGGGAGCCAAAGGAGCAATATCTGTGATTGCAAATCTGCAGCCAAAGCCTTTTAGCGAAATGGTCAGGTTAGCTCTGAAAGGCGATTTCAAAGAAGCTTCCAAAATTCACTTTAGCTTACTTAAATGTTATGGCCTGGTATCAGCCGAGGGAAATCCCGTTTCAGTGAAAACCGGAATGGAAGCCGCAGGATTGATTCTTAAAGATGTGCGCCAACCCCTATTCGAAGGCTCTGAAGAGCTACTCGGATCGTTCAAGCAGTACTTATAAAAGGTTATAAATAAAACGGCATAAAAAAAGGCAATCTCTCGATTGCCTTTTTTGATATCTTGAAAAGGGTTAATTAACCTTTGTTCTTGATGTCTTGAACTTCAATTCTGATCTCCTGAGAAAGGTTTTTCAGCTCTTGCATTCCTTTTCTAACTCTAGTACCAGCAGCAGAGTTTTGTTTGTCATAAAATTTGCTGAAGTCTCCTTCTAGTGAAGTTAATAATTCTTGAAGTTGTTCGAATCTTTTCATATTGATAGATCTTTAAGGTTACTGATAATTATTCGATTAGCAATTTATACAAATTGTTCAAAAACCAAGCTTAAATGCAGAAAAAAGCTAGATTTTATGAAGCATAGGCTCCTTCTACCCCTGCTCTTTGGTACACTCCATCATCCAGCTTACGCTTAACTGCCTCAAATGCCACCAAAGTTTGACTCACATCGTCTAATGAATGAGATGCTGTAGGTATAATTCTAAGGATAATCATCCCCTTAGGTATCACAGGATAAACCACTACAGAGCAGAAAATACTGTGTTCAAGGCGTAAATCTTTGACCAGGTTCACTGCTTCCATGACTTCACCATTCATGACCACAGGTGTTACAGGAGATTGAGTAGTTCCTATATTATAACCATTATCTCTATAACCTTTCTGTATGGCATTGACGATAGTCCAAAGTTTGTCTTTGTGCTCTGTGCTATTTCTAATCAACTCAAGACGCTTAAGCAAACCAATAACCAGTGCTAGCGGAAGCGATTTTGCAAAGATTTGAGATCTCACGTTGTACTTGATCACATCTATGATTTTCGCATCAGCTGCTATGAAAGCCCCAATGGCAGCCATAGATTTTGCGAAAGTAGAGAAGTAGATATCAATATCATCCTGAACACCAAAATGCTCTCCTGCTCCTGCTCCTGTCGCTCCCATGGTACCGAAACCATGAGCATCGTCAACCATAAGACGGAACTGATACTTCTTCTTCAATTCCACGATATCCTTAAGGTTACCCAGATTACCAGACATACCAAACACACCTTCAGTGATAACCAATATTCCACCACCTGATTCCTTAGTCAGCCTTTCAGCTCTTTGCAGCTGCTTCTCCAGGTTATCCATGTCATTGTGCGTGTAAACAAAACGCTTACCCATGTGAAGTCTCACACCATCAATAATGCACGCATGAGATTCTGCATCATAAACGATCACATCTTTTCTATCTACCAAGGCATCAATCACAGAAAGGACTCCCTGATAACCGAAGTTTAGTAGCATACCAGCCTCTTTGCTCACAAATTCAGCAAGCTCTCGCTCCAATTGCTCGTGAAAACTAGTGTTACCTGTCATCATTCTGGCTCCCATCGGGTAACCAAGACCATACTCAGCAGCAGCATCGGCATCAGCCTTTCTCACCTCCGGGTGATTAGCCAAACCAAGGTAGTTGTTTAGACTCCATGTCAATACTTCCTTGCCCTTGAACTGCATTCTTGGTGCGATCTCCCCTTCTAGTTTTGGGAACATATAGAAATTGTCATCAAAATAAGAGTGTTGCCCTAGAGGCCCTCTATCCTGAACTAGTTTTTCGAATAAATCCATTTAAGAATTGTTATTAAAGCATATAAAAAACGAGTCGCAAATCTAATCATTTATTAAAGATTGAGCGAATAGACAAGGCACTTTCAACTCCAGTGTCTATATTTAAATTTTCACATTCTTACACCCCAAAAACCCGATTTTCATGAAAATCAGTAAAATTCTTGTTGCTAACCGAGGAGAAATCGCTCTGCGCATAATGCGCTCAGCCAAAGAAGCCGGAATTAAAACAGTAGCTGTTTACAGTGAGGCTGATGCCCTGGCTCCTCATGTTCGATATGCTGATGAAGCTATATTTTTGGGTCCCCCTCCTTCTTCAAAATCCTATTTGGTCGTTGATAAAATACTGGATGCCTGCAAACAAACCGGAGCTCAGGCTATTCACCCCGGCTATGGTTTTCTGTCTGAGAATGCAAAATTCGCGAAACGAGTTAAAGATGCAGGGTTGATTTTCATAGGACCATCGGCATCTTCAATAGAAGTGATGGGCGACAAACTGGCTTCAAAGAATGCAGTGAAAGCATTTGACGTGCCACTGGTGCCTGGCATGGAAGAACCCATTAAGGATATCGCAAAAGCAAAAAGAATAGCAGACGAAATTGGCTACCCGGTTATGATAAAAGCCAGCGCTGGTGGTGGAGGCAAAGGCATGCGCATCGTTTATGAGGAAAAAGAATTTGAAGACCAAATGAAACGGGCTGTAAGTGAGGCTAAAAGCTCTTTCTCTGACGATGCTGTTTTTGTAGAAAAGTTTATCACCAACCCTAAGCATATAGAGGTACAAATACTGGGAGACCAGCATGGCAATGTACTTTACCTATTCGAGCGTGAATGCAGTGTGCAGCGGAGAAATCAAAAAGTAATAGAAGAAGCCCCTTCTTCGGTACTCTCTCCTGAACAACGCAAAAAAATAGGAGAAGCAGCTGTGAATGTTGCCAAGTCCTGTGACTACTACGGGGCAGGAACAGTTGAATTTATCGCCGACGAAAACCTAAACTTTTATTTCCTGGAAATGAACACCCGGCTGCAGGTTGAGCACCCGGTGACCGAAGAGATCACAGGACTAGATCTTGTAAAAGAACAAATCAAGATAGCCGAAGGTGAGAAAATCAGTTTCAAACAAGAAGATCTGACCATCAAAGGGCATAGCATAGAACTACGGGTATATGCGGAAGATCCTGAAAACAACTTTTTGCCAGACACAGGCAAACTTGAAAGATATGTGAGGCCTCAGGGTCCTGGAGTAAGAGTAGATGATGGCTATGAAGAAGGAATGGATATCCCCATTCACTATGACCCTATGCTGGCAAAACTGGTAACCTATGGGAAAGACCGAAAGGAAGCCATAGACAGGATGCTACGTGCCATCGATGAATACAAAATCAGCGGCATTAAAACCACTCTCCCGTTTGGGACATTTGCACTCAAACATCCGGATTTTATTGACGGGTCGTTTACAACCAAGTTTGTGGAAAAATATTTCACCCCTGAAACACTCAAAGCTGAGATCACTGATGAAATAGCCGAAGTGGCAGCTCTGTTTGCTTATGATTATGATAAAAACAAACAAAAAATCACCTTCGGAGGAGCCTCTCCTCAACAAAAAACTTCTAACTGGAGAAACAGAATAGAGCACTAGTACATGGCGGAAATCAAACCAATCAGGGGCTGGAGATACAACCCGTCATTATCTCAGCACATCAGCTCACTTACTGCACCACTTTTTGATGTCGTATCAGACAAGCAACGCCAACAGCTTTACGGTAATGAGCTGAATAGCATTCATTTGACTGTGCCCAAAGAATCATCATCCTCCCCAAAATCAGCGGCCAGAACCCTGGTAAAATGGAAGGAGAAGGGAGTCCTCAAACAAGATAGAGTTCCGGGCATTTATGTCTATTACCAGCACTTCACACTACCGGGCGGCACTTCCACATATTGCCGCAAAGGTTTTGTGATAAACATCCGGGTTTACGACTGGGATGAAAATGTCATCCTCAGGCATGAAAACACTATGCCTTTTTCTGTCAACGATAGACTCGAAATCTTAAACGAGATGGAGATGAATGTCAGCCCGACACATGGACTCTACACAGATCCTTCCAGGGAAATAGAAAAATACCTGGACGAGAGTATGAAGTCTCCCGTCTATGATACCGAAAACTATCAGGGCGTTCGGGACGTGATGAGCGTCATCCACGATGTAAGGGTGATTAAAAGGATTCAAACTCTCATTAAAGACAAGCAGATCATATTAGCAGACGGACATCATAGGTATGCTGGAGCTCTGCAATATATGAAAGACTGCCGCGAGAAAAACCCGAGTCACAGTGGACAGGAAGCTTATAATTATCACATGATGTACCTGACCAATACAGAATCTGATGACCTGCGCATACTCCCAACACATAGGCTCGTCGGCAACTGGGATGGTTTTTCGAAAACAGACTTGCTCGTACGACTAAGAGAAGATTTTGACATCTCTCCCATCTCCAACAGCACTGACACATACGATATTATCCAGGGTAAAAAATGGACCTTCGGGCTTTTGATAGAAGATGAGGCCTATCGTATCAGTCTGAAAAATAACAGGATCAAGGACATCCCCTGGAAGTTCTCGAATAAGATCAAGGAGCTTGACCTCACGATCATGCATTATTTTGTCTTTGAAAAAATATTGGGCATCAAGGGGAAAGATCAGACCAAATCAAGAAAAATAACATTCGAAAGAAATTTCACCGAATGCATTAAAAAGGTCATCACAGGAAGTGCCCAATTCGCATTGATCACCAATGACATTTCTATAGAACAGGTGAAAGAAACATGTTACTCTGGTTATACCATGCCACAAAAATCAACTTACTTTTACCCTAAAGTAATTTCCGGATTTGTATTTAGCTCAATAAATCAAAATGAATTCAGCTCACCATTTGATCCTTGCTTCCAATAGCCCGAGAAGGCAAGAATTGCTCCGTCAGTCAGGTTACAATTTTGAGGTCGTGACCTACGATTTTGAAGAGGTCATTCCTGACGGGCTTCCATCCGCCACGGTGGCCGAGTATCTAGCCAGAGAAAAAAACGACTTTTACAGGTCACGATTAGAAAACCAAACCATCATTACAGCAGATACTACTGTGGTTCTTGATCAGCAAGTCTTTAACAAACCCACTGACAGACAAGAAGCTCTGAAGATGATTCACACGTTTTCAAGTAAAACACACGAAGTAATCAGTGGAGTTTGCGTTTCCAACCTCAAGAAATCCATCTCATTTTCATCCCGAACATTGGTGACATTTGAGGCCATATCAGAGCAAGAGGCCATTCATTACGTAGATACTTTCAAGCCTTTTGACAAAGCCGGTGCTTATGGTATTCAGGAATGGATTGGTTTGACGAAAATCTCCAAAATTGAGGGTTCTTACTTCAATGTAGTAGGCCTGCCTATACAAGAATTGTATGACGTACTAAATGATCAATTTGACATTAATCCGCTGGACTAGTCAAAGTCCTCATCGGTGATTTCCAGTCTGTATTCGGATTGAGTATTTGCTATTTCTCGATACTCCCAAAGATCTCTTTGAAGAAAATCCTTTTGCACCAACACACTATCTTGATAAACATCGAACTGATCAATCACCACAATATCACCCGTTTTCCAGTAATCAATTAGTTTACCTCTACCCCGATAATAAGCCACCTCTGCCAATCGCTTAGGAATCAAAGTCTCACAGTCGTAATTAGATGCAAAGTATGATGAGTAAGCTGGTGGATTTGCTTTTAAACAAACCTGAATCGTATCTGATGAGTTATTGTAAACTGAAAAAACATATTGACTACCACCTTGATACTCGCTGCACCCAAAAATCAGCCACAATGCAATCAAACAGGTTAAATGCTTCATTTTTGAATATTTACCTAAGGACACCATAAGAAACCTGATGGTTTCTTCATGACACAAAAAACATTCATCAAAACTGACACACTAAAATCAATATCATCTGGAGGTTATATCTGATCAGTCTTCGTCCTTACGGTCTTCCCTTTCTTTTTCTTCTACACCATCTTCATCTTTGAGCCGTTTCGATACGGCCAGAAACGGCCCAGTAACTATTTCATCGCCTTCAGACAAGCCACTCAATATCTCAATATTATCAAAATCACTGATGCCTGTCTTCACCTTGGTCTTTATGGCTTTCATCTCCTTGATCACGAAAACCACTTCCTCTATTTCCTGATCTGAAATTGATTCTTCCTTCTCATCTTCTTCCCGCTTATAGTTATTTTCATCATCCTGCTCGTCTTTTACTTTTCGAGTGGTAACAGCCGCCAGAGGCACTGAAAGCACATCTTTTTTCCTTTCGGTAATGATATCAACACTTGCAGTCATGCCCGGTCTGAAAGGGTATTTCATCCCTTTTTCTTTGATCAAATCCTGATAAGAAGAATTCAAGATCTTAATCCTAACTTCAAATTCTGTCACGGCATCTGCAGAAACTTTGGTATTGGCCGAATTGGCTATTTGGGTCACTATCCCTCTGAACTGCTTGTCCATATATGAATAAGAATCCACATCTATGATGGCTGTGTCACCCAGACTCACACGGATGATGTCGTTTTCGTTCACATCTACCCGCACCTCCATATTGGACAGGTCTGCAATTCGAAGCATTTCGGTTCCTTGCATCTGAGATGTTCCCACCACAGTCTCTCCAAGCTCCACATCCAGTTTGGACACGATTCCATTCATAGGTGCCGTGATCCTGGTAAGACGCAAATTCTCCCTGGCTTCTTTTACTGATGCAAATGAACTTTGCACAGAATAGCTGGCCGCCTCTACATTTTGCTGGGCAGATTTAAAATCCTGCTCAGCTATTGTTGCATTGGCTTGAGCCAATTCAAAATCCGCATCGGAGATTACCTTCTGCTCGTAGAGTTTCTTCTGTCTTGCAAACTCCAGTTTAGAGCGCGTATAACCTGCCTTTGCCCTGGCTTCACGTGCTCTGGAGTCAGCTAAATTTGCCTTTTGCTGATTCAGAATAGCTTCTGCTCTCTGCACTGCCGACTCAAAATTGTCCGGCCGTATTTTCAAAAGAAAATCACCTTTACTTACCGAATCACCTTCTTCTATGGTGAGGTCTATGATCTCTCCTGGCACCTCCGGGCTGATCTTCACTTCCACCACGGGCTGAACCGCACCGGATGCGCTCACCTTCTCAACTATCGTCGTTCGTTTGACCTTGCCTATTTCCACTTCTACCGCTTTCTTCTTCCCAATCCAACCTTGAGATTTACCGATTAGTGCAATTACGATCAGTACACCGACCACTCCTAGGAGTATGTAAATAATCCTGTTATTCGATTTTTTCTTTGTCATGATGATTAGAAGGAAAGGTCTTTACCCTGATAGAAATCAAGGATTTTGGTTTTAAAAATGAAATCATATTTAGCCCGAACCAAATCGGACTTAGCTCCAAACAGGTTGTTTGATGCCACCTGATATTCGGTAAAATTAGCCGCACCCAGATTATACTGATTCTCTATCGATCGATAAGTCTCCTCAAGCGCCTCTAGTTGTTTTTGACGTGCTGAATAAGCCTTGGAAGCCGCCACCGCATCATTGTGCGCCGACTCTACGGTTTGTCGTAAGAAATTTTGTTGCTCCACCACGTTGATCTCTGCTTGCTGCAACGCAATTTTTTGTCTTTGAACAGCACTGCTGTTTCTCAAATTATTGAAAATGGGAATGGACAAATTGAGAGAGGCCTGCTTACTCAAGTTATCTCGAAACTGGTCACCAAATCCATACTCTTCATAATCACCAGCAGGTTGAAAAACTTGTATGCTTTCGCCGGAGGCCGTTTGCAAGCCTGGGTTCGTCACATAAGACCCTCCACCGTTCGGATCTTCAATAAATCTATCCCCGAAAGCGTCAGAATAGTTGGTGCTAAAGCCAGCGTTGAGTGATAGTGTCGGAGTAAAACCAGACCTTGCCACCTCTATACCGTACTCAGCTCCTTTCACCTGCAGTTCCGCACTTTTGATCTCAGGCATATTATTCAGAGCGTCATTATACACCTCTTCTACAGGCGCCAAACTCTCAGAACCAGTTCCTATTTCCATTTCAGGAATGATGATGTCAATTTTCTGAGTCGATGGCATCATCATACCTTGTTTCAGGTTTAGCAAAGCCAGGTTCAAATTATTTTGAGCAGTGATCAGATTAACTTCGTTACTGGCCACTTGCGAAATCAACTCCAACTCATTGGTGCGAGGCAATGATCCGGACTGCACCAGTTTTTTCGTCCTATCCAGTTGCTTTTGGCTGTTCTCCAACTGATACTCGGCTGTTTCTACCAATTCCTTATTGAAGATTACGTTGAGATAAAAAGTAGCGATGTTGAGTGAAATATCGTTCCTGGCCTTCTCTGCATCGTACTGTGACGATTGTAGCAGTATGCTGTTTTGCTTAACCGTATTGACCAAACTAAACCAGTTGAAAACGACCATACTGGCACTTCCATTCATCCCTGTAAAGTTGATCTCCTGCGCCACAAACTGGTTGGTGGTGGGATCAATAGAACGACCCCAGTTGTATCCGTAGCTTCCGCCAACATTCAAAGATGGCAACTGTGAGGCACGTGCCTGATTGTAGTTTATTTTAGCATTCTCCGACTGGAGCAAACTTCGTTTTACTGTAGTGTTGTTTTTGAGTGCTATATCCACACATTCTTGCAGACCAAGGATATAAACGGAATCAGCTTGAGAATAGCTGCTGAACGAAATTGTGACCCCCAGCAAGAGAGTCAAGAGGTGGTTAGGCATAGAATATGATTGGGTTGGACAAAATGAATACGAGATCGAATTAACACATGTTAATAACAAGGTTCTGATCTTTTATACGAGTAAAAAAGAATTTCGATACCCTAATATTTTATACCGCTACAGCCGCTCTTATTGCAGGGTCCGGATCATAGTTTTCGAGCGTGAAATCTTCATACGTAAACGAGAAAATATCCTTAATGTTAGGATTGATTTTCATCGTAGGAAGTGCCTTTGGCGTACGGGAAAGCTGCAGTTCTGCCTGCTCAAAATGATTAGAATAAAGGTGTGCATCACCTAGAGTATGCACAAAATCCCCATAACCTAAATCACATACCTGAGCAATCATCATGGTCAGAAGAGCATAAGAAGCAATATTGAATGGCACTCCCAGAAACACATCAGCACTACGCTGATACAGCTGACAAGAAAGTTTACCATCAGCCACGTAAAACTGAAAAAGACTGTGGCATGGAGGAAGTCCTGATTTGGCCATGATGGGAATGTCTTTCGGATTCCATGCCGACACCAGCAATCTGCGAGAGTCTGGCTTGGATTTAATGTCTTCTATCAATTGGCTGATCTGATCTACACCTTCAAAATCCCTCCACTGTTTTCCATAGACAGGCCCCAGTTCTCCCCACTTTTTAGCGAATGCTTCGTCAGACTTTATATTCTCCTTAAACTTAGCCAGCTCCGCTTTCCATTCATCTGAGTACTTTGGATATGAATCCGTCTGCCCGTTTTCGTTGAGGTAGTTTTGAAAAGGCCACTCATTCCAGATGTTCACGCCATTTTCTACAAGGTAGCGAATGTTGGTGTCGCCTTGTAAAAACCACAACAGCTCATGCACAATAGACTTCAAGTGCGTCTTTTTAGTTGTTACCAATGGAAAACCCTCAGCCAAATCAAACCTCATTTGATAGCCAAACACGCTTTTAGTTCCCGTTCCGGTACGGTCGCTTTTGGTGACACCATTGTCCAAAATGTGCTGCATCAAGTTGAGGTATTGCTTCATAGTATTTCATTGAATCGTTAGTATTGCTAAATTAAAGAAAAGCTCATACTCTGAACTCGCTAATAGACAAGTATTGCCATCAATTGGACCGGAAATCTTTTCGGGTGATTCTTGTATTGCTCTGGCTGGGTTTAACCGCCTTCTTTGGTTATCAAATCAAAGACCTCAAACCTGATTTTGAGTTCGAGAAGTTCTTTCCCACGGATGACCCTGATATCGCTTTTTACGAAAGCCATAAAGAGCACTTTGGATACGACAATGATTTCCTGCTGCTGATCGTCGAGAATGAGACTGTTTTCGAAACTGGTTTTCTGACGCAAATCCATCACCTGTCTGAACAGATTAAAACTGTCGGTGGAATCACTGATGTTCTTACCCCAATTGATCTGACACAGCTCATCTCAACCCCAACAGGCCTTGTGCCTGTCCCCATTTTGCATCCGGAAGATCAATCTAAACTCGCAGAGGATAGCTTACGGATATATGAGCATCCATTTTACGCAGGTTTTTTCGGCTACCGAGGTGGATCGCTGCTCATCCAAATCAGCCACGACCACTTTCTGCACCCTGAGGAAGGCACACAATTGGTATCCACTCTAAATCAAATACTGCAACAGTATGATTTTAAAAACCATCGGATTGTAGGCAAACTGACGGCACAAGATGAATTTGTCCGACTCATTCAGGAGGATTTTGTGCTCTTCATCCTGTTGGCTCTGATGATTAGTTTCTGTATTCTCATTATCATTTTTCGGTCGTTTCGATTGGCACTGCTCCCCTATGTGGTCAGCTTAACCAGCCTGGTGTGGCTACTGGGATTGATGGCCGCCACCGGAAACAAAATCACGATACTTGGCTCGCTCATTCCGCCTATCATTCTGTTCGTGTCCACATCAGACACGATACATCTGATGAACGCTTATCGCAAAAGCAGCGGAGATTGCATCGCGGAAAGAATGCGAAAAGCCATGAAGAAAGTATTCATTGCCACGGTTCTCACCTCCGTCACTACGGCTATAGGGTTCTTCAGTCTTTTGACTATCACAACTGAGCCAGTTCAGCTACTGGGGATTTTCGCCGGTATTGGAGTAATAATAGCTTTCATCGTTACTTTTCTTTTTGGCCCGATCTTAATTATTCGCGGAGATATTCCCGAGCATAGAGGAATTAGCTATAAACAATTCGCTTGCTTGCTGATAAGAAATCAGCGTGCAGTTTTGATCGGCTCTGCTCTGCTAATGATTATTTCCATCGGGGGTATTTTCTTGCTCAAAACAGACGCTTACCTACTTGAGGATTTGCCTGAAAGCTCCGTGGTGAAAAAAGACTTTCACTTTACTGAAAATGAATATTTTGGTTTCAAACCATGGGAAATTGCCTATTGGCCAAAAGACACGAGCGTCAGCATACTTGACTCAAAGGTAATGGCACAGGTAAACAAGCTACAGCGCTACCTGGAGGCCGAGTATCCGCTGGGGCGAACCTGGTCTGCTGCGAGCCTGCTCAAATACAGCAATCAAATGATGAATGGAGGAAAAGTTGAATATTTCTCTTTCCCAGAAGCCAATTACGAGAAAGTTTTAAGGTCGGCTCGTCCTCTGATCACCGCAGATAGCACCATTCAAAACACCACAAACCTGAAATCAGATTATGGCCGTATAATCGGGTTTATCCCCGAGCTTGGCTCCCATGAGACCATCCAGCGAAATCATGAGCTTGTTGATTTCATAAACGCTAACATTGATCTTGACGTCATCCACTACCGACTCACCGGCACCACATATCTCATCGACAAGAGCCACGAATTGTTGTCCAAAAACCTACTCAAAGGACTACTTATTGCCGTGATTCTTGTTTCACTTGTTTTAGGAATCTATTTCAAATCGACCAAAATCATGTTGATCAGCTTAATCCCTAATATCATTCCTTTGCTAATTACAGCTGGTTTTATGGGGTTTACGGGTATTTCATTGAAGCTCACCACATCCATTATTTTCGCCGTGTCTTTTGGGATAGCGGTGGACGACAGCATTCATTTTGTGAGTATTTACAACAGTCAAAAAAGCAGGTCCACGGTTTACAGACTAATCAAAACATTCAACACTGCCGGTAGTGCCATCATCATGACCACCATGATCATTTTGGCAGGCTTCTGCACTTTCCTGTTTTCTTCATTCGGAGCTTCGTTCTATTTGGGGTTATTTCTTTGCCTCGCTTTGACCTCCGCTTTGGTGATTGACCTTACCCTGCTTCCAATTTTATTGATTAATTCAAACAAGAAAATTAAACGCTAGTTTATCCGACATGAATGATACACTCGCCATAGGCAGTCCATTACCTTCGCTTACGCTGAAAAACCAGGATGACAAACCAGAAATCCTTGATCAATACCTTGGAAAACCTCTGGTCGTTTATTTCTATCCGAAAGACGAAACTCCCGGATGCACAGCGGAAGCCTGCTCATTCCGAGACAGGTATGAGGATTTCGAGGCAGCTGGCGCCAATGTGGTAGGTATCAGTTCCGACTCTGTGCAATCGCACCAGAAGTTTATCAAAAAACATAGGCTGAACTTCACCCTTCTCAGTGACCCGCAACAAGTAGCAGCAAAGGCATTTAAGGTGAAAAGAAGGCTTTTTGGGTTACTTCCTGGCAGGGAAACTTTTGTCTTTGACAAGGAGGGAAAATTGTGTTTCAAATTTTCCTCATCTGTCATGATCAATCAGCATATTTCTGAAGCGCTGAAGGCGATAAAGGAGTTTAAATAATCAAAGAGTCATTACGGCTAAGACTCCCTGCTGTAAATGAGTAAGCACCGAACATGATTGTGTCACTCTGTCCCGATAGCTATCGGGATCGAAGAGTAAGACACAGCACCGAATTGTTTATGCTTCGACCAGGCTCAGCATGACAACTCAATATCAAGAAGTCATTCTCAAAGAGAATCCTCCTATCCCAAGATCAAAGCTTTCATTCCTACAGGCGCGCTTTTGCAAAGCGTGCCTGTTTACATGATGTATTTGCAATACCCCGATCTCTACGCACTACGAGCGCTTCGTCGTGGAATGACGCGAGACAGATCGTCATTCCACGGATTTCGAAATGAAATGGAGAAATACCGGGGAATCTTTTACTTTTATTACCATGCCTGCAAAAGGAGGGTACGTTTACATTGTTTCTAATTCTACAAGATCTGTGCTCTATACCGGTGTAACCAGCAACTTGTACAATAGAATTTATGAACATAGAACGGGAAAAGGTTCTGTATTCACCTCACGCTACCACTGCACTGACCTTCTGTATTTTGAGTTCTTCCCTACTATTGAAGAAGCTATCCATCGAGAAAAGCGAATTAAGAAATGGAATCGAGCATGGAAAGATGAACTGATTCGAGCCTTCAACCCTGATCTAAAAGATTTGTTCGATGAAGTGGAAGAAATGCAGTAGAAGTTCGGCTCTGGTTTTGGAGATTCCCCGACCTGCGCTCACTGCGTTCGCTCCGTCGTGGAATGACGACAGGAATGGTATGTGTCACTCCTACTGGCGCGCTTTTGTAAAGCGTGCCTGTTTACATGATGTATTTGCAATACCTAAATAGGCTAACATGTCCCATTAATACAAGGCAAAAGAATTAGGTGAATTGTATTTTATTACCGTAACCGTGGTAGACTGGATCTATCCATCTCAAATATAATGATCGAACAAAAGTTGGGTTATATTCACCAAAATCCGATAAAAGAGGGTCATGTTCATGAGCGGGAGTTTTACGTTTATAGCAGTGCCGGAGATTATGCGGGGCACAAAGGATTACTCGCATCACAAATGCTCCAATAGATAAGCACGCTTTGCAAAAGCGCGCTAGAGAGGCAACTCAGATTAAACCCTAAGTTTTAATACGCATCGCTTTAAAGAAATCCCGAGCTGATTTGGTGTACATGATCGCTAAGACGATAATGCTGAAAATAGGGAATCCATTCTTTAAGGTGAGCAGCGCATCTACCACAAAAGCAACCCAAAAAGCAACTCTTCTTCTCTTTAGCAGAAAAAACAATACAATAGCAGAACGAATCAGAATAAACACATAACCCACAACAATAAAGTTGACGGCATAACTAGGATCCTTATTGTAAGCACCTTCTAGTTTACTCATTCCAATCAAACCATCTGCCGCTCCTTTAATAAATGCCCGAATCCTAAGATCAAGACCCGAATTTTCGGCAAGATCAGGACGCATATGTAACACCCAGGCAATAAATACACTGCAAATGATATAAAAGGAAATCTTGGATTCAAGAAGACCAATAGCAAACTTGATGGTGGCAGGTCTAGACACGGTATAGTAAGGTATGCAACTTTGCTAAATCAATTCATAGCTATGTTTTGGACGACTGATGGCTTTTTCATTTTAGGAAATATTGAATCCAACCAATCCAAATACATTATTCATTAAAATCAAAATTTATAGTACTCACGGATTAATCAATTAAAAGAGGTGTGACACTAAATACCTTCCCATTAACTTATTCCGTTTTTTAAGATAAGATAACTAATTTAGATATTAAGAAAACCATAACTCATTCCCTATTTCCCATATTATGTTTGATCAGTCTTTTTCATCAACGGAGTTCAAAGAGATTTTTGATAATGAAAATCGAAAAGGCAATGACTTGGAAAATAAATTTAAAAACGAGTTTATAGAGTCTCTAAAATTAATTCCACAACTAAAGGCATCAAACCTGAAAATTAAACAAGAGACGGATAAAAATAACCTGATAGTTCTTTTAGAGGAGCGAAAAGAGATTAAAGCAAATCGAGTTGCAGCAATTAATAATATCTTGAAAATTGCCTCAACAAACATTCAAGCCAAAATAAACAATTTAAAACTTCTTCAAGGCCCATTGAACGGAACTAAGCCTACCTATAGAATAGAACCAAGGCTTGAAAATGTTCTGATGTTAAAAAAGCTACAGTACAATGTTTTCAAAACATACAAAGTAGTCCAATCCAGCAGACATGCTATTTTATCTCAATTTATTAACCTGATATCTGACACTTTACCTAAATACGTTGTGAGAGTAGATTTATCCTCCTTCTACGAGCGGATACCTCAGATACAGTTAAGAAAAAAAATAACTGAAGATCATTTGTTAAATGTTTCATCAAAAAAGTTGATCACAAAAATTCTTGATGAATACAATAAGCTAACGAGTCAAATCGACATAAACACCGCTCAAGGAGTGCCTAGGGGTGTTGGCATAAGCTCTTATTTGTCAGAATTGTTTATGCGTGACATTGATAATAAAATAAAAAGAATGGATGACTTGGTCTATTATGCCAGATACGTGGACGACATGATCATAGTCTTCGTTCCGAAAACTATTACGGTTCAAAAACGAGAGCTCAAAAATTATGAGACCAAAACCTTCAACATTATCAAAGAATCAGGAATGATCGTTAATGACAAAAAATCTGAAAGTTATAATCTAGTGATGAAAAAAGATGGTTTAACAGAAATACATTATAGGACACAAGAGTTTTTTGATAATCAGCTAATAAAATCCAGCCTAAAAAGGAAACCTAAAGTTATAACATACTTAGGCTATCAATTCAGTGCTACGAAGACCGTCTATAAATTTTCGGATCCTGAATCAAACCAAAAAGTAAATATCGATTTGGCAATTGACTTATCAGATAAGAAACTCACCAAATACAAAACTAAAATAAGGTTATCCTTTGATGCTTTTAAAAACAAAAAAACCAGTAATTACAATCGCGCTTTTAAGCTTTTGTACTCGCGAATATTGTATCTCACATCAAATACACAACTCAAAAACAATAAATCTAGAGTTCTTGTCGGAGTTTATTATTCAAACCCTTTTATTCATAATTCCACTTCATTATTGGAATTAGATAAATTTTTGAAGTGGCATATATCGAGAGCAGGCTTAATAATTAGAGATAAAGAAAAGTTGATCAAATTGAATTTTTCTAATGGCTTTTTAGAAAAGAAGACCTGTCAGTTCCCAATAAAGAAGCGCAAATACAAGCATCATAACTCACGAAAAAAGGATCCAATCAACACGCTAAATAATGGCATAGTCCAATTCGGACTTATGGAAATAAATTCAATCTGGAAAAGAAGCTGATATATGAGAACTAAGTACAAAAAGATTGGGTATAGAAAAGAAAGGGTTCTGTTATCCGATACGCTACCCTATGAAGTTCCTCCTTTTTTTTCCAACAGAACTCTTTATTCCTTTATCGGTGATAACAAGATTAGTTTGATAGAAGTAACCGGGAAAAGCTATAGGTTCCAATTGAGGTATAAAAAGAACATAACAATAGCTGCCGAACACCTAATCCGACTGTTATTTGGAATCCCCTTCTCGGTACCCCCCGATGTACGAGACGATACGTTTTACTTCAAAATTTCAGAGAACAATATCATTACAATTCCTTTTAGTTTCAGAATAAGTCATAAAAAAAAGGAATTCAGAGAACTCTCTGTACCGCATCCATTGAATCAATTGCTATTTATTAATTTCTACAACCAGTACAAGAGTGATATTATTTATAACTGCTCGAAAAGTAATTTTTCCCTAAGAAAGCCTACTAAATTAGCAAGTATTAAAAACTTTAAGGATGGCATATTTAAAAAAAGAAAGTCTCGAAATCCAGAATTCGAAATCATCGAGACAGAGGGCAAAGAGTATACCAGCTTAAAAACATATTTTGTTTATGAGGAATATAGTAATATCTATAAATTTTACGAATCGAAATCCTTTCACCTAGCAGAACAACGCTTTGAATGTCTACTAAAATTTGATGTAACCAGATGCTTTGATAGCATATACACCCATTCTCTTGCATGGGCACTGAATAACAAATCAATAATCAAAGAAAGCACGAATTCAAGAGGCAAAACTTTTGGTGGGGTTTTCGATGAATTGATGCAAAAACTAAATTATAACGAAACCAATGGTATAATAATCGGCCCAGAATTTTCAAGAATTTTTGCCGAAATGATTTTACAAAGAATTGATTTCGATATTGAGAAAGAACTCTCAGCTAGCGGATACACTCACAAGAAGGACTATGATGTTTTCCGATATCTAGATGACTTTTTTGTTTTCTATAACTCTGAGAAGATAGGTGAAGATATTTTTTCAAAATACAAGCTCAAGCTGAAAGAATACAACCTGTTTCTGAATGACTCCAAAACAGAGAATTTTAGCAAACCGATTATAACCAACATAACCAAGGCAAAGGAGTTCATTAGGGTATTGATAGATAGTTCTTCCATTTTTCGCTTTCTAGAAGAAAATCATAAAAAGGAAAACCTAAAACATCATTATTCCAGTGATGTAATTACCAATTACAAGAGTATTCTTTCCAACACATCAACTACTTACAAAGATTTACAGAATTACTTTCTCGCCTCTATTTTTAATAAGACTAAGCAGCTAATTACGAAATATGAAGATGTGCAACAAAATATCATAACCCAAACTCTAAAATCATCGGACCTAGAAGGTCAATTATTAAAACCAGCACTAACTCGTGAAAAAAAGCAAGACATTAAAGAACAGCTTGAGAAAATTGGAATTGAGCTTGAGGTATGCAAGTCGGATATAGCTATTTACCACAATCAGATCCATAAGAAATTCATAGAGATTATCGACCTAACCTTCTTTATTTACAGTGTCCTTCCAAGGGTTAGCTATTCAATAAAAGTTTGCCATATTCTCTTCAAAATTGTCGACTTCATTAGCAACCAAGAGAAAACTAGAAACAAGCTATCCAAACCAAATTTAGCTCACTTACTGGAGAAAATGGAAGTAGGATTCAACTTTGATGTCAAGCATCTGGTTTTTAAACATATTTATGAAGGTGTTTCACTTATACTCCGTAAAAAACAAGATGAGAGCTATTCGGACATAGAAACACTATATATTCTGGCAATAGTGAACGAACTTGGGGAACACTACGAAATCTCAGCAGAGGTTTTGATTTCTCATTTTGACTTAGAAAATAAAAATAAGCTATCGTACTTTATTATAGTTTCGCTATTGCATCACATTGGAAGAAAGAAGAAATATTTCGGGATAAAAAAAATCTTGCAGTCTAGAATTTCTGATATTTTTGAGAACTATGATAGCAACAATTCTGAACACACATTGCTCCTGATAGATGTTCTTTTATGCCCTTATTTTGGATATAATGAAAGTGATGGACAAAATTTCAAACTAAAGATTATTAATTTAACTGACTTTTATGACAGAAATACAAGTAGGGAACATAAAATCCAAGCCTTGAGCTCTTTAGAAAGTGAATACAAAGACTTTTTCATAAAATGGAATAAGCCAGATATTGGAAAGGAACTCAACACTAAAAGAGGGCATGAAGTTTATTGAAAATATTAGGGGCAATTTTCCAAAACCGACATTTACTAATTGAGGAATTAGCACACACAAGCTCCATAAATCTTTTTAAAAGATTTAAAAGGCAGAGGTGGAGTCTCTGTCTTTTTTTATTTGTTTAATGCAAAAAGCATCCCAACTGCAAGGCTTCTGCTCGTCACATCTCGCATAGATCACGGATAATTTTCTTCCTTTTGGAAAAAGAAATGAAGAAAATTTCCGAGATGACGACTATGACGAACGTTATCGCTTAAGCAGGGTCTGTTAGAACTTGCCCAGCTTGAGGGTCATGAAGAAGTTGAGGTTTTCGAAATCGCTACCACTTGTATTGATCAGGTCAAAATCCTCGGTGAATCTTTTACTCACGCCAAATGCTATCCTGAACGATCTGGAAACGTTCATTTCCAAACTCGCTCCTGGCTCTACGTACCAAAACACATCCTGATCCACAAGACCATTGGTGGAATTGAAATTAGGATCATTGATGCGGTCTTCTTCCCAGTCTATGTGGTAGCCCAGCCACCCTGCTCCCCCGGATATCGGAAAGGTGACGTGCACCACCTGATTGGAGAATATGATAAACTCCATGAACATTCCACCATATCCACCCAGCAGGACAGTGCTTCTGTCCGGGTCTATACCGTCAAACTTGGCTGTGGGAATGATGCCGTGCCCCTCTACTCCTATACCTACAGTTCTATTTACTATCCACCCCGTACGAAAGCCAGCGAGTACCGCCGTTTCTTTATTAAACTCTGATGCCCTGAATGACGCTCCGAAAAAACCTCCACTGTGATTCATAGAACCCGAAAGCGTCTTAACATCATTACGCTTGTCTTTGTAGTCCGGTTTGGAATCCTGATAGTAAATGATCCGTGGTGTGGTGCTCACTGGCTCTTCTACTGGTGGCAATGAAGGCAAACTATCGGTGGGTGTTGGAGTAGCTGCAGGCTGAGCCACAGCTGCCTCTTTTATCACGGATGTGGTATCAATTTCTTCAACCACATCTGGATTTGGATCTGATGTCTCTAGTGAATCAGCTTCCTGTGCTGTTGCCATCATTACCGAACCAAATAAAACGAATATTGAGAGTCCTAATTTTTTCATTTTTGTAATGTTAATCCGACCTAATGACATTGCTACTGATAAAAGGTTTCTCTTAGTTGATCAAAATATTTTCCATCTTTTACCTTTGCCCCTCTTAAAAAATCATCAGACCCGAAATGGCAGAATACAATCACTCAAGCATAGAATCAAAATGGCAGGATTACTGGACCGAAAACCAGACCTATCGAGTAGAAATAAATAAAGATAAGCCTAAGTATTATGTGCTGGATATGTTCCCATACCCTTCTGGTGCCGGACTGCATGTGGGTCACCCGCTGGGCTATATAGCAACTGACATTGTATCACGATACAAGCGACTCAAAGGGTTTAACGTATTGCATCCTATGGGTTTTGATGCATTTGGTTTACCTGCCGAGCAGTATGCCATACAAACAGGTCAGCACCCGGCCAAAACTACAGACGAAAACATAGCTCGATACAAAGAGCAATTGACCAAGCTGGGATTCTGCTTTGACTGGTCTCGCGAATTCAGAACCAGTGAACCATCATACTACAAATGGACGCAGTGGATCTTTAAGCAGATCTTCAACAGTTGGTACAACAACGATGCTGACAAGGCAGAACACATTGACACCTTAGTAGAAAAGTTTAAGGCCTCTGGAAATGCTGGAGTGAATGCTGCTTGCGATGATGATACTCCATCATTCTCAGCCGACGAATGGAATGCCATGTCTGATTCAGAGCAGCAAAAAATGCTTCTCAAGTATCGATTGACCTTTATAGCGGAAACTACTGTAAACTGGTGTCCTGCATTGGGAACGGTACTTTCCAACGACGAAGTGAAGGATGGCTTCTCAGAGCGTGGCGGTCACCCGGTGATCAAAAAAACAATGCCACAGTGGAACATGCGGATCACTGCCTATGCGGATAGACTTTTGACGGGACTAGACAATCTGGACTGGCCCGACCCGATCAAAGAAATGCAACGCAACTGGATCGGTAAGTCTTATGGTTCGGAAGTGGCATTTGCAGTGGAGAACTCGGATAAGCAAATCAAAGTTTTCACAACGCGCGTAGATACGATCTATGGTGTGACGTTCATGGTAATCGCTCCTGAGCATGAGTACGTGCCTGAGCTGACCACAGCCGAGCAGAAAGAGGAAGTTGAAAAGTATGTGGAGGCAGCAAAGAACCGATCTGAGCGCGATCGTATGAGTGATGTGAAAACCGTCTCTGGTGCTTTTACAGGAAGCTATGTCATCAATCCTTTCAACGATGAAAAGGTGCCGATCTACATTGCCGACTATGTGCTGGCAGGATATGGAACGGGTGCAGTGATGGCCGTGCCAAGTGGTGATCAAAGAGACTTTGATTTTGCGACTCACTTTGGGTTGGAAAAGCCATTGATATTGGATGCTCAAAAAGTTTCTGATACGGAAGCTGACGCCACCAAAGAAGGAAAATATATCAACTCAGGAATATTGAACGGACTGAGTTATGAAGAAGCTACTGCCAAAGCAAACCAGTTTTTGGAGGAACGTGGCATTGGCTCAAGCAAAGTCAATTACAAAATACGCGATGCGGTCTATGGCCGTCAGCGATATTGGGGAGAGCCTTTCCCTGTTTATTATAAGGATGGTGTTCCTCACCTACTTGAGGATGACCAGCTCCCGCTAAACCTTCCTGACGTTGATAAGTTCTTGCCTACAGAAGACGGTGAGCCTCCATTGGGCCGTGCGGAAAATTTCAAAACAGCAGATGGAGATCCTTACGAGTTGACCACCATGCCGGGCTGGGCAGGGTCAAGTTGGTACTTCTTCCGATACATGGATCCACAAAACGACAAGGAATTCTGCGGCAAAGAAGCACTGGAATACTGGCAGGATGTAGACTTCTATATGGGAGGATCGGAGCACGCCACCGGTCACCTGCTCTACTCCCGATTTTGGACGAAATTCCTTTATGATATGGGCTTTATCAAAGTAGATGAGTATGCGAAGAAGCTCGTGAATCAGGGAATGATTCAGGGAAGGTCAAACTTTGTATATAGAGTCAAAAATGAAAACAAGTATGTTTCTTTCGGCCTTAGAAATGATTTTGATTGCTATCCGGTTCATGTAGATGTCAACATCGTCAAAGATGATGTGCTTGACATTGAGGCCTTCAAAAAGTTCCGTTCCGATTCTGTAGATGCGGAGTTTGTTCTGGAAGAGGGGAAGTTCGTTTGTGGCTGGGAAGTGGAAAAAATGTCCAAGTCGAAGTACAACGTGGTGAATCCGGACGAGCTCGTAGATAAATACGGTGCAGACACTTTGCGCATGTACGAAATGTTTCTTGGGCCAATAGAAGCAAGTAAGCCATGGAATACAAACGGGATTGAAGGGGTTTTCAAGTTCTTAAGAAAGTTCTGGTCACTGTTTTACGATAAGAATGGAAACTTCTCTGTTTCTGACGGTGAGCCTTCGGCTGAAGAGTTGAAAGTGCTTCATGGCACGATCAAGAAAATCGAGGATGATGTAGCGAGGCTTTCGCTCAACACTTCCGTAAGTAACTTCATGATCGCCACCAATGAGCTGGGGTCACTCAAGTGCAACAAGAAAGCCATTCTTGAGCCATTCGTTGTTTTGCTCGCCCCCTATGCACCACACATCGCTGAGGAGCTTTGGAGCCAGCTAGGTCACACAGACACGGTATTCGATGCTGCCTTCCCAACTTTTGACGAAAAGTACCTGAAAGAAGAAAGCAAGGAATACCCGATCATGATCAATGGTAAGATGAGGGCCAGGATTTCTTTTAGTGTGGATACACCAAAAGACGAAATGGAAAAAACCGTGCTTGAAAACGAAGCTGTGCAGAAATGGCTGGAAGGCAAAGCACCTAAGAAGATCATCATCGTACATAATAAGATTGTGAACGTGGTGGTATAACAATATACCCTATTTGCGGTATTGCCCTGGTGTGAGGATGTTTCTAGCTTTACAAAGTGTTGAAAAGAATCATATCCACCGCCGTTTTTATTGTACTTTCAGCAACATTGGTACTTCTTGGTTTCAAGAAGTACCGATTAGCTGGGAAAAGCAATGGCAATGATCTTTTCGTCTAATCGCAACGGGTCAGTTCACCGCAATTCTAAGTTCTTCCCGATATTTGTTGGAGTCTATAACCAGGACGTAAAGTCCTGGGTTTAGCTTCGACGTGTCTATACTCAGTTCTGAGCGAAACGAAAACACCTTCTTAAATACAATCCTGCCATTGCCGTCATAGAGGATCAGTCTCTTGGTATATTCATCATATTTTTTGGTAAAGACAGTCAGCTCATCACCTCGCTGCACCGGATTTGGACCGGCTACAAACCGTGATGCTTTTGAAGGCCGCTCTGCTGCCATCACTTCCCCGTTAAAATACTTTTCGGCGAATGCAAAGGCTTCTACTCCTATCTCTTCCCCGATTATCCTGCCTGGAATATCATCTACAGGAGGGTGAATGCCGCCCCAAATGCGTGACAAGCTACATTGATCGGAAGCATCTGTGTATTTTGCCCACTGCAATATTACATCTGTGCTTGGGCCCTCTTCAAAAACCAAAAACTCGTTTTTCTTAGCTTCAAACTCTCCCATTCCTCCCGGGAAATACTCATCACCCGTAAAAAGCGACAGTACGTTAGCAGCGGCTCTTGAGAACGTAGAATGACCGGAAACATATCCGGCAAATGGAGGCGTAACAAAAGATGGGCGCTGATAGGGCATCCAGTTTTCTCCAAAAATCCAATCAACACCACCCGTTTGATCAAAAGAATCAACCACACGCCAACTTCTAATGGATGGAAGGTTTAACAATGTAGGGTTGTTCCTTGAAAGCTGAATAAACCCTGAGTCCAAAGGGATGCCGCGTGCATCATATCGCTGTACGGAGGGGTCTGTGCATTGACCGAGCTCACACATTCCACGAATCGCGGAGATGGGTCGAATATAATCGTAATACCCCTTGATCCCCCAAACGCTAATGGCCGCATCATGCATGGCTCCACCCAAAACAAAATAGGCCTTCACATCCCACTCCAACTGATTCATGGGATCAGTTCCCTTAAACTGTCTTTGCTGATCTGGATGATAACTGACATAGTTGAGGAGTGTAAACCAATGACCTGGTGGTGTTTCCGAATGTGGTCCATCTGCCCAAAACTCAGCTAAAACACGGGCATAATCTCCGCGAGGAACGATTTGAGGTTCATACGGGAGACCTGTTTTGGGGTTGAGGTCATAACCTGTTCCTATATCTCCACCATTTTCTAAATCATAAAAATCTCTTAGGTCATCATGACCTTTAGGAAACTGATCGAATGAAATATTTCCAATTGAGGCAGGTGAAATATCCCACATGACACTATCGGCTGGATCTAAATGCGAAGACCAATGTGCTACCAAACTAAAACCCCACTGATAGTCACTCACCACTCCTTCTGAAGTGGAATCAAGGTATGCCGGAGGGCCAGGGTCGTGATAAACCCAGTACTCCTCTCCGTCTTTGTAATGAATGGTCAGGTCATTTTCAGACAAAGAAAAGGGCGCCACTATGCCCCATTCCGGACTAAGAAATGGAATTATGCTAGAGCTTGTTTTGATACCGGACTGACCAACAAACTCTATTTCATCAAACTGTAATTCCTGCCATCGGTTTCTGTAAATAAGGCCATTTGTACCAGTACGTTCTGGTAATATTGGTGGGTTGACCGGCATATAATGCCGGTTTTCATATTGATTTCTTTCGTTTGATCCATCGGTGAGGCCATAAGCAATGATCTGCTCTGCTATATAGTTTCCCAAAGCGGCCGGCCCGTCTGACTTGTAATCTGCAGACTTCAAATATGGAGGTCTGATTCCGGCGCAGCTCATATTCTGATCCGTCATCCTATATATCTGCTCTCTATTGGGGGAATACTGAAACCTATGCCTAATCAATCGATAAGCAGCATAGCAAAGAGCTAGTTCTCTGCTGTGCTCGATTTCAGATTCGTCCGTAGGAATATCCACCCCATCGAAAGGAATGTAAAAACCACGATGTGACTTCCCTAAAAAATATGTGGCTGCTTCGGCATCATAAGCAGCCCAAGCATCGTACATCGCAGCTGAAATATGGAATAAATTACGCGCATGAACTGTTGGCCTTGCCTGATCTGTACGTATGGCTTCTAAAAGATTTTCATTCCAATACCTGGCTCTGCTGAATTGCCCATTTGTAGTGATAACGAGCAACGCGCATAAGAGCAAAGATAGAAATGCTTTAAATGGGCCTTTTGACATATTAAATACGACACCCGATTCTACTGTTTAGTAGAGCGTCATATTCAAATTTAATAAACCGAAGTGTTTAATGTGGTAATTTGTCTTTTAACAAGCCATAAGTATACGTACCCAACACCGCAGCTAGAATCACGATTGCCATGACGCCTATACCATTGCCAAGAAGGATGAAAATAGGACCCGGACATGCGCCAGTCATGGCCCACCCCAGACCAAAGATGGTTCCTCCTACGATATAACGAGTGAATCCCATTTCTTTTGGTTCGATTACGATAGGCGTACCATCAAATGTCTTCATATTGGTTCGCTTAATTATCTGAACGATGATGATCCCGACAACTACAGCCGAACCGATCACTCCATACATGTGAAATGACTCAAACCGAAACATCTCATAGATGCGATACCATGAAATGATTTCTGCTTTGCTCAGGGTGATTCCAAAAATGATTCCTATAAATAAATATCTAAAAAATTTCATGAATGCGAATTAAAGGGTGATCAAATATGGCAAAATCAACCATGTAACAAAGAGGCCACCAATGAAAAAACCGATAACGGCAATGAGGGATGGGAGCTGCAAATCGCTCAAGCCACTGATGGCATGACCGGATGTACAGCCACCACCGTAGCGTGTTCCAAACCCAACCAGAAAACCACCCAACACGAGCATGATAATGCCTTTTAGAGTGAAAAGTGAATCCCACCCGAACAACTCCTCGGGTACCATTTCCTTACCTGGCTGGCTGATACCAAGACCTTTCAGGCTTTCGATAGTGGAAGCTGAGAGCTGTACACTTTCTTCTGATGACAGAAAAAATGCCGAAATAGCTCCTCCTAAAAGCATCCCCAAAGCAAAGACCAGATTCCATTTTTGCGCCTTCCAGTCAAAATCAAAATACTCGCAAGACTTGCCAGCACCTAATATGGAACAAACTGTTCTGAGGTTGGAAGATATCCCAAACTTGTTTCCAAAAAACAACAAGGAAAACATAACCAAAGATATAATGGGTCCAGCCACGTACCATGGCCAAGGTTGACTGATGAAGTCAATAATAGAATTCATTTTGAAAGGTTAAAGTAAAAATTTGGCTTAATGAGGCGCAATTTAATCTATCCAGGCTCATGTAAATGACCCCTCTGCTACACAACATGGTTTTTATCCTGAAAATTTCAATTGAGATTAGAAACCATCATCCTCTGGGTCTTCAGTGGGCTCCTTTTTCTTAGGTTCTTCAGTTTGAGGCTCATCCGAAACAGGCTCTTCTTCCTCAATCGTTTCAGACTCTGTCGCAGATTCATCTGGAAAAGTGCCCTCCTCCAGACTTTCATCATCGGTGGTTTTGCGTCTTTTTCTTTTCTTTAGGAATCCTCCTCCGCTCGTCGAGTCGCCTTCAGATGGAGCCAATCCATTCGCTCCTGCTTCCAGACGGAGAGAGTCGGTCAATACCTCTTCCACTGGCTTGGGCTTTGGTTTGGGCGGTTTTTGAATAAGGTATTCACCAAAATACTTATTGTAGTAGTCCTGCTCCACATTAAGCGCTTTGTCTTTAGGGTCATACCTGTACAAATATTTAGTTTCAACTTTTCTGCTCTCAGCAGAAGCCGAATGTGCCAATGAAGGCAAAACAATATCCTGCCGCGAAACATTGGAGGTATCTGCATCAGCCAAAACCACTGCTGTAGAGTCTGTAGCGAGTGAGTCGCCAAAATCCGAAACATATATTTCCCCAACATCCACGGGGGTAGTATCCTGAACCATAATTGGGTCTGGCTGAGGTTTAGGAGGCGTGAGCACATTCTCCATCGGAGCGGTTTTCATCCGGTAGAGCTTCCATAAATATGGCTGGTGCCTGATGATTCCATACTTATTCTTTTTAACCTCTTTGGTTGGAACCACGTATTGTCCGGCGTAAGCGAAATAGTCAGTCTTTTTAGTAACAGGGGTCACTGTAGGAGTATCGCCAATGGAAGCCGTGAGCGTAGCTGTGGAATCAACATCATCGGGTTGCGAAACAATCTGTGACGTAGTGTCCTCCAAAGATAAATTCGCAACTATGGTTGGTTGAGACGGCTTATTCAGATTTGCGAGGTATTTCGTTCTTTCAGCCTCATCTAGTTTCCAGAGATAGGAGTAATATGCCAACCTCACAGAATCGTCGAGGATGTAGGTGCTTTGAAATGCCGGACATATGACTTTGTCTTTGCAGGCAGTGAAAGCGGTTAGGAAAATGAGCAGTGCAGTAAAAAACCTCATAAAAGGCGCATAACCAAATAAGCCCTAAAAATAGGACTATTTTAACTGTGTTAAAAGTTAAACGCTAAATAAGGTCAAATTCGTGTTATTGACCATTTAAAAGGTCATGAACCCATGGAAATATCAATTTGACCCACTCGGAGTACATTAATCCAGAGGGATGAAGCCCGTCGGTGGCAATCATATCTGGGTTGTTTTCTGCACTCCTGGAGATTGGCGTGATATCAAAATATTGGATTTCATAAAGGTCAGCTATGCGTTTGTTTAGCGCATTATATTCATCTATTTCCTTTGCGATTTTCTCAGGGTCCCCATTTTGTCCAAAGGGAGTTACTCCATAATCGGGTATTGAAACCACAAATACCCTGGATGTATCTCCTCCTACAAAGGCAATGGCTTTTTTCAATAGCACTTCAAATTCCTCCTCTTGCTGAGAGATAGGATATCCACGGTACTGGTTATTCACACCAATTAAAAGAGACACCATATCGTAGGTTTGAGTCAACTCTTCCTTTTCGATTGCTGACAACAGCTCATCAGTGGTCCACCCGGTTTTGGCTATAATTTTTGGTGTTTCGATCTGAATTCCCTTACGCTTCAGTGTATCCGTCAACTGCACCGGCCACCTATCCACTTCGGCCACACTCTCACCTATGGTGTAGGAATCGCCAAGGGCCAGATAAGTAAAAGTATCTGTTTGCTCCATTGCAGTTGTGTCTATTTCTTCCTGGGAATTATCATCACTCATGGGTACAATTTCAGTTTTTTCAGAACAAAAACATAAAAGGAATAGCAAAAGGCCAATTGTCATGAATCTCATTATTTGATGGTGCATGGTTGAAAGTATTTGTACAACCAACGTAGCAAGAAAGCCTATTGGATTTATTGAAGTTCAGAAAGTTCCTTTTGCAACTTCTTGGGTAGGCTTGCCACTATCAGATCATATGAGTCATCAATCCACCTCATTATTTGATCATCAGAAAGACCCTGCTGTGTGTAAACAGAATTCCACAATTTCTTATTCATATGATAGCCCGGCTTTACGGCATCATATTCCTCCCTCAACCTAATTGCTTCTTCAGGATCACACTTAAGATTGATGAACTCAAAATCATCAACACCTGTAAGAGCAAACATCTTATTCATCACCTTGAAAACGAGTGTGTCTCCACCGAATGGAAACCCCTCGGTTACACCCGGCTTGCTGATACAGTATTGGCGAAACTCCTCGACGTTCATGGTCTACAATGCTCTCATAATGAACCGTGACACAATGACAATAAAGCAAATCAAAAACATGATGATGGAAATCTTGTTCACGCCATGCATCATTTTCAAACTTGTATTGATAGGACGGTTCGGGTCTTTCTTTCTAAAAAAATATGTGAGTACTTCTCTAAAATCGAAATAATAACCTGTACCCTTTTTGTCTTTTTCTTCTTCCATTTCTTACATCATTAATGAACCTCAACGGCACTCGGCTCAATCCAGTTTCCGTCTTCCCTGATCAATTCTATCAATTCGTCCAGAGCCTTTGCAGAAGGTACGCCTCTTTTCATCACTTCTTTGCCTTTGTATAAGGTGATTTTCCCTTTTCCCGAACCAACATATCCATAGTCAGCATCTGCCATTTCACCCGGCCCATTGACTATGCACCCCATGATCCCTATTTTCACCCCTTTTAGGTGGTCAGTTCGCTTTCTGATCATGGCTGTAGTTTCCTGCAAATCAAACAGCGTTCTGCCGCAAGATGGGCAAGATATATATTCAGTTTTAGTGATTCTGGTACGTGCTGCCTGCAAAATTCCAAAGGAGATTTCATTGTATTTTTTCACTACTGTGAGATCTGCTTCTGATTCACTACATAGCATGATACCATCTCCAAACCCATCTATCAAAAGACCTCCAATATCTGTAGCAGGAAACATCATCATGGCGTCTTCACTCACCGTTCCATAGGTTCGTTGCACTACTACAGGAATTTGATTATTGCGAAGGGAAAGTTTGAAAAAAGCATTTCTCAAAGCAGCCATTGCGTGCTTATTGGATGTTTTGAGTATCAAAACACAATTAGAGACCTGCGCTAACTTAACCAGAAACTCATCCCCAAGTTGATCTTCAAAAACAGAAATGAAATTGAGTTGTTGGTGCAGTTCACCACCAATCAAAAATTGCTCTTTTGTCAGCAAGGGCAGAGCTTCGCTTTTATTTTCAAGCTGCTTCCAAACGTCATGATCCACAATCTCCCGAAGACCATTCGGAAGCATGAAACCAATTTTGTGAGAACCTGAATACACATAATCGGCTCCCAGGTCATTCATGGTCCACTTATCTAAGGCTGGTAAATAAAAATGACCCAAAGCCTTAAGATCTTCTACCTTAACATCACAATGACCGGACAAATCGCCAATTACTCTGGGCACATTACCTCCTCCAAAGTTGATAACCTCGACTGTTTTTCTTTTTTGATAATTGAAAGGGTCGTAATTGGAGTGATCAACCCCAACTATCGGGTCATGGGCAGTTCTATCATTTAGCCTGTCTACCAATATACGAGCTACCGGAGACTCTATCTCTGGCTCTTCTGTGAGCGAAACACGAACTGTGTCACCCAGACCATCCTCAAGAAGAGTCCCAATACCTAGAGCTGATTTAATACGTCCATCTTCAGCTTCGCCAGCTTCCGTCACACCAAGATGCAATGGGTATGGCTTCAATCCCTCCTCTTCAAGTTTTTGTACGAGTAACCTGTAAGCCTGAACCATCACCTGAGGGTTGCTTGATTTCATAGAAACTACTAAATCATAGTACTCATTCTTTTCGCATATGCGAATGAACTCCAGCGCTGACTCTACCATGCCCAGCGGCGTGTCTCCATATCTACTCATGATACGATCTGAAAGGGATCCATGATTGGTTCCGATCCTCATGGCTGTGTTGTTGTCCTTACAAATTTGGACAAGAGGTGTAAACTTCTCTTCTATCCTATTCAATTCGGCCTGATAAGCCTCATCGGTATATTCTATTTCCTCAAATTTCTTTTTATCCGCATAATTGCCCGGGTTCACTCTGACTTTCTCTACGATCTGCGCGGCAAGTTCGGCGGCATTGGGTGTGAAATGAATATCAGCAACTAAGGGAACATCAATACCTCTAGCTCTCAACCCGGCTTTGATTTGTCTTAGGTTTTCTGCTTCCTTGATACTAGGCGCGGTTATTCGAACATATTCACAGCCGGACTCCACCATTTTGATGGACTGTGCTATTGACCCCTCAGTATCCATGGTATCTATGGTGGTCATAGACTGAACCCGAATTGGGTTTTCGCCACCAAGCGGAACATTCCCTATTTGTACTTCTAAAGACTTGCGACGCTTGTAGTTTGTAAGCGACTCGCAGTACCTGATTGTTTCGACCATTTCGGAATCCACGGCTTTCATCAATTTTAAAATTTACAAATCTCCTAGTTGAGGACGAATAACAAGATCCTCCACCACAGCTCTATCACTCAACATAAAGGCAGACAAAATCATAGCTGAAACGTCTTCTGGTTTCACGAATCTCTCCTCTGGCAAATCAGCACCTTCCCAGCTTGCAGTAAATGTAGCGCCTGGAAGCACGGAAGATACCTTGATGCCATGTGGTTTCATCTCTTCGCGCAAAACCTTGGACATGCCGTACATAGCAAATTTGCTAATACAATAGGATCCTCCATTGCTATATGCCACGGTGGAAGCAGTAGAACAAATATTAAAAATATACCCGCTCTTTCTTTTTTTCATCTCTGAAATCAAGCCTCGCGTGACCCGATAAGCACTGTACAAATTAGTATTTATCTGATCTTCCAGTGTTCCATCTTCTTCATTGTGAATTTCACCAGGAATAAATTTACCCGTGTTGTTCACCAGAATTTCTACCGGCTTGCCTATCATCTGCACAAACTCAACGAACTCTTCTGTAGCCTTTTTGAGAGATAAATCAGCCTTGAAGATGTGTACTCTGTTATCAAACGCACCCTCCACTTCTGACTTAAGTTGATCAAGATCCGCCTCACTTCTGGCGCAAGTGGCTACAGAAAACCCTTTAGCTGAAAATTCTTTCACTATGGCTCGTCCGATACCCTTAGTTCCACCGGTAACCACTACCAATTTGTTAGTATTTTCCATGATTAAGCATTAAAGCGTTGATTGCTCGGGATTGTTTGAATTCTAATTGCTAATTTTCAGCAAAACTAAAGATAACCGGACGAAGAAATTCTTCAATGAAGAAATTAGGGAAGTTTTTAATATTTATCGGCACCATGTTCGTGAGGCGTGAAAGCTTTGGCTCTTACATATCACTCACGATAGATGAGTGCATCAAGGTTGGGTATAATTCATTATTTATTGTCACCATCGTGTCAGTGTTTATGGGTGCCGTGACCACCATTCAAACGGCGTACAACCTGGTAAGCCCTTTTATTCCAGATTATGTAATCTCTCTTGTGGTGCGGGATATGACCGTACTGGAATTGGCACCAACTATAATGGCCATTGTTTACGCCGGAAAAGTAGGATCCAATATTGCAGGCGAGCTGGGCTCTATGAGAATAACGGAGCAGATTGATGCACTTGAAGTCATGGGGATAAACTCCACCTCATATCTGGTGTTGCCCAAAATAATTGCTTCAATGCTCATGTACCCAATGCTGGTAGTGCTTTCAGCATTTCTCAGTATTTATGGAGGTTATCTAATAAGTTTAGCAACTGGTATCATCTCAGGACACGATTACATTTACGGAATCAGATACGAATTCATTGAGTTCAATGTGACTTTCGCACTCATAAAAGCTTTTGTATTTGCTTTCTTGGTAGCTTCCATTTCAGCATACAAAGGCTACTTCACTTCAGGTGGCGCCTTGGAAGTTGGTAAGGCGTCAACCGCTGCTGTTACCAACAGCTGTATCGCCATTCTTTTAGCAGATTATCTTTTAGCTCAACTGCTCTTGTCATGATAGAGGTTAAGGACATATATAAGCAATTCGGTGACAAAACCGTCTTAAAGGGAATTAGCGCAGTTTTTGAAAAAGGAAAAACGAATCTGATCATAGGTTCGAGTGGAACAGGTAAAAGTGTGCTGCTCAAAAACATAGTGGGGCTGATACAGCCGGATCAGGGTGACGTGCTGTATGACGGCAGAGACTTCACGCATGGAGATAAGGAACTTCAAACTGAGATCAGAAGAGAAATCGGCATGTTGTTTCAAGGCAGTGCGTTATTCGATAGTAAGAATGTGGAAGAGAATATCATGTTCCCTCTCAACATCCTGACTACAATGCCTCAGGACGAAAAACTAGATCGTGTAAACTTCTGCTTGCAACGAGTAGGCCTTGATAATGCTAACAAAAAAATGCCTTCAGAAATTAGTGGAGGCATGAAAAAACGCGTTGGAATCGCAAGGGCCATCGTAAACAAACCCAACTATCTTTTCTGCGATGAGCCAAATTCCGGGCTTGACCCTCAGACCAGTATTACCATTGATGAGTTGATCGCTGAGATCACACATGAATATGAGATCACTACGGTCGTGGTGACTCATGACATGAACTCCGTTATGGAGATCGGCCAAAAAGTAATTTTCCTCAGTGAAGGCTACAAACTTTGGGAAGGAAGCAATGAGAATATTACCAAATCAGATGTAAAGGCGCTAAACGACTTTGTCTTTGCTAATCGAATGATGAAGCAAATCAAGTGATAGCACACTACTTTTTGAGTTAAATCATGGTCCATGAAGAGCCGTTCTACCATACTGGTTTATTTGATTCTGACTACCGGGCTTGCCGTTGTTTCTTGTAGAGACTCAAAAGAAGATGATCAAAGAACCCTTATCAAGGTACTGAAAGATGAGTATAAAAATCAGAAAGTAACAATTTCAGCAGGAGAAGACACATATAACTTCGATCAAAGTTTCTATCCCGGTTTTGTAAACATAAACTCAGAAATACTTCCGGATGGAGGTAACTACCTGCTAGGGATGACTTATAATAGCGGCTTTGGCCAGACCTATGGATTCATAGCGAACATGACACCTCCTGAGGATTATGGCACTTATCCGCTTTCATTCTTACAAGGGTCTGTGGAAGCATACCTGAGCCCTTACAGTTACAACAACGATTACCTGATTGAGAATTGTGAACCGATATCCTACGTAAGAAACGGTCAAATCAAAATAGCTCAATATAAGGATGGCTTTGAGTTTGAAATCATATCAGACATGGTACAGTATGACAAAAACGATGATGTTGTAAACTGCAGTAGCATCCCTGTGCATATTGAAGGCAGTCTTTATAACTAAATTGGCACATCAAACACTAGCCCGGCTGAAGTAAAATGCACAAAAACGTCTGGATCTTAACCATAGCACAAGCCTTCATAATGTCCCTAAATTCACTCCATGTTTTTGTTGGAGGTCTTGTGGGAAACAAAATAGCTCCTTCGGAAAAACTGGCCACCATTCCTGTAGCCAGTATCGTGGTAGGCACAGCTCTGGCCACAGTTCCTATCACCATGATTATGAAGAGAATTGGAAGGAAAAAAACCTTTCTGATTGTCGCTGTTTACTCATCTGTCATCTGCCTTTTAGCTGCTTATGCTATCAAAATTCAAAACTTCTATCTGTTTACGTTTTGTTCATTTTTGTTAGGGGTCTCCAGTGCATGTGCCATGCAGTATAGGTTTGCCGCCATGGAAAGCGTAGATCCTTCGATGCTGCCAAAAGCGGCCTCCATGGTCTTGCTCGGCGGCATAGCCGCGGCATTTATAGGGCCAGAGGTTGCTGTATTCGGACAAGGAATATTTGAATCGGAATTTGCGGGCTCTTATGTGCTATTGTCAGGACTCTTCATCATTGGGCTGGTTGTTCTTACCTTTTTTCAAAACACTATAATCAAAGAATCTCACAGTGAGGCGCCTCAGCGCAGCTTGAAAATCATAGCCAGACAACCTGTCTTCTGGACGGCCGTACTGGGCGCAACAATCGGCTATGCAGTGATGTCATTTATCATGACCGCCACCCCTGTGAGCATGCATGTGATGGATGGGCATTCTCTTTCAGATACCAAATGGGTGATTCAGAGTCACATTGTGGCCATGTTTTTGCCTTCTTTGGTTACGGGTACTCTTATGAAACGATTTGGCATTGGCTCTATAATGGTGACCGGGCTTGTGGCGTATCTGATTTGCATTGCCTTTGCGTACTCTGGCCACATGATGCACCACTACTGGGTTTCGCTGATCCTGCTCGGCGTAGGATGGAACTTTCTCTTCATAGGAGGCACCTCCCTGCTGCCTCAGGCCTACACCTCAGGCGAACGCTTCAAAGTGCAGGCTCTCAACGAGTTTATCGTTTTTGGCTCACAAGCCATTGCAGCCTTATCATCAGGCTGGGCCGTGTATGCCCTGGGTTGGGAAAATTTGCTTTTGATCACATTACCCATGATTGCTGTTCAACTGATAGCTATTCTAGTCTGGAAACGCACAAAACCCTTAACATTCAGTTAGTACAATTTCCCATGTGGGGACATGCATTCCAAAATCAATTGATCATCTTTGTCTATAATTGACTCTGTGAAAAGGCGCATAACCAGCATATTACTATTCCTTTTACTTCTAGCCCCATTTCTTGGGACCTACACCTGGCTGCATTATCAAAAACATACCATCAGAAAATCGATCAAAAGAAAGTTGATTTCTATTACCCAAAAGGAAGAATTGGTACTCCTAAAATTCAAAAAAACGGAAGTTGATTCCAAGGTGCGATGGGAGCATTCAAAAGAGTTTGAATATCAGGATGAAATGTATGACATAGTAGAGTCCAGGTCTTTTGGCGACTCTATACACTACTACTGCTGGTGGGATCATGAAGAAACAGCCCTCAACCGCCAGCTAGATGAACTACTTGTCAATGCACTTGGTGGAGATGATAAGAGAAGAAGCACGAAAGACACGCTTATTGTTTTTTTAAATTCATTGTATTGCAATGCCATACAATGCTGGAGCACAGCACTCTCGGGTGAGGATATAAACCATCTCAGTGCAAACTTTCTAAAAGACTATCATTGCGAGATCTCCCCTCCTTCTCCTCCGCCCAGGTTAATCTAACCTCCCTCTTCAAGAAATACCCGGACACATTACCGGGGTTTAAATATTGGATTAACTAAAAAAACTAAGAATGAACAGAATTTTGGCAGTATGGTTACTGCTGGGTGCTGGAGGTATATCCTATGCTCAGACCATAACCATTCTCGATAAAGAAACTGATCAGCCCGTTGAGCTAGCGACTCTTGCGAGTAGTAGTCCCAATGCCTTTGCTACCACCAACGCGCATGGCGAGGTGAGCATTGCTCCTTTCAAACTGGCTGATAAAATACAAATACGATCATTGGGATATAAAACCATGATCAAAAGCTACGACGAGCTTATACAGAACAAGGAAATTCGGCTGGAGCCAAGTTCGTTTACCATGGACGAGGTGGTAGTTTCTGCAAGCAAATGGAGCCAGACCACAGGAGATATTCCCGAGAAAGTGATCTCCATTTCTTCAAAAGAAGTCATGCTACAAAACCCACAAACAGCTGCTGACTTGCTATGTATATCAGGAAAAGTATTTGTGCAGAAAAGTCAGCAAGGCGGTGGAAGTCCTATGATTCGAGGGTTTGCTACCAACAGGCTGCTGTATTCGGTAGATGGAGTAAGAATGAATACGGCGATATTTCGCGGAGGAAATATTCAAAATGTGATATCACTTGACCCATTTGCTATGGAAAAGACTGAAGTGCTTTTTGGCCCAGGATCAGTCATATACGGAAGTGACGCTATCGGCGGTGTGATGAGTTTCCAAACCCTCACGCCTCAGTTTTCACTTGATGACAAACTCCTGATCTCCGGGAAAGCTTTCTCGCGGTTTGCATCAGCAAACAATGAAAAAACAATGCACTTCGATATGAATGTCGGTTGGCAAAAATGGGCAATGGTGACCAGTATCAGCTCCAATGAATTTGGAGATTTAAAAATGGGCAGCCATGGGCCAGATGATTACCTCCGGCCTGTGTATGTTCAGCGTCAGGACAGTGCAGATGTGGTTGTAACCAATACAGATTCCAAAATACAGCGACCGTCAGCTTACTCGCAGATGAACATCATGCAAAAGGTAAGGTTTCAACCAAATACAAATTGGGATCTTCAATATGCCTTTCATTACTCCGTAACATCGGACTATTCGCGCTATGATCGCCACCTGAGAGTCACAAACGGACTTCCCACGTACGCGGAGTGGTATTATGACCCTCAAAAATGGTTGATGAACAATTTAAACATTACCCATAGTAAAAGTAATGTTGCCTATGACCAGATGACTATAAGAGTAGCGCAGCAGGGATTTGAAGAAAGTCGCATCGACAGAGCTCTAAATGAAACGGAACGCGCCATCAGAGAAGAGCAGGTGGCTGCATACTCTATGAATATAGATCTAACCAAAACCTGGTCTCCAGAATACACCATTAACTATGGAGCAGAGTGGGTTTTCAACGATGTGAAATCCATCGGTATAGATGAAGACATTGAGACTGGAATAAGAACTGCAGGCCCTTCGAGATACCCCAAATCTGATTGGAGTTCTTTTGGAGTTTACCTGAACAATCAATACCGGATTTTCGACGAGTTACTGATGCAGGCAGGTGTGAGATACAGCCATTTCAAACTTTCTGCCGTGTTTGATGACACGTTCTACCCTTTCCCTTTTTCAAATGCAAACATCAGCGATGGTTCCGTAACAGGGTCTCTGGGATTTGTATATCGTCCAACAGGCGATTTGGTCTTAAGCCTCAATGGAGGCACGGCTTTTCGCTCCCCTAATGTCGATGATATAGGAAAGGTATTTGACTCTGAGCCCGGTGCAGTCACCGTGCCCAACCCCAACCTGAAATCAGAATACGCTTATAATCTTGATTTCGGGGTTGCCAAGGTCTTTAACGATGCTCTCAAAGTTGACTTCACCGCTTACTACACAATCCTAAACAATGCTCTGGTGAGAAGAGACTTTAAACTGGGAGATCAGGACAGTATAGTGTACGATGGAGTGCTCAGTCAGGTACAAGCCATTCAGAACGCTGCTGAAGCGCATGTTGTAGGTATTCAGATCGGCCTTGACTACAAATTTGGAAGTGGGTTTAGTTTTTCATCAGACTTCAACTGGCAAGAAGGAAAAGAGGAACAAGATGACGGGACCAGAAGCCCTTCAAGACATGCTGCCCCGTGGTTTGGGGTGTCGAGGCTCAGGTATAATTTTGCCGGCACGCTCATGGAAGTGAATGCTCAATATTCAGGCAAAAAATCATTCAACCAACTACCAATAGAAGAACAAGGTAAACCTGAGATATACGCCACCGACTCAAACGGAAACCCGTATAGCCCGGGCTGGCACACGTTAAACTTTAAAGCTTCGAACGAAATAAACAGTACTATCACAATCAGCGCTGGTATTGAAAACCTTACAGATCGAAGATATAAGCCATTCAGTTCGGGAATCGCCGGAGCAGGAAGAAACTTTGTGATTTCTGCACAGGCAAATTTTTAGCTAAAATGTATGGTCAGTGTTAAAAATATAAGGCATTGATACATTTGTCAGTATGCGGCACTTCGGTTTCAATAATCAAAATCATGTGCCGCATACCGGCTAAAAGAAGGCTGTAAGCTGCATGGTTCCAGTGTGAATCGGTTTGATGCCCGCAGACTTTCTTCCATTATATTGTATGGTCAGCTGCAGTCCCCTATTGATCGACTGCTGCCAGTTGATATTCCATTTTTTGTTTTGTCCCGGCTGCAACCCTTCCAGTAACTCATATCCCAAGTAGCTGTTTTTTTCTCCTTCGAAATCAATACTGAGCCATTGGAGCTGGATATTCAGGTTACCCTTGCCTCCCCTCACCCAAGTGGAACTCACACTGTAATCTGATACCGATGAACTCTGCTTTATCTCAGTGTGAGCTTGATTCTTGGAACGAAACTCGTACTTCCCAGAAACTCGAAACGAGTTGTCAAACTGCCACACTAACTCTGGAGCCCATGAATACCTGTTTAATCTAAAGTTTCTTGTATCTAAAAAATCGGATTCATTCGTGGTTTCTCCTAAACCACCTTTAAACCTCACAATAAGTCCCTGCCCCATAGCATAGCGAAGATTAGTTACCCAGTCCATTCTTTCTCTGAGCTCAAACCCGCTTGTCAGCAACGACTTACTGGCATAATCAGTCCTGTTTAAATCTGCCGCAAACCCTGCTCCATTTCGGTTGTAATACAAACTATAGCGGCGCTGTGCCTGTGCGGCAATCACATCCCCGTCCCTTAGGTTCAGTTTAAAAATATTGAGTCTGTTCAGGAGCGAGTTATCTGTGGATTTATAATTGATTCTGGTATTGGTGTTAAAACTGAACCTGCTCATGACTTCTAAAAAATCGCCTTTTTCGCTCCAATTATCAGGAAGTCTGGCATCCAGGTTTTGTGAAAGGGTGGATTGAAAGGCATTGATATACTGATCGGTCGGAGTGAAAATTTTAGCATAGTTTTTCTCATCTACGTTGATGGCCTCATAAAATTCATTCAGATCTTGAATCCCATCTTCATTTTCATCTCTCCATGTATGAGTGCCCTGACCTGTAGGCACCAGAATGAACACAAATTCTCGCCTCAACTCTCGCGTGTTAGCGGTAGAAAAAGTCAAGTCCTGCTTCACATGGTTGTTTAGCATGCTTCCCTCCCAGTCTAGCCGTCCCAATATGTTTTCTTCCGTACTTTCAATGAGCAAATCTTTCACCTTCCTGTAGTTGGCGGTAATACCCAGGCTGTGTGAATCAAAAAAATGTTTATTGAATGACAGTTTTAGTTCATCCGCTTCAGTATATGGTGTCATTTTGCCCTCTAAGGGTATTTCATCATATCTCTTTATATAATCCAATCTCACTCTGGCATTGAGCGAATCGCCAGACTGCAAATACCAGTCGTGCATGTGATAATGCATGAGAGAAGTGGATACAGAATCTGCAACACGTGTTTTTTGATGATCCAACTCAAAGCGATATCCCGGATTGATACCCCACCGATCAAATCGAATATCCTCATAAAACCTACTCCACTGCGCTTCAAAACCCGAAGGGCTGTTCTTCATGTGATAAATTGAAGTAGTTGTTCTGAGTGGGCCTAGTGACCGCTCCACGTTCAAGTCATGCTGATGACCACTGACCACATCGGTACGATTCCTGAAGCTGTACTGATAGTTGATCGAATTCCTATGATCCTTTTTTAAGCTGACTTGCGACTTCAGGATATTATCTGCTCTTTTGACTGTATCTGTAAGAATATCGTATCCCCAATTTCGGTCGTATTCTATATCTCGAAACCGGTCAATCCACCTAAATTGGCGATCCACCGCTTCATAGGAAACTGCAGCTTTCACAATATAGCTCTGAAATGTACGTCCCGATGAATTGATCGAGCTCTTCCACGCCAATCCAACATTATCATCATCATCCAGATCGGAATATAGGTTTTGGTCCTGATTGGAGAAGGCAAATTCATTTTGTAAAGTTTCAAACCCACTTAATCTCACAGTGTTACCTAGCACCCACATTTGTTTCTTATTTGGCAAGGAAATAACCCTCACAGGCTCATATGAACCCTGACTCGCTCCCTGAACTGGCGCCACCCACTCATACACTCTCCCGTTGGCGGTAGTGGCAGCCAAATTGTAGTTTCCATTGCCTGCTCCCACTTCGGTGAAACTAACCCTAAACTCAGCTGTACTGGGATTTGTACTATATTTTAGAATATCATAAGTGATTCCGCTTGTTACAGTATCAGCCTTTTCATAAAGCACTGCCTCATTTATGTAACCTATAGAATCAATACCGCTGATCAACCCCAACCCCTGATTATCACCTAAACGCGCCAATGCCTCCAAATCACTATCGCTGAGTTCAAATCCCAGTGTGCCGCCCGGACTATCTTTTTCCTGATAGTAATTGAAGTAAAATTTGAGCTTGTCATTCTCGATTTGTTGAGCCAGATTAATATTGGATCTGGAGTAGTACTGCTCGGCATATTCAAAATCCACCCTGATACGCGTAAACCTTGTAATCACAATGGAATTGCTAAACGTGATTTCTCCCAGATTATAATCAATGATATAATCCCGGTCAAAGCCTCTCTCCAGAAGCTTACCATCAATAAACACACGCTCGGAGTTGGCCATCACTATGATAAACCGTTCGCCATTAGGCCCTACCAGCCTATAAGGCCCCTGCACACCCTCTATCGGTGTGAGTTGGGACGAAGAAAACTGCCCTTTAGCGGCAGAGCCACTGAAACTGGTAGTAGCCTTCCAGTTATCATTAACGTGGTACTTATAGTTTAAATTGAGCCCCTGAACATTCTTATAATACTTAAGAAAATAGCTTTCCTCAACCGGGTTTGTCAATACCACATCTCCCGCAGTGATATCAAAATTATCATTATAGAGTTTGATATAAACATTGTCAAAATCTCGAATTTGTTGCGTATTTCCCTCTGGTTGATACGGTATGTTTTGATCGGTAATGGAGGCACTTACAAACAGGTTTTCAGCTAGCTGCCCATCTAGCTGGAGGTTGAGTGCAGAGTTGACGAATAAGTTTTGTCTATTGCCAAAAGTCACACCTCTGGAAATGGCCCCATACGAATCAAAATCACTAAATGAGAATATCTCCTCTTTTGGGATTATGTTAACAGTTGAGGCGTTGGGCTGCAAACTGGCCCTACCCTGTGAGTAGGTCTGTATGTCGCGGTTGAAATATGGCCCCAACATATCTCGAGGTATGGTTCTGTAGCACACCTCGATATAGTCTGCATCCACATCTCCATTAATGATGATACTATTGGTTTTGGGATCGAACGTGTATGAAAGTGGAGGAAACAATCTCAATGACCCGCTTTCTACAGGAAGCGAATCGAGTTTGATAGTGTCTGAAATGGTAAAGTTCCTACAGATGTCTCCCTGCGCAAAGGAGCTGTAGCTCACGACCGACAACAAGCCGGCGATGATGCTAGCGGATAACCGGGAGTGAAATAAAGAAAGTAGTGCCCTCACCTGCCTTTGACTCAAACCAGATATTTCCTCCTGCGTTTTCAA
Source organism: Cyclobacteriaceae bacterium (assembly GCA_039944535.1). Taxonomy (GTDB): domain Bacteria; phylum Bacteroidota; class Bacteroidia; order Cytophagales; family Cyclobacteriaceae; genus JAMZMI01. Next base: position 115,048 of record JBDUYP010000014.1, read on the forward strand.
TTCCTTTTTTTGCAACTGCTAAACCAATACCACTACCTGTAGTCTTGGTGCTAAAATACGGTGTAAATATCTTTTCACGGTTTTCCTCGGCTATTCCATCACCATGATCTTTAATTGTCAGCGTTACCTTCTTGGGTTTCAAATCAACAACTATCTCGATATAGGGCTCTTTGTCCGTAGTGGCCTGTATGGCATTTAAAATAATATTATTCATGATGCCACTAAATATCTTAGGGTCGGCACTCACCCATATCTCCCCTTTTAAGGATGAAGTATCAATGAGAACCTCTTGATTTGAGTGCATTCGAGCTGCATTTTTCACAACGCTGAGCAGATCGAAACGCTCATTTCGTGGAGCTGGCATTTTTGCAAAAGCAGAAAAAGAGTCCGCTATTGAACTCAGGGCGTCTATTTGGTCAATGAGAGAATAGAGCGACTTGTACGCTCTCGATTCACGATCCATTTCGCGCATCATCTGCTGAATCTTTAGCCGCATTGGGGTTAATGGGTTTTTGATCTCATGTGCCACTTGCCTGGCAATTTCCTTCCATGCAGATTCCTTTTGACTTTCGGCCAGAGCTTGCTTACTCTCCTCCAGCTTGTCAATCATTTGATTATACTCACTTATCAAAATGCCAATCTCATCGCTGGAATGATACTCGATCGGTTCGTTTACCTCCTTCAGGTCTGTAAGTTTCAACCTTTCTGTAATGGTCTTGAGCGGCTTGATGAGCTTTTCAATGGCAAGGTTCCCCACCATCATAGAAACCAAGAATATCACTGTAAAGATGGAAATTAAGCTGTTGAAAACCTCAATTTGCTGGCGCTTCAGGTGGTTCTTGGAATCGAAATATGGCAGTGAGAGTATCCCTACCAACCGGCCGTCATCGTATGATCTCAGTGCAACATAGGCCACCCTAAAATCCAACCCACCGATGGACTCTTTATAAACTTTGCCCTCAGTATTTCCATACTTTATAGCGTTGTATGGAGCCGGAGCAATTTGTGCTCCCATCAGCCCCATATTAAAAATCTCCATTTCACTGGATACCATCAGTTTGCCCTCAGGTGAGTATAAATTTATGTCTGACTGCAGTAATGATGAAATTCTGGAAACCAGCGCATTTACCTCATCCCGATTGATAACATTTTCATGGAATTGTTGGGTAGCGTCAATAAGGAATTCGGATATATTATAGGCGTGCTTACTGAAACTTTTATCGATCTCTTCCTTGTATGAATCATTGAGTGTGTTGAGCAGAGCTATACTTACAATGAGCATTGGCACAACGAACGAAAGTCCGAGATATAGTTGAATTTTGGTAGCGAGATTGAAGCCACTCTTGTTCTCTTTCAACCGAAAGAGAAGCAGGTAAATAGAAAAACTAAAAAGTATCAACAGGTAAAAAAACGAGAAATTCGAAACTAGTGAGGCCTTTCTGTAAGTATCAGAAGCTATCACGAGCGTTTTGCCATCGCTGGTTTTTAAGCCATAAAAGTGATGATCGTCTATTTCCAACCCTTCTTTAAATAACTCCTTACTAATCAAGTCAGGGTAATCGAGGATATTCTGAAACTCAAGTCTCCCCTTTTTGTACATCAGCTTTCCATCTTTGTACATCGCATAATCAAACCTATTATCATCGGAAAAGTAGTAGCGACTCTCAACCATGAGTTCAGGGAAAACACTTTTTGGAATATACTTCTTTAGCGTAAGCGATAGTAAGACAAACCCAACAGTATGATCAAAGGATGTAACCGGCACGAAGCAATAGTATTTATCCTGAACCTTGTCTGGATGATCTTGAACAAAATAAATACCCTCATAATCAGTCTCACTCTGGGGCGTGGCAACCGCGGTTTTCAATGAGTCATAGTCGAATTCATTAGTGCCGATTGCATGCTTTTCTTTATCAAATAAATATACTTCCACGTCATACTTATCGAAATATGAGGACAGAAACTGATTCCTGATTTTCTCTTCTACATTCCGCTGCGTCAATAATGGGTTGCTAATTCTGGAACGAATAAACGGATCATTCTTTAGTTCCTGTATCTTTTCACTCAGATAATATTCTCCCAGAAAGTCATTTTTTATGAGCAGCCTGTTGGCAAATTTTTTCTTGGATATCAAGTCATCCTTTTCAAAATGTTTGTAAACCGTAAATGAAAAGATTAAGGCTATGATTGCTATCAAAATGGACACATTTAAGAAGCCTTTATAGTCTAAAATATTACCATCATACGTAAGGTTTGTAATTCTGATCGCCCAAAACGCCACGAAGATGAGCAAAAGAGAAAAGGCACCCTTCAGACCTAAAGTCAATATCAACAACCCAATTACACCAAAATGGAAGATCAATAGGAAACGGTGATCTACATTTTGCATTCGCACGAGAGCACTTGCAAAATTGAACACACGAAAAAACATAAGTGTCCATATCATCAATATGATAAAGGAAATTATCCTAAGCGCATCGAACTGAATACTCTCACCAATATCAAGGGTAATCTGTGAATTATTAAGAATACTCCATCCCACCTTGTAGATACCATACCCCATGAGGTTGACCAGCACAATACTAAACACAGCAACAATCCGTTTTTGACTTTCGCCTTGCAGGTCATTGAGATAAGAAATAAGCAGATTGAGGAAAACGAAGAGGACAACACTATTGGCCAGGAGATCACCCAGAGATGAAGCAAAGGTGGAAGAATAATTTACAGGGCTAAAACTTTCTATCACTATCAGCTCATGTGTAAGGACCCATAAAAACCCTCTGAGAATACCCACACTTGCACCAACCATTATAAAGCTCTTAACATGGTGTGAGCGATAAAAACGGCTCATTAGGATGATTGCGCAAATAATGAGGAGAGTCACCAAAAATAATATCAACTGATCCAGTTGATATATAGGTTGAGGAGGAATAGAAAGTGTCCTCACAAAAGACTCTGGATTTGAATAGCTAGAACGAATATTTGGCAGTCGTACTTTATAGTTTTCAGTAATACTGCTGTTGTAGTCCTCCTTCAAATACTGGTTCTTAACCTTGGGGTTCAAAATGAGTGGCAGCAGGGAAAAGAGCTCAATTTGTGAATCTTTAGAACCAAGAGACTTTTTCATAACCACATACATATTACCATCGTCCGATAGGACAGCTAGCGCATCGGACGAACGCATCATAGCATACGATGGGGTATTGGTGTTATCTGACCAATAAATCAACTTTCCATTGATATATACCCGCTTTACATAATTCTGATCTGATGTGATATCAAACGGATTGGAGTAAATAGCGAACTGATCAATGAAATCATCAAGATCTTGTTTTTGAGCAGAAAGTTGTTTGTTCAGGTTTTGGCCAATTCTAGAACGAATTTGTTCTGTATCATTAAAGCCCAGCTGTACAATCAGCAAACTGACAATTGAAAGCGTCAGAAGAATAAGAAAAAACAGCAGAAAGCGCCGCATGGATAAAGGCTTAGTTTCTACCCTTAAGATACATCTTTTGCCTTTGTTTTAGTTGGATCATATTTGACTCCACTAAACAAATTGACAAAAATCACCCTCGAATATCGAAAGGTTAACGGGTAAAGCACAATGGCCATAACCCCTACTGAAATCACATAAGTCTCAATAGATGGATCGTCAAGAAGAAAATAGAGAACAAATACTGTCGTTAGGAAAATCCCAACAGACAAAGCATAGCTGACATACATAGCCCCATAAAAGAAGCCTGGCTCTCGTTCAAAACGGAAGTCACACTTTGGACAGTTTTCGGGCATTTTCCCAAACCGCTTCAGGTCGTAAGGCTTATTAGTAAACATGTTGCCTTCACGGCATTGCGGGCACTTACACTGTATGATGGCCTGAAAAAGTTTTTTTTCGCTCATTTACTTTAGCATTACGAAACCACAAAAACGCCACGACTCCAATAGCAACATATGGTGTAAAAAAAAGATACAAGATTCCAGTATTTAGCCCTGAAGCCAGAGTGGTGTCTCCCTGACTTACGTTATTCACAATCTGCGTACGACACATTGCGCATTGTGCGTTCAAAATAAATGGTGCGGAAACAAGTAAAAAAGTCCAATATATTTTAGCTAGTACAGTCACAACTCAAAGGTAATAAGGAGAGACCATTAAATAGACTAGAACTCCGGTAATCGAGACATACAGCCAGATTGGAAAAGTGAATTTTACCAGCTTTTTATGTCTGGCTATTTGATCTGTCAAGGCAAAATAGAATGCCAAAAGCACAAACGGCACAACAACAATGGACAATGCTATATGAGAGAGCAAAGTGAAAACATATACTGTTCGCATTGTCCCAACTTGGGACAATTCTGCACTACTCAAAACCCCATCGTGATCAATATCTCCAAAAATTACGGAACTTGAGTTGGAGTGATAAAGCACATAAGAAATCAAAAAAACGGAACCAAAAAGAAGGCCCAACGTCATCAACAGCTTATGAAAATCTACCTTTTGAGCCTTTATAGCAACTAATGCCAGAATCAGGCAAACGGCTGTGGAAGAATTCAATATAGCATTAAGCGTTGGCAAAAAACCAATCCATTCTGCATCCAATCCAAGGTTAAAAGGAGTATAGAGCAATAAAGCCACGACTACAGGGATGGCAATGGATATCCCAATAATGATTCTTAAATAAAGTTTATTTGATTTCAATTGATTGTCTGTTGTTAATATAAATATCTATTTCAGTTAGCAAACGATCCGTCTCCTCTCTGGATATATTGAATGCGCCGCGGAGTTGTCCTTTTTCATCAACAATAATAAGATCGCTTCCATTCAAACATTTATCATCATATACCACCTTAAGTAAGGCGGATGAAACATTTGATACATGTTTTCTGATTCTTTTCCATTCAGTTTTGTGGCTCTCAAACTGCGAAGTATCCATCTGCAAATACCCTACATTATCTACAAGAACACATTCCTTATTTAATTGTTCCAAAACGGGTAGCTCAAACTTATTCTCACCGAAAATTTGAAGTATGAAATACCATGCGACAGGTAAACCAAAAACAATAACAAAGAAAATTACAGCCCTAAACTTTTTACCCATTGCATAAAAAAAGAGGCCCAAGGCCTCTTCCGTATTTTTTAGTGAGTTACCTCAATATAAAGCATCAAATATTGCATTTCCCTGAACTATCAGGATAAAGAGAAGAAAAACTATAAACATGGTCGGCAATAAGATAGACCAGATTAGAGATTTTCGTTCATGAGAAAGGTGCATAAACTCACCTACAATAGCCCAGGCTTTAACAATTGTCAATGCTATATAAATAAAAACTTTGACAGGGTGCGAAAGAAATGAAAGAGGTATCGCTAAAGCAACAATAAACTCGACAGCTGTAACCGCCAACAAGAAAAGCATTACTTTCCAGATTCCCCAAATCTTAGCCTTATCAGCCGGTTGTACTTGTACTTGAGTTGTATTTTGGTGTTCCATAATTTCTAATCAATCAAAATTAAACAAGGTAGAAGAAGGTGAAAACAAACACCCATACAAGGTCAACAAAGTGCCAGTAAAGACCGACTTTTTCAACCATTTCATAGTGCCCTCTCTTCTCTAGTTTCCCAACCGTGGTTTGGTAAAAAACAATAAAGTTCAACATAACACCACTGAACACGTGAAAACCATGAAACCCAGTAATAAAGAAAAACAACGCCGCAAAGTTTGACGGCCCATACTCGTTCCACGATAGACCAGCTCCTCCGCCACCTGTTCCATGAATGAAATGCGACCATTCCCACGCTTGACATCCGAGGAAAGTAAAACCTCCAAGAATAGTCCATAGCATCCACTTCTCTACTGCGGCTTTATCCATTCTCTGTCCGGCTTCAACAGCCAGAACCATAGTAACACTACTAAGAATGAGAATAAAAGTCATAATCCCAACAAACACCAGTGGCAATGAAACTCCGTGCAAAAAAGGAACCGCTTCAAAGACCTTTTCTGGAATTGGCCAATATTCCTGTGAGAATACGAAATCCTCGATCATACCATCATAAGCTGGATGGCTGAACCTAATCAATCCGTATGTAATAAGTAATGCCGAGAAAGTAAATGCGTCGGAAAGCAGAAAAAACCACATCATGAGTTTGCCATAACTGGCTTTCATAGGAGCCACGCCCCCACCCCATGCGTTCACATTTTCATCCACCAAAACTGCAGTGTTTGCCATAATGAATCAGTCTAATTATTGAGAATCAAAAATAAGTATAAATACAGCCAAAGTCCACCCAAAAAATGCCAATAAGTTATACACATTTCCATTTGAGCCAGGCTTTTCGAATGAACCTTGTATTTAAAAGAATTGTAAAGCACAACAGACAGAAAAATCAAACCTCCTATCAGGTGCGCCACATGCAATCCCGTAAAAACATAAATAAATGAACCAGAAGGATTTCCAACAAAAAACACTTCCTGATTAACGAGCTGTCCCCAGGACATATACTGCCCTACCGTGAACGCTATTGCTAATAAACCCGTAACAACAAGACCTAATCTGATATTTAGCAGATTGTTCCTTTTAGCCGAGATATAAGCAAAGTGAATGCTCAAGCTACTCAAGACAATAATTATAGATGTAACTGCGAACATTGACGGAAACTCCACAAGCGCCCAATTTCCTTCTGCCTTTTTTACAATATATGCACTTGTTAAAGAAGCAAAAATCATCGTCACCGAGATGATGAAAAGCCACATGGCAAACTTCTTTGGGTGCATTGAACGCACACTCACTTTGCCCAAATGTATATCTGCTGATTTATCCATCTCTATTATATTTTATCTAACAAGTAAGCAATCTGAACAATAGGTAGGTATATGAATGACCCAAACATAATTTTCAACGCTGACTTGCGCGAATAATCCTTCATGAGCAAGAACGTTTGAGAAAGAAATAGAGCTCCACATAAAGTGGCTACCACTCCACTCGTAATCCCTGTAAACCCAAAATAAGTTGGCAAAAGGCCAAGCGGCAATAAAAACAGAGTATAAGTCATGATATTGATTGCCGTGTTTAAATCCTGCTTTCCTGAACTAGGTAAGAGTTTAAATCCTGCTTTCTTATAATCCTCGTCGGCTACCCATGCTATCGCCCAAAAATGCGGAAACTGCCAGATAAATTGAATGCCAAAGATGATTAAAGCCTCATAAGTCACCACACCGGTAGCTGCTGTCCATCCCAATAGCGGCGGCAGAGCTCCAGGAATAGCCCCAACAAACACAGCAATTGGCCCCACTCTTTTCAATGGAGTATAAACGTAAGAGTAAAGCACCATTGACAAAACTGATAGTACAACTGTTATCGGGTTGGTTTGCCAGATCAAAAGTCCCAGTCCTACTGAACCAGTAATTATTGTAACCCCCCAGGCTTCATTAATGCTAAGCCTTCCCGTAGGTAAAGGGCGTCCTTTGGTCCTCTTCATAAGTTTATCATATTCCACCTCTTTTATCTGATTGATAATCACAGATGAACCTGAAATCAAAAAACCACCAAATAATAAAGCAGAAAAATGCAGCCAGTTTACTTCCCCCGAACTACCGAGCAAGTATCCAAAACCGCAGGAAAAAGCCACCAAAGAGGATAAACGGACTTTAAGCAACTCGATATAAGATCTGACCTTTTCTAATGAAAAAACACTTATGGATGAAGAGGTAATCATTAAGCTACTCGTAATTTAAAATTAGACAACAAAAATAGATAAAATATAGCTCCAAAGGACAGTGTTCCAACAAACAAATGCAGTGGTTGTGCAAAGGACGGGAAAGCAAAATAGGTCATGATAACGCCCAGCAAAATCTCCAAAACCACCGTCGCAATCAACACAATAAAAAGCCAATTTCTTATCGCAAGGGTCTTATTTTTAAAAACAAACACACCTATCAAGAAAGACAGAATCAAAGAATATGATCTGTGGACGTAAAATAATATGCCCATTTCATCTAACCAGTTAGCTTTAGTCACCCCTATCATTTTAAGGGTATCAACTTGTTCACGAACCTGAGTTCCAAAAATAATTTGAATTGTAAATAAAACAAGAATAGCCGCAGACAACTTTCCTCCTTTTATTACAACATCGGAAGAGTTTGAAACAAAACGTTGAACTAACAGCAACGCCACAAGCAAAAGAGCCAGAGCCATATGAAACGATATAAACCCTGGAATTAAATTAGTTGATACAACCAAAGAGCCTATCCACCCCTGAAATAAAACCAGAATGAAACTGGAAACGCCGAGGACCTTAACCCATAAATTCTCATGAGCAGAAGCAAACAGCATATTCAGTATTACAAACAGTCCTATCACTACTCCAACTAAACGATTGATGTACTCAACCCACGCTTTACCTGTATCAAAATATGTTGGTTTCTGTGCATTAGGGTCAGATAAAACTTTGTTAGCAAGACCATCAAGCCCAATTGCATTCAGTACCCCTGCCAACCTGTTGTTTTTAATTAAGCGCTTTTCCATATAGATCTCTTCGTATCCTTCTGGCAAATCCGCTACTGACGCTGGTGGAATGTAGCTCCCAAAGCACTTAGGCCAATCCGGACATCCCATTCCAGCCCCCATACTACGAACAATGCCGCCCACTAGAACAAGTAAGTAGACGGCAATGATCGTGTAAAGATTAAATCTTAAAAATCTTTCAGTGTTTAGCTTCATCGGAAACCGGGCTGACATTTTCCGCCTTAGCTACCTCGTTTTCAAAAGCCAGATTGCTTTCCGGTGTATGGCTATATGGAACAGTTTGAGGAATAAAGTCTTTTTCAGACCCTGGTTTACTGTAATCATAAGGCCATCTATATACCTTAGGAATGTCGCCTACCCAGTTACCATGTTCAGGAATTCTTGGAGTTGTCCATTCTAGTGTAGTAGAGTTCCAAGGGTTAGCAGGAGCTTTTCTTCCTTTATAAATGCTATAGAAGAAGTTAAACAAGAAAATAAACTGAGCTCCAAATGTCAGAATTGCCGCTACACTTACAAATGAATTGAGATCAGCGAATGAATTGAACGCATCGAAGTTAGTCCATGAATAATATCTTCTAGGGAATCCAGCTATACCAATGTAGTGAAGTGGGAAAAATACGAGATAAACCCCAACAAAAGTTAACCAGAAGTGGATATACCCCAATTTCTCATCCATCATTCTACCGAACATCTTAGGGAACCAGTGATAAACGCCAGCCAAAAGTCCAAAGAATGAAGCGCTACCCATTACCAGGTGGAAGTGAGCAACAACAAAATAGGTGTCATGCAAGTTGATATCAAGAGCTGAATTTCCTAAGAAAATACCAGTCAATCCTCCTGATATAAAGAATGAAACCAAACCAATAGAAAACAACATGGCTGGAGTGAATACAATATTACCCTTCCATAAAGTGGTAATATAATTAAAGGCTTTAACCGCCGATGGGACAGCAATTATCAATGTTAGGAACATGAATATTGATCCAAGGAATGGATTCATACCCGTGACAAACATATGGTGTGCCCATACAATGAATGACAAAAATGCAATGGCCAACATAGAACCAATCATGGCTCTGTAACCAAATATCGGCTTGCGAGAATTTGTAGCGATTATCTCTGATGTGATACCCAACGCAGGTAGCAATACAATATAAACCTCCGGATGCCCCAGGAACCAGAACAAATGCTGATAAAGAATCGGGCTACCTCCTTGGTTAGGAAGTGCCTCTCCTGCTATAAAAATGTCAGATAAATAAAAGCTTGTTCCGAAGGATCTGTCAAACACCAACAGAAGTGCTGCAGCCACCAAAACAGGGAACGAAAGCAATCCAATTACAGCCGTAATGAAAAAGGCCCATATCGTTAATGGAAGTCTTGAAAAAGACATCCCTTCTGTTCTGAGGTTTATAACTGTAGTGATGTAATTAATTCCTCCAAGTAGTGTTGATGCTATGAAGAATACCATGGCCACTAGCCACATGGTCATTCCTGCTCCTGAACCTGAAATTGCTTGAGGCAATGCACTCAACGGAGGATATACTGTCCATCCACCACTAGCAGGTCCTGTTTCCAAAAACAGTGAAACAAACATAATAACACTTGACAGGAAGAAGAACCAGTACGAAAGCATGTTCATAAAACCTGAAGCCATATCTCTGGCCCCAATCTGAAGAGGTATCAAGAAGTTACTGAAAGTACCGCTCAGCCCTGCTGTCAGTACGAAAAACACCATGATAGTTCCATGCATTGTCACAAGTGACAAATAAAACTCAGAATCAAGTTTACCTCCCTCGGTAACCCATTTTCCAATTACTGGACGTAACCATTCCAAATCCATATCAGGAAAACCAAGCTGTAATCTGAAAATAACAGACAAAGCTCCACCTATAATGGCCCAAAAAATACCTGTAATAAGAAACTGCTTACCAATGGTTTTATGATCCGTACTGAATATATATTTCTCGATAAAGCTCAGCTCATGATGGTCATCATGATGTACTTCCTCTTCTACGTGAATATCTGCAACTGACATATTCTAATGCTTTTAATTTGAACTGCTAACTAACGAGTTTTCTACTACTATTTCTGGTTCGATCTCGATACCAGCACTGATTTTTGCTAATTCCTGAAGGTCGGCAGGAACGTGAGATAAATAATCTTCATTTTGTTTCAACCATGGAGTTTGCTCCGCATACCACTTCTCATAGTCTTCTGGTTCATCAACAACAACTACATATCTCATGGCAAAATGCCCTTTTCCACAAATCTTATTACAAACCAACTCATAATTGAAGTCAGGGTTACCCGTCTCTTCTCGCATATCTGCGGTACTTTTTGTTGGAATAAACCAAAAATGTGTTGGCAAACCAGGTACAGCATTCATTTGCATTCTAAAATGAGGCATGTAAACACTGTGAATAACATCTCTTGCTCTAATCTTGAGCAGAACTGGCTTTCCTTTAGGAATGTGAAGCTCTATTGGAATAAAATCATCAAATGCAGCCCTATCTGAAAAATCAATACCCATTTGATTGGTTACATCTATTTTCTTATAGTCGTAATCTCCAAGTTTCTTGTCAGCTCCAGGGTATCTTACTGCCCAAGCATACTGATATCCCATTACCTCAACTACTTCAGCATCATCTGGTGCTGGTGCTGTGATGTCACTCCATGCTTTCCATCCGAAGAGTATTAAAACAGCCAAAACAATGGCCGGAACACCAGTCCAGAAATACTCCAATTTATGATTGTCAGGGTAGTAATGGGCTTTTTGACCTTCTTTATGTTGGTATTTAAAAGCGAATCCAAAAAGGAAGATTTGAGTTATGATAAAAACAACTCCAGTTAACCCCATTGTAATCCAAAACAAACGGTCCGTTACAACACCATGCTCAGAAGCAATAGGCTGTACAAAACCCTCATCCAATCCACCAAATGAATAGTAGAAGAAACCTATAACACCAACAACTAAGAACAGAAGCAGCAACAGCGCATTTGTCTTATTGCCCGTAGGTACTTTCTTTTTTGAATCACCTTTGGCAATTCCAACCAGGGTTGTTACTCTGAAGATTGACACCAAAATGGCAACAACCAAAACAACCGCTATAACTAAGATCAAATTCAACATATCGATTCGATTACTCTATTTCTTATTCTTAAATATGGTGATGTAAACTCTCTTTCAACATTGGATGGTTCTTCGCCACCAATGGCATTTTGCTTAATTGATTGAGCACTACGAAAATGAATGCACCTGCATAAATAAACATTAGACCCAATTCAAGGAAACCAAAACCTCCATGTCCTTTCAATGTACCAGGTGTAATCATTAGGTAGAAGTCCAACCAATGGCCGATGATTACAATTGGGGCAACAACTTTCAGAATTCTAGCATGTCTCTTAGAGTCTCTTGTCATCAACATAAGGAATGGCAAGAAAAAGTTTACAATAAGATTCAAGAAAAACAATGATGTATAAGGCCCCTCCTTCCATCTTTCGAAAAAGTATATGGTCTCTTCAGGAATGTTGGCATAATAAATCAACAAGAACTGTGAAAACCATATATAGGTCCAGAAAATACTAAAAGCAAAAACGAATTTACCTAAATCATGAAGGTGATTGGCGTTCACAACAGACAAGTACCCTTGATCTTTTAACAAAACGACAATCAACGTAATAAGAGCCAGGCCAGAAACCCACCAACTAGCAAAAACATACCAACCAAACATGGTACTAAACCAGTGAGTATCTATAGACATGACCCAATCCCATGCAGACATTGAAGATGAAACGGCAAAAAAGACCAAGAAAATAGCTGACAGCTTTCTCATCTTGTACCATTTCTCTGATCCACCATCTAAATCTTCACTTAAAGCAACGCTCTTCAATTTCAAGAAAAGAACATACCATACTCCAAAGAAAATTACCATTCGTGCTACAAAGAAGAAAGGAAATCCTCCTGAGTGCAAAGGCCAAAAGAAGTAGCCTGCTTTGTTTTGAATAAGTGCATCTCCACCTTCCTTAATAGGCAAATAAACGTCATGGCTCATCCAATGAAAAATGCTGTGTCCACTTGCAAAGAATATAACCAACATCAAAACCCCTGCATATGGCAACCATGCGGCAAATGATAGTGGGATTCTCTTTATACCAGACGACCACCCTGCTTGAGCTGCATACTGAATGGTGAAAAAGAAAACTCCAATGACAGCCAAACCAGTAAAAAACACATTGTTAATCCAAAGGTTAGCAAACAATCTTTGAGTCCAATGAAAAGCATGACCGCCTTCCTCACTACCTGCCAGTTCATGATGCCCTCCCCCCATAGAAACTGTTAGTATTCCTATGATGGTTAGTACAATCCCAACACCTATAAAAATCAAGAGGTTCTTTTTCGTTCCTCCCGTAAAATCAAATTTCTCGTCAACCATATCTTCTAATGGATAAAATTGTTTTTATTGTTTCTGAAGGGTTTGTACAAACGCCACGATTTTCCATCGTTCTTCCACGCTCAACTGAGACGCGTGAGCCCCCATTCTTCCTTTTCCATGAGTTATTACATGAAAAATATGGCCTCCTGGCTTATCTTTTACAGCAGCAGAATTGTAAGTGGGTACACCTTTAAGCACCTTCCCTACGCTTCCATCGCCCATTCCTTTAGCTCCATGACAGTGTTCGCAAAAGCGATCATAAAGCGCCTTACCTTCCTTCAACACTTCTTTTGGGTCTTCGAAAGGGCTAACCAATTCATTTGCAGCAGTCTCATAATCATCTGGGGCTATGTGATTTGGTAGATCTCCTCGTTTAATTGTACCAGCAACTGGCTCACGCATTGTCATTGCAAATGCATTGTGCTCATTTGAGTTATAAAACTCACCGTGTTCATCTTCTGGATTAGAATCCAACCAAGCACCGGCATCCTTATCCTGAATCTGAGACAAAGGCTCATAAGGTGTAGAATGATACATCTGTGGTGCATATTCCAGACCTGTATTATCAGGACCAGCTGCACATGAAGCCAACAATATGGCTCCCGCTGAAATAACTGCTATTCTATATATTTTACCTAACATGAGCGATTAAAGGGTTTTCTTATTAACCTCCGAAGCACCAGAGTCAGTGAGTAATTTGCTTATTTCCGACTCGTTGATGGTATTGCTACCTAGATCAACAGCCACTATATGTTTGTCGTCTGTTATTCTTAAATCTAAAAGCTTTGGCTTTCCCCATGGCTTTAGATTGCTGATAATCATGAATGTCCCTACCATACCAAATGAAGCTAGCAAAACAGTAAGCTCAAAAGTTACTGGTATGAAAGACGGAAACGGTGCGTAATCCTTACCACCAATAATCATTGGCCAGTCAACAGTCATCATTCCAAGCTGCATGGTTAGTGCTAGAGATGTGCCAAGCAAGCCAAACAAAAAGGCAACAATAGTAAGTCGAGAGCCTTTGTATCCCAAAGCATCGTCGATTCCATGAACAGGAAACGGTGAATACACTTCATGGATCTTTACTCCTCCAGAACGTACGGTTTTGATTGCATCGAGCAGAACATCTTCATCCTCGAATACACCAACTAAAAAGTTCTTTGTATCAGACATTATTACTTTCTTTCTCCAGTTGATTTAATAATACTCTTAACCTCGGCCATGTTGATCACAGGGAAGAACTTGGCAAAAGCAAAGAACAACGTGAAAAACAAACCGAATGTGAACACATATACTCCTACATCAGCCCATTTAGGATAAAACATTGCCCAACTTGATGGAAGGAAGTCTCTGTGAAGTGATGTAACTATGATAACAAACCTCTCAAACCACATCCCGATATTTACGACAATCGATAATACAAATGTGGCGGCAAGATTCGTTCTAATCTTCTTAAACCAGAACAACTGAGGTGAAATAACATTACAAGTCATCATAGAAGCATACGCCCACCAATAAGGCCCTAATGCACGATTAAAGAATGCATATTGCTCTGCTTCAACACCTGAATACCATGCTATAAAAAGCTCAGTGATGTAAGCAACTCCTACAATTGATCCGGTAATAATGATGACTATATTCATCAATTCAATATGTTGAATTGTGATATAATCTTCCAGTTTGTAAACCTTTCTGGTAATCAGCAACAAGGTCAAAACCATTGCAAAACCAGAGAAAATCGCTCCTGCTACGAAATAAGGTGGAAAAATGGTCGTGTGCCAACCTGGAATCACAGATGTTGCAAAGTCAAACGATACGATAGTGTGAACTGAAAGTACAAGTGGTGTCGCTAATCCTGCAAGAATCAACGCTACAGTTTCATATCGAGACCAGGTTTTAGCAGCTCCATCCCACCCAAAGCTTAATGCTCCGTAAATGGCTGCTGAAATTTTATTAGTTGCTCTATCTCTAATTGTTGCGAAATCTGGAATCAAACCGATATACCAGAAAACCAAAGAAACAGAGAAGTAAGTTGAAATCGCGAAAACGTCCCAAAGTAGCGGAGAATTGAAGTTCACCCAAAGAGAACCGAATGTGTTTGGTAGTGGTAGCGCCCAATAGAAGCCCAACCAGGGTCTTCCCATGTGAAGTACAGGGAACATAGCAGCACAGATTACTGCAAAAATAGTCATGGCTTCAGCCGCTCTGTTGATTGACATTCTCCATCTCTGTCTGAAAAGAAGAAGAATAGCCGAAATCAAAGTTCCAGCGTGACCGATACCAACCCACCATACGAAGTTGGTGATATCCCACGCCCAGCCTACGGTTTTGTTCAATCCCCACATTCCTATTCCTTCCCAAAGAAGGGCAGCAACGGCGATAGATCCAACACCCAAAGTGGCAAGTGAAACAGCCATAGCGAGCAACCAAGATTTAGCCGGCTTTTGCTCTACTCTACTGCAAATATCCTGAGTAACATCATGTACCGTTTTTCCACCGGTAACTAAAGGTTCTCTAATAACAGATTCTGAAGTCATAATCTATATGTTACGCGTGGGCAATTTTATGCTTCCGCTTCTTTTTTAGCGTTTTCGTCTTTATTTCTGATTTTGGTCAAATACCAAATATTCGGCATCACTCTCAATTCCTCAAGCACGTGATAAGCTCTTGGCTCCTTAGCCTCAACACTTTTCTCTTTATTCTCTATTTTCAACATTTGAGAAATTCTGCTCTCTGGATTTTTCATGTCTCCAAAAACCAATGCCTCTGAAGGACAAGCACTTGCACATGCCGTTGTTACGTCATCATCACCAGGTCTTCTTCCCTCTTTTTTCGCTTCGAGCTTACCTGCCTGAATTCTCTGCACACAGAAAGTACATTTTTCCATCACTCCTCTTGCTCGAACAGTCACATCTGGATTCAATACCATTTTACCCAAATCACTGTTCATCGCTGAGTTCTTATCGAACTGCTTGTTGTCGTGATACTTGAACCAGTTAAATCTTCTCACTTTATATGGACAGTTATTAGCACAATATCTTGTACCAATACATCTGTTGTAAGTCATTTGATTTAGCCCTTCACTACTGTGAGTTGTTGCTGCAACAGGACAAACAGTCTCACAAGGAGCATTGTTACATTGCTGACACATCATAGGCTGGAAAGTAACTTCCGGATTTTCGGCAGCTATTTCCATCGCTCTCAAATCATCTTCTTCAGCATCAGAACTGTAATATCTATCAATCCTGATCCAGTGCATCTCTCTGCGATTAAGCACCTCTTCTTTACCCACAACAGGAATATTGTTTTCAACCTGACAAGCCACTGTACAAGAACCACATCCTGTACATGAGTTGAGGTCAATCATCAATCCCCAATGGTGGTTAGGATAAACATGGCCATTCCAAAGAGATATTGCGTTTGGTTTCTTCCACCCTTCAGATGTCGCAATCTGAGGGAAGTTTCTACCTGCCTGAGGATCTTTTTGATATTTTGAAAGTATGGACTCCTGAATTACAGTCTCACGCCCCATATAAGTAGAGTGTGTCTGTGTTTGAGCCACTTTATATTGAGTTGATGTTGGCTCTACACTAACTCCAGAAGTGATTGAGTATGAAACTCCTCCTTTGGTAGAAGCAAATTGATAAGCATTAACACCAACCCCATCCGCTACTTTACCTGCTGTGGTTCTTCCATAACCCACAGCCAACCCTATAGTACCGTAAGCTTGTCCCGGCTGAGCCATTACTGGAACTTCAACCGTAGTTCCGTTTACGGTTAGCTTAGCTAGCTGAGTAGTCATATCTCCCAACTCTATACCCCACTCTTCTACTTGCTTAGGCGCAGCTGTGATATAGTTGTCCCAAGTTGCTTTGGTAATCGGGTCAGGCATTTCTTGTAACCATGGGTTATTGGCCTGTGTACCATCACCTACACTATAATTTTGATACAGAACCAATTCCAGACCTGCCCCAGAAGCAGCAGGAATGCTAATTGAACTAACATCTACTGAAGGAGAAGCCGTCTCTCCTTCTACAGGAAATTCGTAAACACCATCATGAAGACATTTGTCCCAATATGCATCGAATGTGCTAAAACCAGATGCACTTGGGTAACCATAGGTCTCCCAGTTTGATCTGACAAAATCATAATATGAAGACTCAACACCCGCCCATGTAAGGAATGAATCCTGTGCCTGACGAGTATCGAAAATATTTTGAATAGTTGGCTGAGAAAGGCTGTAAGAACCAGTTATTGGCTCGAAATCATTCCAAGACTCCAAATAATGATGGTCTGGCGCCTGTAGTTTAACAGCAGAAGCTGTTTCGTCCTTTCTATCTGATGTTGACAGTGAAAACTTAGCTTTAGCAATACCTTCAGCAATTGCAACTCCCATTGGGTGGTCATAAACAGGGTTACAGTTGTAAAATATAACACCTGAAACAGATCCTGATTTTAAACCTCTTACGAATGCAGAGAACTTGGCGTCATTACCTTTTCTCGTATTTAAAGTCTTAGAAGCATCAATGGTTGCACCGTAAGCACCTAAAAGATCATTGATTGCAATAACCAACGACTGAATATTCTGATCATTCGATCCACTTGCTACCACAGCAGCTCCTTTTGCTTTAAGCAAATCGCTAGCTGCCTTATTGAGCGTAGCTGAATCTTCAACCTTGGAAGCTGATACTGATGGTGCACCTACTTTAGAAGCGATTGCATTGTAAAGGTTGCCTAAGTAAGCTCCTTCCTGAGAAGGCTTAATCAATGTTCTATAATCAGCATTTGCTCCGGTAAGTGAAAGATTAGACTCAAACGAATAAAGTCTAGACATATCTTTCTTA
Organism: Cyclobacteriaceae bacterium; assembly: GCA_039944535.1. GTDB lineage: Bacteria > Bacteroidota > Bacteroidia > Cytophagales > Cyclobacteriaceae > JAMZMI01. The sequence goes on from JBDUYP010000014.1 coordinate 132,839, forward strand.
CCATCACCAAGCTTTCTTGTCTGGGCAAATTGCTTACTATATAATGTAGAATTTGGAGCTGAACCAATAAAGTCATACCCGAAACTCACAATTACCTTAGCCCTCGAAAGATCAAAAACAGGGTACATTCTCTTGCCAAATGCAGCTTCATATGCAGAAATAGTTCCATCAGCGGACATTTGATCATACTCTACCAACTCCACTCCTTCATAATTCTTTTGAAGCTCCGCAATTGCAGCTAGGGTAGATGGGCTGGAAATAGAGTTAGAAACTATCGTTACCTTTCCTCCTGTGGCAGCAAAACCTTTCGCTACTTCAGCATCAAGTTCTTCCCAGGTAGCTTTCTTACCTCCAACAAGAGGCGCGACCAACCTTTCTTTATCATATAAGCTAAGTACTGAAGCCTGAGCCTGAGCAGAAGTACCACCACCAGAAACTGGTGACATCTTGTTTCCTTCTATTTTAATAGGTCTTCCTTCTCGCGTTTTAACCAAAACAGGTTGAACGTCGCTACCGCTTACAAACGTTGAAGCATAGAAATTGGCATTAGAAGGATCTATTGCCTCTGGCTTTCTAACGTAAGGAATAGCCTTTCTTACGGGCGTCTCACAAGCTGCCAAAGAAACAGCTGCTAAGCCAAATCCCATCAACTTAAGGAAATCTCTTCTTGAAGATTCATCTCCCTCAGATGAAGATATTGGAAGGTATTCAGGAAATTCTTTATTCGCCTGCTTTTGGAACTCCTCTGTGTTCTTTAGCTGCTCTAATCCTTTCCAGTACTTCTTGGTCTCTTTCATATTTCCAGAATATATACTCGCTTAAGCTAGTTGATTAATAGTGACATTTAGAACATTCCAAACCTCCGATATCTTCGACCTTCAGTGGCTCTTTGCTGTGCTCTTCGTGCAACTCGACTAGATTAGTATAGTAATCGTTATCTTTTGTATTTACTTCGGTTTCTCTGTGGCAATTGATACACCATCCCATGGTTAGTGTAGAATATTGATAGACAACATCCATTTCTTCAATGGGGCCGTGGCAAGTTTGGCACTCCAAATCAGCAACTTTCACGTGCTGTGAGTGATTGAAGTATGCCAAATCAGGCAAATTATGAACCCTAACCCATTCAATTGGTTGTGGATTATCTCCGTACTCCCCGGTCTCAGGATCATAATCGATTGCTGCATAGATTTTGGCAATCTCATCAGAAACACCGCTCGCTCCTCCAACATTGGAGATACCCGAGTGACAGTTCATACAAATATTGGCAGAAGGAATGTTCGCAGACTTGCTTTTTCTAACCCCAGTATGACAATAGTTACAATCAATTTCATATTGACCAGCGTGCAACTCATGCGAGAAAGCTATCGGTTGAGTAGGCATATAGCCTTGCTGCACGCCAATGGTAAATGCTCCATCGATCAAGGTCTTTAGAACCAATGCTGTAAAAACAAATACAACCATGCCTATAAAGGCATTACTCTTAATGAGTTTAGGCAGGTCAAACTTTTGCTCTACAACTTCAACATCCTCTGCATCAAGGGTTTTGTCTTCTTTTAAGTATTTGGATAGAACGGAAACTATCAGTCCTAATACAACCAAAATAAGCACTAGCACAACCACCAGTACAACAAGAATAGCTGTTAGATACGCTGATGATATATTATTTCCTGCGTCCGCAGAGCCTCCACCTTCATCAGTAGCCGCTACTTCTTCTTTAACAGGCTCTTTTGCAGACTCAACTTTTACATAAGCAAGAATTGACGTGATCTGCTCATCCGAAAAAGGATAAGACGGCATCACATTTTTCTTATATTCGTTATATAGGTCTACAGCATACTCGTCTCCGCTTTGGATGACCTTTTGTGAATTTCTTATCCACTTAAGTAGCCATTCTTTAGGTCTTCTCTCGTTAACATCTTTCAATGCCGGACCAATGACCACTTCGTGGATTGAATGGCACTGAGCACAGTTCCCGCTGAATAGGCTCTCACCTGCAGAAACTATGGCATCATCGGTAGGAATACCATCAGAATCGTCCTGAGCCTGAACGCCATACGAGAGAAGAAATACAAGGGAAAATATACTTGCCAGCAATGTTTTATTGATGGCTTTGCGAAAGGATAGGTTGTCTAAATGCATTTATTTCTTTAGTCGAAATCAAACGAGTACAAATGTAACACTAGGGTTAGGTTTTTCAAAAGCTGTTTTTAACATGATTTTTATCCTTTTTGGATGCGATATGAATCATTTAAACTCTCAAAAACTCTGATTTACAGTCCTTTAGCATGGTGTAGAATTACCTAACAAGCTTATTTGGATTGATTATAAATAAGAACAATTTGAAACTTTATTTCAACCTACTCTACAACCTTTTCAATGTAATTGGAATTAAGCAATCCTAAAGCTCCCATATACTTCAATTTGAACTTAACCCAATCACCTACTTTATAATGACTTTTGGTGGCTCCCAGGTCTGTCACGATCATGTCTGAACTTGCTCCAGTTATTTCCACATCATGATCAATTGGTTCAAGAAAATCTGTAGAGATATCCAACAAGCCTAAGTCAAGGATTGCTCTATAACTGGTTTTACCATAGTCCTCTTCATTGATCTCAAATTGTTCTCCTGACGGGTTCTGCGCAAGATCTCCTGTTGGCACTTTGGGTTTTTCTATCAATTCAATAATCTGCGCATGAAGGGTGAAAACGTCGGTTTTCATGCCTTTGATCGTCTCATTTGTAAATAGGTTATTTCCAAAGTAAAGCATCTCTCCTATCCTAAAGTGATTGATCCCTTTTGGTAATTGTTTGTTTAGCAGAAGAGGAAAGACTACCGATGTACCTCCCGAAACCCATTCGATCTTTCTGTCAAACTTCGCCTCGACCAATTGTTTATATAAACTCAACTGAATCAGCTTATCTTGTGATGGCATCACACCATACAGACAGTTGAGGTTAGTGCCCAACCCTACAACTGTAATATGTGGAAGCTCGAAAATGCTACCATAAAAGTCCAGCAACTGATCTCCTAATACCCCCTCTCGAAGATCCCCCATCTCTATCATAATGATGATCTTGTGCAGCTTGCCCTGTCTGCCGGCCTCCTCAGACAGCATGCGAATGGTGGATAGCTCTGTATTGAAACTAACATCAGCATATTCTACCACACTCTTAATGGCTTTTTTAGCAGGAGGCTTAATATATACTGTCTGAATATTAGGGTCGATCTGCTTGACTTTTTTGAGATTGCTCACTCTGGAGTCATGTATCTCTGTGACTCCAAGATCAACAATCTCCTGAATATATTTTACCGTCCCACAGAGTAGTTTTGACACCACCCCCCATTCAATGCCTTGCTTGTCAAGCTTTTTTGCAATGAACTTATAATTATGTTGTAAGGATTTTCTTTTAAGCTTTAGAAATGCCATTATTACTTGTTTCGTTAACTAACTGTGGTTGATTAACCACTTTGCGAGGGATATTTCTTGGTAATCTTGTGAGCAACTCATAGTTCAATTGATTACTCAATTCACTAAATGATCCGACAGATATGGAATTATCTCCCTGGTCTCCAATGAGTACAACCTCATCTCCTTTTTTAGCTTCAGGATATTCAGAAATATCCACTATCAGTAAATTCATATTTACAATCCCCACTACCGCTAGTCGCTTTCCTCCTATTAACACCCTGCCCTGATTGCTGAGTGAGCGAGAATATCCATGACTGTAACCTACGGGTACGGTTGCTATCTTCATATTATCTGAAGCCATAAAAGTGGTTCCATAACCAATAAACTCGCCAGTTTTGATTTCTTTAACATCCATTACCCTGCTTGTCCATTTGATCACGCGTTTCAAAGGGTCGGTCCTGGTTTCTGAGTTTTTAATGCAATCGATAAAGCTTTCCTTACTCGGCCAAAACCCATACTGCATAATGCCTATTCGAACCATATCCATGCGGCTTTTCGGGTAAGAGATGGCTGCCGCTGAGCAGGCAGAATGTCTTCTCATGGGTTCGAAACCTTCACGCCGGAGCAGGGCATCCATTTTATTGAATTTCTTAATTTGGTTTTTGACCCTTAGGTAATTGGCTATGCTCTCTGCTCCTGCAAAATGTGTGCAATCGCCCATCATTTCAAAGTGACCTTCATTTTTGCGAAGCAACTCAATCGCCTGTAATATTCCTTTTTTATCGAACCCTGTACGGTTAAGTCCTGTCTCAAATTCAATATTGATGCGTGCAGGTTTGTTGAATTTTTTGGCAATTTCAAGAGCCTTTTCAATCCTGTCCAATTCAAACACAAAAAACTCCACATCATTCAAAATTGCCCATTCCAAATCTGCATTGTCGATATACCCCATTATCATCACCTCCGACTTATTCATACTGGTATTGATAACTTCGAAAGCCTCGTCCGCGCTAAAGACTGAAAAGTGATCTACACCAAGAGCTTCAGCCATTGGTACAAACTCAAAAATTCCGTGACCATAGGCATTGCCTTTTATTACTGAAGAAAACCTGACTTCAGGGCCGATCATCTCACGGATGTACTTGAGGTTATTGGCCAATGCCGATTGATCGAGCTCAATTTGTGAGGTTGTAAACATTTAGTGTTGAAGTTTGGATATTAAACCGTGAAACATCTTGATACCGGTTTCTATTAGTTCATCAGGAAAATCATAATCCGGATTGTGCAAGGCTGGCGAATCAGCACCTGCTCCAATTCCGAACATCGCACCTGCATACTTTTCAGTAAAAATACCAAAATCTTCGCCCCATTTAAATGGTGTAGTTCTTTCAGCATGTTTCAAACGATTTTCTTTTGCTACCTCCTGAATTGCGTTCACCACGGTAGCATCATTCTTATTGGCAAAAAAACTTTCAGTCCAGTCTATATCTATTTGAAGGTTGTGATTGGCAGCAATACTTTTTGCTATCTGCTCGCACTGCTTTTCAAAATTCTGAATTACATCATTTTGCCAGGACCTGAGGGTAAAGTGAAGCTCGCCATATCCGGCGGAAACACCATAAGACTTCTCTCCCATGGTCGAATATATGGGTGTAGCAATTTGAAAGTCATCAGAATCAAGGTTCGGCTTATTCAAGGCCAAAATTTCTGATGTAATTTGAGCCATCGCCAGTGCGGGATTTATCCCCATTTCTGGTTCTGCCGCATGTGCCGTTTTGCCCAAGAGTTTAATAACCATGCTATTGGCCGCAGCTGTAAACGCCCCTTCCTTAAATACAATTTCGTGCAAATCATATCCTGGCAAGTTGTGTAATGCCACAGCATAGTCTGGATTCATTTTTTTAAATAGCGGATCTTCTATCATCCCCCTGGCTCCATCACCATTCTCTTCCGCAGGTTGAAAAAGGAGATAAACAGTTCCTTCGGATGGACGCTGGTCAGCCAAAACTCTGGCTAAACCATACAATATGGAGGCGTGACCATCATGACCACACTTGTGACTGACAGCTTGCCTTTGAGATTTATGCTCAAAATCATTTGTCTCCTGAATGGGAAGGGCATCAAAATCGCCACGAATCAGAACGTTTTTACCTTCTTTTTGTCCCTTATAAACAGCAACTAACCCATGCTTTTTAAAAGCAAGAAGCTCATCTGGTTTACACTCCTCTTCAATGAGTGCTTTCAAATGAGCCGAAGTTTCCACTTCCTTGCAGGACAGTTCGGGGTTTTTATGCAGATGTTTTCTCAACCTCTCGGCTGCATCCAATATTTCCTTGGTCATGGTTTTAGGATTTGCTAAGGCGCATTTCCAAATACTTATTAGTAAACCCAAGTTTTTCATAAAGGATTTTCGCAGGATTATCAGGCTCTACATGTAGCGCAATATTGCCTTCAGCTGTATCAATTGCCTTTTGCATGAGTAACTTACCATATCCCTTACCTCGACACTCAGAATTCACAGCTATGTACACAAGAATGTTTTCAGGAATATACCCTTGCATTCCTGTCCTGTTGACTACCACAGCTCCTACGATTTCACTGCCTTCCCTTCCTCTTACAATATATCCTCCAGGTGTAATCCCTTTGTTCAAGGCATAATCAATTGCTTTCTTGATATCCTCTTTTTCATCTCCGTACTGATCCAGGTGTTCATAAAGAAAATCTGCTATTTGATCCATCTCGATCATTCCAACTATGTCGGATGGGCCGAGCACATCTATATTCATCATTTTATTTCTATTTTGATTTAAACTGATTCAACACTAAAAAGACTATCAATGAGATGCTTATTCCGAAAATATTGGCATCCAAACCAAAAGGCAACTGCGTACTCATTAAGATTAAAGTAATGGTCGTCCCGCCTCCAAAGAGCATAGACCAAAACGCTGCATTAGGGTTTGGCTTCTTTAAGAATAGACCACCCAAAACGGGGACGAGCAGCCCCGACACCATAAAAGCGTAGGAATAAAGCATCAATTCCAGCACACTTTGCATAGATGAGGCCAGAATCAACGCAAATGCTCCAATGGCAAAGGTAACCAATTGAGAAAGTCTTAAAAACTTGCCCTTGTCAGTTCCCTTAAAATTGATAATATCGGTTACCAGATTGCCTGAAGCCGCCATGAGACAACTGTCTGCTGTGGAAAGCACTGCGGAAAAATAAGCAGCCATCATCAGTCCCATAAGTCCTGCTGGCAGGATCGTTCTCAGCAATAGAGGAAGCCCTATTTCGGCATCCATACCTGATGCAGAAGAGTACCCCAGATACTCAAACATACCGGACTCAGCTCCTACTCTTGCAAACATTCCCAGCAGTACACCCATAAATGCCATGACTGGCCACTCGAAAAGCCCGGCAATATACCAGGCTTTCTGTGCTTCTTTTTCACTTTTACAAGCATATATTCTTTGATACAAAGTCATCCCCACAAACCAGATCGGCACTATGGTGACCCCCCAATTGACTATATCCTGCCATGAGATATTTGAAAGAGAAAGAAACTCTGGTGGAAGGCTCTTCACTATACCTTCATATCCACCCACGCTAACATATCCCATCGGTATGCCAATAAACACCAACCCTGCAAGTAACAGTCCCCACTGAATGGTGTCCGTATATATTACCGCTTTCAAGCCACCCATTACAGTATAAACCACAGCGATTACCCCCATTATAATGAGTGCGGTTTGTAGGCTCAGGCCTGTAAAAGTTGAAGAAGCCAACTTGGCTCCTGCTAGTAGCTGCGAACTTGTGAATCCTATGTAACCAATGGCCGATATGAATCCCGCTAGAAGGGCGGTCTTCTTGTCATAAAAAATGCCGAAGATTTGCGGGAAAGTAAATAACTCTTTGAATTGAGGGAGTCTGCTTAAGCGAGGAATCAGAATAACAGCAGCAAGCCATGCACCTATCAGTCCAGTAAAGAGCATCCATGATCCTGAAATACCCATAGTGAAGCCTAAACCACCAAGACCTATAGAAAACCCTCCACCAACGTCGGTTGCCACCACAGACAGGCCTACATGCCATTTGCTCATACTGCGGCCCCCTACATAATAGTCGTCGGTGCTTTCGTTTTTATTCAAAAAAAATGCTCCTACTCCGAGCATTGCAATCATGTAAAAAATAAAGATGAGTAAGTCTAACCAGTGTATATCTAACACAATATCGAAGTGGCTGTTTTAGATGAAAAAAAATTATTTCTATCTCAAAATGAACAAAACTAAAGGTTTAATGTTTCAATAAGTTTGAATTAATCAATTTGCTCAGCATAATCATAAAGGAGCTGTTGGATTTGTTGGCGCACATTGAGCTCGTAAATGGCTCTTTGATCTCGTGTAGGGTACACACGATTAGACAGGAAAATATATAAAAGATCGTATTTGGGGTCTGCCCATACAAAAGTTCCGGTATAGCCTGAGTGTCCGTAGCTCTGAAAACTAGCAGATTTTGCAACACTGCTTGTCAATGAATCATATTCGAGCAAAGGCTTATCAAACCCCAGCCCTCTCCTATTACCATTGGCTGGATATTGGCACGTAGTAAATAAGTCAATCGTTGCTGGTCTCAACAGCTGCAACGAATCATATTTCCCTCCATTCAATAGCATCTGAAATAAATGAGACAAATCAATTGCATTGCCGAATAGGCCCGCATTGCCGGAAACACCTTTCATCAATATAGCTCCTTCGTCATGAACTGTACCGTGTATGGGTGTCATGCGAAAGAATGAGTCAATCTCTGTAGGCACGATTTGCGAAGGATCAAACGTCTCTAAAGGATTAAAAGACAGTGTTTGCAAATCCATGGGGCCGTAAAATTCATCGAGTAAATACTCATCAAAAGATTTCCCTGTTAAATTCTGCACTAACTCTGGCACCAAATAGAAAAACAGACCAGAGTAAACATATTGCTTCTCATCACTTACCTCAGAGCGCCTGATATACTTTTTTATTTTGGAATAAAAGTCAGCGTGTAAATAAAGTCCCTCTGAAACCTTGAAGGGATATACTTCTGACTGCTCGTCAGACAAGGTTTTCCTTCTATATTTGCCGTTTTTTCGCTTTACTCTATCGTAGTATTTAATCCAGCTTTTATAGCCAGCCTGATGAGCTAAAATTTCCCGAAAAGTAGCCTTCCTCACATCACTCCATCCTAACCCATCTATATATTTTCCAATTGGATCGTCAAGGTCAAACTCCCCCTCTTCATACAGTTTCATAAGTGCCAGCGTAGCGGCTGCTACTTTTGTGACTGAGGCCAGATCAAAAATATTATCCACTCTGGTCTGCCTAATGCTGTCATAAGTATGATGACCGTAAGCCGAAAAATGAAAAGGGATTCCCCCTTTGGAGGCAAAAACCACACAGCCGGGAAAAGCCTTATGTAGAATAGCATGTTCTACAATTTGGCCAACATTGTCGGCTAAAATTTGGTTTGCACTGTCAATTTTATTCTGACTCCAACTTTTATTCTGAAAAATTATAAATAATAAAATCAGAAGGATTGTTTTATTAGACTTCAAGGTATTTAATTTTGCGGCCCGGAGGATTAAGCGAACTTATGGAAAAATTGAAACATTTTGTAATAGACTTTGATAGTACTTTCACACGTGTGGAGGCCCTTGATGTGTTATGCGAAATTTCACTTCAGGATCACCCTGATGGCAAAAAGGCACTTCAACAAATCAAAGATATTACAGATCTGGGTATGGAGGGCAAACTATCACTGCGTGAATCTCTGGAACAAAGGTTGGAGATCCTTCAGGCAAAAAAATCCCACTTACCAGATCTTGTCAATCGTTTGAGCAAAGAGGTTAGTCCTTCGTTCAAAAGAAACAAGGAGTTTGTGAAGCAATATTCGGATCAGATATACATCGTCTCCAATGGCTTCAAAGATTTTATTGTTCCCATCGTAGCACAATATGGAATAAGATCTGAGCAGGTCTATGCCAACGAATTTATCTATGATGATCAGGATAACATCATCGGCTTTAACCCTGATAATTTACTATCCAGAAACGGGGGAAAACCCAAGCAAATAGAAGCTCTGAATCTTTCGGGAGAAATATTTGTCTTAGGTGACGGCTACACAGATTATGAAATAAAAAAGGCAGGTATAGCGCATCAATTTTATGCCTTTACAGAAAACATAAGGAGAGAAAACGTGTTACAAAATGCAGATCACGAAGCTCCTAACCTCGATGAATTTTTATTTGTAAACAAAATGGACAGAGCACTCTCTTACCCAAAAAACAGAATCAAAGTATTGCTTCTGGAAAACATCCATGATCACGGAATACAGAAGCTGAAAGAAGAGGGATATCAGGTAGAAGTATATCCCGCTGGCATGAGCGAAGATGAGCTCTCTGAAGCGATCAAAGGTGTTTCCATATTGGGCATAAGGTCTAAAACACAGGTCACCGCCAAGGTGCTTGAAAATGCAAATCGGCTGTTAGCCGTTGGTGCATTTTGTATCGGCACCAATCAGATAGACCTTAGAACATGCCTCAAAAAAGGTATTGCCGTTTTCAACGCGCCATATTCTAACACACGATCTGTGGTAGAGTTGGCCATTGGCGAAATCATCCTTTTAATGAGAAATCTGCCAGACAAAATCAATTCCATGCACCAGGGGGAGTGGGACAAATCGGCAAAGAACAGTTTTGAGATCAGGGGAAAAAAACTAGGTATCTATGGTTATGGAAACATCGGTAGTCAACTCTCTGTTGTAGCCGAATCTTTGGGTATGAAAGTCCAGTTCTATGACATAGAAGAAAAGCTAGCTCTGGGTAATGCCGAGCAGATCAAAGATCTCAATGAATTTCTATCTACATCAGACATAATCACTCTACACGTTGACGGTAGAGCATCCAACAAAAACATTTTTGGTGATGCTGAATTTAGTCAAATGAAAGATGGAGTTGTGTTCCTCAACTTAAGCAGAGGACATGTGGTGGATATCGCTGCACTTCAAAGACATGCGAAATCTGGCAAAATAAAAGGCTTAGGAATTGACGTGTTCCCTGAAGAGCCAATGAGCAACAGTGATGAGTTTATTTCTGAATTGAGAGGTTTACCAAATACTATCCTAACCCCTCACATTGGAGGAAGTACGTTAGAAGCACAAGAAAACATCGCGGATTTCGTTCCTGGTAAAATCATGGACTATATCAATACAGGATCAACCAGCGGGAGCGTAAACTTTCCGAACATTGTATTACCTAAACTGACGGATGCTCACAGGTTTATTCACCATCATAAGAATGAGCCAGGAGTGCTTGCCGAAATAAACAATGTACTAGCCAAACACGATATAAACGTGGTTGGGCAACACCTCAAAACAAATGAGGATACTGGTTACGTTATTACCGATATCAACAAGGATTATGATGAACTGGTAATAGATAGCCTCAAGAAGATTAAAGCCACTATAAGATTCCGTGTTTTGTATTAGTGTTATATCAACATTATACTTTAAATTGTTAAACATATTGGCTTCAGCGATAGTATTTATTTAAAATTAGTTGAAATACAGAGATAGATGAGTCAAACTTCACCGCATTGGAAAACATTATCAAGTAAGCAGGAATTGGATCACGTGATTCAGGAATCCAGATACAAGCCTGTTCTTATTTTAAAACATGATCCTGCTTCCTCGGAAAGCAATCGTGTAAAAAACGAGCTGGAAACCAACTGGACGATCACTCCAGATCAAGTTGACGTTTACACCTTGGATTATAACCTCAAAAGCCTTTCGAGGGAAGTTGCAGAGATTGCAGGAATCGACGATGAAGTTCCACAAATTGTTCTTTTCGCTGACGGTGTGACTATGTACGATGAGGCAAAAGATCTTATCAGCTTCAAAAAGATCAAACTTGCCCTCAAAATAGTCAACAGAACATTTAAGTGGCTAGAAACCCGGGCATAAAAAAAGCTTTCGGGTATCCCGAAAGCCAAAGCTTTTCAAACTGAATTTTTAAACCCCTATATAGTAAGGATTTGAGCTGTAAAAACGTATCAATAATCCCCTGTTATCCTGTTTCAGAATCTGAATGAGGTCTTCAAATGAAGATGGGGCCCGCTCTTTACATTCCACTCACTCGGTCTTGTTTTAGTCTCAGATTTAAAAATGTAATGTCTGAAAAGTGTTGTAAAATTACGCTGTAATTACCGAATACTAATGCATAAAAAAATATTTTTCACTCCTGGCCCTACCCAGCTCTATTACACAGTAGAAGACCACCTTCGCTCAGCCCTTAGAAATGATATAGGCTCTATTTCTCACAGAAGCAAGGCGTTTGAATCCGTTTTCTCAGAAACCAGAAGTAACCTAAAAGAACTGCTTCAACTGCCAGACGGGTACGAAATCTATTTCACATCATCCGCCAATGAAATTTGGGAGAGAATCATTCAAAACCTAATAGAGAACAGCTCACATCATTTTGTCAATGGTTCTTTCTCCAAAAAATTCTATTCATTCACTCAGCAATATCAAAAATCTTCGAGCATTAAAGAGATGCCTGCAGGCGGGGCATTTGACGATTTTTCCGTACCAGAGCAAGCAGAACTCATTTCTTGCACACTCAACGAAACCAGTATCGGATACCAGTTCCCTCTGAAAGATATTTACGACTTGCGGACAAAACACCCCGACAAACTTATCTCTATAGATGGCGTAAGCGCATTCCCTTGCATTGATTTTGATTTTAGCAAGGTGGATACAGCCTATTTTTCTGTGCAAAAATCGTTTGGTCTTCCTTCGGGGTTAGGAGTATGGATTGTAAATGAAAAATGTATTGAGAAAGCGCAGCTTTTAGAATCGAAAGGTATTTCCACGGGCAGCTATCATAGCTTAGGTGAGTTGGTAAAAACCGGAAGTAAAAACCAAACACCCGAAACGCCTAATACTTTGGGAATCTACTTACTTGGCAAAGTAGCCAAAGATATGTTGGATCGGGGAGTCAAAAACATACAGAACGAGACCATATATAAGTCCACCATCCTCTATCAGGCATTGGAAAACCATGCGGATTTCCAGCCATTCATTCCCGAAAAGACAATCAGATCAAAGACGGTGGTTGTGGCTCATTGCGCAAAAGGCAGTGCTGATACTATTGAAAAATTTAAGAGCAAAGGCTGGGTATTGGGTGGTGGATATGGTCCATTTAAGTCTGACCACATCAGAATAGCCAACTTTCCTATGCACTCCAAAGAGCAGATTGAGCAATTATGTGATTATTTTCAAACATTGTAGTTAATTGTTAATTTGACAAAATATTCTAACCGAGAATACAAACGATTGAAAACCAGTTTAGATTTGCACCAATTATAACAGTATCGGGATGTATAAATTCAACAAAGTACTAGTCGGCCTTGATCACTCAGCAATGGATAAAGACCTTATCAAAGCTGCGTCAGAACTGTGCGTCCTTTCCGGTACCAAAGAAATCTTTTTCATCAATGTGATAAAAGATTTTGACTTGCCCGACTCTCTCAAGAAAGAATTTCCAGATCTGGTTGACAAAGCACTGGAAGAAAGAAGAATTGATATTCAAAAGGCAGTGGATGAGCATTTTGAGTGCGATGAAGTCAAGGTAGCCATCAACGTCATTGTGGATCAAGGGTCAGTAACCAAAACCCTTTTGAAACTTTCAGCAAAACAAAAGGTTGATTTATTTATCCTTGGTAGAAAAAATGACCGCAAAGCAGGCGTTTTGATTACACGAATAGCAAGAAGAGCCCTTTGCTCTTTGCTCATAGTGCCTAAAGGCAAGAAATTGGCCTTCAATAATTTTTTGGTAGCTACAGATTTTTCCAACTATTCCAAAAGCGCCATGGAAAAGGCCATAACACTTGCTCGCAAGTCTGGAGGTAAAACCAAGCTAACCGTGCAAAACGTCTATCAAGTACCTACTGGCTACCATTATGCAGGAAAAACTTTTGAAGGGTTTGCTGAAATAATGAAAGACAATGCAGCGAAAGATTATGCTCGCTTCATGGCTGATTTCAATATCAAAGGGCTGAACGTTAACCCTATCTATTCTTTAGACAAGGATGATAATATTATTGGGGTGATAGCCAAAGAAGCAAAAAAAGGACATGCCGACATGCTTATTATTGGAGCTAAGGGGCGCACAGCTGCTGCTGCATTGTTTATTGGCAGTAAGGCCGAAAGACTGGTTCAACTAAATGAGGAAGTACCTATGCTCGTTATACGCCCCAAAGGGAAAGGCGCAGGTTTCTTCGACTACCTCAAAGACCTATAGTTGAGACTTAGACCTTAGTTTATCCAAAAGATCGCTGAGCGTTTTACAATCTGTCTCGGAAAGAGTGTTCAAGCCACTCTCCCACTCTTCAAGTTCCTCATCTATTTTCTTAAGAAGCTCAAGGCCTCTCGATGAAATAAATACATCTACCGCTCTCCTATCTCCAGAGCACTGTTTACGATCGACTAAACCTTTTGATTCCAGTCTATCAACGATTCTGGAAGCATTTGAGCTCTTGTCCAACATTCGGTCTATCAACAAATTAATCGTTGCAGGTTTTGGGTGCTGCCCTCGAAGAATCCTTAAAACATTATATTGAGGTGTCGTAAGGCCATGCGGTTTAAACAAATTAACCTGGCTTTGCTGAAGCCAACCATTTGTGTAGATAATATTGATAATTGCTTTACTTAATTCACTTTTAAATTTTTCCTGTTTTATGTCCTCTGATATACCCATATATTTCAGTTGATTGTATTTACATTATATGTTACGACATATAAGCATGTTTGTTTAAAAGAATTTGTCACTTACATTAAACCTTCTACTCTTAAAGGAATCTAAGTATTAATATCGCCTAAAATTGGAGGAATCCTTTATCATACAGAAAATTCGTGATGAGTCGACTCGTCACTACGGATTCAACCTGATGCTTAAATCTTATCAGGAAAGGGTCTATTGGCATGTGCGTAAAATGGTAATAGACCATGATGACGCTGCTGACCTCACCCAAGAGATCTTCGTAAAGGTATGGACCAACCTTCATAAATTCAGGGAAGACTCAAGCCTATTTACGTGGATTTACAGAATTGCTACCAATGAGAGTCTTAATTTTCTTCAAAAGAAAAAGAGAAGGCACTTGCTTAGGCTGAGCGACGTTTCCACAGAATTAGCATCCAAAATAGATGAAAACATTCTTATAAGCGGAGATGAAATACAGCTTAAACTGCAAAAAGCATTACTCAAACTACCAGATAAGCAAAGAGCTGTTTTTAACATGAAATATTATGATGAGATGAAGTTTGCTGAAATATCAGAAGTAACAGGCACTAGTATCGGTGCTCTCAAGGCCAGCTACCATATCGCAGTAAAAAAAATAGAGGCGTTATTATCTGAGGATTAAACCTTTTAACTTCAAAACTGTCTAAAAGACAAATGAAAATGAAACTCGACGATATTGACAAAAAACATCCTTTTCAGGTTCCTGACGGGTTTTTCGATGAGTTAACTACAGATATACAATCTAGAGTCAGCAGCGATGAGAAACGACCTTTTTTCAGAACAGCAGCAAAGTGGTCTCTTCTACCTGCCCTTGCTTTGTCATTGGTTCTGGGGTTTTGGTTTTTTCAAGTCGAAAAACCAACCGTCTCTCAATCCGAAATATTACTCGCTCAGGTATCAGAAGATGCCATACTCACATACTTGGATGAAACAGACATTTCGGTTGCGGAACTAATTTCACTTTCAGATAACCCAATGGATCTCTTAGAAACACCAAACTACCTAAACGGTATTGATTTGAATGAAGAAAATATGGATGACTTGATTAATACATTCGATTTGAACGAAATTTACCTTTGAATATAATGAAAAAGCTATTTGTAATATCGATAATATGGCTTTCGGGGTTCGGAGTATCGGCACAAAGTCAGGAAGCACTGCAAAAAATTGAGGCGGCAAGAATCGCTCTCATTACAGAGCGTCTGGAACTCACCCCTGAGCAAGCGGAGAAATTCTGGCCCATCTACCGCGAATACAGCGTAAAGCAGCGTGAAATTCGAAAAGAATTTCAGGAACTCAAACAAAATTTTGACCCAGGCCAGGCTTCTGAAGAAGAGAGCAAGACTATTCTGGATCTGGGATATCAGATCAAGGAGAGACAGTTGGAACTTGATAGAACCTATGCTCAGCATATGCAACAAATAGTTACCAGTCGCCAGTTGATGAATCTGAGAAAGGCCGAGGAGGATTTCAGAAACATGCTAATGAAGCGCATTAGAGAAGAAAACATGCAGCGCCGACGAACAGAAAACGATAGACAAAGAACTTACGATCAAATGCAGCAACGCCGAAACAACTAACGCCCAATCCCCTACCACATGTTTTTGAAAAAGGCATTCTTGTTATTAGCCTTAATCCAGATTGTTCTCTGCACAAGTGCTCAGAAATCCGAACTCTCGGTGGAAGATCAATTGGCGCAATTAGAGATGGAGATGGATTCCATGTCTGTTTTTTTGCTCATCGATAGTTTATTTAGCTATCAAACTCCCATTTATTCAGAACTCAATATCCGTGCAAGCTATAATAGTAATGTGCTCAGCGCCGGGCGAAACCTTGGCATTGACCAGCACGGCATATCTCCGGGAGTGTCCTATTATCACAAAAATGGACTTTATGCTGATATATCCGGATATTGGAATAGCGCCTTTGATCCAAAATACAGTCTGACCATAGTATCACTAGGTTATATGAAGTTTTTTGGCAAACACTGGAGCACCACTGCAAATTATGAGCGCTGGTTTTACAACAACTCGTCAAAAGACTCCACAACGAGTACATCTATAAAAAACAGTCTCAACTTATCGGGAGCATATAGCACCAAATACATTTATGCCTCGTTGGACTACAATTATATGTTTGGCCAAACCAAAGCACACAGGTTTATTGGCAATATTTCGGGCACCTTCACTTTGAAAGACAAATGGATATTCGACAAAATCAGAATTGCTCCCTCCTTTGCCGTGATATACGGCAACAGTGATGTGTACAACTACTACTATTCCACTGAATTGCAGCGGGCTCAGTACATCGGCGATATCATACAGACTGAAGAATTTCAAGCCTTTTTTGAAACTGTGAGTTTTACAGATGAAGAATTAGAAAGCCTCAGAAGAATCGACAACAGCCGTCGGTTGTCTCAATCTCAAAAGAACAAGTTTAAATACTTTGTATACATCAACAATGCAGAAATCTCAGATTACGTGCAAAACGAACTGAATTCAACTGTCAACGAATATGGTATCATGAACTATAGCTTCAGTTTACCTATAGTCTTTTATGTGAAAAACTTCAACTTCATGTTGAGCTATAGCTATAGTATTCCAGTAAAGCTTCCTGGTGAAACGAGCAGTTATGATCCCATTGGATATTTTGGTGCTTCGGTAACCTACCGCATTCCGTTCCGATAATAATTATTTTTCACCGTGGTTATTCGGGCGAAAGACCTACCTTTGCATCCCGTAACAATACTTAGGCAATCACACTTTTTTAATGTCCAAAGCAAAATACATTTTCGTTACGGGTGGCGTAACTTCCTCTCTTGGAAAAGGGATCATTTCAGCATCACTAGGTAAACTTCTACAAGCACGAGGCTTATCAGTTACGATCCAAAAATTCGATCCATATATCAACATTGATCCAGGCACGCTTAATCCGTATGAGCACGGTGAATGCTATGTGACAGATGATGGTGCTGAGACCGATTTGGATCTGGGCCATTACGAAAGATTCCTGAATATCCCCACCTCCCAAGCCAATAACGTTACCACAGGCCGTATATACTATAATGTAATTCAAAAGGAGCGTGAAGGTGAGTTTTTAGGTAAAACTGTGCAGGTTGTTCCCCACATTACTGATGAGATCAAAAATAACATCTATAAGCTTGGTGATACAGGAAAATTTGATGTAGTCATTACCGAAATAGGTGGATGTGTAGGTGATATAGAGTCACTCCCATTCATAGAAGCGGTTCGTCAGGCCAGACTGGAGTTAGGGCCCACCAACTGCATCTCTATACATTTAACGTTGGTACCATACTTAAAAACTGCAGGAGAGCTTAAGACTAAACCGACTCAACACTCTGTTAAAGAATTGTTGGAGGCGGGAGTTCAGCCTGACATCCTGGTATGTCGCTCTGAGCACCACTTGGATACAGATATCAGAAAAAAGTTAGCCCTGTTTTGCAACGTCCCTTTCAATTCTGTGATTGAGGCCAGAGATGCCGATTCCATCTATGATGTGCCGATTTTAATGAGAAAGGAAAAGCTTGATGAGCGCGTGCTCTCCAAGTTTAAGATGTCTTACAAAAAAGAGCCAAAGATTGATCAATGGAAAGAGTTTCTAGGAAGGCTCAAAAACCCAACCAGCGAGGTTAGAATTGGCCTGGTTGGGAAATATGTGGAGCTTAAAGATGCTTACAAATCTATAGCCGAGTCCTTCATTCACGCAGGTGCTCACAATGAATGTAAAGTCAGACTTGATTGGATTCACGCAGAGGATGTGACAGAAGAGAATGCATCCAAAATGCTCAGCCATCTGGATGGCATCCTGGTAGCTCCCGGCTTTGGAGAAAGAGGGATCGAAGGTAAAATCTCTACTGTAAAATATGCCCGTGAAAACAAAGTTCCATTTTTCGGTATTTGCCTGGGTATGCAGTGTGCTGTTATTGAGTTTGCCAGAAATGTGCTTGGATACAAAAAGGCAAACAGCAGTGAGATGGACAAAAAAACCAAGTATCCTGTGATTGATCTGATGGAAGATCAAAAAGGCATCATCAATATGGGCGGAACCATGAGATTGGGTGCTTATATTTGCCAGCTTAAAAAAGGCACAAAAGCCAATGGTGTTTATGGAACTCAAAAAATATCCGAACGTCACAGACACAGATATGAGTTCAATAGCAAATTTCTAGAGGCTTATGAGGAAGCAGGTATGATAGCATCAGGTATAAACCCGGAAACCAATTTGGTAGAGATAGTGGAGTTAAAAGACCACCCGTGGTTTGTTGGAAGTCAATTTCACCCTGAGCTCAAATCGACCGTACTAAACCCTCACCCCCTATTTGTAAAATTCGTAAAAGCTGCGATGATAAATAAAAAGCAGTAATTCAAATTAGATATTATTGATTAATCATGGATAGAAATCAAATCATCGGTTTGGTTGTGATGTTGGTATTCATCACTATTTACTTTCAGTTTTTTGCACCCGAACCACCAGCAAAACAACCGATTCCTACAGAGGAATCTACCCCACCAGACACCTCCAATAGTCAGGCATCTGTTGAGCAAAGCAGCCCAGCACTGACAGATAGTGCTGTGTCTAAATTAAATGAAATGGAATATGGCCTTTTTTCGCCCAATGCTTCTGGTGAGGAAAAGGAAATCATGATCGAAACCACAGACCTATCTTTAAAACTTAGCACGGAAGGTGGTTTGATTAAGGAAATAACACTTAAGAAATTCAAAGACTTCTTGGGCAATCCGCTTGTGCTTCTTGATGAGAATCACAGCACTCAGCATTTCCGAGTGGGACACCTGTCCAAAACCATAGACCTCTCTGACCTGTACTTTGAGACAACAAGCAGTTCCGCAAATGTCGCTCAGGACGACTCACTTAAGGTTCTATTCACGCTACCATTGGAGTCAGGCCGGTCTATTTCATACGAATACACCATCCCTGGATCGGGATATGAAATCGGCATGAAAGTGAGACAATCCGGCATGGAGAGCGTTGTGGAAAATAGCCTCAGCTTTGATTGGGAGCAAAAAATGAACCGGGTAGAGAAAGACTTCAAAGACGCCAGAAACCGCTCTACGGTGAAGTACCGGTTTACAGACGGTGATGTAGATGAACTATCGGCTACCTCAACTGACAAGGAATCAGAATCTTTTGACTCGCCCACCAACTGGGTATCTTTCCGTCAAAAGTTCTTCACAGCTGCAATAATCTCAACTGTTCCCTTTCCCGCAGGAAATGTATCATCAGTTGTTGACTTTAGTGACTCCACGGCTGTCAAAAATGTAACCATGAGCATGAATATGTCTTATGGTGATTTCATTGGCAACAATACCGATTTGAAATTCTATTACGGGCCTAACAATTATGCTAAACTAAAAACTGTAGCCTCAGATTTTGGTGAAAACGTAGAGCTGGGATGGAGCATACTTTCTTGGATCAATAAATTTGCGATTATTCCTATTTTCCATTTTCTGGAAAAATACATCTCTAATTATGGTGTGATCATCATCATCATGGTTATCATACTTAAGCTCGTACTATCTCCTCTTACCTACACATCTCACATGGGTATGGCCAAGATGAGAGTGCTAAAACCCGAATTAGATGAAATAAAGGAAAAGCATGATGGCGACCAGCAAAAAGCTCAACAAGAGCAAATGGCACTGTATCAAAAAGTGGGTATAAACCCATTGAGTGGCTGCATTCCTATGGTACTACAAATGCCTATACTTTTTGCCATGTTCTATTTCTTTCCTAACTCGATAGAGCTAAGGCAGGAAAGCTTCCTTTGGGCGCATGACCTATCCACGTATGACAGCATTTTAGACCTGCCTTTCACCATTCCTTTTTATGGTGATCATATCAGTTTATTCACCTTACTCATGACTGCATCGACTATACTTTACACATGGTCAAACAGTCAAATGACAGCATCGGTACAGGGCCCTATGAAAACCCTCCAGTACCTCATGCCGATCATGTTTTTGTTCTTCCTGAACAGCTACTCTTCAGGGTTGACTTTTTATTATTTTGTTTCAAACATTGTTTCTTTTGGTCAAATTGCGCTCTTCAGAAAACTAATTGATGAAGACAAAATCAAGAAAATCCTGGAAGAAAACAGAAAGAAAAACGCCAATAAAAAGAAATCCTCCTTTCAGCAAAGATTAGAAGACGCGATGAAGGCTCAGGATCAGAAAAAAAAGAAGCCTAAAAAAGGAAAGTAATCAACTAGTTATGCACATACCAAGTGTTAATTAATTGATTATTAACCTAATAGAATTGAGCCCCGGAATACTCCGGGGTTTTCTTTTATCCATAAGTCTATCTTCTGCATATGTTGGATATATTTGTGTTCTTTCCTTTTAAGGACTAGTCACTCAACTTCATAATTCAACTATGGGTAAAATAATTGCAATAGCAAATCAAAAAGGCGGTGTTGGTAAAACAACAACAGCTATCAATCTTGCGGCTAGTTTGGCTGCTTTGGAGCTCAAAACCCTAATTGTAGATGCCGATCCACAGGCCAATGCAACCTCAGGGGTTGGAAGAAATCCCAAGGAAGTTGAAAACAGCATTTATGAGTGCATGGTGGATGGCGTGGATCCAAAGGAATGCATTGTAAAAACGGATATTAAATATCTTGACCTTTTGCCGTCTCACATAGATTTGGTTGGTGCCGAAGTGGAAATGGTGAGCATAGCCAAGCGAGAAGAGAAAATGAAAATCGCTTTGAAAGAAGTGAAGAAAAATTACGACTATGTAATCATTGACTGTTCGCCATCATTGGGACTGATAACAGTAAATGCCTTAACTGCAGCGGATTCCATAATCGTGCCTGTACAGTGCGAGTATTTTGCTCTGGAAGGTCTGGGCAAATTGCTCAATACTATCAAAATCATTCAAGGACGATTGAATCCTGACCTTGCAATAGAAGGAATACTACTGACCATGTATGACCTGAGATTGAACTTATCCAATCAGGTGGTAACGGAAGTGAAAACGCACTTCAAATCGATGGTTTTCGATACTTTGATTCCTAGAAACATCAAATTAAGTGAGTCTCCTAGTTTCGGAGTACCTGCCATAGCACACGATGCAGACAGCAAAGGAGCCCTATCCTATCTGAATTTGGCAAAAGAGATCATGGAAAGAAATCAAGTAAAAGCTGCATAAAAGATCATCATGGCGGAAAAGTGGAAAAAGAGAACGGGTTTAGGAAGAGGTCTGGGTGCACTGCTTGAAGACAATGAGGAAAAAGAAACGTTAAGTGGGTCTGGGGCGACCATCAGAGGTGCCATCAGCGAAATAGCGTTGGAGCAAATCGAGGTTAACCCGTTTCAACCAAGAACCGATTTCAATCAAACTGCACTTGAGGAACTAGCCGAATCTATTCGCGTTCAGGGCATCATACAGCCTATCACTGTTCGTGCACTAAGCGAAAACGAGTTTCAGTTGATTTCAGGTGAGAGGAGATTTCAAGCTTCAAAGCTCGCCGGATTAGAAAAGATTCCAGCTTATATCAGAACAGCAGATGACCAGCAGATGCTGGAAATGGCGCTTATTGAAAACATTCAAAGAGAAAACCTCAATGCAATTGAGATCGCTCTGAGTTACCAACGCCTGCTGGCCGAGTGTGACTTAAAGCAGGAGGAGCTCGGAGATCGCGTTGGAAAAAACAGAAGCACTGTAAATAACTACCTAAGATTACTCAAGCTCCCGCCGGATATTCAGATAGCCCTGCGAGACGGAAAGATTTCCATGGGTCACGCCCGTGCCATCATCAACATTGAGAATGTAGATCTACAGCTAGATATTTTCAAAAAAATACTCAGTCAGGATCTGTCTGTAAGGAAGGTTGAAGAATTAGTTAGAGGATCGGGGAAAGAGAAACCAACCGCTTCACCTAAGTCTTCTGATCCAGAAATATCTAAGTTGCAGACTAAGCTAACGTCCCATTTTGGAACAAAGATTTCAATAAAAGCGGATGCCAACAACAAGGGTGAGATCAAAATTCCGTTTGTATCTTCGGATGAACTCAACAGAATACTTGACTTACTCAATCTCTAAAATGAGAATTAGGGTTTTATTTGGAGCTTTATTGTTCTGCCTGTCATGGAACATTCAGGCTCAGATAAGCAAATCGGACTCTATTTTTTTAATGACCGACAATACTGTTCTGGAGTTTGAGTCGGTTTCCGATCTAGACCCCTACAAGGCTGCATTTTTCTCAGCGATTCTTCCGGGTTTAGGACAAGCATACAACAACCAATACTGGAAAATCCCACTTATCTACGGAGGTGGGGTGATTTTTGCTCACTATATCAATTACAACCATCGGATATATCAGGAGATGCAAAATGCGCTGATCGCGGAAACGGATGATAGCGAGCTTACGGTGAATTTCTACTCAGATTACTTCAGTTCTGAAACTACACTCGAAAGAAACCGAGATGTATTTAGGCGAAATCGAGACTTTCTAATCATACTGACTTCAGCATTTTATCTACTCAATGTGGTGGACGCACACGTGTCAGCTCACTTGAACGAATTTGATGTGAATGAGAACCTTTCCATGACGATATCCCCATCTATTCAATCAACTCTATTATTTTCGCGTTCGGCAGGGTTTACTGTCTCTTTAAATTTTAAGTAATGCGAATAGCACTAGTGGGTTACGGCAAGATGGGCAAAGCGATAGAAGCGTTGGCCATCGGTGCAGGACATCAAATATCAAAAATCATTGATGCAGACAATGCCTCTGATATCGGGAAAATTTCCCCCGACAATACGGACGTGGCAATTGAGTTTTCTCAGCCATCAACGGCTTATGATAATATAAAAACACTCGTTGGAAATGGAGTCACTACCATGGTGGGCACTACGGGTTGGCTCGATCATTATGATGAGATTGCCAACCTCTGCAAAAAAAACGAAGGAACTTTCCTTTATGCTTCAAACTACAGCATTGGGGTCAACCTTTTCTTTGAACTAAACAAATGGTTGGCAGAGCGAATGGCCTCACTTGGAGGGTTCGGTGTAGAAATGGAAGAAATCCACCATACCGAAAAGAAAGACTCACCCAGCGGCACTGCTATCACGCTTGCTGAAGGCGTTCTTGCAAACAATTCTAGTAAAAAACGCTGGGTCAATGAAAAGACTGACGACAAGGACTCAATCGGTATCATTTCGCTGAGAGAACCTGGCGTGCCCGGCACCCACACTGTCAATTATCATTCTCCTTTAGAGAGTATTGAGATCAAGCACACTGCCCATAACAGAAAAGTTTTTGCAGCAGGTGTAATAAAAGTGGCCGAATGGATCACTAACCAGTCAGGTGTATTAACAATGGAAGATTTTATAAAACAATCATAGATGTATTTCAACGATTTTAGCCCCGCATTTGTCATTATTTTCTTACTGGTATGGTATGCATGTCAGGGATTGGCATATCAGAAGTTTTTCGAGAAAGCCGGAGAAAAAGGCTGGATCGGCTGGGTGCCGTTTTACAATTACTACATCCACATGAAAATAATTGGCAGACCAACATGGTGGGTCGCCTTGCTTTTCGTTCCTGTGGTCAACTTCTTCATTGCGCTTACGGCACACCTCGACCTGCTAAAGTCATTTGGCCGCTACTCATATTTTGATCAATCCGTAGGGGTAATTTTCGCACCATTCTATATGGTTTATATCGCCTTTTCAAAAGCCGAATATCAAGGAAAAGCTACTGAAATGCCGAAGAGAAAACGAACCATTCCTCAAGAGTGGTTCGAAGCTATCGTATTCGCAGTGTTTGCTGCTACTTTCATCAGATGGGTATTTATGGAAGCCTATGTCATCCCTACTCCTTCGATGGAAAAGTCTTTATTGGTTGGTGATTTTCTTTTTGTGAGTAAGATCAACTACGGTCCCCGCACTCCGAAAACACCACTTCAGATTCCTTTGACTCATGCTAAAATATGGGGAACCGAGTCACCATCATATATAGATGCGATCCAACTCCCTCAGCTAAGATTGCCTTCTTTGAGCAAAGTTGAGCGGAATGATGTGGTGGTTTTCAACTACCCCGTTGATGACATGTACAATGCCCGGCCAGATGAAGGTTTTCACCCAAAAGACTTGAAAACACATTATATAAAGAGATGTGTAGCCATACCAGGTGATGTGATAGAAGTAAAGGCAGGTCAGGTATATATCAACGGAGAGGCGGGTGAAAACCCTGAGTTGATGCAGCACAACTACTTCATCAAGGCCAACAAGATTATCGCGGATCATAACTGGCAAAAAATCATTGACAAATACGATCTGCAGCAGGATTTGCGTCCAGTTAAACTACAAGGAGGTATCACGTCATTCTTTGTGATGACCAGCGCAGAAACAGCTGCGGAAATCGAAAAGTTAGATTTTGTAGAAAGTGTGAAAATTCAGCTTAGAGATTCAGCTCAAGTTGAAACCGACATCTTTCCGGACGCCAGGTACTACCCCTGGAACGCTGACAGATTCGGCCCTCTGGAAATACCCTACAGAGGCATGACCATCCAGGCTGATGAATACTCACTCGCAAAATACGGGTCTACAATAGAGGATTATGAAGAACTCGGTGATGTAAAAATCGATATAGACAAACTCTACATAAACGGCGAGCAAGTGTCAGATTATACCTTCACCAAAGACTATTATTTCATGATGGGTGACAACCGACACAACTCCGCTGACTCCCGATATTGGGGTTTTGTTCCAGAAGACTATGTCGTGGGAGAAGCTTCTTTCATCTGGATGTCGCTGGATGAGTCCAAAACATTTCTCAGAAAAATCAGATGGAGCAGGATTTTTAAAGGCATCAATTGATGCTTTTATTTAAAATATGCCACAACCATAAATAGCACAAGAAACAAAACAGCTCCACCAGCCATAAGCACAAGCATAGACAAAAAACCTTTCACCTTGCTCTGTTTCTCTCGTTGCTGTTCGTAAATATTGTAGTAGTAATGATCGTTGGGGTCAATGTCCATTATTGCAATTGTGGGTTCTCTTTTTAATACCTTCAAAAACCAAAGAGTAACCTACCAGCTAATTTCTGCTCGTCCGGATGCTTGCAAAAAGTCATTCGTTTTAGAGAAAGGTTTACTGCCGAAAAAACCTCTATGTGCCGCAAAAGGTGATGGGTGTGGGCTCTGGATCACGTGATGTCTTTCTTTGTCAATAACCGCGCCTTTGTTTTGAGCATATGCACCCCATAGAATGAATACCAGTCCCTCCTTCTCTTCCGCCAACTTTTGAATAGCTGCATCTGTAAACTGCTCCCATCCTTTTTTTTGATGCGAACCCGCTTGTCGTGCCCGAACAGTCAACGTAGCATTCAATAACAGTACTCCCTGTTTTGCCCACCTCTCAAGGCTCCCATGTGGAGGAATTTCTTTACCCAGATCAGATTGAAGCTCCTTGAATATATTGAGCAATGACGGAGGAAGCGGAACACCTTCAGCCACAGAGAAACAAAGTCCATTTGCCTGACCGGGACCATGATAAGGGTCCTGACCGATGATTACAACCTTAACATCATCTACTGGACAAAAATCGAATGCCCTGAAAATCTGACTACCCGGTGGATATACTGTGCTATCAGCATATTCTGTCTTGACAAAATCTGTTAGTTGTTTGAAATAATCCTTTTCAAACTCATCTTTGAGTAATGTTTTCCACGACGTTTCAACCTTAACATTCATATTTCTTAGCAATTCTTTTTAAGAATGTTGGCAAAATAAGAAAAGACGTCTAAATTTCTTTCGTCAAAAGTTAGAGATGGTAGTAGATATAACAAAAGGCATAAAAGTATCAGTAGAAACCGAATACCAACATGAGTATTCTAATCCTGCTCAGGATCACTTTGTTTTCACCTACCAAATCACCATAGAAAACCTCTCCGACAAGACCATACAGCTACTTTCCAGACATTGGGATATCGTTGACCTGACCAACCCTAAAAGGGAAGTTGAAGGAGAAGGCGTCATTGGCAAACAGCCGATAATAGAACCCGGGCAGATGCACCAGTATGTTTCAGGATGCAATCTAAAATCCGGCTTGGGCAAAATGTCTGGCTTCTACACAATGGAGCGAATGGTCGATGGCCAGCGCTTCTCTGTCAAAATACCACAATTTGATATGGTGGTGCCCTTCAAACTCAACTAAGTTTGGCGTTATCCTTCTTTACTGCAAATGAGTTTTTGAAACACAAAACCCAAGCAGTCAATGCACATGGCCTTCACTCTCCCTTTCTTTTCGATCTCTACAATCAGGTAATCAAGGCACGCGACAAAAAGTTAAAAAACGACCTCAAAGCCATTAGAAAAACAGTTTTTAGTTCGAATGAAACCCTAACCTACACAGACCCCAAGACCAGGGATACCAGAAATGAGCAGACCGGAACCTGGGCCAGGCGCGTCACCTCATCGCTAAGGTTCAGTGTTTTTCTGATCAAGCTCATTGATTACCTACAAGCACAAACGGTACTCGAAACTGGTGCGGCGGCAGGAATAAATGCAGCCAGCCTCTCCCACTCTACAGCGAATAAAATCGTCACCATGGAGGGATCCGTGGAGATCGCTCAGTTGGCAAGGCAAACCGTAAATAAGTTTGGAAAACAAGATGTGGATATAATCGAAGGTGAAATAACAGACACATTCGCAGACAGTCTGAGCGAATATTCACCTGACTTAATTTTCCTCGATGCTGATCATAGAAAGGACACCATTCGGTTCTATATAGATGAGATATCCAAAATGAAACAGCCGCCTAAGTGCATTTTAATACATGATATCTATTGGTCAAAAGACATGAAGGAAGCCTGGCTCGAAGTAGTGCAAAACCCAACCTTTAGTCTGACAATAGATCTTTTTGAAGTTGGTCTGGTTTTCCCAAATTATCAGATGGAGAAACAACATTTCAGAATCAAGTTTTAATACAGGCGGGTCGTTTCATTATTTCAGTTCCAAAACCCTATTTTTGCACGCAAAAAAACAGCAAAGCGGATGTCTGCACAAGAACCAAATCAACCAGAATTTAAGAAACCCAGAGACCTGACCCCTTACTTCATTGTGATGGGATTGATTTTGATCGGAGTAATTGCTTTTTTCTATTTTCAGAATGTGAGACTTGAAGAAGAAAAGGTCGCTCAGCAACTCGAACTTGACAACACCATCTTGCAGCTTGACTCAATCTCAACAGAACTAAATGGAAAAATTCTAGCGATTTCTCAACTCGGAGGACAAATCGACACTTTGCTCAAAGTGCAACAACAACTGGAAGAAGATAAAAAGACACTGATCCGTCAGCGAAACAGTGAAAGAAACTATGCTGTATCTCTGAAAGATAAGGTGGAAGGCTATCAGGAACTGCTCCTGCTCAAAGATGAAGAGATCAAACAGCTAACAGCCCTTGCTGAAGAGTTGAGAACCGAAAACGTAGAACTAAAAGAAGAGAAACAAACGCTCAGCAAGTCCATCAGGGAGATCAATGAAGAAAAAGCAGAGCTGGCTGAAAAGGTCGCTTTCGCATCAAAGCTGAAAGTAGAAGGCCTGAAAGTATTTGCAGTAAGTGCAAGCGGAAGAGAGCGTGAAGGTGAATTTAAAAACAGACACATAGACCAACTAAAAGTAACATTCATTGTAGGTAAAAACAGCGTAGCACCTATTGAGGGTAAAGAATTGCTTGTGCGCATCGTAGCTCCGGATGGCAATGTGCTGTTTGATGTAGCGCGTGGGTCAGGCTCGTTCACTTTTGAAGGACGTGAGATGTTCTACACACAGAAGCAGGAAATACTCTATGACAAGAAAAGCCAGCGGGTGACCATATTCTATAAGAAAGGAAGCGAATACGCTATAGGCAAGCACCTCGTGGAAGTTTATACCGATGAATATCTGATGGGTAAAGGTGGGTTTGAGGTGGAGTAGTTTCTCATCACTCATTAGGAGGCAGGAGTTATATAGTGCCAATTTTAAAACTGAGATTCCCTTCGGGAATGACGGACTTTTTATGATGGGATGCGTCAGGGATAGCAACGAAAAGCCCACAGCCCGACGAAGGAGGGCGAGGACTTGAAGTGAATAGCCCGCCCGGACGCCCTACCCTTCTTCGGGCTCAAGATTACATCCAGCACATTTTTCATTATTAATTCTCAATTAGTAATTAATTCTCTACTTTTGCAGTTCGAAAAATTTTAAGTAAAACACAATGACTAAAAATTACGAGACAGTATTCATTTTAACTCCCGTTTTGTCTGAAGCTCAGATGAAGGATGCTGTCGACAAATTCAAAGGTATCCTTGTAGAGCAAGGTGCTAAGATTATCAATGAAGAGATTTGGGGCTTGAGAAAGCTTGCTTATCCGATCATGCATAAGACTACAGGTTTTTACAACCTTTTTGAATTCGAGGCAGAAACATCCGTAATTGACAAGCTAGAGACAGAGTACAGGAGAGACGAGAAGGTAATGAGATTTCTCACTACCGTGCTAGACAAGCACGCATTGGCTTACAATAAGAAACGCAAAAGCGGAGCATTCAAGAAAAAAGAAGTAAAAGAGAAAGAGGAGGCAAAAGCATGACACTACAAAACGAACCAATTAACAGAGAGCAGAAGAAAGACAAGTACTGCCGTTTCAAAAAAAGTGGTATCAAGTACATTGACTACAAGGATGAAAAATTCCTTTTGGCTTTCGTAAATGAGCAAGGCAAACTTCTTCCAAGAAGATTGACAGGCACAAGCCTGAAATTTCAAAGAAAAGTGGGACAAGCTGTAAAAAGAGCTCGTCACCTGGCTTTGCTTCCTTATGTTACAGACTCTTTAAAATAATAGCGAGATGGACGTAATATTGAAAGAAGATATCAAAGGGCTTGGTTACAAAAACGACACTGTAAGTGTGAAGCCCGGATACGGTAGAAACTACCTTATCCCACAAGGATTCGCTATTATCGCGAACAAAGTTAACTCTAAGATGATAGAGGAAAACATCCGTCAGGCAGCTCACAAAGCTGAAAAGCTTAAAGCTGATGCTCAGGAGGTTGCCACTAAACTTGAAGATGTTACTTTAGAAATCAAAACCAAAGCTGGTGAGTCAGGTAAAATCTTTGGTGCTGTAACGGCGCTTCAGATCTCTGATGCATTGACTGCTAAGGGTTTTGATATTGACCGAAAGAAAATTTCTCTTGGAACAATCAAAGAACTGGGTGAGTACACAGCTGAGGTCGACCTTCATAAAGAGGTAAAAGCAGAAATTAAATTGAGTGTAGTATCAGAGTAAGATCGCTCAATCAGATATTTAAAACCTCGGCTTTCAGTCGGGGTTTTTTTATGCCCAATGATTGGAACAATCCATAAATTGCAATCGATGTTCAACCTGAAATTTGACATACCAAAATCTAAAAGCCTGATCAACCTGAAGGACAAGGTTGTGAGCGTAGGGTCGTGCTTCTCAGATAACATAGGGCAAAAGCTGGCTGAGAATAAGTTTCAGGTACTCTCAAATCCTCTGGGCACCATCTTCAACCCCTACTCCATTTTCAAGGTTTTGAAAAACGAACTGGACCCAAATGGCGTGGTGGAAAATCAGGGTGTTTTCTTTCATTATGATGCGCATGGAGAGGTTTCAGCTCTATCCAAAGGTGAGTTAGCTGAATTGATCAATGAGCAAACCGAAATACTCCAGAATAGCCTGAAGGAAGCGCATTGGTTGATTATTACTTTCGGAACTGGTTTCGTTTACGCTCATAAGGGCACAAGCTCCATCGTGGCAAACTGCCATAAAGTGCCGCAATCCCAATTTGACAAAGTATTGCTCCGGCCGGGCGAAATTGTGGAGCATTATCATGCCTGCATGAAAACCCTAAGATCGGTTAACCCAGGCTTGCGCGTACTACTGACAGTAAGCCCGGTAAGGCACACAAAAGACGGCTTGCATGAGAACAACGTCAGCAAGGGAATCTTGCACCACGCCACCTCTGAAATACTCAAACAAGATCCGCAGGCATTATACTTCCCTTCTTATGAAATCCAGATGGACGAACTGAGGGATTATAGATTTTACTCCAAAGACTTAATTCACCCATCGCAAGAAGCCGTTGATTACATATGGTCACGGTTCTGCGAGACTTATATGGACATGGACACACTGGCCTTTCTGAAAGACTGGAACAAGATCAAAATTTCCCTACAGCACAGACCCTTTCAGCCTAAATCATCCAGGCATCAGGGTTTTCTGCGAAAGCTAAAGCGTGACATAGAAAACCTTAAACACGGGATAGATGTTAGTGAAGAACTAGCAGAGATAGACGGTCAACTCAACACCAAATGAGAAGGCTATTCCTAATCATAATACCCATCATCCTTGCGGGGTGTAACCAGAATGAAATGAAGCACACAAACAAACTCATAGACAGCACAAGCCCGTACCTTTTACAGCACGCCCATAATCCGGTGGACTGGTATCCGTGGGGCAAAGAAGCACTTGACAAGGCTCTTGAAGAGAATAAGCCCATTCTCCTGAGCATTGGGTATTCGTCGTGCCACTGGTGCCATGTGATGGCTCATGAGTCCTTTGAGAACGACACCATAGCGGAGTACATGAACAAACACTTCGTCAACATAAAACTAGACAGGGAAGAAAGGCCTGATATTGACAACATATATATGGATGCTGTGCAAGCCATGGGGCTCAGGGGCGGCTGGCCTTTGAACGTATTTCTGACCCCCGAGCAAAAGCCTTTTTACGGCGGCACATATTTTCCAAAAGACAACTGGTTGGCGCTACTTCAAAATATCACAGAAGCCTATACTCAGAATTACCAAAAGTTACACGAGTCTGCGGATCAATTTGCTGCAGCATTACAAACAAGCGATATCCAAAAATACAATCTGAATGAAAATCAGACAGATATAACGGACGAAGATCTAGCAAAGGCAGTAGATGCCGTCAAAAGTAAGTTTGACCCGAAATGGGGAGGAATGGATCGGGCACCTAAATTTCCCATGCCGGCTATTTGGTACTACCTACTCGCCTACTCTCAGGATACCGACGATAAAAGCATTGAAAACCATGCACTGTTTACTCTGGATCAAATAGAGCAAGGTGGTATCTACGATCAAATTGGCGGGGGTTTTTCGCGCTACTCTGTAGATAGTGAATGGCATGTTCCGCATTTTGAGAAAATGCTTTACGACAATGGCCAGCTTTTGACGCTATATGCTAATGCGTATAAGTTGAGCAAAAAAGAAAATTACGTGAGAGTTCTCAAAGAAACAGCCGAATGGCTGGAGCGAGAAATGATGAATGAAAACGGAGGCTTTTATTCCGCACTTGATGCCGACAGTGAAGGTGAAGAAGGTAAATTTTACGTTTGGTCACAAGAAGAAGTATTCAGCCTGGCAGGAGAAGACAGCAGTATTATTTGCAAATACCATGACGTAAGGAAGGCGGGCAATTGGGAACATACCAATGTTCTGAGAAGACTGGATGAGGACTCTACATTTGCTGCCAACTGGAAACTCTCTGAACAGGATCTCCAAAGCAAGATTGCTCAATTCAAAAGCAAAGCTCTCACCGAACGGAGTAAGAGAATTCGACCCGGTCTGGACGACAAAATCATTGCAGGGTGGAATGGTCTTGCCTTAAACGGCCTACTTCACTCCTATCAAGCCACAGGAGACACCTTGTTTCTTGACCTGGCCAATCGCAATGCTTCATTTATCAAGGATTCACTTATAACAGACGGTAGTTTAATTCGCATATATGGGCTACCCACTCAGGGATTTCTGGAAGACTATGCGGCTGTTATTCAATCGTTTATCACCTACTACGAAACCACCTTCAATATCGAATATCTCAATGTTGCTGGTAAGTTGACCGATCAGGTAGTAGAAGAATTTTATGATAATGATGAAAAACTATTTTTCTATACCAGCTCCGAATCGGAGAGTTTAATTGCCAGAAAAAAAGAGCTCTTCGACAATGTGATACCATCATCAAACGCCATGATGGCGGAAAACCTCTACAAGCTGGGCAGCATGTTGAACAAGGAAAAATACAAGAATCTGAGCCTGGAAATGCTCAAACAAACCAGTAGTCTGGTAAAGCAGGAAGCAGAGTATATGTCTTATTGGTCTTACGTGACTTTAATGGCCAACCACGCCACTCCGGAAGTTGTAGTTGTGGGCAATGACACTAAAGATATTGTGAAGAGTTTCCACCGAAGATACTTACCTAACATGGTTTTAATGGCAGGAAAAGAAGGAACAGCACTTCCGCTTTTCGAACATAAATCTGAAATGGATAGCAAGCCTACGATTTACGTGTGTTACAACAAAACCTGCAAACGACCGGTCCATGATTTTGATCAGGCACTGAATGAGATGAGGTAATATAATTCACCGATCGAACATTCAAGTCCATCGAATTTACGCTAGCCCCAATTGTGCAATTACTTATATTGCGTCAAAATGTTTGTAAGCCCCTATAGCTAGCATTATGATATTGGAAGAAGAAAAGCACTTTATTGATTCGTTCAAAGAAAAGCTGAACTCAAATCAGCAACTTTCAAAAGATGATCTTCTGGCAATGTGTACACAATTTGAAGACACAATTGAACTAGCCAGTGTTTCCATGAAAATCATCAATAGACTTAGAGTAAACTATTTGTCTATACAGGCATCAAAATAACCCCTTAATCACCAACTTCTTTCCTCTAAGCTTCCTTAAAAGCTCAAAGGCGTTAATTTCGTAGATCACAAGATGAGATCTACATTGAGCTTCGCAGAAGTCATACTTCCTTTGCCCTTAAAAGGCACTTTCACCTATACCACTTCCGGCTTAGATAAAGATCAATTGCAAATTGGCTGTAGAGTAATAGTCCAATTTGGTAAGCGAAAAATATATACCGGGATTTTGCACGAGCTCCACGACCGGTCTCCACAGGAGTATTCGCCCAAGCCCATTTTGGATATCATCGACACCCAACCCGTATTCACTGCAACGCAACTTACATTTCTGCAGTGGATGGCTGACTATTATATGTGTACGCTCGGGGAAGCGGTAAATGCGGCATTGCCCTCAGGGCTCAAAATTTCAAGTGAGTCACTCATCTCCATCAACCCTGACATAGATCTGGATGATCTCGACATAAGCGAAAAGGAAAGGATAATTCTCACGAATCTGGAAAGCGCAGATCTCACACTGGATGAGATTGCGTCACTGCTTGAAATCAAAAGCCCGCATAACCACATCAAGTCTCTTTCTTCGAAAAATGTCATTCATCTTTTCGAGCGCGTAAAAGACAAATACAAGCCTAAGACAGAAACGCGCATCCGACTAAACCCTGAACTCAACAATGAACAAAGCATAGAAGAGCTTTTTCAATCGCTGGAAAAAAAACCAAAACAAACAGACCTTCTTCTCTCCTACCTCAAATCAACAAACATTTTGGAGTCTCCTTCTCACAACGAAAGAGGAATACCGAAAAAGGAACTACTAGAAGACGCAAGCACTTCAAGCTTGAAGACCCTCATCAAGAATGGAGTGCTCATAGAGTGGAAACAGACCATATCCCGACTTCACTTTGAAGATGCCGGAGATTATAATATCCCCATGCTCTCCGACGATCAGCAGAGAGCCAAAGATGAGATTTTGGCTCACTTTGAGAGCAAAAGCACTGTGCTGCTAAAAGGCATAACAGGAAGTGGTAAAACTGAGGTTTATATTTCTATAATCGAGGATATACTGGAAAACGAAGGCACAGCACTTTATCTACTACCAGAAATTGCGCTCACTACCCAAATAATCAAGCGACTGAGGCGTGCATTCGGCGATAGCTTCGGGGTATACCATTCTCGCTACTCCGAAAATGAGCGAGTCGAGGTTTGGAATAAGGTTTTAAAAGGTGAATACAAGTTTGTCGTGGGAGTTCGAAGCGCTGTTTTTCTTCCTTTCCAGGATCTATCACTCATCATTGTGGACGAGGAACACGAAAATTCATACAAGCAATACGATCCGGCTCCCCGCTATCATGCAAGAGATGCTGCTATATATCTGGCATCACTTTTCCATGCCAAAACGCTTTTGGGAACGGCCACCCCAGCCGTCGAAACCTATAAAAACGCTCTAGACGAAAAATTTGGCTTGGTAAGAATGGACAATAGGTTTGGCGAAGTAAACATGCCGGAGATTCTATTTGCCGACATGAGCCAGGAGCGAAAACGCAAAACATTGAAAGGCAACTTCTCTTCCAAACTACTCAATGAAATTGAGAGCGCTCTTGATAACAACAACCAGGTAATACTCTTTCAGAACCGGAGAGGCTATGCTCCATACGTAGAATGTCAGCAGTGCGGTTATCATGCAAAATGTCCTAACTGCGATGTAAGCCTCACTTATCACATTTATCAGAATGTACTTGTTTGTCACTATTGTGGCCATAAAAAATCCATGATCACCGAATGCCCGCAGTGTCAGTCCCATGAAATGCGGACACTGAGTTTTGGTACAGAGAAGCTTGAGGAAGAATTGGAAATCTTGATTCCAAATGCAAGAATTCAACGAATGGATCTGGACTCCACCCGCAACAAGAACAGCTACCAACGGATCATCGACGATTTCGAAGTTGGCAATATTGATATACTCATCGGAACACAGATGGTGAGCAAAGGGCTGGATTTTGAGAAAGTAGTGCTGGTAGGCGTTTTCGCTGCTGACAGAATGATCAACTTTCCTGATTTTCGATCACACGAAAATGCATTTCAAATGATCCACCAGGTAAGTGGACGATCCGGCAGAAGAAAAGACAAAGGCAAAGTGGTCATCCAAACGAATGACCCTTCTCAGGGAATTTTGCAACTGGTGAGAAGACATGATTACGAGTCATTCTACAATCAGGAAATTCTGGAAAGAGAAAAATTCCTTTACCCGCCTTTCTATCGAATCATAAAAATCACTTTCAAAGATCAGGACAAACAAAAAGTAAACGAGGCTTGTGGTTATTACTACCGCGAAATCACCAGACAACTCGGTACCATGCGGGTCATTGGCCCGGTGGAGCCTCTTGTAGGCAAGATTCGAAACATGTATTTGATGGATATCATGATTAAAGTAGAAAAACAAGGAATAAACTTACGAGCATTAAAAGAATTCCTGCTTACTTCGCGTAATATCCTCTTAAGTCAGCGTTCATATAAAAGTGTCAAAGTTCAATTCGATGTTGATCCGACTTAGTCTTATTAAGTCATTTTTGCTAATAGCTTCATTGTGGGCCATTCTGCTTACAGCATGCGACCCCTGTGCCGAATGCGGAAAACCGTTGGTTTTCGATCCCACCGTATCTTTGAAATTTATCAACAGAGACAGCTTATTATCTATCAATGATTCACTAGACATCACCAACGACAGCATCACCTCTATGTCTGAAAGGAGAGATTCTTTGGCCGGTAAAACTAACTCATGGGAATCAACCATTGCAATGCTTCGCGATTCCATAGCTGATGGAAAAGATGAATACATAAGCGACACAGTGAAGTATGACGACAGCTTACAGACGGCTCTTGGTCAAATTAGCCTGATCGATACTGCCCTTGTTTACACCAATGAATTATGGGATTTTCTGGATGACATCTTATCAGTAATTGAAAGTGGTAATGTGCAAGTGGAAAGAGTGACAATAGATGAAAACGGAAACAGCCTGGAATACGCCGATAGCTCTACACTTTATGACCTTCCTTTGTTGATGCAGGATTATAACCTTACAACATTTTTGATTGATCTAGACGGTAAGCGAGACACTTTAAGCTTTAGCTATACCACTGACCTGGAAGTGGATGAAGAAAGAAGGGTCAAAATGCGCGCCTACAATATCGATACTGTGAGCTATTCTTATGACTCACTCCAGTTTGAATGTAACACCTCCGAATGCTTGAGCAATGAAGTACTGGTTACTATTTATTTTTAGCGGGCTTTTGGTGCATAGTGGTGTGGGTCAGGCTACAGACACCACAGCTGTGGAAACCGTTGAGGTGGAAGTTGCTACGGAAGCCAATGAGGAAGATTCCATTTCCGTGCCTTTGAAGGTATTTGAACCACAATTTTTCGTGGATTATGGCAAAATCCTTCTTACGGCCATCACACCTGAGCAGCGATTGGAAGGTGGAGTAATTTTATTATTCTTCGAAAAATTTGAAGCTGTAGGCGAATTTGGCAAAGGAGTTCTCAAGCCTGAACACTCCTATGTCAATGGCAACTATCAGGCCACAGGAGACTACTTTAAATTGGGTGGCGGCTATATCACCAAATTCAATCAAAAATCATCAATAGGTCTTGGTGTAAGGTACGGACTCAGCAGTTTTAGCGATCAGGGAAGAATAGAGATACAGAGCGAGTCGGGCCTGCAAGATGATTTTGAATTGTCATTTGCAAGAAACAACCTCTCTGCCCGTTGGTGGGAAGTAGTTTTAACTTCCGAAAGTGATATTGCTTTCAATAAATCTAAACCAGAGTCAAAAATCAACGACTTCATGAAAATCGGTTTTTTCTTCCGTATGAAGTTTTTGGTAGCCTATGATGACAAGACAGATCCAGTGGAAGTTTACAGCGTACCTGGATATGGTTCGGTTAATAGCGGTCAGCAAGCCGTATTTAACTTCTTTATAAAATTTCACTTATAAAAGGTGTGAGTTTGACTATTCTGAGCGCTTTGGCACACTGTAGTCTTCAAGTTTGCAAGTCACTCGTCCAAACCTCATATTAGCTTCAATAAGCACAGGCAGCCTGATTCCATCTTTTTCTATAACCCAAAAAATGACGGCTTTTTCCTCAGGAAACGTCCTGCTAATGGGAAATAATACATAAAGTTTGTAGGCTTGGTATTCATCTCCCTCCCACTCAATATTTTCAAAACCACCATTTTCGATACCAAAATCATAAACCCGTTTCTCATATTGGGTGCTCAGCATCAGACTATCCCCAATATCCATATCATTCCATTCCACATTTCTCAGATACATATAGGTACCCAATATGTCGTAGGTATTCTCATTCAAATCAACAATATAATGTCTGTATGGCCTTTGTTTATTCGTGTGTACGCTCACATCTGCAGTCATGGAATCATAGTTGAAGTAGTTGGTCTGATCCCACTTATCCTTCCCTTCCAACATTTGTTTCTCCGAATAGGTTGGTTTGAATGAATCCTTTTGCAGGAAAGAAAGAAAATGTGCTTCTACATTCTTGATGAAGCTCAGAAACCCGACAGTTTTGGCCTTTATGTCTACACTATAGTGATCCAGACCGTTCATGAAATTCTGACGCTCACCATGCAATGCCACAGCCTCACCCAGCTTGAACCATCCGTAATTGATGCTAAATTCAAGTCTCTCTCCCGAAACAAAATAAGTCTCAGAATCAAGATTAACATCCTTCACCTGCGCCCTACCCGGGACGGCAGTCAATATGACAAGGAAAAAAGTTATGTAACACCTGTTCATCGAAGCGGCAAAACTATACATTTTGTAGGGCTCCCAATCCCTGCTTTACATTAAATAAATTCAATGTTTCTTCAGACTCTTTCAATACTATTGCAAGCGCTTTTTTAAAAACAGCAATAATTTCCAATACCCTTGATTTTCGTCTAGTATTTTGGCTGTTTCGTCCGAAATATTACATGAAATCAACCGTTTTATTACTTTTTGGATCAATCTTTGACACAACACATTGAGACAATTATCAATAAATATGAAAAAATCACTCATAGTTTCAGCTTTCACCATCCTGTCAGTCGGTGCTTTCGGGCAATCCGAAACCCTGGGACAAAAAATAGATGAGGTCACTTTTGAATGGGATACGAAATCAGAAGAGCTGAATAGTTACGACGGTTTGAAAAATTTTTGTTCTGATTTAGAGTACAGAACTGATTTTGTTGAACTTCTACATGAAATTCATCATTATGACTCGATGCTGTATCAGCGCCTATTGAAAGCCTCAAGAATTAGTGATGACAGGAAAATAAGTAAGGCCATTAAGGATATTGAAAAATTTGAAGAAGGCTACAGCATGAAGAAGTTCGTTCATTTTCTGCACCAAGAGTGTAAGGATCAAAAGGAAATAGAAAAGAA
This sequence comes from Cyclobacteriaceae bacterium, assembly GCA_039944535.1. Taxonomy (GTDB): domain Bacteria; phylum Bacteroidota; class Bacteroidia; order Cytophagales; family Cyclobacteriaceae; genus JAMZMI01. Next base: position 171,233 of record JBDUYP010000014.1, read on the forward strand.
TGCTGAAGACCTGAAATCAGAAATTGGGTCTGAATCTTACAGTGGCCAAATCTATATTTTAGAAATAGAGCTCAATAAATATATAAAACACATTACGCAGAGAGTAGATCATATCAGAAAGCATGTCCATCACCTGCATGTGAAGTAACACTATTTTAGCACAGAAAAGCAAAAGGCCATTCTATCGAATGGCCTTTTGCTTTTTATAGTTTCTCGTTACCTAGTGAACTACGATCACACGTTTAGGTGACCACCTTGTATTCTCATTGAATATATGCAACATGAAGATGCCACTTGGAAGCGATTCGGCAGAAATCAACTTGCGACTCTCTCCTATCCCAATATCTCCACTGAGCACCTGACGGCCGGCCTGATCATAGAGTACCCACTGCATTTCTTCTAAAGCCATGCCGGCAAGCTCTACTTCAAATTCTCTATCCGAAGGGTTCGGGTATATGTTAAACTCCTTCCCTGGCAATACCGAAGTGATATTGCTCGCGTCCGGTACAATTTTACCTCCGCCCACATCTACTGTCTTAGCCTGAAGAATAGCGCCTCTCGTTAAGCCCTTTGTTTCATCTAAATCCTTATCCAACTGCACAAATACGATAACCGCCAGGTTATTCGGATCAAACACCTTGCTTATAGGCCATGAGTAATCGAAGGTCAGATCACCAAAAACAGTCTGCCCTTCAGCTACGGTCCCCACATATGTTTTACCTCCAGCTGAAGGCAACATTTTTCGGAGTACATTTCTATAGACCATAGATGCATCCTGTCCAACCAAGTCTCCTGCAACAGTTTTCTCCACAATAGCCACTCGGAAGGATAACTCCGAATCAGCAGAATCAATATCCACTTTAGAGGTAAATGAATCAATGGAAATATCTACATGTTGCTCGTCTCCACCGATGGTAATGTTACCAATAGTAAACTGTGGTTCATCCAATGCTACGGAGTTAAATTTATTAATGTTCCAGCCTACAGGATCTGAATCGTCGTTCTCTTGAACCTGCCCTGTAATCACACTCTTAGGCGAAGTGGAAACTCCATAGTACAGCGACCTTGCTCCCGGATCTTTAGTATTTCTACTATTAAGAACATCAGTGGAAGACCCTAAATCTGTGAAATAGTTAATAAGAAGTGCGTCACTTCTTAGCTCATCATCCAGACGACTATTGAGAGAGTCCTGAACAGCCTCGCTCGCCTGAGTACCCAAAGAGGCAAATTGCTCAACTACGATCAACTTGGTTCGGTCATAGATTTTGAAGTCATCAAAAGCAAAACCTGCATAATAGCCTCCCTCGAATTCCTTTCCCGCAGATGAAGACCCTAAAGCAAATCTGAATCTTACTGGACCAGTTCTATCAATTGCATCCAACTTATGAGCAGCTGCTCGCCACTTAATCTCCTCCTCATCTTCAGATAGCGGCTCACCTCCTTGACTATTCCAACCATACTGTTCGTTATTGAAAGCCCCCCTACTCAATACTGAACCATCTATACTTCCTGGATCTCCATTGATGCCCTCAGCATTGAACCAGTTTTTACCAGTTGTACCTTCATTAAAATCATAGGTACCTAAAGGCGACCATGTTAACCCATCATCCGTAGAATACTGGAAAACCACGCCATCTCTAATGTCCATATCGCACGCATATCTAAAATTTAAAGTAGGCAAACTCATGTGAGAGAAGTCATATGCAGGAGAGTACACAAATGATTGTTCATCTTCATTGTAAGCTCCATTAATATTGGTAACCCAAAAAGTAGATTGATTGAGGTCACCAAAATCAGAAGTAGTTCCAAGTTCCCATGTCGGCAAGACCTCTGAAACCTCCTCATTCTCTCCAGTCGCAGAATATGCATCATAACCTACTTTTATGAGTGACCTTTCCTCGGATACATAATCTACACTATCCAAATACCAACCGTCATTGCCATTCTCAAAATCCTGAATCCAGACTGAGCCTTCTCCTTCTGGGATGACTATAATATCGCTGATTGTAACAATACGTTCTTCTGATGCTACACAACTTGATGTTGAATTATAAGTAACTCTTACTAAATAATCACCTGGTAAGTCAAATCCAGCGTAAGTCCATCCATCTTTAATATTTTCGGATGTATAACCACTAAAACCTGCTACTCGGACTGAGTCTTCAATAGGGTTCTGAGTATCTGGCAATCTGTAAACTTCAAATGAAACGTCGTTTATTTCAACCTGACTATTCGTCAAGTCACTCATATCAAATGCTGTAACAGCACCCACTGTAGTATTATCCCATCTAAACTTCGGTTGAGGAGTTTCTCCTATATTGATAATACGAGATTGGCTAGTTGAGCTAGGCTGAACCTCTCCCTGCGTCAATCCTGTTTCATAATCGTATTGAGCTGTTACAGTGAAAGTGATATTTCCCTCAAATTCAGGAAGACCTGCTTCTCCGTCAACGTCCGGATCAACATCATTTCTAAACCTAATTTCGACGGTCGTATCATTAGGATATGTTACATTAATCCCCAGTGCCGATTCAAGGTCATCATAACCATCAACATTTGCCTTCCAGGTAAAATCAATTTGGTCGATTGTTACGCCTAAGGCATCCAAGTTAGAAATAGATACTTGCTGGATAATATCCTGAGTCAAGCAGGCTTGAATATTTTCTATATTTTCTCCATCGGAATTGGTATAAAACTCTGGAACGGGCAACACAGTAATGGTTTTACTTACTGTATTTTCACAGGATTCATTATCTGTATATGAATAGCTTACTTCAAAATCTTCCGGTGCGGTATAAATTTCGGTCTTTGCTAATGGGCCATTGGGATCAAAATCCATTTCACCATTCTGTGTTGCTCCAATCGAACCATCAATGAAAAAAGCACCATCAGCCAGAGGAGCACCAGCTCCAGCATTGGCATCCAAATCCCATCCTGCGAGCAACAGTGTGCTTCCTGCTGCGGAAACATAATACCTGTCATCAGCTAAACTTTCGGATAAAACCACACTCGAATTTTGCTCAACCCTAAAACTAATATTTGGCTGTGGCTGAATGCTGATAATTGTTGCTTCAGAGGTATTTAAACAAGACGTTCCACTAGCATCTGTATAGTCAAATTGAATATAAACGGTTGCAACATCACCTGTTCTTACTTCATCATAAGTCAAACTGAAGTAATCCAACGCTATTACATCAGGATCAAAACTGGAGGTACCATCTCCATTGTCAACAAATCCAGAGGTGGCTAAAGGTGTGGTCAACGCTTCATCAGAATAAATGCTAAATGAACCTGAAGTAGCTGGTGTCAGTCCTATTTCTGATCCACTCTCCTGTCTTCCCTGTAAAGTCATTACATCATCGTCAAAACAAGGGCTGTTGTCAGGAACCTGAATATCCAATCTTGGAAGTGGGTTGATTGTAAACTCATGCTCCACCTCGTTATCACAACCATTTGCATCTGTATAAAAGAGCGTCACAATATGGGAGGTTGGAAGACCATCTTCAACACCATTCGTGTTACCTGCAGCAGAAACAGCAGCCGTAGATAGCGTAATAGTAGCTGTACCATCTCCATTGTCGGTCAAACCTCCAGTATTGATGGAGAACTGTATAGAATCTGACTGGCCACTTTGCTCAATATCCAGAACAGTCCCAGATAGGTACGAAACCTCTCCACCTATGGTAATGGTTCCTTCATCGTAACAGACCGTAGAACCTTCAAGCGCATCACCAATATCACTAAATCCAACAACGGCTGCTTCGTACTGAATATCCAGTGTTGGCTGTGGTTCTATTGTAAAAGTGTGGCTAACCGAATTATCACAAGTATTATCATCTCCATAAGTAAACGTAACCGTGAAGTCCCTAGGGCTTCCTTCGTTAGGTTCATTTGCAAACATCATCAAATTAGAAGACACGATTTGAGCCGTACCATTACCTAAATCATTAAAGCCATTCCCGTTGGGAACAGGTGAGCCTTCATAACTAATACTGAATGTTCCTCTTGTTGCATTGTTCAATTCCTGAATTCCCCTAATAGTAAAGGTTCCTTGCTCATAACAAATAAAGCTAGCATCAAGAGGATCTAAAGCGCTGTTTAATCCCGTAGAATTTTGATAAACAATGTCTAGAGTAGGTTGTGCGTTGATTGTGATATCTTTTGTGAACGTTTCTTCACAACCCTTATCGCTTGTATAAACAAACTCAATGCTGTGGGTCGAAGAACCTCCTTCTCGTGTCTCACCGACAGCTAACGCTAGGCTTTCCGGATTAATAGTAGCAGTCCCGTCACCATTATCTGTTATCACACCAATACCTCCTGAAATGACGTCATAAGTTCCTGATGTTGGCGTAACAGGTGTCCCATCAACTACCAGTTGCGCACCGAAAGTGATGTCTCCATCATCGTAGCAATATTCCGTATTTAGATCCGGGAAAACACCTGTCGCAGGGGCCTGTGGCAAAGGATTAACTCTTATAGTTACAGATGTCAGATTACTTTCACATCCATCAAACCCTAAGGCCGGTTGTCTTTCGGTAAGCTTAGAAACATAGAATGTATAATCTGTAACACCCTCGATATTCTCATTAATATCAAAATCTTTTCCACTCAGTTCTTCACCATCAAGGAAGTCAAGAATATTAAGGGTAGATGCTGTATCCAAAGCCGCAGATTGAAAGTTACCCGTATTTATCGGGTACCAGATGTATTCTTCATCAACCGAGGCTCCTTGAATCTCAATTTCAATACCTGTTAGATCTTCGCCTTCACAGAACTCATAGAGATTCGTTGTTCCAGAATTACCAATTGTTGTAGGAGTAGTTGGTTCCGGATATACCACTAGTTTGACTTCAGATAATTCACTTTCACAGCCTCCAAAACTTTCCCCTCCCTGGATGTTTGTCACCTGACGTACATACACTGATCGTACCGTATCATTCCCGTTCGGAGTGAATGATGTTATACCTCCATAGGTGAAGTTTGATGACGAAGTTGGGTTCGCCGTTGCGATTGTTGCTATCACATTTGTACCTGCAGCATCGTCGTACCAAATAAATTCCGTATTTCCCGCATCCGTGCTTACGCCAGAATACTGAATAATCGTAGATGTCCCTGTTACTTCTAGTTGACATTGAGGAAGTGGGTCTGATACTGTTGGAGAATTAGGTGTACCATAAATAGTAATTGTAACCAAGCGATAACTACTTTCACAACCGTCGTGAGTACCATTCCCAGAGTTAATATCAGACGTCTGACTCACAACATATCTATAAACTCCAGGTGTATTTACAGCAGCATCTAAACCTAAGGCCACATTATTTATGGTTGAAGAACCTGAACTATTTGTTTCTGTCAGTAGCGGCGAACCCGTTGGATAACCATCAGTATCAGCCTCATACCAATTATATTCAACAGGTCCTGTTTCACTTGATGTCACCGTTACTTCATTAACTCCGTCATCTTCACAGTAGAACAAGGTTGCATCAGCAATAGAAGGTGTTGACGGAATGTCAAAAACATGAACTGTTAAATGAGCCATATCAGACACCTCAGTTCTACATCCATCAAAATCAGATCCATCAGGATTAATATTGGTAGTTTGAGCAACAAGGAAATAATAAGGACTATTTGTTTGAGTGGCATTAGCAAGAAGCAGGTCAGAAGAACTAACAGTGACCGCCCCATCCGCATCAGAATCACCTCCAAATAAATTGACCGCTGCTGTTTGAATTGTCTGTGCGGCATCAGAACCGTAGTAAACAAACGTTGAGTTTGAAACATCTCCTGTAATAGGGAATGTTACAGAACCTAGCTCTCCTTCACAATAGCTTATCTCCAAATCCCCGCTTCCATTTGCGTCGAAAGAAATTGGGGCAGGGTCAGGGTAAACAGTTATATCAACACGAGTATAATCACTTTCGCACCCAAGGAATCCTGATCCCGAGTTATTGAAATCTGTTGTTTGAGTAACCCAGTAAGTAACCGTCGTTTCGCTAGCCACAGTACGGTTAAATCCTGTAAGTTCACTTTCCGCAACCAAGTTATCATTGAAGGCCGCAATGGTCAAACTAGAAGCGGCCGGTGTTCCGGCATTGTCTTCATACCATGTGTAAGCTGATCCAGATAGTTGAGGTGTCAAAATTGTAGATAAAGCATCCCCTGAACATGAATAATACTCTACCACTCCTGAGTTATTAAACCCATTAAAATCGTCAGGGTTAGGAGCGTCAGGGATTTCGTTTACCTCTATGGTAAATGTCCTTTCAGAACTTTCGCAACCGTCAAAAGCAAACCCTGATCCATCAAAATTATTATCATAATCAGTTTGACTAACCGTAAATGTTAAGCTACCTGCAGATCCATCAAAACCAAAAAGAGCATTCAGATCGGCCGCTGTGATCGTTCCTACCTGATTCTCTCTAACCGGAGTTGATCCATCCCAAATCGTAAAATACGATTCTGAGGAATAGTCCTCCGAAGTGATACCATCCACCTCTGCATTGAGTGTACCAGTGTTAAGCTCAATCGTTTCAATAGTGGCTGTTCCTCCGGCAGCTACACAATACTCAAACACAAAATCTGCGCCAACTTGTGCCTTATTTAGCTCATTGGTGGCACTTGCTACATTAGGAAAATCGCCGGTTAAAACGGGTATCGATGGATTTGGATAAACCTGAATAATTACTTCTATAGGATCTGATTCCGCACCTTCATAGGTGGAACCATCAATTGCCACATGATCAGATACTGTTAACCAAAGCTGCTTGGTTTGTCGGGTGTTAGGTGTGGATATTCCTGCAAACAAAGCAGTCGGAATATCAATCACTTCTTTTTGAGTGCCCGAAAGTGTCGCATCAGCAACCATAGTTGTAAGAGAAGAGTTTGTGTACCAGTTAAATCTTTCGTCACCGGTAGCTCCTGCGAACTCAGCTGTCAAATCATCAAGCGTATTTCCGCCTACATACTCCACCATGTAGTACGCTCCGCCAGGATCACTACTTCCAAAACCGTCCGTTTTACCATCTGCAAGCAAAGCTGTATTAATTGTTGGCGTTCCTGGCTTAGACACAACTTCCAGTTGTGCTGTTACTGTATTCGTACAGCCTGCAATAGTTTGTCCAGGTGTTTCATAAAGAATTTCATATTTACCTACACCCTCTACTGCAGGATCAAAGGTGTTATTCAACCCATCAATACCTGTAGCAGTATAATCTTTTACCTGGGTTTCATACGTACCATTGTCATCTGTGTCTTCATATAAAACGAACCCATTTGTAATCGTTCCGCTTGAAGTAACTCCAAGACTGGTAATAGATACAGATATATCTGTAGAAGCATCGTCTTCACTGAAGTAATCAGAACTATTTGCTATGCCAATATTATCAACTGTGACTGTCGGAAGTGGGTACAAATAGATTAAGCCTTGTGTCTGCCTTGAGATCACGTCGGTGGTTTCGTTTATGGTATAAAGTGCTACCGCAATTGTATCGATTCCTCCATCACCCAAAGTATAAAGAGAAGGGTCAATGGTCCAATCGTCTGGATTCCCTTTGGTGTTATTAGCTACACCCGTACCCGCTCCTGCACTACCTACTGTACCATTTGTAACAATACTAGCAGTCACATCTGTGGATGAAACATCGCCCTTATAAGCGAAAAATCTCAGCTCATAAAAGTCGGGATCTCCATCATTGGTATTCCCTCCTGCATATGGATCCTGAATTGAAATAGAAGAATTGGTGCTCTCTATACAATCAAAACTGTTTCCTGCATAAATGTCATACGAATTATCACTTCCAAAAATATTGGCTTCAGCCACAACTCTAAATGTTCTTTTGAAAGTAGCCAACTCACCACTAGTCGCATTTGTCATGCTAAAGTTGATTACATGCCCAGTGCTAACTCCTGCTGCAGAAGGTATAAAATCAGCTGTAGCTGGATTGGTTCCCAATTCAATAGAGGCCAACCCGTTTCCTGAAAAAGCGATGGTCTGGCTGCCCTGATGGTTTATAGAAATGGTAGTTCCATCCGTGTCTGACTCTGAGAATATTGTATTATTCGGACTCAAATTGATCTGAGCTATGGCTATAGAGTACTCAACAGGATCACTTTCGCACCCATTAGGACTATCTACCTGTGTGATATAATAAGTCTGTATGCCATAAGAGGTTGCTGACCTACCAAAATCAGTCAAAGTTGGTGTGTATGAAGTAGCGCCAGTTTGAGAGTAGATGTTGTTAGTCAAAGCCTCGTCATCATATATATTGATGGTGTATCCTGTATTATTTCCATCCGGCTCAATCGTAAGCACAGTAATTGCTCCCGGGCCAAACTTGTTAATTGTTGCTGTAGTAAACAGTGCCACGTCATCACCGTTTGTGTCTCCAGCTGAAACCCCTACCGTATATGTTCCATCCTCAGCATAGCTTGGGCCGCTTGGCCTAACCACACTTGAAACAGTACCCAAAACAGGGTTATCAGTCCCTTCTGCTCCAAAGATCACGGCATTTCCTCCACCTCTTTCAATGCTGGCACTGGCATATGCAGTACTACCTACAGCTTGAACTTCTATGCCCGATATCACCAATTCATCTGCTCCGGTAGTGGAATTCACCGTATATGTAATCTGGAGCGTGTTAGACGCTGGGTAACTAAACGAAACAGCAGAGATATCATTTAACGTACTACCTGTTGTTGTTACTGTGGCAGTTTGATCATATTCAAAGCCGGATGGCAAGTTTAACCTCAATTTTAGCCCTGTTCCTGTCCTAAAATCATTATTGATTCCTTCAGTAATCGTAATATCTGATAGTGTTTTGGATGGACCTTCTAAACAAAGATCTGATGGCAAAGCCCCTGCTGCCAGCGTCACCCCTCCTGATGTTATTGGAAGTACAGAACCAACAGTAATATTTTTAGTTGGACTAGCCAAATCCTCCAAAGCCAGATAAACCACATAACCAGTTTTAGGGTCTGGAAGACTTATACTCGCTTCATAAGCAGAAGCACCACTAGGAATTGACAAAGTACCTGATGCTTCAGGCGAAGCAGCATTGTTTGTCAAATCTCTAATATCCGAGGCTGCTGCCGGTGCAGCGTCACCGCTTAATAGTACTACATAGTAAACAGTCCCTGCTTCATTCAGATCAACGCTTAAAGTAGCCTCTTGACCAATTGCAGAAACAGAGGCAGCATCTTCTGATGGTGCCGTATAATCAATATTATAAGTTTCGGACGGAACAGTAGTATCATCCCAGCCGTTTCCATAAAGATCTGTTATATCCTGTCCTGCATTTGACTCTATAAATACGTCTCCACTTGTGCCTGATACCGCCACAGATATATCATAAATACTGGAACTTACTTGAGTTACTGCAACTGCCCCTATAGTCGGGCCACTGGTGTTCACGTCAAAATCTGAACCATCAGCAGTCACATTGGTCACAGGCTCACTAAAAGTAGCCCTGAAATTCACCGTGCCCGCACTTGTAGGGTTAGCGTCCTTTTTCACAACAGACAACACAGTCGGCTGTGTTTGGTCAATTTCATAAGATTGGGAAACACCAACAGTTCCTGCAAATGCATTTGGTGATACTGTCAAAGAGTCTGTGATCGTTGCGCCAGAAACGTCAAGAGCAAGTGTGCCAGATCCTGAAATATTGTTTATAGTAACGTCATACACACTACCTCCACTGATATGACTTACTACAGGTGCGTCGGCCGTGTTGGTTGCCGTAAAGGCTGAAATATCAAAGTCACTCGCATCTACATCTTTTACACCCTCATCGAACGTCACTCTAAAAACAACGGTACTCGCATTGGTTGTACTCACCAATGGATTTGATCTGTTGATACTCGTAATAGTCGGTGCTGTGTTATCTATTTTAACTTCACCATTCGTTGCGTCAGTTGTCGTGTTGCCGGCCGGATCAGTTGCCGTCACTGTCACTGAGTAAGTGGTATTTGTTGTTAGATCAGGAGTGATTGTGCCTTGTGCTAATGACCATGTAGCACCCGCATTCGTAGCAGTATAAGGTCCTCCTCCATTAATAGAAACCTCAATGGTTGCTGTGGCATCATTTACAGATCCGGAAAGAGCAGGAGATAAATCACTTGTGAATACAGGTGTAATGTCCACAGTTGGTGCTGTAAAGTCTAGATCTACAGTAAGCGCACTGTTCAACAAAGAGTTGGAATTACCGTCTGTAGCAGTAATCGGTAAAACGATTCCTGTAGCTTCTGTCATTGCACTCGACACGAACAAAGAATAAGAATAGGTACCATCACCATCATCCGCTAAGGCTTGTGAAGAAGAAAGTGATGCATTCAGGTTTTGAAGATTAACCGTAAGAGTCAGTCCTGTCTCCTCCATGTCTATATCAAGTGTCATCAATTCTCCCTCGTAATATCCGGCTGGATCATTCACATCAAGAGAGGCAAAATAAGGATCTGATCCATCCGTAGCTGTAATAGAAAAGTCTCCACCCGTTGTTCTGTTTGGAACAGAATCATCAATAGCTCCATTTAATAGTGTAATCGTAGGCGTTACGTTTACATCTGTTGATCCTGATTCGGTGAGTGTTAAATCTGCAGCATTTGAACCATTCTGAGCTGCAGCCGTGATGACATAAGCTGGAGAGGTTACAGTAAAGTCTGCTCCTCCTAAATCTAAGGTTGTAAAATCTACATCTTCAGAAAAAGTTACCTCGATAGTTTCAATTTGCCCATTGGCGTCAGAATCACGAGTAGTTGCACTTAAAATAACCGGAGCGGCAAGGTCAGTTGCTGTAATTCCTGCATCATCCGCAGCGCCATTTCCGGTAGGATCTGCCAATGCTGTGCCTGCGGTATCCTCAGTATATGCAATGGTCAGCCCTCCTGTACCTTGTGTATTTGCTGATAGCGTAAAAGTATCATCATCTGAGGTATTAGTATCAATGCCGTTTTGTATGGAACCACCTGTAACTATTCCTGTTGCGGCCGTTCCTCCGATAATGAAATCATTCGGATCAATAGTGGAATCATCAATCGGCTCGCTCATTACGATTACCACTTCATCTATGTAACCATTCTCGTCATGGTCGTAGTAAGTAGCACTTGCGAATGTTGGAGGAACCTCATCCGAGAGAGGCACATCTATAAAATGAGTCGCCTGCATATTTCCATTTGTAGTGCCTCGAATTTCATTTCCATCTGCAGGTCTAAAACGTATGTACTCATTTCCATCAGCGTCTCCATCCAAGCTGAAAGAAAAAGTTAATGAAGAGTTTCCTCCGGAATGAGAAACTGCATTAGAAGCAAATGTCTCCGTTAAAAGTCCGTCAGGATCTACAAATTCGGCACACAACTCATCAACTCCTCCTCCTGGATTACACCCTGCATCATTGTAGCGCAAAGCACCTGAACCGCCAGAATTTCTACCAACTCCCTCAGAAAAAACAAGGTTAACTTCAGTGTTATCAGCATTTGAAGAACTGGATATATCAAATATTACGGCTGTTACGGTGTTAACCGAAATATTGCCAGTGGTCTGCGCACCTGACATTAAATTGATTGCTGGAGAAATATCTGCTACAGAAGCTCCATCTACAGGAGATATAGCAATGAGCTCATCTCCGCTTTGGTTACCTGTGAATATCAGGTTAAATCTTATTGTGCTTACTCCTGTGTTTGATGGAATAACCACATCTCCGGTTGTTGTAATGTCTCCGATTTCAGCGGCAGTAGCTGTACCGCCTCCACCTACATTTTGATCAAAGGTTAATGTCCAGTCCGCTTTTACACTTTCGATAATACCATCACTTCCATAAATATCTTCAGAGAAGTTTACATCCAAATAAGTATTACTTCCTTCCAGAGTATATCCAGTAATGGTCGGAGCAGCGTCATCATCTGCTGCCGTAGCTGTTATAGTTGCTAAGGCCACTGCTTGTGCTGAATTGTCCGTAATGGCTACACCTCCATATGCATAATTCATGACACCCGTACCAACCACTCCAGTACTGATCGTTAGTGTAGCATATTGATCACTGGAAGTATTTACCGTCCCCCCGGAAACAACATCTGTTTGGGTGCTAAACCCAGTAAAGGCCGCAGGCCCATTTGTTCCGTCATTGAGTGTCCAGTCGCTAAAATTGCCAGACAGACTTGCTTCGTTCATAGGCTCACTAAACTCAAGTTCCAGTGCATCTACATCACCATCCCCATCATCAAGTGTTACAGCATTCAAAACGATTGGAGCAGACCCATCATTAGCCAATGTTGTTCCTATATCGGCCAATACATTTGCCTGAGCTGAAGCATCAGTAATATCCCCAAGAGTGTTACTATAAGCGTAGCTCATAGCGCCGGTTCCGGATACACCTGCATTGATAGTCAGAGTTATGTACTGATCGTCTGCATCCCCATCAGAAGCCAAGTCAGTTACTGCGGTACTAAACCCAGTGAAAGGCGTTGCTCCATTAGTACCATCATCCAAAGTCCAATCAGCAAATCCACCTACGCCAGAGATTCCGGCATCAAGTATTGGCTCACTGAATTCGATTTCCATGGCATCTACAGTACCATCACCGTCATCTATTGTCAAAGCTGTTACAATTACAGGAAGTGCTCCATCCACTATTGATGATGGAGATGTTCCGTTAACAATCTCTAATCCATATGCATTAGATGTGATGGAAGAAGACGATGCATCGCTATAAGTAATGGTGACACCCGGGTCGGCTGTTCCTGACGTAACACCAGAAACATCTAAGATCAAAGAAGTAGCTGTTCCTGATAAATCAGAATAATCTGCATTGTCTATTGTTATGACACCTCCAGAAATTACTATTGGATCAAAACCACCGGCAGCATTCTGATCATCAATATCAACAGCTTCACCAAAATCAAGTCTCAATTGGTCAATAACTCCATCCTGAGGATTGGCATCCAGCCATGTGGCCGAAGATATAGTAGGTGGATTGGCCTGGGTTATGAAATTTAAATCACCGGCGACCAGACCTGCATAATCATTGCCATTGCCGTCTGTTATAGCAGTGGCATCTACCAAGAGGTTGTATGCTGTAAGACTTTCTAAAGGCGCATCAGGGTTGATAACCAGATTTGAGCCAAAGCTCAATTGGCCGGCAGTGGTTACATCATAGGTAGGGCCATTTGTTCCGTTAATTTCAATATTCCCTGTTCCGGCCTGCACAGTCTCAGAAAAGTTTAATGTAAGATCGTTAGCTCCTGGTACTCCAATATCTTCATCATCTGGAGTAGACCCAATAAGAATTGGAGCTGCTCCATCTCCAATAGAGGTAAAACCAAAATCAGACATCACATTACCGGCAGCATCGTCTATACTTGTTGTACTCGTATAACTCAACTGAGCTGCGCCAGTTCCTGTTACATTTGTCGGACTGGTAATGGTCAGTCGAATATATTGGTCATTGGCAACAGCGTCTGTAGCGATAGAGAAAACATCCGTACTTCTGGTATTAAACCCATCGGAGGTAGAGCCTGCATCCGTACTTAAAGCAAAATCACTTGGGATAACGTCCGCATCAGTTACGTTTTCTGAAAACTCAATTTCTATTTCATCAATAGTTCCATCCGGTGTGCCAGAATCAATAGTTAGAGCACTAAGAACAAAAGGTTCTGCTGCATCTACATATGTATCTGGAGTCTCGCCATTAGGTACTTCGTTAGCGCTTGCATTTGATATAATAGTGGAACTTCCTGCAATGTCATATTGTACAGTTACTCCAGGGTCTGCCGTACCCGTAGATACGTTGGAAACATCTAGCGTGAGCGATGTGGCAGTGCCAGTATTATCGGAGTAATCCTGATCGTCAATCGTAATCCCTCCTGATATGGTGATGGCATCAAACCCTGCTCCTGCATCAGTTATATTTACCGCTTCATTAAAATCCAGCTGCAATCTGTCTACAACTCCATCTTGCGGGTTTTCGTCTAGCCATGTGGCTTGCGTGATTAGAGGGAAATTTGGGTTCTCACTACCAATAGAAGCAAAGTTCTGGAAAAAGTCAGTGTTGTCCGTATCCGTGTCGGTTCCATTTGGCCTTCTGAAGGCAGCTTCCGTTCCTGAAGCACCTGTATCAACTCCATTTGAAACATAATCAGTAAAACCTCCTGTACCAATAATCACTTCATCAACTACCGCCCCTCCCGGATCTTTTAACGTAACACGAACGGGGTTAGTCAAATCATTTGCTCCAAACGGGTTTCCCAAAACCAGATAATCTCCTGGTTCAGTAGAGTTAAAAGTTCCTGAACCACCTGATATATAATTAGAAACCTCAAAGGCTCCTGACCCATTTCCGCCAACGACATCTAAATCTCCAAAGTAATCAGTTCCGTCATTGCCATTGTCGATTTCAATAACCCACTTATTTGGATATGTACCTACAGAAAAATCTACTCCAGTTGAGTTTATGTATAATTCTATCCAATCATCTTCAGCGTTTACTAAAGATGCCCCATCGGTACCATCAAACGCAGGGCTCCAGTCAAATTGAGGTTCCAAAACCACTTCATTGATGACAACATCTGCAACAGTAAAACTCAAAGTACTGTTACCTGAGATACCTGCATAGTCCGTAATCAGGGTATTGGTTAATGCCCCTGAAGCCACTTCTAAATAATATGAAACACCTTTGGTAAGGTTGCTTGTAGGGTTAATAGTTACGACATTAGTTGAAATGGTCACAGAACCAGATGTAACATCAATAGTTTCGACAATCGCGTCACCAGACAATTCTCTGATCAGAATATTACCAGTTCCTTTGGCCATATCATCATCAAAAGTTAACGTAATATCTTGGCTAGGGTAGGAATTTGTGGAGCCCGCAACCGGCAATGATGATGATAATAACGGCTCAGTTAGGTCAACATCATAAAGTTCTCCGGAGGTATACGGAACATTGTCCACCACAAGGTCAATCGCCGTGGAGTTATTCATATCCAATCTTACTGTACCTTCTCCCGTAGTTACGTCTACAGGAACATTGTATGAAGTTCCAGAGCCTGTAATTGTACCTAATGCTTCGCCCGAAACCCCAGAAACTGTTATTCCTAAATTTGATGCCGAAAAGCCTGTAACAGGGAGGCTGAAATCAACAGAAAAATTAAGTGTTGTGGCCTTTGTTGGGTTTGCATCCACCCTTGTAATAGCTACATCATTTTCTGAAATACCCCAAAGCTGTCCAAAAACCTCATACTCACTTGTTATCCTCTCGGCCGATTGGGCCACCAGGTAAGAAGCTAATCTTCCTATGGTCATTCCATGGCCAACTGGCTTTGCCTCAAGTCCGTCGCTATCTCCTGTTCCTCTTACAATGAGTTCAAAATCGTCGGTTCCAGTTTCGGCTCCTACTGTAGTCACAAGCTGTCCATAAACCTCAGAGTCCGTACCTTGAATATCCAGAAATGAAATCAGATACTGGTCATTGATGCTGTTATACTCTACCTGAGGAAATGTTCCATTACTGTTAGTTGAATAGGCAGTCTGAGCAACAACTTGAGCTCCTACATTGTCACGCACTGATCCATATATTTTGAAGACTCCATCTGCTACATCAGCACTGTATACAACAAAATATTCATCATCATCAGGGTTATAAACAACATCAGGGCTGCTTGATGCAGTAGCTGCATCACCATCCCCTACATTAGAAATCTTAATATTAGTTGTGGCAGCAACATCAGCTCCTGCAACATCAAGCCGCTGACCGTAAATTTCAAACGCCTCATCCGTAACAGGATCAGTGTTCCAAACGACAAAAAACTCATTTTGAACCGAATTCCAAGCAATTTTTGGTTGTTGATTATTGACACCTCCTCCGGCCATATCACTAATGTGAATATTACCACCTGATAAAGCAGCAGTGGCTCCATTGAGTACCTGTACGGAAACATTGCTATTGCTGCCGTTTTGGAAAGCGACCATATAAACATCAGAAGTTGCACTATATGAAACATCTGGATTACTCAATACTGAAGAACTTGACGCCACAGTAACAACAGACCCTTGAAGTGTACCAGCTTCATCAACTCGCTGAGCGTATATATAGCTAGTCGGGCTAATAAAAGAACTCCAAACAACCAAAAACTCATCACTGGTTGCGTTATAAACTACCGAAGGTGTAGTGTGGTCTTCGCTAGCAGTACTGGCTACAATGGCAAAATCAGATCCTACCTCAACACCAGTGGTCCCATCAACAAACTGACCATAAATACCAAAGTCATCGTTAGTATTGTCAGATGACCAGACTATCAGGTATTCCTCCGTGGAACTTGAGTATGCCACTGCACTCTTTTCCGAACCTACATCAATATCAGTATCAGTTCCTATGGTAGAAAGCTGTGTTGTAGCCCCAATAAGTGCTTGAGAATACGAATTAAACGATAAGGTGATTAAAGAGGATAAGATTAAATAGTTGAGTCTTTTCATAACATTAATCGAGCGGTTCAAAAACAAATTTGCTCTAATTTTTTAACTATTTTGTGAAAAAATAGTATAATTTTTATTATATCAGTGGATCATTCCCTCAACTCTCCGTTGATATTCAGCTTCAATAACCCTATCAAAGTTGTTCCACTTCCAAAGTCAAAAGTGCCTACAACGGCAATTTTACCATCAGGAAGATTGATCGCCTTATTGGCTCGATCATTTCCTGATTCAAGTCCATACCACTGATCATAATCAGATAATTTATTCCCGTTGGCATCTGCTCTGAGTATCATCATTTCTTCAAGACGATTGTTTGTGATCTCATTGGAGGCACTTGCATCAAACGAGGGGTAACTACCCATTACCAGATAGTCTCCGTTGAAGGCTTTCACCAAAGTATTGCCTCTTGTGTCAATGTCATTAAAGTCATTGGTTTCAAATATGGTCGGTTTAATGGCTACATCATCCAGAGTACCCAAACTGCTAATCCCCATGATGAAGGCATTCTCACTATTACCAAAAGAAGAGGTTCCCGTAATCCGGAAGTCATTATTGATTCTGATAACAGATGAAGGAACATCATCATTGTCTGGATATTTGGAGAAGCCATAAGCTACGCCCGCTCCATCAGGCGTACCCAAAGAGTTAGTGAAAATTGCAAGCACATTTACGCCATCATATTGGACCCCATCCGAACCAAGCCCTGACCTGCTCGTTGAACCAAAAAGCGCGAGATTCCCTGTTTGCATTTCAAACAAAGCTAGCCCTTCATCATCTCCATTACCTCCCATACTCTTACGCCATACGCGATTATTGCTAAGATCTCTCTTAGTCAAAAGTAGCTGCTTCCCCGGGTTAGTTGCCGGATCATCCTCCTCTGGTGAGGAAGTAGTTCCCAGAATCACAACATTATCCTCACCTGAAACCTGAAGGATATCCGCTGCTTCTAATGTGTTATTTACATCTGTGATCTCAAAATACCCATCAGCAGCATTGGACAGATCATGATTAATAATCTTCCAGACTATTTTACTCTCATCCGTGGAACTTGTAGATGTTCCAACAACCAAATATTCTGTAGCCGATATTTGTTTGATTCTAGCTGGAACATCAATACGACTATCTCCCAAATCATCGACAAAATCAGCTGTCTCTGATTTGATAAAATTTCCTCCCTGGTCAGCCGTGATGAAATAGAAATCAGTATTTCCATCGGATATGGTTTGAGAAGCCAATATCATGTATTGTCCGGCATCCTGATTATATATAATATCTACAGCTTCCTGCTGTCCTGCTTGTCCATAATATTTAACAAATACATCCTCTGGTAACGGGCTATCAGAGTCAGTAGGCTCACACCCTAGAGTGAAAAGAACAAAGGCAATTAAAATTGTGAAATCGTTTCTCATGAATTACTTAAACTCTTTAAGTTTCTTGGGACTATAAATAGAATGAGCCCAGCCAACAGTAATGCTTATATTATTCAAGGACAAATTGTCTTCAACAAAGGCCAAATCAAAATTTGAACTATTGCTTGCCATGCGATTGTTCGAATCAATGTAATTGTTCAGAGCATTGTCATATCTCCCTTCTAATGTTAGGTAGTGGGTATTTATCCTTAGCTTAACTCCAGCTCCACCAAAAATGGAATAGTCAAGCGTATTGACTTGATTCTTTTTAGTTAAATCTGCATTTTCAGACCCAAGCGTGAATGTCGTGCCTCCGCTTCTGCTCGCCTCTGAATAATTTGCCGACAAAAGAAAATCTAAACTGGCTCCTCCATAAACGTAAGGTTTGAGTTTATGTCGATGGTTATTATAGAACAGGTTATATCTTAACAAAAAAGGTGTTCTCAAATATGTTTGAGTGTTTGTCACAGTCGTCACAAAACTCGCGTCCGGAATCAGGTATGCATCCACATTATAACTGGACTTTCTGAATTGCACGCCTAAACCGACTTCAACTCCCTTAAGCAAATGCCTCTCCATCATCAACTCTCCTGTAAACCCAAAAGCGATTCCAGATTGAGCCGAAAATGACCCTCCATCTTCCAATTCAAAATCATCATTTCCATTAACAGTTTTTCCATTATAAAATTTTGGGAAATTCTGACTACCACCTGAACTGGCCGTGCTAAACTGATCGCCAATCACATAAACTTGATTAATATTTGTTCCTGCTCGAAAGGCAACTCTAAAGATTGGTTCGGTTCTGAACTGATCCATCAGAAAGAACAACTCCCGAGGGTCAACTTGCTTGTCAAGAGGGTGTTCAGGGTCTACCTTCAGAAGACCAATAAGTGCATTTTCAGCTTGAGCTTCCCTATCAGTGAAGATGTAGGTTTTTGTTAATAGCTTTCTAGCTCTAATTTCCTCTTCTTTAGAAAGTTCGCAATTATAATCTCCATTCTCACCTTTGAGTAACTCTAGAACGACACGTGGGATATCGATAAGCTTTCCCGCTTCATAGTCCCTTTCGGCCTGACTCAGCCTTTGCGCACAGTTTTGTGCGTATAGCTGTGTGATGGCAACACTAAAAAATGCTAATAGTAAAAGTTTCTTCATAAAAGTAAAATTCCTAAAGGCCTATTCTTCCGGTCTTTGTGGGAGACCTTCACAGGTTTCTACATAATCTATACCTTCACCCACATACTGATTCCACTCAGTTTGCGACAGGTTCCCTGTTGTGATTAACTCACAAATCATAGAGGCATATTCATCTGGCTTAGTGTTGTAAAGACGTATAATACCATCGGCTGAGCCCGTAATAAAGTGCTCGCCATCAGGGTGAAAATCTAAAGACCACACCCAATCTCCATGATCATCATAAACCGTCGGAAGATCATAAACATTTTCTAAATCCCACATTCTAACTGTAAAATCCCGGCTGCTAGCGGCTATCAAATTATCATCAGGACTAAAGTGAACATCGGTAATACCCGACTTAAACCCTCCCAACGTTGGCCCTGACTTCTCTTTAGCCTCAAGGTTCCAAATAGTGACATTTCCTCTATCATCGCCTATGGCCAACAAATCTCCTTGATGACTGAAGTGTAGGGCATTTATAGAGTTGTTTTTATCATCTCCTTTTCTGAAAACCACCTTGGTTTGCTTAAAGTCCGGGGATGTAAGATCAAATAGCTTTACTTCACCATCCTGCTGTCCGGCTGCTAATTTTTTCCCATCTGGACTTATCGCCAATGACTTAGCTCTTGACGGCAATGTGGCAACTTCGATTGTACCATTTGAGCTATGCAATAATATTCTGCTATCGACCCCAGATGAGATAAATCCACCGTCAGGCAAAAACACCAAGTCGAAAATAGTGCCTCCCCTATGCCCTGCAATAGATTTTGGCTGAGCGTCTTTATTTTTCAAATCAATAAGCAGTATATGGTTGTCGTCTGTCCCCAGTGCCAAGTACCGCTCGTCAGAGCTAATATTAACAACTCTGTTTAGCTGATCTTGAGCATAAACCTCAACAGGCTTTCTTTTGCCATCCGCCATATTCCATTCCAATAACCTACCATCACTGCCTGCAGAATACATGCGCTGACCGTCCTCAGAATAGACCACAGACCTCACTCCCACTTGAACGGTGTTTCCATACTCGTCCATCACAGGAATATGACCGTGATACTGATTAAGTATAGAGTCTCCGTTGTTTTCTCGCCCTGTAAGATTTCCTTCTTCATCATAAATCGGAGTACCAAGCAAACCTTCCAGTCCGTAGTATACTCCGGCATAGACATCTCCATTGAAATGATTGTCCTCGGCTTTGAACTCCTGATAAAAATCGTATGCCTGTTTAGCTACAAGGGCTTTCTTCTCATCATCGGCAAGCGAATTAACACTGATCTTGGTAGCCTTGATGGCCATAGATTGGGATACGGACTGCATTCTTAGGCGCTGAGCATTTTTCTCAGCTTCCAATGCAGCGTTCGTCGCTTCAATAGCTTCTTTCTCCCTCTGTTCAGCTAACATTAGGTTTTCATTTGCCTGAATGGTTGCAGCCTCTGCTTTTTGTCTTTCAGAGTCAGCAATCCGTTGTTGCTTCCTAGCTCTGGCAGATTCTAGATTAGCCAATTCCTTCTGCTCTTCAGCTTCTGCACGCGCCGCATCCGCCTTATTCTTTTCTCTAATAGCATCTGCCGCCAACTTAGTTGCTTCTTCCTCAAGCCTTTCAGCATCGGCTTGTGCTATTTTTGCTAACTCTGTTTGTCTTGTTGCTTCTTTCAGGTTCTCCTCAGCATAACCTTTTTGCAGGTATGCATACACTACAAAGAAAATACAGACCAACGCAGCAAAACCTAGAATCAAGGCTGTTAAGCGCATTCGCTTTACTTGCCTTTTCTGAAGTAATTCTTTATTCCTTTGCTCTGTTAAATAGGCTTTCTCGGATGTTTCCAGAAAAACCATGGTTCTTTCAAATGCCGGGTTATATCTCTGACCCCAAACCAGAGTTGGTTTGTTCTCTTCTCGCCAGTTCAATGCCAACTGTAAATCAGGCATTTTCCACAATGATGCCTTACCCTCCTGGAAGCGTTCTGCTGATTCTGAAAGCTTTAGATACATTTCAGCAGCCTTAGATTCTTCATCCAGCCAACGCTTCAACCTATCCCAGATACGCATCAAACTCTCGTGAGAGATATCAATTACAGTGTCAGTTTCAAGTCGAATGCCATAAGGTGGCATTAGCAATGATCTTCCAGGCTCACGGAACTTATCAACAACTCTTATGACTTCATCATCACTCACTCCAGCAATGGAAGCTATCGTACCAAGCTTTGTTGGTCGTCTAATTCCTTGATTTTCACTACCCCTTTCAGTCAGTGACTTAAACATCACTTCACAAATTTCTTTTTCGCGCTTTGACAGTGAGTCGTACGCTTCATTGGCATGCTGAGAAAGAGCTTCTCTTAACGTTCCAATGGCATTGTAATTTCGCAAATCCATCAACTCGCCAGGTTTCCTGTTGTCAACCCAATTTGTCCATGTCCTCATCAATGCATGCTGAAGAATGGGTAACTGATCCGGGTTATCACCCACATCGTTGAGGAGTTGCTGGATCAATCTTGGCGCTATTTTCCCTCCACCTACTGCCACAGGACCTTCAATAGCTGTTCTCTTCTGATCCCTTGTCATTTGAGGTATCAAGTAATGAGAATCATTGATCATTTGCGTTAAATCAGGGAATTTGGCACACTCCCCGATGAAATCCGACCTCATAGTTATGGTCACATATATTTGTTCATCAAATTGATGAATGGCTTCTAAAAGTAGATTTACAAAAGCCGAGGACTCATCCATATCAGAAGTAGCAGCCTCTAGTTTACGGAATCTAAAAAGTTCTTCAAACTGGTCAATTACAACCAAAATGTTTTGATCATCATCTGTTTTCAGTTGCTTAATAACCTCTACCAAACCTAAAGAACTACTTCTTAGAACAGTTCCGATGATGGTTTTCTTAATCAGCTTGTCTTCTTCGGACAAATTACTGTAAGCCTTATCTTTAATTAACAATGCCTCTGCCAGGTTGTCAATTGGTCCGCCTCCTGGTCTGGCCACTACCACTCGCCAGTTAGAGCCAGCCTGAGTCATGAAACCACCATTTAACGACGGCACCAAACCACAATACATGAATGAGGACTTACCACTACCAGACGCTCCCAGAATTCCCACAAACCGATTCTCTGCCAGCTTAACAAGCACTTCATCGCTCTGTCCTTCTCTGCCAAAAAACAAATGGCTTTCTTCCACTCCAAATGGCCTTAGGCCTGGAAATGGGTTGATCAACTCAGTGATATCGACTATATCATTCGCCTGATCCTGATCGATTTTAATGTTCTTGTCACTCATTTTAACCTTCTATTTTAGTTAAAAAAGGTTCAAGGTCTTCTGGTTTGAAACTACCGTTGCTACCTAAAACCAAAGCATTGTTTTTCTTATAATGCTCTAAATCAACATCTTTTTGCCCTTGAAAATATACAGCCTTAGCTAACATTTTCTTTTCACGGCCAAAACCAGGAGCTTTCAACAGATCCTGTAACTTCGTCTTTATCCAAGCCTCTGTGGACTTTCCGAAAAATATTATGGATGCATCACACCTTCTGAGGTTTTCCTGATGGATGTATCGAATATCGACTAAATCGCCCTCAAAACTTGGTAAAACAACCTTAAAGCCCTTGTTCTCCAGATAATCTTTAATTGGGATACTACTCTTTTTATCACTCTTGTCGGTCATTAGATAAACGATATGTTTGTCGTCAACCTCTTCAAGAGAATATCCTTTTATATCACGCTTATTTTGGAATCTTCCTCCTGTAACTAATTCCTCTCTAATAATTGATTTTAATTCAGGCAAAGTGATTTGCAATACTTCCGCTTCTTCCAAAGAAGCTGCATCAGTTTTTAAGTCTTCTATAAAGATTTTTTGCCTTTCTGTTACATTTTTCAATTCTGGAGAAACCCAAATAAGCCGGCTAAACGGTTGCTTTTCTTTGTTTTTCTTATTGTACTCGACCATTTCATAGGTATGGTTTGAAGCCAACCTATTTTGAATATCAACAACAGACAATTCCGACCCTTTTGGCCTGTAACCATAGTCTTCTCCCACTAAATGGATGGATAGCCTACATCTGTCCAGGTCATTTTTAACCATTGACTCCAATGCGTTAATTTCCTTAGGCAGGGAATGCTGCGGCAAAACCTTATATCCATGACGGATTAGCTCTCTTTTGATAATATCTCTCTGGATAACCATATCAATCCCTGTACTCGCCAAATAAACAGTCTTTTCCCGGTCATCAACAGACTCAGAGGACTCCTCTTCTAGCTTGGCCTCCTCTACTATTAGCTGATTCAAGTCATAAGCCATGTCAACCAATTTCATCCAATAGCTTCTTTCGGCTTCATTCCCAAAGAAACGCTTGAACTCCTGAGGCTCTCCTGTAAGTGAGTCGATTAAATAAAAATCATAAGAAATGAGATTAGAAATCTCAGGCAAAGCCGAATCAATGTCAAATGGTCTTTTATTTACCTTAAAAACCCTGGAGATACCATTTATTCTAAGATTATTTTCTTTCTTGGCTTGTTTTGCAAAACCATTCAAGTTCACCAGAAACTCATTATGCTTCATTAGATTCTCACTTGGAATGATTATTACGGCTCCTGCCTTGGTGAAATCCAAAGTATTTAAATCATTCCCTGACACCATTCTGATGGTCGCATTGTCTCTCGAAATCTGAGAAATAAGGGTTGAAAGGAATTTATGAAAATTTGACACCCATCCCTTTAGTCCACCTTCTATGGGCTGGTTGTCTTCGTCAGAGAAGCATAATAGTATCTCTCTATTTGAACTCATTTTATATTAGTTAGGCAGGTAAGCATCAAATCTTACAATTTGACGTTTTGAAATTACATTAATTTTTATTCTTTAAAAATCAAACACCCACAAGAATGTCTGAAACCTCAACTTCCTCTTCATGATGCTCTGTGCCATTCAAAATATCAATAAACACTTTCACCATTTCTGTATGTTTGGAAATCAAGTCCAGCAGACTTGATTTGTCTAATGTAAGCATAGTACATTGGTTTCTAGTCAGCATGGTGTGAGGACATTCATCGGTCGAAAGGATCATTTTTTCACCTATCAAATTTCCTCTTGATTTTGTTTCCACCAAACTATCACCATCGTAAACATCCACCGACCCCTCTAAAACAATAAATAGAGGAACATCTCCGCTCTGTCCTTCATCCACGATAACGGTACCCTCATCAACTCGTATTTCCTCTAGCAATTCAGCAATATAGGTAATAAGCTCCCCTGAAACGGACTCTAGCTCATTAACTTTTTTAAGAAAAACAACCCTTTCTATCAAAAGTAACTTCTGATGATAGTCCTCACCCTCACCTCTAAAAACAGGGGGCAGGATGGCTTTGTCTAGTTCCTTTTTTATTGAAGCCTTGAGCCGTTTTGTATGCAAATGATAAGCCTCTTTGTCGATCGCATAGATCACATAAGCTGCAGTCTGCAATAAGAAAACATCTGGGTTGAACAAATTGGCGATAAGATCTGCGCTGACTTTCACCCCTTCCATTTGCCCTATTTTATAAAGCGCCAGAGCTTTCGTGTATCGGTTTATTCTATTGTAATTTCTATTTATCACCTGCAACAATAAGTCATGATAAGACTCAAAGTCCTCTGGTGGATAATGATTATGAAGTTTTGCAAGCTTATCCTCCACTTTAAGGTCGTCTAGTATTGGGAAGAGTTTAGGCTTCAATTCTTCGTCCACAAAAACATCCATCATTTCCACTGCAAATGTGATACTATCAGATGTACCATCCTGGATATTTTCCTTGATAAGTAGAATGTTTTGGCTATCGTAAATCATACTCAAAAGCATGAATATATTATGATAATTCTGCTTGTCCTCCTCTTTAAAGGCTTCACGGATCATAAGATCTATGTCATCTTCTGCCGGAATATCAATATTGGTCTTAATATTCCAAGCAATATCTCCGATTTCATCTTCCAGAATGATCTTTATTCTAGACGCTTGAAAGTCTCTGGCTTCAAAACCTAAATAACTAAGTGAAAGCAGTAACTCTGAGACGATTTTCTTATCTGGAAAATCAATTTTTTTCCAAAGCAACTCCAGTGAAGTTTTGCCTCCTACTTTGCCTAAAAGTTGAACTATTCTAAGCATCGAGTCAGAATACTGTCCAGTCTTATAAAAAGAAGTATCTATAGTATGAAAAGTGGCCTCACCACCAACCGCAAGGGCCGAAACCGCAGCATTACCATATTTAGCGATATGTAGGTTTTCAACTAGAGTAGGCCACAATTCAGGGCGTTTTAATTTTCCCGCCGTGATCATTGCAGCTAATCGCACGGCAGGATTGATATCTCTGAGGAGCTCCATTATATATGCCAGATGCTTATCTTCAGTAGACTTGATCATGAGTCTGGCAATCCTAATACGGTCTTCGGACTCAGTAGAGCGTAGCAGCTTTCGAATGTTTACATCGGACAAATCAAAATCCACAGCTTCCTGCAAATTTACGATGGCTTTCTTAGCTGCTTTTAGTGCTTCCTCATCTCCTTCGGTTTTGGCATCCTTCTTAATGATTTCCAAAGCATCAAAACACAGATATTGATCTAACTTTTCGTATGCATATTTACGCACCTGAGCAAAGCGCATATTGAGCATATCCAACAATGCGTACTCAAATTGAATTGGATCAACTCGTTCTAAAAGCTTGAGGCCATTAATGATTCTGGAAACATCCTTACTAACAAGCTCGTGCTTAATAATATTTAAAGTATTGGCTTCATTTCTTTTACCATCGCCCTTAAGCTCCATTTTTTGCTTCTCAAGGGTCTTTTTCAGCGTAATCTTGTATTGAGAAAACAACTTTCCAGCCAAGAAAATCACCATACCACCCAGGGCAACAATGAAATAAGAATAATGAATCAAATCAAGGAAGGTTAGCAGCCCAAGCCCCATTTGAATGAGACCTGCCAATAAAATTGCTGCTTGATTAACAACACCTTCTATACGAGTCTGAATATCAAACCGAATGCGAATATCTATTGGAAGGAAAAACAACTTGAAGGCCGGGTTTTCCAATGCGTCTCTCAGACTCGCTGTAAAAGCTTTGGCGCTTACTGTGAAAAGAAAGAAAAACAAGAACTCTTTTCCTCTCACCTCATAACCAAAAATGTGCCCTGAGATAATTCCACCAACAGTAAACAGGATAAGGATGATTGGCATGGTCATAAGAGCTACCTTCAGACCAAATCGCCCAATGATAATGTCATTAATAAAACTCTGGATCAAGAAACTCATGATCATGATGGTCCCACTAAAGAAGGAGAGAAATGTTGTCAGCTTATCTTCATCCGGGAAATTGATCTCCGTAACCGTATAAAATGTATAATCCACGAAAATGCTCGCACCCACTGAAAACACTAGAAACAAGCATAGTAATGCCAAATATGGATCCTTAATAAGATCAAAGTAACTAACCTTGATGGTCTTTGATTGGCTCTTAACTTTGGTTACCTTATCGATATTAAAATCTTTGATTATCCAAACGGTGAAGAAAAGAACACCAAATGCCGAAATAACTGAAACAAAGATCAAGTCATATGCTTCACCCATCCCAGGGATATCCTGAATTAATGGAATAGAAAAGAAAGCTATAATCGTGGCTGTCAGGGCACCTGTATCAATACCTCCGATAATTCTTTTGGAGGCCCTTAAATCAAACATACGACCAAACACCCCCCAAAAACCGAGAATCGTAATAGCCGTGATCGGACCAATCATCACAAACATGATGAACGGAAGGAGTTTGAATCCTGAAGCAGCTGTATCATATTCAACTATCTGAAAAGCAAACCTCATGGCTCCCATGAAGAGGAATATCAAAAACAGATTGGATATTATAAGAGTTGAGAAGTTGATTTTTTTCTGCAGATACACAAAAAGTATTGTGCTAATAATACCCAACCCCCCAGCTGTAAAGAATGCAGTATCTAGAAACTCTTCACCCAGTTGTAAAAGGAACAAAGTCTCTGCTCCGATTTGATAGGTTGCCAGAAAAATACCCATAAAAAAGCCCATGCCTAATAACAGCAGCATTGGTTTTTCTTCACCAGGCTCACCTCCAAGAAACGCTAAAAAAGACTTTATCACCGAAAAGGACAATTTTGTATAACGCTTAAAAATAGAGATATTATTCTTCTCTATCAATTATGCAAGAGATTATCTGAAACAAATCAGATCATTATAAAAATAAGCGTGTGTTAGTAAGTGACATTATCATACTGGGATTTGCTAACTCGAACAAAAACCTACTTCTTATGAGCCTTGTTACTCTTTTCACTTGTACTCATTCCTTTTCTCTGCAATTGTTGATCAAATTCGAATAAATAAGCCAGGGAAACGGAAAGTGTGTTGGCACGAAACGTGAATCGCTCGTCATAGCCTGTTATATCATTTAAAAAATCCGGATTGTTGTTAAACCCGAAATTGGAGTGACCGAAGGTGTACCTGGCGTCAAGAAGCAACCTGCCATTCGTAACCAGATCGAAATACATACCTCCACCCAGTGAAAGTCCAAATTGCATAATATTCGCTTCACGTACTGCATAGGTTCCTGCTACCGGATCGGACTTAGACTGCCTGAATACTATTTTATCAATATTATCTCCCGGCTCTCCAAACTCCGGTTCTCCTGAGACTATTTTTCCCTTTCCTCCCATCCAAAATTTAAGCTTGATACCTCCCGATAAATAGTAATGAATAGGTTCGCCCCCAAAACTCACTCTAAAAAGCATTGGCACGGAAAGAAAACGGTAGCGCATCTTACTATACACTACTTGATCATAATTGGGTCGACTCCTCAGTGTTCGATCAATTATCTCATAAGTTGCTTCGCCCTGAACAGAAAACATTTTATTGGCCTGATATATAACAACTCCGCCAATCTCATAATTATAGGTTGGACTTACCTTAAATGAATCAATAACATAATCACTATCCTGATAAATAAAATGACTGTAGCTTCCACCTACTTTGGGACCAAACCAATACTGGGCATTGGCAGAAACAAGGCAGAATAGAAAACCAATAGATAGAAAAAAGAATTTAAGCGCACACCTCATCATGATGTAATAATAGCTAAAATAGGTAGGGATTATTAGTTTGAATCCCTTTTTTTCTTGTTAAAATTCAATTTGAGATCATTTAGAATATGTTCAATTACATCTCAAAATATTCCATTAATGTATAATTATATATATTTTAGCTATCCAATAGATCAGGGGTAGAATCAACTCTCCATTATTGGCAACAGGTATTTGTGTATGAAAAAACTTTTTCCGCTGTTTATCGCTTTGGTATTAAACGTGTTTACCGTTTCTTCCCAAACTCTCCCGCACGTTTATAATCAGTTTTTCATGAACCCGTATATCTATAACCCGGCCTATGCCGGAGTTGAGGGTCATGCTGTGATTTTTGCAATGTACAAGACGCAATGGAGTGGAATAGATGGTGGACCTCAAGTGGCTCATGTCAACTTTCACGTGCCACTCAAAGGCGGCCTTTCTTTCGGAACATTTGCTTATAACCAATCCACAGGACCACTAACAACCAGTGGGGGGAAAATAACTGCCGGGTATTTAGTCACACTAGACCGAGAACATTTTTTTAGATTCGGGTTATCTATTGGGGCAGGAAATACAATGCTCGATAGAACAATCATTGATTCACCTAATGATGTTGCCTTTGCCGATCTGCCTCAGGCTGGGAGCTTTCTCCTCGGGGATGTAGGGTTCACGTATCATTTTGGCCACTTTAATGTTGGAGTTGCACTCCCATCTCTTTTCAGTTCGACCATCCCACACAATAGTGGATTCGAGCTTACCGCCCCTAAACCTACTGATAACATTCTTTTCAAAACCAATTACCGTGGACATATCAATGACGATATCGCCATTGAACCACATTTGATTTATCGATATAATAAATACCATGCAAATCAATATGAAGCTACAGTGATCTTTCACATATATCACCTGGTTTGGGTTGGAGGCTCGTATCGGCAAGGGGGTACGACAGTTGGATTGCTTGGCGCGAAGGTCAAAGAAAAAATGGGTATTGGTTATTCCTATGAATTTGGGAACCCTAACTACGGCGGGCTGCTGGGTAACTCGCATGAAATACATATAGGTTACCACATAGGTAGCAAAAAAGAGCATGCAGAGCACGTTTCATCTTTCATTAAGAGTCATAGACTAGATGCGGAACAACGAGCTAAACAAGCCGAATTGGAGCGTCAAAGAAAACTTCAGGAACTAAGAGAGAGCCGAGCTGCAGCACAGGCTAAAGAATCGGAAGATGAATTGGGCATACTTGGCGCTCCTGCAGAAGAAAAACCGGAAGAAAAGCCAAAGAATACCTGGAACTACGAGCAGGAAGAAAAACTAGTAGAAAGAGTGAATGAATTTGGAGAAACTGAAAAAGGAATCAAGTTTGACCGAATAAATGAAAATGGTGAAAAAGAGGTTGTTTTCAGTTGGTTGCCTCCACCCCCTCCTGGGGCTAAGAGCGAAACCTATAGGATTGCAAACCCTGAAGAACCTCCTTTGGAGAGAATTGCAGCTGATGGCTCTAAGGAAGTTGGAGTGAAATGGATCAGGGTTATTGACGGGGGACAAAAAGAAGTTCTTGTCGTTTGGGATCCTATTCTCACAGAAACTGAAGCAGATCAAATTGATCACAGCCCGTCTCAGACACTTGGACTTGGGGCAGCAAACATTGTGATCACAAACACACCACCTACTCCAGTTCCTACTCCTGAGGTGGAGGTTGTTCCTGAGGTTCCTGTTGATGAAACTCCTATAGTCGAGACAGTAGAAGAACCTGTTCAGGAAGTGGAACAAATTGTAGAGGAAGAACCCATAGTTAATGAACCTGTGGTCGAAGAAGTCATTGAAGAAGCGCCTGTTCAGGATGAAAGGACACATGAAGAACTGGCTAATTCGAATGAACATCTGGAAGTAAAAAGAGGTGGGCACATGCTTGAGTTACCTGCCGGTAATTATGTAGTTGCTGGAGCATTTAGCAGTTTCCAACACGCGCAAGACTTAAGTGATAAGATGTTTGAGAGAGGCTTCCACGACACCAGAGTAGGTTATCTCTCTGAAAGAGGTTATTACTATGTAACGATTTATCAGTCTAACGATTTAAAATCTGCCAATATCCAAAGAAACAGGGTGAAAGGCAGAAGCGGAATGTCTAAAGTATGGGTGCTAAAGGTCAGCGAGTAATGAAAGTAAAAGGCATATTTTTCTCGATACTATTTTGCTTGAGCCTGACGGTGCTCGCTCAGCAACCTATCGTTTCCTTCATCAGCAAAATGTCCGCTGCGCCGGGTGAAACGATTACCATCGGTGGTACCAACTTTGTGGCCAACTCTCAGGTAAACTTCGGGCCTGCTGTGGCCAGTTTCAACTTCATCAGTTCCACACAGATGGAAGTAACAGTTCCAACAAATGCCGCGTATGGCCCTATTACAGTTACAAACCTTACCAACGGGCTATCAGGAAGCTCCACCCAATCCTTCACAATGAGCTTTGGTGGTTCTAGTGGCCTTAGTGCATCGGATTTTGAGCAGTATATTCTGCCTGAAACAGGCAATGACAACAAACTAATTTGGGATGTTTGTCTTTGTAATCTGGATGATGATGGAGACCTGGATGGAATATCAACGCATAGTGAATCCAACAATATTTTTGTTTTCCGAAATGGAAGTACCGTTAGTAATACAACCTTTTCAATCCCCGGAAATGTGGGCCCTGCGAACCCTGTAAATGTTGGAATAAAAACCGCTTATATCGAATGTTCGGATTTAGATGGGGACGGAAAATCGGATATTGCAATTGGTGCAACCGGAGGAACTCCATCTAAACATCTTCAATTTTACAGGAACAATTATTCAGGCTCAACGATAAGTATAATGTTAGACCATTCCATAGATATTCCAGAAGATGCGACTGGTAATGTGACTGGCAATAAATCGGTAAATACTTTTAAGTTAGTTGATATTGACGGAGATGGAAAAAAAGACGTTTTAGTGGGGAATGATACCGATAATGACCCTTCGTTGATAATATATCTCAACACTAGCTCCGTTGGAAATATTTCGTTCGCTACAACTCCTATCACTTTCACCTTACCAACAAATGGCGCTTTAAAAGCTCGACATTTGGATTTTGGGAATCTAAATGGTGACGGAGCAACGGATATTGTTGTTTCCACTGGAACTGGGATAATTTTGGCATATAAAAATCAAAGTACAAATGGCGAAGTAAAGTTTGCTTCGCCAGTAGAACTTAATATTTCCGATTCGCCCTCTAGCGTCAATTTAGTTGACCTAACTGATGACGGTCTAGCAGAATTAGTTGTTGTTCAGCAAACCCAGAATTTGATTCGTATATATACAAACACAACTACTGACCCTCAATCGAGCATATCTTTTAGTTCAGCAACATTAATTAATCAATCAGCTCCACTCTTCTCGGAAGCAGGTGACTTGAACGGGGACGGGCTTTCGGATTTAGCGGTCTCAACTGCAACTCAAGGTATACTTCTTTTAGAAAACACATCTTCTGGAGGAAACCTGAGCTTCGCTACCGGAGTATTGATTGATCTGGAGGGGACAAAGGCTACCAGAAACTTGAAAATAGCAGATATCAATGGTGATGCAAAACCAGACATTGTTGCCGCTTTCAATAGTGTCTCTAGTGGTGCCGGAGAATTTTCGGTTATTACAAACCGAAGCTGCCTTGCACCGTCAATATCTCCGGCTGATGTTTCTTTTTGTTACGATATCGCTTTTGATCTATCAGCTCCAAAAGCTTTTGGTGTGACCTATGCATGGTCATCAACAGAAGTCGGTGTAACTTTTGACGACAACACTGCAGAAAACGTTTCAGTGACAGTTGCAGGAGGAAGTGCGTCAACAATTCCGATCACCCTGACTATGAACTCAACGGATGGTAGCTGTACAGATCCTGTTACCCAAAATTACAGCCTTGTTGCAGGTGTGCCGGCAGCCGCTCCTACGATCAACATAGACCAGGCAGGTACTGTTTGTGGAGGTGATGCCTTCACATTATCCACATCAACAACCGGAGCTTCTTATCTCTGGACATTGCCAGACGGCAGTGAAGCCACTACATCTACAATCACCGTTTCGGATGCCTCCACCACCGATGCTGGAATATATACGCTCCGTGTACAAGAGTCAGGCGGTTGTTATGGAAACACCGGGACTATTACTGTAGATGTGGATGTACCACCTTCCCTATCCATAGCCAACACATCCGGTAACAACAATTTCTGTTCAGACGGTGATGGCATAACGCTTGAAGTACCGGAATATGACGGGCTTAGTTTGAAATGGTTTAAGGATGGGGTAGATCAATCGAACAGCACCGGAACCATTACTGCACAAACAACTGGAGGTGTTTATACGGTAGAAGTAACATCAGATGACACAGGGTGTACTACCACAAGCGAGTCACTGGAAGTATTTGCCATTGCTCCCCCTGCCCCGATGATTACCGCCAATAGTGAGATTTGCGTAGATGTACCTTTAGATTTCAGTGCCGAATCATCGACAAGTGCCGATGGGTTTGCAGTGACTCATTCCTGGGATTTCAAAGACGGAAACACAGCTACAGGACTAACCGCTACCAACACGTTCACGACCGCAGGCACCTACCTAGTAGAACTCACAACATCGTATGACGATGTGGATTTGTGCTCAGACGTTATTACCCTGAGTGTAACAGTCTCGGACATCCCAACTATAGACATCACTAACGTTTCAGGAACAACTGTAAAATGTCCGAGTGACAGTGTAGAGCTTTCTCTTCCTGCCAACTATCAGGCAATAGACTGGCTTGTTGACGGAGTATCGACAGGCAATACTTCTCCGTCCTTTTATGCCAAGACAACAGAGGGGCAAAGCTCAGTTGAAATCACCGCCAATGTAACTACCGATATAGGTTGTACAACTCAAACAGAGCCACTCTCAATCAGTAATTTTAGTGACTCAGGAATCTCCATCACGGCAGAAGGTTATACTTCAGATCAGGATACTATTCAGCTCGAATCAGGAATCAAATCAGTCGTGTTGACAGCATCCACCGCCGGCGGCTCAAACTATATGTGGGAGGCCCTTGATCTGAACATTTTGAGTACCACATCAGGGCAAACAACAGAAGTATTTCCAGGTGCTGCTTTTACCACTGTAACAGCTACGGCCACTGATGGAAATGGATGTACAGAATCACAAAACATTGTAATTGAAAAACCTGGACTTCAGCCAAGAAAAGCCTTCTCTCCTAATGGCGACACGCAGAATGATTGCTGGGAAATCATTAACTCCGATACACAAGTCGGGTGCACCATTTATATTTTTGACAGCCGAGGTTCTCGGGTGTTCGAAGGCAAGTCCCCATTCCCTAACAACTGTGTTTGGAACGGACAAATCAATGGAAACGGTGGAGATGCAGTAGAAGGTGTATATTTTTTCGTATTAAAATGCGATGATAAATCATCCAGTCAAACCGGAACTATTCTGCTGGCACGATAAAATATCCGATCTCAGATATATCATAATTCAAATACCCTGTTTCACTATTCCTAGAAATAATTCTTATTTAAGTGCTATTTTTTATTACTTAAATGCAGTTTATATTTACTCGCAAAACTTCAATCAACCACCCATACCTTTTGGTTTTCAGAGGGTTTTAGTACCTTTCCGAGTGGGTTACTTGAACCCATTTATGTGTATTCATACATGCATACATCTCCAACGACAGTTATGAAAAGCTTTTACAGTAAGATTACTACCCTAACCTGTTCCCTTATTTTCCTATCTACTGCCCTCTACGCACAGGAGGACTGTACCGATGGAGTGGACAATAATAACGACGGGTTCATCGATTGTTACGATCCACTTTGTGCCAACAGCCTGGATTGTGATGATTTTTATTTAGGAAACTCGGTAGTTTGTCAGGACGATCCAGATACATCACCAGATTTTGCTATGAGACTGCAGTGGGGGTCAGACAATGAAACCGCTGATAGTTATGCCACGCCGATTGTTGGAGATTTAGATGGCAATGGGATTCCGGAGATTGTATCCGTCAATTGGATTCAGGAAAAAATGTTCTACCTCAATGGAGCTACAGGAGAGACAATTGTTGAAATTGATCTGGGCTTCAACCCAAGTTGGCAAGTGGCCATAGGTGATGTGAATGGAGATGAATGTGCCTGGGTATTTGTTACTGAATATGATTTTAACAACTCATACGACAGCTACAAAGTAAGAGCTTACGATTGCGAGGGCACGCAAGTCTGGAGTCGTACTACTTCTAAGAAATACGGCCCAGGAATACCGGGTATTGCCGACTTTAATCAGGATGGAATACCTGAAGTTTATTATAAAGATGAAATTTTAAATGCTCAGACTGGGGCTGTGAGAGTAGCTGGCGGAAAGGCCAGTCCAGGCACGTACTCATGGTACTATGATGTTGCTTATGGAACACTCGCTTTAGACATTCTAAGTTCAGGCTGTAATGGAGATTGTGATGGACTAGAGCTTATAACAGGAGGAGAGATTTACTCTGTTGATATTGACGCAGGAACACTGACTCTGGAAAAGAGTCTTGATGACGTGATCAACGCTGCTCCATATAACTTGACCGACTATGAATTTCGATATTATAGAACATACATCTCGGCAGCCGACTTCAACCTTGACGGTAATGTTGATATTATACTTTCCGGAGCTGTTGACAACAACCAGGGAAACCCCCAGACAACTGTATTTGCCTGGGATGTAGCAAATGACGCCTTGATTGGGGACGGTTACTATCAGGATACTGGCAACAACTGGAGCAGAGGTACAGGTAGAATCAATATAGCCGACCTTGATGATGATGGCGAACTCAATCTGGCCTATGTCTCAGGAAACATTCTTTACGCACTTGATGAAGACATGAATCTTTTGTGGAAAACGGGGATAAAAGAAGTTTCATCTGGCTTTACGGGCTGTACCATGTTTGATTTCAATGGTGATGGAAGAACCGAAATCATTTATAGGAGTGAGGAATCTTTACTTGTGATTACCACGGATACAGATGGAAACCCTGTAATCTCTGGTGAGTCAAGAGCCTGTGTTTCCAGAACATCAGAGGAGTACCCTGTAGTTGCAGATGTAGATGGAGACGGAGCAAGTGAAATATGTGTTACCTGTGTGACTGATGATAATATGAGTATCGATGGTAACAATTATGTAAACACACAATATTCCCAAGTGCGAGTCTTTGAGGCAGATGCCGGTGAAGTGTGGCAGCCTTCCCGTAAGGTCTGGAACCAGCATGCCTATTTCAATGTAAACGTGAACGATGATCTCACAATACCTATCGTACAACAGGATCACACAAGGATTTTTGGTAATGAAGATTGCCAGACGGGTGACCCCATTGAAAACAGAGCTCTTAACGGCTTCCTGAACCAATCCACGTATATTGATGAAACAGGGTGTCCATCCTACGTTTCGCCAGATATTAACCTGGCCGGAAATATTAGTGCAACTAAATCAGTATGCCCTGGCACAAACTTTCAGGTTTCTTTCGATATAGAAAATACTGGCGATGCTGACATCTCAGGTCAGCTACCAGTAACCTTCTATGCAGGCGACCCATTCGATGCATCTTCTGTGAGGTTGAATACAGAAATTGAAACTATAACAAACTTTGAAGTTGGTGACGTTTTAACGGTAACAATGGACGTAGAAGGTATAGGAGGAGCTTTCACACTTTACATCTCCTTAAACGATTATGGAGACACTCCCGGACCGTCTTTCTCTCCTCAAGAAGGACTATCGGAATGTCCTCCCAATGATAATAACATAGGAAATGTTGATGTAGAGTACGACGGATTCACCATCAATGCTGAAAAACTCGAAGACAACAGAAAATGTATAGATTCTAAACCTGACAATGGCGAGGCAGTAGCCTACTTTGAAGGGACCGAAGAAGGTGGAGAGCAAACTTTATGGTTTGAAGATTTTGAAACAAATGGGCTTGGTCAGGATGCATCAGGTGACCAGTCTGATACCAATGGCGACTCTCAATGGAGCTCCACTCCCGACGGGAGCTACAACCCTGATTTTTACGGTGTTGATGATACCTTCGGTAACAATGCCTTTGAAGGTGAGGACACAGGCGGAAACTGGCTTGCAGGAGATTTGGAGTGGGAATCAGAAGTTATCGACATCTCAGCATATACTGATGTGACCATTACTGCAGATTTACTTTCGAATGATAACTGTGAATTTTCTGGGAAGAGTAAAGACAGAATCAGAATGTACTATAACCTTGATGGAGCTGGATATGAACTCTTCACTGGAACTAATACAGGAACGGGTTCATTTAATTACACGCAGGCGTCTAATGGGGCGGTGAATGGCTCTACACTTCAAATCAGATGCCTGATCCATACCTCTCGCGATAATGAGATCATGGCAGTTGATAATGTCCGAGTAAAAGGAACTGCACCAACAGTAACCAAGCAATTTACAGAAGCTGATGGCTATGAATTCCTATGGTACGATCCTACCGACATCAACCCCGGTCAGGAGCTTTATACAGGAAGCAGTTTAAGCAATATGACGGAAGGTGAATATGTGGTTGTTGGTTTTGCTTCAGAAGCTAATTGCTATTCAGACACAACCGATGTGATCGAAATATTAAGGGTTACTCCTACATTCAATATATGGGCTTACACCCTTACCCCACTCACTAATTGTCAAAACCCGAATGGGGACATTTCTGCATTTGTTTATACTGAGTTGAATGGTGACGGAAATCCGGTAGATACTCTCACAAACGGTTATAATTTTGAATGGATAAGTCAGGATGGTATCACCGTCGTAGGAGTTGGTGCCACTCTTGAAGATGTTGACGCAATTCCTTTTACGGTAAATGTATCTCAGGATTTGACAGGCTGCATAAGATCTCTTGCTACACCAATAACTGTTACTGATCTCACAGATGATTTTGATATTAGTGGTCTTAATGTAGCCATCACGCATGTGACCTCATGCGGTGGCACAGGAGATTTGACGGCTACCATAGATGGCTCAACAAACGGCTATGATTTCTACTGGTATGATGGTGGTACACTGAAGCCAACGGAGGATGAAATCACCAACGACGGCAACCCTACATACAGTGGAGTATCAGTTGGTCAATACACTTTAAGGATTGTTGATAGTTCTGGTTGTGGGTCTGAGCCAATTGTTTATGAAGTGGAAAATCAAACCACACAACCTACCCCAACGATCACCGAAGATGCCCCAAACAGCTCATGCGATAGCTACAATGGAATAATCAGTGCTGATGGAGACGGTGCTGGTACTGTGTCTGGTTACACGTTCACATGGTATGCAGGAAATGGTGTTGTGGCGAATAACCTGCTACCTGGATCTATTTCAGGATCATCAATATCAGCAGATGGTTCCACAGTATCAAACCTTCCTGAAGGCCCATATACAGTGGTTGTTGAAAGAGATGGTTGTAGTGTGACAATTACTGGAAACCTTACTCAAGATTTTGTGGAGCCAGAGTTTAGTTTAAAAACTCCGGTTGATACCGAAGAGTCAATAATTTTAGCTTCAACCGGTTATGTGGAACTTCCTCAACTTTTTGGAGCCGGAAACCCTGTAACTGATGGATTAACCATCTCCTACTGGGCAAATTTATCCGTGGATAACTACAACAATGATGAAAGAGAGTTTTCTTCTGGATCAACAGGTGAAGGACAGGTTTTGCTTTGGTCAGACAACCACAATGGACTGGCTTTTGTAGTAAAAACTCAAGGAGATGGTAGCCGAGGACGCATTAATAGCGGATATAGCGCCAGTGGATGGGCTCAAATCGCAGGAACCTGGGATGCGGCCTCTGGTGAAATGAAACTTTACGTAAATGCGGTTGAAATAGGGTCAACTACATACTCTGGCACGGGTGTCTTAATTGATACAGGTAACCCGATGTACATCGGACGAGATGGTAATATTGGTCAAAAAAAGTTCAAAGGTGAGATTGACGAGGTACGTATATATGATAAAGCACTTTCCCAAACAGAGTTATTCCAACAACTGTGTGGGGAACTAGATGGATCTGAGGATGGGCTTGTAGCGTACTACAACTTTAACAACATCGGATCAACGGCATCAGAAACTGATGTCCCTGACCTTACTGGCAATGGACATACAGGTAAGCTAAAAAACGGAGGAGCTAACATATCTTTTCCTACAGCTGATATAACCTGTCCGGAATCCGGAGTTACTAACAACACCAGTTGCGATCCGGCTAACCCAAATGGTTCGGTTGATATTAGTAATGCTGTGAGTCCGGCCGGAGATTACGAATACTCTATTTACGATGGATTCACAACAGATGGTGCTGATCTTGTTGAAACAAACAGCACCGGTGTTTTTGAAGGTTTGGCCGAAGGCTTTTATACCCTTACAGCAGAAAGTACAGCTTCTAGTTGTATTACCGTGCCTTCAACTGTTTCCATTAGCACAGTTGAAGACATCCCATCCATTGCTTACTCCACAACAGACGATGCAAACTGTAACTCCACAGGTACCGGAACAATCAGCATCACATCGGCATCAGTTTCAGGAGAACCGGGAACGGGCTATCTGTACGA
This sequence comes from Cyclobacteriaceae bacterium, assembly GCA_039944535.1. Classification (GTDB taxonomy): domain Bacteria; phylum Bacteroidota; class Bacteroidia; order Cytophagales; family Cyclobacteriaceae; genus JAMZMI01. The sequence goes on from JBDUYP010000014.1 coordinate 210,004, forward strand.
AATTTTCGATGGAGCAACAAATGACCCAGGAGCAGAAATCACAGCCAAATCTGACATCACAGTCCTCGATGGAACTACCGGACATACTTTTGAGGATTTGGAAGATGGTACCTACAGAATAAGAGTGACAAACAATGAATTAACCTGCCAGTCTTATGAAGACATTATCGTTGGTGATTCATCAGTTGACCCAACTATATCTAGTATCACCGTAGCTCCAAACACCAACTGTTCGAGCCCTTCTGGATCATTTAACGTGGAGATGCCAGGGGATGATGCAGCAGACTACACGTATGTGTGGTATGCCGGAGCAACAACATCAGCAACAGTTATCGGTGGGGAAACTGGAGAAATATTGAGTGGGGTCTCTTCCACCAGCCCATCAGCAACAGGTCAATATACCGTTGTTGCGACCGAAATAGCAACAGGATGTACTAGTGATCCTGTTACTAAAACCATGACAGATGACCCTTTTTACCCGGCTCTATCAATTGACGAAGTGCAGGCCAATACAGGCTGTAGTGGCGGAACTTCTAACGGTATAGCTGAAGCTTATTCGGATGATGGTTTTGGTGGGTCAACAACTTTAGGATACACTGTAGAATGGTTCTCTGACTCTGGGCTTACCACTCCTGTTGCTTCGACAGACGATGGCACCACAAATGAAGCTTCCGGACTTTCAAGCGGTATTACCTATTATGTAAGAATTACCGATGATGCTACAGGATGTAGTAGCACTGACAACATCAACATCAGTCAAACACCGATCTATCCAGTTATTTCACTGGACAACAAATCACCAAACGTATCATGTGACCCAACAGCAAGTGATGGACCTACCGGAGCTGCTACTATTGCTGTTTCTTACGATGGATCTCCAGTAGCTGATCTTTCGGGATATACATTTACCTGGTATGAAGGAAGCGGTTCCGGAGGGCAAAACATTACCACATCCGGAACAAGCAATGGTATCACTGCAGCTGGTGAGGATTCCGAAACACTATCCGGAATCATTGACTCAACATATACAGTAGTGGCAGTTGGCCCTGAGGGATGTGAATCCAATGTGCTGAACGTAATAATCAACTACACTCCTACTCAACCAACAGCAACAGCCACCAGTGTGAAAAACAACACTGTTTGTGATGAAGCCTTAGCCGGCGGTTTTGACGGCTCCATTACAGTTACCCCGGATACGGGAGTACCAGGCGACTATTCATTTGAATGGTTTGAAGGTTCAGGAACAGGAGGTTCAGTTATCAATACGAATACCACGATAACCTCAACATCTGCGTCAGTTTTCAAACTTGAAGGTGACAAAAACTATACACTTCTCATAACTGATTTGGGTAGTGGATGTTACAATACTTATACCTACTTCATTGATAATATTCCAGCACAACCAATCATCGTGCCATCAGAATCGACTATTACAGATGTTACGACTTGTGGACCAGATCCGAACGGTTCTGTAGTAGCGGCTATCGACCTTGCTGGCGCAGAACTGAATGGCAGATCTAATGACGAAATTTGGCAAACCTTTTCAACATGTAATACTGAAATTCTGGATGATGCTACCGAAGTAGGTACAAATGGATTTCAACTTACAACGGAAACAAACAACCAATTTGGTAGAATCTGGCTAGGAGATTCTGTTGACCTTTCTCAACCATTGAGACTAGATTTTAGAATTCTTCTTGGAAGCAAAGATGGTAGTGGTGCTGATGGTATCGCTTTTACTATGCATAGAGACCCAAGAGGCTATGATGCAAGAGGACGAGTTGGTGGAAACCTAGGAGTTGGCGAGGCAAATGGATCTCCGGGAAGTGAAGACAAAATCGACCCTTCTCTAACAATTGAATTTGATACCTGGAGAAATGGCGATGGTAATGATCCTACTTATGACCATACCAATTTATTTTTCAATGGAGACATCAAAACCTCTGAGCTGTTCCCAGGCGAAACATCTAACCTAACCACCCTACTACCAAGTATTGAAGATGGGCTAACCAACTCTGAGCACGGCGACACATTAAATGTCTCTATCATAGTTACACAGTCTGGTTCTGATCAGGTTTTAGAACTTTGGGTTAACGAAAGCCAGAGATTTACTTATACCGGAAATATCATTGACGATGTTTTTGGTGGAGAAACCGATGTGATCGCTGGGTTTACTTCGTCAACTGGTGGAGCCAATAACAACCAAGCTGTTTTCCTTCAACCAAACTTTGGTGAGTATAACTTCAGTTGGGTTGACTCCAGTAATAACCCTGTTGGTGGAAATGATCCATTTATTTGTGGCGTTGATGCCGGAGACTATACGCTTACGGTAACCCATAGCGTTACAGGCTGTGTTTCTGATACGGAAACTTTTACTATTGGAAATGGTATTACAGCCATCGACGCATCTATCACAGTAAATCAGGAACCAACAGTTTGTTCTGGAGGAACTGGTAACGGTGAAATAACGGCGGTTGTCAATAACGCTGATACAGGTCCTTATGAATTCAAATGGTATGAGGGGTCAGGAACCGGAGGCACATTGATCGAAACTGACACCACAACCTCAGGAGGCACAGATGCACTTACCGGGCTCGACCCAGGCACTTATACTGTGTTGATCACTGACCTGTTCAACCCGAATGACGCTTGTTATAACACAGCCGAAGTTACGCTCACACCGAATACCCCATCTGTGGTGGTTTCAGGTACTGAGAATGGAGCCACCAACTGTAACACTTTGGATGATGGTTTCTTTGAAGTAACCGGAATAACTGAAGACTATGGTTCAGGTGCTGTTGCGGGAAATGTTGCAGATTATGAATTTGATCTGTATGACAATGGAGGAAACTTCATCGTAACTGAAACTTCTACAACCATTAACGATGTTAACGGTCTTGCTACTGGCAGCTATAGCATTGTTCCAAGAAACACCACTACCAATTGTGAGTTTGGAAGTAAAGGGTTTACGATTGGGGATTCTTCGGTTGATCCAACAGCTACTGAAGACGCTACTGGAACTAACGACAATGAGGTATGTGACCCTGATCTTACTTCTCCTTCTGTACTATACGGAGGACAAATAACTGCTACCGTCACTGGTTCGGCTGGAAACTATACATTCACTTGGTATCA
>JBDUYP010000015.1:0-2867 GCA_039944535.1 Cyclobacteriaceae bacterium
CTGAAGACGGTAGGCCTCTCTTACCTGACCATAGAAAGTCACAGGGGTTTGGGGTATGCTTCCAGCTACAAAATCAAAAGCATCGGGCCCCACAAAATACTTGGCAACCCCTGATGTAGGAGAAAATAGGTGGTCCTCGACGACCTCCTTGGAAACCTCGTTCATTAAATAATCTCCCATATAAAGAGATGGGTAGGTCAGATTCAATGTAATTTCTACGGAATAGTTGGCCTTGAATATTACCGTCTTATTCAGTTCCTGGGTTGAATGCCTCATTCGCCAACGTTCCGCATGCTCATCCCACCCCGAAGGGGAGGTATAAATTGGGTAATCACGCTTTGTTATCCAAGCACCACCCACCACAAATCCACCCAGAGTGCCGACATCATCAAGACGTGTCCAATTTCCTCTCACGTTTTCGATAAAATCAGGGTCAAAGCCAGCAGATTCTGTACCGGCTTCATTCCAAAATTGTATGAGCTTATTTTTACTTAAACTGCCACCATATTGGTCCATCCAACCAGACTCTCCCCTAAAAAATGATTTTGATAAGTCAGTCAAGTATGCTGCAGGATTTGAAGTTCTTGGCAGAGGAGCATTATTACCAGTTTGCCATCTTGGATACCCTGGCACAGGTTCCCAAGCATAGAAGGACCCCAACCCTGTTGGTTCCCAAGTCTCAAAGTAAGTGTAAGCTTTATAATCAGTCAATCCCCAGGAGTGCTCCCTCCACCAGGTATCAGAATCATTTCTCAACCAATAATCAAAAGAATGAACAGTTATCGGAATAGTCTTGGAGGCATTTACACCAGGATTGACATGTACAATGATAGGATCCTCTTGAGCAATCGACAAACTACTTTGAAGAGACAAAATGAGGAATAGAATTATACTTTTTTTCATCGCAGGTTGGTTTTTCTAATATCTTAAGAGTTTGTGAATTCTACAGTAGGTAATCCTCATTCCTATTTTTCTCTGAATCATTTTGGATTAATTAAGCTTTTAGCTGAAGCTTGCTACAGTTTCATTTTTTCACCTATAGACTGCAGTTGTTTCATTAATTTTTGAGGCTTAGGGATTCTTCGTTTTTTAAGATAATCTAGTAGCTGCTTTTCTCCTTTGTCTTTTAGGTAAATCAGGTAAATTGAATAACTAATTGCTATCCCTGAGCTCAAACTCTCAGGATTGGATTCTGCTAAAAACAACTTACCAAACTCAATTAGTTCTTCTGAGTTATTTCTTGAAAAGTCTTCAATTTCCGCCATTGACAGCATTGAACATTCAATCTCTTCCTTTTGAAACCCAGCCAAAAGAGGTAAATTATCTTTGTATATATCACATCCAGCATTACTTGCTATTTCACCTTCTATCCGGGAAAGGCTATCGTCACTTAAAAGCCCTACTATTCTGGTTACAATGTCTTCCATACTTCCATTTTATTTATGGTAAATCTTATACATACCTTCTGCCTCTCTATGATTATAGTCAAGGGGATGGAGTAGTGTTCCATTCTTTTTTATCTCTGATATCACCTCTTTAAACCAACCTTGCATAGTATTATTAACTTTAGTGATATTCTCCTCAGAATGAGACATAAAAAATATTGTTCCAATTGGATAATTCACTCCGACCGATAGGCAATCAAAGTCGCCATTACCCCATGAATGAAAACTTAAAATACCTTCACTAGGAAAAAACTCCATTTCTGCAAGTGAAAGAATTTTTATCCCAAACAATAAAAGACCATCTGATAATAACAAAAGTTTTTTTAGTTCAGAAGGTAATTCAATCCGGTTCTTTACTTCAAAATTGGAGATTTCATACTGAGTGGTTGCTTGTACCAATTCAATTCCAATATCATTTCCATCTTCGTCAACTAACGATTGGTAACGGTAACTTTCGATTATCTCAACTAGCTCGCTCATACTTTAATTAAGCCATTGTATAAAATCATAACCTGTATGCCTAGAAGCATCAATCGCCTCATGTTCCCAAGGCCAAACTTCTTTCAAATTTTCAAATCTATGTGGGTCAGTTCCTGTTCTTCCATTAATATGATGAAGCTCTTTGGATACTTTAACGCTACGCACCTCCCCAGTTGCACGCATACGAACTTGAGCGGTTCCAGTTGGAGTTTTTCCTCCATTCATTAATTTCCAATATCTCGTTTTAACGGTATTCCAACTTGGATAATTACCAGCTTTTGTAAGTTTTGTTATGTTGGGAACATTTTTAACAACTCTCGGGGTAACATTAAACTTTTTGGGGCCTTTTCCATTACCTCCAAGACCTTCTGCTAAGAATAATATTGTGCCAACATTTTCAGGGTTGAATGTTGCCATCATAGCTTCCACATCAGCCAATTGCTTTTGCATATCCATCATATCGCCCACCGAAAGGCGTTCAAATACTCCTACTTTCTGAACATCAAAATATCTACTAGCTAGAACCACAACCGTGAAATCATTATTAAAGACTCCAATATCTGGATCATATCCAAAATTTTGAGTGGCATCTCTGTAGGCATCATATGCTGAACCACCAGGACATGTAGGGCAAATTCCACCAGTAGGATCAATTCCTATTACAGGGTTATTACCCATTCCCGTATAAGGAGACCAAAATTGTCCAGCAGGATCAATAGTATTAAAACGACCAATCACCGGATCAAAGTCCCTGAGTTTAAAATGATTAAAACCTGTTTCTTCGTCATACTCGGCAAAATTGCCCTGATACCCAAAGCGATGGTTTCTGCTGCCAGCATGGGTCATGGCCATACCAAAAGGATAATAATCGGTATGTTGTTTTTCGTCGATATCGTCATTCTCATGAACCACTACGGCTCGCACATTACCCAGATGATCCTT
>JBDUYP010000016.1:0-7319 GCA_039944535.1 Cyclobacteriaceae bacterium
CTAAGCACATCTCGCACATTTCGGTCGAGAGTGGCCAGTGAAAGTTCTCCATCATTGACTAATTCCCTAAGTGGCAGAATGTAATCCTGAGGTGGGGTAAAATGTGTTCTTACATTCAATCCTGCCTCAGCAACCTGCCTCACACCTTCCTTATAATCTCCGGCTACCCGGTGTTTTTTGTGTACGAATTTTACGGCTTCACTATCTGAGACTACATACCCTCTAAATCCATATTCTTGTCTAAGCAACTCGGTAAGAAAGTAGTAGCTTCCACTCACCGGAATCCCATCATAGTCGTTGTAGCTACTCATTACCCCTTTCGGATGTGCCTCACCAATTACCCTTTTATAAGGATACAAATGCATCTGATGAAGTTCTCTTGGAGCAACATGCGGATCAGTTCTTACACGACCATCTCTACCGCCTTTTGGCACACTATACACGGCGTAGTGCTTCAACGTGGATGCCACACCTTGTGATTGAATCCCTTTGACCATTTGAATCCCAAGCTCAGAAACCAGAAACGGGTCTTCACTGTAACATTCCACTACCCTACCCCAGCGTGGGTCTCTGGCTAAATCTAAGATTGGAGCGTAAATATTGGTGTACCCCAACGCTTTGCCTTCATTTCCCACTATCTCACCTGCCTGTCTGACCAAGCTCTTATTCCAGGTACTGCCAATGGAAATAGGAGCCGGAAGTGGCGTAGCTTTTTCATGATTTAGTCCATGAATTCCTTCATTGGTAAAATCCACAGGAATGCCTAATCTGGTCTCTTCAACAAACCATTTTTGGATCGTATTGATGGCCTCTGCGTGTTTGCTATATGGAAAGGAATACTGAGTCGGTTTCAATCCATTAAGTTGCTCATCGATATTAGCGATACCGTCTTTCCAAACTTCATTTTTCCACTCTGGAGTAGGCAACTCATCTTTTAAAACCCTTTTGTAGCCATAAAGTGTAGCGCACTGAGCTGTCTTCTCATCTACGTTCATCTGACTTAGCAAATCCTCTATCCTAGAATCTATCTCGGCTTCCGGATCTTCAAAAATGTCCTTCACCCCATTTTTATTAAAATCTATCCATCCCTTTTGGTAGATGGATTTTTTTTGCGCAATGGTTGAGCAGGTTAAAATCAAGCTCATTCCTAAAACAATTAACCTCTTATCTATCATTATACCTTGTTTATTCTTTGACTATCTTTTTTAAATGAATAGCGTTCCCACCTCCTGGTGCCAGTTTTACTTTTAATGAGGAGGTGCTATTAACCTTTTGTTGGGTAATAACATAAGTCTCCTTTTCGTTGAGGAAATGGGTAGTCTCCTTATCGCTGTAAATGGTTGCTTCGTATTTGACACCCTCTTGAAGAAAGTCCAGGCTGATCTCTAAATCGCGTCCATCTCTGTTGGTTAGTGAACCAATAAACCAGTCTTCTCCTGATCCCCTTGCCACCGTGATATGACTATCAATTTCTCCCTGGAGGACTTTGAAACTATCAAACTGTGCTGGCATCTTGCGGATGCAATCAAAAAGGTCCTCCTTCTTCAAATACTCCTCTGGTGCATCCGGCAGCACCATCCAGCCTGTATGGGCCACAATCAACTTGGCTACTTCGGCTGTTACGGTTCCAGGTATTTCTTCAAAAACCCTAACCCTTGAATGCGCATTATTCAAGTCGAACCAGCCATTGGTGTAGTCCAAAGGCCCTGCTATCATGTTGATAAAAGCCGATGAAACGGCTGTTTCAGGAAAGTATGATCGCTTGGCATCTGCTTGCGCATGACAAAACTCTCTTGTCATTAAATTAGGATAAGTACGCTCATCGCCACTTGGAGGCACAGGATTGTCATGGAAATCAACCATGAGTTGATATTTAGTGCAGAGCTTAACCACCTCTCTGGTATGCCTTACTTTTTCCTCCCAGGTTCCTTTCATGAAACCATATTTCACCCCAACTGCTCCCCAATCTGAGAACTGCTTCAATACTCTTTCTAACCCGAACTTCTTCGCCCCAACGTCATTGAGATACAAGATCACGCCTACTCCATGATCTTTTGCATAAGCCACACATTCTTCGATATCAAAACCTTCTCGTGAAGCTGCTGTTGGATCAGATTCTGCGCTAAACTCGGGCCCGTACCAGTCAGCATCAATTAACAGGTATTGGATATTGTTTTCCGAAGCAAAATCTATAAATCGTTTATGCGTTTTGGTGTCTAGCGCGTATTCATATCCGTCCTCTGCTTTGTATCCCCAAACCCTCCAGTCCCACAAAGTCTTTCCTGGCTTTATCCAGGAGGTATCTTCAATTTTGCATGGCTCATTCAGATTGACTAGTAGGTTTGACGCGACCAAGTCTCCCGGTTGGTCACCGATAATGAATGTTCTCCAGGAGGTGGTTATAGTTCCTTTGTCGCTGGTTTTGATAACATTTAGTGAAAGATTCTTCTCTTGGGACTGTACCATAAGCGGAGCGTAACGTGCAATATCTGCTTCATGAATCCCCATATAAAGGCCATTATAGGTTTTCAAGACCATAGGAATCTTTATTTCGGCGATAGAAGTATCACTACTTAATATTGGCCCAACATTGGCATTCTCCCGATTGTATGCCCAAAAGGTAAAATCATCATCAAAACTCAACCTAGTACTTTCACCGAAGATGCTAAGCTCATGTTCGGGATGATTATCCAACTTATACCGATAGGCGAAACCATCATCATAACACCTGAAAATGACTTCATAATCTGGTCGATCTGACTCCAAAGCTTGGAAGTGCAAGACATATTCGTTGTATCGATTGAGAATGGATTTATTCTTTCCTACTACGGGATACCAGGTTTCTTCGAAGGAAAATTTATCAATACCAATAAGCCTAGCTTCTCCTTGCTCAGAATCTCCTATCAACAACCCTAGAGATGCACAATGAAACACCTTTGCACCTTTATATTGATAGTCAAATGAAATCCCGTCCGAAGACTCTTTGAAATGAAGCTGATGGCTACCATCAGGACTAATAAGCGGCTCCTCCAAATCAATATTGCATGAAACTAGGATGTGGATTCCAATTAATAAAAATGAGACCCTCATAAGTACGCACTCACTAAAATGACTATTTCTCAATTTCATCAGTGATAGCGTTTGAAATTTGACTTGACATCATTTGATAGGCATCTGCATTCCAATGGAATCGGTCGAGTCGGGCCAAATCCAGTCTTCCCACAACTATAGAATACAGATCATTGACCACTATATCATTTCGTTTCATAACCTCTGCAGCCAATGCGTTTCTCTCAATGATTGTTGGGTTGATTTCTTTGTTTAGTTCAGCAACTCCCTGTTCGGTCACAGGCGTTGTGCTGGCCCAAATCAATTTGGCCTGGGGAGCGTATTTCTTGAGTGCATGAACATACCTTTCAAGTAGTGGCACATATTGCCCTTCAGGGATTCTGCCATCCTGCCATCCATGCAAACCGATGTTGAAGTGAATAACAGCGTATTTTCTTCTGGAGACATATTCTTGTAATTCCTCAATCAGACCATCGCTGTTCAAATGCTTTCCCGTCACCCACATATCAACATTCGTTGCGCTTTTTAAGCTGTCTTTCACCAAACTCCCATAACCCTTCAAAATAGAATCACCTATAAGTAATACACACACCGAATCATTTTCACCAATATCAGAACCAGGTTTAAATCCCCATGTTCCTCCATCTGCATGTAATCCCTCTTTTTGATCTTCTTTATTGTCGTTCTCTTGAGCCGATACTTCGCCGCATTGACTTAGTACGATCAGCAAAAACATTAAGAGATTGTATTTAGATATTGAATGGTTCATATGTGTTCTATTTTCAAAAAATTATAGATTTTGTTTCCTGTCTAGTGAGTTGAATCTCTTTGGTAACATCACCTGCAATCAACTTTATATAGCCTCCTACTGGTGCATAGATATTTGCATTAGTGACCTTACCTTCTTTCCATTCAAAATCCACCTCAAAATTCCCCCGAGCTTTTAGCCCCTTAACTTTTCCATTTTTCCATTCTTTTGGCAAAGCTGGAAGCAAATAAATCCTACCTGGTTCGTGGGACTGAATAAGCATTTCTGCGACTCCCGCTGTTCCTCCAAAATTTCCATCTATCTGAAATATTCTTGGGGGATGTAAATCAAAAAGATTAGACTCTAGTTGATCACCAATTAGCCCATTCAAATGCTCCAGACATTTGTCTCCGTTTTTAAGTCTTGCATAAAAATTGACAATCCATGCTCGACTCCATCCTGTTTGTCCCCCACCTTGAGAAAGCCTTCGCTCTATGGTCTTCTCGGCGGCAGCAAATAGCTCTGGTGTCTCCATAGAAATCTGAGATGACGGATACAAACCGTACAAATGCGAGATGTGCCTATGTCCAAGTTCTACCTCTTCATAGTCTTCATACCACTCCTGAATAGTGCCATTCAAACCAATTTTAGTACTAGGCAAATTGGTTAGTGCTTTTGTAATGGCTGTCGTAAGCTGGCTCAAGCCCATGGTTTCCTCAGCCTCTAAGCATGCTCGAAAAACATCTCGAATGATCTGGATGTCCATAGTTGCCGCGACAGTATTAAGCTGTTTCTTGCCCGTTTTAGGATCGATGTACGTATTCTCAGGAGAATACGATGGAGCAGTCACTAATTCACCTTTATCATTTTCCTTAAGAAAATCCAAGATGAACCGAGAAGCTCCAGAGATCATTGGATAGGCCTTTTCCCGAAGGTATTCTTCATCTTTTGTAAACTCATAATGCCTCCAGATAGTAAGGGACATCCACGCACCGGCAAGTGGATAACTATAACCATTAACGACCTGTGAAGTCTTAGTAGATCCACTTGGTGTAACCCGACCAAAAGGATTGGTAGAATGATGCACCATCCAGCCATCTGAATCAATATACTTTTTGGCGGTTTCCCGACCTCTCTCCACCAAACCTTCCATATAATTGGTAAGTGGCACCATCGATTCGGATAGGTTGCAAACTTCTACCGGCCAGTAATTCATTTGGAGGTTGATATTCAAATGGTAATCCGACTCCCAGGGTGCCCACATATCCTGGTTCCAGATTCCTTGAAGGTTCGCTGGCAATACAGCCTGCTGCATCCCGCTAGACATCATCAGGTATCTACCGTATTGAAAAAACAGAATGTCCAAACCAACATCCTCCTTACCTTCCCTGAGCCTGGCAATGCGCTTATTTGTTGGAAGGCTATCCAGCGATGGCCCCTCTATTTCTAGCTGAACACGGTTGAATATTTCTTTATGAGATTCAACATGTCTGCTCTTCAACTCCTCATATGGAATATCCATAGCTGCTTCCAGCTTTTGGAGTGACTTACTTTTCGAGTCAATCTCACGATCAAAATCCATCTTTTCAAGATTGTAATCGGTAGCAGCACTCAGAATCAATGTGAATTCGGTGGCTCCATCAATGGTTAACTCTTTGTCATCAATGGAGACTTTGCCGTTATAGCCAGAAAAGTTTAGATGACCATTAAATTTCATATGATATCCACCCTGTCCTGAGCCACCATTGTTATCATCATACCCTTCAGGATCATCAAAAATTTGACCGTTAATTTCCAATAAATTATTACTCAAAGGATTAATGGTAATGTCCTTTTCACGATCGAAACGTACTCTGCATGAGGTCTTTTGATTGTCCAGACTTTCAAAGTGATACACAATCACATCGTACTCAGAAGAAATGAACGATTCTCTCAGAAATCGCCTACCATTAATTATGTATTCAGTTGTGTTAATACCATTTTCAATATCCAAAATTCTTTTGTAGGATTCTGAATCGCCTCCATGATCAAACTGAAGGAATAGGTCACCCAATGGCTGATAAGAACGGATCGAAGTGGGTGAAATGGCCAAATTCTCCATAGCATAGTTGTAGGCCTCTTCGTATTGACCATCAAGATTCAGTTGCTGGAACTTTGCATAGTGTTTCCCTACATCTTCCGGATATGGGTTCTCCGGCATACCTGCCCAAAGACTCTCCTCGTTTAGCTGAAGGTGATCTTCATTTACACCGCCAAAAACCATTGCTCCAAGTCGTCCATTGCCCAAAGGCAAGGCCTCAAACCATTCAGTGGCGGGTTCATCATACCATAATTCTTTTGTATTAGATGCTATATCAGACTGGCATGCACCTAAAAAGACACTTAAAATCAGCGATCGCCCAATTTTGTGTAATGTTCTAATTAATTCCATAGTATTCTCTAATTCTTGTATAAGTCATTCAACCACTCTATCATCATGTTTGGCCAATTTTTTAGTCTTGGCTTATTCAATGCTAACCCAAACCCATGCCCCCCTTTTGGATACACATGAAGCTCCACGGGAACACTTTTCTTTCTTAATGCGCTAACTAGCTGAAGACTGTTTTCTACCGGGACAATTCCATCATTAGCGCTATGGACAATAAATGTTGGAGGGGTATTTTCTTTTACTTGGAGCTCGTTGGAAAATTGATCCACCAACTCTTGTGAAACCTCGTTTCCTAACAGATTTCCCCTGGAACCTGAGTGCGTATAATCATTTCGCATGGTCACAACCGGATAAAGTAAAATCATGAAGTCCGGCCTATTAGCCGCTTCAAAGTGAGTGCCCAATGTAGAGGCAAGATGTCCACCGGCAGAACTTCCTAGAATGCCGATTTTTGAAGGATCTATGTTCCATTTTCCAGCACCGTCTCTCATTATCTCAATGGCCCGCTTTGCATCTTGCAAGGGGGATTTATGCGGCTCGACATCCTTTTCTGGATCAGGAAGCCTGTATCTCAATACAAATGCCGCGATACCTCTACCATTAAAAAATTTAGCTAAATCCGTCCCCTCATGTTCGTCAGCCAGCCAGGAATATGATCCTCCAGGACAGATCAAAACACCAAGTCCATTGGCTATTTTTTTGGAAGGTAAAAAGACCTGAATCGTGGGATTTTCCCTTTGAATATCCGTCCTTAAGGAATCTCGAGAATTGGGAATTTGATCCGGCCATAATTCCACCATCTCCTGTGCAGCAGACATCAGGGGTAACCAACATATAATTGTTATCAATTTCTTCATAGTGCTTGCTGAATAACTTCTAGTTTTTCATGAATCCCTCTGAAACAAACTGCAAAACGGAGGGCAAACTCTCGCGCCAATAAGACCAATTGTGCCCGCCATCTCTTACTCGGAATTCACCCGGAATACGCCCGTCCTTCATAAGTTCGTAAAGGCTCATATTTCCGAAGATGAATGAATCGTCATCTCCACAGTCAATGTACCATCTGACAGTTTT
>JBDUYP010000017.1:0-1972 GCA_039944535.1 Cyclobacteriaceae bacterium
CTTATCAGCATCTGAGTATTTGAGCACATTGTTTATCCATTCCTGAGTGATGCGATAAATGGAAATTTCCTGTAGGTCTTGTAGTCTTTCGGTGATTCCAAATGTGTCCACTTCTACGAATACTTTTCCTGTGTGGTTAACCCGAGTGGCAAACTCACGAATGGCATCTACCACGCCGCTTTTGATAAGTGTTTCAGGCATCAGGTTGAAACAAATACCCTTGAGTTCTTTGTACATATCATCAAGGACTTTCGAGGAGTTCTCAAAAACATCTTCTTTGGAAGACGTTCCTTTTTCCAGTGCTTTTAAGTTGAGGTTCAGCACAGAAATCATCTGACCAAAACCATCGTGGAGATCGCGGGCAAAGCGCTTTCGCTCAGTCTCCTGTGAGTTTAGAGCGGCTTCTAGCTGAGCTTCTTTTGTCCTGGTTTGAGCTTGCTGGAGTAGCAACGCATGTTTTTTATCGGATCGGCTTTTTATCAAATGAGCTATGATTAAAAGAAAAACCAGGGCGATAATCAGGCATCCGATTACGGCAAGGTTCCTTTGATTTTTGGCCAAATGATTAGCTATTTCTGCTTGCTGAACAGCGATTTGTTTCTCCTTCTTTTCTGTTTCATATTGTGTCTGGAGCTCGGCCAGTTTTTTGGCTCTGTCAGCATTAAATAGGCTGTCCTCCAACTGATCAGCCTCCTTTTGATATTGATAGGCTATCTCAAATTGATTCAGCTGTGCATAGGCGCTGGAAAGAGAGTCGAAACTTTTCCGAACTAAATCGGGATACCCCAAATTTTCACTCTCCGTTGCGCACTGGTGGTAATATGGAATGGCTTTAGCTGGAGATTCTTCCTTCATAAAAAGGTCCCCCATCATCTTGTAATTATCAACAATGCCCTGGAGGTCTCCTATCGCTTCTCTTATAGAGTTGGATTCCTTAAAATAGTTTAGGGCGCTGGTTAAATCTCCTTTTCGATGAGCCATGTCAGCAAGGTCAATTAAAACATAACCCAGACCTATACTGTCTTTTTGTTCCATACGAATCTGATAACATTTGAAATAGTAGTGATCTGATTTTTCATAATCCTTTTGGAGCCAGTAAAACGTACCCATCATCCCGTAAGTTGTGCCTAGAGCCTCCTGGTCATCAATTGCTTTTGAGAGGGTTTCTGCTTTTTTCCACGCCTTTATTGCATCTTCATTTTGTCCCTGTTTTCTGAGAAAATTGCCCATCTCGTTTAATGCCCTGACCTGCCCGCTTTCGTCCTGAAGAGAATCATATAGGTCAAATGACCTCTGAATAGCCATCAGGGCTTGTTCATATTCCCCCAGCATATACAGAACTACGGCATAGTTTTTTTGAGTCAAAGCTTCTTTATCTGGCCACTGGTTGAGGGAACTGATTTCGACAGCCTTTTTTAAATCGTTTTTAGTTTTTCTGAAATCCTGGCTGAAAGATTTATAGAAGTGGGCATTTACATCATCAACGAAATGAAGACTCTGATTAGGTGAAGGTTCGGGTGCTTCTTCGTGTGGGGAGCATCGAACAAATAACAGAGAGAGAATTAAGCAAAAGTATATGGTTCTCATTTTGCAGAAGTTAAGGTCAATTCTGCAAGATAAAAACTATGGTTTCAGTTAAACCAAAACGGGCACTTTGATGAGAGTAGGAGCGTTTACGATCAATGAGCTTCCTCTAATTCCGGCAGTGGTGTCCAGCTCCAGTTCTCCTTTGATCAGGTTGGCTCGGGAGTTCATGTTTTTCCAGCCGTTACCGTTTCCATTTATTAGATCATTTTTGTCAAATCCAGAGCCATTGTCTTCTATCAGTAGTGTGATTTCTTCTTCATCACTCGTAAGACTAATGGTGATCTTATCAGCATCTGAGTATTTGAGCACATTGTTTATCCATTCCTGAGTGATGCGATAAATGGAAATTTCCTGTAGGTCTTGTAGTCTTTCGGTGATTCCAAAT
>JBDUYP010000018.1:0-95868 GCA_039944535.1 Cyclobacteriaceae bacterium
GTACGCGAGCATCATGCCTACGGGCGGAGTGTCCCCCGACGAAGAGAATCTGAAAGGATGGATCGAAGCAGGCGTACACTGTGTAGGGATGGGATCACAGCTCTTCCCCAAAGACGTGCTGGCCAAAAAGGACTTTGCAGCGATCACAGCAAAGTGTAAAGAGGCCATCGCAATAATCAAGAAGCTAAGGAAGTAAGAGCTATAATTTTATTAAAAAACCGCAAGTGGGTAGTCCTTAGGATTACTTGTTTTTCGAGGATTCCCCACTTTGCTTTCTACTATGATATAACGTACCTATTTACCCAGTATTAAACCCAGCGAAATTGTAAAATGATGAAATACCAACGATCTATATTATCAATAGCTTTCTTTTTCATGGCTAATCTAGCCTTATCCCAAACGCTGATCAATTCCTCTTTTGAGGATTATACAATTGGATCTGTTTTTGGGCAGGATGACTGGGCGGCCGGAGAAGATAATGATGCCACTGTAGAGGTTATAACCTCTGGTGACTATGCCCATAGTGGTTCTAATGGACTTAAAATAAGCGCTTCCAGCGCTATTACTACAGAAGTGGACTACCAGTCTTTCAGCAAAACTGAGACCGGATATTCAGGAAATGTATATCTGGATTTTTGGTTTAAAGTCATCAGCCCGCCTTCAGAGGAATCAATGTTTATTCGTGTGTTTGATCACTTGCCAGATGATGGAATCCGCAGAGCATGCGAGATTCGGGTTTACCCGAACGGTGACCTTAAAGTCTCTGATGGTGGATCCAAACGTGATGTGCCCTCAGAATATTTCACTACGGATGATTGGATAAGAATCTCAATGAGCGTGGATTATGCCACTTGGAAATATCAGACGGCTATTAATGGGAATGTGGTACAAAACACATCAACCTCGAATGAGTTTTTTGACTTTCGGGAGTCATACGATCCAGCCGACAAGGGTAGATCATCAGGAATCAAAGAATACCACGGCTTGAAGTTTTGGCTTGAAGATGCCGCTGCGGAATATGGTCTGGATGATGTTTATATAGGCACTGATGCCATTAGTGATATTGGGTTTTCGCCTCCATCTAATGACCGAACTATCACCGTGGAGCAACCAGATAAAGCTACAATCACCTTGGACCCAAGCAAGGAAGTGTATCAAGTGGGTGATGTAGTCACCGCCACGGTTACGGATATTGCGGATCATTACATTTTCAATGGCTGGATAGGGTCTTTTTCAGGTACTGATAACCCGCTTACAATCAATATTTCGGGAAACGTATCTCTAGGAGCAGAGATTATCATCGACGAAAATGACCCTCCAACGGAATACACTGTAACCATAAACCAACCAACCGGAGGCACAATCACCGTTTCACCGGACGAAGGCCCTTACTATGAAGGTGCCACAATAAAGTTTACCGTGACTCCAGACATTGGATACACCTTCGATTCATGGACTGGGATATCTGGAACCGAAGCTTCCATAGAAGTAGAAATTGATCAGGATTTAGTCGTGTCAGCTAATATGTCTCAGGGTGAATACACCAAAAGAACGGTACATGTCAGCAGCAGAGATGAATTGGAAACAGCGGTAGAAAATATGCTTCCTGGTGACAGCATCGTCCTGGCGGATGGAACATATGATCAATTCAATGAATCGATGATCAATCAAGGAGGAACTGCTGACTTCCCTGTCTACATCATTGCTGCGAACCGAGGAATGGCAAAAATTACAGGGAAAAGTAATTTCAGAATGGACAATTGCGCATACATCAACATCATGGGGCTCGATATTGATATTGATGATAAGAACAATATTTTCAAATTAACTGATTGTAATAATGTAAGGATTAGTCGCAACCAGATCTCAAGTTCGAAAGCCGATGGAACTTCAAAATGGATTGAAATACAAGGAGTCTGGGATGCAGAGGTAACTACCAGTCACCATAACCGTGTTGACCATAATTTATTCGAAGGCAAGCAGGATGGTGGCGCTTTATTCATAATTGGAGGAAACAGTGGTGAGAATCAACCTTCCATTTCCACTTACGATAGAATTGATCATAACCACTTTAAGAATGTTGGGCCAAGAGTTGATAATGAAAAAGAGACTATTCGTGTAGGGTATAGCAAGCTCTCCCTGGCTTCTTCTTACACTACTATCGAATATAATTTGTTTGAAGAATGTGATGGTGATCCGGAAATAATCTCAGTTAAGTCTTGCGACAACTATGTAAGAAACAACACATTTCTTCGATCTCTCGGCACGGTTTCACTTAGACATGGTAACAGAACTGAAGTCAGTGGCAATTACTTTATAGGAGACGATAAAACTGCTGAGTTCGAAGGAAGTACCATAGGCTGTGGCGGGGTTCGTGTTTATGGAAAAGACCACAAGATTTTCAATAATTACTTTGAAGGGCTAACGGGGTATCGCTGGGATGCGGCATGTACGCTTACAGGAGGTGATGCAAGCAACGATAATGTGACACAAGATTCGGATTTAACCAAACATTATCGAATTGAGAATCTGGAATTCACACATAATACGCTTGTTAATAACTTTTCAGATATTGAAATAGGCTATCGGGATGACTGGAAATTGGATCCTAAAAATGTGCTGATTGCCAATAACATTATTGTTCAAGATAAGAATAAGGTAGCTACAGTTCATGAAGCAGGCAGGGAGAGTGATGTTGCTTTTGCAGATAACATCATTTATACAACCGGGAGTGGTTCTTTTGGAGATATCAACTTCACAAGTGCTCAGGCCACTAATGTAGATCCGCTTTTAGAGAAATCTAATTGTATAGTGCCGGAAAGCGGATGCGAAGAAGCTTTTCCAAATGCTATTTACAAAATTTCCAGCACCTCTAGTCCGGCGGTAAATCCATCTCCAGGTAACACGATCGCTGAAGTGACTATTGATGTTGAAGGTCAGCCAAGCGTAGGTGCCAGAGATATTGGTGCCGATGAGTACAATGCTACCGCCAAAATCGCCAACGGTAGATTAGATGAAAGACACGTTGGTCCCAATGCTGAACCATTTTCAGAAACCAGTTCTAATGAATACATCATCGAGTTGCAACAGTCTACCGGAGGCACAATAGCCGTTTCGCCTTCTGCCGGCTCTTATGTAAATGGTTCACAGGTCACATTTACAGCAGTACCTGACGAAGGATATTCTTTTAGCAAATGGGTTGGCATAGACGGTACAGATCCGGAGGTACAAATAGTCGTTACATCCGACCTCACTGTAAGTGCAGATTTTATCATGGAAGGTCAGGAAGTTCTATCGACCATCAATAAATCCATAGGTATATACCCGAACCCTACACAGGATTTTATCCAAATTTCTGGAGCAGAAACTTTAGGAAACTATAAAATTTTTAGCCTCTCTGGTAAAGTATTGAAATCAGGGGTGATTACTGACAATCAAGTTGAAATTGTCTCTCTGAAAAGCGGTGTGTATATGTTGGAAGTGTACAATGCTGAAGCCAGTGAAAAACTGCGATTCATCAAAAAATGATAAGCGCTGTGGCAATCCATCGGAATTATTTCATCAGCTTTTTTAGCAGGGAAAGGAGGCTCAGTTTATTCAGAGAAACCTTGTCAGATCGAGTTGCTCCAACAGATACCATAGAAACCAAACCCATTTCCGATCAGGCAATTATTGTCCTGCTAACGGACAAAAGGAATCGATTGATTTCAAAGAACAAAATAGGAATTCAAGTCAATAAATAGATAAACGCCTTAACCATGATTAATCTCACTGAAGTAAAAAACGCACTCACCCTCGCGATCTGTATTCTCTTGTTCATTTCATGTGGAGAGAAGTCAACTACCAGTAGCACATTTGTCAAAGATTTTGATGAACTGAATGCTGCAATTCAAAATGCCAAACCAGGTGCAGACATAGTCCTGGCCAATGGAGTTTGGGAAGATGTCCAAATTGAATTTTACGGGAAGGGAACTGATCAAAATCCAATTACGCTACGTGCTGAAACACCCGGAAAAGTGATTATTCAGGGACGATCTGATTTAAAACTTGGCGGAGACTTTTTGGTGGTGGATGGTTTGACTTTCACAAATGGATCCTCTCCATCTCAAGCTGTTATCCAGTATTATATCACGAAAGACAAAGTGGCCAACAATACAAGAGTCACGAACTGTGTGATCAAGGACTTTAATAAACCACAACGCAACCAGTCTGATCTTTGGGTGCTATTCAAAGGTCGATATAACCAGCTTGACCACTGCTACATCGCCGGAAAGTCTAACAGGGGGCCGAGCATCAGAGTTGACCTTGAGGGCAATCAGAGCGTAAAAAATTACCACAGGATCAACAATAATTATTTTGGTCCAAGACCTCCAAAAGGAGGGCCAAGTGCAGAAACTATTCAGATCGGAAATAGCAGCACTTCCATGTCGCCAAGCTACACCACGGTTGAAAACAATTTCTTTGATCACTGCAACGGAGAAGTAGAGGTGATCTCTAGCAAATCCAACTTCAATGAATTCAGAAACAATGTTTTTTACAAAAGTGAGGGATCGCTGGTTACCCGTCATGGCAACTACTGTACCGTAGATGGCAACTACTTCATTGGTGATGAAAACTCTCCTCATGTTGGTGGTGTTCGTTTGATAGGTACCGGCCACTGGGTCACCAACAATTATTTCTACAATCTCCGAGGAGAAATATTCAGAGCGCCACTTGCCTTGATGAACGGAATCAAAAAACCTACTATCAACCGATATTTTCAGGTGACCGATGTGGTAGTGGCCTACAATACATGGGTGAATTGTACTTCTCCATGGCAGATAGGTGTGGGTTCAAACCTGGATCAAAAAGATGTTTTACCAGCTTCTGAAATCCGATCCGAAACTCCAAAAAGAACGCTTCTGGCAAATAATGTCATTTACAATGCCACTGGAGATACCGAACCGATTAGAAGATATGATTCTAGCGACGGGATAGATTTTGAGAGCAACATCATCAATAATCAGGGAGTAGATTTCGAAGGAGCAAAAGGCCTTGAGGTAAAGCCCTTTGAAATGAAAGAAACTGAGGATAACTATTGGGTGCCGGTTGCTGGTTTGAGCGATGTTGAAGTGCATAATGGTTTTGAATTTGATGAGATCAAAAAGGATTTAAATGGAAATTCCAGAGAAGCAAGTAATACTGTAGGTGCTGTAGCCGCAACTGAAAGCACTCCGAACATCATGGACGTATCGAAATATGGCCCTGAGTGGTACGACCCAAACCCTACTCAGGCCGATCCTAATAAACACAAAGTGAATACTAGTGAAGAGTTAATAAAAGCCATAACTGCAGCAGCAGGTGGAGATATTATCGAACTCGCTGCAGGTCAATATGAGCTGTCCTCTTCTTTGAAAATAGATAAACAGCTGACGATTCAGTCTGCTGAAAATGAGAATAAGTCAACGATTGTTTTCACTGGAGGAGTTGAAACTCCAGCCTTTGAAATGAATCCGAAAGGCCAACTGGCACTAATAGGTGTGAATTTGATCGGGTCTGGTGAAAACTATGCTTTTGCCAGCTTAAAGGAAAACATGTCCAGCTTATACAACTTGAAAGTGCAGGATTCTGAAATCTCCAATTTCAAGTATGTTCTCAAGGCTTATAAATATTCATTCTCCGAATACATCAAGTTCGAATCATCTGTGATCCGTGATTGTGCCAATGGAATCGAACTTTCTGCAGAAGATGATGATAGAGGAGATTACAATGCGGAAAATGTATTTGCTCTAAACTGTAAGTTTGAAAATGTCAGTAAAAATGTGATTGACTACTACAGAGGTGGTTATGATGAGTCCACGGTAGGAGGTAATCTGATAGTGCAGGGTTGCACATTTACCAAAAGTGGAGCCAAAGAGGAAAATGGTGTGCTTATCAATACCTACGGCATCATCAATGTAGATATTTCTGACAATACTTTCGAAAATAACAAGGTGAAACTGGTAGCTCAGTTATGGGGAGCCAAGAACAATTCTCATGCTGATAATGAAATCAAGAACTCAGGAAAGTTGATAGTTGAGCAAAACCTACCACTTAAGTTGATGTACTAACGATGACTACTCTTTCAAAACATATGGCTGTAAGATGTTTAGGAATCTGTGTTCTGATTGTTGCTGTGAGTTTGGAGTCACATGGGCAGGTGCCAACGCATGCTGATAATGGAGATGCCACTGCTGACTGGTTCAAAATAGATGATTTTGAATCATCAAACCCACTGGAAAGCTGGACGCTTGTTGATACACAAAACGAAACCAATCCTAAAGTTGAAAACCCTCAGGTCACAGAAGTTCGTGACGAGGATAGAGGGAATCGATATCTCATCAAAAAGCCAGCTGCGGAAGGGGTAGTCGGAAACCGAAAAGCGATCAGTTTTAGGAAACTGCCAAAGGCAATAGCAGTAGGGGAGACCTACACTTTATATGTGAGGCTAAATGTGGAGTATTTTCCTAACAATCATGTTTTCGGCCTGAGCAATATGGGACCTGATGGGATCATAGAGCATGCATACAATGCAATGGAACCAACCTTGCGTGTGACTGACCGATATGATGCCAATGTCGACCTGCAAAACGACGGCACGCTACTGGTTCGTAAGGGTGACTGGTACGACAAAATTTACAATAATGAAGCTGAACGATCCGCCAAACCTTTGGAAACCAATACCTGGTATGAGGTGTGGTGTGTCGTAAACAATAGTATGGTTTCCGATGGGGGCCAGAGCTATGACGTCTATATAAAAGGTGGAGGAGAGTTTACAAAGCAGCAACTGGTTTATGTTGGAGCGGACTTCCGAATGAAAAGAGAACTTCCCATTATCTACTTCCAGTCCACCTGCAACACCGGTTCTGTAGTTAATCCATACGGAAATGGCGGTTTACGATACGACGACTTGTATATGGCCGAAGGGGTTGTGCTTTCTTCCCCTGTGAGCATACCCAATATAAATAGTAGATCAAAATGAGACTTAAGGAAACCATACTTGCCATCTTGTTCATTGCGCTGATAAGCTTGGATGCGAAAACTCAATCCATTTCTGCAAAAGAAGTTGTAGCAACGGATGAATTAGTAAACTATCTGAAACCCGATGTTAGAAACGCATTAAGTGCATCTGACAAAGCAACCTTAGCCAGGTACTTCAGAGAGCAATTCTCGGATCGGTTTTTCTATGATTACAGGACCGTAGATCAAAGGTTAACTCATTACAATTCAGTTTTTAACAATCAGGGAGGTCATCAAAAGAGGGCGTTTGATCATATGGGAAAATACAATGACTCTACCCTATGGAAACTGCCTTTCAACTACCTGAATGGCGAGCCGGTCAATGCCTATGCGCTGCGTCATCTCGCTCGCCAACACAAGATGGTGGACATAGCCCTGCACTATTTTCATTCTGGCAAAGACCCTCAATACATTCAATATTTTGAGAATCAAATGCGGTCTCTGAATGCGGCACTGCAAGCAGATGCCTATGAGAAAATCGAGGATGGAAATGGGGTTTATGAGGCATTTCGATCCGGCTACAGAATTCTCAATTGGCTTTGGATACATAACATGTTCTTGAATGAAGAGGAGTATTCGGATGAAGATCAACTAGTGACCATTGCCACTTTGCTCCAGCATGGACAGCATTTGTACGAACGAAATGCAAAGTTCAATGCAGGAAATCATCAAACCAGAGGAGTTTCAGCACTGGCCATGCTTTCCATACTGCTGCGCGATTTTGAAGGCACAGATTTGTGGTACGATAGAGCCATGCTGCGATTAGGTGAGCATCTGGATAGGGAGATCAATGATGATGGATTTCAGTTTGAGCGATCCGTTCATTATCACATGAGTGACATCAACAATTATTTCTATGTCTATCAATTGGCTAAAATAAACGAGGTGGCAATTGATGAAGCCTGGGAAAAGAAGCTCCGGGGACTCTTTAATACACTTGTGAAAATAGCTTATCCGGACCGGTCCGCCCCAGTTCTGCAAGATGATACAGAAATTCCCTGGGGAGAAACCAACGATATTTCTGGAGCAATGACGCTGGGATATCTACTCTTTGAAGACCCTGAATTTGGCTATTTCGCTACCAACAAAGTAGATGATAGGGTGTATTGGTTCTTGAGCGGTGACCAAATCAAACTGCTCGAAAATATAGAGCAACGAAGACCCGCGTACGGCTCACTGGCTTTTGATGATACCGGATATTTTGTAATGCGCGAAGGCTGGGGCAAAAATGACAGAAT
The DNA here is from genome assembly GCA_039944535.1 of Cyclobacteriaceae bacterium. GTDB lineage: Bacteria > Bacteroidota > Bacteroidia > Cytophagales > Cyclobacteriaceae > JAMZMI01. The sequence goes on from JBDUYP010000018.1 coordinate 8,277, forward strand.
GATGATCGTCACAGCTGGATTGGATGCCGAAAAGCCCGACCATCAGCATGGTGACATGTTGGGCATCCAGGCTATGGCCAATGGTCACGCCATCCTTCCCAATTATCAGGTGCGTTACTCGCTAAAAGACTTTGATTTTTTCAAAAATTCAATGGTCAAAAATGTAGCACTGGTGGACAATGAACTTCTGGGAAAGCAATGGACATCCAATCAGGGCGGAAGTGGTTTTGGTAAGTTCAGGGAGTTGCCCAAGCCGGAAGTGATAGCATGGGAAGTGAACGATGAATTAGACTTTTTCGCCGGACGACATGATGGTTTTGAAAATGTAGGAGTGGAATATTCGCGTCAGGTGATATTTGTAAAAGATGATTTTTGGATCGTAAAGGACAACTTCCAGTCTGATCGTGAGCATGAATACAAGCAAGTTTGGCAAGGCCACTATACCCATGAGAATGGCTCGAATTTGTTAAGAGCTACTGCGCCAGACGCCACCGGACATGATATTTTTCAACTCAACAAAACCGATTCTGTATTCAGCTCCGGCACACGGGGTAAACATTGGAGTGTAGTCACCCAATCCGACCAAAAAGAGTATAGTTTTTTGACGGTCATTTATCCATACCGGGGCTACTCCAACAGGCTTGATGAGTTAGCTAATGATTTGCAGATAGGGGAGTGGAAGTTGAATAATTCTAATTGGAAAACCTCTGGAGAGAAGGCCACAACCCTCAGTAATGGGAATAAGATCTATTGTTTTGAAGCTACTGGATTGCAGCAGGAGGAATTGAGTATTCAATTTTCAGAGAAATCTGATATATACCTGCAAGAAAAGGATGGCCTCATTAACATCCGGTCCATCAGTGAAAAAAGGACTACAGTCACCGTAGTTCCGAAGAAGAAAAAGAACAGGCAATCGAAAGTGCTTGAGCCGGGTGAAGTATGGGAAATAAAATTCAGTAAATAGAATATAGAATTTTGTCAAGCTTAAATGCAGACATTAAAAAATGAAGTTTCCTGCGACCTCTAAATCAATGACAGAATGAAAAAACGGACAAATCATAATTTCAAGGTTAGTTTCATGGCCATTCATCTGGTCCTGGGTATGATTGTCTTTTCATGTTCATCCGTCCCAGAACCACCACAAATTGTTGTGCAGGATATGAAAATGCAAATCCCGAAAGGCATGCCAACCTTTACAGAGGAATTGCTGCCGGGCGAAATTGCCGATACCAAAATTGAACACATTGCTTTTGCAGGGCCAACAGAACAAACCATCACTTTGACTGCAGGTCATGTGAACATGTTTCTATTCGTGAAAGGTGATGGCAAGCTTGTGGCGGATACTACATACGCTCTGGTTCCTGAGTCCATAGCCATACCGATGAATGGTATTGGTAGTGTACAGATCGAGGTGGCAGACGGTGAGGAACTACATTTTTTAAAGTTTACCAAACGGCTCACAGAACAGGACGTGCAGGATCTCAAAGGTTTTCCCGCCGAAAACAAATATGACCTGTTTTTTACACGCTTTGAAGATTGTGAGCCTTATACCGAAAAGATCAAAAGCCCCAATACTACCAGCAGGACAGTGCTGCCTGCAGATATCGTTCCGCGGGTTTCGCTGGGGACAGTAGAAGCTCCAGGGCCAGATGCCGTAGGAGCACACGAGCACCCTATGTTGGATCAATTATTTCTGGGGCTTACCAATAACGATGTGGTGGTTCACGCAGATAGTGCATCCACTGCATTCGGTGAGTATGCCTTGTTGCACATTCCCCTTGGTTCCAGTCATTGGGTGACTGTGGAGGAGGAGAAGAAAATGTACTATATGTGGATGGATTTTTTCCTAACAAAGGATGGGCAAGAGTGGCTCAAAACCCACAAGCCCATCACCAAAGACGAGGAGGATTACTAATCCATGCAATGATGAAAATAAATAAGTCAAAGATCTCTATAAAGTTAAATCCAGCGGCTACTGCGTTTGTAGCTGAGGTATTATAAAAGTAGCTCGCAATGAGGCACGCTTCGGTAGGGCTAATTGATAGAATTATAACCCAAATAGAATGAAAATGAAAAGTATCACAACACTGTCAATGCTATTGATGTTGAGCATTTTGCTGACACTCAACAGTTGTTCCACGCAGGCCAATAAATCTACCCAGGAAGTATCCGAAAAGAGCGAAAAGGCTGCTTACGCCAGCGATGTTATTCCATTTTTTGATCATTGGAATTTGATTCTGGGCGATGGTTCCAACGTCGGTCAGGCGATTGATTTTGAGCACGAAGATTTCTTCTATACCGTCAGTGAAGGTGAAAGCAATTGGGTGGTTTTTAAATCCCCAAATGCTGGGAATACTCACGGCACCTCGAATAACACAAGGACCGAATTAGCCCAGCTAAAAAAATGGTCTCCGATGACGGATGCTAAATTGACAGCTACGCTCAAGGTAAAAAACGTCTCAGCTACGGGAGATGCCCGAGTGGCATCCACCCATGCAGTAGTTGTAGGTCAGATTCATAGTGCGGATGGTCATGAGAATGAACCACTTAAAATCTTTTACAAGATATTCCCAGGACATTCAAAAGGCTCAGTTTTTTGGCACTACGAAATCAACACGGCAGGGGATGATAATTCCGGAAGATGGGATTTTTCGAGTGCCGTCTGGGGAAATGATTTTTCTGTGATTGGTACAGATGAAAACACCTATCCAGATGAACCTGAAGATGGGATCGCCTTGGGGGAAGAGTTTAGCTATGAAATCGAAATTAAGGATGGCATGATGTATCTGACTTTCACCAGCGAAGGCCATGAAACCCGCAAATTCACAAAAAATCTGATCGAGTCTGAGTATGCTACTGCTGTCGATATACCTGAGCAAACCCAGAACCTATTTGTTCCAATAGGGCAGGATGGAGTAGAACGTGCTGAAGCGTACACAGGTGAAGGTCTGTTTTTCAAGCTGGGGTGTTATAATCAAACGAACGGAAAATCTCCTAAAGAAAATCAGAACTGGTGTTCCGGTGCGGATACCTTCGGAGGTGATATCCAAAAACAATACGAAACCGGAAATTACGCTGAAGTTTGGTTCAAAACAGCAAGTATCTATGTGAGTGACGATGCTTATTCCAACGAAGGGTATTTCACTAAAAATGACCACTAGGTTTAATGAATAGTTGAAAATTGATGAGGGATTAAAGTGGGTATTAAACAATTCGTTCTTTACAGCACACTTGCATTTACGCTTGTGTTTACAGCTCCAGCGCAAACCATTTTGAATGCTGATGGGTCTGGACAAACCTATGAGCTTATCAATTCAGCATTTGCCCCTTCAGGCAATGTAGTAGAGGTGCCTGATTGCGCCCATGAATCTTATGGCAGACACATAAGCGAAGTGTATGACGAAGAGTTGGAAATGTATGTATTTCGATTCGACATCCATAGGGACCAAGACAATGACCGATGTATCAAATTTGATAGGCAGAGAAACGAAATAAAAGCCTATGATAAGTCGTCAGATAATTTATTGGGAGTTATCGGCGAAAAGGTGATCTATTCGTGGAAATTCAAGCTTGCATCAGATTTTCAACCCTCATCTTCGTTTACTCATCTCTTTCAAATAAAAGCTGTTGGCGGCTCAGAGGATGCCATGCCTTCCATCACACTTACGGCGAGAAAGGGCAACCCAGACAGGTTAGAATTGAGGTATGCCGAGGACTTTACTCAAGTGACACTAAAAAACGGGCCATTGGAGAACCTGAAAGGCCAATGGCTTCAGGTGACTAGTGAGGTGTTGTATGGCGATACGGATCAAGGAATGTATGCCGTTAGCATCACCTCCGTTTCGGACGGCAATGTGCTCTTCGAATATGAAAATGATGCAATTAGGATGTGGAAGACTGAAGCCTCGTTTATGCGACCCAAATGGGGTATTTACAGAAGCCTGAATGATGCATCGAGCCTTAAAGATGAGTCGGTGCTGTTTGCTGATTTTGTAATTCTTGAAGAAATAGTCGAAAAAGAAGAAGAAGTTGTATTGGCAAGCGTGTTGCAGGATTATCACATCTTTCCAAGTCTTGTCGCGGATCAGATTCACTTGAGTGATCAATTATTGGCCAATTATGATCGAATATCTATTTTCAATCAAGCCGGAAAAAATATAAGCACTCAGGAAATAACCAAAAGTATTGATGTGGCTACATTGAAGTCAGGTCTTTACCTAATTAAAGTTATCAGCACGGAAGGACAAAACGAAATATTCAGGTTCGTGAAATTATAACTGAAGATGAGCAAACTAATACATTAGAACAAATGAACAAATTCATAAAATTTCTTTTATCCTTCGGGCCGGGCATATTTGCAATAGGATATACCATCGGTACTGGCAGTGTTACATCTATGATTGTCGCTGGAAACGGTTTTGGTATGGATTTACTGTGGGTGCTGTTCTTTAGCTGTGTTTTTTCGGGTGTCCTGATCTACGTTTCCGGCACTTACTACCTCTTCACAGGGGAGACAGCCCTTTATGCCGTGCGCAATCATCTCCCTTTTGGGAAAATCATAGCCATAGCGATCATCATTGCTGTGGGCATTGGGCAATGGAATTCCCTTATAGGCATTTTGGGAATAACCTCTAATGTGGTTTTTGAAATTCTGGTGATCAATTTTCCAGGCTTGGCCGGGAGTAAATACGAAGTTGTTCTTGGTCTGGCCATCCTGATCATTGGCATTTTTTACTTACTTCTGATCAAGGGTAACTATACCTTGTTTGAAAAGGTACTTGCCATTTTCGTTTCCCTAATGGGCCTATCATTTGTGTTTACATTACTTTTCGTATTCCCTCAGCCTACTGAGATCATCATGGGGTTGATACCAAAAATCCCGAAAGTGGAGGGAGCAGGAATCCTGATCGCTGCTTTTGTGGGTACCACCATGGCGGCAGCTACGTTTTTGTCCAGGCCACTTTTCATTCAAGGCAAAGGTTGGACCAAAGCTGATTATAACGTTCAGAAAAATGATTCGATAATCGCTGCGCTGTTGATATTCACGATTAGTGGCTCAATCATGGCAGTGGCAAGTGGAAGTCTCTATGGAAGCGGAAAAGAAATTAAGCATGTTTTGGATATGTCTGGAGCGCTGGAGCCTTCTGTAGGGAAATTTGCCGTCAGCATCTTCTTCGCCGGCACCTTGAGTGCAGGTCTATCCTCTATATTTCCTTGCTTGATGATTGTTCCCTTAATGTTGGGCGATTTTAACGCAGGGAAGTTGGATGTGCAGTCCAAAAGGTTCAAAATCGTAACAGGAATCGCCAGCGTGCTTGCGCTGAGTGTTCCGGTTTTTGGTTTCAACCCAATTCAAGGGCAAATATTCACCCAGGTTTTCAATGTATTTGCATTGCCTCTCGTGGTTATATCCTTTTTGGTTCTTTGGAACCGAAAGAACTCAGGGCTTCCTAAGGGTAAGTGGATTACCAATTTGGTGATGGCGGGGGCTTTTGTATTCTCCTTGATCATCATGATAAATGGGTTGAAGGATATTTTTTGAGAAAGAAATCTAAAGAATGCAGCTATGATTTACATTGTATGTGGGGTGTCTGGAACAGGCAAAACAACGATAGGAAAGACCCTGGCCAGTCAGCTTGATGTGCCGTTCTATGATGCTGATGATTTTCATTCAGAAAATAACATCAAGAAAATGCAAAGTGGCACCCCACTGGATGATTCGGATAGAATCAACTGGCTGAAAACTCTCTCGTCAAAAATTTTGCAATGGGAAAGGGATGGGGGAGCGGTTCTCGCTTGCTCTGCTCTTAAGGAGCTTTACAGGCAATTGCTCGTACCCGTAGCTGAAACCCCGGTTCGTTGGATTGTGCTTGAAGGAGATAAAGAAGTGATATTAGAAAGGATGAAGGCGAGAAAGGGTCATTTCTTTGACGCCAAAATGCTCGATTCACAATTTGAGATTTATGAGCGGCCAAGTTATGGGCTGATCCTGAATGTGTCAGAATCTCCTGATGAATTGATCGGAAAAATCTTTAAAGAAATCAATACCTAAGAAGACGGCTGTTTTCTATTGTGCAGTTAATGTGCAGTCAGGTGTTTCCACCTGACCATCCCTCTGCTAGTCCGAACTACCGCGCTTTTGTAAAGCGTGCCCATTTGTCTGAGTATTTGTAATGCAACTAATACTGATTTGCAATCCGTGCCTTAGAATCCTGCTGCTGATATGATGCGCAGGTACAGCACATATGCGTATGCCTTTGATAATCCGATCAGGTACATAGATTGTTGTGCAGTCAGGTGTTTCCACCTGACTGGCCTCCATTCTCCTCTTACTGACTCAGCGTGTAGCTCGTGCCTGTCAGGGAGTAGAAAATGATATTGATTGTGGATATAAGCGATGAGCTTTTGCTTCAAAAAGGAAAAGGCAACTTCAATTAATCGAAGTTGCCTTTTTTTAGAGTAGCGAGGGGGGGAATCGAACCCCCGACCTCCGGGTTATGAATCCGACGCTCTAACCATCTGAGCTACCTCGCCATCTTCTTTTTCAATACTTTTTCAGAACATCTGACCGTTTGCTTATAACACTGCGTGGCATATCCGACGCTCTAACCATCCGGGGCGCGCAGCTTGAGCTACCTCGCCATCTTCTTTATTTTTCACTAATTTTTCGAGCGACATGATATGAATTATCATAATAATTCATCGTTCAAATCATCCTGGATGTGTAGCTTGTACTACCTCATCAATTCTTAAACTTTTCGGTAGATTTTGGCGTTGATTTCCCAGCTCCTCCGAAAAGGAGTGCAAATCTAAAAAGTTTTCTTTTTTATCATAGCATATTGGTGATTTGAATTTTTTTTTTACCTTATCCTAAATTTTAAATCATATGGCGAAGGAATTATTTGTAGGTGAGTATCCGATCAATGCATCGAAGAAAATGCTTTACCCTTATATCAGTACGGCTTCTGGGCTGGCGCAATGGTTCGCTGATGATGTGAACATCAACGAGGACAAAGAGTACTCTTTTTTGTGGGATGGCGAAGAAAATAAGGCCAAACTCGTGGCTAGCAGATTAAACTCTTTCGTGAAATTCGAATTCCCCGACGAAGAAGATCCGGAAGAACCAGCCCATATCGAGATTAAGCTGGAAATGAATGAGCTCACTCAGGAGGTTTTTATTAGAGTGACAGATTATTCAGAGATAGATTCAGAAGAGTGTCAGGAGCTCTACGAAAGCCTGGTTCACGACCTCAAAGAAATTGTAGGAGGTTAATCTCAATACTTTTTTCTATTTATTCCGTTAACATCCCAACATTACCCATCTTTGCGGTTTGATGCGGAAGCTTGACAAATTCATAATTGGCTCTTTCATTGGTCCATTCCTACTGACAACAGGATTGGCTACATTCATACTGCTTATACAGTATATGCTCAAGTATTTCGATGATTTTGTCGGAAAGAACCTGGGCTTTGATGTGTTTGGGAAACTGCTTTTCTACTTCAGCCTCAATATGCTTCAGGTGGCCTTGCCTCTAGGAGTGCTTGTTTCTTCGCTCATGACTTTTGGAAATCTGGGCGAAAAGTTTGAGTTGACAGCAATCAAAAGTGCCGGCATTTCTTTGTTGAGGGCACTGCGTCCCATTTTCTTCTTCATTGTGCTTTTGGCGTATGCCGCTTTCAATTTCAATAATTACGTGGTGCCAATCGCCAACCTTCAGGCATACAGCCTGCTTTATGATATCAAACACAAGAAAGCAGCTCTGAATATCACAGAAGGAGTTTTTTATGATGAGATTCCTGACTATAGTATTTATGTCAAAGAAAAGTATAGTGACAATAAGACCCTCAAAGACATACTCATATATGACCATACCAATGGTGATGGAAACAAGCGCATAATTATTGCGGACTCCAGCCTGATGTACACAATTTATGACGAGCGCTACCTGAAGCTTGAGTTGTACAATGGCAACTATTACATAGAGGAGGAAGAAAAGAAAAAACCAGTTGATCAACTATTTAGATCCAAGTTTAAGCGGATGGACATGGTTTTTAATTTGGCTTCATTTGACTTGCAGGAAACAAAGAAAGAGTTGTTCGAGAACAACCGACAGATGAAAAACCTTGCCGAACTCACAAAAGATATTGATTCTTTAAAAAACTCGGTGAGCGAAGTAAAAGGATCTTTGATTGTGAATATTTCTCCTTCATTTAAATATGCCATGGTTGAGCGTGGAGCCAGTCTGAAGGATCGCTTATTTAAAAAGGAAATAGAGAAAGACATGGAGCAGTCAAAAGACTCCATGTTAGCCGCCTCCATTGTGCCTATGGCTTGGTTTGAAACTCAGGAGTCAAAAAAGAGTCCTCAGATGAAACTAGACTCGCTGCGGTCAAGACCTACTATCCTGAAAAAGACAGATATTTCTATAGATGATGATGAGCAAAATGCCTTACCCGAAGAGAAAACCAAAACCGCGATAGTTAATTCTGATACTTTGACATGGAAACACCTTTTGAATAACCCAAAGAAAACCAGAGAGGGTGATATATTGCTTTTTGCTAAGAATAACGCTCAAAATGTTAAAGTAAACCTTACCAGCACATATTCCAGGATTTACAGTTTGAGACGTGATGTGAGTAAATATGTAATCGAGAAGCATAAAAAATATAGCCAGGCCGTGGCTTGCATCATTATGTTTCTAATAGGGGCACCACTCGGAGCTATTATAAAAAAAGGAGGCTTGGGAGTGCCGGTGATCATTTCCATTTTCTTTTTCCTTACTTATTATGTGATTACGATAATGTGCGCTAAATGGGCCAATGAAGGCTTAATGAGCCCAATTGTGGCCGCTTGGCTTAGTATTTTCATACTATTACCATTTGGGTTATTCTTCTTGCGGCAGGCCAGAATTGACGCCCGTTTATTCGAGACAGATTTCTATCACATTTGGATAGATCGCATAAAAACAAGAATTTTGAAAAGATAAAAAGCGAATTATTGCTTTTGAATAACAATCACCCTAAATTTGCGCCTTGATTTAAGCGGATAAATAAATATTAAATATAGGATGTATTTAACTAAGGAAGTAAAGGAAGGGTTCTTTGAAAAGCACGGAAAGGGTAAAACTGACACAGGTTCTGCCGAAGGACAAATTGCTCTTTTCACTCATAGAATCAACCACCTTACCAGTCATTTGAAAACAAACAAGAAAGACCACTCCTCAAGATTGGGTCTGATGAAACTAGTTGGTAAGAGAAGAAGACTATTAGATTACATTTACAAAAACGATATCGAGAAGTACAGAAGCTTGATCGCTGAGCTCGGAATTCGTAAGTAATCATTATTTTAAAACATTATGGGAATCAGCTACGATTCCCTTTTTTATTTCTAGGCGCCTGGGAAAAAAGAGGCTCCTATACACACCTTAATTACATAAAACATGAAGCCTCAAGGTACCACTAAAATGATCTCGTCATCTAATGGCAAAGAGATCACTATCGAAACTGGCCGCCTGGCCAAGCAAGCAGATGGTTCTGTAGTAGTTAAAATGGGTAATGCCATGCTATTGGCGACAATAGTCTCTAAAAAAGAAGCAGGAGAAGGAGTTGATTTTCTTCCTCTATCTGTTGATTATCAAGAGAAATTTGCTTCTGCCGGAAAAATCCCCGGTGGATTTCTCAAAAGAGAAGGACGTCTTTCGGATTATGAAATTCTTATCTGCCGCTTGGTAGATAGAGCACTTCGTCCATTATTCCCGGAAGATTATCACGCTGACACTCAGGTTGCAATCTCGCTTATTTCCGCAGACCCTGAAGTAATGCCAGATGCATTGGCTGCATTGGCCGCATCCTCTGCGATTGCAGTTTCTGACATCCCTTTCAATGGCCCGATCTCTGAAGTTAGGGTTATAAAAATAGAAGGTGAGTTTAAAGTAAACCCATCTCCAACTGATGTAGCTGCAGCCGAATTGGATTTGATAGTTGCCGGATCTGCCGATAACATCATGATGGTAGAGGGCGAATCAAAAGAAGTGAGCGAAGCGGATATGCTTGAGGCCATCAAAATTGCTCATGCTGAAATCAAGCTTCACTGTGCAGCTCAATCAGAGCTGGCTAAAGAAGTGGGCGCCACTGAAAAGCGTACCTACGATCACGAGCCTAAGGATGAAGGCCTAAAAGCGAAAATCAAAGAAGCGTGTTATGATGACTGCTATGCAATTGCCAAAGAAGGCTTAGCTGATAAAAAGCTTAGAGGTGAAAAATTTGCGGCAGTTCTCGAAAACTTTCTTGAAGGATACTCTGAAGAAGAAAGAGATGAACTCAATAGCTTCCTTGTAAAAAAATATTTCCATGATGTAGAGAAGGATGCAGTCAGAAACTGTGTGCTTGACACCAAGAAGAGACTGGATTCTCGTGATCTGGATCAGGTGAGACCTATCTGGTCTGAAGTGGACTACTTGCCGTCTGCTCACGGATCAGCGGTATTTACACGTGGTGAAACTCAATCCCTGTCTACTGTGACTTTGGGGTCTAAGATGGATGAGCAAATGATTGATGGGGCTATGTTCTCCGGATATAATAAATTCATCCTTCATTACAACTTCCCGGCTTTCTCTACAGGAGAAGCCAGACCAAACAGAGGTCCTGGAAGAAGAGAAGTTGGTCATGGTAACCTGGCTATGAGAGCACTCAAGCCTATGATCCCGACTGAAGATAATCCATATACAATTCGTATCGTTTCTGATATTTTGGAGTCAAACGGCTCTTCATCTATGGCAACAGTATGTGCAGGTACACTAGCCTTGCTTGATGCCGGGGTGAAAATTAAAAATCCAGTTTCAGGTATCGCCATGGGTATGATTTCCGATAGCGAAACAGGAAGATATGCGATTCTTTCGGATATCCTCGGAGATGAAGATCACCTTGGTGATATGGACTTTAAAGTAACTGGTACTGAAAAGGGAGTTACAGCATGTCAGATGGATATCAAGGTTGATGGTCTTTCGTATGACGTACTGGCCGAGGCACTAGAGCAAGCTAAGAAAGGCAGAATGCACATTCTTGGTGAGATGAACAAAACCATTTCTGCTCCAAGAGAAGAACTTAAACCAAACGCTCCAAGACTTGTTCAGGTAAATATAGAGCGTGATTTGATTGGCGCAGTAATAGGGCCTGGAGGAAAAGTTGTTCAGGAAATCCAAAGAGAATCAGGAGCTACTGTGACTATCGAAGAGGTAGAAAAAGGAGGAATTGTAACTGTATTTGCAGCTAACAAGGAAGCGCTGGATGATGCACTCGGTAGAATCAAAGCGATTGTTCAGATGCCTGAGGTTGGAGAAATCTACGAAGGTAAAGTGAAGGCGATCATGCCTTTCGGAGCATTTGTTGAAATACTTCCTGGAAAAGACGGTTTACTTCACATCTCAGAGATCAAGTGGGAAAGAGTAGAGAAGATGGATGGCGTACTAGAGGTTGGAGAAGAAGTGAAAGTTAAGCTTGTTGAAATAGACAAGAAGACTGGTAAATACAGACTATCAAGAAAAGTTTTGTTGCCTAAGCCTGAAAAGGAAAACAAAGCTGATTAAATTTAGTGGTGATAGAAATGGCTCGGCACTACCGCTGAGCCTTGAATTCTAATCGCCGCGAATGAGACAGCTTAAAATAAGTAAACAAATCACTAACAGGGAAAATGCTTCCCTGGACAAATATTTACTCGAGATTGGCAAAGTTGAGCTAATTACACCTGAAGAAGAGGTGAAATTAGCTCAACGTATTAAAGAGGGCGACCAACTCGCTCTTGAGCGGCTTACCAAAGCCAATCTGCGATTTGTTGTCTCAGTAGCTAAGCAATACCAAAATCAGGGACTCACTTTAGGGGATTTGATAAATGAAGGAAACCTCGGTCTTATTAAAGCCGCTCAGCGCTTTGATGAAACACGAGGTTTTAAGTTTATATCCTATGCCGTTTGGTGGATTCGCCAATCTATACTGCAAGCCCTGGCAGAGCAATCCCGCATAGTGAGGTTGCCACTCAATCGTGTTGGCTCATTAAACAAGGTTCAAAAAACCTTTGCCGAACTCGAGCAAAAGTTCGAGCGGGAGCCTTCTCCTGCCGAAATGGCAGAGGTTCTTGACATGTCTATTGATGAGGTCTTGGACACCATCAGGATCTCTGGAAGGCAAGTCTCAATGGATGCACCCTTCGCCGGTAGCGAAGAAGGTAGTCTTCTCGAAGTTCTGGAGGATGAGTCCGAAGATACCCCAGATGAAGGTTTGTTGAATGACTCACTCAAAAAAGAGGTCAGAAGAGCTTTGGCTACACTGACACAGCGAGAAGGTGACGTGGTGGCATATTACTATGGACTCAATAGCTCTGAGCCCATGACCCTCGAGGAAATAGGTACAAGGTTGGGACTCACTAGAGAACGAGTGAGGCAGATCAAAGAAAAAGCCATCCGCAGATTGAGGCACAATACCCGAAGCAAATCCCTAAAACCATACTTAGGGTAGTCAATGTGACAGTTTAGATTATTTTGGGTTAATATTTGATCTTCATTTCACACATTTGCGTAATACAGTAAAAAAGAAAAAATAATGGCAACTGAAAAAGTTAAAGTTCTAATCATAGGCTCAGGACCAGCCGGATATACAGCAGCTATTTATGCTGCCAGAGCAGGCATGAAACCCGTTTTGTACCAGGGAGGACAACCTGGCGGACAATTGACAATCACGAATGATGTGGAAAATTATCCCGGATACCCTGAAGGTGTAGTAGGGCCACAAATGATGGTTGATTTTCAGAAACAGGCAGAAAGATTTGGTGCAGATATTAGATATGGCATGATCACTTCTGTTGACTTTTCAGGGTGGCCTCATAAGGTGACAGTGGATGAAAAAACGGAAGTAGAAGCAGAATCCGTGATTATTTCAACTGGCGCATCTGCCAAGTGGTTGGGGCTAGAAAGTGAACAAAGGCTTAACGGTAAAGGAGTTTCAGCTTGTGCAGTTTGTGATGGCTTTTTCTTCAGAGGACAGGATGTGGCCATCGTTGGTGGTGGTGATACTGCCGCAGAAGAAGCAACATATCTCTCAAAACTTGTAAACAAGGTTTATATGCTTGTGAGACGAGATGAGTTGAGAGCTTCTAAAATCATGCAGCACAGGGTAATGAACACTCCAAATATCGAAGTGCTTTGGAATACGGCCACTGAAGAAGTTTTGGGAGAGGAAGAAGTAGAGGGAGTGAGAGTAAAAGATACCCAAACCGGAGAAACAAAAGAGTTGGCCGTTCAGGGTTTTTTCGTGGCAATCGGTCATAAGCCAAATACCGACATATTCAAAGACTATCTGGATATGGATGAGAGTGGTTATATTAAAACCATCCCAGGGTCGTCTAAGACCAAGGTAGAGGGTGTTTTTGCAACTGGAGATGCACAGGATAAGATTTACCGTCAAGCTGTAACAGCGGCAGGTTCTGGCTGCATGGGAGCTCTTGATGCAGAGCGCTTCCTTGCGGAAAAGGAAATGCAGCTTTCGGAAGCGGAAGCCTAAAATTTAATAATCACAATGAGCCACTATGGATTTTAAAAATCGTAGTGGCTTTTTCTTTAAACAATAAAAAATGAGCATTCCTAAAATACATGCAACTACCGTTTTGGCCGTAAAGCATAATGGTCAAATAGCAATTGGAGCAGACGGTCAGGCCACAATGGGTAATACCGTGGCAAAAAGTCATGTAAAAAAAATAAGAAAGTTAGCGGATGGTAAAGTAGTAACGGGGTTTGCAGGTTCTACGGCGGATGCATTTACGCTGCTGGATCGGTTCGATGAAAAGTTAGGAGCTTACTCCGGAAACTTGAAACGAGCGGCAGTTGAGTTGGCCAAGGACTGGAGAATGGACAAGTACCTGCGCCAGCTGGAGGCTATGATGATTGTAGCTGACAAGAATGAAATGCTCGTAATTTCAGGAACAGGGGATGTCCTGGAGCCAGATGAAGATGTTGCTTCCATTGGTAGTGGAAGCATGTATGCCAAGTCAGCGGCTCTGGCATTGAAGAAGCACGCCTCACAAATGACTGCCGAGCAAATGGTGAAGGAAGGACTGACCATAGCAGCAGATATTTGTATTTACACAAATCACAATCATGTGATTGAAGTAGTATGAAGAGATTGTAAAGCAATAAAAAAAGGCCTCAATTGAGGCCTTTTTTTGTGTTCCTATCAGGATACTTATTTACTTGCCTCAATTTTTACGCTGAGTTCAAAATCATCATAGATGGTTTTGTCACCCAGATCGTCAAAGAAACTTCCTGAACCATATTTTACACCGAATTTAGATCTATCGATAACTATTGCCGCAGTACCGATAACCTTGTCACCTGCTTCTACAATCTGAACAGGAAAATTGACCGTCTCAGTAGTGCCTTTGATCGTGACGTCTCCAGTCACATCAAACTTACCTTTGCCTAAAGCTTTTGCCTTTTTGATCACGAATGTTGAAGTTGGGTATTTTTCAACTCCGAAAAAGTCATCTGACTTTAAGTGACCTTCTAATTTACCTTTCCACTCGCCTTCCAGGTCTAAAGAAACAATAGAGGCCATATTTATAGTGAATGAGCCTCCAGTCAATTTGCCATCTCCATACTCTAGGGAGCCTTCTTTGATTTCAACTGTGCCATTGTGCTGTCCGGTTACTTTTTTGCCTACCCAGTTTACTGTGCTTGTGCTAGTGTCTACGGCATAAGTTGCAGTTGTTGATTCTCCTGATGAAAAAAGTACGGCTAACGATAAAATAATTGATTGTAACATAATTTTAGTTTTTCTTCGATTTTAAGTGTATGTACATATAATGTATAAACTGATAACGAAGATGATTTATTTTTGTTCATATTTTTCTTAAATCTTTTCACATGATTGGGCTATCACTATACTGGGGTAACTTTGTCGTTAAATAATTCTTTAGCAATGATTCAAATAGGTAAGACGCTAATTTCAGATGATATTAAGGAACAGTTTTTTGTTTGTGACTTAGATAAGTGCAAGGGCGCCTGCTGTGTAGAAGGAGACCTTGGGGCTCCACTTTTATCTGAGGAGCTAGATGCTATTGAATCGGTTGTTGATGTAGTGAAGCCTTACCTCTCAAAGGATGCTATCGCAGCTCTTGATAAAAATGGACCTTACTTATTAGACGAAGAAGGGGATTTTAGCACTACCACTATAGATAATAAGGAATGTGCTTTTGCCTATTATGATGAGAAGAACATTTTGAAATGCGGTATAGAACAGGCTTATAAAGATGGGAAAACGGACTTCAAGAAACCTGTGTCATGTCACTTATATCCTATCCGGGAGGTAAAACTCCATGATCATTTGGCCCTTAACTATGATCGATGGCACATCTGTACCCCGGCCTGCGGCTTGGGAGCAAAACTGGGAGTGCCAGTTTACGTTTTCTTGAAGGATGCTTTGATCCGTAGGTTTGGTGAAGACTGGTACGCCGAACTAGTGAGTAAGATTGAGAATACGTGATTCCTCGTTTACAGCCTTTTGAATATTACTGTGAAATTGGTTAATCGCTTTGGTATGAAAATACGGATAAAAGTATCTGTCACGGATGAGTGATGTTCCCTTATAGAAAGTCTCATGCTCTGCAAGTGTAGTATGCTCGTCTATGGACGTTAGTCTGATCCACTGCGAACCCTCGGACTTTCCACCTTTCAAGTAGCACGTGCGGATCACTTTGTTTTCGTGATCTACCTGGTTCATTTCGTGCATCACGGGAATCTGCAGGGCTGTACCTATGATTTTTAGGTTAATAAAATATATCTGCCCTACTTCCAAGCATCTGAATTCACTGTCTCGATAGAGTACTGAATCTTCGCTACGAGAGTACATCAACCCAAATGAAATCATGTTGCTTTCCCATAATTGGGTCGGGTGAAGGTGCATATATGCGTCCCATGCCGCGTCAATGCCCGCATTGATCACATAGTGTCTCTGGTGTTTAGAATAAGGCTCTTTATCGGGGATATAGCACAGAGAGATCAGATCGTTAATTTGATCCAATTGCTGCGAGCGTAAAAAATCTTTAATTGATTTTTGAGGAACCCGTGAAAAGTCAATCTCAGAAACCAGCAATTATTTATCCTTTTAAATCTGTAAAATCAAACGTCTCCAAAAACTTGGTAGTGAACTTTCCAGATTTGAATTGCTCGTCATCCATGAGTTTCAAGTGAAAAGGAATGGTTGTTTTAATTCCTTCTATTACCATTTCAGAGAGTGCTCTCTTCATTCTAACCAAAGCTTCTTCTCTAGATTGAGCCGATACGATCAGCTTGGCTATCATGGAGTCGTAAAACGGAGGGATCACATATCCTGCGTAAACGTGGCTATCCACGCGAACACCATGACCACCTGGTAGGTGTAGGTTGGTGATCTTGCCCGGACTAGGTCTGAAATCATTGCCAGGATCCTCGGCATTAATTCTACACTCGATTGAGTACAATTGAGGGTAATAGTTTCTTCCGGAAATAGGAATTCCTGCTGCAACCTTGATTTGCTCTTTAATCAGATCAAAGTCAGTTACTTCTTCGGTGATCGGGTGCTCCACCTGGATCCTCGTGTTCATTTCCATGAAGTAAAAATCCCCATGTTTATCAACCAGAAACTCAACCGTTCCTGCACCTTCGTATTTTATGGCTTCAGCTCCTTTGATGGCCGCCTGTCCCATTTTCTCTCTCAGTTCCTGAGATACAATAGGGGATGGGGTTTCTTCTGTGAGCTTTTGATGTCTTCTTTGGATAGAGCAATCTCTTTCAGATAGGTGGCAGGCTTTGCCATTACTATCGCCAATTATCTGGATCTCGATATGTCTTGGCTCCTCCACAAACTTTTCAAGGTACATACCATCGTTCCCAAAAGCGGCTGCTGATTCTTGACGAGCATCATCCCATCCTTTTTTGAATTCTTTTTCGCTTTTGATAAGTCTCATACCCTTACCCCCACCACCGGCAGTTGCTTTTAGCATGACTGGGTATCCTACTTCTTTGGAGAGTTTCATCCCTTCCTCCATACTCTTCAATAGCCCGTCTGAGCCTGGTATGGTTGGAACGCCCGCCTTTTTCATGGTTTCCTTGGCGGTGGCTTTATCACCCATAGCGTTAATCATCGAGGCAGATGCGCCAATAAACTTGATGCCATATTCCTCACATACACGAGAAAATTCAGCATTTTCAGCCAAAAATCCGTATCCAGGATGAATTGCATCTGCATTGGTGATTTCGGCAGCTGATATTATTTGAGGTATTTTCAAATATGATTCCTTGCTAGGTGCAGGGCCTATACATACTGCCTCATCAGCGAATCTTACATGCAAACTGTCTCTGTCTGCAGTCGAGTAAACCGCCACGGTTTTTATACCCATTTCTTTACAGGTACGAATAATCCTTAAGGCAATTTCTCCGCGATTTGCAATTAATATTTTCTTAAACACCGGGCTTAATTTTTTATGAAGGATCTACTAGAAATAATGGCTGGTCAAATTCGACCGGCTGAGCATTGTCCACAAGTATTTTTACCACTTTACCTGAAACTTCAGACTCTATCTCATTGAAAAGTTTCATTGCTTCAATAATGCAAACTGGATCGCCTGCTTTCACACTGTCCCCAACTTTGATGAACGCTGGTGATTCAGGGTTTTGGCTTTCGTAGAAAGTTCCAATCATCGGGGATTTGATTGTTATTAGGTTTGCATCGCTAGCAGGAGCAGCCGGCTGTGATGCTTCAGCTGCAGGAGCGGCCTGCGGAGCTGGATTTGCAGGAGCAGGTGTAGCGCTTATAACAGGAGCTGAAACACTGGCCTGGTTCGGCGTTCTTTTTACTTTTATTTTGAATTCCGGAGTTTCAATATTGACCTCTTCAAGGCCAGTTTCAGAAAT
The DNA here is from genome assembly GCA_039944535.1 of Cyclobacteriaceae bacterium. Lineage (GTDB taxonomy): Bacteria > Bacteroidota > Bacteroidia > Cytophagales > Cyclobacteriaceae > JAMZMI01. Next base: position 26,213 of record JBDUYP010000018.1, read on the forward strand.
AAAATCAATTAGATCACGAATTTCTTTTGCTTTCATTTTTTGAATGTTTCGATTGTCGAAGGTAACTCTAATCTATTTTGTCATCAAGCAATTTTGATGTATTCGGTTAATGTGCCTGACATGATGAAGCATTTCTTGATTCATCAGCATCATGCTAAAGTAATTATTTTACGCGCTCTACGTAGGAATTTGTTTGTGTATTTACTTTGATCATTTCATCCTGCTCTACGAAAAGAGGTACCTGAATAGATGCGCCTGTCTCTAATTCGGCAGGTTTGCTGGCATTGGTAGCAGTGTCCCCTTTAAGGCCGGGTTCGGTATATACAACCTGCAATACTACATGCTGTGGCAGTTCACAACCAAGGACTCTTTCTTCTTCTGCATGAAATAGAACTTCTACTTCTTGTCCGTCTTTTAGGAATTGAGGAGCATTAATTAAGGCTTCTTCGATTGGAATTTGCTCAAAAGTGTTGCTATCCATGAAGTTGTAACCTATATCGTCTTTGTATAAATACTGATAGGCTCTACGCTCTACTCGAGCGGTGGTTACTTTATGACCAGAAGTAAAAGTGTTGTCAATGACTCTTCCTGTAGAAAGGCTCTTGAGTTTGGTTCTTACAAAAGCAGGACCTTTTCCTGGCTTGACGTGCTGAAATTCTACAATAGAAAATAAGTCATGGTTAAATTCGATAACCAATCCATTTCTGAAATCTGCAGTAGATGCCATATAATAAAAAGTTTGTTGTTTCTTATTTTGGGTCGTATGCCCATTTTACCCAGGTTGCTCCCCAAGTGAAGCCACCACCAAAGGCTGCTAGTATCAAATTGTCTCCTTTTTTCAATTGAGATTCATAATCCCAAAGACATAAAGGGAGAGTGCCTGCGGTGGTATTTCCGTATTTCTCAATGTTGAGCATTACTTTGTCATCGCCTATACCCATTCTTCTGGCAGTGGCATCAATGATTCTCTTGTTGGCTTGATGCGGAACAAGAAACCTGACGTCATCTCCTGTGAGGTTGTTCTTTTTCATAACTTCATCTGCCACATCTGCCATATTCGTCACGGCAAATTTGAAAACAGTAGCGCCCTCCTGATAAGCGAAATGCTCACGATTCTGAATGGTTTCCAATGAGGCTGGCCTTGAGCTTCCTCCGGCCTTCATGTGCAGATAAGGAGCGCCTGATCCATCTGATTTGAGAACGCTATCCATTATACCAACGTCTTCTGTAGTTGGCTCGAGGAGTGCTGCGCCTCCACCATCTCCAAAGATAATGCAGGTGGTTCTGTCAGAATAATCAATGATGGCGGACATCTTGTCCACTCCTATGACTATTACCTTTTTGTACATGCCTGACTCAATGAAGCTTGATCCAGTAGCCAGGGCATACAAAAAACCTGAGCACGCTGCACTCAGGTCGTATCCAAATGAATTGGTTGCTCCCACATTATTGGCGATGATGTTCGCCGTAGCAGGAAAAGGCATGTCTGGAGTTACAGTTGCACACAGAATCAAGTCGATATCCTTTGCATCTGTTCCTGTTTTTTCCAAAAGGCCTTCGACAGCCTTGGTGCCAATTACAGATGTTCCCTGATTCTCTCCTTTAAGGATTCTTCGTTCCTTTATACCGGTTCGGCTTGTAATCCACTCATCTGAGGTGTCTACCATGGTCTCCAACTCTTTGTTGGTCAACACATAGTCCGGTACATAGCCCTGTATTCCGGTGATTGCTGCGCGCACTTTAGTCATGCTGTAATCTGGTCAGGCTTAAGCTAAAACTTCCTTCTCCATCACGACTTTACCTTTGTAGTAAAGCTTGCCTTCATGCCAGAAAGCCCTGTGAGGAAGGTGTGCTTCGCCTGTAGTTTGGCAGATTACATAGCTTTTTGGGTTTGCTTTGTAGTGCGTTCTTCTTTTGTCTCTTCTTTGTTTCGAGATTTTTCTCTTAGGATGCGCCATCGCTTATTTTTGTTTTAATCTTTCAATTTTTTTAGTGCTTCCCATCTGGGATCCACATTGTCTTTATTTTCGGTTTCGTCCTCATCATCTTCTGAGGTGTATATCAAATCTGGCTCGTTTTCTTCATCCTGAAACCGCGGATGAAGCTTTTTCATTGGTACAGCCACGCTGATAAATTCATAGATATAATCACCAACATTTATACTCGGGCTGTCTTTTCTGATTACCTCTACTTCTTCACTGAGAATGTAATCATCTTCACCGAATTTGATGATAATATCTTCTTCAAGCTCGATTGGATACATAAAAGTATCCAAACTTCGATCGCAGGTCAACTCAACTTCTACCTCAATTTTAAAGTGAAGATTCAGCATCGTCTCAGATTTTTCTAAGCCCAGATGACACTTTCCGCTTCCCTTTTCTATTAAGCTAAACTCCTGATTACTAAATAGTTTGTCGTTGATTTCAAAATCAAACTCATGCAACTTATTGGTTAAGTTGAAGATGTTTATTTGAAATTCATTTAACCCCTTAGCTCCCATAACTCACCATCCGCTTAAAGAAGCGCAAATTTAGAAATAAATAAGTGTATAAAAAAACTAAATCAGGAGCGGATTTTATTGGGAAAACTCAGCCCGTGATTGAATGATATCATATGCTGTTAGCAGGGCGTTTCTCAAAGAGGCTGGATCTGCTGATCCGGTTCCGGCCATAGAAAACGCTGTGCCATGATCTGGGCTGGTTCTCACGAAGGATAATCCTGCTGTAAAATTTACTCCAGATTCGAATGCCATGTTTTTAAAAGGAATCAACCCCTGGTCGTGGTACATGGCCAAAATACCATCAAAACTCTTGAATTGGGCACTGCCAAAAAAACCATCTGCCGGATATGGCCCAAAAACAAGGTGACCGTCTTTTTTAAGTTTATTTATAACAGGACTTATAATCTCTTCTTCTTCTTTGCCAAGCAAACCATTTTCTCCGGCATGCGGATTCAGGCCTAAAACAGCTACTCTTGGTTTTGATTTGCCAAAATCATGTTTGAGAGACTTTAGCAGAATCTTAAGTTTGGTTTTGATTTTGTCGGCTGTGAGAGCTGCCGGCACTTCTTTGATTGGAATGTGCCCCGTCACTACACCAACTCGCAAGCCATCATTTACAAGGAGCATTAAACTGTCATTGGCTCCATCTTCTTCTGTCAAATACTCTGTGTGTCCTGGAAAATTGAATGAGTCAGACTGAACAAGTTCCTTACTGAGTGGAGCGGTGCACAAGGCGTTGAGTTTCCCAGATTTTAAATCTTCCATTGCAGCCTTCAGTGAAGTCAATGCATAACTTCCGCTTTGCTTAGTACCATTTCCCGGACTTATGTCTAACTCGTCTCCGGCAGAAACATTGAGTACATTGAACCTGCGATGATGTACCTTGTCGATTGAGTTGATTTGATTGTAGTTGAAGTTTTGCAGGTCTAGACTCTTCCTGTAAAAAGAGATGATCCTGGAATCGCAATAAACAACTACTGTAAAGAATCTCAGCAGCCTGTTGTCTTCCACAGCTTTGATAACAACTTCCGGCCCAATGCCATTGTAATCACCTATAGAAATTCCGATTATGGGTTTATTTTTTTTGCTGTGAGAAGAATCGCTCATTTTGTGACAATTTTACAGTCGCTAAGATATAAATGATTTCGATCTAACACTTTGAATATTGGAAAGAGTAAGAGCAAAAAAACACCTGGGTCAGCATTTTTTAAAGGATGAAAATATCGCCTTTAAGATTGTAGATGCGCTTGATATCTCCGGACTGAAAACGGTGCTGGAGGTGGGTCCCGGTACAGGTGTGCTTACCAAACATTTGATAAAGGCCCCAGGTATCAGGTTTCAGGCTTTGGATGTGGATCGGGATTCTGTCAAATATCTAAAAGAAGTCTATCCTGATCACGAAGATCAGTTTTTACTATCAGATTTTTTGAAGGCAGACTTAAATGGTCATGATTTACCAATTGGGGTAATTGGGAATTTCCCTTACAATATCTCATCTCAGCTTTTCTTTAAAATTTGGGATTTCCGAAATGAGGTCAGCGAGGTGGTGTGCATGATTCAAAAGGAAGTGGCAGATCGGATTGTAGCCAAGGAGGGAAACAAGACTTATGGGATACTGAGCGTTTTGTTGCAAGCCTTTTATGAAATAGAATATCTCTTTACTGTGCCCCCTCAGGTTTTTTCACCGCCACCAAGGGTTCAATCTGCTGTTATTCGGTTGAAAAGGAATGATAAAGCCGACCTGGGTTGTGATGCTAAGCTCTTTAAAGCGGTGGTGAAGGCTGGTTTTGGAAAACGCCGCAAGACGTTGCGCAACGCACTAAAAGACTTAGCTTTGCAGATTGAAAATACCTCAGATGAGGTGTTTGATAAGCGGGCAGAGCAATTGTCTGTGCAGGATTTTATAGACCTCACAAATAGAATTTCTTCATAATGGAGGCAATAATGGAATTTGAACTTTCGAGGGAGTTTTTGGATCGTTTTCAGCAGGCGCTCGATGAGAAAGATGATTCCTTTATCGAGCAGAGCCTGGAAGGGATCAATCCGGCTGATATTGCCGCACTGCTTTACGAGTTTGATTCTGAGGAATGCAAGCATGTCTTTGGTCTTCTTGAAACTGAAACAGGTGCCTTGGTTTTGGAGGATTTGGATGAGGATGTCAGAGAATCTTTTCTGACCGAATTTACTTCCGAAGAAATTGCTAAGTACATAGAATTTCTGGATTCGGATGACGGTGCTGATATCCTTTATGAGATTCCGCTCAAAAGAAGAGAAGAAGTTATCAGGTGCATTGAAAATGAGGAGAAGGCAAGCAACCTGCTAGACCTGCTGCGCTATCCTGAAGATGTCGCCGGAGGTCTGATGGCCAAGGAGATGATCAAGGCTAATGTTAACTGGAGTATACTTCAGTGCATAGAAGAAATCAGAAAGCAGGCTGAGAATGTACAAAGGATATATGCTGTTTATGTGGTAGATGATTATGGTCGTCTACTTGGCAGAGTGAGTTTGAAGCGGCTGATTATAGCCAACGATAGCACCAAAATTGCAGATATATTCGACGAGGATCTTGTGTCTGTGGAGACATACATGGAGGATGAAGAAGTGGCGGCCATCATGACCAAATACGACATGGATGCTGTACCAGTGGTGAATGCGCGAGGTAAACTTGTGGGTAGAATTACCATCGATGATGTGGTGGATGTGATCCAGGAGCAGGCCGAAGAAGAACGCCAGATGATGGCAGGTATATCTTCAGGTGTCGAGGAGGCGGATTCGGTTTGGGATCTATCCAAGGCTCGACTGCCCTGGCTGATCATTGGGATGTTCGGCGGTTTTTTGGGAGCACAGTTTCTTGGATTGTTCGAAGGAGATATAGCGGTTATTCCAGCGCTGGCATTTTTCATTCCACTTATCACGGCCACTGGGGGAAACGTGGGCATTCAATCATCTTCGATAGTGGTACAGAGCTTGGCGAACCCAAACGTATTTGCCGGAACGATGATCCAAAGACTGCTCAAAGTGCTTTTTGTAGCGGTTGTGAACGGAGTTATTTTGGCACTGATGGTCTTCGGAGCAGTGATGCTAGTCAACCGCAACCAACCCCTGGCAATGACCGTATCATTGGCACTGTTTAGCGTGGTTTTGCTGGCCTCCTTTATGGGGACAATCACTCCACTTTTGCTGGACAAATTTGGTGTAAACCCGGCATTGGCGGCAGGCCCATTTATTACCACAGCGAACGATTTGCTCGGATTGGCAGTTTATTTTTCAGTCGCACATATATTATACGGACTATGAAAAGGGTATTGATAGCGGACAAAATGCACGATAGCATCACCGCCTTGTTGAGAGAAGCGGGGTTTGAGGCAGACTACAGACCTGCGATTACCCGTGAAGAGATTTTAAGCACAATCGGTAACTACAAAGGGCTGATTATCAGAAGCAAAACCGATGTGGATAAAGAGATCATCGATTTGGGGACTTCTTTGGAGTTTGTGTGTCGGGCCGGTGCAGGGATAGATAAGGTTGATTATCCATATTTGACGAGTAAAAATATTCGGTTGGTCAATGCACCCGAAGGTAATAGAGATGCTGTAGGGGAGCATGCCATAGGTATGTTGCTGTCCCTTTTTCACAATATCAACGTTGCGAATGCAGAGGTGAAATCTGGTAAATGGGATCGCGAAGGAAATCGTGGATGGGAGCTCAGAAAGAAGACCGTTGGAATATTTGGATATGGTTTTATGGGCTCGAGCCTTGCTCGAAAACTTCAGGGTTTTGGGTGCAATATCATAGCTTATGATAAGTACAAGGTAGGTTATAGTACCCAATATGTGGAGGAAGTAGATCTGGAAACTTTCAAAAAAGAAACGGAAATACTAAGCATACACGTACCATTGACATCAGAAACACGAGAGCTTTTTGATGAGGATTTTCTCAAAGATTTTGAAAAGCTAAAGGTGGTCTTGAACACTGCCAGGGGCGAGGTGCTCAAATTGAGCGCTTTGATAGCGCTTTTAGAAGGAAAAAAACTCATTGGCGCAGGCCTGGATGTGCTAGAAAATGAGAAGATCGGCAAGCTCAGTGGTCAGGAGCAAATCAACTTTGATAAACTCAAAACCATGGACAATGTGATCCTTACACCCCATGTGGCTGGATGGACTTTTGAGTCGTATGAACGCATAAACAAAGTGCTGGTGAGAAAGCTGCAAGAAGCTGGTTTGGCTGAGGTAAAGTGATTGGGATTGCCCAAGAAACATTATATTTGCAGAAATAATAGCAATAAAAGAATTAGAAAAACGGAAACGGTTTCCTGAGGGGCCGTTCTTTTTTATTTAAAGGAAGTATGTCAACAGTTAATTATTATACGAAAGAAGGTCTGGAAAAGCTCAAGAATGAACTCAATGAGCTTAAAACAAAAGGTCGTTCGGATATGGCCAAGCAGATAGCAGAGGCGCGAGACAAAGGTGACCTGAGTGAAAATGCTGAATATGATGCAGCCAAAGACGCTCAAGGGCTTCTGGAACTTAGAATATCTAAGTTGGAGGCTGTAGTTGGAAACGCTCGTGTAATTGATGAATCAAATCTGGACACATCAAAAATTGGGATTTTGGCCAACGTGACAATCAAAAACACCAAGAACGGTGCACAAATGAAATACCAGATTGTGGCGGAGGAAGAGTCAGATTTGAAATTGGGCAAAATCTCGATCAAGTCTCCGATAGGTAAGGGGCTTCTAGGTAAGAAATTGGGTGAGACAGCTGAAATAGATGTGCCAGCAGGTAAGATGGAATTTGAAATCATAGATATCTCGTTCTGATGCCATCAGTCTTTGCGAAAATCATAAACCGTGAGATTCCGGCGCATATTGTTGCGGAAGATGACAACTATCTGGCGTTTTTGGATATCAATCCACTCGTGGAGGGGCACACACTTGTGATCCCAAAAGTAGAAGTGGACTATATTTTTGATCTGGATGATGAAGTGCTGGCCGGATTGCACGTGTTTGCCAAAAAAGTGGCCAAAGCAATCAGGAAAGTGATTCCTTGTGAACGTGTAGGAGTCTCAGTGATAGGTGTGGAGGTGCCGCATGCGCATGTGCATTTGATTCCTTTCAAGACTATGGACGATATGAACTTTGTAAACATCAAGCTATCTCCTTCGCAAGACGAACTGGCGGCAGTTGCCAAAAAGATCAAAGGTGCTTTAGACTGATTTAACTTAGCGAGAAGAATTTATTGAGGCCATGAGAGATCATGGCCTTTTTTATTGTGGCCACTTTTTAGGGAACATTCCAAATAGCTCATGTTACCAAAATGAATACACTCTTATTTCAACTCAAGCACTTTATCAGCCATAACAAGTGTATTGATATCCAAGAAAACACATTTTCACTAATACACCTTGATAAGACTCCTGCCTCCACTGAAGTGGCGGACTCAATGCCTACTTCAGTCTCCCTGGGTTTTCACTCAAAAATGCTCCCCAGCTTTTTGCTGATTTTTGTTGTTTGCCGCCCTGGTAATGATGGCACAGCGCCACGGCCAGAGCATCTGTTGCATCCAGTAGTTTAGGAGCCTCACTAAATTTGAGCAGCGTTTTGAGCATGGCGGCTACTTGTTCCTTGGAGGCATTTCCATTTCCGGTTACAGACTGTTTTACCTTCTTTGGGGCATATTCAGTAATAGGTATATCCTGCGAAAGTGCTGCTGCCATGGCCACACCTTGTGCCCGTCCCAGCTTCAGCATAGACTGAATATTTTTTCCAAAAAATGGCGCCTCCAGCGCAACTTCGTCGGGATGATACTCTACAATGAGCCCCAGAACACGATCGTAGATTTTTTTCAGCTTTAGCTCGTGGGTGTCGTATTTTTTCAAGTGTATTACACCAAATTGAAGGAGGGTGATCGCTTGTTTCTTAACTTTGATCAGTCCATACCCCATTACACTCGTTCCCGGGTCAAGTCCGAGAATGATTTTTTCTAATGCGGGGGATTGGTTTAGCGACATTCATGCAAATTAACGATTACATAGGGAGATATAAAAAGCTGCTGGTCAATCTGGTGAAGTATGGACTCTTTGTGGGGTGCTGCTGGTTTATTTATGCTCGTTTGAGCAGTGTGGGAATAGACTTTAGCATTATCGATTTCCTCGAATTCAAACTAACCCTGGCTGTAGTACTGTTGCTCATGCCTGTCAACTGGCTCCTGGAAGCCTGGAGGTGGCAACTTTCAGTTCCGTTTGAGAGCATCTCACTTTCTCATTCTTTGGCTGTTGTTCTGAGAGGGCTCACGCTCAATTGGGTGGTGCCATTCACGGCAGGTGATCTGGGCAGCAGGACCATGCAGGTAGCTCATAAAGGCCGTACCCTTATGTCGGTAGGTTTTAACAGGCTGGTGATCTTGCTGGTGACGGTCATATACGGAGGTGCGGCAGTTTTCTTTTTTCTACACCAGGGATCGTGGAGTTATTACATAGTTCTTGCCGTGGCGGTGTTAGTAAGTTTGGCTGTTTGGGTCGTATGGAGAAAACAACTTTTTGGTGTATCCCTTGATTTTCTTTCCTCCCGTCTGGCACTTTTTATTTCCCTTATCACGATTTTGCGATATGCGGTCTTCACATTTCAGCTTTTCCTGTTGTTTCATTTTTTCGTGCCCGAATTATCGGCTGAAGTTGTCCTAATGGGTATTGGTTGGGTTTTTCTGTTCCGTACGGTGGTGCCGTCTGTCATGGGACAAATTGGGATAAGAGAGGCCAGCTCTATTGTTTTTTTTGAAGCTTATACGGATAGAATTGACCTTATCGTTTTGGCTTGCCTCATCATTTGGCTAATCAATACCATCATTCCATCAATCCTCGGTCTCATCCCTCTCATAAGAGTAAAACCGAAACTCGCCAGATGATTGTTTTTCTTGTCCTTTCTGCTGTTTATGTTGCTGTTTTTATTTGGCTAACATACCATTGGGTTCGCATTCAGCATGGGCGAACTGTACATTCAGAGGGAGTTCGCTTTAGCGTTCTCATTCCCGTAAGGAATGAATCAAAAAACATTCGACACCTACTTCTTGATCTCAATGAGCAGCATTATGCACTGCAGGATTTTGAGGTAATTGTAATAGATGACGACTCATCAGATGGCACAAAAGAAGCTGTAGAGGAGTTGATAGGCGAAGTGGGGTACAAGCTAAGGTGTATTCAGCTATCAGATAAGTCAGGGAAAAAAGCGGCACTGACGGAAGGGATATCCCAAGCTTCGAATGAAATCATTTTGGCAACTGATGGAGATTGTCGCGTTGGTTCCAACTGGATTGCGGCCTATGCTGCCTGCTACAAGTCTGAAAACATCTCGATGATTGCAGGGCCTGTGCGCATGATTGGCAATAATTTGATTGGTAAATTTCAAAAACTAGAGTTTGCTTCTCTTATTGGTTTTGGTGCAGCTGCCATTTCTTCGGGCAACCCATCCACATGCAATGGAGCCAATATGTCGTACAGGAAGAAGGTCTTTTTGGAAGTAAATGGCTATGAAGGAAACGAAGGAATTCCGTCCGGAGATGACGAATTTTTACTTCAAAAGATCAACGCCAGCAGGCCTGGGCAAATTGTTTTTCTCAAAAACCGAGATGCCATTGTGGAAACACCCGCAAAAGAGACTATTTCCGAGTTATTCAACCAGCGCATTCGCTGGACTAGTAAATGGCAATTTCATAAAAATTGGTTTGCAAGATTTTCTACAGTTTATGTTTTCATAGATTATCTCACATACATCATTTTTTTAGCGTTGGCATTGTTCAATTTTATTGACCTCAGGGTTTTCATCGCTATTCTGGCCGTTAGATTCCTCAGCGTAACTATTTATCAGTTTTCTATTGCCAGATTCTTCCGTTTCTCGTTTTCGACGGTCGTTGGCCTGGGCCTCACCCTCCAGATTATTTACCCCCTATTTGTGGCATTGTTGGGTATAGCTTCTATTTTTGGGTCATATTCATGGAAAGGGAGGAAGTATTGATGACAGATGATGAATTTAACGTTTTGGACGAATTGTATTTTGTGCAATCGTTTCGTGAATTGGCAGAGCTTTCGGAATATCAGGAAAGTGAGTTAATCTCTATTTTGATTTCTCTTCAGGAAAAAGGGTATGTCAAATTCCTTAAAGATGTAGATGAGGAATGGGGCGCCACTACTTTGAAAAGTGATCAATTTCTTGACTCGTATTTTTTAGCAACGAAAAAAGGGCTTTTGGCTCATAATTCATAAATGTCAGGAACACTCGACATAAAAGATCTGGAGCTCAATGCTCTGCTGGAAGTGACTCAGGCTATCAATAACAACCTGCCCGAGGCTGACCTTTTCAGGATTTATAAGTTCACACTTTTAGGCGATCTGAAAGTGAAACGGATGGCTCTATTTGTAGCAGAGGATAACTGGGCTTGCAAGGCGTCATTTGGCGGGCAGTTTCGGGCCGAAAACGCAGTGTTGGAAGAAAACTATCGGGATCTCGAAAAACCGCAACTACTCAGTGATGCGGAAGGAGATTATAAGGATTTCGACAAAGTCATACCGGTTTATCATAAGGATAAATTGCTTGCAGTAGTTTTTCTGGGAGGTGTTTTAGAAGAAACAGGAAGTGACAGTAGTACATTCCTTCAAGCGCTCACCAATATCATCATGGTGGCCGTCGAGAATAAGAAGCTCGCGAGGCGACAATTAGAGCAGGAGGCCTACAGAAAGGAGCTGGAGATTGCTAAAAAGGTTCAGAATTTTCTTTTCCCGAAAGCACTTCCTCAAACTAAGAAACTCAAAATAGAAGCTGTTTACCTGCCTCATCACGACGTAGGTGGCGACTATTATGATTATTTAGCTATTGATAACGACCGTTTTCTGGTTTGTGTTGCTGATGTTTCCGGTAAAGGTGTTCCGGCGGCATTGCTCATGTCCAACTTTCAGGCCTCATTGAGGACTTTGGTTAGAAAAACACAAGACCCAAAAGAGATAGTAACGGAGCTAAATCATACGCTCTACACCAGTAGCAACGGAGAGAACTTCATCACTTTTTTTCTGGGTATTTATGATTTCAGCTCGCGTTCATTCGATTATATCAATTGTGGACATAATCCGCAGTATCTGTTGTCTGAGGGGAAAATTCAGGAACTCAACGACGGAACTACGGTTTTGGGTATGTTTGACCCCCTTCCGTTTCTTGATACCATGAGAATCGAGAATCTTTCCAACTTCCTTTTCTTCGGATATACCGATGGTTTGACCGAAACTTTCGATGATACCGATGAGCAATTTGGTGAAGAAAGAGTTTGCGATCTGATTGGAACAAAGATGCCTTCAGAACTGCCAAAGTTTCACAACAAGATACTAAAGGCAGTAGATGAGTTTAGGAAAAACGAGCCATATCGCGATGATATCACCATGCTCTCCTGTCTGGTCAACAATTGATTATGTTTCCTTTTCGACCTTTTGCGATACATAAGAGACTGTTCCCAGAATGTTTATGGGAAGTAAAGACATCACAAAAAACGATTTATCTCACATTTGACGATGGCCCAACTGAGATAGTTACTGATTACGTCCTTGATCAGCTTGATCAGTTCAACGCCAAGGCAACTTTTTTTCTCATTGGACAAAATGTTCAACAACACCCGAAACTTGCTCAAAAGTTGAAGGCCGCAGGACATCAAGTAGGTAATCACACGCAGCACCATGTCAGTGGGTGGAAAGTCAAATCGCACGAATACGCTTCGGAAGTGGAACTTTGCGACCGGGAGTTGGAGAATTTGAAAATATCATCGCCATTTTTCAGGCCTCCGTACGGCAGAATCAGACCAGCTCAGGCGAAACCCCTGAGTAGAGACAAAAGAATTGTCATGTGGTCCTACCTCACAGGGGATTTTGATTCCAATCTGAATGTAGAAAAATCCCTCTCCGGGATAAAGAAGCTTACGTCAGGAGCGATCATTGTTTTTCATGATTCCCAAAAAGCATTTTCCAATCTCAAGAAACTTTTACCTGAAACCTTGAGTTACTTTGCGGCTCAGGGGTTTGAATTCAAAACAATACCGGAATGAGATTAATTGATTCGCACGCACATATATATACCGAAGAGTTTGATCAGGATATTTCTGATGTGATCGAGAGGTCAAAAGAAACCGGGATCGAAAAGATATACATGCCGAATGTTGATCATGAGAGCATAGACAGTATGCTGACCTTGGCGGACAGGCATCCAGACTATTGTGTCCCCATGATGGGTTTGCACCCATGCTCAGTCAAAAAGGGTTTTGAGAAAGACCTTTACGAGGTGGAGGAGTGGCTGGATCGTGGCGGCTTTTGCGCGGTGGGAGAGATCGGAACTGACCTGTATTGGGATAAAACATTGTTTGAAGAGCAGAAAGAAGCTTTCAACATTCAATGTGGGCTTGCAATCAAGCATGATTTACCTGTGGCAATTCATTGTCGAGAATCTATTGATGAGACTATCGAGTTGGTTCGCCCTTTTGCTGATGCAAACCTTACAGGAGTTTTTCATTGTTTTACCGGCACTATTGAGCAAGCAAAGCAGATCATTGACATGGGTTTCTGTCTTGGTTTCGGTGGTGTAGCCACTTTCAAGAATGGAGGAATGGAACCTGTTATAAAAGAGGTTGATCTCAGTCGGGTTTTGTTAGAAACCGACAGTCCATATTTGGCGCCAGTTCCTTACCGCGGAAAACGCAATGAGCCCGCTTATGTTAAAAACGTAGCTCTCAAAATCGCAAACATCCTTGAGAAGGATATTGAGGAAATTGCCGAAATTACAACGCAAAACTCGTTGGCCCTTTTTTCCAAATGAAAAATTATAAAATTGTAAATATCAGAACCACAGCCAAAGTGGATCCCGAAGAGTCCATTCTGATAATTTACACAGGCGGTACATTTGGCATGATCATGGATGACGATGGCTCTCTGACGCCATTCAATTTTGGTCGTGTCATAGACAAAATCCCCGAGTTGAGGGGGCTTGAATTAAAGCTGACAGTAATTTCTTTTCCTGAGCCACTTGACTCTTCTAATATCAATTCCAGCGACTGGATGGACATGGCCTATATCATTTATGAGAATTACTCTCAATATGATGGGTTCGTAGTGTTGCATGGTACAGACACTATGGCTTACTCAGCTTCAGCTTTAAGTTTTATGCTAGAGGGACTTAACAAGCCCGTGATCTTGACAGGAGCACAAATACCAATCGGCTCAATACGCTCAGACGCAAGAGAAAACCTCATGACGGCTATTGAAATAGCAGCGAAAAAGGAAAAAGGGAAACCTGTCATCAGCGAGGTGTGCATTTATTTTAATTACTTTTTGCTTCGTGGAAACCGTTCTCAGAAAATCAGAAGTAGCACATTTGCCGCTTTTCAATCTAAAAACTACCCGTATCTGGCCGAATCAGGAATCGACATAGAGTTTCGAAGTAGTTACCTGAAGCCGTATGAAGCAAAGGCCAAACTCAAAATCCGAAATAAGTTTGATGAAAATGTAGTCATTCTGAAAATGTTTCCAGGTATCAGTGAGGCAGTAATAGAGTCAATTTTTTCTATTAAAAATATCAAAGGCGTAGTGCTTGAATCTTATGGGTCTGGCAATACAATGAACAATAAATGGTTTTTGAAAATAATAGAAAAGGCAATTAAAGATGGAATCATCGTTTATAATGTGAGCCAATGTAGCGGAGGAGAGGTGATTCAGGGAAGGTACGAAACCAGTAAAAAGCTGAAAGAGATAGGAGTAGTAAGTGGCGGTGACATTACCACGGAAGCCGCCATTACCAAACTTATGTTTTTGCTTGGCAATGAACAAAACATAGATAAAGTGAGAAAAAAATTGGAGATTCCCATGAACGGTGAAATGGATATACAGAAAAGCCCCGAATGACTATTTTAAATTTGGATAAGCTCAATTTTTATGATTTATTTGTTGCCCTGCTCAAAACGTGAGGAGATAATAGGAGAGGTGGCCGAGTGGTTGAAGGCGCACGCCTGGAAAGTGTGTATACTCTTCACGGGGTATCGAGGGTTCGAATCCCTCTCTCTCCGCTGTTAACTTGAATTAATATATATTTACGGACATAAATAAAACTTAACCGAAGACTACCAAAAACAGATTATGAAAAAGTTATTTACTCTTTTGATGATAGCAGGTGTTTTCACTTTCTCTTCAGTGAATACATACGCTCAGGATGATGCGGAAATGGCAGCAGATTCATCTATGGTTTCAGACGACTCAACAGCAGTTGCTGAAACAGAAACCGTGGTGGAAGAAGCCGCACCGGCAGCCGAGCCTGTAGTAGAAGAAGAAGAAGGTGAGATTAGCTTTCACCAAAATGTGAAAAGATTGTTTATCGATGGCGGAGCTACATTTATGGGTATCGTCTTGATATGTTTGATTCTAGGATTAGCCGTGGCTATCGAAAGAATCATTCACCTTAATCTGGCAACAACAAACGTCAAAAAATTATTAGCAAATGTAGAAAGTGCGCTTGCTAGTGGTGGTGTTGAGGCTGCTAAAGAAGTATGCAGAAACACAAGAGGTCCTGTTGCATCTATCTTCGTTCAAGGTATGATGAGGATGTCAGAAGGTATCGAAATGGTTGAAAAATCAATCATTGCTTACGGGTCTGTTGAAATGGGAAAACTTGAAAGAGGTATGGTTTGGATATCACTTTTCATCTCTCTAGCTCCAATGCTTGGTTTCATGGGAACTGTAATTGGTATGATCGACGCTTTCGAGGCAATTGCTGCTGCTGGAGATGTTTCTCCTTCGTTAGTTGCTGATGGTATCAAAGTAGCCCTATTGACAACTGTTGGTGGTTTGATTGTAGCTGTAATACTTCAGGTGTTCTACAACTACCTAATCTCCAAGATTGACTCTTTGGTAAACAGTATGGAAGATGCTTCAATATCAGTAGTTGATATTTTGGTGAAGCATAATCTTTCTAAATAATCTTTAACCGGATAGCACTATGGATATTATAGATATAGGATTATTTGCGAGTTACGTGCTAGTGGCACTATGTGCAGTAGCAGCGATTCTGATTCCGGTTATACAATCATTGGGAGACCCTAAATCTCTGATTAAGTCAGGGATAGGTTTGGGTGTTGTTTTAGTTGTATTTCTTATTGGTTATGCAATGGCCAGCGGAGAATCAGACACAGCTTCCGAAGGTGTAGCAAAAGTGGTTGGAGCTGGAATTATTTCAATGTATATTTTCTTAATTCTTGCTATTGCAGGAATTGTGTTTACAGAAATTTCTAAAGCTTTAAAGTAATGCCTAGAGGTAAAAAAAGAGATACGCCTGAGGTAAGCTCAGGGTCAATGGCGGATATAGCTTTCTTGCTCCTTATCTTCTTTTTGGTAACCACTACCATTGCGAATGACAAGGGGATTATGTTGCTATTACCTCCGAAGGTTGACCCTAATGAGCCGCCACCGGATATCACGAAGAATGATAGGAACATCTTCAAGATATTGGCTAACTCAAAGGATAATCTACTTGTGGAAGATGAGCCGTACACTGCTCCAATTTCGAACCTGAAGGATGATGTTAAGAGTTTTATTCTAAACTTCGGAAAACCTACAGAGGAAGGAATTGCATTGTATAGCAGTTTACCTTCAAGTATGAAGTCGAAAATCAACGCTACTGGGAAGAGGTCTGATTCGTCAGATGATCCGACTGAGTGCGTTGTTTCGTTCAAAGCGAATCGAGGTACAAGTTATGACTTGTATATCCAGGTTTTGGATGCGATCAACTCAGCTTATAATGAAGTTTATGCTGAAAGGGTTGGTATCACAGTGGATGAGTGGTTGTCTCTCGATAGAGATGACGACATCCAAAAGGATATGTATAATAAAGGAAGGCAAGGGATACCCCGTGCTATTTCTATTGCGGAACCTGATTAATTAAGTAAGAATATGTCAAAATTTAAAAAGAATACAAGTGCTTCGCAGGAAATACCAACTGCTGCATTGCCTGACATTATTTTTATGTTGTTGTTCTTCTTCATGGTGACTACTGTGATGAGAGAAACAGATATCATGGTGAAGCAGCAACTTCCGAAAGCATCTCAGCTTACTAAAATCGAAAGAAAGTCTTTGGTTAGCTATATCTATCTAGGTGAGCCTAAGAACACTAATCTTTATGGTAATGAACCTAAGATTCAGACGAATGATGTTTTTGTAGATGTAGATGACATCATTCAATTCGTGAATCAGGAGAAGGATAAGTTGTCGGAAGTTGAGAGAGACCAAATCACAATGTCGATGAAAGTGGATGTGGATGTGAAGTTTGGTATCGTGTCGGATGTTCAGCAGGAACTGCGAGAGGCTAATGCCCGGAGGGTTCTTTACAGTTCAATTAAAACAGCGGATTTATAAAACCTGCTTTTTAGATATTCAAAAGCCATTCCTGATTCAGGAATGGCTTTTTTTATTTGTCATCTTTTTTATTTTCTTCAAGCCATTTATTAAAATGGTTGCTAGCTTTCTCGAATTCTTTGGATAGGTCATCAAAAACCCTTTCTGTTTCCTTCTTTAGATCTTCTAAGTCATCTTCAGTAGAGTTGGTAAGCTTCTCAGCAGATTTCAGAATCTTCTCTTTTGAGCGCTTTAGGTCTTTAATAGCATGCTCTATATCCCTTTTCGGTTCATTAGCTGTGTTTTTCCCTTCACGTTTTAGCTCAGCTATTTTTTCTTCTATTTTTTCCTGCATTTGCTGAAATTCCTTCGACAGTTGTTCTTTCTTCTGTTCCAGTGTTTCCCCTTTTTGTTCACTTTCCGGTTGTGTGCACTGCGTAAGCAGTGCTATCGTAATTAGTGTTAGTGTTTTTTTCATTACTTTGGATTTATAGTTTTAATATTCACAAACTCTTGATTCCACTGCCTGCTGGCTCTCTATCGAGTTCACTTTTCTTAATGCCTCTAACTGGAAAACGTCGTTTGGGCTTCACTAAAGTATTAACAAATCAGCGGCCTGATTCCATTTTGTGTTTGCTATTTTTATAATTTCTTCCATATTTGAGAATTACCCAATTGCCAGTTTTCAGGATCGGGATTAGTTTGTCGTGGCTAAAATATGTTACCGCATTTTCAGCGTATTAGTAATGAACCCATGCACACTTAGATGATTCTTTTATGATAGTTCACGCACTGGCCTTCCTTTCCAGATAGGGCTTCCAGTCTTCTCTTAAGTGCTTAGTTGTGGTTTTTATAAAAGCCATATAAGAAGGTCTGAATGGCTTACTCCTTAGAGTCAACCCTACTTCTTCCGGTGATTGGTTGCCTTTGCGGGTATTGCAGCTTTTGCAGGCTGTTACAAGGTTACTCCAGGTAGATTTTCCGCCTTTTGATCTTGGAGTCAGGTGATCTAGAGTCAGGTCATTTTGCGACCCGCAATATTGGCACAGGTGATTGTCTCTTTTAAAAATGTTTTGTCTGGTAAGAATTACGCCTTTGTAAGGAACATGGACGTAGTTCTTGATTTTGATCACTGTAGGCTTGGGAAAGGAGCTTTTGATGGTGCGAAGTTTCATTTTCAGATCTTCGCAAAGTAGGTCAGCCTTATTTAGATAGATCAACAAAAATGCCCGTTCAGTAGAACAGATTGAGATTGGTGAAAAATCCTGATTAAGAACCAACACCGTACTCATATCAGTTTGATTCGTTTGAGTTCCCTATCCTGGTCTTTTTTCTTGATACTATCCCGCTTATCGAAGAGCTTTTTACCCTGCGCCAGAGCAATTTCAAGTTTGGCCATACCTCGCGAGTTGATGTACACCCGAACAGGAACTATCGTCAGGCCCTTTTCTTCTGTCTTTGCTCTTAGCTTTTCGATCTCTTTCTTTTTGAGTAACAGTTTTCGATCTCTTGTTGGCTCATGAGCATTAAAAGAGCTTTCCTTAAAAGGAGAAATATTCATCCCTTTGATAAAAAGCTCACCTTTACTGATGAAACAATATGCTTCTGTGACGGATGCCTTGCCTTCACGGATAGATTTGATTTCTGAGCCTTTCAATACCATACCGGCTTCAAATTTTTCCAAAAAGCTAAACTCGTATGAAGCCTTACGGTTTTTGATTTGAATGTTGTTGGAAAATCTGGGCTTACCTTGACTCATACTCTAAATTTACTAAGAACGATTGATACTAATTAAAAATGTTACTCAAATTGACATTCGGGGTATGGGACTATCTCTCAGGTCTCCGAATATGGCGTCTTTAAACATAAAATAGCCTGTCATGGCAACCATGGCCGCATTGTCAGTACAGTATTCAAATTTCGGAATATATACCTCCCAATTGCGTTTCACAGCTTCTTCATTGAGCCTCTTCCTGATTCCTGAGTTAGCTGATACTCCCCCAGCTATAGCAATGTGTTTAATGCCAGTGCTTTTGGCCGCTTTGACGAGTTTAGCAAAAAGCATGTCTATCAAGGTTTTCTGAAGGCTAGCTGCTAGATCATTTATGTTGTCGGCGAGGAAATTTGGATTCTTCTTGTTTTCATCCCGAAGAAAATAAAGAAAGGCTGTTTTAATACCTGAAAAGGAGTAATTCAAGCCAGGAATGTTACTATGCGGGAAGCTGAATCTGTCTTCATTCCCTTCTCCGGCTAGTTTGTCCACTTTAGGGCCTCCTGGGTAGCCCAGTCCCATGATTTTCGCACATTTATCAAAAGCTTCGCCAACTGCGTCATCTATGGTCGTTCCTATTACTTTCATTTCATGATAGCCAGAAACTTCAACGATTTGAGTGTGACCACCACTCACTGTCAAACAAAGAAAAGGGAACTGCGGTTTTGGATCTTCTATAAAGTGGGCCAAAACATGCGCTCGCATATGATTAATGGGTATTAAGGGGATGTCTAGAGATGCCGCTAAGCCCTTTGCGAAAGAACTGCCGACCAGAAGTGCTCCAAGCAGGCCTGGACCCTGAGTATAGGCAATAGCTGAAATGTCGGATATGGAGGTATTGGTTTCAGCGAAACATGCGTTAAGAGTAGGAATGATGTTTTTCTGGTGTGCCCTGGATGCCAGTTCCGGAACCACACCACCAAATTTTTCATGAATGGATTGTGTGGCGATATTATTACTGATTATTTCTCCATCTTTGCAGATAGCAGCAGCAGTCTCATCACACGATGACTCAATACCCAGTATTATTTCACTCATTTTTTCCGAAGTAAATTAATTTGAACGGCAAGTTAATCATAGGAAATATACTTACAGTCCTGAGAAAAGTGATCTTGTGGACAATCCTCACGGTTTTACTTTCTTTGGTTGTGGCCATTACCCTGGCGCAAACTGCGTGGTTTCAAAACTTGGCCAAGGATAAGGTGCTTGCTTGGGTCAACGAGGCAAGCGAGCAGCAAACCAATATTGATCACATCAAAGTAAAATGGTTTGATCATGTAGAAATACATGGGCTGCATGTGTTAGACTATAAGGATAACGTACTCCTGCAGGCAGAAATTCTTAGGGTTGATTATGACCTTCTCAATTTGATCAAGGGAAACACGCTCAGTTTGGATCAAATTGAACTAGGTCAAGGGGAGTTTAATCTAGCTAAATATGATGACCCTCGTGGTATTAATCTCATCGAATATATTCAAAGCATCAGAGGGTTGCTGCCATCGAAGAAACCCAAAGATAAGCGTGCTGAAAGTGGAGTGATTTTGCTTGATCACATCTATTTGAGTGACTTGAGTTTCTCATTCAACAATGAATTATCCGATAGCCTTGAGGCTTCTCGGTTTGATTTCGCTCATTTCAGGTTTGATATCCCGGAAGCGATAATGAGTAATTTTAGAATGCAGGCCGATACCATCACGCTCAATATCAATTCCTTTTTGGGGACCGACCAAAATTCTGGTTTTGATGTTAAATCTCTTGCTACTGATTTCGAATTATCAAACAGGAGAATTATTTTGGACAATTTGGATCTGAAATTAGCACAATCAAATATCCGTGAATATGCCCGATTCGACTTTACAGGACTGAATGATTTCTCCTATTTCGTGGATAGTGTTGCTATGGAGCTGAATTTGAACGAAAGCTACATACACCCGGATGACTTGAGGTATTTTGCATCACTTGATTCTTCGCTGGTGCCTTTGTCTATTACCGGACATGTCAAAGGTATGGTTGGAGACCTGTCAGTAAAAGATTTTACGCTTAAACTAACCAATAATACCTATTTGAAAGGCAGTGTGGATTTTCTCGGTCTGCCGAACGTAGAAGAAACTTTTATCATCTTAGATGTAAACTCAGGGCGAGTGAGATCAAGCGATTTGGATCAGGTGCTGAATCAGATACCTGAAAGTATCAGGGAACTTGGTCAGGTTAGTTTTGACGGTCAATTTTCAGGGTTTCTTTCTGATTTTGTGGCGAAGGCCAATGTTTCCACTAGAAAAGGAAGGCTGGTTTCTGATTTGAATTTAAAGCTCAAATCAGGTTGGGAAAATGCCAGTTATTCAGGAAGACTAAAAATTACCAATTTCAATGCTGGTGCATTTCTCAATGAGCGGGAGCTGGTGCAGAAGGTGAATTTTGACGGGTTCATAAAAGGAAAAGGGTTGACAATCGAGAATGCCGACTTTTATACTGAAGCCAAACTAACTAATACGGGTATATATGGCTACAACTACAAAGAAATTACCGCTAAAGGTAAATTTGCTTCCCGCTATTTCGATGGGTCGCTTACTGTACGGGACCCTAATGCCAGACTCAACGCAACCGGGAGTTTAAATTTTGCACATAGGCCTGAAAAACTCAATGTCAAAGCCAATATAGAGCTGATAGACTTTAAAAAGCTGGGATTGATTAGTAGGGATTTAACCCTTCAGTCCAAAGTGAATTTCGATTTGCTGGGACTAAATATTGACAGCCTGACATCTAAAGCGTCTATAAGGGATTTAGGTGTCAATTACCTAGGTAAAAAACTCGACGTTGACTCGATCAGTTTTTCAACAGAAAATGATGGGTCAGGAAGGATTATTAAGTTCACTCTGCCAGATATATCCGGAAAAGTTGAAGGCAACTTTTACTACACCCAGCTCATCAGTGATGTGCGGTTGATATCCGACGAGATAAGTCGATACTTTGAGCTCACAGAAGAGGTTGATAGTATGGCGTTTGAAAGGACAGACTTTTCCAGATATCAGTTAGATTTTGAGGTGCACTATGGCAATTTATCTCCGTATTTAAGCTTTTTGAATCAGGATATTTATTTGTCAGAAGATGGTAAAGTAGAAGGGACATATTATCAGCGTAAAAATGCGATGCTTACAATTTATACCGATATCGATTCGGTCAATTATAAGGGCATGGGGTTTAGAGGTAACAGTTTCGATATAAATGTGATCAAGGATTTGGATTCTCTTGGTGTTATGGCAGTTGCCAATTTGGCTTCTGAAAAGCAGCATTGGGGCCAAGTGCCATCTACGTCTAATCTAAATCTGGAAGCTGTATGGCAGGATAATAAACTGACTATCTACTCGAATGTTGGGCAGCCGGAGACCAATTCTCATGCCTCGATTAATGCCGTTTTGGACTTTTTTGAGGATGAACTGGTTTTTAAATTTCTCCCCTCAAATGTTACAGTTTTAGGAGATAGATGGTATTTCAACCCAGAGAATGAAATTACTTTTAAAGGAAATACAATTCGTGTAAGTCAGCTGGACTTCAATCAACTGGATCAGAAAATACTTGTAAACGGTATATACGCTGACACAGCTGAAAGCAGGCTTGAGATTGAGTTTGATAGGTTTCATCTGCAAAACTTGAATACAATTATCCCTGTAAAAACACAAGGCATTCTTGATGGTAAGTTCAATCTGAAGAAGAATGTGGGTGATGAAAATTTCTATTTTATAAGTGATATTCAGGTCGATGAGCTTATAGTAGATAATTACCTAGTGGGTAATATGAGTGGCTCTAGTGAGTGGGATGCAAATGAGAAAAGGGTTCGATTAGATATGGAAATTGTTCGGTCGGGGATTAACACCATTGATCTTGAAGGTTTTTTTTACCCGGAAGCCGATAAAGATGAGCTTGATATTGATCTCACCTTTGAGCAGGCTAATTTGAAGTTGTTTGCGCCAATTTTTGAAGGAACAGTCTCTGGGCTTGAGGGGCTGGCTAGTGGAAAGGTTAAAGTTACGGGAACGAGATATCTGCCCATGCTTGATGGAACCACAAATATAACTGATGGTAGGTTTACTTATGATTATTTGGGAGTAACGTACCTTTTTGATGGGGCCATCAACTTTAACAATGAAGCCATTAATTTTTCTGATATAACTCTTAGAGACAGAGATAATAACGTGGCGTTATTAAATGGCAACCTATTTCACTCAGGATTCAAGGATATTAGGCCTGATATTACATTGTCGACAAATAAGTTTCAGTTCTTAAATACTACCAGCAGGCCAGGAGAATTATACTACGGAACAGCCTATGCCTCTGGCTCTGTTAAAATAGGAGGTACGACGAGTGACTTGCTAATAGATGCAGACGTGCGCTCAGAAAAAGGAACAAAAATCTATATACCTCTTGAGGACGGAAGCAATGTAGAACAAAAGGAATACATCACGTTTGTTGATTTTTCAGATACTACACGGGTTTTTGATCTTGATGAGGTAATTCAAAATTCCATCACCGGTGTAAAACTGGACCTGGCTATGGAAGTCACCTCCGATGCTTATGTTGAATTGATATTCGACCTGAGAGCTGGTGATATCATTCGCGGTTCGGCCAGCGGTAACCTTAATCTTGTTTTAGATACTAGCGGAGAGTTTGAGATGTTTGGTGATGTAAGTATCACTGATGGTGCTTATAATTTTACCTCAAGCATTGGTGGAAAGACGCTTATTAGCAAAGAATTCAGCATTCAATCCGGTGGTACTATATCATGGTACGGAGACCCTTATAAAGGAGTTTTGAACTTAAGAGCAATATACCGGCAATATGCGGATATATTGGGATTGAACCCAGAGAGCACAACAGAAACCAGTTCGTCCACTGATTCCGGTTCTTCCAGAGTACCTGTTTTGGTGGCCTTAATACTTCAAGGTGAGATGCTATCGCCGAATATAGATTTTGAAATTTCAATAGATGATTCTCAAGGAGTTCCGGAAACAGACGCCCTGGCTCAGTTGAAGCAAATCAATGATGATGAACAGGAGTTGAAGCGTCAGGTTTTTAGCCTTTTAATGCTACGCAAATTTTCTCCTATTGGCAATTCACTGAGCCTAAGTGGAGGTAGTGTTACCAGTATAAGTGAATTCCTTACCAATCAGCTATCGTACTATGCGAGTCAATTCAATGAAAATCTGGAAGTTGATTTGGATCTGGCGGATATGTCTTCTACAGAAGCGCTCAATACTTTGCAACTAAGGCTGTCCTACACCTTTTTAGATGGAAGATTACGTGTGTCTGGAGGAGGAGGGTTTAACCAAACCTCAACGAATACTGATGACGGCAATACGTTTGTGGGTGACTGGACAGTAAGGTACTCGCTCACTTCCGACGGTAGGCTTAGGGCAAGGGCATTCCGCCAGTCAGATCAGGCCGCGGGTACATATCAGCAGGAAACAGGAGTCAGTATTCAGTTGGTGAAATCATTTGATGATTTGAGAAACCTTCTTCCTAAAGCCTTCGAAAAGGCTCAAAAAAGGCGTGAATCTGAAGAGAAGAAATTGGATTAAATATATTTTTTTTCAATAAACATTTAGCTGATAGGCTAGTTATTCTTCCATGCCAAAAGTAAATGTGTTCTGGTTTAGAAGAGACCTCCGATTGGAAGACAATATCGGTCTGTTTTATGCTCTAAGGGATTCGGTACCAGTTCTTCCCATATTCATATTTGACAAAAATATCCTTGATGATCTGGATGATAGAAGTGACGCGAGAGTTACTTTTATTCATGATCAAATATCAAAACTTTGCCAGCAACTCAAATCCTATGGCGGAAGTATAAAAGTTTATTATGATACACCGGAAAACGCTTTTGATAAATTAATCAAGGATTATGAGGTGCAAGGGGTCTATACCAACAGAGATTATGAGCCGTACGCTGAGCAGCGTGATGCCAGAGTGGCTCGGCTCTTGAAAAAGCACAACATCGACTTTTACACTTTCAAGGACCAAGTGATTTTTGAGAGAGGCGAGATTCTAAATGATCAGGATCAGCCGTACAAAGTATTTACACCTTACAAAAAGAGATGGTTAAGCCGGCTCACTAAAAACACGGTGAAACCCTACGGATCTCATGGTTTGTTAGAAAATGTTTTTTCACTGTCAAATGACCCGCCTTCTTTGTCAGACATGGGCTTTCGGAAATCTAGCATTGATGTTCCACCAAAACTTCTAAAAACCTCTTTGGTGGAAAAATATGGCGAGCGTCGCGATTTCCCGGCTATCGATGGAACGAGTCGTTTAGGCGTTCATTTGCGATTTGGCACCCTCAGTATTCGCGCAGCGGTGCGATTTGCTCAAGAACACTCAGAGGTATGGTTGAATGAGTTGATCTGGAGAGAGTTTTATTCCATGATCCTGGCTCATTTTCCTCATGTAGTGGATAGGGCGTTTAAACCTAAATATGACAATATACCATGGATCAACGATGAGAACCAATTCCAAAAATGGTGTGACGGAATGACAGGATATCCAATCGTAGATGCAGGCATGCGGGAGTTGAATGCCACTGGTTATATGCACAACAGGGTGCGGATGGTTACAGCCAGTTTTTTGACAAAACATCTACTGATAGATTGGAGATGGGGAGAGGCATATTTTGCATCCAAATTGTTGGATTACGATCTGGCTAGCAATAATGGCGGATGGCAGTGGGCAGCCGGGACTGGTACTGATGCTCAGCCATATTTTCGGGTTTTCAACCCGTACAGCCAACAGGAAAAATTCGACCCTGACATGGTCTATATCAAGAAGTGGGTTCCGGAATTTGAAAGTTCAGAATACTCATCGCCCATTGTGGATCATAAAGTGGCTCGGCTAAGGGCTATAAATACCTATAAAGAGGCTGTCAGCTAATTTTTTTTTAGTATTTTTCCTGAATAACTTTAAAAAATGAACTTCTCACAATTCAGTCAAAAACTAGCCCAGGATTTAGGTGCGCAGCATACGGAATATGATTCCAATCACTCTGTATTTATTGTCCCGTTGAAGGATGAAAGATTTCAAACGGTAATCGCGAGAATTATTGATCACCCAAAGTTCAATAAGCAGGTTGTGAAGATCAGCTCCAAGGTTGCTTATACTTCAGAGTCTATTGATTACCCTTCGGTATTGTCTGCCAGTACAGAATTCGTTCATACGCGATTTATCATAGAAGATGACATCTTAAAAGCAGAGGCTTCTTTCTTTTTCGAGAGTGCTGATGAATCTATAATGAAAGAGATGGTTCTGGAAGTTGCCAGTACTGCGGATGACTGGGAATTCAAAATTACCGGTCGGGATAACTTTTAAATTCATAATTTTGCTTTGCAAGCCGCTCATCGCCATGCTCAAGCGTGGAGGAAAGTCCGGGCAGCATAGAGTAGCGTACTTCTTAACGGGAAGCTTTTTCGCATTTCGGAAAAGAGAAAGTGCCACAGAAATATACCGCCTCATTTATTGGAGGTAAGGGTGAAAAGGTGGGGTAAGAGCCCACCGGTCAGGTAGTGATATTTGGCGTCCAGGTAAACCTTACGCGCTGAAAAACCAAATAGGTTCTGTATAGGGCTACTCGCTCGCATTGCAGAATGGGTAGGTTGATTGAGGCAGTCAGTGATGAATGTCCCAGATAAATGATGAGGCTCACCTCGGTGAGAACAGAACCCGGCTTATCGGCTTGCATTTTTAACTTTACTTTTTACCATGGCGCACATTCTAATCGTAGATGACGAAAAGAGTATCAGAGAGACTCTAAAGGAAATTTTGGAATACGAGAAGTATCAAATATCTGAAGCAGCCGATGGTCTGGCAGGACTGGCTGTTTTAGAAAAAGAGAAAATAGATGTAGTGCTCTGCGATATCCAAATGCCCAAAATGGATGGGATTGAGTTGCTCGAAAAAGCTATTGAGAGCGGCCTTGAGTCTCAATTCATCATGATTTCTGCTCATGGTACTATTGAGACAGCCGTGGATGCCACAAAAAAAGGAGCGTTTGACTTTATTCAAAAGCCACCGGATCTAAATCGACTACTGCTTACAGTAAGAAATGCTCTGGATAAAGGAAGTCTGCAAACAGAAACAAAAAAATTAAAGAAAAAGGTTAGCAAGGCTTGGGATATTGTAGGTGAATCACCGGAAATTCAGGAGATTAAAGAAACCATTGAGAAAGTAGCGCCTACTGATGCTCGTGTTTTGATTAATGGTGAAAATGGTACTGGAAAGGAACTGGTTGCACGATGGCTTCATGAAAAGAGCAATCGCAGTAAGTCTGAGCTAGTGGAAGTGAATTGTGCGGCCATCCCGTCTGAACTTATCGAGAGTGAGTTATTTGGGCATGAAAAAGGATCTTTTACTTCGGCGCATAAACAGCGAATTGGTAAGTTCGAGCAAGCCACTGGTGGTACACTTTTTCTTGATGAGATTGGCGATATGAGCCTTTCAGCTCAAGCCAAAGTGTTAAGAGCTCTTCAAGAGCATAAGATCACTCGAGTAGGAGGAGATAAGTCCATTAAGGTTGATGTGCGTGTTTTGGCTGCTACCAACAAAGATCTGAAAAAAGAAATTGAGGAGGGGAACTTTAGAGAAGATCTGTATCACAGACTTAGCGTGATGATCATTCAGGTGCCTGCCTTGCGTGATAGAGCCTCTGATATACCCTTATTGGTTGATCATTTTCTTGATCAGATTTCGAATGAATACGGAACTACAAAGAAACAAGTTGACCCCTCTGCGCTAAAAAAACTGTCTCAATATAAGTGGACAGGTAATATTCGCGAGCTTAGGAATATTGTGGAGCGGCTAGTGATTATGTCTGAAAACACAATCTCTGCCAAAGATGTAGATAAGTACGTGGAACTTTAAACAGTTCGGGATTAAACTTTATCTGCTGACAACTCTGTGTTGTCCAAATCAGTTTTAGCATAAGTAGGACATGTTTTCTGAGTGCAAGCAGAAAGTCCAACTATTGTAAGGGCGATAATGAATATTTTTAGTCTCATGTGCGGTGTTTTTAATAATGAAAGCCAATGCTATCATTCAATACCTCTTTCAAAAATATGACTTGTTTTCATCCTAAACAAAAAAATCACAGTTAAAAATCAATTTGTGGCTAGTTTATCATGAGGTTGCAACCTCTGATATCCGAGTTGTCATAGCGACCCAAAACCATAAAATCCTCTTTCTCAGTGATTTTACCCAAATCTCGCGTTTCTATAAAGGCACATGTGTAAACATTCCCCAGATCAATAATGTTTAACCCTCCAGTTTTCGTACTTTCTACATAGGTAAACGGATCATTTATATCCCTTATGAGCGCCTTTGCCCAATTAGGGAAAGCGAAATGGGAGCCCTTAGAGTATCCCTGTGATGTTAATTCAGTCATTCCATATTCAGAATGGATTTGTGCAGGTGCCAATTTTCGATTGAGAATCTGATGGAGGTCTTCTCTAGTAATTTCCTGTCTTCTGCCTTTCATTCCTCCTGTTTCAATGATGAATGTGTTTGGAAGTTGAGTTTCAAATTTTTCTGCAAAGTCTAGCAGAGCATAAGTGACCCCAAACAGGCAAACAGGCTCATTTTGATGGTAACTGAGCATAGATGATATTTCATGCTCTTGGTTAAGAAAGTAGCCGCTTCCCGGGCGTGCGTATTTCATGAAATGATCTATCATGGCGATCAGCGACGAGTCTCCTTGCTCCAAATAGGAGGGTAGAAGTGCCAGAATTGTCAGTTCATTCAATGCGCCAAAACGCTGTTCAAAAGTGTGCCTGGACAAATCAAGATAGTGTTGATTGTTTTTGATGAAATGCTTACTTCTGGTGTTTTGAGTGGTCCCACTGCTTTGATAGATTTTCTCTGGTTGCCAATTTCCACATACAACCTTTTTAGATTTGAAAAGTTCTATTGGAAGAAAAGGTATTGCTTTCAACCGTTTAACGTTTTTTGGTGTCTTTCCAAGGTAATCGCAAAACTGCCTGTAGGTGGCATTGGTACTCCATTGATAATGAAAAAGATCCAATGCTGCCTCTTGAAAATCCTCTTCCCGCAGTGAAAAGAGGCTCTTTATGAAATTTTCAGGGTCAATCATTGTTATACCTAGAGGTAAGGGAAAGAAGTGATACTTTTGTATTAAGAATATGAAGAAATTCTCGCAGCAAATATGGTTAATTCTTGGGTTAATGACACTTCTCATAAGCTGTCTTGACCCACCTGAATATTCTAACACCCCTAAAATAAAGTTTAAGCGGTTGGAATTTGTAAGTGGGGATGGTCGAGCTGATTCCCTAAAGCTGACCTTCGATTTTGAGGATGGGGATGGAAATATAGGACTATCCGAATTGGATGTATGGGATGAGTTTTTTCCATATTATTTCATTGTTTATTATGATAGTGGTCGGCTTGTTACGGGGACAAACGGGGATACCTCTAGAGTAGCAGGTTACTATATTGTGACTCTCTCTGATTCTTTAGCTGTTCCGCCATTTAAGCTTGGGACTATAAACGGAGACCTAATAGATGAAGTGTTTAGTGAAGTGGATAACCGCCCTGCATTCGATGCGAGATGCGATGATTATCTCTATGGAGATGGTTGGTCGGATACTTTGTTCGTGACGAGAAATCCATTTTATAATAACATGGACATTACATTTCTGAAGAAACGGAACGGGCAATTTATTGAAACGGATATAGCTCAGGAGTTTAATCAGGATGAGTGCGACGCTGTGCCAGATGTGCTTAGAATTCCTGTATTTGATCCCGAACGAATCGGAAAACCAACAGTAGGAAATATTACGTATTCATATTTATCTAATGGTGTGGGGCTGTTTCTAGCCCAGCTAGACACATTCAAACTTGAGTTTTTCATCTACGACCGTGATTTAAACAAAAGTAACGTGGTGCAAACGCCAGAATACACACTGTCGGATATAGAAAGGTAAAATACCTAGTACAGCGGTTTATATTCTGTAGGGTTGCTTTCTACGAAAAGTGAGTAAACTCTCTCAAATACATCTTCAATGTTGGGTTTAGAGAAGTAATCTCCATCAGTTCCGTATGCTGGCCTATGTTCCTCTGATGTTATCGTAATTGGTTTAGAGTCGAGGTATGAATAGCCTCCGTCTCTTTCCAGTACATTTTGCATCATATAGGCAGTAGCTCCTCCCGGTACGTCCTCGTCAAGGAACGCGATGCGATTTGTTTTCTTAAGTGAATCAACAACTGTTTTTGTGCGATCAAAAGGCAGGAGCGTCTGAACGTCTATCACCTCGCACGAAATACCCACTTCACTCAATTGCTGCGCTGCTTCCATTACAATTTTGCACATCGAACCATAGGTGACAAGTGTAATATCTTCGCCTTCTCTTAATATTTCAGGAGAACCAAGCGGGACACACATCTCCCCAATATTGTCGGGCATCTTTTCTTTTAACCTATACGCATTCAGAGGTTCTATTATCAGGGCAGGATCATTGCCCTTCATGATTGTGTTATAAAAGCCTGAGGCCTGAGTGAGGTTTCGTGGAACGAGAAGATGGACTCCTCTCAGAGTTCCCAGAATCATGCTCATAGGTGAGCCGCTATGCCAGACACCTTCTAGTCTGTGACCCCTTGTTCTAATTATGAGAGGTGCCACCTGGCCGCCTTTCATTCGATAATGCAAACAGGCCAGGTCATCCGATAGAGTCTGGATTGTATAAATCAAATAATCTAAATACTGAACTTCAGTTATGGGTCTCAAACCGCGAAGAGCGGCTCCTATTCCCTGGCCGATGATGGTTGATTCTCTGATTCCCGTATCAGTTATTCTGATCTCTCCGAATTTCTCTTGTAGACCCGCAAAACCTTGATTTACATCACCAATTTTACCCACATCTTCACCGATCGCAAAGACCCTCGGATCTCTTTCAAAGAGGGCGTCAAAGCAAGCCTGGACTACTTCTCTTCCATCAACTTGCTTAGCATCTTCAGAATAAACAGGCTTTACCTCTTCCATGTTGAGTGGAGAGTAATCGCTTTCAGTAAATAATGCTGAACTATACTGATCGTGATATTTTTCAAGTGCTGCTTTCAGCCATGTTACCAGATTTTGCTTATCGGTACTGTTCTCGTTTCTGAGCAGACGAAGGCTTCTGCGAACGGCTCGCATGATGTCTGCTTTATTTGGATTGAGCGTGCTTTTAAGTTCATTTTTGATGACTGTCAGTTCTCGTTTGTTGTCATGAACCAAAGCAGTTTTGCTTAGCAGGTCGATGGACTCAGACAGATCTGATTTAATGCTATTGACATAGGCCTTCCATGCGGACTCCCTGGCTTTCTTGGCTTTAAGCTTTGCGTCTTTTTCAAGTTTTAGCAGATCATCTTCTGAGATCATCTCTTCAGACAATATCCACTCTCTTGTTTTAGTAATGCAATCGTATTTGGTTTCCCAATCGAGCCTCTCTTTAGACTTGTATCGCTCATGAGAGCCTGATGTGGAGTGACCTTGGGGCTGAGTCATTTCTTCGACATGAACAAGACATGGTACATGTTCTTTTCGACAAAGAGATGAAGCTTTTTTATAAGTCTCAAGTAGTGCTCGGTAGTCCCAACCTTTTACTTTAAATATTTCTATACCAGTAGTCGCATCGTCGCGCTGAAATCCAGCCAGTGCTGCCGAAATACTTTCTTTTGTTGTGTGATATTTGTTGGGTACCGAAATGCCATACCCATCGTCCCACACGGACATGAGCATCGGAATTTGCAATACACCAGCAGCATTGATAGCTTCAAAAAAGTGACCTTCTGACGTGGATGCATTGCCGATTGTTCCAAAGGCAACCTCGTTTCCATTGATGGAGAAATTCTTGAAATCCTTCAGTTCTGGATTGTTTCTGTAAAGTTTGGAAGCGTATGCTAGTCCCACTAATCGGGGCATTTGTGCTGCTGTACAGGATACGTCTGAGCTTGAGTTTTTCATTTCGGTGAGTTTTTTCCACTCACCATTCTCATCGAGAGACCTGGTGCCGAAATGCCCGTTCATCATCCGTCCTGCCGATGCTGGGTCATTTTCTACATCTGTATGTGCATAGAGTTGAGCAAAAAACTGCTCAGCTGTAAGCTGGCCTATCGCCATCATGAAGGTTTGATCTCGATAGTATCCTGACCTAAAGTCACCATTTTTAAAAGCACGCGCCATGGCTATCTGAGCCATTTCTTTGCCGTCACCGAAAATCCCAAATTTGGCCTTCCCCATAAAAACCTCTTTTCGTCCGATAAGACTCATTTCGCGGCTTTCAATAGCCAAGGCATAGTCTGTAAGGATTTCCTGAGCTTTGAGATCAGTTCGGTTCTTGATTTTGGTAGTACTCATATTATCTATGGATGGGGCTTTAGTGAGTATAGAACAGGACGGCTAATATAGCCAAAATAGAGGACTTTAAGGTTTCCTGATAAGCATAATGATCGTTTTGAGCCCAATAGAGGCGTTTTTGAGTGAAATTAAATTTCGGAAAATCCATATTATTCAAAATAAAACATCTGTGTCGTCACAAATGATTTTCAGCTTCTATTGAATTTTGAGAGGGTCGTTTTTTTAGGTCTTTGGACGTATATATTTGTCAAAAGTTAACCTTCTAATCGACAAAATTATGATCATCGGAGTACCTAAGGAAATCAAGAATAACGAGAACCGAGTAGCACTAACACCAGCGGGCGTTCAGGAACTGACCAAGCATGGACATCAGGTGAATGTTCAGTCCACAGCTGGGCTAGGTAGTGGGTTCACAGACGAGGAATATGCGGCTGCCGGAGCGACCATTTTACCGTCGATCGAAGAAACCTATGGTAGTGCCGAAATGATCATAAAGGTGAAGGAGCCAATTGAGCCCGAATATAAATTGATAAAAAAGGATCAGCTGGTATTTACCTATTTTCACTTTGCTTCCTACGAGCCATTGACCAAGGCTATGCTGGCTTCAGGAGCAGTCTGTTTGGCTTATGAAACCGTGGAAAAGGCAGACAGGTCATTGCCTTTGTTGGTGCCAATGTCAGAGGTCGCAGGCAGAATGTCGATTCAGGAAGGAGCCAAATATCTAGAGAAACCAAGTGGAGGACGTGGTATTTTGCTTGGAGGAGTACCGGGTGTGAGGCCGGCAAAAGTCATGATTTTAGGAGGAGGAGTAGTCGGAACCAACGCCGCAAAAATGGCTGCAGGTCTGGGTGCCGATGTGACCATGATGGATGTAAATCTCCCGAGACTTAGATATTTGGATGATGTGATGCCGGCCAATGTGAACACCTTCATGTCCAACGAATACAATATCAGAGAACTGATAAGCACGCATGATTTGATCATCGGGGCGGTATTGATTCCAGGCGCAAAGGCTCCCCATTTGATTACCAAAGATATGCTCAAAGAAATGCGTCCTGGTACAGTACTGGTGGATGTGGCTGTGGATCAGGGGGGATGTATAGAGACTTGTAAACCTACCACACATGAGGATCCTACTTACGTGATCGATGACGTGCTTCACTATTGTGTTGCAAATATGCCCGGTGCGGTTCCTTATACTTCAACCTTAGCATTGACTAACGCTACCTTGCCTTACGCTATTCAACTTGCCAATAAAGGTTGGAAAAAAGCATGTGCTGAAAATAAGGAGTTGAAATTGGGATTGAATGTGATAGAGGGAGAGGTTGTCTATAAAGGCGTGGCGGATGCTTTTGGCCTGGATTATACGGACGTCAATCACTTTTTGTAGTACTGGGGTAGGGCGGAAAGCTTGGTAGTGGTTTGTAGGTGTCATTTTCAAACTTCCACACATGATGGTTCAACCCATTGGTGACGGCCAGATAATCTGCTTTTACAATTTTGTTATAGACAGACGCCTGCTTCAGGGTATCTTCTTTCAGTTTCACATCATGAGATTTGCACTCAATCAGCATGAATGGGTGTAAATCTCTTTTCAAAACCAGGATATCACTCCTTTTCCCAGACTTAAAATAGGTGATTGGAAATTCCATTTTGATCAGGCTTTTGGGGTAACCAAGATGGTTGATTAGCAGATGAAGAAAATTCTGTCTTACCCATTCTTCAGGAGTATTGACCAGATACTTCTTTCTTACAATGTCAAAGATGTACTGATTCCCTTCTTCTTCTTTCGTTCTGAGATCACAGTCTGGTAAGTTAAGCTTATGCATCTTGTCTTTTTGGCATTTTGACCATGATAAGAAAGATGAAGCCAATAACAAAATAGGATGCCAGAGCCAGAGTGCTATTTCTCATACTTCCGGTCATTTGGTCAATGAGGCCATAGCTAAATGTGCCAAGCACCACGCTCATGTGATAGGTTACGTCAAAGAATGAAAAGTACGACGCATGATCTTGTGTGTCAGCCGGAACAAGTTTGGAAAATGTAGCTCTGGACAAGGCCTGAATACCGCCCATAACCAGCCCCACAAGTACGGCAATGACGTAAAATTCGTTGACAGATGTGATTGTGTAGGCGAATATGCATATCCCGATCCAGATTGTGATCATGGTTCCAAGTGAAAAGATATTTCCTTTTCTATCCGAAATTCTGGCAAAAAGAGTGGCTCCAGCAATCGCCACAAATTGTATGATAAGTAGTATCGGGATAAGTTGGCTAGAATCAAGTTTAAGCTCCTTGGAACCAAACAAGGTTGCCAGCAACATGATCGTCTGCACGCCCATATTGAAGAAGAAAAATGAGATCAAATACTTTTTGATATTGGGCTGGTTTCTGAGAGCGTTGAATACTTTTTTTAGCTCGAGATATCCGTTGAGCAAAACTTTGCCGGTAGGCTTTCTGTTGAAAACATTGTTAGGAAGCCTCTTGAATGGAATCTGAGCGAAACCGATCCACCATACTCCAACTATGAGAAAAACGAGCCTCGTTGCATACCCTTTGGAGGGCAAGCCAAAAACATCATAATTTGATATTAGAGCAAGGCTGACGATCAACAATAAAGCACTGCCCGCATAGCCAAATGAATATCCTCTTGCACTTACTCTGTCTGTCATGCTTGGGGGGGCAATCTCAGGCAAATACGCATCATAAAAAACCAGACCTGAGCTATAGCCGAGGCTGGCAAGTATGACACAGAGAATCCCCCATTCCACGTTTTCTGACGTGAAGAAAAACATACCCATACATGCCAGAGATCCCAATGTGGTAAAGATTCTGAGGTACTTCTTTTTCTGTCCTGTATAATCTGCAATACCTGAAAGTAGCGGTAAAATCAGGGCTGAGAGCAGATAGGAAATTGAGATAGCATAACTGTATAATACTGAGTTTACGACCTCAAAACCAAAGAAGTCGATTTTATCTCCGGAGCTTTCGTTTGCGGTGACGGCCGTGTAGTAAATTGGGAAGATAGTGGTGTTAATTACCAGGTTGTAAACCGAGTTTGCCCAGTCATACATGCACCAGGAATTAATCACTTTTTTATTTTCTTCCATACCCGAAAAATAAATCAAAAATAGTTGATCGCAATTGATCTTTTACCGTTCAATTTTGCGTTCTAACATTGGTCACCACGGCAAGGATAAACAAATTGATTGTGGCATTTGTAGAATAATAATTTGAAAATATGGAATTGCACACTGAAGTACGAACCACCCCAAATGAGAATAGAATCAACGAGCGCATTCCTAAGACGGATTTGATGCGCGTGGTGATTATTGGAGGAGGTTTTGCCGGGATAGAGCTGGTGCGCCAACTCAGTAAGAGCAATGTCCAAATTGTACTGATAGACAAGCACAATTATCATACATTCATACCATTGCTCTATCAGGTAGCTACGGCAGGTTTGAGCCCTGGCGATATTAGCAGTCCGCTAAGGCAGTTTTTGAGAGACAACAAAAACTTTCACTTCAGGATGGCCAAAGTGCTGGAAATCAATGCACCTGATAAGGTGATTAGTACTAATCTGGGGAAGCTGAGCTATGACATTTTGATCATGGCCTCCGGCTCCAGAACAAATTTTTTTGGCAACAAGCAAATAAAGAAAAACGCCAACAACCTGAGAGAGATCACAGATGCTA
The DNA here is from genome assembly GCA_039944535.1 of Cyclobacteriaceae bacterium. Taxonomy (GTDB): domain Bacteria; phylum Bacteroidota; class Bacteroidia; order Cytophagales; family Cyclobacteriaceae; genus JAMZMI01. The sequence continues at coordinate 61,967 of JBDUYP010000018.1, forward strand.
TTGAGTTGAGAACCAAGCTGATCAATAATTTCGAGGATGCCCTGCAAGTGGATGACGAAAATGAGCTTCAGAAACACATGAATATTGTGATTGTAGGGGCAGGGCCAACGGGAGTAGAATTGGCCGGAGCAATTGGCGAATTGCGCAATCAGGTTTTGCCGCAAGATTATCCAGAGCTTGATTTTAGGAAAATGAATATCACGCTTGTTGAAGGCGGAAAACAAGTGCTGGGAGCAATGTCTGAGAAGGCTGGAAATAAAGCTGCAGGATATCTGAAAAAATTTGGGATTGAGGTTAAGCTCGGAACTATTCTTAAGTCTTATGATAAATCAATGGCAGTCCTCAGCGATGAGACTGTCATCGAAACTAAATGTTTAATATGGGCGGCAGGTGTTCAGGGAAATCTGGTTCCAGGTCTTTATGAAAATGCTGTGGTAAACGGTAGAATCCAGGTGGATGAATTTAATCTCATAGAAGGGCACAAATACATTTATGCTGTGGGGGATGTTGCTCTGCAGTACGACAACAAACATCCAAAAGGGTTGCCAATGCTGGCGCCTGTGGCGATACAGCAAGCCAAACACCTCGCAGAAAATATCAAAAGACAAAAGGAGAATAAGCCGATGAAGCCATTTAAGTATGTGGATAAAGGCACCATGGCAACAATAGGTAGAAACAAGGCAGTAATAGACTTGCCATTTAATATTACCATTGGAGGCTTTTTTGGTTGGTTCATTTGGATGTTTATTCACCTTTTTTCCATCATAGGTTTTAGGAGAAAACTGCTGGTTTTCTCTAATTGGATATGGAATTACTTTACCTACAATCAGGGAAACAGATTGATTATCAAAAAAGATATTGATGACTAAATAAGTTATTGAACACCCCGTATAAGCTGAATGCGAAGACTTTGAGTCTAGACATTCACGCACAGCCCAACGACGAAACATGTGGGCCAACTTGCCTTCAGGCAGTTTACCAGTATTATGATGACGCTCTGTCATTGCAGCAGGTTATTGCAGAGGTGAAAACCTTGAAATCAGGTGGTACTCTGGCTGTGATGCTGGGCAATCATGCGTTGGCCAGGGGATATAGAGCCACACTCTATACTTTCAACCTTATGATGTTTGATCCATCATGGTTCAAAGGTGAGGTAGATTTAAGAGCCAAACTGACCGAGCAGAAAAAATTTAAAACTACCAAACAGTTTCAAAATGCAACAGATGCTTATCTCAGGTTTCTCGACTTGGGCGGAGAAGTTCGTTTTGAGGAACTCAAACCAGGCCTCATTAAATCAATCCTGAATCAGGAGACACCCATACTTACAGGCTTGAGTGCAACCTATTTATATGATTGCCCACGAGAAATAGGAGAGACCAATCAGTATGATGATGTGAAGGGGTCACCTGTGGGGCATTTTGTGGTGGTGCATGGCTATGATCAGGAGCAAAACGTCGCGCATATAGCTGACCCATTGGATAAGAACCCCATTAGTTCCACTCGTCATTATCAGGTGAGTCTTCAGCGGTTGATTCATTCCATACTGCTGGGAATCGTAACCTATGATGCTAACCTTTTAATAATAAGCCCCAAAAATGTCGACTAAAATAATCATTACCGATAAGCCCGAAATCTGGCAAAATGCCATAGAAAGTGTAGATGTAATCACGCCGGCGGAGTACATATCTAATGAGGTATATCAAAAATTGAGAAAGCTCAAGGTGATAAACCTCTGTAAGTCTTACCAGTATCAAAGTGCCGGTTATTATGTTTCACTTTTGGCTGAAGCCAGGCGTCACAAAGTGATGCCTGAGATAGCCACACTGATGGACTTTAGATATCCCTCCATGATCAAGGAAGATACTGAAGATTTTGACGAATTGATTCAGATGTCGCTGAAAAAGCAGTTGGGAGATAAGGTGGATCTATACGTTTGTTTCGGCAAACCAAATGTTTCGTCTTTAGGCCGAGTGGCAGCTTTGTTGTTTAACCTGTTTCAGGTGCCGATCATGAGAGCCGCTTTTACTAAAAAGGAAAAATGGACGCTTTCTCAGTTGAAAACTCTCAATATCAGCGACCTTCCTGAGGATCTAAAGGATCATTTGCGTTCATCTCTTGAGAGCTACCTCGGTGGGCATAACCGCACAAATAAGGTATATAGCAGGAAGAAATTTGATTTGGCCATACTTATCAATCCTGATGAGGAGACACCACCATCGAACCCAAAGGCCATTCAGAACTTCATCAAAGCTGGTGAGAAAGTGGGGTTCAATGTTGATCTGATAACAAAAAATGATTTTGCCAAGCTGATCCAATACGATGCGCTGTTTATTAGAGAAACCACGAATGTTAATCACTATACTTTCAAGTTTGCCAAGAAAGCAGCAGCGGAGGGACTGGTTGTCATAGACGACCCTGATTCGATCCTGAGATGTACGAATAAGGTTTATCTAAGTGAGCTTTTGAGTGCGCATCAGATCCCAACCCCGAAATACTGGATCTTCAAAAAGGAGAAATCAGGTCAAACAAAAACAGAAGGCATGGAGTATCCCATCATTTTGAAACAGCCTGATGGCGCGTTTTCAAAAGGTGTGAAAAAGGCCATGAATGAGGAAGAACTTCAGGTCGTATTGAAAGACTTTTTTCAGACATCTGAGCTTGTAATTGCTCAGGAGTTTTTTCCAACAGATTTTGACTGGCGTGTGGGGGTTTTGAACAAAAAGCCGCTCTACGTTTGCAAATACTATATGGCCAAAAACCACTGGCAGATTGTGAACTGGAAAGGACAGGACAAACCCGAAGAAGGCCTATCCGACACATTTGCCTTAGAAGCAGTGGCGCCAAAGCTGCTCGACCTTGCCGTAAAGGCAACTTCTTTAATAGGCAATGGGCTCTACGGTGTGGATATTAAGCAGCGTGGTGATAAGTTTTACGTAATTGAAGTAAATGACAACCCTAATCTGGATGAGGGAGTGGAAGACTTGGTTTTGAAACAGCAACTCTACCAAAATATCATGCAGGAATTTATGAATAGACTACTGTAAGCCATGACAAAAAAAGCAAAACTCCACCTGTTTGAAGCATTCGGGGTGGAACTCGAATATATGATCGTAAGTAAGCAGACACTTGATGTCTTGCCTATTTCAGATCTATTGTTGACGGATGAATATGGTCAAATACAGGGTGAATGGGAGCATGGAGACATAGCCTGGAGCAACGAACTGGTGGGGCACGTAATAGAAATAAAATCCAATGGGCCTAAACCTGATTTGAAAGCGTTATCCGATTCATTTCATGAAAATATCAAGGTGATTAACAAGCGATTATCGGCGCATAATGCCATGTTGTTGTCGTCTGCCGCCCACCCTTGGATGAACCCCAATACTGAAACTGTGCTGTGGGCACATGATAGCCATGAGATATACCAAATGTACGATAGCATATTTGGGTGCAAAGGTCATGGCTGGTCCAATCTGCAGAGTACACATATTAACCTGCCCTTTTATGATGATGAGGAGTTTTCAAAGCTTCATACTGCTATTCGGTTTTTGCTTCCGCTCATTCCATCTCTCACGGCATCTTCTCCCATCTTGAGAGAGAAATTTACGGAGTATTATGATCGCCGACTCTACTACTATGAGCGCAATCAGTCCAATATTCCCGTGTTGACCGGTAGGGTGATACCTGAGCGGATTTATTCAAAGCATGGTTACCAGAAATACATTTATGATAAAATAACTGAAGCTTTAAGACCCCACAACTCGAATGGTCTGCTAAACCCGATTTGGATGAACTCTCGTGGAGCCATTGCCAGATTTGATAGAGGTGCTGTTGAGATTCGTATCATAGACATACAGGAATGTGCTCAGTCCGATTTAGCTGTTGTGGCCTTCTTGGTAGAAATTCTCAAACTTTTGGTTGGAGGAAATTGGATTTCTTTTGAAAAACAAAAGTCTTTTTCTACTGATGCGCTTCAGGAAATTTTTCATGATACTGTCAGATCAGGATCAAAAACTAAAATCGAGTCTACAACGTATCGGGAATGCTTTGGGGTGGATGAGGAAACCGGCCAAGCATCAACTATTTGGAGGGAGATATACAAAACTGTTACTGAAAAAGGAACATCAGAGTTTGAGGTTTGGAAGCCAACAATCCGAAGGATGATCCAAAGTGGAACTTTGGCGGAGCGAATTATTGCAGCAGTAGATGACGACTATTCTCATGAAAATATATTAAGGATATACAGAGAGCTGAGTGAATGTCTCAAAAATGGGGAACTTTTTAGGGCATGAAAAGCACAGTTTTTGTTGTGACCTGTGAACACGCAGGCAACAGAGTTCCCAAGTGTTTTTCCAACCTCTTTGTCTCAGCAAAAACAGACTTGCATTCGCACAAGGGCTGGGATATTGGGGCGATTGAAATCGCTACTTATTTAGCTCAGAAGTTGGGCGTTTCGCTTTTTCGGTTTGACTATACCCGGCTTCTTATTGAGGTAAACAGATCCCTCGATTCGCCAGAGTTATTTTCTAAATATTCGAAAGAATTACAAACTGATCAAAAGCAGTACCTCATTGATACTTATTACCAGCCATACCGAAAAAGTATAGAGTACCGGATTTCGGATCAAATCAATTCTGGTCATCGCGTGATTCATCTTTCTATTCACACATTTACTCCGATATGGGATGGAGAAGGAAGAAATGTGGATATAGGATTTTTATTTGATGAGGCCCGGCTGCTTGAAAAGAAGTTCTGCACTAACTGGCGTACAAGAATCGAGAGCATTACGAATAACTACTTCATAGTGCACAACCAGCCATATGCTGGAGCAGATGATGGTTTAACCACTTTTCTAAGAACTAGATTTTTGGAGAGCGACTATCTGGGCTTAGAGGTTGAAGTCAATCAAAAATTTAAATTTGATCAACGATTGGAAATATCTGATCTTTTGCACCGGTCTATAATCGTGTAGTTAGGTTTGAATAATCTGGATTAATAATTGTCATTGATTAACTTGTTGATATAACAGATTAAATAAACCGCTTTGAGTGATGGTTTTTAAAACCAAAAAGAAGTCTAGAACTATTCGTATAGGAGTCATCATACTGATTGTGTATGTTGTTGTGGCTGCTGTTGCCACACTCAAACTTCAAAAAACCAATGCACAACATGAATTGATGGAGATTCAGAGAAGTCTTGATGTGCATCGGGATGGGCTTCAGGATCTGATAGATCGGGGTTTTGTAGAGTCAGCAAGCCTAAGATCAATAGTGGCTGAGTTGAAAGAATCGGGTCAATTGTCACGAGAGGTTATTAATAAGATACTCAAGTCCAACGTACTCAATAACAGGGATTTCCTCGGCCTTTGGATGGTGTGGGAGCCAGATGCATTTGATGGTCAGGATCGACAGAATGTCGACTTGGTGGGCAGTAATGAAGAAGGACGATTTGTTCCCTATTGGCATTGGCAGGGGGACTCTGTGATAGTAGAGAACTGCATGTTTTTCGACGAGCAGGATTACTATCAGCTGCCTAAAATGAACCTGCAGCCTTATCTTTTAGAACCGTACAAATATCCCGTGGCAGGATCAGATAGCTTATTGATCAGCGTCGTATTACCCATTCATAATAATGGAGAATTTCAGGGTGTTGTTGGGGCAGATTTGAGTTTGAGGTCTATTACCAATATTGTCAATCGCTTGTCTCAAGCTGAAGGAGGCAAGAGCTATCTTGTATCTGATAATGGAACCATTGTCGTTCATCCTGATCCCAACTCAATTGGTAAACTTTCCAACTTTAAGTTTTTGGAAAATGGGCTGAAGGAAGGGGACTATTTCGAAAAGGATAAACTGACTTTAGTTTCTAAATTCAAGCACTCACCCGAAGCAAAGTCGTGGTATTTGATTTTAGAAATTCCAGAAAGAGCAGTCCAGGATGAATTTGTGTCCATTCGTCTAAATTTGCTCCTCCTTGCGGGAGTATCAGCCTTTACTATCTTCCTACTTGTAGGCTATAGTGCCAATCGCCAAAAAGCAAATGAGCGAGAACGCCAGCGCGTGGAAGATCAGCTATATCAGGCTGGAGCACGACTTACTTCTCATATTGAAGGCCTCAATCCACCCAGCATATATTCATTGGATACAAAATTGAGATATACGGGGTTTAACACGATTCACCATAAGGAGATGAAAGAAATTTTTGGCTATGAGCCCAAAATAGGGGCCTATATGCCTAAAATGATCCCGCAAGAGATTTATGATAGAGCAATGCGCAATTTTCAACGAGTGCTCAGTGGGGAGCAGTTTAACGTTACAAGCCTTTTTCATGAGCAGTTTTTTTCGCAAAGTTTTAACCCTGTGTATGATCAACACAAGGAGGTAGTAGGTTTTACAAGTAGTGTCCATGAGGTGACAGATAGAGTCAAAGCTGAAATGGAACTGGAGCGCTACCGGGATCAACTGGAAGAATTGGTAGAGGAAAGAACTCAGGAACTGACGCGTCAGAAAGAGTTTGTACAGGCTGTAATTGACCAAATACCAGCACTCATTTTTGTGAGAAATAGTGAAGGTGAATATATTCTTGTCAATGCGGCAATGGCCAGGTCATTTGTCATGACTACTGACGAGGTAAAAGGAAAAACAGTTTTCCAAACTCATAAAGATCAGAAAGAGGCCAAGGATTTTTTTGAAGAAGATAAGGAGATTTTAGCCACTGGAAAGTCCGTGAGCGGTGATTTTTTGGTATCCATGCCCGCAGGGAAGAGATGGTTGTTTCTGACAAAAAGCAGAATGATGGTCAATGACAAGCCGCATGTATTGGGTGTACACGTGGATGTCACACATATCAAGGGTGTGCAACTGGAATTAGCCAATGCAAATGACGAGCTAATGCTTGCCATGGAAAAGCTTAAGTCCACACAAATGCGCCTTGTCGAGTCTGAAAAGATGGCATCTATTGGTCAGTTAACAGCGGGGCTGGCTCATGAGATCAACAATCCTATCAATTATGTGGCCGGAAATGTAGGTGTTATAAGGCGCAATATTCAGGATATGAAGGCCATGATAAGTACCCGTAGTACCGATGGACAAGAGATGGTTGAAGCGGGCTTGATGGATCTTTGTATCGAAATGGAAAACCTGCTTGATGGCGTCAAAGAAGGAACAGATCGAGTAGTGGGGCTGATTAAGGATCTGAGCACATTCTCTGGTCCAGGTACCTCTGTTTCAAATGGAGTGGTCAAAGTCAATGAGTGTATAGAATCAACAGTCAATTTGGTAAAGCACCAGGCCGGCAAGAAAATAGTTTTTAATCTCCAACTGGAAGATACTCCGGCATTTGAAGGAAACCCGCAGCACCTCAAGCAGGTGCTGCTCAACATGCTCACAAACTCTTTTCAGGCCATTGATGACAATGGAGAGATTACAGTGCGTTCGTTCAAGAGCGAAAGCAACATTCACATTGAGATAAGCGATACGGGAACAGGAATCAGTAAAAAAATAATCAATCGAATTTTTGAGCCGTTTTTCACAACCAAGGAAGTAGGCGAGGGTACAGGCTTGGGACTTGCTATATCGTATAACCTAATCAAAGATATGGGTGGTTTTATTGATGTGGACAGTATAAAGCGAAAGGGGACGACCTTTAAAATAACCTTACCCATTCGATCAATGGCCTAAACTCCTGTTCATCTTGCAAAAATCCCTATTCATCCTTGTGAGCTTCTCAAACCCTCTAAAAATGGTCATATTCGTTCAACAGCGATGAGAAATGAAAGAAAAAATATTAAAACACTTTGCCCATACTTACAATGGAAGTATGGTTTATTCGGGTACTGAGGAGATTCTGGAGCAGAACATTCGAGTTGAAATGCTAACAGATATTTTAGTCAAAGTTTCATTCGAAACTGAGATTGGGACTGTTGTGTTTAGGGCGTTGGCTTCCGATCACGACGAAGGCAATCTTCTCTATATTCAGAATCGAGTTACCGGAGAATACATACTTCAGGGTGTAAGCGGCTTTGTGTACAAAAAGCCCAATGTACATGGTGGATTCGTCAACAATCTGAACTCATTCTACTTTCACCTACGAATAGATTTTTTCAGCGGCACTACACGTGAATACTATTTTGTTGGTCAGGAAACAGTGAAAGAAGGGCTTTACAATAAAGTCAATGACTCTACAAAAGCGGTGGCCTAATCAGTATTTTTTATCCATTCTGCAAGCATTTTGAGAGCCTCAAATCTTTCCAGATCGTTGTGAGGCTCATGATAAACCCCATCCAATAAATGCCAATCAAACAGAGAATTTGATTTGGCAAATTGCTCAGTAGCTGTATAGTCAATAATCATATCGGAAGACCCATGATAGATGAGTCCGCGTGTTTTAATACTGGACGCTCCTGACATAGCTTTTTCACAGCCTGCATCTATGATTTGAAACAAACCTGCTGAAATCATTCCGTGAACCAAAGGGTCGTCTTTATACTTCTTTACCTCCTCAGGGTCTTTGCTAATATGACTAATATCCAGTCCGTTGTGTTCGGAAAAAGCCGGCCAAATTTTTGACATTAATCTGCCGAGTTGCATTTTTATTTTTGGGGGCTCAAATGCGAGTTTGAGCCAGGGGGCTGATAGAATGAAACCCGAAATCTCTTTTGATTTATTCTCCATCATGAAATTGGCCACAAGGTTGCCACCCATACTGTGTCCCATGATGAATAGCGGCAGGTCGTTGTACATCTCTCTGGCTGCCTTCACCAGTTCTTCAATATCTCTGAGCAGCACTTCTTGAGATGGTGCGTGTCCCCGCGTGCCTTTAGAGAGTCCGTGTCCTCTCAAATCCATTGCAAAAACGGCTACATTGTGATCGGAGAGGTAGCGTGCCACATGCTCATATCGTCCGCTGTGTTCTCCATGACCATGAACGATGCACAGTATTTTTTCCGTTTGTTGGGGGATCCAATATTGATAGAATAGCTTCAGTCCATCAGAACCAAGTAGCGAGTTAGTTTCGGCCGTCATGCTCATGTGTTTGAGTCTAAATTATATAAATTATTCCTGACAAAGGACTTTATCACCTCATGATCAAAAACAGTAGACTTTTCTATTCATTTCCAATCCGGCTGGTCTTGATGCAACTTAAGCGAAACCCAGTTTTGATAGGCATTTGGGTTTTGCTTATTGTGCTTTTTTCTGGAGGTATAGGTAAGATATACGGTGTACACTACCTGTTTCTCGATCCGGAATATTTGAACCGCGTTGACTTCCTGAGCTTCTTTATAGTTGGGCTTAGCTTTGGCTGCTTTACCATGGCCTATCACATCACAGGCTACATACTTGACGGCTATCGTTTTTCATTTGTGGGTGTACTAGAGCGTCCTTTTGCCAAGTTCACACTTAATAATAGTATTCTCCCATTATTCACGGGACTTATCTATTTAACTATGATTATCCGGTTTCAGCTGTTGAATGAGATGGCTTCCGGGTTTCAGCTCGTATTTAACCTGGGAGGTTTTCTGGTTGGCGTCACAGCAGTGATAACAGGGTTTATTTATTATTTCAGGTTCACCAATAGCGATATATTCAAGTATCTGTCAGGTAGTGTGGATCAGCGGCTGATGAAAGTTGGGATTAGCCGGGAGACGGTCATGGATCGGCTGAAAAACAGAAAGCAAAATAAATATAGAGTGGACACCTATTTCGACTTAAAATTGAGATTGAGGTCGTGCCATGGGCTGAATGATTTTTATGATAAAAAGGCTTTGATCAAGGTGTTTGATCAAAACCATATGAACTCAGTGATTTTAGAATTGGGGGTAATAGTTGTGATCCTTGTTTTGGGTTACTTCATGGAAAATCCAATTTTTCAAATACCCGCTGCTGCCAGCGTGCTCCTAATGATGACCATCTTGGTTATGATAGTAGGTGCCATATCCTACTGGCTGAAAGAGTGGGGTACAGCCTTTGTGTTTGCTCTCTTCTTAATAATAAACATCATGGTTAAGATAGGTGTGCTTAAGGGCACTTATGAGGTTAGGGGACTTGACTATAGTGGGCAGAAAGCAGACTATACGCTGGAAAATCTGGTGTCAATGCAAGATAGCAACCAGGTTGAAAAAGACTTTTTTGAAGGAATAAAGGTGCTGAATAACTGGAAATCTCGCCAGACCGAATTGAAACCTAAGATCGTTTTTTTGTGTGTGAGCGGAGGAGGCCAGCGAGCCGCATTGTGGACAGTAAATGTGATGCAGAGGCTTGATCAGGAACTTGAAGGCCAACTTTTCAACAAGACATTTATGATAACAGGAGCCTCTGGAGGAATGATAGGTGCGGCCTATTACAGAGACATCCTGCAAATGGATGATTCAGCTCGGCCTAGTCCCGAGGAGCAACTTGAAAATATAGGCAAGGATAACCTTAATTCTGTGATCTATAGTCTTTTGGTCAATGATGCCTTTTTTCGGGTTCGTAAAACAAAATTTTCTGGCCGCACTCACTCGAAAGATAGGGGGTATGTGTTTGAAGAAAACCTAAATAGAAATCTCGATTATGTCTTCCGGGAGAAGCTAAGCGATTATAAAAAGGATGAACTATCCGCTCGGATACCGCTGCTCCTGTTGGCCCCTGTTATTGCCAATGATGGCCGTAAACTTTATCTTTCAAACCTTCCTGTAGCATTCATGAACGTGAGTCCCACAGGCAAGTCCATGAGTGAAAAGGTATGGAGTGTTGATTTTAATAGCATGTACAGAGAACAGGGTAGTGAGGGACTCAACTTTTTGTCGGCATTGCGAATGTCAGCCTCTTTTCCGTATATCACGCCTACAATTAGCCTGCCCAGCGAGCCACGGATGGAGATCATGGATGCAGGGATAGCCGATAATTTTGGTGTGTCAGATGCTGTTCATTTCATCACCGTGTTTAGGGAATGGATCGAAAAAAACACATCGGGTGTAGAGTTGATCATTATCCGTGATACCCAAAAGCTGGCACCTACGGAAGCCCAGTCTAACCCTTCCTTTATAGACCGGTTGACTTATCCCATAGCCTCGGTATATAACAACCTTGGAAATATGCAGGACATCAGCAATGATATGAAGATCGAATATATGAAGCACAGCCTTTCCGTGCCCGTGGGAGTGGCCTCATTTGAATACAATACAGAATCCAATATAGACGTGAAATACCTGATCGAGTCAAAGGCGGTAGATAGACGCAGGCTTGAACGAGCTTCTCTCAGCTGGCACCTCACTACCAAAGAAAAGCAAAACATCATTGACAACATTCAATCCAAGCCAAATCAGGCGAATCTGAAACAAGTGAGACATTTTCTGAGTCAGGAAATAGAGTAATTCATAACTGCGGCAATACCTGTCTGCAGAAATGCCAGGCCTTAAATAATGCACATTAGTCACTTTAAGGAAAGAATGAAGCGGGAGGTAACTAAGTAATTGAAAACAATCATCTATAAATGAATGATCATCTTGAAATTGTACATTTTGAAAAAGAGCTCAAGAAAAAAGGCACAAGTACCTGCCAATTTTTAGTAATACTTTATATAAATTCTTCCTTAAGAACCAGCTAAGGACAAAGCAGAACCTTGGCATGAAATTACTTTTCTTAGATAGACTTCTTCACGCTGGGTTAAATGCAGTTGATGATTCATTGGAATACCGCAGGGTACATCTCGTGAATACTTTATCTGCGCTCACCATTGCTCTGTGTCTTATCCTTACAGTTCTCTTAATTATTGAGGGTTTGTTTCTGCAATGCGCTATAATTATTATGTCTTGCGCGCTGGTTGGTATGGTCTTTTATTTTAATATCAAAGGGTGGTACGTTTTTTCCAGGAGCTATTATTTGACTTTGGTGACTTTGGTAATATGTGCTACATCCTTTGTAGCATATGCTCAGGGAAGGTTTGCTGACATTGAGAATATTTTAGTCGCACTGATGGCTACAGCCATATTTCTGTATAATGGATGGATCAGAGTGGTATTGTATTTTGCCCTTTATGGCGTGCTTATAATCCTCAAGTTCTTCAAAGAATATTATGGCGTAGGTGATTTCGGCCTGGAGTTTTATTTGACGCTGCAAAATGTTTCCATCCTATGTATCGTCATTTTTGCTTTTGCCAGGGCTTTTCGCAGGTCACTGATGCAGACCCTGGAGGAGGTTGAAAAAAGAGATACCATTCTGTATTCGTTGATTGACAATGTGCCTTTGTTCATTGCGCTGCTAGACAAACAAGGACGCTATGCCATGGTTAATCAGCTTTATGTAGATACGTTTGGGAAAACAAGAGATGAAATCATTGGTAGTAGTCTTACGGATGTATTACCCAAAAATATCAGTGATAAACATTACCCACTGGTTCAGCAGGCCCTGAGGGGTGAGAGTCCGGAATTTCTAGAGGAGTCTGTTCTACCTGATGGTACTTGTTATCAGGCTAGTGGTAGGTATGTGCCTATTTTGGATGAAAAGGGCGAGGTTAAAGGTGTTACTGTATTTGTAAATGATGTTTCTGATCTTCAAGAAGCTCAGAAAAAGTTGAAAAAGGCCAACCACACCAAGGATCAGCTTCTATCTATTATAGCTCATGACCTGAGAAATCCACTGAACTTGTTTCACAGCTTGCTTAGTGTAAACGACGAGGAAATTATGTCCAGGTCTGATTATATGAAATTTAGAAATGGGATCAAGGACAAACTCGATAATCTGAGAAAAGTGATGGATGGAATACTAGACTGGTCTAAAACTCAGCTGGAAGGAATTGAAGCCAGTCCGGCGCGTGTTGATTTGCAACAAGTGATCATGGAAAATATCAAGCCATATCAAATTTTGATAGATCAAAAGCAAATAAACTTCCACATGTCAGTTCTTGAGGATGTATCCTGTTGGATAGATCCGGATCATTTCAAAATTGCTATTCGGAATATTATTCACAATGCGTTAAAATACACTCCTGAAAAAGGCAAGGTGAGCATATCCAGTCATGCCGATGGTGATTATGTTCAATTGGTCATATGTGATGAGGGAGTTGGCATGGACGACAATAAAATTCATGCCATCAAAAACAAGGAAATCCATTCTTCTGCGCCAGGCACCAAAGATGAAATAGGTTCTGGTTTGGGTCTCAGTTTGACCATGAGTTTATTGGAAGCAAACAACTGTGAGGTACAAATAGAGAGTGAGCAAAAAAAAGGCACCCGATTCAGTATCAGGATGCCTTGCATTTCTTCTAAAAAGGAGTCTTCGGTTATTTGATTAGAGATTTTAGTTCGATCTCGAAATGATTGATTTTTGATCCTTGCAGTATTTTAAGTTTAACCGTTTCACCGTCTTTTCTTAACATGGCTTGAATATCCGGAAGAGCCAGGGTGGACACAGGTTGGTCGTTGATAGCTACCAGTTCGTCATTTACCTGGATTCCGGCTTCAGCCGCCGGACTGTCTTCGAATACACGATGGATGAGTAAATGCGGCTCGCCATGAGCAAACTGAAGGTCAATTCCACTACAGTTTACAGACCGGGTTTCACCGAAATTTTCATTTTCTTCCAGATACATTCTTCTTTTTGGAAGGTCTATTGTGATGTCAAACTGACTCAAAACGTGATTACCTATTATACCAGCCACATGCTCATGAGCCTGAATTCCACTCTTGGCCTGACTGATCCCGATTGGCAGATCTTCCAGAGTGTGTCCACCAAACTCAAATGAAATCACATGTCCTTCATAATGGAGCGTTTCTTCATTAGAAAGTCCTTTTACAAGATATGAATAGTGTTTTCCGGTCTTGTCGAGCACGTTGTATTTCTTAGCATATGGGGAGTTAAAGTCAACGGTGGTACCCGCACCGGTCATGATAAAAAATGTGCCGGGGTGAGCCTCCTCGTTATTTAAAATCACATTTCCATTTACCGTAGGAATTGAAACGTTGAGATCGAACACAACTTCTTTTCCATTTTTCGGACCATATCCATGCTCATATATGTCCATGGTTTGATTTGAGTAATTGATTTTGATGGTATGATGGTGCATGATGTCATATCCTATGATTCCATCTATGTCCTTGCCCAGACTGATCTCAAGATGTTCCAGATCTGTGGCATACACTTTTATGTTTTTTTCAATTGGGAAACCATTGATTTCCACTTCATGATGCTTGAAGAGCTGCATGGTGTTATGAGTGGTGTTCATTTCTATCTCCTTGCCCGTAAACCCTAGCTCCAGCCCAACTTCATCGTCAATGATGGTAAGGCCTGAACCAGTATCGAAAATAAAGTTGAGTTCCCTGGAATTGTCCAGCGTTACAGGTAAAAGAATATAGTCTCCGAAGAGCTCGAAAGAAACAGAAGTGACGGGTCTCTGCGCAAAAAGGCACGTAGAGATCATGATGGTGGTAGCGGCGATAATATTTTTCATAATTGTGTTAGGATGATTTTGTGTCTTCAAATTATGGATTTTGTTTCAGAAAAGGAAGTAAGCATCATTAATTAGAGCGTTCCTCCTGCTTTTGAGAGGCCATAGTTTGCGCCCCGTCGGAGTGATATATGTATCCTCTTTGGGGAATTCTTACTCGGCTATAAGTCCAGTGTTTGAAAAGCCAAAATGCATTGTGATGTCAATAGTTTACCGTTTGACTGGCTTGACCAATGCACTGACGTACGTGCGAGGCTATCACGTTTCTGCAATAGTCTCAATAGTACTCAAAACTGATGATTTGCGTAAAATCATCATTTATGATGACCTACAAAAAAATCAAACTCCTGATCTTGGAAGGGAAAAATTAACTGAGTCCAGTTAATCCAATCACTTTACTAATTCATTAAATAGTTGAAAAATGAGAAAGATTTTTTTGCGCTTCTTAAGTGAGCGTTTCGCCCGATTTGGTCGCTTGCAAGTAAAGTACATACTGGAAGAAATTCCCCATATAGGCTTCAATCAACATATTGTTAAGACAGCCTTGATTGCAGTTATGACCTTAAGTTCAGGTTGGTCTTTTGGACAATTGGTAGAAGAGCCATTTAATTACCCCAATGGAGACCTTGCGGGAAAAGGGTCGTGGGTAGCCCACCTCAGTTCGGGATTGAGTAGTGTGCAGGTTCTGGGTGGACGCATTGTCGTAGAGCACGGGAGTGGCGGTAGAGAAGATGTCAATATTCCTTTTACCGAGCAGACGTCAGGAACTGTATATGCCAGCTTCGATTTTTCAGTATTTGATCTGGGCAGCCCCGTATCAGGCACAGATTCGGAGTACTTCGTTCATTTCAATACCGGATCGACTGTTATGAGGGCCAGGATGGATGTGGTGCCACCTACTGGAGCAGGTGATTATTCAGTTGGAATTTCTTCTACAACCTCAACAGCTGAGAATGTATGGGCGACTGATCTTAGTTTTGGTACATTTTATACGGCCGTGATAGCCTATAGCATAGATGACGGCCAGGCTACACTTTGGATTGACCCAACAAAAGAAACCAGCACAAACGTAAAGGGAAACACATCATCTGGTTATAGGGTAAGCGCATTTGTCTTTCGGCAATCAAACTCATCTTCAAATGAAAGAATCTTGATTGATAACCTAACTATTGGGACTGCCTTTACAGAGGTAGTGACTGTGGTGGCTGAAACAATCACCTGGGATGGTTCGGCTTCTTCTGACTGGAATACGCCCGAAAACTGGCTATCTGACGAGGTGCCGGCCGTTACTGATAATGTCGTGATAGCCAATGCAGGTAGTGCGCCTGTTATTGGAGCAGGTACGGTAGTGGGTTGCAATAATCTGACAATAGATGCTTCAGCTACCTTAACTGTAAGTAGTGGCGGATCACTTGCCATATTTGGAAGCGCAACCAACAATGGTACATATACCGTGGAGAAAATGCTTGAGGGTTCCGGAGGCATAAGTTTTCTTGGTTCACCTGTTTCGGATGCTGTCATAAGCGATTTGTCGGATGCTGATTTTGTTTATGATTATAGCAATGCCTCCGGCTGGCAAGAAACATCAGGAGCTGCTACAATGTCCGCTGGTGTTGGTTACTCAGTCGGTTATAATGAGACAAACCCAACAGTGAGCTTCACCGGAACGCCGAATGACGGAGATGTGACACTCCCAATTACATCTACCAGTGGTTTTGAGTTGGTGGCCAACCCGTATGCCGCTGCGATTGATGTGGAAAACTTCCTAATAGATAATTCACTCATTTCTGGGGGTGTGTATTTGTGGGATGATGGTGGTGCCAATGTGGGCGACAACAGGGGAGGGGATTATATTTCCCTGACTGCAATGGGAGCTGCTACTTCAGTAGAACCGGGTGGCACTTCGGACGAAGTAAGTGGGGCAACAGGAACTACGCCTGCAAGCGATGGGTATATTGCTTCTCTTCAGGGCTTCTTCGTTGAGGTGAGTGGATCTGGTAGTCTTACTTTCTCAGCAGACCAACAAGTGCTGGCTGATGGCTCCAATGATGAATCGGATCATTACCGAGCGGTCGGTTATCAAAAGGTGAAGTTGGCTATAAAGGGCAATGGACTTTATGATGAGGTGCTGATCGGCCTGGGAGAGGACGCGACCTATGGCGTAGATCGGATTTTGGAGGCTAAAAAATTCAATACTAACAATCCTCTCTCATTTTATTCATTGATGGGTGAGGACAAGTATGTTATCCAGGCGCTACCAAATTTGATACAAGATGAAATGGTGGTCCCGCTGGGTTTTGATTTGACTCAAAGTGGTGATTTTGAGCTCAACCTGGTCAATATGCAAAACCTCAATAAGCACGTTGATGTGTCGGTGAGAGATAACCAAACAGGCAAGGTGTATGATCTAAGAGAAACTGAGTCTATAGCGTTTCATACCAAAACTTCCACTGATAACAGACGCTTTGAGCTTGTGTTTAGCATGTCCTCTGTTCTCTCGTTTTTAGAAGCGGAACAAGGAAGTTTGAAAGTGTACGGCTCTCAATCTGAAGTTAGCGTTTTTAAGGATGCTGAAGGAGGAAAAAAGGTTGCGATCTATAGCATGGGCGGTGTTCTAATCATGAAACAGGAGCTTGATTTTGTAAACAATCAGGCAAGAGCCAATGTCAGCTTAAACCGAAATCAAATGTACGTGCTTCGAGTAGATAACGAAGCGGTCAAATTCATCATTAAATAAGTAGTTTAAAAAAGATATTAGAATGAATAATTTAAAACTAGCATTATTTTCTCTGGGAGCGTTTTCTGCACTTGTATTGGCTGCACAGCCGTCTGCTCCGCCTGCCACTCCGATAGACGGTGGGCTGGGCTTGTTACTAGCAGGAGGAGCTGCCTACGGACTCAAAAAACTTAAAGACAGCCGAAAATAAGATCAACGATTATTTCAAAGTTCTCACTTTATTTAAAGTGAGGGCTTTGAATTAATATCGTGTGTGAGTAAAAACTGGACAGCCTCGGCTCTGTTTCTTACGTTGGTTTTGGAGTATGCTTTCCTAAGGTGTGTGCGCACTGTGGTGATTGAGATAAACAGCTTTTCCGAAATTTCATGATCCTTTAGTCCTTCCTGTAGCTGCAGCAATACTTCTTTTTCTCTTTCAGTGAGTTCATCCATGTGTTTTGGATAAGGGAGTCTGCCAACGCTGGTTTTGTAGTTGAGATCCTTTATCTGTTCGTCCTTATCTTCTATTTTACTTTTCAGAGATATGGATTCATTCCTTTTCTTGAAGTTTTTGTAAACGAAGAAAAACGCAACGCTCACCAGTAAGATTAGGGCAACTGTAAGCTGTGTCATTCTTTTGGAAAAGAACGAATTCTGTTTTTCCAATTTGCTGTCGGCAGTTTTGAGAGCTTGTTCCAGCTTTTTGTTTTGATGAATGCTTTCCAATTCAAGCATTTTCTTTTGTCTTTCCACTTTTTCTAGTGAATCTAAAAGTGCCACCTGAAGCTCTCGATAATAAAGCGATGAGTCCGGATTGTTTAGTTGCTTGAAAAGGGTTGAAAGGTTGTCATAGAGCGATTCTAGTGGTTTTACCTGATCATTGGCAATGGCAAACTGGTAAGCCAAACGGTAATAATCAAGTGCTTTTCCGTACATCTTGAGTTTTTGATACAGACCAGCTGTATTGGAGAGAACTTCAGATTTATACCTGGTATGTCCGGTTGAATCCAT
This sequence comes from Cyclobacteriaceae bacterium, assembly GCA_039944535.1. Lineage (GTDB taxonomy): Bacteria > Bacteroidota > Bacteroidia > Cytophagales > Cyclobacteriaceae > JAMZMI01. Next base: position 80,115 of record JBDUYP010000018.1, read on the forward strand.
GACATTTAGCGCCTGCCTATAATGTTGCATGGCTTTTTCATGGTTTTCAAGGTCTTCGTATGCCAGCGCAATATTGGTGGTATTAGCAATGAGGTTGTTGTAGTCTCTTATTTTTCGATAATAGGCAATGCATCCTTTATAGAAGACAATCGCTTTTTCTGGATTTCCTGAGTCCTTGTATATATTGCCAAGGTTGGCATTGCTGGTCATTACGCCATCTTCATCATGGCTGAGCTCCGACATGTCTAGCGCCCGCTCACTATATTCTTTTGCCTTGTCAAATTCTTCTATTTCAAAGTACAATGACCCAACGTTGTTGAGCAGCACAATGTATTTGGCAGTGTCTTTCAGTGCTATGAAAATATCTATGGCACTCAAATATTGTTCGATAGACTTTTGAGGGTGCCCCATGTATTTATATGCCAGTGCCAAATTGTTGAAGGCATTTGCTTTTAATGCAGAATCCAGGAAATGATCTGTGGCCTGCTCCATATAGAAAGCGGCACTGTCATATTTGCCCTGATAAAAGTGAACTATACCAATCTTGTTGTACGACACGCCCATTTCATTGGCCGGGTTCGGTATGGCCATGGAAGCTGCGAGTGCATTTTTATGCCAGATCATAGCGGAATCCAGCTTGCCTGCTTTCTGGTATTCCAGCCCTAGATAGTTGCACAGTACGGATTGCTTAGCTGCGTTTTGCTCGAATTTGATCTCATGGATCAGGTATTGAATATTATCAGGTTCCGAAGTTAATTTTTCTTTTAAGTCTGCTCTATAGGTAGCAGGATCTACAGACTGACCGTATAAATGGCTACAAGAACTAAGCAGTAAAAACAATAGATAAATGCGATACCTGAAATGCATGCTATGACTGAGGCGTTGGGATTTTAAAACCCTAAATTAATTCATAGCGTGAGACTACAAACAGATACTCAGGCCATTTTTCCTTGAGTGTAGTAAAGATGCGTTTCATTTCTTTTTCTTGGAGTTGAGAAGTGAAATAGTGTGTTCGATTCTTTTTTTAAGACCCATCCCCTGTTCGGCTGCCGCTTGATTCATTTGAATTCCATGGGAAATTATTCCCTCAAGGGCCTTATTTTCCAAAATGTCTTTGAGTTCAGGTGGTGATTTAGATTTGGAAATAAGTTGCATTCCACTCGACTCCTTATCTAGAAGCCATACGCTATTTAAGGTGCCATTTTTCCAAAATTGGCTGTCAACATCTCTATTAATCCCTAGTTCAATTAGTATGGATAAAAGTTGATCATATACTCGGCCCTGCCACATTAATTCAATTTCTTTAAAGGCAACAAAATCCGATTCCCAATTGGACAGAAACCGATTCAATTCTGGATTCTGAATCAGATTGATCTTTCCTGAACCCACTAGGTCATTTGCTATTGGATCGAATGTTGGATCGATTGAAAAGATAGCTAAATGGGAGGTTACGCTATCGTAATTGATATTCTCTGGGTAGTCAATTGCTTGAAGAACCGCAAATCCTGATTTTATCGATTGCTGATGCATGAATATTTTTTGTTCGAGCTGGGCAAGATTTGCTTCATAATCAAGGAGCAGTTGATCATATAAGGCTTGCTCTTCATCGAGACTCTTCCTGGTTTCATTCCAATTATCCACGGCAAAAGCGCCATAAATACCAATGATAAGCACGAATATCTCTAGTAAGTATTCAGGCCATTTTTCTGAAAGGGTGGTGAAAATGCGTTTCATTAGTCTAAGTGAGTTTGAATGAGAGTCATTAATTCAATTGTTGATTGCTCCATTTCTTTCAAGAACTCATTTGATATTCTTAAAATGGTGCTGCGACCTCTTATGGCGTTCCCAAGTAAAAGAAGGTTATTCCCTTCTTGGATATTGAGTACTGCTTCATGACTGAACCTTTGACTAACCTCTACATTGAAATTCTGAGTAGAAATGGGTTCATTAGGGGCCTCAGGTAACCTGAAAGAGAAAAGCCCCTGCCGATGTAAATCTTCCGTTAAGAATCGGGTATGGTCGTACCCACTATCTTGAAATATTTCCTCAGTGCGTTCATTCTTTTGATAATAGGCAATCAAAGCTCTACGGAGCTCTACACTTTGTATGAGATTAACATTACCGGAGGATTTTAAGTCAGCAAACGTAGCATCATAAAAATTGAATCTTCTGCCAAAAGTAAGAGAGGTGAGGTCTTGATTAAACTGCTCTTCATTCAGATTTTTAAAATCATTGTCTATTAACGCAACTAACCTATCTATGCACCCATTTAAAATATTCTCAACTTCTCTTTGATGCTCAATCTCATCCAGCTGCATTTGCATGTCTGCTTGTAAGTTTTCAAGATAGTATCGTTCGATTTTTTGTTCCTTTTTATCCTCATTCCAATTCTCAAGAGAGATAGCTCCAAGGATACTTGCGATAATTACGACCGCCTCGATGAGGTATTCCGGCCATTTGTCTTTGAGTGTTTTGAGGATGCGTTTCATTTATATTCAATAATTAAAAACTCTGCCTTTGTTTTACCAATGTTTAGGACTTCATGCGTCGTGACTTCCTCGTTGGAAAAAGTACTGCCGGTGGGCACATCCACTTCCTTTGTTTTTCCAGAACTGGTGATTCTAAACTTGCCACCATGCAGTGTATAGCCCACATGTGGAGCATGGTAGTGCTTTTCGTGACCTACTCCCGGCGCGAAGGTGCACTTGAGAATTCTGACCTCAGCGTTTTCCTCCAATACTTCGCATACTGACTGACCTTCCCAGCCAGCTTCCAGCGGATCCGGAAGGTTTGGTGTAGAGCTACTTCCACAGCTAAATATTGATATAAGCAAGATTACAAGTAGATATTCCGACCACTTGACTTGGAATATGGTGAAGGTTCGGTTCATTCTTTATAGTTTAGATCCAATACAAGTCAGCAAACAAGAGTGCGGCGCTCATCACTGCTAAGATGCCCAGGAGTGGCCAGATAAACCTGATCCATGTGCCGTAGGTCACATTTACCATGGACAAGGAGGGTAAAACCATAGCCGTTGGAGAAATCATGAACATGAGATTGGTGCCAAACAAGTAGCATGTCACGATAGTCTCAGGAGGAATGTTTGCCAGAGTGCCCAGACCACTCATAATGGGCATGGTGACAACCGCTATTCCACTTGAGGACGAGATAAAAAAGGTCAATACGAAATAGACCAACATCAGTGCAAGAATGAATAGGAAAGGAGGCATTCCCTCAATCCAGGAAGCCGAATGAAATAGAATCGTATCTATGATGTTGCCATCCTGTAAGATGACTGTGACTCCACGGGCTATTCCGATAATCATAGAAACACCAATGAGACCGGAAGCTCCGGCTATGAATGTCTTGACAAAATCGGATTCTTTCATTCGCATGAGCAACGCAGATAGTATGGCAGATCCCAGAAAGGTAGCGGCCATTTCTTCCATCCACCATCCGTACTTTGCCACACCTATTACCATGATGATGAAGGTGGAAATGAAAACGACGAGTAGGAGAGCGCTCCGCCAGTCCAAATTCTTATGTGCATCACCGCCCACATCAAAAGGAGGGTTGGTTTTACCCTGAAGTTTCATCACGAGTGATTGAGATGGATTTCTTTTGACTTTGCTCGCATAGCTGATTATGTACCAGCAACTGGCCACAAGTCCTGCTCCTAAAGCAAGAAATCTCGTGAGGAGACCTACTGTCCATGACACGCCGGCTATGTCGGAGGCAATGATGACCGCAAAAGGATTAGTCGTAGATCCCATAGCACCTATATGTACGCCCACTAGAATGACAGCTGCGGGAATCAACAAATCATACCCCGCAATCAAAAATACAGGGACGAGTATGGGATAAAATGCGATGGTCTCTTCGGCCATACCAAATGTGGTTCCTCCAGCAACGAACAATAGCATAAGCAAGACAATCATAAAGGGTTCCTTGCCCTTCAACCTGTGCGTGAGTGCACCAATACCCACTTCCAGCACTCCGGATTTGTTGTAGACAGCAATCAACCCTCCAATCATCAACACCAGAAAAATGATGTCCGCAGTTTCAATGAGTCCTTTTACTGGCGCCATGATGATGTCTATGATTCCCTGTGGGTTACTTTCCAGCTTTTGATAGGTTCCGGGAATGGTCACAGGCTTGAAAATATCTCCGTTGATGAATTTCTCAACCTCAATCTGAATACCCAACTCGCTCAGACTTTGCTGTGTAGCTTCCATTTCTGTGTATGAGCCTTTCCCTTCCAGTACGAATTTGTCTTGCTCGTATCTGAGCGTATCATATTTGCCAGCCGGCAAAATCCAGGTGCCAATGGCTGCCACAATCAAAACAAGAAAAATGATGGTGTGAGGGGAGAGTAATAGGCGGTGCTTCATTGGATGTGTTTGTGAAGGTCAAAATAAGTGAAACTGTTACCAATTGCAATAAAGAATTTTAGGTGTCCTGAGTGAATTTTTCTGTCATTAATTTGATGAACCTGACCGAGACTCACAGAACCACACATGAACTAAACCAGCGCGCACAGGAGCTACAGCAACGGAATGTGGAGTTGCGTTCATTTGCTCAGACTGTAGCCCATGACATCAAAGGCCCTCTTACCAAGATTAATTTCATCTTACGAATGATGGGTGGCGTTATCAAGGCCGCTCCCAATCGAGGCAAAGTGGCTCGTTTTGAATTTACAATTGGGAAATAAACTACCTGGAGTTAGTTATGTGTTTCAGGTGTGAAAGAGATCATTTAGTCTTTGAGCGATTTCTGAATATGCTTGATGAGTTTCTTTGAGTCCTCGACGTATTCGAGGTAAATCTTCCTCAGTACTTTTTTTACAAAAAGATCGAGCGCTACATTGTTTCTGGTTTGAGGCCTCTTTGCGAAATCGATAACGCGTTTCGCTCGTACCGCGTTGATATGTGGAATGTGTCTTGGGTCATCTTCACCAACAGTAAATTCAAATTCATTTTGAATAGTAAACATTACTATTTCCATTTGGTCTGAGACATCCCTTTCCCAGGCAATTATATCGGCCATGTAATCGCCCGCATTTTTATAAAACTCTCGGATGGAATTAGAAAGACTATCGTCCCTGAGCTTTGTTATTAATCCTTCATCTATGATCTTACTGTAGCTCTGATTTCTTATTCGTAGTGGGCTCACGGAAGGAGTCATCATGAAAATGAGCGAGTCGGTTTGATTTGGATCAAATTCATTTCTTTTCAGACCCCATTCTTTTTCTTTGATTACCATACCCAACCTGTCGATCATCAGTTTGGTTTCGAGCGTGTCTTTTGCGAGTTCCACTATCATATCTGATAGATATCCTTTCACGCGGGTTGTGTCTCGCTTTTCTGAAAAATACTCATCTACCTGAACGGCCAGTATGATTCCGACAACCACCAGAAAGATTTCACCTATCGCATAAAAAAGGTAAGTCATCACTTTATTACCGGTGAGAAGTTTTCGACGGATATTTTTGAGGAGAAAGAGCATTATTCAGCGATCTCCCAGTTGAGATAATAGCTTGCCCTTTCTGCTCCTTTCTCGTCTCTGATGAGCAGGTCTGTAAAGCTTGCTGGTTCCAGATTTGGAATATCTAAAAGGAATGTTCCCAAATGATCATTTCGCGAAGCAGCATCCCATTCCCACAGGTCTAGTTTAAGGGTTCCGGGCTTGGTTATCTTCACACTCAGACCAATATTCAGGGTTTCGTCCACATCTATTTTAAGATATTTACTCTTTGGTGGCCATATCTTTTTATCATTGAATTTTAGATAAATCTCGTCCTTGTCAGACTCTTCTGGTACTTCACAAACGATCGAGGTTAACTTTAAGACTGGCATATTGCGGTGTTGCTTTTGTAGGTTTGGCTAAATCTAAGAATTATTTCACTATTAAAACAAGGTTTTAAATATAGCTGAGATACCATTTGTCTCTGTTGCTAAACTTGTAGTCGTGATACACTTTAGAAAGCGGATAAAGGATGAGCACCGTCATTGCTACCCAAATCAGGTAAACCACCCATAGGTTGAAGCCGTATCCCTGCAATCGGTCCAGCTCCGTCACCCAGCCCTCTAGTATCATTGCATGATATCCCCACCCGGTTAGTGCAGCGGTGATCAACGCAGCAATATGTATCACAAAAAGGTGAATGATGTAATAGAACATTGGCACACGGCCAATGATCACCATCTTGTCTAACAGCTGATTCTTCAAGCTTTCGGTACTCGATAGAAAAATAAGTGCTGGCCCGAGAGTGATAAGCAGATAGAGGAGCGAGGGTGGATATTTGGTTACGTTGAAGAATGAAAAAATGGTTTGCGCCATTGTTTCCTGAGATTCCCAGGGTAAAAGATCACCATAGACATTAATGAATCGGATAACGAAAAAACCTACCGTCATCGTGAGGCCTAAAACTAGCAGTGTTTTCTTTCGCTTAACTGAATCAAAATCACTTGCATAAAGCGACCCCATGCAGTAACCTAGTGGCATAACGAAAATCCAGGGTATCAGGGGATAGTAAACCCATATAGAAAGATCTCCGGTTTCTTTTAGTGGCGCCAATTCGTGTAAAATAACCATTAGGTTAAATAACCAGGGAGTGTCAAACTGAACACTATCCAGCAGATTGTGACCTAAAACTCCAATTGAACAAATGGTGAGGATTACTTTTTTTGGTAAATGAATAAAGCCTGCAAGGAAAATCATACTTAAGCCCAGAGTCCAAATGACGCTAAGTTCCAAAAAGCTCATGTCTAGCTTAAAATACCATGCGAATTTGACTACTGTCAACTCCAGAAACATGAGCCAAAGCCCACGCTTAATCAACCAAATAGATAGGCCTTTCTTTTCTAATCGCCTCCCAACAAAAAATGCCGATGTACCTGCCAGTAGCATAAAAACCGGAGCACAGTAGTGTGTAATGAAGCGTGTGAAAAATAGAGAGGCAGTTGTTTGATCAATGTCAGTTGGCTCGAATAAAAAAGCCTCATAACTGAAGTAATCTCTGAGGTGGTCTAATGCCATCAGGATCATGACTGCTCCTCGCAGCAGATCGATGGATTCTATGCGCTTGGTAGCGATTGTGGTTGTGGTCATGGAGCGGTGCTAGGTTGAAAGGGCAGAAGCCTAGCCCAATTTAATTTATAAAAGTCAAAGTGCAGGGGTAGGGTATTTTTTGGTGCGGCCTTTTCATTTTCAAAGGGGAGTAACCGCCTTAGGAAATCATACTCCTCAAATCATTTTGGCACTAACTAAAAAGAGAATGAAAATTTCAGAATTATTAAAACCACTTTCTATTTTCATGTTGATAGGATTCATGGTATTTGTGGTAGCATGTTCGGAAGATGATGCCTTACCATCTGATGATCAGGAAGAAGAAGAGCAAGAGGAGGAAGAAGAAGAAACCGAAACCATAGATATGGCTGTGTACAAAGATCTTTTCTACTCTGATGATGTATCTGTAGTCGTAAACGAGACCACCATCACGATCACAACAAAGGATCTTCCGGATCACAAGAGTATGTATTATGACCAGAATAGTGATTTGTATGAAGCCTATTCTGAGTCGAATAACCCTGATTTCAAACAAAACCCGGGAAGCATTGGCGAGCAGAATGTGGTCATGACTATTCCAAGGTTTCCTGAGGTAGCTTCAAACCACGAATCACCAGGCCTTGGTGCTATGGGTGTAGCCATAAACAGCGTGGTGTTTTTCAATCAGCAGGCCGCTCCCGGCGATGATATTTTCGAGGAAGAAAACACTTTTGATCAGTATGAGGGGCATCCGGCGGGTGATCAGTACCACTATCACATTGAGCCTATTTGGATAACCGAACTCAAAGGAAGCGATGCGTTCATGGGGTTTTTGCTAGATGGATTTCCCGTGTATGGCCCAATGGAGGATGGTGAGGAAATAACCAATGCGGATTTAGATGACTATCACGGACACATCTCAGCCACGAAAGAATTCCCGAATGGGGTTTATCACTATCATATCACTACTGAATATCCATGGATCAATGGAAACGGTTACTATGGCACGCCAGGTACTAAGACACAGTAATATTTTCATGTTGATGATTGTCGCGAGTCTCTGGGCTTGCGACAACCGTCAGCAAATTCAGGAAACGATTGAGATTCCTGATGTGGTGATTGATGCCAAATCGCCTGGTATTTCATACGACACGCTCGGCAACCTGCTCTATCAAGGACTTGTGTTTTCTGGTTACAGGCATGAGACATATCCCAATGGCACGTTGAGCTTGGTTGAGCCATTTTATGAAGGGCAGCTTCACGGTGATCTTATTAGATTCTACCCAAATAGTGACACCATGATGATCCGCCCTTATATCAGAGGTAGGAAACACGGCGAGCATGTCGCCTGGTACCCCAATGGTCAGATGAAGTTTCGGTATTACTTCGAAAATGGACTGAGCGAAGGCAATCACAAGGTTTGGTTTGAGGATGGAGGGTTGAGTATGAATATGAATTATCAGGACGGTAAGGAGTTTGGGCCTCAGCAGATGTACAGGTCAGACGGGAAGTTTCGGTCCAATTATGTGGTGAGAGAAAATGGCAGAAAATACGGTCTGGTTGGGCTGAAGCGCTGCGCTAAGCTCGATGGTGAAACAGGGGATTTTGACCCTTACAGAGGAATGTGATGAAAAACATGACAATTATAGCACTGGCCGCTCTCATTGGTGCGTGCAGTCCAAATCAAAAGGGATCTGTTGAAATCGAGCTACCGTTCTATACATCAGCAGACCTGACGCCCCGGTGGATCGATGAGCCAACAGATACAGTTCATACGATCGACCCTTTTTCGTTTGTTAATCAGAACGGAGATACCATAACAGAGGAGGCCTATCAAGGCAAAGTCTATGTGGCCAATTTCTTTTTCACCATTTGCCCGGGTGTTTGCCCAAAGATGAATGGCAACCTACTTCTCGTGCAGGATGAGTTTCAGGAATCGGGGGAGGTTCAGATTCTCTCATATTCCGTCATGCCGTGGGTAGATTCCGTAGCGCAGCTTCATACTTATGCATTGCGCAACGACATAAATCCAGATATGTGGAATTTGGTTACCGGAGATAAGGCTGATATTTATAGACTGGCCCGCGAGTCGTACTTTGCTGACGAAGGCTTTGGTAAGCAGGTGACCTCAGCGGAGGATTTTCTTCACACCGAAAAACTGATCTTAATAGATCAGCATAGCAGAATTAGAGGTATTTACAACGGTACACTTCCGCTAGATGTCAAGCGAATGATGGATGACATTCGTCAATTGTTGTAGCTATACAATCCATCTTCTGTCATAAAAGCATATTGCATATAGTTTAGGTTTTGTTGTTGAACTTCTGAGTAATAGCGGTTCAAGCTTTTGTACTGAAAAGCATTTCTTTTCTATGATTTGAAGCAAAAGTCGGGTTAATTTGATCTATCATTTACCAACAAGCTTAATTAAATAACGATGGCAAACATTAATGTATTGGTTACGGTAGATACCGCTAACATCACACCAACAAACCTCTCTACGACTGTGGTATTGACAGACGATAATGGTGATAGTGATGACACCCCGGGAAATAGCACAACCTTCGATATTCACGCAACGCCTGGACAAACCGTAGCGTTCACCATAGCACCTACAGGTACTAGTTTGATTTCCTTTTCTCAAGAAGATGGCGTAGAAGTATTTTCAGTTCTTCCTTCATCTGCCAATGGCTTTGTAGGTACTGTTTCAGAGACAGTATCAGGAGAAGAGGAATTTAACATTACCTTCAAGGTGGATGGGAACCCTGACAGTCCATTTACTCTGGATCCAGTTTTGAAAAACGATCAAGGTCCCGGGTGATATGAGTTTACAGTTAAGAATAAGGGCTATCCATTTTGTGATAGCCTTTTTGCTTTGTTTCAGTCACTTATCTCACGCTCAAAACCAAAGACGTGCCGATAGCTTAAAATCTGTTCTGGATCATCAGGATTTACCAGATTCTACTCAACTTCTCATTCTATATACAATCACGTATTCTTCATCTTCCCCAGATGACATCCTTCAGTATGCAAACAGATTACTTGATCTGGCTCAGAAAAAAAGTAATACTTATTATATAAGTCAGGCCAACCATCATTTGGGGCTTGCACACCGGTTCAAAGGGGACCTTAAGACAGCTTTGGACTACCTATTTAAGTCTGCGAATGAAGCTCAAAAGAGCGGTACTTTAAGGTTCTTAAAACTACTAGGTCTTGTTTATGGTGAGATAGCCAATTGCTATACCCTTAACAATGATGCTAAAAATGCTTTACTCTACAATGTCAAAGCTATTCAGGTATTTAGAAAGGCGGGTAATAATAGGCAACTGGCTATTAATTTGCTAAATACCGGCTATAACCTTTATTTAATTGACGATTTGGATTCTGCTATTTCTTTTTACAATGAGGCTGAACCCATTTTTGCGGAAATAGATTTAGAGATTGGTAAAGCTTACACGGTTGGTAACAGAGCTTTGGTCTATTGGAAAAAAGGTGATTATACCAAAGCCGAACAAGGTCTTTTTGATGCAATAGATATGCTTAAGCCTTTGGGAGATCAATATGGTATTGCCGATTACTATAATCAGCTGGGCAATATTTATCTGGAGCAAGGTCAACGGAAAAAGGCGATCGAATATACCGAAAAAGGCCTCAATATCGCTATTGAAATAGATCTCAAAGAGCAGATTCGGGATGCTTCAAAGATACTCTTTGAACTGTACAAAGATGAAGGAGATCTGGCGAAGGCGGTTAATTACCAGACACAATATATAGCCTTTAAGGACAGCATTCAGGATCAAGAAACTACTCAGCGTATTGCAGATCTGCGCACAGAGTTTGAGGTTGGGCAAAAACAAGTGGAAGTTGATTTATTGTCCGTTCAAAAGCGAAATCAGCAACTAGTCTCAATAGGTTTATCAGGGATTTTACTATTGTCAGGCATATTTCTGATTATCATATTTCGTAACTACCGAGAAAAAAATCGAATCAACAAACTGTTAGAAGCGCAAGCCAATGTACTCAATACGCAAAAGACTGAGTTGGAGCAATTGAATACAACTAAAGATAAGTTCTTTTCTATCATATCACATGATTTAAGAGGTCCAGTTAGTTCGTTTTTTGGTATTTCTGCTATGATCAAAATGTATGTGGCGTCTGAGCAAACAGAAGATCTGATCGAGTTGGCAGGTGATATAGATGAGTCAGTGGATCGCTTATCCAGCTTGCTCGACAATCTCCTCAACTGGGCGATGCAACAACAAGGACAGATTCCTTTCAACCCCAGAGACCTTGATGTTTCTGATGTGGTTGCGAACATTAAAAATACACTGCAGAATATGGCCGATGGGAAACAAATCGAATTGATAACCAACGTTACTCCAGATGTAAAAGTCTATGCGGATCGAAATACCACAGAGACCATTCTACGAAACCTGACTTCAAATGCATTGAAATTTACACCTGAGAATGGCAAAGTTGAATTGTCGGCTGTCCCACGTGGCAATGAAGTGTTGATGGCTGTGTCAGATACAGGAGTAGGTATTCCAAAGGACAAAATGGCAACATTGTTTACTCTCGAAGAAAAGAAAAGCACCTTTGGTACCAAAGGAGAAAAAGGTTTAGGCGTTGGTTTGCAGCTTGTAGAAGAGTTTACCAAACTTAACGGGGGACATTTTGACGTTGTTAGTGAAGAAGGGGTTGGAACGACTTTCTCTTTTACTCTTCCGTTATATTTTGAGCCATCAGAGTAGTAGCAAAATTTCACTTCCAATAAACCACCACAAAATACGACAGTCCAAATCCGAGCAGTATGTAGAGCAGCAATCCAAAAATTGCTGACAGTATATATCTCAATATATGGAAGAATTTGTGTTTTTGATGAAAGGAATAAACAACATAAAATGTATAGAACAGCAGGAAAAGTAGCTGCACCTGACCAGGAAAGCGAAATACGTAGTGTATGATTAGCATCATAAACAAACCCGCCAGCGTATATATACCCGAAATGTAAAACCCAATGCTCAGGTATTCGGCCAGATTATTTTTTCTTGGAAAGAGTGCTTTCTGAACAATGGCGATTGAAAATACCAATATCAACATCACGTTGTTGATGTGGGTCACCATCCACCTGGCAGCCATTTGTGATTGCCGCACGCGTTCGGGGTAGTTTTCCATTCCCTCATATTGCTGGCCAGCCAATGGGTCATAGTTGATAAGCTCACGTACCAGCAGGTAGATCACAGTCATGAGCACAAAGAAGGAGACTGGCTTATAGTAGGCCTTCCTTTTTCCATCCAAAAACTCATGGAGCATTTTCCCAGGCCTGACTATCAGCATCCAAATAGTATGCATGAGCGGCCCCTGCAGTGCGAAGGTAGAGCTCAGGAAATCGTCTATTGTCTCTGAGAAAGTGATGCGATGTGCTTTCGTTGATTGTCCGCAGTTGGAGCAGAAATGACCAGAAGTTGGATGATCGCAGTTGAGGCAGGTTTTAGGATCCATGAGTTTAGGCTGATAGACTTTCTACCAATTTTAATCAATTAAATAGTGAAATCAGTGAATCAAAACGCCATAATACCTGTTGCTACATTTAAATTGCAACCATGAAAGTAGAAATCTGGTCGGACGTGCTGTGTCCGTTTTGTTATATAGGTAAGCGTCGGTTCGAAAAGGCAGTGGCGGAGTACGGCGGAGAAGTGGAAGTAGAGTGGAAAAGCTTCCTGCTCGACCCCTCACTCAAAACCAACCCCAATCAAAGCGTAAGTGAAATGCTGGCTGAGCGCAAAGGCTGGTCACTGGAGTACGCCCGCGATGCAAACAAGCATGTCACGGAAATGGCGAGTGGAGAAGGCCTTGATTACAATATGGACAAAGCTGTTGTAGCCAACTCATTTGACGCGCATAGGCTGTTGCATCTAGCCAAATCAAAAGGACTGGGTGATGAAGCAAAAGAGGCGCTGTTTCGTGCATATTTCACAGAGGGCAAAAATATCGCAGCTATCACCACGCTTGTTGCTATTGGAAAAGAGGTAGGCTTGGATGAGAATGAAGTAGAAACCATGCTCATGGGTAATGAATTTAACGTAGAAGTGAATGCTGATATAAAGGAAGCACAGACGATCGGGGTTACGGGAGTTCCGTTTTTCGTGGCAGAGCGTAAGTATGCCGTTTCTGGAGCACAGCACTCCGATACCTTCGTTGAGTTTTTGAAGAAGGCTGACTCATTTTCAGGTTAAAATTTTCATAAAAAGGCACAGTCAACCTGTAAAATTTTGACTGTTAACACATTAGCAAGTTTTAGGATAGGATTTTTAATTGAATCATCTTACCTTAATACAACAAAATCTGCTTTTAGTGAAAATTTCTCTCGTGAATCTTGTATTCATTCTCGCGTTATCTGCTTGCGGGACTGAAGCCAGGCAATTTGATATATCTAAGGTTCTTACCTTCGGTCTTGACTTTGAAGGCGACTTGGGGACCCAGATAAGCAACGAATCTGACTTGGACTTTAAGGATTTGAGTTCATATCAGGACTATACAGAGGCCTACTATATCAATGATCTTACTTACACCTATCACCCGGATATTGACAATCTATCTTTGGATGGATCAGTGTTGGGTTATCTGATTTCGGAGGGAACAGAATACCCTCTTTTTGAACTCGATCAATTCGATTTCGAATCCGAGCATGAAGGCTCTATCTTTCCAAGCCAGCAAGCTGTGGATATTGCCACTCAGCAGTTGCTTACCAGCGGGGCTATTGTAATTCGTCTGGATTGTAATGTGGATCAAATTCCTGCCAAATTTTCAATTGACCTTCATTTTGACACAACTGTATCTGTAGATTTGGATTCAGCGCTATGAGGTTCCTGAGATACATATTGGTTAGCTTAATCTTACTCGGAAGCGTGACTTCTGAAGCTCAGGATGAGCAGGATATTTATCTTCAGGTGGGAGCCGAAGAAGGGAAACAGTTTCTGGAAAGTTACCTAGCGCCCCTTTTCAGCGGAGTAGGGTATGGATTTTCTGCAGGCTGGTACAATACTGGTGAAACACACGACCCGCTGGGTTTTGACATTACGATATCGGGTAGTCTTGCATTCATTCCCAAATCGGACTTCACCTTCCGGTTTAATAATTCGGAATATGAAAAATTGCAGCTTAGCAATGAAAGCTCTGCTCAGCTACCAACCATTTTCGGCCCACAGAACAAAGAGCAGAGGCCCGAACTGACTATTCTTGATGAAAATGATGAAACACTCGTAAGAGTGACCTCTCCACCTGGTGCTATCGATATGAAAGATGTTATTGGGTTCGATGCTGTACCCATACCGATGGTTCAGATTGGACTTGGCTTGTATGCAGGAACGGATATCAAATTCCGATATCTACCTAAGCTCGATTTTGGCAGGGCTAGCGTATCAATGTTCGGAATGGGGTTGCAGCATGATCTGGGGCAGTGGTTTAAGCGAACGAAGTACCAAAACGTCAGTATATCATTGCTGGGTGCATTTAATGGGCTAACTACAACCGGTGACTTGTCTTACAGCGACCCTGACACAAAAAACAATAAAGGCGTTTTTAAGATAAATGGAGTGAATTTTCAGTTAATTGGCTCCAAGGAATATCTTGACCTAATTACTATTTACGGTGGAGTTGGGTTTGCGAGAGCAGGGTCTCGCGTTCAGATTTTAGGGAATTATCCTATCGATGAGCAATACGAGCAGTTGACAAAAGACCCAATAGACTTTAGGTACAGTCAAAGCAGTATGAATTTTACGGCGGGGCTTACGGTGAAGCTCTTATTTATCACCCTGGGCCTTTCCCACACCATGCAGAAATATCAGGTGACTACTGCGAGCATCGGCATAAGTGTAAGGTAGTTTCTTCACCCCGATTGGCGTTCAGATGCCTTCTTCCAAATCCGGTGGCTGTAGTTCAAACTGCTTGTTGTACGAGTACAGACGATATGCATCGCCGCATGGCCAAAGAATTCGGTCGTGCCGAATCCAATTATAAAATCAAAAAAGACAGAAGGCAATTGCTTTCTGAGTATGGACAAAACCGCTCGAGGCTTTCGGAGGAAGTGATTTACAGGCTATTTAAGGACTTCAAATACCTTATTCCTCAAGGTAGCGTGATGTCATCCTGGGCAATCCTTATGTGGTCGGTTCGCTTTCCAACTGCGTAGTGGTGAAAGCACCACTTGACTCTTATGGTGGTGACCGATCAGCAATTGGCGCAGCTGTGTAAACGTCGATGTGGCGTTGGTTTTGACCTGTCAAAGTTAAGGCCGAAGGGCGCAGGAGTAATGAATGCAGCCGGTACTTCCAGTGGAGCGCTATAGCAATACGACAAGGGAAGTCAGTCAGAATGAAAGGAGAGGAGCACTCATGCTCACCATGGAGGTCACCCATCCTGATATCGAAGACTTTATCACGGTCAAACAGGTGGAGATGGATACCTGGAAAATGCTTTATGAAAATGGAAAAAGGGGTAGGAGAACGGGGCTTGGGTTTACTGCGCTGGCAGATACTTTGGCCGCCCTGGGTTTGAAATTTGATGTGCCAGCCGCTATTGAGGTGATGGACAAAATGATGCAAACAAAGTGTAAGGCCGAGTTTGACAGCTCAATCGATATGGCAATAGAAAGAGGAAAGTTTGAGGCTTTTGATCCAAAGGTGGAAAACACATCCAAATTCGTCCA
>JBDUYP010000019.1:0-24186 GCA_039944535.1 Cyclobacteriaceae bacterium
GTACCCCCACTTCGGAAGTACCCCCTCCCACTTCGGAAGTACCCCCTCCCACTTCGGAAGTACCCCCCTCCACTTCAGAACCTCGGTGACGGGGTAAAAAGGTGCAAAGGCGGAGCAAAAAGGCTCGGCGTTGGAGTAAAAAGGCTCGACGTTGAGGTAAAAAGGTGCGGCGTTGAGGTAAAAAGGCTCACGGTCGGAGCAAAAAGGTGCGACGTTGGGGTAAAAAGGTGCAAGCTCGGGCCTAAAAGGTGCGGCGTTGGTTCTTTTAAGTGGGTACCCCCACTTCGGAAGTACCCCCACCCACTTCGGAAGTACCCCCTCCCACTTCGGAAGTACCCCTTTGATATTAAGGTGAGCCCTGGGTATGGCTGGCAAAACAAGAGGGCATAAAAAAAGTGCAGCTTCGTATCTTTTGGACACTGCGCTACACTTCCATTAAGAACCGGCTCTTTAGGCATAGGCCTAAGTGGCCGTAACAAAACTAAGCAACCTAATCTCCCGATGGGGAAGACTACTTGGTAAATCGCTTAGCCAGATCATCATAGATGGCTTTGGCTCCCGGAATGTTCATCTTGGCGGCCATTTTCACACTGTTGTAGTAGCTCAAGGCAGATACAAATGCTTCACTCCCAGCCATCATGGTGGTGTCATTGAGGTTGCTTTTCAGCTGATCCACGGTGCGCAACAAGGGCATAAGTGCCGTGACGGCATCAAAGTCCTTTTTCATTTCGGGCACGTCCATGTAGGGCGGTGCAAACTGTGGATCACTGGAGGCATAGTCCATCACTTTAGACACAAATGGCTCAGTGCCATCACTCATCTTGGGGATGGTTTTGCGTTGCTCAGGCGTCAGTGCAAGCACATAGGGAGCCAGTGTGGTTTGGATGGTCGCCAGTGCATCTTTTACTGCTTGCACGTCTGCTGGCGGGATTTCGATAGAGATTACATTTTCTGTACTCATGGTTCTAATGATATTATGTGAAAAAATAATTTAACTGGTTAATAACGCTATAATAATGAATATTATTATTTTTTCAAACACCGCTATCGAGAGCCCGGTATTTTACTTGTAGTTAATGGTATCAAGACGAGTAATTGAAATGTGGGGTACGCGCCTTTTTTTTCCGTCATACTGAACTCTGGTGTCTGGTGTCTGGTGTCACACTGAGGCACTCCCCTTACCTTCCGTCATTCTGAACCCGAGGCACGAGGGTGAGAGAATCTCATGCTTAGATGAGAGATCTGCTTCGTTTCAGGTAATGACTACCCTTCGACAGGTCGGGGACGCCCAGTCAGGGTGACAATTCAAGAAGTTTAGGGTAACCCTGATGAGATTGTCACGCTGCGTTTCACTCTTCTTCGCAGTGATGACCCTTCGACAGCTCGGGGACGCCTAGTCAGCATGACAATTCAAGCGTTCGGGATAGCCCTTATGAGATTGTTACGCTCCGTTTCACTCTTCTTCGCAGTGATGACCCTTCGACAGGCTCAGGGTGACACTGCTACGTTTCACTGCGCTCACAATGACGGTATAAAACAACGTCATTCTGAACCTGAGGAACGCTCACTTTTCCGTCATTCCGAACCTGAGGCACGAGGGTGAGAGAATCTCATGCTTAGATGAGAGATCTGCTTCGTTTCAGGTAATGACTACCCTTCGACAGCTCGGGGACGCCCAGTCAGGGTGACATTCCCTTCGACAGGCTCAGGGTGGCAATTCAAGAAGTTCGGGGACGCCTAGTCAGCATGACAATTCAAGAAGTTCGGGGACGCCAGGTCAGGGTAACCCTTATGAGATTGTTACGCTCCGTTACACTCCGCTCACAATGACGGTGTGGAAGGGCGTAACACTGCTCCGTTTTGAGGTGACTTCATTTCATCAATTACAGCAAACACCATCGGCATAAGCCACACCCTGACGGTACCCAACACAGCCTGGGCCATCGCATACTATGCTATCAGGTGCCGGGGCTATGGCACAATCCGAAGCTTTGCCAGACGCTACATTGTATTGTTTGTCCAGGTCATTGTAGCTCGTGACCAAAGCATGCAGATAGGCAGTGTCCGCTTCTGAAGAATATATCAGATACTCCCACGGACCGCCACATGGCTTGCTGCCAAACCCGATAAAATGGCATGTTTCTGTTTCACTGCAGGCAGATGTCACAGCCAAATCGATGATGGCCATTCGCATGGAGTCCAGATAGGGCTGACTCAGTTCTATGGGTTCGATGCAACTTGCATTAGGGGGACACTCGGAACCATCGTCTGTTTCTTCGCAGGCAAATAGAACGGGGATAGCAAGTAAAAAAATGAGTCTTTTCATGGTCATCATTGGTTTGCTATATAGTCCCATTTGCACGGGAAATCGTTGGAAAAGCCACAGGCTTTTGTGCCATCGCATCTTTCACCTAATAGAAGCGATACCGCTCCCGTGGCACCCATAAAGGCTACAGGCACATTGCTGATATTGATTTTTGTAACGGAGGGAAATATGGCCCGAAAAAAGACAGAACCACATCCGGTCGATCACCCCCCAACAAGAAAGACTCTCCGCCAGGAGCCTTCCATTGCTGTTTGATAATGTACAATTTGTAGTCTGATGAGAAAACGTATTTAATCCGGAGCGCGATCTAAACCTGCCCGCACTATTTCATCATTTTCTCAAAGTCTTTTTTAAGGTTTTCGTATCGGACGTAAGCATCCTCACCTGGCTTTTGATCCGCCCTGGTGATCATGGTATATAAGTACTTTGTGTGCTCCAGGATTTGAGGTTCATCATATCGCTTGGGCCCTTTTTTAAACTTTGATATTTCGGCTTTTATGCTTTTTACATCCTCGGTTCCTTTTGCCTCCTTGAGGTCTCGTTGCAATGCTGCTATGTGCTGCTCTATATCCACCACGAGTCTTGCTACTTTCAATCCCAGCTCTTCTTGTTCAGCCAAATCGCTTTCTGTCACACCAATTTCTTGCAGATTGGGGTTGATCGAGTAGTTAAAAGACTGGGTGGCCTTTTTGCCGCCTATCTCCATGGTAACGTCAATCTTTCCCGGCGAAACTTTCGGTCCTGCAAAATCCTTCTCACCGTTGCTCAGGTAATGTTTCAGATCCCATTCTGTGGTTCTTATCCCCCATTCATCCGGCTCCAGCAGACTCAGATTTTCGTCCTTGGCATGCACCAGCTGGCCGTCTTTTTTGAACTCAAAGTGGACGATGGTGTCTTTGACTTTGGCAGGAAGAGAAAACTGAATTTTAGAAACTCCACCCACTGTATTGCGCGGTTTATACAGAACCGGGGCTTTTCTTTTTTGATTCAAATCCAGTGTCCAAAGCGGCGAAATATCTCTCATGACCCAAAACGAACGTCCAAGTGTAGAAAGCACCAAATCCCCACGATGAATGCGAATATCAGTAACAGGAACGATTGGCAAATTCCTCTGAAAGGATTGCCAATCGATACCTGCATTGAAGGATACGAACAATCCAAATTCTGTACCGGCGTAAAGCAAGCCTTCGCGGTTAGGGTCTTCTCTCACCACCCTCACCGGGTAGTCCGCTGGAATTCCATTGGTAAGCAGTTTCCAGCTTTTACCATAATCTTTTGTAGCATACAGGTAAGGCGTGTCATCGCCCAAATAATCCCTATAGACAGCATAATACGCCCTGGCCGGATCAAAGGGTGAAACTTCAATATTGGAGACTCTTCCGCCCCCGGGCATGTCCGGTGTGATGTTGGCCCAGGTCTGCCCGCCATCCTGTGTGACATGAAACAACCCGTCGTTTGACCCTGTCCAAATAACTCCAGCTTTGAGCGGAGACTCGCGTATGGCATACAAGACCCCATAATATTCTTCTCCGGAAATATCTTCATCTATCGGGCCACCGCTCCGCATTCTGTACTGAACCTCATTTGCCGTAAGGTCAGGAGAAATTTGAGACCATGTCTGCCCTCCATTGTCGGTTTTGTGTAGAAACTGAGATCCATAATACACCACATCCGGATTGTGAGGAGATACCTCCATAGGCGTGACCCGCTGAAATCGGTACGTGATACTATCCGGGTGATTGCTGTAGAGGCTTTCGGCTCCTATGTAATATCTCTGCTCCACACCCGCACTGCGGTAGTACACACTGAATTGTCCTTTGCAATTGGCATAAATGACATCAGGGTTTCCCGGCTTGGGGATCACAGGCCCTGTCTCACAGCCACCACAATCTTCCCAATACATCATGTCATTCATGTTGTGATTGTCATTGCTGTTGAGTACGTCCAAATAAGGCTGTGCGCTCGGCACCCGAATGGTAGAGTTGTCTTGCTGGCCGGAGTAAACATAATAGGGATATTGATCATCTACGTGGCAAGAGTACAGTTCGGCCGTAGGCTGGTTAAAGACTGTGGACCACTGCTGCCCTCCGTCACGCGAGACTGCCGCGCCCCCATCGTTTCCTTCTATCATGATGGTGGTATCCATCGGATTGATCCAAAGATCATGATGATCGGCATGTGTGGAAGGGATCTGCTTCCATGTCTTGCCAGCATCATAGGTAGTCCAAAAGACTTTTGTCCCCGCCCAGATGTTGTCGGCATTTTTTGGGTTGGCATCCAGGTTGGTAAAATAGAAAGGGCGGTACATGATGCTTTTGTGTGTTGCTGGTGGCATCTCTACCTGGGTCCAGCTCTCAGCATAATCATCGGAAAGATACAGCCCCTGCTGCCCGCCATCTGCCTGTATCAGGGCCCATGCACGCTCAGGTTTCTGAGCACTCACTGCAAAATCTATCTTACCCGTCAGTCCGGTCGGTAGTCCTTCCGATTTGCGCTCCCAGGTATCTCCCCCATCTGTAGATTTAAAAATACCGTCTTCCGCACCACCACTGATAATGGTCCACGGCTTGCGCTCTCCACGCCACATGCTCACATAGAGCATCTGCGGATTATTGGGCGCAAACTCCATGTCAAGCGCCCCAACCGAGTCGGACAAAAACAGGATGTTTTCCCAGTTTTCACCCCCATCTTTGGACCTGTACACTCCCCTTTCTTTTGATTTCTTAAAGGGATGTCCTATTGCGGCAACATAGACCAACTCCGGGTTCTCAGGGTGGATCAAAACCGTCCCAATTTGCCCGGCATCTTTGAGCCCGACAAACGACCATGTGCTTCCTGCATCCGTGGATTTGTAAACGCCCTTACCCACTATCACATTGCTGCGTATTCCGTCAGAGCCTGTTCCCACATAAATGATGTCAGGGTTTTGCTGATACACAGCAATAGCGCCGATAGAAGGCGTACTGAAATATCCATCGGAGATATTGCGCCAGCTCGCACCAAAATTTTCAGACTTCCAAAGCCCACCTCCGGTTGCCCCCATGTAAAACACATTGGGAGCTGTTTCCACGCCAGCGACAGCCGTGACACGGCCGCCTCGCGACGGGCCTATGTTTTCGTATTGCAGAGGCTGAGCCAGCAGCGCATCTACCGACAGCAATAAAATGAAGAATATAAAAAGCTTGTTGGTTGTCATGACGAGCAATAAAATTTCCTATTTAGATTCCTTCAGCCAATCGAGGGCTTTCTCTACAAGTGTCGATTTGTAGGTGAAATAGTTCTTTTGAGTGACGGGAATATATTCATCTACCATGGGAGGATTCCCCTCTGCTACCTGCCCGTTGGGGCGAATCGTATGACCGATGCTCCACATAAATGACACCACGGGTTTTCCTGTAGTCGGGAAAACCAGATCCTCTTCCCATTCCCAGGTGTTGCTGTATCCTCCATCCGGCATACCGATGGTGTACGCTAGCTGGTTGTCAATGAGCATACTGGAAAATTGTGTGAGATGTGAACCACCCCACGGGCCGAAAAACGCTACCATCTTTCCGGTAAAATGCTTGTCGGCAGGCGGCATCATCCAGTCAGAGTAATGTGGCAAGTGCGCACATTTGAATGGCGTATTGTTACTGTACTCCTGCCCCGCAGCTAAGCCTTTCAGCACGGGCCCGTGTAGCCAGTCTATGGCCCAGGTTCCATCGTCTTCGGTTTCTCTGCCTTCACCATCCATTATGGCCTTGCGGCTCAGGTATCTGTCTGTGTAGCCATCAATGAAGTCGCTGGTAATGTCACTGAGTTTAAGGTTTCCTCCTGTGGTCCTAAACGGAACCGAAGTAAGTCTGGCCAGCGCGTAAGCACCCTGACTTCCTCCACGACTGTTGATGGCATCAATGATCAGGTCATAGTCCAACAGGTCATTGGCTGAGGCATATTCTACCAGCGCATCAGAAGCTTCCGGCAAGTCTCCCCTAAATCCGTACCACCAAAGCAGCAGGGTTTTGTTCTTTTTGTCAGTAGGCACATAGAGTTCGAATGAGTCAAACTTAAAGGCTTCTACTTTTTTGAAACCATCATAAGACTTATCCACCCAGCCTCTTTGCCACTCTACTTCATCCATATATGGAAGCGTCACTTCGTAGGTTTTGCCGTTGCTCTTTTTCAAAGTAAGCGTAAGGTCTTCCTTGAAAAACGAAGGCGGAAGCTTGTCCGACTTTTGTCCCAGACTGTATCCAAATCTTACGTAAAAATTGTTCCAGGTTGAAAACCGTGTGTATTCGGAGACCTTGTTCATATAATCAGCAATCGGTTCTCCGTTTACCGAAAGCAGTATATCTCCAAGCTGTGCTTTCTTTGAAGCTTTATTGATACTGGTTCCCAAATCAGCCACAAAAAACACAACCTCGTCCTCTCCAAAATCAGGATAAAAACGAATTGGTGCTTGCCCCTTGTCTATTTCGGGTAGTACAAGCCCTCCTTCTATAACATCCAACGACAAGTGTCGATCCTTTCTTTTTGCGCTAAGCTTTTGAATGGCATAATACAAATCAGTATCGTTTTGAGCAGCCAGAAATTCCGCCCTCACGCTTTCCATCTCCTCCAGCACATCAATACCAAAGTTGACTTCCTTTATAGAAGACCTTGCTTCTCTATCTTCTGTCTTACTCAGGATGTAATCAAAAAGTGCTTCCCGATCTTCTCTGGTTCCATGATTTTGAGCCAAAGAAATAAATGACGAAAGAATAAATACTAAAAAAACAATACGCTTACAATTCATACCTTTTAAATCTTGTTAGGTTTCCAATTCGTTTCTAATCTTGAGATGATACTGGTAGCCACCATATCACCCATGCAGTTTACTGTGGTGTTGCCCATATCTATCAGTCTGTAAATACCCCCAACTATAGCTACAATTTCTAATGGAAGATTGAAGGCTTTGGCAAACAGCATGGCTACAACCAGGCCTCCTCCCGGTATCCCTGTGGAGCCTTCGGATATGAGTAGCCCCACTATCACGATTTGCACCATTTGTCCAATACTAAACTCAAGCCCCACCGCCTGTGCTGTAAAAATCAAAATCGCGGAAAGCATGATGGAGGTGCCGTCCTTGTTGAACTGTGCTCCGAGGGGCAGTGTAAATGAAAATATCTTCTTTGGGAGTTTTAGTTTTTCCTCGGCTATATCCAGAGAAACAGCCAGACTGGCCAGACTGCTACACGTGGCTACAGTAGTGGCATACAGGGCCGACGTTTGCTTAAAAAACCATACAGGGCTAATCCTCCCGATAAATTTTAAAATGATCACATAAAAAACAACCATTATGAACTGCCCCAAATAGACACTGCCAATGAACATGGTGAGTGAGCCCACAATGCCACTGCCGTATTCCGCAAAGGTGGCGGCCATCAGGGCACCCAATCCCAGTGGTGACGCTTTTAATATCAGTTCGACCAGTTTGCGCATGAGCTCGGCTATGCGTTCAAAACCATCCTGAAACCATTCTTTCTTACCTGATGGCAAATTCAAAACCACCACGCCTAGCAGAATGGCAAAAACCACTATCTGTATAAGATTGCCCTCAGCAAAAGACCTTACGATATTGGTAGGCACCATGCCCATCAGCAAACTGCCAATATCAGGCATCTGCCCAATATCATCAGGCACATCTCCTTTCATCTGCATGCCCACTCCGGCCTCCGTCCACGACATGATCCCTATACCCACGGTAATGGCCATGGCTGTAGAGAAAAAGTAATAAACGATTACTTTCAGCCCGATTTTACCGAATGACTGCACGGTACCGATGGCGGTAAGGCCAGAGAGTAGATTGAAAAAAACCAACGGAATGGCAGCCATTATGAGAAGCTGCAAAAAGATCTCTCCGATTGGTTTCACAAAAAGGATTTGATCCCTGAAAATAAGTCCTAGAACTGAGCCCAGAAACATCCAGATCAAAACACGAGAAGCAAATGATATCTTACTGTAAAATTTAAACATTTTAGAAGCTATCAATTTTAGAGTCCTTGCACAAATCCATCAATTCGTTTGAGGCCTTCGGCTATTTCATCCCAGGATTTCACGCAGGTAATTCTGATATAATCATCCCCCTGGTTTCCAAAAGATGATCCCGGGATCACGGCTACATTTTCTTCGGTGAGTAGCTGATCGCAAAACGTCACCGAGTCCATATCCAACTCAGAGATATCCACCCAGGCGTAAAATCCGGCTTCTGGGGTATAGCACTTGAGTCCTTCTATTTGGTCCAGTTTGCTGGTGAAAAAACTCACCTTTTCTTCCCATTCTTTCCAATACTGAAGCACTTCCTGCCTTGGTTCATCGGCAAAGGCAACTGCTCCACCCACCTGCACGAA
The DNA here is from genome assembly GCA_039944535.1 of Cyclobacteriaceae bacterium. GTDB lineage: Bacteria > Bacteroidota > Bacteroidia > Cytophagales > Cyclobacteriaceae > JAMZMI01. The sequence goes on from JBDUYP010000019.1 coordinate 8,698, forward strand.
GGAGCTTACACACGTAATCAAATGCTGCTGTAGCTTGGTCATCTGATAAATGAGCGACTCATTGGCATAGGCAAACCCAATCCTCCAGCCTCCCATAGAAAAGCTCTTGGTCAAACTCATGAGTGTGATGGTGAGGTCTTTCATGCCAGGCAATGTGGCCATGTTGATATGTTTGCGCCCCGCCCAAACCGTACGTTCATAAGGCTCGTCGGTGATCACAAAAATATTGTGCTCACGGGCTACCTGAGCGATTTCTTCTAAGTCTTCCTGACTATGTACTACTCCGGTTGGGTTGTGAGGAGTACACATGATGATGGCTTTGGTTTTGTCGGTGACGGCCTCTAGCAGCTGCTCTTTTTTCCATCGAAAATGGTTTTCTTTCAATAAAGGAACGGTGACGGCCACTCCTCCCAGGTATTGAATGGTTTGCTTATAGCTCACAAAACAAGGGTCCTCCACGATCACCTCATCTCCCGGATTCAAAATAGCCAACAGTGAGATGGTGAGCCCTTGCTTGCAACCCATGGTGGCGATGATTTCTGTAACAGGATCGGCAGAAATGTGATTTTCCCTGCTGAGTTTTGCGGCACAAGCCTCGCGGTAGGCGGTTGTTCCCTGTGCCATGGTTTGATGCGTATCGCCACTTCTCATGGCTTCCATGGCCGCCTCCATTACATATGCCGGAGTAGCCTCAAAGGCCCTACCCGCAGAAAAGTCATATACTTCATGCCCTTGCTCTCTTAGCACTTTTGCTTTGTCAGCGATACGTACCGTAGATGATTGGACAGAGCTTATTACTCTTTTGGATAATACTGTTTCCAATTGCATTTTTAACTGATCTTAGATAAAACAGGCTTGGGGTATGCAAGCTTTTAGGCTAAGCATACTCCAAGCCTATAGTGGGGTAAAACTTATAGTCCTTTGATTACGATATTATCAATGAAGGCAATTTCAGACCCACTGTCTGTACCAATCTGAATCACCAGGCTTCCGGTCTTGATACTTGATACCTCTGCCACAAATGACGTCCACTGATCTACGATCACATCTCCAGAACCATCTGATGAGTTTGTCATAGATGCGCCATCAGAGCGCAGAGACAGGATGAGTTCATCTCCATCTGTCGTTCTCCAGATCAAATCAATTTCATCATCTTCTTCCCATGAGCTATCAGAAAACCAAAGGTCGAGTGATATTTGAAGTAGTCCTATTTCACCTGGAATGGTCAGTTCATCAAAAACGATTTCAGCCAGACCATCAGCGTCTGATGTGCTATATGCCTGAACTCCATCGGTAAAGCTTCCCAAATCGTACCCCCACTCAGTATCAGAAGTGAATTTTGATACTCCAAAGAGCAAACCACTGTCAGCGCCACCCTCTTGTCCGGCGACATAAGAGGTATTGAAGCCCATTTCACCACCGGTAGAAACATAATCAACGCTATTTTCACCTTCCACATTTACTTGCTCCACACCATCCTGAGAAGGATAGTTGTTGACAAGACCGGCAGTAGGCTCTTCAAAACTGGTATAGCCAAAAGTAATCGCATCGTCTTCATTGATGGTCAAAGTAAACGTGCGACCTTCCTCCGCTCCCAAAAACCCTGTAGGCACAGATGCTGATTCTGCCAGTGCAAAAACCAAACTTCTAGGCCCCACGGCTTCATCATTATCCAAAATGGTCACATTCAGAGATGTTTTGAATGATCCTGCGGCAATGGTCATTGAACCAAGCGTCGCATCCAGTGTGTAATCGACGTTTTCTACAGCTGTAGTTTCATCTGTAACCAAACTCACTGGAATCGCAACGTCCGACTTGGGCGAAACTCCGGAATAAATGAAGTCTATCGTGACTTCAGAATCTGTGCCTTCCAGTACTGTAGCGCCATCTTCGGATACAGCTAAGTATTGTACTTCTTTAGCTACTCCGGCAAAATCCTGTTCTTCAAAACAAGAAGTACACAACACGGAGGCTATAACTATTATAAATATTGAATATCTCATTTACTTAGAATTTTTGATTGAACCTCTGTTTATTTTATGGCTGGATTTGCCGCAGTTTCATACTGAGGAATAGGCCATGCGTACAGGTCACTCGGATATGTCACTGAACAATTTCCGTTGCTGAGTAGACAATCATTTCTGGTGAACCCTCTCTGCAACCTCTTCAAATCGTAGAGCCTGTGACCTTCAAACGCCAGTTCTTTTCTTCGCTCTGTGATGATATCCTCCTGAAGCTGAGTTCCGGAAGAAGCAATTGCAGAAGCTCCTGCTCTTGAGGTAATTTGGTTTACAAGCGTTAGGGCTCTGCCCTCATCTCCGCCAGTTAGAACCTCACACTCTGCAGCCATAAGGGCAAACTCTGTGAGTCTCATCACAGGGAAGTGATGTGCATCGGCATTGATTCCGAGACCGCCAGGATACTTAAACACGTGCAAATCCGTGGCAGGAGTAGCAGCTTCATCAAGGTACCATGCTAGTCTGGCATCTCCTGCTTCATATAAATCAATGAGATCTTGAGAAACCGCGTGAGCAGCATTTCCATTGTTGGCAGTATAAATATCAATCAAAGATCTATTGGCGAAGTTTCCATCGTCTGAGTCAACATCCAATTGAAAAATGGCCTCTCCTCCCAGTATTGGTGCCAGACCGTACCACTGATCTACAAAGTCGCCTACTTCACCGTCGTTATCATACTGACTGACAGTATATGTAGGCTCCAAAGTAAATGGCCCGCTGAGAATTTCGTTGGCATCAGTCAGTGCACTTGGATAGTCCGTGCTATAAAAATGCAATCTTGCTCTCAGGCCCAACGCGGCATAATAGTTCATAAAATAGATAGACCCACCTGCGCGGTATCCCTGCATGGTAAGCACATCACCTGAGGATTGAAACAAAGGAAGCGCTTCATTGATATCAGCAAAAAGCTCGGTATAAACTTCAGCCATGGTATTTCTACCCACAGCCGCTCCAGGCGTGCTCTTTTTGATATATGGCACGGCCGGATGGCTTTGATCAGTTGTGTAATTGTAGTCCTGAGCAAATACTTCAATCAGTGAAAAATGAAGTAGAGCCCTGATAGAAAGACATTCAGCTTTTACTCTGTCTTCAAATTCAACTCCGAATTCAACTTCATCAAGTCTATCCAGTATGTTGTTTACCGCAGCAATAGACTGATACGCCTCTCGCCACAGCTCATTGGCTGTAAACTGATCATTCAGATCCAAAGAGTATGCATAAGGAATTCTATCGCTGGAGGTACCTGCCGATTCCACATCTGAAGGCACTTTGCCATTGTCAGTGGCAGCATCGGCTATCACATTGTGCTCCATTGCAAAGCCGTCATCGTTGAGTATTGAGTATGCACCATGGAGCGCAGTAACAATATCCGCTTCTGTAGCTAATGCTACTTCCGGTACCACAAGCGTTTGTGGTACTTCATCCAAAAAATCATCACAGCTGAAAACCGATAAGATGAGGATGGTATATATCGTAGTGTATTTTAATTTCATGTCAGTTCGTGTTTAAAATGAAGCAGAAAGACCAAATGTTATTGTTCTGTTTACAGGATAATCATCATCCTCATTGACACTTCCTACATTAGGATCAAACCCTGAGTATTCGGTGAAAGTCAAAAGGTTCACTGCACGTATGCTCAGTGTCAGGTTTGACAGCCCCACTCGCTGTGAATACTCAGCAGGCACCAAGTATGAAAGACTAACATTTCTCAATCGGATGAATGAACCATCTTCCAACCATCTTGTAGAGTTGAATTGTGCTGAACTCTGATCGTTGAAATCAACTTTGGGAACATCCGTCACATCACCGGGCTGTTGCCATCTGGCAAGATTAGCAGCGGTGTTGTTGTTTCTTCCTGGCACAGATAGTTGCTGCTTCAGGTCGTTGTAAACCTTAAATCCATATTTGAAATAGAACATGGCAGACAGAGTAAATCCTTTGTACTGCAAGGTGTTTGTAAGACCTCCGTAAAAATCCGGGTTCAAAGCAGACTTACCGCTTACTCTTCTTTCCGCTTCGTTTTCGTCGAGCGTCAGTTCTCCGTCAGCATTTCTATAAAGCGGCTGGCCTGTAGCTGGATCTACACCGGCATATTGTGGCAAAAACCACTGCTCGAAAGGCTGCCCTTTGATATTTGCAGTTGTAGTAGTGGAGGTAGTATCCGAATCTGCATTCAGCTTGATGATTTCACTTTTGTTAAAAGTGATATTGAAGTCTGTTGACCATGTGAAATCATTTTTCTGAATATTGACTGTACTCAGACTTATCTCCATTCCTGAGTTTCGGATATCTCCGATGTTATCAACAAAACTCGCAAAACCTGAAGTTCTTGAGATTTCGCGTGCTCCAAGCAGGGCATCAGAACCACGGCTATAATACTCCAACGTTCCAGAAATTCTGTTTTTGAATAGTCCGAAATCTAAGCCCACATTAGAAGACACACTTTCCTCCCATTGTAGGGATTCGTTTCCTGGACTTTCGGGCTGTGCTCCCGGGTTTCCTCCTCCTGGCACTATGAATGCTCCATTGGAGTTATACGTTTTTCTCCATTGATAATCACCGATCTGATAGTTACCCTGGATACCATAACTTCCACGAACTCTCAAAAATGAGATCGCATCGACGGCTTTGATAAACTCTTCTTCCAAAAGGTCAAAACCAGCACCTACACTATAAAAATTACCCCATCTGTTTTCCGGACCAAATCGTGAAGAACCATCTACTCTATAGGAAAAGTCAAGAAATAGTTTATCCTGAAAAGTATAGTTTACTCTTGAAAACACAGACACCAAAGTATGGGCAGTATAGTCAGAGCTGATATCTCTAAGTATGGAACCAGCACCTACACCTGGGATTCCATCAAAACCAAACTCACTGGATTCTGATGATTGTGATTCGTATGATTTTCGGTAGCGCTCTGTACCCACCATTGGAGTGATGACATGATCAGATCCAATAGTGAAATCATACTTCGCAGTGAAGTTCACGTTTGTAGATACTTCATAGTCGGTGATAGATTCACCCAACCCATTGTCGCTCTCAGCATAATAATACTTAGACTGGTAAGCATTTTCCTTCGATACCGCAAAATCAACCGAAGCAGACGATGTTAAAACCAAATTTTCGATTGGCTCCACTGTCACTTTTGCTGTTGGGAGAGCACGATAGGTTTGGCTTTCGCGAGTGTTCAATGCCTCAGCGGCCAAAGGGTTGTGCCCTGCATTACTTGGTAGATCAAAATTATACCCCAATCCATTCAGATTTAAAGGTGTTGATGCTGTAGCAAAAGGGCTGGCAGTTGGCGCCACATTGAATGCTCCCGAATAAATACCGCTTCGTCCACCATCTGCAAATTGCAAATCATTTTTAGCGAATGACCCCAAAACGGCAAGCTGCACGTTGAGTTGATCTACAGGAGAAAGGTTGAGATTGAGTCTTCCTGTGTATCGCTCATAATCCGTTCCGATTACAATTCCTTGTTGTTTGAAATAACTCGCCGACATATAGTGTGTAGCCTTGTCAGATCCACCCGATGCTGTCACCTCATAAAGTTGTGTTTTCCCATTTCTGAGCACTCCATCGAGCCAGTCGGTATTCAGGCTATCAGAGTTTGCCGGCATAAGCAGCTCAGAATCAAGTCCCGCATTGGAAAACGCCTCACGATAATAATCTGTGTACTCTGAGGCATTCATCAATCTGAAGTTGTTTGGATTTTCAAGGTCTGAAAAACCAGATTGAGCATTAAATGTGATTTTGGTTTTGCCAGCCTTACCTTTTTTGGTAGTGATCAGAACCACACCATTTGATGCCCTGGATCCATAGATACTCGTTGCGGCCGCATCTTTCAAAACAGAGATAGAAGCTATATCATTCGGATTGAAGGCTTGGAAATTGCTGGTAGGAATACCATCAATAACATACAAAGGACCATTGTCTCCATAACTACCCGCTCCTCTGATCAAAATAGATCCGACAGATCCGGGTGCTCCGCTATCATCTTCGACCAAAACACCAGCCGCACGTCCCTGAATCATCTGAATAGGACTGGTTTGTGGTGTTTGCTCCAGGTCTTTCGCCCCGACTGTTGCCAATGAGCCTGTGAACTCACGTTTTTGTGTTTCTCCGTAGGCAATAACTACTACTTCATCCAGGCCAAGTACTTCATCAGTCATTTGGATATCGATAACAGTCCTACCATCTATTGGAACCTCGACAACCTTAAATCCTACTGATGAGAATACAAGGACATCAGAAGTTTGTGCTTTAAGCTTGTACTTGCCGTCCACATCTGTGACCACTCCATTCGAGGTATTTTTCACAATAACTGTGACTCCCGGAAGTGTTTCTCCTTCAATGTCAGTGACTGTTCCCGTCACATCTCCCTGTGAATAGGCATGCCTGCTCATAAAAAAAAGCAAGGCGAGAAATAGTGTAAAAATTCTTTTCATAGACCCTTTTGTTATTGATTGTTAAATAAAACAAGTGAACTACAGAAGATTCTTCTTCTTTTCACTAATTATGCCAATGTTAAGAAAAAGAGAACCTAATCAACACTTACAGCGATTAGAAGAATTTTATTTAAGAAAATTTCAGAATTTTTCTACCTAATTTTAATGCATGGATAACTCAGGAAAAACCTTAGCCGAGCGTATTGATCTCATTCTTTCATTTCTCAAATCCCAAAAAATCACGCAATCAGAGGTAGAGAGCCAGTTAAACTACACATCGCTGAGTAAAGCCAAAAACTTCGAAAAATACCCGCAGACAGTCATTGAGAAAAAAACAAGGTCAGAATTGGTCTCTCAGCTGCTCCAAGAATACAACCTGTCATACGACGAAACACGCAACACCATTTCTAACAATGGAGATGCCAGACCTCAACAACAGTTGGCTCAAAGGATGGTTTACATCATGTATTACTATGCTTTTGCAAGAGGAACCATAGGCAGAGCGATTATACACATTGTGAACAAGAAAAAAGTGACCATAGAGTATCCGATGAACGAATACTGGGAAGGCACCTACGATGTGGTAGAGAACTACACATTTATCCAAGCTGAAAAAAAGGGAGACACTACGCCAGTAAAAAAGCTGATATGTCTTTTTTCGGGTACAGAAAAGCACGGACGCCCAATTCTCATGGGAGGATATAGCACGGTAAAAAGAGATGGTTTTCCTGTTGCTGGAAATGTGGTGCTGGAGAAAATGGATTCGGATGCCAACCTGGAAAGCAGGCTGAAAGGTGAAATAGACCCCAGAATAGCTTATTATCTAAGTGAGAAGGTCATGGTAGCCGAAACTTTCACTCCAAACAATCTGGATGATTTAAATAGCGATTTCAAAATGATCGTGAAGTATTCAGGGAAATACTCGCTTCATCTCAAACGAGCCGATCAGATACTCAAAGGTGATCTGGAACTGACCAAAACCGGTGGGGCAACCATTGTGGTTTCTGCTATTTCATATCATGGGATTTTTAAGCTCCTGGACTCACACACCATAAAGATAATACTCAAGGATGCCTCCGAGTTTTCCAACAAGATTAAGGAAGAAATAGATGTGATCTTAAAAACGAATTCTCACCAACACACCCCCTACTACGTGGGAAGCGGCATTTCCAATTCATTTGACTCAGACACTTTTTCTTTCGAATGCCTGGCTTTAAAAGCCGAATTTGAACAGAACGAAGATGAGGATAGAATCGCAGAGCTGTTCGGCTATTGAGATAATGACGCCATGGTAGCCTTACCTTCCGTAATTCTGAACCTGAGGCACTCTCCTTACTTTCCGTCATTCTGAACTCTGGTGTCTGGTGTCACCCTGAGGCACTCGAAGGGTAGGCACAGTAATGAATTGTTTATGCTTCGAGGGCTCGGGGACGCCTAGTCAGCATGACAATTCAAGAAGTTTAGGGTAACCCTGATGAGATTGTCACGCTGCGTTTCACTCTTCTTCGCAGTGATGACCCTTCGACAGATCGGGGACGCCCAGTCAGGGTGACACTGCTGCTTTTCGCTTCGCTCGCAAAGACGGTGTAGAAGAGCGTGAAAAACAAAAAAGGCTTCCAAATGGAAGCCTTTTTCAATGTAGATTTTTAAATCTTATTTAGATGAGATGAACTCAAGAAGCTCTACTACTTTAGAAGAGTAACCCCACTCATTGTCATACCATGAAACAATTTTCACGAATGTAGGAGTCAACTGGATACCAGCACCTGCATCGAAAATTGAAGTTCTGGCGTCACCGATGAAGTCGTTAGAAACTACGGCATCTTCTGTGTAACCAAGCACACCTTTCAATTCGTTCTCTGACGCAGATTTCATTGCGGCACAGATTTCTTCGTAAGTGGTTTCTTTCTTAAGGTTAACAGTAAGGTCAACGCAAGAAACATCCGGAGTAGGAACTCTGAATGCCATACCTGTAAGTTTCCCATTCAATTCAGGGATCACTTTACCCACAGCTTTTGCTGCTCCTGTAGATGAAGGGATGATGTTTTGGCCAGCGCCACGTCCGCCTCTCCAGTCTTTCATAGAAGGACCGTCCACAGTTTTCTGCGTAGCTGTAGTAGCATGTACTGTAGTCATAAGACCACTTTCGATACCGAATTTATCATTCAACACTTTTGCTACCGGCGCAAGGCAGTTGGTAGTACAAGAAGCATTAGAAACGAACACCATGTCAGAAGTATATTTATCCTGATTCACTCCCATTACGAACATTGGAGTGTCGTCTTTGGATGGTGCAGACATCACAACTTTCTTAGCACCTGCGTCGATGTGACCTTGTGCTGATTCTTTTGTAAGGAAAAGACCAGTTGATTCTACGATGTACTCTGCTCCGATATCACCCCACTTCAAGTCTGCAGGATTTCTTTCGGCAGTTACACGGATCTCGTTTCCGTTTACGACAAGCTTGCCGTCTTTCACTTCCACATCTCCTTTGAACTGACCGTGTGTAGAGTCATATTTTAGCATGTAAGCCATATAATCAACGTTGATAAGATCGTTGATACCTACAACTTCAATATTTGGACTTTCGGCAGCTACTCTGAAAACAAGGCGTCCGATTCTTCCGAATCCATTAATCCCGATTTTTACTTTTGACATGATGGTAATTGTTTTAAACGAATAAAAATTGAATGCAAATTTATAACTCTCGCAATCAGAAACAAACCCTATATCCTAAGGATTTTTCATGATTTGACCTGAGTTATTTCATGGTTATTTTAAGTAAATGTCTTTACTCAGAATAATGTTCGCCAAAAGCACGATTTCTTTGACAAAGCGGAAGTGATCACCCATGTTTAAAGATTAAATGTCAATGGCATGACCTACCATGTGGATATTTGACTTGAAGTACGGCCTATTGACCACCTGAAAACTTTCTTCTCAGGTTGGTTTTATGTCGAGCCATTGATTCAATACTGCTTCAAATTCATCCAACTTGGTGTTCATAGTGGATGTCATATCAGCAAACTCGTCATGAAGCCGATCAGACAACCCACGGTAGTAGGTGATGCCATCGAAGAGATTGTTGCGGAATTTCTCCACATATTTTTGTTGAGGTTTGTCAAAGTGCTTTCTGCTGTCTTCCACCAACTCTTTCCAGTAGTCAACATACAATGACAGCTCTTTCAAAAACATGTGCGGGCGCACTCCTTGAATGATATTGGCTCTACCATAAATATGATCAACCATGGTTTTGAGCGAGACAATTTTTGAAAAGTAGGCAATGTTAGGGCCGGGGCAGACATTGGCTGCCATGCGATTCTTAAATGGCTCCAGATCGTGTTTTAATACTGCCGCATTGCTCAGACCTACACAAAGACATTCTTTATCCAATACTCTTTGCTTTTGAAGTTTGTAATCCTCTGGTTCGAGGTTTTCGTTTTCTAGTGCTGCGAGTTTTTTCTTTTGATAGCTGCGAGATGCTGTGCAAACTGGCTCCTCGCCAAACTCAGTATTGGAAACCAGAAACTTCTCGGTACATGGGCTACCCGGTTTTCCATCTAATATCCGTCGCAGCTTCTCCTGCTCGGCACTTGTTCCATTCAAGTAATGAAAACGAATGCCCAGAGGTGAGTTATGGCTGAGTTTTACATCTTTCACTTCGGCTAAAGCCAGTGATTTGAGGGTTGGCTCATCGACAGTGGTGGCTTCCGGCACCAACAGGAAAGGCGTACCCCACCCCGTGCTATTGACCTCATAATACTGAGACAGCAACTTATTTTCCTCATAAGTGCCAATGCCGCCCTGCATGGTGACAAGAAAATCGGGTTGATAATTGACGTCTTTTCCTCTGGCTTCAAGTGCGGTTTTGTAAATCCCGAAGAGCTCATTTTGAAGCTCGTTCCTCTTATTTTTGAATTCTTCAAGGATGGCACCTATGAGAAACCCGTCCGTAGCAAAGGCATGGCCTCCACAGTTCAGGCCTGATTCTATTCGGTACTCGCTTACCCACAATCCTCGCTTTGCCAACATTTTACCTTGAATCAATGCTGACCTGTAGTCTGATACTTTGATTGCGATTTTCTTATTAAACATGCCCGATTCATCCGCATCAAATGCATCTAGTTTTTCCATATAGGCAAACAATCGGGGGTTCATTCCGGCTGACAACACTATAGTAGAGTTTACCAAATCGCTCTTGGCATAACCCCGCATAGCTGTCACCGCATCTGATCCATCCTGAATTTCATCTCCATTCGAATCTCGGGCCGCTTTGTCCAGCTTTGTCATGATGTTCACATCAATACTACCTGCTCGTATTTCTTTCCTCAGCGCAGTTTGGAGCCTCGTTTTTTCGTCACCCTGGGGCAACTCTTTCATTTGGGAATAGGCTTTCTTCAGAGGGCTATCATCCGGTAACATCTCAAAGTATGTATCTATATCCTCTCCATGACCAAAATCGGATTCCCGAACCTTTTTGACTTGCTGGTGTACGATGCGGTTCATTAGATTCAGATAGTCTGTTATTCTTTTGGCTCGAAAATCTTCTTCTCCAGTATCTATTGCGGTGTACGTTTCACCGATTTTTTGGTAATAGTGCTTTCTCATCTTCTCTATCAAGTTGTCCTGAATAATGGAGACAACAGATGAGATACCATAATGAGCTACCTTGATGGGAGTATCTATGGTAAAAGCCAACCCCATAACAGGGATATGAAAATGATGAAATGCCTTGCTTGCTTGCATGTTGATTGAGTTGAATTTTAAGTGAGTTTCGACTTGTCAGGAAGAAGGGCAAAGTTTTGCAGGATAACCTCCCAGAACTATGACGAGCGTCAGTTACGGAATAATTTATTCCCATTGCAAGCGCGCAATAAATACAATGAGAATAATGGATGAATCAGAACACGCCTTGCAAGACAGAAGGCATAAAAAAACCCGTCACATTATTTCAAGGACGGGTCACTGTTGTGGTACGAGCTGCTATTAAAGCAATCAGATTGAAGCGATTTTAATCGGGATTGTTTGTTGAGTATTTCAATTTTATTTGATCGCCCTATCCAAATGCACATATCCTCCATCAGGGATAACCCATTGTCCGGTAGTGTGGCTACTTTTTTCTGAAAGCAAAAACACGGTCATTGCGGCTATCTCCTCAGAAGTAGTCATCCTTTTTCCAAGGGGAATATTACTGGTAATCCGTGTGAGCGCTTCTTGTGGATCATCAAATGTCTTGAGCCAGTTTTTATATTGCGGAGTAGCTACTTCCGATGGAATCACGGCATTTACCCTGATGCCATAAGGCAACAACTCTACCGCCCACTCTCTTGTCAGGGCAAGTTGGGCACCTTTGCTTGCTGCATAGCCGGATGTTCCGCCCTGACCCGTTAGAGCTGTCTTGGAGCTGATATTGATAATGGCCCCTTTATGCTCCTTCAGTTGAGGTAAACTATAATGCACAATATTGTAATAGTGCATCAGGTTGAGATGAATAGATGCGGCAAACTTCTCCGGGCCTGCTTCCAACCCCGCACCATCGTTTACCCCGGCATTGTTTATTACCCCATCAATTCTGCCCAATTCCTTTATAGTTTCAGCAATGATCATTTCGCAGTTCTCGACTGCCGATAATTCACAATTGATCACGAGGCATTGCTTCCCTTCTTTTTTCAAGTCGTCTTCCAGCATTTTTGCTGCCGGTGCTGACCTACCAACTATAACTGGAATAGCACCCTCTTGTGCAAGCTCTCGCGAGATAGCCTCTCCGATACCTTTAGCTCCTCCTGTTACAATGTAAACTTTACCTGATATTCCTAAATCCATCTTTTTTAATATCTATTATAGCGACACGCCTCTTTTCCAGAGTATAAAATCATTTTGATCCAGCTGCATGGCTTTGGTTTTCTTACCACTGGCCACTGCTATTATCTCTTCTAATATTTCTTCTCCTACCTGCGGTATGGCCTTTTCTCCTGAGATGATATCACCTGCATTAAAATCAATGATATCAGGCATGGTCTGAAATAGCTTTGTGTTGCTGGATATCTTGATTACCGGCGTGACTGGATTGCCCGTGGGGGTACCCAAACCTGTTGTAAACAAGATGACATTTGCTCCGCTTCCTGCCATACCTGTCGTTGACTCCACGTCATTACCCGGCGTGCACAGCAGGTTTAGCCCGGACTTGGTCACCGGTTCGGTATAGTCAAGCACATCAGCCACGGGAGCATCTCCTCCTTTCCTTGCTGCTCCTGCTGATTTGATCGCATCTGTGATCAAACCATCCTTAATATTTCCGGGTGAGGGATTCATATCAAAACCTGACCCTGCTTCCCTTGCTTTGTTGTGGTAGGCTTCTTGAATGGTCAGAAATTTTTCAGCCGTCGTTTTCGATACGCATCGATCCACAATATTCTGCTCTACCCCATTCAATTCTGGAAACTCTGATAGTATAGAGCTACCCCCAAGTGTCGCCAGCATATCCGAAACATGCCCTACAGCAGGGTTGGCCGATATTCCAGAAAAACCATCCGATCCTCCACACTCTAAACCAACCACCAGTTTGCTTAATGGAGCAGCTTGTCTCTCAACTTTGTTTGCTTCTTTCAATCCTTCAATAGTCTCGGATATAGCAGTTTTGATCAGTTGCGCTTCTGATTTTATCTTTTGTTGTTCGAGGTAAATAACTGGCTTGTTTGAGTCGGGATAAAGTTCCTTTTGAACCTCCTTAAACCAATCGATCTGCGCATGCTGACAACCCAGACTCAATACTGTAGCACCCGCCACATTAGGGTGGTGAACATAACCAGCCAAGAGACGAAGCAATGTCTCAGAATCCTGACGAGTACCCCCACAGCCGCCATCATGATACAGAAATCGTATGCCATCGATGTTTTGAAATACCTGTTGCCGCAATGAAGGTTCTACATCGCTTATTTGCTTGCCCAAACACTCACTGGCAAACGTGCTATATTCATTTTCTTTTTTGTACCCAAGTACCTTATCAAGCGTTTCCTGTATGATTCTGAGATTTCTGTTTTCACAAAAAACAAGGGGAACGAACAGCCAGTAGTTGGCCGTTCCAACTTTTCCATTGGTGCGGTGATAACCCATGAAAGTTCTAGATTGAAACCTGGAAATATCCGGCTTTTGCCAGCTGTACTTCACGTCTCTAATCTCTGTAGGATCAGCCAAATGCTCCAGGTTTTTGGTATTGAGCCAGCCACCTTTCTTTACATCCTCAGTGGTTCGCCCAACGCTCACTCCATACTGGGTTACGGTTGATCCAGCTGGCAAATCCACCAGTGCCACTTTGTGTTTTTCGGGCACAAACTCGACCACATTGAGCACACTCCCCTCATTGAATCCATAGCTCCCGGGCTTAAGGTCAGAAAGTGCTACGAGACAATTATCACTTGGGTGTATTTGTAAAAGCTTAGCCATCAACTCTATTTATTTCCGTTGCTATTCTAGGATTTAATGTGCGATAAGCTATCATAAATCACGAATATCAAACGCGCAAACCTGTGCACAAAGCGCAGTTTGTAGCTTCGGACACCTTAACTTTGGGAAATGTCGAAATATTCAACATTGACGGATCTGGCTAAAAGCCTGGGTGTGGCTCCATCCACGGTCTCAAGAGCTTTGCAAGATCACCCCCGCATAAGCAAGAAGACCAAGGAGCTCATTTGGCAAAGGGTGAAGGAGTCGGGATTTGTTCCCAATAGGTATTCTCAAATACTCAAAGACAATAAAACTTATCTGATTGGAGTAATTGTACCGGATCTCAAGCTACACTTCTTCTCCCGGGTGTTGGCTTCTATAAACCACACTTTCGCATCGACTGAATATGCCATAGTCCTTGGACATAGCGAGGAAACGATCGTAAAAGAGGCCGAGATTATTGATAAGTTTATCAACCTGAGAGTGGACGGGATCATAGCTGCTTTATCAAAAGAGAGCGACGAAGTTGATCACTTTGAAAGGGCTATAAAACAGGACATTCCGCTTGTGTTTTATGATCGGGTATCCAATTTCCTGAAAGCATCAAAGGTCATTGCAGATGACTACAATGCCGCTTACAGAGCCACAGAACACCTCATTAAGACAGGGTGCACCGTAATCGCTCATATCACTGCCTCAAAAAACCTAAACAACAGCAACAACAGGCTCTACGGGTATCTGGATGCGCTAAAAGACAATCAGATTGAGGTAAATGAAGACCTGATATTCTACTTTCAATTTGACCACAGCAGTATTCAGAAGTTTCTAGATAAGACCATCCGAAAGTATCCACAACTAGACGGTATTTTCGTTTTCAACGACTATGTAGCAAATACTGCGATTCATCACTTACTCAAAATTGGAAAAAGAATACCGGAGGACATTTCGGTAATGGGTTTTAGCAATGAGCCAATCTCCTCGTACATGACTCCCCAGCTGAGTACCGTAGAAGATGTGGCGGAGCAAATGGGGTTTGAAGCTGCCAATACCATGCTAAAAATACTGTCAGGAGAGCAACTGGATGACGACAAAATCGTGGTAAATCAGGAATTGGTACTGAAGGGAACGACGAAGAAATTAAAATAGATGTTAGCTTCTTTGTTGTTGGTTTTGCTCAAAAATCACCACTAAAAACGGATCAAGCAATAAAGTTGTGGGGAGATTGTACTAAGTATAGATTTTAGAGAGTCGATATAGAAAGAAGCTGACATTTCTAACGCCTCTAAATTGGGCTCTGAGTGCTTTGATCTTTGCATTGAAGGATTGCGAACGGCTAGTTCTGCTGCTGCATTGGTACTTCGCTTATCAAAGTAATTGAGGATAGTTTGGTAATGGCTCTGGATGGTTCGGGAGATGGTATTGAATTGCTTGAACCCAAATTCTTCCACACGATTGTACCATTGAGCCAGTTTGGTGAATGCCACTCCCTTTTCTTTGATACTGTAGATATGGCCTAAGTTTTGAGCAAGGTTATAGGCTTGTTCTAGCCTTGGGTACTTCTTGAACAGGATTTCTGCACG
>JBDUYP010000020.1:0-241776 GCA_039944535.1 Cyclobacteriaceae bacterium
TTAATACAATTTCACCACTCGAAGATTGTTGCACCGAATATTCTGAGTTGGACGAGCCTTTTTCAATAATTATCTGAGTTGCAACTGCATTAGTATTCATCCAATATTCAATGGTAAAATCACCGGAAGGTTCCAGTAAAGAATTGTCAGCAACTGTAACAAAATCATCTCCTGTGAATGGTAAAGCACTACCTGGCTGCACCATAAAAGAAACCGGATCAGAATAAGCCGTTTCATTTCCTCCTACGGTCGCCTTGATTCTATACTCATAAACAGTTCCAGCTGTAAGACTCGCTGAAACGACAGATGAACTTCCATTTTGAGCTCCACCGGAAAGCACGGTGTTGTTGGCAAAAGATCCTCCTGTTCCCCATTCTATGGTGAGGTCATCAGCTCCGCCAGCGATGGCTTCCCAGTTCGCGGTGAATGCTGAGGTGGTTACTGCTGTGGCGTTGTAGATGGGAATAGCTCCTGCGCCTGATGTCACAAAAGTCGCACCTAAGATCGTGCCATCATTGTTGTTAGCACTTCTATCTACGGTGGTCGTGCCTCCGTTTTCATCCAATGGAAAATAGCCGATGAGGTTTGGTTGCGCCATACTCAGATCGACAGGACTAAATCGATCTGAGAAGTCAGATTTAATGTTGTTCCAAATTTTTACCTCATCCAATTGTCCCTGCAAAGATTGATCCCAGGGAGCGTGGAAATTACCGAGAGTTACATGTGCTGCTGCTGTTGTAGATGAGCCTGAAGAACTACCTGAGCCTTCCAAAACCCCATCGACATAAATCTGAACTGCAGTGGTTGTCAAATTATAAGTAGCAGCAATGTGATGCCATTGCCCATCATTCACATCTGTAATACTTGCTGCGTAAGCTGCTCCTCCAGAAAATTGTGCTGTTGCGACAGCTTTTCCAACAGGAAACCCCCAGCTCGTGCCATTTACATTTAAAGACCACCGCTGACCACCGCCATCCCCACATGCTGCCACCCTGCTAAAATCAGTTGTAGAGGTGGTATTCACCCAAGCTTCCACTGTTAAAATATTTTCTTCAAAATTCTCTGGATTTGATATTACCACCCGATCTGTAAGGGCGGTGAATTCCATTCCGGATCCCGGAAATGCATCCGTCGTTGCAAACTCTACTGAAGATTGGCTGGAGGCATCTTCGGATCCGTTTGTTGGAGTGACTCTATAAAAATATCCGGTATTCGTCCCAGCGCTGTGCACATAAGTAGTGGCATTAGCCAATAACGTAGCATCAACGGTCGTGACATTAGTAGTGAAACCAAAATCATCCGCTCGCTCAATCAGGTAGTTATTTTCGCTAATTGAATTGTCCGTCCACTTCAAAGTGATCTCCGTTGGGGACGAAGCATAGGCTACCAGATTTGTTGGGGAGCTTAGAACAAAAGCAGTAGAAGTGGTCCACTCCGTTCCAGTCATATTGTTGAGTGTTCCGTCCCGTGCATTTCCAGACAGGTCTGGCAGGTTTAAACCCGAGGTTTCGTCAAAACGATAGTAAGCTATTAGTCCATCTTCATTTCCGATCAGAGAGCTATTTTGAAAGGATTGTATCTCACCAAAGGTTCGCTCGTCATCCCAAATTCGGATTTCATCAAGTGTGCCATTGTAGCTGTTGCTCGTTCCACGTCCACCAATATTTACATCACCATCGTATGTCGCATAGTTTGGTGTTCCAACATTCACATTGTCCGTATCATCAACCCCGTCGATATAAATACTTGCATCATTTGCTCCACGATAAATTACTACGGCATGATGCCAATTACCATCATTGTATGTTCCATTGGTTGAAGTAGCACTGTTTCCAATATTAAGTATTATTTTCAAACCTGAGCTTTGTTGAATTGACCATTCTGCGTTGTTGTTCCCTTTTTCGATAATGATCACATTACCACTCGTAGTATGATTGAACCAAAACTCTACGGTAAAATCATCTGCCAGATCAAAAAGTGGATCATGAGGAATGCTTACATAATCGGAAGCGCTAAAAGCTAATGCATTGTTAGGGGAATTGGCAGAAATACTGAACTGAGAAGCGATTAAACTGGCGTTCCCTGTAAGATCATTTGCTACCCCTGCTGAGATATCGGCCGTTACTGTTCCTGCAGCATTGGCATACAAATCAGCGGTATAGTTCTGTCCGTCAACATTGGTGAAATTGTGAATTATGGCATTGACCACCGTCAAATCCGCCTCCTCAAAATTGACCACCACTTCGCCAAAATCAATGTCTATGGCGATTGGAGAATCAGTGGTAGCACTAGAAGTGGCTATTGTTGGTGAAGGTGGTGTCGTGTCTTGTGCCCCGGCATTCGCTACGTTCGATTGCAGAACATAATCATTCGCCGGATCCATGTTGGTCATCGTTCCGTTTTGTGCTCCATCAGTTATAGCCAGATCGGGGATGGTGGAGCCCCCTGCGTTTTCGAAATTCCAGTAACCTACCAGATTTGGTTCACCACCATTTAGTTCGACATCCTTGAAAGCGTTTATCTGAGCTGCTGTCCGCTCCACGCTCCAAATACGTACCTCATCCAAGCGACCATTTGTAGGAAATGTGGCACCACCATTTACTGTACCTATTTGTACAGGAGAAGTGGTGTTCTCCATGGCGGTATAGCTTCCAACAATTGTTGCGTTACCTCCAACATCTGTCCCATCTACATAAATTGTAATTCCATTGCCTGTACCACTGCCATCATAAGTAAAGGCCAGATGGTACCATTCCCCTGGTGTGAAAGAAATACCGGTTGACTCCTTTTCAATATACCCGCCAGCAGAGTTATCCATGAGTATAATGGATGGGTTTCCGCTAGACCCAATCACAAAATGCCATTCACTTGCACTCGCACGTTTAGAGACGATAGTCTGTAGGGTCACAACATCAAAGTTGACCCAAGCTTCCATAGATAATTTTTGATCTGTTGTTCCATCTCCGAAACTAAAAGCATCATCATCGGCAACCTCCACATACTGTGTTGTACCATCAAAATCCATTACAAAATCAGGTTCCGTTCCAAGTGGGGCGCCAATGGAAGCATTTCCTCCCGACCAATTGGTATTGTCCATATTTTGAAGAGAGCCATTCAACGCAGTTGTACCTTCTACATTTATTAAGTCCGTTCCTGTTCCTTCTTCAAAATTGTAGCAGGCAATGAGACCGACTTCATTGCCGGTAAGTTCATTGTCCATATAATAATTGATGTGAGCCAATGACAGTGGCTTGTTCCAAATACGCACCTCGTCCATATCTCCCTGAAAAAACTGCCCATCAAGGGTACCTGAGGTGTAGGTAGAACCTATTCTGTTGAAGCTATGATAATCAGCGACTGCACTCCAGGGTATATTTCCTGTAACCTCCACGCTTCCATCCAGATAAAGAACTACATCTCCGCTTGCTTTATCGTGAGACACTGCTACGTGATGCCAGCTGCCATTGGCTACACTGTTAGTTCCTGACACGGTCTGCCAACTTGAAGTAAAATGATTCATTTCCAGCAAACCATTGGTCAACCCAAAACTGAACCCAACATCATTGTTGTAATCGCCAATGATGGCCATTCCCGGAGCACCAGCATAAGATGGATCGCCAGCTGTTGTGCTCGTCTTGATCCATGCTTCATAAGTCAAGCCCTCGGTAATCGCTGTTCTAGCAATCGTCACATTTTCGTTACTACCGTTAAAATTCAAAGCCAGTTTTGCTGTAACAGTCACACTTGCCTGATTAGCAGCAGCTGTATTGGCATTGCCGGCAAAATCCTGAAACAATCCTATTCCTATATCAATAGTCGTGGTACCATCGGCAAGAGGCGCAATATCAGCGGTGTACTGGCTTGAGGACAAAGTCTGAAAATTAGAGGCGTTACCATTGCCCACACTCAAATCTGTGATGTCAAATCCAGTAACATTTTCTGAGAAATTGATTGTTATTGGAAATGCACCGGTTGAAGAACCGGGAACGGTTATGGAGGTAACAGTAGGCGGAGTATCTGTTGTTGTATTAATCAAATTTGAACCAACAGACTGGTTGTAATTATAAGTACCGTAGGTATTGTTGTATTCGTAAACAGCAAAACGATAGTTGGTATTCTGGCTTAGGTTGGTAACGGTAACATTTGATCCAGAACTATTATAAACGCAATACCAACCAGCACCTGCCGAGGAACCCGACCCAAATGATGATGAGGCAAAATAGCTAGACCCATCAGATATTGATGGTGATCCGCCTGTGGTTTGCGCTGCAAATACAATGACATTGGTTCCATTTCCTCGACCCCAGGATAAGCTGCTAGAATTCAGTCCGCTGGTAGCTGAAGCTGAGTACGCCTGAGAGGTCGGCTCTGAATCTACCGGAGTAGCCAAAGTCCAATTGATAGAATACGTTCTGGAAAAAGGAGATTGAGCATCTATGCCATACGAACCGCCCACACTTATTGAAGATGAACCACCGGGCTGATGCAAATCATATGATGCACCACCCGAATTCCAATTAACGACACCCTGTTGTGCAGCCGTAGAGGTAGGGCCGTTTCTCCAACCCAGACGGTAATTACTATTCGCAATGACATCCGAACCCGACACCAGACTAAACGAGAAGTTGTTCACGCCATTAGCGGCCGTTCTTGTGGCACCAATCCCACGCACAATCAAGCTTGAGCCCGTATCTTCCACAAGCACAGGGGTAATCTGACGCCCCGCTGCACTGGAATAAAACTGATAGCTTGACACCCTGTAATTGATGTAAGAAGACAAATTGGTATTGTCAGCGTTGAGGATTCCCTGGGACGAATCAAGATAGGATCTGCTGACAGCAGACTGGCCGATGGTTTGAGCCTGTGTGAATTGACTGGCCACTATCAGTATGATTGACAAAAACAATTTGATGAGGAAACTGCCAGAATGCTTACGCATATCCTTCACAAAGTTTCTCTGTTTTGGGAACATCTTAAAGTCTAACATATCGTTGAAAGTGGTTGGGTCTGGAATAGCATTTTGCCTGTGCTCAAGGCCGACGGCAGAAAACTGTGAGACAGAATGAGGTGATCTCAGCTCAAGGGTAGGTGATAATTGATCGTTCATAAAAATAGGCGGTACTTGGAATATTCAAATTTACGCTTTCGACGACCCGCCTACCCACCCCATTTCAGACATATCATACCCCATTTCAGACATTTCGTCGAAAATCAGCCTAAATGAAGCACAGGGGTAAGCCCGGATTAAAAAAACCTAAAGCATACCAAAGCGGCAATAAATGTTACTTGTTATGGAATAGAACTAACGTGAAAATGCTACTGAATTCGGATTTCGTTCACCACAGAGGCGCCAAATTCCTTCTCGATAATCTCCATGATCTTATGTCTGGAGTTGAGCATCTCTTGCTTGAGGGGTGCTGAGGTCAGCTGGATGTAAAGGATCTTATTTCGCACCTGCACTTTAGATGTGCGGGACGCAATGGTCTTGCCCATGAGCCTTTCCCAGGACAGTATGAGTTTCTTTTCCTGAAAGGCCTGCTCCAGGTTTTCTGACTTCAGAAATTGCTGAAGCGCATCGTTAAACGAATTGGTGTTGTCCTTTTTCATTTTATCTCCCCTTGATCCACCACAAAATACTTCACCGCTTTGTGCTCTTTAAAGAACGCTTTGGAGCGTTCTTCCCGAGCGTCGGTCAGAAAAATCTGCGGAAAACGCTCCGAATCAGAAAGCAATGTAACCAAATGACCAATCCTTTCATCGTCCAGTTTATCAAAAATATCATCGAGGAGAAGCAAAGGCGCAAATCCCTTTTGCTCCTTTAGGAAATCAAATTCTGCCAACTTCAGTGCGATGATGAAAGACTTCTGCTGCCCCTGCGAACCAAACCGCTTGATAGGCCGATCGTTGAGCTTGAATACATAATCATCCTTGTGACAACCCACAGTGGTGCGCTGCAAAATGATGTCCTTTTCCAGGGCATTCTTAAAATTATCTCGAAAGTTTTCTTCCAGACAATCTGATTTATAAGCGATCTCAGGAGTCTCTTCTCCTTCAAATATCAAGCTGTAGTTCTTTTCGAAAAACGTCTCGAATACTTCTGCAAAATCCGCCCGTTTTTTACTTATACTCTCGTTGAGCGGCAGCAGCTTCTCATCATAAACATCCAAAAGCGTAGCATTGATGTTGCGCCTTCCATCATTTTGCTTGAGCATCGTGTTTCGCTGCTTCAGGGTTCTTTGCATTTCCATTAAGTCCGCCAGATAGGCTGCATCAAACTGTGAAATCACGCTATCAAAAAGCTTCCTTCTAATTTCGCTTCCTTCCTTTATAATTTCCGTATCATCCGGTGTGGTCAGGACCGAAGGGATTTGGCCAATATGATCGCTCAGTCTTTCAGGCTCCTTGCCAGACACTTTGATAATTTTCTTTTTGCCCTTCTCAAAATATGCGTTGACACTTTTTTGCTTTTTTTCCTGATCAAAAACAGAGTTAATAGAGAAAAACGGAGCACCATAATGAATGCTTTGCTGATCGGTACTGTTCAGCGCACTTCTGGTCATAGACAGATAGTACACTGCGTCCAGCAAGTTGGTTTTCCCCATCCCATTTTTTCCCAAAATGCAATTGATTCCTTTTTTGAACTGGATATCCAAAGAAGGGTAGTTTTTAAAATTTTGAAGTTTTAAGGTCTTAAGGAGCATATATTTTGCTGAGCGCCCTTTTTCGGTTAATTTCGCTACTCAATTGGGCCAAGAGGCCCAAAATTAAACATTAGAAAGAAAGGTTAGATCAATGGCGGCTAAAACGAAAAAAGAAACTTTTGATAAGGCGACCTACATGAACTGGTTTGAGTCTATGATGCTCATGAGAAGGTTCGAGGAAAAATCGGGTCAATTGTACGGTCAGCAGAAAATCAGAGGGTTCTGCCACCTTTATATCGGACAGGAAGCCTGCGTGGCAGGAGCTGTTTCTGCCTTAAAAGAAGGAGATAAATATATCACAGCATATAGGGATCACGCGCATCCTTTGGCTTTGGGCTCAAGCCCGGATGCTATTATGGCAGAGCTTTACGGTAAAGTAACCGGAATCTCCAAAGGAAAAGGTGGATCAATGCACATGTTTGACAAGGAGCGCGGCTTCTTCGGTGGGCATGGTATCGTTGGTGCGCAGGTACCTCTTGGCGCTGGTATTGGCTTTGCCGAAAAATATAGTGGCACTGATAACCTTTGTGTTTGTTACATGGGTGATGGTGCTGTGAGACAAGGTGCTTTCCACGAGGCATTGAACCTGGCCATGACAATGAAGCTTCCTGTGATCTTCGCTATCGAAAACAATGGCTATGCGATGGGTACTTCCGTAAAAAGGACTTCCAACGTTACTGACCTATACAAACTAGGAGACGCATATTTCATGCCTTCATTCCCAGTTGATGCCATGTCAGTAGAAGCTGTGCATCACGCCTTTGCAGAGGCCGCCGATAGAGCCAGAAAAGGCGAAGGGCCAACTCTTCTTGAGCTCAGAACTTACAGATACAAAGGTCACTCAATGTCGGATCCTGCTAAGTACAGGACCAAAGAAGAAGTAGAAGAATACAAGCAGCGTGACCCAATCGAGCAGGTGAGATCAGTGATATTGAAGAAAAAGTACGCCACCGAAGAAGAGCTAAAAGAATTGGACAACAAACTCAAAAAGAGAGTGATGGAATCTGTGGAATTCGCTGAAAAATCTGATTTCCCACCTGCCTCTGATGCCTACACTGATGTGTACGCAGAGCCAGATTATCCATTTGTTACAGATTAACGCAAAAGATATATCTTTGCGGTCTTAAATTTTTTAATCCGAAATGGCAAAAACAAAAACCAAGCAGCACGAAGGGGCAGAAATTCTTGAAGATCCGGAATTGCTGGCAGGAAAAGCAGAGGAGTTTTTCAGTGAAAAGCGTAATAGAAATCTGGTATTTGGTATAGGGGGCATCATCGCGGTATTAGCTATCGCTTTCCTTGGGTATAAATATTACGTCAACAGCAACAACGCCACCGCTCAGCAGGAGATGTTTCAGGCAGTGTTCTACTTTGAAGCTGACAGCCTTGACAAAGCACTAAACGGTGATGGAATCAACCTTGGCTTTCTTGACATCATAGATACTTATGCAGGCACAGATGCCGCTAATCTTTCTAAGTTTTACGCTGGGGCCGCTCACCTAAACATGGGCAATTACACCAGTGCAACTCTTCAGTTTGAAGACTTCAGCAGCAGCGACAACTTGGTACAGGCCAGAGCTTATGCTTTGACAGGAGATGCATACTCTGAGCTAGGTCAGTATGACGATGCTATTGCGGCATACGAAAGTGCTGCCGCTTATAGGCCTAATGACGAACTTACTCCAATCTATCTACTAAAGCTAGCTGCGGCAAATGAAGCCAAAGGCTCTTATGCAGATGCAGCCAAAGCCTACGACAAGATCGTGGAGGACTTCAGTAAATCTACTTTTGTAGCGGAGGCCAAGAAACAGAAGGCCAGATTACAAGGACTAGCTGCCGAATAATATTCAAAACAAAACATGAATAAAGGGATAAGGCAGCAAAGCTTTATCCCTTTCTTTTTATATGGCTACAGTAAACAAAAATTTAAGCGACCAGAACCTGTCAGGAGCAGGAGACATTTCGAATTGTAAATTCGCAATAGTGGTTTCTGAGTGGAACGAAGAAGTAACTGAGTCTCTATACTCCGGCGCAATGCAAACGCTGCTAGAAAGCGGAGCTCAACGTGAAAATATCATCAGAAAGAATGTGCCTGGCAGTTTCGAACTGACCCTTGGTGCACAGTGGATGGCTAAAGACACATCGATAGACGCAGTGATTTGTCTGGGATGTGTCATACAGGGAGAAACCAAACATTTTGATTTCATCTGTCAGGCCTGTGCTACAGGCATCACTGATGTTGGCCTTAAATACGATAAGCCCGTGATTT
Organism: Cyclobacteriaceae bacterium; assembly: GCA_039944535.1. Taxonomy (GTDB): domain Bacteria; phylum Bacteroidota; class Bacteroidia; order Cytophagales; family Cyclobacteriaceae; genus JAMZMI01. Next base: position 8,971 of record JBDUYP010000020.1, read on the forward strand.
TTGGCGTCCTCACTACCGACAACCAAAAACAAGCCATGGATCGTGCCGGCGGCAAGCACGGCAACAAGGGCGATGAAGCAGCAGCCACGGCCATCAAAATGCTCAGCATCAGACCATAATTAAATCACTCACAACACCACCGACCATATAAACAATTTCGGATGAAAGTCTTAAAATTTGGAGGAACATCAGTAGGCTCACCAGAGAGAATGAAGCAGGTAGCCGATCTGATCAAAACAGTAAAGGGAAGGAAGATTGTCGTACTTTCTGCCGTGTCAGGCACCACCAATTCACTCGTTGCAATTGGTGAGTTTTGTAAAAACAAACAACACGAAGAAGCTAACAAGGCTGCATCAGAACTGCTTGCCAAATACCATCAGTTTGTCCCCGAGCTTCTTCAAAACGCAGACCTTCAGGCTGAATCTATCGCTTTTGTAGATCAGGTATTCAGTGATATCAATGCCTTGATAGAAAAGAAGTATCAAGAGCAAACAGCTAAGATGCTGGTCGTTCAGGGGGAAATCATTTCCACGAGACTCTTCACCAATTACCTCAAAGAAATTGGGACTGAAGCGACCATGATTATGGCGCAGGATTTCATGTCGCTGGACAAAAATCACGAACCTGACCTCAAGATGATCCAGAAAAAGCTGGAGAGAATTCTTGATGAAAAAGAAGAACATGTCATTGTCACTCAGGGCTTCATTGCCAGAAACATTGACGGGGGTATCGATAACCTTGCCAGAGGGGGTAGCGACTACTCCGCCACTATCATCGGTGCTGTAATCAATGCAGAGGAAGTGCAGATCTGGACGGACATTGACGGCATGCACAACAATGACCCACGCATCATAGATACTACGCGTCCTATTTCCAAACTCAGTTTCGAAGAAGCAAGCGAACTTGCTTACTTTGGTGCCAAAGTCTTACACCCGCATTGTATCATTCCGGCCCATCAGCACGGTGTACCTGTAAGGATCAAAAACACCATGGACCCAGAGGCGTACGGCACGCTGATCTCCACCGAAAGTGAGACTCAAAATGTAAAAGCCATAGCCGCCAAAGACGGCATCACTGCAATCAAGGTCAAGTCTAGCCGCATGGTAATGGCTTATGGTTTTCTGAAAAAGGTGTTCGAGGTATTTGAAAAATATCAGACACCTATAGACATGATCACCACCTCTGAGATTGCGGTTTCGCTTACCATAGACAACCCGACACATCTTAGAAAAATAACCAAGGAGTTAGGCGAATATGGCATTTTGGAAGTAGATAAGGATCAAACGATCATCTGCATCGTTGGGGATTTGATTGCTGAGAAAAAAGGGGTGGCAACAGACCTTTTCAAAGCATTAGACGAAGTGCCTATCAGAATGATCTCCTATGGGGGTAGTAGAAATAACATCTCTTTGCTCGTGCCAAAAGAGCATAAAAACGATACGTTGATCAAGCTGCACAAGGCGCTTTTTTAACCAGCAAAAGCGAAGAAAAGCAACCACACGATCACGAAAATCGGCACCAGAATAGGAATCGAGAATCGCAAAATGTAGCCAAAGAATGAAGGCATTTTGATACCTACTTGCTCAGCGATAGACTTGACCATGAAGTTTGGCCCATTGCCTATGTAGGTCATGGCTCCAAAGAACACCGCCGCAACAGATATGGCTTTCAAATCCAAAATGGAATCGTGAAATGCCCCTTCTGAAAAGGCTATCACATCCTGAAGGTTATTGATGCTCGCTCCTGTAGAAGCCATCGCGGCTGTTAAGAAGTTGATATAAGTAGGCGCATTATCCAAAAATCCTGAAAGCAGGCCAGTACCCCAATACAGCGTATTGTGTGAAATGAGCTCCGACCCTTGTGGTGATTGTGCGAAATTTGAAACCAGTTCTAAAGCCGGCATCATCGTTCCAAAGATCCCTATGAATATGAAGGCCACTTCACGGATCGGCTCAAAGCTAAAGTCATTACCACTTAGCGCCTGCTTATCTGCAAACTTGTAAGAAAGGTATGCACAGGCCAGCATGATGATTTCTCTGAGAAATGAGAAGGTCTGCCCTTCGTACTCAATCCCCGGAACCCATGGAAAAACATTAGGATCAAGGAAAACAGCCCCTACAATTATCGCTAACCATATAAAGTTTCTTGAGCCCCTCAAGGCTACATTGCCGGTTGGAGTTGGTTGTTCCTCCCCAAATGAGAAGTCTGCTTTGTTTCTTTTATCAAAAATGAAAAACAGAGCCAGAAGCAATAGCACTGCAAATATCCAAGGCACCACGTTATGGACTAGCGTCCAGAAAAATGGAACTCCCTTCAGAAAACCAAGAAAAAGAGGAGGATCACCTATGGGCGTCAGGCTTCCACCAATATTACTTACCAGAAAAATGAAAAAGATAATATGGTATGCTTTGATTCGGTTTCTATTGAGCCTGATAAAAGGCCTGATCAAAAGCATAGAAGCACCAGTCGTTCCAATAACATTAGCAATTACTGCCCCTATTGCCAAAATGATCACATTGGTGAGAGGCTTGGCTTCCTTGTCCACAATGATCATGACACCACCTGAGGCAACAAATAGACCCGTCAGCAATGCAATAAACTGTATATACTCAAACAACGCGTGAACCGGGCTGTGCTGGTTGTGCAAAAAGAAAAGATAATATACCACCACAATAGCAGCTAGTGCAACGGCGACCTTGGGATAATGTACGTGCCAAAAATGCTCATAAAACAGCGGCCCTGTGGCAATCATTATCAGCAACAATGCAAATGGAAAAACACTCCAACCAGCCGGCTTTTTACCATGACCGTGAGATTCTTCATCACCCGATTCTGAAGTGTGATCGTCCTGATGCTGCTCATCATGCTGAACCAATTCCAAATCAACAGCACTGTCTTCGCGCGAATCATCAGAGAAGGCCTGACACCCAAAAACCGCACTCACAGACAAGGCGGAAATAAGCAAAAATTTATAAATGAGATTCATCAAGGGTGTTCAGGTATGGTTGCTGAATACTATCCACTAAAATATCACTACCAAAACGAAAAGCAAATCGTTTATTCAAATAAGTTGACCTAAGGTGCTGTTTATGAAATGGTTTTTAATTTTTCGTTTCGGCAAAATAATCAATTTGTTACATCTTGATTAACCTGTTTTATTTCAGAAGCAGGTTCGTTATGCAGAGGGTAAATGGAGCTGTCCTGCTACGGAATCTGCGCTTGCTCCGGTGGCTGAAGCAAAGACATTTGGCCTTTCCAGCAAACGAAGCAAACCCAAAAACCCAAAAATCAACGACTCCTTAAACTCGACAATCTCTTTAGAAGGAATGACCACTTCCTGAGAGCCGGCCAGGTTTTGCCGAACCAAATCCATTGCATAGGTATTGAATGCACCTCCTCCCGTAAAAAGGACTTTAGCTCCTTGAGGAAGGTTCTTCTTTATAGCTTCAGCTATTAGTTTTGCTGCCACATTGGCATAGGTATGAAGCACATCCCGTGCAGGCCGATCAACATAAAGTCCATTCTCCACTCCCCACTGGTTGCTCAGTGATTTTGGAGGTTCAGACTTGAAGTAAGCTAAGCCTACAAGCCCGTCATAGTACTTCTGATCCATATTCCCACTCATAGCCAGCTGCCCCCCTGCATCATATTTTTCTCCCAACAGCCGAGCGTAATAGTTGAATACCTGATTAAATGGACAAATATCCCACGCGCGAATCTTCCCGGCATTTATGGTGGTGATATTTGAAATCCCGCCAAGGTTGACGAATCCGGCATATTCTGGAAAAAGGTTGTATTCACCTACTGGCACCAGGGGAGCACCCTGGCCCCCTTTTTTGATGTCGTCGTTGCGAAAATCGTCAATCGTCAAAATGCCAGTGGCATTGGCTACTTCCCGTCCCGATCCTATCTGCAAACTATAGCCCTGTGCAGGTTCGTGGTAAACTGTATGCCCATGCAACGCCACACAATCAATTTCTAGCTTATCTCCCTCAATATAGTCTTCCAACTGACCCGCTATCCACTTGCCGTATAGATCATCTAGCTCTGACAAAGCCTTACTGGATAAATGCTCAGATTGTTTTAACTGAGAAATAAGTTCATCTGAAATGGGTTTGGTTTCAGCTTTCTCTATTTCGAACTTCCACTGACCACTCTCTTCCCAAAAGGAGGTGGTACTAATATCCAGCCCATCCAAAGATGACCCAGACATAATCCCAATCGCACGATACCGCTTCTTCAACTCAGGTTGTCTATTTTTGATGTTTGACAAAGGTGGAAAATAAAAGAAACATAACCGTAGATATCGGCAACACAAGAATAAAATCTGGATTGTTTGAGGGGGACGATTTGGTTGCTTCTCACTCCTGGGGCAGTCTTGAGCAACTCAAGGCATATCTCAACACCACAGAACACGATCAGATTGGCATAGTCTCCGTAGGTGCTAAAGTTGACCAGATAGCAAATGAGCTCAGCTCCTTTGATCCGATGATGATTTCTGTTCACAGCAGGCTCCCTATTGCCCTTGACTATAAAACTCCGGAAACCCTGGGCATAGATCGCATAGTGGCGCTAATTGGTGCGGCAGTCGGCAGGCAGAATCAAAATATTTTGGTAGTAGATCTTGGCTCGTGCATTACCTATGACCTGCTGGACGCTAGCAACACCTATCGGGGTGGCATCATTTCTCCAGGCTTAGAAATGCGCATGAGAGGGATGGCGCAGTTCACAGAAAATTTGCCCGATATTCGGGATCAGTGGGTTAACCACATTCCTCCCGGCCTTGGCAAAAGCACCAAAGAATGTCTCACCGCCGGTACTTATCAGGCAATAATTCACGAATTGAACGGTTTTATCAACGGATTACACTGTGAATATGCCGATTTGGCCGTAATACTAACCGGTGGAAATGCGCCAAGCTTTGAATCCAACCTAAAACAACCCATCTTTGCAGACCTGTTTTTAGTGCTGAAAGGAATCAATAGAATATTAAATCAATAATGAACTGCGGTAAACTGTGCCTTTTTGCGTTGGCTTTAGTAGTAAGTGTCAAGGCATTTACCCAAGCCACCAGCTCTCCATATTCTAGCAATGGTATTGGGGAAATTGCTTACCAGGGACTCCAGCATAACTTTGCTATGGGTGAAACCGGCATAGGGACTCCTTCTCCATGGCATATCAATCTTGAGAATCCCGCTCTCCTCACTTTCAATTCATTATCTTCATTTCAAGTTGGCCTTCAGGGCGAGTCCAGAAAATTCAGAACCCAAACTGCTTCCAACTCAGAATCAAGCGTAGGACTGAGGTATATGGCGTTGAGCCTGCCCGTAGTGAGCCGCTCACGATGGATTACTTCTTTTGCTTTGCTGCCATTGAGCAGCGTCAGTTATCACACCGTGTCTTTTCGCCCTATAGACGATGAGCTTCAAGAGCAAACAGACTACTATGGCGATGGCGGACTAAGTCAGCTTATTTGGGCCAATGGATTCAGAATATCAAATTCACTTTCCGTAGGATTCAAAGCTGCATACGTTTTTGGTTCAATTGATAGCGAATCAAACATAAAAATGGTAGATAGCACAGGGTTGATTAGCTCTCAAGACTATCTAATCGCTTATAGAGAAAGCACCTCATATTCAGACATTCAGTTTTCCGTTGGCGCATCCTATCATGCAAAGCTGTCAGAATCTAAATTCCTCAACTTTGGGGCGGTTTACAACATCTCTGGAGAGCTTGAAGGGAAAAAAGACACTTATTTTGAGCGACAAACCATATTCGGATCCACCATACAGTCGCAGGAGATTTCCTCAGGAGAGAAAAGCACTTTCGAATTTCCCGTTTCCTTCGGATTTGGGGTCTCTTTTGAAAATGTTGGAAAATATAAAATTGGCGTAGATGTGCGCAACCAATTTTGGGATAAATCCACACCAATCGAATCCGGAGAAGTTTACAGAAACACCACCTCAGTGTCCGTGGGAGGCGAATTTATACCTGACTACCAAAGTGTAAACAACTACTTTTCCAGAGTAAAATACAGGGCAGGAATCTCGTACAGACAGTCGCCATACATCCTCAATGACACGGAGATTAATGATTTTGGTATTAATTTTGGTACCTCCATGCCAATGATCGGCGCTTCTAGTCTGGATTTGGGATTCAAATTTGGAGTTAGGGGCACCACAAAAAACAATTTAATAAGAGAAAATTATTTTCAATTTGTTCTTGGAGCGACTATCAATGATAGATGGTTCATAAAAAGAAGATATGATTAAAATGAAGCCACTTATGAAAGCGAAGCACATATTAACTATTTGTTTCTTCCTGGGGATTTCAACGCTTGCTATCTCCCAGCCGGGTTGGAACTGGGGAGATTCCATAGATATAGCGAAAGAAAAGAATGCGCTATATACGGATATGCTCAAAAGCAAAAATTATAAACAAGCAGCCAAAAATCTGGAGTGGTTGCTAAAAAACACGCCGGACTTGAATAAGTCCATCTATATTAATGGAGCTTCTATTTACGAGGGTCTTGCAGAAAAAGCAACAGACGATGCAGTACAAATAGCTAACTATGAGAAGGCTCTAAGCATGTATGATGCTCGAATCAAATATTTTGGAGAAGAGGCTGAAGTAATGAACAGAAAGGCTCTTGCGTCATACAAATACTACAAGAAGGTGCAAAGCAAGTATCCAGAGTTGATGGACACCTTCACCAAAGCATTTGAGCTGAACGGTAATAAGATCTACAGCAGTAACCTGACCGCCTACATGGATGTGGTCAGAAGATATAAGCTCACCAAAGGAGACATCACGGACGAGGAAGTTTTTGAGATTTACTCTAAGGTAACCGACGTTTTGGACTACCAAAAAGCCAACGGCGGTGACATGGACAGGCTGAACAAGGTATCAGAGTACGTTGACAAACTTCTGACGTCAACAGTAAAAGTTGACTGTGATTTTGTGGAAGAAAAGCTGGGACCAAAATTCAAAGAGACTGGTGACGTGAACCTGGCTAAGAAAATTTTCGGCTTGATGCTTCAGCAAAAATGTACCGATAGTCCATTGGCTCTTGAAGCTGCGATAGCAGTAAATGCTGAAGAGCCGAACTACGCTATCTGTAAATTTATCGCCCAAAAGTCTGCTGTAGATGGTGACCTTGCCAAAGCCGAAGAATATTATGAGAAAGCTATTTCGCTAACTGATGAAACTGAAAAGAAAGCTGATATTTATTTGAGCCTTGCTAAAATTTATAACAGCAAAGGAGACAAAGTAACGGCCAGAAGTAACGCCCGAAGAGCGCTTTCATTTGAACCATCTAATGGTGATGCCTACAAGTTGATTGGTGACCTTTATATGAACAGCTTCACTGACTGTAAAGGTGGTGAAAGCAAAGTTTTGGATAGATCTGTATTCATCGCCGCTTATGATATGTACCAGAAGTCAGGAGACTCTGCTGCCATGTCCAGAGCCAAGGAGCAGTTTCCTTCTATTGAAGAAATCTTCAACGAAAACTATAAAGAGGGTGATGTCGTTCAGGTAGGATGTTGGATCAATACGTCAGTAAAGCTTGAAAGAAGACCTGCTAATTAATTTTCACAAAACATTGAATAAAACGATCATGGCTCGTTCCCATGGTCGTTTTTTTGTTTACGTCCATGCGTTTTTGCTGGCGCTGGGGGTTTTCATTTTCTCCTGCGAAACCCGCAAAGAGCTTGTGGACCAGGAACTATATGACGGCCCCACCATCACCATGGATAGTGTCTATACCAAGCTCAGTGATTCTGCCAAGGTCATAATGATACTTCAGGCCAAAAAGCAAAATGATTTTGAGAATGATGATAGGGAGTGGCCTGAGGGCATGTATCTGGAATATCTCGACGATTTTGGTCAGGTTGAGTCCACATTCAAGGCAGATTATGTTTACTACACGGCAGAAACGGATATCTATCGCGGAGAAGGAAATGTGGTAGTAAAAAACATTGAAAGTGGAGATGAGCTCACCACCGAGGAACTATACTGGTCTCCGGAAGAAGAGCGCTTCTACACTGACCGGTTCGTTACCATCGTGTCTGAAGATGAAGTGCATACCGGAGAAGGACTGGAAGCCGACGAGGACTTTGAGACCTACAAAATCACCAACCCATCAGGAACCATATCTGTAGATGAGGATGAAACTCCTTGACATTTTGCTATTTACATTGGCCATTGCATTTTTTGTTATTGGCATTTATGAGTCCATGGTCTTGGGAATAGCCCAAGCCTACAGTATTTTTATGGTGAGCATTGTCTTACTTTTCATCTATGGATATAGAAAAAACAAGAAGGGAAAATCCTGACCTAAACATCCCAGTCTAAAATGGAAGACCCCTCCCTGTATTACGGAATTTTCTTTTGTCTGCTTTTCTCCGCCTTCTTCTCAGGCATGGAGATCGCCTTTATATCAGCGGACAAGCTACATATAGAGTTGATGAACAAGCGCGGTAAACTCGCCGGAAAAATTCTTTCCGTTTTCATCAATAAGCGCTCTCATTTTTTGGCCACCACATTGGTTGGTAACAATCTGGCCATTGTACTCTACGGTATCCTCATGGCCAAAGTGCTGGAGCCCTGGCTGCTTGCTTATCTCCCGGCATCCCTTTCCGGAGACATTTTTATCCTCGTAAGTCAGTCTATTTTGAGTACCATCATCGTGTTGATCACGGCAGAGTTTATCCCTAAGAGTTTGTTCATGATCAACCCGGATTTTATGCTCACCATTTTTGCTTTCCCCATGGTGGTCATTTACTACGGATTGTACCCGGTAGTTTTTTTGATATCAAGCCTGTCAACATTGCTGATAAAAAAAGTGCTCCGGTTTGACTACTCTGAAGACAAGACTGTTTTTGGTCTCACCGACCTGAATAACTATATCAAAAAGAACCTCCTCAATATTCAGGCGGAAGAAGAGTCAGAAATTGATGCAAAGATTCTAAACAATGCCATCGAGTTCAAAACAGTGAAAGTCCGGGAGTGTATGATTCCGCGCACGGAAATCATCGCTGTAGATGTGGAGGACGACATTGAAAGCCTCAAAGACCTATTCGTAGAAAGCGGGCATTCCAAAATCATCGTTTACAAAGAATCAATAGACGATGTAATAGGGTACTGCCACTCACTGGCCATGTTCAAAAAACCCGAAGACATCAAAGAGATGCTCACGCCCATCACCATCGTGCCGGAATCTATGCTTGCCAATGAGCTACTCATCCAGTTTATCACCGAGCACAAAAGCATTGCCCTGGTGGTAGATGAGTATGGAGGAACCTCCGGAATAGTGACCATGGAAGATGTGATTGAGGAAATCTTCGGAGAAATCCGGGACGAACATGATGATGAATTTCTGATAGAAGAAAAAATTGACGAATCAAACTATATCCTAAGTGCTCGTCATGAGGTGGACTTTCTCAATGAAAAGTATGAATTTGAGCTTCCTGTTGGCGAATATGACACACTCGGAGGGTTGATTCTCAGCCATCACGAAGACCTGCCACAGGTCAATGATATCATAGATGTAAGCCCGTTCATCTTCACTATTCTCACCATTGATGAGAAGCGCATCGACAAAGTGAAATTGACCATAGCCCAATCAGACGAATCCCTGTAAATCAAAGATTTAGATTCATTTTTTAATTAGTCCCTATCTGTCTATTTTTGCCGTCTTTACAAAAAATGGCTTAATCAAAAATGGCATTAATAAGTACACTTAGGAAGAGAATGGGCAAGATCGTTGTTGGCTTTGTGGCATTCTCCATGTTTGCATTCATTCTGACAGACTTTCTCAACTCCAACTCTACCCTAATTGGCGGAAACGATAGAGATCTCGCAGAGATAGCAGGCAACACAATATCATACGAATCATTCAACGAGCGTGTAAACCAACTGGCAGCAACTTTCGCTGTGAACTACGGAAGAAACCCAAGCTCTGATGATCTGACCAACATCCGAAAAGAAGCGTGGAATGCGCTCATCATAGAAAATGCTTATCAAAAAGAACTAGACAAGCTGGGCATCAAAGTAACGGATGCTGAAATGGTGGACATGGTTCAGGGAAACAACATCTCTCCGCAGATCAAGCAGTTCTTCACAGACCCAAACACTGGCGAGTTTAGCCGTGACGTAGTGATCTCTACGCTTCAAAACCTTGGTTCAGCTGACCCAAGACAAAGACAATCGTGGAACACTTTCGAGGCATCTCTTGCTCCCAACAGAGCCATTCAGAAGTACGACAACCTGTTTGAGAAAACAGATTACGTGACTCAGGCAGAAGCCAAGAGCCTTTACATTGCTCAAAACAGCAACATGACGGTAGATTATTTCTACGTTCCGTTCTTTTCTGTAGCAGACAGCCTTTTCGAAGTGTCCAACTCAGAAATGGAAAGCTACCTTTCTGCAAACGCCGACAACTACGAAAGAGAAGAGTCTAGAAATCTTCAGTATGTAGTATTTCAGGTTGAGCCTTCTGCAGAAGACACAGCGTTTGTGATCGATGAGATCAACGCCCTGAAAGACGGTTTGGCACAAGCCCAAAACGACTCAGTATATGTGTCTATCAATTCTGATTCTGCAAACCCATTCCAGTCTATCACAGATCCTTCGGCTATCCCGGGTGCATTGATGATAGATGGTAAGGTTGCTGAAGTAGGCACGATTTCAGAACCGGTATTGGGTGTAAACACTTACACGGTGATGAAGCTTTCTGCTATCACTGAAGGAGACGAGTACTTTGTGAAAGCAAGACACATCCTCATCAAGCCAGCTGGCACTACTGATGCTGACAAAGCTGCGGCTAAAACAAAAGCACAAGGCATCCTCAACAGGTTGAAAAGAGGTGCTGACTTCACTGCTCTGGCTGCAGAAAATAGCGAAGACAGAAGCAACGCCAACAATGGGGGCGACCTTGGATGGTTCGGTGAAAACGGAAACTTCGTTCAGGAATTTAAAGATGCCGCTTTCGCTAAAAGAGGAACTGGTTTGCTTTCTGCTCCTGTAGAAACATCTTTTGGCTACCACATCATCAGAATAGACGAGCCAAAAACAAATACAGTATATAAAGTAGCTTCTATCGAAAAAGAGCTTTTCGCCAGCGACGCTACTCAAAACGAAATCTACCGTCAGGCAGACATCCTTGCTGCTGAAACAGGGGATGCTTCTGAGTTAAAAGCAAAAGCTGAAGAGCTGGGTCTTACTGTAAGAAATGCTTCTAACCTCAGCCCGAATGACACCCGCGTAGGAACAATCACAAACGGAAGACAGATCGTTTCATGGGCTTATAACAAAGCTGAAACCGGTTCTATCTCTGAAGTTTTTGAGATCGAAAGCACTTATGTAGTGGCCGGACTTACATCGGTACAGGAAAAAGGAACGGCGAAGCTTTCTCAGGTATCTGGAGAAATCAGAACGAAAGTGCTGAACCAGAAGAAAGCAGACTACATCATTTCTAAGGTAAATGAGCTTGACGCTGAAGATGTGTCTGGTATGAAAGACGCTTACGGCGAAGGTGCAAGAAGCGGAAGCGCAGATCTTACCCTGTCTTCTAACTCTTTCCCTAATGTAGGTTTCGCACCAGAAGCAGTAGGTGTGGCGTTCTCTTTAGAAGAAGGTGAAAAGACGGCTCCTTTCAAGCTGGACAATGGCGTGATCTTACTTTCTGCAACAGCAAAAAGCACTCCTGAAGACCTGGACAACTACGACGCTTACCTAAGCCAGGTAAGCAGCTCAAGAGCTTCAAGAAAAGCCGTAATCGCAAACTTCCCGCTTTCGTTTTACCCAGTAATGGTGAGCCAGAGACTGGACAATGCGGTAAAAGAATACGCCGATATCGAAGACAAACGATACAAGTTTTACTAAGATCAAAATTTGATAAACTCATTCTAAAGCCGGTTTTTTAAATCGGCTTTTTTTATATTCAATACTATGAGCTGGGACATAGAAGCATTCAGAGAAAAAGTAGAATCACAACACACCTTTCCGGGGAACTATAACTTCAAGTTCATTGTACCCAAAGACAAGAAAGATGAAATAATGGCCATACTCCCTGCAGCTGAGATTTCGTTTAAAGAAAGCTCCAATGGCAACTACGTGAGCATCACGGCAGTCGCACACCTGCAAAACAGCCAGGAAGTGCTGGACGTATATGTGGCCGCACACAACATTGAGGGAGCCATCGCCCTTTAAAACCCTAAAACCATGTGGAAAGAAGAAAACAACAAACTGAGCCAAACTTTCAAGTTCAAAGACTTTGTAGAAGCCTTTGGCTTCATGAGCCAGGTGGCCATCATCGCTGAAAAGATGAACCACCACCCCAACTGGTCCAATGTGTACAACACCGTGACCATAGAGCTCAACACCCACGATGCTGGTGATATCGTAACGGAAAAGGATCATCAACTCGCCCAGGCGATTGATAAGCTTTTAAAGTAAGTTCCTTTTCTATGCCTGAATCGTCTTGAGTCAAGGGGGGCTTTTGTTTTCGAGGACCTCACAGTGATTTCTCTTCACCGTCGCTTCGAACCGAGGCACGAGGGAGAAGTCTCATCATTACAAGCAGGGCCTGAATTATGAGACTTCTCTCCCGAATGTTTTCGGGATGCGAAGTGACGTTGAAGAATGAACTGACGGACAAGGTCACTAGCGTGGAATTGCACACATGATCTTCCGTTTTCTTTTTAATTTAGCCTTATAAATGCCTATGTCCACCTCCCTTTACCTCGTACCAACTCCCATCGGCAACCTCGGCGATATCACCTACAGGGCGGTGGAGGTCTTAAAGTCCGTTGACAAAATACTAGCGGAAGACACCCGCACTTCCGGCGTATTGCTTAAGCACTATAGCATCAACACACCCACTGAGAGCTTTCATGCCTTCAATGAGCACAAGCGCACCCAGCAGATCATAGAACGGATCAAAAACGGCGAAACCTTCGCACTGATCACCGATGCAGGAACACCCGGAATTTCTGATCCCGGGTTTTTGGTAGTGAGAGAAGCCCTGAAGGAGGGAATCGGGGTGGAATGTCTGCCTGGAGCCACAGCTTTTGTCCCCGCGCTGGTCAAGTCAGGGTTCCCTTCGGACAAGTTTGTCTTCGAAGGGTTTCTACCCCACAAAAAAGGACGCCAGACGCGATTCAAAATACTGGCAGAAGAAACCCGCAGCATCGTGCTGTACGAATCGCCACATCGCCTGCTCAAGACGCTGGGGCAGATAGGTGAGTTTCTGGGTGCAGACAGACAGGTGTCCGTCTCGCGCGAGCTTACCAAAAAGTTTGAAGAGACCGTGACCGGAAGCGTGACTGAGGTCATCACCTACTACACCGAGCACACCGTAAAAGGTGAGTTTGTGTTTATTATTGAGGGTAAGGAGAAGTAATCTCTCCTCCGTCACTTCGAACCGAGGCACGAGGGAGAAGTCCCCTCATTCCATACAGGATTCATAATAAGTACCCGTCATTTCGAACTGAGGTACGAAGGAGAAATCTCATTATCTAATACCGGCTCAGAACTACGAAACTTCTCTCCCGAATGTTTTCGGGATTCGAAGTGACGGTTATTAGGTTGTCCCGCTAAACAAAAAATATCCATCATCTCCTTTACCCAATTCCCCCAACACAGTAAATTTAAGGAATGACCAACCTTCAAGAAATCACTTCACAAGTCAGAGCTATCTGTGCAGAAGCAGTTGCTTCATTAACAAGTAAAAAGTATAGTACCTCGTATGGCGTAAGGAGGGTTAGGCCAGAAAATTTGGAGCGGTGGGGTGGGTTTGTGAGCAAAGGCTTAAAATTTTCTTGATTTTTTTGCTACTTTTTTCATCAAGGAAAAAAGTTGAGAGAAAAAATACTCGTGCAGTCAAAACGGAAAAAATGACCAACCTCCCAGAAATAACCTCCCAGGTAAGAACCCTAAGCGCCAAAGCTGCCGCGTTCATCGCCAAAGAAGCCAAAAACTTCTCCACCAGCGCCGTAGAGCTCAAGGGCAAAAGCGACCTGGTATCCTATGTCGATAAACAAACCGAAGAGCTGCTCGTAGCAGGGCTAAAAGAAATCCTTCCCGAAGCGGGCTTCATCACGGAAGAAGACACCCCCAACCAAACCGACAGGGACTATATCTGGATCATAGACCCACTGGACGGCACCACCAACTTTGTACACGGCTTGCCCACCTACGCCGTGAGTGTGGCCCTGATGCACAAAGACCAGGTGATACTGGGCGTGGTGCATGAGGTATGCCGCAACGAGTCATTTTATGCCTGGAAAGGCGGTGGCGCGTATGTCAACGACCAGCCCATACACGTGACGCCCGTTACCAAAATAGAAGACAGCCTCTTTGCGACGGGTTTTCCATATTACCAGTTTCACAAACTGGAGGAGTACCTGGCCATCCTCAACGAACTGATGAAAAACTGCCACGGCCTCCGCAGGATAGGCAGTGCCGCTGTGGATATGGCCTATGTGGCTTGCGGCCGCTGTGAGGGCTTTTTCGAATATAACCTCAATGCCTATGACATTGCCGCCGGTGTGATCATCGTGCAGGAGGCGGGTGGCACCATCACCGACTTTAAGGGCGGGGACGACTTTCTCTTTGGACGCGAACTGGTAGCCGGTGGCCCTGTGCATGCGGAGTTATTAAAGGTGGTGAGGGAGCACTGGTGAGGAAACCTATGCGTTAAGAGAGAGATAATAACAAGAACACACGCTTTATTGAACCATTTTTTTCAATATGATGAACGGTAATTTTAATCTCTCGCTTTGTCTTGTAAAAAACACGTGAATGAATGAGTTTAACATATCCCACTTGAATAGAATTTTTAAACAATTTTACTGCTCTACTATCGCTAGAGTTTGTCGGATCTAACTCATATGAAAGTGAGTCCCCTACTCTAAGCAAATCCAAAGGAGGCTTTGAAAAACTCAATCCAGCAACTTCCGAAACGAATTTTAACCCTTCAATCGGATTAAAATCTCCTAAGAACTCAAAGTTATCAATTGGCAAGAGTCCTTGCGTTTGGGCTAACATGTAATACGAATCTTGCTTTTTATTCTCATCCACTTTCCAAAACTTGTAAAAGTCAGAAGCGTCATTTCTTTCTATTTTAATAAGGCGCTGAGATAAAATTCCCAATACATTTTCAGTGTATTCTTTATTAAAATCTGGAAACCCAGTATATGGAGTAAAACCTTGCTTTTTGGCCTCTTCTAGGTTTTCGTTTAAATAACGAAACCGAACTCCCTCTAAACTATTAGACCTTATTTCACCTACAGCAATGCGTCTATGACCAATACCCTTCCTCCAAACCAAAAATATGTTTCCCAACAGCTTACTCACAACTCTAATATTTTTTCTACTCGCAAAGCTACCGCCTTAATCATAAAGTCTTTTCTCAAATCAATCAATTTGAATTTTCTTAACTCAATTGGTAGCTCTTGATCTATACCTTGTATTAAATCAGACAGACTGCCAAGAGAGTAATTTGAGCCTATTTTTTCTTGAGCCTCGCTAAATCCTTCAGGATAGACCTTCTTAATTTTTTTTAGCAACTCAAAATGACTTGGTTTCTTACCCTTTTCCCATCGTATCTCGGACTTACTTTTATTTACTAAATACGCCTCTAACATTTTTTCGTCCGATAATAGTTTCGTAAGCCTATCATATTCATTTTCTCGTCCCAAACTACACCCACTATCATATATTGGAGCAAATAGAGTTGGAGCTATTGAGGAACTTCCTTTGAGAGCTGATTTATGTATTCGGTCATCTTTGGAAGTGAAACTAACAGTCCATATAATAAACTTAATTAGAAGGCGCTCAAACAGATTTTTCGAACTCTTTATCTCTTGATTATAAATTTCTATCGCCTCCTTGTAATAAGTAATAAAGCCCCAATTCTCCTGATGTCTATCAGAATTTCCAATGCAAGCATCAAAAACCATCATTTCGATGAAATTATTAAGTGATTTTGATAGATTAAAATATTTTAAAGCATCAATGATAAACTCTAGCGTATATTCGTCCTCATTCAATTTTGGGTCATAGGCTGGTTTAAAACCTCTCAAAAAGTCCACACCTTCCGCCAACTTATTTTGACTGTGGTCAATCATGCTCTTTGATAAACAACCAATTTGTTGTTCATCATTTTCGTCATACCCAATATTGTAATCCAATAATCGAAATCCCAAAAAAGCTCCGATTTTCGAAGAAGTTATTTCTGACCAGAACTCAGAAGGATATTTAAAAGAGCCGTCTTTTAACTTCTTCGATCCCTTAAAAAAGTATTGCTCGTTATTTTCGGGCTTGAAATATATTTTTTTACTCCTTGTACCGCCAGTACTAGCGTATAGGTTCTTTTCCCACGTTGTAATGTCGGTGAATGTGGGAATCAGATCATCAATCATAGATTAAAATTAAGAGGTTTTAATTAGAAAATTTTTATTGTTGATCCAACCAGAAATCTCAATGTTAAACGCAATTGCATTAATTTGTATTTTCAAAAGTAAGCTGTTTTGCAGCTATCAGATGTACTTTCATCATACTTAGCCTTTAACATAACGAACTGGTCTCAGCAAGAAGTAGAATTAATAGTTACTAGCAACTTCGAAATATTCAAGCTTGAAATGAATGTCCTACGTTGCTAAAAAGCCAAGTTTAGCAGGGGACTTCTCCCTCTTCTAAATCAATGGACTGAAGGATCAAGAGTGGAGCATTAAGTAAAACTTGCAATTATCCCCCAATTAGCTGTCGAGGAAGTTTTTAGTCTAATTAAAACCCCACTTAGCCCTGTGCCATTCAAGGTTTGCGTGCGCAGGATAATAGCGTTTTTCTGAGGGTAATATCAATTTTTGATTTCGGAATTGTGAAATATTGAAAGGCGATTCACTCTCCTTAAAATCATCAGATAAAATCACTCTATAATCATCATTTATTGATAGTAGCCCTCTATCGAATGCCCGATGAAGGTTTGGGCAAAGAGAGATACCATTGCTAACCGTATCATCATGGCTCACTGACCAATCCACAATATGACAAGCATCAATCATAGAAGCATTTATTGCCATATCAACCCTTAAACCTGTTACCGCACAGGTATTGTTATAAAGAATGGGTATTTGTCTTTTGAAAGCACCCTCTCTCACAAAACTTTCGACTTCTATATCTTCATTAGATTTATTCCAAATCTCCTGAATTCGTTTTCTATAGTTAACGGGATCATCATTCAATATTTGATCATTGATGTCTTCTAGATAATTAGAGGCATAAGAAACACCTACACTGTTATCAGGAAAGTACCTTTCTAAAATTTTCGCTTTTGCAAAGTCCCTATTTATTTTTTCCTGCAAATACAGAAAAAACTCATCTGCCAATTGGCCATATCTCACATACTCCCTTAATGCCGAAAAACTCTTAATCGAATTGGAGACCGTCAATGCTTTTTCAAAACCTTGAACTTTAACCAAATTCCAAATTTGAGATTTTTCATTTTGCAGATGATAAAATGGTAATGCAAAATTTGGTGTATGCCCTGTTGATACAAGACGATTCCAGTTCCCCTTAAACAAGCCAACCAATTCAGGTGAAACTTGAAATCTATTTTCTTCAATCAGTCCTCTATCTATCATATCTATGATTGCAAGCATCAAAACAGGCTTATGAGGAGCTTTTCCAAGGTGTTTAGTGTAACCTTGCTTGAATGATATGTATCGTTTGAGGTTCAACACCCAAACATAAAAATCAATATTCGTTAAACCTATACTTCACCCAACAACAACAAAACCCCACCTATAGGTAAGGGCTTTGATGCTCAACTATACAAATGACTTTTTAGTCCACAATCACCCTGGAAAAGGCGGAATGGAATATTAATTCTAAATCTGTGCGCCTCTATTTAGAAGGCGACTATGATTCCAATACCACATTCAATGATTACAACTCGTTTTTTTACAAATTAGTAGAATTAGCTGATCAAGCGTTTTCCGACAATGCCCCAAGTGATGCAGAAATGAAAGAAGATATTGTTTTTGACGGAGAAGGAATAGTTGAAAAGTATCTTGAGGAATACTCTGATCAATTGAAAGAAATAGGGTGGTGGTAATGTCAAGAATATGAAAGTGGAATTCGAACTTGTAGATGCTGGTTGTTTCATGTTTGAGAATGATCATGGCAGGTGGATCATTCAACATCCAAAGAATGGGTATCTTGAAACAGCATCAAAAATGTGGGATACGCTTGTTGAGCATCCAGAAAGTCCGCATGATACCCCTGTAAAATTTCTTGGTTCATTCAATACCAAAACAGAAGCTAAGAAGCATCTTGAACACCTAATTAGAGACCACAATTTTGAAAGCGTGTCAAGTGTTGAGAATGCTTTTTATAGCCATGATTACTATGTAAAATAATCAACAAGACTACTGAACAACCTATTACTCCCCCAGCTTATCAGGGTTTTTCCCTAGCTTTTTTTCTTCACCTTTTACCCTACGCTCCAGTTTTTTGATGTCCTCTTCGGGTGGTAAGTCTTCCGGTTTGATACCCCTTTGGAGCAAAACACCCCTTACTCCTTGGTTGTTTTTGATGTGCTCGGCAGAGATGGCTTGTTCTGTTTTGAGCTTTCTTTCCTTGGTATTGAAGATGGTGATTTCTGTTGCAAAGTCTTTTGCTTTTATCGTAATGGTAGGAAGAAAATCCGCTAGTGCTCGCCCTTTGCCCACACCTAGTTTTGTTTTCATCTGTTGGGTAGTCTTACCACCAAACAATGCAGCATCACCTTTACTTCTAATGATTCCAAAATTTCGATCACTTCCTGTTTGCTCGTAAATAAGGCCACTGAGTTCCTTTTCTGATAAACTCAGCTTTTCTCTGGCCTGCAGTCGCTCCCAGTCGTTGATGCGCTGCTCGATCAGCTCAGATTTTCTTGTTTGTATGGCAAAGTAATTCTGGGCAAATGCAATAGGCTCTTTTTTAGGGTCACCATTTTGAGCAATCAGGTAGCATGCAAAACGAGTGATCATGATATCATCGATTTCCTTTTCGGCTCCCTTTGGCATTTGGATCGTTTTGTTGACGTCAACAAAATGATCAGAGACGCTATTTTCGCTGGTTTCGCAAGTAATCTTGGCTTTTACGATCACTTTTTGGAAGTTCCTCCATTCCGTATATCCAAGCAAATGCTGTAGGTCTCTGGCAAACCAAAACTCTATACCATTTTCTGTGGTGTTAGAGTGCTCTTCAAAAGTTTCCGTCAGCGATTGAATCAGTTCATGTTTCATATCAATTGATTTTTGCTTATTTCACGCAAGAGCTTTTAGATTTTGAAGGGTTTTCGAAAGCTCGGTAATTGCTGTTTCTATTCCGCCCCGAGTATTCGCTCTCCCAACCCCAAACCTCAAACAACAAAAAGCCTCTTGCTCATTGAGTCCCATAGCCGTTAACACATGAGATGGCTCAATAACGGCAGAAGTACATGCAGAGCCACTGGAAACCATAATGTTTTCCATTCCCATCATCAGTGCATCAGCATCTATTGTTTCGAAGTAGATATTGGTGGTATTTGGAAGTCGAAGCGCCGTACTACCATTCACCTTAGTTCCCGGTATTTTAAGGATTTCAGCTTCCAGATAGTCTCGTAGTTCTGCCGTGTGCTTGGCATCCTTTACCATATCTTTTCTGGCTAGTTCTGCCGCTGCTCCAAGTCCTACGATTCCTGGCACATTCAGGGTGCCGCTTCGTTTGCCTTTCTGATGTCCCCCACCATGGATTTGACTTTCAAGCGCCACTCGGTTAGGTCTTCTGCTTCTTACAAACAGCCCACCTACACCTTTTGATCCGTAGATTTTATGCCCTGAAAAAGCCATCAGGTCGATTCCCATTTCATTAACATCCATTGAGGTTTTCCCAAAAGCCTGTGTGGCATCTGTGAAGAACAAAGCTCCAGCAGCATGCGTGATTTCAGATATTTCTTTGATCGGTTGGATTACTCCTGTTTCGTTATTTGCTGTCATTACTGAAACTAGAATAGTCGTTTCCTTTAATGCTGCTCTCAAGTCTTCCAATCGAATTAAACCATCCTTTTGTACCGGAAGGTAAGTCACTTCATACCCCTTCGTTTCAAGAAAGGCACAAACATCCAGAACGGCCATATGCTCCGTTTGGACAGTTATAATGTGATTGGCTCTATCTCGATCAGCTTCTGCTACTCCTTTGATTGCCAAATTGATGGATTCTGTGGCCCCACTAGTATAGACAATTTCATTCGGCTGGCATTTGATCAAGTCAGCTATTTGGTTGCTTGCCTTTTTCACTGCTTGATTTACCTCATGACCAAACTTGTGATTGCTGGAAGCATTGGCATAGAGATTCGTTAAATAGGGCATCATGGCCTCTAGTACTCGTGGGTCTAGTGGAGTGGTGGCATTGTGGTCGAGGTAGATAATGTCGTTATCCATTTTAGCAAATTGCTTCTGCATATAATACAAAAATGCACAATGAAATGTGCAGGGTGTCACATTTCGGTAAAAATTAGCTTTGATCCAATTTTGAATCAACATCCTCCTTTTTGTAAAGAAATGAATTTCCACGCTTCTCAAACCTAAGTTTACCAGCCATTCGCATGTGCATCAGGTCACACGAGGAGATTTTGAGTGCTTTCTCCACCTCTTTACTTTTGAGCCAGTCCTTGTCGTGCTCTTTTTCCATACACTAATCTAGCTTTTTGCACCACCCCATAAAACAAAACCCCACCTATAGGTAAGGGCTTTGATGCTCAACTATACAAATGACTTTTTAGTCCACAATCACCCTGGCATTTTCATACCCCTCGTAAAAACTCCCATTGCTGTACTTAAACTGCAGCATCACCTTGTCCATTTTATTGTTGAGTAAGTCATACCATCATCTATCAGCGCACTGGCCTCACGTTTGGCGGCATTTGTTTCAGAGCGCTTCAGCCGGGGCTGGCCCACCAGCTCACGAAAGTCATCCACGCTAGCCGCCAGATCGGTGATCTGCGCCTCTGTGACACCATAGTCCGCCATGTCCGCCACCTCACTGTTCATCAGCCCTACAAATGACTGCAGTACCTCCGGCAGGGTCACATCCCGCAGACGGAGTACCTCAGTCTTAGTCAGATAGCCATTACTCAGCAGCTCTTCATTGCCACTCACCGCAGCATAAGCCGCCAGCGCCCCAGACAGCACAGCCGTCTTTTCGGCTATCTGTTCCTTCAGCTGGTTCTTGGTACTGGTCATTCCACTGGTATCCACACCCGTGGACTGTAGCTGCTCCCTGATATCTTGTATCAGACCATCCAGCTCCGCCTTGAAAGTGTTCACAATTGGTATCGCCGACCATAGCGTCTGATTGTTGTCCAGATAGCTCTGTGTCGCCAATAACATTTGAAACCGATTTGTTTGTCTTGACTCTATCATAGTGTGAATTATTTTTTGAACAATGGAAATAAAACACAAAAACGTTGCAAGACACAATGTTTTCCCATGAAAATTGTGCTGCTTCATCTTCAATATGAATATTTTTAGATGAAATGTTAATTGCGCTATATAAAATTTAAATTGATTAAGATTGGTTTGTATTTTTTTGATATGCGGATTTCCCTGTTAAATATGCGTTAGAGCCTGCTCTAGATGGTTTTATCTTGGATATGCCTTGTCTTTAAATATTTAAAGAAGGTCAGTGTTCTGATCGCATTTCAATTGTGGCCTTTTTTGATCCAAAGAGCTGCATTAAAGAGCCCTTTTCAGTGGGATAGGTTTTTGATTTTACAGACCGTAGACCTGACAGGTTTTGAAAGATGATAAGCTAGTCTAATAGGTCCACTCCCTGATCTCGGTGGGAGTCGAGTAGCTCAAAGCATAGATTCTATTGACACCATCATCCCTTCCATCACCAATCACTATGTCGGAAATCAGACTGCCCGGGTAACCATAACTTTTTATTTCTCTCTGAAGCGGGGAGACCTCATATAGCCGATTGAGAGGACCTGGGATATAGAGACGATTTATTTCATCATTTCGCCAATCTCCATAGTGAATATCAGCCAGGTAGTCCCACCCAAAGAACCCTTCGTAGCTGGTTTGGCGGCTCCAGCCATGCTGGTCATGGGCATACACCTGTAGCTCGCTTGACGTTAATAGAAACAAAGCATTGATTTCACCGCCAATAGCGAATAAATGGTAGCTTCTACTCGTCCCTTCTGGTAAACTGTCCATCGCAATCAACTCCGGATCAGACCATCCACTATCTTTTTTGACATAAGACAGTTGACCTCTCCATGTGATAAAGTAAAGCTGGCTTTTACCCTCACCGAGCAGATCGGCGGCAGTCATGTCCACGATATAACCGGTATTCGGGCTAAAGTGCTGGATGCTTTGCTCCTGCCACAGGCCATCTGCAAAGTAAACTTCCACCAGTTTCCCGGGACTTCCACCTGTGGACTCATAGACCACCATACTCTTTTTGGGAGGATCTGAAAACTGGCCGACCTCAACATTGCGGATGAGGGAGCCCTGCGGGGGTGCATAGACTGTGTCTTTTACCCACAAGTCATTTTCAAAAGTCTGGCGCACCAGCCTATTCCATGCTATGTCGTAAGATTCAGGGAAGTAAGCAAACTCAAGTGAAACCACTTCTGCTTGATTGTCATTGGTTAAATCATGAATTTCTACCCACGAGGTTCGGTAGTCCGAAAGGGTCGCTGTATTTTTCCAGGAGCCATTGTCGTAGGTATATTCTTCAAGATCCCTAAACTCGAACAAACTTTTTCGGATTACTCCATAGCATCGGCTGACGCCATCATTTCTACCTTCTCCGATGCTCATGACTTGTATGGGAAGGTTAGCTTGTTCGATCTGCACGGACTCTTTGTCCCGGCAGCTTATGCCCAAAAGCAATGCGAAAAGAGTTATGATAAGAAACCGGTGCATTCAAGTAATTTAATACAAATATGACGGGATTATATTTTGTCTCCGCGAGAATTATTGCACGCCTAACTCAATAATCAATAAATAATGAAGTGTCTGGAATTCGTGGTTCCAAAGCATGGCATTTTTCCATGGCTTCCACTCCGCCAAACCATTCAAGTCCCTCTTCTCTTTTCAATTTCGTGGGCTTATGAGAAAAGTACGCATGAAATGAACTGTGTGACCATTCATCGAGCGACTGACAAAACCCATGATGAACGGGATTACGATGGATGTATGTAATCACCGCTGTGAGATAGTCGTCCGACGTAATTTCCTTCTTCTTAAAATTAGGGATGAATAGACTACCCCTTCGATCATACACTTTGTTATAAGCTTGTGTATAGCTGCTAAAAAGGTTGGAGAATTGTTTACTTGTGAACTTTTGGAAAGTTGCGAACTTTCCAAAAGGTGGCTCAAGCTGGTGAGTTCGAATCAACGCATGAAAATGATTGGGCATCAGACAGTATGCATAAGTATCTGCAATCGGTTCGATGTACTTAGCCCATTGCTTCAGGAAGAAATGATAATTTTTTTCTTCCCTAAAGAGATTTTCATCTCCGTTGGCATGGTTGTAAACGTGATAAAAGACCCCTGGCTCCATCCATTAAATACCTGACAGGTTCAGCAAACCTATCAGGTGTGATTACCCCCAAACCTTTCCGCCCTCACTGCAATTTTTACACATCTCTATCTCCGAGCGGGAGGTGAGCAGCTGCTCACGAAAAGCCTCATATTGCTGAGAATGCCACACCGATTCAAAAGCCACATCCTGCACATTTCCCAACTCATGGTGGGCGTCTTTGTCAAAGCAGCACGGCACCACCTTGCCATCCCACGTTACCACACTGGAGTGCCACATCTTCCAGCACTCGTCCAGCATCTTGTTTTTAGCTGAGTAGGTGCCATCGGCATTTTTGCGGTAGCGTGAGTATTTATCGATCGTCGGGATCAGCTCATTGCCCTGCTCATAGTCATAGACCTGCGCGGTTTTGAAGGCCACCTTGTTCACACCATACTCACCCGCCAGTTTTTTGATTTCGCCAACCTCATGCTCATTGGGTCGCACCACCAGAAACTGCCACACCAGATGAGGCGTGCTTTTGCCCAGCCTTTTTTTCGCCTCCACCATGTTGCGGGTGCCTTCCAGCACTTTTTCCAGCTTGCCTTCCTTGCGGTACGATTCGTACGTTTCCTGCGTGGCACCATCTATGGAGATGATCATCCGATCCAGGCCAGACATTACCGTTTGCTCCGCTACCTCTTGCGTGATGAAGTGTGCATTGGTAGAGGTGGCTGTGTAGATGTTTTTATCCGCCGCGTAGCGGATCATTTTTAGCAGGTCGGGGTGCAGGTATGGCTCTCCCTGAAAGTAAAAGATCAGGTAAAAGAGCGTTTCATGAAGTTCATCAATCAGGTTGTTGAACACCTCTGCGTTCATTTTCCCGGTAGGGCGCGTAAAAGATCTCAACCCACTGGGGCACTCCGGGCATTTCAGGTTACATGCCGTGGTAGGCTCTACGGAAAGGCTGATAGGCAAGCCCTGGTGCTGAGAGCGTCCGGCCTTTTTGGAGCGCACAAAGCTTGAGTATATCCGCATTGCATTATTTATGCGTTT
Source organism: Cyclobacteriaceae bacterium (assembly GCA_039944535.1). Lineage (GTDB taxonomy): Bacteria > Bacteroidota > Bacteroidia > Cytophagales > Cyclobacteriaceae > JAMZMI01. The sequence goes on from JBDUYP010000020.1 coordinate 33,589, forward strand.
AAAAGTTAGCTTTGAGGCCAGATTGAGTACGTCCGCAACGTTGATGTACATAACTTAAAGCTACAAAATCCCCAGTCCATGCACGCTCGAATCATAGCCGTTTCACTTTTTTTACTCAGCTTCCTTCAGCCCGCCTTTTCTCAGATTCCGTCCAAAGGCGAAAACATGGAAATCGCCATCATGACACTGGGGCCATACCAGGGCGAGCTCTACTCCGCCTTTGGCCACTCTGCCATCCGCATAGTGGACACCACGCGCAACTTCGACTATGTCTTCAACTACGGTGTTTTCAATTTCAACCAGGACAACTTCTACTGGAACTTTGCCCGCGGCAAAATGCTCTACCAACTGGGTCTGGCCAAATACGACCGCTTTGTCAACCATTATATCAGCGAAAACCGCTACGTCATAGAGCAGTACCTCAACCTCACTCCGGAGGAAAAAGTACAACTAAACGACTACCTCTTTGAAAACTACAAACCGGAGAATCGCGAATATTACTACAACTACGTGTACAACAACTGCTCATCCAAGATCATGGATGTGCTGCGAGACGCCATAGATCGGGAGGTCACTTTCAGCTATGACTATGTAGAAGAGGACCTGACTGTGCGCGATCTGATGGATAAGTATCTGGACCATCAGCCCTGGGGCGACTGGGTCATCGATATAGGGCTGGGCATGCAGATAGACGAGGTAGCCGCTCCGGAAACATATATGTTTCTGCCCGACTATGTGGAAAAATCTCTGGCCCAAGCCACCATAGCCACGGATAGCTCCGCCGCGCCGCTATTGAGCAAGACCGTCAACGTTTACACACCTACGCCCGAGGAGCATGCCAGCAGCATGTTCACTCCATTCAACACCTTTGTCATCATCTTCTTCATCGTGGGCTTCATCACCAACCGCGATTTCAAACGCGGGAAACGCTCACACTGGATAGATGTAATATTTTTCACCTTTGTGGGCTTCATCGGCTGGTGGGTCGCCTTTCTATGGATCGGCACAGAGCACCTCTCCAAAAACAACCTCAACATATTGTGGGCCACACCGCTACACATCCCGTTTATCTATCTGCTCAATGTCCAGCGTTTTCGCAAGATCATCTCCAAATACTTTCTTGCGTGCGCCGTACTTTACCTCCTCGTTTTAGTTATTTGGGGGCTCATACCTCAGCCGCTGCACATGGCCATGATACCGATCATGCTCACCATGATTTTGCGTGCATTTTTCATTTATCACGACGTAAACCGGACGGGCACTAAGGGGTTTTAAATCCTACCGTCACTTCGAATCCCGAACACTTTCGGGTGAGAAGTCTCATAATTCAGACCCTGCTTGCAATAAGGGGACTTCTCCCTCGTGCCTCGGTTCGAAGTGACGCGAATGATGCAGCGTTTTCCCAAAAAAAGACGCCAGGACTCCATTCTGGGGTGACAAACCCAGGCGCGTTGGGACGGAAAATGGTGCGTGGAGGAGCGAAGGGGCCTGAGGGACGGTAAGGGTGGGTTTTTGAGCGAAAGGCATTGGGCTGTTGTGGGCTTAATTTTCCGAAGGCTTTTTGTTTCGTTTTTGGCCACAAAAATGAAAGCCAGGCCGGTAAGCCAACACTCCGTGGAAGACGGTTAAGAAAATTTGACAATTGCAGATTTAAAAATCTAGGCGTAATGGCCTTAAAACCTCATTTCCTACCGTCACTTCGAATCCCGAACACTTTCGGGTGAGAAGTCTCATTGTTTAGACCCTGCTTGTAATAAGGGGACTTCTCCCTCGTGCCTCGGTTCGAAGTGACGCGAATGATGCAGCGTTTTCCCAAAAAAAGACGCCAGGACTCCATTCTGGAGTGACAGTTACCGAAAAACAAAGTCCATGGTGAGCAGTCTCAAGCCTGCCTCAAAAGTCTATTGTAAGCCCTTACCTCTTTCATCTTGTTCATGCCCTGGCGGTGTTTCCAATATGGAAAACCCCTTCGCCTATTGGCAGCACTGATCTGCGAAAGCCGGGAATAATGCCAAAACACCACACCATACGCCTTGAAGAGCGAAAAGCCGGGCTGGTAGATGTGCGCCGGTTCTGCTGCCGCCCCATTGAGCTCGACTATCTTGAAGTTTTTGAGTTCGCGCAGGTCATCAAAAGACGCACAACGCAAGTCAAATCGGCCATAATGAAACCCGTCTATCTGCTTAGAAAGCTTGTCAAAAGCCGCCTCTAACCTGTCATCTATCTGATCGTTTCGGTTGAGAAAGGTGGTACCACGGCAATGATTTCCGATGGCCTCCACCACCACTCTTTCTCCATCACCCGGCACCTGACCCATTACCGAACCGAACCGCGCATGCTCAAAGTCTACCTGCAATACTGCCCTCGAGCTTTTGCTCAAAAGCTGCCTCACGCTGCTTTTCCCATCTCCGATCACGGCAAGAAAGTCTTTTTGCACAATGGAAGTGATGCTGCCTCTGACTTCATCCGGATGACGCATATAAAACACTCCCAGCTCTATGGGATACTCCACCAGCTCTTGAATCAAAAAGTCAACGGGGCATTTTTTCACATAAGCCTCCAGCGTTTCCTGATTGAGCACCCGCTCCACCATTTTGCCACGCTCACCAATGTCCGGCTTGGCTATCAGCGGAAAGCCAATGTGCCCGGCAAAGTCCATTGCATCAGATAAATTACCTGCCTCTACAAGCTTGGTTTCTGGTAAGTATTGCTCAGGAATGAGCTCGTGAATTCGGGATTTTCGCTCACCGGTCATCCCTCCAAACTCCAGGGCAGGGTTGGCAGAGGTGAAAAAGAAAAATGAGCGGTTTTTGATCGCCAGCCAGATATAATAAATCTTAACCGGAAAGTAGAATACATCGAGCGGCCAATATTCCCATTGCGTTAGCCTCACCCAAAACTTGTGAAACCGACTGATCTGCCCGGACATGTGCTAGCGCTGACTTTGGTGGTACCGTACCGTGCTGCTGGCCACACCGAAATGCTCGGGCAAGACTAAAGCAGGACACACTGCTTTGCATCCTATTTTAATCAAAGCCATGTGGTGAATGGCATGCTCAATGTTATAGGCCAACTCTCTGTAAAAGTTGGTGGAAATAGTCTCTGAGCAGTCATTATCAACGCTATAGTTTGCTTTGAGCATAAGTCCAAAATTCTCCGTTTCCTTCTGAAGAAACGCTTCTACCGACTGTACCACACTGCCTGCAAGCTGTGTTTCCTGCTCTATAAACTGATCGTGCCTGCGCTCATCATAGTTAATCACTCCTTCATTTTTAGCGTCCATCAGGCAAATGAAAAACTCTAGCGTATGCCGCACGTGCTGGCCTATGGTGGCGTTGCTAAGCACCGGCACTTTAGTCACAAACTGTGTGTCCGTGAGGCTATCTATCACTGTTGACAGTTGCTTGAGGAGGTCGATTGCAGAAGCGTTTATGGACATAACCCGTAAATGTGTGAAATTAATCTGATTGGCAGCAAATCACTCAACGATTTTTTTCCAGTTCTTATCGGCTCCTTCCATCAGTGCTGCTTCATTTTCGTTCCATGGTTTTAGGGTGTTGGTCCCCCAAAAATTATAGAACAGGTACAGCTTACCTCCGACAATCTTGAAGGTCTCCGGATCTACCTTCACCTTTTCGGAGTTGAGGCCCATGGCGTAAGCACACCAGCCTCCGTATTGAGGCAAATATTTGTCCGGATCAGATAAGAACACCTGTTTGTTTTTCTCGGAAGAAAAATAATACGTGACACGCTCGTAGGTAGTCTTAATGGACTTGGTTCCTTCTTTGGGCTCTCCCAAAAAATAGGAAACAGCGTCGTATCCATCTAGCGCCAAACCGGCCTTGTCTATATTAAAATCACTCGGTTGCTGATCACTGAGGGCAAGCAATAACAATATCAAAATCATAACCAATGATACGGCTATACCACCTACAAGTCACAAGACCCGCTCGCTATTAGGCGTTTCTGTTGTGTAAGCGACATTTCTACAAATCGCGCAAATGATGCACATGGGTGTCGATAATGTCTATCTGATAGGTGATGGCCTTCACATATTTTCCGATCTCCTTTTCCATGCTTTTGAGCGTCTTCTGGTATTCCTTTCCCCCGCTGAGGGCGTAGTTATTTTCGGTTGTATTGTAGAGGTCACATTCCTGATGAAGAAAGTTCAAAAATGCCGCCGTGGCGTAATCCTGCTCCAGCTTTTCTATATCCTCAAGTGTTGCTTTGGCCTCTTTATTTTTGTCTGCCTCATACTTTGTGGAGACTATTTGATAGAGCGATGTATCATAATGGTGAATCGTGTTGAGAAGGTCAATGAGATCGAGCCTGAAGGTTTGGTCCGAGCAGCAATGCCCCATTCCCTTGTATGTGCGAATGGTTGTGGCATGATAGTCCCATTTCACAGTAAGATCATCTATGATGGTGACAATATCTTTTTGCTGACTCATAGAGGTAAGAGACAGCATTAAACACATACAAATTAAAAGAAAGTGGTTTTTCATAGTGAGAGATTTTGAAGTTGACAGATTGGTTTTCAAGATAAGCGAATTTGGTTTTCCTATCAAAAAAATTGCGACTCGCTCCTCCCTTACAGCTGCTTGATTACTTTCCAAACCTGATCTCCCTCAAACCCTTTGCGCATCATGTAGTCAGCTACTTTCCTTTTTTGGAGGTATTCTTCGCCTTTGTCTTTCACTGAGTTCCATTTTTTGTGGGTCAAATTATGGATCACATCCAGATACTTTTCCTCGTTGATGGCATTGAGGGCTTCTTCCATGACCTGATATGACAGATCAAACCGCCCCATCTCCATCTTGATTTTGACTTTGCCCCAGTGGTTAAACTCAAACTTGTCGTGGCAAAAAGCCCTGGCGAACCGGGCTTCATCCAGGAATTTTTCATCGAGCAGGCGCTGGATGATCTCCTCTACTTCCTCTTCTTTGAAATCCCACGAAAGGAGCTTTTCTCTGACCTGCTTAGGAGCCCGCTCTCTGAAAGCGCAGTATTTTGCTGCACTTGCAAAGCCCCGTTTCAGCCGGTCATCAGACATTTTACTTGATGTAGCCTTTTCTTTTGAGTACGGTCTCTACGAACCTGATCTCATTTTCGCTATTGAAGATTTTGTATGGGAAATACAAAAGCTGCGCCTTGCTGGCAAATAGCACAAAGCCATTCTTGCCCTTTTTGGCTCGTTTGATCTGCTCCCATTTCATCGGCATTCCTTGCTTTGGGTTTAGCTTCAGCAAAATTTGCTGACTGGAGATCTCATAAGACATCTTCTCAAACATAAATTTGCCCTGCTCTAGCTGTGTTACGCCGGCAAACTGGATCAACCAAAACAGAAGGTAAAGGACCAACGCTATAGAAGCACCGATCACCCACCACCAATTAGGGATGAGAAAATAGCACGCACAAATGGCCAGAAAAATGGCTCCAACCCACCATTGCTGGGCCAGTACGGATTTAAATGCCTCTTTGATATATGTATTGGTAGGAAGCTGGTATTTCTTAGTTCTTACTATCATTTCTATTCTGCCTTTAGGCTTATATCTAAACTTTTATACGAATGGGTCAAAGCCCCTACAGAAATATAATTCACCCCTGTTTCGGCAATTTCCCTAATGTTATTTTCATTGATGCCTCCTGAGGCCTCTGTCTCCATAGTGCCACCTATCAACTTCAGTGCCTGGCGTATATCTGAAGGCAACATATTGTCAAGCAGCACTCTGAAAACATGCCCGGTTTCGATTACTTGTTTCAGTTCCTTAAGGTTTCTTACCTCCACCTCTATTTTCAAATCAAGGTTATTGTCCGAAAGGTAAGCCACCGTTGACTCAATGGCTGTTTTTACCCCGCCAGCATAGTCAATGTGATTGTCTTTCAACATCACCATGTCGTACAGTCCAAACCTGTGATTCACGCCTCCTCCTATTGCCACAGCCCACTTTTCAGGCAATCTGAAATTAGGAGTTGTCTTTCTGGTATCCAGCAACCTGGTTCCTGATCCTTTGATCATTTGCGTAAGCTCATGGGTGTAAGTAGCTACTCCACTCATGCGCTGCAGACAATTCAAAACCAACCGCTCCGAGCTCAAAATCGATCTGGCATTTCCACTTACATGAAACCCAATCTCACCAAAGGAGACCCTGTCTCCATCTTTCATCAGCATATCCAGCTGCAGACTGGGGTCCACATGGTTGAATATGCGCTCTGCCAAATCCATGCCTGCCAAGATCCCATCGCCCTTGATCAGCATCCTGGCACTACTGGTCTGATCTGCCGGGATAGAACCGAGAGAGCTGTGGTCACCACTACCAATATCTTCTTTCAGGGCGGTAGTAATGAACTGTGTTATCGATTCATCATTTAGGTAGGGCAAATTCATAGGCCGCAAAATTATGAAAGGTGCCTATTATAGCAATGTGAATGTGGGATTATTCTCTGCTAAAATTGATTTGGTCAATTTTGAAAGCCTCCTCCTGTTTTTTGATTACCATCACCACACGAAAGTTTCCTTCGTCCACACCTAGAGAGCCAATGGTGTATTTGAGTCCCTCAGGCGAAGAACCCTGATGGATATAAGAGAAGGTTTTTACCGGATTTGAAATAAAAAAATTCTTCAGCACCTGCTCGGCCTGCGATAGGCTGTAATTGGAGCTCTTGCCGTTAATTTTAATTTCGATGTTGTCTCCACAAAACTTGATCAATTCGCGAGAACTACCGGCTTCCATAGCAGTGCTGATATTATCAAGAAGCTCATCTTGTGCTGGTGAGAATAGACTAAATATTAGAGAAATCAGGATAGCAGAAAATTTCATTCTCTAAAGTTATCTAAAATTATGCCATAATAGTTCCTGGAGCAGATAAAACCAACCCATCACTTCAACAAGGTCTGTTATAGAATTATATTTGCAGCATGAATAAGAAAGTAATCCTGATCATACTAGACGGCTGGGGCATAGCCACAGACAAAAAAGTATCGGCCATTGACAGTGCCAACACTCCATTTATTGACAGCCTCTACACAAAGTACCCGCATAGCACACTTGAGGCTTCCGGTTTGGCCGTAGGCCTTCCTGCGGGGCAGATGGGCAACTCGGAAGTGGGTCACATGAACATAGGTGCCGGGCGTGTGGTGTATCAGGATCTTGTCAAAATCAACAATGCCGCTGAGGACGGCACCCTCGCCAAAGAAAAAGAGCTCGTTGCAGCTTTTGATTATGCCAAAGCAAACGGCAAGAAAGTTCACTTTATTGGATTGGTTTCCAATGGCGGGGTACATTCTCACATCAATCACCTCAAAGGATTGATCTCGGCAGCCAAAGCGAACAACTGCAATGACGTTTTCGTGCATGCTTTCACAGATGGACGTGACTGTGACCCTAAAAGCGGCCTTGGGTTCATTACAGAGCTGGAAGATCACATGGGGCAGAACGTGGGCCAGATGGCCTCCATTACCGGGCGGTACTATGCCATGGATCGGGACAAAAGATGGGAGAGAGTGAAGCTGGCCTATGATGCCATGGTGAACGGCTCTGGAGAGCTGATGGAAGATGTGAAGAAGGGAATCGAAGCATCTTATGCTGATGGTGTGACAGATGAGTTTATCAAGCCTCTGATCAAGTCTGAAAATGGAACGCCTGTTGGAAAAATAGAAGAAGGCGATGTGGTAATGTGCTTCAACTTCAGAACGGATCGCGGCAGAGAAATCACCGAGGTTCTTACTCAGAAAGATTATCCGGATTTCGGCATGAAAACGCTGAAATTGTACTACCTGACCATGACCAACTATGATGATACCTTCAAAGGGGTTAAAGTAGTATTCGACAAAGACAATCTGAAAATGACTTTGGGAGAGGTTTTGGCCAACAATGGTAAAAACCAGATCAGAATTGCCGAAACAGAAAAATACCCTCACGTCACTTTCTTTTTCTCCGGAGGAAGAGAGTCAGAATTTGAGGGAGAAAAAAGATTGCTTTGTCCATCACCAAAGGTAGCTACATACGACCTGCAGCCGGAGATGAGCGCCAATGACATCAAAGACAAAATCATTCCTGAGCTGAAAGCCAACTGGCCTGATTTTGTTTGTCTAAACTTTGCCAACCCAGACATGGTGGGTCATACCGGAGTGTTTGAAGCTGCTGTAAAAGCATGCGAAACAGTAGATGGCTGTGCCAAAGAAGTGGTAGATGTTGCCTTAGAAAATGGATACACATCCATCATTATCGCGGATCATGGTAACTCTGACATCATGGTAAACCCTGATGGATCGCCAAATACTGCCCACACGACCAATCTGGTTCCTTTCATTGTGGTAGATAAAGGATTTCAGGGCGAACTTAAAGCTGGAAAACTGGGCGATTTGGCTCCTACCATTCTGAAGTTGATCGGCATAGAAAAGCCAGCCGAAATGACTGGCGAAGAGCTGCTTTAGTCAATGCGCAAATTCATAGCTCTTTTTCTACTCTTGATTGTGATTGCGTGCGAAAAGCCTCAATCCAATCTGGATACCTATTATGATCTGGAAGATCGGCTGAACCAGCAGGTGGTGAAACTGACTGCTGAGAAAGCCGGACTGAAAAAGACCATCATAGTGGGAGAGGAAAAGGAAACCAAAACCTTTGAACCGGATTCACTTGGCTGGAGCGAACACCTGGATATCCTTGCGGACTTCACGCCTGCTGACCCGGCTTTCGTTGGGGCTTTTGATATCACGGAAGTTGATGGAAAAACTCAATATAAGGTGAAGCCCGGGCTAAAAGTGCCGTTGAAGAGTTTCGAAGTGGGTACTGTGGGGAAAGGTGAAATCATCTCTGCCGTACTGGAAAATGACAAAACCGTATTTTCTGATTATAAGAAAATGACGTTGCGATTTCGGGACGAGCAACTTGCTTTCTTCAAAGTAGAGGGATTCCAAAAAATGATGCTGAAAGACACGGTCTTTTATACGATTGAAGGTATAGTAACCAAATAATGAGCGAAGACAAAAAGAAGAAAAGGTTATCGAAAGAAGGGCTAAGGAAGCTGGCGGGAATCTTCTCATACGTGCTTCCATACAAGTGGACTTTCGGGTTGGGGTTGTTTCTTCTGCTGCTTTCCAGCAGCATTTTCATGATATTTCCGTATGTCTCGGGCAAGCTGATAGACATAGCCTCCGGCAACAGCGACTGGCTGGTGGATAACCTGGCCCAAGCCACTTTCATTCTTTTTGGTGTGTTGTTTTTCCAGAGTGCCGTTTCCTTTTTCAGGGTTGTGCTCTTCGCCAGGGTGACAGAAAATGCCATGGCGGCCATCAGAACAGACCTCTACAAAAAGATGATCATGCTGCCTATGAGTTTCTTTGACAAGAATCGCTCCGGTGATCTGATCAGCAGAATCTCCAATGACGTGTCTGTGCTACAAAGTGCCATGTCCACCACACTGGCGGAGCTTATGCGCCAAATCATCACCCTCATAGTAGGTGTTGTTATCATCTTTTTCCTGACACCTTCATTGAGTTTGTTCATGATTGGGACCTTCCCAATTATTGTGATCATTGCGTTCATTTTTGGGAAATTCATCCGAAAACTTTCTAAAAAAACCCAGGAGCAACTCGCCGACACCAACGTAGTGGTGGAGGAAACCATCCAGTCTATTCATTCTGTAAAGTCTTTCACGTCAGAGATATTTGAAGTCAATCGCTACAGCAACTCCATGAAGGATGTGGTGAAGACGGCTCTGCGAACGGCCAACTACCGAGCGGCTTTCATCTCATTTATCATCTTCGCCATATTCGGAGCGATAGTCGGGATCTTGTGGTACGGTGCTGTTTTGGTTCAAAGTGGAGAAATGACGGTCGGTGATCTGCTTACTTTCGTCCTTTACACCACTTTCATTGGGGCCTCTATTGCCGGATTGGGAGATCTTTTTGGGCAGCTACAAAAGGCCGTTGGTGCATCTGAAAGAGTATTGGAGATACAAAAAGAAGTGACCGAGTTTGCTACGGAATCAACCACAACGAGTAGGGTTTCCGGAGATATTCATTTTAAAAATGTTGAGTTCCAATATCCTACGCGTGAGGAAATGATTGTGCTGAAAGGAATCAACCTGTCTATAGCCGAAGGGCAAAAAGCCGCACTTGTTGGTCATAGTGGTGCCGGTAAGTCCACCATCGCTCAACTTTTGATGCGCTTTTACGAGGCAAGTGCAGGAGAGATTTCCATTGCGGGTAAGAGCATCCATGACATTGACCTGCTTGAGTTGAGGTCAAGTATTGGTATAGTGCCACAAGAAGTGATTCTCTTTGGCGGAACCATAGAAGAAAACATTAGATACGGTAAACTCGACGCAACACGGGAAGAAATAGAAGCTGCCTCTAAAAAGGCTTATGCTTTTGATTTTATAGAATCTTTCCCTGAGGGGTTTGAAACGATTGTAGGGGAAAGAGGCGTAAAGCTTTCCGGCGGCCAAAGACAAAGAATTGCAATCGCAAGAGCCATATTGAAAGACCCGTCTATATTGATTCTTGATGAAGCCACCAGCTCGTTGGATGCTGAGTCAGAGCATTTGGTGCAAAAGGCATTGGGTGAATTGATGAAAGAAAGGACCACCTTGATCATTGCCCACAGGTTAGCCACCATCAAGTCCGCTGACATTATTTATGTTTTAGAAAATGGACAGGTAAAAGAATCGGGAACGCATTCGCAACTTATCGATCAGGGTGGGGCCTATAAAAACTTTGTGAATCTACAGCTGGTAGAAAGCTAATCAGAACCAGCGCTTTCTTTTCATGAATATGATCATCCCTGAAGTCATGGTTAATATGATCGCGAAAAACCCATAAGGGTACGCCCAATCCCAACCAAGCTCCGGCATGTGTTCAAAGTTCATTCCGTAGATACCAGCTACGAAAGTCAGCGGAATAAATATGGTGGACATGAGCGTGAGCACTTTCATCACTTCGTTCATCTTATTGCTCAGCTGAGACAAGTATATATCCATGACGCCAACCACCATCTCCCGGTAGGTATCCAAATTTTCCAGCACCTGCTCCACGTGATCGTGTGAGTCGCGCAAGAAGAGCATGGTGTTCTCCGAAAATATTTCATTGTCACGACTGACGAGCACCTGCAGCGCATCTCTCACGGGCTTCATGTATTTGCGTAGTTGTATCAGGTCCTTTTTCAGTATTTGGATCGTACGCATATCCACCTTATCCGGTCTGCGGATAACCAAATCCTCGAGGTATTCTATCTGATCAAAGACGCCATCCAGAGTCTCAAAGTAGTAATCGATGATGATGTCAATGAGCATATATGCCAGATAATCGCTTCTTCGCTTTCTGGCACGGCCTTTTTCATTTCTTAGCCTTTTTCTCACATCACCAAACACATCGCCAGGGCGCTCTTGAAAACACACCACAAAGTTTTTGGCCATGATCAAACTCACCTGCTGCACTTCTATTTTGTGAATCTTATGATCGTAATTGATCATTTTCATGGTGATGAAGCTGTAGTCATCAAACTCCTCCACCTTAGGACGCTGCTGTGTGTCGGCGATATCTTCCAGGGTCAGATCGTGGAGATTCATGATATCACCTACTTTTTTGATCAGCTCCACGTCGTGTAGCCCTTGCACATTTACCCACGTTACAGAGTCGTCGTTGACATATTTTGATAACTCAGATATATCCAAAATATTGACTTCTTCAATAGAAGTTGCGGTATAGTCTATGACTTCAATCTCGACCCTGTCAGCATGAACTTCACCTGTATAGATAATGCTACCAGGCGCTAAACCTGTCTTAGGTCGCTTCTTGTGGCTTTTTAATGTCTGAAAGGAAAGGGTTTTCTTAAGGTCTTCTAGTGGTTTCATGCAAGCACTTGATCGGTCTCTTCTATTCTTCTGGCCCTGGGATCATCCGGCAGGCAGACGCCCGGCGGCAAGTCAAAGTCCGGAGGGAATGAAACAGGAAGACCTCCTTCGTCATCGCCTTCATCATTTTGATTGTCATTACGAGATTTGCGTTGATCTCGCATGATCAAAACGAACAGGCAAATGGTGTAGAGGGCTAATCCGATGGCGATATTTAGAAGGATAATCTGCACTTACATGTTAATTTAATCAATAACAGAGGATTTCAATCACAATTCCTCTAGTATATACTTAGACCTATCAAAATTGTTTTTCGGAGAGTCGAAATAAATACTATAAATTTGCCCTCACCTAAACTTGACACTAAAGTAGATTACCTCCTATGCTGCTGACACTTTTCTCCGGTCACAATGAAGCCATGCTATTCGGCGTATTTGGAGCTATCATTATACTCTTCCTACTTGTCGATTTAGGCCTTTTTCACAAAAAGGATCAAAAAATCTCGCAAAGAGATGCGCTGATCCAAACACTGTTTTGGATTGCGGTCTCAATGGGTTACGCCGCATTGATATACTTCTTTGGGGAAGGACCAGAGTCCACCTGGGAGTTTATGACTGCCTATGTCACAGAAAAGGCACTCTCCGTTGATAACATTTTCGTGATTCTGCTAATCCTTCGATTTTTCAATGTAAAAGAAGAATATTATCACAGCGTCTTGTTTTGGGGGATTTTAGGCGCCATTGTTTTCCGAGCTATCTTCATCTTCGTTGGCGCCATGCTGATCACGCAGTTCCACTGGATCCTGTATTTCTTCGGAGCATTTCTGGTTTACTCGGGCATCAAAATCTTCAGCGAAGAAGAGGATATGGACGTGGAGCCGGGCAGTAACCCGCTTGTAAAATTTGTGAAAAAGGTGTTTCCGATGACCTCCAAAGATCATGGCGGTAAGTTTTTTACCAAAGAAAATGGTAAGCGCGTTTTCACTCCTCTGTTTCTGGTAATCGTTTTGATTGAATCAACAGATTTGATTTTTGCGGTAGATTCCATACCGGCTGCTTTTGCGATCACGCAAAATGAGTTTGTGATCTACACTTCCAACATTTTTGCGGTAATGGGGCTGAGAGCCATGTTTTTCCTACTCGCCAATATTCTGGACAAATTCTACCTGCTACAGAAAGGCCTATCGATCGTTTTGATATTTATCGGTGGAAAAATGCTGATGGAATGGTCTATAGTGCAGGATGCTATTACCTACGTACTACCGATTGAGCATGCGCATGTGCCTACATTCTGGTCTTTCGGCATTATTCTCGGATTGCTGTTCGGGTCAATTCTCCTTTCTCTGGTTTTCCCTAAGAAGCCGGAAATGGTGGATTCTTTGGATTGATTAAAACCCAATTTTCTTTCCTTTCCAGCCGTTTGTTTCCAGGTCTTTTGCTGATTCCAGCACTTTGTCTCTGAGCGAGCTTTTATACTCTGCGAGCTTTTGAGATACCTCCGGAGTAAATGCCCCTACTATCTCTGCCGCTAAGATCCCGGCGTTTTTGGCACCATCCAGCGCTACGGTGGCTACAGGGATTCCTCCCGGCATTTGCAGGATAGACAAGACGGAATCCCAGCCATCGATAGAGTTTCTTGACTTCACAGGTACTCCTATCACGGGCAATGTGGTAAGCGAAGCTACCATACCCGGCAGATGCGCCGCTCCACCAGCTCCCGCTATGATTACTTTTATTCCTCTACCGGCCGCCTGCTCAGCATAGTCTAGCATACGGTGAGGCGTGCGGTGCGCCGATACGATTGTGACTTCATGGGAAACACCCAGTTCCTCAAGAATCTGTGCTGCTTCTGACATAATTGGGAGGTCTGACTGACTTCCCATGATTATTCCTACTTGTGGTGCTTCCATCGTTTTGTTATTTATGCAATCACTTTCAATATTTCTTTCACTTCCAGAGCTCTTTTCTTGAGCCTGATCGGGTCTTCATCTGTGATGGTGACATGACCCATTTTTCTAAAAGGCTTGGTTTCCTTTTTTCCGTAAAGGTGAATATGTACCCCCTTCTCTGCCAGCAGGTTATTCAATCCCGAATACTTTGCCGAACCCGTATATCCATCTTCGCCAAGCACATTGACCATGGCGGCAGGAGTAATGAGGTCTGTGGCGCCTAAAGGTAAGCCCAAAACGCCCCTCAAATGCTGCTCAAACTGCGAGGTAATATTCGCCTCTATGGTATGATGTCCGCTGTTGTGCGTACGAGGAGCTATTTCATTTACAAGAATTTCATCGTCTTGAGTCAAGAACATCTCCACTGCTAGCAAACCAACCATGTTGAGTTTTTCTATGACATCAATCGCTATTTTATTGGCTTTCTCTTCGACTTCTTTATCCACTTCTGCCGGCGCAAAAAGGAACTCCACAAGGTTTGCCTCCGGGTGAAAAGCCAGCTCGACAAGCGGAAAGCACTTTACTTCACCCGACTCATTGCGAGCTACGATTACGCTCAATTCTTTTTTGAAGGCGATCAGCTTCTCCAACAATGAAGGCGCCTCAAAAGCCTTGTCCATGTCGGCTTCCGTTTTAATCACCTGAACGCCGCGCCCATCATAGCCGTCTTTTCCAAGTTTGTTCACTGCCGGCAGAAAATCGGCGTGTTTGCTCACCTCTTCTTTATTTTCCGTAAGGATAAAATCAGCCGTAGGAATGCGGTTGGCTTTATAAAATGTCTTTTGCTTGCGCTTGTCCTGGATCAACTCAATGATATCTGGCTGAGGGAAAACCTGTTTTCCTTTTTTAGCCAAATCCCTAAGTGCATCAGTATTGACTGCTTCTATTTCTATGGTGATTACATCCATATTCTCCCCAAAAGCCATCACGGTATCATAATCTTTGAGACTGCCGTGTGTAAAACTGTTGGCGATGCGGCTGCACGGAGCATTGGCATCAGGGTCGAGGCAGTGGATATTGAGGTTGAGGTCTATCGCCGATTGTATCATCATACGACCAAGCTGTCCGCCACCAAGTACACCAATCTGTAAATCTGTGATATCTGCCTTCATGCGGCAAATATGATAAGATTTTGCCTTTTTTGGTTTGAAATGCCGAACTTAGAACAAGCACAGCCAGTTTTAGAAATATGCATCCCGAAGAAAAGAAAGACCGACCTGACAAAGAGGACAAAAAGGCTTCTGATAAGAAAAAGCCCACTGAAGAAACCTCCAACGATGAGAAACAAGAAGAGGTAAATAAAAATGGCGGGTGGCCCGACATAGATTTTAAAAAGACGCTTGGGTGTGGGGGCTAAACCAACCCTTCCTGCACGGCTATGCGCACCATACCTGCAACATTGTTGACTTCCAGTTTTTCCAGAATAGCTTTTCGGTGCGTCTCCACCGTTCTGACGGCTATGAAAAGCTTATCTGCAATCTCCCTCGTTGATAGGCCTTCTGCGATTAGGGTTAAAACTTGGGTTTCCCTGGCCGATAGGTTTTGGGTTTTCTTAATTCCTGTTTTTTGAATCGTTACAGCCTGATTTGATAGTGCTGCGATTGCTTTTTGCGAATAATAGGTTTTGCCTTGCGAAACTTGAGCCAGACAAAGTTTAAACTCTTCTTCATCGGCATTTTTGGGCAAGTAGCCATCCAGCTTCATTTCCAGCACTTTCTTGATCACTTCCTGATTTAGGTGCATCGTGAGCAAAACAAACTTCGTCTCAGGACGAAGCTTCGAAAGTTTCTGAATAAGCTCCAACCCGTTGAGCCCGGGCATATCCAGGTCAGTGAGCACGATATCTGGTTTCAAAAGTGGGATTTTTTCTAATGCCTCCTTAGGGTCATCCATTACTGAAATGACCTCCAGGTCCGGGTTTGATTCAAAGAAACGTGCAATACCCTGTGCCACCAAATGATGGTCATCGATCATTACTATGCTCTTCTTACTCATTGATAGGGATGGTTACAGTGGCGGAAGTTCCTGATGCGGGAGAAGGCTCATAGTTGACCGTTCCGTGAACAAGATCGAGCCTGCTTTTGATATTGATCAAACCGTGACCTGTGCCTTCGCCCTCCGACATTCCTTTACCATTGTCTTCAAGAAAAAGAACCAATTTGTCCTTCGTTTTTACAAGCTGCACGGATACTTCGGATGCCTCGGAGTGCTTGATCACATTATTGACCAACTCTTGTACAATTCGGTAGAGACTGATCTCAATGCGTTCTTCAAATCTCTGGTCAATGTTGTGGTGCTCAAACTGATATTTGATCTCCGAAAATTGAAATGAGCTTTGGAGCAAATCATCAACCGCTTCGATTAGTCCCTTTTCCATCAAAGCTCTCGGCATCATTTGGTGTGAGATCTGTCTCACTTCGTCCGCCGATTTGCTGAACTGCTCTGTGATAAGCTCCAGGTCTTCGCGATGGTTTTCATCTGATGTTTTTTCTGTGATATTGTTTAAGGCCATCTTCAGCGCGCTCAGCTGCTGGCCTATGCCGTCGTGCAGATCTTTGCTAATGCGCTTGCGCTCTTCTTCTGTGGCATGAAGCACACTTTCAAATCCTCGTTCTTTTTCTGAAAGAATGGCAGCTTGTAGTTTTTGCTTTTGAATTGCACTGTTTCTCACATAAGCGATCATGACTATCAGAATCACGATTACGATCGAGGCTATCAACAAAATATTCTGGTTACGCTGCTGAGCTATGGTTGTATTCTTAGTTTGAATTTCTAAATCCTGCTCCGCAAGAGCACGCTCCTTTTGTGAAGTTTCATACTTCACATTGAGTTCGGACAATTGTTCCTGAATTTCTGAGCCACGCAGGGAATCTTGCATCATTGCGGAAGTATCCGAATGCAAATAGGCCTTTTCGAACCTGTTGAGATTAAAATAACATATCGCCAGAGAATAATGAATAGCCTGTCTGATTCGCTTTTCACCAATCTGACGTGATAGTTTCAACGCTTCTTGCAGATGATTGAGCGCCAAGGAGTATTGGCTCAGGTTGCTGTAGTTCGACCCCAGGTCTTTGTGACAAATCATGATGCCCTTGAGGTTCTTCATCTTTTTATCCAACTCCAAAACATCCAGATAGCAATCGCATGATTCTTGATATTTTTTTATCTGTCCCAGGTCTGAGCACCTTGACCTTTTGGCATTAGCCAACGCAAACATGTCATTGGTCTGTTCGAGGTAGGAAATGGCCTTTTCATTGAAATACCGCGCTGAATCTATGTCTCCCTGCTCTGAAAAACTGTATGAAAGCGCACTGTATGACTTTCCTATACGCAGAGGGTCGTCCAGACCTAAGTTTACCTCAAGTGCTGCCCGGTGATATTGATTACCCAAAACCCAGTTCTCAAGAATATAATAAGTACTGCCAATATTCATCAAGACATAACTTTCCATTGGCACATCCCCCATCTCCCTGTATCCATCCAGAGCAACTTGCCATTTTTCCAGGGCCCTCTTATACTCTCCTCTGTCTCGATACAATAGTCCAATGTTATTGCCCACCCTGAGTATTAAATCTTGACTCTTCAGGCTGGTCGCAATTTCTTCGGCCTTCCCAAAAAAGATATCAGCGGAATCCAACTTGTTTCTCTTCTGATAAATGATGGCCGGAATATTATAAAAGTTAAAAATCATTGTGGAGTCTGATAGCTCCTCAGAATGATTAATAATGTCTGATGCAAGCTTCACGCATTGATCCGGATTCTGATAGAGGTTTAGTTTGCAATACCGATATGCGAGCTGAGCTTTTTCATCATAGTTTTCCGTGGCATGGTATTGCTGAAGCAAACTGTCACCCTGAGCAGCTAGCGAAAAATCCGTTTTAGCGAAGAGAATAATCAGAAGGATATAAAGCCTCAAATTCATTGTAATCGTTTTTGTGAAAACCCCACAGGCTCCTAATTCACTAATTACCATGAGCCATATACCGGATTACCACGAGTTAAAGCCGGAAAATAACACAGGAGCTTTGGGATATCAAATTTTAAATCTCAAAGCCATGAAAAAAGTATTAACAAACATTCTATTTATTCTCCTCTTCAGTGGAGCAGCTTTCGGCCAAAAAGTTGAAGTGGAAAGCTACGAAATGCCCATCAGCAAGAAAGCACGCAAATTCGGACAGTACAGTGGTTCGTACTGGGACGAGAACAAAGAGCAACTCCAAACGCTTTACACCTATCGTGAAAAACGCAAAAGCCCTCGAAGCTATGACCTTGTGAGCATCAATGAAAAAGGCAAGGTGACTGGCCCAAAAACGGATTTGTTCAAACCAGAAAACGTCTCTCAGTTCGATCTTCAAATTGACGAGACTATTCTTGAAGAAGAAGAGTTTGAAAACTTCAATCAGCAAATGGTCTGGTTCAAACGTGTTGACTTGGGCTGGAATGCCATTGCTTATGATGGATATTTTGAGCCTGTGTCTGACATCTTTGGGTTTAAAGGCTACCGTTTTGAAAAGGGCTCAGACAAAACGCTCCTTATGGGAAAAACCAATCAAAGCTTACAGCTTGATTTTGTGCTTGCGGATGGTCCGATAGTAGAAAAGTACAGCAGCAAGGTTCTGGAGCAAGGCATTCTTGGGCTCAGCTCCCTGGCCACATACGCATTTATACCTAAAGGCGATAAAGTAATCGTTGGCGGACTTGCTAGCGGCAGAGTTAAAATTGGGTTGGATGCCAGCCCCGATTGGCTACAAACTCGATATCTAGTTGGGACATATGATACTGAAAACATGCAGTGGGTGGATCAAAATTTTATAGAATTTGATCATACCATGCACAGCCTTGCGTCGCTCAAAACTGAGGATGGTGCAGCTGTTTTGTTACGGAAAGACACAAAAGGAACCATAGAAGACAACCGCGTTCACTTCAAAAACTCCGAATACAAAGGAGTAACCATGCTGCAGTTTGACAATAAAGGAAAGCTACTCTCCCAAGTCGAACTTGATCTGGTGGGTTTCAACTTTCCTCCGCTGCAGGGAATAGCCAACATAGTGCCTCCAAAATTTGAATTGAGAAAATTTGGTGAGTCTTATATCATCACGGCAATCTCCTACGGCAAGGGCACGCAGTTTGAGGCACTAAACATTTTTAAAGTAACTGGCGATAAAGTGGTTTTTGCAAAGAAGTTCACAGCCGAAGATCTCAATGATTTTGATGTGGCCAAAGGCGAAAAGGTGAAGGCGTTCATCAAAAAAAGAGAGGTTCCTGAGATAAGTGAAGTAATAGAACTGGAAAGTGAGATTTTGCTTCTGGGTAAGGTGAAAGAGATTGGGGATTTTATTATCCGAATGGACTCAAAAACAGGAGACAAAAAACAGATGCTAGCCAGTGCTCCATGGACACCTAAACAAGGAGTAAATATTCCCCTCGGTGTTAGAGGATGGAGCAAAACCAAGTCATCACGCGCAAGTGAGGGATTTTTTGACTATCCAGTAACTGTCCAGCAACAGGGCGACTGGTATTACATCTTGTACCGAAAAATGAACGCAGGCATGACACCAGGAAGTACGGTTTCGAGTTCTTACAGCACTGATTATGCCACCTATACCAAGTATGTCAAAATAGATGAAGTATTTGCTTTTGGGAAATTGATAATGATCAATAAAAAGACCGGAGCAGTGACCGAACCTGTAGTAATCGATGACGAAATATTGGTGGGAGCATATGGCATGTATCTGGGCAAAGACGGCCAGGTATATCTACATGGATACGATGGAAAAAAGTATCAAATGACTACCGTCACAATAAAGTAACTATAATCCAAGCCATGTTTACTCCCATATGGCTTTGAGAAAACTTTGGGAGTGGAGCCTCACAATTTTGTGAGGCTTTTTTTTATTCACTCACAAAAACCCGCTTCACGCGCTGGCTCACATTCGTTAAAATTTCATATGGAATTGTTTCGCCCCATCCTGCAAGCTTTTCTATGTTGGGGTCTTTACCAAAAATGATCACTTCATCTCCTTCTTTCACATCCAAACCTGTAACATCCAGCATGGTCATATCCATGCATACATTTCCGATAGTGCGCGCTTGCTGCCCATTGATGGTCATATATGCACTGCCGCGCCCAAATTTTCTAAAATACCCATCTGCATAACCTATCGGTACGACGGCAATCTTACCATCTTTTGTTGCGGTACCCATTCTGGAATAGCCAATGCTTTCTCCTGATTTGACCTTGCGTATCTGCGATACACGACTCTTCAGCGAGCTGATGGCTCTCAGGTTGGAAATGGTTGCGGAAGAATCATACCCATAAAGCCCTATTCCCAACCTCACCATATCAAAGTGATATTGCGACCAGCGCACAATGCCCGATGAGTTCAGTGCGTGTTTGATGGGGCTATAGCCTAAGGCTTCCACCAGCTTATCATAGGCGATGTTGAATTTCTCCGCTTGTTCTTGGGTAAACTCGTCATTGGAAGCCTCCTCAGAACTGGAAAAATGTGTGAAAATTCCTGCAACATGGATTTGCGGGTTGGATTTTAGGATTTGGATAAGTTCTGCTATATCCTCCTCAACAAAACCTAGTCGGTTCATTCCTGTTTCAATTTTCAAATGTATCGGCTGTGGTCTTTCTGAAACCTCTATGAGTTTTTTGATCATTGGAATGCTGTAAATCTCTGGCTCCAGACCAAAAGTTTCGGTAAGCGAAAAGTGATCCCAGTTGGTATTCATGACCATAATAGGCAGGGTAACACCTTTTTGCCTCAGTATGACAGCCTCATCCAGATAGGCCACTCCCAGATAGTCCACTTTTTGATATTGCAACAAATGGCCGATCTCACTCAGCCCCCCTCCGTAGGCAAAAGCCTTGACCATCACCATCATTTTGGTTTGGGGCTGTAGCTTACTGCGGTAGGTGTTGAGGTTGTGAGTGAGCGATTCGAAATTGACCTCTAGGACAGTACCGTGGTTTTTCTCCTCCAGCAACGAAACCACCTTTTCCAGCGCGAAGTTTCTCGCTCCTTTGACCAGAATCATTTCTCCTTCAAACTGAGGTGTACTCCGTATCAGTTGCTGCGTATTGGGGAAAAACTCTGATTGCATAGAAAAAAGGTGGCCATGGGATGAGATCTCTTCACCAACGCCAATGAATCTGCTGATTCCGTTTCGTTCCAAAAGGTCATTGACTTGCCGATACAGAACCGATGCATCCACTCCTGACTGATATATATCTGACAGGATAACCGTGGTTTGGCGCTTATTGGGCTGCTGCTTCATGTAATCCAGAGCTATAGAAAGACCGGCCAAATCATTGTTGTAGGTATCATCCAAAATGTGGCAGCCATTCAGTCCTCTTTTCAGCTCCAGCCGCATCGGAACAGAACGAATGCGTTCCAGACCTTTATTGATTTGATCAGCAGTGAGCCCTTGAAAAATGGCTGCTGAAATCACGTGTAACAGGTTTTCCTTATAGTAGCCATAGAGAGGTTTGGCTTTTAGGTCGAACGCAACACCTTGATGTATGCATGAAAGTGATGTCTCGCTTTGCTCAAATTTGAAATCAGCATTGGTATCCGTAGTACTCCATGAAAGTACTTTGCCCGGAAACCTTTCATTTAAGTAACGGTAGCTTTCCGTCTGATCACGACAGCAAATAATGGCTGAAACGCCTTCAAAAAAATTGGCCTTCTCCTCAAGTTTTTGCAGTTGTGACTCAAAACCCTCCGCATGCGCACTCCCAATATTTGTGAAAAGCCCAATGCCAGGTCTTATGATTTGCTGGAGTTTTGCCATCTCGCCCTTTTCAGAAATGCCCGCTTCAAAAACCGCCACTTCATGCTTTTTCGATAATTCCCAAACCGATAGTGGAACACCTAGCTGCGAGTTGTAGCTTTTAGGGCTTTTAACCACATGATGCTTTTCTGAAAGCAACTCTGCAAGCCACTCTTTGACCATGGTTTTGCCATTGCTCCCAGTGATTCCAAACACAGGGATATCAAATTTATCTCTGTGGTGTTTGGCTAGTCTCTGCAGCCCGCCGAGCGTATCACTTACTTTGGCAATATTGGCATTGGGAAGTTTTTGGATCTCCACAGGCTCACAAACCACGAAGTTTCTTACTCCTTTTTTGTACGCCTCACCAATGAATTTGTGACCATTTTGGGTTTTGCCTTTGATGCAAAAAAATACTGCTCCAGACCCCTCATTCATCTTGCGGGTATCAAAAGCCAATGTAGTAATGTCGTTGGAAGCGCCCTGTTGCAAAACCTCTGCTTGAAGGGTATTTGCCAGTTGTTGGAAAAGCATAGACTAAATTATCAATTCCATTTCAAATTGATCCACTTCGTTTCGAAAACCCATTTTTTGTAGCGCCAAAATTGACGCTTCTGCATCTTCCGGCAAATTCATAATGGTAATTTCCTTGTTAATGCTCAGCTCCTGGGCTTTAGAAATGAGCGCTGTTCCCACTCCCTTATTTCGGTAGGTTTCTGCTACGGCTATTTGAGAAATTCTCCCCAGGCCCGGTTGGAAAATGACGTATCCACACAGCCGACCACTGATGGTGGCCTCAAGAATTGTTTCGTTTGGCAGGTTGTGAGTAAGGTGCCCGGAGCTGTCGAGAAAGGCCGGAGCAAACGTCCAAAATTTTTCATACTCAGCTTGCCAATTATCTGCCTTCCTGATTTTCACCTCACCGCTTATAGCTTTAACCTGATTTTTTGACTTAAAAGATTTTAGTCTGTTCTTATAGGTAAAGCCCAAACGCTCATACAACCGCACCGCCCGCTGATTGGTGGTGACCACCTCCAACATGATTTTGTTTACTTTTTGCTCTTGCAAAAGTGGTAGGGAATATTCAAACATTCTGGCTGCCAACCCCTTTCCCTGATACCCGTGTATGACCCCCACTCCGCCGTTGTAGGCCGCTTTGACTCCTTCATAATACCCTATGGTGAAAAGGCTAAAGCCTATGATATCATTGTGTTCATTTACCGCAACTACAGACGACTCTAAAGAGATATTCAATTTATTAAAAATGCGCTTTTTGAAACCCTCAGGTTTTGGTTGGAACCGAACCGCATTAGAAGAAAAGGCATCCACAAAGGCTCTATGTAAGTCCTCAAAGTCGGACTCATCGAAAAGCCTGATCGCGTATTTCATGGGCTTTACTCTCGAAAAGATAGTAACGGGATGTTTATTTCCAGAACAATATTTTTAGAAACGGACGTTTGAAATATCCGCTGGAAAAAACTCTTTTTCTTTGGAATCAACGCCAGCATATCAATGTTGGCTTCTTTAGTAAAACTAAGGATTCCTTCTATCGGGCTTTCGGCCTCTATGGACCTTACGGAAGCCACCGAGTCATCAAAGCAGGAAACAATTTCCTTGAAAACTTTTTGTTCCGCTACAGTGATTTTCGTTCCTGGTTTGTGCACGCTAAACCCAAGCACCTTGCATTCGAACCTGGCCGCAATATTATTGAGCATGCCCAACCTGAATAGGTTTTTGATCTCAACTGACTCGAAAGCAAATCCGATTTTTTCTATGGTGCCACTCCATTGTTCTGGAACCACCAAAACCGGAACATTTGCAGATTCTATCACATCTGAAGTGTGCGTACCAAGCAAATGTTCCACTTTGTCGTGTTCGGCGCGGGTTCCCATCACGATCAAATCGATATTTTTGGTTTCGGCCTCCGTATGGATAGCGTCAATCAAGTACGCCAAAAAGCGATCTGCGCTGTGCGGCACATCTTTCAACTCTATTACTTCCTGTTCCAGTTTTTCGAATGAGGCTTTAACCTGCTCTTCATAGTCTTTCACCACTGTTTGAATCAGTCCGCCTCCCACCAGATCGGGATGAGCTGTATGCACGTGTACAGCATTGACCATATGGATCTTTGCATCAAATTTCTTTGCCAGGTCTATGGCAAAACGAAGTGCATTTTTAGAGCACTCTGAAAAATCAACGGGGACGAGTATATTCTTGATATTCATAACGACTGATTTAAATCAAACATCTTAAGCCAATAAATTTAGTCAGTTTATAAACCCTATAATAGAAGCAACAATCATATTGATGTTTTAGGTCAATATAATCAGGCCTTTTGAAATTTATGATGCCCCACCTCACTTAAAAACCTAACTCAGATCATATTACGCTGTTCTTTTCGGTCAAAAAACAACACTCATCCAAGCAATTGTCGAGTTGGTCGACTTTGAAATCCAAATGCCGCCTTAGTCTCGTAAATTGTACTACAACCTTTTTCATCGTTATGACAAATTCCCAAACCCACATTAAGAAAGAGCTGATTCGATATTTGGATATTGTACTGGTTGCATCCAATTTGATCATTTGGATCCTGACTCTATCTTCAATCTTTTGACATTTGGTTAGTAATTTAGCCAAATGAATAGAAGGCCAAGAAGAAACCGCGCAAATGCCGCCATCCGGGAACTGACCCGCGAAACCGTGGTGACTGTCAATGATTTTGTTTTTCCGCTTTTCTTACTTGAAGGAAAAAATCAAAAAACTGAGGTTGATTCCATGCCCGGGATATTCAGACTCAGCCTTGACCTCATGCTCAGGGAAATAGAGGAATGTCTAAAGCTTGGAATAAAGGCTTTCGATGTGTTTCCTGTAGTAGAGGAGCATCACAAGGACAAACTAGCCACCAGGGGTTTTGACGATTCCTTTTTCTATCAACAAGCGCTTCGCCGAATCAAATCGGAATTTCCTGAAGCGATGATCATCACCGATGTAGCCATGGACCCCTATAGTTCGGATGGACATGATGGTATAGTGGAGAACGGAAAAATTCTCAACGACGAAACATTGGAAATACTCGGAAAAATGTCACTTTCTCAAGCAGCAACGGGTATAGATATGATTGGTCCTTCTGATATGATGGACGGCAGAGTAGGGTATCTCCGTGAGGTTTTAGATGACAATGGTTTTGAAAATGTTGGCATCATGTCATACACTGCCAAATACGCTTCTGCCTTCTATGGCCCGTTCAGAGATGCGCTTGACTCGGCTCCAAAATTTGGAGACAAAAAAACGTATCAGATGGATCCGGCCAACCGGAGTGAGGCGATCGTTGAGGCAGAACTTGACTTTGCCGAAGGTGCAGACGTTTTGATGGTGAAGCCCGCACTTACTTATCTTGATATAATATCTGACCTGAAAGCATCTTTTGATTTGCCTATTGCGGCATATAATGTCTCTGGGGAATATGCCATGATCAAAGCCGCCGGTGAAAGAGGCTGGCTCGATGCTGATCGTGTGAGGGACGAGTCTCTTCTGTCAATCAAGCGTGCCGGAGCAGACATCATTCTGACGTACTTCGCCAAGGAATTCGCTCAGGGTCAGGGCGTTTAGAAAACTACACTACAGGTTTATTCCGATTCATCGACTGATTTTACCGGATCGTCTAATCTTTTCTTGAAATATTATAATTAGTACGTAAGTTGTAATAACCAAAACAGCTATATCATGAATACTAATTTTAACGCTCAGCGATTTGTTTATGAGATTTTTGAAGAAGATCAATTAACCAAACTTTGTATTCAGAATGTCCTGAGAAACATCGATAGAAATATCGAAAAAGCAGGAAATGACAAGGCCAAAATCAGTCGCCTGTTGATGATGAGAAGTCACGTAGAAAGTCAGTTACCAGGGTCCAAGCCAGCAGCGTACACCCGCACATCACAGTTTGAGGCTTCTTTAGTGGGGGCGTAAGCTTCCCACTTTAAGATCTTTATTAGAACAGGTCATCTTCCCGTTCCAGCATGAGAATGCTGGATTGAGGTACGATGAAATACTTTTCCCCTTCGTATATCACTTCAAAAGACGCACTCTGAAGAAAAATAGCCAGATCCCCTTCTTTGGCTTGAAGAGGCACATATTTCACTTTATCATCTTCACCCTTCCAGCTTTCCTCCTCATCCAGAGGCAATGGAATCGGGTAGCCCGGACCAGCTTTTACGACATAGCCACTTTGCACTTGCTCTTTTTCCTTCACGCCTGGGGGCAAGAATAGCCCGGAACTGGTCTTTTCGGATTCCTTTTTTGGTTTCACCAAAACCTTGTCTCCAACTACTATGAGTTTTTTGAGCTTATTCTCTGCTGTCAACTGCATGGCCATATTTTACTTCAAATGAGGTGCAAAATTAATTAGGTTTTAGGATCTATTCTGCTGAGCGATCAAGTAAGCGTTGGTCAATCTGCTTTGCTGCTTTGGCACCTAGTTCCTTCAGTTTTTCTGTTCTTCTCACCAGGTTTCCTGAACCCTGAGAAAGCTTGTTCATGGCCAGATCATAGTTGTCCTTGGTCTGCTTCAAGTTGGTTCCTACCTTGAGTAAATCTGCGGTGAACCCTTCAAACTTATCGTAAAGTGCACCGGCCTGTCTCGCTATCTCAATTGCATTTTTGTTTTGCAGGTCCTGCTTCCAGATGTAACTCACAGTCCGCATTGTGGCCAAAAGTGTGCTAGTGGAAACGAGTACGATATTCTTATCCAAAGCCTTTTCATAAAGGTTCTGATCTTCTTTCAGAGCAATGGTAAGAGCCGGCTCATTGGCCACAAACATCAGGACAAAGTCGGGCTGGTTAATTTCGTAGAGGTTCTGGTAGTTTTTCTCTCCCAGAATCTTGATGTGGTTATTGACGCTTTCTATGTGCTGCTTGAGATATTTGGCTTGCTCCAAAGGATCATCATGATCAAAATAGTTGCTGTACGCGGTAAGCGAAACTTTTGAGTCAAGCACCAAATACTTGTCGTCAGGCAGTTTGATGATATAGTCAAGCCGCTGGTTGGCTCCTTCTTCGTTTTTGAAGTTTTGCTCCTTGAAGTAGTGTACATCCTTCTGCAAGCCCACTTTTTCCAGAATAGTTTCCAGCTGCATCTCTCCCCAGTTTCCCTGGGTTTTGGAATCTCCTTTTAGTGCCTTGGTTAGGCTTTCGGCTTCCTTGGTTATGCGTTGATTCAGTTCCTTGATGTGGTCAAGCTGTGTTTTCAGTGCTGTATTTTGTTCCAGTGATTCTTTGCTGCTCTGCTCCACCTTTTTTTCGAAACGTTCTATTTTTTCTTTTAGGGGGTTGAGCAGTTCGCCTATGTTTTTCTGATTCTGGTCCGTAAACTTTTTGCTTTTGTCTTCCAGTATTTCATTGGCCAGGTTTTTAAATTCTACAGTGAATTTTTCCTGTAACTGCCCCACTTCTTTCTTTTGCTCCTCCAGTTTTTCATTGAGATTTCGATAGTTGGCTTCCAGCCTT
Organism: Cyclobacteriaceae bacterium; assembly: GCA_039944535.1. Classification (GTDB taxonomy): domain Bacteria; phylum Bacteroidota; class Bacteroidia; order Cytophagales; family Cyclobacteriaceae; genus JAMZMI01. The sequence goes on from JBDUYP010000020.1 coordinate 60,677, forward strand.
GACTTCTCACTATTGAGGTTGATGATTTTTTCACGCTCCTCTTTGAGCTGCTCGTTCATTTCTCTAAACTGCTCGGTTTGGGCCTGGTTTTGCTTCTGCTCCATTTCCAGCTCCATCCGCAACTTTTGAGTCTCTTCACCTCCCGTTTTGGAGGTAACCTTAGCTAGCAAATACCCCAGACCTGCGCCAGCCAGCAGCCCCACAATCAATATCAAAACCGTTGAAATTTCCATAGTTTAAAATTAAATCAATCTCTGCAGATAGCCGAACAACTCCATGCTCCATGCCACCCCAATATGTATGATCACTCCTCCCCAAACATTGCGCGTATTGTATGAAACTATACCCAGTATATAACCTCCAAAAATTGAACTAACGGCCTCCGGGAGTGGCTTCCCAAAATGTAAAAAACAATATGTTGACACCATAGCAAGCACGGCGTACGGCCCTAAGGTTCGGGCAAAAGCAAATATTAAAAACCCTCTAAACAGTGTCTCTACTCCTAAAAAATCAGAACCGTAACTCAATTCGTAAAGTGCCACTGAAACCCAGGTAGGCAGGTCATGAGCAGCCGCCCACCCATCTCCCCTCGAGAAAGAAAAGCGAGGGTAATACTCCTGAATATCCCCGAAGAATGAGCCAATGCCTATACAAACCATCGCAAGAGCGAGTAACGTAAAATACGGCCTGGCATCAAACTTTTTGATGGCTAGTCCATAATACGTTCTGGCTCCTTTCGGCTCGATAAAATATGAAAGTATGATCAGCGGGATGACCACATTGAAAATACCAGCAGCCCATCGCACGCATTTCCTGGCGAAAAAATAGTCTATTCCGGAAAACCAGTTTTTCAGTATTTCATTGTGCAGCGAAAAGGAACGGTCGAGCGCCAAAATACCAAAACCAATGACAAACTTGATCCAGAAGTCCCGGGAGGTAAGCCAATCTCGTTTTACTCCGTGGATGTACAGCAAAAAACAGACAACAAGAAAAGGCAGCCCTTGCCACCAAAACATATTGAACCAATGCCAGATGGTGCCATAGGTGGCGTCAACGTAGGTATCTTCAAAATCAAGAGAATAATTGAAAATCAGACCGACTATCAAAAATGCGGTGATCGAAAGATAGAGTTTAAGGTCAAAGTGCTTTCTTTGAAAATCAATTAACAGGCCTAGAACTTTTCTCATCCGATAGTTATTCTCTTAACAGGTTTTAAAAATTTGGTAAATATATGTGTCTAATTGCTTTCGCCTGGGATAATCACCCCAAATACAAATTAATTCTGGCTGCTAACCGAGATGAGTTTTACGAAAGACCCACATCTCCTGCCGGATTTTGGGACGACAAACCACAAATCTTTGGCGGTAGAGACCTAAAAGCTTCAGGCACCTGGATGGGTTTATCCAAAGAGGGAAGGTTTGGGGCATTGACCAATTACCGCGACCTCAAAAACATAAAACCAGATGCAAAAAGCAGGGGGGATGTTGTTACGGGTTTTTTGGACAATAATGACAAGCCGGAAAGTTTCGTGAAGCAACTTCACGAACAAGCAGAAGCGTACAATGGCTTCAACCTTCTTACCTGTGATTTTAAAACCATGATTCATTACAGCAATTATGAACGGAAATTGAATATTGTGAAACCGGGTATCCACGGGCTGAGCAATGCACTACTGGACACCTCCTGGCCGAAGGTAGATTTACTGAAAAAGAATTTTAAGGAAGTAATCACAGAAGAGTTTTCGCATGACAACCTCCTAAGTGTTTTGGCCCCCACAGCAACATTCGAAGATGAAGTGCTGCCAAATACGGGAGTATCTCGGGAATTGGAAAAATCGCTCTCCGCAATCTGCATTCGGACAGAAAAATACGGAACCGTCGGGTCCACCGTTTTAACAGTTGATCGGTTTGGAAAAGTGGAGTTTACAGAGAAAACCCTCGGTGTGGGTGATCGCGAGGAGAATACGGTTAATTTTGAGTTTGAAATTAAGGTCTGATGAGAAAAATATTGGTTTTAGCATGTCTTGGTCTTTTTTTGGTTCTTTGTTCTTCGTGCAACGACCGAACGCTTAAAGACCTGGAAAAGGCTTCCGGAAAAGTAGCTGGAGAGGATTGGGAGTTTCAAGGTGGCAATGCATATTTCGGTTTGAGCGATGTTACCATCATTCTGATGAATTTTGAAACCAGCAACCCATGCGGGGTTCTCAATCCTTCATCTCCATATATTAAGTTTACAGTGCCAGCTGCTATAGGAACCTATAACATCCCTTTTGCCACGCCCGCCAAATCAGTAAAGTTTTACGAAGGTTCATCTTCTGCAAAAAACTACAGTTCCACATCAGGATTCATTCAGATCGTATCTGTCAATGACTTCACCGTGGACGGGTTGATTCAGGCCTCATTCGACGATGAAAATGATGTCGTAGGAGCGTTTTTTGTTACTAGCTGCAACTGATTTTAGGCAAGCTCATCTGCATATTCCTCCACCGGAATACAACTGCAAACCAAGTTTCTGTCTCCATATGCACTATCGATTCTGCTCACGGATGGCCAGAATTTTTCCGTTTTAAGATATACCATTGGGAAGGCTGCCGCCTCACGAGAATAGCTATGGCTCCATTCGGATGATACTACAGACCTGTAGGTATGCGGTGCGTTTTTCAGCACATTATCAGTAGCATCTGCAGAACCATTTTTTACACTTTCAACTTCCGCTCGAATCGAAATCATCACTTCGCAGAACCTGTCCAGTTCGCTTTTGCTTTCGCTCTCTGTTGGCTCTATCATCATAGTGCCAGCCACAGGAAATGACACAGTAGGAGCATGGTAGCCATAGTCCATCATTCGTTTGGCAATGTCCTCTACTTCTACACCAAATTTTTTGAACTCCCGGCAATCTATGATCAGCTCGTGTGCATTTCGTCCATTCTTGTTTGAATAAAGAATTGGGTAATGATCCTTCAACCTTGCTGCGATGTAATTAGCGTTGAGAATCGCCACTTTCGTCGCTTTGGTTAGTCCTTCCGCGCCCATCATAGCTATATAGGCATGAGAAATAGGCAAAATACTCGCACTGCTATATGGAGCTGAAGAAACCGCCGTTTCACAATTTCCCGGAAGAAAAGGAATCAAATGAGTTGCAACACCAATCGGCCCCATGCCCGGGCCTCCTCCTCCATGAGGAATACAAAATGTCTTGTGCAAATTCAGGTGGCAAACATCCGCTCCAATCATAGCCGGAGATGTGAGACCAACCTGAGCATTCATATTGGCTCCATCCATGTACACCTGTCCTCCATTGTCGTGGATGACCTGGCATATTTCCATGATTCCTTCTTCGAAAACGCCGTGAGTAGATGGGTATGTCACCATCAGCGCAGACAGTTCTTCCTTGTGTTGTTCAGCTTTGGCTTTGAGATCATTGATATCGATGTTACCAAGTTCATCGCAAGCTACAATCACCACTTTCATACCAGCCATGATAGCGCTGGCCGGGTTGGTGCCATGTGCTGAAGACGGGATCAAAGCTACAGTTCTGTTGGTCTGACCATTCGATTCATGGTAAGATTTGATTGCCAATAGTCCCGCATACTCTCCTTGAGCTCCGGAATTTGGCTGGAAAGAAACGGCAGCAAAACCCGTGATTTCAGAAAGCCAGGCATTCAATTCATCAACCAATATTCTGTAACCCGCTGTTTGATTTGGAGGTGTAAAAGGGTGCAAAGCACCAAACTCGGGCCATGTGACCGGAATCATTTCCGTTGTGGCGTTGAGCTTCATGGTACATGAGCCAAGTGAGATCATGGAGTGAACCAAAGACAAGTCTTTGTTTTCTAACCTCTTCATGTATCTCAAAATTTCGTGTTCCGTCTGAAATCTATGAAAGACTTCATGTTCCAGATAATCATTTTCGCGCCTCAGCGAAAGTGGAAAATTAAATGTTACCTCATCTTTTATTTCCTGAGTTGGAATACCCATCAACTCACAAAAGACAGAAACAACCTCGTTGGCATCTTTTGGCATATGCGTTTCATCAAATGAAACCCCAACACACCCGTCACCAAAATAACGGAAGTTCATCTTCCGAGATTGAGATAGCTCCTTCAGCTTTATGATCTGGCTCTCATCTAGGCAAACCTTAATGGTATCAAAATAAGCTTCATTGATATTTTCTAGTCCCAGCGCTTTCAAAGCATCCGATGTTGCCTTTGCCAACCCATGTACCCTTTTGGCTATTGATTCCAGTCCTTTTGGACCATGATATACCGCGTACATAGAAGACATGACGGCTAGTAGAACCTGCGCTGTACAAATGTTTGAGGTCGCTCGCTCTCGCTTTATGTGCTGCTCTCTTGTTTGAAGCGCCATTCTATAAGCCACATTGCCATCTGCATCTTTTGATACCCCTATGATTCTCCCGGGTATGGCTCTTTTATATTCTTCCTTAGTTGCAAAAAATGCTGCGTGCGGTCCGCCAAATCCCATAGGTACACCAAACCTTTGGGACGTTCCCACTACAACATCTACACCCCACTTGCCCGGAGCAGTGAGCAAACAGAGGCTGAGTAAGTCAGAAGCAACAGCAACGGAAACATTGCTTTCTTTGGCAGCAGCCACAAAAGCAGATCGGTCTCTAACAGCACCATCATTGTCCGGATACTGAAACATAACCCCATAAATATTCGGATCTGTAAGATCAATTTTGTCCACATCGGCTATTCTCAACTCAACACCAATTGGCGCCATGCGTGTTTTGAGCACCGCCAGTGTTTGTGGAAACACACGCTCATCCACAACGAAAACGTTGGCTTGTTTTTTATCCTTTTTTCTTGTGCTATGAAGCATGGAAGCCGCTTCTGCTGCAGCAGTACCTTCATCCAGTAGCGAAGCATTTGCTATTTCCATTCCCGTAAGATCCACAACGAGGGTTTGGAAGTTGATCAATGCTTCAAGACGACCCTGGGCAATTTCTGCCTGATATGGAGTATAGGCCGTGTACCAGCCCGGGTTCTCCAGAATATTTCTTTTTATCACAGCCGGTACTATAGTTCCATAGTATCCCTGACCGATAAATGATTTGAATACTTTGTTTTTCTCAGCCGTCTCCTTCAGGCTAAGCAAATACTCATACTCATTTTGAGTTTCTGCAAGTTGAAGAGGTGCTTTGAGCCTAATAGGTTCTGGCACAGTCTGAGAAATAAGTTGGTCAACAGAATCGACACCCAGGGTGCTCAACATGTCCTGAATCTCTTGAGTAGTCGGACTGTTGTGACGTGACTGAAAGGAAACCCTTTCGTTAAGATTTACATTCATCAAAAAAAGAGGATCTGGTAGTTATAATTTCTTGGCTACAAAGCTATTATGTAAATCCTTAATCTGAGCTATTGTTTGACAAGCGGCTATGGTCTTACAGCAGCTTGCGCTAGATTTGGATTTCGATAATAATCATATATTTTATGCTCAAAAAATTCTTCCTATTTGGTGCACTCATCGTGTGCGCGTTAACCACTTTTTCTCAAGACAAAAAAGCAATCAAGTACGCTGAAACTATAACTCAGAAAGACCTGAAAACTCACCTTTCCATTTTGGCATCCGATAGTTTGGAGGGGCGTGAAACAGGCATGAAAGGTCAAAAAATGGCCGCTGCTTATATTGCCAACTATTACGAATCGATCGGGCTGGAAGCTCCTGTGGAAACAACCGAAGGGAAAAGCTACATGCAGTCTTTTGATCTGCAAATGGGCACCTATAGTCAGGTGTACCTTCAGAAAGGTGATGAGCGGAAAGAAAACTTTGCTGACTTCCTATACTATTCCAGCAACGAGACCTATGGAGAAGAATACATTGAGGTGGTTTTTGCAGGTTATGGCGATTCTGCTACGCTGGCAGGTTTAGATATAGAAGGAAAATTTGTGGCGTTTGTCAACAAAGAATGGTCAAACTTTAGAAACAACCTGGCCGCTATGAAAAAGGCCAAAGCCAAGGGTTACTTTCTTATTCTCGAAGATCAATTTCGATTTGATTTTGTAATGAAACGCTACGGAGGCTACCAGAAAGGCGGTAAGATGAAATTTGAATTTGATCAAAAAGGCAGCAAGATTCTCCTTGTAGGAAGTGAAATGACAGAATGGATTTTCGATAAGCCTTTCAATGAATTAAAAAACTCGGGCGTGGGCACAAGTGCAGAAATCCTGATCAATGCAGATATGCTCATCAAAAGTGTGAGTTCAGAAAATGTAATGGGATTTCTTAGAGGTTCTAAATACCCGGAAGAAGTGCTCGTGATAAGCGCTCATTATGATCACATAGGTATCATTGATGGAGAAATAAACAATGGTGCAGATGATGATGGGTCAGGAACCAGCACAGTTTTAGAATTAGCAGAGGCTTTTGCAACTGCTGCAAAAAACGGATACAGACCGAAAAGAAGCATTCTTTTTCTTACGGTAAGCGGCGAGGAAAAAGGCCTGCTCGGAAGTGAGTATTACACCGAAAACCCAATCTTTCCTTTAAAAAACACTGTCACTAACCTGAATATAGACATGATAGGAAGAGTGGATGACAAGCACCTTAAAAACCCAGATTACATCTATTTGATAGGTTCAGATAAGCTGTCGACCGAACTTCACGAGTTATCCGAAGTAGCAAACCAGACATACACCAATCTGGAACTCGACTACACCTACAATGCAGACGATGATCCAAACAGATATTACTACAGATCTGATCATTACAATTTTGCCAAGAAAGGAATTCCCGTAATTTTCTATTTCAATGGCACACATGCTGATTATCACAAACCAACAGATACTATAGAAAAAATCAACTTCGATAAAATGTCAAAAATTGGAAAGTTGGTTTTCTATACCTCCTGGGAAATTGCAAACAGGAAAGAAAGAATTAAAGTAGACTAGGAATAGGAAGTGATCTGGTCAGAAAGGATTAGAAGTTGATCTGGGGGGCTATGAGGCCCCCACAAGATCTTTTCAACCAGCTATGGAAAGACAGAACTAAATCAATCTTTCTAAAGCAATGATAGATAAATTATCGGGTTTCCAATATGATTTTACTCACAAATATGTGAAAACAAAATATTCTGCTTATTTATATTTGTTTGTTGGTTTTTAATTTTGAGAAACAAAAAATAGCCAACATAATATTCTAAATACTTTATATCAATTGATAGTATCATCTGATTTGAGGTTGTCCATGATTTTTTCAAGTTTCCCTAGAGCGATAAGATATGAGCAAATACATTATAAAGAACGTTGAGATTGTTAATGAGGGCAAGGCGTTTCGTTCGGACATTTTAATAGAGAATGGTCGTATATCCAAAATGGCTCCTCAAATTGATACAGAATCCAAGGTTGTTGAAATCAATGCCGAGTCGCTCTCCCTGCTCCCCGGGGTGATAGATGACCAGGTTCACTTCAGAGAACCTGGACTCACGCACAAAGCAGAGATTTACACTGAGGCAAAAGCAGCAGTTGCCGGTGGGGTGACGTCTTTTATGGAAATGCCCAATGTGGTGCCTCAGACCACAACCCAGGAATTGCTACAGGCAAAATATGATCTCGGTGCATCAAAATCGCTGGCAAATTATTCCTTCTTCATGGGTACCACCAACGACAACTATGATGAGGTCATGAAAACAGACCCTTCATCTGTTTGTGGAATCAAAATATTCATGGGCTCATCTACCGGCAATATGCTAGTAGATGATGAGCATGTATTGAGTAAGGTTTTCGCGAATGCGCCAACGCTCATCGCCACACATTGTGAGGATGAAGAAACCATAAAGCGCAATCTGGAAACGTTTAAGTCCAAGTATGGAGAAAACATCCCATTCGAAGCGCACCCGCTCATAAGAAATGAAGAGGCCTGCTACCTATCTTCTTCTTTTGCAGTAAAACTGGCCAAAAAACATGACACCAGACTTCACATTTTGCACATCTCTACAGGAAAAGAAACGGGGCTTTTCAGCAATGACCAACCACTAGGCCAGAAGAAAATTACGTCAGAGGCCTGCATTCACCACCTGTGGTTTTCTGATGATGATTACGCTGCGAAGCAGCAATGGATAAAATGGAACCCTGCAGTGAAATCTGCTCATGATCGGGATCAAATATGGAAGGCACTTCTCGATGACAGAATCGATGTAATTGCAACTGATCACGCACCACACACTATCGAGGAAAAAAATAACCCTTACTTATCCGCTCCATCAGGAGGGCCGTTGATTCAGCACTCACTGGTAGCCATGCTGGACTTTTACCATCAAGGCAAAATTTCACTTGAACGTCTGGTGGAAAAAATGTGCCATGCCCCAGCAAAATGTTTCGAAATACAAGAAAGAGGATATATTCGGGAAGGCTATCACGCAGATTTAGTTTTGGTGGATTTAAACAATCCATGGAAAGTGTCAAAAGAAAACATCCTTGCAAAATGTGGTTGGTCTCCCTTTGAAGGGCATACTTTTCAATCAAAAATTGAGCACGTTTTTGTCTCTGGCCACATCGCATATTCAAATGGCACTTTCGACGAAAGTAAAAAAGGAGCCAGATTAAAATTTGATAGGAAATAGATATTGGTAAAATGAGAGAATGCATATAACTTTGCATTCCTTTTTGGGACATGGTGGTTGTAGTTCAGTTGGTTAGAACGCCTGATTGTGGTTCAGGAGGTCGCCGGTTCGAGTCCGGTCTTCCACCCAAGTAAAGCAGTTGCACTTAGTGTGACTGCTTTTTTTATTTACCCCATTTTCAATATTGCGTTATTAGGGGTCGCTAGAAGTGGGCACATTCGTGCCAGAGCATTTCACTCAAAATTTAAAAGTTATTCTGTTTCTATTAATACCACTATCTCAAGACACCTTATCTTTTGTTGAAGTTTTCGAAACGATTTTAAAAAGCCCTTGTTTATCTCGTAATGGATTGGACCTGGATTGAAAAAATTAGTGAGTTACCTTTCCCCGTTTTACAAATAGCCGGAGGGCTGGCCATCGGGCTGTTACTGGCTTGGGTCGTGCGCATTAGTCTTGGCATGACTGTGAAGAAAACAAAGTCCCAGGCATTAATAGAATTACGTAAATTTTGTTCCAAGCCCTTCAATATTTTTCTTCCTACGCTCTTTGTTTATGTGGCGTTACACTATGGTGATGTTGCAGCTGTGTGGCTTTCTATATTCAAGGTTTTGTTGATTCTATGCTCCAGCTATCTCATCATTAAGCTAACCTACGCTGTTGAGCCCATCATATTGAAACAATATGAATTGGACAAAGAAGACAACCGCCAAGAAAGAAAAGTTATCACCCAGCTAGTATTCATAAAAAAGGTTGCTATTGTATTAATAGTCCTGGTCACAATAGGCGTGCTGCTCCTAAGTTTCGAAGAGGGCAGAAAATACGGAGCAGGCTTGTTGACTTCAGCAGGTGTGGCGAGTATCATCATTGGTTTTGCTGCACAAAAATCCATAGCCAACTTTTTGGCGGGGATACAAATAGCCTTTACTCAGCCCATAAAAATAGATGATGCTGTGGTAGTGGAAGGAGAATGGGGCTGGATAGAAGAAATAAACCTGACCTATGTTGTAGTTAGAATTTGGGATTGGCGCAGGTTGATTTTGCCGATTACTTATTTTATCCAAAAACCATTTCAAAACTGGACTCGCAACAAAGGTGAAATCATAGGATCCGTGATTCTTCATCTGGATTATATGGCTCCAATAGACAAGCTGAAAGAAAAACTGACACAAATTCTGAGTGAAGAGCCCAACTGGGATGGCAAGGTAAACGCACTACAAGTGATAGACACCAAAGAGTACACCATAGTCGTCAGAGCCCTAATGTCGGCCCGTAACAGCCCTATGGCATGGGATCTGCGCTGCAGCATAAGAGAGAAGCTCATCAGCTTCTTGCAAGAGAGTTATCCGGAAAGCCTACCAAAACAGCGGGTTTCCATAACAAACAAAGAGCGGTGAACAAACGATTTCTTAAAACTTAATTCTGTGTTTTTGAGTATTGCAGAATGAAAATGAAGCGAAACGAAATATTATTTTGAAGACTTGGTAAATATTGTAATATTTCCAACCTTGCGGATTCAATGTTCGTTAAAACTCTAAAATCTTAGGCCTCTGAAACGACTTGTTTACATACTGTTTTTCCTGGGAGCATCTTTCTCGTCGCAAGCATTTACTGCTGAAAACACTGAAGAAGATTCAAAATCTAAAAAATCAACTCCCGCCATTCACAATACTGATGCTACATCAGGAAACTCTACAAAAGACAGTGCGGATAAACCAGCCAAAGAGGCTAAAGTCGAAAAGACAGAAATACCCGACTCCCTATCAAACTACAACTCTAGTTGCAAATTCAATTTCTTGTTTTACTTTATCTACAAAGTAAAATATGATGAAAACGGGAAAGTTGAAACCGGTTCGCTAAACTTCGAATTCTAATTACTGCTCTGAGATAAACTTCTCGATTTCTTTCAAAGATATTTTCCCTTCGTAAAAGGCCTTTCCGAAGATTACCCCTTTTACACCCACATCCTTAAGCTTTCTGATATCCTCCATATTGCGAACTCCCCCGCTAGCAAAAACCTGTAGGTCAGGGAACCGCTTCCTAAGATCTGAATACAGATCAAATGATGGGCCTGAAAGCACCCCGTCTTTTGAGATGTCGGTGGTTTTGAGATACTTGAGTCCTCTGTCGTAGAAATACTCTACATGCTCAAAAAGATCAATTTTTGTGTCCTTTTGCCAGCCTCCTACTTTGATGTGGCCGTTTAGTGCATCTGCCGCTAACACGATACGGTCACGTCCGTATGACATGATCCAATCAGAAAAAAGAGACTTATTATAAACCGCTATGGTTGCTGCACCCACACTTTTGGCCCCAGCTTCAAACGCCTTTGCAATTGCTCCGTCGGTGTGTAGCCCTCCTGAAAAATTTATTCTCAAGTCTGTATAGCCCGCAAGCATCTCCAACGTCGGGAAATTAACCGGATGCCCCTTTTGGGCACCATCAAGATCTACTAAATGCAGGCGAGTCACTCCGTGCTCCAAAAATCTCTCCGCTCTTTCGAGAGGACTATCATTAGTTTCTTCTTTTGAAAAATCGCCTTGAGTAGTTCTAATCGCTCGACCGTTGACAACTGTTATGGATGGGACTAGCCACATGTTTGATTGGGGTTTTGGGGTAAAGGGTTAACGTTTCCTTTGCAAAGCAAAGAAACTAAACAAATATAGTGAGAATAAGATATCAAAAATACCTCACTTGTAAACCTTGACCAGTAAAGTTATGAATGGATTTGAACCAGTTTGAAGCCTTCTCCGTGAACTGTAAGCAGCTTGAGCGATTCCTCCTCTTTGAGGTACTTTCGGAGCTTGGCAATATATACATCCATGCTTCTGGCGTTGAAGTAAGAATCGTCATGCCATATTTTTTTTAGCGCCACGGTTCTCGTCACCGTCTGATTCAGGTTTTCTATAAACAGTTTCAACAACTCATTTTCTTTGGTTGTGAGCTTAATCGTGCCGCCAGGTAAACTCAACCTATTTTCTGCATATTGATACTGGAGGGTTCCAATTTTAATATCCGACGGAAGGGTCTTGTCTTCCTCCGCCATGGTACGCTTCAGCACGGCTTGTATCCTCAGTAAAAGCACCTCCATGCTGAAAGGCTTGGTGATGTAATCATCAGCACCAACCTTGAAGCCCTGAATCACATCTTCTTTCAGCGATTTAGCCGTGAGAAAAATAATGGGGATATCAGGGTCTATTGCTCTGATCTCTGATGCAAGCTGAAACCCATCTTTTTTCGGCATCATCAGATCCAGGACGCACAAATCAAACTTACCCGGCTTGAATGTATCAGCACCTTGCTGCCCATCCACACAAAGCTTCGTCTCAAATCCTTTAAGGTTTAAATATTCATTCAGAACCTGTCCCAGATTGGGATCGTCTTCGGCTAATAGGATTCTTGGGTTTCCAGAGTTTTTGCTAAGCATGATGTAAAGGTAAGGTGAATGTAAATTTGCTGCCTCGAGCAGGCTCACTTTCCACATCTATGCTTCCATCATGTGCATCAATCATGCTCTTGACATAGGCCAGACCCAGACCAAAACCTTTGACGTCATGAATGTTTCCGGTATGAACCCTGAAGAATTTTTCGAAAATGTGTTTTTGCGCCTCTTTGGTCATGCCTATGCCGTGATCCTGAACTGAGCACGCAATCTGCGAGCCCGTATTTCTTGTGCGGATGGTGATGTGAGGAGAGTCAGAAGAGTATTTATTGGCATTGTCCAGAAGGTTGACAAGTATATTGACAAGGTGGGTCTTGTCCGCAAAAACCTGCGTATTGGTTGCTTCCAAAATGGCTTTGATCGATCCTCCTCGTTTTTCAACCTGAATCATGGTTTTCTCCATGGCCTTCTCTATCAACTCATGCAAGTTCAATACTTCATGTTTCAGGCTAAAGTCCTGCTTGTCCAGCGCAGCGATATTCAAAACCCTTTCTACTTGTTCGCCCAGCCTTCCGTTTTCCTCAGAAATGACATTGAGATATCTGTCTCGCATATCCGGCAGCTGCTGAATGTCTTTATCATTGAGCGCTTCGGCCGCCAGAGAAATGGTCGCAATCGGTGTTTTGAGCTCGTGAGTCATGTTATTGATAAAGTCATTTTTCATCTCTGATAATTTTTTCTGTCGCATTATGGTGTGCACCGAATAACCAAACGTCAATGCAATCATTAAAATCAAAACACCAGAACTGGCCATGGTCAACCATATTTTACGAAGTAGAAAGCCCTCCTTATCAGGAAAATTCAGTACTAACCAGTTGCTATCGCCAATCAAGTCATTAGGGAAAAGGCTGGCTCGCAGATCACTTTGTGCAAGTTCATTTTTCATGCCCACATCTGTCAGGTGTACAAATCGGTTTTGCATGGGAGAGATTACTCCATACTCATAGTGGATGTCTATCCCTTTTCCTTCCAACTCTCTACTAAGCAAAGAATCGAGCTGATCGGGGTTGAACCTGGCCGTGATGGCTCTGTTTGGAACCAACATATTTTCGAGCACCTGAAACATCATTTCCGATTTTCGATTCACTTTTTCCATTTGCTCCCTTGCCCATCGCTGCTGCTCGAGTGCCTCCTGCTGAGCTTCAGGAGTCATTTCTATGACTTGCCCTCCTGACGACTGAAAGTCGAAGACAATGTTGAATCCCTCATCGGTAAAAACAGTGTCATATATTACCTGCACATTGCTTTGAGCATCAGGCTGGGTGCCTGAAAAAAGCTGACCAGAACCGAAGGCATTGGTTGAAAACTGAAATTGGCTGGAGAACGCATAAAGAGCCTCTTGCTTTTCCAGCTTTTCCGAAACGTTTTGCAAGGCTTCTACCACGTCTCGCTTGAAAGCCTCCTCATTGGCGGAAATAACAGTATCTATCCAGTAGAGCTGAAAGCCCACTAAGCCTATCAGACCGAAAGCCATGATGGCAATAATCCACCTTAAAGACATACGTTTCACTTCACAAATCTACGTGGAAAATAGCCCTGTGATGCCTGTTTAACCTTTTTTAACAAGGATTAACGGGCTTTTAACAGCCGCGTATTGAGTGCCGGCGTACTTTCGAGTACATAAAAATTATCGCGTATGAAAAAGACATTCACAAAACAACTGCTGGGCCTAATTCTCATACTTATGTATAGTGGAGTAAGTGCTCAGGATGCAGAGGGCGATGGAAAAATTGTTCTGGAGATCACCAAAGAGATAAATGGTGAGAAGAAAACATTTAAGGGAGAATACGAAAATGAAGAACAGATGCGTGCAGACCCCAATTACAGGGAGTTTGTAGGAGAAGATGACGACTTCAATTTCAACTTCAATGGTATTGACCATAATAACATAGCGATTGACATTCAAAAGCTTATGGATCAGAATGGGTTCAATTTCAGTTTTGATACGGACAGTGGGCCAAAAGCCATTTTCGGTTTTGACTCTGCTGTGGTTTTTGATTTTTCAAAAGACATGGAAGAAATGGCTGAGGAAATGCGCCGATTGGGTGCCAATGTACAAGCCTTTCAGTTTGATGATGATTCTGGCATGGCCTGGGTTTTTGGAGACTCCTCAAATAATACCACCAAAAACCATGTAAGCGTATTTGGGGACGCTGATGTGATGGTGCTGAAAAAGCTCAAGATCACAGAAATAGACGGAGATGAATTTGGAAAAAAGGGTAAAGTGAAAGATAGTGAGTCTTTGGAATTGGAATCACTGGATTATTACCCCAACCCTTCCACGGGTAGTTTTAAGCTGCGGTTTAAAGTGCCCCAGCAAGGGGAATTGTCTGTGAAAGTCTATAATCTGGATGGCAAGGAGGTGTTTTCACGGTACTTCAATCAATTCGGTGGCACATACTCCGAGTCGCTGGATTTGACTGATCAGAGCGCTGGGGTTTACTTGTTGGAAGTGCAGCTGGACAAAAAGAGACTAACCCGAAAGATTGTGATCGAATAGGGTGAAACCAACCCCGTGGTGGTTTCTTATTTCAAGACTAGAATCCGATTTAATATATTTCCTAAGCCTGGATATAAAAACGTCCAGGCTTCTTCCTTTGAAATAGTCGTTTTCGCCCCAGATCTGAACGAGGATATCTTCTCGCTTTACCAGCTCACCACTGTTTTCGTAAAGCATTTTTAGCAAATCTGCCTCCATCTGAGTGAGGTTAGTCGTTCCATCACGGCCCTCTACACATAGGTTTTTATAATCAAACGCTATATTTCCCAGCTTCACCTTGTTGGCGTTTTGAGCTGGTTGCCCGCTCCTCCTCAAAAAAACCTGAATCCGATAAGCCAGCTCCGACATGTTAAAAGGTTTGACCACATAGTCATCCCCACCGATCTCAAATCCTTTCAGCCGATCTTCATCCATTGATTTGGCCGTGAGAAAAATAATAGGTACAAACTCATCTCTGTCCCGAATATTTCGAGCCAGAGAAAACCCATCCATCCCCGGCATCATCACGTCAACCAGACAGAGGTCATAGGTGCCCGCCTGAAACTGACTCCATCCATCATTGCCATCTTTGGCATGCGTGACAACATACCCCTGATCGGTGAGCTGGTCTGATATCACAAAGCCCAGATTCTCATCATCCTCAGCTAGCAGTATTTTAGCCTTCTTATTCATGCGCTGGTAAGGTTAAGGTGAAAGCGGTTCCTGACGAGCCTGATTCCAAATGTATTTTCCCTTTTATCACTTCTACTGATCGTTTTACAAAATACAGGCCCAGGCCAAAACCCTTCACATCGTGACGATCACCGCTAGGTGTTCGGTAAAATTTATCAAATACCTTTTGCTGCTCCTCAGGAGTTATGGGTTTCCCATCATTTAGAACTACTATTTTAATCTTTTTGCCTTCGCTCCAGCTTTTGATTTCAACCTTGCTTTCACCGTACTTGATGGCATTGTCCACCAGGTTTGACATTACTTTTTCGAAATTTTCCGGGTCTCCCAAAACCATTTTTCCACAGCGCAAATCATGGTCAACCTGACGGCCAAAACCAGAGAAACGATCGGCCACTTCTCTGATAGCTGCATCCACATCAACGGGCATTTTCTTCGTTTTGGCGCCATGCTCAATAGAAGTGGTGTCAAGGAAACGCGAGACATGCTGCTGAAGCCTGAGACTTTCATCCTTTATGATTTGGGCATACCTTTTGCCTTTTTCACTACGTATTTCATTCTCCAAAACTTCAGCCGAGAGCATGAGAGTGGAGAGCGGCGTTTTGAACTCGTGAGTCATGTTATTGACAAAGTCCCGCTGGATTTCGCTGAGTCGCTTTTGCCTCAAAATCACGAAAAGTGCATAACCGAAAAACACCGTAATCAGCACAGTAATTGCACTTGTAAACTTCCAAAAACCCAGATCCAGACTCCCCGACTTATTCGGAAAGTAAACCCCAAAGTAATACTCTTCATTATGAAGTTTTGGCAACTTGCCATGTGGCTCTACCTTTTCATCACCAAAGGAGATAAAGTCACCATAGACCATACTTTCCGTCTGGCAATCGTACACGCCAAACTCAAAATCCTCTTTAAGGTTTCTTTTTTCCAACTCCGCCCTAATGAGGTAATCGAGGGACGATAAATTGATGCTATAATTCGTTCTGGCAATGAAATAATTTGATGAAACCTGTTCGATAGGATCATTGGAAATGTCATTCCCGTTGATCTCGCAGAGCGACTCCACCACATTGCGAAGTGCCATTTGTACGTTGTGACTAAACTGCTGTTCCTGGTTTTTTATGGCTTTAGACACCCAAAATATCTGAGTAGATATGATCCCGATCAGCGTGAGCGATCCGAGCAAAATAATCAGACGGATAGGTGTGTTTTTCATTTTTTACCCTTCTTCGGAGAGACTAAATAAACGCTTTTGTGGCGGTTTTAGAAAACATTAACATCCCATTAACAATCATTGGCGATTCATTAACACAGGTTTTCTCTGCAGAATCACAGATTTGGGAAAACAATAAATTTATGATGAAACGAACATTTCTTATCCTCATGCTGGGAGTCACAGTAGCTGCGATTGCCTCAGTAAGCCCACTTACGTGGAAATCTACCTCCCTTGATCTGGGCGAAATCAAAGTCAATGAAACGGTTGACTTATCATTTGAGTTTACCAACTCAGCCAATGAAACCGTGACCATACTGGAAGCAAAAGGCTCATGTGGATGTACCAAAGTTAGCTATTCGAAAGAGGAAATAGCTCCGGGAGAATCTGCTCAAGTCACCGCCAAGTTCAAGTCGTCCAAAAGTGGAACGTTCCGCAAGACCATCAAAATCAAAACTTCTGCCTCGACAGAAGCGACAGTTCTTTCTTTCAAAGGAACGGCTATTTAAGTTCCCAAACCTGCTGCAACTGTATGCAGCAGGTTTTAATGTTATTTTACTGGCTCAGTTGGGCGGGTCTTCCTGACCGGGTCGCGAAGACTTAGAGCATCGCCTTGACAGGGCGGGGGTCGCTGAACTAGCCGTCCGCGATCGAATCCAGTCCTCCCGACTATCTATAACTCAGACTGCTAAACCTGCAACCCAAAACAAGACCTTCAGAACACTCTTTCTGTCGTTTTTCAAAAGTGTTATTCTTTCCGACCCTGTGTTTCCATCAAACAATTATATTTGCTCTCCAATCTCAATGGGAAGTTAGCTCAGTTGGTTTAGAGCATCGCCTTGACAGGGCGGGGGTCGCTGGTTCGAATCCAGTACTTCCCACAAAAGAGAAAAAGTGCTGACTCTACGGATCATTGTCCTCCAGTGCTTTTCATATTTATAAAACCAGCAAATTCCTTTTATAATGTTGCGCCTGAGAAAGCTTCTAGTCCCTCAACAAGATTCCAACAAAGTAAATTATGGCGCGCTCATATTGCGCGTTGGTTTCGGTACGCTGATGATGACACATGGCTATGGCAAGCTTATTCACTTCACAGAGTACGCTCCCAATTTCATGAATTTCATGGGTTTGAGTGGTGAGATTTCGCTGGCGCTGGTTGTCTTTGCGGAGTTCTTCTGTGCCCTGTTTGTTGGTCTTGGATTATTTACTAGGTTTTCATTGATCCCTTTGATCATCACCATGCTCGTGGCATGTTTTGTAGCTCATAGTGATCAACCTATCGGGGAAAAAGAAATGTCCATTCTATACTTCTGCGCATACTCTTCCCTCTTCCTGACCGGGCCAGGTAAATTTTCTGTAGATGCGCTGATTTTTAAGCCGAAAAACTAAATGCTATACCAATCGCTGAGAAACACGCTGTGCTTTTCTATAAGAAAGGTCAGGTTTGCTTCCATCTCTTTTTCCTGAGCCAAGGCTATATGCAAGCCTATGGCTTCATCCCAATATTTCAATGCTTTAGCATGAATATGAAGGGTGCCATAGGACGCAATTTTGTAGTGAATGATATGCGCAAGAGCTAGAATAACTTCCTCCTCACGTATGTCTTCATCTACCGTTCGTCTTACTTCAGAATGGTATTCTGCAATTATTTCTTCTACTACCGATTTGTCCTCTGGGGAAATCGGAAGAAAAAGATTGTAGAAGGTTTTCCGTACCACAACGGAGTGATTTTCTACAACCTCGCGATAAGCCAGCATCCAATCAAGTAGCGGTCCTTGTTTGGCCCTGGGGATCAGTTCATCCATAAACCCGAGAAGTTTCGTCTCTGCTTCATATACATGGCAGAGTTCCTCCTCCAGTAAATCATTTAAATCCAAAAGGTGTCTCATGATAATAGGATTTGGATATGAAGGTCATAGATTTTTTCAGCATAAACTATGACGCAAGTCAACACTCCGGCTGTTTTTTAGTTTTCATTGCAATATGAAGACAGTAAGTGTACTCGGTTGCGGGTGGCTGGGCATGCCGCTCGGAGAAAAGCTCGTCCAATCGGGATATAATGTAAAGGGCAGCACAACACGTGAAGACAAACTTGAGGATATATCCAGAAGTGGGATTACTCCCTTTTTAATTGACTTAAATGCTCAAAATTTAGATGCTTCGTTTTTTGATTCGACTGTTTTGATTTTGACTATTCCTCCCGGAAATACCAGCAGCCCGCCTCAATATTTTGATCAACTGGAAAAAGTGGTGGAGACCGCTCATAAAGCGGGTGTCCGACACGCCATATTTATCAGCTCTACCAGTGTATATCCAAACCTCAACCGTGAAGTTTCAGAAGATGACGCAAGCGAAACTGCTCTGACCAGATCAGGGATAAGCCTAAAAAAGGCAGAGGATCTTTTCCGGTCACCGGAAAACACAATCATTCGCTTTAGCGGCCTGATAGGCCCAAACCGACATCCTGGACTATGGTTTGCTGGCAAGGGAAATATAAAAGGCGGAGATATTCCAATCAACATGATTCACCTGGACGATTGTATCGGCATAATAGAAACAATCATAGAAAATGAGATTTGGGGCGATGTTTTCAATGCATCAAACCCCGAGCATCCGGGCAAAAGAGGATATTATCAGAGGATGGCGGCCCAGCTAGGTGTAGATGCACCTCACTTCTCCGAGACTGACAATAGCGCCTGGAAGGTGGTTTCCTCAGCAAAACTGATTTCGAAAACGGGTTATGAGTTTAAGAAAAGTGTGTTTGATGTTTAAAAACGGCCTTCCCAATCGCGGGCCCGCTTTTGACTAGCGATGTAACCTGATTCGAGTTTATCCTCGAGAAAAGCATTCATTTCGCCCTGAGAAGTAAAATGAAAGCGCCTACAATCATTGCACTGATAAATGGCTCTTGGGCCCGAACCTTCTCGATAGTCGTTTCTGATCCAGGCTTCTACGAGAGCTTCCTCGGCGGATTCTTCCGTTTCGTAAATGATCTTGCCGGTGACACAGGGAGCAGACATTCTATTTCTTGTAAATCAAAGCCACAGCGTGGGCTGCAACACCTTCTTCTTTTCCTACAAAACCCAGTTTCTCCGTTGTAGTCGCTTTCACCGAAACATCCTCAAGCGGGAGCTGCATAACCTCAGCAAGCTTTGCTCTCATAGGCTCTATGTGGGGGCTGATTTTTGGCTTTTGCAAACAGACTGTAGCATCAACATTGACGATACCATAGCCCTTTTCTCCCAGCAAGTTCACCACATCCTTGAGAAGAATTTTACTATCTATTCCTTTGTATTTTGGGTCCGTATCAGAAAAATGGAACCCGATATCTCTCAGGCTTGCCGCTCCTAATAGTGCATCGCAAATCACATGAATGAGCACATCTGCATCCGAATGACCATACGCACCATGCGTGTGAGGAACCTTGATTCCTCCCATCCAAAAATCCACACCTTCGGCCAGGGCATGCACATCGTAACCGTATCCTACTCTTATGTTGGGTTTCATTTCGTTTTAATTTTGAGGAAAATAATAAACTGTAGAACAATTTGTTGGTTTCATGATTTTTCGGCCCGCATCCAAAATATCTTCTTTAGTTACGGCTCTCACTATTACCAATTCGTCATTTACCAAATCAATATTGCCAAGGAAAGCCGCATAAGCCAGTCCCATGGCTCTGTTCAATAACTCTGTCTCCGAAAATATGATGGTTGATTCTGCCTGATTCTTGGTCTTCTGAACCTCCTGTTCTTCAACACCCGCTTCCAGCACCTTTGCCACTACAGATTCTATTTCCTTGTTCACCTTATCAATAGACAGCCCATCGTTGATTTTTCCCGAAATGGTCAGAAGACCCGGATCAAAGCTTCCGGTAACATAAGCGGATATACTGGACATCCATTGAAGATCATTGACAAGTCGCTGATGCAAAATAGAAGATTTTCCCCGACCCAAAATATCGCTGAACAAGTCCGCCTGATGATAAGACTTGCCTACACGGCCTGGCATGTGATAGGTCTTGTGAATCGCCGCAGAAGGTACTTTGTCTTTTATTTCAAGAAATCGTTCCTCATTTTGATCCGGCTCATTCGGGATTTCCATTTTCACCTTACCGCTCGTCGGGATTGGACCGAACCATTTCTCTGTTAATTGCAACGCTTTTTCCTCTGAGATATCTCCCGCTACTACGAGAACGGCGTTTGATGGGTCATAGAACTTGCCAAAAAAAGCCTTCACATCATCCATGGTTGCGTCCTCTATATGGCTGATTTCTTTACCAATTGTGGCCCATTGATATGGATGAACTTTGTAAGCCAGTGGTCTCAGTTTCAACCAAAGATCACCATAAGGCTGATTGAGATAGCGCTGCTTAAATTCTTCGATCACAACTTTTCTCTGAACCTCCAGCACCTTAGGGTCAAACGAAAGGCTCATCATCCTGTCAGACTCTAGCCAAAAGGCCGTTTCCACATTGTTGGAGGGAATAGTAACATAGTAGTTGGTTATGTCAGGGCTGGTAAAAGCATTGTTGTCTCCGCCAACTTTTTGCAAAGGCTCATCAAAGTTTTCTATGTTCTTCGAGCCTCCAAACATCAAATGTTCAAAAAGGTGAGCAAAGCCAGTCTTGTTTGGTTGTTCGTTTCGAGAGCCAACTTTATACAATATATTGAGACAAACCATGGGTGAGGAGTGATCCTCGTGCACAATCAGCTGCAGTCCGTTAGGAAGAGTGTGTTCTTTATATCCGATCATATAGTTCAGCGAAATTAATTAGTTAGCACCTATAACACTAATTAGTGAGATCTGCTCTTATCATGCTAAATGTCACAGATCAAAGATTACATTTGTGCAAACAAATAACTCTGCTTCTATACACCCCAACTTCACAATGGCAGCACAACATTTCTCCCTGGAAAAAACCGAAAAGATGCGTTTCGATAGAAAATCCAGAACCAACGAAGAACTCATTGGCATCTACGAATCTCTCGTATTTCCCCGACTGATTGAAGAAAAGATGTTGCTCCTTCTCCGACAGGGGAGAATCACCAAGTGGTTTTCGGGAATTGGGCAGGAAGCCATCTCAGTAGGTTCTGCCCTCAGCCTTGAGTCAGACGAGTACATATTACCCATGCACCGAAACCTGGGCGTATTTACCTCACGTGGGGTCAGATTAACACAGCTTTTTGAGCAATTTAGAGGCACTGCCGGAGGGTTTACAAAAGGACGTGATCGATCGTTTCACTTTGGTAGCAAAGACCACAACATCGTTGGGATGATTTCTCACCTGGGGCCACAGTTGGGAGTTGCAGATGGAATAGCCCTTTCCCGGTTACTGAAAAAAGAGCCCAAAGCCACGGTTGTTTTCACAGGCGATGGGGGAGCCAGCGAGGGAGATTTTCACGAAGCGATCAATGTGGCGTCTGTCTGGAATCTTCCGGTCATTTTCATCATCGAAAACAATGGATACGGCTTATCCACCCCGAGTAGGGAACAGTTCAATTTCGATTCATTCACCGTAAAAGGACCTGCTTATGGCATTGACGCAGTAAGCGTAGATGGCAACAACATACTGGAAGTACTCAATGAACTGGGTCCTGTTGTAGAAAGCATAAGGCAAAACCCTCGCCCTGTAATCTTTGAGGCCCGAACTTTCAGAATGCGTGGGCATGAAGAAGCCTCTGGCACCAAATACGTTCCCAAGGAACTCATGGAATATTGGGCTCAAAAAGATCCAATCGAAAACTACGAGCAGTATCTGAAAACGGAGCATGTATTGGACGATTCAGCTATTGATAAAATAAAATCCCGACTCAAGACTCAGATTTCCAAAGCGGTGAATGAGGCTTTTTCGAAGGAATCTATCATGGCTAAAACGGAAACCGAAGTTGAGGATTTGTTTTACCCTGTAAAACAAAAACTAGTTACCCCGAATCAAAACAAGCAATCAAGCCGAAGGCTTGTGGATGCCATTTCTGATGGCTTGCGACAGAGTATGGAGCGATATCCCGAACTCGTGATCATGGGGCAGGATATAGCCGACTATGGCGGGGTTTTTAAGATTACTGAAGGTTTTGTGGAACAATTTGGAAAGGATCGTGTGCGCAACACGCCCCTTTGTGAGTCGGCAATTATTGGCACTTCCCTGGGCTTGTCCATTATGAATCAAAAATCGGTGGTAGAAATGCAATTTGCTGATTTTGTGACTTGTGGGTTTAATCAAATCGTGAATAACCTGGCCAAGAGTCATTACCGCTGGGGCCAGAACGCCGATGTGGTGGTGCGCATGCCTACAGGAGCGGGAGTTGGGGCCGGACCCTTTCACTCACAGTCCAATGAAGCCTGGTTTTTTCATACTCCCGGGCTGAAGATCGTTTATCCTTCCAACCCGCATGATGCAAAAGGCTTGCTCAACGCAGCAATTGAAAACCCAAACCCATATCTGTATTTCGAGCACAAATACCTTTATCGTTCGTTGAGTGAAGAGATTCCGGATGACTATTATACTGCAGAGATTGGAAAAGCCGGGCTTGTTTCCTCGGGAGAAGACCTGAGCATAGTCACATATGGCTTGGGCGTTCACTGGGCCAAAGAAATAACTGAAGAAATGAACGTAAATGCGGATATACTTGATCTCAAAACTTTGTTGCCCTGGGATAAAGAATCTGTCTCGCAAACGGTAAGCAAAACCAATAGGTTGATCGTGCTGCACGAGGATTGCCTGACAGGCGGAATCGGAGCAGAAATAGCCGCATGGGTTTCCGAAAACTGCTTTGAAAGCCTGGATGCTCCTGTTATGAGAGTGGGTAGTCTCGACACGCCGGTTCCTTTTGCATCTAACCTCGAAGCTAACTTTCTCCCAAAACAACGACTAAAGGATACGATTGGTCGATTATTGCGTTATTGAAAGGCATATATGCCTGATCTTCATTGGGTTTATGTGATTAATTGTAAATCTTTGAACCAGAGTCTAACAGGCAGGTGAATAAATCTCTATTAATATCCATGATTTTTTTGGGGCTATCGGCTTTGGTAGCATGGGAAAGTTCTGCCCAGTTGATCACTGACTCAGACAGAAGGCTGAAGACTCAGGAGTCAAAGGAAAAGCCCTCCTCTGGAGGAGGTGGAGCTCAACCTTCTCGGTCGCCATTTGCCGCTTTTCAGAAAAAACAAAAGGTTGAGAGGCGCAGCTTTAACGGCCTGAAAACCTTCTTCGCTGACAAAAGCCGGGTTGCTCCCAGATCTATTTCAGGAGCGAGACACGAGAATAGCTTTTTCCCACAGACAGGAACCGCTCCCAGGTCGTCTTCCGGATCTCCTTTCAGAAACCAAAATTATGTTCGCAGTGCTCCACGCTCAGCTACCGGCGAAAGGCATGAGAAAAGTTTTTTTCCGCAGACAGGAACAGCGCCACGATATTCAGCTGGCTCTCCGTTCCGCAACCAAAATTATGTGCGAACAGCCCCCAGGTCAGCCACTGGCGAAAGGCATGAGAAAAGCTTTTTCCCACAGACGGGAACCGCACCGAGGTATTCGGCTGGCTCTCCGTTCCGCAACCAGAATTATGCACGCCCATCTCCCAGGTCAGCCACAAGCAATAGCCATTTTGATAGGCGCAATTTTGCCAGATCCCCGAGATACTCAGTTGGTAACATTTGGACTACCAAAGATTTAGTCAAAAACCCGAGGTATTCTACAGGCCAACCCTTCGACCGACGACAATTCACAAGATCACCGAGATACTCCGCAGGGAATATTTGGACTGTCCAGGATAAAAATAAGTCGCCGAGGTATTCAATTCCGAATGTGTGGTCTAGTCAGGATTTAAACAAAACACCACGCTACTCCACCGGAGTGGTCTGGGACAAGAAAGATTTGAATAAAACGCCACGTTATTCTATTGGGATTGACTGGTCAACACGAGAGTATGAAAAAACACCAAGGTATTCCGACGGCAACCCTTACGCTGATTATAAATTCCTGAATGTGCCTCCTCAGTATTCCACAAACAAAAACCGCTTCGTGGTTGATAAAAGGTATGCTAAAGAAAATAGGATATACGAACTGAATGCCGGGAGCTACACGGGTGACTTTAAGGCCAACTGGAAAAACTCCAAAGACATGCACCCAAGCTTCAACCACCACAATGCGAACCAGTCCATGGAAGTAGTGCGAGAGAGCATGCGCAAATGGAATGTGTTTTGGGTACGCATAAATTCGAACCAAGAAGACTCGAAAGGTGTTAAGGAGAAGGTTTCAAAACCAAAATTTGATAGAAAAGAATCTGAAATTTGGAACAACTAATATGAATTGGAAAAATTTAACTTCTCTGGAGCAGTTTGACGACATAGATGCTCAATCGCAAAGCTCACCCGTAGTATTGTTCAAACACAGCACCAGATGCTCCATCAGTGCGACAGCTCTAAGCAGACTGGAACGCAAGTGGAACGACGACAAACACCCCGGTGTGGATGCTTACTTTATTGACCTGATTGCCAATAGAGATCTCTCAAACGCTGTAGCCGAAAGATATGGTGTGGCACACGAGTCTCCCCAGGTTTTGATCATAGATCAGGGAAGTTGTGTTTATGACAATTCACACTTTGGCATCACTTATGATGAGATTTTGGAGCGAATAGCTCCGGCCTCCGTTTAAACTTAGGTGTATTAATCTGACAGTTGTTTTGTAGATTAGTACTCCCTTTTTCACCCAACTATTATGAGAATAGTTCTGTTCGTCTTTGTTTTTCTGACCTTGTCGCTTGCTCATGCGCAGTTTGACGATGAGTTGGACTATACACGCGAGTTTACATGGGGAGTGAATAAAAACACAAACAGTGGATTGATTGGTGGCTTTGCCTTTAAGCTGGCTTTGCAAAAAGATGTCGGCCTTTTCCATACTTTCGGCCTGGAGATACTCAATGTAGCTCACCCAAAAGAGCAGAAGTACTACTCCTCTCAGTCCGGCACTACTTACATCTGGGGCAAGGCCAACTACCTTTATTCTTTCAGGTTTTTGTATGGAAGAGAAAAGGTCCTTTATAAAAAAGCTCCTCAACAAGGAGTGCAAATAAGCTCCTTTTTCGCGCTCGGCCCCACGTGGGGAATTGTTGCGCCGCACTATTTGTTGAGGGCTGCAGATGGAAAATATGTGAAATACAACATTCGTGATTTTCCAAGCAGATCAGCAGTTGGCGGATCTGGCAAGATTTTTCAGGGCTTGGGAGAGTCTAATCAGGAACTCGGTTTTAGTGCCAAAGCCGGACTTTCCTTTGAATTTGGGGCTTTTAAAAACAGTGTTGCGGGTTTAGAGGCCGGTGTTGCTTCAGAGGCATTCACGAAAAAAATCCCAATTATGCTCAATTCTGACAACAAAGCTGTTTACAACTCACTTTACTTTACTCTTTATTGGGGAAAAAGAAGATAGTCGTCCAGTATTTGGAACTTGCTCATTCCCAAGGTTACTTTGTGTTTTAAATTAAGTCAATGATAGAATTACCTACTATATCTAGCAATAAAACTGAACAGCGTGCTAAAAAGCCCAACTGGTTGAGGGTGAAGCTCCCTGTTGGTAAAGAGTACGCCAAGGTTCGCCAGATCGTAGATCAAAATAAACTTCACACCATCTGCGAAAGCGGCAATTGCCCTAACATGGGAGAGTGCTGGGGTGCAGGCACAGCTACATTCATGATACTAGGCAATGTCTGTACGAGAAGTTGCACATTCTGCGCAGTGGCTACAGGCCGTCCGCCAGAGTACGATGAGGCTGAACCTCAGCGCGTGGCTGAAGCGATCAAAACCATGGGTGTCAAGCATGCGGTATTGACTTCAGTCAATCGCGACGAACTCAAAGACAGAGGTGCAGAAATTTGGTATCAGACTGTGGTCAAAACCAAAGAGCTGAGTCCGGAAACAACAATCGAAACTTTGATTCCCGATGTGAAAAACAACTGGGATGCGCTTTACAGAATGATTGAAGGAGGTCAGGAGGTAGTTTCCCACAACATGGAAACCGTGGAAAGGCTGTATCGCAGAGTGCGCCCACAGGCCAAATATGCAAGAAGTCTGGAGCAAACCAAGCTCACCAAAGCCGCAGGCATGCGAACCAAATCAGGGATAATGCTCGGGTTGGGCGAAACGCAAGACGAAGTGCATAAAGCCATAGACGATTTAGTTGAAAATGGACTTGATATTTTGACGCTTGGCCAATACTTGCAGCCGACTAAAAGGCACATCGATGTAGCTGAGTTTATTCACCCCGATCAATTCGATGCGTACAGAGAAGAAGGGTTGAAAAGAGGTCTAAAATATGTGGAGTCAGGGCCTTTGGTTCGCAGTTCTTATCATGCAGAGAGGCATGTGGATGTACCTATTTAAAACATTATTAAATGAAAAAAGGCTCTGGAGTTAACTCCAGAGCCTTTTTTATTTCATTGGCGATGATCTTATTTTTTCTTCTTGAAAAGATTTTTTAGCTCGTCTTTGGCTTTATCAACGGCTTCTTCTTTTTTCTCTTCTATTACCTCCTTGGCCTCTTGCTTTGCCTCATCTACTTTTTCCTCAACCACTTCTTTCACTTCCTCCTTCGTTTCTGCAATTTTTTCTTTGGCGGCCTCTTTTACAGCTGTCTTGGTTCCTCCACCTGACGATGAACTCCCTGATGGTTTCGCGCTTATCAGTTTTACCTCAGGGTCATCATAAGTGCCCTGCACTCCCATTATCAGGTCGATATTTGGAGAAACCAACTCTTTGCCTCCGGTAAGTGATGAAAGTGTGCTGTTTACCGCTGCGCCTGCCTGACCCGACGGAACAATTGTGAGCATCTGAAAGTCCAGACTTCCATCTACACCTGAATTGCCGCTGATGGTTGTTTTTCTGCCACCAAGTGTCACATCAAAAGGCTCCACATATACACGGCCTTCGGTGATTTCAACTTCCATATCAACATCCTTGATCTTCAATGAGCCATCTTTTGCGTCTAGCTTACTTACCGAAGAAACGGCCTTGAGCAACTTAACATCTTGTAGCGTAGCATCTGCAATTGATAGGGTACCTTGACCTTCCATATCCTCATACACCGGGCTCATGTCGTTGGTCATAGAGCCTGCCAGACTGAATCCCGCTCCAAACTTGCCGTCCATTTTTTCCGCAAATGGCGCTAGCTTTTTCACAGTATTGAATGACTCAAAAGCCGAGGCAATAGACAAATGCTCAATTTTAAAATCAAAATCATAAAGAGGGGCCGGAAGTTCTTCTGTAGCGATGTATGCTCCGTTCATTTCAAAATATCCGTCGAGCAAATCGAACCCTACCTTTTCTAACCCGAGAGCTCCATTTCTCACAATTACTTTTCCTTTAAAATCCTTTAAGTCCAGGTTATCATACTGGATCAAGTCAATATTAGAAGTGAACTCAAAATCAATATTGGTAGGAACCATCGCCGCTTCCATGGTAGTGGTATCTTCGGCTACTTCCTCTACTGTCTCATCTTCTGACATCCATTCATCCACATACACTCCCGAAGAAGCAAAGTTGAGCTTGCCATAAACCGTGGCACTATCCGACAACACATACTCCAGATAATTGGAAATTTTACCGTTCATGTTTAGGTCGGTCTTTCCAGCATTTCCTTTGAATGTGACCAGACTTATTTCCTTAGGGTTAAATGTCAGCTTGGTAGTGCTGATGCCAAACCCTTGTGGCATATCATCTGCTATATATTGAAAATCATTTAGCACCATTTCCCCCGATGTAGCTATCTTGGAATATCGCTCTGCTTCGAGATCAGACATTCTTCCTGTTGTTTGCATGGCAGTTGTCATGATTCCTTTAAGCTCCATGCCCTCCAAAGGAACGATATTCGTGATTTTTTCTAAATCAAAACTCCCATCAACCTTGAGGTCCCAGAAGTAGTCTTCAAAATCCTTAAAAACAAGAGATGCCGTAAATGGGTTTCCGTCGACAGCCATCCCGAATTTATTAACGACAAAGCTCGTTTCACGCAAGTCTGCTGATGGGTAATCGAAAGTTGCATTTATATTGATCTGATCCATCGGAATAGGATAATCAGCATAAGCAACATTCCCATCTGCTACACTGAAGTGCGCCATCACTTGCGGCATTGACTCATCATTGTAGGTTCCTTTTACATAACCATCAAAACCCACTACACCGGAGGCGTCAACTCCCTCCAGATATGTTTCATAGTCTCCCGGAACGAGGGAAAGCACGCTTTTCATATCTATATCCTTGCCGGAAAAATTGATTTCCATGTCAATGTCATCTTCCGGCATGCTGATAAAACCATCCATACCAAATGCGAAGTTGTTGACGGCAAAATTGTTTTCCATGAAAGTGAATTTCATGTTGGCCATGTCCATCGCCATAATAATGTCTGCGATGAAAGTTTTCTTGGACATATAAATCACTCCGTCATAGCCAAGAGATAACTGATCGACGGTCGTGTTGGTGACCATGTCAAAAATGTCCGCACTAAAATCTCCCGACCCTGTGTGGTTCAGTCCATATATCCTAGCTACCATCGGGATCGATTTGTCATCATATAACACATTCCCATTTCGGATTTCCCATCCTTGAAATTGAATGCCAAAATCGGCAGCCTCCTCGCCAGGCGCAACCTCATCCGCAGGTTCTTCACTTTCATCACCTGAAGACTTGGCTATGTCATAGTTGGCCTGGCCGTCCTTAAGCACCTTTACTTTTATGTTTGGCTCGTCCAGAAGGACGTTTATAATTTTGAGTTTTTCTCCGCTTATCACGGACATTATGTCGAGTGTTATTTCAAAGGCTTTCACATCGACAAGTGTATCACCTTCAAAAGCACCTACACCAGCAATGCCAAATCGATTAATTGTAAGAGATAAATCCGGAAAACTTCTGAAAAGAGACAAGTCAAGGGCATCCTTCTCATAATATACTTCTGCATAGAGGTTTTCGTCCAGAGCCTTGTCCACAGCAGCGCGAATGTCATCTTTGAATATGATGGGGAGCACAGCCGCTGCTGCCACCAGCACAACAAGCAAAATACCGAATGCAATAAATATCTTTTTCATAACGTACGTGTTGATTTTAGTAGTACCAAAATACCAAATAGTATCGGCTTGCCCTAGGTGATAACCTAAAGATAATGCCGGTTAAATAAGGTCAGGTCGATGAAAAAAGGAGGGCGAGCGCTTATTTTTCCAATGTAAGGAAAATATCATCCATAAGCTGAAGGCCTATTTTCTTTTCCCCTGACTCACGTATGCTGTACACCATTCCGGGAGTATCCTGATCATTGATAAGGATCAATGAATCACCAGAAACTTTCCAAACCAGCACATGATCAAGTGTGTCTTTGCTGAATACACACCCTTCAAACCCGAATGCCTTGATATTGACGCTATCTCCCGTAAAGATGAATTTACCAGGCATGGTATAATCCGTTATGCCTTCAATACCTTCAAAAGAAGCAGGATCCGTTTTCCAGGTCGCTTGCCACTCTCCGGCCCAGTGTGCGGGTCGTTCATTCTTCTTTGTTTCGGTACAGGAAAACGCTGCAACTAAAGCAATTAAAAAAATGGTTTTACGCATGGTTCAGGGATTTTTAGGGTGTCAAAAGTAAGACTAAAAATACTTTATCAGCATATCCAAAAGCTTATTTTTCCACTTATTGGCAGGAGGGTATAGCAGCCCACTCATTGTCAGTCCTATTTTTTGTTTCAATACTGCCTTTTCGTTAGAGAAAGCCCTAAAACCATATTCTCCATGAGATTTACCAAAACCACTGTTGTTGACACCACCAAAAGGCAAATGGGGGTGGGCAAACTGTAGCACACAGTCATTAACTACAACAGAGCCCGAACTTGTCTGGCGCAAAACGAAATTCTTATTTTTTCTGCTTTTCGAAAAAAGATATAGGGCCAGAGGTTTCTCTGCTTCGTTGATAGTAGCCACAACTTGATCTAGTTCTTCAAATTCGATGATCGAAAGAATAGGCCCAAAAATTTCTTCTCGCATCAAACCTGATTCCGCTGAGATATCCTTGCAAATCACAGGATCGATAATCAACTCACTTTTATCCACTTTTCCAGAAAGCAAAATGCTGGATTCAGAAGTCTCTTTTAATAACTCACTAAGTCTATCAAAATGCTTTTCGTTTACAATGCGGGTATAGTCTTCTGGTTTTCCAAAAAGCTTTGATACCTCATTTTTTAATTGTGTTATAAACTCATCACTAATACTCCTGTGAATGTAGAGGTGATCTGGGGCTACACAGGTTTGTCCAGCATTTATCCATTTGCCCCAGGCTATTTTATGTGCCGCATCCTTTATACTGGCTGTTTCATCCACAATGGTTGGCGACTTGCCCCCTAGCTCCAGTGTCACCGAACTAAGATGTGCCGCTGCGTGCTTCATGATGATCTTGCCAACCGCCGGTGAGCCTGTAAAAAATATGTGGTTGAAGGGTAGCTGCAAAAGCTGCTGGGCTACATTGGCATCTCCTTCATAAACCACAGCAACTTCCTCATCAAAAAGCGCTTCCACCATGGTTTTGAGAAGCGCCGAAGTGGCAGGAGTAAATTCGGATGGTTTCAAAAAAACTGTGTTTCCTGCCGAAAGAGCCGATATAAGTGGCCCCACAGCCAACATAAACGGGTAATTCCACGGGGATATTATCAAACAGACTCCTTTTGGCTCGTAAGCAATTTTTGCTCGTGTACCAATGAAGGTCATAGAGCTTTTAACTTGCTTAGCTCTAGACCACAGGTTCAATTTTCGGCGTGCCTTTCTCACTTCTGACAGAGCAGGGAAAACTTCGCTTATATCAGCCTCGTGTGCTGACTTGCCTAAATCCGATGCTAAAGCAGCCTTAATGGCTTCTCTGTTTTGCAGCATCCATTTTTCAAGAACTTCAAGTCGTTTCTTTCGCAGAGATATTTTTTCACTTCTGAGCTCAATGGATTTGCGTTGCTGCCTGTTGAAGGTTTTTTTCATTTGACGTTGGGGTGAAACCTATTCATAAGTTTGATTGTTAACATTTGGGTAACATTATAATAATCTGTTAACTTTAACATAACACAAATGGATGATTTGATTAACATTCATCTCGGTTCTGATATTTTGAAAGTTAAATTATCCATATTCTCATTTCTACTTTTGGCTCATTTTGTAAGTCAAAGTCAAGTGAATATACATGACTTTCATTCTGAGTTTGAGCAAAATTCATTTAACGAAAATTCTGAAAATGCTTTAGCACTTCTACTGGCCAGCGATCAAAGCATGACCGTGGATAAATATACTGAGTTTGAAAGTGAGTTTTCGGATATGCTGGACAAGCTTCGTAGAACTAAGACACGAAGTAGAAGTAACTCGCAATTTCTTGAAAAAGCATTTTATCAAGTTCATAGAAAGAACCTGAACTGGTATGAAAACTATGTTTCGTTCGCTCAGACACTAGAATCCAAGAAATACGACTGCTTGACAGGTACTGCTCTTTATGCTCTCATTTTGGACAAAATGGAAATTCCCTACAAAGTACTCGAATTTGACTTTCACATTTTTCTGCTCGCAGAGGCAGATGGGAAGGAAATGCTGATTGAAGCAACAGACCCTTTGGATGGGTTTATAACTGACGCTGATGAAATTGAGCGAAGGATTAAGTCTAGCCTTTTGAATGAGCAGTATAAAGACCAGTACTACCGTACTTATCTTCAAAATGAGATCAATCTTGTGGAGTTGGCCGGATTGCAGTACTACAACCTGGCTGTGGACTTATTTAACAAGAAAAAATATAAGGAAGCCAAAAGCTTTATCAAAAAGGCGAATGTGCTGTACCCTAGTGAAAGGATACAGCAAACCGCACGGTTAATTACTTCGGTAAGTCTCTAATTTTTCATTCCAGAATCTGGAACTCCACTCTTCTATTTCGGCTTCTACCTTCATTGGTGTCATTGCTGGCCACTGGTTTGGTTTCTCCATAGCCTACTACGTCCATTTTGTCTCCGGTAATTCCTCTTTGTCTGAAATATGTGTATACAGCTCTGGCTCTTCTTTGAGATAGCCCTTTGTTGTACGCATCATCACCAACAGAATCGGTATGTCCAGAAATCTGGATTTTCTTGATGTTACCATCCTGCAAGTGTTCCAATATTCTATTGAGCTCCGGATAAGACGATGTTTTTAGAACCGCCTTATCAAAGTCGAAGAAGATATTGTTGATAACAATCTTGGCTTCTTTTTCAATTTTTGTAAGGGTCAGATTCTGTTCAACAGAATCACTTGAGGAGACGTCATTGAAGTCAAAGTTTTGATTTTGAGAAAGGTACCCGTCCAGTTTGGCCAGCAAGCCATATCTAGCCCCGGCTCGTACTTTAAACTTGTAAGTGCTGCCTTGTGTTTGCACATTTCCTACATCTACTCCATCTGGCAATCTTTCTACTAATACGATAGCATTGTCTATGCCTTCACCTGTGCCTCCATCTATTACTTTTCCGTAAACGGTCATAAATATTTCATCTGGCTCAGGTTCTGACAGATGCTCCATAGATGCTGCCACCGGGCTAGAGTCGTCTATGAATAGCTCTTCTGCTTTGAATCTGAAAATGTCCGTATCTTCATCCATATCTCCTCTGGAAAAGTAGATGTGCTTACCAGATGAAGGAATACT
Source organism: Cyclobacteriaceae bacterium (assembly GCA_039944535.1). Taxonomy (GTDB): domain Bacteria; phylum Bacteroidota; class Bacteroidia; order Cytophagales; family Cyclobacteriaceae; genus JAMZMI01. The sequence continues at coordinate 93,747 of JBDUYP010000020.1, forward strand.
AAAATACTGATCGTCTTGCTCACTATTGATTCCCGCACCGAGGTTTTCTGGTATAGACCATTTCTCCCAAGACTCGTCCAGTCTCATCGCCACAAAAATGTCAGATCCGCCATATCCGCTGATCCCATTTGTAGAGTAATATAGTGTGCGACCGTCCTGAGCCAGGAACGGTGCAAAATCCTCACCGGCAGTGTTGATATCCTGGCCTAGATTTTTTGGCTCGGTCCATATCTTCCCTTTCTTGAAGGAAACATACAAGTCCCTTGCTCCATAAGAGTCATCGCGTTCTACTGAGGTCACAATCGCCTCTCCACTTGGTACAAGGAAAAAATCAGCTTTTGGTGAGTAGTTGTATTCGTTTTCTATTTCCATGGATTCCGGATTCTCAAAATTGTCTCCTTTTCTTTTCGAAATAGATACTCCTGCATACATTCTCCCTTTTTTTCCATATCGGTTTCCGAGGATCAGCGTTTCTTCTCCATCCACCATGGTGATGGAGCTTATGAAATTTGGCCCTGCGGTATTTAGCGGATCTCCCAAATTAACTGCGGGTTTCCATTTTCCTGTTTCCTCGTCGAGTTCGGACATCCAGATATCCTCAGGATCGTCCACTCCACCCACATTGTCCGGGTGATACTTACGGCTGAAATATAGTCTTTTACCATCTGGTGAAATTATCGGGCTGTTTTCCTGATAAGTACTGTTCACATTGGCTCCAAGCTTTTCCGTTTCCACCTTGCTGTTTACTCCTGGAACCAGGTTGATCAAAACGCTGATAGGAATATTGGAGGCTGAAATCCCAACGGCATCAATACTATTGAAACCCGGAACGGCTTCACCATCCAACACCACCTTGATGGCATATACATCGTAAGGGGTATCGTCAAAGAATAAATTCAGGAGCCTACTTTCTATAGGAATAGCTCTAGGTGTAAGTTCAAAAAGCAGGTACTCGTCGTATTGCTCATTGTAGGCATAGACAGCTTTTACTGCACCCGGATTTTCAGACTCAGCTATGGCAACTTGTTTTGCTTTAATTGGCTGATCAAATGAAACAACAATAAATTGTTCGTCATTGTCATTTTTTGGTCTCCAGGCATTGGGATTGTCTCCTCCTGATGGCAGCACGTTTGGTTTGTGCAAAGCCTGAATGGCAGAATATCCCAACCTTCCGTATTCAGAAGTGACATCCACCACTTCTGATCCCCAAACGACAGTTTCCTGAGCTTGTATTGACGACCAGATGACCAGTGCCAATAAAGTGATTGCAAATTTATTCATAAGATTTAGGCGTTTTCTATTTTCGTATTACCCTGACCTCTACACGACGGTTTTTGGTTTTAGCTTCGTCCGTTCGCTCGGTAGTCAAGGGTTGGGTACCACCAAAAGCTTTGGTAAGCACCCTGGATTTTTTCACTCCTTTTTTTGTGAGGTATTCTTTTACTGCTTCCACACGAGCTTGCGAAAGCCTCATGTTAGCATCTGCATTACCTGCAAAATCTGTATGTCCTTCTAGCTGTATTACCGTGTTGGGCTTGGACTCAAGCCAACTCACCAATTCGTCCAACTCGTTATTTGAACTTTCGGTAATCCTATCACTGCCCCTGGCAAAAATTAAGTTTTCAAGGGTGATTAGTTCTATTTCCTCTCCTGGAGCCAGATACATTGTGAAAGCAAAAGACCCATCACCATCTTCATCACGTATGGTGACTTCTTGTTTGGAGTGGTTATAGTCTGTTTTTTTTGCTGAAAAGTTGTAGGCTATATCTTTGATTAGGAAAAATTCGGCTTCTCCATCAGTGCCGCTTGTCCCCATTCCCATGTCATCATAATATGGAAGCTTTTCATACAAAACTGATGCTGTGATAGCTGAAGAGTCCTTTTCATTAAGGGTTTTAACGAAGACTTTGACAAAAACCTCCTCTTCGGTTTGGGCAAATGCCAAAACGGAAATTGTCAGGAAAAAGGCTGTGATAATGGTTTTAGACATGTGAGCGGATATTTATTAAAAAACGAAATAACGTATTTATACCGAAATTTAAAAGTTTTTATCTGCCGCTACTACTGACTGTGGTACTATTTGAGCATAAATTACTGAGTCTTTTGCAATCTCCAGCTGTTGCAACTGGTGCATTACGATATTTTTACGATGGAGAAAATCACTTCGCTTGTCAAGGTTTATTGGCTCTGATGGTGGTAAATCCACTTTCAAAGCATCCACTTGTACCCCGTTTTTCCAAAACCTAAAACACAAGTGGGGTCCATTGGCCAGCCCTGTGCTACCTACGTAACCAATAGTCTGACCTTGCTGTACCTTCACGCCTGGTCTGATACCTTTGGCTATTTTAGACATGTGGAGGTATTGTGTCGTGTAATTACTGTTGTGGCGCACTTTGACATAGTTGCCATTGCCTCCGTGATACCTAGCTTCCAAGACCACACCATCACCGACTGTCCGTATGGGAGTGCCCGTAGGAGCAGCATAATCAGTGCCCAGATGGGCTCTGTACCTTTTGAGCACAGGGTGAAACCTTCTGGGGTTATATCTACTGCTTATTCTTGAATAGTTGAGTGGTGCTCTCAAAAAAGTCTTTCGTAGACTATTGCCCTGCTCATCAAAATAGCTTTCCACACCATCATTGTCATAATTTACAGCATAGTATTCTTTACCGAAATGGTTGAAATAGGCTCCAGAAATCTTGCCTACATTGATTATTTCATCTCCGACTTTTTCTACTTCATAAATGACTTTGAATAAATCTCCTTTTTGTATCCTAAAGAAATCAACCTGCCACGCGAATACATCTACGAGGCGGTTTACCAAAATGGGCGTTGCACCCTGCTCCAGTACAGATTCATACAAAGATGTATTGATCTCGGCCACAAGTGTTTCCTGAGATATGGTCGTAGGCCTTTTATGCCTTGTTACATAAATGGAGTCTTGAAGGTTGAAAACGACATATTCAGTTTTATCCGGCTCGAACACGAAGTGGGTCGCGGTTTTAATGGAATCTCCCTCTAAGAACACAGAGTAGGGGTAGCCGGCTTTCAGCTTTCTCACATCAAAAACGCCCTTAGATGCATTTGCGACAGCATAGATCGTCTCATTGCTGATATTATAAGTTGAGAGGATTTCGGACAGGTTTTGGTTCCATCTTATTTTCCCTACTTTTTCTTCAAGGGAGTCAATGGCTATACCATACTTGAGCGTGGGAACAAAAGCCACTGTGGTGTCTTCAACTGGAACATCAACAATATTGGTTGTAGGGCCATTAGAAACACATGAAATAATGGTAACCAATGAGAGGGTAATCAGTAACTGATTGGCAAATTTCTTAGCAGACATACGTAATAACAGATCGCTGTTAGGTTTTTTTGAAACGTAGGTGGTGGTTCATAAAAACTGATGCAAAGTTATCAACATTCTGCACAAGAGACTGTCAAATAATTAAAACCTTCTCATCTTGGTAGTTAAAGGGCATAAGAGAGTTCTTTTATGCCCTTTTTCAAATATCAACTTTTCGCCTCAGCGAAGTATTTATAAAAGTGGGTGATGGTTTCTATTCCCTTGTAAAAATTGAATAGGCCGTAACTTTCGTTTGGAGAGTGAATGGCATCCGAATCAAGTCCAAAACCCATTAATATGGGGTCCAGCTCCAGTTCTTGCTGAAACAAGGCTGTGATTGGGATGCTGCCTCCTTCTCTGGTGGGTATTGGGGTTTTGCCCCAGGCCGCTTCGAATGCTTTGCTCGCTGCGCGATATGAGTCAGAGTCTGTAGAAACGACCGCCGGCTCACCCCCGTGGTGTGGTGTGACGCTAACCTTTACATAATCTGGTGCGATTGATCTGAAGTGGCTGGCAAATAGTTCTGTGATTTCCTCACTTACTTGATTGGGCACCAATCTCATTGAGATTTTAGCGTTGGCCTTTGACGGCAACACAGTTTTAGCTCCTTCCCCAATGTATCCACCCCAGATTCCATTTACATCTAATGAAGGCCTGATTCCGGTTCTTTCAATGGTGGAAAAGCCCTTTTCTCCCTTTATATCATCAATATCAAGATCCTTTTTGTACTCATCCAGGTCAAATGGTGCCTTGGCCATTTCGCTTCGCTCAGCATCCGTAAGGGTCTGCACTTTGTCATAAAATCCAGGAATCAAAACCATTCCGTCTTCATCCTGCAGCTTGCTGATCATATCACATAGTACATTGATCGGGTTGGCCACAGCTCCACCGTAAACACCAGAGTGTAGATCCCTGTTTGGCCCGGTAACTTCTACTTCCATATAGCTCAAGCCTCTCAATCCCACAGTAATACTAGGCGTGTCATTGCTGATAATAGATGTGTCAGAAATAAGAATGACGTCTGCCTTAAGTTTTTCTTTATTGTTTTTAACAAGGGATTCCAGGTTTGATGAGCCCACTTCTTCCTCTCCTTCGATCATAAATTTTGCATTGCAGAATAGCGAATCGGTTTTCACCATCGACTCGAAAGCTTTGACATGCATATACATCTGCCCTTTGTCGTCGCAAGCGCCGCGCGCATATATTCGCTCGTTTTTGATAACCGGCTCGAATGGCGGAGAGTCCCACCGTTCGTACGGGTCGGCAGGCTGCACGTCATAATGTCCATAAACCAAAACAGTGGGAAGTGCCGGGTCAATGATTTTTTCAGCGTAAATAATCGGGTGGGCCGGGCCTGCTGTAGTCTCGTGGATCTCAGCCACATCCGCTCCTGCATCTATAAAACTTTGCTTGACAAAGTCGGCTGCCTTTCTAACGTCTCCTTTGAACTTCGGGTCTGCACTAACTGAAGGTATTCTGAGCAGGTCCAGTAGTTCATTGAGAAATTTTTCTTTGTTTTCTTCTAAATAGGTTAATGCTTGCATTTATCGCGGGTTATAATTTATTAAAAACCAAATCCATCGTCTTCATCTGAGCTGGTGTCATTTGGTTCGTCTATTGTTTCAATTGTATCAAAACCTTCGTCCTCCTCGATATCAAAATCGTCTGGGTAAACCAGGTTAAAGGCTTCTTTTATTCCAAAATAGTTTTCTCTGAATGAATTCACAAAGCTAAGTGTTTCGTTTTCATCTCCTCCGACAACCACCAGTTCATTAGGTCCAGCCTTACCGTAATTTGACTTTTCGCTTACAGTCAAGTTGAAGTCGGTGTTGGAGGCATACATGAGTAGGGTGTTGGACGAATATGAAATAAAATACCAGGTGCCTGGTGCCGCCTGAATAAACAAGTTCAGCACGTCTTCATTGGATGCGTCTTTTTTAATCTCAAGGAACCCATCCAGTTTGGCGTTGATATCCATTCCAAAAATATTTGACACTCCAATTTTGGTGGTATTGTACCATGCCCTGTGGGATTGAGACCATTTCATCTTTACCCCTGAAATGACCAGCGCAGTTTTTAGTTTGTCACTGACTTTTACCAAAGGGATATAATCCTTCAGGCTGGATTTTTCATAGTCTTTGGCTTCTTCATCGGAGGTTACGTTGGCCAGTTTGTAAAGTAGCTCTAGCGAAATATCATTGGCTTGAGGTGGCCCTAGTCGTTCAACTATATCGATCAGATCCTGTCCCATTAATTCCATGTAGGCTTCACTATCGAAAATATCCAGACCCACCATGGCATCAATCTGGAATTCCTTTGATTCCAGATTTCCGGTACCCATCACAGAGCCAAAAACCTTGACTCTATCTGCATAAGGACCAAAAAAATTTGCTTTGCCCTCAAAAACTACATCTTTGGTTTCGTCTGAGTAGATCATGGTATGCCCCTCGTATGACTCGCCGATTGATTTAGCCTGAGCCTCTATTTTGTAAATCTTGTCAAGGGTGTCATATTTCAGTAGCCCTTTGGCCAGGAAAAAATCCTCGTCTGACGGTGCTTTTCGTTTGTCCACAAAAGAGCCATAAACCTCACCGCGAAGATCATAATGCAGTCCGGCCAAAACAGGGTCTTCATCTTCAAAATACGAATTGTCAAAATCAATGATGATATTAGGGTTTTCATCCTTCTTTTCATGCTTGACCCAGGCATTGTATCCTGGCCTTTCGAGATCGAGTTTCACATACCCGTCGAGTTCCAACGCCTTTCTGTATGCATACATCTTGACCTTGCCTTTATAGAAAAAACCGGGCGAAATTCTCAGGTTTTGTTTTTCTAAAACCTCCCCATGCGATACCGTCATCCTCTGTGTTTTCTTCTCCCCGATATTTACGTCATCCAGATTAAACTCGTTGAACTGGATGTCGAAAGTATCAATTCCTGTAATCAGCGAATACTTGGCTGAGCCCACAAATTTATTTCGTGAAAGGATCTTAATGTCTGCAGAGTGTAAATAGTGATATTCATTCAGGGTGTCAATTTTTATGGTGGCATTGTTGAATTCCTGAAGCTCGGAGTTTTCAAGAATCGTGGTTTCACCATTTGCAGGAGTGATTTCTGCGTCTGCTACTATAATGTAAGGAATCCCTTGAATGAATAATTCTTTGGTATTAAAATCATAGTCAGCTCGCTCGGCACTGAATTTCAGTCCTTCCAGTTGCTCCCTTGTTGAGTAAAAATAGGAGTCCTCAATAGGAACATTTGGTGGCTTGCTCATGGTTACCACAGAGTCTTCCAAATCCCAAACGGCCTGTGTAATGGAAGTATTCATCTGTGCATACGGAAAAGAAATGGCGGCTACCCCTGCTTTTTCTGGCCTCACATTCGCTGTGTTATTTATCAAGTCAAACTCCAAACTAATGTCGCTACCAGCCATGGCTGGTTTGTCGGGGTTGTCTGTCAAAACCTCAAACTCGGCATGACGCGCCGAATAGGAGTACTGCTCAAAGGTCAACTCACTTGACTCAGCAACAGAACCTCGTGTATGCATGACGCCTGAGCCAAACACTCCACTCGATGTGATATTTGCCTCGCCTTCAAGCTCGGCGGTTGCGTTGTAAAATTTAAATGGCTCATAGAGATTTCGCAGATACATGCTATCCTTTCGTGGCAGCCAGTGCATTCGGTATGGGCCCAAAACCGCTTCTGGATAACTGGCTCCATTCACATTGCCAGCACCTATGACCCCACTCGTACCAACAGCGGCAACCGAATCGGGGTAATAAACAATATCATCGGAATATATAGTTGATGTGAAGAAGTCAATCTTTCCTTTTCCTCTAATACCGTCCGCACTCAAGTATATTTTCTCGTAAGTTTTAGCTGCGGTACCGTAAAGATTATAGCCTTCGGGAGGCATCTGGTGTACAAACCCTAAGGATTTGTCGGGCTGGATTCGGAGGGTTTCTTCAAACGTAGGAAATATGCCTCCAGAATTAAACCTTCCCTCAAAGGCAATGGCATTGTCTACTGCAAGGCTATCTTCATCGAAGGGGGGAATGACAAACCTTACAGATTTGTCGTAAGCTCCATCCAGAACTTCCTTCCCGTCAAAATACACGACCGCTTCTTTGTCTGAAGTAAAGTGTGGGAAACCTCCTGATGGTTTTACTCCAGACTTGTCGCTGGGGTCATCCAAATAAAGCACTCCTGCCGTTTCGGTAATTTCATTGTGCAAAGCCAGTTTGTGTTCATCTCCACCAAGCGACTCATCTATTTGATGTAGCTCTATTCTAATAGAATCCACTTCTGGCATATTGATGAGAAAACCCTCATAATCAAAAACAAAAGAGCTCCCCATATATCTGAAATCCCCCGCTACTACAGCTCCATCAAACTCTATGTTTTTGCCTTTTAACACCTTGAGGTTTCCTTCCTTAGGCAGCACTTTGACTTCAAAGTCTGAAGTGGGGTAAAATGAACCAACTCCTCGCATTTTGAGTGTACCTGAGTCCAAACTCAATGTTGCGTTAGGTCTATTTGGCTCAGTAGATGGAATCATGATATTGTCATAATCCACTTTTCTAGCCGAGGCATTATAGTAGTGAAAAGCCTTGTCATAAAGCTTAACCATCCCCATAGCTTCATCATATTCTCCAAAACCATAGGTGGCAATCACCCTCATGGCAGCAATCGCATGCTTTTTCAGCATTCCAAACTGATTAACCAGTTCATCTACATGAAACTGGTTAATCCCGTATTTCAAAGCATAATAAACAGGCGTGGCTACAGGGTGAAAATTGTAACCGCTGGCCAGCTTTCTAAACCTGATGTCGTTGTAATATTTGTTTGATTCTACCGTGACAGGAATGAGGTCTTTCCCATCTATAACTGAGAAGTGCATGGAATCGGTCTTCATGTCCCACTTCAAAGATTGGGCATTGATATTCATCTCAAAGTAGGTAGAAGCAAATGGCTCTGTTTCAAACTTTTTGTTTCTGATCACCCGAAGTTGTCGCTCCTTAGAATCGTATTTCATACTCACTCCCGAATGAAAAATAGAATCACCCCCGTGCCGAAGGACAAAATCTCCCGAGTGCGTCCATACAGCAGAATCTCTAAAAATGAACTTTTCAGCACGTACCACCACTTTATTTCCCTTGCCGTCCAATATTTCAAGGGTTCCTTTCTTTTTGGAGATGGAAGTGCCATACAGCTGATCCCCGCTCAACTCCACGCCTCCTGTGTATTTCATCTTGCCGTCAGGGAGCTTTACCGAAATCCCTGTTTCGTTCGAAATGAAAATAGGGTACATAGAAGGAGATCTTCGATTTTTTCTTTTGGGGCTCTTGAATTCAAAGTATCCTTCCACAGTGCCGGAGAAAAGTTCTGGAAACGAAAGTTTTGCATTGGGCGTCCAGAAATTGGACACTACCGGGTCTATATGAAAATCTTCTAGCGTGACTGTAGCTCCAAGGTGGTTTTTGTAGCGTTGAGGCCAGTTAATAGTCGCCTTGGTGCCGGCATATACTCTGCTTTTGAGCAGAAATTTTCCGGATGTTTCTTTGATCTGAAACGAATCATAAGGTGTGACTATCAGCATACTGTTGTTTACCAGATCAATGACTGGCCCGCCTACAACAGGGTGTTCATAACGCAAGGTTAATCCCTTGACAAAATCTTCGGCATAAGCTTTGACCTCCTGACGTTTTGTGCTTTCGGGTGTGGATGCTGCATATGAATTCCCTGATTCTGTCCCCCATGAGTCAGAGTTAGCCCAATCAGCACCAGAGGTTCCCCAGTCATCATCGCTACTTCCCCAATCATCGTCAGAACTCCCCCAGTCATCATCCGACCCCCAATCGTCGTTGCTGCCCCAGTCGTCCGTTGCTTGGTCTTGCGCCCATGGATCACTCGCAGTATTGTCGTTGACCGGCTCAGGATCAGGCACAAATTCTTCTACCGGCTCGGCTTCCTGCACCTGTTGGTAGTAGGTGATTTCCTCTTCTGGGTCGGGCGGTGTGAAGTCTTCTAAAAGCTTAAATGAAAACAACCCTCCGTCGGTGATCGAACTAAAGCTTTTGCTCCTCACCAAAAACCGCCGTGCCATGAACACATTGAGCCCAAGCAAAAAATTGCGGTAAGACTCTTTATTCATGGTTTTGACCACCTCTTCGTTTATGTCCAAAACCTCGGAAACCTCGTCCTGATTCAGACCCGCTTGCGTCACGCTATAGGCCAGGTAGCTGAAAAAGTAAAAGAAATCAGGGTTGGATACATAGCCCTTCTTTTGCATTGCCTGTGCTATGTCCTGAATCTGTGTTTTCTGAACTGTTGTAAACTTTGCGCTCCAGGCATTTTGAAAGTCGAAAGCAACTTTATTCGCTGCTTCTGTGCCAACTTGCTTGATTACTAAATTGGCCTGATTGAAGAATTCGGTCTGATCATCAGAAAAAGAGCGCTGAGCATTGAGCGACAGAGTCAGCCCAAGCATGCACAAAATCACGATAAACCTGTTTAAAATCATTTCAATAAAGTTACCCGAATAATTTGGGATGCAAATAACCGGAGTTTAGGCTGAAAACTGTTTTTTCTTCAAAACTACCATCGCCCAATTGTCCAGTTCGGACTGCTCCTCATTTTCCAAACCATGTTTTTTTCCTTCAGCAATGATGTCTGGTTTGTCCCAGGCATAAAAGCCACTCATAACCAAAAATGCTCCCGTTGACATTCTCACCGCATATTCAGCAATTTGATCCAAAAGCACATTTTTATTGATATTGGCTAAAACTATGTCATACTTTTCATCGGGAGAAACCTGATCTATCCCTCCAAGCTTCAAGTCAACTTCTCCGCAATTGTTTAACGCAAAGTTTTCTTCGCTATTTTCTATGCACCATTCATCTATATCTACTGCGGCGATTTGCGTGGCTCCTCTCTTATGAGCCATGATGGCCAAAGCTCCCGTGCCACAGCCAACATCCAACACTTTTTTGCCTTCATGATCCAGTCCAATCTGATATTTGAGCACCTGGTGAGTGGTGGCGTGATGTCCCGTGCCAAATGACATTTTTGGCGTGATGATAATCTCATATGGGTATTGAGGTTGGGGCTCGTGGAATGTCGCTCTCACGATGCACTGATCTCCAACAACCACCGGCTCATAGTTTTTCTCCCACTCCTCGTTCCAGTTGACTTTCTCTATTTCTTCGAATGAGTACTCCAGCTCGTATCTGTTCATGATTTCTTTCACTTCCTCCTCGTTCCATTCGGAAGTTTCACATGAAGCCAATAGACCCGCGTCGTTTTCTTCGAAAGCGTCAAAAGCCAAAAGAGAGAGCTCAGCAATGATGAGTTCTCTCTTTTCTTCGTTGCAAATTACCTGCAGTCCTATAAAGCTCATTAAAATCCTTTAGCAATATCTGTGAAATCTCTTGATTGTAGACTGGCTCCTCCTACAAGGCCTCCGTCCACATCAGGTTTAGCAAAAATCTCAGCCGCGTTACCCGGCTTCACACTTCCTCCATAAAGAATAGAAATACCGTCAGCAGTAGCCTGATCATATTTTTCAGCTATTACGCCTCTGATGAATGCGTGCATTTCCTGTGCCTGGTCTGATGATGCTGTCACTCCTGTACCAATCGCCCAAACTGGCTCATATGCAATTACCACTTTTGAAATCTCTTCTTTTGAAAGACCGAAAAGACCTTCTTCAATTTGAGTTTTGTTGAGATCAAAATGCTGGTCAGCTTCTCTTGTTTCTAATTTTTCTCCACAGCAATAAATCGGAATAAGCCCTGCGTCGAGCACTTTTTTGGTTTTGTCGGCTAAAAGCGCATTGTCCTCGCCAAAATATTCTCTCCTCTCACTGTGACCAATCACCACATACCCAACACCCACAGACTTCAGCATATCAAGAGAAATCTCTCCGGTATATGCGCCGTTCGCTTCCTGGTGACAGTTTTGCGCTCCCAAATGCACCTTTGTAGATGATCCGATTAGCGATTTTACGGTTGTCAGGTGTACGAAAGGAGGGATGAGGATAACATCTATATCAGTCGTCACTTCATCTGCTACCATATTCACAACCTCTGAGGCTAGCGTTTTTCCGCCTTCCAAATCAAGGTTCATTTTCCAGTTTCCTGCTGCAATTTTTCTTCTCATGATTCTATTTAGTCTTGTTTTGAGTTTTATCGGTGATTTTAAAATTTCTCTTTCAAATAACCTGCCGTATAATTATCGGCTAATTTAATCATATCTTCCGGCAAGCCCGCGAAGCACACATTGCCGCCATTTTCCCCGCCTTCAGGTCCCATGTCTATGATCCAGTCAGCATTTTTCACGACCTCCATGTTGTGTTCGATAATCAAAACCGAGTTCCCGGCATTAACCAACGCATTCATGGCATCAAGTAGTTTTTTGATATCGTGAAAATGAAGACCTGTGGTCGGTTCATCAAATATGAAAAGAATGTGGTCTGACTTACTGCCTCCTCCTCCTTTGCCAAGGAAAGAGCCTAGTTTTACACGTTGTGCTTCTCCTCCACTCAGGGAGTTGGACGACTGACCCAGCTTCACATAACCCAGGCCTACATCATACAAAGGTTTTATTTTGTTGACTATGCCGGATTTATCAGCAAAGAACTCAATCGCCTCCTCCACGGTAAGATTCAGCACTTCGGATATGTCTTTGTCCTTATATTTTACTTCGAGTATTTCTTTCTTGAAGCGCTTGCCACGGCAATTTTCACACTCTAAATGAAGGTCGGCCATGAACTGCATTTCCACGGTCACGGTTCCTTCACCTTCACAAACCTCGCATCGTCCTCCATCTACATTGAAAGAAAAATGTGCCGGTTTGAACGCATTTTTCTTAGAGGTTGGTTGGTCTGCAAAAAGCTGTCGTATGCCATCATAAGCTTTGACATATGTAACTGGGTTCGATCTGGAACTTTTTCCTATTGGATTTTGATCGACAAATTCGATTTGCGTGATTTTCTTGTAGTCTCCAGAAATCTTTTCGTGTTTTCCTGTCAGTTCCCCTGTTACTCCCAGGTTTTTCCCTATTGATGGGTACAGGATTCTTTTTACCAAAGTTGATTTTCCCGAACCACTTACTCCGGTGATCACAGTCATCACCCCTAGAGGAATCTCGACATTGACATTTTTGAGATTATTCTCACGAGCACCTTCGATGGTCAATGATTGTTTCCATTTTCTTCGCCGGATCGGAAGGGTGATTTCCTCAAGCCCTTTCAAGTATTTGGCAGTAAAAGACCTACTGGATTCACCATTGAGTTCCGAGACTTTTCCCTGAAAAACCAATTCTCCGCCATGCACCCCGGCAGCCGGGCCTATGTCAATGATTTGGTCAGCACACTCCATCACTTTTTCCTCATGTTCTACCACAATTACTGAGTTGCCTAAATCACGTAGTGTAATCAGAACCTCAATAAGTTTATCAGTATCTCGTGGGTGCAGACCAATGCTTGGCTCATCCAAAATGTACATAGAGCCCACAAGCGCGCTTCCCAAAGAGGTCGCAAGCTTAATTCTTTGAAACTCCCCTCCCGAAAGTGTATTTGTCAGTCTGTTAAGTGTCAAATACCCAAGGCCTACTTTGTCCAGATATGAAAGCCTGCCCTGAATTTCATTGAGGATTCTTTTTGCTATGGCCGCCTGATGATCGGTAAGATCAATTTTATCAAAAAATGACACGAGACCTGTTACGGGAGTAAGCACTAGGTCCTGAATAGATTTCCCCGCAACTTTCACGTAAGAGGCATCCTTTCTAAGCCGTGTTCCGCGACAATCCGGGCAAACAGTTTTGCCTCTGTATCTGGAAAGCATCACGCGATATTGAATCTTGTGCGTCTGTGTTTCTAAATGCGCGAAAAAAGCATCAAGTCCGTCAAAATATTCGTTTCCTGTCCACAGAAGTTCCTTTTCCTCCGCTGTGAGCTCATTTACCGGACGGTGGATTGGAAAGTCAAAACGGATGCCATTCTTGATTAGAGGCTGTACCCATGACTGCATGATTTCCCCTCTCCACGGAGCAACCGCCCCATCATAAATAGAAAGGTTCGGGTCCGGGATAACCAGGTCTGGGTCTATCCCTAAAATTCTTCCGAAACCATCGCACCGACGACATGCCCCGTATGGGTTGTTGAAGCTAAAAAAGTTTACCGATGGCTCTTCAAACCGAATACCGTCCAGCTCAAACAAGTCAGAAAATGCTTTTTGCTCCTTGCCTACAATTCTAACCATGCAATGCCCCTCGCCCTCGAAAAAGGCTGTTTGCACAGAGTCGGAAAGCCGAAATTGATTTGCCTCCTCGTTTTTTGCAGTTGCCCGATCTATCAGAATTTCTAAATCTGCTTTTTTGTTAAGCTTCGACTTAAGTACATCTTCTATGTATTGCACCTTCCCGTCCACCAGTATCCTCGTGTATCCTTTGCTCATCAATACCGTGAGCTCTTGCTCCATCGTTCTGTAGGTTTTGATATTGAGAGGAGCAGAGATGGTCAACTTATCATTTTCGTCAAAGCTGAAAATGTAGTTGACCACATCTGTTACAGTGTCTTTTTTTACTTCTTCTCCTGATTTCGGCGAAACTGTAACACCAATCCTTGCAAAAAGAAGTTTTAAGTAATCGTAAATTTCTGTGGTGGTACCGACCGTTGATCTCGGGTTTCTGGTAGAGACTTTCTGCTCGATGGCAATGGCCGGAGAAACGCCCTTGATATAATCCACTTCAGGTTTTTCCATTCTCCCCAGAAACTGTCTTGCGTAGGAGCTTAAACTCTCCACATATTTTCTTTGCCCTTCAGCAAAAAGTGTGTCAAAAGCCAACGAAGACTTGCCTGAGCCTGAAAGTCCCGTGATTACAACCAGCTTATCTCGGGGAATGGCGACATCCAGATTTTTCAGGTTATTGACCCTGGCGCCTTTTATGATAATATGGTCCTTTGGATCGTACTGGTCTATTGATTTTGACATTGACAAGAGAAATTTTTTCTTATAACACCTATAGGTGTAAGAAAGATTTGGATTGTTTGCAAAAGTAGAAATTAGATCGGAAGTTTTGTTTCTATTGAAAGATTCTGATACATTTGATTTTTTCCACAACAAAAAAACAAACCCTGACAATATGATTTGAACCTCTACGTTAACAACTAGGTGACTTACATGAGTAACGTAAAGATGACAGATGGACAGTTGGTGTCCCTCTACAAGAACGGAAACGAAGAGGCTTTCGCAGAACTTCTGCAAAGACACAAAGACAGGGTATTTACCACCATTTATTTGATAGTAAAAGACAGATATCTCGCTGAAGATCTCATGCAAGATGTTTTTATAAAATCTATCAAGACAATCAAGTCTGGTCGGTACAACGAGGAGGGCAAGTTTCTGCCTTGGATTCTGAGGATCGCGCACAATCTGGCGATAGATCAGTTCAGAAAAGATAAGAGATACCCAACAATTGTCATGGAGGATGGTAGCAGTGTTTTCAACACTTTGGAGTTTTCTCAGGCACCCATAGAAAGTGAACATATTAAGCAGGACACTCATAACCTGCTCAAGCGATACATTCAGGAGCTTCCGGAAAATCAGAAGGAAGTACTGGTAATGAGACACTACATGCAGATGAGCTTTCAGGAAATAGCTGATGCTACAGGCGTGAGTATCAATACCGCTTTGGGTAGAATGAGGTATGCTTTGATTAATTTACGTAAAAAGCTAAAGCCGAAAGAAGATGCCTATGACAAAAACTTTTACCGAAAATGACTTAGTTAAATTCCTCTACGGAGAATTAACCCAACAAGAATCAACCGTATTACAACAAGCATTAATCTCAAACCCATCATTGCAAGACGAGCTCAACAAGCTTCAAGAGGTAATGAAGGGTCTTGACAAAGTGAAATACAGGCCCTCACAAAGGTCTGTTGATAAAATCCTCGCTTTCTCAAAGGGTTATGAAGTACACTCTGCCTAGTTTTGGGGTCAAACCCTGACCCTAAATCTGGTATGACAAAGAAGGAACGGTACAGTGCCTTTGTTGATTATTTCAAGGAAGCTTTTCCTGATCCCCAAACGGAACTAAACTACTCCAACCCTTTTGAGTTGGTGGTAGCAGTTGTGCTTAGTGCTCAATGCACCGATGTAAGGATCAATAAAGTTACCCCTGAGCTCTTCAGGCAGTTTCCTACAGCCGAACATATGGCTGTTGCTAGTTTCGATGAGGTTTTTGAGTTGATCAGAAGCGTGTCTTATCCAAACAACAAGTCCAAACACCTGATTGGCCTGGCTAAAATGATCATGGAAGACTTTGGGGGTGAGGTTCCTGCTAAGCACGAAGACCTGCAGAAGCTCCCGGGCGTAGGACGCAAAACGGCTAATGTGGTGGTTTCTGTTCTTTACAATCAGCCGGCCATGGCTGTAGATACGCACGTTTTTAGGGTTTCCAAAAGACTTGGGCTTGTAACCCAAACCGCCAAAACCCCTCTAGAGGTTGAAAAGCAACTGGTTAAGGGAATCCCTGAAGAATACATCCACAAAGCACATCATTGGCTCATTTTACACGGTCGCTATGTGTGCCTGGCTCGAAAGCCTAAATGTGACGAATGCAAAATCACTCACTTTTGTAAATATTGGGAGAAGTTGGGTTCTTAAAAGTTATTTCGAAAGCCTCATAAAAAGTCCAACGCTTGTATAAAACTTGCTGTAAACCGGGTGGGCTGACTTATCTCCGAGGTTAAGAGAATAACCAGCCATTAATTGTGCTCCAACTTTTCCGAACTGTTGATCTACAGATATGAATGGGTCTAAAAGGATCGTTGTAATCGGTTTGTTATACAAAATCGTATAATTCTGTTCGAAATAGTAGCTGCTAAAATCGACCAGCTGTGCTCTAAGACCCAGATTTAGGTGTGAATTGACCTCCGTCAATTTTAGGGGCATAGAAATTGACGGTTGAATAAAAACCTTCTTTGATTTAGTGATAGCAGTATAATCCGCATCGGAGAAATCCACAGGTAGCCCTACACATGAACAATGATTGTCATAAGGGTCTGCAAAATTGGTACTAGACGCTTTCAAGTAACCCGCACCAAAACCCGAGACTATCTCATACTTCATGCCTGTGGAGGACTTGCCGAAGTAAACCAGGGACAAATCAAGATAGGATAGCTTATCGAAATAGTGTCTCTTAGATCCAAAAGTAAAATGGGTCTTAACCCCAAGCCTCTTGGAAAATGCCTTGGCCAAATCAAGGTCATAAACCGCGTTTTCGAAAGTTGCATCTGCTCCCCAGCTAGCCTGTACACTTAAATCACCCTGATCACTTAAACCAGAAACCTGCGGCAGGTTATTGATGTAGCTGATGGGTGCCTGGCAGGCGGCACAAAAAACACTCAATGTGAAAAACCAAACTTTGCTCATCATACCGATGGTTAGTGTTGTTTCCAAATTAGCGGTTTTACGTATGATTTACAACGTCTGCTTTAAAAACTCACAACTTATGCCCACCTTTATCCTGTGAAAATCCTCTATGTCCATCAATATTTTAGAACACCCGAAGAAGGGGGGTGTGTACGCTCTTATCACCTTGCCAAAGGTTTAGTAGATCATGGACATGAAGTAGAAATGATCACAGCTCATTCTGGTGACTACCAAATCACACATGTAGATGGAATCAGGGTTCATTACTTACCTGTCTCCTACAAAAATAACTTTGGGTTTATAAGACGGATTTTCGCTTTTCTAAATTTTGTCAGGCTAGCCAAAAAAGAGTCATTGAAGGTCAAAAAAGCAGATTTAGCTTACGTGATGACCACTCCGCTTACGACGGGCTTGATTGCGCTTTTTGTTAAAAACAAACTCAACATCCCCTATTATTTTGAAGTAGGCGACTTATGGCCGGAAGCTCCGATCCAAATGGGAGTTATTAAAAGCCCTTTACTTAAAAATCTTTTGTATCGGTTTGAAAAGAAGTGTTATTTCGAAGCGCAAAAAGTTGTGGCCCTTTCCCCTGCCATAAGAAACTATATAGAACGATTGTCTCCACAGACCAAAGTTCATGTCCTGCCTAATATTTCAGATTGTGACTTCTTTGATCACAAGGTTTCCATGAAAGTATTCAATGATGATTCGCCGTTTCAGGTTGGTTATATCGGCACGGTGGGAAAGGCCAATAATCTGGAATATCTGGTTGCAGCAGCGAAATACTCTTCACGCCAGGGCCAGCCCATAGTATTTCACATCATGGGAGAAGGAGCGCAGTTATCAAAAACCCGGCGTGCAGCAAGCGGAATGCAAAATGTGCTTTTTCACAACTATGGATCCCAAAGTGATGTGAAAGAGTTAATTGAGCAAATGGATGCCGTTTACATTTCGTTCCTCAATGTTCCCGTGCTCAATACGGGCAGCCCGAACAAGTTCTTCGATGGGCTGGCTGCAGGCAAACTCATCATCATAAACTTCAAAGGGTGGATAAAAGATGTTGTTGAAAAGAACGAGTGCGGGTTTTATACTCCCCCTCACAAACCCGAGAAATTGTGCGCTCAGGTAGAGAATTACATCCAAAACAACAGCAAGCTCATGAAAGCACAGAGAAATTCTCGAAAAATGGCGGAGAAGTTTTACGACAAAAACCTCCTCGTTTCGAAGCTAATAAAGATTATCAATAATGAGACGTCAATCCCCCTAGATGATTCCGAGGTTCACATTCTTACGGCATAGCTAGCCCTTTGGCTTATATGATGACTTTCGGAAAATCAGGTCATTGTCACGTTCAGATATTAACTGTTCCAATGTCACTTCACTGCTATTCCTCATATAAGATTCTACAATTCTCCAGCCAATCCAAGCCCCAATTCTTCCGGGACATTCCTGACTGATTTCGTAAACATTCGGGCGTTCGCCCAAAAATTTCCTTTTGGTCAAATGGTTGGCATCATACAGCACTTCATTCTCCACGAAGTTTGCCCAGATGATCGCTTCATTATCAAGCACTGTTTCCATCTGCTTTGGCGAATAGCCAATTATCAATGAATCAGGCGTACAGGGCATCAGTCGGCTCAAAAGATAGTAAGTCTTCCCAAAGTCTATCATCTCTGATATCAACGTTTCGCTTTTCCCTTTTGAAACTAACGAACCGCTCAAGAACTTCACAATGGTCACAGGCAAATGTTGCTTATCATATCTGTCCAGAATGTACTGAGGTATATTCATGGGAGGGTAGCTAGCATCATCGCCAATGAAAAAGTCTAAACCGACAATGACCAGCGTATCGGAAATGTAGAGATCCTTATAAAGTCCGGTCACTGCTGTTTGGATCGTAATGTCTTTCATGCCAGGCACAAGGGTCTTGATCCTGCCAACTGCGTCCGTCACGCTTTCCTCTACAGTAGAAAAGTCTGAAAACTCGCCGATCGCTTCGTTGTAAAGCGTGTCAACAAAAGGGTCGGATGTAAGCTTGAAAATCTTATCGGCAAGCACTTCCAGGCTAGGGTATTCAGCTGCATCTAAAAATAGCGAAGCGAAAGCCGGGTTTGTTTGAAGAAAGTGTTCTACTTCTTCCTGTGATTGCGCTGCAAACAATTCGGACTCCAGGCGATCGAAGGTCACATCAACGGGTTTTGAGGCAATTGGGGTTTCTCTACATTTAGGTTCCTGACAAGACACCAAGAAAAGAACTCCAATCGTTATGATTACTGCGCGCATACTCTTTAATTTTAAGCTGCCAAAATTAGTGTTTCTAATGTTTCGTATGAGAAAGTTTATTCTAATAATCTCCATCCTTTTTGTCAGTCACCTATCAAACGCCCAGTCCAAGCTCGGATTGAAATTCTCCCCGACCATATCCTCCAACCGTGTGGCTCTGGTGGATAGTACATATGACGTAACTTCTGATGGGTCGAACGGGACTTTCTCCGTTGGGTTAATATATGATCATGAAATCACAGAAACCTACTTTTTCAGTACTGGTCTCATTTTCGTTCCCAAGAAAACAAGTTTCCTTGTCTCAGGAGAGGAGGATACCACATCGCTTCCGGCAGGCCAGAGCCCCAGGGAAAGCTACAAACTTCAATATCTCCAGATTCCCGTTTCCCTTAAACTGTTTACCAATGAAGTGATGCCTGATGGCCGTGTGTTTTTCCAGGTAGGAACCGCTCTTGAATTTTTGGTAAATAGCGAGCCAGAAAAAGAGGATTACACTTTAGTAAAAGACTTTCGAGGTGTAGATTTTTCTGTCTTGCTTGGCGGAGGTTTCGAGTATCGAGCGGGAATTAACACCACTTTGTTTGCAGAGGTGTCTTATCAGCGAGGGCTTATTAATCAAGTAAAAGCTCTTCGAGAAAATTTTCAAGAAGAGCTTTTTATCAGGAGTAATGTTATAATGATTGACCTTGGAATTAAGTTTTAAGTTTCGATCAATTCCCCTCTGTCATTCAAAATGTTGTATTCTGTAATCGCTAAAGAAGAATCCTCTATTAGGTTTACCCATTTCTGATACTTAAAGTACCATTTCACGCGCTTGGATATAATTCCTTTTGTGAAATATGAAAAGAGGAACGGATGCAGGCTCAAAGTAAGCTTTCCTTCGTTCTGGTTCTTCATGACCAAATCTACTGTATTTTCTATCTGATCTGCGATCATAATAGAGGCCGAGATCTGTCCAGATCCTCCACATGCCGGGCACACTTCTCTTGTTGCGATGTTCAACTCAGGCCGCACACGCTGACGCGTAATCTGAAGCAAGCCGAACTTAGAAAGAGGTAAAACCGTATGTTTTGAGCGGTCATCTTTCATTTCTTGCTTGATACGGTCGTAAACCTTTTTGCGGTTTTCGGCCCTACGCATGTCAATGAAATCAACCACAATGATTCCGCCCATATCTCTCAACCTTAACTGGCGAGCCACCTCTGAGGCAGCTTCCAAATTAACATTAAGAGCGGTGGTTTCCTGATTGTCTTCCCTGTTGGATTTATTACCACTGTTCACGTCAATCACATGGAGTGCTTCCGTATGTTCAATTATAAGATATCCACCACTCGGAATACTCACGGATTTACCGAAAGACATTTTCAACTGCTTCTCTACACCAAAGGATTCAAAAACTTTGACTTTGCTGTTGTAGAGCTTTACAATCTTCTCTTTATCCGGAGCTATTTTCTGGATAAAGGTCTTTATCTCCCCGTAAAGGTCTTTGTCATCAACAGTGATGCTATCGAATGATTCGTTGAGCACATCTCTTAGTATAGAGTTGGCGCGGTTGATTTCACCGATTACCTTATCACGAGGGCTTGCCGTTCTTAGCGCTTTTATTCCTTTGTCCCATGTTTGGACAAGGTTTCTAAGATCACTGTCGAGCTCTTTGACGTCTTTGCCCTGAGCTACAGTACGTATAATTACTCCGAAATTATCAGGCTTGATCGAACTGATCAATCTTTGCAGGCGCTTCCTTTCACCGGAATCGCTTATTTTTTTTGAAACGCTAACAGCGCTCGAAAATGGAACCAAAACGATATATCGTCCGGCTATTGACAACTCACAGGATAGTCTGGGTCCTTTAGTAGAAATGGGTTCTTTTACTACCTGAACCAGAATCTTCTGGTTTTTGGTTAGTACCTGGTTTATTTTTCCAAGCTTGTTAATATCTGGTTCATGATTGAACCCTGTCAACTTAGAACTTGCGTTCTTTCTGTTGAGAACTAGCTTGGTAAACTTGTTTAATGATTGAACCTGAGGACCTAAATCCAAATAGTGCAAGAAGGCATCTTTTTCATAGCCAATATCTATAAAGGCCGCATTGAGCCCTTGCACTACTTTTTTGACTGTACCCAAATAAATATCACCTACGTTGAATGCGTTTTCATCACCTTCCTGATGAAACTCAACGAGCTGCTTATTCTTTAAAAGGGCAATCCGACATCCTTTCTGAGTTGAGTTTAATATTAGTTCAGTACTCAAAACTCAAAATTTAAGTGTCAGATATTATTTTTTCTTGTGTCTGTTTTTTCTAAGTCTTTTCTTTCTCTTATGAGTGGAAATCTTATGTCTTTTTCTTTTTTTACCGCAAGGCATAATCTTCTTGTTTTTGGTTACTTAAATATTTTCTAATTCTTTTATGTAATTAGAGGCTGTGGCTTTTAGAGCCGCATCCGCTTTTTCAAATGTCATGTATTTGGCAAAAGCTTCTATTGCTTTTTCGTTTTGTCCGGATTCTACGAACGAAACTCCCAAATAAAAATACGCTTCATGGTCTTCTGTATTCTGCTCGATCAGCTTTTCAAATCGAACCTGCGCCCGATCATACTGTCCTGATCTAATCGCCAGCAAACCAAGGTTGAAAATAGCTTCTCTATTTTCAGGGTCTTTTTCCAGAACCTCCCTCAGCATCATCACACCCTGCATTGGGTTTTCAGATACCATGAGAGTCATGGCTATTTTGTTTTTCAGAAAAGCATCCTCCTTATTATTCAAAAGAAGCTTTTCTAATTGTGCTCTCGCTTTTTCCGCCAGAAGGATCGCATTGTCTCCGCCCGCTGCATTTTCAAAAGCCTGATAATAAATCATCCCCGCTCTGTATACTCCCAATGCGGACGAATCCAAACTCAAAATCAGTTCAGCATATTTGCCCGCACTATCAACCAATTGATACTTGAGGAACAAGCTTGCCAAAGAGTCCGCAAAGTTAATACTTTTTTTCTTATCAGATAAGTCTGAAAGTTGATTTTGAAGAGAGATAATCACCTCATTATCAGTATCACTAACGTTGAGGTCATGAGGTTTTACATTAGTTATTTGGTCATTCTCCACTACCACTCTGGGCAGATTATACAAAACCAAAACTAGAATGACTCCCACGACAAGGAGTATGACCTGATGTTTATTCATTATTTAAAACCCCTTACTTGAGGCTTTTGCTGTTTTTGATTTTCTCTATGAAAATCTTGGATGGCTTGAAGCTAGGAACGAAATGTTCGTCAATAACTATTGCGGTGTTTTTGGATATGTTTCGCGCGATTTTCTTTGCTCGCTTTTTATTTACAAAACTCCCAAAACCCCTCACATATATGTTCTCTCCACTAGCCATGGAGTTTTTCACTACGGAAAAAAAGGCCTCAACACTAACCTGCACATCTGCCTTGTCGATACCTGTCTTATCAGCGATCTCATTAATCACGTCCTGCTTCGTCACAACTGTCTTTTTTATTGTATTATTTTGAACCCGGTAAAATTCCGGTCGCCAAATTTAAATTTGGCTGTGGTAAATAAAAAACAATCTCAGTTATAAATAGCCTTCTTGCAAAGAATAAAAAATCACTTCACGTCATCCCTAATTGATTGGTTTTCAAATGCTAAGCGTGACCTGCCATGGAGAAAAACCAAAGATCCGTACCGTATTTGGCTGTCAGAAATCATCCTGCAGCAGACCCGAATAGACCAGGGAAAACCCTACTACGATCGTTTTGTGGAGCATCACCCTACGGTAGACTCTCTGGCAAAAAGTGACGAGAAGTCGGTGCTAAAACTTTGGGAAGGTTTGGGATATTATTCAAGGGCAAGAAACCTTCATCACACAGCAAAGTATGTTTCCCATGAACTAAAAGGGAACTTTCCGCGCAATTATGAAGGATTAATAAAGCTGAAAGGAGTTGGGCCATACACCGCAGCGGCCATTGCGTCAATTGCCTATGATGAACCTAAGCCGGTAGTCGATGGAAACGTATTTCGGTTCGCTTCAAGGTATTTTGGTGTGGAAGACGATATCTCTAAACCCGCCACTCGAAAAGTATTTGAAAACCTTATGCTCGGTTTTATCCCTGCTGAAAACCCGGGGGATTTTAATCAAGCTGTGATGGAGTTTGGCGCTACTGTCTGCACGCCGGCACCCAAATGTGATGAATGTGTTTTTCGCGAAAGCTGTTTTGCTTACAAGCACAAAAAACAATCCGTGCTGCCAGTAAAGTCGCAAAAAGTCAAAGTGGAAGAAGTGAGTCTTAATTATGTGATATTTGATTGTAATGGGGCTTTTCTTCTACACTCACGAAAAGAAGGGATTTGGAGAGAGCTGTATCAATTTTATTTAAGCGAAGACTCGACACCAGAAGCTTTGGCAATAAAATATAAGGGCTCGATTTCTCATAAATCTGAAAAAATACGGCACCTCTTAACACATCGAAGATTGTGGGTGACTTTTACGCATGTGGATATTGCAGAGATGGGTACTTTGAATCTTATTGGCAAGGAACTTGGTTTGAGCGTATTTAGCTTTAAAGAAATGTTAACTTTGCCGAGACCAAAAGTCATCGTTAATTATTTGCAGCGAATGACGGATTCTTTAATTTTATAATATGGCAGGAGTAAATAAAGTTATTTTAGTAGGAAATCTTGGGCGAGACCCTGAAGTGAGACATTTGGAAAGCGGCGTTGCGGTTGCGAGTTTTTCTATAGCCACTACAGAAACCTACAAAGACCGAAATACTGGTGAAAGAAAGGATCAAACCGAATGGCACAACATTGTGCTGTGGAGAGGTCTGGCTGAAGTTGCCGAGAAATACTTAAAGAAAGGAAGCCAGATTTACGTAGAAGGAAAATTAAGAACACGGTCGTGGGAAAAGGACGGGGTAACAAGATATACTACAGAAATAGTGGGCGATAACATGACTATGCTTGGGGGCTCTCCTGGCAGTCAGAGTGGGGGTGGACAGGCTTCACCTCAGACAGAATCGGCCGCTCCGGCTGCTTCGGCAGAAGCTAGCACATCAGGCTTCAACGCTACTTCACAAGAAGAGGCAACAGACGACCTGCCCTTCTAGCTGTTTAACTAAATATACCTTTATTGGAAGCATCACTTGACGATCCCTACCCCACGGTTTTACTAGCAACGCTCGTGGATTTACCCGTTTCTTTCTATTTGGTAAACGGGCTTGGTATTCTAGTCTTATTATTTCTTTCCGGCTTGATTTCCGGCTCAGAGGTAGCATTCTTTTCTTTGAGCCATCAGCAAGTACAGCAGGTCCGCGCATCTGACAACAAGAAGGATAAGTTCATAAGCCTCTTGGTATCAGATCCTAAAAGACTCCTGGCCAACATTCTTATTCTGAATAACCTGATCAATATTTTCATCATCACTATTTCCACATTTGCCACCTGGCGCCTGGTTGGGAGTAAGGATGCCGGCGGAATTGTAATTGTTGCTCTTACAGCGACTATTACAATCCTGATCATTTTCTTTGGAGAGATTGTGCCAAAGGTTTATGCCAACCATAACAACCTAAGCTTTGCCCGGTTCTCTGCTCCTTTGCTAAACTTTTCTGGAAAGATTCTGAGACCCGTAGCTTGGTTGCTGATGAGCATCAGCAACGTGATTGAGTCCAGAATAGAAAAAAAAGGATATAATCTGAGCGTGGACGAAATCAACCATGCGTTGGAAATCACTGCAGACAAAGAAGAGGTAACGGCAGAAGAAAAAGACATGCTGAAAGGCATTGTGAACTTCAGCACCCTTTCAGTAAAGCAGGTAATGAAATCGAGAATTGACGTAATCGCAGTAGATGTGGAGTCAGATTTTCACGAGTTAATGGATGTTGTTAACAAAACCGGGTTTTCCAGAATTCCTGTTTATGAGGAAACAGTAGACAAAATAGAAGGGGTTTTGTACATCAAAGATTTACTTCCACACCTTCACAAGGATGAAGACTTTAATTGGCAATCATTGCTTCGTCCCGGTTTTTTCATTCCGGAAAGCAAAAAAATAGACGGGTTGCTAAAAGACTTTCAAGAGAAGCAGGTTCATATGGCTATTGTCATAGATGAGTACGGGGGCACTTCAGGGCTCATTACACTGGAAGATGTGATCGAAGAAATTGTTGGAGAAATCAATGATGAGTTTGATGATGAGCGCGATGTTGCTTTCAATAAGCTCGACAACAACACTTTTGTCTTTGAAGGCAAAACATCTCTTAATGACTTTTGTAAAATCACCAATATCGATCTTTCGGTTTTTGACAATGTAAAAGGCGACAGTGAATCGCTTGGTGGGCTGCTGCTCGAAATGCACACCAAGTTGCCAAACGCAGGGGAGAAAGTCCGATACGGATCATTCGTTTTCACCGTTGTGGCTGTGGATCAAAAAAGAATAAAAAGGGTTCGTGTATTTATAGAACAGAAGAAAAACGACCCGTTGAAGGAGTTTGAAGATTGATGAAGTATTTAGCTGCATTTTTTGTTTTCGTTTTTTTTGTCGGGTGTTCAAGTGATTACCTGCCTCGCCCGAAAGGCTACAACAGAATAGAACTACCACCTCATGAGTATGTGTCTTTGCCAGATACCATGCCCTATTCTTTTGATATCTCAAAACATTCCATTCTTAAGAAGAATAAATCATGGATCACCGAGAGGTATTGGGTGGACATCCAATACCCTGAAATGGAGGCGAATGTGCAGATAACATATAAGCCTATAATGAACAAAGACTCTCTCATTCGCGGGTACTATTCTGACTCCTACAGGCTGACCGCTCAGCACAACGTGAAGGCTTATGCTATAGACGAGATGATCATGGAGTTGCCAAACGGCGACTTTGCTTCCGTTTCTAATCTGGAGGGTGAGATTCCTACGCCTCTTCAGTTTCACGTGTCAGATAGTAATAAACACTTTTTGCGCGGAGCGCTTTATTTTGAGACTGCCACCAAAAATGACTCTCTCGCTCCAGTCATCAGCTACCTCAAAGCAGATGTGATCCACATGCTGCAATCACTCAAGTGGAATAATTAGCATCGCGGTTCAGTTGATATTTTTATCTTAGTCATTCAGCTGATTCGATATGCCCGGTTTTTTTGAAAGAAGTATAGAATACCTCAAAGGTGTCGGCCCGCAAAGGGCTGAGCTTCTCAAAAAAGAACTGGAGATATTCACTTTCGCTGACCTCATTGAGCACTATCCTTTTCGATACGAAGACCGCACCAAGTTTTACAAAATCAGCCAGGTAAACGAAAACCTGCCTTTTATCCAACTTGTCGGGCAGTTCAAATCATTTCAAATGGTTGGGGCCGGCAGAAAACAACGGCTCGTTGGGCAGTTTGTTGACGATAGCGGAAATATAGAGCTGGTCTGGTTTCAGGGGGCAAAGTGGATTCAAAGCAAACTTTCGGTAGGGGTAACATATGTCGTTTTCGGAAAGCCTGCCAAGTTTGGAAGCACATACAGTATAGCACACCCTGAGGTGGACGTGCTAACCGACAACAGCAAAAAGGGGTCTTATCTGCAGCCAGTATATAACACCACAGAAAAACTAAAGGCAAAATTCATAGACAGTAAAGTCATCATGAAAATGATGAAATCTCTACTCGTGGATGCCGTAAATCACATTAACGAAACTTTGCCTCGGGAAATCCTAGACAGATATAAACTTATAGACAAGAAAACGGCCTTAATCCAAATTCACTTTCCGAAGAACCCCAAAGCTCTGCAATATGCCAAGGCTCGGCTGAAATTTGAGGAACTCTTCTACATTCAGCTTAGACTGATCAAGCTGAAAATAACGCGTATCGAAAGTTTTCCGGGAATCCGGTTTACCCAAAGTAGCCTCCTCAACACCTACTACGAAAAGCACTTGCCCTTCGAGTTGACAGGAGCACAAAAAAGAGTGGTAAAGGAGATCTATCAGGATTTTCGCTCGGGCAAGCAAATGAACAGATTGGTGCAGGGAGACGTGGGAAGTGGCAAAACCATGGTGGCATTCCTCTGTATGCTTATTGCGATAAGCAATGAAACGCAATGTGCTTTTATGGCCCCAACGGAAATTTTAGCAGACCAACATTTTAAGGGTCTTTCGGAGCAAGCCGAACCTATGGGTATCAAGATTGCCAAACTAACTGGTTCCATTAAAAAATCGGAAAGGAAAGTCATTGCTGCGGATCTGGAGTCTGGTGAAATAAAAATCCTGGTAGGTACCCATGCGCTTATTGAAGATACCGTCAAATTTCAAAACCTGGGAATTGCCATTATCGATGAGCAACACAGGTTCGGGGTAGCGCAACGCGCAAAGCTTTGGAACAAAAACAAGTCTGTACATCCGCATGTACTCGTCATGACTGCCACACCTATTCCCCGCACACTGGCCATGACCCTTTATGGCGATCTGGATATTTCAGCAATAGACGAAATGCCCGCTGGCAGGAAACCAATTAAAACCTACCATATGCGCGATAGTCATCGGCTCAAAATGTTTCAGTTTATAGAAGATGAAATAAAAAAGGGCCGTCAAGTTTATATCGTGTATCCGCTAATAGAGGAATCTTCAAAACTGGACTACAAAGACCTGATGGATGGCTATGAAAGTGTGGCCAGACGCTTTCCCGACTATCCTATTTCCATCGTCCATGGCAAAATGAAAGCTGAGGACAAGGATTGGGAGATGGCTCGGTTTGTCAAGGGCGAAACAAAAATCATGGTAGCCACTACGGTTATTGAAGTGGGAGTGAACGTGCCAAATGCCTCCATAATGGTAATAGAAAACGCAGAGCGTTTCGGTTTGTCGCAACTGCACCAGCTCAGAGGCAGGGTGGGGCGGGGGGCCGAACAGTCTCATTGTGTGCTCATGACAGGAAACAAACTGACGAACGAAGCAAAGGCCCGAGTAAAAACCATGGTGGATACCACGGATGGATTCAAAATTGCCGAAATGGATCTCAAGCTTCGCGGGCCAGGGGATATGATGGGCACTCAGCAAAGCGGAATCATGGATTTGAAAATAGCCGACCTGGGTCAGGATGCGGAAATATTGAAGCTGGCGAGATCAGTAGCCACAGAAGTACTCAATGAAGACCCAAATCTAACAGAGCCTAAACACCGACTGATCAAAACGCAGGTGGATGCACAGCGCAAAAGTGCTGTGAACTGGAGTAGGGTGAGTTAGAGTCCAATTCGCTTGTGTAAAGCTGACTTCATCAAGAAGTTCTTTCTTCTTTTTTTATTTGATTCATAATTCGGTCTTTCACATTGGTCGGCAAGGGCCGGTCTTCTAAATATTTATCACCGAAACAATGACTTATTGCATTACCTATAGTACGGCTTTGCTTTTCATACGAATGACAAGCCTCGCAAATAAATGTGTGAATCTTAAGTTGCAATTTCCTTATTGGAGAAAGTCGCTTGTGCTCTTTCTTATCAATTAAAAAGGCAGCCTTTTTGCATGATAGCATAATTGGATTCATCCATTTCCTTAATTCCATCTTCTTATTCGTTATTCAGGCTAAACCATTTCAATTCCAGACATTGCTTGAGCATTAACTTAGCCCGATGCAAGATCTGCCAATAATTTGACGAGGTGATTTCCAGTTGCTGACAAACTTCTTTTGATTCCTTTCCCATATAATATTTCATGAGCATGGCAATTCTCCAGTTTGTAGGCAGGTCGTCCATGCATTGGGTCATCACTTTATTGAACCCTTCATCATCAAGCAAATGCTGTTCCTGTTCCCATAAAGATTCCATCCCATTAGGATTCCAATTGTCATTTTGATCAAAAACTCCTTCAGCATAAGGCTCCATTAATAATCGTTCTCCTTGTCGGGAAGATTTTCGGTAGTAGTCGATGATCTTATTATTCAGAATTTTGAACAGCCACGTTTTCACCTGGCTCTGACCCTTAAAAGTCCCAAACGATTTCCACGCCGACATAAATGTCTCTTGCACTAAATCTTCAGCAGTGGATTGTATCCCTGTCTTGTGAAATGCCCAGCTCATTAGCGCATCGCCAAAATTATCCACCCACTCTGCGATGGTCCTTTGTCTAGATTCTAATTTCTGTTGTTCTTGCAATTGATTCTTTCAGGTTATTCCTCAACAACAAGTTTAGGGATTAATTTGGCTATTGAAACATAAATACACCCTATGATCGTAGGGGAGACATTTTCAAAACTTGAACCTATGCTTAGTTTTGTTTGTCCTGGTTCTTTCCACATTTACAGTCATGATAGCATCTGTTTTGGATTCGCTTCAGTACTCAATTCGTACTTTGAAACCAATAGGATCTCATTTCGAATCTCAATACATATCAATCTTATCCAGCAGATTCCGAACCCCTGGCATACGCCTTTGTCTCTGTGTAGATTAAGGCTAAAAGCAATGCGAGAGCAAGCAATGGCATCATAAACATGCCATCTCCTGCCAAAATATGGGAATAAGTAGCCATACCAAAATCAAAAAAGAAGCCCACATAAGCCCACTCTCTAAGTTTAGGTGAAACACGAGAAATAACAGCCACCACTCCTAGAATCTTCGCAATGGTCAATGGTTTAATTAATAATGCGCCGTAACCCAGCCCGGCAATAAGTTTGGTCACTTCCTCTGAATTGAATAAAAAATTGGAGGCTTGGAAAATCATTAAGCCTGAAAAAGCCACTGCCACTACCCAGTAAATAATAGTAAATTTTTTCATTGTCAGTTTTTTTGTTTGACCTATTAGACGATCAAGCAGGTCAATCCTGACAAGGTTGACGAATCTTGAGTTTTTATCTAAACTCTAAATGATGAGCACTCTGACTTTTGGGTTTCGGGTAAAGCATTTCGCGATTTTCAGTTTTTCTTAGAATGCGAATGCTCTCTCCCTGAACCACAGCTATTCTCAAATAATGACTTTCGGGCATCACCTGAAACTTCTGGGTCAGATCAGGTTCTTTGGACACTCCAAAAGTTTTATAATATGCCTCAAACTCTGTGGTTCCATCGGGTGCATATCTGGTCACTTTGAAAAGGGCATCAACCTGACGAATATCGAACCAGCTTCCAGCTCCTTCACCAGCCATCCAAACAGCAGACCCTGGAACCTGAAGAGGTCGGATAGGTTTAGGTAATACATGATCAAGGTCAATGTGGGTTGGTGGTTGATTGTTTTGTTTTTTAGCATGTATAACCACCCTTTTCTTAAGCACCCTCACAACAGTCATGGGTGAAGGAGTGATGGTATATGGAAACAGTAGTTTCAGTTTGATCCAAACGTTTAGATTTCCTGCGAGAATGATAGCGCGTACAAAACGGGAACAATTAGTGCCGCCTCGAATAAATGGCCCATATGGGAGAGGGCTTAATCGCCTCAACTGTTTAGCTTTGTCATAAGAACGTTGATAATTTACCTGCACAACAGATCCATGAAGATCACCAGTCCCATGGCACGCACTCCTCTCAGATAATTCTTGAAGGATTTGATTCAAATTGGACAAATTCCCATTTCTAAATCTTGGTACTGTGTTTATTTTCAACTCAGGGTCAGTCATGGAACTCCGAACTCGGCCTTTGCCAAAGGCCGCATGGTACCTGCCAAAATCAAAATATTGACAAATCCCATCCTTTTTTATCAACACTACAGCTGCATGACCTGCTCGATAATACCCGTTTTTGTTAAACCCTAAAACTTTCATAAGCGGATCATACCAAGAGCCTGCTTGCTTACAAAAAGTAGCTGGCCATGCAAGAGCGATAGCAATCCCATCCTTTATATCTATATACTCAGTCATAATTTAGTCGCTATGTATCTGAATTAACCTTTTAAACTGTCTCTGCCCAATAAAACAGGCACTTGATGAAAAGTGGGTTGTCAACAGAAAAATTAATGTGGACACCATAATTAGCCATTTATCATTGTCGGGAGAAATAATGTTTACGCCAACCAAAAGGGCATTTACAATCAGAAGGCTGAGCCTTCTCAGCTGTTTTATTTTACAAGGCAAAGTTTCTGTATACGCACCTTCATGGGTCCGAGGTTGAGCAATTTTTCCCTCGGTGAATGCTCGTGTAGTGCCATTACTATTTCCAAGCACAAGTGTTATGTTGAGGATAGTTAAAAGGTTTATTTGCCCGGTATCCATCTTTTAGGGTGTCAACATTAGACCAAAAACCATTGTGCTTTCCTCCTCATAAATAGAGAAATCTAATTCAGAAAAGAATGTGAGTCTGTTCCAATTTCTGTGTACCCCAACACCTGCCAGCGCTATAAAATTATGTTCGCCGTGTTTGCTGTTTTTTTCATTGCTAATTCCCGCTCCAACCACAGGATATATCCCAAAATGAAAGACTTCAAAAATGTAGTGGAAAACCAAATTTATCTCGGTTTCAGTAGACTTTCCTTTTTCTTCATAAGTGACTTCCGGCCCAAAGCATATGTTCTCCCTGATGTTATAATAGAGCCTTCCGTTGGTGCCCAAACCCTTTTTTCCTGGTTCTAAGCTTAAACCAGCTCCGAGTGTGAATGAATGCTTTTCAAAAAAGCAGGCATGATATTGATTGTTATCAGGCTGTATATCCTGACCTCTGCCAGCAAATGGGCTTAAACATGCGATGGCAAGTAAAAGAATGTAAAGAATGAGCGAACGACTATGATGCACCTGCATATTGTTGCTTTTTGGCAAACTTGATAATGGCTGGTGCAACTCCAAAACTTTCATCTACCAGTTCCGTAGCATCAAGATCAAAAAGCCCAACCTTGATCAGAGCCTGATGGTGAATCGAGTGCTCCAGGTTATAGGCCATTTCTCTGGAAATGGATGTTTCTATGGTTTCAATCAAGTTATCCCTGGCTGTAAAGTTGCCTTCTAACACGATTCGGTCATTTGTATTAAGCTTAGTGAGACCCTCAATGGTTGTGTTTATCAAACTTATAGCTGCTTGAGGGTGCTTTTCAACTTCATGCTGACGTGCCCTCTTGTCATAACTAACTACACCCCTTTTAATACCAGAAATCAGGCACTCATACAGATCGAGAATATGCCTTACATGCTGACCTATGCTTGAGCCTGAAAGCAAAGCCGATGGTTTCCGATATTGGGTTTGATCCATTTTCATAAGCAGATCACGGATGCTCAATAGATTTTCAATACAATATTCATTCATGTTTATGGTGTGATTATTTGGGTGACCGGGTGGTTAGTTTCTGGCCTACAAGTTGTGACTTTGACATAGGGAATACTTGGTAGCATAAATGGCCCGCCATCTATCTGGACAAAGATCTCTTTGAGCTCTAACAAGCCGGATTCAGCCATCATGTACACTGTGTACCCCCCTTGAGCCTTTTTGAGTATGAGTTTTTGTTTGGAATATGATACAAACTGAAACCTCACTTCTTCCTTATCTATTGAGAGATATTCCAGGCCATAGGAAAAGTGCTCCTGAACCCAAGTAAGTGGTTCGTGTTCCCCATCTTTCGCATGCCGAATCCAATAAGTTTTGATCGGGTCACTAAGAGAGAGGTTCCCCTGTTCATCCAGATTGACAGAATAATAGACCTTATCTGCATCTTTGCTTCTTTTGATTAAGAATAAATTCTGAGATGATTCTATCTGACCAAAACCGGATAGATAAATATTCAAGAATAGTAAACCCAGTATCAATCTCATCACCGTGTTAATTCATCAGTAAACGTTTTGAGTTTCATTACCCGGCAAGGGCCACACCATGAGGCGTAGATGTCAAGAAAAATATATTTGTTTTCGCGCTTAGCTAAATCAAGTACTTCTTCCCATTTACCTTCATGAAATACGATCCCTGATGTTTCCGAGGAGCTTTTCTCAGATGGAGAAAAGGCTCGCAGGAAAACAAACAGAATAATCACCGCAATCACCTGTAACTTTTTCATTACTTATTGATTGTTATACTCCGCTGCTACAGTCACCTCTACATCATTGGCTATATTGGTAGACGGTACGCCTTTAGTGAAAGTGATACCATAAGCATCTAAGGCTATATTGAATACACTATTCACCTCAATCATTGATCCTTTGATTGTTATGGTTCCTTTTTCATCGATAGGATTTGTCTTATCCATGATGGTCAATTCACCTTTGATCTTTGCCTCATATACTCCATCAGTATCAAAATTGATCTCACTTAAATTGGTTATTGTACCAATGAACTTGGACTTGGGATACTTCTTTGTTTTGAGGAACTTTCCGCTGTTAAAGTGTTTTTGCATCAAAGCTTTTTCAAATTCAAAGCTCTGCATCGGCACAGAAAATACCACTTTGCCGGAGGCCGGATCAATTGTACTCACAGACTTATAATTATTCGAAACAATGTCCTCAGCTGGCGTGCTCGAGAAAAATTTGATGTGGGTTTTTGAACTCACCAACTTGGTAGGAGTTGAGAATGAGACCAGGGCAAAAGCTATCGCCAGGCCAAAAATTGTTAACGTGTTCTTTTTCATGATTTTCAAAATTTAAGAGTTGCCATCTTTTTGCTATAAGGGTATGGCTTCCCAGATTATTATTAACTAAGCATTTATAATACAAGGGCACATTTTTCCATGATCACATTCTCGTACATTTCAAGATCTTCATCATATGTAGCTCCAGATCTGATCACGCCTTTCACGGATATTTTTTGTCCAGGATTAATTCCCATGAGCTGGATATTGCTTTCAGTAGTGAATGTGCAACTCACTCCTGCCTTGTCATCTGCCGATTGGAGCAAGACCACTTTTTGTCCATTGTAATCCTCAGTAACAGAGGCTACACTACCCGAAACTTCAAGGATTCGAGATTCTCCCTCTTCGTCGAGGTACTTCTCATTAGCGGATTCTCCGTTGATGAGATATTCGGCTACAACCTGGCTTGCCGTCAATTTAAAATCCGTATTGGTGGACTGTATATCTCGATGCGGAAGGTTGAATAGGTATAAACCAATTCCCCCGCCGAGGACTAGTACCGAAACCAGGGTTATAAGGGCTAGTTTCAAAGTTTTTTTCTTAAACATTCTGTTCGTTTGTTGATGTTGCCCGATTAGACGAAGGGGTCTTCCTGTCCTGACATATTTCTTAAAAAAAATTCCTGCCCGGCAAAAGCACATTGAAATCCTTTTCCCTTTTTGTCAGGAATCTCACATTGATTCGTCTATTGGATCAAATTCTGCACCGGCAGACTTAATAACCTTAAGCAAGACATTAAATGAAAAGGCAATATTTATGGTCGATGATATTGGGGGCAATGATCCTAATGACATCATGCAACACAAAAAACAACAAATATTCAATCATTTATTCAGAGGAAGAGCCTCTAGGTGAAATCTCCAGAAATCTTGAAAAAATTTGGGAAGAGGAACTCGGTTTGGATATTAAACTTATAAACGGATCCGGATCATCGGCTAACCTGGACAGTGTGGCAAAGGGCAGGGCGGATTTTACCATTACCGAAAACTATATTCCCTTCAAACAGGATGTAAGCAGTATGCTTGTGTTTTTCCCTCAGGTATTACACATATTCTACAGCGCACCCGAAACACCCAAATCATTTGCCGAATTGGTTGTTGGTAAGCGTGTTTTTATGGGTGCCGAGGGCTCAGGCTCCTTTCGCTTTATGATCAAACTTTTTGAATTCTTTAAAATCAACAGGTCTCAGGTTCAAATTGTCGATGATCCTTTTGAAAATGTGGACGTATTTGCCGGATTCAATGATATTCTGGAAGACAATAATCTCATGGGTCTGGAATCATTTAAACTTTATTCCTTTGATCGAATCGATCATTTTGGTCATGGTTCATTGGCTGAAGCCATTGCGCTCAAATATCCCAAAGTGCACCCTTATGTCATCCCTGAAGGCACCTATGGCGATATTACCAAAGAGGCGATTCTTACTCTTTCCTCTGATGCAGTGCTTGTGGTACGATCAGGTATTCCAGAAGAGGATGTTTATGAAATGATCAAATCTGCTTTTCATCATAAACAAGAGTTTAATGATATAAGCCCACTGGTGTATAAAGGTATGGATGAGCAGTTTGACCGAACAAGTCTTACATTTCCTTTGCATGAAGGAGCTCGAATTTATCTAGACAGGGATGAGCCCAGTGTTTTCGAGAGATATGCAGAACTCGCCGGCGTTCTATTCTCCATGGGTCTGGCGCTTTGGTCGGGAATCATTTCCATTAAAAGGTGGCAAACACAGCGAAAAAAGGATCGTGTAGATATTTTCTACAAGGACTTGATCGAAATCAAAAATGAAATTTCGTCAATTCGAACTACTGATGTGGGTCTGCAAAAATTGACGGTAATTAAAAATTCTCAAAACAAAGCTTTCAATATGCTTATCAATGAAGAGCTTGAGGCCAACGAAAGTTTCAGGATTTATATGGAGCTCAGCAAGGAAACTATCAATGAGTTAAAAACCCACTTGCAATACATCAAAAGGCGGAAAGAGAGGGTAGCACTTGCAAACTCCAGAACATAAGGTTGAGCAACTAACACGCTAGTCAATAGTATCCATTAGGAACATTAAATTTTGCAACAAAATGAATTTACACACTCAAATTACTTTACTCCTTTTGATAGTGGGTTTGCATGCTTTTGCACAGGAAAAATTTGCCGTCGCTGAAGGGCAAGTCTTGTTCGACGGTTACGATCCTGTTAGTTATTTCGAAAATGCCCCAGAAAAAGGCAATGAAGAATATTCCATTAATCATGAAGGTCGTAAGATCTATTTTTTGAATGAGAGCAATAAACAACGTTTTTTGCTGGATTCTGAAAAATACTTTCCAACATATGGGGGATGGTGCTCTATTTCCATGACCAAAGGATTGTTCGTTTATCCCGATTATTCGTTCTATAAAATACAAGATGGCCGATTGCACTTCTTTGCAGTTAAAGCCTTTTACAATGGGAAAACTGCCTGGGAGAAAGACCCTGAACTTCATCAAATTATCGCTGACAAAAAATACGAGGAATACTTTCCGGAGCAATAACAATAATCTATCAACAATGAAGCAACTCCAGATAGGAACCCCAGCAACACAATTCGCTGCAAAAAATATTTATGGATCAGAGGTTAAATTGGATTTACTCAAGGGCCAGCGTGTGTACCTGTCATTTTTGCGAACAGCTTCCTGTCCATTTTGCAATATGCAGGTTCATCGCCTCATTCAAAAGCAAAAGGATTGGAAGAAAAAAGGTATCGTGACCATTGCCGTGTTTGCCTCCTCTTCTGAATCCATTTTGCAATATGCTGGTAAGCAAAACCCTACATTCATCATCCTTGCCGACCCTGACGAAACTTTATATAAGTCATACAAGATTGGGTCTTCGGCTTGGGGTCTTTTCAAAGCCATGCTGAGGGTGAAGACTCTCATGACCATTATGGTCAAAGGATATTTTAACATGAAAACAATATTTCACAAACCAGTTTTAACAGGTGATTTCTTGATTAACGATGAGGGAATCATAGAGCATGTTTATTACGGTAAGGATTTCGGGGATCATATTTCATTTGAGCTGATAGACAACTGGTGATTTTATGCAAAATGTGAAGCAAAGGCATATCACTAATTATGAATTTCTTTGTAGCTAATTTCAAATCATTCCTTTTTAATGATTCGTCATATAAATCCATGTCACTGCGATTTGATCCTGCCCTTTGGATTAAGCATCTCGTACTTCTATTTCATCTTTTAAGTCGCTTTTACGTTTTCATTCAACAAACTAGTTCATGGGACAGGGCTCTTAATTCTTCTACGATGCTTGAAAAAGTGCTGTGAACTGGAGAAGGGTGAGTTAAAATTTATCCGCTCATTCATTTTAAATACCGTACATTCACCCACTTTTTGACGTACTGAGTGTCCGAGGAAAACCTCACAGGGCAATATGAGGAAACTTACGAAAGCCTCATAGAAGGATTACTAAATCAAGGATTTGGTGTTCGCCACAATCTGCTCGATGAAACTACCATCGTAGCATTGCGCACAAATCTGCTAGCCCACTATGCAGCTGGAGAAATGTACCCTGCCGGGATTGGTCGTAAGTTTGATTTCCAACAAAATGCCGAGGTAAGAGGAGACGTGATCAAATGGATCGAGAAGGACTCCACCGATCCTGCTGAGCTAATTTTAATGGACAAAATCCGTTCATTTATTGAATACCTCAACCGTACTTGCTACACAGGGATCAACGATTTTGAGTTTCACTATGCCTACTATAAGCCGGGTAGTTTTTACAAGCGACACCTGGATCAGTTTAAAAGTGATCGCGGCAGGCTCTTTTCATTAGTGACTTATCTCAACGATGACTGGCAGGAAAGCGATGGAGGCAACCTCAGTATTTATCTAAAAGATGATATTAAGGAAGACCTGTATCCCATTGCCGGCCGTACGGTATTTTTCAAAAGTGATGAAATCGAGCATGAAGTGTATGCCGCTCCAAACAGGTTTCGGTTGAGCATAGCCGGGTGGCTTAAAAGGGTTTGAGCTAAGAAAGCGCTATTAAAACTGCTACCAAATCTAAAATCCATAGTTTTGATGCCGAACCACGTCATTCCAACCCAAGCAAAAATGAACAGCAAATACCTGCTAAGCTACATTTGCATATTTTTCTTTTTGGCCACTCAGGCACAAACCAGTGTGCTTGACAGCAAAGAGTTCAGTCAGGCTATCGAATATCTGGAGCGAAAGCTCAATTATACTTATCACAGTGATGATCAGGGTCTCTGGTGGATCAACAAGTTTAGCTGTGACCGGGAAACAGGGGAGATAACGATCCAAAATACTTCTACCAAAAGCCTGGGTAAGGTTTTTGGGAAAACCTATAAAACCAACACCGTGCTGCTACGTGACCTAAACCCGCTCAACATGACCCTGAATGAGCGTGAAGAAACAGCGGGACGCTTTGCCAGGGGTCATCAGATAAACTTATACACCGTCAAGAGTAAGCCGCTTGTGTCCAAGAGTGAAAACAATATGCGATTAACTCCCCGATCTTTTATTTATATCTCCATTCCGGAGTTTATGGATGAGCAGCACAACGTGAGCGATTCGGTCTTTACCTTGCTCCAAAAACTGGTTTATGACGCATCTGGTCTCGAAAACAAGGAAAATGTTGACTCCAATTTCGATCAGATATTTGATGCGTTACTCGGCGACCATCAGTATGAGCTAAATGGCGAGAAAGTTTCACGGTTCGGAGAGCAGTACAATGAATATATTATTTCGTTCGGGGATTATCAAAATCGCAAAAAGCTTCAGAATGTGCTTTTTGGGTTCGACCCTACCAATGCCCGGTACTATGAAATGATTGTAAAAGCAGATGGCGCCCAGTCCATCACTTATTATTCAGTAGCTCCCAGCAAAGAGCTAAAGCTTGTGTCAGAAGATGGAAATGCGGTAATTCTCTTTGAAAATAGGGCTAAAGTGATTTGCACATATCCTGAGACAAGTTTTGAACTAACTCAACTGGAAAACTGAACTGCTGAAAACAGAAAGCCGAAAACGCTAATGCATTTTCGGCTTTCTCGTTTGGCTCTAGCCTATGACTACCTCTTAATAATCTCTATATCTCTTTCGAACCCACTGGCCAGTTCGTCAAAGGGTAGGTGAATCAGAATTTCTCCATCATCATATTCTGCATAGATCGCGTCAATGTCAATCCTCGTGGTAAGGTTGAGCATCTCAAGCATGTACGGCAGCTCTATTTCTGCGTCTTTGTTTTCGAGGTTTTGAAAGACAAACAACACCCC
Source organism: Cyclobacteriaceae bacterium (assembly GCA_039944535.1). Taxonomy (GTDB): domain Bacteria; phylum Bacteroidota; class Bacteroidia; order Cytophagales; family Cyclobacteriaceae; genus JAMZMI01. The sequence goes on from JBDUYP010000020.1 coordinate 132,581, forward strand.
GTCCTTCACCTCTATCTTAATATTATCTATACTGACCCCTGGCACCTTCATCACGAGTAGCCAATAGTCATCTGATTTTTCCAGAATTATATGTGGCTCAGCCATGCCGCCATTGATCGTGTTGACCAATTCTGCTGTATTTGCCAGGTTTTTTATCAAAAGTTTGTCCTCTACTTTCATATCTTTCCTTATTCTCTTGCCTTGTTAACAATATCAATGCCACCCTTGACCAGCATGGCTTTTCTGTCATTATGTCTTTCGAATAAAATATAAGAGACAGTCTGTCACTTACAGTCCATCCTAATTGTTCAACGATTCATCTGTCAATATTTATACATTTTGATCTGCTTTTCGTTCATTTGAGTGTAATCAAAAAACACCGACACCATGGAAAGCAATAGAAAAAGAATTTTAGGGTTGTTTCTAGTCCTTATCGGCCTCCTCTTTTTAGTTAACAATCTTGGGTATCTGCCCCCTATCCCTCATTACCTCTGGTCATGGCCCATGATTCTGGTTTTGGTCGGTTTGTTCAATCTCCTGACAGGCAACATCCGCTCTGCCGTTATTTTAATCCTTGTGGGTGGGTTTTTCTTACTCAACCTTCATGCGGGTTTCGAACTGAGGACGTACTGGCCTGTCATTCTAGTGGTAATTGGGTTGGTTTATATTTTTAGAAACAGAGTGATTGCCCCGTCCAAATCCACAGAAAGTTCATTTGACGACATCAATATTTTCGGCGGTAGCGAAAAGCGCTTTGTCAGCGACCCGCTAAAAAGTGGTCGCATCACCAACATTTTCGGGGGTTCGGATATTGACCTGAGTGAGTCAAAGCCAATAGAGGGTGCAACAATCGAGGTTTTCACCATGTTTGGAGGGTGCGACATTACTGTACCCAATAATTGGCAACTGGAGATCGATACCGTTGCGGTTTTTGGTGGTTTTTCTGATAAAAGAAAAACCATAACTACCACCGGCCCCCGGGTTGTGATCAAGGGCGTTATGATTTTCGGTGGTGGTGACCTGAAGTCGCACTAGATTCAGGGCTTCACCTCCACACCTTTCCAGAAAGCGACGTAACCTTTTATGTTTTTAGCCAACTCGGAGGCTTCAGGATAGTACCAGGCCGCATCTGCGTTGGTTTTCCCGTTGACATCCAGGCTATAGTAGCTGGCAGTTCCTTTCCAGGGACACACGGTGTGCGTGTCTGTTTCTTTGAAAAACTCTTTTTTAATTTCCGTTGGGGGAAAGTAGTGGTTGTTTTCCACTACAATCGTATTATCACTTTCGGCTATAACTTCGCCGTTCCAAATTGCTTTCATATCGATTCTTTTGAATTGATAAATAGAACCGTGAATCTGCTCAATAAGTTTTTCGAATTGGCTTTCGTGTCGGCCTAGTGACCTTTGGGTATTTCGAAGATAGAATTGGCAGCACCTACACCTAGAGATACATCTGCAAAAACCAGTTCTTTTTCTTCATCCGTGGTAAAAAACCTAACGGCAGTAGGAGCAAGCAGGCCACTATAGTTGTGATAGTTTTCATATTGCTTTTTCAGCTCGTGCATGTGACCCACTTTGCTTTTAATCACTTCCCAATAAAGAATATAATCATCCTTTCCCAGATAGAACTCTCTGGCTGTGTACTCATCCTCGTATGTCAACTTGATTAACAATTCACCCTCAAACAGCTCCAGTCCCTGCATTTTTACCTTTTCCCGGTAGGGTTTCAGGGCACTACCTGGAAAAAAGGTGTTCTCTATGGTCATATGCTCCAAGGGAGTCATCAGTTGGGGTTGAGAAGTGCCGGTCCATGGAGCCACTGTCCACGCCACTTTTCCATTGGTAACCTGAGCATATTTTTTTCTGCCCCACATTCCCTCCAGCCTCACTTTGCTGGGTTTCTTGTAAGTAAGCTTCATAGGGTACTTGCGAAACTCGGTGGTGACCAACTCTCCATCTATGACTACAGTAGCTATTTGATCCCAAAGTTCCTGCCCATGAGTTTCAAAATGCTTCTTTAATATGGTGGATAAGTCCTGAGATTGGGCGAATGACCCAAATAAGATGAAAACTCCCAAGAATATTGATCTGCGCATGCGCTGCTTTTACCTAAATTTATGATCTCCAAATATACGTATGGAATTAGATGATGTTTTGAGAAGAATAAAAATCGCCGGAATGGTCTTTCTTGGCGTACTTCTTATTGGTATCGTTGGTTTCGGAATAATCAGCGGAGGTCAGTGGTTTGATTCCTTTTATATGACCGCTATCACCATTTCCACTATTGGCTTTCACGAAGTTATCGACCTGGGCGATTCCAAGCTCGGCCGGATATTTACCGTCTTTATCGCCTTTAGTGGAATTGGGGTCATCACCTATCTTTTTTCAAACCTCGCGGCATTGTTTGTAGAGGGAGACATTCGAAAAACTTTTTACAAAAAGAAAATGATAAGCAAAATCAAAAAACTGCAGGGGCATTTCATCATATGTGGTTGCGGCCGTGTCGGTCGCAATATTGCTTTGGAACTGCACGAAACGCACCGTCCCTTTGTCATGACAGATATTGACGATGAGGTTTTGGAAAGATTTCAGCCTGAAGTTCACAACAGTATTTTCATATCTGGAGATAGTACCGACGACACTTTCTTGGAAAGCTTGAATGTGGCCCAAGCCACAGGAATATTTGTTACAGCCTCAAACGATAACACCAACCTGGTAATCTGTATCACCGCTCGCCAGCTTAACCCAAATATTAAAATCATCTGTCGGATCAACGATATGAACCATAGCAGGAAGATGAAAAGAGCCGGTGCTGACAAGATTATTTCGCCCAATTTCATAGGTGGACGAAGGATGGCATCAGAAATGCTCCGCCCGGCGGTGACGTCTTTTATGGATGAAATGATGCGTTCCTCTCAATTTGGTTTACGCATGGAAGAAATAGTGGTAACCGAGAGTTTTGACGACAAGTCTGTATCAGACCTTCCTTTTCATGGGTGCGAAAGCACAATTTTGATTGCGCTAAAGGATCACGATGATTGGAAATACAACCCCAAAGGAAGCAACAAAATCAAATTTGGTAATAGACTAATCGTAATGACTACTCCGCAGGAGCGAAAACTCATAGAACAAAGACTTATATGAACAGAAGAAATTTTATTTACAACTCAGCTATTGCTGGTCTTTCTACTCCGTTTGTCTCTATTAGATCTCAGACCAACCAAACACCTTCACTCATTAAGCCCCCGGCTATTCCTAAAAACGGAACCGTACAGCTCATCACACCTGGGAGCGCTTTGTCAAGAAGCGCTTTTGAAAAAATGCTGGAGAATATTGAACAACTGGGTTTCAGGGCTAAATACTCGGATAACATTAAGGTTAGAAGCGGGTTTCTTTCTGGTACCGACATGCAGAGAGTCCAGGACTTGCACGATGCTTTCAGAGATGATTCTGTGGACGGGATCATTTGCGGACGAGGGGGTTACGGAAGTGGTAGGCTTTTACCTCTAATTGATTTTGATCTCATCAGAAACAACCCCAAAGTTCTCGTTGGGTTCAGCGACATCACGGCTCTGTTGATAGGGATATATCAAAAATCCGGGCTGGTTGGCTTTCACGGCCCTGTGGGCGCATCAGGATATAATGACTTCACTATGGACTATTTGATTGACACTGTGGTGAAGGGGAAAAAGGTAAAAGTCAAAAGCGATGAAGACGCAATTTTCGGTGGGGAGTGCGAAGGGAAGCTAATAGGAGGAAACCTAAGCCTACTCGTAAGCCAGATCGGAACGCCATACGACGTGGACTATACTGGCCATATTCTTTTCATTGAAGAAATTGGTGAGTCTACTTATCGGGTGGACAGAATGCTCACCCAGTTGCTCAATGCCGGAAAACTAGACGGTGTAAAAGGTGTTGCCCTGGGGTATTTTACAAACTGTGATGCCAAAAAGGATGACCCTTATTTTGAGTTCAGCATATCGCTGGATGAGGTTTTCAAAGAAAGGTTTGGATCTCTTGGGGTGCCTGTCGCGAAAGGTTTTCCAATAGGTCATGAAGCTCACAATGCGACGCTTCCTGTTGGAATTAACGCTAGTCTGGATGCAGACAAGGGCGAAATCAAGATTTTGGAAAGCTCGGTGCTCTGATTAAAAGTAGCTAAGTCGTAGGTTTTTGTCATCAAGTTGCTGGTTCCAGTCGTACTGGAGATCTTCGTGCAGTTTAGAGATTGCTTTTTCAATTTTTATGATTTGTCTTTCATACAAATTGAAGAGTGCCGTGCTGTTTTTTATGCTGATTCCAGAGTTTGCCAGTTCTTCACAGAAGTAAATCAAAAGGTCAACTTCGGCAGCTTTATCTCCGATATATTTGATGTGCTTATTTGTGAGCCTAAGTATTTTTCGTACGCTCTTTTTGGCCCAGTATAAGTTAGCGGTATTCACCCCTGCGAATTGAACCGATATTTCTTCCTTTACTTCCCGTACATAGTCTTCAGGGTTTTGACTGTAGAAAAGCAAAAAACTGAGCAGCTCTTTGTTTTCCAGTTTATACTTGGCCAGTCTAAGGCATATTGCCTCCAGCTCCTCAGGCGATTTGTGTTTGAGTTCCCGTTTTACTGCCGCTAGCGATTCAGGCTTCATTTTTCTCAATTATGAATTCCGTGATTCTATTTTTCTTTTGGAAACTTGATAGGAGAAGGGTCGTCAAAACTCCCTTTTGGTGCTTTATCCAAAACTTTGATGTTCGTTATATCTCTTTCGCCTCGTTCTCCGGAAAGCAGCAGCCCTCCATATTCATTGTAGTCATCCCATGGTAGCACGAAGGCGGGCTCGTCATCATTTGCATCTTTGAAGTACGCCCATTGCACGATTAGTTTCGAGTCAACATCTACCCATATCTCGTAAGCGTTTTGAGGAGTATCGCCCACATTTTCAAAAGTCATGCCCAGAACATCTGCCCTGGCTCCTTTCATAGTAGGCTCATCTCTCAGGTAGCTCAGGGTTACTCCTGAGTCTTTTAGTTTAAATGGCATTACAAGCCAATACGAATCATTTATCCATATACTTTTCGCCATATCCAGGTTCTTTTTTATTTCCTCCTCAGCCGAAACCTCCTCGCCATCTAACCATACTCTGCCAGAGTTATCATTCATATCCAGGGTAACAACTTTGTTTTGATCAGGCATATCAACTCTCACCCTATTGCCTTGCTTGTCCCAAAGTAGGGTTCGCTTTCCAAAAAAATTCCAAAATAGCACATTGGTATTGTCCCATGTAGCACGACCACCCATTGCATTCATGATCTGATCCGCTATCAATATGGCTATCGGGTTGGACCCTTCAATATCAAATCCTTCGGCCGGCGGGTTATTGTAAACTATCGCAGTAGGTTCATCCGCTGCTATGGTGGCATTCTTAGCTGGGCCTTTGCAACCATAGATAATTATTAGAAAAAAGGTGAGTGTCGAAAAAATTAAGCTTTTAGTTTTCATGGTTCCGGATTTGGCATAATTACTAAACTAATGGAATGGTGGGGATATTTTCTAATCAAGCAAAATATTACCAATACAAATGCTGTCAGGTTTTGGATGCAAAATATTTTTTTAGTTTTCAAAATATTTCTGTTGCGAAAATGTTAAAGACACGTGTGCCGGAGGTTTCCTGCTTGTTTTTTTAATTACACAAGCCCGTCTTTTTTGAAAATGTATTACTTAAGCCTTTAGTCTTTTGAAAGTCAGGGGATTATCGTACCGCCTACCCCCATTTGATTTTTTAGTATTTTCTCTTCAGAATTCATAATTTCAGCTTTCAACCAGCTTGATAATGAATCAATTAGCTTTTTTTATTCTTCTCGTCATTTCCTTTGTTTGGACCATTGGGTTTGGGCAAAACGGAAGCAAGGCGTACAGGGATGCTGAAGATTTTCTTTACTCCGGAAAATACAAAGACGCCTTAGCTGCATATTCCTATGCCAGTGATCACCCCACTTTTGAATATAAAACTACCATTTGCAAATTCATGCTGGGGCGTGATGGTGTAACGCTCGATACATATCAGGAGTTTGAGTCGGCTATGACGCATTCGCCCGTTTATTATTTCTGGCTGGGCAAGTTTTTTTTGAAAGACGCTGAATACGAAAAGGCTAAAGATGCTTTTCACGAATTTTTAAGTCTAAGCCCAAATCATCATGAAGCAGACCGGTTAAAAGCTCAAGTTAGTTTTTTGGTCGGTTATCTTGATGAGTATAAAGATACTCTGGCAATTGAACGGCTGCCTGCTCCCATAAACACCAACTTTCCGGAACCCGCTTCCGTGACAATTGGAAACGGGACACAACTATTCGCGTCGCAGCGAATTACAAAAGGCGTCTATTCTCTATACAAAACGCATTATGGCACGGAAGACAAACTTGACGTAAAACAATACCTGGGTATGACTTTCGATGCGGATCAGCCCATAAGCTTGATTCCCGGGTTTGGCAATGAGGTGTTCGTTTATGACCCCAAAAGTGCAGCGCTTCAGCCACTTATCCTTAACGCCGATGACATATCAAAAGGTCAGCCAATAGCTCCTGGTCATTTGCAGAATGTGAGACATTGTTATATCAGCCAGAATAAAACAAAAGTCATTTTTTCGAAGCAAACAGAAGCAAACGGACTGGACTTATTTGAGACAATATATCTAAGAACGTCTCAGCGCTGGACAGACCCGGTTCCCTTGCTAGGCAAAGTCAACACTCCATACGATGAAGACTTTCCATATATTGGAGATGATCGCGGCACGCTCTATTTCAGTAGCAACCGACCGGGAGGCTTGGGCAAAATGGATGTCTATTATTCTAAAGTAGATAAATCAACCTATCAGTGGAAAGAGGGAGTAAATGCCGGACTGCCAATCAATACCATAGATGATGAAATTGACTTCAAGGTCTTTGCTGGAGGAAAGGGCAGTTTCTGTTCTGATCGCAACAGAGAAGTTGGCAATTTTGATGTTTTCAGTTTTCATACCAAGCCCTAACCTCGGAGGGGGAAGGTCTTTAAGACCTCCCAGAGTTTTTCATTGTGCTTGAGCAAAGCCAGCTCTGTTGCCGTCCAGTTCGAGTTGAGTTCTTTCGAAGAAAAATGTTCCCGCGCTTCATAAAACGCTTCTTTTTTTAGGTCTCGAAACGCTATGGTCATATGTGGGTGAAAGCCTCGGTTCTTATAATTTGAGCTTTCAATATTCAGCGTTTTTCTCAAATGCCTCAGCAGTTCCTTTTGCATGTGTTCCAGCTCGGCTGACCTTTCTACATTAATGAAGATCACCCTTGGCTCAAAAAAACCAAAATCTTGTTGATTGATTGCAAAAGGTGGAAAATCATTGCCAAAAGATGAGAGCGCCTCAAAGATCTTGGCCTCTTTTTGCTCCTTGTATCTAAAAGGCATCTGGAGAGTAATGTGTGGTGGTGAGCGGAGAGCAGCTTTGGAATTAAAGCGATTTTCAACTTCTTGTTTTAAGGCAAGGGCTTCCGTATAAAAAGGCTTTGGAGGAATCAAAGCCACAAAATATCTCGGTTGTTCTACAATACTGGACATAAAAAATAAGCTCGCACGTGGTGCGAGCTTTTGGTATTTATTAGCCTCCCTGATGTTCTTTTTCCAAAAGATCCGTCACAGACTTGACGGGGTTGAATGTTATGAGTGGCACTTCCACAAAAACCGTATTCCAGTCCGACATTGAGCCATTCCACAGCCCCGGCAGCTCCATGGCTTTTAGATCTTTTCCATCTTTAGATTTTTGTGAAATGAAGCATGTGTCCATATCTCGATGCTCCATCAGGTCTATCTTGTTTCCTTCATAATCAGACACGGAACACACAACATCTACAGGGTTGAAGTGTGTAGATTGTCCAAAGATCTCTTTTTGTGCAGGGTTTGTCAGGTCTATTTGTGCCGTTTCCACTACTTGAAGTGACACTGTGCCATCAGGCGCTTTTACCCAAAATGGGCCACCACCCGTATCTCCATCATTGCGAACCATGCCGCAGACTCTCAAAGGTCTTTTTAGTTTTTTTAGAATATCCTTTCGCTTTTCTTCTTCGCTCAAACTCTGAACTTCAGCCGGTGGAATAAACCCAAGCTCTTTCAGCAACGCCAAACCAGAGTCAACAGAACCTCCATTTTCCAAAGCCTGCGCTTCCTCTTTGATTTTTTTCTTGTAAGCCAAAAGCAACCCGGCTACCACATTTTTATACTTGATTGTTTCCTCCTTTAGATTGTCGGGAACCACATTGTCTATATTTTTTAAGAAAATGAGATCCGCATCTATATCGTTGAGGTTTTCCAAAAGTGCACCATGACCGGCAGGCCTGAATAGCAGCGAATCATCCGGGTTTCTAAATGGCTCATTGGCCATATCCACGGCTATCGTATCTGTAGATGGTTTTTGCTGGCTATAGGTAACAACTATTTTAACACCAAACTCCGCCTCATAGCTGCTCTTTATTTCGGCAATATGCTCTTCAAATTTCTCCTGATGCTCCGGAGACACAGTGAAGTGAATATGTACTTCTCCTGATGCTGTTTTGGCATATTGAGCACCTTCAACCATGTGTTCTTCTACCGGTGTTCTTGACTTGTCTTCGTACTTATGAAATTTTAAAAGACCCTTGGGCAAGCTTCCATAGCTGAGACCGTCATCGCCCAACAGCTTTTCTACAACGTTTACGTATTCCTTTTTTAGCAAAGACTCTTCCAGCGAGGTACTTTTAAACGTCTTTTGCAAATCTTCATAAAAAGCAAAATCCTGCAGGCTTTTGAAAAAGTGGAACATGGAGCCTTTATCTTGATCTGCGGTTAGCTTTTCATAATCTCCTTCTGTCCCTTTATACTCAGTCATAAAAGCAAACAGCTTCTTGAACATCCGAGAAGCAGCACCAGAAGCAGGAACGAACTTGACAATCTTAAGAGAAGAGAGGTTTTTCTTATAAAAATCTATGTAAGACGAAATTTGCTCATCAGATAAAACCACTATACCGTCCTGAGGTTTGGCTGGTTTTACTAAGTCAGAGGGGGGAAAACCACTTTTAAACTTGGATATTTGATACTCCACCTGATCTTTGGTCAGGCTATGGGTTTGGATTTGTTGTTGGTCTCTTTCGGAAAACATCTTTTTAACTTGTTTAGCGTTGTAATATGAAAGTGAAACGTTTTATCACTTCTCCACCTTTTTCACTTTCAATATTACTGATTAATTTGAAGCATATTTGATTTTATCGTATGGATTCCGACCTAAATAGTTTTGCTCCCAAGTTTTATGGTATTTCTCTTGTTCCCAAATCCATTTGGAAAGAGTATGGAGAAGCTTTGCTTGCAATTGCTGGCTCAGATGGCATTGTTTCTGACCCAGAGCTCGAATGGCTCACCGTCGATCTCGGAAGACATAATGCTGTTGGTGAAGACATCATTGCTCACTGGGAAGAGTTTGATTACGACCATGCAGACTTAGAAGAGATATTCAATAGCTTCAACAACTCTACATTGGCTAGTTTTAACAAACTCCTCATTTACGATGCAATCAGGATGTCATCTGCCGATGGTGAATATGCGCTTGAAGAGAAAGAACAGGTAATGGAAGCCGCTCGGATTATGAATATAAGTATAGATGCCGTAGTAGCCATTGAAGCTCTCGTTGACCTGGAACAGGCGGCCGATAAACTCAGAATGACTGTTTTTTGATCAACCGTAAATTTCATTTAACAATCCCGCAAGTCTCACTCCCGCTTGCAACAAACGATTGTTTAAGGTAGCAATGTTGTCATAATCATATCTATAGCTAATCTTCTTACTTTCCGGCAAGTCATATACTTGTTCTCTTAAACTCACCGATTCATTTGCCCAGTCCAAAACAGATGCGGATTGCCATTGCTGCACCTCTTGCTTTGTTGGATGATTAATTCGGTCGGTATACTCCGTATAGCTATACTCCTGACCATCAATTAAACCCTGATCCCATACGCGGTGCAGATTTGATGATTTCCAGAAATACTCAATCTTCATATCATTTCCTCCTTTATCCTCACCATTACCTACATGCAAGGGCTGATGAATATCCCCAACCAGATGCACCAATAATTTTAGAGCAAAAGCTTCGTCTTCATCCGAGAATTTTTTTGATTTTAGTTCTTCAATAAGGCGATTAATTGTAACAATAACATCTCCTTCTTCTGGTGTTCCTGCTTCAGCATAGGTTTTACCATCCGGGATAGTCGCATAATGCCATGGATACATGTAGTCGTATTCTGGATTCGATTTAATGAAGTCCATAAAGTTGCTCACATCAGCCAGAGTTTCGTTTCCCAAAACTGCCTTTATGTTTTTTCTTGCTTTTTTATTTAGGTGTTGCTCAGCAACTTGACCAACCACTCTGTGTCCGGTTTTTCCCCAACCGAAAACAACCTGAAATGAAATGCTAATAGCAACTGCTGTAAGTATCGTTTTTCTCATAAATCAAATTTAAGCGATTAGGGCGTTTCAAAACCGAGTGGCATGTTAAGAAATGAAAATAAAAAAAGGCGCCGCACCTCTGCGAACGCCTTAATCACCAACCTAACCTAAATAGAAAGCAAGTACTAAACGTTAAGACATTGCATCTTATTATTTGCTTTCATTAGTGTTATACTGAATCTATATGGAAATGTTTCAAAAAATTCTACAAATAATTACTTTTTTGTTTCCTTGATTTTATTTCTTGTAGAAAAAGCAATTGTCATCAATTTAATTATTCGGGGAAATACCATTAATATATTTTTGCCCTCTTATTTCGCAACGTGACTAGTTCAGAATTATTTGATCTTTATAAAAGCAATGAGCTGATAAGCTCTATCGCAGGTACCATTCTGTCAAATGATGTAGTCAGAATCAAAGGTTTGTCAGGAAGTTCTGATGCCTTGATTGGAGCCGCCACTCAGGTTATCAATAAAAACACATATGTTTTTATTCTCCATGATAAGGAGGAGGCCAACTATTTCTACGATGACATCCGCAATTTTATTCCTGAAGCAAACTGCCTTTTCTTTCCTGGCTCCTACAAAAAGCCTTATCACTTCGAAGAAACGGATAACGCCAACATTTTACTACGTGCAGAAGTACTCAGTAAAATAAACTCAGGATCAGACAGCCCTCTGTGCATAATCACGTATCCTGATGCTCTCTATGAAAAAGTAATCAACAAACAGGCCCTGTCCGCAAACACTTTTCATGTTTCTGTTGGTGAGAGTTTTGATGCAGACTTCCTCATGGAGGTTCTGATCAGCTACAATTTTGAGAAGGTTGATTTCGTATACGAAGCGGGGCAGTTTTCTGTTCGCGGGGGAATCATTGATGTCTTTTCTTTTGGAAATGACTTCCCGTATAGACTTGAGTTGTTTGGTGACGAGGTTGAAAGTATCAGAGATTTCGATCCAGAAACACAGCTAAGTAAGAATATTCTGTCTAGCATAAACCTAATTCCCAATGTTCAAACCACTCTTTTAGAAGAAACTCGCCAGTCATTTCTGGAATTTATGCCTGACAAAACAGTGGTGTGGCTGAAGGACTACAGAGAAACTCTTGACTTGGTGGAAAAAGGTTTTAACAAAGCAGAAGCTTCATTTGACGAAATAATGAAGAAAAGTGGAAACACTCAGGTTGTTTTTGGGCCGAAGGACCTTTTTGATTCAGAAGTGTCTTTTGACAAAACACTCAAACGCTTCAATCTCGTTGAGTTTGGAAACAGGTTTTACCTTAAGCCCAAAGAAGAATTCAAGCTCGACATCAAGCCGCAACCTCACTTCAACAAAAACTTTGAATTGCTCGCGCAGGACTTGTTTGATCACCAAAACAAGGGGTTTAAACCCATAATTATTGCTGAGTCCGCAAAACAAATTCAACGCTTAGATACCATTTTCGAGGAAATCAATTCTCAAATGTCTTTTGATACCATAAAAGGTGGCCTCAGAGAAGGTTTTATCGATGAAGCATTAGAATTAGTTTGTTATACCGACCATCAAATCTTTGATCGTTTTCATAATCATAGAAAGCGCGAAAAATTCTCAAACACAAAATCCTTAACTCTCAAAGAGCTTAAGACATTAAACCCTGGAGATTACGTTGTTCACATCGATTATGGGGTCGGGCGATTTGCCGGATTGGATACTGTGGATAATAATGGAAATAAACAGGAGGCACTACGCCTGATTTATCGAGATGACGACTTGCTTTATGTGAGCATACATTCTCTCCATAAAATTTCTAAATATTCCAGCAAAGAAAGTGAGCCTCCATCGATCAACAAACTTGGGACTCAAGATTGGGAAAATAAGAAGAAGCGAGTCAAAAGGCATGTCAAAGACATTGCAAAAGACCTGATTAGCCTATATGCCAAGCGTAAATCTGCTCCCGGATTTTCGTTTCCACCAGACGATTATCTTCAAGCCGAACTTGAGTCTTCTTTTCTTTATCAGGATACTCCTGACCAGGCTTTGGCCACAGCCGATGTGAAAAGTGACATGGAACTGGCTCACCCCATGGATAGGTTAGTTTGTGGAGATGTTGGTTTCGGAAAAACGGAAGTGGCTATTCGTGCGGCATTCAAGGCTGTAAACAGTGGAAAGCAAGTGGCTGTTTTGGTTCCTACTACAATTTTAGCCATGCAGCATTATCACACATTCGCACAACGGATGGAGCAGTTTCCTGTACATGTTGAGTACATCAACCGGTTCAAAAGCACTAAGCAGATCACCCAAACCAAAAAAGATGTCAAATCAGGTAAAGTGGACATCCTGATAGGCACTCATCGTATTGTAAACAAAGACATTGAGTTCAAAGATCTCGGCTTAATGGTGATTGACGAGGAGCAAAAGTTTGGAGTAAAAGTCAAAGAACGCCTCAAAGAAATGAGAGTCAATGTAGATGCGTTGACCCTTACGGCAACACCAATACCCCGGACCCTTCACTTTTCCCTAATGGGAGCCAGAGACCTATCCATTATTTCTACTCCTCCACCCAACAGAAGACCCGTAACTACGGAAATACAGACTTTCAACGAAGAAATTATTCGTGATGCGGTAAGTCATGAAGTCAGAAGAGGGGGACAGGTCTTTTTTGTGCATAACAGAGTGGGAGATATCGAAGAAGTTGGAAACACCGTGTTGAGGCTGGTGCCCGATGCGAAGGTGGGTATCGCCCATGGTCAAATGGAAGGTAAACTGCTAGAGAAAGTAATGCTCAAGTTTATCGAAGGAGAATATGACGTACTTGTATCTACCAACATAATTGAATCTGGGCTGGATATTCCCAATGCCAACACCATTATCATCAACCGTGCGCATATGTTTGGTTTGTCTGACTTGCACCAAATGCGTGGTAGAGTGGGTCGTTCCAACACGAAGGCATATTGTTATCTTCTCACTCCACCGACTTCAGGTTTATCATCTGATGCACGAAAAAGACTGACAACATTAGAAGAGTTTTCTGATTTGGGTGATGGTTTTAAAGTTGCAATGCGCGACTTGGACATTAGAGGTGCGGGAAACCTTCTAGGAAGCGAACAGAGTGGGTTTATCAATGATATGGGTTTTGAGGTATATCACAAAATTCTTGATGAAGCAGTCGCCGAATTAAAAGAAACGGAATTTAAAGACCTCTTTCATAAAGAAATGAGCGAAGATGAGTTTGAAGGAATAACCGAAGACTGTATCATAGAAACAGACTTGGAAATATTGATTCCGGAAAGTTATGTTTCCAATATTTCCGAACGACTCAGTCTTTATTCCCAACTGGACAATATAAAAAACGAGGAAGAGCTTACGGCCTTCACAAAATCTATAAAAGATCGTTTTGGCCCTTACCCCCAGCCGGTGGGTGATTTGATTGATTCAGTAAAAGTGAGGTGGGTGGCAGAAAAGCTTGGTTTTGAAAAGGTTTCAATCAAAAACTCGCTGTTGAAATGTTATGTCTCAGAGAAAAAAGATGAACGCTATTTTCAATCTAATCTCTTCGGAAAGGTCATACAGTATGTTCAGCAGCACCCAAAAAACAGCAAGATCAAAGAACATCGCAGCAAATTGATTATTTATTTCCGTGAGACAGAAAGTGTCCAACAGGCTCACTTCACGCTAAAAGAGATGCTTTGATACGTGCTAAACATTGCCTCTCAACAATATTTTTTACGTTTTGTCATTAATAAGTAAATGAAAAGGTTAAATAATTGCCATTAAGGTCTATTTTTGAAATATTTGTATTTATTGCTATTTTAAGCGTTTGAAATAAAGGAAAAACAGGTTATGAAAAAATTAGTTCAAACTGCAGCCTCATCAGCAGCAATGCTGTCTTTGGCTGTACTTGTAGCATCTTGCTTTAGCAATGGTGCTCCAACAAGCTCTGCTCCGGGGGGCATTAGTACAACCACCGGGTTAGAGTTTAATGAAGAAGGAGGGTTTCAGGTGAATGACTTTCAAGGTCAGCCAGACGGACCAAACCTAATCTTCATTGAAGGAGGAAGAACCGTGCTCGGAACATTCGAAGAAGATTTGGTTCACGCTCACGACAACATTGAAAGAGCTGTTACTGTTGCATCATTCTACATGGATGAAACGGAAGTGGCCAACATCAACTGGTTGGAATATGAGTACTATATCAAGCAAGACTCAGATGAATATTATTGGAAAAACAACCTTCCTGATACGACGGTTTGGGCAAAAGACCTTGCGTATAATGACCCTTACGTAGATCACTACTACAGATATCCTGGTTTCAGGTTTTTCCCAGTAGTTGGCGTGAATTGGAGACAAGCTATCAACTATTGTAAATGGAGAACCTTGGTAGTAAACATGAAGCTTGCAGATGATGCTGGACTTTTAGATCCATTGGCTTCAGGTGATGACGATGATTTCCTTGGTGCTGAAGGCGACCCTGTTGCTGCTGCTCCAAACGCAAGAATTCCTCTAGAGTCGGGAGTTGTGCTACCAAACTACAGACTACCTACGGAAGCTGAGTGGGAGTATGCAGCTCAAGCTCTTATCGGAACGCAGTGGTTAGATGAAAACCAAACTCACAGAAGGTTATACCCTTGGGATGGTCACGCGCTTAGAAATCCATACGGAAAAAGCATGGGTTATTTCTTAGCAAACTTCAAAAGAGGAAAAGGTGATTATGCTGGTATAGCAGGTAAACTAAATGACGGAGCAATGATTCCAACATATGTTTATGATTATCCGCCTAACGATTTCGGTCTATATAATATGGCTGGAAATGTAAACGAGTGGGTTCAAGATGTTTACAGACCTCTTTCTTTTCAAGAGATGGATGATATGAACCCTGCAAGAAGAGATGCAATTGGAGATAGCGAGCAGGGATATGATGGAGCATATACATTCATCGGTAATGAAAGACAATACACAGAAGAAGAGTGGGTTAGAGCGACAGGCTTACAAAAGTCGTACACTACTGATACACCTCCTACCAAAAGAATGAGAGTTTATAAAGGAGGATCATGGGCAGATGTTGCTTACTGGCTTTCTCCAGGAACAAGAAGATCTCTTTTCGAAGACTCTGCAACATCTACTATCGGATTTAGATGTGCAATGATCAGAGCAGGAACGAATTATTGATCATAACAAAATCAAATAAAAAGGGCTTCACAAATGTGAAGCCCTTTTTATTTGCCCGCTGCTATAGTCACAATGCTAATTGATTTTACTCCCACATTGACAAGTTCATCCACCAGGGTTCCAATGGTCGCCCCTGTTGTCAACACATCATCTACTACCATAACAGTTTTCCCTTCAAAGTTTTGAGGTTCTTTAACCTGATAAATTTGCTCCACATTTAACCACCTTTCTACCCTGGATTTTCTCGTTTGCGTTGTAGTAAACGATTTTCTAATTACCGATTTGGAATCTATAGGTATTTCTAGGCGCTCTGAGAGCCCTTCAGCAATAATTTGGCTTTGATTAAAGCCTCTAAGAGCTTCCTTCTTGGCGTGTATGGGAACGGGGATAATTATATCCGCTGTGACGCCCGCTCTGTGTAGCTTCCGGCCATATTCCGAACCCAAAAACCTGCCTATTTGCGGCATATTTTTATACTTCATCGTGTGAATGAGTTTTTGTGCAACCCCCTTCCTATTGTAAAAAAGAAAGGCTGACACGAATTTTACTTTAGATTCGTAGGCAAATTTCTGGTATAAGGGGTTTTCTTTAAATAAATGATAATTAGTTTCTGGCATTCGGGAGTAGCATCCAATACAAAGAATCTCTTCCTGATATACCAATGGTTTTTTGCAATTGAAGCAAATACGTGGAAACATCAGAGATACAAAATCATCAAAAAGCTGATTAAGAAGAGGCTTCATTACATAAAAATAATAAGTTCCGTTAAATGGTATATAAAAAAGACCTTGATTTAGAAATAAACTGGCAAAAACTGCTGCGTCAATTAGAGCCTCTTTTAGGTAAAAAACCAAAGGATCTCAATGCTGTACTATTCTTAATAGGTGTTCAGGAATTAGGAAAAGGAGCCAAAACATTTTCTAAAGAAGAAAAGCAGGATTTAATGCACATCGCTACTTGTCGGGTTCTTTCTACATCTGGTTTTTACGAACTAGAAGGGTTAGATGAAGAAGGATGGCCTCATTGGAAAATGAAAAAGGAGATACCGCACTTTGACTTGAATGAGCAAGAAAAACTATTAAAAATGCATGTGATCGAATACTTTACAAAAGAGCTTAATTTTGTTCTTTAATCTTAAATCAAAAATGACCGTATAAGCCCGTATGTCACTAGACGCAATAAGAGGAAATCTGGAAAAATATAAACGGAAGCTATATCAAGGTAGACTTGTAAAGGGCCTACTGATTTCTTTTTCCTTTTTCCTTCTCCTTTTTATTACAATAAATGGTGCCGAATCTGTTTTTTGGTTTGGGGCAGCAACAAGACTTGTTCTCCTGGTCATGTTAGCTCTTGCTTTCTTTTTACCAATCTCCTTTTTTGTTGTTATTCCACTTCTTGAATTACTGAAAATTCGTCGAGGCATAAGTGATAAGGTAATGGCTAAGGAAATTGGCCATTATTTTCCTCAGATTGACGATCAGCTGGTTAACCTTCTTGAATTAAATCAAATCAACCACTCCGATGCTAGTCTTATTGCTGCATCGATTAACCAGAAAGCAAAAAATATTGCCCCGATAAACTTTTCCGAAGCAATAGACTGGAGAAGCAACCTGAGATACCTCTACATTTTCTGTGGAGTAATATCTACTCTTGTTTTACTTTCATTGATGAGTCCGGGATCGTTTTCATCTAGCAGCAAACGTATACTCCAATTTCAAACAGAGTTTGAAAGGCCTATGCCATTCACTATAAAAATACTCAACCCGGAACTTTCAGCTTATAAAAATGAAGACTTCACGCTATCCTTTGATATTATAGGCCAAGATATACCGCAAAACATTTACCTGAAACATGAAAACGGAAGAAGAGTCAGGTTACAGTCATCTGATAATCAGACGTTTACGTACAAATGGGTCAATGTTCAAGAGCCCATTAATTATCGTATTGAGGCAGCAGGATATATCACAAATGTCTATAACATTTCTCTTAAAACAAGGCCTGAGATAAGCGGCTTTACGTTACGGCTTGATTATCCATCTTATACTGATTGGCCAGACGAAACATTCACAAATATTGGTAGCGCCGCTGTTCCGGAAGGGACTAAAATATCATGGCTTTTGGAGACACGAAATACCAATACCGCTAAGATTCTTTTCTCTGACAGCTCATACTTCTTTGATAGCCAAAACCGTAGTTCCTTCGAATACTCAAAGCGAGTTTGGCAAAACGTAGAGTATGCGGTTCAAATTGCAAATGAATATGGAACCAACAAATACGACATAAAATACAGTATAGATGTTATCAAAGACCTAAAGCCGGAAATTGAAGCTAGCTTCTTGAAAGACACGTTATATTTCTCTTCGGTAATTATCTCCGGCAAAATCAAAGATGATTATGGCTTTAGCAAAATGAGGCTCTATCAAAAAGGGCTTACGGAACAAAAACTGACTTCAATTCCCATAAAAATCAACCGTGATCTGCCCGAACAGAGTTTTGTTTATAGGTGGAACATTGATTCGGCATTACTAAACACTAATGAATCGGTAGAACTATGGGTCACTATTTGGGATAACGATCAGGTAAATGGATATAAAGAGACTCGATCACAAAAATTTTTCTTTCGGAAACCAACCAAGGCCGAAGTTGATCAGCTACTTGCAGAAAGCTCAGACCAAACCGCGAAAAAGCTCGAAAAAGCTCAAGCACAAACTCAGAAGCTAAATGAAAATTTGGAGGAGCTACAAAATCGTCTGAAAAACAAAAAGGAACTGGGCTGGCAAGAACAAAAGCTCCTCGAAGAAGTCATTTCCAAGAAAAAAGAAATAGAAAAATCCGTGGAAGAGCTTCAGAGAAAACACGAAGAACTGATCAATTCGCAGGAAAGGTTCAACAAGCACAACGACAAGTTGGCTGAAAAATCAAAGCAACTACAAAAACTTATGGATGAACTTCTTGATGATGAAACCAAGGCGCTCTATGATGAACTTCAAAAGTTACTTGAAGAAAAAAGCAGTCTTGATGAAGTCACCGAGCAACTTTCCAAAATTCAGCCCGATGAGAAAAACCTCGAAAATGAACTTGAAAGAGCCATAGAGCTTTTCAAAAAGATGAAACTTGAATCAAAAATTGAGGAAACCGCACAAACACTTGAAGAGCTCGGTAAAAAACAAGAACAGCTAGCTCAGAAAGACATCACTGAAGAGAGCCTTCAAGAACAACAGGAAATAAACGACGCGTTTGAGGAGGTTAAAGATGGCACGGATGAAATAGAAGAACTCAATCAGGAAATGGAAAACCCTGAGCCACTAGAAGATTTCAATGAACAAGAAGAAGAAATCTCTCAAGAGCTGGAAGATATTACTGAAGACATGCAAAACGGTAAAAACAGCAAAAAGACCAAGTCTAAACAGCAAAATGCCGGAAATAAAATGAATCAGATGGCAAGTAAAATGCGTCAAATGCAAGAGAGTATGGAAATGGAGATGATGCAGGAAAACATGCAGCACTTAAGAGATATACTTGACAACCTGGTTAAAATTTCATTTGAACAGGAGCGAATAATCAAGGGTTTTAGAGGAGTTTCTCAAAGCGACCCACGCTTCTTAGAGTTATCTCAGGATCAACTAAAACTTGTCGAAAACTCGAAAGTGATAGAAGATAGTCTGCTTTCTCTTGCTAAAAGAGTACTGCAGATCAGCAATTTTGTTACCAGAGAAATTGACCAAATAAACAGAAGCCTAGAAAACGCCATGGTTTCTGTAAAGGACAGAAATAAAAATAGAGCGACCAGTCACCAGCAATTTGCTATGACATCAATGAACAACCTTGCCCTATTGTTGGATGACGTGATGCAACAAATGCAAGAAGCCATGTCCGCAGCAGGGAGTGGTTCAGGGTCCAAAAAAGGAAAGAAAAAAGGGTCCACGCCCAGCATGAGTCAGATTCAAAAACAACTTAGCGAACAAATTCAGGATCTTAAAAAAAGCGGAAAATCAGGAAGGGAACTTTCGGAAGATCTAGCTCGACTGGCCGCAGAACAAGCCAAACTAAGACAGGAGTTACAAAAAATGCAAGATAAACTCGATGGTCAAAATAACGGAGGCGAATCAGGGGGTACCGGACTCAAGGAGGCCATTGAGAAAATGGAACAAAATGAGGTTGATCTGGTGAACAAAAGACTTACGCAAAACCTCATCAACAGGCAGAAAGATATAATATCACGAATGTTGGAAGCTGAAAAATCTATGAGAGAGCAGGAGCAAGATCCACAACGAAAAGGTGAAACCGCCAATCAATTAAAACGTAAATATCCACCTGCCTTCGAAGAATATTTAAAAGCAAGGGAAAGTGAAATTGAATTATTAAATACAATTCCCTTAGATTTAAATCCCTTTTACAAGAAGGAAGTAAACGAGTACTTCAGAAGACTAAGTGTACAAGAAGATTAATGAAAAACATACAGATACAAATTCCGTCAATTGGTGAAAACATTCGCATCGTTGAGAGTTTCATTGACAATGCAAAGGAAAAATATTCCTTAGATGATGACATCTACGGCAACATCATGATTGCCGTAACTGAGTCTGTCAACAACGCTATCATGCACGGAAACAAAAACCTGTCTGACAAGAACGTAACGCTTAAGCTCCAGCTGGAGGATAATGCCATCTCATTTGTTGTCATAGACGAAGGTCCTGGATTTGATTACAACAATCTCGCTGACCCAACCGCACCCGAAAACCTTGACAAACCAGGCGGAAGGGGTATTTTTCTCATGAAAAATCTCTGCGATGAAGTTGCGTTTAGCAATGAGGGGAGAGAGGTTAAACTTTCCTTTTATCTTCAATGAGTTCAATAGAATTCTTAACTGAAGATATTTCCTTTGCACTTCCTGATGAAAAATCAGTTAGCGATTGGCTGAAGACAGTTGCAAATAAAGAAGGGAAAAACATTTCCACGCTTACATACATCTTTTGTTCGGATGAATATCTCTTGGCTATAAACAAGGAGTATCTCAAGCATAACTATTATACAGATATTATTACATTCGATAATTCTATTTCGGATGAGGGTATCCTTGGAGACATATTTATAAGTATAGATCGCGTTAAAGAAAACGCATCTGAATTCAACGAACCCATCGAGCGAGAACTTAATCGTGTAATTGTTCACGGACTACTCCACCTATGTGGATACAAAGACAAAACCGAGACCGAGCAAAATGTAATGAGGCAAAGAGAAGATGCCTATATATCTTTGCGGTTGAACTGACGTTCCACGTGAAACACCTCAACTAATATTAATCAATTGTTCCACGTGAAACATTCCAATAATATGTTTCAAGAATACGACGTAATTGTAGTAGGTGCTGGCCATGCCGGCTGTGAAGCAGCAGCAGCAGCAGCCAATATGGGCTCCCGTGTGCTGCTTGCTACAATGAACATGAACACCATTGCTCAAATGTCTTGCAACCCTGCAATGGGAGGATTAGCCAAAGGTCAGATTGTCCGCGAAATAGACGCACTAGGCGGATATTCTGGAATCATCACCGACAAGACGATGATACAATTCAGGATGTTAAACAGGAGCAAAGGCCCTGCCATGTGGAGTCCTCGTGCTCAATCTGATCGCATGCGCTTCGCAGAAGAATGGAGGTTGGCCCTCGAAAACACACCAAACGTTGATTTCTGGCAAGAAATGGTGACCGGAATAATAGTCAAAAATGGTTTCGTAAAAGGAGTAAGAACCAGCCTTGGGATAGAAATATCAGCCAAATCAGTCATCCTAACTAATGGTACATTTTTAAATGGCATCATTCATATAGGTGAAAAAACATTCGGTGGCGGTCGATCTGGAGAAAAAGCTGCCAAAGGTCTAACAGAGCAACTGGTAGAACTTGGTTTCGAATCCGGCCGCATGAAAACAGGAACACCTCCTAGAGTGGATGGTAGATCTCTGAATTATGAAGTTATGGAAGAACAGGAGGGAGATGAAACTCCCTCGAAATTCTCATATTTAGATTCATCACCAACCTTGACCAAACAACGAAGCTGTCATATTACCTATACAAATAACAGCGTACATGAAACTTTGCAAACGGGTTTTGATCGATCTCCAATGTTCAATGGCCGCATCAAAGGTTTAGGTCCGCGTTATTGTCCATCTATAGAAGACAAAATTAATAGATTCGCAGAGCGAGATAGACATCAAATATTTGTAGAACCTGAGGGCTGGGACACAGTAGAAGTTTATGTGAACGGCTTTTCCACATCTCTTCCAGAAGACGTTCAGTTCAAAGCACTTAGACAAATTCCGGGTTTCGAACAAGCCAAAATGTTTCGTCCCGGCTATGCCATTGAATATGATTTCTTTCCACCTACCCAGCTCACTAATACACTCGAAACCAAACTTGTACAAAACCTCTATTTCGCAGGACAGATAAACGGCACCACCGGTTACGAAGAAGCTGGCTGTCAAGGACTAATGGCAGGAATCAATGCGCACTTAAAAGTTCATCAAAAAGAACCCCTTGTGCTAAAAAGGTCCGAAGCATATATCGGTGTTCTCATTGACGATCTTATCAACAAAGGGACTCAAGAACCTTACCGTATGTTCACATCCCGAGCAGAGTTTAGACTTTTGCTTCGTCAGGACAATGCCGATCTGCGTTTGACACCCTTGTCATATAAACTTGGCTTAGCAAAGGAACAAAGATATGATCAGGCCATGAGCAAAATGCACGAAACAGCCAAACTCATTAATGATCTCAAGCAAAAGAAATACAAGCAACAATATCTCAATCCAAAACTAGAAGCCCTGGGAAGTGCTCCAGTCAAAGACAAAAGCGCCTTACATCAGATACTGAAACGACCAGATCTGGATATAGACACTGTCATAAATTTGGCCGATGATTTTGAGTTCTCTTCCAAATACTCAGCTGAAGCACTACAACAAGCCGAAATACAAATCAAATACGAAACCTATATAGAACGTGAAAAACACAATTCAGAAAAAATGGTGAATCTAGAAAATCATAAAATCAATCCCGATTTTGACTATCAAAAAATAACCTCACTATCATCTGAAGCACGAGAAAAACTTTTACGCATCAAGCCATCTACCCTTGGTCAAGCCTCACGTATCAGTGGCGTTTCACCTTCAGACGTTTCTATTCTAATGGTTTACATGGGCAAATAAAATGTACGAAAAACTAGAAGAGTGCCCTTCATGCAAGCACACCAAATTCAACAACTTCAATATTTGTAAAGACTACACCGTAACTGGTGAAAGTTTTGCCCTGGTCAAATGTTGCAAATGCCAATTGGTATTTACTAACCCGAGACCAACAATGGACGTAATTGGTCAATACTACAAAAGTGCCGACTATATTTCCCATACAAACAATACACGCAACCTATCTGACCTGGTGTATAAAATAGTTCGTTGGTACATGCTCAATCAAAAAAGCAAGTTGATCAAAAAGCATCATTCAGTAGGATCCATTCTAGACTATGGTTGTGGTACCGGCCATTTTCTTAAACACATGCAAAACAAAGGCTGGCAAGTATCTGGTATAGAACCTGATCAATCAACCAACATAAAAGCATCTGATAAAACCAAGGTTAAAATAAATACCACATTATCGGAGCTATCACGCCAGCAAGAGTTTGACATCATAACAGCCTGGCATGTAATAGAACACGTTCACGATCTTCAGCAAACTATCAAAGGCCTACGCAATAAGCTCTCTGAATCAGGCTTCATGTTTATTGCCCTTCCCAACCACAACAGCTATGATGCCATGCACTACAAAGAACACTGGGCTGCTTATGACGTACCCCGGCATCTGTACCATTTTAGTCAGGATTCATTCATGCGATTAATCAAATCACAAAAGCTACACTTAATTGACACAGTTCCAATGCCCTTTGATTCTTACTACGTATCATTACTCAGTGAAAAAAACTCCACCGGCAAAACGAATTATCTGGAAGCCTTCAAAACTGGCAGAAAATCGAATGCTACAGCTAAAAACAAAACCAGTGAATATTCAAGCCTAATTTACGTTCTTAGCAAATGAAGCGCATTATACAGGTTATCATTCTTATTCTCATTTTGGAAGTTACTTTCCAACAATGCGCCAACCCCCTCACTCCAACCGGAGGACCCAAAGACACTATTCCGCCAACCCTACTATTGTCTGAACCCGTAGATCAAACCATCAATTTTAGTGGTAACGAATTTACACTGTATTTTGATGAGTTCATCTCCGCCGATCAACTCAAACAAAATCTCATCATTACACCCTATTCAGACATCAAATACAAAAGCACCGTAAAACGACGAGACCTCATCCTAAAGTTTGATGGTGACTTCTTAGATAGTACAACCTACACACTCAATTTTTTTGATGGAGTCACAGACATCACGGAAAAAAATCCAGCTGAAAACTTAATCATTGCATTCAGTACCGGTAACTATATAGACTCGCTTCGCACCATAGGTTCTGTAAGAGACCTCATGACTAACAAACCGATACCCAAGATGACAGTAGGTCTTTATATACCCTCTGATACATTGGATATTTTTATTGATAAACCCTACTACTTCGTCAATACCTCAGAAAAGGGCACATTCGAAATAAAGAACATCAAGAAAGGTAAATACATCATAGCCGCGTTCTTAGATGAAAATAGAAACCTATCCCTGGATCCAGCTACAGAAACGTACGCCTATCTCAAGGATACACTTTCTCCTTCCGTAAATCCGGATAGTCTTTATCTAAAAGGTTTTCAACTAGATGCATCACAACTAAAGTTCATATCAGCCCGACCATCTGGAAAGTATTTCGAAGCACGATACAGTAAACCAGTAAACACTTATGAGATAAAAACCATCGACTCTTCTCAAACAGTTTTTCACAATTTAACAGATGAAAAAGACGCCATACGTTTTTACAATACCATCGCAGCAGTGCAGCCAGATAGCATAGGAGTAATTATCAACGCAGAGGATAGCATACACAACTCTACACTAGATACTGTTTACATTCAATTTAGAGAAACGGCACGTAAAGCGGCAGAATTCAAACATACCATCTATCCCCCCTCCGCGACGAACATCAATCAGAATTCCATATATCGCATAGAATTTTCAAAGCCCATATTAAATGTTGACACAACATTTCTTTCTTATTCGCTAGATTCCCTATACACATTCCCCCTTCCGATACATAACCTTAAATTCAACTTTAACCAAACTCAGATCACCTTCCAGACTGCAATCGATCAAAAAATTTACACTGACACCCTAGAATCCTTATTACTAAAACATATGCCAGATACGGCCAATTTAGATTCCATCAACCTCATATATTATCACCTACTCAGCAAGCTTCCTAAAAACAAAGTAAAACTAGACATTGCCCGCGATGCGTTTATTTCCGTTGAACAAGACTCATCTAAAACCTTTTCGCAGAGCTACTCCTTTTTAGATGCAGAAAATTTCGGACTAATAAAGATTAAAATAACCACAGAAGAGCCCAGTTACATTGTACAGATACTAAATAAACAAGGACACGTATCCAAACAGATACCCAACTGCACCGACTGCAGATTTGATATGATGAAGCCTGATTCCTACTCTGTACGAGTACTCATTGACAAGAACCAAAATGGAACCTGGGACATAGGAAACATAAGAAATTTTGAGGAACCCGAACCTGTCATACACTTTCCAAAAGCTTCCGAGTTACGTGCCAACTGGACCCTGGAACTGGAATATTCATTTTAACAACTAGTGTATAACCTGTGAAAACATGTTGGTAAATATCCCCCTCTATTCACATTCATTCATTCTGATAACTTTAGCCAACTATTCCCACAAACACTTCTCATATTCCACATCAAAATGAAGACAAACTCTAACTTACACAATTCACATCACGCACATTTCACTAATCCACATCTCAACCTATATATCTGAAAATCAACTCTATAAAACATTTATAGCTGTGCATAAACCCAAAGAATCGAATCACTTATAAACAATCCTAATTCACAAATTAAGTTTTTCACTTTTATCCACAAATCCACAGCATATTAAATGGAAAAAGTATTTATTTAAAACTTAATTATTCTATAATCAGTATGTCTATATGTTTATAACTCAACGCATGCGTCTCATCTCGATACTATTTGTTCTCTTAATTATATCCATTCATAGCTTCGCTCAAAATGATAAAGCTAAACTGGCCAACGAATATTATCAGCAAGGAGATCTTGACAAGGCTAAGGATCTGTTTCTAGATTTATCTAATAAGAAAAAAGCAATTCCACTTATTCAGGCAAATTATCTGAACCTTCTTCAGGAAGAAGGAGATTTTAAGCAAGCCGAAAAATTTCTTAACAATGCCTTGAAATATTATCCGGAGAATATCCAGTTTCAGGTAAGTATGTTAAAGCTGTACGATTTGAGCGGCGAGTTGGACAAGCGAGAGAAGTATTTCAAAAAACTGGACAGGGAATATGAGGGTAATCAGTTTCAGTTAAACATGCTCGCACAGAACCTTGGAAACCAGCAGATGTTGGATGAATCTATTTACTTTTTTAAAAAAGGAAGAAAAGCATCTAACAACCCCTATGCCTTTGCTCTTGATCTAGCGGCCATTTACCGGCAGCAAAAAGATCTTACCAATATGACAGCTGAGTATTTGAACTATGCAGAATCGAATCCTCGAAATCTCTCATATGTAAAAAATCTATTTCAAAATATGTTGACCGAAGAGAAGGACCAGGACTATTTGGAAAAGGCGCTTATCGATAAAATCCAGAGGTATCCAGATCAGGTGATGTATGCCGACTTGCTCATATGGTTGGAGCTTCAGCGAAAAAACTTTTTTGCGGCCTATATTCAAGCGCGTGCTTTGGATAAAAGACTTGGCAATCCTGGAGATCAATCCATGCGAATCGGGAGAATAGCCCTGGATAATGATTCATGGGATAATGCCATCGAAATTTTTGAATATGTAATCAAAGAATATCCAAACTCACGAAACTTCATTTCCGCCAAAAGTCTATATATACAGGCCAGAGAAAGCAAAGTCAAAAATCACTTTCCCGTCGATTTGAATGAGATCAGGGTTTTGGCAAACGAATATCAATCTCTTTTTAACCAGATGGGCCCGAATCCAAGTACGCTGGATGCCTTGAGAAGCAAGGCGCTGCTTCATGCTTTTTATCTGGATGAGAAAGACTCGGCGATTGCCATTCTCACAAGAACAATCGAAAATAGCCGATCACCACGACATTTAGTATCCAAATGTAAGCTTGATTTGGGGGACATCTATCTACTTACGGACCAGCCATGGGAATCCACACTTTTGTATTCGCAGGTAGAAAAATCGGATAAAGAATCCCCACTGGGATATGAAGCAAAATTGAGGAATGCCAAACTCAATTATTATACTGGCAACTTTTCACTGGCCAAGGATCACCTGGGAATACTCAAATTGGCCACAACACGCGAGATTTCCAATGATGCCATCGCACTAGGCATTCTCATAGAAGACAATACGGTTTTTGATTCTACAGATGTGGTCATGCAGCAGTTTGCCAATATAGAATTGCTCATATTTCAGAATTTCAAAAATCGAGCTGAAATCGAACTTCAAAATATGCTGACACAGTATCCGGGTCATTCCATTACTGATGAAATCTATTGGATACAGGCCCAGCTGGCTTTGGAAAAAGGGGATTACGAAAAATCCGTAGAGTATCTTGACAAAATCGTGCAGGCATTTTCTTACGATATCTTGAGCGATGACGCATTTTATAAAAAAGGGGTGATCCTTTCGGATCATATGCATAATGAACAAGAAGCGCTAGAAACATTTGTGGCATTTTTGAAAGCCCACCCGGGAAGTATGT
This sequence comes from Cyclobacteriaceae bacterium, assembly GCA_039944535.1. GTDB lineage: Bacteria > Bacteroidota > Bacteroidia > Cytophagales > Cyclobacteriaceae > JAMZMI01. Next base: position 160,134 of record JBDUYP010000020.1, read on the forward strand.
ATGCTGCCGAAGCGAGGACAAGAATCCGTAAATTGAGAGGAGATTACATCAACTAACCAATCCTACTTTCGGTGAAAGAACCCGAACATACACACCAGATTTTTAATATTCGTGAAGATGCGGTTTTCGAAGCGCTTTTTAAAAACCACTATGCCGAACTTGTCAACTTTGGCAATAAGTACCTGAATGATCCTGAACAATCCAAAGAACTTGTTCAAGAGGTATTTCTCAATATTTGGCAACAATCTGAGAAATTAAAAATTCAGACTTCCGTCAAATCTTATTTGTTTGGTGCTGTGCGCAATGCATCGCTAAATCATATCAAACATCAAAAGGTAGAACAGAAATATCAGGATCGGGTGAGGTTCAACGCTACGGAACCTGAAACCGTAGATTTTTTGGAATTGGACGAATTGAAACACAGCATAGAAAATGCCCTGGACAAAATTCCCGAAAAGTGTCGTGAAATATTTGAGCTCAATCGGTTTGAAGGCAAACGCTACAAGGAGATAGCAGATCAGCTTGGCATCTCGCTGAAAACGGTGGAAAACCAAATGGGCAAGGCTCTTAAAATCTTAAGAAACGAATTGGGCGATTATCTGCCAATTGTACTGTTGTTGATTTCACTGCATGGGGGTAAAATTTGAATTGGTTGTCAAAGAATTGAAACGTGAACAAATTACCTGAACATATAACCGAAGATCTGCTGGCAAAATATTTTGCAGGGGAAATCTCTGCAGAAGAAAAAGAAATCGTGGATCAGTGGAAAGACCACACGGAAGAAGCCCAAATCACATATTATCAATTGGAAGCGCTATGGCTGGATCTGGGCAACTTTGGTGAACCACCAAAATCCGTAGAAGTGGATGTGGAAAAAGCCTGGACAGAGCTTATGGCCAAAAGGGAAAACCAGAGACCACAGATCTCTTCACCATTTGGCAGCTGGATGAAAATAGCAGCATCCATAGCTGTTGTCTTTGGTTTGTTCGCGATTATATATCAACTCAACAAACCGGCTGATCTAATTCTCGCACAGACCGAATCTTCAATATCCAAAATAGTTTTGGCCGACGGCTCAGCTGCAACGCTCAATGGCTACAGCACACTTGAGTATCCTGATACGTTTGCGGAAAACACGAGAACCGTGACCATGACCGGTGAAGCGTTTTTTGATATCGAACCCAATCCGGAAAAACCATTTGAAATTAAAGTTGGACCGGCCTTGATTACTGTTTTAGGCACATCATTCAATATAAAATCAAATCAAAATACGGATACCATTTCTGTCTATGTGCAAACGGGTAAAGTGCGCTTTGCTTTCGCAAATCAAGAATTGATTTTAACTGCTGGAGAAAAAGGAGTCTTGTTTTCAAAAAATTCCTTTTTGCAAAAGCAGCAACCAGAGCCATCTGGCCTGGACCAATTCTGGAGAACTCGCTCTCTGACTTTCTCTGGCCAAAAAATTCCGTATATCGTTCAGGCACTAGAATCTGCCTACGGAAATTCCATTATCCTTGATTCGGACTCCATCAAAGCGTGTAGTCTCACGGCCAAATTCGAAAATGAAGAACTAGAAGAGATACTTGAGGTTTTGTCCATAACCCTGAACCTGAATGTAGAGAAAAAGGGCGGTTCGTATATTTTGACGGGAGAGGGATGTATAAGTCAATAATTATTTACCTGTTTGCTTTGTGTGTGGTTGTGTCTGCTTTCTCACAGACAAACACGCAACAAAAACTCACCATTGAAATTCAGGACAAATATATACATGAAGCTCTTTTACAAGTTGAAGCAGAAACCAACTGGAAGTTTTCATTCAACCCGCAAGCCCTTCCCAAAAGGAAAATAAATAAAACGTATGAGCATGAATCTATAGGTCATATTCTCAATGACCTTTTGGGTGAGGGTTATGAATACAAAATTCGTGGCTCGTATTTGATCATTCAAAACAGGCGACCCAAACAAACTAAATCAGAAGAGCAACTCAATATCAGTGGCAAAATTGTGGATGCAAAAACAGGAGAGGAGTTGGAAAACGCATCCGTTTATGAAGTCAACACTTTGACGGCATCTCTTTCTAAACCCGACGGCTCGTATCAAATAGAAGTGCCAAATGTTGAGCGAATCACATGGTTGGCTATAACCAAAGAAAATTATCAGGACACTCTTGTTAGGCTCAAAGATTTGGTGGACTCTAATCTCAATTTGCAACTGAGACAAATAAATGATGCTGACGATCAGAAAAGCAAAGCCGAAAAGAAAATGAACCGGTTTCTCAAAAACAAAGACGCGAGACAACACAACTCCAATATCACTTTAAAAGAAGAAAGACTCATGCAGCTATCGCTGGTTCCCGTGGTGAGCACGAACGGAATGATAGGTGGACAAATTGCCAATAAGTATTCTCTGAACCTGATTGCCGGATATGCTCATAGTTTGAATGGGCTGGAAATTTCCGGCGCACTCAATATGGAAAAGCAAGACGTGAAAGGAGTTCAGATCGCAGGAGCATCCAATATTGTCGGCGAGCGAATGACGGGAGTTCAGATTGCGGGGGCAAGCAATACCAACTTCACTCTTGCAAAAGGCGTGATTATTGGCGGAGCAATGAATAGCAGTGGAGCAGTGAAAGGAACCCAAATCGCTGGGGCATACAACTATGTCAAACATAAGATGGAAGGAGTTCAGGTTTCGGGTGGCTTCAATTATGCCGGGGAGTTGAGAGGTGTGCAGATAGGTGTTGTCAACATTGCGCGAAAAATAGACAAAGGGTTTATGTTCGGAATAGTCAATATTTCTGAAGACGGCTTTGCGCGGTTTGAACTCGACCACAATGATGTTACCGATTACAACATCACATTCAAATCAGGTCGTTACTCATTTTACTCAATATTCACTGCGGGCATTACCCCAAAAGGCAACAATCAACTTTGGTCTTATGGCATGGGTTTCGGCAGTCAGTGGTACCTGGCCGAAAATCCATTTATTGCAATTGAAGCTACATCACACACTATTCAACCATTGGAACGCCACATCAGCGGGTTGACCATAGACAATAGGCTTGGTGTCACGTTCGGTTATCAGATAGTCAAGCATTTGTCTATTGAGGGAGGCCCTCTTCTTCACTATTATTTGTTTGCAAACAAAAAAGAACGAAACCAGTCGTTCTACGAACAAATCGGAGGTAAACCCTTTGCTGAAGGAGCCAAACAAAAAGCCTGGGTAGGTTACCGATTAGCCATTCGTTTCTAAGCCGCAAAAATTTTTCTTCCGACGTGGGGGTAAAATCATTTTCAGTTTCCATGAATATGAAAACACATAAAACTGAATATGAAAAAGTACCTATCAATACTATCCCTGCTCGCCAGCATTCAAATCGTTTTTGCACAAAACATGACCCAAACCCTACGCGGGACTATTATAGATCAGGATTCTCAAATACCCCTGATCGGAGCTACTATCCAAATCATTGGATCAGACCCTTTGGTTGGAGCCATTACGGATGTGAACGGAAACTTCAGAATTCAAAATGTCTCTGTGGGAAGGCTTTCTCTTTTTGTGACCTACGTCGGATATGAGGAAAAAGTCATTCCCAATATTCTAGTAAATGCTGCCAAGGAGAATATTTTAAGCGTTGAGCTTCAGGAATCCGTTGAAAACCTCACCGAGGTTGTGGTAACAGCCAAAAAAGATAAAGCTGAGGTTCTGAATGAAATGGCCATGATCAGTGCCAGGAGTTTTTCAGTGGAAGAAACCCAGCGATATGCCGGGGCTATCAGCGATCCAGCCAGAATGGTTTCTGCTTTTGCCGGAGTTACAGGAAACCAGGAAGGAAACAATGATATCGTCGTTCGCGGAAATTCGTCAAAAGGAATATTGTGGAAACTGGAAGGCGTGGAAATCCCTAACCCCAATCACTTCGCCAATGAAGGAGCCACAGGTGGGCCAGTCAACTCGCTCAATAGCAACATGCTTTCTAATTCTGATTTCTTTTCCGGGGCATTTGCACCCGAATACGGAAATGCACTTTCGGGCGTCTTTGATATGAAATTCAGAAAAGGAAACAACGAACGCAGAGAATACACAACTTCGGCCAGCGTTTTCGGCATAGATTTTACCGCGGAGGGGCCTTTTACCAAAAACTACAACGGATCATACATTGCCAACTATCGATACTCTTCGCTTCAGCTTCTTTCGGATGCTGGCATTTTGGATTTTGGAGGTGTGCCTAAATATCAGGATGCCAGCTTCAAACTAAACCTTCCGATAAACAAGAAAAACTTTGTTACAGTATTTGGCCTTGGAGGCCTGAGCAGCATAGATGTAGAAGATGAAAATGACGAAGGAGTCAGACTCTACCGGGGAGAGATGAATGCCGGCCTGGGTGTACTCGGCTTAAACCATACCTACTTCATTAATGATAAAGCATTCTTGCGCAGCTTCGTCTCCTCCACTGCTACCTTGCTCAAAGAAACGAGCGACCTACCGGAAGGAACCGATGGTTATTTCAACTATTACAACAACGAGATTTACAAAACGGCATATAGGTTTGGCAGTACATTCAACTATAAGCTCAACGCCCAACACAAAGTGGAAGTGGGAGTGATCATGGGCCACCAAACATTTGACGCAAATATGAATGCGTTGGATTTTGAGACCGATATCATGGAAAACCTCCTGGACGACAAAGGCCAAGCCAACACATTGCAAACTTTTACTACGTGGAAATACCGTATCACTCAGGATTGGACCATGATTTCAGGTTTTCACCACCTTTATTATGACCTCAACCAGTCGCAGAGTTTTGAGCCGAGGCTGGGATTCAGGTACCAGATAAACAACAAACAATCTATCAACGTGGGTGCGGGAATCCACAGCAAACTCGAACCAATATCGATTTATCTAAGTAAAACCTCAGATGATCAAGGCAATGTTACCATTCCGAACCGAGACCTAAAGCCCTCAAAAGCTGCACATTTTGTTGTGGGATATGACCGGGCAATTGGACCAAACACGCATTTCAAAGTAGAAACGTATTATCAGCACCTGTATGATGTGCCGATCGAAAATGTGGCTGGAAGCACCTACTCACTTCTCAACGAAACGGACTTTTTTGAGTACTTGCCTTTGAGTAACTCAGGAACTGGCCGAAACTATGGAGCAGAGTTTACTTTGGAACGATTCTTCAATAAAGGGTTCTACTACATGAGTACGCTTTCGTTGTACGAATCTCTTTACACGCCAAATGATGGAGAAGAAAGGAAAACAGCCTTCGACGGAAACTATGTTTTCAATGTCGTTGCGGGTAAAGAGTTCAATATTGGCAAAGCTGAGAAAAACCGCGTGATGTTCGTAAACACCAAAACTTCACTAATCGGAGGGTCTCGCTATACCCCAATAGACTTGGCCGAAAGCCAAAGGTTGGGAACCGAAGTGAGAGATGAAACCGACCCTTTCGGGAAAAAAGGAGATGATGTTTTCTTCGTGAATTTTTCTATTGGTGTCAGGAAAAACAAGAAAACCAGAACGAGCGAATTCAAGATAGACATCAACAATATTACCAACAACCAGGCAACAGTAAACGAATACTTTATTGAAGCTACAGGAGAAATAGAAAAATCTCCTCAGTTGCCATTCCTTCCCAACATCGTTTACAGTCTCAAGTTCTAATACAAGAAAGGGGTGACATTGTCACCCTTTTGTAAATAAAACTAAACTCTGAAGATTGGCGTTTTGCCAGTATTTGAACGGTCGTCAAATCAAAATGAGCCTACTCGGATCCTTTTCGAAAAGATCTGGATCCGGACTGAAATGCTTATTGAAGAACCCACCTAATTCATCTTTGGTTGATTTGGACAATAACTCCATTACCTCTTCCATCGCTTCTCCACATATTACATAGGGAGGGTTTCCCATAAAAAGCTTATCTCCACGGCAGTGGGCATAAAGCTGAAACTCTGCGGATTCACTTTTAGGTGTGTTCTTGATCAAACAATTTTGAGTGAGCCGATCCATGTCCCCGCTTTCTACAGCCTCCATCTTAGACTGAAAGTCAATGTTCTGCTCAAAATACTCCTGTATGGTGGCCAGCGATTCTTTGGACATTTTTTTATGCATCTTAGTCGCACACTCCATGCAAATAGCATAGTCAAACAAGACATCCTTTGCCTTATACCCGGGGTAGTTCTTCACGGCTTTTTCTATCAGATATTCAGTATCCCCATCGAGTAGGTTTTTGTCACATTCTATGCACTTGTCAAACAAACTTCCCGTGCTGGCGGAGTAAAATTCTTCGGGGATTTCGGTCAGCATTTCTTTATCCATATCGCAATTTAGTGAGAAGCTAAACTGCGACCTGTCTTTGTACAGACAATTTTGAGCGAGAAAAATAGTATGCATGCATAACAAATTTTATGTATATTTGATTTTCCACCATGGACCTATGACGAAAGAAGAAACGATTGACTACAACATCAAAGTAGCCTGGCACGCAATCTCTCGTATGTACAATCAGTACGGACAAGAGTTTGATGTCACGGCCTCTACGGGTTTTGTATTACTAAATATAGATGTAGAAAGCGGCACGCCAGCCACCAAAATAGCACCCATGATGGGTATGGAGGCTCGTTCCCTGACACGAATGCTCAAGAGCATGGAAGAAAAAAACTGGATCTATCGGGAACAAGACCCTGATGATGGGCGTTCGGTGCGGATTTTCCTTACGGAAATAGGAAAAGAAAAAAGAGAGTTTTCGCGAAAAGCAGTGAAAGAGTTTAACCTGAAAATCCACGAAATGATGAGCGAAGAAAAGATCAGCCACTTCCTGGAAGTGACTCAAACCGTCATCAAGTTGATAGAAGACAAAACACTTTTCAGTCAGCTGGCTGAGGAGTTTATACATGACATTCCAAAAAAATAGAACTACGATATTCTAATTGTAAAACCCCAAAAGAAGAATCATTAGATGAAACGAAAAATTAGGAAAGTAGCAGTGCTTGGCTCAGGAATAATGGGCTCGCGTATAGCTTGCCATTTTGCCAACATAGGCCTGGAAGTGTTGCTGCTCGACATTGCACCCAAAGAACTGACCGAAGAGGAGCAGAAAAAAGGCTTGGCGCTGGATCATTCTTCTGTGAAAAACAGAATTGTGAATTCTGCTTTGCAGGCAGCCATCAAGTCTAAGCCAGCCCCTCTCTATGATGCGTCCAAAGCGTCCCTTATCAAAACCGGAAATTTTGATGATGATCTTGCTAAGATCAAAGACGTGGACTGGATCATAGAGGCGATCGTTGAAAACCTGGAAATAAAAAAATCACTTTTCGAAAAGGTTGAAAAACATAGAGCAGCAGGAACCCTCATCACCTCAAACACATCAGGTATTCCTATCAGCCTGATGATTGACGGTAGAAGTGAAGACTTTCAAAAGCATTTTTGCGGAACGCATTTTTTCAACCCTCCGAGATATTTGAGGTTGTTTGAAGTAATCCCAACACAAAAAACAGACCCTGATGTAACGAACTTCTTTTTAGAATACGGCGATTTATTTTTGGGCAAGGAAACAGTGCTTTGTAAGGATACACCTGCGTTCATTGCCAACCGTGTGGGAATATACGCGATCATGTCTGGCATGCATACCATTGAAAAAATGGGACTTACGGTCAATGAAGTTGACAAACTAACCGGCCCTGTAATCGGCCGTCAGAAGTCTGCGACTTTTCGCACCATGGACGTGGTTGGCTTGGATACAGCAGTGAAAGTGGCCCAGGGTCTTTATCACGGACTTCCAAAAGACGAATCACGCGAGCAGTTTCAGTTGCCAAAAATCATTCAGGAACTATATGACCGAAAATGGTGGGGAGACAAAACCAAACAAGGATACTACAAAAAAGTAGTTGAAGGCGGCAAGAAAGAAATTCTCGAGCTCAACCTCAAAACCTTTGAATATGAGTCCAAAAGCAAGCTCAAGCTTGATGTTTTGGATAAAACAAAAAATGAAGAAGACCTCAAAAAGCGTTTTCAAATCGTCATTAATCATGAAGGCCGTGAGGGGGACTTTTACCGACAGAGTTTCTTCGACTTGTTCAGATACTGTACTTTCCGTATTCCGGAAATAGCAGACGAGCTTTATAGAATAGATCAGGCTGTGGCTGCCGGTTTCGGCTGGGAAATGGGGCCGTTTGCCACTTGGGATGCCATGGGAGTAAAAGCCTGTGTAGATAAAATGAAGGAAATGGACCTTGCGCCAGCTCCCTGGGTAGAAGAAATGCTGGCTGCCGGAAACGAAAACTTTTACAAGTACGAAAACGGCAAGAAGCATTACTACGACATACCGTCGAAATCATATAAGCAGATTCCCGGAACAGACGGCTTTATATTCCTGGATGCTTTCAAAGAAAACGGAGTTGTTTGGTCCAATGACGGAGCAACGATCTATGATATCGGTGATGGGGTCATCAACCTGGAGTTTCACACCAAAATGAATTCCATCGGTGCAGAAGTCATCGAGGGAATCAACACAGCCATCAAAATGGCCGAAAAGGATTATGAAGGCCTGGTGATCGGAAACGAATCTTCGAATTTTTCTGCCGGAGCTAACCTGGCCATGCTGTTCATGTTTGCTGTAGATCAGGAGTATGATGAAATAGACCTGATGATTCGTCAGTTTCAACAGACCATGACGCGAGCGCGGTTTTCATCTGTTCCGGTTGTTTCTGCTGCGGCAGGACTGGCTCTCGGTGGTGGATGTGAACTTTCACTGCATTGTGATGCCATTCAGGCCCATGCTGAAACCTACATCGGACTGGTTGAAGTTGGCGTAGGGCTAATCCCTGGTGGAGGCGGAACAAAAGAGATGACGCTTCGGGCTTCTGATAGTTATGGACCAAATGACCCAGAGTTCAACACACTACAGGAGTACTTCATGAATATTGCTACGGCAAAAGTGGCCACTTCTGCTGAGGAGGCAAAAGGCATGCATATTTTGAAAGACTCTGATCGGATTACGCTTAACAGAAGCAGACATTTGGCGGATGCCAAAAACAGAGTACTCCAAATAGCAAGAGCAGGATATACTCAGCCAGTCATGAGAAACGACATCAAAGTTCAAGGCAGAGCGGGAATGGCAATGTTTGAAGCTGGCGTGACAGGAATGAAATACGGAGCGTACATCTCAGAACATGACGCCAAAATTGCACAAAAACTTTCCTGGGTGATGAACGGAGGAGAGCTCACTGCTCCGGCATTAGTTTCTGAACAGTACTTGTTAGATCTGGAGAGAGAGGCGTTTTTAAGCCTTTGCGGTGAGCCAAAAACTTTGGAAAGAATCCAAAGCATTTTGTTCAAAGGAAAACCTTTGAGAAACTAATCGCAGTTCTTCTGAATTTATTAAAACATAAACGAGAAAAAAATGAACGCATATATAGTAGCCGGATATAGATCAGCAGTGGGCCGAGCCAAAAAGGGAGGCTTTAGATTTTACAGACCCGATGACCTGGCGGCAGACGTTATCAAACACTTGGTTAATTCAATAGATGGTTTTGACCCAAAAAGAGTAGATGACCTGATCGTAGGAAATGCAATACCCGAGGCAGAACAAGGCATGCAAATGGGAAGGATGATCTCTTTGCTCTCGCTTCCTGTGGAGGTTCCCGGTATGATTATCAACAGATACTGCGGATCTGGCCTGGAAGCCATTCACCTCGCATGTGCCCGGGTTCATTCTGGTACCGCCGACTGCATTATCGCAGGAGGAACGGAATCCATGTCTCTTGTTCCCATGTTAGGGTACAAAACGGCCCTCAACTGGAAAATAGCCGAAAACAACCCAGAATACTATTTGAGCATGGGCCTTACTGCCGAGGAGGTAGCAAAGGACTATGATATTTCTGCAATTGAGGCCAATGAGTTTGCTATGAATTCGCATCAAAAAGCAGCCAAAGCCATTGCCGATGGAAAGTTCAAAGACGAAATTGTGCCCGTTGAAGTGGAAGAGGTTTTCATGGATGGAGACAAACGCAAGAAAAGAACTTTCACAGTGGATACTGACGAATGTGTGAGACCTGATACCAATATGGATTCACTAGCCGGACTAAGGCCAGCCTTCAAGCAAGGAGGACAAGTCACTGCAGGAAACTCATCTCCAACTTCGGATGGTGCAGCTTTTGTAATGGTGATGTCCGAGAAAATGGTGAAAGAACACAAACTGGAACCAATAGCCAGAATGGTAAGCTACAGTGCGGCTGGAGTGAGCCCTCGCATCATGGGAATAGGTCCGGTAGAGGCTGTCCCAAGAGCACTAAAACAGGCAGGACTTAAGCAGTCAGATATTGATTTGATAGAATTGAACGAAGCTTTTGCCGCTCAATCTCTTGCGGTCATAAAAGGCCTAGATCTGAATACAGAAGTTTTGAATGTAAATGGAGGAGCTATCGCACTGGGCCATCCACTAGGATGTACAGGAGCAAAACTTAGCATTTCACTTTTCAACGAAATGAGAAGAAGAAAAAACAAATATGGGATGGTCACTGCTTGTGTAGGTGGTGGACAAGGAGTTGCTGGTATTTATGAGTTTCTAAATTAGAAAACGAATGGGCTGGCTTGATTAGATAGTGAGTATGTTCTTTCAAGCCAGCCACATTCTTTTAACCATCAACCTAAGAGGCTACCAAACTTAATTGGTGCTCCAAATTTAATAGGAGAGTGTTTCTGATAATTGGGTTTCGGGGAAATAGAAAAAGAGACGTAGTTTCAACTGCCTTATTTACAATGAGATAAGGCGTTTCTTTACTTGAGAAAATACCGCTTTTTGGGTATTAGGCGAAAGAAACGATGTTGTTCTGAATGGCGTATTTCACAAGACCCACAGCATTTTTAGCTTGCGTCTTTTTCATCAGGTTTTTCCTGTGAGTGTGAATGGTTTTCTCGCTGATATACAGTTTTTCTCCAATCTCCCTCATGGTGAGCTCTTCGCATATCAACCTCAGTATCTCCGCTTCTCGCTTTGTGACTCCAGACTTCTCTTCAGAAAAAGTATTGGTGCCGGTAACATTTCTGAGCGCCTTGGCTACAATCTGATTATAATAAAAATCATTGTTTTTGATGAACTGAATGGCAGTTTGAACCTCTTCAGGGTTTGCGCTTTTAAGTAGATAGCTATGAACCCCAATTTCGATTAACTCCGAAATGGTGGCAAGAGAATCGTGCATAGACACCATGATGATCCGAACATCAGGAAAACGATTAAGGATTTTTCGTGCCGCGTCTTTGCCATCCATCACGGGCATATCGATATCCAGAAGGATGATATCCACTGGGTTCTCTTTTAAAAAGTCTACAGCTTTTTGTCCGTCTCCCACATCCCACACTTCCTTCACTCCAGGAAATGTTTTCAACATCATTACCATCCCTTTTCTGAAAAGCGTGTGGTCGTCCGCTACCAGAATTCTTACATCATTGTCCATATCTAATCACCGTCGGTCTTTCTAAATTAAGCGAAATTTGGAGAAAATACTGTAAATCTCGTTTTTGCTTTCGAAAAAGGGGGCATGTTGAACCTGTTATGAAAAGTACGCTTCAGATTTGCTATAGACAGCTTGCATCGAAAAACCTTTGTCAATTAAGACAAACAAAAGACCTTCTATTCATGAGGATGCCTCGAATAAGTAATTATTGTTTGGGGAAATAGAATGAACAAGATGCAGATGCCTGCTTAATTTAGAATTTGGATTAGTTTTGCGTACCTTTTGAGTCACATAAGACCACATTAATGAGTAGCAAATTCCCTCTAATTACCAAGCTCAAGTACAGATTTGACAATTTCGTTTCCAAGGGAACCTTAGCCATGATTTCGGGCTTGGGCATTTTCACTTTGATCTTTATTGTAGTGTTTGCATTGATTCTTCTAGCCATTGGGTTCCATCCAGACGCAGACACCAATTTCAATGTTTTTGAATCCATTTGGGTCAATGCTGTACACGTGTTGGATCCTGGAGTTGTAGGTAACCATGAAGAAAACTGGCCATTCCGGCTTTTCATGTTCCTGGTGACTATCCTGGGTCTAGTTGTGGTTTCCACTTTGATCGGTTTGGTTTCAAACGGTATCCTTACCAAAATTGACGAACTAAGAAAGGGGCGTTCATTTGTAATTGAGCAGGATCATGTGCTTATTCTTGGGTGGTCTTCCAAAATATTCACAATCATTTCGGAGTTGGTCATTGCCAATGAGAATCAAAAAAGAGGAGTCATTGTGATTTTGGCCGATATGGACAAAGTGGATATGGAAGATGAAATTAGAGATAAGGTGGGGGACACTGCTAATACTCAAGTCATTTGCCGTACGGGAAATCCGATTGACGTTCACGATTTATATATAGCCAACCCTTTCGACACCAAGTCTATCATTATTTTGGACAAGGACAATGAAAACTCCGATTCACAGATAATCAAGACAATTGTTGCGATAGTGACAAACCCGGAACGAAGGGAAGATCCTTATCACATAACCGCGGAGATGGAGGATAAGAAAAACTTTGAGGTTGCCAAGATGGTAGGGAAGGGCGAAGTTGAACTCATCCTTTCTGATGAAATCATTTCCAGAATTATGGTTCAAACCTCGCGCCAGTCTGGTTTGAGTGTGGTTTATATCGAACTTATGGACTTTGGGGGAGACGAGATTTACTTTATGGAAGAGAAGTCCCTCGTTGGTAAAACGTTCAGAGAAATACTCTTTTCTTATGAAGATTCTGCAATAATGGGGATTCAGTATGCTGACGAATCTGTAGAAGTTAATCCACCAATGGATACCATCTTCAAAGAAGGCGATAGAGTAATTGGTATTACTGAAGACGATGATACGTTGATTCCTAATGCCTTAGAAGTTTACGATCTGGAAGAAGAAAAAATTATTTATACTGAGCCGGATCCTTCACGCAGTGAAGAAATTTTAATCGTAGGCTGGAATAATAGAGCACGTTATATTATCAAAGAACTTGACAACTACGTGCCAAAGGGCTCTAAAGTAAGAGTTGTTTCTAAGTTTCCGGACGCTGAAAAGGTTATTCACAAGATTGAGTCAAACATGGAAAACATCAGCCTTGAATTTAAGGTGATGGACACTACCGATAGGGAGACACTCGAGTCGATGCAATTGAACGGCTATGACTATATTATTCTTCTGTGTTACCAAAACTACTTCCCAATTCAGGAAGCGGATGCTCAAACACTGATTACACTTCTTCACCTCAGAAATTTCACAGAAAAAAACGGGGATAAATATAAGATCGTAAGTGAAATGCTTGATATCAGAAACCGTCAACTCGCTGATATTACAAGTGCGGATGACTTTATAGTAAGTGATAAACTGATAAGTTTATTGATGAGTCAGGTTTCTGAAAACAAGTTTCTGATGAGGGTTTTTGAAGACCTGTTTGACGCTGATGGCTCTGAAATTTATATTAAGCCAGCTCGAGAATATGTAAAGGTGGGTGAACCAATCAACTTTTATACTGTTTTGGAATCGGCTGCCCGCAAAAATGAGGTTGCCATTGGTTATCGAGTGGTTAAAGAATCCAAAAATGCAAATAAAGGATACGGGGTTTATGTAAACCCTAAAAAGAGTGAAAGTTTCACTTTGTCAGATGAAGACAGAATTATAGTCCTATCAGAAGATTAATGATCGAGTTTTAAACCTCGACTAAGTTGTCTGAAGAGCTTCTCGGATTTGCTTCAAGGCCTTTCTGCGATAAATTTTGGTGCTGTGGATGTGTTTTGGAATGTTTTCCAAATAGTCCAAAACATCTGTTTTTTGGTTTGTGTTTAGAGACTTCACCTTAGTAATGATCTCCGAATCAAGATTTTGCGCATTCATACATTTGGTGGTTTTGTTCTTCCAATAATAACGATCAAATGTTACTTAGTGTTTAGGTGAAGGTTTTATAATCTTTATTTCGCTTTCACACTCATTATGCATTAAGACAAAAAAAACCTAACTTTCTTGGGTAACCATGATCATAACCCCAATGGCATATTCAAAGGAAGTCAAAACTTTTGTTCAGCTAATAAGTGAAAGAAACCCCAACGAGCCAGAGTTTATTCAGGCTGTTCGGGAAGTAGCTGAAACTATAATCCCCTTCACACAAGATCACCGAAAATATCAAGAGGCCAAGGTTCTGGAAAGAATTTGTGAAGCGGAACGCATAGTTATGTTCCGTGTGCCTTGGACGAGCGATGATGGGGAAATTAATGTCAATAGGGGTTTTAGAGTGCAAATGAACTCTGCTATAGGGCCGTATAAAGGAGGTTTGAGGTTTCATCCTTCCGTAAACCTATCTATCCTAAAATTTTTGGCTTTTGAGCAAATCTTCAAAAACAGCCTCACCACACTACCACTTGGTGGGGGCAAAGGCGGGGCTAATTTTAACCCGAAGGGGCGCTCTGATGCGGAGGTAATGCGCTTTTGTCAGTCATTTATGACAGAACTGTCTAAACATATAGGTGGATATACAGACATTCCTGCAGGAGATATTGGAGTTGGCTCACGTGAAATTGGCTACTTGTTTGGTCAATATAAAAAGATACGAAACGAATTCACCGGGGTTTTGACGGGAAAGTCGCTTGAGTTTGGCGGTAGCCTTATCCGGCCCGAAGCAACTGGCTATGGAGTCGTATATTTCAGCAATGAGGTGCTGGAAGCCCATAATGATGGCCTCAAGGACAAAGTTTGTGCGGTTTCCGGGAGTGGTAATGTTGCACAATTCACCATAGAAAAGCTATTGGAATTGGGCGCTAAGCCTGTAACGGCCTCCGACTCTGGAGGAACAATTTACGATGAGGACGGAATTGATGAAGAAAAGCTCAATTTTATAAAAGAATTGAAGAACAACCGCAGAGGCAGGATTGAGGAGTACGTAAAAAAATTTAAGAACGCAAAGTATTATGCAGGCTCCAGGCCCTGGCAGGTTAAATGTGACTTTGCTTATCCATGTGCCACTCAGAATGAACTTGATGAAAATGACACGAAATCGCTTGTAGAGAATGGGTGTAGAGGTGTTTTTGAAGGGGCCAATATGCCAACAACAGAAGGAGCTATTGTATTGATAAAACAAAACCAGCTTTTGTTTAGCCCCGGAAAAGCGTCCAATGCTGGGGGTGTTGCTACTTCAGGTCTTGAAATGTCTCAGAACTCCCAAAGGCTCAGTTGGACACGCGATGAGGTGGATTATCGCTTGAAAATGATCATGAAAAGCATTCACAAAAACTGCGAAAACTATGGGCGCGAAAGCAGCGAATATGTTGATTACGTCAAGGGTGCGAACATAGCCGGCTTTGTAAAAGTAGCCGATGCAATGATCGCTCAAGGTGTAGTTTAAATTATGGGAGATTAGTTGTGCCTAAATAGGATATAACATTAACTTTGGACAAAATCAAAACGCTCTAAATATGATAATGCTAGTCATAATTCTTGTTCTTTTCGTTTCGGCCATCGTATGCCCGATCATTCTACCAAACGAAAAAGTAAGCGATCATGCCAAGGATCACGTTTGAACAAACTGACTTTTGATAGATACCTATTAAAAGGCAACTCATAAATAGTGGGAAATGAACCTTCGTTTTGAAATAGCGAAGGTTTTTGTTTTTAAAGGCCTCATAAAACCAAACAATGATTTATGAGGCTCAAGCCAAAGAACCGATATTCGTTATTAGTCTTTGCTACTCTCTTTTTTGAAATCTACAAGAGAAAGAGCAGCACCAAATGCGATAAGGAATACCACAATATTTACAAAAAGGTTTACTCCGTCGGTTACTGCAGGGTTGGTAAGTTCCATAGTCTTAAATTTTGCTGCTAAGTTAACAATAATTTTAGCTTCTTTAAAGCCAGCTTATGAACGATGAAACACCAAGCAGTAAAATTTTATTAACAAACTCTAAGGCTCAAACCGATGCGGTTTTTGAAAAGCAAAATATTAGGCTTTTTGATGTCAAAGGGAAAAAAATTGCTGTCGCAAGGTGGGGCTCAGAGTTTTATGCATTTGATAACGCTTGTCCTCACATGGATTATCCCTTGACCGAAGGTCATATTACAGCAAACCGAGAGGTGACATGCTCCTGGCACAACTACCGATTTGACTTGCAAACCGGAATTTCATCAAAACAGGGTTGCAGACCACTCAAAACATATCAATTAGAGAAAGCCTTAGATGGAGGGTTATTTCTTTATTTAGACACTAGCCGAGGCTAAAGAAACGAACAACAGAAACCAGCCAATCAGCAATTGCTCCGGCGATTTCATTTCCAGACCCTCTACCAATTACATACAGGACAAACAAGAGGTAAAACCCTAAAAGGAAAATACCTTTGCCTCTTCCCATTGTCTTTCCTGAAACAAATATGGCCAGGACAGCAGCCGTCAGCAACCACAGCAGGAATCGTAATTCACTACTTAGGTCAACCATCTCCTGAGGCATTGGGATTGGCCCGTGCATGAGAGTAAATATGAAAAGGGGGAAGCCCAAAGCAAAACAAATGTCAAATATGTTGCTACCCAGAGCATTTGAAATGGCATCATCATACTTGCCATTTTGTGCGTCTTTAATGGAAATAATGGTATCTGGGAAACTGGACGCGGCGGAGGCTAAAATTAGTGCTACAAACATTACCGGAATGCCCAGACCCTCAAATTCTCCCAGAAAAGGAACGTGATAAGTATCCTCGCCAATCCACTCACAAGCCAAAACCAAGAGATAACAGACCATGGCTATAGCAACAGTGGCCGATATAAGTAAGCCCCATGCTCTTGACGGACTGATTTTATTTCTTCCTATAAAAACCCGCTCCAGGTCAAGAGTAATCAACCCGAGAAGAAACGGTTTTTGACCTCTTTCCTCATCTTCAAAATCTTCTTCAGTCAAATGGGTTTCCTCATCAAGCATGTGATCACGCTCTGTCTTATCCATGGACCAAAACATGTAAACAATATACAGAACATACACCATCATTAAGAGAAACCCATGATACCAATCAAGGCTGGCTCCACTTATTAGGATGATAAAGATCAACTCGGCTATAAGGAGGGAAATACCATCACGGTACATCACTTTTTTAGAAACCTTGATGTTCTTAACAATACCAGCTCCCACAACAGCCAAAATGACAACAGCTGGAATAACCATGCTATTGAAAATAGCGGACCCTGCGGTGGTTCCTATACCTCCAGAAAAGCCCTCAGCATCTTGCATGATAAACAAAAAGAAAAACGAGGTAAACACCTCAGGCATTGAACTAGCAATTGCATTGATCGTGGCACCCCTAACACCGTCAGAAAGGTTTCTACCAATATATTCGGATGCTGTCATGAAGCCGTCTCCAGCGCGCCAAATTACCAGACAGCAAATGCTTATAAGAATTAGAGGGATTACAATACCCATTTTAGATTTTTTGGTGGAAAAATACCTTGTATTATTAGCTGGAGGTGGGACTAAGATAATAATTTTATCTAATTCTAGCGCCTTTTTGTATCAAGTTACAAGAAACTAATTGAAGCGCATTTTTGCACAACTGCTCCACTATACATTAATAGCCTTTTATAAGTACTTTTAATTCATGAAATTGATGGTTTGACTGTTTCCATCTTTCACTAATTTTCAGACCTATTAAATATTTAAATAAGCATGTATATTAATCTTTCGGGCTTAAATATTCTCGTTACAGGAGCTAGTAGAGGTATTGGTAAGGCATTAGCCACCAAACTAGCGGAAGCAGGGGCTACTATTGCGGTACATTACAATAAAAATGTTCGCGAAGCAGAAAACTTGTGTCATGTTTTGGGAAATGAGTCTAAGGCTTTTCAAGCGGACTTATCAAAACCAAACGAGGCTGGTAAGCTATTTGAACGTGTAGTTTTAGAAATGGGAAGCCTGGAAGTTTTGATTAACAATGCGGGAGTGGCATTGCCGGCTCCAATTCTTACTAGTGAAGATGATTGGGTTAAGTCTTGGGATGAGACTTTGCAGGTCAATCTTACTTCCGCAGCAGTGCTGTGCAAAAAAGCCGTAGAACACTTTTTAAAAAGAAAATCATCGGGACGAATCATAAACATAAGTTCTCGTGCAGCCTTCAAGGGTGAAAAAGCAGATTATATGGCTTATGCCGCGTCCAAAGCAGGACTTGTAGCGCTAACAAAATCAATCGCCGCGGCATTTGGAAAAGATGGGGTTAAGGCTTTTGTTGTGGCTCCTGGGTTCGTAAGAACGGATATGGCGCAGGAGTTTATGGAAAAATATGGCGAGGATCATACGAAAGGAGATCTTTCTCTTGAAAGGCTAACCGAACCAAAGGATCTGGCACCTCTGATTACCTTTATTGCCAGCGGAATGGCTGATCACTCAACCGGCGCAACGTTTGATATTAACGCAGGAAGTTATATGCATTGATGACAAGTCGAATCAAATTTTTATATTTAATGTAAATACAACCTAAGACGAATGGAAAAACATAAGAACCAACTCAGAGCTCTCATACAATTGGCCATGTCAGATCAGACATTTGACCAGGAGGAAAAAATACAAATTTACAGTATTGCCGTTGCTAATAATCTAGGCAAAGAGGTGGTTGATGAGCTAGTGGAAGAGAACATTCAGAAGAAAGGTTCTGTAGAGATTGATTTTGGTTCTTTGACATTTGACGAGAGGTTCGACTTTCTATATAATGTCATACAATTGATGAAAATCGATAGTGAGGTGTTTTTGAGTGAAATAAAATACTGCGAAAACATTGCGCAAAATTTAGGCTTTGATAAGAAGGTGGTAAAAGCACTTTCTAGCAGAATATATTCGGATCCGAGTATCACAGCCGATCGAGCCAGACTCATGCGTGAGACCAAAAACTTCGAATTATAAATCAGAATATTCAAAAACTGTTGTAGATTAAAAGCCAGAAAAACGAAACCCGATGAGTATAAGATCCCAATTAAGCGCCCTAATCCAACTAGCCAATATTGATGGCGAGTTTGCTGGAGAAGAAAAACTGATGATCATGATGGTAGGCAAAGCCAATGGTCTGAAAGAAGAAGAAATAATGGATTTGGTTGAAAACCCAGAACCATTGCCTCCCTTATCTACAATGAGTCAGGAGGATCGGTTTGAGTATTTATATAACATCGTTCAACTGATGAAGATAGACTCTCAGGTTTACTTAAGCGAGATTAAGTATTGTGAAGAGCTGGCCGAGAAACTTGGCTATAAAAGAAGTGTTATTTCAGCACTTTCGTCAAGGATTTTCAGTGACCCGGGAATAACCTCCAACAGGGAGGCGCTTAAAAAAGCCGTTAAGAAATACGAAAACTAAAATTTTTAATCAGCCTCTTAAAACAAAGAGGCTTTTTTTTGACATTGCATGCAGTTTGAATGGCGACCTTTTGAATCAATAGAATTTCCAAATGAAGACTTAAACCTCGCGAAGGAGCAGGCCCACCAGGCCGTGCAGCCCGTGAGTGCTGTGGCCAGAAAGTTCTTACCGGAAGTACCAAATGATGCCAACGCGACTTTGGCATGGGTGCCAGGCTTTACGCGCTTGGCTGGTCATTGGGTTACAGGAGTTAGGTCATTTCGCGCCTCTTTTAGCTTTCTGGATTTCAATATTTATTTGGTTGACGAAAAAGTCAACACAATTTCTCAAATACGACTTTTGGGCAAGAGCCAAAATCAATTATTGATTTGGCTAGAGGAGCAAACAGGAAAGTTGGAGTTAGATGCGTCGGACCTTACCATGAACCTTCCTTACGATCTTCCAGATTATGATTCGAAAGGGGCGGGTGTTTTTTCGGCAGAACAGCAAATGGTGCTGGAGCTTTCCAAATACTATCACAACACGTATGTGGTGCTAAAAGAAGTTTGTAAAAGCATGGGGCAAGAGGGCTTTACAATACAAACCTGGCCTCACCACTTTGATCTGGCGGTTTCGATTATTGTAAAAGACACAGGAGATCCGGAAACAGACTCTACTGTTTCTTTGGGCATGTCGCCTGGCGATGGAGAGTTTAGCGAACCATATTTCTACGTGAACACATGGCCACATGTAAATACGAGAGAGCTCCCAAAACTTGCATCAGGAGCAAAATGGCACGAGGAAAGCTGGACAGGGGCAGTTTTAGCTGCAAGTCAGGTCGTAAATCAGCCGGATCAAAAGGGGACAGTGTCTCGTTTTTTTGAAACGGTTTCGGAAATACTCATTGCAGAGCTAAAATCTTAATTAGTGTAGAATCTCTGAGACGTTGCTTTTGATTTTCAAGCTAATTTCATTTAGCGGCAAGTCATTTATATCGGTACCGAACGGATCCTCAATTTCTTCAGAAATAAGCTCCACGCTAACCAAAAAATAAAAAGCCAGCATCACCACTGGGGCTGTCCAGTAGCCAAACTCCCACATGAAACTAAAAGGAAGTGTGATACTGTAGATGAAGAGAAACTTTTTGATGAACATACTGTAGGAGTATGGAATAGGTGTGGTCTTGATTCTTTCACACGCACCAATGATATCCGTAAACCCCTTGATTTCTTTATCGAGTATAATCAGTTGCTCATCAGTTATGATGCCGTCTTTGCGAAGCTTCATTATTCTGCGGTACAATATTTTATTCACGCAGTTTGGTCGGTGCTTGCTCTTTATGATTTCATTTTTGATATCGTCATTTATGGTATCCATCTCGCCTATCAGGATGCTATCCCGCAGGTGTTCCTTCATGGCAAAGACGATGTTGGGTATCATTCTTCTGAAAAAAGCTCTCTCTTCTACATTTTCAACGGGTAGGTAGTTTGTCAATTTAATCGAGAGATGTCGTGTGTCATTGACTAGCTGTCCCCAGAGCTTTCTTCCCTCCCACCAGCGGTCATATGCTGTATTGGTTCGTAGCACAAGGAACAAACCCAGGATGACCCCAAGTATAGAGTGAAAAGCAACCGTGCCTCCGTAGTGAAACTGGAAGACGTCAACAATTAAAAAGACCAACAGAACGGTGAAAGTGCCAACGAAAAGAATCAAAGGAAATAGCAGCCGCATCACGTAGCGACTATATACATCAAATATTAGGGAGAACCAGGTCTTTGGGTTATACTGAATCATGCTTCCAAGATAGTGCTAAAAGTGATGTCATTCTATATTAAATATAACAATCTAGTTATTCAGGATTCAAGCCGATTGAGCGCTTCAACTTGATAATTCGTGCATAAGACTCTTCTATTCGGCTTTTTGGGATCTCACCTAGCAACACTTTTTCTTTTATTATTTGGTGAACCTGCCCGGCCGAAACCAGTTGAGAGTCGGGTACATTGCTGGCAAAAAGGACGATATCCACTCCGGCGTTGATGGATTTTATGAGCGACTCCTCAAGCCCATATTCTTTGCTTATCGCACCCATTTGCATATCATCGGAAATGACAACACCGTCATACTTTAGGAATTCCCTCAATATGCCTGTAATCACGTTTTTGGATAGGGTGGCGGGAAGCTTTTCCGGCTCCACAATTCGATTAACGATGTGTGCGGTCATGATCATTCGTACCAGACCTGAGTCGAGCAATATCTTATACGGAAAAACCTCATTCATTTGCCATGTGGTAGAAACATCAGCAATACCCAGGTGTGTGTCTTTCTTTGAGCTGCCGTGTCCGGGAAAATGCTTCAATGCGGTCACTATACCCAGGCTATCGTGAGCTTTGATAACTTCTGCGGCATGTTTGGCCACTTGTGAAGGGTCTGAAGAAAACGACCTGCCTACCTTGCCTATAATCGGATTTTCCGGGTTAATGTTGACATCAACAGAAGGGGCAAAGTTGAGGTTGAAACCCAGCCGATAAAGTGTTGAGGCGGTTTGATAAGCATAGAAAGACGTGGAGTCTGTATTGTCAATTTTCCCAAGGTATTGGGCTGTTACAGTTTTGGGAAAGCCATATTTTGATTTTAAACGGTTGACTAGCCCTCCTTCTTCATCAATGCTCACAAAGAGAGGAATTGGAGACTGTTCCTGAGAATAATCTATGATTTCCTTGAGGTAAGTTTCAGGATAAGCGCTGTTAATATTTTTTTCAAAAAGGATAATCCCGCCAGCATACCCTTGTTTCAGTTCTTCGAAAACAGGCTCGGTTTTTTTCAAAACATCAAAATCCCCAATGCCTATCATGATCATTTGCCCAATCATGATATCGAGGGAGTCTGGCTTTTGAGCACTTGAAATTAAAATGGACAAACCAGCAATTACGCAGAGGAGGCTTTTTTTCATTTTATTCTTTGTTCAGTTTAGAAAGGCGCATGCCCGAAAGCGACCGGTAAGATCCTTGCAAATCAGCAGCCATGCACGAGTGCACTGGCAATATTCCGACCAAATCTCCAATTTTTAATGAAGAAATAAAGTTATCTGAGCCGCTAATGATCCCATGTTCCTGCGAAAGGCGAACAAACTTTGCAATGGATTCTTTTTGCCAGCCGGATGGCGTAAGAGAGACAACAAGTCCATAAGGAGATTCACTTCCCTTTATTGAGTCTTTAGAAAAGTGGACACCTCCACCATATACTACAATTTCATTTCGATCTTTATGGATGGCAACAACTGGGCACGCAATGCAAACGGCAATGTTTGATATGCTACAGGAGCCATAAAAACGCTGAATGGCGTCATAAAAAACAAAGTTTCCCGGGCGAATTTCATCCACACTAGAGAAGTCCTCCAGCAGCGAGCAGGTAGGCGTATCACCATATGAGAGTATCAAGTTTTGGTCACCTAGTAGGGATTTTGCCTGAGACAGGATTTCAATGCTATGGGAATAAATATTCAGTGCTTCTGCTCGATCAATTTTTTTGTATGAATGGCCTGCGTGAGCCAACAAACCAACCAGCTTGTGCTTCGGGTTTTGACTTTTTAGCTTAGGTAAAATATCAAACAATGCAGGAGGCACACCTGTTCTTCCAGTACCAACATCTATTTTGATAAAATAGCCAATGTGGGTGTTTACATTTTGGTTTAGGTGTTTCAAAGACTCTTCAGACTCTATGAGGACATTGAGTTTGATTTTTTCAGCTAATAGCTCGATTGCTTTGTGTTCGAGGGGGTTATA
Source organism: Cyclobacteriaceae bacterium (assembly GCA_039944535.1). Taxonomy (GTDB): domain Bacteria; phylum Bacteroidota; class Bacteroidia; order Cytophagales; family Cyclobacteriaceae; genus JAMZMI01. Next base: position 183,233 of record JBDUYP010000020.1, read on the forward strand.
AGGAAAAGCAATTGTGATGTCATGCCACCCATTGTCAGCAAAGTAGGTAGCCATTTCTACTGACGAAACAGTTGCTTTGCTAATGCCCTCTTCTTTGAACCAATCGGCTATATCTGCGGACTGGTGAGTTTTGAAGTGTGGGCGAAGTACAACACCCGAATTTTTGGCTTTTGCCGCCATTTTTCGGATGTTTTCCCTACAGATATTATCGTCAACAATAAGGGTGGGTTTGGTGATTGCGAAACTCATTAGGCTAATCTACAGCACCTTTTTTAACCTGCCCAACCATCTCGGTCGAGGCTCCTGTATTGGATGGCTTCTGCCAGGTGCTCTATTTGTATGTTTTCAGAGTCTGCCAGGTCTGCGATGGTGCGCGAAACCTTTAAAATCCGATCATAGGCACGGGCCGACAAACCCAGCTTTTCCATGGCTGTTTTTAAAAGCACTTTTCCGGCACTATTGATCTGGCAAACTTCTTTTACTTGAGATGACCCCATCATGGCATTGCTATGCGTTTCAGAAGAATCATCAAACCGGGACTTTTGAATCTCTCGTGCTTTGATTACTCTATCTCTTATTTCTTCGCTTGACTCTGCTTTTCTGTCTGCCGTCATCTGGTCAAAAGATACAGGCGTTACTTCTACGTGTAAGTCTATCCTGTCTAGCAGAGGTCCGCTCACTTTATTCAAATAGCGCTGCACTATTCCCGGCCCACAAACACATTCTTTTTCCGGGTGGTTGTAGTAGCCGCATGGGCAGGGGTTCATACTGGCGATCAGCATAAAATTGGCCGGATAGTCGATAGAAACTTTCGCTCTGGAAATGGTGACACGTCTTTCTTCCAGAGGTTGGCGCATTACTTCCAGCACAGTTCTTTTAAACTCCGGCAACTCATCCAAAAACAAAACACCATTGTTGGCAAGTGAGATTTCTCCGGGCTGAGGTATGCCACCACCACCCACAAGCGCCACATCACTAATGGTATGATGTGGAGAGCGAAATGGCCGTGTTGCGATGAGCTTGCCGTGCTCGCCCAGCTTGCCAGCTACAGAGTGGATTTTTGTGGTTTCCAAAGCTTCGTGTAGTGAAAGAGGAGGCAGAATGGAAGGCAGGCGTTTGGCAAGCATGGTTTTACCAGCCCCCGGGGGGCCAATCATGATCACATTGTGACCACCTGCAGCGGCTATCTCCATGGCTCGCTTGATATTTTCCTGGCCTTGCACGTCAGCAAAGTCAGTTTCAAAATTGGAGCTATCGTTGAAAAAGACATCCCGTGTATCAAACTCCATTGGTTTGATAGGGTTTGTTTCATCCAGATGCTCTATTGCTTCCTTAATGGTTTCTACACCAATTATTTCAATATTATCAACGATTGCCGCTTCAGAGGCATTTTCTTTTGGGAGAATAAAGCCCTTAAAACCTCTTTTGCGTGCTTCGATGGCTATTGGCAGAGCACCTTTGATTGGCCGAAGAATTCCGTCGAGCGAGAGCTCTCCCATGATCACATACTTTTCCAATTCTGGAAAAACCACTTGTTCGGAAGCTTGCAGTATCCCGAGAGCGATTGGCAGGTCGTAGGCAGAGCCCTCCTTTCGGATGTCTGCTGGAGCCAGGTTCACCACCACTTTTTGTCTGGGCATCCGGTACCCCAAATATTTCACTGCGGATTCAACGCGCTGCTCGCTTTCTTTCACAGCAGAGTCGGGCAGGCCTACCATTAGAAACTTGGTACCCTGACCTACATTCACTTCTATAGTGATGGTGTGGGCGTTTACTCCATATACAGCACTTCCATACGTTTTAGCAAGCATGGATCGAATATATCAATTTCTTAAGTAACTGAATAAAAGGATTGATGAAAGATTGACTCGTTTTAGTCGATTCCCTCGTCTTCATCCTCAAAGCTGTCTTCCTCATCTTCCGTTGGCATTTCCTCTACAGTTTGAGATTTATCATAAAGCCTGGCCTTAAGGTTCAACACTTCCTGCTCGGCTTGCTTCACTTTATTTTTCAATGAAATAATGTGTGTGTTTTCAAGAACAAGCTCTGTCAGCATGAAAATGCAGAGAAAAATGAAAAGGCTCAAAAGATATACAGGAGCTTTTTTGAGGTCACTGAATGTTATATCAGCCTTATATTCTTCAATGTTGACCATGATGTCAACACTGAAATACAAAACCACCAACGTGATGATGATATAAATAGGGTAAAAGAATAGTTTGAATTTTCTCATCAGGATATTGCTGAACGGGGCGAAAAGTTAGATAAAAACTTTGGGCGAAAACAGGAAAGAAATACTTTTTAGATGAACGATTAGAACAGATAACTTCTGGAAGGGAAGTTGTAGCCTACGCTAAATGAAAAAATGGATGTTGTGGAATTCACTTTGCCAGACTCAGATGATTCACTGCGATAGGTAAAATCAACGGATGTAAAGCAATTATGAAACCACTGATAGGACACTTTGCCGTGGATTAGCATCAGATCCGTCTCATCTCCTTGCAGAAGCTCTACACCAGTTATGACGCTCATGTCTCTCAGGTTGTAAGATTTGAGAATATCCCTACCCTGACTAAACGCCCCAATATCATTTCCATATTTTGCCAGAAGCAGGTCGCCCGTGGCTGTTAGTTTCGGACTTATACGATATGTTCCACTAAAGAGGAACTCTCTGAAGTTTGCCCCAAGAGGGTGAGCCAAAGCCTGATTGTAATGTGTATATGAAGTGTAGTTGCTCTGGTGTGCGTATGTATATGGTCGGACTTGATTCCACTCTGCCTGAAGCTTTAAGTTGTTGATACCAAAAGCATCGAAATATTTGGCTCCAAGCTGGAATGCCTGCTTGTTTTCCCAATAACCGTCACCGGAAAACGCTTTACTTACGATCAACTCATCTATTACCAGCTGCCCATATATGGAGGCAGTTTTCCAAATGGTCCATTTAAAGTCCAAACCCAAAATGGCATTGTCGGCACTGCCATCTTGCTGTTCCAGGGCACGGTAAAAGATAATCGGGTTGAGATATTCTACCTTGAGTCCATTGTTGCCAAGCGAATCGGCCTTTCCGTAGATCACAGACTCAAACAACCCTAAACTGAAATTATCAGTTATGTTCATTTCCAAATGATGAAGGGCGAGATGTTTTTTGGGAAAAGACCCTGTTCCAAGGAGCCCAAACGTACCCCCATAGGTTTCTGCAGTTAGCTGAGCAAACAGGTTGGTATATTGAAACTTCCATATTTGGGTTTGTATTCTCAGGTATGGGTAGTTATTGGAGAAGTCAGAGAGAATAAGGGATCGTTCACCATTACCAATAAAGTGCTTCCCATATCCAAACTGCGCAGCAATGTGCTTTGTCATGTTAAAATCAACGTAGGCCTGTGCTCTGAGGAAATCCACGCCAGTATCACCATATTGCTTCCAAAAACCTTCATAGGGCACATTGAGAGTGGAGTCAATTACATTTCTGACGTATGAAGCATATCGGGCTTGGTTTTCGGTGAGTAGCGTATAGAATGAAAGCTTGTCATCTATGGTTCCTCTCATCTCTAATCCCCGGTAATTGGTGAAAATCAAATCTCCAGATGTAGATTCTTTGCCTGCGCTTAGCGCGATTATCGGGTTAAGATGAAAGTCAAAATCCTTTTGACTGACCGAAATAAAATCAGAAGGGTAAGAATAAAAACGTCGGTTTACCTTATTTCCCCGCCAAAGAGTATCCTGATATTCTCTGGTTTCCAGCCTCACGCTGTGTAGATCCTGGGTTGAAACTCCAGAAACTTCCTCGGGTTGTTGCTTAGAAAAGCGAGCGATAGATGTTCTCGAAATGGGCTTTACTGTTGAAAAGAAAGGCTTTTCAGACTTTGCGTCCCACCTGTCTACAATGTCATAAATTGAGCTATTGAGAGGAACATCTGTGGACTGACCAGAGACGTTTACCAATACGCTAGCAAAAAGGGATATAAGAAAGTACCTCACAGGCTCAAAAATATTAAAAAAGGGGCTTTTGAATATCCTACTTTTTATTCTATCTTTGCAATCCTTTTTAAAGAAAGACAGAAATTATGAGAAAGGAAATCCATCCGGAATATAAAGAAGTTGTTTTCTTGGACACTACAAGTGACTTCAAATTCTTGACTAAATCAACAATGTCAAGTGACGAGACGATTAAGTGGGAAAATGGAAACGAGTATCCATTGATCAAGATAGAGGTTAGCTCTGCTTCTCACCCGTTCTACACAGGTAAGAAAATCTTCTTGGATACTGCCGGTAGAGTTGAGAAATTCAATAAGAAGTACAAAAAAGGATAAGAAAATATTATTCATACAAGATTTCAAAGTCTTCGGGGTTATCCTGAAGACTTTTTTATTTTTGTCTGATGCAAATCGTATTGTTTGATCTTCCCGAAGATCGAATCAAACTATATCCACTTACACTCACTCGTCCAACTTGTTATTTACGTGTTGGCATACTCACGCTTATTGAAAAGTGGCAACACGATTTTCCTGACGCTGAGATATCGATTGCCTCCGACCCATACTTGTCGCCTAAATTTGGTCTGCCAAGCCCCAAAGAATCTTTGTGGATTCATTCAGGCTTGATTCCTGACCCTCATGTGGTTTCCTCTCTAAAATCGCTGGAGAATGGCGAAAAGCTCGTTTACACAGATAAAGTGTTGGCGTTTTGGGGCACACCCGAAACAGACTCAGGTTCCTTTCAATCGACAGAACTAAAAAGTAGTCCATCCATAATTGCCCGGCCATGGGATATATTTCATAAGAATGGAGAAGAAATTAAAAGCGATTATAAGAGAGTAACCAGCCAACGAAACTCACAACCAGTTCTTGACAAACACACAGTCTGCTACGGAAAGGATATTTTTCTAGAAGCAGGAGCAACTGTAAAAGCGGCAATGCTCAACGCTGAAGCTGGCCCTATTTATATAGGCAAGGATGCGCAGGTACAGGAAGGAGCATTGATTCGTGGGCCCTTTTCTTTGGGGGAAAGCTCAGTTGTAGCGATGGGAGCTAAAGTTAGAGGAGACACGACGGTAGGCCCAGCAAGTAAAATTGGCGGAGAAGTCTCTAATAGCGTTCTGATGGGATATTGCAACAAAGGTCACGATGGCTATCTTGGAAATTCGGTAATTGGTGAATGGTGTAACATTGGCGCGGGTACGAATAACTCAAACCTCAAGAATAACTACGATAAGGTGAAGTTCTGGGATTATGAAACGAGTTCCTTTTTGGACAGTGGCCTGCAGTTTTGCGGGTTGATTATGGGCGACCACTCAAAAACAGGGATTAGCACCATGTTCAACACAGGTACCAGTGTAGGTGTTTCATCCAATATTTTCGGGTCAGGTTTTCCGAGAACGTATATTCCTAGTTTTGCATGGGGAGGAGCGGCTGGTTTTACTACATACCAGATCAGCAAAGCCATGGAATCAGCAGACCGCATGATGCAGCGGAGAAATTTGTCTCTTTCGCCTGAAGATAAAGCCATCCTTAATCATATCTTTGAGCACTTTTCTTCCTGGTTAAAATCCGACGCTGATTAAACACATATGCAGTTTGCAGAAATCCCCGGTCTTGCAGAAATAAAGCAATCATTGATATCCTCATACGAGAATAATCACATTGCGCACGCCCAGTTGTTTAGTGGAGTAGAAGGGGGCGGAGCATTGCCTATGGCTCTGGCATTCACAACATTTTTGCTGTGCCAAAATAAAACGGCTGAAGACTCCTGTGGGACTTGCGTCAACTGTCAAAGGATGAAAAAATACATTCACCCGGATGTTCATTTCTTTTTTCCGAAGTTGAGTTTTTCAAAACAAACGGATGCGGATAAACATCATGCCGAGACTCAGAAAAACTGGCGGCAGTTTGCTGCAGAAACCCCTTTTGCAGGGCTTAGTACCTGGGTGTCTCTCAATGGTTTTGATAATAAGAACATGATTATCACCAAAGATGAGAGCCGGCGGATCATCAAGACCGTGAGCATGAAATCATTTGAGGGTGATTTTAAAATAATTGTAATCTGGTGTCCGGAATATATGCATCCCTCGGCAGCAAACGGCATTTTGAAGGTGCTGGAAGAGCCTCCCACACAGACTATCTACTTGCTGGTGAGCTATGCATACGAAAGCCTTTTGCCCACAATTAAGTCAAGGGTACAGTTGTTTTCTGTGCCCCCACTGACGGATGACGAGGTACAGCAGTTTCTGATCGACAAGAAAGGGGCAGATGCGAATAAGGCGAAGCAAATCAGCCGAATGTCAGGCGGAAGTCTTGGCAAGGCGATGCAAGAACTGGAATCTGTGGGAGAGGTGGCCTATCAGTCATTTCAACACTGGATGCAGTTGTGCCTGAAAGGAGACCTGCAAGCACTGGCTGGGTTGAGCGAGGACTTTTCAAAAAGCTCTAAACCAGATCAGAGAAATACCCTGGAGTTTGGTTTAACCCTGGTGCGTGAATCTATATTGTCGCAATCGGGTGTGGAGTCGTTTATTGTGAGGGAAGGGGATGAAAAAATATTCATCGTGAAATTTGGAGCGGCTATTTCGCTGGAGTCTTTGGAGGGAGTCTATACAGAGTTGGGCAAAGCCCTTGGTTATCTTTCGCGCAATGCGAACGCAAAAATCACATTTATGGCCCTATCACTGAAGATAAGTGAGCTGTTGAGAAAAAAGGCAAGCTGATGGACGCAATAAAAATAGGAACTAGGAAAAGTAAACTGGCGCTATGGCAGGCTGAATACGTGGCTGAAAAACTTCGATCCGGCGGCCTCAAAACAGAGCTGGTGCTCATGGAAACCAAAGGAGACAAGGTGCTGGATGTTTCCATTGCCAAAATAGGAAGTAAAGGGGTTTTTACGGAAGAACTCGAAGCAAAGCTGGCCAAGGGAGAAATAGACATTGCGGTGCACTCAGCTAAGGACATGCAGTCCAGCCTGGAAGAAGGCTTTGAAATTATCGCTTTTAGTGAGAGAGAAGAGGTCAATGATGTGATCGTTTCGGACAGGAAAATTGACCTCAATAATGAGGTGACGCTAGGAACGTCTTCTACCCGCAGAATAGCTACACTAAAACATTTTTATCCATCAGTGAAAACCGTGGAAGTACGCGGCAACCTTCAGACACGAATAGAGAAAATGAGATCTGGGTTATGCGATGGTTTGCTTTTGGCGTATGCCGGAGTTCATCGCATGGGCTATCATGAAATGATTACCCATAAACTCCCGCTGGATCAGTTTACACCGGCTGTAGGTCAAGGCAGCATCGCCATAGAATCTCATCGGTCGCTCAATGGAGACAAGGCCTCAAAGATTAGAGCATTGATTAACCACGAAGCAACCGAGCAATGCCTGCTCGCCGAGCGAGCTTTTCTAAAAAAGTTAGAAGGTGGGTGTAGCATTCCTGTTTTTGCTTTGGCCAAAAATGTGGCCTCACAAACTCACATCACGGGCGGAATAATAAGTCTTGATGGAAAGCAAAGAATTGTAAAATCTTCCGAAGGATCAGATCCTGAGAGGTTGGGAACCGAATTGGCCGAAAACCTACTTTCGGCAGGAGGAGAGGCCATTTTAAAAGAAATTAAAAGTCAATTGAATAAATAAGAGAACAATGAAAAAGCTTCTAATAGTATTAGCCGTTTTGACAACAATGCTAACAGCGTGCGATGACAACAAAGATGCTGTCGTGACGATCCATACTGAGTATGGCGATATGAAAGCCATTCTTTACAACGAGACGCCACTGCATAAGAAGAACTTTTTGGAGCTGGCCAAATCAGGAAGATACGACAGTACCACCTGGCATAGGATCATCAAAAACTTCATGATACAGGGAGGTAATGTAAATGCCAAAGAAGGCACTAGGGAAGCCGAGGAAGACAGAATCCCAGCCGAAATTGTTGACGGCTTTTACCATACCAAGGGGGCGCTTGCCGCTGCTCGCCAGGGAGATCAGGTGAACCCTGAGAAAAAATCTTCTGCTACTCAATTTTACATTGTACATGGCAAGGTCTGGACAAAAAATGAGCTAACCGTAGATCAGGTAAAATTGAATCAGGGAATAAGCAAGTTGCTTAGCGATCCCAAGTTTGAAGAACTGACAAAGCAGTTTCAGGAGTTGAGTAAAGCTAGGGACTTTGATGCCATGAATGAACTGGCTTTAGAAAACAAGGAGTTGGTGGAGCAGGAGCTCGGAATAGACCTCAACAAAGATTTTGATGCGGACCGACTGGAGCTGTATACCTCCGTAGGTGGGGCTCCTCACCTCGATTCCGAATACACCGTTTTTGGTAGAGTGGTAGAGGGACTGGATGTCATTGATAAAATTGCCGCTGTAGAAACTGGCCGCATGGACAAACCAGTCAAAGACACTTACATGACCATGGAGGTGGAGCTCATACCAAAGAAAAAGATCACCGAGATGTATGGATATGAGTATCCTGAAGAGGAGAAATGATCAAAAGAGCATATTAATGATCAACAAAATAAAAGAAACTGTGACCAATATTTTGTGAAACATGAGGTTGTTCACTTTGGCTGAAATCAAAGCTAAAACCACACCTCCTGCCCTGAAATAGTTTTGATCACGACTTGATTCGAGGAAAAGGAAAGAGAGTGCAATCTGCATAATTAGCAAGAGCGCGAAGAGGCCAAAAATGATTTGCTTATTCGCAAAAAAGTGGTTGCTATAGCTATCGGTTTGCTCATTAGGAAAAAGCAAAACACAAATGAGATATATGATAAATGGGACAATGAGGAAAACCACAAAGTGAAGAATGCTCTGTGTGATTAAAGCAGTTCTCTCCCATGAGCCCCACCATATTGCTACGAGAAAGACAAAAGAAAACAATGACCACAAAAATTGTGTGGCTGAAAAAGCATGTTCTCGCAGTTGAAAGAGTCCAGACCAACCTCGCAGAAAAACGGAAATGACATAGCCGTAAATGACAGAAATGAAAATTGTCAAATGTTCGGCCTTGGAGTATGAAATATTATTTGACCTTAATGGAATGAAACCATAATACTCGCTTATCACATAAGCAACGATTACAAATAGGGAAAGAAGCAATAAAAACAGATGTACCTCCCTTTTCTGAACGAAAATACCGGCAAGACAAATCCCTATTCCTGCGACTCTGAAAATGAGAGAATCTTGCTGTATGGTCAATACAATATCATAAACGAAAAATAGGAGTAGGCTTAAATAAATACGTGTCTTCTGCTCAATAAAAAGCTGTTTGAGGTCTATGGTTTTATCTGTTTTTATTTTTCGCCGGATTTTATCAAAAAGCAAAACTGCCGCAAAATAGAATATAGCTGTGTATGGAATTATGCTTAGAAATTCCAGCATGCTTCTGCTCATTTTGTAGGCTCTTCCGAACAGATTCCACCAATGGATGAGCATCACACAAAAAAGCACAAAGGATAATAGAAGGTAAATGAAATCGGCTTTAATCCGTTTTCGAAACCTTAACATGAGCCCCCAACCATCAAGAAACATGGTTGCTACAAAGGCGAATATGATTGATTGAAAGGTTATTAGGTACTCAACTTTCGAAAAGCCTAAAATTTCCATGGGAATGACAGATAGCGAAGCATTGAATTTACATAAAACTTTTAACTCAAAATGAAATCCTACGTTTGCTTGTCGTGACCAACTCACAATATGCAAAAGACTAAAATAGCTCTACTTACAGAGTCGAGATACATTGACCCAAACCCATCGGATGCCTACAAAAAGGAAGTATTAAAGGAAGATGAGCTTCTTGCTGCTGCTTTAGCGCAATACAACTGTGAAGCTGAGAGAGTGAACTGGGCCGACCCTCATTACGATTGGTCGTCAGTTGATTATGCGGTATTCCGCTCTACCTGGGATTATTTTTACAGGTTTTCAGATTTTCTGTCATGGATTGATCGTGTGGCTGATAGTATTAAGACGATCAACCCCATGGAATTGGTTCGGTGGAATATGGACAAGCACTATTTGCAGGATCTGGCTGACCGTGAGGTGCGCATAGTGCCCACAAGATATGTGGAGGCAGGAGAGCAAACTACACTGAAAGCAGTTTTTGCAGAAGGCTCATATAGCCGCGCTATCATTAAACCAGCGGTTTCCGGCACGGCGCGGCATACTTACCTGATAGACAGAGGGAATGTTGATGCACATGAAGAGGTCTTTAAAAAACTGATATCAGAGGAGTGTATGTTGGTCCAGCCATTTCTAAAAAATATTGCCGAGCGAGGAGAGGTCTCATTTGTCGTTTTTGATGGTAAGTTTTCTCATGCAGTTCTGAAAAAAGCAAAAGCAGGAGACTTCCGCGTTCAAAGTGATTTTGGAGGGACTGTGGAGCAATATCAGGCATCCAAAAGGGAGGTTGAATTTGCAGAACATGCGGTAGCAGTTTGTGAGCTTCAGCCGGTATATGCCCGGGTGGATGTTGCCTGGGATGATCAGGGAGAAATGTCACTTGTGGAGCTGGAACTGATAGAGCCCGATATGTGGCTAAGGCAGAATGAAGGAAGCGCAGAGCGATTTGCTGCTGCGATTGCTGCACACTTGAAGCTAACCCAGTAGAATGTTGTGGCGTGGTTGCTCATTGAGATTAGAATGTCGAATGGGCGATCAGAAAAATGTGAAGTTGAAGAAGATTGTGCTTTATCTTTAAGGAAATGACCATAAAACCTATTTCCCTGCGCAATGCATATGCATAGATTTTCGGAAGAGCAAATAGAGATCGTTTCGGAATTGGTTACCGTAGCGTTGAACAAAGCCGTGACCTCTATGGAGCAGATGCTCAGGATCAGAATCAAAGCCAACCATATAAAATACAGTCTTGGCCCATTGGAAAACATCCCCGAGCTAGATCAGCTAGGTCGTTTTAAAGTTCATTTGGTCAAGCTTTTGTTTGTGGGAGACATCAGTGGGGCATTTTATTTTATCATTCTGGATCATGAGGTGGATTTGATCAACTCCGTTTGTCTTCCTGATGAATTCAAATCAGACAAGCGGACGGAAAACAAACTCATGAAACATGGCTTCATGTCTGAGATTGAAAATGTGATTGCGGCTCTTTCGGTGAAAGAGATCTCAGAGGCTCTCGGTGTACAGCTAGAGCTGCGCGTACCGAAAATCCAGATTCTACCAGGAGTAGATATCAACGCGTTTTTTGAGAAGGAAAACAAGATTCACAAAACGGCATTTCATGTAAAATCTGTGCTGGAAGGGCAGGCAGTGAATATTGCGCCGTTTTTCATTTGGATTATGGACGATAAGTTTTTGGATGTGCTCAGGTTGAACACTTCGGGTTCCTAAACCCAACTCGTACTAAACAGCAAATCCTAATATCAGAATATCGTCATACTGTGGAGTGGAACCCTGCCAATCTTTGATTTCTGACAAAACTGATTCCTTTTGCTTTACAATGGGCTGGTCCTGAATGTTTGCTAAAATTCTGTGAACACCTTTTGGCGACAACTTTTTGCCATCAAATCCGCCCATTAGATCTTTAAACCCATCACTCATCAGGTAAATATGAGATGGCACATCAGGCTTAAGTTCTACAGAGGAGGTTTTATAGTCATGGGGGTATTCATACATATCGCCGATCTGAAAACGGCTCGCTTTGATCTCGGTTAGCTTTTTGTCCTCATATTGTATCAATCCCATTTTGGCACCTGAGAATTCAAGCTTTCGTACCTCCAGATTCACTTTGATCAACCCTACGTCAGCTGCTGGGCCCATTTGCTTGTTGGATTTTTCTTTGAACTTACTCATGAGCTGATGGTGCAGGTACCTGAGAATAGTGCCTGGGTCAGTAACACCTTCTTCTTTTACTATTTTGTCCAGATACTTGGTGTATATGCGGGTCATCATGCTGGCCAGGTGGCCGTGACCCATGCAATCGAACAAAGAAAGGTAAAGATCTGACCCTGCTTGATGAACCCAAAAGCCATCACCCCCGGCGCTTCCGGTCATAGGCTTATTGATGATGAAGGCGTCTAGCACGCTTGCCACAATTTCTTCAGGAAACATAGAGAAGTAGTTTCTCTTTGTCTGATCCTGATCCGAGGATAGGCCAAGGTTAAAATATGCTGGTTCCTGGTCGAGCATTGTGAATGTTACTGAAGTCCTATTACGACGTACGCCTCATGATTGTTCCACATGATTGGAATGACGTAGATAGAGACATCATCAGGTATTTTTAGCTGCTCGGGCATGCCCTGAAAGACCAAAGGAACGCTGATCATAAAGTTTGCACCGAGGTTGGCACGAACGTTTCCTGCCACAACATTTGAAATTTCACCAGCCATGTCAAGGATATCCTCATCGGACGGGGTGTCAATGCCAATAAATATTTTGATCAAGTCCTCGTACATGTCTCTGTTGGCAGAGATATATACGAACCCTTTTCTGTTTCCGGAAATACCAATCATTCCGGTATAATCTTTTAGCACTAACCCTTCGGACTCTTTCAGGTAGGGTACATTCAGCTCAGAGTCAACCTCGGTCAAATGTCTGAAATAGTTATTGACTGAATTGATAAACAGGTTACAGGTTGCGTCGAATTCTGCTTTACTTGTTTTCATTAATTCTATAGTTGAAAGGTTTTACTAAGCTATTAAACTTTACCTACTGATCCTGAGTTTTATTGTCGTCTTGCACTATCCCGAATACCCGCACCGCGATTAGGGCCTGGTCGTTTCAAAAGCCGATCAAAGGCCTTGGCCAGATCTTGAGCGTTCACGGGTTTGTACAAAAAGCCTCTTGCTCCTTTGTCCAGTGCTTTTAGGCCTGTTAGCTTATCCGAAAGTGCCGTGATGATCATCACCTTGGTTTTCGGGTGTATTTTGATGATTTCATCAAGACAGGCAAGCCCATTCATACCCGGCATGGTGATATCGAGGGTAATCACATCCGGCATTTTGGCTCTTACCAGCTTGAGCGCTTCATCACCATCTGCAGCCATCCCTATGATTTGGATATCGTATTCATTCAGGTTTTTCTCAATGATGCGTCGCATGATTGAGGAGTCGTCAACTATCAATAGCCTCATTGGTCTTCTTCAGTTTGGTCCACGTCCGCTTTGTATGGCAGGCTGATTATGAGTTTGAAGTATTTGTCTTTTTCAAAATCCATTGTGAGCCGGGCTTTCATTTCTTTGGCCAAAGTCTTTACAAGGCTCATTCCCTGTCCTCTGCCGCCGTGCTCATCGGTTTGGTCCACAGTGGAAACACCGCTTTCGTAGATCAGGTGCATGGCTTTTTTGTCAGTCCGGTTATCTGCCTCATACTGTGTGACAATGCCTTTTTGTATGGCCTGCTCTTTTATTTTATCCAAATCCAGACCTCTGCCGTCATCCCTGTAAGTAATGCGTAAGAGGTCTTTTTTGGCTTTGTCCAGGTCTATACTGATGCTTCCTCTCAAGAGTTTTCCTGACTTCAACCTCACGTCTCTGTCTTCTATGCCATGTTTGATAGAGTTTCGAATAAGCTGCAGCATCATATCCTTGAAAGGCTCTACCTGATCATTTGGTAAGACAAGATTGGCTTCATTTTTAAAGAAGAAGTCAACGGGCTTATCCATTTTTTCTGACAGAACCTTGACTGATCGCTCCAGGTTATCCACCAACATGATGTTGGAAACGACATGGCCTCCTGTTGGGTATTTTCTATATACATCGGCCACCTTTCTGAGCATTGAGCTCATCTCATCGATCATCTTGTCTGCATCGTCTATCTCATAAAGTACCGTGAGGAAGTCCTTGCCTGTTATTTCTTTCAGCTTCAGTGCTTCCAACGTGTCTTCGATGACGTGAAATTTCTCGCTCATGATATCCAGCCCAATTACCACAGCATTGGCCTTTAGGCTATGCACCGTTTGGAATGTGAAATCCAATAGCTCCTTGAGGTTGCTTTCTTTGTCGCTTTCGTATCTTTCTGAAATACTGCGAAGCGTTCTTTTGGCATTGTAGAGAAATCCACGAATCAGGCTTGGGTCTATTTTGAGAATGCTCAATACCTGTTCGGTTTCCTGCTTTTTCTTTTTCTCCGCCTCTTCGAGGTGCTTTTGCAGCAATACAGACTCTGTTTCATCGGAGATTGTCACCATGATATTGCTGATGCGGTCTTTTCTCCAAATTCGTGTGAAGTTTACCCGGATGTATTTTGTGGTGACCACACCCTCAATTTCATTGTAAATCTTTACCTGTTCGATCGGGTTGAGCTGATTCACCACGTCTTCATCCATATCTTCGTTGAACAAGTGGCGCATGAACATTTCTAATGCTTCCAGATCGCGGGGAATGATCAGCGGTCGCATAAAATTGGCGAAGTTCTCACCTGAGATTTTTTCAACACCAAAAATCTTCTCCATTGACTTGGAGTAGAGTTTGCTCATTTTGAAGTTACGGTCAAGCAGAAAAATACCCTGATGGATATTTTTGAAAACCATGATTGAAACCCTGTAGATGTTGTTGTATAAAAACTTGGCTTTGTCTCGCTCTTTTCTCAGTATGTTGTGGGACTTGTTGATTTCGTCCACCATCACATTGAAAGTTTTGGCGTACTGCCCAATCTCATCTTTAGTAGGAATCCGCACTTTTTTGGACCAATCCCCTTTAGATATACGTAAGGTGAAGATTTCCAGCGTTTTCACATTGGTGAGCAGATTGGTCACGATGATAGACATGAGCCAAAAAGCAAGCACCCCGATGATGATATCCAGCACTATGAATGACCAGAACTTTTGAAATGCAGTACTTGAAAGCTCTACTGTTCTGTTGAGGAGTCTTTCGGAAATTCTGTCTTCTACCTTTTTTAAGGAGTTGATTTTGCTGGTGGTCATTTCGTACCAGTAGCCAGGCTTCACGGCGTATGCTTCCCGCAGGTGTAGTTCCTGACGCAGGCGCTCTACCTCACCCACATCGTGCCCGGCAATGAGTCTTTCGTAGGTTTTTTGAGATTCTGAATCAGCAATAACTAAAAAAGCATCAATGTATGCTTGCTGCTGTGCTACCAAAGAAGTGAACTCAGCATAAAGCTCATCGTCCATTTCTTTGCTCGAAAATGCGTGGGTTCCTATGGCTCTTTCGATACTTGCTCTTTCTTTGGCTTTCAGAAAGTAGATCAGTGCGTGCACCTGCTGGGCTATTTCTTTGTCTCGTGTTTCGTTGATGAGCAGGTCCACGGCATTTAGTGCCACGTTGTTGATGTCCGAATAATAGTCCAGCACCATTTCTGAACTCAGTGTTCGGTCCGCTATTTTGCTGCGTATATTGGCCAGCGACTCAAACTTTGATTTTAATAACTCAATATCATTGATGTGAACGGCTGTGGCCTTGGCGGTTTCCGCGGTACTTAGCTCTTCGTAAAACCGGTTGAGTGTGCTATCAGACCTGATTTGCTGTTGCTGAAAAGACTCTAGCAGATCTGGGTCTTCGGAGGTCACATAGCCTACAGCCATGCTTCTTTCTTTTTGCAGCTCGTGAACGGAGTGGTTGATTTCCACTCCAAGCTGCAGGGTTAGGTTGAGTCTATCTGAGTCAGAGTAATCCAGATAGTTGTGCCTGATTTGCAAATAGTCAAAGCAGATAATGATGATTATTAATGGTATGAGAACCACTGCAAATTTTACACGGATAGGCAGGTCATAAAGTACTCTCATCTTAGGCTTGGTCGGTTGATGTATTTGCCTAGCTTTCGCTAAACACCTTGTTTACCACCTCAACTAATGCTTCTGAGGTGAAAGGTTTTACAATATAATCAGATGCTCCGAGCTCTTTGCCTTTGTTGATAACAGTTTGTTGGCCAACGGCACTGATCATGACAATTTTTGACTCTAATCCCTGTTCTCTCAAGACTTTTAATATTTCAAACCCCATCATGTCTGGCAGAATGTTGTCTAGTGTGATCAGGTCGGGTCGGGTCTCCATAGCCAGGTCTATTGCAGACTCGCCATCTTTTGCCTCGCCTATGACCTCATATCCGGCTTCTTCCAAAGCAGACCTGATCAGGGATCTCATGTAAATAGAATCGTCAACTATTAGTACTGTATTGCTCATTGTAGCTTTTGGTTTTAAATTCTTCTCTTAAACTAAGTCTTTAATTTTATTCATAAACTCTTCATGAAACACCCAGATAAAATCCGGGGATATGTCCATTTCCATTCCTTGAAAATTGGCTTTGAAGTGAATAATTGAATCAAACCCTGAGGTTTGTTTTTCCAGATATGTGTTGATCCCTCGGCTGCTGATCACATCCAGAGATGGCACCATGCCGTAAATTTCTAATCCTAGAAAGTTGGAAAACTCTGTGATCACCGCTGCGGCCATCATGTTATCTACTTCTGTGAGAAACCCCATCTTCATCATTTTACTCTCAGCGCTTTGGCTTTCTATGATGGTGGCGGGCAGACAGGCACGGTAAATTTTGTTTACCTCATCTTCGGTAAAGATCAGGTGGCTCATCCCTTTGAGCTCTCCCATTAGGTCGGTTTTAATGAGGTGAACAGATTGCTCAGGCTCTTTTGCGTATCGGGGGAGGGCGTCTTTTATTTTATCACTATAATCAACTTTTACCATGGAAATGGGGCTTTGCAAAATTTGCTCCATGGACTTTTTGGCCATCGACATTCCGTCGAATACGAGCTTGGAGGCGACCTCCAGTTCGGCTTGGTTTAGTTTGTCTAGCATCGGTTGTTGGTTTGGGTTTGTAATCTCTCCATTTTGCCTGATTACTTCAAGAAAATATGTACGAATGGGCGCGTTTTATCGGTGGACAAAGGAAAAAATAGATTAATCCGATTTAAAAAATCAGGGTTTGTTACGTGCGTGATACAATAGGTTCAATTCGTTCAGTAATTGTTCCTCTGAAAATGGCTTAATCAGGTATGCTTTTGCACCGAGCGACATGGCTTCTTCTATAGCGGACTGCTGTCCTACTGCGCTTATCATGATGGTGCAATGCGGTAGCTTCTCGTGATTCAATGTCTGGAGTATCTGGATGCCCGTCATGTCTGGCAGAATATTGTCCAGGGTTATGATATCAGGCTTGAGCAGCGATATTTTGTCCAGAGCTTCTTCTCCGGTTTTTGCTTCACCAACCACCTCATACCCTGCTTCTATAATCACATTTTTCACGGACATGCGTGAATATGCTGAGTCGTCTACAACTAATACACGTGATTTCATAGTTTGACTGTTTTGTGCTTACGGTAAACCTTGGTTTTGATATCTTCTACTTTGAAAAATTTCTTTCCCGCCTCGGGCATAATGTCGTAATAGCCAATGATGAAGTAACCGTCTGGCTTGAGGCAGTCGTATATCATCTGGAGCACTTTCAGCTTTAATTTTTCGTCAAAGTAGATCATTACATTTCGGCAAAAAACAATGTCATAACTCTCATTAACAGGGTCATGCACAAGGTTGTGCTTCTCGAACTGAACGTTTTGTTTGTATAAAGCTTTGATGGTGGCATGCTTGTGATGAAAGTCGAAATAGTCTTCGAGTTTTCTTCCGGGAAAGAATTTGAGAAAGGGAGTTAGGTATTGGCTGATGACCTCCAGAGGATAGTCCCCTTTGCGAGCCTTTTCCAGAGCTTTGGAGCTAAGATCTGATGCTGCCAGTCTTGATCTGGTGCGCATGTTTAGTTCTTCCAAAACAATGCCCATGGTATAAACCTCCTCCCCGGTGGAACACCCGGCATGCCATATATTTAATGGCTGTTTTTTAAATGTGGGAAGGATTTCGTCTCTAAGCTTGATCCAAACATCAGGGTTTCTGAATAGCTCAGTCAGGTTGACGAGCAGGTCATCTATGGCGGCATTGAAAAAGACAGAGTCCTTGAGGATACGGCCCCACAGGTCAAGTGAAGACTCCATGCCATGCTTCATCATGAGCCTGTTCACCCCGCGTTTTAGGGATTGCTTTTCGTAGTTGGTAAAATCAAGCCCATAGCGGTTTTTGATGGCTACCATCAGGGCAGTCATCTCCTCGTCTGTAATGAGTTCGGCAGGTTTTTGAATGTTGGCGAATGCACCGCTTAGCTTCATGTGGTTTCCTGGTGTCTTTTTAGCGCTTGTTTGTGTACCGTGTCTGTGAGCACGGTAATGTCGATTACCGGGCAAACTTTTCCACTACCTAGAATTGTAGTTCCGCTTATGAGTTTGATGTTTTGCAAAGGAGGAGCCAGGGGCTTTTCAATAATTTCTTTTTGCTGGAGAACCTTGTCAACTACAATTCCAGTGATGCGGTTGCCGTAGGAAACGATGACTACATCAAAGGGTTTATTTTCTGATAGATCTAAGGTTTTGTGAAGAGCGCCTCGATTATGGGCATCTGAAAGCTGCTCCATTTCTAAAAGGTCCCGGAGAAAGACAAGAGATACCGCGTCACCTTGAAAGTCTGTGGTGAGGCCCGGACCTAATTTTTGAATTTCAGTCTTTTGTCTAGTAATAACAGCTTCAGTATAAGAGAGCGCAATGGCGTAGGTCTGTTTGTTTACTTCGAAAAGCAAGGTTCCTTTCAGGGCTAAAGAAGCCGGAACGTGAAGTTCTATTCTTGTGCCCTCTCCTTTTGATGTTTCGATTTTGACCTGACCGCCTACAGACTCCACAGCTTTCTTCACCACGTCCATTCCCACTCCACGACCGGAGAGCGCGCTTACCTCATCTGAATTGGAAAACCCGGATGCGAATATGAACTGAATTACTTCCGAATCAGGGAGGCTTTCCCCTACTTGTTTTGACACCAGCTTGCGAGCGATGATTTTGGATCTGATCGTCTCCACATCTATACCAGCCCCATCGTCTGTTACAGAGATCACGACTCGGTCTCTTTGATATGATGCCGCCAACTCTACCTGACCCTCGCCGTTTTTGGAGGCTTTTTTTCTGTTTTCAGGACTCTCTATCCCATGACTCACGGCATTGCGTATCAGGTGAACGAGAGAGTCTCCTATAATTTTTAGAATATTCCTGTCTATTTCAACATCGGTTCCTTTGAGGATTAGGTTCACCTTTTTGTTTTCAACAGCGGAAGCATCGCGCAGTACACGGTGAAACTTATTGAAAAGGAAGCCGACCTGAACCATGCGCACGTTCATGATGCTATACTGGAGGTTGGAGGAAATACGCTTGAGGGCATCTAACTCAGATGAGCCTCTTCCGAGCTGCTCGGATAAGCTAATGAGCCGATCTCTTTCGATAATGAGCTGCCCCACCTCATTCATCATTTCATCCATTTTTTTCACCGGCACCTGGATCACATCCGAAAAGGATATTTGGCTTTCTGCTTGTTCTGTTTCTAGCTCTGCGTCGGCAGTTTCTTCTTCTACATTTTCATCATTGGCGGCCAGTGCTTTTTGGAGGAAGAGTGTCAGGCTGGTTTTTATGCCGAGGTAGCTCACTTTTTGTTCTGTTTCCAGCGCAGTTACGAGACTTTTCAGCTTGTCGTTTGCTCGAAATATCAGGTGAAACAGGTCGCTCCCAAGTTGAATTTTTTGCTCTTGTATGGCGAGCATGACATCTTCTATGACGTGGGATAGTTCGGCGATAGCATCAAAACCCATTCCCATGGCATTGCCTTTCATGGTGTGGGTGATTCGGAAGATTTCTTTTATGGCCCGGCTGTTTTTGTGATCTTTTTCAAGATCCACAAAAAGTTTATCCAGTTGTTCCTGATTGTCTTTTGCTTCGATCAGGAAGAGCTCTTTATATTCTGATTCTTTTGATTTCACGTTTATAAACAGTTTACCAAATAACCTCCGATTTCATTGATATTCAAAACTACCGAAGCAGCGCCTTTTTCCCGGGCTAGTTTTGGCATGCCATAGATGATGCTCGAGGCTTCATCCTGTGCAATAGTGAGTCCTCCGGCATCCAGAATTTTTCTGAGTCCTTTTACTCCGTCTTTGCCCATGCCTGTGAGCAACACGCCAATCGCCTTGTTTCCGAAAGTTAAAGCCACAGACTCTAAAAGTGCATTTATCGAGGGGTTGTTGTATTCTTTATATTCCTGAGAAGAAAAAGCAATTGTACATGTATCGCCCTTCTTTTTGACGACAGTATTGCCTTCTCCACTGGCAATAACAATCATGCCCGGCTTGATGGTGAGCCCTTCTTTGCTGACAACAACATCAAGTTGGCTCAGTGAGTTGAGGCGTCTGGCAAAGGAATGAATAAAATTGTGAGGCATGTGCTGACCGATAACAACGGGGACGTTGAGGTTGGCAGGAAGCGATGTGATTATTTTCTCTATGGCTGTTGGCCCGCCTGTAGATGCTCCGATGGCAATAATGTCATATTGTGGCTGGGGCTCAAATGTGTGTGTGAGCTGGTTGAGGCCTGCTTCCTCTATGTTGGTTGGTTTTGGACTGGCACCAACGACTTTTTTTATTCTGGCAATGAGTTCATTCTCCATTTCCCGAATCTTGGAACCACACTTTTTTGGTTTGTTTATATAATCAACCGCACCCAGTCTAAGGGCATCAAAGATTGGGTCCAGGTTTGTGTTGCCGACAGAGCTCAAAATCAGAATGGGACAGGGGCAGTGTTTCATGATTTGCTCCACAGCGTAGAGCCCGTCAAAATCGCCCATGTTCATATCGAGCAGAACCAGATCTGGTTTCAGCTGTGCTGTTTGCTTTACTGCCTCCTGGCCATCAGACGCAGTGCCGATTATCTCAATCTCACCATCTTTTGAGAGGAGGTCTCCGAGCAGGAGCCGCATAAAAGCGGAATCATCGACGACTAGTATTTTAATCATTGTACACTTATTTGGCGGTTGGCGTCTTCACCTGTGATTGCATACGGTCGCCTTCTATCAGCTCATCAATATCTATAAAAAATGCCGTTTGTCCGGAATACCTGACTACACCTTTGATGTAAGTTTCTTCTCGAGGCAGCTCTGTCACGGCACCTGATGCTGCTTCTATATCTGAACCATCTACACGGATGTTTCCGGGAACTTCCGGAAGCAAAATGCCCACAGTGAACCTATCGCTGGATAAAATCATGGTATAATCATAATCGGAGCTTTCGTCATCCAACCCAAGTTTTTTTGCCAGGTCTATTAAAATGATGCTATTGTTTCTGATAGTGGCGATACCGGGAATATAGTCGGGTGTCCTGGGAACAGGTGTCACCAGAGGTGTTTTTACCACCTCATTGACCTTGTTTATTTCTACGGCAAATTGATTGCCTGAAAGGCTGAAGATTACCAGGTGTACTTTGGTGTCCGCCAAAGATTCTATTTCTGACTGAAACTTTTGATGAAGGGTCTCTCTTCTCTGAACTTCATTGGGAGAAATAACCCCATGAGTCTCAGGCTTCTTTGTTTTGGGTTTGGCTCCATGCTTTTTAGTTTTTACTGCCGGTTTAGAAGCTTCCTTTTGTTCAATTAGCTTTTTGGGCACTATTTTTTTCTTCTTCAGCGGTGCAGGCTTTTCTTTCACTTGAGGAGGTACCGATTTTGTCTTTTTAAGGTTGTTTCCCAGTGCCATTACTTTATTGTTTTCAAAAGCTCTTTGGTAAATGATCTGTAATCCTGTGCGCTTGATGAAGAAGAGGCATAGGTAAGCACGCTTTGTCCAAAAGAGGGCGCCTCTGATGCGCGAACGTTTGTTCTGATATAATTTGAAAAAATTTGAAAATCGTAATTTTCCCTTATGTGCTCCATGATTTCATTGCTGAGCTTGCGGCGTTTATCGAGCATGACTGGCAATATCCCCAAAACGGTCAGGTCGGGGTTTGAGGTTTGACGGATTTTTTCGATCGTATCTGATATAAGGTCCAAGCCCTGCAGGCTGAGCACCTCCATTTGCATGGGAATAATAATTTTGTCTGCACACGTGAGTGCGTTTATGGTCATGAGTGAAAGTGAAGGCGGGCAATCGATCAAAATATGATCATAGTCGTTTTTGACTTCATCAAGAATTCCTTTTAGGATTGACTCACGGTTAGGTTCATCTGCAATGGCCAACTCCAAATCAGCCAGAGACACACCCGAAGGGGCGATATCGAGACTTTCTCGTGATACGATAATGTTGGAGATAGCTACCTCGCCTTGAATAACCTCTGCCATACTTCTTTCGGCTTGCTGAATACCTAAAGAATATCCCAAACTTCCTTGAGCATCCATATCTACAAGCAAAACGCGTTTTTTGGATTCACTCAGCCCACGACCCAAATTGATTGTCGTGGTGGTTTTTCCAGTTCCTCCTTTTTGGTTGACAATTGCTATGATCATGAGAAAATTTGCACCGCTTAGTTAGGTTAAACTTAAAGAGTTCTTGATTGAATTTTAAAATTAATTCGGTCAATACTCTTTGGCGGTGGTTGTGCTGGTAGAAAAACGGATGATCAGGAATTTGGCAAGCCCATTGTGCTCCTTATATAGATTTAAAAAGAAGCTCTTTTAAGACAAAGCTCGGGTCTTAAGCCGACTTTGAGCAGCGATTACCTTGAGCTCTTCGGTTGTGCGCATGCAAAACGGGAGGTTTAACAGGTCACTAAAATCTTCACCACACTCAAGCATGTCTTCATCGTACTCATCGTAATACCAGTTTACTCGAATTTTGCTGCCATATTTTTCAAAATGCTTCACTTTTTTGAGGATTTCATAAATGCATTTGGCACTCGATGTATTGAACATACTGAAACACATGTTTACAACCAGATGCTTCGGCGGAGACGGACAGTTTGTGAGGTTGTCCATAACTGGCTTGTAGAAGGAAATGCTATGATCTGGGGATGACAAACCTTTGATATCTAAACGACCTCTGTCCAGATCTAACCTGACTAATGGGGTTTTATGGGTTGGTTTTATTAATAGCATAACGGTCTCAGGTATGAAGCTTTAATAATAGGTTTTGTTGACATTAACCGCGAGCATTATTCGTCCAAGTTGCGGATCAAATCGACCAAAAGTTTTTTCTATCTATTTCTCTTTATTGATGTTTTCAGTCTCTTTGGTAATGTCTCTAGAGATGCCGAATGTGCCAATGATTTTACCATTTGGGTCTTTTAAAGGCATTTTGGTGGTGGAGACGGTCATTACAGAACCATCTGGTTGATCTACAGTCTCTACGAAATTCATTAATGGCTGGCCCGTTTTGATGATTCTTTGCTCGTCTTCAAAGGCTTTTTGGGCATGCTCACTGTAGAAATCAAAGTCGGACTTACCTATCATTTCGTCTACATTTTCAACCAGGTGTGCGTAGGACTTGCTGACACGGGTAAACTTGCTGTCTTTATCTTTAAAATAGATGTAGTCCGGCATATTGTTGAGCAGAGCGTCGAGATAGCTTTTTTCCTTTTCAAACATCATTTGGTTCATTTTCATGTCAGTGATGTCGCGAGATATTCCGAAGGTGCCAATGATGTTTCCGTCCACGTCTTTGAGAGGCATTTTGGTTGTGGACAGGTATTTGGCTTCTCCATTTTTAAGGTCTGCTTTCTGCACTATGTTGATCAGGGGTTTGTTGGTGCGGATTATTTCCTGCTCTTCTTCATAGGCGACACGAGCGTGTTCTCCATGAAAGTCAAAATCAGATTTTCCTAAAATCTCATTTTGGTGATCCATACCAAAACGCGTAATATGAGACTGGCTGTTCCTGATAAACCTACTGTCTTTGTCTTTGAAGTATATAAAATCAGGGATGTTATCTAGCAGAGCGTCTAGCAGGCTTTTCTCTTTTTCATAGGCTTCCCGCATTTGGAAGAGGGCGTTGTTTTCCTGGCTCTGTCCGGATAGCCTAACCATGCTGATCCCCTCACTAAACTTTTCAGCCACTTCAGCCAGGCTTTGGGCCTTTTCATTGTAGCTGCCCATCCCGGAGGACAGTTCCGTTGCGGAGCTGGCTACCTCTTCTGTGCCAGCAGCGGTTTGCTCGGCAATAACCACTACACTTTCGGTGATGGTGACCACATCGTTGATGCTGCTAATCTGGTTTTGCGCCGAGGAGAGGATATCTTCTGAGAAGTTCAGTGTATTATTAGAGGAATCCAGAATTTCCTTGAAAGATGTAGAGGCAGTCTGAGATGTTTCCTCTCCACCTTTAACGACTTTTTTCATTTGCTCCATTACTTTCACAGCGTCTTCAGTATCAGCATGTACGCCGTTAACCAGTTTTTCGATTTCCTTGGCCGACTTTCTGGAATCTTCGGCGAGTTTTCTTATTTCCTCTGCTACTACGGCAAAACCTCGCCCTGAATCTCCTGCTTGCGCTGCTTCGATGGCAGCATTGAGAGCTAGCAGGTTTGTTTGAGCCGCTATTTCAGTTATCACACTCAAGGCACTCGATATTTCGCTGCTTCGTTCGTTTAGCACCTGCATTGAGGAATCCGTTTTGTTGCTAAACTCAGAAATCTCCTTCATGCTGCTGACTACATTATCAATAAGCCTCATTCCGTTTTCACTGCTTTTAGCTCCGGTTTTGGCAGCTTCATTGATAGCTTCAGACTTTGCCACCATCTTTTTGGAGTCTTCCAGAATCCTTTCCATGAGTGCTGAGGACTCATCGACTTTTGAGACTTGGTTTTGAGCTCCATTACTCATCTGAGCAATGGCAGAAGCGATTTCATTGGTGTTGGAGTTCATCTCTTCGCCGGTTACTTTCATTTCACTAGCAGACTCGTCAATGACCTTCACATTTTCAGAGATCTGATGAAGAAGGCCGTCAAGGTTGTCCAAAGCAAGGTTCAGGTTGGTGGCCATGGTTTTTATTTCTCCCTTCGCTTCTTCTCTGTAGCGCAGGGTTAAATCACCGGACGACATGGCTTTTACTATTTTGTTTATTGCTGCAAATGGGGTAGAAATGCTTTCCAGCAGCTGATTTACATTTGACGAAAGTCTCAGCCACACACCTTCTTTTCCTGACAGTTCTATTCGTTCATCAAAGTGACCATCTTCGCCGGCGCTTTTTACTACTTCATTGGTTTCACCCACCATCATTTTTAAGTTTTCACGCATGCTGATCAATGAATTTCCGAGGATATCATTTTTTCCTTTGGTATGGTACTCCGTGTCAAGGTCGCCTTGAGAAATGTCCTTAGCAAATGATGAGGCTTGCTTAATTGACTGTAGCATACTATTCATGGCCACAGATAACAATCCAATCTCATCATGCCGATTGATCAAATCCTCTGGAATACTACCTACCTCTCCTGAAGCTAGCAGGGTGACGCGTTTTGATATACGGTGGATAGGTATGCTTAGTATGATGAAACAATACCTGAAATATGCAGATGTAATAAGGCAACCAAAAGGTAAGACCCAAGCTAAATGGATGAGCCCTTTTTCGGCCACAAAATATCCTAGCAGGGACATTACAACAAGAAGTATGGTTAGAGGCCAAGCCAGCTTAAATAGCAGTGTTTGCTTGAGTAATAACCTCACCAACATGAAACATAGCGGTGTAGAAAAAAGAAGGATTAGGGCAAAAATTGAAAAGTCACTCATTACTGGTTGTTGTTTGGGTTTGCTGGCGGTGGGGGCGGAAAGATCGTTAAATCATTTTTAAAATATCAACTAAAAAGATCATTTGATCTTCGTGTTTGGCAATTCCGATGATGAACTCATCGTCTTCGGTTAAGTTTTGTAAAACTGAGGCGGATTTATTGATGCTGGGCTCCTCAATCATGACGGTTTTTGGTACTGTTTTTACTTTTATGCCGGCTTGAAATTCTTCACTGTTGATCACCAGTACGAAACCGGTGTTTTTTGCATCTTTGGTGGAAGAAGAGGATACTCTGGATTCAGCGTCCACGATGCTAATGACTGAGCCTCGTACATTGGCCACACCCAAAATGTAATCTTGTGTTTGAGGAATGGGAGAAATATCTGGAGCGTTTACTACTTCTTTCACGTCATGGATTGGTACGCCGTATTGCTGATTGCCCAACAGGAATACCACGACGGCTACCTTTTTTACTGAATCCTGTGTACCGTGAACCAGTTCGGTTTTTTCGGCATGATCAACCCAGCTTTTTCCTTCTGGCATCAATGAATCTGTATTTTGGGAAGATTTACTCACCTAAGTTTTAACTTAATCTAAACTTGCTTATTCTCTCATTCAAACCTACGGCGACCTGAGAAAGGTCTGCAGTCTTCGCATTATAGTTGTCCATGCCTGCTGAAAGCTCGGTAGCAGAACTTGCGATTTCTTCAGTGCCGGCAGCAGTTTGCTCTGCTATTACCACAACAGACTCGGTGATCGTTACCACGTGTTTGATAGCATCTATCTGCTGAAGCACGTGGTTTCTGATTTCATCGGAGACATTGAGGTTGGCATTGGCCGACTCATATATTTCGTTGAAGGCGTCAGAAGCATGTTTGGTGGCATCTTCCCCACTTTGTACACTGGCCTTCATCATTTCTATGGCGGTACTGGCACTAGACACATCCTTCTTCACGTCAAGAATGAGTTTTTCTATTTCTTTTGCAGATTTGCGGGAGTCCTCGGCCAGTTTGCGAATTTCCTCAGCCACCACTGCAAAGCCTCGTCCTGCATCCCCGGCCTGGGCGGCTTCTATGGCGGCATTGAGTGCCAACAAGTTTGTTTGAGCTGCTATGTCGGTTATGACCGAAAGGACGCTGGAAATTTCATTGGAGCGGTCGGTTAGGATCTGAATGGAATTATAAGTTTCACCCGAAAAAGCAGAAATGTCTCGCATGCTAAACCCAGCCTTTTTTACCAATTTCAACCCTTTGTCACTGTTATCCGAGACCTCCTGCGCTACACTTTTGATTTTATCGGCCTGATCTCCCATTTGATTGGAGGATCTGAGGATTCCTTCTACCAGATTAGAAGACTCATCTACTTTTGTCACCTGGTTTTGTGCCCCTCGGCTCATTTCTGATATTGAGGAGGCAATCTCACGGGTGTTGAGGGTCATCTCTTCATTTACCCCGAGCATTTCCACAGCAGAATCAGCTACACTTTTGGATCCAGCCAAAATTCCCTTGATCAAGTCGCTGATGTTATCAAGAGCGGAGTTCAGGTTGTTGGAAAGAACCTCCACGTCTCCTTGCACATTACTGCTAAACCTTACGGTGAGATCCCCTTCAGCCATGGCATTGACCACATGGTTTATTTCTTTGAATGGATTTGCCAGGGAGTCGAGAAGTGAGTTTATAGAATCACTAAGCTCTTTCCACGCACCAGTTTCCCAGGCAGTCTCAATACGGGCTGTGCTTAACTCGCCGGACTCTCCTGCTCTTTTCACGACAGCATTGGTTTCGTTGATTACGGTCTCCAGGTTTTCGCGCATTCGCAAAAGCGCATATCCCAGCATATCGCGATCGCTTGATACCTCAAAAGATTCTGACAGGTTGCCGAGACCAATCTGATGTGCAAAGTTTGATTTGTAAATCAACTGATCCATCAAGTGGTTTGCGGATTTTGCCAGTTGGCCGATTTCGTCCGAGGACTTGAAGTCCAGCCTGTTTTCCGCATCTAAATCCCCAGTTGATAGCCGTTGTAGCATTTCACTTGATTGATCCAATGACCTTGCGATGGAGGTGGCAATTTTGTAGGTAATGATTATGAGTATCACTAGTCCGATAAGTCCAACTGCGATAGTAGTAAAGAAAGTTCTGGCAATAGGGCCGGTTATTTCCTTGGTGGGGATTTCCAAACCGGCAGACCATGGGGATTTCGAATATCCAATTTCAATAGGAGCAAAAGCGATCATCACCTCTTCCTTGCCAAAACCAGCGTTTTTGGCAGTAAAAGACTTTGTTTCTCCATTAGCGATGATTGATTTTAAGTCAAAGTCCAGATTTTGATAAAAGGGCAATGAATCCAAAGGCTGGTTGGCATATTTCAGGTTTTCGTGTGTAATCACGGTTCCTTTATTTGAAACCAGAAAAGCAAAGCCTCTATCAAAAAAGTCTATCTCAGACATTGATTCAAAGTCATCCAAAAACATGTCTGTTCCGATGAGTCCGGCAAACTTGCCATCTACCATAATGGGAGCTTCCGGAGAAACACCTAGCAAAAGCTCGTCTGATTTGCCGCCATAGGCAGCAAATTTGTAGGGCTCACCAATGATTTCTTGCGGGTTTTGTTTGATGTAGGAATACAGCCCCGTTTCAGGGTCACCGTTCAGGTTGTCCAGGCGGATGTGCTCCTGAACTTTACCATCATCCAGGTAATAGGTGGCTCTTTCACGACCGAATGGTTTGTCCCACGCTGGGTCAATAGACCAGAGTTCATAACTCATCCAGGCGGCCTCATATTTGGGGTTGGATTTGAGGGCGCCAATCATGATTTGCTTTCTAACCTCGGTTCTTTGGTCTGCGGGCAGAGAAAGAGCGGCTTCCATAGCTGTGGCCATAGACCGAGCCACGGCAATGTCTTCACTCAAAATCCTGGAAATCTCATTTGCTTTCTGGCTGGCAGCAGTATTTACCAGCTTCCAGCCTTCCTCTATAGCCTGATTTCGCAGGCTCAGTGTTATATAGCCCAGCGTAAACACGTAAGTCAGAATCATGGTGCCTATGATAAACACCATCATTTTTTTTCGAATGCTAAAATTCAAGTTCATAGCTAAATAAGGTTGGTGCTGGGGTGGTCTCTCATCGAAACAGCAATTAAAGAAAGTTATTTTGGATGAGAAAACCTCCTAATTTCGATAACTAGGAAATTTTCTAGGATGAGTGAGGAAAGAACCCGGAAGTGGGAATGCGGCTCTGTAATTTTGAATAACTAAACGGTTTTGGAGCGGACAAGCAGTTTTTCTATAAATGCGGAGTTGAGCTTTATACCTTCTTCAAAAGAGATGAATTTGCCTTCTGATTGGAGTATGAGGTCAGGTTTGGTTTCTATACTCAGTGAATGAAATGCAATGGGCCATGCGTAGGATTCCAGCTTATACCTAAAATGAATGATGATCCCTTTTGGTCGTAGTTCAATGTTGGCGTACGTTTTATAATGAGCAGCTTTTAGGTACTCCTGATATTCATCGCTGATTGCAGCTATGGGCATACGTTTCGAACCAATACCGCCCAATTTCAGTCTTTCCAAAAGTGAATAGGGTTCTCCTACGATCCCGTTTATTTGAAGCGTAACTTCTCTGCTGGTATATGTGGTTTCCAGGATCACGGGCTATTCTATGGTTTCAGGTTGAGCGTTAACAGCTCCCCGGTAGCCCAGGTATCCGCCAAAGGCAGCTCCTGCAATGGCCAAAAGGTAAGCACCAAATGGGTTTGCAAAGAGCTGCATTCCGATGTACAGTCCCACTATTTCCATACTGATCCAAAGCAGCACCATGTTAATAATATACCTCGTGGCTCTGAGTCCCTTTTCCTGAACGATGTTTTTGATGGTTCGCCCGAGAGATATCATTGCAATTATTTCCAGCATAGTTGAATTTTTATTTCAGTTTTCCCAGAATCAAATTTCGGCTATTGATAGCAAAGTGATGCTCTAGTTTGGATAAAAACTCATCCTCATTAAGAATCGGTTTTTCCTCTGTGTCTCCCTTAAGTTCAAATATGATTTTGCGATCAGTGAGCGTAATCCTGCCGTTTCTGAAGAGCTGGGTGATCAGTTTTTGTTGAGTGAAATGAGACTTTTCTGACTCTTGATGGTAGTTACACATTGGCAGGAATTCGATAAACTCCCGAGGCTTCAGGTCAAACCTATAGACTGACTCGTAAACGGAGTTATCAGAGGATTTTTTCAAAATAATCCGCTCATCAGGATCCACCTCAAATTGGAAGTAGGTATTGTAATCAAGCTGTGGAGTGTTTAAAATTAGAGGCTTTGGCTCCACGAAAAGTTTTCCAAACCCCACATCCAGCAAGCACTCTTTATCTCCTACTTTGGCCACCACTGCCATGTGGTCAAAGTCCGGCCCCCAACTATTATTTTTCCCTTTTACGTTGGCCGAAATAAGAAAACACTCAAAACCCAAATGACTTAGCAAATGATAAAGCAGGGCATTTAGCTCATAGCAAAATCCCCCTCTTCTCTGGTGCACTACCTTCTCGAATATGGAATCTATGTTCATCAGGATTTTTGGGCCATAATGAATATCCAGATTTTCGAATGGAATAGAGAGGAGGTGGGCTTTATGGATTTTTTTTAGAAAAGCGATAGACGGCTCTTCCTTCGCCAGGCCAAGTCTCTGCAGGTACGGCTCAATGGGTATGGGCTTGGCTTTGGATCGGGTCTGAAAGTAATTGAGTTGGCGAGACATGTGACTCTATTTGACATTAAAATCGAACTTTATGTTTTCTATAAAGTTTTCCAGTGCCTTTTGCCAGGTGGTGTCAGCGTCCCACCTGCTTCCCACGTGTACATCCATTACTATCGTTTGCTTGATGTAGAACTTCGCCATGTTACCATTTGCCGGAATTCGCTTCAGAATGGGCTTTTCACCCTTTTTTGATATTTCTGAAATATACACAGTCTCGGATGGCGCAGTTGGGTAGTTGAGCATCTGCTTGATGGTGCGCCCCGAGCTTATCAGTGGCATAAGTGCATACTGATACCCTGTTTTGTAGAGGTCTTCTATGCTGGTGAAGTTTACCAGTTCATATTTGAAAGGGTATTGCTGCATGATGCTGTCCAATTCCCTGTTTGCCGCAGCTACTTCAGCATTTTTTTTGCGCAGCTTTTCTATATCCCTTTCGGACAAACCTTCTTTGATTGTCACCGAATCAAACTTAATAACGGCAATCCCAAGACTTTTCAGTCTGCTTGGCACATTGACATACCGGGTGCCTGTATATAAATTCAAATCATCCAAAAACTCCGGTTGATCAGGGATGAGAAAATTGGTTCTGGGTATCTCTTGCCGCAAAACCTGCCGGCCGAGTACCAGCATCAATTCCCTGAGGGAGGTAGAAGAAATACTGTAATATGGGTTGTTGAGGTCAAGCTCTTCTTTGATAGGGTAAATGCCAATTTCAAACATGGGATTGCTTTCGTCACCGGAGTGTGAGAGCGAAAGGATGTTGGAGATATCTCTTTTTTCCAGCAGGTCTTTATAAGCTTTGGTTACTTCAGGTCCAGCTTTTAGGTCGTCTTCATAAATGTAAATGATACCATCCACACCTATTTTTTTAAAGCTCTTATGTGCATCTAGCGCAAACTTTTTCCAATCCCCTCTTACCGAATATCCATTTTGATACATTTCGGGTATGGAAACAACTACCGCACACCGGGTAGAAGTGAGATTGTCAGGAACCTGAGCGAACGCCTGCAGCCCTGAGCAGATGCAAAAAAGTATGAGGAGAGAATTGAGAGTGTTGTTTTTGCGCATGATGATCAAACCAGCGATAAATTTATATATTAACCCCTAAAGCACAAGACTATTATTTATGGACATGAAAAGATGTGACTGGGCCTTAGGTATGTTTGATGATTATGTGAAATACCATGATGAGGAATGGGGTGTGCCCGTCCATGATGACCATAAGCACTTTGAGTTTTTGGTACTAGAGAGCGCTCAAGCGGGACTTAGCTGGAGTACTATATTGAAAAAAAGAGCTGGATATAGACATGCATTTGCAGGTTTTGATGTGAAGAAGGTGGCGGCTTTTGGAGAAAAGGAATTGGAGAAGCTTTTGCTAGATCCGGGGATCATCAGAAACAAAATGAAGATCTCCGCTACCATCAACAATGCTCAGAAGTTCATAGAAGTACAAAGCGAGTTTGGATCGTTCGACAAATACATTTGGTCATTTGTAGGAGGAAAACCCATGGTCAATCACTGGAAACACAGAAATGATGTGCCTGTGACCACAAAAGAATCAGACGCATTGGCCAAAGACCTAAAAAAGCGAGGGTTCAAATTTGTGGGTTCAACGACCATGTATGCTCACATGCAAGCCATCGGTCTGGTCAACGACCACACCATCGATTGCTTTAGGCATGGGCAAGTTTGACTTCCGCGGGAGTTTGCCGCTTTGTCTTGGGTCTGTAGTCTGCTTCTCGCCCCATTCTTTTCAAGAAGTTGAAATGAGACTTCAATGCAGCGCCAAATGATGGGATATCGTGATAGGGCACGCCATATTCCTCACAAGTTGCTTTTATCACTTTGGATATTGACCTGTAGTGCACACTGCAAATATTAGCGAACAAGTGATGTTCTATTTGAGTGTTGAGTCCGCCGGATAAAAATCCAGCCCACCAGCTACTGGAGGAGAAGTTGGCGGTGGTGTGCATTTGGTGCACCACCCAATCGTCTCCTATGATTCCTTCGTCATCGGGAAGCGGAAAATGCACTTCTTCCACAGCATGCGCCAGCATAAACATCAAAGCCAGGTACATTCCACAAACAAAGTGAAACAATAAATAACCGAGCACAATTTGACCGACTGTGTATGGCATGAAAATGATGGGGAGGGCTATGTATAACCCGTAATTGACCAACTTGTAAAAGAACAGCAGAAAATACTCTCTGGCCGGGTGCTTGTGGTTGTCATAGTTATTGATTCTGTTTTCGAAAAACTGCTTGTAGTCTTTCATCAGAACCCAACTTAGTGTAGCCAGCCCATAAAAAAAGAAGGCATAAAATTGCTGGAATCTGTGCATCGGTAGCAGCTTCGTACTTGGTGAAATACGCAGAATATCACCAGGTGAAATATCTTCGTCGTGACCGTGTATATTGGTAAAAGTGTGGTGCGCGTGGTTGTGAGAGATTTTCCACATATACGCACTGGCCCCATTGATATTGAATGCGTGGCTCAGTAGGTCTTTTACCCACTTCTTTTTGGAGTATGCCCCATGAATGGCGTCATGGCCAATGTTCATAGAGACCAGCGCAATCACTGCTCCTAAAACAGCCCAAAGGACATAACTAGCCCAAAGAGGGACGTTTCCGAAAACCAACAGACCATAAGTACCAAACCAGGCGGTTATCAGTACGATGGTTTTGACAACCATTTCTGCGTTGGCATGTGTGGAAATCCCTTTTTCTTTAAAATAACCGTTCACTCTTTCGCGAAGCACGCGGGAGAATTCGGATTTAACTGTGGGACGAAATTTTGGTTGAACTGACATAATGCCTACTGTCTTAAACTAGTTTGCAAAGGTAACTATGTAAAACCAAATTAGTTAGGGGTTAAGCTTACGTTTACCTTTTATAGCTTTGTGCCTGAAAATTCGCAATAAGAATGATTGATAAATTAGAGGCGATCAAGCACAGGTTTGAGGAAGTAGGGCAGCTGATAGTGCAACCTGATGCTATGGCTGACATGGGCAAGTACACCAAGCTCAACAAGGAGTATCGCGATCTGGAGAAGATCGTGACGAAATACGACGAATACACTTTAGTCACAGGAAATATTGCCAGTGCCAAAGAGGTTCTGGAAACAGAGAAAGACCCGGATTTTCGGGAGATGGCCAAAGGAGAGTTGGATGAGTTGGCACCACAAAAGGAGCAACTTGAGGAGGAATTGAAGATACTGCTTATCCCGAGAGACCCTAATGATAGCAAAGATGTGATTTTGGAGATCCGCGCAGGAACTGGGGGTGATGAAGCAGCGCTATTTGCCGGAGATTTGTTTGGGATGTACAAAAGCTACGCAGAAACCGAAGGGTGGAGTTTTTCTGTAGTGAGCCTCACGGAAGGAACAGTTGGCGGGTTTAAGGAAATTGTCTGTAGCGTTACCGGAGAGGATGTTTACGGCAAGCTCAAATTTGAGTCAGGGGCTCATCGTGTGCAGCGTGTGCCGAGCACCGAATCGCAAGGCCGGGTGCATACTTCTGCAGCTACGGTGGCTGTGATGCCCGAAGCAGAGGAGGTAGATGTAGAGCTCAATATGGGAGACATTAGAAAAGACACCTTTCGTGCATCAGGAGCAGGTGGTCAGCACATCAACAAAACAGAGTCGGCCATCCGGCTTACACATGCACCCTCAGGATTAGTGGTAGAATGTCAGGATGGAAGATCACAGCATGCCAATTATGATAAGGCGCTCAAGGTTCTTCGTTCCAGGCTTTATGAAATGGAGCTGAAAAAACACAACGATGAGATCAGCTCACAGCGGAAGTCACTTGTAGGCTCTGGAGACCGATCTGATAAAATCAGAACCTACAATTTTCCGCAAGGAAGAGTGACAGATCACAGAATAGGGCATACGGTGTATAACCTGCCGGCTATTTTGGGCGGAGATATTGGTGACTTCATTGAAAAACTGAGGATCGCCGAGAACACCGAATTAATGAAAGCCGAAAATCAGGAATAAATAAGGGCCACAGGCGTTTATTTCAAACAACATGAAAAATTTAGGTCTAGCACTTTTACTGGGAATCACCGGGTTGCTTATTTACTCATGTGAGCCCGTGGAAGAAAAAATTTCCGGATCAGGCTCTATCAATCTACACTTTAGTACGGACACTGTGATTTTTGATACACTCCTTACGGCGCGCACGAGCATCACCAAGAGGTTGAGGATTTTCAACCCATCCAAAAAAGCAGTTTCTATTTCGAGTATTCGACTAGGTAAGGGGGAGTCATCACCTTACTCAATCATTGTCAATGGCAAGTTTGGAACCGAAATAGAAGACGAGGTGCTCTTTGGTGGCGATAGTCTGCTCGTGCTGGTGGATGTGGAAATCGATCCGCAGGATATAAACCTCCCCTACATTGTCAAGGATTCGGTGGTGGTGGACTGGAATGGCAACAGCGGCCATGTGAAACTGGTGGCCTGGGGTCAGGATGCCAACTTTATCAACGGCGAAATAATCTGTGATCAAACATGGACAGCAGATAGGCCATATGTGATCTATGATGGCATTTTGGTTGACTCACTTTGCACATTGACCATACAACCGGGAGCACGAATTTATCTTGACAATGAAGCGGCGGTTTTTGTGAAGGGTACGCTAAAGGTTCTTGGAGACTCGAGCAATCGTGTTGTGTTCAGAAATACACGCTTCGATGAAAATTATAAAATAGCCCCTGGACAGTGGGACGCAATTTATTTTTTGGAAGGAAGTAAAAACAATGAGATACGCTATGCTGATTTGGAGAACGGAACGCAGGGACTTAGGATAGGCACTCCTGATGACGACACTGACTATGACCTTGTTTTGGCTAATGCAAGCATAAGACACATGTCTCAAACAGGAATTCAGTCGTATACCTCAGACCTGTTAGTAGAAAACACCGAAATTTTCAATTGTGGCAACTTCACTGTGGTCAATGCTCTCGGTGGGTATTACAGATATGAGCATTGTACCTTTTCCAACATTGGAAGCTATTTTATAAATGAAGACCCCTCTTTTTATTTCACAGATGAACTGGAAATAGAGCAAAACCAATTCCTATATGGAGATATTGACGTGCTTATTAGGAACAGCATCATCTGGGGTCCAAACGATGAAGAACTTTTTTTCGAAGCTTCTGGCAATGCCAACTTTACCTTAGAAATGAGTTCTAATATCATTAAGTCCGAACAAGATTTTGGAACCACTAATTACACGTCCACCGAAAATGACTTTCCTGGCTTTGTTGATCCTTTCGAGTTCAACTTCCGGTTAGATTCTCTTTCTTTTGCCAGGGACAAAGGAGAAGATCTGGGATATGAATTTGATGTTTTGGGTATCCCGCGAGATGATAAGCCAGATATTGGGGCACATGAAAGAGTTGACCGATGATATTTTTTCAGGAGCATATTACGCTTTCGGCAAAAAGCCGGGGGTTCCACTTGGTTACGGGTGAGGTGCTTTCCGCAATCCCGGACCTCCGAAAGATCAAGAAGGGAATGCTGCAGGTTTTTATCCAGCACACTTCAGCCTCATTGACTATCAATGAAAATGCAGACCCTACGGTTCGGCAGGATTTTGAGTCCCATTTCAATAAAATGGTGCCGGAGAATGCGCCATATTATATCCACACCTACGAAGGCCCGGATGATATGCCGGCACACATCAAGTCTTCACTTTTGGGGGCATCCGTGATGATTCCGATAGCAAATGGCCGTCCTGCGTTAGGCACATGGCAGGGTATTTACTTGTGCGAGCACCGTGATTACGGCGGCTCCAGAAAGCTCGTTGCTACGGCCTGGGGAGAGTCTGATTAAAGCTTCTTCAACTTTTTGAGCGGCAGCTTTTTGATCATACCCCCTTTGATATCTTTCACTTTTGACATCACCAGAAAGGCACTAGGGTCTATGCTGGCAATCTCCGTTTCCAGACGTGCCAGTTCCAGACGCGTTATCACGGTGTAGAGGATGTTGGTGCGTGCGTCGGGGTTCGACTGTAGGCTAAACCCTTTGCTGCCGTGATAGATGGTGGCACCCCGTCTTAGCTTCGAAAGGATCATCTCGCGAATTTCAGCATGCTTGTCGGAAACTATCGTAACGCCAATATATTCATCAAAACCTTCCAAAACGAAATCCACCGTTCGTGATGCGGCAAAGTATGTGATGATCGAGTACATGGCTGTTTCTAGTGAGAGAAGGTACGCCGCTACGGAGAAAATCAATACGTTGAAAATCAAAATAAGCTCACCCACGGAGAAGCCCGTTTTCTTTCCCAGATAGATGGCCAAAACCTCCGTGCCGTCAATGATGGCCCCACCTCGAATGGAAAAACCAATTCCCAACCCCAGAAAGAAACCTCCAAACACGGCGACCAGCAATGTGTCATCCGTAAGTGTTGGGAAATGAAAATTGTAGATCACAATGGCCAGCAATGTGATACTCAAAAAGCTTTTGATAGCGAAGGTTTTGCCAATCTGCCACCAGCCCAGAACCAAAAACGGAATATTGATCAGAAATATAAAAAGAGAGGGACGCCCCTCTGTTACCACAGCCAGAAGGAGAGAAATACCCGTAACACCCCCATCGAGCACATCGTTTGGCAGCAAAAAGCTCTCAAGTCCAAATGACGCAGCAGCCACACCAAGAACCATAAGAAATCCCTCGCGGCTGAATCGTCTAAGTTTTATTTTGAAAGAAGTAGATTTATCTGGCATAATAAAGCAAAAATTCAAATGTAAGTTAACACCACTTCGTGTGCCAAAATCATTTCTTCTGTAACCTTTTAGTTCTGCACAATTAACTTAACCGAATCAAATAATCCGACCTATAGGTTTGATACCAAACAAAGAAGAGTCGATAAAGGAGGAAAATTGCTAAGGCGGGAAATCATCCGCGTGAATATTATTGTTAGAATGAGTTTTAATGACGAAGGAAACCCACACGATTTTTCTGTACGCTGTTTTTTGGACAGAATTGCATCTGAGCCAATCACAAACGATTGTAATTGATCAAAACGTGGAAACTCAGGGTTTAAAAGCCACGTTATGTCTAGATTTTGATTTTTTTTTCATCCCAAAAAACATCTTGTTGGTCGAGAAAAACTCCTGCCTAGCCTCACAACGCCCTTATATTTAAATTCTATTACAATTTACATCGCTGGTTAGAAGGGGGTCTATATACCCCTTCTTTATTTTCCCCCCTTTTCATCCTTCAAGCCTTCCCTTTGCATTGACCATTATCAGCTCGACTGCTGACAGCCTTTAGTTTCATCCAGATTTTTAGTTGTTAATTTGGTGCTTCACCATTTTGCGCACACATGAATACTGAAACCTACAACACTGCTTTGCTCGAATTGCAAGAACAACTGGTTCACCTGCAGGAATGGGTGAAAAGGCAGGGATTGAAAGTTGTTGTCATCTTTGAAGGCAGAGACGCTTCTGGCAAAGGAGGTGTGATCAAACGCATAACTGAGCCTCTAAACCCACGAGTGGCGAGAGTGGTGGCACTTGGAGTGCCTACGGAGAAAGAAAAAAGCCAGTGGTATTTCCAGAGATATGTGGCTCATCTGCCGGCAAAGGGTGAAATAGTCTTGTTTGACCGCAGTTGGTACAATCGTGCCGGAGTGGAGCGGGTAATGGGTTTTTGTACTGAGGAGGAGTACCGTGAGTTTTTACGTTCGTGTCCGGAGTTTGAGCGCATGCTCATCCGATCGGGTATTATTTTGGTGAAATACTGGTTTTCTGTAAACGATGATGAGCAGGAAAAGCGGTTTCGCAATCGCGTAAACAACCCTATGAAACGCTGGAAATTTAGCCCCATGGATTTGGAGTCGAGATCTAAATGGCTAGAATACTCCAAAGCCAAGGATGAAATGTTTGCTCATACGGACACCAAGCAATCTCCGTGGTTTGTGGTGAATGCTGACAATAAAAAATCAGCTCGCCTGAACTGTATCCGTCATTTGCTGAGCCAGATTCCATATCAAAAGGTTGATTATCCGGAAGTAGAGTTGCCTCCTTTACCCGAAAACAAATCCTATGTACGTCCGCCTATGGATTACCAGACATTTGTTGAGGAGTATTATTCTTAAATGAGCAGAAAATCACCTGTAAACCATTAAAACGAGGTTTGGGCGCAGTTCATTTCACTATCTAACCCCCTTATAGTCAGACAATTCTATTCACCGAGGTTTTGGCAGGTTTCAACGAGTTGATATCCCCGGGTGACGAGTTTGGCCTTCGCGGGCAGGCCACTATACTTAAGTTTGAAATGTTAATACAATTAACATCGCTGGTATGAGGGGGGAGTCGAAGACTTCCCCCTTTTTTAATTCCTCTTCTTCCAATACCTTATCAAACCTGCCACACTCATCCAGCTAGGGTTTGCTGCCTCATATTGCTTTAGTCCGTGATCATTCACGCCTTTGTCCATCAGCTGAGCAGCTGTGTATGCTTTGAAATGCGGAGTGATCTCCTCTGCCGTCATTCCACTTTCCCACTTTTCTTTTACCCAAAGGGCCCAATCATTAAGAATGTGCCTGAGCTCAGATAAGTGTTCATGCTTGTTTTCTACCAGTCCAAAATGCGTCAGGTAGAGTTTGGATCCGTCCATTTCAAGCAGTTTTTCTATACTCACGTTCCAGTCTTCCAGGTTTATATCCGGAGGAGGACATGGAGGAACCACCGGCCCATCACCGATTTTCACTCCGGCAACATCACCGGTGAAAATAGTATCGTTGATTTGCCATGCAATATGATGCTTCGCATGACCTGGTGTATTCATTGCGCGTATTTTGATGCCACCAATTTCCAACACTTCATTATCTCTCGGTGCGACTAGCAGATTGCCGTTTATTTTTTCCATGGCTCCCCAGAGCCGCTCCATATCATCACCATAAATCATTTTGGCGGAGTTGTATAGCTTGGTGGGGTCTTCCATGTGGTTGACACCAAAGGGGTGAACGTATATTTTGGCTCCTTTTTTGGCGAATGCCCAGGCTGCCCCGGCGTGATCAAAATGAATGTGCGTGAGCAATACATGTTTCACATCTTCTACTTCATACCCGTGCTTTTTCAGTTCCGATTGCATCGAAGCAAAAGTGGAGTATGGTCCCGTTTCTATCAGAATGGGGCCGTCTGATGATTCTATTAAAAAAGAGGCGATGGCATGATCAATGCCGAGAAAATTCAAATCTAGTACGTGGATCATTTTGTGTTTATTTGTTGCTTCAAACTAACAAAAAATTATGGGCAATCGTGACTACTTTCAGGATCATATGCCGGAGAATGTTTGCTTCGGCTGTGGAAAAAACCATGAAGGATTAAATATCAAAAGTTACTGGGAAGGAGAGGAGGCGGTATGTCGCTGGGATTCAGAAGAAAAATATCATGGCTGGGCCAATCTGCTCAACGGTGGAGTTTTGGCCACTCTGGTGGATTGCCACTGCATGGGCACGGCCATGGCACACGCTTACAAAATAGAGAATCGTGATTTGGACTCTGACCCTGTTTACAGGTATGCCACCGGCACGCTCACGGTCAAATACCTGAAGCCCACACCAAACGACAAAACCGTTGAACTAAGAGCCCGAATTGCGGAGGTGAAAAACCGGAAAACGGTACTCAAGTGTGAGGTGTTTTCTGAAGGCGTTCAAACCGCCGAGGCTGATGTCGTTGCTATTCGTGTTTTTGATAGCAGTAACCACAAGGGAGAGAACCCATTCAAATAGCTTAAGACTTCAAGTCTCTCCGATTGAGTATAAACACGATACTTCCAAGATAAATCACGAACCAAACCGTGCTGATGGCTAAAGCTGAGAGAGGCACATTGTCTTCAATCTCCATGAAAGCATATTTTGGGAAGGGTACAGGAATCAAATCATTTATAGCATGAATGGGGAAATACGGGGCTAAAGAGGCCCAAATTTGACCCTTCAAAAAGGGAGCCTCTGTGAAAATCATGGTCAGTATGGGCTCAAACATTAGGCTGTAAAGAGTCAACGCTATGATGATGAAACCTGCTTTTTTGACGATTAATGAAAGTAAAAAGGCCAGTGCGCAGAAAATGACAATGTCGTACCAGTAAGCAAAGAGAAATTCCAGTTCATCAAAGACGTATTGCCCTCCCTGAACGTGTGAGTAAACAGAGCCATTGATTAACCCAGATATAAATAGCAAAATGGTACTGAAAAGAGCCAGAGCCGCAATCAAGAGCATTTTGCCAATGAGGTATTCTTTTTTGCTAATCCCATCAATGATGTTTTGTCTGAGGGTGTTGTACGTTTGATCATTGGTGATGGAAATGACCACAATGAATGCAATCAGAATTTTGAGAAATGAACCAATATATGTGGTGTTTTGCCAGATGTCTGGAAAGTCATAGATTGGAAGTATTGTTGGGTCTATTCCTTCAAAGTCTGCACCGTGATTTTTGAGGTATTCGAGAAGAAACATGCCCCCGAAGCAAATGATGACCAAGGCCAGCGCATAGAGTCCCAGCAGAACCCAAAACGTGGGGTAATTCTTGATTTTTAGCCATTCCAGTTTGAGTGCTCGTATCATTTTTCTTCGAGTATTTTTAGAAATTCCTGTTCCAGCGAATTTGTTCGGGTTACGATTCTTTTTAGGGAAATGCCCTGTTCAAAACAGTATTTGTTGATGGCATCACTTGTAAGGCCATTGGCAGTTTTTAGAACGAGGAGGCCGTTCTCTTCACTCATTTGTTCAATGTTGTCAAGTTTCAAGATTGCGATCTTGAGTTTTTCATTGTCTGCGGCGGCAATTTCCACTTCATTGGTTTCACCCAAAATATCATTTACAGGCCCCTCGTGGAGTTTTTCTCCCTGGCGCAAAACACAAAAGTGCGTGCAGACTTTTTGCACCTCATCCAGAAGGTGACTGGCCAGCAGTATTGTTTTTCCCGCGGCGGCTATTTTCCTTATCAAAGTTCTGATCTCGGCAATACCCTGTGGATCCAACCCATTTGTGGGCTCGTCCAGAATGAGAACAGGGGGGTTGGCTATCAGGGCTGCTGCGATGGACAGTCGCTGTTTCATCCCCAGGCTATATGTTTTGAATTTGTCGTTTTTTCTTTCGGAGAGTCCAACTTGTGTGAGTACCTCTTCGATACGATCAAAAGAACATTCTTTGATATGCGCTGTGATGCGCAGGTTTTGCACAGCTGTGAGATAAGGGTAAAAACAGGGCGTTTCCAGTATGGCGCCAATTTGCTTTCTGGCGCTAATAGGGGACATGCCGCCAAACCACTGATAAGACCCGGCCGTAGGTGCTACCACATCCAGTATCATGCCCAGAGTGGTGGTTTTGCCACTGCCATTGGGTCCTAAAATACCGTAAACCTGACCCGACTGAATGCTGAGATTGAGGTTGGTCACGGCTTTCACCTTCCCGAAGCTTTTGGAAAGCCCTTTTATTTCAAGAATGTCCTTCAAAATGTGGGTTGATTGAGTTAGAAAATGTCAATTAAATCAAGGTCTTCCATGCTTTTGATCAGCGTAGGGATCTTTTGCCACGGTATATTACCTTTCAGATAAAAGGCCACCGCCAGCTCGTCTGAGCGCATATACCCGGCAAATTCCTGCTGGCGTTTATCACTTTTCCCAACTATGGACAAGCTCATGTCCCCGCCAAGCACAGCGGCATACTCTTCAAAACCTACACCCTGGTATTTGTCACAAACGTCCATATACGATTTGTTTGCCTGGCTGCTGCTGTCCAGTTGGTAAACGAGCAATTTTTCCACGCCGGTAACCAGTTCGTTGAAATCAGCATTTTGCTTGATGTTGACCATGCGAAGCGTGCTGGGATAAAAGCAATACTTGCCGTCATTGCCATTTTCGAATTGGTCTTTCAGGATGGACTCCTGTGCAAAAAGGGGCTGCCGCGACAGCCCCAAGATTGAAATAAAGAGGATGACCTTAATCGTCTGCATTGAGTTTGCCTAAATTATCCAAACCGCCTACATTCATGGATCTCGCTATTTTGGAGATGTTTTTCAGGTCTATTTCGCCATAGAGGCTGAGCAGCACAAAATGCTTGTTTCCGCCTACTACCATGATGAGTTCTTCTATGATGCCGTTTTTGTCTTTGATAGAAAACTTCATGTTTTCTTCCGCATCCTTGACCGACATCAGTTCCTCATATCCGGCAGTCTCCACGTCTTGGGTGGCTTTTTTGTACATAGCAGCAGAGTTTGGAATAGAGTCTGCGGCTATAATTTTGAGCCCTTTCAGTTTGCTGATAGCCTTGAGAAACTCTTTTTCCTCTTCACTACCTGCTTCCAGTTCTGTGAAAAGCGAAAACATTTTGCTACTGACAGACACCTTGGTGAAGGCGTCATTGTCTGCCAACTCGTTGAAATAGCCGGTCACGACTTTCCCTTGAGCAAACACTCCCAGGGAGGTCAAAATAATTGCGATTGATAGTAATATCTTTTTCATGTCTTTGATCTTAAAATGTTATTCTTCGTCTGAAATGATTTGTTCTGCTTTGTTGATATGTCCTATTTCTTTGGAATAAGTTTTGCCTTCATTCAGCCCTGACGAAACCATCATCAGCGCTTTTCTGGTGATTTCGTAGGCTTCCTTCGGGTCTTCTACCAAAAAGTTGTCTCCGCTTCTCGAATCCTGAATTACGATGGCAGCAGTCATGATGCCCACCAAAACAGCCGCCGCTACTGACCACCGGCTTTTCCAGCCGGTACGACGGGGGTGTTTGAATGTCACCCCGGGCTTTTTGGCCTTAGTGTTCACCGCCTGAAAGTATCTGCCCTGAGCCGTCAATGAAGGGTTTGATTTGAAATATGCTTTCAACTCTGCCTCTTCCGCCAGTGTGGCTTCACCCGCCCAATACTTTTCCTGCAATTCCTTAATTCGCGATTCCATAAGCTTCTATTCGTTCAATGGATGATCTGATTTTAGTTCTGGCACGATGAAGGTAAACTTTCACCTCGCTCATACTAATGGACAGCACGTCCGCAATGTCCTGATAAGGCATTTCTTCAATTTCCCGCAGGTGGTAAACCTCCTGTTGTTTTAGGGGAAGAGATTCGATGGCCTTTTCTAGCCATTTCATATGATCAGAAAAGAGTAACTCGTAATCTGACTGATCATCTGCGGGACGCTCTTTGTCCTGATCGGTTAAAACCGTAAACCGGTTCGTTTTTACCCAGTCATAGCACTGGTTTCTGGTAATGCGCATCGCCCAGGCCTCCGGGCTCTGAACCTCGACAAGCTTGGTTCTTTTGTTCCAAATTTTAGCCAAACACTCCTGAACCACGTCTTGTGCCGTGTCTGCTTCCTTGAGGATGGACAGGGCAAACCGATACATTTTATCTGATACCGGAATAATTTGTGTTTCAAACAGTTGGTTTGGTGACATATCAAAAAGGAGACGACCCGGAAGGCCGGATGTTACAGGCGTCCTTAAAATATTTTTGTAAAAAGATAAGGAGAAGTTTTTTCAAGGAGGAGGCAGGAAACCGAAAAGCGCATTTTATACCTTTGAAAGCCTTTTATATGACAACTAGTTTAGACAAATTAGTGTCTTAACCCAAAATCGAAATTTATGCATCCGGAACTCTTTTCTATTGGCAGCCTCACCATCCACACTTATGGGTTTATGATCATGATGGGGGCTTTGGTGGGCTATTTTTACATGTCTATCACGGCAAAAAAGGAACTAGGTATAGAAAGTGAGAAGATTCAGAATCTTGCGATTTTGATTATAGTGGCGGCTTTTGTGGGTGGTAAGCTGCTTTTTTATCTGGAAGACCCAAAGCACTATTTTTCTTCGTGGGATGCCATGGCCAGAAATTTTCGTACGGGTTTTGTTTTTTATGGCTCCTTGCTTTTCGCCATCCCAACAGCGGTTTGGTATTTCAGAAAAGAAAAATTTCCGCTTTGGCCCATGCTGGACAGAGTGGCGATTACGGGTTGTATCATTCATGCATTTGGGAGAATAGGCTGCTTTTTCGCAGGTTGCTGCTACGGTAAACCAACGGATGGCATCTTAGGCGTGACCTATACCGACGAAGCTTCGCAGGCAGAGCCACTTCATACCGCCCTTCATCCGACGCAGCTTTATTCTGTCACCATGATTTTGATCATTTTGGTGGTGCTGATTATGCTGAAGCGCCACGGAAGACTGCAAGGCAGGCTGATTTTTGTGTATGTGACGCTCTATGCAGCTGGCAGGGCCATCATTGAAATTTTCCGTGGAGATATAGCCCGTGGTTTTATCATTGACGGATGGCTGTCGCAC
This sequence comes from Cyclobacteriaceae bacterium, assembly GCA_039944535.1. Classification (GTDB taxonomy): domain Bacteria; phylum Bacteroidota; class Bacteroidia; order Cytophagales; family Cyclobacteriaceae; genus JAMZMI01. The sequence goes on from JBDUYP010000020.1 coordinate 227,745, forward strand.
TCTCAGTTCATTTCTATTTTGGTAGTGGTAGCCGCGGTGGTTGCTTATTTAGTGGGGTATAGGAAGGGAAGTTAGGTTTTTACCCTTACTATCAACCCTCCTTTAAGTACTGAAAACTCAAACGGCGGATTTCCGAAATACTCACCATCGATGTGGGCATGGAGCTGTGGCTGTTCGTTTATCATAAGTTCTTCGGCTTGATACATTTGTACTTCTTTGAGCACTGTATGTGAGCCACCCTCCAGTCGGGAGATATTCAAAAATCTTCTTAGTGGCTTGAGGTCACCAATTTCACAAACGTGGAGTTTGCCATCATCCAACACCGCATTCGGCGTAAGCTTAAATGAACCTCCGAATGTTGTGCCTTTTGCTATACAGAGCAAGATCAAGTCTTTTTTGTGCCTCTCTTTGTTAAGTTTATAATCGAAGGTTTTGGCTTTGTATGACGACAAGATTTTCAAAACGTGGTAATAATACTTTGCAGCTCCTTGAAGCCATGTTTTTTGAGAAATCATATCCGCCACAATCTGTCCGTCAAACCCAACCCCCACGCCGTTTAGGAATTTTCGGTCATTGCACACTCCAATATCTACAGGTGTGATTCTTCCTGATATAGCTGTCCGAATTTGCTCCTGTAGGGTTTTGCCAAGATCGAAGCACTTTGCATAGTCATTGCCAGTGCCACAGGGAATTATGCCAACAGGAATCTTATAGTTGAGCCCATTCACAGCTTCGTTGATGGTGCCATCTCCACCCAATATGATCAGGTCAGTGAAGGTTTCATCCAACCCTTGCTCCACAGTCTCCCACCCATTGCGATCAGTTTGGGTCAGGTGTGATTCATAGGGCACTTGATCAGTGGTGAGCACTTTCTCAAGTATGGCCAGTACTTTTAGTGCTGTGCGTTTGCCGGAGGTTGGGTTGGTGAGGACAAATATTTTTTTCACTTGCTAAAGCTAAAAAGGGAGCTTGGTCACGTCCACATTGCCACCTGTAAGGATCATCCCAACACGCTTGCCCGCCAGGAGTTTTTTGTTTTTCAGAGCGACAGCAAATGGCACTGCGGAAGAGGGCTCAATGATGATTTTCATCCGTTCCCAAATGATGCGCATGGCTTTCACTATTTCCTTTTCGCTGACAGTCACTACATCTTCTACCAGCTCTTTGATGATGCCAAAATTTTTATCCCCAACGGAGACTTTGAGACCATCTGCTACTGTTTTGGGGTTTGTCACAGTTTGCAATTCCCCCGATTTGAAGGAGCGATATGTATCATCTGCTTTCTCAGGCTCACCCAAAATCACCTTAATGTTTGGGTCTATGCATTTTGCACTGATTGCCGTACCTGCTGCCAGCCCTCCGCCACCTACCGGGGTGAGGATGTAATCAAGATCTTCAATTTCTTCGATTAGTTCTTTGGCAGCTGTGGCTTGTCCGGCGATGATTCTATAATCGTTGAACGGAGGGACAAAAATGGCATTCGTTTTGGCCAAAACGGCATCACAGGTTTCCTGACGAGACTTTTCATTTGGTTCGCACAAGGTGACTTGTGCGCCGTATTCTTTTACCGCGTCTATTTTCACTTTGGTGGAATCCTTCGGCATGACCACATACGCTTTGGTGCCGATCAGCTTGGCGGCCAGCGCTACAGCCTGGGCGTGGTTTCCTGAGGAGTGGGTGGCAAACCCGCGAGTCCTTTCTTCGGGGGTAAACTCCATGATCATGTTGGTGGCACCACGCATTTTGAAGGCTCCTCCCTTTTGAAAGTTTTCACACTTAAAAAAGATTTCTGCACCCACCATCTCATTGATTGACTTGGCGGTCATGACGGGAGTGACATCCACATACTTACTGATGCGAATATGCGCGCGTTTGATCTCTGATAAACCGGGGACTTTTTCTGTCATTTTCTTAATTGATGGGATTAGTGAGCCTGAAGCCAGTTTTCGCCTTGTCCAATACCTATTTCCATAGGTACATCAAGTTCAAGGGCGGTTTTCATAAATTGATCTACGTTTTCTTTGAGCAGGTCTATCTCATCTTTGTGTGCGTCAAAAACCAATTCATCATGTACTTGCATGATCATTTTAGATTTCAGGTTTTGATCCTTCATCCAGTTGTGAATTTTGATCATGGCCAGTTTGATCATATCTGCGGCACTTCCCTGGATAGGAGCATTGATGGCATTGCGTTCGGCAAAGCCTCGCTGCGTAAAGTTTTTGGTGTTGATATTTCTCAAATATCTGCGACGACCCAAAATTGTCTCTACGTATTCCTGTTCATGCGCCTTGGCGATCGTGCTGTCCATGTATTCTTTCACTCTCGGGAACTGCTGGAAATACGACTCTATGATTTCTGCCGCTTCCGACCTTGGTATGTTCAGGTTTTGGCTTAGGCCAAAAGCCGAGATGCCATAAATAATTCCAAAATTCACCTCCTTGGCTTTTCTCCTCATCCCTGAATCAACTTCATCCAAAGGAACTTTAAAAACTTTGCTGGCAGTGTTGGTGTGAATATCCACTCCGGTTTTAAAAGCCTCCACCATACCTTCGTCACCAGAAAATGCAGCCATGATTCTCAACTCTATCTGCGAATAATCTGCTGCCAGGATGATGTAATCTTCACTTCTTGGAATGAATGCTTTTCTAATTTCTCTTCCTTTTTCGGTTCTAATCGGGATATTTTGAAGGTTTGGGTTATTAGAACTCAGCCTGCCTGTGGCAGCTATGGTCTGCCTGTAGTCGGTGTGTAGTTTGCCATCAACGGGGCTCACGAGTAGAGGTAGCGCATCTACATAAGTTGATTTCAGTTTTTGGTATTCACGAAACTCCAGGATTTTGGCCGCTATTTCGTGCTCGTTTGCCAGCTTGGACAAGATTTCCTCACCTGTGGCGTACTGCCCGGTCTTGGTTTTCTTTGGGTTCTCCATGATTTTGAGTTTATCAAAGAGAATTTCGCCGAGTTGTTTCGGTGAGGCAATATTGAACTGCTGACCAGCAAGGTTGAAAATTTCGTCCTGTGCCGTTCTGCTGGCTTCTTCCAGTTCTTTAGACATGGCCGCCAGGGCAGGTTCGTCTATTCGCACCCCTTCATATTCCATATCAGCCAGTACAAAAGAAAGCGGCTCCTCTACCTCATGGAGTAGTTTTTCGAGGTTAAATTCTTTGATCTCAGGCTCTAGTTTTTCCTTTAGCTGAAGTGTGATATCGGCATCTTCACAAGCGTAGTTTTTTACATCCTCATCGGCTACATCCCGAATGGACTTTTGGGCTTTTCCTTTACCTACGAGCTCCTCAAATTTTATGGGTTTATAATTTAGATAGTTCTCAGCCATGATGTCCATACCGTGCTGAGTTTCCGGGTCGATGAGATAATGTGCCAGCATAGTGTCAAAGATTTTGCCTTTCACATTGATCTCATAGTTGCGCAGTACCTGGATGTCGTACTTGAGGTTTTGTCCGATTTTCAGAACGGACTCATCTTCAAGTACCGCTTTAAACTCGTTGGCGATGTTTTGAGCTTCTTTTTCATCCTCGGGAATCATGACATAATAACCCTCGCCCACCTTTGTGCTAAAAGCTATGCCGGCGAGCTTTGCTTCGCGTGTATTTAGGCTGTTAGTTTCTGTATCAAAGCAAAACTCTTTCACCGAGCTCAGTTTTTTGATGAGTTCAGACCTTTCATCGGCTGTTTTTACCAGATGATACTTTGCATTTTGTGCGTCAAGTTGGGTTTTGGTGGTGCCAAGTTCTTCTGGAGCATCACCTGAGCCAAAGAGCCCGAGTTGTGAAGTATCGGCGCTGGAGCTCGCTGCTCCGGCTACTTGTTCCACGAAAATACGCTTGGCAATGGTGCGCAGCTCCAACTCTTCGAAGATCGGGAGGAGCTTGTCTTTTTCCGGATCTTTTTTCTCCAGAAGCTCTTCATCGAAATCAATGGGGGAATCTATTTTAATGGTTGCCAACTTTTTGGAGAATATGCCCTGCTCTCCAAACTCTACTACCTTTTTTTGAAGTGCACCTTTTAGTTGATCTGCATTGGCCACAATATTCTCAACAGTGCTGAATTCTTTCAAGAGTTTCACAGCGGTTTTATCACCAACTCCTGGAATGCCCGGAATATTATCGACAGCATCACCTTTGAGTCCCAGAAAATCGATGACCTGATCTACTCGTTCTATATCAAACTTGGCTAAAACTTCCGGAATACCCAGAATGTCCACTCCATTTCCCATAAAGGCGGGTTTGTATAAGAAGATATGTTCGTCAACAAGCTGAGCATAATCCTTATCGGGAGTCATCATATAAACATCAAAATCATCCTTCGATGCTTTTTTAGCCAAAGTGCCGATGAGGTCATCGGCTTCATACCCATCTAATTCGATGATGGGGATATTCATACCGTCAAGGATCTTTTTGCAATAAGGAATTGCCACGGCAATTTCTTCTGGCTGTGATTCCCTGTTTGCCTTGTATTCTTTGTACTCGATGTGTCGGAATGTCGGCGCATGGGTATCGAAAGCGACACCTATGTGGGTGGGTTTTTCTTTGGTGATGATTTCCAGAACGGTATTGGTAAAACCCATGATGGCCCCTGTGTTAATACCTTTTGAAGTTATTCTTGGGTTTTTGCTCAATGCGAAATGCGACCGATAAATAAGGGCCAGGGCATCAAGCAAGAAAAGTTTCTTTTTCTCACTCATGTGGGTAAAGGTAAATGAAGCGCAAGTGAAATGAAACGGAAAATTACCGCCTGCTTTGGATAAAACCTATCACCCTGCTGTAAGCGTCTTCGGTGGCTTCTTTATCGAAACGACTATTGCTAGGATTGGCAAACCCATGCTCTGCAGTATAAGACTTGATAGTCAGGTTTTTTCCGGCGGCATCCATGTCTTTTTCAAACTGGGAGACAACTTCCGGTGTGATCCACTTTTCATTTGCGGCAAAAAGCCCGAGCACATCGCATTGTAAGGTTTTGAGTCTTTCTACATCTTGCTCGGGCATGCCATAAAACATGACTGTGCCTGCTGCCTGACGACCAAGCTCTATTCCGGTTTGCAAAGACCAGCCCCCACCAAAGCACCAGCCAATGGTGAAAACCCGGGTATCTCGGCCTATAAAAAATTTAGCTCCGGCTATGATGGCTTTTGCCCGGTTGTCTGTCACGGACTTCATATATGTTGATGCATCTTCTCTTGTGGTGGCTACTTTGCCATCGTATAAGTCTAGTGCCAGGACGTTGATGTTGCCAAGTTCCTCATAGAGCCTATCGGATTCTTTTTTCACATATTCATTTAGTCCCCACCATTCGTGAATCACAAAGAGATAATCATCTGAGTTGTTTTTGGATTTGATGAGATAGGCGTTGGCCGTCTGGCCATCGCGTGTTTTATATTCTAACATTTCGCCTTTAGGCAGATAATCTTGTAGGGGTTGGGGTATCTGGTGTGTTTTACGAAATGAGGCATTTGTAGCGAACCCTGCAAATGCCTGGGTAGGTGTGGAGCATGTGCTGATGTACGCTGTGGGTTTATTGGCTTGCTGCTTTTTGTTGGCCATAAAAGCCAAAGCCGCTATAGCGAAAACCAGGAAGACTAGGATTTTAGTTTTCATAAGACCCTTATTTGGTTTCTTAATTTAACTAAAAATCCACAAAAAAGCCCGGTGCAATTTTTTGCACCGGGCTTTTCATTGTTGGTATGACTACATCCCGACCATGACGAATGCTCCCCAATAGTATGGAGATTTCCATTTGTCTTTGATGCGTTTTTGCGCAATGATGAATGCTTCTTTCTTGTCTTTTCCGCTGAGCCATTCCTCGTAGAACACGGTCATCAGTTCTTGCGTGGCATTATCATCTACTGTCCACATGGACATGATCATGGTTTCGGCACCTGCCACCGTAAATGCCCTTTGTAGACCGTAAACACCCTCACCGTTTTTGATTTCGCCAAGGCCTGTTTCGCACGCAGAAAGCACCACCAGTTCGGTATTGTCGAGGTTGAGGTTCATGGCTTCATAAGCTGTTAGAATGCCGTCTTCGTTGTGCGCTTCGGTATTTGAAATTTGCCCATTGGCTATGAAACTGTTAGCTCCGGCTAGAATTAACCCTGATCTTAACAAAGGATTTTCGACATATTCGTCTGAAGTGGCATCATCGCTGTGACTCTCGAGGAAGAACCCGTGAGTGGCTATGTGTAGCACTTTTGGGTTTTTGATGCTTTTGATGCTGTCCTCTAGTGCCTCATTGCTAAGCAGGGTGGTCACATTGGCTTGTTTGGTTTGGTATAGGCTGTCGATCAGACCCACTTCTTTTTTGGTTCCGGGCAGGAGTGCAAGCAGTTGGTTGGAGCTCATATACCTTAGCATATTTCCTCTAAGTCCGCGCGGTATTGCACCACCCCTAGATAGTCCTTGTCCGGAATCCGCTCCACGTCCACCTCTGGCTCCTCTTTCGCCTCCGCGACTAACCCCACGGCCTCTGTTCTCTGCCGCCGCTTTTACAGCGGACTCAGCAGATCCGTTTTTCTTTTCATCTTTTTGGGCATCATCGAGTATTCCCATATTGTAGTTGGGGTACCCAAATAAGAAGGAGTTTCCCGAAGATTTCCCTGAAGTGTTTACAGCAACCAGATCTTTGGTATTGGTAATCACTTGAATCTCTAATTCATCAATGGTGAAGTTTCCTGTGGCGGGGTTTCGTAAAGTGTAAATACTGATTTGATTGAAAACACCGTCGGGCGAAAAATAGACCTTGTTTATTCCCTCTAGTTTATTTGCGATCGGTCGCCAGAAGAGTTTGTAGCTGTAGTCTTCGTCGATTTTATATTTGATCGCATTTCGGTAGTTGGACAAGTACCTGCTTTCCATGAGTTTTCCGTTTCTCATGATTACCAATTCGGGGTAATCTTCTGTTTCTGAGGTTAGAATCAGCGCAGCGTAGTAAACTTCGTCGGTAAATATTCCGGCAGAGTCAGTAGAAAAATCACGAAAACGGATTACCTCAACAGCAGCTTCTCCCGGCTTGAGTGTTTTCTGTATGTCTTGCCATTTGAGGTTTTTGTTGGCAAAGGTTGAGGCGAAAGTAGCGCTGGCCTGGCTCAGTTCCTTTTCAAGGTTGTTGGAAAGGCTGGTGAGTGAGTCGATCTTCTTGTTTCGAACCTTTACATCCAGGTCACTGGCACTAAATAATTTGGCTAGTTGCTCTTTCTGATCAATCCAGCTGCTGTATTTTGAAATGAGCGTCGAATCCCCGCTGTTGATAATGGCGCTTTTGACTTTACCAGAAGCATACAGAATCAAACCTTTTGTTGCGAGCTGATTGTTGTACATCTCACCGATCAGCTCTTTGTCTTCCGAGCTGGTTTCTATTATAAATGAGTTGTATTGCTCAAAAGCAGGTTTGAGTTTGTTGTAGTAAAACTTGGTTTTTTCCTCTTCACTTAGGATTGGAAAGACCAGATTGATTTGCTTGAAATAGTTCTCAAATGTCTCTCCATAGTAGCCAAGGGCTTGTTTGGTATCACCTTTTTTCCAGTTTAGAATGGCCATTTTGGTGGTACTGGCTGCATAATCAGGGCTTCCTTCTCCGAGGTGTTTTTTTCTTAGGCCTAAGGCTGCTTCATGGTATTTTTCGGCTTTTTCTATTTCATCAGCCGCAAAGTACGCTTCACCTAAATAGTAATTGGCGAAAGCCAACTGCCGGTTGTCTGTGGTTGTTTTTTGGAAAATATCCAAAGCCTTTTTAGCCATATCCTGTGCTTCGTAGACATTACCTTTTCTGGTATATACCTGGGATAGGTTTTGTAGGGTTCTGGCATATTCGGAGCTTTCTTCACCGACGATACTTTTATAGACGTCACCTGATTTTTTAAAATACTCTTCGGCTTTGCTTAGCTGGCCGGCGTACATATAGTTGATGCCTAGATTACCAGCATCCACTGCTATGGGGTATGATTCTGACCCGTAGTATTCTTCGTCTAGCTCCAGGTTTTTGAGGTAGATTTCTTCGGCTTTGTCAAAATTACCTAGCGAAACATAGTTCAAACCCATGTTGCTTCCCAAAATCATTTTGTACTCTGACATGTCTCCCTGCAGTCGATCAAGTATGGACATAGCCTCCAGATAAACCTCTTCAGCTAGCGGTAGCTTACCTATTTGATTGTAAAGACCACCCAAACTTGAAAGCGTATTTACATATTCGATGGAGGCATAGAGGCCTAAATCATCGAGGGTTTCAAGAGCCTGCGTGAGTAATCGCTCCGACCGGCTGTAATTACCCGCGATGCTGTAAAAATCGCCAGTAATTTTAAGGACTATGGCCTCTTCATAAGAGTTTCTGTCAACACTCTGCTTTCTGAGTTCTTTACACAACTCGAGCCCCTTTTCTACGTCCTCTACAAACATGTAGTGATCAGCAAGCGAAGAAGCGGAAGAAAAATACTCGTCGCTTTTTTCACCGAACTTCTTTTTGTCATGAGCCAAAACCTCCAGATAGATTTCCTCTGTTTCATTGTAGAGCCCAAGCTCATCTTTGATGTAACCAATGTTCAGAGCTGGTGTGGCCAGGTCATCATTGCCCAATTCTTTGCGCAGGTCATACTCTTGTTGGTAGTACTCCAGCGACTTTTTCATGTCATTGTCCCAGTATAGATAAGACTCACCAAGGAAGCTGTACATCAAAGCAGCGAGTGTGTCCTTTTTGCTTAGGAACATACTTGTGATGTCACCCTCACTTTTGAGGATCTTGTCGTAAGCATAGTCGGCGTAGTAACCTTCTAACTTATTATAAAGCTTTTCGGATTTTTTGCTGTCAAACTGGTACTGAGCGTGTGATTCGGCGATACCAAAAATGAGAGTAATCAGAAAGAGTAGCGGTAGTAAGCGTTTCATGACGGGTTTGTTAATGCATGGATTCTTAAAATAACGAAGAATTAGCTTCGTCTCAAAATATCAATGGGTTTTCCATCCCCGAATTATTCAGTTACTTCTTAACAAGGCGGAGTGTTTATGGATGATTTCGTATTGTTTGTCGAAATATTAATATTTCAAAAAATAATTGTACTATAAGGCAGTAAATTAAACAACTTTTTTGAAAACTGAATAATTTGGATCAAGCTACAAATACGAATTATATATTTAGCCCTCCAACTAATTGCTAAGTTCACCGCCCATGAAAACCTTAACCAGCAAAATAAAACTGGGGATACTGTCTTCATTCCTTTTTATTCATGCTCAGATACTGGCTCAAAACAATGCCCTGGATTTTGATAATTCCCAATACGTCAATATTCCACATGACCCCCTTTTAGATCTGGCCGGTGATTTCACGGTAGAGTTTTGGTTTAATCATACCACTATAGGAAATGTGATCATTATTGAAAAAGGCAGTAATAACCAGGAGTGGTCCATACAACAAAGTTCAGGTTTGAAAATATTGCTCAATATTGGAAACACCACTACTTCAACCAATGGAACATACAATGATGGTAACTGGCATCATGCGGCAGTGGTCTATCGTGGAGCAAATGATGCAAGTATTTATATCGACGGGGTTGATGATACAGGAGTCGCGAGTGTTGGAACACCTGACTATGTGACTTACGATGGGGATATTAATATTGGTGGGCGTGGAGCGAGCAACAGTTACAATGGCCTACTCGATGAGGTCCGAATCTGGGACGATGAGCGAACGATAGGAGAAATTCAAGCCAATCGGTACAATACCTTAGTTGGAAATGAAGCGAATCTGGTGTCTTACTTCCCCTTCGATGAAACCTCCGGCACGAACCTTCCAGATCTTTCTGGAAACGGATTGGACGGAACCCTTATGAATATGACGGGCACAGAGTGGGCAGCTTCTGGAGCGCTCAGGTTTCCAATCTACAATGCAACAGCCGTAAACACCTCAGAATTCACCGCGAACTGGGAAGCCATTGCAGGCGGAGCGGATGATTTAACTATAGAATGGGGAACTGGAGGGTCTTTTGCCAACAATACGGTTTTAATCGGAGGATCTCAAAATGGAAGTTCATCTGTCGTTTCAGCGAGCCTTACGGCTGGAACTGTTTATGAATACAGAATCAAAGCGACTGTAGGGGGAGCAGAAACAGGTTATACCGAAGAAAGATCTTTTATGGTAGAGCCAGGCTATGCGCTTGATTTTGATGGAACAGCGGACTATATTGAATTATTCGAGAGTGACATATTTGTAGGCGATTTCACAATAGAGGCATGGATTTATTTGACGGATTTCAGTGATTACCGGCCACTTATATCTAAACAAGGCACTTCTGATAACAATACGGCCGAGTTTAATTTTCAGGTACAAGGTCCAATCAATGGTAATCTGAGTTTTTTCTTGGGTACAGGGTCAGGAATAGCAGATGTCTCGGGCAATAATAGTACAGATCAGGACATACAGCTAAATACCTGGACGCATGTTGCTGCTGTGGTCGACGGTACAAATATGTATTTATATATTGATGGCGTACTCAGCGGCTCTTCCACTTTTTCCGGAATCAGACAAAATACCACCGCGCCAGTTAGGGTCGCTCAATATAATAACGCCATCGCTCAATATTGGCCGGGTAGCCTTGATGAAATCAGAATCTGGGATTATGCTCGAAATGCTACGGAGATTGCGGATAATACATATTCCACTTTGACTGGTCAAGAATCTGGCCTTACTGGTTATTACCGTTTTGACGAAACCTCCGGACTAAACCTCCCGGACCTTTCTGGTAATGGTTTGGACGGAACGCTGACCAATATGACAGGGACGGAATGGGTGATATCCGGGGCACTGACTCTACCACCACCAGCCGCACCGACAGACCTGGTCGCTTATCAATCATCTACCAATCAGATAACCCTGGGCTGGACGGATGTAGCAACTGATAACGATGATTATCTGATAGAGTGGTCCACGAGCTACGAAAGTTTTGATGCCAACATTTCCGGGAGTGTTTTTACTGGAAATGGAAATGGCACGGGAGCGGTTTTGAGTATTGGTGCCGATCAAGGCTATTTCATAAGGGTCACCGCTACAAATGGCTTTGAAGATGCCACTAGTCAGTCGTCAATAGAGTTTGCAACCACCGAGGCGCATCCCGGAGGTGCGTTGAGTTTTGATGGGGTGGATGACGAACTTGTTTCGAACACAAATGTTCCTATCACGGGAAATAGTTTTAGAACTGTGGAGGCCTGGGTTAAAATATTAAGCCCACTAACCAATAATACTTCGATCTTATGGTGGGGAAGCACCACATCAGATCAACTTTTCCAGTTGTCTTTGACAAGCTCCGGCGTGCTAAAGTTTAATGGATGGTTTAATGATGGAGTAGGTACGGCAACCTTATCAGTTGATCAATGGCATCATGTAGCTGCGGTTTATGATGGAACTGATGTGCTTTTTTATCTGGATGGAAATGCCGAAGGTTCATACGCCGCAGGCACACTCAACACAGGCAATAGCCCATTAACACTGGCAAGTTTTACCATAGGTGGAGGTTGGGATGATTATTCCAATATTATTTTAGATGAAGTACGAATCTGGGATGCCATTCGAACCCCAACCCAAATTCAAGACAACCGCTTTACTTCTCTCGTAGGAAACGAATCTGATCTTGTTGCTTATTACGCTTTTGATGAAGGCGCAGGTAACAAGGTGGTTGATCGATCAATCAACACCTACGACGGAGATATCACAGGAGCCGCTTTTGTGTCTTCCGGAGCAGGGATTGTACCTGTCTATAACGCCACAGCAGTAACCACATCAGCATTCACTGCGAACTGGGAAGCCCTGGCCGGTGGAGCTGATGACCTCACTATCGAATGGGGAACAGGTGGATCATTTGCTAATAACACTGTATTAACGGGCGGAGCAGAAGACGCATCTTCCTCGGTTGTCACAGGTTCATTTACCGCTGGGACAGTTTATGAGTATAGAATCAAGGCAACTGTTGGAGGAAACGAAACGGCTTATTCTGAGGAGGTTTCTTTTATGGTGCGGCCGGGGCAGGCACTTCCATTTCTTGCTAGTGACTATGTAACTGTACCACATGACCCACTTTTTGATTTGGCTGGGCCGTTTACAGTAGAGTTTTGGATCAATACCGCTTCAAACGTGGGCACGGTGTGGCTGGAAAAAGGCACGAACAACCTGGAGTGGTCCATCCAACAGTTTAACGATCATGTCTACATAAATTTTGGCAATGGTGGTCTGGAGTCTAATATCTCTGTGAATGATGGGAATTGGCATCACGTGGCAGTGGTATACCGAGGAGCGACCAATGGTACTATCTATATAGACGGAGTAGACGAAACTAACGGGGCAACCAATACACTCGGTACGCCAGATTATGTAACCCACGATGGAGCTCTTTCCATTGGCGGAAGAGTTGGAAGCAGTTTTAATCTGGATGGAGCAATGGACGAGGTGAGAATCTGGAGCGACGAACGTACAATAGGTGAAATCCAAACGAATCAGTTTGCAACCGCCACAGGTAATGAACAAGGTTTGGTCGCTTATTATCGTTTTGACGAAACTAGTGGTACCACACTTCCAGATTTATCAGGAAATGGCTTAGATGGAGCCCTCACCAACATGGTGGGAACGGAATGGACGCCATCAGGAGCTCTATCACCGACGCTTTACAATGCCACAGCAGTAACCACATCAGCATTCACTGCGAACTGGGAAGCCATCGCTGGCGGAGCGGATGACCTCACTATAGAATGGGGAACAGGTGGATCATTTGCTAATAACACTGTATTAACGGGCGGAGCAGAAGACGCATCTTCCTCGGTTGTCACAGGTTCATTTACCGCTGGGACAGTTTATGAGTATAGAATCAAGGCGACTGTTGGAGGAAACGAAACGGCTTATTCTGAGCCAGTTGATTTCATGGTGGAGCCGGGGAATGCTTTGGATTTTGATGGAGTAAATGATTACATCAATATTCCTTCTACCATCTCTACGCAGAATATCACAACTTATACATTCTCTGCATGGGTTTACCTTGATGCAGTTGTAAGCTTCAACCCTATTTTCATGAAGCAGAGTGGCTCATCTTCTGATATTGAAATATACGGTGGAAACGAAGGATATACTATCACACACAATAGAAATAATGGAGGAACATTTGGCACTGTCAATGATATTGACCCTGGGATTTCGGGACAATGGCATCATTTAGCAGTCGTATATGATGGGACTAATTTGAGCATTTACATCAATGGTGCCTTGGATATATCTGCAGCAATGGTTGCGCCACAAACTAATGCCTATCCAATTGATTTGGCACGTGCTACTTCCTATGGAAACTATTTTACCGCGGGACAATTGGATGAAGTAAGGCTCTGGGATTATGACCGCACACAAGGAGAAATCCAGACAGAGATGTATTCCACACTAGATGGATCAGAATCTGGCCTGGTTGCCTACTATCGTTTCGATGAGACTTCAGGAACCACCCTTCCAGATTTGGCCGGAACGAATGATGGAACACTCACCAACATGGTTGGGGATGAGTGGATTGCCTCGGAAGCCCTGCAGCAAGCACCACCAGCTGTTTACAATGCCACAGCAGTAACCACCACAGAATTCACCGCGAACTGGGAAGCCATCGCCGGCGGAGCTGATGACCTTACCGTCGAATGGGGAACTGGAGGATCTTTTGCCAACAATACGGTTTTAACCGGAGGATCTCAAAATGGAAGTTCATCTGTCGTTTCAGCGAGCCTTACAGCTGGAACTGTTTATGAGTATAGAATCAAGGCGACCGTAGGAGGAAATGAGACCGCCTATTCTGATCCGGTTTCTTTTATGGTGCAGCCAGGTAGTGCTTTACCATTCACAGGAGATGATTTTGTTACAATTGCTGACAATGCTTTACTGGAACCTTCCGGTGATTTTACCATTGAATATTGGATGAATACTAATGCAGTTGCAACTCAGATAATTATTGAAAAAGGCTCGTCCAACTCAGAATATTCGGTGCAACAATCTTCGAGTGGTGAAATTGTATTAA
>JBDUYP010000021.1:0-46376 GCA_039944535.1 Cyclobacteriaceae bacterium
CAAATTCGTCCAAAATTTCAAGGAATTCTATCCTGAATCATACGAACGCATGATGGAGCATGGGCGCAGAAATATTTCTATCAGCACCGTGGCACCTACAGGAACCGTGAGTATGCTTACACAAACATCTTCTGGTATTGAGCCGGTGTTTATGCTGAGCTACAAGCGGAGAAGGAAACTTGCTCAGCCTGGCGATGAAAGCAAGGGGCACTTCAAAGATGACACTGGCGACTGGTGGGAGGAGTTTGATGTCTATCATCGCAAACTCAAAGAATGGATGGAAATGCATCCGAAAAAGCCGCTAGCGGCCAACCCATACAATGGAGCCACTGCCCCGGAGATTGACTGGAAACAGCGAATTGAGATTCAGGCCATAGTGCAAAAGTATGTGACGCACTCCATCAGCTCCACCATCAACCTGCCGGAGGACACCCCAATGTCGGTGGTAAATCAGATCTACATGCAGGCCTGGAAGCGCGGGCTCAAAGGAATCACCGTTTACAGAGATGGCTCACGGACTGGAGTTTTGGTTTCCAATGACGAAAAGAAAAAGGAACGATTTGTAGAGACAAAGGCACCAAAACGACCACAGTCTATCAAGGCTAAAATCATCCGGTTCAATAACGAGTATGAGCATTGGCTGGCGTTTGTAGGTCTGCTCGATGATAAGCCGTATGAGATATTCACAGGTAGGGCGGAAGATGCCTTTGCACTGCCAGCGTGGGTGGATGAGGGCTGGATCATAAGAAACTCGGATGCACAGGGCAAAAGCCGATACGACTTCCGCTATGTGGACCGGCAGGGCTACAATGTGACCATAGAAGGTCTCTCAAGAAGCTTCAATCAGCAGTATTGGAACTATGGCAAGCTGCTCAGTGGAATATTGCGACACGGTATGCCCCTCACAGATGTGGTGCATTTGATAGAAAACCTAAACCTGGACAAGGACTATATCAATACCTGGAAAAAAGGTGTAGCCCGAGCGCTGAAAACATTTATCCCGGACGGGACAAATATCACTGGTCACGAGTGTCCTGAGTGTGGAGATACCGATGGATTAGTCTATGAAGAAGGCTGCCTCAAATGCAAAAGCTGTGGGCATAGTAAGTGTGGGTGATTTCGTTTTTGTGAAGGCCTACAATCAGACTTTAGAGTAGAGGGGCTTTGTGATTATAGAAAGATCGTCGGTGCAATCAAAAGTAAAATTGCCACGAAACGAATAGTGATTTGTCTGTGTTTTTTGGATTGACTTTGTGTCATCAAATAGATCATTGCTACGGTAGCGATCGCCAGTGCGGCGGATCCAATGTTCAGCATAGGTTGATTTCCCGGAAGGTGTAAAAGGGTAAACAGAAAACCTATAATGGAGATGGAGCAGGCAATGTGACCTGTTTTCAAAACCAAATTCTCCAAAAAGCCCTCCGTTTTGTATAGAAATGCATAGAGATATGAGGTGATTGCCAAAGTAGTCAACCCTACACTAAAAATGGAAGCATACCCAGAGGCCTCAAAGTATTTGAGTACGAAGGCAATGATGATGATTGCCACTGAAATGATTTCCACTTTTGGGATGATGACATCTCTCAGAAGGTCTTTGAATCCCTTTTGTTCTTCAGGATTGTTTGATTCTAAGTTCATATGAGCAGGTGTTTTGAGGTATGTGCATGTTGAGTATTATTCACCCAGCACAGCTAGGCGAATGTTTGATGTTTAATTCTCCTCCCAAGAGGAGACTCTCCGCTTTGTACTCCCCTCCTTGGAGGGGTCGGGGGTGGGAGCTAGCTGATCGTTTTTTGATATTTCAACACTGTCTTTTAAGTCTTTAAAAGATTGAATTGCTTTGGCCTTGTCTTTTCCTTTTATATCACTCAGTTTAATTACAAGATCATTCCTGTATTTTGTTGTGTGAACACAGATTTTACCCTCTTCAAAAGCGATTTCAGTAATTGTGGGTTTTGGGATTTTTCTATTGGAGTTGAGTTCTTCTATTCCTTTTGAATTGACAGTAATCGTAGTTCGATAATTCTTAAAAGTGTCTAATGCAACAAACCCTAAGATACATACCATTCCACCGAAGGTCCACAGAGTTAGTTGCTCATCGTAAAACCAGTATAAAAAGAAAGCGCCCTGAAACCAGCTTGTTACCCAGTTCTTAGTTTTTATTTCAAAAACATCTGAGGAACTTCTTTTTCGTTCAAATGTGGAATATTTAAGTACTGCGTAAAGCAGCCACGTCAATCCTAACATGAATTTGATTAGACCTTCTTGTGTTTCGAAAGCATAATCAATAGATAGAGTTAATACAATAAGTATTAAAAAAGCCAGTCCGGCTATGCTGATCGAGTTTGAAGATTTAAAATCCATTAACTTTCAATCTATCGGAAACATCTAAATCTTCCAAACTGCCGATAGTTTGAAATCATCTCCCCACCGGCAGCCAAACAGCCATATCGGCCTCATTTCTATTGGCCCATGCGAAGTACGGAATCAGACGAACTTCTGTTGTGGTTGTTGAGCTATTCAATTCATTGTAAAGCCCACCTGTCCATTTGTTGGAGATCAGTTTGCCTGTTCCTTTTAGGCTTATTATTTCACTGTCACCAATTGTTGTTTTCTCTGGTGTCAGTTTGATATTCGCAGGAATCACAACATTCGAAAGCTTAAGTCCGGGTCCCAGGTCGTTTGCCTCAAGGCAGTACACAAGTGGTCCACGTTTTACGGCGACCTGATTGCGCGTTTCTTCTACCAGCGGATTAGCTTCGATCAATTTCGCTGGCATGTCCATGATAAAGGTGATCTCATCTCCGGCTTTCCATTCCTGAGCCACGGTGAGATATATGCTAGATGTTTTGCTCGACAGAACCTTTTTACCATTGACAAACACAGTAGCACTCTTGCACCAGTCGGGTACTCTGAAATTCAGAGACTTGTTCCCAGTTGGTGCTTCATCGATTGTCACTTTTACAGTTCCTTCCCATGGGTAGTTGGTCGTTTGTGTTAGTGCAATTTTGCTATCTCCAGTTTGAGTGTTGACAGTGCTGGCGCTGTACATATTGAACCAAATTCCACCGTCGTTTTTACTGTACAGGTAGTTCTCCACTTCGGCAATAGTTCTGATCGTGTTGGGAGGGCAGCAGTTAGAGAGTGAGATGTATTCCTCTCGCACATTTGGCCACCTCAGGTCGAATGGCAAATCCATTTGATTGCTGAGCGGATTGGTATAGAAATACCCTTTTCCGTTTAGGTTCACACCCGAAAGTACACTATTGTAAAGCGTCAGCTCCAGCAGATCAGAATACTTTGCTTCTGCTGTTGTTTGTAGCATTCTCCAGTTCCATAAGGCATTCCCTATGTTGGCACAAGTTTCGTTGTGAGCACCAGCATTTGGGAGTTGATATTCACGGCCATATGCCTGATGTACTTGCTGTATTTCCGGAGGAGAGTAAGTCGTTCCGTTTGGAGATACACCGTCGTAAAGCGCCCCGCATCCACCGGTTATATAAAGCTTGGTTGAGGTTAAATCGTCCCAAATGTTATCAAGCGCAGTTTTGAGTGTTTCATCACCAGTTTCGGCATACACATCTGCTACACCGGCATAGAGGTAGTTAGCTCGCACTGCATGCCCAACAGCCTTGGTTTGCTCTCGAAAAGGGATGCGATCCTGGTTGTGATCTGTGCCATCCTTCATCAGACTCCTGATGTCAATAAAGTCCTTCGCCAACTTCAAATACTTGGGATCATTGGTCGTTCTGTACATTTCTATCACGCCCATGTAGTGAGAAGGACAGATAGCATTTTGAGCCATTTTATCAGGAAATCTTTCCGTGTAGGTGTATAAGTAGTCAGCTGCTTTCTTGGCGATTTCGAGTAATTCGGTTTTGCCCGTTGCTTTGTAATGTACGGTCGCGGCTGTCATCAGGTGTCCCATATTGTAGCTCTCAAAATCCATCCTGTCACGAAACTCTTGAGCTGTCTCTGGATTATTCTTGGCGTTGATCATCACAGGTGTGTGAATGTATCCATCCTCTCTTTGCGAATCTCTGATTAGCGGAATCACCTCATCAATCATCTTATTGAATTTTTCATCTTTCGTAATAGCGTAGGCCATACTTGCCGCCTCGATGAGTTTGTAGAAATCCCCATCGTGAAAAGGTGCCCCTTCGTGATTGCCTTCTTCCAATCCTGCAGCAATCTCAAAATTTCTCAAAGCATGACTGACTTCCGAGTCACTGTAAATGCCCCACATTTCCGGGATCATGGTATTCACACAGGTTTGAACTCTTTCAGCCCAAAAACCATCGGTCAATGTTACGTCATTAAAACCTACTGCCTGCAGTTTTGCATAAGGACTTTTTGTTGTGTTAACCAAGCTTTTATTATTCGTGAGTGCCTCTGTATTCAGAGGTTCCGGGGTAGTGGATAGTGTTGATTTTTCATTTGAGCAGCTAAACATCAGGATCGCTGCGAAGTAAAGAATTGAGAATCTCATCGTCATTTGGGTTTACTAATCAGTCTGCCAATTTCTAAATTTTAATCGGCTTTCCGTGCAGTATATAGCAGGATACTTATTGGCGCTCACTCCTTCATATTTACACTACCTCCTTATATAAAATGGAAAGAATACGCGCAACATATCTCATAGAAACTCCTCATAATCTGGAAGATGCGGCGGCCGTTTTGGCTGGAGAGCAATCTAGCGGAACTTTTGTGGCTGTACCTGGCGAAACAGCCGAATTGAAAGAGCGTTTCGCGGCACGGGTGGAGCATGTGGAAGGGTTAGGTGAAGTAAAAACGCCTAGTATGCCGGGCGATCACGTTGAAGGCAAGACCTACAAGCAAGGGAAGGTCGTGGTTTCCTGGTCTATCGAAAACTTCGAAGTGAATGTACCAACTCTAATTTCTACGCTTCAGGGCAATCTCTATGAATTGAGACAATTCACAGGATTGAAACTAGATGATTTTGAAGTGCCAAGAGTATTTCAGGATCATTTTACGGGCTCTGCGTTTGGTATGCGAGGTACTAAAGATTTAGCCGGAGTTGGCCCAGAGAGACCGATGATTGGCACTATTATAAAACCGAGCGTTGGGCTTACTCCTGAAGCAACGGCTGCTCTTGTAAAGGAATTGGTTGAAGCAGGAATTGATTTTATTAAAGACGATGAGTTGATGGCTTCCACAGCTAACTCACCTTTCAATAAGCGTGTGCATTACATCATGCGTGTCATCAATGATCATGCTGAGAAAACCGGAAAAAAAGTGATGTACGCTTTCAATATTACCGGTGATTTGGATGAAATGCGTTCTCATTATGATGCAGTTGTTGGGGCAGGAGGTACTTGCGCCATGATCAGTGTGAATAGTGTTGGGTGGAGCGCTGTTAAAAAAATCACTCAACAAGGAAAGCTTTCGATTCATGGACACAGAAATGGCTGGGGCATGCTCAATCGCCATCCTTTGCTTGGCATCAATTTTCCTGCTTACAGCAAACTTTGGAGATTGGCTGGAGTGGATCAGCTTCACGTCAATGGAATAGATAATAAATTTTGGGAGTCAAACGAATCAGTGATTAGAAGCATTAATTCGTGCTTAACTCCTTTTTTAAACAATCAGGTTATTTTACCTGTGGTTTCTTCGGGACAGTGGGGCGGCCAGGCTTTTGAAACATACAGACAAACTAAAACAACCGATTTGCTGTATATGGCAGGTGGGGGAATCATGGCACATCCATCGGGACCGACAGGCGGAGTAAATGCTTTGCGACAAGCCTGGGAAGGAGCCGTGAATGGATTGACTCTAGAGAAAGCAGCTAAGAAATACAAAGAGTTTGGCGAGTCTGTTGAGAAGTTCGGAAATACAGGATGATGTCTGAGTTTAAACTTAAACTCGCTTTTTACGGCGATGACTTCACAGGTTCTACAGATGCGCTTGAGTTTTTGAGTAAAGCAGGAGCTAAAACCCTGCTGTTTCTTAACAACCCAACAGCACAACAAGTGGAGGATTTTGATGGACTAGATGCGATTGGTGTGGCTGGAATGACCAGAGCTATGTCGCCAAAAGATATGAAAGCCGCACTAAAGCCAGCATTCGATTCTTTGAGGGCTTTGAAACCCAGACATGTTCATTATAAGGTCTGTTCCACATTCGATTCTTCACCGGAAATTGGAAATATCGGAACAGCGATTAAGGTTGGGCAGTCAGTTTTTCAAAATGACTTTACGCCGATATTAGTTGCAGCACCTAATCTGGGTAGATATTCTGCTTTTGGGCATCTATATGCCAGAATGGGGATTGGTAGTCAGGGTGGAATTTACCGCTTGGATCGACATCCGTCAATGAGTAAGCACCCAACCACACCAGCTGATGAAAGCGATCTGCGAAAACATCTGGCAAAGCAAATTGATGTGAAGATGGGACTTATCGACTTGGTTGACCTGTCTGACGAGACAAAGTGTAAAACCAAGCTGGATGAGCTGATAGGGGATGGAAATGATATCGTATTTTTCGACGCGATGTACGAAAATCAGATGGCGGGAATAGGCAATCTGATAGATCAAAAAGCTGCTGAAAAGACCTTATTTGCTGTTGGTTCCTCGGGAGTGGAAAAAGCTCTTGGCGATCATTGGGCTGATTTGGGCAAGCTGCAGGCACGAACACATTGGGAAAAAATATCAGAGCAAAAAGCGATACTGGTACTTTCGGGTAGTGTTTCTCCTGTCACCGCCGATCAAATCGATTATGCTGTCGCAAATGGATTTGAAGAAATTCCGGTGCAAACCCGAGCACTTGAAGATGATGATTTTTCAGATGTGTATGCCGATAAAATTCAGCAGTTTTTAGCTTCTGGAAAAAGTGTCATTTTGCATACATGCAAAGGACCGGATGACCCAAGGCTTGCTGAGACGAAAGCATATTTTCAGTCTCTTGGTTTTGATGAGCTCGGTATTAGGGAAGAGACAGCTAAACGGTTCGGTTCTTTGCTTGGGCAGTCAGCACGTAAAGCTTTGGAGCAAAATCCAGTTAACAGAATGGTGATAGCAGGCGGAGATACATCTAGCTATGTGGCTCGTGAGTTGGGAATTGAGGCCGTGGAGATGATAGCGCCAATTTACTCAGGAGCGCCGCTTTGTAGGGCATACGCCAAAGGTTCACCTGTGGATGGAATAGAAGTCAACTTAAAAGGCGGACAGGTCGGCGATGAAAAGTATTTTGAGAATTTAAGAAAAGGTAGAATTTAGATGAAAAGTGGAAGCGAGATTGTTGCCCTGAGCCTGTCGAAGGGGATAATTCAAGTATTAAATTGAACCGCGTGAGAATAGAACAAACACAACAACCATGACAAAAAAACTAGGACTTATACACACATCAGCCACGCTAGTTCCAGTCTTTCAGGAGCTTATTGATAAACATTTGAAAGGAAAGGATATCAAGGTCTTCAATATCGTAGATGACAGTTTGATCAAAAACACCATCGAGCGAAATAAACTTACCGAAGACACTTCCAGAAGAGTAGTGGATTATGTGGGTTCGGCAGAAGATGCGGGCGCTGATTTTATACTTGTTACCTGCTCGTCTATCGGCCCGGCAGTAGAGGCCTCAGCGTCACTTACTAAAGTCCCTGTCTTACGAGTAGATCAGCCTATGGCGGATCAGGCCGTTCAGATGGGGGCTAAAATCGGTGTTGTCGCTACGCTTCCAACCACACTTGAGCCAACCAGCGATTTGGTCAGAAGAAGGGCGATTGCTGCGGGAAAAGAAATTCTATTAACAGCCAAGCTTTGCGAAGGAGCTTTTGAAGCTTTGATGGGAGGTGAGCCTGAAAAGCATGATGAGATGGTTGCTGCAGCGTTAAAAGAGCTTTCAACAAAAGTCGATGTGATTCTATTGGCTCAGGCTTCCATGGCACGAGTGGTTGGGCAGCTACCCGAAGAGGATAAGAAAGTGCCAATACTGGCAAGCCCTGGCATAGCCATGGAACATCTGGCTAAGATCCTCTAAACACCCCATTATGCAACAAGCCCAAAAAACCACCCTTTGGCTGGCGCTTGCGTCAGCTGTATTACTCGTTTTGTCTCTCATTTTGGGATTGGAGGCTTATGTTGCTCCCTTGGCCGTGGTAGTTGCAGTGGGCTTGGCGTTTGGCATTGGGTCTGTTGAATCGCTCAAAAGCTATCAATACACCGGATGGATCATTGCAGCCATTGTCTGCGGTATGACGTATCCTTCAGCTTTTTTGCAATGGGGTGATTTTGATCTGCGTAATAAATGGCTGATACTCATTGTCGTGCAGGTGGTGATGTTTGGTATGGGCACGCAGATGAGTCTCAAAGACTTCACAGGTATCAAGACAATGGGTAAAGGCGTGCTTGTCGGGATTCTGTGTCAATTTTCTATTATGCCGGTTGCTGGTTATTTACTCACGCGTGTTTTTGATTTTGAACCTGAAATTGCTGCCGGAGTGATTCTGATAGGCTCTTGCTCTAGTGGTTTGGCCTCCAATGTGATGGTTTTTATCGCTCGGGCAAATTTGACTTTGTCTGTGACATTGACTGCCGTAGCTACGCTTTTGTCGCCCATCATGACACCATTCTTGATGAAAATGCTGGCAGGCACTTATGTTGAAATCAATTTTCTGGATATGTGCGTGTCGATAGTGAAAATCGTGCTGGTGCCAATCGGGTCAGCATTGCTCTATGACGCATATAAAAAAGCTCAAAGATCTTTTAGAGACCGAGTCAATATCTTATTTTTTATTGCTTTGGCTTGGCTGATCGGGATGATATTAGGATTGTGGTCAATGCTTCAGGGTATGCTGGGAGCTGATGCCATGCTGTTCGTCGAGTTGCTCAATTTTGTTTTTGGATCTATTCTGGTAGGTGTGCTTTATTATCACGCCAACAAATCACTTCCTCAAATCCATGGACTTATGCCTAAGCTTTCCATGTTTGGAATTGTCTATTTTACCACTGTTACTACAGCTGCCAGTCGGGAAAATATTTTGACCATTGGAATCTTTCTCTTGATCGTGTCAATGGTACATAATGCACTGGGTTACACTTTTGGTTACTGGATCAGTCGAGCACTTGGTTTGGACAAAAACTCCTGTCGCACGGTTGCTTTAGAGGTTGGTTTGCAAAATGGAGGTATGGCTTCCGGTCTTGCAGGTGTCATGGGTAAACTGGCCACACTTGGCTTGGCATCTGCCGTTTTCAGCCCGTGGATGAACATATCCGGCTCCCTCCTTGCCAACTATTGGCGAAGAAGAAATCCAGACGGTGACTGAGCCATATGGGTCAGGATAGTTAAGCATGTTTCCATCCCTAATTTGCATACATTCAAATGAACTACCTCTCATCTCATATTATCCGCTTTAGCGCATTGGCCCTTTTGCTTTGCATCAGCACATTGTTGCAAGCCCAAAACACACCTCTTTATAGAGTTTTCGAGCAAGAGATTCAAAACTCAGCATCCTACGCTAATCCATTTACGGATGTGGAACTGAATGTTCAGTACCAATCTCCTTCTGGGTTGATCTATAATTTTTATGGGTTTTATGACGGAGATGGTAAGGGAGGTTATGATGGAGATATGTGGAAGGTTAGATTCATGCCGAATGAAACAGGAACATGGAAATATACATACTCGTGGACCGATAAGACAAAAGGAGGTAAAGGGTCTTTCCGGTGTGATCCAAAGGATGCCGGACCTGGGATAATTCAGGCCTATGGGCAGAACCCGAGATGGATGGCTTACAATAGCACTGATCCGGTATGGCTCAAATCTTATTACGAGACTGGTCATGGGTCTTTGGGGCAAGATTTCAATTGGATTGTTGATAATGTGTATCAGCCTTTGAAGGACAATGGATATAATCATCTTCAGGTCAATTGGCTGCTCTCGCTGTGCTGTTTTGGTCAGTATTATTTGGATGGGCCAAAACCCGAGACGCTGGATTTAGCGCTTTATCAGGAAGGCGATCTTTTCGGTACGATGAACATGGATGTTTGGAAGAGAATGGAGCAGCATCTCGGTTGGCTCAATGATCATGATATGGGCGTTCATATGTTTTTGGGAGTTGATGGTAGTCGCAATGAAGGCCCGGACTGGACAAAATTGTCCAGCGTTGAAAAAGATAAGTTTGTGCGCTACATGGTTGCTAGATTAGCCCCATTCGCCAATTTGGCGGGCTGGAATTTTGTGTGGGAAGTGCCTGGGGATCGTGAGGATCGCGAGTTGGGTTTTGCCAGGTTGATTGAAAAATATGATATTTTCAATCACCTAAGAACCTATGAAGATGAGTTTCCTAGGGAGAATGAATATGGTAGAATTGAGTATTCGTTTGCTGCTGTTGAAAACCATCAAATAGCAGCCGCTGATAAAGATTTGGAGCGGAATCTATGGAAAGAGCCATGGACTCACCACATGGCTTGTTTGCTTGGTTATCAGGGTAAGCCGGTTTTCATGAGTGAAGGAAATGCACTTTGGAGAAGGTTTTGGCAAGAGCGGACGGGAGCGAGTCAGGATGATCTCAGACGGTCAGCATGGGCCTGTGCTACGGCTGGCGCATCGTTTACCTGGAATGGTCACGCAAAGGAGTATGAATTATATGCTGGCGGAGAGTCAGGCTTGCCTTTTAATGATGCGAACCCGTACAAGAAGTCTCAGCTGGCAATGGATGTTTTGAGTGATGTGATGACCAATGAAGTGAATTTTTCCCGAATGGTACCAAATGATGCCTTACTTGAAAACTATGATGCGCTCAACACATATGCATTGGTAGAGGAGGGAAGCCAATATTTGGTTTTCACCAAAGAAGGAAGGGCTTTCTCATTGGAATTGACCAAAGGGAAATACGAGAAATTAACATGGATTGATAGCATGACCGGAGAGCAAGTTTCGGGTGATGCTGTTGATGTTTTAACGGATAAGAAACAAACCTCTTTCGATCCTCCAAACCGTGATACGGATTGGGTTTTAGTATTGAAAAAATCATAAAGACATTAATCACCAGGTAATGAAAAATCAAAAAATCAGTTTAGGAGTAATCATTGGAAACAGGGACTTTTTTCCTGATAAACTAGTAACAGAAGCACGCTCTGACATTGTTAAAGTACTGGATGGATTGGGTATCAAACCAATCATGCTCGGCGAGAATGACACCAAGCTAGGAGGGGTGGAGACGTACAATGACGCAAAAAAATGTGCGGATCTTTTCAAGAAACACAAGGATGAAATCTTCGGTGTGCTGGTAGTATTGCCAAACTTTGGAGATGAGCGAGGTGTAGCAGACACTTTGCATTTGGCAGACCTTAAGGTGCCTGTGCTTATTCAGGGTTATCCAGATGAGCTTAACAAGTTGAACGTCGCTAACAGACGAGATTCCTGGTGCGGAAAGATTTCTGTTTGCAACAACCTGTACCAATACGGGATCAAATACACCATTACGACCAAACATGTGGTTCATCCAAGTGATCCGTCGTTCCTGCAGGATCTCAACCAATTTCTGGGTGTTTGCCGAGTGGTGAAAGGAATGAAAAATGTGAGAATCGGAGCAATTGGTGCCAGACCAACAGCCTTTAATACGGTTCGTTACAGTGAGAAAATTCTTCAGGCCAATGGTATTTCTGTCGTGACTTGTGATCTGTCGGAAATCCTAGGTAATGCCAATAAGCTTTCCAATGATGATCAGCGTGTGAAAGATCATTTGGAGAAAATCCACAACTACGCATCTACGGGCAAAACACCAAGCGAGGCATTGTATCAGATTTCTAAGCTGGATGTTGTACTCAATGACTTTTTGGATGAAAACTCCTTGGACGCAAGTGCTATCCAGTGCTGGACATCTCTTCAGCAAAACTATGGCTGCAACGTGTGCACAAGCATGAGTATGTTCAGTGAAAACATGCTGCCAAGCGCTTGTGAAGTAGATGTTACGGGAACACTCAGTATGTACGCCATGCAGCTAGCTTCAGGTTCGCCTAGTGCCCTTGTGGATTGGAACAATAACTATGCAGACGATGAAGAGAAATGTGTGCTTTTTCACTGTGGAAACTGGGCCAAATCTTTCCTTCCGGATATCGAGATTAGCAATGCTCCGATTTTGGGAACTACCGTTGGAGTTGAGAATACATACGGAGCACTAGATGGTCGCACGCCAGCATCTCCTTTGACATTCGGACGTATCACCACAGACGATACCAAAGGAGTTATGAAAGCTTATGTCGGTGATGGAGAGTTGACTGATGACGAATTGAAAACATTTGGAAACAGGGCTGTTGCACAAATTCCAAATTTGCAAGGTCTCATGAATCACGTTTGTAAAAATGGTTTCGAGCATCACGTAGTGATGAATGCTTCTCATACTTCAGCTGCACTGAAAGAAGCTTTTGAAAACTACATGGGCTGGGAAGTATACCATCATAATGGTTGAAAAAATGACAGATAGAGAACTACAGTTAAAATCTATACACTTGAGAAAAATGCTTCTCAAGTACATTTACAAAGCGAAAGCCGGGCATACCGGTGGTAGTCTATCCAGCATCGACATACTTAACGTGCTGTACAATCGTGTGCTGAATGTGGATACTCAGAACTTCAGAAACTCTGATCGTGATAGATATATTCAGAGTAAAGGGCATTGCGTAGAAGCTCTGTTCTCCACTTTGGCAGACAGAGGATTTTTTCCAGAATCTGACTTAGAAACGCTTTGCCAGTACAAGTCGCACTACATCGGTCACCCTACCAAAAAGATTAATGGCGTGG
This sequence comes from Cyclobacteriaceae bacterium, assembly GCA_039944535.1. Classification (GTDB taxonomy): domain Bacteria; phylum Bacteroidota; class Bacteroidia; order Cytophagales; family Cyclobacteriaceae; genus JAMZMI01. The sequence continues at coordinate 12,760 of JBDUYP010000021.1, forward strand.
AGCAAAATACTGGAGGTCTGGGACATGGTTTATCCATTTCGGTAGGAGAGGCTCTAGCGGCAAAAATGGACGGCAAGACCCACCGTGTTTTCACGCTGATGGGGGATGGAGAATTGGCAGAAGGCTCCAATTGGGAGGCGGCTCTAACCGGATCGCATTACAAACTGGATAATCTCTATGCAATCCTTGACTACAATAAGCAACAGATCACCGGAGACAATCAGGATGTGATGAACACAGCTCCAGTACGAGATAAGTTTGAGGCTTTTGGTTGGTCAGTCAAAGAAGTAGATGGACATAATCTAAAGGAACTTGAAGAGGCCCTGAATAGCGGACCCTTCGAAGAAGGTAAACCCAATTTTATCATAGCACATACCATCAAAGGAAAGGGCGTAAGCTACATGGAGCGAGTATTGAAGTGGCATCATGGAGTACCAAGCCCTGAGCTTTTCGAACAGGCCAATATGGAACTGGATGAAGCCGCAACACTGATTTAATTATTTTATCATCGTTTCCGCGCAGGTGGAAATCTCAATCGTGAAAGATCTGAGTGTGACCAATGAGACAAAGTAGAAAATAATGCAACTAGACAAAATAGAAGAAAAGGACTTGATCATGGGCAAGGCCAACCTGGAGGTTTTTTCAGCCACCTTGCAGGAACTGGCTTCCAATGATCGGAATATTGTTGCGGTCACGAGCGACTCGCGTGGATCTGGTAAGTTGGTTCCGTTTGGGCAAAAGTACCCAGAGCAAATCGTGGAGATTGGTATCGCAGAGCAAAATCTCGTTGGGGTAGCTTCTGGTTTGGCTTCCGCCGGAAAGAAGGCTTTTGCGGTTTCTCCGGCGTGTTTTCTGGCCACAAGAGCTTTGGAACAAATCAAAAACGATGTTTGTTATTCCGACAATCCAGTGAAGCTTATCGGGATTAGCTCGGGTGTGAGTTATGGGGCTCTCGGCACCACACATCACAGCTTGCATGATTATGCGGCACTCAGAGCGATCAATAATATCATTATAGCAGCTCCAGCAGACAATTTTGAGACGGAGCGGGCGATCAGACTTGCCGCTGAATCCAGCATTCCGGTTTACCTCAGGTTCGGAAAGAAGGCCATGCCTTTTTTAAATCCAGAAGACAAAACATTTGAATTTGGGAAGGGACGAGTTGTGAGAGAGGGCGATGATATCGCTATCATAGGGTCTGGTGAAACTGTTTACCCCGCGTATCAGGCCGCCAAAGCTTTGGAGAAGACTCATGGAATAAAAGCGACTGTTGTGAGCATGCATACGATTAAGCCACTTGATACAGACTTGCTAGATAGATTGGCTGCTAATAGTAGACCAATTATCACAGTGGAGGAACATATGGTCAATGGTGGATTAGGTGAGGCATGCGCTTCTCACTTCATTCAAAGTGGCTTCAAAAATCCGTTTAAGATCATGGGTATTCCAGATGAGTACACAGTTACGGGTTCTCAAGTTGAAATTTTTAATCATTACGGAATTTCGCAAGATGGTATATTAGCAGAAGCTAAACGACTTCTCAAACTCTAACAATCACCTCAGTCAGATGTCATTAATCCTTGCCATAGATCAGGGCACCAGTAGTACGAAAACCATTATTTTTGATGAACAAGGGAAGACTTTATTCAAAGTCACTCAGCCACTTGAGACGCATTACCTCGAAGGGAATCGTGTAGAACAAGAGCCCGAGGTGATTTACCAAAATGTCTTGTTGTCCGTCAAGAGATGCCTTAAAGGTTTTGCTGCAGATGGAGGTGATGCCAGCCAGATAAAAGCGTGCGGAATATCCAATCAGCGTGAAACATTAGTCCTTTGGGATAAGGAGGGAAACCCACTTTACAATGCAGTGGTTTGGCAGTGCAAGCGCTCTGTTGATGTTTGCACAAGATTGGAAAAGGAAGGCTTAGCGCCTAAGCTAAACGAGAAAACAGGATTGATCATTGATCCGTATTTCTCCGGTACTAAGGTGATTTGGCTTTATGAAAATGAGCCGAAAATCAAAGATGCGATTGACCAGGGGGAGGCGTATTTCGGCAATGTAGATACGTGGTTGCTGTATAAACTGACCGGAGGTAAGTCGTATATGACAGACTATACCAATGCTTCCCGAACCATGTTTTTCAACTTGAAGGACTTAAAGTGGGATGCAGAGCTTTTAGCTGATTTTGGCCTTACCAATTTGAATCTACCCGAACTCAAGCCGTCTTCCTACAATTTCGGAAGCACTAATCTTGATGGCCTACTTGATCATGACATCACCATATCAGCGATGATTGGTGATTCACATGCAGCCGCATTCGGCGAAGGGTGTTTTGAGCTTGGTAATGCAAAGGCTACTCTTGGTACAGGCAGTTCAATCTTGATGAACATTGGTCGCGAACCTAAAAGCTCTAAAAACGGAATGGTTTCGACTATCTGCTGGAGTACCGAAGATCGCGTGGATTACGCAATGGAGGGAATCATTGTCTCAGCTGGCGCTACTATCGAGTGGGTCAAAAATCAACTTGGTTTCTTTGATCACCCTCATGAGCTAGAGAATATTTGTCGATCCCTCGAAGACAATGGAGGAGTTTATATCGTGCCTGCTTTTAGCGGCTTAGGAGCTCCACATTGGCAGATGAACCGCAAAGCGAGCATTGAAGGGTTGTCTTTCGATTCTACGAAAGAGCACATTGTAAGAGCTGCTGTTGAATCTGTGCCTTATCAGATCAAAGATGTGATTGTTGCCATGGAGGCTGATTCCGAAACTCCATTATCAGAACTCAAAATCGATGGGGGGATCACTTCTAACAAATTCGTGGTGCAGTTTCTGGCTGATTTGCTTGATCGCAAGGTGACCAACATTGAAATCTCAGACGTGTCAGCTCTTGGAGCGGGATATTTGGCTGGCCTCAATGCGGGTGTTTACGAAAGTATTGATCAACTCAAAACACTAAACCAAACCTCTACAAGTACACTTGCAGGCTCTGAGGCTGATGAGGTAAAAATCTACTACGAAGGCTGGAAGAAGGCGCTAGGGTAGCAGTAATCACTTCACCAACCGTTTATCTAGGATCAGAGGCCTGGTATCTACCAGTCTGATTTTATGAAAATCTTCGTGCAAAGGATTGAGCAGGTAATTGTATTCTGTAGGAACAATAGCGCTAGGTATTTGTAAACAAAGTCCTCCGGATTTTAGAAATTCGGTTCCGTAACTCACGGTCGAGCTAGTATATGGATATGAATTCCATCCGTCTGGCATTTCTTCTATTTTGGTTATCGGTTGGTTTTCAGGAAACTGCAATTCGGTAATGGAGAGCCCAATGTCGATTTTGTCGGAGCTCAGGTGAGCGATTACCTCCAAAACAGCAAGAGAAACAGTTCCTGAAGTATAGAGCGCTCGTGTGCCTTTCATGTTCCACCGTCCGCCAAAAAGCATAGCGCCCGTGCCGGAAACGTCGGAGATGTGTTCACGTCTGGCTATCCTATATAAAATCATTAGGAATAAACGCCGTAAGCTATGCGTCCGAGAGTTTCATTGATGAGGCTGAGCCCGGTCTCGCTATCCATATAGGAGAGGGGCGACTCGCCACCCAAAGCCAATAGCGGACTTTGAACCCATTCTTTGAAGGATTTAGTGTCTCCTAATACTTCAGATCCAAATTGATAAAGTGTAGCGATCTGCAATACACGATCACTTACTTGAGGGCTGAGTAGCTCTTTATCTTTTACTTTCTCAATGGTGCGTTTGCTGACCGGGAGCAGCGCTGAAAACTCTGTAAGGTTAAGTCCAGACTCAGAAACGATGCTCAAAAACTCAGATTTAGAAAGACCATTGTGGGCTTTGTTGTAGCGGACTGCCGGATCGTTGAGTACATTACTGGTGATTTTGCTATCGTATGTTTTATTTCTCACATTCAAATTTAGCGAATAAATTCTTAAATTAAAACGAAATTATTCGCTTTTAGAAAATTCGCAGTTTACCATCTCTGGCTTATCCGAGTTATTGTCTTGCATATCGATGACTATTTCATCTCCGCCTAAATCGAAATTTACATTCTCAAATTTGATTTTTTTACTACCAAGGATTTCCATTAGTGAGTCAGGTGTAGAGATTTTTGAGTTTTGAATAGTAATATTCTCCGCATCATTGAGAATGATCAGGTTTTCGCTTTTTACATCTGCGTTATCAATGGTCAGGTTGGTCATTGGTGACTCAGGAAGTCCATAAATCTTAAGGAAATGTGTGCCGTTTTCAACGATGATATTACTGATTTTCACATTTCTATAGAAGGGTGTCAGTGCATTGACTTCTCTCGCTGGAAGTCTTTCGGCCAACTCACCTACATAAGCAGGAGTGCCTAACATATCCCACTTGATCACAGTGTATTTTATGTTCATTCTGATACGGTTGTAATAAAGATTTTCACCACCACCGCCTCTTGGCCTGCGTGTTTTAAAACGAATGCCAACACCTGTTCCTTCGAACACACAGTCGTGCACATACAAGTTGCGAATGGTTCCGGCTGTTTCACTACCGCAGGTGATTCCTCCATGACCTTCTCGTGCCAGACAGTACCGAACCACCACATTTTCTGTTGGCTTGTTTACTTTCAGTCCATCCTCACCACGACCAGCTTTCATTGTGAAGCAATCATCTCCAGTGCTGAGCGTGCAATATTCGATTAGGACATTTTTGGATGATTCAATGTCAATACCATCTCCACGAGGTATGCCCACAGAATTAACGGTTACTCCGCGAATGATCACACCATCGCAATAGACAGGAACGATATTCCAGAATGCGGTATTTTCCAATGAGATGCCTTCTATATATACATTCGTGCAATTGATAGGGGAGATGAATTTTGGAGGAAAGATCCACTCTTCTTTAGACCCATCGTGAATGCGTTCTACTGCGGGTTTAGTTAGGTCCACCAGACCTTCAATAGGTTTCATATATGAGCGCTCCTTTATCTCACCACCGTATGGTCCAATCAGTCTCCCGCTTCCGGTTATGGCAATGTTGTCAGTGCCATTGGCGTATATACAAGCTGCTAGCGTCATAATCTCTAGACTCTCCACTCTTGTAAATACAGCAGGTTGATAATCCTTTACATCAGTGCTAAAGCTCACAACAGCACCATCTGAAAAGTGTAGATTGATGTTGCTCTTCAAAGTTATTCGTCCCGTCTTCCAATTACCGGCAGGGATGAGAACGGTACCTCCACCTTGCCCACTCAGCTCGTCTATTGCTTGTTGAATGAAAGTGGTTACAAGCTCGTTTTGCTTGGCTCCTTTGTCGATAATGTTAATTTCCTTGTTAGGAAAAGTTGGCTTTCTGAAAGTGGACATTTCAAAAGGAGCATCAACTGGAACTATGGTTTCTGGGAGGGCTTTTGCGCCAACTTGTTCGATAGTGGGGATGTCCGCTAATGCCGTATAGTCAGGGCCAATTTTAGGTTTTGAGCAGGATATGAGGACGATAGATATGATTAATAGGGCAAAATATTTCATGCGGAGGCTTATTTTTCGTTCAATAGATTGATGATGTCGCCTTTTCTTTCATCAGGAGTGATCTTGACAATGTTGGCTTTTCCATCTTTGATTTCAGCTTCTATTATAGTGTTTTGAGGCGCATGTAGTTTGAAATGCCCATCCCATTCTTTCGGCCAGGCAGGGAACAGGAGTATCTGATCTCCGTTGGTTTGCAAGAGCATTTCCTGTAGGCCGATAGCTCCAGACCCGCCCCAGTTGTGATCTGGCACCCAGTCAAAGCCTGGACCCCAGAAAGCCGGAAATCTCCTTTCTGAGTCCTTAAGTTTCTCTGTGGTGATTTTGGCTGCTTCATCGGTAAGGCCTAGTCTTGCTGCCCAGATGTTGTATTGCTTCCAGCCAATGTGTGTCTTGAACTTCTGTACATCAGGATCTAGTTTGTAGGTATTGATGGCAATGTCCAAACCGGGTTTTCCAACACCATAAATTCCCCATGGAAATACAGGATAGAGCTGCGGCGCTTCGGTATTGTTGATGCGCTCCCAAAGCTTAGCCGGAGCAATGGTCTTTTTCTCCTCAAAGCTTCCAAATTCCAACGGAGGAATTCGTTCAAGCATTTGCTCCCATTTGTCCTTTTTCGATTCTGTCAGGTAGGAGGAAGTGAGCAGCTTTTCTAAAACCACTTGCAGAGCCGCCACAGTAGAAGTGGCATTGTAGGCCATCTTGTAGGTCTCGCAGGAGGAACCAGGATAAAGCACCAGATCACCGTTTTGGTCCAACGATTTCCGGCCTCTCTGTCTAGCCAGGTATTGGTAATGCTCATCAAAGAAAGTAAGTGAACTTTCGATCAAGGGAATGTATTTTGAGATGTCATTGCCAGCATAATTCTCTGTTTCCAAAATCATTAGACAAAACTCTAGCACAGTGTCCCACTGATATTCTAGCCATGCGTTGTACTGCAATCCGGGATCAAAATCCTCAGGTCTTTTAGAGCCATATTCAGCATAATTAGGAAGACCAAAATTTTCCAGTTGCTCGGTAAAGCACGCTCCTTCATGTCCCCAATATTGTTGACTTCTCAACTCTGCATTTTTCAAGGCATTTAGATAAAACTCAAACTGCGGAATCATGAGGTCAAAGTCCCCACTCTTGAGCATCGGGAAGTAAACGAGTCTTTGGTTTTGAGCTGTGTGCGTGCCGCCTCCCCAGTTGCGAAAGTCTGGAGTAAAGCTGTAATCCACATTAACCTCAGAAGGGTCGTAAGTGAAGAGTCCTCCGTTGAATTTTGTAGGCGATGAGCCGAAAGCATTGCAGCCCAACATGTATCGAAAGAGCTGATAGTTTCTCCCCGTTTGCCAAACGGAATCTTGCTCATTTCTATCAATAAAAATATAGCTCCGATCCCAGTATTGGTGCCACCAGTTTTGAGTTTTTGTTTCCGCCTTTGCTGTTTTGATATTGGCTTTTTTTACCTCTTTCAGACCTTGCTTCCAGGTGGAGATGTCTGGGGTTTGCAGAGTGTGCAGTGCGATGGAAATATTGTGCTTTTTCGCAGGCTTTTCACTGACCAGTTTCCAGGCTTTAAAATTGGTCTCCATGTACTGATTTTCGTAGGTTCCAGCCTGCTTGAAGTTGGGGCCATACATGTAGCCTCCAAAAGTCAGGTTGGCAATAGGGTTGTACATCTCGTCTTTAACCATATCCATTTTCTGATCAGCCACGGTCAGGTTGAAAATTGTACTATCACCATTCTGGTGGTAGAATAAAATACCATTGTCTTTGAACTCAATGTTGTCCTTTTTCACAACAACATCTTTATCTCGCCACTTGTAGGAGTTGGCATTGTTTTCTCGACCGTTCCATGTACGATCTTCATACCTCCAACTCTCATAACTGGCTTCTAAAGTGGTGTTGTTCGAGGAAATTAATTCTGTGTGAATCAGTGGGTTGAATACATCTACCCAAATTTTTAAGTCAGCTTTCGCTTGTGAGTTAGTAGCAGAGATCAAAATGTTGCCATCACTCAGGTTTAGAGTTTGAGAAAACGAGCCGTTTTCGAATGGATTAGGGCTGATCTTTAATCTGACCCTGCCGAGCTTCAGCAGCGCATTGTTTTCATCGAACGTGCCACTACGGGCGATGTAGAACATAACTTCATCACCTTCAACCCACACGTTTAGTCCGATATCTCCACCACCAACGGGCATAGACTCAGAGGAGTTTTTACTCTGAGTTTTCCATATAATATTGTAGTCGTCAAGTTGCTGAGGTTGGGATAAAGAAGCTTCTGAGGTTACAAAAAATAGAGCGATTGTATACCCAATTCTAAAAGCAAAATTTGATGATCGAGATCTTTTTTTTGAAAGCTGAATCATTGTTATAAGTGTTTTTATTCGAGGAGAGATTTCAATTCTCTTTTTGCATTTTCGAGATTTCCCTTAAATACAATTTTTCCATCCTTATTAAGTATTATCACAGTCGGGTAAACATCAATTTGGAATAACTCAAGCACTTCGGTTTTTGTCCGCAATACAGGGAATGAATACCCTTTTTCTGGTATTCGATTTAATAGTGTGTCAGGTGTGGAGAGACTAGCAACGGAATATATTTCAACTAACTCATTAGATTGGTACAACTTATGAGTTTTTTGAACTTCTGGAAACTCAACCCAGCAAGGTTTACAACGGATAGAAATGAAGTTTAGCATAATGAGTTTGTTGCTGAAACTCTCTCGATTTATTGTGTTCCCATATTGATCTTCAAACTCGAACTCTAATTTTTTGTTCTCCCAAACTTTTCCTGATAAATTTCCATAATTGACCCAGTGTACCCAGTTTTCATATGGTCCGAAGGACAGAGCCAAAGGGAAAATTCCCAAAATGAGAGCTAATCGAAATCTATTTTTATTCTTGGTGAAACTAAAAATCGCGGCGGCAAAAGCCATTAGCCAAACGGGATAATAAGGTAATGTTTTCATCGCAAACTTTACTGAAGGGCCTATTGAGCTGAGCAGCGTAAATATCAAAAGGGTAGCAATAATGGTTGCTATAATAGTTTTGAAACCAAGTCTTTGTTTAAAGTATCGAAAGCATGCTATTGTTACTCCTAAAATGGAGAGATAGGTGATTGGAAGACCAAGATTTTTTGACATACCAATTTGCTTGGTATATGAATCCTGAATTGACATAAATGAAAAGGCGGTAACAAAAAAAACAATGCTGAAAATCAGCAATATTATTATTAAGTTGGTTAGCTGCTTTTTCATATTGAATAGAAAATGCCTGTTAAATATTGAACCCTAAGAAGTTCATTCGAGGCAGGATTAGGATTTTATTCATCTGCATTGTTAAACGATTGAACTGGTTTGTTATTTGAAATTTTATATTTGTCATTTTGAGAAGTTCACTTCTTCAGGATCCCAATCATCGGTACGAAATGAGCTAACCGGCAGACCTTCTGTACTGAAAAGTTGCGCTGGCCCTTCGTTCGAAAAAGCATATCTAATTGCGATAGGTTTGTTCACTTTGTCCGACCAAACTTGCACAGATTTTCTTCTCACTTTACACTTGGCTGGATAGAAAATTTGATCCTCTCCTGCAACTTCAAATGCTGTTACATTCTGACCGTAAGAGGTGATTCCGTTAGGCAAATTTTTAAATGTTATGGTGACCAAAGTATCCTCAACATTCAATTCGTCATAGTCGGGTGTGGCATAGCCAAACCCTTTCAAACCATACGTTTCGACCAGTGCCAAATAAGCTAGTCTTTCACCTGCGGCTCTTTTGTTTCGAGGATGAATTGTCTTCATATCACCCACGTCTAAAAGGGAAGCCATGCCAGACCTAGGAATGGTGTACTGCGACTTGCGCTGAGCGTCTCTTAGGTATGCAGAGTTGGCAAACCAAGGTTTTTCTTCAGAGTAAAAAGCATCATAATCGAAAGGTGCAATTTGCGTGAAATAGAATGGGAAAATCCCCTGACCCCACTTGGCTCTCCATAGCTTCACCATGTCTGGAAATAGCTCTTCATATTTTAATGGTCGTTCGGCATTGGACTCTCCCTGATACCAAATTGCCCCCTTGATAGTGTAGCCGATCACGGGGGTTAGCATGCCATTATAAAGGACAGTAGGTGTCCTGTTTTTTTCTCCTATGGCACCATCGGTTTCTGGAATTTTGATTTCTTCATATGGCACGAGCATATCCTGATTCATCCAGGCTTCAACATTTGATCCTCCGTATGACACATCAATCAACCCGATAGGCACATTGGTCAATTCATTGACAAGTCTGGCAAAATAATAAGCTGTGGCGCTGAACTCAGAAACAGTTTCTGGATTGGCGGACGCCCAGCTTCCTTCAAAGTCCCCTTGAGGAATAGTTGTCGATTTTCTGGGAACAGAAATCATCCGGATGTTCGGATTGGTAGAGTGAATGATATCGTCGTTGCTATTGTCCACCGGCTCGCCTCTAAATCCACGCATTGGCATTTCCATATTGGACTGCCCTGCGCACAGCCAAACCTCTCCAATCATGACATTGGTAAGCTTGATTGATTGACCTGAAGTGATGGTGATTTCATAAGGGCCACCTGCCTCAGGGGTGGGAATACTCGTCTTCCATTTGCCATCTTTCTCCGATTTAATTTTAACAACCTTTTCCATCCAGCTTGCATCGATTTGAACACTGGCTTTCGGATCGGTACTGCCCCAAATGGAAGTCTCAGCGTTTTGTTGCAAAACCATATTTTTGCCAAATAAGGCCGGAAGCTCTAGCTGAGCATAGATTTGCGAGGTTACTAAGACAAACGCCGCTGCGAGTGTTTTTTGGATGTATTTCATTTTTGGATCAATATACTTTCAAGTTTAAAGCTAAAGCCATTTGTCTAAATCGCTGGCCGGATAATGCAGGATACGACGCAATGCGCGGATACTTAAATTGTAAATTCATTTAAAAGTCTAGCCCCTTAACTCAGCGATTGATGAAGTACTCAAAGCGTTTTGCTTTTATAGTTTTTCCGCTTTTCTTTTTTGCTTGTAATAAGCCTTCTGATCAGGAGGTGAGGCAAATAGTAAGTTTGAACCAAGGGTGGAGAACGGTCTTTAGTCCGGATTCATTGGCTAACCCAAATTTCTTTAAAGAAGATTTGGTCACCACTGATTGGAAGTCTGCAAATGTTCCTCACAATTGGGATCAATACGAGGGTTATCGTCGGTTGCAGCATGGCAATCTGCATGGGTATGCCTGGTACCGCAAAACGTTTGAGGTAGAAAAGCAGCCACCAGGAAGGAGATACTTTTTGTTTTTTGAAGGAGTGGGTTCGTACGCCACAGTTTTTTTGAATGGATCGAAGGTGGGTTATCACGCTGGAGGACGGACAACTTTCACAATTGATATTACTGATTTTGTTAATCTAGATGAAGAAAATTTATTAGCCGTTCGCGCGGATCATCCGTCATTCATCGAAGATTTGCCATGGGTCTGTGGAGGCTGCTCTACGGAATATGGATTTTCGGAAGGATCACAACCATTGGGCATTTTTAGACCTGTGCAGTTGGTTGTTACAGATGAAATTAGAATTGAACCTTTCGGAATTCACGTGTGGAATGATACTACTGTGACTGAAAATGAAGCCACAATCAATGTGTCCGTTGAGGTTAAGAATTATAGCAAGCAATCAAAGAGAATAACCATCAAATCTAAACTCGTTGATCAGTCTGGTAATCCTCTTACCATGGCAGAGGCCACTCATTCGGTAGAGGCTGGTGAAACCAAAATAGTGGGGCAAGCACCTCCGGCGTTCCAAGATGTTGAGTTATGGTCGGTTGAAAACCCATATTTGTATGAATTGGTCACTGAAATTTACGAAGGAGAAGAACTCGTTGATAAAGAAGTTACGCCATGCGGTATTCGCTGGATCAAGTGGGATATTGCCGAGGGTGGAAGCAATCAGTTTTACCTTAACGGGAAACCGATTTTTATCAATGGGACAGCCGAGTATGAACATAACATGGGGCAGAGTCATGCCTTTCATGACAAGATGGTGAAAGCACGAGTGTCGCAAATGCGAGCTGCCGGATTCAATGCTTTTCGGGATGCGCATCAGCCGCACAATTTCCGCTATCATAATGCTTGGGATTCTTTGGGAATGCTCTGGTGGACGCAAATGGCTGCTCATATTTGGTATGATACACCGGAGTTTAAGGGCAATTTCAAAACACTGATGCGCGATTGGGTGAAGGAGCGAAGAAACAGTCCGTCCATCATCCTATGGGGGCTTGAGAATGAGAGTACACTACCGACCGAATTTGCTCAAGAATGCACCAACATCATCCGAGAGATGGATCCGACTTCTCCGAGTCAAAGACTGGTTACGACGTGCAATGGAGGAACGGGAACGGACTGGAACGTGCCTCAAAACTGGACAGGAACTTATGGCGGAAACCCTGATCTTTATCATCAGGATGTGGAGCGTCAGCAGCTCATTGGGGAGTTTGGAGCATGGCGGACTTTGGATTTTCATACGGAAGGAGGCTTTGATCAAAATGGCCCACAGAGTGAAGATCGAATGGCGCTGTTGATGGAGAAAAAGGTTTGGCTGGCTGATTCGGTCAAAGACAAAACCTGTGGTCATTTTCAATGGATTTTTACTTCTCACGAAAACCCGGGAAGAAATCAAAGTGGGGAAGCGCTGAGAGAATTGGATAGAGTAGGGCCGATCAACTACAAGGGGTTGCTTTCCCCGTGGGGTGAGCCTGCAGATGTGTTTTACATGTTTCGGTCGAACTATGCTCCAAAGAAGACGGGACCGATGGTTTACATTGTTTCCCATACATGGCCAAACCGATGGTCATCCGGAGGTATCAAAGATGGGATTTCGGTCTATAGCAATTGCGATGAGGTGGAACTATTTAACGGAGATGTTTCTCTTGGCAGGAAAGCCAATCCGGGTTTGGGACAGCACTTCGTTTGGAACAATGTAGCTGTTGAAACCAACTTGCTTCTGGTAAAAGGGTTTGTGAACGGAAAAGAGGTTGCAAAAGACCTGATTGCTCTAAATCACCTTCCAGAATCTCCCGAACTGGCAAAGATGCAAAGTGCAGATGTAGAGCTGTCAAATGGCCCTAAGAACTATCTATATAGGGTGAATTGTGGAGGGCCGGACTATGTGGATTCTAATGGGAATCTTTGGTCAGCTGATGTAAATCAATCGAATCCTGACCAGTCGGGTTCCACTTCCTGGACGGATGATTTTGATGACATGCCGCCTTTTTATGCAAGTCAGCGAAGAACCTTTGATCCTGTCTTGAATACGCTCGATGAGACCCTTTTTCAGACTTTCAGATATGGTATGGACAAGTTGAAATTTCACTTTCCTTTACCTGATGGGAAGTACGAAGTGGAGCTGCATTTCATAGAACCATGGTACGGAACAGGCGGTGGTTTGGATTGCGAGGATTGGAGAGTTTTTGATGTAGCTGTCAATGGCAAAACGGTGATGGATGATCTGGATATTTGGATGGAAGCCAACCATGATCAAGCCCTTGTCAAAACGGTAAGTGTTGAGGTGAAAGGAGGAGAGCTGGTTATTCATTTTCCTGAAATAAAATCTGGACAGGCGATCATTTCTGGTATTGCCATTTCATCCAATGAAAACATCAAACCCGCTAAGTTTTCTCCAAAAACCATTGAAGTATTGTCTGGCGGAAAACTCGAAACCTGGCTCGACTGGGGAAGTAAGGCTTTCTCTGATCTTGATGCTACGGTTCAGGAACTTCCATCTGAACTTTTCGGCGCAGACTGGGTGCAGTCTTCAGAAGCAGGGGTGGTGGAAATTCAGCTTAATGAAGAGGTGGATATCTATGTGGCAATCTCTGGCTTTAAGGAAACCCCATCTTGGCTCGCAGACTTTGACTTTACGAAAATGTCTCTCGAATTGGCTCCATCCAAATTGGGGAAATTCGGGATATTCAAACTTAGAAAGGAAGCTGGCACCACGATGAAGTTGGGAGAGGAGCATGCTGACTATCGATTCCTGATTATGTCACAACTGGCAACCAGGCTTGAGCCTCCTTTTGATCTCAAACCGAAAGTGCCTTACAATGAAGATGTCGCTATTCTGCGATCAAAAGGTCTTGTAATTGATAAGAAGTACCAGTTTGGCTGTGTGACGTTCCTGAATTCAAATAAGAACATGGTGGACTGGCCAATCAAAACGGGAGTTGCGGATTATCACGCCATTCATTTCAAATTCAATAATGAAACAGGGAAAGACATCAAATTGGCATATAAACTCATTGCAGCAGATCTGACCCTCATGGAGACGCAAGAAATCGTATTTCATGAGACGCCCGACACTAAGTATCGGGAAATAACAGTATCCACTAACTCTATGATCAATGCTGGAGATTACTTCGTTCGAGTAGAAGGAGAAGGAGCCAAAGGTCTTTCAGTCCGAGGAATACGTGTCCAGTAATTTTTTAACATAATCGAACGATAAACGATTGTGCGAGCCGCACGATCATGTAATCCTTTAGTTTGTGATAATCCCCAAAAACCAATAGTCTATGCCCCAATTGAAAATCCAGCGAATTCTAATAGCTCTAGCCTTTCTGTTTTTGATCTCATGTGGTCAAAAGGAAATTTTCATAAAACAGGATCACGACCCTGCTCCTCGTGAAACATTTGGTATTCGAAAACTAACACAGTCTCTTGAAGCTGCCGGATATTCAGTTACTGAAACTGAGACTAAAGATGCTACGGTCATCAACCTGACCCTAAAACCTGAAATTGAAACTAAGGAGTCTTACATAATTCAATCCAATCATAATTCAATCCAAATAGCTGCTTCAGACGAATCAGGAATTCTTTATGCGTGTCAGGATTTGTCGGACTTGATAAATATGGAAGAAGGGCTGCCTGCTGACATCAGCATTAGGCAATCTCCCGATATGGTGCTACGGGGAACGTGTATCGGTCTACAAAAAACAGAATACCTACCGGGAAGACACGTTTACGAGTATCCTTACACACCAGTGAATTTCCCATGGTTTTATGACAAAGAACTTTGGATCAGATATCTGGATATGATGGTCGAAAATAAGTTTAACTCCCTTTACCTATGGAATGGACACCCTTTTGCTTCTCTTATCAAGCTTGAAGATTATCCTTATGCGCTTGAGGTAGATGAGGAAACCTTTCAAAAAAATGAGGAGATTTTTAGCTTCTTGACCGAGGAAGCAGATAAACGAGGAATTTGGATCATTCAGATGTTTTATAACATCATTGTGTCTAAGCCTTTTGCTGAAAAGCACGACATCAAAACCCAGGAAAGAAGTCGTCCCATTACACCTTTGATTGAGGACTATACACAAAAGTCCATTACGGCTTTCATTGAAAAATACCCGAATGTGGGGCTCCTGGTTACGCTGGGGGAAGCCATGCACACAATAGATGATGATGTGGAGTGGTTTACCGAAACGATCATTCCTGGTGTACAAGATGGTCTGAAGGCACTTGGCAATACTACAGAACCGCCGATTGTGCTAAGAGGACATGACACAGATGCGAAACGCGTGATGGAGGCATCACTCCCGGTTTACAAAAACCTTTACACCATGTTCAAATACAATGGTGAATCGCTGACCACATATGAACCACGAGATGCCTGGGAGTCAATACCTAAAGCATTGAGCGAGCTAGGCTCGGTACACATATCTAATGTTCATATCATGGCAAACCTTGAACCTTTCAGGTACAGCTCACCGGATTTTATTCAGAAAAGCGTGAAAGCGATGCATGAGGTTCAGGGGGCGAATGGCCTGCATCTGTATCCGCAAACGGCCTATTGGGATTGGCCATATACCGCCGACAATACCTCTGAACGACTGTTGCAAATAGACCGTGACTGGATGTGGTATCAGGCCTGGGCTCGATATGCCTGGAGTGATGATCGAGACCGAAACGAGGAAATAGAATATTGGACACAAGAGTTGGCTGATTTTTACGATTGTGGTCAAAGCGGAAAAGAGATACTGGAGGCTTATGAACAGACAGGTGAAATAGCTCCAAAATTGCTCCGGACTTTCGGAATCTCTGATGGCAACCGTCAGACACTATTGCTGGGTATGTTCATGGGGCAATTGGTCAATCCTTTCAAATACCATGTTTATCAAAATTTCCTAACATCAAATGGTCCGGTAGGAGAGATTTTGATCGACTATGCTGCCAAGGAATGGAAGGGCGAAGCGCATCTAGGCGAAACTCCTCCACAGATTATTGAGGAAGTGGTGACTCACGGAAAGCTGGCCGTTGAGGCAATTGAAAAAGCTTCTACTGCCATAGGTAAGAACAGTGAGGAGTTCGAGCGACTCAAAAATGATGTTTATTGCTACGATGCTTTTGCGAATTATTTTGCTGAGAAAGTGAAAGCTGCGATGCTGGTGTTGCGGTACAAATACTCCAATGATATTGCTGATTTGGAAAAAGCCGTGCCTCATTTGGAAGCGAGTATTAAGTATTTCACGGCGTTGGTGAAACTAACGAAGGACACCTACCTATATGCCAATAGCATGCAGACGGCTCAGCGCAGGATTCCGATAACGGGTCGCGATGGTACCAACAAGACCTGGGTGGAATTGCTTCCACATTACATGACAGAATTGGATGTGTTTAAGGGAAACATCGAAAAGCTAAAATCAAACAATGATGCTGGTCAAGCAATGAAAAGCAATAAAGTTTTTGCGGCAGCTGACGTGACCATTTTGAACAAGGGAGCAGCCATGTATCCTCTCAAGAAAGGACAAAAAGTTTATACAGACAACAAAGCCGAAATCATAGAAGTGGCTCCTGATCTTCGGAGACTTTCTGGTGTCAGGTTTTCTGATGAGCAGCAGCAAAAAGAAGGAACAGTTTTACGTTTCAAAACCGACAAGCCTGTCAAAATTTTGGTAGGTTATTTCAACACCAACAGCTACACCGCTTTGCGTCCCCCAACTTTGGAATTCAATGCCTTGGCCAACGATCGTGGACAGTCCGATATCAAAATCGCCAATGCAATGCTTATCCCTGGATTATATCCTGTGAATGTTTACAGCTATTCATATGAGGCTGGTCAGCACGAGTTGATTCTTGGAAAAGGGCGTGTTTTGATTTTGGGCTTTATTGATGGTGAGGAAGAAATCATGACTCATGATGCAGGAGTTACTGATTCGGAAGATGGAGTTGCTGTCGATTGGCTGTTTTATTAGGCTAGACAGAACAGGAAGGTTCTATTTGTATATTCAAATATTTTAGAGGATTCGTTTTAAACAACACCAATGAGTTCAACACAACAAACCCCTGCGGCTGGCTCAACCCTCGTC
Source organism: Cyclobacteriaceae bacterium (assembly GCA_039944535.1). Taxonomy (GTDB): domain Bacteria; phylum Bacteroidota; class Bacteroidia; order Cytophagales; family Cyclobacteriaceae; genus JAMZMI01. The sequence goes on from JBDUYP010000021.1 coordinate 29,618, forward strand.
GAGAGACTAGACGCACTTTATGAATATGATCGAGAGCCGGTAGCTAAAAATAAGCTTCACGGATGGAAGACTTTCATAGCCATGTTCTCAGGAGAGCATGTAGCTGGCACAGAATTCTTGCTTGGTCCACTTATGGTCATGCATGGCGTATCTGCCCCTGATTTTTTCATCGGTCTCCTAATCGGTAATATCCTAGCTGTTTTGAGCTGGGCACTTTTATGTGCCCCTGTCGCGGTGAAAGTTCGCTTGACCATTTACTGGCAATTGAGAAAAATTTGTGGCCCTTACTTGACCATAGCTTACAGTGGGTTTTATGCTGTCATTCTTTGCTTACTTGCTGGTTCCATGGTTAGTGTTGCCGTTACGGCCATTTCCATTCCTTTTGATATTCCTAACCCAAATTATTTGGCCGGAGATGTGTTACCCACTTTTCCGTGGATGGTGCTGGCTTTGATCGTAGGTGTTGTAATAGCTGCGTTGGCCGTTCTTGGTTTTGATAAAATCGCTCATTTTTCTAAAGTCTGTGCGCCGTGGATGGTGCTTGTATTCTTTGCTTGCGGTCTGGCCGTATTGGCCGATTTGGGAACCACAGGGTTCTCCGATTTCTGGAGAGTGATGAATGAAAAAATATTTACAGGTGTGCCTTTAGGAGACAATTCGAAATACACCATGTGGCATGTGGCTGGTTTCGCATGGCTATGCAATGGAACGCAGCACATAGGCATGTCCGATGTGACAATCTTCAGATATGCCAAGGACTGGAAGCAAGGATTCTCTTCAGCATTTGGAATGTTTCTTGGCCACTATATGGCCTGGATCGCTTCAGGTATTCTTTGTGCGGCGTATTTGGCTGAAGGTTTTACCAACCCACAGCCAGGTGATATCGCCATGTTTGGTGCTGGCTTTGCAGGATTGATTTGTGTGGTCATTGCCGGATGGACTACAGCCAACCCAACCCTTTACAGAGCAGGGCTGGCGATTCAGGTAGCAACTCCAAACTGGAAAAGGTGGAAAGTGACATTTCTCGCAGGAGCAGCAATGATCGTTGCGGCTTGTATCCCGGCTGTGAATGCCTACCTTGATAGAATAATCGGCTATTATGGTTTGTTTTTCATGCCTTTAGGAGCGTTCATTTTCGTAGATGTATGGCTATTTCCAAAACTTGGTTTGATCTCTGATTATGCTGAGAAAAAGGGTCTGCTGCTTAGCTGGCCCGCTGCGGTAGCATGGTTTGGGTCGTTCGCTATAATGCTTTTCTTTTATGGGAAGGACAACTATCCCTGGTTGACGAAGCTGCTTGGACAGCAGCCGGACTGGCTTGCGAGCATTCAGGCTGACCTTTTGTTTATGGTAGCACCAGAATGGGTTCTGTGCGTACTTTTATACATTGGGTTCAGCAAAATTCAACAGAGAAATGATAAACTAGAAACAGCCTAACCCCACAAAATATGAAAACTTTATTAAAAATAATTTCATTCATTGGTCTGTGTCTTACCATCGTTCCACCATTTCTTGTTTTTTATGGCGTTATTGAAAAACCAACTCATTTCACTTTGATGGGAATAGGGGCGCTACTTTGGTTCGCAACTGCTCCATTTTGGATGAAGAACCCTTCACTGGAAGAGGCAGAGGACTAGTTTAGAGCTCAAATATTTAATTAGGAACAAACCCCTATTAAGGTAATAGACATAATAAATGATCAAAGTCTCAAACCTAAAAACAGAATACAAAATCAACCCATTGGGTTTGGAAACGCAGGCTCCCAGATTTAGCTGGCAAATTCAGTCTGATCAAAAGTTTGTGAAGCAAGTAGCATATCAGATCACCTGTGGGCTGGATGAAAATGATCTGCTTTTTGAGCAAAATCTACTTTGGGATTCAGGCAAAGTAGAGTCTGATCAATCCATTCATGTTGAGTACGTTGGCCCTGAACTAGCGTCCGCTCAACGTGTTTACTGGAAAGTGCAAGTTTGGGACAACCATGGAAATGAGTCGGTTTCAGAAGAAGTATCTTTCTTCGAAATGGGATTGCTCAGTCAGTCCGATTGGAAGGCAGAGTGGATCACTTTTCCTTGGGAAAATAATCTAAAACAGTCTGCACCTTGTCCATACTTCCGAAAGGAATTTAAAGTAGACAAAGAGATCGCTTCTGCCAAAGTATATGCTTCTGCACTTGGGCTTTACGAACTAGAATTGAATGGAGCCAAAGTAGGGGATGAGGTTTTTGCTCCTGGCTGGACAAATTATCATCAAAGACTACAATATCAAGTTTATGATATCACAGCCCAGGTGTCCAAAGGAGCGAATGCAATTGGCGCGATAGTAGGAGATGGCTGGTACAGAGGTCATTTTGGTTGGTGGGAAAACAACCGAAACGGATATGGAGAAGAACTTGGTTTGCTTTGCCAGATTCACTTGACTTTCGTCGATGGAAGCAAGGAAGTAATTACAACTGACCAAAGCTGGAAAGCCTCCAATGGCCCGATTTTAAAATCAGATATTTATAACGGGGAAACTTATGATGCTCGTCTTGAAATCGATGAATGGTCGTCAGCAGGTTTTGATGATCAAAGCTGGCAGTCCGTTGAAATATTGGATCACTCCGAATCCATTCTGGTAAATTCGGTAGGTGAGAAAGTAAAGAAAATTCAGGAGATCGTTCCGGTTGAAATCATCACCACTCCTAAGGGAGAACAGGTATTGGATCTTGGTCAAAATATGGTTGGCTGGGCTCGACTAAAAGTAAGCGGAAATCCCGGAGATCAGGTCACATTGAAGTTCGCTGAAGTTCTGGATAAGGAAGGCAACTTTTACACAGACAACCTCAGAAATATCGAGTGTACAGATCGCTATATTTTAAAAGGTGAAAATGAGGACGTTTATGAGCCTCGATTCACCTTTCATGGGTTCCGCTATGTTATGGTTGATGGTTTTCCAGGCGAACTGACTAAAGAAAGTATTACGGGTATTGTCGTTCATTCGGATATGCCTCAGACTGGCTCTTTTGAGTGTTCCGACCCGATGATCAACCAGCTTCAAAGCAATATGCAATGGGGACAAAAAGGCAATTTCCTCGACGTGCCTACCGATTGTCCTCAGCGTGATGAAAGATTGGGCTGGACAGGAGATGCACAAGCTTTTGCCCCTACAGCCAGTTTCAATTTCAATACGGCACCATTTTTCACCAAGTGGCTGAGAGATTTAGCAACAGAGCAAAAAGAAGACGGTAGTGTTCCTTGGGTAGTACCTAATAATATCGTCGATGGAGGAGGTACCGGTTGGTCCGATGGTTTTGGTGCCACCGGCTGGGCAGATGCCGCAGTTGTGATTCCGTGGGTGCTTTACCAGAGTTATGGAGATGTCCGCATCCTTGAGGAGCAATACAACTCCATGAAAGCATGGGTTGATTATATGATTCATCACGCTGGTGACTCTTATGTTTTTGACTATGGGTTTCACTTCGGTGATTGGCTGTCTTTTGCGGAGTATGAAAGCTATAACTACAATGCTCCCGACTATGGATTTGCAGGAGCACACACAGATAAGGCACTGATCGCTACAGCATATTTTTATTATTCTTCAAATCTGCTTTTAAAAACAGCAGAGCTGATTGGTAAGGCGGAGGATGTGATTGAGTTGGCCAACCTGCTTCCGAAAATCAAAGAAGCATGGAACGAAGAGTTTATGACTAGAACAGGTCGACTTGTGTCCAGCACTCAGGCTGCTTATGCGATAGGGTTGGTTTTTGATGTCGTTGCAGAGGACAAGAAAGAAATCATTGCAAAACGCCTTGCCGATGATGTGAGCTACTTCGGACATTTAACTACAGGTTTCTTGGGTACTCCCGTGCTCAACTATGCTTTATCAGACACAGGTAGCCTGGATTTGGCGTATCAGCTCCTTCATAATGATCGATATCCTTCGTGGTTGTACCCTGTTACCATGGGGGCTACTACCATTTGGGAAAGATGGGATGGGATAAGACCTGACGGTAGTTTTCAGACTACAGGTATGAATAGTTTCAATCATTACGCTTACGGCGCGATTGGTGAATGGCTCTATTCTCGAGTGGCTGGATTGAGAATTGATCCGCAAAATCCGGGCTATAAGAACGTCATTTTCAACCCTCATCCTGGAGGCAAGTTGACGTGGGCTAAAGCTGAAATCGAGACAATGTATGGAGTCGCTTCAGCAAAATGGGAAATAGAAGTAGGAGCCATAAAATATGAAATCGAAATACCGGCTAACTCAACCGGGACAGTATTGTTAAATACTGAAAGTATTGATGGAGTCAAACTGAATTCAAAGCCGCTTGATGTTGCCGAAGCGACAATTGAAAATGGAAAAGTAAGGTTTGAACTTGGCTCAGGAAAGTATTTGATCACTTATTAGAATTTGAAAATTTGAATAGCGTTAAAAATATAGTTTCGACCGTCGTTTTGGTCTTGGTTGCAGCATTCGCGAATGCTCAGGGTTATTATGATGTCACAAAGTTTGGAGCCAAACGCGACGCGAGTGCCAAGGCTACTGACGCCATTAGAAAAGCAATCAACAAAGCTTCTGAAAAAGGAGGCGGTACCGTGTTCTTTCCTGCGGGAGAGTATCTGACCGGCCCAATCTATCTGAAGAGCAATATCACACTTCATTTAGATGCTGGGGCTTACGTCCGTTTTACAGATGATTTTGAAGATTATCTACCATTTGTGCAATCTCGCTATGAGGGGCTGATGACCATGAGTTTTTCGCCATTCATTTATGCGTTTGAAGAAGAAAATATTGCCATTACGGGCAGAGGGACATTAGATGGTCAGGGAACCGAATGGTGGCATCAGGCCGAACGTCTGGGTGGCCGGGATGTTGAGAATTACAAATACTTCGACGATTATAAGAAAGCCAATCAGGACACCATCAATCAATACAGCCCATACATCACAAAAAAGGGTTTCTTGAGGCCACCGTTCATTCAGCCAATGTATTGTCAAAATGTGAGAATCGAAGGAGTGACGATTAAGAATTCTCCCTTCTGGACGGTTTCCCCAGAGTTTTGTGAAAATGTGACCATTACTGGAATTACCATCAACAACCCACCATCTCCGAACACGGACGGTATTAATCCTTCCTCTTGCCGATATGTCCATATTTCCGACTGCCATATCAGCGTAGGAGACGATTGTATTACCATAAAATCAGGAAAGAATGAAAGTGGCAGAATGATGGCTACTGCCGCCGAGGATTATACCATTACCAATTGTACCATGCTGTCGGGGCATGGCGGTGTGGTGATAGGCAGTGAGATGTCGGGAGGTGTAAAGAAGATTACCATATCCAATTGTGTTTTTGATGGTACGGATCGTGGCATCAGGATCAAATCAACAAGAGGTCGAGGAGGAGTTGTGGAAGATATCAGAGTGGATAACATCATCATGAAAGACATTAAAAAAGAGGCGATCAAGCTCAATATGTTTTACTCAAAAACTGAGCTAGAGCCGGTTTCTGAGCGAACACCTATTTTCAGAGATATCCATTTCAGCAACATCACGGCAGTGTCTAACAAAGCAGTGGTTTTGATTGGTCTGGAAGAAATGCCAATTGAGAATATCACATTCAGCGACATCAATTTTGACTCCAACGAAGGAGTAAGTGTAAAAGACGGCAAGCACATCGAGTTTCACAATGTCACCATCAATACTGAGCTAGGCGCGGCGCTTGAGGTCGAAACAACCACCGATGTGGAAGTTGATGGATTTAAAACTTACAGTCATGATGAGGGGCGACCTTCCATTGAGTTAATTGATGTTCGGGATGTGTTTATTTACGACAGCCGAGCAACCTCTGGTACAGACGTGTTTTTAAATGTAAAAGGGGGTGCTTCACACAACATATTCATGAAAGGCAATTTCCTAAAGCAGGCAAAAAAGCCGGTAGTTCTGGGCAAGGAAGTTAAAACATCAATCATAGTAGAATAAAAACTCGAAGAATGCGACTTATACCCATATCAGCTCTATTATCGATTTTAGTTTTTGCTCAAGCCTGTGCAGAAAAAGAGCAGAAGAAAGAATATAAGCTGTGGTATGATGAGCCTGCAAAAGAATGGACAGAAGCACTACCCTTAGGGAACGGTCGAATAGGCGCTATGGTCTATGGTGGTGCAAGTCAGGAGCATATCCAGTTCAATGAAGAAACCCTGTGGACAGGCGAGCCACGAGATTACAGCAGGGAAGGAGCCGCAGAGTATTTGGACGAAATACGTCAGTTAGTTTTTGAAGGCAAGCAGGATGAAGCGGAAGAGCTAGCGGGTAAGCATTTCATGGGCCGCATGAGCAATGAAGATGATTATCCGAATCAATTGACCCGATGGCTCGCTGAAGTCAAAGACAAAAAGAAACTCGAATATGCTGCTGTTGATTTTGATGACAGCTCATGGAAAACTATTAAAGTGCCCAATGCTGATGGTTGGGAGCCTGAGCTTCAAGGGTTGGATGGCAGTGTTTGGATGCGCTTTTCTTTTGAGCTACCAGAAAGCTGGAGCGGTAAAGATTTGATCCTCAACTTCGGCAGAATCCGTGATACCGATATCACATATTTCAATGGGACATTCATCAATTCAGATGACAATAAGTTTGGTCGTCGCAGGTATCCTGTTTCAGCAAAACACCTGAGAGAAGGCAAAAATGTGATCGCCATTCAGGTTCTGAACTTTTATGACGATGGAGGCATGATCGGTTTCAAAGATGACGAGCCAATGGTTGTTTACCCAAAGAGCGGAAGTTTTGAGGAAGGCATTCCATTGGATATAGAGTGGAAGTATTTGGTTGACAACTCAAACCCGCCAGAGTACCCAAGATACGAAGCAGCCTATCAGCCTTTCGGAGATATATGGCTGGATTTTGAAGGACATGATAATGTCGAGCACTATACTCGCGATCTGAACTTAAGCACGGCTACTTCATCAGTGACTTATTCTATAGACGGTGTTGATTTTAGGCGAGAGTATTTCGTGAGTGAGCCTGATCAGGCTTTGGTTGTAAAACTTTCAGCATCCAAACCGACTATGTTCAATTTCACTGCAAGCTTTTCCAGTCCGCATGTTGACCATGAGATAACTTCTGAAGGTGATAACACATTAAAGTTGAAAGCATCGGTGAAGAATGGTGCTTTATACGGAGTGTCATATCTGAAAGCTGAAGCAGAATCTGGAGTTATTTCAACTAAAGATGGTAAGATCGAAATATCAGGAGCTAATGAAGTGACTTTGGTGCTCACGGCTGCTACCAACTATGTGAAATATGATGATGTTTCAGGAGATGCCGATCAATTAGCTCTCAAGGATCTTGAAGCTATACAAGGAAAAAATCATGATCAACTTATTGAGACTCATATCTCCGATTATCAGAGTTTTTACAATCGCTTCTCAATTGATTTGGGTAGTTCAGAAAATGAAAATCTTACAACAGACGAACGTATAAAACGATTCGGTACATCTTCCGATCCATCGCTGGTTGCGCTCTATGTGCAGTACGGTCGCTATCTTCTTTTGTCTAGTTCCCGTCCAGGCACCCGTCCGGCCAACCTTCAGGGGATTTGGAACGATCAGATGACACCTCCCTGGGACTGCAAGTACACTGCCAATATCAATCTTGAAATGAATTACTGGCCTACAGAAGTGCTCAACCTTTCCGAAATGCACGATCCGCTTTTTCAAATGATTCAGGATCTGTCCGAACAAGGGGCTGAAACTGCCAAAGATCATTACAATGCAGATGGCTGGGTTTTGCATCACAACACAGACCTTTGGCGAGCAACCGCACCAATCAATAACCCTAATCACGGTATATGGGTTTCTGGTGGGGCTTGGCTTTGTCACCATTTATGGGAGCGATATCTTTTTACTCAGGACAAAGAGTTCTTGTCGGAAGCATATCCATTGATCAAGAGTTCTGCAGATTTTTTCGTTGATTTCTTGATAGAAGACCCGCAGACGGGTTTTCTGATAAGCACACCGTCTAATTCTCCCGAAAATGGCGGCTTGGTCGCTGGCCCAACAATGGATCATCAAATTATTCGTGATTTGTTCAATAGTTGCATCGAGTCATCAGAAATTCTGGGAGTGGACTCTGATTTTAGAGAAAAGCTTAAAAAGATGGTTCCTAGAATAGCTCCAAATCAAATAGGAAAGCATGGGCAACTTCAGGAATGGTTAACGGATATTGACGATCCAGAAAATAAGCACAGACATGTCTCGCACTTGTGGGGAGTTTATCCTGGTAATGAAATATCGGTGGAAACACCGGACCTTTTCGAAGCAGCAAAGCAATCACTTATTTTCAGAGGTGACGAAGGTACTGGTTGGAGTCTGGCTTGGAAGATCAACCTTTGGGCTAGGTTCAGAGAAGGTAATCACGCCTGGAAAATGATTGAGTTCCTTTTTAGCCCTGCTTGGACCGCAAGAAGTGGTCGGGGAGGTTCTTATGTTAATTTATTCGATGCGCACCCACCTTTTCAGATCGATGGAAACTTCGGCGCTGCTGCGGGTATAGTTGAGATGATTGTTCAGAGTCAAGGAGATAAATTGGTTTTACTTCCAGCTCTTCCAGATGCACTACCAAATGGTAATATTTCTGGATTCAAAGCCAGAGGCGGTCTGACTTTGCATATCCAATGGAAGAATGCTGAATTGAAAAGTCTGTCTATCCAATCAAACATTAGTCAGACAATTGATATCGAATACCATGAGGTTTTACGCTCTGTTTCTCTTGAGGGCTCAAACCTGAATCAAGTGAACTTGAACTTGTTCAAATAATTTCTTTGGTCAATCAAAAAAAAGTAGGGTACTGTACTGCTTTCTTGAGTCATTTCATTTTACCAAATTATCACTGTACGTGTTGCAATGATGTTAGAGAAATGCTTGATTAATTGTAATTTGTACATTTATTAGTTGCTAAATTTCAAATTGAGTCATTTTTGTAAATGATTAAATTCTTAAAAATGAAAAAAATGCAAGAAAATTTTGATAATCCGCATGATGGGACAGGATAGTTTAAAATTTGAATATTGAGAATATTGGATAGGATTTAGGGACTATCATTTCATTTCATGAGTATTACTAGTCTATAGGTCTCTACTCGGCAGAGAACTTGATAAATCTAATTGATCGCCGAGGCATACGATTTTATTGAAAACTATGATAAGAAATTTACGAGCCTGTTTGTTGGTTTTGCTATCCTTTGTATGGATTGGTTCTGCGTTTTCTCAGGATACGTATAAAGTATCCGGCCAGGTCAAAGGTTCAGATTATGATGGAGGTCTCCCGGGTGTCACCATTTCTATCAAAGGCCAGAACAAGGGGACTACTACAGACTTTGACGGCAACTATTCACTTAATGTAGGTGAAGAGGATGTTTTGGTTTATTCATTCATAGGGTACTTGACTCAGGAGATCGCTGTAAATGGAAGAACGGAAATAAACGTTGAACTTCCTCAAGACATTCAAAAGTTGGACGAGGTAGTAATTGTTGGATATGGCGAGCAAAAGAAAACGAGTTTGACCAGTGCTATCGTCACTATAGACCCTGAAGAATTAGAAGACATACCAACAGCTAATTTGTCTCAAACACTCATTGGAAAACTGCCAGGAGTTCAGGTTAACCGCAATGGAACGGGGATACCAGGAACACCTTCTCCTTTAGTTATTCGAGATGAATCGGCTTCTGGAAATATCCAACGCCAGGTTGTTTATGTTATAGATGGTGTTATTTACACAGGGGAGCAGGATGGTACCGGCCCTACAGGTGATGAAATATTCAATAGACTTGACCCTAGTGAAATTGAAAGTATCTCGATTCTGAAAGATGCAGCTGCTGCGGTTTATGGTGCTAGAGGAGCGGGTGGAGTTGTTTTGGTAAAGACCAAAAAAGGACAGGCCGGCAAAACAAAAGTTAATTATTCAGGATCATTAGGTGTGGGGCAGCCAACTCAGATTCCTGATATGCTTAGCGGATACGAGCATGCCATGATGTGGAATGAAAAAGTTGATCAAGCTATTAGACTTAGACCATATAGGTCAACTACTTTGAGAGAAAGAAATAAATTTACCGATGAAGAGCTGGAAATAATAAAAGAAAGGGATTACGACTGGCTTGACGGACTTTATAAAGCTGCTGTAGTTCAAAAGCATTCATTAAACGTTTCAGGAGGATCTGAAAGAGTTCGATATTTTGTTGCCGGTAACTACTATTACGAAACTGGTAATTACGATGACCTGTGGTTCAGAAGGTACGGTATCAGATCAAATATAGAAGCAGACCTAACAGATAACCTTTTACTCACCATGGGAATTAGTTTCTCTGAAGGGTCGCGAAAGAACCCGAGCTATGAAGGAGGGAGCGGAGACGGTCAGGGGGTTTTGAGAGAGTGGTATCAAAGACCGCTAACAGCTCCCAAATGGCTAAATCCTATTGTTGACGGAATGCCAGTGGATATAAATGATTCTTGGAATCCATATGGGTTGTTACAATCAGGTAGTAATAACCTGAGTCAAAGCAATAACACCAATATCAATACAAGACTTTCCTACGATGTGCCTTTTATTGACGGGTTGAAAATCGGCTCTCAATTGTCCTATAACCTAAACAATTCCACGAGTACACGTTATAATCAAAATTTTGAAGTCTATGAATTTGAGGTAGTAGAAGGTGTAAATCGCGATAAAATGATTTTCACGGATGTCCCAACGGGAGAAACAAGATTGGTGGCAAATGATGAAAAGCTGTCAGAATCTTTTCAAAAAGGAATTAATTATCAATGGAACGCCTCAATTTCTTATGCGAAAACGATAAACAAGCATAACCTAAATGCTTTGGTTGTCTATGAGCAAAGTGATGGAGAAAGTAAATTCCTAACCATGACGCAAACTGGGGCCGAGGTTAGAGGATATCCATATACATGGGCGTACTCTGCTGAAAATATCGTCAATCGTGGAGATTATGATCAAACAGGTAGATGGGGGATAGTTGGAAGGTTGAATTATGATTATGATGGAAAGTACCTTTTTGAGTCCGCCTTTCGAGGTGAGGCATCAAGTAAATTTGCAAAGGATGAACGTTTCGGCTTCTTTCCATCAGTTTCTACAGGATGGGTGATGAGCGAAGAAGCCTTCTTCGGGGACAATATTGATTTTATCGACTTTTTCAAGTTAAGGGTTTCTGTTGGTGTAGTAGGTAACGACAACACCCGCCCTTACGAACATCAGGTAGCTTTCATTCCCGATGCACAGGCCAACGGTCCAATTATTGGCGATGGTAATGGAGCACTATCAGGAACTATACAGGCAAGAAGAGATGGTTTTACCGTTCCCTCAAGAACATGGTCCAAAACACTCAATAACAATTTTGGAGTAGATCTTAGGATGCTTGATAATCGAATGAATTTTGGTTTCGAGTATTACTACAATAGAACATATGACGCCTATGATCGGAACAGAAATTACCCTTATGTCATTGGCAATAATGATGCACTATTTGAGAACTACAGAATCTCAATGTCCACGGGTTTGGAGTTTAGCTTGGGCTGGTCAGATGATATTGGTAAAGATTTTGGTTATTCAATCGATGGAAATTTCACTAAACGACGAAGTAGGCCAATAAGACTATATCAGAACCCAGCTGTGTTGGGAACATATGTTGATGAACTTAAAAATGATGATAGCAACCAGCCAGGATACACCGCTCTAGGTATAATCAGAGATGAAATACATTTGGCAGAAGTAGAGAAGCTGTACCCCAAACAGCCAAGAAACGATGATGGACAGTTGATGGTTGATGGTTTTCCTTTAGAGCCCGGTATGCTTTATTACAAAGATATTGGTGGCCCAAATTATAGTCGAGTGCCAGATGGTATCATAGACGGTAATGATGAATCAATCATTGCAGAGTACACCTCACCCCCTTATAGCTATGGGTTTACTTTAGGAGCTCGGTTCAAAGGATTCAAGATATCAGCATCGTTTGGTGGAGTATTTGGTCACAAAGAATTTGTTGAGAAAACAGAGCAAGTAACACCTGAAGTAGGTGAGAATGTATTTGCATGGTGGTCAGATTATTGGACACCCGAGAATACTGATGCCTCCCTGCCCAGACCGTATGAATATGGATGGTCCGAGCAAGTATCAACTTTCTGGATGAGAAACGGGCACACCTTACGGTTGAATTTTGTGAATATTTCTTATCAGATGCCAAAAACCTTATCCAAAAAGCTTAAGCTTGATTCATGGAGAATGTACCTCTCGTCTAACAACCTTTGGACTATTATCAGTCCATTTGATTACAAAGACCCTGCAGTATCCAGAGGTTATGATTACCCATTGGTAAGAACAATTAGTTTAGGAACAAACTTTTCATTTTAAGGATTGATGAGATATTTGAATAGATTTTTTGTCAGTATGTTGATTCTCGCGTCTTTTTATTCATGTAATAAGGTGCTTGATACTGAAGACCAAAGTGCAATAGATGGAGAGTCATTATTCAATGATGTAGGTCTGACTGAATTCTATCTGAATCGTCTATACCTTTTAGCAATACCTCAACAATTCGACATGCTTGAAAATGCCGATTTAACAGATGATGCGCTAGGAGGAGGTGATTTTATAGCGGGAACTGTTCTAGACCCAGTTGAAGGATCTGATCAACAATCCGGCACTGGCAATTACACTAGGGAAACTTATGCTGATGTTCGAAATATTATCACCTTTATGGAAGGAGTAGAAGCGGGTACATTGGACGCTGACTTAAAGGAATCATATATAGGCCAAGCTTATTTTCTTAGGGCATATACCTATTGGGACTTGGTGCTCTACTACGGAGGTGTGCCCATTGTTGATAAAATCCTAGATATTAATGACGGGAGTGCCAATCTACTTACTAGATCATCGGCATCTGAGTGTGTAGATTTTATTGTTTCTGACCTTGACAGGTCAATCGAACTCCTTTCAGGTAAGAATTTAGAAACTGGTAGAATAACAGCTTCTGCAGCTGCAGCTTTTAAAGGTAGAGTATTGCTATTTTTCGCCAGTCCGCAGTTTGATCCAAATGGGGTAACCGGTGTGGATGGAATACAGAGTAGGTGGCAAGCAGCATATGAAGCTAATTTGGAAGCAAAAACAATTGCTGAGTCAGAAGGTCACGATTTGTATCCCAATTATGAAGATATTTTCCTTTCAGAAGATAATGAGGAGGTAATAATGGCGGTTAAATTCTCAACGGGATTGCGTACTCATGGGTATGACAACTCGGTTCGCCCTTTTTCTGTAGCTAATCAGTACCAAGGAAACGGGCAACCAACATGGAATTTTGTTAAAGCATTTCCAATGGCTGATGGAACTTCGATCGAAGAAAGCCCAAGCTACGATTCATCTGTTTACTGGGTTGACCGAGATCCTAGGTTCTACTCAACTGTTGCTTATAATGGGAGTAATTGGAAATTTACCGGAAGGAATGACACCTATCAATGGACCTATCAAAACAATAATCAAGAGTCTGGAGTAATACCTGCGACAGGGTTTTATCTCAAAAAGAATGTTAATACTTCCTTGGATAAGGCCTCCACAAGTCAGACACCAACAGACTGGATCAAAATTAGATTTGCAGAAGTTCTTTTGAATTTGGCGGAGGCTGCAAATGAAGTAGGTGAGATCAACACAGCTCTTGATCAATTATATGCCATACGGGCGCGTGCAGGAATAGAGCAAGGTGTAGGTAATTATGGTATTTCAGCATCAAGTAAAGCAGACCTCAGAAAAGTGATCATGAATGAGAGAAGGATAGAATTATCCTTTGAAAATAAAAGACATTTTGACCTGAGACGCAGAAATATGTTCATTAATGGTCTGGAGACGGTGGGGAATGGGATCAATGGGTCTAGAAGGGAAGGAATACAGACTATACTTGATACAGACTATGTTATGACATTGGACCCATCAGCTACCACTAGTGAAGAAGCGTTAGCTTCTTTTGAAGCCAATATTAGAGATACTGTTGATTGGAGTGATCCTATGAAACTTGAAGAATATTTTGATTTCGTCCTGGAGTATCAGGATGGAGAAACAGGTGGTATTAACTACTTACAACCCAAATATAATTTCTTCTATCTGCCGACTAATGCAACAGTAAGAAATGAAAATTTAAAACAAACCATTAACTGGCTCGATGGAACATTCGACCCTCTGGCGGACTAAAATTAGAAATGATTAAACCCTAAATATGATGATAAAACTTTTACAAAAAAGCATAATGATCGTTACACTGGTTTTCCTCTATACTGGTGTAATTGCTCAAACGGACACCACTATGATATTTGATCCTGCAACAATACCCGTTGATGAAACTGGATATTGGACTGTAGGAACTGATAAGGTAATAGAAGAATGTGGGCCTAACCCTGTGCATTTCGATGGATGTGATGACGCCTATGGTGACTCTGATCAGAGAGAAGAAGGTGTTGTTGATGGTTGGGAGTATGGACGAGCTACTGTCTTCTATGATTGTCATCTTGATGAAAATATGGATGCAGACTGCACGGGTAGTGCTGATAAGTACCTGCATGATGAAGTAGAAGGGTGGTCGGAAACTGAAAGCGATTTTATAATGCTGGGTAAGCACAAATATTTTGAGACTGATTCCGCGTACTTCGGGTTTATCATAACTCCACCATTTACTAATCTTAAATCATTGAAGATTACTACTTCAGGCGATATTTCAAGACAGGAGAACACACGAGAATTGGTGTATTTGATTGAAGCTTCATTTGATGGAGGTATCACATGGGAATACAGTGATAAAGATGATGGAGATGCGTGGTTGGAGCACATCATGAACAGTCACGCCGGAGACATTACAACCTTTGAGGATGGAGATGGTGACTTTGGGTTCCAAACAATTGTAGATGGGTCGAAGGAAGCAGACTCTACCATGCTTAGAATCTCGTCATTCCCTTATATTCCAAAGATAGACCGTACGCCTAATGGACAGAGAATTAACGTATGGGAGGTCGTTGTAGAAGCACAAACCGTAGCTGAAGTTGCGGGTGATTCAGACAATGACGGTGTTACTGATGATGTTGATCTATGTGCTGGCACACCTGCCGGAGCAACAGTAGATACAGATGGTTGTGCAAAGTCCCAAAAGGATACAGATAATGACGGAGTAACAGATGACTTAGATGAATGTCCGGGTACGTCCGCTGGTGCAACAGTAGATGCTAAGGGATGTGCTGATGATCAAACCCCATTAGGTACTTTGATCCCAGGTACAAACTTCTACGAAATAATTAATGGAGAATTTGTTTCAACTGGTAAATCAGAACTAAGTATTTACAACTTTTCTGGCAGATTAATCAGCAAAGGGCACAGTGTAATAGTTCCTACTGAGGGATTGTACATCATAAAGAATGACAAAGGAGATACGCAAAAGATTTTCTTGAAATAACCCCAAAAAAGAAGATTTTATCAAAAATACGGGTGAGGTGTGCCTTTACCACGCTTAAAAACGATTTGACAACTAAACCAATAATTATGAAAAGAATGCTTACAAGATGTGCTTGGCTTTTTGTGGGAGTATTGGCTCTCCACATTAATCTGAGTGCTCAGAAAGTACACAGAGTACCAAACGCTGTGGCGGACACTTTGTATTTGGAAAGCTTTATTGAAGATATTTCCAAATGGAGTCCTGGTGACATTATCATGTTGATTGACAATGAATACTGGTTGAATGGGACAGTGGATATTTTCCAGGAAGTAACAATCATGGGAGATCCGGGTCTAGATAAAAGACCATTAATTCACTTCTATGATAATGGATTCAGAGCCAAAGAAGATTCTATTGCTATTACGCTAAAAGGAATGGTAATGGATGGGTATGATCCTAACGATCAAAAAAATGCACCCTACGTGATGAGATATGATCAGGCTAGCTGGTTTAATGAATATGACCTTGTTATTGAAGACGTAGAAGCCTATGACTTTAATGGCGGAATTCAGCTTTACAAGAATCAAAGAAAACACTACAATAGCGTAACATTAGATAATGTGTATTTTCATGATATGTTGGGAGATTTTGTGCTGGATCCAAGGCTAAACTGGGTAGAGCAAACGACTATCAAAAACTCGACCTTCTCCAACGTAAAAGGCTTCATCAAAAATTATTATAATGACAATGATGGAGCAAATGAGTGGGGCGTGAAAACTTCGAGTGTATTGATTGAAAATAATACCTTCTATAATGCCGCAAGCGATGTGTTCATTCAGCAGAATGATGGTAAGGATGGTTCGTTGGCGTTTGAGTTTAATAATAATATAGTGAGTGGATTGATTGACCATGTCAATTCAAGACCATTCAGAATAGATCCGGCTGTAGGAGATGTTACATTCACCAACAATGTCTTTCATGATTTTGATTCGGAGCGCGAAACTCCAGCTTACAATTATGAGACTGCCGTTGCTCAAGATAACGTAACCGCTACAGGCACAACTACCGACGACCCTAAATTTTCTAACCCCGGTAATGGAACTTTCTATACAACAGTTGATTTGGGTGATTCTGAGTGGTTTCAAACGGCAGCATCAGTAAAGGACCTGGAAGCATTCATAGAGAATACAGATCTATGGACAGCCGGAGATCCAATCATACTTTCAGAGCCAGAATACTGGATTCATGGCACGGTTGATATTTTCCAATCGATTCATGTAGAAGGAGCAGATGCAAACAACCCA
>JBDUYP010000022.1:0-755188 GCA_039944535.1 Cyclobacteriaceae bacterium
CGTGCAGAAATCCTGTTCAAGAAGTACCCAAGGCTAGAACAAGCCTATAACCTTGCTCAAAACTTAGGCCATATCTACAGTATCAAAGAAAAGGGAGTGGCATTCACCAAACTGGCTCAATGGTACAATCGTGTGGAAGAACTTGGGTTCAAGCAATTCAATACCATCTCCAGAACCATTCAGAGCCATTACCAAACTATCCTCAATTACTTTGATAAGAGAAGTACCAATGCAGCAGCAGAACTAGCCGTTCGCAATCCTTCAATGCAAAGATCAAAGCTCTCAGAGCCCAATTTAGAGGCGTTAGAAATGTCAGCTTCTTTCTATATCGACTCTCTAAAATCTATGCTTAGTACAATCTCCACACAACTTTATTGCTTGATCCAAAATACTTCACTTCGAACTTGACCTATCAAGTGACCTAAAAGCAAAAAACCCACTCCATTTAAAATGGAGTGGGTTTTTAATGCTTAATTGAGCCTCCTATCGGGATCGAACCAATGACCTACTGATTACAAGAAAGAATGGTGTTTGTTATCGTTGTTTATATTTATTTATAAGTAGTTGTATTTCAAGTATTTACAAAAACTTTTAATACTAATTGATCGTATTGTTTTATAGTTTTATATCAGAAACATGTAAACCATATGTAAACCACGCGTTCATGAGTAAGTATCTAAGTGCAATAGCTAAAGTCATTCTATTCAAATCTAAAACACTGAAAGCTGGATCGCATCCCGTAATGCTACGGATCACTTTCAAAGGAAAAAGAAAATATTTCACCACTCCCTTCAAGATGACTGATGAAGAATTTGAAAAACTCTTTTCAGCCAAACGTTTGCAAAAGACTGATCAAAATATTCTCACCCAAATTCGAAGCATAGAAGTTCGTGCGCAGACAACAATTGATCGAATAATAGAAGATACCCGCTCCTTTTCTTTCAGACAATTCGAAGACGCTTTCTATACATCAGCTAAAGACACCAACGTACTGAGGTTGTTCGATCAAAGAATTCAGTACTATCATGAGAAAGGGTCATATTCCACAAGAGACAGTTTTACTTGTGCTAAAAAGCACCTCCTTAAATACTCAAAAAACAATGCATTACTACTTGAGGATATTACTCCAGAATATCTTGAGAAATACGAAAGGGCGCACCCAAAATTATCTCCCAACACTCTGGGCATTTACGAAAGAAATTTAAGAGTGATTTTCAACCTTGCCATTAAGAATGGAGCAATCGCGCCAGAATTGAATCCATTTAACGAACACCGCCCACCGTTTCGACCAGGGCGAAAGAAAGCCCTAATCAAAGAGGATATTATTAAGATTCTCAATCATCAAACCGAAATGTATAGTTATAGGTGGCTATCACAACAGGTTTATATATTTAGTTACCTGTGTAATGGAATGAACCTGAAGGACATTGCCTCTTTAAGATGGACGGATGTAAATGACGGACGGATATATTTCATCCGGAGTAAAACAATCAACACCTCTGCAAGACCCAAAATACAAAGCATCAAAATCAATGAGCCACTTCTAAAAATCCTAAATGATTTGGAATACTATAAAACTACCGAATCAGATTATGTATTTCCTATTCTCAACAAGGGAGCCTCAGATGAGGAGCACTACAGGCGCAAGAATGATTTTGTCGGCACCATCAATGATAACATTAGGAAAATAGCCAAAGAACTAGAGATCGAAAAAGACTTTACTTTTTACAGCGCGAGACATTCATGGGCCACTGTTTTGAAACGCGAAGGAGTCAGTGTCGAGGTGATTTCTGAAGGAATGACACATTCGAGCGTGAGGGTAACTGAAGGGTATTTGGACAGTTTTGGAGATGATCAATTAGATAGTGTGAATGAATTCTTGTTATAATCATTCATAAGTCTCATTATAAATCTCCCTGATTCTCCTGCCCTCAAAAGTCCAATATGGACCAGGCGCAACATTGTAGTCATTACCCAATAAAATGCGCGTGGCTCTGGTAAGTGAAATGGTTTCTCCACGGAAAGAGACTTTCTTTTCCGTTTCCACAACACAAAATTCATCCTCAACATTGGACATAAGCCTGGAACCAACCGAAATGCCCATCTCAACGAAGTTGATTTGCGGTCTTTTCTTTCTGGAATACGCCTTGCCAGCTTCCTTTGAAGCCTCGTCTACCTTTTCTAACTCATTACTCACCTGTGGGGTAACATCTTCTACACAGATTAACTCAAGAAGGCCAATGGCTTGTTCATCGTCAATTTCAAAAAACTCCCGATTTGGGTTTATGCGATAAGGGCCAAACGCCTTGTGAAAGGCCTTCTCAACTTTCTTGACATCAGCAACTCTCCCTGCGAATGAACACTGAAAAGGCAGAGGTACACCGGTAGAGTAAAGCTCACTCATTCGAATTTCTACTTCCAACCTTGTAGTCATCCCAATCTTCACCAGACCAGGTATTGCGGGATTAGTAAGTATATAAACGATTCCTTCTTCCATATCAATAATACTCCTTAATATACTCATAGGCCCTATCAAAGAGCACTTGATCCTTATGAAGTTGATATTTCAGCAAGGCTTTTCTCAAGGACTTTTGAACCTCCCGCTCCCCCGCTGATGAGTTTTGCCATCCTGGGAAGCGTACCTGCTTCACTATTTCATCAATGTCTTTGACGATCCGCTCCACCACCGCTGGAGTCTGATCTGTTTTTAATTCGATGAATAATTCCGTTAAGGCAGCCTGAGGCGTTTTCTCTTCAATCAATGATTCCAGTTCCTTCTCAGCCAGCACCGTTTCTCTGGCCAGTTTGCAGAGTTCCTTTACAAACTCAATGGACGTAATCAATCCCTGCTCTGCTTTATCTCTGAGGGCTTCAAGACGTTCACTCAATTTTTTGAACTTCGGATTGCCTGCATGCTTCTTGAATCGCTTAATCAAGATGCCTTCCAGCTTAGCTGCGTTTCTTGGATCAGGATTGTTGAAGATCTCTTCGATCACATCGGCATCCAAAACGAACTCATCGAGGTGGTGAACATCGCCAACATGAATGTTTTCATGGATCAGTTTGGTGGTCTGTGCACCTAGCGTAAACCATAACAATTTTCCAGTATGATCTGAGGCAGGTCGTACCGATTCAAAAACTTGAGATAACCATTTGTAATCTTCCTGAAACTCATCTAAAACTGCATCTGGAGAAAGGGACTCCCAAAGTTTCGAGAGGTATTTGAAGTCCTTAGCAAAGGCATCTTTCTTTTCGTCAGTACCAATAGCATTTTGGGCAGCCTCTAATCCTTCAAAACCTGTAACCTTACGATCTACCCCAATAAAATGATTCAAGGCTTTGGCGGCTGCATCAGGTAATTCTTCCTTAAGATTGGAGAGGTTAGTGATAACCTTCATCACGCTCTTTTCATCAAATTGGAGTGCCTTGGCTGCATCATCAAAAACACCGAAATAATCGACAATGCGCCCAAAATGTTTGCCCTTATACAGTCGGTTGGTTCTGCATATGGCTTGAAGCAGGGTATGATCCTTGATGGATTTGTCCAGGTAAATGGTTTGGAGAATGGGTGCGTCAAATCCCGTGAGGAGCTTAGCAGTGACGATGATAAATTTCAATGGTGAATGCTCATCCTCAAATTCCTCCACGATCTTTTCCTGCTTTCCTTTGTCCACACCCCATTTCTGCTTGAAGTCAAAATCATCGTTGGCAGATGTAGAAATCACCACCCTGCTTGCTGCAGGATCAAAGTATTTATCCAGTTCCTCTTTATACTGCACACAGGCATACCGATCTGGGGTCACGATCATGGCCTTAAATCCATGCGGCTCCACTTTCTCTCGGAAATGCTGTGCAATGTCCTCCACGATCTTAGCTACCCGCTCCGGACTTTTGAGAAATGCGGCCATCCGGGCAGAATGCTTGTTCAGCGCATCCGCCTCTTCATCAGACAAAGCTGAGGATTCCTTGAATGCTGCAAATAGCTTGTCGATGTTGTCGGTATCCACATGAACATCAACCAGCCTGGGCTCAAAATGTAGCGGTTTGGTGGCATCATCCCTAAGAGAGTCATGGAAGGTATATCGCGACATGTAGCCGCCCTGATCTTCCTCTGACCCGAAAGCCCAGAAGGTATTTTTGTCTGCTTTATTGACGGGTGTTCCCGTAAGACCAAACAGAAAGGCATTAGGCAATGCGGCACGCATCTGGCGCCCCAAGTCGCCTTCCTGCGTACGGTGAGCCTCATCCACCATCACGATGATGTTCTCACGATCGTTCAGGTTGGGAGGTGCATCCCGAAACTTGTGGATCATGGTAATGATGATCTTTCTGGTGTCTTTCTGCAAAAGATCTTTCAACTCACTGATACTCTCTGTAGTGATTACATTGGCCACATCTGCTGCATTGAATGTGCCACTGATCTGCGTATCCAAATCTGTACGATCTACCAGTATCAACACCGTGGGGCTCCTTAGATCGGCAAGCTTGCGCAACTTTTGCGCCGCGAAAACCATCAATAGTGATTTACCTGAACCTTGAAAATGCCAGATGAGTCCTTTTTTGATTCTCCCCTCCCTGACTCGCTCCACCAGCTTATTGGCACCCTCGTACTGCTGAAACCGGCAAATGATTTTAATCCTTCTTTTTTTACTGTCCGTGGTGAAGAGGGTGAAGTTTTGTAGGATGTCCAATAACCTGCCGGGATTCAATAAATCAGATAACTCCTTTCCGATCTCTCCAAGCCCAAGGCGCCTGGCCAAATCATCTTCATCTCCCTCTATCCGCCAGGGCGCCCAAAAATCCAGAGGTGTGCGCACACCGCCATAATAAAGTTGCTTGCCCTCAGATGCAAAAGAGAGCACATTGGGTACGAACAATTGTGGTACCGCATTCTCATAGATGTCGTGCACCTCGTGCGCACCATCCAGCCAACTGATAGACGGACGGATAGGTGTTTTCACTTCCCCGACTACTACGGGCAGTCCATTAATCAAGAGAATGATGTCTGGGATCTTAGTCTCCCTGTGATGAACCCGGTATTGGTTGGTGATAATGTAGGTATTATTGGCCTTGTGATCAAAATCAATCAGGCGCACGGGCACGTGCCGGTTATTCTCACCAAAGGGCATGGTTTTCTCACCCGTCATCCACTTGAAAAACTCCTCATTGGCACGAACGAGACCTACCTGATTCACTGTGAGTAGTATGGCACGAAGCTTATAGATGACTTCATCTGCCAATTCATTTCGTTCGGCGATTTCCGGATTCAGGTTGATCAAAGCCATGCGCAACTCCGACTCCACCAGTACCTCATTAATGCCTCTGCCTAGCTCGGAGGCAGAACGATATTGCCAACTATTACTGTAGGATACCTTGGGTTCTTCTGCCGCATTGCTATTGAGGTTGGTGCCGCTAAGCTGATGAATGATATAGTGCTCTACACTATTGAGTTCGTTAAATCCCATCGACAGTATTCTTTAATGTGGTCATGATCATACCAAATCGCTCGTCTTGCTGATCATGATATAGGTTGCCAATAATGGCTTCCTGCAACAATTTACTTTCCAAAATCAATAAAAAGGATTCCTTTAGATAGTTTCTTACCGTTTCATCTGAATTGAGGATCTTTTCACGGATATCAGAAGTATGATTGAGTAAATAAACAATGTCCTCAAAATCATGACTGGCATATAAGTCCTTCATACCGCGATCACGGAAGGCGTCAAACTTGGCGGCCAAGAAATAGGGTAATGGTAAAATTCTGATAGTCAACCCTTCCAGATCATAGTGCAAGGCTTGATCAAAACCAAGCTCAAACCAACGGTTGCCAGGTGCCCAACCAACGGGTTTGGTAGCCATCACATCGACAAGCACATCTTCATATCGGAAGCGGCAGACCACTGAATCCTCCGCAGATTGTGTGAATCCACGACTGATCAACTCCTCTCGCAAAGTTTCCAGCGCTCCCAGACTGGCAATCTCCATGGTCAAGTCCAGGTCTTTTGTAGGACGAACATCATCTGCAGATGGATCATCTATGTACAAACTGACTACTGCTCCTCCTACATACACCACTTGATCATTAAGCTCTCCTAAAGCAGTGGCGATCTTCTTCGTGACTGCCCGATTGATTTGCGTATTCTTTAGCATATCCGCTTTTTGAGTTCTTCTACCGCGATGTTTCGTTCACGTGCTCTGCCTACTCTGAGCGCATCACACAAGGCCATTACTTCATAAAATGCCGGATCTTTGAGACAGGCGACAGGCACACTTGGATAAAGAGGCTCTATGGCCTGACCTCTCACATTCCCTTCATGATGTGGCCATACATACGGAGCATCACTCATGATCTCCTCGCTCAGTGGTGGCGCGGCATGGGCGGTTGGTACTCCTCTTAATAGCGCACCAGGCCGCTGGGGATAGACATACCGAAGACCATATTGCAAAAAATCCATTAAGGCTTGCCGCATCAGCTCCTTCTTGTTCTGAAACAATAACCCAGCAATGGACGAACGGTTCAGGCTCTCACTCACTTCACTGGCACTGATCTCCAACTCACGCGAAAGCTCTTTCATGGTCCAGGGCTGCTCACCTTTGATGGCTATTTTGAGTAGGATGACCACATCCTGTGGACGCATACCGCTGTGCTTTTTCATTGGATGAGTGTTTTGCTATCCAGTAAAGGTAGGATTTAAATTCTTAATTCGCGAATCGCGAATTACCAATGTTTGCTTTAGTGATCTGGCAATGCTATAGTGTTCGGTGCTATTGAATTCGATTAAATGCATATCAGGGTTGAATCAATTGATTCAATTTTTTAAAAGCATGATTTAAAACATTAATCTGAGATTGAATTGTGAACCGATACAAAACGTAATCGGTATACTGAGTGAAAATCTTGTATCTCCAATGATCAAAGGAATCTTCCTCTGCTATTGGCTGGAGAATATTCTCATAAATAACATCTTCAACATCTTGCTTAGCCACTTCAAAGGATCTTTGCCCATTACTATATCTCTCAACCCTTTTTGTTATTTTTTTTAGAAACTCGTCAATAAATTTCTGACGACCGTTTACGTAAAGTTCATCCCGATTTAAATCATATACCCTGATTGATTCTTCGCCTTTATCGCTAAGATGTTCAAGCTTTCCATCTCTCAAATACACTAAATGATCATCTGGATTATCCAGTTCAGGATTAATTAAGACTGGTTTTTCTATTTTAATAGTACTAGAATAAGAGTAATTATGATTGAGGTCAATATTTTGACCAATCCATATAGGACTATCTAATCTCCTAACTCCATTTAATAATGGAAATTCAGTACCCTTATGGCCATTGCAATTACCGCATGCGAATAGAAGATTTGTCCATTCATAGCCTAACCAATAATATCCTGTGTGTGCTGTTCCCTTTACACCATCTTTAGGTCGAAAATGCTCTACTTGCAAACGACTGCCCTTAGGTTTCTGATTACAATAAGCACACTTTTCATGATAATAATTATCTAAAGCAGTTTTGACAATATTAGATCGATAAATAGAGGATGATTTAGCAGGCCATCTTTTTGACGTACTCAAATTAAGTATAGCACTATCATATGCTGCCCAACCTGGCTTTAAATTACGAGGTGGGTTTGTCAAATTCTTATTGATTTTTCTCACGAAACTTGGATTTTAGCTTTTCTAGAAATTCTTTATTATCCGGATCTCGCAGTTCATTCTTCTTCTTTAATTCTTCAAATTCCTGAACCTCATTGAAAGTGTCTCCTGTAAATACATTTTTTCGATTTGGGTTCTGAACAGAAACTATTTCGTCGAAACCGAAAAGCTCAGAAGTAAGCAATTGGTTTGGCAATAGTTTATCAATGTTTATTTCCATAAAATCTAACCTCTCTAATTCTACGGAAGATTTATTCCTTCTTAACCTAAGAAATACACTATTGGGTGGAGCTCCCAATAATGGAATTGGGCTGTGAGTTGTAACTATGAATTGAATGCCTGGAAATGCTTCATTCAATCTTATTATTAGCTCTTTTTGTGCACTAGGATGGAGATGAAGATCAATTTCATCTACAAGAACTATTCCTCGAAATTTAGCCGGATCTTCAACTTTTGGTTGTTGATCATAAAACCTGATAATGATATCAGACACAAACGAAAGTGTGCTTTTAGTACCTGAAGATAGCTGATCATAAGTGAGTTTAGAAACATTCTCGTCTTCATCATATCGAATAAAATAATCTGCTTTGACAACATTTCTTTCTTTATTAAAATGTACATCAACTAAGCCTGGAACAACCTCACATAAAACCTGCACAATTAAATATTCACGATCCATAAACCGATTGAATTTCTCAATATCTGAATACCAATATTTTAATATTCGAGGTAGTTCAATTAATCCCCTAGGAGTTCGTGCAAAGAGAGAATCTAACCTACCTTTTTTTGATAAGTGTTCCTCTGCCGGATTACTACCAGAAGTATCATACCTTTTCCATAAACTCAATCGAAAAACTCCATAAGCAGCGAATCCATGAACCAAGGGGCGTTTTGCATACTTTGCATCACGACTATTTTCTGCACGCTTATAATGCTTTATTGTATTATCATTCCTAACCAGATCAGCTTCAAATGATGTCCTTCCTTCCTGAAAATAATCCTTGGGAATTAATCCATACCCCAGCACTAATGCAATCGCCTTTAATAAGTTAGTCTTTCCAGATCCATTCTCACCTGTAATGAATATCCACCTGTTATTCATCGGAAGATTCCTAAATTCAATATGCTGGAAATTCGCAAAGTTGTTGACTACAAAAGAACTAATATAGGTGCCTCTATCCTTGTTTAAACCCTCTGTTAACTCGTAATCACGCTGAGCCTTACGGTGCTCTAAATGTTTAAAAATCTTGGCTCTACTATTTGAGAATTCATACTCATTAATAAAGCCAATTTTATCCCGTTCAATTATACTCTTTGAAAAGTATGACCCGTGGTTTTTCAAGACAACATCATCAATTGCCTTTTTTTCATTTTCAAGAAAATCTGATAATATACTTTCAATACTTCTGCCTTCTCCCACGATATATCGAAATCGCTCAATAGCTCCGTCCTCTCTTATTTTATCAAATTCCAGTAGCGGCACGATATGATCACGAAGAATATCGTATTTCCCACTTTCCTCCTCTGACATTGTAACATCAAGCGATATGGTATAATTGACCTCATCACTTTCGCGAATAATCAAGCTTATATTAGGTAGTTTAGTTTGCCAGTTAACGCCAGTCCAAAATGAAACAGCCAAAAATTTCTCATTCCCGAAAAACCAATAGCCTCTTTCGAGCTTATTCCCCACATTGCTTTTTCTCAATGTAAATCTCAATTCAGGATCTTCTCTCCTTTTATATTCATCAAGAAATTCAAACAGTTCAGTATGGACATCTACCTTCATATCTAAAAAATCTGATTGATTAAACTCTTTTGAAGGGATAGGGAGCTTTCAATCGCAAATGATAGTTTGTCTACATTTACTTGAAAACCTCTCATCTTATTTAGCAAGCCGTTCTCATCATCAAGTACCTTGATCTCAAATTCCCCAATTATTTTGTCACTGACTCTTGGCATTTTAGTACCAAATCCTTTCCCGGTTACATACTGAATAAAAGGTCTACTATGAAAATGATTTAATACATATTCTTTAGAAACTCCTTTAGTGTCGTAAATCAAGAGTTCTGTTGTAGATACGGCTTCAAATTCAGCAATAAAAGCTTTATCCAAGTATGGTCTGAGCTTGCTGTAGCATAAATCACCTTCCTCAATGATATTGCATTGGGCTAATACTTCAGAAGAATCTCCACATTCCGTACAATGAGATGCACCAGACTTGATATGCTCTAGTCCGATATATTTTTTAAAAGTATGTGGAACTTGACTTTTCGATTTCTTTGGGATAAGAACCTTGGCTAATGGTATTTTTTTACCTTTTGACTTTATTATTTCATTTTCAAAGAAAACTTGAGATGAAGTTTTCAACCTCTCCAACACCTCCCTCTCCCTTTCAATCACCTCATCCATGGCCCAGAGGAGTTCGGCCAGCTGGGCTTGCTGGTCTTTGGGGGGAAGGAGGAATTCGTAGTTGGCCAGGTCTTTAAACTTTACTCTTGGGGAAAGACCTCCTGCCGAATGCTTCACCGCGTAATCAAAGAACTTGTTATTGCAAACGATAAACGGCAATAGTTCAGGCATCAGGTTCTCCTTAGCTCTAAATACTGTAATATCTCCAGAGCAAATCCCACTAAAAGACGCTTGAGCGGCTTTCTTTAGATAAGCCCTTCTTCTGCCAAACAACACATCACCTTTGGAGAATTTCTTACTGAAAGTTGTGCTCTCCTCCAGCTTGCCAGATCGGGTCAAATGGATGTTCTCCGTATCGATATGCTCCAGCCCCACTACATGTTCTATCCCTTCATTGTAGATGTCTTTCGCATTTTCTTTTGGCTCAAATACCACATCACCAAACTTGACTGGTGTCCAATCTGACTTATCGATTTTAAGTTCTTGAATCGCTGATTCAATCATTTCTCTAATATTTCAAAAAGTTGATTCATTGATTTCGTCAAGTCTTTTGATGACCCGTCCCAGGCTGCATACGCATCATTAAAACTGATATCATTTTCACTGGAATGCTCTTCTGGTCGGATGTACAAACTGATTGACATGTTGGCATTCTTTTCCAAAACCTCTGATGTCTCAATGCGTTTGCTAAACTTTTCTTGATTTGAAAAAGCAGTGTAAGCATTAAATATCTTTTGGACATGATCGTCTTCCAAATAGCCCATGGTCTTTTCTTGTTTCACTTCATTCACGGCATTGATGAACAGGATTTTTCCTTTTTTATGTTCAGGCTTGTGATTGCAGGTAATCAATAAACACGCCTCCATAGGCGAGTTGTAAAACAAGTTTGGCCCTAGTCCGATCACACAATCGACCAAATCCTCTTCAATCATCTTTCTGCGCATTGCTGCTTCAGAATCACGGAATAAAATCCCATGTGGCCATAAGGAAATAGAACGCCCGTTATCAGGATTCAAACTCTTTTGAATATGCTGCTGAAACGCATAATCCGCACAACCTTGTGGCGGCACACCCCAGAGGTTACGTCCGTAAGGGTCGTTGGCAAAGCTTTTCTGGTCCCAGGCTTTAATGCTGTAAGGGGGATTGGCCAGGATGACGTTGAAGGTCTTAAGCTCGTCGTTGTGCAAAAAGGCCGGGTTGGCCAGCGTATCGCCCCGCACAATGCTAAACTCCTCTATGCCGTGCATAAACATGTTCATGCGAGCAATGGCCGAGGTAAGCAGGTTAATCTCCTGCCCGTAAAGTTTCAGGGTGCGGTATTCCTTTCCTTCTTCCTTCAGGTGCAGGGCGCAGTTAAGCAACAAACCGCCTGAACCACAAGTAGGGTCATAGACACTTTCGCCCGGCTGAGGGTCCATGATCAGGGTCATCAGCTTCACCACCGTGCGGTTGGTGTAAAACTCCGCAGCAGTGTGTCCGCTATCGTCGGCAAATTCCTTGATCAGGTATTCGTAGGCATTGCCCAGTTTATCATCTGCCACATTGCTCAGGCTCAGCTTGTGCTGGGAGTAATGCTCTATAAGGTTGGTGAGGGTCTCGTCACTCAGCCGGTCTTTGTTGGTCCAGCTGGCATCCCCAAAGATGCCGTAAAGCGTATCGGGGTTTGCTTTTTCTATAGCCCGCATGGCTTCCTGCAAGGCTATCCCTACATTGGCAGTGGTTTCACGCACATCCTTCCAATGGGCTCCATCAGGTACTAGAAAATGGTGGTGTTCTGTGAAAGCAGCGTATTCCATATCGCCATCACTTTCTTCCAGTGCCTTTTCAAACTCTTCGTCATAGACATCACAGATACGCTTGAAGAACAACAGCGGAAAGATGTACTGCTTGTAGTCACCCGCATCGATGGTGCCTCGCAATTGGGTAGCCGCTCCCCAAAGGTATTTTTCGAGTTGTTGTTGGGTCATATCTTATTTATTAACCACAGATTCACACAGATAACCACAGATTTAATCTGAGTGATCCGTGGTGACCGTTTTTACATTATTATTCTATTTATTCCCTTTTTCATATCCTGCACATTGAAGTTGAGCAACAGCCCCAACTTTAATCCAGATAGTTTTAAATACGTCATCAACTGTGCTTTATGAATCGGGGCAATTTCATCCACCGATTTGAGTTCCAGAATGATTTGTCCGTTCACCAAGAGATCAATTCGATAACCGGCATCCAGTTTTATCTCGTTATACACCACCGGAAGTGCTTTTTGTCGTTCGACATTCAATCCTGTTTTTAGCAATTCATGCTCTAAACAGACTTCATAGGTTGATTCCAAAAGGCCGGGCCCCAATTCCGTATGAACTTTATATACACAGCCAATAATCTTATAGGACAATTCATTCAAAGATTCCATCTGTGCTAATCTGCGCTATCTGTGGTGAACTTCATTAGTATCTTCTTAAACTTCACCTCTGCCTGTTGACTTGCTTCCCAAGCAGTTTTCAAATCCGCAAGTGCTTCTTCCACACTCGGAAGGTTGTCTTCAATAACCTTCTCTACGTACAATGGAATATTGAGATTGAAGTCGTTCTCCTCAAGGTCTTTGAGATCGGCCACTTTCACATAGTTCTCCACATCAGCATATGACTTGAACCACTTAAATATCTGGTTGACATGCTCTGGTTCCAGATAGTTTTGAGCTCTACCCACGCGTACCTGATCGGAAGCATCGATAAAAAGGACTTTGCCTTTCTTATCAGAATTCTTGTTTTGCTTGAACACCATCACACAAGCCGCCAGTTGAGTTCCGTAGAAGATATTAGGCCCCAAACCAATGACCGCTTCCAGCATGTCTTGCTTAATGAGCGCTTGCCTTATTCGCCCTTCTGCTCCTTTTCTAAATAAAGCACCATGTGGCAGTACTACCGTCATTCGTCCCGTGCTGTTCATAGACTTGATCATGTGCTGCACCCAGGCCATGTCGCCATTGCCTTGGGGAGGCACTCCCGCAATGTTGCGTCCATAAGGATCGTTTGCCCAATTCTCAGCGCCCCATTCTTTCAATGAAAATGGAGGATTGGCGATCACACAATCAAAGGTCTTCAAACCATCAGCTTCAAAGAAGGCTGGATGGCGCAAAGTGTCTCCCCTATGAATCTGAAAGTCTTCAATCCCATGAAGAAACATATTCATCCGGGCAATCGAACTGGAGGTTAGATTCTTTTCCTGTCCATAAAGCTTTAGTGTACGGAAATCTTCGTCATTGTGCTTAAGGTGGTCAATGCATTCCAGCAGCATTCCACCGGTACCGCACGCAGGATCATAGATGGTTTCTCCTTCATGTGGGTCGAGGATCAATCCCAGTAAATGAACCACTGATCTTGGTGTATAGAATTCGCCCGCTTTCTTATTGGTTAGATCTGCAAAGTGCTTGATCAGGTATTCGTAGGCGTTTCCAAGCAAATCTGAATCTACATTGCTGTTGGAGAGCTCGTATTGCGAAAAATGCTCGATCAGATCAATAAGCAACCGATCCGAGAGTTTATTCTTGTTGCTCCATTGGGCATCTCCGAATATGCCATAGAGAAATTCCTGATTGGCTTGTTCTATTCCCCGCAAAGCTTTTTCGATAGCCAAGCCCACATTGGAGGTAGTTTCTCTGACGTCATTCCAATGACAGCTTTCAGGAATAACAAACCGGTGGAATTCCGGCAATGACGCATATTCATTGTCTCCATCGGATTCCTCCAGAGCCACACGGAATTCTTCATCATATACATCAGATATCCTTTTGAAAAACAAGAGTGGAAAGATGTAAACCTTAAAGTCCGAAGCATCTACCGGGCCTTTGAGTATCCAGGCTGCTTTAGACAAATATTGTTCGAGTTGCGATTGTGTGAGATTTTTACTTTGCAATTTTCTTGGGAGTTGGATGACTAAAAGTAGACATCAAAGCGGTCATTATGATGATCAATTAAATATATTTATAGATGTTGGTATATGCATATCCTTTTCAGCTGTAAAACACGATTATAGTGAACAATTTTAAATAATCATCTAAGTGACGTTATGAATGAAACAGACATAACCCCTGAGAAGATCGAAAAAGACATTGACTCAAAACGATCAGAAATAGAAATAGATGTCAAAAAAGAGTTGCCGAAAATTCAAATCTATAAGAATATTTCAGATCAGAATGACCATTTTCAGGGATACTTTAATCTCCGAAGATCAGGTCTCTTTGAAGTAACCCTAAAGGTAGAAGGGGACAAATCCTACAGCCATTTCAATACTTTTATTAAAGCCTGTGCCGAGGAATTTGATTCCTGGCATAATTCACTGACATCCTCATACCTCCCTGAGTATTTCAAAAAAAACAAGAGTGATGTACTCTCAGATAGAAATAACCTTTGGGATCTTCGGGACATCCACTTGCATAAATTGCAACAACTGGGTGAGAAAACCGGGCTTTATGCTGACCGTGAATTATTACTTAACCCTGAACTGAATAAATTGTATGAAGTCATCATTGAAGCGCATGTATTGAAAGACATGTTTGTCAAAGTAGAATCAATGAATGTTGATGACCCAAACATGATTGATAATTTCCTGAACGACACACAAGATCCTTTTCAGGAGCTGCGCGAATTGGAAAATAAATTCAACACGGCTAGTGTTGGTGAATTGATCAACTTTTTCAGTGTTCTAAGAAAGGAAGTTAGAGGCCAAAGTGGACCAATAGCGTCGAACCAAGATATTGTCAACCTTGTGAAATCAATACTTAGCAAACAAGTCAAGAAAGGAAGTATCAAACCAAACCTAGTAAGTTCAGACTATCCAGCAGTAAGGAGGCTGTTTTTTGACTTTTACAATGAATTCAAAGAAAGAGACAAGTACCAAATTGAACCAATGCTTCGCAAGCAAGACTACCTGAAATTCATAGAGAATTTCGAGCCATTTAAGGAAGCCACTTCAAGCGATTCATGGATCAAGGATACAAACCCGAAAAAACAGAGCACAACACTGACGGAATTGACAAGTAGAAGGAAAAATCCTCTACAACCTCTACTTGAAAAATAGTACACCCTCAACCTCCTCTACTTTCAAATTCTGGAGTCAAAACCTATCGTAACATCGCTTAAACAAACTAATAAAGCGATGAAAAAAGAATTAAAAAATATCAAAGAATGGCTCCAGGCAGTCATTTTTGATGCCATTGAAAAGGCCTTTATCAAGTATTATCCCAGAAAGGATCCGGCCAGCAATTTTCTTAATGCGCAAGAAAGCGCGGCATATCTCGGAGATGCAATGCCAACTTTTTACCGCCGGGTTTCTGAAGGCGAATTACCTACATACGGGGGTGGAAAAAAAATCTTCTGTAAAGAATCTGATCTCATGGATTGGCTCAGCCAAAGCCGGTCTTACAGCAAAGAACAGCTGGAAAAAAATGCCATCGAAAACATGCAACATAGAATAAGGAGGACGTCATGACACATACTACCAAGGACATCAAGAAAAAGTTAGAAGCCTCCTTTCGAAGAGCAGAGTTGTCAGACTTCTTTGAGACAATTGATACCGGTCCTAATAAATTCATATGGTTTATTTGGACATTCAGAATAACCAAAGGTCAGGAAATAAAACCAATAGGTATTGCCAGAAACAACTTGCGCAGGCTTACTCAACACTTAGGTTTTAGAAGATTAACCTCCGAGCGGGAAGTGGTGCTAAAGGAGGGCCAAATCATCAGCTTGTCGTCTGTCGAAGAGATCAAGAGTACAATTTTCGATCTTCTGAATTTATTCGATGAAAAAGAGGTGGTTAGCTGTGATGAAATAACAAGCGAACTACTTGTTGAAATCTTCCTCCGGCAACAGCACCTGGCAATAAACAAAACCAGTTTGATCGACTTCCTGACCGAGCTTGATGGAGACATTCTTCAAGACACTCCCGACACCTCGTACATACCATTCCAAAACGGGATTGTCACTATCACCAATTCCGACTTACAACTTGTTCCGTATGAGAAGTTCAACAAATTAGTCTGGAAAGAACGATTGCTACCACACAATTTTGAGTTCCGGGATTATTCCAACTTCATGGTAGCAAGGTTCATGTTCAACGTCTCCGGTAAAGACCAAAAAAGAGTGAGATCGCTTATGTCCATCTTAGGGTACCTCATGCATAATCACTTCCCAATGAGTGAAAATAGAGCCGTTATTCTGGTAGATGAGGAAGCGGCGCACTCTAATGCGCCAGAAGGTGGGAGTGGCAAAGGACTAAGTGCGCAAATGTTGGCGCAAGTACGCAGAGTGATTGTTTTGGACGGCAAGAGATTCTTAAAAGACAACAGATTCCTTTTTCAGCAAGTGCGCACAGAACATCAAATCATTCACCTGGATGACGTAAAAAACAACTTTGATACCGTCTCACTAAACTCTGTTTTATCAGACGGCCTTGCCGCAGAACGGAAAGGTAAGGATGTGGTCAAAATCCCTAAAGAGAGAACTCCAAAGTTTCTTATCTCCGCCAATGCAGGCATTAGCTCAGAAGGAACCACGCGTAAACGCCGACAGATCATTTTCCCGTTTAGCAATCACTATTCTCAACTGATAAGAAAGGGTGTACATGATCCTATTGTACATGAACATGGACAAAGATTCTTTGATAGCTCCTGGTCCGAAACAGATTGGCAAATGTTTTTTACCCTGATGACGGATTGCATCAAAATTTACCTATCCGAAGGACTTATAGAGTTGGACAACAACCAGATAAAAACCATTGGACTAAAAGCCGTTACCAGCCTTGAGTTTGTAGATTTTATAGAAAAGGAAGTTCAGTTAAATGTACGTACCCCGACCAAAGAATCATACCAATCATTCTTGCAACATTATGATTTTGAAAGTACTGAGTTTAAGCAGCGCACCTTCTCCAATTGGCTGAAAAAGTATGCAGGCGTCTATGGGTATGAATACATCAATGAAACTATTAATGGGATCGGCTACTATACAATTAAGAATTAGCGATTCATAAAAAAAGGTATATACCCCATTTAGAGTTTTGTTAATTCTTAATTACTATGTATCAATACCAACTTGATAAATCATCAAAAAAACATCTATGTCCGGCCTGCGGCCAGAGAAGATTTGTGCGCATAGTTGATATAAATACCGGTGAGCTTTGCGAGGCTGAGTTCGGAAGGTGCGACCGTGAACAGAGTTGTGGTTATATACGATTCCCTTCCAAGGTCATGGATCCGCACCTTAATGACAAGGTGCCTAAACAGGTGCAGCAGGTATATGCGCCACCTTCCTTTATTCCTCAAACTTATTACAATGACTCTATGAAACTGATGGAGCGAAATACTCTGTTCAAATACTTGATTTCTGAATATGATGACAGCATGGTGCGGCAGACCTGCGCACTGTATGGCATGGGTTCAAATCCCTTTGCGCCTGCAGAAACTGTTTTTTGGCAAATCGATGCGCAGGGGCACGCCAGAACGGCAGAAATCATTCAATACTTGCGCAATGGTAAGCGTGATCGGGTGCGCCACCCAAACTGGATGCATTCAATACTGCAAAAACGGGGTTTGATAAAGGATTTTAGGCTCGAACAGGTGGCTTATGGTGCGCAGCTTCTTGGCGCACACAAAGGCAAAGTCGCTGTTGTAGAGGGCGCCAAAACTGCCATAGTCTGCGCACTGAAGTATCCCGAGTACTTATGGCTCGGAACTCAAGGTGTGCACGGATTAAATGGTAAAATACTCAGCACGTTAAATCCGGCGCAGACAATTCTAGTGCCTGACGCAGGCTTTGAAGATAAATGGCGCAACAAGTCTATGCACCAATTTCAGATAATGAACATCTCTCAGTTTGTGGAAAAGGGTGAGGATTTGGCGGATTGTTGTTCCACAGACACATTACAATAACTCCATGAAGTTCCCACAAAAAGGTATATGATAAAATAGTTGGTCGGTCTCAACCTGCGGATGATCTTTCAGTTTACCAAGAAGCCGAAGTGATATAGAAGCTTATGGAGTGGGATTGTGTACACAAATCGCTCAGTACTTCATGACCAAATCGTATCAGGCTGAAGAAGTATCCAAGGTCTCCATTCTCAACTATGTGGGCATTGTTTATGCCCTCGGTTTTGGATGGGTGTTCTTCGATGAAACCTTCAACGTGATGACTTATGTGAGGATGGCTTTGGTACTCGCTGGGGTTATCCTGAATGTTTTGCTCAAGAAAACCAGAACGTAAGTTAATTGCAGCAAACTCCTTCGGTGTAAGCCATTTCATTTTTGTAAGCCACACACCCACCTGACTCACAAACCACACTATCAGGAGCCGGGGCAATGGCACAGTCCGAACCACGTCCGTCTCGGATATTGAGCTGCTCTTCCAGTTCGTTATACCTACTGACGAGATTGAAAAGTGAAGCAGTATCTACTGTGGAGGAAAAAATGAGATATTCCCATGGGCCACCACATGGCTTGCTACCAAACCCGATGAAGTCACAAACTCCCTCGTCACAACCAGAATCAGCCGCCAGACTTATTATTTCCTGACGCATAGAATCGAGATCATCAATGGTGTATTCACTATGATCAATACAACTCGCAAACCCGGGACATTCCGTACCATCGTCAGTTTCTTCGCAGGCCAAAAACAGAGAAATGGCGACTAATGAGAATAGTATTTTCATACATGATTAAGATTTAAGTATAGGCACAGTTTTAAGCCTAAAGGTTGTATTATTTGATAGCCTCACATGTTTTTTTGACTATCCGATGATTTTTTTTCTCATATTATAACACAATTTTCACACTAACACCTATCAATGCACCCAACACTGGTTAATTTCGATTAAATTAACAGAAGAATGAAAGTTTTCAGATTCAATGTTCCAAAAACCAATAAGGAATCCTTTTGGATTGATGAATATAAAGGAAAATATTTCTATGATAAGTTGCACTGGCATCCTGAAATCCAAATAACCTTAATAAAAGGAATGACTGGAGATGTCTTGGCTGGTGGATATTATGGGCGATTTTATCCAGGTGAAATATACGTTATCGGATCAAATATTCCTCATGTTTTCAGAAGTGATCATCCGAACGAATTAAAACAGGAAGATGCAGTATCTATCATATTTTCCCCAACACTTTTCGGTAAGACATTCCTTGCACTTCCAGAAAGCGAGTCCCTCAATGATTGGATAGAAAAAACACATTATGGGATGAAAATAAGTGCCAATACAATAATTGATTTTGCTGCAATATTTGAGAAAATAAATAATAGCTGGGGTTTTAACAGATTATATCATTTGATAGAACTCCTATTTTCCCTTTTGAATACTGATTGCGTTGCATTAGCCACTAACCCAAAAAAGGTATATAATAATCAAGAAACCAAGTTGTTAGATAAAATCCTCACTTATACCTTCACAAACTTTCAGAATACCATAACAATTGAAGATGTATCAAGTCTGGCTTGTATGTCATCAGCATCTTTTTGCAGGTATTTTAAATCGAAAACCCAAAAAACATATATTCAATTTCTTAATGAAGTTAGAATAGCTAATGCTTGTAAAATCCTTATGAAGGAAGATACAACCATTGCGCAAAGTGCACTTCTTTCTGGCTACAACAACCTAACATATTTTAATAGAAAGTTTAAGAGTATAATGGAGCATTCTCCGTCAGAATATTTAAAAATCATTAAACAATATTGATCTTTTTCCATCAAGAATTCACATGCAATTAAAAATAAAAACTACACTTATATATATTTTAACCCTCATCAGCACCTTCCACTTAAAATCTCAACAATTACCAAAGGGCTTTGTGTATTTGGATGATTTTATTGAAGACATTGTGATTGATCTTAGATACTACTCTTCGAATAATTTTATGGGAGATACCATAAATGGATATTTAAGTCAAAAGTGCATTATCACCAGGAAAGCAGCTAAAGCACTAAAAAATGTGCAAAAGGATCTGAAAAAGCATGATGTAAGGATCAAAATATTTGATGCTTACCGCCCACAAAGAGCAGTTAATCATTTCATCGAATGGAAGGACCTGCCGGATAATGATTCTATTAAGGAAAGGTATTATCCGGATTTTAAAAAAGCAGACTTGTTCAAAAATGGATACATTGCTACTCGCTCGGGGCATTCCAGGGGTAGTACTGTTGATCTTACACTCATCAATTCAAAAGGTGAAGAATTAGATATGGGAACTAGATGGGATTTCTTTAGTAAACTGTCCTGGCCAGACAACACAGATATAAGTAAGGCTCAATATCAAAACAGGATGTTACTTCGAAAAAGTATGATCAATAATGGCTTTAAGCCTTTAAAGGAAGAATGGTGGCATTTCACTTTGAAAAAGGAACCATTTCCTGATACTTATTTTGATTTTGCGATAGAGTGAAATTGAAGAAGGTCCCCTTATATAGAGTGGTCCGATAACTAGTAAGGCTTCAGAACCTGAACATAAACACTATTAGCTTTTATCTTTTGCTGCAATACATTCAATTTCCACTAATACATCCAGGGGAAGGGATTTAACAGCAACAGTAGCTCTGGCCGGTGGAGAATCAGCAAAATACTTACTATAAACGTCGTTCATTTTCTTAAAATTTTTCATATCTGAAAGGTAACATGTGGTTTTCAACACATTCACAAAACCATATCCCGCTTCGTTTAATATATGATCAATGTTATTAAGAACATTTGTTGTTTGTTCGTCAATCTGATCAGGTATCTGATTGGTTTCCCTGTCAATTGGCAATTGTCCGGAAATAAATAGGAAATTATTAAATTCTATTGCCTGACTGTATGGGCCTAATGCTTCCGGTGCTTTTGTGCTTTCTACTACTTTTTTCATCTTGTTTTTATATTAATCTTTAACAAATAATTGCCTGACCACTCCTCCGTTAGTTACTCTAAATCCAATTACTGCCCCCTTATCATCACGCTCGAAT
Organism: Cyclobacteriaceae bacterium; assembly: GCA_039944535.1. Taxonomy (GTDB): domain Bacteria; phylum Bacteroidota; class Bacteroidia; order Cytophagales; family Cyclobacteriaceae; genus JAMZMI01. Next base: position 21,063 of record JBDUYP010000022.1, read on the forward strand.
TCCACTTTATCAAAAACCCAATAAGTCCCTTTGAATACATCCCCACCTATTGGCAGAAACTCAACATCTTCCAACTTCTTGTGACGAGCCAGAAGTTTACCATTATGAACATACAACGAATACTGTGTCTCCAATTCTGAACTATAATACCTCCCAGTGAATTGTACCAGTGATTCCTCTTCAAGTTCACTCATTATTTCATCGTAGGGTGACTTCTCTTTAGCTCTTTTTTGATCAGAATCCATCGGTTTATCTTCAATTCCCAGATATAAATCAGCTGTTCTCTTGGCCAAAGAGACTGTATTGCATGAAGCAAGATTGCTTAACACAATAACTCCCAATCTTTCTTCAGGGAAATACATCATATAGGATCTGTAACCTGCATCGACACCTGAATGATTATAGATCAAATAACCTTTATAATCTCTGACAACCACCCCGAGAGCATAGTGAGATTTCTCTCCATCGTTCAGAACACCCTTAGTTGTGAGCATCTCAAATATCTCTTTATTACCGACTTTCATTTCTTCAAAATTGACCAACCACTTTGAAAAGTCGTGAACAGTTGTAAAAAGACTGGTTGCACCCATATTAGCAAAATTCAGATTGCTCTTTTTAAGCTCACCTGACCTGTCATCATATGAATATGCTCGGTTTCTTACCAACTCTTCATGATCATTGTAAAAAAAGGTACTATTCATACCTAAAGGATCGAATATATTTTCTATTGTCCATTGCCTCAAGTCCTTACCGCTAACTCTCTCAATAATTTCTGCAGCTAACGTATAGTTGGTGTTGGAATAACTATACCTTTCACCCGGATGAAAGTTGAGCTCTTTCTGCCTATATATTATGTTTAGCAACTGATTTTGTGTGATCACATCATCCATTCTCCATCCTGCCAAAGCAAGTAAAATCCACTGATCTCTCAAACCACTGGTATGAGTAAGCATCTGTCTGATGGTTATATTCTGTGGTATCTGTAATTCAGGGATATACTTTATTATATTATCATCCAAAGAAAGTTCCCCTTGATAATGAAGGTGAACCAAAGCAAAAGCAGCAAATTGCTTGGAAACTGATGCTATATGAAAAACTGTAGAGGGTGAAATAGGTATATTATACTCTGCATTAGCCAAACCATAACCTTTCTCATAGACGATTTCCCCATTTTTGACTACACCAACTGCTGCTCCTGGGTAATTCTTATTATTATAATGACTAAAAATCTCATCGATACCTCCTTCAATGGATTCCTCTTTCGTTGTTGAATTCAATAGAATCGAATAGACACCAGGCTGATTAATCGTTTCATAAGGCACCCTTCTTTCACCATCCCAAATAAATCCATTTCTATCAATTTCAGTCTCAATGACATGACCTACGGCTGGAATTACTTCGATCGTATACACCCCGTCCATTTTTACTCCAAAAGCCAATGGTTCAGGTGCATTTATATTTTTCTGCTTATCCTGAGAAATCAATAGCTTCCCATCAGGTGATATAACCGATACCTTGATATTTACTCCCCTCTGCTCTATGTAACCGCTTGCATAGAACCCTTTTCTAAGCGCAATAGAATAAGCATGTCTCTGCAAGGGCTCTATGAATCTTTCAGTCTTTATTCCTAATCCTAATTTGTAAGATTCATATTGCGCAAAACAATTACCATTAAGGCTTGCACAAAATATTAACAGTGTTGCGATTTTACTCTTCAATTGCCTCATTTTCAGAATTCAATATTAAAGTTGACTTTTTCATCAGGTTTGCGGTCAAACAACTATGAACGGGTATCACTCCAATGAAATCTCCTATTTTTATTCTATTAATAAATGATTCAGGAGCCTTAACAATTCCATGCTCTTGAGTTACCCAGGACAAATAGGCACCCGTTTCCTCGCAACTCCATGCACCATCTTGAAGCATAACCACGTCTCCGTGATAGTCACCTCTTTCCTTGGTATTTATGGCTTCTTTAGAGAAATGAACAGCACCTCCGAAAATAATAATTTCTCCTCTGTCCTTGTGAATAGCAACGACAGGACATGCCACAATAGCAGATACTTGGTCACGAGTGCATGACCCGATGATAACCTGCATGAGATCATAAAAGATGAAATTGCCCGGTCGCATTTCCCCAATACCATTAAAATCCTCAGCTATACTACATGTTGGTGTATCTCCTATTGATAACTCCAACATTGGGTTTGATGAGATATATTCTTTCTTTAAGCCAAGCATATCCTCCATATACTCACTGTGTACTCTCAAGATTTCCTTTTCACTCCTTGCATGATAACTGTGACCAGCAAAAGTGAGAAACCCTCTGAAATCAAAATTATGGCTCTTATCTAATCTCTGAATGAGCGGAGTAATAAGGTCAATATCTCGAGGGTTTAAACCAGCCCGATGATACCCTGTATTAATCTCAATATAAACCCCAATTGGGCTATCTAATTTACTATCCAATTGATCTACCACTGAGATGTCTTCCAAAACAACATTTAAATTAACCTTGCCAGAAAGACATTTTATTGTTTCTACTTCGTTGGGATTAACGGAAAACGCTACCGTAATGTCGCTCCATCCATCAGAAGCAAAAAATTCTGCCATCTCGAAAGAAGAAACAGTTATAGCTTGTACTCCTACTTCCCTGAACCATCCTCCTACTTCTTTGCTTTGATGTGTTTTGAAGTGAGGGCGAAAAATCAATCCTTGGCGCTGTGATTTCTTGAGCATCTTTTCGATTTTTACTATAGATTTCCCTTTATCTATTAGAAAGGTTGGCTTAGCTAAGTGCATTTTTAATAATTTCATGTTTTGAATAATCTTTTAATTACATCATTCCCAAATGGATTTTAACTCCCAAACAATTCCTTCCTTCAGGGTGGTTTCTCCTTTCAGTGAATAAATTTTCAATGTTTCGTATGGAACCGTAGGAAAGGCAAGTGAAGTCATCACAAGTGAACCATCATCGACAAACAGTTCAATTGATGACCAGTCCATAAGAACATGTATTTTTAGTTTCTCTTTTGATTGATAAGGTGCGCGCTGTATGGATTCAAAATTCTTAACTAACGGTATTTCCGGTCCGCTACTTCTCAAACCTATATATCCTCCCTCCGATAAATATTCAACACTCAATGTGTCTCCAAGCTGATTGGACCACTCCAGGCCTAATACTTCAGGTTCTTCCTGGCCAAAATCAAAGGAGAATAGATATTCCGATTGATCTAACCTACTTTTAATCTCGACTTCCTGATAACCAGAAAGGGACATTGGCCTGATCTCATTTCTTTGTTTTCTTAATGATTTAAGTTCAACGACCGGCCTTGAAACGAGTTGATACTCTCCATTCGTCTCTATAAGTGTTAATTCACAAGGAATGGTCATCGCACTTCTCCACGGATGTGTTGGTACCATATTGGCATACTGCCAGTTACTCATCCAGCCAAGTAATATTTTCCTACCATCCGGTGATCCCGACCATGTGACTCCAGCATAATTATCCCTCCCATAATCCATCCACTTTGGTGTAACCTGATCTGTGAGAAACTTGGAACCATTAAAATCTCCTATAAAATATTGAGTAGCCGATCCGCCATTCGGCCCTCCTTTCCCAACACTTACAAGCATTACCCACTTAGAGATATCCGTGCCCTCCACTTGTAGTTCAAAAAGATCGGGACACTCCCAAACTCCACCATGAGCACCAATCTGGTCTCCAAAATCACTCTCAAATACCCATTCTTTTAGATTGATTGAGGAATATATTCTCACTCTATCTTCTGAAGAAATGACCATCAACCAACGTTTTGATCCTACATGCCAAAAGACCTTAGGATCTCTGAAACCCAGGCTTTTTTTATCCTCTAATACTGGATTGTCTTTGTATTTTATCCAGGTTCTTCCTTTATCAAGACTATATGCAATTGCTTGACTTTCAAATCCTTTTGTGCTCCTTTTTCTATGACGATAGGTAAATATTGCAACCAAGGGAGGCTCTTCCTTTGTACCAAAGCCACTCGAGTTATTCAAGTCGGCAACCGCACTTCCTGAAAATATAAACCCAATACTATCAGGATATAGTGCAATAGGCAGATGTTCCCAATGTGTCAGATCTTTACTCACCGCATGTCCCCAATGCATCGGTCCCCATACTGTACTATCGGGATTATGCTGATAGAACAAATGATACTCCCCATCAAAATAGACCATCCCATTGGGATCATTCATCCACTTCTCCCTTGGAGTAAAATGATACTGTGGCCTAAATTGTTCATGATATAATGTGTCCTGAACCACACTTTCATTTCTCACCGATTCATGGCGAGAACAACCATAAGTAGACAAGGTGAATAACAAGACAAATCCCAAAACCTTGTTTCGGAAAATATGACCTATATATTCAAACAAGAGATCCCTTAACATTTCTTCATTGGTAAATTGTGGAGTAACTGATTAAACTATACCCCTAATATTTCATCAATTTGGATGTACTGAATAAAGCCTGAACTTTCATCACCCCCACTAGAGGTAATATGAAGGCTGTTGTATTTATACCTGGGGAAGAATGATGCAGTCATCACTTTCTCTCCATTATTGATAAAAACTTCAATGGAGGTCTTGTCTACCAGAATCTCAATAGGGAGATTTTGATCTATGACTTTATAAGGTGCCTTAATATCACGAATAAATAGCTCATTAAAATCTGTTACTCCTGATGCAGATCGTCTCAGAATAAATTGCTCAGAGGATTTATCATATTGGAGTGTGAGACGTTCACTCTCATTCCCTAATTTCAAAGACATACTTAGGATATTACCAAGATTTAATATCGTTTTGATTCGATAGCTTCCTGTCTTAATTATCTCGCTCCCCTCTATAGAAATACTACCGGAAGTCTCCTCATATACTTCTTGTCTACCTAAATGGTCTTCCAGTTCACTCACAGGATTGAATGCCAACAAGTATCTGTCTGAAAATTTTCTTAATGAAACTTCTCTTGGAAACGTCATCGTCCCTCTCCATCCATTTTCCGGAATACTGCTGGCATAATACCAGTTTCCCATCCATCCGATATGAATTCTTCTTCCATCTTCTTCCGGGACACCAGACCAGGTGACGCCTGCATAGTTATCAATTCCAAAATCCAGCCAAAGGATATCATTGTGCTCTGGTGTAAATGTATATCCATCAAAATCACCTATGTAGTATTGGGTAGAGCTACCTCCGTTTATTCCTCCATCTATATTTCCACCATGACTTACAATCATCACCCATTTACCGACCCCATCTTCAGCTTGTATATAGAACAGGTCAGGACATTCCCAAACACCATCAACAGCTTCTACATCTGGTCCGAAATCACTCTCAAACACCCAATCAATAAGATTCTCAGAAGAATATATCTTTATTCTGTCACCAGCTGCAACGCTTTGGATCCATCGTTGTCGGGGTTCATACCACATCAATTTTGGATCTCTGAATGCCCCAGTTCTCCCAAGGCTCAATACCGGATTTTGGGCATATTTAGTCCATGTATCACCACCATCATTACTGAAAGCAAGGCTTTGTTGCTGTATAGAACCAGCATTACTGGTGTACATAATCACCATTACATCCCCATCATTTTCCTCTGATTTCAACCCAGAAGTATTTTCTTTGTCTACTACAGCACTACCAGAGGATATTCTTCCTAAATCATCAGGTTCTAAAATGACCCCTTGATCTTCCCAATACATCAAATCAGAACTGGCTTCTTTTCGCCAGTGTTGATTACCACCATGAACAGGAGCACTGGGGTTATGTATATAGCAGATATGGAACCTGCCGTTGTAATAAACCATTCCTGTGGGGTCACTTTGCCACCCATGGGGTGGAGTTAAATGATAAGTAGGTCTGTAACTATCTATCGCTTCAAGAACGATATCTTTTTGATCATCAATTGGGTCATCTCCCTTGTTACAGCTCATAAATACAAGAAGACCTAACCCAAATAACCAGAAAAAAATACGCCGCATCCTTACCATAACCTTCTAATTTTCACTTTCTATTAAAAATAAATCATACGGCGCCCATCTAAGTCTTTGATCAATGTCTTCCGTCATAAAATCATTTAATGCACTTGTTATTTCTCCTCCAGGAATTCTTGTATTGACAATAATTGAACTTCCAAGCTCATTATTTATTCTGGAGACCGATGAATTAGTGCCAGCAAAACCACCATTAAATATCCAGGTGGAATATGCTAAATATGAGTAGTCCAAACTTGATGAGGTAAGGATATCATCTACATGAGTATTCCTGTCTATGTGGATTAAAAGTTTGGTTAAGTCTTTTGTGGATGCGATCCATCCACCAGCTGCATCCATTCGTCTTACATTCATGGTGTAAGGATCAAAATTTTCCTGAGGATAATAAATGACTTCATTTGGGGCTTTTTCCTCTATGCTATTGCTGGCTATTGCCATGTCATCTATCCCAATTGGATTCAGTATTTTCTGATTAATGTATGATTCGTAATCCAATCCAGACACTTTCTCTATCACCCTTCCCAATAGGATATATCCAAAATTTAAATAATATGAATCACCACCAGGTTCTGAATTTGGCCTGTTGTCAATGACTTCATTGATCATTTCCGTCTGTGTAAATTCTTCGTTTCTAAAAACCGGATCATATGGCGTGTTCTTCCAGCCACTTTTGTGCTCAAGGAGGTGTAAAACAGTGATTTCTTCCATATTCTGAGGGTAAGGAGGAGTACCAAAATCATATTCCAGAATACCTTCATTCCCAAATACCTTATCACTAAAGGTTAATTGATCATTTTCAATCAATTTAAGAACTCCTAAAACAGTCAGAACTTTGGAGATACTTGCTATCCTAAATAATGATTCATTGTTCACCGGTACATTATTCTCCACATCTGCTAAGCCATATGATTTAGAATAGACCAGCCTTTCTTTGTAAACAATCGAAAGTTGTAATCCTGGGACATTGAAATCATCCATCAACCTCTGGATCATTCCATCTATTTCCAGATCATCTGTGACAACAATGACTGTATATTCAACAATTGTATGATCAGAAGCAATAACAGTAAACGCTGCACCGGAAGTAAAATCAACTGAGGTCTTTCCAGAAATTACTTCTTTTCCGTTTACTTCTATCCGGGTATCTTCCTTTTTTTCGAAAGTCGGAACCAGACTACTTTTATCTGTACCGGGAGGCAGAAATACTTCAATTATATTCTGACGGATGGAGCCCCTGGAATCAACTTTAATTGCATTGTTGTCCTTATTGAATTCAAATGAGAATATCCTTTCCTCATACCCAATATCCACCAATGAGTCGTCTTTCGAACAGCTAAAACAAATTAAAAATATTAATAGCGCAACAACATTCTTTACCTTGAACATACCCAATCAAAATCATTTAAATCCGAAATAATCTCTGGCATTAGTATAGCAAATGTCTTCGACCATTCCTCCTAATAATTCCAGGTCATTTGGAAGCTCCCCCTTTTCTACCCCCACACCTAACATATTACAGAGGACTCTTCTAAAATATTCGTGTCTGGAATAAGAAAGAAAACTCCTGGAATCAGTAGTCATACCAACGAACCGGCCCAGCAATCCCATATTACCAAGTGCCTTCAACTGCTTTTCAATCCCATCCTTTTGATCCAAAAACCACCATGCTGATCCATATTGCATTTTTCCAGGTATTGAACCATCATTAAAATTCATTACCATACTAGCCATTAGCTCATTGTCTCGTGGATTTACATTGTATACAATAGTTTTTGTTAGCTTCTTTCTCTTTTCTAGACTGTTTAGAAATTTTGCCATTGGTTTAGCGATCTCAAAATCACCAATTGAATCGTAACCTGTATCAGAACCAATCAGCTCCAACATTCGTGTGTTATTATTCCGTATAGGTCCAATATGAAATTGTTGAGTCCAGCCGAAATCATGGTTCATTGCTCCCAGATCCAGTAAAAGGGAAGATTTAAGTTTATTGATTTCTATGGTTTGAAGATTCCTGCCAGATCTTATCTTTCTAAATATTCTGTTGACCTCCTTCTCAGAAAACTCTTCCGCATAAAAAGTTTCCATGCCATGGTCTGACACTTTACAACCCATGGAATTGAAATAAGCTTGCCTGGATTTTAAGGCCCTAATAAGATCCCTATACTCATCAATAGCTATCTTAGCAGCTTTAGAAAGCTTATCCAAATAGTCATTATAAGTACCTTCTGATTCAACCTTCATGGCTTTATCAGGACGCCATGCGGGCAAAACCAACAACGCATTTTGTTCCTGAAGCTTACGATGGTACTTCAGGTCATCCACAGGATCATCAGTGGTACAAACCACCTCAACATTTTTGCTTTTTAGCAAATTTTGAACCCGATAATTTTCCGTTTGCAGCAACCTATTGGCTTCATCGTAAATTTCTTTAGCTGTTTTGGAATTCAGCAGCTTATTGATTCCGAAGTATCTCTTCAATTCCAAATGTGTCCAATGGTAAAGGGGATTCATTAAAGTATATGGAACCGTTTGGGCCCATTTTTGAAACTTCTCAAAATCCGTGGCATCCCCTGTTATGTATTTTTCATCAATTCCATTAGCTCTCATCGCCCTCCACTTGTAATGATCTCCATCAAGCCAGATCTGAGTTATCGTATCAAACTGCCTATTTTCTGCGATATCCTGAGGAGGGAGGTGATTATGATAATCAATGATTGGCAGCCTTTCAGCATAATTATGATATAGATTTTCTGCCATCTTGCTTTGAAGCAGAAAGTCTTCCGCGATAAACCCTTCTAAATCACCTTGCTTATTGAACTCCGTTCTATTCCCGGCTGGAGCCATTCTGGGAATGAACGTCAGACCAGCAATACCTGCTGACATACTAAGAATAGCGTTTCTACGTGATGATATGCTTCCCACAATTATTCAAATTTTATTGCTCCTTAAAAAATTAAACCCTTATTCAGGTTTCATATACTTTAGTTCTTCCCTTTGGTATCCTAACTCCTGCTCCTTCTTCAACCAAATTGACCTCAACCTGTAAACTTCCATCGTTTGAATGGTAAACTTTCCTCCTGTTGAAGTAAGGCTTAAGTCCATATTAGCAGGATCAGGATAGAAAAAACGCGTAAACGTCACGTCTCCCTGATTAGCGTAGATTTCAATCGAATTCCTATCAACAATGAGTCTTAATTTAATTATGTTATCTATAGAGGCCACTGTAGCTTCACTATCCATCACTTTAAGTAATTGATCTTTCACATGATAGATCAATTTCTCTCCCCTAATATCAAGGACAATTTCTTTTGATTTACCTAGATTCATTTCCGCTATTATCTCGAAAACATCTCCGTCAATATCTTCCCATAAGTTTTCACCAGGCTTTACCTCAACACTGTTCCAGGTCTTAGTATCATATCTCAACTCCTTTATTCCGTTAATCGGATTTCGACATAATTTCACCTCTCCATCAATCGTCTCTAAAGACAGTTCCACAGGAAATGATAATTGTTGACTCCAGGTTCTATCATGAGTAGGGGCTCCCTTTATCATCATAAATCCTAGTTGATAAAATGGCCCATCACCTTCATAGGAATGCTTCCATGCTTGCGTCGCATAGATGTCTTTTGAGTAATAGTGTTTGTTTTCATCGCGACCATTGAGGTAAAACAACTCACTCAATGCACGCTTCTCAGTTTCAGGAATAAATTCAGTCCCATTAAATTCACCTATGTAATGCTCCCCATTTCCATCAAACAATACCCACTTTTTATTTTCCGGGTCACCATCAATAGGCATACGCATGATATCGGGACATTCATAAAATCCTTCCATGGTACTCAGCAATTTCCAATCAGTCAGGTTTTCAGATTTATAAAAAGTGATTCCAGGCTCTTCATAAATTACCATCCGCCAGGAGTTATCTGGTTTATACCAAAATACAACCGGATCACGAAAACTTCTTTTGATTGGCATAAGCGGGTTCGCCTTATGACGAATCCATGTTTTCCCAGCATCAACACTATATGCCATAGAAGGCCCTCTTCCATAGTCGGTGTAGAATATCACCATGGTTTTCTCTACTCCTCTCTGTAATCCAAGAGTATTGTTCCAGTCTACAATTCCACTTCCACTTCCGGGGGCATTGTCCAAAACCGTATTGGTTACTGGGGGCAATTGCTCCCAGTGGATAGCATCGTTACTAATGGCATGGCCCCATCCCTTATTATCACCTCTTCTTTTTGACCATTCATCAAACATATAGAATAAATGATATGTCCCTTTGTACATGACTAAACCTGTTGGATCGGCTATTTGACCAGTAATAGGAGTATAATGCACTTGAGGGCGAAGGGGTTGATTATAATGCATGTTTTCATACACCACCTTGTAATCCAATTGATATGGGTCATCCTTCTTCTGGGAAAGCCCCTCCATTTGTAACAAGATCAAAAACGTCAGGGTGACTAAAAAATATCTCATAATTAAATTGCTTGAAAAGATTGCTCTAAAAACATGTTTCCATGTTTTTAGAGGAAATGATAAGGTTCAATAATTGGGGTTTTGAATCAATACCCCATTTGTGTAATTAATTTGGTTATTTGAAATTGGAAGATACTCATGCTTGTTTTTGGTAAATTGCGCATTTGATAGAAACTCCCTCCGATCTCTTTCAGTATCCAGATAATCATTCAGTGTTTCAGCTGCAATCCCCCATCTCACTAAATCAAAAAACCTTGAATTTTCCATAGCAAACTCAAGCCTTCTCTCCCACTGAAGTGCTTTCCTTGCATTTTCTTTCGTCCAGTCAATATTTACACCATCTTCATAAAGGGAAATTCTATAATTAGAAGCAAAAGTACCATCTGAATAGCTCAACCTTCCGGTACTATTGGAGGCTCGCTCTCTCACTTTATTGATCAATGGAAGTGCTTCATTTTGTCTACCTAATTCAATTAGTGCTTCTGCTTTCCAAAGCAGCACATCCGCAAATCGAATAATAGACACATTCATTGAACTACCAAAATAGGCACCAACCTTTCTCAAACACGATGATCCTGCAGGTTGTTGCTCCTTCATATTTCCAAAGCTACCATACACCTGAGGCACTCGCTCCCAGCTATTATCATACAACACATCAGGCTGATACTTAAATGGATGTCCATGAATTCCAACCGTATGATCCAGCCTTGGATCTACTCCGTTGCTCAGAAAATCTGCCGGATCCTTCATTTCCTCATTATTGAATGTATCAAACATAGGCACACCATTTGCATCTGTCTTAAAGGCATTAACCAAATTTTGAGTTGGAATATGAAACCAGCAACATCCATATTGAGGAGCCATGCTATAGTTCAAGCTATGTTCCATGTTCAATCGACCTTGATCTGTCCCATCATTGATCGAATACTGGACTTCAAAAACAGACTCCTGCGAATTTTCAAAGCCACAGAGGAAGTTCTCCGCATAGTCAGTATTCAGATCATAATTGCTGGCAATCACTTCATCTGTTAATGTGACAACTTGCTCCAATCGTTGGGTATTGATCCCAACTACATTGTGATTCTCATCCTGTTCGTAAGCCTGGTACAATCGCACTTTAGCCAGATACGCTTTGGCAGCCATTTGGTTTGTCCTTCCCTGATCGGGCTGATTAGCAGGTAGGGGCAGGTTATCTGCAGCAAACTGAAAATCCTCTGCAATTTTATCCCATAGTTCGTCGTTGGTGAGGTCACGGTTCGAAATACTAAGAATTTCGTCATTCCTCACAGTTTCATCAAAATAGGGTATGTACTTGAAAAGGATCTTCAGTGTGAAGAAAAAATGACCTCTTAAAAAACGAGCTTCTGCCATCCTGTTTTGCTTAAGCGGAAAATCTGCTTCATCAATTGCCTTGATCGTTCTCAATGCAGAATTTGCTCTGGAAACCCCTGTATAAAGTCGTCCAAATACGGCATCATATCCAGGGTCAGATTCAATTGTATAGTACTGCTCAAGTCTATCATATTCAATCCTATTACCAACACCTCCCCCTCCTTTGTGAGCATCATCAGAATGCACACTACTATAAGGCCATAAGGATGAAATTGTATGACCGCTACCGCCATTTGCCAGTGCTGCATAAGCTGCGATCAATTGATCCTCGGCACCTTCTTTGTTCTCCAGTTGTTCTCCACTGAGTGCCCCGGGTGGATTAATTATTAGGAAATCTTCGGTACAGGAAAATAAGATTCCCAATAAGATTACGATATATAATTTATTTATTTTCATTGTGCCATTTTTTTAGTTGAATGAAACATTTAAACCGAATGTAATTGAGGTTGGGATAGGATATAAGCCTCCAATCGCTTCAGGATCCGGACCGGTAAAAGCATTCTTACCGGAATTATCCTTGATCCACATAATGTTATCCCCCATTACAAAAACCCGAAGTGAGTCAATTGCTCCAAGCTTTTGGGTAATTGAGGAAGGGAATTCATAGCCAAGTGTGATATTCCTAATTTTAAAGTAGGAGCTATTTACCCAAAAATAATCCGAGGCACGTCGCTCATTATTATTATCAACAAGAGACAACATTGGTACGTTAGAATTCGGGTTATCGGGCGTCCAGGCATCCAAAACGCCAACACCATTATTGGATCCTGTATTAACAAATGAATTAAAACCCTTCCATGAATCTGATCCGGTCTCTCCTGCTGTACCAGAACCAAACAATGCAAAGTCAAAGCCCTTGAACATCAGGTTGATTCTAATTCCATATTCATATTTCGGTAACGATATCCCTAACCAATCCTGATCGAGCGGATCAACCACACCATCATTATTAATATCCTTGTATCTAATTCTACCAACTCCCTTTCCTGGTTGATCTGCATGAGCCTCAACCTCATCTTCTGATCGGAAAATCCCATCGGTTACGTATCCGAATATTGAGGTTTGAGAACGTCCCAGAATTGTCTTTTCCTCATTCCCGGCATAGGCTGTTCTTACTTGCTCTGGCAATTCTGTGATTTCATCTAGGAAATGGCTCACATTTGTATTAATGCTATAAGATAAACCCCCAATATTGTTACGATAACCTAGCAATATCTCGAAACCTTTATTGGTAGTTGATGCCCCATTATACCATGTGCTTTGACCTTCACCTAAAGTTGCAGAGACAGGTGGTCGTATAAGAATCCCTGTAGTCTTCCGGCTAAAGTAATCGAATGAAGATGTCAACTTATCATCAAAGAAAGCCATGTCAATACCTACATTCAGTTCATCTGTAGTCTCCCATTGCAACACATCATTGGCTCCTTGGGTTGGTTGGTAACCAGACATAAGAATTCCGGTATCATTTCCTTCAATATCATATGAGGTACCAGAATAAAGCGCACCATAATTCGCTCTATATAGCCCAAACCTGGCAAAGTCCCCGATTCGATCATTTCCAGACCGACCAATACTAATTCTTGGTTTTAATTCGGATATAAAGTTTACATCCTTCAGAAAATCTTCATTGCTAATCCTCCAGCCGAATGAAAGAGCCGGGAAATTACCGTACTTGTTTTCATTACCAAATCGTGAAGACCCATCCCTTCGAAACGTAGCAGAAGCAAGATACTTGTCATCAAAAGTCCAGCTTACCTTACCAAAATAAGAAAGCATTCTGTTTCCTGTAACAGACTGACCATTTTGCTGAACCCCAGTACCAGCATTCAGAACAAAATAGTTTTCCTCTTGAATTGCAAAATTTTCTCTGTAAGCACTAAAACCATTATAATCAATCTTTATTGCCTCTGTTCCCATAAGAATATTGAAATTATTCTTTCCAAAATCCCTTGAATACCTTATAGTATTTGTTAGAGTAAAATTTGATGAATGAACCTGCCCAAGGCTCATGTTATTAATATCCCTTCTCATAAATCCCTCCTGAAAACTTGGATTAATGGTTTTATTATATCGATTGGAATAATCAAGACCAGCGCTTGATCTTAAGACCAAATTGTCAATTAATTCCAACTCCGCATAAACATTACCAAAAGTAATTACCTCACGAGATTCATTCCACCGGCTGAGATGCTGCATATGCAAGGGGTTATTCCTATCCGTATACCCTCCTCCTAAAGCACCACCATACTCACCATCCGTCCTAAATACCGGTATCGTGGGAGCAAGGATTACAGCCAAAGTTGGTGTATCTACGCCTCCAAGATCATCAGTTGCCAGGTTCTGACTAGTTCTTGCCAACCTTGTATTTTGTCCAACTCTAAATTTGTTATTGAAAAATTTCAGTTGAGAGTTAACCGAAATATCAAACCGTTCATAATAGCTTGAGTTTGCAATCATATAATCATCCTTCGTATGAGACAGGTTGACATTGATTGAACTTTTATCGCTACTTGATGAGATGTTAAGATCATTTTTAGTGAGGACACCTGTGTTATAAAATTTGTCCTGCCAGTCGGTATCTGCAACAGGCATTAATGGATCGCCACCTACAAATGGCGCTGGATTAACCTGATCCAATACAGGTGTTCCGTCGCTTTCGGTATGCCAATCGTAACTAAAAATATCTCCAATGGCATCTGGGTTTGTCCCATCGTTTACAGCCGCCTGCCATAAAACTGTCCCCCACTGCTCGGTATTAAGTACATCAATTCGTTGAGGTTTTTCGGTACGTAAGCTTAGCGAAGAATTAAAACCAACACTCAACTTTTCTTTCCCTGCACCTTGCTTTGTAGTAACAATTATCACACCCGAAGCACCCCTGGCTCCATATATAGCTGATGATGCAGCATCCTTAAGTACCTGGATAGATTCAATATTTTGTGCATTTAAGGTTTGGAAGACCGTTGACCTCTGTGATGGCACTCCATCAATCACATACAGTGGAGAATTATCCCCTAATGTATTCAGCCCACGGACATGTATCCTCTGTGCTGATCCTGTAGGATTTCCATCACCCTGAACATACAAGCCTGCTACCCTGCCTTGTAATGCACGCATAGGGCTTGTTGTTGGAATATTTTGAACTTCATCAACATCAACAACCGTAATTGCACCGGTAACATCTTTTTTTCTTTCACTTGTATAGCCGACTACAATAAGCTCATCCAAGGCTCGAACATTCTCATTTAATTCAACTACAATCACTGACCTTCCATTCACTTTAATTTTCTGAGTTACATAGCCAATAAATGAAAAAACCAGTTCACTCTTCTGATCAGGGACATCAATACTAAAGTTACCTTCAACATCAGTCACCACACCTATATTGGTTCCTGATACCGTAATATTGACACCTGGTAACGACTCTCCTTTTTCATCAGTTACTTTACCTGTAATTGTAATGTCTTCCAATTGACGGGAAAGCAAACCTTCATTTTGATTTCTCTTCTGAGAATCGTTAATTTCAATACTCGAAATTGACAATCCGCTGGAGAAACCACAGAAGTACAGAAGCCCAAAAATGGCTACCAACAAGAGCTTCTTAAAACCGGGTAAGTTTTTCTTCATAAGTTCAAAAGTTTATTTTATACATTTTTAAATCTTAAAGAATTCGACCCCTTCATTCATTTTACTTGATGAAAGGTTAATCTCGATAAGAGATACAAGGATGTATAATTAACCCATTATAAAAAAAAATACCGGGCAAACGCGTCAAAATAGTGTCACATATCAATAGTATTGGTATGCCTACTTAAAGCCCGGACGGTAAAAAATGATATAATTCTCTCGTACAAATAGATGTACTCACCGTAAATAATAGCCACAGTTTACTTGAATGAACAGCAGATTGATCACAGGATAGCGGCATCAAAAGAAAAGAGAAACTTCGGGAGGTTATAGCATAAACTTATGCACGATAACCGTCATGGGTACCCATAACAGACTCCTGTCATAAGGCTATGAGCAAATGGTTGAAAACAATCTTAATCTCAATAGACATAAACAAACTGAAAGGGAGAACCATCTCTGAACAGGGCCGGGAGCATAAACCCAAGAGGCCGTGGGATGTAGAGACTACTTTTGGCCCTATCACACAATGGGTTCCATGAATTTATGTTAAAAGGGGGTTGATATAGTAGAAGTAGACGCTGGCACCCAACTTGGCCAAAAGGCTAATTAGAGCTGAGAATGCTCCTCTGGCTTAATTTATTTACTCAAAAGCGATTGTCTCAACAGGTAATCAAAGAAATGGAATTGTATTAAACTAAAGAGGCCATCTCATTTTACTTTTGAGACAGCCTCTTTTTGTTTTGACTATTAATTGCTTATTTCGAAGATATGTACTCAAGCAGCGCAACTACCTTAGAAGAGTAGCCCCATTGTCATACCATGATACAACTTTCAGGAATGTAGGAGTCAACTGGATACCAGCACCTGCATCGAAGATTGAAGTTCTTGAATCACCGATAAAGTCGTTAGAAACTACTGCATCCTCAATATATCCAAGCACTCCTTTCAAAGCTCCTTCTGAAGCTTCTTTCATCGCAGCACAAACTTCTTCGTAAGTGGTTTCCTTTTTCAGGTTTACTGTAAGGTCTACACAAGATACATCCGGAGTAGGTACTTTAAATGCCATACCTGTCAATTTACCGTTCAACTCAGGAATAACTTTTCCCACTGCTTTCGCAGCTCCGGTTGATGAAGGGATAATGTTTTGACCTGGGCCACGCCCACCTCTCCAGTCTTTCATAGAAGGGCCATCTACTGTCTTTTGAGTAGCAGTTGTGGCGTGTACAGTAGTCATCAAACCTGACTCTATTCCGAATGTATCATTTAACACCTTGGCTATTGGTGCCAAACAGTTGGTTGTACAAGATGCATTAGAAACAAAAACCATATCAGAAGTATATTTCTCCTGATTTACGCCCATTACGAACATCGGGGTATCATCTTTCGAAGGGGCAGACATTACTACTTTTTTGGCACCAGCGTCAATATGACCCTGTGCGCTCTCTTTGGTAAGGAGAACTTTACACCATTATTACCAATAAGGGAGCTAAGGGCAATAAAGGGTGCCTGGTGGCTATGATCAAGGGTGTTAATAGCGAGAGAATTAGATCAATTCTTTATCGTAAAATTCCGATAGAACAGCGAAGAATGGTGAAGGAGGTCACCCTAGATATGGCAGCCAGTATGGAACAAATTGTTCGCAAAACATTCACGAAAGCAACCCTTGTTACAGACCGTTTTCATGTGCAAAAATAGCTTATGATGCACTACAGCAAATGAGAATAGAATACCGATGCGAGGCTATTGAGCAAGAGAGTAATGAGATAGAACTCAGTAAGCAAGTAGGTCAGGTTAACAAAGCTGATATTCTAGGCAATGGGGACACTCCCAAACAACTTCTTGCCCGCAGCAAATATTTACTATTTAAGCGAAAGGACACTTGGAATCCCTCGCAAATACATCGTGCAGAAATACTCTTTCAGCGATATCCCAGGCTGGAACAAGCCTACCATTTGGCACAAAACCTTGGGTATATCTACAGCATAAAAGACAAGGGTGTCGCTTACACCAAGCTCGCTCAATGGTACAATCGAGTAGAAGAACTTGGATTCAAATCATTCAATACAATATCCAGGACAATCCAAAATCACTATATAACCATCTTGAATTACTTCGATCAACGAAGTACCAATGCTGCAGCGGAATCCTTCAATGCCAAGATCAAAGCTCTAAGAACTCAATTCAGAGGTGTTCGAAATATCAGTTTCTTTCTATATAGGCTTTCTAAAATCTATGCTTAGTACAATCTCCCCACAACTTTATTGCTTGATCCATTAAGATGTACACTTTTATGTAAACCGGATATAAAAAAGCACTCACGAATTAACGTAAGTGCTTGATTATCAAGAGCCTCCTATCGGGATCGAACCAATGACCTACTGATTACAAGTCAGTTGCTCTACCAGCTGAGCTAAGGAGGCTTCTTTTTTGCTTTACTCTTTATCAAAACTACATTTCAACTTTCCTCTTTTCAAGAGCAACATGTTGCTCTATCGGAACGCCGAACCGTAGCTAAGCTAAGGAGACCTGAACTACCGCTTCGCGATAAATTCTGTTGCTCTCTGTGAAAGCGAGTGCAAATGTAAAATTACAATTCTTTAATGCAAACTCCGGAGAGGAAAAAAATTACAATTTCCTGAAAACTTTTAGCTGCTCGCGCAAATGAGATATCTCGGCTTCAGCCTTTTCAATTTTTTCTTGCATTTCATCCTTCAACTTATTGGCCGTTTTAGACTCTGCAAAGAAATCCATATTGGTTTTTAGCGTAGATATTTCGTTTTCCAGTTCGCTCATTTTTCTCTTCACTGCAGCTTCCTTTCTCTGAATTTTCTGAGCTCCATGAGGGCTATTCTTTAATTTGTTTACCTGAATTTTAATCTCCAACTCCGAACGCTGGGTATCTGAAAGCTCTTCAAAACCCAGTAACTTCTCCATGATAGAATCAAACCTGGCATGGATGGCATCTATTGATTCTTTAGGTACAAATCCTACCTCCGCGTATTGATCGAGAAGGCTGTAAACTTCATCAAGTTCAATATCATCTGTATTCAGGTAGGCCTCCAGCATAGAGCATATCTTTTCCTTCTCCACTAAATTCTCACGATATTCAGCTCCCTGCCCTGAACTATCTGATCGTTTCCTCTCAAAGAAAGTATCACAGGCTGCTTTAAACTTTTGATACACATCATTTCGATGCTTCTCTGGCAGTGGGCCAATATTTCTCCATTCCTGCTGCAACTGCTTTAATTCATTGGCAGTTTTATCCCAATCCGTGCTCTCTTTGAGTTCCTCAGCTTTTTTAAGCAACACAAGTTTCTTTTCGAGGTTTCCTTCTCTCTCAGATTCCAGCTTTTTGAAAAAATCATTTTTATTGGCGAAAAACTTCTTGAAATTTCCCCAAAAGTGTCTGTTTATATCTTTGGCACTTTCCCTCGGCAAGCCTCCTATGGCGTCCCACTTCTTTTGAAGCTCTAAAATCTGCTTGGTCTTTTTATTCCAATCGCTGATCTTGTCAGAGTTAAATTCAGTGAAAGTTCCAGCTTCGTCACCAATTGCCATTTTGGCTTTAGCATTTTCACTGAGCTGAGATTTAAGTCCTTCGAAAAAATCCTTTCTCTTCGCATAGACATTGTCTGAAGCAGTTTTGAAGCGCTCCCAAAGCGCCTCCTGATCATTTTTAGGCACGGGACCTATGTGTCTAAATTCTTCATGCAACTCATTGAGTTGATGAATTGCACTTTTTATGTTTTCTACAGCTTCAAGCGCCTCAGCCTTTACACAAAGCTCCAACTTAGCTTCGAGGTTTTTCTTTCTATCTAATTCTTTTAGTTCAAAATAGATACTCCTGTTGTCATAGAATCTATCCAGCAGTGCGTTATAATTAGCCCAAAGCGTTTTAGCATACTGTCCGGGCACCTGACCGATGCTCTTCCATTGTCCCTGCAGTTCCTTAATGGCACCAATTGACGCATTGGTCTCTTCGCCATCTACTAACTCTCTGATCTGATCAAGCAGCTCATTCTTTCTTTTTAAGTTTTGCTCCTTGTCTTTATTGAGTTGGGAAAAATATTTCTGTTTCTTCTCCCTAAGGGTATTGTAGAGAAAGAAGAAACTACCATCTATCTCATCTCCTTTGTATTGAAAATCATCCGCGCTATTCCCTTCTTCAACCAAAAACGCCTTTAAGGCCTCATCCTTTTCGGCTGAATATAACTTATCGTAATATGGTTTGATCTCTTTGAGCGCACGGTCTACCAACCTCATGTCTTCTGAGTCGGAAAACTGCTTAAGTGCCTGATAAACCTCTTGTTTGCCAGCATTCTCCAGATGAAGGTCCTCGAGAGGGTCATGATGATCATCTTCATGATCGTCATCATCAGTATCACCGGACGATTTTTCGTCCGCCTGACTATCTGTAGCTCTTTCCTCCTGTGTTTCTGCTTTTGGTGCTTCCTCCTTCACTTCTTCCTCCTTCACTTCTTCAGATAATTCAGGTTTATCCTGAACCGGCTCCTGCTCCTCAGCTCTTTGTGCTTTTGGGTCAGTAAATTTCTCGTCCTGCTTCTCCATATTTGGATAATATTCAATTCAATTGTTATTCAAAGCTAATAATTAATTCAATCTGGGATCAGTGGGATAATTAGATATTGCTCTAAATTTCCCTCCCATTTCCTTTAATACTGTTTGCCACAAACTGGCTGGATCTGTATCAAAAACAAGATGTTTTCCCGCTTGTTTAAATACTATCCACGATTTGGCTTTGATCTCGTCCATCAGTTGACCATCAGACCACCCTGAGTATCCCACAAAGAATCTTACCGTGCTAGGATCGAGCGTTTTATTTTCGATAGCATCGATCAACCCATCAAAATCAACTCCCCAATGTACGCCCTCAGAAATCTCTTTATTTGTCTCCAAATGCAGGTCATCGCTATGCAAAAAGTGTAATGTATCCTGCTGAACAGGCCCACCAACATACACCGGCGTATCAAACCCATTGACCCCAATAAGGTTATCCAGGCTATCGGGTGCTTCTCTGTTTAGCACAAAGCCGAATGAGCCATTTTCATCATGTTCACATAGGTAAATAACCGTTCGTTCAAAATTCGGATCTGGAAGATACGGCTCAGAAATAAGAAGGTCACCTCTCTCAGGTAGTACGATATCATCGTGAACAAAATAATCCATCAATGCAATGCGGGTTTTAAAGGCAAACTATTTAATATATCGGCTTCCTCAAGTTTCATTTCCTCCAATCGGTTATAGACACTCCTTTCATCGAAATAGTTTAAGGCCATTTTAACAAATATTTCGCCATGTTTGGCCTCAGATGCCCAGAGCTGCTGGTAAAACTTCTTAAGTTCAGCGTCTTCCAATGCCTCATACACCATTCTAAATCGCTCTGCTCCTCTTGTTTCCACAATCGAAGCAAGTAGCAATCGGTCCATAAACCGCTCTTCTCTACCGCTGCGGCATTTATCTACTAGTTGTTTTACGTATATATCTTGAGGTATCTCATGTGTCAGTTGAATTCCTCTCTTCTCCATGATTTCATAAACTTGTTGAAAGTGTTCAAGTTCTTCCACTCCCGTTGCGATCAACTCAGGCAATATTTCCAGCCGATCAGGGTATTTGGCCACAAAACTCATAGCCATAGCCGACGCTTTGCGCTCGCAATTGGCATGATCTTTCAAAAACTCATCAAAATCACCCATCACAGTGTCCAGCCATTCCTGACTACTATCAACTGACAAATCAATCCTCAATTTCATTTTTACTGCTGACTTTTTAAATCTCTTCATCACCACAGAAGCGGTAATGTTTATCTTTGAATACAATAACAAACATAAACATTATTTACCCTGATGAGTAGCCAAATAAGCTCTGATATAGCCAACCTAAGAAAAGAATACACAAAGGCCGAACTGGAGGTAAATAGTGTTGACCCTTCTCCTTTCATTCAGTTTGAAAAGTGGTTCGAAGAAGCTGTAAATGCTGACCTATTGGAGCCAAACGCAATGATTCTGGGAACTTCAGATGGACAAGGAGACATCAGTCAAAGAACTGTCCTGCTAAAAGCGTATGACAAAAATGGATTTGTCTTTTATACCAATTATGAAAGCAAAAAAGCGAAGCAAATCACTCTCAGCAACCGGGTAAGCCTGCTGTTCCCATGGTATGGTCTGGAAAGACAAGTAATTATTAGTGGCACAGCCACCAAAGTGAGCAATACTGAGTCGCTGAAGTATTTTTTGAGCAGACCACATGGCAGCCAGCTGGGCGCATGGGTTTCACACCAAAGCCAGGTCATAACCTCAAGAAGCGTACTGGAAATGAAGTTAGATGAAATGAAAAATCGATTTAAGAAAGGAGAAATTCCTCTTCCAGATTTTTGGGGAGGATTTAGAGTCTGCCCTTCAAAAATCGAATTTTGGCAGGGCAGACCAAGCCGGTTGCATGATCGTATTCTTTTCTCCAGAGAAGACAACTCTGACAACTGGAAGATAGAACGCCTTTCGCCATGAGTTTATATTTGGAAAGGTACGGATGGCCTGATCGGGAATTCGCCGATTATTCACCTCCCTCCAACCTGGAAATGATCGTGGTGATTCCGGCATACAATGAAGGCAACATACTGAAAGCCATCAAGTCCCTGTGCAATTGCCACAACCCGGAAAACACCCTCATTCTGGTGATCATTAACCAATCTAGCAACGATTCTGAAGGTGTAATATCCACAAATAAGGAGACGCTTTTTGATTTGGAATACGAGTCATTTTCCATACCAGTGCTTTCCAAAATCATAAAACTCCCACCAAAAAAAGCAGGTGTCGGGCTCGCCAGAAAGGTGGGCATGGATGAGGCGGTTAAAATTTTTGAAGACCTTAATAAGGATGGAACAATCATCTGCTATGATGCTGATTGCGAATGTCAACCCAATTACCTGAACGAGATTCTATCCTTTTATAAAACCACTAAGAGTCACGTTGGGCTTCTTCATTATGAGCACGACCTGAAAGGACCAAATATTGAGGCTATCATTAACTATGAACTGTTTTTGCGATACTACGTGAATGCTTTGAGGTGGGCAAAATTTCCTTTCGCAGTACAAACGCTAGGTTCCTGTATCTCTGTGAAATCTAAAGCGTACCAAAGACAAGGAGGCATGAATACACGAAAGGCCGGCGAGGACTTTTATTTTATTCACAAAATGGTGCCCTTGGGCGGAATTGGTGAGATCAACTCCACGTGCGTCTATCCATCGGATCGGGTTTCGGACAGGGTTCCGTTTGGTACGGGACATGCTGTGCAGAAATATTTAGATCAACCCTCTGAAGAATATGAAACGTATAACCCACGCATTTTTGCAGAAATCAAGCAACTTTTAGAAGGGTTAGAATATTTATATGCATGCGATTCTTACAAGCAAATGGGTTATATCAACGCAATTGGAGATTTTTTGGAGCAAAATAATTTTAACGAGGCTTTTACCAAAATGAAGAAGCAATCGCCAAACTTCGAGATCTTTCTGACCAGGTTTTACGCATGG
Organism: Cyclobacteriaceae bacterium; assembly: GCA_039944535.1. GTDB lineage: Bacteria > Bacteroidota > Bacteroidia > Cytophagales > Cyclobacteriaceae > JAMZMI01. The sequence goes on from JBDUYP010000022.1 coordinate 44,154, forward strand.
TTTGATGCGTTCAGAGTATTGAAGTTTGTCCACTTTGCAAGAGACCATTACTACCCCAACATTGAAATTGTAGATGCGCTAGGATGGCTCAACCATCAACAAACGAAAATCCAGGCTTTCGAAGGAACCAAAGAAGAGAAACTGATCAAACTAAGAAAGTTTGATCGTGACGCACATTATTATATCAAATGATTGAGATCTTTAACTCCTAAGGCCTGATTGTAGTTAAACCCTTCTGCAAATGGCACTTGTATCCTATGGCCATATTCACGAGCCCTCGACTCCACCATTAGCATAAATTCAGGACGCGAGATGTAGGTTTGCGGTTCCTTGCTGTTGGGATCAAAAAACTGGGTTTTATAAGCCCGAATAGCATCAAGCTTTTGTTCGTGAACTTCTGTGATATCTACAAAAAAGTCTGGAGTCAAGGAAGTGCTCTGAATACCATGTATCAATTTTTTCGGACGCCAGGCTTGCTGTGGCTTGCCCGACTCATCCAATGTCTCAATCATCTTGAGACCAGCCTTGAAAACAGCCTCCTCTACTAACTTTGCGCCTCTGACATGGTCAGGGTGCCGGTCATAAAGTGAGTTACCAATCACCAGATCTGGCTGGTACTGTCGAATCTTTGCAATCAATTTCAGCTGATGCCCCTGATCATTCTCAAAGAAAGCATCCGCAAAGCCCATATTGTCGCGTACTGACAATTTCATTATTTCAGCAGCAGAAGCAGCCTCTTCATCACGTTGTTCCGGGGTTCCTCTGGTCCCCATTTCACCACGAGTCAAATCAACAACTCCTGTAGTATATCCCATCTGCTGGTGCGCAATGAGCGTGCCCCCGCAAGACAATTCCGCATCATCCGGATGCGCCATTATAGCTAAAATATTGACCTTCATATCAAAAAAAAATGTCCCGATAGAAACGGGACATTTATTGGTTTAGTTCAATCTTATATTAGGATTCTCACCGGATCCTCTATGAAGCCTTTGAGAGTTTTTAGGAACGCGGACCCTACAGCACCATCTACGGTTCTGTGGTCACATGTAAGCGTCACTTTCATCACATTGCCCGGCACAATCTCACCGTTTTTCACAACCGGTGTTTGCTTGATTGCACCAACAGCCAGAATACACGACTCAGGAGCATTGATGATAGAAGTAAACTCTTCTATACCGAACATTCCCAAATTAGATACAGTAAATGTATTGCCCTGCATCTCCTCAGGCTTAATCTTTTTTTCCTTGGCTTTAGCTCCAAATTCCTTTACTTCAGCAGATATTTGAGCCAAGGATTTGTTGTCAGCAAACTTCACTACCGGCACTAGCAAACCATCTTCTACAGCCATGGCTACACCTACGCTGATATGATGGTTTTTGCGAATGCTATTGGTTTCGCTGATCCAGTATGTGTTTACATCCGGATGCTTTCTCAAAGCAGCGGCTACCGCTTTGATCACAATATCATTGAATGAAATCTTAACAGGAGAAAGCTCATTGATACTTGCTCTTGCCTCTATGGTTTTGTCCATATCCATCTCCATGGTGAGATAGAAGTGCGGCGCACCAAATTGACTGGCAGTCAATCCACGTGTGATAGCTTTACGCATCTGCGTAGCTGGCACATCCTCATAGCTTTCTTCACCTACAACTGCAGGGATTGCCACTCCACTGGCCGCAGGAGCAGAAGCCGCAGATGGCTTGAAGTCTTCAATATCTTTTTTGATGATTCTTCCTCCTTCACCAGAACCGGCTACTTGAGAAATATCTATGCCTTTGTCTTCAGCTAGTTTCTTGGCAAGAGGCGAAGCTTTCACCCTTCCGTTTGAAGAAACGGATGTAGCAGTTGGAGCAGCAGATGCTACGGATACTGACTCTTTCGCAGGCTCAGAAGCTTTTTCAACCGGCGCATCCTCTTTAGCAGAAGAACTTCCAGCGGAAGCTTGTGCTTCGAGTAATGTTTTCCAATCAGCACCCTTTTCACCTACAACAGCAATAGGACCATCAATAGCAACAGAACCTCCAGCCTCTACAGCTATATGAAGCAAGACACCATCTTCGTAAGCTTCGAGCTCCATTGTGGCTTTGTCTGTTTCTACTTCCGCGATTATATCACCTGAGGAAATTTCATCTCCTTCTTTCTTCAACCATGAAGCAATAACCCCTTCTTGCATCGTATCACTCATTTTTGGCATGGTGATCACGGATGCATTAATACCCGATGTATCAATTTCTTTAGCAGGTGCAGAAGTCTCTTCCTTAGCCGGTTCAGCTTTTGCTTCACCACTTGGCGATCCTTCTCCCTCAATTTCTTTTAACAGCGCAGAAATATCTTCTCCTTTTTCTCCAATGATGGCAATAACTCCGTCCACAGGAACCGCATCTTTTTCTTGCACACCAATATGCAACAATGTACCGTCCTGATACGATTCAAGCTCCATCGTTGCTTTATCTGTCTCCACTTCTGCCAGGATATCTCCTGAGCTCACTTCATCACCTTCCTTTTTGATCCAAGAAGCAATCACACCCTCTTCCATGGTGTCACTCATCTTGGGCATTCTTATTATATCGGCCATTAATTAAACGTTAAGTTTCTAAATAGGGAACCAAAGTTAAGTCATGTCATTTTTTTAGCAACACATCTTCTTCTTTTTAATTATCTCATTTAAAAAGCTAAAATGACATTTTTTGTTCATTTTTATCAAAAATTCAAACAATTGCTTCAAGAATATAAAAGACCATTCCTTCTATCCAACAGCCATTTTGAAACCATTTACCCGGCACTCTTTCGTCAAGTAAAAAACACTCATCTTCCTCTCAGAGAACGAATTATCACTTCCGATGGAGACTTCCTTGACCTGGATTGGTACCAAAAGGGCAGCAAAAAACTCCTCATACTACAACATGGGCTTGAAGGGAGTTCCGACAGGCCATATATGCTGGGCATGGCCAGAGCATTTCTCGATAAAGGATATGACGTTTGCTCCTGGAACTACAGAGGGTGTAGTGGAGAAATGAATAAACAACCAGTTTTTTATCACAGTGGTGCCACCTACGACCTGGACACAGTGGTGAAAAAAGGGTTGGAATCATACGATGACCTTACGCTTATTGGCTTTAGCCTCGGCGGAAACCTGACACTAAAATATTTAGGAGAAGCCCAAAGAAACGACCGAATCAAGCAAGCAGTGGCAGTTTCTGTGCCCTTGGACCTTGGTTCGGGTGCTGATAACCTGGACACACCAAAATGCTTCATTTATCAAAAGAGGTTTTTGAATAACCTCCTAAGGAAAGTGAGAATTAAAAACGAAACAATCCCAGGATTCATTGATCTTAACAATCTTGAGAAAATTGACAGCATTCGCTCTTTTGATGAATATGTTACAGCACCTCTACATGGATTTAAAGGTGCGGAAGATTATTATCAACAAAACAGTTCAAAGCAATTCCTAAAGAATATATCCGTGCCGACCTTGATACTAAATGCAGGCAATGATCCATTGCTCACTCCTAACATTTTGAATCCGAATATTCAAAAAAGCGAACAGGTAGAATACCAGATCACAAAACATGGCGGGCACGTTGGGTATGCCCGATTTGGAAGCAACAAGCCTTATTGGTCAGAGTTAAGAGCACTAGAATTCTGCGAAAGTCACTAGATAAATGTTTCGCATAAACATCTACAGGTTGTAACTTTCGGCTTATGTATGATAGGTTAACCATTGGAACTTCTATTGAGCAGCTGGAAAAGCAATTTAACGCTCAAATGACCGAATCTTTCCAAACCTCATACAATGTAGCTCCTACGCACCTAGTACCGGTTATTACAAATCTACAGCCTTCAAAAATTCAACTTTTCCCGTGGGGACTTATGTCAAAGCTATCAAACAACAAAAGCATAAGCCCAAAACTCTTTAACCTTCCTGCAGCCACGGCCCTGAGCCGCCCCATGCACAAGAAAATGCTCTATGAAAACAGATGTATCATATTAGCAGATGGGTGCTATGCATGGAAGCAATTAGGTAAAAAACAGCAAGTCCCTTACTATATCTACAAGCCAGACAGAACACCTTTTGCTATTGCTGGTGTATGGGAGGAGTATGAAGATTTTGATGGAGTGGCAAACAAGTCTTTCAATCTGGTTACTACGGAAGCCACAGAACCACTTATCACAATACAAGAAGATCGCCCGCTTATCTTAGCACCAGAGTTTATGAAAACGTGGCTTTCCGTTCATAGTGATGAAGACGAGGTTCGTCGAATTATTGAAAATTCTCCAGTAATTCCCTTAAATTACCACCCTGTAAGTCCGCTGATTAATAACTTGAAAATATACGATCAACGATTGATCGAACCCACCCAGCCATCAGACCAGCATGGCAATTACACTCTATTCTGATTGTAGCAGAAATTGAAGTACTAACATTACCGCATATGATGAATCAACCTAAACTCTCTGGCTTAGCACGAGCTATTGTGCTCGGCGCAGTAATTATTCTTATTCAAAACAACGCCTTTGCTCAAAAAGAGGATAAAGTATATGCAAACGCAATGGATGCTTTCTACGATGAAGCATTCGCGGATGCTATCCAACTATTTTCCGAAGTGCAGGAGCTAAACCCAAAATTTAAGAAAAACGATGTAACGTATAGGCTTGAAATCAGCCAGCTACTGTTGAAAGAAAACAGAGAGAGGCCATTGAACGATATGCTGGCTTTTAGGGAGACAAGTGGGAAGAGAGACAAATTCTACCACTATTGGATGGGAAGGGTTTACGCTAACAAATACATGTTTCCAGAAGCAGTAGAATCATGGAGGAAATTTTTGGGGCAGAAGGCTTATAAGAGTGAAGAAATAGTAGAGGAGACAAAGGATTTCATTAAAGAAACGGAAACGTTGGTAGCTTTTTTTGATAATCCCGACAATTATGAAGTACACCCCCTTGAAGCTCCGATCAATACCAAATTTTCCGAAATGAGTCCCGTCTATTTCGAAGACAAACAAGAACTACTTTACGCATCTGCGCATGGCTCACGAAACGACGTTTTTAGAATATTTCATAGCACAAGACAAGATTACAGCTGGTCACCTCCCACCGAGGTATCTTCTCTGGGAAGGTTTAGCAAAAGCAATGCAAACATTGAAGTGGTAAACGAAGATGGTAAGCTATTCATCTTTAATGAAAAAAAAGACGCTCTGTATTTCAGTGAACCCAATGGAAACGGATGGAGCGAACCACAAGAATTTGACAGTCATCTCTCCTCAAAAAATCTAGCTTCTCACTTCTATATCAACACACATGAGGACAGAATCATATTCGTGAGTAAAGAAAAAAAGAACGGACTGGACTTACACGAATCGTTCAAAGACGCCAACTCTGGCAAATGGTCTAAACCTACTCAGTTTGCTTCGGCAATCAACTCACCCTGGGACGAGGAAAGCCCTTACTTATCTCCTGACGAAAAGAAACTATACTTCAGTTCAAACAAACCCGGAGGAATTGGCGGGTTTGATGTGTATGTATCAGAATTTGACGAAAGCACCAATACATGGAAAGAGCCCGTGAACATGGGATGGCCCATCAACTCTCCGGATGACGACATGCATTTCAAAATGAATGATAATCTGGAGTCGGGATATTTTGTTTCTAACCGTATCTACTCTCAAGGCGATTATGATATTTTCTTTTTCTGGGAAATAGAAAAAGCCTTTATAGAGGGTCGTGTTCTAAACGCCCTAACAGAAGAAATAATCACTTCTGGAGAAATCCGCTTTCATCCATCACAATACTTGATGGAATATTTCCGCTCGCCAATTGATGAGAATGGAAAGTTCAGAACAGAGATCATTTCGGATGAAGCTTATCGGGTAGAAATCATTAGCGGTATAGACACACTGGGTGTGGAAACCTACGAAGTGCATGACTCCAAAGGTGAAGCCATAACCCACTTTCAGGATTTTTATGCATACAGCAAAAACGCCACTCCAGAAGAAATGGCTGCTTTTGAACAGAAAATCGCTCAGATCAAAGCTGAAAAGCCCAAACCTGCCGAGCCGACAACCAAACTTGAGCCGACTCCTGTCATAAAAGAACTGGAAGAAATTCCAGAAGAAGAAAAATTTGTTGTAGACGAAAAAGCTCAACCTGAAGAGACGGAAGAAGTAGAAAATCTTGGCAGCAAATATCGTGTTAGCAATAAATCAATTCTAAGAAACATCTATTTTGATTTCGGCACAGCACAACTGACTACAGAGTCAAACGAAACACTGAATATACTGTACCAAACGCTGAAAGCTAACCCTTCTATGAAAATAGAAATTGGTGGTCACACAGATAATGTTGGCAAGCCGGACGTGAACCAGTGGCTGTCAGAAAATAGAGCGAAGGCAGTAAGAAAGTGGCTTGTAAAAAAAGGAATTGACCCCAAAAGAATGACCGCCAAAGGCTATGGAGAGTCCAACCCATTGGCATCAAATGATGATGAGCTTAACGGCAGGGAACTAAACCGTAGAATCGAAATTTTAGTAATTGAATGATTTCATAGTTCCGTAGTTTGAAAGAATTGACGAAATTGGTGGCCATGAAATTTCGAAATCTCTCTCAACTTATTTTGGTGGCACTTCTTTTAGTGCTTTTTGCCAATTCAGCATCCGCTCAGAAACATGCACGAACTTATCAAGAGGCTGAAGAATCTTTGCACTCAGAAGACTACAAAACAGCACTACAGGAATATCTAGAAGTTGCTGCAATCGACCCGAAATTTGAATCCACTGAGTATAAACTTGAATTGTGTTCACTTATGCAGGATTCAGATTACCCTCTGGACAAATATCTCCAACTTGAGCCTGATTACAGTTCCGACGAATATTATTACTACTGGCTTGGGAAGGTCTATATGTCTAGGTACATATTCGAGGATGCCTCGAGCACTCTCAAACTGTTCCATCAAAAAATAGAATATAGTGGAAACACAGAAGACGAGGATGCTCTCCGGCTAATCGAAACATCTGCTCACCTAATGGCATTTTTCGATAACCCTGACAACTATGAAATCCACCAACTGGAATCGCCTGTAAACTCAGACGGAGATGAACTCTCACCTGTGTTTTTTGAGGATAAAAAAGAGTTACTCTTTGCCTCCTCACGGGGATCAGTTTACCCAAAGGTTTATAAAATTTATTACACCAAAAAAGACGACAATGGATGGGGGTCGCTTACTGAGGTAAAAACATTGGGCCGGTTTGATGAAACGACAGCCAATATCGAAGTAGTCAATGAAGATGGCAAGCTTTTCCTATTTCGTGAAGATAACGGCGGAGACCTTTACTACAGCCAAGCAAGCGGAGATACCTGGACTATACCTGTAGAATTTGATAGCCGAATTTCCAACAACCACCTTCACTCGCATTTTTACATCAATGAGCATGAAGATCGGGTCATATTTTCATCCGACGAAAGAGGCTCAGGTCTGGATTTGTACGAGTCGTACATAGATCCCGACAATGGGAAATGGACCAAGCCAGAAGATTTCTCAATAGACATAAACACACCATATGATGAGGACAGCCCTTACCTCTCTCCTGATGAAACCAAACTCTATTTTGTTTCAGACAGACCTGGGGGTGTAGGAGGAAAAGATGTTTATTTAAGCGAACTGGATTTGGATGCATTCAAATGGTCAAAACCAAAAAACCTGGGCTGGCCTATCAACTCACCTGACAATGAATTCCATTTCAAAATGAATAAAGACCAAACCTCCGGATACTTCGTATCTGACAGAGTGCATTCCAAAGGCGAAAATGATATCTATTTTTTCTGGGAAGTAGAAAAAGTCAACATCACAGGTAGACTAGTTGATCGCGACGGAAACCCGCTGACCGATGCTCAAATCAGGTTCCACCCGTCACAATATCTGGATGAATATTTCCACTCCAAAACCAGCTCCACTGGAATGTATTCAACCAAAATCATCTCCGACGAAGTTTTCAATGTTGAAATTCTCCAAAATGGTAAAGTGATTTACAACGAGAAGTTTGAAGTGCATGATGCCAAAGGTCAGGCCATCACTCATCATAAAGATTTCAAAGTTCAGTAAAAACTTTCGTATCTTATTTACAGTTTAATACTAGTCTTAAACCCACCCCTACTATGTACAGAGCAAAAATCAGTGGCATAGGCCACTATGTCCCGGAAAATGTAGTCACCAATAAGGATTTAGAATCATTCATGGATACTTCCGATGAGTGGATCCAGGAGAGGACTGGTATAAAAGAACGAAGATGGATTGACCCCAAAACAGATGATATGCCATCTACCATGGGTACTAAGGCTGCCCAAAATGCAATTACCAATGCCGGACTCACACCAGATGATATCGACTTCATAATCTTTGCCACGCTGAGCCCAGACTATTATTTCCCAGGGCCGGGGGTGCAGGTTCAGGAACTTTTGGGAATTGCCGAAGTAGGTGCACTAGACGTGAGAAATCAATGCTCCGGTTTTGTTTACGGATTGTCCGTAGCAGACCAGTTTGTGAAAACAGGGATGTACCAAAACATTTTGGTCATAGGTTCGGAATATCACAGTGGCGGATTAGACAAAACTACAAGAGGGCGTGGAGTCACAGTCATTTTCGGAGATGGCGCAGGCGCTGTAGTAGTGTCACGATCTGACGATGATAACAAAGGTATCTTGTCAACTCACTTGCATTCGGAAGGCAAGCATGCAAAGGAGCTAGCCCTACTAGGACCGGCCACATGCCACTGGGTAGATGAAATTATGGAGAAAAATGATCCAAACGACCTGAGTTACTACCCATACATGAACGGCAATTTTGTTTTCAAACATGCTGTTACGCGTTTTGAACAAGTCATAAATGAAGCTTTGAGCGCAAATAATAAAAGTGTTGCCGACATCAGTTTACTAGTTCCACATCAGGCCAATTTAAGGATCAGTCAGTTCATCCAAAAGAAAATGGGGCTGGGAGATGATCAGGTTTTCAACAACATCATGCGCTACGGAAATACTACTGCCGCGTCTATTCCCATTGCCATGAGTGAAGCATATCAGGAAGGAAAAATTAAAGAAGGAGATCTGGTGTGCCTGGCTGCTTTTGGCAGTGGATTCACCTGGGCATCTGCGTTGATTCAATGGTAGAAAACGCCGATCCGAGTAGCGAAGAATTACAAGTACTCGCAGACGTTACGTTTTTGAGTCTGAAAGATTCGGTATCAAAGAAAATCATTGCTTCACTTGCCAGTATAGAAAGAGAACTTCATAAGGAAATTGAAGCTTCCGCTTTCCCGTTTCCGAACCACGCCTTTTTACGTTCAGGAAAGATCTCAAAAGGTGAGAATTATCGAGGGCTCCCCTATTTTATTTTAGACTATCCTCGGCTCTTTACACAAACAGAAGTCTTTGCTTTTCGTACCATGTTATGGTGGGGCCATGAGTTTAGTTGCACCCTGCATCTGGGTGGCAAGCAGCTAGAACGCATATCACCTAAAATTCTGAATGATATTAGCCTGGATACAGATATCTTTTTTTGTGTTAAAGACAACCCATGGGAGTATCATTTTGAAAAAGACAACTACTTAAAGTCCAACGAATTAAGTGCTGATCAAATGCAATCGTACATCTCCAAAAATAATTTCATGAAAATCAGCCGTTGTATATCTATAAATGAGTGGAAAAAGTTTAAATCGTACACTTTAGAAACTTTTGCCCGATTTTTGATGCTTCTAGATTAATATGAAATTTAAAATCTCTCTTTTTCTATCTCTTTTCATTTTGGTGTGCCATGCTCAAGCTCAAACCCCGCTTACCTCAATGCTGGGCATCCCCACTGATTCACTCAAAGATGGGATTTATGAAATCAAATATCCGAACGGCAAACTGCAACTTCGCGCCCGAATTGACAATCATTTACCGCAAGGTGTCTGGAGGTATTTTTATGAAAATGGAGAACCCCAAGCATACATCAGCTACAAGGATGGAAAGAAAAATGGGATATCTAGAAAGTTTGACAAATACGGCACCACTATAAATGAAGCCAGTTATACGGACGGAAAGCTAGACGGCAGATATCAGGAATTTTATGACAATGGTTCTCTGGCTCTAAAAGGCGAATACACAGAAGGTCTGAGGAATGACACCTGGATAGAATATTTTCCTGATGGTGCCATCAACTTTAGAAAGCAATACAAAAGTGGCAAAGCCCATGGAGAATGGACTTTCTACTATTCTTTTGGCAGAGTCAGGGCAACCGAGAACTATGACAATGATGTAGCTTCGGGCACTTGGAAAACCTACTACCCCAGCCGCTACCTCCAGAAAGTTTTCAACTATGAGAACGGTCTGCTAGAGGGGCGTTACAGCGAGTACCACGACAATGGAAATAAAAGTGTAGAAGGCAGTTATCACCTTGGGTTGAAAACCGGTACATGGATCAACTATTTCCCCAATGAAAAAATATACGCCACCGGAGATTACAAACTAGATCAAAAAACTGGCGTCTGGAAGTACTTTACGGAAAACGGCACCCCCGATTATGAGGGAAAATACCTCAACAATTTAAAAACAGGACAATGGGTTTATTACCATACTAATGGTTCGCTCAAAATGATTGGGAGTTTCCGCGCCGATGAAAAGGATGGTCTTTGGGGGCTATTTTATAAGAATGAACAGCTCAAGCAAGAGCAGGACTGGTCCATGGGGCGATTAATAAACGTCACCAAACTGTATTCGATACAGGGTGAAGAGATGGATCCGGGAACACTGAAAGATGGCAAAGGGACTTTGATAGATTACTATGAAGACCAAACCCTTTCATCCTTTATTTACTACAAAGATGGGTACAAGGATGGCACTGCCAGATATCACTTTCCGAATGGAAACCTGATAGAAACAGGGCCTTATGAGAATGGATTGCGTACTGGACTCTGGAAAGAATATCACGAAAATGGCAACCTGTTCTCACAAGGGCAATATGAGGCAGACCAAAAAACAGGGGCCTGGACAATCCATGATGAAAATGGGCGTCAGGTGGATTTAGAAACTTACGAATAAGAAGCTTTCTTTGCTTTATCATCTAGCAAGCACCAATGAACTATTTCTACCATCCAGACATATCAGACTCTAATCAAAAACTCGAAGGAGATGAATTCACCCATTGCACTCGGGTACTTCGGAGTAGAGTTGGTGATCACATTGGGATTTTAGATGGAAAAGGTGGCTTCTACAAGGTAGAGATTACTTCTATTCAAGGCAAAAACCTGGATTTTAGGATTTTAGAAAAAGAACAAAAGCCCGCAAAACCATTTCACCATCACATCGCCATAGCCCCGACCAAAAATATAGATCGGATTGAGTGGTTCGTGGAAAAGGCGTGCGAACTGGGTGTAGATGAGATCAGTTTTATCCTCACAAAAAACTCAGAGAGAAATAAGCTTCGCATAGATCGCCTGGAAAAGAAAGCCATTAGCGCCCTCAAACAGTCAAAAAGTAGTTTCTTAACCAGAGTCAACGAGTTGGTAAAGTTTCCGGCTTTTATCAAATCCATTGCAGAGTCAAATACTGACAAGTACATCGCATATGTAGCGGATGGTTTGCCATATTTAGCAGATCAAGTCAAGCCTTCATTGCCTGCCCTAACCCTAATTGGACCAGAAGGTGATTTTGATCCTTCAGAAGTAGAGATGGCAATGGATAGCGGGTTTGAAAAAATATCGCTCGGAAATAACACTTTGAGGACGGAAACGGCAGGGATTGTTGCCTCCCAATTTGTAAACATTGCCAACAAATATTAATCCGCTATTATTAGTCTGGACTGCTTTGAGTTAGTTCCCTGGCGAACAATAAGCAAATACACTCCATCGGGAATGTTCACTTCGCTACCTGAAAAAATAGGCGTTTTAACTTCGGGAGCTGCTACTATTTCACTTGCAAATACTACACCATTTAATCCCAGTAGACTATACTGAATCGGAGTAACGGCATCAGTAGTAAACCACTCCAATGTGATTTCTTCCAAACTTCCCGGATTAGGATAAACATCAATATCAAAAGTATGAGCCTGATCATTGAAAACATAAACCAACGGAGAGAAGGCAAAATCCCCATCAAAATCTACTTGTTTCAGCCTATAATAGCTCTTACCCTGATAAGGCTTAGTATCAACAAACTCATAGTCATGAATATCTGTGGTGGTTCCATTACCCGATACCTCAGCAATACCTTCAAACATATTTCCGTCAATAGATCTTTCAACAACAAAATGGCTATTGTCTATCTCAGTAGCAGTTTGCCATGTCAACACAACTTCCTGATCAACCAAATTAGCTTTGAAAAAAATCAACTCCACAGGAAGCGCAGACTCAGGAGCATTTCCCATACCAAACTCCTGAGAAGAAAAATGAATGGCATTTTCGGAAGTAACAACACCTGATGTGGTATTTCCAGAGACTATACCGCCTTGATTTTCCCATTGAGAATCGCCAGAATCCCACCAGGTTACTCTTATTTCTTCGGTAGTCGGGAAACTATTGTGTGCTCCATATGTCAATTGGACAAATGCCGTATTCGAACCACTGCTGGTCACATTCCATCTATCATTAGCTTGTATTTGAGTTAGTGCATTATATCCAGAACCTGCATCACTATCGTCAAACGCTGCGGTAGTTGGCACTGTACCATCCACTGCAGATGTAAAATACTCAGCCGTCCAGTTTTGCCCTCCTGAGGAAACATTACTGATAGTCACGGGCGAATATCTCCCTCCTTTTCCCACTGGGAAAGTATAGGTGGCAGAAGCAGAAACGGTGTTCCTTGTTATCGGACCACTGATATAGCTCGCTAAGCTCGCTCCAGTATATGAACCAGTAGAATTAATAGTGATCTTATTTGAGCCTTCCGTGGCAATAATACCATCCGTCAAAGTCAATATACCACTAATATTAAGAGCTCCTCCACTTGTAAAATCCAGCCCAGCACCTGTGTTTTCTACCGTAACATTTCGGAAGTTGAATGTCCCGGTGATATTTTGAACACCCGCCCCATTGAAAAAGAAATCAGCATTATTGGGTGTAAAAGTGGCCCCCGTCAAAGTCAGATCACCCCCAAACGTCACATCTGCTCCGCTAAAGCCTACAAACGAGCCTGCCGAAAAAGTAGCATTGCCCTGCACTTCCATTTTGGCACTTGCCGAGGTAAGCTGCACAGAACCAGAATTAAGAGCGAGATTACCTTCTACTATAAAGTCATTGGAGCTATCCTTAATTAGGGTTGGCCCATCCACAGTGAGGTCATCACATATTGTAATCGAGTTACTCGGTATAGTCCGGGAACCAGACCCTGATAAGGTAACAGCTCTGACATTAGAAATCCCAGATAAAATGGAATAACTACTTGAGGATGAATACTCTAACTCACCACCAGAACAAGTGAGAAAATTTTCATAATTACCCGATGGGAATATTTCATTTTGAAGAACCAAAGTACCTGTTCCTGAAACTTCGCCAAGTCTGGTACCATAATAACCCTCCCCAATAACGAGCCGTCCTCCAGATTCTATCTCAGTAGAAAGAAGACGTACATTATTATCGTCAACTGTCACCTCATCTCCAGAACTTACAGTCACTCTGGCACCTGCAGGCACAGTGGAGGCCACCCCCCAATTTGTACCCCCATCCAGGGAAACCTCCCAATTGGTGCTGGAAGAAAAAGTAACATCGCCATTGCTTCTGTATTCGGGCACATCTCTAAATGCATTGTCAATTCCAGCCGTATATTCTCCGGCGAAATTCACACTTTCATCGAGCGGAAAAGTCATGGTATTGTTTATCGCGTTTATGGCAGTACCAGCATAAGCCTTATCCCATTGATATTCCTCTGTTGTAAGCCTTGCCGCTATATAATCACTTTCCGTAAAGGCTCCAGTTACTGAGACGTCTGACTGATCATAGGTAAACTGCGCAGTACCACTGGCAGCATTGGTCATTCCGGCAGACTTTACCACCCAGTGATACTGAAGTGTATTCTCAGTTTCGTCATCCCCAGTTCCTATATCATCACTCACCGCAGGATGATATTCATTGGCCGGCCTGACTATTACATAAGAATCCTCATCTATCGAGGAGATGGTTGTAAACTCCAGTGGAGTGTACTTGATTTCTCCTACCGGAAAAACGAAAGACGGTTCCGATCCCGAAAATATTTTTTTCACGCCATTATCAGCAAACGAAGAGTTCGTTTGAATCATATTGTTAGTCGAAAAAGTACTGAGTTCTTCTATGATTCCATCTTTCCCTATGGTCAAAAGACTACCCCCAATATCAAGCACGCCTTGAGAGAGTCTTAGTGCGTCCGTAATGGTAAAAGTGTAGCCATTACCTTCAGGTATTTCTACGCCATTCGAGTTAGAAATTGTTATTCTTCCTAAGTCAATATTAACATTACTCTTCCCTAATAATTGCTGGGTTTCTGTTCCTGTAAAGACAACACCACTGCCCGAACTGGTTTGCACCGTACTTTTTATGGTCACATCCCCCATAACGTTAATCGCGCTGCTACCATGACTCACAGTACCTTGAAGCACCTCAAAATCGTTATCGACAAAAATATCCTGAGAGAGGTTTAGTGTTCCTCCTCCCGACTTTTCTAGATTGTAAAAAGCTGACGTGCCTGTTCCTGAATAAGCCTGACTTCCGGCTGCAGCTGAAAAAATTGTCGTGTTGCCTGACGGCACATATATACCATCATTGACAAAATCTCCATTCAAAGTAATATCAAACCCATTTGAGTTGAAAGTAGCATCTGCATCTAGCGTCAAAGTACCCTCAATCGTCAATGGTCTTGAATAAAGCAGTGCTGTCGGGTCATTCCCACTATCATTATTTATTTCAAGGTTGAACAGGTCAATTGAGGCTTTAATACCTATCATACTGCTAGAGGAGCCAGACGGAGTGTCTGTGTTTCCTATCACAATAGTAGATCCATCAACATCGTAGCTTTCAGGTTCGATCAACAAGGATGGTACAGTAGTAGAGTTAACACCCCTTACGATAGTAAAAGTACCAGCAGTAAAATCAAACTCACTACCCGAGTTTACCACTTCAAAAACTCCCCGAGATGATTCAGGAGCTGCATTTATTCCAAGCGTTACCGCTCCGCCATCTTGCCTGTATTTTAGAATTCCTGAAGTAGCCGTCAAACTTCTTCGTACTTGTGAGCCAACGAGTAATTGACCGGAGCTTACTTCAATTACCGCCGATCCTGAACTACTGTATTCAATAAAATTATTACCATTACTACCCACATCATTTAGATTCAGGGTACCTCCACTGATTCGTAATAGACCATCCAGTAAAATCCCGGTATCATCGCCTGAAATACTAGCCTGACCCTGCATTATCTCTAGTCCACCAGAAGTTGGTATTTCAAAACTGGCTCCACCATTAGCAAGGGTAATATCAATTGAGGCATTGTTCAACACAAGAAGACCATTTTCAATAACAACAGGCAAGCTATCAGCTGTGGAATATCCTGTGCCTCCGCTTAAGTTAAAGTCATCTGAAAATGTAAAACCGGAAGTGGAATCCGACCCCTTATTTATTACCACTCTGTAGAGTTCGGCGACTGTACCTGTATTGTTCGTGAAACTATGTTCACCTTCCCCTTTTAGTTGAAGGATTACCTGAGCTCCTGTAACAGATGTTAAATCAAAACCGGTTCCCTGATCAAGGACAATATTCTCTCTCACACAGAGTGTATGTGTGTCACTACCGCTATTAGCTACTGAAATACTGTTACTGGGGTCATCGCTAAAAACGAACTCATTGCATTCAAACAAAACATCTGATCCAACATTCGGAAATTCGAGTGTTCCCGCACCATTAGACCCTATTGATACCTGTCCGTCAATGTTATAGTTTGTCGTCGCAGATAATGTCGTCCCATTATCAATAACAGCACCTTTAGCCGTGATGTCCTGAGAAAAATCCAAGGTACCAAACCCTCCAAACGTTCTAAATATCGGATAATCAAAGCGATCGGAGATGGTAACATTCGCTGCGCTCTGAAACCAAAAAAACCATCCATTATTTGGGTCTTTTACAAACTCACCCAAGTCTGCAACGATAGTCCCTGTTTGAGCTGCTGAGCTTCCTATATCCTGCACCATCTCCCCCTCTCCGCTAATCACGCCAGCCGTCAAGGTAATGTTTCCTCTCACCCTTACTCTAGACATATCTGATACATTTTGAGCCGTTCCTCCATCCACCGAATTAAAGATGATTTCAGCCACATCAACATCTCCTACCGTATTGTCTATCCTAACCTGATGCCTGCCTGTACCCGACTGACTGTAGGATCCGCCAGTTAATGCGTTGACATAATCACTACCTATCACGGCTATATCACCAGTCGAAGGGTGTGCACCCGCTGGTGCCCCTATATGTTTATCTGTCTGATCTGTGGACCAGTGATTCGTTTCTTGCCATTCCCACCAGTTTCCATTAGCAGCTCTGCTGTAGTAAATTGTTGGAGAACCAACAAAGAGATTGCTCGTTCCGTCACCAGCGGTATAATTTGCATTTTCTAATGCAAACCCACTGCCACTACCGTCAAAAACTATATCGAGCCCTGTTATGTCGCTGGTGTTTTCCTGCGACCGAGTGTAAGGCAACTCATCCAAAACTTTCCCCGGCACAAAATTGGCATTGAAACCGGCTGGAGTAGCCCCTGCATCAGGATCATCTCCATCTGAAGCGCTAAAAACATAGCTATCTACATTTGGGATGGTTCCATCCTCAAAACCCGAGTGACCAATTGTCCAGTAGTAGGTCAATAAATTATTGGAAAGCGCACCAAGGTCAACCGTCTGCAATTCAGTATCTGCTATCTTCAAAGCAATAAACCCATCATTATCGATTGACGACAGTGTTGCCAGAAGCGGCGTGTACCTTACTGAGTTCTGATCTGTCCCAATAGGGAAAAGCACGGTTTCTGTTACTGATCCTCCATCTATGTATATACGGAGGCCCTCATCGGAAGCGTTACCACTCGTTTGAATCATTTTGGTAGTACCAAATCCACTCCCCGCAACTTCGTTACTCAGGATCAATTGATCTGTATTGATATCAAAGACGCCATCAGTGAGAGTCAAGGTTCCACGAATTGCTAAATCACCACTTAGATCTGCCCCATTCGAATTGTCCAATTCCAAATTAAAAACAGCTCCTCCATCTGAGGTCAAAGTCTGCAAACCCGATCCACTAAGCAGAAGTTTACCAGCAGATCCAGACTGCCCAATGGTGTCTGATAAATAAATATTTCCCTGCGCCTCAATATTTAAGGATTGATAGAATAGTTTACCTCCCTCCAGAGTCAAATCTCCAGCGAGTGTAATTGCGCTTGTCACATTTCCATCTTCCACCATCACTCCGCTGCTATAAAAATTCTTATCTATAGTTACATTATTGAGTGACTGACTACTCGCAGGATCAAATATCATTCTGTTCGTTCCTTCTCCTTCAAAGGTTATCGTATTTGTTCCTGAGGTGAACAATGCTCCAGCTTGTTCCTCAATATTGCCGTATAGATGCATATCCACATTATTGGCTCTAAAATCTCCGTTAAAACCTGTGGTAGCTGCATTTCCATAAAAGTCAACATAAGAAGCGGAGCTATTCTCAATCACCAAATCATCAAGTATAACCAGATCCTGAGCGGCAAGGGTGCGAGGATCAGAGCTTCCACTAGCTGAAGTACCTCCATCAAGTATGACATAGCCAGAATTGCTGGTAGTCTTACGAACGATCAAATTATTAAAAGGTGCTTTAGATGTGATGACAAAATCGTTATTGTTATCCAGCTCACATACTATGCTACCACCAGTAACATTGAAATTTCCCGGTGATCCATTGATAAAAATACCGCCTCGTGAGTTGGCATTGACCGTCAACAATCCACCGGTCATAGAAAAAGTATTTCCTTCATAGGTTGAGCTGAAGGCATAGTAACTGGTACTGGTACTTCCGCCCGACACGTACACTTCTCCTCCAGACTGGCGATAGCCACCCTGATTAACAGATCCATATACTGATGTACGAAACTGGTTCATTAAAACTTTGCCCCCAGTCACATTGAGATAACCATTTCCACGAGTCGTGATCCCGCTATTTATGCTCGCTGTAAGTGATCCTTCTGAAACCAATACTCCTCCATAGGGCACTATGGCCGTACCGCCAGATTTGGTAGCCGAACCGCCATCGATCCAAAGCTTTGCTTTTTCAGAAATGTTATAATTACCTCCAGTGTTTAAAACATCCACGTCAACATTGGTTGCCAGCCTGACTGTACCTTTTAGCAAGCCTAAAGCATTGGTATTTGACGTCAGCTGAGCCGTGGAAGAGTGGGACTGAGCAGCATACCCATTCAAGTTAAAGTAAGAAGCATCACCAGCTTCTATGTTGAGTGTATAGGTATCATCTTCTCCTTTGTCTATTTCTATTCTATAGAAGTGTGTAGTATTATTACATTGAATCGTTTGATCCTCATTGTCATTCAGGAAATTAGCATCAACGATACCATCCGTAGCTTCTGAACCTGTGACTGGAGTGGTTCTTTGCGTAAAAGCAACATACCCGTCATTGACAAAATCTCCATAAAAATTGAACTGATGTCTGGCATCTCCGCTTCCTGTAGCAATCTCCCCATTAGCACCCACATATAAGTCGCCATACAAGTCTATGGCCAGATCTACAAGAGAGGCATCATTTATTCGAAAAAATCCGTTTGAAACCGTGAAATCACCAACTAATGATAAGTCACTCAGGAGCGTGACGACATTTGATGGGTTATCAAGATTTACTATTAAGTTATTGAATGTTTGTGTAGAAACTACCTCAAGGCCATCGCCTTGTATCTCTACAGTTCCTCCCTCCGATCCAATAAAACCGGAAACATCTCCACCAACAAAATTCAACTCATCGCTAACCGAATTCCCATCTAGTATCACTTTGCCTGTACCTAAAAGTGTTCCTGCATTGTGTCCGTATGAGGTTCCTAAATCCAGTTCGCCTATGACTTCTATTTCAGCCACTGAGGCATTATTATAATTAGCAGAACCGGCCAGGTCCAGCATTTTTATAGTTTTTCCTGATGTGATAACCACCCTATCTGATCCTGTAGGAATGTCCGAGCCCGGATTAACATAAAGAGGTGTTGCCGCACCATCCAGTGTCCAGGTAAGAGGATCTTCCCAATTTCCAGATTTATAGGAATACCATACCTTTTGGGCGCCACCATCTAAAGGTGCTGTGGAATTATCTACAGTGGCAATTGAATAATAACCGTCGGCCAGGTTGGCGTCTTCTACATTAAAGACCAAATTATCGTCAGATACATAAACCGAGGCTGTCGTGACTATATCATAGTTGGCTCCATTTCTTCTGATCAATCTGTAATCAGCTGTTTCCTGAGGGTATTGACCTGATATCACATCCCCAAAATCAAAAGCGAGGGCCAAATTCATATTGCCGGTTTTATCCAAATACCAGCTTTTGGACCACCGTTCTTGCATCACCGCATTTCCATTGAGGCTATCAGTGACGATTGAAGCACTGTGATTATTATGAGCCGCCATCACAAATTCGCCACTGGCAAAAGTTCCGTCATACGTTTGAAGAGTCATCCCGCCAACGTAAGCTTCATCATGCGTTTCTCCAGCGTCATTGCCGACCCCTGCAATACCCAACCCATAGCCACCTGGATCATTGTAAAAATCATTGGTTATGGTGATGTTATACTTTTCAGAAAGATAGTTCTCTACCATCAGCCTTTGAGCACGGTTCAGTCCTTGATTATAAAGAATAATCTCGGCGATATCTCCGGCAAAATAAGTACCGTAATTTTCATTTAAAGCTCCTAATATAAGAGGTGCGGTTCCGTCATTAATGGTTCCAGATTTACTTTGAGAGCTACCTGCCTGCACTGACTGTGAAAACAAAGATTTGGATGAACTCCCATAAACAGCCGAGAATATATAGTCTGTAGATGTTGTTATAGCTACCGGATCTGTATTAGAACGACTATCTGACGTAGTTCTAATATCGAAATTAACATAGTCATTGGTGTAGCTAAATATGCTATATTCCTCGTTGCTGCTGGAACTTTCTCTTTTGGAAAGGATGCCCCTCGGTCCACCAAGTGCCGAAGATTGAAAAACCATAATTATAGAAACTCCAGGCAGACCACTAATACTGGAATTGTCAGCTATTGAAAGATACCGTTCGGAACCGTCAAACCGAACAACATCATAGCTCCCTGAGGCCAATCCATCATTTCTAAAAATAGGTAAGTTTTCTGACCCTAACTGCCCCAGGTCGTTTGCGTTACCACTAAGATCCGCCCAGGAGGTCACGCTGGCATCATTGGCCAGCGACAGAGTAGAAGCGTCTAGCCATAGTATATTTTGAGGCTGGCCTCCGTTACCATCAGAATTGCCAACCCCTCCAGGGCCAGTTTGCGCACACAAATAATTAGATGATAAAACAATGTGCAAAGTGCACAATAGTAAACGGGATAATTTCATGGCGGATATATTTCACCACTAAAATAGAAATTAAAATATGAACAGAAAATATTGGAAAGTTTATAAATTCAAAGATTCGTTGAATAACAAAGATCACTCGGTAAAAGCATCCTTTCTTACGTTAATTTAAAGTGGATATCAGTTTAGGAGCTGGTATGTAGCCACATGAGTCGAGTCTGATCGCTCGTATTGCGCTTCAAAACTGGTTTGATCGAAAGACGTGATTGTTATATCGCTGATGCCACCCTCACTAATCTGGATTAGGTAATTGAAAAAACCCTGATCATCTCCGGGCACAGTCACTTCCCCGATAAAAGTAGTGTTATAAGAGGTGCAGGTGGTATCAGTTGCTTCCAGTTCATCCAGCGTAATCAAACCGTCACCACCAGTCCTGCTAAATTTAAAAATGGTAGAATCAGAACAATTCACCAACTGACTTCTGGTGCCATCTACAGTCAATGAGGTCAAATACCAACTCGCAAAATCCCCTGACGAGGCTCCTCCGCTCAGAATTGCAGCAACCTGCCTTGGGAGATATTCAGACTGTGTGGGTTCAAACGTGGAGATTATTTCTTGCCCATTCTCTGTGTAGCTCACCGAAAAAATATCAGATCGAATAAACCTGGGTAGCATGAATGTCTTACTCCCACCCTCAAACTTCAGTGAATCGGTAAAAACTTCCTCATAACTTGAGGCGCTAAATGCTCCGAAAAAGGCAGTATCATAAAGCAAACATTGATTATCAAAGTTCAGCTCGTAGCTAGCAATAGAATCATCACTGATGACCTCAAAAACCCACAACACAGTATCAGAGCAGCTTTCAACCACACGACGTTCTCCATCCACAAACAGCTCTGTCTGGATCCATGTTTTGATATCACCCCCTGTCAATAGCATCTCGACCTGATCCGGTTCAAGTTTTTTCACGATATCAGACTCTACACACCCAAGGATGAACAGAACAATGAGAACAATATAGACTGAGCTGTTTTTCAATTTCCAAATTTACCTTTCAACATCGCAAGTTTAGCCTGCAAATCTCCATCCACCTGACGTTCTTCTCTTTTTCTTTGAGGTGGATTTGATTTCTTCTTTTGGGGTTTTGGGCTATTGCCAAATGGATCAGACTTCATCGATAGAGATATTCTCTTTCTGGGTACATCCACTTCAAGCACCGTGACCATCACCTTTTGCTGCAGCTTGACAGCCTCAGTTGGATCAGAAACAAAACCATCTTTCAGGTGACTGATGTGAACCAACCCATCCTGATGAACACCCACATCTACGAACGCTCCAAACTTGGTAATATTGGTCACAATCCCCGGAAGTTTCATGCCGATTGAAAGATCCTTTACCTCATGCACATTGTCCGCAAAAGAGAAAGTCTCAAACTGCTCGCGTGGGTCACGACCGGGCTTAGCCAACTCGGCAACAATATCTTGCAAGGTTGGCAACCCAATCTCATCATTGACGTACTTCTTTAAATCAATCCTTGATCTCAGATTAGCCTCTTTCACCAAATCCTCCACCTTGCAACCAAGATCTTTGGCCATGGTTTCTACAGTCTCATATCTCTCAGGATGTACTGCGCTCCTATCGAGCAGGTTCGGAGCTTCATTTATCCGTAAAAAACCTGCCGCCTGCTCAAAGGCCTTATCACCAAGCCTTGGTACTTTTTTCAAATCTTCACGACTCCTAAACGCACCATTGCTATCCCGATAGGCAATAATGTTATCCGCGAGCTGCGGCCCTAATCCCGATACGTAGGTTAGGAGTTGTTTGCTCGCGGTGTTCAACTCTACACCCACAGCGTTTACACAGCTCATTACCACATCGTCGAGGGAAGACTTCAATGCATTTTGATCCACATCATGCTGATACTGCCCCACGCCAATAGATTTGGCATCAAGTTTCACCAATTCCGCTAGCGGATCCATCATCCTTCGCCCAATCGATACAGCTCCGCGTACCGTCAAATCATAATCAGGAAATTCCTCTCTTGCCACATCAGACGCTGAATAAATGGACGCTCCGCTCTCACTTACCATCGCAATGATGATGCTACTGGGCAGGCCAACCGACTTTACAAATTGCTCTGTTTCCCTGCTGGCAGTTCCATTGCCTATGGCTATCGCCTCAATGTTGTGTTTTTGAGCCAAAGCCAAAACCGTATGACTTGCCTCTTGAGTCCTCCGCTGCGGCTCATGAGGAAAAATGGCCGTATTGTCCAAGAGTTTCCCCTGTCTATCCAGGCAAACCACCTTGCAGCCAGTTCTAAAGCCAGGATCAATCGCCATCACCGCTTTTTGTCCAAGGGGTGCGGACATGAGCAATTGTTTCAAGTTTTCAGAAAAGACACCAATCGCTTCAAGATCAGCTCTTTTCTTTGACTCAAGTCTGATTTCGGTTTCAATGCTTGGTTTTATCAAACGCTTGTAAGAGTCCTTGACCGCCAGCTCCACCTGACCGCCAGCAGCATTTGACGACTTTACAAACTGACGATTAAGTAGGCCAACCGCCTGATCCTCATCTGGAGCGATATCCATAGAGAGCACTCCTTCTTTTTCTGCCCTCCTGATGGCCAACAGTCGGTGAGATGGAATGTCCTTTATTGATTCTTGCCACTCAAAGTAATCCTTGTATTTAGCGCCGGCATCTTCCTTGCCTTTCATCACCTTAGACGCAATCACACCTTCTGATTGAAACAATGACCGCACTTTCTTTCGCGTATCCGCGTCTTCGCTTACCCATTCGGCAATGATATCCCTTGCTCCCTGCAAAGCGTCCTCTTCATTGGCCACTTCCTTTTCTTCATTGATAAATTTTGCCGCCTCCAGCACAGCGTCAATATTGCCCTGTTCGAAAACCAATTTTGCCAGTGGCTCTAATCCCTTTTCCTTGGCTACAGATGCCTTTGTCTTCCGCTTAGGTTTGTAAGGCAAATACAAATCTTCCAGCACCGACATTGTTTCTGCCGCATCTATTTTAGACTTTAGATCTGGCGTCAGCTTTCCTTGCTCATCAATAGACTTCAAAATGGCGTCACGCCGTTTATCCAGATCTCTCAACTGACCGAGTCGGTCCCTTACTCCAGCTACCTGCACTTCGTCCATGGTACCTGTTACCTCTTTTCTATACCTTGAAATAAAAGGCACAGTGGATCCATCATCGAAAAGGTCAATGACGGCCTGCACATGTCGCGACTGTAATGAAAGTTCCTGAGCTATCTTAGCTGCGTAGTTAATCATGCTGTTTTAATATATTTCTGTGAAATCACCCTAAAAAGGTTATTGACAATTGATTATCAGATAGTTACTTATTAACTCCAATATTTATCAGATATTGGGCGTCAAAATTAGAAGTCTTGGGATTTATTTCGATAGGATTTCGTTAGTAAATATGGAATAAAAATTTGCAAACGGTAAATGGCTAAGAAATCAAAAAAAAGAGAGATCATCGAATGGGTAATACTTTTGGCGCTGGCCGGTACCCTTTATATCACCGGCTACCACACAGAAGTAATAGGTCTGGTCCAGAGAGCCGCACTTTCAACCGGGCTATTTAAGCCTGACACAGAGCCTGAGAGTGAAATCAATGCTGATTACGATTTTACGCTGGTGAATGCCGCAGGAAAGGAAATTCATTTTTCTGAATTCAAAGGACAAAGGGTTTTTCTAAATTTTTGGGCCACCTGGTGTCCTCCTTGCGTTGCAGAAATGCCCGACATACAAAGTTTGTATGAGAAGACAGGTCAGAAGGTAGCATTTGTGATGATCTCAGTGGATAAAAACAAATTCAAAGCAAAGGAATTCGTGCAGAATAAAGAATATGACTTCCCTATATATTTTCTGAAATCAGGACCTCCGTCCGTCTATAATGCCCGTTCTATACCGACCACCTACATCATTTCCCCAGAAGGTAAAATTGTAGGTGAACGACACGGCATGGCCAAGTATGACTCTGAGGAATTTAGAAATTTCTTACTCAACCTATAACCCTTCTGCAAATTTCTTTGCTGCCATCTCAAGGTTATATTGGGTATTCTTTATGGAGTCTTCCAGGCTTTCATGCGGCTGATTAACAGTTATAATCTCGTCGAAGGGTTCTATAGAGCCATCGGTTAATTCAGTAACACCGCAAAACCCTATGACACGTTTACCAGCTTTTTTGGCTTCTACTGCGGCAAGTCCTGGGCCTTTGCCCGAGAGTGTCTGTACATCAATTTTACCCTCTCCGGTTATCACTAAATCGGCAAACTTTAGCTTACCTCTAAATTCACTCACGTTCAAAACGAAATTCGCACCGTCGATAAGCTCTGCTCCCAACACTCCGTACATCACCGCAGCGACACCTCCTGCAGCCCCTCCGTGTTTCAACTTTTTAATATCAATTCCGAAATCTTTTTTTATCACATCAGAAAGATGTGCAAGTGCATTTTCCAACTTTTCAACATCATTTTGGTTCGCCCCTTTTTGTGGTCCGAACACTTCAGCGCTTCCTTTTGCTCCCAGCAATGGGTTTTCCACATCACAGAGGATTTTCAGATTGGCGTCTTTTAATTTTGCCATAACTTCTCGCCTATCTACACCTTCAATTTCAGAAATACGAGACGCGTCTAAGCCATGAAGAATCTTTCCGTATTTATCCAAAAATTTGATTCCCATTCCCTCCAACAAACCCACCGCCCCATCAATAGAGGCACTACCGCCAATTGTGAGATAAACATGCTTGGGCGATTGCAGCAAGGCTTTTTCAAGAATCAGTCCCGTTCCATAGGTATTAGCCTTCCATGGGTTCAGCTCACCTGTACGGAGATGCCTAATTCCGGATGCCTCGGCAAGCTCTATCAATGCTGTGCTACTTGCCTCTGACCAACCATATCTACCAACCAAAGGTCGGCCCAGCGCGTCAACGGTATCTACTGAAATCAAGTCCGCACCGAAATATGATGCAGCAATAGGAAGCGTTCCATCTCCCCCATCGGCGATTGGACAGATCTCCAAATCCAAACTTAGTTTACCTTGTGCCAGACCTCTCGCTATGGAACGGGCCACCTCAAGTGCATCAAGTGAGCCTTTGAAAGTATTCGGAGCAATTAAGATTCTCATTCGTGTATGTAAACAATGGATACTTTTACTATAGGGCCCTAATTAATCACTCCGCAGCTGCCCTGAGATAATTGTGACCAGTCACCCATACCAAACTCAAGTTTGACCAGCTGTCCGGGAAACATATTACCTATTATTTCCCCGGATAAATACTCTGCCAGATAAGTAATCCCCGGATTATGGCCTATTAGAAGAATGCTCATTAGGTTTTTGTCCGACTCACAAAGCAACTCAAACAAAGTGCGAACTGAGGCCTCATATATATCGTCACGAAACTCTACTTCAAGGTTTTTCTTCAATGCCTCAGACAAATGCTGAAAAGTCTGGCGCGTACGATCTGATGTACTACAATATGTCAGGCCCACATCAAAACCTACCTCACCCATCTTGACTCCTAGCGCTCTGATTTGAGTGCTTCCTTTAGAGGTAAGGGAGCGCTCCATATCGTCCATTCCCTGTTCTGGGTAGATTGCCTCGCCATGACGCAGAAGAAAAATTTTTCTAACCATCTTTGTCAGAATTCAGTTTGTGATAGAGCAATTAAGTATTAAATATGCGCCTATCAAAAAGTATCCATGAAAGTATTTAAAAAAATTCGGGATATTTTAGCACAGATTTTTAGACTAGAAAGAGAGAGAAGGCATGGCAAAAAACCTGGTAATAGTAGAGTCTCCAGCAAAGGCAAAAACAATAGAGGGGTATTTAGGCAAGGACTATACAGTGAAATCCAGCTACGGTCACGTACGGGATTTGCCCAAAGGTGATAAGGCAATAGATATCGAAAATGGCTTCAAGCCAACATACGAAGTTTCGTCGGATAAGAAAGATGTAATCCGAGAATTGAAAAAACTAACCAAGGCTGCCGAAACAATCTACCTTGCTAGTGATGATGACCGTGAAGGAGAGGCTATTTCATGGCATCTAAAAGAAGCCCTGAACCTGAATGACTCTAATACACGAAGGATAGTATTTAGAGAAATCACAAAAAATGCCATCCAAAATGCCATCCAGAACCCAAGAGGGATAGATATAGATCTGGTAAACGCTCAGCAAGCCAGAAGAATATTGGATCGTCTGGTAGGTTTCGAACTCTCTCCAGTGCTTTGGAAAAAGGTGAAAAGAGGTCTTTCTGCAGGTAGAGTGCAGTCCGTGGCTGTGCGACTTGTAGTCGAAAGAGAAAGGGAAATAGACAAGTTTAATGCAGTTTCGAGTTTCAAGATAAGTGCCTACTTCAATCTGGATCAGGACAAAACCTTACAAGCAGAACTTGGTAAAAAATTTAAAACTGAGGCAGAAGCTCAGCAATTTTTGGAGAAATGTGCTAATGCTGCTTTCAAAATAGACAACCTCGAGACCAAGCCTGCTAAGAAAAGTCCGGCACCTCCTTTTACAACTTCAACGCTACAACAAGAAGCAAGTAGAAAACTTGGTTATTCTGTATCATATACCATGTCTCTGGCGCAAAAGCTATATGAAGCTGGTAAGATCACCTATATGAGAACTGACTCAGTGAACTTATCGCAAGAAGCCATAAATGGAGCAAATGCGGAAATTTCTTCAGCTTATGGCAATGATTTTATCCAGAACAGAACATACAAAACCAAATCCGCTTCTGCCCAGGAAGCTCACGAAGCAATCAGGCCCACCAACTTCAACATGCACAATCTTGGTGGCAGTGGAGCTGAAGGTAGGTTATACGAACTTATTTGGAAGCGAGCTATTGCATCGCAAATGGCTGACGCGAAATTGGAAAAAACTACTGCGACCATAGGCATATCCACTACGGAGGAGACGCTAGTCGCCAGAGGTGAGATGATCAAGTTTGAAGGATTTCTGAAGGTTTACCTGGAATCTACGGATGATGAGGAAGATGAAGAACAAAAAGGAATGCTTCCACCTTTGACCATCGGACAAGAGCTCGAACTAAAAGACATGATTGCCAAGGAAGGATTTACCCGCCCTCCTGCAAGATACACGGAGGCAAGTCTGGTAAAGCAACTGGAGGAAAAAGGAATAGGAAGACCCTCTACATATGCGCCAACTATTTCTACTATACAAAAGCGGGAATATGTGGTAAAAGAAGAACGTGATGGTCGTGAAAGACAATACGTTGAATTGACCTTAGCCAAAGGAAAAACAAGAAAAGAAGTCAAAAAAGAGATTACGGGAGCGGAAAAGAACAAACTCTTCCCTACCAATATTGCCATGATTGTCAATGATTTTTTAGTAGAACATTTTGACAATGTGGTGGACTACTCATTTACTGCGGACGTAGAAAAAGAGTTTGATGACATAGCCAACGGAGAAGTGTCATGGGAGCAGATGATCAAAAACTTCTATGGGAAGTTCCACTCCAAAGTAGAGAATACAGAAAACATAGAACGGGCAGATATCAGTGCGGCCAGAGAACTGGGAGAAGACCCAAAAACAGGAAAGAATATCTACGTGCGTATGGGCCGATATGGGGCTTATGTTCAACTCGGAGAATCTCCTGAGAATGAGGAAGATGAAAAGCCCCAATACGCAAGCCTGAGAAAAGGCCAGTTCATAGAAAACATTTCTCTTGAAGAAGCTTTGGAGCTTTTTAAGCTGCCAAGACAAGTCGGAGAATTTGAAGACAAAGTGATGACGGCTGCCATCGGCCGTTTTGGTCCGTACATTCGCCATGATGGCAAGTTTGTATCTATACCTAAAGACAAAGACCCGCTAACAATCACAGCTGATGAGTCGGTAGAGTTGATATTGGCAAAGAGAGAACTAGATGCCAATAAATACATCAAGACATTTGATGAAGATCCTGACGTTCAGGTGCTGAATGGCCGCTTTGGCCCTTACATCAAGTTTGGGAAAAAGAATGTGAAAATCCCTAAGGATAAAGTTCCGGAAGAGCTCACCTATGAGGAATGTAAAGACCTTGCAGCAAAAGCCCCTGAGAAAAAGGGAAGAGGAAGAAAAAAGAAATAATTAGATATAGCATGCGCTAAAGCTGAACCCATAATGCTGAAAATTCAGAGGCCGCTCAAAACTTATTTGAGCGGCCTCTTTGATCATACCATCTTCAAATGCTCTTGCAATGAAAATATTGCAGAGTCAATCACAAGGGAATAAAAAGGTTCAGGGTTGTTGTTCACCTGAACATCTTCCAGAGATTTATAATACTGCAAACGGCTGCTCAGGTCTCCTTTTATATGAGTAAGCGTATAGCCATTTTGAAGCATCACCACATTCATAAGCAGCCTTGATGTCCTGCCATTTCCATCTATAAACGGATGAATGCTAACCAAACGCTCATGAACTTCAGCCGCCAAAATCAATGGATGAAGAAGTCTTTTTTGGTTTTGGTAATGCTTAAAAAAATCTTCCATCAATTTATCCAACATATAAGGCTGTGGTGGCTCGTGCCTGCTTCCACTTATCCTGACTGGTACCTGCCTATATACACCTGCATTGTGAGAGTCAACACCTTTCAATATCAGAGAATGCAATTGCAATAAAGTCCTTTTCGAAACTGTCTCCTTACTGGAAATCATCTGCCCCACATAGTCCAAGGCATCCATGTGATTCACTGCCTCCAAATGCTCTCTCATGGACTTGCCTCCTATGGTCAAACCTTCCCTTACTACCAGATGCGTTTCCTGAAGTGTCAGTGTGTTTCCCTCTATCCTGTTACTCTCATATGTGTTTTCCACATCAAAAAACTCACGCATTTTAGAAAGTTGAGTTTCGTTAAGCGGCTTGTTCTTCTGCCACGAGCGTTTCAGCTCATCAGCATACTGAAGTTTCTCTCTCAACTCTGATGACACATCAGGCACATCAAATGTTTTGGAGCTTCTTAGATATTCTACCCTCGTCTCAGCAACTGCGAGAGCCTCTGCGGCCTGAGGTTCATATTTCACGATTTTAATGATTTTTTCAGCCAACCACTCGACCTTCAGCTTATCCAAATCTACGTTAAGATTCGTCGATAACTTTTCTAATTGCTCATAGGTGGGCACTCTGTTGCCTGATTCAAATTTGCTTACCAGTGCCTGATCTATATTGAGGAATGCAGCTACTTCACGGGTTTTCAAACCCATTTTAACTCTTCCTTCTTTTAAAACATCGTGAAGCATACCAACTAAATTATGACTAAATATATCATGACAAATTTAGTCATAAATTTATGAAAACAAAACGCAGACCTTAATCTGCGTTACTTTTTAATATTCTATTATACCTGGTTGTTTAGCATAACCGGCATTACCAACATCAAAATATCCTCATTCTCGTCTTTATCATTTGGAGTAATGATACCTGCTCGGTTAGGGGCACTCAACTTCAATGTAAGATCATCAGCATCAAGGTTGTTTAGCATCTCAATTAAGAACTTGGCGTTGAATCCAATTTCGATATCCTCTCCATCATGCTCGCACGACAATCTTTCGTTTGCCTCATTGGAGAAGTCAAGATCTTCAGCAGAAATCATCAACTCGCTACCAGCGATTTTCAATCTCACCTGATGAGTGGTCTTGTTTGCATAGATGGCAATCCTTTTCAAAGAACTCAACAAAGCACCTTTATTGATCACCATGCTATTGTTGTTGTCAGCCGGAATCACATTTTCATAATCCGGGAAACGCTCATCGATCAAACGACAAATCATCTTCACGTTGTTGAAATTAAAAAATGCGTTTGACGCATTGAATTCAACATTAACGTTGGTATTCTCACTAGGCAAAGTCGTCTTCAAAAGCGTCAAGGCTTTGCGAGGGATGATCATACTGTGTCCCATATCTGCCGCCACATCCACTCTTCTGTATCGGATCAGCCTGTGACTATCCGTGGCAACAAACGTGGTATTGGTTTCATCCAACTTCACATATACACCAGTCATTGCCGGGCGAAGCTCATCATTGCTTGTCGCAAAGATTGTATTATTGATAGCTTGAGCAAGCACCCCGGAAGCCATGTTCACAGAGTACCCGTCCGAAACCGCCGGAATCTTAGGGAAGTCCGTAGCATTTTCTCCCGACAACTTATATCTACCATTGTCAGAGTTGATCTCGATGCTGTAGGTATCAGAGTCTATAGAAAAGGTCACTGGCTGCTCCGGTAAGTTTCTCAACGTTTCCAATAAAATTTTAGCAGGAATCGCAATGCTTCCATCCTCTTTGGCCTCAACCTCCATTTCGGTAATCATACTAGTCTGCAAATCAGACGCTGTAATGGTCAACGTACCATCTGTGATTTCGAAAAGGAAATTCTCCAAAATAGGCACAACCGGATTGGTAGTGATAACCCCATTGATTGCAGAAAGCTGCTTCAAAAGGTAAGAAGAGGAAACAATAAACTTCATAGTTGGTATTTTATTTAAGTGCCAGAAAATGTTGTTTCATTTTTCGGCGATTGGTTATCATGTTGGATTTGGGCGTCAAATTTAAGAACAAAAGTTGATAAATCAGCCTTAAAGTCAGTATCACTCAGCGAGTTTAAAATCATCTCTTGACATCAGCATATTACTGATCCTTCTCTTGTCAAAAATGACCATCTCCCCGATACTATTTTTAACCAAATTAAAACCTTCCTTTTCTAAAGACGGAAATATGATCAAAGTCTCAGGAGCACTGTAATTAATTGACTCTAAAGTAAGTATAGCCACCGGTTTAGACTCTACGAGACTATCGTATCTAGGGAAACGCCCCCTGCTTATTCGCTCATTGGCCTGCAGGTACTGAAATTGATTGAGATAATCAACAACCAAACCGGAATCGAGTTTATTGACCCCAGAAACATTAAAAAATTCTTCATTGAAAGCAATTTCAAAATCTTTTTCGTCCGAATCTATATAATCCAGATTCAACCTTTGAATGGTTCGCCAACTCCCATTGAAAACCAATCTATCCCGCCACTGATCCGCATTCAGTTCGAAAATACTCGCTAAATAATCCCTGTATCCCGGAATCTCCACTTCGTAGGTTTTACCATCTTTGGTAAAAAAGGTTTTCGTTTGAGTGGCATTGCCTGACACCATAAATGAATCGCTATTCAATTTGACTTTGACTCCATCTTTTACAGCTTCGTGCACAGGTCGCTTCACCCTCACTCTTTGCATAATTGAAAAAAGAAGCCTCCTCAAACCTTCATCTATCCGGTATTGTCCGTTGAGTTCCCATCCATCTTCTGACTTGGTCAACTCCACCACTCTATCGCCAAGGGTCAGGAGGACGCTCGACACTGACGCAGTGTCAGCTACGGCAAACATGTGCTCATCAAATGTGGTTTTAGAGCCTTTCCCTGGAAGTAGAAAAACAACCAGATTGATTATTAAAACCAAAACCAACAATCCGAAAAGTCGCTTATTCTTCTTTTCCATCAAGCCTGGTTTTTCTTTTTACGAATGATTGCTTTGGCTAATCCGAATAGTAGCAGAAGCAATACTGGTGCTCCCAAATTCACGACCTGCCACTTCAAGCGCTCTTCTTTTATTTTCACTTTGTCCAGCGGACGAATCTTAATTTCCTTTGTTCGTGACTGAATAATTCCATCGTCATCCATGAGATAATCGATCAGATTCATAATCAAATCCTCGTTTGCATATTGAGCTTGACTGTAAGGCTCCATACCTAAAGCCAAAGGCTTACCATCTTCCAAACTCAATTCATTTCTAATCAAATCCCCATCGGCAATGACTACCACTTTTGAGTCCACTCCATCTTCCAGCATCTCACCGCGACTCATCCCTTTCGGAGGAAATTTGTTTTTATATAGGGATGTGAAATTACCTTCAAGCAGATAACCCACAGGTTTTGGTCCAGATTGAAATTTATCCGGCAGTAATTCACTTTTCAAATCATTGAAACTGACCTGAACGGGTGACCCCAAAACTTTCGTATGAGCTGAAGTGAGCATCAGCGGTGTTTTCTTCACCCCGACCGCCTTCACAGTATCTATTGTAGAGCCAAAACGCACCATTACAGCATCGAGGTTTTTGACCACCGGATGATCGCCATAGTTGGTGATGATGGGAAAATACGGCCATGGCAGCATCCGAATCTGCGGCTGATTGCCAATATTGCCTGCCACGATAGGGAAGTCTCCGCAGTTGAGGTCAACTACATAATCCTGATTGATTCGCACACCATATTTAAATAACATATCGGTGAGGTTGGTTTCATAAGGAATGGCCACAGTACCATCTCCGGAGGCACTGTCCATATTGACCCGAAGTGCGTCAAGGAAAAACAAAAGCTTGCCTCCTTTCATGAGATATTGATCCAAAAGGTATTTCTCACGGTTTGAGAATTTGGAAGTAGGCTTAGCCACAACCAAAAGGTCATATCCCACGATGGGACTTTTCTTTTCAGGAAGATCGAGCCTGAATAGATCATATTTTGACAAAACAAGATTTGTAAATCCTGCAAGCTGCGCAGTGTCTGGTTCATTGTGCCCTACAACCAGCCCAACTCTTTTCCTCCTCAGTTCTGACAACTGAATCAACCCACTAGCGAGCTCATACTCCAGACCTTCGATAGATTGATTAATCATTTCCTCAGGGCTGGTGGTTCGGTTGCCCTTCAAAAGGTTAACACCAATCTCCTGGCCATGATAAGAAAGAATCAGCCCAGGGAAAACCCATTTCTGGGAAGTTTGACCATCCTGAGTGTAATTCAAGTTGGTTGGCTGTAACCCTCTTTGGATCAAATCCTGATAGTATTTGTTGCGCGCCTTTGCACTTTGAGCCAGCGATGGATCGATAAACTTGTAATTGATATTTGTATTGGAGTAAATGGAAAACTCCTCAAGCGTCTCGCGAATAGATTTTTGAAACCTGAGAAAGTTTGATGGTAATTCTCCTGCCAGATAAACTTCTACATAAACCTCCTCATCCAATCTCTCAAGAAGATTTTTGGTTTGATCAGACAAACTAAACCTATTCTCCTCAGTCATATCTATGCGAACCCTAAATTGATTGGACAGTTGAAAAACCAACCACACAACAAGCACCGTAAGCACAATCTGCAAAACCAAGTTTAACCGATGACTATTCCAACTGATCATTTCTTAAAACCCAGGATTAGTTTGGTTAACATTAGAATGATCGTGATCATTCCCACAAAATAAGCCACATCCAGCAAGTCTATCAGTCCTTTGCTCAGGGATGAATAATGAGACATGATTCCAAGATCCGAAATCACATAAGACCAGCCCGACCACACGTCAATGGCAGCAATGGAATCGAACCCGGCATAGAGTAAAAAGCTCAAAAATGCAGAAAGGATAAACGAAACAATCTGATTGCCCGTAAGCGCCGAAGCAAGGATTCCCACGGATGTGAAAACACCACCCAGCAATAACAGGCCTATATACGAACCCATGATACCCGGAGTATCCAAATTGCCCGCCGGATTACCTAATTGCGATAGCGAGAAATAATACACCAGCGTCGGGATAATCGAGAAGAAAACCAGGAAGTATCCAGCAAAGAATTTACCAAGAATGACGTCAATTTCTTTGAAAGGCAGTGTATAAAGCAGCTCCAGAGTGCCATTGCGTTTTTCCTCAGCGAAAGACTTCATAGTGATGGCCGGAATCAAAAACATGAAAACATATGGCCCTAATGAAAATACAGGCTCCATGCTGGCATAGCCATAATCCAGCACATTGGTATCTGGGAAAACCCACATAAGCAAACCTATGCCAACTAGGAAAACACCGATGACCACATATGCGATGAGTGAATCTAAGAATTCGTTTATCTCCTTCAGAAATATGCTGATCATCTCTTCTGATTTTGGGTTAAACGATGAAAAATTTCTTCAAGGGATTTTTGAGCTTTGGTCAAGCTCACCAGCGGCAGATCATGCGTGGAGGTAATTTTTAGTAGTTCCGCTCTAAGGTCATCTCTCTCAGACTCTATGAGGTAAGCATTGTCTCCATAAGGTTTTATCTCAAACCCCTGACTTTCAAACAAACTGGTTTCGATTTCATTTTCAAAAGTGATGATGATACCAGTGGTCTCATTCATCCCTTCTTTGAGTACGCTCAATTTATCATCCGCCACAATCTGTCCTTTGTCAATTATCACCACTTTGTCACAAATAGCCTCTACCTCCTGCATGATGTGAGTGGACAGAATCACGGTCTTGTCTGCACTTATATTTTTGATCACCTCGCGGATTTCGAGAATCTGATTTGGGTCAAGTCCGGTAGTTGGTTCGTCCAAAACCAATACAGACGGGTTATGTATGAGCGCCTGCGCAAGACCAACCCTCTGACGATAACCCTTTGACAAGGCGCCTATTTTCTTTTTTCGCTCTCGTTGCAGCCCGACAGTTTCTATCATCTCCTCCACCCTGCTGTTCAGCTTTGACCCTTTGATGCCATAAGCTCCACCTATAAACCTTAAGAATTCGCGAACATACATATCCAAATAGAGCGGATTGTGCTCTGGTAGATAGCCGGTAAGCTTTTTTACCTTGAGTGAATTGTCAGTTACTGAGATTCCATCCAGCGTTATAGATCCGGAGGTTGGCCGCACATAACCCACTGCCATTTTCATGGTAGTAGATTTTCCTGCTCCATTAGGACCCAAAAAACCTGTAACCTTACCCTTGGGTGCTTCAAAACTGATAGCATCCACAGCGTGTTGTTCGCCGTACATTTTGGTCAAATCCTGAATGATAACGGACATCTTATTTCTGTGGCTTTCCTTTAGGTCTAAGTGGACGAAGCTCCAAATCAGCCGGAAGCAAATTTGGGTGAGTATCCAGCACATCAACAATTGCCTTGGCAATATCTTCAGGGCGCATCATATTTTCGTTGGCCTGAATGGTGTCTATATCATCGAAAAACGCTGTATTTACACTCCCTGGATATACATTGGTTACTTTGATTCCCCAATCGCGCAACTCCATCATGAGCGAGTGCCCAAGGCCAGTCACGGCATGTTTTGTTGCTACATATCCACTCATGTTTTTGATACCGTTGAGACCGGCAATAGAGCTCACATTGATGATATGCCCTGCATCCATTCTCTTCATATCCGGCACCACCATTTTGGTACAGTACATCAACCCGTGCACGTTTACATCAAACATGGCTTTCCAATCGGAAATCACAACTTCGTCTATTGGGGACATCACTCCAAATCCGGCATTATTAATCAAAAAGTGGATATCATTTCCTAGAAAATCAGTAGAGGCCAAATGAGCAGCCTGCACCTGTTCCCAGTTGCTAATATCAACCTTTACAAAATGAAAATTTGGATCTTCTAACTCAGGTTTCTGTCTACTCCAGCCGGCCACTTTCACACCTGCTTCTAAAAGCAGTTTTACAGTTTCCAACCCAATTCCTTTACTTACTCCCGTTACAATTGCATTTTTGCCTTTCAGCATAGAACTCGCTGTTATTTTGATGAATATTCATGGTCGAATATCGAAACGCAATATTCAACCATTTTATTTTCAATCCCAAACCAAGCAGAACGACTAATGGTTCTGTTTGCAACGAAAAACCTGACTAAATGATTACCATCGTTTGCGGCACCAACAGAGTAGATTCTGTGTCATCCAAAATATGTGAGCAATATCAAGAACTTTTAAAAGAAAAGGGTATTGAAAGCCAAATCATTGATTTGAAAGATCTCCCTGATGACTTTACCGTTTCGGCCCTCTATCACAACTCTGGCAAAAACAATGTTTTCAATGGGTTCAGGAAAGTGATGAAAGAAAGCCAAAAGTTTGTTTTCGTGGTGCCGGAGTACAATGGCTCTTTCCCCGGCGTACTCAAAGCTTTCATAGATGGGCTGGAGTACCCAAATACCTTTAAAAACAAGAAGTGTGCGCTAATCGGCCTTTCTTCCGGTATCCAGGGTGCAGGCCTGGCACTCAGCCACCTCACAGATATCTTTAATTACTGTGGCATGCATGTGCTGGCGCAAAAGGTAAAGCTGGCAAGAATAGAAGCCAACACGGATGATGAGTGGAACATCACCAATGAGCTGTACAAGCAACTATTGAAGGAGCAGGTCGAGTTATTTGTTGAGTTTTAGAAAAATTTCAGACCAATCTGGGTTAAACATTTCAAAAATCTATCTTTGCCACCCTTTTTAAAAACTCAAAACAAACAATAGATGAAAACCTGGTATTCGTGCAAAATCAAATACAACAAAGAACAAGAAAACGGAATGCTCAAGCAGGTAACAGAAGCGTATCTGGTAGATGCATTGTCTTACACGGAAGCAGAAGCCAGAATCTATGAAGCCATGGAACGCGACCTCAACGGGGAGTTTGCCGTGACCATGATCACAAAGACCAATCTGTCAGAAATCATCAAAGAGGAAAACGAAACCGCCGAAGAGTGGTGGAAAGCCAAAGTCATTTATACGACTGTAGATGGTGATTCTGAAAAAGAGGTAAGAATCAACAACTACTTTCTGGTAGCCGCAGACAACATCAGCGAATGCGTAAATAAGGTCAATGAATTCCTCAAATCCATGCTGGTGCCTTATGCCATCCCATCAGTAACACTGACCAAAATCATTGATGTATTTGAATATGGTGAAGAGCGAATTCCTTCAAACCTTAAGCCATTGAGTGAAGTAACAGGAGAGTAACTTCACAGGTCACACTAAAATGGGATCGCCGATTATTGGCGATCCATGTTTTCACTCCAGGCGAAAAATAATTTTTGCTGCTGAGGCGTTGGGTCGGTCAACTGGATTATTGTAGGTCTGTCCTGGTCATCACGCTCTATTTTCAGGCCAATCTTGGCGAAATATTCGGCGTGAGGTAGCGGATTAGCCTCCAACACATACATATCAAAAAAATCTCTGATTTCCGGATAAGTCATTGCGGCGATATCATCAAAAAATGTCTCCTCAGAAACCGGATTACCTTTTCCATACTTTTCTACCAGATCAAGCATTAGTTCGCGCAAACCATATGTGCCATCTGACAACTCCAACAGGCGGATATCCAGCAGTCCGGCCGTAAGCGACCCCTTGTAATATATATTACCATATTGCTTTGACCCCTCTCCGCCATTGAAAGACTCATCTGAAATCTTCTTTAAACTCCATGTGGTATCAAAATAGCGCTCATCTACGAGTATTTTATAAATGATTGAGTTGGACAAATAATCCTGCAGGTCGATTACCCCTCCTCTGTAAAGCAACATATTTGAAGCCCACTCTGTGACTCCCTCATAAAGCCAAAGATGAATGGAAGGGGTTGGCTCCACAAAATTGAAAGAATCCACAACCTCACTGTGAATGTTAAGAGGAGTCACGATATGAAAAAATTCATGAGAGGCAATATCTGTTACGCTTTTCATAAACTCAACTGTGGGCTCCTTTTCTCCCAACACATATTCAGAACTGTAGCTATGTTCCCAGGCGCCAGTCTGCCCGGTAAGATTCGGCTCGAAAAAATAAAGGAAAGTGTACCTCTCAACAGGCAACTTGATTAAAAAATCATTGGTCGCATTGAGCATGTCCTCCATATTGGCAAGCAGCA
This sequence comes from Cyclobacteriaceae bacterium, assembly GCA_039944535.1. Lineage (GTDB taxonomy): Bacteria > Bacteroidota > Bacteroidia > Cytophagales > Cyclobacteriaceae > JAMZMI01. Next base: position 82,346 of record JBDUYP010000022.1, read on the forward strand.
ATTCGGAATTGAGCAGCCCCTGAGCAGAATATGTATATATCTCCACTTCTGTATCTGCCACCTTTGTGGCCGCAAAAGTCAAATCACCCGCTAAAATTGGAGAATCCACTACATGATCAAAATCATCGGCAACAAAATAGTCTCCCGATTTACTCAATGCTGTTCCGATTGTCCAGCTATCTTTCCCTACCACTTTGACCTGCAACGGACTTTTTTGATAACCTTCAAAATAGCCAATCATCGTATGGGTATTAATCAAAGTATGATCGTCTTCGATAGAAGAACCTGCCATTAAGTAAATGGGATATTCTTCTACCTCTGTATCAAATGTTTCTGCCACCTTATAAGTGATCTTTTTAACCTTGTGCGGTTTGTCTATTTTAAATTGATTGACCGAAACACGCTCGACATCTATCTCCATTCCAAGCCAATTAAACGCTTTAAAATCACTGATGAAGCGACCAATATTCATGGTCTGATAAGTTCCAGGAGCAGTCGCAGCAAACTGGTAGATATTGCTAGTCTTGTCTATTTTAACTTCCGGTGTTAATGAAACATAAAACGTGTCAAGATTTTGTGTCACATCTATATCATAAGAGAATTGTGGCTGCTGTGCGAAAGCCGAAATAAAACTCAGAGATATAATGCAAGAAAGTATGTACTTCATATTAAATTTTATTAGTCCATTAAAGTAAACGCCTGTAAAGCGCTGACAAACCTAATGATTTGACCGATGGCAAAAACTGTGTTTAACTGGAAAGATGAAATTTATAGATAACTCAGGCTCATCACATCATGTACTTAAAATGGTATTTTGTACCCTTTTTGATACAAAACAACTAAATGAAAGTATTTTAATCTTTGAAATATATCTTTACGAATATGAAACACTTTCAAAACACAATATTTCTACAAATAATATCGTTTATTATTCTTTCTTCTCATGTAAAACCAGCGATTGGACAGGATTTGCAGGAAGTGGTAGTGGATAAAGAAATCACGGGAGTACAACCCTTGACGGGGATTGTATTTTGGCCAGGCAACTCGCAGGTTGAGACGGACGCCATATCTCTTGAGTTTTCGTATATGCTTTACAATCAAATCGTCACTGAAAAAGGAATATACGACTGGTCCGCCGTGGAGACGCTTCTTGACGAAATGGCTACCAGAAACCATCAGGCCGTATTGAGGTTTAGATTTACCTACCCGGGTAAAACGACAGCTGTGCCAGATTATATCAAAGCTCTGGCTGACTACAACGAAACCGAGGGAACAACGGAAGGTCAAACCACCTGGTTTCCAGATTGGACGGATCAGGAATTGAGGGATTTCACGATAGATTTTTACAAAAAATACGCAGAGAAATATGATGGAGATCCACGTCTTGCTTATGTCCAAACCGGATTTGGGCTGTGGGCAGAATACCACATCTATGACGGACCATCAATTATTGGTGAAACATTTCCCAGCAAGGAGTTTCAATCAAGCTTTTTCAAGCACCTGGATACGATTTTTGTACAAACCAATTGGAGCATCTCAATAGATGCTGCCAGTAGCACATATTCGCCATTTTCAGTAGAATCTGAGCTGCTGGATATCAATTTCGGGCTGTTTGATGATTCGTTTATGCATTCGAGTCACGGCGGGTACAACACTCAGTCATGGAATTTCTTTGATCGCGAAAGGTACAAAACAGCACCAGCCGGTGGGGAATTTAGCTACTACTCGGATTATGACCAACACAACGTGCTCAACGAAGATATAGGCGCTTACGGCACTCCTTTTGAAATTTTTGTGGAAAACTTCCACATGAGTTATATCAACGGAAATGATCAAAACAGATATCAAACCTTAGATAGAATCAAAGAAGCCAGCATGTACATGGGTTACCGGTTCAAGGTCAATTCATTTAAAACCAACTCAACTAACTCACTAGTCGAAATAGAAAACGTGGGTGTCGCCCCCATCTACTATGATGCTTATGTGACCGTAAATGGAGTCCGCGCTAATGAAACACTGAAATATTTATCTCCAGGCGAAAAGCTAACATGCGAAATAGCCTCGGGTGGAGAATCATCCACTCTTACGATAGAATCAGACTACATCTTGCCTACTCAGGAAATAGAATACTACGGCACTGTGAATGAGCCATACGTCTATGTACCGAAAGACCCTGAGGAAACGCTGCATATAGAAAAGACAAGCTCGCCAGCAAAACGCCTTGAAGTCACAATGAGTGATGACAGCATCATGCTCAATGCCAATGGTCAGGAGTTAGCCTATGTGATCATATATGACCTGCAGGGCAAGGTGCTGATGGACCTAACCCTCCCCTCTACAACACAAATTTCTATACCAAAATCTGATATTCAAGCAGCTGGCATTTTAGTCATCCGTACCAATCAGGGTTCTGTGAGAATACTGACGCAATAGCCCTGATAAAAACGTTATCCTGCCACCCAAGCGGCAGATAAAGCCGATAGCAGGAATATCAGTTCGTACAAAAAAACTTCCGTTCGCTTCAAAAAAATAAATACAAGTATGTAGTTAACTACGCAGATGTTTTTACTTTTATGTAGTCAACTACGGATTATTACGAATGAAAGACTTTACAACAGAGTTGGGTTGCCTTGGATTTACCATGAGACTGAAACGGTTAGCCGATGCGCTGATTCACGATGGTCGGAAAATGTATAAGGAGTTGGGGATTGATATTGAACCAAACTGGTATGTGGTGTTTCGGCTGATCAAAAAAGAAGGTGAGCTGTCGGTCACTGAAATAGCCGAAAAAATTGGCCTGGCGCATCCCTCGGTTATTTCCATTACCAACAAAATGATCAAAGCCGACTATCTCTACTCCACCCCGTGCAAACTCGACAACAGAAGGCGCGTGCTCAACCTCACCGAAAAAGCACAAGCCAAACTCCCTGAGCTTGAGCGTATTTGGGACGCTGGAGAACGGGGTGTAATCAAGGCGCTGGCGGACACCAACACCATGCAAGCACTCGCCATTCTGGAAAAGCGCTTTGGCGAAAAGGGATTTAAAGATCGAACACTGGAAGAACTAAATAATTGAGAAATGAACGCTATCTCACAACCTGAACTAACTGTAGAAATCATCAACTACGAGAAGCAATACGCCTCGGATTTTGCACGGCTCAACTACTGGTGGCTGGAGCAGTACTTTGAGGTAGAAAAACACGACCGGGAAATGCTTGACGATCCTGAAAAGTGGATCATTGAGCCCGGGGGACAGATATTCTTCGCTAAATACGACGGACAAATAGTCGGTACAGCTGCTTTGATTGTGGAGGATGCAGAGACTTTTGAACTGGCAAAAATGGGTGTGTTACCGAAATATCAGGGAGCAAAAATAGGAAAGCGTTTAATTCAGCACACCATAGAAGCAGCTCGTGCGGCAGGCATGAAGCAGCTGGTACTCGAGTCCAACACCAAACTCACACCTGCGCTCAACCTATATATCAACTCTGGGTTCAAGGCCGCTCCACTATCAGAATGCTCGCCATACGCGAGATGCAATATTAGAATGAGTCTAAGCTTATGATCGGGTCTATCAACCCGGAATGGGTCGGCTATCTCGCTCTCGGACTGGGCATATTGGCTATTAGCATGAAACGAATGATCTTGCTGCGCATAGTTCACGGACTTTCGGCTATTGGATATCTGATCTACGGAATCCTGATTGACGCCAGCCCTGTTATGCTTGCGGGTGTTTTGTTCCTTTTCATCCACAGCTATCATATTCTTCAATTGCTAAAAAAATCGCACCATGAGTAAGAGCTACTCACACCAGCTACTTGTAATATTCAGCTTCGTTGCTATCTACCTCATTTGGGGCACTACCTATTTGGCTATAGCTCTTGCTGTGAAAGAAATTCCCCCATTTTTAGTTGCGGGATTAAGGTTTTCGAGTGCCGGCATTTTGATGCTCGCCTATGTTATTCTAATCAAACGAGAAAAATTCCCATCCTTTAAAACCATCATAAATAACCTCATCGTCGGTTCTATCATTCTTGTCAGTGGGCAAGGTCTGCTAATCTGGTCCGAGCAATATATTGCCTCAGGGTATGCATCCATTTTGATAGCCACCCTCCCGCTTTGGTTTATCATCATGGACAAGCGGCACTGGAAGTTATATTTCAACAACCCTTTCATCATCACGGGCCTGGTATTGGGGTTTGCCGGCATCTTATTGCTTTTCAGAGATCACCTCAATGGGCCCATTGGAGAGAGTGACATTTCGCTTCAGGTTATTGCGTCCTTGGCTGTTCTGCTAGGAGGCATTTGCTGGGTGGGAGGCACTATTTATTATCGTTCCTACCCATCTCCAGGCTCCATGTATTCCAATTTAGGCTGGCAGTTGATTTTAGCCTCTATTGTCTGTTTTGCGATAAGCTCAATATTCAACGAAACAGAGGGGTTAGAGTGGGGCACTATCTCCTTTCAGGCATGGGGTTCATTATTGTATCTTTCCATAGCAGGCTCTATCATCGCCTTCATTGCCTACACATGGCTGCTCAATGAAGTTCCGTCTGCCATTGTCAGCACATACGCATACATCAATCCGATCATTGCTGTCTTTTTTGGATGGCTCATAGCTGATGAAATAATAACCAAAAATCAAACCTGGGGAATGATCATCATTTTGGTAAGTGCGGTTTTGGTTAACCTCAACAGAAACAGAGCGCTAAAGAAATCAACCTGAAATTACTATTTGACAAGAAAGTTATATTTGTTTCAATGAAAAGACTTGAAACAAGATATTCAATGATCCTCATGCTGGTCTTGCTCATGGCATGCTCAGGCAATAAACCGAAAGAGGAATTTGCGATTGGCAAAAAAGTAGTCCTTGTCATACACGGAGGAGCGGGAAATATCAACCGAGACCGGATGACACCCGAAAGCGATTCGGCCTATCGGGCGGCATTGGAGCTTTCGCTAAAAGAGGGATACCAGATTCTTATGAATGGCGGAGAAAGCTGCGAGGCTATCATCAAAGCCATCAATCTAATGGAGGACAACCCATTGTTCAATGCGGGAGTAGGTGCCGTGCTTACATCAGAAGGAGAGAATGAATTGGATGCTTCCATCATGAGAGGAAGCGACAAGAATGCAGGAGCTGTGGCTGGAGTGAAGACGATCAAAAACCCAATCGACGCAGCTTACTCTGTTATGACCAGCTCTGAGCATGTGATGTTCTCCGGTGCTGGGGCGGACAGGTTCGCGGCAGAACAAGGTTTAGAAACTGTGGATTCAGGGTATTTCAAAACAGAAAAAAGAATCAAAAGTCTGGAGCGTGTGCAAAAGCTTGAAAAAGAGCATGGCACTGTCGGGGCAGTGGCGCTAGATGAGTTTGGTAATCTTTGTGCGGCAACTTCTACGGGTGGTATGACCAACAAAAAATGGGGGCGTATCGGCGACTCACCCATTATTGGGGCCGGAACTTATGCTGACAATGTCACTTGCGGCGTTTCGTGCACGGGACATGGAGAGTATTTTATCCGGTCAGTCACGGCTTATGATGTTTCCGCAATGATGGAGTATAAAGGCTACCCTATCGCGCAAGCAGCAGATGCTGTGATACAAAAAACCCTCAATCTTGGAGGCACAGGTGGCCTCATCGCACTCGACACTGCTGGCAATGTAGCCATGCCATTTAGTACCACAGGCATGTTCAGAGGGTATATTACCGAAGATGGAAAAGTAACCGTGAAAATTTACGGAGATGAATAGAAGGACATAAGCCTCCCAATACAAAATCTTTTTTTATTACTCGGGCAACAGATTACCATACCCCTCGGTCTTGGGGATGTACATTGTATATTTTTATTGAACAAAGCTGGATGATTTCCCGGCCTCTTTTGCCTTTCAATACGAAATACACTGATCAAGAATAACTGGTGACCGACCTAAAACTCATAAACGCCTGCAAGAAATCTGACGAAGGGGCTCAGGAGGAACTCTTTTTGAAGTTCAGGAGGTATGCTATGGGTGTTTGTCTCAGATACACTCGATCAGAAGAAGAGGCCAGGGATATTCTCCAGGAAGGATTTATCAAAGTATTTAAATCGATAAAACAACTAAAAGACCCTAACCAACTGAAAAGCTGGATCAGGAAAATAATGGTAAACCAGTGCATCAATCATTATCACAAAAACTTAAAATTTGATCATCATGAAATAATAGAAGAGCTCGAAATCAGCGATGACAGGCACCAGGATGTGCTTTCGGATATTTCCACAGAAGAAATATTGACGTTGATAAACAAGCTCCCGGACGGGTATCGCATCGTTTTTAACATGTATGTGATAGAAGGCTACTCCCATGACGAAATAGCCGAAAAACTTGAAATAACTGAGGTCACCTCCAGAACCCAGCTTTTCAAAGCCAGAAGAATATTAAAGAAACAATTAACGCTCAATCACCATGAAGCAAAGAGACTCATTTGACGACCTGCTAAAAGACAGGTTTGAGGACTGGGAGCCAGTCGCAGGAGCAGCCATATCATGGGGCAGCATTCGCTCTGGGCTACAGGCTAACCCTGCCAAAATTGGACTGTGGGCTCCCCTAAAATCAGGGTTTGCGAGCTGGATTTATAAGATTCTTATCCCATTTCTTATAGTATCGGGATCTGTGCTTTTTTGGTGGACCAGCCAGAGCTATGATGATAATATGTTGAGAGAATCAACGAAAAGATTTGATACGCCAATCACCAATAGTAGCCTTTCGCTCAACTCACTGAATAGAGAAGCCTGTGAAAAGGAAGAAGAAATTTGCTACCCATCTCAAAGCATTTCAAATAAGGAAGTAGCAAATACACAACCAGAGCGTCCAGTAGCTGGTATCAAAAACCAGCAAGCCAACATGAGATCATACGGCAATCGCATACTGATGGCTCCCAACCTGCAGCGCTACGGAGTGGTGTTTTCACCTTACGAAGTGGGAAAACCAAACATCCTCAGACACTGCCCCTTTCTATCAGGCATCATACCTCAAGAAGAAATGATCAAACTAGATTTTGGGCTGAATACTGAACTTTTTTCATCCCACAATTTCATAAAAACAAATGGCACCACGACTGTGCATGGCCCGTCTCCTGTGTCTCTGAGCAGGCTGGGTTATGCGATCCAACTGAAAGCGCAATATGCCATTACTGATCGGTTCAGAGTGATGCTTGCCGGAGATTATCGCCAAACGAATTTCACCATAGATTTTTCAAAAGAAGAATTGGATGACAATGGTGAGACGTCCAGAAATCAGGATCGGCTCGCATTCTCTCACCAATTTATAGGAGCTTCTGCAGGATTTTCCTATGCACTGTTTCAAAAGAAAAGACTGACACATGTGGTTTCGTCAAGCTTCTCAATGCTGAAATCTATAAACAAAGAACAACTGCCCGATTACTCATTTAAAACAACTCGATTGCGGCTGATCAAATTGAACTATGACGTAGAATACAATCTCAATTCTCGCTTTAGGCTCAATTTTGGCCCGACCTATGGGGTATCACTAAATCGCCTGCATAGATCTGAATTTTCTTTCCGAACCTCCACAATAGGGGTCAGGGCAGGCATCACTGGAATATTTTAAAAAAATAGAATCAAAAACACAGAAAAATAACGTCCAATCATTTATTGTAAATAACTGTACATTATGAAAACTTTCTACCTTTTTAGCATCATGCTACTTCCCATCGCCATAAACGCACAATACCGGGATGCCGATAACGGAGCTTTGGAAAACGAAACACAATCAATCCAGCCTGTGCTCTTCAAAACCAATCTGGTAAAAGACAGCACCCTCTCATACGACTGGAACACCACCACTCAAGACTGGGTTTACACCGACAAGTCTGTAATAAAATACAACAATGACACGCTAGAAAACTGCACAATACGCTATCAGTGGTCTGATTTCACTGAAACCTGGGACACACAAGCAGTTAAAATTGAGACTACATATACACCAGACGGACAAAAATCTGAGGTTTTGGGTAAATCCTGGAACACGCAAAACAACACCTTCCAAAACAGCTATAAAGAAACTTACACTTACAATTCAGAGGGTAAAGCCACCAAATATGAAGCTGCCGAATGGAGTGAGGCAGATTTGGGCTGGAGAACCACAACCATAGAGATGATGGAGTATGATGAAAGCAACCGACTTGTGTTGTTTGAACTGTACCAATGGGACGAAAACTCAGACAGATGGACCGGCTTACTCCGCTTCACAAATACGACCTTCGATGAATCTGATCGCGTGGCAGAATCTTTCGATTACAAATGGGAAAGCACTGACTGGGCATCATCTCCATACTACAAGTATGAGCATGAATACAATGAAGAAGGGTCAAGGACGAGGTATTCGGGCTATGAATTAGATGAAACAACTAACCTCTGGGTGGAACGACACAGGGATGAAAACACATATACTGAAAGTAACCAACTGGATGTATCACTCCGCTACAGCCTAAACAGAGAAACAGACAGTCTTGAACTGACCGGGAAATCAGAGTTCACCTATTCTAGCTATGGTAGCTATACATCGCTAGGCTATACATATGACCGCAGCACGGGCGAATGGTTGTTGAGCGGAAAGTCCTCTTCGCTATTTGACGAAAATGGCAATCAGATTCTCAGCGAAAGCTACTATTGCTCCTCTCCCGACAACTGCCGTGGCTCTATAAAATTTGAGCACGTCTATGCCCCTGACGGGCATGAGACTGAGACAACCACTTTCGTGTGGGATGAAAGCACCAACGACTGGACAAAAGTCCGTTTATTTGAGGCATTCTACTCCGAGTACCAGAAGCAAGAAGAAGAAAGTGAGCTATCGACTACTCCATTCAACCAATTACAAATTTTCCCAAACCCGGCATCATCTTTTGTAAAACTGAATATGCCTGCAGCCCGACTCAGTTTATATACCCCTGAGGGACGCCTGGTGCTTGATGATATCGTGAGTCAGGGTGACCGCTCAAACATTTCTCACCTACCTAAAGGCTTGTACATCTACCACATCACCACCAAAACCGAATCATCAACAGGAAAGCTAATAGTTAATTAAATAAAGAAAACCCGCAACCATTTCATCTCTCTGCGGGTTAGGAGAAGGATGAGATATATCATTCTTCTCCTTTGCTTCGTAGCTATTGGATGTTATGAAGACAAAGTTGCACCTATCTGTACCGATTGCGACGCGATTTGTCCTATCTCAGTAGAAATAGATGAAGATAGCTATGATAACGCTGTTTCCCACCCTATAGAAATCACCGATGCTTACATGGAAGATGATTGCCTGACAGTGGTTTTTGACTTTACAGGATGCGGAGAAAGCCTTGAGCTAAAACTTTATGATCAGGGAGTAGTAGCTGAGTCATTTCCAGTGCAGCGAAATATCCGTGTGGTATTGGGAGACGCATCGGGCAACTGCACCACATCCTACACCAAGTCTCCCTCCTTCAACATGGAGGATACCCGAACTCAGTTTTTTGGCCCGATAGCATTCAACCTTGAGGGTTGGGATGAGCCGATCATATATACAGATGAAGAGTGACGGATTCACATTCGCTTACCTGAAACGCAATACTATTTTTTGTTGATTACGGTTTTTGCAATTATTTTACCCAAATAATTCATAAACAACCTTTCAATGAAACATCTTGTCCTATTCCTGTCTTTTTCAGTTTTGTTACTTGCATGTTCTTTCGGTCAGTCTGAAGGTGAGATTACATCAAAAAAGGTTTTTGGTGGATATACATTCAGCCAGGGAGATAAAACGCTTACAATCAATCAACTTCTTTCTACCATGAAGGAAAACCCGGAGGCATATGATTTAATGAAATCTGCAAAATCCACTACCGACGCAGCAAATGTTTTAGGCGTAATCGGTGGATTTATGATTGGGTGGCCTCTTGGTTCTGCAATTGGCGGGGGCGAGCCTAACTGGGCATTGGCAGGTATTGGAGCTGGAGTATTGGCAGTGGGCATACCTGTGAGCATCAGCGCAAATCGAAAGCTCCTAAATGCAGTAGATCGCTACAATCAAGGCCTAGAAAACACATCCATGAATTACAGTCCAAAACTGAACCTTACTTTCGGAAATGGATTTGGGTTAGCACTTAATTTTTAGAACTTCACGAATATCACAACGCCCCCTTCGTACTGGGCAAGGAACTCATCTCATCCGGGTTTCTTCTGATCGCCATCTTGATGGCTTTAGCCCATGCTTTGAAGATGCCCTCTATTTTGTGGTGTTCATTATCGCCTTCCGCTTTGATATTGAGATTGGATAATGAAGTGTCAGAGAACGATTTGAAGAAATGGAAAAACATCTCTGTCGGCATCTCTCCTATTTTCTCACGCTTAAACTCAGCTTCCCAAACCATCCATGGGCGTCCTCCAAAATCAATAGCGACTTGAGCCAACACATCGTCCATAGGCAAGAGGAAGCCGTAGCGACTAATCCCTTTTTTATTTCCCAATGCTTTTTTGAAAGCTTCACCTAAAGCCAGCGCTGTATCTTCTATTGTGTGGTGTTCATCGATATGGAGGTCGCCCTTTACTTTGATTTCCAGGTCTATGCCACCGTGCTTACCGAGCTGATCCAGCATGTGATCGAAGAAGCCCAGACCTGTTTCGATAGCCGTCTGACCCGTTCCATCCAAATTCAAACTGATAGCAATATCCGTTTCCTTCGTGGTTCGAGTAACAGAAGCCTTTCTTGGTTTGAAAATCAAGTGTTCGTAAATATCCTTCCAACTAGTAGTAGTCAATTCTGCTGACGTACTCGACTTTTCAGCAATATGAATAGCCTTGCAACCAATGTTTTCAGCAAGCTGCACATCCGTAGCTCTATCTCCTATCACATAGGAATTCTTGAGATCATAACCTCCATCAAGGTACTCGGTGAGCATACCAGTTCCGGGTTTTCTATTCGGATGATTGTCTGCGGGGAAATGCTCATCTATATGGATAGTGTCAAATTTGACACCTTGACTCTCCAGCGTACGCATGATCAGGTTATGCACCGGCCAGAAGGTCACCTCAGGAAAGCTCTCCGTTCCCAGTCCATCCTGATTCGTAACCATGGCCAAAACAAAATCAGATTCGGCCTGAATCTTTTTCAAGTAGAAAAACACATCAGTGAGGTAGCTCACCTTATCTATGTTGTCTATCTGCTCGTCTTCTGTTTCGTGATTTATGGTTCCGTCTCGGTCTATGAATAGGATTGGTCGCATTTTGATTTTTTAATTAAACCTAATATTCCTTCAGCAATCTAATGAGTTCTTGATTTTCTTCTTTTGTTCCTACGGTGATTCTTAGGCAATCTTCACAATGAAGCTGGGTACTCCTATCACGCACTATGAGGGTCTTTTCGATTAGATAATCGAAAATTTTCTTCGCCCCATCAAACTGCACCAGCAAGAAATTGGCATCACTCGGGATTATTTTTTGAGTAAACGAAAACCTCCCAATTTCCTCTGTCAACTTTGCACGCTCAGCGAGCAGTTCATTCACATAAGCCTTCTTTTTAGCCTCGTTGTTCAGCGCTTCAGCAGCAAGCCTTTGATTGGGCAAACTTATATTGTACGGCGGCTTGATCTTATCCAGCATGCTAATCACAAACGGATTGGCCATGGCCACCCCCACTCTGATTCCCGCCATACCCCACGCCTTGCTCAGCGTCTGAAGCACCACGAGATTTGGATAGTTTTCAAGTTCCTTTGTCCAGCTTTGCTCAGGAGAAAAGTCAACATAAGCCTCATCTACAATGACCATGCCCTGAAATTCATCAAGAATGGATGTGATGGCTTCTCTGTTCAGGAGGTTTCCCGAAGGATTGTTTGGAGAGCAAATGAAAACCATTTTACTTGACTGCCCCCAGGTGATTCTCAAAGTTTCTAAATCAATCTGAAAATCGGCAGTGAGTGGCACCTTGACATTTTCAATCGCGTTGATATCCGCAGAAACGGCATACATACCATATGTAGGCGGCATGGTGATCACATTGTCTTTGTGAGGCTCGCAAAACAATCTAAAAAGCAAATCGATTGGTTCATCGCTTCCGTTACCGAAAAAGACATTCTCTTTTCTGACCCCTTTCAGCTCCGCCCATTTCTCTTTCAGAGAGTTTTGATGCGGGTCAGGGTAGCGGTTGTAAAGTTCGGATGTGGACGAACCCAGAGAATTTTCATTGGCGTCCAGAAAAACTCCCAGACTGCCGGTGTACTCATCCCTTGCGGAAGAGTACGCTTTTATCCCCTTTAGGTGATTTCTTATTAGTTTTTCCGGAGATACCATCTTCCCGTAGTTTTTTAAGCCTGATTGTTACTGCATTCTTGTGAGCGTCGAGCAGCTCTGCTTCCGCCATTCTTTCAATGGTAGGGCCGAGATGAAGCAGCCCCTCCTCATCTATCTTCTGATAGGTGATCTTCTTCACATAGCTATCCAAAGAAACACCGCTAAAGCTCTTGGCCCAACCATTGGTCGGTAGCGTATGATTGGTGCCTGACGCATAATCCCCAGCTGACTCTGGCGTATAGTTTCCTATGAAGACCGAACCTGCATTCTCTACTCTTAATGCCAATTCCTCGGCATCTTTGGTGCAAATGATCAAATGCTCGGGTCCATACTTATTGATGATTTTGAGGATCTTATCTTCTTTGTTTTCTACCAGAATAGAGCTTTTCGAAAGCGCCTTTTCGGCCAAATCCTTTCTGGAAAGCTGTGCTAACTGACTCTCAACCTGAGTATTGACCTCATCAGCCAATTCTTTTGAGGCAGCAATCAATATCACCTGACTATCCGCTCCGTGCTCTGCCTGTGATAGCAGATCACTTGCTGCAAACGCCGGATCAGCCGATTCATCCACTACAACCAAAACTTCAGATGGTCCAGCCGGCATATCTATAGATACATCCGTTTGAGCTACAAGCTGCTTGGCAGCTGTCACATATTGATTGCCGGGACCGAAAATCTTGTGAACCTTAGGTACCGTATCAGTACCATAAGCCATGGCCGCAATGGCCTGCGCTCCACCCAACTTCAAAACACGGGTGATCCCCACCAGTTTGGCCGTGTACAAAACCACCGGGTTGATCTCACCCAACCTGTTGGTGGGTGAAGCCAAAATAATTTCCTTGCAACCAGCAATTTTCGCTGGGAGACCTAACATCAAAACAGTAGAGAATAGCGGTGCAGAACCACCGGGTATGTACAGCCCAACCTTTTGAATCGGAACTGATCGCCTGCTACACGTCACTCCTGGCATTACTTCCATGACAAGGTCACCCTGCTTCTGAGCCGAGTGAAACTTATGAATATTTTCATAAGCCACCTGAATGGATTCCTTGAGAGTATCAGCTACTTCTCCATCAGCAGTAGCAAATTCAGCTTCTGTCACCCACAGATCATTGAGTTCTACATGATCATACTCGAGCGCAAGTTTTTTGAGTGCCTCATCGCCTCCTCTCTTGACCTTATCCAAAATAGGTTGAACAATCTTATTGATCTTGGTTTGATCAATAGCGGGGCGCTTGAGAATGCGTTTCAGTTCTTTCTTACCTGGATTTTCGTAAACAGGAATCATTATTTGATCATTTTTTCGATTGGCACTACCAAAACACCTTCGGCACCAGCTTCTCTCAATTTCTCAATATTTTCCCAAAAATCATCTTCATTTATCACAGAATGTATGCTACTCCAGCCTTCCTGTGCCAAAGGCAAAACAGTAGGGCTTCTCATACCCGGCAATAGGTCGATGATCTTTTTTATATTATCGTTCGGTGCATTGAGCAAAACGTACTTATTATTTTTACCCTCAAGCACCGCATTGATCCTGAAAATAACTCGCTCCAGAATTTCCCTTTTCTCGGCACTCAGCCCCGGGGAGGCTACCATGACTGCTTCAGATTTGGCCACTACCTCAACCTCCTTCAGTCCGTTTCCAAGCAGTGTGCTTCCGGAACTCACGATATCACAAATCCCTTCGGCAAGACCTATACCGGGCGCAATTTCCACAGACCCGCTGATCATATGAACATCGGCGGACACACCCTTTTCATCCAAATATTTCTTAAGAATATTCGGATAAGAGGTGGCAATATTTTTTCCTTCAAAATAGCTCACCCCGGGGTAACTCTCCTCTCGTGGAATGGCTAGCGAAAGCCTACACTTAGAGAAACCAAGGTATTTGACCACCTCAATTTCCTTTTGATATTCGTCATGCACATTTTGCCCGACTATACCAATATCAGCAATTCCGTCCTCAACATAACCCGGAATATCATCATCTCTGAGAAACAAAAACTCTATTGGGAAATTATGAGATTGGGCCATTAGTTTCTTGGCTCCATTATTGAATTTGATTCCGCATTCGCGAAAAAGTTTTAGCGAGTCTTCGCTCAGTCGTCCTGACTTTTGAACTGCTACTTTGAGTCTTGACATGATAAAATTTGAATGAAATAGATGATAAAATGAATGAATATAAAACGCCTAAGCAATACCGTGGAATTTTGGTATCAATGATGGTGATGATGCTCGTGATGTGTTGCGCTAAAATTCATGCAGCAAATCTACATTGGAAAAAATGATTTTTTAAAGTAAAAAGAGAATAAAAAAACCCCGAAGGATCGGGGTTTAAAATTTTATTCTGCATCAAGTCCGAATGTCCAAACCGGGACTTTGGAGTGATTGACCACATCCTCAGCAATACTGCCGTTTATAAAGTGCCCCACTCCTCGTCTCTGTTTTGTACCAAGAGCTATGAGATCTGCTCCAATATCTTCTGCATAAGCAATGATCCCATCTTCTTCATTGGAGTGATTATATATCTCCAGGTCATAGTTTTTGATCATCGCGGATTCCACAAACTCGGTCATCTGCTTCATATCATGTCGGGTAGAAGTAAAGCTTGACGGGGTATTGATCTTTACGATTTTCAACTTCGCTTCAAACACGGCCTGCAATCGCTTAACATGATTGATAAACGACTCAGGTACGTCATGAAAATTGGATGCAAAAACAATATCCTGAACAGCATCGACGTTGGTTGCTTCACTGATGGTAATGACGGGGCATTTAGAAAAGCGAACCATACGCTCAGCGTTTGATCCAACAAGAAATTCTTCCGCACCGGAGGTACCAGAAGTACCCATTACCACAAGTTCCACGCCTTCCGTAGTGATCACATTAGAGATTTCTTTGAAAGGCTGACCTAAAACAATTTTGTATTGCAAATCTATGTTTTTGTAAGTATCATCTGCCATGATCTCTTTCATTTTATCCTCCATGGTGATAATCATTTGCTTGATATAGACTACCTCCATCGGATCATAATCAATAACACCCATGGCGTGGATAGAATCTGGCGTGGGCTGTTCTATTACATTAATGAGGGTCACACTGCAACCATCAGATTTCTTTGATAAATCGGCAGCAAAGTTGAGTGCGTGTTTTGCCACATCAGAAAAGTCGTAAGGAACTAATATTTTTTTCATGAGATTTAATTGAATGTTTGATGAGTAACCTGTCATTTTAAAAACAGGTAATTCAAAATTATGTTTAGGATTTATCTAAGATAACTAAGTTATCCGTTTGCCACAATTCGGAAGGCTAAATCTTACGATACGGCCCAACCAAAAAGCAGTACAAATAATAACGTAGTGAGTGCCATTTGTTTCAAAAATGGATCCAATTCTTTCGCTGTTTTTTTGACGTGTACAGCTCGGGCATTGACAAACATCAGGGGAAGGGTGACAAGAAAGATCCAGTCGGTGTTTTGGAAGTGTGAAACCATGGCAAAAGCAAGTGCACAGCCGACACCCACAAGCAACAGTAACCAATGGTAAATCACCGCCCTAGATCGTCCCAAACGAACTGGGATGCTGTTCTTTCCAGAGATTTTATCCGATTCGATATCACGAATATTGTTGACATTTAAAACCGCCACGGAAAACAGGCCACATGTGGTTGCAGGTAACAATTGTATAAGTATTAGTTCATTGCTATATAAGTAGTAACTACCTAAAACACCAACATAGCCAAAGAAGAGCAGCACAAAGAGATCTCCAAAACCTGAGTATCCGTACGGATTTGACCCTACGGTGTACTTAATGGCCGCAGCAATTGCACCAAGACCAATAAATACAAAAACCAGAGCCATCTTCCAGTCATCGGGAAATGAGTAGATGATAAGGCCTACTCCACTAAATAGCGCCAGCAGACTGCAAACAATGAGCGCCTTTTTCATTTGCTCCCTGGTGATGAGACCTGTTTGAACAGTGCGGCTGGGGCCTTCACGGTCTGCGCCATCCACCCCTGATTGGGAGTCGCCATAATCATTGGCTAGATTAGAAAGCACCTGAAGAAAGAGCGTAGTGAGCAAACTGAGTCCTAGAATGACCCAGTCAAACGCACCTTTACCTGCTGCCAAAAACCCTCCAAGCAATATGGAAGAAAAGGCCAACGGCAATGTTCGCAATCGAAAGGCTTGTATCCAGACTTTGGTTCTACTCACAGATTACATTCTTTCCGGCACATCTATTCCCAAGAGTCCCATTCCTTTGTTAATAACGCGAGCTACGGCACCAGAAAGTGCGATTCGCATTTTCATTTTTTCCTTATCGTCCTCGCCAAAAATCTGAACGTCTTGATAGAAGCCATTGTACTCCCTGGCAACCTCGTAAACATAATTTGCCACTATAGAAGGTGAATAGCTGTCGGCAGCATCTTTTACGACAGATGGGAAGTCAACAAGTTTATTCACTATCGCCAATTCCTTAGGGTGGATATCCGAGATCGCCGCTGCGTCAAAATCTGAGGCGATTTCCAATCCTACAGCTCTTCTCAATATCGCTGAGATCCTGGCGTGTGTGTATTGAATAAAAGGACCAGTGTGCCCCTGAAACTCAATTGACTCTTGTGGGTTGAAAAGCATTCGTTTCTTAGGATCCACCTTTAAGAGAAAATATTTCAATGCCCCCAGCCCGAGTGTTCTATACAGCTGGCTGGCTTCATCAGTTGTCAGTCCTTCAATTTTTCCGAGCTCTTTTGTCTGATTCTCGGCGGTGGTAAACATCTCCTGCATGAGATCGTCAGCGTCAACCACGGTACCTTCCCGGGATTTCATTTTGCCGGATGGCAAGTCCACCATACCATACGAAAGATGATAGAGTCCGTCGGCATACTGACGGCCAAGCTTTTCCATAATTTTGAAAAGCACCTTGAAGTGGTAATCCTGCTCGTTTCCTACCACGTAAACAGACTTGTTAAACGGAAAATCTTTGTGCTTGTAATCGCAGGTACCCATATCCTGGGTGATGTAAACGGATGTGCCATCGCCACGCAAAACGAGTTTTTCATCCATTTTATCGCTGGTCAGGTCAATCCAGGTAGAGTTGTCATCTTTCTTGAAAAACACTTCCTTTTCCAGCCCCTCGTCCACTATATCTTTTCCTAGCAGGTATGTCTCAGACTCATGGTAAATCTTATCAAAGCTGATACCCATGGTCTTATATGTCGCATTGAAGCCATCATAAACCCATCCGTTCATTTTCTTCCAGAGCGCAACAGTATCAGCATCACCTTCCTCCCACTTTTGCAGCATAGATTGTGCTTCCAGCATCAAAGGGGCTTTTTTCTTTGCTTCCTCTTCGGGCATGCCCTCCCCGACAAGTGCTTCGATTTCCTTTTTGTATTCCTGATCAAAACGGACATAATATTTTCCTATCAGATGATCACCTTTCAAACCGGCACTTTCAGGTGTTTCCTCTTCACCAAACTTTTGATACGCCAGCATAGACTTACATATGTGGATACCCCGATCATTGACCAGGTTTACTTTCATCACGTCATATCCTGCAGCATCGAGAATTCTGGATACAGCATCACCAAGAAAATTGTTTCTTAAGTGCCCAAGGTGAAGGGGCTTGTTCGTATTGGGAGAGGAAAACTCGACCATCACCTTCTGTCCATTGTCTGGGCAAACACCAAAGTCCTGTTGAGTGGAAATTTCTTTCAAAGTTGCAACCCACTGGGCATCCGTAATCTCCAAATTGAGGAAACCTTTGACCACATTGTAGCTTTTAACAATGCTGGAGTTGGATTTCAGATACTCCCCGATCTTGCCTCCAAGATCCTCTGGTTTTTGTTTTGTTTCCTTTAAAAATGAAAATACCACGAGCGTGTGCGTACCTTCAAAATCCTTCCTGGTAGGCTGTATGCTTATTTTTTCTGCATTTAGGCTGAGGCCAAAAAGCGAATCAAAAGCACTGATTATGTCTTGGGTAAGTTGTTCCTGGATTGCAATCATAGTTTGTATTTCGGCTGCAAAAATATCTCAGCCAGCATACATCTCGCACTTCCTCCGCCATATTTTTCTATTGTGCTCAAATCCGGATGGATCAAAGTGCCATGAACAGTCAGCCTTTTCAGCTGCTCATCACTCAATGACGAGTAAGCCGTATGGGACAAAACAACAAATTTTTCACCGTTCTTATTCATCACCTGAAGCATGTTTCCCGCAAATTGGTTGCACTGATCTTCGCTTATCGCAATGATCTCTTTGCCCGTGTTTTCCAGCTTTTTTATTAACTGATTTCTCTCCGAGTAATCATCGATGCTGTCAAGACAAACGACACTAAATTTTTCCCCAACACACATCATCACGTTAGTATGGTAAATAGGCAATCGCTCCTGGTGCACAGTCTGAAATGCATGAAATGTCACTAGCTCAAAGCCTGACTTTTCCGAAAATTCCTCCAAAACAGGCATTTGAGTTCGATCCGAAACTGCGGCATAGGCCAGTTTGTTCGGGCGATCAAGGATTAAGCTGCCCGTTCCTTCCAAAAACTTGTTTTCCTTTTCCCAGTGACGAAATGAATGTATTTCTCCTACTTCAAACTTTGATTTGATCTTGTGCAGAATGTCGGGTTTCACCTCACTGCGTCTGTTCTCAGCATACATGGGATATAGATAAACGGTACCATCCTCATGGAAAGAATTCCAGTTGTTGGGAAAGATGGAATCGGGGGTGTCATCCTCTGCTCTATCCTGAAACACCAGCACCTCTATACCATTACTTTTTAGGCTATCGACAAAAGCGTCGAACTCCAAAAGCGCACGCTGCTGAATTTCATCAACAGCCCTTCCATCTTCCTTTTGCTGATAAAAGTTGTTAACCGCTGTTTGCTCATTCATATGGAAGCTTGCCGGCCTCACCATCATCACTGTATTGGTAATTTGCTTAGTCATCGCTTCTTCTAAGGGGTAAAGTAGAACATCTCAGTAAGCCTTCTTGCTTGGCTATTTCTGCATATGGAATTTCTTCTACGGTGAGGCCAAGCTCTCTCAACCATGTATTTAGTCTGGTAAAGTTTTGTTCGGAAACAACCACTTCAGGAGAGATAGAAAACACATTGCTGTTCATGTAATACATCTCATCTTTATCGATATGAAACAGGTTTTCTTTTCCGAAAAGATCCACTAAAAACTGATACTCGGACTCCTCCAAAAAACCATCTCTATGGATGATTGCTTTATCCCTACCAACAGGCTGAAAACAGCAATCCAGATGCAATGCATTGTTGCGAGCGTCCGTATTTGACTTTCTGAGGTTAAATGAAACTACTTTTTTGTGCGGAAAGTAAGCAGCAAGAAAGTCCACGCCGGGCTGGTTGGTGCGTGCTGTGATAAAATCAGGGTAATCAGCCCCTCTGTAAGTTCCAACGAAAATATATTCTCCCCAGAGCATCACATCGCCACCTTCTATGTGCACATCATCTTTGAGACGAATCACTTTATCCGGATCCATATCTTTTACGAGGTAGTCAATAGCCTGAAGCTCATTTTCCCGACTAGGTAAAATATTTGACTCAATCAGGTA
Organism: Cyclobacteriaceae bacterium; assembly: GCA_039944535.1. Lineage (GTDB taxonomy): Bacteria > Bacteroidota > Bacteroidia > Cytophagales > Cyclobacteriaceae > JAMZMI01. The sequence continues at coordinate 102,251 of JBDUYP010000022.1, forward strand.
GTCGTCAATTACAAACGCAATATCCCGGGAGAAAATCTGATTGCAATCCTGGAGTATTTCCGGCCTGTAAACCGTCACACCGTGTTTCCTAAAAACCTCATCAAACGCATTCATTTCAGCGACCATATCCGATTCTTTTGGATATGTCCCCGCCTTGATATGCTCTACGGACTTAGGATCGTAAGCCTCGCTTACCTTTGGAACACCGCCGGAACTATCGGCAATACCAAGTACGACAGCTTCGAGCCGGGAGGTTTCATCCTTGACATTTAACCTTATCATATGACATCATCTAGTTAGGACGAATGTATAATATTGGCTTGAAAATCAGCGGACTACACCCTGACAAGAGCGCTGTAAATTATTTGGTTGGTAGATAGGCTTGATAGAATACGAAAAGTCAAATACGATGTGAGAATTTGGGTTGTCAGAATTATCACAAATTAGTTGACTTAATGATTTGCAAGTCGCATTTTTTTGTGATCATTGTACCCCTATTTTGGATAGAAAAAATATTTGATGAAATCGTACTCTGACCTGATTGAGCAGACCTTTTATTTCCCCACCAAGGAGTTTAAAGTAGCTGAAAACCGTCTCAAATTTCATGATGTAAACCTGATGGAGATCATCAAGCAATATGGAACTCCATTGAAGCTGACATATCTGCCCAAAATCAGCGAAAACATCCAGTATGCAAAGGAGATTTTCAACAAGGCCATCGAAAAGCATGACTATGATGGCACTTATACTTATTGCTACTGCACCAAGTCGTCTCACTTCCAGTTTGTGCTTGAAGAAGGTCTCAAAAACGATATTCACCTGGAAACGTCTTCAGCTTTTGATATTCCTATCATCAGAAGCCTACATGAAACAGGTAAGATCGACAAGGATAAAATCATAGTTTGCAATGGCTACAAACGTCCGCTGTATGTCGAGAATATCGCCAAAATGATCAACGATGGTTTCAAAAACTGCATACCGGTTTTGGACAACCTCATGGAGCTGGAGTACTATCAGGAAAATGTACAGGGGAAATTCAATGTTGGTATCAGGATAGCGGCAGATGAAGAGCCCAATTTTGCATTCTACACAAGCCGGCTGGGGATTAGATACCACGACATTATTCCTCATTATAAGGAAAAAATAGAAGGCACCAATGCCCAATTGAAGATGCTTCATTTCTTCATTAACACGGGCATAAAAGACACAGCCTATTACTGGAGCGAATTGAGTCGCTTTATCTACAAATACTGCGAGCTGAAAAAGATTTGCCCTGAGCTGGATACCGTGGATGTTGGTGGCGGATTCCCTATCAAAAACTCCCTTGGCTTTGAGTATGATTATGAGTACATGGCCGATCAGATTGTAGGGAATATCAAATGGATCTGCGCTAAAAACCACGTGCCCGTACCCAATATCATCACCGAGTTCGGATCATTTACAGTAGGCGAAAGTGGAGCCACGTTATATTCTGTGTTGGATCAAAAACTACAAAACGATAAGGAGCTCTGGTATATGATGGACGGGTCGTTCATCACGCACATGCCGGATGTGTGGGGCCTTAGTCACAAGTTTATCTTACTGCCCGTAAACCACTGGGACAACATGTTCCACAAAGTGAATATCGGAGGTTTGACTTGCGATAGCCAGGACTACTACGACAGTGAAACCCACATTGGGGAGGTTTTCTTACCACAAATAGATGATGAAGAGACGCTTTACTTTGGGTTTTTCCACACGGGGGCTTATCAAGAGTCACTAGGAGGATATGGCGGCATTCAGCATTGTCTGATTCCTGCTCCCAAGCACGTAATTATCAATAAAGACGAAAACGGACAGATAACATCAGAGTTATTTGCTGAGGAACAGGATAGTGAAAGTATGTTAAAGATCCTCGGGTACCGAAAATGATTTGAAACCAAATGTTTAGACTTGCGGTTTCAATTTTTAAATTGATCTAGTTTACGTTTTTGATTATCTTTTATTGTGCATAAAAACCTGGTCATCATACCAACCTACAATGAGTCAGAGAATATTCTGGACATCATCGATGCTGTAATGGCACTGAAGCCAAAATTTGAGCTTCTGATCATTGACGATGGTTCTCCTGACGGCACTGCTGGCCTTGTCAAAAGTGCACAGCTCTCATTCGATGATCGCATCCATTTAATAGAACGAGAAAAAAAACTCGGCCTTGGCACAGCCTACATCAGGGGGTTCGAGTTTGCACTGGAGAACGGATATGACTATGTATTCGAAATGGACGCAGACTTCTCTCATAATCCCAATGATTTAGTCAAGCTCTATACTCAAGCCTCAGAAGGCGGTTATGATCTTGCCATTGGGTCGAGGTATATCAAAGGCGTGAATGTGGTAAACTGGCCAATGGGTCGCGTGCTCATGTCATATTTTGCCAGCTGGTATGTGAGATTGATTACGGGCATCCCCATTATGGACACCACGGCAGGATTTAAATGCTACCACAGGAGAGTGCTGGAAGCCCTGGAACCACAAAAGATCCATTTTATTGGTTACGCATTTCAGATAGAAATGAAATTCAATGCGTGGAAGCGCGGCTTCAAAATAGTGGAGGTACCGATTGTTTTTACAGACCGAACCAGAGGAACTTCTAAAATGTCGTCAGGCATCTTTAAAGAAGCTGTTTTCGGGGTAATAGAATTGAAAATCAGGAGTCTTTTCAGAAAGTACGAACCTGCTCACGCCATCAGTCGAACCGAATCGCCACAATCGGCCTGATTCTGGAAATCACCGCAAGCGGAATAAACAGCGTGATTCCGGTCAGCACAATGGCCAGCATATTAATTATTAAAATAGCCTTCAGATCAAAAGCTATAGGCACATGCGCCATGTAGTAATTGGCCACATCTAGTGGGATAATTTTAAAATAGGACTGCATAAAGCAAACGCCCAGCCCGATCAGGTTTCCCCAGAACAAGCCCTTTCCTATTAACCTCAATCCATTGAATAGAAATACCTTTCTCAGCAGTGTTCTATCTCCCCCTAGCGCTTTGAGCGTTCCGATCATCTGTGTACGCTCCATGATCAGGATGAGTAAAATAGAAACCATGTTGAAGCACGCCACAAACAAGATGAGCCAAAGAAATATGACCACATTGCGGTGAAGCAGTCTGAGCCAATCAAATATCTGAGCATACTTATCACTCACTTTATCCACATACAGATCCGCACTGGTTTCATCAAAAATCAAATCTTCAGCAGCCTCAAGATGCTCATCGCTTTTTAGGAAAACCTCTATGCCTGCTGCCTGATCTTTGCTCCACCCGTTGATCCTTCTGACCAGATTGATATCTCCTAATATCGTCTTTTCATCAAAATCTTCAAGACCGGTTTCATAGATTCCGGTCAACTTCACCTTACGAAAACGAGGTGGCTCCTGAATGAAAAAAAGCGTCATTTCATCTCCCACTTGCAGTCGCAGGTAGTTGGCCATTTTCTTACTGAGCGCCACTTCTAAACTGTAGCCCTTTTCGGGAAACCGGGGAAACGAGCCCGCTACCAGATGCTGCGAAAATGAAACTGTATCAAAGTAATGATCCACGCCCTTCATGATCACCCCCTGCACCTCGTCATTGGCCTTGATCAGCCCTGCCTTGTAAGCGAAGGTCTGCAAATAATCAACACCTTCTATTGCACGAATTTCATCCAATACAGTATCAGACACGTCAATAAAGGAATCCTCAAATGACGTAGATAGCGTGTACTTACTCACTACGAGATGGCCGCTGAAACTGTAAATTTTCTGCTTGATGGTTTTTTCGAACCCATTCAAAATAGTAAAAGCAAAAATCAATGACACAATGGCCACTGCAATACTGATCACTGCGATGCGATTAATAACAGTGGAAAATGAGCCGTCCTGGCTATCAGAAATTCGTTTGGATATAAAAAGCGGAAGATTCAAACTTGCTTAACTTTGATGCAATTATACATGATCTCTATGTTGATAAAGCACTTGCTTCTCTTCTTATTTGTTTCAATCTCTTTTTCCTGCTCTGATGCAAAGGCCGACAAGTCTGGGATTTTGCCGGGCGCATATCAGATGGGCCAATACCTTCCTCTTCTGGAAGGAAAATCAGTAGGCCTTTTCGTGAATCATACGGCGCTGATCAACGACACGCATTTGGCGGATAGCCTAATGGATCGGGGGATCACAATCAAAAGTGTTTTCACTCCTGAACATGGATTTAAAGGAAACTACAGCGATGGAGAGAAAATAGAACAAGAAAATATACAGAAGTCATTCGAACTGATTTCGCTTTATGGAAAGCACAAAAAACCCTCTAAAGAACAGATAGAAGGGCTCGATATTTTAGTTATCGACATCCAGGAAGTTGGCGTGCGTTTTTACACTTACTCCAGCACGATGACTTATCTCATGGAAGCATGCGCTAAATATGATGTCCCTGTTTTGATTTTGGATAGACCAAACCCAAATGGCAGCTATGTAGATGGGCCTGTTCTCGATACTGATTTGAGTTCGTTTGTGGGCTTGCACCCAATACCAATTGTTCACGGCCTCACACTTGGCGAACTGGCCTATATGATAAACGATGAAGGCTGGTTGAGCGACGGTTTACAATGCAATCTGGAGATTGTAAAAGTTCGCAACTGGACGCACAATGACTTTTACACTCTTCCTGTTAAGCCATCCCCTAACCTTCCCAATGATCTTTCAGTGGCTCTTTACCCGTCATTGGCGCTATTCGAAGGAACCATCGTGTCGATTGGAAGAGGGACGGAAAAGCAATTTCAGATAGTCGGTCACCCTTCTTACCCTGATAGCAGTTTTGCTTTCACTCCAGAGCCCAATGAAGGTTCGAAGCATCCGCCCTTGCGCGGTGAAAAATGTTTCGGCATTGATCTTTCGGACAGCACCATCCAGAATGAATTTTCGCTGAAGTATTTATTGCACTTTTACGAACAACTTAATGGAAAGACGGAAAAACCCTTTTTCAACGCATACTTCAGAAAGCTAGCCGGAACAGATGAGCTCAAAAAACAAATCGAGTCGGGCATGAGCGAAACAGAAATAAGAAAAACGTGGGAAGAAGACCTGAAAGCTTATAAAGCTATCAGGTCAAAGTATCTACTCTATAAATAGTCAATCTTCTACCACCAGTCGCTCCGCCCCTGAGTGAGGATTGTCTTCTTTGAGGTGGGCATTCATCCATTTCCTGATATTGTCCATCACCTCAGCCTTATGATTCACACAACCGTGGTTGTCATCGACATACGTGATGAACTTATATGGCACACCATGTTTGTCCAGGCTATCCGCAAAAACTGGAATCTGACCATAATCAACACTTTTATCTGCCGTGCCATGCAAAATCAGAATAGGAACTTCGGGCGATAATTTATCAGCCCAATAAACCGCTGATCTGTTTATTATAGCTTCCGCCCTATTAGACTCAAAGTCCGGCACCAGCCATTTGCATACTTCACCAATCTCAGAATGATACTCGATAGTATGCTCAAGGTCTGTAATCCCACCAAGGGTTGCCACGCACTTGAGCCTATCGCTTGTTTCATTTTTCACGGTGAGATAAGTCATCATGCCTCCACGACTCACCCCTAAAATTCCAACCCTGGAATTATCAACACCTTCAAGGTTACCAAGCGCATCAATCAGATTGGACACATCAGCAACATCAGCACCTCCAAATTCCTCCTTCCCTTCACTGCCTGAGTTGCCTCGGTAATTACTCCCTGCAACTATATAACCCTCTGCCGCCAAGGGACCAAAAACCTCCACGGCATGAGCTACCAATAAATGGCCATATTCCTGATTGCCACCTCTGTTAAATATCACAACGGGCAAATCCTCAGATACATTCTTAGGTTTGACAACAAAACCTGTGACTATCAAACCATCACTATTGTAGGCCATTCTGAAGATTTCAACGTCATCTAAAAACTCATAATTTTCGGGATGATGCTCCACCCTCTTGTAGATGGGTGTTTGAGATACATCCACAGGCTTAATCTTGATTTGTTCTTCTAAATCAAACCCGTCGAAGGATTGCCTAACTTCCTCAGGTGTGGCCTTTTTCTGTTGACCACATGTCGCTAAAAGGAATAGAAGTGAAATGAGAGGAATATATTTCATGCGGACTCGATCGAAGTTTTGTACATCCTAAAGAATAAGAAAGGCAAGAACCCAAAACCAAAAATTACAAAGGCAGAAACAACCAACACTACCGATCCTGGTAAATGTAAAATCTTAAAAACTCCTCCAAAACAAAATAGAAGAAAGCTGGAAGCCCCCAGAATCCATTTCATTTTCTCAGAAAGAACAGCATGTACCTCTGTCTTAAACTTATTGATAAGCACAAGCGGCACGAAAACACAGGCCATTCCTAAAAGTCCAACTAAAAAAAGCGTAGCACCCGGCCAGTGAAGAAGCTTAAACAATAATCCAATCGTTGCAATCAGTGCAAACAAAAATCCAGAAATGTAAGTCAATCGTTTCATGTTCATAATTTTGTTATAGTTCAATAAAAAAAAAGTTTCATTTTGAATCTCTCCATATCCATTGGGAGAGGTCTGTAAAAAAGCCTTTTGGTAGGCCTGTTCGAAATCCAGGCCCTTTTTCATATCTATTTCTATCAGGCAGCACATGTGATCAAGCAAATCATCCTTTAGCTCTGCACTGGTAATCCCACTTTCGGAAATTTCATTACCTATCAAGTCAACTTGCTCATCGGTTATCATATGGTCATTTTTAAGTTTGAATCTTTGAAAATCACACTCTCCACTGTACTTATAAAGTCCTTCAAATCAGCCATTTGAATAGCCGTTTCCTTCTTCCCTGCTGTCGTCAGATAGTAATACTTCCTCACACGTTTGCCGATACTCTGCTCTTCATAATTCACAATACCATCTTTGAGCAGCTTATGAAGTGCCGGATAAAGTGAGCCATCCTTCAAAAGGATCTTTCCATCCGTTAATTCTTTGACCCGCTGAGATATTTCATATCCGTACATTCTACCATTCTCCTTTAGAAGTTTCAGGATCATTATCCCAATGGTACCTTTTAAAAGTTCTTTTGAATACATAGATCAAAGATACATAGAAATATGATGTATCAAAATTCTAGATATAAAAAATTGATTCGATCTGCTAGCTTTGCTGACTCATGGAAAAAATGAGAATCGTATTTATGGGCACCCCCGAGTTTGCGGTAGCGAGTCTGCAAGCTTTGGTTGAAGCCGGTTGTAATATTGTTGGAGTCATTACGGCTCCAGACAAACCCATGGGTAGAGGTAAAAAGCTCGGCACCAGCGCCGTAAAAGATTATGCGCTTTCGCAAAACCTCAACATACTGCAGCCTACCAATCTGAAAGAGCCTGAATTTCTGACTGAACTCAAAAACCTCAATGCAGACTTGCAGATAGTAGTAGCGTTCAGAATGCTTCCCGAAGCGGTCTGGGATATGCCTCACCTGGGCTCATACAACCTACACGGCTCTCTGCTACCCGATTATAGAGGTGCTGCTCCTATCAACTGGGCCATAATCAACGGTGAGAAAGAAACGGGAGTAACCACGTTCAAACTCAAACACGAAATAGATACGGGCAATATCCTTTTTCAGGAAAAAGAGCCAATCCATTATGAGGACAATGTGGGGACCGTATATGAAAGACTGATGCAGCGAGGAGCCAAATTGATTGTAAAAACGGTGGTTGCAGTGGCTTCAGAAAATGCAGAACTCAAGCCGCAGAATTCCTCCAAAGAATTAAAGCATGCTCCCAAGATATTCAGAGAAGATTGTGAAATCAATTGGGATCAGCAATCTGAAAAAATCCGTGATTTCATTCGTGGTTTGAGTCCCTACCCGGCTGCATGGACCACACTTCATGATTTGACTTTCAAGATATATCAGGCCGAAGTATCAGATAAGACCTACAACCAGACAGGCGGCACATTCCAGTCCGATAACAAAACCTATCTTGATGTTGTAACGGCAGATGGTGCCCTGACTTTGAAAGAAGTACAACTTCAGGGCAAAAAGAGAATGTCTATTGAAGATTTTTTGAGAGGATATACAGTATAATTGAACATGATAATTTCCATGATAGCGGCCATGAGCCAAAACAGAGTGATTGGCAAAAACAATGACTTGCCGTGGCATCTGCCGGATGACTTCAGTTTTTTCAAAACCAAAACCAAAGGCCACTTTGTGCTGATGGGAAGGAAAAACTATGACTCTCTTCCTCATAAATTCAAACCCCTTCCTGACAGAACAAATGTGGTGATCACCCGAAAAGCAGGCTTCTCAGCAGAGGGTACAACAACTGTTCATTCTCTGGAAGACGCCATCGACCAAGCGAAAACGGCCGAAGATTCAGAAGCATTTATCATAGGAGGTGGACAAATATATAAGCTAGGGCTTGAGCATGCGGATCGCATTTATTTAACGGAGATCCATGGGCAAGTAGAAGGTGATACTTATTTCCCGGAATTTGACAAGTCAGTCTGGAAAGAGATTTCCCGGGAACATCATCCCGCAGATGAAAAGCATCAATTTGCGTTTGATTTCGTTATTTATGAGAAACAATAACCCATGGAATCAAACAAACGCATCCTCAGCATACTGCATATCATTTATGGCACATTGACACTCGTCACCTTTTTGATAGTCAATACCATTTTTCAGAGCATTTTCCCCTTCATCATCAATGAAGTAGATTCAGAAGAAAAAATGATCATTGGAACGGTCACTTATTTGATTCGGGTAATCGCTTTGGTATTGGTGTTTACGGTTCCATTGCCCTCTATTGTAGGAGGTATTGCCATGCTGAATGGTAAAAAATGGGGAATGATTCCCTTACTCATTTCGGGCTGTCTATCACTGCTCAGTTTTCCGCTTGGGATGGCACTAGGCATTTATACCATTTGGGTCTTCGTACAGGATCAAAAACAAAACAAACTCAATGACCAAAATCAAGGATAGCGTAGTATTGATAACCGGAGCATCATCCGGAATTGGGGAGGCACTGGCATATGAAATGGCCAAAAAAGGAGCTAAACTCATACTATCAGCGAGAAGAAAAGAAGAACTGGAGAGGGTAAAATCTGCGTGCGTCTCACCCGAAGATGTTCATGTGCTTCCTCTTGATTTAGCGGATGCAGAATCTATAATACCTACGGCAAAAGAAGCTGAGAACATCTATGGCCACATTGATATTTTGGTCAATTGTGGAGGGATAAGTCAACGAGACAAAGTGATCAACACAAAGATGGATGTAGATCGGCAACTCATGGAGATCAATTATTTTGGATCGATTGCCATGACCAAAGCTCTATTACCGAAAATGGTAGAACGAAAAACCGGACACCAGGTCATCATTACCTCGGCTACAGGCATAGTCAGCACGCCATTTCGCTCCTCTTACGCAGCATCCAAACACGCACTGCATGGATTCTATGATGCACTCCGCGCCGAACACCATGACGAAGGTCTCAAAGTAAGCATCGTACTGCCAGGGTATGTCAAAACAAAAATCAGCTACAATGCACTGATGGGCGATGGCTCAAAACAAAATACAATGGATAAAGCTCAGGAAAACGGGCTATCTCCGGAGCAATGCGCACGAAAAACAGTTCAGGCAATAGAGCGCAACAAAGAGGAAGTATATATCGGCGGATTTCGTGAAGTGGCAGGAATTTACATTAAACGATTCTTTCCTGGCTTGTTTTCAAGTATTGTAAGAAAAACGGCTGTTACCTAATGATCTTTCGCTTTTGCATAATATCCTTTCTTCTGGCAGGTTGGCTATCAGGTCATGCACAGGCCGACTATTCCAATCTCGATCTTTCCAAAATCCGAAAAGATGCGATCGTTGTGAAAATTGGCGATGAAGAGCAGGCCTCCAACCGCAGCAATACCCTCACACGCTCTCGCATTTCATCTTTTCTTTTTGCAAAAAGCATTTCCCCTATCCTCAAAGCGGAAAACAAAAAGTCTGTTTTGTCTGGCATCTACAAAATTCAGCTTCGTCAGGGAACAGATATACCTCAAACACTGCAACAGCTTTCTCAGTACGCAAATGTGATCTATGCTGAGCCTATCTACTATGCTGAGGCTCTACAAATCCCAGATGACCCGCAAGCACACCCTTCATCCGGAAGTCAATATCACCTCACCAATATTCAGGCCTATGACGCGTGGGACATCAGCACCGGAAGCGCCGATATAGTTATAGGCATCTCCGATACGGGTATAGATTTTGACCATGAAGACATTGCAACAAAAATATACACCAACCCAAATGAGATTCCAAAAAATGGTGTTGATGACGATGAAAATGGGTTCATCGATGATATTCATGGGTACGATTTTGGTGATGACAACAATGACCCTCAATGCACCAACAGCTATCATGGCAACTTTGTGGCCGGACTGGCTGGAGCAGCCACCAACAATGGAATAGGCATAGCCGGAGTAGGTTATGATTGTGCGATTAGCCCGCTCAAAATCTTTCCTGATGGTGAAAATCTGGCTTATGCAGCCTATGAGGGCATTGTTTACGCAGCAGACAATGGGTATGATATTGTCAACCTCTCCTATGGCAATGCTGGTTCATTTACCCAATTCAATCAGGACATCATCGACTATGCCGTTCTGGAAAAAGATTTGGTTATCATAGCCGCAGGAGGAAATTCAGGAATAGAGGAAAACTTCTATCCGGCTAGCTATGATCACGTCTTATCCGTAGGCTGGACCAACTATACTGATGATCGTTCACCTAGCTCAACCTACAGCTACAATATTGACCTGATGGCACCCGGTGTTGGTGTTTATTCGTCATTGGACGGTGGCTACAGCTCAGCCTCCGGCTCATCTTATGCATCACCTATAGTCGCAGGTGCAGCAGGTCTGGTAAAGGATGTATATCCTTATCTGAATGCCGAGCAAATCATGGAGGTATTGCGGGTTACCACCGATAATATTTATGACATTGGTACTAATAGCGATTACGAAGGAAAGCTTGGTTCAGGCAGATTGAATATTTACAATGCCTTGACCAGGGACACGCTAAAATCCGTCAGAGCAAGAGAAATATCATATTCAGCTCAATATGACGGTTACGTCTTTTTCGGAGATACTGTTAACCTTTCATTTAAGCTAAAATCTTATCTGGGAGCTATTGATGCTGGGACGCTCACATTATCCAGTCCGTCGGACTATGTTACGATTCTAAACGAAACCCTTAGCTTTTCTTTTAGCGATTCCATGCAGACCAAAGCATTTGATATACATGAATCCTTTGTGATCTCCCCAAACGCCCCACCTGATACGACAATTCCTATTCGAATGGATTTTTCCGACGGGGAATATCAAGATTTTCAATATTTCACATTGGAAACTTCACCAGACTACCTTACTGTGTACAATGAAGCCATGGGATTGACCCTTTCAGGAAACGGCAACCTCGGATATGCGGACGATAACTTCAAAAACGGGTCGGGCTTCCTATGGAATGACATCACGCTTGCCAGAAGCCTTGGAATTATCATAGCTAATGCGAAAGACAGTGTTTCTGACAATGTCACGTCGAACCTAAGCCAGCTGACAAGAGACGAAGATTTGGTTAGCATTGACCCAATAAAATTCCACTCCTCTGAGCTGGCAGACTCGTACACCTATGCCAGCTTCCAAGACAGCACAGCACATGCTCTCGGAATCAAGGTAGAGCAAAAGTCCTTCGCCTTTAGCGACTCATTACTTCAAGATTTCATTATACTGGAATACAGGCTAACCAACCTTGAAAATGACAGTATTCATGATTTATCCATTGGTCTATTCTCTGACTGGCAACTTGCTGATAATAATAAAAACAAGGCTCTAACAGACAGTGAAACAGGAATAGCATATGCTTATGATGAGGTAGATAACCACGCCGGAATGAAGTGGTATGGCATCAATCAACCCATTTCACAATCGATAGATTTAGACGATCAGGGTGAAGCTGTATCAGACTTGCCGAATACGATAAACGACTCCATCAAACACAAACTCATATCGGAGGCTTTGCTGGATAGTGCTGGTTTTTTGGAATCCACAGGCAACAACATAGCTCAGGTATCAGCCATTCCAAAAGTGGAGCTGGCACCCTTTGAGTCTCGCAAAGTTGCCGTGATACTGGCGGCAGCTTCCTCATTGGCTGATTTGAAAACAGTCATTACGAGAGCAGAATCAACCTACACTGAAATACTGGAATCTCCGCCTGTAAGTGAATCCTTCAGCTCATGCAATGGCGCCTCATTGGCCATTGATCCTGCGAGTGGGACAAACTTCAGGTTCTTTTCTGACCCTGTTGGTCAAAACCTGATTGCAGAAAACGACACCCTATTTACCGGGAGTATCTCCTCCGATACGTCTTTCTACCTGCAAAACATAGATAGCCTCTATGCCCGGGACATTCAGAGAATAGACATCTCCCTCGTGTCAAAAGTGGCAGAATTTACCATGAGCACCGACACTCTTTACCTCGATAATCCATCACTCAACATGGTGTCATTTGAAGATCAGAGTTTTATGCCCACCACATGGGAATGGGATTTTGGAAATGGAACGCTGGCCTCAGCTCAAAACCCTGAAATCAACTTTAGGGAAGCTGGCACCTACGAAATTTCCCTGACAGTAGAAACGGAAGATGGTTGTATTGATACACAAACAAAACAGCTCACCGTCGCAAACAGACCCTCAGCAGCAATTCTGTCTGATATGGAAGTTTGCCACAGTTCTCCTCTCACTCTGGCAGACGCCAATGATGATACCATAAAGGTCTACACTTCCTCTGATGCTACCTCCAGCATCTTTCAGGGAACCCAATTCGAAATAGATGAGCTGGATCAAGACACGACCTTCTACATCTCAAGGTTGGAAAGTGGATTTGAGAGTTTAAAAACAGAGGTCAACATCACTATTCAAAACCCTACGGTCAGCTTTGACTACATGACCGACACCAACTCAGAAAACAATCAAATCCTACTGATAAACCGAACCCAAAATAGCGTCCCTGTAAAGTGGATCGTGGATGGGGAGGTTCTTGGCAATACAGATTCTATCCCTCTCGGAATAAACAAAAACAACTACGAGGTGAAACTGATCATAGCCACCACTTTAGGGTGTACCGACTCTCTTACAAGAAATCTGATTTTCACAGCATCTCCAAAACCAACCGTTTCAGAATACCAGCCCTGCTTTGGAGAAAGTGTCACCATTGCACCCACAAACGGCCTGGTGTTTGGATTTTATAGCGATACAGAACTGACTGATTTGATAGAGAAAGGAACCACCCTCACATTACAGAACATTCAAAATGACACATCCATTTTCGTGGTAGGGCTAGACAGTGCTTTGGCAAGTGAGCCGGTCAAAGTTGATATTATTCCTGAAATCTTTGACTTTACCATTTCCGCCTCGCCAGAAGTTCTAGACCTATCAATTGGAAAAAATGCAACCTTCACAACTAACCAGGGCAACCAGCAATCCTGGAGTTGGTTTATAGATGATCAATTCATTGGATCGCTCGCGGAAATCGAAATATTCCTACCCGATTCCGGCACTTATGAAGTGATTTGCGTAGGAGAAAGCCTCGTAGGTTGCGAATATGCTGATACGATTATTTATGAAGCCTTTAGTGAGATAAAAGCACCACTTACCGTGGACGATTCTAATAAACTAACAGTCTTCCCTAATCCAACAAGTGGTAATCTACAGATCAGCAATTTGTCACAAACTGCCACTGCAAAAGTTTATACCCTTTCAGGCATGCTGGTCATCTCCACAATACTATCAATTGATAGTAATATCATTGATTTCAGAGGCCTTGAGAAAGGCATTTACCTTCTCGAATTGAATTTGGGTTCCACATCAGAAAAATTTAGGGTTTTTAAAAAATAAACCGTTCTACTCTTAAATCCACATTTACATTAATTCCGTATGTATTTGTAGGCCGTAAATTCCGAACCAATGATGTTGAATAAAGAATTACCATTAAAAAACCCTCATTTCCGACTATATATCCATTGATCGAAAAATGGGCATTATCATCTAAAAATGTTATTCACTCTGGTTTCTTTTCACTTCCTTTGCTCTATTAAATCCCATCAGCATGAAATCAATTGTACTAATCGTCTTTCTTAGCTTATCCAGCATACTTGCTTTTGGGCAACATTCCACTAAAAATCAGGTGGACGGCAGTTGGACAACAAATAGTATTTGGACAAGCAATAGCTCTCCTGGACTTACTTCGATTACTCAAGATGTAACAATAGACTCGTACGTCATTGCCAGCAATAATTCAGCTAATCAAGGGGTAACATTTACAACTAATGCAGGCCTGACTTTAAACATTACGGATACCCTCATAGTTTACGGAGACCTTACTTTTCCTTCTAACAAAAATGACGCACAAGTAAACATTGGAGCTGATAATTTATTGATTGTATTTGGAAACTTGGATATGGGTAAAAATAACGCCGGGGTAAATGTAGAAGAAGGAGGTGTCGTCGTTATTACCGGAAATGTTGTTGATAATGGTGGAGGTGGAAACAAAATTAACCTAGAAGGCACTGGTAACACTTATGTTGGGGGCACTTCCACAGATGTTGACCCCTCGAATGCGCCTGAAGGAGTGGATGGCCTGGAGGAAATAGATGATGACGGTTTCGGTTCTATATATGAATTTGTGGTTAATAGCAACGGGGCTGGCACTTTACCAATCACTCTTTCCGAATTTAAAGCCGAAACAGCCAATACTGCGGTGAACCTATCATGGTCCACGCTATCAGAAGAAAACTTCAGCTATTTTGAGGTACAGCGAGCTGCTGCAGATGGAGAGTTTGACGTTATTGCTACAATTGATGGCAATGGTTGGTCAGCAGATGAAAGAAACTATACATGGTCAGACGAAAACCCAAGACTGGGAATCAATTATTATAGATTGGAGTCTGTAGATTACGATGGCTACCGTGAAACCTTCAAGTCTGTGGCGGTGATTTTTGAGCCAACGAATTCAGAGATTTCTATTGGCCCAAACCCGGCTCCTCTCAATACCCCCATCAAGCTTCAAAATACTTTTGGAGAGGAATTTATGTTCAAACTGATTTCACTTTCCGGAAAAACTATTTTGGAAACATCCGGGTCAGACAATGAGATAATCATGCCTTCAAACATGGAAAGTGGAATCTATATTGTCAGGTTTGAAATCAACGGACTAAAGAAGACTCAGAAGCTGATTATCAAATAAGGAAAGCTTCCGTTGACTTAAACGTTCCAGAAGCCGAAAAGCCAGTTTCCCCTATCCTCTTTGTTATCTCCAATGAAATATTGACGTACAGCCGCGACAAGTTCATCCCGGCTTAGCATATCATCCCCATTGAGATCGAGTTTCGTAAACGATTTGGCTGAATACCTGATTTCTATATGGTAAGCCATAAAAAGGTCAACATATTCATCCAGACTGATGTAGCCATCATTGTTAATGTCAAACTGGGAAAAAATCTCTCCTACAAATTTTGATATGTACTCATCGAAATTCTTCCCATCTCCGCCTATAAACTCATCTGCCAGGAGTAAAACCTGATTGCGATGTACTTCCATTACCATATCCTCCGGTATGGCTTTCGTGAAACTGACCCATGAGTTTTTGCAATTGGTCATGATTTCTTTATGCTCCTCATCACCTTCCCGCACACCCCACAACACACAAAGGTTTTCAGCTATGGCTATAAAGTCTTCGATGGTTATTTTTCCGTTCTTATTAAAATCAAGGATATTAAAAAAGTGGATCCACTTTTGTTTCTGGAATTCGCTCAGCATAATTGGCTTATTATGAATCAGTCTTGTTCTTTAAATACCTTCTTCAGAAGATCTGTAGTTCTAGCCACAGGATCTTCCCTGATTTTCTGCTCTTCCTGGGCAATAAGATAGAAAAGCCCTTCCAGTGCTTTATCTGTAGCATACCCCTGAAGGTCGGCATTTACATCTTCCAGGAGAGGAATCTTGTTATAAGTATTTATAATGTCCGAGTAATATTTGGTAGCATTGGTTTGATCCAGTGCGCTTTTTATTACCGGGCTAAACTTTGCTCTCAATTCGTCTGAAGTAGTCTTCTGCAAATACATCGTGGCAGCATTATCTTCACCCTTCAGAATATTCCATGCATCCTGGATCGTCATTCCCTTTATAGCTGCCACGAAAATCGGTTTCGCATCTTTGGCCGCCTCCTCTGCTCCCCTGTTGAGGGTTTCCACAAATTTATCCACCTGGCTCCCCAGTCCAATTTGTCTCAACTTCGATTCAACTTTTTGCACTTCAGGAGGAAATGGAATCTTAATAGACGGGTTTCCCAGATAGCCATTGACTTTTGAGGCCTCTTCCGACCCCTCACTTATACCCTTTTCCAGAGCCTGTTTTAGCCCCTGAGCCACTTGCTCGCTAGTTAGTTGATCAGTATCCAGGTAGTCACCAAGCGCCTGCTGAATCTGCTGAGCAGTACACCCAGCCAAAAGAACGCAAACCATTGTAGCTACAATAAGTTTCAATCGAATCATTTTTATTTACTTTTTGAAAATGTCAATTCATAAAAGTAAAGGAATAACTCATAATTTTAAAGCAAAAGTCAAAACACTCAACAATGCCCATTTACGCCGAGATCATTACGATAGGAGATGAAATACTTTACGGACAAACGCTAGACACCAATTCGCACTGGATAAGTGGGAAACTCGATGAGATCGGCGTGAAGGTAAGAACCAAAACAACCGTAGGGGATGAAAGAGAAGATATCCTCCAGAGTTTCAAAAATGCTGAATCCAGAGCGGATATCATTTTGATTACAGGTGGTCTAGGCCCCACTCAGGATGATCTTACCAAACCTCTCCTTAGCGAGTATTTCAATTCACCCCTGGTGACCAATGAAGAAGCGCTGGCGGATGTAGCAAAGATCTTCGAGCGTCTCGGAAGGCCTCTGACAGACGTAAACAGAAAACAAGCCGAAATCCCGGATATAGCCACGAAAATCACCAATCAAATGGGAACCGCCCCTGGCATGTGGCTGGAAAAGGAAGGCAAAGTGTTTGTCTCCATGCCAGGTGTTCCTTTTGAAATGAGGCAGATGATGTCAGACACAATCTTGCCCAAGCTCAAAAACAAATTTGTGAGAGAGGTCATCTATCACAAAATCATCAGAACCATAGGTATCGGTGAGTCTGCTCTCGCGGAACTGATCGCAGACTGGGAAAACAACCTTCCCGCTCATGTCAAGCTCGCCTATCTTCCTACTTTGGGTATGGTCAAGCTAAGATTAACTGCGATGGGCACCAATCTGGAAAATCTCAAGCAAGACTGTGAGAATCTCACTGATCAGGTAAAACCACTCATAGACAAATATGTATATAGCTATAACGACCAAAACCTGGAGAATTATCTTGGAGAATTGCTAGCAAAATCTAATAAGACCATCGCATTCGCAGAAAGCTGCACTGGTGGATATATCTCCCACCTGATGACATCAGTACCCGGAAGCTCTGAGTATTTCAAAGGATCTATCATTTCGTATGCCTATGAAGTAAAGGAAAATGAGCTGGGTGTGGACGCTGAGATGATGAATAAACTAGGTGCTGTGAGTGAGGAAGTGGTGGTTCAAATGTCAAAAGCTGTCCGTGAAAAACTGAAAACAGACATAGGAATTTCCATAAGCGGTATCGCTGGTCCTGGAGGAGGCACAGAAGAAAAACCTGTCGGAACGGTTTGGATCAGTTATTCAGACAAGCATAAAACAGTCGCTAAGAAATTTAATTTTTCAAAAGACCGGGTTCTCAATATCAAGTACAGTGCCTACATGGCACTGAATATGTTGAGACTAAATTTTCAAGCTGACTAGGGAATTTTGTACCTTTGAGGGTACCAGTAATACACCCTAAATCAAAAAATATATGCCTTTAGTTGAATTGGTAATGCCGAAAATGGGCGAAAGTGTGATGGAAGGAACCATCCTATCATGGCTCAAAACAGAAGGTGAAAATATTGAAGAAGATGAGTCGATTCTCGAGGTAGCCACCGACAAGGTAGATACCGAAATACCTTCTCTCTACACAGGAGTGCTCAAAGAAATTTTGGCCAAAGAGGGAGATGTTGTAGAAGTGGGAAAACCTATCGCCATGATCGAAACGGATGGTGATGCTGCAATCCCTCAAGAGGAACCCGATGAGTCTGAACTGGTAACTGAGGCAGAAAAACTCATAGAGACTGCTGTACAAGAACACTCTGCAGAAAAAGTGGAGTCACAAGGAAGCACACGTTTTTACTCTCCTTTGGTGAAAAATATAGCCAAAGAGGAAAACATCTCAATGACCGAACTGGAGACCATACCGGGAACCGGTCAGGATGGGCGAGTCACAAAAACGGACATGCTTGCTTACCTGAAAAACAAGACGGCACCAGCCGCATCCAATGGTCAAACCAAAAGGCCTGAACCAATGCCTGTCGTGGCTTCCGGTGAGGATGAAATCATAGAAATGGATCGCATGCGCAAAATGATTGCCGAGCGCATGATCGCTTCTAAACAGATTTCTGCGCACGTCACATCATTCGTGGAAGCAGATGTTACCGAAGTTGTGAAATGGAGAGGCAAAATGAAAAAGCTCTTCATGGAAAGAGACGCACAGGCACTCACCTATACCCCCATCATCCTGGAAGCAGTTGTAAAAGCGATCAAGGATTATCCTATGATCAATGTGCAGGTGGATGGATCCAGAATCATTAAGAAAGCCGATATCAACATTGGGTTGGCAGTGGCGCTTCCTAGTGGAAACCTGATCGTTCCGGTGATCCGCAATGCCGATCAGCTAAGTATTTTGGGGTTGACCCAAAAAGTGAACGACATGGCCAAGAGAGCCCGCGAAAACAAGCTTTCACCTGATGAACTTTCAGGAGGAACCTTTACCGTATCCAATGTAGGTTCATTTGGCAATGTGATGGGAACACCTATCATCATGCAGCCGCAAGTCGGGATTCTGGCTTTGGGAGCCATACAGAAGAAACCTGCCGTCATAGAGACTCCACAAGGAGATTTTATTGGCATCAGAAGCAAGATGTTCCTATCTCACAGCTACGATCACCGGGTAGTAGATGGTGCACTTGGCGGCATGTTTGTAAGAAGGGTGGCTGACTATTTAGAAGGGTTTGATCCTAACAGAAATGTTTAAAAATCGTTAATAGAAAAGCTTCCCATCGGAAGCTTTTATTTTATCTATGAGCCACGATCACACACATCACCATCACGGGCCTGCCTCCACCAAAAACATCAAGGTGGCATTTTTCATCAATCTGGCTTTTTCCATCATTGAGCTGATCGGTGGGTTATGGACAAACAGTGTAGCGATCTTATCCGATGCGCTGCATGATTTTGGCGACAGCTTATCGCTGGGTGTATCGTGGTACTTCCAAAATGTATCAAAAAAAGAGCGCGATAATAATTTCTCATATGGCTATGCCCGCTTTTCTGTGCTTGGCGCCATTATCAACTCCATTGTTTTGGTTGTAGGATCTATCATTATTTTGACCGAATCGATCCCAAGACTTTTAGACCCTCAAAATCCCAACGGCGAAGGCATGATCTACCTTGCCATTGGTGGTATTGTCTTCAATGGACTTGCCGCGTGGAAGCTACACACAGGCGTAACGCTTAACGAAAGAGCGGTGTACCTGCACCTGCTGGAAGACATCCTCGGCTGGGTGGCCACACTGATAGCAGCGATTATCATTAAGTTTTGGTCTATCCCTATCATGGATCCCATACTGGCCATGGGGATAGCTGCATTTATCCTTTTCAATGTTTACAAAAACCTGAAAAAGGCAGCCAAGATCATTTTGCAGGGTGTACCCGAAGAAATCGAGATAGAGAAAATACACGAAACTCTTCGAAACCTAAAAGGTGTTTCTGACTTCCACGACTGTCATGTTTGGTCTTTGGATGGGCAGTTTCACGTGCTCTCTGTTCACCTGGTGGTGGATGAAAAAGAAAATTTAATCTCATTGGCTAAAATCAAACAAGAAGCCAAACACACTCTGCTTCATCTCAAAATAGATCATGCGACAATTGAGTTTGAAACCGCAGCAGAAGATTGCGATCCTTGCTAAAGCGTGCCATCTTTGAGTAGTGAAAAGACTCTTTTCCATAGCCATTCTAAATATACTACTGATAAGTAGCCTATCACTGACGCTGCAATACTTGTATCAGGCATATCTCTGCGAAGATAAAGTGGAGTTTTTGGAAGTGGTAGGACGCAAAATCACTGTATGTGGCAAGGTATGCTCCCTTGATGATCTGAAATCACCAGAGCAAAACAGCCCTCAAACTGCCAAATATCAGTACAATACTGAGGTACCTCCTCTGTTCTTATCTGTTCAGGAGTCGGACAGGATTAACCTTTGCGCTACCAACGTTACCCACCTCTCAGGTGAGTTTTGTTTTTACCAGTTCCATTGGCAAGATGAGTTAATAGACCCGCCAGGTAAGGCATAGACCCTTTACCCCTATTTGCAGTATCAGCAATCTAACCAACATCAGAAGTATGGATGACTGTGATACCTGGGGTATGCGCGAGGGATGGAAGCGAAAAGCCCGGAGCGAGAACCGAGCGAGGACTTGTAGCAAACAGCCCGGTGATCCGATGACGACTAGTCGAGGATCACGCGCCCAAAATTTCTATTTTCTATTTACAATAAAACTTTTCAATGCAACTTAAAATATATGTTGCCGTGCTACTTTGCGCGGTTTTTTCTCAAATAAACGCTCAGGAAAATTGGACATCAGGCAGGCCGGACGGTCATGCCCCAATCTCCGTAATGGGCGATCACACCCACGGCAAAGGTGACTGGATGGTGTCATACCGCTACATGATGATGGGTATGGATGGCCTACGCGACGGGTCTGAAGATATTTCTTCTGACGGTGCGTTTGACCAGGGATACATGATGGTTCCGGAGAGCATGACTATGAACATGCACATGCTGGGTGTCATGTATGCGCCATCGGACAGGTTGACGCTCATGATCATGTCCAACTATGTGGAGTTGAATATGGATATGGCCATGAGAATGAATGGCATGACGAGCCGATTCGAAACATCTTCATCAGGCCTGGGAGACCTGAAGATTTCGGGGTTATACAAGCTCTTGGATGTAAAAGGTCAGCGCATTCATGCCAATCTGGGGTTGAGTGTCCCTGTTGGCTCTATAGATAATGAAGATGTAACGCCCATGTCTGATCCGAATGCGACCCAGCTGCCCTATCCCATGCAAATAGGGTCTGGCACCTGGGATGTGATGCCAGGAATCACCTATATGGGACAAAAAGGAGCCCTTTCGTGGGGTGCGCAAACCATGGGTACCATTCGTATTGGGGAAAATAACCGAAGCTATGCATTTGGCAACAAAGGATGCCTGCTGGGCTGGGTAGGCTTCAAAACCACAGAATGGCTGAGCTTCTCTGCAAAAGTGAAGGGATCTGTGTCTGGGAAAATATCGGGGAACGACCCTACATATACCAACCCCATGATGTCGCCTACACTACAGACAGAAAATTTTGGAGGGACGACAGCTAGTAGTGGATTGGGGTTCAATATCTATATACCAAATGGAGCTTTGAAAAACGTTCGAATTGGGGTGGAATATGAGCTACCATTCTATCAGAATCTCAACGGCCCGCAAATGAAAACAACAGGAATAGGCACCCTAGGCTTACAATATTCATGGTAACTTAGATTGGCAGATCAGAGGCCGCTTCCTCAAAGTGGCCTCTGATTTTGTTTGAAAATAAAAAAACAAAGTTCCGTTCATTTCGTACATTCGCGCACCTTTATGTCAATAGTACGCAGAGTGAGATCGATCGAACGGTTGTTTGGTCTTCTCGATGATGAAATCGCTACTTTCCGCTCAGAAACGGGACTTCATTGTGTATCTGGGTGTGGCCACTGCTGCACCAAACCAGATATTGACGCTACTCCATTGGAATTTTTACCGTACGCTTATCACCTTTTTCTTCAGGGAAAAGCTCAGGAAACTTTAGATAAACTAGCTGAAGAAGGCCCCTCGATATGTATTATATATACACCTCTGTCAGTCGAAGATAAAACCAAAGGAACATGTAGCGAGTACCCGTACCGTGGGTTGATATGCAGGCTGTTTGGTTTTGGTGCCGGCAGGGATAAATTTGGTCAGCTCCGGCTTGCCACCTGCAAAATCATAAAAGAACAGCAAGCCGAAAACTACGAAAACACAGTCACAAAGATAAAAGACGGCTTATATGTGCCAATATTCACAGACTACTTCAAAAAGCTTTCACAAATAGATTTCAGAATGGGCAACACCTTCGTCCCAATAAATGAAGCTATCAAACTTGCGATTGAGGAAGTGCTCTCTTATTATGCTTACAGGCCTTTACCAAAGGGGTTTAAAGGAGCGGCTTAAAATGCTAAAGTTCTTCAAAACCGTTCAAAAGGGTTTCAGCTTTATCATAATACTCTTCAAACAAACCTTCTCCCGTATAAGTCACTAATTGTACGGTACCCATGGAAGATGAATAATAATATCCGAAGTATATAAACTTTATGCCCTGAATAGAGCCTTTAATCTGCATCATCAAAACTTTCACACCGTTGACCATTCGGTATTCCTCTTTCATCAATTGGATATCATTTGCCGCACTTCTGGCATTGTCTAAGGCAATTTGTTTAAGAGTCTCAAGCGGTATTTCAAATTTCTCGGTGATCATCATACCATACAGATCCTCTCCCTTCATCTGAAATTCAAACTCAGCAGATTCATTGTCAGTCGACTTTGTAAAAGACCATTCTTTGGGGTTTATTGATAAACCCACATCCAACTTCTTACTTTTAATTTGAAAGGTGGACTTTTTGTCTTTCTCAAATAAGCTTTCATTAATTGGTATCTCTGCGTCCTCAGCCTCAAGGTCTCCGTCTAAAAAAGACCAGCTCCCATCATCATAAAGAATAACCTCATCCCCTGTCTCGGTAACCGCGTGGGTCTGCGTTAGTCCACTATAAACAACAAATAAAAAAATAAAAGCTAGAGTTGATTTCATTTGGATCAAGTTGGATGATGAACAAATATACGACTCAATGCTCGAATTACACATAGCCCTACAACATGGGAAATACTATTTCACATTTAGGTATGTCAATAGACTCAGAAGATCAAAACTGAGCCAAAAATTCGTCTATCGCACCGTAAAGCTTTTCCAGCTCACTCTTGGAAATTATATATGGAGGCAATATATATATGACATTACCCAATGGTCTCAGCAACAGGTCTCTTTCCATGAAGAAGTCATAGATCCGTTCTTTGATATCACTGGTATAGCCTGCATCCTCTACTTTCATTTCAATAGCCAGGATTGTACCTCTATGTCTGATTTCTTTCACTTGAGGTGTCGATTTGAAACCGGCCACATACTGCTCATGGCTTTCTGAGATTTGGGCTATTTGCTTCTGACACTTTTTTGTCAGCAACAATTTCATACTGGCATTTGCCGCAGCGCAGGCCAACGGATTGGCCGTGTATGAATGTCCATGAAAGAATGCTTTGTTTCTATCTTCTACATCAAAAGCCTCTACAATGCGATTGTTAACCGCCGTTACACCCATTGGCAAATAGCCTCCGGTTATACCTTTGGACAGACAAAACATATCCGGATCGTTTTTGAGATAATCTGAGGCGAACATTTTACCAGTTCGCCCAAAACCAGTCATCACCTCATCGGCAATGCAGATCACATCTTTTGATTTTGCAATACTGATCAGTTGATCCAGAATCTCAGGATCATACATCTGCATGCCTGCCGCTCCCTGCACCAAAGGCTCAAAAATGAATGCGGCCGTATTGTCTGAGACCAATTCCTGCATCCGAGAAATAGCTTGCTTTCCGTCACCTGAAGGAAATGGCACAAACTCTACATCAAACAAATAGGTATTGAATGGGGCAGAGAAGATATTGCGCTCAGCCACGGACATGCTGCCAAAGGTATCACCATGATAAGCTCCCTCCAGTGCAATGATTTTCTTTCTTTTCTCGCCTCGATTGTACCAGTATTGAATCGCTAATTTCAATGAAACTTCCACGGATGTACTTCCATTATCACTAAAGAAAACCTTAGAAATAGACTGAGGAAGCAGTTTCATCAGTGTCTTGGAGAGATCAACGGCTGGCTTGTGCGTAAAACCTGCAAATATTACCTGTTCCACTTTTGCCGCTTGTCGGCTTATGGCTTTGGATATTTTGGGGTGGCTATGCCCATGCACGTTTACCCACCACGATGAGATGGCATCCATGATTTTGCGTCCGTCATGGGTATACAAGTAGACACCTTTCGCTTTTTTTACCGATATAGGTTTGTTTCCCGCCAGCGGTGAAAATGGGTGCCAAATATTTTCTCTGTCGATTTTTTCAATTTCGTTCATTGCCAATTCTCATTTAAAAGAGCCGCATATTTTGTAATGGTCTCTGGGTTAATTTGATCCTCCTTTTGGATATGCAACAACTTTTTCCATCCAGATTTTTGTAAAATGATTCGTTCGCTTTCGGGATTACTCTCTCCATTGAAAATAATTCCCTTCACCTTGAGTTTCCGGTTTTTTAGGGCTTCTACGGTAAGTAGCGTGTGGTTTATACTTCCGAGATATAAATCAGCTACAACTACAACCTCAGCATCCAATTTATCAGCCAAATCAATGACATAATCCTGATCGTTTATCGGAACGAGCGCTCCGCCGGCTCCCTCAATGATCAGATCATTAAAAGTGCCTGGCAATTCAAAATCCGAAAGCCGAATCTCTACTTCATCTATTATTGCAGCCGCATGTGGAGATGCCGGAGTTTGGAGTAAGTAGCGTTCAGGAAAAAAAGTTGACTCAAGGTTAGACACCAAAAAACGCACCGCCGCAGTGTCAGTGGGAAAACCCGCCTGAACAGGCTTCCAATAATCAGCTCCAAGAGCCTCCACCAAAATAGCACTTGCTACGGTTTTGCCAGAGTCGGTTCCAATAGCTGTCACGAAATAATTCATGCAGCGAAGTTAAGACAGCTTTTGAAATAGGCTTTACCGCACCGTCAATTCAATGCAATCGATTGGTTTTCTTTCTTTGGTAAAAGTCCCTGCTCCTTGATAAGGAGTGCGGCCTCTGGGGTCTCTAAGTATTGCAAAAAGGCCTGCAGCCCTGGGTTTTGAGTATCCCGATAATACATCTGAAGGGAGCGTCTTAGCGGGTATTTGCCTGCTCCCAGGTTTCTAAAAGTAGCAGAGGCATAGGTAGTATCGCTCTTAGGGTTCGATGGTATATCAAGACTTTTGATCCTTTCAGTGAAATAGCCAAAACCTATAAAACCGATCCCATTCTGATTTTCAGTCACTCTGGAAACAATGGACTTGTTTTCTGAAGACACAATGGCCAAAGGGTTGGGCTTATCAATATTGAAATAGCTCTGAAAAAACTTTTGAGTACCTGAATTTTGATCCCGTATCACCGGCACGATTCTGCCCGGCTGCCCCCCAAGCTGACTCCAGTCCGATACTCCACCGGAGAATATCCACATGATCTGATCATTGGTCAATTTATCCACCGGATTTTCCTTGTTGCAAATCAAAACGATCCCATCGTAGGCCACAATATGCTCCGTCACGCCGTGTTCAGCGCCTAGTATCGAATCGAGATTGAACCTGTAGGAAGAAAGCCCCACATCAGCTGTTCCTTCTTTAATAGCTATGAGACCTGTACGGCTACCCCCTCCTTCTATGATAATTTTAACACTATCCTGGGTGCGTTCGAATTCATTCTTCAACACATCAAACGCCGCATGCATGGACTCACTTCCCTTAAATTTAAGAATATAGGTATTTACTTTTTTTTGCGATGGACTACATGCCGCCACTACAAAAAAGACACTCAAAAGTAATAACTGAACAAACTTCATGGTTGGATATTTAAGCCACGAAATTAGATCACAAGGATTGCTCACTGAGCAATGAAAAATTAAGGTTGCGAGAAGTCTATGTTAATTAAATGTATAGCGGTATGCATGAAAAAAAGGGGCTTACAGCCCCTTTTAAATTACCTTTTTATCATCAGCCTATTGCTGCTGGTATATGTCCCGGTGCTTATGTTTATGAGATAAACCCCTTCCTTTAGGCTCGATAAGTTTTGGAAAGTGAGCGTTGCTCCATTCAGTTCTTCGTATCTCTCCAGAACTACCCGTCCATTCAGGTCAACTATCTGAACCTGAACCGTCTCATTGATTTCCATGCCTGCAAAAGACACATTTACCCGTTCAGAAGTAGGGTTAGGGAAAATCTCTACTGAAGCATTTGTGAAATCAAATACGGGTTTAACCGCTATCATATCAAAGGTCTCATTCTGCCCGTCAAAATCGTATTGAACCAATCTGTAATAAATGATATCATTGGATCGAGGGTTTCGGTCTGTATAAGAATAATAATGAACATCAGAGGTGGTTCCATTTCCTTCGATCACACCCACAACGATAAACTCTTCACCATCATAAGATCGCTGTACTTCCATGTAATCATTGTCAATTTCAGAGCCAGTTTCCCAGCTCAGTTCAACTGATGCATTTACAAATTCACCTCTGAAATCAAGCAGTTCAATTGGAAGCTCAGATCCATTTACCATCATACTTCCTCCTATCGGTGGTGAGAAGTTGGATGTCTGGCTTCCGTTGGTATCGCTGATATCACCTGCAGTCAGGTTACCATCTGTTTTGGTAATCACTACATCTGAATCGCCAATATCAATAGTGCCAGGCACTGTAATATCTCCTCCTGAAAGGTTTATACTATCTCCGGTAGTACCATCAATATCCCAACCATCATCTACTGCAAATGAACCTCCATCCATATTCAATGTAGCATTTCCACCATCTCCGCCAGAGTCACCATTCATATTCAAATCTGTAAAGCCTGAAATATCTGCACCATCGGTTATATTAATAGTAGCGCTATCCCATAAATACAAATCTGCCCATGCCGCATTTGATGCACTGGTTACTGTCGTTGCTATGTTTAAAACACTGTCATCAAATGCCCCTAAATAGTCCACCGTCACAGTTCCCCCGTCAAGATTCATCTCAGAATCGTCTTGAGCCTCAAGGTAGTTAACGTCCATTGTATCACCATCAAAAGTCCAAACGGCATCTTCTGCTACGATCAAAGAATTAGCGGTCATATCTGAATCACCTACGAAATCCACTGTGGAAGTTCCGGTAGCTTGAAACCAGTCTCCATCATATGACCCACTGGAAGCATTCCAGTCAGAATCATCAAAATACATATCCTGATTATCAAAAGTACCTCCCGACATATTCAATGTGGATCCGTTAGAAAATTGGCTGTAGTCATTACCCACTGTGCCAACTTCCAGCTCTCCTCCTGAAATATTCACAGTAGCATTATCAACAAACATGTCATTGTCAATATCCAGCATTCCAGATGTAATATTGATCACTGATCCAGAATTGATATAAGCCCGATCTCCAATATCCAGCGTTCCTCCAGTGATGTTCAAGACGCCACCGTCATTCATAGTTAGTGTTCCCTGATTACCCCCATTATTGTCAGTAGCGAGACTTCCTCCGCTTGCTATAGTAAGACTTCCTCCATCCTCTATCGTGATATCATCGGGCACCTGAGTAATAGTTGAAGATATAACTACAACATCTCCAGAGCCAATAATCACATCTGAGCCATTGCCTGGCACTCCATTTGGGCTCCAGTTATTACCATCAGTCCAGTTGGTGGTACCAGCGCCTCCATCCCAGTATTTTTGAGCATTGGAAGAAATGAAAATAAAGCTGAACGCTGAGAATAATAAAATTTTGAATCGAGTGGATCGCATAGGTTGACCTTAACATTTGCTGCCGTGAATTTATCAACTCCTATTTCAGTTAAAACTATTATTTGATTAACGAACTGATTTCATCGACAAATAACAGAAAATGATCAGTACAGGTTATTAAAGGAAACAATAAGGCTTTTTAAAACATCTTCAGAATTGAAAACGTGTAGGCAAACCCTGAGCCTTTCTGTGCCTCGCCTGACGGTAGGCGAAAGAATAGGCCTCACATCAAATCCATTTTCTAACAATCCATCAGAGACACCTTTGGCCTTCTCATTTGAGCCCATCATGATTGGCTGAACAGCCGTCTCGCTGGAGCTATCAGGAAATAGCGATCGAAATATTTTGATCTTTTCTTTTAACCTAATCTGAAGATCAATGTGATTGGCCAAAAACTTAAAACTCTCCTCGATGCTGATCACGCTGTGAGGCGGTAGTGAAGTAGTGTAGATAAATGGACGCCCAAAATTGATCAAAAATTCTTTGAGTCTTTGAGATCCTGCTATGCATGCCCCATGCACACCCATCGCTTTGCCGAAAGTGTAAACCCGGGCGAATACCTCATGGTGCCAATCATGCTCAACAAGCAAACCGGCACCTTTTGGCCCGACAACTCCCGTACTATGCGCTTCATCCACAATCAGGAAGGCACCAAATTCATTGCATATCTCGATGATTTCTTCAAGGGGAGCTATGTCCCCATCCATAGAAAAAATGGTCTCGGTGACCACAAATACACGCCCCGAAGCTTGCTGAATTTTCATTTTTAGATCATCCAGGTCGTTGTGGCGAAACACCACGGTTTGCGCCTGACTCAGCCATGCTCCTTCTTTGAGGCAGACATGCGACAGCTGATCATAAATAATCGTATCGCCCTTAGATGCCACCGATGCAACCAAAGCCTGGTTGGCAGCATACCCCGAATTAAAAGCAAGTGCAGATTGAGCTTTGAATATATCTCGTAGTTGCTCCTCCAACTCATGGTAGAAGTGATGATTCCCTGAAAGCAGCCTGCTTCCGGTTCCACCGTTGAGCATGGGAGCCTCCTCACCTACCCGCTCGTGAATACGACGGAAAAGCTCCTTGCTGCCCGCTAGCCCCAAATAATCGTTGGATACGAAATCCTCTAGTTTTCTGGTTTCCGGTAACCTTCTAAGGTTTCCAGCGTTGCTTCTTTCGTCAAGTTTGGCTTTTAGAAATGAATCATCCATAATCATTGAATTGGGCAAATATCTATCTTTGCGGCACAATGCGAAAAAAATTAATTTTCTTCATCGCAACTCTTTCCATTTTGAGTGCTGAGGCGCAAACTAACATCATGAGGTTTGAGGGTCAATTGATTGTGGACAATGACGCCTTTACAGGAAACCTGGAAAAAGATCAATACTACAGCAGCGGAATATATGCCGCCTTCAGGCACCTGAAGGACAGCAGCCATGGAGCCAAGGTCATCAGATCTTACCAACTCAACCACCAGATGTACACGCCGAGTTGGATTGGTGAACGGTTATCTCAATATAGAGATAGACCTTACGCCGGGGTGGTCTCATTTTCCCTGGCCAACGAATACTATTTCAAGAAAGGACATTACCTCAGACCTCAACTGGAATTGGGTTGGCTTGGACCAAAAGCTTTGATGGGTGAAACGCAAACGCAATGGCACGACTGGTTTGGAATGCAGGAGCCACTAGGGTGGGAAGACCAGATACAGGACACGCCACTTATCGGTTTGAACCTTACCCATATAAACACCTATTTCGCATCTCATGCTTTTGAACTGGCCGGGGAGTCAAACCTAAAACTAGGCACGGTTTACAATCTGCTAAGATATGATCTGGTGATGCGCGTAGGGAATCTAAAGCCGCTGACTTCATCAGCCTACACATCCAGCTCTTTGGGCGATGTAAAAGTGAGAAGTTCGGAGAAAAAGACAGTGGAATCGTATTTCTTTTATTCGCCAGGAATGGAATATGTGATTTACAATGCTACGCTTCAAGGAGGTTTATTCGATGACACTTCGGTATTCACAACCAGCGCCACTAAGTGGATTTGGCAGCACCGTGCCGGAGCAATGTTCAGCTGGTCAGTTTTTGACTTGGGAATAACCGCTGTATGGAGAAGGAAAGCCAACCCGGAAGCCACCAACCACAATTATGTCGGCATCAGGCTCAACCAAAGGTTTTAAACCTCCAAAACTATTTTTCCCTTCACTCTTCTTTCGGCAATACAGAGCAGAGCCTGAGCCCCTTCTTCTAGTTTATATTCCTGAGTAATATTCGGTTTGATCTTACCCTCAGCAAGCCACTGAAGCAATTGAGCTACATTCTTCCTGTTCTCCGCGGCATTATTGCGCCAAAAATGTCCCCAGAAAACTCCAACAATAGAAGCACTTTTGAGCAGAGGCAAATTCCAGGGCAATTTGGGAATATTTCCCGAAGCAAAACCAACGACCAAATGCCTTCCGTTTGGTTTCAAGCCACGGAAGGCTTTTTCCGCATTTTCTCCTCCCACCGGATCAAAAACAACATCACATCCTCCTAAATCCTTCAGGGAGCTTTTGAGGTCATCTTTGGTATAGTCAATGACCTCATCGGCTCCATTTGCTTTGGCAAATCTCGCCTTTTCTTCACTGGAAACACATGCAATCACTCTAGCACCCAGCAACTTACCCAGCTGAACAGCGGCAGTACCTGTACCGCCAGCAGCTCCAAGTACGCAAAGTGATTCGGCTTTCTGAAGGTTCGCACGATTGTGCAACCCATAAATAGCAGTGGCATAAGTTTCTAGCAATGCGGCAGCTTCCTTGTGGTCAACTCCATGTGGGATTGCAAAGGCGTTGGAAGCTTTTGCGACAGCATACTCAGCAAAGCCACCCCAACCCATTGCGGCCAACACCATATCACCCTGCTTCAGGCCTGAAACGTCTACACCCATCCCCACAACTTCTCCTGTAACCTCTCCGCCTGGCGCAAAGGGAAACTCAGGTTGAAATTGATATTTCCCCTCAACGATCAGCGTATCAGGAAAATTCACTCCACAGTAATCTACTTTGATCAGCACTTCATCTTTTGCCGGAATAGGCTTATCCATATCCGAAAATTGCAGATTTAGAATGGAGCCAAAGGACTTGCAGACTATAGCTTTCATACTAAAGAATATCCAAAACCTGAACAGGCGGTCGTCCGAGGGCAGCCTTTCCTTCCTTAATCACGATGGGTCTTTCGATCAGCTTAGGATACTGCAACATGGCCTCTATCCATTCATCATCAGAAAGATCCTTGCCTTTGAAGTTATCTTTATAATCAGTCTCCCCCTTTCTGATCAATTGAGCGGGGCTTATATCGAGCATTTTGATAATCGCCACCAGTTGCTCTCGGCTTGGCGGCTCCTTCAAATATTCGATTATTGAAACATCTTCCTTTTTTTCTTCGAGAAGGGCGAGGGTTTCCCTACTTTTCATACATCTCGGATTGTGATAAATTGTGACCATATCTGTCTCTTTGAAGGTTAAGCCTTTGTAAATTATATGCAATAAAATCATCTTGACATGGGACTCTGAGGCTCACCCAAAACCATGTCATAAGCAGTTAAAAAATGAAAATTACAACAAATAGATTGTGACACAGAAGAATTTCGAATTGAATTGTGATGTAGGTGAAGGAATTGGTCAGGATCATTTGATCATGCCATTTCTTGATGCCTGCAGTATAGCCTGTGGCGGTCATGCCGGAGATGAAGATAGTATGAAATTGACTGTAGAATTAGCCTTGACTAACAATGTCTCAATTGGTGCACACCCATCTTTTCCTGACAAGGACAATTTTGGAAGGGCTATGATGAAAATTAGTCCCGATCGTTTGACGGAGAGCCTTTATAATCAAGTAACAGATTTGGCTGTCATTTGTAAAAACGCTGGCACCAATCTCACTCATATCAAAACACATGGTGCCCTCTACAACCTGGCTACTAAAGACGTGACAACTGCACGGCTGATTTTGGATGCTCTCAAAGATTTTCGACATATCCCATTTTTAGCTCCTGATCAGTCTATTTTTTCCTTGCTGGCAAAGACAAATAGTTGGAAAGTAAAAACCGAGGCATTCGCCGACAGGCGCTACAACGAAGACCGCTCCCTTATGAGCCGATCTCAAGAAGATGCCGTAATCACAGACCCTCGACTGGCTCAAGCTCAGGTATTAAGCATTGTTAAAAAAGGCTGGGCGAAAAGCATCAATGACACTAAAGTAAACCTGCGTGCTGAGACCTTTTGTGTGCATGGCGACAACCCTAACGCTGTTGAGATTTTGAAGGCTCTAAAAGATATCCAAAAATGAATCTCCCTGAATTCAAGTTGATGGGTGACGCTAACCTGCTTTTAGAATGGAACCATGAGATTAACAAATCCCTATTGAACCAGATTTTATCCTTCCAGAGTGCCATACGGCAACTTAAAATTGAGGGAATCATAGAAACATGGCCTGCTTACAAATCGCTGGCGGTTGCATTCGATCCAGACTTGATTGATACTAAATCACTGATTAATGTATTGTCCAAAATAACCATCAACCCTATTTCAGTTGATGATTCTAAAATCTGGCAAATTCCAGTGTGCTATGAGTACGAATATGGACAGGATTTAGAAGAAATGGAGAAAGCACTGAACCTGAACTCAGATGAGATAATCAAAATCCACACATCCACAGACTACCTGGTGCATTTTCAGGGCTTCTTACCGGGCTTTATGTATCTGTCCGGTCTAAACTCAAGCCTACATTTGCCCAGAAAGCAAACACCACCGCTTCGGATACCTGAAGGGTCTGTAGCCATCGGAGGAAACCAAACGGGCATTTACCCCACCTCCTCTCCGGGTGGCTGGTATATTTTAGGCAATTGCCCTCTTAAATTATTTGATGCCAAATCACCAAATCCATGCTTCGTACACCCGGGAGATACCGTGCGGTTCAGCGCAGTGTCCAAACAAGAGTATAAAGTAGCCAAACTGGAATCGCACCTTGATGTGTTTGACTTCAACTCCATTCTTAAAGATGAATAAACTCACTATCGTATCGCCTGGTGCTTATACCTCCATTCAAGATCTGGGACGATTTGGCTATCGGCACTTGGGCGTACCACTCTCTGGAGCTATGGATCAGCAAAGTGCCAAACTTGCAAATCTGCTGGTCAATAATGCAGAGCAAAACCCTGTAATTGAAGTAACCTTGAGTGGTCCAAAAATACAGTTTGACAGCCCAACGATTGTTGCTATCACTGGCGCACATATTTCACCAACGCTCAATGGGTCGCCAGTAACAATGAATCATAAAATTGAGATATGCGAGAATGACATCCTGGCCTTTGGCAAAGTGCGATATGGGGTGCGATGCTACATCGGGGTGCATGGTC
This sequence comes from Cyclobacteriaceae bacterium, assembly GCA_039944535.1. Taxonomy (GTDB): domain Bacteria; phylum Bacteroidota; class Bacteroidia; order Cytophagales; family Cyclobacteriaceae; genus JAMZMI01. Next base: position 135,641 of record JBDUYP010000022.1, read on the forward strand.
TGGAATCCGACCTAACCCTGAATAGTACTTCACAATACGAGGGCATAACCTTAAAAGGACGTTTGGAGAAAGGTGATTCCTTCAATTATAAGACGGCAAACCCTGACCACTCTTTCACGCATGTCAAAACTGATCCCACCCTTTTTGGAGCAAAAAAGTTAGAAATTACTCCGGGACCCGATTTTAATCTGATTCCCAAAAAGGAAATAAAAGAGTTGCTAGATCAAACGTTTCAAATCAACGAAAATAACAGGATGGGGTATCGGCTGGAATGTGAAAAACCCTTCATCAATAACCTGTCGATCATTACTTCAAACGTGATACCGGGAACCGTTCAGCTAACCCCTTCTGGTCAATTGATAGTACTCATGCGAGACGCTCAGGTTACTGGCGGTTATCCCCGCATTTTCCAGCTTACCGAGAAAGCCATCAATCAACTCGCTCAACTACCGTCTGGATACAAATTATGGCTTACACTCAAATAAGGCTTTGTTCCAAAATCAGGATTGACTATTTTCAATTTGCTTAAACAAGAATAAATGAAAGATATCTTACTAATTATCATTGTATTGGCTACCGTATGGTCTTGTGATTCCACAAAAAAGTTGAAAACACCAGTAGCAGAAGCTGTAACCGGCTATGATAGCCTGATGGCCGCCAAAGTTGGGGCCGATCAGTACGGGATGCGAAAGTATGTGATGGCCTTCTTAAAAGCTGGACCTGAGAGAAGCCAAAGCAAAGCCGAGGCTGATTCCATTCAAAGAGCTCATCTCAACAATATAAAAGCAATGGCTGAAGACGGAAAACTTGTTCTGGCCGGCCCTTTTATGGACAACTCAGAGATTCGCGGCATTTACATTTTTGCAGTTGAGTCGATTGAAGAGGCCGAAAAACTCACCAAAACAGATCCAGCAATTGTATCCGGGAGACTTGTGATGGACCTCAGACCCTGGTATGGAAGTGCCGGATTGATGAAGATCAATGAGATTCACAGTCAAATCAGTAAAATCTCAATTTGATTATTTTACAAATTTCGCAACAAGTCAACCACTTACTTAGTTAATCTCAAAATTGGATTTCAAAAAATAGTATGCGTGCATAATATTTTCAAAAACTTAGCTTTTTGAAGGCCATTTTTAAGTAAATTCGAAAATTAAAATTCTACTAAACGAAGATGATAATGAAAAACATGATTAATCCATTAAAGGCTCTTGCCATGTTCGCTGTGGCATTCGGGCTGATATTTACCGTCAGCTGTAGTGATGATGACGATGACAAAGGTCCTGACTGTACTGAAGTTGAGCTATACGCAGATGCGGATGGTGATGGACTAGGTGATGCAAGTGCTGCCGCTATGGTTTGTCCTGATGAAGAAGGATATGTTGACAATGCTTATGACAACAATGACGCTTCTGACTTTGCTTCATCAACAATTATGGATATTGTAAACAATGTTGAAGGTCTTGACTCCCTGAAAAAATACCTCAACGTATATCCAAATCTTGTAGGAGCATTAAGTGCTCAGGGTACATACACGGCGTTCTTACCAACTAATGCGGCGTTTATTGGCCTTTTGGAGACTCCTGGTTTTCCTCAGAACATCTCTTCCATTAACCCTGATGTAATAGAAGGAGTACTGGCATATCACGTAGCTGCTACAGCTTATACATCTGCAGAGTTGACTTCAGGAACTGAAGTAACAACAATCAGTCAGGGAGAAAAGATTACTGTAAATTCGGACGGAACTTTAAAAACAGGTTCTTCCAATCCAAACATTGTTGTAGAAGTAGCAGATATCGTAGCTTCTAATGGAGTAGCTCACATTACTTCATCTGTTTTGATCTCTCCTTCGGTAGGCGCTTCGCTGACCCCTCTTCTGAACACACTAGGAGGAACGATTATGCTAGGAGCTGATTTTTCACTTTTAGCTCAAGCTATATTGAAGGCAGATACATTTGCTACTAGTGCTTCTCAAGCAACAATTGTTTCAATGTTAGCTGACAAGGATGCTACTCTAACTGTTTTTGCTCCATCTAATGGCACCTTCGAAACTGCCGCTGACGGCAACTTTGGAGACCAAAATGGTGAAGCATCAGCTGCCGAAATTGCTGCTTTTATGAATTTCTATTCTGGCCAGCAGTTCTATGGAATAATAGCAACGCACCTTGTTACATCAGCGGTAGGTCCTGCTGATTTGACTACTGGAGCGACATTCACAGCTGCATCTGGAGCAACACTTACTGTTTTGACAACAGAAGCTCCTACCAATGTTGATAAAGGAATTTTGACGGGTATTGCAATAGACTCTAATGGCGACACAACTGCTGAAGCTCAGGTTGCAGTACCTTCAACTGCAAGCGATGCATTGGTTCAGCCAAATGGACAAGTGCACGTTATTGCGGGTTTAATGACCCCTCCGCAATAGCCTAAAGACAATCAAAAAAAGACCAATCAGAATTCTGATTGGTCTTTTTTTTGTCACTTAGTTTTGCCTCAAAACTTATTACCACAGTTGCCACAGTAATTCGCCTCTTTGGGCGAATCCTCCTCGCAAATCAAGCAGGGTTTAGAGTTCATCTTTTTTTCAATCTTATCCATTTTAGAGAGTTCGGATGTCATGATGCCTGTAGGAACCGCTATAATCGCATAGCCCATTAACATAAGTAGTGTAGCAAATGATTGTCCTAGCACAGTTTGTGGTGCTATATCTCCATACCCAACAGTTGTCACCGTAACAACCGCCCAATAGATACTTTTTGGAATACTGGTAAACCCATTTTGTCCTCCTTCAATCATGTACATCAAGGTTCCCGTAATGACAACAAGGGCTGATACTGACCCCATAAAGACTAAAATCTTTCTTCGGCTGCCTTTCATGGCTTCACCCAGCACCTTTGCTTCGTTTACATAGCGAGTAAGCTTGAATATCCTAAAAACCCGCAGAAGCCTTATGGCTCTGATCACCACCAGGTAGCTCCCGCCAGTCATAAAAAGAGTTAGGTATGTAGGAAGTAGCGCCACAAAATCTATGATTCCTAATGGACTGAAAATATATGACGCGGGTCTTCTGGTGATCCATATCCGAAGGAAATACTCTATGGTAAATAGAATGGTAAAACTCCATTCCAGGATGGTGAAAGCATCATCATAAGCTACGCTCAACTCTTTTACACTTTCCAGCATCACATCCATGATACTGATAAGTATGATACAGAGCAGCACTACATCAAAAGCTCTTCCTGCGGGTGTTTCGGTACCGAATACAACCTCATACAAGGCATTTCGGGTACGTGAAAACATTCGATCTGGTTTGTCTTGAGTTTCTTCCATTGCGCTAAATATCGCCAAATCCAACAAAAAACCCCAACCTTTCGGTTGGGGTTGATAAATGCTTTTTACATTTAATTTAGTTCATCAATTCATCGAAGGTCACCGATATATAATAGATCGCTCCAATATTTGGCCCACCTAGACTTTGAATGTAGTAGTTACCCAACAGGTTAGACCCACCCACTTTTACGATGGATTTTAATTTGGACATTTTGTAAGAAACCTGAGCATCTAGCGTGCTATATGCTGGCACATCGCCTTTCACAAAAGATGACTCCCACCTGAAGCCTTCTTGCCACCTCCATGTTGTAGCAAAGCCTAGATTTTTAGTCAATTTTCTATTCTCAAACTTGATATTGAATTTGTGCTCTGGAGTATTAAAATCTTTCAATGCATTGTCATCATAACCACTGATAAACTGATTCCAGTTGTAATTACCTCCTATGGTATATCCTTTCGGAAGGCTATAGGTCAGGCCAATTGCAGCTCCCTGTGTTTTGACCGTATTGTCAATATTGGTATAAATCTGATATGCATTGTCTGAGGTGCCATTTAAAATACTTCCTGGTGCCACATCACCGGCTGTGGCGCCAGCATCTGGGTCATAAGTGTAGCCATATGGAGAAGTATCTCTATCCAGAGACTCGTCATCTGTGTACTCTTCTGCCTTCACTAATTGTATCTGCGTAATAAAATCAGTGTAAATGTTGTAATAGTAAACAGCATCTATCAAAAATTTATTACCAAGCAAGCTCTTATAACCAAGTTCTATCGATTTTACTTGTTCAGGTTTTACAGGTTTGGCATTGGTAAATGGTTCAAGCAACCCTGCAGCCGCATCTGTGATATCTCCGGTTCGGAAAACCTCATTTCGAAAAGCATCAACAGAACTTTGAGTAAAGACTAAAGGTTGCCCTGTAATGCTGGTCTTGGTCAGATCGTAAGTGTCATAAAACTGTGGAAGTCCTCCCAGTAACCTTCTGGAGATAATATCCAGATCGATGTATTGTCCCTGTGTAGTTGGAAACCTAAAACCAGTTTGAACTGCAGCCCTTAAATTATGCGTTCCTCCAATCGTCCAAACACCGGCAATTCGAGGATTAACCTGGCCCTTGAAGTTTTCATTCTTATCGAACCTCACTGATCCTGAAAGTTTAAACTCTTCCGAAAACCGCTTACCCATCTGGGCATAAACCCCATATTCCTTGATAGATATTTCATTGCCTGCAGTATCGGGAAAGATTGTTCCTTTAGATCCAAGATCATACATTCTAAAACTGGCACCCATCTGGAGTTCCATAAAGTCAATTTGATTTTTGAAGTCATACTGTCCTTCTGCGTGATACATTCCACTTTTGTCAGCAAAACTAGGCCCATCAGGGACTACTCCTTTTTTCGCTTTTTTCTTCAGCTGCTCCCATGTGTAAGTTTCGCCCGTTTCCAAGTCTGTGGTAGTTGTACCCGCCCCTAGATGGTACAGTCCATCTACATAACCTCGAGCAGATTGATGAGCACTTTCCTGGATAGCTAATCGCTCAGCTTGCGACAACCCGTCAATTTCACCTGGTTGTAACCCCGCATCATCTGCCAAATACCTTAAGTACTCTATTCCATAATCCACCAAATATCCAGTCAGACTTCCTTCCCCATTGGGTCCATAAAACTGCTCTCTAAAAAAGTCGTCAGGGTAATTATAACCTACAGCCAGATCATTTACTCGCTTAGCCAAGAACTCAGTAATGTATGAGTCTCCAGAGTCCTCGAACGTACCGTAGGCCTTTACTTGAAAATTATCCCCTCTCAACTGAAGTCTATGTTGGGTAATACCAAAATTGGAAAGTGAGTAGCGCTGTGCACCTGTATATATACTGGTACCCCAACCACCATTAAACAAATAACTCAATTCCACTTTATCATTAATTCTGTAGTACAACCCCGTGTTGAATTTGATGTTTTCAGCTCCATAATCAATTAAATCTTCTTCCGCATATGGTGTCAAGGTTACAACATGACTTGGAAGGTCGTTATTTCCAGATGTGATGTAGTTAGAAGCAAATCGACCATTATCAAAACGAGTTCCTCTGGCTATCAATTGAAAATCATCACTAAAAGGAAAAATAGCTAAATTAATTCCAGCTTCATCTCCGTGATAATGTGGATAATCAGCTCCCGGGTTGAAGGACAATCCTTCAGGTTGCAAGCTGGCATTTCGGTCAGTTCTATCCGTGCCATGCCAGTCCTCTGCTTGAGAGTATGAGAAATTTACTTTAAATGCAAATTTATCTTTGAAGGCTTTGGCATACCTCAGAGACATATCATAGAGTGGCGCGGGCGCATGATCAGCGTTACTTCCAGTGTGATTTACTCCTGTTTTCACAAAAGCGCTTAAACCTTGATAGTCAAATGCATTCTTTCCATTGATCAATAAGACACCATTAAAAGCACTAGGCCCATATAGCGCCGAAGATGCGCCAGGTATTAATTCCACACTTTCAATATCTAGTTCAGAGGGGCCGTTCAAGTTACCAATCGGAAAGTTCAATGCGGGTGCCTGAGTATCCATGCCGTCAGTAAGCTGCACAAAACGTGTATTGCCCGTATTGCCAAATCCCCTTGCATTTATGATTTGGAAATTTATACTACTACTCGCTACATCCACACCTTTGAGGTTAGCTATAGCTTTATAATAATTATCAGACGAAGTGTTCTGAATAGCCAGAATGTCCATTTTCTCAATACTCACCGGAGATTGAAGGATGCTCTCCTCTACCCTTGAAGCAGAAACCACTACTTCCTGTCCGAGCATAAATGATTCAGTCATTTTTACGGACAAGTTGGTTATGGCTTTATTGGATATCTCTAACTCTTGTCTCTCATAGCCGACACTGCTAATGGTGAGGGTCAGCGGAGGATCAGAAGTTACATTGAGGTTGAAATTTCCTTCATAGTCCGTTATGGTTCCCAATACAGTACCCTGAACAAGTATATTCACACCAATCAACGGCTCACCAGTTTCAATATCTGTGACTGTGCCTGAAATGGTCGTTTGGGCCTGTGCCAGAAAATAACAACAGTTGAATAGAATCGCGCTAAGTAGGGGTTTTATAGTAGCACTTTGCATAAGGTTAAGTTGTTTGTTGTATGATTTAATCTTTTAATAATAGCCAAAAAAAACCACAATCAGGGGAATTGTGGCTTGTTTGGTAGTAAAATTATGTAGATCAGCTCTGCTGCTGTTTGAGGTGATTGACCAGGCGATCGCATAAGCTATTCATCTCCTGCGCCATGTACTCATCGCCCGTAGCGTTTAGTGCGCTTTGTGCCAGACCTCCCAGACAGTCGATATAGAACTTCTTCATATCTTCAACTGGCATGTCCTTAGACCACAGATCTATTCGCATGGTGTTTTGATTTTTATGATCCCACAATGACAGTGAGATCGATTTTGTTTCAGATAGACCCGGCACATCCTTCTCGTCTGCATCCCAATAAATTTTTTCGGGGATATTTTGATCATCTAATTCAACCTGAAACTTAATTTCTGATTTCTTCATCTATTTTAAACTGTTTTGAAAATCCTGAAAAGTATACCCACCCTCAACCTCTGAATCAGTATTGCATTGCATAAATGAAACTTTCGCCTCAATATCTGTCAGACGGTCGGTTGTCAAACCATGAGCATTATAGAAAGCAGGTGGATTCCCCTGCTGTTCTTGTTTGTTTAGTTCCTGATAAAATCCCTTTGCAGCATCACATGCATATCCACCGAGCGCTAAGTACTCAACGGTAAGGTTATCAACTTCCTTTTCATCTCCCTGACTGAATGAGAAAGCAATTCTCTCGCCCAGAAGGTTCTCACCAATTTCATTTAGTGCTAAACTATTGGTGCCCTGTGCAGCCTGTTTCAATTCAGTAATTGAAAAAGAAATAAGTAGCTGCTTCGTAGCATGCCTTTGGTCTGCATGGGCCATCATGTGAAAAATGAGCGACGCAAACTCATCTTTGCTTTCCAGCAACTGAATCAGACCAGAATTAACAAAAATCTTCCCTCCAGGTGTTACAAAGGCATTGATGTCAGCATCATTGAGAAAAAACACCTCCCACGCAAAATCCTCAGCGTGTTCAAAAAGACTTTGTTCATTAACGCTATCAGCTTCAAAGACATCATCGATTATTCCCTGAGCGTAGCTGTATGCTTGCGGGTAATCTTCTGGTGAAAATACGCTTTTGGTAGAATCCTCACCAACCCAAACAAGAAGTTCGGTAGCCAGGGCTTTTTCATCTTCAATTGAGAACAATTCGGGCACATTACTATCGCATGCCTGGTTCAAAACAAGCAAGAGAATGGCTAAGAATGTAAGTGCTCTGGAGATTGATCTCATTGGTGATAATTTTAGAAGAGAGCCTTGAACTCTGCGTATGTCATACCATTGATTTTGGCAGTGCTATTTTCCGTAGAGCACCCACGACAAACCGCTCTCTCATCTATGTCTTCAACCCTATTGGCCGGATCTGGGTGAGTACTCAAAAATTCAGGAACACCAGATCCACCTTCGGCTTCAAGTTTTCTAAAAAACTCCGCAGCACCATTGCAGGCAAAGCTGGTTTCATCCAAATACTCAACAGAGGCCGCATCTGCTTCGGCCTCATCTTCACGGCTGAAGGAAAGAGTAGCTGCATTTGCCGCAAGGCCAACGGCCATTTCTTTTAGGGCCGTCGCTTCACCGCCTAACACGATGCTCGCCAGAATTTGAACACCATAAGCCTTTTTCATTTGATTGACGGAATGTCTCCTATCTGCGTGTGCTATCTCGTGCCCCATCACACCAGCCAAATCATCCGCATTATCCAGATATTTAATCAGTCCGGTATAGACATAAATGTACCCACCAGGTGTAGCAAACGCATTGAGAACGTCTGGTTGATCAATAATGGTCAGATCCCAGGCGAACATATCACGATACAAAATATCTTCAGAATTTAGGATATCTGTTACCATTGAGTTTAGATACGCATACGCCGCTTCATTTCCTATTTGGGGCAAAATATCAGCAGCGTAGATACTATCTACCTGACCTGCCACCTGCGCACCTAACTCCACGTCATTGCTTACAGGAAAAGCCAAATCTGAAAGTAAGCCACCCACTTTACCCAGATCAGAACAAGGGCCGTCATCATTCTTACATGATACAGCCATGAGTAATGGCAGAAGGATGAGTATTAGTTTTGAGAATTTCTTAGTCATCTTTTAAAATATTTATAGCTTCTAACTTATCGTTTTGTAACTGAGCTTTCAAGGCATCAATGCTTTCAAATCGCTGCTCATTGCGCAGCAAACTATGAAAATGTATGGTCAGGCGCTCGTTGTAAATATCCTTTCCAAAGTCAAAGATATTAACTTCTATCCTGCGTTCCTCACCGGAAACCGTTGGCCTGACGCCAATATTTAACATCCCCATGTGCATATGGTTTTGAAACTCTACCCATACAGCATATGCTCCATCTCGTGGAATTAATTTATAGAACTCTGGCACATCCAGATTAGCAGTAGGAAAGCCTATACTTCTACCAATGCGATCTCCTTCCTTCACAAAACCCGAAAGACTGTATTTTCGACCTAAAAACTCATTTGCAGTACGTATATCTCCATCGGTCAGAGCCTTTCTGATTTCAGTCGAGCTCACACCTACATCCTCTATGTCTTGTCGGGGAATCTCGCGAACCTCAAACCCATATCGTGAGGCATTGGCTTTTAGGTAATCAAACCCTCCTTCTCTGTTCTTTCCAAATTTGTGATCATAACCAATCACCAATCTTTTGGTGTTGATTTTATCGACTATCACGTCGTTGATAAATTGCTCTGATGAAAGCTCTGAGAACGATTTAGTAAAAGGAATTTTTATAAGATAATCGATCCCGTTCTTCTCAATCAGTTGAGCCTTTTCTTCAAAGGTTGAAAGCAGTTTGAGATCATCGTGATTCTTTTTTAGGACAAATCGCGGATGCGGCCAAAAAGTAACAACCACACTCTTCATATCGTTGACCTGTGCCTCTTTGGCTATGCTCCTGAGTATCTTTTGATGACCTACATGAACACCATCAAATGTTCCGCTGGTCACCACAGTCTCGGCCGAAAAACGAAAGTCAGTTAAATCATCAATGATTTGCATCCTGATTTACTTGATTTACAAAATCTTCCAAAGCCACAGCTTCTTCTATTCTATACTCGCCTACCGCGGTTCTCCTCAATGTTTTCAGATATGCACCCACTCCCAAAATTTCACCCAAATCATGGGCAATGCTTCGGATATACGTTCCTTTAGAGCAACTAATCCTGAAGTGGACTTCTGTGTCCTCAATCTTCTTTATCTCAAATTCATGAACCGTCACAGGGCGAGGATCAAGCTTTACCTCTTCATTCTTACGGGCACTTTTATATGCTCGCTTCCCTTTGACTCTGATAGCAGAATAAACCGGAGGCATCTGATTTTGAAATCCTGTTAACTTTTTGGAAGCTTCTAAAACATCCTGCTCGGATACCTGGCTAGTATCATTTTCAGAATCAAATGCTGTCTCCAGGTCATAAGAAGGTGTCGTCTTTCCTATTTCAAAAACACCTTCATACTCTTTATCTAGCCCCTGAAGTTCGTTTAGTTTCTTAGTGAATTTACCAGTACCGATAATCAGTAAGCCTGTTGCCAATGGATCAAGAGTCCCGGCATGACCTATTTTCTTGATTTTCAGCACGTATCTCAACTTGTTAACTGCATCGAATGAAGTCCACTCGCGCGGCTTATCTATAAGCAATAGCTTACCTTCTTGATATTGATTTAAATCCATAACTGAGATAGCAACGCGATAGCACCAACAACAAGACAATAAACTGCAAACCAGGTAAGCTTTCCTCTACGAACGATTCCAATCATCCACTTACAGGCGATGTAACCTGCTATAAAGGCTGCTACAAATCCAATGATCAAAGCAAATGCTGACAGACCACTTTCAACTTTTGGTGCTTCCAGGTAATCCTTAAACTTTAATAAACTAGCTCCCAGAATAGGAATCAATACCATGAGAAATGAAAACCTGGTGGCCTTTGACTTTTCTACACCCAACAACAAAGCCGTGGCAATGGTGGAACCAGATCTGGAAATACCAGGAAGAATAGCCATGGCTTGAGATAGACCAATAATTATGGATTTTCCATAGGTCACATTCCCTTCATTCGATTTTGCGAAATGCGTGAAAAACAACAATGCTGAAGTTATGAGTAGCATACTCCCCACTAAAACCATATTCCCACTGAAGAATTGTTCTACGTCATCCTCAAAAAAGATTCCCACAACTGCCACTGGAATCATTGATAACGCAATTTTGAAGGCAAATTCCCAGGATTCATTCAATTTAAACTCAAGCAGTCCCTTGAGAATTTCTAAAATATCTTTCCGGTAAACTACAATGGTACTCAGTGCGGTGGCCGCATGGACCACTACTGCAAAAAGTAAATTCTCCGAAGATTGAACACCCAAAAGCACCGAACCGATTTCCAGATGTCCGCTGCTACTTACTGGCAAGAATTCAGTCAGTCCCTGAATGACTCCCAGTATCAAAGCCTCTAACCAGGTCATTTATTTTTCAGAGTCGTGAGCTTCGACACTGTCACTTTTCGGTTTATAAAAAATGGCCACAAATTCGGTAACAAATCCAAGCATTACCACTATTGGCCCTAGAGTAAGGCCAAAAAAGCCAAACCCGAAAGTCTCATCGTCGGCACCCATAATGATAAAACCAACGATAAGAATTAATACCCCAAGAAGCATGATGAGGTAATTGGCCTTTGCGAATGCGAAGTTTTTTTTGTCTGACATAGTTTAATATAATTCGTCTAATGACATTTTTAAATATTTCCTAACAGCCCTATAGGTACTCAAAAAAGCTACCAGTATTCCCAAAAGGGTTAAAGCTGCAAAAAGTAATAACAAGCTTTTCTGATCTTGGAGCTGCGAAAGGTCTTCTATTTTTTCGTTTGCGTAAAGCATAAGGCCGTATAGCGTTATGGATGCAAAAATACCTGAAAGCAGTCCATACCATACGGATCTCTTTAAAAAAGGTGAACGAATGAACCTGCCGGTTGCCCCTACGAGTTGCATACTTCTGATCAGAAAACGCTGGCTGAATAAAGCCAGCTTAATGGTATTGTTAATCAAAATGACCACCACAAAAATCAGTATAAGCGAAAAGCCGATTAGAAATGCTCCTATTTTCTTCAAATTGGCATTGATGCTTTCGACCAAAGATTCCACATAGGATACCTCATAAACACCATTGATTGATTCTATTTCAGCCTTAATCCAGTTAAGCGAATCTGTGGTCTGATATCCGGGCTCAATATTGATCACCAGCAAATCTCGCAAAGGATTATCTCCTAGAAAGTCTTTAAAATCTTCACCTGTATCAGCTATAAACTGGTCGGCAGCCTCGTTTTTGGTGATAAGGTTGATACTAGGATTCCCGTCTTTTTGCAGGACATAAGACTTGGTTCCCAAAGAACGATTGATCTTGCTTATTTCCGTACTGGTGATATCCTTGTTTAGAAATACCTGAATCTCGATATTTTCCTGAATAACTCTTGTCAATTTCTTGGCATGAATGAGTATCATACCAAACATACCTATGACAAGAAGGGCCAGTGTGATGCTAAATACCACACTCAGCAATGGATAACTTCCAAGTTTTCTCTTTTTGCGGGTCTTTTGTTCCATTCAGCCCCAAAACTAACCAATGTTAGGCTGATATTAAGAACATCAGTTGAGCTTATTCTCGCGGATAATCTTGAGTTCGTCAATCAGCTTTTGACTCTTGATAGGTGCTAGCTTTTTGATCTCGTCGCTCATCTCCACGTTATAGTATTGATCAGCATAGTAAAGGTAGATTTGCCTTGCTGCTTTAGAGTTGATTTCTAAAATCTCATAAGGTTCTTTCTTAAAATCACCGTAAAGGAAAAGCTTGCCTTCAAAATACTTATAACGTATCTCGGTTGACTTTCTATTAAACGTTTTGATATCAATCGGATCAAGATCTTTCTCTCCAACTATATCGTTATCAGATACTTCCGGAATGCTGATATCTTTAGAGACAAACTCTTTTTCATCTGAAACTTCACTCAACTCAGGAACACTTACTTTAGGAATAAAATCCGAAGATTTTTCCTCTTTGACACCCTCTTTGGTTGGATTAGAGTCAGCTACCGTTTCTTCAAGCTTCATTACAACATGTGCACTAGACTCTACAGACTGTTTCATATCTCCGCCAGCATCCGACTCGCCACTAACAGAAACCAATGGAACAGGCATACTCGGCACATCGACTTTATCAAAAGCACTTGTGGTCTCACCTACCAAAATTTCAACTTTATCGTCGATAGAAAATTTGTCTGTGGATTCTGGCAGCATAAAATAGATACCAGTTCCTATAAGTGTCGCTACTACTGCACCCCCGGCTACTTTGACCACACCCTCTACAGCAAAGCCAGAACCAAAAGTTCCCGTTCCAACTTCAATAGCATCTAATCTGCTCTTAAGCTGCATTTTCCTGTGATCAGTAAGGCCTTTTACTAACTCCTGCTGAAACCCCACATGCTCCTGAACTACAGGGTCACTGGCTATCAAATCTTCGAAAGACCTGAGCTCTGCTCCCGACAGGTCGCCCCTCAGGTACTGATCAGTTAATTCTTCTATATGCTGGTTGATACTCATTAATCAAAAAAATCTTTCTTACTATAGCGTTGGAGCACCAGGGCGTCCAGTTTTTTCTTACACTTATATTTCTTAGTCTTGGCAGTGTCTGTATTTGCAAAATTCAATCTTTCAGCAATATCTGTCATATTGAGACCGTCGAAATAATAATATGTTAATATTCTCCTGCAAGTGTCTCCGAGCTCATTGATGCAATCGGTGATTATTCTTGCATTTTCTTTTTTATCGTAATCCTGATACTCTTCACTATCTACCTCCTCGTGAGACAATCTGCTCTTTCTATCCAGTTCTTTGCGCCATTGATTGAGGCAAATACTGTAAAGAAAGGTGCTGATCTTGGAAGTTAAAACCAGTTTACCACTTGCAGCTTTCTGCCAAAAAACCATCAGTGCTTCCTGATATACATCCTTCGCCTCTTCCTCGGTACCACTGTTCTTCAATACAAGGTTCGTCATCATCCGGTAGTGCTTCTTATACAAAAAGTCAAGCGCACTTTCATCTCCCTTACTGATTCTAAGAAGAACCTCACTATCTTTCATACACCTCTGGCGAAACACACCTTTGTAGGAGCGTCACATTTTTTAATACTACTTATCTTTTCAAAGTAACCAGTCTTACGACGAACAATTACTTTTCTTCTGTAAAATAATGGATTTAGCCTACTAATTCAATCAACTTCCCCTCGGCCACCCCGAAGATCCGTGCCCCTTTGGCAGGCTTAATTTTGTATCCGCCGGTAAAATGCCCGAAAGCCGGCATCAGTGCATCCTCTGCACCGAAATAAAAACAAGGAAGGGTGATTCCCTGCCGTGCCGTCCCATGAAGCCGGATGGTTGGGTGAATATGACCTGATATATTATATAATTTCGATTCAATTTTTTCGTGGCTAAAATGAAATGGAGGGAGAATTAATTCCTCTTCAATTCGCAAGGCACTTGACGCGTATAGATCCTCACCCAAAACATCGTGGTTCCCTTTAACCAGAATCATTTCCGTATCATGATGCTTATTCATCCACAGGTCAAAATCGTTCCATTCGTCATTATGATCGCTGTGAAATAAGTCTCCCAAAAAGACCAGTGATTTGGGTTGATAACGCGCGATTAGCCTGGAGAGTAAATCCAGATCATCGTGGTGGATTTTTTTAGGAATTGGAATTCCTGCTTTTCTAAAATGACCAGCTTTTCCTAGATGAACATCAGATACCAGAAGGATCATTTTTTCTTGCCAAAAAATCGCTTTTGAGGCATCTAAAGTCAACTGTTGGCCTTCAAGATCGAACTCTTTAGTCATGAAAAGGCAACCATGTTTGGGTGCGGTATAGGAAGTACAGATATCCTCTCAATTTGAGATTACCATCTTCAATCCAAATTTTACAATCATAGATGTTTCCATTTTCCGGATCCAGAATTGTTCCTTCCTCATATTCGTTGGATTTAGCATCAAACTCCATAGCACGAATAATCTCCATTCCTATCACTTTTTGATCTTTGCGATCGTCTTCACACACATCACAAATGGGGTCTGGATCTTCGTCCGGCTTGCTGAAAATCTGAATCACTTTACCAAAGTAGGTATCACCCTTTTTATAAATCTCAACTACTGATCTGGGTTCTCCGGATTCATCGTCGATAGTTTTCCATTTGCCTACTATATTCTGCCCCGAAGATTCGAAACAAAACAACCCTGCAAGTCCGAAAAGGAATGAATTAAGAATCAGAGCCTTCATTTTCCACGTATTTTGGTAGCACATAAGTTTTTCCAATAAAGAATAGATAGCCCCTTACACGAAGATATCCATCTTTGCCAAGCCAGGCTTTACAATCATACACAGACCCTGTCGCAGGATCCAAGATCTCACCTCCTTTATACTCTCCGTTGCGGCCATTATATTCAAGGTCAGTGATGATATCCATTCCAACTATCGGCTGATCTTTACGATGATCCTGACACTCGCTGCAAACTGGATCAGGGTCACCTCCTGTTTTCGGATATACTTCTACAACCTTCCCAAAGTATTTACCATCCTTTTCGTAAATCCTGATCAAAGAGCGTTCTTTTCCCGATTTCATGCCGACCATTTTCCATTTACCAATGATGGTCTGGGCTTCAGATAGGTAGAAAAAATACGTAAACATTATTGTGATTAGAATTTTCATGTTGCAATATTTATCATTTTTCGGCCAGCTTCTCAAGTTGAAGCTGCATTTTACTAATTCTATCGGCCAATTGCTCTGATGACAAGTTTTGTCTCCTGATCGTATCCACCACAATGGGGAAGGCAAAAGGAGTTGGCCGCTCGGTATCTTTCAACACAATCTTTTGAGTATTGATCCTTCTGACGGCCTCAAACATGCGCGAGTGTTCTAGCTGCAGCGTCATAACCTCCTCCATGGCTTGCTTTATCAGCAGGTTTTCTTCGTCGTATGTTTCAAAAACTTTATACAAAATACCTGTAGAAGCCTGCAAGTGTTTGGCGCGGATATTCTTTCCGGGGTAGCCTTGAAAAATCAGGCCTGCAATGGTGGCTACATCGCGGAATTTGCGCTGCGCCATCTCAGTTTGATTGATGGACTGGCGTATGTCTTCGACCATGTTTGCTTCTGAGAATAAATCTCCTTCCAACGCCTCCTCAATCGGAATCTCCTGATCTGACAATAATTCAAACCCATAGTCATTCATAGATATAGAAAAAGAAATCGGTTGCATTCGGCTCATTCGCAAAGCAACTACTCCGGCCAGCACCTCATGCACATAAAGCCCTTCGAAAGGGAAGAAAAAAACATGGTTTCCAAATCTGGATTTAGCCTTTTCTATCAAAAAAGTCTTTTTATCTGGAACCAACGACCATTTTGATTGCAAATCCAAAATCGGCTTGATTTTTTGCAACTCCACGTCTTCGTATATTCCCTTTGATGCGGCTTCAAGCTTTTCACGGATCACATCCGCCAGCATAGAAGACAGAGGCAAACGTCCTCCTCCCCACGCAGGAGTGCGTCCACTTTTTCGTTTCGATTTTCGAACTAAGACTGTCATATCCTTGATCATTACGAATTCCAGATTTTTGCCTGCAAACCAAAACCGATCACCCGGGCTCAATCTGGAAATAAAAGATTCCTCGATGGTACCTATATGTCCACCGGTAAGAAACTTCACACTCAAAGATGGATCGCCAACTATTGTGCCAATCGATAACTTATGGCGCATTGCTGCTTTCTTATTGATGATCTTAAAGACACCATCGTCGTTGTAAACACGGGCAAATTCATCGTACTCACCGAGCGTTTTGCCACCTGTAGTAATGAAGTCGATCGCCCAGTTCCATTCATCCGCAGTTATCAGGCGATAGCAATACGTATTTCTGATTTCTTCGAGAATTTGTAGTGGCTTAAACCCTCCGCTCACAGCCAGCGTAACGAGGAATTGCACGAGCACGTCAATGCATTTTTCCAATGGTTTTCTGCTTTCGAATCGCTTTTCGCTGATGGCCTGGCGTAAAGCCGCACCCTCAACCAATTCGAGAGAATGTGTTGGAACAAAATAGATTCTACTCACTTCACCGGGCCTGTGGCCACTGCGACCCGCACGCTGAAAAAACCGACTAACGCCTTTGGGTCCTCCGACCTGAATCACTGTGTCAACAGGACGAAAATCCACTCCCAGATCGAGGCTTGAGGTACATACGACCACTTTGAGTTTTTCTGCATGCAGTGCATCCTCTACCCATCCTCTAATATCATGGTCTATAGAACCGTGATGCATAGCCACAAGGCCTGCCAGCTCCGGCGCATGATTTACAATTTTTTGATACCACAACTCCGTTTGGGAGCGCGTATTGGTAAAAAGCAAGGTGGTCTTACTTTTCTTAATGATGGGGATAATTTTAGGTAACAAGGTAGTGCCAAGGTGCCCGCTCCAGGGAAACTTCTCCACCTCATCGGGGAGTACCGATTCTACTTCTACTTTCTTCTCAACATTGGATTGTATGACCACCCCATCTTTATGCAAGTCTTCTCCCAACAGCACCCTTTTTGCCTGGGGAAGATTCCCTATTGTAGCTGAGATCCCCCATACCTTGACTTTACGATCTGTCAGCGTTTTTATTCGACTAATAGCCAATTCTAACGCCACACCTCTTTTGGTACCAAGTATTTCGTGCCACTCATCAGCTATGATGGTTCTGACTGTTTTGAGATAGTTGGGATAATCACTTTGGCTTAAAAGAACATGAATGCTTTCCGGCGTAATCACCAGGGCTTGAGGTGCCTTTTTCTTTTGAGCTTGTCTTTGTGAAGTGGTGGTATCTCCTGTTCTCAACCCGACTGTCCAGTGAAGGTCAATATCATCGCAAACTTCTTGCATAGCCCGCTGAATATCTTTTGCAAGAGCCCTGAGAGGCGTAACCCAAAGCACCCTAACTCCCGGTGTTACATCAGATTTGTCATGATCTTTGAGAAACTCAAGAATACACGGAATCCAAAGTGCGTAGGTCTTACCACTTCCTGTGGGAGCATTGAGTAAACCACTTTTTCCATCCAAATATGACTTCCAGCATTCTTCCTGAAATGGAAAAGGTTTCCATTTCTTTGAACGAAACCAATCATGTGCTGGCTGAAGATGTTTTTCGGATAGAGACAAGGTCAAATATGCTGATTACCCCTTAGAACCGATGAACGGAATTTGATTTCTACGCATTATCACCACCAGCAAACAAGCTACAAAAACAGCTACGGCGTAATAGAATAGCTGACCGCCATCACCCATCACCTCTATTCCCAATTTGGTCAAATGAAAGATGATAGCTCCTGAAATAACTCCCAAACCAATCAATGCCCCATATATACGATATTTAGGAATCAATAATAAAATCCCGGCAATCAACTCAACAACACCCGACCCTATTCTCCCCACAGGTTCCATTCCCACGGTTTGAAATATGTATATGCTTTCGGGGGTGCCTGAAAACTTGAAATATAAAGTTTGCAGCAATAAAACAGCTGCTATTACGCTAAGTACCCAATCCAGAATTTTCATAATGATAAAGTTTGCTGTATGGAAATTAAACAAAAAAGTGATCGCCCATAGTTTGTCTAGCTATGAATAGCAAACAAGAATAAAATCTACGAGTTAAACAGTAAGAGAAAAATTCTGGTATGCAAATATTTCCCTGCCCAAAAGACACAAGTAATCCCCCTATTGTTCAGCCTTCTATTGAGATAGGGAGTGTAACCATAGATGAACCTATTATGGTTCTGACTGACCTATTGGTAGCTGTTGTTTGTTTTTACGCCTGGTTTGAACTCAGAAAAACACCCGGATCAAGCAAATTCAAAACTTTTACGCTAATCTATTTTCTCAGTATGGGTGCGGCCACCACCATCGGTGGAATCATAGGGCATGGATTCATCTCATATTTGAACTTCTACTATAAACTACCTGCATGGCTCACGAGCATGGTATCCATTGCCATGCTAGAGCGAGCGTGTATTGAGTTGGCCAAACCTTATATCAAACCTGGAGTAGGAAGACTCTTTAGCTGGATCAATATGATCGAGCTGATCTCTTTTGTAATCATCTCATTTTACACATTGTGCTTCTTTTATGTAGAAGCACATGCTGCCTACGGTCTGGTTATTGTCGTTTTTAGTTTCTGTCTTTTCCTCTATTTCAAAACCCAACACAAAGGAATTATGTGGTATTTGATCGCAGTGGGTTTCGCTACTATTTCGGCTATTATTTTCACATTCGATCTTTACATCAACAAATGGATTACGCATATTGACTTAGGCCATGCCTTCATGGCACTCGCAGCGTATTTTTTCTTTCTTGGTTCTAGAAAAATACTCCATACATTGAATAAATCACCGCAATTATGATGGGGTTATTCATCTAATCAAACACGGAATCTTTTTATACAATATCTGAAATAACGCTAGCACCAAAAACTGATTTTACTTTCTAAATAGGCAGAACGCCACTTATCCCAAACCCCTATCCCAGCAGTACCCACCTTCGTATATTAATGCTTAAACTAAATCTGAATTTACATGAAGCACCTGAATTACCAACCCCTGCTCAGTGCCGCTGCTTTACTGATTGCAATATCCTGCTCCACTCCGGATCAGGGAAAACCTATCGACGTTAAAAACAATGGATTAAACGAGCCTATCCCTTATGGCTCGTATACAGCCCAATCCTTAAGCCAGGAATTCAATGTTATTGATTCAATCTATCAGTCCACATTGAACCAAATAAAAAACGTGGATACCCGAACCTTCGAAAACACCATGCTGGCTCTGGATGATCTCAACAACAAAATGTGGAAAGTTTCAGGCATATTCAGCATATTGACCAATGCACACGGGGACTCTTTGATCAGAGCCACGGCATTCGAAAAACGGAATGAGCTAAGCAAACTAAGCAACGAAAAATCGCTCAACGAAGACCTTTACAGAGCTGTGAAAGCATACAGCGAAACGGAAGAAGCCAAAAGCTTAACAGGTTATAAAAAGCTTTTTGTTGAGGATCAGTTAAGATCATTCGAAAGAAATGGGTTTGCACTACCTGCCGAAAAGAGAACTGAGTTAAAAGCCCTTCTCGATGAGATTTCAGAAATCGGCTCTACCTTCAGAGCAAACATTGCCAACTATCAGGACTTCAGCATTTTTACTGA
Organism: Cyclobacteriaceae bacterium; assembly: GCA_039944535.1. Taxonomy (GTDB): domain Bacteria; phylum Bacteroidota; class Bacteroidia; order Cytophagales; family Cyclobacteriaceae; genus JAMZMI01. Next base: position 155,399 of record JBDUYP010000022.1, read on the forward strand.
ACCGCAAATGAATGGAACAACTGAAGATTATAAGAAAGCACACCTTCAGGAAGATGGCACGTACAAAATCGGGTTATCCTACCCTGACTACATCCCATTCATGAAAAACGCTACTGATGAAAGTGCCCGCAAAGAGCTTTATCTAAAATACCAAAACAGAGCCGCTGATTCAAACCTTAAAGTACTGAATGACTTGATCTCCAAAAGAATGGAGTACTCCAAACTACTGGGATATGACACTTATGCTCAATATATCACTGAAGAAAGAATGGCCAAGAACCCCGAAAACGTGTGGCAGTTCGAAAAAGATTTGGAAGTGAACGTAAAACCAAAGGGCGATCAGGATTATAAAGAATTAGTCTCGATGCAAAAGAGACTTGGGATTGACCGTGATGAGATAATGCCTTACACATCCAGCTATGTGAAAAACCAGATGCTACAAACGGACTATGGGGTTGATAGCGAAAAAGTCAGAGAGTACTTTGAGCTCGAAAACGTAAAATCAGGCCTTTTCCAGATCACGCAAAAACTATTTGGTTTGACATACGTCAAAATGGAAAACCCTTCGGTATGGCACGAAGAAGCAAGTGGTTACGAAGTTTATGATGGTGATCGCTTCATCGGCCGTTTTTATTTAGACCTTCACCCAAGAGCCAACAAATACAGCCATGCTGCTTGCTGGGGTACAATTCCGTCAAAAAAGAGTAGCGATGGAATCCAAAGACCTAGTGCTGTTTTGCTTTGCAACTTCACTAAACCAACTGAAGACAAACCCGCATTGCTAACACATTCAGAGGTTGAAACATTCTTTCATGAGTTCGGACATGTGCTTCATAACATACTTTCAGAAACCGCACTGGCCTCTCAATCAGGCACTGCCGTAAGTCGTGATTTTGTGGAGGCTCCCTCACAAATTTTTGAAAACTGGGTTTGGAACTATGAATCTTTGTCTCTTTTCGCCAAACACTATGATACGGGTGAAACCTTACCAAAAGAGCTTTTTGACAAAATGTATGCCGCAAAAAACGTGGGTTCTGGAACTTCTACTCTCGGGCAGATTTTTTTAGGGCAGTTTGACTTTAGCCTATATGATGGTTTCGTTCCCGGAGGCGAAATCACCACCACAGAAGTAGGAAAAGCACTGCAGAGTCGCATACTGCCATATCCTTCTGTTGAGGGCACACACTTCGAAGCTGCCTTCGGTCATCTCTACCACTATGCCGCCTCTTACTATGGTTATCTGTGGTCAAAAGTTTTTGCTGAAGACATGTTTTCCAGATTCGAGAAAGAAGGCATCCTAAACCCAGAAGTGGGTGCGGCCTACCGTGAGGCTATTCTCTCAAAAGGAGGAACCGAAGATGAAATGGATATGCTCATTGAATTTCTGGGAAGGGAGCCAAACCAGGAGGCATTTATCAAATCTATTGGATTGGAATTGTAGATAGAAGTTCAGTTAAAAATCAATAGATTGACAATTTCAGCTTCAATACATTTTAGAAATTGTAATTATAAGAGCAAAAGTTCCTCATTCTTATAAGAAATTATTTTTCCTAATAATTGATTAAGAAACTATTGCATTAGTTTTGAAGCAGTAAATGAAAAGAATAGTTTTAAATACTGTCGTAACACCAATTATTATTCTGGTCACTGTTGTCAGAGGCTCAGGGAAATGGTGTTTATGATTAATCCAAAATATATCAAGCGCCATTCCCGAAAAGAATGGCGTTTTTTTTTTACCCCAGAATTAAAATGTATTTCGACGAAAAAACAGAAGTATTCTTAGACGGCAAGTGGATCAAAGCCAAAGATGCAAATGCGAGCATGTTTAGCCAGACCATGCACTACGGAACTGGTGTTTTCGAAGGGCTGAGGTCGTACAACAATGGCAATGGCTTCAACATCTTCAAACCGGCGGAGCATTTTGAAAGACTAAAGAAATCATCAGAACGCGTGTTCCTAAAAGTGCCTTATAGCACTGAGGAGTTGATCAATACTGCCTATGAACTTATCGACAGGAACAAGCTAACCAACGCTTATATAAGGCCGCTTGTGTTTGCTGGTCCCAATATGATGCTATCACCCTCTCCGGAAGTTCATGTTTTCATGACAGCCTGGAAATGGGCCAAGTATCCGGGGTATGAACCTCTTAACTGCATGATTTCTTCATACCTCAAGCCAAGCCCAAAATCCACCCCTATTGATGCTAAAGTAGTTGGAAACTATTCTCAAGCTACTCTTGCCTCTGCAGAAGCCAAATCACTCGGTTATGATGAGGCCATCTTGCTGGATATGGATGGCAACATCACCGAGGGGCCGGGAGCTAATATATTCTATGAAAAAGACGGCACTCTTTTTACACCTAAGCTTGGAAATATCTTTCCGGGAATCACGCGCAAGACAATCATAGAAATCTGCAAGGAACTCAAAGTAGAAGTTGTAGAAAAAGACATCAAACCTGAAGAGTTGTATAAAGCCGAAACAGCGTTCTTCTGTGGAACAGCTTCAGAGATCACACGAATAGACTCCATCAACGGGGAACAGTTTAAAAAAGATTGGGAAGAATCAACTGGTCATATCCTACATATTCTCTATCAACAAAAAGTAATGTTTGACGAATATCAGGGTTTGACAATTGTATAAGAATGGCACAAGAACTGAATAAATACAGCAAGACAATCACCCAGGATTCAAGTCAGCCTGGATCTCAAGCTCAGCTTTATGCTTTGGGTCTCACTGAAGAAGACTTGAAAAAAGCTCAGGTAGGAATCGTGAGCACAGGTTTCGAAGGGAACCCCTGCAACATGCATCTTAACATCCTGGCTCATCAGGTTAAAAAAAGCGTCAAAGAATCTGATCTCGTAGGGCTTATATACCACACCATTGGCGTGAGTGACGGTATGTCAAACGGGACTACTGGGATGAAATATTCTCTAATCTCAAGAGACATCATTGCTGACTCTATAGAGACTGTAGCGCAAGCACAATTCTACGACTCAATAGTAGCTGTGGTAGGATGTGACAAAAACATGCCCGGAGCTATCATGGGAATGGCTCGCTTGAACCGACCTGCCATCATGGTTTACGGTGGATCCGTAAAGCCCGGCAAGTGGAAGGGAGAAGACCTCAACATCGTCTCGGCTTTTGAAGCCTACGGAGCAAAGCTCGGAAACAATATCTCCGATGAAGATTACAAAGGCATCATCAAAAACTCAATCCCCGGCCCAGGAGCATGCGGCGGCATGTACACTGCCAACACCATGGCCTCTGCCATAGAAGCAATGGGAATGAGTTTGCCTTATAGCTCTTCAAACCCCGCTGAAGGTGATCCTAAGGTCAATGAAATCCAGAAAGTAGGAGCGGCTATCCGCAACCTCATGGAGAAAAACATCCTCCCTTCTGATATCATGACGAAAAAGTCATTCGAGAATGCAATCACCGCAGTAATGGTACTCGGCGGATCGACTAACGCAGTACTTCATTTATTGGCTATGGCCAAAGCTGCCGATGTAGATATTACTTTGGAAGACTTCCAAAGAATCAGTGACAAGACACCATTTATTGCCGACTTGAAGCCAAGCGGAAAATACCTGATGGAAGATTTACACAAGATAGGTGGTGTTCCGGGTGTTTTGAAAATATTACTAAAACAGGGATACCTGCACGGCGACTGTATGACTGTAACAGGACAAACGCTGGCAGAGAACCTTGCCGAAGTTGGTGAACTGAAAGACGGCCAGGATTTGATTTATTCTTTCGACAAGCCAATTAAGAAAACAGGCCATCTTCAGATCCTTTACGGCAACCTGGCACCAGAAGGAGCAGTTGCCAAGATCACCGGAAAAGAAGGAGAGGTATTTGAGGGGCCAGCTCGAATTTATGAAGACGAATTTGCCGCTATTGAAGGCATTGGCAAAGAAGTCCAAAAAGGCGAGGTTATAGTGATCCGTCAGTCTGGACCGAAGGGTGCTCCTGGCATGCCCGAAATGCTCAAGCCAACTGGTGCCGTAATGGGTGCGGGTCTGGGCAAAGATGTAGCACTCATTACAGATGGTCGTTTCTCAGGTGGATCTCACGGATTTGTGGTTGGCCACATCACACCAGAAGCACAGGAAGGCGGCCCGCTTGGGCTTATCAAAAATGGAGACATCATCCGAATAGATGCCATCGAGAATAAGCTTGAGGTGAAGATTTCTGACGAAGAAATGGAGAAACGCCGAGCAGAATGGAAAAAACCAGCTTACAAAGCATCAAAAGGAATACTTTGGAAATACATCAAATCTGTGACAACAGCCTCTGAAGGTTGTGTTACTGATGCATAAATAAATGACTATGAGTACATCATCTTTAGAAGTGGAAAAAAAGAAAACATCCGCGGCTGAAAAAGTGTCGGGATCAGAAGCAGTATTGAAGTGCCTTCTTGAGGAGAATGTGGAAGTCATTTTTGGCTACCCCGGAGGAGCTATTATGCCGATCTATGATGCACTTTACGGATACATGGATCGGCTCAATCATATTTTGACGAGGCATGAGCAAGGTGCCGTGCATGCCGCACAAGGATATGCCAGAGTAACAGGCAAAACAGGAGTTTGCTTCGCTACTTCAGGCCCTGGAGCTACCAACCTTATTACTGGTATTGCGGATGCACAAATTGACTCAACCCCCCTCGTATGTATCACAGGGCAGGTTTTTTCAACTCTACTTGGTACTGACGCATTTCAAGAAACCGACGTAGTAGGTATTTCTATGCCTGTAACCAAGTGGAATTATCAGGTAACAAGAGCAGATGAGATTCCTTATGCCATCGCGAAAGGCTTTTACATAGCCAATAGCGGACGCCCGGGTCCGGTATTGATAGACATCACAAAGGATGCCCAGCTCGCCATGATGGAAGAAGCATTTGCTTACCAGAAATGTGAAAAAATAAGAAGCTACCACCCTTACCCTTCTGTAGAGGCAAGTGCCGTGAAAGCTGCGGCCGAACTGATCAACAGTGCTAAAAAACCAATGCTTTTGGTCGGTCAGGGAGTTTTGATAGCCGAAGCACAAAAAGAATTGATCACATTCGCAGAAAAGGCCGGCATACCAATGGCTTCCACATTGATGGGGCTTTCGGCAGTTCCTAACAATCACCCGCTTTACGTTGGTTATTTGGGAATGCATGGCAATTACGGGCCAAATGTTAAAACCAACGAATGCGATGTGTTAATCGCCGTTGGAATGCGTTTCGATGATCGTGTAACTGGAAACCTGAGTAAGTATGCCAAGCAAGCCAAAGTAGTTCATATAGAAATTGACCCAGCTGAAATCAACAAAAATGTAAAGGCTGATGCTCCGGTTAATGCTGACGCAAAAGAGGCATTGCAAGCTTTGATCAAACTAACCGAACCCAATTCTCATGAAAGCTGGGTGCAAGAATTCAGGGATTGCGACGAGGTAGAGTTTGATAAAATCATCAAAAAAGCCATCGCTCCAGAATCAGGAGGTCTGCAAATGGTAGAAGTGATGAAGAAAATCTCCGACAAAACGAAAGGCAAATCGATTCTGGTGACAGATGTAGGACAGCACCAAATGGTGGCTAGCCGCTATTATGCATTTGACGATACCAGGTCTAATGTAACTTCAGGAGGTTTGGGAACCATGGGGTTTGCCCTGCCAGCAGCCATGGGCGCCAAGATGGGACAACCAGACAGACAAGTAATTGCTGTGATTGGTGACGGAGGATTCCAAATGACGATTCAGGAATTAGGAACGATTTTCCAGAGTAATATTGGTGTCAAAATACTGATCCTCAACAACAACTTCCTTGGAATGGTACGCCAGTGGCAAGAACTTTTCCATGATAAGAGATACTCATTCACAGAACTCACCAATCCTAATTTCCAGAAAATAGCCGAGGGTTATGGTATCCCAACGAACAAAGTGGAAACACGGGAATTGCTAGATGATGCGCTAGACCAATGGCTGTCTGCAGATGGCCCTCAACTTTTGGAAGTAGTGGTAGAAAAAGAAGAAAACGTATTCCCAATGGTTCCTTCTGGTGCCAGTGTTTCAGATATCAGATTAGAGTGATAGGCGCTTTCTTTAATTAATTCGAACAACCATGTCTAATACAAATAATAATCATACCGAAGACACCAAACGAGAGTTCACCTTGTCAGTTTTGACTGAGGACAGAGCTGGTTTGCTCAATCAGATCACGATCATTTTCACACGTCGCAAGATCAACATTGATAGTTTAAACGTGTCCACAACAGAGGTGCCTGGCGTAAGTAGGTTCTCCATCGTGATAGAGTCCACGATAGATCAGGCTGAAAAAGTGGTAAAGCAAATCAGAAAGCTGGTGGACGTACTGGGAGCATTCGTGTACGACGAGCAGGAGATTTATTATCAGGAAATCGCACTCTACAAAGTACCAACTGCTGTTTTTCTAAACGGAAACAAAATAGAAACACTGGTACGCAATAACGGAGCGCGCATCCTCGTGATCGAGAAAGACCACATTATCATCGAGAAAACAGGTCACAAGAGCGATACAACTGACCTTTACAACAAGTTGATGCCACATGGCTTGCTGGAGTTTGTAAGGTCTGGTCGCGTGGCTATCTCAAAATCCAAGCGAAGAACGGAAGCTTTCATTCAACAGCTAGAAGAATCAGATTCACATCGATTAACAATAAAAGATTTTTAAAAACAGAATTTTCAATAAACTAATAACAATGGCACAAATCAATTTTGGAGGGGTTACCGAAAACGTAGTAACACGTGAAGAATTCCCTCTTGAAAAAGCAAGAGAAGTACTTAAAAATGAAACCATCGCTGTATTGGGCTATGGAGTACAAGGTCCTGGTCAGGCCCTAAACCTCAAAGACAATGGGTTTAACGTAATCGTAGGTCAAAGAAAGGATTCTAAGACTTGGGACAAAGCTGTCGCTGACGGATGGGTTCCTGGCGAAACGCTTTTCCCACTTGAGGAAGCTTGCGAAAAAGGTACAATCCTTCAATTCTTGCTTTCTGATGCTGGTCAGATTGCACTTTGGCCAATGGTAAAAAGTCACCTGAAACCAGGTAAAACACTTTATTTCTCTCACGGGTTTGGTGTGACTTACAAGGAAAAAACTGGTATCGTTCCTCCTGCTGATGTAGATGTAATCCTCGTAGCGCCTAAAGGATCAGGAACTTCATTGAGAAGACTTTTCGTTGAAGGAAAAGGCCTTAACTCAAGTTTTGCTATCCACCAGGATGCTACCGGAACCGCGAAAGACAAAGTTGTTGCTTTGGGTATAGGTGTAGGATCAGGATACCTTTTCGAAACTACATTTTACAAAGAAGTATCTTCTGACCTTACAGGTGAGAGAGGTACTTTGATGGGAGCCATTCAGGGATTGTTCCGTGCGCAGTACGAAGTACTAAGAGCAAACGGTCACTCTCCTTCTGAGGCTTTCAACGAAACTGTAGAAGAAGCTACTCAATCTCTTTATCCATTGATCGCAGAGAAAGGAATGGACTGGATGTACGCAAACTGCTCTACTACAGCTCAAAGAGGCGCATTGGACTGGATGGGGCCATTCTACGAGGCTACTAAACCTGTTTTCGAGCAACTTTACAAGTCAGTAACTGACGGTATCGAAGCACAAAAATCCATAGATAGCAATTCACAATCTGATTACCGTGTTAAATTGGAGGCTGAATTGAAAGAATTGGAAGAGTCTGAGATGTGGCAAGCAGGTAAAGCTGTCCGCAAGCTTAGACCAGAAAACAACTAAGCCCCTATGTACATACCTGAGATTGAAGATGTTAAGAAAGCTCAAAACAAACTGAGCAAGGTTATCAATGATACACCCATCCAACACAGCTTCAATCTCAGTGAAAAGTATGGTGCAGAGATTTATCTGAAAAGAGAAGATCTGCAAGTTGTACGCTCCTACAAGATTCGTGGAGCGTACAACAAATTAATTTCATTAGACAAGCAAAGCCTCGAAAAGGGTGTAGTCTGCGCCAGTGCCGGAAATCACGCTCAGGGCGTTGCGCTTTCTTGTCAAAAACTGGGAGTGAAGGGCACCATTTTCATGCCCTCTCCTACACCAAAGCAAAAAGTTCAGCAAGTAACCATGTTCGGCAAGGATATGGTTGAGATTGTCCTGATTGGCGACACCTTTGATGATGCCTATCAAGCGGCACGTGAGTTTTGTACTGAGCACGATAGCACATTCGTTCATCCCTTCGATGATGAAAAGGTCATAGAAGGCCAAGCCACGGTTGGTCTTGAGCTTTTCACTGATGCCGATTTTTCTATCGATTATTTGTTCGTCCCAATTGGCGGTGGTGGGCTTTCGGCGGGTATAGCAAGCGTTTTTCACATTCTTAGCCCGGAAACAACGATCATTGGAGTGGAACCAGAAGGAGCTCCAGCAATGCTCGAGGCAATCAAGCAAAACAAGGTTATCACCCTTGATAAAATTGACAAGTTTGTCGATGGTGCTGCCGTAAAGCGCGTTGGGGAATTGACGCTACCTCTTTGCAAAAAATTCGTTCAGGAAATTGCACTGGTAAATGAAGGCAAACTCTGCTCTTCTCTGATCAACATGTACAATGAGAACGGAATCATCTTAGAACCGGCCGGTGCACTGTCTGTTGCCGTTCTCAATCAATATGCGGAGGAGATTAAAGGAAAAAATGTGGTTTGTGTGCTCTCTGGCAGCAACAATGACATTACCAGAACGGAAGAGATAAGAGAGCGATCCATGCTCTACGAAGGACTCATGCACTACTTTATTGTGCGCTTCCCGCAAAGAGCCGGAGCACTAAAAGAATTCGTGGGAGATGTTTTGGGGGAAAACGACGATATCATTCACTTCGAGTACACAAAGAAGAATTCACGCGAAAAAGGATCTGCCGTGGTAGGCGTGGAACTGAAGTCCAAAGCCGATTTTGAACCTCTTCTCAAGAGAATGAAAGATCTCAACTTCTTTGGTGAATACCTTAATCAAAAACCTGACTTATTCAACTACATTATCTAAGTAAAAGAAAGTATCAAAGTACCCCTTCCTGAACCCTAAGCAGATTAAATTCGCGCTAGGTTAAAGGAAGAGGAATCAAAATAATTATCGACTCAAAATGAAGGTATTAAAATTCGGAGGAACATCTGTTGGATCAGAAGAGGCGATCAGGCAAGTAGGAGAAACTGTCCAGAGCAAAGCCAAAGAAGAAAAGTTGATTGTGGTGGTATCGGCAGTTGGCGGAGTTACCGACAAATTGATCAAGATCGGAGAGCAGGCTCAAAGCCGAAAAGCTGAGTATCAAGAATCCATCAACAACCTCAAGACACTTCACCTTGATCTTTATACAAAACTCACAGGTGAGAAAAGTGCAGAAGCCATTGAAGCCATCATACACGAGCTTGAAGAAATTTGCCGTGGCGTTTACCTCCTGAAAGAACTGACACCACGAAGTAGCGACTACATTGTGAGTACAGGCGAACGCCTTTCTTCATTGATTGTCTCCTCATTCATAAAAAAATCAGTAAGCGCTACTACCCTGTTTGACTCACGTTTGGTAATCAAAACAGATAAGGAATTTGGCAATGCCAGTGTCGATTTCAAAACTTCCGAAAAACTCGTTTCAGAATTGAAATTTAATCAGGTCAACCTTTTCCCTGGTTTCATAGCTTCAACCCCGGATAACGAAACAATAACCCTCGGCAGAGGTGGGTCAGACTATACTGCAGCCATTTTAGCCAAGCTCACCAAAGCATCAAGTCTTGAAATATGGACTGATGTAGATGGCATCATGACTTCTGATCCAAGACTCGTTAAACAAGCTCATTTTATCGACCATGTTTCTTACGAAGAAGCCTTAGAAATGTCCCACTTCGGAGCTAAGGTCATTTACCCACCGAGCATTCAGCCGGCACTAGAAATTGGCATTCCTATCTCCATCAAAAACACCTTCAACCCTACTCATCAGGGCACGTACATCACCAAAGAATGGGACGAGGATAAAAAACTAATCAGAGGAATTACAAGCGTCAAGGATATTTGCCTCATCAACCTTTCCGGAGGTGGCATGGTTGGGATTCCTAGTTTTTCTTTCCGGTTATTCAAAGCCCTTTCTGAAAACAAAATCAACGTAATTCTAATTACGCAAGCTTCATCAGAGCACACCATCACCGTTGGTATCGCATCTAAAGATGCCAAATTGGCAATCTCCTGTCTGAACGAAGAATTCAAATCAGAGATCAAAAGCAATACAATCAATAGAATAGAAGCTGAAGACGGTCTTTCCATTATTGCTCTGGTTGGTGCCAATATGCGCAATCAAGTTGGCGTGAGCGGACAAATGTTCAACGTTCTTGGTAGAAATGGCGTAAGCTTGAAAGCAATAGCCCAAGGCTCATCAGAACGAAATATATCTGCCGTCATAGCTCGTGAAGATTTAGACAAAGCCTTAAATGTGTTGCACGAAAGCTTTTTCTTGTCTGACAACAAGCGCATCAACCTTTTCATCATCGGAACTGGAAATGTTGGCAAGGCATTCATCAATCAGCTGACTGGTCAATTTGCTTTCCTTAAAAAACAACACCAGCTAAACATAAAAATCATCGGCCTGGCCAATTCCCGAAAAATGACTTTCATGAAAGACGGTATACCGCTTTCTAAATGGGAAGACAAAATGGCCCAGGCTTCTGAGAAGTTCGACCGGCAGGCATTTTTCCAATACATGGAAGACTACAACCTGCGCAACTCTATTTTCATTGACATCACAGCCTCTGGTGATATAGCTACTATGTATCCTGATGTGTTAAAGGAAAGCATTTCAGTAGTTACACCTAACAAAATTGCTGCGACAGCCAGACATGAAGATTATCTGGAATTGAAAGATACGGCCAGAAGGTTTTCAAGCCAGTTTCTCTTCGAGACCAACGTTTGTGCAGGTTTACCTGTTCTCTCCACGCTCTCAGACCTTATCAAATCCGGAGATCAGGTACATTCTGTCGAAGCTGTCCTTTCCGGCACGCTCAACTTTCTTTTCAATGAGTATGATGGCTCTGAGAAGTTTGTTGATGTGATCAAAAAAGCCAAAGAAATGGGCTATACCGAACCAGATCCTCGACTTGATTTATTCTGTGCCGATGTGCAAAGAAAGATTTTGATTCTGATCAGAGAAAGTGGCTATGTGCACGAACTTGACGAAATTGCTCTTGACTCCTTTCTTCCTCAGAGCTGTGTAGAAAGTACTGATGTTGAAGACTTTTACAACAAGGTCGAAAAAGAAGAAGCTCATTTCAAAGCCATTTACGAAAAAGCCAAAGCCAATAATGCTCAATTAAGAGTTGTAGCCAGTTATAAAAATGGTTCAGCTTCTGTTGGGTTAAAAGAAATTGCTTCTGACCATCCGTTCTACTATTTGGAAGGTAGTGATAACATTGTACTCTTCTATACGAATAGATACAAAGCTCAGCCATTGGTTATCAAAGGAGCTGGAGCAGGAGCTGATGTTACAGCTTCGGGAATTTTCGCAGATGTATTACGTATAGCCCAGTCCAATCACTAACATGGAAGAAGTAAAAGTTTTTGCGCCTGCATCAGTAGCCAATGTTGGTTGCGGATATGATACAATAGGTTTTGCCATAGATGGCCTTGGTGATGAAATCATCATGTCTAAACGTAACGACTCAAAACTGGTAATTAAAGACATAATAGGAGCCGATTTACCAAAAGAGCCTGAAGAGAATGTCGCTTCAATCGCTGTTCAGGCTTTGCTTGATCATCTCGGCTCTAAACAGGGGTTTGATATTACGATTAAGAAACTCTTCAAGCCAGGTAGTGGATTGGGCTCAAGTGCATCAAGCGCCGCTGGAGCCGTCTTTGCAGCCAATATCTTACTTGGCGAACCCATTGAGGAAAAAGAGGCTCTACTGGAGTTTGCGCTGGAAGGAGAAGCCTTCGCTTCGAAATGCTATCATGCTGATAACGTGGCTCCATCCCTTATGGGTGGATTCAATGTGATTAGAAGCTACGAACCAGAACTGGACATTTTTCAGGTAAACGTACCATCAGACCTGTGGGTATTGATCGTTTTTCCAGATGTAGTAATCAAAACAGCGGAAAGTAAAAAACTGATACCTACGACGCTGAGTGTAAAAGACGCAAGAGACCAATGGTCCAATGTTGCAGGACTTATCCAAGCGTTTAATGTACATGACTTTGTGTTGTTGAAAAAATCCGTAACCGACCTGATTGCTGAGCCTGTTCGAAAGAAGTTAATCCCTGGTTATGACGATGTAAAAAGCATTGTTTTCAACCACGGAAGTGTAGGTTTTAACATCTCTGGTTCCGGACCAAGCATGTTTGCGTTTTTCAAGAACGAAAAGGAAATGAATAGAGCCAAACCTGACATCAAAGCTCTGTATGCAGAAAAAAACCTTTCGGTCATTCTCCATTCATCGAAAATCAACCTTCACGGTTGCGAAGTAATCGACTAAAACACATTAGAAATGAAGTTTTTCAGTACCAAAGGCAAAGACAAGTTTGTTTCGTTTAGAGAGGCTGTTATAAAAAGCCTACCTGAGGATAATGGATTGTATTTCCCTGAAAGCATTCCCGTACTGGATCCTTCATTTTTCACCAACCTTAAAGACAAATCACTTCCTGAGATTGGAGTTGAGGTAATGAGGCATTTTTGCGCTGATGACATCCCTTTGAATAAGTTGGAGGAAATCATGCAGGACGTGCTCAGTTTTCCTACGCCTATTGTCCAGATTAAAAAAAACATACATAGCCTTGAATTATTTCACGGGCCAACTTATGCGTTTAAAGACGTGGGAGCTCGTTTCCTTGCAAGATGCCTTGGCTATTTTAACGAAACAGACAACAAAGAGGTAACCATCCTTGTAGCTACTTCAGGCGATACTGGAGGTGCAGTAGCAGCGGGTTTTTACAAGGTGCCGGGTGTGAAAGTTGTCATCCTTTATCCTTCTGGAAAAGTGAGTGACCTACAAGAAAAACAACTCACAACACTGGGCGAAAATATAACCGCTCTAGAAGTAAACGGGGATTTTGATAATTGCCAGGCGCTGGTCAAAAAAGCCTTCCTCGATAAAGAAGTAAACGAAAAACTATCTCTTTCGTCAGCCAACTCTATAAATATTGCCAGATGGCTACCTCAGTCCATCTATTATTACGAAGCAATCAAGCAACTTCCTTCATCTGAAAATACAGTCTTCGCCGTACCGAGCGGCAATTATGGCAATATAACCGCTGGCATGTTAGCTAAGAGAATGGGGCTACCCATCAAGCGATTCATTGCAGCTTCTAATGCCAACGACATTGTTCCAAGATACATTAGCAACGGCACTTATGAGATCGAACCAACTATAGCAACGCTCAGCAATGCTATGGATGTAAGCGATCCTAGCAACTTCCCCCGAATGATGGAACTGTATGATGGCAGCTGGGATAAAGTGAAAACAGACATCACCGGATACACATTGGATGATGAAAACACCCTCAAAACAATGTCTGAATGCCATGCAAACACCGAATACATCCTCGATCCACATGGCGCAATAGGCTATAAAGCACTAGCGGAAAACATGCAACGTGATGAGCAAGGGATTTTCCTCGAAACCGCCCACCCCTGCAAGTTCATAAACACAGTCGAAAAGGCTCTTCAAACCACTTATCCTGTCCCTTCGTTTGCTAGCGATTTAATGCAAAAAAACAAAGTAGCTCAAAAAATTGAAGCTAACTATATTGATTTTAAGAGCTTCCTCTTAGACTAAATTTCACCGGTTTTCAAAAAACGGATAACGTTATATTGTTATCTTTCCTACTGTTTTACTCGCAGACAGCCTGGCACAAATCTGTCTATTCCGTAAACCAATAACCTCACCGCTTTTTTCGAATTTAACTATCACAATGCTAAAGAATCAACTTTAAGCACAATGCATTAGTATGCTTATTTTCAGCGAGTTATGATTATAACTATCTGATTATCAGACATTTATGTTGTGTATATTAAACTTTTATAGTAAGTTTGTACCATTAAAAATCATTAAATCAATCATACTATGAAAAAGTTACTATCTATTCTAAGCATCGCATTTTGTATCGCAGTTATCGCACCTTCTTGTTCATCAGCAGATGAAGGTTTTGAAGATATCGTTCTAAACTCTGACCTAGACCAAACAGCACCTACCAATGGAGATGGCAATGATGATCCTAAGCCTGGAGGGGATTAATTTCGTCTACCTTTTCACCCCATTCATCAAAATATTTAAAGGTGAGCATTTTAATGCTCACCTTTTTTTTATATTTACCGCTATTATCAACTAGCAAGGAGTGAAAAGCTTTCTACTTATATCTTTGATTTGCATATCCACGGTGCTCTATGCGTCTTCCGTAAAAGAAGACCTTACAGCTGCTCACAAGCACATCTATACGCTTCTCTCCTCTGATCCTGATCTCGCACTTAAGCTTAGTCAGGAAAGTGAAATTAAAGCTCACAATGCGGGACTGATTGTTGAGGAAGCAAATTCAATCTATATCCAAGCGTGGTTATTAAAAAAACAAAAACTAGAACTTGGAAAATCCTTTATTCTCTATTTGAAAGCATTGGATTTACTCAAACCTGTCTATAAAAGTTCTAAGGAAAGTCTAAATATCTATCTAGAACTTTTAGTCAATACTGGGAACATTCTTATAGAACACCATGCTTTGGATGAGGCACGTATCTACTTCGAAGAAAGCCTGCGTATTGCATTGGAAAACGACCTTTCAAAAGATGTGAGCATGTCTTATCGCAGAATTGCCAATCTTGAAAAAGATCAGGGAAATATAAAACAAGCTTTGGATTTCATTGAGCTATCTATGAAATACGCAAAAATCAGTAAGAACGAGAAAGAAATTGCAAGGGCAACCAATTCAAAAGGGTTGTTAGAAATTGATGCCGGTTACTATGAACGAGCTCGACAAACATATAAGGGTCTATTAGACTTCAAATATTCGGACAATGACTTTGGAAATGACTATACAGGAAAAGCATGGCACAACATTGGCCACTCCTATACCAAAGAACAAAACCACACGGCAGCTATTATCGCATTGAAAGAAGCCGAAGACATTAAGCTGAAAAATGGAACCGAAAGAGATTGGTTCATTACCCTGAAAGACATCAGCGAAACATATTTCAAAATGGGCAGTCTTGACATGTCAGAATCATATGCTTTGAAAGCCTTAAAGCACTATAACAAAGTTCAACTTCAACTAATGAACTATGAGCTTTATGAGCAACTCGCTTCCATATACTTTACCAAAGGTGATTATGTAAAATCAAGAGAGTACACGGAAAAATTCTTAGCTGAGAATGATAAGTTCATCAAAATGCAGGAGCAAATTCAAAGGACCAAAGATCAGTACAAAATGGAAATTTTGGCTGCTGGCTTTTTCGCTGAATCCAATTCTAAACAAACCACAAGCATGTACACCATGCTTCTAAGCTTAATGTCAGGTGCACTGACACTAACAATTTTAGGTGGGTTGTTTTGGCAGCATTACACTAAGAGAAATATCCGCAAAGCTCTTCAGGACATAGAGAGAAACAGTCTGGTATAAGTTCCTGATTTTCCTATCCTGATTACTTAATCCACTTCACTTTTTCTGAAATTTCTCCACGTTGGGGGAGGGTTTTTATTGGATTGTAGTAGCCCATATAAAACAGCCCAATACAAGACTCATTTGGCTCCAAAGCATCAAATTCCCCAAAATACTCTAGCAAATCAGGGGTGCTCCAATACGCACCAATCCCAAGCGCATGGCATGTCAGCCACATATTTTGGACAGCCATGGCCACTGCAGCCACTTCTTCCCACTCAGGCACTCGCGTACGAGGATCTCTATGTAAACAAATCGCTATAACGGCACCTGCCTTTTGAGGATTCATTTTGAGCTTCTCATATTTGGCTATTGAAAAACTTTCCAGTTTTTCAATAGCCCGGTATTTCTCTGACATGAAGATACCGAAGCGCTTCTGAGATGAACCTTTCATGACTTTAAACCTCCATGGCTGGGTCAACTTATGAGTGGGTGCCCAGTTAGCATTTTCAAGAATAACTTCTATCGCCGCATTGGGTATTTCCTTGTCTATATACTGTGCGGGATAAACAGACCTTCTAGTGGCGATGAGCTGATTTACTTCACGGATTGTCATTGGGCAAATCTAGACACCAAGGCTTCTTTTGCTAACCAAAACCCGTATTTATTCTTTCGCAACCATCAAAAATGCACCCCAATAAATAGGATCAGGGTATTCATTCCTAATAGTGAGTTGAGCCGCATTGAAAGCCTCTCTTTTAGATCTGCCGGCTAGCCAGTATTCATAGAAAGCGACCATCAGCTTTTGAGTGACCTCATCAGACACCTGAAACAAACTCATAACCAGCGCATCTGCTCCAGCAACAAGAAATGATCTTTGCAGGCCAAAGACGCCTTCGCCCTGCTCTATCTCTCCTCTTCCTGTTTCGCAGGCACTCAGCACTACCAACTCCGTCTTATCAAAATTAAGGTTCATGGCTTCATAGGCTGTTAACACTCCGTCAGAAATATTGTAGTTGTCCGTTGCTTCGAGCAAAACCTCTCCTCCCCCTTGAGTCAGCAGTCCGGATCGCTCTAGCGGATTATCATCGTCGAAAAGACCGAATTGTTTGTTGGATTTTCTCGGTTTATCATCAAAAAACCCATGTGTAGCAATATGCAAAAGCGTTACGTTTTCAACTTTCTTGATAACATCTTCGGTGGCATCTGTTCCGAGGTATTTTTGCACCTCCCACCCATCTTTCTCAAGTAATTCAGAAACCAGGCCTACTTCCTTTTCTGTACCTGGCAGTTGGGGTACTCTTGCCGTATTCAATGCTCTGGTTGGGTTTGCCTGAATAGCTTCATCAAAGGATGATTCACTGTGATAGTACTTTGGATTACCAAACAACATGGCAACCATTTCACCTTCATTTCTTCTACGCTCCTTGCGAGCTTCCTTAGATCGATATTGGGGAAGTGTCTTGGTACTATTGACTACTCGTACAGTAGTTCTATCAATCATGTAGCCTCCTCCATCGACCGCCAGCGATTCAATATTTATCTGATTGTAAATACCATCAGGACTAAGATAGATTACCGATTTATTGCCGATTGCTTCCTGAATGGGCTTCCAATATACGTTATAGCCATTTTCATCTCTCACTCTGAATTTGATACTGTTTCTCAGCCTTTTAAAGTGTTTGCCCTCCAGTTCGTTCCCATTGTTGAGCACAACCAATTCGGGGTTTCTTTTTGTGTCTGATGTAACGATCAAAGCAGCGTACCTGACTTTCTCCTTGTTAAAATCAGTATCAAACTCACGGTATCTTACAATTTCGACAGCAGCCTCGTGCTCTCTCAAGGCAGACTTGACATCCTTCCATGTGAAAAATTCGGACTCATAAGTACTGGAAAAGGCATCAGACTTCTCACTCAGAGATTTTTCAAGCAAAGCAATTTCATCTTTCAATGATTTTACATCTACTGCATTTGACTCCAGGTTTTCAGCAGATTGAGCAAGCGTATTCGTCAGGTATTCCTTTTTCGAAACCCATGATTCGAATTCCTTTATCAAGACAGAATCCCCACTATTAAGAATGGTATTTCTGGTTTTTATAGAAGAGCTGAGTAACAGCCCTTTGGTTGCCAGAGTGAAGTCATACATATCGCTGATGTACTTCTCCTTATCGTCTTTGTAATGAACGGCGATGGTATTATAAAACTCAAAATCAGGCTTGATTTTAGCCCAAAACCGAGCTTTTTCTTCTTCACTCAATGTTGGGAAGTATAATTTGGTATAGTTGAGATAGGACGATGTGGTTTCTTCCAGGATTTTCTGAACCTTATCGGTCTCCCCGTCTATATAATATGACTGGGCCAACTTACTTTGGGTTTTCAGGTACTCCGGGTGTTCTTCACTAAATATCTTCCTGAAAAACCTTGATGCTCGTTCATATTCCTTTTTTGCTTTCGTAAAGCGGCTCTTATAACTGTAAATATCTCCTTTGAGCCTTGCAACCTCACCGGATCTGGTGTTGCGGTTTCCGAGCACGTCAGACCAAATATCATCAGCTCTGTCAAGAAGCACCAAAGCCGTATCTAATTGATTTTTTTCTACATAGATGTAGGCAAGGTTTTTAAGTGCTTCGGCATAAAGCGGGTGGTTCTTATCAAAATTTGACTCCACAATATCTCTAGCCTCTTCGAAATACTTTTGGACTGTATCGAGACTATCGCCTAGTTTGAGCCTAAGCAGCCCGATATCGGTAACTGACTCAGCCATCAAAATGTGATCTGCTCGCAGCTTCTTTTTCCGCAACTCATACACGTCATTGGCATTAAGCAATCCGGCCTTATAGTTTCCCAAATCCAGATACAACTTAACTATGGCAGATTGGTTATCGGCATAATAAAGTGTGGTGTCCCCAAATACTGCTTTGGTAATATCCATGGATTTTCTAATGTTCTTTTCTGCATCAGAAAACTCCCCACGAATTAGAAACATTTGGCCTAATGCGCTATATGGCTTAATTAGTCTTCGACTGAACGACCCATAGGTTCCTTTTTTACTCGCTATTACCTCATTCAACAATTCTTCCGTTTCGGAGTAATTTCCCAAACGTGTATTTACCACAGCTAAGTCTTCAATGGAATTGAGTAATATACCCTGACTTTCGGGACCCAGTTTTTTACCTATACTTTTTGACTTGTAAAGAAGATCTTCCGCTTTGTCGTACCTACCTATGATGGCGTATAGAGCTGCAGCGGAGTTCAAAGCAGATACATATTCACCCGAAATCTTCTCCCCATCTTTGCGAATTAATTTCAACGCATCGTCGGTATTTACCTCAGCATCACGGTAATACCCACCATGGATTTGCATTTTGGCTAATGCAACCATCTGAGTTCCCAAATTCACACCAGGTACCTCAGGGTTGGATCTTAACCCTTCTACTGCAGCCGTATTTAGACTTATCCCTTCTTCATATTCACCTTTGATGGTCAAATACTCATTCAACCTATTCACCAAATCAGCGTATTGATTATGTGTCTTGGTGTATTGACCAAACACATTGTTGTAAGGCCTGGAATCCAATAAGTTAAATGCCTCAATGGGAGTTTCTGTATAAGTTAAATAATACCCCGCCTGCTTGATATCAAGTATATCTTGATACAGCCCCTTTGTATATCTCAGATTCAAATTGTCTTTAAGCAGTGGGTAGTATTGATCTGCCCCTCTCTGATATCTGACCAATTCGGCTCCCTCTGAAAACGCAATCCCAGCATTGTAAAGCAACTCCCTGGACGGGTGATCTAAAGGGATAATGTCCTGAGAAAAAAAGTGAGCATCATTGACGTTCTTAAACGACTGATCATATTCTTTATCCATAAAGTCATCCCACGAATCAATATAGTGGATATGAAAGTCCTTGTATTTATCAGGCGCCTTCACTGATTTGGCGTATTTATTGAACATTTCGCGTGTGCTGTACACGCCACTATTATTATCATTTTTGGCTTCCAACAGTACTTTAGTCAGAATCCCTTCCTCTCTTTTATTGCCTTTGGGCTTGGCATTGAAATACTGACTTAGATATTTATCTGCCTGTTTAAGATCGCCTCTTTCAAATTCCAAATTGGTTTTTACCAATAGTGCCTGGTAATAAGCCGAACCTTTATCATTAAGTCTATTCAAATCCTTAGAGTAAGAATCGTAAAGCCGCTCTGCAGATTTGTACTCACCACGGCCTACAAGGGCTTTGATTTGATTCACTTTGATTAGCCCAAGGATTTCTTCTTTGTATACTTCATCCACTTTATCGATTTCCTCCCCACCGTAAGTGGCAAATGTCAGAGTTGGCCATATTTTCACCATCTCACCAAGTATAGAATCACCCAATATGAAATCGCCATTATTGATTAGTGTAATTCCTTTTCTAACCAAAATTTCATTCGCTAAAAGCGAGCTCGTGTCATAATAATACTCATCATTGAGTATGGTGATCAGGCTATCAGCTTTTTTGAAATTTCCATATTCATTGAAAAGATCAACTATGCGCAACTGACCAACATAATAAGCGGTAGGATTTAGTTCTTTGATAGCCATCAGTTCCTTGGAAGCAGAATCCAGGCGGCTATTCATTAGTGAATAGTTCTTTTGAGACTCAAAAGCTTTGGCCTCCATGATAGTAAGCCACGGGAGCAGCGTAGTATCGTTGTTGAATTTTTTCTCCAGATGTTTGTCTCTGAGCTTATCGGTAAACTTTGAAACCTTGTGAAACTTACCTTTTGCATACTGTTTTTCAGCCTTTTCAAGGACTAGCTCCCAACTTTGAGATGTAGCTGTAAAAGACAAAAACGATATAACAAGAAGCGGGAATACTCTAAAAATTTTAGGAATGCAGATTTTCATTTTCAGACGGATATATGACTTGTTGTTTAAGAACAGTAATTTAAGAAAATAAGGTAGGTAATCCTACATAGATAAACTGATTTAGTGCAATTTTTTATATATAAAGTGCAATTAAATTTTATAGAATTACGCAATGCCAAAAGAGTATTTTCATCTATTCTCTTTAATTTGCTCGCATACTATTAATTTTCTTCACGCCATGCTTACACCTTTCCAATCCGCTAAACTTACATACCTGTTTGAGCTACTCGACGTAAACGATAACGGTTTTTTACAACTCAACGATTTTTCTGAGCTCACCGAAAGCATACGCAGCAAACTAAACTACGATGAGGGTGGTAAAGAGCATCGTGCTATAGCTCAAAAATCGACCAAATTTTTCCATAAACTACTTAGAGATATCCCCAACCCCGGTGATCAGAGCATAAACCTAACTGGATGGCTTCAATTTTTTAATGAGGAAGTTACATCGTTCAAAGATGAAGATACTGTGGATGAATGGGTTGACATCCTGCTTTCTTTTCTCTTTGGCATGTTTGATGATAATCACGACGGATACATCTCCCTTGAAGAGTATCAGGATATATTCGGAATATTTGGATTGGATCAGGCTTACTCTAAAGAGGCATTTAATAAAATAGACGCGAATAGTGATGGCAAACTCTCGAGGTACGAATTAATACCGGCCGTTGAGACCTTTCTGACGTCAGACAATCCCAACGAAGTTGGAAACTGGGTTTTTGGGAACTGGGTAAGAGGCTAAAACTACCTAAGGAATTTTTTACTCAAACAAAAAACATGGCCACTTCATAATGAAGTGGCCATTACTAACTTATATGGGAATCTACTCCCATCCACCACCTAAAGCTCTATAAATCCTGACTTTTGCACTCATCTGCTGCATTTTGGTTTCGATCAATTCAAACCTTGATTCAAGTGCTTCTCTTTGTGTGAGCAATACTTCCATATAATCAGCCCTTGCCGATCTGAAAAGCGTATTTGAAATCTCTATAGACTCAGTTAGCGCCTGAACCTGCTGTGACTTCAAGTCATAACTACTTTTCAAATTAACGATATTGGATAGCTGATTTGAAACTTCGATGTATGCCTTGAGGATTGTTCTTTCATACTCATACACCGCCTGAATTTGTTTCGCATTGGCATTGAAGTAGGTTGCCTTGATGGCTTTCCTGTTAATCAATGGGCCCGCTAGATCCCCTGCCAGATAATAAAGCATGGATTCTGGAGCCTCCACAAGATAGGTCGGATTGAAAGCCTGCAAACCAAGTCCCGCTGTAATCCCCAGGGATGGGTAGAAATTAGCTTTAGCCACTTTTACATCCAGCTTTGCTGCTTCCAATTCCATTTCAGCCTGCCTTATATCAGGTCTATTTTCTAATAATTGAACTGGGATGCCGGCATCAACCATTTCAAGAGCCAGATCTTCAAACACCTCTGGGTCTCTCGCTATCGGTTGCGGATATCTTCCTAACAAGAAGTTGATTCGGTTTTCGGTTTCAACTATCTCCTGCTGAATAACAAATTGAAGACTCCTAGTACTGAGCACCTGAGCCTGAAATCTACGTACGGCCAGTTCGGTTACCCTGGCCGCTTGCTTCTGCAGTTTAACTATTTCCAGCGCATCGCTCTGAATCTTGATATTCTGTTTTGCGATAGCAAGCTGATTGTCAAGTGCGAGCAGTTCATAGTAAGAGGTCGCTATTTCAGCAATAATATTCGTCACCATGAAGTTCTTGCCTTCCACCGAGGATAGAAAATCCATGTATGCGGACTTTTTGGCATTTCTAAGTTTGCGCCAGATATCAACTTCCCAGTCTGCATAAACACCCACCGTAAAATCTCCAAGCGGCTCAGGAAACTCTTTGCCGGGCTTGATATCATTATTGGCCTCCAGGGCACCATTTCTTGTATATCTACCAACTTTATCCGCACCCATACCTCCTTGCACTCCTACTGACGGCAAGTATTCTCCTTTTCGAGCCTGCACCTCATTTCGTGCTATTTCGATTTCCTGCAATGTAATATTCAGTTCCTGATTGTTTTGAAGAGCCGTATCTATCAGAGCGATAAGATATGGATCTCTAAAGTAATCCCTCCAGTTAACGGAAGCCGTATTAGCCGAATCCAGAGAACCATCGTAACTCTCAGGTGTACCCATATTAGGTGATTTAGTGACAGTCAGATCCGGTGTACACCCCAAAACACCAAACACCAAAAGCACCAGCCCCAGAGGTTTGGAAATTATATTCTTAATCGTTGTGATCATCGGTTTACTATTTTTATTTATCATCTGGATTGGACTTTTTTTGTTGACGCTCGCTGAGCAATCGATCTTGTTCTTCCATGGTGTGCACATATTCTTCTGACCATGGTTCGGTGTGCTCATCTTTGATCAAATCACGCCCTTCGGCAAGCTTACCGAAGATGTAATACAATCCCGGAATGATCATTACACCGAAAATGGTACCGAAAACCATACCGCCCATAGCAGATGATCCGATGGTTTTATTTCCGATTGCTCCGGCACCATGAGAAATAACCAATGGAATCAAACCAGCGATAAAGGCAAAAGATGTCATCAGAATAGGCCGGAACCGAACTCTTGCTCCTTCTATTGCCGCTTCGTAAAGAGTAGCTCCTTCACGATGCTTTTGTACAGCAAACTCTACGATCAGCACGGCATTTTTACCGAGCAAACCAACCAGCATAATGAGGCCAACCTGAGCATAAACATCATTGGCCAAACCCATCATCTTGAGCATGAGAAATGAACCAAATATTCCTACAGGCAATGAAAGAATGACGGCCAGTGGCAGAAGGAAACTTTCGTACTGTCCTGCCAGCACCAAATAAACAAAGATGAGTACCACAATAAAAATGAATATTGCCTCATTACCCCTTCTGGCCTGATCGTAAGACAGGTCTTCCCAGGCTATGTCATAGCCTCGTGGCAGGGTATTTTCCGCTACTTCCCGAATCGCCTCAATGGCATCTCCTGTAGTAAACCCTTTAGCAGGCAAACCTCGGATAGAGGCTGAATTATACAAGTTGTACCGCGTGATCTCATTTGGCCCTTGTTTCTTTACAATTTTCATGAATGAAGAATAAGGCACCATTTCACCGTGCTCGTTCTTCACAAATAAATCCGTAAGGTCTGACGGAAACCTTCGATACTCCGGCCCAGCCTGAACATACACCTTAAAAAATCGTCCGAAACGTATAAAACCTTGCTCATATGTACTCCCAATAAGTATGTTGAGATTCTCCATGGCCCTGCCTATGGAAACTCCTTTCTGCATGGCCAACTGATTATCTATTTCCAATTCATATTGAGGATAATTGGCCGCAAAGAATGTGAACAGCCCTGTGATTTCCTGGCGTTCTCTGAGGGCATCCATAAAGTTGTTATTGATCCTCTCAAACTCTTGGTAGTCCGTGGAGTTGGTCTTATCCAGCATTCTCATGGAGAAACCGCCGGATGAACCAAAACCCGGAACAGCCGGTGGCTCGAAAAACTCAACAATAGCACCCAGATCATGTGTTTCTTCCTCTAGCGTCTCCATCACCTCATGTACAGACTGATGACGGTCAGACCAATTTTTAAGGTTAATCAAACATGTACCAGCATTGGAACCCCGCCCTTCGGTCATGATTTCGTAACCAGCCAAGGCTGACACAGACTCCACCGCATCAATTTCTTCACATATCTGCTGCAGTTGTAATGCAACCTGATTGGTTCTCTCGAGCGTGGCTCCCGGAGGGGTCTGGATGATGGCATAAATAGTACCTTGATCTTCATTTGGGATAAAGCCTGAAGGGAGTATTTCGTTTTCTAGCAGAATGCCCGCCCCGAAAAACAATAGAACACCAAAAGTGACAACACGTCGGTTAACAATACCTTTCAATAACCAAACATATTTCCCCGTAACCTTATCAAAACCACTATTGAAAGCATTGAGAAATCTGCTCATCAGATTCTGCTTCTTCTCTTTGCCGTGATTATTTTTCAGCAACATGGCGCAAAGTACCGGTGTGAGGGTAAGTGCAACTATGGCCGAAAGAATAATGGAACTAGCCATGGTAATGGAGAATTGTCTGTAAAATGTACCTACAGGACCTGGCATAAATGCAATTGGCAGGAATACCGAAACCATAACAAGGGTGATCGCGATAATAGCCCCGCTGATCTCACCCATCACCGCTTTTACGGCATTGTATGGAGATAGATTTTTCTCCTGCATTTTAGCATGCACTGCCTCCACCACTACTATGGCATCATCCACGACAATACCTATGGCCAGCACAAGAGCGAACAACGTGATCAGGTTGATAGACAAACCAAAGATCTGCATGACGAAAAATGCTCCGATCAGCGACACAGGGACAGCAATAATCGGTATCAATGTAGATCGCCAATCACCCAGAAAAAGAAATACCACCAGTGCTACCAGAATAAAAGCATCACGCAGCGTATGTATTACCTGCTCTATAGACGCATCCAGGAAGTTTGACACATCATAACTGATCTTGTAATCCATGCCGGGCGGAAAATACTGCTCCATTTCCTTTAGCTGGGCTTTCACTTCTGCTATTACTTCTGAGGCGTTGCTACCTACGGTTTGCTTCAAAACTATAGATGCTGCCGGGTAGCCATCCAGATTAGAGTAGATATCAAAAAACTCACTACCCAACTCTACCTCTGCTATGTCTCTTAAGTGAATATTTTCACCTTCTTCGTTGGCTCGGACGATGATATTTTCATATTGCTCTGGCTTATTGTATCGTTCCTGATAGGTGAGTACATATTCGAGCGACTGAGCTGCTTTTCCCGAGCTTCTACCTAATCGCCCCGGCCGCCCAATGATGCTCTGCTCCTGCATAGCCTCCATCACCTCCTCTGCCGAAATGCGATAAGCTCGCATTCTGTCTGGCTTTAACCAAACCCTCATCGCAAACTGCCTGCTACCCAAAATCTGTGCTCTTGCAATCCCTTTGATCCTCTGGATTTCAGGAATCATATTGACATTTGCGTAGTTGTAGAGAAACTTCTCATCATCATCCTTATTGGTGCTGTAGAGGTTGACATACATCAACATACTGGGCTGAATCGGGGTAATAATCACCCCTTCGCGCTGCACAAGCGGAGGCAATAAGGGCATAACCTGATCCACTCTGGTCTTGACCCGAACCACCGCCTGATTAGGATCCGTACCCGGCTCGAAGATGACGCGTATGGTAGCCTCTCCGGCGCTAGTCGCATCAGATGATATGTAGCGCATACCTTGAACACCGTTAATAGCTCGTTCCACCGGGATGAGGGTGGAATTGACCAAAACCTCAGCATTAGAGCCAGGATAGGCAATGAAAATATTTACGGTCGTGGGAGCAATCTGCGGAAACTGCGAGATTGGTAAGTGGTTGATCGCCAACGTACCCGTAAACAAGAGAACCACGGATATGACTATAGCCAATACCGGTCTATGTATTATTCTACTGAAAAACATTATTTCTTCTTTTAAAGGTGAGTTGGATTACTCCGCATGGAGTTCAAGTTCTTTCATGGCCACAGCAGGATCCATGAATTCCGGGTCGATATTGTCCCCGTCTTTGACCTTTCTCAGACCTTCGAGAAGGATCTTATCGGACTCTTTGAGACCGGCCTGCACTTCATAGAGGTGAGGAAGTTCTGCTCCCACCACAATTTGTCTCGATCGTATCACGTCATTCTCATCAATAATGAAAACATACTTTTTATCGAGAATTTCAAAAGTGCATTTCTGGGGAATCAATAAGGCATCATCAAGAGGAGCCTGAACTAAAACGCTCCCCGTTTCACCATGGCGCAACAACCCCTTTGGGTTAGGAAATGTCGCTCTGAAGGCGATATTTCCGGTTTCATTGTTGAAGTCTGCCTCTATGGTGTTTACCTCACCTTGTTTTTCAAACAGCTTATTATTAGCCATCATCAACTTTACCTTGAGCGGACTCTTGCTGTCTGAGCTGAGCTTAATTTTATAATCCAGATATTCAGCCTCCGGCACATTGAAATAAACCCACATCTCATGATTATCAGAAAGAGTGGTAAGCAATTCTCCCTCTTCTAAAAGGCTACCCAACCTCACGTGAAAATGATCCATAATACCATCAAAGGGAGCCCTTACCTGAGTAAAGTCAAGATGTACCTGAGCCAATGCTAATTCAGCTTTGGCTTTATCATATTTAGCCTCTGCTAAAGCAAGTTCATTAGGAGCCACTACATTGGTCTCTGCGAGTTTTTTGGTATTCTGGTACTCTATTTCTGCATAGTGTGCCTCTGCTTCAGATTTTTGGAGCTCGGCCTGATAGAGCCTCGGCATTATCTGAAACATGAGTTGGCCCTTCTTTACAAACTGGCCTTCATCAACGTAGATTTTTTCTAAATAGCCACGCTCCAGAGCCCTAAGCTCTATGTGTTGTACGGAGTGAATCTGGCAAACATATTTTTTTGTTACTGAAGTGTCCATTCTAACTGGACTGGTCACAAGAAACTTACTGGCAGTTTCATGGTGTTCTTTGTGTGGCTGGCAGCTCGTATAAATCAGGACCAGACACAATACGGCGAAAATGTGAATTTTATTCATTTTGATTTCTGTTATTAAACGATACGTTAAGGTGAATTTCAATAATACCACATGCGATATCCGATATGAAACACGGATCACGTGGAATCAGAAATTGAGTTAGACGGTGATCTAGATTACCTTATAGGGGCATTATATTCTGAACACGCAGAATATCAGATTCAATGATTCTGGGATATAAGAATCGACCGAATACTCGCGATAAGGCAAGCTTTTTTTGAGGTATCGAAAATAATCACCAGGAAGACTGGTGTAGAAATTGTTTGTGAAGTAATGACTTGTGTTTGAACTCTTTTTAGAGGAAGCCCGATCTCTTTCGTCTTTTTCCTCCTCTTCCTCCAATTCACAAAAGTCTCTTTTGTCAGAATGACTTTCTCTTCCAGGAACACTTTCTTTTACAAAAACAAAAGAATCATCCTGCTCTCCATTCAACTGAATGTATGATGACTGAAATATGTGATTTGATAATGGGTGAGGGTAGTCACTGTCCGCAGAATGAGCTGACAAGTGGCCATATCCACCAAAAAATGGTAGAAGAACTAATAGATATTTGACTAAAAATTTAATCATTCAAAAACCAAAGCTATAGCAATTCAGCAACTTGTCAAATTTTTAGCATTAAATACGAGTCAACACTCCCTTATCAGGAAAGGGCTTGCTACCCAAAAGAACCAAGGCTCGTAAACGGCCGGAGAGTAAAAATGTTGGTTAAAAAAAACCGGATCCAAATAAATGAACCCGGCCTAAACTATAAACTAAATGAAATGAGTAATAAAATATCTTATGGGTTTTGAACCACTTTTGGGTTATTCAAAACCTCATTGGCTGGGATGAAGTAAATATTTCTCGCGTCATCCCAAGGTATTATCTGGGTGCTTTCTCCCTGCTCAAGATGAACTCCCGGGTAACTTCTGTCTATATCCATTTTGTTTCTAATCAGGTCAAGAACCCGAAACCCTTCCCACGCCAATTCGATTCTGCGTTCATTCAAAACTACTTCCAATACGCTGGCAAATCCCTTAAGGTCTGAGGCATCTGCATATAATGCCGTCCCCGAAAGTCCCGCTCGTGTTCTCATACTGTTTACAATGGTGATGGCCGGCTCATTTTGTCCCAGATGAGCCAGAGCTTCAGCCTTATTTAAATAAACCTCCGAAAGGCGAATCATTTGAGGGGAATTCAAGGTCACTACATCATCTTGATATGAAAACTTGGTAATAAAATACTTTGGATACCCATTTCTCTGCTTCACTGTCACTCCGTCCACATCATAATCCGGCTTGATGAAATCGTTTCTCACATCATCAGGATTAGCTTCAAGAATATTTCTAAGCGTCTCTGAAGGATATATTTCACCCCACCCCTGACTTTGGTCTGTCAGGTACATGGATCCGATTGCACCGAATCCTTTGTCATCCTGAAGCAAATGAGCCACATAAAACATGGCTTCACTAGACTGAGAAGCATTCCAAAAAGAATTGACATAGTTATCTCTCGTTTCAAGTTCGAACTGATCATCACCGATGGCCAAATCGGCATAATCTATCGCATCTTGCCATCTTTCCATATGCAGGTATATTCTGCTAAGCAAAGCCTGAGCAGCCGCTTTATTGGCATAAGCCGCACCACGATAATCATTCATTAGTTCCTCAGCTTTGAGTAAGTCTGATTCAATCTGATCATAACATTGTCCCACTGTTGAGCGTGCTTCTTCTGGTTCATCAAGAAGAGAGGTCTTGAGCACAATCCCCGGGTTATCCACTCCATGAGTATAAGGAAGTGCAAACAATTTCAACAAGCCTAAATGCATGTAAGCCCTTAGGAAATAGTTTTCTCCCAGGAGCTGACGAGAACTATCATCAAGATCTTCACCCAGGGCATCAATGATTTGATTTGTGCCATTGATGGCTTTGTAGGAGATGTACCACACATAGGCCGTATTGAACATCGTTGCAAAATGCTCCCTGGTGAATGCGAAAAACAATGGGTCTGTGGTAGAGCCACTCAACATCACATTGTCGCTGGGAAACTCTGATAACTGGTGAAACTGTCTGACCCAGGCGTTTCGAGCATCCAAACTACCATCATAGGTGATATAGTCTTTGAGCATAGAGTAGTTACCATCTGTGGCCGCCAACAGACCTTCATAATTCTGCGATAGCGACTCATTTACCAGACCATCACTCGGTAGCTGATCTAGAGAACAACCGAACGGGAATAAAGCAATTATGATTATAAAACTTAATTTTTTCATGATCCGGATATTTAAAATTTAGCTGATAGTTTGACCAAATACTGCTTGCTAATAGGGTATTTAAAATCCTGCACCCCTGGCAGCTCATATGGTGCCGAAGATATTCTCACATCAGGATCTAAACCTGAGAATTTGGTCCATGTATATAAATTATCGCCACTTAGTGAGATGTTCAAATCCTTCACTCCGATGATAGAGCAAACAGCATCTGAGAAAGTATATCCTAGAGAAACATTTCTCAAACGGATATAGCTTCCATCCTCCAGATATCTGGACGAAGGGGCGTTGGACAATTTGTTACCTCCTCGTACTGGTAGTGGATGCGTGGCGATATCGCCAGGTTTTTCCCATCTAGACCAATCATCCTGTAGCTTCATGAGGTTATACTCGGTATAGGCGCCATCATTATCAAAAAACTGTCTTGCTCTGTGATAAATCTTATTTCCGGCCTGATAGCTAAGTACCACTGACAGACTAAAACCCTTATAATTCAGGTTATTGGTCCACCCGCCGTACACCTTCGGCATCACACTGCCTACTGCCTGAAACTCAGCTTCGTTATAATTATTGGTCGCCTCACGCCCTGTGACGTTTCCGCTTTCGTCTCTCAACACTTTTTCCCAAAGCGGATCTCCGTTTGCAGGATCCACGCCTAACCACTTAGGAAGATACCATTGCCTTAACTCCTCTCCCACTTTTGCGATTTGCTTATTTTCCGAACCAAACTGGAGTTCATCTGTATTGGCAAACTCAAGGTTTTTACTCACATTGTATGCCGCATTGAAGCTGCTTGTCCAGGAAAGATTTGATTTCTGAATCACCTTGGCACTGACAGCCAACTCGACCCCCTGATTACGAATGGCTCCAACATTTCCCGTCTGTAACTCAAACCCGGTAGAAAAAGGCAACTGAACATCCAGAAGCAAATCCACTGTTTTGTTATTATAATAATCGAGCGTCACATCCACTCTTTCCTTCACATTCATGTCCACTCCTACATTACGAGAAATACTTGTTTCCCATGTGATTAGCGGATTTGCTAAAAGTGGAATGGTAGCTGCCGGACTTCCATTATACTGTCCGGACAGGGAGTAATACGACAGGAATGGAAAAGGATTGTCTCCTACATTGTCATTCCCAACTTCGCCATAACTAGCTCGAAGCTTCAAAAAGCTTATAAATCCGCCAGAGAAAAAATCCTCCTCACTAATAATGTATGAAACAGATACCCCGGGAAAATACCCCCACCTTACAGATTTACCGAATTGTGAGGAAGCATCCGCTCTGAACACCCCATTAACAAAATATTTATTATCGTATGAGTATGTGGCCTCTGTCAAATAAGAAAGAGAAGTACCAGTAACGTTGCTTCCATAAACGGAAACGGGCTCAGAGGCAGCACTCATTACATTCAGTCCAATGGGGATATTTCTCCCTGTTCCACCTATATCTTCATAGTAGTATTCACTGCCCTCAACACCTACAAAACCTCCGATCGAATGCTTACCATATGATTTATCTGCCCTTACCAAAAAAGTAGAAATCAAATCATGTGAATACCCTTCTGATGTGCTCAGGGAACCTGACGCTGACTTTCCCTCCCTCGTTCTAGGGTCATAAAAAGTCTCTCCTCTGCTATTGTAAACTGAAGCTTTGTTTCTTGATTCTATACTAAGCCAATCAGTAATATCAACAGTAAGAAAAATATTACCAGAAATTTCAAAAGTTTTCCAAAGACTGTAGTTGTATTGAGCTGAATGCAAAATATTCTTCCTGTCCCTGCCATACCACACCTCGGATGAGGTGTTATCTATATATTTTATGCTACCGTCCTCATTGTAGGGGTTATCCCAAGGTAGATATAAAAATGGATCATATCTCCAATCCCAAAAATCCTGATCTGTTTCGCTTCTAACAATCGCAAGGTTCGTCCTGAGGTGAACATTGGGTTTCAGCTGAAAACCAAGGTTCGTCCTAAAACTCAATCTGTCATAGCCAGTTTTGAGCAGCGTACCTTCCTCATCCCAATAATCCAGCGATACTGAATAGCTGGTTTTTTCATTACTACCTCGTGCAGCGATATAGTAATTTTGAATCATACCAGGCTTGTAAGCCTCGTCCACCCAGTTGAAATCCAGGTCTTCCAAATCCTCTGGTCGGGCTTTCAAGAAATTAACAAGATCATCCCCCCACATGGTTTTTTGAGTTTCATAAAGCTCCTTCGACTTCATGACTTCAAAATTTCCGGTAGTTATTTCTCTCATACCTACGGAAGATGAAAACTCAATAACCGGCTCACCCGATCCTGATTTTGTAGTTACAATCAAAACACCTCCGGCCGCCAGTTTACCATAAAGAGCCGTAGCGGCTGCATCTTTCAGCACAGTCACCGACTCTACATCATTGGGCTGATAGGTTCCTCCTATCATTCCATCCACTACAATTAACGGGTCTCGGTCTGCTGTAAGAGAGTTTACACCTCTTATTCTGATTTCTGCGTCGGTACCCGGAGCACCTGAGGCTGTAGTCACACTTACGCCTGCTACTTTTCCCTGAAGCATACTTCCAACGCCTGATGTCGTTACATTCTGCAAATCTTTACCAGACACAGTTGTTGCAGATGCTGTGAGTTCTCTTCTTGACTTTTCAGAATACCCCATAATGACAACCTCTGCCAACTCCGAGATATCCTCCACAAGCTCGACATTTATAACCGTTCTATTACCTGCGGTCTGCTCTACAGTCAAAAAACCGACGAAAGAGAAAATCAATACATCCTCCGGGTTTGCTTCAACGGAGAAATTCCCATCCATGTCCGTAGTGGTTCCAGAATTGGTCCCCTTTACTATAATGGTAACACCTGGTATCCCATAACCATCCTGAGCACCAGTCACTGTTCCGGTGATTTTAGATTGAGACTGAACCTCGCTTAAACTCGCCATCACTAGTAAAACAGCAACGAACGGCCTGTACAACTTGTAAATTAACTTCATAAAGGAGCGTTTTTATTATTCTTTCAATTCCTTACTTTTAGATCAAAGCAATTTAGAAAAGAAAATATTAACTTTCAATTACTTTCTTTAATATTTGAATAAAATTGCCTTTACTTACTAATCATTTACAATGACATTGATGAAGAAATCAACCAACTGGTTACTCTACGCAATAATTACTACCATTTTCTGGGGTGCATGGGGAGCAATCATCGAAATACCCGAAAAAAATGGACTCCCTCCTACAATGGGGTATATCGCCTGGGCTATTACCATGATACCGTGCGCTTTTGTGGCTTTATATATTATAAACTGGAGTCTGGACAAAGATTTAAAATCGATTGGATTAGGGCTACTAGTAGGTCTTACGGGTGCAGGGGGACAGCTCATCTTATTTCAGGCGCTACGAGAAGGACCTGCTTACATAATATTCCCCATCGTCTCTCTTTACCCAATACTGACCATCTCCATATCGATGGCATGGCTAAAAGAATCAGCGACAAAAAAACAATATATAGGCATAGCACTGGCACTTATCGCCATCTTCCTGCTCTCATACTCTAAAGGGGACACATCTCAAATCAAAGGCGTTTTATGGTTGATTCTGGCAGCCTTGGTATTCCTGATGTGGGGACTGCAAGCTTTCGCAATGAAATTTTCAAACAATTCAATGAAAGCCGAAAGTATTTTCTTTTATATGACCATTGCTGCATTGGGGCTCACCCCGGTTGCCTATTTTATGACTGATTTTTCCCAGGAGATCAATTACGGGCCGAATGGTGCATACTTAGCCATACTCATCCACTTCTTAAACTCCATTGGTGCTCTGACACTCGTTTATGCTCTCAGATATGGAAAAGCATTGATTGTGGTACCATTAACAGGCCTATCTCCCGTTATAACAATTGTCTTATCACTACTTATATATAGTGTTTGGCCCCAGCCATCACTGATGTTTGGCATACTGGTAGCAGTTATTGCTATTTATTTAATTTCAGATTAAGCCAATGTTAAAACGAAACATTATAAAGAAATTAAAATAAGTTAAAACAGATTTTATTTTTTTTTAATTTTCGTTTGCTTACGAAATAAAAAACAAATAACTTTCGATTCCTATTTTTATAGTAAACGTAAAAAGATTAGTAAAAACGAAACAAGTCCAAATTTAAATTCTTAACGAAATGAAAAAACTCAAACTACAAAACCTGGCTCTCATTGCATTATTTGCAGGAATGCTATCAATCTACTCATGTAGCGAAGATGAAAAGAAAACACCAGCTCCTGTTGCAGACTTCACTGTGAGCATTGAGGGAAAAGTAATCACATTAGAAAACACTTCTACAGATGGAGAAACTTATGCTTGGGATTTTGGAGACGGAGGAACCTCAACAGAAATGAGTCCATCCTACACTTTTGTTGCCAATGGCAGCTATGTGATCTCATTGACAGTAACAAACGAAACAGGCGAAGACAGCAAAAGCTCCGCTATTGAAATAGTTAACATCAATATTGATGGTGATTTTTCTGACTGGGATAACGTACCGGCTGCAGCAACTTACACTGATGGTGAATCCGGTGTGGTTAAAGAGGTTAAAATTGAAAACCTTGAAGATGACAAGCTCTTCATTTATGTGGAAACCAATAGTGATGATAACACTCTTGGATTCATGGACTTCTACTTAAACTCGAACAACGATGAAACTGGTTTTGCTACTTGGTACTGGCCAACAACTCCCGGGTTTGACATCTGGTTTGAAGGATACGCAGCTGAGCAAGATACTGCAACTGCTATTTTATTATTCCAACACACCGCTCCTGATAGCGGGTGGGGCTGGACAGAACTATCTGCTTCTCAAACATTCATTGTAAGATCAAAGCAAATCGATATTACAGGAGGTAAAGCTTTCGAATTTTCAATCGCACTATCAGAACTTCCTGCGTCAGTTGCACCTACGGACAAACTTAAGTTTGGTTTTGATATGGTTTACACTGTAGACACATGGCAGCCCCTGGTTGGTGTTTTCCCAATTCATGGGACGGAAACTGCGGCAGCTTTTGAATATGAGTTGAAACTTAATTAGCACTTAACTTCCTAACCAGGAACTTATACAGAAGAGCCTTTTCGGGATGTACGAAGAGGCTTTTTTTCTGAACAAGAACCAACTATAATCTTCTTTCGCAAGCAATCAACACGATAACAACCATCTTAAATAATAAAAAAATTATGTTATGAAAAACTTTGTAATCACTATCATCACATTATTTGTAACACCTGTTGTTATATACGCACAATGGTCATCTGGTAGCGGTGGAGACATATATTACAACGGTGGAGAGGTAGGCATTGGAACCAGTAGCCCATCATCAACATTACATATTTCAGAAAGCCTTAGTGCTGAAGTAATGGTTACATCTACGGGCACCACCACTGGGAACATTAGTTCATCAATAACACCAAAATACGCTGGAGCTACAAATTTTGGTACTTTTCTCAACACTTCTCAAGGTAATATGTATTTTCAGTTTAACTCCTCAACAAAATTTACAATGCTGTCTAACGGTTATCTGGGAATAGGCACGAGCACCCCCACAGTAGGCTTGGAAATAAACAAGCCCTATGGACAATCTTCTGTCAAGATTACTGGAACAGGTTTTATTGGTGACATTATAGGCTCTATAACCACGAAATACGCAGGGGCCTCTAATTTTGGAACATTTTTAAACACTTCGCAAGGCAACTTTGTATTTTCTACCGGAAGCACAACTACAATGACTGTATTTTCTGACGGGAATGTCACAATTCCCGGCGACATGTCATGTGATGAACTGGTTGAAACATCGGATATTAGAAAAAAAACCAATATAAAAGAGGATAATCTATCCCACACAGATTTGTACAAACTAAAGACCTATAGATATACATTTAAGGACGACATTTCGAACCGTGAAAGGATTGGACTCATGGCACAAGAACTACAAGAATATTACCCTGAAGTTGTATATGGAAGCGAATCAGAAGGATTTGGCGTTAGTTACACAAAATTGATTCCTTTATTGATTAGGGCTCTTCAAGATCAGAATCACACTATCGTCTCTCTTCAAGAAAAAATTGAGCTTTTGGAAGAGTCAAGCCAGACCATCCAGTCACAGTCACTATTCTCAGTCTATCCTAACCCTACTGACAAAGGGTTTAAAATAACACTAGTGGACTCAGGAAGCCCCAGTGCCAAATTCGAAATTACAAACTTAAATGGCGACATTGTAGCAAGCTATCCAGCTGAAGGATTAACATCCATTGATCTCTCCTCTAGCAATCTCGCGAAAGGCGTGTATTTTGTGCGGTACAGTGATGATAGAATTCGTGAAACACAAAGGATTGTGATTAGTAGGTAAACTCATTCCAGAGGTCATCTAAAAAAGGATCAATTAACTCCTCCAAAAACAGAATTCATCTTTAAAGAATACGAACGTTGACCTATTAAGGTGGCCTCTATTAAAACAATTATCACTAAAATGAATACAAAATTAATTCTCTTCTCCATCGTCGTTATCGTTCAAAGCCATTTTTGCAATGGACAGATTTCATACAAAAGCCATGAAGAAATTATTGCTAATCCTGAAAGAGGTTTTTATCACCATACTGAAGTCCAATCAACAAATTATGAAAACCTGAACCTGGAAACTCTTCTAGGTTGGCGGACTAACGAATCAATCACTCAGATTCTTCGTGTGTTCTACCTACAGCAATTCAGAGAAACTCCAATCTCAGAACACTACCTTAATAACATTAGAAAAGACTTTTTGACAGCCCGAAAAGCCGGAATCAAGTGCATAGTGAGGTTTGCCTACTCAACAGGCACCACTGCCCCTTATAATGATGCCACTCCGGAAATTGTACAAATGCACATCAATCAGCTTAGACCAGTGTTAAGAGAAAATGCCGATGTTATAGCCGTCATGCAGGCAGGGTTCGTGGGTACCTGGGGTGAATGGTATTTTACAGATCACTTCGCTCAAAACCCCGGCTACATCACGGACGAAGATTGGGAAAATAGAAGACAGGTGGTTTACAGTCTTTTGGATGCTCTTCCTTCGGACAGGTATGTACAGATAAGAACCCCCGGTTATAAATTCAAAATATTCGATTCAAAAGAGCCTCTTAACGAAGAAACAGCTTTTCTGGGTGACTATCAGAGCAGACTTGGTCATCACAACGATTGCTTTGTGGCTTCTTCATCCGACTTTGGCACTTACGTAGATCCAGATGTAGAAAAGCCCTTTTTGGCCGTTGATACTTACTTCACCCCAATGGGTGGAGAAACATGCAATGTAGCCCCTCCTTATTCTGACTGTGACAACAGCCTTTCAGACCTTGAAAGCTATCACTGGTCTTATCTCAATATTGACTATAACAAACAAGTATTAAACGAATGGAGTAACCAGGGTTGTTTTGATGAGGTAGAACTAAGCCTCGGGTACCGGTTTGAACTGAATTCAGGAGATTTTTCCGAAAACACAAAACCAGGAGGCATTTTTAACTTTTCCCTTAACCTTCAAAATGTAGGCTACAGCAACCCGTACAACCCCAGAATGCTGGAAGTCATTCTAAAAAACAAGGAAACGCAAGAAGAGTATTACTTTTCGCCTCAAGAAAACATTAAACTTTGGCCTATAAAAACGGCCTTTGATATCGAATTTTCGTCCGGCTTGCCCTCAGATATATCGGAAGGCAACTATGATCTATATCTAAACATGCCAGACCCATATCCTTCTTTGTATGACAACCCGCACTACTCCATAAGAATGGCCAATGATGGCGTTTGGGTTGATAGCCTTGGTTACAATTTGTTAGCCATCGATATATCCATCTCAAACAGTAACACAGCAGAAGACTACACCGGAGAAAATGAATTTGTGAAAAAATCAATATCCCAGACATTAGAAATTGAAGGATCAAACAAGATATACGGAGGAGCCGGTAACGACAAAATCCTCGTTTATTGGGGCAGGCAATCATCAGAATATACCCGCGTAATTGAAAGAACATCAAATGAAGGTCCATTTCAAATAATAGCATCCATACCCGCAGATCTTGACTACTACCTGGATACAGACATCTCGAATGAAACCACTTTCAAATACAGATACTACCTGACAAAATCAGGAGCCAAAACAGCAACATCTGATGAAATTGAGCTTACGCTTGAAACATCCTCTTACCCGACCATTTCAGTGGATGGGGATTTGCAAGATTGGAATGACGTGCCCCCAGCGGCCACATCGGTCAGTGGTTCTGATATCTACAGTATCAGACTGCACTTTGATGCGCAAAAAATGAATTTGGGGCTAGAAGGCCCAATAATCGATTATGAAATATACCTTGATACCGACAACTCTACGAGCACCGGCAGCACTGAGGAGCCTCAGGGTATGGATGTGAGATTGAAAGACGGCACCTTTCAGGTTTTTGAAAGCACGTGGGTCAGCAGTGACGCTATTGTGGGCGTGGAGGGAACTAACCCTATCGAACTTTCAATATCACTCAGCGACATTCCTAATTTAGACAACAACAAAGTCTTTCGCGTATTTGGGAAGATCAACTCTGGCAGCACCTTGCTCTCAGACCAAGATCAAACCCCCTCAACACATTACAGAAATCTTCCTCCTGATTTGCCTAAAAACCTGAATGCCAGAAAATCCGGCAGCATACCACAAACACGCCTCGTCATTACCTGGGATGCTTGTGAAAACTGCCTGGGCTATGAACTTGAGAGATCTCTGGATGGTGAAAATTTCGAGCCCATTGGCACCCATGACTTCAGCACTACTTTAATCACAGATGACAATCTCACCAACGAAACAACATATTATTATAGAATAGCAGCATTCAACAACATAGGAATTACTGAGTTCTCTGAAGCTGTGAGTGAATCAACAGGAGAGCCTGAGCCAACTCTAAATACATTGAGTTCAAAAGGCCTGATTTATCCAAATCCTGTCCATGATCATCTGCATATTTCCGATACCTGGTATGATGTAGAAATATTCAATGTTGGCGGTCAGCTATTACTCAAATCAAAGGGCAAAACATCAATAGACATGTCTAGCGCTCAGAAGGGCCTGTATCTGGTACACCTTCAAAGAGGTGATGAAAAAAGAGTGATTAAGCTTATTAAGCAATGATTACCTTAACCCCGGCATCTTCCAATCTACGCTTGTCATCTTCATGAATTCTATCATCAGTGACAACAGTGTGGATTTTTTCGACGGGGCAAATAAACGCAAAACTCTTTTTCTTGAATTTGCTAGAGTCAGCAAGTAAAATCACTTCATTGGCTATTTCAATCATCAACTCATTCAAGTGAGCCTCCTCAATGTTAGGAGTGTAAAGACCAGATGTTGTATCAAAACCGTCAACACCAAGAAACGCCTTATCAACGTAGAAGTTTTTCAAACCTCTCTCCGCCATTGGCCCAACAAGTGATTGGGATTTCTTTCGAAGAAAACCACCAGGAATCGTAAGGTTTACGGTAGGATGATTCAATAGCAAAGTGGCAATATTGAGTGCATTGGTAATCACCGTCAAATCCTCAACATTATTGAGGTTCTTGACCATCTCTGCTGTGGTGGTTCCCGAATCAATCAAAACTATCTCCGCGTTGGTAATCAGCTTAGCCGCAGCTTGACCAATCCTTACCTTTTCATTGTAGTTAAGTTTATCCTTTTCCGAAAGGTTATAATCTATACCTACCCTTCCTTCTATTTTCATAGCACCACCACGTGCACGAATCAAAAGACTTTTTTGCTCAAGTTGATCCAGATCGTTTCGAATGGTCACCTCACTGACTCCAAATTCCTTACTGAGTTCATCTACATAGACCTGACCTTTTTCACTTATCTGATCTAGAATGATATTTCTTCTTGAAACGGTTGTTGCACGCGTATTTTTTGCCATTTGAAATCGGTTTTTAGCAATTTAAATAATAGGACGGACGAAAAACAACTTTCACTAGTAAATGAAACTAAATAAAAGATTAAAAACTTAATAAGAAAGATATTGAAAGTTTAAATTATTTATTTATTTTTGATTCAACGAGTTTACAAAAGCTTATAAAAGATTTAATCGAAGAATAATCCAAAAACAAAATATGCAATACCTGGGACTAACCGAAGCGGACTTAAACACGTCTGGAGGCTTGCACACCGCAAAAGAAATAGAGCAACAACCCCAACTTTGGAAAGAAATATGGAAGAAAGTCAATGCCAAGAGTGATCAAATAGAATCATTTCTCGAAGAGGTCAAAAACGTCGATAAAGTCATTCTAACAGGTGCCGGCACGAGCTCTTTTATTGGAGACTCTCTTGTTGGGTCGTTCTACCGAAACTTTCATAAGCAAACGGAAAGTATTTCTACTACACATCTGGTATCTCACCCTCATGATTACCTGTCTCCAGATCAAACCATTCTCATGATTTCTTTTGCCCGATCCGGAAATAGCCCTGAAAGCAAAGCGGCTGTTTATCTGGCAGATCAGCTGAGCAAAAGCTGCAAACATCTGATTATCACTTGCAATGAGGAAGGGGATTTGGTCAAATACGAATCAAATAGCGAAAAGGAAGTGTTTTTACTTCCTCCAGAATCAAACGATAAAAGTTTAGCCATGACCAGCAGCTACTCAGGGATGCTACTGGCAGGGTTGCTCTTTTCCAGAATTAAGGAAATCAAAAGCATGAAAAATCAGGTGGACCTGGCACATGATTATGCCAAGGTTGTCCTGAATGAATACCTCCCTAAGCTTAAAGAAATAGCCGAATTGCCATTTGAAAGAGCTGTTTTTCTGGGGTCAGGTCCTTTGTTTGGCACTGCCACAGAATCCCATTTGAAATTGCAGGAACTGACTGACGGCAATGTCATTTGCAAGCACGACTCTTTTCTTGGTTTTCGTCATGGCCCTAAGGCTGTGGTCGACAATAAGACACTCATTGTTTATTGTCTATCAAACGACCCGTATGTTTCGAAGTATGAGAACGATCTAATATTTGCTATGGATAAAGGCAAGAAGGCCTTGGCTAAACTTTCGATTTCCGAAAGAATGGACTTTGAACTACCCATTGAACATTCCTTAGCGTTCACCAAAAACGGAGACACAATAGACGAGGATTTTCTTTGCTTACCCGCTATCTTACCTGGCCAGATATTAGGTTTCTACAAATCTATCAGCTTGGGACTCTCCCCTGACGCACCTTCGCGTAGTGGGGCTATATCCAGAGTTGTAGAGGGTGTCAATATTTATCAACTATAAGAATCGTTAGATATGTTTGATGTGCTAGTAGTTGGTGAACTCAACGTAGATATTATCCTCAATCAAATAGACGGCTTTCCGGAGGTGGGGAAAGAAATCCTGGCCAAAAACTTCACCGTGACCCTCGGAAGCAGCTCTGCCATTTTTGCGAGCAACCTATCCACATTGGGGGCCAAAACAGCTTTTCTTGGCAAAGTGGGGGATGATCAATTTGCAGACCTGATCCATTCCTCACTTAATAGAAAAAAAGTAGATACCGGCTATGTGTTTCGATCTGCAGAGCTGAAAACCGGCTCGACGATCGTGCTCAATTACGGTATGGATAGAGCCAATGTGACCTATCCAGGAGCCATGGAAAGCCTCACGGAAAGAGATGTTAGAGATGACATTCTCACATCAGCTGGACACATGCACGTAAGCTCCGTTTTCTTGCAACCCGGAATCAAACAAAACCTGATTCGTCTTTTTCAAAGAGCTAAAAGCTTTGGACTGACTACTTCCCTGGATCCACAATGGGATCCTTTCGAAAA
This sequence comes from Cyclobacteriaceae bacterium, assembly GCA_039944535.1. GTDB lineage: Bacteria > Bacteroidota > Bacteroidia > Cytophagales > Cyclobacteriaceae > JAMZMI01. The sequence continues at coordinate 196,604 of JBDUYP010000022.1, forward strand.
GTGGGATATCGACCTGGAAGGTCTGCTTCCATATGTTGACGTATTCCTGCCAAACAGAAAAGAACTGATGTGCCTGACCAACACCAAAACAGTGGATGACGGCATAAACGCCATAAGAGAATTTGCCAATGTACTTGCCGTAAAAGACGGAGAAAATGGCGCAATTCTTTGTCACAATGGTGTTATCACCAAAATAGAAGCCTTTCTAAATGAAGATGTAGCCGACTGCATTGGTGCTGGTGACAGTTTCGATGCAGGGTTTATTTCCCAATTTATAAAAGGCGTTCCACTCAAAGAATGTTTAAAGTTTGCCAACCTGGCAGGTGCGGTAAACACAACAAGATCCGGAGGAACGACAGCCTTTGAAAGCCTTGATACCGTGAAACAAATCGCCTCTGAGCGATTCTCATACTCTATATAACCAACATGCGACTACAAGAAAAACTTGCCCTCAACAAGAAGGAAGGCAAAGCCCTATTGGCTACCAATTTTTACAACTTCGAGACACTATCGGCTGTGCTTACAGCAGCAAAAAACACCAACTCGGAAGTGATTTTACAACTATCCGAAAGCTCATTGAAATACATGGGCGTAAAAGTAGCGACCAGCCTCGCCAAAAGTGCAATAGAACAATATGGTGTGAAAGCCTGGTTGCATATGGATCATGGAAATGATGTGAATCTGGTAAAAGCTTGCCTGGAAGAAGGTTTTGACTCTGTCATGATTGATGCCAGCGAAAAGCCGTTTGAAGAGAATATTAAAATCACTCAGGAAATTGTCAAATACGCGGAAAGCTTCAATGCCAACGTGGAAGCAGAATTGGGGTACATAGCCAAGCTCAATCAAAGCCAGGATATGGTGTACACCCAGCCCGAAGAAGCGAAAACCTTCGTAGAAGCCACAGGTGTAGACGCCCTGGCCATAGCTGTAGGTTCAGCACATGGTTTTTACAAAGAAACCCCAAAACTACAACTCGATCTCATAGCAGAAATCAATGAGGCAACAACTGCCGCCCTGGTGCTACACGGCAGTTCTGGCATTCCCCACGATCAGGTACAGGAATCTATCAAAAGAGGAATCACCAAAATCAACCTGGCTACCGAAATCAAGAACATATTCATGAAAAAGCTGCAGGTGGTGCTCACTGATAGCGATGAGATAGACTTACGAAAGGTATTCCCTAAAGCCACTCAAGCTGCTATAGATTTGGTAAGTGAAAAACTCAACATGGTCAATTTCAAATAAAAATGAGATGAAGGGTTGGGGTGTTTTCATAGCGGTAATCATTGGAGCATGTAATCCACAAACGGAAACACAAACTGCGGCAAGCATTGAGAATCTCCTGTTAAAAGACCACAACCCTATTTCCATTTACAAAATCCCAAGGAGCCAGGTTGAGTCGGCCAAATTTCCTGTTATCGACATGCACTCGCACCCATATGCAGAAAGTGTTGCAGAGCTGGAGATGTGGGTAGAAAACATGGATCAATTCGGGATTGAAAAGACAATGCTCTTGACATACGCTACTGGCGCTGAGTTTGATAGCCTGGTAGAAGCCTACAAACCTTACAAGGACAGATTTGACCTCTGGTGCGGGTTTGATTATACAGGGTATGACGAACCGAAGTGGGCAGAAAAGGCTGTAGCGGAACTCGTAAGGTGTTATAATCAAGGAGCCAAAGGTGTCGGAGAACTCGGAGACAAAGGTCTTGGCCTAACATATTCCCACCCTACTCCGGCATACGGATTGCACATAGACGACCCAAGAATGAAACCGCTCATCGAGAAGTGTGGAGAACTTTCTATGCCAATCAACATCCACGTGGCTGAACCAATGTGGATGTACGCCGAAATGGACTCTACCAACGATGGCTTGATGAACGGATATACCTGGAAGATTGACAAAGAAGCGAAAGACATACTTCTGCACGGAGAACTGATCCAAACCCTGGAAAATGTCGTCGCTCACAACCCGAAAACCACTTTCATCGCTTGTCATTTTGCAAACTGCAGCTATGACCTAAGCATCCTCGGCAAGCTATTAGACCAATACCCTAACCTGCATGCTGATATCTCAGCGAGATATGGAGAAACAGCCCCTATTCCACGATATATGAAGTCTTTTTATGAAAAGCATCAGGATAGGTTGCTTTACGGAACAGACATGGGTTTTGCTAAAGAAATGTACGAGGTTACATTCAGGATTTTGGAAACAGAAGATGAGCATTTCTACAATAAGGATTATTTCAATTATCACTGGGCTCTCAATGGGTTTGGCTTGTCCGACGAAACATTAAAAAAACTCTACTATGACAATGCTGAAAGGATCCTGGGGGAATAAACTACTCGCATTATCTGGTGCGATTCTTCTGCTGAGTTGTTCGAAACAACCGACAATCATCCAAAGTGGCTCTCTTGTACTCGAGGTGAACGACCAGCTCCAAACCCGGGTGTCATCTCCAGATGCCAAACCATTCGTTTCAGACTTTCAGTCGTCTGAATACCTGGAGTCTGACAAAAAAAGTATTGATTTATTCAGCTTAGATTCATACTCTTTTTCGTCCGTTTCAGGGAAGCCAGGAAGCGGAACAGCTCACCTATTTACCGGATCGAAAGATGGGATAAGTAAATCGCTTACCATTACCTCCTACGAAGATCTTCCCGACCTTCTTTCCACCAAAGTTTCATATACCAACAATTCTAAAAAAGACATTGAGGTCACCGCCTGGGTAAACAACGCCTACCAGATTCTATCTCAAAATGACATGCCTCCTTTTTGGGCATTTCAGGGAAGCTCTTCAGGAGAAAGAGCGGACTGGATCAAGCCGATAGAAGACGAATATTACCAACAAAACTACATGGGCATGAACAGCTCCGATTACGGTGGCGGCATTCCGGTGACCGATATTTGGAGAACAGATGCAGGCCTGATGGTTGGTCATCTATCCCTTACCCCGGAGCTCGTTTCGTTACCAACAGAGCTCAAAAAATACGAATCTACCGTTTCGGTTGGCGTATCTCGGGAATTAGGAAATCACAACTATCTAAAGCCCGGAGAGACACTCGAAACTTTAGAAACTTTCGTTGGCATTCATTCAGGCGACTACTTTAATGGCTTACAGAAATACGCAAGCCTAATGCAAGCCAAAGGAATGGAAACTGCCCCATCCCAGCCTGCTGCCTATGAGCCTATCTGGTGCGCCTGGGGATATGAGAGAAACTTTACGCTCGATGAAGTTGTGGGGACGCTACCTAAAGTAAAAGAACTCGGCATCAAATGGGCCGTATTGGATGATGGCTTTCAGCAAGCAGAGGGGGATTGGCACACCAACAAAAACAAGTTTCCGAAGGGAGACACTCAGATGAAACAGGTCGTGGATAAAATTCATTCTCACGGACTGAAAGCAAAGCTTTGGTGGGCGCCTCTCGCCGCAGATCCCGGAAGCAAACTACTGACCGAAAACCCGGAAATGCGCCTTTATTTAGCAGATTGGTCACCACAATACATCACCTGGTGGGACTCATACTACCTCGCCCCTACCAACCCCAAAACCATCAAACACACCAAAGACGTTGTGAACCTCTTCATGCATGACTGGGGGTTTGACGGACTAAAACTCGACGGACAACATATGAACGCCGTAGCACCTGATCACAATCCAGCTAGCGAAATTGATGATCCGGAATTGGCACCAAAACAGCTCCCTCAGTTTTTCAAAACCATATACGAAGAAGCACTTAGCATTAAATCTGACGCAGTAGTTGAAAACTGTCCATGCGGCACCTGCATGTCATATTTCAACATGCCTTATATGAATCAGGCTGTTTCATCTGACCCAATGTCTTCATGGCAGATCAGACACAAAGGAAAAACCTACAAAGCCCTCGTTGCGAATACCGCTTATTATGGTGATCATGTCGAGTTGAGTGACGGGGGCGATGATTTTGCAAGTTCCTTCGGAGTTGGTGCGGTGCTGGGCACCAAATTCACCTGGCCAAAAGACAACCCAACTGCCGGAGCTTCCTACCTACTAACTCCCGAACGCGAACAAGAGTGGAAGAAATGGTTTGGGTTGTACAACGAAAAAATGATCTCAAAAGAGCAATATCTGGGGTTCCTCTACGATATTGGATATGACAAACCGGAAACCCACCTCATTCAAAAAGGAGATACACTTTTCTATGCCTTTTATGATGAAAGTTGGGAAGGCCAGATTGAACTGCGCGGTTTAGACCAGGCCACATACACAGTTCACGATTATTTCAATGACAAGATCATTGGTAAAGTAGAAAGCGCTAAACCAACAATTGATGTCAAATTTGAAGATTTCTTACTAATAGAAGTATATCCCCAATAGCATGAAGATCATTTTTCCAAGACCATTTGCTATCGCAATAGATGACCTGGGCTGGATGAACGGCCGCAACGATGGAGAGGACGGCTATGGACCATATCGCCTTGGCATCAATCGCAAGACCACTCTGGCTGACTACAAGGCTGTAGTGACGCTAGCTCAGCAAACTGGAGTCAGGCTCCAGGGCCTGTTCATACTGGGTGAAATGGATCGTGAAAATTTCTTGGGGGAACACCCTACTACCACCTATATGAGAGAAAACTGGGATAACTCAGAAAACATCTCAGACTTGCAGCTCCAAATGATCGACTATGTAAAAGAGCAGGCGTCACATTTAGAGTTCGCTTTTCATGGTGTCGGTCATGAATTTTGGCCAAAACAAGGCATTCGCCGAAGAGCCGAATGGTACAACACCGATGACGACCACCCCTGGCCTGAGGAACAAATCCGTGAGCACGTGGAGTGCTTCATCAGAATCATGCGCCAGTACGGGATCTCAAAAGAACTTGGGCACTCATTTCCCGAAAGCTTCGTGCCATGCGCCTATAGTTACTACTGGAATCCAGACGGAGCATACAGTCTGGGAAAAGTGCTTTCTGATTACGGAGTAAAATTTGCCAACACGGATTTTACTCAAATACCTGAGTGCAACCCACCCATAAAAGAGGGTGGCGGCTTTGACCACAAAGTGCATGTCATGGACAGGTACAATTATGGAAACCAGTGGTTTGAAGAAGGCAAACTACCCACCACGGCAGTATCAGATCAGCCCACTGACTTTATCGAGACCCACTGGCCCAACTTACTGGCAGGACCGGATCAATCTCAACAAACCGTCACCGAAAAGTGGACAGATTACTACCAAACGATCCAGCAAAGTAACGATCGCTACTGTGCTAAAAACACAGCACAGATGCACTCGCAGTGGCTTTACAATCGGCATACAAAAGTCGTGGAAATCGCGCCCGACGAGATCGAAATAGACAATACTTCAATGCCCGCAGAGGCATATGAAGGCTTCACTTTAGGCAACCTGGTATTGAAAGTCAAACTTCATAAAGGCGAACATGTGGAGGTGGTTGATATAGATGGAAAAACGATTCCGGCCTACTTTGAAGATCAGGATTTTGGTTTCTTATACCTACCGCAACTCATGAGACAGAAGTACACGCTTCGATATACCATAGGGACAAAAATGCCCGAAGACTTGATCTGGCACGATGGCACTTCTAACATTTTCGATGTGGAAACACAACCACATGGGGTAAAGATTGATCTGTGTTTGTACGGAAAACAAACCATAAAGCTCAGAACCAGTAAAGCGCCCATTAGAGTAGAATCCAACAATCCAGGCATCACCATAAATGATTGGAAAAATGAAGGTAGCATGCTCCTTCTGGATCTCAATGCCCATGACCTGCAAGGTGAAGTGGGCTCTATCAAAATTCATTACTAATTAGTCATAGATGACACAAAAAAGGATTAAAATGAAAACCAGCATTGTCAAGAACATCACGCTTATAGTCATAGCACTTTCCATATCACTTGGAGCCTGTAAAGAGAGCAGCCCATCACCTCAAAACGGCGAAAACGACTCAACGCAGACTGCAAGCAAAACGGTTCTTTACACCGAATCAATGGAAAGTTTTTTCAATCCTGAGCGCGGTTTTACGCATTTATCAAGTGTGTTTTCAGAAGGCACTCCCCTTTCCGCCTCCTACCTCACGGGACTAAAAAGTGACAACATCAGCATCATTTGGAGGCTTTATTACTTAGAAGATTTCAAGAATAGCGACCTGAGTGCCACTCAGCTTGATTTGATCGAACAGGACATGACCACCTTGCGAAACGCAGGTCTCAAGTGCGTTTTGCGCTTTGCATATACCAACAATGGTGACGATGGCACAGATGCTCCCATAGATGTGGTAGAAGGACATTTGGATCAACTAAAGCCTATTTTTCAAGAAAATGCAGACGTAATAGCCTTTGTGAATGCAGGTTTTGTGGGACTGTGGGGTGAGTGGCATTCATCCACCAACAACCTCACGGCTATTGACAATGCAAAAAGAATAGTGAGCAAACTTCTGGAAGTTTTGCCGCCTCAAATCAAAATTCAGCTTAGAACACCCAAGCAGAAAAGAAATATTTTCGAAACATCTACTGCTCTGGATGATGAAACTGGCTACACCTATGAAGACATTGCGCGAGTAGGTCACCACAATGATTGCTTCATGGCCAGTTACAATGATTACGGCACATATGAAAATCCCACCACGGACAAAAATTATATTAGCCAGGAAGCCTTCTATGTGCCTACCGGGGGCGAAACCTGCCCTCCTTCGGGAATTGATCCTGCCGATTGCGAAACTGCAAGAGAGACCATGTCACTGCTCAAATGGACTTATCTCAACCTGGATTGGTATAAGCCAATTATTGATGGATGGAAAAGCGAAGGCTGTTTTGAAGAGTTTGAACAAGACATGGGGTACCGACTGACGCTTCGCTCATCCACTATGGATACAGTAGTTTCTAAATCAGACTTATTTGAGGTAAAAATAGAGTTGGAAAATGTGGGTTGGGCACCCATTTACAATGAGAAAATCACCTCGCTTGTCCTGAAAACCATTTCGGGTGAAACGCAAGCAGTGTATGAGTTGGATCTGGATATCAGAAGAGCTAAACCCGGAGAGACCTTCATGATAGATAGCGAACTGGACATTTCTAATCTAGTTGCAGGTTCTTATAAGCTGTACCTCAAAATCTCCGATCAATTCGAGTCTATTTCTGATAGATCTGATTATTGCATCAGGCTGGCCAATGAGGGTGCCTGGGAAGGATCAGAAGGTATAAACAACTTAGATAGGTTAATCCAGATAGAAGACTAATCGGGATATAAACAAGTCATTAAAAAAAGGTAACAAGCCGAGTGTAAGAAGTAGATTCCTGGGTTTAAGCGATCAGCTTGCCAAACCCGAAAGGTCTCGATGGATGTTGAGCATCCATTCAGCTTTCATCACCCTACCTTGAGTGATTGATTGATCTTTTGAATTCATGCCCATAAGTCCTTTGGCATGTTCGGCTACCTTTTTGATACACTCTATGCACAGTTCATGTTCCGACCTGGTAAGCTCTGATATTTCCTTCAGGTAATCTTTATCTTCAACTCCCTCTTTCATTGACACTGGATAAAACGTTTGACGTTTCTAAAAATAAGTATTCGTAAGAATATAACCTAATCCATCTGGCGCAGAATTATATCCACACTCAAACATAAAAAAGGCCACCGCATTGATGCGGTAGCCGTGACTCTTGAAATATAAAGAACAACTAAACCATGGTTATTCTACAAACAAGTGCTTAATGAAGGTCTCTTCTTTGGTTCTCATCCTTATGACGAATGTGCCCTTCGGTAAACCAAGTACAGGAATACTGAGCTTCTGATTGCCTTCTACTCCCTCTGCTTCAAATTGAAGATATCTGACTCCATCTATCCCAAACACATCAATCAACACCTCTCCTTCTGAGAAAAGATGAAAATCGATATTCAGCAGCTCTGAAACAGGGTTCGGATAGAGATTAAACTGATATTCATCGGTCTGATCCAACTCTTCCTCCATAGAACCCTCCGCTAATCTTGCCTCCGCCTGAAACACTTCCTCTCCTTTGATCACACCCACACTATCAAACACTAGGAAACCAATTTCTTCATTGGTGTGTCTTGTTTCAAAATTGGCAGACTTCTCCTCTTCCACTTTGAAATACGCAACGTCAGCATCTAAATCATCATACCTCAATACGCAAGGATCACCACCATATGAAGTTTGCATATGTGCAAATAGAATTGGGTCATCATAAGTATTGGTAAAATACTTTTCAAAGAAGATGTGATCATAATTCCTGCTGGTTCCGTCCACCTCGTAGGTTCTGCCGGCATTGCCATTTCCTTCTGACATAGCCACCCACGCCACGGTCTCACTGGCATGATCTCCATCACTGCCTTCTTCCTCCTGAACTTTCAGGTCGAAATCTTCATCACCAATCCATCTTATTCTGGTTGTAATCGCGGCGGCATCATTGTATGACACTGTCTGAGCGAAGACGAGCGGAGTTTCTGAGAACGACTCAACGAAGCTCACACTCTCCCAATTATCGTCTGATGTAGTAGTCCCTGCCTGAAGGATCACACCACCACCAAGCTCATAAACACCTGCCTCAACCACCAAATAGAAGAAGTTTTCCTCATCATGTGTGCCATCCAAATAATCCCATTCATCTATTTGATATTTGAATGAAGAAGAGGAAACATCTTTCACCCTGACGGTTGCCGGCTGACCATCTTCATAGCTCAAAGGACTCAAAATCACTACCGGATTGGTATAGCTATTTGTCAGAGATACAGTGGTCCATTCATAGTCATCAGATTGATCATTTGTGATTTTTCCCACTTCTCCAATAGACAATTCGAGAGGACTCAGAACAAACTCCTGAAGAGCTCCATCAGCCGGAAGTTGTGCTACAATTGTGCCTGAACTTGTATTTGCATAACCCACAGCCACAGAAAGAACAGTACTGGCAATGACATCTCGTGGTACACTGATTTTTCGCTCATAAAGCCCACCACCCAGATCTGTATCCTGAACAGCAACACTGTATGAGCTGCTTGTCCAGCCCCACCCATGGCTTGTACCTGAGTAGTCATACATATTCCCATTTTGGATAAGAACATCAGCTCCTGATGCAGTCCATTCGACTACATAATAGCCCGACGTGTCGCTCTCATCAGTATTGATAAAGACATCATAAGTTGCGGCCAGATTACCACCATTAACAGTTATATAAACACTGTCCTGATCATCGGTTATGGTCATTTCCTGCAGGTCAGAAATATATGCTGTTTGAATGGTGTCGGCCTTCATGCCACCAGTACCAGGAATGTACGCTCCCAGACTCGTGTTGATAATATTTCTATATCCCGACGTAATAATATCATTCACCGACAGTGAAGTCATAGAAACTCTGGGGATCGCAATGATCCTCTGTTTGGTATCAACCGTCTCCTGAGTAGTGACAACATTGACCGCAGAAGAAACGCTCGTCCAGCCCCAGGCATTACTCGTGCCAGAATATGAATAAAGCAATCCATCCTTGACGAGGTAATCAGCTCCCATGCTCGTCCAGGTCGCATCAATGAAGCCGGTAGATGAATTATTATCTATATTGATAAAAGCTTCGTACGTATCGACCACATTTGAACCAGATACGGTTAGGTAAACATTCGTTCCGTCATCAGATATAGTATAAGTTTCCAATTCTGGAATATGATCTTTTGTGGTTTCATACCCCGTCATTCCGGATAGTGGCAGGCGTGCAGTCTCAGCCCAGTCCACGATGCTTTTATAAATAACCTTCACGGAATCACCCGAGTTGGTCAGGCTTATACCAGATTTAGGAATAGAAATTTCACGCTGTGAAATGTTCGCATCTATAACAGAATCTGAAACAGTCAACGTAACACCAGAAGATGTCCATGACCATGAAGTCCCATCACCGCTGTAACTGTACATGATGCCATTCTGGATTAGGTAATCTGCTCCATTCACGCTAGCACCGTCAGAATACCCTGTTGAGGTATTGTCGTCTGTATCCATCAGCACATCATAGTATGTGGTAATCACTCCGCCCTGTACGGTAATGTCAAGGTTGATTACATCATCAGCAACCACCAAAGACTCAAGGCCTTTTACATATGGTGTTTCGATAGTGTATCTGGCTAAACCAGCAGAAGCTGGCAACTTATGTATCACAGAACCTGAGTTTAGCTTTCTGTAACCTATGTCAACATACGATCCTGGATCCAATTGATTTAACAGGCTTTTGGGGATCACTATTTCTCGTGTGCTTGAGTCACTAGAAGTTTGAATATTAGGTGAAGCGCTCACCACGCTCCATGCCCATCCATTAGGATTTCCACCATTGTTTGTTTTGGATGTGGTAGAGTCATGCTCATATATGGCGCCTCCAATTAAACCATAATCCAAACCAGTTGTTGACCAAAAACCATTGTCTATCAACCCTGTTTCGGTACTTCCGTCAGTATTCATAAACATATCATAATTGGAAGTCACATTGGTAAGAGATCCTTTCACAAGAACATAAATATTGGTCTTATCATCATAGGCCTTCAAAAGCTTCAAAGTACTGTCGCTCTGCACGAGAGGGTCAACATAGGCCCAATCTGAAGAACTGCCATCTGCGGTAATTGAAATAGCAGGCCTGGCTACAACCACAGAATAATCAAGTGCATATTCAAACAAATTGCCTGAAGAAGGGGCTTTTCCTGAACTTGCTCCGCTTACCAAATTTTCATATCCAACCCTGATTATCTCGTCCAAACCATAGAGCAAAGACTTAGGAATCTTTACTTCGAACGATGTTGAGTTTTGCTCATAATCTACTGAGTCGGCAATTTCCACCCAGGATTCACCAAATTCAAACCGGTAAAGTTTGTCATCTGATAATTTGTAATCAGCACCTTCTGACCAACCCGTATAGCCTGTGTAAGACAGCCCGTCTGCATCAATATAAAGATTGAATCCGCTCCCCAGGGTCCCCCCGGCTGAAACGAACAAAGTGTCCTCTACATCATGTACTTTAACCACTTCCACATTTCCAGTTCCTAAACCAACGGGATCTACGTCAGACCAGTCCGTCAGGCTTCCATCTACAACAATTGCTGGAGTTGAACCAGATCCGGCACTCTTAACCTGAATAGAAAGGCCTAGATCATTAAAACCTGTACCTGATTCCCATGTGCTTTGGTTGGCCAATCGAATACTGTATTTAGGATTTGTTCCTAGTGAAGAAGTTGCATCAGGCAGATTCAAAAACAAATCATATGTACCAGTCGGAACACCCACTGGCACTACTAAAGATTCATTGAAAGCTGTATTACCTGAAAGCCACATCCTAACATCAGAAGCATCACTCTCAAAAGGGATGCTGTATTCTTCCGAGGTAACAGAATCACGAAGAACAAGATAGAGTTGTCTCAGCCGAGCAGGAGCGGCATACCCTGAATTGGCCACATCCAGTGAAACGAATAACTTATTACCAGCTGCAACTGACCCTTGAACAGAAGCCGAGTTTAGTTTAATTCTGTAACCAAGATTATTGGCAATATTATCCAGACAACCTTGTGTATCCCACTTATTGATGACATCAAGTTGGTACAAACTATTGAGATAGGTGTAGCTGTGAAGCTCAAGCCGGTCTACTGATTTTGAACAATCATTTTGATTCGTCGGCAAACATGTCTCACCACCTTGCATCACGTATTTGCTATCCTCAGCCACCCAAACAATATCATCTGTGGTAACGAAAGTACCCTGATCGTCAAAAGAATCTGTGTATTCGATAGTTGAACTAATGGTGGATGTAGCAGAGTTCCAGGTAAAGCCAGACCCACTCCCGGTATGCTGATTCAGTGTGATACTGCTGTCCAAATATTTTTGGATCAGGTAATCTGCACCGGCAGATGTCCAATATTCTGTGTCAGCCCAACCGGTAGCTGTATTTTCATCAGTATTTAATAGTATATCAAATCGGAGTTTACCGGAAGCGAGATACCCTCCCTCTGCGACCCTAATGTAAATGTTAGTGCCATCATCAGCCATCTTAAACTCCTGAACAGTCCCATTTGTAAAATCAACGAGAACGTCATTATCTACAGCATCCCATCCACTGGAAAGATCATGCGACCCCATTACATATTGAGAAAGTCCGGCAGTATTTACCGGCAGTTGACTTTGAGTACTATTGGCCCACAACGTGGTATCTGAAGTGCCGTAAGTATCCCACATTCCTCGATACCCGATAAAAAGTGTGTCCGCTAAGCTCGAAAAATCACTTTTAGGAATAGTTATTTCGTGAATCCTACCATCCGGAGTTGACAGAACACAATCATTGTGATGTCCTAAGCGTGCTTTTACCAGTGCGGGGTTGTATGCTTCCGAAGGAGATACGGCACTGGTACTTTCACCTATATACTCGAGATACCTTCTCTTGTAGTCAGGTGTTCTAAGCTGGATAGATATAGCAGGAGGCACATTTTCCAAAAGCGATGTTATCACGTCAAAACGCTTAACATAATCTGCCGAAGTGATGGATCCCGCATTTCCAAAATTGTCGGTATAATACCACTCCCCCCAAGTTCCAATCAGGCCTGCCTGCACGACCATGATTACATCCTGATTAGCTGCAAGAACGGCTTTCACAGATTGTAAGTGTGAGTCTATTCTCTCAGGAGTAACATTTAGATCAAGTGAGTCCTGAATATTGCTATAAGCAAAGCGAACGATCGCCTTCATTCCTTTGGTTCGGAGCAAATCAAAGTCATCCTGCATTTTATCTATGTAAGCCTGACTTATGGTATCAACATCGGCAAACTCATGTATATAAAACAGTCTCAGAACGATAGTGATATCATCCGCCAAAAAACCATCAAGTTCAGAAGAAGTTAATGGATTGTAAGAGTTTGCAAACACAGATGGATAGCCATTATGTGAGTCCGTGTGTTTGTAAAATCCTCTTTCCGGGTTCAACAAAGAACCCGTATCCTCAGTGTATGATGAGGTTTTCAATGTCTGCCCGAGGCAGACGTCCGCAGAAGCAATGATTGCTCCCGCAAAATAAAACGAAAGTAAAATTTTCTTTAACATGTTGTTTATTTTAGATTTAGCAGCAAATCGAAAGTAATATTTTAATTACAAAAGAAAAAGAAACTTTTATTCTTTTTTAAATCTTACGTTTTGTTTTGTTTTAAACAATCCACCAAAATATGCTCCTTAATTATTGTAGCTAAGGTTTTGTGTTAGAGGATCTTCTCTAAAAAAAATAAAGTCAGGTCTCACCGAAAGACTTACTCAAAGTTTCGAAAGAGTCACAAAAAAAGGCCTGAGCATTCGCCCAGGCCTTCTATACTATTTAAAACAAACTAATTACTAATATCTATCGTCGAAACCGAAGATCGGCTTCCTGTTGATCCACTTTCCTCGGGTAAAGTCTGGGAACTGAACAGGCTCACTGCCATCTGCTATAGACTGCTCTGAAAGGCAAGTAACTGCGGCCCACGAAACGGCATCATATACATCCATCGGCATAGGTTCATTTCTTTTCAGTGCCTCTACAAACGCATGAATCACAAAGAAATCCATACCTCCATGACCTGCACCTTCTGTATCAGCTTCGAATTTCTTCCAAAGCGGATGATCATATTCTTTCATATAGGCAGAATCATCTTCCCACTCATGTGCCGGACTTTTACCTTCGATATGAATCCCATTATTCACATCCATCCAAACTCCATCTGTTCCTTGCACTCTAAACCCTAAGGAATAAGGTCTGGGCAGATTGGTATCGTGGGTCAATACGATGGTTTCCCCCTGCGCACATTTAATCACAGTCGTGACTATGTCTCCCAGTTTAAACTCCACATCAGCATTAGGGTGAGCCTTTCCTCCCTGTGGATGCTCTACAATGTACTCATGCAGTCCCTTGGCCTTGCTAGCCGTTGAGGTCAAATAGACAAACCTGTTACCTCTATTGTTATTGATGTAATTGGCTACCGGTCCCAATCCATGGGTTGGGTAAAGGTCTCCATTTCGATGAAGAGAATGGTTGGTGCGCCATTTAGCTTCGCTGTAGGCTTTTTCACCAAACTCAACTCCCCCACCATAAAGCTGCTGACCATTGTTAAACTTCACATGGCGCAAATCATGCTGATATCCACCCTGAAGGTGAATAATCTCCCCAAACAGATTTTGACGAACCATATTGAGGACAGCCATCACATCTCTGCGGTAAGCCACATTTTCCAGTATCATAAAAGGAGTTCCGGTTTTTTCGTATGCATCTACCAGCGCCCAGCATTCCTGAATATCAAAGGCTCCTGCCACCTCAAGTCCGACAGCCTTCTTTGCCTCCATAGCATCAATGGCCATCGGCGTATGCCAAACCCACGGCGTTGAAATTATTACCGCATCTACATCCTCTCTTTTCAATAGCTCCTGATAGGCATAAGGACCAGAGCCAAAAGTTGCTGGTTTTTTCATTCCGGCTTCCTGCACCATTTTAGATGCATTATCCAGTCTTTCGTTATCAACATCACAAACGGCCGTGACCACAATATCTTTTCTTCTGAGCGTCAAAGCCAGCTGCCCTGTTCCTCTTGCTCCCACTCCAATGAAGCCAAGGCGAATCTTGTCCTGACCTTTACCCAAACCAAAAGTGAATGAAGGTGCAGCCATCGTTACCATGGCTCCAGCAGCAGTTTTTATTACGAAATTTCTTCTATCCATGAAAGTATAAAATGAGAATGTTGAACTTTATCACCAAATTAATAGAAATTTTAAACAAAAAATAAGGTAATGAAACTTTTTTTATTGCTTTAAAGAATATTACGAAGGTTTAAATAAATATTTAAGTAATTTTAGCTTTCGATAAACGTAAAATACAATGATATTAAGCACTCTTGACTGGTCATTTGTTATTGGCTTCTTTATTATTTCTCTTGGGATTGGGGTCTGGACGGCTCGTGTTGGCAACAAAAACGCTGAAGACTACTTCACTGCTAGTGGTAAAATGCCGTGGTGGCTGCTAGGAGTTTCGATGGTAGCAACCACGTTTTCTACCGACACTCCAAACCTTGTAACAGACATAGTAAGGCAAAATGGTGTTTCAGGAAACTGGGCATGGTGGGCTTTTCTACTCACAGGAATGCTGACAGTGTTTATTTACGCGAGACTCTGGAAAAAATCCGGTGTGGTAACCGATGTAGAATTCTATGAATTGAGATATAGCGGAAAAATCGCTCGCTTTCTAAGAGGGTTTCGGGCTATTTACCTCGGGCTGCTTTTCAATGTGATGATCATGGCAACAGTCTCTCTGGCTGCCATCAAAATTGGCGGAGTACTACTGGGCCTCACACCGGTGCAAACTGTGGTCATTGCCGGAACGATCACCGTGATTTATAGTTCACTAGGGGGCCTAAAAGGAGTACTTATTACTGACTTCATACAGTTTTTCTTGTCCATAGGCGGAGCTATTATTGCAGCAATTGTATCGCTCAATCACCCGAAAGTTGGGGGTCTATCCAACCTGCTCAAGCATGAAAACGTGGTGGACAAGCTTGATTTCTTTCCTTCATTTTCTAACCCAGAGATATTCATCATGATATTCTTAGTTCCGCTATTGGTACAGTGGTGGAGTGTTTGGTATCCGGGAGCAGAACCCGGTGGCGGTGGATACATAGCGCAGCGAATGTTTGCTGCCAAGGATGAAGACCACTCTATTAAGGCTGTATTGTTTTTCAACGCAGCTCATTATGCGCTTAGACCCTGGCCGTGGATCATTGTAGCACTTTGCTCACTTGTTGTTTTTCCATCGTTAGACAGTCTGAGGGAAGCTTTTCCGGCCGCCTCCAATATCGTCAATCATGATTTAGGATATCCAGCCATGCTCACTTTTATTCCAGCAGGTTTACTCGGTCTGGTGGTCACATCTTTGATAGCAGCATACATGTCCACCATCAGTACGCACCTCAATTGGGGCGCTTCATACATCGTCAACGACTTCTACAAGCGCTTTGTCAAAACGGATGCTTCGCAAAAAGAGCTTTTGAATGTAGGGCGGATCATCACTGTGATTTTGATGATCTTCACAATGATCTTCGCGCTATTGCTAGACAATGCGCTAGGTGCTTTTCAGATCTTACTGCAAATTGGTGCCGGAACCGGCCTCTTGTTTATTCTAAGGTGGTTTTGGTGGAGAATAAATGCGTCGAGTGAATTGGCAGCCATGATATCCAGCTTTCTTGTCGCTATTTATTTTAGCCTGCTTCACGAACCACTCGGGTTCCCGGCACTCCCGAGCTGGGTGCAGCTGGTATCAGGTGTTGGTATCACCACTGTGGTTTGGGTTGCTACCAGTTATCTCACTCAACCAACTAGCACAGAAGTATTGGTAAACTTCATCAACAAGGTGAACCCTGGGGGTCCGGGGTGGAAAAAAATTACGGCTCTTGCCCAGTCCAAAGGTTGGGACACCCCAGACACAAGCGGCCCATGGAAGGTGCCAATAGGCATACTCTGCATGATAGCGGGTACAATCGGAGTTTACTCCTTCCTGATGGGAACAGGGCTTTTCATCTATGGCAAAAACATCCAGGGAATCATTCTCATGGTAGTGACGGTCTGCTCTATTGTTTTATTGAACAGGTTGTGGCCGAAACTAAAATAAAGGGAGAGGTGAAGGGAGTTTTAGTTGTTTGCCCTAATCCGGCAATAGACATTTATGCCTGGCTGGATGGCTTTAAGGCAGGTGTACCAAATAGAATTTCGAAAGAGGCCAAATATCCGGGTGGAAAAGGCATCCATGTAGCCATGGCTCTGGCAGAACTAGAGGTACCAGTTACCGCAGCGGGATTTTGGGGAGGGGAATCGGGAACGTGGATCAAAAAGACTTGCAACGCGTTTTATCCAAATATAGATTTCATAGGTCCTGAATTAAAAGAATGGTCAAGGAGCTGCTATACTTTCAAGGCAATTGATGGTTTTGACGACACAGAGATTTTGGGCACAGGCCCCACTGTTTCCCATCTTGATTTAGCAGACCTGCTCAACAGCATCAATCTGGAACTTGACTCATATGATATGATGGCTCTTTGCGGCTCATGGCCAAAGGGCAGTCCGGATGATGGGTACGCTCAGCTCATAAGTATGGGGAAGCAAAAAGGAGTTAAATCGTTTGTGGACTGCACAGGCTTGCAGCTAAAGAATGCGCTAAAAAGCAAACCTTTTGGCGTTCATCTGAACCGAAAAGAAATTACTGAATTTTACAAAACTGACTTCAACCGAGCGAAGGAGAATATCTTATCTGATTGCGATGTTGCTGCTATTACAGACGGCTCTAAAGGTTTATACCTCCTAAGTGATGAAAAGGAATATCATGCCGTAGCAAAAGTTGATCGGGTTATCAGTACCATAGGTTCAGGCGACTGTCTTACGGCCGGCGTAGTGGCCGGATATCTCAAATCTCTGCCCCTGAATGAAATCGCTAAATTGGGTGCGGCCTGTGGTGCGGCCAATTGTCTAAGAGAAGATCTGGGCATGCTCAACAGAACTGATGTGGAAGCGTTGTTAGCATCACAGAAGGCATAAAAAAACCTCTCAAATAAACTTCGAGAGGTTTTAATACAAACTTAAACAACTACTATTTCTGACTTTCTTCGGGCTTCATGATGATTTCATATTCGAGCAATCCATCAGACGCAAGTGCTGAGATTGTCTTATTGTAATCCTCCACCGTAATGTTCTCAATGATGTCTTCATAGTTTTCTCGAAGCAGAGAATTGATACCTGTAGTGTAGTAATCCTCCAATTGGCCGCACAGGTACCAATTGTTTTTCAGGTTTTGTTCTCTACCCTTGATCATAGATTCTTTCACCTTGGCCAAATCCCCTGGAATGGCTCCCTCTGACACCAATCTCCTGGCCTCACCTTTAGCTATGTCAATAAGTTTGTCTCCTTTGTCCGGATTGCTATCAAACTGGATGTTGATCCCCATGGCAGGAGAAGGGATTTTTTTGTAGAGTGCGCTGGCGCCTGCTCCATACGTTCCTCCTTCTTCTTCACGCATCGTTTCAAAAAACCTCTTTTTCAATAGAGAAGCGGTGATCTGCAAGCTTAGATTGTTGTAAGCGCTGTATTCATAATCATGGTTATAAAACCTGATGTAGTTTGAATATTTTGCTGTTTCCATTGGAAAAGTGAACCTCCTGGAAACATCCTGATCTGGAGGTGAAACACCGTCATCCACCCAGTTTTCGCGAGCTTTTTCTCCCTTGATTCCTCCGATGTATTTTTTTACCAAAGTGAGCATTTTTTCTTCTTGAAAGTCACCAACGAAGAAGAACGTAAAGTCACCTATGTTTCCAAATCGCTCTTTGTATATTTTTTTGAAGGTATCGAAAGAAACGCTATTGATGGTTTCCAGATCGTTGAGCGGCCTTCTTGGGCTTGCATTATTCAAAACAATATTCAATGTATCACCAAATGCACTTCGAGGATTTTTATCACGATTCACATAATAAGACCTGGTTCTTTCCATATGCGCTTTAAAAGCTTCTTCGTCAAATCGAGGTGAGGTGAAAGTCAGGTAAAGCAACTGCATAAAGGTTTCAATATCATCAGAATCTGCACTTCCGCTCATATTTTCTGTATAATCACCTATCCATTTGTTGACCCAGGCGCTCTTGCCGGCCAAGACCTTATCGAGATCTGTATCCGACAACTCTCCAATACCCGACTTACTCACCAGGCTGCTAAACTGCATAGCAGTTGGCAGTTCGTCAGTTTCCAGGAGAGACTTGCCTCCCAGGCTCACTGCTCTGAATACGATTTGGCTCTTAGTGTTGTCGGTAGGGTATAGCACCACTTTCGCGCCATTTTTGAGCGTGTATTCCTTTACTCCACTAAGTCCCGTGATAGTCTTTGTCTTAGACACTTTACCCGGCTTTGGATCTTCATTCATCAGTTTCAACCCTGCTGAAGAATCTACATAAGGCTCAATGTCTTTGGATTTTACTTTAGAAATCACCTCCTGCACATCCGCCTTGGTGGGGTACTCAAGACCTTCCTTTTCAGGACCGCTGATAGTGAAAACCACATTGTCGTCTTTTATCCATTGATCATAATACCCAGCTAAATCCTCGAGTGTGATTTGCGGTATGTACGCCTGGGTAAACTCATAAGTCCATGGGATACTCTTCTGAGGCTCATTTTCCAAATAGTTGACCTTTAGCATGGAAGCATACCTGTCGTTGCTGATCTTTTCTCTGGTTTTATATTGATACTCATAAGACTTAAGCTTTTCAGCCTTGACACGTTCCAGTTCAGGAGCTGTAAAACCATGCCGTCTTGCTCGTTCCACTTCTGTATAGACCGCTTCAAAGGCTTCCATAACTTCTCCTTCATTGGCTGTGCCGCCGATGTTGAAAAGGTCAAGAGTACGGACGTAATGATAATAGCTCGCATAGGCGTTTAAAAAAGCCGCATCAGGCTGGGCCAAAATCTCCTGAAAACGAGAAGCCATCATTGAGTATATCATCCCACTCTTAATTTGCTCCTTCATATATTCCTCATCTTTGGCGTCCTTGGCAGTGGGCTTGTGCTTGAACATATAGGAGAAATTGGTTGTACTAGCTTCTTTGTCCGTAGCTACGGCAAAAAGCATCCCTTCATTATCAGCTACGGGGTACTCTATTCGCTCCGCAGGATTGACCGGCTTAGGGATTTTAGATAAAATCTCTTTCACGCTGGACTCCATTTGATCTACGTCAAAATCACCCACTATCACGGCAGCCTGCAAGTCAGGACGGTACCACTTGGTATAAAAGTCTTTAATAGCTCTGTAGTCACTATTTTCCACCACATCCATGCTTCCGATTACATCACGAATGGCATACTTGGACTGATAATAATTATATGGGGCGAGCTGCTTATATATTCTTCTGCCAGGCCCATTTCTCGTGCGCCATTCTTCTTTGATAACACCTCTTTCAAGATCAATTTCCTCGTCTTCAAGCAAAATTGACCCAGACCAGTCATGCAGAATCCAAACGCACGAATCAAGCACCACAGGGTTATCAGTTGGGACATTACTGATATTGTATACCGTCTCATCCACGTTGGTGTAAGCATTAAAATTTTTACCAAACTCCACTCCATTTCGTTCCAAAAAATCTTTAATTCCCTTGCCTGGAAAATGAGTGGTTCCGTTGAAGGCCATATGTTCAAGCATATGAGCCAGACCATTTTGATCGTCTTCCTCGAGTACAGCTCCGAGGTTTTGAACTATATAGAAGCTGGCCCTGTTTTTCGGCTCTTCATTGTGCAAAATATAATAGGTAAATCCGTTTTCGAGAGTCCCATATCTCACACTATCATTGAGCATAATTGGACGATCCTGAGCTGTAAGCCCAAAAAAGAATGCACATAGCACTCCCCACAACAACATCGCTTTTGTCTTCATTTTTTTGAGTTTAAATCGTTCTAATATTAAATTCCAATTTTGTGAAAGGACCGGAACTTCTTATGCGTAAATGCTCCCAGGACCTTGTCAAAGCCGTAATCTTCTCCCCATTTTTTTCCATAAGCTCCTGTTTGGGCTATCGCATCCACGATAAAATCGAGTTCCTCCCTTGTAGTAGTAGGATGTATAGAGAGCCTCACCCATCCGGGTTTGTCAGTTAAATCTCCCTTGTCAATTTGCTCGGTTATAGAACACGAAAAAGCTTCATCGACATTCAATAAATAATGGCCATAAGTGCCGGCACAAGAGCAGCCTCCCCGAACCTGGATCCCAAATCGATCACTAAGCAACTGTACTACCAGATTGTAGTGTAAATGATCAAAATAAAAGGATATGACACCAAGCCGGTCTCTCACATCACCGGCTAATATTTGCAACCCTTTCACCTGACTCATTGCATCAAAAGCGTTCTCCAAAAGAAGGTTTTCGGTACTATGAATTTCATCCACTCCCATTTGCTCTTTCAAATCCACGCACAGTGCGGTTCTGATAGTTTGCATGAACCCTGGAGTACCCCCGTCTTCACGCATTTCTATGTTATCAAAATAACTTCTACCTCCCCATGGATTGGTCCACTTTACGGTACCGCCACCCGGTTGATCTGGGATATTATTGTGATACAATTCTTTATTAAAGATCAACACGCCGGCGCTACCCGGACCACCCAGAAACTTGTGGGGAGAAAAGTATATGGCGTCAAGATGACTCCCTT
Organism: Cyclobacteriaceae bacterium; assembly: GCA_039944535.1. Classification (GTDB taxonomy): domain Bacteria; phylum Bacteroidota; class Bacteroidia; order Cytophagales; family Cyclobacteriaceae; genus JAMZMI01. The sequence goes on from JBDUYP010000022.1 coordinate 217,817, forward strand.
TGTGCTCCGGGTGCATATCAATCTTGTCATAAGGAGCAGAAGCGGCAAAATCTACAAAACACCATCCGCCATGGGAATGCATGATTTTTGCCAGCTCCTGATAAGGTGTACGGATACCCGTCACATTCGAGCATGCCGTAAAAGATCCTATTTTAACTTTTCTGTCATCAAACTTTTGTACTTCCTTTTCAAGCAAAGCAGGATCTACCAGAAGATTCTCTCCTGGTGGCACCACTACTACATCTGCTATAGACTCTAACCAGGAAGTATGATTGGAGTGATGTTCCATATGCGTGATAAACACAACTGGACGATCCTCCTCCGGTATGACCGTGTATTTTTTAAGTTGCTCAGGTACCATTAGCCCCAGCATGCGCTGAAGTTTAGCAAGAGCCCCAGTCATCCCCGTACCTGTAGATATGATCACATCAGTTTCCGCAGCATTCACATGAGTCTTGATCTTCTGGAGCGCATCGTGATAAGCGTGGGTCATATACTGCCCGGTAATAGAAGACTCAGAATGGGTATTCCCAACCATAGGGCCGATCTCGTTGATGAGCTTATCCTCTATGGGACGATACAGTCTTCCACTGGCAATCCAGTCTGCATAAACCAGTTTCTTCCGACCATATGGGCCATCAAATTCCGCATCAATCCCAATGACATCATTTCGGATATCCTGAAAAGATCTGGTCAGAAGTTGATTTTCGTTCATTGGTTTTGTTTTCTCTTTTGGTACTCGGCTACTCCTTTATCCAAAAACTCAATAAAAGCTGACACACTCAGGTCATAGGCTCTCGGCTGTGCCAAAAGATTTTGATCCTCATCCATGAGGATGTATAGCGGCTGAGCATTGTTATTGTACTTCACAATTTGATGATCTGCGTTTTGCTTGCCTATGGTCTTCTTCACCTTTCCATCATAGGACGAAGTGTACCATTCTGTCTCAGGCAGCTCCGTTTTATCATCGACATAAAGCGCCAGAACAACAAATTCATTTTTCAATCTCTTGAGCACTTCGGGATCGGACCAAACCCTGGCCTCCATCTCTCTGCAGTTTACACAGCCATGCCCGGTAAAGTCTATAAACACGGGCTTGCCTTGCTGCTCTGAGCACTGGAGTGCCTGATCAAGATCAAAATAGCCCTGAATTCCATGCGGAAAGTGCAGTATCTCTGCATGCTTAGGTGCTTCGCAAATGGTGCTTTCCTGACTGATAGAGCTGGAAGACTGACTCATATTCCAGTCCATAGTCGTCATAGGTGGCAGATATCCGGCCAGAGCTTTCAGTGGTGCTCCGAACATGCCGGGAATGAGGTAAACTACGAAAGAGAATGTAACGATGGCCAAAACCAACCGCGGCACACCGATCCGATCCATTTTGCTGTCATGAGGAAGGGTGATTTTACCCAAAAGGTAAAGCCCAATCAATGAGAAAATAACAATCCAAAGTGCCAGATACACCTCTCTATCGAGGATCCCCCAGTGATAAACCTGATCGGCTACACTTAGGAATTTCAGACCTAAAGCAAGTTCGAGAAATCCTAAAATTACTTTTACGGAGTTCAACCATCCGCCTGATTTAGGAAGCCTTTGCAACCACTGCGGGAAAATCGCGAAAAGTGCAAATGGCAATGCCAGCGCCAAAGAAAAGGAGAACATCCCTACAATAGGCTTGATAATAGCACCTCCTGCGGAAGCCACCAGAATAGATCCTACGATGGGGCCTGTACACGAAAATGAAACCAATACTATGGTGAAGGCCATGAAGAATATCCCAATGAGGCCTCCTTTTTCGGACTTTTCGTCAACCTTGTTTACCAGACTGCTAGGCAGCACTATTTCGAACATTCCCAAGAAGGAAAGTGCGAAAACAATAAATATTCCAAAGAAGAAAAGATTTGGTAGCCAGTGAGTACTAAGCCAGTTGGCAAACTCCGGCCCATTGATCCAGGAAACGATGGTTCCCGATAGGGTATAAATGACGATTATGGACAAGCCATACAGCACACCTTGTTTGATAGATCCGGCTTTGCTATTGGCCGATTTTGTAAAAAATGTGACCGTCATAGGGATCATCGGAAACACACAAGGGGTAAGTAATGCAGCCAAACCCGCCAGAAAAGCCAGTATCGCAAAACCGAATAATGAACTATTTTCCGCTGGTAGGACCTCCTCTTCGGCTGTGCTGACAAGAGGGTCTTTAGAAACCTCGGAAGAATCAACCTGACTAACGGCTTTCACCGAATCAAAGGCTTCTACTACTACTTCTTCTTTGGTAAATTCCTCTAAAGGTTCTTCGGCATCCTTAACTTTATCGCTGTTAGGCAACTCCGTGATAACCGGATCTGCTGATTTTACCTCCTGAACTTTCTCTGGTTCGGTTGGCTGCTTACTTTCTTCAATTTTATTGACTTCAGGCTTCTGCTCCTCAACCACCGGTTCGGGTGCTGGCACGGCCTTGATATCTTCAAATGAAAACGCTCCATCTCCCGGTATGCACTTACCATCTACTGTAGTACAAACCTGATATTCGTATTCTCCTGCTATGACAGGGTTTTCTGCCAGGATTTTTACCGTCTGGCGAAACTCCGCATCATATTCAAAATAACTGACCTCCCCTTCGAAGATATCATCGTATTTTCTCTTGGGGTTAATTGGTCTGATACCCCCTACGAGCTCATAAGTGTCGTTTTCAGTAAACCAAAACTCAGTCACTTTGGGACCTACGTCTTTACTGAAGTCGGATGAATAGATGTACCAGGTATCATCCAGCACTACTTTGAAAATCAGATCAACTTCGTCACCGATTGTGACTTCAGATTTGGATGTCTCCAGCTCCCATTTGGCCGGATCCAGAATCTGAGCACTGGTGATCAATGTGAAAAGCGAAAGAATAAATACGAATGAGTATTTCATTTGGGGTTTAAAAAGTTTTCGTTGGAAGTTTTTCAGAAAAATCATGAGTATATCATTACCAGAAATATGACCGCAATTTCTCAAATTTTATCTTATCTCCGGTAATGAATGTTACTCTACTGATTTACTACTCTACGAATTCTATTTTTGTGGGGTTAGTTCAATCATAGCATTTTTTGGCTTGGTTTCTTCCTCGCTAATGGCAGTGCCAACAGCGCGAGCCTCTTCAGCTCCAGCTTCATCGCCAGCCTTCTCCAGTAAATCCGCCTGCAGATTGTAATAAGTCACTTTGTATTTTTCATTTGGCTCAGCCTCCGCTCCCATCACGGCCCATCCGGCAGCCATTTTTAAAACCTCTGGAGACTCCCCGTATCTCTTCATGGTGAGACAATAATTATACAATGTCAGCGGCGTGACATCAATGATTTCCGCCTTTAGCGCCTTGTCTATCTCTTGAGCATATTCAGTCCACATCTGCTGACCGTAGTAAGCATTGATTTGAGCATACGTCATTAGTTTTTCAGTCCTGTCAAATCCGGAATTTTTGATTTCCGCCATGTAGGCATCAAACCCTTCTGCATCAAAATCACGGGTTTTGTCTTCATTGTAAGTCACAAAACCCCATGAAGCTGCTACGTAAACGTTATAGATTTTATCATCCACTTCCTTCTTGTCAAACTCTTTGTAAAACTTAGCTCTGTTCTTGACTAAATACTGGAAAGATGGAGATTTGTAGTCTTTGAGGTATTCTTTTATCAATGTCCAGTTTTCCTCTTCCTTTAGCTTTTTCGCCTTTTGGTTGTTCAAATAATCACTGGCCACCGTGCTCATCTCATCACTCTTATACGCATTTTTCAGTGCTAGAAGATATGACTTCACCGTTTCGTAATCCCTGTTTCCTGATTCATACTGAGCCTCAAGAAATCCAAGATTTTTATCAGGACTCAAAGCATCTTTGGCATGCTGCATGAACTCCTCAATGGTGGTAGATCCAACAGTTTGGTGAACCACATTTTCGTCAGAATCTAGGTAAACATAGGTAGGGTAAGCCCTTACTCCAAATTGATCTTTCAGGTCTATTCCTTCTCCTTTTTCCATATCAAACTTGGCGTTGATAAAGGTGTCATTGAAAAATGCCGCCAGGGTTGAGTCAGTAAACACATTTTTAGCCATTTGCTTACATGGTCCGCACCATGTGGTGTAAGCATCAAAAAAGATCAACTTATTCTCTTCTTTCGCTTTGGCTTTTACGCCTGCCCAATCAAGATCCTCAAACTGAATTCCTTTGCTTTCTTCAAATTTGGTCAGTGCTTCTTTTGCATAATCAATGAATGGCTCAGCTTCTGTATATCCGCTAAATCTTGAGATCAACTCGCCGTTTGAATCCAAAAACAGATAGGTCGGATAGCCTCTGATCTCGAACTTTTTATTCACTTCTACACCCTCACCTTTTTCGGCATTCATTTTCACATTGATAAAGTTCTCATTGTAGTAATCAGCCACTTTATCCAAGGTGAATACGTTTCTATCCATCTGGATACACGGGCGACACCATGTAGTGTAGGCATCAATGAAAATTGGTTTCCCTTCTTTTTTTGATTTTGCCAAAACATCGTCCCAAACAAATTCTTCTTCAAAGATGATAAAACGGGTATTTTCCAATCTGCTGATCCCGCTTTTTATAGCCAAACTGGCAAATTCATGAGATTTAGATGGATCTTTCTCAAAAGTATAAGCATTGCTGGAAGCCAACTGCTCTCCATCTGCAGAAAAGAATACGTATGCAGGGTACATCAACATTTGAAGCTTAGGGGCAAAGGCACTTCCAGCCTCTGATTGCATGTCTATTCTTATGCTCACGAAGTTGTCATTGTACAGGCCGGCAATACTGTCTACCGAAAACACCCCTTTGATAACCGCATCTGCACTTGGTCGTCCTTTCATATATGCATCTACGAAAATGAACTTCTTCTCCTTCTCCGCTACTTTCATTGCTTCCTCCCAGCTCAAATCCCTAAAGTTTATTTGGGACTGAGCGAATACCCCAATAGTGCTCAGGGCTAGCGTCAAGGTAAGGAGCATTACTTTCCAATTGTTCTGGGTTCTTTTCATGGTTAATTTGTCTTTTTTCAATTTTTTTTTGTCTTAATTATTATATCCTGGGTTTTGCAAAATCACGTCCCCACTTAAGTCGATATCGATTTGTGGAATTGGCAACACTTTCAGTTCTTCAGAAAGGTTGGGATTTCTTAGTGGCCGACCCGTTCTGATAAGATCGAACCTGTGTAATCCTTCAAAAGCAAGTTCAAACTTTCTTTCTTCCAGTATCTTATTTATCAATACATCTGAGTCCGGAAAGTCACCCATCGTCAGGTCTGAATTATTTTCAAAAACCCGATTTCTTATTTGATTGATAATATCCACAGACTCCTGATTGACTCCAGCAGTACTAGCCAGGGCTTCTGCCCTCGTCAAAAGCACTTCAGAAAGTCTTATCACCGGCACATTGTCTCGCCCGTATGATTCAGGGAACTTGAAGGTAGATCGGCGATCAGCTGTCAGATGCTGGTTGTAGAAGGTGTCGCCTGCGTAAATTAAAGTGTCCTTCCGAAGATCTCCATCCTCATATGTGGCAATAAAGTCCTCATCTGCCCACAGCGAAAGCTTAAAAAAGTATGAGAAAGAGATGTCATTGTTGCCCATTTGGTCAAGAGAAAAAGGGAAACCAAAAACGTATTCTCTGGAAAAGGTTGTCAGATTTCTGGCGCTATTGTCTGGAAACAAGTCCAAAATATCTGGCTCGAAAATGTACACATCCGCCATGTCGATTACTTGCTTTGCGTATTCGGCTGCATTGGAAAAATCACCCATATACAAGTAAATCCTGGCAAGTAGTGCTTTTGCCCCCCCTACTGTTGCTCGAGAACGAGTGTCGAGATTTGAGCTGTATGACTCTGGTAAGAACTCAATACTCTCTGTCAAATCCTTAATGATCTGATTATAGGTTTCCTGAACAGTGGATCTGGCAACTGCCGGGTCATCAAAACTGTACCCCTGAAAGGGAGTCAACTGAAGTGGAAGCCCTAGTCCATCCATTTTTCCTACCAAGGCTCCATCTCCGAACATGACAAGCAGCTTATGATACGCATAGGCTCTGATGAATTTAGCCTCCGCTATATGCTGCTGCTCCATATCTTCGTTGTACTTGCCAAATTCCGGTATTTTCACGATTAAACTATTGGCGAGATTTATTACGGAATAGAGATCCAACCAAAAACCAGCAACAGTGGCATCTTCCGGAGACAGTCCTCCATCTATGAATTTGACATAAAATTCGACTTCATCGGAATCTACGATCTCAGTAGTGAAATCCGCAAACATGTAATGGATACCCGTAGTAGCATAAGCCAGTTCCAAATATGCTTCACCAAGCGCTCGTTCTGCAAGAGCTTCTTCACTGAAAACGTCTGTTTCTACAAGTGTATCTTCGGGTTTAATATCCAAATACTTGTCACAGCTCGACAGTATTGTCACAGCAACTATCAGAACAAAAATGTGTGATCTATACAATTTACCTACCATCCTAAAATCCTAGATTAATTCCTATTTGAGTGATTTGAGCCTGCGGCATTGTCAACTCATCTATCCCGCCACTGAGTGCATTTGAGCCATGCGCACTCACCTCTGGGTCAAGTCCTGTATATTTTGTCAATGTCCACAGATTAGTCCCTCGCACATAAATACTGCACGTCCTCACCATTCCGTTAGTTTTAGATAATATGTGAGCGGGCAAATTATAGGTCAGCTGGGCTGTTTTCAGTCTCACATAAGACCCATCTTCTAAAAACCTCGAAGACTCACGGCTCGTCGTGTAGTCGTAGGTTGCGTCATTCTCGGTGGGATCGTCCGGCTTTCGTATGGAAGCATTTCTCAATGCCGGAACAGAGGTATCATGCCCCAAAATCTTCCAGTAGTTATTGAGTTCTGCTAGCATATTGTTTCCACGCCCTGTGGAATATGTCATGAGTGAGGCTTTGGATCCATTGAACATTTTGTTGCCGTAGGAATATGTAAATGACATATTCAACTCGAAGTTTTTAAAAGTCAATATATTGTTGAACCCGCCAAAAAAATCTGGCTGATTAGATCCATAAATTTTCCTGTGTCGTTCCAGGTTATCATCTACTCTCCATCGTCCCTCCGGAGGATTATCACTCACTACACCATCTCCATCTCGCCAGAGGGGATCTCCCGTCATTGGGTCAACGCCCACCCACTGGTACAAAAAGAACAGCCCGGCCTGAGAGCCCTCCTTCAAGTATTTATTACCTGTAGGTGTTCGGCCAAGGTAGCCTCCCTGTTGATTGAGTTTGATGATTTTGTTCTGGTTGCGAGACACATTAAAAGAAGTTCGCCACTTTAATGCCCCTAAGTTGAAATTGGTATTGGTGCTAAATTCAATCCCTTGATTTTTCATATCTCCAAGGTTTTGTTCCTGAGAACTATAGCCCAGATAATACGGCACTGTAGAACTGAATAACAAGTTTTTGGTTCTTTTGTAGTACATATCCACCGTAAAATCGAGTTTACCGTCCCAGAGCGTCGCATCCACACCTACATCCCAGGATTGGGTCTTTTGCCACTCGATATTGGGGTTCGGTGGTTGATCCACTTCCAAAACACCGAGGTTTCCGTATTGGACATCTGAAAAAACATACTGTCCCTGAAAACCATAATAAGATGTAAACCCACTTCCCTGAATACCTGAAAAACCTAAACTCGCTCTCAATTTCAGATCTTCGATAAGTGAAACATCCTTAAGAAAACCCTCCTCTGAGAGACGCCATCCGGCGGAGAATGCAGGAAATCCTACGTATCTATTGTTAGCAGCAAATCTTGACGATCCGTCCATACGATAAGTAACTCCGGCCAGGTACTTGTTTTTATAATGATAGTTGGCTCTTACGAAATAAGACACCAGGGCCCACTCTCGGGTAATAGCAGAACGAACTCTTCGGTCTGCAGAATTTGTCGCTTGAATACTTATGATATTGTCATTTGGAAAATTAACAGCCGAGACACCAAGCGTGCTTTCCGTACTACTCTCCATGCTCTGTCCTATTACCACGGATGTGTTATGATCGCCGTTGATGGCCCTGTTTAAGGTGAGGGTATTGTTTACAACAAATTTTCTATTCTGAACAGATGTTTCGATAGCCTCCCCATCGGGCAACAAACCCGGTGCAGCACTTTTCCTGCTGAAGGCATGAGAGTTAAATATATCAATTCCGACTTCCGACCGTAGGGCTAGCCAGTCATATAAATCAATCTGACCATAAATAGTGCTCACCACTCTTGTATCTTCAAGCGCGTTGATGTTTTTATTGGCTATGGCCAATGGGTTTGTTTTGTCTGCTCCTGATAGCTTGGACATATCCTGAAAGAAAAGATAGTCCCCATTGTCATCAAAAATAGGCTCAGAAGGTGGTGCCTGAACAGCATTGTAATATATTTCTTGTGCATTGAGCGCACTGTTTTCCGTATAGGTTATTGTACTATTTGAACCAAAAACCAAAAAGTCGGTTGACTGATAGTTTAGATTTATACGTCCTGAGTACCGTTCGAAATCCTGGTTAATAATATAAGATGGCTGGTTGGTATATGAGCCACTGATATAGTATTGGCCTTTGTCTTCACCACCAGACATGGTCACCCCTACTTCTTTCATTGCCGCTGCGCGGATTACTTTATCCTGCCAGTTAGTATTGGCGGTACCAGTCACATATTCGTAACCATAGTATTTATTGAGGATCGTTCTGTACTGATCTCCATTCAAAAGTTTATAAGTATCAACAGGCTTAGTCACACCCGTAGAATACCTTAAATCTAGTCTTGGAGCACCTCTGGTGCCTTTTTTTGTAGTGATCAAAATCACACCAGCTGCCCCCCGTGAGCCATAAATAGAAGTGGCATATGAGTCTTTTAGTATTTCAACAGACTCAATGTCGGCCGGGTTGAGATTAGAAAGAGGGTTTCTTTCAAATTCGGATTGGAGGGTAAAGCTTGAAGATACCCTTGTACCACCACCCGTTGAAACCAATCCTGATGATGAGGGACTGAAGCTGGTTGTATTGAGGTCTTGGCCTGTGCCATATACCGGCACTCCGTCAATGACTATGAGTGGATTGTTGGCGTCACCGCTCAGAGATGTAAGCCCTCTGATGGTTATGGATGTGGCAGACCCTGGCACTCCTGAACTTGAGTTTACAAAAACCCCGGCTGCTTTTCCCGCAAGGGCATTATCGAAAGATAGTGCAGTTGTACTTTCTATATCTTTTGACGAAACTGAAGATATGGCGCCTGTAAACTCACCTCTCTTTTGGCTTCCATAACCGGTGACTACAACCTCGTCAAGTCCCGTAATGGAAGGTTTTAAGGGAATAACCTTTAGGTTGATCAGTTGCAAAATTGGCACTAGCTGAGTCTCATAACCAACAGCCGATATGGCAACAGTATCCTTGGAATTGGCTTGCAGGCTAAAATTTCCATCTACATCTGAAGCGGTACCCTTATGGGTGCCTTTGATTCCGACGGTAGCTCCTATCACGGGGCTATTATCATCACTGCCGATGATTTGAAGTTTTATCAACTTTGTTGATTCCTCTTCTTGTGCAAAAGCACCAATCATCAAAGAAAAAAATAAGACTGAAAGGAACAGTGCTCTCATAGTGAAAGAAGGGTTATGAAGTGAAAACATCCTGAAAAAAACTTGCCCTGCATCAGAGCAGGGCAAGCTACAAATCATCACTAGATATTATTCAACACCTTTTCCTTTCCAGACATCGCTAAGATATGTCTGTACCTCATCAACGATCGGACCTTTACCTCCAATTAGATAAATATTCAATCCATCCACAATTACTCCGAAATCACTTCGGCCGGTGAATGTATTTGGAATAGCGAATGCATCTGTTTCAGCTACTTCAGCCCATGTTACGCCATCTTCGGACACCCACATGTCAGCATATTGTACGCCATCGGCTCCTTCACCACCTATTAAAAACAATTTACCATTGAAAGCGAACACTTCAGCCGCTTTGCGAGCAGGGAATGCTGCTGCGCTTGACTCTTCAGTCCAAGTTGCTCCATCAGTAGAGCTCCAGACATCATTTAACAGAACGCTACCTCCATCAAGACCTCCGAAGATCCACATTTTGCCGTCAAAGACAATTGAGGCTGGTGCTGTTCTAGCCGGGAAAGCGGCTGACTCGGTAACCTGAGTGTAGGTTGTTCCATCAGTGGTGCTCCAAACATCATTGAGAGGTGCTCCTAGCGCTCCAAAAAAGCCAGCTCCATTTCCTCCAATTACCCACATTTTACTGTCATAATTCAAAGCAGTAACATCCTCTCTCGCTGAGAAAGTTATAGAGTCAACAAGAGTGTGTTTGGTCCAAGCTAGACCATCAGTAGAGCTCCAAACATCATTAACAGGATCATCGAATGGTCTGTTTCCTTCCTCATCCTGTCTTCCTCTAGCCCATCCTCCAATTGACCAGATTTTACCATTGAAATCTTCTACCATTCCAACGCTTCGTCCTTGTGGCATTAGATATCCTTCCTCTTCATCGACATAGTTATATTGGGTGTCTCGTGCATCTACCATAGTCCAGGTAGCCCCTTCGTCAGATGACATATACGTGCCTACAATATCTGTTGTAGCAAACGAAGAAGTGTTTTTCGTATAGCCATAAACGAATAAATTACCGCCAACAGTTGCAGTTCTCACCACTTCGTAAGCATCCCATTGTTCTTCTGTTACTTTATTCCATGAAACAGTTTCCGGGTCAACCTGCGATACATTTACTGAAACGGTGTAAATATTTGCGGTTCCATCTTCAGCAATAACCGTGTAATCTATCGGGCTTGAAAAATCATTTACAGTTACGCCACTTTCTTGTTCTACATCCGCGACAGTCACTGTGTTCTCGTCCACAGTTTCATAAACAGCTACTAAAGCTGTAACGTCCGTTCCAAAAGGAAGACTGTCCGTTCCATTGGTAATGGTAAGGCCCGCTTGATCTATTGTAAAGTCGGCAGTGAAGCCATCAAGGCTAAAGCCGATTAGGCCAGTCAGGTCACTCAGTTTTTCATCATCATCGTTACATGAAAACAAAAATGACAAGGATAACCCCAGCGTTAGTACTGCCAGTAGTCGGAAGTTTGGTAAGCGTTTGTTCATGATTTAATTTGGTTTGGTTTGTGAATAATTTCAGTTAAATGCACGCCCCTTCAATAGATACGGTCTTCCCTCTTATCTCATAACTGATATTGGGTGCTCCCATCATCGAAGTGATTATTTTTTCAAGTGTTTCGTTTTCAAATTCTCCTGAGTATGAGTTTTTTGTGATACAGCCACTGACTTTTATCTCAACTCCATACCACCTCTCTAGTCTCTTGATTACCTTGGATGAGTCCGCTTCATTGAAGTATAATAAGCCATCTTTCCAGCCAAAGAGCTCTTTTGCATCAAAATTCTCTCCTTTATCTACAGAGCCATCTACTTTGCTGATAGCCATATACTCCGTTTTACGTACTTTAAGTGCTGGAATAAGCTTGACTAACGGTATAGTTTTTACTGGTTCGGGAATTATAAGTTTGATCAATGGCGTTAATTCTTTGCTCTCGCTTACTTCCGCTTGTCCATCTTCTACGGCCACAATTACTTCGTCATCATCTTCGAAAGCTGAGATACTCAGTGCTGAATTGTCTACCGTAGTTGATATATTACCTGCATGTACCACAAGCGGCCTATTTGTCTCTCTAGTGTCAAAAAATGCTTCTCCTGATAAAAACACTTGTCGGTTTTGATTAGTCATGTGTACCGGATAGCTAATAGAACTTCCGGAAGCAAGTGTTACTTTAGACCCATCACTAAGGGTATAGACAATCGGCCCATTCTGATCAGAATGATATGTCATATACTCTTCCGAATGATTCATTGATTTGAAAACGAACAAGCCAGCGGTCAACACTACGGCAATAGATGCCGCAATCTTCATCCATGGTTTAAACCATGAAACCTCTTTGGTGTCCTCAATTTGAGTTCTAACCTTTTCAAAACTGCTTTCGAAATAAGCTTGATCCATTCTGGTCTCTTGATTTGGTAGTTGAAATTCCTCCCAGTCAGTCTCTATCATTTTAAGCATCTCTTGATTGGCTTCTGACTGTTCCAGCCATTTCGCCATTTCAATGAGTTCTTCTGGAGAGCACTTTCCTTCCAAATACTTTTCTAAAAGTTTACTGTTGTTCGTCTTCATTTTGGGGTTGTAATAATAGTAATACACTTAACCCTGGTGGTGCACCCACCTCAGGGTTAATGTTTTTTATGCTTTTTTAAAAATTTAAAGTAAAATCTATGTTTGCTGGATTTCAGGACTGATTATTATCCAGCTGGATTTCTGCATTTTGTTCCAGATAGAGCTTTAGGAACTTCAGAGCCTTATTGATCTGGTTCTCTACGGTGCTCTTCGAGATATTGAGATTTTCGGCTATTTCCTGATTACTCAGTCCTCTTTCGCGGCTTAGTTTGTAGATGTTACGGCGCTTCTCTGGAAGGCTTTCGATAGCCCTGCAGGCTATTTGTTCTAAATCCTGATTGACAATTGCTGCTTCTGTTTGGTCGGCATGCTCCTTTAGCTGATGCAAATGTTGCGTCAAATAGGCTTGTTCGTTAACCTGCTTTTTGAATTTGTTGAGGATAATATTCTTGGCAATCAACATGACATAGGCATTGAATGACAGGTCTGGATTGAGGCCTTCGCGCTTCTCCCATATTTTCAAAAACACTTCCTGAACCACCCCTTCGCAATCCTCTACAGAAAGCTTGTACTTTCGTGAAAAATAGAAAAGTTTGGGCGCAAAAATCACGTACAATTCCTTATATGAATCTTGCCTTCCATTCTGTGTTTGAGCAACCAAACTCCTGACAATATCTCTGTTATATGAATTCAAAATAGCCCGAATATACACCGCTATTTACGCAAGAAAACAGAACAATCGCAAAAATTACGATCAAATTCAGATGGAGAAAAATTCACAAAAATTAGCTTACCAATAATGGTATTACGAGTGTTTCAATCTCTCATCACCTGATTTTTTTATGAACCTAAACGATTAAAAATCAAGCATTTAACAAAAGACATAATCTTCAGGAAATTTTATCCTAATACTTACGAAATTTCTTAGAAACCAATCTGCCATTTATTTCGATAGAAATGATATAAATGCCGGTAGGCCAACCACGAACATCAAGTTCTAAGTGCGGTTCATTAGACACATCACCCGCATATAGTTCCTTTCCTTGCAGGTTTGTAATCCAGATTTTATACTCATGACCATGCATGAAATTTACCTTCAAAAAATCACTCGCTGGGTTTGGAAAAGGGAGCAGCTCAGAACTGGATTCTGCCTCCTCCACAGCCAGTACGGTTCCATCGAAATATTGACTTGCAAAATCAAACGCCTCAGGCCCGAGTTCAATGCCGATGAGGCGTCCGGGGATGTCATCGGCAGGCGGATGAATCCCTCCCCATATTCGAGATAAGCTGCACTGATCAGAAGCATCGCGATAGGTCGCCCATTGCAGTGTAAGGTCAACACTTGGGCCGTCTTCGAAAACCAAAAACTCATCCTTTGCAGCGTGAAACTCTCCCATGCCTCCCGGAAAAAACGGATCACCAGTCAGCTGTGTCAAAACCTCCGCCGCAGTACGTGAATACGTGGAATGCCCGGAGATGTAGCCAGCAAATGGCGGGGTGACAAAAGTTGGGCGCTGATAAGGCCACCAGTTTTCCGCCAAAATCCAATCTACTCCAGCTTCGTCCCTGTATGGGTCATCTATATAGTCCGGGCCTTTCCATGCCCTGACCTTAATCTTTCCAATATTTTCATTTTCAGAACCTGCAAGAGGGTCGCCTTCCTCTACTTTCTCAATAAAATCGGCAATCAGACCAATTCCATTTTTATCGTAATTACCGTCCGACTCATTGCTGGACTGTCCCTGATCAGCCATAAAACGGATAGCAGAAACCGGACGGATATAATCATAATAGCCTTTTATTCCCCATGCTACTATGGCGGCATCATGCATGGCACCCCCAAGCATAAAATAGGACTTCACATCCCACTCAAGGTCATCGAGTTCTTCTCCTTGTCCTGCAAATTTCTTTTCTAACATTGGATGATCCGAAACATGATTCAGAAGTGTAAACCAATGTCCGGGAGGAGTTTCTGAATCTGGGCCATCTGCCCAAAATTCAGCCAAAACACGGGCATAGTCACCCCTGGGCACCATTTGCGGCTCGTATGGCTCTCCTGTAACCGGGTTTAGGTCATGCCCAGTACTGTTATCACCTCCATTGATTAGATCATAAAACCCGGGATGGTCATCAAACGTCGTAGGGTAGCTCGTCAAATTACCAATGCTGCCAGGAGAAATGTCCCATAGCACCCCATCGTTGGCATCCAGATGTGCAGACCAGCAGGATACCAAGGAAAAAGACCAGCGATAGTTATCGGAAGATTTACCTCCATTGATCGTATCCAACAATGGTGGAACACCCGGATCATGATATACCCAATATTCATTACCATCACGCTCATGGATGGTGAGATCTTCTTCTGTCAATGAAAAAGGAAGGACTGCACCCCATTCCGGGCCTAAAAAAGGTGATCCTCCTCCAACAATCACATTCCCACTTTGATCAATATAAACATCTAAAATGATCGGCTGCCATCTGTTAGGATCTGTAATGTCCGGATTCCCTGGAAAGTCGGGGAGGATAGGCTCGTTTGTGGGCTCATAAAATACGTTCTCATATTGCTTCACTTCATTTGAGCCATCTTGAAGTCCATATTCAATGATCCGCTCGGCAATATAATTTCCCAAGGCTCTGGCGTCACCAGAAGTATAGTCTGAAGAGGTGTAATCAATGTCATAGCCAAAATCTTCCATTAAATCTTCCAAATATTGAAACGTTTCATCCGGATTTGGAGAGTTGGCAAAACGATGAGAAAGTAACCTGAACATGCCATAGCTAATAGCCTTGTGTCGATCAGATTCAATGCTCTGACTGCTAAAACCCTGAAAATCAATATAGAAACCATGCACTGTTTTACCGAGAAAATATGGTTCCGCTACAGGATCAAACACGGCCCACATATCATACATCAAAGCAGATGAATGAAACAGGTTTCGCGCATGAACAGTAGGTCTGGCAAAGTCTAACCGTATAGAATGGAGTAATGCTTCATTCCACTCTCTGGCCACAGAGTACTGGCCAAAAGATGACAAACTCATCAGCAACATAGCAAAGCCCAATACCAATTTTTGAATATTCCTACTTCTCATAATTCAATAGATATTACATCAATTAACAATTATCCTGGATGCCCGCACAACATCAAAATCACGATTTAAAACACTCACTATGTAAATCCCTTTCGCCAGACCGGATTTATCAAAACCTGTTATTGATTCGTGCAACTGATTCTTAAGGATGGTTTTTCCTTGCATATTGGTAACCAATACAAAGGCGCCAGCATCTACCAGTTCTTGCGGCAGACGTATGATCCAATCATTCTTTACTACCGTGGGATAAATCCAGGTTAGTGTTGTCTCAGATTCTGAAAGGATCACCTCATAATCGCACTCGCCCGGCTCGTTGGCTAGTGAGTCGTAGTTCAGGGCTGTTTGATCCATACATCCCACTACAGTAGTGAAGCAGCCAAAATCCAGATTGGCTTCAGGGTTATAATTATCAGCTTCGGCATCCAAACATCCTAGTATGTAAATCCCAGTTTTCTCGATTATCTGGTAATTGAAATTGACCTCCAATTTCTCATAGGTTTCAGTGAACCCTCCAGGCCAAATGATCTGAACAGAATCAATCACCTCGACCGCACCGAGTCCAAAATGCACAAAATCGGAATTGAGGGATGAGCAACTAGAACCACCCTGTACCTCGGCTATTCTAACTGAATCACCTACGAATAATTTCACCTTGGCACCATATGCATCGCGGTTTGATATAGTACCTTCCAGTTTCATTTTAAACCAGTTTCCCTGAGACATCCGGTTCTCATAAAAGAGCATGTTTCCTTCTGTAGTGTTGGATGATTGCACCAGGTTCAACACTGCTATGTCCATATCGCCATCATTGTCATAATCCGACAGAGCCAAGCCTCGCGATACGGTCTCACTATTGAAACCATATCGTGAACTGACATCATCAAAGTGTACCCCGTCAAGGTTCTTATAAAATTTATTAGGATCCAGTTTGTTAACACTTAGAAAATCAGCACTCGAGATGTAGCCATTTGCGAGTAAAATATCCTCCAACCCATCATGGTCAATATCCACCATCTCCACACCCCATGTCGCGCTGAATAATTCTCCGGCGTAAGCACTTGCCGTACCTGACTCATCAGTCACATCGACAAAATGATTTTGCGACTCTTGCAATAGAAGAGCGTTTGTACCAATGCTCGTAGTATAATAATCCAGCAATCCGTCATTATTAATATCACCACCGGCCACACCCATACCATACAGCTCGACCCCCAGCCCGTTATTTTGGCCAACTTCTGTGAAGTTTTGCTCCGGGTAGTGATTGATCAAAGCCGCACTCGGTAAAACCTCCTGCCCAAAATCATTGGCCACATACAAATCCGGGATATCATCACCATTGATATCTGTAGAGACCGCCGCAACACCACAGCCAACATCGGCCACACCATATTCCTCAGACATCTCGGTAAAAGTCAGGTCTCCATTGTTTACGTAAAGTTGGTTGGCATAGCAGATATGCTCAAACCCCGGCCTTATTTCATCAACATAATTGACGATATACATATCAAGTAAACCATCCAGATTGACATCCAAAAAAATAGATGCCAGAGAATACCTTTGACTACCAAAACCAGCGGAAATAGAGATGTCGGTAAAAGTGCCGTCACCATTATTCAGATATAAGTAGTTAGCGTGACGATCATCGGTTACAATGAGCAATTCCTTAAAACCATCATTATTGATATCTCCTGCATTTATTCCGAGGGTTCGTTGACGTGCAGGATGATCTAATCCACATTTTTCGGTAACATCCTCGAATCGACCGTTTCCCAAATTCCGATAAAGTTTGTCACCATTGGTGATTCCTGAAACAGCCAAGTCATCAAATCCATCTCGGTCAAAATCGAAAAAAGCTATACCTCCTCCCATATAGTCCGCAGAAAACGCCACATGCTTGAGACCAAGCTCGTCTGCTTTTTCCACGAGAGTTTGGGCAGTTAGCTCATTTTGGCATAAACTGAACAAAATGAAAATGATTGCAATAAACCTCATTGACTGAATTTTGAATAATTCAAACTTAACAGGGGTACAATTTCCGCAAATAAAGGAAACACTCAAAGACATGAGTGCATTTATCCTCTCACCTTTAGAATACAACCCCACTGACGCCTGCACCTATCTTGAGAGGGCTCAAAACTAAAAAACCACTCCCTACTAAGTGCGAAGGAGTGATTTAAAAAAATGATAATGACTTTACGTAAATAATAATTACATCCAAAAGGCGGCATACAGAATGACAACAATTGCTATAATGCCAATAGCCCCGACATTGAAAACAACATCTGTTTTGAAAAGCGTTGGCTGAACAGAAATGGCTTTAGCATCTTGAACATCCATTTTGGCGTTGGTATAAACAACCATCCCCAACATCAAAAACAAAGTACTAATAACGAAAATCGCTTCGTAACCAAGGTGCTCAAGCGGCGTGGTTAGAAATATTCCACTAACCATGGCAACCAAGCCTATTGCCATCAAAACATAACTGGCATTGACTAGTTTTTTCTGCACTGACCCTTCAGGAACAGTGGCACTGACTTTTGCTCCTCTATCAAAGAAACTAATACCTGATGCCACCGCGCATAAAATCATAAATACATATCCCATTCTCAATATAAATGGTATATCCGGCGTGACAATATAGAAGAATATCCCCGTTGGTAAAGTAAGGATAGCCGTCCATAAAGCTGCCTTATTCGTAATCTGTTTCCAGAAAAGGCCAAGCCCAAACACCACTACGACACCAGGGTAAACAAACCCTGTCACCATCTGAATATATTGGAATACCTGATCAAGTGTTTTCAAAGAAGGCGCGACTATAATGGCAATAACCATCGCGGAAACGGCCATCAAACGACCTGTTTTGATCAACTGCTTATCAGTTGCATCTGGCTTAATATATGCCTTAAATATATCCATGGTAAAGACCGTAGAGGTACTATTGATCATTGATGCCAATGAAGAAACAACCGCAGCAACCAATGCCGCGAAAGCGAGACCTCTTACCCCAACAGGCACAAAATTTTGTAGCAACCATGGATAAGCTTCATCCGATTTTCCTATCGTCCCAACAGTCCTTGCCGCTAACTCAGGATCATTTGTAATCACATAAGCTGTGATACCCGGAATTACTACCAACAAAGGAATTATGATTTTCAAGTAACCGGCGAAAATCAAACCTCTTTTCGCCTCCTGAAGAGTTTTAGCTGCCAAACCCTTCTGAATAATGTATTGATTGAACCCCCAATAACCCAGGTTTATCAACCACATTGAACCCAATAGTACTGCCAGCCCGGGAAGATCTCCAAATGCATCTTTCATACCACCTGTACCGTCAGGAACCTCTTTGGTTCCCTTGGCAATGATCATAGAAAAGTGATCTCTGGCTCCTTCATAAATATGTCCAAAACCAGCGACAATGCTACCATTACCCACAACATCCAAGGCTATGAACGTAGTAACCAAACCTCCCCCTACAAGGAAGACAACTTGAATCACATCCGTCCAGGCGACAGAAGATAATCCGCCATAAATGGAGTAAATCCCAGAGAAAACAAGCAGTCCTATGATACCATAAATCAATGGAACTCCCATAATCTTCTCCATTGCAAGAGCACCCAGATAACTAACGGAGGTCAGGTTTACAAAAATGTAAACCAAAATCCAGAACCCTGCGAAAAGTGACCCTACCAACTTACTGAACCGTTCATTCACAAACTGTGGCATGGTATATATTTTCTTTTCAAGGAAAATCGGAAGAAAATACTTAGCTACCAATATCAGGGCTATGGCTGCAATCCACTCGTAAGCTGCAATACCCAAGCCAAGTGCGTATCCAGAACCAGACATGGCTATGAAATGCTCAGCAGAAATATTGGCCGCAATCAATGAAGCTCCAATGGCCCACCATGTAAGTGAATTACTAGCGAGAAAATAGTCGTTGGCAGTTTTTTCGTGCCCCTTTTTATCTCTTGAGACATATAGCCCCATGAATAAAACAGCCACACAGTAAGTGCCAAAAACGATATAATCAAGTGTTGAGAATCCCATGATCGATATTTAGGTTATATAAAGAGTGATAAGTTGTTGTCAATCTAAAGTCGGTATTTCAAAACAGGTGATAATAAACCTCATTCCAATTCAACATATTTTTAAAATCCCTAATTCTAGTATCATTATCTATCACAGCCAGTTCTATATCAGCCATATCGGCAAAATCTTCCATAAACTGAGTAGTCACTGGCTTACTGAATACAGTGTGATGTGCTCCACCAGCCAAGACCCATGCTTGAGCAGCAGTTTGTAAGTCAGGTTTAGAATCCCAAAGTACCCTGGCGACAGGAAGTTTTGGTAAGTCATTTTCAGGCTCTACTGCATTCACTTCATTCACAAGTAATCTGAATCTGTTTCCCATGTCCATCATAGCCACATTGATAGCAGGGCCG
Source organism: Cyclobacteriaceae bacterium (assembly GCA_039944535.1). Classification (GTDB taxonomy): domain Bacteria; phylum Bacteroidota; class Bacteroidia; order Cytophagales; family Cyclobacteriaceae; genus JAMZMI01. The sequence continues at coordinate 237,587 of JBDUYP010000022.1, forward strand.
GCATTTACGTCAAATACCAAACGGGCAGGATCATCCTTACCACCAATTCCCAAAGGATGCACTTCACATCTGACAGAGCCCGAGGCAATAGAAGGACAAATCTCCAACATATGCGAACCAAGCACTCTTGACCTACCTACACTTCTAAAATCATAAGTGTAATCTTCCATGAAAGATGTACCTCCCTTAAGGCCCTGAGCCATTACTTTCAAGGCATAAGTCAAGGCTGACGTTTTCCAATCGCCTTCTCCTCCAAAACCATAACCATCAGCCATCAAACGCTGAGTAGCGATCCCGGGCAGTTGCTTCATACCATGAAGATCTTCGAAAGTATCCGTGTAAGCACCGAAACCGCCTTCCTCCAAGAATGCTCTCATTCCCAATTCGATTTTGGCGGCATCAAATAAATGCTGTCCGGCAAGAACATCAGCGGCAATCTTATATTGATCGGAATATATGCTCAATTGCTTTTTCACTTGCTCATCAGTCACCTGATTGACGAAAGCCACCACATCTCCTATGCCATAGGTATTCACCTCAAAACCAAACTTCATTTGCGCTTCTACCTTGTCTCCTTCGGTTACCGCAACCTGACGCATGTTGTCTCCAATACGGGCAAGTTTTAGATTCTGAAGTGCATGCCATCCAGCAGCAACTCTGGTCCAATTGCCCAATGCCAGTCTTGCAGACTCTTCTTTCCAGTGACCTACCACCACTTTGCGCTTCTTTCTCAAACGGCTAACCATGAAACCAAACTCACGACCGCCATGGGCTGACTGATTTTCGTTCATAAAGTCCATATCGATATCACTCCATGGAATTTCGTCATTGTATTGAGTATGGAAATGGGCCATTGGCTTACGCAAAACCTGAAGACCCTTGATCCACATTTTTGCCGGGGAGAATGTGTGCATCCACGTCACCAAACCAATACAGTTGGTAGCAGTATTTGCCTGCTCGCAAACTTTGTATATATCATCAGGAGTAGTTACTACTCCTTTGTATTTTACCTGCACGGGTATGTTATCACTAGCATCAAGTGCCTTTGTGATTTCTTCCGAATGCCTCGCTACATTTTTCAGCGTCTCTTCGCCGTATAGATGTTGGCTGCCAGTTACAAACCAAACTTCCAATTCACTTAAGTTATACTTCATCTCTTACTATCATTATTGCCCGTAATAGGCGTCTTTTCCGTGCTTTCTTTCCCAATGTTTGTTGATCAATGCCTCCTTCAAGCGAGGAGCCTTAGGATTGATCTGTCTTGTCAAATAAGCCATTCTAGCCAGTTCTTCAAGAAGCTTGCTGTTGAATACCGATTTAGCAGCCGTCTTCCCCCAAGTAAAAGGGCCATGATTGCCAAGCAATACCATTTCAACTTCTTTATATGAAATCCCTTTGTCCTTGAAGCAGTCAATGATTTGCTGACCAGTGGTGTGCTCGTAGTTTCCCTTTATGAGTTCGTCACTCATTGGAGGAGCGCAAGGAATGTCGGTAGTCAGGTAGTCTGCATGGGTTGTTCCGAAAATAGGAATGTCCATTTGCGCCTGTGCCCATGACACAGAGTAAGTAGCATGGGTATGACTGATACCTCCAACTTCTTCCCATTCCTTATAAAGAAAAGCATGGGTTTTTGTATCCGAAGATGGGCGCATAGTGCCTTCAATAATGTTATTATCAAAGTCCACAATGACGATATCTTCTGGCTTCAAAACACTGTAATCAACCCCACTTGGTTTGATGGCAAAAACACCTTCTTTTCTGTCCACCGCACTTACATTGCCAAAGGTGAATATGACCAAACCATACTCAGGAAGCTGCATGTTAGCTTCGTAGCATTCTCTCTTTAGTTCCTTAAACTTTGGCATCAGTTTCTATTTGTTATTGATGTTATTTTCCACGAATTGTCCTAGTGACAAATAGTTCTCGTAAATCTTTTTATAAACCGCTACTCCTTCAGGCTGTGGGTGATAAGTGGTTTCAAAACCATTGCCCATTGCAGAAATGGCTGCCTGAGTATCGGGATAAATACCCGCTGCTACGGCTGCATACATAGCAGCTCCTAAAGCTGGCGCCTGATCAGAAACTGCGATTTTGATAGGCATATCTAACACGTTGGCTAGGGTCTGCATGATGAAACTAGACTTTTTAGCCACTCCTCCAATGCCAACTACTTCTTTGATTTCTACCCCTTCTTCTTTGAATCGATCAACAATATTTTTAGCACCAAAGCAAATAGCTTCTACCAGAGCTCTAAAAATATGAGGTGCTCTTGTGCCCAGGCTCAAATTGGCAATGGCTGCTTTTAGCGATTGATTGGCGTCAGGAGTTCTTCGCCCATTTACCCAATCCAAAGCTATCGGGGCACTCTCGCTCACGGGAGTAGCTTCAGCTTGTTTTGCCAGTTCAGCAATCATCTGATCCTTAGCTTGCTCAATATGCTTGGCGCTCAAACCGACACTTAAGTTTTCTAGCGGCCATGCTAGTAGATCGCTGAACCAAGCTAGCACATCACCGAAAGCTGACTGACCAGCCTCAAGGCCAACCAATCCAGGAATCACAGAGCCGTCAACTTGGCCGCAGATTCCTTTGACAGTTTTTGTGCCAATATTAGCATCAGGAGCTACTATTACATCACATGTAGAAGTACCCATCACGCGCACAAGCGTACCTTCCTGCACTTCCGCTCCTACAGCCCCTGAATGTGCATCGAAAGTACCAACCGCTATTTCTACATTCTCGGTCAGGCCTAAACGACCCGCCCACTCCCTACACAGCTTTCCAGCCGATAGATCAGATGTATAGGTTTCTTTGAACAGATTTTTCTTTAGATCAACCAAATAGGGATCCAGCTTACCAAGAAATGCATCATCCGGTAATCCGCCCCAGCTCTCGTGCCACATCGCTTTGTGACCAGCCGCACATCTAGAGCGCTTCAGGTCATTGATATCTCTCTGACCGATCAAAATATGAGTCATCATATCGCAGTGCTCTACCCAGGAGTAAGCTGCCGATTTCACAGCTGCATCTTCTCTCACAACGTGTAGTATTTTTGCCCAAAACCACTCAGAAGAATAGATCCCTCCTTCAAATTTGGTGAAATCTTCCCCTCCCCAGCTTTTCGCCAAATCGTTGATTTCGTCTGCTTCTGCTATGGCTGTATGGTCTTTCCACAAAACCATCATGGCATTTGGGTTTTCCTCATAGCCTGGAAGTAATGAAAGTGCTATTCCAGATTTATCTACCGGAATCGGAGATGAACCTGTTGTATCCACGCATATTCCTTTAACAGCAGCAGCAGCAATTCCGCTTTCCTGTATTACACCCTTAATGGTCTTCTCCATGCCCTCGATATGATCAAGTGGATGCTGTCTGAATTGATTGATTGAAGGATCACAGTATTTACCTTCTTTCCACCTTGAATACCACTGAACTTTGCTACCAACCACACTTCCATCTTTAGCATCTACCAAAACGGAGCGCACAGAGTCAGAACCAAAATCCAATCCAATTACATAGTTATTTCCCATTATGATTCTATGATATTTTTAGAATTAAGCTAAAGTAATCAAAATATTTTATTAAGTGTATTTTATACATTTAAAGATGTTAAGGACTACATTTGATGAGTTAGGTTTCACGTATAAGTACTCTATCTTAGCATACCAAAACCCTAAAAGGCTGCCACTGAACCTTATAAAAAAGACATATGCAAAACAAGTACTCTGAGCAAACCCGCCTCCTCGTAGCAGTGGACTGTATCATATTTGGTTTTGATAATGATGAATTAAAGCTTCTTCTCATAAAAAGAGACTTTGAGCCTGAGAGGGGTAGATGGTCGTTAATGGGTGGTTTTCTACAAAACGATGAAAACACAGATCAAGCAGCTAGCAGGGTTTTGCAAAAACTGACAGGGCTACATGATGTTTATCTAGAGCAAGTGAATACATTCAGTAATCCCAACAGAGACCCTGTAGAGCGAACTATATCGGTGGCTTACTATGCGCTCATCAATATTCTGGATCACGATAAGGAATTAATCAAACAGCACTCTGCTGAATGGTTCAGTCTGACCGAACTTCCCAATCTGATATTTGACCATGAGGCAATGGTACAAATGGCCATGCACCGCTTGCGTTACAAAGCTTCGGTAGAGCCTATAGGCTTTGAACTTTTACCTGAAAAATTTACCATGCGCCAACTGCAAAAGCTCTACGAGGCTATCCAAAACCAGGAAATAGATAAACGAAACTTTATCAAGAAAATCAACAGTCTGAATGTGCTCGTGAAGCTGGAAGAAAAAGACATGACGTCAAGCAAAAAGGGCTCTTTCCTTTATCAGTTTGACAAGGAAAAGTACGATGCTTCCAAGTTTCTTCTAAACGTTGGCACGCTTGACTCTTGATCAATGGCTAATCTACGGTTATCATATTGAGTATAACCCAACAAGCCTGATCATGACAATAATCGTGCGATTGGGGAAACATCTTGAATTTAAATATCGTAATATTGCAATGAAACAATTTCAGCAACAAGGAATTGTAAAAACATTGATATCATGAGTACAGAGCAACAATTGAAAAATGAAGTGAAAGAGCGATATGCTCGAATAGCAGGTCAGGAAAAAGCAGAAAATGCGGCTTCATGCTGTGGAGCCACTACTCCATCGAATAAGATTTATAACATTATGATGGATGACTACACAGGCACGGGTGGTTATGTAGAAGACGCTGATTTAGGTTTGGGATGTGGGCTACCCACACAATTTGCTCAGATTAAAAAAGGGGATACGGTCATAGATCTGGGTTCTGGAGCCGGAAATGATTGCTTCGTGGCACGACATGAAGCAGGTGCTGAGGGTAAAGTAATCGGGATTGACTTCACTCCGGCCATGATAGAAAAGGCACGGACAAATGCCGAAAAACTTGGTTACAACAATGTGGAATTCAGAGAGGGCGATATTGACCAAATGCCGGTAAGCAATGATGTGGCTGATGTAGTGGTGAGCAACTGCGTACTCAACCTCGTTCCCAATAAACCTAAGGTAATAGACGAGATCTTTAGAGTACTAAAGCCTGGTGGGCATTTTAGCATTTCTGATATTGTACTCGTAGGTGATCTTCCAGAAACTCTTCGCGAAGACGCTGAAATGTACGCAGGATGCGTAGCTGGCGCCATCCAAAAAAGCGACTATCTGCAACATCTCGAAGATGCCGGCTTCAAAAATATTTTACTTCAAAAAGAAAAGCCAATCACCATTCCTGATGACATTTTGCAAAAATACCTCGACATTCAAGAGATTGAGGATTTTAAAAATGGCGCGACTGGCATATTTAGCATCACTGTTTTCGCTGAAAAGCCAGGAGTTAAAACCGAAAAGCCAAAATTGAAACTTTCAGAAATACAGAATCAGCAAGGATGCTGCACGCCGGACTCTGGTTGCTGCTAATCCCGGCAAAAACGGAGAAAGCATCTAGTATAGGCTTTTTAAAAAAAGAGATTCTCGCAGAAAATGAAAATCGGTCTGGCACAAACGCGCCCTGTAAAAGGGGATATTTCAGCTAATCTGAAGAAACATCAGCTTTGCATAAAACAGGGTATCCAGCATGGACTAGACGCCATCTTCTTTTCAGAGTTGTCAATAACTGGATACGAACCTGCGTTGGCCAAAGGTCTGGTCATTGCTCCTGGTGATCGGCGGTTTGAGGAAATCCAAAATCTGGCAGACAAGCATGAAATGATCGTTGGCTATGGTGCGCCAATTTCAAATGGAAAAGAAGTAGGCATAGCTATGATCATTCATCAGGCAAGAAAAAAATCCAGTGCCTACATGAAGGAATATCTGCATGAAGATGAGTTCCCGTTTTTTATTGGTGGTAAAAATGAAGTTCAAACTGTAGGAAGCGACCCCAAAATTGGTTTGGCCATTTGCTATGAGCTGACAGTAGCAAAACACCGCCAAACATCACTTGAATCAGGCGCAGACATTTACCTGGCATCCGTCGCGAAGACAGAATCCGGAGCTGAAAGATCCGGTGGTATATTGTCCAATATGGCTAAGGAAAATAACATCATCACCATGATGGTAAACGCCGTAGGGTCTTGCGACAACTTTGTTTGTGGAGGTATGTCTGCCGCATGGGATCAAGAAGGAAGGTTAATTGGTCAACTAGGTGAAGATCAAGAAGAGTTGTTGGTAATTGATACAGAAACTCTGCAAGCGAGCATTATACAGCCTTAGCCAAAATCAACTCTGCAGGTTTTTCATTTTATAAAGTGAAGGGCCTCCCTGTACTCCGGTTTTCTTCTCATTGGTAGCCTCCAGCAAACCGGTTTGTAAAATGCGTTTCCTGAAATTACGCTTATCCAGTTGCTGCCCAAGAATACTCTGATAAAGCTCCTGAAGCTCCGTTAATGTAAACTTTTCCGGAAGCAACTCTCCAAAAATCAGCTTCTGTTCTAAGTTGGTTCGCAGCTTTATAAGCGCATCTTGTGCCAGAGGAAGATGTTCAAATCCCATTTCAGGCAGGTCATTCACATCAAACCACTTGATATCTTTCACATAGTTTTTCGGAATCACCGGATGATTTTCTGGTTTGACCAAAGCATAAAAACATATCGTGACTACTCGCTTAACCGGGTGCCTATCAATCTTACTGTAGGTTTTCACCTGCTCCTTGTGTATGTCTCTGATTCCTGTAAGATTGAACAAAACCTTATCCACGGACTCTTCAAGTGTTTCGCCCTCATCCATAACCCCACCAGGCAGCATCCAATAGTCCTTATAGGGTTCTATGGCACGTTTGACCAGCATGACTTTCAGTGTATTATCCTGAAAACCAAAAACAGCACAGTCAACAGTGAGGGTACACTCGTAGGAGTGTTCGTTTACGGAGTTGAAGAGTATTTCCAAAATGGAAAGTTATTTGTGAGTCGAAATTAATTCGTTTTGACCACAGACGAAAGCAAACGTGCGTCTCGCTAGGATCTTTGATCTTTTAATTGGATAAGTTTTGTCAGAGCCAGGTCATAGGTTCCCATCCGCTTTCATACTGCCTCTTGATCATGCCTAGTGCTTCAGGGTTATTACTGATTCTACCTGTTTTGCTATCTATCTCGATAGTTGTATGCAGATCCTGAGCGATATTTCCCAAATGACAAAGATGCGTGGACACGCTACCCTGATCAATAGGCGCTCTTAAAGCCTCACCTTCTCTGATCGCATTGATAAAGTTTTGCAAGTGCTTCACTGTAAGGCCATCAAATCCGCTGGTATCAACAGTGGAATTGGAAGTGCCCGCATTGCCCTCTTCCTGGTAGCTGATTTCTTTTCCTTTTAGGTCGAGTAGCTGATAACCTTCACGATCCAAAACAATTGAGCCCTCAGTTCCTTGAATACTCACTCCTCTACCTTTCCCGTACGGTTTCAGTCCATTGCAGCTTTTGCCGTCCCAGACGATAGATTTTCCTCCTTCAAATTCAAAGCTTGCTGTCTGGGTATCGAAATATTCCCAGTCGTCACCTTGAAAGTGCAACCGGCCTCCAGTTGATGTTACTCGTTGAGGATATTTAACTCCCAGCGCCCAACGGCAAATATCAATCTCGTGTGTCCCATTGTTGTGTATCTCGCCCGTTCCCCAGGTGCGGAACCAATGCCAATTATAAGGATGCACATTGTCTCTATACTGCTCCCGCGGAGCGGGCCCTTGCCACAAATCCCAGTCGAGTGTGTCAGGAACGGTAATTTTCTTACCCACTCCTATTGGACCTCTCGTATTTGAATACCATGCATTTGCGAAATAAACCTCCCCGATTTTACCATCCTGGATATCTTTCATCGCCTGCTGAGAAGTGAACGAGGAACGCTGCTGATTGCCCATCTGACAGACTTTGCCAAACTTTTTATATGCGTCTATCAATAATTCATTCTCTGCCAGGTTGTGACTACATGGCTTTTCAACATACACATGTTTTCCGGCAGCCATGCCCATAATCGCCATTGGCGCATGCCAGTGCTCAGGCGTGGTTACCACAATCGCGTCCACGCTTTTGTTCTTCAGAATTTTCCTGAAATCCTTTTCCGACTTAGGGGCATACCCGAGGTTTTCTTTGGCGTATGCCATATACTTATCCAGTCTCAAACTATCTACATCGCATGCGTGGGTCACTTTTACATTTGTGCAAAGAGAAAAAGCCTGAGTGATGGCATATGAGCGGCCGCCTGTCCCAATGATGGCAACATTGACCTGCTCGTTGGGAGAAAAGCCCCAAACATTGCCTGAGGACATCAGGTAGGTAGCGCCTGCACCAGCTAGCGCAGACTTCTTAATAAATGATCTTCTATCGGTAAGTTTCATTTCCGTTGGATTAAGACTTAAAAGTTAATTCGGGGTATTGGTCCCACTTCTTGATCGCTCCTTCGTAGAGTGCATCGAGGGAAATTTGCACGCATTTGGCAGTTTGAGCCCCTGTTTCCACTGTAGAGATAACGGGTTTTCCATTGACAATGGAATCATAATATTGGCGTAGGGCATGAAGCGTTGGGTCTTCTCCGGAGGCTTTTATTGGCACACCTTCACCTTTTTTCCATGCCTGAAGTGTGGCTCCTGAAACTCCATCTACGATTCCCGTCTCAGCAAGACTTTTTCGCTCGGCGTGGATCACTCCTCGTGTATAGTCCAGAATCATGGTTGCCCGGGAGCCAAGCACGCGAATCTCATAATCCTCGAAACCATTGGTTGTAGTACAGGTAAAGGACGCGTCGAGACCGGAAGGATATTTGTAAAGCAAGTGTACATTATCGAAAGTCTCTCGTCCGTCTTGCCAATGATCAATACCTCCGAAACCGGTGATTTTGGACGGAACGCTATCGGAAAACCAATTGATAAAATCAATCTGGTGAGACATAAGCTCAGCTGTGAGTCCACCGGAATATTCTCGATACATTCGCCAGTTGATCATTCGTTCCCACTTAGGATCGGGAACAGGTCTTCTCCAGTCACCATTCCTATTCCATTGACAATGCACCGCTGTAACCTCACCAATATGACCAGACCGGATGATCTCTCTGGCGCGATTGTACAATTCACTGCTATGATACTGGTGACCCGTTTGAAAAATCAAATCTGTTTTGTTCACCTCATCTACAAGTGATTGAATCCCTGCAATGCCTTTGGCCATCGTCTTTTCACAGTAAACATGCTTGCGCGCTTTGAGTGCGGCAATGGCTATTTCCTCATGCGTACTGAACGGTGTACAAACTATAACGGCATCTACATTTTTATCTTCAAGCAATTCGGAATGGTGATCGTACCCTTTGGCTTTTCTAGTTTTGGATACCGCTTTTTCCAATCGAAAAGGCATCAGATCGGCACAAGCCGTAACTTCCAAACCATCAATCAGATTGATCAGATTGATAAGTCCCGAACCACGATCTCCGGTTCCGATCACTCCTATCCTTACGGTTTCACTACCAAAATTCAGAGGCATACCGTGAAGAAAGCCAGCAGAAACCATTAATCCTCCAACTAGGGTAGCCCCTTGAGTTATAAATTTCCTTCTGTCTCGATCCATGCCTAGTTTAATTCTTTGATTTTGATGCTTCTGAAACTCACTTCATTGCCATGATCCTGCAGCAAGATGCTGCCCTCTGGCCACTGACCAAAATTATCCCAGACTTTGTACTTGCTATAAGCGACAAGTGCGTCAAAAATTTGCGAAAAGCGGTCATACTCGATCACTTTCTCTCCATTGAGCCAGTGCTCAACTTTTCCGTTACTAGAAACTATTCTGGCATGATTCCACTTACCTACTCCTTTAAATTGTTTTGACCGCCCCTCAGCAGAAAGGTTCTCTGCGGCGATGAGATCATAAAGTGAGCCTATTGTGCGATTTCCACTCACACCCTTTTTGGCGTCAGGATGGACTTTATCATCCAATATCTGAAACTCGCAACCTATAGCCGATCCTGCGTTCTTGTTGAGTGATGGATCTACAAAATACTTGATCCCACTATTCGCTCCTTCTGTAATCTTAAACTCTAGTTCCAATTCGAAATTGGAAAACTTGTCCATGGTCACAATATCGCCAGGACCAGTTGATTCTCCTCCGTCTGTCGCCAATACCGTGAGCACTCCTTCTTTCATTTCCCAGCCAGATTCAGGAAACTCATCCAGTTTCGCTCCTCGCCAGCCAGCACTCGTCTCTCCATCCCAAAGCAGTCTCCATCCATTTCGCTTTTCCCATTCAGTAATGGTGTTTTTCAAGTAACTCTGCTGCTTCACTTCCGGGTCTGGAGACCATCGGTTTTCTTTTACGTCTTTAGTCAAAATTTGAATATTTCTCCACTTGACCTGATAGCCTTTTTCCTTTTCAGAAATGCTATGAACCTGTAGCCCAATGAAACCAGAACTGGTAGCGTCATCTACCAAATGGCTGCACATTTTATCATTGATATAAGTCCTGATTTCGAAATCAAAGCACTCAATCCGCACCGTATTCCAGGAGCCCATCTTAAAAGCTGTCCTGCCTTTTTCGTTTAGACTTAAAGGATAAATCCAACCTCGAAGTTGCTCTTCGTAAATTCCTCCGGAAAAGGCTCGATCCGATGGATCTATCTCACACTGATAACCTCGCACCCGATCGTCAATTAAATTACTCCGAACCTGAACTCCGGAATTCAGTTCATTGGCAAGAAAAACGTCGATTTCAAGGATGAAATCTCCATAAGTTTTCTTTGTGCACAAAAAAGTATTAGGTGTGTTTGTAATGGCCGTACCGATGATGACACCATCAACAACTTCATATGAGGCCCTGCCACCTCGGGTTTCCCAGCCTTTGAGGTCTTTGCCATTAAAAAGTGCTTCCCAATTCTGAGAATACAGAAAAATAGAGGCTAAAAGAAAAATAGCAGATAATATAATTCTCATAGATTTTGGATTAAAAATATTGTTTAGAGTGCCTTTAAATTAAACAACATTGACCACCCATCACAACGGATGCGCTATTCTGCCAAAACTATGAATGTATAATAGGGGTTATTTCACATCAGGTGACTCTATAGATACATGCCAAACACCCTCAGAAATATCCACCTGATAGACCGCCGTGTCAATATTGACAGCATTTTTATAACCGGAAACTACGCTTTCGATAACCTCATCTACTTTGGTTTTCTCAACCAGGTTAATGGTGCATCCACCAAAACCACCTCCCATCATACGTGCACCAATTACGGCAGGGTTGTCTTTCACCAAGCCAACAAGCACATCAAGCTCAGAACATGACACTTCGTACAGTTTGCTCAGCCCTTCGTGGGTTTCAAACATCAGTTCTCCAACTTTTTGAATATCACTGGCCTGCAACGCCTCACACGTATCAGTTACCCGTTGAATTTCCTCGATGATATATTTACACCGGTCAAAGACTTTTCCAGGCACCTTACCCTGAATTTGAGCCAATTCATCAAGTGACGCATCTCTGAGAGAAGTAATTTTTGGATTTATTGATTGAAGAGCCTGCACGCCCTCCTCACACTGCAAACGGCGCGTGTTGTACTCCGAACTTGCCAGGTTATGCTTCACTTTAGAATCGAAAAGCAGCAATTGATAGTCGCCAAATTCTGCTGGAAAATACTCATACTCCATCGAACGGCAATCGAGTTTGATCACGTGGTTCTTTTTGCCCATGCACGAGGCAAACTGATCCATGATGCCGCACTTCACCCCAGCGAAAGTGTGTTCTGCCATTTGTCCTATAGTCGCGATCTCTGGCTTGGAAAAACCCAAATCGAACATTTCATTGAGTGCGTATCCAAAACCACATTCTATGGCCGCCGAAGAGGACATTCCTGAGCCTGCAGGAACATTGCTAGAGAATATCATGTCAAACCCCTTATCAACTGTAGCTCCTCTCTTGCGCAACTGGTCTATCACTCCGAGAAAATAATTGGCCCAGCCTGTTTCACCTGGTGTTAGTTCGGTATTGAGCTCAAATTCATATGCTTCATTCAGGTCTAAAGCCTTCAGAAGACAAGTCCCCGTGCCATTTTCAGCCATCGCAATTTTCACACTCTTGTCAACAGCCGCCGGGAGCACAAAACCATCGTTGTAATCGGTGTGCTCTCCGATCAAGTTGATTCTACCTGGGGCATTGAATAGCTGTGGTTGATTACCAAATTCTTTTACAAATTGGCTCTGAAGTTCAGGGAAATCGATTTCACGAAGCATTCTCTAATATTTTTACAGATTTCATAATTAAACTAACTAGCAATATAATACCAAAAAAGGGCTTTCATGGTAATGAGAAGGGTTTTTGACTCATAAACCCCTCAGATTTGGCGAAAGCCCCCCTTCTGGTTTTTTCAAACTTCAGAGCCTAACTTAAATACCATTGAGGTAATAGCTGCCGGAAATCACAAACTGCCTGTCGAGCAGATTTTGAGGTCCAAGAATGAGGGCATTGTCCCCATCATCGTGTCCAACCTCCACTACCTCTTTACTAAACCCATCTCCATCTTTGACAAAAACAAAGTACCTATCCCCTTGTCTGATCAACTCCGAACTGGACATTACATATCCGCTATCAACACCATAAATCACTTCTGCAAAAACAACTGAGTGACGTGCCAGCTTAGGAAAATGCTCTTCTGGGTGAACGTGAACATTGGTGGCCAGCGTCTCACTATTCAGTGTCCCATTAATCAGAAAGACTTCTCCTTTAAAGGTATCGTCACCTTTCGGTAATTTGATTTCTACATCCATTCCCAGTTCAAGTTTCGGGATATCAGTCTGATAAACCTGGAGTTCCACATGCTGATGATCCCGATTGTTGATATTGATGATAGACACATCCGGATTGACCAGGGCACCTACTTTTGCAAAAACCTCCGTTACAGTTCCGGGAATGGGCGCAGTAATGATTAGCCGATTGGTGATGTTTTCTGGCGTGATCGAGCGGGAATCGATACCCATTCTGTCCAGATCGGCCTCTATAGCACTGAGTGTGCTTTCCGCTGCTGCTTTTTGAGCTTTGAGTGCTTCATACTCGCGTGCAGAAACTGTGCTACTTGATGTTAGTTTTTCTTTTCTAATCAAATCCACCAACATGTAATCCAATTCAGATTTAGCCGCCAAATACGAACTCTGAATCTTGATTATCGAAGGGTGATTCAAGACAGCCAGTATCTGACCTTTGGTCACCACATCGCCAGGCAGTACATTGATGCTTTTCACGTAAGCAGTAATGGGCACGGAAACATCCAAAGAATTATTTGGAGGCACATCCATCCGTCCGGTAGCCTTGATTTTGTGATACACCAGCCCCTTAGGCAGTTGACCAATCTTGATATTATTTGCCTTAACCTGTTCTGACGTGAGGGTAATCGCGTCTGAAGCTACCTCACCAGGCGCCTGAATGGTTTCCGATTGGGTACAGCTATTCAATAGTGTACCTAGAAAAATTATGATTGATAAATATTTCATTTCGTTAAATAGTTTAATTCATTCAATGTTTTAAGAAGCAGGTATTGTGTCTGCCAGATATTGCGCTTCGTTTCAAATGCACTGCTTACGATCCTTACATAATCGAAATAGTTGATTTGACCAGCCTCCAGAGATTGATATGCCTGATCGATGATTTGTGTAGGATCAAGATTGTTTTGCACCTCATATCCTCCCAGCCGCTGCGAAAGTTCTTCGCGAACCTTTAGCGCTCTTTGCAGCCATCTTTCCAGCGAATGAATGAGCAGGTCGCTTTGCTGTTTTGACACCTCCAGATTGAGTTTTTCCATTTGCACCCGGGCGCTCTGAGGTTTTGTCCAGAGCGGAAAAGAAGCCCCCACTGTCACACCTTGAAACCCTGTCACACCTTCCAGTTCCTGGTTGAAATATCCCACATTTAATTTAGGAAAATAGCCAAGCTTCTCGGCTTTCAATTTTTGCTCCTGCACTTCTATCCGCTGGTCTGTTTGTGAATAGAAAACTGCACTTAGCGCTGAATCTCCGGTATAAGGAACTACCGGAAAATCCTGGGGCAATATGAGATTATGCTCCTCCATCCCCGTGAATACGATAAGATCATTGGTTGCCTTTTCGTATTCCATCTTTGACTGAACCATGCGGTTTGAAAGAGCAAAGTATTCCTGTCTCAACACCGTAACGCCCAGTGTATTTTTCTCACCTGCGTCCACCGCTAGCTTCGCTGATGCCATCAATTTTTCTATTTGCAAAAACTGATCTTTCAGAGACGCGTGTTCTTTACCCGCATAGACCCAACGCACAAATACACCTGTCACGTCATATTCAATTTTTCGTGCTACGAGCAGTTTATCCTTCCGGGCAAGGTCGATCTGCATATCGGCCGTATGAGATTGGGCAATAGCCCCGGGAATGTTGCCAAGCGATTGGTTCAACGCAATATTATAATCATTGACCCCCGCATTGATCTGCCCGTAGGTGACACTCCCTGAAAAGGCACCCGGATCATATGACTGCTTTTTAACTACCTCTTGCTTCGATACATTCAGGTCAGCTATTTTCACCGAAGGGTGATGTTGAAGTGCCTTTTCCGTAACTACTTCCAGAGATGTTGGTGGTTGCTGTGCATTGGCTGAAAACCCTAACAAAAGCAGCATTACAAGTGGCAAAGCTTTACTCCATTTTACATTTCCCAAATAATAGAGCACAGGTAAAATAATCAGCGTAAGAAAAGTAGAGCTAATCAGCCCACCGATAACAACTGTGGCTAAAGGCCGCTGCACTTCTGCACCTGAAGACGATGAAAGGGCCATGGGTAAAAATCCCAATGAGGCCACCGCTGCGGTCATGATCACGGGTCGCATACGCGCCATACCGCCATCGATTACCAGTTTTCGGAAATCAGTTTCACCTTTTTCGCGCAAGCGGTGATAATAACTAATAAGCACGATCCCGTTGAGCACAGCCACACCAAAGAGGGCAATGAAGCCAACGCCAGCGGAAATGCTAAAGGGCATCCCTCGAAAAAACAGTGCTAAAACTCCACCAATAGCTGACAGAGGAACGGCTATAAAAATCATTAGTGCTTCTTTGACTTTGCCAAATGTGAAGTAGAGTAACATGACTATAGAAATCAGTGCCAGAGGAACGGCTACAATCAGTCTCTTTTTGGCGTTCACAAGGTTCTCAAACTGACCACCATAAGAGACCGTATATCCTGCGGGTAGTTTGATCTCATTAGCTATTTTTTGTTGCAGTTCCTCTACGAGCGAGGCTACATCACGGTTTCTCACGTTCACTCCAATGTTGATTCTGCGTTTGGCCTGATCACGACTGATTTGCAGAGGGCTTTCCCTATATTCAACAGTGCTCATCTGACTGACGGGAATCAAATTATCAGAAGCTGTTTTAACCCATAACTTATCCAGATCTAATGCACCGAGATAACTGCTGTTATTACGAACTACGAGATCAAATTGCCTTTCATTCTCAAAAACCTGCCCCGTGGCTGTTCCGGCATAAGCCGTTTGAATGATGGTATTTAAGTCGCCAACAGACACCCCATACTGAGCCGTCATCTGGCGATCATACTTGATCAAGAGTTGTGGTAAACCTTCGGTTTGCTCTACTTTCACATCGCCAACTCCATTTATTGGGGTTATGGCGGTTGCGATTCTTTCGGCGATCTCAGAGAGCTTTTGCATGTTTTCACCGAAAACCTGAATGGCTATATCTGTCTTAGCCCCAGTCATCAGCTCATTGAACCGGAGCTGTATGGGCTGAGTAAATTCAAAAGAAGAACCGAGGATTACATCGAGTTTTTCCTTCATTAATTCCACCAGTTCCTCACGGTCATCAGTAGTTACCCATTCATCTTTTTCCTTCAGAATAATCATGATATCGGCATCCTCAATGGCCATAGGGTCAGTGGGAACTTCTGCCGTACCAATTTTTGAAACTACATGCTTTACCTCCGGAAAATTGTCGAGCAAAATCTTCTCAGCTCTTGTACTGGTTTTCACACTTTCGCTCAAACCACTACCCGGCTGTAGCGTCATTTGCATGGCCAGATCGCCTTCCTCCAGGGTGGGAATAAACTCTCCTCCCATTCTCATGAAGACAATCACAGCTACGAGCATCAACGCGAATGAAAAGGACAGGACTGCCCGAGGAAAACGAAGCGACCACTCCAAAGAAGGTCGGTACATGTCTCTCATACGGTTGATGATTTTGTCAGCGAATGTCTTGCTGGAGCTGATGTCTTTTTGAAGAAAAATAGCTGACACAACCGGCACATAGGTCAGCGACAAAATCATAGCTCCGAGTATGGCAAAACTGACTGTCATAGCCATTGGCTGAAACATTTTGCCTTCTATTCCGGTCAATGTCATGATTGGCACGAAAACCACCAAAATGATCAAGACACCAAAGGCGGCAGACTTATAGATTTGACCTGATGTATCAATAATGAATCGATCCATCTGCTTCTGATTGAGTTTTTCACCCACATGATGAGCGTAAAGCCCATGCAAAATCCCTTCTACGATGATCACCGCTCCATCTACCACTATACCAAAATCTATCGCTCCAAGCGACATCAAATTTGCAGATACGCCAAAAAAGCGCATCATGATAAAAGCAAAAAGCATGGACAATGGAATCACGCTGGCCACAATCACTCCTCCTCTCCAATTTCCGAGGAGCAATACCAAAACAAAAATCACGATTAGACCTCCTTCTAATAGATTCCTCTCTACGGTATCGATCGCCTTGCCGATCAAAATAGATCTATCCAGATAAGGAAAGATCTTCACCCCCGCTGGTAAAGCAGACTGGATCTGGGCCACCCGCTCCTGCACATTGGCAATTGCGTCAGATGAACTACTGCCTTTGAGCATGAGAGTAATACCACCCACTACTTCGCCTTTCCCATCCATGGTCATAGCTCCGAAGCGTTTGGAACTACCTAGCTGCACTGTAGCTATATCACGGACAAAAATGGGTACGCCCTCATTCCTATCTACAACTATGTTTTCTATTTCCTCCTTACTCTCTACCCTACCTACTGTTCTTATGTAGAGTGCCTTTTTTTCATTTTCAATATAGCTGCCACCAGAGTTTTCATTGTTGCTTTCTACGGCCGCCAGCACTTCTGGAATTGTCAGCCGAAGCGCATAGAGCTTCTCTGGGTCAAGCGCGATCTCATATTGCTTCACATACCCTCCAAAGCTACTGACCTCAATTACACCCGGTATTCCAGCCATCTGTCGTTTGACCACCCAATCCTGAATGGTGCGCAATTCCATGATATCATACTGATCTTCATAGCCGGCCTCCACCTGAAGCACATACTGATAAATTTCCCCAAGTCCTGTGGTGATTGGCATCAATTCGGGATTGGCCAAACCTCCTGGTATCTCCACTGTATTGAGTTGCTCACGGACGTACTGCCGTGCGTCGAGCTGAGGCATGGACTCGTTAAAAACAATGGTAACCACACTCAGTCCATATCTGGAAATAGATCTAATTTCCACAACATTGGGGATATTGGCCATTGAGGCTTCAATTGGGAAAGTAATGAGCTGCTCTATTTCCTCAGCAGCTAATGTGGGCGAGGTGGCTACCACCTGCACCTGGTTGTTGGTAATGTCGGGAACCGCATCAAGCGGTATGCCTTTCAAGGCATAGATGCCTCCTAATACAATGGCTCCAACGAGCACAAATACAACAACTTTATTCCGTACGGAATAGTCTATAATTTTTTGAAACATAAAAATCCTGCATTAATTAAATGATGAACAATACTGCTCTGGGAGAGCGATTATATCATCAATGCAGGGGGTCCTCGAAGGCTAAATGCTGTCAGGTGAATGAGATCCTCGCCCCGGTCATTAGCGACAACAAAGTAATCCTCAGATTGAACTTTGGAGAGATTAACGAACCCAAATTGACAGATATATAAAACCAGAAAATCTGGTGAAATATTTACCGACTGAGTGGATATTTGAAATTCCTCGAGGTGGTGATCGCCAAGGTTAATTCCAAAAATATCTTTTAAAACACTATCGTGACATTGGTAACTGAATACTACATCTCCGGCCATCAACCTTGTATCCACATGGTGATGGGATGTCACAGCATGAAGCAACAAAATGAATGTTGCCAAGCCAATGAAAGAGATATGTAAAATGTGATTCTTCACTAAGTAAAAGTAACGAGGTTTATTTCGGTAATGTTTATAAAGATACGTAGATAGATAAAAACAGTATGTAACAAAAGGCACACAAGCTTTTACTCCACCACCTCAAATCCATCTCCAGGCTCACCCAGGGCTTTCACGTTGATAGGTAAATATTGGAAACGAGACTTTCTCACAATCACTTTTGAGCTCCTCCATTTTTTCTTCTCTGTGACAGCCACGGTCTCTGCGGACTTAGCCAACTGCGAGTACAGCTTGTGCACTTTTGGCTTGAGAGTAGTCTTTTTGTTTTTCTTGATTACCCTGATATTTCTTAAGCTTTTGCCCGACCAAAAACCATAACCGTGATAATGAAAATGGACTGTATTGGTGAGATTGGGCTTCTCACCTTCAATGATTCTGGGATAAAAATTTATAGTAAACCTGGACAACATTGACTCGTTGACATCAAACTCTATGAGGCTTTTTCCGGTAACCTTTAGCATAGTTTTAAGCATGAAATCAAGCGAAAGTTTTGCCAGCTCATCTTCGACATAACTACCTCCAATGTCTGAATGAACCCCTGGAAACCACACTTCCGTTACTTTGTCCTCCATGTTCATAAGTGCCGGTTTAAATGTGTTTCGGGTCTCGTCTATCCCTACTATGTGAACGGCTTTTTTGACATTGCTTGCCACATTATAATTGCTAAAATGATCCTGCACAGTGCGCTTAAAGTGCTTGAGTAGGTTATTCCAAAACCCAAAGGCACTGACTGTATCCCAAACTCCTAAAAACTCAATCTCTACCTTTTGTCTTGCACAATTGGCCGCAATATTGACATGATCGATTTTGTTCTCAACCACGCGGGTTTCCCTATTTTGCACTGCTCTTAAGGTAATTGTGATTTCTTCAGGAACTCCCAGCTTTTCAATTTGTGCAGCTAACATCCGGGCAGCCGCAGCTCCTCTGCTAAAGCCAAAAATGAATATTTCATCTCCCGGTCTCCAATCTTGAACAAATCTGTAGTAGGCATTCTCAACAATTTCCTCCACACCTTTCCCCGCCATGCCTCTGAGTATCTGAAACCAAAAGCTATTGTCATTGTCATTGCCCACCCCCCGGTGATACCGCACTATCTGACTGCCATCATCATTCCTGAAAATATCTTTCAAATGAACAATATTGGTTACGAGCCCGCTGGATTTCGTTCCCGACTCATCGTTCCAGGTGCCATCCATCAAGATGATATGCTTACGCGGAATGGGGATTGCGCCAAAGTCCTTTTTGTAGGTAGTTGGTTTGCTTTTCATGAGTAAAGCGAATTAAGGGTCAATACATTGCAAGATATTTAAAAACTGCTCCCGAATTAAACAACTCATTTTTCATTCAAACAGCAATTTTATGTCCCCGTTTAGGCGTGAATCACAAATCAATTGTATTAACTTGATAATATCCACTCAAATTGACCTAAATGACTTGCAGTATTAATTCTCTGTTTAGAGCCTGGGTTGTCGTCCTGATCCTTTCCCTTTCCCCTACAGTGTCCAATGCTCAGAGTCATAGGATTGACTCTGTGAGAACCCTGCTTCACAGTTTGGATAATCCTCAAAAAAGGGCTGCAGCCATTCACAACATCATCTTAGGAGCTACAGTAATCAATCTGGATACTGCAGAGAAATACACAATGATGCTGATCGAGTTGAGCCAAGATCTCGACTCAGGTGAGTATGACGCAAAGGGCTATAAATGTCTGGCTGAGATCACTCGGCGCAGAGCCAACTACGAACAAGCCATCATGTACGCCGCTAAAGCCGATAGTCTGGCTGTGACAGCAGAAATGAAAACCAAAATCAACAATATTTTAGGTAACATTTATTTCTTCAAAGATGACTTTACAAATGCGGCTATATACTACCAGAGAGCATTGGACATGGCCGTAAATGGCGGTGTGCAGGACGAAATAGCCAGAAATTACAATGGCTTAGGCATGAGCTACTTCCGCCTGGGCGAATACGCAGAAGCACTCAAAGTAAACTTAAAAGCTCTAAACGTAGTGGACAGTCTTGATCTGGATGTCCGTACAGGTTCTATACACGGTGTGATAGGCGTAATCTACCAAAACATGAATGACTATGCTTCTGCATATGACGCTTATAAAAAAGCCATCCATGCTGACAGTGTCAAGGACGACCCCCGAGGAGTAATCACTTGGAAAATCAACTGGGCCATAGCACTCGAAAATGAGGGCAAATACCAAGAAGCCGAAGAAATCTACCTCTCTTCTCTGGCGGATGCCAAGAAGTATAATTTCGCCAGGCTGGTGTCCAACGTCTATTGTAATATGGGCGCCTTAAACTCCAAAGCAGGAGATAAAGAAAAAGCGATAGAGCTTTTTGAAAATAGCTACAGGATAGCAGATAGCATAGGAGCAACCCATCTGATCGCTTATGACATACAAAACCTCGGGAGCTTGCACATTGAGAATAACAATCCTAAAAAAGCCTACAAATATCTAATAAGAGGAAGAAAAATGGCGCATGAGTTAGCTGACCCCAACTTCCTAAAAGACATCTATTTAGCTCTGGCCGATTATTATGAAAGAGTGGGTCGGTTTGACTCTGCGCTTTCCAATTTTCAGAAATACGCCATTCAAAAAGACTCTATCCTAAATGACTCTAAGCTAAAGGAAATAGGGAAAGTAGAAGCTGAATATGAATATGAAAAACAAAGAATTATCGACGAAAAGGAGCATGAAAAACAACTTGAGATAGAAAGACAAAAGCAAAAGCGACAGCAACTCATACTGATCATTGGGGGGATAAGTGCTCTGATCATTTTCGTATTGTTAGTTGTCATTTACAGAAGGCTACAGGTCATTAGAAAACAAAATCAAATTATAGCAGAGCAAAAATCGGAGGTAGAGTCGCAATCTCAGAAACTTCAGGTTTTAGACATAGCCAAATCCAATTTCTTTGCCAACATCTCTCATGACCTTAGAAGCCCACTGACATTAATACTTGGCAGCATCGATCAGGTGCTGGAAGAAGAAAAGAACATATCAAGTAAATCTAAAGATCTACTGGACTCAGGGTATCGGAATAGTAAAAAATTGCTCTTCATGACGGACGAAATCAGAGATCTTTCGAGGCTTCAGGAAGGCAGACTACAATTAAAGAAACAATATGTCAAAATTGATGGATATCTAAACCTGCTCGTCAAGATGTTTAGCAGTGCAGCTATTTACAAAAAAATAGTTCTTGAATTCGACTCCAGGTTGGAGCAAAGCAAAATCATCAACCTGGATCCTCATCAGTTTGAAAAGGTTATTTACAATTTGCTTTCTAATGCCGTGAGGCACACCGAAGAACTTGGCAGCATCAAGGTTTCCGTAGAGGATCTGGATTCTTCCAAAGCATTGATAACCATTTCAGACACAGGCATTGGCATCCCCGGTGATCAGATTCAGCACATTTTTGATAGATACTATCAAGTGCCTGCGGCGATTCCGGGTGAGAGTTCCGGCTTTGGGATAGGGCTTGCGCTTTGTAAGGAAATCGTGCACCTGCACGATGGTGAAATTTGGGTGGATAGCAAAGAGAACGAAGGCACTAAATTTAGCATTACGCTGAACTACTCTCCTGTTGAAGCATCGTCCAAAGCGATAATAGACGAGTACTATGACCCTATTTTGTCTCCTCTGGAGTATGCACAGCCCGATGAACAAACCGCGTCAGTTGAGCAAGGAAAGCAAACCTTGCTCATTGTAGAAGATCATCGTGAGATCAGGCAATACATGAGCAACCTACTGAAGGATCATTACAACATCGTGCTTGCGAAAAATGGAGAAGAGGCCCTCGGTCAGCTTAAGTCTCATAAAGTAGATTTGGTTATATCTGACCTCATGATGCCGTATATGGATGGTTTCGAATTCTTGAAAACCATTAAAGCTGACGACCAGTACCGACACCTCCCGGTATTGATAGTGAGCGCGCGTACAGAAGAAGAGGACAAGCTGGAAATACTTAAGCTAGGCGCAGAAGAGATTATCGCCAAGCCTTTCACACCTAAAGAACTGATTATCAGAACAAAAAACCTTTTAAGCAAAAAAGGTGACCACAATGTTTTGGAAATATTCGAACCAAGCAATGTGAACAGCGGGGTGGAAAACCTGATCAGCAAAAAGCTGGAAAACCTCATACTGGAAAGAATTGATGACCCGCACTTATCTGTGCTTGACCTGTCAGAAGCCATGGCGGCAAGCGAAAGAAAAGTTTTCAGGCTTGTGAAGAAAGTTTTCAATCTCACCCCTTTGGAACTAATCAAAGAAACGAGATGGAAATACCTTGATGCTTTGATTCAAAAAGGAACCAAAATGTCAGCCTCTGAAGCCGGAAGATGCATAGGTGTCGGAAATGTTACTTATTTTAAGAGACAGTTTAAAGATCGATTCGGAGAAGACTATGAAGAAACGATAAAATCACCCAAATAAATGATTATGAAAAACACAGCCATTTCTTCCATTATGCTCGTACTGCTTTTTGCGTGCAGTGCTCAGGTAAAAGACATCCCAAACAAAGATTGGCAAATCAAAACGGCGGTACTGCCCTTGGACGAGGCTCTGCGAGCTGAGGCAACCGTATTGGGTTTCGGTGCTGACGGTAAAATTGTAAAAATCAAAGAAGGCTCGAATGAGATGATTTGCCTGGCAGACGACCCATCGAAGGAAGGTTTTAGCGCTGCAGCGTATCACAAAGACCTGGAACCATTCATGCAACGTGGACGCGACCTCAAAGAGCAAGGACTATCCTTTCAGGAGGTTTTTGACCAAAGAGAAAAGGAAGTAAGTGAAGGTAAACTGGAGATGCCGGACAAAAGTACACTTTACGTGATGACCGGAGAAATTGACGAAAACGGGGAAGTTATCAACACTAAAATACGCTTTGTGATCTACATTCCTTACGCCACAGGCGAATCTACCGGGCTGCCACTGGCACCACCTGTACCCGGTGCGCCATGGATCATGAACCCCGGTACACACAGAGCGCACATCATGGTTACCCCAAATTAACAACATAACATGCCAGGACTGAGAACCACAATTTACAAAGTGGCTGACCTTGAAGCTGCAAAAAAATGGTACGCTCAGGCATTCGACGCAGAACCCTATTTTAACGAGCCCTTTTATGTCGGGTTTAACATAGGCGGCTATGAGCTGGGGCTACTTCCTCAAAAAACAGACTCTCCTAAAACGGACAATATTCTGTCGTATTGGGGAGTAGATGATATAAAAAGTGCATATCAAACTCTGATTGACCTGGGTGCCACTGAGCACGAAGCTCCCAACAATGTAGGTGGCCCAATAGTAGTAGCGTCGGTGAAAGATCCGTGGGGTAACGTAGTTGGACTTATTTACAACCCCACTTTTAAAATTCCATCAAACCAATAGCCCCAAACCTTTAGACAAATCCTTCTGCCTGAATCGCTATTTCCAGTTCCTCATTTGTAGGTATGACCCATGCCTGTACCGGGCTTTTGGAGGTGCTGATCAGGTGATTTCCGGCAACCCGGTTTTCATTCTCTTTCTCATCAAGTTCAATTCCCAGCACTCCCAAATTTTCACAAATCAAAGCGCGCAATGCAGCACTATTTTCCCCAATACCAGCAGTAAAAACGATCGCATCGAGTGCTCCCATCTCAGCCGCATACGCACCGATATATTTCTTGATTCTGTTCACATACATGTCGATCGCAAGCGTAGCATCCGGATCTCCAGCTGCCTTTTTCTCCAGCACGTCTCTCATGTCGTTAGACCCAGCTATTCCTTTCAGTCCGCTTTCTTTGTTGAGCATTTTATCAATCTCCTCAAAAGACATTTTCAGTTTAGTACCTAAAAAGAATGGAATCGAAGGGTCAATATCACCTGTTCGCGTTCCCATCATAAGGCCTGCAAGGGGACTCAGCCCCATGCTCGTATCCAGACATTTTCCACCCCTCACTGCAGACATGCTGCAGCCATTACCGAGGTGGATGGTGATTATGGAAGTGTCCTCAGGTTTCTTATCCAATAGCTTCAACATCTGCTTACTCACATAAGCATGAGATGTGCCGTGCATGCCATAAGCACGGATTTTTTCTTTTTCATATAGATGCTTCGGAAGCGGATACATGAAAGATTTTGGCGGCATGGTTTGATGAAAAGCTGTGTCAAAAACCGCAACCTGAACCGCATCAGGAAAGAACCACTCAGCCACCTCAATACCCTGCAAATTGGAGGGATTGTGGAGCGGTGCAAGTGGAATAAGCTCGCGCACCTTATCTTTTAACTTCTCGTCTATTCGCTGAGCAGATTGATATGTTTCACCGCCATGAACCACCCTGTGTCCTACTGCTGCAATTTCGCTTGTATCCTGGATGATGCCGGATTCAGCATCCATCAGCAGGCTTACCACATTTTGAAGCCCTTCTTCGTGATTCCTGATCGGCAACTCCTTTTTGAGGCTTTGTTCTACGCCGTTTTTATATACTTTATGTAAAATCTCTGAAGCACTTTCCCCGATGCGCTCGACTGAACCCTTGGTCAGAACTGTCTGACCTTCCATTTCAAAAAGCACGTATTTGATAGACGAACTACCGGTATTGATTACTAAAATTTTCATCTCTTAAGATTTTACTTTTGTCCCTGAGCTTGAATGGCGGTAATCACCACTGTATTGACGATATCGGCCACCGTACAACCGCGACTCAAATCATTTACGGGCTTATTCAACCCCTGCAGCACCGGACCTATTGCGATAGCTCCGGTTTCCCTTTGCACTGCTTTGTAGGTATTATTTCCTGTATTCAAATCAGGAAAGATCAATACGCTGGCTTTCCCTGCCACCTCAGATCCGGGCATTTTCTTTTGTCCAACTCCTATATCAACCGCCGCATCATATTGAATTGGTCCTTCGATTTTAAGATCAGGGTTTTTAGATTTTGCCAACTCGGTTGCCGCTCTTACTTTTTCCACTTCCTCTCCCTTGCCTGATGATCCCGATGAGTAAGAAAGCATAGCCACTTTTGGCTCAAGGCCAAAAGAGGTAGTAGTCTCAGCAGAAGAAAGTGCAATCTCCGCAAGCTGCTCCGCTGTAGGGTTTGGATTGACTGCACAGTCTCCGTAAACCAAAACCCGATCTTCAAGGCACATAAAAAACACAGATGAAACCACGGAATATCCCGGTTTGGTTTTGATGAGTTGGAGTGCCGGACGAATAGTGTGCTGTGTAGTATTTACTGCTCCGGAAACCATCCCGTCTGCATCGCCCATGTGTACCATCATGGTGCCAAAATAGGTCGTATCTGCAAGTAAGTCTTTGGCCATATCCAGATTCACTCCTTTATTCTTACGTTGCTCGTAAAGAGCCACTACATAATCAGAAAACTTAGGGTGCTTAGTCGGGTTGATCACCTGTACCTTGTCCAGATCCAGAATCAGCCCCAGCCTTACAATATCTTTTTCAACCTGCTCCGGATCACCCAGAATAATAACGTCAACCAATTCACGAGAAGATAAAATCTCGGCTGCTTTTAATATGCGGTCATCTTCGCCTTCAGGCAAAACAATCCGCTTCTTGTCTGATTTTGCCTTTTTGAAAAGACTGTACTCAAACATTTTGGGAGTGAGCACGCTGCTTGGTGCCATCACCTTGATTTTTTCGAGTAGATCCGTCACAGCCACGTTTTCTTCAAATCGCTGAAGAGCCAGAGATATTTTCCTGTGACTTGTTGGCTTGATATATGAGCGCACGTTGGACACACTGTGTGCTGTATCAAATGTATTGGTGTTCACAGCAATTATTGGCACTATGTCTTTCAGGCCTTCCAGCAATTTGTGATAAGCTTCTTCCAAATCATACCCGGCAGAAAGCACTATCCCTGCCAATGATGGATAATTAGACGACTGATGGGCTTGCAATGTGGTCATCACAATATCACCTCGATCACCCGGGGTGATAACCAGCGAATTTTCCTTTATTCTTTTCAGATAATTATGTGGCTGCATGGCTGCAATGGTTTTATAATAAACCAGTCGGTTGAGCTGATCATGACCATAAAGCACTTTGGCGCCAAGCGCATCCACCACCTCGGCAATGCTTGGGCTATTCAAGACATGATCCACAGGAAGAAAATCCACATTCAAAAGGTGTTTTGGTAAATGTGCTTTCAACTCGTTATCAAGGGCTTTTTTGATTTCATCCGGCACCAGATTCACAATCACTTTAATCACCTGACATCCATTCTGGATGAAAGTATCCACATTTTGGTAAATTGCATAGGCCTGATCCTCAATACTACTTTCCACATCCGCCTTGCCCACTACCACAACAGGGCTTCCCAAATTCTTAGCTATTTCCTGATTCAGGTTATACTCAAAGATTGAGTTTTTCCCCTCATAGTCTGACCCCTCAACCACTATGAAATCAAACTGATCCTCCAGGTCTTTGTACTTCTGTATGATCCCATCCAAAATCTCCGTATGCTTACCGCTCGCCTCCAATTCTTGCAGCTGATCTGTAGTGTACCCGTACGTATCTTCGTATTTGACATTGATCTTGAAATGTTTCATTATGAGTTCAATATCACGATCTCGGTGCTCTGAAGGGCGACTTTTGATGATCGGTCTGAAAATACCGACTTTCTGAGTGGATCTGAGTAGATGTTCCATCAAACCAAGGGTAATCAGCGACTTACCGCAATAAGCTTCTGTTGGATTGATATAGATTGAATTTGACATGATTGAATAAAATTAAAACCTATTGTTTGGATTGTTTGATCATAATTTTGGAGGGTTACACACCCGAATCCTGACATTTGTCATCTCAGCAAAAGTACATTGCAATCAGATGGTAAGAAGCAAACATTTATCAGCTAAAAAGTTAATACTTATCAGAACGGAAGAATGCATGAAACGGGTAAAAAACAAAAGCCCTCAGACATCCGAATAGAGATATCTGAGGGCTTTGATATATTTTTTGAATGATGTTATTTACCCAGTCCGAGGAATTTATACCCAACAGACAATTGGAAAGTTCTGTTTTTGGAATCACCATTCGGGTTGATGTCTGATAAGCCCATCACATATCTGGCGGTAAGGTTCAAGCCAAAAGGAGCATCCCACCCCAGACCAAAGGCAGCCGAAATATCTGAATCTTTAAAGTCAGACTTATCTATTTTGTCGCCATTGGCGTCTTTTCCTCCTGCTGAAACCAACATGCCAAATTGCGGACCGGCCTGCACGTTTAGCCCGGCAACTGTGTAGAGCTTAAACATAATCGGAATATCTACATAGGTGAAATCCTGCGAAAAATCTGCTGCGACATTCTGAGCAGAAACATCCGCCCCTTTAGTAGAGTAAAGTATCTCTGGTTGTATTCCAAAACTCAACACCTTGATCAAGCCATAGGCTCCAAAATGGTATCCGGTTTTATTACTAAAGTCAACCGTCTTTTGGTCAGACGAAATGCTGGACATATTGAGGCCACCTTTCAAACCAACTTCTACTTTGGCTTGAGCAAACACTGTGGCTGAAACCAAAACCATCGCAGCGATCATTGTAATTTTTTTCATAATCATAGGTCTATATTTAGTTCTTAAAAATCTTTGGTGTAAACGAAAGTTATCTATTGAAGATATGCATTTGAGAAGGTTTTTATCCAACAGACGCCTCATCTATCAACTTCATTTCATCATCTGAAAAGCTGAGTTGATCGAGTGATTTGAGGTTTTCTGTAAGCTGTGCCGATGAGCTAGCCCCTACCAAAACAGAAGCCACATTCGGTCTGCTTAGCAACCACGAAATGGCCATCTGAGAAAGCTTTTGCCCTCTTTGGTGAGCAATATCAGCTAGCCTTCTCACCTTACCAATAGACTTTTCTACCTGCTCTTTTTCCAGATAAGTTTTTGACTTTGCAGCCCTGGAGTCAGCTGGAATTCCATTCAGATATCTATCTGTCAATAAACCTTGTGCCAAAGGTGAAAACGCGATACAACCCAAACCTTCCTGACCGAGTGTTTTGAGAAGGCCATCCTCTACCCACCGATCCAATATGCTATACCTCGCCTGATGAATTATAAAAGGTACGCGCATCTCTTTCAGGAGTTTTGAAGCCTTGGCTGTATCCTCCGGCCCGTAGTTGGATATTCCCACATAAAGGGCTTTACCCTGACGCACAATATCAGCCAATGCAACCATGGTCTCTTCCAGTGGAGTGTCAGGGTCTGGTCTATGATGATAAAATAGATCCACATAATCGAGCTGCATTCTTTTGAGGCTCTGATCCAGGCTAGAAATCAAGTATTTTCGGGAGCCCAGATTGCCGTATGGCCCCTGCCACATGTCATACCCTGCCTTTGTCGAGATAAAAAGTTCGTCTCTGAAGGGTGCAAAATCTTGTTTGAATATGGCACCAAAGTTTGTTTCGGCCGACCCAAAAGGTGGACCGTAATTATTGGCAAGATCAAAATGAACAATTCCATTATCAAATGCCGTATGAAGAATTTCCCGAGCATTTTCCTGATTATCAAAATCACCGAAATTATGCCATAAACCAAGCGAAATGGCCGGTAACTGAACGCCACTGTTTCCACAGCGGATGTATTTCATTTTGTCATACCGCTCGCCATGTGCTTTGCGCTCCGGTGTTATCGCTTTGTCGTTGATCTGCATTTTAGAGGTTTGATAGTTTCTTTTGCCAGTTCCAGGCAGACTTCAGCATATCGTCAAGGTCCAGTTTGGTCTTCCAGCCCAATTCTTTTTCTGCAAATGTGGTGTCGGCATAGATTTGCTCTATATCGCCAGCTCTCCTATCTACAATTTTATAATTGAGTTTAAGGTTATTGACTTTTTCGAAAGAATTGATCAGTTCCAAAACGCTATTACCCTTTCCTGTGCCCAGATTAAAGACTTCATAGCTTTCATTATTCTTTCCTCCCAAAAGCCTCTCAACGGCTATCACATGAGCTCCTGCTAAATCTACCACATGGATGTAATCTCTGATACAGGTACCGTCGGGTGTGCCATAGTCATCACCATACACTGACAAGGACTCTCTGTCACCAGAAGCAACCTGCAGCAAGTAAGGAACCAAATTCTGCGGCACTCCCAAAGGCAGCTCACCGATTTCAGCCGAAGGGTGCGCGCCGATAGGGTTGAAATAACGCAGTGATATTGCACTCAAAGATTCAGCGGCATTCACCGTGTCTTTGATAATCTCTTCTCCTATTTGCTTGGTATTGCCATAAGGTGAAATGGCAGGCTTCACTGGGGTTTGTTCTGTTACAGGAAGTACATCCGGTGATCCATAAACAGTACAAGACGAAGAAAACACAAAAGGAATATTGTCTTGTGCTGATTTTTCCAGCAAGTGGATCAGACCCAGCATATTGTTTTTGTAATACTTGAGTGGTTGTTCCACAGATTCCCCTACAGCCTTGCTGGCTGCAAAGTGAATGATGGCGTCAATCTGGTTTTCCTGAAATACTCTGTCAACCAAAGCAGCATCCTTTAGGTCTCCCTCATAAAACTTTGGATCAGAATTGGTGATTTTTTTTACGCCTTCGAGTAGCTCTATGCTCGTATTAGAAAGGTCATCAATGATAACAACATCATACCCTGATTCTATCAGAGCCACTACGGTGTGTGAGCCTATATAACCTACACCACCTGACACTAAAACATTACTCATAACATGGATTTGTTGAGCTTGTAAAGCTAACCCATCAAACTAAGAGGCTGAAGACTCACGCACGATAATTTCTGCCGGAATCACGATGTTTTCCACAGGATCGTCTGAATCAAGCATGGCCAGGAGTATCTCTACGGCTTTTTTACCCAAGATGGCTGTTGAGTGATTCACTGTAGTGAGCGTTGGGAATATGAGTTCGCACATAGACCTGTTATCAAATCCAGTGACCGCAATCTGTCGAGGAATGTTGATTCCAGCTCGTTGCATGGACGAAATGTCTCTAGCTGCAATGTCATCGTTGTAGCATACCAAGGCCTCAAATTCCATACTTTTCAACCTGGCCAACAAATCGTCTTGATTTTGAGTGTATAAGAACTCCAACTTATCGATTCCAGAATCGTTCACAGCGTCCTTTACACCTTTCGAGCGAGCCTTATCGTTGGTAAGATCCTTGTGCAAACCGTGATACAAAAATGATTTTCGCCCTTGCTCTATTAAGTGCTTGGTGATCTTATAGGCTCCTTCGTAATCCTGAACTGTAACGTACGGCGCAATGCTTTCGTCAGGCACACGATCGAAATACACGACCTTCTTACCTGCCATTATTGCAGTTTCTGCAGCCTCCTGACTTTTGATGTTTTCGATACATGTAGAGATCAAGATCCCCTCCACATTACAAGCTACAAGCGATTTGATGAGCTTCAATTCCTTAGTAGAAGATTCATTGGACTGGCAGATGAGCAGATTGTAGCCTTCGGCTTCAGCGGCCTCCTCTACGCCGGAGAGGATTTCGGAAAAGAAATCATTGCTGATTTGGGGTACCACAATACCAATAAGCTTGGTGCGGTTGGTTCGGAGGCCAGCGGCTGCCGTGTTTACTTGATAGTTAAGCTCTTTGGCCTTGGCTTTGACCAAAGTCACCAACTCCGCATTCTGAGTGCTTTTCCCATTAAGAACACGAGAAACTGTGGAGACTGAAACTCCGACCTCTCTTGCGATATCTTTGATGGTTACGGGCACTTATTGGGTTTTGATACAAGTTACCCAAAAATTTCTTTAAGCTTGTTTTCCAAGCTAAGCCCTCTCAGACCTTTTGCAACAATCTTTCCATCCGGTCCGATGAGATAGGTAGCCGGAATGGATTGTATCTTATAATCTTGTGCGGCCTGGGAGTTGAAGTACTGCAGGTCGGACACATGCTTCCAGATCAAACCATCCTTCTCTATTGCTCCAACCCATGCATTTCTATCTCTATCTAAAGACACACCGAGGATTTCAAAATTTTCGTCTTTATACTGATTGTAGAGTCTTACCACATTGGGGTTTTCCATGCGACAAGGACGACACCATGCTGCCCAAAAATCGACCAATACATATTTCCCTTTGAGAGAACTCAATGTGACGATATCACCGTCAGGATTTGGTAAAGAAATTTCAGGCGCTGCAGATCCTATCGATAAATCTTTAAGGGCATTCACCTGAGCCACCAGGTTTTTGGTGAAAAAATGATCGGGCAGTTTTTCACTGTAGAAACTGGCCAGGCTATCATAAAACTCCATATTATCTTCTATACTCAAAGAACCTATTCCGTAAAACACTGCCAGCGAAGGCTTGATCTTATGAGAGTAATCTTTAACCTGCTCATAAAAATCTGTCAAGAGTGTCATAAATTCATTTGACAACTCTTCGATCTCTGCTTCATTTCCAGTGGCTCTCGCCTCCATTCCCTGTTGATTAATGAGCTGCTGATCTTCCTTCATGTTGTCAATCAGCCGGTCGTAAAC
Source organism: Cyclobacteriaceae bacterium (assembly GCA_039944535.1). Classification (GTDB taxonomy): domain Bacteria; phylum Bacteroidota; class Bacteroidia; order Cytophagales; family Cyclobacteriaceae; genus JAMZMI01. The sequence continues at coordinate 269,247 of JBDUYP010000022.1, forward strand.
CGTCAGATGATCGGTCTGCTTGGATCCGATAATAGCAGGTCTGCTGGTATTATCTTCCATATCTATGGTGACCTCTATTTTCTCTTCTGATCCGTCAAGTATCAGGTTCGCAAACTTCCGATTGTAGAAATTGATTCTGAAAAAAGTGGGTTCCGTCACTTTGGTAGTAGCTCTGAATGCTCCGCTCTCCTCCACAACTATTGTATCTACAACATCAAGGCCCTTCTCAGTATATTTCTGCAAAATCACTGGTTGTCCGGGAGTATGTCCTTCTATTTTTCCTACCAGGGGAATACCATCCTCTGCAGGATTGCTACACGAAACGACTGCCAATATGGCTACCAGATATACTGCGACTTGATTAATGTTTTTCATACTAAAAGCTACTTTGATTCTAGAGACTCTCTCAATAATTTATTCGCGATTTTCGGATCCAAAGACCCTTTTGTTTTTTTCATAAGCTCACCCATAAACATTCCGATTAGCCCCTTCTTTCCGTTTCGGTATTCCTTCACCTTATCGGCATTTGAAGAAAGAACTTCATCAATGACAGTTTGGATATTGCCGGCATCTGAGTTTTGGATGATATCCAAAAGCTCCGCCGCGTGCAGTGCATTTTCCTCCGGGTGTTCAAAGAGGTAAGGCAACAACTGCTGGCTGGCGGCTGTAAAGCTTACTTTGTTTTCATCAATAAGCGCAATCACATTTGCGATACGAGCTGACTTAATAGGGAGGTCGCCAAAGGAAATGCCGTGCTCATTGATGTATGATTTTACCGGCCCCATAAGCCAATTGGCAGCAGCCTTATAGTTTGTGGTTTGTCCGCATAATTCATCAAACAAATAAGCCAAATCCCTTTGATCAGTTAGTACCGCAGCATCGTATTCCTTGAGCTTATATTGCTCTTTGAACCTTTCTTTCATTTCAGAAGGTAACTCCGGCATGTTGTTCTTGATCTCGCTCAGCCATTCTTCGCTTACTTGCAATGGACTCAAATCAGGCTCTGGAAAATAGCGATAATCGTTCAACTCTTCTTTGGTTCTCATTCCGGTGGTATCACCTTTGTCCGGATTGAATGTTCTGGTTTCCGAAATGATCACTCTGCCATTTTCGATCATGTGAATCTGCCGTTTGACTTCATGGTCAATGGCCTTAATCACACTTTTTATAGAGTTCATGTTTTTCACTTCCACCTTCGTTCCCAGCTTGGTTTCTTCGATCAACCGTACCGAAATATTGGCGTCACAGCGTAGAGACCCTTCTTCCATATTACCATCGCAGACTCCCAGATAGCGAACCAATCTTCGTACTTCCGTAAGGAAAGCGCCTGCCGCCTCACTTGAATAAATCTCAGGTTCTGTTACTATTTCAATCAAGGGAACGCCTGCTCGATTTAGGTCGATCAGTGAGTCTGGCTCACCATCTGCGTGGATTGATTTACCCGCATCCTCTTCCAGGTGAATCCGATTCAATGACACGTTATTCTGACCGTTACTTTCATCTATTGGCACAAATCCTCCAACACAGATAGGAGTCTTGTCCTGGGTCATTTGATAGCCTTTCGGCAAATCAGGGTAGAAGTAATTTTTTCTGTCAAAGTAACCAAAACGAGTTATCTCACAATTGCAGGCCAACCCCATACGTATGGCCAACTCCACTGCCTTCTTATTGAGCTTGGGCATGACCCCCGGATGACCAAGCGAAACGGCACTGATGTTGGTATTGGGCGTACTCCCAAAGGCATTACCATCTCCTGAAAATATTTTAGACTCGGTCATGAGCTGAGCGTGTACCTCAAGTCCAATCACTACCTGATATTTTGATCTTTGTTCCTTCGAGATCATCTATACTTCAATGTTGAGTTTTTCCTTAATAACACCCTTTGCAGTATCCAAAGCCGCATCGAGCCCAGTAATATCTTTACCCCCGGCTGTAGCATAAAATGGCTGACCACCACCGCCACCTTTGATAGATGCGGCCATGTCTCTCACCAGCTGAGAGGCATTCATATCTTTCTCTTTTACGAGGCTTTCATCAATCATCACGCTGAGCATTGGCTTTCCAGCAAGATCAGCCGCGAGCACAAGCACGAGTCCTGCAAGCTCATTTTTCAGTTCAAACGAAAGCTGCTTGAGGACATCCGCCGCTGGTAATGACACCTTCTGAACAATGACATTCAACCCTTCAGATTTGATTGCTGAATTGATCAAGTCTGACTTTAATCCCTTGGCCTTTTCCTGATTGATCTGATCAAGGTTCTTCTCTAGCTGACTTTTTTCATCCAACAATGACTGAACCGCCTTGATTGGGTCTTTCGGATTTTTAAGGAGTTCCTTAATCTGATCCAAAAGTTCCATTTCTTGATTTACAAATGCTTCTGCCTTATCAGCAGTAATGGCTTCAATTCTACGAACACCTGCAGCTACCGAGCTTTCGCTCATTATTTTGAGCTGACCGATGGAGCCGGTGGCTTTTACATGCGTTCCTCCGCAAAGCTCTACGGAGTAACTTTGATCAAAAGTGATCACACGAACAAAATCCCCGTATTTCTCCCCGAAAAGTGCCATGGCCCCCAGGGCTTTTGCTTCCTCTATCGGTACATTTCGCTTCTCATCCAGTGAGATATTCTCTCTTATTTTTTGATTGACAATTTGCTCTATTTGCTTGATCTCATCATCAGTAACTTTTGAAAAATGAGAAAAGTCAAAACGCAACACATTGTCGTTTACCAATGACCCCTTCTGCTGCACATGATCGCCAAGAACTTGTCTAAGTGCAGCATGCAAAAGGTGTGTGGCACTGTGATTATTTTCGGTCAACCTTCTGCGCTTCACATTCACAACAGCCCTGAATGGCGCCTCAACATTGGCCGGGAGTTTTTTTGCAAAGTGAATGATTAGGTCATTTTCCTTCTTCGTATCAATGATTTCCAGCTTCTCGCTACCAAAATCGAAGCAACCAGTATCACCTACCTGCCCTCCGCTTTCAGCGTAAAAAGGCGTTTGATCCAAAACCAACTGGAAGAACGATTTACCTTTTTGGCTTACCTCCCTGTATTTCGTGATCTGTGCAGGGCTCTCTACCTGATCATAACCCAGAAACTGTGAAGCATCTGCCGCATCCTGTATTTCTATCCAGTCACCGGTGGACTGTTGGGCAGCACTCTTTGAGCGCTCCTTCTGCTTGGCCATTTCGTGAGTGAAGGCCGCTTCATCTACGCTAAGACCATTTTCTCTGGCAATCAATGAAGTAAGATCTAATGGAAACCCATAAGTATCATAAAGTTCAAATGCCGTAGCTCCAGCCACGGTTCCATTCTTGGATTCGGCTTTTATAACCTCAAATCGCTTCAAACCTTTATCCAAAGTTCTTAGAAAGGATGTCTCCTCCTCTTTGATCACTTTGGCTACAAAATCTTTTTGTGCATAAAGTTCAGGAAAAACATCTTTGAACTGTCCTGAAAGCAATTCAACAAGAGAAAAGAGGGTAGGTTCCTGAAAACCCAGAAACGTATAGCCGTATCGGACAGCTCTTCTAAGAATCCTACGAATGACATATCCAGCCTTTGCATTGCTTGGCAGCTGGCCATCGGCAATGGTAAATGAGATAGCCCTAATGTGATCAGCAATTACTCTCAGAGCAACATCAGTCTTGTCGTCCTGACCATACTTCACGTTGGCTTTCTCCGCAATGAGGTTGATCATAGGTGTAAAAACATCCGAATCATAATTGGACTTCTTACTCTGAATGGCCATAGCCAGACGCTCAAAACCCATTCCTGTATCTACATGCTTCTGAGGCAGGTTTTTGAGCGAACTATCAGCTAACCTGTTGTATTGGATGAATACGAGATTCCATATTTCGATTACCTGAGGGTGATCCTGATTGACGAGTTGATCTCCCGACAACTTATCTATTTCGGACTGTGGACGTAAATCAATGTGAATTTCGGAGCATGGACCGCACGGGCCTGTGTCACCCATCTCCCAAAAATTATCTTTCTTATTTCCGTTTAGGATTCTCTCTTCAGGCAAGAACTGTTTCCAATAGTCAAAGGCCTCCTGATCCCTGTCCAGATTTTCAGATGCGTCTCCTTCAAAAATGGTAGCGTACATTCGGTCTTTTGGCAAATCATACACTTGCGTCAAAAGCTCCCACGCCCATTCGATGGCTTCTTTTTTGAAATAGTCTCCAAAAGACCAGTTGCCCAGCATCTCAAACATGGTGTGGTGGTAAGTGTCAAAACCCACCTCTTCCAGGTCATTGTGCTTCCCTGAAACCCTGAGACACTTCTGGGTATCGGCCACTCGCGTGGAATCCGGTTTCTTATTTCCCAGAAAGTAGTCCTTGAACTGGTTCATCCCTGCATTGGTAAACATCAACGTAGGGTCGTTTTGAACCACGATTGGTGCTGAGGGAACTATTTTGTGACCTTTAGATTCGAAAAAATCCAGAAACTTTTGCCTGACAACCTTTGCCTCCATGTAACGTACTGATCGATAGCTGATTAGCTAGCCGAATTTGTTTTTGATTTAATAAAACACGTAATTTGCTGATGAAATTTCATCAATCAGCAGGCAAAACTAGTTGAAATTACCTTAAAATCGCTTTATGGCCAGAATTAAGTATTACTACGACACAGAGTCGTGCAGATACGAGAGGATAAGAGTTTCGACATGGGATATCATCCTAAATGGTATGGGTTTTTTCACCCTTGCGCTGCTCCTTGCCGGAGCTATTACCTTCGTTTACATCGTTTACTTTGAATCCCCGGAAGAAGCCCTTCTTCGCAAAGAAAATGAAGAATTAACGCTTTATTATGAGTTGCTTAGCAAGCAGATGGATGACGCCAACGATATGCTATCCCTACTTCAGGAGCGGGATGATAATGTGTATAGGGTAATTCTAGGTGCGGAACCTGTGCCGGAGGAAGTAAGAAAAGCTGGATTTGGTGGTGCCAATAGGTACAAAGATTTGCTAGATCAAAACCTGGAAAAGGAAGAGCTTATTCTGGCCAATCATGAGAAAATAGATCAACTCAAAAAGAAGATGTACGTGCAAACGACATCTTATGACAACATTATGACGCTGGCAAAAGACAATGAGTTGATGCTGGCTTCACTCCCTGCCATTCCGCCCGTTTCAAAAGAAGACCTGAGAAGGCTTTCGAGTGGTTTTGGTTATCGCATAGATCCAATCCTGAAAATCAGAAGGCCACACCGAGGAGTAGATTTCTCTATTCCGAAAGGCTCTCCAGTGTATGCTACGGGCGATGGCACTGTGGTTTTGGTGAGATCAAGTTTTAGTGGGTACGGTAAGCAAATAGAAATAGATCACGGATTTGGCTACAAAACCAAATATGCTCACTTGAACGAATTTCTTGTGAAGAAAGGCCAGAAGATCAAAAGAGGCGAGCTGATAGCCTACAGTGGCAACACAGGTAAATCAACTGCTCCGCACCTTCACTATGAAGTGCATGTGAATAGAAAAGCCACAAACCCGGTTCACTACTTCTATCTGGATATAGATCCCGAGGAATACAAAGAAGTGCTCAGGTTGGCTTCTATAGAGAACCAGGCATTTGGTTCGTATTAAGATAAAGGTACGTGAGACACGAACCTTGGCAAAGGAGAATCAGGCGTTTGGTTCATATTAGTGCTGAATTGGTTAGTGCGACACAAACCATAGAAATAGCACGACAAAACAATTTACTTTACATCAAAAATCACCTTTACCCTTAGGACACCCAGAATTTCCGGAGAATCTACTCCATGGCTCTCATTTTTTAACAGAATTGAATCCTTCCCTACAAAACCTAATTCCGGCGCATATCGATGATATAGTGTTACCACCTCCTTTGGGTCAAAATAAATCTCACTGATACGATAATGTCTGGCTTGCTGTTCAAGATCAATTAGATCTAAAGAATAGTTTGTAATTGTAGTATAATATTCTACCGTATCATTTTGATTTACATCAACATATAAAGTTCTATAGCTTTCATATGGCTCATGGCTCTCTTTACAAGAAGAAATAACTCCAAGAAACGCAGGTAACAAAAAAATAAGTGAAAATTGTGTCATATTTTTAGACTCTATTTACGGTGGTGTCGGGTGTTCCCACCCGACTTTTAAAACACCAAGTAAAAATACTAAACGGCACTTCAAAACTTGATTGGTATCAAATACAATCTTTGGATTAGGTAAGATTCCCTACCGGGAATGACTCGAAGCAGTAAAAGTCAACGTCAGGTGGAGACACCTGAGGGCACCTTAATAAGCAATTGAATCTGCTTAATCCAAATCAGTTCTTACCAAAAAGGTAGCTGGCTCCCAGCCTGAAATTGATTATTTTCGGAAACCAATTAAGATTATGCTTTTCTTCCAACACCGGACTTACCCTTGGGTCATCGGTGATATACAAGTAATACCTCCAATCCAACAATGAAAGCTTTAAGCTACTTTCCATTGTGAATCTTTTCCGTTTCACGAAAACAACTCTTGGTGTCAACCCCCAAATTAAACCAAGGTTTCTTTCCAGAGTCTTATGGTAATAGTTTGACGGATTATCTATAATCCCATAAAAATATCCAGTTGTAAATACTCCCAGAGAGAAATCTATCTTATTGTATTCCTTCACTTGATAGCTTAAGTAATAAGAAGCAGAAGCAAAATATCTTTTCAAATTACTAGGGTTAGGAAAGCTATTTGGAAACCTATTTATTTGGCTATAATTTACTCCAGAATGCTTAGAAAAACAGAATTCTAATTCATTGGTGTACTTAACATTCTTAAAATTCCAACACATTCCTAATGAAGGTCTTGAACAACTTATCAGGCAATCTTTATCATAATCTTTGTATGACCTAACTCCATCCTTTCTTCTTTCATTAACAGCCAGTATATCCAGGTTTTGATAATAAGTAAGTTTCAAAGACCTCTGGGCAGACAACTGGTCTTGCATTATTATCATGATAATCAGTGATATCCAAAACCATCTTGAACACATAAATTCCTCCTTTTATAGTGGTGTCGGGTGTACCCACCCGACTTTTAAAACATCTAGTAAAAATACCAAACGACACTTCAAAACTTGATTGGTATCAAATACAATCTTTGGGTTAGATAAGATTCCCTACCGGGAATGACTCGAAGCAGTAAAAGTCAACGTCAGGTAGAAACACCTGACGATACATTAAGGAATAGCAGCTATTATATTAAACTCCCATTTACCTCGGTTGTCACAAAATATCTGACTACTATCTGAAGGGCATTCATCCTCATAAGACCACTCTTTACGGTGGTGTCGGGTGTTCCCTCCCGACTTTCTAAAACATCTAGTAAAAATACCAAACGACACTTCAAAACTTGATTGGTATCAAATTCAATCTTTGGGTTAGATAAGATTCCCTACCGGGAATGACTCGAACCAGTGAAAAATCAACGTCAGGTAGAAACACCTGACGATACATTAAGGAATAGCAGCTATTATATTAAACTCCCATTTACCTCGGTTGTCACAAAATATCTGACTACTATCTGAAGGGCATTCATCCTCATAAGACCACTCTTGATGAGGGTGCATACGGACATCCCATGACCCTGGTAATGATTCATAAAAAGTTACTTCAAGTTTATCTCTTCGCTGAAATGCAAAGGATAATTTTTGGGTTATTGAATCTTTTTGAAAAAGGATCAAATTCATTTCTGAATAATCAAGCCATATTTGGGTTTCACGTGATGGCCGATTTTCTGCTTTTATAGAGACTTCCTTGTTTCCAAGGTCATCAATCAGCAAAAACATGTTATTCCATTCCGATTGCAAGGAATCATCTAAAGTTGAATAAAGTACAACCCATGATCCTATTAATGGTTCAATTTCGTTATTTTTTCTTGAGTCCTCCTTACATCCTTGAATCCCAAACACTAAAACAATTACGCTCAAATTAATCAACGTACCCAATAGAATAAGTGATAATTTTCTCATGACTCAATAAATGTAAAGGGATGAACCCAAATCAACACTGAAATCAGACTCTATTTTTACAGTGGGGTCGGGTGTTCCCCCGACATTTAAAACATAAGGTGGAAACACGAGACGCCACATTAATCCGACAAAGTAGCGTCCTCAAAATAAAAATACCAATCGCCTTCTTCAGAACATTTCAATGAATCAGTAGTACAATCTTCGTTGTAAGACCAGTTTCTAGGTGGGTGCAAGTTGACTTCCCACGTTCCTCCATCTCTTGCTAAGAAATTTATTTTCACACCATCATTTCTTTCAAAAACAAATTCCTGCCCCCCTTCATTTGACACCATAGTTAAACTTGATTCTGTAGGCCATATTTTCAACCCAAAATCATTCTTCTTGATTCGGTTTATCTGAATCTGAGACGAACCCATGACATCAAACTGAAATAATGACAAATGCCAGTCTTCTTGAACCGAACCATCCAAAATAGCCGTGTGGACGAACCATGATCCTGATATTTTGTCAATACTATTTGGTTGGCTTGCCTCCCCACTGCATCCAGAAAAACATATAGATATAATAAGGCAGGAAGAAAAACAGAAGTGATTGCGAAGGTTAAAAAAACTTTTATTCATAGCAGTTACTTTTCCTTAGAGTGGTGTCGGGTGTTCCCTCCCGACTTTTAAAACATCAAGTAAAAATACCAAACGGCACTTCAAAACTTGATTGGTATCAAATACAATCTTTGGGTTGGATAAGACTCCCTACCGGGAATGACTCGAACCAGTGAAAAATCAACGTCAGGTGGAAACACCTGACTGGACTTAAAGGATTCTCTTCGGGAATGACAAGAAAAAGCTAAACAGGTCTAAAACTCAGCTGTCTAAAACTTGTGGATAAGTGTACAACGCACTCTTCATTGATAATTCTACTTTTGTGGCTCGCAAAACGTGCTGCTCATGCTTAGAGGATTTTTTTTAATGACAATGGCCATAGCCATGCTTTACGGTTGTAAAACCACAAAGCTTGCCTCATCCTCCAATGATGTGCAACCCATCCAAGATTCTGTCACTTCACCTTCCATAGACAGCACCACCTATCTCATCACCATGAAAGGTGATACTCTGGAGTCGTTGGATCTGGAAGTAGATATTGGGATAGAAAGGCTCCTGCCTAATACAGTTTCTATAGCTGCAGTTGGTGATATCATGATGGGCACCAATTACCCCAACAAATCATATCTACCGCCCGGCAATGGCGAATTGCTTTGGGATGCAAGCAAGTCCTATCTTCAGGAAGCAGATATCTCATTCGGAAACCTGGAAGGGACGGTTCTGGATGGTGAAGGAGACCCCAAAGACTGTAAAAACCCTAAGGCCTGCTATTTATTCAGGATGCCGTCAAGGCTTACTTCTAATCTCGTTGAATGCGGATTTGATCTCATGAGTCTGGCAAACAATCATGCCAATGACTTTGGAGCTATAGGTAGGAAAAGTACTCAGCAAATTTTAGATTCTTTGGACATTGCCTTTGCCGGTTCAATTGAATCTCCTTATGGTGTTTTTAAAATTGACGCACTGAAAATTGGGTTCGTAGCATTCGCCCCAAACAAAGGCACTCTCACTTTTTACGATGAAGAAAGAGCCCTTGCAATCATCAAAGAGCTGGATAGTTTATCAGACATGATTATCATATCCATACACGGGGGAGCGGAAGGCGCCAAAAACCAGCACGTAACGCGCGAAAGAGAGTTTTACTACGGAGAGGATCGCGGCAACATTTATGAGTTTAGTCACAAGTTGGTAGACCAAGGTGCAGATGTCATATTAGGCCATGGCCCTCACGTCCCAAGAGGTTTGGAAGTTTACAAAAAGCGAATGATTGCTTACAGTTTGGGCAATTTTTGCACATATGGCAGGTTTAACCTTAAAGGCGCCAATGCCATAGCACCTTTGCTCATGACCCATGTAAATTCGGAAGGTGAATTCTTGTCTGGCGAGATCATTTCATTCAGACAGACCTACAGTCAAGGGCCTATTTTTGATACAAATGGAGGCGCTGCACGGTCAATTAAGAAATTATCTGAGGAAGATTTCCCCGAAAATGAAATAATCATTGATGAAAAAGGAAGAATTATCTATATTCAAAACTGAAAATCGCCACCGTGCCCTATAAAGAAAAAGAAATAGAAAAAAAGTACTTCACAATTGGTGAAGTTGCCGAAGAGCTCGGGGTGGCCACATCACTGATTCGATTTTGGGAAGGTGAATTTGACATCATCAAACCCAAGAAAAATCGCAAAGGAAATCGACAATTCACCAAAGTCGATATCAAAAACGTAAAACTCATCTACTATTTGGTAAAAGAAAAAGGCTACACACTACAAGGAGCCCGAGACTTTATCAAAAATGACGTGGAAGCTGCTACTGGAAAAGTAGAGCTGATCGAGTCGCTCAAGAAGGTGAGATCATTTCTGGAGAAAGTAAAATCTGAATTGCATTAATCAATGGAGGAGAAAATATACCAGGTGGCCTTAGAGCTCATCCCTGGTGTAGGGAACATAAACGCCAAAAGCCTAATCAGCTACAGCGGTTCTGCTAAGAATATTTTCACTTCCCCTCCTGCCAAGCTACAGAAAATCCCCGGCGTGGGCCCCAAGCTCATAGAAGCCTTAAAATCGCAATCTGTGATTAGTGCCGCCGAAACCATACTCCAAGATTGCGAAAAGCAGGAAATCCAGATCAAACACTACACGGACAAGGAATATCCTGCTCGACTGAAGCAAATCGCCGACAGCCCAAACATCCTCTATCTAAAAGGCAATGGCGAGATGAATCCGGATAGAACGCTGGCAATAGTGGGAACACGGAATGTAACACAGTACGGTAAAGACACTACAGATAAAATTGCCAAAAGCTGCGCAGAGGTAAATGCCAGTGTAATCAGCGGTCTGGCTTACGGAGTGGATATACAAGCTCATAGAACAAGTCTGACTGAGGGCATCCCCAATATTGCCGTTTTAGCCGGAGGGCTGGATAAGATTTACCCTTCCGTTCATAAGAAAGTGGCCGAACAAATCATGGAAAACGGACTTCTGATCAGCGAAAATCCTCCTGGCATTAAGGCTGAAGCTCATTTTTTTCCTGCCAGAAACAGAATCATCGCGGGGCTAGCAGATGCAACCATCGTAGTAGAGGCGGCCATAAAAGGTGGAGCACTGATCACTGCCAATATTGCCGACTCATATGACAGACCGGTATTCGCAGTGCCGGGCGATTTAGAGCACAAGTACAGCGAGGGGTGCAATCACCTGATTAGAAATCAAAAAGCCTACATCTATACGGACATGCGAGATGTGGTTTACCAACTCAACTGGGACGTGGAAACAACAAGCCAAACTAAAAAGCCCAGGGATTTCAGTCATCTGACCGAAGAGGAACAATCCATTTGCCAACTACTACAGCAGGCTGGTAAAGGAATGGCCATAGACGAGATAGCATGGAAAACACAAATCTCTGTCAACAAACTTGCTTCAGTACTATTGGCTCTGGAATTCCAAGGTTTGCTCAAGAGCCTCCCCGGCAGCAAATACCAATTGGTTTAGAAGGGATAGAAAACAGGAATCAGGAAGGTCGCAATTATCCAAAATATAAGATTTAGCCATACCCCTACTCTGAAGAAATCTTTGAATTTATACTGACCAGCACTATAAACCATGGTATTGGTCTGATAACCGATTGGGGTCATAAATGAAGCTGATGCTGCCAGCATTACCGCTATCAAGAAAGGATATGGACTCACCTCCAGTTTAGCAGCAGTGGTTATGGCTATTGGGGCAATCAATGCGGCCGTAGCATTGTTAGACATGATTTCTGTCAATAGTGAAGTGGTGATATACAGACCTGAAAGAATGGCAACCGGTCCCCAGATCCCCAGGTGATTGACCAGGGAGTCAGAAAGTATGGAAGCCAACCCACTATTATTCATAGCCACCCCCAAACTGAGTGCTCCAGCGAGAAGAAATACGATTCTCCATTCGATAGATTTATAAAGCTCTCGCATACTGATGGTTCCGGAAACGACCAACATAAATGCACCGAGAGCAGCGGAAATGGCTATAGGCAAAAATCCGGCAGCTGCCAAAGCAACAACTGATGCAATCACGCCCATTACAATGAAAAAACGTTTCTTATCAAAGTCGATAATACCTTCTTCGGAAAGCACAATAAACGGGCTGTTCTGACTCATCTCCATTTTCTTGAGGTTTTCCACTCTATGTGATTTAATCTCTGTCAAGATCACATCTCCCGCTTGCAATTTCATATCATGCAGATTGAGATGCTGTACCTCCTCACGATGTAGTATGGCCAACGGAACCGCACGATAACTGCGCCGGAAATCCATTTGCCGCAGGCTCTTACCCACAAATTCCGACCCTGTGGTAATGACTAACTCCAGTATAGAAGTGCTACCATTTTGTATCTCGCTCTCACCAATTTTGACAGCAGAAGCATTCATACCAACTCTTAATCTATCTTTTAGCTCTTTGATTTTCTCTACATTGCAACGCACCTTGAGGACATCTCCTCTATTGATGATAAAATCGCCGGTAGGAAGCGAAAAGGCACTCTCTTCTCTTCTGACCTCAATCACATCCAGCTCCATTTCTCTGGCAATCATAGAGTCCATGATGCGCTGACCAATGAAATCCGACCCCTCCAGAATTTCCAGCTCCGTGATGTAGTTTCTAGCGTCAAATTGCTCTGACAGACCTTGACCTTTGAGCCTGTCGGGTAGGAGTTTTCTTCCAAAAAAGAAAATATAAACTGCTCCGACTACAAGAAAAACGAGACCAATGGGCGCGGAAAAGAACATCGAAAACCCATCCAACCCATTTGACTCTGCTATGCCGCTGACCAATACATTGGTAGATGTCCCGATCAATGTGCAGGTACCTCCAAGAATGGAGGCATACGAAAGTGGAATCAAAAGTTTCGATGGACTGATATTGGACATATTACCCACGCTAACCATCACAGGAATGAACATAGCCACAATGGGGGTGTTATTTATAAAAGCCGAACTAGCACCGATGAAGAGTATCATCATCAAAATGCCGAGGTTGTAATTCTTTCTGAAAATACCGCTCAGAATGGGGCCTATGCGCTGTAGCGAGCCTGTCTTCAAAAGGGAGTAGCTGATGACAAACATAAATGCCACAGTCATGGTGGCAGGGTTGCTAAACCCGGACAGACCTTCCTTGGGGCTGATAATGCCGGTAATAACCAAGGTGAGCATAATCAACATGGACACCAGATCAATGGACATCCACTCCGTAGCAAAAAGCACTATTGCTACAATAATTACTCCCAATACTATGATTGCTTCTAAACCCATTTATTCGCTAATGCGGTTTTGTTTGTAAATAAATGATATTCTAACCAAAAACCGAATGTGATAGCGCTAGTGATTCGTCAAAACCCTCTTGATTCAATTCCGAATGACAACCCAATTCTTCTAAAGTCTTCAAAATAACCTCTGTCGGCATATTGCCAGTAAGATCATCTTTGGCCATTGGGCAGCCTCCAAAGCCTCGAATGGCTCCATCCATCCTCCTGCAACCGGCCTCATAAGCGGCCACTACTTTTGAAGCAGCCTGATCTGGTGTGGAATGAAGATGCGCACCAAACTCTATATGTGGAAACTTTGGAATGACACTTGAAAACACTTGCGTGATAAGCTCTGGCGTTGCAACTCCGATCGTATCTGATAGCGACACGATCTGAACCTCCAACTCATCCAACTGAGAGACAAACTCTCCTATATAATTCATTTCATAAGGATCGCCATAAGGATTCCCAAAACCCATCGACAAATACGTCACCATGGTTTTATCCGTCTCTTCACATATTTCCTGAATCTCCGCCAAATTATTCATAGCCTCGTCTATGGATCGATTTGTATTGCGCTGCTGGAAAGTTTCTGATAAGGAAAGAGGGTACCCCAGATACGCTATTTCATCAAAAGCAGAAGCTGCTTCAGCGCCACGCACATTGGCCACAATGGCTAATAGTTTAGATTTTGAACCACCCAATTGCAGCTGAGCCAAAACATCAGCCGTATCACTCATTTGTGGGATAGCCTTAGGAGAAACGAAACTTCCAAAGTCGATCGTTTCAAAACCCACCTTCAGTAAGGCATTGATATAGGCCACTTTCTTTTCTGTAGGGATAAACTCGTGTAATCCCTGCATGGCATCTCTTGGGCATTCTATGATTTTCATTGGGGTGTTTTCCTGTAAAGGTAAATCAGAACAACTCCTTGGCTATGCGATAGACGGAATCCGACTTACCCATGCTGTAAAAATGCAACACAGGAACGCCTGCATCCATCAACTCCTTGGCTTGCTTTATACCCCACTCAACCCCCACTTCTTTCACGGCAGCATTGTCATTACATTGCTCCACTGCATCATGAAGCTCATCGGGAATATCGATATGAAAAATGCTCGGAAGCACGTTCATGTGATTTCGAATAGTGATTGGTTTCAATCCTGGTATAATCGGGACGTTGATACCGGCCTTTCGGCATTTTTCTACGAACTCAAAGTACTTTTGATTATCGAAAAACAACTGCGTCACGATATACTCGGCACCCGCATCAATTTTCTGCTTCAGAAAACTCAAATCTGATTTCAGGTTTGGCGCTTCAAAATGTTTTTCGGGGTATCCCGCCACACCAATACAAAAGTTGGTGGGTACGGCATTTTGCAACTCATCATCCAGGTACTGGCCTTGATTCATACCAGAAAGCTGATGTACCAGATCTATGGCATATGCGTTTCCTTCCGGCTCTGGTTTGAATGATTTCTCTGTGCTGATGGCATCACCACGAAGCGCTAGCACATTGTCAATCCCTAGAAAATTAAGGTCAATAAGCGCGTTTTCGGTTTCTTCCTTGGTGAACCCTCCACATATAATATGGGGAACCGGATCTACGTCGTACCGATTTTTGATGGCCGCACAAATCCCAACCGTACCCGGGCGCTTTCTTGTGGTTTTTTTCTCCAACAAACCATTTCCTCGATTCTTGTACACAAACTCCTCTCTGTGATAAGTCACATCTATGAAAGGAGGCTTAAATTCCATCAACGGATCTATGTGTGCAAAGAGGCTATCAATACTGTCACCTTTTTTAGGCGGGATGATCTCCAGAGAAAACAACGTCTTTTCCTTGGCCTCTTTTATATGTTCTACAACTTTCATACTACTTATATCCTAAGTTCGGCGCAAGCCATTGTTCTATCACTTTTTTATCCATGCCTTTTCTCTGGGCATAATCTTCTATTTGGTCTTCATAAACCTTGCCTAACCCAAAGTATTTGGACTGTGGGTGTGCAAAATAGAAACCACTCACTGATGCTGCCGGAAACATGGCAAAACTTTCAGTCAGCTCGATTCCGGTATTATTCTCAGCATCCAATAATCTGAATAAAGTTTCTTTCTCGGTATGATCCGGGCATGCTGGATATCCCGGAGCTGGTCGGATTCCCTGGTATTGTTCCTTGATTAATGACTCATTGTCAAAAGCCTCATCAGCAGCATATCCCCAAACTTCTTTTCTGACCTTTTCATGCATCATTTCAGCAAGCGCCTCAGCAAATCGATCCGCCACTGCCTTGATCATGATAGAGTTGTAATCGTCATGATCCGCTTCAAACTTATCCGCAAGATCCTTAGTGCCAAAACCTGCCGAAACGGCAAATCCACCTATATAATCCTGCAGGCCGGTTTCGCTCGGAGCAATGAAATCAGACAATGATATATTCGGAATATCTTTCCCCTTTTTGCCTTGCTGACGCAAAAAATGCAAAGTATCCACAACCTCATCTCTGGAGTCATCTTTAAATACTTTTACATCTTCTCCTTCGGCTATTGCCGGAAAAATCCCCAACACAGCTCTCGCTTCCAAAGATTTATTCTCAATAACCTGATCGATCATCGCATTGGCATCATGAAAAATCTTCTTCGCCTCGGCACCTACAGTTGGGTTTTCAAAAATGGCCGGATACTTTCCTTTCAGCATCCATGTACTAAAAAATGGCGTCCAATCAATGTAGGGACGGATGTCTTCCAGCGGGATATTGTCATAAACCTTCACACCGGTAAAGTTTGGTTTAGTAGGCTTATAGGCTGACCAGTCAATTTTAGTCCTGTTGGATTTTGCCTGAGCAAAAGTCACATGAGCCTTCTCACTCTGGCGGCTTTCATGGCCAGTTTTCAATTCAGCATACTCAGCTTTCACCTGATCTATCAGCTCTTGTTTTGATTCACTCATGAGCTTGGTGGCTACCCCTACACTTTTGGAGGCATCCAAAACATGAATAACAGAACCTGAAAACTTTGGTGCAATCTTCACAGCCGTATGAATCCTGGAGGTAGTAGCTCCACCAATCATCAGAGGAAGGTCAATTTTTCTGCGCTCCATCTCTTCCGCCACGTGAACCATTTCGTCGAGCGATGGTGTAATCAACCCACTCAAACCAATAATATCAACCTCATTTTCGATGGCTGCATTCAGAATCTTGTCGGCGGGCACCATCACTCCCATATCTACAATGTCGTAATTGTTGCATGCCAGGACTACACCCACAATATTTTTACCAATGTCGTGAACATCCCCTTTCACGGTGGCCATGAGGATTTTCCCTTTGCTCTGCCTGGTGTCGCCTGATCTCCTCTTTTCTTCTTCTAAATAGGGAATTAGATATGCCACGGATTTTTTCATCACCCGGGCACTTTTCACAACCTGAGGAAGAAACATTTTGCCAGAACCGAACAAGTCACCAACCACATTCATTCCATCCATCAGCGGCCCCTCAATCACATGAAGTGGCTTATCATATTTTTGTCTGGCCTCCTCAGTATCTTCTTCGATGAAATCCACTACACCTTTGACCAGAGCATGTTTGAGTCGCTCCTCGACGGAGGCTTCTCGCCAGCTGTTGTCCACTACTTTGACCTTGCCGCCTCCTTTCACCTTTTCGGCAAAAGCCAGCATACGCTCAGTGGCATCATCTCTCCTATTGAGCAATACATCCTCTACATGCTCAAGTAAATCTTTAGGAATTTCGTCGTAAACTTCAATCAAACCCGCATTGACAATCCCCATGTCCATACCGTGCTGGATGCCATGATAAAGAAACGACGAATGCATAGCCTCTCTCACCACATTGTTGCCTCTGAAAGAGAAAGAAACATTACTTACTCCTCCACTTACTTTGGCTCCAGGTAGGTTTTCTTTGATCCATTTAGTGGCGTTGAAAAAGTCAACAGCATAATTATTATGTTCATCTATCCCTGTGGCTACTGGGAAGATATTTGGATCGAAGATGATATCCTGAGGTGGGAATTTGACTACATCGACGAGTACGTCATAACTCCTTTTACAGATATCGATTCTGCGCTGGTAAGTGTCTGCCTGCCCGTCTTCATCAAAGGCCATGACCACTGTTGCTGCTCCGTATTGTTTCAGCTTTTTGGCTTGATAAATAAACTTCTCTTCTCCTTCCTTCAGCGAAATTGAGTTAACAACCCCTTTGCCTTGGATACATTTGAGCCCAGCTTCGATGATCTCCCATTTGGACGAATCTATCATCACTGGAATTCTGGCTATCTCCGGCTCTGATGCTATCAGGTTTAGAAACTTCACCATCGCCTTTTCTCCATCGAGCATCCCTTCGTCCATGTTTACGTCGAGGATTTGGGCACCACCCCTTACCTGGTCCAGTGCAACTTCTAAAGCCTCTTCATATTTATCCTCTCGAATCAATCGGGCAAACCTTGCCGAACCGGTTACATTGGTCCGTTCTCCAACATTTATAAAGTTGGTTTCGGGAGTAACCACGAGCGGTTCAAGACCGGATAACTTAAGTGGGGGAAGGTTCATAATTTGGATAATGTCTCCTTTAGTTTACTTTAACAATTTCAGATGACCCGACTTCTCTAGGACTAAACTCTTTAGCGATTCTGGCTATTTCGCTGATGTGCTCAGGAGTAGTTCCACAACATCCACCCACAACATTTAACCAACCCTGCTCCAAAAAGTCTCTTATGTAATCTCCCATTTCTTCTGGAGTCTGATCATACTGGCCAAACTCATTTGGAAGACCTGCATTGGGATGTGCGCTCACCATAAAGTCCGCTTTTTCTCCTAACACCTGCAGGTAAGGGCGCAGCTCACTGGCCCCCAGAGCACAATTCAATCCTACGCTGAATAGATCCATATGAGATATAGAAATCAGAAATGCTTCTGTTGTCTGGCCTGACAATGTTCTTCCGGATGCGTCGGTAATGGTGCCGGACACCATTACGGGAATACTCACGCCGGACTCATCGAAAAGTTCCTGAATACCGAAAAGTGCGGCTTTGACGTTTAGTGTATCTATGGCAGTTTCTACTAAAAGGGCATCTACTCCTCCCTCAATGAGTGCTTTGGCCTGGGCCTTGAATGCTATGCGCAAGTCGTCAAATGTCACAGCTCTGTATCCCGGATCATTCACATCAGGAGAAAGAGATGCTGTTCTATTGGTAGGTCCCATAGAGCCTACCACAAACCTCGGCTTATCCGGCTCTCTTGCCGTAAACTCATCGGCCACTTCGCGAGCGATCCTGGCTGACTCATAATTCATTTTATGAATCCAGTAATCGGAATCCAACCCGTAATCAGCCTGAGCAATAGACGAACTGGTAAAAGTATTGGTCTCGGCCAGATCAGCCCCAGCTTCGAAATAAGTTGCGTGTATTTTTTTTATCACATCCGGACGTGTCACGGATAGAAGGTCATTGTTCCCTTTGAGGGTAAACGCATGATCCTTCAACTCTTCATTTCTGAAGTCCTCCTCCTCCAACTTGTATCTCTGGATCAAGGTACCCATGGCACCATCGAGTACCAAAATGCGCTTTTTAGCAATGTCTCTGAGCTCGCTCATTCACTTATTATTTAGCACAATTATGGAGAAAGTCACCGCGAAGGGAACCACTTATCTCTTCTCTGACTATCCGTCAGAGTGGGAGTTAGCACCGAAAACCTATTGGAAGTGGTCAGGTTGCCAAGACGTCAAAGGGCCCAATCCCTCAGTCTTTCTCGATAAATGTGGCGGCAAATATACCTATTAGAATTTTAGTAAGTAACCATATGGAAGGAATAAATAATTCCTGACCTTAAAACAAAAACTCTAATTTTACGGACGTGAAGTTTGCAGCAATTGACATAGGCTCCAACGCCATCCGACTACAGATCACCAAGGTACTGGAACTGGAAAATCAAATCACTTTCAAAAAACTTGAATATATCCGTTTCCCTATGCGATTGGGACATGATGTATTCACAGACGGAAAAATTGGTGAAGAAAAGCAGGTTGGGTTTATGCGCCTGATGACAGCATATAAAAATATGATTGACCTATATGCTGTGGATCACGTGTACGGGTGTGCTACCTCTGCCATGAGGGAATCAGAAAATGGAAAAGAACTGGTGAGGCTGGTAGAGGAGTTAATTGGCTTGAAAATAAACATTATCTCCGGAGAAAAGGAGGCCGAAATGATCAATGAGGTGATCAGCCTGAATCTGGATGAACAGAACTACATACACATTGATGTAGGTGGTGGTAGTACCGAACTGAATTTTTACCAAAACAAAAAGAAGATCATTTCTAAGTCCTTCAAGCTTGGCTCTGTGAGAAGACTGGAACACCATGACTCGCCACAAGCATGGAAGAGCATGGACAAGTGGGTTTTGGAAAATTCCAAAAACATGAAAGGAAAGATTACCGCCATTGGAACGGGAGGAAATATCAATAAGCTTTATGAGCTCGCTGCTGTAAAGAAGAAACGACGAATGTCTCTGGAAACACTCATGAGAACGCAGGATATCCTAAAAAATATGACACTGGAGGATAGAATGGTACGCTTACAACTCAACCCGGATCGTGCGGATGTGATAGTGCCCGCTTCTGAAATCTACATCGGGGTGATGCAAGCCGCCAGAGCCAAATCGGTCATCGTTCCGGATATTGGGCTAAAGGACGGCATCAACTATTATCTCTACAACAAATACTACCCAACTAAGGGACGAGTTTGGGTGAAAAACTCCTGATTACCACTCGACCCGATAGGTCAGAATTGGAATCAAACCAAGGTTGTATTGAGTTTCAGTTTGGCTGGTAAAACTGTCATAGTACCGAAATGACTCATTCTGCGCGTTGGTGACATTTTGAATATCCAGAGCAATGCTGGAAGTCCTATTTGGTTTGTTAAATGTCCACATCAGCCGCAAGTCCGTTCTGAAAAAGTCATTTGACTTATACGAACGACCTGGCCTTGCAGGGAATGTAGTCGGAGGTGTTTGGTCTCGGAAATATTGACCTCCTTGTATTAGAAATTTCATATTGACCGAAAACGCATTGTTTTTCGACTCTCCTCCTATTTTCCATTCTTTACCCCCTGCAGCGTTTACACTATATTTTGAATTGAATTGAGTGTTTTGTCCTGCAATTTCCGAATCAAACAAGCTAGCCCCCACCCGATAATAAAACTGATTGGAAAATGACTTTTCTGCGGAAACACTCACGCCCATGGTTTGTGCATTGGCTTGATTGTAAGGCTCGTTAAAAATCACCTTACTTTCCTTTCGGGCTTTTTTGAAATCATAATAGAAGAGCTCTGCTGACAGATTTGAGCCGCCCCTTTCAAAGCTATAGCCCAGGACATACCTCAAAGAAGACAAAAATTTGTGTGGTTCATTTTGCCATTCTTCCGCCCCATAAGGGTTGTCATATAGATAATTATACGGATTGAGTAATTGACTGTATAGCCCTACTCCAGCCGATAGGGTATGATATTGACCTAACTGATAGTTTATGTTCAATCGTGGATCAAGGCTCATATACTCAAGGCTTGTATTCATAGACAAACCAAAATTTGCTTGCAGCCGGTTGGTCACACGCCAAAGATATGACGTGTATGGTCTTATCAAATATTGAGGCTTAGGATTCCACCCAGACTCACCATATGCTGTGACCTTCAATATCTTATCATAGTCATAGCGATTAATCAAAGCACCAAAATCCAGAGTTCCATTCCCCAAATACACACTATAAACTGAGCTTAAACTCAAAAGCCGCTGTTTTCCTATGATTGCCCCTGACGAGAACAGCGAATCATTTGAATTGTATTGACTTTGCTTTCGCGAATTGTCGTAGGCTGAAAAATTGATTGTGGTATTCAGACTTCCTGTTGAGAATGAGTTTTTCAAGTTTAACCCTATGATACCCGTAGCGTTCTTGTAATTGATATCATTCCTATCCTTTTCTACTTCCGACTCATCATATGGCTTGTGCTCAAAATCATTAAAGCTCAATCCTCCCACTCCATAAAACTTGAGTTTTGACTTTTCCCCGACTGGGGTAGTAACATTGAACGCCAAATCCTGAAAGCCAATCGACTCTCCTCCGAAATCAACTCCAAAGTTGGCCAGCAAGCCGGTGAACGAATACCTGTAGTTCACGGCATAAGTTGCCTTACTCCCCTCCATTACCGGACCTTCAGACGCAAAATCAAAACCAATCAGAGATACCTGAGCTGTAAACTGTTTCTTTTCTGTATTTCCACTTTTCAGGTTCATATTGAAAATACCGCCAACACTATTGCCATAGCGATTGTCAAACGTACTGTAGAGAAACTCCGAGCTACTGAGCATTTGTGCGCTGAGCATATTCACCCCACCTCCAGTGGCAGAAGGTTGATCCAAAAATGTACCTGCGTTTGAAAGATGATTCGGGTTTACTATTTCGGCACCTTCCAGCCTCCAAACGTTGTAGTTGGGAGAAAGTCCGCGCACAGAAATCTGATTATTCTGATCGTTGGTCACCATGACGTCAGGGGCAGTGGTTGCAAGCCGCGCAGGATCATAATAGGTCGCCGCAAAGCGATTGATCTGTTCCTCGTTTATAGAAACTCGCCCGGGAGAAGAGAGGGTATTGCCCGCCGTAACCACCACTTCGTCCAAATCTGAAAAAGTCCTTTTCAAAGCAATGTCCTGATTGGTAAGCTGACCGGACTTCACCCATACATCATTGATAATCATGGTCTGATAGCCAATATAACTTACCTCAATAGTTGTGCGACCGGCACTGATTCCATCCAATTCGTAGCGCCCCTCAGCATCTGTAGAAGTCCCGATTTCAGAGTCTCGCACTTGAATGGTGGCCCCAACGAGCAGCTCACCGGAAACTTCATCCACTACCGTTCCAGTGATATTCTGCGCACTCAGCTCCATCATGCTGACAATCAGCACCCCAACACACAACCAATTTTTCATACTCGCTTTAGAAGATTCACCATTCAATCAAATGAGATACCGGATAAAACAGTCTTTTCACAAAGTTAAAGTCTATTTTTTCGGTATGACGAAAGGTTAACTCTAGACTAAAATATTCTCAGTCAAATTTCGGTAAGAAGTTTCGATACTCTTCAGTGGATTATCTGATTTGTCTTGCTCCACAAAGAAGTGCTTCATTCCAGAAACATCCTTTTTTGCAAAAATGGAAGGAAAATCTATCGTCCCTGTCCCCACTTCTGCAAATCCCCGTTCAGGAGTATTGGCCATATCTTTCACATGCCAAAGCGGCACTCTGCCCTCATTCTGTGCAAAAAAGTCTGTAGGTTTTAGATTCACCTTACTGATCCAGTATAGATCAAGTTCGAACTGCACCAGATTCGGATCTGTTTCAGCCAAAAGAATATCCATCGGCAGCTGCCCATCTATCGGGAGAAATTCAAAGTCGTGGTTGTGATAACAAACCTTAAGTCCCATTTTTTGAGCCTTCTCTCCGGATGCATTCAGCAAGGCAGCATACTCCTTGAACTGATCTATGGCAGAACGGTCTTCTGTAGGCAACCATGGCAAAACAGCATACTCCTGCCCCACCTCAGCCATGAAATCCAGATATTGATCAAACTGATTTCTGAATATATCAAGACCGGCATGGCCACTTGTCATTTGCAAGTCAAGATCTCCTAATATGGTTTTTAACTCAGCCGCGGTATATCCATACCCCTTGCCATCAACATAGCTCGCCGCTTCAATTTTTTTGTATCCAATGGCCGCCACTTTCTTCAGCGTTCCTAGTGCATCTGCATCCATCTCATTTCTTACCGTATAAAGCTGAACACCGATTTTGGGAAGCATATTTTTATCGCTACTGGCCACACAGGAAGGTAGTAAAACCGTGGCACTTGCGGCCAGCGATGCTTGCTTGATAAACTCACGTCTAGTCTTCATCATATTATTGCTTTTTAGGAATGAATTGTAAGGTTTCGATTTGAATCAATTCCGTTTCCACTTCGGAATTGTGGAAGGAAAGGTTGATGTCTGTTTTGCCCTCAGCTTCAATTTCAATCTCTGAACAGCATTTTATTCCATTGGATTTTTTCAAAGTCACAGAGCCAAGTACTGCGCCTGTTTTGTTGTTGGTAAGTTTTACTTCTACATCTTTTTTGAGAGATCTCAATTTCAGTTTCACTACACCTATGTCAGTAAGATCCAGATCATTGAATCCAAAGGAAGAACCGTCAAAGATATCTTTGACATAATATACGTCTGTGGATTCGTCCACTCTTACACCCACATTTTCTGAAAAGTCAAATTCAGAAGCCTCTATCACATTTGATTTTAGCATGATGCCGGAGGTTCTGGATACTGGACTCAATGGCTTTTTGCCTTTGTCCTTGTATGAAGCAGAAAATAAATACTGCCCCGTGGACTTACTTATGATATATTCTCCCGAAAGAGGGTATTCATTCACATGGGTGAGAGAAAGGATGTAATTGACAATACTATTGGCATCTTCGAGGCTCAACTCGGGGTGTGCCGACATCATATTTTCGCCCCAAACACCACCGCCACCATTGATAATCTTGTAGCTCAGATAATTAAGAGCTCCCGCATCATTTTTGTAAGTATCCGAAACCTGCGTATATGATGGGCCAATAGAACTCCCGTCTATTTTGTGACAGCCCTTGCAATCCAAAGAGTTGATCAAGGTAAGCCCACCACTGACTGGTTTTTGGTGTCCCAAAACTTCGGCTTTGTCCAGAGATTGGAAGTGCTGAATATCAAAATCCACATCGGTTGGTTCAATACCAGAACCCAAACTACCATCCTCAGCATCAGAAACCTGCACGTCATAAACTACCTTTCTTCCTTTCCAGAAAAATGTCTGACTACCATTTATGGTCAATGAAACTTCAGGGGCTTTGTTCCCTACTTCCACCACAAATTGCTTTCTGGCTTTATTACCTTTTTGATCTCTGACAATCAACTCCGGATAGTAGATACCTTCCTTATCAAACGTATAGGTAAACTTGTCTTCCTTGATTTTCTCATCGTCTATCTTCCAGATGAATGTGAGCTTATCGCCATCATAATCCAGGGAGCCTGATGCATCAAAAGCAACCTCAAGTGGGGCTTTTCCATTGGTTTGAGAAAGTGAGGCTTCCAAAACCGGGGGTCTGTTACCTCCGCTATATTTGATTCTCAAAAGGCGCGCATCTTCATTTCTGGTAAACCACCCTGTACCGTACTCAATGGCGTAGAGCTGTCCATCAGGACCAAATGTCATATCCATGAGGTTGTTGAATTTTGTGTCCGGCATGAATGGATACCAGTCAATCGGGTTACCCTGATCATCCAGATCCAGAGAATAAATAAAACCTCGAATCCAGTCGTAAAAGAAAACACGACCATTAAAAAAGTCGGGGTACTTGTCCTGAGAGTCATACTCATCAGCATAATAAACCGGACCAGCCATGGCGTTTCTACCACCATTGCCTACTTGCGGAAACTCAGGGGAGTTCGCATAAGGATAAAAAATCTTTGCGGGCATAGCGGGCGGCAGCTTTTCAATCCCTGTGTTGTTCGGAGAATTGTTTATCGGAGCTTTGGGATCAAAAGAAGACCCTGATTTTTTGGTCTTGAAGCTGTAATCTCTATATGCTTTATTATCTCCCACAAAGAGTGGCCATCCAAAATAACCAGCTTCCAAAGCAACGTTAAACTCATCATGCCCTCTTGGACCCCTCAACTCATCGGCTTTTTGAGCATCAGCACCAACATCTCCCCAAAACAACCAGCCTCGTTTGCTGTCAACTGCTATTCTATAGGGGTTTCTGCAACCCATTACATAAATTTCAGGACGAGTGAGCGGGTCGTCATCTTCAAAAAGATTACCTGGCGGGATACTGTAAGTTCCATTCGCTTCTGGTTTGATCCTTAAAATTTTTCCCCTCAGATCGTTCGTATTTGAAGATGATCGGCGCGCATCCCATGCGGCTCTTCCGGCACGGTCATCGATAGGTGCAAAACCATCTGAATTGAAAGGGTTGGTATCATCTCCTGTGGAAAGGTAGAGCAGTCCATCCCCACCAAACTCGATAGAACCTCCCGTATGACAGCATTCTTCCCTCTGCACATCAACCTCTAGCAAGACTTTCTCATTTTTCAACCCTGAAGATGTGTAAGTAAATCTAGAAAGCGCTTGAACGGGCCGCTCACCATAGACGGAATAATAGAGATATAGCCAGCGATTTTGCTGGAAGTTGGGATCTGCTCCAATACCCATCAGACCGTCTTCAAGCTCATGAAATACCGGAATAGAGTCGTAATCGGTGAATTCACTCGTTTTCAGGTCATATTGTTTGATCCCCCCTCTTCGCTGAGTAAACAATATTTTATCATTTGGTAATACAACCAACTCAGTAGGTTCGAAAAGATTAGAAGCAAAAACTTCCTTCTCAAACCTGTTAGCCTGAGGCACATCATCAACTACTTTTTGTTCATCCGTATGCTTCACACAAGATGCCAAGGCGACAGCAACAATCCCCAAACCAACTAACTTTTTCATCTACAATTCTTTGATTTTGATATTTCTGTACCAAACCTTATCTCCATGATCCTGTAGTGCGATCATTCCTGCATCTGCTTTTCCGAAAGCCGGCATTTCGCCAAACTTACTTCCAGCCACAAGCGCATCCCACTCTGGAGTGCCACGATCATACTCCACTACTTTATAGCCATTGAGCCAATGCTCAATATGATTATCTCTGGCAATGATCCTTGTGCGGTTCCACTCACCTACTGGGTTTACAGTCACAAATTTGGTAGGTATTAAATCATACAAGTCACCAGCTCTATGCTTGAAAATTTGGCCATCAGCATGACGCACATTATCCAAAATCTGATACTCCATGCCTGTGTGCCATACGTACTCAAACTGATCATCTTCCAGCACATTGTATATGATACCGCTATTTCCTCCTTCGGAAATCTTCCAGTCAATAGAAAACTCGAAGTTCTTGTATGGCTTGTCTGTGATGATGATATCACCTCCATCTGCCGCCTGCCACCCCGCGGCATTGGCATCTTTTCCTACGAAAACTAGCGCTCCATTGCGAGCTTGCCATTTTTTACCAAGCTTTTCTGATTTAAAGTTTCTAATGCCGTTTGTGGTTTTCCCATCAAACAACAATTTCCAGCCATCAGATTTTTCTTTGTCTGTGAGCTTGTTTTGCACCACTTTGTAATCGTTGGTAAACCCAGGCTTATTCTCCGGTACATTGGTCAGCGTGTACCATGCTTCAGTGGTCCATAGCTCATGATTGAGTTCGCTCATAAATGGACGCTTTACCCTGAAATACACCAGGTGTTTTTCCTTCAGCCCATCCAGCTCTATAAATATTTTTTTGCGGTCATCCGACAAATAGAAATTTTTGGGTTTCAACTCGGTCAAGTCCATTTTCGGCCCACCATATTTGGGGGTTGGCTTGAAGTAAAAGCGCTCTATCAAAAAGTCTTCTGCGCTGATGTTTTGTCCTTCTCTAATAGGCTCAGTAAACTCGATTTCAAACCCGTTTGACCTGGCGCTTACGCTGAGCATTTCGAAGACAGAAGCGCCATTGTAAACCATGCGTTGCAGCCCGTAATTCAATTTACCAGTTTGACCCCAGTTTCCTGAAACACCAATTCCCCCAAGTAATAAGGAGCCATCTGGAGCCCACGCCAATCTGTTTACTCCGGCTTCAATCCCCTGAGAAAATCGAAAAACTACCCCTTGATAGTTGTCATTAACTTTTTCAACAAAAACCCTTTTCACACCTCCGTGTGTCACTTCGCAGTGGATCATTTGTCCGGCATAAGGGCCTTTATCCATGTAAAGCGGTGTGCTCGGGCTATTGCCTATTTCATCTTGCGGCAGCCATACGACGGGCTCATCCTGAACCATATCTTTGGTACCCTCCGGATCAACAGATCTGGAACCGTACCATGCGTCTTCCCTTATGTGGTTGATTTTTGAGGCCGGGAGCCAGTCGCCCTGATTGTCTGCCACGAAAATTTCATCATCTACTCCAATACCAATTCCGTTTGGTGTTCTGAGACCGGAAGCAATGAGCTCTACCTCTCCTGTTTCTTTGGAAATCTTGAGCACCTTGCCCCTATCCTGTGGCTGTGGCTGTGCCGAGGCTCCTCCTGGTAAAATATCTGTAGCCAAAGCACCATAGAAGTACCCCTCTTTGTACACCAGCCCAAAAGCAAACTCATGGAAGTTTGCAGAAACAGTCCAATCATCAGCAATGGCTTCATATTCATCAATAATGCCATCTCCATCGTTATCAATCAGTTTGGTCAGTTCCTGTTTTTGCAAAACATAGATATCTCCATCTACTACTTTGATCCCAAGCGGCTCAGCCAGGCCGGAAGCGATCAGCTCAACTTTGATCTGAGACGGGTCTTCGGACCTGAAATTGGAAACCTTGTAAACCGGCCCCAGTTCGTCCCAGGTGCAAACAAGCATTTCGTCTTCCGATAGAAAGTCAATGCCACCTACTCTAGGTTTAAAATCATCAGGACGGGCTTGAAACAAATCAAATGCAGGATGCACATCTGCCAGCCATTGCTTATCGCCAGGTATGCTTTTGAGTAATTCATTGACGTCCACATATTTTTCAAAATCAATGTAATGAGAGGGGGAAACGGAAAGCATGGTTTCGGGGACTACTTCAAATTTGCCTGTGCTCATATCAAACCATTGGAACGACAAAGCTCCGCCTCCACTTCCTTGATAATACCAAATTTCAAACGGGTGGTCTCCGGCTTCCAGATAAACCTCTCCGTCACGAGCTTTTTTACCGTGGGGGCCACTGTTGTCTATGACTGCCTTGTCATCCACAAACAACTGAGAACCATCATCAGACACCAGACGAAAACTATAGCTCCCCGTCTTTGGGATACTCAAATCACTCTTGAAAACAATCGCAATCCGTTGGGTTTTTTCGCCAATATCGCTTTCGTCACGGATGTGAATACGCGGCACAACGGAAGCCTTGATAGGCGAACCCTCTTTTAATAAAACTTCAAAATTGGGCTGATCTCCACTATACAGATATTGATATGAGGCCACACCGGGTTGTTTTTCAGTGATTTCAATCTGATCCTGAGGCTTGAGTGGCACGGTTTTTACTCCCAAATGCCATGCCCCACCATCTTCATCGGCATCATTGTCATCCAGTGAAATGATGTACTCAATCATTGCTTTTGCATCGTCTTCTTCCAGCCCCGGATGAGGTGTCATGGCCGCTTCACCCCAGACTCCACTTCCTCCTTTTATTACCTTTTGCGATAGCATATCTATCGTCTCTTCACTGTCGTTGTATTTTCTGGCTATGGTTATGTAGGCAGGCCCCACCGTTTTTACATTTTCATTGTGGCATGACTTACAGTCACTTCTATCGATTAAGGCGGCTCCTACCAACGCTCCGCTTTTTTCTTCTGAATCCTCAGCAGTCATCAGCACTCCTTTGAGTTTATCAAAACCTTTGTGATAGTAAACCCTGAGATAAGTATCTTCTCCATTATTCAGGATCAAATCGCCGTACACTTGCAGCACGGAACCTTCAGAATACTCTATTGTCTCGGCAGAGTCTTTATTGAAAATCCCATTGGTTTTATAATCGTCCTCCTTTTCTAACGAAGTAAGCTTGAGCGAAAGGCCTACCTGCATGCCACCTGCGTTTTCGAGTGTAAATGTTCTGGAAAGACCATTTTGTGAGCCTCGGGCAATCGCCTCGGGCGTCTCTGTTACAACGATGGTTTGTCCATCAACGATAAGGTGATAGGTGAACGTAACCTGGTCATCTATAAACTTATGTCCTTTATATTTCAGTTTCGGGGTGATCTTTTTATCCCCGGATTTCACAAACCACTCTATATCTTCAGCCTGATCGACATAATAGGCATAGCCCTCACTTGTAGGCTGTGGACCGTGAACGGTGGTGTAAACAGCGCCATCGAAGTTGACCCCACCCTTCCAGGCTTTGAACAAGCTAGAGGTACGAGCATCATAAGCGACCCAAATCCCATCACTCAGTGCTGCCGTGACAATTCGGGGTGTTTCATCCAAAACTGACCTAAACACCCACGGTTCGATGGGGCGTTCAGTTTTGTTGGCTTCTTTGCAGGACAGCAAAATGATGATAAGAGAAGCTAGGGTTAGTATGTTGCGCATTTCTTTGGGGTATTTAGGGTTATTTCAATCCAAGAATTTTCTTATTAAGGTCGCGATCAGGAGCGCTTCCAGCAAAATCATCAAAGGCTTTTTCTGTCACCTCAATGATATGTTTTTGTATAAAAGGAGCTCCTTCTCTGGCTCCTTGCTCCGGTGATTTGATGCAGCACTCCCATTCCAGTACCGCCCATCCATCATATCCATACTGGCTTAGCTTGCTAAAAATGCCTCCAAAATCTACCTGACCATCACCTAAAGATCGGAATCTTCCGGGACGATCAATCCATCCCTGAAATCCGCCATAAACTCCTGACTTACCAGTAGGGTTAAACTCCGCATCCTTCACATGAAACATGCGTATGTGCTCGTGATAAAAATCTATGAACTGGAGGTAGTCTAACTGCTGAAGTACAAAGTGCGACGGGTCATATAAAATCTTAGCTGAGCTATGATTGCCCGTTGCTTCCAGGAATCTCTCAAAGGTAATACCATCGTGTAGGTCTTCTCCTGGATGAAGTTCATAGCAGATCTCAACACCGTTTTCTTTGGCATGATCAAGAATGGGAAGCCACCTTTCAGCCAAGGCCTCAAAGCCCATTTCTACCAGACCATTGGGGCGCTGCGGCCATGGATATACGGTATGCCACATCAATGCTCCGGAAAAGCTAGCCATCACATCTATGCCCATATGCTTGCTAGCGACAGCAGCGCTTTTCACCTGATCAATGGCCCAATCTGTTCGAGCCTGAGGGTTTCCTTTTACAGAATCCGGTGCAAATGCATCAAAACCCTGATCATAGGCGGGGTGAACCGCAACGAGCTGGCCCTGAAGGTGGGTGGAAAGCTCTGTGATTTGAAGCCCCGCTTCATTAACGATCCCTTTGATCTCGTCAGCATATGTTTTGCTATCAGCTGCCTTTTTGATATCTATCAAGCTCATGTCCCAGCTGGGAATCTGAACACCTTCATATCCCAGGCCCTTTGCCCACTCGCAAATATTTTTAAGGTTATTGAACGGTTCCTTTGTGTCTGCAAATTGGGCCAGAAATATCGCTGGGCCTTTTATTGTTTTCATAGTATTTAGTACTCTATTAATATATTTAGTGTCAATCTGAAAGCTATAACTCCTCCCAGGTTTGACCGTTTTTGCTTGAGCTTATCACAGCTTCTATAAACTTCATCCCTCTCACTCCATCTTCAATAGATGGGAAAGCCCCTTCTCTGAATTTCTGACCTCTTATCGCCTGTGCCGTTCCTTTATAAATGTTGCCCATGGCATCAAACAATCCTTCTGGATGCCCGGGAGCTATTTTGGTGCTTTCCAGTGCAAACTCTGAGTTGTAGGGGTTACCTGGCTTAAAGATCTGCGTTGGTTTTCCCTCCTCCATAAAGGTCAGAAATGTTGGGTGCTCCTGCTCCCATTTGATGCCGGCTTTATCTCCATAAACTGCTATAGTCAGGTTATTCTCCTCGCCTGTAGCGATTTGGCTTGCTCTAACGACCCCTCGCACACCATTTTTCATTCGCACGAGTACTGTACCGTCGATATCCAATGGGTTGTCTTCATACAAGTGCTCAAGGTCAGAAAGCACTTTCTCAACCTCAAGCCCGGAAGTGTACTCCATCATGTTGAATGCATGAACGCCAATATCTCCCATGCAGCAGCTCTGACCTGATTTGGCAGGATCAAGACGCCATACTTGCTTGCGTTTTTCCGCTTCATGGATAAATGGGTTGATCCATCCCTGATAATACTGTGCATCTACTTTTTGGACTTTACCAATCATTCCATCGGCAATCATAGCTTTCATCTGACGAACCATTGGATACCCGGTATAAGTATGCGTCAAACAGAAAATTACATTGTTGGATTTCACCAATGACTCCAACTCCACAGCCTCTGCCGCTGTAGTGGTCATTGGTTTTTCACAAATGACATTGAATCCAGCGGATACCAGTTTTTTCGCCATTTGGAAATGGAGAAAATTAGGCGTCAAAATTGCCACTGCTTCTATCCTTTCTTCGGCAGGAAGGGCTTTTTCTTTTTCAATGAATGAATCCAAATCCGCGTAAGACCTTGACGTGTCCAGGTCAAGCTTATCGGCGAACTCAGTTCCCACAGCATGATCCAGATCAAAAACGCCACCGACGAGCTTATAATCCTCGCCCATGTAGGCAGCTATTCTATGGACAATACCAATGAACGATCTTGGCCCTCCGCCAATCAATCCGAGTCTAATCAATCCAGTACTCATTAATCTGCTTGTTTATATTCTATTGTTTCTGATTTGAAGGCGAGGAAATAAAGGATCAACACGCCCGCGGCGAAAGCTGCAGGGAATATCCAGATTCCTGCCCAATCGTGATTTATTTCATTTACATAGCTATCAGTAACTTTTCCGGCCACCCAAAAGCCAATCAACATGCCCACTCCATAAGTGGCAAGGGCGATCATTCCCTGAGCCGAGCTTTTAAATTTGTCTCCCGCTTTGGAGTCGGTATAAATCTGACCTGACACGAAGAAGAAGTCGTAGCAAATTCCGTGTAGGGCTATCCCTATTAGCAGCATAAATACAAGCTCGTCCGCATTGCCATAAGCAAAAAGCGCATATCTCAATACCCATGCGAGCATGCCGAAAAGTAAAGTCTTTTTGATACCGTATTTCTTCAAGAAGATGGGTAGCAACAGCATAAACCCTACTTCCGAAATCTGACCGATCGTCATTTTTCCTGTTGGGTTTGATACGCCGATTTCTGTAAGAAACAGATTGGCGTTCTGATAATAGAAGGCCAGCGGAATACATATAAGGATGGAGGAGATGAAGAACACCAAAAAGTTTCTGTCTTTTAAAAGCCCAAGCGCATCCAGCCCAAGTATCTCTCTCAGGGTGATTTTTTCACCCTTTTCAACTGTAGGAGGTGTTGCCGGTAGTGTAAAACTGAAAAGCCCCAATACTGCACTGGCTATGGCGCACATCAAAAACGTGTTTTTCAGCAGACCTCCTGCAATTGATTGCTGAGAATCCCATGAAAAGATGAAACTGATAACGAGCCCGGCCACAATCCACCCGATTGTTCCCCACACTCTGATTTTGGAAAACTCTTTTGACGGATCAGTCATGGTTCTAAATGAAATGGAATTGACCAGAGCCAGAGTAGGCATATAAGCAACCATATAAGCCAATACATAAGGATAGAATCCTGCAAAATCGGCACTAATGAACATCATGTACATCAAGCCAGCACCGATCAGATGCAGCACTCCTAGTATTTTTTCTGCATTGAAATATCGGTCTGCAATGAGGCCAATGATGAAAGGAGCTATGATGGCTCCCCATGATTGGGTGGAATATGCCATTCCGATTTGTGCTCCTGAAGCAGTGAGATTGTTTCCTAAAAATGTGCCTAGCGTAACGAACCATCCTCCCCATATAAAGAACTGGAGAAACATCATCAGGCTGAGTTTAATTGTTGTGGGTTTCAACTTTTTTGGGTTTTGGGTTAGTGATAATTACAGCTTGTTTAATTTTATTCAATAAATAAGTCAACAAGCCCAATACTATTAAAACAAGGTTAATTTAAGCTTTATCAAATTAAGATATGTTTAAAATATATCAATGAAAAATTTCAAACAGAACAGCACCACTTATTTGAGCGAGTCCGGAACGGTATATCACGCCGACACTTGCCGCGAACTTGTGAGTGCTGTAAAAAGGGAGAAAGTAGAATTTCAAGCGTTTGCAAGAGGTACTTATCCCGGAAAACGCCTGGGCGATTTCACTAATGGTTTGAACTCTATTGGCTATTGGAGTGCCAATGACCAGCAGGACTGGGGGCTGGATTGGCACAGAAATGAAGGAATGGAATTTCATTTTCTGGAATCAGGCAGTATGCCATATTCCACGGACAACATAGAGATGGAACTCATGCCTGGCGACTTTACGATAACACGTCCATGGCAAGAACACAAAGTGGGAAACCCCATTGTGGGGATTGGTCGATTTTATTGGGTAATCATAGATGTGGGGGTGAGACGACCACACGAGCAATGGGTATGGCCAGACTGGATCATATTGACCGAAGCAGACCTCAATAAATTGACTTTGCTCATGCGCCAAAACGAACGACCTGTCTGGAAAGCCAGTCCTGAAATCCGCGACTGTTTCAAGCAAATCCACAAAGTAGTTCAAAAGGAGGACGTACAGGAGGTTGAGTCTAAAATCAGGATTTACATAAACGAACTGCTCATCCACCTGCTTGCACTATTGGACACAGGCAAAATGGAGCTCAATGAGTCACTGACCGATAGTGTAAGGTCTGCAAAGCAGTTTCTTGCTGAATTGACCAATCACCTGAATTACCCCTGGACAATAGAGAAAATGGCCAAATCATCGGGGATGGGCGTGACCAGATTTACACACCACTGCAAGCAGATCACTAACCTTACGCCTATGCAGTTTCTCACGCTAAAGAGACTGGACCTGGCCAAGAAAATGCTCAAAAATGATTTAGGTAAAACCGCTACTCAGATTGCTTATGAATGCGGTTTTGCTTCCAGTCAGTACTTCACAACCGTATTTAAGAAAGTAGAGAAAGTGACCCCAAATGAGTGGCGGGATAACGCAAAAGCGAATTCAGAAATGGTGGCTTAAGGTATTCCTACTATTTACTTTTCTTAAGAATCTGTAAATTATACTACCAATACGCCATCCTAACCAGACTAAACCAGAGCCATGACCAAAAAACCTACTTTTATTATACTTGGGTCAATCCTCTTTTTACTGTTAAATTTTCGATCCGTTGCGCAGGGCAGTCAGGAGCGCTTGAGCACTGAAGCTTTGCAAGCCAAAGTTTTTGATCTGAAAGGAAGTGAGTTAACGCTGAAGGAAATTCTTGCGCAATTCGGGGGTCAACCTATCTTCATCGACTTATGGGCTTCATGGTGTAGGGACTGTATCGTTGGTTTTCCTCAAATCAAGGAGTACCAGAACAAGTACGCGGAGGTAGCATTTACTTATCTGTCTGTTGACAAAAAGGAAGAAGAGTGGAAAAGGGGTATCGAACGATTCGGTTTGGAAGGGGCGCATTTCCGACTTGATGATGGCTGGAACAGTGTCTTCTGTGAATCAGTGGAACTAGACTGGATTCCTCGTTATATGGTTGTGAATTCTGAGGGTAGCATTCTGCACTACAAGTCCATCAAGGCTGATGACAAGGCACTAAAAAAGATTATTAGGATAAATCAATAATCGGCTTTTAACAGCCCTATAGACACATCATCTGAAAAAAGGGGAAACAAATCCACTTTTTTTTATATTTCTTCCAACCATTTGGCAGCATCGTGTTTCTATAGTCCTGAAATATAACTGCTATGATATCTTTAATTCTTAAATTAATCGCTATCTGCTGCTTTTTATTTGCTTTTCTGGCAGTATGATTATCAGCCCACATATGAGAATATATGTGGGCTGATTTTTTTTTAGTCTTGTAGCACTTCTCTCAATTGACGTATTTTCTTAATAAGCCTGGCTGATTCCTCAAAATCCAAAGTCTGCTGACCGTCAGAAAAGGCCTTTTCCGGCTTATCGTGAATTTCGAAAATCACGCCATCTGCTCCTGCCACTGTAGATGCCAGTGCCACCGGCCTCACATGATCTCTGATGCCGATACCATGAGATGGGTCTGCAATAACCGGAAGGTGGGTTTTTTCTTTCAAAATAGGGATAGCGTTGATGTCGAAAGTATTTCGAGATGCTCTTTCGTATGTTCTGATGCCACGCTCGCACAGCAGCAGCTTTTCGTTTCCTCCGGCAAACACATACTCGGCACTGTACATCAGTTCGTCTATGGTTCCCGATATGCCCCGCTTGATCATGACGGGCTTGTCCACCTTGCCTAGCTCGTCCAAAAGGTTGAAATTCTGCGTGTTTCTAGCCCCAACCTGATACATATCTACATAGTCATACATATCGGCGATCTGCGAAACCTGCATCACTTCGGTCACTATCTTGATGCCGTTTTCTTTAGCTGCTTTGTACCAAAGCTTCAGTCCATCCAGTCCCATTCCACGGAAGGAATACGGCGAACTTCTTGGCTTGTAAACACCACCTCGCATGATTTGGAGTCCATTTTCTTTGAGATGCTCTATGGTCTTATAAATATTCTCCTCACCCTCAATGCTACACGGGCCAGCCATCATGGCAAAGTTGCCACCGCCTATTTTCACACCATCACCCAAGTCAATAACAGTTTCGTTTACTTTCCATTTTTTGGAAACCAGCTTAAAGTCATCCGACACGATGTGGATATCGGAAATCCCCGGCATGTGGCCAAAAGACCGAACGTCAAATTTGGTCTTCCCAATACCCACGAGATAAGTAGCTTTTTGAGTTTTTACCTCGTTGGTTTTGTACTTAAGCGCCGCTACTTGTGTGGCGATTTGATTTTTCTGTTCTGCCGTGATTTCAGGACTTAATTGGATAATCATGACGGTTGTTTTATAGATTGAACAAACGAACGGATGCCATCTTCTGAGGCATCTTGAGACAATTGTTTGATGAAAGCACTACCAACGATTGCTCCATCGGCAAAACCGCAGGCTTTGTCAAATGTTTCATAATTGGAGATTCCGAACCCGATCATTCTGCGATTTTTCAAGCCCATGGCGTTGACGCGATTGAAGTATTTGACCTGCTCTTCTGATATGTCACTTTTAGCGCCGGTAATGCTGGATGCAGCCACCATGTAGATAAAGCCATTGGACAATTCATCTATCTTCCTGATTCTATCTTCTGAAGTTTGAGGCGTGATCAGAAACACATTGTAGATTCCGTGCTTTTCAAACACCTGCTGATACATCTCCTCGTATTCGTACATCGGCAAATCCGGCAGAATTAATCCATCTACTCCAACCTCCTGACACCTGGCACAAAAACGCTCGATACCAAACTGAACCACAGGATTGATATAGCCCATCAAAAGCACGGGAATACTCACTTTTTCTCTGAGATCAGCGAGCTGAGCAAAGAGCTTTTCGAGGGTCATGCCATTGTCAAGCGCTCGGGTGCCACTTTCCTGAATGGTAGGCCCATCGGCAACAGGATCGGAAAAAGGCAAGCCTATCTCCAGTATGTCGGCTCCTGACGCCTCCAAAGCCTGAGCAATGCGCATGGTATCCTCCAACTCAGGATAACCAGCCGTGAAGTACACGTTGAGCAGTCGCTCCTTTTTATCATTAAATGCTTTATCTATTCGGTTCATTTTATTCGCTTTTCGTTTTCGCCATTCGCTACGCGCCTGGTCAAAAACATTAACACCTTCTTACTTGAACACTTTTCAGTATTTGCCCCACTTGATATACGTCTCCAAATCCTTGTCTCCTCTACCGGACAAATTCACCACTACGATATCATTTTCATCGAAGTTGAAGTTTTCTAAAGCTGCCAGCGCATGCGAAGACTCAACTGCAGGAATGATCCCCTCCAGCTTGCTCAGCTGCACACCAGCCTGCATGGCTTGTTCATCCGTGATACTCTCAAATGTGGCTCTTCCGCTATCGAAAAGATGGGCATGAAATGGCCCAATACCCGGGTAATCCAGACCTGCGGAAATGGAGTACGGCTCTACCACCTGTCCGTCTGGGGTTTGCATGAGTATGGTTCTGCTGCCGTGCAAAACACCTTCTTTACCCAAAGCTGTAGTCGCAGCGGATTTACCTGAGTCATTGCCCAGGCCAGCCGCCTCTGCTGCCACGAGCTTCACATTCTCTTTTCCCAAATAATGATAGAAAGCCCCGGCGGCATTGCTTCCTCCACCTACACAGGCAAACACATAATCAGGATCAGTTTTGCCTTCTTTTTCGAGCAGCTGCTGCACGATCTCCTCGCTTATTACCGACTGAAAACGAGCCACCATATCGGGGTAAGGATGTGGCCCCACAACCGAACCGATGATGTAATGCGTATCTGCCGGATTGTTGATCCAGTGGCGCATCGCTTCGTTGGTAGCATCTTTTAGGGTTTTACTTCCGGATGATGCCGGACGAACCTCAGCTCCCAAAATCTTCATACGCTCTACATTGGGCTTTTGCCGCGCCATATCTATCTCACCCATATAGACGATACACTCCAGCCCCATCAATGCGCAAACTGTAGCTGTAGCCACACCATGCTGTCCAGCACCAGTTTCGGCTATGATCTTTTGCTTACCTAAAGCCTGCGCCACGAGAATCTGCCCGATCGTATTATTGACTTTGTGCGCCCCAGTATGACACAGGTCTTCACGTTTAAGGTAGATCTTGGCGCCATACTTTTCAGACAATCTGGAGGCCAGATATAGCGGCGTAGGTCTCCCCACATAGTCCTTGAGCAACTGATCAAACTGCTCCTTGAACTTAGGGTCTGCTATGATTTTGAGATAGTTCTCTTTGAGCTCTTCTACGTTTGGGTAGAGCATCTCCGGAATATAAGCTCCGCCGAACTTCCCAAAATAACCACGCTCATCTACCAGATATTTCGAAGCATTTCCACTCATAATTTACTTTTTAAAGCCTTCACTCTTTCTATATTTTTCAAACCAGGAGCAATCTCAAATCGACTGTTTACGTCTATCACTTCCAGTTTTTCAATGTTCATTTTTTTTATCTCTTCAATATCAGAAACATCAATTCCCCCACTGAGGAAAAAAGGTTTTGTTGAGTCATAACTTTTCAGAATGGACCAATCAAATTTTTGCCCACTGCCTCCGTGAGCAGGAGTTTTCGTATCAAAAAGAAAGTAATCGACCGCATCTTCATACGGTCTAATCTCTGCACTCGGCAAGGCGTCCATCACACCAAAAACCTTGATGACGCCAACACCTTTTTGCTTGATACTTTCAGCAAGCTCAACCGGTTCGTTACCATGAAGCTGCACATAATCCAGTCCATACTTCTCCACACAGTCCAAAATAACCGACTCGTCTTCATTCACAAAAACCCCGACTTTTTTGGTCTCTGTGGGAACATCCGGGATTTCAAAATTCTCCACAAAACGAGGAGACTTTGCGTAAAAAATGAAACCGATAAAATCAGGCTCCAACTGCAACAGTTCCTCAATATTCTCCTTCTCCCGCATGCCACAAACCTTGAGTTTCATTTTACTCCCCGGTAAGTGATTTGATCTTATCAATAAATTCTTTTGCCGCTCGCTCCGGACTTCCTGTTTTCATAAAGTTTTCTCCGATGAGAAACCCTTCATATCCATAGCCTTTCAAATCAACCACGGTTTGCGGGTCACTAATTCCACTTTCAGACATTTTAAGAAAGTCTGACGGAATTTTTTTGGCCAGTTCTTTGGACAAAGCCACATCTGTGACGAAAGTTTTCAGATTTCTATTGTTCACGCCCAGGATATCCACATACTCATTGATGGATCTGTTGAGCTCATCTTCGTCGTGGACTTCCAGAATAACCTCCATTCCAAACGATTTGGCGAATGCCGCCAATTGCTTAACCTCTTCGGGAGTGAGAATAGCCGCGATCAGCAAAATCACATCTGCACCAATCGACTTTGCTTCGATGATTTGATATTCATCAATGACAAAATCCTTTCGGAGAATCGGACAAAAATTAAAGTTTCGGGCTGTGGTCAGGTCTTCGTTCTTTCCACCAAAATATTTTTTATCCGTAAGCACCGACAGTCCTGACGCACCCGCTTGCATGTAGCCAATAGTTGTTTTTTCAACAGATGCAACCCCATTGATTACCCCTTTTGAAGGAGACTGACGTTTAAATTCCGCCAAAATTCCTACTTTATCCTCACGCCTGATATAGTGCTTGAGCGAAACCGGCTTGCCGGGAAAGTGAATGCTCTGCTCCAAAAGCTTAACGGGGTACAGCTCCTTGTTTTTAGTTACCTCAATTAGCTTATCCGCTACAATCTGATCAAGAATATTTCCCATCTTAAGAATTGATTTCTATGAATTTTTTGAATGAAGCCAAAGCCTTACCTGACTCCAACGACTCTTTTGCCTGAGACACACCATCTGTGACACTAATCTGCTTGCCAGTGGCAATTGCTAAACCTGCATTGGCAAAGACGACCTCATTTTGAGCGTCAGTTCCTTTGTTTTCAAGAACATTTTTAAATATGTTGGCAGCTTCCTCCACCGTATCTCCTCCATGCAACTGCTCTTCTGTCAAGGTTTTCAACCCAAGATCAGCAGGCCTCAAAACCTCCTCTTTATTGTTCATGATCATTTTGAAACCGCCGGTGAGCGATACTTCATCATATCCATCTAAGGCATGGATAATGGCAAAGTTCTTATCCGAATTTTGATAGAGGTAACCATATAACCTGGCCAGCTCCAAACTAAATACGCCCACTAGTTGATTCTTTGGGAAAGCCGGATTTACGATAGGCCCTAGCATATTGAAGAAAGTCTTCACGCCAAGCTCTCTTCTGACTGGCCCCACATTTTTCATGGCAGGGTGAAACAATGGCGCATGTAGGAAACAGATTCCGGCTTCATCCATGCTCTTTCGGATCGTATCCAGATCGTTGGTGAATTTCGCCCCCATACTTTCTAACACATTAGACGATCCACTCACTGAGGATACGCCGTAATTGCCATGCTTGGTTACAACCTGACCTGCTCCAGCTGTCACAAATGATGAAAGTGTGGAGATATTAAAAGTATTCTTACTGTCTCCTCCTGTTCCACACAAGTCGATGGCGTTGTAGTCATCGGCTGGTACCTTCACGCAAAGTTCGAGCATTGCATCTCTGAAACCCTCGAGCTCCTGCACAGTGATGCTCCTCATCAGGTAAACGGTCAGAAATGCTGCCATTTGACTTTGGTTATACTTGCCGGTAGCCAGATTTGATAAAATCTCATACGCCTCCTGCTTAGACAGAGCCTGGTACTTAAAAAGTTTATTTAAAACGTCCTTCATTTTTTAGTTAATTGAAAGCCAGTTGTTGATCATTTGAATGCCATGCTCGGTCATAATAGACTCAGGGTGAAACTGAACACCTCGAACATTAAATTCTTTATGTTTTACGGCCATTACATTTCCCTCTTCATCCAGTGCGGTGATATGTAAATCGGCAGGAATATTAGACGGCTCTACAGCCCATGAATGGTAGCGGCAAACCATAAATTCCTTTGGCAACCCTGCGAAGAGCTTATCCTCCACGTCAGTTAAAAGTGCCTTAGTCGCCACACCGTGAAACACCTGCGCCAGGTTAAA
Organism: Cyclobacteriaceae bacterium; assembly: GCA_039944535.1. Lineage (GTDB taxonomy): Bacteria > Bacteroidota > Bacteroidia > Cytophagales > Cyclobacteriaceae > JAMZMI01. The sequence continues at coordinate 310,067 of JBDUYP010000022.1, forward strand.
AAGTGTTCCTCCAAAATTTTCTGATATCCCTTGATGGCCAAGGCAAACGCCAAGAATGTTCTTCGTTGCGCTGAACCTCTTAATCACATCAGGCATGATACCAGCGTCTTTTGGCAAGCCCGGACCAGGAGAAAGTAGAATGTGCTCAAAATTATCAGCATACTCCACCGAAATTTTATCATTGCGATGCACCTCCATCTGCTCTGACATTCCCAATTCCCGGAGAATGTGAACGAGATTGTATGTGAATGAATCGTAATTATCTATTACTAATACCTTCTTCATTAATCATTGAGTTTTTCGGCTGAAGCCATTGCAGACTCCAATGCTGCTAACTTATTATAAACCTCCTGCACCTCACTTTGTGGGTCGGACTTTGAAACTATGCCCGCTCCTGCCTGAAAGAACAATTGATTATCACGGCTAAAAAACGTTCTGATCATGATGGCGTGATTGAAATTGCCTTTGAAATCCATAAAGCCTATAGCCCCACCGTAAAAACCTCTTGCGGTATTTTCATGTTCTTCGATCAGCTGCATGGCTCGATACTTTGGTGCTCCCGACAGGGTGCCAGCCGGAAATGTGCTCGCTACTATTTCCAAGGGATCAGCATCATCATGAAGCTCTCCAGTGACCTTAGAAACAAGATGAATCACGTGTGAATAATACTGAATCTCTTTATAAGTCTCCACTACTACATTTTCAGAGCTTTTGCTCAAATCATTTCTTGCCAAATCCACAAGCATGATGTGCTCGGAGTTTTCTTTGGGGTCTTCCAGCAGCTTGTTAGCCAATTCTGCATCCGCTGCATCATCGCCTGTTCTTCTAAAAGTCCCCGCTATCGGATAAATCACAGCCTTACGGTCACTTACCACAATTTGAGCCTCTGGAGATGACCCGAATATCTTATATCCACCATAATCGAAGTAGAACAAGTACGGTGATGGATTGATTGATCTTAAGGCGCGGTAAACCTGAAATTCATCTCCCTTAAACTTTGTTTTAAACTGTCGTGAAAAAACAACCTGAAAAACATCTCCCAGATCGCAGTGCTTAATACCTGATTTTACAATTTCGAGGAAACTCTCATCAGTGAAATTAGATTCAGTTTCACCAGATTTTTCAAAAGAAAATGACGGAATATTCTGCTGAGAAATGATCGTCATCAATTCACTAAAAGCCTCATCTCTTGGCTCATCCAGATAACACTCTATGATATGGCACTCGTTTCTAAAGTGATCCAGAGCTATAATAAACCTAAAGAGCTGATACCGCATTTGTGGTATTTCTGAAGAAAGCGTTTTGGGATTAGAAAAGCTAATATCCTCAAAACATTGAACCCCATCATAGGCCATATAGCCAAACAATCCGGTCTTGATAAACTTCTCATCCGAATCAGGCATTTCGAAATGATCAATGAAAGACCGCAGGTTGCCAAGTAAGTCCGACTTTTTAGCAAGCTTCTGCGAGCTCACTTTCCCATCGGGAAACTCAATTTCTACATTCTCCTCCTGAAGTGAAAATGAAGCTATTGGATCACAACATATGTAAGAAAAACTATTTTCTGCTCCGTGATAGTCTGAGCTTTCCAAAAGAAAAGAATTGGCGTAGCGATCTCTCAACTTGAGATATAGTCCCACAGGCGTCACCGTGTCGGCCAGTAGCTTCTTCTGTCTTATTTTTAGTTTATAAGAATTTTTCATGCTTTTTAGATCAAAAAAAAACCCGCTGTGAACAGCGGGTTTTAAGATTTATGTTTTGACATACCTTGGCTATTCACATTTTTATTGTGTCATTTTCCACCACCAGTATGTATTGTTTCTAATCATGAGCGCTAAGCTAGCCCTATATCCAAAAAAAATGCAACAACTTTCCAGAAAAAAAGTAAACAAATTGAAATTCATGTTGACAAATTGACGTTTCATCAATTAATGGTTAATCAGGGAATAAATCCTTGTGTAGAATTTCCAAATATTGATTTAACTTGTGCCTATGTTACCAATAGAAGAACAACTAAGCATACTCGTACATCTTTCGATGGCTGATGGCTTTTTAGCCAAGGAAGAAAGCATATTGATACATGACATTGGGGAAAAAAGCGGACTGTCGTCGGAGACTATAGAAAATATAATAGATCATCCCAAGCCAGTCCCTAACCTTAAGAACCTGCCGCCCGACGAGAAGTTTGAGTATCTGCACAATGTCATTCAGCTAATGAAAATTGACAGAAAGGTGCATCAAAAAGAAATTCAATTCTGTGAAAGGGTGGCCATAGCGCTAGGATATAAGCCGGGCGTAGTTGGTGACTTAAGTGCCTATATTTATTCCGATCCAAGTATCGCCACCAAACGAAGTTATCTCAGATCTATCGCAGACTCACATTTGATACCACGAAAATAAAAAAAGCCCTCATCGGGCTTTTTTCGTAACTAGGCTTTAGACGCTTTTTCAAGGTCAGCGATTAATTTCTTTGAGACCTTCTTGTCATTCTTTTTCTTAAATGCCGCTAAGGCTTTTGCCGCCTCTGCACCCTTGGTGAAAAGGCCTTCAGGGTTACCATCGTGAGCGTAGCTTCCAAGGCACCACTCAATTTCCGAAACCAATTGTTCTTCGATTCCCAGCGCAGAAAGCTTATCCTTAGCCGCTTCTAACGCTTTTTTGATTTTTTCAACTGCCATAATAGTTTAGTTTGTTGTGATTTAGCCGCAAATTTAGAGGTAAGACTGAGAATAACATAGAATTTTCGGTTATTTCATATCAAATTCATAATTAAACAAACGTTTTCATTAAAATTTAATAAGAAAATAAAGCAATTCAATAGAGCCTTAAATTTCTCTCAATAATCAAGTTTTCCGAATGGGATCAAATACCCAATCGAAAAACCGGCGGTGTAGAGGTTACTTAAATCCGGTATGCCAGTTTTGAAGTCTTGATGATCCAGTACACTACCTATATTAAAGGTACCAAAAACATCTAAATGTATGGATCCAAATGAGAAGTCTTTTTGTCCCCCCGCAGAGACCCTGAGGCCATAGCCAAGCTTACGGTCTCGATCAGATCTATAGGTGTAAAAATCAATGCCTCTATCCTCCAACTGTTGGCGTTGAGCATCAGTGGGATAATCTGACTTGCTTACATTCACCAGATACTCAAGGTACCATCCCAAGGTGACAAATGTTTTGGTCTTACCTCTTCCGAAATTAATAATTGCTTCCATAGGCAGTTGAATGTAACTCAGCTTAACCCTGTACTTAGGCACCTCCGGATCTGTATCTGGAAAGACCTGTCCCCATCCTTTTTGATCAAAAAAAAGCCCAGTTTGCAATCCAGGGTTAATTAACGCGTCCCTCTTTTTCGTGAAAATTTTAACAAGCGCACCGCCGTTGTAGCCTGTTATGAAATCTGTGGTAATGAACTTGGTAGTAATCGTATGATCCATGTAGGCGGTGGCCAGCTGCCCCCCTGCTTTAAAGCCTATATAGACTTTACTTTGGGCCTGAACGGCAACAAAACCAACTAGAACTATTATGAAAAAAGCATATTTCATGCGCTGAAATTAGAACCGCAATATTAATCTAAACTTGTCAAGGCATCCAATATTACTTCTATGTATGTAAGAAAGTCATTAACACCGGATTACCTATTGGTTTTATTAACTCAACGATAATCAATTGATGATCCCCATGAGTTGCTCAAAAACACCTGTTCTGACTTCCTTTGCTTCAAAAATCATTATGCATTTCAAAGAAAATGATCAATTTGACCATACTGGTGAGCTAGATGATGTGCTCGATAGTTCCTTTTTCTCTACAGTTCAAATCGATGAAGAAGACGAAGAAGACGACAGTACCATGCCCGAAGAGTATTTTAGAAAAATCACAGACTTATAATTTCTTTCTGTGCTTTGATAGCGCATTTCTTTAATTAACTTTGCGGCGGGCAAACAGATACGACCAGCTCCTGCTGAATCCCCCAGGACCGGAAGGTAGCAAGGGTAAGCGGTTGTAGCGGTGCGATATCTTGTTTGCCTTTTTTACTTTTAGAACAACCGAGTTAGTTATCACACAATAAATTTTTAAATCATGAAGTTTTTTATTGATACGGCCAATCTTGACGAAATCAAAGAAGCCTATGACCTTGGTGTTTTGGATGGTGTAACAACCAACCCATCACTAATGGCAAAAGAAGGAATCACCGGTGCTGCTAACATTACGGCTCATTATAAAGCTATATGTGATATAGTAGATGACAATGTAAGTGCAGAGGTTATCTCAACCGATTTTGAGGGAATAGTGAAGGAAGGTAAAGAACTTGCCAAACTTGATGATAAAATCGTAGTGAAAGTTCCGATGATCAAAGATGGTGTGAAAGCAATAAAGGCTTTTTCTGATGAAGGAATCAGAACAAACTGCACATTGATTTTCAATGCTGGACAGGCCATTTTAGCTGCAAAAGCCGGAGCTAGTTATATCTCACCATTTTTGGGAAGACTTGACGACATAGGAGCTCAGGGAATTGAGTTGATCGAGCAAATCGTGCAGATTTATGACAACTACGATTTTGAAACTGAAATCCTGGCTGCATCAGTCAGACACAACACGCATATGATACAGTGTGCCGAAGCTGGTGCTGATGTAGTGACATGTCCTTTGAAAGTAATAACAGGCCTGCTTAAGCACCCACTTACCGACAGTGGACTTGCTCAGTTCCTTGCTGATTACGCCAAAGGAAACAAATAACATAAACTCTTAGTTGGATGGTGGATCAAGGAATTGAAACCATGTACATTATTAAAGTAAAGGGTAAAGCAAAAATCCCGGATTACATCCAACTAAGAGATGATAATTTCGTTTTGATTGCCTATTTCAGATCTGACAGGCCGCTCCAAAAACTGGAAAAATATGGTCTGGAAGGTAAAGAAACAGAGCTCAGAGAGATTATAGAATCACTGCCTTTTGGTAAACTCCAAAAACTCGAAATATAAATGAGTTTTACATCAGAATCCATAGTTAAAGTAGAAGGTGCTAACATATTTCAGGAAAACACTACAGTCCTGAGTGACTTGGATTTTGAAATAGAAAAAGGGGAGTTCGTTTATCTGGTAGGCCGCACCGGAAGTGGAAAATCCTCTTTACTTAAAACTTTTTATGCTGACCTTCCGCTAAGGCTGGGAAATATTACTGTAGGTGATATCAGCCTAAGAGGGATCAAGACAAGCGATATTCCATTCTTGCGTAGAAAGATTGGAATCATCTTTCAGGCGTTTGAATTGTTTTATGACCGATCAGTTGCCGAAAACCTCTTTTTCGTAATGAAAGCTACAGGCTGGAAGGATAAGGCCAAGATGAAAAGCAGGCTTGCGGAAGTCCTGATGCGGGTGGGACTGGGAGCAGTTTCAAACAAAATGCCTCATCAGTTATCTGGGGGTGAACAACAGCGAGTGGTAATAGCCAGAGCGCTTATCAATGAGCCTCATATCCTTTTTGCTGATGAGCCCACCGGGAATCTGGATCCTGAAGTAGCTGAAGGTATCATGAAACTCTTTCAGGAAATAAATAAAAGCGGAACAGCCATACTCATGGCCACCCACAACCACCACTTCATAAATAAGTTTCCTGCTAGAATTCTAAAGTGCCACGGAGAAAAAATTCTCGATTCTGCAAAGGAAAACTTTGAACTGACCGAACTCTACTGAGTCAATCTCGCATTGCCGTAGCTCGAATTGATAATGATTTTCTTAGAAGGGTTTCCTCCATTAATCCGCCCTCTATATTCCTTCTTGTTTCCGTCAAAATCCTTGTAGTAGAATTCCACATCTACTCCTGAATGATTGAGCTGTGCGTAGCTAAACTCAGCTTCAATATCAGCTGACAAGCCCGCACCAAGACCTAGCTTGTATCCGGAGTACTGCCCTGACAAGTCCACCAGCGTAAAGTCCTTGCTTATTTCTTCTATCTCAAAACCGGAAACGTAGTTTCCTTCGAAAACCAGTTGAGTCAAAAGACTTTCTAACTTGAAGGCAGAAAAATGAGCTTCCACTTCTGAAACATCAACGGTACCCAACCGGATTTCCCCATATTTACTCTCCAGATCAAGGGTTTCTACACTCAATAGTTCCAGATTTGAAAACTTCTGCTCCATCTCAAGAGTGCTGACCTCATTCAAGCTCACATTGCCATACTGCACTTCTATTTCAGCAGATTCTAGATTACCTATTTCAGCATTACCAAAAGCCAATTCCAATAAAAAATACCCCTCAGCACCATCAGACTTCAAATTGCCATATTGCAAATCAATTTCGGAATCCCCTATTCTAAATGGCAGGTATATATCGCCAAATTTATTCTCAAATCTGATTGGGTTTTTCGGGTTCATCTTTACTTTATAATTAATCTCGAAGGACTCTGAACCATTTCTCGTATCAATATTATTGGCATCTGTATCAAAGGAAATTTCATCCGAAGATTCTGAAATATCAATATCAATTTTACTAAGGATGCGCTCTGCCCGATCTTCATTTCTACCTCTGGCGATGATTTCCACCTCAACCTCGATCTGGTTTTTATCCCAGCTCTCGACATGGATGCTCCCAAACTGATTGTCTATCTCCAGCACCACAGATTTATTGGTTTCATATGCTTTTTTGATGACCCTTCGCTCCTCGTGATCAGGCCGTGAGCCATAGGCCTGGCTGCTCCAAATTATTAGTGAAACCAGCAGGTTATATTTCAGTATGTTCGCTATCATAATCTGTGCTATTAATTTCTTTCAAAATTTTTATTTGATTGTCGAGAATCTTGATTCTCAATCGTAAGTTTTCTACCAAAGCATCTTTAACGGCCTCATTGGTATGCCTACTGAGATAGTCCTGTTTTAGTCGCTTGTATATCTCGCTGAGTTCTTCCTCTTCCTGAATTAAATCGGCGTTTTTCTCCTCAATATTGAGCTGATGCAATTCAGATTTCATTTGTAAAATCTGTGAAACGTAAAAACGTTCAGCTTCGAAAAATTCTGATTGGAAAGCTGTGGTTTCCGGGATATCCGCAAACTGCCTATCCCAGGCCAGATATACCGTAGATGCGAGGAATACAATTGCGGCAACTTTCCACAATAACCCCCAGTCATACCTGCTCTTTTCAGGTTGCAGATCCTCACCTATTTTGCCCCATAGAGCTGCTGATGGCTCAAGGTCATCAAATTCAGACCTATGATCTACAATGTATTTTTCTAACAAGTCACCCATATTTTACTTCTGACTTTAATATTTCTTTCAATTTGTCCTTCGCTCTTTTGTACTGAGATTTAGATGTCGATTCACTGATATTCAAAACGTCAGCTATCTCTTTGTGATCAAAACCCTCAAATAAATAAAGGGTGAGTACACTTTTAAACCCAGGAGGCAGCACCTCAATACCCTGCTTTACCTTTTCTACGCTAAGCTTTAGGTCCGTTTCATCTTTTGGTGTTTCTTCAGACACTTCATCTGTAACTTCAGGTATCAACATCTCCTTCTGTTTTTTTGCAGCAAGTGTGAGTGCCCGATTGACTACAATCCGCTTTAACCATGCTCCAAAAGATGCCTCTTCTCTATATGTATGCAGGTTCTTGAAAGCACTCACGAAAGATTCCTGCAAAACGTCTTCAGCATCCTCAACCACTCCTATTATCCGAAAGGCTGTATTAAGCATAGCTTTGGAGTAAAGCTTATATATCTCATATTGCGCCTGAGAATCATTGTTCCTACAGCGCGATATTAGATCTGCATGAATATTTAGGGTGGTATTGGTCAATTATTTAATGCTTTCACTCTCAAAGACTGAGTAAATGTAAAGGGGTTGCATCTCAATTGTATTTTTCTGAAGGATGAGATTTTGAACCAATTATAAATGGAATTAATCAAAGATTCTCCCACATCAACCGCATATAAATTGGTTTGATATGTTAAGTTTATAATATGGGTATTGGTCTAGCGATATGTTTTAAGTCTGTGAGAGTTGCTATTTTCCTTTCTATCATAATTGTTTCATTTTCAGTTTGCGCCCAAGACGAAGAAGAAAACGAATTCCCAACGGATTCACTTGAGTTGGAAATGGACAAAAAGCTGTTCACAGAGCGGTTTGCCCCATATTTGGGGTTTAATATAGAGGGGGCTCATGAGAGAGACGGGTATTCTCTATCGCAGCAAATAAGCGCAGGTGTTTTTTACCAAGGGTTTACTACGGGTGTTTTTTACTCTCAAGGCGGAGGAAAAGTAGAATCACACCCTTTTTTTCCAAACGATTATGACCTCCCTTATAAACAAATGGGAGGTTTTATTGGTCACAGCTTGATCAGACATCAAAAAATTCAAATATATGCTCGCATCAACCTGAGCCATGCTGATATGAATTGGAAAAACAAGGAAACAGGGTCTGCGGTTTTTGAGGATCGGTTTTACTTCATCAAACCGGAGGTTCAGTTTTGTTATTTACCTACTCCATTTGTTCAATTCTTTACCTCATTGGGCTATAGAAAAGCCCATCAACTCAAATTAACAGAGGTAAAAAGTAATCAATATACCGGCCTCACTCTCAACTTTGGTATGCGCCTGGGGCTATTTTACAAGCAACCTAAAGAATGAAACGCCTGGCTTACATATGGCTGCTCACAATTGCCTCCTGCTATCCAAACGAGGAACTCCCTGATGATCAGAAAGTATGGGAATACGGCAAACCTGCTCACGTGGGTATGAGCAACGAGATGCTTTTTGATTTGCACCAAAGAATAGCGGAAGGAGACTTTGAGGATATCAAATCGCTCACAATAATCAAACAGGATAAAATCGTTTTTGAAAACTACTATGACAATTCGTTCAGAACAGCAATTAGGCCGGCTGGGTTAGTTTCTCAAATAGTCACTGTTGCGGCATTGGGGCAGGTTGTGGCAGACGGGTATATCAAAAGCCTGGATGACCCGATTTTGCTTTACATGCCCAAGTACTCCAATATTTTTGACGCTCAACCTGAGAAAAAAGATATCACCATACGGGATGTTTTACAAAACAAAAGTGGCTTGGTTTGGTTTGAATCGGCCATACAGGTAGGATCGGCTGATTTTAGCAGAATGAAAAACACCACTGACTGGCCTGGGTATGTGATCAAACAGGACATGGAAGCCCCGCCCGATGTAAGGCTGGTGGTAAACTCAGGTGGAGCCAATTTACTGACGAGCATCATGCAATATGCTTTGGGCGAAATTGACCTTGAAGAATATATTGATGAACACATATTGAAACCCATAGGGATCAAAAACTATAGATGGGAGTACGATCCTTCCGGTAATCTGGACGGTGCATCTGGTTTGTTTTTGCGGGATATCGACTTTACCAGATTGGGGTATTTATTCCTTAACTACGGCTTGTGGCAAAGGAGAAGGGTAATCGATGAAGATTGGTCATACGAAATGCTTTTTCCCAGGTCTGAAGCTGCCAGGTACTATGATTTATGCTACGGATGGAGATCTTTCTCTGAGGGATATGCGGATTTTTTCGGCTTTGAGAGAGGAGATATCTTCTTCACACCTCTTGACCATGGACAGGTTCTTTTTTTAGTTCCTGAAGAAAATATGATCGTTTCGATATATGCGGAAAACTATTTTTACGGGTTCGGAAACCCCTCTCTGCAAATTTTCCTGAATTTGTTTGCCTCAATTGAAAACTAGCCTCCAAAAAAATCTGTCGGTTTCACGCCGAATTTCTTCTCGTACTGTTTACTAAAAGTTGTGACGTTTTTAATCCCGATAGATTTTGCCGCCTCGGTAGCATTTTTGACCTTATTCTTACGGATTAGATAGTCTGCGTATTTGATCCTGATGTCCGTGATAAATTCATATGGGGTGAGTCCCGTCATCTTTTTGATCATGCGGTACACCTGTCTTTCACTGGCAGCCATGGCATCCGCCAAATCATAAACAGATAGGCCTGCATCGTCGATTTTGTCCATTATCAAGGACTCAACCTTGGTCAAAATATCCTTCTCAAAAACCTCGTGATTGTTTTTTTCGAAGAGCTTGCTAAACTCACTACCACTATCATCCCATTTCTCTTTTAGTTGGAGTAAGTTATTCACCCTGAGCAAAAGTTCCTTTTTGTGAAATGGCTTTTTCAGATAATCATTCACTCCTTGATAAAGCACTTTCTCCTGATCATCTTCTGAAATCCTGGCAGATACTACCAGTACTGGTATCTTTCTGAAATTCTGATTGGCATTGATCGCCTCCAGCAACTCAAACCCGTCCATCCAGGGCATCATCAAATCAGAAATGATTAAATCTATATCATTGCCTTTGAGCAATTCTAAAGCTTCCAAACCATGTGCTGCCTCTATAACATGGTAGCTGTCTTCCAATATTTGTCTGATGTGATATCTGATTTCCGGGTGATCATCTACAAGCAACACGGACTTCATGCCCTCTCCTTGCTTTGGCAAGCTCAGGCCTGCCTCCGGTTCTTTATCTAGTTCAGTATATAGATGGCGCCTGCTATTGATATGAGTGAAAAGCTCCTGATCAGTATTTTCTTCCGCCTTTTTATCGGTGAGGTAAAACGAAAGTGTAAATGTTGTGCCAACTCCCTGAGTGCTCTCCACTACAATTTCTCCATCGTGCAAATCCACAAGCTCCTTTACCAGCGCCAAACCTATACCTAAGCCCTCTTGAGATCTATGCGGTCTGTTTTTGGACTGGTAATACCTATCAAAAATATACGGCAGACTCTCAGCTGGTATTCCTTCTCCTGTATCTATGATTTCTATCAAAACTTTAGATACGTCTTTGCGAGCTCGAATAATTATGGTACCTCCATTTTCAGTATGGCGTATAGAGTTAGAGATGAGATTATAGAAGATTTTTTCGAACTGGCGGGGATCTACGCTAATGCTATCCTGAGAAGCTAGATTGTTTTCATATTCAAGGGTAACCCCCTTGTATTCAGCTGTCCCTTCAAACATAGTCGTAAGCATCCGAAGGTACGATCCGATCTTGACAACTTCTTTTTTCAGTATGATCTTGCCTTCTTCAAGTTTGGTTAGGTCGTTGATCTCATCGGTGAGATAAAGGAGCCTTTTGCAGTTTTTTAACCCAATATCCAGATTACGTTTCGCTCCCTGAGAGAGAAACGAGTCTTCATCTTCAGATAGCATCTCAATATTCCCATAAATCAAACTTAGTGGTGTACGTAAATCATGTGATACATTGGCAAAAAAGCGAGATTTGGCTTCATTGAGCTCTTCCAGCCTGACAGCCTGAAACTCGATCAAATCCTTATCAGATTGAATCTGATCTTTCTGTGAGCGAATCTCATCTGTGAGCTTCTTACGTATCTTGAGCGTGCGATATGAGATAATCACAATGACAAGCAGGAGCATAAATCCAATCACGGTTAGTATGATGATGACCTGCTGACGGCTGATGATTTTTTCGTCCAGTTCTGCCTGTTTCTTCAAAAACTCATTCTCTGCGACCTGTTTTTCGATGGTGTATTGGCTTTTTAGCTGTTCTATTTTACGAATGTTCTCTTCGCTAAAAAGTTGCTGATTCATATCCGCATACTTAATATGATAGTCATATGCCCTTTGGTAGTTATTTGACTTGGCATAAATCTCACTCAGGCTTTCCAGAGAATTTTTCTCATCAAATCTAGAAGATACATCCTTTGCGATTTGAAGCGATTTGAATGCGCTCTGCTCCGACTGCTTAAGGTATCCCTGAGCCAGGTAAATTTTGGCCATATTATTGTAAACCAAACACAAGGCTCTTGGATTATCTTCGGCATCTATTCTTTTGACCAAATCTTTGTGATAGACCAAAGAGAGTTCAAGATCACCTTTTTGCATATAGACCTCCGCCAAATCAATCTCTGCGGCAATTTGACCATAAACATCATCCTGATCTTCTCTGATTTCGATTGCCTGCCGAAAGTACAACTCGGCCTGACCAAATTCTGAAATCCCCATATAAGACCGCCCCAAATTCAGATAACAATAGGCCACCATTCTTCTATTGGCCAATGCCTGAGCCTGATCCAGTGCCTGGATAAAATACCTGATTGCGCCCTGATAGTTGGTTTGAAAAAGGTACAGATTACCTAAATTAATAAGTGAATATCCGACCTGTTCTTCATCCCCTATGGCTTCCGCCAGGTTAAGTGCCTCCAAATATTTCTCAAATGCCTGAGAGTAGTTACTCAAATTGCGGTAAGCAATGCCGATGTAGTTTGTTGCCTGAACTTCCTGATGTTTCAGGCTGTTTCCTTGGGAAAGCCTCAGAGCAATATTGGCGTAGTATAAGCTGGAGTCAGGACGTATGTCCCGAAGCTTCCAGGCCATCTCCAAATGCACGTCAGCCAACTTTTCATGATCGTCGATGGCAACATGGTTAAGCGTAAAACGCAAACTATCCATTTCGCGATCTATTTCCTGCGAGAATACGGACGTCAACAGTCCTAGAAAAACAGCAAAGCCAATCAATAGTCTCATAGTGGTTGGTTGAGGGTCACAAACTGGTGGATAGCTAAAATAAGCCTATTAAATAAAAGGAGCTTCTATAAATCTACAGAATAGCTGCTTTGCTCGATAATCAATTTAGTTTCATGTTTGAAATCAAATTTCAGTTAACAACCAACCCGAAAAATGAAGCTCGGTTAAGAAAAACTAAATAAGCGAATTTCTAACTTCTAAAATGATACGCTTTTGGCTGGACGAAAGCTCGGATTCCCTGATAAGATAGAGTGGAACCAAGCCCTGAGTTTTTCCTTCCCGACCATGGCACATTGGGACTGACCCGATCGCAGCAATTCCAATAAACCGTCCCAACACTGAGCTCATCCAGTATCGCTTTGGCTCTTGCCTCATCAGAAGAGAAAACTGCGGCTGTCAAACCGTAAGTCGTGTCATTCATGAGTTTCATGGCCTCATTATCTGAATCTACTTTTTGAATCCCAATCACTGGCCCAAAAGACTCATCCATCATTATACTCATGGAAGAGTTGACGCTAGACATAACAGTGGGCTGCAGAAAATAGCCTTTGCCCGCAAGGCGACTTCCTCCAAGCTCTAGTTTCGCTCCTTTATTCAAAGCATCCTTCACCTGACCGAGGATTACGTCAATTTGAGGTTCGCGGGTCATCGCACCAATAAAAGTATCTTCCTGCACAGGATCGCCTATCCGGAATGACTTCACCTCATCAATAAACGCCTTCAGAAATTCATCATAAATGCCGTTGTGCACATAAATCCGCTCAACAGCACAACAGCTTTGACCATTGTTATAAAAAGCGCCTTCTGCGGCATTGACGGCTGCATGCCTAATATCAGGAACATCATCAGCCACATAGAGTGGATCTTTGCCTCCAAGTTCCAGCTGAACCGGCACCAGCTTGTGGGCAACTTGCTTAGCTATGTGAACCCCAGTTTTGTAAGAACCCGTAAAGAAATAACCATCTAAATCTGCTTCCAGCATATACTGTCCTACATCTCCTCCTCCGATCACCACCTCAAACACATCTTCAGGCACGCCAGCCTCGACGAGCAATTCCTTCAACCTCAAACCTGTCAGACAAGCATATTCTGACGGCTTGTAAAGCACGGCATTACCAGCTACTAAGGCATACAAAAAGACATTGTAGCCAACATTGTAAGGAAAATTCCATGCCGAAATATTGGCAATGACTCCTAGGGGCTCATATTTGATCTCCTCTGCAGTATCCCCCTCAGTTATCAGCTCATCACTCAACCATTTTTCAGCATTATCAACCAGATGAGTAATTCTATTCAACGAACCAAGAACCTCACCACGAGATTGTTTGATTGGCTTACCTACCTCTGATGTTAATATTGAGGCCAGTTCGTCCACATTTTCTTTCACCAGCCCGCCAAAATTCTGAATAATCGAGAGTCGATCCGCTACTGAAAGTTTTTTCCATTGCTTCTGCCCCTGTCTCAGCTTCGTCAGCTTTTCCTCAACACTTGAAACTGAATCTTGCTTCGGCGTAGCTATTACTTCCTCAGTTGCTGGGTTTATGATATTCATGTTCGTGATTTCTGTTTTCATAAGTCACATAGAACCTAAGATTCTGATTTCAAAAGTTTGACCTGACCAAGAAAACAGTCGTAGAGCTTGGATGAGTCGATAATTTCTTCGCCGAGTCTAGCGGAAAATTCAGGATGCCACTGCACACCCATCACCCAACCATCGGGCGCTTTGGTATAACCAATAGCCTCGATCACATTGTCGTCAGGACACTCGGCCAATATTTCCAGACTTGCGCCCAAACTTTTTATGGATTGATGATGAACACTATTGACCCTATTCGAGCTACTCCCTTTGTAAACTTTTTCCAAAATTTTATCCGGAGTAAACCGAATCTCATGGCTCAAAGCATCATACAAAGCTGCATTTCTGTGGGTGATTGCACGTTCTCGCTGGGTAGAAGTATCCTGATATAGACTTCCGCCAAAGAACACATTCATAAGCTGCATACCCCTACAGATTCCAAGTATAGGTTTGCCCGTTTTCATCGCCAACTTCATTAACCGAAGCTCATATTTGTCCCTCTGTCGATCGCCTTTCCACTGGCCAATTGGTTCCTCTCCATAACTAACAGGTGATAGATCCGTCCCACCTTGAAAAACAAAACCATCCATATTATCTATGAATTGCTCAAGAAGTGGATCTTCAAGATCGGGTATTAGAATTGGGATAACCCCTGGTCGTGTGAGGTAATGAGCCATATCCTGCTCCAAATAAGCCAGTGTCTTAGGTCCAAAAACAGGCCTTTCTGCGTCAGGATACATAAAGCAAGCTGAAACACCAATTTGAATCATCTATAAAGCTTTTTGATAAATTGATTTGAAATCCTGCTGCGAAACAGGCTTTGGGTTGTTTGGGTGACAAAAGTCAGCTAAAGCCAACTGCGACAATTCCTCAACATGAGATTCCTCTACACCAATTTCTGAGAGCTTAATAGGCATTTCCAACCGCTCGTTTAATTCAAATAAGAAATCCACCACCCTTTCTCCATCATTGTCAACCACACCTAAAAACTCAGCCATGCAATCAAACCGTCTTTCCTGTCCACCGTAGTTAAACTCCATACCATATGGCAGATTGATTGCATTGGCCAGTCCGTGGTGTGTATCGAGTAAGGATGAAAGCGGATGTGCCAAACTATGAACGATTCCAAGTCCCTTTTGGAAGGCCACTCCGCCCATCATAGACCCTAAAAGCATGTCGGACCGAGACTGCAGATCAGCTTTATGTGTTGCCTTTTCTATTGATTTGGCTATTAAAGCCATTCCCTCCAGCGCTATTCCATCACACATTGGGTGATAGTTTTTGGCTAAATAGGCCTCCATATTATGTGTTAGAGCATCCATTCCCGTGGCGGCCGTTACAAATGGCGGCAGCTCCATGGTGAGTTCAGGGTCTGCAAAAACCTGACTCGCCAAAAGCTTGGGTGAAAATAATATCCGTTTCTTTTTGGATTCATCTTCTGAGATTATGGCGCTCCGACCTACCTCGCTTCCTGTTCCTGAAGTGGTAGGCACTGTAACGAAATAAGGCACCTCTTCGGTCACATATTTGTCCCCACCAATAAGGTCATCATAATCAAATAAATCTCTACTGTGATTGATCCGCAAAGCGATTGCTCGAGCAACATCCAGCGCCACGCCTCCACCTATCCCGATGATGCAATCACACTTAGACTCATGATAAAAATCTCCACCAGAAAGCACATCCGACTCCACAGGATTTTTATGCATTTCGGCATACACATCCACGGCAAGACCTTTACTTTTTAAAGCAGTGGTTATTTTTTTGAAAAAGTCTAGCTGAGCCACAAGTGGGTCAGTAACCAACAGCGGATGTGCTAAACCTACCGCCAAAATATGGCCGGGGAGCTCATCTATGACTCCTGCTCCAAACCTAATTGGTGTAGGAAAATTGAAGTTGAATCTATCGCCCATCCAAAAGCTGATCAATTATATGATTTCAAAATATCGTTTCATTTCCCAATTGGTGACGGCCTTATCAAACTGACGGCACTCCCACTCCCTGGTTTTTACAAAATGATTCACAAAGTCTTCTCCAAATAGCTCATTCGGGATGTCCGAAGCTTTCATCTGAGCTGTAGCAGACCGAAGATCGACTGGTAAGGTGCCATTCTTCTCATCCCTATATCCATTGCCGGCTGTTTTCTCAATATCCAGTTCCATATCCTTTTTGATGCCATAAAGACCTGCTGCCAGGCATGCAGACATGGCCAAATACGGATTCACATCCGACCCAACTACTCTTGTCTCTAGTCTCGTGGATTGCTCCGAATCAGGTAAAGCTCGAAGTGCCGTCGTTCTGTTATCGATACCCCATGTAATGGTCGTAGGAGCCCAGGCTCCCTCCACCAATCTTTTGTAACTATTGATTGTTGGCGCCAGCATAGGCAAAATATAAGGAAGACAGGCCAACTGACCCGCCATATAACTTCGCATGGTCGCACTCATGCCATCAGGGTCTTTTGCATCGTAGAATGCATTTTTATCATCTCTCCAAAGACTCTGGTGGACGTGACCGCTGCAACCGGGAAGTTCCTGACTGGGCTTGGCCATAAAGCTCGCCATGAGTCCATGCTTGTAAGCAATCTCCTTAACCCCGGTTTTGAACAATGTAGCTCTATCGGCGGCAAGCAAAATATCTGAATATCGAATGGCGGCTTCATATACCCCAGGGCCGGTTTCTGTGTGAAGCCCCTCAAGCGGAACACCAAACCGCTCAAGCAAATCAAAAAGGTCATTGAAAAATCCTGAATTCTCGGAGCTCCGCAACATGGAGTAACCAAACATGCCAGGTGACAGAGGTTTTGGGTTGACAAAGTTTTTATCTGCGAAGGTCTCAGGGGTCTCTTCAAAATTGAACCATTCGAATTCCTGCGAAAAAACAGGATCAAACCCTGTGCCCTTTGCCTGTTCGGCTATATTTTTCAAAAGCGTACGCGGACAAATCAGACCTTTCGTCTTATTTTGGCTGAAGTCTCCTAGAAAAAAGGGAATGTCTTCATCCCATGGCACTCTCCGGAATGTATCTAAATCAATGCGAGCTATTGAATCCGGGTATCCTGTGTGCCAGCCCGTCACGTCAGCATTGTCGTATGACTGATCAGCCACATCCCAACCAAATACCACATCGCAGAAGCCAAAGCCAGATTCAGCCGCCGAAAGGAATTTTTCCTTTAGCATAAGCTTGCCACGGAGCACACCGTCAATATCGGTGACGGCTACTTTCACTTTATTGTGGTCACTGTCCTTTATCTGCTGTATGATCCGTTCTGTTGACATAAGATCAAATTAACCCTTTTTACCAGTAAATAGAAACCATAGGTATGACCCTACCAAGATAGCGGCATAAATTAACGCCAGCTTAACATTGTACCACGTCATGGCGAAAAGTGCAACAACGGCTATTCCTAAAGCCAGTCCCGGGAAAAGTGGATAAGCGGGCACGCGGAAAGGCCGCTCGAGGTTCGGTTCATTTTTGCGCAATGCAAAAAATGAAATCATGGAAACGATGTAAAGCGTAAGTGCTCCAAAACAGGCTATTGTGATAATTTCGCCCGTTTTTCCGGTAAGGAGAGCTACTATACCAATAAACATATTGATGATCAAAGCATTGGCTGGGGTTTGCGTTTTGGGGTGCACTCTGCCAAAAGCTTTGGGTATATACCCTACTCTGCCAAACTCAAAAGTGGAGCGGCCTGCGGCCAGGATGATTCCATGAAAAGAAGCGACCAGCCCAAAAAGCCCAACAGTGATGAGCAAGTGATAGAGGATGTGACTGTCGCCAACAATTTTGGCCAATGCCAAAGGAAGCGGCGAATCGGAAGGTTCGGTACTACCCGGAGGATAAACCACTGACTCCCATCCATCAACGCCCACAGCTGAAACAAAAGTGAGTAAGCACAAAACCACCAGAGTCACAATAGCCGATCCAAACCCAATAAGAATACTCCTCTGAGGATTTCTGGCTTCTTCTGCCACGTTAGCCACTCCCTCGATTGCCAGAAAAAACCAGATCGCAAATGGAATGGCAGCAAAGGCTCCCTGAAATCCGTTTGGCAAGGCATTCATTTTGAGGTTACTTATCTCCACATTGGGCAGACAAACTCCTGCGAAAATAAGTAGCTCTAAAACAGCCAAAACCGTGATCACAAGCTCGAATATGGCGGCTGCTCTTACACCAACTATATTCAAAATGGTAAAAATCAAATAAGCGAAAATCGCAATAGAAAGAGTGTCAATGGCGGGGAAGAAAATATTGAAGTACGCCCCAATGGCAGCTGCAATGGCAGGTGGCGCAAATATGAATTCCACATTTTGAGCCATCCCAGCAAGAAAACCAAGTTTTTTTCCCAAGGCCCGATCAGCATAATCGAATGCACCTCCGGCCTTTGGTATGGCACAAGCCAGTTCGGTATAGCTAAAAGTGAAGGTGACATACATGATTATGATGAAAAATGTAGCGATAGCCAGACCCAGTGTGCCTCCCTCGGCCAGACCCAGATTCCAACCGAAATACATCCCGGAAATCACATACCCCACACCTAGCCCCCAAAGCATGAGTGGCCCTAAAGTCTTTTTTAGCTGAGTAGAATTGTTTTCGTTTGTGGCCATGATTCAATTTTATTCCAAGAAAGATAATCAGAAATAAACCTCAAATAGAATTAGAGAAGGCCACTTTCATAATTATTATTAAATTCTAGCTGAATCACTCAAACAATGGTATATCACCTCACCAAGTCCATTATTCATTTAGCGCTGAGGGGATTATTTAGAAAAATCCATGTAGTAGGTTTTGATAATATCCCTCCGAACAGCCCGGCTATTTTTATTTCTAACCATCCCAGCGCATTGATTGACCCTCTCGTGGTTTCGATCATTTTCAGAAAACGCATTCACTTTATTGCTGGGGCTGAGTTTTTTGGCAAAGGATTCAAAAACTGGTTGCTCAGGCATGAGTTTAACATGATTCCGGTATATCGGCCGAAGGAAGATAAAAAAGTAGATAACACCGAAATGTTTTCCGAATGCTACAAAACGCTGGAAAAGAATGGGTCTATTTTAGTCTTTCCGGAAGGGAGTAGTGTTACCGAGCACAGGCTGAGGAGTTTTAAAACAGGGACGATTAGGATTTTGACGGGGTTTCACAAAGTCAACCCAAAAAAACACGTTCATGTGATTCCGATTGGGCTCAACTATGATGATGCTCACCGATTCAGGAGTGACATCACTGTGAAAATAGGGCCACCCATTGACCCTGAAAAACTCCCATTTGTAAACGGATCAAAAGAGGCAATAAAGGAGATGTCCGAGGTATTGGAAGAGGGTTTGAGAAATGAAATTTTTCATATTGATAATTACGAATTAAACCCGCTGATTTCGAATATAAGTGAGATATTTAGTCATAACCTTCGTTTGGATTCTCGCGACCCTGAAAGAGACTTTTCTGTCAAAAAGAAAATGATCGATGCGGTTATTCACTTTCAGGAAACGGCTCCAAAAGTGGTGGAACAGGTGAAAGAAAAGATTGAAACCTATTTTGAAAAAATAAAGAATCTTAAAATCAACCATCACCTGCTAGACTCTAAACAACGAAGACTCAACCCGCTGAAGGTGATTCAGTTGGTGCTTTTTCTGCCTGTCTTTCTGATAGGTCTGTGTGGAAACCTGCTTCCTTTTTTGATGACCCGAACGCTTTATAAAATAAAGTACCATCCTCGCTTGATTAAAAACTCTGAACATGAGAAACCTATAAATCCAGCTTTTAGTGCTACTGTTTCTTTCGCTATAGGCACGCTTATTTTTTTGTTTTGGTTTTTGGGAATCTCCATTACAATCGGTGTAATATATCACTGGTGGGCCGGTTTGATCGCTTTTATTTCGCTTTACCTACTAGGCCAATTTTCGACATGGTACCGCGGGTTGGGCGATCATCTATTTGCTCGATGGAGGATAAACCGAACTTTCAGGCGACATAAACCAGAAGTGCAAAAACTCATTCAGCTCAGAAAAGAGATCCTGACTGATCTGGAAAAACACCAAAAAATATATGAAAGTCAAGCAACTAATTGAAGCGTCATGGCTGCTGGTCGTTCTCATTATGGCTTTTTCATGTTGCCAGCCCGACGAAGCTACTCAGAAGGAAATTGAAGGGGAACTCATGCATACAGTACTAGTATGGGCACATGACGAAGCGAACTTGAACATATTGATCGCCGAAAGCAAGGAGTTACTTGAGGTAATTGATGAGGTGAAAACCTATTTCGTTGGCACACCAGCTATGACACCTCGCGACGTGGTGGATAACACCTACTCCGTCTTGCTTACTATGACTTTTGAAAGCCAGGAAGATCTCAAAACTTACCTCGATCATCCGGCGCATGTGGCCTTCTTAAAAAAACATAAGGCAAACTGGGACCGAATATTGATTTATGACAGCAAGGACTATTAAGTATAATCAGTATCCATATTTCTCACATCTACACTTACTTCCATCTTCTGCTTGCCCACACTGTAAACAATACCCTTGAGAGGCGTGACATCCTTGAAATCCCGGCCCACAGCCACTCGAATGTGCTTATCATCTACAAGCAAATTGTTTGTCGCATCAAACTCCACCCAATCCATCCCCGGAATGTAAAGCGAAACCCATGCGTGCGAAGCATCAGCCCCAACGAGCTTAGGTTCACCGGGAGGTGGCAATGTCTCTATGTATCCACTGACATATCTTGCTGCAAGCCCAATAGACCTGAGGCAGGCTAGCTGAAAATGCGCAAAATCCTGACACACCCCTTTTCGGGTTTCAAAAACGGTAGAAATAGGTGTACTGATATCGGTAAAACCCGGGGTAAACTTGAAATCACTGTTGATTCGTGAATTTAGCTCCATAGCAGCCTCCATGATTGGGCGCCCCGGCATAAAGGACTCCAGGGTATATTCCTCGATACCGTCAACAAATCGCACATGATTCGACTCCAGATAAAACTGCCTGATGTCATTGAGTGCATCTGTACTTTGAAGCCACGAAACCACTTCTTCCCAGGGTGGTGTTTGAGAAGGATTCACATTCATCCAGTCGGGTGAATATATCTCAATCTCGACTTCTGAGGTCACTTTCAATTTTTTGTGGGCACGCTCAATAGAAAAGTATAGGTACTTATTCTCAAAAAAATCTTCTCTATCCACAATATAGCTCGGCTCAGGTTCTATTTTGTGCGAGTAATTGCGAACGATCTGAAAAGGCAAATCCTTAGGTATTTGAAACATCATGTTGTGGCATAGCGATGCTGCCGAAGCATAAATGTAATCTGTGATATGTACAACTCGGTATCTCATATTTCAGGAAGTATGGAGGTCTGAATCATGCTATACCGGCTGCCCGTATGGTTGAAATACTTATCAAAGACCTGATCTGAGGCTTCAAAAAGCAGCCCTTTTATTTCATCAAGAAATGCTTTGAGTTCTTGGTGCACCATCTTCGATTCATTGAGACTGGTGAGTTCGTCAACTTCGACAAGTCGGAGTTTTGTAATGACCTCAAGCAGTTTCTTTTGAGCCTGACTAAATCCTTCTCCTTCCATCTGCTCGGGTAGCCCTTTCAGGTGTTTTTCTATTCTGAAAACCTGATAAATGATTGAGCGTGGATTTTCTTCATCAAGCATCAACAAGTTCAGAACCCCCGCCAATTCAAGATTGGAGCGATAACGATAACGATAGGTAACAAGACTTTCATTGCATCTGAGGGTGTCTTCTAAAAGTGATCTATCTACGTCACGTGAAAACGACTTTGTGAGCATTGAATCCAGCATCAAACAGTTGTTGATCGCTGATTCAATAAAACGTCCAACATTCAACAAATGCCATGTGGGCTCACGGGTCATATTGTCAATATTGAGACCATAAAAAGCCATCAGTTTCACGACTAGATTATCCAGAGAATGATAAACCCACATCAAATCATTGCGGTGATTTTTCATACTGGAAAGCTCTTCTGACACACTGTCCAAAATACGCCAGGTGTCCAAACTCAACCTATCACGAACGGCAAATCCATTGTTCAAAAATGCAGTTAAAGAATGTGCCAATGTACCCGCTCGCTTCTCATCAGTGGCCAATGAGAACAGTTCTTCTTCAGGGTTTCTCAAGGTGTGTTTTTTATTAAACCCTGGTAACGTCCCGGTCAATTTGGTAAGACTTTTGAGCAAGGTCGATAAAATCGGATCATCACTTGTATGGATATCAGCATCGGCTTCAGTGTAAGTCATAAGTGCCATTCGCATCAATCTCACCGATGTGACGGCCCGCTCCATGTATCGTCCCATCCAAAATAAGTGCTCACCTGTCCTGCTAGGCAAAACCGGCTTGCTCATTAATTGGGCTTTTATATGCTGATCCAAATCCTTCTGACCTACAATAGCATCTGAAGATTTACCCAACACCCATGTATCCTTGCTGATTCCTCCTGATTGGTTGGAAACAATGAAAACTCCCTTTTGCGCCGAGCTTGTCGAGAGTCCGCCGGACATTACCGCATATCCATTATTCTCAGTGTCTGCTACGACATAGCTTCTGAAAACTGCGTTTCTGGCCTCAAGTTTTTGATCTATCCAGGATGGAGTGGTGGAAAAATTGACCACCTCCTGACCTACATACATGTAGGGTGATCTTTTGATTTCAGCAATTAGATCATATTTCTCTTGCTGTGAGAGGTCCCCACCAAAGACCGAAGCATCCGCATCACCTCTATAAATTTTTCTTATGATCAGGTTATCAATATTATCGACAACCCTGTTTTTTTCCTTTTCCTGACCACACCACCATGTGGCCACAGAAGGTAAAATCAATTCTTCGCCCATTACTTCACGGCATATGCGTGGCAAAAAGGCCATCAGACCGGGATTTTCGAGAATCCTACAACCCAGTGGGTTGATGACGGTGACTTTCTTTTGACGTACTGCCTCCATCAAGCCAACAACCCCTAAATGCGAGTCACTTCTAAATTCGAGCGGATCGCAAAACACATCATCCACTCTTCGTATGATGACATCAACTTTTTCCAGTCCCTTGAGGGTTTTCAACCAAACATAGCCATCGCTAACTGTGAGATCATCACCTAAAGCTAGAGTGAAACCCATAAATGAAGATATATAGGCATGCTCGAAATAGGTCTCGTTCGTTGGCCCGGGAGATAACATCACAATCCGCGGGTTTTCGTGATTTCTCGACGAAAGGTTGACTAGCGTGTTTTTGAGTATCTGAAAATAGGACGAAATTTTGCGCACTTGATTTTCCCTAATCAAATCCGGGAAAACGCGTGTCATGGCTGCTCTGTTTTCAAAAGCATATCCTGCCCCTGATGGAGCATCAGTCCTGTCGTGTAGCACCCACATCTTACCATTTGGTCCACGTGCCAAATCAGCGGAATATTGAATAAGGTTTTGATCTCCATCTAATTTGACCTTATCCATCTGTCGCAAAAAGCCATTGTGATTGTAGATCAATTCAAATGGAATCAGCCCAGCTTTAATCAACTTTCTGCTGCCATAAATATCTGACAGGATATAGTTCAGTAAGTGTGCACGCTGCTGCAAGCCTCTTTCTATTTCGCTCCAGTCTTCCCCACTAAAGACCATGGGCACAGGATCCAGGTTCCATGGGCGGTTCATGCCCTCAGGATCGCCATACACATTGTAGGTCACACCATTTTCCCTGAGCTGGCGACTGACCTCCTCGTGATATTGAGCCATTTTCTCAGGGCCCAGTCCGATGTAAAACCGGGCAAGCCTCTCCCATTGCGGGGTTACTTTCCCTTCAGAAGTAGCTAATTCATCAAGGAATGGCGCATTGTTAGACTTCTTATCTACCAGATAGGATTCAATCATGGGGTATCAATTTAATCACGAATATAACTGCTATTGTGATCGCTTGTATCTTCTCAAATCCATAGTATGAGGAAAATCTGGATTTACGCTTTCTCCAGTGGCCTCATAATTCGTAAGAATATTGACTTTGGTAACAAACCTGCCGGCGGATTGATTCTGAGGTACGGTTGGCTCAACCAGGTTAATAGAATGACCAAAATCGAAAAATCGTGAAATTCTGCGCGACTCTGCTTCGTAACTATTGACAGGAAAAGTATCGTAATTTCTACCTCCGGGATGCATTACGTGATATTGACATGCTGCTATGGACTTTTTGGTCCAGGTATCAAACAAGTCAAAAGTAAGCGGCGTATCGACTCCCAACGTAGGGTGAAGGGCTGATGGCGGCTGCCATGCTCTGTATCGCACACCGGTTACATATTCGCCCTGCACACCGGTGCTCTTCAGTGGAATACGAATGCCATTGCACAGTAAGTGATATCTGGAATCGGTCAGGCCTGAAACCTTGATTTGTAATCGCTCAAGTGAGGAATCTACAAAACGTGCCGTTCCTGAGCTCGAAATTTCTTCCCCCAGAACATGCCACGGCTCTATAGCCATTTTGATCTCCATATGGATATCATCGACCTGGAGCTCACCCAAAAATGGAAACCTAAAACTAAAGAATGGATCGAACCATGAAATATCAAAACCATAGCCGGCATTCCTAAGATCATTGATCACTTCGCTCAAATCTTTATAGGTATAATGTGGCAGCAAGAATCGGTCGTGCAAAGCCGTTCCCCATCTCACAAGCTTGTGATTGTATGGGTTTTTCCAAAACCAACTCAACAAAGCTCTGATAAGCAGCATCTGCACCATGCTCATGCGATAGTGCGGTGGCATATCAAAGCCTCTAAACTCCAAAATTCCCAACCTTCCGCTGGAGGAATCCGGGGAATACAGTTTATCAATACAGAACTCAGCTCTATGCGTGTTTCCGGTAATATCTACTAAAAGATTTCTAAAAAGCCGATCCACTAACCAGTACGGCACCTCATCTTCTTTTCCATCAGGAACCTGCTGAAAGGCCAACTCCAACTCATAGAGCATATCGTCGCGTCCTTCATCTACCCGAGGGGCCTGACTGGTGGGGCCAATAAATTGAGTAGAAAACAGGTAGGATAAAGATGGATGGTGCTGCCAGTAGGTAATGAAACTCCGAAGCACATCAGGTCGGCGTAGCAATGGGCTATCTGCTGGTTTTACTCCTCCTAGCGTAACGTGATTTCCACCGCCTGTTCCTGTGTGTTTCCCATCCAGGTCAAATTTCTCTGAGATCAAACGAGATTCCTTGGCCTTTTCAAATAGCACTTTGTAGTTATGCTGAAGCTCATCCCAGGTTTTGGCCGGATGGATATTAACTTCAATCACACCAGGATCAGGAGTGATCATAAATTTCTGAATACGATTGTCTGAAGGTGGGTCGTACCCTTCGATCAGCACTGGCATTTCAAGCTTTTCGGCAACTCTCTCTATGGCAGAAACCAAATCAAGGTAATGCTCGAAATACTGAACAGGAGGCAAAAAAACAAACAATTTACCCTCACGTGGTTCCACAATCAGGCATGTCTTGAATATTTTTTTACTATTGTTAAAGTCTTTCGGAGATTCTGCAACGGAGATCAAATCATCAGGATGAGGCAAGTCACCAGCGTCATAAAAAGGATCTCTCTCTGGTTTTATTTCTTCTTTTTTGGGATCAAAATACTGAATAGAATCCAGAGGAAGGCGCAGGCCGGCAGGAGAGTTTCCCGGAACCAAAAACAAATCATTTCTGCGAAACGACCATTTACAACTTTGCCAATTAGTTGCTTTAGCGTCCCAGCCTATCGGCACGGCAAAACCCACAGGTTTGTCCAATCCGTCGTTTAATAACTGGGCCAGTTTCTGCCTCTCAAGAGACGACTTCAGGTCGAATTTTAACGGATCTACATTGACTGGCACTTTGCTTTCTTCCCATACAAAATAGAATGGATCTTCATAAGCCGGAGAGATATTTTCAGAATCAATGTTGAGTTCCGAAACCAACTCCGACATGAATTTATCAGCATGCTTTTGAGTAAATTTATAGTCTTTAGAAAGGTCTGCCAGGAGCTTGTCATTTTTCCAGATAGGTAATCCATCCAGCCTCCAGTAGCAAGCCAATTTCCAGCGCGGCAGTGGCTCACCGGGATACCACTTGCCCTGCCCATATTGCATCAATGCGCCCTTACCAAACTCATCTTTCATCTTATGGAAGAGGGTATTGGCCAGCTGCCGTTTGTGTTCGCCATCAGCGGCTGTATTCCACTCTGCTCCGTCCTGATTGTCGATAGATACAAAAGTGGGCTCCCCGCCCATGGTCAGTCGGACGTCATTTGCCTGGAGGTCCGTTTCTACGGCATCACCGACAGAACGAATTTCGTTCCACTGCTCCTCAGAATATGGTTTTGTTACTCGCGGAGTTTCTTCTATTCGTGTAACTGTGTTCTTAAAATTAAAATCCGTTTTGGCTGGCTCTGCCATTCCAGATATCGGCGCGGCGCTCTGAGGATCAGGAGTGCACGCCAATGGGATGTGCCCCTCTCCTGCAAACAGGCCCGACGTTGCATCAAGCCCTATCCAACCTGCACCCGGAACATAGACCTCCGTCCAGGCATGCAAATCCGTAAAGTCCTCTTCAGGGCCAGATGGGCCATCCAATGATTTTTCATCTGACTTTAACTGAACAAGATATCCCGAAGTAAAACGAGCAGCCAAACCTAAATGGCGCAGCATCTGAACCAATAACCAGGAAAAATCACGGCAAGAACCCGATCCAAGTCTAAGCGTCTCTGCACACGACTGTACGCCCGGCTCCATTCTGATATTATAATTCAGCGTATCATAAACGAGTTGGTTGATCGCAACAAGCAAATCAACTGTCTTAATATCCTTAGAAGCCAGAGCTTCTGCCTTTTTGACCAAACTGGCCAGCGAAGGGTGATTTTCGGTAACTTCAAGATATGGAGCTAATTGCTTATTGAGGTTTTCCTCGTACTTGAACGGAAATTTTTCAGCATACTCCTCAATAAAGAAATCAAATGGGTTGATAACTACCATATCGGCAATCACCTCCACATCCACTTCAAAGTGATCTACCTTTTCGGGAAAGACTATTCTCGCTAAATAGTTTCCAAATGGATCTTGCTGCCAGTTGATGAAATGGTTATCGGGCTTAATTTTAAGCGAATACCCTTTGATAAACGTCCTGGAGTGAGGTGCAGGCCTTAGCCTGATTACCTGGGGGCCAAGCTCAATATGTCTATCGTATGAGTACCTGGTATAATGTCGGATTGCGACTTTTATTGACATGAATAGTTAGTTAAATCCATAATTCGGAAATTTTATCAAATCCACTTATCGGTTAAACACTTCGCTTCGTAACAAAGGGATTATTAAAAATATCAAAACAAAACGAGAAAAAACTGAATACAACACCATATCAGGAAACTTACTATCAAATAAGCAAAACTGACTTCCCCAACATCCAACCGTGCTATTAGGTTCGTTCATCTTCTAAATAGGCCCGTTGAACTAAAAGCCTGACCCATCTCAAGCTATACTCCGTTCAGCTAGTTAATTTTGCATAATAAATTGAATTAACATAATTATTCTAATGAAGAATTTCTTCACCATTGTTCTTAGTACTTTATCTATTTGGGCGTTTGCTCAATGCCCTTCTGGAACAATAACCACCACATTTACTGTGACTTCCAATTGTACTGTGGCTGGCGACCTCACTTTAGACGAAGGTGTTCTTACTGTAAACCCTGGGGTAATCCTTACCATCACCGGAAAACTGATTAATGACGAAAATAGCAATAACACGGCGGCAATAAATGGTGGAGGCACCATTGTCATTCAAGACAAGTTTGAGAATAAGAAAAATGGAGCCATTGTAATAGATGGAGTGACCATGAATATCACAAATGATTTTGACAGTGATGCTGATGACACTGACGTCACTTTTCAAAATGGAGCCAGTATCACAGCAGATGATTTCAACGGAGGAAAAAACTCTCAGATAGTTATGGATAATGCTACCATGGTGCTAAACGGAGATTTTGACAACTCCAAAGATAATGCTGACCTAACCATGAGCAATGGGTCTTCTATCACGGCTGTCAATTTTGAAAGTGGTAAAAATGCCCAAACATCTTTAGACAATAGCTCTATTATGCTCTCTGGGGACTTTGACAACTCCAAGGATAATGCAGACCTGACCATGACAAACGGGTCATCAGTCACGGCTGCTGGAGATTTTAAAAACGGAAAAAACTCGGTTGTCACGGTTAATGATAGTGATTTAACCGTAGATGGCGAATTTGACAATAGCAAAGACGGTGCTGACGTCCTTGTTTCAAACGGAAGCGGTGTGTCTGTCGGAGAAGATTTTATCAATGGTAAAAACAGTGACATCCTGATGGACGACTCTGATATGGATGTAGGCGGTACTTTTGACAATAGTAAGGATAATGGCGACATTATAATAAGCAATGGAGGATCAATTGACGTGGTTGAAGATTTTGAAAACGGTAAAAACGGAACCATAGATATAGGTTCAACCGGAGGTGGTGGAATGACTGTTGGGGGTGATTTTGATAATAGCGAAGACAATGGTGACATCACTATTGGTGATGATAGTATTTTGGAAGTAGGAGAAGATTTCGAAAATGGCAAAAATGCTGACATCATAGTGAATGACGGGGGTGGATTGCTTATAGATGGAGACCTGGATAACACCGCGGACAATGCGGATATACTTATCAAATCTGGCGGTGCAGCCAATGTAGGTGGGGATATAGATGACCCTAACGACAACTTTGTTTCTGAGGATGGGGATGATTGTAGTGACGGATGTTGTGGATCCGGATGTGCTGCGCTTCCTGTTGATCTAATTAGTTTCGAAGCTAACCTGCTCGATGAAAGCAACGTGAGGCTCGCCTGGGTTACTGGTTCTGAAATCAACAACGAAGGGTTTGAAATTCAATGCTCAGAAAATGGAGTGAACTTCGAAACAATCGGATTTACTGAAGGAAATGGCTCTACTACTGATATTCAAAACTATGAGTATAACCATGTACTTAAATTAGACAAACTCTACTACAGACTGAAGCAGCTGGACTATGACGGTCAATTTGAGTTTAGCAAAATTGTCATGGTTCAGAAAGAAACCAGATTTAGTCAGTATGAGGTGACCTTTGGCCCTAATCCATATAGAAGTGGTCAATCATTTTACTTCAACACGAACTCACAATCAGAAATTTCTATTGCGATTTACAATCTTTCAGGCGACCAACTGTTCTTCACTTCGGCTAGCGATAAGCAAGCAGCGTTAGAGCAGCTTCAGAATCAAATTACTAACTTAAAAAAAGGAGTTTATTTGATCCAATCGCTACAAGAGGGAAATAAAAGTCTGGATAGATTGGTTGTACAGTAGAAACAATCCATTCGTTTATTTGCTAATCAAACGAATAATCTCCGAATAACCCGGATTTGCAAATCTGAGAAGATAAACACCTTTGGTGGCGCCAGTCAAATAACGGTTAATTTCCACCTCTGAATTCTCAAGACTGGTAGAGGCCAGACTCAAGACGACTTTGCCAGACAAATTCATCATCTGAATATCGTAAACCTCCTGTCTCAGTCCATCAAAAGTCACTTCTCCATAAGTTGGGTTGGGGTATATACTAATGGGGTCGTTGGAAGTGGCATCAATCAGGGATACGTAGATCAGGTAACTCAACGCATTGACCCCATCAAAATCTACCTGTCTCAGCTGATAATAACTACTTACCTCGATGGTTTGATCTATGAATGCGTATTCATGGATATCTGTGGTAGTGCCATGCCCCTCGACAAACGCGATTTTCTCAAAATCCTGACCATCAATACTTCTTTCTACAAAGAACCCTCTGTTGTCTATTTCAGATCCCGTGCTCCAACTGAGCTGAACAATTTGTTTCCCTTCAAATAACCCTCCCGTAAAACTGAGTAGCTCAACCGGAAGCTCTACTCCATTTACCCCGAACGATCCTCCAGAAAGCACAATATTAGATGGAAGATCGTTAGGGTCGTCATATACCTCTCCATCGACTAGAGGTGTGTTAACAGTGCCTCCTGGGTTGACTGTAATGGTTCCATCGGTGCTTCCTATCTCAAGATCATTGCCAATATCCAGCACTCCTCCATTTACGACAATAGCATCTCCATCGGTACCATCATTAAAATCCACTTCTCCGAGTAATTCAAGATCTCCTCCATTCATTATCACTTGAGATGCTCCATCACCTGTTCCAAACTCCATATCATTGAATGTCACATCAGCCCCATCTTCAAACGTTACCACACTGTTGCCATCGATATTTATATCATCTACACCTGTACTTTCTATTACTCCTGCTATTGTCACATTCGAATCTTCAATATCAAACTCATCGTCTAAAGTGACAGTCGAGCCGCTTTGTAAATCCACAGTTGCTCCATTTGTCAGTTCCAGGTCATCATCGCTTTCAACCTCACCTCCATCATACACCGTCATGGTCCCCCCATCTACCATCAGATCATCGCCCACATAAACGTACCCATAGACGTCCAGTGTACCCTGTACGAGCAAATCTTCATCTGAAGCCGTGGATAACGAACCCGTTGACAAAACAGTAACTACACCACCATCGTCAATGAGAATGTCGTTGGTCTCACTGTAAACCGTCCCTCCTACAGTCATACTACTTCCTGTTTGTACTTGTATTTCTTCTCGTGCATACAAGGTACCCCCTTCATCTACTATCAAAGCGCCCCCATTCTGTATATCAACATCTCCATCATTGTCGTCATCAATGCGTACAGTAGCACCATTTCTTATTGTAAAGGTGGATTCAAGATTTAAATCTCCGTTACCACCTTCGATTCTCAGTGTGCCTGATGTCCATACCACATCCCCAGTAATAGTTATTGATCCACCAACATCAACAGTACAGTTTCCACTAAACGTACCTCCATTTGCCAGGTCAGCTTCATTGGATGGACATTGTCCAAAAGAAAATAAAAAGGAAGATACCAATAGGAGAGTTGCGGTGACTTTAAGAGGCATCATAGATAATCTTTAGTTATAACAAAGCGATTCTACATTGAATAGTCTAATGATTTTCTCCCATAGCTGGATCAAATTTAGTCGAAAATATTCAATTGCGACTAGATATCGTCGCAGTGCCCATACAAGGCTATAGCTATCGATTACAAATCCCTTTATAAGGACAATACCCGCATTTCTTTTCGTCTTCTGTTTGGCAGAAGGACTCAGTCTGATCAAACATTTCTGTGAGTAAGGTTTTAAAACCATCTTCAAATTCAGACTCAAACTGGCGAAAATTGGTTACCGCAATTGGTGCTTGTCTTGGAGCTTTTAGCTGTATCCTGGAGTCGAAAGTCTCATTAAAAAGATCGCTGCTATTGAATATACCCGGTTCTATTGCGTCGCATTGCATGTCATTGGTTTGGCTGAAAAGCCATGAGTAAAACATGACTTGAAAAACAGCTTTATTTCTTCCATTATCATCTCGATCCGTGAGGGACTCTACGGACTTAAACTCCCGACTATCGCGTCCGGTTTTGTAATCAATGATCCGGATCTTGCCGCCTTTAAAATCAATGCGGTCTATGATTCCTTTTACTTTAACCGATACCTTTTCTCCATTTGCCTCTATGGGATAACTCACACTATAGCCTTCTCGCGTGCTGGCCTCTAGACCCACAATCTGAAATGGCGCATAATCTTCATCTAATGTTAGAATCTTATTGATAAACTTCCTCAGAATGTCCCAGGCGATGAGCGTACGGCCTTCAGGTTTGAAATTCTTCTCCTGCTTAATGCCGTAATGCGCTATGAAAGTTTGTTTCAAGGCACCATCCACTCCAGCTTTGATCCAAAAAAAGTCCTGAGGATTAATGATATCACGCTTCTCTTTTTTGATAAAGGATTTGTAGAGCAACTCCATGGTATTATGAAGGATATTACCAAAAACCATGGCGTCCATCTCTTCCTGCACCTCTTCAGGTTCCCATAGTTTCTCTACATACTTGAAGTAAAACCTCAGCCGGCAGTCGAGATATGCATTGATGGCAGAAGGCGTAAAACGAGAAGCATCTCTCCCTTCATAGCCTTCCAAAAACCTTTGCATCTTGTCCAGCACCTCCGGGGTTTTCTGTACTTCTATGGGTTCGGGGGTGGGCACTTTTACCGGATTGGACAGAATCTGTTTTTTGATTTCAAAGCCTGACTCAACCTCAAGCTGCTGCACGAGACGGCTGAGCTCCCCATTGAGATTAAACTCCGAAACCGTATTGTAGTAGAAATGAACATAGCTCGCCCGCTGAAGCAATCTGTAAAACAGATAAGTATAGATCGCATCGTGGTGATCCTGTACAGGAAGCTCAAATGCTTTCCGGATGTTGTACGGCACAAAGCTACCGCGCTTCGGGGGAGCCGGCCAGGCGTCTTCATTCATATTGAGAATGAAGACATTATCAAAGTCCAGGTTTCTTGTTTCCAAAATACCCATGATCTGCAGACCATGAAGTGGCTCTCCGGTAAAAGGGATTTTCAAACTGCGGGAAAGCTTTCTGAAAAGTTTGATCAAAAAATCAACTCCCAGGTCTTCTGTGCGCTGACCCAACATCTCCTGTAAACTGAGAATATGCTCATAAAACCGACCAATAAAGGATAGTTCCAGGTCATGCTCAGCCTCTGACCAATAAGCATGCAGTGCTTGAAGCACATCTAGCAAATACTGAAGCGGACTGTCAGGCTGTGAGAAAATAAGCTGCAACAGCGGATGCTTAAACTCTAGAGAATCCTCATAGAGAATGATCTGATTGCGTTTCTTGATTTGCCCAATCACCTTCTTAGATGCTTCTTCCTCGATACCCGTCACGAGGGGGTGTTCTAGTATATCCAAAACAGGCTTGTAGTAAAACAGCGTCTTTTTGATCTCACTTTTTCGTGGAGGATTTTGGAGAATCAACAAGCTTTCTACCAAACTATAAATAGGCGTATCCTTGAGCGGAAACCCCATGGTGATATTGATCTTATCAATAGCATCGGGCAGGGCGTGAAGCACCGGAAAAAGCATGTTCTCCTGAGGAAGCACGATCACTGTTTTCTCAGGAATAAAACCTGGCTTAGCCGCCAATTCCTCCAGCTGCTCAGCCAGTGCCTTGGTTTGGCCCACCTCCAGCGAAACAGCCGTCTTCAGAAAGGTCTTGGCTGTTTTATCTTCAAACCTCTTTTGAAGTTCTTTTGGGAAAGTTTTTTCCAGCACTCCATCGCGTGCATACTGACGAAAGAAAAAACCCGCCTCCTGTCGTTTGTTATTGAAATAATAATCGTCCAGATCCCAGGCGATCTCTGCCCCCTTTTCCCGCACGAAAAACTTAAAAATTTTCTCCTCGGTATAAGTCAGGGCATTGAATCCTGCGAAGTAAATCTTGCGTTCATAATCCGCCATGTAGGCATCCAGCTTATCTGCAAACTCCCGATAGATCAAGCCTGTGTAGGCCTGACCAGTTTTCAGAAGTGCCTCTGTGTATTTTTCATAAATAGGCAGCAGAATTTTCCATGTTTCGAGAAATGCATCTTGCGTTTTGGTGGACTTGGGTAGAAAACTCGCCCAGAAAGACTGAATGATTTTTCGTTCTTCCTCATCTAAAAAATAAAACTCCTCGTCGAGCTCTTTTTGCGTTTTGATGGAGGTGAAAAGCTTCTTTGGGTCAACCAAATAATGGTCAATCTCATTGAAATCCTTTAGGATCATCTCTCCCCAGAAATAGAAATGGTCAAAAGCCTCCTCCTCCGGCTGAAAAGTCTTGTAAACCTCAAACAGAGCAAACACACCCTCCAGCGTTTCCTGCTTGCGCATGGGCTGGTGCTTAAGCACGAAATCCTCCAGGCTAATCACCTCAGGCATCCAGATTGGTTTTTGGATCAGCTCTGCGAGGGCCTTTCTGAAAAATAGCCCCGCCCTGCGGTTGGGAAAAATCAAGGTCACATTTTCCAGCGATTCATTGTCGCGGATGACCCTGTCTGCAAGCTCTTGTATGAAGGTAGTTTGACTCATATTGATATAGTTGCAATCTAACCGAAGTGCGGTAATTACGCATAAGCCCTGAGCACACATTCCAGTGGCTATGTACAATATTTTACACCTTCCTATTGGTGAGAAAATCCAATAACTTACTACTTCAAACCGACCTTAAAATGATTTTTCGACCGCCAATCCTGCTTCTGGGAGCACTCCTCCTCCTGACAGCTATCCATTCCCCGGCTCAGGAAACGCTTTCTGACAAAGTAAAACACATGCATCACCATGCCAAGAGCAAAGTAAAGCAACCGGCATATGAGTTTCTGTCGACCTGGAACACCAGCGCGGATCAGATCAAGCCGGCTCAGCACGAACTGAAACATAAAATCAAACAGAATAAGCACAAAGGTAAAGACCCCAAAAAGGGAACAGAAAAGTTGCAAGCTGCTTATGATGATGCTGTAAGAGCTGATGGTACGGAGCGCTCGTTTATCGCGCAGACATTTGCCATACCAATGCTCCATGAGCTAAAAACAAAAGGAACGGCCCTAGCAGCGGAGGATATCTATGCCGCCCAATACGTGATTAAATACACGCTGGGCATGCCGCGCTTCAACCATGGCGAACTGGACATAGACAACCTGGATCAACTCGAAAAAGAGCTGGCGGCATTGGTAGCTCAATACCCGGACAATGATGCGCACAATCAGGAAATAGATGGACATGTGATCGATATATTTCGTGAAGAAGCAGGTGCGTTTTTTCAATCGTTCGTGGCGGCCAATCAGAAGGAATTGCAAAAAGAAAGTGGCAAATCCGGCTCATACGCCAGCAACCTGACGGATATGAATTGTGGCGAAAAGTATGAGTATCTAAAAGAGAAAGGAATTATGCATTAGGGTTTAAAGCCTTACTTTTCAATCTCTCCGTGAGGTGGAAATTTACTCTTGAATAAAACGGATTAATGAACTAACTTGAGAAAAAAAACTCACCACATCATGGCAAAAAGAAAGCACCGGAAAGTTAGTTACAATGTGTTCAACATTAAATACTTCTCTAATACTAATAATGAGGATCGATTAAAATACGATCTTTTAATTCAAAAGTTATTTGAAGCTGATCTGAAAATCCATGTGCATAGCGACAAATATGTATTTATTCGACGTTTACAAAAATCACCTGATGGTAGTTTTTATTATGGGACATTTTCAAGAGTTACTAGAATCGAAGGAGATTGGATTAATACAACGACCAAGGAAATTGTAAATTTTGATATTCCCAAAGACGTATTTGCAAATCTAAAAGAAGCAGATTTCGTGTTTGTACCGAAATGTCACAGGCTCGCCCTAAGAAGAACTCCTATTTTCAGTCTGAAGGTAATTCTGAAATTTCTATCCCTTGGACTTGACCATGTAAAAGATCCTGAAAGCCAAATAGCTGTAGATATTGAAAAATCGGAAGATGTAATTCAAAAAATATTCAACGCACAGCGAGTTAAAAAGCTCAAAGTATCAATTTCGTACACTAACGACGATTTTGGAGATGATTACCTCGAATGGATGGATGAAATTTTAAAAGAATCTCGTATAAATGACCTTTCGTACGAAGCAAAACCTGATGCCAGTGGAAATATTGATGTCAATAGTAAATTTGTAAGAGGGACTTTGTCTCTATCCCAAAACAATGGAAATGCCGTTGCAAGAATTGTTAACAGTGAAAATAGAACTGAAACTGTAAAAACTATCGAATACCCAAGAGTAGATTTTGTAAAAGTAGAAGCGGAAATAGCAGACCTCTTCAACTTCGCTAGAACTGCAGCCCAACAACTGATCGAGCGACTTAGACCAAATGGATAGAGATGAACTGAAACGGCTTCATGATGGAACCTTAACGAACCTTCTCAAGATTCTTAGGGTAAAGGACTTCCTTTCCTTCAAAAAAAGTCCCTTACCTATTTCCATCATTGTTTCAGCTTTTTATACAACAGCAGTTGCGATCTCTGGAAAATCTTACGAGAAAATCCTTGTTGTTATTAATTCCTCATTAAATATTATTCCTGACTTATTAGGATTTACGCTAGCGGGATTAACAATCATTGTTGCTTTTGGCAATACCGAATATTTAAAATCTTTAAGCCGTATAAAACAGAATCTTGATGGTTTAAAACCCTCGCTATTTCAAAAAATGGTAGCTGTTTTCACTTGGTCAATACTCATTCAAGGGGTCTGTTTATCATTCTCATTCTTGATTAGCCTAATAATTGACCTTAATCTTAGCATTCAGAGCGTTTCTCTCACCAGTGTGGTTAATACAGGCGTTCTATTCATCAGCACATTGCTAATTACATATTCCGTCTTTTTACTCCCAAAAACAGTTCTAAACGTTTTTCGGTTTGGTCAAGGACACCATTTTAAGCTATTCTTCGAAAATCAAAAAGAAGATAAACAGGAATAAAAACATAGGTCAGCTGGCGCAAGCGTGTTGCTTGTGCCAATAAAAGTCTACAGAATATAGATAATACTTAAAAAGGCACGCTTTGCAAAAGCGCGCCAGTGATTAGGGTTTAAAGCCACCTCTACCCCCTCCTGGGGAGGGGAATACCAATAAACTCAACTCATCCCTATTTCCCGCTCACCTTGTCGGATGATTTTTTTGGCTTCTTTTCCCCGTGAAGGGGTGCCGTCTTCTTCAAACCAAACGATAGCGCCGGTGGCGCAGCGCTCGATTGGCTTACGGGTTTGATGATTTTCTGAGTAGTTGATCACAGGGAGGTTATTGACCATTTCGATCACATTTGGTGGCGCATCTACTGCACATTTCGCGCATGCGGTACAGCCCACTTCACAGTCGTCCAGCACGCCATCTCCCGCCTCCAGACTTCTGCAATTGACCCAAAGTCGTCGGCTGATCGGCTGCAGAGAAAACAGGTCTTTCGGGCAAACTTCCACGCAATCGCCACAAGCGGTGCACTTGTCCAGATCCACTACGGGCAGTGAGTGTTCGTTCATAGATATGGCATCAAAATCACAAACCATCTCACAGTCTCCATAACCCAAACAACCCCAGAAGCAGGCTTTGCCGCCTCCAGAAACGAGTGAAGCTGCCGAGCAGGATTTCACTCCTTTGTAGGCTGCTTTGTTTCTGGCCACATTGGTACCTCCGGCACAAGCCAGCCGCGCTACACGCTTCTCTTCGGCTCCCAGTGAAACCCCCAAATAGTTGGCTATGTCGGCACGTGCATTTTCAGAACTCACGGTGCATTTGCCCGGCAGTACTTCTCCCGAAACGAGCGCCTCCGCAAATGGTCGGCAACCGGGAAATCCACAAGCTCCACAGTTGGCTTTGGGCAGCATATCGTCCACTTTGTCTATCCGCGGATCTTCATAGACATAGAGTTTCTTATTGGCCACCATCAGCATGATCGCTAACAAAAGGGTGAGACCACCCAATGCTCCAAGTGCTATGAGAATTGACATAGTATTCGTTTTTTTTCGTGGGTCATTCCTGCGATCCCGACAACTATCGAAAGGAATCTCATTGTATAAATTTCAGACGCGATTTGTCTACCCTTCGACTGGCTCAGGGTAACAAATCACACGCACTAATAAATAACTTCAGCCCATTTATTGCCGGCGATGAGCTCAGCCTGCCGTGCTTGCCAGTTGCCTTCAGAGCCAAGAATCACTGAAAAAGCTTTATCGAGCTTCTTCCTGATATTGTCATATCCGGCCACATATACGTAGGTATTTGAGAAACTCAGCATCTTTTTCAACTCATCTGCCCTATCCACCAGTGCCTGATCCAGTGCGATTGGGTCGGCCCATTCTGGTCTGGGGCTGAGGGCGTGAAATGCCGCAAAAGTCTCCTTGTCATAATACTGATTGAGGTCGCCACTTTTTTCATTCATGTAGAGCAACTCCAGTCCGCTTTTGGCTCCATAGAAAAGTCTAATGTTTCCCTTCCAGCCGGGCACATTTTTGTATATGTGTTTCACAAAAGCCCTGAACGGAGCGATACCTGTACCCATGCCGATGAGGATGAGATTGGCGGTCATATCTTCGGGCACCTTGAACGGAAGGTCATAAGGCCCTGTCAGAGTGATATTGTCTCCGGGTTGTCTATCGCAGAGATAGTTCGAAACCACGCCATCATATTTCTCTCCACTAAAGTCATCCACATATGCGCAGCGCTTCACGAGCATGGTGATAACCGTTTTGCCATTTTTGGTATTGGGTAAATCAGCTACACTGTACAGTCTGTGATGGAATTTATTGCCAAATTCACCATCAGCATTTACCACAACTCCAAAGCTGCGATCTACTTCAACCTTGAAATCTTTGCTAAGTACCTCAAGTTTGATTTCTCTAATCTCGTCCGTTCCCGGTGGCGTGAGCCGCTCAGAGCTCCTGACCACTGCGGCGAAGCGAACGTCGGTATCATAATCTACTAAATGTGCCATATCGATATTGTTTTATTAACGCTAATTCATAGTCATCCTGAATTTATTTCAGGATCTCTTATCCACCCCCGACCCCTCCAAGGAGCGGAGTTTCTTCTTATTCAGACAGACGGTTTTGCAGCCACATCCTGCACACTTTGTGCGTCCGTCCATGGCGTCTTCTCCTGTCACGTAATCCACAAACACTTTTTTCCAAAGTACCTGCACACCTACCCAAAGGAGCATCATCCCTACTATTCCGCCGATTGCTATAAGTGCCTGTGTCATAATCTATTCTCTGCGTCATCACGATCGAAATGAAATGGAGAGAAGTGATCTTTTTTTAATTAATGAGACCGCTTCGTTCCTCACAATGACGATTTATTAATTCATAATCTTATTTCTTTACTCACTTGTTTAGCTTTTGCCAGGCTCAACCTGACAAGCTCGTATTTAACTTCCTAATCCCGAAAAGCCCATAAATGTGAGGGAAAGTATGCCCGCCAAAAACAGCGTGATCACTGTGCCCTTTACCGCATTGGGTGTTTCAGAAAATTCCAGTTGCTCTCTCAAGCCAGCCATGAGTATCAGGGCCAGCGTAAATCCTGCTCCAGCTCCCAGCGCATACACGAAGCTCTGAAGCAGTCCGTATCCTTTGTTGGTTTGGAACAATGCCAAACCCAAAATGGCGCAGTTGGTAGTGATCAGCGGCAAGAAAATACCCAAAGCTTTGAACAGCGCCGGACTCATTTTCTTGATGAACATCTCCACGAGTTGAACCGTAGAGGCGATCACCACTATATAGCTAATGAGCTGCAAAAACTCAGCATTGATTGCGACAAGCAAAGCATGGATGCCATAAGCACAAAGCGAGCTGATGATCATCACAAACGTGACTGCACCGCCCATCTTGGTGGCAGTCTCCATCTTACCTGAGACACCCAAAAAAGGACAAATACCCAGAAAGTAGGCCAGCACGAAATTGTTAACCAAACTGGCACTGATAAAGATGTAAATGAGTGATTCGTTGTTCATGCTTTTCGTTGTTTAGCCAGATTGAAAACCAATAACCACAAGGCCAGTGTGAAGAAGCCGCCGGCAGGCAGGATCATCACTATCCACTCCTGAAACTGATCAGGAAAGAGGACGACATTGAAAAAGCTACCATTGCCCAAAATCTCTCTCACACCACCCAGGCACACAAGAGCGAAAACAAACCCAAACCCCATTCCCAGTGCATCTAGAATGGATTTACCCACCGTGTTTTTAGAAGCAAAAGCTTCGGCCCTACTTAGAATCAGACAATTCACCACGATGAGGGAGATGAAAGCGCCCAGGCTTTTGTACAGTTCTACACTGATCGCCTGAATGGCATAATCCACTATGGTAACGAACGTGGCGATGATTAAAATATAAGTGGCGATGCGTACTGTTTTGGGAATAAAATCTTTGAGCAGCGAAACCAAAATATTGGACATGAGCAAAACGAAGGTGGTGGCAAGCCCCATAGCCAAGGCGTTTTCTGCAGTATTGGTCACAGCCAACACCGGACACATGCCGAGCACCTGGACAAAGACAGGGTTGTCCTTCCACAAACCTTTCACAAAATCATTGGTACTCATACCTGTATCTGATTGGCTACTCATTGTTTTCTTGTTTTGAAAATACGTTCTTTTGTCCAGCCAAAATAGGTCCCCACTCCCTGGTGCTATTATCCAGAATAGCCGCTATTGCTCTCGACGAAATGGTCGCGCCTGTGATGCCGTCCACTTCCCATTCGTTTTGCTTGTTACCGTTTTTCACGGTGACGATAGCATTGATTTTTTTACTTTTATCTGTGATTAGGCGGGCATCCATATTTTTGAAGTTGTCTAGAAAATTCTGATCTTTTTCGATCTTATCCCCAAGCCCGGGTGTCTCTTTGCTTTCCAGCACCTGAAATCCAATTATTCTTTCCCGAAAGGGGTCGTACCCATAAAGCACCTTGATCACATCGGCATAGCCCTGACCTGCGGCTTCTATGGCCAGCCCAACAAATTGATTGGAGGCATCAAATCCTGCATAAATTCTTGGAACCATCTCCGCCTTTCCATCGGAGCGTATGAGTTCTCCATGATCTAAAATGTAAGTTTCGGTTCGCTCAGCTCCCGGTATAACCTGAAAGATGGCTTTTTGTAGAGCTTCTTCTTTGAGCCTTTCTACACGTGGCAGGGTACCCTCATACGTCAGTACAATGAGTAGCGCACAGATAACACCAATGCCCACCATGGCCTGAAGCATCTTCATGTTGCTTGTTCCTTGATCCGATATGGTAGCAGTTTCACTCATTTCTTATTGTTTTTAGCTGTACCATAAACCCGCGGCTGAATCATTTTATCTATGTGGGGAGAAAGTGCATTGGCCAACAAAATGGCATACATCACTCCCTCGGGCAGTCCTCCCCAGATCCTGATCACTACCACCATGACCCCAATAAATGCTCCATATATCACCACTCCAAGAGAAGTCATCGGTGAAGCCACCATATCAGTAGCCATAAAGACCGCACCCAACATGAGCCCACCAGAAAACAGCATAAAAACAGGAGAAGGATAAATATCTGGGTTGATCAGGTACATTGTGCCGCTAAAAATGAAGACCGTAAGAAGAATAGCAACCGGAATCCTCCAATTCATCATGTTTCTAATGATCAGATACAAACCACCCAGCAAGATGAGTGCTGCGCTGGTTTCTCCGGCAGAACCGCTCGTAAACCCCATCATAAGATCCTGGCTGGATGCCGTGACATGATCAAATTTGAAAGCCGAAAGTGGCGTGGCACCAGACATGCCATCGGCGACCGGCTCCATGAATGGCAAGGTCAAAACCGAAGGATGAATGGACGTGAATCGTTCGGAAAGTATGGGCGCAAACCATGTGGTGATAGCCACCGGAAATGCCGCCTGCAATACCGCACGACCAACCAGCGCTGGATTAAAGACGTTGTAACCCAAACCTCCGAACACAAATTTGCCGAGTGCTATGGCAATGACTCCACCAAAGAAAGCCATCCAAACAGGAAAGATCGGCGGCAAGGTCAATCCCAGCAACAAACCTGTAATAACCGCCGACCAATCCGATATTGTTGATTGCTTGCCTGACAGATTGCACAAAACATGCTCTGTAAGCACGCAAGAGAGCACTGCCGTTCCTATCACAAGCAATGCACTAAGGCCAAAATTGTAAACCGCAAATAAAGTAGCCGGCATGAGTGCCACAACCACCTGCTGCATGATGTCGTCAGTGCTCGTGCCTTTGACGAGGTGTGGGGATGTGCTAATATTTAGTGTAACATTTGACATCTTAGGCTGACTTTTTAGCTGCTAGTTGTCGCTTTCTCACGATAGATTTTGACAACCTGAAATACTGAACCAGTGGGATATGCGATGGACAAACAAACGAGCAAGAACCACACTCAAAACAGTCCATGAGGTGAAAGTCTGCCGCCATCCGGTCGTACGCTTCGAACTTTGCCAAAATCCCAAGCTTTGATGGGTTGAGAGAGAGTGGGCAAGCATCTACGCAGGCTCCACACTTGATGCACGGATACACCTGTTGTTCGCTACGGACATGTTCTTTGCTGAAAACCACAATACCCGAAGTACCTTTTGTGATGGAAATTTCCAAATTAGAAATGGCCACTCCCATCATGGGGCCACCCATATAAACCTCACTGATGCTTTCGTCCACCCCAACTTGCTCCAGGGCATAGCGCAATGGCGTACCAATTGGAATAAGGTAATTACCTTTTTCCCTGACTCCCGGTCCTGTGATAGTCACCACACGCTCCTGAATACCTCTGCCATGCGGCAAAAGCCTCCCGATCTCCGCTGTAGTCGCTACATTGACTACCACTACTCCAACATCTATGGGCAAACCTCCCGAAGGAACCTCTCGCCCTAAAATGGAGGTGATCAACATCTTCTCAGAACCTTGCGGGTATTTTACAGGAACCACCCTAACCTCAATTGGCCAGCCTTCCGGCTTCATTTTTTCGAGATGTGCAGCGGCATCTGCTTTGTTGGCTTCTATGCCTATGATAGCTCGTGGTGCTCCGGTGGCTTTGAGCATGTACTTGACACCCATA
Source organism: Cyclobacteriaceae bacterium (assembly GCA_039944535.1). Classification (GTDB taxonomy): domain Bacteria; phylum Bacteroidota; class Bacteroidia; order Cytophagales; family Cyclobacteriaceae; genus JAMZMI01. The sequence continues at coordinate 352,738 of JBDUYP010000022.1, forward strand.
AAAATATCATGGGCCTGCTCCAGCATGACGCGATGATCTGTGGTAAGAAATGGCTCGCACTCAATACCGTTGATCATCAGCACCTCACACGTTTTATCTTCTGGAACTTTAGATTTGACATGAGTCGGGAATGCCGCACCTCCCAATCCCACAATTCCGGCATTTTGGATTCCTTCCAAAATTTCTTCAGGGCTAGCCGTTTCATAATCAACCGAATCTCCCTCTATCACCTCCTGACCCGACGATGGAAAAGGCTCGATATAAATCCCCTGAGACATTTTACCACTGACAGTGGGTACATTGGTGATTTTACGAACAGTACCTGAAACAGGAGAGTGAAGCGGTACTGAAACATACCCCCCAGCTTCAGCTAGCATCTGCCCCCGGGCTACCTCCTGCCCCTCTTTCACCACAGGTTTGGAAGGTGCGCCGATATGCTGAGACAATGGAAGGATGATGACCGGAGCAAAAGGAAACTGCCTGATCGATAAATGATTGGTTTCGTCCTTATGCTCCGGAGGGTGTATCCCGTGCTTAAATGTGTTTTTTCTGAGGGCTAACACTTTCAGTTAAACTTTTCAGCTCTGGCGATCAACTTTTCATCTTGCACCTCGTTAGGAGCCGGCAAGCCAGGGTGGATCACCCCTGCTGTACATTTCTCAGCCGCTTTCACCAGATCCTCATACGGTCCAGCATTTGGATCAATTATCTCGACCTTTTTATCTCCATTGTAGGCAAAAATCTTGTTGTTGATTTTGATGCATTCATCGCAGGCAGTACACTCTTCTGTTTCGATCCATGGTTTCATGGATGGCCCTGATGCCTCGGTCACTTTTGGCTCATCTGCCAGAGCTACTTCATCTGTGCTCACCATCAAATCGGCGATACCGTTTCCATCTCCCCCTGCCAACTTCATGAGTCCACGTGTAATATTGGTCACAACCTCATTTCTCACTTTACTTTCTATATCTACCTCCTCTTTTGGCTGCTCTTCTTTTCCGGCCATTGCCCTCAGCATGATCCAGAAATCACGCCTTTCCTCACATGATTCTACTATCGGTTTGGCTACAATCACCCGACTGAGGTGCTGCTTTTTATCCACAGCCCATATAAATGGAAACTTGCCTTCTCTGTCGGCCTCCGCCAGCTGCAGAAATTCTGAAAGCACGATCATGTTGTCATTCCAGGTATCTCTTGGTGCCTTACGGAAATGTTTCCTGAACCGTGCCTCTGTAATCGCGAAATCAGCAAAAGTCATATCCACGTTCATGAATTTCTCACGGCCATTCTCGATGAACTTGAGCTTGTACTGAGGCCATATTCTATCCATATCAGGGTTTCCTGACAGGTCAAATGCCTCATTGGCTCGCACGCCATGATCAGGGTTGTATTTGAAGACCGGATAAGCTCGGGACTCAACAGCAAGTTTGGCCTGATGAGCTCCCAAATCATCTGCTACGCCATGTTCTGGCTGACAGGTGGTATAAAGATTGAACAACGCAGGTCGCTTGGCCATCAGACCATCTATAAAGCCTTCGATCATGTGTGAGGTGTTGGCTAGAGAGCTTTGCATCACGTAGGTATTTCTGTGTGCCATTGCAATCAAACCTATCTCCTTACGAGGCTCAGGTTTTCCTTTCCACACCTTGCCGTACTGTGCCATATCAGACACCTGACCTATGAAGCCCGACGTGCAGGCCTGACCTCCGGTATTGGAGTAAACCTGCGTATCTACCACGATTACCTTGATCGGCTTGCCGCTCGCCATCAATCTGGAGAGGTTTTGGAAGCCAATGTCGTACATCGCACCATCACCGCCCAGGGACACTACCGGAGGGCATAGGTGCCACTCATCGTCAGTGAACTGGTGCCAGTTGAAGTAGGTGAAAAAGTCTTTGTGCTCTGCAGGGTTGTAGGTTCCATCCAGCTCCATTTCAGCCCTTCTGATGGTTTTAAAGCCATCGGCCATTTTAGACATGTGCCCTTCAAAAATCCCCATAGCAAGAGATGGTGAATCCTGAAACAGGTGGTTGGCCCATGGGAATGGGTATGGATTGTAAGGGTAGGTACTACCCCAGACGGAAGTACATCCTGTGGAATTTGTCATCCCCATATTGGATCGTCCCTTTCCATTGGTTCCGTCGGTATATTTCCATTGCAGGTTTTTCAGATGAGCAATCAACTGGCTCATTTCTTTGAGCCATTGCTGATCTACGGGCTGTGTCTCCTTTTGGGATTCAAGCCCTTTGGTAATATCCGAAAGCGTGATATCCTGCTTGTGCGCATCATTGATGATTTTGCTGATCGTGGCAGGATCGTCCACTTTGAGGTTATTCAAAAGCCTGGACTGCACATGTTTTTCAAGTCGGCCTATTAGGTCTTCCAAATAGTTGAGGTGCTTCTCTATGCGTGGCTGCATGAGCGACTCAACCGTAGCTGTAAATAAGTGAACGACGGATTTTTCTGAACAACCCAGACAAGCACCATCGCCACTTGCCATATTGAGGTAAGCGTCTTTGTTGAGCAGGATAGTTTCCAGCGGCCCGATTTTTTCTTCCAGGTCAGAAATGCGGTTAAACTTCTTAGGCGTGCTAGGCAAGTCCATCCACATATCCCAGTCTTTTCTCAATCTGGCTATGCTACCTTCAGTTTGAATTACTGGTCTGAGTGCATCATCTTCGCAGACTTTGATACACTCCATGCAACCCTTACAAGTAGTGGGGTTAATGGTGATGCTGAACAACCCACCACTGCCTTTTTCTTTTTTCTCATGGAGGTCAAAATAAGGACGGGTGAGTGAGAACTGGAATTCGCCGAGTTCTTCTCTAAACCACTCAAACTCCTGGGCTAACCCTGGTTTATCATTACCTGCTTCTATGGCCTGGTCTATGGCATCCTGAAACAGATTGTTGACGGTTGCCTTATCGTCTTTTTCATCAAAAAGCTTTCTCAGCGCACCATCAAGTTTACGCGCCTCTTTAGGAAGATGCTCCAGCTTATCGTGTGATTTTTTCACACGTTTCACTATGGTTTCAATCACATCCGAAACTTCACTTACCAGTCCAGGGATAGCGGTATCGGGACAGACTGTGTAGCAATTTCCACAAGCCGTACAATTGTTGGCTATCCACTCAGGGTGCTCAAAACGAATGCCTGTCATGTCTCTGAAAAGCGAAGTGGTCGCCGGCATCACGCTCATGCCTATAAAAGGATCTGTGATATTGTCGTTACCATTTCCTGTTTGGTAAAAGCTTCCTGTTTGCTCCCAGAATCGATGAATGTCGCTGGAGTTTGATTTGCTCACAGGAATATCTCGGAGCATTTTCGGAATCTGAATTTCCGCAGAAACAGCGCCGTTTGATTTGGCTTTTGTGATTGCCTTATCTGTAATTTCTCTGATTTCATCAAATCCCCTTTTCACCACGCGCATGTTGTCATCTACAACACGCTGACCTTTGCCGCCAAATTTTTTCTGAATTTGTGCTTCTATCGCAGCAAGCAATTGCTGGTCTGAGAGCTTGGCTTTTTCTTTTAAGGGAGACGCTGCAAAGAATGCTCCCTGAAAGGCGATACCCTGCATTCTGAGTTGGAGCTCTGGGTCGGTGGCCTCCTCACGAGCAATTTTGAATCCGTCAATATAGACGACATGGATATCTCGCTCGACGATCATTTTTTGATATCTCTCCGGTATATCCGCCCAGACATCTTCGGGTTTTGATTTCTCACTTTGGATGATGAAGTAGCCTCCTTTAATAAGTCCGTTGAGGGCATTTGTGTGTTTGAATACATTCGGGTCAGGTGACAATACCACATCCACAAAATTGAACTCACAGTTCATGCGAATTGGCTCTGGCGCGGCTGCCATATAGTAAGTTGTTGGCTGGCCTTTCTTCTCCGAACCATATTTCGGATTGGCTTTTATGTCATAATCCAAAAGATCAAAGAGGGTCATGGCGAGGTTTTTACCAGTGGTGATCGCTCCCCACCCTCCTATAGAATGGAAGCGCACGGTAATCGCATCTTTGGGCATGAGGTTAGGGTTTTCCGAACCTCGAACCGACAGTTCCTTGATATTTGGATAACCCTTTGTTATGTTCTCCTGATACAATCTTTGCTTAGGAGTGAATGGGTTTTCCCTCACAAAATCTATTGAAAGATAGAACTGCTTTTTGTGTTTACCATCTGGCAACATGTTTTCAACCGCACCGATGATGCCTTCTGCCTGCAAATCCCTGCTTCCCATCCCAAATGACCCAGCATAAATGGCCGGGGCATCTTGAGGGCCGAAAGACTCCAATTCAGGATATGGCTTTTGCTTTTTGTTATAGCCATTTTCAACACACTTAGACACGGTTGATCTAATCTCACGTGCCACGGGGTTATCTGACGCCAGCGGCTGGTCAAGTCTTTCCAGGACAACCACTCCTTTTTTGCCTTTGATGATTTTGGAGATCAAGTCTGAAGGGAATGGGCGGAACATAACCAAATCCACTACACCTACTTTGATCCCGCGAGTTTTTCTGAGATAATCCACCACCGCCTCAGAGCTGGTGACCACACTACCCTGACCTACGATCAGATAGTCCGCATCCTCGGCTCTGTAGGTCATCACTCTTTGGTATTCCCTGCCCGTTAGGGCTTTGTACTCAGTGAAAGCCTTGTCTGTAAGTTCCTTGATATGGTCAAAGAAATATGGCCGTTGCGCTGCTACACTCTGCATGTAAGAATCCTGATTCTGCACGATACCCGCCATGAGCGGATTGTCCACATCCCATAGCTCCGGAATCCTCCTTCTGGTTTCACCATAGATGATTTTCTGAGCTGGAGTTGGCGTTTCAATTATATCATCGGGTCTGCCCAGATATTCTTTGATGAGTTCTCTTTCAGGCAAATTCAGCGACTCAATGAGGTGAGTTGTCAGGAACCCGTCCTGAGCGATAGCACCCGGTGTGAGTGAGAGTTCGGCTATTCTATGAGCGATGATGTTAAGATCCGCTACGTGTTGGGCATTTTTTGCGAAAATCTGGAAGAAGCCTGTATCATCAATAGCGTGGTAATCATCATGACCGGCGTGCACGTTGAGTGTGGACTTGGTCATAGCCCTGGCTCCAATATTCAAGACATACGTCAATCGCTTACCTACAGCGGCATATAGCGACTCATGCATATAAGCTATCCCCTGCCCGGAAGAGAAGTTGGAGGCACGCTGACCAGTCATGGAAAGCCCTGCTGTAACTGCAGCAGCGGCGTGCTCACCCTCCGGCTCTATAAAGATCAGTGGTTTATCTGAGATATTGAGGTGCCCCCTCGCGGCTTCTTCTGCCCAATATTCACCCATTTGGGTAGATGGCGTAATGGGGTAGGCACCTGCAGCATCAGACGATTCACGTTCGCACATGATGGCGGCCGTGTTTCCGTCCAAAGCCACTCTCTTACCAGGGTATTTTACATTGCTTTTGTTCTTTTCCATGACAGGGGACTTTTGTTATCTTGAGTTAATTTAATCCGACCAGTTGACGGGTTTGACTTAGAATGTTCATGTATCGCTGCATGGTACTCATGCTCATCAATGCATCGTCATTCTCATCTTTGAGTTTGAAAATATCGAGGTTGAGGTCATTAAAACCGGAGTTGATAATGCGGCACTCACTCAGTAATACTTCGGGAGTATCTGATTCCAGAGATGCTCTTTCATGAGCCTCGATGTAACTTTTGAGGTAGTTTAAAACGGCCGAATATGCACTCTGGCATACCATATAGGGGACGACATCTTCCTCAGGTCGGGAGTATTCTTCCATGGCCGTATGGAAAAATCGCTCAGCCTGATCAAAAGTAGAATTGGTTAATAAAATGTTCATGGCTCTATGCTTTGGTAATCTCAACTCAAGCTAGAAACCATTGATATTTGATATTATGAGAATGGTCAGAATAGACCCTGATATTTGGTGGTATTATATTGGAAGTTGTGGGCTAGATTTTGCGTTTATGGTAGCAACAGGCGTCAAACTTCCATCACTTCCATATCAGTGAGGTAGAGCAGCCGGCCCGTGGTGTTGGCAAAACCCATCTCACGAAGAATTTTCATATACTCTTTTACCTGATACTTGTCTTTGTCTCGCGGCGAGCCCGTCTTGAAATCGATCACGATTGTCTCACCTGCCTGCCTGTTGATACGGTCAATTCTTTTGAATTCACCATCCGGCAGCAAAATAGTCACCTCGGTATCGACTTGCCATTTTTCCTCAAACCACTCTGCGACAGCAGGATGCTCCACCACTTTTGTGATAAAGGATCGCTCCGGAGTATCGAGTATATGCTCTAGATCCTTTTTGTGCTTCACTCTGCTGATAAGATCATGAATCCGCACTCCCTGACGTATGGCTTCAGAAAAGAAATCCTGCCCTTCTCCCAGCGCATCTTTCATCTGGATGTTGGCCTTATCGCGCCAGGCATGACTGTGATAGCGGGCAAGCTCAAACTCATCTACCTTAGTCGCATTCTTGCCTTTTGGGGCTGACCAATCTCCTTTGGTATAAACATATTTATCGCCATCAAACCCGTCAAGTTTACGAACGATGTTCAGCGCCAAATCTCCAACACTTCGAACTTTCATTTTTTCAAGATCTGGCGAACTTGAGCCTTTCGAAGGTTTAGGTAGTTTACCAAAGGCAATGAGCGCATCAACAGGACGGGTAAAGGCCACATAGAGCAGGTTGAGGTTGTCCAAAAAGGCCTTGAGCTTTTCCTCATAATAGTCCATGGCCCAGTGGGTATTGGCTAGTGCCGATCCATACTTAAGAGGCAAAACCGGCAGACGGTTATAGGGTTCATTGCCCCTTCCTTCACACCACAGGATGTTGGACTGCTTGGCATCATGATCCAGTTCCCAGCTAAGGAATGGAATGATAACGACTGGAAACTCTAAGCCTTTGGACTTGTGCATGGTCATGATCTTGACCGCATTGTTATCGTCCGAGATCTGGATACTCTTTTTGTCTTTTACCTTTTCCCACCACTCCAAAAAGGAAGAAATATCGCCACGTTCGGTTTTGGAATAGTCCAAAATGGCATCTTGAAATGCCAATAAATAAATGAACTCGTCCTTTTGAGTGTCCAGCTCGAATGTAGCGATCAGTTGCTCTACCAGTTCGTAAAGCGGCAATGTCTTCAGATAATCCTTTCTCTGTACAAAAGATGGAGGCACCAAGTCCTGCCAATGATCTGTAGCAGAAAAAATTTGAGTTTCGGTCTTGTCAGACTGCTTGATAAATCGCTCATATTCAAAAATCCATTCGGCCAATACGATGGTGTTTCCTTCGTCATTGAGCCACCGGATCAGGCTAATGACGAACCGAACCAAATGACTAGCGGTGAGGTACAGTGCCTCCGAACTCACCACATCATATTTTAGGCTTTCGTTCGCTTCTCCACTGCTTTTATAGTCCATAAAAGCTCTGGCCACTTTCTTCCCTTCGGGCTTGGTTCTGGTAAGAATGGCAATATCCCTAAGGTCAAAACCCTGATGCTGAGCCTCCTCAACAGCCCGAATAGTTTCTCTCATGGAAACATCTCTCCAATCCTCCTCTTCTGCTGTTTCCTCCTCACCTATATACTGTAGCCTAACATATCCCCGATCCTTCGGTTTGGAGTCAGGGACTTCCTGAGAAACATCACTATACGTGGCGAGTACTTCATCTATGCGCTGAGCAATTTGCTGCTGGCTGGTTTGGTCCTGAACAGCCTGTAACGCTTCTCCAAAATACTGTCGGGAAGCTTCCAGTCCATTGGTGAAAAAATCGTTATTAAATGCCACCACCTGATACCCGCTCCGCCAGTTCATATTTAGGCTTTCTTCCCTGACGAGATAATCTCCAATATCATTTTTAACCTGACTCTGAAGTAGCTGCCAGTCGCCCCCACGCCAGCGGTAAATGCTTTGCTTCACATCCCCTACCACCATACCGAAGTGCCCCATATCTGAAGCATTTTTCACAAGAGGTTTGAAATTGTCCCACTGAAAAGCTGATGTGTCCTGAAATTCGTCTATTAGATAGTTTTGAAAAAGAGAACCGACCTTTTCGTATATGTAAGGCGTCTCACTATCGTTGATGATTTGGTGAAGAAAATCTGGTAAATCTGCGATAAGCATCACATCATTCTCATCACGGTAATCCTGAATCTTACGGTTGATCTCAGATAAAATACCGAAAGTATAGAAGTATCGGAGCGCCTCTTTTGCTGACTGGTATTCGCGTTCTTCTCGCTCAAAGTATCCCAGCAATTGCTCGTGACAGTCAATCAAACCTTCAGAAATAGCCGACTGGAGTTTAGCTTCATTGGGATCCTTGGCTTTGATCCATTCAGAAATTTCGCTTTTAGGTCTGCGCTGCGCATCTGACAGTTCAAACTTCACCAACACTCTTTGAAAAATCAACGCAGGACTAGTCCCTGATCCGCCCTTAAATTCCTCTGGCGAAACTCCCACATCAGCCATGATTTTGCTGGCCTTTTTGCAAAGTGCCTTGATGCCATTTTCAAAACCATACTTCTTTTGATCGATGCGTTTTTTTACTTCATTAAAGAAGCGCGGGTCTTTGCTCAACTCCAACACCTGCTTGGTGTATGGTTTAAACTCATCTGTGAGCACCTGACCCGCCAGGCTATTGATTTCTTTTCGGATATCCCACGGATCGCCATTCTCCACACGCTCTTCGGCAAATTCCGTCAGCCATTTCTTCAATGGTTTTTTATCTGCATTGCCCACTTCCATGAGCATCTCATCTACCACCTGCTGCATGACCGTAGGCAAATCAAGGTCTATAGAAAAAGAACCCTGCAAACCCATCTCCCGAGCAAATGACCGAATGACCTGGTGAAAAAAACTATCGATAGTAACGACAGAAAACCGACCATATTGGTGCAAAATGTCAGACAGGGTATTGGCGGCTACTTTCTTTATTTCTGCCGAAGAAATGGCCAACGCCTGCTCCAGCTCAGCCTGAACGGGTGGTTTTTTGTCATCGGAAATATCTCTGAGTACGGTCACAATCCTCGACTTCATCTCTTCGGTGGCCTTATTGGTAAAGGTCACACCTAGAATCTGACGAAATGCCCCAGGTCGCTGGAGTGCTATCTTGAGGTACTCTTTTGTAAGCGTATAGGTTTTGCCTGATCCGGCGGACGATTTATATATATGAAACGGTCTTTCCTCTATTATGCTATCCACAGGTTAAAGATAAGAGAAGGACGGTCTTTTGTGGTCAATGACTTTAAAGTTCTTGTGATGTTTCAGAACTAGTTCATTATTTAAGGTCAATATGATTCCATTCTGGAATGACTTTCTACCAGGCCCGGTCATTGCCGAAGGCAATCTTATTCATGACAGGAGTCTAACTCCATAGACTAGAATGAGACCACACACCATAATTTCGTGTCCTACAGAATCGAACAGAAATTTCACAACAATTCTCAGTAGAAGGGTCGCTTGGCAGGGGTTAGTGTCACTTTACCTCATCACGTGTAAAGACGCTCCAAAAAAATGAAACTCCGGAATGCAAAAAATAATCACACTACCGCAACATCACATCCATCGAAAAGCCGCTCTGTGTGCGTGTCAATGATGCTATTTACAAGTTGGAGATTAGCCGAATGATGATCGTTACCGCTCTCAATAGATTTGAGGAGGTGCTTCCGTACGTTTTTGGCACATTCAATAATTATCAGTGTCTCTTCAAAGCTGAGGTGCTCACTCATGTGCTCAATATCGGAAAGTAGCATGTTTGTGGTGGTTTTCATGTCTTGCTGGTATTAGTGATTTTGGTTAACCAAAATTAGTATTACAAGCTACAGATGTACCGAAATTGATATTAAGAATAGGATAAGGAAAAGCAACCAAATTGTAAGCTCTGCACGCGCACCAGGGATGGAGCGCATGTCTGAGCTCTGCCGTCAGGCAAGCGAGTAGCGAGAGCCCGCCCGGGTGCCCAATTGCATGCTAGCAATCACGTTAACCGAATGTGTCCTTAAGTGCTTGCGAAAGGTTAGAAAACTCGGTAATGAGCTTACCTCCATTGAGCTCGATAAAATGCTGTACCTGCAAGTTGACAGTGGAGCCTTCATTGTCAGCGGAGAGGCGAAAATCTCCACGATAACCCACCACTGGCTTGCCTAAAGCAGCTGCAAAGCCTATTTCAGCGGCCGTACCACTGTCCACATCCACACCATCGAGCACGGCAAAAACACCGTCGCATGCGCGAAGTGCCTCCGTATTGTTAGAGCCAATAGTTTGGTTTAACGCTCTCCACTGGTCACGTTTCTGAGATCCGTATGGCATGGCACTGACTGTCATGATATCCGCTGTGGAAGTTAATTTCCAGGGGTCTAATATCTCATATCCCAGCTCTTCTATCACCGGAATCACAGTTCCGTACATATAGGCTCGACCTGCTTCAGAAAACCCAAATGGGGAGGCTATGTAGAGTTTGGTGCGCATAGGCGTGTATCAGTAAAGCAAAAATAGTGTGTAGAATAGCCTAAGAAACATGAGTAAGGTCATGAGGAAAAGCGAGGTATAGCAACAATTGAGGAAAAGAGGTTTTTGTCTAATGTCTATATTTGAAAAACCACAGGTTATTATGAGAAACAAGAAGCACATCTCAATGGGAATAGCACTAGGCGTAGCTATCGGTTCGGCTATGGGCGTGGCGATGGACAATATAGGGTTGTGGCTTGCAATTGGAATCAGTGTGGGTATTGGGGTTGGTGGTGGTTTGGATAGAAGACAAAGAAAGAATCCTGAAGATTGATCCAGGCCTCAGTTCGAGTCCTCGGGAATCGAACTGAACTTAGCCAGAAACTCTTTTATATTTCTTTCCTACGAAAATTTTAACCACCCAGAAAAGCAATGAAATTAATATCAACAAAACCACAACATTCAGCACTTCGGATGAATGTATCCAATCAGGAAAAATCTGAGGTTGCCCATAAACCGCAGAGGCTGTCGCAATAAACAATGCCAGAAGCATCCTCCAGACGTGGCGTACGGTTCGATGTTTTCCATAAACCCCTCCTTTCGCAAGAATTTTGATATCCAAGACCAGAGCCAGGCAGGAAAACATGGTAAAAACGAAATAGGCTTCAAGGTAAACGCCTTCAATCATAGATTGACCACTTTGAAAGGCGCGTATAAGAAGTGCTAAAAAACTTCCAAAAACAATTAAACCCATTATACCGGTAATTTTCTCTTTTACAGTGATAGTCCCCATTTTGCTAACGATAGCTTGCCTGGAAGTTAAAACTAGATATATGGTAAATAATCCTACAATAAGATTAAATGACTCACGCGTTGAAAATGCGGCTAGAAATGACGCCATGCCAGCCATTATAATCATGGAATAGAAGAAAATAAGTCCAAAACGGATGTGCCACGTACTGCCTTTTTTGGAAAGTAATGAAAGAAGGCCTGAAAGAAGTGCAACAGTTCCACCAGCGATATGAATTAACAAGAAAAACGAATGCATTTCAACATATTTGGTTAGCTCTAGATAGATGCACGTAGCACCACTTTGGTTGCATTAACAATCCATACCTAAATTCCGTACAAATCTAGTAATGATGGTTCACTACTAGAATTTGCTTCTTGCAATATGTTCTAGCACACACAATTACATAATATAAATTAAACTTTCTCCTCCTCAACTCATGCCCTCAAGAATCTACTGGAATAACGTTTGTGGAAACTGATGCCGGTGGTGGGATTACCATTCTTGCTCCCGGACAAGTCATACGATGAGTCAGGCCATTTTCTGAACTACGATATATGCTTCGACATGCTCGGTATGATAGAGCAACTCAGCATTACATAATCAATTGGTTAAGTCAAGATTGCCCAACATACCGTGCGACCGGACACTTTATATACATTTGCACCGGTTGAACACAAACATTACGTCATGGCAAGTCTGGATTGGAAAACAGAAAAAGAATACGAGGAAATCACATTCAAAACGTTGAATGGGGTGGCGCGCATCGCCATCAACAGGCCGGAGTGCCGCAACGCCTTCACGCCAAAAACCGTGGATGAGCTTTGGGAAGCACTTATCATTTGTCATGAGAGCCAGGATATAGGAGTGGTGCTGATCACAGGGGAAGGCCCCTCACCCAAAGATGGTGGATGGGCCTTTTGCTCAGGTGGCGACCAGCGCGTGCGCTCTACCACTGGATATAAAGGTGATAATGGGGTCAACCGCTTCAACATACTGGACGTTCAGCGGCAAATTCGCTTTATGAACAAGGTGGTGATAGCCGTAGTGCCGGGCTGGGCCGTGGGCGGTGGACACAGCCTCCATGTGGTCTGCGACCTCACCCTAGCCAGTAAAGAGCACGCCATTTTCAAACAGACCGATGCGGATGTCGCCAGCTTCGACGGTGGCTTTGGATCAGCTTATCTCGCCCGTCAAGTAGGCCAAAAACGAGCCCGGGAAATCTTCTTTTTGGGTGCCAACTACTCGGCGCAGGAAGCATACGAAATGGGCATGGTCAATAAGGTAGTACCTCATGATGAGCTGGAGCAGGAAGCGTACGACTGGGCACAAGAGATCATGACCAAGAGTCCCACAGCCATTAAAATGCTCAAGTTTGGTTTCAACCTGATTGATGATGGTCTGGTGGGTCAGCAAGTGTATGCAGGAGAGGCTACCCGTCTGGCTTACGGAACGGACGAAGCAGTAGAGGGACGAAATGCCTTTCTGGAAAAAAGAAAACGTGACTTCTCCAAATTTCCCAAGTTTCCTTAAAAAGTATTCTTCTAAAGCTACCGCATACACGGATCAGGGTTTGTTTGCGCAAAGCGAAAAGACTTAGTTTCCAGAAAAAGGGCTTCTCGGATAACCTGTCTGGCATTGCGTCATTGTGCTCACCAATTGTTCTGTAGTTTGTTGCCATTCATAGACTGTGATCGTGTCAGTAGATTTACCTTTTCAACTAAGTAAAATCACTCCCCCTTTAAACAACCTATCGTTTGATTCCACCAAACTAAAATTCGTATGGATTGATGTAGAGTCATGGGAGCGATAACAAGTTGTTAATATTGAAAAACCTAAGATAAATAGCTAAAAAAATAATATCTGAGCTGTTTTCATGGAACTCTCACCTTTTCAATGTTACGTTTTGTTTTCTAAATGAAAATTCAATGTTACGTAATTGTTAATTTGATAACATTAGATTAACTTCGGAGTATTATAACGATAACAATTACGATCATGAAGACTTTAGCCATAACCCTACTCACCATATTGACATTTTCTACAGCGGCGCTTGCAAGTGACCCAAATGTGGCTATTTCAGCTAAAGCTGATAACCTGAGTGAGGTGATCAACAGCATTGAATATCCGATGGTGTCAAGAGAAAATGGCGTTGAAGGGAGAGTAGTTGTACTCGTCCGAATCAATGAAGAAGGAAATGTAACCTCTAGTGAAGTAATCTCCACTCCCTGCAATAACTTAAAAGCAGCTGTAGAAGATGCAATCACCGATTTGCACTTCACCCCTGCCAAAAACGCAAAAGGAGAAGCGGTTGCTACGGCTATTAAAATACCGATTGATTTTGAACTGACAATTGACTAGGAAGTCAGGCTTTCTATCGATTGCGACACATAATTAAAAGGGAACTTCTCAAGTTCCCTTTTTTGATGGGCTACAATCTGATCTGTACCCAAATTACCTAAGCTACCAATGTGGGTGTGTTTTACCTCTCGATTTGGTTTGTATGTCCCTTCCTCTACTCGCTTACCTACCTCTTTATAGGCATCTCTAAAAGGCACGCCCTCCAACACCAATTCGTTGACTAACTCCACAGTAAACAAGTAGTCGTATTTTGGGTCGTCGATAATCTCCTGCTTGATAACAACTTGTGACAAAGCAAACTCCGCAATTTCGAGGCAGTCTTTCAGCGACTGAATACCGGGAAAAAGTCTTTCTTTTAATCCTTGAAGGTCTCGATGATAGCCACTCGGCAGGTTAGTCAAAAGGAGCGAAATCTCATTAGGCAAAGCCTGCAGTTGATTGCATCGTCCTCTCACCAACTCAAATACATCAGGATTCTTTTTGTGAGGCATGATACTCGACCCAGTGGTCAGTTCGTCTGGAAATGACAGGAATCCGAAGTTTTGCCCGGCGTACATGCATACATCCATAGACATTTTGGCTAAAGTGGCTGCTACAGCTGCCACGGCATTGGCCAATACTTTTTCTGTCTTGCCTCTTGTCATTTGAGCGTACACGACGTTGTAGTTTGGCTGCTCAAACCCGAGGAGTTTAGTTGTCATTTCTCTATCCAGAGGAAAAGAAGAACCATAGCCAGCGGCAGATCCAAGTGGGTTTTTATTGGCTACTTCATAGGCAGCTCTCAGCGCACTAAGATCGTCAGAAAGACTTTCAGCGTATGCACCAAACAAAAGTCCAAAGGATGACGGCATGGCCACTTGCATGTGGGTATAGCCAGGGATGAGTACATCTTTGTACTGCTCGCTTAACTTGATGAGTGTTTGGAAAAGTTGATCCGTTAACTTGACTATTTCTTCTATTTCCCAGCGGAAATACATTTTCAAATCAACCAAAACCTGGTCATTGCGGGATCGTCCGCTATGAATCTTTTTTCCAACTTCCCCGAGCCTTTCTGTCAGGATAAACTCTACTTGCGAATGCACGTCCTCCACATCATCTTTGATCACAAACTCTCCGTTCACTGCTAGTTGATACAGAGATTTTAGCTCCTTGGAGAGTACCTCCAGTTCACCTTTCTCCAGCAAGTTGATAGACTCCAGCATCTGAATATGGGCCAGACTCCCGAGGATATCGAAGGGTGCCAGCATCAAGTCGAGCTCTCTATCATCTCCTACGGTGAAAGATTCGATTTTCTTATTTACATCAATTGACTTTTGCCAGAGTTTCATACCAATCTTAAGAATTCAATATTTTGTTTAATAATGCCAGATATCCCGTGATCCCTTCTCTAATTTCCTCGACGAAAATAAACTCATCGGCAGAATGTGAGCGTGCCGAGAGTCCCGGACCGATCTTGGCGGTGGGGAAGTTCATCAATGACTGGTCCGACAGGGTAGGTGATCCAAAAACATTCATATCCAGCGCCTTCGCGGCTTTCATAAGCTCATGGTCATCAGGGATAAATGAAGGTTGCAATCTGGTGGACCGTTCTTTAACCTCAGCCGAGACATTGCTGCGAATGATTTCCAGCATCTCTTCATTAGAGTAAGCATCCGTACCGCGTACATCTACCACAAATGTGCATTCGTCAGGAACCACATTATGTTGATAGCCTGAGTTTATCATAGTAACGGACATCTTAACAGGGCCAAGGTGATCGGAAACTTTTGGAAATGAAAAAGTACGGAACCAATCAATATCTTTTAGAGCCTTGTAGATGGCGTTTTCACCTTCTTCTCTGGCGGCATGCCCCGACACACCATGAGCTACACAGTCCAGAACCATGAGTCCTTTTTCGGCAACAGCCATATCCATTTCTGTAGGCTCGCCTACAATACCAAAAGTCACATTATGCAATTCTTCCAGAATACTAGATACCCCGGCATGACCCGAGATCTCTTCTTCGGCAGTCGCTGAGAAGCAGATGTTGTACTTCAAGTTGCCTCGATCGTGCAGATACAAAAAGGTAAAAAGCAACGACACAAGCGCTCCGCCGGCATCATTACTACCCAGGCCAAAGAGTTTTCCGTCGGATATTTCTGCAGTAAATGGATCTTTGGTGTAGCTCTGGTTTGGCTTCACCGTATCATGGTGAGAGTTGAGAAGGATTGTTGGCTTATTGGAATCAAAATCCAGATTATAAGCCCATAGGTTATTCCCTTTCCGAAATGGCTCAATATCGTTCTTTTTCAGGTATTGCTCCAAAAGGTCAGCCGTCTGGTCCTCTTCTCTGCTCAGGCTTGGAGTCTCTATGAGGCGACTAAGAAGGGCCATGGCCTCCTCATGAATTTGATCAATGTTACGCCTGAAGGATAGTGCCATTATTAGGATTAGCGATTTCGTTGTATTTGCAGATTCTGACTGAAGCCACCCCGCTATCCAGAACGCGGAATGCATTGTCTAGTTTTGGGATCATACCATCATGAACTTTAAACTCAGATTTGAGCACTTCATAGTGATCCTTATCCATCTGTGTGATAACAGAATTAGGATCGTTTACATCATCCATCACCCCTTCCATTTCGAACGTGAGCGACAATGTTACCTCAAAATCCTTGGACATGGCGATGGCTATTTCGGAAGCTATGGTATCTGCATTGGTGTTGAGAAGTTGCCCATATCCATCGTGAGTGAGAGGCGCCACAACAGGCAATATTCCATTATTCATGAGGTCAGTAAACAAACCCGTATTCACTTCTCTGATATCTCCTACCAATCCATAATCTATACCCGCCTTGACAGGGCGCTTTTTGGCTTTGATGGCGTTACCATCAGCCCCTGACAGCCCCAAACTATTTACCCCATTGGATTGCAGATGAGCAACGATGCGCTTGTTTACAAGTCCGGCATAGACCATTGTGACTATTTCGATTGTAACCTCATCGGTAATTCTTCTACCTTCTATAATTTTTGGTGAAACACCCAACTTCTCACCCATCTGAGTCGCAACTTTTCCTCCACCATGAACCAGCACTTTGTCCCCTTCTATTTTGGAAAACTCAGACAAAAACTCAGACAACATGATTGGATCATCAATGACTGCTCCTCCAATTTTGATTACGTTTAGCTTTTTCATGGGTATGGTCTATAGGTGTTGTAAAATTTCTTTTAAAACAATCTGTGCTGAAAAAGTCCTATTGTTTGCTTGCTCTATCATCAGCGCATTTTTACTATTCATCACTTCATCACTGATGACCACATTCCGCCTTACAGGCAGACAGTGCATCACTTTTGCATCATTGGTAACCGCCATTTTGGCTTCATCAATGATCCAATCTGGCGCATGATGGACTTTTCCATAGTGAATATACGACGACCAATTCTTAACGTAAACAAAATCGGCATCTTCTAATGCTTTTTGTTGATCATATTCAATTTTGGCGCCTTTGGTAAACTCATCAGATAATTCCATCCCCTCCGGATGGGTAATCGTGAAATCAACGTCTGTTTTTTGTACCCACTCAGAAAAGCTGTTGGAAACTGCCTGAGGCAGTGCTTTGATATGTGGTGCCCAGGTCAAAACCACTTTTGGTTTATTTTTTGGCAAATGCTCTTTCAGCGTTATCAAATCAGCAAGAGACTGTAAGGGATGCAAAGTGGCGGACTCAAGACTAACTATTGGCACGCCGGCATACTTCACAAAGGACTTAATCAGATGCTCACTGTAGTCTTTTTCGCGATCCTGAAGACCTGGGAAAGATCTAACTCCCAAAATATCGCAATACTGCCCCATAACAGCAGCAGCCTCCATGATGTGTTCGGCCTTATCAGCATTCATGATAGCCCCTTCTTCTGTTTCTATTTGCCAAGAATCCTGCGTCACGTTCATCACCATGACCTCCATGCCCAGGTTTCTAGCGGCCTTCTGCGTGCTCATCCGGGTTCTCAAACTAGAGTTGAAAAAGAGCATACCCAGTGTCTTGTTTTTACCCAAATGTTGAAAAGCGAATGGGTCATTTTTTAAGGAGATAGCCTGATCCACTAATTGATTTGGGTTGGCTACATCTGATACAGAGAGAAATTGCTTCATGTTATTTGATATTTGAGATTCGTTCATACGAAACCATCAGTCCTTTGATGATCGCCGAACTCAATCCTTGATGTTCCATTTCGTTCAAACCTGCGATGGTGCAGCCTTGTGGGGTCGTTACTTTATCTATCTCCACTTCAGGGTGTTGTTCATTTTCCAAAATAAGAGACGCGGCTCCTTTGGCCGTTTGTACGGCAATGAGTTGGGCTTCTTCGGAGTGAAATCCCATTTGCACGCCACCCTGGGTTGCTGCTCTCAAAAACCTCATAAAAAAAGCAATCCCACTGGCTCCAAGTACAGTACCCGCTTGCATTAGTTTTTCATCTATTATTAGCGTTTTGCCCAGTGCATCAAACAGCGTCTGGATTTCCCTGACGTACTTCTCATCATGATTAGAAGTAATACATGTCATGGACTCACCGATGGCAATTGCGGTATTAGGCATAGCGCGTATCACGGTCACCCCAGCATTCACTTGAGATTCGATCTCTTCAAGACTTACTCCCGTGATGACAGATACCAAGATATGATCTTCCGTAAGTATTGAATTGATCTCTGTGAGAACATTGGGCAACTGCTTTGGCTGGACGCAGAGCATCACAATTCTGGAATCCGACACAGCATCTACATTTGATTTTGTCGTCACATAGCCTTTGGTCTGCAAGTGAGCAACCCCATCTAAATGGCGTTTGGTTAGGATGATATCGGAGCTTTGTTTTAGTCCTTTATCGACAATACCCTCAGCTATGGAAATCCCGAGATTTCCTGCTCCTATTATTGCTATTTTGTTTCCGCTCATGATAGTAAGTTTAAAAAGCTGAAGTTTTCAGATTAAGCCCAGTAGTTTCTGGAAGTCCAAAAATCAAATTCATGTTTTGAACAGCCTGCCCCGAAGCTCCTTTAAGAAGGTTATCGATTATGCTAATAACTACCAGTTTCTCTCCATGCTTTTCGAGGAAAATAACAGCTTTATTGCTGTTTACAACCTGCTTCAAATCAGGGTTTGACTTGACCACATGCACGAATGGCGCATCGGCATAGTAATTTTCGTACAACTCATTGGCTGCTTCTTGTGAGATCGACGACTCGAAATACGATGTAATGATGATCCCACGGGTGAAATTACCACGGTAAGGAATGAAGTTCATGGAAAAATCTTCGCCCGAGACGTGATGAAGGCTTTCGTCAATTTCGCCAAGGTGCTGATGCGTAAATGCCTTATAGACACTCATGTTACTATTTCTCCATGAAAAATGAGATGTCGGAGACAGTGACTGCCCCGCTCCTGTTGACCCGGTAATTCCAGAGATATGGATGTCCGACTTTATGGCTTTGGCACTTGCCGCCGGCAAAAGTCCTAACTGAATACAGGTAGCAAAACATCCTGGGTTTGCAATTTTTGAAGCTTTAGTAATGGCTTCTTTATTGAATTCAGGCAGACCATAAACGAAATCGTTACCGTCTCTTTTCAGTCTGTAATCGTGACTTAGGTCTATGATTTTCACATGAGCCGGCACATCGGTCTTTGAAAGGTATCGGGCTGATTCGCCATGGCCTTTACAAAGAAATATGGCGTCAACTTTAGCAAAATCGATGTTATCTGAAAATCGCAATTCGGTTTCGCCAATCAGATCTTTATGTATTTCATACAAAAATTTACCTGCCTGGCTTTCGCTCTGGGCATTAACCAACTCCGCAGAATCATGATTGATTAAAATTCTTATCAATTCACCGGCTGTATATCCGGCCGCTCCCACTATCCCTACTTTAACCATCATTACTTGCGTGAATTTTGTGATAGATCATATTTTGATTACCAAAAATCTTGGAGAACCCTTTCACATCTTCACCAGACCAGGCGTTGTTCATTTCACCATACTTACCAAATGAAGATTGCATCATATCATACTCAGACTCAATACCTACAACATAAAACCTGTAAGGGGCAAAATTCACTTTGACAGTACCGGTAACGTACTTTTGAGAGGACTCAAACAAGGCTTCTATGTCCCTCATCACCGGATCCAAATAATGACCTTCGTGTAACAGGTTTCCGTATGTGAGTGACAACTGATCTTTGATCAAAAGCTGGTTTTTTCCTAACACGTGTTTTTCCAAAGCATGATGCGCTTTTATAACCACAAGCGGAGCTGAAGCCTCAAACCCTACCCGACCTTTTATACCGATGATAGTATCACCCACATGTATATCACGACCAATAGCATACTTCGATGCAATAGCTTCTATTTTCTCGATGCACTCGATAGGTTTAAATTTTTCACCATTGAGACCTACGGGTTCTCCTTTTTCAAACTGGATAGCGATCTCCACAGAATCCTGACTTTGAAGCTGAGAAGGGAAAGCCGCATCTGGCAAATACTGATCTGAAGTCAAAGTTTCCTTTCCACCAACTGATGTTCCCCAAAGCCCCTGATTTACAGAATACAATGCTTTCTCCCAATTACCAGAAACTCCATTTTCGATTAGGAAGTTGATTTCTTCTTCTCGCGAAAGCTTCAAATCTCTAATAGGTGTGATGATCTCCTTTTCAGGACACATGATATTGAAGATCATATCAAAACGCACCTGATCATTTCCCGCTCCGGTACTTCCGTGCGCTATGGCATCTGCCTCAAGTAAAATGGCATGTTTGGCGATTTCAGTGGCTTGAAAAACACGCTCCGCACTAACAGAAAGTGGATAAGTATTATTCTTAAGCACATTCCCCGCTATCAGGTATTTGATAGATTTGGAATAAAAGTCCTCCGTTGCATCGATGTTGACATGACTTGCCGAACCAAGTGCTTTAGCCCGCGACTCTATTTCCTTCAATTCTTCAGCATCAAATCCGCCCGTGTTGACGGTGATGGTATGTACTTCTCCAAAATTCTTAGAGAGATATATAGCACAATAAGTTGTGTCTAAGCCTCCGCTAAAAGCTAGGACTATCTTTTTCTTTCCACTCATTTCGTTTTCACTGTTTTTTTCCAAATCATTAGCTTCTCTTTCACTTCTTTACGTTTCTTTTCCCACTTTCTTTTCTTATCCTCTGGATCATATAACATCCCGGTACAGAGGCAATTCTGATGGTTTTTACTGGTTAGAATAGAGTAGTTCACGCAACTGCTGCAACCTTTCCAAAAGACCTCATCATCCGTAAGTTCAGAAAAGGGCACAGGTCGATAGCCCAGGTCTGAATTTATTTTCATCACTGCGTGGCTAGTGGTTAGCCCAAATAATTTTGCTTCCGGATACAGTTTTCGGGATAGTTTGAAAGCTCGCTCTTTGATGGCTTGCGCCAAGCCATGCTTCCGGTAATCAGGATGTACGATGAGACCTGAATTTGCTGCGTATTTTCCATGCCCCCAGGTTTCCACATAACAGAACCCAGCCAGAACACCCTTATCAGTCAACGCTAAAACGGATTTACCTTCCACAATTTTCTTAGCGATGTACTCCGGAGATCTTTTGGCTATACCTGTTCCTCTTTGACGAGCACTTTCGGCAATCATATCACAGATTTCGTCTGCAAGGTATTCATGTGATGCACCCGCAACGGATACAACGAACTTATTCATGGGAATTTGCTTTAGATATAAAATTAATGAAAGAATCGTGGGTTCGGCTCGCTACGTAGGCAGCCATAGTAATAGTATCAGGCAGAGCGCCTGGGAGTACTTGGCCTCAAAAGAGGTGTTGCTATGTAGATTCTATTTTTCATCGTTCTAAAACAATGTGCAAATTTAACCCTCTAAAATTCTCAATAACAAGAAATATTCAACATATTTTCCATGATATCACAGAATATTATTTACTTAATTTCAATTTTTCCCGAAACTCCTCCTGAAACTATGTATTTCATTATATCCGTATTCTTGCCTTTGAGCAGTATGAGTTTAGACTTATCAATAAGAAAAAGATTGCCTGAGAAATTATAAGAATGTGGTAAATAGACAGATACCATGCCCGGTAATCCTATTTCCTCCAGGTCAGTTTGGGTAATAAACCCCGGCTTAAGCAACCGGCCATGTTCATCAAAAGGAACCAGTACAGGTTGATCAAACTTCTTTTTATCTCCGACAAACGCCATCGCCAAATCGTTAATAGAGGTGTAAATAAACCCCACTAATGGAATCTTCTGTAAGGCTTTATTAATGCTGTCAAAAAAGGGCTTAGCGATGAACGAATTAGCTAAATAACCCAAACCCGTGGTAGCAAGCAGCACAGTCAGTATCCCTATACCTGGCACTTTGATAGGAATAAGTCCATCTACCCATACGACCATCGCTGATATGATGTATAAGGTCAGGCCTATAGGCACAACAAGGAGTAAACCTCTAAAAAAGTAGTTGATAACAGGGTGCATTTTCATAACTTCAAAATAACTAAAAAAGGCTTTGCCAAAACGACAAAGCCTTCTTTAATGTGGTACTTTATTTCATTTAAAGCGCTATACCAATAAAGGATTTGAATGCTATACCCATCAAGCCTGTGATCAACATTGTAATCCCTAAGCCTTTCAAACCTGCAGGCACATGTGAATATTTTAGTTTTTCTCTAATGGCCGCCAATGCTATAATAGCTAGAAACCAGCCCAATCCAGAACCAAATCCATAAGAAGTGGCCTGAGCAATTGTATAGTCTCGCTGAACCATGAATAATGAAGCTCCCAAAATAGAGCAGTTCACAGCGATCAACGGAAGGAAAATACCTAGTGACCCAT
Organism: Cyclobacteriaceae bacterium; assembly: GCA_039944535.1. GTDB lineage: Bacteria > Bacteroidota > Bacteroidia > Cytophagales > Cyclobacteriaceae > JAMZMI01. Next base: position 375,212 of record JBDUYP010000022.1, read on the forward strand.
ATAGAGCAGGAGAAAACTTCTCAATAATCATTTCAACGAGCTGTACCATAGATGCAATTACGGCGATAAACATGATGAACTGAAGAAACGTAAGATCGACAGTTTCAAAACTCGCTCCCATCCATTGCAATGCGCCTTCTTTCAACACGTACTCTTGAAGTAGCCAGTTGACCGGCGTGGTGATAGTCAATACGAATATTACCGCCATACCTAAACCAAAGGCTGTTGAGACCTTCTTAGACACGGCAAGAAATGAACACATGCCCAAAAAATAGGCAAAGATCATGTTGTCAATAAATGTTGCTTTAAGCGCTATATTAAAAATTTCCATGTCTAATTATTAATGCTCTACGTAACCAGTTTTCGTTCTCTGTATCCAGATCAGTATTCCCAAAACCATGAAGGCTCCAATTGAATCCACCATCAATCCGTTCGTTGGAAATGAGTCCCATCCGATTGCTTCGAATACTTTAAAATTCAATACTGAACCTGATCCGAAAAGCTCTCTAAAGAATGCTACAACAAGAATGATCCAGGCATATCCAAAGCCACTTCCTAACCCATCAAGAATAGAGTCATAGGGTTTGTTTGCCATGGCGAATGCCTCCAGACGTCCCATTACAATACAGTTTGTAATGATAAGCCCTACAAATGCACCAAGCACCTTGTACATATCAAAGTAATAAGCTTTCAAGACTTCACTTACAAGCGTTACCAAAGTTGCGATAACGGCAAGCTGTACTATAATCCTCACCCGGCCAGGAATGAGATTTCTCATCACTGAAATAATCAGGTTGGAGAAAACAATCACGAAGATTACCGCTATCGACATTACGATAGTTGGTTCCATTTTGATTGTGATAGCAAGAGCCGAACAAATACCTAATACCTGAATGGTAATAGGGTTATCCTCACTCAATGGGTCCTTTACAATCTGCTTTCTTCTCTTGGAGAGCAATGGCTCAGAAGGAGCTTTTACTTTCTTTTCTTCTTGTACTTCTACAGTATCTGTACTCATATTCCTTTATTAATTAAGGGCTAGACTTGCTTCACCTGATTGTACCTTTTCAATAAATGGCTTGTAACATTCAAGGTAGTCTTTCAGCATATTGTTCACTCCTTTACCTGTAAGTGTTGCTCCTGACATACCATCAACTTCATGAACGGTCAGGCTTGGATGCCCCTCTCCTTTCACCATACTCACAGCAACCAATTCTCCATCGCTATTAAAAATCTTCTTATCGACAAACCTATCCTGAATTTCATTTGAAGTAATTCTCGCACCTAGTCCTGGAGTCTCAGCTTTGTGATCAAATGCAATACCTTTAATTGTATTCAAATCTGAATCCAGAGCCATATATCCTGAAATCCAATCCCAAAGTCCCTTACCGAACATTGGGAAAATATAGGCTCCTATAGAACCGTCTTCTTTTTTAAACATGTAAACAGGATAGAGTCTTTCTTCCTTATCGAATCGACTATTTTTCTGGATATTTACCTTTTCCGCTATAACAGGGTTTCCTTTCTCATCTTCGGTCACCTTGTTGCCTTCGATATCCACAACAACAGACTCAACCCTTTCTTCATAAAGGCTTAAAAGCTCATTTGGATCTTTGATCCCTGAGATATCCATTACGGCACCAAGAATCTTCTTCTTGGTATCCAATTCAATTTGTTTTTCCTGAGCCGGTTTCAGTCCTACTGACGCCAAGGATAACAATCCGCCCAAAATCACTGTAAGGACGATCGAGAAAATAATGATGTAGGTATTAGATCGTTGCACGCTTCAGTCTTCTTTTTTTGTTAGCTTCTACTACATAGTAATCAATAAGTGGGGCAAATACATTCATAAACAAGATTGCCAGCATGATTCCTTCCGGGTAGGCAGGATTCACCACTCTAATAAGTACTGTAAGTATTCCAATTAAAAATCCGTATATCCATTTTCCAGTTTCGGTCTGAGCTGCCGATACAGGGTCAGTAGCCATAAACACAGCTCCGAAAGCCAAACCACCAGAAACAAGGTGATAATGAGCAGGCATCTCAAGGAAAGAGTTTCCTCCGATTACATTGAATAAAGTTCCCATTGCAAATGCTCCAGCAAAAACACTGAATATGATCTTCCAGCTACCAACGCCAGTTGCAACGAGTATAAATGCTCCTATCAAGCAGACCAAAGTGGATGTCTCTCCTATTGATCCTGGGATAATTCCTATGAACATATTCCAGAAATCGAACATGCCTGCATACCAATGCCCGGCCATGTCCGACAACATATCTGTACCATTTGCCACTGCGCTAGCGCCATATGAGAGAACTGTAGCACCACTATAACCATCAACTGGAGCAGCAGAACCAAAATAAGTCCAAACCTCACCAGAAATCTGAGATGGGTAGGCGAAGTACAAGAAAGCTCTTGCAGTTAAAGCCACGTTCAAAATATTCATCCCTGTTCCTCCAAAGGCTTCCTTACCAATAACAACAGCAAATATTGTAGCCAAAGCGACTTGCCATAGTGGAATGGTTGGAGGGAGAACCAAAGGAATAAGCATCCCGGTAACAAGAAATCCTTCACTAACAGGGTGATTTCTTATGACACAAAAAATAAACTCGGTGATCAAACCAACGGCATAAGAAACGATCAAAATAGGAATGACAGCAACTGCTCCAATCCAAAGTTTATCAATCAGTTCGCCTTCAACTCCGGTAGAAATAAAATGCTGATGCCCGACATTCCAAATACCAAAAAGCAAACAAGGAATCATGGCAATCACCACGGTGAACATCACACGCTTAAGGTCAACCGCATCTTTGATTTGCGTTCCTTTTTGTCCTGTAGTAATATCTGGAGCAAAGGCGATAGTTCTATGCCCTTCATAAAGCGTATGAAACTTCTCCAGCTTTCCTCCTTTTTCGAAGTGCGGCTTAATGCCGTCAAATAAGTTTTGTAATAACTTCATTAAACTCTATTAGCTATGTTGAACTAAATCAATTCCGTGTCTCAATATCTTCTGCAGATCATTTTTGGAAGGGTCAATGAATTCACAAAGAGCTACATCTTCTTCGATCACTTCAAAAATCCCAAGAGCCTCCATGTCATTGTAATCATTGGCCAAAATAGCCTTGAAAAGGTAAGTTGGAAGCACGTCCATTGGTAATACCTTCTCAAATTCTCCGGAAACCACAAAAGATCTTTGTTCTCCGTGTGTATTGGTGTCTACTTCAAACTCCTTTCCATTCAGAAAAGAAAAAAGACCAAATGCCTTGTGGAAACTTAATTTTTTCGCTGATGGAAGGATCCAACCAAGAAACTCTTCGTAATCGCCTTCAGGAATAACCGTTACTTGATTGTGGTAGAACCCTAGATAACCTTCTTTTCCGACTGCTTCGCCGGAAAGCACATTTCCAGAAACAAATCTGTGCTTACCATCCTCTATATTAGTTTCTGTTAATTTGCTCAAGTGAGCACCACTAAAAGTCTTTAGGTAGGTTGGTTTTTTGACACTCGATCCTGTCAACGCCACCAATTTGGATGCATCGTATTTTCCTTCAAGAAAAAGTTGACCAATCTGAGCTACGAAGTAAGGAGTAGTCGTCCAGGCAATGTCGCCTTTGTTGATTGGGTCTAGATGGTGGATCTGAACACCGACATTACCAGCCGGATGCGCACCTGTAAATTTATTAATTTCAACACCTTCTGCCTGAGCAAAAACTTGAGGAACTTCAGCACTTCCATCGATATTAAGGTGAACCAAACCAGTAGTGAACTTTTTAAGCACATCAAGTCCGGCCTGAAAGAATTGTTCTCTACCCTGAAGCATGAATCCATAATCTGGAGCAAGCGGGCTAGAATCAAATGCAGAAATGAAAATTGCTTTTGGTGAATCCGCCGGATCAGCAACTACCCCATAAGGTCTTTGGATGATGCCAGGCCAAACTCCACCAGCCATCATTTGAGCTGCAGCGTCTTCTTTAGAAAGAGAGGATAGATCTGAAACTGAATAGCTCTTGAAACTCTCGAATTCGACCTCCTTATCTGCAAGGATCTTGATTTCGAGTATTTTTCTTTTCTCCCCTCTTTTGATCTCCACAATCTCGCCACTTACCGGTGAGCAAAACATCACATTTTCAAAAGGCTTATCGTAAAAAACAGGAGATCCTGCTTTTACAGTATCACCTTCTCTGGCAACCAGCTTTGGCATCTCGATACCAGGAAAATCCGTAGGCTTCAGAGCAAATGTTTCAGGTTGAGATATTTCGGTGATTTTACTTTCCGGTTTTCCGGCGAGGTTTAGATTAAAACCCTTCTTTAGCTTGACGTTTTTCGACATTTTTAATGTATCGGTGTGCTTAAAAATCCCTGCAAAAATAGTAAAAAAATGTTCAAATGAAATGTTTGGGGAAATTGATAAAAAAGTATTTCACCCTTATGAAAATAGGGCTAAACACCCTCTTCTACAGCTTGTTCAGACAAGATATAATCCTTTACTTGCGCCATAAGCCAACCTGGCGTAGATGTAGCTCCGCAAATTCCTATAGAATCATCTGGCAAGAGCCAACCCATGTCAATTTCCTTTTCACTTTCTATAAAATAGCTTCTCGGGTTATTTTGCAGGCAAACATTGTACAATGCTCGACCATTTGAACTTTTCTTTCCGGCTACAAAAAGGATCACATCATGGCGAGATGAGAAGTCGAGCATTTTTGGCTCTCGATTTGATACTTGCCTGCAAATGCTGTCATTTGCTTGAAAATCCTCAACTTTCATCGTTCCCTTGAGGGCTTTGATTCGCTCCTCAATCAATGACTTGATGGTGTAAAATCCTTTGGTACTCTTTGTGGTTTGGCTATATAAGATGACCGGACGTGAGAAATCGATTTTCTCCAGGTCTTCCTCTGATGAAACGATGATCGCTTCATTATTAGTCTGACCGGTAAGGCCTATTACTTCTGCATGGCCTTCCTTACCATAAATTACGATCTGACCTTTATCACTACTAGACTTATCAAATGAATATTTGATTCGATTTTGCAGTTTTAATACAACCGGACATGATGCATCAATCAACTCAAGGTTGTTTTCAATGGCTGTTTTATAAGTTTCAGGGGGCTCGCCATGCGCCCTGATCAGCACCTTGGCATTGTGTATTGTGGCCAGTTCTTCGTGAGTGATAGTCCGAAGACCCTTGTTATACAAGCGCTCAACCTCCATACTATTGTGCACGATATCTCCGAGGCAATAGAGTTCCTTAGAGTCGGCAAGTTCATCTTCTGCCATCTGAATGGCGAACTCAACCCCAAAGCAATAACCTGAATGCTGGTCTATTTCAATTTTCATTGATTTTGGCTTTTGCCAACTTTACAATTTTACTCACTTGGCCCTCAAATGTCAAGTCTGAAGTATCTACCTCTATGGCATCATTCGCTTTTATCAGTGGCGATTCTTCACGAGAGCTATCAATTTTATCTCTTTCGAGTAAATTATTTTTGATCACCGAAAGTTCCTCTGATATCCCCTTTTGGCTAAGCTCTTCCATTCTGCGTTGAGCTCTTACATCAGCATTGGCGGTCATGAAAACTTTCAATTCTGCGTCTGGAAAAACCACAGTACCGATATCGCGTCCGTCCATCACCACACCCTTGTCTTTCCCCATGGCCTGCTGCTGGCGAACCATCTCCACACGAACATCTCTAAGAGCTGCAACATGGCTCACCTTTTCATTGACTTCCATGGATCTTATAAAACTCTCAACATTCTCAGAGTTGATGCAAATTTCGCTTCCCTCAAATGTAAGTTTAAGCTCCACTAAGGCCTTGGATACACTGGCGGAATTTTGAATATCAATAGCCTGCCGAATAAAATAAAGCGTGGTGGCACGATACATGGCACCACTGTCAATATAAGTATAGCTCAAAGCTTTGGCAACTGCCTTAGCCGTTGAACTTTTACCCGTTCCGGAGTAGCCATCTATGGCGATATTGATTCTGGTCAAATCAGCAGTCTTTAAGTGGACAGGGAATCGGTTTACCTTTTTTGATCTGACGCTTAGAACTAGAAGGCCCTTTGCGACAGCCGCTCACAATCAACAAGACTATTAAAGAAAGTAAACCTATATATCTCCTGAATTGCATCATTACAGATGACTGGTTTCTGCTGCTCTGTCTATCTTTTTGACCAACCCCTGAAGCACGTTACCTGGACCACACTCCACGAATGAAGATGCTCCATCGACCAACATGGCCTGAACGATTTGCGTCCACCTTACGGCTCCTGTGAGCTGAGCCACAAGATTGGCTTTTATTTCCTCAACGTCAGTATGAGGCTTGGCATCTACATTTTGGTAAACCGGGCATTTTGGCACTGAGAACTCAGTAGTCTTGATAGCGTCCGCTAATTCTTCTCTGGCAGGCTCCATAATTGGGGAATGAAATGCTCCTCCTACCGGCAACATCAGAGCGCGTTTTGCTCCAGCCTCTTTAAGCTTCTCGCAGGCCATTTCCACACCTTTCACAGATCCTGAGATCACTAGTTGCCCCGGACAATTGTAATTTGCCGCAACAACTACTTCCTCAATTTCCTTACAAACTTTTTCAACAACAGCATCTTCCAACCCTAAAACAGCAGCCATAGTCGACTCCTGTAGCTCACAAGCTTTTTGCATGGCTTGGGCGCGTTTTGAAACCAGTTTCAATCCATCCTCAAAACTCAATGCTCCATTGGCAACCAAAGATGAAAACTCTCCCAAAGAGTGACCGGCAACCATCTCCGGAGCAAAATCATCAGAAACCAGTGCTGATATTACACTATGCAAGAACACGGCAGGCTGAGTTACTTTAGTTTGTTTGAGCTCATCAGCCGTCCCTTCAAACATGATATCAGAAATCCGGAAACCCAGAATTTCATTTGCCTGCTCAAAAAGTGCTTTAGCTTTTTCAGAACTTTCATATAAATCCTTACCCATTCCTGGGAACTGTGCTCCCTGTCCGGGAAAAACGTATGCCTTCATGTAGTTGATTTAATTTGGGAGGCAAAGCTAGAAAACATATCAAGAATCAAGAAATCTTTGTTGTAGTTCAGGTGTAGGCACACGGCAGGCGTCTCTTTTACCAAACCATCTGTATCTGTTTGTAGAAATCCAATCGTAAATCCGATCACGAAATCCTCTGGGAATAATAATGAGCGCAAAAAACATGGACCATGGCATCCCCAGTTTTTTCAGCACTCGCAGTGCAGCTGTACTTCTCATGTACATGACACCTTCATCTATAAACACCACAGTCTTTAGCTGATCTGTATGATGCGAATATTTATGAAGGATGCGTTTGCCTTCTTTGGATTGAAGTGAACCGAAAAGGAATTGGTTCTTTCGGTCATGATCTATAATAAAATTGACAAAGAAGTTACAGAGATTACACACTCCATCAAACAGAACAATAGGACGGTTCGGATCTATTTCACCAGCTGAATCCATCCCTTGTACTGTTGCTTGGCTTTTTTCGGGTCGAAGACATTGAATAACACAACAGCTTCATAATAATATACGCCTGCTGGAAGTTCCAGACCTTGATTGCTTTTACCATTCCAGCGAATCAAAAAGTCATTTTCGTTGCTATCGCGTGTAGAGTAATCAAAAACCAAATTACCGGTTCTGTCCATCACCCTAAAATCAAGTTCCAAAACGAATCTCGGGCAATGGTTGTAGTTAAAGTCTGTGACCTGAATATCTCCGCCTGTATACATAGGCGTGTAAACATCATTTACATTGTCACCATTCGGAGTGAACACATTAGGAAAGCGAATGAAAGGGCAGTTGTCATTGCAAATTTGCTCAGTAAGCATACTCTCATTACCCGACCTATCCACTGCTCCTACGCGGTAGCAACCTTTGAACGAATCTAGATTATAGTGAATAAACTCGGTTGCAACTGAGGTTCCGATGATCTCAAATGATCCCTCTTCACCTGTTTCTGAAAAGTATATATTATACTCTCTAATCTCATCGTCACAATCAGGATTGTTATCTATATCCCAAATAATCTTGTTTTGAAAAACGCTATTATCACAAGGTTGGCCCGACAGGAACGCTTCACATTCAAAATCAGGAGCTATGCTTAAATTAGGTGGTGTGCATGGTGGTATGGTGTCATTCGGCTGTGCACAACTAATTTGAGTTTTATTCACCAGAGGCTCTGGCAGCAGCACGTTATCATAGGTTCCATTTGTGGTGACGAAATAACAATATTCCAGGCTATCATGTAAGGTTACACCATTTGACTGACCTGCATCCACGTATTGCAAAGCGGATTGTGTGACATCCACAGAATCAATGAGCACAAGTTCAGATTTATCCGTAGCATTAATTCTATCTCTGAAAATATAATGATAAGGCTGTTTTGTGGAACGCAATGACCATGGCACATCACCATTCCATGATAGCTGGATCGCCTGAACGAGCGGACGAAGCTCTAACCTAATTGATGATGCAGTAGCAGATGAATCCACAACCATATCATTGTCACTGGAGCTATAAAACCGAACAAAATATGTGTGCTGCAAATCCATCGTATTAAGTCCTGAATCGATGAAAGCGGTATCGAGCGTTTTATCAGTAAGCTGGACAAATGGACTGCCTGACTCATTAGATTTCCTAAACAAATCATAAGTATAGTTAGGCGGATAAAGCACCTGATCTATCTGATAAGGTGGCACCCATTTGACTTCAATCTGCCCATTAGTATCGCTTGTAGATAGTATATCTACATTGGTGATTACCGGCACATCTATGATTACACTATCGCATGCCTCAGCGGAAACATAACTCAATCCACCTTCCGGAAGCGGGAATTCCGCAACCAATCGATAACAATATGTAGCACCTGCTGAGAGTCCATTGTCATTATTGGTATCCAAATAAGATGTCTCCGAAATATCAACTACGTCAATAAGCTGGTAACCGGTATTGGCAGGCATACCTACCTGACATTCATCTAGCTCTATATCAAACTCTCCGGTTTTCCTCCAGATTTGCATATCGCTAGCCTCACTGCATGAGTAATCATCCCAATTCAGCTGCATACTTCTCCCTGAGGAAACCTCTGCCGTGAGGCCTGTTGGTGGCGGTCCGACTACCGTAATTTGAAAAGTTTCAAACTCAACCAGACTAGGTCCAATCTCCGGATTGTCTGTAGCTTTAATTTGCACCTCATATGGCCGCTCCCTTACATTGGCACAAGTGGTATTCCACTCAAAGTTTAATACCGCAGGCAGAACATTCTGAAAGGTGTCAGGTGAAAAAATAGCTGAATTTGTAACTTCAAAAGGGCCTCCAAAAGCTTCAAGTTTCACCGGCTGTCCATCAGGATCTGTCGCCAGAGCCTGAACCTTGACCTGCTGTCCCGCTTCTACGCACACATCTTCCGGAGGAGTAATTATTGGGCGTTCATTATCAGTCTCAGTAACGATGATCTGCATATCACGCACCACATACCCCATGAGTCTGTATTGCCCGGCAATCTCTCGCCATTCTTCTACCATGAATGCTACATTGTATTCTCTCTGTTCCTCCCCATTTACACTAACAAAACCATCTCCAGGAGCATCCCACACCAAATCTCCAGTTACTGGGTTTATCGTTAGCGTAGGTGGATTACCGTCTTCGCTACCTGTAGCAAAGTTGGAGTAGAACTCAGGGTTAATGAGCTCTCTATAATTATCAACACTACTAGATGAATTTTTCTTAGGTGTCACAAATTTGTAGGCCAGGCTATCTCCATCGGGATCGTAAGCACCAGGATTGTGAATGAATAGCGCTCCCACAGCAGCATAGTCAATAGGTGGCACGGTGAGTACCGGAGTGTCATTGAGACCATAAAATCCATCTATTATAATGAGCGTCTCTACAAAAAACGTAGTACCCACGGAATTATCCATGTTGATGATATCGGCATTTCTATAATCCTCCTCATAGCTCACCAGGTAACCATTACCGTTCTGTGCGCGGTAGCTGTGCGTGTAGGTGAAACTCACCATCTCCACGTCATTTCCCAGTGCCACAGGCTCGGCAAAATTAAAAGGCCCAGTGACCTGCGTCCCATCCCCTAAGCTAAGAAGACCTCCCCCAAACGGAATATCTGAACCCGTATCTCTAAAACCCGTCACGGTAAATCTGTATTCAAGTTGACCCGTTCTTACAGCCGTGATTTCACCAGCTCTGATATGAGTAGCGTGAGCCGATGGATACCAAAGGATCAGAATAGTGATTAGAAAGAATAATTTGTAATATGTTTTCAATCTGCAGTTTTATTATTTCAAACAATCAGAAAAGCATAATTACTTAACTAACGGCGAAAAGTCATTGAAATTTTCACCGAATTGTTCACGCAAAATTCGATTACTCAACAATTTAACACAAACATAGTAACGACATCAGACTAGCGAAACAAGAAAACCGTACAATCGGGTTCACACCTCAAGAACTTTTCTCTCATTCACAAAACAATTCTTCTAAACAATCTGATCGTTATTTAGACACAATCAAAATAAGACTTTGAATTGTATGGATGGCGCTGGGGAAGTACCTTTGGTTCCGCACAAAAATGAAATTCAAGATAACATTATGAGTTGGTTCTCTAAGACTTTTTCTAGTTCCATAGGAAGAAAATTTGCTATGGCGCTTTCCGCTCTTTTTCTGGTATTCTTCCTACTGATGCACCTCACCACCAATATGCTGTCGGTGATCAGCCCAGATGCATTCAATGAAGCGTCTCATTTCATGGGCACCAATCCCGTCGTACAATTCCTCATGCAGCCCATTCTGATAGTAGCTGTTGTTTTCCACTTTGTGATGGGTTTTGTACTTGAAGCCAAAAACAGGGCTTCTCGTCCAGCCAAATACGCAAAAAAGGATAAAGGAAACGCAACCTGGATGTCACAAAACATGATCTATAGTGGCCTGGTGATTTTGGCATTTTTAGCACTCCACTTTATTGACTTTTGGGTTCCTGAGATGAACTATAAATATGTGGAGCAGCTAGCCCCGGATACCGAGCGATACTACGGTGAACTCGTTCACAAATTCCAAAGCCCGGCACGCGTAATAGCTTACGTTATAGCATTTATCTTACTTGCTTTGCACTTGCTTCACGGCTTTCAGTCCTCTATTCAGTCCATCGGTATCAACAATAAGTTTACCGCCGGATTCAAAAAATTCACAGAGGCCTATTCTATCATCATCCCTTTAGGGTTCATATTTATTGCGATTTACCATTTTATCAATCATTAATTTAAGTCATGCAAATAGGTTCTAATTTCCCTTCAAAATTGCCGGAAGGTCCAATTGCCGACCAATGGACCAACTACAAAGACCATATCAATCTGGTCAATCCGGCCAATAAAAGACTTATTGATGTCATCGTTGTAGGAACAGGTTTGGCTGGAGGCTCAGCAGCAGCCACTCTCGCAGAGCTAGGCTACAACGTAAAAGCATTTTGTTTTCAGGATTCACCAAGACGTGCACACTCTATTGCAGCACAAGGTGGTATCAACGCAGCAAAAAATTATCAAGGCGATGGTGACTCTACCTACAGGCTGTTTTATGATACAGTGAAAGGCGGAGACTACAGAGCCAGAGAAGCCAACGTTTACAGACTTGCTGAAGTCTCTGCAAACATCATTGACCAATGCGTAGCGCAAGGTGTTCCGTTTGCACGCGATTACGGCGGACTTCTTGATAATCGGTCTTTCGGTGGAGTTTTGGTTTCAAGAACTTTTTATGCAAAAGGTCAAACCGGACAGCAACTTCTCCTTGGAGCCTATTCTGCTATGAATCGTCAGATAGCCCGAGGCAAAATCAAAATGTACAATCGTCATGAGATGGTGGAGCTGGTAATGGTTGACGGAAAAGCCCGAGGCATTATCGCTCGCGATTTGGTAAGTGGCGAAATCGAAAGACATTCTGCGCATGCGGTGGTTATTGCTTCAGGAGGATACGGTAACGTATTTTTCCTTTCTACTAACGCCATGGGTAGCAACGTTTCTGCTTCATGGAAAATCCATAAAAAGGGGGCCTGGTTTGCAAACCCGTGTTACACGCAGATTCACCCAACATGTATTCCGGTATCAGGAGATCATCAGTCAAAGTTGACTTTGATGTCAGAGTCGCTCAGAAATGATGGACGGATTTGGGTGCCAAAGAAAAAAGAAGACGTAGAAGCTATCAGAGCTGGCAAACTAAAACCAACTGAGATAGCAGAAGAAGATCGGGATTACTATCTGGAAAGAAGATATCCAGCATTTGGTAATCTGGTGCCAAGAGATGTAGCCTCTCGCGCGGCTAAAGAAAGATGTGATGCTGGTTTTGGTGTAAACGCAACCGGAGAGGCTGTATATCTTGACTTTGCTGCGGCAATCGAACGATACGGCAAGGAGCAAGCTCACCTCAAAGGACTGGATGAAGACGACCTGTCGTTAGTGAAAAAACTGGGCAAGGAAGTCATCAAAAACAAATACGGCAACCTTTTCCAAATGTACGAAAAGATTGTTGATGACAATCCGTATGAAACGCCGATGATGATCTACCCAGCTGTGCATTACACCATGGGTGGAACCTGGGTTGATTATAATTTGATGTCAACGATTCCAGGGTGCTTTGTAGTTGGTGAAGCCAACTTCTCAGACCATGGAGCAAACAGACTTGGTGCTTCGGCACTGATGCAAGGGCTGGCCGATGGTTATTTTGTGCTCCCTTACACAATCGGAGATTATCTGTCTGCTGATATCAGAACAGGCAAGATCCCCACGGATTCACCAGAGTTTGATGAAGCCGAAAAATCGGTGCGTGAACAACTGGAAAAACTCGTAAATAACAACGGCTCCAAATCGGTAGATTACTTCCACAAAAAACTAGGAAAAGTGATGTGGGATAAGGTGGGCATGGCGAGAAGTGCCAAAGGCCTGCAAGAAGCCATAACAGAAATAAAAGCAATCAGGGAGGAGTTCTGGAAAGAAGTGAAAGTACCAGGAGGTATGGATGAGTACAACGAAGAGCTAGCCAAAGCTGGTCGTGTGGCAGACTTCCTTGAGTTGGGTGAACTTTTCGCAAAAGATGCACTTCACAGAGAAGAATCCTGTGGGGGTCACTTCCGTGAGGAACACCAAACGGCAGAAGGTGAAGCCAAGCGTGACCCTAAATTCCAATATGTGGCAGCATGGGAGTATAAAGGCGAACCGAGCGAAGCTGTTCTTCACAAAGAAGAGCTGGAGTATAAAGACATTGAAGTAAAAGAAAGAAGTTACAAGTAACAGCAGCGGCTGTATAAAAACATACGATAATATGGATTTGAAACTGAAAATCTGGAGACAAAAAGACAGCAGCGATAAAGGCAAAATCGTGGATTACGACATCAAAGATGTTTCGCCGGACATGTCCTTTTTGGAGATGCTGGACGTACTCAACGACGAACTGGTAGGAAAAGGTGAAGAGCCTGTGGCCTTTGATCACGACTGTCGCGAGGGAATCTGCGGCATGTGTTCACTGCAAATCAACGGTAAGCCGCACGGACCTGACTCAGCTATCACGACATGTCAGCTGCACATGAGAAAATTTAAAGATGGAGACACCATCTTTATTGAGCCGTTCAGAGCTAAGGCTTTTCCTGTGATCAAGGATTTGGTTGTGGATAGAAGCTCATTTGATCGCATCCAGCATGCCGGAGGTTACGTTTCGGTAAACACTTCCGGAAATACTCAGGACGCCAACGCCATTCCTATAAACAAAGAAAACGCAGATCATGCATTTGATGCCGCAACATGTATCGGCTGTGGAGCATGTGTAGCAGCTTGTAAAAATGCTTCCGCTATGCTATTCGTGTCGGCTAAAGTATCTCAATATGCACTTTTGCCGCAAGGCCAGGTGGAAAGGAAAATGAGAGCCGAAAAAATGGTAGCCCAGATGGACGCAGAGGGTTTCGGTGCATGCACCAACACGGGAGCCTGCTCCGCCGAATGTCCAAAAGAAATCAGCCTGACGAATATCGCCAGGCTAAATCGAGAGTTTCTCAACTCGAGTTTTAATTGATATATATAAAAGCCCCGACTAGTCGGGGCTTTTTCGTTACCAGCAATCTCCCATTTCATATCCCAGACAGATAATTGATTGCGTATTTCATTAGGGTTCTTAATTTGCTTATTTTAACGAACCCTTAGGCATCACTACCTCCCCGGAAATATGCAGCCAACCGCTGAATCAAAAACAGATCATGTAATTCAACTGCTCGAAGAAGCTTATTCTATAAGAATAAATAACCTTCAGGGTAGCGTGGATTTGACCGCCAAGGCCATGTCCATTAGTCAAGAAATGCAGGACAACCTGCTTATTGCCAAGTGCACCTCTCGGCTTTCGTTGTATCACATGATTCTTGGCGAGTACCAACTAGCTATAAAACTTGGCACAGAAGCTCTATCGCTTTTCGAAAAGGAAAAGTATAAGCCCGGCATTGCCGAGGTGAAGTATAACATAGCCGGAGTTTACTACAAGACGGACAAATATCACCAGGCACTAGTTCACCTAATCGACTGCCTCAGTATTTTTGAGGAGATCAAGGACATGCACAACCAGGCACGTGTGCACAAATCCCTTGGGACTATTTATGAGTATTTCGGGGATGAGAAAAGTGCCGTTATTTCATACGAACGAGCGATTTCGGCGGCACAAAAAGTAAAGGATCTCAACCTCGAATCAAATGCCTACAACCCGCTATCAGGTATCTACCTGAACAAAGGAAATGTAGCCAAAGCCACTGAGTTAATAGAAAGATCAATCGCCATGAAAAACGAGACCGGCGATACCAGGGGCTTGGCATTTGCCATATACGGCAAAGCCAAAATTCATGCGCAAACTGAGCAATTTGAAACTGCAAAAAAGCTTTACCTACAATCCCTAAATATCCATGAGGAAATGGGCGAGCGCCTTGGCAGGGCTATGGTGCTTTACAAACTCGGTGTGCTCTACATCAAAATGGATATGCTAGACAAAGCAGAGGAAGTGCTGAATGGAGCACTGAAATTTTCCGCTGAGTTCAACATCGTCATTATCAAATTTAAGTGCTACTACCACTTATACGAGATTTTTAAGCAAAGGCAAGATCATGTACGCGCGCTGGAATACTTAGAAACATATCTGTTAGAAAAAGAAAGTGTGATCAACAGCCAAACCAGAAAGATTATAGAAAGCTATGAAGCACTCACATCCATGGAGCGGCTCAAAAAAGAGGCCGAAATGCAGCGGGAAAAAGCCGAAATTCTAGAGAAAAAGAATCTAGCAGAAGAATCATCAAGGGTAAGACAGGAATTTCTATCCACAATGAGTCACGAGATTCGCACACCACTTAATGCCGTCATCACCATCACTTCTCTGTTGGAGGATAAATCCGACAAAAACGATGATGAATTGCTGAAATCGCTTAAATTTTCTTCCAACAATCTTCTTAGAATTATCAACGACATCCTTGATTTCAGCAAGCTGGATGCCGGGAAAGTTTCTCTGGAGCCAACCTCTGGTGATTTCTTGTCACTATTGGAAAACATTCGCAATACATACAAAAACCTCGCAAGCGAAAAAGGAATCCGGATCAACCTGAATATTGAAAATGAGATCAAGAGATTCTACAAAATTGACGAGACCAAGATTACTCAAATATTAGGGAATCTTGTCAGCAATGCCATCAAATTCACCGATAAGGGGGAAGTTTCTATAGACGTAACCCTTCTGAGAAAAGGAGCTAAATCCGATCAAATAGAAATAAGTATATCGGATACAGGCATTGGTATTGTTGAGGGGGCACTTAACGACATTTTTGATAGCTTTTCTCAATCTAAGTCCTACACTACCCGAAAACACCAGGGAACAGGGCTTGGATTGGCCATTGTAAAAAAACTGGTGACTCTTCATGGAAGCAATATTGAAGTAGAAAGTACCATTGGTAAGGGTTCAAGGTTTTTCTTTCAGATAAGCCTACCTCATGGCATTAACCAAAAACCCGATACGGTTGAGATCTCTGATGACTTGAATGGAAAAACAGTATTGATGGCAGAAGACAATATGATTAATGCCATGGTGTCAATTAGGCTTTTATCCAAGTGGGGACTAAAGGTAGAGCATGCAAAGGATGGTTTGGAGGCCGTGGAACTTTCCAGCACCACAACTTTCGACTTTATCCTGATGGATATCCACATGCCAAATCTCGATGGTTTTGATGCCACTCGCAGCATTAGGGGAAGTTCAAATCCCAACCACCGCACTCCTATTTATGCCCTCACGGCAGATATTACGGCAAGTCAGCGCGAACTATTCTCGCCCTATTTTGACGGATTTTTGCTTAAGCCGATAGAAATAGACAAACTATTCAATACACTAACAAAGAAATGGATCAAATAAACAAATCTAATATCCAAAATTAGGCTGTAGATGACCCAATACGGCTAGGATAAAATTGAATACTTACTATCTTGCGTAATAAAATCAGCCTTTGAAGAAGTTACTTATCCTTATTGCGATCCTTCTTCTTGGTGGCGCTGGTTATTTTACCTATACCAAATGGGTAAAAGATGCCAACCTCACCAACTGGTCATTCGTCCCTCAAAACGCACTTGTTGTTTACGAATCTTCTGCTCCTCTTGCGACTCTAGAAGATGTGAAACAAACCGGGATATGGAAAAATGTGATATCCCTTCCCCTATTTTCTTCAATGGAAGAAAACCTCGACATTCTTGATACTCTGGCCGGGACGGGCAACTTTAAAAGCCTATTCAAAAACACAAACACGCTGATTTCACTGCACCAAACTTCCAGTTCGGGGTATGACTTTTTGTATATCGTTGATATAGACAAGCTCAGCAAGCATGCATTTGTCAGCAAGGCTTTGGCCTATTTTAGAGATTTGGGATATTCCATCAAAACCAGAGAATACCTTGATTTCACCATTACTGAGTTGAAAACACAAGGCAGCCCTGATGCCTTCACTTTTATCTTCTACAAGAATTTTTTCATTGGAAGTTTCTCCGCATTCCTAGTTGAGGATGGAATCAGAACCGTAGTAGATAAGGAAACAAACTCATTTCAAAAGAAATTTTCAGAACTACAAAAAGTCTCCAAGCTTACCCGAGATCAAGGCAACCTCTACCTGAACTTATCCAGATATGATGCGCTAATCAATGGCATTGTTAGCAAAAAAATTAATTTAGAACTGGCTAAATCTTCATTTCTTGACCTCAGAGTAGAAGATCACTACTTCAACCTCTCCGGGTTTACCTTTTTGGATGAACCCACACAGTTTCTCAGCACAATGACCATAGATCCGGGATCAGCATTTGATATGGCAGAAATAATCCCATTAGAGACCGCCTGGATGTACCATTACAACATGAATGACGCCAAAGAATTTGCCAACAAGCTGGAATCCTATTGCCTGATATCAGATAATGGTGTATTGAAAAAACGCGAAGAATTGATCCAGCAAAAGGATTTTGATGTGACTTATGCCTACCAACTGATCGATGAAGAAATAGGCCTCATAACTCTGGAACAAAGTAGGCCCACAAGAGAAGACAGAATGCTTATTCTTGAAATCAAAGATATGGGTGAGGCCCTTAATTTCTTCAATTCCATGACCGAACGAGAAGCAGCCAAATCAGGAGACACGGTTTACGTAGAGACTTATGGCAACTACGAAATCCGAAAGTTGCCGGTAGAAGAATTTCCCTATGCATTACTTGGCAACATTGCGCTTGGCTTCAAGAGTTCTTTTTACATACAGCACCGCAACTATCTGATATTTTGCAACAACCTACTCCAGCTAAAAAACTTTACGCGCTCCATAGAAAACGAAAATACGTGGGGCAAATCATTAAAGTTCAAAAAAATGCTGGATCAGGGAAACCAGGCTGCCAATTTCAGCATGTTCATTAACACACCAAGAGCCTGGACTCAGAGTGCTGCTGCCCTAGAATCTTCCTGGGCAGGTTTTGCTAAAGACTACCAGTTTGCGATTAAAAACCTGGAATTCATCACGGCTCAGTTTAGTGCGGTGGACAATAAGTTTTACACCAACATCACGGCTCACCAGCCATATATACCCAGCGGAACTATCCCTGACAAAGTAACCACTCTGGAGTCTGTAGCTCTGCCAGATTTCATCATCACCAAGCCATATATCATTACCAACCACACCACACGAGACAGAGAGGTAGTCGTTCAGGATTCATCTAATCATATTCATCAATTCAGCAGTGGGTTTGATGCTCTCTGGTCCAGAGATGTCGGAAGCAAAACCATCTCAGATATTGAGCAGATTGACTACTACAAAAACGGCAAGCTACAAATCGCTTTTGCCACCAAATCAGAGATTCACATCATTGACCGGACGGGTGAATATATCCCGGGCTTCCCTAAGAAAATACCAGGTGAGCGAGATGCGGAACATTTCAAAATCATTGACTATGACAATTCTAAAAATTACAGATTTGCCATAGCCGACACCAAAGGAAACGTCTATCTCACTGATAAAGACGTGAAACCCCTCAGTGGATGGGCGCCACGAAAGTTCGACTCCCCTATTGTTCAGGCACCTGAACATCACAGAATTGGGCGCAAAGATGTAATCATTGTCGTTCAGAAAAATGGTAAAGTAAATGTCCTGAACCGCCGAGGAGACCAAATGGAGAAATTCCCAATGGTATTAGACACTGACATCAGAAGCAAAATTTTCGTAAAAGAAACCAACGAGCTTAAATCATCATCGATTCATTTGGTTACAGTTTCGGGCGAAACCATGGAGATCAGCCTTGCAGGAAGTTTAATTAACAGGGATCAGCTTTATAAACCATCGGCTTCTACCGACTTCAAACTCATCAGTGACATTTCGAAGGAGTCGTTTGTACTACTCAGAAATACCGAACGCAAGTATGAGGTGCTCTCAGAGTCCGGCGAGTCGCTTTTCGGAAAAGACTATTTCACCGACAAGACCTTATATACACAATATTACAAGCTGGGCGGTGGAACCAACTTCATCCTCTTGACAGATCCGAGTGGATCATATCTCTATATTTATGATATGAGTGGTAAATTAGTTACCGGTCGGCCTCTTGCAGCCACCATGCCAATAGCCATGCTCAAATATGAAAATGAGTACCAGATCTACCGGATTGTTGATAAAAATCTGGAACTCATTTCATTGTCATTTTAGACAGCTACTTCTTTCCATTTTCCGCGCCTGAACAGGTAAATACAAATCACGGCTTGCAGTGAATGACAAAAAGCGATAGTAAATAATACACCGTTAACCTGCCAGTCTAAAACAGTTGATAGCACATAGGCCAGAGGTATTTGGATTACCCAAAACACAACTAAATTAATCCATAGAGGTGTTTTAGTATCTCCTGCTCCATTAAACGCCTGGCTTATGACCATGCCATAAGCGAAGAAAACATAGCCAATACAGATTATTCGAAGAGCAGAAACCCCAACATCAACTACTTGTGGTTCCAATGAAAATATCTGAATAATAGGCTCAGCGGCGATGTAAAACAAAATAGATACACCGCCCAGAAAAAGCATGTTGTACTTAGCTGTTCTCCACACAGAAGTCTCTGCTCTAGCCGGTTCTCCGGCACCCAGATTCTGACCTACCAGTGTTGCGGCTGCATTGGACATACCCCAAGAGGGCAAAATAGTAAATACAATTACCCTGAAGGCTATCTGGTAACCTGCTACCGCATCAGTACCGAAATTCGAAATCAACATAATTAAGAATATCCAGCTAGCTGTTTCGATCAGAAACTGACCAATACCAGAAGCTGATATTCGGATTAGCTCCACAATCGTTTTGAACCTAATCACTACGTGCCTGGCCAGTAACCTAATTCTGGAACTACCATTTACCAGATGAAATACCTGATAAACAACACCAATCGACCGACCGATGGTCGTGGCAATAGCAGCTCCTTCTATTCCCATTGCCGGTATTGGGCCTAGCCCAAAGATCAAGAGCGGATCCAGGATAATGTTCAGCCCATTTGAGATAAACAGTGCACGCATAGCGATAGAGGCATCACCCGCACCACGGAAAACTGCATTGATCAGAAAGAGTAACAAAATAGGCATGTTGCCTAAAAACATGATTTTTGTAAAACCTACTCCTTCCTGTATAACATCATCGGAGGCTCCAAGCAATCCCAGTAGTTCTTCCGCCTGGAAGAACCCAAAGATTCCCAAAACAAGGCTCACCATGATACCAAGAAAAATAGATTGAAATCCGGCACTAGCGGCTTTGTCAGGGTTTCCCTCCCCGATTCTTCTGGCTACTACGGCTGTTGCGGCCATTGACATACCCACTGCAACCGAATAGACAATCATCATCATGGACTCAGTATAGCCCACTGTGGCTACTGCATTGGTACTGATTTTTGAAACCCAAAACATATCCACCACCGCAAATACAGCTTCGAGACTCATCTCAGCTATCATGGGAATGGACAATAGAAAAATGGCCCTATTGATACTACCAGAGGTGAAACTCTGATCCGACCCCTTAAGTGCCTCAATAAATAGTTTGAATATAGATTTTGCTGAACGCATTTCTTGAAAATTAAAAAGTAAAGGAAAATTTCAGATGGATATAGTCTTGGCTACTAAGGGCTTAGCAGAAAGAAATTCGGGTGACTATATCGACGTTCAGAATCATAACAATGCAAATAAAACCTTTTTTTTCAATATGGAGGTTTTTGGAAATATTTTTTTGACCTCACTCGTTCCAAAATTCAAAGTTCAATTCCGAGCACAAACATTTTATCGTTATGTTTAATATTTATAACCAAACATATCGATTAACAAAAATCAAAAGACTTACTATTCTCACATTAGTACTCTGTTCATCATTTATCTTTTCTTCGAAGATGGAGAAATGGTCGACATCAAAATAGAAGATCAGAAAACGGACCAATCTAACACTCATCTGAAAGATTGGTGCATGTATATGGAAGTTGATATTTTTAACTCCCCGATTGAAAAGGGAATTTTCTATTTCTTTCTGCAATTCTTAGTGAGTAAACTTTCGTATTTATTAGGTTAGGTGTTTAATTGCAATACCAACCTCTCAAAATGAAATTCAGACATTTCTTAGTCTTGTTATTATTAAACCTTCTCTCTGGATGCTATGATTCCGAAAGATGGTCTAAGAAAAATGATCAAAACCAGTCAGATTCAGCTGCTATTACTCAGCTAGTTAAAAAATCTAAAAGCAAAGAATATGCAAATTCAGATTCTTTGAAATCAATCTCCAATCAGCTGTTGGAAATTGCTCAGAAAACGAACTCATCACGGGCACTCATATATGGTTATATCAACAGAGGGAAGTATCTAACTAGCATAAGTAATTTCAAAGAGGCGATTGATGCATATTCCCAAAGTTTAGAATTAGAAGGCCTAACTGATGAAAATAGAGTTGTTATTTATAACAACCTTGGGAACTGCTATTCCGCTATTGGGGAATTGGGCAAGGCAGTAGAAGAACATATCAGAGGACTTAAAATAGAAGATAATCTAGGAAACATAAGAGGTGCCAGTATTTCTCAACTCAATATTGCCGGATCCTATGCGCATTTACAAGATCACGAAAAGTCACTGGAATATGCAAAAAAGGCTTATGAAAGCTCCAATAAGAATCATGATGACGTTGTGAAAATGCGGAGTGCTTTCCAGATGGCCAGCGTACTGGCTGATCAAGGAAATGACTCACTAGCATACATTTACGCAGATACTACCCGAATATGTGCAAAAAGGTTGGGCTCGGAGTATGGAATAAATAAGGCCAATTCCATAATTGCGAGCATATTAGTCGCTAATGGTGAGACAAAAGAAGGTTTGATATTGATTCGATCAATTGCAGAATTTTACAAAAATAACAAACTACAAGCCGAATATCTGGGCAAAAAGGTTAGAGAGTCTCAAATAATTTTAAGCCAGGGGCATTTTCAAGAAGCCAGAAGTTTAGCTACTCAAAACCTTGTAATTGCGCGAAAACTTGGCAATAAAGAGCAAATTGCTTTATCGCAAGAAATACTTGCCAGCTCTAATGCATATCTGGGTGATTATAAAAATGCATATACAAATATGCTATCCTTTCATCAGCTGAAAGACTCTCTAAATGGCGTTGAGAAAAGTAAAACGGTACAAGAACTTGAGACCAAATACGAAACAGAAAAAAAGGAAATCGAAATAGCCTCACTTTCTCAACAAGCATCCATCCAGCAGCTACAGATTCAACAAAAAAATCAGACGATGCTGATTGGGGTGGTAGTATTTCTTCTACTAGCGGCTGTGATTTACTTTATATACAGAGAAAAAAATCTACGAAACCAAAGAAGTCAAACCGAACTGGAACAGCGTTTTCTCCGATCTCAGCTCAATCCCCACTTCATATTCAATGCTCTTCTGGCTATTCAGAACTTTATGCTGAAAAACGATGGACCAAAGGCAGCACTCTATCTGACCAAGTTCTCTAAACTGATGAGAGAAATTCTGGAAAGCTCCAGACAGGAGTTTATCCCTCTGGAATCGGAAGTTGAGCTGATCACCAACTATCTGGACATTCATAAAATGCGTTTGAATGATGCCTTTAATTACAGTATAGAGATTGATGACCAGATTGATCCGGAGACTGACACCATACCTCCTATGTTCGTCCAACCTTTCGTAGAAAATGCCATCGAACATGGTATGGCGGACAAAAAAGAAGGTGGCCTCATTGAAATCAAATTTCAAAAAACAGAAAACCACATCTCCATAGAAATACTGGACAATGGAAAAGGGTTGATCTCAACAGAGAGTAAAAACCACAAATCACTAGCATCTACAATCATTCGTGAAAGAATGGCGCTTTTCAACAAAACCCTGAAAAACAAAATTCAACTCGTGTTGGACAATATTCAAAACGAAGATGGAGAAATACAGGGAACCAAAGCAGAATTGAAAGTTCCGTTCAGCTATCTTTGATTATGTCTCCATAAGCAAAGATGTGCCATCACTTCATAACCAAAAAGTCTAACACACTACACTTTGCCGATGAACTCAATAGCTGGCTTATAATTGCTCCACCTGCTTAACCAGATCAAATGAAAATCGCAATACCTATCCTTTTTTTACTACTTTCTTTGTCAGGAAAAGGGCAGAACAGATCCTATCTCGATAGTCTGAATGAGGTTTCAAAATCATTGGTTTGTGTGCAAAACCAAGCCTACGATTCCCTTTCCGAAGTTATAATTGCTGAATCTAAGAAACGTGAATTTTACTCCCAACTAGGATCCGCCTACATCATAAAAGCTTATAGTGAAAAATGTAAAGGCAATCACCTTGCCGCCGTTGAGATTATTCGACAAAGCATTACTTACTTTAACAATGAAAATGACGAGAATGGACTAGCCAGGGCATATAAACAAATAGCTGATTCAAAAATGAGAATGAGCGAAATGGATTCTGCCCTTTATTATGCCAGCTTATTTCACAAGTCGGCCGCATCACTAAATGATACAATCCTGTTATCCGCATCCTACTTGACAAAAAGTGGCTTACACAACTCATTAGCAAACGGTGATTCCACAATATATTATGCAATAAAGGGGCTGGAAGTACTCGGCGAAAAAGAGCACGACAACCTTCGTGGTAGCCTCAACATATCAATCGGGAATACCTACTATCAAAATGAGGATTACCCCCGTGCGATCAAATACTATAGAGATTCACAAGAATACTTCTCAGAAGAAAGTATGAATATGGGCCTCATCTATCATAATCTGGCAAGCTCCTTTACGCAAATAGATGAGTTTGATTCTTCATTTCATTATTTATTCAAGACTATTCCTATCAATAAAAAATTCGGCAGAAACCTCTTACTGGCATATAACTACCAATCACTGGCGCATAATTACGCTGAATCAGGTGATTGTGAAAAATCCATTGATTTCAACCTCTTGTCAATTAAGATAAGCAATGAAATTGGTGAGATTAAAAGCAAATCTGCCGTTCTAGCCAATATTTCAAAATGTTACCTTGAACTTGGCCGAACCGACAAGGCGGTAGAAAGTGTGAAGATAGCACTACAACTGGTTAAAGAAACAGGAGATCAGGACAAAGAGGCTGATGCCTATTTTTTACTCAGTGAGGCCTATAGAGCTCAAGGAAAATATAAAGAAGCCTTTGACGCTCATAAGCGTTTTTATTCGCTTGATAGTATGCTCCTCGGCATGGATCGTCAATCCGTCGTGGCTGGTCTGGAAGCCAGGTATGATTCCAAAAATAAGGAAGCAGAGATAGCCACCCTATCACAGCAAGCCTCCATCCAGCAACTCCAGATCGAGCAAAGAAATCAGGCCATCATTATCGGGCTGATACTGTTTATCTTAATAGCGGTCATCGTTTACTTCGTTTACCGCGAAAAGAACCTGCGTACGGAAAGAAGCAGAACCGAACTGGAGCAGCGGTTTCTCCGATCCCAGCTCAACCCACATTTCATATTCAATGCACTGCTCGCCATTCAAAACTTTATGCTCAAAAATGATGGGCCGAAAGCAGCACTCTACCTGACCAAGTTTTCGAAACTCATGCGAGAAATTCTGGAAAGCTCCAGGCAGGAGTTTATTCCACTGGAATCAGAGGTTGAGCTCATCACCAACTATCTCGATATCCACAAGATGCGACTAAATGATGCTTTTGATTACAGCATAGAAATCGACCCTCAAATCAGTCCTGAAACAGACACGATCCCTCCTATGTTTGTACAGCCATTCGTCGAAAATGCCATAGAACACGGGATATCAGAGAAAAAATCCAATGGATTTATAGACATCAAATTCAAAAAAAACGGAGACCACATCGCTATAGAAATTCTGGACAATGGAAAAGGGCTGATCCAACAAACCAGTACAGCCCACAAGTCTCTCGCCTCAACCATCATTCAAGAACGCATGGCCCTCTTTAACAGAACGCTTCAAACAAAAATCCAATTGGTTTTAGACAATATTCGAAACGAGCAGGGTGAAATTCAGGGCACCAAAGTAGAATTGAAAGTTCCTTTCAGCTACATTTGAATGGCTAGAATAGACGAGTATGCGCATAGTTTTGATTGACGATGATGATATCGTCAAAGACAACCTAAAGACTTTATTATCCATTTATGCTCCCGATGCAGAAGTTATCGGTGAAGCTGACGGTGTGAAATCCGGAATAGCCTGCATTCGGCAATACAAACCCGATCTCGTGCTTCTAGATGTGGAAATGGGTGATGGCACTGGATTTGATCTGCTGGCGATGTATGGTCAACTCGACTTTAAAGTAATATTCATTACAGGACATGACGCATATGCTATCAAGGCCATCAAGTTTAGCGCCATTGACTATCTACTAAAACCTGTGGATCCGGAGCTGCTTTCTAATGCACTCACGCGGGCCAGACAGGCCATTGACGCCAACGAACAAAACCTGAAAGTATCGACACTTTTTCAAAATCAGGAAACTCCTCTACTTGATCAGAAAATAGTACTTAAAGATGCTGAAACAGTCTATTTGGTTGCTATAAAGGATATCATACGCTGTGAGTCTCAAGCCAATTATACCTGGTTTTTTCTGGCTGATGGACGAAAAATCATAGTATCAAAAACCTTAAAAGAATTTGACTCGCTCTTCGAGAGCAAATACTTTTTTCGAGCACATCAGTCTCACCTAATCAACTTGCTGCACTTTGATAGATATGAGAAAAAAGAAGGAGGCATTGTACACATGAAAGACAGCAGCATGCTACCTGTTGCAGTTCGCAAAAAAGAGTTGCTTATGAATGCTCTCGATCAACTTTAAAAATTGTACAGATCCTTTTATTGATTGAATTATTCAAAGTCAAGACAACCAAAACGAACTTTAAATAAGTCTCCACGAATATTCGACAGAAGCACACGAATAATTACCCCCTACTTAGCAAAACAAGCTCTTGAAATAGCTTTACGGCAGTTTGAAACCAAAATCTACTGCCATGAAAAAGCTTTTACTCCTTTCAGCATTTGTTATCATCAACATTTCAGAGACAATTGCTCAATGTTCTGACCCAACACCAAATTGGGTTATCAATGAAGACTTTTCCGGCCTGAGCGGCACCACTCCACCAGACTGCTGGCTACCCGTCGGAAACCCAAACAGTTTCAACTTTGACGCTAATAGAGGCAGCTTCTCTGGTTACGGAGAAATCCTTGGTCTACCTGAAACACAAAATGAAAACGGTGTTTTGACCTTTCAGGCTAGGAACGGAACCGGCCGAACGTACAATGGCCTAACCCTCGATTTAGGAATTTATGACGGAATTAATTTTACCAAGCTTTTCACCGTTGACTATGGAAAGCCAGCGTATCAGAACTACTCTTATGACTTTAGCAGCAATACGATCCAAGGGATTATTGCTTTTCGAGGGGGAACAAGTTCCATTTCGTTTTTACTGGACAATGTACACTACCAGAGTAAGTGCTTCACCAGTACATCAGCAACAGCTATAACCAAAGACATAACCGTTCAACTGGATGCGACAGGCAATCTGATATTGAATCCAGCGGAAGTGGACAATGGGTCAGTCAATAGCTGTGAGGCTCCTATCACCAACCTGAGTCTGGATAAATCTCTTTTCACTTGTGATGATCTTGGTGAAAACACTGTGACACTAACTGCTGATGATGGTTTTGGAAACACTTCAACTGCCACGGCTACTGTCACTGTAGAACCCGGCTTTGTTTTCAACAGCAATCAACTAGGGCTCGATGAAAATGGTGAAGCCAATATTGATTTAGACTACCACACATCATCAAAAACCGACTGTGATGATGTCACCTATGCTTTTGAGCAAAGTACTTTCACCTGCGATGATGCTGGTTACGTGCTACTCACAGTTATTGCTTCATACCAGGGTATGACTAGCACATTTACTAAAACCAAAACCCTTTCTGATTACAACAACCCAGTTGCAATCGCCCAAGATATTGCTGTAAACATAGATGAGACAACAGGCCAGGCCATCGTCACCCCTGAAATGATAGACAATGGCTCTTCTGATAATTGTGGTATCGCTTCCATGACCTTGTCAAAAACTTCATTCGACTGTGGAGATCAAGGGGAGAATGAAGTCACCTTAACAGTCACCGACATTGCTGGCCGCACTGCAACAGCGACAGCAATAGTCACCGTGGGTTCTTTTATCGAAGATGTTACACTGACCAGCAATACCACTACGGTTTGTTTTGATGGAGCTAATGGAAGCTCTGCTACAACCATACAAACAAGCGGCTCAACCATAGGCACACAGTATTATTTAAGAAATAATGCAGACAATTCCATCATTGATGGACCAATCGATGGAACGGGAAGTGGCTTATCTTTTGACGCGGGAGCTATAAGCGAAAACACGATATTCAATGTTTATGCAGAAGTGCCCTTCTCCGGTAAGGCTCTTGACTTATCACCTAGCGGAGCACATTTATCAGTCAATACTCCCGGCTCATTTGACTATGGATCTGGATATACAATTTCTGCCTGGGTCAAGCTGGGTGCTTCGGGCAACAGCACTTTTTACAACGGAATATTCTATGTCGGTGGCACAACGGGTAGCGACATTGAGATTTACGAAAACTCATCTGGAACTATAACTATTCTCCATAATAGAGGAAATGGAGGCACTCAAGCGGCTTACAGCATTTCAGGTAATACAATCACTAACAACTCGTATGTCCACTTTGCTGCAACATATAATGGACTGGCTTCTAGAATTTTTGTGAATGGAGTGGAAGTAGGTGCTGCGTCCCTGGCAGCCCCTACTAAAACAGCATCCAGCGAAATGACTTTTGGATACATGAACAGCAGTACTTTTCCTGCGGCTCAGAGATATGATGGTCTTATGGATGACATCAGAGTCTATGATAAAGCACTCAACGCAACGGAAATTCTTGCGGACTATGATAAATGTCTCTCAGGAACAGAAGACAACCTTGTACTCTACTTTGATTTAGAATCTGCAAGCGGATCCATTTATACAGATTTGGTTAGTAGCACACCCGCACAAGTCAAAAATGGAGGAACTACTACTGATGAAGGCGCCATTTCATGCTCATTTACTTGTAACCGTGTAATGAGTGAAACCATAACCATTGGCGATGACGTATTTCCAACTGCAGCGGCCAAAAACATTTCGCTTGATTACACCGGAACCATGTTAGAGGTTGCTTCGGACGACATCAACAACGGCTCCTCTGACAACTGTACGTCATCAGAAAACCTTGTCTATAGCCTGAGCCAAAGCTTTTTTGACTGTGATGATATTGGTGAACAAACAATCACCCTCTATGTTACCGACGAAGCAGGAAACACATCTTCTGCTGAAGCCACAGTCACAGTACATTCAGCTGTAGATGATGTGACTGTCACCTCCTCTCATGAATCTTTGTGTACAGGAAACACCGACAATGTGACCATTTCAGTTTCTGGTTCGTTTACTGGACTTAATTATTCCTTGAGAAATAGTCTGGACAATAGTATTGTGGATGGCCCTATAGCCGGAGACGGAAATACCCTGGAGTTCGACGCTGGAGTAGTTACTGAGACCACAACTTTCAATGTCTTTTATGCAAATGAAGTACCACTGCGCTATGCTTTGAATTTTGATGGGCAAAATGAATATATAAATGCTGGAACCAGTACAAGAGGAGTCTCAAATGAAGTAACCGTAGGCGCCTGGATCAAGGCCGGTTATACCAGTTACAACAATATCATTGTTTCAAAATACGATGGATCAAAAGGCTACATATTGAAGGTCAATTCGTCGGGGAAAGCGATCTTCGACGGAAGAACTGGAAACGGAGTGGATTTCTCATCTGGGCAATCTGCTACATCGGTAAATGACAATGAGTGGCACTATATCGTAGGAACAGCCAGCATCACAACCGGTGAATGGAAAATATATGTAGATGGCGTACTGGAAAGCGAAAGCGTCAACGCCCCTGGCGGGACTTCCCTAAGCCCTAACTCTCAGGCACTACTCATTGGAGCCTATTACACCAGCTATTTCCAAGGCAGTATAGATGAAGTGGCCATTTGGAATACTGTACTTGATGAAGCGGCCATTCTCGGAAATAGTGATGCCTGTTTGGGCGTGGCATCAGACAATACCGTAGCTTATTTCGATTTTGAGGAAGGCACAGGAACAACCACAACAGACAAGTCAACTACTGAGACCAATGGCTTTATGGTCAATATGGAAGCTAGTGACTGGATCTCAGAAACAAGCAATTCGGCTTGTGGCTTATGTGAAATGGAACTGAGCGATGATATAACCATTACCGTCGGTGACAACACACCTCCTGTGGTTATAACTCAGGATATCAGCGTCATATTAGATGAAAATGGAAATGCCACCATTACACCAGCAGACATTGATAATGGCTCCTCAGACAACTGTGCAGATGCATCTTCGCTGACGCAGAGCCTTGATATTACAAGTTTTGACATCAATGATCTGGGACAAAATATTGTCACCCTGACGGTAACAGATGCCAATCAAAATTCTGCTACTGCGACCGCCATAGTTACAGTACTGGACAAACAAATTCAAACAGCCACCTTCACCGGTGTTGCTGACAAAACTTTTGGTGACGCGGATTTTGACATCACAGCAACCGTGGATAGTGGCTTACCAGTGTCTTTCACAGTAGTAAGTGGAGGTCTTAGTATTGTTGACAATACACAGGGAAGAAGCGCCAGCAGCAGCCCTACCACTTTTACAATCACCGGAGCGGGTACAGCAGTTATTAGAGCTTCCAACGACGGTGATGCTACCTATGCTCCATTGCAGGAGGACATCACCATCAACGTGGCGAAAGCAGATCAGACTATAACCATTACGCCGATCGCCGACAAGGTACAAGCCGCAGCTCCGTTTGATGTAAGCGCAAGTATCAATACCGGCCTGGAGTTGAGCTATGCGGTATCTGGTCCTGCTACAATTTCGGGTACCACTGTGACCCTTGATGGCACGCTGGGCTCAGTCACGGTGACCGTAAGCCAGCAAGGCACAGACAACTACAACGCTGCTTCCAACAGCACCAGCTTTGAAGTGATAGAGAAAACAGCACAAACAATCACTTTTGCAGATCTGGATGATCAGACCTATGGCTCACCGGCCCAAACGCTATCAGCAACAGCAAGTTCAAATTTGGCTGTGAGCTATGCGGTAATCTCTGGCCCTGTTTCCATAAATGGAAATGTGATGACTATCACTGGAGTGGGAGAAGTCACAATAGAAGCCAATCAGGAAGGTGATGATGATTTTGCGGCCGCTCCAGCGGTGCAAAAAGTTTTTACGATCGCCAAAGCGCCACTGCAAGTCACAGCAGACAGCTTCACCATTACCTATGGAGAGGACGTACCTACGCTTACATTTACTTATAGTGGATTTGTGAATGACGAAACGTCAGCTAATCTGGATGCCGAGCCAACAATCTCAGCAAACACAGATGTGATAAAGGGAGATCTTGACGCAGGAACATACGACATCATATTATCCGGTGGTTCTGCGCCTAACTATGCATTCACTTTGGTGAACGGAACTTTGACAATCGTCAAAACAGATCAAACGGTAAGCATAGACGATATTGACGATAAGCTAACCACAGATGGCCCATTTAACGTAGCTGCCAGTACTACTTCTGGTTTGGAATTGAGCTATGAAGTAACAGGCCCAGCCAGCATGACTGGAACCACAATAACGCTGGATGGCACTCCCGGCACAGTGACAATCACTGCAACTCAAGCAGGAAGCGATAATCACAATGCAGCTTCGGCAAGCGTTTCTTTTGCTGTGAATGCGCCACTAGCCAATGAAAGGGTTGAAGCTTCTGTGCAGGTGTATCCAAACCCGGCCAGTTCATACCTTAACATTGACGCCACGGATTTTGTGCAAACCAAAATCTACGGTCTTGATGGTACCTTGATGTTAACCACAGACAAAATGAATAAAATCGATATTCAACGACTCCCATCTGGGATCTACCTGATCAAAATAGAATTGAAAGAAAAGACCTTGATACAAAAGCTAATAATTCAGAACTAAGGCAGTCCAGATTTTTTTTCAATGCGGACGAAGCGGCCTCTAGTAGAGGTCGCTTTTTTTAGGCATAAAAAAACCCGAAAGCTACAAGGCTATCGGGTTTTAATTTCGGTGAAAAGTTATTAAATAAATTGAGCCAAATAAATACACATTACGCAGCTGGCCAAAATCTTCACAAGAGTAAGACGCACCTGCTTTCGGTCCACCTTGTTAAAGGATTCCCAATGTTTCATGTATTTAATCAATGGATGCTGGCTGGTGGTCAATGAATAAACTTGAGTCATACGGCGTAAATTTTAATTTTGATTAAATCTAGTTACCATACATTTCAAAATCCTGCCAACATTATGCAGAATCTTGCCATTCTACTCAGCATACTATTCAACTACAGATAAGACACCTTCCAATTGGCGGATTTCATGTCTATCGAGCAAAATCCGAACAGCCTCCTCCACTTTTTCAGGCGGATACTTTTTGAGAACCACACGTAGATTTTCCAACTTCTGGGGCTCATTTTTAAGCTGGTTCAGAATAGGTTCCAAAGGTAAGTTTTGATCTCGCTTATGTTTCAGACAGACATCACAGACTCCACAGTTATCCTCTGTTTGTTCATCAAAATATTCCTGAATAATTCTCGTCCGACAGGTTTTTTCATTGGTCACATAATCCACTACGGCTTTGGTTTTATCGAAAGCCACCTGCCTCCTCCAGGCAATCTGCTCCTTGTCTAGCGGCAGGTTGTTAGAGTCGTATCTTGGCGTGAGAAATGTGATCTGCGGCCTGTCAGACGCCTGCTGGTACTCAATCACCTCTGACTGATGCAGATACTGTAGCTGCTTAATGATATTGGGTTCGCTTTCCTTGATCAGGCGCGCCAGTTCCTTTTCTTTGATATTGTGATAATCAGTAAAAATCTCCCCTCCATACAGCCTCATCAACGCTTTGATCAGCGGATCCACAGCTCCATGTGCTACCTGAAATCTGTACACATCCTCATGAGATTGCAAGAAAATTATTTTCGAAGTTGGATGAAAAGCATCCGAAATTTGGATCAAACCTTCATCCCTGAGTTTGTTCAGTGCATAATATGTTTCTACTGTAGGAAGATTGAAATTGGAGGTAAACCGTACATAGTCAAACTCAAAACTGGTAAACGCATTGCTGCCAACAGCGAGCTTGTAATAGTTGGCCAAAGCCTGATATACCCGCTTTATCAAGTCTATGCCCACGGCCATTTGCTCGGTGCGTGACTCCAATTCATCCAGATCTCCCTGATGAAAAAGTGCCACAGCATAGGCCTTCTTCTCATCTCGTCCTGCCCTGCCCGCTTCTTGATAATAAGCCTCAAGTGAATCAGGTAAATCGTAGTGGATGACCACCCGCACATCCGGCTTATCGATCCCCATCCCGAAGGCGTTGGTGCTGACGATCACCCTGATTCGGTTCTGAATCCAATCATCCTGTTTGCGGGAGCGTTCCTCGCCAGACAATCCCGCATGATAAAAATCCGCGTTTATGCCATTGCGTTTTAAAAACTCCGACAGCATCTTGGTTTTCTTCCTGCTCCGCACATAAATGATACCCGTGCCTCCCACCCTGTTGAGAATGTCAATCATCTTTTGATCCTTATTCTCAAGGTTGAATACTGAATAAGAAAGGTTTGCTCTCGCAAAGCTCTTTTGGAAAATATGCGGCTCATCAAACTCCAGACGCTTGACAATATCCTCCTTTACTTGCTTTGTGGCTGAAGCAGTGAGGGCAATGACATTCTTTATTTCCAGTTCATTGATAAATTCAGCTATTTCCAGATATGGTGGGCGAAAATCATAGCCCCATTGTGAAATACAATGCGCTTCATCTATGGCCAGTAGGCCTATATTCATTTGCTTGGCCCGCTCGAGAAACAATTCGGTTTTGATGCGCTCCGGAGAAACATAAAGAAACTTAAACCCTCCGTATATACAGTTGTCCAGAGTAAAATCAATCTCCTTCCGGGACATGCCTGAGTAAAGGGCGGCAGCCTTGATACCTCGCTTTTTAAGCTGAAAAACCTGATCTTTCATCAAAGCAATAAGCGGAGAGATCACGATGCAGATCCCATCGAGGAATAAGCCGGGCACCTGAAAGCAAATGGACTTGCCTCCTCCGGTTGGCAACAAAGCAAGGGTGTGGTGTCCTGAGATAACAGAATCGATGATTTCATCCTGTAGCTCACGAAAAGCAGGATACCCCCAGTATTGTTTGAGTATGTCAACCGGTTGCTTATCTGCCATCTACCATTCTAGTTTTCTCTTATCCAAAAACGCCTGAATCCCAGCCTTGCAATCATCTGTGGCTCTGGCTTTGGCGTTATACTCCGCAGCTTTGCTCAGAGCATCTCCAATTTCCAAAGTCTGCATTTCACGTATGAGTTGCTTGGTCAGGGTCATTGATTCGCCTGAATTTGATGTGATCATTTTATCAACAATCGCGCTCACCTTTTCTGCCATCTCATCAGCTTCAAATATCTCAGAGACCAGCCCAAAATCCATACATTTGGATGCATCAAAAAGTTCTCCTGTCAACAGTAAATGTGTAGCTCTGGCCTCACCTATTTTTCTGATCAAAAAAGCAGAAACGATAGCCGGCACAAAACCTATTTTCACTTCAGTGTAGCCAATTTTAGTGTCGGGAGTACAGAAAACAAGATCACAAACTGAAATCAGCCCCGCTCCTCCTGCAATGGCATGTCCTTCCACCTGAGCAATTAGCGGTTTTGGAAAATGGTACATCTGATCAAACAGTGCTTTGAGATGCTCCGAATCCTCAAGGTTTTCTTCATAAGTATTGGATTGCAAAGACTTTAGATACTCCAGATCAGCTCCAGCGCTAAAAACGGACCCTTCGGCAGCAATCACTACAACCTTCACAGTTTGATCCTGCTTGAGGTCATCGAGACAACCTCGCAATTCCGCGACCATATCAGGATGGAGCGCATTGCGCTTTTCCGGTCTGTTTAGAATAATGTCCGCTCTCCTATCGGCTATGTTGCACTTGATAAAATTCATCTTATTTGTTGGGGTGTTTGATTTAGCTACAATTTAGAATATCTGCCAGAGATGTTTAGAGCTTTATTTCATAATAGCCATCTTCCACAAGACTATGTGCTGAAATCCCCACATCTGCCAACCTGCTCCTCAGAGCATCGAGTTCATAATATTGCGTGTCGGCACCCAAAATCACCGCATCTCCATTGAGACATTCAGATGACCAATATCTGGTTCCATTCAGGTAGATTATATCCGCGTTTAGCTCATCCTTAAAGTCTAGTTTTTCATCGGTATCCAGAATCAACACCTTCTTTCCCTCCCAGTCAATCATTTTTCCATAAGGAAAAGTCTGCACAGCAAAATGCTCAGACATAAGCGCATAAGAAGTCTCCATTTTGTCCAGACCATTGGCCAACCGAAACGGGTTCACCTGAAACCCCACAACCTCCAGTTCATCCTCAGGCAAATAGTCAATCAACAAAGTGGCTTCCTTGCCATCTACCAGATCTACAGCTATATGATTTTTGATTTCATAAAACACAATCCGCTTTTGTTGAACATAAACGAAATGTTTGTAATTGATCCAGGTGCATAAAAGCACAGCGCAAAACATTGCTGCGAACAACGATCTTTTGTGATAGTAATCAAAAGCAATACTGAAAAGCAAGACCATCACATAAACCAAAAACGTGTCATAAATATCAAAATAGAGCCAGTCAACGATAGGCTTTGGAAGCAGCATCAGATAACCTATTGCTTCATTTATCATCCAAATAAACCAGCCTAGAACAAATCCTATAACCCACCCAATACTGGTATGAATGAGGCTACCAACCACCAATAAAATTCCTCCAACCAAAATCACGGCCGCTGCGGGAATAACGACAATATTGGAAACAAGAAAATAGGTCGGGAACTGATGGAAATAATAAACGGTAAGCGGAAAAGTAGCAAGCTGAGCGGAAATAGAAACGCAGGTTATCTGCCAGAGGTAAAGCATCACTTTGGTATTTGGCATCAGCAGCCTGACC
Organism: Cyclobacteriaceae bacterium; assembly: GCA_039944535.1. GTDB lineage: Bacteria > Bacteroidota > Bacteroidia > Cytophagales > Cyclobacteriaceae > JAMZMI01. Next base: position 410,448 of record JBDUYP010000022.1, read on the forward strand.
AACTTAGGCTGCAAAAACACAATACCAAAAACGGCAGCAAAAGAAAGCTGAAACCCCACAGAGTGAATAAGAAAAGGGTCGTAGAGCAACAGCACGAAAGCAGCAATACCCAAAGAATTGTAAATATTGGCACTCTTACTGATAGTCTGGCTGATCAGAATCACACTAAACATAACTGATGCCCGAAGTACCGATGGAGAAAAACCAGTAACTAGTGCATATGACCAAATGAGTGAAATAGCCAAAGCGATAAAAGCAATCTGCCCTGCTTTCTTTTTCTTGACAAAACCAAACACCAGATTGATCAGTAAATAGACAATACCCACATGCAAACCCGAAACAGCCAGCACATGCATTGCCCCGGCAGAGGAATAAGCCAGCTTGGTTTCATTATCCAAATGATCTTTGATCCCGATCAGCAGAGCAGCCAGTATGGCTTGCTCCCTTTCCTGATCTATTTGCTCAAAGATGAGTTCTTTGCACTTGGTTCTAATGGCTAATGCAGTATTCAAAACGACATTTGGCAGGCTATTTTCTATGAGCGTGATATCGGATTCTGAGGCAAATGCATGCGCATAGATGTTGATCGTTTCGAGATATCTTCTATAGTCAAACTCCTCAGGGTTTCCCGGCGGGCCCACTGGATGACACGCAGCTAGCACATCCAACTTGTCTCCATAATGATAAATAGCCAGTGAGTCCTCCTTTCTCACATAGAGATAAATCCTCCCTGTCGCATTGTAAGCCGAATCTGCAGTTTTGACCAGGTCCAACCCAACTTCATAGCGCTGATAATCTTTTCTTTCCACATTATCAGAAAGAACAATTCCACGAAATGCTTTGATTCCCGTATGGCTGGAGTAGTGGCTAAGGTCCGTGCGCTCATCATTAAATTGGGATACTAAAAAACCAATTACCGATATAGTCAGGAGCGTGAAAAAGCCTCCTAAGATGCGGTTTTGATCACTTGGCTTAGTGAAATTTTCGAACACCCAACAGACTGACGCCAACCCGAAAAGTATTGCCAGATGCCATGGTGTAAGAGCCGGTATGAACTGATATTGTTCACAAAGAATTCCAGCTATGAGCGCAATGGCATATCTGATATATGGAAAAGGACTCCAAATGAACATAAAACCAACCGTTGCTCATTAAAGATGGTAATTAAAACTTTAACAAGCAACGTTCTAACGGATTATCTTACGAAACGCTATTGCAGTGACACGTTGATTTTATAATCTCAGGTTTTGAAAATATAAAAAATCCGAAAGGGTTTCCTCTTATGCGCGAACTTGATCTACACAGATATTTGAAAAAAGTGATTTCTGTATTTAGCTTGTTTCGCGAGCACACGAAACAGCTCAAAGAAGTGACTAAAAGTCCGTTGTTAAATTCAATAAATTAATCGGAAATGCGCTCCATCTTGAAATGCTGGATATTGCATTCTTCGAACTGGGGGCCGGTTTTTTCAAAACCAAATTTAGCATAGAGAGGAATGGCTGTGAGTTGCGCATGGAGATATAGATATTGCCCGCTTCCTTCTTCTTTTGAAATGTCTGACAATACCGCTTGTACCAAAGCTGATCCCACTCCAGCACCACGATGGCTTTTTTTTACTGCAAATCTTTCGAGTTTTATCCCCTTGTCAGTGGTTCGCCACCGGGCTACCCCTACCGGCAAATCATCATCAAATGCAATGAAGTGACGAGATATTGACTCAAACTCGTCAAACTCCTCTTCGCTTCTCACCTCCTGCTCCACTACAAAAACCTCTTGCCGCAGCGCAAATACTTTGGCTTGTAGCTCTTTGGTATCAGCAAGTTTTACGTCAATCTCTTTTGCCATTAAAATCGTCGTAAGCTTTGATAATATCCTTTACAAGTTTGTGCCTTACCACATCACGCTCATCCAGAGTAACAAAATTTATACCCTTAACTGGGCCTAAAACATCCAGCGCCTCAATCAGTCCCGACTTTTGCTTTGGCGGCAAATCGATCTGCGATTTATCACCTGTTATGATCACTTTAGATGATGGTCCCATTCTGGTCAGGAACATCTTGATCTGCATCGGTGTGGTATTTTGCGCTTCGTCCAGAAGGATGAAAGCATTATTGAGTGTCCTTCCTCGCATATATGCCAATGGTGCAATTTCCACAACACCATTCTCCATATAAAACTTGAGCTTTTCGGATGGGATCATGTCATTGAGCGCGTCATAGATAGGACGCAGGTATGGATCAATTTTTTCTTTGAGATCGCCGGGAAGAAAACCCAGATTTTCACCTGCCTCCACGGCTGGTCTGGTAATGATGATTTTCTTTACCTCTTTATTCTTAAGCGCTTTGACAGCCAGAGCCACAGAAACATAAGTCTTACCCGTTCCGGCAGGCCCAATGGCAAAAACAAGATCATTCTTACCCACGGCATCAACCAGTTCTTTCTGATTTTTGGTCTTGGCAGCAATCTTCACTCCGCGCGTACCAAAAACAAGAATGTCATCCTTGCTCAGATCTGCGCCATGGGCTTGCTCCTCGTTGATATAGGATACCACATTTTCATGGGTGACCTTACCATACTTATGGTAATGATCAACTAGGGAATTCAAAATCTCATTGATTTTGATGATGTTTTGTCCAGACCCCTGAATACGGATTTCATTACCTCTGGAAACAATTTTGCTTTGAGGAAAGGCACTGGCAATTTCCCTAATATTTTGATTTTCTATTCCTAAAAAATCAACTAGTGAGATATTCTCGAGAGTAACTACCTTTTCTAACAAATGAATTTTGGTTTAGAATTTTTTTGGCTCTAGTAATTTATACTTTTGCTCAAACTTAAAATAATATTTGCTTCGCTTGTATGGCAGTGATCACTTTTATGTCGGATTTTGGAATAGAAGACCACTATGTTGCTGCTGTGAAAGCTGTGATCATTAGTCACAACCCCAGTATCCCTATCATTGACATCAGTCATCAAATCACGCCCGGAGATATCGGCCAGGCGGCTTATCTGCTCAAAAGTGTGTTTCGGGAGTTTCCAAAAGGAACAGTTCATTTATGTGGTATAGACAATGTTGCCCGCGAAAGAACAAGGCTGCTCGCCATGAAAGTGGAGGATCATTTTTTTGTTGGTTCGGATTCAGGTGTTTTCAGTCTGATCAGCGAAGACCGCCCCACAGCTTGTATAGATCTCAATGCAATCAATCCTGTTAATTCCACTTTTCCTACTAAAGAAATTTTAGCTCCGGCCGCTGCAGGTCTGGCCAGCGGCAAAAACATCCATGAAATGGGGCCTGCCGTAGATAGTATCATGGAACTTTTTGCAAGGAAGCTGAAGGTTACAAAACGCGAAATAGCTGGAAATGTGATTCGGGTGGACCAATATGGAAACCTTATTACCAATATTGAGAAAAAGGAATTTGACATCATTCAGAAACTCAATAACAACGCCGCATTCGAAATCACCATAGGCCGTGAGACAGTAACCCGGATCAATGAAAACTACTTTGAAGTAGAATCTGGCGACTGTTTCGTTTTCTTTAATTCTGTTGGTTTGTTGCAAATTGGAATAAACAAAGGAAATGCAGCCGAATTGCTCGGACTCAAACTGGATACTCCTATCGTAATAAGTTTTAGAATATGATTACGCGAATCGTAAGAATGGTATTTGAGGAAAGTAAGACTGATGAATTCCTATTGATCTTTAATGGAGCGAAAGCGAAAATCAAGGGTTTTGATGGCTGTGAAGATTTAGAACTCCACCGGGATCATCACAACAAGAACGTTTACTACACAAAAAGTCTTTGGCAGAGCCAAACTCACCTGGAAGCATACAGGCAATCGGAACTTTTTAAAAGCACCTGGACCAAAACCAAAGCTTTATTTGCCGATAAACCCATGGCATTTAGCCTGGATAAAATAGAAGAAAAATAGTTCGCCCAGCTGACTAAAGTGTTTGACGATAAAAAGCGGGTGTTCACCGAGAAATACTTCTCCAGTCCACTTCTGTACTACATCTTTGTAATGAAGATAGACGAGAGATTTATTTTCATAGCAGATTTTATCCCGCTTTCGAGCGGGATTTTTTTTTGCCTAATGGCCAGTACAGACTGCCACTCCATCAAAAAAGTAATCTTCATTTTTTCCGATGTTACCAAAGGCAAGCACCATGTGTTTGAATAAGTTGTCGTTCATGTGAATTTTGATACTACCATTCATCTCGTCGAGCAACTCATAGGTGAATGGCTCACCATTACTCAGTTCAACCTGATCGAGGATTGTTACGCTTTTACCAGTCGCACCTTCAACAGGGTTTAGCGCAAAGGCCAATTCGCCCACTTCTCTTACGCTACCAAAGTGCAAATGTGCCGGATGTTCTGCTTGAGGAGATATGTCTGTAAGACTTATCACTACCTTGATCTTTCCGGGAGATAACTCCTCAAAAACGGCCTCTCCTCTCACATTATTTAAATTTGCCCTGTTTATATAATAGGTTTTCTGCCTTGGTTCAGCAGCCTTCTGCTGACAAGAAAACATCAAAGCGGTCAAGGTGAAAAGTATAAAAAAGTATTTCATGGTAGCACTAATAAAAGTCTCAAAACGAATCCTCACTATAAATTTAGCCCGTAAACGCTCCAAATCAAAAGAGAAAAGTGATGTCTAAACAACACCAATATGCATAATGGCATCTCCCTGATGTAACAACGGGTTATTGTTAAGCCCTATTACATAACCGGCAACTTTGGTTTTAACGGGCTGTTTCTTTTCGCCAAATGGATCTGTGAGGTATCCAACCACCTGATTCTTACCTACACTATCTCCTGAGTTTACCATCGGCTGAAATAACCCTGCATTTCGTGCTCTGATCCAGCTAGAGCTTTGTACCACCTGTCTCAACGCTGTTGGCTCAGGTGCTTCATCTATCATATCCAGATGTTTCATCACACGCAGAGCACCACTCACACCTTGCTCAATAGCAAATTCATCAAAACGGGTAGACTCTCCTCCCTCATATACCAAAATACGCTTACCTAGCTTAGAGGCAGACCATCGCAGAGAATTGGATCTAAACTGTGAATTCAAAGCGAAAGGCGCGCCAAAAGCCTCTGCCAACTTCCGATTTTCTTCGTCTTTCATAACACACCTGGTCTGAGGATAGTTCGTTCTTTGAGCCCCTCCGGTGTGAAAGTCTATTCCGTAATCTATTTTGGGTATAATGTCCTTCACCACATAATTGGCCATCCTTGAGGCCAATGACCCATTCTTGTTTCCCGGAAACGAACGATTTACATCTTTACCGTCCGGTACAGTACGCGAAAAGTGTATGAAACCGTAAACGTTGAGTATAGGAATACAAATCGTAGTTCCTCGCTTCACTTTGTTGTGATCACTCTCGATAAGCCGCCTTACTATCTCTACTCCGTTGATTTCATCACCGTGCATGCCACCTAGCAATAGCAGCACGGGCCCTGGATTTTCCGAGCGATATACGGTAATCGAAATATCTATGGAGGTGTGAGATGGAAGCTTTGAAATTCCAACTTTAGTTACTCTTTCCTGCCCTGGAAGTATTTCCTTTTCGTTAATTATCATGGCTTAAGCATCCACTTTCTTTTTATTTCGAGACTTTCTTTTCTTCTCTACCATCACTTCCACGTAGCTTACTACCTTGTCCGCAATATCTATCCCTGTAGCTTTTTCAATTCCCTCCAGCCCAGGAGAGGAATTCACCTCCAAAACCATAGGGCCTCTTTTGGATTGCAACATATCAACCCCGGCTATAGCCAAGCCCATTGCTTTGGCCGCATTTAGTGCGGTTGATTTTTCGGCTCTAGACAGTTTCAACAGTTTGGCCTCTCCTCCTCTGTGTAGATTAGAGCGAAACTCCCCCTCTTTGCCCTGACGCTTCATGGCTCCCACGATCTCTCCATTCACAACAAACGCTCGTATGTCAGCACCGCCGGCTTCTTCTATAAATTCCTGAATAATCACTCGGGTCTTTAGACTTTCAAATGCCTCCACAACTGACTTAGCCGCCTTATTGGACTCAGCCAAAATAACACCCAGACCTTGTGTCCCCTCCAGAAGTTTGATAATCACAGGCGCCTTACCTATATGTTTCAATACCGAACCTTCATCCTTACTGTTATTGGTAAAGGCGGTTTTAGGCATGGCCACACCAGCTCTCGACAAAATCTGCAAGCTCCGCAGTTTATCCCTCGACCTTGTGATTGCCAGGGAATCGACGGCACTGAACACTTTCATCATCTCAAACTGACGCACTACGGCTGTGCCATAAAATGTTACCGAAGCACCTATCCGGGGAATGATGGCATCAATATCCGAAAGGTTTCGGCCTCCGTACAGCACTGATGGCCCATTCTCATCCATCAGGATATCACATTTGAGGTGATCTATTACCTCCGCCTCATGGCCTTTTGCCTGGATGGCCTCAATCAACCTTTTGGTAGAATATAAATTGGGGTTTCTCGACAGAACCGCGATTTTCATTTTTCTAATATTTTGAATTAAAAGACAAGTCTTTAAGTGAAACATCCACCAAAAACTTTTTATTTAAAAACTTCCGACCAATCAACACCGGATATTTCATCTTCTTTCTATCGGTCAAAGTGAAAGTCACCTTATACGGTGTACCAAAGACTTTCATCACGGTCTTAATGGCAAATCTCATTTGCGATACTCCTACTGAACTCTTGACTTTTTTTTGTGTAAAATCAGCAGTGTAATGTATAACATTGGCATATTCCGGGTGTGACGGATCCAATACCTTGAAAGCCAAAACCTCTACACCATCCTTCTCCGTAATCTGAGCATAATGGCAATGAATGGCGCACCCGTATGCTCCGGTATCTATTTTTACCGGAAGGTCATACAGCTCAAAAACTGGAAAATCTATTTTATCACGCCTGCCAATGGTTTTCATCTCGTACTTTTCTTAGTCGCCTGAGCGAAATACATGTTTTCCTACCGGAAAACCAAAACCCATGAAAATCATGAAAATTTATTACATACGATTGCAATGAGTGCAAACCCCGAAAAAACCTCTATGTGATCATTCAAATACCATTCCACTATTAAGTTAGGTCTTTTTCCTTTTACAAAATCTTTTAAATTCGTCCCGTCAAAACGAAAAATTAATGACTAGTAAATACAAAAAGTGGTATCACCCCTACAAACCTGCACCGGAATACAAAAAAAAGGCAGCTTACTTCAGTATGGAGTTTGCTATAGATCAAGCCTTAAAAATCTATTCGGGAGGATTAGGATTTCTGGCAGGATCACATATGCGCAGTGCATATGAATATAAGCAAAACATGATCGGAATAGGCATGCTGTGGAAGTACGGCTACTATGATCAGGGCAGAAATCAAGACCAAACGCTCTCTGCAAATTTCATTGAAAAGCAATACAACTTTCTGGAAGATTCGGGGTTGGAAGTGGAAGTGAAAATCTGGGACAATAGCTCGGTAAAAGTACGTGCCATGGTCTTGAAGCCAGAGATATTTGGTTCTGTGCCATTGTACCTGCTCACCACCGATGTGGAGGGCAATGATCACCTTTCACGCACTATCACTGATCACCTTTATGACGCCAATGAGCTGACGAGAATTGCTCAAAGCATTGTATTGGGCATAGGAGGAGCGAAAATCCTAGAAGCACTGGGTGGTGCTGACATCTACCACCTCAACGAGGGGCACGCATTACCTGCCTTCTACTATCTAAAGGATAAGGGTGTCACTAAAGATCAAATGGTGTTTACCACGCATACCCCAGAAAAAGCCGGTAACGAAGAACACGACGGAAACTACCTCAATAGATGCGGTTTCTTCGGGCGAACCTTATCAGAACAAGAGCTTAAAAATGAAATGGTTGAGGGTGGCATGATCAGCTATACTGTTTCAGCCCTGCGCATGGCCAAAAGATCAAATGCCGTGTCTAAACTACACGCCAAGGTGTCGAAAGACATGTGGAAAGGTTTTGATGGAATAAGTGAGATTATTCCTATCACCAATGCACAAAATCAAAAATTCTGGCAGGATAAAACAATTGAAAAAGCCTGGGAAAAGAAAGACGCCAAGGCCTATAAAAAAAGAAAAACAGAACTCAAAAAAGTACTTTTTGACGAAGTGCTGAATCAAACCGGAAAGTTGTTTGATCCTAACGTGCTCACCATCGTTTGGGCCAGAAGATTTGCAGGCTACAAAAGAGCCGACCTGTTGTTATATGATCTTGATCGTTTCGAAAAGCTTGTAAGCAACAGCAAATACCCTGTTCAGATTATTTGGGCAGGCAAGCCTTATCCTCGCGATTTCAATGCCATTGGTGTTTTCAACCATCTGGTTCACTACACCAAGTATAAGCCAAATTTGGCAATCTTGACGGGTTATGAAATTGCCCTTTCGCGAAAGCTAAAGACGGGTTCTGACATCTGGCTAAACAACCCGAGAATCACAAGAGAAGCCTCCGGCACGAGCGGAATGACTGCAGCAATGAACGGGTCTGTCAATGTTTCTACCAACGACGGTTGGATTCCAGAATTTGTCAAGGATGGCAAAAACTGCTTTGTGCTCCCCGAGATAGATTACAGAAAATCCGCAGAAGATCAGGATAAAATAGACAGTGACAATCTTTACAAGATATTGGAAAATAAAGTGATTCCAACGTTCTACGACAAGCCTGAACAATGGCAGGAAATTGTTTTCCAGGGAATAGATGATGTCATCCCAGACTTTGCGAGCCGGCGAATGGCTAAGCAATATTATGAGGAGCTCTACGTGTAACTCTTCATTTAGAATCAAAGAAGCCATCGCAAATGCGATGGCTTTCTTTTTTTAAGTTGATTGATCAGCGGCTAGCTATCTTATCCTATCGTAAACCTCGTAGGTGGTCACGCTATCATCTCGCTGCACCTGAGTATACGAATCGCCGAAGATTGTCAAATCCATAGCAAACATATTTGAGCCATCAGCCAATACTTCCCTAAAAGAATTTGACCCGCTCACCATAGTCTCCCTGAGGGTATCTCCATCTAACCTGTATTTACCATAGCCAAACCATTCTGTAGAGTCGGGAGCAGCCTCAAACCCCCACATCACATTCCCATCTACATATAGCTTATACTGCTTCCTTTCTATCCAGGTAGTGTCTCCGTTAAAGTTATTGACCAAATACATACTTGTCATAGACCAAGCCCCAGTGAGCACATCCCGATCAGGGCTTTCTTCTATTGGCTCAGAATACATCATTTGTTCTTTCGGTTGGGGTTGTTGGCAGGCCAAGGCAAAACACAAGGCTATAAAAGCTAGCTTTTTCATTTTGGGGTATGTTATGGGTTATGTGAATATCTGAGTTACAAAAATTTCAGAACAAAGTCAAGCACTCAGCCAGAATTGCTACAACCCAAATGCCGTAGAATACTTGTTCTTAGACAGCACAAACGAGCTCTGCACATGATCAATATTATTGATGACGGATAGTCTGGTTAAGATGAATTTCTGATACGCCTCCATATCCTTCATCATCACCTTGACCAGAAAATCATAATTTCCAGCAATGTGATAAACCTCCATCACCTCGGGAATTGATTCCATCTCTTTGGTAAAGGTCTCCAGATAAGAACGGGTATGGTTTTTAATCGAAATCGAAATAAACACAATCAGCTTGCGGTCGATGCTCCGCTGGTCCAGCAAGGCCACATACTTGTCAATCACCTTGTTTTTCTCCAATCGCTTGATCCGCTCAAAAACCGGGGTGGTTGTCAGTCCCAGTTTATCCGCAAGTGCTTTGGTGGTAATTCTTGCATCCTTTTGAAGGATGTTCAAAATCTTTTTGTCCGTCTCATCTAGTATATAAGCCATGCTATAGAAAATTCAATTACTCTAAAGTCATTTTAGGGTATTCGTGAATATGTTTTGACTATAAATTTAAATATTAATAGGCATATATTCTTAATATAAATCATATCAAAGATTATTCAAACAACAAACCTCCTGGTTCTGTAATTTTAACGAAGGTTTAAATGCCCATATGTAGAAAATGAGAATGCAGGAATTACTTGAGAAGTTTGAAAACACCACCCCGGAAATAGTTTTCGAGTGGAAAGACAAGGAATTGGGAGCTGAGGGATGGATGGTGATCAACTCACTACGTGGAGGTGCTGCCGGCGGTGGCACCCGAATGAGAAAAGGTCTGGATAAGCAGGAGGTAATCTCACTTGCCAAAACCATGGAAGTAAAGTTTAGCGTATCTGGTCCAGCAATAGGTGGAGCCAAATCCGGGATCAATTTCGACCCTTCTCACCCCCAAAAAAATGAGGTCCTCAGAAGGTGGTATCGTGCGGTCATGCCCTTACTCAAGTCTTACTATGGAACGGGAGGTGACCTCAACGTCGACGAAATACATGACGTAATTCCTATCACGGAAAGCTACGGTTTATGGCATCCGCAAGAAGGGGTAGTAAACGGCCACTATCAGCCAAATGAAGCTCAGAAGGTGCACAAGATCGGGCACCTGAGACAAGGCGTTTCTAAAGTTTTGGAGGACAGTAAGTATTCACCCGACATGACAAAAAAATATACGGTAGCGGATATGATCACAGGTTTTGGTGTGGCTGAATCAGTCAAGCACTATTTTAACCTATGGGAGAAGGAACTGATAGGCAAGAAAGCCATCATTCAGGGATGGGGCAATGTGGGAGCAGCTGCCGGCTACTATATGGCTAAGATGGGCGTAAATATAGTTGGAATCATAGACGCAAATGGTGCCTGCATCAATGAAAACGGCTATAGTCTGGAGCAAGTAATAGACCTCCTCAATAACCGACACAACCGCAATGCCACCGGGCTGATGAATTATGATTTTGAGGAAGGAAACAAAAAAATGTGGGATATCGGCGCTGAAATATTCATTCCGTGCGCCGGGTCACGCATGGTAAAAACAGACCAGCTCAATCGGATGATCTCAAATGGGCTGGAACTGATCTCCTGTGGTGCCAACGTGCCTTTCGATGATCCCGAGATTTTTTATGGAGATGTACATGAGCAGATTGACGCAAAAGTAGCGTTGATTCCTGATTTTATTGCCAACTGCGGTATGGCCAGGGTGTTTGCCTTTCTGATGAATGGCGTGGCAACCATCACTGATGAAGCCATTTTTGAGGACACTTCAAACACCATATTCAATGCCCTGAAACGAATTAAGGGCAGCTATCCAGGAGATAAGAACATCACCAGCAAAGCACTGGAAATCACTATCTCAGAATTGGTTTAACCAAAAAAGATACCCAAATGCCCATTTATCACACTTTAGGAAAAATCCCTCATAAAAGACACACAACATTCAAAAAGCCTGATGGAGGATACTATTATGAGCAGCTCTTCGGAACCATTGGTTTCGATGGCATGTCGTCATTGATGTACCATGTACACAGACCTACTATGGTCAAGTCTGTGAAAGACTCCTATGATGTGAGCCCAAAAATTGCAGTAGATAAAAACATGCTTTCGCGAAATCTGGCCGGATTTGACGTGAAGCCTGAGCGTGACTACCTGGCAAGCCGAAAAACGGTACTTGTCAATAGTGACTGTCAAATAGACCTGGCAGCCCCCAGTCATTCCATGACTGATTACTTCTACAAGAATACTGATTGCGATGAGCTACTTTTCGTCCACCGCGGAAAAGGAGTTCTCAAAACCCTTTTAGGAAATTTATCATTCGAATATGGAGATTACCTCCTGGTGCCCCGGGGCATGATTTACCAAATTCAGTTTGAAACCGAAGACAACAGGCTTTTTATCGTTTCATCCTCCAGACCAATTTATTTTCCTAAGAAATACCGAAACTGGTTTGGCCAACTGCTGGAAAACTCACCTTACTGCGAACGCGACATCAGGCGCCCAACCGGCCTGGAAACCCATGATGAGACAGGTGAATTTCTGATCAAGGTGCGCAAGCAAAACATGATTCATGAATATATCTACGCCTCTCACCCCTTTGATGTGGTGGGATGGGATGGATACAACTATCCGTATGCGTTCAGCATTCATGATTTTGAGCCCATAACCGGACGTGTGCATCAGCCGCCTCCCGTACATGTCACGTTTGAGACTGACGCCTTTGTGGTATGTTCATTTTGCCCGAGGCTTTATGACTACCACCCAGAAGCGGTTCCCGCTCCCTATAACCATAGCAACATAGACTCTGATGAAGTGCTTTATTATGTGGAAGGAGACTTTATGAGCCGAAACAACATTGACGTTGGTCAGATCACGCTACACCCTGCAGGCATCCCGCACGGCCCACACCCCGGTGCTATGGAGCGTAGCATTGGGCAAACCAAAACCGATGAACTAGCCGTGATGGTGGATACTTTTAAGCCACTCCAGATTACAGAAGAAGCATTGAAAATAGAAGTGCCAGATTATTTTAAATCCTGGCTCGACTAAAAAGAGATATTATGGAAACACAGACCCAAGACATCAAGAAAATTTTCCCTGACGCACAGGACTTTTTGCCCCTCAATGGCACAGACTATATAGAGCTATATGTGGGTAACGCAAAGCAATCGGCATATTACTACCAGTCGGCCTTCGGCTTCAAGCCGGTGGCTTACTCAGGACTGGAAACCGGAAACAAGGAAAAAGTCTCGTATGTACTACAGCAGGACAAAATTCGGTTGGTACTGACTTCATCGCTGGTAAAGGGCGGTGAGATCAACGAACACTTAAACCAACATGGCGATGGTGTGAAGGTCATTGCCTTGTGGGTAGATGACGCCACCAAATCCTGGGAAGAAACAACAAAAAGAGGAGCCAAATCCTATTTTGAACCTAAATCTGAAGAAGATGAGAACGGCACGATTGTTTCCTCCGGAATTCATACTTATGGCGACACTGTCCATATTTTCATAGAAAGAAAAAATTATAAAGGCACGTTTCTACCTGGCTTCAAACCATGGACTTCTGAAGTGTCTACTAAACCTGTGGGGCTGAAATACATCGACCACATGGTGGGCAATGTAGATCTGGGAGAGATGAACGAGTGGTGCCAATTCTATGCGAAAGTGATGGGCTTCACACAGCTGGTTTCATTTGACGATAAGGATATCTCTACGGAATACACGGCACTCATGAGTAAGGTGATGAGCAATGGAAACGGAAGAATCAAGTTTCCCATAAACGAACCGGCCGAGGGCAAGAAAAAATCACAAATAGAAGAATACATTCATTTCTACAATGGAGCAGGCGTTCAACACATCGCCGTAGCTACTGACAACATCATAGAAACAGTTTCTAAACTACGAGAGAGAGGGGTTGAGTTTCTGTATGTGCCTGAAACCTATTATGATGACCTCTTCGATAGAGTAGGAGAAATAGATGAAGACCTGGCGCCACTCAAAGAAATGAATATTCTCGTTGACCGGGATGACGAGGGCTACTTACTCCAAATTTTCACCAAACCTGTAGTAGATCGGCCGACCATGTTTTTTGAAATCATCCAAAGAAAAGGTGCTCAGTCTTTCGGAAAAGGAAACTTCAAAGCACTTTTTGAATCAATCGAAAGGGAACAAGAATTAAGAGGAACTCTATGAAAAAGCTAAAAAGCTGGATAGACATATCACCGGAATCAGATTTTTCGATTTACAACATCCCATTTGGGATATACAAAAATGAAAAAACCGAACATGCCACCGCTACCGCAATCGGAAATTGGGTGGTGAACCTGCATGCTCTCCATGAAGGTGGATACTTTAATGGTATTGACCTGCCCGAAAACATATTTCAAGATCAATATCTCAACAAATTCATTGGGTTGGGCAAACCCATCACCAATGCCGTACGACTGAAACTGCAATCACTTTTTGAGGAAGGATCTAAGCTTCAGGAAGATATAGCAACCAGACACAAGGCATTTGTGCCTGCAAATGACACAACGATGCTCATGCCTGTGAAGCCCGAAAACTATACGGATTTTTATTCGAGCATCGAGCACGCCACCAATGTAGGAACGATGTTTCGAGACCCTGACAATGCCCTATTACCAAATTGGAAACACCTGCCCGTGGGCTATCACGGCAGAGCTTCTTCGATTGTCGAGAGTGGAGTGCCCATCCACAGGCCGAAAGGACAAACGAAAGCTCCCGATGCTGACAAGCCTTCTTTTGGTCCATCCAAAAGATTAGATTTCGAATTGGAAATGGCTTTTATCACTGGAAAGGAAACTCCACTCGGACAGCCTGTAGCTGCAGAAAATGCCGAAGATCATATTTTCGGTTTTGTGATATTCAATGACTGGTCGGCACGAGATATACAAGTATGGGAATATGTACCACTGGGCCCATTTTTAGCCAAAAATTTTGCATCAAGTATATCTCCATGGATTGTGACTTTGGAAGCGCTTGAGCCATTTAGAGTACCCTCACCGAAGCAAGATCCTGAGGTTTTGGACTATCTAAAAATTTCAGGAAACAAAAATTTTGACATTAAGCTAGATGTATTTGTGCAACCTGATGGAGAGGAACCACACCTGGTTACGCAATCCAACTTCAAGCACATGTACTGGAACATCAACCAGCAACTGGCGCATCAAACAAGTAATGGGTGCAACCTGCAGGTTGCCGATTTCTATGCATCCGGAACCATAAGCGGCCCCACCCCAGGCAGCTATGGTTCCATGCTGGAGTTGGCATGGAAAGGAACCAAACCCATCCAAATGCCAGACGGCAGCACCCGAACCTTCATCGAAGATGGAGACACTGTCATCATGCAGGGGCATTGCGAAAAGGAAGGAAAAAGAGTAGGATTCGGTGAGGTGAGTTCCAGGATACTACCAGCATTGAGTTGATTAACTATTGTTTCAATGTGATAAAGGCTGTAGTTCCTTTTCCCGGAGTTGACTCGTGTCTGATTTGCCCTCCGAGGTTTTTGATCAACCTGTATGTAATGGAAAGACCCAGCCCTGTCCCTTCACCAACATCTTTAGTGGTGAAAAATGGGTCATAAATTTTCGTGAGGATTTTGGGGTCAATCCCAACCCCATTGTCCGCTACAGTAATCAAAACATCTCCCGTATTCGCTTCTATAGATGAGTGAATTTCAATTGTGCCTTTATCCTTCATGGCATCCGCAGAATTGGTAATAAGATTTAATAGAACTTGAAACAAGACACTCTCATTGCTAATGATAGTTTCTGAACCAGGTTCAAAATAGGTTTTCACTTCACATTTGTCTGCAATCGACTTATTGAGCATAAGCAGACAGCCCTCCACCACTTCAGGCAGCTTAGTGGGAATAAACTCTAGAAAATCATACTTCCTACTGAACCGATTCAGATTCTGAATGATCTGCGATGCTCGGGCCACAGCCCCATTAATCTGCGCAATTACCTCACGGACTTGCTCGTGATCCATCTCTCCGGGCTTGCGAATGGCGGACTCAATCATGGACATCCCACCCATGATAAAATTGAGCGGATTGTTGATTTCATGAGCGAGACCCGTGGAGAGCAACCCCAAAGAAGCCATTTTCTCCATTTGTGTGAGCTCTGCGTGAGTCTCCTTGAGTTCCACTAGCGCCTCCTCCAGCCCTCGATTCTTCTGGTCCAGTTCTTCCTTTTTCAGACTAAGCTGTTTGTTTACTTGCCTATTTACGATGACACCAATACCCGTCACGAACAATAGGATTACGAAGAGGACACTGATTATCAGCCGGCCGAGCCTTGTTCGTTTCACCTGCTGCAATTTTTCTATCGAAATCTCCTTATCCTTCTCCGCCTCCAGTTTTGCTATTTGTGCTTTTTTATTAAACTCCTGCTCCAGCTCCAATGCCAATATTTTACGGGCCTGATCCGATGATGTAAGTGAATCGTTTAGCTTTTTGTGCAACATCAGCATATCATAAGCCTTCTGTAAGTCGCCCATCATTTGATAGGTTTTATGAAGAGTAGCTGCAGCCTCATTTTGTCTCAACAGCAACCCTCTCTTTTGCGCCATTTCCAGGCTTTGAATGGAAAAATTCAGTGATTTCTGATAGTCTCCGAGGTGCTGATAGCTCTTTCCGATGTTATTCAAAGTGGGCACCTCCATCAGCACTCTCTTTATTCGGCGCTCCATTTCTAACGCTTTGAAATGATAATGCAAGGCCTCCTGATATTTCCCCATCGAATTCAGTGTAAATCCGATATCACTTAAACTTGTTGCTATACCCTTTTCATCACCTATGCCCTCAAAGAATTCCAAAGCCTGCTCGTGAGTTTCCAGAGCTCTCTCTTTATCACCCTGAGCCCAGTACACATAGGCCATATTGTTAAGGTTGAGACCAGCCGACTCATCATGTCCGAGCCTCATGAAAATTTTGTAAGCTTCTTCAAAATAATCCAGCGCTTTTTCCAAATCCCCAATATTTCCAAAATAGTAAATAGACCCAACATGACTAAGTTGTTCGGCGATCAAAGAGTCAGACTCAAGTTCAATGGAAATAGTCAGAGCCTTTCTGTGATTGACAAGAGCTGTGTAGTAATCACCAATTAAATAATAGCCATGACCAAGTTTGGATCGGCTTACGGCTTGCGCCACAGAATCATTTTGCCCTTCGCTAAGCGAGATTGCCTTCTGATAATAATCCAATGCAGAAACTGGGTTTTCATCAAGCAACTCATCTCCTTGTGCCAACAATATGTAAATGCCATCACCAGAACCTGTTACTTCCTGCGGCATAGTAGCAATAGAACAAAACAGTGGAGCCACTAAAAAGATGCTTACTAAGAGACGCGAAGTGAAAAGAACAAACATGGGGTAAACTCAGAAAAGTTAATTCAGGTAAGGAACAGTTAGTGGTAGAATAATGTTTAATAAATTTTCTAACCCCTCAAATCAGGGTTCATTCAACCATTTTTCCCATTCGCATAAGGAACCTGACTGATGAAGCATCTCTATGATCACTTGTTAGATAGGATCACGTTGTTTTGAATAAGAAAAATCAACCGGGATTGATGAAACTTACCGTTTGCTTACTCGCACTAATTTCATACATCTACTTCCCAGTTCTTATTACAAGCGTCGCTGATGATGTGGTAGTCCGAATCTGCAAAAATGACATTAAGAAGATGTATAGTGTCTTTTTCTCTGAGAATCTCGAGCATGAGGTCATCATAGAAATCAAGGAAAAAGGCTCCAGGGCGATACTGTTATCGGGTATGGATTTATGAAGCACTATGGTCTCACAAGCCTAAGAAATGGATCCTACAAAATTGAAGTCAGGTGGGATTGCAATATCCTTACCGAGGATATAAACCTGCGTAGCGAAAAAGAAGTCTTAGAACAGAGTATATCAGTTGACGGAAAATACCCAAGCATTAGCGTGAACGCATCTTAGTACAATATGGATCCTATGAATATTCTTATTCAGAATGAAGAGGGTGCTCTGTTGAAGATGATGTATTGGGAACCTCAAGATGATTATATGAGTGGGGAGATAGATTTGAGACAGTTCGACGGTTATGAAGTGCAGCTACAGGTAGTGCAGGAAGGTGTGAATAAACTAGAACAACTGATACCATTGTTTTAAACCAGCTATATGCTTTCATCCAGCATCTTTTCAATCAGCTAGAGCTATTTCTTAAGAAATAGCTCTTCTTTTTTTATTCACCCCTTTGCCCCTGACACATTTCTAAATCAAAAGACCTCAAGACGTGTTGATATTGCATTCAGATACTGCTAGTCATTTGGCATAAAACACATATCCATATACTGTATATTTACCACACGTGTCAATGACACGGCCTTTACGAACAAAACGACTTAAAACCTCATTTATGACCCCCAAACATATCCCATTCGTGTTTTTTCTGGTTTTATCGCACTTCACCTATTCACAGGTAAATCAGTGGCAGTCTGTGATTTCAGAAGGTGATTTGTGGCAATACTCCTTACCTGCGAGTCAGCCATCTAATCAATGGACTTCTCTAGGCTTTGATGCATCTGCCTGGAGCACCGGAGCATCTGGTTTTGGATATGGGGATGGTGACGACAACACCGCTGTAACCAACGGCACGCCCGCTATTTACATCAGAAAAGTGTTCAACATAATAGACAAAAACGCGATAGATCAGGTACTGCTGCACCTGGATTACGACGACAGCTTTGTGGCATATCTGAACGGTCAGGAGGTTGCCAGAGACCTGATTTCCGGAAACCCTCCAGCTTTCGATCAATTTGCTGATGGACTACATGAAGCAATGCTCTATCAGGATCAGACCCCTCCAAGCTTTGACATTGATCCCGCGATACTACTGGAAGGTGACAATGTACTCGCAGTAGAAGTGCATAATGAAAGCAGCACCTCCTCGGATATGACAGCTATTCCTATTCTATCTGTAGGTCTAAACGACGACTCAAATAACTACTCGGCTACACCGTCGTGGTTTTCAGCCCCGGTGAATATAGATTTTGCAGACTCCAACCTGCCAATTATAATAATAGAAACTATAAATGGAGTGAGTATTCAGGATGAACCAAAAGTTGATGCCACGATGAAAATCTTGTATCGGGGCGAGGGTGAGCGCACATCACTGAATGACGAAAACACACCGGAGTATATAGACTATTCGGGAAATATCAGAATAGAATTTAGAGGTTCTTCATCGCAAGAATTACCCAAAAAACCATACGGCTTCACAACGTATGATGAAACCAACAGTGAAAAAGAAAATGCAGAATTATTGGGCATGCCAAAGGAAAATGACTGGATTTTGAACAGCCTTGCCTTTGACCCATCCCTGATCAGAGATTACATTACTTATAATCTTTCGAGAAAAATAGGACGGTATGCCACCAGAACGCAGTTCTGTGAGGTTCTTATAAATGGTGAGTATGTCGGGCTTTATGTGCTTCAGGAAAAAATGAAAGCTGACGACAACCGTATAGATATCACTAAAATAGATACAGACGATACGACGCTACCAAAATTAACAGGAGGGTACATCACCAAGGCAGACAAAACCACCGGCGGAGATCCTGTTGCCTGGTCTATGTCAAGCTATAGCGGCTGGGGAACCGAGTTCATTCACGAGGTACCGAAACCCGAAGATGTGGTTGCCGTGCAGCACGATTACATCAAGTCAGAATTCGAAAAATTAAGAGCGACAGCCCTCAGTCATAATTCATCATTTTCTCAGGGATATCCAGCGGTTATTGACATCCCGTCTTTCGTAGACTACATACTTCTAAATGAGTTGGCTTCCAATACAGATGCCTACCAGTTCAGCACCTATTTCCATAAAGACCGCCGCGGGAAACTT
The DNA here is from genome assembly GCA_039944535.1 of Cyclobacteriaceae bacterium. Taxonomy (GTDB): domain Bacteria; phylum Bacteroidota; class Bacteroidia; order Cytophagales; family Cyclobacteriaceae; genus JAMZMI01. The sequence continues at coordinate 429,761 of JBDUYP010000022.1, forward strand.
AGAGCCGGGCCAATATGGGATATCAATCTCAGCTATGGAAATGACCTCTTCCTGTGGGGTTTAGACAGAAGCCATACTGATGTCTGGCAATTAGATTTTGATAATCGTGGTGCCACATTCTGGAGAGACCTTTTTGAAGATCCTGATTTCAAATGCTATCTGGCTAAAAGATGGAACGAGTTAACTCAGCCGGGCCAACCATTTCACTTCCTAAGCCTCTCAGATGATATCAATGAGGCAGTAGCGACCATAAGTGAAGCCGCAGAAAGAGAGAATGCCAAATGGGGCACGATACCTGATCATGCCGTAGAAATTTCAAATATGAAAACCTGGATCAGTGATAGGATATCATGGATGACGAATGAGCTGGGATCACCCACATCATGCCTAAATGTAGAAACTCCAAATCTGGTCATTTCTAAAATTCATTACCATCCGGAATCCAAAGAATTTGACGAAGAAGACCTTGAGTTTATCGAGATTCACAACAACAGTACCGACGTAGTGGATCTGACTGGAGTCTATTTTGGAGAGACCGGGCTCTCATTCCAATTCCATTATCATTCATACCTCATGCCAGACGAGCGGATTTTTGTCGCCAGTGACTCTTCTGCATTCCGAGAAACTCACGGAACGTCAGCTTATGGTATTTTTTCCAGGCATTTATCGAACAAATCAGAAACCATCTCACTGAGAGATGGCTTTGGCAATGTAATAGATGAAGTTACATATAGCGATGATGCTCCCTGGCCAATCGAGGCAGATGGAGACGGGTTCTGCCTCGAACTCATAGACTCGAACCTGGACAACAGCTTAGCCGAAAACTGGAAGGCCAGCGAGCCCAACATCCCGATTATTCTGGGTACTGAGACATTACATTCAGATATTTCAGTTTATCCCAATCCTGCTCAGGAATACCTAATCATCAAAGGCCAGAAGGCCATGGATACCATAACGCTAAGTACACTTGATGGCAAAGTCATATACAGTGCCCAACCTGGCCTGAGCAATCATAAAATATCCACTTCAACACTAAGCACTGGCATCTACCTTATTTTGATCAGACAAGGAGATGAGACCATCAGAAGAAAAATCAGCATTCAGTAGCCTTTTTCATAGTACCAGATTACTATGCCTGTAACCTTTTCAGCTTGACTCAGTATTGCTATAAAAGAATAGTTGCTTTCACATGCAACTATCAAAATCGGCTTTTGTCCTTTAAAAACTCACCAACCCTTAAAACACATGCTGAGGAATTTTTTCGTTGTGACATGGCGCAACCTTCGCAGAAACGGACTTTACTCCACCATTAACATTGCCGGACTTTCTATCGGTATTGCCTGCAGTATCCTCATTTTGTTATGGGTAGCAGATGAAACTTCCTACGACACGTTTATCCCAAAGGTCAATCGGTTGCATCAGGTTTGGGTCAATGCTGAGTTTGACGGCAAAACCAACTCCTGGAGGTCCATTCCTCTGCCCTCCTACGAGGCGTTAAAAAACGAGCACAGCGATATTGTGAATACTTGCGTGACCGGATGGGGCGGAGATCACCTTCTCACTGTCGGCGACACGCGCATTATCAAAAGAGGGTACTTTGCAAGCAAAGAGTTTCTTCAAATGTTCGAATATCCGCTCACGGTAGGTAGTGCTGAGACCGTAATGGAAAATCCTTCCTCCATAGTGATAAGCGAGAGACTGGGAAAGGTCCTTTTTGGAGATAAAAACCCACTTGGAGAAATCGTACGCGTAGATGACAAGAGTACACTCACGGTCACAGGAATCCTCAAAGACATCCCCACAAATTCCTCTTTTGAGTTTGATTATCTCATCCCCTGGAAGCACCGCGAGTCGATCAACCCATGGGTAGTGAGGAACAAAACAAATTGGGGTAACTATTCCTTTCAGGTTTTTGTAGAACTCTCCGCAGATGATAAGGCACTCATCGTGGAAGAAGGTATTAAAGACCTCATTACGGAAAAAGGGCAGGACGATATACCTCGGGAATTTTTCCTGCATCCAATGCCACAGTGGCGCCTGCATTCCAACTTTGAAAATGGTGTGGCTACTGGCGGCATGAGCGATTATGTCCAGCTTTTCACCATTATTGCTGCCTTCATTTTGGTCATAGCCTGTATCAACTTCATGAATCTGGCCACTGCCAGATCTGAAAAGCGCGTACGTGAAGTCGGCATCCGCAAATCTCTGGGATCCAACAGAAAGCAACTCATTTCACAGTTCATTGGTGAATCGGTTTTCATTTCTACCCTATCCTACTTACTGGCTCTTCTTTTGGCATTTGCCTGTCTCAAGCCATTCAATGCTCTTGTAGAAAAAGCACTTGAAATCGATCCGCTTTCCGGCCAATTTTGGATTTTCTCTGTTGGGGTAATCCTTATCACGGGCGTACTATCAGGAAGCTACCCTGCATTATACTTATCCTCTTTTGATCCCGTAAAAACACTAAAAGGCTCTGTTTTTACAGGCAAAAATTCGGGAACCCCCAGAAAAGTACTGGTCACACTACAGTTTGCATTTTCCATAATTCTGATGATCAGCACTGTGGTCATTTACAAGCAAATAGAACTGGTGAAAAACCGCGAGATTGGTTACGCTCAGGAAAACCTCATCATCGTAGAGACTACTGACGCCATAGAAGACAACTATGAGGTGCTGAAGAATGATCTGGAACAATCAGGTGCAGTAGAATCAGTTTGTATTTCAAACAGTCCTATCAACAACATACAATCCAATAATTTTCTTGGCTGGCCGGGTAAGCCCGAGAGTCTAAAGGTGCTTTTCGCGACCATATCAACACAATATGATTATGCCAAAACCCTGGGTATCAAAATGTTGCACGGTCGTGACTTCTCACGCGAGTTTGCTACGGATACTGCCGCAATCGTAATCAACAAAACTGCCCTCGACATGATGGACTTAGGAGATGACCCTATCGGAACGCAACTAGACCTTTGGGGTGCAAAGAGAAAGCTCATAGGAGTTACTGAAGATGTGCTCATGGGGTCACCTTATGACGCCATCCGCCCCGCATTCTTTGTTCTCAATCCTGATTGGGTAAGCTATGTCACGGTGAGACTGAAAAAAACCAACGACCTCCAGGCCTCTCTAAATACTGTTGAAAGCATATTCAACACGCACAATCCAGCCTACCCCTTTGACTATAAATTCGTAGATGAAGAATTTGCAAAAAAATTCACCACCATCAGTCTGACACAAAAACTGGCAACTATATTTTCTCTCCTGGCTATTTTTATTACCGGACTTGGACTATTCGGTCTGGCATCCTACACAGCCGAGCAGCGCATCAAGGAAATCGGCATTCGCAAAGTGCTTGGAGCTAGTGTGGTCAGCTTGGTCTCGCTCATTTCACGAGAGTTTACCAAACTGGTCATCATCTCCTTTGCGCTAGCTGCTCCGGCGGCCTGGTATCTCCTCGACACTTATCTCGACCGCTACCCTATTCGCACCGATGTGCCCTGGTGGGTATTCCCAATCGCCGGCCTGGTCGCCTTGGCCTTTGCTCTGGGGATAGTTTCCAATCAGGCTAGAAAAGCAGCTTTGACCAATCCAGCTAAATCTTTGAGAAGCGAGTAGTCGGATGTTTTTCAAAGAAAGGTTTCACAACTTTTTACACATTGTCTGTGTTAAAGGAATGAAATCACCTTCATAAAAATGAACAGCATGATATCAATAATCAGTGTCCTGGTATTGTCAACGGTGTTTGCCTGTCAGCCAACAGCCCAAAACCCGGCCAATACTAACCCCTATAGCGAAGCGCTTAAAGCGTATTGGTTTAGCGGAGAAGCAGAACTCACGAGCTATGAACTGAAGCAGGCCCGCTACGGTGAAATACGCGAGGGAAAGTCTGTATTGATATTTGTCACTGAGGATTTTTCCTCTGAAACGATGACCAAAGCAGACAATCCCACTGAAGACGACTTCCCGGTACTGAAGCTGAACAATACGCGAAAATTCAATACTGGCATTTACCCCTACTCCATGATGACCAGCACCTTTTTTCCATTCCCCAATGGGCAAAACTCCCTCAAAATCTCGACGAGCAGCCAGGAATGGTGTGGACACACCTACCTCGAACTGATTGACAAAGGAGATTTTGAGATTCAAAACCATTCTTATTTCCAGAGTGAAGCGAGAAAAAATATTACCTTAAACAAAGAGATACTAGAAGATGATCTATGGAGCACGATTAGAGTAAACCCCGATGATCTCCCCACCGGAACGCACAAAGTAATTCCGTCCTTCTTTTTCCTCAGATTGTCCCACAACGACATCAAAGCCTACAACTGCGACCTGAACCTGCACAAGAAGAATGACAGCCTGAGCACTTACCAGATTTCCTATCCAGAACTGGAGCGAAACTTGAAAATCACTTTTGAATCGGCATTTCCGTTTAAGATCACCGGTTGGGAAGACACATACTACAGCGGCTGGGGAGAAAACAGAAAAAAGCTAACCACAAGTGCCACAGCTATCAAAACGATTCGTTCTCAATACTGGAGCAAAAACTCTAATGCTGATGCGGGATTGAGAGAAGAGTTGGGGTTGGAATAAAAAAAGCCTTCCCCTGAATCAGAGAAAGGCTTTTGGAATATCTTTAATTTGAATCTTAAGCTACATTCAAGGTCTTTACGAGTTCTACCGGACCAAATTGTCTGGTATGTAGAACCGTTTTCTTTCCTTTGATCAATTGTATTTCCGTATTCGGAAAACCAGTCGAAGCGTGCTTTTTGATGACATCATTGTAAAAAACACGTGCCTTGTCAATTTCTCCTTTGCCGAAATCATGTTTGTGATCGTACTTCTGGATTTTCTGTCCGGGGATCACGTGATACATGGAAACGATAACCGAATATGTCGGTTTGAAAGAGGTTAAAAAATTGTTCCAGGCTTTTTTCATTACTCAAAGAATGTTTTGGTACGCCAAGTTTAATAAATAAGGGGCTTAATTGAAATAATAATTGACGGGTTTGTAAAAATAAAAGGCCGTATGCAAGCATACGGCCTCTCGTGGCAGAAATAATTTTTGTCAATTAATCTACATTGTCATGCAGATACTTATTGTTTCCAAGAATTTGATTGTCTTCCGTCAGGTTAAACTTGGAAATATTCCGATCTGATGAATGTGGCACTTGCGTGAAGTTTACCTTCTTGCGCTCGTATGCAGGCACATCATATTTCGTTTTGTAATCCTGAGCGCTGATGTCAGTCTTCTGAGCACCATTTAGCATCTCTTCCCTTCTCCTGCGTTCTTCCATAAGTTCTACTTTTTTGGAGTGCATTTCCATATTGGTCATGCGGGGCAGGTCTATTGGATCTTTCTTCTCTTCTGATGACGGTTTAGGCTTAGCAGCCAAATCATCTTCTTCGTCGAACTCAAATTGAAAATCATCTTCATCTTCGTCCTCCAGCTCATCTTCACGCTCCACAGCTTGTCTGATTTCCTTTTTCAAAAAATCAAATGTAAAAGAACGTTCATCTTCTTTTTCTTCCTCTACAGAGTAGTCCTCATCTTCTTCTTCCTGCTCATCATTATCGACATTGAAAAGTCTGATTTGCTGTGGGTTGTTAAGGTCAAATATTTTACCGGTTTCATTGTCAGATTCCACGCTTTGTGGCTGTGGTGTAGATCTGCGCTGAATCGGCTTGATCTCTTCGTGATCAAAACCAGTAGCTATTACCGTCACTTTGATATTTTCTCCCAATTCAGGATCTACACCGTGACCAAAGATCACCTCTGCATCATCTCCTGAGAATTCCTGCATGTAGTCCGTCACTTCAGCAAGTTCGTCCATTTGGAGTTCGGCATCCTCTCCTGACATGATAGAAAGAAGGATTTTCTGAGCGCCGTTGATGTTTTGATTGTTTAGAAGAGGTGAGTTGAGGGCCTCTTCGGCAGCTCTTCTCGCGCGACTCTCACCGTAAGTCTGAGCTGAGCCCATCACCGCGGCTCCCGCGTCTTTCATTACAGTTTTTACATCTTCAAAATCCACGTTTACATAACCTGGTACTGTGATGATTTCAGCAATGCCTTTCGCCGCAGTTGTCAATACATTGTCAGCCTGACCAAAAGCTTCACGAATGGCCAGGTTTCCAAAGATCTCTCTCAACTTATCATTGAGAATTACCAGCACTGTATCACAATGTTCTTTTAACTCCGCAATACCAGTATTGGCCGCTTGCATCTTTTTCTTTCCTTCGAAAGCGAAAGGAGCCGTCACGATACCTACGGTCAGGATGTCCATTTCCTTAGCTATCTGAGCGATAACGGGAGCAGCTCCTGTACCAGTACCACCTCCCATTCCGGCGGTAATGAACACCATTTTGGTATCTTCAGCCAGCATTTCACGGATGTCATCTTTAGACTCCAGTGCAGCATTTTTTCCTTTTTCGGGATTGGCTCCAGCGCCTAATCCTCCTGTGAGTGAGGTGCCCAATTGGATCTTGTTAGGAACCGGGCTGCTCTCCAGTGCCTGGATATCAGTGTTGCAGACAACAAACTCTACATCTTTGATACCTAGGTTAAACATGTGGTTTACGGCATTTCCGCCTCCACCACCTACTCCTATCACCTTGATGATGGATTTGTGATGTGTGGGTAAATCAAATGAATACATATTTCTGCCTTTTTTAATTTCTGTTACTTACTTAATAGTCGCTTTTATCATCAAGATCATCGATCAAAAGATCTTTGGTCTTTTCGATGATATTCATGAAAAACTTCCCACCCTTTTTAGAGTGTTTGCTTTTGGCGCTTACGCCACCAACTTTCTCTCTATAGCCATCTTCACGAATATCCAGGGCTCTAAAACCTGAAAGCACCAACCCGACAGTAGTCGCGTACATTGGACTCTTGACTGACTCCAACTTACTCTTACCAAGGTGCTCGTTAGGATAACCTATTCTAGTATCTAGGCCGGTCATATACTCAAACAACTGCTGCAGATTGGTGAGCTGTGATCCGCCTCCTGTAACCACGATTCCGGCTGCCAATCTCTTATTGTAACCCGAAGTGATGATCTCAGTGTGAACCATCTCTATGATCTCTTCCATTCTGGCTTCAATTACATGCGCTAGGTTTTTCAACGAAATCTCCTTCGGAGCTCTGTTTCTCAAACCTGGTATGGATACTATCTCGTTTGGACTGGCCTCTTCGGCAATCGCTCTGCCAAACTTGGTTTTCAGGAGCTCTGCCTGATGATCCATCACCATACATCCTTGCTTGATGTCGGAAGTGATGATATTTCCACCAAAAGGTATCACTGCCGTGTGCCTAATGATGTTATCATAAAAAACGGCAATATCAGTGGTACCACCCCCTATGTCAACCAAACAAACACCGGCTTCCTTTTCTTCGTCGCTAAGCACCGAGAGAGAAGATGCCAGCGGCTCCAAAATCAAATTTTCGATTTCAAGGCCTGCGCGTTTTACACACTTATTGATATTATTAATAGCGTTAGTCTGAGCTGTGATGATGTGGAAGTCAGCTTCAAGCTTGACGCCAGACATACCTACAGGATCTTTGATCCCATCCTCATAGTCGACGATATAATCCTGCGGCATCACGTGGATGATCTCACTACCTGGCGGTATGACAATGCGATACATGTCGCTAGTTAGACGATTGATGTCCTCCACGGTGATCTCATCATCAGAACTGCGTGTGATAGAGCCATGATGAACGGCACTCTTGATGTGCTGCCCGGCAATACCTACGTTGACCACATTGATATCAATCCCGGACTGCTCGCTTGCCTCGGCAATGGCTTTCTCGATGGCCACAACAGTTTTGTCAATATTGGTGACAATACCGCGGATAACTCCGTCTGACACGGCCTTTCCCATGCCCAGCACTTCGAGTTTCCCAAACTCATTTTTGCGACCTACTATGGCGCAAATCTTTGTGGTTCCGATATCTAATCCTACGATGATTTTATCTTCTTTCATCTCTCTAACTATTTAAACGCTTAATATCTCTATCCTGCCTGAGCAGGTATTTTTTCTTATTCACAAACAATTTGATCCTTGAACTTTAAGTTGACCGTGCTGTACGTATTCCAACCTTTGTTCGGTAATATCTCTTTATAAAACAGTTTCAGTTTTCTAAATTTTTCGTCCAGTTTTTCCGGCATACCGAAAGTTATTTCCTGCTTTGTGACCTGTGGCTGCATGATGATCTGCCCATCACCCTGAATCAACATGCCAGCGATCTGGGCACGCCAAAATTCATCTTTATCCACGAAGTGAAGAAGTTCGAGCAACTGCTGGCCGTACGAACTTTCTGTAATATTTTCTTCCCATCCTAACTTTCTTTCAAATTCCAAAATCGGAACACGAGCCACTTGACTGGCCTTAGTCGGAATGAGATAACCGTCAGCATCTATGTATCTATCCTCACCAGCACGGTTAAAAACACGTGCAATCGGCTTGGCTTGCTTTACCTGCACAATGAGGTTGCCTTTGATATCCTTATAGACCTGAGCATCTTTCACGAATGGATGAACCTCCACTCGCTGCTCGAGGATTTTAAGGTCGAGTTGGCTCACCGCCGAACCCAGTACATAATCCGTACTTTCGGCATTGAGAAGGCTAATAACCTCTTCTTTATCGGTGAAATAGTTGCCATCCAGCGTTTCAATATTTACTTCTACATCGTTGACAGGTCGGGCGGCTCTTTTCACTGCTGCAAAGCTAATTACCACCAACATCACAATGCAGGCAACTGAGTAAAACAATATCTTTTTTATGCTACTCTTCAAGCTTCTTCCTTTTTAAAGTGATTTCCAATTACGGGCACCAGTTGATCTATATCACCGGCACCTATTGTCACGAGAATATCCAAATCCCTTTCTTCTAAATCTGCTACTATATCTTCTTTTGCAACTATCTTCCTGTTGGCCGTAAACATTTTGTCCAAAATCATCTGAGAAGTCACACCCGGTATTGGTGTTTCTCTGGCCGGATATATATCGAGCAATATTACCTCGTCTGACAAGTCAAGACTCTCTGCAAATCCCAAATAGAAATCCTTGGTACGGCTATACAAATGAGGCTGAAAAATCGTTGTGATTTTTTTGTTCGGATACATACTTTTGACCGATCGCAAGAAAGCCGTAATCTCAGATGGATGATGTGCATAATCATCTATATAGACCAGATCCTTCTGACGCAGGATAAACTCAAATCGGCGCTTAACTCCACGATAAGATTTGACTGCTTCTTTGATCACCTCCAATGGCACGTCCAATTCTATAGCGGCTGAAATGGCTGCAACACAGTTTTCCACGTTGTGAAAACCCGGCACATAGAGTGCAATGTCTTTGATGGTTCTCCGTCCGTGATAATTGAAATAAAACACCCCACCAATAGACCTCAAGGCGCGAGCCTGATAATCACCCTGATCTATACCATAGGTGAAATAAAGATTTTCAAGGTATGTATTGACTTTTTCGGCTGCCTTGTAATGCACAAGCAAGTGGCCATCTTCTGGAACAAGCTGCAAAAATTTACCAAAAGCTTCTTTCATCTGACTTTCGTCACCATAGATATCCAGATGGTCCGCATCCACGGAGGTGACTATAGCATAGTTTGGAAAAAGTCTGTGAAACGATCTATCGAATTCGTCTGCTTCAACCACAAGCGGAGCATCCTTTTCTCCAATAATCAGATTAGAATTGGTATTGGTCATAATACCGCCGATGAAAGCAGAACAACCTGCTTCCGATTTGCTCAATATGTGCGCGAGCATCGAAGAAGTGGTTGTCTTACCGTGAGTTCCCCCCACGGCTATACAATAGTGATCTTTTGAAATCATACCCAGAACCTCTGAGCGCTTCATCACTGTGAAGTCCTTTTTCTGGAAGTAAACCAGCTCACCAAAATCGGCAGGCACAGCGGGTGTGTAAACAATCAGACACCATTCACGCTCCTTGAAGGTCTCGGGAATGGCTTTGACCTTGTCTTCATAATGAATCCAGATTCCTTCGTCCTCAAGAGATTGAGTCAAAGGTGTTTTCACGCGATCATAACCCGCAACACGCTTACCTCGCTGTTTGAACCAACGGGCAATGGCGCTCATTCCGATCCCTCCGATCCCAATGAAATAGACGCTATCGATTTTATCTAGCTCCATTATGCTGCTATCAATTTTAATACCTCATTCGCAATGTCTTTGGACGCATCTGCGTGAGCCATTGCTTTTATATTTTTACTCAAATCTGCTTTAGCCGTCTCATCTTCCAGGAGCGTCAGCGCTCTGTCAATCAGACTATCCTTAGCATCCGAATCGGCCACTAAGATGGCTGCATTCCGCTCCACCAGAGCTTTAGCATTGATCGTTTGGTGATCTTCGGCTACATTGGGAGACGGCACCAAAATGCTCGGCTTGCCCGTAAGCATAAGCTCGGCTATGGCCAGCGCCCCCGCCCTGGAAACAACCACGTCTGCCACGGCATAGGCGTAGTTCATTTCTCTCAAGAAATCAAACATTCTGATGTTTTCAGACTGCTCTCCTACTCGCTCAATCATCTCCTCAAAATAGTATCCTCCTGTCTGCCAGATCACCTGATAGCCGGACTCAGCTAGTCTTTTATAACCAGCAAGGATGAATTCGTTGATAGATCTTGCTCCTAAACTTCCACCTACAACCAACAATGTCTTTTTGGAATCAGAGAAATTGAAAAAATCGTATGCTGATTTCTTTTCCGAATCGTCCAGCAATATGGTTTTGCGCACAGGGTTTCCTGTGACCACAAGTTTGTCTGCAGGAAAATACTTTTCCATGCCTCCATGAGCCACACATATCTTATTCACTCGCTTGGCCAATAATTTATTGGTGAGACCGGCATAGGAGTTTTGTTCCTGAATTAAAGTAGGAATACCCTTTCTAGTGGCAGCAAAAAGCAAAGGTCCACTGGCATATCCACCCACACCAATCACAGCATCGGGCTTGAATTTTCTGATCAGACTAAATGACTTCCATACACTGGATATGACTTTGAAAGGAAAAGCGAGATTCTGCAGCGACAGACTCCTTTGCAAGCCGCTGATCCAAAGACCAACGATTTCAAAACCAGCATCGGGCACCTTCTTCATCTCCATCTTACCCTTGGCACCAACAAACAGTATCTCCACGTCACTCAGCATATCCTTGAGCGATTGGGCAATAGAAACTGCTGGATAGATGTGCCCTCCGGTACCCCCTCCGCTAATCATAATCCGATATGTTTTCTTTTCAGCCATTTATGCCGCTTCTCTCATATTATTTCTAAACTGATTTGCCATGGGCGAACCAACATCATCTATTTCTCCTCTGCTCACGCTTAGAATGATTCCTATTGCCAAGCCTGTAAAAAGCTGGGATGTACCCCCCATGCTTATCAATGGCAATGGTAGCCCCGTAATTGGACCTAATCCCACGGCCACTCCCATGTTCACCACAGCCTGCATCACCAGTGCAAAGGCCAGTCCTGCCGAAAGCAATCCTCCATAAGCACGGTCGCTTTCTGCGGCAGCTTTCATCCCTCTATAGAGTAGCGCCAGATATAACAACAGCACTACAAAACCACCGATCAGACCGTACTCCTCCAAAATGATGGCGAACACAAAATCTGAATAAGGGTGAGGTAAATAATTTCTTTGGTCACTCTGTCCGGGCCCCTTCCCGGTAAGTCCGCCCGTGGCTATTGCGATGTAGGCCTGCTTAGCCTGAAATGGAATATCGTCTTTATCGAAGAACGACTCTACCCGGCTCAGGGCCGTACCACCTCTTTGTCCGATTGCCAGCGCGGCAGAACCTGAGATGGCTCCAATGACCAAAAGCATTACCAGATATTTCACCGGCACACGACCAATAAACAATACCAGCATGCAAGTACCAAAAAGCAACACTGCTGTAGAAATATTGGTCATGGCTATCAAACCACAGATCAAACCAATCCACAAAAGCATCGGGATTATCGCCTTTTGGAAATCATCAATGCTTTGCTGTTTTTTGGAAAGCATCGCGGCTAAAGTCACCAGCAGAGCAAGCTTGGCCAAATCTGAAGGCTGGAAAGCCTGATTGATAAATGGAATGGTGATCCATCGCGAAGCATCATTGATATTGTTACCAAACTGCCAGGTAATCAAAAGCAAAGGCACGGAAATCCAAAGTGCAAATCGCGAAAGCTTCGAGTAGTATCTGTAGTCTATCTTATGCGCAATCCACATGGCAAACAAACTCAAAAACACGAGTGATGAGTGCTTGATTAGGTAATACTCCGTATCGCCACCCATCATTTTGTAGGCCAAACTTCCTGTGGCGCTATACACCACCAGGATACTGAACATAGATAGCACAAAAACGATGAACCAGATCACCGGATCTCCTTTCAGATTTTTGTATGCCCAATCTTTGATGACATTCATGCTTTCAGTGTTTTAGATTCTGAAATTGATTTCACTGCCGCCTTGAACTGATCGCCACGGTCTTCATAATTATTAAAAAGGTCAAAGCTGGCACAAGCGGGAGATAGCAAAACCACATCCCCTTGTTCGGACAATTCGGCTGCCGCGGCAACTGCTTTCTCAGCAGAATCTACCTCCACGATTGTAGGCACTACATCACCAAATGCTGACACCAACGGCTCATTTTCTGTACCCAAACAGATCAGTGCTTTTACTTTTTCCTTAACCAAATCCACGATTTGGCTGTAGTCATTTCCTTTATCCACTCCTCCTGCGATCCATACTATATTTTCATTAATGCCTTCCAGTGCATAGAACACTGAATCCACATTGGTCGCTTTGGAGTCATTGATATATTTCACTCCGTCAATCTTACCAGCAAGCTCAAGCCTATGGGGTGCATTGATGAAGGATTTAAGTCCTTTTAAAATACTTTCTATAGAAATATCAAACCACAGTGCACAGAGAACAGCCGACATACTGTTGATCATATTGTGCTTACCGATAAGCGATATTTCAGACATTGGGATTTTGTGATTTTTCCCTTTGTCTTTGTATTGATAATCGAAAATCAAGTGCTCATTGTCCATATAGGCCTGCCACTTCGGGCCTTTGGTCGCTGAAACCGCAAACAGGCAAGCTTCTATCTGCCGCTTGGCAATTTCCTCAGACACTGGCTTACTATCAGCGCAGTAAACGAAGCACTCATCTTGAGTGAGGTTTTCCGTAATCCTGAATTTTGAGGAAATATATCTCTGAAAATCATTGTTGTACCTATCCAGGTGATCGGGAGTGATATTGAGCAACACTGCAATATCAGGCTTGAACTGAACTACCCCATCTAACTGAAAACTACTGACCTCCACCACATAATAGTCGTATCCGCCCTCTGCTACGAGTTTGGCAAGGCTGACTCCCACATTGCCGCCAAGCGCCACATTGAATCCTGCAGATTTGAGTAAATGATAGGTCAAAAGTGATGTGGTGGTCTTGCCATTGGTTCCGGTAATCGCGATTACTTTGGCCTCCTTTTCCATGTATCTGAAGGCAAATTCAATCTCGGAGATAACCGAAATTCCCTGCGCTACAATAGACTGGATGAAAGGAACCATGTCAGGAATACCGGGGCTTTTAACCACAATATCTGCAGCCAAAATACGAGACGCAGTATGACCACCTTCCTCAAACTCAACATCAAGTGTTTGAAGAATAGTCTTGCGATCATCAGAGATCATACCACTATCAGACAAGAAAACCTCAAGACCGAGTTCCTTACCTAATATGGCCGCTCCAATGCCGCTTTCTGCAGCTCCCAATATGGCTACTTTTCTATTCACTTATCCAAATTCGTCTGCTTTCACTTTTCGCTCGATCAACTGATCGCAGCATATGGAATAGATTGACAACAAGTCATATCCTTTTTTAATAAAGTCAGTGATGAAATCCATCCCCTTTGACCGATTGGCTTCATCCAAACGATCCAACATATAGACGATCTCATCCATCTCATCTTCCATTTTTGACATGGCCGTATGAAACGAGTTTTCGCTCTTAGTTGAAATCAGCTTTTTCAGCTGCATATCCATTTTTTTCGCTCCCCGGATAATGAGAGAAGAAAACTCCAGCATGTTACCTCCCGGCAACAACTCGGCAAGCTGTCCGGCTTCCTGCTGGAACTTTTCATTTAGTCGATAAAGTTGTTCAAGCGTCATATCTTACTCATCTTAATTTTAAAGTGGCTAAAGTGGCAATTGCCAAAAGGATCCCTGTAGTCCAAAACCGAGATACAATCTTGGCTTCATGAATTCCTTTCTTTTGATAGTGGTGGTGCAGCGGTGACATCAACAAAATGCGGCGGCCTTCACCATATTTTCTTTTGGTATATCTGAAATAGAAAATCTGGACAATAACGCTGAGGTTCTCGATTAGGAAAATCCCGCACAGCAGCGGGATCAGCAGCTCCTTGCGGATAACCAAAGCCAAAACTGCGATAATGCCTCCGATAGAAAGGCTGCCAGTGTCGCCCATAAATACCTGCGCTGGATACGAATTGTACCACAAAAATCCGATGCAGGCTCCCACAAATGCCGCACTGAAAATCACCAGTTCGCCGGCGTTAGGAATGTATTCGATATTCAGATAATCAGCGAAAATGACGTTACCACTGAGGTAAGCCAAAATAGCGAGAGTCAATCCTATAATAGCAGAAGTTCCAGCTGCCAGCCCATCGACACCATCGGTGATGTTGGCGCCATTAGAAACAGCCGTAATGATGAAAATAACAATGAGGACATAGATCAACCACGTGTAATCCTCCAAAAAATATGGTAGCAACCAGTCGTAGTGAAACTCATTGTCCTTGATGAAAGGAAGAGTAGTGACGATGGACTCACCATCGATGATGCCGGCGAATGAAAAGCCCGGAAGCGTAACATCAGGATGCCAAACCATAACCATGCCTACAAACACGCCTATCACTACCTGACCGATGATCTTGAACTTGCCACTCAGTCCATCCTTGTTTTTCTTTTTGATTTTGAGATAATCATCCAAAAACCCAATCAAACCCATCCAAATAGCCGTAACCAACAGCAACTGGATGTAGATATTGCTCAGGTTTGCAAAAAGTAGCGTTGGGATAATGATGGCTGCAATGATGATAATGCCACCCATCGTCGGTGTTCCCTGCTTCTCCATCTGGCCATCCAGCCCCAAATCTCTGATCGATTCGCCGAGTTGGAATTTTCGCAACATAGAAATCAGGCTCTTGCCAAACACAATGGTGATCAGCAGAGAAATGACAGTAGCCATACCGGCCCTGAAGGAGATAAACTGGAATAATCCAGCTCCCGTCAGGTCAAATTGTTTTTCTAAATAATCAAACAAATGGTACAACATACTCTTATAAACTTGTGAATTGAGAATTAAGGATTGGGGTGCTCATTTCAGCACTGATCAAATCTTTCATTTTCAATTTTCTATTCTTCATTATCAATTATTATTCAGCATTTCGCTCAATACTTCTTTATCGTCAAAGTGGTTTCTCACTCCTTTTATCTCTTGATAAGTTTCGTGCCCTTTGCCCGCCACCAGAATGATATCATTCTCAGCAGCCAGGTTACAAGCCGTTCTTATGGCCTCTTTTCTATCCTGAATGATCATGGTCTTTTTCTGATCTACTTTAGAAACTCCAGCCATCATATCGTTGAGAATCTCAGCCGGATCCTCATCGCGAGGGTTGTCCGAAGTGAGTATGACTTTGTTGCTAAAACTTGCTGCCAACCGTGCCATTTTCGGACGCTTAGCCTTGTCCCTGTTTCCGCCACAGCCCACCACCGTAATCAGCGTCTCCTGACGGGTGCGTAGATTGTCAATGGTTTTCAGCACGTTTTCCAATGCATCTGGCGTATGTGCATAATCTACGATGGCCAAAACCTGACTGGTATTTGAGATCAGCTCAAAACGCCCTCTCGCCCCTTCGAGCTGCGAAAGCGCCATGAGCACCTCTTCCTTTTCCTCCTCCAGCAAAACCGCCGTAGCATAAACCGCCAAAAGATTGTAAGCATTAAAATCGCCAATCAACCTAAACCAGGCAGAGATCCCATTGATTTCAAGCTCCAGACCCTGGATAGTATTGTGTAAAGTCTTGGCTTTGAAATCGGCCATAGACTTAAGTGAATAACTATTCTTATCCGCTCTGGTGTTTTGAAGCATTACTCTCCCGCGCTTATCATCGACATTGACCAGCGCAAAAGCCTCTGATTTCAACCCATCAAACAACAACTTCTTCGCTGAGATATACTCATCGAAAGTGCCATGATAGTCAAGGTGATCATGGGTAATGTTGGTGAAAACTGCTCCGGAGAAATAGATTCCTGCGACACGATTTTGCACCAATGCATGCGAGCTCACTTCCATGAATGCATGCGTACATCCCTGATCAGCCATCTGAGCCAAAAGCTCATTTAGCTGAATACTGTCGGGTGTCGTAAAGCTGGATGGTAAGACCTTGTGGTCGATTTTATTCTCGACTGTTGAGAGCAAGCCCACTTTATAGCCGAGGTTGATAAAAAGCTGGTGAAGCAATGTGGCGGTGGTCGTTTTACCATTTGTCCCCGTAACACCAACTAATTTCAATTTCTTAGATGGATTATCATAGAAATTAGCAGCAACCACTCCCATGGCTGCTGCACTATTCTCCACCTGTATATATGTGATCTTAGCATCTAAATTTTCAGGCAAGTCCTCACAAACGATCGCCACAGCTCCATCCTCAATTGCTTTTTCAATGAATGAATGGCCGTCCACTGTAAGTCCTTTCACCGCAATGAAGAGCATGCCGCCTTTGACTTTTCTTGAGTCGAATGTAAGGCCGCTGATCTCCGCTTCTCGCTCACCATGCACCGAAACGAGAGAAACTCCGAACAATATGTCTTTTAGAGATTTCATCCTAGCTGAAGTTTGATGGTGGCACCATGAGAAAACTTCACTCCGGGAGTGATGGACTGTGAACTAACACGCCCACGACCTTCAATATCTACTTGTAATCCTACGTTTTCCAGCACATAGATCGCATCGCGCAGCGTCATACCTTTCACATCAGGCACCCGGTCAATCGGAGAATCATTGCCCTCCCAGAAAACAGAGTGGTTCACAACATCCGTCTTTACCCATACATCATGATCCTCCGCATGATTAGAAATACCTAGCTCGTTGCTGATCAACTGCAACTCTTCTCTTTTACCCGCACGAATGACAGGAAATACTCCAGCAAATTCCAGACGCTTTTCAGGAATTTCCTGATGCATGTCTATTTCCAAAGCATAAATTTTATCAGCTATTTCTTTAAAAACAGGAGCAGAAACATCGCTACCATAGATATGATAACCTTTGGGCTCATCGATCACCACGATGCAACTGTATCGGGGGTCATCTGCCGGAAAGTACCCCGCGAAAGAAGTATAATAGTTACTTGTATAGCGACCATTCTTCACTTTCTTAGCTGTTCCGGTTTTACCTGCTATTTTGAACCTTTCATTTTTAATATTCCTGGCTGTTCCTCTTTCCACCACTCCTTCGAGCATAGTTCGAATGTCTCTTAACGTTTCATCAGAACATATTTTTTTGTTCAGCACCTTAGCCTGATAGGACTCCACTTGCTTATTATCCTTTAGCACAGACTTCACTATCAATGGCTGAATCATTTTGCCTTTGTTGGCAACCGCATTGTAAAGCGTGAGCGTCTGCAGAGGAGTCATCTTCAACTCATAGCCGTGAGAAATCCACGGTAAGCTGACACCACTCCAGGTAGAATCAGTCGGATCTTTGATGTAAGGAATACCTTCCCCGATCAGTTGAAAACCTAGCGGCTTATCAATACCGATACTCTTGATGTAATTGGTGAATCGAACTGGATCAGAGCCAAAATGCTCGGTGATCAGTTTGGCTACTCCTATGTTAGATGACTTTTCGAAAACCTCCTGAACGGTAAGCGTGCCATAGCCGCCGGGCTTGTGGTCTTTCATGGTTTCATCATAGAATTTCATACTGCCATCTCCTGTCTCCACAGAGTCAGTCAGTTTCACGTTGGAATCTTCCAACAATGCAATCATGCTGGCCAGTTTAAAAGTAGACCCTGGCTCTCTGGCTCCCTGACTGCCTACGGCGTAGTTGTATCGTTCGTAGTACTGACCCTGACTATTTCGGCTCAGATTAGAAATGGCTTTGATTTCACCTGTTTTTACTTCCATCAACACGGCTACCCCATAATCAGCTCTATGCTTTTCCAGATGCTTCAAAAGGGCGGTTTCTGTAACATCCTGAAGGTTAACATTGATTGTGGTTTGTATATCATAACCGTTGATTGGTTGGATCTCAGTGCCGTCAAAAACAGGCTTCCAGCCTCCTCCGGCCATTTTCTGAAACAAGGCCTCACCATCTCTCCCGGCTAACTGGCGATTGAAACTATACTCCAACCCGACAGTCCCGCGGTTGTCTCCGTTGATCGATCCGACAGTACGTCCACCTAAATGCGAAAAAGGTCGAATCCTTTTTTCCACCTTTTCAAATATTACTCCACCCGTAAGTCTGCCCGTCCTAAATATGGGCCAGCGCTCCATCAGTTTCTTTTCCTGGTAACCGACCTGCTGCCGGTTGAGTACCATGTAGCGCCGATGTTCTTTGCGAGCATTGACAATTTTCCTTTTGTATTGATCGGTGGTGAGGTCGCCGTAGAATTTGGCAAGTAAAAAGCTGAGCGAATCGATTTGACCATAAAAAAGATCGTCGCTGGCCAGCCCCGGATCAAACGCCACCTTATATACAGGCAAGGAGGTGGCTAAAAGGCTACCATCATCAGCATATATATTGCCGCGTGTGGCGTTTACCTTCATGACCTGCAGCCCCAGTGATTCCGCTATTTCTTTCCACTTGGACCCTTCAGCATACTGAATGGTGAAAATGCGAAAAAGCACCCCTGCTGAAAACAAGAACACTAGTAAGAAGGCGATTCGAACGCGAACTAATATGGATTTTTTGATGCTCATTCCGCCTGTTTGATTTTATAGGGTGGAACAAGACTTTCTTTCAGACCCAACTTTCCAGCCTGTCTGGCAACTTCAGATTGCTTGCTTGAGAACTTGTAAGCAGCATTTAAAGTGGTGTAATCAGCTCGCAGATCAGAAACCGTAGTTTCGAGCTTATTGATAGTGCGAATCTTCTTCTCTGCATAGTGCCTGTTGCCAATGTATATGATGCACAATGTGGAAATGAAGAATATTTGAGGAAGGAATCTTATATGAATGACCTCAGCCAAAGACTGGTCAATACGCAAAAACCGATCAAGCACAGCGAAGAAGCCTCCTCTGTTATTTGATTTTGATGGTATTTTGTAAGTATTGGTTGCCATTGTTAGTTATCAGTATTCTTTTTCTTTTTTCTTGCCCCCTTTCAAAAGGGGGAATACATTCTTTTACTTTTTATTCCCCAACCGCTCTGCGATTCTAAGTTTTGCGCTTCTGGCGCGGCTATTCACATCTATTTCATCTGGAGTAGGAATGATCGGCTTTTTGGTCAGTGGCTTCAATGGCCTGATCTCATGACCGAAAAAATCCTTTTCCATCACCCCTTTGAAATTTCCGGTATTGATAAAGTTTTTGACTGGACGATCCTCCAATGAGTGATAGCTCATCACCACCAGGCGACCACCAGGCTTGAGCACCTCTACGGTCTGCTCGAGAAATTCTCTAAGCGTACCCATCTCATCGTTTACCTCAATTCTGATTGCCTGAAAAAGCTGAGCGAGATATTTCATCTCTTTTCCTCGTGGTGCAGATTTCAGCGCGATGTTCTTAAGCTCCTCGTTTCGATTGATCGATTGACTTCTGGCCTTAATGATATTGGAGGCGAGGGTACGGGCGTTTTTAATTTCACCATAAGCACTCAAAATATGGATCAGGTCGCTTTCCTCATACTCATTGACCACAGCTTTGGCTGTAAGAGGCGCATTGCGATCCATCCGCATATCCAGCTGACCGTCAAATCGAATAGAAAATCCCCGATCGCCCTCATTGATCTGATGCGATGAAACACCCAAATCAGCCAGGATACCATCTACAGGTCCGGCTTTATGAAATTTGAGGTACTTACTCAGATACCTGAAATTGGATTCAATAAATGTGAAAGAACGTCCTTGCGAGGCTTCCTTCAAAGCTTTCGCATTGGCTTTTGCATCATCGTCCTGATCAAATGCAAACAATTTTCCTGAATCCAGCTGGTTGAGTATCTCTCTTGAGTGTCCGCCTCCGCCAAATGTGACATCTACATAAGTGCCTTCCGGCCTGATGTCTAGCGCTTCAAGGCACTCTTTCAACATAACCGGAACGTGGTATTCGCTCATCGGCTATTCGTCTAAGTACTTCTGTGCCAGATCCGAATATTCCATTGGATCCTCTAGCTGATACTCATTGAACACCTGAGGATTCCACATTTCAATGTAGTTGCCCATCCCGACTAGTATAGCTTCCTTCTCAAGCTTGGCATGAGCGAGCATCAACTTCGGTACTAAGATCCTTCCTGCATTGTCCAGATCCACCTGAGCGATACTCCTGAAAAAGGTGCGTTTAAGTTTTCGCTGCTCAGCATTGAACTCACTGAGCGCACTGATCTTGGCATGTATCTTTTTGTATTCTAACATTGGATACACGATCAGATTGGGTTCGAAACCCTGACGTATGACGAGTTCGGTAGTGGAGACCTCTGGCAGGTTAGCCTTAATCTTTGCAGGTAAAACTAGCCTGCCTTTGGTATCCAACTTACACTCATACTCGCTTGTAAAAAAAGCCATCTGAGTCTTGAAAAATATAAACCACCATAGCAAATATAAGGAATGAATCGACATTTCCAACCACAACCCCCCACTTTCACCCACTAAAAGCAAAAAATTTAATACAAGCCAATAAACGGCGATTTTGAAACGGATTTCGGTGCTAAAATGGATAACTAACTGAGGTGCAAGAGATAAAATCGACTCAATTGAATGATGAATTGTAGAAAAACAGGAAAAACACCATGCTAGTGGGAGGCTGTGGGAGAAATGAAAAAAATTAGCAAAAAAGTGGGTGATGGTGGGTAATTAGTGGTGGTGTGCACGAAAGGATTGTCACGCTGAGCAGTCGAAGAGTAAACAATCCTTACTGACCCATTCAAATATCATATTGTACTGATAACTATCGGGACTATCAGGAGCGCAACTCAAAACTGTTCAAGACAGCACTGCGAATACAATAGCTACCAAATATTATGGTACGGCTACTATAAATTGGCACTAGTGACACGCCAGCGCCGGCTGGGACAATTTAGTATTGAAGCGAAGGTTTCTCACTACTGCCCCAGCGCGTAATCACGACGATCATTACATTGAATAAAAACAATAAAATGACTACCCCATTGACCAGTCCTCCATATTGTTTCCAAAGATTCAGGCTAAGCAGCCCTCCGACAATGCGAACAATCAGCGATAACTGAAATAAAACCACCCACACGTACAGCGTAGGGTGATAAGGTTTAAACCCAAGACCCAGCACGCCCGGCAGTATAATTGGAGCATGGGCGAAAATCATGGAGAAAACAAACCCTAAAAAGAAACTATGAATCAAGGCATCACAGGTAATTAAGCCGGTATTGTCCAACATATACAACAATCCGCTCAGCGCAAGCCAACCGTATCCACAAATCAAAGTGAACGCAGAAAACTTATGAATTCCAGGCTTACGAATGGACTTTCGAACCATGTCGTACAGCAACAGCCAGATAGCAATCAAAAGTAAGGTTATGCCTGTAAGGATTTGACCTCCCAGATGAAATGGCAACACGCAGGAAATTAGGAAAAGCGCTAAAAAGAACACCAACAACCGCTGCTTAAACTTGCTGACTGGCAAAAACCTGCTCAACTCCAGACGCTCACCCACGATCGTCAATAAGAGAAATGCCATCCACCACAGTATAGAATGTGCATACAATCGAAATATCAACAGATGCACATTGCCAACAAACCATGCCGCAGAGCCTACCCACATAACCTGATGGGGCAAATCAGCATATTGTCGGTTGATTAAAAAAAAGAAATAAAACAGACCAATCGACCCAAAAATCAGGCAGGCAAAAGCCGCAGTATCAAAATCCAGATAATAGAAAACAAGACTAGAAGCATTGATGAATGGAAAGCCAAATAGCCATCTTTGCTTCAGTGCCATTATTTGCTCTATCAAAATCACTGTCCCCAAAAAACTACCTGTCATCATGGCGCCATGATGTAAAAACACGCTGCTTACAGGTAGCTCAAACCCCAGACGAAACCATCCGGTAAAAATCCCAGAAGCAAGAGATGCTATTACCAAAACCATAAATGGCAACTTGCCTATCATCGTCTTTTTCATAATGAGAGTTTTAAACCTTTTACATTGAAAGCGATACTGACAACACCACATAGCTGCACCAATGCCAGGCAGAAGAGCACATGCGTAGAGTGCACAATATGTCCCTGAAAAACCAGCGCAAGTTCGGTAGCCACTAAAGCCACCAAAAACAACCAAAATCCGGCTTTAGCGCTCAAAGTCAATTGGATGACTTGGAGTTTCACCAATATGAAAAACAACCAGGCAGTCACAAATCCAAGCAGCACCATATGCAAATAGGCGATGACAATATTGCGGGCAAAAGCCAGATTTGCCAAAGCCGGAAGCGCAGATAGCAGCATTAGCACGTGTTGCAGACCAACAGCCAACATTCCCATCCAAAACAGCACACGCAGGATAGAGGAGTGCTGCAGGCTGAGTGCCTTCCTGTTTTGTATAACGAAATACCCCACAGACGCCAACCCAACCAACTGAACAGCGGCACTCAACCCTCCCACAACATACCATATCAAGTCAGGTTCTGTCCACAGTGCCGAAAGGATATACGCTGGAAACACGGCTACCAACTTGAGTATAAACCCAACTTTTACCGACCTGCTTTTGGTGTTCACCCCCATCTCTTCGAGTTGCCAGAGTGTCAACCCCAGCAAAGCAAACGTGAACCAGCCATTGTACTGAAAGTGTAGATAAAAATAGATGAGCAAGTAATACAGGTCGCTTTTGCCCTGAGTGGCTGAAATGGGACCGAGTGCAAATGGAGCCAGGTTTGACAGAACCATGAGCACCAAAGCTGACTTGACAAATAAGAAAGACATTTTATGCTCCAAAGAGCACCTTGGTGATGCCTCTTTGATGAAAATCCATGCGAAAATCATGGCTGTGATGGCATGCAGTGCGGAGAAGACAATTGACCAGAGTGCATAGCCCATAAAAGGAAATGTAACCAACATGCCCAGATTGGCCAGCTGCAACACACCAAAAATGATAAGGAACTTTTCTGATTTCAGAAAACCCGATGGCAGGTAAGCATAAACTAACAACACATACAAAGCCATAAACACCCATCCCAAAAAAGCAAGATGCGAATGGGCATGAAGCACGTAACTGTAGTTGATCCATGAGACCGGTTGCAGAAATAAGTACCGCAAAAAACAGCCCACAATGGCTACAATGACCAGGTTAATAATGGCAATATGTATTCCTTTCGTTAAACTCAAATATGTCCTTTAATAGATAAATATCTAGTTAAACCTCCAACTCAACAATAAATCAATGCTCCTACCCGGCCTCAGGATAGAACCAATATCAAAATGCTCACGGTATGACTCATTGGTCATATTATTCACACTAAGTCCCGCTCTAACTTCACCTGATTTTAGTTCTATGGCTTTTGAAATACCCAGATTTACCAAAAAGAATGAATCGGTGGATTGTTCGTTGAATTTGTCGCTCGTTCTCTTTTGTGCCGACGACCAGACTATCTCAGGTTGAATGCTCCATCCTTTGACTTGCTGATGAATAGAATAACTAAGTTTCAATGGAGGCATCTGCGGCAATGGCTCACCATCTGCGTCTTTGCCATAAACATACTTCGCATTCAATTCACTGCTCATTGCCCGGGATAACTTATTTCTCAGAAGCAATTCACCGCCCAGCATGAGGGTGTTGCCTGTATTTCTGTACCACTTGACTCCCCTGGCTCCTATTGTCATGCTACTCAGGGTAGAATCATACACACCCATGATATAGTTGCTGAAAAAATATGCAAAAGCTGCCGTCTCCAACTGAAAGTTCTGCCCACTGGTCGTTTGGCCTATCTCCAGGTGCAGATTTTGCTCTTTCTTCAGGTCTGGATCACCGAGGTAGTCATATCCATCCTGCTGATTGAACAGGTAAAACCCAAACTGCTCTGACGCAGTTGGAAATCGCTCACCATAGGCTACCGTTGTGGTCACATTGGTCATTTCACTCACCGCCCACAAATGCTTGATGGATGTACTTAGGAGCAATCTCCTGCGAGCCTCCATGCCAGTTTTTCCAAAAACAGATAGCTGACGCTCACCAAATTCGCTGCTGATATAAGAATAACCCAGCTCTACCCTGGCCGTGCTGCTCAGCTGATGGTCTGGCGCTATTGTATATTCATGTCCAAACTCTATACCTCCAATAGCGCGGTGAATATCAGGCCAGGTGAGCATAAACATAGGTAGCTGATCCGATTCATTTGGGTACATTGTCATTTCAGCATGCCAAAAAACCTTATGGAAATCTGCTTTCATTTTCCAAGATGATTTTCGTCCGTGGTGCAGTATCCCACTCACAAAGCCACCGGTGGTTCGGGTGTTGCCGGGCATATCCATATGCATGGCTACCGAATCTCTTTGCGTATCATCCATTTCATGATTGATGAAATTATGATACAACTTGACCTCCGGATTTTTCAGTATCCACAGCCGGTCTGTCAGATAGCTGAGACCAAACATTTTGGCTTTGGCGTAAGCCACGTCCATCGGCAGTGCAGGATAACCCACATTTCGGGCATCATCAGCTACGAAATCAAAAGCCAGCAGACTGCTGCTATTTGGCCGATAATTGAGAGATGTTGTATAATTCGTTTTTTCAAACTGACTATACCGAACAATCTCCCCGTTTCCATCGGTGTAGTTTTCAGATTTCCGATGTACACCCGATAGTCTTATGGCCCATTTATCCAATGAATAGTTCAGATCCAGAGATTGATCGAAACCATTGGACACAGAAGAATAGCTGGTATTGATCGTTGCTCCAAATGGGTTTGAGCTATTGAATACGGGCTTTTTCAACCCAAAATTCACACCTCCTCCAGTACCACAACCCACCATATTTCCTTCACTACCAAAAGACACATCGAGGCTTTTCAGATTTATGGGCTCTATATAGGATGAAGCAGGGTCCATCTTATCGGTACAGGCACCATAGATCCGCATACCATCTACACTCATGACATAGCGATCTGAAGTAAGCCCGCGCAGCATGGGTTCATTGGCAAAGTTGCCTCGCCGGATCATATTGACTCCCGGCAAGCAGTGCATCAGCTGATCAGTACAGCGCATATTCATCTGCATCATAGGATTATTGAGGTGGGCAAGATGGGCAGAATCGCTGATCACGACCTGATCCAGTTCCATCTCAATACCAATGTACTCATCATTGGTCATGGAGTCCAGCCAGACTATGTAGCGCTCCTTTTCGGATTGCCCATAGCCTAGCTGCATGCTCATCACAATAATAAAAACCGTAATTAGAGGTTTCATTGTTTTTGTGAGTTTCTACTGAAAATACAAATCAAAATACGGCAAACCACAGACCTGACCGTCCTCCTTCATGGTCAGGCGAAGTTGCCAATCTCCGGTCATGGTGAAGTTGACCGTGCCTTTATAGTGTCCGTTATCGGTATGCACTGGTGCCAGATTATTGGGAGAACCATGATCCATGCTCACCATCCACGGTTCCAATTCAAATTCCAGATTATCAACTGCCGGCCACTCCATCATTGTTTGTTTTTTAAAAACGGCTATTTCCAGATCGTTCTGACCTACCTGAGGGCCTTGAGGGTCTATGTAAGCAACGAAATATTTAGTGGACTCATCCATAGCGCTGGTAAATGAAACCAACCTGCTAAGTTCCGGACTACTCACCTCTACAGGAACAGAGATTTCAGTATCATTAATCGTAAAATCCAGAGACCAGCTACCCATTTCACCTGAAGGCATCACAAAGACAGCATTAAATTGGTACTCACCATCAGATAATGTATTGCCGGACACCTCTAGCGGGCAAGAATGCACCATGCTCGTCATATCCATCAGTGGCAATACTGCTATGTCACCGCCAATGAGATTTCCGTTTTCGTCTTCAACCTTTGCGGTTATAGAATTGTAACCCACAAAGAGGCTTTGAGTGGCCAGAATTGTCACTTTCAGGCCATTTGCTGTTACTGAAGTGATCTCCACGAGATCACTTTCAAATTCTGGTTGCGGCTCATCCGAATCACATGAATAGAGTAAGACCAGTAGTACCAGTGAAAGTATTTTTAAAGTATTCATTTTCAAATTTGATATAGGCACGCCGATTCCAAATCGGTTGTTTATTCGGGTACCTGATTAAAAAAACTAGAAACAATATGAAATTGAATACTAAGCGGGTGGCTTGAACACCTCCACCTGAGCTGAATAAGCATAGCGATCATAATAGATGGTATTTCCATTATCTGTGTGATCGTCTTTAGGTTTAAAAGAAAAGAAAAAGCAGAAAAGAGTGAACTCAAAACTGATAGATGGGATCAAATACGTTGGTTTGCTTTCAGAATTTTGTCGCTGTTCTTGCAGTTTCTGAGCAAGGATACACTTACCATCACAGTGCAACTCAGGCAAATCCTTGTTTGTACATAGTTCTTTGTAGGTATCCGTATTGATATAATAGTCGATCAGGTATCCGGAACGCCATTGAAGCTGGACAACAAGCGCAATCATCATAAATATGGAAACCGTGTTTTTCATCTCCTATCGCCTTGACACTTTATTAAAAGTCATTTGTGGAAGATTTACGAATGAGCAAACCACATGGCACCACTGTCCAGAGCACCATCAGTCCAATGGAAACCACAAGCCCCGTACTGGTACCGAAAAACCTCTGAAACAGCGCTCCTGTATATCCCAGGAGTGCCGATATATCCAACTTCAGCAAAATCAAAATGCGCGAAAGATCAATTGGGTTCAGAAAACTGGCAACCAGAGCGAAATTATCCAGCGGATAGTCCGCGAAAACCATCATCGAAAGAAGTAACAGTCCATCATAGATCACAGCAAAAAACAACCACATCAGAATGGCATAGCCAAAGCCTTTGATTTTGTTGGTGTTATAAAGTGCGATGCAAATGGCAAGCCCCACGAATATGAAAGTGAGGAAGGATCCACTAATAATAAGCAAAACGAAATTGGCGATTTCGCTGGAGCGAAATAAGCCATAGGAAAGAAACGGAACTCCTAAACCGATCACTAAACTTAGGGCCAAAGAAATGCTGACACCCAAATACTGCCCCATAAAAATCACCGAACGTTTCACGGGCTGTGCCATTAGCAGTTCGGTAAATTCCCGGGAGTTGTAAAAATACATCACGCCGAAAATGGTGCCGATCATCGGCGTAAGCACCACAACCACATTCATCAGCGTAATGATCCCTTTGGATAAATTAGTATTCAAAAACAACAGCACAAATCCAAGCAACAGGTAAAACGCCAGATAAATAAAGCTCCACCTGCTCCTCATCAAATCCGAAAAACTATATTTAAATATCTTGATCATGGCTCTAGTATTGCCGCTATTGCGTGTTCTAAGTCCGCTGTTTTTGTTTTTGATTTAAGCTCCGCAATCGTTCCTTTGAAACAAATATTCCCTTCAAGCAAAAATACCACTTCATCCGCCAATTCCTCCACCAGACTCATTATATGGGAGGTGATTAAAATCATTTTTCCGCGCGCCTTTTCTCTGCTTATCAAATCCTTTAGCTTGATCAAAGACACAGGGTCAAGACCTGCAGTAGGTTCATCCAGCACAATCACCGGTGTGTCAAACATGAAAGTCAGTACGATGTTGACCTTTTGTCTGGTACCTCCGGATAAGTTTCCTAGTTTTTTGTCAAGGAATTTCTCAAGGCCAAACAGTTCAACCAGGGGTTCTGAATCTGCTTTTTCGCCTCTGACATCTCCTATCATTGCGATGATTTCCTGCACAGATAAATTATCAGGAAAACGGGCTATTTGCGGCAGGTAGCCTATGTGCTTTCTGTAGCTGTGAGAACGGGATATATCCTCATTCTGATACAAAATAGCACCTCCATCGGGCAGCACCATACCCAGCAAGATTTTAAGAAAAGTAGTCTTTCCTGATCCGTTTGGTCCTAATATGGCGAAAATTCCGCCTTGTTCGATATCGAAACTAATACCGTCAAGCACTGTCAGTTTAGCAAAGGATTTGGAAAGCTCTTTAACCTGTATCATCGGAATGGGTTCATTGAGGGTGAGTGATCTACCAGTGCATCTGGAGTAAAAACAGGGGAGACTTTTTCAGAAAAATTGATAATCTCCACGAAAAGACTCCTCATCAGCACAATAGTCTCTGGTGTTTTATTGGCAATATAAGAGAACAGTTTGACCGGCCTGTACGGCACATCCCCAATACCGTCTTTATCCAGATCATATCCGAGATAATCACTCCAGTAGTTGCCATTGAAGGTGTTGTCGTTCAACATCGAGTTGTAGGATATCCCGAAAGAATTACTGATAAAGTCATTAGACGTAAAGCTGTTGGTATAGCAACCACCAGATACCTTGATTGCCCAGCCATTTTGCTTAAAAGTATTATTGACATAATTCACGCGCGTAGAACCATCCACATAAACGGCAATGGTGTTTCGCTCAAAGCTGTTGTTCACCACTTCCCCGTCATATATTTCTTTCAGCAGCAATCCGTAAGAGGCAGTGCCCCAGTTCTGCACAAACCTGTTTTCCTCCATCTTAATCCATTTTGAAAACATGACCGCCACTCCTGCCCCGTTTCTCTCAAAAGTATTACCTCGGTATGCATCATGGTTGGAAAACATAAAGTGCAGTCCATACCGCACATTGCGGTGGCTGTGGTTATCACTTATCACACTGCTATCCACAAATTCCAGATATATGCCGTCCCTCATGCCGGTGACCTCATTTCCGGATATCGCCACACTATCACAATCCCATAGATGCACGCCATTTCCAGACTGATCTTCTCTGATGGCAGTTCCCAACACCTTGTTATCTCGTATTCGCCCATTTCTTGATTTCTCCACCAGGATTCCAAAAAACGACTCCCTGATCACATTGTTCGATAGAACAAAACCTGATGACCTATGAACGTAAATAGCAGCATAGTCTTTGGTGTAGCTCCGTCCAGATCTTACCAATTCAAAACCGGAAACGGTAACACTATCGCTCAGTACTTTGAGAATATATTCTTTTGTCCCTCCATCCAAAACCGCTCCTCTCTCGCCGAGCAGGGTCAATGGTTTTGTGATTTCCACGCCCTCGCTAGAGTATTTTCCTGGTTTAAAAATCAAGGTATCACCAGAAAGGGCATTCTCCACAGCAGATGCCACAGTGGACACCTCACATTGATTACATACGGTATGTGTATTGCCTATGACCGTAAACCAAAAACAGAGATAAATGATCGATATGGTGAGTCGAGCTAACATCAATTAATCAATACTTATGATCGTGCTTTTTACCCAATGTTAGTAATAGCTGATTCCAGCTTAGTTTTTCGCCTCCAGATGTTCTATGCACACCATTTCTTTTTATCTCACTGGAAAAAGCAGACAAGTAAGCCCCCATAGGACTGGGTATTTCTTCACTGATCAGATAGTTTGCTGTGAGTGCATCGGTCAGTTCCCCGGGATTTGCATAATCAGCTACCAGATGCGTTTGTACTGGTGGCCTTTTCCATTTATTCAGGTCATTGATCATGCATTCTATGGCATCATACTTATAATTTCGGCCTTTTTCTGTTACCAGTTGGGCTGCATGCTGTGTATCTACAATCGTCATCCTGCAAAAATCACAAGCATCTTGTCCAAAGTTTATGGGTTTGGGGCCATTGCTACAAGCAGCAGCATAAAGCATTACAAAAACACCCAGAAGAAACATTACAGCTATATTTTTCATGGCTTTTTTTATTTGGTTGTTACTTGAGATTTTCTACCTAAAAAGTAGGCAACTAATGTCAGCAGCATGCCAACCCCCATCAAGATACCGCCAGTTCTTGGATATGAAAAAGCATCAAAATTGAGAAGCTTCTTATGACCGATTAGTGGCGGATTATACTGCATAGGAGTTCCATCAGGGTTGACCAGTTTTAGGATTGCATTTGGATCCAGATCGCTACCATAAGACACCAGCCATAGGTTAAAATCATATATACCCAGTGCCCCCAGTATGCTCATCAGCACAAACCACACAATAAACCAGATTGGGGATATTTTTTGGAACATACCAAGAATACCGATGACTATCCCTATCAAAGCCATAGCAGCCACTACCTTAGGAAACACCGAAAACTCCCACATATCTTCTGGTTTTGGCAGTGTTTTCATGCCTATGTAGTGGTTGAGCCCGTCGATATTCTGTATGTCAAATTCGCTTTCGCCCCTGAGTCCATTCACATGGATGTCTATGCCGAGCGGCTCAGGATATTGCGGCGCTCCCAGCCGGATATTCCACATTGGAAAGAAAAATAATCCTACCAGCATGGCACTTCCGAGAATCATTAATATTCCGGCGTTTTTCATCTTATTGGTATTTAGGATATTGTATTTGATTAAAAGAGAATTGAGGCAGGCAGCATCACCCGCCCCAACTACATTATACTATTCGTCATCCAGCGACCAGCTCAATTCAATATTTGAGTTTGCCGGAGATACCCTTACATATCCTTGCATTTCCTGATGAAGCGCCGAACAGAAATCTGTACAGTAAAATGGCCACACTCCTACGCGCTTAGGTTCCCAAAGTGAGGTCTTGGTCTGGCCTGGCATAATCAGGATTTCGGAGGTACCCTGACCTATCATGGAGAAGCCATGCGGCACATCAAAATCCTGCTCATGGTTGGTGATATGGAAGTAAACTTTGTCACCCACTTTGACCCCTTCTATATTATCAGGAGTAAAGTGACTTCTGATTGTTGCCATGTAGATGTGTACTTCCTTGCCTTTTCTTTCTACTCTAGCCTCGGATGGTCTCGTGATGCCATACGGGTGTTTGTTTTCATCCAGTCGATAAATCTTCTTCGAATTGTTAACCAGAAGTTCGGCATTACATCCGGCTGCATAGTGTGGCTCTCCGTGTGTCGGAAAATCGTACAGAAGCTCCATTTTCTCACCAGATATGTCATAAATCTGCGCTGAGTGCTCCATCTCCGGTCCCGTAGGCAAATAGCGATCTTTGGTGATCTTATTCATAGCGACCAGATATTTGCCATGTGGCTTTCTGGAGTTACCTCCCGGAATCATCAGGTGACCTACAGAGTAATAGGTAGGTTTTCTATCTACAACCTCCCAGGTTCCGAGCTTCCACTTAACCACTTCAGATGAGATAAAGAAAGTCGTGTAAGCATTGCCTCTGCCGTCAAACTCTGTGTGCAATGGGCCTAAGCCACCACTCTGAACACTACCAGCCAGCACATCGTCATAATTCAAGATAGGAATACCATAAGCATCTCCATCAAACTTCTGCCCTTTGATAGCCGCCAGCATTTTGTCGAATGAATGAACCGTAATGTTTGCTGAAAGCTTACCTGCTCCTATGATGTAATCCCCATTTGGATCCACATCACAACCATGAGGAGATTTAGGTGTCGGAAGGAAGTAGATGGCCCCAGGAACATCTGCAGGGTTCACTGTCAACACTTCCTCTTTGATCGTAGAAGTGGCCGTGTGGGTTGACTCATCGTACACATTGTGCGCATATTTGGCCGCCATTTTGGTACCTCCTCCGTTGTTCACGTACTGCTCTATCTTCTTCCAGTTTACTGCAGCTATGAAGTCCTTATCATTCTGTGACGCATTTACTTCCAAAAGGGTGTTGGCCTCTTCTGTATTGTAGGTTGAGAAGAAAAACCATCCGTGGGATTTGCCTCTCCCCGGGTGGGACAGATCATAATTGAAACCCGGCATCATCAACTGAAACTTGATATCCATATGCCCATGCTGCTGATCCACAGCAATAAAAGTCAGTGCCCCTTTAAAATTTGATTTATAGTCCTTGATCGGCATGTCCTTTTGAGGTACAGGTACTGAAAAGCGTGTTCCCGCTACTACATACTCCGTATTCTCAGTAATAAATGATGAACTGTGATTACCTGCACTGTTGGGGACTTCTATGATTTCCTCCGTTTCGAAGGTAGTCAGACTGATTCTGGCAATACGTGGTGTGTTGTTACCATTGGCGAAAACCCATCTTCCATCCAGCTCTCCATTGGTTTGTGAAATATCCGGATGGTGAAGATCATCCCATGGAATAAACCCAAAGGAAGTGTTCAACATAGGTTTGGTTTCCTCAGAATAGCCATAGCCCGAGGTTGGAAACTGCGAAAAGACAGGAATCTCTTTGAACAACCTACCTGATGGCAACCCATAAACAGTAAGGTTTCCGCTATATCCGCCAGATAAAAAGGCGTACTGCTCATCCCGCTCACCTGGTGCCACATACACCTTTTCCGCAATGCTGCTTCCCAGAGCACCGCTGCTCCCACTATCTCCCGACTGCCCACAGGACATCAGCATGGCCAGTGAACTTAGAAATAGGGTATTGATTAAAGATATTTTAGTTTTCATTTTGGTTATTGTTTAAGGTAGAATCACTTTTTCGATCACATGTATAATTCCATTTGAGGCAGGTATAGTGGCGACTATCGTTGCACCGCCAACGGTCAACCTTGTCACCATCTGAGGTTACTTCCAGATAGTCTCCGGTGGCCATATACAATTTCCTTCCCTTTTTAGCCTCTCTTTGGAGTGCCGCCAGGTCATAAGAACCAGGGGCGGCATGGCGCGTAAGGATCGTGGCTAGATCACTTTTGTTTTCTGGCTTGAGTAAGTTTTCAACTGTACCCTCAGGCAAAGCATCAAAAGCACCATTCACAGGTGCAAAGACGGTCAGTGGGCCTGCGTTGACCAATATATGTTCGATCTGTGCGGCCTGTACAGCAGCAACCAATGTACTATGGGGCTCTGAAGAGACGGCAACCTGCAGAATGTTCGCATCTGAAACATTGTCCACAACAGAAGCTTGCCCCATGGGGTGACTTTCGGTTATAGCGGATGAATCTGAGGCCGTCTCAGCTTCCCCTGGAGAGGTACAGGGCCATATCAGCGCTGGGAGTACCAGCAAAACCAATGGATTTAATATTGTGACTTTCATGATATTTGGGGTTTGATTACAATGTTCTGAAGTACTCAAGTACGGCTCTCGCTTCTTCTTCAGTCAGGCTTTGATTAGCCATAGGTGAGCCGTTAAAATCGGCGATTAATTTTTTGGCGATTGGATCTTCCATAACCATCTTGTCTGGTACCAGAATCATATTCATCACCCACGCAGGATTTCTTCTTGACAAAATACCTTTAGGCGATGGACCAATGAATTTCTTGTCCACTTTATGACAAGCCGTGCACTTCGTGTCAAATATTTTCTTGCCATTGGAGACAAGTGCCTGATCAATCTCAGCCGGCAGTGTAAAAGCCTCCACCGGCCCCACTCCGTGAAATTGTTTCCAGTTTTCATAAGGGTCAGCGGGTTCAACCTTAGACTGCTCCTTGATTTGCTCAATTCGGCTCTTACTCCCTCCCCCGCATGCCCAAAGCAACACAAGTAAAGCCGCTACGAGATATACATTTATTTTTTTCATGGTTATTGATGTTTATGAGTTACTGAATGAAAATTCTTTAAAAAGTTTTCGGGCCTCCGGAAACAAAATGTTGTTTTCCAGATGTATATGGGTGTGTAGATCTTCCTCAAACTCTTTGAGCATGGCATAAGCCACCTTGTAGGTCTGACACCCATCCGGCGGGCAATCATACTGATTGGACAATTTTGAAATTTGTTGAAATCTGAAGCCCTCATCCTGATGCTCTTGCTCCATCATCTGAATGGGGTTTTCAATATCTCCGAAATGAGGTCGCGACAATGAAAAACCATTCTTCTTTGACTCAACCATGGCCTTGATATATGGGAAAAGCACTTGTTCTTCTTTCTGCATGTGATGAAGCAATGCCTGAGATCCAGCTACAAACAGCTCGTTAATCTGGAGTAGTTCTGGATGACGGTCGCCATGTACCCTGCACAACTTGCCCAGATAAGCTCTCAGTGCTGGCACTGTGGCCAACACATAGCTGTGATGTATGCTCACAATCGTATCAACAAGCTGATCCAGATCCAACCCCTGATAGTTCAGAAAATCAGGTTCTTTAAAGGTTTCCTCTAACTCTCCTAACAATTCATTCAAATCGACATTCTTTTTAGAGCATGCCTCTTCCAATGTGACCCCTCCTCCACAACAAAAATCTATGTCATGTGAAGTAAATACCCGGGAGGCCCTGAAATTAGATGCCACGATCACTCCCACTTTTGATTTTGCCAGATTTTCCATATCGAATAATTAAGGACAATTTTGTCCGGTATTGTTGTAAATTTTTTTAAATCTTCAAAAACCTATTTCCCTCGATCACTCCGCCCTTTAAATCAGACAGATAGGTGGTGGATAAAACACCATTC
Source organism: Cyclobacteriaceae bacterium (assembly GCA_039944535.1). Classification (GTDB taxonomy): domain Bacteria; phylum Bacteroidota; class Bacteroidia; order Cytophagales; family Cyclobacteriaceae; genus JAMZMI01. The sequence continues at coordinate 464,502 of JBDUYP010000022.1, forward strand.
AAATGATCCCTTACAGCCATAAACTTATCATGGGCAGGACAAGGGTGGTCGCCACTGCACTCTTTCAACCCCAACACACAGCTACTCATAAGACGCTCACCATCTATAGCTACGACTACTTCCTGCAAGGTTATCGATCGCTGCACCACTCTAAAGCCACCACTTGGTCCCCTGAGAGAATCCAGGAGGTTTGCTCTTACCAACTGCTGCAATATCTTGGCTGTAAATGCCTCTGGAGAATCGATAGCCCCAGATACATCCTTTAACCCGGCAAGCTTAGCTTCCCCCTCTACCGAGCAGAGGTAAATCATTATTTTCAAGGCATATTCGCAGGCTTTAGAAAACATATTTTTTCTTGATTTTAAGCAAATGTAAACGCTAGTATAATTTCGGACAATTTTATCCGTTATTAAATTTACTGATTTATATCAGTTGAGTTTTTTGACTCGCCTTCATTTCAATCTTTTAAAAACCCTCGTATAGCGGTCAGAAGTAGGATACTTTCTCTCCTTCGACAGGTTGTTGAACACTAGCGCGACAACCAACAGTATAACAACGCCACTCAGCACCGGAAAAAGGATGTACCACCAACCCAGTGACTTAATCTGCTCAGAACCAATAACCGCAATAAGGGCTGTTGCGCCTCCGGGTGGGTGTAGCGTGCGCGTAACCTGCATCCCCACAATAGACAAAGCAACGGCCAGGGAAGCTGCCAATAATGGGAATGGCTCCAAAACGCTATTGCATGCGACACCTACAAAAGCTGATAACAAATGCCCTCCTACCAAATTTCTGGGTTGCGCCAGGGGACTTTGGATGGCTCCAAAGACCAATACGCTGGATGCTCCAAACGACCCAATAAGGAAAACAGTAGTGAGTCCACCTATAAAGTAATGTTGAATCAACCCAATCGCCCCAATGCCACAAAATGCCCCAAGAAACGTCCACAACAACTCTTGTCTCTCGATCAAGGTCTCCCTGTAAAGGATGTAACGCGCAATTCGAATGTTGCGCTTTACTTTATCTTTCATACCTAAATAATTAAGCGGGCAAACTTAGATCGTAACTCCACCATCATTTCTAATCAATTATTGAAAACAATTGTACTTCACGCTGAAATCTCTTCAGTCCTGATTATTGACCCTTTGCGTTAGTTTTGCCCAATGGAATTCAAGCATCTACGGCTTATTAAAAGCATAGCAGATCGTGGCAACATTGCGAAGGCAAAAGACGACCTATACCTAACCTCCTCGGCACTGAGTCACCAGCTTCGCTCCCTGGAGATGGAATTGGGGTTTAAGATATTTGAACGCAAGAGAGTCAAATGGAAACTCACGAGCTCCGGTGAAGAACTGTACGCGCTAGCCACAAGCGTACTCAATTCTGTGGATGAAAAATTGCTTCAAATCAAAAGCAATCATCAGGAAAAGGGAGGAAATATAAGAGTCAGCAGTGAATGTTATACTTTTTATCTCCTGTTTCCCCAGTTTCTGGAGCGCATGTCAGTGCTGTACCCTCAGATAGATATCCAGTTGCTATACAACACCACACATCAACCACTGACCAACCTGCTAAACTATGAAGTGGATGTGGCCATCGTAACGACCAAGCCGGCTCAGGAAAACCTACGAGCTATTAAGGTTTTAAAGGATGAACTGCTGGCGGTTGTCAATAGTGACAACCCCCTTTCCAAACAAAAATACCTCGAAGCAAAAGACTTCTCAAACCAGCACCTGATGATACACTCCTATCCACTGGAAACGGTAACAGTCTGTGAGAAATACTTAAAACCAAACAAAGTGCAGCCAGCCAAGATATCCGCAATTCCACTAACAGAACTCACCCTGGAAATGGTGCGCACCAACCGTGGCATCACCTGCATCCCTCAATGGATGCTCAAACCTTTTGCGCATCAGAGTGAGCTGGTTTTTAAACCCATCGGCAAAAACGGGCTGGTCAGGGAAATCTATGTTGTGATCCGAGAAGAAGACCTCTCCAAGACACACTTCGCTGATTTTGTCTCCAATTTTCAGGAAGCCATCCAAAATGATTTTCCGGCATTTTCAGCTTAATTACTCCTTTTTGCGCCTTCCAAACCGATAAAATCCATTTCCCAAAAGCAGCACGCCAGAAAGAAGAATCCGTATTTACACGATCAAAAAATCACAAATATTCCCTACTTCTAAAGACAGAGAAAGGCTATTATTTTGATCCATGAAAATCTCTACCCTTTTTGCGTTGGCATTTGCTGCTGCCGTTTTCATGGAAGCACATGCCGTGGGTATTGTCCTTTCCGAACCAGACAACACCAACCGCTACAAGGTAGAAAAGCGAGTTTTGGCTCTTTCGGCACGTATCAATGCGGAAATGATGGCGCTGGCAGAATACAAAAATCTCAAAGTCTTTTGTAATGACGACACTTACAGAGAAACCATATTCGTACTGCTCGAACAAATCCACTGGTACCACGACATACTGGAAGACGACCTCCAGTCCACCAAATACAATCATTCGCAAAGGGTCATCAAGCGGATACTGAAGCACCTGGAAAAACTGGAGAAGAAATACAACCCCGCCTTCTTCGAAGATTTCTTTGAGGATCAGTGCCGGTTCCAATCCCAGATAGAAGAGAACTCCACCCATTACAGAGCGGCATTTGGCACACATTCCTATGGCAGCAGGGTTTATGCACAGGAGGTGTCCATGTACAGGTATCTCAAAACCTTAACCAGGAGAGTTGAGCGGGTCAAACATCACGTTGAACATTTCTATATAATGAGACAAGTATGGGAACATTGAGTAAAAACCATTTTTCGAGATCAAATCACGCACAAACGAACAATCGCCACAACGAGCGGGGAACCTCTCGTTCGGGTCACGAAACCTCCATGCTCGATTATTTCAAACTGATCCTGGATAAGGTGCGATTCAGCAATGACCTCTTCACAAAGGAATACCACAAAGGCCTGAAGCTACTCACCCCAGTAGAGCAGGCCGAACTCAAACGGTGGCTCGGCATGCCTGACAAATGTCATGATGAAGCTGCGTGCTCCGGCCTGTCGAAGCGAGACATTTAACGATTAAAATCACTTACCTTTTAGTTGCCCTTCGACAGGCTCAGGGTGACATTCCCTTCTACAGGCTCAGACTGACAAAAAGAAAACAGATTGGTCGAAGCAAGACATTTGATTTATGTAATTCGGACACGAGTGACATGCTAGCGATGGCTGGGGGAATGTAGGGAAACGTTATTTGAGATTTTATTTTTAGCTATCAGGCTAGCGTGACAGTTGGGACATTGTACAATCACAAGCCAAGCCTGATTTACATCTGTTATATGCACTAGTGAAGATTGGCTATTCAATGCATATTCCAGTTTTACAGCCATTACTACCTACTTTCACATATCAAATTTCATATCTTCTGTGATAATTTCAGAGACATTCAAAGCTGGAAGTAACAGAAAATCAAAATCAGAATCCTTCAACTTCTCATACAAAATACCTCTTGCTGTGCTAACGGTCATTGCTGCCAAATGAGTGAGAAACCCTTTGGGTACCGTTATTGATTTGGACTTCTTACTTTTGAATTTTTCAAAAGCATCTGGCATTACATCAAACTCCATACGAATTTTAAGAATGACGAATGGGGTTTCATTACATTCAAATGCAAGATCAAGCAGCACTGCAACCGCATGATTTTCGTTATCGACCCCAAAGTTGAATCCTGTACCTATTCCGATTTCTTCACCATCTTGATGAGCGCTTTTAATGGTCGCAAATTCTCTAGTAGATATTGCCTTGATTTGAAATGGGATTTGTTTTTCTGCCATTATTATGCTGCCATTGCGTAATTTGATTCACCTGCTTTAGAACTTATTTTTGAAGCCACATTTACATATCCAGATGCAAATGAGAAGTCCTGCTCAATAGCTGGTCGTTCGGGGATGTTGACTTCTTGTTTTTTCTGAGAGACTTGCCGTAAATTCATTTTGATATGCTGCTTCAACATCTCTGTGGCTAGCATTTTCATTAAGGAATTCATATCACTCTTGACAATGATCTCGTGCTCCGAAGGAATTGCAAATATTTTTACTCCTAAAGCCTGATTGAGCTTTGCAATAGTCTCCAGCTTCAGGTTTTCTCTGCCTTTCAGGATTTTACTTACCTGCTGAGGCGAAACGCCCATTCGGGCTGCAAGCTCAGTTCCTTTAATCCCTTGCTTGTCCATTTCATCCATTACCTTCAAAGCAATGTCAGCAGACAAGTTTAGCCAGTCTGCATTGGCCTTCCTGAACTCAGCCCCTTCTCTCCATTTCTCCTCTTTGGGAGGAGAAAGGAGCTTTTCAAATTCTGCTTTAGATGTGATGCTCATAAGTCTAAGTATCCTAATGTGCCTTGATTAATATCCAACTTGAGTTTCTTTCTAAGAAGATCAAGTTTGTAAATTTCTTCTTTTAAATGAGGTCGGTTCATGCCATCTGTTAGTTTGATAGCGCCACCAGTAATGATATACTTACCATCATAATGAACCGCATAGAGCCTCAGCCAGGTTCTTGGGCGTTCAATACGTCCTTTCTGTGACTGATTGTCTGTAACAGTGGTTTGCCTGTTGTCAAGCGGCTTAAAGAAGTCTGATAGATTGTCGCCATTGTTTTCATGTAAGGTTAAGAATAATGCGTCTGCATCACTAATTGTCTGCTTTACAGCACTAGTCATTGTAAACGGCTCTCCCACATCGTTCAAATCTTTTCTGAACTCTGTGAAGAAATCTCGCAACCATTGCGTATCTGTCCATTGATCCTGTAGTAATTCCAGTAAGTTCTCACCATTATCATCATAGGTAACTCTGAATAACTTCTCTGGAATGACCGGCAAGATACTAGATATACGCATAACATCAACCTGCAGGTTTATTTTTTGTTCTATTTTCCGAACAGACAGGAATTATTAACGAGTGAATGGCATCTCTAGAACACAACACTCGGTTAACCATTTTCGCTATGTTTTTGCAGGAAATACTTTTAAACTGGACGTTCAGATGGTGCAAATGGTTTACCTCGAAATCATTACATGAGATGGTAATTTTTCCTAAAAATTCATCTTGATTAGACCTAGCTATTGATTGAATGTATATTTTGCACCTGAACTTCGATACAGAAATGGCAAGGTAAAATATAAAAATTGATACTCCCGAAGTGATTAGCACTGACCAAAGTCGATCCAAGTAAAGTAATGTTTCCATATAAGCGTAGTTAGGGAGTAATTTAAAATTTTACAAATCACCCAAGTCATACACTAATCCATTTTTTGTAAACTTACACGTCATAGTCCTATAGCTTCATGAAATAATTCTAAACTGCCATTACCCGAAAAACCCCATCTCCCCTTCCACACCGCTGCGCAGGCCTTCTCGCAGTGCTCCGCGGAATCTCCTCTATCAGCAACGCAATTCAAACAAGTTCACCACAGCCCTGCGAATACACTAGCAGCCAATATGAATTGGCACGAGCCTGTCGCTCACGCCCTGCTGATTGATATCTGATAGCATATTGCACTATTTACAGCCTCCTGTTAATTCAGCTATATTTTTTGATTCCTGTAATCTTAAGTACTACGAGGATAATATAGTTATATTTGATAATGCACAACGTCTGAAGAAATGAAAACAAAAAATTCAGCACGATATTTTAAGATCACAGGATTTATAAACATTGGGCTATCCGTTGCTTTCGGGATGTCTTACATTCTCCACCAGTGGTCGCTTATAGGTGACATCTTAGATCCATTTTTTGTTGGATTAATTATGGCAAACTGTATCGTCATAAGTCAATCTCTCAATTATATAATTTCATTCTTTCGTAAGCGGATGAATGAAATGAATCAGTACAATATGAAGATATTATCTCATTCCTACAATAAAGTATTTCATTTTGGCAAATCACTTTTAGCAGGAGCCATTTTTGGAACACTTTTTTTTGCGATAACATACTATTTTGCGAATATCTGGGAGGAGTATCCGACTCTAAGGTTATCACATTGCCTGTTCCTTTTTGTTTCTAACATAATGACCGGCATGGCTATATTTTGTTTTGTCGGCTATATGAGAGCGAGCTTTCATCTTGGATCCAAAGTGAAAATCGGACTATTTGATAGGTCGTGCCCGCTGGCTATATTTCTAATACAATTTAACAAGATACTAACTATAACAACCTCAGTATCATGTGCTATCCCAATTCTTAGTCTGATTCAGAGTGTCTATGAAATGGATTTACTTATCTACTTATTTACAATTTGGATATTCCTTATAGCACTGAGTGTATATATCATTCCTTTGACGAGCATCTCGAATATTGTAAAAAACATCAAAGTGCGACACCTTCAGGATTTAAGTAAACTTATCGAAGAAAATTACAAGTTAATGATCCAAAATATCAAGGATCATAAAAAGTATGAACACGAATCAGATGTACTAAAAGATCTAAGCAAAACATATAAAGACATTAATCGCATTAGGGTTTTCCCTCCAATAGCTAGCTCTCGTTCATTCGGCACAGCTTTGATTGCACTTCTAATTACCCTTATCCCTACATTGATAGAATTCGTTTTTAGAAATTTCTAGTTTATTGAATCTCAGGCTCAGTTTAAACCTAAAAACACCTAACTTCATACATGAAAAAAACCTGTAAAGAATTCCCCACAGCCCTACTTAATTTTATCTAAAACCGTCAACTTATTTTAGAACGGGTCAAACTACTCTAATCGCTTATCGGTTTACTTCAATTACAAGTCGCGCTTAATTCCTGATAATCCGATATAGATACAGTTGGGACCTCCTGACCACTTAAGATTTTGATACAGGTCAAATTCGGGTTTCTATCTACTCTTAGGTCTATTAATTTTTGATTGTTGCTCACATCGAGACTGGCAAGCAAATTACTCGAACTATACAGATGCGTTAGACTTGTATTGGTGTCAAGACCCATATACTCAATTTTATTACCAGAAATCAGTAAGGTTTCCAATGATGTATTGGTACTGAAATCTACCGTTTCGAGTAGATTAGAAGTTAGCAATACGTGTTGTAGATTGACCGCTCCGTCGGTATCAACAGATACCAGGTCATTGTGGCTCATGTGTAGGACTTCCAACGATTCATTATGAATGCTAAAATCTTGCAGGTAATTCCATGATAAATCCAGATCTTTTAACATCGTTGCATTTGATAATCCTACGATTTCGCTACTTGCGCTAAACTCATTTGACTGTAGATCTACAAAAATCAAATTGGGATTGTTGCTAAGGTCTATGCTGGTGAGCCTATTTGCAAAAAGGTAAACGGTATCCAATAAGGTATTATAGCTTAAATCAACCTGCGTCAATTCCTGATTAGCTGCAGACAAGAACTTCAAATTCACAAAGCCTTCGATTCCTGTTAGATCACTAATTTCACCAAAATGAGAAGAGAGGTTTAAATCCAACCGACTGACTTTTTCAGCATCTGACTTCAACATTTGTTGGTTGACGGTACTGTCCGAATCTATACCTTGATCCACTAAAATAGTTTCGAAATGGCTATCGGGAATACTCAAATAAACATCTACTATCGGGTCTTGGGTTTCATCATCACTGGAACATGAGGCAACAAGAATCAAGGTTAAAACAAAGATTGGGAAGGTGATTTTACCTTTGTAGGCGGGGAAATTCATTTTTATTTTTTTGGTAAGATTTCTTAGACGGTTCTAAAGCTGAATGGTTGCGGTCAAACTTGATTTCCCTTCCATTCTTCGCAAAAAAAAATCAAGAGCAACTCAAACCAGCATGCATATATCCCCGACTGAGTAAATGAAAACCTCAGCTGGCAAAGCTACCCACTCGCACAAATATCATAGTGAAGCTGCGTGCTCCGGCCTGTCGAAGCGAGACATTTAACCATTACGGTTACTTACCTTTTTGTTGACCCTTCGACAAGCTCAGGGTGACATTCCCGTCGAGTACCTCAGGCATCAGAGTGACAAAAAAGAGCGGACAGAATCTGGCGGACAGACTGCCTTTTGTCAGACAAGACGGATGCCATCACCCAAAGTATATGGACTACAAAGGCACATACAAATTCTATCACGATGGTGATGGTGACTAATTTTTCATTTCGGCTATTTTCCGGATCATGAGAAATTGATTTAAATAAAGAAATGTCAGCTCCAAATTTTTAATCATTTACTGACCACAATCGGAGCGCCAAGGCATTTATCGGGTATCCTGAAAGCGTCCACCAGCGGTACAGCCTCTTGCCTTACCTCATGGCAGAGTTCGTTCACCACACGACGGATGGCTTTGGTTTTTGCTCCCTCCATATAGCCTTGCTCCAGGTACCAACCCTTATTCTTTTCTATCTGACTAAGCGCAAACAGCTGGCAAAGTTTGGTAAGTACCGCACGGCAGGCAGTGTCCTCAGTTTGTTCTATTTGGCTGACAAACCCCTCAAGTATGACACGCTCCACATACGCAAAACCAATACCGACCATATGATATTGGGTTTGGTTAAACGCATCAAAAGAGTCCATACCCTGATCCAGGTGATGCTTGAATCTCCGCGCCGCAGCAGTCAAAATGCTCTTCTCACGGTATTTGAAAGCATCCAGCATAAACTCAAAGTTCAAAAGATGCTCTCTGTCCGTATTCCTCACAGTTACAGGGTTCATCTCGCTAATGGAAGTTTTGGCCTGGCTGGCCAGGTAGCTGAGCATACCAAAGAAATTGATGTCTGCGAATTCCTTCTTAAACTCCGACAGGCGGCTCTTGGCCACAAGTTGCATTAGCACAGTATTATCTCCCTCAAACGTGGTGTAGATGTCAGTGTCGTTCTTCAACCTGTCAATTCGGTTTTCTGAAAGAAACCCTTTTCCACCCAGCGCTTCGCGACATTCCTGAAGCGTGACTGTTGTATTCCATGTACACCATGCCTTCAGGCCAGCAGCCAGAGCTTCTATTTCCTGCATATCATCTTCAGTCCTTTTCAGGAAGCGATCAGTGAGGTATTGCAAAGCGAAATGACTGGCATAGGCATTTGCCAAAAGAGGCATCAACCTTCTCTGATGCGTTCGGTAGTTGAGGATAGGTACCTCTTCTCCATTTTCCGGACCGAACTGTTTGCGTTGGTCACCGTATTTGATGGCTATGGCCAATCCCGATTTGGCTGCACTTAGTCCTGATCTTGGGATACCTATCCTGCCGCCCACCAAAGTTCCGAGCATGGTGAAAAACCTTCTGTTGTCGCTCGTAATTGGACTTTGAAAATGACCATTTTCGTCTACAGCCGCGTATCTGTCCAGCATTTCGCCCTTTCCGATCTTCACATGATCAAACCAGATACGACCATTGTCCACACCATTGAGCCCCATCTTTCGACCACAGTCTTTGATCGTTACACCAGGCCAATGCTTTCCACTTTCATCCCGTAGTGGTACCACAAAGGCATTTACACCATAGTCAACTCCGTCAATGATGAGCTTGGCAAAGACTGTGGCCATGCGGCCGTGCAGTGCAGCATTGCCAATGTATTCCTTGCCCGCACCTTCATGAGGCGTGTTGATCACAAAGGTTTGGTTTGAGTGATCATAAGTGGCTGTGGTCTCTATCCCTTTCACATTGGAGCCATGCCCCGTTTCTGTCATAGCAAAACAACCGGGTAGTTCGAGAGAACCAATGGATTTGATATATTTCTTGTGGTGCTTTTCAGTGCCCAGTAAGTAAACACTCATACCCCAAAGTCCAAACTGCACACCAAACTTGATCACTGTGCTCAGGTCATGATAAGAGAGGCCTTCCATAATCGCAAAGTACTTTTCCATGCTACCCTCTCCTCCATATTCTTTTGGATAGGCCATAGCACCAAAACCTTGCTCCGCAAGATGTCTGCACCACGTTAAAACCTGCTCGCGATATTCCTCGAGGTTGTCTGTCTCCAAATAGTTAAACTCCTCATCAGAGAGGATAGTCTTCACCTTATTCAGAATCTCTTTGTTGGTACCATCTAGCAAATCGGCTAATTTCTCTATATCAAATGTTTGCTGAGTGGTTTGCGAACCTGTCGAAGTTTTGTGTTCTGCTGATCTGAAATGATAGACTGATTCATACGAGATCACGCCAAGAGCTTCTTCCAAACCCTTCAGGTGAGATCGTGTAGCTTCTGAGATAGCTTCATCCTGATTCTGCGCATGTCGCTGAGCCAGATTCACGCCTATATCCGCCAGCGTGATTTTCATATGGCCCTTCATATCCATTGCAGAACTCTTGATTTCCGCCAACCAACTTTTGAGTTCGTTTGGTGATGGTGGATTTTTTGGATCAAGATTGGAAAGCAGAAAACCGCGCTCCTGATCTGTAAGCCAGGTTTGACTATCTACCAGATCTCGAATCTTATGAATTTCGCTTGGGGTGAGTATGGCATCTGCCCAAACCATGTAGAACACCGGGACAAATGAATATAAGGCGGGATTTTCCTTGAAGAACTTTGAATGAATCATTACAGGGATGTTTTCCCTAAAGTTAATATGAACTGAACTCTGGAACGAATGGTTTTGAGCTGGCTGAAACCAAATGTTAAAATTTCAATTATCAGGTGATGGCCAAATGTTAGTGATGAGCATCACTTGTCATATTGAAGCTGCGTGCTCCGGCCTGTCGAAGCGAGACATTTGATGATTGCAATCACTTACCTTTTTGTTGACCCTTCGACAAGCTCAGGGTGACATTCCCTTCGACAAGCTCAGGGTGACATTCCCGTCGACGAGCTCAGGGATCAGGATGCAAAAAGAATAGCCCCGAGGTGTAACCACCCATTGCCTCCACTACCTGTTTTACAAACCTGACAATAATCATTTTCCTAGTTCTTCAAACTTCAATAAGTTTGCGAGCCAAAAAACCAAAACCATGTCAGAAGCCATAACCTGCCCCAGCTGCCAATCACCTTACGGATACCCTAGTGACAATCTCATGATGTGCCCGGAGTGCGGCCATGAATGGGACCCCAATGTAGTAGAGGAAGAAGACGAAGGCTTGGTAGTGAAAGACGCAAACGGTAACCCGCTACAAGATGGCGATAGCGTAGTGGTACTGAAAAACCTTCCGGTAAAGGGCTATCCGCAACCCGTAAAGGCAGGAACCAAAGTCAAGAATATCAGACTCTCCGACGGTGATCACAACATAGACTGCAAGATCGATGGGTTTGGAGCCATGGGTTTGAAATCTGAATTTGTGAAGAAGGCATAAAAAAGCGATGCTTGCGTGCTTTTTGCGATGCGACTTAGTGTCAATGATTAATTAAGAATTGCAGAATTTTCGCTTCCAATTCCTATTTTTTTTATAGGGGTTTCCATTGCTTTACAAACGGCTGTGAGCCTTCAAAAGCCACTTTGTCAACGGCTTTGAATTTTCATAAATATTCCCTTTAATGGGTCTTTCGAGTGTTTAAGGTTGGTCACAGTTTCATCCCATTGTGACTTCATCTGACTTTTCAGATTTAACTTTAAAATCCTCAACTTCATTGCACAATTCATCAACCTTCTTCTTTATGCTATTTTCTTAATTCCAATGCATTCACCGTCATTTGATTTGAGTCTTTTTATATTTATTAAACACTCAAAAATGTTTCCTTTTTAAAAAAAAATTGACATTTAGTCCGGGTCACTTGGATATGTAATCATTAAAATAAGTCAGTAAGGCTCGTACAAACCCGATAATTGTGTATAGGTTTATGACTGTCATAATCCGGATTAAACATTGAAAAACAAAAGTCTTCGAAGCTTTTTGATTATTAATTTTTTATGTCTGACTATTTACAGTGTTAGCGCTGGTATAAATGATCGGACAAATTTTTTCACAAAGGAACAACAAGTAAAAATTGAAGCTCTTTGTGAAAAACTGGAACGCCAATATTTTCTGACAACAATTATCTCTGTGTATGAAGATCAAAAGCCTCCAACCCTAAAAAATGGAGTAATGGGTTACGAGTACTTATTTCTCAATATCGATTTGGGGGATCAAGCTATTAATTGCTCAGGGTTGAAACTCTCAAAAGAGCAACAGGAAAAATTTTGCAACACCTTTTTAACAAGATTAAAACTCGTCAATTTTAACAATAGAGATAGTCTGTTTGCCAGTTTAAAGGGGGCACTCAGAGAAATTAAAAATCAATTACACGAGCAAAAAGAACATCAGCTTGCATTAGCAGCATCACACAATAAGCAAAAGAAATTTTCAACACAATTGAAAGCCTTTATCTGGTTATGCATAATAACGATCGTGGTTTTTATCGTGGTATATACCATAAAATCAACCAAGCCAGGTAATCGGTTTGAAAAATTAGAATTTTATGGGTTAGCAAGAATTAATTTAAGCACAGCAGTTATTATATCTGTACTAATAGCAATTTTGGGGGTATATAGTCTTCGCTTTTTTGACGAAGAGACGCATGGCTATATAGCACTACTGTGTTTGATATTTACACTTTACCCTTTGCTAGTAGTCGTATCTGGAGGGCTCACTTTTCTCAAAGACCTATTCGCTATAAAGAAGTATAAATCAATTAAGTCAACCAATATTTCGCTTGGAGCCAAAGCTTTCATTTTGAACTCTTCAATTCCAACGGATGTAATGCTGGAACTCAATTTTTATCATTTGCTTGAACAGAGCAAAATATTGCTTCTTTTCGACAAAGAAAATTTCCGACATCCACATTATATCAGATTTGGTAAAGAAGAACCAGGCGTAAACAGGAAGTCGTTCCAACCCTATTTCTTAAAACTCAAAGATCCCCGCACCCCGATTCATTTATATCTTAACGGGCTTTACAAAAGAATTGGAAGATTTAAAGCATACAGAAAAGACTACATTATTCAAGAACTCTTTGAAAGAGGGTTGATTCAAAAAACACCTTGGTTATTCAACCAATTTAAACTCAATGAAAAAGGCAATCTTTATAGAAAGAGCTTACTATCTGATATTGCCAGAGAGGAAAAAAACATCAATGAATTCCTAATAAACTCTACGACCAAAACCTCAATTCTATCAAACCTTAGCTCAACGCTGCTTTTACACCCAGACGGCAAGCGAGCCCTCAACGAAATTAGAAACAGATTATCAAAACATGATTTAGAAAAGCTTCCTAATCAAACTAGCATATACCCTTTTTTAACTGACTATTTTGATTTCAGCCTATTCAAACGAAATCTATCCAAAGCATCATCGTATAAAATGGAATGGTCGAATTCATCAGATGTTACCAAATGGGTAATACCTGTTTAGTTACAGTACCTCCCAAAACATCAAATAACTGGCCGTACTGCCCTCTTCCAAAAGCTCCATACTGGTTGAGTATTTGTCAGGTTTGCCGTCAACCTTAAACTTGAACACCCCGAGCAAGTCATTGCGACTTACAAAATCAAAATCCCACAACTCCACTTCATTCCAGCCTTCGGGCACGTCCAGATCCAGGTCTATTTCCACTTTATCTCCGGTATCCAGACGATGGTATTTTTCGCCTTCCGGCCATATTTTCTCCCCGTCCTTTTTGAGATACATCTCGTCTTTATCCACTTCGTCAGGCGTGGTGCATTCCACAGATATCAATCGGATTTTCGGCATGTCATAGCAGTTTTATTTGACTAAAGATAAAACCAATCTGGCAGATACACAGGATTAAAAAAAGCAGATGTCATAACCTTATCAAAAATTACTCGTAAGAAGTAAGTGATTACTCACTTTTTCAAATGACTGAGAAACAAGAAAAAATATTACAAGCAGCATTGGAGCTTTTTGCAGAGCAGGGATTTGCAGCCACCTCCACTAATAAAGTGGCCAAAAAAGCAGGCGTTTCTGAAGGACTCATATTCAGACACTTTACAAACAAAGACGGCCTGCTCAACTCCATATTGCAGCAAGGGCATGAGAAAATGGCAGGACTCTTTCATGAGCTGGAAAGTCTGAATGACCCCAAAGACGTAATCAGAAAAGTGATAGAAATACCATTTATGATTAAGGATGAGGAAATGCCCTTCTGGAGGTTGATCTACTCACTCAAGTGGCAAGCTGACGTCTATGACAGCACTATGTCCAACCCGATCAAATCAACGCTCATTCCTGCTTTTAGCAAGCTGGGATATCAGAACCCTGAAGCAGAAGCTCAGCTCATCATGGTTTTCATAGACGGTCTGGCAGTGGAAATTTTACTCAGAAAAAGTGGTAATGCGCAATCAATCAAATCAAGTATGCTAAGCAAATACAATTTTTAATATTTAAGAAAAAAGACGTTCACTCGTCATCTATATAAATCAAAATGAAAAAGACAAAAATCGATAAATCAAAACCAGTACTGGTCACGGGCGCTACAGGGTATGTAGCCGGATGGCTTGTAAAAAGACTGCTCGAAGATGGACTAACAGTACATGCTGCCGTAAGAAATCCCGACAATCAGGATAAACTTGCTCACATCAATGCTCTTGCCGAAAAGAGTAAAGGGAGTATCAAATACTTCAAATCTGATCTTCTATCTGAAGGTTCTTACGCTGAGGCCATGGCAGGTTGCGAATTGGTTTACCACACAGCATCACCTTTTACTTCGGCCGTCAAGGATCCACAAAAGGATTTGATCGACCCGGCAGTCAAAGGAACGCAAAACGTACTGGAGACGGCTAGTAAGACCCCTTCCGTAAAAAGAGTAGTGGTGACCAGCAGCTGTGCTGCGATATATACAGACGCCATAGATTGCGAAAGCGCTCCAAATGGAACGCTAACTGAGGAAATCTGGAACACCACCTCATCACTGGAGTATCAGCCCTACTCCTACTCCAAGACCCTGGCCGAACAAAAGGCATGGGAGCTTGAAAAAGGTCAAGCTCAATGGGATCTGGTAACCATAAACCCCTGTTTGGTAATGGGGCCTCCTCTGAACCCGCACGGAACAACTTCAGAAAGTTTCATCATACTCAAGCAACTGGGTGACGGCACCATGAAGATGGGCGCACCCAAAATGGGAATGGGACTAGTGGATGTTCGTGACGTAGCAGAGGCGCATTTCAGAGCAGGGTTTACTCCTGAAGCGCACGGCAGATATATAACTGCAGGCCACAATACGGATATTCTGGAAATGGGCACTGTCCTGCTGCCAAAGTTTGGAGACAAATTTCCATTGCCAAAGAAGGCCCTCCCGAAGTGGTTGGTCATGGTAGTAGGGCCAATGACCAACAAATTGTTCACCAGAAAATTTATCAAAAACAATGTGAACATCCCGTGGAGGGGAGACAACTCAAAAATCAAAAACGAGCTGGACATGAAATTCCGACCAATGAAGGAGACCATGGAAGATTCATTTCAGGTTTTGGTGGACGAAAAAATCCTTCAACCCAAATAATTCAAACTAAAATCTAGCTATGAAAGTAATCATAACAGGAGCATCAGGCATGGTAGGACGTGGCGTCCTACTGGAATGCCTCGACCATGACCAGGTAGATCAGGTGCTGTCTATCGGCAGGTCTGAAATAGCAATAGATCACCCGAAGCTAAAGCAAATCATTCATAAGGATTTTTCTGACTTCAGTAGTATCGAAAGTGAACTGGCGGGATATGATGCCGCATATCTATGTATGGGAATCAGCGCGGCAGGCCTGTCAGAAGAAGAATACGCCAGGATTACACATGAATATACATTGGCTTTGGCCATTTCCATGCTCAAGCATAATGAAAACATGACGGTGACTTATGTGTCTGGTGAAGGTACAGACTCAAGCGAAAATGGCAGAATTATGTGGGCGAGAGTAAAAGGCAAAACCGAAAACGACCTCATGAACCTGGGTTTTAAAGACGCATATATGTTTAGGCCGGGTGCCATCATCCCACTCCGGGGCATCAAGTCGAAAACGAAACTCTATCAGTTCTTTTACGACTACTTCATGTGGCTGCTTAGGCTGATGAAAAAGCTTTCGCCAAATTCAATCGTAAACACTACCCAGTTGGGACTAGCCATGATCAACGTATCTCTAAACTCCTTCGAGAAGAAAATACTGAGACCTGCGGATATATTAAAGGCGGCTCAGTAAAACCTCATATGAAAACATTACTCAAACAATTTGGAGGCAAGGCCACCAAAGAACTGGTATCACAATACGCTCAGTCTCCCAACTGGAAAGACGGGAAATTTGAAAACCTCGTAGAGACGACCATGAACGTCAATATCAAAACGATTCCGAGCATTCTGTACAAACAGTTTTTCGAACGAAAAGGACGCGAACCAAAGCAAAACCTCCCGGTAATTCCGCTGGATAGAGAAGCATTCGAGACAGACAAAACAAGCCTCATTTGGTACGGTCACTCGGTGGGATTATTGCGAATCAGTGGCAAGACAATCCTCATCGATCCCATGCTGGGGCCGGATGCAGCGCCAATAGCTCCATTTGCCAGCAAACGCTATTCGGAAAATACACTTGATCTGATCGATGACTTTCCGGATATAGATCTGATGCTGTTGACGCATGATCACTATGACCATCTGGATCTGGCTAGTATGCAAAAGCTGATCCCGAAGGTGAAACGATATTTTGTGGGGCTTGGCTCGGCCAGACACCTGATCAAGTGGGGAGCCAAATCTGATCTGATCACCGAGTTTGATTGGTGGGATGCTAAAGCATTTGATGACATTCAGGTCACCTTCACGCCGAGCAGACATTTTTCAGGGCGTGGTGCTACAGACAGAGCCAAATCTCTTTGGGGTGGCTGGGCGCTGAAAAGCGCCAAAGAAAACATCTACTGGAGTGGCGATGGCGGATATGGTGATCATTTCAAAGAAGTAGGTGAAAAGTTGGGGCCGTTTGATTTTGGAGTGATGGAATGCGGACAGTACAACGAAAACTGGCATGCCATACACATGTATCCGGAAGAAGCCGTGCAGGCAGCAATTGATGCCGGAGTACAAAAAGCCATGCCGGTACACTGGGCTGGATTTGCACTGGCCATGCACCACTGGAAAGACCCGATAGAAAGATTTACAAAAGCAGCAGATGAAAAAGGCCTGGAAATCCTCACTCCCCGCTTAGGCCAACAGTTTTCTTACAGGGAAGATGTGAAAGACAAATGGTGGGACGAGTTTGAGTAAGGCGGCTATCTATTGCGGAGATAAGTAATCACATTTTGGTCAAATGTCATAGTGAGCCTGTCGAACTGTAGACATTTGATTATCCTGCTTGTTATTGACTCTTCTTTCCGTAATTGATTGATAACTCCGGCAACAAATCCCACCGACCACTGATCAATGGTTCTTTCTTTTTCCTTCTCCAGCCCTTTACTTGTTTTTCGAAATCAATTGCCTGATTTACATCATTGAAATTTTCATGAAAGACCAATTTCACAGGCCTTTTTCTGTAAGTATAAGCTTTTCGATCCACGCCTGTTTCATGCTCCCAAATTCTCCTTTCAAGATCGTTTGTCACTCCTGTATAGTAAGAATAGTCCGAACATATGAGGATATAAACAGTGTATATCATAGAGGAAAAGTAGGAAATATTTTGAAGTGCTTGTGATATTACTTTTCAATGTTGAAGTCCTGAACCATTCAGAATAACAAATAGAATTAGAAACATTGGCTAATGTCATGCTGAGCCTGTCGAAGCATCAGACGTTAGCCAATTAAAAGAACACAATCTGGCTCGTATACGAATTGCTGTAGTGTCAATTTATAGTCCAAAAAACGAAGACCCTGCAAGCTTTTGTTTACTCTTCGACAGGCTCAGAGTGACAAAAGAAAGTCAAGCAAGTCTTCGGTGATTTGGACATGCTAGTCACAAAATCAATTGTTATTTTTCCGTTATGTAGGTAAATTGAAAGAGAACCTTTCTTCAAATGGATGAAATATAAAGCCAAATCAATAATTCTTATAGTCTTTCTTTTACTCACTATTTCAAGTTGTAAGGAATCTTCTAAGCACAAGGATCACCAAATACTGGATGAGTTTCTACTGATGAACCTCAAATCTTGGAGACAGGTAAAGAACTCGAGATATGACAGGATTCCTAGATATCAAGTCAATGATACCATTGCTCTGAAAAATGATATCCGGTTAATGATCATTCGCAATGATACTATGACAAGGTTACGGGATGACCCTATGAATTTTATGACTTTCAAAAAGTCAACAAAAATCCGATTGACCAAATTGAACCAAGAACAATTTTACAATCACGCAATCAGTTTTGAAACAATAGACTCAAACTCAATAATAAAGGGAATGACCACAACAGATGAACTCAAGTTTTGTCAAGAAGGAGTCAATAGTATATTATTCGAAAAGAACTCATATTTAGAAATAGTGCATGACACAAGAAAAAACTTTGATGACGAACTTCTGGAATTGGCTTCAAAATATGGAATTACAAAAGACTCGCTTATAAATATCTTAGCTATTCAATACTATGAATTAACAGGAAACCCAATCCTTTCATTCTGAACAACAGAATAAAAATTCAAATTCAGGACAAATCAAAACTCCACCACCATCATCAGATTGGGCGCAAAACCCACGGAGTAACGCTGAGCAAAGGCAGAACGATACACCTCGTCCACGAGATTCTTTTCATCGAGCACATTGATCAGCGACAAACCAAGCGAAGCGGACCAAGGCCGATCGGCCGCTTTTGGCAAAGTATAAGAAGCAGATATATCCAGCGTCTCTATGCTTCCATATCTATCACCTCTTCCGGCAAAGGGGTTTTCGGGTCTTGAAGGTGGGCCTCCTCCATCAGGAGGCATCCCCCCTCCAGCAGGTGGGCGGTTGGCACCATTCCGTAAAAAAATATTTTCCGCATAGATTACATCCAAAGATTGAGCATTCAGACCCGATGACTTCTTCCAGGCTGCAGAGACCTTCCAGTTGCCGGCCTTATAGGCTCCTCCTACATAAGCCACATGTGGCTGCACATACTTAGACTTATAGGTGCTGTTGTCTGTGGTAGTGTCAAGAGTGATTTCAGAATCATTGTAGGAATATCCCAACCAGACCGATGCTTTGTCATCAAAACTCTTTTTGATCATAAAATCCACACCACTCGAAATCTGATCCATGGTGAAAAAGCGTTCCAAATCCAGAAGGTTTCTTTCTTCATACACCGTAATATCCGCAGCAGACTTTCGGTACAGCTCTACTTCTATGATCCAGCCATCATTATGCAGCACCCCACCTATCATTGTCTGAGTGCCTTTGATGACATTTCCCTGTGTGCCGTTGGCCAGCGTCCACAACTCATTATCAAAACCTCCACCACTAAACTCCAGGTTTTTGACCTGACTGAGATACTGGTAGTAAATACCCGCCGAGCCTTTGAATGTCAGCCAATTTGTGGCATCAAAATTCACCAAAGCCCTTGGAGCCCACCTGAACCTTTCGTCCAATGAAAAATATGTTCCACGCACGCCCACCTGCAAATACCATTTTTGAAACTTGAAATAATCTAAACTCATATAAGGTGAAAACGCATGGGCCTGGTCTGCCTGCTCGAAATTATTGACACCCGTAGAATCATTCGCTCGCAAGGATCTGAAGTACACATCCTGCCACTTGTAGTCCAGCCCCGACTGCCACGAAACAAATTTCCAATCCTTTGCTATCTCTTGTCTCACATTAAAATCCTTGAGCCGGTTGATCGCCAAAATAGTAGGACGCTCGGGCATGCTGATCAGCCGCGAATCATAAGAGTATCTGTAGTCCGAGATGGTAGCCAAAGTAACCGACCGCCACATATTACCCAGATTTGATTCCCATTTGGCATTAAACCCAAGGTTGCTAAACTGATTATCTACCTTGTTTTCGCTATTGATCTGTCCCGCCGGATCGGTGGTGTAGTACACATCCGAATAGGTATAAATACCAGAAATGCTCAAAGTATTTTGCTGATTAGGTTTAAATGTCAGTTTGCTGAAATAGTCTTCAAAAATCACCTCGATGCTCTCAGATGCCCGACCTGTAGAATCAATAAGCGGGGTTCCCGAAAAAACCGCCCTGGTTATGGCGTCATGCTTGGGAGAGTTTATTGAGGCGGGATAAGAATGCCGTGCCCCCACCGTCAAGCCTAACTTCTTGTTTATCAAAGGCACCTTCCCGTAAGCCATCCCAAAAAGCGTATTGACACCCACACCTGCACCAGGTCTGGTATAGCCGCTTTCTTCTGACTCAATCACGATAGCCCCTCCAACCCTGTCTCCCAACCGGGGGTGATAGCCTCCACGGTAAACTTCCACATTGTCGATCACTTTGGGATTGTATGGGGAGATGGTGCCGTAATAGTGCCCTTTGTGATATACAGGAATGTTATCAAACAATATCAGAGTCTGGTCTGGGTCGCTTCCGCGGATGAATAAGTTTCCTGCCCGTCCATCAGGATTAGTGACACCAGGAAGGGCTGTGATTGAAGCAAAAATATCCCCATCCGTCTCACCCGGAAGCAGGGGCAAATCCCCAACATCAATTTTCACGCTTTGACTAGATGGGTCGAGGTTGATTCCTTTTGTGATGTACTCTTCTATCACCATCTCAGCCAACTCGGTAATTTCCGGAGCGAAAGGAACGGACAGATGTTTTTGGTTGATCAAGTCAGCGAAAGAGATGTCCTGGCGCTTGAACCCGGGCACATAAAATTGTACACTATCTCCTACTACCGGCTTGTAGCTAAACGTCCATTTTCCGTTGGAAAACCTGGTGGGTGATACTTCGTCATTGATCAGCACCGTTACCCCTAGTTCTACGGGGATTTCGCGCATATCCATGGAATCTAGTGCCGTGACTACAAACTCCCTTTCCACCACTTTTATGACAAAATATTTTTCACCCACGGGCTCTACCTCAAAAGGAAGGAGTGTTTCCAGCTGGTTGAAAAACCTGTCGATATCAAGCGTATCAAAGCTTGATGGTGCTACGACATTGAAAACTTCAGCATCAAATGAAAACTTGATACTATCGGTTTGCTCATAGTGATTGAGCGCCTCAGAAAGTGAGGTTTGAGCGACGGTCATGCCTGCCCACAAAGAGGCAAGCATCAATAAGTATAATCTCATCCTGGCGGGGTAATGTTACTCTTTTAAACTTACGATTTCTCCATCTATCTCATAGGTGATTCCAAATGGAGCAAAAACTATTTTAAGAGCGGTGTTGAGGTCGTTGTTAGGGAAGGTACCGGTGAACCTGCGATCCATATTGGTTCTCCCCCTTTCTATCTTGATTTTATATTGTTTTTCCAGAGTTCTGATGACCTGTACTAGTGGTGCATTCACAAATTTACTTTCGTTTGCGAGCCAGGACGGTACCTGATCCGTAAGGCTCATTTTATCCTCCCATATTCCTTCATAGTACAAGGTTCCTTCGCCCGCACTCACAATCACAGCCTGATCATCAAGGGCAGTAGCCCTCACCCTACCCTCATAGCAAGCCACACTCATGCCTTCGGCAAACTCCTGCACCTCGAAAACAGTACCCAGGACTTCCACATTTCCAATAGGAGTAAAGACCTCAAAGGCTCCCCCTTTTTCCACATCGAAGAGTGCCTTACCAGAAAGAGTCAGGCTTCTGCGGCCAGACTCCCATTCTTTTCCTTCCCATGCAACTTTTGAAAAGGGCGCCAAAGTGACTTTTGAGGAGCCATCCGGTAAAAGAAACTCTTTCGCTTCGGCGGTGGTCTCGTATGAGTTTTTGTCCCCCAATTCCACAAACCAGATAGTGGCTACCAGCAGCAGCGCCACAGATGCGGCTATGGACAGATAGGTGGTGAAATTAAGTTTGCGAACCGGTGTTTCCTTTTCCGTGGATGTAACCAAACTAGAATCAAAAATGACAGGGTCATTGTCAGGAACCCAGCGATCAACTTCAGCTACAATTTGCTGGTATTTCAAAAAATCATCATCGCCCAAAGCGCTTCTTGCCTCCTCATCGCTAAGCTCCCGGCTCAGCCATTTGTTCAGTAGTTCGTTTTCTTGATCCTTCTCCATATTTCGAGGCTTTGATTATGAAACGGCGGCTATTGGTAAAACCCTACCTACAGTTTCATGTCTTTGAGCTCATCCAGTGTTTCTCGCAAAGCACTCAGCGAACTGGCTATGTGTTTTTCAACTGTTTTTACCGAAACATCCAAATGCTCGGCTATCTCCCGATTCTTCATTTTGTCAATTCTGCTCAGCAAAAAGACCACACGCTGCTTCTCAGGTAAACCCGACACAGCCTCCTCCAGACGCTCCTTAAATTCCTCCTGCCGATACACAAACTCTGGATTATGATCCATTTGGCTTTCCGACAAATCGGTCCGATGCTGAAACTTAAGCACAACTTTGCGATGATCCGTTTCATCAAGAAACAGGCGATTGGCTATGGTAAAAAGGTAACTTTTGGCCTTATCGTAAATGACCTTACTGCAATTGTTCCACAGTCTTATAAAAGATTCCTGTGTGAAGTCTCTGGCTTTTTCCAGATCCCCGAGTTTGTAGAATAGAAAATTGCGGAGAGCTACCACGTGGGTTTCGTGCAGTTCACTAAAGACCTTTTCCTCACAGACAGATTTACTCATGTATATTGACGATATCCACCTTCAAATATAACAGATGGATTTTGTCAACCTTGAAAGAAGTCCATTTTTTAAATAACCCGCCAGGCCTGTTGGGGCTAAAGCCAATTTTGAAAGATTACAAAGGCACATAAAATCCACTTTTTGTTTACTCTTCGACATGCTCAGAGTGACAAAAAGCAAAGACATTTGCCTTTTGAGATCTCTTATTATTTTTTTTCCTGTAACTGACTGACAGTTCTGGCAGCAAATGCCAACGACCCGCAATCAAAATCTTTTTCGAAACGTGTACGCTTTATTGTCAAAACCAGTCTCATGTTCCCATAATCTTCTTTCAATATCGCTCGGAACCCTATAGTAAAAGCTATCTGCTCATAAAAAAATGATAGCGGTATTTATCATAACCTTAAAACAGTAAATATTTTGAATGGATTTCTTCGACCTTTCAAATCTGCACTGTTGCAGTAGTACCAAATCGAAGTAATTGTCATGCTGAGCCTGTCGAAGCATAAGACAATTTTGAAGAATTGAAAACAAATACATTAAACCTGCTTTTCGTTTACTCTTCGACGAGCTCAGAGTGACAAATAAGAGGAGTAATCAAAGCGCTATATCAAATGTCATGCTAACTAGGCGTCCCCGAGCTTGTCGAAGCATTAGATATTTGACAAGTGTAAGGAAGAAACAATCACAACATCAGGATTTGTCCTGATTTCAGTTTTCAACTTTACAAATGACTAATCTTCAACTTTTTGTTTACTCTTCGACATGCTCAGAGTGACAAAAAGCTTAACAAGCTCACATGAAAGAGAGTCACCCCTCCAAAAGCTCAAGCACACTTTTTCTGTAGGTACGACTGATTGGCAAAGCAGCACCTACAATCTCTATTTCTTCCCGGCTGTACTTTGAAATATGGCTCCTGTTTACAAGAAAAGACCGATGGATTCTGATAAACGAATCAGGCAACTTTTCTTGCAGTTCGCTGATCTTCTCCTTCGTAATCAACACAGTCTCGTTGGTGTGAATCTTGACATAGTCTGCCAGGCTCTCAACATACCGTATTTGATCCAAAACTACCGGGCAATTTTTGCGATCGACCCTAATAATGATCTCATGCTGTGCATTCTTCTGCTGCGCATCTTTGAGTTCGGCTATTTGGTGCTGATGCAGCTGATACTGTTTGACCAACCTAAAAAACGAATTGATAAACACGATGAGATATAGAGTGAAAGTCAGCAGTAAAATGTTTGCTGAATAGGGGTTCAGTTCTTCATATTGATAATTGGCCAGGACGATGAAAGCCAAAGTCAGCACCAAAAATTCCAAATAAATGGATATCACCAACGTGTAAAGCACATATAGCCCAAACCGCCAATATCTCTTCTTTAGGAGAAACCGCGGAACGAGATAATAATTGAAAAAATAGGATGTGCCAATGGCAACAGGTATTAGGAAGGATACAAAATAAAAAGTCCTTAGATACTCGCCATCTGCGAAACCAAAGACGATGGTAAGCAGTGCAGCCACTACCACCCAAAAAATAACGTGATGAATCAAACGCATTTTTACTTTTTTGACTCCAAGATGCGAAATTTGGCTCTTTCACAATCTTTTTGTCGATGAAATGCAGGTTTGGCAAAGGATTCTACCTTGCTCAAAGCTACCAGGCAAACCTAGCTTTGGATCAAACATTTTGTAACATTAAACACTAAAATTATGATTGATCTATTTGTAATGGGTGGCCCGCTTTTCATGGGCATCATCACCATCACTTTTTTTGCAGCAATAATAGTTGCCATACGTGCGGCCTTGACCATCAGCAAAGACAAGGCCGATGAGACGGAACTGCATCAGCGCATTGTTTTGGTCAAGTCCATTGGCCTTTTGGCTCTTGTGCTCGGTGTGCTGGGGCAAACAATAGGCCTTTTCAGTGCATTTGAGGCCATCGAGCAAATGGGCTCTGTATCTCCTGCCATGCTCGCCGGTGGCTTGAAAGTCTCATCCATCACCACCATTTACGGACTGATTTGCTACGTCCTCTCTCTTTTGATGTATTTCGGATTGACTGCCTACAGCAATAAATAAAACCCTGGTTTTTTTTCAAAAACACATGTTTGTAGCTTGAGCTTGTCGAAGTAATTGTCATGTTGAGCTTGTCGAAGTATAAGACAATTTTGAAGAATTAAAACAAGCACATGAATTCCCCTTTTTGTTTGTTCTTCGGCAGGTTCAGGGTGACAAATAAGAGGAGTAATCAAAGCGCTATGTCAAATGTCATGCTGAGCCCGTCGAAGCATTAGATATTTGACAAGTGTAAGGAAGAAACAATCATAATATCAGGATTTGTCCTGATTTCAATTTTCAACTTTACAAATGACTAATCTTCAACTTTTTGTTTACTCTTCGACAGGTTCAGTATGGCAAATCTCATTTTCTGTGACAGCCTCATTTCCATCTTCCAAAAAAGTATTTCCGATTACTTCGAGCCCTGTGAATGGATTGTCAAACCCTTCACCTAACTTCGCGTTCCTTAAGAGAAAGGGCTATTTTTTCTCATCTGAGTTTAACTCATTTTAAAGGGTTTTTATTGGAGAATTCGCATTGCCAGGCGATTCTCAGTAACGTATTTTCAAACAAACCAAAATCGGCACTTTTATGCTAAAAGAGATCATCAAACAGGAACTGATAAGTGAAGAAGAATACAACTTGCTGCTGGACGCCAAGCCCCAGACACCTGAGCTGATCCCTATTGCATACTCCGAAAGAGCCGGGGTTTTTAAGCTCGTAGCTGATGAAAATATTGAATACCGATACATCAATGGTTCTTGTGAGGATCGAGCGCATTTTATTTCACTCCTACTCAGTGCAAATGGCATCACCGCAGGTAAGATGTGGAGCTTCGCACCGGCACGATACACCTTCCTTTCGGACGAACTTTTCAACATCGCCGACCCTTATGAGATCAATCAGGACCTGACCTGGGGCTACCACGTGGCGGCATACGTTCATGCATATGATAAAAGTGGAGAAGTCGAAACACTCATCATAGATCAGTCATTCAACCCAAATGGTTTTTTGACGCTTGATGAATGGCTCAAAATGATGGATTGCCCTAGGGCAATCCAGCTGACCACAGACATGCATAGCTACCTGTTCAATTCGGTTTTTGGATATTACGGCTACACCCCTGTCAGCTATGAAACCCACTACAACACGCCACTAGATATCCCGTCTGTGATCAATGGCAACTTTTGGTATATGTACGATGGTGACGAGTATGTACAAAGAGGGCTCTCGGTTAGTGATCTGGCCATTGAGATTTATAACCTACTCCAATTCCTTCCAGAAGAAGAAGCTGCTTACTTTGAGAATGTGCTGACGAGTATTGATGAAGTTATTCGCTTCACAGCAATGGCTAAACCGGACTTTATCAACCAGCACACCTATGATCATTTCATGAGCTTTTACCAAAAGCGCTATCAGCACTGGACCAGGCGGATCAATGAATTGCTGGGGTGAATGACGCAAGCTCACGCTATCGTCATCCCGAACCTGAGGACTCCCCTTACCTTCCGTCATTCTGAACTCTGATGTCTGGTGTACACTATCTAGGTGTCACACTGAGCTTGTCGAAGTGTAAGACACAGTAATGAATTGTTTATGCTTCGAGGGCTCGGGGACGCCTAGTCAGCATGACAATTCAAGAAATTCGGGGACGCCTGGTCAGCATGACAATTCAAGAAGTTTAGGGTAACCCTTATGAGATTGTGACGCTGCGTTGCACTTCGCTCACAATGACGGTGTAGAAGAACACTTTCAGACCTTAAAGGTCATTTCTGTGTAAACAAAAACGAAGACCTCCCGATCTCCGCTAAGCTCCGTCGGAAGGTGACGGTCTAAAATGGTATGTTGTGGTGTCACACTGAACTCTGGTGTTACACTATCTAGGTGTCACACTGAGCCTGTCGAAGTGTAAGACACCACCTGAAGCACTCCCTTACCTTCCGTCATTCTGAACCTGAGGAACGAAGGTGAAAGAATCTTATCCTTACATACGCTACCGGTCTTACTATAAACCTAGTCAGGGTAACTCTTATGAGATTGTTACGCTCCGTTTCACTTCGCTCACAATGACGGTGTAGAAGGGACGCCTAGTCAGGTTGACTTTCATCAGGTTGACTTTTTTAGGGTTTTTTCGCCTACCTGATATCAGGGATAAAAAACAGCCCTCCGAGCACATAAACCCTTGTTTGCGGTATATAAAACATACATTTTGTTTATCAAAAAACCTCTAAGAGTACTTTCAGATCAGCATCCGTCTGGTTAATTTAAGGTTGAGATAGCAGTCTCATAAGTATTAACCCAAGCTATAGCACCATCTTGTTTCGACCAGTAAGTTTTAAAGAGCCTTTTTTTAGCAAATGGACGTTATGCCTTTTTTTGGCATGTCTATCCGGCACCCTCGGTGCTCAGAAAAAGAACTACGCTGGCGCCTCCTTTTGGACGGCATTTGATGGGCCTCCCATAGCCGGAAGTGGCGTACTCTACAACCAAAATGGCATCCGCCTTTCGTTCAACATTTTTGCAGGACCAGACCAATGGGGCGAAAGCATATCACAGTGTGAGTTTAACGACCCACCGGAAGGCGAACGAGAAAAATGGGCAGATGGCCGAACCCTGAAATATTACAGAATCAAATACCGTCTGGATAATCAAAACGCAGGAAAGACTGTCTACTTCCACCGATCTCCAACATTCACCATCAACGTGGAAAGCCCCGAGGACCCAATCGCGCATATCTGTCACAACAACACCGGAACGACCATCTCAGCCTCTGCTCTTGTGACGAAAATGGGACCCAACAGCTCCATAGAGTTTGATGACGAGGGGGACGGCAGCTGGTTTTTCAACAAACCAAAAGTAGTGAAATGGGAGATCGGAGGCTATACGCTGGAAGACTACATAGGACCAGCCACTTCTACCACCAATAAAAACGTAGCTAATCAGGGGCTGGATGATTTCATGGAAGAGCTGGAAGAAGATTTAGCTTCAGAATTCGGTTTTGATGATATTGCCGAAAACGAAACCAATACCGAAGTATCATCCAAAATAGACCAGGATGCTGGAAAAATCATCGACACTCCATCCGGCTCATCAGGTGTGTCATCAAACTCTACTGAACCGGTCAGACACAATTATGACCCTGCGCTATGCACCAGGCTTATTCAACAAACCAGCCGCGTTTATCAAAACCTGAATCGCATCACCAATCAGGCCTACAGTGGCGATGTTAACACTCAGCATCTGGACCGAAGCAATCAGGAAATGGAGGCCTACAACAAGGAATTAATCAAGGCGATAGAAGCTGATAAGCTTAGCCCTGAATGTCTGGAGGAAATCCAAAAAATATCAGAAAGATATGTTGACAATGCGATCAACAAAATGAATAAAGAACTCAAAAACCTGAATTACGATTACTAACCAAATATTATGTCAAAACCATTCCCCTACCGATCGGCCGAGCTTTTCAAATTATCTCTCATCCTCCTGCTATTCGCAACGGGTACAGGCTCATTTGCGCAAGGTACCCAGCAGTGGAAAGAAGACCTCATGCAGGAATACAATCCACAGGGCTACTCATACTACAAGTACGGTGAGGGTATAATCAATCAGGGTAAGCAGATAGCCAATGGGCTCACGAGCAACCTGAATCGCTACCAAAACCTCATTGAGACCACAGATCCCGACGAGCTACTTGCAGACTTTGAAAGCAAAATGCAAAACATAGAAATGCTGGAGCAGCAGTACAATCAGCAAAGCTTTGATTTTGGTTATCAACAAGGACAACAAATAAGCAATTCGATCAACTCAGGTGATGCTGCAGGAGCACTGACGGGGGCACTTGGGGCCTTCGGGGCGATGAACGAAATGAGAGAAGCCGAAAAAGAACTGGAAAGAAAAAAAGCGGCTCTCAATGAGCAAAGGAGGCAAAGAATGTCAGAGATTTATTGGAATGCGATCGAATACAATGATCAGGCAATAAACAATTATATAGAGCGCGCGGCTTATGCCGAAGACGCTAAAGACGAACAGTACAACCTCAACTTTGTCGATAATCTAAGATGCTATGCCAAGAGCATGGAGTCCAACTGGAGCTCTACAAGTACTTACTGGCTAAACAACAACTGCCCTAAACCTGCTCAGCCAGATGTAAATACCATAGAAAACAAATTTGTGGCGAAGGACATCCAGTACATCAAAGTAGCCAGGCGCAAGTATGACTACTACCAAGAGTCAGGTCACGAGCCATTCCTAAGTGCCGCAATCAGCTATGCTGCGGCGGCTGCCAAAACCAACCCCAAGGCTTCACACTTTTACCAGCTGGGGGTTTATTACTCTGAGCAAACAACTATCCTGGCACTCAGCACCATGCTCACGGCCAAGCAGCTGGACCCTTATTTCTTTGACTCAAAGCGAAACGAAAAACTGGAGCAGGTAAAGAGTATGGCCGAATCAGAAGTGAGCTCCGCCCTCCGGTCTAACGACAAAGAATACATCACCGCATTTCTTGATGCCGGTCTCGACAAAACCATCAAAATCGGCAGCAACAACATCCTAACCCAGGCCATCATCCTGGATCAGCCAGATGCCCTACAGCTCGTATTGAACAAATATATAGACGGCCTCAGCCAAAGCGAAATCAACATTAAGTTGCAAAAAACGATCATGCTATGCGCCATCAACAACAGCACAAACTGTCTTCAGAGATTCCTTGAACTGGGCGTACCATTAGATTTTGAGCTAAAAGGGTACACACCAATAGATGTAGCCAACAAAGCCCAGTCAGGAGAAGCCTTTAATTTTTTGATGGATAACTCTGAACGCAAGGGCTACTACGAAAGCAAATATGCAGATTCGCCAACCCTTTTTTATGCCAAAGCCAAAACGGACATCTCGGCAGCCATCAGCCAGCTCAATACCATGAGCACGGGCAGTGCTAAATCAATTGTTAGTGGTCTGATAGATGAAGCCAACAGCGAACCCAACTACCTGGAGGTTCTTTGCTCAAGCGTGGTGGCAAAAGAAATCATCAAATCAACTCCGGAACTTTCTAAGAGGGTACTTCAAAAGTTTGCCAGCCAGGTAAAAAGTGCTTCCCCAAATAGCAATGCTGCCAAATACCTACTGTCTGACCTGGTTTCATTTGACCAAATCCCTTCTCTGGCTGAAATAAAACCTCAAGAGGTAAAAACTACTCCACCTGTAGCCGTAGAAAAAATAGTTGAAACAGGTCTAAAAGGGTATTCACTTAGTTCTCGTATGAATATGATGTTTTCCCAAATGGAAATAGGCCTTCAAACTTTGCGTGACATGGAAACAAATGAATACTTCACAGAGGAGCAGAAGAGAAAATCAGTCCAAACTTCAGAGGAATATGTGAGAAAATACAGAAGCTACCTTAGCGGTACTCCCATGCCAAAAGATGAAGAGAATGAGCTGGATGGTTCAGTTTATATAACCATACTCAATGATGCAGGTGGAGCATACGCCGAGTACAAAGAAGGTTTCGGGAAATACATACGGGAAAACTATACAATCGTAGATGAGGTGAGCATCACTGATAAAATACGAACCACCGTGGATCGCCTAAAAATTGTTCAGGAAAAGACAGGTACAGATATGTCGGCAGCTATTAACATGTACAGCAGCTACCTGAACAAAAGTGAATTAGCTAGTTATGAAATAGACGCTGTGGCAAACTACTATGGTATGTATGCCTTACAAATGAATAAACCTCTGGATGAATATAGCATGCAAAAATTGCAAAACGGAGTTTCTTACGGTGTGCCTTCAACAACCGCAGCTTCCACAAGTAAATCACTCGCTGATCAGGAAAGTATCGTTTACCATGCCTTCAACAGCGGAAACTACGAGCTATTCGAAGCTTTGGATAGAAAATTTGATCTGAACAAAGTGAAAACAACTGAAGGTCAAAGTCTGTTGAAAGCGATGGTTACCTCCGGAGGAATATTTAGCCGTGACGAGTACTTGTCTAAAGATTTTGACTTCAATACGTCTATAGATGGAGCTTCAGTGGTACAGTATTATCTGGATAAGAATGGAGATAACCTTTACGGAGATCAGCTTCAAAATTTCATAACAGGAATGAATCTCGCTCCTGCGGGCAAGGTGACGAAAAATGGAGGCACGATGCTGCATTGGGCTATCCAGAGGGTGATCGATGGCGAAGGACAAAGAAGTGGAGAAATCACAATTCTTAGCAGACTGGAACAATTCAACTTCGACCCGTATGCTGAGGATAAAGATGGCAAAACGGCCTGGGATCTTTTCTCTAAAAATGAGAAGCAGATAGAGGATGAAGTAAAAGAAGCCAGAAAGAAAGAAATTCTTGCTGCTACCGATGCTAGCAAGTTGATTCTAAACATGATTGCAAAAGAAACCTGGGAAGAAAAATACAATACCATTCACAAGGCGCTACACTAGGACAGCAAAAGTCTTCTTGCTTCCGACACAGAGGTCAAATCGCCAACGTCATAAAGAACCTGAGGCACTAAGGTGCAAGAATCTCATGATTAGATGGGAGATCATCCTCTCCATAAGTCCATCCTGGGTAGCCATGATAAGATTGTCACGCTGCGTTGCACTTCGCTCACAATGACGGTATAAAATGTATGTAGTGGTGTCACACTTATCCCTGGTGTCACACTGAGGCACTCCCTTACCTTCCGTCATTCTGAACCCGAGGCACGAAGGTGTGAGAATCTTATGCTTATATAACCCTGCTGTGTTTTGTTCCGCTCGCAGTGATGACCCTTCGACAGGCTCAGGGTGACATTCCCTTCGAGAGCTCGGGGACGCCTGGTCAGTGCGACGAAAAAGGCCATTAAGGAATAGTAGTAAGCCATTCTGACAACCTTGCCCTCACCTGCCTCCAATACTTAAACTCTGCCGTCTCTCCTTCGGCTTTGACATAATATATGTAGTGATCGCAAAATTGGCCGCCGATTAGGTTCGTTTCCTGCTTGCGGTGAAAAGCAAAATTCTTACCCCCTATTTCCAAATGCAACCACCCCTTTCGCTTCACAAGCATCACCTTTTCCGTGAGCCCTTGTTCGACCAGAAGTTTATCAATATCCTCATGCTCTACTCGTAAGAGTTGCATTGTTTTTTATGAACTAAATTAAGCTTTACAGCATTGAACAATAAATCAATATGATATGACACAAGATACTGAAGCTAATAAGACAAATGCAAAAGCTTTTTACGATCTGATGTTTAATCAAAACCAGCCCGAAAAAGCGATCGAATTATACGTTGGGGATAGCTACACGCAACACAATCCACATGTAGCAGATGGAAAAGAAGCATTCATTGAATACTTCAAGAGAATGGAAGAAGAGTATCCGGGAAAACGAGTGGAATTTAAAAGAGCAGTAGCGGAGAAAGACCTGGTGGTTTTGCACTGCCATCAATTTTGGCCGGGAGACCAGGATTACGCTGGCATTGACATTTTCAGATTTGATGAGGACGGGAAAATAGTGGAGCATTGGGATGTGCTGCAGATCATTCCTGACCATGCAGCAAATGGCAATGGCATGTTTTAACTGTAGTTCAGAATTCGCTTCTCAACCGCAAACCAAACATATTCAGGAAAACGAGAGCCTAACCAAGCCTAAAAGCATTAAGAGAATCATAAAACACCTGGCTCTTATCAGTTTGATCAGCAAACCTGAATCAGACACAGTATTTCACTTGACGATAGCTCCAGAGAACACAAAACCCTATGGCTAATCCTTATAAATCTCTGGGAAATTTTCTTTGAGAACATCCTTGAGTGCATCCGGCTCCAAATACTTATTAACAAATCCATTTACAAACTCATTAGACTGAGCTCGCTGAAAATCTTCCGGATTGAGAGATGTGGTGAGCATAACGATGACAACATCTCCTCGTAAGTTCTCATCTATTTTAGCATATTCCTCCAAAAAATCCCAGCCGTTAACCTTCGGCATATTCACATCAAGAAAGATCAGATCCGGTCTTTGATTCTCAGGGTTATTTAAATACTTCAGGGCTTGCTCTCCATCCAAAACGACCTCTATGCTATCAGTGCAACCAACCTTTTGAATAGTACGCTGGTGTAAAAAATTACAGTCCTGATCGTCATCTACAAGCAACACACAGTTCAACTTATTTTTCATAGCTATTCAGTCAATATTGTAAAATAAAAGGTACTACCTATTCCTTGTTTGGATTCCACCCAAATATCTCCATTGTGATACTCGACTATTTTGCGACAATGAGCCAGCCCGATACCAGAACCTGCAAACTCGTCTCTTCTATGCAGTTTTCTGAAAATCAAGAAAATATTTTTAAACTCTTTTTCAGGAATGCCTATACCATTATCCGACACACTGAATTGCCATCCACCTTCAACTTTGGTATGATCAATTGTAATTTTCACAGGAAACCCTTCCCGTCCAAATTTTATCGCATTAGAAATCAGGTTTTGAAAGGCCAATTTTAACTCCACGGGATAGGCTTTAACTACCGGAAATATCTTTTTGTTCAAAACTATCTGAGCTTTACTTTCGCTGATCTTAAAGTCAAGATCGGCTATAACCTGATCAAGAATATCGCTAACATTTATTCTCTCAAGCTCTTTTACCCTGCCCAGTCTGGAGTAATCTAAAAGAGCCTGAATCATATCTTCCATGCGCCCTACCCCATTTTGTATTACACTTACATACCTCTTAGCTTCTTCATCAATATCAGCACCAAAGTCCTCAAGAAGAACTTTTAGATAATTTTTGACCGTGAGGAGCGGCTCTCTCAAATCATGTGATGCTACGTACGCAAACTGATCCATTTCTTTGCTTTTGGCCTCCAGCACGGCAAGGGTCTTCAGCTTTTCTTCTGCGATTTTTCTTTCTGTAATATTTACGCTTACTCCCAACAGTCCGGTGATCTCCTCTTCTTTGTTTCTAATAGGAATCTTTGATGACAGAAAATGCTCTGTCCGAGCATCATCCATAGTTATGGATGTCTCCTTCCTGATTATTGGTTCCCCGGTTGTGAATACCTCCAGGTCTTCCTTCCTCGAAATTTCAGCCGACTCTGACGGGTAAATCTCGAAATCGCTTTTACCCAAAACCTCACTTCTATCATTGAACCCAATCAGTTTCAGCTCCTCTTTGTTGACCAATGTCTTCCTCGAATCCAAATCTTTGACATAGACATTGACCGGAATATTATCCAAAACAGTTTGCAGAAAATTTACCTCTTCCTCAATTCGCAACTCCGCCTTTTTTCTCAGATCTATGTCCTGAAATGTACCATTTAGTTTCACGCATTTACCATCGGCAAATGTCGGGCGACCAATGGTTCTGATCCATTTGACATTGCCTTTGGCACTCACTATCTGCAACTCCATATCCCAATGCAAGCCGAAGGAAAGCGCATCGTTGATTGCTTTCGACATTGCTTCCCGGCTCTTGCCCGGCTTGTAAAACTCCATTTTCTCAGTGAAATTGGGGATGTAGTTAGCGGGCACCTCGAAAATTCTCTTAGTCACTGAGGTCCAATCCACGTTATCATTGGCCAGATCAATCTCCCACCCTCCCACGAGTGCCACTCGATTTGTCTCATACAGTAGGTCAAGTGTTTTTTTGAGAGATGATGTGCGTTCGTTTACTTCGTTCTCCAGATTGGCATTAGTATCCTTCAGGTTTTGCTCAGCTTTCAGTCGGATTTTATCAACCTCATTTAACTGTAAAGCAATGATGGAAATGGCTGAGAAGCAGGCAAACAAGAGGGCAATGGCAAATACATTCAGACCGTTTGAGACACCAATAAACCCAGAATTGATCATAGCGTTGGTGATGACATCAAATGTGACTATGATAAAAACCAAGATCAGAAAAAGCTGCCTGGCGGTCTGGCTACCTAATCGCGAACCTGTGAGCAATCCTGTAAATCCATATTGAGGGTGGAGCTGACACGCTCGTGCGGATAATAAAAGCAGCAAAAAAGCTGTGTGAACGGCCATTGATGATATAAAGGCCAAATTGCTCTCACTGGATATGTTGTTAATGAAGCCCAGCATGGCCAAAAACGCAATAACAGAAATGACATTTAAGACATACTGCCCAACTTTTTTAGGCCAACGCGTAGACATTTCAAACAGGAAGAAAACAATACCGAAGGAGAAGAAAGACAATGCCGTCCCCAAAGACATAAGCCCTCTGGAGCTACCTTCATCTTTAATCAAAAACTGATCAATACCTAAATCGACAAAAAAGAGGTTTTCTATTACTGAAAGACCCGCGAGCAAACAGACCATGAAAGCTGCTACTAACTTTAATCGGTGAAAGCCTTTCCCTGGTAGCAAAGTCACTCCCAGAAGGAAAAAGCATATAGCAGTATTGACCTTCATACTGGCATCCTCGAAACCTAGGTTTTGAAGAAAATCAATATCGGCCAGCCAGCCCATGAGGACTAAAATGGAAACGATAATACTGAAATGTGACGCGTATTTTAACAATCGATTGTTGTTTTTAATACCTACTGATTTAGTTTATGCACCTCGCCAATACAACATATTAATCAGCGTTTGTTACTTTATTTATAGCGATAGCCAGCCTATCAGACTTGACAGGCTTCTTAATATAATCGTATACATTCAGCGACAATGCTTCATCCATTTGATCAATGCTATTTGATATCACAATTGTTTTGGGCAAAGGTTCAATAACGCTAAGCATATCTAGTCCATCCAGCGCATCTATTTGCATGTCAAGAAAAAGAATATTTGGCCTCAGTTTCGTAATTCCCCTGGCCGCCTCGATTGTGGAGGTGTAGGACCCTACAAATTCAAGGTTTTCGAAACTCTCCAGGCTTTTCTTCAGTAGCATGATAAATGCCAAATCATCATCGACTATTGCGTAGGAATATTTTTTCATTTTATTTTCTTTAACTCATTAACCATATAGTGGCAGCTTTGTAAAATAGACGCCATAAGGGGTTGATCAAATTTCGCATCCCCGTTTGATAGATCAGTCAAGGACAATACTAGATCATCCTGCTGAAAAAGCTTATTAAGCAACTGAATTTTGTGTATCGCTCTTTTAAGCCTCTCAAAATCCCTTTCTTTAGAAAAGGTGTCTATTTCCGAAATGAAATCTTTGTAGTTATCAATACAATGTCCCGAGAACTCTACTTCGAAATCTGTATCCCCGCCTGAATATTCACGGATAACATCCAATACATGACTCTCTTCTGAGCTAATTGTTTTTTTTATT
The DNA here is from genome assembly GCA_039944535.1 of Cyclobacteriaceae bacterium. Lineage (GTDB taxonomy): Bacteria > Bacteroidota > Bacteroidia > Cytophagales > Cyclobacteriaceae > JAMZMI01. The sequence continues at coordinate 500,412 of JBDUYP010000022.1, forward strand.
TTGGCTACTTTTCCACTGTGTCGGTTGATCACAGTATGAAGGTCCGCTACATTAAACGGTTTAGATAAGGATTCAGTAATACCAGACTCTATCGCAGCTTGCGAATTTCGGTAAGTATCTGCTGTGAGTAGTATGATTGGGATATTCTGAAAATATGATTCGTCACTGGCCCGAATCCTGCTTGTAGCAGTCAAACCATCCATAACTGGCATCTGAAAATCCATGAGTACCATATCATATGCCTTTGATTGCAACTGCTCCAGTGCCTCCAATCCATTACTGACAACATCATATGTAATGCCAGCCTGTTCCAAGATTTTTCCCATCAGGTACTGGTTTGCAGTATTGTCCTCAACTATTAATATATGGATCTTCTTGCTATGAAAAGAACTGCCTTTATCCTCCTTTTTGAGATCAGGCGAAACAAAGCCAGCCGGAGCATTTTTCATTTTTATATCAAAAGAAAACTCTGACCCCTTGCCTACTTCACTGCTGACGGAAATGGCACTACCCATGAGCTCAAGCAACCTTTTTGTAATGTATAGTCCCAGCCCGGTTCCTCCGTAATCTTTTGATTTCACTGACGTGACCTGTTCGAAAGATTTGAATATTTTATCCTGGTTTTCTCGAGATATGCCAATTCCTTCATCTTTAACGGAAATTTTTAAAGTGGTGTATTCGGAATCCGTTTTGATTGATGTGACCGACAACATCACATTGCCCTCGCTGGTAAATTTTATAGCATTGCCAGCCAGATTATATATCACCTGAGACAACCGGGTTTTATCTCCGACAAAGGCATTGGGCAGGCTTTGCTCATAATTCAGATCAATGGACACAAGATTCTCGGCAGCTTGTTGGCTGAGTGAATTTTTGATGTTGGTTAGGAGAATTTTCAGATCAAATGGATCGCAGTTCAGTTGGAGTTTGCCTGATTCGATCTTGCTTATATCCAAAATATCATTGATCAAATTCAGAAGGTTTTCGCCAGAGAAATGAAGCAAATTGAGGTTTTCCACCTGGTCTTTCTTGGGATTGTCCGCTAGTAACACCTGAGTCATTCCCACAATTGCGTTCAGCGGAGTTCTAATTTCATGGCTCATTGTAGCCAAGAATCTCTCTTTTGCTTTCGAGGCTTCTTCTGCTTGTTTCTTTGCTTTCTTTAAATCTTCGGTTTTTTGTTTGGCGTTGGTAATATTCTCAGTAAACATGATCGTTCCACCCACTTCGCCATCACTAATATACCATGGACGCACCTCCCACTTGATCCATTGGTTATCACCTGCCTGCAACAAATCTTCCTGCTTTGATTGCACCTCCCCTTTCATGGCCTGCTCATGGATACTTTTCCAATCACCCATTATCTCGGGAAACTCATCTAACAAACTACTCCCAACTATTACCTTATCTGCTACCTTATAATCCTCCAACCACTTATGGCTAACCACTAGATATTCCAAATCGGTGTTGAACATAGCAATAGCCGCCGGAGCATTGGCCACAAAAACACGCAGTTGATTTTCGAGGTTTCTCCGCTCATTGATATCCATTACCCCACCAATCATCAATTCAGAGTTCCCTTCAGCATCACGTTTTATATTCCCTACTGCCTCTACCCACTTATAATCATTCCCTTTTGTTTTTACACGGAGCTCTAGAGCGGACGACATCCCTGTATTACTCGAAATTTCGGAAGCATCCAATAGTTTTTGAACATCAGAAGGATGTGTTCTTTCAAGAAACGATTTGGACGTTCCTGCTATCTCATTTGGTTCAAAATCGAGAATCTTGTATAGACGAGCCGACCATTGTTGTTCTTTTGTTTTAACATTATTTTCCCAGATCCCAATCTGGATCGATTCAGTCAAAAACTCTAGCTTTTCTAATCTGAGCTTGGCATCCTCGTTTGCCGAAATCAATTTTTCCCGAGCCTTATCTAATGAATGAGAATATCTACTGACCGCCTTTATGGTAAAGAAATAGACCCACCCCGCAGAAATCAAAACAGATATTCCAAATACAACATACATCCATATAACCTCTGAATGTGTGTCTTGAATGACTTGAATAGCTAAGACTTCATATTCTCTGGTTATTTCGTCCATAACCGTAAGAAATTGTGATTCGCATTTCAATAGATTATCCAGATGCGCAGAAGTACCAGCTGTGTCTCCTCGGGATAGTAACTGGGCTGCACTAATCAGGTTATTTAAAAGTGGGTTTATTTCGGTGAACAACGAATCCAGTCGGTTGGTGCCTCCCAGGTTTTCAGCTAGACGTATGTTTGCAGACTGTAATCTTTCATGAGAATTACGTAATAAATGAGTTAATGAGTCAACCGTTTTAGGTCTAAGAAATTCTTTTCCATACTGACCTACTAAAACACTGCTCTTGGCAATATTCTGGCTAAGCATTCTTTGCCTGCCAGAAAGATTGATAATGGAAGCCAGGTCTGTATTTTGCTGACTATGCAAGTCTTGCCGGATCCCAAATACAAAAGCTGTCAGAATAACAACCATGGCTCCTAAGATGAATTGGACGGCAAGGTTTACTTTGACTTTACTAAGGTGAGGACTGTTAAATGGCATAGCGGCTTATGGGATTTCAGTCGAAATTCCTGCTTGTTCAATATATTAAAATTATCAACCAATCACACTAACATTCAAGGTTCAAAAATGTTTCCAACCTTGTGCCTGTAGTGGCACTGTATTGTTGTTTCGCGTTACCATCACTTTACCTTTATCGGGCTCATGCATATACCCAATTGTGTGGATATCTCTGTGATTTTTGACCTTTTCAAAATCTTTTTGGCCAATGGTGAATAGCAACTCATAATCTTCACCTCCATTCAAAGCGCAGGTGTTTGGGTCTATACTGAACTCAGCCGCTGTTTCGTAGGCTTCTTTATCTATCGGAATTTTATCTTCATAAATAGCCACTCCCAGGTTTGATTGCTTACAAATATGGAACAGATCTGACGCCAGCCCATCCGACACATCAATCATGGAGGTAGGCTTCACACCCAGATCCCTGAGTTCGTGGATGATATCCATTCTGGCTTTTGGTTTGAGCTGCCGCTCCACGACGTACGGATATTTATCCAATTTAGGTTGCATATTCGGGTTGGACACAAACTCTTGTTTTTCCCTATTCAAAACCTGCAAGCCAACATATGCGGCACCCAAATCACCAGTAACGCACACTATATCCTTGTTTTGAGCTGTGCTCCTGTATGTGACTTCCTCCTTATGGGTTGTACCCAAAACAGTGACAGAAATTATCAAACCCGATGGAGATGATGTAGTATCGCCTCCCACCAAATCAACCTTAAAATCCGCACATGCCGCATTAATTCCCTCATATAGCGCCTCAACTGCCTCAACCGAAAACCTGTTGCTCAGGCCTATGCTAACAGTAACTTGCTTTGGTGTGCCGTTCATAGCTGCAATATCAGATACATTAACAGCTATGGCCTTGTAGCCCAGGTGAGCAAGTGGAGCATAAGAGAGGTCAAAGTGAACACCCTCCACCAACATATCTGTAGATGTGAGCAAAAGCTGATCGCCCATTTGCATGACAGCAGCGTCATCTCCAATTCCCGTTAGAGTCTCTTCGTTAAACTTTTGAGTGCCCCCGGCCAGCTTTTCTATAAGGCCAAATTCTCCCAGTTCACCGATTTCGGTACGTTTTGTTTCGCTCATGTTTTTCTGATTAATCAGGTGTTATTTGATTTCCTGACAAAGTTCTACGAGCACGCCATTCGTGCTTTTTGGATGCAGAAAACAAACCAATTTGTTGTCTGCCCCTTTTTTAGGTACCTCGTTCAGTAAAATGAAGCCTTCTCCCCTCAATCGATCCATTTCGGAGACTATGTCTTCTACCTCAAATGCTATATGGTGAATGCCCTCGCCTTTCTTTTCTATAAACTTTGAAATGGGACCCTCCGCTGCAGTTGATTCCAACAATTCTATTTTGGCTCCTACATCAAAGAAAGAAGTACTCACATGCTCCGACTCTACGGTCTCAGTCTTGTAAGCTTCCTTACCAAAAAGCTTTGTAAAGAGGACGTTTGCTTCTTTCAAGCCTTTTACTGCGATCCCTATGTGTTCTATGCGTGCCACCTTTGTGAAATGTGATTAGTTTTGCAAAAGTGCGGAAACTTTTCGTCGATTTGAAAGGTTGATTGAGTTGATATAAATTTAATCAAAGGGAAAACACAAACCGCATTGAGTCAACAAATAATATCAAGAAATGATTAGTGTAACAGATAAGGCAAAAGAGCGCATCGCAGAGCTGCGATTAGAGGACGGACACTCACCAGCGCATAATGTGCGTGTGGCTGTGAAAGGTGGAGGATGTTCAGGTCTCATGTATGACTTGTTGTTCGATGACCAACTGAAGGATAGCGATCAGGTGTTTGAGGACAAAGGGGTGAAAGTTATCGTGGACAAAAAGAGTCTTCTCTACCTTGTCGGAACCACCCTTGATTTCTCAGATGGACTGAATGGTAAGGGTTTTCAGTTTGTAAATCCAAACGCCACCCGCACTTGCGGATGTGGTGAGAGCTTCTCTATTTGACAATTAAATTTTAAGAAGTATTTACAAGCCACTTTCGAGTGGCTTTTTTGTTGGATTCAGGTGTCGTACTAATCTGTTTACCTGGCTTTCTCATCTTGGTAAAAGAATCTATAAACTTGAAATTTTCATATTCCAATCATCCTCAGGTTCGCTAAAATTATTATTTATCCAATTATTCATATTTTTAATCGAAATCACGCAACAAAACACACCTGTATTATGTAGATTTAGAGAAGTAAAGAGATTTAAACGCAACCTATGAAAACTTTAAGCTTACTTGGCGTAGCAATACTAGCTCCTCTGGCAGCAGCATTCTTCATTTTGACCATTATATGGAAAACATTAGAAGCATTATTTGTGTATGCTTTCAAACTGGATAGAATGAATGAAGAAGATATTGCGAAATCAAGTATTATTGAAAATCAAGTAGCTTAAGCTACTTCTTCTTTTCCATTACCCGTCCTAAGTTGACGCCTCCCTTCCGATAGGTGCACCCTTTCTGGGTTACTACTTTATTCATTCCAGTATCAACAGCTATACGCCTTTAATATGCTGGAATTAAGTAGTGAATCGATCAAAATGTTGGATACAAACGGGTATGTATTAAAAGTCACAGACAGCACCATTTCATTTACAAAACCCAGAGACCTTAACTGGCTAATTATTTTGACTGGGTTCATTTGCGTTCTTCTTGGAATGGCCTTTATCCGAACCCCAATCCCAGGTCTTGTTATTAGTGGTTCGCTCATGGCACTCACCTTTCTTATCATTTTACTTACCAGAAAAAAACCATTTCTTGAACTGGATCTATCAAATCAAAGATTTCGGCATGACCAATTTGAAACACCCCAGCGAATAGATACAATCACGGAGATTTCGATACAAACGCACTTTGAGAAAGAGTACGCCAGTGCGTTCAAAGAAACCTCAGAAGAGCATTCGGTGAAACTGAAGCTAATCCTTAACTCTGGAACTCAGTTAAAAATATTCAAACTGACCTCCGATTATAAAGAATTGACCCCTGAGATAGAAGAATTCTATAATTATCTTAAAACATTGATCACCTTAGCCAAACAATAAAACCCGATTCCTCGATGAAAGCCTACTGGTTCCTAATTTTCACATTCCCACTATTGGCGTATTCTCAAATCTTATCTGTAGAAGAAAGTGAGGTATACGACGACTCAATATTGCCACGTATAGACATTACCATAGATCAGGCCGATTTAGATTTTATTCTGGCTAGCGAAAACAGAGAGAGCGATCAGGAGTTCACCGCCACCTTCCAATTCTCTTCCCTCAATTTTAATGCATTGGAGGAAAACGTTGGCTTCAGGTTAAGAGGCAACACCTCTCGCCAATCTTCAAAAAAATCATTCAAAGTATCGTTTAACTCTTTTGAAAAAGGCCGTGACCTTAAAGGGTTTGAGAAAATCAATCTTAACGGCGAACACAATGACCCTACGATTGCACGAGCCAAGTTATGTTGGGACTTGATGAATAGTTTGCATGTACCAGCCAGCAGAACCAATCATGTCGAGCTTTATATCAACAACGCATACTATGGTTTATATATAAACGTGGAGCATATAGATGAGGAATTTGTTGAGTTGCGCTTTGGCAACAAAGACGGCAACCTTTACAAGTGCCTTTGGCCCGCTGATTTGAAATACAAGGGAGACAGCCCCGACGCATATAAAGAGGAACATTCAGGCAGGAGAACTTATGAACTCAAGACCAATGAATCAGAGGATGACTACTCTGGGCTGGCCAAATTTATTAAGGTGCTCAATCAAACCTCTTCGAGCTTGTTTGAAGAGGAAATAGAAAAAGTTTTTGATGTCAATAGCTACTTGAGAGCACTGGCTGTGGAAGTTTTGGTGGCTCATTGGGACAATTATGGCATAAACCAAAACAATTTCTACTTGTATGATAATCCTACTGACGGGAAATTCTACTACATCCCTTATGACCTGGACAATACGCTTGGCGTTGACTTTTTCGATGTAGATTGGGCTGACTGGAATATCTATAGCTGGTACAATGATGATCGACCTCTCACCAAAAGAATTTTGGCGGTGGAAAAGTATAGAGAAGAGTTTACACGGGTTATGGATAGGCTACTAAGGGAGGAGTTTCTACCTTCCAAATTGAATCCGCGCATAGACGAACTCAAGGCGCTTATCCAAGATGCGGCAGAACGAGACGAGTTTAGAACCTACGATTACGGGTTCAGTATAAGTGATTTCAACAAGAGCTTCGAAACCCGGCTTGATCAATTTCACGTAAGATATGGTCTGAAAGAATACATTGCTCGCCGGCATGAGACTGCACTTTCGCAACTAGATGAGGTGATCCCCCTCTCAACTCGGACGAAAACCCGGGAATTCAACATCTTCCCTAATCCGGCATACGAAACCTTCGAGATTCAATTTGAAAACCCATCAGCAACCAACCACTTATATATTTATACCATGGATGGAAAAATGGTTTGGACAGAAACTTACAGTGAAAACAACATTAGGGTTGATCACAAGCTCTCCCCGGGGACGTATATCATCGGCACGCAAGCTGAGGGTCTTTCTGATTATCAATCCACCAAAAAACTCATCATCAGCAGGTAGTATTTGCTAGATAAAAACTAAGCATAACACACTGAAGCACTCAGTAAAAATCAGTCCACATCATTTAAAAAGGGTCACCTCAAGCGAAGTGACCCTTTTTTCATCATTAACCTAACCATCAACCTAACAAAAAGACCCTCCCTCGAACACAAAGGATGGAATGGCTGATCATTTATCTTTTAAAACAGAGGTAATCTTATTCAGTTCTTTGACTTTTTCCTGAAAATCCCCTTTTAGCTTGTCTCTTATGGATTTAAGATTGGAAAGGAGTTCACCTGTTTCGTCAGGTAAAATTTCTTCAAGAACTTCTCTAAATCGTTTTGCAAATGTGGGTGACTTTCCATTGGTACTGATACCGATTTTCAGATCACCTTTCTTTACCGTAGAACCCAAATAAAAATCACATAATTCAGGCGTATCAGCCACATTGACTAATAAGTGCCTTTTGTCGGCACGCTTTTTTATTTTCTTGTGCAATTCGGGCTGGTCAGTTGCCAAAATCACCAGGTCAACTTTTTTTAAATCCTTTTTCTTAAAAGCTCTTTCTACTAGATTCAGATTCTCATTGGCCAGTGTCTTTATCTCTAGCCTTATTTCTGGTGCTACTATTGTGACTCGTGCGTTGGGGTCATTTTTCAAAAGGGCCTCCAGTTTTTCCAAACCCACATTTCCCCCTCCAACGATAAGCGTTTGGATTTGATCCAACTTCAAAAAAATCGGAAAAAGTGGATTACCTCCCTGAACCTGATCATTCATATCGCTATTCTTGAAATGGTTGAATATCGTGCGCTTTGGCCGCACCCTCACCAAATATCAACAGTGTAGGGGCTTCAGGCCTTTCACGGTTGTAAATATCCACAATGGTGTTTACAGTACCATTAAACACCGACCCTTCCAGCAATGACCCACTGGATATTATCGCCACGGGCAAATTGCCTCTTCCGGCCTTTTGATATTCTTCAGCAATAAGTGCTAGCTTTCTCGACCCCATGAAGAATACAGTTGATGGTGAATATTTTGCAGCAGTGACTACCTCCTCACTCAGCTCCCCATGCTCCGTGGTAGCTGTCACCGCAGTAAAACTTTGGTTAATCCCCCTGGTGGTCAAAGGAATGCCGTAATATCCCGGCAACATGATACTACTGATGCCTATTACCACAGAAGACCTGACGCCAAATTTCTCCGCATACCCAATTTCCTCAAGCCCCCTGGCAAATACGAATGGATCTCCTCCCTTGAGTCTCACGACGTGCTGCCCTCCGGATTTTAGTGCGTGCTCCACTATCAGTTCGTTGATTTCCTTCTGTGCAACGCTATACTTTCCAGCCCTTTTTCCAACAAAAATCAATTGAGCACCTTCGGCATGAGACAGCATATCTTTATGAACCAAAGCATCATAAAGAACCACATCCGCGCACTTCAGAGCCTTTATACCTTTGAGTGTAATCAAATCCGGATCACCCGGACCCGCACCTACAAGTGTCAAACGAGCTCCTCCAGCCATTTATGCTTTATAAAAACTGCTAACCACCAACTTATCGTCGCTTTCAGCATTTCTCAATGCTATGATCTCATCACAAACCTTTTTGGCTTGTTCATAATATGCCAGAGCAAACTCCTCAGATGGCTCGTTTTTATTGATTTGCAGGACAAGCTCACTAAATGAGGTATCCAAACTTACCAAACCTTCATTTTGAACTTTCTCTTCGAAATCACCAATGATCCCAAGATGGGTATTGCATTGAATATCCTTGCTTAACAGAATGGCTTTGGCACCAATAACCAACGCATTGTAAGTGTAGTAAATGGCGTTTGACCAAAGTCCAGAGTCAAGAGAAAGCTGTGCTTTACCGTATTTCTCTTGCGCATCGCCAAGGATTGTTCCCACAAGGTCCATCATCACACCGGCGCACTCTCCTACTCCTATTTCAGGAATGAAATCTGCTTCTTTACCCCAATCCTGAAACCCTGTATCCTCAAGTGTACTCAGATCAGCCAATGGCTTCAACAGGTCATAAAAATATATCTTTCCTTGTCGCCTGATATGGGCATTGAAATACTCTGTTTCCTCGGCTTTTTCTTCAAAATCATTTAACAACCACCTCACCGCTTCTGGAATTCTCTTGGAAGGGAGCTTGATCACTTTTTCGGCTATGTTGGCACGGCCGTCAGGATCAATACCTCCTCCCAGTACGACTTGCTGTGCAGGACACACCTTGCCCTGATACTTGATGCTACTACCGTGAAAGCCGATATTTCCAATCATGTGCTGACCACATGAGTTCATACATCCGCTGATCTTGATTTTGATCAAAGACTCATCAATAAGGTGAGGGTATTCTTCTTTGATCAATTTTTCCAATTCAAGGCTAAGCGCTGTACTGTTGGTCACACCCAGGTTGCAGGTATCTGTGCCAGGGCATGCTGTCACATCCGCCAGTGTATCGAAACCTGCTTCAGACAAGTTGAGCTTGTTAAGATCTTCATAGACCTTCTTAATGTCCCCTGGCTGAATATTCTTAAACAGCAATCCCTGATTCACTGTGATTCGGATATCATCTGCCGCATATTTATCAACGATATCAGCCAGATCATTAGCCGTATCAGGTTTGATATCACCCAGAGGGATTTTCACCTTTACCGCATATAGTCCTTTTTGCTTCTGCTCGAAAACATTTGTCCCTGCCCATGTAAGAAAATCAGCGTCTTTTTCTCCTTCAAAAACAGCAGAAAGATCGGAAGCAGGGTTTGACTCTATCTGATCTTCCAGAGCTTCTATCGGGAATGATTTGTATGGCAAAGCTTTTCTTTCCTCATCCACGAGTTTCATAAACCCATCAAGTCCAAGCCCCTTTTTCGGCTCAATCAAAAATTTCAATCTCGCCTTATGTCTTCTTTCCCTTTCTCCATATCTGTCAAAAACTCTTAGCCCAGCCTCCACGAAAGGAATAAGTTGATCTACAGGCAAAAATTCGTACGCCAGTTGCGCCATAAACGCCTGAGCACCAAGCCCTCCTCCCAACAACACTTTAAAGCCTCTTTGACCGTCTTTGACCACCGGAATAAATCCAAAATCATGGATATAGGTAAAAGCCGCATCCTGATCGCTAGACGAAAAAGCAATCTTAATTTTTCGGCCCATATCCTGACAGATAGGATTTCTCAAAAAATATTTAAAAGTAGCCTCTACATAAGGCACCACATCGAATGGCTCATTGGGATCTATACCAGCGAACGGCGATGCTGTGATGTTCCTGACAGTATTGCCACATGCCTCACGTGCTGTCATTCCGGCCGCTTCCAGGGCTTCATAGACTTTTGCACTATCCTCTAGCTTTACGTAGTGCAGCTGGATATTCTGACGTGTAGTCAGATGCAGGTTACTACTGCCGTATTTCACAGAAAGGTCCGACACTACCCGCAGTTGGTTTGCTGTGATTTTACCGTATGGTAGCTTCAATCTAAACATATGCACCCCCAACTGCCTCTGTCCATAAACTCCCCTTGTCAATCTAAAAGCCTTGAAACGGTCTTCATCCATTTGACCATTTTTGAACTTATCTATTTTACCCAACAGCTCCTCTACGTCCGCTTTAGCCTCTTTTGTGATTTCGTTTAAGCTCATTCTGATAGTGTTATTCGTCCTTATTATAAATTCTTACTTGCATCAAGCGCCTGATCTATGTCTGCTATGATGTCTTCTATATTTTCTAACCCTACAGAGATACGCACCAAACCAGGTGCGATACCTACTATATTTCTTTCATCTTCGGTCAGCTTGCTATGTGTTGTAGAAGCTGGGTGTGTGGCCGTGGTTCTGGTGTCGCCCAAATTGGGAGTAAGACTCAGCATTTTAAGATTGTCCAAAAAGGCCGCACCGCGCTTCAATCCTCCCTTTACCACAAAAGTCACTATACCCCCACCCTTTTTCATCTGCTTTTGAGCAATTGCATGTTGTGGGTGTGATTCGAGAAACGGGTATTTTACCATTTCCAGTTCCGCATGCGATTCTAAATATTTGGCAAGTGTCAGCGCATTGTCACAATGACGATCCATTCTTACCGCCAGCGTCTCCAAACTTTTGCTCAAAACCCAGGCATTGAATGGAGACATACTCGGGCCAGTATGACGAGCAAAAAACCTCACTTCTTCAATCAATTCTTTGGTACCAAGGATGGCTCCTCCCAGCGTTCGCCCCTGACCATCGATAAACTTAGTGGCCGAGTGGGTAACAATATGTGCACCAAAATCTGAAGGATTTTGCAGGTAAGGGGTAGCGAAACAATTGTCAACGTTTAGAATCACATTGTGTTTTTCAGCCAGTTTGCCCAAATACTCCAAATCCACCAAATCCAAGCCCGGGTTGGAGGGTGTTTCCACAAAGATCATTTTAGTGTTTGGCCTTATTAGTTTTTCGCAATCTTCGGGAGAGCCCAAATCAAAATACGAACTCTCTATCCCCCACTTAGGAAAAACCTTAGTAAACAGCTGGTGTGTAGATCCAAAAATGGCTCTTGAAGACACTACATGATCACCTGATTTGAGCAATGCAGCTATGCTCGTAAACATGGCTGACATGCCGGTGGCTACAGAAATTCCATCTTCGGTATTTTCCAACTGACACATTTTCTGAATAAACTCATCAGTATTTGGGTTGGAGTAGCGAGAATATATATTACCAGGAATCTCATCGTTAAACATAGCTCTGGCCTCCTCTGCATCATTGAAAGTAAAGCTACTTGTCAGATAAAGAGGCACTGAATGCTCGCGGTGGCTGGCATTGTCAATTTGCGTACGTATGGCTTTGGTCTCGAAATTCATAAATGAATACTCGTTTGGGTTACTAATTCGGTTGTTACAACGAATCAATTACAATAGCAACAACAAAAAACCACACATACTGTATGTTTAATTTGTTTGAATGCGCATGCGCCGGAAATAAATTGCTTTTTCATATAATTAATTCATATTCTCCAAACACCTCGTCCGGATCAGGATTTAGCACCGCAATTCCAATTAGATCATTGGAACAGGTTGCTAGCGCTTCTACGAGCCTGTCTCTCCACGCTTCTTTATAAATCAATCAATCGTTATTGAATGAGATTGCAAAGGTGAGCCATAAGTCACACACTTCAAAACATTCTCTAAGGAGAATACCTTTATTTCGAGAAAAAATTCTGAAAAGGAATAAAAAAAGAATTGAAACTTCGCATTAAGTCTGCAACAATTAAACAATTTTATTTTCTTTGGAAAATTTTAAATCTACCTGTTTTGAATAAAACCTACCTTTTCCTAGCAATCCTGTTAATATCCTCAGGGTGCGCCAAGCGCTATTATGATATTCACCCCCAGTCTTTCAATTACGAAAACAGACTCAGTGCCAGTGGTTCTCTGAGAATTAATTACGTGTATGATGTTCAATTTGGGGAGCACAATAAAAAATACTCCCAAAAAGAACGTGATTCCAACTTAAAATTATTGGCCCTATCTATAGAAAATACAAGCATTGAGCCGATTCAAATCAAAAGAGGCAATCTCGATATTAAGACGGCAAGTGGAAGGAAAATCCCGTCAGTAGATATGTCATTTTATTCTAGCAAAGTCCGACAAAAACCAGAGAATTATGTTCTTTTTTACGGAATAGCCGGCCTGGGAGTGTACTCTGAAACTGACCCTTACGGTGGCAGCACCAAGGTCAAAGTCATTTACAATCCGTTACCATTAATTATTGGCGCTGGTAATGCCATTTTTGCTGGCGTTGCAAATAATAAACACAAGAGAAATTTAAAAAAGTATGATATCGACCAAGTAGTAGTTCCTCCGAAAAGCACAATAAATGGAGTTATAGCGGTCAGTGAACCTGGATTTCCAGAATTAATTTTTGAGTACTCAGAAAACTAATAAGCCCTGACTTCAATCCCTTTCATAAAGTTAACAAAAGCTTTGTTTACCACCTTATTACCTCCCGCTGTTGGGTAGTCGCCCGTAAAATACCAATCGCCCAAATGGTTAGGGCAGGCTTTATGCAAGTTTTCTACAGTCTGATAAACCACCTCTAGTTCAGCCTTCATTCCCTTAGGACGTATGATATCTTTGATTTTATCAGACACTTCGTCATATGTAAACGGAGCATAGAGCTCTTTTACATAGTTCGGCGGTGTAGCATCATCCTCCGAAGCAATACATTTGTCATAAACCTGATCCAACAAATGACTCTTGCCATTTTCTTCAAGTAAAACCAATACTGCTCTGAACGCCACAAATTCTTTCATTTTACTCATATCTATCCCGTAGCAATCAGGGAATCGAATCTGAGGAGCAGAAGAAACTATGACGATTTTTTTAGGCCCCAGTTTATCGAGTAGCGTCAAGATACTCTTTTCCAAAGTGGTGCCTCGTACGATCGAATCATCTATGATCACGAGCGTATCCTTATCCCTCTTGACTACCTCATAAGTGGTATCATACACATGTGCTACCAGATCATCTCGGCTGGCATCATCAGTAATGAAAGTTCTCAGCTTGGCATCTTTCAATACTAGCTTTTCAACTCGCGGGGTAAACGACAAAATATCTTCCACCGAATCGGCTGTAGGCTTCTCATCCAAAATGATATCCTTTCGCTGATTGACCAAATAGTGATCTAAGCCTCTTAGTAAACCCAGAAATGAGGTTTCGGCTGTATTGGGAATGTAACTGAAGATCGTATTCTTGAGGTCAGAATTGATCGCCCGCATGACCTGAGGGATCAATAGCTGGCCAAGCATCCTTCGCTCGTTGTAAATATCAGGGTCAGTGCCTCTGGAAAAGTAAATCCGCTCGAAGGAACATGACTTTTTTTCTTGCGGTTTGATGAATTGCTCTTGCTTGAAATTGCCTTGTTTATCAATGATCAAAGCATGCCCCGGCTTAACCTCATGGATTTCGGAATAGTCGCAATCTGTAGTGGTTTTGATTGCGGGCTTTTCAGAGGCCACAATCACTACTTCATCATCAGAATAATAATAGGCAGGCCGGATACCATTGGGATCGCGAGCTACAAAAGCTGCGCCAAAACCAACCATGCCCGTCATAGTATATCCACCATCAAAATCACGACAAGACCTCTCAAGAACACGCCTCAAATTCAGCTCGCGCTCAATCAAATCCGTCATGTCCTTGTTGGAGTGGACTGAGTCCCTGTATTTATTGAAAATTATTTGATTTTCTTCATCTAAAAAGTGGCCAATCTTTTCCATCACTGTGACGGTATCCACCATTTCTTTGGGGTGCTGACCGAGTGACACCAGCTTATCAAAAAGCTCATCCACGTTGGTCATGTTGAAGTTGCCGGCCACTACCAGATTTCGACTCCTCCAATTATTTTGTCTCAAGAAGGGGTGGCAACTTTCAATGCTATTTTTGCCGTGGGTACCATATCGCAAATGCCCCATCCAAACCTCTCCGGTAAATGCCGCATTTTCCTTCATCCACTCAGCATCAAAGTAACTCTTCTTACCAAGTTTTTGAGCCTTGTCGTATTTCCTGCGAATTTTGGCGAATATTTCCTCTATCGGCTGGGTGTTGGTGGTGCGGTAACGGCTGATGTACCTCTGGCCTGGTTCCATGTCCAATTTGATATTAGCCACACCCACTCCATCTTGTCCTCTATTGTGCTGCTTCTGCATCAAAATGTACATCTTTTGAGCAGCATACGCAGGAGTTCCGTACTTGTCTATATAGTACTGAGGGGGTTTCCTGAGGCGCAGCAAGGCAACACCACATTCGTGTTTTATAGGGTCACTCATATATCACCAATCGACAGCATTGAAATTTAACACAATGTTATTCAATATTTCCGGGCTTAGGAAAAACCACAACAGTATCATTACCAAAATAGTTGCGAAGATTTTATGTGATAAATCTATAGGAGCATTATTGACTCCCGACCCAGACTTCAAAAAATAGTAAAAGGGGATTCTAAAGTAGTAAAACAGTGAAAAAACAACGGTGAGAATTGACACTATAAGAAAACCAAGAAGATAATAATCCGAACCTATCTGAAATTCATGCCAAAGGGCTGAAAACAAATAAAACTTTGCCGTGAATCCTGCGGTGGGTGGCAAGCCAACCAAAGCTATCATAATGACCACCATCAATCCACCAAAATAACTTTGTGTTTTACCCTGACCTGTCAGTTCTGACACGCTGGTAATATCCCGTTCCTCAAATACGGCAACTACATGAAATAGCGCAAGATTCATGATGGCATACACAAGGGCGTACCATGCAAAAGCTGCAACACCCAAATCTCCTGAAACAAAAAGACATCCAAGCAACAGACCAGAGTGAGCAATAGCCCCATAAGCCATAAGCCTTTTGATGTTGGTTTGCCCCAAAGCGCCAAGTGTACCTACCAGCAAGGTTCCAATACCTGCAAAAATCAACATTGGAGTAACCCAGGTGAAGACATCAAGGTCAATCATACCCAAAACCCGATGAAGCAAAACGAAACCGGCGACTTTAGGCACAACCGACAACATCGCAACAGCATCGGTGGGTGCTTCCTGATATGCTGAAGGAGTCCAAATATGAAAAGGAAACACACTTACCTTGAAGAATAAGCCACCCAATAAGGCCAATATCCCGAAAGCCAAAAACGGATCGGAATCATGGAGATACAGCGAGTCTATTTCAAGCCCGCCTCCTATTCCATAAACAATGGAAATGCCATATAGCATAACAGCAGAGCTCACTCCGCCAAAAATCAGATATTTGATTCCTGCTTCAAACGATTTTTTTTGAAAGTTGAAGTTGGTAATGATGTATGATGTGAAAGACGTCAATTCTATTGCCAGATAGGCCACCAAAAGATGATTGGCCGACACCATAAAACTGGAACCTATGACCATCGAAAGCATAAGAAAATAGAATTCGGGCGTCTGCTTTTTGGCTGTTGGATAAAATACAATCCAAATTGCAAAGGCGGCAAAAAGCATTTTCACATAGCTTTCCAACGGCCCAATTTGCAAACTACCGGATAAGATTGTTTGAGTTTCTAAAACACCGAAATCAACAAAAAGCGAGCACACAAGTATCACGGAAAAGCCAACCCGATGTACCAGAGCCTTCTTTGATATTAATCCAACAACCAGCAGCACAAGCGCACCAATAACCAACGCCATTTCAAAGCGAAGGAAAGTCAACTGATCAAGGATCTGTTCTAGCTGGCCTTTCAGCATGGTTAATAATTATTTATGATTTCGCGACCAGAGGACAGCACCTGATCCACAAAGAAATTGATGGAGTTGTCGACAGGGTCGAGAATCCACCCCGGAAGAATACCAAAAAGCAGCACAAGTACTGCCAGCGGCACCAGCATAACCCATTCGCGCACGTCAAGGTCTTTCATTTTGACATCCCAGCTTTCCTCCCTCGTCCAATATTTTCCAAAAAACATGCGCTGAGCTGTCCAGAGATAATACGCTCCCGATATCACGATACCAAAAACGGCAATCATGCCAAGCCATCTCGGGAACAGTCCGTTCACATTTTCCGCACTGATCCCTCCTATAAGAGAAAGCAGTTCGCCCACAAAACCGGAAAATCCTGGCAAGCCAAGGGAGGCAAAAAAGAACAACATGGTAAAGAAAGTGTAAGCTGGCATCTTAGAGGCCAGACCACTTACATTTTCAATCTTGCGATCGTGTGTACGATCATAAACCACTCCCACAATCAGGAACAATGCCCCTGAAATGAGGCCATGTGAAATCATCTGAAATAATGATCCCGCCACTCCCTCATATGTCAAGCTGGCCAGACCAAGCATTACAAATCCCATGTGAGAAACTGATGAGTAAGCAATCAAGCGCTTCAAATCACTTTGCGCCATTGCGGCAAAACCTCCATAAATGATTGATACCACGCCAAAGCACGCGACGGGAAAGGCGTATTCGATTGCTCCATCAGGGAAAATCCCATAAGCAATCCTAAAAAACCCATAACCTCCGACCTTTAGCAAAATACCCGCCAGAATTACGGAAATAGCCGTAGGGGCCTCCACGTGCGCATCAGGCAGCCACGTATGAACAGGCACCACTGGCAGTTTTATGGCAAACCCAACCATCAACAAAATGAACGCCCAGTACCGAACAGGAATATCTAATATTGTCACATCACTTGACGGAGCGAGCAGCGAATCGTAGATGTAAGTACCCTCCATCATTTGCACCATGCTAAAAGAGTGCACCAGCTCTATTCTACCACTTTGTTCGGCAAGCTGCAGTGCTTTCTGTGTGTCCTCCACTGAAATAAACAACCCAATCATCACTATCAGGATCAGCAGTGATCCAAGCAGTGTATAAATAAAAAACTTGATAGATGCGTATGACCGATTCGGCCCTCCCCATATTCCGATAAGGAAAAACATGGGCAGTAGCATAAACTCAAAGAACACATAGAATAAAAAGAGATCAAGCGCTACAAAGCACCCTATAATGCTCGTGCTCAACAAAAGGTAGAGCATGAAATATCCTTTGACCTTTTCCTTCAGATTCCATGATGACACCACCCCTATCACCAGCAAAAACGAGCTCAACACCACAAGAGGAAGACTAATGCCATCTACACCCACGAAGTAATCAATCACAAATACACCGTACTGACCAAGTCTCATCTGTATCCAGTCAGCCTTTTCTACAAAAAGAAAGGCCTCATTCCAATTGGATGGAATAAAGCTACCATCATAGCTCATGAACAAAATCAGTGACAAGAGTAGCTGCGCCAGGGTAGCTACCAGCGTTACCTGCTTTATCAAGAGGGTTTTATCATTAGGTATAAAAAAAACACCTACCGCCACAATGAGCGGGATAAAGATTATTAAGCTTAAAAGGTGTTCACTCATATTTTAAAACAAAAACCAAAACATAAAAACAATCACGACAACCATCGCAATGGCAACTTGTGCCTGTACCAGGGGAGCCTGCAATCTCTTCAGCACATTCCCTAATCCGGAAAAAAATGAGGCCGCAAAATTAACCAGACCATCTATAATGTACTTATCAAAAACGCCAGTCACCTTCGCAATAATGACAGCTCCTACCCCCAATCCATTCACCACTTTATCCACTACCTGTTTATCGACCCAAAAAGTAAAATTACTCGTCCATAGAAACCCTTGATTGAGCACACCATAGACCCTGTCCACATACCAGCCCTCCTGCCAAAATCCTTTTATAGAATTAGGTAAAATATTGCTCTCCTTATACATGGCTACCTTTTTTGATCCTGGCCTGAAAAGAATGTATCCTATTAAAACACCAATGGAAGTAAGAAGCAAAGAAGCAAAAAACACATAATAACTGATATCCTCTGGTATTCCAGTCAACCTCCCGGGGAACAAATAACGATGAAGCCTCCATCCATGTGCATCAAAAATGCCTTTGGAAACAGAAAACCAAACAGATCCTCCCACCAAAACCATCAGTGGCACAATGACACTGATAGTCGGCTCAAACTTCTTACCAAGGTTAATTTGAAAAACAGTTCTAACCCGACCAAAGAAGACAAGCAGTATTTGTCTGGATACGTATATAGGTGTCAGAAGTGCTGCGAAAAAACCTGCCCCCATGATGGAATATCCCATCCATGCCTGCTCGGGGCTCAACTTATTGGCCCACAAAACTGTGGCCAAAAGAATTCCTTCCTTGGACAAAAAACCACTTGTAAATGGCAGGCCGCTCAATGCTGCTCCACAAACAAGAAAGGTTACAAAGGTGAAAGGGAGATGTTTTCTGAGCCCTCCCATATTGCGCATATCCTGTGCATCTACCCCATGGTTGGCCTTGTGCATAAAATGAATAACACTACCAGCGGCCAAAAATAATCCCGCTTTAAAGAAGGCATGTGTCCAAAGGTGAAATATAGAAGCCTTGTAGTCCCCCACACCTATACCAAGCATCATATAACCCAACTGAGATATGGTGGAATAGGCCAATACGCCCTTGATGTCATTTTGAAACAACGCTGACACTCCCGCGATCAGGGCTGTAGCGGCACCCACTAGCCCCACCACCATCATTACATTGGGAGCTAACAAAGGCTGAAATCGGGCCAAAAGATAAACGCCAGCCGTAACCATTGTTGCCGCATGAATGAGAGCAGATACGGGTGTGGGGCCGGCCATTGCTTTGTTTAACCAACCGTAAAACGGAAATTGAGCGGATTTACCAAAAGCACCTATTGCCAGCATAAGTCCCGCCAAAGTAAGTAATGCAGGATTTCCGCCTTCTGGCAATTTCACATCTGAAACTTTAGACACATCAAAGACGGCCACTAGCAAGATCACACCGATGAGCAATGCCGCATCCGCCACCCGATTGATCATAAACGTGTGCCTGGCACTCGTAGATTTTTCTTTGTCTTTAAACCAAAAACCAATCAGCAGATATGAAGAAAACCCAACCAGCTCCCAGAAAACGAATAACAACACCAAATGATCTGCCATCAAAAGGCCCAGCATACTCACCGTAAAAAACGCCAGTTTGAGATAATAGCGCTTGATACCGGGATCATCTTTCATGTAATGAAAAGAAAACAGATGGACCAAAGAAGATATGATATAAACCAGAGCTACCAAGACTACATTGAGCCGATCCAATGTCATACCGAGTTCAATATTGGCAACCCAATGCCATCGCACGTCAATGGGCACATAATCCATAACCAAATAGGCCGACACGATCCCAATAACATGAAACATTGGCGTAATCATATAACTTTCCCTGGCAGGGAAGAAAGTACTGATCACAGCTGCCAAAATTGGCAGCATCATGAGCAAAATGATATAGAGTGCTCCTGAATCCATTTCAGTTTTTTAATTGATCCAGTTTGTCAAGTGATGTTGTATCATATTGGCGATAAATATTGATCAGAATAGCCAAAGCAATGGCCACTTCGCCAGCCGCCAACACAACGGAAAAAACCGCAAAAACCTGCCCTTCAAGTTGTGGGTCAAATTTTGAAAACGCTACCAGATTTAAGTTGGCAGCATTCAGCATCAGCTCTATGCCCAACAATACGAAAACCGCACTCTTCTTGATGAGCACCAATAAGATCCCCACACAAAAAATAAATGCCGCCAGCAACAAATAATAACTAAGAGGTACAGCCATCAGTGATCAGATTTTTTAGCCAAAAATGCCGCACCAACCAGCGCAACTAACAACAGAAAAGCTACCAATTCAAAAGCTACCAGGTGGTCAGTTAAATAAAGGACACCAACCTTGGCTATCTGATTTTCAAACTCCACTCCTGCCCACTCGGCCTGACCTGCTTTTAAGATTCCTGATACCAGAAAAACAAGCATGCCGATAAAAACCAGACCACCAATCACCACTTGATGATGATCAGTGAAAACACCGGCTTCCCTGGTTCTTTTGGTTAGCATCACGCCAAAGATGAGTAATACAACGATACCGCCGGCATAAATCAAAATTTGAACTACCGCCATCAAATCAGCATTAAGCAAAACGTAGATAGCCGCCAGCCCCAGCAGACTTATTGTAAAAGCAAATACAGACCTGATGATATTTCTCGTGAAAATCATATAGATCAATGGCAGAGCCACCATTGCTGCAAAACCAAAAAACAACACATCAAGATTCATCATCCTTTTTTGGTTTTGATTTCGGGATCATCGGTCGTGGACGAAACTTGGGTTTGGGCTTGCCTGAGGCTTCCTGTGCTTTCTTTACATCCTCCACATCGTCAGCCTTCTTTTTAATGACCGGTTTCGGCTTGGCTTTTACTACTGGCTTTGGTTTGGCTGAGGAATTCTCTTCCTCAGTTTTTTTCTTCACCATAGGCTTGGGCCTGAATACCGGCTTTGGCTTACTGGTTTCCGCACTTTTCTCTGAGGAACCTGATGTTTTAGGTTTCATGGCCACCTTAGGCCTAAACTTAGGTTTAGCCGGCTCTTCCCCTCCCTCTTTTTTCACCACAGGTTTTCCAGGCTTGGCTACAACTTTTTCTTTGTTTGAATCTGCTGCTACCAGTCGCGCCTCTGCCTTCTTCTTTTCAGCCTCCTCAGCCTCTTTACGTTTCTGAGCAATCTCCACCAAATCCATTTCAGCAAAAGAATAGTTGTGATCCCTCACATCATATTCACTGAAATCATAAACCTTGGTCATAGTCAAGCACTCAGTAGGACACACAGTGGTACACAAGCCACAAAAGCAGCACTTGCCCATGTCTATGTCAAATTTGGCAGCATGAATCCTCTTGGGCGTGTCGTCTGAAGTTAGGCCAATAGTCTCTGTTGCTTTGATTGGTTCGATTTCGATACAATCGACAGGACACACTTTGGCGCATTTATCGCAAACTATGCAGTCATCTATCTCATTGTGAAGCCTGTAACGCCCATTATCCGGCACTGGAAATGATTCATGAGGATATTGTAAAGTGACAATGCCCTTGTCAGCTTCAAAGTATTGCTCATCTTCAATACCAATTGGGGTTCTGGATTTTCTGGCATCTGCCAGATAACCTAATGTAATCTTCAGGCCACCTGAAAGTGTCCTGATCGAATCTTTAATATTTTTGAAATATCCACTCATATTACCCACAACTTCCAAATTCCAACAACAAAGATAAGGACAATGGCAGCTGGAGTTAGGTATTTCCAACTTAGCGACATCAACTGATCCACCCTCAACCTTGGATATGTCCACCTTGCCATCATTTGCAGAAAGATGAAAAACATGGCCTTAGAAATCAACCAAACTGCACCCCAAATGGGACCGTTTGTCATTTCGGCTAGTTTCAGTGATCCTATGTTTGGCAATGGCGAATACCATCCACCAAAAAACAGAATAGCGGCCAAAAATGAGATTAAAAGCATCATACCATATTCTGAAAGCATAAACAATCCCCACCTAAACCCGGAGTACTCAGTATGATACCCACCTATTAACTCTGACTCTGACTCTGGCAGATCAAATGGCACTCGATTTGACTCAGCCAGGCCAGCTACAAAAAATATTAGGAATGATATGATCAGGGCTGGCATGCTAAAAACATTCCAGCTCAAAAAACCTCCGTACATGGTCACATCTATATAGGGTATGCCCAGCAAAAACGACGGGTCATTGGAATAGATTCCCTGCTGCAGAATTATGTCTTGCAAACTCAATGATTGAGAAACCATCACCACCGTCAAAACACTCAAACCAAGAGGGATTTCATAAGAAACTATTTGCGCCACAGCGCGCATAGAACCATACAAAGCAAACTTATTATTTGAGCCCCATCCTGCCAACAATATCCCCAGAACATCAAGTGAAACGACGCTCAGTAGGAAGAATAATCCAGAATCAATAGTGGAGCCACTAATCTCTTTGTTGAGAGGCAAAACAGCATATCCGGTAAAAATAGCAGCGAACACGATTACAGGTGATGCAAGAAAAAGCAACCTATCAACTGCAAAAGGAACAATATCTTCTTTTTGAAGCATTTTAAGTAAATCAGCCACTGTCTGAATTACACCTTTCGGCCCAACCTCCATTGGCCCCAATCTGTTTTGAACAAAAGCAGCAATCTTCCGCTCACCATAAACGGCAACAACCACAAACCCCAGAAGGAACGGAAGAAATACTAAAAAAGTGATCATAGAATATTTATTGCCCTTTTGCCCCGATCATCAGCGAAGTTATATGAAGCGTTTCACTAGATAAAACATAAGTAATGAAAATGGCTACTGTACGAAATTTTATTTGCTCAACCCTCTCAAAATACCACTTCGTCTTTAAGGAAAAATTGAGATTATAAATTTTTCAACAAAACATTCGTAATACTGAGAAATCATTCACCACAATCGCCTTTTGAGTGAAATTTTTAATCAAAGTGTAAATTTTACTGAAAAACACAACAAACCCTATTCGTTTTTTGCACTGAAAATTATTTAAGATATACTTTTGTCAAACCATTTGATAGTGAGAGTGTTATGACGCCTCACTTCGTAAGCAATCACAAGAGACAAATTTTACAAGTATGAAGAGAGCAATTTTGATTTTAATTGGAGCCTTAAGTTATGGTTTGGTGCAGGCACAGAGCACAGACAAAGTTTACAGGTTTGATTATATGGAGGAGTCCATAGACATGTCATTACTTGAGCCAGGACAGTCATACGATCACTTTCTTGGGTCAGAAGTAGGAAAGAAAATGTATCTTTTGAAGGAGTCTTACACGTGGAGGGAGGAGCCAGATCCGATTAAGCCCACTCCAACTGTGGTAATCGAAAAACCAAGCATTTATAACAATATAAAGAAGCTTGAGAGGTACTACAAAAAGTCTATCAAGAAAGACAAACTGACCGTGGAAGTCGCATCAGCAGAATTTGTGAATATCTTGGATATCGCTCTGCAAGTCAGATATCAGGCTACAGAAGAGCTTGAGAATCACCTACAGAAGATAAAAGAGGTAGAAGAAATCGCAGCAGTATTTTCTAAAAATGTTGAATTGAGCTACTACTAAGTCGATTTATAACTCAACGAAATTAGAGCCATACTATATAGTGTGGCTTTTTTTATGCCGTTTTTGAACTACCAGCCGAGTAAAACTCTTTGGCTTTTTGACAGGTGCTCATTAAAATGCGTTTTCAATCAAAACCACTTTACACCATGAAAATGCTTTTATTATGTTCCCTTTTATTCTTAAGTCTTTTTCATACTTTATCGGCACAACCGGACATCCAGAAGATAGATCAATATTTATCCGCAGCACGTGCCGACTGGAACATCCCTGGAATGTCCGTAGCGATAGTGAAAGATGGCGAAATAGTGCTCTCCAAAGGCTATGGAGTGATAGAAGCCGGCACAAACAAACCTGTTGACGAAAACACACTTTTTGCCATAGCATCTAACACCAAAGCATTCATTTCGGCAGCTATCTCTAAACTAGTAGCAGAGGGCGAATTAGACTGGGACGACAAAGTCAAAACCCACATTCCGGAATTTGAGCTATATGACGACTATGTGAGTAACAATGCCACAATTAGAGACCTGCTTTGCCACAGATTGGGTCTGGGCACATTCAGTGGTGATTATATGTGGTACAAATCCGCCCTGACCGTCCCTGAGCTCATTACCAGGTTCAAATACCTGGAGCAGGCATATCCGTTTAGAAGTGGCTATGGATACTCCAATCTCATGTTTATCACAGCCGGAGAAATCATAACTCGTGTCACACAAAAGCCATGGACATATTATGTAAAAGAGTCGTTCTTCGCCCCTCTCGCAATGGACAGAACCATTACAAGCACAGATAACCTAAATTCAAAAGGCAACTACGCAATGCCTCACAAGCCATACGAAGATGGGAATGCCGTGATCCCCTGGGTAAACTGGGACAATATGGGAGCCGCTGGGGGCATCATATCCAGTTCCAATGATATGAGTAATTGGATGATCATGCATCTAAACAATGGTGTGTATGGTACGGATACCATTCTCCGCAGAAATCAGCAAAATGTAATGTGGACAATTCACAACAGTCACGTAATATCCGACAAAGGAAAAGAACAAGTCCCCGGCAGGCATTTCTCCGGTTATGGGCTAGGCTGGGGCCTGGGAGACTATCACGGCAATATGCTCGTGACTCATAGCGGCGGATATGACGGCATGTATTCCAGAGTCATGCTGGTGCCAGATCAAAACCTGGGTATTGCTATACTGACCAATTCTATGAAAGGAATATCAACACCACTCTGTTTTTACATAGTGAATCAGTTCATCAAAAAAGACCAAAGGGACTGGTCTGCTGAATGGCTTGAAAAGTCTAGAGCCAGCAGCAGCGAGCCGGGGCAAATCGACAAAATCAAAGCAGCAAAAGTTAAAAAATCAAAACCAACCGTAGCTTTAGAAAAATACACTGGCAAGTACTGGTCTGGCATGCATGGCAATGTGATAATCTCGCAAACAGATAAAGACAAATTGAGACTTGAATTTGAAAACGCCCCAGCACTGTCAGCCACACTCCGACATTGGCATTATGACACCTGGGAAATCGTTTGGGATGAGACACATGCCTGGTTTGACTTTGGTCTGGTACAGTTTCAATTAGATGAAAAACTCGAGGTAAAAGGGCTCAGTTTCAGCATTCCTAACTATGATATTTTCTTCGATGAAGTGGATTTGAAACGCCTAAAATAAAAGAAGCCCGGCATGAAAAGACCGGGCTTGCAAGTAAAGAGTTAGAACTTAAGCTAATAATTGCTTTAAAGATAGTTAATTTGTTATTGCTATCAAAAGATCACTCTGAGTAATTATATGAACTTCGTTTTTCTCATCTCTCACAAGTAACGCTTTATTTTCCTTACTTATCAATGATGACAATACGTCTATCGTATTGTCCATGCCCACAAAAGTGAACGAATCATCCATGATTTCCCCAACAGACATATCTCTCACCTCCGGGTTTTCCAATATACTTTTCAGCACTTTCGTGTCATTCAGACTGCCCACAATCTCATTGTTATCCGTCACAGGAATCTGATCTATACCGTGCTGATTCATGGACAATATGGCCGCACTCACCTTGGTGTCTTTACTGATCGTTTGCAAATTGCTTTGGCCATTTCTGTGGTTGATAATATCCTTTGCCGTTGCAAATTTTCTCGACTCCAAAAAGCCGTGATCCTTCATCCAGTTATCATTGTAAACTTTTCCCAGGTATCTGGTGCCGTGATCAGGTAGAATTATCACCATCACATCATCTTCTTTTAGGTTTTCTCTGGCATATTCAAGAGCCCCAAATACTGCCGATCCGCACGACCAACCTACAAAAAGCCCCTCTTCTCTGGAAAGCCTTCTTGTCATAATAGCCCCATCCTTATCGGTAACTTTCACTATGTGATCCACCATACCAAAATCCACATTCTTTGGCAAAATATCCTCGCCTATACCTTCGGTTAGGTACGGAAAAACCTCATTTTCGTCAAACTCGCCCGTTTCTTTGAATTTCTTAAATACTGACCCATAAGTATCAATCCCGACTGTAATCACATCAAGGTTTTGTTCCTTCAGGTATTTGGACGTGCCGCTAATGGTGCCGCCTGTCCCCATACCAGCAGCGTAGTGAGTAATTTTGCCTGCTGTGTCTTCCCATATCTCCGGACCTGTTGTTTCATAATGCGCAGCAGTGTTCGACACATTATCATATTGATTTGGGTAAAAAGAATTAGGGATGTCCGCGTTCAATTTCTTAGCCACAGAATAATACGATCTGGGATCCTCAGGAGGCACATTTGTAGGGCACACGATCACCTCTGCACCCACTGCTCTAAGTATGTCCATTTTCTCCTGCGACTGCTTATCAGCCAAAGTGAAAATACATTTGTACCCTCTGGCTATGGCCACTAGTGCCAATCCCATTCCGGTATTTCCTGATGTCCCCTCTATGATTGTTCCGCCAGGTTTCAAAACACCCGTCTTTTCTGCATCCTCAATCATCTTGAGCGCAATCCTATCCTTAATAGAATTGCCAGGATTGAAGTACTCCACTTTAACCAGAATAGTACCCTTAATTCCTTTATTTACAGAATTTAGCTTCACCAGAGGAGTATTGCCAATGGTATCAATCAGGGTGTTGTAATAGCGCATTTATATTGGGGTTTCGTTTGAACTTTCAAAGTTATCTATTTCGCTGGTACATAGGCTCCACGCATTGCTTTTTGTTATTTTTCAGTCAACTTGCAGACATATTTAGTTAGAGGTAAATGGCAACTGTAAAAAACTCACTTTCAGATAGTAAATCTCAAAATGTACACTTAAGACATCTTCAAATCTCCGATTATCCGGAAGTAAAAGAGATCATGATCAAAGTGTATGGAAACGTAAAGGACCCATATTGGGAAAAGATAGACATCAAGAGACTGCTTGAGATCTTTCCTGAGGGGCAATTGTGCATAGAGGTAGATGGGAAAATGGTAGCTGCGGCCCTGTCGATCATTGTAGATTACAAAAAATTTGGAGACAACCACACCTACAACAAAATCACTGGAAAGGAAACATTTAGTACCCATGAAGCTCTCGGAGATGTGCTTTACGGTATCGATGTTTTCGTACACCCTGACCATCGGGGATTGAGGCTGGGCAGACGGCTATACGACGGCAGGAAAGAGCTTTGCGAAAATCTAAATTTGCGCTCAATCGTTGCTGGAGGCAGAATACCTAACTATCAGAATTATGCCAAGGAATTAACCCCACGTGAGTACATCAAAAAAGTCCGAAACCGGGAAATCCACGACCCAATTCTCAATTTCCAGTTGTCTAATGACTTTCACGTAAAAAAAATCCTCAAAAACTATTTGCCTGGCGATACCGAATCCAAGGATTACGCCACGCTGCTGGAATGGAATAATATTTATTATCAAGAGAAAGAAACCCTTATCAATGCGCCCAGAACATACGTGAGAATTGGGCTGGCCCAATGGCAAATGCGACCATTGAGTGGTATGGATGCACTACTCGAGCAAATGGAGTATTTCATTGATGCTTTTGGCGATTATCAATCTGATTTCATTCTGTTTCCGGAATTTTTCAACGCCCCCCTAATGGCCGAATTCAACCATCTGGGACCCGCAGAGGCTATGCGAGGTTTAGCCAAGTACACAGAGTCTATCCGGGAGAAATTTACAGAGTTCGCCATCTCTTACAATGTGAACATCATCACAGGTTCAATGCCCGAGATACGCGATGGAAAGCTCTATAATGTGTCATTTTTATGCCGCAGGGACGGTTCCTGGGAAAGTACTGACAAAATCCACATCACGCCAAGTGAAGTGAGCTCATGGGGAATGACCAGGGGAGATAGAGTCAAAGTATTCGATACCGATGCGGGAAAAATCGGGATTTTGATTTGTTATGACGTAGAGTTTCCGGAGCTGTCCCGACTATATGCAGAGCAGGAAATGCAGATTCTTTTTGTTCCTTTCCTTACCGACACTCAAAACGGATACAACAGGGTGAGGTATTGCGCTCAGGCCAGAGCCATAGAGAACGAATGCTATGTGGCCATAGCCGGATGCGTGGGCAACCTACCCAAGGTTAACAACATGGACATCCAATATGCTGAGAGTGCCATCTTTACCCCATCGGATTTTGCCTTCCCGACCAATGCGATTAAAGCTGAAGCCACCCCGAATTCAGAAATGACAGTGATAGGTGATATTGATCTGGAACTCTTAAAAGAACTACACGAATTTGGTAGCGTGAGAAACCTGAAAGACCGCAGACTGGATCTGTATCAGGTCAAGCTTAAGAAGTAAAAAACCCACTTCGTTTGATTCATGTCAAAATATTAAGATTAGATGCCTATTTTAGAATCATCAAACGAATCTAATGGAAAATAAAAAGTTAGCAGTTTTTTGCGGTTCCAAAACCGGAAATAGCCCCGCATACACCTCGGCAGCAAAGCAACTGGGAGTACTCATGACGGAGCGAAATATTGATCTCGTGTACGGAGGTGGCAAAGTTGGCCTGATGGGCGTCATCGCAGATGAAATCATGAATAATGGAGGCAATGTTTACGGCATCATACCCGAAAAACTCATGCAAATGGAGGTAGGTCACCCAGAAATCACAGAACTAAGGGTGGTAGATACGATGCATGAGCGCAAAGCACAAATGGCGCAAATGGCGGATGGCTTCATAGCCATGCCTGGAGGCATTGGCACCCTGGAAGAAATCATTGAAGTATTTACCTGGCAGCAAATTGGTTATCACGAAAAACCGTGCGCTTTTCTAAACACCGACAACTACTACAGTGACCTTTTCAGCTTTATCCAAAATATGGTGGACAAAGAATTCTTGAGTGAAGAACATAGAAGCAAACTCATTGTAAACTCCAGTCCTGAATTCCTTTTGGAGCAAATGTTTTAAGGTCGAATAAACAACTTTAAGGGCCATGAAACGGCTTTTCAACATTTTGCTCACAATGAGTTAATCTTCTTTTAATGTTTGACTAATTTACACGTCCATTTAAAAAGAGAGAATCTAAGTCATTGGTTTTGGTGAAAAGACAAAAATACCGTTGGAGCAACATCATCATTGGGTTAGAAGTAACCGCCTTTCTACTTTTTCTTTCATTTATCGTGCTCAATCATATATTTGACATTCTCTAGCATTCACTTTATTGAAGGTTTTAGTATCTTCAGTTGTCTATTAGAATATTCATACCAACCACACATGCCATTGTGAAGACGCTTTTCACCGCCATACTGTGTTCACTTTTCATAGGAGTCGGGTTTGCGCAAACCGTAAAATCCGGAACCATCAGTGTCGCTGACAACACCAACGAAATAAAACTGGATGGAGAATGGGAATACTACCCTAACCAAATCCTCAAGCCTGGATCATTTTCAATTGAAAAAAAATATGGAGTTTTTCCGGGTACGTGGGAAAATCCGATTGGCTATGCCTCCTACAGACTCACAATCAACCTCAACCCTAATAAAGAATGGGCCATAAGCATACCTCCGGTTTATGGAGCATTTGAGTGCTACTTTAATGGTGTTTTGATAGCCCAAAACGGAACTGTCGGAACTGATAAACCCACCACATCGCAACGATGGGAGCTAATCACCACAGAGCTGGATCATCACATTTTAAAAAACTCAAATGAGCTCATCCTGCACATTGCCAATTTCAGGCATAGCCGTGGAGGACCTGTGGACAGTATTAAGTTAGGCAATGAAGACCTTCTCTTGAAAGAGAAATTGCTCACCATGAATTTCGATTCATTTATTACAGGGTCATTGATAATGGGAGGACTTTTCTTCCTGGGGATGTTCTTATTTGGCAAGCAGCAAAAAAACATATTGTATTTTTCACTTCTATGCCTGACATTTAGCTACTACATAATAGGAAGTGGAAATTACACACTTCACACCCTCATCCCCACTCTCCCCTGGTGGCTCACCACCAGACTCGAATACGGACTGTTTTACCTCTCGGTAATCTTTCTTACTAAATTCATCCAGCACACTCACCCAATAGAGGCGCCAGTAAAAATCTTGAAAGCATATGAGGCTTTGTGCGGGTTAATGATCGGATTGATCATTTTTACGCCGCTTTACATTTTCTCACAGGCCCATATTTATCAGTTATTTCTGGGTATTGTTATGATAGGTCTGGGCACTTATATCTCGGTATTGGCGGCTCTGAAAAAACGGCCTGGCGCCATCTACTTTTTGGTCGGCATGCTCATGCTTATATTGGCTTTGTCTCTGCGCATATTGAATATACTGGAGCTCATTGACATTCCCATGTATGTTGTACCAATTGGATACATGTCCTTTTTCTTCCTCAATTCTCTCACGCTTTCACAGCAGTTTTCTATTGATTGGAAAATAGCCAAAGAAGAGGCAGAATCTTCACTAATAGCCAAATCAGAGTTCCTCTCGATCATGTCTCATGAAATCAGAACGCCGATGAACGCCGTGATTGGCCTGACCCACCACTTGTTGATGGGGCACCCTCGAAAAGATCAAAAAGAGATTATCGACAGTTTGCAGTTTTCATCTGAAAACCTGTTAAACCTTATCAATAACATTCTGGATTTCAACAAAATAGAAGCGGGCAAAATAGAGTTCTCTAACAGCTATTTCGACTTGAGAGAAATGGGGCAAAACCTGGTTGCCGGATTTTCACCGCAAGCGCAGGCAAAGGGCATTGAGATCAAATTGGATTACAAAGGACCCGACCGACTAACAGTCAGTAGTGACAAAAGTAAATTAGCTCAAATCCTTTCAAACCTTATCAGCAATAGTGTCAAGTTTACCAATCACGGATCAATTACGCTAAAGATCCACAGAGAATCGTTATCCAACAATGAAGTGACGATCGCTTTTCAGGTTTCTGATACGGGCATTGGGATAGCCAAAGACAAAATCAACAAGATCTTCGAAACGTTCAGTCAGGCAGACACAGAGATTCATGAACATTACGGAGGGTCAGGCCTGGGGCTTACTATCACGAAAAAGCTCCTTGAAGTACAGGGCGTTGCAATCAAAGTAGATAGTGAGATTGGAGTGGGCACAAGTTTTTCTTTCACACAAACCTTTCCACTTGGTAAGGAAGATAAACTCAAGATATCAAAGACCAACCTTGAGCCGGCCAAAGATTACTATCTCAATGGTTTTCATATCCTTCTGGTCGAGGACAACAGCATGAATGTGCTGGTAGTCAAGAAATTTCTCACCAAATGGGGTATAGCATGTACAGAAGCCAACAATGGTGAAAAAGCTTTGGAGCTATATGATGACTACAATATAGACCTGGTGCTGATGGATTTACAAATGCCAGTCATGGATGGGTTTGAAGCCACCAGAAAACTGAGAGAGCAGGGTTACGAAGTGCCAATTATTGCCCTCACAGCTAATGCCAATAACGATGTGAAAAGGAAAATAGAAGAAGCCGGCATGAATGACCTGGTTATAAAACCTTATCACCCTGATGAACTTTTTCAGAAAATTAAAAGTCTCCTTTCGGAAAAACCCAAAACTTACTGGGTGTAAACAGACGCCATCAAGGTATTCCAACGTCAAGACACATTTCCCTATCAATAACTTTCACCCTTCGTCACCAAACCCACAAATGCTTTTTAGATTTGCCGGATGGCAAGCGAAGAAAAGCCCCCCTACTTAGAAGAACTAAACCCTCCGCAGTACGAAGGAGTAATTAATACACAAGGACCAACTATGCTCATAGCAGGAGCTGGTTCAGGCAAAACACGTGTGCTGACATACAGAATAGCACATTTGATGAAACATCACAATGTGGACCCATTCAATATCATGGCACTGACCTTTACCAATAAGGCGGCCAAGGAAATGCGTCACAGGATTGAATCGATAGTAGGAAATGAAGCCCGCAATTTGTGGATGGGAACCTTTCATTCCGTTTTTGCCAGAATTCTACGTGCAGAAGCACATCACCTTGGATTCCCCAGCAACTTTACCATTTACGACACTGACGACTCGAAAACACTTATCAAGCAGATCGTAAAAAGCATGAACCTGGATGATAAGCTCTACAAACCCAACCTGGTTTATAACAGAATATCCGCAGCTAAAAATCGACTGGTATCGTGGCAGGAGTATCTCAGAGACCCTGTTTATGAAGAGGACGACACCACGAACAGAAGACCCGAAATGGGCAAAATCTACAAAGCTTACGTTTTGAGGTGTTCGCAGGCAGATGCCATGGATTTTGATGACCTGCTCTACCAAACCAACATACTTTTCAGGGATCATCTGGACGTGTTGAACAAATATCAGCAGCGTTTTCATTATCTGCTTATAGACGAGTTTCAGGACACCAACATGTCGCAATACGTCATCGCGAGAAAACTTGCCGCAGTGCGCCAAAACATCGCCGTAGTGGGTGACGATGCTCAGAGCATATATGCCTTCCGTGGTGCCGACATTCAAAACATCCTCAACTTCGAAAGGGACTACCCAGACCTGAAAGTGATCAAACTGGAGCAAAACTACAGGTCAACTAAAACCATAGTTGAGGCGGCCAATTCTGTGATCAATAAAAACACCGCACAACTCAAAAAAAGTGTCTGGACGCACAATACAGATGGTGAACTGGTTGATCTAATCAAAGCCACTTCTGATAATGAAGAAGGAAAACTTGTGGCTTCTTCCATTTTCGAGACGAAAATGAAAAACCAGATTGGCAACAACGAGTTTGCCATACTCTACAGAACCAATAGCCAATCGAGAGCTATGGAAGAAGCGCTACGCAGAAACAACCTCAAATACCGGGTGGTTGGCGGACTTTCGTTTTACCAAAGAAAAGAAATCAAAGATCTAATCGGTTATTTGAGATACATTGTCAACCCAAACGATGAGCAAGCCATGCGGCGAATCATCAACCTTCCCAAAAGGGGTATTGGGCCTGGCACAGTTGAAAAATTGGTCGTGGCGGCAAGTGAAGAAAATAAACCTCTTGGAGAAATTTTGGATCGGGCAACTCAATTTGTTGGTGGTCGTGGGGGAACTCAAACAGAAAATTTTGCAGCTCTCATCAAAAGCTTTAGACTGACCAACGAAAAGAAAGATGCTTACGACACGGCTTCTCATGTAGCCAAAACTTCAGGCTTGCTCAAAGAGCTCTATGAGGACAAGACCATAGAGGGATTAAGCCGCTATGAAAACGTACAGGAGCTGCTCAATGCGATCAAGGAATTCACTGATGATGAAGAACGGGAAGATAAAACACTCAGCGCCTTTTTGCAGGAGGTAACACTGCTTACAGATGAGGATCGCTCCGAAAATCCTGATGATGCCATCACGCTCATGACCATACACATGTCAAAGGGATTGGAATTTAATTATGTGTATATAGTGGGCATGGAAGAGGAACTCTTCCCGTCTCAAATGATGCTGAGCAGCCGCGCTGACCTGGAAGAAGAGCGTAGGCTCTTTTATGTAGCTATTACTCGTGCCAAAACAAAGCTTCACCTGAGCTATGCGCTCAACAGATACAGATTTGGCACACTGAGAAATTGTGAGCCAAGTCGATTCCTCGAGGAAGTTGACCCGCAGTATATCAAGGTCAATAAGAAATTTTCAACAACAGCCCCACTCTCTTCGGCAGATAGCTACATCACCAAAAACTTTGTAAGTAACCTAAAAAAGGACAAAGCAAACAGAAGCTTTGCTTCGGCTGTCAAGCATGAACCAAGTGCAGACTTCAAGGCCTCCGACACCAGCAGATTGTCCGTAGGAATGAAAGTGGAACATCCAAAATTTGGTTTTGGTCAAGTGAGCCACATAGACGAGGATGGGGCTAATAGAAAAGCAAAAGTGAATTTTGAGAAGGCCGGAGAAAAAACCCTGCTCCTCAGCTTTGCCAAACTGAGAATCGTAGAGGCCTGATTGACGAACTGCTCACAAAAAGGCTTACGTTTTGTGATTCATTCAAAATAAAATCAATTAACAAGTAAATAATTCATTATTTACTTGTATTCATTAAATAATTAGCAAAATTTTATCCTATTATTGCAATCATTTGTAATTCAATACACCAATGATTGCATTACCTCAAACCGACCTACTGACTCCTATATATGATGAGGCTCATGAAATCTCACTGAACGAGGGAGACATTCTTACCGAACAGTTTGCAAAAGCTGATTACTTCTACTTTTTGATCGAAGGAAGTATTAGTTTTTTTCTCAATGTTGAAGAAGGACTCGAAGAACTCCAGGTGGGCTGTACAAACGAGCCCATGACCCCCATTGGATGGAGCGGCCTTATCTCACCAAACAGATACGCCACCACTGCCAAAGTCTCGTCCTCCTCTGCAAAGTTGCTTTGTTGGGAGTTTAGCTCACTAGCTACGTCTTTAGAAGACAACTCTCTTAGCAATTCGCTGGTAAGACTGATTTGTACGAGGTGTACGTTTCTGATCCGTGAGGCCATAGACTTGCTCAGCTCCTTCTCACCTAGCATTCCCGATGACAATTCGCTTGTTTCATTGGAAGAATTCCAGAACACGAAACTCCCGGAGGAGCAGGACATATTTCAGTTTTTAAGAAAGTCTCCTTTCTTCGAGAAATTTGAGGAAGAACAGATAGAGTTCCTGGCGCATCATGTGGAGCGACGGCAGTTTAGAGCTCAGGACACGATTTATGAGCAAGACAACAACATAGACGGGATCTACATACTGGTTTCCGGCAAAGTCACCTTCACCTACACCAAACCTGACGGC
The DNA here is from genome assembly GCA_039944535.1 of Cyclobacteriaceae bacterium. Taxonomy (GTDB): domain Bacteria; phylum Bacteroidota; class Bacteroidia; order Cytophagales; family Cyclobacteriaceae; genus JAMZMI01. Next base: position 535,372 of record JBDUYP010000022.1, read on the forward strand.
AAGGTTATAGGATTCAGGAACATGAACACCCCAGGGTTCATGGTAGGCTGGACGGCCTCCATTGGCAGCAAAACACTGATGAATGCCACCACGCTACGCGAGTCTGTACTGTACTATATCCCAACAAAGGCACTTAATCACATAGCCAAGAAAGACTCACTTTTCGCTAGAGAGTTTCATTACAGGTTGCTCTGGCTCATTGGCCATCAGCTACAAGCCATCAGAGCCAGGTTTATTTCCTTAAAATTCAACAGGGAAATCATCGCAATCAACAATTTGATCGAGCAAAACAGCACCAACCTAGATTTGTGGTCTCCTCTTCACAAGGTCCCTCATCTCCTTCAGAACAAATTGACCATTGAGAACGCTATTCAGATTCTAAAAACCCTGAGAAACGATGGAGATGCCATCGAAAGAAATATTTCGTCCCTCTGCCTGGACACCATCAGTGAGGTCTCAAAGGAACTGAACTTTTATTCAGGATTGGTAAACGTATTTCAGTCGGTAGTGAAAGCTCCGCCCGAACTACTGGCCTCAGACGTACGCAAAATCTGTGCAGAGAGCTTTAGCGAAGTTTTCAAAAATGCAAACGTAGAGATAGATGGATGGGAAAACCTACCCGAAGAATCGGGCAATATTTTCATCTACAATCATCTGAGAAATCACGAATACAACACCCTACCTAACAACTTTCAGATCACTCTGGATTCACACTTTATAAGCTCCGAAATTATCTACAAGAAATATGGAGATCCCGGTATTAGAATAGTGAGAATAGGCCGTGGAGGCGAGTATGCGCACCAGGATTATTACCAAAGGCTTGGCCATATAGATGTTTACACCAACGAGTCTGACCCCAAAGCCAACACCAAAGAATACAGAGAAGAAAAACGCAAAGAATTCTATAAAACCGCCAACGCTTACCTAAAGAGCAAAACGAATCTTTTGATTAGTCCGGAGGGAACATCGTTTGGTACCGAAGAGTCGCCCGGCCCTTTCAAATCAGGAGCATTCAGACTGGCAATGAGCGTAAACCCTGAGCCCTATATAGTCCCGATTTCCATAGCCAATTTTGATAAAAGGGTAAGAAAAAACACCTTTTCGGTAATCATCAACAAACCATTCAAAGTAAGTAAATATCTTAGCGATCCAAATGACAAAAAGGCGATGAAATCGTTTCTAAATGACCTGAGAAAGCAATTTTCGGATTATGTCAAAAAGACCTCAGATCAGGCGATTGACAGGAGAAAATTCTAGTAAAATGGAGGACGAGGAGAATTTGGATAGAAATATATTTAATGATGAGGTGGTGGCTCTCGAAAGCAAGATTGCTGAGTGGCCGGACTACAAACAGCTCGTTGTTTTTTATGGGAGTTCGTCTTTCAGACTCTGGAGCACGATACGGGAAGACCTGGCTCCTCTCAACGTGATGAATCTCGGGTTTGGAGGTGCGTCATTTGGGTGGACAGTGTTTTATTACGATCGCCTGATCAAAAGTCTCCCAACTGCCTCACATTTTGTGTTCTACTGCGGCGACAATGATCTGGACAATGGCATCACGCCGGAAGGCGTAATGAAACGTTTCAGAAAACTGGTGGATATGACAAGGAGAGATTTTCCTAAAGCAAAAATCTCAGTAGTCACGATAAAGCCCAGCCCATCCAGAACTTACCTGCAAGACAAAATCAAGCTAACAAACAGCCTGATAAGAAAAGACCTAAGCGGAGTGCCCAGAGCAAGTCAAATCAACGTGTATGACTCTATGCTTGATGAAAAGGGTGTGGCACGGCCTGAACTCTTCATAGAGGACGAGCTACACATGAATCAAGACGGGTATAAAATCTGGAAAGGAGAAATCAGGAAGTTTTTCGGTATTTGATCAGTTCAGAAAACTCTGCATGAGCAATTTATATCTCCGCTCCCGCTCTTCATCACCTATACTCATGGCTATTTCTATCAGGCTGGCTATGCAAACCTCACATTCATTGTTAACCCTAAGCGCCTGCTCCATATATCTCATAGAAGCACGATAATTGGCCAGGGATCTACTCTCGTCAGTTCTGGCATGTATCACTCCCAGGCTCAGGTAGGTTTCCCCCAACAATTTGGTAATATGATAATCTTCATGAATGATTCCGGCTGCATTAAGGTGATCCAACGTGCGACTGAGTAGCCTCAATTTTATCTGATCATCATCTTCTCTTACAGCTAGCTGACGAATGGCCGCTGCGCCAGCCATTAGCTCGTCAAACAGGTCGTCGGCGGCTGCATTGGCTCTTCCTCTCCAAGTTTCCAAACCCAGATTCATCACCTGTCGGAAATCCTGAAATGCTGAAAGATAAGGATCCGTGATAGTGGACGTCCCGGCCTCAATCAACTCCAACCGAGCCATACCTCGGTAGAAATAAGCCTTGCTGCGATCTTCTTTTGAAAGATTGCGTTCATCAAGTAATGCCGAATTGATATCACTGATAGTTCTCTCGTAGGCTTTTCCCGAAAACGCAATTATCGCGCTGGAAATGTACCTTTGTTGAGCGGAAGCGGTGAAACAAAACGCAATTAGATACAGTAAGAAAAAACTTCTCATAATCGCCAAACTGAAGCGGCAAATTAGCACACAATTATTTTTAATAAAAAACCAATGGCCGAAAAGGAGCCAATCATACTGCCGGAAAAGTACTACTTGGACTATTTCAAGTTTCTCCTGGATTTTGTGTCAGAAAAATCAGGAAAACTACTCGGTGAACTGGGAGAAAAATTCATTAAAGACTTTGACACCCTCTCAGAGGACGCCCAGTGTCTGCTCATCAGGATGACAAACAGAAAAGGAGATTTCTTTAGAATGAGTAAGCTTTCTTATGATGAAATATCAAACATCGGTGCAGCCACAGAAGAGCTCATTGAAGCCGGATTTAGTACGATTGATCCTGCCCCGGACCCGGTGATTTTTAAACTCTTTACCAAACCGGAACTCACCCATACTTTTCCCGAATGGGAGTTCAAAACAAAAAAGAAAGACGAAATTCTGCTTCAGCTGATGGAAGAAGCTAAACTTTCGGATTACCAAAAAATCCATGCTCAGGAGACCGTCATCCAACTATTGCGGCAGGAGGAAATAGAATTTGTGAAACTGCTTTTTTTCGGACACAACCATGGCCAGATGACAGAGTTTGTCATCCGGGACATTGGCAACATCAAACTCGAAAACCTGGACGACCATGAGTTCACGCCATGGTTTGATTCACACGAAGAAGCACGTGCCGTGTTTGAGCTTTCAAAACTCAATAGAGCCATCAAGGACTTTATTTCCCTGGGTCTGCCCGAAGACCTGCTAGAAGCCATTTCACCAATCAATTGGAGTAGCCTGATCAACTACCCCAACGCCCGGAAACAGAGCGACAGAATCATGCTGAGACTGGGTGAGTATTTTGAAAAAGTGCGGTTTTATGAAGAGGCACTCTCCTATTATGCTTTGGCAAAAAAACATCCTTGTAGAGAAAGACAGATCAGGATCTTTCAAAAATTAGGACGCACGGAAGACGCCATCGATTTGGCAGAGTATATTCTGGAGCAACCTTACAACGCCAGTGAGCACATTTTTGCAAAAGACTTTCTTTCAAAAACCAGCCTTAGGAACTACCGCAGCACCACGGCGAGAATCAAGCTCAGTGAGTCTATCACGGTACCCACAGATGCCAGTGTGCGGGTAGAGCAGCAAGCGCTGGAGTACTTCGCAGAGCAGGGATATGATGGAATTCATTCCGAAAACTTTTTATGGAGAGCCATTTTTGGTCTGTTGTTTTGGGAAGAACTTTTCAACTCAGAAAACACAACATTTCACAACCCACTCCAGCGTGCTCCGTCCGACCTTTACTCAACGGGTTTTTATGAAAAAAGAAAAGAAGCACTCCATGCTCAGATCAAAACCTACAACTCCAAAAACAAACTATTAAACAAGATCACGGCTACTTATAGCGCAAAAGTCAACATCAACAACCCTCTGGTTGGCTGGCATGAATCGCTTCTACCCTCAGCGGAGCACTGCGTAAAACTCCTGCCTCTGGTCGGGCTGAAGAATGTAATGCTGGAGATTGCAAAAAATGTAAAAGACAACAGCACTGGGTTCCCCGACCTGTTTATTTGGAATGAAAAATCTTATCACTTTTATGAGATCAAGTCACCCAACGATCACCTTTCCTCACAACAGCTATTTTGGCTCGACTTCTTCAAACAAAATAAAATCAAGTCTGAAATTCTTCGGGTGAACTACGACTGATTCTTTTTGAAGGAATTTTTAGCCTCTGTCTGTTTACAACAGAAATAATCCCCTAAATTCAAGATTAGAAACAGAAATCCTAATCACCTGATCAAATGAAAGTTTTAATGCTTGGATGGGAGCTGCCCCCACACATCTCCGGAGGGCTGGGAATAGCCAGTGAAGGAGTAGCCGAAGGGCTGGCCGCCTGTGGACACAAAGTAGATTTCCTTCTGCCTAAAAAGAAAAAGGCCCACAGTAGCAGTACTTTCAAAATCCTGGATGCAAGCAAAATCAAACCCGATCTCGATCTTTGGAGAAATAAGACCCCTAAAGTGGAAACGCTCCAGCAAACCGAGATGGGTCTTCGCATGATTCCATATTTACCAGCTGAGGTTTTTCAAATAGCCAGGGAAAAGCAAATCATCATAGAAAAACTTGAAGACACTGCCCAATCTAAGCTTTTAGAAAATGTAAGCCTCACGGGCACTTATCAGGACAGCCTACTCAACGAGACATCCAAATATGCGCTACTAAGCACTCAAATAGGGCTAAAAAACAAATATGATCTGGTTCATGCGCATGACTGGGTCACCTTCAAAGCCGGCCGCATGGCAGCTAAAGAAGCCGGCCTGCCGCTGTATGTCCACTGCCACAGCACCGAATACGACCGCAATGGACAGTACACACAGTCCATGGTGATAGAAGAAGAACGGCTAGGTTTCGAGGCAGCAAAAAAGATTTTTTGCGTTAGCCAGAAACTCAAGGATACCATCATCGACAAATTTCGAGTGGACGCCAAAAAAATCGTAGTTGTGCCCAATGCAACTAAAGTTACTCCAGGTAATGATGCCAAAAGAGCGAACAAAAAGAAAGTGCTTTTTATCGGGCGTTTTACACACCAAAAAAGCCCTTATTCGTTCATTGACATAGCCAGAGATTTAATCAACAGGGGCGTAGATTGTGATTTTGAGATGATCGGCGATGGGTATCTCAGATCGGATCTGGAAAACAAGGTCGCTCAAAAAAACCTGACGAAAGAATTGACGTTTCGCGGTTTTATATCACAGTCAGAAGTCCTGCAATCTCTTCAAAAGGCAGACCTGCTCATTGTTCCTTCTGCATCAGAACCATTCGGTTTGGTTACGCTGGAAGCGGTCGCTTCCAAAGTTGCAGTGGCTGCCGCTCACGGATCAGGTATAGCTGAGTTCGTTCCCTCATTGCCGCAAGTGAACCTTTGGGATCATTACAATTTCGTGCGCCTTGCAGAGCGTCTGCTTACAGAAAATAAATTCCGCAGCGACATTATTGCAAAATGCTTCAAAGAAGCGAATGATTTATCGTGGACACACTCCGCTTCCATCATTCAAAAAAACTATGCCTCCTGACCGGTTATCATTAAGCTTTTAGCCAAGTTATTTTTTTCACTTAATTTTCAGGAAACCTAACTATTACGACCGATTGATGTCTGCAAAAAGAGAACCCTCATTACTCGAAGCATTTATACCCATCATATTTCTGATTATTGCGCTTTCTTTTAACGTGAGCATCTTTGGAGACGAAGCACTTGGTGGTTCCAATCAGATCATCCTTATCCTGTCAGGAGCTGTGGCCGCACTGATGGCAGGCAGACTGGGCTACAAATGGCGTCATATAGAAAAAGGAATAGTAAAAACCATTAGTAGCGCGATGGCTTCTATCCTCATACTGCTTCTGATCGGGTCACTAGCAGGCACCTGGCTGCTCAGCGGCGTAGTGCCGGCCATGATTTATTATGGCCTCAAAATTCTCAACCCTACTATTTTCCTATTTGCAGCGTGCGTTGTATGTGCGGTAGTTTCTATTGCCACAGGTAGTTCCTGGACCACCGCTGCTACAGTAGGGATCGCCCTGATGGGCATTGGTCAGGCGCTGGGTATTTCCTCAGGCCTTATCGCCGGAGCTATTCTTTCAGGCGCATATTTTGGAGATAAAATGTCGCCCCTTTCAGATACTACGAATTTGGCACCTGCCATGGCCGGAACGGACCTGTTCACCCACATTCGTTACATGATGATCACCACCGTGCCTTCTATTTCTATCACGCTAATCCTATTCCTCATCATTGGATTCAGTCAAGGTGCATCTGGCTCCATAGACCAAACACAAGAAATCCTAGCCGCACTCGACAGCACATTTCACATATCCGGCTGGCTATTCATCGTACCTATTGTAGTAGTGGTGCTTATAGTAAAGAAAGTGCCGGCTTTGCCCGCACTGCTTGTAGGCACACTTCTCGGTGCAATTTTCGCTATGATTTTCCAAAGAGATTTGGTCATGGAAGTGGGCCAGGGAGCCAGTGTATCTGGAATGTTTTTGGAAGAATGGCAGTCCGCATTTCCTGTTTTCACAGGTCTATTCACCGGCACTATTCAGTCGCTTTTCGGGGATGTAAGCATTCAAACCTCAAACGAACTTGTGAATGAACTTCTCGGCTCAGGTGGAATGTACGGAATGCTAGGAACCATCTGGCTTATTCTGTCAGCTATGATTTTTGGTGGCGTGATGGAATGTTCCGGCATGCTTCGCAAAATAGCTTCTGCCATCATCAATTTGGTAAACTCAACAGGTGCTTTGATTGCCTCAACAGCCGGCACATGCTTTTTCTTCAATGTGACCGCTTCGGATCAATATCTGGCCATAGTGGTACCTGGACGTATGTACGCTGATATTTATAAAAAGAAAGGGCTGGCACCTGAAAACCTGAGTCGAACGCTGGAAGATTCGGGTACTGTCACCTCAGTGCTCATACCATGGAACACCTGTGGTGCCTATCATTCTCAGGTGCTGGGCGTATCCACGTTTGCATTTGCGCCCTACTGCTTTTTCAACATCATTAGTCCTTTAATGACCATTCTTATTGGTTATTTGGGGATAAAAATTAAAAAACTAACCACGACAGATTCTTAAGTTTTGATTCTGAAAACATTCATTACCAAAGAGGAAGTTCAGCAGCTGGACATCATTCGTTTCGAAGGAGACATCAGGATCATCGACACAACAGATGATTTGGAAGATGCTCTACAGGAGTTGGAACAAGAAGATGTTATAGGCTTTGATACGGAAACAAAACCCAGCTTTAAAAAGGGTGAATATCATGATCCTGCCATCATACAACTTTCCACACTGGAAACGGCTTACCTATTGCGAATTCAAAAAACCGGCTTTACCAACGAGTTGAAGAGCTTTTTGGAAAACAAAAAAACTAAAAAAATTGGCATCAGTATTCGCGATGATCTCAAGGATATGCGCAAAGTACGGGAGTTTGAACCGGGAGGCTTTGTGGATCTCAACACGGTAGCAGATCGGCTCAGCATCCAGCAGATAGGTGTGAAAAGCCTTACAGGAATTATCCTAAATAAAAGAGTCAGCAAAGGTCAGCAAACCTCAAACTGGGAAAACGAAGAGCTCACACCAAACCAGCAAACTTACGCCGCTACGGATGCTTGGATTTGCCTAAAAATTTATCGCTCACTGCAAATGCGGGGGTATTTGTAGGCCTCACTAACAAAAAGGGCGTTAGGAGGTTTCATATAAAACCCTCGCTCTATGCGCATACTACTGACCGGCGCTACCGGATATATTGGCAAAAGAATCCTTCCGCTACTTGTTCAAAACGGACATGAAGTGATCTGCTGTGTGAGAGATCGCAACAGATTTTCTGCTCCTAAGAGCATACAAGAGCACATTGAAGTCATTGAAGTTGATTTTCTAAAAAAAGAAACGCTCCAGCACATACCCCAAGACATTGATGCGGCTTACTACCTTATCCATTCAATGTCCTCCTCCTCGGATTATCAACAATTAGAACTAAAATCGGCAATCAACTTCAGAGAAAGGCTCAATCAAACAAACGCCAAACAAGTGATTTACCTAAGTGGTATCATCAATAAAGACACGCTTTCACCTCATCTCGAGTCTAGAAAAGCCGTGGAAGATGAATTATCCAAAGGCACTTATGCCCTGACCGCATTTAGAGCCGGCATTATCATTGGGTCAGGCAGTGCTTCATTTGAAATCATCCGAGATCTGGTAGAAAAGCTACCGATCATGATCACACCAAAATGGCTCAACACGCGATCTCAGCCTATTGGCATCAGCGATGTGATTCAATACCTGCATGGTAGTCTGCTAAAAGAGGAAACATTCAATCAAAACTTTGATATCGGAGGGCCAGACATCCTAACCTACAAGGAAATGCTTCTGGGTTTTGCGAAAGAGAGAAAATTGAAACGATGGATCATCACCGTGCCAGTGATGACTCCAAAACTGTCGTCTTATTGGCTTTATTTCGTCACCAGCACGTCCTTCAAACTTGCCTCAGCTTTGGTGGACAGCATGAAGGTAGAGGTGATATGCAGGCCTAGCAACATCAATCAGATACTCAGCATCAAGCCTATCAGCTACAACGAAGCTTTACAAAAAGCCTTTGCACGCATCGAACAAAATCAAATCATTTCCAGCTGGAAAGATTCTCTGGTGAGTGGAAGATTTGAACATGGACTTTCGGATTATATCAGAGTGCCCACGCACGGTTGCTTTACAGACATGCGTAAAGTGAAAATTACAGATGAAGATGCTACTTTGAACAAGATCTGGTCAATTGGCGGAAATAAAGGCTGGTATTATGCAAACTGGCTTTGGCAAATCCGGGGTTTTCTGGATAAACTCACCGGAGGTGTAGGCTTGAGGAGAGGACGAACCGACCCAAACAAACTCTCAGCAGGAGACTCAGTTGATTTTTGGAGAGTACTTCTGGCAGACCGAGTCGACAAAAGATTATTGCTATTCGCAGAAATGCGCATTCCTGGAGATGCTTGGCTCGAATTTAAGATCGAAAATGGAACCATGACCCAAACGGCTACTTTTCGTCCGAGAGGGCTGGCCGGGCGCTTATACTGGTATTCGGTATGGCCATTTCACGGTTTCGTTTTCAATGGCATGATCAACAACATCGCTCAATCAAACTGAGTTACAAAATCTCCACCTTGGCCAGAAGCAAAGCAAACTTCTCCACAAATCCCGAGACCTCTTCGTCTTTGATAGAGCCCAAAAACTCACATTCGGTGGTAAAGTTTTTTTCGGCATATACTATTTCATGCTCAGCCAAAATACGCTCAACCTGTGCCGTTTCTGTATAAGGAAAAACCAGTTTGAAGGAAGTCCTGGAAGATACTTTTCTGACTTTAGCCTTGCTCAGTGCCTCATCCGCCGCGATCTTATATGCGCTGATCAACCCTCCTACACCCAGTTTGGTACCACCGAAATATCTCACCACTACCACCAGCGTATTGGTGAGGTTGTGAGACCTGATTTGTCCGAGAATAGGATCGCCTGCTGAGTGATTGGGCTCGCCATCGTCATTGGCACGATAAGCCTGATCTTTCAACCCGATGATATAGGCGTAGCAATGATGCCGGGCATCATAGTATTTTTTCTTCAACGCCGCTAGGATTTCCGCAATTGCATCCTCATCTTCCACCGGGTAGGCATAGGCCAAAAATTTACTCCCTTTCTCCTTGTAGAGTGCGTCGGTCTGGTTTTCTATGACAAAATACTCGTTCATTCCAATCTATAAAGCATTGCTTTTGCTTCATGCTCCACTTCCTGCGTCTCGGCATAATCCAGAGCCTCTCGTGCATGAAATATCGCTTTGTCCATATCTTGTTTTTCAAAGAAAAGTCGGCTCAATCCCATATGAGATATACTTAGGTAATAGTCGGGCTCCCTTTTTGTTTTTTGCTTCATACCAATGCTCTTTTTATAATAAATCGTGGCAGCATTGGGGTCTCTATTTACCTTCTCCAAATACAACCCCATGAAAGTGTCTCCGGCCAACCTATAATAGGGCTTATCTACATTCATGAGCTTTTTTATCATAGGCAAAGGTGCTTTTTTAAAACTTCCAACTGCCTCTAGCGACTCAAGGTACTTAGCCGTCACGTAGTGATTGTTTGGGTAAAGGTTGCTCAACTCGAGCAGGTACGATTGAGCCAGCTCTGGTATCTCCTCATAGCGGAGATATATATAAGAAAGATAAACATACGCCTCCACCTTAGTGAGGATTGCAGTTTCGCATGCTTCCTTAATTTGAGATATCCCCAGACGAGCATTACCAGACCTGAAAAACCAAAGCAGTGGCTTGTATTGCGGGTGCTTTTCAGGGTACTTTTCTCTAAAATAATTGTAAACCCCTGCAGGCAGATAAAACTCCGGGTTCACATCGGTCAGCTGATTTACGCTTCTTAGCAGGTTATAGGCCTGCCCAGCCTCATTGAGCGCCTTCATGTAGTAGTCACCATCTGCATAATACTCTGCCAAAAGTCCCCTCGCGGCGATCTCAAAAAAAATAGCTTCAGGGTCTTCCTGCCTGCCGCCATCTATTCTATTGGCTAGACGGACAGTTTCATAAAGCTGTGATGTAAACAAACCAAAGGTGCTATCCTCAGTCACATTGGGCATGCTCGTCCAGAGTATATTCATGGCGCGCATCAGCGGAACCACGGGATGATCCGGCAATACAAAATCGATGGAATCGATAAAAATAACCGCCGAGTCAGGTTGCATATTATACACATAACCCACACCCTTTTTCACCAAAGCCGTCTTTTGCTTATCGCCAAAGAGCTGAGCATTAACTGACAGTGCGAGAAAAAACACCAATATGAATGTGAATACTTTCAATAAAACGGTTTGTTTACTTTTATTTTGAGATTGCAATTTAACCAACTTCTTTACTCGCTTCTTCTACGACAAACTATCTTTATAAAATGACTTTGGGTCGGCACGATATTGATACAGACAAGAATGAATCGTTAAACGTTGGAACTGACAGTTTCTTACTGTTCTACGATCCAAAATACCTCTCCCTTCAGCCCTTCAAACATCTATTTTCTTTCGAAAATGATTCTTTTGAAAGTCACTTCGATATCGAGGATGATACAGCAACCTCCATCCCTTTTAGCCCATTTGGCGGCATTAAGCTAAAAAAACCAGCGAATCTGCAAGACTTCCATAACTACATGGATGGCCTGATCATGAGATTAAAAGGATTGGCTGTAAAAAAAATCACACTAAAGGCTCCACCAGCATACTACGCCAATTTTGTGCCGCTTTCCTGGCTTGAGCAACATGGTTTCCAAACTGATTTTACCGATACCAACCAATTTGTTGATTTAAAGAAGCCCATTGAGCTACACCAAATGCAAAACCGAAAGTTGCGCCAAGCTCACGGTTTCAATATTAGAAATTGCCCACTAGAAGAGTTTCCAGCAATTCATCAGTTCATCGCTAATTGCCGAAAGGCACAAAACCTAACCATCAATATCAGTCTAGAGAAACTACAAAATCTGATTGAGCAATTTCCCGATAGGTATGAAGCATTCGTTGCAGAGCGCAATGGACAAATAGTCTCAGCTGTCATCCTGGCCTACCCTGCTGCTGAGGTGGCTTATTATTACTTGCCCGCCACTCATCCCGACTTCAAGAAAGACAGCCCAATGGTGCCACTTTTGAATCACATATACCATCACTGCAAAAAACTGGACTATCTGTATTTTGATCTGGGGATCTCATCCATCGAAGGAACGATACAAGCTTCTCTGGCGCAATTCAAAACGCGCATGGGTGCAAGTTCATCTGTTAAACCACAAATGAAACTCAATTTGTAAAATGAGCACAACACCACTCGTATCGGTCATTTGCCTGTGTCATAATCACGCACGGTTTGTCGAAGCTGCGATTCGGTCGGTTTGGTCGCAGACGTATCAGAATGTCGAGCTAATTGTAGTGGATGATGGCAGCTCGGATGACAGTGCCGACATCATCAAAAAAACAATTGAAGGGTCAGCAGCTACTTTTATTGAGTTAAAAGAAAACGTTGGCAACTGCAAAGCCTTCAACATTGGATTCAAGCAAAGCAAAGGAGCGTTTGTAATAGATTTGGCAGCAGACGACATGCTTTTGCCGCCTAGAATCGAGCTGGGTATCAATGACTTTCTAAATAGTTCTAAAAAAGCCGGAGTTCACTTTTCAGATGTTTTTCTTGCCAATGAATCCGGTCAGATTATCAAAACCATGTATGAGCGGGATCAGTCAGGACAGCTTCTTGAAGAAATTCCGGTCGATGATATTTACAGCAATCTCATCAGCAAATATTTCATTTCTGCCCCTTCTATGATGATCCGCCGCGAGGTAATGGAAGAGCTGAAAGGGTATGACGAAAGTCTGGCGTATGAAGATTTTGATTTTTGGATCAGGTCCGCCAGAAGGCACCACTACATCTTCAACAAAGCTCCGCTGGTTAAAAAAAGATTGGTATCAGGGTCGCATGCGAAATCTCAAAGAAAACCATTCAATCGACATCAGAAATCAACTTTCGCAGTTTGTAGGAAAATCTTCGACTTGAATAAAAAACAGGAAGAGTACGACCAACTGATTACACGATGTAAATATGAAATCCGTCAATGCGTGATGACATTAAATTTTGGCTTGGCTTTCAAATATTGGAAACTATCCCTGAAGTCGAGAGCGGCTCAACGCCGGTTATCATCATCTTCGAGCATCGAGATATAGCTCAAATATCGATCTTCATCGATGTTGCCTGCCTCCACATCCTCCAGAATTTTACATCCCGGTTCATTGGTATGGGTACAGTTGTTGAATTTGCAATTGCCCAGATGCACCCTCATTTCCGGAAAATAATGTGCGAGCTCATCGGCTTCAATTTCCGAAAGCCCCAGTTCTTTGATACCGGGAGTATCAATAATTGAACTATTCTCATTGATGAAAAACATTTCGGCAAAAGTGGTAGTATGCACCCCCTTTTTGGCAAAAGCCGAAATCTCCGAAACTTTCTGAGTAACATTGGGAAGTAATAAATTGACCATGGTGGACTTACCGGCACCCGAGTGACCTGACAGTAAACTGAGCTTTCCTTCGAGAAGCTCATTTATCTCTTGAGAAACACCATTTTCTGTAAATGCAGCCATCAGACATTTGTAGCCAATTCGCTCATATCTCCACATGGTATATTTCAACTCTTCCAGCTCATCATCATCCAGCAAGTCAATCTTATTAAAAATGATGATGCCCGGAATACGAAAGGCCTCCAGCGTAACTAAAAACCTATCAATGAAACCAAAAGACGTTTTCGGTCTCTTAACGGTTGCGATCAAAATGGCTTGATCCACATTTGCCGCAATCAGGTGATCATGGTGTTTTTTGCGAGGAGACTTTCTGATGATGTAATTCTCACGAGGAGCTATTTCCTCAATCATCCATTCGTTTTCGCCTCCTTCATTTTCCACCAACTGCACCTTATCGCCTACAGCTATTGGGTTGGTGATTTTTTTATCCTCCAGCTTAAACCTGCCTCTAAGCCGGGCATCTATCATGCCCTTCTCCGTTTTCACCTGATACCAGGAACCTGTAGATTTTACGATCAGTCCTTCCATAATCTCCTTGATGAAACAAAGCTAGAGAAATGAGGTCATAAAAAAAGCCATTAAAAAATGGCTTCTCAATTGCTTTTACCTGAAACTATCAATCATCTGAGATTGTCTCCTCCTCAGGAGCCTCAGGCAAACTTTCAATATCTAGTTGATTCAAATACCCTTTCAGAGTATTTTCATCATGATCAGACCCTGAAATCATGATCAGAAACCGACTGTTTATCACCAAAGTGACACTGGTCTCTCCTGAATCATAATCTGCATTATACCATCCTGGTTGCCCTTTCACTTCAATAGATTTCACAATTCCATCCGTTGACTCATACTCGTACTGACTAGTATATGCCGCTAAAAATGTTCCTGTTTGCAAGTAGTCAAACGCAGATGCTTTCAATTCGCTATTATCACTGGAATACATCTTCTCTCCGCTACTATACTGAAACTCTCCATATCGCATCGTTCCACCATCTGGTTTTTCGGAGATAGAATAACTCCCAAAACTATCTGGTAAAAAATTGATCAAATCCCGAAAAGAAACCACCTCTAAATGCGATAAGCCACCATAATCGACAGATTTTCTTTCATAACCTTCTAAGGGATCAGACCCATCAATGGCCTCTTGGCTTTCAGAAACTGTTTCTACCGACGTACCATTTTTTGAAGACTGTTTGTTAGTCTTCTTACCGAAAAGGATCTTATCGATTTCTTGCTCAGCCTTTTTATTTAATTTATCTCGAAGATTAATCTGTGCGGTGGCCTGTGTATGCACAATACTCATGAATATCAATAAACCAACAAGCTGTTTCATTATGTATGAATTTAGTTATTGTGCAATTTTATCTTAGTTAAATCATAAAACAAACTCAAAACAAAAAAAGCCCAAATCCATCGGATTCAGGCTTTACTATTTTTTACTAAAGAAACTTAGTGAGAAGACAAGTAGCTAGCCACACCATCTCTGGTTGCCTGCATAGCATCTTTTCCTTCTTCCCAGTTTGCCGGGCAAACTTCACCGTTTTCTTGTACGTGTTTCCACGCATCCACAACTCTTAGCATCTCATCAATGTTTCTACCAAGTGGCAGGTCATTGATAGTCTCGTGTCTCACTACACCTTCTTTGTCTATAAAGAATGTACCTCTGTAAGCTACAGGAGCTCCTTCGTAAGTAAGATTTCCTTCCTCATCGTAGCTCCAGTCGCCTGCCAAAACCCCGAAGTTATTAGCAATGGTCTTTGGTGCGTCAGCCACAAGCGGGTAGGTTACTCCTTCTATCCCTCCGTTTGCTTTTGGTGTCATCAACCATGCCAGGTGAGTCTCCTCAGTATCGCATGAAGCACCTACTACTTGCACTCCTCTTTTCTCAAATTCAGCAAGCTTTTCCTGAAAAGCAAGAATCTCTGTTGGACACACGAAAGTGAAATCTTTCGGGTAGAAAAAGAACATAACATCTTTCTTACCAATGTACTGCTCTAGTGAGAAATCCTCAACAATCTCCTCGCCGTTAAGAACTGCAGGTGCATTAAATACTGGTGCATTTTTACCAACTAATGACATAATTTGTACGCTATTTTAAAAATTAAACAATTGTTACTTTTTCGTCTGGGTCTTCTTTCTCCCCATTGATCTGAACTTTGATCTCTTGTATCCTAAAGTTTCTGACCTGTTTTTGTTTGAAATATTCCTTTATCAAATCGTTAAGTTCCTCATCATCATAGTCCTGAATCTCGTCTGTGTTCACAGCATATATATGACTATGAGGGTCTAGCTTAGCATCATAGCGCTTCAAACCGCTTTTAGTTGCCACCTGATAGGCCAGATTAGCCTCCACAAGCTTTTCTAAAATCCGGTAAACACTCCCCAAAGAAATACTCGGGTTCTGCTCCTTTATATTGGAGTGAACCTGCTCAGCAGTAGGATGATCCCCCATCACCATCAGATTGTGCAAAACAGCAATCCGTGAATGAGTAGCCTTCAATCCTGCCTCAGAAATGAGTTCTTTAGTATGTTGATATGAATTAGTATTCAATTCTAATTAGGAATAATTCTTATTTGACACAAATATACAACAACACCTCAAACATCCAATGAAACCATAGAAAGAATACCGAATTCACGGTATTTGTTTGGCGGCTGGATAGAAATAACTTTGAAAAAGCAGATATAAACTGATAATACCTATTTTTGTTCGAGGCATGAACAAAAGAAGACGTTACATTTCTATACCAATCAGCTTCTGTCTTGCCCTGAACTTTTGCATTTAAATGAAAAAAAGAAAAAAATGAGAATTTTAACTACCGTCGTATTATTAGGCTTTCTCGCAACCGTGATGAGTTGTGGTGAAGCAGGTGTTGGTTTCAACATCGGAAAAGAAGTTCCGGTTGAAATCCCTGTTGATTTACCTATTGGTGACCCACTATTAGGATCACTAGGCGGTGATCCAGCCCCTATTTCCCAGTCAGACAATTACAACATTAGTGAAGTTACAGGTGATTCATTTGATGAAATCCTAGTACAAGGTGTATACTACTCACTTTCTGATGTTAGTTTAGATGAGCAGGTTGATCTGGATGCAATAACCATTGAACTAAGTGGCAGCAGCGGGTCAATTGGCAGCATCGATATCACAACCCCAACACTTCAAGACATCAGCAAGACAACAGCAAACTTTGATCATGCAGCACTTACCAGTGCTATTCAAAGTGGACAAGATGTAATATCAGAAGTAACTTTCGATTTTGGAGAGTATCCAAGTGAAGATTTGAATTTCACTTTTACTTTCTACTTCGATGTGGTAGCCAAAATAAGAGAATAATTATCACCGACCTCAAAAAATGAATACAATGAAAAAGATATACCTAATATTAACACTAATCTTTGTCACAGGATCATCTGCATTTTCGCAGAGCATTGATTTTGATAACTTATTGGAAGGTGGCATCAAGAACGGAAATCAACTCCTTGAAGGCTACCTGAGCCCTGCATTCGCGGGTATGGGTTATGCGATGAACGCTGGCTGGTACAACACCGCCAAGCCACACAAACTACTCGGATTTGACGTTACTGTCACTACAAATTTTGCAATGGTACCAAGCAGCGCTAATTATTTTAGTTTCAATGCAAGTGCCTACGAAGACGTGACTTTGGAGAATCCATTAAATTCTGATTCTCCTCTTTACGGAACCAACAAGCTTCCTACAGCTTTCGGACCTAATCTAGATGCAGATGATATTCCGTTTTTGGTGTTTAATGCCGGAACAGACGAAGAAGTTCGAATCACTGCACCTACCGGCACAGGAATTGACGAAGAATTGCCATTCGTTGCTGTTCCATCTGGAGCCCTTAACATTGGAATAGGATTGATCAAAAACACGGAATTAAAACTTAGACTTCTGCCTAAATACTCAAGTGACGATGGATCATTTTCTTCATTTGGTATTGGGGTGATGCACGATGTGAAACAATGGATTCCGGGAATTAAAAACCTACCATTCGATCTAAGTGGATTCTTTGGGTATACTACCATGGAAGCTATTGGGGTTATAGATGAGGATCTTGGACAGCAGGCCGTATTCAATGTTTCCGGTACTACGCTTCAAGGTGTGATCTCTAAAAAATTGGCTATTTTGACTGTATATGGGGGACTTGGTTTCACCACATCCAAAACCACTTTTGACCTTGAGGGTAAATATGATCAGGTTGCTGAAGAGGATCCTATCAGCTTGACGAGCAACAACGGAGGAATGAAAGCCAATGTTGGGGCAAGAATTAAGCTTTTGATTCTTACGTTCCATGCAGAGTACGCATTTCAAGAATATAACACTTTTACTGCTGGTGTTGGCTTAAGCATTCGCTAGTCAAAAGAATTTTAGATAAGTTTAAACCCTGGCCATTAGGTCAGGGTTTTTTTATTATTCAACTCCCAACAGCATTTGATTAAATACGGCTTTCCATTTCTTCTGCTCTGCCTAATTCTGACTCCATTATACGGACAGCAAGACACAATCCGTATAAAAAAAGGGCAAGTATTGATTTTAAAAGACCAAATGATTGCGCCCAAGGACGACTCCATTTTCGTTTGCGACCCTCACACCAAATTCAAACTCAAGAAGAACCCATACTCCAGCTCCGAGCTCTTTTACAAAAGCTTAAAGGAAAAAACCAGCACCAACAAAGTCACAAGTAAGGTTTCTGACCTCTTTTTGGTAAGCCCCAATAAACAAACCCTTGAAAACGCAAAGGCAGGTATATCGAGTGATGTGGCTTTTCAGCGCTTTGAAGGAAAAACGATAAGAAGTATCAGGATCAAACATGTAGACATGTTCGAAGGGAGTGTTCAGGACACTTCCCGCTTCTCCTCTTCTAAAATATCCGTGCTAGCCAATAAATACCACTTCAATACCCGTGAATGGGTATTGAGAAGCAACATGAATTTGAAAGTAGGGCAAGAAATTGATGCCTATATCCTTGCCGATAATGAGCGCCTGCTCAGGAGATTGCTATATGTCGAAGATGCTAAAATTTATGTGAAAGAAGATGGCTCGGACGCTGATGTAATTGTGGTAATTAAGGATCGACTATCGTGGGGTTTTCAAACTAGCTATGATGACTTGAATCAATTCAGCTTCGAACTGTTCAACAGGTCAGTGGCCGGCATTGGCCGATACGGGTCTGTGGGTTATTATTACAATAATCACTCAAGCCCTATTCACGGATATTCAGTACGGTTTGGTGGTCAAAACACACTGAAAAGTATTACAAGCTGGGAGTTTAGTCATTCTAACTACTGGGATAAAAAGGACGTTGGACTCAACGTACAAAAAGAGTTCGTAACGCCTCAGGTAAAATATGGTGGCGGGCTTGAGGTAAGGTCTATATCTGATTCCACCATTATTCTCGATGGTGATACTGAAAGTGATCGATTTTATAAACTCAACTACAGAGATTTTTGGGTGGGGAGGTCTTTTTTGATTAAAAAGAACCAGGAAAGGAGGAACATAGTGATCTCCGCGAGAATTCTTGATCACCATTTTGACAATCAACCTGCCGTAGCAAGAGATAGCAACGAAATCTATTATAACAGGCAATTCATCCTTGGGCAAGTGTCTTATTCAAAGCAGAAATTCATCAAATCAAATTATGTGCTGGGATTCGGTATTTCTGAAGATATTCCAGTCGGATATCGAGCTTCGTTGTTATACGGTAAAGACTTCAACCAATTTTACCAGCAAAATTATTTTGGAGTTCAATATTTCTGGTCCAGGTACATTAAGAACAAAGGTTACTTTCTGATAAGCACTCAGCTGGGTGGTTTTGCAAAAGATGTGATCAAAACCGGAGTTTTTGGAGCTGGGGTTTCCTACTACACACCTATCCTCCATTTTGGGGCATTAGATCGATACAAAAGCCGAACTTATCTATCCGCAGCGTACATCAACGGAATTCGCCAGCCGCCCGCACGGTACCTTTCCCTTGAAGGAAAAATTCGAGATATTAACGGTAACGGCATCACTGGAGATAAAACCAAGTACATCAAAATTGAATCTGTAATCTTCACGCCGTGGTATCTCTACGGATTTAGATTTGCTCCCTTTGTATATGGGAGTTTGAGCAAGATTCAGGATAATCGGGAGTTTCCAACTGAGCCAATAATAGACAACAACTTTACTTCCTTTGGTTTTGGCTTTAGGTTGAAAAATGAAAGTTTGGTGTTTAACACATTTGAAATACGGGGAACAAGGTTTGTTTATGCCCCCATGTCCACAGATGACTTTGTAATCAGTATTTCAGTTTCATCTCCGATCACATTTGACAACATATTTAAGTATAAGCCAAAGCTTATACCATTTGAGTAGGGTGAAAAAAGAAAAGTCCCGAAAGATCGGGACTCTTCAAATTGTCAAACAGGTGTATGAATTAATTTGTGTTATGCATTAGGTATATACCTGAAGCAAAAAAAAGGTAACCACTAATCTGAAAAAAAATGAAAAAAATTCTTTTCGTGTGTCTGGGCAACATCTGCAGATCACCATTAGCAGAAGCAATTTTCGAGGCAAAAGTAAAATCAAAAGGTTTGGAAAGCACTTTCAGCTCTGATTCGGCTGGCACTTCCAATTATCATATTGGTGATGATCCTGACGCAAGAAGTGTGGAAGTTGCTAAACAACACGGGATTCCCATCAGCCACAAAGGCAGACAAATCAGCATGCAAGACAGCAATGAATTTGATTATATTCTGGCCATGGATGCTTCCAACTTTCGCAATATCATCCATGCTCTTGGAGAAAAACCGGAGGGCCTTTATCTCATGAGAGATTTCGATCCGGAAAATAAAGGAGCAGATGTGCCTGACCCGTACTATGGTGGTCAAAATGGTTTCGAAGATGTGTATCAAATGCTGGATCGGTCTATAGAGGAATTCATCGATTTCATAAGTGAGTGATATGAAATCTGATCCTCTACACTCATTTTTTGAAAGGGCTTTACTGGAAGTTTTAGGTCAGATAACACCAATTGTCAGGCACAGGCCAGTACTTGGAGGAGATATCAACGAGGCTGCAGAACTACATACAGCTCACAGTAAGTTCTTCATCAAATATCAAAATGGGAATTACCCGGACATTTTTAAAAAAGAAGCCCAAGGTCTGGCATGTCTTGCAGACAGCAATACGTTGCACGTCCCCAAAGTTTTAGGCCATGGAAAAATAGACAACACACACTTTCTTATCCTAGAATTTATTGAAAAGGGCTCTCCATCTGGGAATTTCTGGGAATCTTTTGGTGAAGGGCTGGCTATGCTTCACTCCTGTACATCAGATAAATTTGGGTTAGAAGTTGACAATTACATTGGACGATTACCTCAAATAAATAATCCTCAGGACAATTGGGTTGACTTTTTCTATGAGCATCGCATAGGTTATCAGGTGAATTATGGGATCAAAAATGGTCTGATGACAGGTGATATTCAGGATGATATCGAAAAACTCTACCCGAAGCTTAGCAGCATATTTCCTAATGCTGAGCCGTCACTCTTGCACGGTGACCTCTGGAGCGGAAATTTCATCTGCGGTCAAAATTCTAAGCCCTATATTTTTGATCCGGCAGTGTACTATGGCCACAGAGAAATGGAAATCGCCATGACACGTCTGTTTGGAGGTTTTGATTTACGGTTTTACCAAAGCTATCAGTCAAACTTTCCTCTTGAACCTGGATATGAAGACCGCACGGAGCTGTGCAACCTATATCCGCTTTTGGTCCACGCCAACTTATTTGGCGGGTCTTACTTGATAAGTGTAAAAAATATTCTTAAGAGGTTTATTTGACCCGATAGACTACCTGATAGTTGCTTCTTGATTTCTCCTCAAAAATCGGCTCAATATTCGCTGGTAACAAGCCAAATGAAGCTTCATCATAATTTTTGATTGTAGCCATAAACAGGTCTTCATTATAGAGAACCTGATAGTTTTCAGAAAAGTGTTCCACCAGTCTATCTCGCTTGGTTATATTGTTGTCCATGCAAATGGTAAAGGTCAATGCTGAGTTGTGCGTCAGATTGGCCTTAATATTGAACTGACTCAAAGCCAGAAGAATAAAACTCATTTTGTGTTCGTCCATAAAGCTATTGTCCCTCACCCGTACGGAAACCAAAAGTTGATTCTCCTTAAAAACGAAGCATGTTTTGTTGGCGATCTTTTGATCTTCGGAAATTCTGGTTCCCTCTCCCTCAGGGTCGATAAATGAGCGGACAAAAAGTGGAATATTTTTCTGCGCCAGCGGACGGATAGTTTTTGGGTGGATCACCTTAGCTCCATAATAGGTCATCTCTATGACCTCCTGATAGCTGATATGATCAAATTTTTCTGCCGATGGAAATACTTTCGGGTCAGCATTAAGTAATCCGGGCACGTCTTTCCACACAGTGACACTGGCCGCATCTAAGCAATGAGCAAAAATGGCCGCAGAAAAATCGGACCCCTCTCTTCCCAGCGTGGTAGTTTTACCTGTAGCATCTGAACCAATAAAACCCTGGGTGATTACAGTTCCATTTTCGAGTTCCTCACTTACACCCTCGGATATAGCTATGTGAGTCTTTTCCCAATCAACCTCACCCTCTGTAAATTTGCTATCTGTCTTAATAAGGTGCCTCGCATCCATCCATTTGGTACCAATGTATTTCGAAACAATCATAGTCGAGAACAACTCTCCGTATGAAACAATCAAATCCTGAAACTCTAAAGGATCAGCGATTTCCATCTCCAGGGATCTCTCAAGGGCAAACCTCAAATCACTCACTTCTAAAGGCTGAGTACCAAAAAGTTCGCGGCAGATTTCATCGTGATATGAAAAGAATAGTCCAAGATCAGGGTAAAAATCTTCTTTATCGATTTTCCGACTAACGATTTTCTCTAACAGGTTAGTAGATTTGCCCATAGCTGAAACAATAATGAGCAATTTGCTTCCCGGGTAGTCCGTCACTATGCGCTTGAGGTTCTTTACACCATTTGCATCTTTGACAGAGGCTCCTCCAAATTTGTACACACACAACATGACAGCTAAATAAGAGAAAATTGATTGATTACACCGTCCAAATACTTAAAAACAAATCATGAACGACCAAAGCAGACTTGGATTACCAATTGGAACCACGCTAGACAGATTTATCAAAAGAAAGCAAGAGGAGTTTGAGTTTGCCACAGGTGAACTATCACAGCTTCTGAGGGACATAGGTCTTGCTGGTAAAATCATCAATAGAGAAGTGAACAAATCAGGTTTACTGGAAATATCTGGTGCTTACGGAAGTAAAAACGTGCAAGGAGAGGATCAGCAAAAGCTTGATGTAATCGCAAACATACGGTTCACAAGGGCGCTGCATAATGGAGGTCAGGTTTGTGCCATTGTGAGTGAAGAAGATGAAGAAGTAATAAAGCTCAACAATCAGGGAAAATATGTCGTCTGCATGGATCCTCTTGATGGCTCATCAAACATTGATGTGAACGTGTCGATTGGAACCATTTTTTCTATTTATAGGAGAATTTCTCCTTTGGGCACGGATATCACACAAGAGGATCTGATGCAACCAGGTACCGAGCAAGTTGCTGCGGGGTACATTTTGTACGGATCATCCACCATGCTGGTATATACCACAGGTCATGGCGTAAATGGATTTACACTTGAGCCCTCTTTGGGAGAGTTTGTGCTGTCGCACGCCAATCTGACCTATCCGGAAAATGGAAAAATCTATTCTATCAACGAAGGAGCCTGGAATTCTTTTGACAAGGGGCTTCAGGACTACATCTCCTACTGCAAAGACAATGATCACACGGCGCGATATATTGGGTCTTTGGTTGCAGATTTTCACAGAAACATGTTCAAAGGAGGTATTTACATGTATCCCGGAACTACCAAAAACCCTGATGGCAAATTGAGGTTACTATATGAGTGCAATTCGTTGGCATTTATAGTCGAACAGGCCGGAGGACTAGCTACAAATGGCAAAGGAAGAGTTATGGAGATCGCTCCATCATCATTTCACCAACGATCTCCGCTATTTATTGGATCTAAAAACATGGTGGAAAAAGTCCAATCCTTTCTTTCGTAAAGGCAAGGGGCTTAAAAAAAGAAAAGCCCCACAATCTATTTCTAGAAAGCAGGGCCAATTCACCGCTGTGCCAAAGATAGTTTAAGACTTTTGTAAATACAAAAGCAAAATTTTGATATTTATTGATTTTCAGAAGAGTATTTGGCTCGAAGGATTACTTTTTGCTTCTGACGAGCTATTATGGCGTTTGTGATTTCTTCTGAAAGTTTGGCCGGATCTGCCGTTTCCAGGATACTCTTTACTTGATTTTCAGGTAAATCTATCCGATAGAGGGTGTTTAGAAGCTGGCTAAAATCGCTATCAAGCATACTCTTAATAATTGGCTTCAACTGATCAAAAAGTTGTCCCCACGGATCCTCAGTGATCAATTCACCATCAGGTAAATCAAAATCTTTTCTGATCAATTCAATACTTTTTTCTGCTAATACAATCTCCTCCATTGAGATTAGGCTTGTTATTTGTCGAACTGATGGAAGTCATCCGTTACAGGAATCCTATCAAGCATTTCGATTATGTGCGGAGGTGGGACTACCACTTTTCTGGTTTTCAGATCCATAAAAGCTCCAGTGGCGATAATGATGCATGCCAGCTGGCCATCCTGTTTAAAAACCTGCTGTCTAAACTTCCATACTTTCATATCGGATCGATAAGCCAGCGCAGCACAGTCCACCGTGATTTTTTCGTTCATAAAAACCTCTTTGATAAAAGTAGTGTCTTCATGAAACAGAACCGGACCATAACCAGATGCCACGAGCTTACTGAGGGGCAACTCCAGCTCATCAAACAAGCTCACCCTCACCTGAGCCGCATAGTCGTTGTAAGCTGTGTGGCGCATATGGGCGTTTGGATCAAGATCTGCCCATATTACTTGAAAATGATTTTTGAAAGGCTCCACTTAAGAGTTGGTATCTTCTTTTGTTTCCTCAGCCTTCTCTTCTTTCTGCTCAAAAACTTCCGGACATGTTTTGGCCAGCAAATTATACCATGTCACAAGCTTCTTTATATCGGAAACATAAACTCTTGACTCATCATAATCCGGCAAAACAAACTTCAGAAAAGACTTCAATTCATCAGGAGTCGAGCTTGAGGTTAGATCGGTATCTCCATCAAACTCCTCGTGTATTTTAGTCATCACATCTTTGAGCGGGGTGGCTCCCTCCTCATCAGTGGTGTAAATAGAAATATCCGACAGCACCGAAACTTTGTTTTGTACTGAAGCCACAATCCTCTTTTTTGTGCCGTCCATCGCTTCCAAAATCACTCCTGCTCGTGTAGGTGAAACAATTTTGAACAATCCTCCTTTTCCTGAGAGTGAAGCTATTTCGCTAAAATCCATAAGTATGCTTTGTAAGTAAAGCACAAATCTATAAAGTACTGAAATATGTCAATGGGCTATCCCGCTTTTATTTCATCATTGACTGAGCGCACAAACTCAATGAGCGCATCTTTACCGTCTCCGGTCACGGCAGAAGTAGAAAATGAAACAGGGAGATCTTCCCATTGTGACTTTAGCGCTCGCTTGAATTTGGCAATACTGGACTGAGTTTTGTTCGACTTTTGTTTGTCAGTTTTGGTAAAAACCAACCCGATAGGAATCCCCAGTTCGCCGAGATAATTGATAAACTCCAGATCGATCTTCTGCGGGTCTATACGGGAGTCAATCAGCACAAACACACAGGCCAGGTTTTCCCGGGTTTCAAAATAATCGCCCGTCATTCGTTTCCACTTGGCTTTCTCGGTTTTACTTACACTCGCCCAGCCATAGCCGGGCAAATCCACCAAATACCAATTATCGTCAATAACAAAGTGATTGATCAGCTTGGTCTTTCCGGGCTTAGAGGAAACTTTAGCCAATTTGCCATGATTGGTCAGCATATTGATGAGCGAAGATTTTCCCACATTGGATCGACCGATAAAGGCATATTCGGGCTTGTCAGGCTTGGGACATTCGCTGATCTGGCTACTACTCTTTACAAAAAGTGCTGTCTTAATCGGTTTCATCAATTGATTTCATAATTATCATTACAATCACATAAATAGGCAAATCCTCAAATTGAACCAGCCCAATACCAGTACGGCAACTCAATAATTTATAACAATGCAAAGAAACGCGCAGTTAAAGGATTAATATTGCACTCGATTATGACCGTATTACCATACAAAGATAAGCAGGCATCTAAGAAGGAACAGGTTGCGACCATGTTTGATAACATCAGTGGCAACTATGACTTCCTGAATCATTTCCTGAGTTTGGGAATAGACATTGCCTGGAGAAAGAAAGCCATCAAGCAGCTGAAGAAAGATCAGCCTAAGCAAATCCTTGATATTGCTACTGGAACTGGCGATTTTGCCATTGAAGCACTGGCGCTAAACCCCGATAAAGTAACGGGAGTTGACATCAGCGAAGGAATGCTGGATGTGGGGCGAGCCAAAATGAAAAAAAGAAAACTCGATGATAAAATTGAGTTGCTCAAAGGAGACTCAGAAGGCTTATTGTTTCCCGACAATAATTTTGATGCTGTAATCGTTGCATTTGGTGTGCGGAACTTTGAACATCTGGAGAAGGGCTTAGCAGATATGTTTCGGGTATTGAAAACTGGAGGAAAAGTAGTGATCCTTGAATTTTCAAAACCAAAAGCATTTCCATTCAAGCAACTATATCAATTTTATTTCAAGTGGATACTTCCGGTTATAGGAAAAATAGTTTCGAAGGACAATGCAGCCTACACTTATCTACCAGAATCTGTGCAGGAGTTTCCTGATGGTCAGGACTTTTTGAATATCTTAGAAAAGATTGGTTTTAAGAACACCCAATGCAAACCTCAAACACTGGGCATAAGCTCCATTTACGTAGGTACCAAGTAGTCTTTCTTACATTCTTTGTCTTGTGTGTGAATGTAGCCACTGGCCAAAATTACAACACAGACAATTTGACTGACTATGACAATGAGTGGATCCATTACGGATTTCACATGGGTCTTCATAGCAGTAAATACAAAATCAAATACGCAGATGCTTTTGCTACTCCCGCCTTTGATTCCTTACACTCAGTAGCGCCAGAAAAATCCCCCGGATGGAGAGTTGGCTTTGTGGTGAATATGCGTCTTTTCCCATATCTTGATTTAAGACTCCTACCCACTGTGGCATTTTCTGACTACACCATGACCTACCGTTTTACAGATGGCAGAGTGATTCAGGACACCAAGGATATAACTACGGTAGAGTTGCCCATACTTCTCAAATACAAATCCTCCAGAAGGGGAAATGTGGCCATGTATGCTGTAGGCGGAATCAACAACGCCATTGAAGTCGCCGGACGTGGTGACAACTTTGATAGCCGAAATAATATGAGGCTGAAAAACTACAACATCTCAGTCGATAGCGGAATTGGGTTTGACCTCTACTTTCCACTCTTCAAATTCTCTCCCGAAATCCGATATACATGGGGGCTGAGAAATATGTTGCCAAACGACAAAGGTGCCTACAGCGAACCATTCAAGGATTTGTCATTCGAAAATTTCGCCTTCTACATCACGTTTGAGGGTGGTCCTTCATACCTCAAGTACCTCCGAAAAAAGAAAAGGAAGGAAAAAAGGTAGATTCAAAACAGCCTTATATCTTTAAGCCGGAATAATCCTAACCTGATTTGATGAAGAAAACGGTACTGATCACCGGCGCTACAAGTGGAATCGGCAAAGCCACTGCAGAAATTCTCGCCAGCGATAATTATAGACTGATTATTTGCGGACGCAGACAAGACATACTAACAGCCCTAGCGGCCAAACTTTCAAAGTCCACAGAAATCCATAAATTATGTTTTGACGTGAGTCAAAAGCAGGAGGTGTTTGACGCCATTGATTCACTCCCCGCGGATTGGAAAGACGTTGACATCCTGATCAACAACGCCGGTAACGCACATGGCTTTGACCCCATTCATGAAGCGAACGTTGATGACTGGGAAGCCATGATCGATATCAACCTAAAAGGCCTGCTTTATGTAACAAAAGCGATCCTGCCTGATATGGTTGATCGAAAATCAGGTCACATTATCAATATTGGATCGATTGCAGGTATAGAGCCTTACCAAAAAGGTGGGGTTTATAATGCCTCAAAATACGCGGTGGATGGATTGACCAAATCTATGCGCCAGGATCTGATCGAACACAATATCAAAGTATCAGAGATTAAGCCTGGCCTGGTAAACACTGAATTTTCAAACGTGCGATTTAAAGGAGATGAAGAGAAATCTGCAAAAGTCTATGAAGGGTTTGACCCCCTGACAGGTTCGGATATTGCAGAAATTATTCATTTCATAATTTCACGTCCGGCTCATGTAAATCTCGCCGATATGCTAATTTTACCAACAGCTCAGGCCACCGCCACCATGGTTCATAGAAAAAAGTGAACCTGACTCGACCATTACTCAAAAACCCAAAACACCCCAAATGAAGCATATTTTGCTACTGGGAGCTGGACGCTCCGCTTCCGCACTTGTAGATTATCTTATCATCAATTGCACTGAAAACAATTGGAAACTCACCATCTGCGAAAAAGACGAGAAGTCTTGCAAGGAACGATTTCCGAAGGTGGAAGTAATCGCGTTTGATATTGAAAACAGAGATCAAGCCCGGCAAACCTTATCAAAGGCAGACCTGGTAATCAGCATGCTGCCTGCCTCATTTCACCTACGGGCCGCTGAAATTTGTGCTGAAGCTGGCATCAACATGCTCACCGCGTCCTATCTATCGGATGAAATCAAAGCATTAGGATCAAAATTTGAGGCTAACAATGCCCTGTGTCTAATGGAAATGGGTCTGGATCCGGGTATCGATCACATGTCGGCCATGCAAGTTTTGGATCGAATCAAAGCGCAAGGACACGAGTTGGTTTCATTTGAGACGTTCACAGGCGGCCTGCTTGCTGAAGACAAGCAAACTGACAACCCCTGGCAATATAAATTCACCTGGAACCCGCGAAATGTAGTGCTGGCCGGTACGGGAAATGTCAAATTCCTGCAAGAAGGCAGATACAAATACATCCCTTATCAGAAATTGTTTCGCAGAACAGAAGTGATACATATTCCCGGTTATGGATATTTTGAAGGGTATGCCAATCGTGATTCATTGAAATACCTTGACTTGTATGGACTAAGGGGCATCAAGACACTCTACAGGGGAACCCTCAGAAGAACTGGATTCTGCAAAGCCTGGGATGTTTTTGTGCAGCTAGGTGCTACCGACGATAGCTACAAAATGGAAAATGTAGGTGACATGACGCACCGTCAATTCATCAATTCATTCCTGTCATATAATCCTCATGATTCTGTAGAACTCAAAATCGCTCACTACATGAACCTGAGCATGGAATCTGAGGAGATGTACAAACTCAAATATTTGGATCTCTTCGAAGAGCAACTTGTGGGGCTCGATGAAGGAACTCCGGCTCAAATACTAGAGCATATTCTGAAGAAGAAATGGACGCTGCAAGCAGAAGACAGAGATATGATCGTGATGTGGCACAAATTCGTTTACAGCGACAATGGCGAAAGAATAGAAATACAAGCCAACATGGTAGCGCTTGGCGATGAAGAACACACAGCCATGTCTAAAACCGTCGGGTTGCCCTTAGGCATTATTGCAAAAAAGATTCTAAAAGAAGAAGTGAAGCTCTCCGGTGTGCAGGTTCCTACTATCAAAGAAATATACGAACCAGTACTAGAGGAACTCAACGAAATGGGATTTGATTTTGATGAGCGCTTAATAGAAAACTAAAGGTGAAGGTAATACGGAGCAAGCAATGATGAAAACCCATCGCTGTAGCCCTCAGAGTCGGTTTTGATATAAAAATCTTGTGGATTACACTCCCCGTCCGATTCTCTGCCAAACTGCTGAACTATCCGGATCATTTTCGAGCCAGGCTTATCATAAACATGGATGCAGGTCATTTTATCATAGCCCCATTCTCCTGCCAAATCAGCAAACCGCTCCGCCTCTAATGGCGGGTATAAAACCCAAAATCGTCCGTTATCAGCTAGCAGGCGATCAATACTAGCGATCAGGTCAGACTGATCTAAGAACTGCTCATGTTTCGCTACGTTTTTTGACTTTGAAGATCCTTTGAGCGACTCTTTAAAAAACGGAGGATTGGAAATGATCAGATCGTATTTTTCAGGAGCCAAAAAATGCTGGATGGAGGTTTGCAGACAGGTGAGCCTGTTAGCCCATGGGCTGTCCATAAAATTAGTTCGAGCTTGTTCTGCGGCCTGGCTGTCTATTTCCACCGCATCAATAACAGATTCTGCTGATCTCTGAGCCAGCATCAGGGACAATAGTCCCGTACCAGCGCCTATGTCCAAAAATCTACCCTGCTTGATTGGGGCAATCATCGCACCAAAGAGACAACCCTCAGTAGTCACCTTCATGGCGCATTCGCCTTGCAAAATCCGAAATTGTTTAAACTGAAAATAATTATTCGGCATCAGCTCGGGTTCTCCAGCTCAAATACCTTATCCGCCCTCAAGTCAAAACCTTCTGCTGCCTGAACGGCCAGCTCGTCGCAGCGTTCATTCTCCGGATGCCCCGCGTGACCTTTCACCCACTGAAATTTCACTTTATGCCTTTTGGCAACCTCCAGATACTGCTTCCACAGATCCACGTTTTTTTTATCCTTAAAATTCTTTTTGACCCATCCATCGAGCCAGCGCTTTTCAACCGCATCAACCACATATTTGGAGTCCGAATAAACTACAACATCCCATCCTGGCTTTTTGATAGCCTCCAATGCCCTGATTACCGCAAGCAGTTCCATCCTGTTGTTGGTTGTTTTTCTAAAACCCTCAGACAATTCCTTTCTTTTTCCCTGAAAATCCAGGATCGCTCCATAACCGCCCGGTCCCGGGTTTCCTTTAGCTGCTCCGTCGGTAAAAATTTTTATCATCAGGTAAAAAGGTTTGTTTTAAATAATTTGATTGCTATCGAAAGCAGGATTATACCAAATACTTTTCTCAGGATATTGAACCCTGCATTTCCGATTTTTCGCTCCAGCCAACCACTGGTTTTGAGTACGATATAAACGAAAACAAGGTTAACAACAACCCCTACCAGAATATTGGATGTTTGGTAAACTGCTTTAAGTGAAAGAAGAGTAGTCATAGTTCCCGCCCCTGCTATCAGTGGAAACGCAATAGGAACTATCGAATGCGAGCCGGAGACATCTGAATCATCACTTTTGAAAAACTGTATTCCCATCACCATTTCCATACCAAGGAAAAACATGATAAGTGCCCCAGCTATGGCAAAAGAGCCTATATCTATACCAAAAAGTCGCAGAATACTCTCCCCTAAAAAAAGAAAGACAATCATAAGAACACCAGAAACCAAAGTAGCTTTTTCTGATTGCACGTGTCCCATCTTTTTTCTCAAATCAATAATAATAGGCACACTACCAATGATGTCAATCACTGAAAAAAGAATAAGCGTAACGGAGAGTATTTCTTTAAAATCAAACATGTGAATGGAATTACGATCGCAAATCTACTCTTGATATTTGATCCATGGTAAGTACCTCTGAAATGAATGAAGACAAACCCTAAAATATTTTTGATATAAAACCCTGAAAGCGGTTTTCGGCCATTAATAACATTGTATATCAATTTAATACAAGCTAAACCCATAAAGTAATTAATCGTGTATTGTTTATCTTTATTAACGTAAACAACCCAGCTTACTTGAATTACAGAATCTCCTTGCGCACATTTCAGAATCAATTTTATCCTCTCAAATCGTTGAATTTACTGCTCACCATTGCGTTTTGCACTTCAACACTATTTTCAGCCTTCGGACAATCAATTTGGGATTGGCCCAGTGACGAGGAAATGAAAAGTCTTGCTCAAGAAAAACAGGCTTACTACAAAGTACAAATGGATTTGAGCGACTGGCAAGGAGCTCTTTCGTCTCTTTCCTGGTTGTATATAAATGTCCCGACCCTGCATCAGTCCATCTACCAGGACGGAGCAAAAAACATAGAACACATACTGGAAACAGATATAAGTAAAAAGCGTCGGGAAGCCTTAGAAGACTCACTCCTCTGGATGTACGACCAACGTATTTTGCAGTTTGAAGATGCATCAGCCGTGGATAGAAAAGCTTATGCTGCGTTTAAACTTTATTATAAAAACGCCAAGCAATATCCACTCCTAAGCAACCTATATGACACCCTTTTCAGCTTACCTGTTCAGGATATTTCCATATTCAATCTCACGCCCTACATGACATTGGGCGTTTATTATTATAAAGCCAACCCAAAGGAGCTTACCGATGTGATGCTGGTAGATATCTATGACCGCATTTCCGGAGTGATAGATGAGAAAATTAGCACGGGAGGCGATGAAGAAAAACTAAAAAAAGAGCAAAACAAAGTTGATGCGCTATTTGGCACAAGTGATCCGCTCACCTGCGATTTTATTAAAGAACGCATGGTGCCCAAATTCAGAGAAAATCCTGAAGATATTGATATCATCAAAAAAATCTTCACCTATTCGCTGAGGGTAAAGTGTATGGATCAGCCCTACTTTATCGAAGTAGCTGAGAAACTGTATGAGGCAGAGCCCACGCTGAAACTGGCCAAGGTAATCGGGGACAGATACTCTACTGCAGACACCCATGTGAAGGCAATTGAATACTACAAGTATGCCGAGTCCTTATCAGAAAATCAGGATGAAAAATTCGAATTACTCTACAAGCAGGCTCAGGTATATTCCCGCATGGGAAAAAAACAGGAAGCCCGAAAAAAGGCTATCGAGGCACTAGAGGTAAAAGAAGACCCAAAACCTATCAATCTGATTGGGCATTTGTATATGTCGAGTTTTGATGAATGTAAGAAGGGAGAAAGTCGGGTGATGGATAGATCTGTATTCCTGGCCGCTTACGAGATGTACAAGAGATCAGACAATGCTGAGATGATGGCCAAGGCCAAAGAACAATTCCCCTCCATCGAGGAAATTTTCAATGAAAACTATACTGAAGGTCAGGTGATAACTGTTCCCTGTTGGATTCAGATGACAGTAAAAATTCAGAGAAGATAGGCTTATTGAAAATTCTGCTCCAGAAAACCTTGCAGCTTATTGATTTCCTTGGTTTTAATGGCTGGGAAATTAGCTATGCGAAAACTGGAACTCTTCCAATCACCATAACCCGCTCCCAATATTATTCCAGCATCTGAGGCCTGTGCCCTAACAGCATCTGGATCATCATGCGTAAGCGCAAGCACAGTTTTAGAACGTACCGACTCATTCCTCACCAAATAATCCACCCCTTTCAAGTCCTGAATCACTGAGGCATAATGCCCCACTCTTCTGACTAGTTTCTCATGTAGAGGCGAAATACCTTTAGAAACTCCCTGCGACTTATTCAAAAGGAAGATTCCTAGCACGTTGGGAGTGTATTGCGTCTGGTTTTTTCTTGTATTTTCAATTATCGAAATCAGACTATTATAATGCCCGCGCTCACCTATCTCAAAGGCTTTTTCTATGGCCTTTGGTGATAAAATCACCACACCCAGTCCAGCAGGCAAGCCCAGACACTTCTGCACCGAAGCATACCAGTAATCCGCATTTTCGAAGTGAATCTTCACTCCCCCAATCGAAGAGGTGACATCCACGGCAATGATTTTATCCGCATTTATTTCACGCAGCTTTTTCAGAATTTCGTTTGAAACTTCAGTTCCATTAGATGTCTCATTTTGAGTCACACAAATAACATCAAGCTCATCCGAAACCTGTGCCACGGGCAGTTCATCATTTACCCCAAACTCAACCTTGCTCGTCTTTTTTAATTGGTTGGCATAGCCATGCCATTTCTTCCCAAATGCTCCATTGTAAAAATGGCAGCTCCCTTTGGCAACCAAAGATTGAGATACGATCTCCCAGCTTTCGGTAGCTGAAGAAGTAAAGGCTATTTCATAATCCGCCGGTATCAAAAGCTTTGACCGAAGAATCGATTTGGTCTCGTCCATCAACTTCATGAATTCATCACTGCGATGATTGGCAGACAATATCCCACTCATATAGGCTTCATAAATAAACTCTGGTATGCACGAGTAAATGCGCGAAGGCCCGGGATAAAAATTTGCTATGTTCATTTGCTAGTGAAATACCGAACGGCCATTTCATACCCTATAAGTCCTAACCCGGAGATTATGCCCACACTTTTCGCTCCGGTATAGGTATGATGCCTGAAATCTTCTCTGGCATGGATATTTGAAATATGAACTTCCACAACAGGCGTATTGATACCAGCGATCGCATCGGCCAGCGCAACAGAAGTGTGCGTATACCCAGCCAGATTCACGACAATGCCATCAAAAGAAAAACCCACCTCATGGAGCTTATCGATCAATTCCCCCTCGTGATTGGATTGAAAATATTCAAGGTTAACATCTGAAAATTCACTTTTCAGAGATGTGAAATAATCTTCAAAAGGCTTATTTCCATAGATATCCACTTCCCGCTTGCCTAGCAAGTTTAGATTAGGGCCGTTAATGATGATTATTTTCATGTGTGGTGTTGTTTTTTATTTATCAACTAAAGTTTGATTCCCACCTAAGGTCTCAAACGCCTTATTTAATTTAGCTGCATGAGTTGGGACATCTACATCAAGCAATTCAAAAGTTATTTAAAGCTGGAAAGATCCCTGGCTCAAAACTCAATTGATGCCTATCTGCGAGACATTACGAAATTAAAGGAGTTTTTCGAAATCAAAGGCATAGAACGCTCACCATTGAAAGTCACACAGCAGGATCTGGTGGACTTTATCGAATTCATCAATGAATTGGGGTTATCTCAGTACTCGCAAGCAAGGATTATATCCGGACTGAAAGCATTCTATAAATACCTCATATATGAGCAAATGATAGACAAGGATCCTTCGGATTTGTTGGAAACACCGAAGCTGGGAAGGAAACTGCCAGACACCCTTGATTTTCATGAAATAGAAAAACTACTGTCAGCAATTGACATGAGCACACCCCACGGCGCACGCAACAGGGCTATGCTCGAAACACTCTACAGTTCTGGCTTGCGTGTGACAGAATTGATTGACCTCAAAATCAGCAATATTTATGAGGACATTGGGTTCATTCGGGTAGTGGGGAAAGGTAGCAAAGAAAGGCTTGTTCCCATTGGGGGAGAAGCTCTCAAACAAATCAGGATCTATGTGAAAGAAATACGGGTACACCTGGACATCAAGAAAGGAAACGAAGACATTGTTTTCCTCAACAAAAGAGGCTCGAAGCTCAGCCGAGTGATGGTTTTTATGATTATCAAAGACCTGGCCATTGAGATAAATCTCAAAAAATCAATCAGCCCACATACATTCAGACATTCGTTTGCCACACATTTGATAGAAGGTGGCGCAGATCTGAGAGCTGTGCAGGAGATGCTCGGACATGAATCAATCACAACCACGGAGATTTACACCCACCTTGACCGTGATTACCTCAAGCAAGTGATTCAAGAATTTCACCCTCGAAGCTGATATTTATCACAAACATTTTCCGTCAGCTACTCAATACCCAAATCAACCTCTTATTTTTGAGCCGAATTTCAAATCACCGATTTAAATGTACCAACTCCTCAAGCAACTTCTCTTTCTACTAAACCCTGAAAGTGCTCATCATTTCACCACTAAGACTCTTCGGATTCTTTTCAAAATTCCATTGGTAAAAGTGGTTTTTTCATCCCTTTATAAGACAAAAGATGAAAATCTAGAAAGAGAACTTTTTGGACTAAAGTTTAAGAATCCAGTAGGTCTGGCGGCTGGTTTTGATAAAAACGCTCAATTCATTCATGAATTCGAGGCAATGGGTTTTGGTTTCATAGAAGTTGGTACGGTCACTCCCCTCCCACAGCCCGGCAACCCAAAGCCAAGATTATTTCGCCTGCTGCAAGATCAGGCCCTAATCAACAGAATGGGTTTTAACAATGACGGTATGGAGCTGGCTTACGAAAACCTGCTTAAAAGGCCTCAAGGACTCATCGTTGGTGGAAACATTGGAAAGAATAAAGTAACTCCTAATGAAGAAGCAGAGAGCGATTATCTCAAGTGTTTTGAAAAGCTATATCCGGTTGTCGATTACTTTGTGGTAAATGTAAGCTCTCCTAATACGCCTGACCTAAGAAAATTGCAAGAGAAAGAGCCTCTGGAAAGTCTGCTAAAATCTCTTCAGGCCGCCAATGCAAAAAAAGAGTCCTCTAAACCTATCCTACTGAAAATTGCCCCGGATCTCACGGACGGCCAGCTGGACGATATTTTGGAGATCGCAGAAAACATCAACCTGGATGGGCTCATCACAACCAATACTACCATAGATAGATCTGGCCTAAAAACAAGTGAAGCCACGCTGACAGACATTGGTAACGGAGGCCTGAGCGGAGCTCCTGTACTGCAGCGATCCACCGATATCATCCGCTACATACGCACCAAGAACACCAAAATCCCTATCATTGGCGTTGGAGGAATAGTGTCGGCTGAAGATGCTCTGGAAAAGCTGAATGCCGGAGCAGATTTGGTGCAGATTTACACCGGCCTTGTTTACCGTGGACCAGCCCTCATCAAGGAGATTAACAAAGCAATATTGTCCGACCTTGACAGAGCTTGAAAACTCCATTACTTTTGTTGATATAACTGCGCATGGCACAAAACACTTATAAGAGCGAAAAATCAAGTAAATCAGGATCCTTTAAGTTCAAAATAGATTTTTTGAACGACCGCAAGTTTCACCTTGCTATAGGCCTGTTTTTACTGCTTAGCTCAGCATTTCTTTTTATTTCTTTCATCTCCTATATCAACACCGGTAAAGCTGATCAGAGTGTCGTTGAGGCGTTTACCCAAACCGACATCAAAGAGTCCGGCCTTGAGGTTCAAAACTGGTTTGGGCTGGTAGGAGCCGTCACAGCACACTATTTTATCTTTTTATGGTTCGGAATAGCCGCACTTCTTATTCCTCCTTTTGTTTTTCTTCTCGGACATAGAATCGTCTGGCAAACTAAAGTCCTCTCCTTATCCAAGTCATTTGGGTTTACCGCATTTTACCTGCTATGGGTCAGCATGTTTTTAGGCTATTTCATGCTTAGTTCAGACGAAATTTCCGACTGGGGCTTTGTAAGCGGTGGAGTTGGTTATGAAATGGCAATTTTGCTCGAAAGCCTCATGGGCTGGGGCTCAGTACTATTTCTCATCTTCTTGTTTTTGGTTTTCAATATGTACTTCTTCAATATCACCAGATTGGCAGTGATTGAAGATGCCATCACAAACTTGAAATCGAAATTTGCAAGTAGTCAAATTCCTGCTTTGACCCCAGATCAAGAAGTGGATACCGCAGAAACCTCTGACAACCCGAGTGTTGTTGAAGCCCCTGACAAAGAAATAGAGACAGAGGATTTGACAGAGGAAGAAAAATCAAAATCCCTTGATTTTATTCTAAACCAGGTCAAAAAAGAGGTAGAGGAAGAAGAGAAAAGCGCTGATGTTCAAGAAGAACCTAAACCACAAGCGGCTGAAATTCCAGCTGATACGATAGAAACCTGGGATGTGGAAGAGTCGCCAAAAAGAAAAAAACCACAACCAAAAGAAGAACCGGAATTTTCTATCGAAATCCCAGGCATTAGCCAGCTTGAAGAGCAAGACGCTGAAGAGGATCTGGGTATGGAAGTGGAAAAGCCGGAAGACAATGAAACCCGGGTCAAAAACATGGAAAACTACGATCCTACTCTTGACCTGCCTAAGTACAGATACCCCGGTACGGATCTATTGATCGACTACCCCGCCAAAGATGTTCAGGTTTCTAAAGATGAACTGGAGCAGAATAAAGACAAGATTGTAGAGACCCTGATCAATTTTAAAATTGGTATTTCCAGCATCAAGGCCACCATTGGTCCTACGGTTACACTTTACGAAATTGTACCGGAGGCTGGAGTTAAGATTTCTAAAATCAAGAACCTGGAAGACGATATTGCTCTGAGTCTGGCAGCTCTGGGGATCAGGATCATAGCCCCGATACCTGGAAGAGGAACTATTGGTATAGAAGTGCCAAACAAGCACAAAGAGATGGTTGATGTGAAATCAGTCATTACTACTGAGAAATTCAGCAAATCAGATAAAGAACTTCCTATCGTACTGGGTAAGACCATTTCCAATGACATATTTGTGACCGATTTGGCAAAAATGCCTCACCTTCTCATGGCTGGTGCTACGGGTCAGGGTAAATCGGTGGGCCTGAACATGATCATTACTTCGCTGATCTACAAAAAGCACCCATCACAACTCAAGTTTGTGATGGTCGATCCGAAGAAAGTGGAATTGACACTTTTCAACAAACTGGAAAGACACTTTCTGGCCAAACTACCAGATAGCGATGAGGCCATCATTACCGACACCACCAAAGTGATCCATACTTTGAATTCGCTTTGTATAGAGATGGATCAGCGTTATGATCTACTCAAAGATGCTGGATGTAGAAACCTGAAAGAATACAACAAAAAATTCACCGGAAGAAGACTAAACCCAGAAAAAGGGCACAGATACCTTCCCTACATCGTACTGGTCATAGATGAGCTTGCCGACCTAATGATGACAGCCGGCAAAGAGATAGAAACGCCTATTGCCAGACTTGCGCAGCTCGCTCGGGCCATTGGGATTCACCTGATCGTGGCAACACAAAGACCGTCAGTAAATGTGATCACAGGTATAATCAAAGCCAATTTCCCTGCACGACTATCTTTCCGTGTCACATCCAAAATTGACTCACGCACAATCCTTGATGCCGGTGGGGCCGACCAGCTCATAGGCCAGGGAGACATGCTACTCTCAATGGGATCAGAAATTATCCGTTTGCAATGTGCTTTTGTTGACACACCTGAAGTTGACCGGATTTGTGAATATATTGGTGATCAAAGAGGCTATGAATCCGCTTATATGCTACCTGAATATGTCGGCGAGGAAAGCTCAGGCATAGGCGAAGTAGACCTTTCCGACAGAGATGCTTTGTTTGAAGATGCAGCCAGATTGATCGTGATGCACCAGCAAGGAAGCACATCGCTCATACAAAGAAAAATGAAACTTGGCTACAATCGGGCAGGTCGCCTAATTGACCAATTGGAGGCAGCAGGTATTGTTGGCTCCTTTGAAGGAAGCAAGGCCAGAGAAGTTTTAATCCAGGACGAGTACGCTTTGGAACAATTATTGTCAAGCCTAGACTAGAAATCATAAATTAAGACAAGATGAAAAAATCACTTTACGCTCTTTGCGCACTCCTCATCAGCCTGAGTGCTTCTGCCCAATACGATGCAGACGCATTGGCTGTATTGAACGCCATGAGCTCGAAATACAAGAAAATAAGCGCCTTTAGCGCCGATTTTGAACAAAGGCTTGAAAACAAAGAAGTAGGACTCAACGAGAAATTTGAAGGCAATATCACAGTCAAAGGAGATAAATACATACTCAAAGTGTCTGGCCAGGAAATATATAATGATGGCACAAACGTATGGAGTTACAACCCTGAGTTTGCTGAGGTCACAGTAACCACCTACGACCCTGAGGAGCAAGAGATCAACATGGGTAACATCTACGACTTATACAAAGATGGCTTTAAATACAATCTGGTAAAGTCAAACAACCGAGGCGACCGCTTCATAGAGCTGGATCCTGAGGATAAAAACAAAACCTATTTCAAAATCAAAATGACGATCGATTCCAGCGACGCACTAAAGGAGTTTACAGTTCTGGACAAAACCGGCAACACCTACATCTATACCATCAGTAATTTCAAGGAAATGTCCAATCTGAATGATGCTAAATTCACTTTTGACGCAAATAGCAATCCTGATGTAGAGATAATCGACTTTAGGTAATCAACTCAAATGATCTTATCGAAAGCCTCGCTGAATTCATTCAGCGAGGTTTTTTTATTCACTTAGAGCGAATATTGTTAAATTGGGAGCGAAAATCATCACCATGACCCGAACCGAACTTTTTAATAAAATATTGGAGAAAGAATCCTTCCTTTGTGTTGGTTTGGATACCGATATCAACCTGATTCCATCTCACCTCAAGTCACTGGAAGATCCTGTTTTTGAATTTAATAAACAGATCATTGACGCCACTTACAAATATGCGGTTGCCTATAAACCCAACCTCGCATTTTATGAAGCGATGGGCAGCAAAGGACTCGAATCACTAGAAAAAACTTTGGAATACATCCCTAAAGATGTGTTCACAATAGCTGATGCAAAACGAGCAGACATTGGAAACACGTCCAATATGTATGCGCGTGCATTCTTTGAGCAAATGTCATTTGACTCTATCACGGTAAACCCATACATGGGCGAAGATTCTGTAACTCCGTTTTTGAGTCATGAAGGCAAATGGGTGATTCTACTCGCAGCTACTAGCAACAAAGGTTCGTTCGACTTTCAGGATTTGATGACAGAGCAGAGCAGCGAAAAGCTTTATGAGCGTGTCATCCGTAAAAGTGCCGAGTGGGGCACCCCAGACAACTTGATGTATGTAGTTGGTGCAACACGAGCGGAAACACTCGTTACCGTCCGTATGATTGTTCCGGATCATTTCTTGTTGATTCCAGGAGTTGGCGCTCAGGGTGGCAGCCTCGAAGCAGTGTGCAAGTACGGCATGAACAAACAATGTGGACTTCTGGTCAACTCCTCTCGTGGTATCATCTATGCTGGAAACGGCGAGGATTTTGCAGACAAGTCAGCAGCTGCCGCCAGAGAGCTTCAAGAAAAAATGTCGGTACATCTGCAGCAACTCAAATAACGGATTATTAAATTGGAGTAGAAAACACTGCTCCCATGGACGAATACTTCCTCCACTTCCTCTGGCAATACCAGAAATTTGCAAAGCTGCCTTTACAAACATGTACCGGTGAAAACATTGCCGTTCTCAAGACTGGATTTCATAACCATAACTCCGGCCCTGACTTTTTAGAAGCCAAAATTAAAATCAGCAACATAGAGTGGGCCGGTAGTGTAGAAATTCATCATAAATCCTCCGACTGGCTTCTCCACAAACACCAACACGACCAGACGTACGAAAATGTAATCCTCCATGTCGTTTGGATTCACGACAAAGAAATCGTCACCCCAACATCAAAAACAAAAATCCCTACCCTGGTACTTTCTGAGTTTGTAGACCCAAATCTTGAGCTAGCCTACCGCGCATATATCAATCAGCCAGAGACCATCCTTTGCGGCAAAAAACTAGAATCCGTTCCAGACATCAAAAAAACCATGATGATGGATCATGCCGTGACCGAGCGACTGGAATCAAAAGCAGTATTGATTAAACAAGTTTATGATCAAACCGGGAGAGATTGGGAGGAAACAGCTTATCGTGTTCTTGGGAAAAACTTTGGTTTTTCTATCAATAAAGACCCTTTCGAAAAGCTAACCGCCGTTTTACCTTTCAAAATCATAAAGAAACATCTGGATCACCCCAATCAGGTTTTCGCTCTCATTTTTGGCGCAGCGGGGTTCTTAGAA
The DNA here is from genome assembly GCA_039944535.1 of Cyclobacteriaceae bacterium. Lineage (GTDB taxonomy): Bacteria > Bacteroidota > Bacteroidia > Cytophagales > Cyclobacteriaceae > JAMZMI01. The sequence goes on from JBDUYP010000022.1 coordinate 576,264, forward strand.
GACGCTGATGACCCTTACTCGCAGGAATTAGCTCAGGAATACAACTTTTTAAATCGCAAATACCAAATCAGCTCGCCTCTGCAGCGCCATCACTGGAAGTTTTCAAAATTGCGCCCGGCCAATTTCCCAACTGTTCGGTTATCGCAATTTGCCACAATCATTATTGAGCAGCGTGGACTTTTTTCTCTTTTCATACATGCTGAAGAAGTAGAGCAATTGAGATCAAGGCTCAAAATTTCTCCCACTGGCTATTGGGCGGATCATTATGATTTAGCAAAGAAACTAGAAACGAGAAAAAATCATTTTGGACAAACCTCTGTTGACAACATCCTGATCAATACTGCTGCTCCACTACTGTCCGCATATGCCCTCTCCATAAATGAAACAAAGTACATCGAACGAGCTATGGAAATCCTTACTTCATTGAAACCAGAACAGAACCGAATAACCCGAGAATGGACAAAAAATGGGATAAACGCAGAATCTGCCTATCACTCGCAGGCGCTAATCCAGCAATACAACGAATATTGTATAAAAAAGAAATGCCTTCATTGTAATATTGGCGTCTCAATTTTACATCGATAAATGACCACAATCGTTTTTCACGTCATCATCATCGCAACCATTGTATGGCTCGTAGCAAACAGGGTAGCAAACAGCCTGGATAAAAAGTGGTTTTGGGTTGGCATTGCCATTCGATTTTGTGGAGCTACCACATTCGCATTGATTTATGCTGTTTGGATTGGCGGAGGAGATACCATCCATTTTTTTAATCAAGGATCAGAGTTGGCGAACCTTGCCAAAACTGACTTCATCAGTTATCTAGATTATATTTCCTCATCACAGCACGATATGTATAAGTCAGAAAGAAGGGATGGTTTCTTTATCAAAATAGTCAGCTTTTTCTGCTTATTCACAAATAATAACTACTGGATCACCACAGCCTACTTCGCTTTGATTAGTTTTTTCAGCTCCTGGTTCTTCATTAGTAGTCTATTCAAAACATCCGCCGAAAAGAGTGCACTGATCTTCGCATTTCTAATCTTCCCCACTCCTATTTTTTGGACCTCTGGCATCATGAAAGACACCATAATATGGTCTGCAATTGTCGTATCACTCGGCTCCATTATAAGAATCAGGCAAAGATCAGGTATAACAATTAAGGAGATTTTGCTACTTTCAGTCGCGCTGATCCTTTTATTCGAACTTAGATATTTTCTTTTTGGCGCTACTCTTGGTCTGATCGTCATCGTTCTTATTGACCATTTTATTCAAAGAAGTCAGTTATCCAAAACACGAAGATGGACAATTTGGGGTTCGCTATTTCTCCTTGTCATGACATCAATCTCCTTGTTGAACCCCAACCTCTATCCCAGCAATTTTCCTCAAGCTCTTTTTGACAATTATGAGCAAATCATTCAAAACTCTGAAAATGGAAAATTTCTAATTTTCCACCTGCAACCAACATGGGTTTCAATCTTCAAAAACCTTCCTCCCAGCTTACTTTCAGGGCTTTTCAGGCCAATTCCTGGAGAAGGTGGGTGGTTTTACCTTTTACATGGAATTGAAAACATACTACTCCTGATAACCACCTTCTATTCAGTTTTCAAAATCAAATCAATACCTACACCAGGTGTACCAGTACTTGCTGCATTGTTTTTTATTCTGGTATTGGCCAGCCTCACACCACTGGCAGCTCCCAACTTTGGTACGCTGATGAGGTATAAAGCCACATATCTTCCATTTCTAGCCTATTTCGCCACATTTATTCCATTTAAGGTGCTGTTTCCAAAACAGTCTATAAAAGGCTAACTTTGCAGCCAATTTTAAAAACTATGGACAAACCAGTAATCATTTTTGGCGCCAAAGGCATTGCCACTGCCGCTCTGGAGATATTCAAAAGCAATGGCATTGTGGTTTACGGATTTTTGGATGACGACAAACAAACACATGGTCAGGAAATCGATGATGTTTCAGTTTTGGGAAACACCGATGATCATGGGTTTTTGAAACTCATTGGTCAGAAGTGCGAAGCATTCGTAGCTAGCGATGAAAATTCTCTCAGAAAAAAATGGGTAAAAATGCTGATGGACTCCCGCAAAGTAATGCCTATGAATGCGGTCCATCAATCAGCGATCATCTCCAGCTTTGCAACTATTGGTCATGGTAACTTCATCAACTCCAGAGTAACAGTTGGTGCTTCCGCTAAAGTGGGTCAGCACTGCATCATCAACTCTGGAGCCACTTTAGAGCATGATGTGGAGATTGGTGATTATGTCCAAATAGGTGCGGGATCAACGATTAGTCCTGGAGTGAAAATTGAAGAGGGAGCCTTCATCGGTTCTGGTGTTACGGTAGTGGGTGGAGTTACCATCGGCAAAAATGCCAGAATAGGTGCTGGTTCTGTTGTTGTTTCCAACATTGAAGCCAAAGAAACAGTCTTCGGGAATCCAGCTATTTCTGTGAAAAAGAAATAGACTGTCTTTTAACAATATCTTAAGCTGATATTAATCAGATCTCTAAATTTCCGGAAACAACTAAATTTACTTTCAAATAAACAAAATCCTTTATTCAAAACACTCCGCTGAAACGGAGCATTGGTTATGAACGAAGAATATACAGTACTACTATACTATTGCTATTCGAGGATCGAGGATCCTGAGGCATTCAGAGAAGAGCATCATGTCAGATGTCTCGAACTAAATCTAAAAGGCCGAATTATCGTCGCTGAAGAAGGGCTAAACGGAACTGTATCCGGCCTGAAGTCAGACTGTGAAACTTACATGAATGAGGTAAAAGCGGACCCTCGTTTCGCTGATATCGAATTCAAGGTAGATCAGGTGCCGGGTCATACTTTCGAGAAAATGCACGTGAGGGTTAAACCTGAAATCGTGCATGCAAGCTTGCCTAACATAGACCCAAGAAAGAAAACAGGCGGTTACGTGGAACCAGAGGAGTTCAGAAAAATACTGAGGGAGCAGGAGGAAGACACTGTGATTCTGGATGTACGATCCAACTACGAACACAAAGTAGGTAAGTTTAAAAATGCCATCACACTCGATATCGAAAATTTCAGAGACTTTCCTGAAAAGGTCAAGGAGCTCGACCATCTCAAAAACAAAAAAGTGATTACCTACTGCACGGGAGGTATTAAATGTGAAAAAGCCAGCGCATTCCTATTGGAGAAAGGGTTTGAAAATGTATACCAGCTTCATGGAGGCATCATCAAATATGGACTAGAAGCAGAAGGGGAGGATTTTGAAGGCAAGTGCTACGTGTTTGACAACCGAATCACGAAAGACCTGAACGGTGTCAACCCAACCGTGATATCTAGATGTTATGTGACAGGGGAACCATCGGACAGGATGGTAAACTGTGCCAACCCGCACTGCAACAAGCACATACCAATGAGCGAAGAAGGAGCAGAAATCTACAATGGATGTTGCTCAGAGGAATGTTCAAAAAATCCTGAAGTCCGGCCCTATGACGGTACGGGGTTCTACCAGAAAGAAATGAACGGCTACAACCCTTACAAAGGCGTGAAGCGAAATAAAGAAAAAGCAGCTCAATAGGCTGCTTTTTTTTGAATATACCAGCTCCAATATTCACTTTTTCATATCGCTCGCAGTTTAATCTTAGCAGCTAAAGTCTCGCTATAAACGATGCTACCCAGCAAACATCTAAAAAACTCGTATAAAATCCTCTGCGATTCGGCGGAGGATTTTTCATATTAATCGAAAGGTAAACATAGGCGGTTTGTTTTCAGCATATCAGACGTTATATTGGAGTAAACTTATAACCAGCCATGCCAAAATTCTCGGAAACAGAACTGATCATCAACCCAGATGGCAGCATCTATCACCTCAACCTTAAGCCAGAGCACATCTCTGATAAAATCATAACTGTGGGTGATCCGAGCCGTGTACATCGTGTATCCAGGCACTTTGATCACGTTGAGTTTGAGATGAACAAAAGAGAGTTCATCACTCATGTGGGAAAATATAAAGGGAAAAGAATAACGGTCATTAGCACGGGAATGGGTACTGATAATGTCGAGATTCTCATGACCGAACTGGATGCTCTTGCCAATATTGATTTTAACACACGCGAAATCAAAGAGAAAAAAACAAAGCTGAGAATTGTGCGCGTTGGGACATCTGGAAGTATCCAGGAAGACATCAGACTGGGCAGTCATGTTCTGAGCGAATATGGTATTGGGCTTGACCCAATGGTCTATTTCTATCAAATGGATCAGCAAGGGTTTGAGCTAGAGGTAAGTGAAAAACTCAAAAAGGCCATTGGTCTGCCTTACTTGCCCTACTGCGTAAGAGCGTCTGACACGCTTATTGAAGATTTTAAGGATGTCATGGCAATGGGGAATACGGTAACTTGTCATGGTTTCTATGCCCCTCAGGGCAGAGAAATAAGGGTGCCAATCAGATTCCCTAAGCTCATCGAAAAGCTAAATTACTTTCACCTGGACAACTTTTGGCTCACCAATCTGGAAATGGAAACAGCTGGCTACTACGCTCTGGCCAAGCTCCTGGGACATGACATGATCAGTCTCAATGCCATTTTGGCTAATAGAATCAGGAATAATTTCAGCAAAGACCCTAACAAAGTAATAGACTCTCTGATAAAGAAAGCTCTGGATAGAATCTGATTACTTTTTGATCACAGCTCCAAGTGCCTTTTTGAGTTCATCTAGTGCAATTGCCAAATGCGACTTGGCGTCCACCCACTTATCCTCATTTTTGTCTTTATATGAGCTAAAATCTTCTTCCAGCTTTTCTTTTTTCTTTTTTAGATCCTTGATTTTCTTCTCTACTTCCACCCGCACTTCATCCTTTGCGCCTTTGGTTTCATGAATGAGATGATCTATTTTCTTACCCAATTCGGAAAGCATGTTTTCTACTTGCCCTTTGGGATCTTCTGCTGGTTTATCAGCTTTTTTTGTTGTCTTTTTTGCCATAACGTTCAAGATTAGAAAGGAAATTAATAAGTAAAATCAGCAATCACAACGAGAGTAACTCATTTTAAATCGATCAAAAAGATTCTTATTCAACGACAAAATTTCTTTCATTATTCCTTTGACATTGAAACGTTTTTTCACGTTACTTTGATTCATGAACTTAAAATCAAACCCTGTTTTTTAAAACTCTAAAAAGTTAAGGATGCAATCGTCAAAACCACGTGTGATCAAAGACTTTGAGAAGCTAGACGAAGCTACTCAGGAACAAATAAAGCTGGCTTTCCCGTATGGCTTTCATGAAGAATTGATTCGCTTCACAGATCGCGAAGGGAAAAATGTCTCAGCTCTGCCCTTTGAAACGGATGAAAAATATTATCTGGTGCGAATGACCAGAGCAGAAGCTCGTGCGATCATTGAAGATGACGATGATTTTGATGATGACGGAAACTTAAAGGATTCGGTAAAAGGCGACTATGAAGATAAATATGGTGATCTCAACCATATGGCGGACTACATCTCAGATGATTCATCAGATGACGATGATGACTCTGAAGATGACGATTATTAACAATATGCACTTCAGATCAAAACTTACATGGCTTGCTGTAGTTAGCACTATCATTTTCTATGGGTGCTCGGAAAATGAGCCTTCAGTCAAACCGGATTACACCGCTTCTGCCGAGCTGTTTCAGGTTTTGTCTGACACAGACTCCACTTACATCGTTACAAGCAAACCGAGAGGAAACATCTATGTGGAACAGACAGACTCTGTGGTAAGTATGACCATAAACCTGAGCGGCTTTGCTCCCAATTCTGTACACGCCATACACATGCATCACGGCTCTTGTGAGCAGCCAAAACACCACTGGAATGCCGGTAGCACAGATACTTTTTGCAATACTAAAAGCTTGGGATTCCCCTGGTCAAAACCTTACGCGGGCGATATTGGCAACCTAAGCATAGCTTATGACAGTACAGGAAGCATGACTATTAAAACTGACCTGTGGAGACTGGGCAGTGGAGACGAACGTGATATTTTAGGGCTGCAGGTTATCATTCATGAGAACCTGCAGGATTTTACCTCCGAGTGTGATCCTAACCACGGCGGACATGCCCACTTCAATGCTAAAATTGCCTGTGGAAAAATCCTCTAATTTCGGGCGTACCACTTCTTGATCACCTCCTCTGCTGGCTTGCCCTGAGGTGTAAAATGAGGATCTTGCACACCCCCAGCCTGATCGCGCAGGTACCATTTCCAAAGAAAACCTCCCGCAAACCATTCTTCTCCCCAGAGCATTTTAAACATACACTCATAAGCCATGGCCTGCAGATCCATATTGAGATTTTCTAATGACTTGTTTACTTCCCAGTGATTCCCGACGGCACCATTTACACTTTGATAACCGTACTCTGTAAACAGCACCGGCTTACCCGCTTCCCTGCTTACCGCCTCCAATTCATTTTTTATCTGCACCCACGCTTTTTCTATTTGCGTTACGTCGGGGTGTGACTCATGAACCAAAGGAAAGTATGCATCTACACCTATGTAATCCAAATCACCCCAAAAAGAAATGCTATCATAACTATCCCAATTGGCCGCATAGGTAAGTTCTCCACTATAGACGTTCCGAACTTTGGCAATAAGAGATCTCCAATAGTCCGGATCATTGATGGCCGATGTTTTTATTTCGGTTCCAATACAAAACAATGGCACGCACATCTCCTCCGCCACCTGCGCATAGTTCAGGACATAATTTTCATAACTTTTACGCCATTCCTGCCATTTCTCATCGCTATCCAGATCAAAATCTCCGATCCACTCTCTGCCCAGCCATACATGTGGCTTGAGCATCACTTGCTGACCACATTGACCTGACATAGCTATCAATTCGCGAGCACCTTCGGTGCGTTCTCCCCACCACTGGCGGTCTTCATCAAAATATACGGTTGGTTCGTTTTGCCTGGAAAATGCATAGGGTATGATGGCAACCCACTCACCCGCTATTCTTTTCACAGTATTGACAGACGCAATACTCACCGGCCTGGGTGGGCTGACCAGGCTAACTCCGTTGAGTTTGACTTCCGACTTTATCTCCTGAGCCAGTGCTGTAGATGAAAGATGAATCACCAAACAGGCGACAACAAAAATTCTCAACAAAGTCTTCATTCAATTAATTAATTCATAATTTAAGGCAAAATCAACTCATCCAAATTTGCAATCTACTGTAGATATTAACACCCTTTTGGTCAAAAGATTGAGAAACCGGGACACCACTGCCCTGGATTATCTCTATGACCATTACTCCGAAGCTTTATACGGCATTATCAGTCGAACGTTGAACAATAAACCCGCTGCGGAAGAAACGCTGCAAGATGTTTTTGTGAAGATTTGGAATCAGATAGACAAGTATGATGAGAACAAAGGCACGCTTTTTACCTGGATGTACCGAATAGCCAGAAATCAGGCCATCGACATGAGACGATCTAAAGGTTTTAAGGCGGAAGAAAAATCTGATGATATAGAAACTTTCGTAGATGTTTTTGAAACCTCAGACAACAAAGAAGACTACATCGGACTTTCCGACATTTTGTCTAATCTGGGGGATCTATGCAAGAAACTCATCCAGCTTAATTTCTACATGGGATATTCTCATGCTGAAATAAGTAAGAATGAGGAAATGCCTCTCGGGTCTGTTAAAACCAAATTGAGAAGCTGTTTAAAGAACGTTAGGACTTTATTGAATAAAGATTTTGGATAAGCAAAAAATCATAACGGAAGGATATCTGGAAGCCTACATCACAGGAGACCTTGATGCCAGCGAGATGAGAGAGGTGGAGACTCTGATTGCTTCTGACAAAGAGGCACGAGGGGAATACTTCAAAATTGAAAAGCTAGTGGAGTTACTGGCTTTTCATGGCAAAAAAGCACCTTCTCCTGTAGTGAAAAGAATGGTGATGGAAAATGAATCTGTGATGAACAATCATACAGATCACGGAAGCAGCGCAGGTAGCGGCTGGAAACTCATGATGGCAGCAAGTGTGTTTGTGGCAGCTCTTTCATTGCTCACCGCTTTCTACTTTTACAACCAATGGAGAACGACCGACTATGAGTTATCTAATTTAATCGCTCAAAATCTGGAGCTGGCAAATAACTATAATCAGGTAAACAATGATCTGGACAATCTGAGACAAGATGTAGCCGTGCTGATAAGCCCTGAATACCAACGCGTGATTTTGGCAGGCACAGACAATTCCCCTGATGCCAATGCTGTGATATATTGGAATAGCAAGCAGGAGAAAGTCTTCCTTAATTCGGCTTCAATGGCCGCTCTTCCTGGCGATCAGCAGTATCAGTTATGGGCGCTGGTAGATGGCCTGCCTATAGACGCTGGAGTGTTTGATGCTGCCACGGGCACATTCCAGATAATGAAAAATATAGGTCAAGCGGATGCATTTGCCGTAACGATAGAGCCTAAGGGCGGTAGCGAAGCGCCAACACTCTCTACTATGCAAGTATTGGGAACGGTTTAATTAGGGTATAAAAGTCTGGAGATTGTTACATGGTTATGGAACAAATTCAAAACATCGGATTATTTGTAACCCTCTCCTGGCTCCTGATAATCTCGCCCGGTCCTGATTCCATTTTTGTATTGACAAAAGGAATAAGCGGAGGAAAAAAAGCCGGACTTATTTCTGCGTTTGGTGTCACTCTGGGCATTTTGGTTCACACCACTTTTGCGGCTTTTGGTCTGTCAGTCATTTTACAAACTTCCGCGATGGCTTTTGTCATAATAAAATACGCTGGAGCAGCATATTTGATATTTCTAGGTATTCAGGCCTTGCTCAAAAATCAGCAGGTAGAAACACAGCGAAACACCCCAACTTCTTCACGAAAGACCCTGTACAATGCCGTATTGACCAATGTACTCAACCCGAAGGTTGGATTGTTCTTCATTGCATTTCTACCACAGTTCATATCACCTAAAATAGAGACAGGAACAGCTTTTCCGTTTGTTTTGCTTGGTGGAACCTTCGCCGTATTCACTTTTCTTTTTCTAGCGCTTCTGGCCTTACTTTCAGCAAAACTTGGAAAGTGGTTTTTAGAAAAATCTATTGCAGGTAAATACCTGCAAAAAATCACCGGTCTGGTGTTCATAGCTCTCGGCTTGCGCTTAGCTCTGGCAGATAGGAACTAAGTGTTTTTTACTATTTATATATATTGCCTCCATGTCAATAATAGTCATGGGAGTAACCGGAAGTGACAAGAACACCATCGGTCAATTGCTGGCAAAGCAAGGATCTGACCACTTTATACCTCGGAATCTCCAGGGTTCACAATTTGACACACTGGAAGAACCACAAGGCACGATCAAGGTTGATATTGAATCTCATTTAGAATTCATGGTCTCGGAAACTTTGAAAAATCTAAACTAAAATGACTGAGATAACCTTACTTCTGGCGATTGGATCAGGAATCATTTTGTTGCTATTTCTGATTTTGAAACTAAAAATACAAGCCTTTCTGGCCCTACTCATTTCAGCAATTTGGGTTGGCTTGGTTGCAGGCATGAGCCCTACCAACATTATCAATAGTATCAGCTCGGGGATGGGTAGCACGCTTGGTTTCGTAGCAACGGTAGTTGGGTTAGGGGCGCTTTTTGGAGCCATTCTGGAAAGTTCCGGTGGCTCGCAAGTGATTTCTAATTACCTCCTCAAAAAATTCGGTGAGCACAATGCGCCGTGGGCCATGGTGCTAGCTGGTTTTGTTATCGCCATACCTGTATTTTTTGATGTAGCATTTATCATTCTTGTGCCTGTCATTTATGCTTTACAAAAATCGACAGGAAAATCTCTCTTACTATATGGACTCCCACTACTGGCTGGCCTGGCTATAACACACAGCTTTATACCTCCTACTCCAGGCCCTGTAGCTGTTGCAGAAATAATTGAAGCCAACCTGGGCATGGTCATTCTGGCTGGATTTTTAGCCGGTATTCCCTGTGCCATTTTCGGAGGCCCTGTTTTCGCCAGATGGATAAGCAAAAGAATACATGTAGAGGTGCCCACCTACATCGAAATAAATGAAGAAGCCAACAAGTTTCCTCCCTTATCCACGGTTTTTATCATCATCTTTTTTCCAATACTTCTAATCCTCGCCAACACCTTTCTATCGAGTCCCCTCTTTTCCGAGGTTGAGGTCCCTACCAGTTTAACCTCCACTCTGGATCTAGTCGGACATCCTTTTGGAGCCCTAATCCTGGCCAACTTACTGGCGTGGTACTTTCTAGGGATCAGGCAAGGCTTTACTCAAGACGAGTTATTGAAAATATCAGGAAAGTCTTTGGCCCCAGCCGGAATTATAATTTTGCTCACGGGAGCTGGTGGAGCTTTCAAGCAAGTTTTGATAGATACGGGAATAGGCAACATGATTGCCTCATCTATTGGCTCCTCCACATCGTCCATTTTGCTATTCGCTTTCGCAATATCCGGTGCAGTGCGGATTCTTCAGGGGTCAGCCACGGTGGCCATGATCACCTCGGCAGGAGTAGTGGCGCCTTTGCTTGCAGCTACTTCTGGTTCATTTTTCAATGCGTTGGCAGTAATCGCCATTGCTTCAGGAGCCACATTGATGTCACATGTAAACGATAGTGGGTTTTGGTTGGTCAACAGGTATTTTGGCCTTACAGAAAAAGAAACGCTAAAGTCCTGGACAGTGATGACTTCCATAATCGCCCTAACCGGCCTTCTAAGCACCCTACTGCTTCAGTTTCTATTCACTTAAAAAAACCTGACTTTTTTTCCTGCCAAAATAAATCCAGATGCGCATCTGGATTCGTAGGTCTTATGGTTTTAATAACCACTAAGCTGGAACAAGAAGTCGTGAGCTAGCCTTGCGGCTTCTTAATTTTGCTGAAAGAACTTTTATAGGTAGCTGTTTTATAGCAGATTGGTGATGAAATCCGCAGACAATATCTGCGGATTTATTTTTAGAATCTCTCGATATCTGCGCCCAGAGCTTTGAGCCTTTTGTCAATAAATTGATATCCTCGATCAATTTGCTCAACGTTGTGAATAGTGCTGGTGCCCTCAGCGGACAATGCGGCTATGAGAAGCGAAACCCCAGCTCTGATATCTGGAGATGTCATACTAATGCCTCTCAACTCAAACGACCTGTCCAGACCAATAACCGTTGCTCTGTGTGGATCACACAATATGATCTGCGCTCCCATGTCGATCAGCTTATCTACAAAGAACAAGCGACTCTCGAACATCTTCTGATGAACGAGTACAGTTCCTTTGGCCTGCGTGGCAGTGACAAGGATGATACTGAGCAAGTCAGGAGTAAACCCTGGCCAAATGGCGTCCGCTACGGTAAGAATAGACCCATCTATAAACGATTCTATTTCATAGTGCTCTTGAGCAGGAATATAGATATCATCGCCACGAAACTCCATTTTAATACCCAGGCGCTTGAATGTGTCAGGTATAATACCCAGCATATCAATACGCGCATCTTTGATGGTGATCTCAGAGCGGGTCATGGCGGCCATGCCAATAAAACTCCCAATCTCAATCATATCAGGAAGCATGGTGTGCTCAGTCCCTCCCAGAGCTTCAACACCTTCAATTTTGAGCAGATTGCTACCAATTCCATCTATACTGGCACCCATTCGCACAAGCATATTGCAGAGCTGCTGAATGTAAGGCTCACAGGCCGCATTGTAAATGGTGGTAACTCCTTCAGCCAGCACTGCAGCCATGATGATATTGGCTGTTCCGGTTACCGAAGCTTCATCCAGGTGCATATAAGCGCCCTTTAGCTTAGCTCCATCTACAGTATAAAAGCTGGATTTGCTATCGTAGTTGAATTTGGCTCCAAGTTTTTGAAAGCCAACAAAATGTGTATCCAGTCTCCTTCGACCGATTTTGTCACCGCCCGGCTTTGGCATTTTGCCTCGGCCAAATCTGGCCAACAGTGGACCTAAAATCATTATTGAACCTCTTAAAGAAGCGGCTTTTTCTTTGAAATCTTCTGAGTCCAGAAAATTCATATTCACGTTACTCGCCGTGAATTTGTAAGACTCTTCGTCCGTCTTTTCGGTCTTCACACCCAAATCTGCCAAAAGCTCAATAAGCTTCATCACGTCCCTGATAGCAGGGATTTTATGGATATGTACGGTTTCGTCAGTAAGAAGAACCGCCGAGATTATTTGCAGCGCTTCGTTTTTGGCACCTTGAGGAATAATCGTGCCTTTCAGGCGGTTGCCGCCCTTCACTCTGAATGAGGCCATTAGTTATTGCTTCTCCTTCTTTGCTTAAAGTTTCTTTTGCCTTTTCCACCGTTGTTATTACGGTTTCGATTGTTGCTGCTTCGATTGTTATCGGTGGTTCTGTGGCCTTTTTCGCTATCGAAAAGTCCGTATTCTTTCACTTTTTCGATATCTATATCCAGCTGATTGTTTGATAACTGCTTGATATTCTTGAGTACCGTTTCGTCTTCAATGGTATCTTTATTCCATGTCTGATAAAAAGATTTCATCAGTCTTCCGATTGCAATCACAGCACCCTCTTTTTCTTTTGGGTCTTCCAGCCCGATGGCATTTTCTATGAGCCTCTCCATGCTGCGACCATAGTGCCTAAACTTGATATTGTTGAACTGGTACGGCACCTTATCCGGTTTTCTATCCAAAATGGTGGACTCAGGAATCGGAAAAGGGCTTTCAACATCAAGGTCGAATTCAGAAATAATGAACAAGTCGTCCCAAACTTTCTGTGTGTATTCGCTGGCGTCTTTGCTGAACTCCGGATTAACGGATTTCATCAACTCTACCAAAAGTGCTGCGTATTTGTTTCTTTTCTCTTTATCGTCAGTGGATTTGATGTGCTTCACAAGGTTTTGCACATTTCGACCATACTCTCTCAGGGTAAGTTGCTCCCTTTCAGTATTATACTCTAAACTCATAAAATCAAATTTGTTCAAAAATAAGGAAAGCAATCAACAATCATCTTATGATGTGCCGTACTTTCCAGAGGATAAGCTTCACAATAAGGCCAATTCTCTACTTATTCATCAAGTCCTCAATTTCTTCGGCATGAATAGGGATGTTGCGCATGAGATTTTTGTGCCCCTTATCGGTAATTAAAATATTGTCTTCCAGCCGAATACCTATCCCCTCTTCGCGGATATAAATGCCCGGCTCGACTGTAAAGACCATGCCCGGTTCAAATTTCTTATAAACGGAACCCACATCGTGAACATCGAGACCCAAGTGGTGAGAAGTGCTGTGCATAAAATATTTTTTGTAAGCCGGCCAATTTTTATCCTGATTTTTGATATCCGTTTTATCAATCAAACCCAGCTCTATCAATTCCTCTTCCATGATTTCACCAACAGCTTTTTGGTATTCAGAAAGAATATTCCCGGGTGTGAGCATTTCTGTTGCATGATTTTTCACTCTCAGCACGGCATCATACACCTGCCTTTGCCGCTTGGTGAATTTGCCATTCACAGGAATGGTTCTGGTCATGTCGGCATTGTAATTGGCATATTCAGCTGCTACATCCATAAGCAACAAGTCTCCGTCCTTGAGCTGTTGATCATTTTCGATATAGTGCAAAACACAGGCATTGGCTCCTCCTGCAACAATGGGTGTGTAGGCAAACCCTCTGGAGCGATTCACGAGAAACTCGTGAATATATTCAGCTTCCAGTTCGTACTCCCACACTCCTGGCTGGGTAGATTCCAATATTCTCCTAAACCCCTTTTCTGTGATATGGCAGGCATGCTCTATAAGCTGCACTTCCTTCTCCGATTTCACGGTACGCAGGTCATAAATAACCGGAGCGAGTCGTTCATATTCATGCAATGGAAAATGCACCTTGCACCATTTCACAAACCGATCATTGGCGCCTTCAACATCCGAACTATTGCGGATATGTTCGTTTGACGCGAGGTATATGTGTTCAGATTCTGCAAGAATAGTACCGAGCGTCTGCTCAAAGCTGTCTTTCCACCTTACATTTTCAATTCCTGAAACTTCCTGACCTTCCTTTTTAGTGAGCTTATGTCCTTCCCAAACAGCTATTTCATCACTCGTTTCCCTCAAAAAAAGGATTTCTCTCATCTTCTCATCAGGAAAATCTGGAGCCAGAATAATCATGGTCTCTTCCTGATCCACACCTGACAGGTAAAACAAGTTAGAGTTTTGCTTAAACGGCAGTGTCCCATCGCCATTGGTAGGCAATATGTCATTGGAATGAACTACCACCACCGAGTTTGGCTTCAGTCTGGCCGCCAACCTTGTTCTATTTAGCTTGAATAAGTCATTTTCTATCTTATGGTATTTCATCTTCTTTGGCTTTTGATAAGTGGCCCGGTTAGGGCATAATTGCGTATTATTGGTTGATGAAGATCTCGAAAGTGATAAAGGTAATGCTTCTTTTTCTGTCTGTTTATGACTTGTGCGGGCAAAATAAATATTGGATTGATAATGCAGATTTTACCGCGAAAAAGTTGATTGATTCCATTGGAATAGAGCCTTACTTTTGTTCAGAATGGGCTCAATCCTGTAGCTACCGCATTCCCGAACAAATCTTTTCTACCAACCCCAATTTGCATACGCTCCTTCCCGTGCGATCCCTGTCTCCGACCTTCGACCACTCTGAAGAGCCTATTCTTGGTTTTGCCCTGGAACAAATAGAATCCGAACTGTTCATTCATCAAAACCTCAATGGTGACGGAGTTAAAATTGGCATCATTGACGGTGGGTTTCTACGTGCCAATAAAGACGCTTCCCTTGCTCATTTTTTCAACAATAATCTGGTCGAATACTATCGTGATTATGTCACGCCCGACCTTGATGACTATGGAGGTTCGGTCGGTTTGGATGATATTCACGGCACAGAAGTTTGGCAACTGATTGGCGGATATCATCCGGAGAAAAACATCCAATACGGTCTGGCCACAGGCGCGAAGTATTATTTGGCTCGAACTGATCATGGGGGTTATGAAAGGAGAATAGAAGAGGATTACATTTTGCAGGCGATGGAAGAAATGGCCGAACAGGGTGTGGAAATTTTTAACATCTCTCTGGGGTACACCAATGGCTACAATGATGAAAAAGAGAATTACGGCATAAAGGATATTGATGGCAAAACGTCCGTGCTTACCAGAGCCATCCAAAAAGCTTCTGTAGATGAGGGGATACTTTTCGTAGTGGCGGCCGGTAATGATGGGAATACCAAGTGGGGCACGCTTTCGATACCAGCAGACGCAGAGAATATTCTTACGGTAGGATCTAGTAAATACAAAGTTTGGGACAAAATGAACTTCAGTTCGTACGGGCCGGAGGCTCTGGATTATGTAAAACCCAATGTCTGTGTTTATTCAACTTTGGGAACCTCCTTCTCAACACCCATAGTTACTGGCCTGGCGGCATGCATCATGCAGTATGATTCTTCGCTGACCAATCTTCAGATCATCAATATCATTGAAAAGGGATCTAATTTTTACCCACATGGAAATAATTATATGGGCTATGGTGTACCCACTTGCTCAAACATTTTGAAAATACTGTCGGGCAAAGAAGATGAAGTCAGGAGGCCAAAAGAGATCACGAGCACCAAAGGAAAGGTGAAATTAAAAGGTGCTTTTGAAGGAAAACGTGTAGTTGTTTATCACAAAAAAGACGAGCGCAATGTGATGCATCGCGTAAATAAAAGACCAGACAAAAATAAAATGGTCATTAACAGGCCAGATGGCACGGCTCAAACGAGCATACTGGTAGAAACCGAAGTGATTGAAGTGTTTTGGCAGGATTAAAAAAAAACTTTTCAGCGATTGTCCATTTTACCAAAGATCATCCGTCATACTACCAAATGAATCAAATTATTAAAAACTAAAACAGACATTACGATGAAACAATTTTTGTACTTATTCAGAGGTGGAGACAACAATTTCGACAATCAATCTCCAGAGCAAATGCAGGCGCACATGGCAAGATGGGGCGAGTGGATGCTCAAAATTAGTCAAAACGAGCAGCCAGTACCAGGACTTCCTCTTCAAAAAGACGGTAAAGTAGTGCAGCAAGCTGGCGAGGTTATCACCGATGGCCCATACATGGAAGGCAAAGAAATGGTGGGCGGATATGTGCTGGTGGAAGCCAACGATCTGGATCATGCTGTAGAACTATCAAAAGGCTGTCCGATTTTCGAGGTTGGTGGGTCCGTAGAGGTAAGAGAGGCCGTGGAAATGTAGTTCTGATCATCAAAAATCGAAAGTAATTTGCAAGCCCGTTCAGTTTCTGTTCGGGCTTCTTTATTTTCATACTTCATATGCAGTCGAGCAACGAGGTATCAGATTTGGTAGATCACTTTTTCAGAAATGAATTTGGTAAAGCCGTAGCTGTACTCACCAACAAATATGGCTCAGACATGCTCGAATTGGCTGAAGATGCTGTTCAGGAGGCACTTTATAAAGCCATGCAAACCTGGCCATTTCAGACCCTTCCAGACAATCCAACCGGATGGATCATCCGGGTGGCCAACAATAAAATCCTGGATCACCTCAGGAGAAAAGACAAAGTGACTTATCAGGAACAAATTCCTGAATTGAATGAAGAAGAACTCAACCCAACTGAAGAAGAGTTTAAGGATGATATGGTGAAAATGATGTTCGCCTGCTGCAACCCGAAGCTCAGCTCCGAGTATCAATTGATCCTGACACTGAAAATACTGGGAGGACTTTCTGTCAAGGAAATGGCCTCCGCTTTGCTAAAAAAAGAGGAAACAATAGCTAAATCATATACCCGCGCAAAAAAGAAATTTCGAGAGGAAAACCTAAAACTGGAGCTCCCCCAAAACGCTGAGATTCATACGCGACTGAGGCATGTACTCAAGGTGATCTACCTGCTCTTCAATGAAGGGTACAAAAGCACCAACCATGACCAGCTAATCAGGAAGGATCTCTGCATGGATGCGATTAGGCTCTGTCAACTGCTAGAGGAAAATGAAAACACCAACACTGCACCTACCAGGTCGCTGCTTGCACTTATGTGTTTTCATTCATCAAGGTTTGACGCCCGACAGGATGAAAATGGAAAAATAATCCCGCTGGAAAAACAAGACCGAACTAAATGGACCAATGAGTTCATAGAAAGAGGCAATTCGTATTTGAGTTCGGTTTCTGATGCGCATTCGCAAAACGAATATTTTTTACAGGCCGCAATCAGCGGAATTCATTGCAATGCCCGCCATTTCAATGAAACCAGATGGGACATCATACTTCACCTCTATGACCAGCTTTTGACTATCAACGCAAACCCAATCATCGCATTGAATAGACTGGTTACCTACGAAAAAGTTTACGGACCGGAGAAGGCCCTTGTGGAGTTGAAGAAAATAGAGTCCGAACCTTCTCTGCAGCGCAATTACCTCTTGCCCGCCATAAAATCCGAACTACTCGCGTCGCTAAGTATGTACACCGAGGCAAAGGCCCAACTGGAGTTGGCCATCGATTTGACGGCTAATCCAAGCGAAAAGGATTTTTTGAAGGATAAATTAATGACCTTTGACAAGCACAATCTCACCAACACCCGATGAAGACACTATATCTGATCAGACATGCCAAATCTTCCTGGGCTTTTGATCTGGACGATCACGATAGACCGCTTGGCCCCCGGGGCAGAAAAGCCATCGTCAAAATGGGTAAATACCTAAAAAAGCATGTGGAGGTTCCGAACCTGATCATTACCAGCACGGCTAGTCGGGCATTCTACACTGCGCTACATCTTGCCGACTATTGGGAATACCCTGAAGAGCAAATCATGTTATCAAACACGCTATATCATTGTTCCTTTCAGGATATAGAAGGGATATTGGGCGGGTTCTCTTCGGAGGATTGCATCGCCATTGTGGGGCACAATCCTACTTTCACTCAATTTAACAATCGCTTCAGCGACAAACCCATCGACAACATCCCTACCTGTGGGATCGTAGGGCTGGAGTTTGATATCAACTCCTGGAAAGAAATCATGATGGGAAAAGCCCGGCAAACATTTTTCTACCGGCCAAAGGAAATTTAATCCTGACGGGTTTTGAAAACCAGTCAGGATTACGTCTTTAAAGTATGTACTGACTCAGGTCTTTGTCCTGAACCAGCCCGTCCAGCCGCTCAGTCACCATTGCTTTGTCAATGACAATTTTTGCATTGGCCCCTATGGTATCAGGGATATCGAAAAGAATGTCATTGAGCAACTTACTCATGACCGTATGGAGCCTTCTTGCTCCGATGTTTTCTACCTCCTCATTTACTTTGAACGCAATCTCAGCAAGCTCCTCTAAAGCTTCCGGCTGAAAGGTAAGGCTCACATCCTCAGCTCCCACCAGAGCAGTATATTGCTTGGTAAGCGCATTTTTTGGTTCTTGTAAGATTCTTAAGAAATCTGCCTTTGTAAGGTTTTCCAACTCCACACGAATTGGGAATCTACCCTGAAGCTCCGGAATCAAATCGGATGGTTTGCTCACGTGAAATGCTCCTGCCGCTACAAACAAGATATGATCTGTATGTACGATTCCATACTTGGTATTCACAGCACTACCCTCCACAATTGGTAGCAAGTCTCGCTGCACACCCTCACGGCTCACGTCAGGCCCGCCTTTACCACTCGAACCGCTAGCTATTTTATCTATTTCATCTATAAAAATAATCCCGGTATTTTCGGCTTTGGCAATGGCCTCATCTTTCACATCATCCATATCGATAAGCTTGGAAGTCTCCTCCTCCATCAAAATCTTCTTTGCCTCGGCTATGGTCACCTTTCGCTTTTTAGATTTTTTCGGCAGCATATTACCGAGCATTTCCTGAATGTTGATCATAGATGACTCATCCATACCACCGCCAATCATACCTACTCCCGGATTGGCCGATTGCTTTACGTCGATCTCGATTTTGCGATCGTCCATTTCGCCATTTTTGATCTTTTCGCGAAAGCGCTCTCGTGTCTTTTCGTTCAGCTCTTCCTCTTCACCGGGCAGGTCTTTGCCCACTCCGGAAGCATGCAGGTTTTTGGCTCCTTTGACTGGCGGAATCAAAATATCTAAAATAAGGTTGTCAACAATTTCAGCTGCCTTTTCCTTTACCTCTTCTTTCTTTGCAATTTTTATAATGTTGACAGCTTGCTCCACAAGATCTCGAACCATGCTCTCAACATCGCGCCCTACATATCCTACTTCGGTAAACTTGGATGCCTCTACTTTGGTAAAAGGTGCATCTGAAATTTTAGCCAGACGCCTGGCAATTTCCGTCTTACCCACACCTGTAGCACCTATCATAAGAATGTTATTAGGAACTATTTCACCTTGAATTTCCTCCTTCACATTCATTCTTCTCCACCTGTTTCTCAATGCGATGGCCACATTGCGTTTAGCATCGTTTTGACCGATTATATATTTATCTAGCTCAGCAACAATTTGCTTTGGTGTTAAGTCTGCGTTCATCATTATAGTATCTTTTTATAGCTGTTCAGGTTGGTCTGCACGCTGATGAAATTGGCTCCACCTGCGGCATGGTATTTCGACCGTGCATATCTGAATTTAAACTTCTTTATTCCCAATGAGAATCCATAAGAAAGTCCTGCTCCTTCGGCAGAATCCCCCACCTTCATCTCCTGCCGTCTCAGGTGATTGTATCCAAACTGAAACTGCAATGCTTCATTTAAAATTAATTCTGTCCCGAAGTTTATGCGCCGCAATATTTTGTCAAAAGCTGCTGAAGTTCGGGATGTTTGTTCGTCGGTTTCAGGTTTGAAAACAAGGTTTTCTTCCACCAAATTGTAAGTAGTAATGGTAAACCTGAATGGCATATACTCAGGTTTGATCGTTACACCCATCTGCACATCAAAAGGCATTTGGGATTTAGTGGTCGCATAATCCGACAACCTGAAACCAAAGTTCTTGAAAGCCAAACCAAAAGTTACGTTTTGATCGGGGAAACGGTAAATACCTCCCAGGTCAAACGCCATAACTGAAGATGAGTAACTATCAATAGCACTCTGGGCAAATTTCATATTTACCCCAAAGGTAAAAGGGCCTACTGTTTGGCTCTTGCCCACCGTTAACACATAATCATAGGCATTGAAGCGGCCGATCTCGTTCCCAGTGTCGTCGGTCTCGGTAAATTCCCCAAAAGACAGATAGGTGAGCCCAAATGCTACTGGCCCTATTTTGCCCAAATCCGCGAAATATGCCCCTGAAAAAGCATTGACATCTGCAAAATATGGATTGTAATTGAAGGTGACATCCGAAACCTCTACAGAGTCTAATACCGCTGGGTTGTTCATAAACTGCATCAACTCCCCGTCAGCCAACGAAACCATGGTGCCCCCAAGAGCAGCACTTCTGGTACCGGCTGGCAGCTCCAACGATTGGTATTGTCCAAACTGTGCTTGAGCACTGAATGTCAGCAATAGGGATATGACGGCAAGGATTCTCAACTAGTCTTTCTTCTCCTCAGGAATAATGAATTCAATAGGTTTCGGCGCTTTTTGCTTCAATAACGCAATGTCCAGTACTTGTTGTACACTGCTAACGTAATGAATTCGCAAATCCTTGATATACTGCGGATTGATTTCATCTACATCACGCTGATTTCGCTCGCACATGATGATGTCCTTGATGCCCGCTCTTTTCGCCGCAAGGATTTTTTCCTTGATTCCACCTACTGGCAAAACTTTGCCCCGAAGCGTGATCTCTCCTGTCATGGCCAGCTTTTTCAAAATCATTCGCTGAGTAAAAACTGAGGCCAAAGCCGTGAGCATGGTAATACCTGCAGATGGGCCATCTTTTGGAATGGCTCCCGCCGGCACATGCACATGAAGGTCATAATGATCGAAAATCAAATGATTGATATCGAGCTCTTCGGCATTGGACTTAAGATATGAAAGTGCTGTCATAGCAGACTCTTTCATCACATCGCCAAGTTGTCCCGACAGAGTCAATTTACCCTTTCCACGACTCAAGCTTGCTTCTATATAAAGTATGTCTCCTCCGGATGGTGTCCAGGCCAAACCTGTTGCCACACCAGGTAGTTTATTATCTTCATAGTACTCCTTATCAAAGATTTCCGGCCCCAGAACCTTGCGAACTTCCGCGGCAGTGGTCTTGCTGTTGTACGTCTCTTCCACGGCGATGGACTTGGCGGCATTTCTCACAACAGAGGCTACTTTTCGTTCCAGGTTTCTCACCCCAGATTCACGCGTGTAGTCGCTGATCAATTTCTCAATAGCTCCCTTATCGAAAGTAATATCCTTAGTGGTAAGACCATGCTCTTCCCTTTGTTTCGGTATCAAATGCTTCTTCGCAATCTCTACTTTCTCTTCCATGGTGTAGCCCGTGATATCGATAATTTCCATCCTGTCTCGTAAAGCAGGTTGAATAGTATCTAAAGAATTGGCCGTGGCTATGAAAAGAACCTTAGAAAGGTCGTAATCTACCTCCAGATAATTATCCTTAAATGTGCTGTTTTGCTCAGGATCCAAAACTTCCAGCAAAGCAGAAGAGGGGTCTCCTCTAAAATCAGAACTAACCTTATCTATCTCATCCAGAATGAAAACCGGATTTGAATAACCCGCCTTTTTGATGTTCTGAATCACCTTACCAGGCATGGCTCCAATGTATGTTTTTCTGTGCCCACGAATCTCTGCTTCATCATGAACTCCACCCAGAGACATTCTTACATACTTGCGATTCAACGACTCTGCTATAGATTTACCCAGGGAAGTTTTACCCACTCCGGGAGGGCCGTATAAGCACAAAATAGGACCTTTTAGGTCGTTCTTCAATTTTCTAACAGCCAAATACTCGAGTATTCGCTCCTTGACTTTATCCAACCCAAAGTGATCTTTATCAAGCACCTTTTTTGCCCGCTTAAGATCAAAATTATCCTCGGTGCATTCTTCCCACGGTAAGTCAACAAGCAGTTCGGCATAGTTCATAGCCACAGGATACTCAGCTGCAGCTGGGTTCATGCGTCCTATTTTATCTAGTTCTTTAAAGAAGTGCTTTTTCACGTCTTCATTCCACTCTTTTTTCTGCCCTCTTGCCCTTAGTGCCTTGAGTTCCTGATCGGCTCCATCATGCCCAAGTTCATCCTGAAGAACTTTCATCTGCTGGCGCAAATAGTAATCTCTTTGCTGCTGATCAATATCTGAGTGAACCTTAGACGCGATCTCCTGCTTCAACTCCAACACCTCAATATCCCGCATCATAAATTGCAGAAGCTGCTCTGCCCGTTTCTTAGGGTCGTTGATTTCAAGTAGCGTCTGCTTCTCCTTGACCTCCGCATTAACATTGGAAGAAAGAAAATGTGTCAGAAAAGTATGGCTATCTATGTTTTCAAGAGCTGTTTGAGCCTCCTTTGGAATCTCTGGATTAAGCCTCATCACCTTATTGGCGGCTTGCTTCAAAGAGTGGACGATGACCTTAGCATCATCCTTAGACATTTCGTCTTTGTCCTTCAGTACTTCATATTTGGCTTTGATAAATGGCTCGTCTTGCAGCCCTTCTGTCAACTTGATGCGCTTCTGACCTTGTATGATAATGGTTGTGTTCCCATCTGGCAACACCAACATTTTCACAATCTTGGCGATACACCCTATTTCGTATAAATCCTTGAAAACCGGCTCTTCAACCTTATTTTTCTGAGCCACCACCCCAATGATCCGGTCTCCTTTATATGCTTTTTTAACCAGCTTAATAGATTTGGTTCTGCCTACTGTAATGGGGAGGACCACTCCTGGAAATAGAACAGTGTTCTTTATTGGCAGTACAGCCAGTTCTTCCGGAAAATCCGACTCATTTAAATTTCCTTCATCTTGTATGGTTTCGATATGAATCATCTCACCAGATTCATCATCTACCAGATTTGAAAGAATAAGTGGTTTTTGTCTTTTGTTTTTAATCATATATATACGCCATAATGGCAGAAATCTGCCTTAAAAGCTTCGATTCAAAGTGATCCTACTATGGTTCAATAGCTATGCCAAATTAGCAACGGTAGTCTAAAACCTATTATCTTTAGGTCGAATTATTCAGGTGTCTGTCGAAAAGACATATTTATGAACAAAGTTGTTTTGCAAACCCTTCTGCCGATGTTGGTAGCGTTCCTTTGGACGTGTGATTTGTCGGCTCAAAACAGCGAAGTGCGTCGCAGCACAAAGAGGTTCAGGGTAGATTCTATTCCTCAAAATGTTCAGCTAAATATTTACGACTTTAAAAACATCAACAAGGTTGCTCACTACTACAATAAAGAGGAACTCGATCGTATCATCAAGCTAGATAAAGAAGCAAACTGGGAGGCACTATACAAGGCGCTACAGAGCTACGTGGCAAAATTTGGCGTACAAAATTTTTATAAGGACACGCGAATGATCTGGAAGCTAGCCAAGCTAACCGAGCTTTACGGTGATTTTGAAGCAGCCAGAGATCTCTATCGCCTTGTATTGCGGCATCATCATATTGGCATCAATATCAACGAAATTGAGATCTACTACGACTCGCTCAATACGCAGGAAGCCGAACTTTACGTACCGCTCGATTACTATTATGAGCTGGTCGAATACAGGAAGTTAATCGACACGTTACGCCCCCCAAGAGGCATACTACTCAATATGGGCGAAGAAATAAACAGCTCAAGTGCAGATTATGGACCAACTCTCAATGTTCAAAACGATGTGTTGCTATACACATCTCAGAGAAATGAATTGGATTTGACAATACGCAAAAAGCAAAACGAGGATCTTTTCTTTAGCAAAAAGGACGAATATGGCAACTGGTCTCAAGCCAAAGCCTTTGAGCAAATTAACTCGCGCTACAACGAAGGCTCTGCATACCTTTCCCGCAATGGGAAGACCCTTTATTTCTCAAGGTGTGATTGTATGGATTGCTTTGGTGATTGCGACCTTTTCAGTGCCAAACTGCAAAGTGACAGCACCTGGGGAGAAATCAAAAATCTGGGAACCAATGTAAATAGCCTGAGCTGGGACTCGCACCCCTCACTTTCTCACAATGAAGACACTCTATATTTTGCCTCTGACAGGATTGGTGGTTTTGGCCTGTCTGACATCTATTTTACCTACAAAATGAAAAACGGAGATTGGGCCCCTTCTCAAAACCTTGGCCCGGTGGTCAACACCCGAAACAATGACGTAAGTCCATTTTATCACCCAAACTATGAGGTCTTATATTTTAGCTCTAATGGCCAACTATACAATTTTGGTGAATTTGATATCTATAAAACTCATGCCGTAAACGGCAAGTGGAGTGAACCTTACAACATAGGACCGCTTGTAAACGGGCAGGGTAGTGAATTTTATTTCACGATAGACTCAGAGTCTGAGCTGCTGTTCTACGCCAGGTCTATAACACGTGATCTCAACGAACAAGATATTTACTCCTTTCCTCTCCCTATGGAAGCTCAGCCCCTGGCTACCACATTGGTAGTAGGATCACTAACTGACAGTCTGACAGGCCAACCATTCAAAGGAATCGTATCCATCATAGATCTGGATGAGGGGGTCGAAGTAGCACCAAAGTTTCTAAAACCTGATGGCTCGTTTGAGTTCAAGTTGATTGACAAACGAAATTATCTTCTGGTTATTCAAGGTGATGACTTCTTCCGCATCGAAGATGCCTTTTTTCTTGATGGACCAACTGAGTTAAAGAAAGTTACAGAACCACTTGCAAGCCGTGTCAAATTCGAATCCATAGAGTTTGACCTGGGGAAATCTGAACTTAAACAAGAGATGTATGCTGACCTCAACAAAATAGTTAATTTCCTATATGACAACCCTAGTTTCAAACTCAAAATATCAGGGCATACTGACTCCTTTGGGTCAGCGGAACACAACTTGCGGTTGTCTAAGGAAAGAGCCAAAAACATCCGAACTTATATCGTAGAGTTTGCAGGCGTGGAACCTGAGCGAGTCGGCTGGGAAGGGTACGGAAGCTCACAGCCTATAGTAGAAGAAATCACCGAAGCGGACAAAGCTCTAAACCGAAGAGTGGAGTTCGAAATATACAGGCCAGCACCCCCTACTCCAGAGGGAGAAGCACCAACCGCTCCAGCTGACACCCTCAATTTGATGGAGGGATTTAAGAATTAATACCCCTCAACAATCCATAGATAGAAAGGACTAAAATAAGTTCTTAATGAATTCAAGTTTGGAAACATCATTCAGGATCGCATATCCCATGATGAGCAGAAGCAATAACATCCCGACTTTCTGAGCATTCTCAAGGAATTTATCCGAAGGTTTTCTTCCCGAAACCATCTCGTATGTGAGAAACATAACGTGACCTCCATCCAGTGCCGGGATCGGCAGGAAGTTCATGAAGGCCAAAATCATGGACAATAGCCCGGTAACATCCCAAAAGCGATTCCAGTCCCACGTGCCTCCAAATATTTTGGCAATACCGATAGGTCCAGCGAGCGACTTAGATGGCGACACATCACCTGAAAACATTTTACCAAATGCGGCAATATTGTTCCATACTGTGCCGAATGCCTTTTCTGTACCCAGAACCACAGATTGCCCCAGTCCATATTCCACAGAAGAGTAGGCCAAATCCAGTTCAGGCATAAAGCCTAACGTAGCTTCTTCGGTCACCTCAAAATCTTTATTTATCGTTTGCCCACCCCGTAAGATGGTAGTCGAAATATTTTGGCCGGCCAATGTATCCAGTACATCTTTGAATTCGTCAAAATACTTAATAGGAAACCCATTGATGGCAGTGAATCTATCACCTGCCTCTAAACCAGCCTCGGCGGCTGGTGTTCCACTCACAACTTCTTTCACTGAGAATGGAAATCTCGGAGCTATAAACCCTACTTTGTTCTCAGAAAACTTCTCCAAAAAATCATTCGGTATATCTACTCGTACTGTTTGCCCCTCGCGGTTCACGGTGAAATACCCATCTGTAGACAGTAACACATCCGGGCTAACCAGATCACTAAACTTCTCGTAATCTTTCCCACTTATGTTTTCAATTTTATCTCCGGTCTTCAGGCCTATCTCTTGCCCAAGTTCCTTCGCCACAATTCCATGTTTGTTTAGCTCTTCTTTAGGCAGGTAAGACTCGCCATTTGCAAAAACCAGTGCAATAAAAATCACGATCCCGGTGATCACATTGACAATAATACCTCCCATCATTACGATGAGTCTTTGCCATGCCGGCTTAGCTCGAAATTCCCACGGCTCAGGCTCTGCACTCATCGATTCGGTATCCAAAGATTCGTCTATCATTCCCGAAATCTTAACAAATCCACCAAGTGGAATTGCTCCAATCGAATATTCCGTTTCGCCAAACTGCTTTCCCCATATTTTGGGAGGAAATCCAATAGAATACTTTTCTACCCTCATTCCAAATGCCTTGGCTGCAAGCAAATGCCCTAGCTCATGCAGTCCCACTAAAATTGAAAGCCCAAGGATAAGTTGGGCCGCCATGATAATTCCTTCCATTATGAAATAATTTCTCTCGCTTTAACTCTTGTCAATTCGTCAGTACTGACGTAATCCTCCAAATTCGGTTCGCGAATATAACCTACCTTTTCGAGGCATTCGGCTATGACATCCGATATTTGTAAAAAACCAATATTGTCTTTCAAAAATTCCTCAACAGCAATTTCATTGGCTGCATTGAGTATGCAAGGCATATTTCCTCCTTTTTCCAGTGCATTATAGGCCAATTGAAGATTTTGAAAAGTCTCTGTATCGGGTTGTTCGAAAGTCAACTGGGGGTAATCTAAAAAGCTAAATCTCGGAAAATCCGCCTTCAGCCTCTCGGGATAACCAATAGCAAACTGAATGGGCAAACGCATATCAGGCAATCCAAGTTGCGCTTTTATGGAGGCATCTTCAAATTGCACCAACGAGTGAATGATAGACTGTGGATGAACCACCACGTCAATTTTATCAAGTCCTACTCCAAAAAGCCATTTGGCCTCAATCACCTCAAGCCCTTTGTTCATCAGTGTGGCAGAATCAATTGTAATCTTCGCCCCCATGTCCCAGTTGGGATGTTTCAGCGCCTGCTCTTTGGTAATCTTCGCCAAATCGCTTCTTGATCTACCTCTGAACGGTCCACCCGATGCGGTTAATATCAATTTCTCAATCGGATTATGAAACTCACCAACCAAGCATTGGAAAATGGCCGAGTGCTCAGAATCAACCGGCAGAATATTTACTCCTCGTTCCATGGCAAGCTGCGTTACCAACTGACCAGCGACAACTAGCGTTTCTTTGTTTGCCAGGGCGATGGTCTTGCCAGCCTCAATGGCTTTGATGGTTGGTTTCAGTCCAGAATAACCAACCAATGCCGTTAAAACCGTATCCACGGTCTCCATTTCCACAACTGATGCCAGCGCATTCGCGCCGCTGTAAACTTTAATATCCAATGAATCTAGTGCTGAAAAAACCTCATCATAAAGATCCTCATTACCTATTACAACTGTATTCGGTTTAAATTTCACTGCTTGAGCTATCAACAACTTGGCATTGTTTTGAGCAGTTAAAACTTCCACAGAAAACCTGTCCGGGTGTCGTTCTATTACATCAAGTGTTTGAGTTCCGATAGAACCGGTTGAGCCCAGAATGGCCAAACCTTTTTTATTAATTTCTTTTTGCACTGCCGACTAATTGAGAGAGATGATATAAACCAACTTTGCGTACTAATGTTTGGGTAGGAAAAGCGCTTGCTATCATATGTGAATAAGACCGCTCAAAGTAAATGAAAGCCCATCCCAAATCCCAATAACTCATCACTGACTTGAAAATGTAAACCATAGAAGCCTTTTTAGTGTTTTTTAACACATCCTGAAAGGGACAATTTCAGTTTAATGACTTGATTTGGATACAAAAGGAGAAGATTATGAAGTTAGGTTTTAGAAAGTTGATGTTATTAGTACTTGGTACCACCTTATTAGCTGGGGGTATTGGTGCGGGAACCACGCTTTTATTCATGAAAAAGCAACTACAGGCTGATCTAATTTCCCTTCCGGAAATGGCTTGGCCCAACTCTGAGATAAAACAAACAACAAATTACTACGAAGAACCTGAAAAGAACTCAGAGGGCAGACCGAGTGAAAACGTTGACTTTGTATTTGCATCCAAAAAAAGCACATCGAGTGTGGTATTCATCCAGACTCTCAGTGAGTATGAATTTAGAACCGGTGGATGGCTCGACTGGTTCTTTGAGCCAAGAGCTTCTCAACAAATAAGCAGTGGTTCTGGTGTGATAGTATCTGAAGACGGATATATCGTCACCAATAATCACGTGATTGATGATGCTGACATCATTAAAGTAATTCATGGCAAAACGTCATATACCGCTGAGCTTGTTGGCAGGGATCCGTCTTCAGATTTGGCAGTGATAAAAATTTCTAATGCCGAAGATCTTCCGGCAATAGAGTTGGGAAATTCGACTGAAGTAAATGTAGGAGAATGGGTGTTAGCAGTCGGAAATCCTTTTAATCTCACCTCTACAGTGACCGCCGGTATAGTAAGTGCAAAAGGTCGGAATATCAACATCTTGCGAGATAAATTCCCTTTGGAATCTTTCATTCAAACTGACGCGGCAATTAACCCAGGAAACAGCGGGGGTGCTTTAGTGAACATGGAAGGAAAGCTTATTGGCATCAACACCGCAATTCTTTCACGCACTGGCTCTTACGCCGGGTATGGTTTTGCCATTCCATCAAACATCGTGAAAAAAGTTTTTGAAGACATCAAAAATTATGGTGAAGTACAAAAGACATTTACCGGAGCGGACTTTATAGACATTGACAGTGAACTAGCAGATAGAATGAAGCTAAAAAATCTGGATGGCGTCATGATTACTGGTGTAATCAAAGGTGGAGCAGCTGACAAGTCAGGACTTAGAAAGGGTGACGTGATCAAAAGTGTAGACGGAGAGCAGGCTCACAGCAAGGCTAAACTGGAAGAATATCTGGCGAATTTGTATCCGGGAGATGAAATCCGATTAACAGTGGAAAGAGAGGGAAAATCCCTTCAGAAATCTATTACACTGACCAATAGAGAAGGAAAGACCGGAGTGATTCGGCGTGAACTTTATGATTCTGAGGCTCTGAATGCCACTTTTGAAGCCGTTTCTAAAGTTGAAAAAGATTTGATGGGTATAGATAGTGGGGTAAAAGTGATTGACTATAAGTCTTCTGGCTTCTTTGCCAAACTTGGTATTCCGGAAGGATTCATTATTACCAAGATCAACAGTATAGCCATTGACGATCCGGCGGAACTCGCAGAAATACTAGAAAGTGTTTCCGGTCGGGTAATTATCTCAGGAATTGACAAAAGGGGCAGAAAAGTGTACTACCCTTATTACTTCTAAAACTTATTGAATTAGGCTATTGCAGTACGGATTTTCAATTTCTTCTTCAGCTCATCTATAGAGAATCTGAACTTGGAATTGGTATCAATCATATCATTGACTGACTGCACAGCATGTATCACCGTACTATGATCCCTTCCTCCGAAGTGGTAGCCGATAGATTTTAGAGAATGATTGGTGTAATCTTTCGAGAAATACATGGCCACTTGTCTGGCAATGACTATTTCCTTCTTTCTGGTTTTCGCTTTCAGGTCTTCCTGAGGGATATTAAAATAATCAGAAACTGTTTTCTGGATGTAATCAATACCCACTTCGGAATCTATGTCAGTCACAATGTTCTTCAAAACTTGCTTTGCAAGCTCAAGGTCTATTTCAGCCTTGGTAAGCGACGCATGAGCTATCAAAGAAATCACAACTCCCTCAAGCTCACGGACGTTGGTATCAACTGTATAGGCGATATACTCCACAACCTGACTTGGGATATCAATACCATCAGCTTGCATTTTCTTTTGGATGATCGCCATCCGTGTTTCAAAATCGGGCTGCTGCACATCTGCCGTCAAACCCCATTTAAATCTGGAAACCAACCGTTCTTGAAGTCCTTTTAGGTCTTTAGGCGCACAATCAGACGTCATAATGATCTGCTTGCCCCCTTGATGCAAGTGATTGAAAATATGAAAGAATATCTCCTGGGTTTTTTCTTTATCCCGTAGAAACTGAACATCATCCAAAATCAACACATCTACCTCACGATAGTAATTGATGAAATCCTGAATATTGTTGTTTTTTAAGGCATCAATAAACTGATTTGTGAATTTTTCAGATGCCACATAGATGATACTCTTATCCGAATGCTGGCTTTTGATCTCGTTTCCAATGGCCTGCACAAGGTGAGTTTTACCAAGTCCAACCCCTCCGTAAAACATCAGAGGGTTGAAAGATGTAACGCCTGGCTTTTGAGCCACCGCAAAACCAGCAGACCTGGCAAGCCTGTTGCAATCTCCCTCTATAAAGTTTTCAAACTTATAAGATGCATTAAGGTTAGAGTTGACCTTAAGTTGGTTAAGAAAATCAGGATTCTTATAAAGGTCATATCCATTTATTCTATTGGCATGCTGACTATTGCTAGAACCTGTCACGTTAATCATAACGGGCTTAGACTCATCATTGCCTTTATCCACAACTACGGAATATTCCAATCTGCCATCCGCACCTATTTCTGACTTAATCGCTTGTTTAAGTAAATGCACATAATTCTCCTCTAACCATTCGTAGAAGAATTGGCTAGGAACCTGTATCGTCAAGACACTATCTTGCTGCGCTACAGGCCTAATTGGTTCGAACCATGTTTTAAAACTTTGAGAGGGAATACGTTCCTTAATAAATAGAAGACATTTTTCCCAAGTTTGGTGATGCATCGGTGGTTTAATTTTTCTCTTTGAAAGACCTTTGAAAAGATACCCTTGACTAGAGAGGGGCATCAAATTTGCCTCATTTTTTTTTAAGAAAAAAATGATTTTATCTATTGACTTTTTAAAATCATGCCTTAACAAGCACAGAGCAAGTTTGCATTTAAAACTTCTTGAAAAAATACAACTGAGCAAAATCCCTCGAACTGATTTGTACAACTTCGAGCTCTGAATAGTAACTTTAAAAAAAAATATAAAATGCACCCCAATTTTAAAGAATTCACACCCACAAACCATGACGACTGGGTCAACTCCGTTTTAGCTCTGCTCGGTGATACTGAAAGTCTCAATAAACTAGATTGGTCGCCAGACAATCGCCTGGCTATCAAGCCTTATTATGATCAAACATTCTCAGATGACTCGCATTACATCAGAGAGGCATTAAAAAGCAACGCCCCTAAATCCTGGGAGCAGTTGGATCAAATAACTATCAAGACTGAGGAACAAGTAGCCATTGATATTAAAACGGGACTTAAAAATGGTTGCAGTGGGGTTTTTCTAATAGGAGACACAAACCTAATGGACATGACCAGAGCCCTGGGTGGCATGATCGATTCTATTAGTAAACTGGGGATTCAGCATACCTCAAAAAACCCACCGTCAGATCTCAATAAATCATTCGTTGACAAGCATGATGGTTTTTGGGTCTCCAGCATTGATGACAGCACAAACTTTGACTCAGGAGACATTTGTATTTACGATACGAATAGTGAAAATTTTTATTCCCTAATAGCAGAGAATTACGCTCACTTCCTCACCAGTGATAGTTCAGACTCCAATAAATCAGAGCTCACCATCAACCTTCAGCTCACCTCAGACTTCTTCTTGGATATAGCCAAAATCCGAGCAATCCGAGTTTTATTCTCATCAGCTGCAAAAAGTCAACATCAAAGAAGTGTGAGTTTAATTTGTCATTTAATGGAAGGAGAAAATGAAAGCAACCACATCCTGCTTCAAACCTCCGGCGCTTTGGCGGCCATATGCGGAATGTCCGACGCAGTAGTTTTTGCACCGGGAAAACCTGATTGGCTAAGCAATTCAGCGAGTAGAATTTCCAGAAATGTTGGAAATATTCTCAGAAACGAAGCTGGATTTTCGGAGTTAGTCGATGCGTGCTCAGGGTCATACTTTCTTGATAACCTTACAGATCAAATACTCAAGATTATCTGGTCAGAGATTCAAAAAACAAAATTAAATACAGCGAGCTTTGAAGAGCATTTTGACACAAAGACAAAATCATTCACACCAGATTTTTCACACCTCGGCACCACACCCGGGTTTCCCCCATACTTACGCGGGCCATACACTACCATGTACACCTCCCGACCATGGACTATCAGACAGTACGCCGGCTTCTCTACTGCGGAGGAATCGAACAATTTTTACAGGAAAAATTTAGCCGCAGGCCAAAAAGGATTATCAGTA
Organism: Cyclobacteriaceae bacterium; assembly: GCA_039944535.1. GTDB lineage: Bacteria > Bacteroidota > Bacteroidia > Cytophagales > Cyclobacteriaceae > JAMZMI01. Next base: position 608,532 of record JBDUYP010000022.1, read on the forward strand.
GCCTTCGATCTTGCCACACATCGAGGTTATGATAGTGATCACCCCAGAGTAGCTGGGGACGTGGGGAAAGCTGGCGTTGCGATTGATTCTGTAGAGGATATGAAAATTTTGTTTGATCAGATACCTCTTGATCATATGTCAGTTTCCATGACCATGAATGGAGCAGTCTTGCCCGTTTTGGCATTTTATGTGGTAGCAGCAGAGGAACAAGGTGTATCCCCAGAGTTGTTAAAAGGCACGATACAAAACGACATTCTCAAGGAGTTTATGGTTAGAAACACCTATATCTACCCTCCCGCACCTTCGATGAAAATAATCGCAGATATTTTTGAGTTTACCTCTCAAAATATGCCCAAGTTCAACTCCATCAGTATAAGCGGTTATCACATGCACGAGGCTGGTGCCACCGCTAGTTTGGAGCTTGCATTCACTTTAGCAGACGGGCTCGAGTACATTAGAACTGGCCTGAAGGCCGGCATTCCCATAGACTCTTTCGCTCCGCGTTTATCCTTCTTTTGGGGTATCGGGATGAACTTCTTCACTGAAATAGCAAAGATGAGGGCGGGGCGTGCGCTCTGGGCCAAGCTCGTAAATCATTTTGAACCAAAGAATAAAAAATCTCTTGCCCTGAGAACACACTGTCAGACATCCGGCTATAGTCTAACGGCGCAAGACCCATATAACAACATTGCCAGAACTTGCATAGAAGCACTGGCTGCAGCTTTTGGTCAAACCCAGTCATTGCATACCAATGCATTGGATGAAGCCATTGCGCTCCCGACGGACTATTCAGCAGCAATCGCCAGAGAAACGCAGATCTACCTTCAAAACAAGACGAACATCACCAAAGTAGTGGACCCTTGGGGTGGCTCGGAGCACATAGAGTCGCTCACCCACGAGTTGATCGACGAAGCATGGAAGATCATTGAAGAAATAGAAGAAATGGGTGGCATGACCAAAGCCATAGAAAGCGGCTACCCAAAAATGAAAATTGAGGAGGCTTCTGCAATCAAGCAAGCTCGCATTGACACAGGGGAGGAAATCATTGTAGGGGTAAACAAGTACAAAAGCTCCGAAAAATCGAAAATAGAACTGCTGCAAATTGATAACGATGAAGTTCGTGCCAAGCAAATTGCCCGGCTCGAGGAAATCAAAGCCTCTAGAGATGAACAAGCCGTAGAAACTGCACTTGCCGAACTGACTTCATCTGCACAGACAGGACAAGGAAACCTACTATCTTTATCCATAAATGCAGCCAGACTAAGGGCCACTTTAGGCGAAATATCAATGGCCCTGGAAAAGGTATTTGGCCGATATGAGGCAAAAAACCAGACAGTTTCTGGTGTTTATAAATCTGCGATGAAACAAGACAGTTCATTTGAAAAAGCCCGAAAACTGTCGGATGAATTTTCCGAGTATGATGGTAGACGCCCAAGAATTTTGGTAGCTAAGATGGGGCAAGACGGGCATGACAGAGGAGCCAAAATCATTGCTACATCTTTTGCTGATCTCGGGTTTGATGTTGACATAGGGCCTTTATTTCAGATTCCTTCTGAAGTAGCTCGTCATGCCGTAGAAAATGATGTGCATGTGGTGGGTATTTCCTCACTTGCAGGTGGTCACAAAACCTTGATTCCGCAATTGGTCGATGAGCTTAGAAAAGCCGGGAGAGAAGATATTCTGGTAATTGCCGGAGGTATAATACCAGAAGACGACCATCAATATCTACAAGACCGTGGCGTATCTCTGATCTTCGGCCCGGGCACGGTAATATCTGAAGCCGTTATTCAAATATTGGAAAGACTGAAAAACCAATAAAAAAACCCAGCCAATATTGGCTGGGTTCTCAATTTTGTTACTTTGAGGTCAATTATTCTGTAAGACCACTGTTTTTAAGGAAGCTTTCGTAAAGAAGTTGAAAGTCTTCAATTTCAGGAGACATTTTGATGGCCTCTTCGTACTTGGTCAATGCATCAAGAAACAATCCGTTCTCCTCGTAGAAAGATGCATAAATCAATTTGTTTAATGGCGAATCTTCAGAAACCTCTGCCTTCAATACGCTAAGATTTTCCTGCAACTCTGTTTTATCACTCGGCTTCAATTTTTTAATCCCGATTTCTCCTGATGAAATCTCCTCATCGTTACTTTTATAAATTTTCACAAGATACAGACCAGCATCGTTGCTCATGTTTTCCGCAGTGAAATCCAACTCTATAGAAGTCTTATCCGTGGTTGACTCAAGAATTACTTCATCAAAAATATTCTTGATTTTCACAGTGTAAGTGTCACCTTCTTCCATTCCGGAAGCTGGCTCTACCCATCTTACAATGGCCTTGTCACCCAAAACTTCAGCGGATGCTGGAGCCATCACATCGATTGCCGCCACACCTACTTCACGAGATACAGCTCCTGTCGCATTCAATCTCGCTCTATAGTTTGTGTTTTCTTCCTCATTCATTTTGCTCATTACGAACTGGGCATATCTGTTAGCAACACTTGTGCTTGCAAGTTTGATTTGCTTTTCTATCTCAGCGACTTTTTGAGTAGAGGCGCCACGTACTTCTGTAGTCTTGCCTGTCTTGTGCATCAACCCGATATAAGATCCCTCAGACGAAATCAACATATCATCTGAATTCAATGTCGCTCCAGTCTTCAAGGTAACTGCTTCTGCTGCTCCAGCCTTTTTGACTTTATTGTTCCCTTTGTTGGCCAGTACCCTAAACGTATAGCCCTGCGCATTCACTGCCATAGCAGCGAACAACATCATAATTATCAAGGCATTAGAAATAAGATTTCTCATGATTATAGCTTTTATTTTGAAATGTAAAGTTATAGTTTATCTACTTTAAATAATGATCTTCTACCCTCTTTGGTAAACGAATTTTTAACAACTCCATAGTATACTTCAAGTGCATCTCCGCAAAGGGCAACCGCGAACAGCGCTAAGCCCAATTCCATCTTATAAAGAGACACATCAAGAATGTAAATCATCATGTATACCAAAATTGCTATTTCTATCAACTGAAAAAGTTTGGTAATTCCATCATACCACTTCGGAATCTTTTTATAAACTAACGAAAACAGTGCCACATTTAAAAAGCAAAGGAGAATCGCTAAGAAAATTGCCTGATTATCGCTCATAGCATCAATATAGTCTTCGTTCAATACCATTGAAACAATGTTCGCGTGAACTACACCTCCGTACATATCAGGAAATGCACGCCCTATGTATTTTTTGTTGAGAGGCGTGTAAAACTTATCCTCCAAAGACTCTCTATCACCTAAATACTTGCCTAAATAGCAAAACATGACAACCTTGCCCTCAATCATTTCGGGGACAAAATTTTCATTAAACACATCTGCTACATCAAGAGCAAAATACTTTGTCCCAAACTTGGTAGCTCCATAGTCCAGAACATTTCCCCGGTAGTTTATTACCTCTTCATTATTATTTCTAGCTAGGAACCTGTCTGCCTTCTCCTTGTCATAGTAGCTCGCAAGTTTCACTGCGAAAGCATCAACTTGCTGTCCATTAAAGTCATATTTCGGAAGGAATGTTCTGCACATTTTCAGCTCTTCCTGAGTCTCAGCATCAGTAATGAGGTTTACGAATGCGTTTTCCTTGGCGAAGGAATTGAACACCTCCCATGAGTAAGCGATGGAATCCTTTTGTTCGTCGCTTTCATGCAGTAATAACTTAGAGGCCAATACTAGGTTGGGAACACTGGCCAACCCTTCCATGAGCATCATATCTCCAAGAGTGTCTTCTTTTGGAAAGTAAAAAAAGGAGTCAATACCAATAACTGCAGGATTGTACTGGCTAATGATTTGAAGCATTGCACCAATGGCTCCTCTGCCCTCGGTTCCAATATTGACCAAAACAACGCGCTCATCGGCTACAGGGTCGTCCCTGAGCTGCGAAAACACAATGTCCGTGACCTCCATATCACCAAAAGCTTCACCTATAGGGTCAAAAACATCAAAGATTTTGAAGGCGGTGAAACTGGAGAAAAGCCCCATCAATCCGAAGATGAAGATGGTGGCCAAAATTACATCTAACCAGAATTTTTTAAACATGATTCTTTATTTAGCGGGTGATTAAGTTAGTTTGATTACCCGCAATTAAGATTCATTATCTTAAAGGATCAATTCAAAGGTAATAAAAATTAGTATAATATAATTTTTTATTAGAATAAATCAATTTTCAAGTTGTGCAAACGTAACAATGACGGAGAAGGTTCCAAATAATTATTCGATAAACGATTTGATCTTGGGTATCGACACTTCCAATAGACTCATATTGAGTAAGGCGATTACCTTAATTGAAAGCAAAAGACCGTCAGATCAGAGGCTTGCTACTGAACTCATAGATGCTCTTTTGAGAAAAAAGGCTCAGAGTTTACGATTGGGCATTACGGGCGTACCCGGAGTTGGCAAAAGCACGTTTATTGAAGCTTTCGGTCTTCATGCTATTGAGCAAGGGTGTAAGGTTGCTGTACTTACTGTTGACCCATCATCAGCATTGACCAGAGGGAGCATACTGGGCGACAAAACCCGAATGCCTAAGCTCTCTCAAAGCGATCAGGCTTTTATACGTCCTTCACCATCCGGCAGCATGACGGGTGGAGTAGCCAATAAAACCCGTGAAACTATCCTCCTCTTTGAAGCAGCCGGTTACGACATTATCATAGTCGAAACAGTGGGTGTTGGACAATCTGAAGTCATGGTAAAAGACATGGTGGATTTCTTTCTGGTACTTATGCTCGCAGGCGGAGGAGACGAACTGCAGGGGATCAAAAGAGGCATCATGGAGATGGCAGACGGCATAGCCATCAACAAAGCCGATGGAGACAATGTGAAAAAGGCTTTGCTGGCAAAAAAAAGCTTTGAAAGTGCGTTACATTATTTCCCTCCACACCCATCGGGATGGAAAATACCTACCGAAATTTGCTCTTCTCTGGAAGGAATAGGCATAGACACCATATGGAAACAAATTCATGAGTTTGCCGATATGACTAAAAGCAACGGGTGGTTTCACCGGAATAGGCAGAAGCAAAATACTCATTGGCTGGAAGAACTCATTGAGGCCAAAATAAAGGAAACGTTTTATGCTCGATCAGGCACCAAAGAGAAGGTTGACGCGCTGAAAACCTCAATACAATCTGGCGAAATATCTGTAAGGAACGCCCTTAGCCAAGTGTTCCCTTCTAATTGAGCTTCTGCCGAACGGCTTCTACGTTTTTCTTGGAATTGCCAATGAAGATTTCTCCGTCGATAATGAAAACCGGTCTTTTCAGAAAGGTGTATTCCTCCAAAATATAGTTGCGGTAATCCTCCTCCTGCAAATTCTTTTCTTTTAGTCCCCAGGCCTTATACTTCATTGCAACACGAGAAAACAATGCCTCATAAGATCCGGCCAATTCTTTCATTTCGGCTATCTGATCCGGCGTAATCTTATCTGTTTTGATATCCTGCTGCACAAACCCATCGTCAATGCCCAGGTCTTTCATGATGCGCTGACAGGTACTGCAAGTGGACAAATAATATACTTTCTTCATTTGATCTATTTGAGGATCAAAATTAAGCAATGCTGTTTTCATTAATGGAAACCACACTTAAGTAAAATCAAAACTCTTGATTTGTCACGAAGTGGACAGGTCTATGGCGTGCAAATCCTATAGCTTTGGCACTTTCAAAAAATCGAGTATTGACTGATAAGGATATCCGGGTAATAATCCCCGCTTTTAATGAACAGAATGCCGTTGGACTTGTGGTGGAGGAAATCCCGAAGAAGTGGGTCACTGAAGTAATTGTAGTGGACAATGGCTCAAGCGACGATACTTTTGAAACGGCAAAGACCAAAGGAGCAACCGCTTTAAAAGAACCAAAAAAAGGCTATGGACAGGCTTGTTTGAAAGGAATGGAACACATTGCCAATTCCATCACAAAACCTGACATTGTGGTGTTTTTAGATGGCGATCACTCAGATCACCCTGATCAGCTGCCTGATCTGGTAGCTCCAATAATTAGCGATGAAATGGATTTGGTTATTGGGTCCAGGGCGCTGGGGCAAAAAGAGAGCGGCAGTATGACTTTTCCCCAGATATTTGGCAATTGGCTGGCAACCCGGCTGATGAAGCTATTTTACAATGTCTCCTATACAGATCTTGGACCTTTTCGTGCGGTACGCTATTCATCTCTGTTATCCATGGGCATGAGGGACACCAACTACGGCTGGACCGTGGAAATGCAGCTCAAAGCAGCCAAGCTCAAAATGCGAACCATGGACATACCCGTAGATTACCGCCAGCGCATCGGGGTATCGAAGGTATCAGGTACTGTGAAAGGAACCGTAATGGCGGGATACAAAATCTTATTTACCATTTTCAGATATTTGTAACTCATGGAATGGATTCTAATCATAGGATATTCTTTTGCACTGCTGATAATCTGCATATTCAGTATAGAGCAATTCAACCTTGCCATGCTTTACCGTAAAAATCAAAAACGGCAACCAGCAGCACCTAAACCTCTCTCTGCATACCCTCATGTTACTATTCAGCTGCCTGTTTTCAACGAAAGGTATGTCGTAGAAAGGCTCATTGACAAAGTTTGCCAACTAAACTACCCAAAGGACAAACTTGAAATCCAGGTACTGGATGATTCCACCGACGAAACTACCGACCTCTGCCGCGCTGTAACTGATAAATGGAAGCAAAAAGGCATCAATATTTCTCTTGTTTTGAGAGCGGAAAGAGTAGGATTTAAGGCAGGGGCGCTCGCTTACGGTCTGACCAAAGCCAAAGGAGAATTCATCGCCATTTTTGATGCGGACTTCTTACCTCAACCCGACTTTCTGGAAAAAACCCTTTCTGAGTTTGAAGAAGGTATCGGGATGGTTCAAACAAAATGGGGGCACATCAATGAAGACTACAGCCTACTGACCAAGATGCAGGCTTTTGGGCTAAATGCTCATTTTAGTGTGGAGCAAACCGGAAGAGCCTCTACGGGCAAGTTTATGAACTTCAATGGCACAGCAGGAGTATGGAGAAAAGTCTGTATAGAAGATGCCGGAGGCTGGCAGCATGACACACTTACCGAAGACCTTGACTTGAGCTACAGAGCACAGCTGAAAGGCTGGAAATTCAAGTTTTTGGAGGGCATAACTACTCCCGGAGAACTACCTGTGATTGTCACAGCTATCAAATCCCAACAATACAGATGGAACAAAGGTGCTGCTGAGACAGCCAGAAAAAACCTCGGCACCATCTTGCGATCCAAATTGAGCGTCAGCACTAAACTACACGCTACTTTGCATCTCCTCAATTCATCTGTTTTTATTTGGCTCTTACTTGCCTCAGTTATTTCTATACCCATGTTGGTGTTTAAGTCGGATAAACCAGAGATGCAAATAGCTTATCATGCAGGAGGCGTTTTTGTGATTGGGTTTTTAGCTATGGCTTTTTTTTATTGGATTTCGTCCAAATCCAACCACCAACTAAAGACACTGCCTTACTACCTGTTCAACTTTCCGATCTTCGTCATGTTCAGCATGGGATTGAGCCTTCATAACGCCATTGCTGTAACTGAAGGTTATTTGGGTATAAAAACACCTTTTATCCGTACTCCAAAATTTGCCATTAAAGAACGTGGTGAAAGCTGGAAAGGCAATGCTTACCTCAGCAAAAACCTCTCCCCTCTCACTTTTTTAGAAGGACTTCTAGCGCTTTACTTCTCCTTTGGCCTGGCATATGGTGTTTATGTAGGGGATTATGGCTTACTATTTTTTCATTTGTTTCTAGCTGCGGGGTTTGGCACAGTATTCATCTACTCATTAAAGCCCTCGGTAAATGCATGAGTCAAATAAATCGAGCTTTTATTCACTAATTTTCATCTTCATAGCGGCCATTTCGGCCATCGGGCTTGTTATAGAAAGACACCAGTCATTTCTTGTCGGCACAGCATTTTTCTCAGCATTTCTGAGCTACTTCTGGTTGATTCGGTTTCACCGTGAGTCCAGAGTTCTTTTTTCGCTGGGTGTACTGGCTCGTCTCGTTTTATTTTTTGGCCTGCCATCATTATCCGATGACATTTTTCGCTTCATCTGGGATGGTACGCTACTCGCTGAAGGAATCAACCCCTACCTCCACACTCCCAGGTTTGTCTTTGACAATATGTTAAACACGCCGGGGATAGATCAGAACCTATTCTCAAAGCTCAATTCGCCTGATTACTACACGGTGTATCCTCCGCTCAATCAACTTGTTTTTTGGGTGAGCTCCGCACTGAGCGGAACCAGTTCACTCATCGCCACAAACGTCATCAGAACATTGATTTTCGCTGCAGAAATGGGATCATTTTTTCTCCTTCGCAAGCTTCTGGAGACCCATGGAAAAGACCAGAATCTAGCTCTCTGGTATTTTCTCAACCCTCTGGTAATTCTGGAATTTACAGGCAACCTCCATTTCGAAGCACTTGTGATTTTCTTTATTCTGCTGGGGCTTAACCTGATGCATCTGAAGAAAAACGGGCTATCAGGGATAGCTTTTGGGTTGGGCATTGCCACCAAACTCCTGCCGCTCATATTTCTCCCGGCAATCGTAATAAATCGGAATTGGAAAAGAGGACTACTAATATCAGCGATTGCTGTTTCAACTTGCATCGTCACATTTTACCCCTTTGTTTCAAATGAACTCATCACCAACTTTCAGAGCAGCCTTGGACTCTATTTTCAAAAATTTGAATTCAATGCGAGCATCTATTTCCTACTGAGAGAGGTCGGTTTTTTGATAAAAGGCTACAATACTATTGGTGTACTGGGGCCGGCACTTTCCCTGGTCTCAGCCTCAGCCATTCTCACCATTGCTTTTATTGGAGCCACAAAAAAATGGTCCTTGGAAAAGACAATGTTGCTCATCTTGCTATCCTACCTCCTTTTTACCACGACGGTACATCCCTGGTACATTTTGGCACTGATTCCTCTTGGACTGATATCCGGTTTTTATTTCCCTATTTTCTGGTCTTTTGTCATTTGCTGCACCTATCTGGGGTATAATGCGAATGGTTTTGAACTATCAGGAGGATGGATCGTTTTCGAATATGTAAGCCTGCTAATATTTTTATATTTTGAATTCTCTAAAAGCAATCATGAAGCGTCTGTTTAGCTTATTCTCACTTATCTGCACAGTATTTTTTGCCTGTGGACAAAAAACTTATGAGGAAAAACTGGAGAGCCTATATCGCAAAACAGTACCCTTGATTGATCCTGGCTCGTTGAAACAAAAACTAGGATCAGCAGATACTTATGTGATAGACACACGGTCGAAGGAAGAGTATCAGGTGAGTCACATAGCTGGCGCTCAATTTCTCGATTATGACAACCACAGTAAAAAGGACTTTAAGCATATCCCAAAAGACGCAGATGTCATCGTATATTGTACGGTAGGTTACAGAAGCGAGAGAGTTGGAGAAGAGCTGCAGCGCCTTGGTTTCACAAATGTGAAAAACCTTTATGGAGGCATATTCGAGTGGAAAAATCAGGAAAACGGGGTAGTAAACGAAAACAATACTCCCACCGATAGCGTGCACACCTACAGCAAGAGTTGGTCTAAATGGCTGGAAAAAGGAATCAAGGTTTTTTGATGCCGTCAGAAGTACTGACCCAGGCCCAGAACGACCCCATTTTTTTTGACATCCTTTACATCGCACCCATAATCCAGCCGAAATATGGCGTTGAATATTTTCTTCTGAATAAACCGAAAACCAGCGCCTACGAACAATTGAAAATTATCATAATCGGTAAAGTCTTGCAATGTGCCGCCCGGATTTCTCCATGTTCCCAAGTCAGAAAACACCACTGTCTGAACAGCCACTTTGCTTCCTTCAAAAACCGCTTGTCTATACTCCAAGTTTAGCACCATGGCTCCTGTGCCACGATCCACCCTATTTCCCACACCGCGTATATTGACATAACTATCAAGAACAAAAGGAGCAAAAGGGCTTTCCTCATTTTTAGACAAACCAGCCTTAAAACGAGCGGCCAGATTACCGCGGTGACTTATGCGCTTGAAGAAGCGAAAATCATTTATAATAATATAAAAGAATGGATCTGAGTCAAATGAATGCACCCCCTGCAAGCTCAACGTATTTTGCCAGCCATCAAGGTAGAAGTTGTGATAATTCACATGGTTTTGCTCAAACCTCATCTTCCCCAGAAATTTGGCTTTTTCTGCAAATGCAGGCGCCCCTGGCACCAAGTCTGAGACGGCTCGGTAGGTCTCTGTGAAAAAAGAGCCTCCAACGGCGATCTTATCCCAATAGTTTAGATGGTAAATCCCCTCAGCACCATAGGTTCTGTTGTCATAATGATAACTCACCGCTCCGTCGGAGAAATATAACGGCTCTAATGTGCTCCATTTTACCAAACCCAAATTCACCCCCCACGGTGAGCCATTGATCCAGTCAAACGATAAATTCCCTGCGAACGAGCTACGGTCATAGTGCTGGTAATAACCATAAACTTTGTATCCTCTGCCCCACAAATTAGCCTCGGTGGCACCTACTTGAATCCAAAAATTATCATTGATTCCCCCAAAATTGAGAATGGGCAGAAGCGTATAAAGTTCTTTGCAATGAAATACAACCTCTCCGTCTTGCTCTATTGTAAAAGTCACCTGAGAGAGCATCTCCAGGTTGATCAGCCGCTGACAATCATCTTGCAATCGGGCAGTGTCTATTGGCTGGCCCACAGCACTCTCTACGAACCCTAGCAAGTAATCAGGTCGGGTTTTGCCCAATCCTGAAAAAGCAATACCCGTGATCTGCTGAGCGTGCATGGAAGCACAACATAAAAAACAAATTACCCAAAGAATGAAACTCCTCAAACTTCTATTGTCTGATATATCTCAGCCCCAGATTGAATGTTTGCCCGGCACCTTGCTGATTGCTCCCCATCCAAAAATCGGTAAAGAGCACCTCGACTTCCAAGATCTGCGGTATCAGCTGATATTTGGCTCCAATTCCTGATTGTACAAAAAAGCTATAAAAAGCCTCTGCGGTTTGTTCTGAGGATGAATTGTAATGCGTTGGGAAAAACTCTGACATTGCATAGATGGTCCACCGAGATGTTGGAAAAAAGCTCAAAAAGGCACTGGTCTGAGTTTGAATGAAGTTATTTTCCGCAAACGAATCGCGCACAATACTGTACCAAAATGCCTGCTGAAAGAATAATTGGAAACGATCGTTGATCGGCTTATCAAAGTACACTTGTGTGAGCCACAGTTTCCGGTCTGTTTCTAAAAAGGGTGTTTTCGGGTCGTTGGATCCTTCCAGATCTTTGGCGCCCGGTATTAAGAATGTGGATTGAACAGAAAGCCTTGGCAGGTTTTTAAAGGGAGCTATTTTTATTTTGGGACCTACACCTACTACTTCTGTCCTACTATCCAATCCCCCCGCAGCGAAAGAGACATTTTTTACCCACACATCCATCCCCACATTGATTTGATCATTGATTCCAAATAAAAACTGGTTGATCGATGTTGACCATGTCTGTCTTCCAGCACCGGAAGCCCTGGTTGCCACTCCATTCCCGTCAAAACTTCTGGTTTGGGTATAAACATTCTGAAAGGTCTTAAACTCCCATTCGCCTCTACCAAAAAGAATGGATGGAGTATAACTCTGTAAATTTTGCTGAGCCAGAAGACCTAGCGGGAAAAACACGAGTAGGATAAGTACGGCTTTTGATGACTTCATAAATCAAATGTAAACCAAAACCACCCGTCTGAATTGTCAACAAAAAGACAAAGACTTTTAGAAGTGTTCCTGTAAAACCTCTGATCATTTATCGAAACCGTATACATCCGAAAAGAGTTAACGTTGTAGTTTTGAGGCACATTTGCAAAACGCCAGTCACTTTTAACAAAAAACATATTATTGATCATGAGTAAAAACCTGCTAATCATTTTTGTAAAAAACCTGATTCCCGGAACGGTGAAAACCAGACTGGCAGCAGACATTGGTATTGACGGAGCGCTGGATGTTTACCAGTTTTTGGTGGAGCATACAGCTGAAGTGACTGAAGATGTAGAATCCGACAAGGTAGTTTACTACTCAGAATATGTAGAAATCGAGGATGTTTTCGACACAGATAAATACAAGCTGCAAACGCAAAGAGGAAACGATCTGGGTGAAAAAATGCTCAACGCATTCAACAAGAGTTTTGAGTCTGGTTATGAAAAGGTTGTGATCATCGGGTCGGACTGTTTTGAACTGAAAACCGACCACATGGAAGAAGCCTTTGACATGCTAGAGAATCATGATGTAGCCATTGGGCCGGCTTCTGACGGAGGCTACTATCTACTGGGCATGAAAAAGCCTCACCCCGAATTATTTGAAAACAAGAAATACAGCCACGACAAAGTATTTGAAGAGTTGCTAGCGGCAATCGGAGAAAATGACCTCACCTTTCATCTACTACCCGAGCTAAACGATATTGACACCTTTGATGATCTGAAGGATTCAGATATTGATTTTGAGTTCGTGAGCGACGATGAGTAAGAGATTCGCTCATTTGCAAAGTCTGCTTGCCGGGCTGATCATACTCTTGTTGGTCTCCGGCTGTACGTTTGGTCGGACCATCTTTTGGAACCTCGCCGGTCAGGAAGATATCTCGCGATTTCCTGCTAATACGGTAAGAGCAGACGAGGATAAATTCAATTTTGTACAGAAAACCCCCAATAAACCTTTTTATATAGATAAATATTCAAAGGAGGGTTCCAATGCGATCGGTCTTGATAAATTCATCAAAGGGTTTGATCACAACCTGGCATTTTTGGTAATCAAAAATGACACTATTCTGTTTCAGCATTATGCAGAGGGTCAGTCGGAAGAAAGCATTTTCACCACATTTTCAGTCTCAAAGTCTATTATTTCCATGCTCATTGGCATTGCGCTGGATGAGGGTAAAATAAGCAGTATTGAAGATCCAATCACCAAATACATTCCTGAGTTGGATGATCCTGGATTTGAGAAAATAACGATCGAGCATTTACTCAAGCACACCAGCGGCATCCGTTTCAAAGAACGATATATAAACCCCTTCGGTAACGACGTGGCTAGATATTATTATGGGAAAGACGTTTACAAGGCTTTAAAAAACCTGAAAATTGAGCATGCCCCTGGCAAATCTTTTCACTACCACAGCGCAAACACCCAACTACTGGGGTTGATTCTAATCAATGCCACCAGGCAAGGGGTAGCAGAATATTTCGAGGAGAAAATCTGGTCCAAAATCGGAACAGAAAATGATGCCTCGTGGAGCACTTATGAGAAGCAGCCTGTAGAAAAGACTTTTTGTTGTTTCAACAGCACCTCGGTTGATTTGGCCAAGTTTGGTCGCTTGCTCCTAAACGGTGGCAACTGGGACGGCCAGCAGTTGATCCCAAAAGACTGGATAGACAAAACCCACTCACGAGATATAGATGGCGGCAGTATTTGGGGCTATCAATATCATATGATCCTTGGCCTGGATAAGTATCAGGACTTCATGGCTCAGGGGCTATACGATCAATATATCTACATGATGCCGGAAAAAGATATCGTAATCGTGTCTATCAACGAAACTCATAAACCCTCCGTAAACTGGAGACTGGTGTTTCTTCAAATTGTAGATCAGCTGTAGCTCTTTTGTAAACCCCTGATCTTCAAGAGAAAATTTTCGTTACTTTTAGTCACCCCCAACAAAGCCTCAATGAAATTAAGGTCTCGGCGATTTATACTGCTCATACTGGGCACCATAGTACTGCCCATTTTTGTCTATGTGATCTTTAGTGTTTCCAAGCTAAAAGAAAACGAGCAGGTCATAGAGCAGATATACAAAGAGCAACTTGATGCCATTATTTTCTCTATCAACCAATACTCTACGGACGTTTTGTCTTCGATGATCGACCAGATCGAAGCGAACTTTAAAAACCAAACCTCTGAGGAAGATTACAAAGAAGTAATGCGCTTCACAGGCGTAAACGCCCTCTACCTTCACTCGATGGCGTCAGAAGCCAAATTTGAAAGCCTCGTGAAATTCGAGGGATCATCGCTGAATGAGAACCTCCTTGACAGTATCTATGCAGCCAACCAGCCTCTGATCAGAAAGTTAAACGAATACCTGGAAGCAGACTATCGCAAAATAGAGCCCATGCCCGTGCAGCTGCCAGAGCTCGGACAGTTGTTTTTTGCCATCATTCAGCATGCAGATGGTAAAAACTATTTGTTAGCAGGACTTATAGACCCTGGTCAGTACATCCCTGAGGTTTTAAGCCCAAAGCTTCAGCAAGTGAGCGGTGAGGAGCTCATTGTGGCTTTTTCTGATGATTCTCAAGACAACATTTTATTCTCTACCGACTCGCTCACCCACGATGTATTAATGTTTGAAAAGATGTGGCTTTTCACCAACATACGGGTGGGGCTGAGCTCAAAAACGAAAACCGTAAGTGAACTGGTAGAGGAGCGCTTAAAGGCCAACCTAATCGCATCGGGTCTTCTGGTATTGCTGCTGATCACAGGCGTCACGCTGATCATCAGAAACCTGAACAAAGAGATGAAGCTGACCCAAAACAAATCTGATTTCGTGAGCAATGTTTCCCATGAGCTCAGGACGCCTTTGGCACTCATCAGCATGTTTGCAGAAACCCTTTCGCTCAACCGAGTGAAAAGCGAGGAGCAGAGAAAAGAGTACACAGAAATCATCCACAGGGAAACAACCAGACTCACACACATCGTAAACCGCATCCTCAATTTTTCTAAAATTGAAGCCAATCAGCGAGAATACAGATTTGTGACTTTCGACCTTACGGAGCTTATCACGGGATTATTATCTGATTATTCCTACCACATGAATCAGCACGGCTTTGCGCACACAGCAACGCTTCCGGACCAGGCTTTGTTTATATTGGCAGATCAGGAAGCAGTATATGAAGCAGTGGTAAACCTATTGGATAACGCCATCAAATACTCCCCTGAAAATAAGGAAATTGACATCTCCGTAGTAGAAACTGAAAGTAACGTGCAGATCAAAATAACGGATCAGGGCGTTGGTATCCCAGCCGATAAACTTCAAGATATTTTTGATAAGTTTTACAGGGTAACCGAGGGGGATTTATATACAGTAAAAGGAACAGGACTTGGGTTATCCATTGTGAAACATATCATGGATGCACACCGTGGAATGATCGACGTGACCAGCGAAGTGGGCAAAGGCAGTACATTTACATTAACCTTCTTAAAAAAATCCGATGCTTAATATACTTGTAGTTGAAGACGAACCAGCCATGCAAATGGGTCTGCGGGACAACCTGCAGTTTGAAGGATTCGAAGTGGCCACCGCTGACGATGGAGAAGCGGCTTTGGAAAAACTTCACCATGAGAACTTTGATCTGATCTTGCTGGATGTGATGATTCCCAAGGTTTCTGGATTTGACGTTTGTAAGACAATAAGAAAAGAAGGAATAGAAACGCCCGTGATTTTTCTCACAGCCAAGGGAGAAGAAATAGACAAAGTACTGGGACTGGAGCTCGGAGCTGACGACTATATCACCAAACCCTTCAGTGTGCGTGAGCTGATAGCCAGAGTCAAGGCTGTTTCACGACGTATTAAAACTCAGGAGATCACCGAAGAAAAAATAACCATCGGCAATCTGAACCTGGATTTTACGCACTACACTGCCAAATCCGAAGATAAAGATGTGAAAATGTCGCACAAAGAGATGGAGGTGATCCATTACCTGTGGCAGCACAAAAATGAAATTGTCAGCAGACACGACCTCCTCGAAAAGGTCTGGAAATATGAAGCCCAACCTACCACAAGAACTGTGGACAACTTCATTTTGAAACTGCGACAAAAGATTGAAACCAACCCAAACGAACCCAGACACATCCTCACCGTGCATGGAGCCGGCTACAAATTAATCCCTTGAATTAGCATCCATTTTTGTGCATTTCGGGGGCTAAAACCACCAAAAAAACAACTTCCTACAAAACCGTGACAATTGGTGACAATCCTTTACCGGACTGTGACAAACCCTTTTCCAAAAGCCCGTAATTCTGTACAACCAAACTCAAAACAACAGAATTATGAAAAATTCAATCCTATTAACACTCGCCACTATCATCGCCTTTAGCGCGTTTTCCGCCACTTCTGATTCAGTGGAATCGGTCAAAGAAAAAATCAACATTGTCTCCAACAAACCAAACTCATTCAAGCTGCTCGCAAACCCGATTGACGCAGGTAGCCTGGTTGTCAGAATCACTGACCAAAACAATGTGCTCGTACACAGAACCACAATCAACCCGAAGAAGGGTTTTATGAAAAAATTTGATCTGGAAGAACTGGAGTCAGGCAGCTATACAGTGACTGTCAAGCTGAAGAAAGACCTTATTCTCAACAAAGAAGTAGAAGTGAAAAAAGAGCAATTTGACCTTTTGCCAATAGGTAATGGCAAATATCAGATCAGCCTGAATAACACTAATTCAGAAAAATATGAGCTTTCTATTATCGACCAAAAGGACCAAATCGTAGGTCAAGATCAGATCGAAATAGCAGGGGATTTTTCTAAAGTCTATGACCTATCAGAGCTGAAATCAGAGTCTTTCGTTTTTCAACTGACTTCAATGACCAGCGGACTGAGCCAGAAAAGATCCATTAAGTAACATTTGGTTAGTAATTATCTTATCAAAGAGTCCATTGGCACTGTCAATGGATTCTTTTCAGTCAATTCATTGTTATAATTGCCGTAATTTGAAAAAGCTCATCATCATTTCTGCGACTCTATTCTTTGCCACACTGGCCAGCGCTCAGAGGGAAAGGCTTCTTCTTGATCTTAGGGGATCATGGAAGTTCAACATTGGTGATAAAGAGTATTGGAAAGACGAAAGCTACGATGATGAAGAATGGCAGAGCATATTTGTGCCAGCGGCCTGGGAAAATGAAGGATTTAGCGGCTATGATGGTTTTGCCTGGTATCGAAAAACTTTTGATCTTCCTCTCAAAGGCCGTTCGCAGTATATCACTTTTGATGCCGGCTACATAGATGATGCTGATGAGGTTTATCTCAACGGCCAGCTGATAGGTATGGACGGGTCCATGCCTCCTCACTTTAGGACAGCATACAATTCACATCGGCGATATACAGTTCCCACAACCCTGCTGAAGGACAGAAATAATGTAATCGCCATACGCGTATATGACAAATCAATAGATGGGGGTATCATCAAAGGTAGAATTGGTTTTTATGAAAACACAGACGTCCCTCAATCCATCTACCCATTGTCAGGCGTATGGAAATTCAATAACGGCGACAACTTCAGTTGGTCAGATGCTGACTATGATGACGAAGAATGGGAAAACGCCATGATACCCGGCACATGGAAGGGTTACAAAGACTACAGTTTTACCAAATTTTGGGGCAGTGATATATCCTATGCGTGGTATAGAAAACAATTTGTGATTCCTGAATATCTGGAAAATAGGAGCGATCTGGTACTGATCCTTGGCAAAATAGACGATTTCGACAGAACCTACCTGAACGGTCATTTGATAGGTGAAACGGACGATGGTGAGCCTTTTGGATCATCTCGCTCGTACGAAGAACTACGCATATACGCCATTCCACCTCAGTATCTAAACGATTACGGCATCAACACCATCGCCGTGAGGGTCAAAGACATTGGAGGCGATGCGGGTATATATGAGGGGCCAATCGTGATCTGCCGTGAGCAAGATGTAAGACAGGCCTTAAGGGCTTTTTAGCGTACTACCCCTTCATCATGATCCACTTACCCAGGGTCTTGTAATTGACTTTAGAACCATGCATCAAAATCCCCACTCTGTAGATTCGACTGGCTATCCAGATGGTGAACAAAAAGCCTAAGACCATTAAAACCATAGACAAAGCCAGCTCCCATACTTCCACTCCAAACGGCACGCGCATCATCATAATCACTGGAGAAGTAAACGGAATCATCGAGAGCCAAAAGGCCAGCGTACCGTCAGGATCCTGAATCACAGCGCTGAGCAACACAATGGAAAGTATCAGCGGCATGATGATGGGAAACATAAACTGCTGTGTGTCAGCATCGCTATCTACGGCAGATCCTACAGCCGCAAAAAGTGCCCCATAAAACAAATATCCCGACGTGAAAAAGAATAAAAAGGCTATGATTACCATGCCCATATCTACAGATTCAAGCGCCCCCAAAACATCATCAAAAGCTGTTGATTGCACCTCCTGCATAGTTTCATCCTGAGGTATGCCCATCTCCTCCGCCTGCTGCTGCTGACTCTGCATCATGGTCATGGTCATGATGCTGCCTCCGGCTGCAGTTACTCCGGCAGTCAAAAGCACCCAAAGCAAAAACTGCGTCAGGCCTACTCCGGCAATACCTATGACTTTTCCTAACATCAAATTAAATGGCTTGACAGAGGAAATCACTACTTCAATAATACGGCTGGTTTTTTCCTCCACTACGCCTCTCATACACATGGCGCCATAAATGAAAATAAACATGTAGATCAAAAAGCCCCCCACATAGCCTACAGCACTTGCCGCAAACGAGCTGCTTTCTTTCTCATCACCAGAATCTGAAAGACTGATGGTGCTGATATCCAGGTCCGACTTCAACCCATCCAGTATGGACTGATCAAGCCCCGATCTTTTCAACTTGATCATTTCAATTTCAGTGTTCATTTGCTTTTGAAGCGAGCGAACAAGATTGATGCTTGGATTATTGGGAGCATAAAACACTACCCCTTTCGGGTTGTCTATCTCCAACGTCGGAATGTAGAGTAAGCCATCAAAATCCCCGGAGGTCAGATTCTTCTTTTCATCAGCCAACGATTCCCTTGACAGCACATAGCTGGCTTCATCAGAATTGTCAAAAACCTCCGCAAAAACTTCGCTTTCGTCAATTACATGAATCACTTTGGTATCGATAGATTTGGTAGCCGACCAGCCCACAATGAATATGAACCCTGCAAAGAGCAAAGGCCCCAAAATAGTCATGATAATAAATGACTTCTTTTTGACACGGGAAAGGTACTCCCGACCGATTATCAACCCTATATTATTCATCATGGCCTCCTTTCACTTTTGAAATGAAAATTTCATTGATAGATGGTACTTTCTCGATAAACGAATGAATCTGCACCTCTTTGAGCAGCTCTGCCAGTAGCAGGTTCGGGCTACCGTCTATTTTATTTCTGATAAAAGATTGACTTAAGCCTGTCTCCTGCTTCTCACTCTTTATCAAATCATACTGAGACGACCCTGACAAGTCCCCCTCATGCTCGATAATGAAAGTCCCATCTTTGTGACTTTGCTTGATATCAACCTTTTTTCCATCAAGGATTTTTTTAGACTTATCTATCAGTGCTATATGGTCGCAAAGTTCCTCCACTGACTCCATCCTATGAGTAGAAAAAATCACCGTAGTGCCCTGCTCACGCAATCGCAGTATTTCATCCTTTATCAAATTGGCATTGACAGGATCGAATCCTGAAAATGGCTCATCCAAAATGATCAAATCTGGTTCGTGCACCACAGTAGCAATAAACTGCACCTTCTGCGCCATCCCCTTAGACAAGTCCTGGATTGTTTTGTTGTGCCATTCCATAAGGTCTAACCGCTCCAGCCAGCCCTTGATTTTCTGCACCGCTTCAGTGCGAGACATGCCTTTCAATCTGGCAAGATATATCAGTTGTTCACCGACTTTCATCTTTTTGTAAAGGCCCCTCTCCTCTGGCAGGTAGCCTATTCTCCTTACCAACTCCGGGGTTATGGCCTGGTCACGGAGAAATATTTTTCCAGCATCGCAATCGATGATTTTGGTGATGATTCTGATAAGGGTGGTTTTGCCCGCACCATTTGGCCCCAGGAGTCCAAACACGCTCCCTTGTGGCACAGACATGCTTACGCTATCGAGTGCTATGTGATCACTGTAAGCCTTACTGACGTTTTCTATTTTTAATAAATCCAATACGCTCTGAGTTAATACTATCTGTTAGTGCTTTCGAAGCGGAATTTATTACAAATAATTAATATGCCCTTGATCCGTTCATACCCCAAAAAAGGCAGTACAACGAAATCCAACATACACATTAAGCGCGTTTTGGTGCTTTTACCTAATTTCAGCTCTCAATTCAAACCGTTTAAAAAATGGCTTTTAGAGCAATCTCAATTGATGATGATCCAATGGCAATTCTCATGGTTCAGAAACTCACAGAGAAATCTGGACGAGTTGACCTTGTGAATACATACACCGACCCTGTGCTTGGTGCTGCCGGAATTATCTTGGATGATCCTGATATTCTTTTTCTAGATATTGAAATGCCCGACTTCAATGGCATTCAGATTATGAATGCGCTCAAAAAGCCACCAAAGATTATAGTCATCTCCAGCAACCCGTCCTATCAGCAGGCCGCCCTGGATTTGAATGCGGTGGCATTCTTACACAAACCTTTAGATGAAGCTTCCCTCAAAGGAGCTCTCGATAAAATAGAAAAAGGCGAATAAGATTCGCCTTTTTCTATTTTACACCAACTTCTCCAGGTCACGAATTAATATTCTCCGCCTGTCAAAATTGATCACGTTCTCTTCCCGCAATTCATTCATCACAGTGGTCACGGTCTGCCTTGAGGTTCCTGTGAGACTCGCAATGTCTTTGTGTGTGAGGTGGTTTTTGATCATCGTCTCAAAACCAACTTTCTGCCCCTTCTCTTCAGCCATTTCTTTGAGAAACTCTACGATGCGTGTTCTGGCGTCTTTAAATACGAGTGACTCTATGCGGCGCTCAAGTCGGCGGAATCTAAAACCAATGATTTTGAAGATCTTAAAACTCAGTTCTTTGTTGTCCTTCATCAGATCCTGAAGGTCATCGATCGTCATGGGGCAAACCCTCGTGTTGCTATCCATAGCCACAGCAAAATCTGACCTCCGCTCCTCTCCGGTGAGCGCCATCTCGCCAAATATTTCGCCCTTAGCTAAAATCGCCTTGATGATTTCTTTTCCATCATCGGTATAGGAGCCTATTTTCACCCTTCCCTGAGCTACCATGTAGATGTTGGAAGATTCATCATCCGGGAAATATATATAGTCATCCTTTGCATAAACATTGGGATGATGCTTGGTTTCCAGTTCCGGGGTTTTGTGTGGACACAAAATCTCAAACAGGTCAGTCTCCTCAAAATACCAGATACTTGATTTTTCACTCATTAGATTAGGTCTAAAATTCTAAATTATCAAATCCTTGATTAGTCACCAATTGCAGTGCATTTTTGCGTGGCAGTTATCTAAACAACAATTACGTCAAAAAAATCCCTTTAGATGGATTATTTATACTTAAAAGCTCTGCATATCATTTTCGTAGTAACCTGGTTTGCCGGACTTTTTTATATCGTTCGCCTTTTTATCTATCAGCGTGAAGCTCTGGAAAAACAAGAACCGGAAAAATCCATTCTTACTGTGCACCTTGCTTTAATGGCCAGGCGACTTTGGTTCGGGATAACCTGGCCATCAGCCATACTCACGCTGATTTTCGGGTCTGCCTTGATCATTATTCAACCACAATGGCTCAAGATGCCCTTCATGCACATAAAATTGACATTTGTGGCGCTTCTCTACCTCTACCATTTCTCCTGTCAATACCTTTACCGAAAGCTGCAAGCGGGAAATTGCAAGTACAGCTCAAACCAACTTCGGATCTGGAACGAGGTAGCAACAGTCATACTGGTTGCGGTAGTTTTTTTGATTGTAATAAAAAATCAAATGAGCTGGATTTGGGGTACGATAGGAATCATTCTGTTTTCTATAATTCTGATGATGGCCATCAAAATATACAAACGCATTCGCTCTAAAAACGAGAAATAAACTTATGAAATCAACACCCGTGCTTTTAGTTGCAATAGCCCTGATCATGAGCTGTTCACCTGTAAAAACTCAATTTGAACTCCCGGTATTGGGAAGAAGTGAAATCGTGGAAAAAGAAGTAGATGGCAAGACGGTCTATGACACCATTCCACACACCATCGCAAATTTTGAGTTTGTAGATCAGGATAGTACCATTGTCACAAATGCCACTTTCGAAGGGCAGGTTTACGTGGCAGATTTTTTCTTTACAAGCTGCCCTACCATCTGCCCTGTCATGAAGAAGCAGATGCTCCGTGTATATGAAGAGTTTGAAAATGAACCTGAAGTAAGCATACTTTCCCATACCATAGACCCGACACACGATACAGTGGCATTGCTAAACAACTTTGCAAAAAACCTGGGAGTAAAATCAGATAAGTGGCATTTTGTAACAGGAGATAAAGACAAAATCTACGAGATAGGTGAGACTAGCTATATGGTGGTGGCCAATGAAGATGAAGATGCTCCCGGCGGGTATATTCACAGTGGGGCATTCCTGCTGATTGATACGCAAAGAAGGATTCGGGGAGTTTATGATGGCACTGTCCCTGAGCAGGTGGACTTGCTCATGTCCGATATTAAAAAACTGATCAAGAAAAATGACAAACCTCAATAATTTACTTTCTGCACTTATAATCGGTTTCGCCATTTCAAGTTGCGGCACTCACTCCGGCCAAAAACAAAATGCAGAAAGCAACGATCAGGATGATATGCGACTAAAGCAATACATGGTGAAAGGTCGCGAGCTTTACACCCTATATTGTGCCAATTGTCATCAGGAAGATGGCACAGGGCTTGCCAGCCTCTTTCCTCCTCTGGCGGACTCAGACTATCTACTCAGTGACCTGGAAAGGGCAGCCTGCGTGATCAAAAAGGGCCTATTCGATGAGATTACTGTAAACGGCAAAACTTACAATCAAATGATGCCTGCCAATGAGCAAATGGCACCATTGGAAGTGGCCGAAGTACTCACATACATCACCAACAGTTGGGGAAACAAGAAAGGACTTTCGAATGTAAAAGAAGTGGAGCTGTGGCTGCTCAAATGTGAGTAGGGTTCTGCTTATTTGAAGCTTGTCAAGTAATTAAAATAGCCAAGATCTTATTATTGAATCTTGGCTATTTGCAGGACTTTGTTTTAAAATGAGGTATACCAGGAAAAACCTATTCCGTATGCGGGTACCTACGCCCCAAAATGGTTTCGACTTATTTTAATGCGTTTTCACCTTTTTCTAGCGAACTGTTCATGGCCTCTGCCACTTTTTCAATTCCCTTTTTCTTCTTCATCAGGTAATCCTTCACCTCTTCTTCGGTTCCCTCGAAGTTCGGATCGAAATTTCTCATCCAGTCCATCATAGCTTCATTGGCCAAGTCTATTTCCTGAGCCAGGATTTTGAGCTCATCGCTGGCAACAGAATCCGCAGTATCAGCCTTTGCCATGAGTTGTTTTTTCACTTTCATGAGTGAGCCCATTTTGGGCATTACCGCATCATGAACCTCCATTACCTGATCCATAAGTGGCTTTTCTTCGGCTTCCTTTTTTGAAGATGTGCATGACACCATCAAAGTGGCTAGTACAATCAGGCTAAATACGTTTTTCATTTTATTCTTTGATTAGTTTGGCATCTTTCAGGATATACATGAGTTCATCCATATTTTCATCATTCAGGCTGAGTTTCCCACGCACAGTTACCTTTTTGGCTGTGTACTTCACAGTTTCATCCAAATATACTTCAGCAACTGATTCCGGTCCTGCACCTCCACAGAAAAAACATGACGCAATTGGCAAAGATGAGATAATCAAGTGATCGGGTTTAAACATCCCTTCGAAAGGAATGATGTAGCCGGACAAACTTATTTCCTTGTTCTCAAGGGCTTTGATATCTGGCCCAAACTTTGGAACATAGATTTCTCCATATTCATCTCGTGACTTTTCGTATTCCAACCCTTCCAGGGTCTTCCAATGGTTCTGTTCATTTTCCTGAGCCACCACAGCTAAACTGCCCGCCAGAAATATGATTAAAATTATGTGCTTCATGTTTTCGATAATGTCTTAGATATATCTGTTCTATATGCCAAAAAGGCTGGTATAACGGACGAGATCACGCCTATCATCAAGCACCCGATCACAACCCATCCTTCCTCTTTTACAAAAATTCTCCAATCAAGGTTCAAGTCATTCAAATTAGATGCCAAAATGCCAATCAACCCATGTGCTATGAACAGCCCAGAGGCACAACCCAATATCGTAACTATAATACCTTCGGTCAAAACGTGTATAAAAATCTGGCTTCCTGTCGCCCCCATTGAGCGCATGATTGCAATGTCGTATTTCCTGTCTTTCAGTGAGTTGAGCAAAGCAATAAAAACACTCACGGCAGATATAATTATGATCAGCAAGCCTAAAATATTCATCACATCTATCCCCACTCCTATAATATTGAAAAGACGGGCAGTCTCATAAGCAGGAGATGCGGCCTGAAGGTCACTCATGTCATTTACCGTTCTTGGCAGCATCACAGCAGCCATGGGCGATCTATATTTGATCAGCATAGATGTAATCTCTTCGTGCTCAAATTGCTCGCCCGTGACGCTTATGCCCAATTTATCCAAGGTGATCAATCCTTCTCCATGCTCCTCATGATGATGTTCCTCCTCTTCATCGTGCCCGTGCACCATCCACACGCTTGGCACGTTAACCAGAATTAGCTTATCTAAGACCGTATTTGTCGCTTTCAAAACGCCCACCACACTGAATGGGCTGTGCTCATGCGTATCTCCATCGTCAGTAAGGCCGTGCTGACTTTCAAACTCTGCACCAAGCCCCATCTTTAGCTCCTCTGCCACTTCTGCTCCAACCACCGCCTGCATACTGCCCTCAAACCAGTTGCCACTGAGTATCTCTGCCTCATAAAGCTGCCCGTAAGCCTGAGTCGTTCCGACTATTCGGTACCCTTTGTAGCTATCACCCAGAGAAAGGGGTATTGTCTGTGATATGTATCTATTCTTGCTCAGTTGTGCCGCTTGCTTCAGACTGATATTACCCGTTGGGAAATCTGCATGGAAAATACTGGAAAGGATGAGCTGCATGGGGCTACCTTTTGCTCCAACCACCATATCAATTCCCTGGGCATTTTTGTTGATCTCGCTTTTTAGTTGATCCGAAACCAACAAAATCAAAACCACCACAGTCACTCCGAAACTCAGCAGCAACCAACTCAACAGGCTGCTGAGCGGTCGGGATATTAGGCTCTTATAACTCAGGTAGAAAATGTTCATAGCTCTATCTGATTAGAAAAGTGAGACTTGACCCTGTGATCATGAGTAGCCAAAATCAGCGTGGCTCCATGCTTATCAGCCTGTTGCTGCAAAATATCAATAACCTTTTCACAACTGGAATCGTCGAGGCTGGCTGTGGGTTCATCACCAAAAACAACCTTAGGGTGATTAATCAGCGCTCTGGCAATGCTTACACGCTGAGCCTGTCCCTGACTGATTTCACTTATCCTCCTTTTCCCCAAACCATCCAATCCCAGCGAATCCAGGAGCTCTTCGATTCGAGCATTTTGATCAGATTTTCGACCAAGAAAAGTGGCTAAACGTAAATTATCACTAACCGAAAGTGCTGAAATCAAATGTGGTTTTTGAAAAACCAATCCCACATGCTTGCCTCTAAAAACATCGAGTTCACCACTTTTCAGTAATGTGATATCTGTATCGTCAAGTTTAACAGATCCGGAAGTTGGCTTAAGCAGACCACTTAGCAAATGCAGAAAGGTGGTTTTACCACTCCCTGAGTTTCCTAAAATCAGTCCATGCTCACCATCCCCCACTTTCCAGTCTGGGTAAGAGAGCTTTACTGATTCACTAAATGAATAACTAAGGTTTGAACTGGAGATCAAAGTGTTTGAAATGATTTAAGGTTTCTTTCGATTTGAAATTTGTGATGGATAAGATGCGCGTCAAAAAAAAGCAGCATATTATTCAACCCGATACGACCAGCCACCGGATGTTTGAATATCGCTTTTTTTAAATACTTCTCAGGATACGAATCTAAAAACTTCCGCAACGCCTCCCGTGTGTTGTACCAACCGACACAAACCTCCTGATATTCAAGTCCATCTTCAGGGCTTTTCAAGCCCTTTGGCATTTTATATCTGACTTTTGTTTTCAAAAACTTATTGAATAGAATCATCCTGGCATTTTCTCCCAATGGGGAATTAGGCATCTTATCTCCGGCCTGAATCTTTTTTTGACAATAATTTAACGCGCCTCTCTCAGCATCAGCCACGTGCTGAATAATCTGAATGATATTCCACTTACCTTCATCCGGGTGGTAGCTGAGCTTATCATCGTCGATCTGATCAAGAGAGGTGAGCAGATCCGCCTTGCGTTTTTCAATTATCTCAAACGATTTCATCAGCGTTTCATTCATAAGCCTACGGTGCGTTCATGCGAATTTAAAAATACTATTAACAGATCAATAAGCCATTCTTATAGACGTGAGTTTCACATGATCAATGGTACTGCGGGGGCTGGCACCTCACTACTCACAAAAACAAGAGTAAGGAGAAACTGTTACCCTTTGACTGTTAAGGCTTTAGCGTAAATGATTTTGCGAAAACATGTAAAAAAGCTATCTTCGGGATGGTATTTCATACCTCTATCAAGTATAAACCACACCAAGTCGCAACTCATTTCCCAAAATGGGTGGGTTTTCTTTATTGAATACTTTGACATTTTAATTTATTTTTAGAATAATTTTATGACCAAAAGGTCTGAACCAGGGCTCTATGCACATATTTGATATCATCGCTTTATTCATATTCTTCGCAGGATTATTCATTTTCATCAATACTTTCTTTTTGAAACTTCCCTCATCCATAGGGTTGATGATTCTAGCGATCGTGTTATCTATAGTCTTATTGATAACAGGAGAGATTTTCCCATCACTTTCTATAGGAGCAGCAGAACTGGAAGAATACGACTACCCCGACGTTCTGTATCAGGTAGTTCTTAGTTTTATGCTTTTCTCCGGAGCACTTCAGATTGACTTTAAAAAGCTTTCTAAGGAGCGAACGCCAGTTTTGGTACTTGCCACCACTGGAGTGGTAATCTCCACCACAGTTATAGGGTTTCTTGTACACTACATGCTCGGATTTCTCAACATCGAGCTGGACTTACTCTATTGCCTTGTGTTTGGAGCATTGATCTCTCCTACTGATCCTATCGCAGTTACCAAAACGATCAAGAAATTTAAACTAGCCAAAGAGCTGGAAACCAAGATCGCAGGAGAATCA
This sequence comes from Cyclobacteriaceae bacterium, assembly GCA_039944535.1. Lineage (GTDB taxonomy): Bacteria > Bacteroidota > Bacteroidia > Cytophagales > Cyclobacteriaceae > JAMZMI01. The sequence goes on from JBDUYP010000022.1 coordinate 635,782, forward strand.
CTCTTCAACGACGGTGTTGCGGTGGTTTTGGCGCTAACGCTTCTGGATATTGCTCACGCAAAAGAAGATCATGCTTTGAGTATATTCGAAACAGGCTACATCATTTTCGCAGACATTGGAGGCGGTATTTTTATCGGGTTGTTCCTCGGATATATCGGCTATCGATTGTTGAAGTATGTTGACAATGATCAGGTACAAGTAGAAATTCTCATTACGCTTGCCGTGGTTATGGCTGGGTCTTTTCTGGCAGACTTTATCCACGTATCGTCAAAGCAAGCAGCTGTGGTGATGGGACTGGTTATTGGAAACGAAGGGCGTGGCGAACATGTGACCAGTGCCGCTGGTGATTATGTATTCAAATTCTGGAATCTTATAGAAGAATCGCTCGCTGCGATGCTTTTTGTATTGATTGGTCTTGAGATGTTGGTTATCCCTTGGAGACTAGACTACTTCGCTGCAGGATTCTTTGCTGTCAATATTGTGTTATTTGCTCGGTGGCTGAGTGTGTTTATTCCTATCAAGCTGATGTCTGTCAATCGGTCTTTTCAACCCAACACGATTCCCGTTCTCACGTGGGGAGCCTTGCGGGGAGGACTGCCTATCGCATTGTCCTTGTCACTAATTGACTTCCACGGGAAAGACATCATTGTGACAATGACGTATATTGTAGTGGTATGTTCTGTGCTGTATCAAGGACTGACAGTGCCTATGCTTATGCGATCTGTTGAGTTTAAGGGTGCGGAGGAAAAGAACTAAATCGCATTTTTTCCAAACGGCTTTTTGCAAATCACGTTAGTTTTGCGATGATGCGTAAATTTCAACATATCACAATTCTGTCCATATGTTTTTTGGGTCTGGGGCTTTCATGTAAAGATTCAGGATCAGAAAGATCAGAACAGGAAAGCACTCCACGAATAGTCAAAACAACGAAGCTTGTTACTCCTGAAAGGAATTCTAAGTTTAAGATTGGGAAAACCATCACCTTTAAATTCGAATCCTCGGAAAAAATAGATTCCGTCGCATTGGAATACCAGGGAATCTCCACTGCATTTGACACCATCTCATTTACCTGGAAACCGGGGACGGCCAAAACCGGAAATCAAAAAATCCGATTGACAACCTATTTTGGCTCCAAAACTGAAACCCATTACCCTCGGTTTGTCTTTCTCTCAGACACTGAACCTGAAATGCTCAGCTATGAGGTGACCAACAAGTATCCACACGACACCAAGGCCTACACACAAGGACTGTTTTTCAAAGACGACACACTTATAGAAAGCACAGGCCACCGTGGTGAATCTTATCTGGCCAAAGTCAATCTGGAAACTGCCGAAAAGCACAGAACGATCCCCCTTGACAGCAAGTATTTTGGAGAAGGTAGTTGCTATTGGAACAATGAGTACATTCAGATCACATGGATGGGACAAACAGGGTTCACCTACGACAATAACTTCAATAAACTTCGAACATTTCACTACACCCATGAAGGCTGGGGAGCCACGATTTGGGGTGATACCTTGTATGTAAGTGACGGCACAAATGTGATTCACAAAATTGATCCCAGGGACTTTTCTGAAATTGGAAAACTGGAAATATACGATCATGAGGGAAAAATTAGCGACCTCAATGAGCTGGAGATGATTGACGGATTGCTTTACGCAAATATCTACCAGGAAGACTATCTGGCAGTTATAGACCCAATATCAGGCAAGCTGCTAAAACTGATTGACCTGGCAGGGCTACTCACACCTTTAGAAGCGAGAAGAGCAGAGGTGCTGAATGGAATCGCTTATAATGAAACAAATGACAAACTTTACGTGACCGGAAAATACTGGCCCTCTATATTTGAAATAAACCTCATCCCAAACAACTAAAAAATGACTCTCCAGGAAGCAACAGAAAAAGTATCCAAAATGGCAGATAATAACGGAGGAAAAGTAGGTGCTAAAATCAACTTCAAATTGGATGACGGCCTAATTCATTTAGATGATACGGTTACCCCCACCGTAGTAAGCAACGATGAACAATCTGCTCCGTGCACGATTAGCATGTCCAACGACAACTTCGGAAAACTGCTCTCAGGAGACATGAACCCCATGATGGCTTTCATGACGGGCAAAATGAAAATCGATGGCGACAAAGGCATTGCAATGAAACTTGCTTCCCTTTTCTAAACCTATTTCAGTAAGTAGATTTTTCCGAACCCATTTTTGAAGGCACGATCGGCCGATGTGGTGCGATGCGTCATGCGCTCACCATTTTGACGAACAAAAACCTTATAGAGGTAAACGCCATTTGCCAGCTGATCGCCAAACTCATCCTTACCATCCCAGCCAGATTCGGTAATATTATTGCCTATTTTCACTGGGCCTATCTCATCCTGATTGATTTCACGCACCACCCGGCCTGATACGGTCATGATTTGAATTTTGATCTCCTCTGGTACTTCTCCCCCCGTGAGGGTGAAAACGAACCTGGTGTTGGTGGAAAATGGATTAGGATATGGGTAAAAATGGGTGATCGTTGATTCGTTGATCACCTCAAAGCTTATCTCATATGGCTCCAAACCGGATGCATTTCCCGACTCATCCTGTCCTTGAGCTCTGAATTGATAAACCCCATCTTCGAGTGGACCAGGGTTGAAGGTGATTTCAAAATCATTTTCTGAACTCGCCGTGCTATATGATACGGTCGGGCTGGTCATATTCACGCGCTCGTAGGTGCATGTCTCACAGGGATACTTGATTGCCAAATCTATTCCGGACGTGTCGTCTTTGAAGAGATAAGGATTGTCATCCTTAAATTTTACCACGATACGGGGAGTTGGGGACACAATATCGCCATCTAGAATATAGAGACCATCAAATGTCACATCAAGCACAGGATTGGTTTCATCCTCCGTCACTTCAGCTGTACCAGCTAGATTCACCACATTATTCGCCTCATACTGCTCCGTTTCGTTTGGCTGCACCTGTACAGAGAGGTTGTTGGTCCCCACCTTTGTCAAGGTCGAAAAATTAGACACAATTTTGACCGAATCTCCGATCAGTGGTGCCTGCACCCTCTGATTGTGAGTCACCACCTCCGAACTGGCAGGGTTGAAAAAGGTGAGCGCTACGTCAAGAGAGTCCATAAAATTCTTTTCGCTAATATTGACAAAACTAAATTCCTTTTCAAAATCGGCTCCCTCTTGAATTTCTTCCACCTGTTTATCCAACGCCACCAAAATACCTTCGGCTGGTTTTTCATACTCAACTTTCCAAAACTTCAATTTTGACGGACGCTGATTACCATCATCATAAACCTGATAATCTATGGTCAAGTAAGGGTATTGTACCGCATCTATGGAAGACAAGTCAACAGGCTCGTTTACTTCATCGTCAAATAGATTGGTTTCATTTCCGTTTGTGTCAACCCCATTAATTCGGTAAAATACTGGGTCAATAATATCATCTTCGGTTTCGGCATCAAACTGATTCCAGGTACGAGCAGGGCCAATTTTTTGGGTTTTTATTTGCGCTGATGTATATACTCCAACAACATCTTCATTGAGTTGCAGAGTTTGCTCTTCGCGAGGCAGGCCTCCTCCATCATCCACTAATGATACCGCTTCTCCTTGAGCCATTCCTTTTTTTCCAAGAAAAATCGCGGGCTGACCATCTTCCAGAGCATTGATAGTGGAGGTACTAATCCCTACCAGATTAAGCGACTGCTTGAGCTGGGCATCCCATGCAGAGTAACCTACCGAATCAAACGAGAAGAGCAGCAAGGCATCATCCTCATCCATCTCCTGAATGAGGCTATCGAGGTAACGGCTCGTCCCAAGGATTTGACTCGAAGTGAAATTATAAATCACCTGAGGCTGACGCCCGCAAACAAGCGGATTGGTGAGATCATCTCCCGTAAAACCAAAAGGTCTTGTTGGTTGTGCGGACTCTTTGTCAAAGACAATGGCATTCATGGTATTGGTGATACAAAACCGATCTTCTATACTCGTGTTGAGCAATAGGTCAACATCATTTATGACTACTTTGAAATCGCTGTAAGTAAAACCACTCGGGTTTTCCAATCCATGATTATTGACTTGAATTGGGGTTGTGGTTGTTAAAAACTGCCATCGCTTATCCACTTCGTTATAGGAAACTCCCGTGATGCTATTTTCACGGATTTGATCATCAGAAAATTGTCCCCAACCCTCGTTGGTGGCAGTGAAAACTGAAAATGAAGACACAACCCAGGTAGTGTCTTCGTTTTCCTGAGATTCGGCAAATCTGGTTCTCCAAAAAACAGTAGTAGAGTCAGGCAGCTCTGATAAATCCAACAGCTGAGACAAAAGCAATTGGCCACTTAAGCCCTGAGACTGTTTGAATGCAGAGTTGAATGTTTGTACTGTGTCAACCTCAAAACTGTACGACCGCTCATCGCTAAACAAATCGGCAGATTGCCATAAAAACTTCACGTTTTGCTTATCCACCACATCATATTCAGTCGGATAAAGGTTAATGGTATTGCCCTTTGCAAGAAAGAGGTCAAACAGCACCACGTTATTAATTTCACTCAATTCCTGTACCGAGTCGTCAGGGTCTAGTGTTATCACAAAATTGTTTTGACCGTCGTTTCGCTTCGAAATGTCATTTTCGATCACAAAAGAAAGAGTGTCCTGATAAAGTACGCGTGGAAACTTCCTGATGTATGAAAGTAACTCTCCGTCTGAGAGTGTTCGGTCCACCTTTATCGAAAGTGAATCATCATCTACCTTCCCAAAATTGCTAACTACAAGATCGAGTGAAAACGACGTAGATGTTGAAACGATACGATCCGCCCCGATCGGCGATGCAGAAACACCCAAATCAGATATGGCATAGTCAGGATCAGTCGCTCCAAAGAGCCTATATGCAGGGTCTCCTTGCAGCAGCATGCCGTAAACCTGAGAAAGGTTCAAATCGCCAGTCCCAAACTGATCGAAATACTGAGCCTGCACAAGTGCCATTACATCGCCAACGGGAAGGCCAAAAGTCTCATTCAAACCAAATTGATTCTCGTAAAATAGATTTGAAAAGCGCCTTAAACCGCTGGAAACAGCCAGATCCGAATGTGCTATGACACCTATAGCGCCCCTTTGACTGTGGTTCATCAGCCAGTTTTCACCAAAGCTTCTTCTCCCTTGAAAAATGGATCCACCCTGACACCCATTTACCAACAAAAAGGGATACCTATCAGGGAAATTATTATAATTATCTATTTGACCGATACTGATGTCGGTAGTAGAGCTGGTTGAGTGACCAAAGAATGTAACCAGATTTAACCCGTCCTCCACAACATCATTTACGTTGATAGTTTCCACCACGTCGGTGGATGATTTCCCTCTGTTGGTGGCACTTCCGCCCAGATACTCAGACTCTGCCACAGACTTGAAAGTACCGATGTATGATGAAAACAAACTTAACTCTGCTGCCGTTTGCCCGCCGCTAAGTTGCAATAGTTTTTTCCTCCACAAGGCATCATATGGAAGTGACTCCATGGCCTTTACCTTGTCCAAATAATTCTTGATGTCCTCACTATTTTGGGCATTCAGCCTCCCTGTTGGTATCGCCGGAAGCATCGCGTCATTCAAACCGACACTGAAAAGAGCATCTGATCCCGGCACACCAAATGAAGGTATAAAATGAGGTTTTACTTCGCCTGATGAATAGTTAAGGTCGCGATATGGAACGAAAGTCAAATCCAACCCTTTTCCTATCAAAAACAAATAATCACGCTCGGCTATGGAAATGGCATACTTCAAGTAATTCTTTATCGCCAGAGGACTTGGGTCACCATAATTGAACTGATCAAACAAATCTGTAATATCCGCGATATGCACATCAAAATCAGCCTCGCGGTAATCGGCATAGGCTTGCACGGGATCTAATCCGTCAGAAGCAGCCGCCCTCAATTTGTCATGACTGATGATCAAATAATTGGCTTGTCCCGGATTAAGTTTTGTAGTTATGGCTTCTTTCAACCCAACGACAGCAATTGGATTTGTCACGGCCAGAATTTTCCTGGATACGGAAGGGTCGTCATTTATAGAAAAATAAATAGCTCCAGATTCGATAGTGGTGGATGTCTGACGAATAAGCGGGTTGTATTCATCTGTGATGTCAAAAATTCTAGTGGCCGAATTGGTTGTGGGGAGTCTAACATATAGTCTTGGCTCTGCTGAGGGCTGTAAACTAAAATGTTTGTTGGCACTGGCGCCAATGGAGAAGTTTCTTGGATAGTCAAGTTTTAGATAGGAAACAGAAATATTATCAGCAGTACTCGGATAGCCCAAAACGGTGATTTGAATCACAATCTGGCCAGCTGTAAAATCCGACCATTCCAGGGTACCCTGAAATAAGTAAGTCTCAAATGAGGAAAAATTCTCAAGCGTATCGAGTACCCGTAAGTTTGTGCCAGTGGGGCCCACTGAAACCTCTGCTCTATGATCCAGGTTGTTCCGCCCCTGAAGTAGCAACTCCAATGTAGGTTTTGTTGCTGCGGATTCGTTTTGATCCTCTATATTTAGTGTATAGGTTATTTTCCCATTCTTGCCTCTCGACGCTCCGGTAAACCCCTCTCCCTCATCATAGAGCCCTGACGAAAGTGAGTTTTGAGAACCATACCTATCTCCTAGTGAATAATTTTCACTCTCAACAATTAATATCTCCTCAAGGAAAAAAGGCTCCACAGTGGCTGGTGTCAGTGACCCGTCACTATCCATGCGTTTGCCGCTACCGGTAGTCACTTTCCATGTTAGAAAATAGGCCGCCGTATCGGCGTAAAGGTTATAATATTGGTGAGGTTGCGTCTCAGGCGTACGGTACAATTCGGCATCCCCCGTTCCGTCATTTCTTTTTCCGTAAAATTCTATGCGCTGCACGATGTTGTCCTGCGAAACCACCCGAATGGCTAGTTCCTGACCTTTTCGGAAAATCTGAAAACGATTAGGAGCAGTGCTCAAAGGGATACCAGCTCCAGCTAGTTGACTTTGGCTTATGGTGTGTAGCCCATCTTCAATAACTGGAATCCTAAAATAGCGCTGATTCGCATCTATCCAGTCGTTGGCAAACTGGCCTTGTGCCGAAAGGCCAAATACAATTATCGATATGGTCAGTAGGAGCTTATTTTTCATTGGAATAGAAATCAACTTTTACTGAAAAAACATGAGAGTACAGTCCTGCTGCCTGGTCACCTATATCTGTGAAAGCATAATCAATGGTGAGCTCGCTGAGCTTTAACCCAACACCGAGGCTTGGCTGAAAACTCCAGGATGTGGAATTATCAAAATCTTCTATTTGCTGAAACTGGCTAACACCTGCTCGTAAGAACGCCTTTTCCTTAAATCCAAACTCTACTCCACCATACGGATCAATAGAACCAGCCTCTGTCTTGATAAGTGTATTTCGCTTACCATCAAAGGTTATAGCCAAATCGACTGTCCCCATCAGAGAAAACATATCACCTAGTTCGAAGGTGCGCGAGGCACCCAACAACAACCTTGGAAGCGAAACTTCTAATCCGTTTGTAGGTATTTCATTACCTGTCTGGGTGTATATATCCGCTAGCTCCGAAGTGTTATATGACCAGCTGTTGAACGTCCCGAACAAGTCTTTCCCCACAACTCCAAAATTCCAGCCTTTATAAGACTTACTCACACCCACATCTAAACCAAAGCCCCACGAGCTGGCAAAATCTCCAACCACACGGCGAATAATTTTCACATTTCCACCAAAATCAATACCTCCGAGAAATGACAATTGACGTGCATATGTCAAAAGGACAGCATAGTCTGAAGAAGAGAAGTATCGAATATTGTCATAGTTGACAGCACCAGAACCATCAAACAAAAACCGCGTATCGGCAATGTCATCTACAGAAAACCTCAGCACGGAGATCCCAATAAATCCTAAAGAATCAACCTTGGTAGCAAAGGCTGCAAAATCATAGTTGGCTATTCCTGCAAAGTACGCCGAGTGCATCATACTAACCTGGTGATCTGACTGCAGATTGTTCAATCCGGCAGGATTCCAGTAACCTGCATTGGCGTCATTGGTATAAGAAACAGCACTTAAGCCTAACCCAAAAGCTCGAGCTCCGGCCCCCAGGTTCATAAATTCATTGCTGTATTTTGGTGCATTGTTCTGCGCCCCAACCTCAAGAGTCAGTAGGCAACACATCAATAACACAGCCCGGCTTAGCTTCATTTATTCTTACAAATTATTCCCGCAATTTACTCAGGGATATACCAACCTAAAAGAGAATGACCGTTGTAATTATGAAATGTCTGTAAGGAGCTATTTATTAAACTATTTTAATTATTAATATAACTATATAAAGAAAATAAGGGTTTAGGTAATGTTTTTCACTTAGTACTTGGCCTTACATAGTACCTTTCCGTATAGACTATTGTCAACGACTCAATTAATCCAAAAACAATGGACTCATGAATATAGAAAACACACAGGTACAAATGCGGAAGGGCATCCTGGAGTTCTGCATCCTGAGTATCATATCGCGAGGCGAAGTATATGCCTCAGATATGCTGGAAGAACTCACCTCTGCCAAAATCATGGTGGTGGAAGGCACGCTTTATCCCCTCCTGACCCGACTAAGAAAGGCCGGGCTGGTAGATTATAAATGGGTAGAGTCAAACTCTGGCCCACCTCGCAAATATTACACCATGACGGAAGAAGGATCAAACTTCCTTAACACATTAGACGCCACCTGGCACGAGTTGGTCAGTTCTACAGGCAAAATCATCACTGCAAAAAAATCAGCCAAAGACTCATGAAAAAGACGATAAGCATAAATATTGGAGGTATCATCTTTCATATAGAAGAGGATGGATACGACAAACTGAAAAACTACCTCGAATCTGTAAACAAATACTTTTCGCGTTTTGAAGATAGCGCTGAAATCATCTCAGACATTGAAGGTCGCATCGCCGAGCTCTTCCTTCTAAAACTCACCGACGGAAGGCAGACGCTCAATATCGAAGATGTGTCGGAGGTCATCAATACTATGGGTACGACGAGTGATTTTGAAGCTACCATAGAAGAAGACGAAACCGACAAAAAGGAGTCCTCTACCGAGGAGCCTCAGGAAGAAACCAAAGCCGAGGAAGAACCTGCTAGTACTTCGGCTAGCGAACCCAAAAAACTATACCGCGATACCAAAAGGGGAATTCTTGGAGGGGTCGCCTCAGGTATCGCTTACTACTTCAGCATTGACCCCTTGTGGATTAGGTTATTGTTTTTAGCGCTGTTGCTCAGCATATTCTTTGCTGGAGTAGGTGGCATTATGCTGGTAGGTTATATCATTATGTGGATCGTGATACCACCAAATGATCAGCTGGAGGAAAACCAAAAAGTAAAGAAGCTCTACAGAAACCCCGAAGACAGAGTGCTGGGTGGAGTAGCCGGTGGTGTAGGAGCCTACTTTGGCGTAGATGCGGGAGTGATCAGATTGATATTTGTAGTAACCACAATCTTCGCAGGCTCAGGGTTGCTGGCCTACATCATACTGTGGATGATCACACCTGAAGCTAAAAGCATCACTGAGAAAATGCAGATGAGTGGTAAGCCCATCAACCTGAAAAACATAGAAGACAATGTGAAAAAAAGCTTCAAAGTAAAAGATGGCGAAGAAACCCCTTTGGTAAAGGTGCTGCTTTTCCCTTTTAGACTTATCGCCATTGTGATATCAGGAATAGCAAAAGCACTCGGCCCACTATTGAGGTTTGCTGTCGATATTATCAGGATTGCTTTTGGAGCCATATTGGTCATTTCCGGATTCAGCATAGTAGCAGGCATGATCATCATGCTACTGAGTGTAGTTGGCTTGGATTTTACCAACACTGACTTCATCGTAAGTGACATTCCTCTGGATTTGATCAAAGATTCACTTGACGGGTGGATGGTGACGGGGGTATTCCTTGGGCTCTTAATCCCGGCAATAGGAATGGCACTGCTTGGCCTGGTGATCATTATCAAAAGACGTGTGGCCAATAGTTATATAGGCTGGTCGCTTTTCGCAATCTGGATATTTGGAATCATGATGGCCGCCATCACGATCCCAAGATTTGTAAAAGAATTTAGCGATGAGGATACCATCCGCCTGGAGGAAAGTTTTGAGGTGACTCAGGCCACCCCTACCCTCACACTCAATGATCTGGGTGAAAACACTTTTGACGGCATTGACCTCAGACTTAGAGGCCATGACGATAGTGTTTATCAAGTAGTAAAAAGAATCGAAAGTCGCGGGTCGGATCGTACTGATGCGGAAGAGAATGCACAACAGGTAATATATACCGTAGCAAAACAAGGTGAGGATTTTGTTTTTGACTCGCGCATATCATTCCCCGAAGATGGCAAATATCGCTTCCAAAAAGTGGATGCCACCATGTATATCCCTTATGGCAAGGTTTTCCGAATGGATAAAGATCTTACAGAAATATTATCTAACACCATCCGTCATTATGGTTTCAGAAATTATCAGATAGAAGGAAATGAATGGACCTTTAGTAAGAATGGCACACTGGAGTGCGTGACCTGTCCGACACAAAATTATTCCGACGATGACGCTGATACGGTGGATGACGCTGATGATTTTGATTTCGATCGAGGCGAAAGAAGCTACTCTGACTCAGATGAGATCAACTATCCGATTGAAAATTTTGACGAACTGCGAGTTGGTGCACTTATCGACATTGAGGTTCGCCGGACCGCTGATGAATACGACGTAACAGTATATGGACAGGAACGCGACCTGGATGACGTCTTTCTAAATCAGGTTGGAAGCAGACTGGAGATCAGCTTCAAAAAGGACGACTGGAAATGGTGGAGCAACAAAAACGACCGCCGCGTGAAAGTGATAATTGCTATGCCAGAACTCAGCGAACTGGAAGTATTTGGTGCTACAGAAGGCGAAATCACCGGTTTCCAACAAGACAAAATGGATGTAGAAATGTCCGGTATCACTGACCTGTACATGAACTGTTCAGTGAGAGACATGAAAGTAAGCATGAGTGGAGATTCTGAACTTAACCTAAATGGAGAAGGCGACATCCTTGATATTGAAATATCAGGAGCCGCAGAACTCAATAGCTTTGACTACAGCGCTCAAACAGTAGAGGCTGAATCAAGTGGAGCATCTACCCTCAAAATATATAGCAAAGAACAACTCAAAGTAAATGCAAGTGGGATGAGCGATATCAAATATCGTGGTTCGCCTAACACAGATATTGACCGCACTGGGGCGGCTGATGTATCACGCTACTAACCCCAGATTATCAAATCTAGACCGCATTCATAATTGGATGCGGTTTTTTTTATTTTGAAAATCCATCAAAAATCAAATCTCAAAACACAAGGTCTCTGACAATATTTCATCACCATTTTATCACACCATTAAGTCTTCATTAAATGGCATTAATCAGGTGAAAAAATAAGCTTTGAGGTGGTACTTTCATGCCCCCAAACAACCAGCAGCATGAAAGCGACAACAGTTCTTTTGGCCATACTCCTATGCATATCATTGTATGGTCATTCCTCATCCGGAAACGAATATCAGGTTGGCATATTGAAGCTTGAAAACAAGACCATAAAGGCAGAGATCAAGATCAATAGTGCTCAGGATATGATCCAGGTTCGGCAGGGAAACAGAGTTTCCTTATACAGACCCAGAGACATTCAAAAAGTCATTGTCAATGACAAAACCTACGGTGGCTTCTCACTTCGCGGAGAGTATTACCTTTTCGAAATTCTTTATGATGGAGAAGATAAAATCCTTTACCATGAAGGGCTGAAATACCTTCAGTCCGACTCAGAATTTCTACCTCCGATATTCCTATTCGAAGGCAAAGAGGCCGTACCCATTCATCGGGATAAATTGATTCTGAATGTTTTTGACAATGATAAGCTGTGGATGAAACAGTATATCAAAAACGAAAACCTGACACTCAGCGACTACAGCGACCTGGTTCAGGTCTTCGGATACTACAAGGAAACTACATATTCTGGATGGTAAAAGCTTAGCTGGCTATCCCCATTACTGCTTTGTTTTTGATCGCAGCAATTTTATTGAGAGCATCCACGTAAGCATTGATTGAGGCTATGATCACATCCCTGTGAACACCAAAACCAATATAGAGCTGATCTTCATATTTCACCCTCACGTGCACTTTGCCCGGATCGGTTCTATCACCGATAGACTGTACCAGAAACTCGTCAACATTGAGCGTTTCACCTATGATCTTATCTACTGCATTGTAAGAAGCCTCAATCGAGCCTTCTCCAGTGGCTGTGGCTGTAACTTCCTCTCCATTGGCCATCATTGTCACCGTAGAAGAAATTGCTCCTGAGTTCTCATAGTTGACTTGAACATTTTTGAAAGTAAAGCCGCCTTCTGGAAGTTTTCCATCTACCAATACGATCAAATCATCATCGGTGATATCTTTTTTGCTATCAGCCATTTTCAAAAACTCCTCATAGATCTCTTCCACTCTCTCGTTGGTCAAATCATAGTTGAGTCGCTCCAAGTGATATTTCAATGCCGCCTTTCCGCTCCTCGCTGTTAGGATAATGGAGTTTTGAGGAACTCCCACGTCTGCAGGATCCATGATTTCATAACTTTCACGGTGCTTGATCACACCGTCCTGGTGTATGCCCGAACTGTGAGCAAATGCATTTCTACCCACTATCGCCTTGTTAGGCTGCACTGGCATTCGCATCATTTTGCTCACCAAAAGGCTCAACGCATATATTCTGTTGCTTTTGATATCGGTGTGCACATCCACATCTGCATGTGTTTGCATGATCATGGCCACTTCTTCCAGAGAGGTATTACCTGCTCTCTCTCCTATACCATTGATGGTAACTTCCACCTGACGTGCCCCATTCAGCACTCCGGCCATGGTATTGGCTGTTGCCAAACCGAGATCATTGTGACAGTGACAAGAAATGATCGCCTTATCTATGTCTTTCACATTGTCCTTCAAATACTTGATTTTAGCGCCATATTCTTCAGGCAGGCAGTATCCGGTAGTGTCCGGTATATTCACTACGGTAGCTCCGGCAGCAATCACCGCCTCCACCATTCTGGCCAAATATTCATTATCAGCTCGGCCGGCATCTTCGCAGTAGAACTCTACATCTTCCACATACTTTTTAGCATACTTAGTCGCTGCGATGGCCCGCTCCAAAATCTGATCACGCGTACTTCTGAATTTATATTGGATATGATAATCAGACGCTCCTATACCGGTATGAATTCTTTTTCTTTTAGCAAACTTGAGTGCGTCAGCGGCAAAGTCAATGTCCTTTTCTACTGCTCTGGTCAAAGCACAGATTACAGGATTGCTCACGGCCTTTGAAATCTCAATTACAGAATTGAAATCCATGGGACTTGAGATCGGAAAGCCCGCTTCTATAATATCTACCCCCAGTATCTCCAGCTCCTTGGCTATCTCTATTTTCTCAGGTGTAGAAAGCTGACAACCGGGAACCTGCTCCCCATCTCTCAACGTAGTATCGAAAACGTAAACTTTATCACTCATTTGTTTTGGCTTTTTCTTTTAGGAATTTCTGGATCAACTCAACCTGTTTCTAACACGATTTTTAAACCCAACACCTCTAGCAAAAGTATCTTTCCTAAGCCCTCATTAGAAACCTAATTAAAATTTAATTACGATTTCTAATAACATAGATGACCATAATTCCCTAATATTGTTTTTTCAGGCACATTCTGAAAAGAAAACTATTACAATGTCTAAAGAGCGCTCTGACAATCTTTTCGTTCTAGTGAAGTCTCTCAAAAAGAGCGAAAAACGATACTTCAAAATCAGGAACAGCACTGTGAGTGGTTCTGGTCATAAATACCTCAAACTCTTTGATGAAATAGAAAAGCAAAAGGAGTTTGATGAGGAAAAAATCCTGAAAGAAAACAAATGGATCAAAACGGAGCAGTTTAGTAACCTGAAGGCCAACCTGTACAAAAAAATATTACAGTCGCTTAAGGAATATACTACCAGCACCAACGGAGATATTGCCATCCGCGAAAACATAGATTATATACAAATTCTATTTGACAGAAGTCTGTACGGACAGAGCATGCAGCTACTGCAAAAAGTAAAAAAAGCCGTCGCTAAAAGTGATAACCTGGAGTTACACCTGGAAGTCCTGAAATGGGAAAAGAACCTTCTGCCGTACTCACTGGGGAAAAACAACCAGGAAAAAGTAAAACAGATCGTAAACGAAGGCAATCTTGTAAATCAGCGGATTTCGCGCATCAATATGCTTACGAATCTTTCTGTGGAGCTCAATGCGATTTACATCAAAGTGGGCTATCTGAGAAACAAGGAAGACTTCATCCATATCAATGGGATATTTTCTGAAAAACTACCGGACTTTGAAGAGGAGGGCCTTTCGTTTGAAGAGTCCCTCTTGTGGTACGAAATTCACTTCAGCTATTACAATTTCATTCAGGATTTTGAAAAGGCACATGAATTTTCACAAAAATGGGTAGCGCTTTTCCCTACTGTTCCTTCTTCTTCTCACAATTTTGAAAAGTACCTGCGCGGACTCAATCATCTACTCAACACTCAAAGCCGACTCCACCTTTTCGACGATTTTGAAGCCACACATAAAACACTGAGAGAACTGGCTGATCATAGAATCGTGAAGATGAATGAAAACATCCAAATTCGCTTGTTCAAGTACTCTTACGCTCACCAATTCAACGGCTATTTCATGACCGGAGAGTTTGAGAAAGGCGTAAAAATGCTTCGCAAAATAGAAAAACGACTAGAAGGCTATATAGGCATGCTGGACAAGCACTCCGAGCTAGTTCTTTTCTATAAAATTGCCAGCCTTTACTTTGGCAACAACAACCACCGTGATGCGCTGAAGTGGCTCAACAGGATCATCAACTCTGAAGATCAGGATATCAGGGAAGACGTACAGTCCTTTGCCAGGGTACTCAACCTCATTACCCACTACGAACTGGGCAACAACGATGTGATCGAATACTACATCAGATCCACATATCGATTTTTGTTGAAAAAACACGATATGCACCTCTATCAACAATATATTCTGGACTTTATCCGAAACCTGAGCAAGGATACACGTACCAGTCTGATCGATAGGTTTGCATCATTGCGAAAAAAAATGATTACGCTTTCCGAAAGCAAATATGACAGGAGACCGTTCGTTTATTTCGATATCATCTCGTGGCTCGAAAGTAAGATTGAAAATAAAAAAGTGAGCGAAGTGATAAAGGAGAAAATCCGAAAGGAGACGAAATAGACTTCTTATCCCTGAAATATCCCTTTGGAGGAAAACAAAGGGAACTGAAATTCCCCAGTAGTTCTACTAAACAAAAACCTCCATGAAACACCTACTACTATCAATCTTAATTTTGGCCGGGTCATCCATTGTGGCTCAGGTGCCAGACAGTGTCACTATGTATGATGTATCCGACAAAAACCCGTTCGGCTTGCTCAACCCCACAGCACCGCCACAGACCGCAGACTTTGCTGAGCTGATCGGCACATGCCTCTGCAAGAGCGTGACGAGAAACCCGGATAAAACCTGGGCGGACACCACCACAATGACATGGACATGGAAATACATCATGAACGGCACAGCAGTACAGGACGAAGTTTGGAGACCAGACGGCAGATACGCCGGCAGTATCAGACAATATCATCAGGACAGTGCAAGTTGGGTGGTTAGCTATTATAGCTATCCTGGTGCTTCATGGAGCCTGGGCACATGGCATGGAAACCGCGAAGGAGACCAAATTCTACTCTATAAACCACAGCAAGCGCCCAACGGAATGGAAGGGTTTCACAAGATCACTTTTTCAGAAATAAGAAGCGACGGATTTAACTGGAAAGGTGAGTGGATAGACCCTACAGAGTCTTTTTCATATCCTCTCTGGATGATTTTTTGTACCAGGCAGGACTAGCAAAACCAAGGTTATCTGATTAACTTCTGTTCATTATCATCGCCGCTAATGAACAAGCAAGAAATAATTAACAGCCTTCATGAATCTTTCGAAGGCAAGCCATGGTACGGCAACAGTTTATCTACCTATCTACAGGAGGTCCACGCTGACATGCTCAATTTCTCAATTGGTGACGGGCATTCTATCGGCCAGATCATAGAGCATATAATCTACTGGCGAGAGCTGGTCACTAATAGACTCAAAAATCACACGGAAATTATTATTGGTGATGACTCAGGCTCAGAGTGGCCTTGCAAAACCTATCCTGCGGAAATGCAAAACACTTTTTTTGCCCAGATCAGAGCCACACAAAAAGAACTAATCCTGAATATCGAGAGGTCCGATGAAACTCTTTTATACAAAACCGTACCCGGGAAAGACTACACATTTGCCTATCTGATCAAAGGTGTCATTGATCACGACATTTACCATCTGGGTCAGTTATATTATTTAATTTCGGCGGCAAAGAAAGCCAATGAAAACTCCGGAAAAGACGATTAAAACCATCCTCAAAGGTTTTGAACAACAATTAGGTTCGGAGTTTTCAGCTTACCACAATCACTGTCAAAGAGTGTATTACTATGCCAAAACACTCCTCCTGATGAAAGAGAATCGTAAATTGGCCGTAGCATCGGCATTTCATGATCTGGACATCTGGGTCTCAGACCGCATGGATTACCTGGATGGGTCGGGGAATCTGGCTGTGAGTTACATCGAATCAAATAACCTTGGATTCCTCCCCGAGGAAATAAAATTTATTATTCAAAATCATCACAAACTAAGAAGCATAAAAGGAAATATCGAAGCGGAGGCTTTTAGAAAAGCGGATCTTATCGACCTCACCTCAGGCATGATCAGGTTTAACATCCCCTCCAGCCTGATTACGGAAATAGAACGGAAATTTCCCCGATTAGGCTTCTCCCGAATCATTGCTAAAAAAGTATTGAATAATGCTGTAAGAAACCCATTTAACCCATTCCCAATGATTCGATTATGATCTACAAAGAGGAACTGAAAACAGCAGAATCAAACTTGAAACAAAACAAGGCTCTTCTGGCAAAGCTCAAAAAGCAAAAGCCAAAAGACCTGGATGATCAGTTTCACGAACAGCACGCAGAAGCATTTAAGACGATAGATTGTCTGGAGTGTGCCAACTGCTGCAAAACCACCTCGCCTATATTTCAACAATCGGATATAGAGCGTGTGGCCAAAACGTTAAAGATGAAAACGCCACAATTCATCGAGGAATACTTAAAACTGGATGAGGATGATGACTATGTATTGCTCAGCTCTCCTTGCCCCTTTCTGGGCGATGACAACAAGTGCATCGTTTATGAAAGCCGCCCAAAGGCGTGCCGAGAGTACCCACATACGGATCGAAAGCGGATGTATCAGATAACCGGCCTCACACTGAAAAACACACTGATTTGCCCTGCCGTGGCTAACATCGTGAAGAACTTACAGGAGATTTATTAGCATGATTTCATTTGACCTATAACACTATACTGATGGCAATGCAACACAAAATGTTGTGCCTTTTCCCTCCTCGCTTTTCACTGACACTTTACCGTTATTGAGCGACACAAACTCATCTACCAGCTGCAGCCCTAACCCTAAGCCCCGTTCTCCTGCGGTTCCGTATGTGCTTTTGGTCTCATGATGGTTGAATAGTTTTGCGGCTGTCTCACCATCCATGCCTATACCACTGTCTTTCACTTCAATCGTAACGAACCCATCTTTAAGCGCAGCTGAAACCTTCACTTTTCCACCCTCATTAGTAAACTTCAGAGCATTACTCAGCAAGTTTCTCAGCACTGTCATGATGGTGTTTTTATCTACCCATATATATAAAGATTGAGGAATTGCAGAAGTGACTTCTATAGACTTTCCTGCAGACAAATTTACCAAAGTATCTATGGTCTCGTCCACCATTTGTTTCACGGAGTGCTTCTCAGGATCAGTCGGGATTTGACCCTGCTGCTGCATAGCCCACGCTAGTAAATTATCCAGCAGATTGGAGAGGCGCTCTACGGACTGATCTACGTCATCGGCCAACTCCAGCAGTTGTTTGCTCTTACCTTCGGATATCAGATATTTGATCATTCGGCTGATGCCAAAAAAGGAACTCACTGAGCCTCTCAAATCATGCGAGATGATAGAAAAGTACTTATCCTTGGTTCTGTTTAAGGACTCCAATACCGATTTTTGATCCTCCAAAATGCGATTGATTCTGGCTTTGGATCTGTAATAACTGAAAACGACAATGGCCAGTACCGTCAAGACCAACGAAACGATAACGATGGCCGTGATGACAATCTGCTGATTCTGCTTTTCGACTTTTAGCAGATCTACCTCAGACTGTTTTTTAGCGAGATCAAATGCACTTTTCAGGTTTTCTATGCGTGTGAAAATATCATTGTTGGCAATGCTATCCTTCAACTTGACATACTGCTGGTGAAACTTGTACGCCGTTTCAAAATCTGCATTCATGGCGTAGATATCGGCGAGACGCAGGCTGTTGTCTCTAATCTCAGTTTTCAGGCCATATCTTTTGGAAATAGCCATACTGCTGTCTGCCAAATTTCGGGCTTCTTCTAATAAGCCCTTGCGCTGATATATCTCAGATAAGTAGGTGAGAAAAATAGCACGACCGTAATGATCATCGAGCTCAGCAAGGATCTTAATCGAACTCCTAACATTCTCTTCGGCCAAGGCCAATTGGTCCAGCTCTGCATAAACCAACCCGATATTTCCCAAATTGTAGCCCAACCCGGCACGATCACTACCGAGCATCTCATAAATACTCCTTGACTCCTCAAAACAATTTAACGCCAAATCGTACATCTTGGCCATGTAGTATTCATCGCCAAGGTTGAGCAGCGTGTTGGCCAGCAGTGTGCTGTCATTGGAGCGCAAATACCCTATGCTCTTATTGTAGAAATTCACGGCGTTGGCATTGTCACCTATAATAGAATACACATCGCCCAAAGCTGTATTTGCTCCCGCCACACCCTTCTGAAAGTCGCATCTCTCTGCGTAATCCAAAGCCTTGAACAATGCATAAATAGCAATGTCAAAATCACCCATCAACCGATATGACTGACCTTGGTGCAAATAAGCGTGGTGCAGGTATTCAAGATTTTCGAGATCCCTCGCCAGCTCCATCAGCCGTTCGGCATATTCTAATTTCAGCTTAGGGTCATTTTGATTTTGGGTTATCCAAACCAATAACCTCAGGTGAGTAGTGTCGTCTTTGGTCTCCCGGCTTTCCAAAACTGATATTAAACTATCAGCTATGGCCTGATCCTGTGCGACTGATGGAAGCATGCACGTCACACACAGCATGAATACAAAACACATACTAGACTTGGTTGGCATACCTAAAAGATAAAGGTTTTAGGTATGTTTTATATCGGATTTTGAGCATTTAAACAGAAAACCGGGGCAACTTAATATGAAAGGTAGTTCCCTCCGCTTCCACACTCTCCACTTCTACACTTCCATTGTTTCGCTCTATAAACTCATAAACCAGCTGCAGCCCCAGACCAAGCCCCTTCTCTCCCGAAGTGCCATAGGTTGATTTCTTGTCCTGAAGCTGAAACAAGTTGGTCAATTTATCATCAGCCATGCCCACTCCTGTGTCTTTGATTTGGATATGCACCTGATTATCACTTGCCGCTCCGCTTATGGTCACAGATCCATTTTCGGGCGTAAATTTCAGTGCATTGTTCACCAGGTTCCTGATGATCGTTTGTGTCATTTTCTTATCGGCATAGACAGCCAATTCCGCATCTACTTTATACTGAAGGTTTATTTTTTTGCCTTGAGCCATGTTGTCAAAGGTGCCAGCGATCTCTTCGGCCAGTTCTTTTACATTCACTTGCTCCGGATTGTAAGGAAACTCTCCCTGCTGCTGTATGGCCCACGAAAGCAGGTTGTCCAGAAGGCTAGAGAGCCGCTCCACTGACCGGTCTATGTCGTCGGCTATCTCCAGAAGCTGATCTGTCTCTTTGGACTGCACCAAATACTTGATCATGCGGCTGATGCCGAAAAATGAAGTGACAGGACCTCTGAGGTCGTGAGAGATGATAGAGAAAAACTTATCCTTGGTTTTGTTCAAAGATTCGAGTTGCAATTTCTGCTCTTCCAGCACCTTGTTGATTCGGGTCTTGGCTCTGTAGTATCTGAAAATAATGAAGGCCAGAACTACCAAAACCATGGCAAGACACGCGATCCCTATCATGATGACGCGCTCTGTCTTCTGCTGGGCCGTGACCAGATCGAGCTCGGCTTGCTTTTGCCCTACTTCAAATTCCTTTTCCTGTTCGCTCAGTCTTCTGATAAGGTCTGCATTGAGCAGGCTATCCGAATAAGTCATGAACTCCTTTTGGTAGAAAAAAGCTTGTTCAAAGTTTCCCTGTAGCGAATAAAACTTACTCAAAAGTTCCGAACCATCACGAATAAACTCTTTCAACCCATTTGCTCTGGCTACTTCCAGAGTAGAGAGGGCTTTATCTACAGCCATATCTATTCTTCCTTTCTCAAAATATATCTCTGCTAACTCCAGCTCGTAATCGCAAATAGCATAGGGATCGTTATAATTTTGCAGGATTCTTATTGATTCTATCAAGCCCTTCTCAGAAGACTCAAAATCCCCTTTTTTGGCTTTAATCAAAGCCAAATTTCCTGTTGCATAAGCCCAGTAGTATTCATTGTTTTCTAACGACTTGTTTGAAAAAATCTCTTTAGCAAGGCGCTCATAGTATTCAGCCGAATCAAGTTGAGACATTCGGTAATAGCAAAAACCAAGAGAGATACTTGAAGTTCCAATCCTTAAACTATCATTTATAGACCTAAAAATTCTCAAGCCGTTCAAGTAATTTTTGAGAGCCTGTGAAAAGTCTTTATTCAAGCTATAAACATTTGCAATATTGGCATGAACTGTTCCTTTAAGGACGGCATCAGGTGCCGTTTTAAGCGCTTTGAAATAGTAATCCAATGCTATTTCGAGTTCACCACGAACTTTGAAAACATAGGCCAAATCGATATAGGCAAAAGAAAGAGCCCCTGGGTCGTTTTCTCTTATTCCTAATTTCTCAAGCTTCTTACAGTAGTACTCAACACTATCTAATTCGTCATTACCATAAAATAGCAGACGCCTTAAAGTAAGAATACTGTCCTTGCTTGAAAGATTCGGTTTTTGAAGTACCTTCTTTAAGCTATCACCAGTATTTGACTGGGTGAAGCCAACATTTGCAATTAATACGAACAAAAGACCAAAAATGTGAAAATTCTTCAATTCCGCTGGTAGGTTAAATGGAGGTCAATTTAAAGTTAAACATAATAAAGGCCTTTCCTAAAAACTATAGAAAAGGCCTTACACGTTCTCACAAACTTGAGATTAGTCATCAGTTGGGGGTGATGGGGGTGGAGGAGTATTCACATCCGGATCATACTCTTTTAGTCCTCCTCCTCCTGCAGGCTGCACTTTGATAGTGTAGGGATCAGTGAGACCCTTTGCCAAACCTGATTTGGCTATTCCTTTTACCTTTTTCGAATCATTACCTGAAAGATTCCTATTAGAGATAATATTTCCTTTCTTAAATTTAATTTGAATTTTCTGAATGGAATCATCAGATTCCCAATCCAGCTCATCTCCAGAGTCCAGTTCTGTTGACGGTGAGGTTGGTTCTACTTTGGCCCAGGTCTTTTGATCATAACTCCACTGGAGTTGATAATCGGGTTTTGCACCGATTAATTTGAGAAAAATTGTCTTTTTTGGCATGGTTTAAGTTCGGTTTCTGATGAAAAAATGCACTATCAATAGATAGCATTTCTAATATCGAAAGATAAGGAACAGACTTTGGAATACTAAACTCCTAATGCTAAAAAACGGCACCTTTCGATGAACAGAGCCGAAAAGGCAATAAAAAAAGCGCGAGCCAAAATGACCCACGCTTCGTACTCCGCTGGTTGCAGATACGTTTAATTCTGTCTGAGATTGAGGTTTTGAGTAAGTAACCACCTCAAGGTCATCAGCTTGCCAATGGAATTGTGATCCAGATAGTCTCTGGTCATATTCCGATCTATGTTTAAGATGATATTCTTCGCACAATAAGGAAAATCCTCCTTTTCATCATGCTCAAGCTCAAGAACCAGGTCGGGATATTCCGACCGAAATGACATTAGGTTCATACTGGATAGTTTAAATTTATTCTTGTAAAAGTGCAACAAAACTTGTTTGCTAAAAACTACCTCAAGGCCAACGGGAATAATTGTGGATAAACAGGAATAAAAGAAAGCCAGACTATAGGATTAGTCTTCTTCGAAAAGGTGGCGTTTGAAGATATTACCGGGAGTGATTCGGTATTCGTAAGTTTCACCTTTTGAATAGTAGTGAAGGCGCATATCGTCTGTGCCAAACACATATATATTCATCTCTACGTTGAGGTCTATGTCATGAGAAAATGCCTTCTTCATGATGCTCCACGAATTTCTAAATTCCTTTTTTTCTTTTCTGGTTAGCTCAGACATATGCATGTGTATGCTATTAGAGCTTATATAAGCTTCATTGAGCTCCACCTCTACTTCACCCATACCAATTTCCTTAGCTTCCCTTCCCTGATGGTACATGTGCTCTGCCAGCATCTCATGATTCTCCAGGCTGAGCAGTTTTTCTTTCACACTTTGATCGGTAAGGTCATGGTACCTATATTTTTGTCTGAGCCATTCATCGCTCACTTCCATGACTGAAAAAAGTAGGGTGTCGTAGATAAGCTCGCTGTAAATATCAATGGGCACCAAAATCATGGAGAAGTTTTGATGCTCAGAAAAATGCTTGACAAAGACATCCAGGTCTTCACCAACTCTGATATCTCGCTTTTTGATCTCGGCATTTTGAGGGTCAACCTGGTGTCCCTGCTCGAGGAGAAATTCTAAAAACACCTTTGAATTGGCAAACTGATGCACCATATTTTCTATTTCATCAATATGGTTTTCCTTGATATAATCCTTTAGAGATTCTCCTACGGCTATTTTCTGATCAGCATCCTGACCCAGAGCATTGATATAACCTACGAATATGAAAGCCCAAAAGAAAACTAAAGTCCTCGTCATTTGCACTGGTTAGTGTTAACGCCAAAAATAGACATTCCGCCAAAATACAGACCATGTTTTACAAACAATCCCGAAAATGGCTAAGAAATGATATTTCAAAGCTTCATAACATGATCCTCAATAATAGCAACAGAGACCAGATCGCCTATGCTGTATCGCTTATGAAAGTCATAGACTACCAAATCATGACCATCATACTGAGTGATGATCAAAACCTGATAAGCACCCCGAAAAAGCACTTCTTTTATAGTCAGCCCCTCACCCTCTTTGGCAGGATCAATATCAAAAGATTCAGGTCTCAAATAAACATCACCCTCCGTCTCATAACCAAGAGCCTGGGCTTGTGCCGCAGACAGGGTATTGACCGGGCCAAAAAAAGAACCCACTTCTACAGTTTGTGGGTGATAGTAGATTTTCTGAGGGGGAGCCTCCTGCTGAATCGCTCCGCCCATCAGCACCACTACTCTATCCGCCATCATGGCATCACGCGTATCATGTGTTACTAGCACCACTGCGGTATCAGATTCTCTGGCGAGTCTGGCTACCTCCTTGAGAAATATGGCCGAATTCATTGGATCAAGGGCACTAAATGGCTCATCGAGCAGCAGTACCTCCGGCTCTGTGGACATGGCTTTGGCTATGGCCAGCCGCTGCTGCTGACCACCGGACAGCTGGTAGGGCTTGTGATCGGCATAGGGAGTCAATCCAAAAAAATCAAGTAAAAAATTTATTCTTTCTGACCGATATTCGGCTGTATAGCCATTAAGAGCTGCATTGATATTTTCTCTCGCGCTAATATTGGGGCTCAATTCAAACTGCTGATAAACCAGCTTAATCTCTTCATAGCCCGGCACCAGCCTGATATCGGGTCCCTCCATTTCCTCGTCATGGAAGAGCACGCGCCCCGATGTAGGTGAGATGTGTCCCGCGAGCAATCGCAGAAGGGTCGTCTTGCCAGACCCGCTAGGCCCAACTATGGAGACAAACTCTCCACGCTCAACACTGATGTTTATCTGATCCAGAACAGACCCTTTGTCAACATCATAAGCAAAATGTACGGACTGTGCGCTTAATAATCCCACAAATCTGTCAGCTTATATGGTGAGCCCGACATGGTAAATGCAGAGCCATCAACATATCTGTGTTTGGGGAGTAAGGCCAGATTTCGGAGGTCTTCCCGGTCCAGCTTTATTTCTGCGGCTTCAAAATTTTCTCTGAGCCTATCTTCGTTGGTGGTTTTAGGAATGACCGAAACACCACGGGAGATAGACCAGGCTATCAAAACCTGAGCAGGTGTGCACTGATGCTTGGATGCAATGTCCAGAACCGTATGATCCTCTATCAGCGTGGGTGACATTTTGCCGGAAGGCTCCAAACTGCGGTACGGAGCGCCAAGAGGTCCGTAGGCCGTCATGATGATGTCATTGGATCGGCAGTAATCATAAAGCGACAACTGCGGCAAAAACGGGTGCATCTCCACCTGGTTTACCTCTGGCGGAATCCACGAGCCATCTATAATATGCTGCAATACTTTGCTGTTGCAGTTACTCACTCCGATGTGCTTCACCAGACCATCATCCACACCGTCTTCCATCCCTTCCCAGGTATCTTCCAATGGCGCTTCTTCCCAACTCAGCAAATCCTCCGCCTTAGATGGAAAGGGTGACTTTTTTTTCTGAGCCACCGGCCAATGCATGAGATACAGATCCAAATACTCGAGATTCAGATCTTTCATGGTTTTTTCTAAAGCCGGCATCACATCATCCCTGAGGTGGCAGTTGTTCCACAGCTTGGAGGTCACCCAAAAATCTTCTCTCTCTACCAATCCTTCATCCATTGCCTCGGTAAAGGCCTGACCTATTTCCTTTTCATTTCCATAAAAAGCCGCACAATCAAAGTGCCTGTATCCAATCTCAATGGCTTTTTTTACCACAGACTTGATCACGCCCGGCTCTGACTTAAATGTCCCAAGCCCGATTATTGGCATTTCATCGCCATTTGCAAATTTTGGTATCTTCATTCCTCTGAGTAATACTGTATCGAAAATAGTGCAAGAACATCTCCCAACGCAAGCAGATGATTGCATTTTAGGACTGTGATGTCTCTCAAATTGAAAATTACCTTCTCTATTTGAAAGAAAAAAGTAACCCGTTCTATCCACAAAAATACATTAATCCCTGATTGACGCTGATTTAGCCTTTTTTCGTGCCACTGGCATATGTCTTGCCCATTGAATGTCGAAATCAAAGATTTGAAAATGATGAAAACGACAAATAGCAAATTCAAATACAGTTTAGTAGCGATAGTCACATTGGCGTCAGCCTTCATACTATCCTCGTGTAGCGATGGTGAGGTCAACTCCAAAGGGAAGGCAACCGTGGGAGTAACAGATGCGGCAGTAGATGCTGAAAATGTAACGGGCGTTTACCTGGCCGTTAGCGAAATACAGGCTCGATCAAATTCTGAGTTTCAAACGATCGCAACATTCGATTCTCCGGAACCTTTTAATGTAATGGCTTACCAGAATGGGGAAGTTTATGCTCTAGGTGAAGGGGAAATAGAAGCTGGAACCTATGATGAAATCAGGTTTATCTTAGATGATGCTTCTGAGTCTTCATATATCACTTTCGATGATGAAACAAGGGCTGCCATTGATGTGCCAAGCGGAACAACATCCGGATACAAAGTAAAAGGTGATTTTGAAATTGCCTCAAGTGGCCAAACCAATATCATAGTGGATATAGATTTGAGAAAAGCACTTGTGGTGACTGGCCAGGGAGATTATAAACTCAGACCTACAGCAAGACTGATCACCAATGATGAAACCGGAACGATAAAAGGGTCTCTAAACGTCTCAGGTGAAGACAGAATAGTTGTCTATGCTTATGCCGAAGGCACCTACTCTGATTCTGAAGGTAATGAGCCCGCAGAAGGCGAAGCACGTTTTGACGGATCAGTCAACAGCGCAGTAGTAGCTGAAGACGGTTCATTTACCCTAGCTTTCATGCAAGAGGGAAACTATGAGCTGGTGACGGCAACATACGAAATGAATGATACCGAAGAAACCTATGAGTTTAAATCAGTAGTAGAAGCTGACTTGTGGATAAATGGATCAATTACCAATCTGGTAACAGTAGAGTCCAACTCCACGGTCAACCTAACGATCGATTTAAGCCTATAATATAAATTTTCAAAGGAGCTCTGTCTCAACAGCAACAGATTCTATCGCTTTTGAGACGGCTCCTTTGATTTCAAATACCAAAACCATGAACTTTTTTAAAACTCTATTTTTAAGTGAAGAGCAGAAAATTATCAGGGATCTGGTGAAACATGCTGCCTCTACCAATATGCTCTCAGACAGAGACGTTGATATTCTCAATAATAGTGTTGATTTTCTGGAAATCTCCTCAGACTCAGACAGTGAAGAGAATGATTTACCTGAAATCCCATTAGACCCTTACAAGAAATTTAGAATGATCTATGCGCTGGAAGAACAGTTAATCAGAGAAGGAACCATTTCTGAAAGGCGTGTTTCGATAATGACCAGACTATTTTCTCAACTCAAAATAAAGCGAGAACGGCTGATTGAGCTGGTTGAATATTTGAAAATCAATATCCTCAATGGCAACCCTGCAGATGAAGCCTATGAACGCCTCGGGTATTTACTCAAACCTTCTAATTATTAAACTCAAAAGCCATGAAAAAGCTAAATATCATAATCGCCATACTCACTGGCATATCTCTGGTGAGCTGTACGAAACAAACTTATTATGATGCCAACAATCGCAACATTCAACGATTTGACACGGAGTTGGAAGAGAAGACAGCAAAATATATTTTAGAGCTTAATGATGATATTATGCTTGTGAAATTCATTGCCACTCACGCCAGACAGCAAACCCAGGATAACGAGTTTTTCGCCGATGCTGAAGAACTGGAAAAAACCATGAAGCGTATGAAAATGGAACTTCAGATGGAGGCCCTGCTGCAAAACATCACTGTCTCCAGCGAACTGAGCGAACGCAATGATGATCGATACGGCCATTTTCAGGAAACCGAAAAAGATCAAATAGAGAAAGTTTTCAAAAACATAACGGAAAAAACTTTGCAAAACATCCTGAAGAAAACGGAGGTTTACATCACGGAAGGAAACAATGAAAAAATTCAAAAATTCTCATTGGAAGTGAAGAATGAAGTTATTGAGCTTTTAGATATGTATTCTTAATTATTTGAAACTAAAATTACCACTTGAACTTACTAAGAAAACACCTCAGCATTCTGATCAATGTGGCATTGATCCTGGTAACCCTCAGTATATCCGTACTGGGGTTTCTTACTTATAAAGATCTCAATACAATCACAGCCAACCTACAACAGGAAACCAAGCCGAACGAGAACTTTCACTTGTATAAAGACATCATGATCACCATCTCGCATATGGAAGATCAGATAAGTACGTACCGATTGAGTAAGGATGAAAAGTATCTGAAAAACTTCGGATCCGAATACGGCAACATCTTGTCAAAAATTGATTCCATAAAGGCCCCCTACCCCAATGATGAAAACCACTCCTTGCTGACAGATTCCCTGCTTATTTTATTCAATAAATATCACGGAGTGCTAAAGAAGATTGCTCAGCTGGAGAATATACAAATTGACAATGCGTTCTCTGATCTTGAATCCGGAATTGGATCCATTTCTAAAAATGCAGACTCCACTTCCAACAAGCGAGTGGGGTATTTGAAAAGGATCTTCTCTTCGAAAAAGAACGAAGAACAAAAACTCGAGGACCTTGAGTCACAATTAGACAAGCTGCTAAGCGGAGTAGAAGAAAGCACCCTGGCAGAGCTGAGGAAGAGGGATCAATTGGAGCTGAACTACAGCAGGCAAATGAACATACTCCAACTCAAAATGCTGGAACTGCTCGATTATCTTGAAAACAGGGAAATCACAAAAACAAAAATCAACACCCTCAATGCTCAAGAGCTAATTTCGCGCACTAAATACCAAATTACGCTTTTCTCGCTTCTGGCCACAGCGCTACTAATGATCACAATTTGGATCCTTTTTGTATTCACTACACGCAGTAAGAAATACAACGCCATACTCAGGCGAGCAAAGAAAAATGCGGAACAACTGGCCAAGTCAAAGCAACAGTTTTTGGCGAACATGAGCCATGAGATCAGAACACCGCTCAATGCCATAACCGGATTTACAAACCAACTCTCCAAAACCGAACTCAACGACAGTCAGAAGGAGCAGGTGAGCATTATACATGAAGCTTCCAACCATTTGCTTTCAGTACTCAACGATATCCTTGACATCACCAAGCTCCAGAGCGAAAAAGTAGAACTGGAAAAAGAGCAGTTTAGCTTCACCAACGTGATAAAATCAGCAGTAGAGATCATGAAGATCAAAGCGAAGGAGCAAGGAAATGAAATTGAGATCAACGTAGAGAGTGCAACTCCACAAATAGTACTGAAAGGCGACTCTTACAGGCTGAAACAGATATTGCTCAACCTGCTCGGCAACAGCATAAAATTCACCTCAAATGGCAAAATCACCGTTTCAGCCCGCACATCTAGCCTGAGCGCAAAGCGGTTGCTTCTGGAGCTAAAAATCAAGGACACTGGAGTAGGGATTCCAAAAGAGAGTCAAGACAAAATTTTTGAAGAATTTGAGCAAGCGAGCAATTCATCAGCCGCTCAGGGCACTGGCTTGGGACTAACAATCGTGAAAAAAATAGTGGAACTTCATAAAGGCCAAATGGCTCTGCAAAGTGAAGTTGGAGCAGGCACGGAAATCACAGTGATATTACCTTATGATATTGTGCCAGAGGGTGAAATAATAAAGAGTCCACCTACGTCTGAAGAGATAGGGTTTGAGTTCAATGATCTAACAGTTCTGGTTGCAGATGATGAGGTGTTTAATATCAAATTGCTTCAAGCTATATTATCAGATCACGCCTCTGATATCAAGATGGCTCAGGACGGAGCAGAAGCCTTGCGAATCTTAGAAAATCAAAAAGTGGACATAGCCCTTCTTGACATCAAAATGCCTTACCATACCGGTTGGCAAATTGTGAATATGATCAGGAATGGAGAT
The DNA here is from genome assembly GCA_039944535.1 of Cyclobacteriaceae bacterium. Classification (GTDB taxonomy): domain Bacteria; phylum Bacteroidota; class Bacteroidia; order Cytophagales; family Cyclobacteriaceae; genus JAMZMI01. Next base: position 665,035 of record JBDUYP010000022.1, read on the forward strand.
GGCCCCAACAAAAACACGCCAATGATAGCGCTCACCGCAACCATAGCTGAAGAGGCTCACATAAAAGGTGTGCGGGCCGGTTTCAACAAGCTGATGCGCAAGCCGTTTCCAGAATCGGAATTGTTGCAAAGCATCAAAACGCTAGTTCCAGAAAAAACCCACGGAATTGAAGTTGCTCATGAAGAAGTTAATCTTCAGGTGTCATTCAACGTTGAGACCCTCGAGCAGCTGGGAGATAAAGAATTTGTAAAAGACATGCTGGAGACCTTTGTGGATAGCAGTACCGCCAACATTGCCGAAATGCATGATGCCCTCCAGGCCCATGACTTACCCAGACTATCTAACCTCGCGCACAAAACCGTAGCTCCTGCCAGGCACCTTGACGCCAAAGAGTTTGTCGTCTGTCTAAAGGCAATAGAATCAATGGCAGACGCAGGTAAAACCCCACAGCAAAAAGACATCCAGCAGGCACAGCAGCTACACCAAAAATTGCTGACATCCATTTCTAATTACTTGGACTAAATTACAGTAACACACAAAGCATTATGAGTACAGGCAACCTGAAAATATTTGTAGTAGAAGACGATGAATGGTATAGAAAACTTCTTGTTCACACGCTTTCGCTAAATCCTGACCATGAGGTAAAGGCATTTGAGACAGCTGCCGAATGTTTGGATAACCTGAAAGACAAGCCCGATCTGATTACGGTAGATTATAGACTTCCAGACATGAACGGCGAAGATCTCCTCACCAAAATTCATGACGTCAATGCCGAGATAGCCGTGCTGGTTATTTCCGAGCAGGAAAACATTGAGACCGCCGTGACTCTTCTAAAAAAGGGCGCATACGACTACCTCACCAAAACCAAAGACATCAGGGACCGGATGCTCCACCTGATCTCTAATTTCACAAAGAATGCCAACCTAAAAAGCACCATTCAAACACTGCAAAAAGAAGTTCAGAAGAAATACGACTTTCAGACTTCCATCATCGGTCAGAGCAATCAGATGAAACAGATTTTTCACCTGATGGAAAAGGCCACCAGTACCAATATAACCGTGATGGTTCATGGTGAGACGGGTACAGGTAAAGAGGTAGTAGCCAAGTCTATCCATTACAATAGCAACCTAAAGTCCAAGCCCTTTGTAGCGGTAAATATGAGCGCCATCCCTAAGGAACTGGCTGAAAGTGAACTTTTCGGTCACGAGAAAGGAGCATTTACCGGAGCTACCCAAAGACATGCCGGCAAGTTTGAGCAAGCCAATGGCGGCACATTGTTTCTGGATGAAATTGGCGAGATGGATATCAACCTGCAGGCCAAGCTACTCCGGGCACTTCAGGAAAAAGAAATCACCCGTGTGGGAGGCACGGAAACCATAAAGGTCAACTGCAGGATACTTGCTGCCACCCACCGAAACCTGCAAGAGGAAATGAAGAAGGGCAACTTCCGTGAAGACCTCTATTACCGGCTTTTCGGACTCACGATCAACATCCCCCCTCTTCGCGAGAGAGATAAGGATATCATCCTGCTGGCCAAACATTTCGTAGAAGCTTTCTGCACAGAAAACAGTCTGCCGCAAAAGACAATCACAGGAGAAGCCTCTCAAAAGCTGATGACCTACTCCTATCCAGGAAACATCAGAGAGCTAAAATCTATCGTGGAGCTGGCCGTAGTGATGTCAGAAGATGAAAACATCAAAAAAGATGATATTTCTTTTTCACAGCAAGACACCATCACCGACATCTACGGTGAAAATATGACCATGAAGGATTACGAACTCAAAATTGTAAACCTCTATCTCAAGCGGTTTGACAACAATATTAAAGATGTCGCTGAAAAACTGGATATCGGTCAAAGCACAATTTACCGCATGCTCAAAAATGCCGAGTGATTGCTAATTTGAAGGGCGCTTTCTCAAATCGAGAAATTTAAGAAAACACATAAAAATTTAACCCTCTGTTTTTCAGCGAGTTACCATAAATCAGCAGCGCGGCACGCCATTTGACTAATTGAGTTCAAGATTGAAACCTTAATTAGTCATGAAAAAAATAATAGCAATATCATTCGCACTTTTCGTCTCTGCCACCAGCCTGATGGCTTCCAAGGGGCCTGAAGCCAACAGAGGTGACAACAAAGACATCACTTTACCACCGAGTTTTTCCACACTGGCTCTGAATAGCTCAAGCTATACCAATGCCATAGGTGTAAGAGCCATAGGTACAAGTGGAATCACGATCAAACACTTCACAAAAAATTCCAAAGCAATAGAGGGGATTCTTGGCTTTTGGCCAAATGCCTTCTCAGCCACACTCCTGATAGAGCAGTATGCCAACGCTTTTGACGAACCCGGCCTCAACTGGTATTATGGATTGGGTGGACACCTATCTGCCAAGTCCGATTGGGTGGACGGAGAGCCACTCGGAAACAGACGAGTAGATGGAAATGTAGGTCTAGGTGTAGATGGAATTTTCGGTATCGAATATAAAATTCGTGAAGTTCCTATCGCGGTGAGTCTGGACGTCAAACCATTTTTGGAAGTAACCACCAACGGAAACGCCTTTGTAGCGCTTGACCCGGGTTTAGGTGTAAAGGTTACATTCTAATCACCACACCAAACGCAATTATTTCCACAACTTAAATCACTTAGATCATGGACATTTTAGCTTATACATACATGGCGATGGGGTCAGCAATTATAGCAAACAAAGTCGCGCCTATAGCTGTAAAAAAATCACCCGAAGTATTACCGGTGATATTTAGAATAGTCCGCTTTGAAACTAAAAAAGAAATTTCAACTCAAAACAATTATCAATAATGAAAACTAATAGAAGAATCCTAGCAGGAGCAGCAGTGATCATGGGTATGACCATCTTCACATCATGTACCAACAAAGAAGAAACCGAGAAACTGAGGAATAAAGCTCATATGATGGAGCAAAAACTCCACGAGAGAGACTCGGCATTCAATGAAATCATGGACGTGATGACCACTCTTGAAAAACAGGTTTCGTCCATTAAGGAAAAAGAAAATATTGTCTCATTGAAGAGCCAGGGAGAGTTTTCCGATTCGGATAAAGACCAGATTGTAAAGGATATGGCCGCCATCGATCATCTGATCTCAAATAGCAGAGAGACCATCGATAATCTCTCATCTAAACTGGATAAAGCCGATATCTCAATGAACTCTTTCAAAAGAAGAATCAACGAGCTGAGCAAGACCCTTGAAAACAAGTCTTTGGCCATGGAAGACCTCAAAGAGTCTTTGGTTGCCAAAAACGTGGAAATAGCCTCGCTGAGCACCAAAGTGACCAGCCTCGAAACACGAGTGGATCTGCAGGTGGAAACAATAGACATGCAGATAGAAAAAATCAACGATCAGCACAAAAAGCTCAATAAGGCTTACTTCGTGGTAGCTCCCGAAAAGAAACTCAAAGACAAAGGAATTGTAACCAAAGAAGGTGGGTTTTTATGGATAGGTAGAACAACAGAGCTGGAAGAAGACGTTACACAAGAGCAGTTTGTTGAAATTGACATTCAGGAAGTTGACAAGTTGATTATCAATTCTGAAAAAATGGAATTGGTAACAGAACACCCTTCATCTTCATACGAAGTGATTAAAAAAGGAGATAAAGTAGAGTACATTAGTATCAAAGACCCAGAAAAATTCTGGGAGATCTCCAAGTTTTTGGTGGTCAGCACTAAGAGCTAAGACTTGCAGCTATAAAAATAACCGTAGGCGGTGGGCCATAAATGGCCTTTAGGTTGGTGCCCGGATGCTTCCTGCATCCGGGTTATATATCGCTTTTGTTTCACTAAAATCTCAACGCAATGAATAACAAGAAAACAGCATTACTCATCATCGGTATCATGATCTCCGCTCTTACTTTCGCCCAGGACAAAGCCGGGCTGAAGTTGGGAGCTAACTTCACAAACCTGTATGTGGCCGATGTAGATGACGAAAATTTGAAAGTAGGCTTTCAGGTTGGACTTTACAAAAGACTTGAACTTACAGACGGCCTGGCTTTACAGCCGGAGTTGCTGTTCACACAAAAAGGTGCCTCAATCCATTATGATGGCAATGCGCTAAGCGGAAGCGGCAGATATAGGTACAACCTCAATTATATAGAGCTTCCCGTGCTCTTTGCCTTGAATGCAGGTGATGTCAACTTTCATGTTGGTCCCTATTTCGCGGCGCTTGTTGGTGCCAATGTCAAAGACGTAGATGACGATGGAACAGTGCAAAATGTGGAGTCATTCGATCGGGATGACTTTAACACACTGGATTATGGATTCTCCGGAGGTATCGGGTTTGACTTTGACTCAGGTATGATGGGAGTCAGATACAACTACGGCTTCAGAGAGATTGGTGAAAGCGGAACTTTTGCCGGTCAGGCAACCAACGAATCCAAAAACTCCGCAATACAACTCTATTTTGGATTTGATTTTTAGGAAAAAGAAACTTTAGTGCGGTGAGATACCCCGGGAAGGAGCTTGTGCTCCCTATCCCCGGGGTTATCTTTTTTATCTTAATCCAAAAGCAACCTCTTGGCCAGCGCCTTGAATCTCGGGTGCTTTCTCATAGGATCCCATATAGGATGCACCTTGGTGTAAATTATGGCACTTCTTTTATTTTCGACAGCCTCTTCCAGATAGTCCATAGCCTTTTCAAAGTTGCCCAGAGCTGTATGCACTACAGCAAAATCCAAAGCGTAGGTTAGTGACTTATGAATAGCCGCACTCTTCTTAATTTCAGCAAGATACCTTTCAGCATTTTCAGTATCACCCTTCTTCGCAAAGGCATATCCGAGCTGACTATATGATTTCAGAGTCAACTTGGTTTGATGATCAAAATTTCGGAAAGTGGCAATAGCCTCGTCTATTTCACCCTTCATCACCACTGCCCAAGCGCGGTACTCCAATACTTTCTCATGATAAGGATCTATTTCTATCAGCTCATCATATAGTTCGATGGCCTTGTCGTATTTCCTCTCCAAAAAGTAATTGTCCGCCACGGCTCTTTTAGCCATAAAAGAGAAGGGGTCTAGCTCCAGAGCCTTTTCCAGAAGCTTTCTAGACTCTGTAAAGTTCCCCTTTACTGTATAGTAAAGCGACTTGGCTACATGTGATTTGGAACTGGTTGGGTTCAGTTTGATCGCCCTGTTTACCATCATAAGTGCCTGCTCCCAATCATATTTCTGATACAGATATACATACGAAAGCGCCATATATGAGCGGTAGTAGTCAGGGTTTAGCTCAATCGCTCGCTCTGCCGCCTCCTGTGCTTCATCATAGGATTTAACCGGCGTGTCATGGCTCCCTACAAATGACAACCTGGTATAAGCATTGGCCATCATGGCATACGCCAAATAATAGTCCGGCTCCTTCTTAATGGCTCGTTGATAGCAAGCGACCGCCGTAGAAAGTGCCTGCATGGTCCATTTGTTATGATGAAACAGCCCCTGCAAGTAATGTTCGTAAGCCACCAAATTAGTGGTAGCAGGTTTAAATTCCGGCTTTTTCCATTCAGACTTTTGCTCGGGAGACACCATGTGTTCCCATAAGTGGTCAATAATATCAGCTTCTATTTTGAAGATATCCACAACAGGCTGGTCGTAGCTCTCAGACCAAATTTTCTCTCCATTTTCGGCCTCATTCAAATACACACGCATCCGAACCTTTTTACCGATTCTCCTCAGCGTGCCACAAACCACAAAATCCACCTTCAGGGATTGACCTACCTCACTTATTTCTAGTTTTTCATTTTTTAGCGCAAAGCTCGACCCTCTGGAGATTAACTTTAATCCCTCGGAGGCATTCAGAGTATCTATAATATCTTCTGAAACTCCATCACTAAAGTATTCAAAGTCAGGATCCGCACTCATATTCACGAATGGAAGGACAGCTACTTTTATGGTACTTATTTGCATTTCAGTTGGACGTTCGAGTGTTGTCGTCATACTCGCCATATTTTAATAATCAAACAAAGATAGACGACATGATGAATTTAATAAAAAATTATATGTTTTATTAAATGTTATTAAATTATTTATACCATTCATTGATTAATACGCAACAATTTTACTAAATATTGAGATAAAACGAAATTTTATCACATACACCAACGATATTCCCAAATAATCGTTTCTTTATCTCTGTCTATTTTTCGACTCCACGTAATGTTTATTACCAATTCATGAAACTTTTATTAAAAATACTCCTGTTGATTGTTGCCACAATCATACTTCTAGGCTTTAGTGGCTACCTTTTCATAAAATTATCTCCACAATTTGGAGCAACAATTGATGGTCCGGCTCTCACCAGAATAGAGCAATCGGAAAACTATAGTCAGGGTGAGTTTCAAAACCTCATACCAACGGGTGTCGGCAATCTCAGTTTGAAAGACTACTCCAAATTAATGTATGACCTGCTTTTCAAAGGTTCTGAAGGAACACCTAAATCACCCTTACCTGTGCGATTTGGGGAGGGGGATTTGCAGCACGTGGATTCCCTGGCATTCATTACCTGGTTTGGCCATTCGGCGATTCTATTAGAAATGGAAGGAAAGTCCATCTTAATAGACCCGATGCTCGGACCGGCCAGCGCCCCTGTCTCCTTCACCACCAGGCGATTCAAATACCAAAGCCCAATAAACATTGATGACATTAAACAGATAGACGCTGTGATATTCTCACATGATCACTACGACCATCTGGACTACCCTACCGTCGTGAAAATAAAGGATCGTGTTGGGCACTTCTATACGCCCCTGGGTCTGGGAGAGCACCTGAAAAAATGGGGAGTACCAGCAGCCAGGATTACAGAGCTAGACTGGTGGGCTACCGCAAATTTCGACCATATAGAGCTAACAGCCGCGCCAGCCAGACACTTCTCCGGACGTGGAATAACAGATCGAAACAAAACACAATGGGCGTCCTGGGTCATCAAAGGAAAACACAACAACTTATACTTTAGCGGAGATGGTGGCTATGCCGACCATTTTGCGGAGATTGGGTTTCAATATGGCCCGTTTGACTTTGTAATGGTGGAATGCGGACAGTACAACCCCCTGTGGTCACAAATTCATATGACTCCCGAGGAAACCGTGCAGGCCAGCATAGACCTGAAAGCTGACAAAATGATGCCCATACATTGGGGTGCATTTAAGCTCGCTCCACATGACTGGAAAGATCCCATTTTGAGAGTAGAGAAAGAAGCACAGTTAAAAAGTGTGAAAATCACAACACCGGTCATTGGAGAGCGGTTTAGTATAAACGAAGACCCAAATGAAAAATGGTGGAACCTGGTAGAATAAAAACAAAAAACCCTGACAAAGTCAGGGTTTTTAAGAGATGTGATCTGGCTGGGGCTCGAACCCAGGACCCTCTCCTTAAAAGGGAGATGCTCTACCAGCTGAGCTACCAGATCGGTCAATAATGCAATCTTATGCTGGACTTTGTGCTCCGTCCTTCTTAAAATTGCGGTTGCAAAACTAAGAAGCTTACTTTCAAATAACAACCATCATTTATGTTTTTTAGAATATTATTTTTTGTTTCTCTGATTGGACTCACTTTCAAAGGATTTTGTGCCGAAAATTCGGCTCTCACCAGTGCAGATAGTTTGTTCAATTCTAAAAAATATACCGAAGCTTTTGAGCGATACAAAGACATATATGACGCTGGGCAAGCTTCACCCGCCATGTTAGGCAAGATGGCATTTATACAAGAAGGCCTTGGCAATTACACCTCCGCGTTATATTACCTTGATCATTATTACAAAAAGACTTCAAACAAAAAGGTTTTGGAAAAAATGCAGGCTCTGGCCAATGAAAACGATTTGGTTGGCTACAGCTTTTCAGACTATAAGTTTCTTACGAACAACATCAATAAATACAAGCAGCACATCATAGGAGGATTATCCGCATTGTCCATTTTCGTTTTGGCCTTGATCTACTACAAAAATCCAAAAGGTTATAAAGCTGTGCCGTGGGTCACCCTGCAGCTGATTATCATACTTCCCATTCTGCTCATCGTCAACGAATTCTTTGACCAAAATGAAGGAATCATCAAAGAAAATCAAACTGTGCTCATGGAAGCTCCCTCTGCAGCTTCAGAGCCATTAGAATTGATCGGCAAAGGCCATAAGGTGAAAGTGCTCGATTCTGCTCCAGTATGGACGCTCATTCAATATGGAGAACAGGAAGTCTATGTACGTTCCAATAGACTGATGAGGCTGTTTTGAATTGTTCGTAGGGCTTAAGAAAACGGTCGTGAGAATCCCTATGTGTTCTTCGAATATCCAAAGAAAAATTCCCAAAAAAAAAGTCAAATACACGACTTGCAAAAGCGCATAAAAAAACCGACTCAGGAATGGGCCGGTTTTTTTTGAATAATATATCTAACCTAGAATTAAGATACTGCTTTCACAGTTTTAATGATTCTTGCAGCTACTTTGTACGGATCTGCATTAGAAGCAGGTCTTCTATCTTCCAGGTATCCACTCCATCCATTGTTTTTAGTGAAAAGAGGAATACGGATAGAAGCACCTCTATCAGATACTCCATATGAGAAATCAGTGATAGCAGCCGTTTCGTGCTTACCAGTCAAACGCTGATCATTGTACGCACCATAAACTTCGATGTGCTCTTTAACAACACCTCTAAACGCTTCACACACTTTCTTGATCTTCTCTTCAGAAGCAGCTGTTCTGATGTAAGTATTAGAAAAGTTGGCGTGCATACCAGAACCATTCCAGTCAAGCTGACCAAGTGGCTTTGGATGATAGTTGATAGAAAGACCGTATTTTTCAGTCAATCTTTCCAACATGTATCTTGCTACCCAAATTTGGTCTCCTGCAGACTCAGCGCCTTTGGCCATGATCTGGAATTCCCACTGACCAGCAGCTACTTCACCATTGGTACCTTCTATATCAAGACCTGCGTCGATACAAAGCTCCAGGTGCTCATCTTTGATATCTCTTCCGAAAACATACTGACCACCTACACCGCAATAATAAGGTCCTTGTGGTGCTGGAAATCCTCCCTCAGGGAATCCGATTGGTCTGTTAGTAGCATTGTCCCAGATAAAGTATTCTTGCTCGAAACCGAACCAAAAATCAGCATCTTCATCGTCGATAAGCGCACGACCATTAGACTCATGAGGAGTCCCATCTGCGTTCAGTACTTCCGTCATCACCAACCAGCCGTTTTTCACAGCAGGATCAGGGCAAATAAAAACTGGCTTCATAATACAATCAGAAGAACCACCTTCAGCCTGCTCAGTAGAGCTACCATCAAATGACCAATCTGGCGCATCCTCCAGTTTACCACTGAAATCAGCTATTAATTTCGTTTTACTTCTTAATGATTGGGTTGGCTTGTAACCATCAAGCCAGATGTACTCCAATTTGTGTGTTGCCATTATTGTAGGTTTACATTTTGTGAATTAAACAATTTGCCCGGTTTTAGGGCTAAATCAATTTTACTGTAATTTTCAAAATTATACTGAAAAAAATAAATTTTCAAGCAATAAATTTTAATTATGTTGCCAATTTCATAAAAAATTGGACTTTTTACTGATTTTAGAAAACAAACAAAGTCCATTCAAGAATGAATGGACTTTTGTTTTATATCATATAGATCAGTCCTTAGAATGCATATACTGCAGCTACTACGAAAGAAGCTAGAGAAGAACTTCCAGTTCCACCATCGTTAACAACATCTTCATCATAAAGATCAATTCTTACTTCTGGAATGAACGTCAATGCACCCACAGTATAGTTAGCTGAAGCTGTTAGGTCAATAACATTTGTAGCAGCTGGGCCGCCTACTGCAGTTAAGTCCGGTAGTGCCCCTACTCCTTCTTCTGAGAAGTACTCTCCTCTAATTCCTAGAGAGAAATCATCAGAGAATGAGTTTTGAAGGTAAAGAGCAGCTCCATAGAAGTTATCCTTTGCTGTAGTCGCATTCACACCAAAGTAAAGTGCGTCAGTCAAATCCCACCCAGCAGTCAAATCAAACTGGTAAAAGTCGTCCGACAGAATTGTATTTAGGTATGCTCCACCAAAACCTAATTGAGCACCAAACACGTACTTACCACTTGGGTTGAAGTCTGTTGCATCAGTAGGATTGAATACACCCAACATCAAGCTTGCATCTCCTAAAGATATATCTGCTTTCAATCCACTGTGAGAGAAAGGACCGTAAGAGAACATGTAAGACGTAGAGTAGTTATAGTTAGCTGTTGGAGAGATTACTTCGTAACCCAGGAAAGTATTGAAGTTACCAATTGTGAAAGTCAAAGACTCACTCACATTCCAGTATGCATACAATTGGTTCACAATACTTGAACTAGCAGTAGTGGCACCAAAAACTGCATCTGTACCTCTTGGTCCAAATACTAAGTCCGCTACGAAACCTGAGTTTTCTCCTTCGATTCCAGTCACCAGGTTTACCATACCTAATGCAAAACCGTGCTGGTTAGCAAATGATGAACCTGGAGCTTCTTTGTAGTTCGCACCTATGTTTGTTCTGTAGTAAGTATCAACTGAACCACTGAAAGTTAGCTCCTGAGCTGAAGCTGTTGCAGCAACAAATAGTGCTAGCGCTACAACAGACGTTTTAATTACATTTGTAAAAGTTTTCATAAGCATTTCTTGATTGAATGTTTTGAGAATGTTTTTAATAGCCTCTGATCCAAAGTTTGCAGACCGAGATCAGAGGCTTATTTATTTTAAGATTTTGAGAATAATTATTCTGAGATGATTGTATAACCTCTGATACCGTGCTCGTGGCTATCCAATCCTTCTTTTTCGTGCTCTTCAGATACTCTGATTCCCATTGTTACTTTCAGCACGTAGAAGATGATGAATGCCGCTACAAATGCAGTCACACCGCAAGCTAGAATACCGATCAACTGTGCCATGAAGTCTCCTCCTCCGAAGAATGCTACTGCAAGCGTACCCCAGATACCACATACAAGGTGAACCGATACTGCTCCTACTACATCATCCAACTTGAATTTGTCAAGTGTGATGGCAGAAAGCACTACGATAAGACCAGCGATAAACCCTACAAGCAATGCAGAGTTTGGCTCGATAACGTCAGCACCAGCTGTGATACCCACCAAACCAGCAAGAATACCGTTCAATACCATACCAAGATCCATTCTTTTGAAGATGATATAGCTCATCAAGAATGCTCCAAGACCACCAGCAGCAGCTGCCAGAGAAGTGGTGACAAGAACGAATGAAGTAAGTGCAGGATCAGCAGAAAGTACAGAACCTCCGTTGAAACCGAACCATCCTAACCATAGAAGGAAAACACCTATCACAGCCAAAGGAACTGAAGAACCCGGCTTGTCGATAACTTTACCATCTACGTACTTACCAAGACGTGGACCGAGGATTATGATTCCAGCAAGCGCTCCCCATCCACCAACAGAGTGAACAAGCGTAGAACCTGCAAAATCGTAGAATCCTAGCTCTGAAAGGAATCCACCACCCCATTGCCAGCTACCTATGATAGGGTAAACCAGACCAACGAAGATAATCGTGAAAATCATGTACGCGCTCAATTTGATACGCTCAGCTACAGCTCCTGAAACAATAGTTGCGGCTGTTGCAGCAAACATTGCCTGAAACAAGAAATCTGTCCACCAGGTGTAACCCGCATCGGCATAGCCAGCAGAAACATCAGCCGTAGCAGAAGATCCAATTCCGAATCCTGCAAAACCAAGAACTCCTCCTATGGCCTGAAAATCCCCAGGATACATCAGATTGAATCCGCAGATGAAATAGGTAATGATACCTATAATAGGAGTCAATGTGTTTTTGAAAAGAATGTTTACAGTGTTTTTGGCCTGACCGAAACCTGCTTCAACACCCGCGAATCCCAGGTGCATGATAAATACAAGTGCAGTCGCCAACATCATCCAGATGTTATTTGCCGTCAATAAATTGAACGTCACATCTGAAGCGAGATCAGCCTGAGCTACTACTTCCGCAGCGCCCTCAGCTGATGGCATCATTAAAAGGTTGGTGATCATGTTCATAAACTTCAAATTTTAATTTTGTTGAAAAAAACCTTTGGTTAATAATATGTCGTCACATATTTGATTCGCCAAATAAAGAGAATGTTTCATGCCTCTCAAAATAATGATTTCATTTTTTCATACGGTTTATTGAAAGTAAAACAACCAAAACAGGTATTTTTTTAAAAAATTAATAATCAAAATGCCGATATTTTAAAAATACCCTCACCGGCGCATATAAGAAGAGGGGTCGGTTGCGCAGATTGTAAAAATTCGATTTAGGAGAATTTTGATCCCAAAAACACACATTTCGTTGATAATTTTTCAAAAATCAGAAGAAATTGCAAAATTTTATTCCTTTGATTACAAATGAAATGGAATACCCGCCTATTCTTTAAAAATATGTCAAATCGGACGAAGAAAATAGGGTTGAACAACCAGCTCAAAATTGCAGGATATCGTTTGCGTGCTATTTCAGTGCCATATCCCGCTAAAAGCTGACCGCTTATTTGATCAGAGAAAGGATACCTCTGTAGTCGGTTTTGGTGTATTTGATTAGGAAGTAGTAAGTGCCAGCCGGATGGCCTCCTCCTGTCCATACAAAGTCTCTCCTGCTGCTTTCAAAGACCTTTTTTCCACTTCTATCCTGAATCACGATATAATCGAAAGAATCATCGCAATTATCTGTAGGCATGTTGCGCCTGGACTCTGGCTGCCCACTCAAGCTAAAAACATCATTTTTACCATCTCCATTAGGAGTGAATACATTTGGCGGATCAAACTCACCAAATGCATCTCGTGTCTCCACTATTTCAAAAGTGATTTTCATGGTATCGACACCTATTATTGGGCAAGCATCGTCATAGGCCAAAAAGATGAGGTCATAGAAATGACTCGTTTCACCCAGCTCCAGCAATCTGCACTCAGGCGTCCAGCTGAGCAAGGAAGAGACATTACCAAACCCACTAGCGGGTTCAAATTCGAGCGATGGTGAATTGGGTAGTCTGAATGAATCATGAAACTGAAGATAAACCGAATCCTGCGGGTCTGTATCTGCCGCCTGAAGGTTCAACTCGAAAGGCTCATTCACCTTGAGCTGATATACTCGCGAAGGGCTACTTATGTGTGGATTATTATTATCTGGAATATCTATATGAACATCTACCTCAAGTGTATCGAGGTTTTTTAGGTGACATTCATCCTCATCATCCACCACGAAGTAAAACTTGTAATCACTTTTAGCCAGCAAATTCAATTCACTACATATCGGCACCCAGGAGAACGGGCTCTGCACTTCGCCACTTCCTGTAGTATCCTGAAAGACCACCCCTAATGCTTGCGCATTAAAACCTTCGCTCACCATCTGAAGATGCAACACATCTCCGTCCTGATCAGTGGCAGATATATCAAATTGCAATTCGTCCTGAGGTTCTATTGTAAAAGAAGTGTTACCCGAAGAGGTCAGCACTGGATTGGTATTGCCCGGCAGCAGAGCAGACATATTGACCCACTCAATAGCCGGGTCTTCTATTTCGCAGTGGTCAGCATCCTCCGCCTGGATACCTATCATAAAACTTTGCCTATCGGTGAGATCATACTCATTACAATCAACATCCCAAGAAAAAGTACCTTCCACAAGACCGGGTTCATCCGTAGTGATCTCAAACGTCATTCCTTTGGAGGCCAAATCAAACGGCGAGTCTAAAAGCAGGGAAACATCTATAATATCACTGTCTGCATCGGTCACCACAAAATCGAAAGATATGGTATTGCCATTTGTAGCGGTAAAGGGGCTGCCAATAATAGGAGATAAGTTGGCAGGCGTGTTTGACGGGGGCTCCACCTGGATGGCCAGACGTACTGTATCCAACTGTGGAAGCGGGCATATATCGTCCTCTACTATAAAGTCCACAATAAACGGACGCCCAATCACCGGCGGGCAATCAGGCACACAATAATCCACAAAAGCTGCTCCGCCCGGGCCAACAGTAAACTTAAGATCGCCAAATACCTCATAGTCTTCATCAAAGTTTACCGGATCCGCCCTAAAGCTGATGTTTTCGCCTTGCTCCACTTGTGTGACATAGAACTGAAAACACTTATTATCTTCAGCATCAAATGTTAAAATATCGGTATCCGGGTCAAAATCCGGATCGTCAGGTATGATAACCTCCAGCTCCGGGGGTGGTGGCGGAGCACCACAGCCATCTATCACCAGCATCTGAAAATCTCGCTGTACCTGACCTATTTTGACAGACTCCCCCAAATCATCATCATCTCTCCATTCTTCTACAATGACAGAAAAAACGAACAACCCAGGCAAAAGCGGATTCACCGTAAGCAACCCTCTATTGCTAATAGACAAAGGTGGAGAACCGGAAATAGAGTTTTCCAGGCTATATCCATTGGCCCATCGTATTTCCAATGGTGGTTTAGGGTCTGATTGAAATGGAGCCGGATTGGTTTGACTTGCCGTTTTGGTGTTTAATGGAGTAGCAAGTCTGTAAGACAATGAATCTCCATCCGGATCCTGTCCAATAAAACTTGTGTAATACAATTGTCCCGTACAGGCATAATCACTAAGTGGGCGGTTAAGCACAGGTGATGAATTGATAAAAGGTTGCCCATCCTTATATAAGGGAGGGATATCCAAAATGTACTGCATGCCCGAAGCTCCCGAACCAATGATGTTGACAACATTGTCATTGCGACAGCACCTATCCCATGTAAAATAATAACCCTCCTCATCGTCAAACTCGGTAGGATCCAACTCAATGGTAGTACTCCACACTACACGAGAAGTTTCCAGTTCTTCTATCGTGCAGTCAATATTGGTGTATTCCACAGGTGTCTGCTCTTCAAAGATCAGGGTGTAGTTCGCAATTCGGCGATCGTCCTTGTTGGAAAAGAAACTTACCGTAAGTGATCCTTCGGGTCCGGGATTAATAGATTGGTTTTCATCGCGGTACTGAATGAGGTTGATTTGATACAGACCAGGCCTGATGGTGATGAACTCAATCTCTCCGCCCACTATATGAGCAGCGTTTGCGGCAAACCAGCTCAGAACCAGTATCAGTGCAACAATTAGCTTTTTCATTTCAGCGGGCATTTCTGTAGTAACATTCTCGATAGCCAAACACCCCAATTAATGCATAAACAATTCGTAATTTTGCCGGGTATGAAGCATAGTAAAGTTATCGAAAAGCTGGAGATATCAGGCGTTTCGGCAGAGGGAAAGAGTATTGGCAAGCAGGATGGGAAAGTGTATTTCGTGGCACAAGGTGCTCCAGGCGACATTGTGGACATAAGAATCACCGGTAGGAGAAAAAAGTTTTTCGAAGGACAAATCATCCATTTTCATGAAAAATCAGCTGATCGCACCGAGCCTTTTTGTCAGCATTTTGGCACATGCGGCGGATGCAAGTGGCAACATATAGGGTATAAATCCCAAACAGCCCACAAACAACAGCATGTAGAAGACAACCTGAGAAAAATATCAGGTCTCGACCTCCCCGATGTGATGCCTATCATCGGTTCGTCAGAAACACAATTTTATCGCAATAAACTAGAATTCACATTCTCTAACAACCGCTGGCTAACCCGAGAGGAAATAGAGAGCGGCGAAGAATTTTCCAGAAACGCTCTTGGCTTTCACATTCCGAAGAGATTTGACAAAATCCTCGATATAGAAAAGTGTTGGCTGCAGGCCGATCCCTCCAACCAAATCAGGTTAGCAGTAGGCGAATATGCTGAAAAGAATGGCCTGGCCTTTTTTGACATCAGAAATCAGGAAGGCCTCCTGAGAAACTTAATCATCCGTACGTCAACCACCGGAGACTTAATGGTCCTGGTGCAGTTCTACTATGACTGCCAAGAAGTGAAAGGGCTGATGGAGTTTCTGAAAACGGAGTTTCCCCAGATCACTTCTCTCCAATACATTATCAATGGCAAAGGAAACGAGACCTTCTATGATCTGCCTGTTCACCTCTATCATGGGGATGAGTACATCACCGAAGAAATGGAAGGGCTGAAATTTAGGATTGGGCCTAAATCATTTTACCAGACCAACTCCAAACAAGCTTACGAACTCTACAAAGTAGCACGTGATTTCGCCGGACTAACGGGCGATGAGGTAGTGTATGACCTTTATACAGGCACAGGAACCATCGCCAATTTTGTAGCAAAAAAGGCAAAGAAAGTAGTGGGTGTAGAATCCGTGGCGGAAGCCATTCAAGATGCAAAAAAGAATAGTAATTTAAATGGCATTGAAAACACGACCTTTCTGGCTGGCGACATGAAAGACATGTTTACTAATGAGTTTGTAAATACGCATGGCCAGCCGGACGTAATCATAACAGACCCACCGCGGGCGGGTATGCATCAGAAAGTGGTAGAAGTGCTGAACCGAATCAAACCAAACAAGTTGGTCTATGTGAGTTGCAATCCAGCAACACAGGCCAGAGATTTGGAATTACTATCGGAATCTTTTGACGTGCAAAAAATCCAGCCTGTAGATATGTTTCCGCAGACCCATCATGTGGAAAATGTGATTTTGCTTTCCGCAAAATCATGACTTGATATAACGAATCAGGCACAGCACTTATGCTGCTAGCATCATTGATTGCTATAGCTAAATGAAGTCGCCGAGGGCTTTTCTATCAATCTTCCCGCTTTCTGTTTTAGGGATAGCATCCGCAAAATGGATATGCTTGGGTATTTTGAATTTGGCTATTCGTACATTCCGAACATTTCCCTAGACTTCCTACCTGTTTTTGTTCGAATTTTGTCCGTAGAGAAGAATAGGGAATCATATCTCGTGAACAAAAATGTTTAGGAGGGAAACGAAGCATGTTATGTTTTAAAACCTAAACCTTGTATTAAAAAGCCTATTTCACGTACTTTTCTAAATATGCCAAATTTATTTTGAGTTCATTGATACGCCATTTTTGAAGTCTGATCAACTTCTCAGTTTATTGAATTTTAAGGAATCTATCTCCTCAACCTCAAAGCATTCCCTATTACACTTACAGAACTCATACTCATCGCAAGAGCCGCAAGCATCGGACTCAACAAAAGACCAAATACAGGAAAAAGTACCCCTGCGGCTATTGGTACACCTAGCATATTGTAAACGAAAGCAAAGAACAGATTCTGCTTGATGTTTCGCATCACATCTGTGCTGAGTTTCCTCGCGCGTACGATTCCATCCAACTCTCCTTTCACCAAGGTAAGACTTGCACTTTCAATAGCTACATCGGTACCAGTCCCCATGGCAATTCCTACATTGGCCTGAGCAAGGGCTGGAGCATCATTGATTCCATCACCGGCCATAGCTACAATCTTTCCCTCTTCCTGCAGCGCTTTGACTTTCTCGTATTTGTTTTCCGGTAAGAGATCTGCTTCATATCCATCTAATCCAAGCTTATCTGCAACCGCTTTGGCTGTATTCTTATTGTCACCAGTGAGCATAATCACCTCCAGGCCTTGGTCTTGCAAATGCTTAATGGCATCAGCTGATGATTCTTTGATTGGGTCAGCTACGCTGATGAACCCTGCTACTTCCTTATCAATAACTATAAACATGACCGTTTGTCCTTCCAGCTGTCTTTGCTTCACATCTTCATTATGCTCCTCACCCAGTGTTAAATCAAATTCCTCCAGGAGCTTTTTGTTGCCAATGGCTATTTGAAGCCCATCTACTTTGCCTGTAATGCCTTTACCGGTAATGGAGTTAAAATCGTCAACCTTCTGAGGTTTCAATCCTTTGTTTTCAGCACCTTCGACAATGGCATGTGCCAATGGATGTTCACTACTTGATTCAAGTGAAGCAACATTTTTAAGAATGTCGTCCGCACTATGTCTTTCATTAATGGACTGAACATCTTGCAAGGATGGCTTCCCTTGTGTTATCGTTCCGGTTTTATCAATGACCAGTGTGGTCACCTTGTGCATTTCTTCTATGGCTCTTGCATCCTTTACCAAAATCCCCTGCTTCGCACCTTTTCCTGTTCCCACCATGATGGACATAGGAGTTGCTAATCCTAATGCACACGGACAGGCAATGATTAGCACGGTCACTGCGCTGGTAAAGGCATAAACTAACTTAGGATCAGGACCCCAAATCGTCCAAACAGCAAAAGCAATGATGGCAATCGTAACAACGATTGGCACGAAGTAGCTGGACACTTTATCTGCCAGATTCTGAATGGGTGCCTTTGTCCGACTGGCTTTATTGACCATCTCGATGATCTGGGATAGCAGTGTATCACTTCCTACTTTCTGCGCTTTCATTTGAAAGGTACTGGTGCCATTGATCGTTCCCCCTATCACATTGTCTCCTTCGGATTTCTCAACGGGAACAGGCTCACCAGTAATCATCGACTCATCAATACTGCTTTTTCCTTCGATTATCTCTCCATCTACCGGAATCTTTTCACCTGGTTTAATCTTAATAATGTCATCCAGCTTCACATGCTCTAATGGAATTGTCATCTCTTCGCCATCTCTAATTACCGTTGCTTCAGGCGGTACAAGGTTGAGAAGCTCCTTGATGGCAGAATTGGTTTGACTTCTTGCTTTTGCTTCCAATAATTGTCCTAATAGAATCAGGGTAAGAATGACAACTGCAGCTTCAAAATATAAGTGAACAGCTCCTCCCTCTGATTTGAATTGATCAGGGAAAATATCAGGAAACAGCAAGGCAAAAATGCTAAACAGGTATGCAGCTCCAGCTCCCAACGTGATGAGTGTCCACATGTTCGGAGAGCGATTGATGATGGATTTGTACCCTCTCACAAAGAAATTCCAACAAGAGTAAAATATGACCGGTGTACTTAATGCCAACTGCACCCAACCCCAGGTCTTGTCACTTGCGATTCCAGATAAAGAAACACCTATCATCTCACTCATGGCGATAAAGAAGACGGGGAGTGTGAATGCCACCGAAATCCAGAACTTGGTCAGCATTTTCTTGTATGCTTTCTGTTCCTCCGAACCATCATCAGCAGAAGCTTTTTTCGGTTCCAAATCCATTCCACATTTCGGACATGATCCTGGATGATCCTGCTCTACTTCAGGGTGCATCGGGCAGGTGTAAATGGTTTTTGAACTTTCTTCCTTTTCTAAATCCATACCACACTTTGGACAATCTCCTGGCTTGTCATATTTCTTATCCCCTTCACAAAGCATGGGACAATAGTATTTGCCAGACCCTCCAGTGTCCTTCTTTTTAATTTCCGGCATGGGATGGTGATGATGCTCATGAGACCCTGGAAGGTGAATGTCATAGCGACCTCCGTCATTTTGCAAGGCTCCTTTAAGTGACTCAATGGAAATATGAGACTCCATTTGAACAACCGCTTCCTTATTTGCTAAATCAACGGATACATCGGAAATACCCTCAACTGCTTTGAGGGTTTTCTCTACATGACTCTTGCAACCATTGCAGGTCATTCCGGAAATTTGATACGTATGCTTCATCGCTTGCCTAATTTGTACGAAAGGTCGACGAATCCGAATCGGGTCGCTGATAGAATTATGGTTTTGATTTACAAAATTATGCCTTACAAATCGAGGGAATTAATCGCAATTTATCCGCAGCAACTATTCTTCCCACCTTCCTGAATGGGAGGGCAGGCCACAGTGCCATAACTACAGTACACACAACAATCACCTGATTTGGGCTTCAACACCTGGTTGCAACTTTCGCATTCATAGAAGTATTGGCACGCATCTATGGGCATGGTTTCTTCCTTCTGATGTCTGCATTTTGGACAGGTGATGGTGGATTGTAAAACTGCTTCTTTCTCCATCTTATTCATTTTTTGGCTTCTCAATTACTGTGTATCCCGTTTTATTGATCGCTTCTATGATTGTTTTTTCTTCGAGCTTAGATGGTACATACTCTATAGTGGCAGAACCTTCCGCATAGATGGCATCCACAGACTTCACACCCTGAAGCGCCCCAACCTCATGTTCAATATGTGCTTCACATCCCGCACAGGTCATTCCCATTACATCCAGAACAATCTTATTTGTTTTGGTTGAGTCTTGTTCAATAAAGGTGACAGGTGTCTGGCTCCCTCCATTGGAATAGAAAATATGAGCGTAGCTGGGAAACGAGAGCATCAATACCGCAAAGACCGTAACGATTCCCAGAAACTTCTTAGACTGCCAAAAGGAGGGACGCTCACCCTCATTACAGGCACAGTCGATTTCCTCCTGAGTCCTGGGTGGTAATTTTTGATACCAGGCAAACCCTAATACCAAAATGGTGAGGCCTATTAAGTAAGGTCTAAAAGGCTCCATCCACGAAAAGGACGAAGCAATGCCTCCAATCCCTGCCACCGTGGCAAAAACAGGTGTGATACAACAAAGTGATGCTGTTATGGCCACCAACAAACCTGCCCCAACACTTTTGGAGGTTGTATTTGTTTGATTTGAATTGCTCATGAGATTACTTCCTTTTGATTCTGCTGTAGCAAGCCATCCAACACTGGTTTGATAATCTGAATATTGGTTCCTACCAGAGAATAGAAGACCGTTTGGCCTACTTTCTTGTCTTTGACAAGCTTCCCGTCCTTTAGCTTACGTAAATGCTGTGAAACTCCTCCCACAGATATATCCAGAATGTCGCTTAGGTCACAAGGACACATTTCTCCTTCTTTATGAAGAAGAAAAAGAATTTTTAACCTGGCAGCATTCCCTGAAAGATTAAATATCTGGGTCGCCTGGTCTAGCTGATCATCAATTTGATTCAGTGATTCCTTGCATTCCTTAATTTGGACGGGATCCGCCAATACTCTTATACAGGTCTTGCTCATCTTTTAATGTTTTAGCAATTACTAAAACGAAAGATACCAGGAAAGGTTCAGTATTTAAGAGAATGCTAAAATATTGGCATTAGCAATCCTCCAACTCACAATTCTCGTCCTGCCCTTCAAACTCTATCGTGATATGGTTAATGGATTCATCTTTGAGCTTTGATCTCACTTTCTCTTTAAGCTTGGCCTGCTCGGAAAGTTTGTGGTCTTTGTCTAATCTTAGATGAATCGTAAGGATATTGTATTCCCCATCCAAAGACCAAACGTGATTGTCATGCACATCTGTGATTTCCGAAATATCCTTGAGTTTCTCTTTGATATCCTCCAGAGAGACATCTTCCGGAATGCCTTGCAGGATTACCAACATACTTTTTCTTAGATTCTTGTATACATTGTACAGTACAAAAAGGGAAATTAGAACCGAGAGCAACGGATCTATAAATGGCGCATCAGTATACATCATAATGATACTACCGATAAGCACTGCTACCCAGCCTAAAACATCTTCCAATAGATGTAGTGAAACTACTTTTTCATTTAAAGACTCACCTTTTCGGAGTTTCAAAACAGCAGCTCCATTGACCACTATTCCCAAAATAGCGAGATAGAGCATCCCTTGAACGTTGGTTTCTCCTGGATTGAAAAGTTCAGGAATTGCTTTAGTGAGTATGAATATGGATCCGGCAACTAAAACGATAGAATTGATGATAGCACCTAATAGAGAAAACCGCTTATATCCATAAGAAAACTTCTTTGTTCTTCCTTTCTTGGAGAGCTTTTGAAAGTACCATGAGAGTCCCAAACTGAGGCTATCTCCCAGATCATGCAATGCGTCTGAAAGGATAGCTAAACTATTGGTGTAGAGCCCACCAATGACTTCAATAATGGTGAAGCTCAGGTTGAGAAAGAAGGCAACTTTTACATTGCCTTCTGAATGATTATTTGAATGATCGTGATTATGTCCCATTTTCAACAACAGTTATCATTACAACTAAGTCCATTACCCTTTGACTTTTCAAATGCTTCCTTTCCTTCCTTAAACGCATACCACGCAATACCCAAACTTCCGATGGCATCAATGTAAGGGATAGAAAAAATCTCGTAAGCTAGACTTGAGCCTAACAGGATGAATGAAAGGTAGAAGCATGTTTTGGTGCAATTGGCATCAGAGATAATTGGTTCCGAATTGAGTTTGTGGCCTACATCCGATTTTGCTTTATAAAGGAAGTACATTGTCAGAATAGATAAAACTGATAATACAATTCCAATCATAGTGGTTTCAGGCTTTGATCCATTATATAGACTGCTGGTTGCTCCGAAAATCAATCCTGCTGTTAAAAGGTAGAATGCTGAACCTGTCACTTTCAATGCAGTTCTTTCAAATGAATCTCTCTCTGAAACCTCATTTCTGTTCATCCTCCAGATCATGTGAGCTATTCCGATACCTGAGAGCACTTCCACAAAACTGTCAAGACCAAACCCAAAGAGTGCCAGGGTTTCATCCTGTGCTCCATAAAAGGTAGCCACACCACCTTCTATCAGATTGTAGAAGATGGTGATCAGGCTAAGTACATATGCTCTATTTAGAAGCTTAGTGTCCATGTCCTCCTTCTTCTTCGGTATTTTTAGCTTTTGCCAGTACGGTAAATGCACCTTGAGTGACCAAATCAATCGAGGTGATATCAATGGCGGAGTTTATCAAACTGATCTGCGTGAATCCATCTTCATCAAACCCTTTGATAATCTCAATCATTTCGAAATCATACATGCTTACCTCGTTTTCAATACGCTTATTTCTCAGAGAAAAAACGTAATGTTTGCCTCCAAATCTTACAATTGATTCCTCTGGAACTGCCCAGGTCTCATTACTGCCTGTTTCAATTTTTGCGGATACATACATTCCTGGAAGCAGGTCTTTATCTTTTTTCATCAGGTGACCGTGAACTGTAACCGAACGGTCTTCACGCACACCACTACCAACGAGAAATACCTCTGCTTCCCGCCACTGATCAGGAGCGTTGGCTAGTGAAAAACGAATTCTCTGACCTTTTTTAATCAGTGGAATATCATTTTCATAAACCGTCAGCTCAACGTGCAGATCATCTGAGTTTGTGATGTCCATAATTACATCCTGCGGATTGATGTATTTACCTACATTGGTGTACACCTCCCTCACCTGACCTGTCACCGGTGAGTAGATGCTGACAAATGACACCACGTTTCCCTCGCCGATTTTAGACGGATTTAACCCGATCATTTTCAGTCGTGCTTCCATGGTTTTTATTCGAGCTTCATTAGCAAGAAAAGCACTCTTGGCTTGCTGGAAACTTTTACCGGAGGCAACCTTCTCATTGTATAATTCTTGCTGCCTTTCAAATTCAGCCATTAGAAATTCCTGATTAGCAAGACCTTCCAAATACTCCTGTTGAAACTGAATGAATTCAGGATTTTCGATGGTCACTAAAAGCTGACCTTTTCTCACTGAAGTGCCCGGAAGCATATCTGTGTATTTCACAAATCCACCATAGGGCATGTTGATTGAGATGTTGCTTTTTGGAGGAACGTCAATGACGCCATTCACTCGTAGTTCTGAGCCCATGACTCGTTTTTCGATCGATCCGATTTTGATATTCGCCTGATCAAATTGTGTCTGGGTTAGCTCTATGCCACTTTCCTCTTCATTATGTTCTTCTGTCTGCTCGGCTGGTTTTGAACTACATGAAATAATGACTGCACTCATAAGAGTGATCGCCAATGCCTTGTTGATATATTGATATATAGTTTTCATTTTTTTTGTCTTTATTGAATTCCTGAAATGAATTCGATTTGGATAATGGTCTGATTGTATTGGTTGAGAATGTCGAGGTAATTAAACCTGACACTCAGGGATCTATTGAGCCCCTGGGTATACTCCACGTACCCTATATCTCCGCTTTGAAACCCTTTTTGCGCTTGATTCAGTATTAACTCCGCCTGTGGAAGAGCATTCGTCCGGTAATAGTTGAGACTGTTTTGAAATTTATAATACTGCTGCAGCAGCGATTGCAAACGTCCCTCCAACTCGTTGCTCGCGGATTGAACCAATGCTTCATTTTCCTGTTTTTTCAGTTCAATCGTCCTGATGGCAGATGCCTGGGATTTTGCACCAAATATGGGAATGGAGATACCTACCTGAAATCCTGTAAAACGATCACCTGAACCGAAATTAACCGGATTTCCATTGATGTCCTGGTTGGGGCCATTGAGGGATTGATTGAAGTAACCAACCATCAGGTCAGGCATCAGTTTGGATTTTTCCAAAGACTTCTCTTTCTCAGCAACTGCTATTTGCTGCCTGAACCAGGCCAATGTAGGATTATCGTCCACATCTGCTTCAGCAATCAATGATTCGACTTCCCTTTGGATTAAACTATCACCAGCCGGATCAATCAATAAATCGGTATTCAAAAGCGTTTTTAGTGACGTTTGATAGATCTCAATGTCAGATTTGTTTTGTTCCAACATCACTTTGATTTCTGCAACCTGAGATTCTGCAGTAGCCTTTTCAAGCAAATTGGTTTCTCCTGTCCGGTATCTCAAATTGGCTGCTCGCGAAAAACTTTGATAGATACTGTCCTGCTCCAGAAGAAGCCTCCTTTTATTCTTTTCCATCAGCAGTCCATACCAGGTGGATTTCACCTGCTGAACCAATTCATTTTTTGTAATTGCTTCCCTCCATTCACTCGATTCAATTTTCGCATTGGCCAATTTGGATTGATTTGAGTAAACAGTTGGAAAGGCAATGGATTGATTCACATTGAACTGGTTATCATTGTCAAACACACTGTTGTATTGCCCGTGCGTCAGACTAACATCAGTCTTTGGCAGATTCCAGCTAGCTCCTTTCAATGTCCTTTCCTGCTGGGTTTTTAAGTCAGCTGCCCGTAGTGTTGGATTGTTCTTTACAGCAATCTCTATGACCTCATTCAACGTATATTTCGACTGAGTCTCCTGGGCTCGCACGCCCTGAGATTGGAACATGAAAATTCCTACTAACAGGATGGGTAACACAGCTTTGGGTTTCACCTTCAATCCCTTTTCAAAATAGTAATAGAGTATTGGCAGTACGATCAGGGTCAGAAAAGTAGCTGTAATCAGTCCTCCAATGACCACAGTGGCCAATGGCTTCTGCACTTCGGCACCACCTGACTGAGATAAGGCCATTGGTAGAAACCCAAGAGACGCAACTGCGGCGGTCATAATCACCGGTCTCAACCGCGTTTTTGTGCCCTGGTAGATTCGTTCAAAGATATCCGAAACACCGTCCTTCTTCAGGTGATTGAATTCTGAAATCAGAACGATCCCGTTTAACACGGCTACTCCAAAGAGGGCAATAAACCCAACGCCTGCTGAGATGCTAAAAGGCATTCCTCTCAGATAAAGTGCCACTATTCCCCCAATTGCCGACAAAGGAATAGCTGTAAAAATCAGAATTCCTTGTTTGACCGACTTGAACGTGAAATATAGCAGTACAAAGATGAGCAGAAGCGCAAGTGGAACAGCCACTGCGAGTCTTTGACGAGCCTCAACTAGATTCTCAAACTGACCTCCGTATGAGATAGAGTAGCCGGGAGCAAATACTACTGCCTGATCAATCTTCTGTCTAAGCTCCGTCACCACACTTTCCACATCCCTGTTTCGAACGTTGAAGGCTACTAAGATTCTGCGTCTTGTATCATCACGTTGAATTTGATAAGGCCCGTCTTTGATCTCCACATTGGCGACCTGATACAATGGAATTTGGTGTCCGTCTTTTCGTGAGATGTACAGGTTTCTCACCGACCCCAGGTCATTTCGATTGGCCTTATCCAATCTAACCACCAAATCGAAACGCCTTTCATTTTCATACACAAGTCCGGCAGACGCTCCGGCAAATGCGGCCTGAACTGATCGGTTCACATCCATGATGCTTAATCCGTACTTGGCCAATTGATCCCTTTTGTAGGTGATGACGATTTGAGGAATTCCTGTTACCTCCTCAATGTACAGGTCAACCGCACCCTCTACTCCTGAAGCGATACTTCCAATTTGATTGGCGTACTCCGATAAATCGTCCAGATTTTCACCATAAATCTTAACTGCTACATCCTGTCGCACTCCAGTCATCAGTTCATTAAATCGCATTTGAATCGGTTGCTGAAAACCAAAGGTTACTCCGGGAATTACTTCCAATGCTTCCGCCATTTTGTTAGCTAGTTCTTCGCGATTGGAGGCCGTAACCCACTCACTTTTATCTTTCAGAATAATCATAAGGTCGGCGGCCTCAATGGGCATAGGATCTGTTGGTATCTCCCCAGCTCCAATCTTGGATACCACTTGCTCTACTTCAGGAAATTGATCGAGCAGTATTTTCTCCGCCTGAGTGGTTGCCTTTATTGTGTTTTCCAGTGAGCTTCCAGTCATTACCCGTGTTTCCACCGCAAAGTCCCCTTCTTCCAATGTTGGGATAAACTCACCTCCCATGTTAGAGAAAAGCCAAAGTGAACCAGCAAAAAGTCCCACCGCTACCCCAAGGAGAGGTATTCTCTTGTGCATGGCCCAACGAATAATGGGGTCATAGAGCCGATGGAAGAAGTCCAT
Source organism: Cyclobacteriaceae bacterium (assembly GCA_039944535.1). Taxonomy (GTDB): domain Bacteria; phylum Bacteroidota; class Bacteroidia; order Cytophagales; family Cyclobacteriaceae; genus JAMZMI01. The sequence continues at coordinate 691,502 of JBDUYP010000022.1, forward strand.
GATTTTATCTGAGATATTCTTCTTGTATTCGGTCTTTTTGCTTAGAAATAAGGCGGACATCATTGGAACATAAGTAAGCGACAAGATGAATGCGCCCAAGATTGCAAAACTTACAGTTTGTGCCATTGGCCGGAACATTTTCCCTTCCGTACCAACCAGAGCCAGAATAGGTAGATACACTATAAGGATGATGATCTCACCGAATGCTGCTGAATTCCGAATCTTACTCGCGGACTTATAGACTTCCAAATCCATTTCATCCTGCGTCAGTTTTCTTCCAAATTTTAATAATCCAAGGTGATGCAAAGTAGCCTCTACGATGATGACTGCACCATCTACAATCAATCCAAAATCAATGGCTCCAAGACTCATCAGGTTGCCGGAAACTCCGAAGTAGTTCATCATTCCAAAGGCAAAGACAAGTGCCAAGGGAATAACAGATGCGACTATTAAGCCGGCCCGCATATTTCCAAGTAGCAAGAGCAAAACGAATATGACAATTAGGGCTCCTTCTGCCAGGTTCTTTGTGACCGTTCCAATGGCAGTGTTAACCAACTTGGTACGATCCAAAAACGGCTCAATGGTCACTCCTTCTGGTAAGGTTTTTCTAATTTGTTCGATCCTTGTTTTGACGTTTTCTATTACCTCAGCAGAGTTCTCCCCTTTAAGCATCATTACGATGGCACTGACCACCTCACCCTCTCCATCCCGGGTAGTGGCGCCATATCGCACAGCACTTCCCAGCTGCACGGTGGCAACATTTTTAATGAGCACCGGAATGCCATTTTCATTCGTACGAATGTTGATATTTCTGATATCCTCAAGATTTCCAACCAGCCCCTCTGTTCGAATGAAGTAGGCATTCAGATTCTTTTCAATATATGCCCCGCCAGTATTCTGATTGTTCTCCTGAAGTGCCTGAAATATATCTGCAATGGAAACATTCATTGCTTTGAGCATATCAGGTTTAATAGCTATTTCAAATTGCTTGAGATGGCCTCCAAAGCTGCTCACATCGGCAACACCTGGCGTACCTAGCAGTTGTCTGCGCACTATCCAATCCTGGATAGTTCTTAACTCGCGAGCGTCATATTCGTCTTCGTAACCCGGAGATGTACCTACCACATATTGATAGATTTCTCCAAGTCCGGTGGTGATAGGAGCCATGCCTGGCGTTCCGACCCCTGGTGGTATTTGGGATTGTACTTCGGCCATGCGTTCGTTTACCTGTTGCCGTGCCCAGTAAACATCTACATTCTCTTTAAAGACTATGGTCACCACCGATAATCCAAAGCGGGAAAATGACCTGATTTCGTCAATATCAGGTATGGTGGCCATGGTTATTTCAATGGGAAACGTAATGAGCCGCTCTACTTCTTCGGCAGCTAAAGAAGGTGATGTCGTAATGACCTGAACCTGATTATTAGTTATATCAGGGACAGCATCAATTGGTAGTTGGGTGAGGGAATAGCCCCCCCAGATTATCAAGCCCAATGTAAGTAGGCCAATAATCAGTTTGTTTTTCACTGAAAAGTGAATGATTTTATCCAGCATTTTATTTTGGATTTAGAAATTCTAAATGATTTAATCGCAGGTTAGCCTTTTAGGTTGAAGTTCCCCATACTCTGCGTCGGAAAATGAGAGCAGATTTCTGAGGTTTACTACCGATTATTGGCTAATCGCCAGACATGCGGACACACACCTGTGAGAGCGATATGCACACAGATGATTGTACTAAGTAAAGTGTCCGAAAAATTAGACCTGAGGGGGCTGAATTGGCTTCTCCAGATACTCAGAAGAAACTGAAAACTGGTAAAAACTACCTTTAGATTGAATGGAAAAAGTTTTGTCCCCTAATTCTATGTTTGAGAAATTATGGGTAACATAAACGGGTGCATGATTGCACTGATGCTGACCGTGAAACGGAAGATCGTCATCCTTATCATGGTCATGATGACCCTCACTATTATCATCATGGTGAACATAGTCTTCGACTATAAATTCAAAAAATGAATCTCCATCAAAAGCTTTATGTTCCTCAAAATGCTCAAAAAGTGCAGGGAGTTTTTGTAATTCACAACACATGTCCATGTTGGGAGCAAGGATCTGGATTACGAAAATCAGAGACAATGATATGGATGCCAAACGCTTCATCTATCAACAAATGTAATCATTTAGGCATGCAACCTGTTTGCATTGTTTTAGGAGCAGTTGGCACATGTGCCCTTGTACACCATGCTGGCACTTGCTGCCTTGAATCCCGATGGAATGTTTGTTTGAGGGATTTTTGATTGGGTTAGGCAATAAGTTTCGCCACATCCCGCACAATGAAAGTGAATGTGCTGATCTTGTGGTTCGCATTCACAGCCTTCTTCACAGAGCGCATATTTCACCGCACCGGTTCCATCATCAATACTGTGAATGAGCTTCTTGTCTTCAAAGGTTTTGAGGGTTCTGTAGAGTGTTGCCTTGTCTGCCCGTTCAAATTTGGCTTCTAAGTCACTAAGACTTATTGCTGCGCCTGACTCCACAAGCTTTCTTAATACCAACAACCGCATGGTCGTTGGCTTGATGTCTCTATCTTCAAGTTTTTGTTCTAGCATCTTATACTTTTCATGAGACCTGATCCAATGACTTCCTGTTGGTGCCCAGCTTTCGATATTCACTCATACTCATGCCGGTCGCAGATTTAAAATGAGCCGATAAATGATTAATGCTTGCATAATCAAGAATGGAAGCAATTTGAGAAAAAGAATGGGAACCATCCTGAATCAGCTCTTTGACCTTCTCGATTTTCAGCCTTAGGAAATATTTCTCGATAGTGATGTGTTCTGTTTGAGAGAAGGCTTTGCTTAGCGAAGAATAATCCCTTCCCAATTCATCAGAAATCATGGTCGATAGCTTGTTCTTTCGTTGAATAGGAAGCTGGTCAATCATGGAAATGAGAAACACCTTTATTCGCTCGACAATGATTTCTTCCTTACTTTCTATCAACTCAAAACCATGTGCTTGAATGGTACCAGCGATGGATTCAAGATCAACTGATTTTGCATCAATCTCAAGCACTCCCAATTCGATAGAATACACCTTCACTCCGAGGGTGGTCAACTCGTCTTTGATCACTTTCTTGCAGCGATCACAAACCATATTCTTGATGTGGAGGGTAGTCATGATTACAGTTCTTCAGTTACTTTTCCGCACTTCAGCATCTTGTCACCGAAGTATGGATTTCTAATCTGATCTGACATGCTCAACCAGCTGGCTCCTGTGTTGTCAAAAGCCATAGGACAGTACTGGACATAGACCCCATCTTCTGAATCATTCGCTTTTAAAGAAGCAATGAGGCCATCAGTCACCGTTTTGAAGGCTGTGCGTTGGGCTTCAACATCATTACTGGATGCGATTGTTTTTGCAGCCTCAACGATATCACCACTCCAATTCTCATTGGTAGCAGATTCAGCCAGTTTAGTAGCTGCTTCCTTTGCTGCTAAAGCATCCGTTTGAACCAAAGCATCCTTTAGCGACATGTAGTCAGAAATGCCGGAAGATGCCTCTGTTACTTCAGTTTTAGCCACTTCTTTTGCCTCCGATTTCTCTTCCTTTTTTGCAGAGCTGCAAGAAGCAATCGCCAATGCAAGCCCAAGTGTCAATAGTGTTGTTTTCATCGTTTTTAAGTTTAAAAGTTTAATTCATGTGTGAGTAATGATTTTCAACGGTCACATGGAATTCGCGATTAACATTCATCAACCAGTTGATATAAATTCGGTCTCGAATGTTTATGCTCATTTCATTGATTCATTTAAATGTTCTTCTACATTCCCACAGGTGAGCATGGCATCCCCGAAATAAGGATTCAGTATTTTATCTGAATCACTGATCCAGAATGCGCCTTGATTGTCCATAGCCATTGGGCAGTACTGACGGTAACCATCTACTTCTACCTGATATTTTTTTAGTGAGTGGAACAGCTGATCGCTCAAGGGTGAAAGCATCATTCGAGCTTTTTCCAGATCAGTTTCATTTTGAATACCTTCAGTGGATTTCTGCAGTATGTTCAGGTCTTTCATCCATTCGATGTGTGCTTCATCTTTGACCAATTTCATATCTACTTCATCAATGGCTTTTTTAAGATTTTCAGCTTCCTTGCTTGCTGTATTTACATCACTTTCTATGAGTGCATCTTTTACCGGTAGATAGGCTGAAAAGACTGCTTGAAGCTGTTCCTTGAATTCAGAATCACTATCATAGGTTACTTCAGATTCATTGACCTGAAGCATGTTCATTTGATTATTGGTTTGTGAGGATCCTTGGCTCATTCCACTATGATCATGACCTGTCATGGCAGCTCCACCTTCCGGTGACATCATCGATGGCTTGCCTGCAAGCTGGGCCGCAGCATCAATACTAAATGTTCCATTCACAGCAATTTCTTCACCTGGTTCCAACCCTTTCTCAATGATATAAGCATCTCCAAGTGATGGACCAAGCGTCACTTCACGCATTTTGAAATACAATCCCTGGTCAGTGGATAGTTTCACATAAACCACGGATCGTTTGCCTGTCCACATCACTGCAGATTTGGGTACAGTCAATTGATCGACTGTCTTTCCCAGTTGAGCTTTGACTTCTCCGGAAGCAAACATCTCAGGCTTCAATATTCGGTCATTGTTTTGGGTGACAACTCTCGCTTTTGTCACACGAGTTTTGGGATTGATCACAGGATCGATGTAATCAATCTTGTCTTTAAACGTTTGCCCTGGAAGTGAACTAATATTGAATTGAATTGAATCACCTTTATTAATCCAGGACAGGTCACTTTCATACACATCGAACAGCACCCAAACTCTGGATAGGTTCGCGATCTCATACAGGGTTTGTCCTCTGTTTACATAGTCTCCAAGATTGACCTTCTTGCTAGTTACATAGCCCGACTGATCCGCTAGTACCGGAAACTGATCCTGAGTCTTTCCAGTAGATATGATCTGATCTATTTGAGATTCGGTCAGCTTCCAGTTCTTCAGCTTTTCCCTGGCCGCTCGATATAAATTGGGCTGACTTTCTCTGATTTTATAAGCCTCGAACAGCTCTTCCTGAGCAGTTACCAACTGAGGTGAATACAAACTTGCAATCACGCTTCCCTTACTGACATACTCTCCCGTAAAATTCACAGCAAGCTTTTCAATTCTTCCTGGAAAGTGTGTGGTCTGGCTGAAGATCAATCGTTCATCTTCCTGCACTTTGCCGTTCAATCGAATGGTTTTCATCGCAGACTCGCTACCCACATTAGCGGTAACAACATTTGCCAACTGCATGGCTGTGGGTGACATGGTAATAGCCATAGGGTCAATACCTTCTCCATTGTCGTCTTCTAATGGAATGAGATCCATCCCACATATAGGACAAGAGCCAGGTTCATTTTGTCGAATCTGCGGATGCATAGAGCATGTCCAAACGGTCTCTCCATTGATGACTTCAGTGTGCGAATGTTCTGCTTCCGAACTTCCACCAAAAAAGGCCCATCCAAGCAGCAAACCACCTGCGAGGGTTGCTACAATCACAACGATTAGTGTTTTTATGGATATTTTCATTTCAATACTTTTTAGCTGTCAAATAATTAAGCTTAGCCACTGCAACGTGATATTCCATCATCGCTGTAGCCTTCATTTTTTTATACTTTAAGAGTTGTTGTTGCGTACGCAATACCTCGTCGAATTCTTTTCCTGAGTTCCCATATGCTGAAAGTAGGAGGTTAAGCACCTGCTGCGTCTCAGCAATTTGCTCATCATAGAGCTGTAGAAGTTCCATTTGTTTTACTCGGTCGAAATCAGCCATTTCATATCCGGATATGAGCTGATTGATTCGATCCTCTTTTTGAAGCGAATAACTATCCTGCATCAGCTGAGCTTCCTTCCTTGCTGATTTGTACTTTCCTCTGAAAATGGGGATTCCTACAGTGACCATAGGCATCAAAGCGTTTTGGCCATTGTCAGGGACAGACATGTCTGTTCGTTCACTGACAATCACGTAATCCAAACCCACCCCTAGCTTCGGCAATCCTTGCTTCTCAGCCAAAACCTCTTGTTTCTTGCTTGCCTCTAATCGAATTTCCAACTCGTCTAACACAGGATTATTAGCTAGCAAGGAATCTCGACTGACTGTCAAATCAGTGACCATTAGGGAATCTGTAACTACCACTTCAGCATGCTCTTCTCTATTCAAGAGCTTGTTGAATGAGGTCATCAATGGTTGTTTTTTCTTTCTGAGAATTTCCAAATTGGTCAATGCATCCTTGAGCATGATATCCACTCTAAGTACGTCAACCAAAGTCCCTTGATCATTTTCAAACCTGGTGGTAGCAATGGTCTTGTATGACTCAAGGATTTCTGCATTCTCACCTTCCAGCATAATCCATTTATCCAATTCATAGAGCGGATAGTAGGCCGCCGCAACTTGATAATAAAGCTTATTCCGAGCATCCAAAAATACCTGATATTGAGCTTCTGCATTCAGGGTAGCTACATCACCACTTGCTTTTAATGTTCCAAACCAAGGGAACATTTGAGTGAGTGAGAACCGTGCTCGCTGTGGGCCAACTCTTGTTTCAACCGGAGAGATAAAATATCCAAATGAAAAGGTTGGATCCTGTAAACTGCTAGCCTGAGGAATTCTTTCCAATGCTGCTTCGAAAGCTTTGTACTTGGCTTCTAGTCCAGGATTGTTTTCCGCTGCAATTTGAAAGTATTCCACTAAAGTTTGAGCACTTCCTGGAAGCACTACACTTAATGTCATCACTATGATTAGATACTTTTTCATTGCTTATTCAGTTTTCGTTCTTCTCGCATACAATACAGTACCGGCACCACGAAGTATGTAATTGCCGCCACGGCCATACCTCCAAAGGCTGGAATTGCCATAGGGATCATTATATCAGATCCTCTTCCGGTAGATGTAAGAATTGGAAGCAAGGCAATGATGGTTGTGGCAGAAGTCATCACAGCCGGTCGGATTCTTCGTAACCCTGCTTCTACTACTGCCTCACGTATTTCGGGGATCGTTTTGGTCCTGTTCCGATCAAAACTTTGATCCAGATAAGTGCCCATCAACACGCCATCGTCAGTTGCTATTCCAAATAAGGCAATGAAGCCTACCCAAACAGCCACACTGAGGTTGATGGTTTTAATCTGAAAGAGATCTCTAAAGTCAATCCCCAGTAATGAGAAGTTAAAAAACCAATCCTGTCCATAAAGCCAGATCATGATAAATCCGCCACTAAATGCCATGGCGATTCCGGTGAAAACCATCAGTGAAGTAGTCGTGGATTTGAATTGGAAATAAAGGATCAGGAATACGATCCCCAGCACCACAGGAACAATGATGGCCAATCGCTTTTCAGCTCTTACCTGGTTTTCATAGCTCCCCGAGAATTTATAACTGATACCCGAAGGAACATCCAACTCCCCACTCTCAATTCGCTCTTGAATAGTCCGCTGCGCTTCGTTCACTACGTCTACCTCTGCATAGCCATCCCGTTTATCAAAGAGGACATACCCAACCAAAAAAGTCTCTTCACTTTTGATGGCTTGTGGCCCTCTCACATACTCAATGTCCACCAACTGCCCAAGTGGAATTTGTGCTCCTGTCGGAGTTGGGATCAATACCTTGGCTAGAGATTCAGGATCGTCACGGAGCTCTCTTGGATACCTGACCCGAACAGGAAATCGTTCTCGTCCCTCAACTGTTGTGGTCACCTTCATGCCACCAACGGCAGTTTCAATGGTTTGCTGAACATCTTCAATACTGAGTCCATATCGAGCGATCTGTTCCCTGTTGATGTTCAGATGCATGTAAGGTTTCCCAACTATTCTGTCAGCAAAGACAGCTTCTGTTTTCACTGATGGAACTCGTTTAAGGATCTCCTCCAGTTGCAAACCGAAATCTTGTATCGTCTGCAAATCAGGCCCATATACTTTGATTCCCATTGGAGCTCGCATGCCTGTTTGAAGCATAACCAATCGGGTTTCGATCGGCTGCAACTTCGGAGCGGAAGTCACGCCAGGTATTTTGGTCACCTTGATGATCTCATTCCAGATATCATCCGGAGACTGAATTTCAGGTCGCCAGTTGCGGAAATACTTTCCATTGTCATCTTCAATTAGTTGGGATTGCTTGATCCCTTTTTGAAGCGCATCTTCGTTATTGATGAATGATCCATCGGTCAACTCAAAACGGCCTACATCATCTACCCGAAACCGAACCCTTCGACCACTTTGGTTCACCATATATTCCGACTTGTAATTGATCACATTTTCATACATGGAAATAGGTGCCGGATCCAGTGCTGATTCCACTCTACCTAGTTTACCGACCGTCAGATCCACCTCCGGAATATTGGTTAGCAACATATCCAGCTGACCAACCACTTTTCGATTGTACTCAATGCCTGAATGTGGCATGGAAGTAGGCATAAGCAAGAAACTTCCCTCGTCCAGTGATGGCATAAACTCTTCGCCAATACCAGGAAAAGCATGAGCGAATGTCGACCAGACTTTAGAGGATTGAACCGAAACACCAATCGCCTCAAATCCTTTGGATACAAAGCCAAATACCGAGCTGAATCCTAGCCAGATATTGGCTGCCAAAAGGATTAGAAAGGTTGGAATGAGCATGAATTTGACCCTATTGGCCAGACACCATTTTAGTATGGGTTTGTAGTAGTATTGCAGCAATGTGAATGCTCCCAGGATAACACCAACCAGAAGAGCAACAAAAAACACATTCGTAAATACGCTTTGGCTGGCTCCCAGTGGAAGCCAATATTTACCAAGCAGCCAAACCACACCGACGACAGCCAGAATAAGTTCCGACTTGTTTAATAGTCCATTGTACCATTTTTGAGGGCGTTCTTTTCTATTATACCAAGCTTTGAAGAAAACAAGTGAGCCAAAAAGTAGCAGCATGATCCCACCCCAAATCTGGCCGAACGCTAATCCTACAATCCCAATGAGGATCAAACCAAGGTTTACGACTTGTTGCACCTTTTCATTTTTAATTCTGGCACCAAAGAACCAGTAAGCCAGTGTTGGTAAAATCAATAGTGACACGATGAGTGCCGCAACCAATGCAAATGTTTTAGTGAAGGCCAGCGGGCCGAATAGTTTGCCTTCAGCTGCCTGCATGGTGAATACAGGAATGAAGCTGACAATGGTGGTAGAAACCGCTGCAAGTATAGCAGTCGCTACCTCTGCAGAACCATTGTAAATCGTGGTGATTAACTTTTGATCCGCCGGAGCTTCATCCAGATGCTTGATGATGTTTTCGGAGAGAATAATCCCCAAATCGACCATCGTACCGATGGCAATGGCGATTCCGGATAGTGCCACGATGTTGGCATCCACCCCAAAATATCGCATGGCGATGAACACCATAAGGACGGAGATTGGTAAAATACTGGATATCAGAAATGAGGCTCTTAGATTGTACACCATGACAATCACTACCAGAATCGAAATCAGGATTTCCAATGAAAGTGCCTCTTCAAGTGTTCCCAGTGTTTCATAAATCAATTGGGATCGATCATAGAAAGGCACAATGGTCAGCTGGCTCTCTGTTCCATTCGCGAGTGTTTTCTTTGGAAGTCCCGGAGCGATCTCCTTAATCTTGTCCTTCACATTGTTGATGACCTCCAGTGGATTTGCACCATATCTGGCGACCACCACTCCACCGACCACTTCAGCCCCGTCTTTATCTAGTAATCCTCTTCGAGTAGCCGGGCCAAGCGATACACGACCAATGTCCATAACCCTGACAGGTACATTGTCTTGAACAGCAACAACTGCTTTCTCCAGATCTTCAACAGACTTGATGTAGCCCAAACCTCTGACCAGATATTCAGCCTGGTTTATTTCAATGGTTTTTGCGCCAACATCTTTGTTGGATTGCTTTACAGCCGTCATGACTCGATGCAGCGGGATGTTATATGCCAAAAGCGCATCCGGATTTACGTCGATTTGGTATTCCTGAACAAATCCACCGATTGAGGCCACTTCAGACACTCCTTCGGTAGCATTCAACCCATACTTCACATAAAAGTCCTGAACGGTGCGAATCTCATGTAGATCCCATCCTCCGGTAGGATTTCCGTCTTTATCACGCCCTTCAATGGCGTACCAATACACTTGCCCAAGAGCTGTGGCATCCGGACCGAGTGTTGGCTGAACACTTTCCGGCAAGAGGCCAGATGGAATAGAATTGAGTTTTTCCAGAATTCGAGATCGACTCCAGTAAAATTCAATGTCTTCATTGAAGATGATGTAGATACTGGAAAAGCCGAAGATGGAGGAGCTTCGGATGGATTTAACACCCGGGATGCCTAAAAGATAGGTCGTCATTGGATAGGAGATCTGATCTTCGATATCCTGAGGTGATCGTCCTTGCCATTGTGTGAAAACAATCTGTTGGTTCTCCCCGATATCGGGAATGGCATCCACAGGCACAGGGTCAGAAGGCAATGCGCCTACCCTCCATCCAAATGGAGCTGTTACAATTCCCCAGGCAATGAAGCCAATGAGAATTAGAACAGTTACCAACCTGTTTTCTAAAAAGTATTTTATAATTCGATTGAGCATAATATGTTTTGAGTTGAAACTGAAACGTCAGTTCAAAATGGGCATGATCTGCCCGACCTGACATATTTGTCAGGAACATACTATGCGTATTATATAATGAAGACCTGGTGAAGTGTTGATATGTCCTCTGTGACCAGAGGTGGGTCGTACTCCGTGTATTGTGGATTTACCTCATCTACTGAAAAGACATCAAGATATGAGACAACAAATGCCGCAACAAACTCGAAATTCAGTGTACTTTGCTCTACAGTTGGTTTAAACTCATCCTCAACTTCTATGCTGAGGTATTCATTCTCGCAACAAGGCATTTTATCCAGATAGGTTTTTCCGTCGGACTTGCCTTCACATTCTTTATCCATGTCCGCCATTCCACAATCCAGGTGCTCATGTCCAATCATCAATTTGGCTTCTACAGCAAGTCCCCCACAGAAGTGAGTTCCTACGGCAAAACCCAGATGACTTGTAAGCATCAGGAGTGCAAGCGATATGGATATAACCTTTTTCAACCTAACAAATATACGAAAACTGAAAAGGAAGGATTTACAGAATTATGGAACATAGTTACATATTTATATTTAACTCTCGTTTTATGAGGCAACTTCAATTTACATCACATGAATAGGCTTACAGTTCCCAATTTTTTCCCAACTTATCTGAGAAAATGATGAGAAATGAACACGTTTGTGTCCGTTTTTGTTCGCGAAAACGGCATACATGCAAAACAGCAACTAACACACACAATAGAGGCCTTTTTTAAACCAAACAAATACATCATGTGGAAAATGTGATTTTGCTTTCCGCAAAACCATAATTTATTATCAATAAACAGCACTCATGCTGCTAGCATCATTGATTGCTATAGCTAATGAAGTCACCAAGGGCTTTTCTGTCAATCTTCCCGCTTTCTGTTTTAGGGATAGCATCCGCAAAATGGATGTGCTTGGGTATTTTGAATTTGGCTATTCGTCCATAGCAAAACTCAAGGATGTCCTGCTGGGTCAGAGAGGGGTCTTTGCTGATCAATATAGCTTTTCCTACTTCCCCCCATCGCTCATCAGGCACACCGAGAACCGCTACTTCTTCTATGGCTGGATGGGTTTGAAGCAATCGCTCTATCTCAGCGGGATATACATTTTCGCCACCTGAAATAAACATGTTTTTAATGCGATCTTTCACAAAATAGTAACCCTCCTCATCCACTTGCAATATATCACCCGTCTTGAACCAACCATCCACAAATGCGGCATCTGTAGCCGAAGGATTGTTCCAGTAGCCGGGGGTCGTGACCGGACCTTTGAGCCACAGCTCTCCGGCTTCTCCCACTCCGGCTTCTACTCCATCCTCCTTCATTAGTTTCGCTTCCACGAAAAAATTAGGAGTGCCGATTGAACCAATTTTACGGATAGCATCGTCATGATGCAGCGAGAAAACGTTGGGACCAACTTCGGTCAAGCCAAAGCCCTGGCGAATTGGGATTCCTTTTTTCTCCCAAAGCTCGATTAAAGGCAGTGGCATGGCTTCTCCGCCGACAATAAAATACCTCAATGATTCTAAGGAAGTGCTCTGAAAACCCTCAACTTCGGCCATCATTTTCAGCATCGTGGGAACACCCATAAAAAGGGTCGCTTCCTCATCTTCCAGCAGCTTCATTACCGCAGAGGCATCAAATTTGCGCAATAGCGTAAATGATCCTCCCTGCAAAAGGAAAGGGAAAAGCAGCACGTTCCAGCCTCCGGTATGAAATGGAGGCATACAAATAACAGTGTGGTCTCTCGAGGTAATGTCGAGTCGGATTTGGGTATTGACTGCATTCCAAAAAGCCATCTTATAAGTATAGATTGCTCCTTTGGGAAACCCAGTAGTTCCGGAAGTATATATAATAAACAAAGGATGATCGTCACTCAAAGAGGCTGACGGAAATGCATGCATGGTATTCAGCCTGGTCTTTAAATCAGCTGAAATCTCACTTACCCACATCCTTGTGGGACTAGTGATCTCAATTAAGTTTGGATCGTACAGCTCACCAAATTTTTCTTCGCAGATAATCAGCTTAGGCTCGCAGTTATTGATCATGTAGGCGATTTCTCGGCTTGACAGTCGGTAGTTGAGAGGTACTATGGTGACACCTGTTTTCATAGCTGCCCCCATCAACACTATATATTCCAAACAGTATTCGGCAAGTACCGCTACCCGATCGCCCGACTTCAGACCCAATTCTTCGAGGCGCTGAGCCATATAGTTGGCCTGATTATTAAGCTGCAAATAAGTATAATACTCACCCGAATGAGCATCATTTACTGCCATCTTAATGGGTGCATATCCTGCCCAGCGATCGATCCAGTCTTTGCGAAAAGTCATAAATTAAAATCGAAATGCTGCACTAGCGAAAGTCAAACCTCCACCAGAGCCAATGAAATAGATCAGATCTCCTTTTTTCACCTTGCCCAATTGCACCGCCTCATCCAGCGCCATCGGTATGCAGGCCGAACCTGTGTAGCCGTATTCATGCATCACCGTGTGAGCCTTTTCTTTGGGAATATTCAGCTTATCCAATGTCGCCCAGATGCTGTTGATATTGATCTGGGTAAAGAGAAACTGATCAACATCCTCAATTTTTGTGTCCGAACGCTCTGCCAGTTTCAGGGCCATATCTGACCACACATCAGGATTCAACTCTGACGGAAAGCGTTTCACAAACTTCAATAAATGGTCCTGCTTTTCGACCACCTCCTTTGTGATTGGCTGAAAAGTACCTCCAGCATAAATCCCCATCCAGTCGCAGTATTCACCCTTGGTTCTGAGCTCGCTAGCCAGATACCCCGATTGACTGTCTTCAGTTGCGGAAAGAATCACCGCCCCGGCACCATCGGCAAACAGGTTGCAGGTTTTTTTGTCCATTTTGTTTAGGTACTTGCTCATAGCATATGCACCTATCACCATGATATTGTTATAGTTATCGTCTGCTTTGATGTATTTGGTGGCTGTATCTAACCCAATCACAAATCCCGCACAGGCGGAATTCACATCAAATGCGCCCGCATTGACCATCCCGGTTTTATATTGCACTTTAGATGCCGTAGCAGGAGAAATGTACTCCGGAGTATCGGTGCAAACGATCAGTAAGTCAATGTCTTCTGGTTTTAGTCCGGCCCGATCCAGATTAATCTGAGCTGCTTCTACACAGAGGTCCACAGTGGACTGATCATCAGTACACCATCTTCTGTTGCGAATATGCACATTGGCCTCCAGCCAATCAGACACATTTTCACCCAAAATTTCATCAAAATAACTATTAGGAACGATGTTCTCCGGAACATACATTCCCGTTGATATTATCCTAGCGTTTCTCATCACTATACAGTCATCCCTCCGTCCACACTGATGGTAGCGCCGTTGATATAGGCTGCCTCAGCCGAAGCAAGAAAACAATAGGCATTGGCAATATCTTCAGGCCTGCCCAGGTCTCCTATTGGCACTTTAGACTTCATCATATCAATGACATTTTCCGGCATGGCCATGACCATATCAGTGGCTATGAATCCTGGTGCCACGGCATTTACGGTGATCCCTTTACGAGCCAATTCGCGTGCCCAAACTTTGGTCATGCCTATTACACCTGCTTTGGTGGCTACATAGTTGGTTTGCCCAAAATTGCCATAGATGCCAACAACGGATGATGTGTTGACAATCCTGCCATATCCCGCTTCTACCATGTGGCTCTGAATATGCTTGCCGCAATTGAAAACTCCCGTTAGGTTTACATCTATCACCTGCTGCCATTGTTCTGACGTCATTTTCTTCAGCGTGGCGTCACGAGTGATTCCAGCATTATTGATCAGAATATCAATCTTTCCGAATTTTAAAATCACTTCGGTGGTAGCAAGGCCTACGGCATCATAATCTGCTGTATTCACTTTTTGAAAAAAGCCTCCCAGTTTGTCGGCAAGCTGCTTACCTGCTTCTTCGTTCAAATCCCAGATAATCACTTTTGCTCCTTCCGAAGCAAATTTTTCACAGGTGGCTTTGCCTATGCCATTTGATCCACCCGTCACTATGGCTACTCTATTTTCAAGTCTATTCATTCATCAAAAAATTGTGGGCCGATGGCTATCACGCCACCAGCCCATAAAACTCTATTCTTGTTAATATTTATTTTTTAGGAATATTCATTCTAAACTCTACACTGTAAAGTCTGCCAATGAATGGTGAAGCAGTGAACTCTCTGTATTCACTATCAAACAGATTGGTGATGGCAGCTGATGCCGTGAATTTATCGTTGATTTTATATCCCAATCCCAGGTCGACGTTTACAAATCCCCCCAGAGGACCATAGTTATAAGAGTCGGTGCTTCGTGCATCTTCTCTAATAGGAGTACCTCTGTAAGAAAGGTTTTGCGTTTTAGCCGCAATCTGGAAACTTGAGAAATAATCATAGGCTTCTACCCATCTGACAAAGACATTTCCGTACAGCTTGTTTTTACTATAATTGATTCCAAAACTCGCTTTGTTCTTTGGTGCATTCACCAACACGTCTAGTTTGGTAACCGTACCATCGCCGTTGAAGTCATTCTTAAGGTCGTTTTCATCTATCGGATAATCAAAATATGAATAGTTCAGATCCAGAGTCACATTTTCATTGACCATATAGTTCAGTCCAACATCGAAACCATAAGTATTGAACTTACCAAAGTTGACATAAGTGGCTACCAGCCCACCATAAACTCCATAGGCAGATTGTACCTCCTCTATCGGCGTATCACCTCGGTGTGTGGCTACTCCCACTACAGTAACCGGACTCAGAAAATCTTCGGAAATATTATAGTAAGCATTTACGTCTGCATAAAGTTTATCTGACCCGATAGTTCCTTTGTAGCCCACCTCAAAAGTTTGCAGCTTCTCTATGGTCTGCTTTTCAACTTGCTTGGTTCCATTTGCATTTCCCTGTTCGTCAAAAGTCAAGACTGTGAAGCCTTCTGCATTACCGAGGATCAAGCCTCCAAACAGATCGCCATACATGTTGAGTATAGTAGGTGCTGCGACTCCCTGTCCATAGGTAGCTCTAAATGTTCCGCGCTTAATATTCTTGGTAATTCCCACTTTCGGCACAAAGTTGAAACCATAAATTTCGTGGTTATCTGCTCTTGTGGCTACTGTGGCCTTAAATCCGTTCCCGATATTGTATTGTCCCTGACCATACCAGCCAATCTGACTTACGGTGATATAGTCGTCTTCATCTTTATCTAGCAAATATGTGCCGTGCGAATTGGCAAAGTCTTTTTGAAACTGCACACCCGTAACCATACTAAACTTGCCCCAGGTGTTGTTGTATTGCAATTCAGCATTCCAACGTTTGGAATCATCTATAAACCGGGCTCCTCCGTCCATTGAGGTAGCAAAAGCCTCACTTTCAGTGGCTCCTCCGTCCAAAGCTGAGTAGTATGCTTTTGTTCTGTCGTCAAGAGAATGTGTATCCTCTGTATCACTCAAACTCAGATACGCCTGGGCGAAAAACCTGGGCGAAACATACCTCAGGTGAAATGTTTGAATTTTCCAGTCTACGATTTCATTTCTACCAACATTAGTTGGAGCTAAGTAGGTACTGTTGCTGGCGTCATAAGAAAAGATCAGATCTGACTCACTATTCAAAGAATAATAAAGGCTAGCTCCTCCTTTGATGAATTCGAATTCATTGTCCAGATCCAGTTCTTCGTAACCTTCTTTGATGCCGTCAGGGCCACCATTACCAGCATTGTCTGTTCGGTCAATGTAGACAGAATCAGCAAAGTCAAATTCTTCTCCTCGCGTGTACTCAAAGTTTAGTTTGAAGGCAAACTTGTCGTTCAGCGCCTGAGCATGTCTGGCTCTGGCTGTAAATACACTTTGATTTCCTGCTCCCAAAGCGACAGTGGTTCCTTGTGACGACCTTGGGTCTTTTGTAATAATATTTACAAGTCCATTATGGGCATTGGGGCCGTACAGCGCAGAGTTGGGGCCGAGTATAACTTCTACCCTTTCGATATCTTCTTTGATCTGTGGACTCAATGGACCGAATGGCAAGCCTGTGGCCACCAAACTGGAAAAGCGTCCGTCGGTAACCTGAGCATTCTTGGCGTTGAAGTTGCTGTTGAATCCGCGAACATTGATTCCTGTTCCGACTACCCCTGAACGTATGTAGTCCACGCCTTTCAGTCGAGACAAAAGTTCTCCGGTATTGAATGAACCCCAGTTTTCAAGTTCTTTCTTTGATATTACTTCTATGCTGGCAGGGCTTTCGGTGATTTTCTCCGGTCTTCTCGTGGCTGAGATTACCACTTCTTCACCAAATACTGTTCCTTCCACCAATTTGAAATCTACGGTGGTAGTTCCGCTCACGGTTACAGATTGCTCCATGGAGCCATATCCCACGTAGCTCGCCGTGATGGTGTAGGTACTCCCCTCACTTAAACCACTGATATTAAATTTTCCATTGATGTCTGTTTCATCTCCATTCAAAGAACCCTTGATTACCACATTGGCACCAATCAATGGCTCTCCGGAATCACTATCCGAAACTGTTCCAGTGATGACACCTCCTTGTGCCATAAGCGACACAGAGAGGACTAAAAACAAAATGTTTAGGTACAATTTTTTCATAACTTTAGTAGGTTAACGATTGTTTAACAATAAGATTGAAGCGTGCCGGGCTGTCCATTTGCAACATATGCCCGGCAGCTTCGATCAATTCAATTTTCACTTGAGGTATTTTATTTCCGATATCCGCAACCTGACCAGTGGTCAATTGAGGATGTAAATACTTGTTGGGTATCAAAAGGTCGTTCTCACCGAATAACACCAGAGTAGGTACCTGAATTTTAATCAAATCCTGATGTATGGGATGGTCTAACATTCCCTTTACGCCCATCTCACGAACCTTGGCATAGGCGCCAAACCAATCAGCTTGCCTGGCCTTGATCCTGTCCTGAATCATTTCTTCACCCAAATCAGGCATGTTTACAAAATTGACCAGATAAGCTGCCCGAATCTGATCGTCTGTATGGCTGATGATAGCCGATGCAGAGGCAAACTGTTTCAATGCTTCTCCTTCCTGATCTGTAAACTTTTCAAATCCCGCAGGAGCCGCCAGGATTAATTTTTTGAGCCATTCTGGGTTATTGAGGGCGACTAACACACTCACCTGACCTCCCATAGAGTGTCCCATGAGTGTCACCTCAGTCAGGCCTAGTTTATTTACAAAATCAACTACCGATTCGGCAAAAAATACCATATAGTCATCTTGGTTGAAATCCTGAATGGTGGATAGCCCGTAACCGGGAAGATCTATGGCTATGCATCTGAAACTATCCTTTAAGCCATCGATTGTTGGATACCAGTTTTTGATATAACCGCCCAACCCGTGTACCATTAGTAGAACTGGAGCATCCGCGGCACCCTCATCTACATAAGCCATTTCTACATTATCCGAAATGGTAATTTTTTCTACGGTGTATTTATACGATGGCCGTAACTCATCATTTTGTGCAGAAGCGATCATGCAGGTTAATGTCAATAATATCGTCAGTACTTTTTTCATGCTATCGAGACCTTTTTTTCTTTCGATCTAT
Source organism: Cyclobacteriaceae bacterium (assembly GCA_039944535.1). Classification (GTDB taxonomy): domain Bacteria; phylum Bacteroidota; class Bacteroidia; order Cytophagales; family Cyclobacteriaceae; genus JAMZMI01. The sequence continues at coordinate 709,728 of JBDUYP010000022.1, forward strand.
AATAAGCGAGTAGTGCCAGCCCTATCATCACCGATCCCAGTATAGCCATGGTAGAGGCAATGGCCGGGTTGCGTATTTCAAGTTGCATATAAGAGGTGAGCCGGCCATAATAAACCGTAAAATGGATTATGATAGCCGCAATTGAACTTGAAAATGGTACATACAATGGTACATTTTTCATAAAAGTGCCGAAAAGTACCGGCACAAATGCAGCTGAGAAATATGCATAAACTCCATTTTGAGCAAAAATGGCAACACTCAAATCAGGCGCAACCAGCTGTCGGTAACTGAATATTCCTGAAACAATGGCTAATATTCCAATAGTCAGTCTATTGAGAAATATTGGATTCATTTTTGGCTCCCCGAAGAGAGGCCTGATCACATCCTGAGTCACCGTGGTACTCAAACTTTGGATGAGTCCCTCCAGCGTGGACAAGCCCGCAGAAATCAACCCCATAATAACGATAATTCCTATGCCTACAGAAAACTTCCTTACAACATATGCAGATAATATTCCATCGAGGCTAAGCGGCTGTCCGTCTGCTGTCAAGTCGGGAAACTCCAACCTGGCATAGAGCCCGGCAAATACCACAAGAAAAAAGAGAAGCTCAACTGCGATTCCAATAAAAAGAAATCTATTGACCTGGTTTTCGTTTTTGAGCAGCAATGACTTGGTGATAATGTGTGGCTGACATACGATAGCCACGCCCACTACTACCTGACAAAAAATAATCTCAAAGAAATCACGAAATAGAGGGCTATCGGGGTTTTTTACACTGGAAAGATTGGGATCAATAGATGCCAGCTTGGCAAGGAAGCCAGCTACGCCAGTTTCAAAATGTTCGTAACCAGAGGTTAGCAATATGACAGCCACAACCAGCATCAACAATGCCTGAATCATGTTGGTATATACCATCGAATTGGCCCCACCGAACATCATGTAACCAAACACAAAAACCACTGTGCCAATCAAAACAGCAAACTCGCTCACATTGAGCGCTGTGGACAAAAGCTTACTTAACCCAACACAAATGAGAACAACGAATGTGATCAGCAGCATAGATACAAAGCCAAAAAACAGTGCGTAATTCTTGTTTTCGTACCTGTTGCCAATCCACTGCGCCATGGTAAGTGCCTGAACGGACGTGCCTATTTTCCTAAATCCCTTGGTAATGACCACCAACGAAATCATAGCTGACACGGACAGCACCAGGCCAAAAGAGATAAAGCCACTGATGCCGTAAAAAGCAATGAAACCAGGATTGATAATGAAAGTTGCGGCACTGGTCATAGATGCCGCGAGCGACAAACCAACGGCTGCTGGTGAAAATGAAATATTGCCGAGGGCATAATCTGAAATACTCTTGGTTTTTAACGCCCCCCTTATCACAAAGAACAAAATGAACGCCATGTAAAAACATATCGCAATCCATACATACCCAGAGAAACTGTCAGAAGCCATTAATTCGGTTTTTTCAGCTTCGAATATTTATTTATATCTGGGTTCTAAAAAGCAAAGTCAGGTGAACGTCCTGTTTTTTCGAGGTGAACGCAAAGAATGTCGAGGTGGATGAAAATATGTTAATTCAATTCCATTATGTTATGAAAACCATATTTTCACGCATAAAAAAGGCGTCACTTTTGTGGTATTCATATTATAGAAAGGCGCTTCATTAGGCTCTCTCTGTATGTTTTACCTATTGGGATGTTCTTGCCAGAAATCAAAATATAGTTATCCTCGATGGCATTGATATGGTCTACGTTTACGATGTAGGACCTATGCACACGCATAAACTGCTGGTCTGGTAATTTGTCTTCGAGTGTTTTGAGGGAATAGCTCAGTATGTAGTTATTGTTGCCAGTAACCAGCTTGGAGTAGATATCATTGGCTTCCAGATACAGCACGTCCTCAAATTTCACTTTTTCCAGTCTGTTTTTCACTTTTACGAACAGGTCCGACTCACTTACCAGACTGTTTTCCTTTTGGTAACCCGAACTCAAATGATGGCGATGCAGCGCAATCTCAATGGCCGAAACAAGTTCATCATCATCAAATGGTTTGATCAGGTAGCCATCTGGATTGGTGAGTTTGGCTCTTTCCAACGTGGACTGATCACGGTCTGAGGTGAGATAAAGGACTGGAATGTTGGTTTTGTTTTTGATAAGGGAGGTCACTTCCACACCATCCAACAAACCCGCCAAATTGATATCCATGATGGTAATATCAGGTGGGTTTTGCCCCAACATCTGGAGCAATTCTTCTCCTGACTCGCATATACCCAGGATATCATAGCCACGTTCCGCCAGCGTAAATTTCAGATTCTTTGCTACCACAAAATCATCTTCGGCTATTAAGATCCTGGTTTTTTCTTCCGACATGGTTCAAAGTAAGTATAATTTTTCAACTTACAACCTGCGATTAAATTGCAACTGATAAATTCACCAAATGAAGAATTGGGGTTTTGGATTGCTAATAATTCTCTGCTACTCCTCGGCAGCCCAGGAATTGTACCTTGACAGTTTGATGGAGAGCAAGTCGGATTCAACCATGTTTTCCAGTGAAACCTGGTATTGGACTGAGGTCATACCTAAGGAATCAACGGCATTCATAGAACTGTCCGGTTGGGGGCACATCAAAGCTTATACTCCTGATGGTCTGCAGGAAACCGGCACGCTGATAGCTGGAGAAAATAAAGCTTATTTTTCTTACAAAAACATTCTTGAAGCTCATGGAGACACTCTCTTAATCAAAGTGAAAGGAAACCACCCTTTGTTTGATCTGAGTACATCAGAAGTGAAAGAGTACTCCTCACGTGAATGGAGAGATCAGGAGCGCCGGCGACTTCTTGCACATGGTCTTTTCTTCGGAATAGTGATCGTCATGGCCCTGTACAATCTGATGATTTACTTTGCCGTGAAAGACCAAAGTTATCTATGGTATGTCCTTTCCATTTTTGGCTTTGGTATATATATGGCCTTCTATTATGGATTTACTTATGAGCATTTATGGCCCTCAAAGCCCCACTGGAACGCTTACTTTTTCGCATTAATTATCCCACTGACGAATGTCAGCAGGATCCTATTCACCCGAACATACCTACATACCAACCAGTATGTCCCTCATTTTCATAATTTTTTCAATGGGCTGCTTCTGCTGTATTTAGCTCCTCTGATCATGTGGCTCATCAGCTGGATGGAAATCGGGCACCTGCTGGTAGAAACCAACTATGTCATTGGTACCCTCGGAGCTATTACCATGACATCAATCATTGTAACCAGCATTGTTGTTTACCGAAAAGGATATAAGCCCGCACTATGGTTTCTTGTTGCTTTCGCCCTATTCAATATAGGTGGGGTACTGTTCATCCTCCGAGAGTTGAGCTATCTACCGGACAACTTCATAACGAGATATATTGTACAAATAGGTGCTGTTGCTCAGGTAGTGCTCTTTTCGCTAGGCCTTTCGGACAGGCTAAACAGAACCCGAAAGATGCTGGCCAATGAAAAAATTGAAAAAGAAAAGCTTGCACGTGAAAAGGAAATAGAAAAAAAGCGCCTTATTGAAATGCAGCGCAATGACCTGGAAGTTCAGGTAAAAGCGAGAACCAAGGAGCTGGAAGACACGCTCCATCAACTCAAACTTTCGGAAAGTGAACTGCGTGAACTGAATCAGGTCAAATCGAAACTTTTCTCGATCATTTCCCACGAACTGAAAAGCCCGCTAACAACTGTTGACTCTTATCTCAACCTGTTCATTAATCACTACAACAAGCTTTCAAAAGAAGAGCTCTCTGAACTTAGCGACAAAACCAGATCGTCACTACAAAACCTCACTCTTCTTATGGACAACCTGCTACTCTGGTCAAGGCTTCAGCAGGACAGCCTCACTTTCCTGCCGACCAAAATCGATTTCAGAAAAGCCCTGGACAAATCCGTCAAACTGTTCTCACCATTGATAGAAGAGAAAAAAATAAAACTTTCAATCGATCCGGAGATTGACGAAGCGATACTCTACGGCGATAAAGATATGATTGAATTCATTGTGAGAAATCTGCTTCACAACTCAATTAAATTTACTCCAAAAAATGGCCGTATCAACATTTCAGCCATATCGACAGGCACGCTATCACATATCTCCATAGAAGATACAGGCATTGGCATGCCCGTAAAAATGATCGACCAAATCATGAATCATGGAAAATCGCTCACTAGAAATGGCACTGAACAGGAAAAAGGTTCGGGCATTGGTCTTTTGATGTGCAAAGACTTTGTAGAAAAAAATGGAGGGACCCTGACCATCGACGGCAGTAAAGGAACGAAGATCACCATAAGCATTCCGGTTTCAGACAATTAAATCTTGCCAGTAGTTTCCAATATTTTTCATTCCATAATTGAAAAAGCTAAGAATTGGGTATTCTTTTGCCTTGAATACGAATCACCTGGCAGCAGTCAGACATTTGAGTTCTTTTTTTAATCCACCCAAACATTAACTGAGTATAGATGTTTGATAATCGCAAAGTGAAATGCAAAACGATCCAACTTTAGACCCAAAATACCTCGGCAAAATCTCTAGCGATTTTGTGAAGGTATCAGAACTACTCAAAGAGGGCTCTTATATGATCAGGAAGAAGGGGTTTTCTGAATATCCCGTATTCCCGATTAGCAAAGAAGACCTGCCAATCGGCCAACTGCTTTATGAAGCCGGCAAGCTCGAAAACGACTGGAATTATTATGCATCCTTCGTGGAAGAGTTTCTCCAAAGAGGGTTAATCGAGGATAAAGCTAAATTCATCGAGACATACAAGAACCCCGATGAGTTTTGTTGTCTATTTGTTGTCGATAGGGAGTTTACCAATTTTATATTCATCCCTTATCCAGAAGATTAAATCAGAATAGATTATTAAATCACTTAACTAAAAAAAATGGAAGAACAAGTTTCAGAACAAGTAGATAAAGTATTTGACCTATCTGCTATAGCCATGGAATACGTTATGGAATACGGCCCAAAGGTAGTTTTGGCCATCCTCACACTTATTATTGGTCTTTGGATCATCAATATTATGACCAAAACCATGGGGAAAGTAATGACGAAAAGAAATTTTGACCCATCGTTAACCCCTTTCCTCAAAACCCTCTTTAGCGTTTTGCTTAAAGTGATGCTACTAATATCCGTAGTGGGCATGGTAGGTATACAGGTAACAAGTTTCGTTGCAGTACTTGGTGCCGCCGGCTTGGCTGTTGGCCTGGCTCTGCAGGGCACTTTGCAAAACTTTGCAGGAGGAGTAATCATCTTATTGCTTCGTCCTTTCAAAGTAGGCGATGTAATAGATGCAAAAGGGTACCTCGGAACAGTGAAAGAAATTCAAATTTTCTACACTATCGTGAATACTTTCGATAAAAAAGTGGTTTATCTCCCCAATGGTAGCCTGGCAAATGCTGAACTCACCAATCTATCACAAGAGGATGTAAGAAGAACAGACTGGACCTTTGGTATTGGTTATGGTGACGACTCTGACAAAGCCAAGGAAGTGCTTTGGAAATTGTTAAATGAAGATGAGCGTATCCTGAAAGACCCAGAACCATTTGTGGCCATGCATTCACTGGGTGACAGTTCCGTCAATTTTGTGGTGCGTGCATGGACTCAAGCCGCTGACCTTTGGCCAGTGCATTTCGATATGAACGAAAAAGTATATAAAACCTTCGCCGAAGAAGGCCTTAACATTCCATTCCCGCAAATGGATGTGCATGTTCATAATCAGAAATAAAATTTGACATTTTATTCGACTTTGAAAACCCGCTTCGGCGGGTTTTTTATTGACTAATTTTTATGATCCGCTCGCGGTGCACGTAATCTCCGGTATTTCGAAGCTCGATTAGATAGACGCCTTCAGTCCATTTTTCTACTGCAAGATTTTTCTGTACAATTCCAGCCTCGACCGATTGCCCCTGACTGTTATACACTCGGTATTCCCACCTACCATTCGGCAAATCAAAGGAGATAAAATCAATTGCAGGATTGGGGTAAACAACTGACTCCTTACCTATAATACGATTTAAGACAGCACCCACAACGACACTTAAATGCACCGGTGATGCAGCATGATAAAACTCATTCCCGCTTTGCTCAGCAGAAAGCACTGCTTCTCCGACACTATTTACCTGCAGAAGATTACCCTCTCGAACAGCAAACACTGATCGATTCGAAGAAGAAAAGGTAACTGGCAGCCCCGAACTGGCTGTCGCCACTAGCTGTACTTCAGCTGAGTTTTCATTGAGTTCGTGATCAAAAGAAAAGTATATGGATTGGCTCGCCTTATCAATAAAAAAGCTCCTTTGCACCTCTTCCGCTGGACTGTATTCATCATTTCCTTCCTGAACAGCTCCAACAACTACTTCTCCAGCTCCCTCTATGGAAACTGTATTTCCTTCTATGCTCACCGGCCCTTGAACTACATAAAACAAAACAGCAAGCCCCGATGTGCTACTGGCCTTCAACTGAAATGGCTCATCTCCATAGGTTTTGTCTAAGACTTCCTCGAATGATATCGCTTGATCCAGCCTATCGGAGGGATCCAAAACCTCAAAAATCACACTCTCAGTGGCGGAAAGGTAATTGGCAGACTCTGCCGCAGTTACTGTCAGGGTCACTTCGCCTGTTTCACCTGTCAGGGATACCGTGAAAACGTTCGATTCTTTTTCAATTGCAGTGGCAGGACCTGTCACCGTCAGGATAATATCTTCACCCGAACTATTGACGACACTCACACTAAAGTCCGCATCGTCTGTCTGTTTATTGGGGATGACAGAAGGCGTAAAGGTGATACTCTGACTTGCCTTATGGATGGCAAAGCTCTGCGTCACACTCAATGCCGGGCTGTAACTCTCATCGCCAGATTGGGTGGCACGGATTTCAGCCATACCTGCTCCGGTAATCGTGACGGTTTCATCAGAAATGGAAATCGGGCCTTCTATTACCTCAAAATTAACAGGTAGGTCTGAGCTGCTACTCGCTGTGAGGGTAAACGGAGTATCACCGAATGTCTTATCTCCCAACTCTCCAAAAATAATCGTCTGATCCAGTTTTAACACGTCGAAATCAATCGTTTTAGAAACCGTATCGTAATACCCCGAACCCGGGGCAATAGCGTCCAGAGTTGCTACTCCTGCTACTCCATCATTCGAAACCATAAACTGATTAGAGTCATCTATACGCTCAACACTTACCGGACCGGATACCACACTTAGCGAAAGCGTAACCTCCTCTGCCAAATTGGAACTAAGTGAAATAATAAACGGAGCAGAAAATGCCAGCACATCCACAGGACTTGAAGGGTCTAATTTCAAAACCAGGTTTTCTACGAGGTAGGGATCAGCATTTTGCCCTTCTTGCCCACCATCGACGAAGGCCAACTCATTAATGGCAGGCACTTCATCATCCAGACTAGAATTATAAAGTCGAAAATGAATCGTTTCGCCCGAAACCGAATTGCTGAAAATCGTCAAGAAGGCAACCTTCCGATCCAAAGACGGAATGTATACCTGAGGGGTGGCCACACCTCGCAGTTCACCATCCACAAAAGCCCCTATCATATCTTGAGATGATTGCAAATAGACCTCATCTACACTCAGGTCAGCAATCACTGTCATGGAATATTGATAGTCATTCGGATTGACAGACCAACTGGGCTGGGCAAGAATCACACAAGATGAAACCAGAAACAATATGCTTAATAGTATTCTCATATCAGTGATATCAAAAAAATGCTGATATCCATAATCCAGGCATCAGCATCTTAATCGGCTATTGTTTTATTAATTTCAGTGAATTACTACCCTTTTCTCCTTCAAAATGAAGAAGGTAAACACCTGATGATAAATGTCCCAAATCAATCTCCACTTTCTTGTCTTTGGTTTGGAGCATCGGACTAGCTACTACTTTCCCTGAAAGGGTACGAACATTGAAACTGCTGAAAGGGGTTTCGTCCAACTCGATCGTAAGCACATCCGCTACCGGGTTCGGGTAAATGTTTAACTGATCAAAATCTGAAATAGAAAGTGGTGCTGCCGTTAAAAAAAATGGAGCATCAAGACGGCCAATTGTATTTTCAGAAGAAAAAGCGACATCAAACTGTCCGTAAAGTTCGGTTTCAATGCCAGAATTAAATCCTCTAAACGCCAGCTGATCTGCAGCGTGTCCATATACCGTAAGGAAATATCCATGCGTTCCCGTAATCGGGTTGAACTGAGGCTGAGCCACACCGCGCACTTCGCCACCAGCATAAGCCACCAGCATCTCATACGCCTGATCAGTCTGAATGGTCAGGGTCATATTGTCTTGAAAATGGGTAACTGGAACTTCAAAAGTTTCGATATTAAGATATTCGAAGTTAGGAGCAGAAACCCGACCAGCAGTCGCCGCAACTTTCGGATATACTATTGACCCGGCATTAGCTGCCCTATACAAATACCCGTCTCCCGGAACCATGGTTTCCAAGCTACCTATCCATCCAACACCAGGGCCACCATAGGTCGCAAATTGTCTTTGACTTTTGATCACATCTCCTATTTGAAGTCCTGTGACGCTTGCCAGAGCCTCATTCACAGGAATCATATTTTGTCCCAGGAAACTCACCCAGTTCCATCCCGCTTGTAATGCAATCGGGTTAGACGCAGGATCTACTGGCTCTCCTTTCACCTTCAACTTGTCGGAATTCGTCAGTCGGAATTTGTACATTTCTCCAGATTGGATTCCTCCATTGGAGGTAATCGTGCCCAACCATCCATTTTCTTCGTCATACTGATCAAAGAAGGCGTTGCTCTTAATTTGATCCCCATCAACTGAAGGAAAATTGCTCATAAAAGTATTGGTGCTGCTCATTTCAGCAGAAGAAAGATTGAACGAAAGCCACTGCCATCCTGAAACCACATCGAAGGCCTGCTCTATATTGGCACCTCCGTCGAAAACCACCGGATCTGAAATAGAACCATGGAAAGCATCTGCAACGAATGTATCTACGGCCTCATTTGATGCCGAAACAAACGAATGAACGAGCCCCTCGCTGGCATTCCAGATACGATACTCGATACTTTCACCTTCCAATTCGTTGCTATAGATAGAAACAAAGGTTTGATAATTGTCTTGAGAGGCGGTGTAATTCAATGCTGCCACACCTCTGCACTCTCCATCGACAAATGCGGCAATGAGGTCGTCTTCATCTCTGGAGAACTCGCCGTATATTCTGATTCTGCCCAAAACAGACATAGAATATTCATAGTCGGCAGGGTTTACGTTCCAGTCCTCCGGTGGTGCCTGATACACATCCAGGTTAAGTATGAGTTTTTCATCGAAACCAAAACTATTTTCCATCACCACGTCCTCCACATAACTACCGATGTTGGTTGCATCGCTCACCGCAAAGCGAATAGCCTGAGACTCAAGCGGAGCAACAGATCCACTCACAGGTGATGCTGTGAGCCAACCGGGAAGGTTTGCCAAAGTAAAACTCTCAACATTACCTCCTCTATTATAAATCGTTGCTTCGAAGGTTGCCCCTTCACCAAGCGGTATTTCCAGGATCTTTTCGTTTTCAACCCAGTTGAGTGTACTTCGATCTACAAATGCAGTCCAGCTCGCTGGCGAAACCATAGCATTGCCATTGACATCTTTCAGGTTTTTCGCAGAAATGGTCAAAATCACATCTTCGATCACCTCCGGATCAACAGCTGGAGAAAGAATCACTTTATCCCCATTGGAGCTGTAATTAAATGAAACAGCTTGTGCTGGTCTAGGTAATTTGATAGCTGGTGTATTCTCAATGAATTGACCAACCTGCGTCCCCTGAAGGTCATTTTCGACGGACAAGTCCGTAGAGGTTTGGTTTTGGGTTTCGACTAGTGCAGATAGCACTCCTCCTCCAATATCCTGATAGCTTTCGAATGGATAATAAAGCACCAGTCCGGTTTCATTGCCAGTGAGTTTGTTTTGTATATCAGTGTCGATATCGTTGGATCTTCTTGCCAGCGCCCAGACACGAACCTCATCCAGGGCACCTGAGAAATATTGATCTGTAACCTCCACAGATCCATTATACCAGCCTCTGGCTCCCAGCAGTAAGGCACTACCGCCAAAACCCTCCACAAGGTCAGCGCTGAATTTACCTACCTCTTGGCCATCAATAAAGCAAGTCACATTGCCAACACGATTAACAGAAACCGCAACGTGATGCCAGCTATCATCAAGAATCTCGACTTCAGGTGAAATTACTTGTCCATTGGATTTGACGATAAGCTGAGATTGTGAATCAGCCCCTATAGCCCAGCCTGATGTGTTGGTATCTTGCCCATCACCAGTACCATTAGCAATGAAAGTAACACTATCGGAAACGGGCGAGCCTTTCACCCAAAACTCAATGGTAAAATCGGAACTATGGCTGAACGCAGGACTTTGTGCCTCCACTCTGGACAAACCGTCAAACTGATAAGCAAGTCCCCCCGGCTCAATTGCCCACTGACCATAAACCTGTGCATGTTTGCTACGAACATGATCCAGTGCCACATCTCCACTGGCTTCTTCCATCATCCAGTTTCCTACCAATCCCGTTTCATTGGCACTCATACGTTTGGTGGCTACCAAGTTTACTTCAGAGGCAATCAAAGGCTTGTTCCAAACGCGCAATTCGTGGATATTTCCTTCGAATGAACGCTCATCCCCAAAAGTGGATTTGGCTACAAAGACCCTACCTGAACTCTGGTAGTCCGACTCAAAACTATTGTCCACACCAACACTGACTGCATTGTCATAAATAAGGGCATCACCTGCTCCATGATCATACACAAAAGCCAGGTGATGCCACATATTATCAGTAACACCTGTAATTGCCGTCAATACCTGTCCATCAATGCTCATATAAGGCTGATCGCTGGCATCAAATCCTATGAGGATAGACCGATCGACTGCACCTCCTTGAGCAAACAAAATCTCTTCGCCTATAGCAGCTCTTTTTACATACATCTCTATGGTAAATGACTTGCGGGTAAAGTCAAGTCCCTTCGGGATTTCCATATACTGTGCACCAACTCCTTCAAAATATACACTTGCATTGTGTCGCACTTCTCCCCCATTGAGCACTCCTGTTATTTTGAAATCCGATGGCCGGATCAGTCCTTCATTAAGGGGTTCATTGAACTGTATGGCGATTTCATCCCCGGCAGAATAAATGCCGTCAGCTGGCTCTGGTGTACCAAAAGGGTGTGGGCTTACTCTGTCAATGATTCCGCTGTAAATTTCTGATTCGGACTCAGCCAGAGCACAAACGGAAACAACCTGAATGTCATAATTACCATCAGGAAGCTGACTGACATCCCAATTATATGTAAAAGAATTACCCGATTTTGGTAATACCGGCATTTCGCTTTCCCAACCCGTGATGGTTGAGTCCCTATACACCGTCTCCAATAAGTTCCACTCACTATTGCTGCTTTCCTTATAAAGAATTTTGACTTTTTCAAAACCGGTTCCATTCACATCATAACCGCCTACAATGATTGGCATTACATTGTCAAAAGAATTGTTGGCAGTCCAGTTTTGGTTCGGTGAGGTAATCTCCACATCGGTACAAACCGGCAAAAACTCAATATTGAAACTGACCGTATCAGCAATAAGCGCATCATTTCCAGTGGGATCATACTGACATGTGGACCTAATAATCACTTTTACATCCTCATAGCTATACTCAAAAGGCCCACGCTCCACAGTCATGATTTTTTGGATGGCCCCATTGCCTGGTATGAGGAATTCTCTTCCAGAACTAATATTGGCCCCATCAATTTTTAAAATCAATCCAGGATTGGTCTCATCCAGCAGCTCTACAGCATAATACTGGGCGTCACCACTCTCACTCTCATTGGCCATCAGCAAGGTGAAGTTTCCTTGCTCTTCGGCTGGAATGTTGAAGATCTGAGCCTGCTCTGCTCCATTGATCAGCATCGAAGGCTTTTCTCGTTGTAGGGTTGGCTGACTCAGGTAAACTTTACCTGACAGCAAGTCTCCTTTGAGTGCATTGACATTGGCAATGGACGCTTCCACCTCCTCAATCTCATTGGTTAGATCGGCAACACGCACATCATAGATGGCTATTTCTCTCTGGATAAACGCCACTTTACTTGCCAGTCGGTCTATTTGCTGTTGGGTGAAATTGATTGTTTCTGCAATCTCATTAAGAGCCGCCTCATATTCTTCTCTGATGGCATCAGGGTTTGTTGCCAAAGCTATGAGCCTACTAAAAGAAACAGTTCTTGCCGCTTTCTCCTCGATCTTCTTTTTGATTTGGTTGCCCAAATCCGTCATCTCCTCACTAATCACATTGATCAGCTCGTTTAGCTGAGCAGTACCTGCTACTGTGGCAGCTCTTTTAGTCTTCAGTTCGTCTAGCACCGCTTGCATTTCCGCAAGGTTTCTATCCAAATACTCCGGTGTAACGTATTGCATCTCAATGGCAGGCTCATGTGGGCAAGTTGTTTGTCCGCCCACGGTTGAGAAGATCGTTCCATTGTTTCCTGCTCCATCTACAACATTGATACTCAGTGCATCATCTTCATCCGGCTCAGACAAAACGTATCCGGTGGTGATGGTTTGAGAATTTTCTACAGATCGTTTAGAGCTCGCTTTCACGCCAACTTCAGTATTGGACTCAAGTTTTAATGCCACGACAGCTGTTACATCCAGGTTGGCTCCTATCGTAACTGACGATGATGTTTCGAACGAAGTAAAAGATGATTCGGATGAACTACTGGTTTTAGTTCGCTCTAAAGTCACGCCGCTGGCAAGCGAAACATTTTCTGCATTACCAGAATTTGTTGCTTTCCATTTTTCTATCTCATTGGCTGCCAAAGCTTCTTTCCAGAGCCTGATCTGCTGGTTGACCCATCTCACAGAATCTACCGATGATGGATCATTGTCCCAGTCAAAAGTGTAGCTTGGGCCGTCAAAATCCTCCTCTTCGGTCTTTATGGCATTGGTAGTGGTGGCATCCGTCCCCCAGACCGGGTCATCATTGTTGGATCCAAACATCGCATGATCGGGAGATAGCTTGGAGGTGTACTTTGGATTGAAGAAAAAGTAAGAATCTCTAATATCTTCCAAATCAGGGATCAGCACATTCACAATATGACTTTCACTATACACCGCATAGGTTGGAGAACCTTGAGGATGGGTAAAAGTCTGCTGAGTGACGCCAAGCTGGTACTGAGAACCATCGCCGAGTGTGATCACATCTCCAAAGCAATTACCACCGCAAAGCTCAACAGGGATTGGGTTGACATACAACCCCGTACCCGTGATCAGATTGTTGGTCTTAGTCACAAAGACATCTGACTTCCCAATTTGTATAGGCTCATCATTTGTACTGATAGTTTCGGTAGTTTCAATTGTTCGGACAAAATCTCCACCAGCGCCAAGTTCAGAACTGGCTTTGATTCCTGCAGATGCTGTAACCTCGATTTCCACCTCGATGTTGACCCATCCCCAAAGTCCTACTGATGGGTTTCCTCCAAAACCTATGCTACCGCTTGTCTCACTGTCTAAAAAACCTCCGGTATAGTACTCCTCTGAAATACTTGAAGAAACCCCAGCTTCGCGATAAGCATAACTGTTGGAACCTGGAGGATCTCGCAGTACAAACTCTACCGTAGTTGGGCTAAGGCTAATAAAGTTATCACCCACGGCTTTAGCGCCCATCACATAAGCTTTGAAGGTTTCGCCGGGAGTTTCTGGCCAGGTAGCTACCTGATTGCCTACGGTGAGTGTAGCACTGATCGACTTGGTGTAGCTCTCGTACTCCAATCCAGACGAAGTTATCTCTGTGGTATTGGGGTCAGATGGCTTAAAATAATAGACCAACTCCCCACGCTCATCAAGCTCTATAGGCTGACCCGCAGGATACACATTTTTCCCACCATCTTCATCAATGAAGTAGCCTTGACCAATACCATTATTGACCAAAATTTGCCCATCGGAAACAGGAACTGAATAGGTAGTTTCATTGTCTTTGTTGACATACAGCTCGACAGCCCGCATCAAAATTGAATAGTCGCTGCGCGAAAAGAAAGACGGGTATCGCAACTGCGTCAAGTCCACATTAACAACCTCATCTCCAAGATTATAAGCATAGTTGGATTCGCCTCGGATAGAATCTCCCTCAATACTACTCACTACCAATGAAGGCGCAACTCTATATTCATAATCTTGCCTTACGTTGTATTTTAATGAGTCAATAATCGTTCCCAGGGTATCATACCGCACAATTGGTTCATTCGTAAGCACATCAATTCCCACTTCGTATTCATTTCCGCTTCCGTCAATGTATTTCAGGTAGATCTCTGTGGGAAGCTCATCCGAATAAGTCAAATAATCTGAATAGGTGCCCGGGGTAAAAAAGGTGTGCCCAGGATCTAGCCCATCACAGCATGAAGTAATTAAATTATCATTTTCTTTTCTTAAATGGTAGATTCCTACCATTCCCGTCTGGTCGAGGGTCCAGGTAAACTCTAACTTATTCTCTTCGAGTTTAAGTGTGTCCAGCTTGAAGTCTGAAATGACCGTGGTTACATCAGCAATTGGAAATGTCTGCGAAAGCTCAAAACCACTAGCAGAGTCTATTTCTACGATCGGCTGGTATGCCGAGGTGTGGCTGAGATCAATTGGTTCAATTTCTGAAGAAGCAATAATTTCTTCGTCATCTGCAGACCATCTGATGCTAGACATTGTGTATTTCTTTGGAGGGAGATTGATGTTATATTTCCCTGTCAGGCTGTCCGTAACGACCTCACGAGAAATAAGCCCGTCATCTGAGGTAATGGTAAAATATGCTTTACCAATGTTATTGACGATCTCATCCGAGATAAATGGCAGATCTCTTGCGCCCACACTCCCTAATACTGTTCCGACTAGCTTGTGAGTTGTTTCGTCCCATATTTCCAATCCTGAGACATCCTCCTGAAAATCATGAGTACCTGATGCCGGAAATCGTGCTTCGCTAAACGTGTGTCCAAATTTCCTAAACTCTAAAAAGTGATGTCCAATTGGCACGTCCACCGAAAAGGCACCATTGGCATCTGTAACGATGGATGCATTGCTGAGCGTCTTCATCTCGGTGACACCATCGAGCCAGATGCTAACGCCAGCAGAACCTGAAGACATCACACCCCCTTCTTCTGTATTTTCAAAAAGGAACCTGATATTTCCAGACACATTGAACGAAGAGATATCTTCAAAATCCACACCATTTTCTACCCCATTACCCTCTCCAAGAAAGATGACTTTACTACCCGGATCAAATTCGTGCACGACACCTCCCAAAGTGATGGTTGGTACGATTCGGTAATTCTCTCCGTTTCCCTCATAAGTAACTCCTGCAATGGTGTAATTACCAGTGTCATCGGTGTATCCTGCTATCCCCAGCTGGGTCACACTTGGTATATCGTCGGACCAGGAGGCACCCATAATCTCTCCATCGTTTTTATAATAGGCAGAACCTTTGTGTGCTGCGTCGTACACATATTTGCCAGCACCTTCAAAAATTTTCCAATAAGCTACCAGACCCTCCGCATCCGTAACAGTACTGCGACCGTATTCTCGCTTTACTTCATTGGCAGAAAGCGCTCTATTGTAAATACGGATTTCGTCCATATGCCCCTGAAAGTTGTACCCGGGGCTGTGATATTTTCCAATCAGAAAATCCCATTCTGACTTGTTGATAATCCGGCGACCTTCAGGCACGATGGTAGGAGAACCTGTATTTACACCGTTGATGTACAAGTTCAATTCTCCTGTTGTAGATCTATAGGTACACATGAGGTTTACCCAATTTCCAACTTTGAAATCAGCAGATGGGATCTGAACTACGTGCGCTGTTTGATCTACGGTATCTCTTATAAACATGAAGGCCTCTGACCCATTAAACTCCAGGCCATAACTGCCATGCTTAAAGAGCATCACATTTGGCGACAAGTTCTCAGGTTTGATCCAGGCAGATAACGTCAGTGCTGTATCCACCATCAACACCTCAGAATTGGGAACCGAGATGTGGTCTGTTCCATCAAAATAGAGTGATTTACCTGTTTGATTCCCATCTTTTTCAGCAATAACCTTTACGTCTGGCACAGGGATACCGCCTGAATAAGTGATATTACCGTTGACCACAGCAGCAGGACTTCTCAGCCCCACATTGTAAGCCACCCCTTTCTCTGGTAGCAAAGCCTCAATATCCAATTCACCCTCAAGCGCATCAACAGGATATGAGAGTGTGGTTTGGATACCGCAATCATTTTCGACCACACGTTCGGCCACCACAAAATATTCGTAAATAACACCAGCGTCACCTCTTTCGTGAAACCACGAACGAGTATCCCTATCTACGGTTTGGAGTAAAACCGGAGTTATGTCTGTCCCCAATTCTCTTCCAAAAATCTTGTAACGAGTTGCAAAAGCCTCGTTGAATCCGGTGGTCTCCCAGAACAATTCTGTGCGATCAGAAAAATACCCTTTGGAAGTTTTTAGCCCCGCCTTGTTGATCACAAGAGAAATATCCACCGTGTCTCCAGTATGCGTATGTACACTGGTAAAAGTTCCTTCAAACCCGCATATATCATCTACGGCCGTCATTTGATAGTAATAGACTTTTCCGGCTTCTATTTCATGATTATCAATATAGCTTCTCTGGTCTCCTTCTACTTCAGCCACGGTCGTAAAGCCACTGTTGTCATCTTTTCTCTGAATTTTGAAGTAATCGGGATTATCGCCCATCGTCCAGGCCACTGTGATCCCACCACCGCAATCTGTTTGTTCGGTTCCCAAACCTGAAGGAGCCGGCAAAAGAGGATATTGGAAGTTTACAGCAGATGAAGCATTCCCTTTGAGCCAACCATTGGCGTAGCGCTGGTAGGCCACTTGAAGCTGATACGCATAGTTGGTTCTTCGGTCAATGTCGGTATCAATGAAGCTGTTTCCATGAGATGCATCATGCGCATCAAGTTCTGCTATGATCTCTCCATTGCGATATATCAATATTTTGTGTCGGTCAGCATCTCCGAAGGCTGTTTGTGGTTCGATCCATGATATTTCGACTCCACACTCACTGCTTGCCTGTTGTACTGTTGGTGCCGCGATATCAGGTATTTGAGTGAAGTCAGGTTTTGATGCATCTACGAAATCATCGGTTCCGGAATTATTCCAAAGCTGGATCTGACTAGACTTACCAAACAGATCGCGCTCATAAAAAATACCCCCCAACTTGTACTCGATTCTTTTCCCAAAGTCCTCAGGGTTGATATAATGTGTCACATAAATCATGGCATCAGTGCCTGCTTCATATGGAACATCATCCACACTGGTATAATATTTTCCTCCTCTCGCAAATATCCGGGCTTCTTCGGTAGTTGAGAAGGTGTATTGATCACCATCAGGTCCGCCGAAAGTATCACTGGTTGCCGGGCTTGAAACTGGATCACAATCTCCACCAGAAAAAATAGAGGCATTGTGACGGATATTCATCAGCTTGCTCCAACTGCCACCTTCAGGTCTGTAGTAAAGCACCAGACACCCTACATGATCGAAGAATTTTTCCCCTTCTCTTTTTTCCAGATTAAAGCCAATGCGATTAGCGCCAGACTCATCAAAAGGTAATCCGGTAATATCCACTTCGTTTGCGGGGTTTCCATCCTCTTCACTCAATGACAAAACATCAGAGTACACTGGTTCCACATTAGAAGTAGAGATGCCAATAGCCGAGGAATTTCTAAACTGCCCCTTAATCCTGAATTTCACATCACTGGCGTTGCTAAACCGAGGAATTTCGTTGGTATTGATACGAATTTCCATTCTGTTTTCATCACCTACATCATGCACTTGCCCACTTATAGCTCCACTTTCCCATTCACCTTCTTCATTGGAGAAGTAAAGCCTATAGCTATTTTCCAAATAGATATTGTCATATGTAGGCCATGGACTATAGTCTGAGTTGATGGCATTGTGACGGATATAACCCAATCCTCTATATGCTCCACCATCAATTGAGTAGTCAATATCCAGGTACTCCAAATGTTGCAAATGATCAAGGCTAGTCTGTGTCTCCACGTTGAACCAAAGACGAGCCAGACCTTCTGTGTCAGTGTGCACCATAGATGAGTAATCTATTCTGGCTTTGTCATTTCCCGAACCGAAATTCACAATGGCACTATTGTCAAATGATACGCCATCATGATAGTTATCATCATCCGCTCGTTCGCGGTAAACGCCTTGCACCAAAAACTTTACAATC
This sequence comes from Cyclobacteriaceae bacterium, assembly GCA_039944535.1. Taxonomy (GTDB): domain Bacteria; phylum Bacteroidota; class Bacteroidia; order Cytophagales; family Cyclobacteriaceae; genus JAMZMI01. The sequence continues at coordinate 728,042 of JBDUYP010000022.1, forward strand.
TTATCATCCCAGGCTGCCATATCAGGATGAGACATATCTATACTCACGGATACATAATGCGAAACACTACCCACTATCTCATCTGAAACAGTAATGGCTTCAGATATATCATTTTGATAATAATAAACCAAAGATTCGCTCGTCCATCCCCCATTTGCATAAATAGTACCGCCCATCGATTGCTCAGAACCGAAATAGGACGAGGGGGAGAAGTAATCTCCAATGAGTACTTCATGCCCTATCACAAACGGAAATTCTGCCTTTATAAAATTATTGTCCAAATCATAAATGTCCGCAACTATCTGAACCGCAGCTATGTGATCGTAGGGGTTTGGGTCTTCACCTGTGGTTGTTCTGATCTTTATGGTGTGGATACTTCCTGATGATGAGAAAGAAACATTCGCTTCATCATTACCATGGGTTCCTCCAGGAAGGCCTGTTAGGCCCTGAGCGCAAACCTCTGCTGCCAGAGCACACATGAAGCAGATCAATACTATTAGACATTTTGTCTGAATAAAAGCATTTGTTCGCGCAGATAAACGGGTCGTTTTTAAAAGCATTTTTGTAAAGGTTAGAGAATCCAGTTTTGGAAAAATTTACTTTACAAATTGATATCCATTCTTGTCAGAATCCTAAAATTCCACCCCTACAACACTGATACATCACCCCTACATCAAATATTAAAATCCCTCTATAAATGATTTAAACAGCCTATTTCGATAAATCGCACTAATACATCGACGAAAATTCTGGTGAAATTCGTTTTCCTTCTATCCAAGATTCTGGTAAATCCAGTTGCCGTGTATTAAGCCAAATTTTGCAAAAATGTGTGGAGGTTAGTCTCCGTGTTGGAGATACCTATTTTCTTGCGCATCCTACGGCGCGCCTGTTCAATGGCAGTAGTAGATACGCCTTGTAGAGCGGCAATCTCTTTGGTGGACATATTCATTCTTAAATAAGCACAGAGCCTATGCTCATTGTTGGTGAGAGCAGGGAAATCTTGTTGTAACACGCTGAAAAATCCAGTATGAACTTTTTCAAAATGTTCTTTGAAACGCACCCAGTCCTCCTCAGCATTGAGATTTTGTTCCACTTTTTTTCTCATCGATTTGAGTTCTGCTGACTGATCGCCACTTTTTAAGGTCTTGAGGCTTTGCTGCAAATCCTGTAGCACTTTGTTTTTTTGTGTGAGCCAAAGTGTAGTGGTCGCTAATTGCTGCTGCTCATTTTGGAGGTCTTTTTCTTTCAACTTCAGCTCATAGTCCAGCCGCTGATTTTGAGCAAGCAATACTTTATGCTCGAGTTCCGACTCCAACACCTTTTTTTCAGCGTCAGATTTCGCTCTCTTATAAGAAGATATCCTATCTCCCAGTGCAAAAGAGAGAAGTATAGCCTCCAGGCAAGTGCCCACTTCCGCCGAAATATCCACAAGGGGACTATATGGTACCCATCCGCCACCTTTCAGCACAATAAGCACCAGGCCAGCGATATATGGAATCCAGGCAAGCACAAAAAACCTCGCCGGACGGTAGCCTTTTACCCATTTCCAGATACCAATCCCCAAAAACGAAGGGATACCTACTGCAACCAAGAGGCGGCCATAATTGGTGAGCTGCACAAAATCGAGAAAAAAAGTAAGTACCACCATGCCTGCTGCCATGGCAGACACAACCCACAGATAGAAATCTATCTTTTTGTTCGACTGGGTCAAGCCGAGAAAATTAGATACAAATCTGCTGGACGCCATAATGGAAACACCGCCACAAATCAGGTAAATCCTGTCATCAAGAATGGAGTTATTGGGCCACCAATACACAATGGCGTACCCTGCTCGTATGGCAGCCACCAAACCTCCGGCAGCCATGGCTATGATATAATAAAAGTATGTGACATCCCTGAGTGAAAAAAACAACATGAGATTGTACAAAATCATGGCTATGACAAACCCAAAAAAGAACCCGTAAAGAACGTTCTCTACCAGTGAGTCAACTTTATAGTTTCGCTCCAACTTGACCGCAACGGGCACTATAAGAGATGCTTTTTCCTGTGCTCTTAAGTATATGGTATCTGCATGATCTTCATTCAGATCAAAAACAATATTCCTTGCTTTATTAGGCCAATTTTCTACTGGCACGTTGCGTCCGGCAAGCTGGGGTGCTTTATTCCCATCATACAGCCGGATATCACGAATACTTGGATAGTTAATGATTACAGTAGCATTTTCGCCACGAAAATGCTTCGGCAAAATGATCCTGAACCAATGTGGCTTAGTGGTATAGCCAAAATAAGGATTATCCAGAGGGTGAAGATCAAATTGGTCTTGTATCGCCTGGTCTGATAAATGCTCGTAAGTCCAGTCTCCCGAATCATCGACCAGCACAGAGATCATGACCGGATCAGAAGTGGTATGCTTCTCCGAGAGTGAAATAAAACTCAGAATAAAAGAAAATAGAAAAATCACTGGTTGTAAATGTTCTCCACTAAAAAAATACTACTAATTGCTTTCTGCAAGTTTTACCATCAATTCTTATCTATTGTTTCAGATCAATCTACTCTCGATCGCACAGACTTCACACTTTCAGCTATTACTGTAAGGAAAATCAAAAGTCCACCAATATAGGTACGTCCCGACGGGATTTCTCCTAGCACCATAAACCCAAGCAGCGTACCCATCAAAGGTGTAATAGCACTGATAATACTCACTGTGGTGATAGAAAAGTTTTTAAAGCTCAGCACAAAAAGTGTATGCCCTGCAGCTGTGGTGAGCAAGCCAAGCACCAAATAGGGTTTCCAGTTGCTCAACACTCCCGCACCCAAATCAATGTCAAACATGAATACAACCGGCAGCAATGCAATATCAATGATCAGCAACTGATAAAACATCAATGTGACGCCAGACTGACCTGACACCTGCGTCTTCATCATAATATTTCGAATGGAATACACCAGAGCCGACCCCACTCCTATCAATATACCGACAGTGAAATCGTTACTTAGGCTAAGCTCGGGAGCCAAAAGTGCCACACCTACCAAAGCGAGCAGGCCGAAAACAATACTAACCTTATCAAAACGTGTCTTCAACATGATCGGCTCAAGAAATGCCGTGATTACCGGATAGGTAAATAGCGACAACATACCCACAGCCACGCTAGAGAGCTTGAGTGCATAGAAATAACTTACCCAGTGAGCGCCCAGAAACAGCGAACTAACGAATAATGCATAAAACTGCTTGCCTTTAGGTAGGCGAAAATCGAATGGGCCGAGCTTAATAATTAAGAATAATGCCACCGCTGCGATCACACACCGCACCCAGATGATGACCGGAGGTGGCATGTCAATGAATCGCCCCAATGTTCCAGAACTGGACATGATGAAAATAGCCAGACCGAGCTGAAGAAAATGAGATAACTGGCGATTCATGTTAAGTTTGAGATTTAATTTCGTTCTGCAAATCGAGCCGCAAATTGAATCAATCCATGCAAACTTTTCATCAACTTTAGCGTTTTATTGCCATGTTCAAAATTGCCTGGTCGCCTATTTACAATCATCCGCTTCCACCCAAGCATCGTTTTCCGATGGAGAAGTATGATTTGCTGCCAGAGCAACTGATTTACGAAGGAACCATCACCAAGGCCAACATCTTTGAGCCCTCGAAGCTTTCAGAAGAATCTATTTTGACAGTACATGAGTCAGGATACTGGCAAAAACTGAATCAACTTACTTTGACCAAAGCCGAACAACGAAAAAGTGGATTTCCGCTTTCAGCGGGTTTGGTCACCCGAGAAAGGAAGATTTGCGCGGGTACCATTGCGGCCACCGAATATGCTCGGCAATATGGCATTTCAATGAACATTGCCGGAGGCACGCATCACGCATACTCGGATCGTGCAGAAGGATTTTGTCTGCTCAACGATCAGGCCATTGCCGCACAATACCTCCTGGACAACAAGCTGGCTAGGCAAATTCTCATCATCGACCTGGATGTGCATCAGGGAAATGGCACAGCAGAGATTTTTCAGAACGAATCGCGGGTATTCACCTTCAGCATGCATGGGGAGAAAAACTACCCCATGAAAAAGGAACAATCGGATCTGGACGTGCCGCTAAAAGATGGAACCGGAGACGAGGAATATCTAGGCCTACTTGATTATCACCTCAAAAAATTGATCGACAAGGTAGAGCCGGACTTTCTGTTTTTCCAATCTGGTGTGGACGTGCTTGAAAGCGACAAACTGGGAAGATTAGGCATGAGTATCGAAGGCTGCAAACGCAGGGACCAACTGGTCATCTCTCAAGCTAAATCAAACAATCTGCCAATGGTTGTATCAATGGGTGGCGGCTATTCAGAAGATATAAAAGTGATTTTAGAGGCTCATGCCAATACTTACAGGGTAGCGCAAGAGGTGTTTTTTTGAATGATGTGTTATCACCGAGTTACAGCAACTTTAAATGTTACAAGGTATTGATCATCATCTCTAAGATGAAGTATATAATCTCCCCTATATCGAAAATCATACTTAAAGTAGTATTCACCATTTACTTTTTTGATAATTTCAGGTGTAGCACTTGTCAAGCTACCTCCATTAACTACTTCAAGTCTAAGCCGAGAAATATACTCGTCATTCAAACAAGCAAATGATACGAGTAAAGGCTCTTCTTTAGGGATTGTACTTTCAAAAACATTAGGCTTCAAAAGCCTGATAGAATAACTCAAGGCTCCTTTATAAACTAACGGAGCATTTAAAAACTCTTCAAGAGATAAGGATCTGTCAATAAATAACCAGTTTGTATCAAGTGGGTAATGATTCATGACAAATAATTCAGGAGATGTTAGGAAATAGGACTCACTGAATTTCGGTAAAAACTGCTTGGTTTCTCCGTCAATACCACCACTAGACCATGTCGCATCACAGAGATACCACTTGTCCTGCAATTTCACTGCATTCCATGTATGATTTGGAATGCCAGGTCCCCCAATATTTGCTTCGACCGACCGTCCATATCCATCAATCATCTCGCATTCTAATTCTGCATGGTAGCATAACTCCTTTAAAATATATGCATAGCCAGTACAAACGGTAGTCTTATCTTCAAATAAACGCTTAATCACTTTTTTACTGAATTTATCATTCCAAGCCTCAAGCTTTTCACTTTCATTATTCCACTTTTCTCTTTTTGTCTTATTCTGCCTGTAGAGAAAATAGTCATTTTGAAGATTGTCACAGACCCAACGAAAGATTGATCTAAATTTCTGCATGTCTGTATCCAGAGAATTTGTGAGTTGATCTGACAGGAGCTTTAGGTTCTTCAGTTCGCTTCCATGTAGATTATGGGCTACACTATCAGCTTTTTCAAAATTCAATTTTTCTTGACCTGCTACATCGGAAAAAACCGCAAAGAAGAAGAAAAATAAAGCAACACCTTGTAGAAGGAGGATGTGAGGTATTTTCAAATCCATCCGGTTATTTTTTGCCAAACTCTCCTGATTCCAGTAGGTTCTTGATAAACATTATCAATAATCACCTCTCCCATTAACTGACATGACATAGTCAACATAGGTATTATTAACTCATCGACATAGTCATTAGGTATTTTATACTCAACCGTATCAAATCCAATAAAGCTCACTACCAGAATATCCCCAGACTCAAAGTCCCCCTTTAATTCAAAGTAACCATAAAAATCAGCTTGGGTCCCATTTTTTGTTCCCTTTATATAGACTACCGCACCTGGAATACCCTCTCCCGTCTCATCCACTATCCTCCCCTTAATTGACCCCAGAGCCTTATCTTTTACTCCCAAATCAACCCCATCATTCGACTTGGTAGATATTACTTCTACCCGATTCTTCTCTAATAGTTCAGCCTTAACTTTTGACGGATTAGAAAGTAACGTAATTCCCAAAAGCCCTGCTGAAATCCAATTCCAATTCAAATAAGGTTCTTTTAAATTATCAATATTATACGACTTGAGTTGAAACTTTTGGAACCGTCCGCAAACTCTTCCTCTTTGATCTTTAAAGTAATTAGTTAGCTCAGTCTCAGACATTTTACTGAAATCAACAACCTCTTTACAACAGGAACTACAGAAAGCGCCATCATTCGTCGATGAAAAGTCCGACCAATTTTCCTTGCACGGCTCACTTATGGAAATAGTAAATGTTTTTTTCATAATTATCCTTTTTACACATGATGCCAAAACTTCCAAATTCCATAAGCCAGCTAACAATAAAATTTAAGACACTACTAAAAATAGGTAAAAATCACCTCTCTCCTCTCCACTCGGCATAAAACTGCTCCAGATACCGCTCCATAAACTGATGCCTTTCCTCTGCAAGTTTTCTTCCCGTTTTGGTATTCATCCGATCTTTAAGCAAGAGCAACTTCTCATAAAAATGGTTGATCGTAGGAGCCGTGCTTTTCTTGTACTCCTCCCTGGTCATATTGAGATTTGGTGGAATATCCGGATTGTAAAGCTCCCTGTTTTTGAACCCTCCATAATTGAAAGTCCTGGCGATCCCTATGGCGCCAATAGCGTCTAGCCTATCTGCATCCTGCACCACATCCAGCTCCGGCGAGCTGAACTTTCTATCCTCATTACCTCCCTTGAAAGAGATGTTTTCTATGATGGATTTCACATGACCTATCACATCCTGATCCACTCTCTCAGATTGCAGAAACCCCTCGGCTTTCTTCGGCCCGATACTTTCATCTCCACCGTGAAATTTACTATCTGCAATATCATGAAGTAGCGCACCCAACTCAACAACCGACATATCCACCTCTTCCTCCCTGGCTATGGTTTTCGCCAGTTTCCACACCCGCTCTATATGCCACCAGTCATGACCGCCTTCAGCATTTTGAAGTTGGGCTTTCACGAAAGTGATGGTTGATTGGATTAGTTGAGCTTTACTTTCTCGTTTCACGAAACATTCAAACTAGTTGCAATAAGGACAGTTTGGAATATTGGAATCCTCAGCCTGATACTGTTTATATAACCCACATGCTACTGTGACTCCATCCGCATTTCCAGCACACAGATATAGCTGAGCAGTCTTGCATTGGCTATCAATTTGAATATTAAACTCCGGACCGGCATAATCACCACAAGCATCGCCCGAACCTTCGTTATCTTCATTCAAATCAAAAACAAGAAATGGATCATCTGGATCGCCTGTTGGTCTCAATTCGTAGGCATTTCTTCCCGATTTGTCATTCGCGCTCAGGATCACCTTAGCCCCCTGAACATTGGCCTCTCCCGCCTGACTTGAGAAACGCTCACCGTTGAAATCATAAGTATAATCTATAGCCGCATTTTTACCTTCAACACTTGTGGTGTAGCTGTACAATGCGTCAATCCCCAAGTATTCGCTTGACAAAGATTTCTCCCCATGAAAAAACTCCGGGGGACTGTCAAACATGTCATGATCTGCATAGATAATGACCTTACCAGAATCTTCATCTTTTTCGCAAGCAGTGAGCGACAACAGCACACATACCAGCAGTAAGCAACTATTTAATTTTTTATTCATTCGTTTCAATTTTCACAATTCTCTTAGAGATTCGAAATTACCTCCTCGCACTAGAATAAAGAAGCAAGTTTTATAGTTTATATGATGCTAGTTAAAGTCTTGACATTCTCATTTGTCACGGAGGTGAGATTAGAGAATGCCTTTCAGAAAAACTCCCTTTCAATGTGGTGTCAGGTGGAAACACCTGACACGTGAGATAAGTTATCTGCCGGGTGAAAAATTATATCTATTTTAGAGATATGTCACGTCATGAAATTCGTTTCTGGAGTAGAATTATATTCGTTATCCTAGCAATTCTGGTCATAGGAATACTATGGTTACTCAAACGCAAGATTACTTATTACAAGGCATCAGGCCATCCGAGCTTCAAGCACTATCCCGACTTACTATTTTTGAATTTTTTTTCGCCGATCATCCCAGCGATCTTATTTGCCACGCAAGTTCTACCAAAAGCTGAACTGCTATCTGAACTCTTCGAAGACTATCCTATTTCATATCCTATTACTATGACACTAAACTATGCGATCCTATTCGGCATAATTGGCATGACTCTAGAGTATATTTTGTTTCTGATGAACCCAGAGTACAGAAAGTTCAAAACAGATCTTAGAAATGAAAGAAATTAGCCGTAAACGTCCGGTCACATATTTTCCCAACACCTGAAAGGTGTAAAATGTGTTGTCAGGTGGAAACACCTGACGTCACGGATATAAATCCTAGAAAAACTACCTTTGCCCCTTTTAGATGAAACCCTATTGAATCCCTTCCAATGAATTCCAACTACGCCCAAATCATCAATGAAATTTATGCCGAATTGAAGGATTTTCATGACGATGGCAAGGTTGCTGACTACATTCCCTATCTGGCCAGGATAGACAGAAACAAGTTTGGCATGTGCCTGACCACCGTGGATGGCCAGCTCAATAAAGTTGGAGATGCAGATGAAAAATTTTCTATTCAGAGTGTCTCAAAAGTGCTGTCTCTGGCCATGGCGTTTAGCCAATTGGGAAACAAAGTATGGGAAAGAGTGGACGTGGAGCCATCAGGAAATGGGTTCAACTCCATCATCCAGTTAGAATATGAAGATGGATATCCGAGAAATCCCTTCATAAATGCCGGAGCTATTGTCATTGCTGACATGCTCGTGAGTTTACTGGACGATCCCAAAACAGAGTTTCTGGAATTTGTCCGTGGATTGTGTGGCAATCCGAACATCCAGTACAATGAGCAGGTGGCTTTGTCGGAAAAAAGCGTTGGGTATGGCAACAATTCGCTGGCATATATGATCAAATCCAAGGGGAACCTGGTCAATGATGTTGATACTGTTCTCGACTTCTACTTTTGGCAATGTTCCATCGAGATGACCTGTGTAGAACTGGCGAAAACCTTTCTCAATTTTGGTGAAACCAACGTTCCATTTGGTCATGGCAAATACATGTTGACGGCAAGTCAGTCACGCAGGATGAACGCTCTGATGCTAACCTGCGGTTTTTATGATGAGTCTGGTGAGTTTGCTTTCGAGGTGGGTTTACCTGGGAAAAGTGGGGTCGGTGGTGCCATAGTGGCACTCAATCCGCTGAGATATTGTGTGAGCGTCTGGAGTCCGCCGCTCAACAAAAAAGGCAACTCCAATAAGGGCATGAAAGCATTGGAAATGCTGACAACCAAACTGGGGCGATCTATTTTTTAAGAGAGTTATGTGCAGTCAGGTGGAAACACCTGACATCACGGAAAGGAGGTGACGGGATATTACCACGTCAGATGAGAACATCTGACGTCAAGGGAAAACACCTGTCATCACGGAAGCTAGTCTATTTTATGCTCGACAATGGAACTTCAGGAAGCTGAAGCATTCCGCCATTGCTCATTATACCTACTAAAACAGTAGTCTCGTTTATATCAAACTCTGTTATAAGTACATGCCCATAGTTATCCATTGCTTTCAGCCTGCCTTTTGTTAATTTCAAACTATGAGGTCTAATGCTATTTGGCACAATTACTCTAATGTTTAACGTATCCTCTCTTAGTGAATCGTCCAATAATTCTAACCTCGGGTTCAGTTCAGATAGGTTGTTGTGGATGATTAAGTTTTTATCAAAGAAGTCCTGACTTCCTGCGATTCTCTTGAGTTCGTTCTTGGACTGGAATTCAAACAACTCTAATGGAATTCCACGATCCCAAATTTGAATGAACTGAATTTGGCCATTTTCACTGTAATATTTTGTTGTATCAGTTTGAGTTCCGCTTTTAAAATTAGATTCGTACTTAATGGACCCATTTTCATAGAATTCTCGATACTTACCATTTTTAATTCCATTGGTATAATTTGCTTCTATCCGTGTCTGTCCGTCTGGGTATTCCTCTATGTAATTATATTCACTAAGTTGTTGACAACCCACTAAAAAGACTAGTGATAAGGATATGATATTTTTCTGCATCTATAAATGAGATCAAAACTCAATAAATATACTCAAATGCGCTATGATAGAACCCACGGTCTTGAGTGTTGCGGATGAGCTCATCAAAGAATGTATTGGAACTTAGCGTGGCAGAGTCCCCCACCATGATGAGTAGATGTCTGGCACGCGTCATGGCCACATTCATCCGGCGGATATCACCAAGGAAGCCAATTTCTCCATCAGGATTGCTTCGTACCAAAGACATCAAAATAACGTCTCGCTCCTGTCCCTGAAAGGCATCCACAGAATTGATCGTGATATTTTGCTCCAGCTCAGTCCACCACTCATATCTGGCAATCCCAGCTCTCAGCTTCTCTGTCTGCGCTTTGTATGGGGCTATGATACCTATGGATAGTTTCTTGAAATCCTCGCCCCCTTCTGACACCAGTTTATCCAGTCGCTCCAACACGAAATGCGCCTCTTCGGTATTGAAAGTGGAGAGGGTTTCAGGGTTTTTCTCTTCGTCATAGCCACAGCCAGCCGTATCAATAAACGCCACAGGCTCATTGTAGAGCTGCCGGCGCTGATGAATGATTTCACCAGACTCCAGATCCGCATTGTAGAAATATTGATTAGAAAAGGCCATAATCTGCGGATGCATGCGGTACTGCGTTTGCAGCATAATGTCTACATCGTAGGCCTTGATTGTTCGCTCAAAAATGGTTTGAGACAGACCTGCCTTATCCGCTTCTCTCGATTTCACAGTGGGGGGCAACTGCCAATGATCACCGGCCATCACCACCTTTTGTGACTTCATGATAGGGATCCACGAAGCAGGCTCCAGCGCCTGGGACGCTTCATCAATAAATACAGTTTTGAACTGACGATTTATCAGATTAGAGTTGTTTGCTCCCACAAGCGTACATGCGATCACCTGCGCTTTATTGAGCTCGTCAAAAATCATATGTCCCTCCAGCTGATGTGCTTCGTCTTTGAGGCTTTTGGCTTCATCCAAAAGCATCCTCCGTTGCTGTCTTTCTTCTCTGCCAAAATTGCGCTTGTACTTCCAGCCCATCTGCCGCATCTCCTCTGACTTTCTACGCAAGTCACGCAACATTTTAGAATCCTGATGGGAAGCCAAACGCGCATCCATGGTGGTGCTCACAACCGTGTCAGTGACTCTGGCCGGATGTCCAATTCTCAACACACGAACCTCCTGTTCGGTGAGCTTTTCTGCAAGCAGATCTACAGCAGCGTTACTCGCTGCACAAACCAGCACCTGTTTTTCTTCAGATACCTTTTCCTTTATAGCCTGCACGAGGGTGGTCGTTTTGCCTGTACCCGGAGGACCATGAACCAAAGCTAAATCTTCGGCTGCACGAATATTATTCAGGGCAGCATTTTGACTTGCATTCAACCCCGGAAATGTGACTGGAGGCTTTTCCTTAAAAAATGGAGATTGATCTCCCATAAGTATGGGCATCAGTTCGAATACACGCCCGTCGGTAATCTTCGAAAGCTTTTTGAGCGTTTTCTCCATTTCATCGTAAGTACTCTCATCAAAAAGGAGGTTCACGCCTAGCTTTCCGTCATCCACCCAATCAGGCGGATCATCGCTATTGAGCATGAAAGTCATCTTGTTTTGATTCATGCGCATGACTATACCCGAAACGGTCAATTTTCTTTTCTCATCATTGAGAAAAAGACTCACCGAAGACCCTGGCTGAAAATGATGTCTTTGCTCCAGATCGGTGGTTCGCTCTACCTGAAAGACCCAGCGCTCTCCAGTACCAACATACGATTTATTGATTGTAACCGGGTACCAGGTCACTCCCTCCTTCTTTCTGTCGGATAGAGATCGGTTCCCTATTTTATGTTCGTATTGTTTCCTGTCCTCTTCTCTTTCCTGTTTGATCAACTTAAGAAGATTCAGAAAGTGATCCGTATATTTCATCGGTTACTTTCTCAGGTACTTTTGGATGGTGGATTTGAGGGATTCTTTGTCTGCTGAGATGTCCTGATCGCTGTAGATTTTGAGCAATAGCTCCAACAGCACATCTTCGCTGTATCCTATTTTGCTTGCCATTTTGGCACAAAAAGCCAATTCTTCCTTGTACAGCCGGCCGTCTATTTTCATTAACTGCACTATACTGTAGATGTATTCATACTTCTCGTCATCGGTAAGCACATCCAGATTCTCGATGAGCGTAGGATCCTCAAAACACGCACTGATATCATCAGATGACATACCATTAGCCTTACCTATCTGCTTGATAAGGTCTATCTCCTCTTGCACAACTACTCCATCTATTTTGGCCAGTTGAACCAATAGATTAAGATGTGTCCTCGACATATTTGTTGAACTCCCTTCGATAACTTTAAGATTTAGGCGGTACTATCGGATTAATTGATAAACTTAGTTTATAAATCCCTCATGAACAAAATTAAAGGAAAGCAAGCAACACACAAGTGAATTTTCTCGCGCATCTTTATCTATCTGGCAATGACAATAAAGTAATGGTCGGCAATTTCATTGGGGACTTTGTGAAGGGCAAAGATGTAGAGCTTTTTGAGGGACACATCAAAAAAGGCATCCTTTTGCATAGGGAGATTGATCACTTTACTGACAGCCATCCCATAGTTAAAGTCAGCAAAAAGCGCCTTCAGCCGAAATACCATCACTATGCACCGGTAATAGCAGATGTTTTTTACGATCATTTTCTTTCGGCCAATTGGCCAAACTATTCTGAAAAGCCCTTACTCGAATACACTGAATCTTTTTATGAGTTGACCAAAGCATACCAGTCGGTCATACCAGCCAAAGCACAAAATATGCTCAAGTACATGAGTGCCGGCAATTGGCTGTACAACTACCAATACGTAGAAGGCATCAATCAGGCGCTGACCGGAATGTCCAGAAGAACTAAATTTGAATCAAAAATGGAGCATGCTTCTAAAGATCTGGAAAAGGACTATGACGCGTACAAGGACGAGTTCGAGCGGTTTTTTCCGATTCTCAAAGCGCATGCCTCAGCATTTCTAAATCATTTGAAATGAAAGACCTTTTACTAGTCGGACTTGGTGGTTTTGTGGGAAGCGTTTGTCGCTACGGTGTAGGCATTTCCGCCGCAAGGTTTTTTCACAGCAACTTCCCCCTCGGCACTTTGATTGTCAATATCATCGGCAGCCTGATTATCGGGGTGTTGGCTGGGTACTTCCTCAAAAACCAGTCGCAACACGCTATGAGCCTATTTTTGATCACAGGGTTTTGTGGTGGCTTTACCACATTTTCCACATTCTCTTTTGACAATCTCAAATTGATCAAAGAGGGCATGATCTCAACTTTTGCCCTCTACGGACTGGGAAGTATTATTTTTGGAATCTTGTTTTGCGCAGCAGGTTTTTGGCTTACTTACAAATCGTGAAGTGAACAATTTCAGCCCTTATCGTCGTTAAAAGATGGGTTATGCAGAATTATTACATTCTTCTGGAAATCAGCGAATCTGCAACGCAGACAGAAATAAAGGCAGCATTTAAGAAGCTGGCCGTCCGATATCATCCTGACAAGCATGCCGGAGATGAACACATGGCGGAGCGCTTCAAGGAAATAAATGAAGCCTATCAGGTACTGTCGAATCCCTACGAAAAAGCACGATATGACATCAAGCTAACGTATGGGCGATCGGCGGAGACAACAGCGTATGAAACTCCTACAAGACCAGCATACAAACCGATACCCAAACAATATCGTCGGAACTACAGTGAAGCTAAGGTCGACTGGCGCGAAAACTGGATCGCCACGGCTTATGCATTTATATTCACTTTCATAGTGGCATCTGTGGTTATGCTGGCCATATTCATCAAAAACTTCTACGACGAAAAGCAACATGAAGAACTCTTACTTGAAAGAAGGCAAAGATTTGAAGTAGCCGTAGAAAATTTCCGCATGGGACAAATAGAGGATGCGCTGCTGGCTTTCAATGAGCTAACACCTCACATGAAAGAGGAAGAGGACATGGCGAGCTACACCACGGAGATCTATTCCGATTTTATAGAAAAAGCGGAAACCCACTACTATAGTCTGCAATTCGAAAATGCTATTTACTATTACGAGTTAATCGAGCGGTTTTCACCCAAAAAACCGATCGTGCTAAAGGAGCACCTGGCCAAGGCTTATGCCCGAATAAATCAACCACATGAAGCAATAAAGATGTTCACACAGCTACTGGTTTTAGGTTATAGAAATCTCGATTGCTATATAGCCATGGCTGAAATATACCGCGATCAGCTGGGCAATTTGGAGGAAGCAAAAAGATACTATGTTCATGCCAACGAACTGGCCATTAAGCAATATCGATCCGTTTACGGCAGGGCATATCCTCTGGTGATTCAGGGCAAGCACTTGCCTCCAATGCACTACAACTTATTCACCTCCCTTGCCCACATATATTTACAATTGGAAATGTATGAGAAGGCGCTCAACACAACTGATTGGAATGTCCAAATATGGCCAGATAGTGCGGAAAATTACGCACTGGCCGCCATGGGACATCTTGCGCTTGATCACACTGCTGAAGCTTGCGATAATTTTTTGATTGCTTCAGCACTTGGTTATAATGGTACAGTTCAAATAGATTGCAACAGATGAGTACAGCAGGATATTCAGGAACGCCTCTAGTGAAAAAGTTGGGTATCAAACCAAACTTTAAGTGCCTCATTCTTCATGAGCCGCAGCACTACATAGACTTGCTTTTCGAAATACCAGAAAACACTGAGTTCACCGATGAAGCAAATGGAACATTTGATTTCATTCATGCCTTTTACCGAAAGGTAGATAATCTAAAGACTGAATGGCCGCAGCTAAAAAAGAGTTTAAAGAAAGACGGTAGCCTTTGGGTCAGCTGGCCTAAAGGGAGCTCGAAAATCGAAACAGACATGAATGCCAATGATGTACGAAGAATTGGGCTCCAGGGAGGACTGGTCGATGTGAAAGTTTGTGCCGTTGACAATGACTGGTCCGGGCTGAAATTTATGTTTCGGGAAAAAGATCGTTAAACTCATCACTGTCTGGCATCTTAATTGAACACCTCTGGCCTTTTAGCAAGTGATAATCTTCATCCATGATAAACTCTGTTTTGGCTTTATCGATGGCACGATTAGCTTCAGATTTCACCTGCTTGCGTTTGATGATCTCAGCAAATTTTTTGACCTCTCCAATATTCTTCAACTTAAGGGGCGGTACCATCATCGGCTTGTCGTCATCGCCTTTGGCTACCATGGTGAAGTAGCAAGTGTTCGTATGCTTTACCGTATGGGTTTTCACATTTTCGGCCACCACCCGTATCCCCACAACCAACGACGAATTTCCTACATGATTGACTGTGGCAGTCAAAGACACCAGCTCCCCTACTTCCACAGGCTGCAAAAACTCCACCTGATCCACAGACACAGTCACACAATAGGTTCCCGCGTGCTTGCTTGCACATGCATAGGCCGCTTTATCCATAAGGGACAAAAGGATTCCCCCGTGGATTTTTCCACCAAAATTGGCATAAGATGGAATCATCAACTCTGTAAGGATGGTTTTCGAAAATTCAACTGATAAAGGTTCCATGGCAATTGGTTTAGCCTACAAAATCCCCACTCTTGGTGCGGCACTTCTTGATTCTCCGGTTCAGAATAAGCTTCCAAAAAGGAGACCGTGTAAAAATCAATTTCAAATTGACCAAAAAATTGTTTTCAAATCGTTCGTCAGGATTCATAGCTCCGGGCAAACCCTCCGGCATAAACACATACTCAAAACCCATTTTTCGAGTCTCTTCTATAGCGCAAGGGTTTCCATACAATATACCATCCAAATCACTTTTGATAATGTAATCTATATTCTTGCGGTCCGGCTTGTTTCTGAGTCTATTGGCTTCTTTGCGAGGATCCAGATTCTCCGTTGGGATATAATCCCTAATATCCTTCTCTTTCTTCAACTGCGCTTGCACTTTGGTGCATCCGAAAAGGAGAAAAAAACCAAATAAAACATACAAAACCCGAAAACGCATAGATGGCAATTCTTCGCCTAAGATAACTTATCTTACAAGATGTCCATGATACATGGATACAAATTTATGCCCTGAGGTCATTCTAAGACAGATTCAAAAGGGAGTTCCAAATTAGATTTTGTATAAATACCTTTGCGAGCCAAAAATAGCCTTTAGCAAGCCTTGAAAAACATCATCAGTTTCCTTCTTAGAAATGTGCCACGCAAATACCTGCAACTGGTAAGCCATTACGGCTTGGCTGTGGCTGCCTTGTTTTACAAAGGCAACAAAGTGCAGTGCCCGGTATGTAGCTCTAAATTCAGAGTATTCATGCCCTATGGTCGCGAATCCAGATCGAACGCTCTATGCCCGAAATGTCTGTCATTGGAAAGGCACAGGTTGATGTGGCTCTATATGGAAAGAGAAACGGGTTTTTTCAAGGACAAAGGAAAATTACTTCACATCGCTCCAGAGCATTGTTTTATAGACAGGTTCGAGAAAATTGAAAACCTGGAATACATCACAGCGGATATTGAATCCCCTTTGGCCAAAGTAAAAATGGACGCCCATGACATCCCTTTCGGGGAAGCTGAATTTGACATGGTTTTCTGCAATCACGTACTGGAGCATGTCACTGACGACCGCAAGGTGATGAGCGAAATCTATCGCGTAATGAAGCCGGGTGGATGGGGCATTTTGCAAATCCCCCTATTTTTTCCGCTGGCCAAACATACCATTGAAGACCCAAGTATCACTGATCCTAAAAAGCGTGAAGAGCTTTTCGGGCAAGATGATCATGTAAGAAAATACGGATGGGATTATAAGAAAAGACTGGAAGAAGCAGGATTCACCGTAAGCGATGACTACACCAGCACCTTGTCTCGTGAGGAGCTGCACAAGTACGGCATCATGGAATCAGAGATACTTTATACCGTAAGAAAATAATCATGCAGGCGGTAATATTAGCAGGAGGAAAAGGCACCCGACTAAAACAACTGACCGCAGAAATACCCAAACCTATGGTCAAGGTTGGCGACAAGCCTATCATCGAACATCAGGTTTTGTTGCTTAAGTCTTACAAAGTCAAAAACATCCTGATCATCGTCAATCACCTCAAGCAACCTCTGATTGACCACCTGGGCAATGGTGAAAAATTTGGCGTGAAAATATCTTACTTCGAAGAAGAAAAACCTTTGGGAACTTCCGGAGCATTCCCCCTTTTCGCAGACAGACTTGAAGATACTTTTCTGGTGGTTTATGGAGATGTGATGTTTGATATGGACATCAAACGACTCACAGACTTTCATGCTAAAAATAAAGCAGACGCTACTTTGGTGATTCACCCCAATGACCACCCACATGACAGTGATCTTGTAGAAACGGATGCGAAAAGTCAAATCACAGCCTTTCATTCTAAGCCACACCAATCGGATTCATACAAAAAAAATCTGGTCAATGCCGGGGTGTACGTATTCAGCAAGTCTGTCATTGAGCACCTGCCAGGAGCAGTCAAAGGAGATTTTGGTAAAGACATATTTCCACAATGGATTCATTCACTGAAAGTGTATGGATACAATACACCAGAATACCTCAAAGACATGGGTACTTTGGACCGATTAGCCAAGGTGACAGATGATTTGACTTCCGGGAAAATTGCACGAAGAAACTTGAAGCACAAGCAGAAGGCCATTTTCCTGGATCGTGATGGAGTGATCAACGAAGACCGGCATTTGATCCACAAACCCGAAGACTTGGTTCTTTACCCTTTTGCTGCTGAAGCTATCAAAAAAATCAACGGCTCTGACTACCTGAGCGTAGTGGCAACAAATCAGTCCGTGGTAGCCCGCAACCTCTGCACCATAGAGGAGCTGGAGTACATCCACAAAAAGCTTGATAGTGATTTGGGGACTAATGGCGCCAAACTCGATCAGCTTTACTACTGCCCCTACCATCCGGACAAAGGGTATCCTGAGGAAAACCCGCTCTACAAAAAAGAACATCCCTGGCGCAAACCTGCTCCCGGCATGCTGCTTCAGGGAGCAGAAGATTTCAACATAGACCTGAGTCAATCCTATATGATTGGCGACAGAGAATCCGATATATTGGCTGGAAAAAGCGCCGGATGCAAAACCATAGCCGTTCGTACCGGACATGGATACAAGAAAGCAACAGCTGAGCCAGATTACATTTTCAGAGACCTTAAAAGTGCTGTAGATTTTATTGTAGATGATCCTCTTCAAGAGTCATTCGACAAAATTTTGAGTTCACTGAATGAAAAATCCCCAGACCTACAGATCGTTATCATAGCCGGCAACTCGCAATCAGGTAAGTCCACCCTCGCCAGGAGGCTCTCTTTTGGCCTGACCGAAAAAGGAATGGACAACAGCATCTTGTCGTTAGATCATTTTCTACTACCAAAAAAGGAGCGAGAAGCAGCCAGCGGCGTATTCGAAAGGTTTCAGATTTCAAAAATCGCCACAAGCATTCCTGAGATGGTTCGTGGCAAGGAAATTTCACTCGAGGGATACTCCAAAGACCCAGCCACAGAAAAGGATGCCTTCAGCTTCAAACTGTCAAATGAGAAGGTACTCATCATTGAGGGTATAGTGGGGCTGGCAAACGAAGAACTTAGAAAACTAGCCACTGTAAAAGTGTTTGTAGATCAAACATTTGAGGGCTACAAGGAAAGATTTTATCATCTTTACGATTGGAAAGGATTTACCAAAGAAGAAACGGACAGTTTGTTTGCAAATCGGGTCGTGGACGAGTTTCACCCAATCAAGGAAACCCGAAATTTTGCAGACCTGATCATAAATACTCCATGATCCCATGATCATTACGAAAACACCTTTTAGAATAAGTTTTGTTGGTGGAGGTTCGGATTTACCGGATTTCTATCGTGAGCACCCAGGCGCTGTGCTAAGCACCACCATCAACAAATACATGTACATCTCGTCGCATCAGTTTTTCGAAAACGACAAGATTCGCATGAAATACTCCAAAACGGAAACCGTCGGAAATGTAGAGGAAATCACTCACCCCATTTTCAAGGAGGTGCTGAAACAATTTGACATTCAGGGAGGCGTGGAGCTATCTTCGATAGCAGATGTGCCCGCAGGTACTGGCATGGGTTCCTCATCGTCATTCACGGTAGGTTTGCTCCACAATCTTTATGCTATCAAAGGTAAGCATGTATCAAAGGAGGTCTTAGCTCAGGAGGCTTGTGATATTGAAATAAACAGACTCAAAGAGCCTATTGGCAAACAAGATCAGTATGCAGCGGCCTATGGTGGACTTAATATCTTTCGGTTCAACTCAGACGAAACTGTAGGTGTAGAAAAACTTTACTTGAAAAACGAGATCAGCGCATCGCTCAACGAAAACCTGATCATGTTTTACACCGGCTCACAGCGCAAAGCCAATGAAATACTAACTGAGCAAAAAAGCAACACCAAAGCGGCTGATAAAAAAGCCACCTTGATCGAAATGACGCAGTTGGTTGATGAACTTAAAAACACACTCATAACAGAAAATTTATCTGACTTTGGTAAACTACTTCATCACAACTGGCTACTCAAAAAACAACTTGCTTCCAAAATAAGCAACGGCACCATCAACGACGCATATGATCTGGCTTTGAAAAATGGCGCCCTTGGCGGTAAACTACTGGGTGCCGGTGGCGGTGGTTTCCTTCTGTTTTATTGTGAAAAAGAAAATCAACCTCAATTAATTGAGGCAATGATGCCACTGAGAAAGATTGACTTCAATTTAGAGCATGAGGGCTCAAAAGTTATTTACTTTGGGGACGAAACAACATTCTGATGCAGCATTATAAAACATACACCAATCAGGTGATCGAAACCCTGGGAAAGATTGATCACAACCAGCTCGATTCTGTGAAGGACGCCCTGATCAAAGCTAAAGATGAAGGCAAAAACATCTACATATTTGGCAATGGTGGTAGTGGTGGCACGGCATCCCATATTGCTGGCGACTTTGTAAAAGGTGCCAGTTACAAGCAAGCCAATCGCTACAGATTTACCTGCCTCAATGACAACTTCTCGGCCATTGGAGCCATATCCAACGACATTTCTTACGACCATATCTTCAGCGAACAACTCAAAAATTTCGCACGGGAAGGAGATTTGGTTATTGGGCTTTCAGGTAGTGGAAATTCTGAAAATGTGGTCAAAGGATTGGAAGAAGCGAATAAGAGAAAAGCGGTTACCGTAGCACTTTGCGGTTATACCGGCGGCCGAATCAAAGACATAGCAGACCTTGTTATCCATATTCCGGTCAACGACATGGAAATCACCGAAGACCTACATTTGATGGTTTTTCACATGATGAAACAAACCATCATCAAAGAACAAAATGGCTCCTTAGATGACATGGGTGATAAGTATGTTGCCAGGATGAAGTAACCTACAAAGGACTCTCCGGCTCTCCTTCTTTCTTTTCGAAAATTCCGTTTG
Organism: Cyclobacteriaceae bacterium; assembly: GCA_039944535.1. Taxonomy (GTDB): domain Bacteria; phylum Bacteroidota; class Bacteroidia; order Cytophagales; family Cyclobacteriaceae; genus JAMZMI01. Next base: position 748,479 of record JBDUYP010000022.1, read on the forward strand.
GGTTACCCAAAACCCAAACAGCATAACCATTGGCAAGAAACCCTCTGGCATAGGCGTAAAACTGAGTAACAGTCACCGGAACGCTCAAAAGCCCCACCTTAAATGATCGACTCTCCAAAACTGCTCCTCTAAACAGTAGAATGAAATAAACCAGTATCGACAATGGCCAAATACGTGCCATTTCAAATGGCAAAAACAAAGAAAACACCCCCCCAAGCAAGTAAAGAGTGAAAGCCAAAGGAAACAAATGCGTGATTTTCAATTCACCTTCGTGAAGCCGTGAAAGCATAACTCTGGCCGCTCCGAACCGATAAACCTGCTTGTAAAATTTAAGAATAGAGACTCTTCTTTTGTGATACACAAATGCCTCCGGTATCAATTCTGTTTTATGCCCTGCGGCAATAATCCGTGCACTCAGATCCATATCTTCACCCACAGGCAAAGCAGCATTGAACCCATCCAGATCGCGAAATACGCTCGCCTTCACGCCCATATTGAACCCTCGTGGCTTATATTTCCCAATATGGTTTTTCTTACCACGGATTCCACCAGTTGTCAGAACTGAGGTCATTGAAAAGCTAATGGCTTTCTGTACATCTGAGAATGACTTATGGGCAGCATCAGGACCACCAAAAGCCATAAGTTGCTGTTCTTTGATGGCCTTCTCAACCTTCTCAAAATACCCTTCGGGCACAATCACATCAGAATCCATAAAGATGAGATACTCTCCATAGGCCTGCTTGGCTCCCAGATTTCGAGAGTCACTTATCCCAAGTCCTTTGATATAAATTCTTTGAAATTTCAGCTTAGGATAATGCTCAGAGGCATACTTTTCTACGGACTTCAAATCCTCTGTAGGGCTCCCGTCCACAATGATCACCTCAAAGTCAGAGTGAGATTGCTTATCCAAACTATCGAGCAGTTCAAGCACTTCATCTTCGCGCTTAAAAACAGGGACTATTACAGAAAAACTGGACATTTAACTTATCCTCTCAATTACCAGATAGTCGTTCTTTTTAGGATTGACCTGAATGATCATTTCGGCGATAAAGCCCGCCAGAAAAAGCTGAGTACCGATCACGACGGCTACAAGAGCAAGGAAAAATAGTGGTTGATCTACCACGTCCCTCACAGGTAAGTGGTAGTGTAAATTGTAGAGCTTAGTTCCTATGATCCAACCTGTCACCAGAATACCAAACACGAAAGACAAAGTCCCCAGCAAACCAAAAAAATGCATCGGATTCTTTCTGAATCGGGTAACAAAACTCACCGAAATCAAATCAAGAAAACCATTAACAAAGCGTTCCAGGCCGAATTTGGTATACCCATACTTACGAGCGCGGTGCTCTACTACCTTCTCTCCTATTTTACTAAAGCCATTCCACTTAGCTATCATCGGAATGTAGCGATGCATCTCACCATAAACTTCAATATTCTTCACCACACTGTGGTGATAAGCCTTGAGCCCACAGTTGAAATCATGAAGCTTGATGCCTGAGACTATGCTGGTTACTTTATTGAAAAATTTGGAGGGAAGCGTCTTGCTGATTGGATCATGGCGCTTTTTCTTCCAACCCGACACAAGGTGATAGCCTTCCTTTCGGATCATATCTACAAGTTCGGGTATTTCGTCAGGGCTATCCTGCAGGTCCGCATCCATGGTCATCACAACCTCCCCCTGGCATTGTTCAAAGCCCACATTTAGTGCGGCCGATTTTCCGTAATTCCTATTGAATTTGACCCCATGGGCCCTTTTATCTTTAGCATTGAGCTCTTCTATCACCGCCCACGAAGTATCAGTGCTTCCATCATCGATAAACAAAACTTCTGTAGAGATGCCGTGCTCGTCAACTACCCGCACTATCCAATCAAACAACTCAGGAAGCGATTCTTCTTCGTTGAAAACCGGTACAACAATGGAAAGGTCTGATTGGGATTTCGTCACTTAATTAGCTGAATTCAGGGTTGTTTTTCTTGGTGATTGCAGAGATAATCAATGCCAAAATAAATCCAAAAAGGGTACCAAAGAAGATTCCAAACAGCAACATAGCCGTAGGCCCAGAAAACATTTCTGCTATCTTCATGGCTTGATCAATTTCCGCATCGCTCATCCCACGCTTCTCAAATTCCATAATTTGCTGCTCACGAATGACATCAAGAAATGCTGGGTTGATGAGCTGCACGTATGCAAAAGTGAACAGGCTGCTAATACCAGACCCTACCAGAGACAATAACGTACCAATACCAAGCCCTTGCTTATAGCTCATGTACCCATCTCCGTTCTTTTGAAACTCTTTATGGGCTAGATATATGATCACAGCTGTGAAAATCAAGCCGATATAGCCGAGTTTTTGATTGCCGGCCTGTCCGGCCAGATCAAGGCCAATAAAATATATAATTCCTACAAGAGCACTAATCACTCCATATTTAATCGAAACACCTTTTACGGTTACGTTTGGTTGATCTTCCATGGTTATTTGGGTTGTTTTCTTAAAATTATCGATATCACGGGTGTAATAAAGAAACCAGCGATGATTTTTTTCAAACCCGAACTAATTAATAAATCCGTAGAAGTAGTCTCTTTGATTTTCTGTAATTGCTCCTGAAAAGCTTCCTCCCCCATTTCATCTATATAAAACTGCTTCTTATCCTGAATGAAGGCGTTAGCAGCGTCCTGATAGACTGTCACGGCCGTCTCATCAATAGCAAAATAAACAGCCAGATAGGTAATAAAAAGAATCGTAGCAGCTAGGTATATATTAAACCCTATGGTCATTCCGTGCCAAAAATGAAAGATGTTATGCTCCTGCTGCGCTTTATACTCCTTATCAGCAAAAAGAATGAACAAGCCAAACATCATCAAATCGAAAATCAAGTGAACCAAATTAATCAACGGATCAATCCCCAGATAAGCTGACAGGTGAAATATGACTACCAAAAACACGCTGCAAATCGCAGCATATTTGATTGAAATTTTGAGCATATTAAAATTTTTCGAGCGCTATTTGTTCTCCATTGATGATGCCAAGGGATTTCCCTTTTATGGTTTTTCCCCAATAAGGAGTATTCTGAGACCTGGACTTATTAGTCTCTAAGTTGAGGTCCCATTCCAAATCAGGATCAAAAACCGCAAGTTGAGCTTTTTGTCCTTCTGCTATTGATACCAGATCAAACCCAAGTATTTTTCGTGCTCCATTCGCCAGTTTGTCAAAACTGATTTCAAGTGGCAATTCGTCTTTGACTTCTAACAACATCGGATATACCAATTGCATTGATATTTGGCCAAAATCTGCCAGATCAAACTCCAGTTCTTTACACTCTTGATCTTGTGGTTGATGCGAAGAAGTAATCGCGTCTATGGTGCCGTCTATTAGACCTTTAATCAACGCTTTTCTATCCAATTCCGTCCTGTAAGGTGGATCTACCTTATAGTTTGTATCAAAGTCCTCAAGATTCTGTTCATTAAAAAGCAATTGAGCTACAGCCACGTCACAGGTTACAGCCAAGCCATCCTTCTTAGCCTTTTTTATAAGGGCAACTGATCTTTTTGAGGATACCTGGCTAAAATGGAGTCTGCCTCCAGCGTATTTCAAAATCTCAATATCTCGTTGTATAATCAACTCTTCAGCCAATGACGGTTCGCCATTCAACCCTAAGCCAGTACTTACAACACCTTCATGCATCTGAGCATGCTGACTTAAGCCAGGATCCTTTGCCTTTTGTATAACCAGCCCTTCAAATTTCTGAACATACTGAAGAGCCTTTAGTAACAGTTCCGAGTTCCATATACAATTGAGTCCGTCAGTAAATGCGACCGCACCGTGCGACTGCATATCCAAAATCTCTGTTAGGTTCTCTCCCTTTAGTCCTTCGCTAAGCGCAGCTAAAGGCCATAAGTTCACCACACCAGACTTACCTAGAATAAATTTAACATCTCCTTTTGTTTGTACTGGGGGTTGGGTGTTAGGAAGCAAACATACATCCGTAAAACCACCAGCTACAGCACAAGCCATACCAGACGATATATCCTCCTTATGCTCAAGTCCAGGCTCATTAAAGTGGGCAAATAAATCGCACCAACCTAAACCAACGATTTTTCCTTTGAGATCTATGACTTTTCCCAAATCAGATTTACCAATACCCTCAATTACTCCATTGTTGATCAGGATATCAGTTTTTTTCAAATGCAACTTGGAAGACGGGGCGAAAATAGTAGCGTTGGCCAGTCGTATTTTCATCTAAATATTCTTAGAAGGGTTAGTTCGACAATGAGGAATACTAGTGCCAAAAGTAATGCATATTTCCATAAAGGAAATCCAGAATCTATAGCAGCATATTTTGCCTTCTCCTCAAAACCATTATCTACGCTCTCGAAAGTAACATTACTCCTCCCATCGACCATAAGAGAAATTTCCGCATCACTAAAAGTGGATACCTCAGATTCATCCTTGGGAAGATTAAAAGCCAACGTTTGTACTTTTACTCCATCAGCATACAATTCATAAAACCCCGGCTGTTCCATTATTTCTGGCATCTCCAAAAACAGGCCGCCTTCGATATTCCTCAATACCGGCACTATCACAACTTCACCATTCCTCAACTCAATATTTGCTGCATATATCAGAGAGTCATTTTCAATAGCCAATAATTCATCATCAATTTCAAAGGAATACACAGGACTCGTTTTATGAGCAACCGAAAGCTTATACATCAGTGGCAAGAACAAACCGTGTTTGTGCAGATTAGTATATCTATCTTCTAAAGGAAATGATAATACGAATCTACTTCCTTCATACTCTGCCAATAAAGGTTGTCCCAAAACGGACTTAAGTATTACATCTGTGCCAGATTTTAAGTCTAGCGCAGATTTAAACCATGGCATATTACTCTGCTCATCTTTCTTATTAAAAACAGAGTTAAAAAAGGGATGATGCAATGATTGACTGTTCACCAAGCCACTTGAAGTGTCAGTCGCTACCATTACTTGTTCCCTAAATAGATCATAAAACCCTTGTTGAACTATTGTTTCATTAGGTATGAGCAGAAGTGAGTTTTTAAAATTCCTAAGCTGATTATTTAACCAACTCGGTATCTGACCAATCCCATCTAGCACCACCAAATCGGCACTTAAAAGTCTTTCCTGATCCACATTACCAATCGAGCTAACACTCAAATCAAAAAACTCAGGATTAGAATAAACATTCTTAATATATCTATTCGGTGATTCTCGATAAACTTGATAAACCTTTGGTTTCACAAACTCTCCAACTTCAAAGTAATATCGATTGTCATAAACAAATTCTGAATCGCTCACTTCTACCTTATAGCTTCCACTCAATTCTGCCGATTCTGTTAAGTCAACTTCGACCCATTCCCTTGAACCAGCGCTGAGATTTTGGGTAAAAGAAGATATCTGAACCTCACCCTTAAACACCTTAACTAAAACATCTTGTCGATTCTCATCTCCAACATTCCGTATTGATATCCGGAACTTATTGTCAGTAGGAAATCCAATAGGATTATCAAGAATTACAGAGTCCACATAAAGATTTTCATTATTCAAAGCATTAATCTTAATCAGATGATAACGCTTCATGGTGTCTTCAAAACACTCTTGAATATTTTTGAACGATGTTTTCTGAAAGTCCGAAATCAAATATATGTCACTCACTTCATTATATAATCGCCCACATTTAGCTATGACTTCCTGCACAGATTGATTGCGGTTTGACAAATTAACTTCCGCTATTTTATCCTGGACTTCTTTCTTCAAAATCGGCCTATTCAAACCCGCAACGTCATTGGTAAGAAGCATAATTCGCTCATTTGCTTGAAGTTTGTCAGTCAGCCCACCAAGCACAACAACCCCATTAGTAATCAGATCATTTCCCTCTTCAGAGTTTCTGCCCATACTAAGTGAATTATCGAGATAAAACACAGACCGATTAGGTCTCTCAGACGCTCCTTCTAGCTCCTGCCACATAGGCTGTGAGAAAGCCAAAATTAAAAACGCGAGTGCTAATAAGCGTAAGCTTAGAATCAACCATTTTCTTAAGTTGTTTTTAACATTCGACTTACTCTTAACTGATGAAAGAAAACTCACATTTGAAAAGAATAGCTTCTTTACCTTTCTAAAGCTGAAAAGATGTATCAGAATGGGTATTGCTAATAAGAAAAAGCCCCAGAAAGCATTGGTGTTAAGAAAGGTCATTCAGTTTCTTAGGTCGTTTTTAATAGATCAAATTAATTATCGAAATTTTAAATGCTAAGATAACTGATTATAGCACACATAAATTTCTAATACCATAGAGAAAAAATAGTTTTAACGCTATCAGGATTGATTCGATATCCAATCTCATTTATAAAGACCTATTACTGAATTAAGACCACAATCCATAAGCCTGTTGGCTACTTACATACAGTCCAATTCCCAAACAATCAACCAAAAAAGTCAATTGGATTAACAGAATGTTAGTTTCTTCTACCTGAAGAAATGTTGAAGTACCCGCATATTCATTTAGGTAGTATATAGTCCAGGGCATAAAAAAACCCTTGTAGATTTCTCCACAAGGGTTTAATAATAAACTGGCAACGACTTACTCTCCCACCTGTTACGGCAGTACCATCAGCGCTGGTGGGCTTAACTTCTCTGTTCGGAATGGAAAGAGGTGGACCCCACCGCAATAATCACCATAAAATCTTCAAGACAC
>JBDUYP010000023.1:0-514204 GCA_039944535.1 Cyclobacteriaceae bacterium
GTGTCTTGAAGATTTTATGGTGATTATTGCGGTGGGGTCCACCTCTTTCCATTCCGAACAGAGAAGTTAAGCCCACCAGCGCTGATGGTACTGCCGTAACAGGTGGGAGAGTAAGTCGTTGCCAGTTTATTATTAAACCCTCGTGGAGAAATCTACAAGGGTTTTTTTATGCCCTGGACTAAAAAAACCACGTAAATCGAGATGTGGGGTTTTTAAGGGAAACGGGCATTATTGTTGAGATTGCTTGATAGGCCCCTTCTGCAGGCGTGTTAATCAAGCTGATCAGGAAAAGGGATAATTTATATTTAACTTGAAATTGTTTTGTTCAGCAAAATACTCTTTGATGGGTAACTCTCAACTTTTTTTGAATATTATATCTCCCCCTGACGATCTTAAAGTTTTAGTATCAAAAACAAAGCGAGTTTTGCTGAATCGATACGGGGCTTACAAATATTTTGGGTCTATTGCTCACATAACCGTCAATACTTTTTTTGCTAGGAAGGAGGATGAAGCCAGGATTTATGATCGAATTAAATCAAAAGTTGGCAAAATAGAACCGATGGAAGTGGCGATTCGTGGGTTTGGTTATTTCCCTAATACCAGAACAGTTTTTATGAAAGTGGATAATAAACAGGAATTTTCTGTACTTACGAAGGAGTTATCTTTTTTGAAAAGCAGAGATTCTGGAGCGAGAAAATTTTTTAGCCCATGCGAACCTCACCTTACACTAGCAAGTAGGCTAAAGAACGATGATTTTAAGCAGCTTAAATATGAACTTGATGCTAAGTCGTTTGAATATAATTTTGAGGCTGACTCATTAACGGTTCTTAAATATGATTATGAACGCAGTAGGTATGGTTTATTTGAAGAGATCCCGTTTGGGAACAAGGTAAACTAACAAAAAACCTCCCCGTTTTCACGAGAAGGGTTCCATTTATCTATATGAATAGGGCGACTATAAGAAACGGCTCGGATTACTCCTACTGCATTAAAGCCTAAAGTCTAAGTAACTCTGTGTCTATGCTTCGAGTACCTCAGCATGACACTGCGTTATCACTTCTTCTCTTCGTCTACCTCTTCGAACTCTACATCAGAAACGTCATCCGCTCCATCAGCACTTGCATTGGCATCACCAGCAGGATCTGCTCCTTGTGCAGCTTCCGCTCCACCGGCAGCTTGCTGAGCAGCGTAGATCTCTTGAGAAGCTGCTTCCCATGCTTTATTCAAGGCTTCCATGCCAGCGTCTATTCCAGCAAGATCCTGAGCAGCATGAGCTTCTTTCAGCTTAGTCAACGCGCCTTCGATAGCGGTTTTGTTACCGTCAGACAGCTTATCTCCGTACTCTTTCAACTGCTTGTCAGTTTGGAAGATCAACGAATCAGCCTGGTTCACTTTTTCTACCTTTTCTTTGGCAGCTTTATCAGCATCAGCATTGGCCTGAGCTTCTTGTTTCATTTTTTCGATTTCATCATCAGTCAAGCCTGAAGATGCTTCGATTCTGATTTTTTGCTCTTTGTTGGTGCCTTTATCTTTAGCTGATACATTCAGGATACCATTGGCATCAATGTCGAATGTCACTTCGATCTGAGGTACACCCCTTGGTGCTGGCGGAATGCCATCAAGATGGAATCTACCAATCGTCCTGTTGTCTTTGGCCATAGGGCGCTCTCCCTGAAGTACGTGAATCTCTACAGATGGCTGGTTATCAGCAGCAGTTGAGAAAGTTTCAGACTTCTTACTAGGTATTGTAGTATTTGACTCGATTAATTTAGTCATCACGCCACCCATGGTTTCGATACCAAGAGAAAGTGGAGTTACATCCAAAAGAAGAACGTCTTTTACTTCACCAGTCAAAACACCACCCTGAATCGCAGCACCGATCGCCACAACTTCGTCAGGGTTCACACCTTTTGATGGTTTTTTGCCGAAGAATTTCTCAACTTCTTCCTGAATTTTAGGAATACGTGTAGATCCACCAACAAGAATAACTTCGTCTATATCAGAAGCTGAAAGTCCGGCATCATTCAATGCTTTCTTACAAGGCTCCATAGATCTTCTTACCAAGTCCTCGCTCAATTGCTCGAATTTGCTTCTACTCAGTGATCTTACCAGGTGTTTCGGAATACCGTCAACAGGCATGATATAAGGCAAGTTGATTTCTGTAGAAGAAGAACTCGAAAGCTCAATTTTAGCTTTTTCGGCAGCTTCTTTCAATCTCTGAAGTGCCATAGGATCTTTTCTTAAATCGATATTTTCATCTTTTAAGAATTCCTCTGCCAACCAGTTGATGATCACACCATCAAAGTCATCACCACCCAGGTGCACATCACCGTTAGTAGATTTTACTTCGAACACACCATCACCTAGCTCGAGTATTGAAATATCGAATGTACCACCACCAAGGTCATACACTGCGATTTTCATGTCTGCATCTTTCTTATCCAGACCGTAAGCCAGTGCAGCAGCAGTAGGCTCATTGATGATTCTTTTCACTTCCAATCCAGCGATCTGACCTGCCTCTTTGGTAGCTTGTCTCTCAGCGTCATTGAAGTACGCCGGTACGGTTACTACTGCTTCGGTTACTTCCTGTCCCAAGAAATCTTCTGCTGTTGACTTCATTTTCTGAAGGATCATTGCTGAAATCTCCTGAGGAGTATAATTTCTGTCTCCGATTTTTACTCTCACAACGTCGTTGCTCCCAGCTTCTAAACCGTAAGACACATTTTTTCTTTCTGCCGATACCTCAGAGAATTTTTTACCCATGAATCTCTTTACAGAGCTGATCGTATTCTGAGGATTGGTAATAGCCTGACGTTTCGCAGGGTCACCAACTTTACGTTCTCCATTCCCATTGTCCAAAAAAGCGACAATAGATGGAGTGGTTCTGTGCCCCTCGCTGTTTTGAATAACTACAGGCTCATTTCCTTCCATTACCGCCACACACGAGTTGGTGGTTCCCAGGTCTATGCCAATAATTTTTCCCATTATTATTTATTTATATGATTTTTTAAAATTCAAACTCAATTAGGATTAATCAATGGTTGTGCCAACAGGTTATTTGCCTCTTCATGTCAGTATTATTGTGACACATTGTCAGAATTAGATGGTTTATATCCTCACTCGTCCGCCCAAATGTCCATCTCACATATCCACCTCGCGCCCGTCTGAGTCTGCCAGTGCTCATACCTTTTCGGTCTCAGACCTGGGCTTTCGGCCTGTTGCGTTCGTTTTAAATCAGATTGTTCTCATCTGTGGAAACCCTCGTGTGAATGTTTTGTCATTAGGATATAATCTTTTTCAGTATGAGAATCTTTCTTCTAGTAGCTATTGGACTCGCCTTCTTCTCTTTTGCGCATGCTCAAGATGAAAATTACAGAGATCAATATGACTATATCACCGACTTTGGCACCAAGGGCCACTCAGGATGGGCTCTGGTCAAGCAAAATGGCAAAGTCGGTTTTATCGATCGAACGGGTAATGAGGTGGTGCCGCCTATATATGACCGGATCTGGAGTTTTGGTGAGCACGGCAATAGCAATTGGGCACTTATTAGCATTTATGGTCGATACGGTTTTATCGATAAGGATGGCAAGATCGTGGTGAATCCGGAGTATGACAGAATTAAATCTTTTGGATCATTTCAGTCGTCGTGGGCCATGGTAGAGCAAAACGGAAAGATGGGATTTATAGACCGTATGGGGAATGTGGCAGTTCCGGTCATATACGATGATATCAGCTATTTTGGGTCGAAGGGTGTGCAGTGGGCCAGGGTGGAGGTGAACGGCCTGGAAGGGTTTATCAACAAAGCGGGAGAGGAAATTATTAAGCCATTGTACGAGTCAATATCTTCTTTTGGCACTCATAACACGGATTGGGCCAAGGTAGAAGTGTTTGGTAGGTATGGTTTTCTGGATAAATCGGGCGAAGAAATAGTGAAGCCTGAGTATGAGGATATTTCGTCATTTGGCACTAAAAATATTGACTGGGCGCTTGTGAAAAAGAACAATAGATATGGGTTTATTGACCGCACCGGCCGGGAGGTTGTAGCTCCCATTTATCAGGAAATTCAATCATTTGGTAGTAAGGGAGTGGACTGGGCCAAAGTACGCTATAACCATAAATATGGTTTTATAGATAGACGTGGTAAACTAGTGGTGAGCCCGGTTTATGATGAGATTTCTTATTTCAACAGGAACAAAAATCAGTGGGCAGAGATAAAGCGAGACGGCAAATATGGATTTCTTGATAAGAATGGAAAGGAAGTGGTGCCTGCGGTATTGAATGATTTTAGGAATGATGAGATGTTTGAGCTTGAAGATATGTTTCCGTCAAAGGGCTATGTGCTGGAAGGATTGGGGCCCGTAAAGAAATATTGGGTCAGCCCTTTTGTAGGCGGTCATGCTTTGGTTAAGCATAAGAAATCTTTAAAACTCGGGGTGATTGATAAGCGTTTCAATGTGTTAATAGAACCACAGCACGATAAAATTATTCTTGATGAGAACGGCAGCATACACGTATGGTAAGTGTCCGGTTTTGTACCTAAACCGGACAATCACAGTGAGAATACCATAATAAAAATCAAGTAACTGATAGGTTTTCAATGGGTTGTGTATTTTGGCAGTGTTATTGAATCTCTGTTTCCAAATACGAGACTTATGCTACGAAATCTCCTAATCGTTACATTTCGGAATGTGCAGCGGCAGAAATTTTTCGCGCTCCTTAATATATCCGGGCTGGCTATAGGCCTTGCAGCCACACTTCTGATTGGCCTCTACATTTATGATGAATTCACTTACGATCACTTTCATGAGAAGCTTGATCGAATCGTTAGAGTGAATCAAACTTTTATTTGGGGAGATACGGATAATCTGTTTAGCTCCACTGGTCCAGCTGTGAGAGATGTGCTCATGGATGAGGTACCCGAGTTTGAAGCTGCGGTGCGCATCCATCAGCCGGATGCCTTTCTTGTGACTTATGCTCCCGATGGACATACGCCAAAAGTTTTTGACGAAACCAGGGTGCTGGCCGGTGATTCCAACTTGCTGTCTGTTTTCACTTTTCCGCTTATGAGCGGAAACCCTAAAACATGTCTGAGTCAGCCGAACACAGTAATCCTGACACAGGAAATGGCCAGGAAGTATTTTGGAGAAGAACGTGCGCTGGGCAAAATACTCCTGTTTGGTGAGAACGAAAATCAAAAGCCCGTAAAGGTTACGGGGGTATTGGAGGATATTCCGGCCAACTCTCATATTGATTTCGATTTTATGCTTTCTATGAGCTCCTTCCCCAGGGTAAAGCGCGACAGCAGGAGCTGGATCTGGACGACTTTTGTGACCTTTGGATTGCTTCAGGAAAACACCTCGCTTGAGTCTGCAAGAGCTCACATTCCGCGCATTCAACAAACTCACTTGAACCGGTTTTTGCTGGCATATAGAGGTATGACCTATGATGAATACTTGGAGAGTGGAAAAGAATGGAATCTGTATTTTCAGCCCATGGATGAGGTGCACCTGAGGGGTGATAATGTGTGGTCACGGCTCAATGAGGTGAGTAGCATGGAAAACATCTACATTTTCGGAACGGTGGCTTTTCTCATCTTGATGATCTCTATGATCAACTTCATCAATCTGGCGACTGCCCGTGCTGCCAATCGTGCGAAGGAAGTGGGTATCAGGAAAGTGATAGGGTCGGACAAAAGAAGTCTCGTACTGCAGTTTTTGACTGAGTCTATTACCTACACATTGCTTTCCACAGTGGTGGCAGTTCTTCTGGCCGAAATGGGCATCTCTCTTTTCAATGAGCTATCGGGAAAAGATTTGGCGTTTGATGTTTTTCAATCGCCATTGTTTTTGGTGATTTTGGTGCTGTCCAGTGTCACTCTTGGAATTTTAGGAGGGCTTTATCCTGCCTTTTACCTCACCTCTTTTCAGCCAGCCGCAGTGCTCAAAGGCAAATTCAAGGCTGGATTGAGTACCTCGGGTCTAAGAAATACCCTCGTGGTACTACAATTTGCCATTTCTATCGTTTTGATTTCCAGCTCGTTGATAGTTTTTGATCAGATGAGTTATACCAATAATTATGATTTGGGATTTGATCGATCTAACAAGATCATTATCAAAAATGCGGATAGACTTGGTAAGGAAAAGTTACGGGCGTTTGAGGGGGAATTGAGCCAAATGAATTTGGTTGATAAGGTAGCGCTTTCTGTTGATGCCCCGCCTTTTATGCGTGATGGGGATAATTTTTATCTGGATGGGCAGGAAAAAAACAAGGTGCCGCTCAACTTCAATTTGGTTGATGAGGATTATGCCGAAATATACGATTTGCCGATCCTGGCCGGAAGAAATTTCTTTGAGGACGGCACGGAAACCAATAGTATCATTATCAACGAAACTGCCATGAAGTCTTTTGGCTATCAAAATGCGGAGGAAATTTTGGGAGTGAATGTCAACTACCACGATGTTCCACTTCAGGTAGTGGGAGTGATGAGGGATTTCACATATAGTTTTGGTGAGATCATGCCTGCGGCCATCATGCCGCTAAAAAGTTCGGTTAGAACCATGAGTTATCGTGGACTCAGCGTTTCGTTAAAAAGAAATGCCACGCAGGAGGAAGTTGCTGGCTTGTTGGCCTCCATGGAAAATGAATGGTACGACTTTAACAACAAGGTGCCATTTCAGTACACCTTCCTAGACCAGGAATACGCTTCGCTGTTTGCTCCAATATTAAGTTTTGGCAAGCTTTTAAGTGTTTTTTCGGTACTTGCCGTGTTTATAGCATGTCTGGGATTGGTTGGACTGATCGCCTTTGTTATAGAAAAAAGGAACAAAGAGATTGGCGTTAGAAAAATTTTGGGAGCCTCCATAGCCAATATCGTTTTATTACTTTCAGGGCAGTTTGGTAAGTTGCTGGGCATTGGGCTGATCATTGCCATTCCGCTGACGTGGTATGGGATGAGCCAATGGCTCAATGATTTTGATTACCGAACATCTATTAGTGCGTTGACCTTTGTTTATGCAGGCTTGATCATGATAACAGTTGCTTTGATCACCACGAGTTTCCAAACTATCAAAGCTGCCCTGGTCAATCCGGTTGAGAGCATCAAGGATGAATAAAAAAATCCCGCCTTGCGAGCGGGATTTAATGTTACTAGTGTCACATGCAGTATGACATTATATTCTATAAATCCAACCGTGCTTGTCCTCTATCTCTCCAGTTTTGATCTTATCAAGTGTTTCAAGGAATTGGTTGGAGTATTTTCTCGTTTCCACAGCAGGTAGCTCATAGTCTATGCCGTCGTTGTGAATGGTAGCAATCTGTGCTACGGTTGCTGCTGTGCCGGCTCCAAAAGCTTCCTGCATCGTACCTTGTTCTATTGCCTTGACTATTTCAGCTACGCTCACAGGCCTTTCTTCGACTTTCATACCCATGTCCCTTGCGAGTGTGAGGATGCTGTCTCTCGTGATGCCGTGAAGTATGGTGTCGCCGGCAGGTGCTGTCACCAAGGTATCGTCGATGACGAACATGAGGTTCATAGTACCTGACTCTTCTACATATTCATGAGTCTTGCCATCAGTCCAGATCAGCTGATCGTAACCTTCTTTGGCTGCATCTACAGCCGGCTTTAGTGCCGCAGCATAGTTTCCTCCTGTTTTGGCAAAACCAGTTCCCCCAGCGGCTGCACGCGTATAATGTTTTTCTATCTTAACCTTTACTGGCTTGGAGTAATATGCACCCACAGGACCAGTGATAATCATAAACGAATAAGTGTCCGATGGCCGGATGCCTATATATGGATCCATCGCGATTTGGAACGGACGGATGTATAAAGAAGTGTTTTGTGCATCTGGTATCCATGCTGAGTCCAACTTTAATAATTCTGTCATGGCTTGCATAAACAGCTCTTCCGGCACTGGAGGCATGCACATGCGTTCCGCACTTTTGATCAAGCGTTGGGCATTGGCATGGGGACGAAAGACAAGAATTTCGTTGTTTTTTCCACGGTAGGCTTTTAGTCCTTCGAAAATGGTTGAGGAGTAATGCAGCGTAGTATTGGCAGGACTGATATTAATATTTCCGTAAGGGACTATTCGCAGGTCTTTCCATTCGCCACCGACATAATCTGCCATGAACATGTGATCTGAATAAGTCTTTCCAAATACGGGGTTGGAAAGGTCCGTGCTAGCAAGTTTTGAGTGAACTGTCCTCTCAACTTTAATTTCCATTGTTTCCGTCATGCCACTAAAATTTTAATCTAATCCCCGGGAATCCAGGGAGTTTCCGAAACTTTTAGCAATTGAGCCATTTTTCGTGACATCACAAAGAAATAATCTGAAAGCCTGTTAACAAAAGGGACTATGTTAGGCCCGATTTCTTCGTCAGCTGCCAGCTTGATGATGCTGCGTTCGGCTCGTCTGCAGACCGTTCGGCAAACGTGGCACAAAGATACAGCCTGATGGCCTCCGGGAAGAATAAAATTCTTTAATTCTGGCAACTCGGCTGTGTATTTGTCTATCCATACCTCTAGCTGCTTGATGTGGATCTCACTAACCTGTGGCAATTCGAACCCCTTGAAATCAGATTCTGTAGCCAGCAATGAACCTATGGTAAACAGGTGCTCCTGTATCCAGTAAAATTGCTGGCCGATCTTGGCTTCTACATCCGGGTGGTCTTTGAGTAAACCTACGAATGAGTTGAGTTCGTCAATGTTGCCGTAGGCTTCTATGCGTTCGTGTGACTTGGATACCTTTTTTCCGCCCAAAAGGGATGTGTTGCCCTTGTCGCCTGTCTTGGTGTAAATTTTTGCCATGACTATGCTGGTACTGCTTTTCTGATATTTTTATTGACCTCATCAGATTCAATCAGGCCATCTCTGAGTCTAATGATCCTATGAGCATATTCTGCTATGTCTTCTTCATGGGTTACCATGATGATGGTGTTGCCTTCATCATGAAGCTTCGCAAAAAGATCCATGATGCTGTAGGACGTTTTTGAATCCAGGTTTCCGGTAGGTTCATCGGCTAAAATGATACTAGGATTGTTTACAAGTGCTCGGGCAATGGCCACTCTTTGTCTCTGGCCACCGGAAAGTTCATTGGGTTTGTGATCGGCTCTATCTGCCAGATTAACCCCTTCAAGCGATTTTAACGCCATTTCTTTTCTTTCCTCCCCGCTATACCCGGCATATACCAGGGGCAGTGCCACATTATCAAGAGAAGTAGCGCGTGGCAGCAGGTTGAAGGTCTGAAAAACGAAACCAATTTCTTTGTTGCGAATCTCGGCCAGCTCATTTTCTGTCAGGTCGCTAACGTCGTTGTTGTTGAGAATGTAAGTGCCATCTGTAGGTGTATCCAGGCAGCCGATGATATTCATCAATGTGGATTTGCCCGAGCCGGAAGGACCCATGAAGGCCACATACTCCCCTTTGTTAATTTGGATAGAAATTGATTTAAGGGCGTGAATGGTTTCGCTACCCATCACATATCTTTTGGCAATGTCTTTGGTGTCAATAATGAGGCTCATAGAAGGGCTCGATGTAAAATCGTTAAGTTAATGAATCAAGGTATTAACAAAGACGGTTTTCGTTAGTTTTGGTTCCTCTATTAAATGTGAAATGATAAGCGCTATTTTATTTTATTCATTATTCGTACTGCAGCCTTTCGAGGGGTGGGACACTCTGAGCAAACTCGAGATAGAAGGTCAGTACGATGAATTCTTCAATGAGACAATTGACGTTCCGGTCTTTTCAGACGATTTACTGGCATTTGATGGTAAACAGATCGAAATAGAAGGCTATGTGATTCCTCTACAGTCTTCTGGTGAGCAGGATTATTTTGTGCTTTCACGCTTTCCTTACAACTCCTGTTTTTTCTGTGGAAATGCTGGTCCGGAGACCGTGGCAGAAGTTTATGTAACAGAGGCAGTTCCCTTCAAAGACGAGCGAGTTTTAGTCAAGGGACGACTTAAACTCAACGATCAGGATCCGCTTCACCTTTTCTATATTATTGAAAAGGCTAAAGTTGAGCTGTTGGATTAACTATTCCCATAGAGTTTCAAAACTGTGTCCCTCAAGGGGCCTCCTTTATCAGAAATTAGGAAGTGAATATTATCAGCGATTGCCTCAGGTGTCACCCAATCAGTGAAGTTGGCGTCAGGCATTGATTTGCGATTTACTGGTGTATCAATGATGCTGGGCACAATGACTGAAGTGTGAATGTTGTCAGTCTTGCCCGTTTCATTCAGCAGTTCAGCTAGTTTTATCACCGCTGTTTTTGATAGTGTGTAAGGCAGCATTGCTGATCCGCCACCCTCTATCGCAGGCTTGGCTCCAACTAAGACCATTTTTCCACCACCATTACTTTTTAGATGAGCATATAGGTTTTTGGTACAATGAAAAGCGGTCATCAGGTTCAGGTTGATCATTTTTTGAAGATCCGAATCGCTCGTGTCAGAGATGTCGCCCATGCCAAAGCCACCAACTAGAAATACTCCCGCATCCACTTTTCCACATTTGTCAAAAGCCTGATCGAAAAAACGCTGAGAGGAAGTTTCATCAATCAGGTCAGCTTCAAAATAATTGACTCCATCATCTGGTGTTTCTCTTCCTGGGGTGCTCGACCCTATGACCTGATAGCCTTCTGCGGTGAATTTTTTAGCCACGGCGCTACCCAGATTTCCTGTGGTTCCGGTTATGATTATGTTTTTAGTCATATTTAGATAACTTCGAAATGAACCTAAAGTTATGGCAAAAGATCATTCCAGTTTTTTCCAGGATGTATATGAGGTAGTGAAGTTGATACCAACAGGGCGTGTGACGTCATATGGGGCTATTGGCGAATATCTAGGTTTAAAAAGAAGCGCCCGCATGGTAGGCTGGGCTATGAATGGGGCACCAGCAGGAGTCCCGGCTCATCGAGTGGTCAATAGTGCCGGTTTGCTGACAGGTAAGCACTATTTTTCTACTCCGACCAAAATGGAGGAATTGCTGGAGTCCGAAGGAGTAGTGGTCAAGAATGACAAAGTCCAAAACATGAAAAAAGTTTACTGGGAGCCGGTAAAGGAGCTGCTTTAGGAATTTTATCAGTCTAGTTAATTTGTACCAGATTGTTATCAGGTTGAGGTGAGGTCCGAAGAAAAATTGTTCACGGCTATGCAATAGGTTGGTTGAGCTCGCTGATGTTATTTTCCACAGTCCCGGTTTTTTAAACCATACTGGGCTCCCTCAGCGAGCAATAAACTCTGCCGACAGGATAATGGTGTTGCGGAATAAACGATTTTCACGACTAACTTTAGATTGTTATCTATCAAATTTCTTATCAGAATTTTGGCGGGAGATGAAGGTGATTATACTATTAATATGTCTTAAGAGAAAAAAAAAGTTATCTTTTTCCTGAACATTTCATCTATGAAAAGAAACAATATTCAGTTGTATGAGGCTAAACAGAAAATGAAGGGCACTCTCAATGAAGTGACGTATATGATAGATGGTTTGTCTTATCATTTCTCGAACATAACCACTTTATACTCCAACTTTAAATCATCAAATATTGAACATCTAATTAATTGTGAAGAATTATCTAAATCAATTAAACATGAAATAGTGGCGTATTTGAACAGGTTAGGACAATTCTACTACTTCACTAAATCACAAAGAGTAAAAGATTTAATGCCGGATTCTCAGAAAGGCTTTGACTTTATAAACAACATAATTGAATTAAGAATGAAGCAAACAGCTCATCGAGCGAGTGATCTACCACATAAAAGTGACAAAGGTTATGATGTTACTAATTTAGATAAATGTTTTTCATGGGGTACAATGTCTTCTAATAATAAACTTGTTTTCCATTTGTACCATCAAAACAATGAAAAGAGTATAAAGTTTGAACCTATGCAAGATCACATCAAAGTGGAAGCTGAAATAAAAGATTTTTTCGAAAAGTTACATTCAAAAATATACGAGGAAGATTCTGACATTACCGATGGGGCTGTTTGTAAATGGTTTGTTAACGAATTGTATAAGGTCATGTTTTTTGCAGAAGGAGATAATCGCTTGGACAGGATATTGGCCAGCAGTGATTTCGATGAGAAAACTATAAGAGAAGTTGTTACTCATTTAACCACTTTAGATTGGATATTTATGTACAACAGACCTAAGCAGGGCTATTTTATAAGACGAAATACTCTACTAACAAAGATTGATAATCGCAACATTATAAATCCTAAAGTCAGGCATATTATGTTAAAAAACAGGGAACGCATATTAAAAGCGATATATGATTCTGAACGGCATGGCCGAGATAAACTAGTATGCAAACTATTGAGTACAACCGAGGTGGAAAAGGGACCCTCTTCCTTTGTGAGAGATGATCTAGGAACTCGTATTGATTTTCTGTCTTTTTATAAGGAAGACTTAAAAGACCTGGGGTTTTTAACCGAAAAACACAAGCTTACCGAGACCGGGAGAAAAAGAGCACTTCTTTCAAAATAAGCTGAAAATCACAATGCACTCCAAACTGCTGGTCATGTTCGTTTTGCTATCGACGAATGGTGTAAGATTTACCTCAATTATGATAAAGGAGCTGCTTTGATTAATACCTCAAAATATCGTTGAGGCCCTGCTTCAATTCAGCAAGCTGCGCTTCGGTGATCTCACCTGCTTTTCTTAGCAGACTGTCCTTAGAAACAGAGCGGATATGAAAAATAAGTGTTTCTGATTTAGTTGTGAGGGCATTGATAGTCTCAGGTTCCAAAACCACATTTCCCTTATAGTTCTTCACAAATCAAGAGGTAACCCAACAACTATTTTCTAATAACCACAAGCCCCAAAAATGTCAACAGTCCATTTAGGATCAAAATCTCAAAACCAAACTTGTAGCCTCCGAGCCAGGCTTCTGAGTTGAGATTGATGATGTATGATATAAGAGGAGCAACGAGACAGACCACTGGTACATATTGATCCTTGAGGTTCCATTTGGTCATAATACCAAAAGAGAAGAGTCCGAGCAAAGGACCATAGGTATAGCCCGCCGCAACGAAAACGGCTGTGATCACGCTCTGATCATTGATGGCCTGAAAGATGAGAATGACGAAAAACAGCACGATGGAAAAACCAAAGTGAATACCCATTCTGAGTCTTTTCTTTTGGCTATAATTTTCTGTGTTGAACCCTAAAAAGTCCACGCAAAAGGAGGTCGTGAGTGCGGTGAGAGCAGAGTCTGCGCTGGAGTAGGCCGCCGCTGTGATGCCCAGAAGAAAAACCACCGAGCCAAGCACATGAAAGTTTTGGATGGCCAATTGTGGGAAGAGATAATCGGTTCTTTCCGGGATGGCGATCTGCTGTACTTCTGTAAATTGGTAAAGCAATAAGCCCATGCTCAGAAAAAGGAGGTTCACAAATACCAGGATAATACAAAACCAAAAGATATTTTTCTGAGCCTCTTTGAGCGTTTTGCAGGTCAGGTTCTTTTGCATCATATCCTGATCCAGGCCAGTCATCACTATGGCTATAAATGCTCCGGCAAAAAACTGCTTGTAGAAGTTGCGGCCGCTCTGCCAGTCCCAGTTGAAGATGGTACTGCGCTCATCATTCATAATGCCAGAGATCATTTCGCCCATGCTGAGATCCATCTGATCTTTGATAAAAAGGATGCTGATAATCACCGAAGCTATCATAAATGTTGTCTGAAGTGTATCTGTCCAAACCACAGTCTTGATTCCCCCACGGAAAGTATAGAGCCAAATGAGGATAACCGTAGTGAGTACAGCAACCCAAAAAGGCAAACCGAACGCATCGAAAAAAGATATTTGCAATACACCAGCTACCAGAAATAGACGGAAAGATGCGCCCACAATTCTGCTGATCAGAAAGAAGAAAGCGCCTGACTTGTATGACCAAAAACCAAAGCGCTGCTCCAGGTAAGTGTAAATAGATACCAGGTTGAGTCTGTAATAAAGTGGCAGCAAAACCTGACTGATTACCGCATAGCCAACCAGATAGCCCAGCACTACCTGAAAGTAGTTGAAGTGACTATTGCCCACCTCCCCGGGTATGGAAATGAAGGTGACGCCTGATAGTGATGCGCCTATCATACCGAAGGCTACCAGATACCACGGTGACTGGCGCTGAGCGGTATAAAAATCCTCATCAGAGGAGTTTTTAGATGTAAAAAAAGAAATGCCAATTAGCAGGATGAAATATCCTAAAATGATCGTTCCAACGAGAAGAGGGCTCATTTGTAAGTGTTAATTTCGATGAAGAATGCAAGATAGGGGCTTACATTCTAATAACATCTGTTAATTTTGCAGGATTATGGAAACGATGGAATTTGAATTCGAAGTAGAAGAACTGATTGAGGTAGCAGAGGATCAGGATAGCGAAGAGATGAAAGATCTTATCGTTTACAATGATGACTTCAATACCTTCGAGCATGTGACCAATACGCTGATCAAAGTATGCAAACATGACGTGCAGCAAGCAGAGCAGTGTACCTATCTCATCCACTACAAAGGCAGATGTGCTGTAAAAAAAGGGCCATACGATAAGCTCAAGCCGATGCGTGAAGGTATCTCAGAGGCAGGTATCAAAGCAGCCATTGAATAAATGGAGTACCCTTCTAAGTTGGTTGAAAATGCTGTAGAGCAGATCTCCAAACTACCCGGCATAGGACGAAAAACAGCGCTCAGGCTTGTTTTGCATCTATTGAAACAGCCGGAAGACTCGGCTTCTGCGCTGGCACTGTCTCTCACCGATTTGAGGGAAAACATCAAATATTGCCGTACATGTCACATCATAGCCGACACTGAAGACTGCACTTGCAAAACCATGTCTCGGGATGTAGCCACTGTTTGTGTGGTGGAAGACACACCTGACGTACTCGCAATTCGAAACACGGGCCAGTACAACGGCCTTTTTCATGTGCTGGGTGGTCGAATTTCTCCAATAGACGGCATAGGTCCAGACAATATCAAAATCGATTCGCTTATCACACGCGTAAAGGAAAGTGCTGGCGAAATCAGGGAAATAATCCTGGCTCTGAGCTCGACTATGGAAGGAGATACCACTGCATTTTACATCACAAAAATGCTTAAGGAAACGGATGTGAAAGTCACAACCATTGCGCGTGGTATCCCCGTTGGTGGTGAACTGGAATATGCTGATGAAGTGACGCTTGGGCGTAGCATTGCTACGCGTACCATTTTTGGTTTAGACTAACTATTTCTCAAACATCACTTCCATTATTTCATCGACGAATTTTTCGCGCACATCCAGGATTTTCGGACTTAGGGCATTCACAGCAAAAGTTAGAGTAGCCCCAGATTCAGGAAAGTACCAGGCCAGCGTCAAAAAACCTAAAATAGCTCCGGTGTGTCCATAAGCCGTGCCGTAAGGCGTTTCATATACTTCCACCCCCAGTCCATTGCTGTCGTGATAAAACCCTTTCCAGTCTTCTGGTAGTTCGTCAGAATCAATCATTAAATCGACAGTGGCCTGATCTAAATGCTGTCCGGTAAAAAGCATTTGGAGAAAATACCCCAGTTCTGTCATATTAATGGCTATATCCCCGTCTCCAGTGGCCAGATCGTTGTGATACCAGTACTCACTGTTCTGAAGTACATTATTTCCGTGCAGACTGAAATATCCTTGGGGAGTCCCTGTGGGAATTGGATGTTGAGACGATCCGGCAAAAGCAGATGTCAACCCCAGCGGGTCGAAGATGACTTCTTTTCGATTTTGAGGCAAAGACTTACCTGTCATTTGCTCGACCATTAAAGCAAGCAAAACGAAGTTGGTGTTGGAGTAATAGTATTTCTCTCCAGGGGCATTGTTAGGTGATTTTCCATAGGCAAATTTCAGTTTCTTCTGAGGCGAATCATGACTGTAGGGCTTGTTGGCGCTGTTGAGGTCATATGCCAGTGGATCCAGATAATCGAATAGCCCGCTGGTGTGATCCAGCAACTGCCTGATTGTAACTTTTTTCGCATTTTTAATTTCATCCATATAGTCTCCCTCAAGATGTTCAGCGAGCAGATCGTCCAGCGCCAGCTCCCCCTCTTGATGGAGCTTCATCACGTTCGTAGCTGTAAAAACCTTAGAAACACTCGCGATCAGCATTGGATGGCAGGCTTCCATGGCAATCCTGTTTTCTAAGTCGGCCAACCCAGAGCTTCCTGACCATGCATGACCATCTTCTGTTTTGATGTAAATGCTCATTCCTGGAATCCCCATTTTTATTTTTTGATCTATCAGGTTCTGAAACTCCATCGCTTTGGGGTGTAATGCTGAAGAGTCGGCACGAAAGCTTTGGCACAAATAGTATTCGGGGCTTTCAGTTACATCGTTGCAGGAGAAAAGAATGATCCCAGCCAGCAAGATTCCGCTTATGATTAATAGGTTTTTCATTTCGCAGATATTTTAGATTTAAAACCAATTGAGAGGAAAGTGTGAGGAATCGCAGGAACTCCATATTCCAGAGCGAATGGCGCCTCAGCCATGACTCGATAGGCGAGAAAGATTTTGGACTTATAGGTCGGGATTATTTTATAATCAATCCCAAACGAAACACCGGCCATGGCACTGGAATGACCGGAACGTTTTTCTACATACTTGCCATTCTCCAGCTTGAATTCACCCGTAGGGGAGAAGGTATGCAAGTAGCCTAGCTGGGGTTGAGTAGAAAGCGTGAAACCTTTCAGATCCTTGGTCCGGAAATGATAACCGCCGAGGAGGAATATCCCGTTTTGGAGATATTCGTGATGATAAAACCCCACTTCAGCAGACAGGAGTCGGTCTGTTTTTGATTTTTCTTTAAGTAATACTTCCGCACCTAGAGAAAATCCGGGATGCACGGGTGCCTGAAAATTGTATTTGGAAGGATAAAAGACAGATTCCTTTAGAAAGGCGATCGTGTATGTCCAGTTGGATGGCTGAGCACCCAGCAATAGCGGCGTAAAAAAGCCTAAAATAAGTATGAGTTTTTTCATTTACCATAGATGAATGTTCTCCAAAAGGACATGAAGGATTCACTATGGTTTCTTGAGGAGTTAAAAAAATCAGTACTTACGACTTTTGATCAGATTCATGCCAAGCAAAATAGCTATGCCAAACCCCAGAATCATAAAATTCCATTTTGGGTCACCTTCACGGTAGGTTTTCAAGGTGTACCAAATGCTGAAAAACATCACTATGGTGATGCCAACGTAGCTCAATGCTCTGAGGACTTTTGTATTCATGGGCCGATTTTTTGAAACAGCAAGATACAAGCGCCTTCATTCTAATCAAATTGATCCCATCATTCATCCTTTAGGCATTCAGCCGGATTTACTGATGCGGCTTTAAAGGCCTGAGAACTTACAGTGAGCACTGCGATGAATAAGGCGAGAGCTCCTGCAAACACGAAGAACCAAATACTGAGGTCAATGTGAAAGGCAAACCGCTCAAGCCAGTTTTTGGAAATCCAGAATGCCAGTGGCAGGGCGATTAGGATGGCTGCCAGTACCAGACGGGTAAAGTCCTTTGTGAGTAGCATCATGAGGCTTGGGATAGACGCACCCAGCACTTTTCTAATCCCAACTTCTTTTATCCTTCTTTCGGCCGTGAATGCAGCCAGGCCAAATAATCCCAGGCATGAAATGAGCACGGCAAAACCAGCGAAATAACTGGAAAGGATGGATACTCGTTCTTCTGATTGGTACATTCGGGCATATGCCTCGTCCATGAATTCATAATCAAATGCAAATCCTGGGTTATACTCACTATAAACTTCTGCCAGTCTATCCAGAGTCGCTGAAATGCCGTCGGACTGAATCCGCACGAAAGCGAAACTGTGATAATCTGAAAGATAAAAAATGGCGGGAGCTACCTTTTCCCTTAAGGATTGATAATTGAAGTCCTCTGCCACTCCTATGATCCGGCATTTATCGCCTCCTATTTCCACAACTGCATCAAGAGGGCTGTCAAGTCGCATCAGCCTTGCAGCCGTCTCGTTGATTATAATGGATAAGGAGTCCGTCGCATATTCTCTGGAGAAGTTACGACCCTCTTTTAGGGATACACCCAGAGTTTGTATGGTGTTGTAATCTGATCGGAGGTTTTCAAAAAGCACCACTTCGTCATCCATTTTTCCCGGCCAGCTTATGTTGGATGAGTTATTGCTTCTACCTTGAAAACCGTGAGCCGTAGCAGTAACATCAACGATCTTCGGATTTTTTTTCAATTCATTGAAAAAGGCCTGATGATCTTCCTGCAGCTTACCTTCTAGCTGAAAACGGATCAAATTGTCTTTATTGATACCGAGATTTTTGTTTTGAATAAAATCAATTTGCTGGTATACTACCATGACCGCCACTATCAGAAAGATGGACAACACGAACTGAAAGACAACCAGGCCTTTTCGAGCCCAAATCTCTCCTAAGGAAGATTTTATTTCATTTTTGATAACCTTTACTGGCTGAAATGATGAGAGGTATAGTGCTGGGTAGCTGCCAGATATGATACCCGTTACGAGCAGTATAGCGAGCAGTCCGAGGAGAAATTCAGGAGAATAGACGAGCTTTATTTCCTTGCCGGTTATTTCGTTGAAATAAGGCAGAATCACCGGGAGTAGCACAAGAGCGGCAGCTACTGATATGGAGGTGACAAGTACAGATTCTGTCAAGTATTGAAAAATAAGCGAACGGCGATCCGCTCCAACCGCTTTCCTGATTCCAACTTCTTTAGCCTTCTTTGTAGCCTTTGCTGTGGAGAGGTTCATGAAGTTGATGCAGGCTATCAACAATATGAATATGGCAATAATCGAAAATAGCCTAACGTACTCTATTCTACCACCTGATTGTATGCCATTTTCAAAATTTCCGTACAAGTAGGTTTTAGCAAAGGGGTATACAAAAAGATCGATGACCGACCCCTCGTTTCTCTTTTTTATGAATGTTGAGATTTTATTATTTACCTCTTCTAAGCTAGAACCTTCCGAGAGCTTAGCATAAGTTCTCGGACCATTGCTACCCCAGTTTCTGAGCCAGGCGTTTTCTTGCCTCCACTTTTCAGCTGACATCACATATTCAAACTGCATGGAGGACGATTTTGGCAAATCTTTCATAATGCCTGAGACCTTGTATGACTCCTCCTGATCAAGTTTCACGAGTTTGTTCATTGGTTCTTCACCAGGGAAAAGTTTTTTGGCAAAACTTTCAGAAATCACGATAGAGTTTGGGTCGCTGAGAGCCGTTTCCAATGTGCCGGATACAAGTGGAAGCGTGAAAATCCGGAAAATATCCGGATCTGCATATATGCCCTGTTCTTTGAAATGCTTTTCATTGGCTGAAATTAGCCGTTGAAATTCCCATGAACCTGTAGAAGCCAGTTCGATCTCAGGGATTTCTTTTTTGAGTTCGGCTGCCAAAATGCCCGGTGTTGACCAAGTGGTGAACACATCCCCGTTGGCATAACGCTGATGCTCTATTACACGTACAATACGATCGTTATCCTCATGGAATTGGTCCACATTTCTTTCATCCTGTACCCACAGGAAAATCAACAGAGCACTGATAAGGCCGGTTGTCAGCCCTATGAAGTTGATGATAAACGTTGATTTCTGTTTTTTGAAGCCGCGAAGAGTGGTTAGTAGATGTTGTTTGATCATGGTAATCCGATTTGATGTAGGACGTGCAGAGAATGTGCCATTAAGGATAAGTGGTTTGTACACAGTAAGTTGCCATTTTATTGAGTCGACACAATGGACGATTTCGGACAGAGAAGAGAGCGGAATCGAACGAGGCAATTAATTGTATTGATATTTTTTTTCAGGTTGCTTGGCTATTGTTGTAATTCACTTATTTTTGCGTTCCCAAACGGGAAAGCAGAGAACACAGAGGCGTGGCAGAGTGGTCGAATGCGGCGGTCTTGAAAACCGTTGTACCGCGAGGTACCGGGGGTTCGAATCCCTCCGCCTCTGCATAATGATAAGGATCAGCACAAAGTGCTGGTCCTTTTTCATTTTGTGCCGGCTAGGTAATGCGAACCGGCCCGAAGGTGTCCGAAACTGAAGATTCAAAAGCGGACGTGCGCCATGCACTGGCGTATGAGTAATTCTTCAATTTATAAAGCACAAAAAGTCAGCACATTGTATTGGTTATTCCCAAATAAGTGAAGTGAGAGCATTGCTTGCCCACATTTCTTGTTTGGGATCAGCGAAGCTAATTCCCTATCATTTTGTCGGCATTGTTTATGAAAAACAAGCATTTCCATATCAAGATGAGCACTGCAGCTAGCCATCTTGAGTAAGCTAGGGGTGGCATTTTAAGAATTTGGATTGGCCAATTAAACGGACATGGTTTTAGTCCTTTTCCATATCATAGACCTTATTGAGTGCAGCCCGATCTATGCTTGCATTAAACTCAAAGCCTAAAAGCAGAATGGCCGACATCAAATATTGCCACACCATGAGTGCGATGATGCCTCCTATAGAGCCATAGAGTTTATTGTATGTTCCAAAATTGGTGATGTAGGTAGAAAACCCAAACGACAGCAGGAGGCAAAGCAAAGTGGCCAAAAAAGACCCAAGCGAGAAAAATCTCCACTTGTCATGGATAGCCGGCCCCCAATAATAAATAGAGGCTACTGCTCCATAAAAGGCCGAGAAAATCACCGCAACTCTCATAGGGAAGAGAAAGTAATTGGCAAAATCATGAGATATGTGACTCAGATCCAGCATCCAGTCAATCACAAACTCGCCCACTACGAGCAACAAAATGGCCAGTAAAAAGGCAAAAGCCAGCATGATCGTAAGAAAGAGTGCTATTAATCGCGTTTTTAAAAAGGACCTGTTTTCTACCGTTTTGTAGCTGGTGTTGAAGGTGTTCATCAGGGAGTTTACACCGTTTGTGGCTAGAAACAGCGCAAAGAGCACCCCAAATGAAATAAGGCCTTCTCTCCGGATTTGAACTGTATCAAATATGGTTTCGGCCGTAACCTCAAAAAGGCTTCTGGGAAGCACATCTTGCAGATAATGCAAAATCTCACCCTGAGAAATACTCGGCACCCAATTGTGAATAAAAGGAATAAGAGCAAAAAGGAATATGATACTTGGAAATAGAGAAAGCGTAAAATTGAACGCTACACCAGAAGCTCGATCCAAAATATGATTGTCTCCTACCTTGTCAATGAAAATTAATGTGGTACGATATAAACTTGCTTTGCCACCTCTCAATCGGATAGACTTGAGCACTGTCAGTATTCTCAGGTACCATTTGGAGTAGAGGAGGTGCTTATGGAGTATTTCGCGTGTTCTCAATCGTAATACGGTTTAAACAAATCATGCATGATCTGCGGCATTTTCACAGGTCTTCCAGAAACCATATTCATAAATACCAATGTGGTTTCTCCCGTGTTAATCAGCTTTCCAGCATCATTTGTAACCTCATAGAGGAATTTTATTCGCGCCCTGGGCATTTCGGGGATTGACACAGTGATGGTCAGAAGGTCATCGTATTTAGCAGGAGCAGCATATTTTATGGCTAAATCCAGCACCGGCATACCTATGCCAGATGCTTCCATTTCCTTGTAGGAATAGCCAAGGTTTCTCAGGCATTCCACACGTGCCACCTCATAGTAAGCCGGATAATTACCATAATATACGAACCCCATCTGGTCAGTTTCAGCATACCTCACTCTTATTTTGGTTTCGTATTTATACATCAGCGGTAGATTCTTCTTTGATTAAGTGCACGATGCAGTTTTCTGGCATTTTCATTATGCTCCACTAATGTTTTGGCAAAAGCATGGTAGCCGGACAAGTCCGGACTGGCACAAAAATACAGAAACCTGTGGTTCTCAGCGTTTAAAACCGCATCTATAAAGTTGAGAGAAGGCATCATGATAGGGCCAGGCGGCAAACCACGATACTTATAGGTATTGTAAGGTGAATCTATTTGCTTGTGTACGTCTAATACTCTTCTGATCGAAAAATCATTCAAAGCAAAAACCAAAGTAGGGTCTGCCTGAAGCAAATAGCCTCGCTCGAGCCTGTTCAGATACACGCCGGCTATTATTGGAGCCTCATCGGAGAGGTTGGTTTCACTATCTACTATAGAAGCCAGAGTGGTCACCTCTTGTGGGGTTAGTCCCAGAGAGTCGGCCTTTTTCTTTCTAGCGTCGTTCCAAAACTTGTCATATTCAAACTTCATTCTTTTCAGAATATCGTTTGGAGATGCCGTCCAGTACACCTCATAGGTGTTGGGCAAAAACATGCTGATGAAGTTCAAGGAGTCAAAACCGTAAGATCGAGCTACACTGTCGGACAAAAGATAAGGCGCCATAGTAGCAGAATCAATTTCCAGATTTACCGTGAGCTTGGTCGCCAGCTCGTCAATTTTTCGAGCACCGCTAAAGGTCAATTTTACTGGCGCCTGCAGCCCTGCACGAAGCATGTTGATGGCCTGGGTGTTACTCATGTCACCTTTCAAAAGGTACATACCACTTTTTAGATTTTCATCGAGTCCTTTGATTTTGGCTAGAAAACTGAAAGAAACAAGATCATTCACAGTACGCTCATCGTAAAGCTTGTTTTGCAATTCTTTAAAAGTCATTCCTTTGGGGATAGCCAGGTACTGGTCGTCCTGATCAACTAAAATGTTGGGGGTAAACAATACCTGATAAGCGTAAAAGGAAAACGAGGAAAGCATAACCGTCGACACCACCATTACCAAAGCCACTAGCTTTTTACTCTTCATTGATTTCTATTATTGATAAATTCTGCGCAAAAATAGGCAAGTATTACGCAAATTTGGGTTTATCACCACTCTCTATAGATAATCACAGAAATGGCAGCAGAATTCGTCAAAATGTATCCTGAAAATCCAGATCCAAGAAAGATCGCCCATATTGTGGATGTGCTTAGGGGTGGAGGGGTGATCATTTATCCCACCGATACAGTATATGGTTTGGGTTGCGATATTTTCAATGCAAAGGCCATTGAGCAGGTTCGCCGCATTAAGGGTATGAAGAGCAAAGGCCTGCACCTTTCCTTTATTTGTTATGACCTGAGTCACCTCTCGGAGTACGCCAAGCATGTGGACACCCCGATATTTAAGCTTATGAAACGAACCCTGCCTGGCCCTTTTACATATATTTTGGAGTCATCGAGTAAAACACCGAAGATTTTGAATATGAAAAAAAAGACTGTGGGTATTCGCGTGCCAGACAATAATATCCCACGTGAGATTGTTAAATCTTTGGGCAATCCAATCATCACTACATCTGTTCATCATGATGATCAGGTGATTGATTATTCCACAGATCCTGAGTTGATTTTTGATGAGTTTCAGTCCGTGGTGGACATTGTGATAGATGGAGGATTTGGCAAGGTTACACCCAGTACTATCATAGATTGCTCGTCCGGAGAGCCGGAAATTCTTCGCGAAGGCTTAGGTGACATTAATTTGGTCTATTAAATGAATGAATTATTGATTGAACCCCATTACCTGGGGAGCTTAGAGTATTACACACTTCTCACCAGGTTTGATAAAGTTACACTGGAGGTTAATCAGTATTTTACCAAGCAGACCTACAAAAACAGATGTTATCTACTCACCTCCCAGGGTACAATCGGCCTTTCTATACCCGTTAGTTTCGCAAACCGTACGCCCACCAGGGAAGTGAAAATAGAAAACAGCCATGCCTGGATCCGCGAGCATTGGGGAGCATTATATTCGGCTTATGGCAAATCACCTTTTTTTGAATTTTTTTCTGACCATTTCAAATCCATTTGGGATAGAAAATACGAATATCTTATAGATCTGAATATGGAGTTTATGACAATATGTCTGAAACTCCTACAAGTTGACATTGATTTTGCATTTACAGACAAGTTTGAGGCCCAAACCAAAAAAGGGGTCTTAGATGCAAGAGAGGTTATTTTGCCAAAAGTTCACTACCAAAGTAGGCGTTTTTATCGTCCGGCCGGTTATAATCAAAACTTTGGCAGTGATTTTGTCCCTAATTTGAGCATACTCGACTTACTTTTTTTGGAAGGATCGGGGAGTATGCGAGTGTTGAACGAATCGGTTTGCGCCTATAATGAACAATTCTAAACCGATTTGCGTTTTTTAAGCTGTTCGCATCATGGGAATTGACTTATTTAAGTCTTAAATTTACTGAAACCACTATTATTTAAATCCATATTTCATGGAAGCAAAATTTTCAAACAGAGTCAAAGAGGTCATTAGTTTAAGTCGCGAAGAGGCGCTTAGATTGGGCCATGATTATATAGGCACAGAGCATTTGCTGCTGGGTATGATCAGAGAAGGAGAGGGAGTAGCGGTCAGCTTGTTGAAAAAGCTGGGGGTGTCACTTGAAGAGTTGAGATCGGCTATAGAGCAGGCTACCAAAGGCACAGCTACAAGCAATGTGAAAAACCTTGCCAACATTCCCTTGACCAGACAATCAGAAAAGGTATTAAAAATCACCTATCTGGAGGCCAAAATATTCAAAAGCCAACTGATCGGCACAGAGCATCTGTTGCTTTCTATCCTAAGAGATGAAGACAACCTGGCTACACAAATCCTGGACAAATTCGATGTAGGCTATGATGTAGTGAAGGAACTCCTCGAATACCAAACGGAAAACCCAATGGCTCAGTCAGATACTGATGACGGAGATGAAGATTCGGGTAGAATTTTTGGAGGAGGATCAGGTTCAGGTAGTGGAAGTACGGGCTCTGGGAAAGAATCTAAGGGTTCCGAGAAATCGAGAACCCCAGTACTGGACAACTTCGGTCGTGATTTGACCAAGCTGGCGGAAGAAGATAAACTCGACCCGATCGTGGGACGAGAAAAAGAAATAGAAAGAGTGGCTCAAATCCTAAGCCGAAGGAAGAAAAACAACCCTATTCTAATTGGTGAGCCGGGTGTTGGTAAAACAGCCATAGCTGAGGGACTGGCGCTGAGAATCGTTCAGAAGAAAGTTTCCAGAATTCTTTTTGGCAAAAGAGTGGTAACACTGGATTTGGCTTCATTAGTTGCCGGCACGAAGTATCGTGGGCAGTTTGAAGAGCGAATGAAAGCAGTCATGAATGAGATTGAGAAATCTCCGGATGTAATTCTGTTTATTGATGAGCTTCATACCATTGTAGGTGCAGGAGGAGCTTCGGGCTCTCTTGATGCTTCCAATATGTTCAAACCTGCGCTGGCCAGAGGGGAAATACAATGCATCGGAGCGACTACTCTGGATGAGTACAGACAGTACATTGAGAAGGACGGGGCATTGGCCAGACGTTTCCAAATGGTGATGGTTGATGCCACTACTCCGGAGGAGACCATTCAGATATTGGATAATATCAAAGACAAATATCAAGATCATCACCATGTAAACTATACAGATGATGCCATTGCTGCTTGCGTAAGTCTGTCTGATAGATATATTAGTGATCGGTTTTTGCCAGACAAAGCAATAGATGTGCTGGATGAAGCAGGAGCCAGGGTTCACATTAACAATATCAATGTACCGGATCAGGTAGTTCAGCTTGAGGCTCAAATTGAGGAAATAAAGAAAGAAAAAAATCAGGTTGTAAAAAGCCAGAAATACGAGGAGGCTGCTCAGCTACGTGATAAGGAGAAAAAACTTATCAATCAACTGGAGCAGGAAAAGGCTCGTTGGGAAGAAGAAACCCGTACAAAGCGATATGAGGTAGATGAAGACAATGTGGCAGAAGTAATCGCCATGATGACCGGAATTCCTACTAAGCGCATTGCCCAGAATGAGAGTGAGAAATTGCTCACGATGAATGACGAACTTACCACCAAAGTGATAGGTCAGGATGATGCTGTGAAGATGCTTACGCGGGCCATTCAGAGAACCAGAGTCGGCTTGAAAGACCCGAAGAAGCCAATAGGGTCATTCATATTCCTGGGGCCTACGGGTGTAGGTAAAACAGAGATGGCGAAAGTGCTTTCTACCTATTTGTTCGACAAAGAGGATTCACTTATCAGAATAGATATGAGTGAGTACATGGAAAAATTCTCCGTGTCTCGCCTCGTGGGAGCGCCTCCGGGATATGTTGGTTATGAGGAAGGTG
Source organism: Cyclobacteriaceae bacterium (assembly GCA_039944535.1). Taxonomy (GTDB): domain Bacteria; phylum Bacteroidota; class Bacteroidia; order Cytophagales; family Cyclobacteriaceae; genus JAMZMI01. The sequence goes on from JBDUYP010000023.1 coordinate 26,067, forward strand.
GACAGCTTACGGAAAAGGTAAGAAGGAAGCCTTATTCTGTAGTGCTTCTTGATGAGATTGAAAAAGCCCACCCGGACGTTTTCAATATCCTCTTGCAAGTGCTGGACGATGGTATCTTGACCGATGGTCTTGGCAGACGTGTTGACTTTAGAAACACCATCATTATCATGACTTCCAATATAGGAGTTAGAGACCTGAAAGATTTTGGAGCAGGAATTGGTTTTGCCACACAGTCTTCAAGAAACAATGGTGATGAAGTGATGAAATCAACTATTCAGAACGCATTGAAAAAGGCCTTTAGCCCTGAGTTTTTGAATAGATTGGATGATGTTATCGTATTCAATTCGCTGGAAAGAGAGCATATCCACAAGATCATTGATATCACGCTCGGTAAACTATTCGTTAGGATTAGAGATTTGGGATACAATGTGGATCTCACGAAGAAGGCCAAAGACTTCCTTTCTGATAAAGGCTATGATCCTCAGTTTGGAGCTCGACCGCTAAACAGGGCCATTCAGAAGTACCTGGAAGATCCTGTAGCGGAAGAAATTCTGAAAGGAGAGATTCAGGAAGGAGATACAATTGTAGCTGACTGGGATGGAAAATCTGAGCTGTTAAAATTGAAATTGAAGAAGAAGAAAATAAAACAAGAAGATAAAGAGAAATAGAAAAAGGGCCGCTGGGCCCTTTTTTTGTTCCTGTTCATTATATTTTGGGTATGAATAAGCACATTACCATGAAAAATTTTACTGTCTTTTTTTTTGTCATTGGCTCACATATAGGCCTATCTCAAAATGTTATTTTACCTCTTTACGAGGGGCAGGTACCAAACTCTAAAGAGACATCTGTTACAGAGGAGGTCAAAATTACCAATGCTACGCGTATCAGTAATGTAATCGATCCTACAATTGAGGTTTACCTACCTTCTAAGCTTAATTCTATCAGGAAGGCAGTGGTTATTTGCCCGGGAGGAGGGTACAAAATTTTGGCCTACGATTTTGAAGGTACCGACATTGCCAAATGGCTCAACGGGCACGGTATAGCTGGAATAGTGCTTAAATACCGGCTACCCGAGGATCATAGCAACATAGAGCCGCATATGTCTCCGCTGATGGACGCGCAGCAGGCAATGAAGCTGGCAAGGGCCAATGCTGAAGAGTGGGGATACGATACTGATAAAATTGGTGTCATGGGTTTTTCAGCAGGAGGGCATTTGGCCTCTACTTTGGGCACTCATTTCGATGATCAGAGTCGTCCTGATTTTATGGTTTTGATGTATCCGGTGGTGACCATGAAAAAGGACTACACCCACATGGGTTCAAGAAACAATTTACTTGGACCGAATCCTTCCGAATCCTTAGTTGAATTATATTCTAATGAACTTCAGGTCACTGAGAACACACCCCCTACCTTCATCGTTCATAGCGAAGATGATGGAGCCGTTCCTGTTGAAAATAGCCTGCAGCTTTATCAGGCCCTTCGGGACAACAAAGTGCCGACCGAGATGCATTTGTTTCCGTATGGGGGGCACGGTTATTCGTTGGCTGTTGAGAGGGGTAGGCTGTTCACATGGCGAGAAATGTTGATCCATTGGATCAATGACCTGTAGAGCTTAGTTTCCTCCTCCCTGTTCTGTGGGTGAGTTGATGATACTTTCATACTCATCAGTGGAAAGATAGGAAGGATTATAAATCACGCCAATACTTGATAAATTATCCACGTACGATCTCAAATGGTTTCTAGAGCCCTTCATTAAGTTGTTGAATACAAGAATGATGTCCTCATTGTCAACACCCTCATTAAGTTGTTTTTGCAAATCCACGATATCTACTTCTTCGATTAGGCCTCCAACCTTCAGTGCCTCTTCGAGACTCACCGAACCCATTTCTATCATCTCATTGTAGAGATCTTGAAGGTCTTCGTTTTGAAATACCCCAGCCTGATCCGTACTGACAGGGTTTGTAAGCTCATATTTTTCAATTAAAGCCAACACGGCATCCATGTGTTTTTGCTCACTGGATGCAATGTTCTGAAATGATTTGTGATTCCACCTGTTGTGAAGATAGTTGTAAACATCTCGTGCAATCTTTTCTTCTTCTATCATGAAGGTCAGAGCAGCTTCTTCTGTATCATTGATTGGTTCTTGTGGGAGTATTGCTATCCCATCTGTGCCATCTGCCAATTGGGATTGTGGCTCAGAAACATCGCATGATGTTATCGCGAATATCAAACCGAGTAGTGTTAGGCTCATTGCTTTCATGATTTTGATTATTAGTTGTAGTTTAAATAAACGTTCATTTTATGAGCCTGTTTGTAACACTTGTTGCATAACAAAAAAAGCCACTCGACTGAGTGGCTTCTCTTTTTTGAAAGAAATACAGATTATTAAATCTTAACTTCCGCACATCTCGCATCCATCAGGATCATCTAGCGAGCATTGCATTGCTGACTGATTTGCGGCTTGAATTTCGGCTGCTGTAAGCGGTTTTCCTTGTTGCTCTTGCGTTGGCTGAGCTTGTGGTTGTGGAGTTGCTTTTTCCTCTTTTGCCACGGTAAACTTGATTGCATCTGTAGCAGCCTTGGTTCTCAAGTAATACATACCCGTCTTTAGACCTTTTTTCCATGCGTAAAAATGCATTGAGGTCATTTTTCCAAAGTTGGCATCTTGCAGGTGGATGTTCAAACTCTGACTTTGGCAGATATATGCTCCCCGGTCAGCAGACATGTCAATGATAGACTTTTGAGATATTTCCCATACAGTCTTGTACATTTCTTTGATGTGCTCAGGAATCTCAGGAATGTTTTGAATTGAACCATTCGCTTCCATGATTCTATTTTTCATTCTTTCATCCCAAAGGTTGAGCGAAATGAGGTCATTCATCAGGTGTTTGTTCACCACGATAAATTCTCCCGAAAGTACTCGTCTTGTGTAAATGTTAGAGGTATAAGGCTCAAAACACTCATTGTTTCCAAGAATCTGAGAAGTAGAAGCAGTTGGCATAGGCGCTAGTAGTAGAGAGTTTCTTACTCCGTGCTTTCTTACTTTTTGTTTCAGATCATACCAGTCCCATCGTCCGCTATCAGGAGTGATTCCCCACATGTCAAACTGGAAAATACCTTTTGAAACCGGAGAGCCTTTAAACGTTTCGTAGGCCCCTTCTTTTTGAGCTATTTCCATGGAAGTCTCCATAGCGCCAAAATAGAGGGTCTCAAATATTTCTTTGTTCAGTTGGCGCGCAGCATCAGAATCGAAAGGCATTTTCATCAACATGAATGTGTCTGCAAGACCTTGTACACCGATACCGATTGGTCGGTGTTTCATGTTCGAATTCTTCGCCTCAGGTACCGGGTAATAGTTTACATCAATAACCTTGTTCAGGTTTCTTGTTGCTACTTTGGTTACCTCATAAAGTTTTTCATGATCATAAGTACCATCTTCTTTTACGAACTTATTCAGTGCGATAGAAGCCAGATTACAAACAGCTACCTCATCTGGAGATGTGTACTCCATAATCTCCGTACAAAGGTTACTGGATCGGATAGTACCCAGATTTTTCTGGTTTGATTTTCTGTTTGCGTGATCCTTGTAAAGGACGTACGGCGTGCCCGTCTCAATTTGAGATTCGAGTATTTCAAACCACAATTCTTGTGCTTTTATCGTTCTTCTTGCACGTCCTTCTTTTTCATATTTTTCATAAAGCTTCTCAAACTCGTCACCATAAGTGTCATACAAGTTAGGAGCTTCGTCCGGGCTGAATAGCGACCAATCTCCGTTTTCCTCTACGCGTTTCATGAAAAGGTCAGGTATCCACATAGCGTAGAACAAATCTCTTGCTCTGAGTTCCTCTTTTCCGTGGTTTTTCTTCAACTGAAGAAAATCAAAAATGTCTGAGTGCCATGGCTCCAGATAAATGGCAAAGCTGCCCTTTCTCTTACCACCACCTTGATCTACGTAACGTGCTGTCATGTCAAAGTTTCTCAACATTGGCACGATCCCGTTAGAGTTGCCATTGGTTCCTTTGATATATGCGCCTGTACCTCTCACGTTGTGTATGCTCAGGCCTATTCCTCCAGCAGACTGGGATATTTTAGCGCATTGCTTCAGCGTGTCGTAAATACCATCTATACTGTCATCTTTCATGGAGAGAAGGAAACATGACGAAAGCTGAGGCTTAGGTGTACCCGCATTGAATAGTGTTGGTGTGGCATGGGTGAACCACTTCTCGGACATCAGGTTATAGGTTTCTATTGCCGCATCTATATCCTCCATGTGGATCCCAACTGACACCCTCATGAGCATGTGCTGTGGTCTCTCTACTATTTTCCCATCCAATTTCATCAAGTATGATCTCTCCAGTGTCTTGTATCCGAAGAAGTCATAATTGTAATCTCTAGTGTAGTCAATTGCGTCATCCAACCGCTTGGCATTGGCTCTTATGATTCCGTAAACCTTAGTCGAAAGCAGAGCTGCGTTTTCACTGGTTTTAGGATTCACGTAAGTGTAAAGCCTTTTCATTGTATTTGAAAAGGACCCCTCTGTGGCTTTGTGCAGATTGGAAACGGAAATTCTTGCTGCCAGTTTCGCAAAGTCAGGGTGGCGAGTAGTCATTGTGGCCGCAATTTCGGAGGCCAGGTTGTCCAGCTCGATGGTCGTCACTCCATCATAAAGACCGTCAATCACCTTTTTGGCAATTTCAACTGGTTTCACAAAGTCAGCATTTAGACCGTCACATAGTTTTTCTATCCGGGCTGTGATTTTATCGAATTTTACGGATTCTCTCCTTCCGTCTCTTTTTACAACTAACATATGGCAATAGGTGATTTTGGATTGTGGAAAATGATAATTGACATTTTAAAAGTCTTCGTCTAAGCTGAATTTGGATTTGGTATCGTCTTTTGGGCCGTCCATTACTCCGGCTTTTTGATACTCTCCCACTCTTTTTTCAAAGAAATTTGTTTTCCCCTGAAGGGAAATCATGTCCATGAAATCGAAAGGGTTGGTTGAGCCGTAAACTTTCGGACAGCCTAGCTCCCCCAGAAGCCTGTCAGCAACGAACTCAATGTACTGACACATAAGGTCAGCGTTCATGCCGATAAGTTTTACAGGAAGGGCATCAGTCACAAATTCCTTTTCAATGGCTACAGCATCTTTAATAATGCCTACAACCGTGTCTTCCGGGAGTTTGTTGACCAAGTGGTTGTTATATAAAAGGCATGCAAAGTCACAATGTAATCCTTCATCCCTTGAGATTAATTCGTTTGAAAAAGTGAGCCCCGGCATAAGTCCTCTTTTCTTGAGCCAGAATATGGAGCAAAAGCTTCCGGAGAAGAAAATACCTTCTACTGCCGCAAAAGCAACAAGTCTTTCAGCAAAAGATCCTTCGTCTATCCATCTAAGTGCCCAGTTTGCTTTTTTAGATACACAGTCCATAGTCTCTATGGCGTGAAAAAGACCATCTTTCTCCTTGTTATCTTTTACATAGGTGTCGATAAGGAGTGAGTATGTCTCTGAGTGTATGTTTTCTATTGCGATCTGAAAACCATAGAAGAACTTGGCTTCTGTATATTGTACTTCTGAAACAAAGTGCTCAGCCAGGTTTTCGTTTACTATGCCATCACTGGCGGCAAAGAATGCCAAAACGTGTTTAATGAAATGCGTTTCTCCATCATTTAAGTTGGCCCAGTCTTTTAAATCCTGCCCAAGATCAATTTCTTCTGCAGTCCAGAAGCTGGCTTCAGCTTTTTTATAAAACTGCCAGATATCATTGTGGGTAATCGGAAAGAGAACAAAACGGTCTTTATTTTCTCGTAGAATGGGTTCTTCGAATTCGCTCATTGAGATGATAGATTGAATGAAATATTTATAAACAAGACAATTTGTTAATCAACATTGTTATCCACATTTTTTTCACTTATCCACAATACATAGAAAATAAAGGGCGAAAGGGCCGTTTATTGCCTAATTGCTGGTATTTCTATGATTTGGGATACAACTAAGAACGAAAAGTGGCTTATATTTTCCCTAGCTGTGTTTACAAATGTCTGAAAAAGCGGTTGAAAAAACAAGGCCAAAATTGCCTTCAAAATGAGGTCAAAAAAAAGTTTAAAATAAGCTATAACTTGCTGTAAAAAAGGAGTTTAAATTCAAATTTACCAACATCTACTTCATTGAAAAATGGCTCTAAATGGCAATTCTGGAAGCCGAAAAAATTTGAATTTTTTTTTGTCCGCATTTTATGCTAAACGATTGTTTGCTTTTGATTTTACTTCAGTTATCTTTGCACTCCTTTTTTAAAGAATACTGAAATACAAAAAGCATGTACGCAATAGTTGATATAGCTGGTAAGCAATACAAAGTCGAGAAAGATAAGTTTGTTTACGCACCATTAATGGAAGGTAAAGAAGGATCAAAAGTTGATTTTGATCAAGTGCTTTTGCTTGACAATGACGGAAAAGTGAAGGTAGGTACACCCACAGTAAAAGGTGCTAAAGTATCAGGTAAGATTCTTGAGCATGTGCAGGGTGATAAAGTAATCGTTTTCAAGAAGAAGAGAAGAAAAGGTTACAAGAAGAAAAACGGTCACAGACAGCAATTTTCAAAAGTTTTAATCGAAGACATTAAATAATATAAACCATGGCTCACAAGAAAGGTGTAGGTAGCTCGAAAAACGGTAGAGAATCCGAAAGTAAAAGACTTGGTGTTAAAATATATGGTGGTCAGACGGCTATAGCTGGTAACATCATCGTTCGCCAAAGAGGAACAAAACACCATCCAGGTGAAAACGTAGGGCTTGGAAAAGACCATACGCTATTTGCTTTGGTTGACGGAAAGGTTAGGTTCCAAAAAGGAAGACAGGATAGATCTTATGTTCACATAGATCCTATAGCAGAATAAAAATATATGCCTGTATGGGCAATTGAAGAAATAAAAAAAGGGCTCATTTGAGCCCTTTTTTTATTTTAAACAGTTTCCTTGTTTTTTCTTGGTCTTCCAGGAAGTACTGTGTCGGGTTTGAAGCCGTTTTTGTATCTTTTCTTTCTGGTTTTCCAAACTTTGAAGTTGTTTTTGTTTCCTACTTCAAACTGCCACTTCATGTGATCAGATTTTGACATCCACTTAAGGTTATCAGCCTTATTGTTTCTTGGATTGTTATCCTTGTGGATGATCATCGTTAGCTCTTGTGGATTGTCATTTGGGACAAACACTTTTGCTACCTCTCTGTGTGGGTAAACTGTTCTTCTTCTTTTCTCATCATCAATCAAATCAAGGAAATAACACTTACATGCCTTGTTCCATCTCTGGCGCATCATTTTTCCCTTAATCTTCATGTGAGTTTTACTTCCTTTGTGCCAGGAAGTTCTGGTCTTGCTTCGAATTTTCCCTTTGGAGGAAATTTCATAATTGCTAAAGCCTTCTATGGCTCCCCACAATTCTTCGTTCTGTTCTGTCATCTCGCTTGTTAAATTAATGGTTACTCAACAAGCCGGCTCTTAATGGTTATCAAATGTAACCCTTTTATGTTTTTATAAGCAACCGGCTGCAAAAAATTTCAATAAACGTAAAGTTCTTTTTGTTAAATCGATCATTTGGTAACTGTATATATGAAGTTAAGCTTAAACTCCCGATTCATATTTCTTAGGTGCATAAAGGAACCCAAATGCTTCGGCACCCTCTTTTGTGTGTATTTCGTGGTGCTTGTAATGTGCTCTCATTATGCGCTGCATGTATTTATGTTTGGCTTTAAAAGGCATTTTGATTCTGCGGTGAACGATGATGTCATGAAATACAAAATAGAAAATGCCATAAGCTAACACTCCGAACCCAAAATACCGCAGGATTGTGAGTTCTTGAAATTCGTACCCTGCCATGATCAGCAAAATGGACGGTATACTAAACACGAGAGCAAACAGGTCATTTTTTTCTAACGCATGATCGTGTGCTCTGTGATGTGATTTGTGCCAGGCCCAGAGAATGCCATGCATAATATACTTATGCGTAAACCATGCAACGCTTTCCATGAGTAGGAACGTGCCTATTATAATCGATATATTCACAGCTACTTGCATATCAATATTTGGCCAATTGATTTTTCACATCTTGCATCAGCCACATTGGGGTTGAGGTAGCTCCACATATTCCAATGGAGTCTTCTTTGCCGAACCAATCAATGTTTAGTTCTTCTTTATTAGAGACGAAATAGGTGTTCGAATTGTTTTCTTTACATATGTTGTAAAGGACTTTTCCGTTGGACGACTTGGTGCCGGAGACAAAAACAATTTTATCATACTTTTTGGCAAATACACGAAGCTCTTTGTTTCTGTTGGATACTTGTCTGCAGATGGTGTCGTTGGCATTGACTTCTATTCCGGCTTCCTCCAGTGTTGATGTTATTTGATAAAAACTATCGGTACTCTTGGTGGTTTGGCTGTATAATGTGAGTTGTCTGGGGAGCTCATCGATTTTAAGTTCATCCAGACTTTGAAAAACCACAGCGTCATTACTGGTCTGACCTAATAAGCCGGCGACTTCTGCATGTCCATGTTTTCCATAAATATAGATGTTCTCTTTTTTGTCGTAAGAGTTCTTAATTCTGTTTTGCAGTTTCAATACGACAGGGCAGGAAGCATCGATTAATGTGAGATTATTTTCAGTTGCGAGCTGATAGGTGGACGGGGGTTCGCCATGCGCTCTGATCAGCACCTTCTCATTTTTGAGCACATTTAGCTCATCGTAATTGATAATGATTAGACCCTTTTTTTCGAGTCGCTTTACTTCCTCATCATTGTGAACAATATCGCCAAGACAAAATAGCTTGCCTTCTTCATCTAAGATATCTTCAGCCATCTCTATGGCATATACCACTCCGAAGCAAAATCCAGAGTTTGGGTCGATATCTACGTGAAGGTTTAACATGATACTTACAACTGTATGACTAATGTTTTGTTTGAATAAAATGTTTTTTGAAATACTGAAAAAATGAGACATTCATCAACAGGAGTAAAAGGGCGTAGATACTATCCTCTATTGGAATAGTAAAAAGGCGAATGCCCAGGTTTTGATCATCGTCGTACCAAACAATGGGCGCTTCAAGGAAAGATCCAGTGAGAATGCCGTTGACCAAAAAGAAGGGTATAAGGTGTAGGGCATACGCTAACCAAAATTTGCCTAACCATCTGGGGTTTGAAGATGATATGATGGTTAAGAAAACGCCAGTTAAACAGAAAGCCCAAAAAGTGTATGCTCTCTCGGCGTTGTACACTGCGAGCAGAACCAACGCCAAACCGGTCACAGTGGAGAAAGTTCGTAAGAGTGGAGTTGATCTGATTTTTGTGAAAACAAACACACATTCATAAATGAAAACGCTGGCGAAAGGGACAGTTATAAAAAAGAGCCATTCTTCTAGAGGTAAGTCGAGGATATTGTAGCCTATCAGGTACTGATCATTAAATCCCCAAACTCCGTTTCTGGTGAAAATTACATCCCATATAATAAATACTGTTGCCGTGATGAAGATGGCTGGAAATAGCGCGATCCACTTCTTAGCGTATTTTACTTTTGGTTCAAATGACCTGATCAATGGAAACGCTATGGTAAACGCATGAAGCATCAGGTAAATGGGTTTCATTGAATGAGATTCAGTTTGTTAAGTATCAGTGTTTTGCTCAGTAAAAGAAATTTTAAAGGGTCAGGAATGCGCACCCTTTGATTGGTGATTTTTTTGGACGACAGGGACTTTATTTTTTTGAAGAGGCGAGTGTAGTAGATATATGCCAAATACACTCCAGACCTGCACCCTTTGGGCAGTTGCTTAATTCCGGTGAGTGCATGCTTAAAGTCCTGCTCAATATCCTGCTCAATTTTATCCTTTTCATCATCGCCAAATGAGTTGAAATCTACTCCCGGGAAATAGACTCGTCCACGATCTTTAAAATCACTTTTGATGTCACGCAAAAAGTTAACCTTTTGGAAAGCCGCTCCCAGACTTTTGGCTGTTGATTTTAGTGTTTGATACAGATTGTCATTGCCTTCGCAAAAAACTTTGAGGCACATTAAGCCGATGACCTCAGCCGATCCATAAATGTATTGCTGATACCCATCAGAATTGTATGAGTCCTTGTCGAGATCCATTTCCATGCTATGGAGAAAGGCCTCAATCAATTTTTTCTCAATGCCGTATTCATTTACGATTAGCTGAAAAGAATGCAGGACAGGGTTTAAACTAATGCCTAAATCGATTGCTTCGTATGTGTCAGCTTTGAATTTTGCGAGTAATTTGGGTTTGTCAAAATCATGAAATGTATCTACGATTTCATCAGCGTATCTCACAAACCCGTAAATGGCGTAAATCGGAAGGTGGAATTTGCTATCCAGAGTTTTAATGCCCAGCGTGAAAGAGGTGCTATAGTGCTGTGTAATCAGTTTACTGCACTTTAGAGATGTAGTTGTGTAGAGTTTGTCCATTTGCCGAGCCTCCTCTAAAATTACTATAAATCTTTCTTTATTTCCCTACTCACCACTTCCCCTGAAATAATGGAGGGAGGTACGCCCGGCCCTGGAACTGTGAGTTGTCCGGTGTAATATAAATTTCCAACTTTTTTACTTTTCATCGAGGGCTTCAAGATGGCGGTTTGCTTCAGGGTGTTTGCAAGACCATATGCATTTCCTTTGAATGAATGATAATCCTGTATGAAATCTGAATGTGCAAAGCTTCTTTTGAAAACAATATGATCTCTGATATTGGTCTCGGTAAATGCTTCTAATTTATCCATTGCCATCTCAAAATATTTATCTCGAATTTCATCGCGATCTTCTAAGCCTGGAGCAACTGGAATGAGAATCACTAAATTCTCTGATCCTTCGGGTGCTACGGATGAGTCTGTTTTGGAAGTGGCTGAGGTATAAAGAAGAGGCTTGCTTGGCCACTTTGGGTCTGTGTAAATCTCATGAGCGTGCTGCTTGAAATCCTCATCGAAGAACAGCACATGGTGCAGCATGTTTGGTACTGGTTTATCCACACCTATATAGAAAAGGAGCGAAGAGGGAGCCATTGTTCTGGATTCCCAATATTTACTGGAGTAGTGACGGTATTTGGGAGGCAAGATTTGTTGGTCGATGTGATGATAATCGGCACCTCCAACAACTATGTCCACACTATATTCCCCCCTGTCGGTTATTATTTTTTCTATGTTGTTCCCGTCGAAAAGAAATGAGGTGACGGTGCTGTTCATTTCAAATTTCACACCAAGGTCTCTTGCGAGAGAGACCATTCCTTCTACTACTTTGTGCATGCCTCCCATGGGATACCAGGTCCCCAGAGACATATCTGCATAGTTCATCAAACTGTAGAGGGCGGGGGTGTTTTCTGGGGTAGATCCAAGGAAAAGTACTGGAAACTCAAGAAGTTGAATGAGCTTTTCATTTTTGAAAAACTTGCGAATGTGCTTACTCATAGATGTGAACACATCCATCCTTAAAACACCAGCCAGCAACTTCGGGTCAATAAATTCTGTCAATGATCTGCTGGGCTTATAGACCAGATCATTTATGCCTACGTGATATTTAAATTCGGCCTGCTTTAAAAATTTTCTTAACTGACTAGATGAGCCGGTTTCAATGCTTTCAAACAGGGATTCAAGTTCCTGCATGTTGGCAGGCAGGTCAATAAATTCATTTTTGAATTTGACCCTGTAAGAAGGATCTAACCGTTTTAGCTCGTAATAGTCGCTGGGCTTTTTGTTGAACTGTGAGAAGAAATGTTCAAACACATCTGGCATCCAGTACCAGCTTGGGCCCATGTCAAAGGTAAAGCCGGAATCGGAAAATTTTCTAGCTCTGCCACCTGGCTCTGCATTCTTTTCAAACACCGTAACCGTATGGCCGGATTGGGCTAAGTGGCAAGCAGCAGAAAGGCTCGAGAAACCCGAGCCTATGACGCCAATATGTTTATTCATTTGCTAATTTTTCTTCGCGTAAATCTTGAGTGTGTCTTTCAAATCTTTCCTGGCAATATGGATTCTATTTTTCACTGTACCAATCGGAATACTCAATTTATCCGCTATTTCATGGTATTTAAAACCTCTAAAATGCATCACAAATGGAATTTTATAAGAGTCTGGAAGATTGTCTACTGCTTTGTTGATGTCCCCCAGAGCGAAGTTTTGGTAAGCTCCGTTTTGAATCGTGCTACCCGTAGAGTTGATGTAGTGCAGATTGTCTGTAGTGTCAATGAAAGTATTTCTCCTCACCATCCTTTGATAGTTGGTGATGAATGTGTTTTTCATGATCGTGTACATCCAGGCCTTGAGATTGGTGCCATCTGCAAACTTATCTCTGTTTCGATAGGCCTTCATCATGGTCTCCTGAATCAAATCGTTAGCATCCTCCATATCCTTTGTGAGCTTGAGAGCAAAAGGTTTTAAGGAAGTTGTGAGTGTGTCCACTTTTACGCTGAATTCTGTACCTGTCATCTCTTGTAAATTTTAAATTCAAGTAAAGATATTGTTTTGTTTAATAAATTGCAAGAAATGTTAAACAAAATATTATGTACATACACGAAATACTATTCCAATAGTTTCAATTAAATACGAAATGAAGAAGGGGTTCGGATTTCTTGTTTAAGAAATAATAGAAAAAACTAATCAGAAGTCGGCTTCCTCGAACTGACCGCCGGCTACTTGTATGAGTTGCTCTGGTCTGGTCATGATATAAACGTTGCTTGGAGTCTGAAGGTCTTGACCTATAACCTGATAACCTGAAAGTAGGATTGTGGACTTGTTAAATCTTTTGGATAGGTCATCTACAAAACTCTGAATTGCAGCAGCACCGGGTACTGATGTCAGCACTGTAAGAACATATTCTGGCTCGTAAATTTCATAAACCGTATTGAGGTCCTCTAGTGGAAGGGATTGGCCCAGATATATGGATTTGTTTTTTCTTGAACGAATGATCAGATCTGAGAAAAGCAGTCCTATCTCGTGCTGCTCTCCTTCTGGTAAGAAGAGCAGGAATTTTGGTGATTTTTCGGATGGAGATTCATCCTGTCCATCTATGGCTACAATGAGCTTCTGACGGATCAGGTTAGAGATGAAATGCTCCTGAGCTGGGTTCACAGCGCCGGTTTGCCATAGAATTCCGATTTTGGCTAAAAATGGGTAGATAATTCGTAGCATCGAATTTTCGAAACCAAGTTTAATCGCATTTCGGGAAAGGATTTTTTCGAAACGACTTTCGTCTAAGTCTATCATGGCTATGGTGAGCGCATGTATCTGATCAGAGTAGCTGGAGTTGTCTTCGGTTATGCTGAGCACTTCTCGCTGCATTTCTCCGTCATTCATGCTGGCAATCTTGGATATTTTGAATCCGTGAGCATTCAGAAGTGCAACATTGAGAATCAACTTCAACGCCTCGTCATCATAAAACCGGATGTTTGTTTGCGTTCTTTGGGGAGTAATGATGCCGTAGCGCTGTTCCCAAACCCTTAAGGTATGCGCCTTGATACCTGAAAGCTGTTCTAAATCTTTAATTGAAAACCGACTCATCTAATTACTCTTCAAAAAGGGTGGATGTAAAGAGAACTTGCATCATGATAATTTGTTTTTTAAAGCAGGAAAAAATGAAGTGAAACGAAAAATATCAATTGCGAAATGAATAGATACATGGCGAGAGGATTGGGCTTAACAAACCTGAGTTTGTAATAAACGATCTGAAGCGCCATGCTGCCTCCAAACCATCCAATATAATTTCTAACTGGTATTTGATTTTGATCCCACCTCCAATAATCCATCAATATAGCAATAGGCTCGATCAGGTAATCCATGGACACCATCAGGAGTGAAGCTAAAAGCGCTTTCATCCACCAGGGTATCTGAAGGGGCATTGTCAGGGAGCCGAACGTCAAGGCTAGTAAAAACCAGTTTACACCAATGATTAAAGGAACGCTGAAGACTTTGAATCCAAGACTTTGGCCATAGGTGTATGACCCAAAAATAATTTCGCTGTGCACACCTAGTACCTCAATTGAAAATCCGAAAAAGACTGCTAAGATGAAGAAATAAAACATTTTAGTCTTTTCTCCTTGATGTGCATAGAGTAGCATGGCGCATGAGATGAGCAGGTTTAGCGGTGTTAAGGCCTGCATCAAAGGGCGAAAATCCTCGAGTACGCTCCCGGTGGCTCCTACTATGTGCAGTATGATCATTGTAATTCCGAGTAGCCAATATTTTTTATCCGATTTCATATTACCTACCAAAAAACCCATTTATTTTGGATTTGTTATTAACGACTGCACAGATATGATTATTTATAATGTTACAGTAAATATAGATCATGAAATCTTCGAAGAGTGGCTTGCCTGGATGAAGGACACACATATTCCGGACGTAATGGCTACAGGGTGTTTTGAATCTCATAAAATCCTACGACTACTCAATGAGAGTCCGGATGTAGAGGGGCTAACTTTTGCTATTCAATACTTTGCTCCAGATATGAAAACGCTCAACACCTATGCAGCTCAACACCAGCCGGCCCTTCAGCAGGAGGTGCAAAAACGATATGGAGAGCGTGTGGTTGCATTCAGAACGCTGTTGGAAGAAGTTTAGAAATTCAGACTGCAATTGAGCCAGCCAGAGTCAAATTTTGTTCCGTACTCCTGATAGAAGTTAATCGCAGGTTCGTTCCAGTCAAGCACTTGCCACATCATTCCTGTACACTTTGTTTCTTTAGCTATTTCTACAGTTCTGTCGAAAAGTTTTTTGCCTACGCCTTGTGCTCTTTTCTCTTCGGTGACAATCAAATCTTCGAGATAAAGTCGCTTCCCCTTCCATGTAGAATAGCGGTAGTAGTACATGGACATGCCAATGATCTTGCCGCCTTCTTCAGCTACAATAAACCAATATATTGGAGTTTCTCCAAAGCCATCCTCTTCCATCATTTCCAGGGTGTTGTTTACTTCATCAGGAGCTTTTTCGTAATCGGCAAGCTCTTTGATCAGTCCGTAAGCAGATGGTAGGTCTTCTTTGGTGCCGGTGCGAATTTCTATCATAATTATGGGGTTATCGACTGAAAACCTGTGTAGGGGTGTAGTACCTCAGGGATTTTTATTTCGTTTTCAGTCTGATTGTTTTCTAATATAGCAGCCAAAATTCGAGGAATTGCCAGGGCGCTTCCGTTAAGGGTGTTGGCCAATTGTTTTTTACCGTCTTTGTCCTTTATTCTGAGTTTGAGCCGGTTTGTTTGATACGCTTCAAAATTTGAGACAGAGCTTACCTCAAGCCATTTGTTTTGAGCAGCAGAGTAAACCTCAAAATCGTACGTCAGGGCTGATGTAAACCCAAGATCCCCTCCACAGAGTCTAAGTATCCGGTATGGGAGATCTAATGAAGCCACGAGTTTCTCTACGTGCAACACCATTTGATCAAGAGTTTTGTAAGAGTCCTCTGGCCTGGTGATCTGCACAATCTCGACTTTATCAAATTGGTGCAATCTGTTGAGCCCTCGAACGTGCGCACCCCAAGACCCTGCCTCGCGTCTGAAGCATGGAGTGTAACCAACATTCTTAATCGGAAGCTCGTCTTCACTCACAATCACGTCTCTATAAAGATTGGTTATGGGAACTTCTGCTGTTGGGATCAAATATAGATTGGTGTTAATGTCCTGATACATCTGACCTTCTTTATCAGGCAGCTGGCCTGTACCGTAACCAGAATCTTCATTGATCAGTATGGGCGGTTGCACTTCCATGTATCCGGCTGCTATGGCCTGATCCAGAAAATAGTTGATCATGGCTCGTACCAATCGAGCACCACCTTTTTTGTAAACGGGAAATCCTGCGCCCGTTATTTTATTGCCTAGTTCGAAATCAATGATGTCGTACTCTTCAATCAGGTCCCAGTGAGGTTTTGCTCCTTCATAAAGCTGAGGGATGTTGCCATCGACCAGCTTGATCACTTCATTGTCCTCTTCACTCTTACCTGCAGGCACAGAGCTGTGGGGAATATTCGGAATGTTATAAAGCTTACCTTTTAGTTGCTCGGAGATGTTGCTCATCTCTTCGCTTAGGTCTTTACTTTTTTGTTTCAGCTCAGCAGTTTCCTTTTTGGCAGCTTCGGCTTCTTCCTTTTTACCTTCTTTCATCAAGCCGCCAATTTTTTTTGCAGTTTGATTCGATATAGCCAACACTTCATCCAACGATTGTTGGGTTTTCTTGCGGAGTTCATCTAGTTCCAAAACCTCGTTCAGGAGATCCTGAGCGTTTGTAATACCCCTTTTCTGGAGTGCCTCTACGTTCTGCTCGAACTGTGCCTTGATGGCAGCAACTTGTAACATTTCTTGAATTCGATTTTTAAAAGTGACTGCAAATTAAGCGGCTTCTAAACAATTATTGAAATAACTCCGTTAAACTTGCACAATCGCAATTGTGGTTTTTTTAATGGATATTTTGTGAAATAACCATCTTTAAGATATAATTGTGTCTCAATTCTCGTGACTAGCACGATTAATTCAATCCATATCTACAAATACAAGCGGTTAATCCCCCCGGTTTCAAGCCAAACGGATTCCCAGTTATTCTAAACTTATCAAAATTTTATGTACACCCTAGATGATTTGAGTGTAAGACTCCTCTCAGAACTAAGAGATATAGCCGAAGGGCTTGGAGTAAAAAATGCAAAGAAGGCGGCTAAAAAAGACCTTATTTACGACATTTTAGACAAGCAGGCGACTTTGCCTGATAGCGAGATTCAAAAGATCAAAGCAGAGGATAAAAGTAAACCTGCAGCTCCTGCAGCAGAAGAATCAAAGCCGGAGAGAAAACCTGCCAGAAAGAAAAAGCCGGAAAAGAAACCTACAGAAAAACCAGAGGGCGGAGCAGAAGACCTACTGAAATCATTGGATATTGAGCTGGATAAGACAGATTCCAGCATAGAAAGCAATGATGATAAGCCAAAAGAGAAAGAAGATAAGCCTAAGAAAGAAGAGGCGTCTAAAAAATCTGATCAGCCTAGACCCGAAAGAAAGGAAAGGGAAAGAGGTGACAAGGATGGCGGAAAGCCACAGCGCGATGACCGCAGAAATGAGCAGCGCAGCAAGAAGGCACAATACAACGAAGAAATAAAAGAATTTGATGGTGTTATAGCCAGCGAAGGTGTGTTGGAGATCATGCAGGATGGTTATGGTTTTCTTCGCTCTAGCGATTATCACTATTTGGCTTCTCCTGATGATATTTATGTTTCCCCATCTCAAATTAAGCTTTTTGGTTTGAAGACAGGTGATACTGTAAAAGGACAAATCAGACCTCCTAAGGATGGTGAAAAATATTTTGCACTACTTAGAGTTGAAAGCGTAAATGGAAAAACCACTGAGGAAATCAGAGACAGAATTGCATTCGAATACCTGACTCCTCTTTTTCCGGAAGAAAAGCTTAACCTATGTACCAAGCCGGATAATTATTCTACCCGAATTCTAGATCTGTTTGCACCAATAGGTAAAGGCCAAAGAGGAATGATAGTGGCTCAGCCAAAAACAGGTAAAACAGTGCTACTCAAAAATGTAGCTAATGCAATCGCTGAAAATCACCCAGAGGTTTATCTGATGATCCTTTTGATCGATGAGAGACCGGAGGAGGTAACGGATATGGCACGCTCGGTAAAGGCGGAAGTAATTGCTTCCACATTTGATGAGCAAGCCGATAAGCATGTGAAAGTGGCCAGCATCGTTTTGGAAAAAGCCAAGAGAATGGTTGAGTGCGGACACGATGTGGTTATTCTTTTGGATTCTATCACGAGATTGGCCAGAGCATACAACACGGTGGTGCCATCATCGGGTAAGATTCTTTCTGGTGGTGTGGATGCAAATGCACTTCATAAGCCTAAAAGATTCTTTGGAGCAGCCAGAAACGTTGAGAATGGCGGCTCATTGACCATCCTTGCAACTGCTCTTATCGAAACAGGATCTAAGATGGATGAAGTGATCTTTGAAGAATTCAAGGGTACTGGTAATATGGAACTCCAGTTGGATAGAAAGCTATCTAACAAACGTGTTTATCCTGCTATCGATGTTCCTGCTTCTGGAACCAGAAGAGAGGATCTGCTTATGGACAAGGAAGAGCTACAGCGCGTATGGATTCTGCGCAAGTTCATGTCTGACATGAACAGTGCGGAGGCTATGGAATTCTTGCTGAGCAAGATGAAGGGTACTCGCAACAATGACGAATTCCTGATCTCTATGAACGGGTAAGTACTAGAATACACGATATACGAAAGCTGAAGATGGAAACATCTTCAGCTTTTTTGTTTTAGGGGTTTTACACTCTTAGTCCCCCTTACTCATTTCGATTTTACCGATCATGTAAAAAACCACTTGTCATATAGTGTGACCTTGAAGTTGGCTTGTTTCGTAAGAAATACTCATACAAAACATGAACAACTATGATCCAATCTAAAACATCACAATTCTTATTGTCATTGGCTTTTATGCTGGTGACGTGCACTTTCACATTTGCTCAAACAGTAACCACTCCCAGACCGAGCCCCAATGCTATTCTTAAGCAGAAAATTGGCCTGACGGAAGTGATCGTTAATTATTCAAGACCGTCTGTAATCAGAGGGACTAACGACAGAACTGGGCAGATTTGGGGCAATCAGGTGCCTTACGGACTTGCTGCTAACAATTTCGGGAACCAACAACCTATGCCATGGCGTGCCGGAGCAAACGAAAACACCATCATAGGTTTTTCCACGGATGTGTCTGTTGAGGGAAAATCTCTGGCTGCTGGAAGCTATGGACTACATATGATCCCGGAAGAGTCTGGTAACGTTACGGTTATTTTCTCAAAAAACACTTCATCCTGGGGGAGCTTCTGGTACGACAAATCAGAGGATGCTTTGCGCGTAGATGTACAGATGGAAGATGCGCCATTTACCAATGTCCTGACATATGAATTCACTTCATTTGGAAATCTGGAGGGCACACTTGAATTAAGTTGGGATGATAAGGCCATTCCATTCAAAATTTCAACAAGCCAGGAGGTGGTGCTGCAAAGCTTTAGAGACGAGCTTCGAGGTGTGACTGGTTTTGGCTGGAGAGGGGCATTGTCTGCGGCGCAATATTGTTTCCAAAACAATATCAATCACGATGAAGCCATTGGTTGGGCAGATGCTTCTATTGCTAACACGAAAAATGCTCAGAACCTTTCGATGAAGGCTGGACTGCTGATACAAAAAGGGGAAAAGGCCGAAGGAATCAAAGTCGCTGATGAAGCTGCTACAATAGCCAACCTTGGTCAGCTAAACTTTTTGGGATACCAAATGATGGGCGTGCAGGAGTATGACAAGGCTATTGAATATTTTAAACTAAATATTAAGAACAACCCTACAGATGCCAACTCGCATGATAGTTTGGGTGAAGCTTACATGGCCAAGGGCGACAATAAAAATGCGATCAAAGAATTTAAGAAGTGCCTCTCTATGAACCCTCCGCAGTTTGTAAAAGCTAATTCAATTAAAAATCTCAAAACTCTGGGTGTAGAGCATATGGAGTAATTAATATAGGCTTATTTCAGCAGGCTAAGCCCCGACGGTACCGACGGGGCTTTTCTGTTTTATTACGGGGAGTAGTTTACAAAATTGAACTTTGCGTAAAAATCCATATTCATCGATGAGCGTGTTGTTAGTTTAGAGTGAACATCATTACTTAAATTCATAAAATGAGAAATTGTATCAAACTCCAGATTTTGGTTCTTTCCCTTTTCATTCTGATCAGTTCGGGAGTGCAGGCCCAAACGGCAATTTACGTTTCATCTAAAGGCGCTAGCAGTGGAGATGGCTCCATGTCCAACCCTTTTGCTTCTATACAGAGTGCTATAGACAAGGCTGGAAAGCAGCCCAAAGGTGACGTCACGATTTACCTCAGAGGAGGCAGATACGAGATAAGTGAGCCATTAAAGTTTGACGAAAAGACAACCGGTCAAAAAGGAAATCGGATAACTCTGAAGGCTTATAAAGATGAAGAGCCGGTAATCAGCGGTGGTGTGCCCGTGACGGGTTGGCATAAGGTGGAAGGCAATATCTACAAAGCAACGCTTGACAGATCCATGAAGTTGCGTTCGCTATATGTCAATGGACAAAGGAAGAGAATGGCGGGAACTGATGTGCCAGTGAATGGAGTGGGAGATTGGGGAAGGTTTGAGATAAAAGGCAATGAGCCATGGGCGTTTGGCTCTGGTAGCGGCATTGAGGGTATTAGTTTCTCTTCTGATGACGTGAGTGTTTATAATAACCCTGATGATATTGAGATTATCCAGTTCAACACCTGGACAGAAAAAATCCTTTGCGTTCAGTCAATTAAAAAGATAAAGGACATTACGGTTTTCAAGTTGCAGCAGCCGTATGGAGCGATTGCTACTTCCATGGCCTGGGCAGGCAAGATCAACTATGATAGAACATTCGTGATCAGAAATGCTTACGAGCTATTGGATGAGCCGGGAGAGTTCTATTTTGATAAATTGACTAAAACTCTTTACTACTACAGTGAAGGTGAGAATATGAAAAGGGCTGAGGTGATAGCGCCGACCTCCGATGGGCTCGTTCAGATAGTAGGCAAGTCTAGTGAGGCGCGGGCTGGTAATTTAAGGTTTGAAGGTATTACTTTCTCGCATGATGACTGGCAGCTTATGGATGTGGCGGGCTCTAAAGGGTTTGCTGGAATTCAGAGTCTTGGGCTTGCTGTGAAGTATATTCCCAATGGCAACTGGCACCCGTCAGCATACAATAGCACTGATGTGCCGCATGGCAGTATTCAAATATCAAATGCCAGTAACATTGAGTTTGAGCGAAATAAGTTTGAACTACTTGGATCGGCTATTGCTATCAACATGGTGAACGATGTTTCCAGTGTCACGATAAATGCAAATGTATTTGAAAATACATTGGGTAATGCAGTTTCTATCGGTCACCCGCAGCACTATAAAATTGGAGATGGCCCGAAAACGGAAACTCGGCTAGAAGGAGATCAAACTTACCCAAGTGAAATAAATACCTCAAAGTCCGGCCAAATGCATGCCGGAAATGGAGTGAAAGGAATTTATGCTGTAGGTGTAGAGGGGCTGTGCAAAGACATTACAGTATCTAATAATTACATCAGAAACGTAAGTGTCGGATTCCGTCAGGTCGAAGGGATTACGGCATTCTTTGTTGAAAATGTGAAAATCACTCACAATGATATAGCCGGTACTCCATACGGAGCGATTGCTTGCGGTTGGTGGTGGGGCAATGCCGCAATACCACCATCCAAGGTGGCCAGAAACAATGAAATCAGTTACAACAAGGCAGGGGATACGCATCAGGCTCTGGACGATGGAGGCATCATTTATGTGTTGGGAGAGCAGCCCAACTCATACATTGAAAAGAATTATGTATTCAATGGCCCTCGTTGCATTTACCCCGATGATGGTTCTGCCTACTGGACCATCCGTGACAATGTAGTTGGGAATCCTAGTTATAAGCACATGTGGCTCCACTTCTGGACGAAAAGATGTCATGACAATGTGGTTTATCGTAATTATGTGAAAAATCATTTCTACATGGATAATGGAACAGACAACCTCGTGGAGCTGACTTACTCTTTCCGTGAAGATGATTTTTCAACTAACCCAGCGGCGCAGCAAATCATAGATGAGGCTGGTATTCTTCCCGAGTTTGCAGATATCATTCCTGATGAGGAACCAGAAAGAGTGGGTGTATTCCCTGCTGAATTTAAAGAGACTGATAAATTTCACTGATGATCAAGACGAATATACTCGGATGGTTGGTCCTAACTTTGGTACTGGCGGCATGTACCCCAAAAGGAAAAAAAGCAGCAGTTAAGACTGTTGAAAGAGAATTGCTGGTGGCTGTGGAGTTTGTATCAGATCAGCCTGAGAGAGTGGATTCTCTTCTTCGAACTAATCTTGAGTTTAGTGAGACTGTCTATAGGTGGAAAAATCATATTGTGGTTTTTGATTCGAATCAAAAAGTTGGCGGCTTGGTTGAATTCGTAGCTGATCTTTTGCCCGGGGTTGAGATTAAGCAATACGAAAACCCTCTTTACGCATATGACAAAGCGATCCACTGTGAAAAGGTAGAAGTGGCTGATGAATGGAAACATTATCTACTTACGGCCAATCTGGTTGCTGATACCATCAAACAGCGGGAATATATGGACTACCACGCCACGCAATTCGAAGATTGGCCGGAAGTGGCTCAGGGGTTTTGCAATGCTGATTTTCAACAGCTATTGGTGTACCGGACAGGCCGACAGTTGCTTTTGGTGATATCAGTGCCAGCGGACAAAACGCTTGATGAGCTGAATCCTTTAACCGTAGAAAATAACCCGCGAATGGATGACTGGAATGCACAGATGAGCGGCTACCAAGAAGGGATCGAAGGAACGGAGGATGGGGAGGTTTGGGTGTTTTTGGAGTGATTAAGTTTTCAAGAAGTCCCTTCATAGGGTATTGGAGTACTTTAAATAGTTCAGAGAGCTACGATCTTCAGCTGTTGCTATTTACTTCACAACAGTAAAAAATCTTTGATCTTCAAGGCCAAAGCTGTACTGGTATTTTAACTCTCCGTTGAATCGAGCCGAAGTTAAACGGGCACGATTGGTGCCTGTATCAAATTCGCAGACTAAAGTATCCGTATCAGAATCGCTCCATTGAATATAGGTCGTGCTTCCGTCTCTGTTAGGAACTAAATCCATCGTGTAAAAAGGAGAACCCTTACCAATTATGAAATTTTTTGGAGAATCCAAGTTGCTGAAATAAACCTCCTCCACCATTCCATTGATCAAATAGAATATTTTTATATCCTCTTCTATGTACGCGCTTGGTTCTGACGGATCAAGAAGATCTACACTATCCTCATTTATGACGGATATACCCACAGTTACGAAAACATCTCCACAACAGTCCTCTGAACACCCTGTGAGGGCAATGGAAATTGTTGCGGTACAAAGAGCAAATAGTAGTTGTTTCATAGCCTGTACTCATTCTAGTTACTAAGTAAAAAAAAGGAAGGTATCATGCAATAAAACGGTGTAATAGTTGGCCCGACCGAGTTTGTCTGTGAACTAAAAATTCATCAGACACTCCTTCAAACTCTCTCTCCAATAGGGCATTTCGAGACCAAAAGTTTCTTTGAACTTTGATTTGTCCATTACGCTGTAAGCTGGCCGAGCTGCTGGTGTCGGATATTGAGAAGTAGGAATGGGGTTCACCTTGGTCTGTATTTCTTCATATTCGAAAATGGCTTTTGTAAAATCGTACCAACTAGCTACTCCTTCATTGCTATAGTGATATAGGCCGTAGGCCGTGGAGCCAGTTTTGATGATTTCTACAATCGCATTGGCCAAATCTCTGGCATATGTAGGTGTGCCTATCTGATCTGCGATGATGTTCAATTCATCTTTAGTTTCAGACAGGCGAATCATGGTTTTCACGAAGTTGTTGCCAAAAGTCGAATAAAGCCATGAGGTTCTGAGCGTGAAGTGTCGTTCCAGTACCTCCGAGACCTTTTGCTCTCCAAGCAACTTGGATTCACCATAATAGCTTATTGGCTCGGTGGGTTTGTCTTCTGGTACGGGACTTGACGCTTTCCCGTCAAACACGAAATCTGTAGAGATTTGAAACAGCGTGGCATCTACGGATTTACAACCCAATGCCAGGTTTTCAGCACCTGCTACATTGATTTTATGCGCTAGCTTTTTTTCAGTTTCCGCCTTATCAACCGCTGTATATGCCGCACAGTTGATGCAGTAGTCAGGCTTGTTTGCTTCGAAATATTTCATTACCGCATCACGGTCTGTGATGTCTAATTCCTCATAGTCCGTGAATAGAAATTGCCAGTCGCTGCTTTTCGCAATGAGTTGTAATTCGTTCCCCAGTTGCCCGTTTGATCCTGTTACTAGTATTTTCATTTCACTTATTTTCCATCCACATAATCCTGCAGATAGCTGTATTTTTCAGTAAGTTGTCCTTTATCTGCGATGGTAGCATTTTTAATAATTTCCTTCGAATCATCACCCAATAATTCAGGCAACACATTATTCATGAGCTCATTTCCGAAGCTATCAGACGCATCACGAGGTAGCTCACATGGCAGGTTGTCTACAGCCATCACCGTGATGTTGCCCTCATCAGTAAATGGAGCCTCCACTTCGTCATCTGTGGGATTATAATCGTAAATGGGGTCTTCGATCGTGCTAGGTTTCTTTGTAGAAGGTATTGAGCCTTCAATATCGCAGGTGATATCGGCAATCACGTCGAGTTTGAAATCATCTTTGATAATGTCTTCACGCTCAAACAAAACCGGAGCGCGCGGATCCCAGTACGCAGACGCGATGAGTATGTCAGCGTCCTGGGTGTATTTGAGAAAGTCAGACTCGTAATGTTCCGGAAACTGGTAAAACTCCTTCCTGCTAAACTCTCCACCGTCCTTCTTTTTATTATAGTCGCGCGTGTTGAGCTGTACGAATACTGGATAGTCAAACGTGTCCTCCACGAACTGTTTCGGAGTTACTTTTCGCACGCCCATTCCTACGAGTACTTCCATGGCGCCTTTGGCCACACGCCCACCTCCGGTGAGGATGATTTTAACAGGAGGGAGTTTCGCTTTATCATATTCAGTTTTCAGGTCTTCCAGATCGAAGCACTTATGAGCTGGTCTCAGGTGAAAAAGGTTGTAGCGCTGACCGAAGGTGAGAATACCGTTGTAAGCACCTACAATACCCGCCCAGCGGCCAAATGCGATGATGCGTTTTCCCGCTTCGTCGGTCAATGTCTCATAGTCGATGAGTCGTATGTTTTTCTTTAGTACCTCCTGAAGCAGGGTTTGGTTATACGGTTGCTTTTTGATGGTATGACTAAAGAAGAAGTAAGTTTTGTCACCCATCAGTGTGGGAATTGGCACTTCTTTCACACCCAAAATAATCGAGCAATCGTCGAGGGAGTCCACAACTTTGATGCCTTCCACTTCATAATCAGCATCGGAAAAACAGCGTATGTCGCTGCTCTGAGCTACAATTTCGACTTCCGGGAATCGCTCCATCGCCTCACGGGCTTGAGCTGGGGTGAGTGCCACTCGGCGGTCAATTGGAATTTTTCCTTCCTTGATAAGTCCTATCTTCACTTTGGCCATATTATTTGCTTTAATTTGACGCAGCAAATCTAACCTTTTCATTTAGGATGATAGATTACCTTGAGTTGATTCTTGCGTGGATTTTGTACCTGGCCTCACATAGCTTTTTGGCGAGCGTATGGCTGAAAAGCAGAACTCCAATATCTGCCAGATGGTACCGACTTTTATATTCGCTTATTGCCACTGCAGGTTTATTGGGGCTTGTCTATCTCATGGCATTGATTCCGCCAATTTGGATTTACGATCTGACGCCATTCTTGAAATTTACAGGAATGATAGCTGCTTCATGGGGAGTGATCATTGTAATAGCCTCCTTTAGGCAGATATCTATGAAGGCGTTTTTGGGTTTGAAAAAAGGCAACCAGGAAGAATTGGTCACTTCCGGTCTTCACGGAAGTGTAAGGCATCCGATTTACTCAGGCACTATTTTGATAATGGTTGGCATGTTCATTTCAGTGCCAAGCCTTGCCGTCTTACTTACAGTTTTGGTGATATTCGCTTATCTTCCGATTGGAATCTACTTTGAGGAAAAGAAACTAATCGATGTTTTTGGTCAGGAGTATTTGGACTACAAAGAAAAAGTGAAAGCGATTATTCCAGGAGTATTGTAGGCTTACTTTATCAGGGGCGAATTTTTCAATGATTGTTATCAAATTGAGCCTTTAGAAACCTTTCAAAATCTGCTTTTAAATCTGACAAAGTAACAATCAGTCCTGCTTTCCTTCTTTCAGTTCATCCAAATCGTCCCTGTCGCGGAGCTTTTTGTCGTCCACATTTTTGTTGAGAAACTTGTTGATTTCATCAATATTCAAGGTGGATTTGATCTCACCGAAAGAATCTATCGAGATATCAAAGCCATCCAAATCTTTATTGACTTTCGGTTTTGGTGTTTCCTTTTTCTTCGTCATAGTATCAGGTTTAGTTCCCTAACACACCAACGGAATAATTGATTCGATTGTTAACTGCTTTTCCTCCCATGATGGAGATGATCGTCATCAAATCCGGACCGGAACCCTCACCAGTTATAGAAAGCCGAAGCGCCTGCATGTTTTTACCTGCACCAATGTCATTGGCTTCCATAAGCGAGAAAAAGAGTTCTTTTGCCTCTTCGGGAGAAACTGTTTCTTTTTCAGCAAGAGCACTACCGTATAGTGTTACGGCTTTTACGGCCTCTTCATTCCATTTTTTTCTTACGACCTTTTCGTCGTATGTAGCAGGGTTTTGGAAAAGAAAAAGGCAACTGTCCGCCATCTCATGAGGATAAGTGACCCGCTCCTTGAGGAGGTGAAAAATGTCAGCCGCTAGATCGGCAGAACAGTCTATTTGGTGTTTTTCCTTGAGATCGGCAATGATGGTGCTGCTGATCTTTTTAGGATCAGCTGACTTGAGATACTGCTGATTGAACCAGCGAGCTTTTTCTATGTCGAATTTGGTTCCTGCTTTGTTGACGCGCTCTAGGGTGAAATGCTCTACCAGCTCGTCAAGAGAGAAGATCTCCTGCTCAGTGCCGGGGTTCCAGCCAAGGAATGAAAGGAAATTGATCATTGCCTCCGGCAAAAAACCTTCTTCTTTAAAACCCACAGCCAGATCGCCATCTGGTGTCGTCCAGCTCAATGGAAAGATTGGAAATCCAGCTTTGTCGGCAGCTCTTTTGCTGAGCTTACCATTGCCGTCGGGCTTCAAAATCAGTGGTAAATGAGCGAATTTTGGCATGGTGTCTTCCCAGCCAAGGAATCTATAAAGCAATACGTGCAGAGGTGTGGAAGGCAGCCATTCTTCTCCACGAATCACATGAGAGATTTTCATCAAATGGTCATCTACTACATTGGCCAGGTGGTAGGTGGGCATACCATCGGACTTCATCAGCACTTTATCATCAAGAGTGGCGCCATTTACCATGACCCAGCTGCGAATCATGTCATTGAAGCGTACATCATCCTTCGGTGGTATTTTCACACGAATGACATAAGGTTCCCCTGCTTCTATTTTGGATTGCACTTCTTCGGCAGGTAGCGTAAGCGAGTTTTTCATGGTCATTCGCACGCTGCTGTCGTACTGAGGGTTGGTGAGCCCGGCTTCCTTCAGCTTTCCTCTCATAGCATCCAGATCTTCAGGAGTATCAAAAGCATAGTAAGCGTTTCCACTTTCGATTAGCTTGTCAGCATACTCCTTATATATTTCCTTTCGCTCTGATTGGCGATATGGGCCATATTCACCACCCACTTCGATGCTTTCGTCGGGAGTGATTCCGCACCATTTTAGTGCATTCAGGATATATTCTTCTGCTCCCTCTACAAAACGATTCTGGTCTGTATCTTCTATTCGAAGTATGAAAGTACCCTTA
The DNA here is from genome assembly GCA_039944535.1 of Cyclobacteriaceae bacterium. GTDB lineage: Bacteria > Bacteroidota > Bacteroidia > Cytophagales > Cyclobacteriaceae > JAMZMI01. The sequence continues at coordinate 53,578 of JBDUYP010000023.1, forward strand.
TTGTGTTTTGCAAAAAGGTAATTGAAAAGGGCTGTTCTCACCCCACCAATATGAAGTCCCCCGGTTGGGCTGGGAGCAAAGCGTACACGCACGTTATCCATTTGTCCTGAATTTTTTCGGATGGCAAAAGTAGTTTTTTTGGATGACCTATGCAGACTTAAAGTTGAGCAATGCAGCTAATTTCTACGTTCACTCCTTTAGGTAGTTCGCTCACCTCTACCGTCTCTCTGGCTGGAGGGTCTGATGGAAAAAACTCACCATAAACTGCATTGATCTGTGCAAATTGGCGCATGTCTTTGATGAAGATGCTACACTTGAGTATGTTGATATAATCAGCCTTTGCCTCTTTGAGGATATGGCCGAGGTTGATCATCACCTGCTTGGTTTCTTCTTCTATAGTTGCATTGTTGATCTCACCTGTAGCTTGATCAATGGCGATTTGACCCGAAACGTAAAGGATATTGTTGGCAATCACAGCCTGACTATATGGGCCAATAGGAGCTGGCGCTTTCGGGGAGTTGACTATCGTTTTCATTGGCTTTGGGGTTAGATTCAAAATTTGTCTGTTGTAAATTTAGGATGATTGCATGTCAGTTCATGATGATGCGGCGGGAAAGTATGGAGATTGATTTGGGTTAGACCTGGGGATTCCAACCAAAAGTGGGTTGTAGCAGGTCTATTGGTTGAGTATTTGTTTAACATTGAATTCAAAATTTAGTTATGAGTCAAATTTTAAAAACACTGATAATTGCGACCGTATATTTTTTCATTGTTATGACAATGTCATGCAATAAACTAAATGGCGGATGCGGACCAGGCTGGGATGTATTGATTAATGATGTGGAAGTCAGTAATATGGAAGTGTCAGTAGAAGATTCAGCTCTGGTGGCGTTTTCTGGGCTGGATACTTTAGTCTATTCTGATTACAGAATTCTGTTGGAGTTGGATTATAAGGAGGAATCCAATCTAAACTCAGAACCATCTCATTGGTTTATTTCATCTGCATATGCGAGTGCAGGCCCGCAATATGAGCATATCAAAGAAATAAGTGTTTTTGCGAATAAGCCATATTTTTCAAGCTTGGGCAACACGGATCTTTCCGAATTGCTATTTGTTGAGCAATTTGGTGTTACTATGACGCTTCGATCTTTTATGGAAGTATATGGTCATGAAGTTGATCCATTCGGCATTACCATGTTTCTCGGAAAGGCGCCATCGGGCATAGATAAATTTCAATTCACCATTGAGATCGTAACGGAAACAGGAAAGCATTTAACAGCTTCAACGGGTGAGGTGATATTGAAGCCGTAACATAATATTGCTACGCTGTGAAGTTGAAAACCTAAAACAGTTCCATTTCTTTGGATAGCGCACCTTCATGTTCAAGCAGCCATTTTTTACGAGGAAGCCCACCGGCATAGCCTGTCAGGCTGCCATCTGAGCCAATCACCCTGTGGCAGGGTATGATAATAGCGATGCGGTTCATGCCATTGGCTCTGGCCACTGCCCTGATGGCTTGAGGATTGCCCAGAGCCTCAGCTTGTTTTAGATAGCTCCTGGTCTGACCTGAAGGGATGTTTTGCAATTCCTTCCATACTTGAACCTGAAAGTCCGTACCTGGTGTGAGTAGAGGAACAGTAAATGATGTTCGCTTGCCCTCAAAGTACGCTGAAATCTCCGTTTCTGTTTGTCTGGTAATTTTGTTTTCACCCGGCAGAATATTGGCGTTTAGTCGCTTGCGAAGATCAACAAATTCTGTTTCCAGCATTCTGCGATCAGTGAATTCGAGTAGGCATAGGGCTTCATCAGTTGCAGCGGCATACATTGGGCCTAGTGGCGTATTGAAGCGGTGAAGTGTTATTACGGTTTGCAAGGTTGAGTTTTCTGGAGGCACGCCAAAGAGGTTTTTAAAAGCTGCTCCAAATCCACTGAGAGACTCATAGCCGGACTTGAAGGCAGTCGAAGTTACATTGTTTCCTTTTTTGATTTCGTGATACGCCGTGTTGATGCGAATCATGCGCTGGTAGGCCTGAAAGGTCATGCCATGGTGTTTGTTGAACCAGCGGCGGATCTTTTCTGGGGCAAATCCCATCTGCTTGATCTGATAGTCCTGTATGCGAACTTCAGGGTTGGCAGATACCATTTTGATCAGTTCCCGTACTTCATGAGGAGGTTCATGAACCTTTTGTGTGGGCTTACAAACTTTGCACGGACGAAACCCATGTTGAAGTGCTTCTTTAGCCGAATCCACGAAAAACACATTCTCTTGTTTTGGCTTTCGAGCTGTGCATGTCGAGACACAAAAGATTTTGGTTGTTTTAACACAGGCATAAAATGTCCCCAGAAACTGGCTGTCCTTTTTTACTAGAGCTTGATAATACTGACTAAAGTCGTTTTGTGTGGCTGTGATCATTTGCAGTTAGAATTTGTACAAAAGGAATCAAACGAGCAATGTGCAGCAACCGAAAATTGAACTACCATATCGGAATGTTTGGATAATTGAGAAATACGGAGTACTCTTGCATAGACAATGATTGATATATCAATGAATGAAGATGACCTATATCAAGTAATTCCTTTTTTGATCGAGCAGGTCTCGAAACGGGGTAAGCGCTATTCGCAACGTGAGTTTGATGAAAGGGGACTAGGTGTCACAATAGATCAGTGGGTTTTACTCAAAATCGTGCAGATGAAGGATGGTATTTCTCAACGCGAGCTAGCGGACAGGTCATTTAGGGATGGGGCGAGTATCACCCGCTCTTTAGACCTTTTGGAAAAAAAGGGGCTTATTCAACGGAATTCGATTCCGGAAAACCGTCGGCAGTACAGTATCACGATTTGCAAGGAAGGAGTGAATTTCATTCAAGAAAATATGGAAATGATTGATCGACACAGGAAGCAATTCGTGGATGGGTTTAGCTCGGAGGAGATTGGTCAGCTGAAAGGTTACCTCAATAGAATGATGAAAAACCTGGAGTAAAAAAATTTAAGTTATATGATGATATATCAACAATTGTTAAATCATTTAATTGTGGCTCTGTTTGGGGTTGCAACAGCTATGGGGCAAGAGTTCAAAAGCGTTGAAAGAAATGGTGCGCAAGTTTTGTGGCGATATGCCGATGGCCTGATAGAACTTCAAATGAGTGCTCCTACAAAGGGTTGGGTGGCCGTGGCTTTTAATGAGACAGATGAGCTTAAGAATGCCTACCTCATAATGGGCGCAGTAACGAATGGACGTTTGATGGTAGATGAACATTACGTGTTTGCACCAGGAGACTATCGCTCTTTTGAGTCTATTGGTTTCCCGGCACATCTATCAGATATATTAGGAGAAGAGAGTCGGTCCGGAACGACAATTCGCTTTAAGCTGCCTGCGGATATGATGACCAGGTACACCAAGCTGCTGAGTGAAGGAGCTAATTTTTACTTGACTATGGCTTTTAGCCGAGAAGACGATTTTCGACATCATTCGATGATGCGCACTTCAATCAAAATTAAACTTTAAACCAATAATCTTATGATCAAATCAATTCTAATGACCTCTCTGCTGGCAGGTATATTTGCTTGTACCGCACAGAAAACTTCTGACAAGGAAGCCATCGAAAGCGCGATAGTGAAATTCGCCAAATCCGGAGATGAAAACGATTCGGATAAGCTCTCTGAGGTACTCGATAATAATTATAGAGTGGTGATGAATCAACTTTTTGGAACCACGGTCACAACTACTGTTGATCGTGCGACTTACCTTGGCAAGATAGAAAGCAAGGAATGGGGTGGCGACACGCGAAGAGTAAATGTTCTCATGATTGACGTGAATGGCAATAACGCTGTAGCCAAAGTGGAGATGAAAGGAGAAAAACTGACAATGACGTCTTATTTCCTTTTGGTGAAAGATGTTGATGGAGAGTGGAAACTTGTGACGGACTTACCTACTATCGGATAGAGAATAAATAGGGCATAAGTTTATTATGTTAATACTTATGCCCTTTTAGAGTATCTAGGCTTTGTTTCTTATCTCAAACTCAAGTTGATGATTTGTATATTATTTCCATCATAGATTTGAACGAAATAGATGCCACTAGCATGTCCGGTTAAATCATAATTTATTTTTTGATGATCAATTTCAAAGGGTACGTCTATTTCTTGCCCGCGAGAGTTATAAATTTTTACTATCATCAATTCCACTTCAGTCGTGTTTGCAAACTGAAGTGAGAATCGCCCATTTGTAGGGTTTGGAAACAATTCTGTCTCTGAAGGGCTAGCCAATATTCGAATTGATATAATCTCAAAAACTTCAGTGGTTCCGTCAAAATCAGTTTGAGATAGTCTGTAATAGAGGGTTCCTAAAACCCCTTGATCTCTATGCTGGTAGGTGTTCTGATCTGTAGTAGAACCATTCCCGTCTATTAAAGCAATTTTGGTCCAATATTTTCCATCAAGGCTTCTTTCAAGCGTGAAATAATCATTGTTACTCTCAGAGCCTGTCTTCCAGGTGAGTAGGTTATATGAGCCTCTGTTTTCGCCTCCCCATTCCAATAGTTCTACAGGCAAAGGTCCAGGTGAAGATTCCACAACACCATCAGGGTCAGCTTCAGGGTTGCTAGGGTTTGAACTACCCTCATCAGCTACACCTCCATTACCACTTGTGTCATTTGCTCCACCAGTTCCTTGTGAGTTGTCGGTAGATAAGTTTGCTCCAGGCTGTGCTCCCGCAAAAACGATAACCCCTCGGCCACCTCCTCCACCTCCACCGTGTGCTGTCCCACTCCCACCTACACTGCCTCCGTCACCACCAAACGCTTCAATGTCAAGCTGGCAGCTTAAATCCCAGTCTGTTGTTTCGAAAATGATAGACCCACCTGCTCCGGCTCCTCCACCTCCATCATTTCCACTATCTGCAGCGTCTCCTCCATTGGCAGAAATTGTAAGTCCACCGCATCCTCCATTGGTTTGAATAGTTCCGGCCCTTATGATGATGATACCACCTCCATTAGTTCCTGCGGTGGCTACATTGTTGTTCTCCTGGCCACCACCACCACCACCACCCATGAAAAGGCGAAAGGACGAAACATAATCACTAAGATCAACTCCTCCAAGACCCCCTGCGGTTGGGTTGCATCCAGTAGCTCCACCACTATAGCCTGTACCGCCAAGACCTCCGGCAGTGAAGTTGCCACCACCACCACCACCTGCATTGTGAGTGTTGCCACCACCACCGCCACTAGCTATTTTGCCTCTGGCTTGAGTATAACTAACATTCGTAGTTCTGTGAATGCCTTCACCCTTAGATCCTCGGGTAAAGCTCTGAGAGATATAAGTATCTGCATCGCATCCATCTCCATTGGAGGTTACGTTAGGTTGCCCTCCTCTGAAACCTTGGGCGTCAACGGAAATGTCATTTTGCAAGGTTAGTGTTCCGGTTACATCAATTGCTAAAATTCCACCTACATTCCCGTCCCAGGGTATGGCGGTCATATTGGCACTTGTGGTCAGACTGGCATATTGAGGAAATGTGACGATCTGAACGGAGCTATTTTCACCGGTAGTGAATGTATTGGTTAGAGATTCAGATAATTCAATAGTACCGAGTTGATCCCCAGATACTGTGATATCATCGAACCCGCCATATTCACCCCCAGCATCGTTCATTAAATAGACGAATATTTGAACAGTTGAGCCGTTCAGGTCATTGGTAGTAGCTGTAGTGGCAGTAAAATTCCCTTGTTGTATGGCATTATTTGTGAAATAATATTCGCTACCACCATCCACAATATAAGTAGCGATAACAAAGTCATTGTTGTCACTATAGCCTAACTGAGCCAGGAAAACGGAAAGATCAACATCAGAATGTCTGGATATGTCTATTACTTCGCTAGACCAGCGTATTATATTCCCTAAGTTGTTTCCAGCTAATACTCTGGTTAAGCCTTGTCCTGAGCCGTTCGTTACCACTAAATTTCCGCACGGACTGGCAGCCGCACAGGCGGAGCTCCATGCAGTGGAGCCATTATCAACATCAGTGCCGTAAGCTAAATCTTCAAAATCTTCAACCCAGATGTTTTCTGTTCCTCCCGCCGGGGTAATGGTTTCTATTGTGGCCTGTTCATACAACCCGGCACTGCCTATATCGGAAATGTTCCCGAAAGAACTATCGTCATTGGTATTTGAGCCAATTACATCATCCTGCATTTGGAAGATGAGAATATTTTCTCCTTCAGCAAATGTGTCATTGACTTCATTCACATTATTGATATAAAGTGTGGAGCCTGAGATTTCTGAAACGCGGGCATAGGCATTCACTATCGTTTGCGCATGCGAGTTGAAAAAACTCAAAAAGGATATGAATAATCCGAAAGCCTTAAATGGGCATTTGCTTATAATTGATGGGAGCATAGCTATTGGGTTAATCATTTAATACAAATTTATAATCCGATTTACGAAGCAATTGAGCTTATTGGATTAACATCAGGAAACACACGTTCAAATGACGAGATTTGCGGATGAATGAATTATTTGTCACAGATGCGGAATTTTTTCTAAATTAAAGTCTTTAACACCCCGGTATGATGGATTGGATTATTGACTTTTTTAGTGACGCCCCCACTTGGTTTCGAGCTACTATGCTCTTTGGCGGAATGTTGCTTTTTTGGATTGTAGAAGGGTTAATTCCACTACTCAAAACGCCTTATAAAAAATATCGACACGCCGGTTTAAATCTGTTTTTCACCGTTACCACGGCATTGATCAATCTTGGGTTGGCAGCTCTGCTGATCGGCACTTGCATTTACGTTTCCGAAAATGAAATTGGTCTGATCTATTTATTTGGTGCCCCACTTTGGGTCAAAGCTATCCTCGGAGTTATGCTTCTGGACTTGATCGGTGCATGGTTCATTCATTTTATAGAGCACAAGATCAAGTGGATGTGGTTGTTTCACCTTATTCATCATACAGACACCAATGTAGATGTTACCACAGGGCTTAGGCATCACCCGGGCGAGAGCATTTTCAGGATGGCCTTCACTATTCTGGCCATTGCCATTGTGGGTGCGCCAGTCTGGATGGCCGTACTTTATCAGAGTTTGTCTGCTATTTTCACCCATTTCAATCATGCCAATATTCGCTTGCCAAAAAAACTGGATATCATTCTTTCCTACATCATCGTTACACCAGATATGCACAAGGTGCATCATCACTATACTCAGCCGCTAACCGACACCAACTATGGCAATATTTTCGCAATTTGGGATCGAATTTTTGGAACGTACGCCAGTGTTGATGATGCCAGAAATCTGAAATATGGAATTGATACACACATGGAGCCGACTGAAAACGACAAGCTCGGCAATTTACTGGCCATCCCGTTTCAAAAATACAGAACGCCAACAGGCAAGTTTGCTGAAAATGAGGTTGTCAACCAATAAGAGAGTTTTTGGAATTGCTTTTTTCATTGTGATAGTCTGCAATGTGGCGCTTTCGCAAAATGTAGAAATTGTCCCCAAATCTATCGACGACCATCAGATCGAAATATTGGTAAAAAACAACACGGATCAGGGCCAGTCGGTGGAGTTGGATTGCGAACTCAAACGGATGAAGGCTTCAGCAGATCTTCCAAAAACCATGTACCTCTCCGCCGGAGAAGAGGCAGTTTTTGTCACGTTAAAACCTGTCGATATTTATAAGTCTTATTCATACGGGACTTCCATTAGATACGTGCAGGGAGACATTACAGCTACACACGATGATGGTTATGTGTATTCATTGCCTTACCCTAAAGGGAAAACCTACAAAGTAGATCAAGGGTATTTTGGCAATAAAACCCATCAAAATCAACATGCGCTTGATTTTCATATGGATGTGGGGGAGGAGATCACGGCAATACGAGGAGGAATTGTCACCAAAGTTGTGGAAGGTAATGATCGAGGCTGTCCGGATGAGTCTTGCAACTCTTTTAACAATTACATTCTCATCACACATTCGGACGGTAGCATTGCCGATTATTCTCACCTTCAAAAAAAGGGAGCCAAAGTAAAAGTGGGGGATAAGGTAAAGCCCGGCGATATTGTTGGCATCAGTGGAGCTACTGGCTGGGCTTCAGGGCCACACTTGCATTTGGAGGTTTACACCATGACGTGGACCGGCCAGAAAACCGTGCCGGCTAAATATTACCTCGATTCTGAAAACATGGGGATTCCTAAGGAAGGAGTGAGCTACACTCAAAGCCAGAATTAGTTCATGGTAGAAACACTGACTCCAAGCGTCTTTGTGACATGCTGATAAAGGGAAAGCTCAGATTTTTCAACTTTACTTAGTGAAGTAAAGTGCGAGAAGCAGTTTTGGATAAACTCAAGTTTTTGCTTTTTGTTGTCAAGCTCTATGGCATCCATTTCATCATACTCCGAAAGGATCATCAAAGTATCCTCTTTCGGTACGCCCATGTTTTGAGCAACAGAGATGATGCTATTTTGATGTTTGTTCAGGTCTGCCAGCTGCGCGAGAGTGCAGATAGTGCTGGCAATTTGCGGTTCTAAATCGTGGAATACCATAGCAGTAAATTATGAATATTTTGTAAAAATATATTATTATTCCAATAATGCAAACGTTTTCAGTAATTGTAAACCTAAGAATTTTGCATGTCTTTTAATACTGCTTTTTGCTTTTTGTCAACCTAAAACCGATAATTTTTGAAGCACTATCAAGCAATTGCGATTAATACTTGACTCATTGCGCTTTCATCAATGCCGAGGTGTGTCACAAAGCGTACTGCGTTTGGTCCGAATGCTACAGCCAGAATCCCACTTTTCTCCAGCTTGATTAAGTATTCATCAGGTGTAATGCCTTCCAGGTAAGCGATGACAATATTGGTGTCGACGGGCTCTACGGCAGAAACGAAGTTTTGAGATTTTAAAGCTTTGCCAATCTGCTCTGCGTGGATGTGGTCTTGTTGTAACCTTTCCACATGGTGATCGAGTGCATAGCTGGCTGCAGCAGCCAAATATCCGGCCTGTCTCATAGCTCCGCCTAGCACCTTCCGCACTCGTTTGGCTTGCTTGATGGTTTGCCTCCTTCCTAAAACTGCCGAGCCCACGGGTGCTCCGAGCCCTTTGGAGAAGCAAATGGAGATTGTGTCGAACAGGGGACCATAAGCTTTGGCGTCATCTTCGGTTTTGACCAAAGCATTGAATAAGCGCGCACCGTCGAGATGCAGCTTCATGTTTTTAGCCTTACACAGTGCGGAGATCTTTTTTAGTTCCTCAAAATCATAAACTGCTCCTCCACCTTTGTTCATGGTGTTTTCTACGGAGACCAATGTACTTGGAGGAAAGTGAATGTCATCAGGGTTGATGGCTGATTCTATCATGCTTGCAGTCAATCGCCCTCGGTTTCCATCGAGTAGTTTTGGGGAGAGCATACTGTTATAGGCCAGCCCACCCCCTTCATACAGATATATGTGAGATCGTTTGTCACATATCACCTCTTCTTGTGGATTTGTATTGACGCGCAGTGCGATTTGATTGGCCATGGTTCCAGACGGACAGAATAGAGCCTCTTCAGTTCCAAAGATTTCTGCCACCTTCTCTTGCAGAGCATTTACAGAAGGGTCATCACCAAAAACATCATCGCCCACTTCTGCTGTCATCATGGCCTCCATCATATCAGGAGTGGGTTTTGTTACCGTGTCACTTCTTAGATCTATCATTGAATCGAAAATAGTCAAAAGAGAGCAAAGCCAGTTTGATTCCCTGAATGCAATACCTTTGGCTATTCAAGATCAAAACCTAAAAATTGGACAAGAGTAAAAAACTAAAAATGTTGATCCTGGATGTAGATGGCACCATGACAGATGGGGGCGTCTATATCACGGAGGAGGGTAAACAATTCAAAAAATTTCACGCTCACGATGGTCTGGGTATTCGCCTTGCGATCAAGAAGGGTGTAGATGTAGGAATCATCAGTCATAGTATGGTCAATACCATGGTGACTGAGAGGGCTCATATGCTTGGCATGAAATATACGTATGTCGGTCAGCGGCCAAAACTGGAGGTGCTTCATGAGTGGCTTGAAGAATTGGCGATAAACATAGATGAAATTGGTTTCATTGGGGATGACCTCAATGATTTGGAAATCATCGAAAATGTTGGTTTTTCGGCTTGCCCGGCAAATGCTGTTGACAAAATCAAACAGACAGTAGATGTGGTGTTGGAAAAAGATGGGGGAAATGCTGCCGTCAGAGAATTTATCGATCGATTTATCCTCGACTAAAATTTCTTGACATGCTGCGCGAAATACATCAACGGCATGGACCAAAGCTTCTCCTGAAATTTACTCCTGAAAAACCCGAAGTGAGAAATTGATTTTAGCCCAAGGTCTTTCGGTCTGATGTACTGGTATGATGTCTTGGCATTGCCATACCTATGCATCAAGCCCTGAATACCCTCGGCAGGAGCAAACATGTTGTCATCTGCCAATCCAACAAAGTGAATGGGGATGCGGAGACTATCGAATTTTTCTTTTGCTCGCGCATCAGATTTCACATAACCTTCATGGGAGAGTCCCCACGTGCGCCACTCTAAAGCAGCGTCTTCAGACAAGCTCACATTTCCGCCCATAGCCCATCCGGGAAGATAACCAAAAATGAATGTGGTAACCGGAATGATTAAGTGCCAGAAGAGCAACACTTTTACTTTTGGGAAACCACTCCAATATCCGTGATACGCTGACGAAGAAGCAACCAAATACGCAGCACATATTCTTTTGCTACTGTTGGCATAGGGCATGATTTGACCTGCTACACTGTGTCCGAGAAGGAATATTTTGTCGTACTTGTTTGAAGCCCAAGTGATTACTGCTTCCAGATCTTGTTTGCCCCATTCATGCATAGTAGCTGGAGAAAAGGCTATCGGCTGGTGTTTAGATTCACCTATACTTCTGTAGTCAAAGGTTACAGCGTCGAACTCGGGGTATTGAGCAGCAAATGCAGCAAAGCCCTTATAATATTGCTGAGGCGCCCCAGCCGCCGGACAGATGATAATCAGGTGTTGTCCTTTTTTATCAGCTTGATACAATCTCGTTCCAATGGAGTGACCATCCGCAGTTTCTATGAAAAACGAGTCTTGTTGGTTTGGCATTTAAATAATTTGGTATTCTTAAAGGCGGGAATGCCGCAAATGTATAGGATTACTTTAAATTGGGAAACCATTTGGCAATCACCCCAATTCAAATATTTTTGCACCAAAAGAAATAATCCCCAATGAGTGTTTTAGTAAATAAGAATTCCAAAATTATAGTTCAGGGTTTCACAGGTACCGAAGGTACATTTCATGCTACTCAGATGATCGAGTACGGCAGTAACGTCGTAGGAGGAGTAACCCCAGGAAAAGGAGGACAAACCCATCTTGACAGGCCAGTTTTCAACACCGTGCAAGAGGCTGTTGATCAGGCAGGAGCTGACACTACTATCATCTTTGTGCCGCCTGCTTTCGCAGCGGATGCAATCATGGAAGCGGCAGATGCAGGCATCAAAGTGATCATCACTATCACGGAAGGTATCCCAGTAAAAGATATGATGATTGCCAAACCATACGCCAAGTCAAAAGGAGCTAAGCTTGTTGGGCCAAACTGCCCGGGGGTAATTACTCCAGAGGAGGCTAAAGTTGGTATCATGCCTGGCTTTGTTTTCAGAAAAGGAAATGTGGGTATCGTGTCTAAGTCCGGTACTTTGACCTACGAAGCTGCTGATCAGGTGGTGAAAGCAGGTTTGGGAATAACTACAGCCATTGGTATTGGTGGTGACCCCATCATCGGGACATCTACTAAAGAAGCGGTTCAGATGTTGATGGAAGATCCTGAAACTGAAGCGATCGTAATGATCGGTGAGATCGGTGGAAATTACGAGGCAGAAGCGGCCAAATGGGTAAAAGAAAACGGAAACAAGAAACCTGTGGTAGGATTCATCGCAGGACAGACAGCACCTCCGGGAAGAAGAATGGGGCACGCAGGAGCCATCATCGGTGGAGCTGACGATACAGCAGAGGCCAAGATGAGAATCATGGCTGAGAATGGCATTCACGTGGTGCAATCACCAGCCGATATTGGAGCAACGATTAAAGAGGCTTTGGCTTCTTAATAGTTACAAGTTTTAACGAAGAACCCCCGGCTTTTTAGTCGAGGGTTTTTTTATGCTCTGTTCATAAAAAACAAAATGTAAATTTTGTTTTTGCAAACTCAGATTTCCGCACTACGTTTGCATCTCAAATCGATAAACGATCGATTTATTAAGAAGCGCTGAGAGACAGGCTCTATGACGCGCTAGCAACCCCCACCCTAAACGGGAAGGTGCTAATGCCTGAATGATAAATTGAATGTATATGAAAATCAGAAAAGTTACCCCGGTCACTGAAGGCCACCAAAATGTAGTAGGACTGTTTTACAGCGTCATTTGCTCAGACAAATGCTGTATGTGCTGCCTTTGATCAAATTTGGCTCATTTCGGATTTTGAGACCATCTCAATGATGAACGATACGTTTGTCCTAAACAATCCAACTCTATCTAATAATATTTTTTTGAAATTAATAACCCATTAAAAATGTCAGAATTAAGATTTGAAACACTTCAGCTACACGCTGGACAGGAAATAGATGAAACAACAGGGTCAAGAGCTCTGCCTATATATCAGACCACCTCATATGTTTTTAAAAACTCAGAGCATGGAGCCAATCTTTTTGGCTTAAAAGAATTCGGTAATATCTACACCCGAATTATGAATCCCACCACTGATGTGTTGGAAAAGCGTATCGCGGCTCTGGAAGGTGGTGTGGCAGCAGTGGCGACTGCTTCGGGGCAGTCTGCACAGTTCCTGGCGCTTAACAATATCATGGAATCTGGCGACAACTTTGTCTCAACCAGATTTCTTTATGGTGGGAGCTATAACCAGTTTAAAGTAGCCTTTAAAAGACTCGGAATAGAAGCCCGTTTTGCGGATAGCGACAAACCAGAAGATTTTGAGAAGCTGATTGACGAAAATACCAAGGCACTTTATCTGGAAACAATCGGAAACCCTGAGTTTAATATTCCGGATTTTGAGGCTATTGCTGCCTTGGCCAGGAAACATGATCTTCCTCTGTTTGTTGACAATACGTTCGGTGCAGGTGGCTACTTGTTTCAGCCCTTGAAGCATGGAGCCAATGTGGTTACAGCCTCTGCTACCAAATGGATAGGAGGACATGGAACCTCAGTAGGAGGGATCATCGTCGATGGTGGGAATTATAATTGGGGCAATGGGAAATTTCCACAGTTTTCTGAGCCATCGGAAGGATACCACGGACTGGTTTTTTGGGACGTTTTTGGTGAAGGCAATCCACTGGGACTGCCAAATATTGCATTTGCAATCAGAACTCGCGTAGAAGGTCTAAGAGATTTTGGTCCGGCACTGAGCCCTTTCAATTCGTTTTTGCTCACGCAGGGCTTAGAGACACTTTCGCTGCGAGTGCAACGAACTGTTGACAATGCCTTGGAATTGGCTGAGTGGTTGGAGAAACATCCTAAAGTAGCCAAGGTGAATTACCCGGGGCTTAAGAGCAGCAAGTACCATGATTTGGCTAAGAAATATCTGAAAAATGGTTTTGGGGGTGTGCTTTCGTTTGAATTAGAGGGCGATAAAGAGCAGGCAACTGGCCTTGTTGATAATCTGGAGCTGGTCAGTCATCTAGCCAACGTAGGGGATGCTAAAACGCTGATCATTCAGCCATCTGCTACCACGCACCAGCAACTTTCCGATGAAGAGCAATTGGCTTCAGGAGTATTGCCAAATCTGCTGAGAGTATCAGTGGGAATTGAGCATATTGAGGATATTAAGGCCGATTTTCAACAAGCTTTTGATAAAGTATATGCAAATAACTGAGTCAGTCAAAGGAATGGAGTTTGCTAAGGCAGCCACATTGAAAGTAGCCGAGCCATTGCATCTGGAGTGTGGAGACACACTCCAGAATGTAAAGATCCGGTATAATACTTTCGGTAAACTCAACGCAACCAAAACCAATGTAGTATGGGTGTTTCATGCCCTCACTGCTAACAGCAACCCTGTGGAATGGTGGCCAGGGGTAGTGGGCGAAGGAGAGGTGATCAACCCGAAAGACCATTTCATCATTTGTGCCAATATGTTGGGTTCGTGCTATGGTACCACCGGCCCGACCAACTCTAAGTTTCCGTTGGTTACCATCAAGGATATGGTGAAGCTCCATCAGGTTTTGAGTTCGTACCTTGGCATAGAGAAAATCTATCTTGGCATTGGTGGGTCTATGGGTGGACAGCAGCTGCTGGAGTGGGCCGTGCAGGAGCCCGAGCGTTTTGAAAACATTGTGCCTATGGCTACCAATGCTTTTCATTCACCATGGGGTATTGCCTTTAACGAGGCTCAGCGTATGGCGTTAGACAATATAGACCCATCCAAAGGCCTGGAAGCTGCTCGTGCCATAGCTATGCTTTCTTACCGTCACTATAATACTTTCGCGAAGACGCAGGAAGACGTGGATCAGAGGTGGGATGGATTCAAAGCATCGTCTTACCAGCAATATCAGGGAGAGAAGCTCAGAAAGCGGTTTTCAACGAATAGTTACTATACGCTTTCCAAGGCGATGGATAGCCATCACATTGGGAGACATTTTGGGAGTGCTGAGGCAGCATTGAAGCGCATCAAATCCAGAGCTCTGGTCATAGGAATTGATACTGACATCCTTTTTCCTAACAATGAGCAGGAGTTTATAGCTGAGCATATCGTGAATGGACAGTTTATTAAAATCGCCTCTGATTATGGTCATGATGGCTTTCTGACGGAATTTTCTCAGATTTCTGACTTACTGAAGGGGTTTTTACAATAACCCGGAGTTGCGGAGTTTTTTTAAAAAATGTTAAATATCGGTTTGAGGACCCAATAATTAAATTAAACCTGCGTTTCTTTGGTGATCACAGCAAACGGATAGTTTGTTGCAACTGTTTACCAACTAGAACCGCCCGTGAAAAAGCTCACATTCCTGCTTTTGTTGGCATCATTTTGCACAAAAGCTCAAAACTTTACTCTCAACGGATATGTTAGAGATTCCGAAACCGGAGAAAACCTGATTGGTGCTACGCTCATCGATCAAAATTCCTCCCAAGGGACGATTTCCAATACATTCGGTTTTTACTCACTTACCTTGCCCAAAGGGTTATTGAGCCTGAAGGTAACTTACGTGGGTTATGCGCCCCAGGAGTATATTGTTGACCTTACTGAGAACCAGCAACTCAATGTCAACCTCATTGCCGGATCAACATTGGAGGAGGTGGTTGTCACCGCTGATGAGAATATAGAGCAGTCTCCTCAAATGAGTACCATCGACGTGCCAGTTGCTCAGATCAAGGCTCTCCCGGTTCTCATGGGCGAGTCGGATATTCTGAAAACCATCCAGTTACTACCTGGGGTTCAGTCAGGAACAGAGGGCTCATCGGGTGTTTATGTGCGTGGAGGCGGTGCGGATCAAAACCTCATAATTTTTGATGGTGTTCCTGTTTACAATGTTTCTCATCTTTTTGGCTTCTTTTCGGTATTCAATTCTGATGCTATCAATCGGGTCAATGTGGTGAAGGGGGGCTTTCCGGCCAGGTATGGCGGTAGGTTGTCTTCGGTTATTGATATTTCCATGAAGGAAGGAAATAATCAGGAATTTAAAGGAGAGGGATCTATTGGTTTGATTTCTTCAAAACTCACACTGGAAGGCCCGATTGGTAAGGA
This sequence comes from Cyclobacteriaceae bacterium, assembly GCA_039944535.1. Classification (GTDB taxonomy): domain Bacteria; phylum Bacteroidota; class Bacteroidia; order Cytophagales; family Cyclobacteriaceae; genus JAMZMI01. Next base: position 69,342 of record JBDUYP010000023.1, read on the forward strand.
TAAGAAAACGTCATTCATTGTTTCCGGCAGGAGAACCTACATTGATTTGCTTACCAGACCCATTATACACGCGGCTTCCAACGGGGAAAATAAAGGAGGGTATTATTTCTACGATTTCAACGCCAAAATCAACCACAAGCTTTCTGAAAAGGACAGGCTTTATCTAAGCTTTTACAACGGCAGAGACAAAGGGTTTTCGAAATATAAAAGTGACTATCGCTATAATCTGGAGGATGGTACAACTACTACTGCTTATGATATTGGTGATGCAGGGATAGGTTGGGGTAACAATATTGCTGCGCTCAGATGGAATCATGTTTTCACGCCCAGGCTTTTTGCTAATGTGACGGGTACTTTTAGTAAGTATGAATTCAAAGTTTTTGGTGGAAACGAGTCTATTTATCCTGAAGACGGCAAAACCATTCACAATAAAGAGTACGTGGAGTACGTGTCTGGTATTCGTGATTGGTCGGCTAAAATTGACTTTGACTATTTGCCTTCACCTCGGCACAGTGTCAAGACAGGGCTGGCGCTAACCTACCACAAGTTCAATCCTGGTGTTTTGGGGTATGATACCAATGTAGAGGGCGAGAATGACACCATTATTGGGGCAACTCAAACCAGATCTTTGGAACTGGCTTCCTACATTGAGGATGACTTTTCTCTCTCCAACAATCTCAGGGTAAATGCGGGCTTGCACTACTCTGGCTTTCTGGTCAATAACAAATATTACAACTCACTGCAGCCAAGAATTTCTGTCAGGTATTTACTTTCTAAAAATCTGTCGCTAAAGGGCTCATATGCAACAATGACCCAATATGTTCATTTGCTAACCAATGGAAGTATAGGGTTGCCTACGGACCTTTGGGTACCGGCCACTGATAAGATTGCTCCGCAAAGATCATGGCAGGCGGCAATAGGGGTGGCCAGAACTTTCAATAGATATGAGATGAGCGTGGAGGGCTACTACAAGGAGATGAATAACCAGATCACCTACGATGAAGGAGCGTCCTACTATGATCAGAGCGCAGACTGGCAAGAAAAGGTGGTGGTTGGTCAGGGCAATAGTTATGGGCTGGAATTTCTTCTGCAAAAGAAAACCGGACGATTTTCAGGTTGGGTAGGCTACACGCTCTCAAAAACCAACCGACAATATGATGATCTTAATTTTGGAAAGAGGTTCCCTTATAAATTCGATCGGAGGCATGACATCAGTATTGTTTCTGTTTTTGACGTGAATGAACGATTCTCAATCTCAGGTACCTGGGTGTTTGGTACAGGAAATGCCGTGACTATTCCTCAGTCTGTGTATAGGTCTCATGATGAAACTGACCCTGGCCCTCAGGCCTATGACTATTATTATGATTATGATTATCCCGGTTCGAACGTAGAGTATTTTGACTCTCGGAATAATTACCGAATGCGCAACTATCACAGATTGGACTTAGGGTTGACCTGGACAAAGGAAAAGAAGTGGGGAACCAGATCCTGGTCACTGGGAGCCTACAATGTTTACAACCGATTAAATCCATTTTATATGGATGTTCAAGAGACCCGGACGGGGCGAAAATTGGTTCAATACAGCTTGTTTCCAGCACTTCCCTACTTCAAGTACAGCTTTAAGTTTTAAAGAAATGAGTGATATGAAAAAGCTTCAAAACAAATTCTCCCCTTTGAAAAAAGTTCAACACTTTACCATGATCATGGTCTGTTTTGCAATGATCGGATGCTCGCTAAAAGAGGAAATTCCTGTACCTGATTTTCCGCCCTCTTTGGTGGTTAATTGTTTTTTCACCACAGATTCTACTCTGTCAATAGATTTAAGTCGAAACGATTATTTTGTTGGTTTACAGGAAAATCTGAAAGCGATTAGTGATGCCAAAGTAGTCCTCTATGATGATGATGATGAGGTAGCAATAATGGAAGAAGACACCACGGCAGGCCTTTATCATTCTAATTTCAAGCCGTTAAGTGGTCATAAGTATTCTTTGAAAGTAGAAAAAGAGGGTTTTGAGACCGTCTATGCCAGTTCTGTTATTCCTGAGAATAATTTCTCCTTTTCAATGGGGGAACCAGAACCATTTCAAGGTGAGTATCAAAAAGAATATAAGCTTACCTATGAGTTACATGATACAGGTATTGAGCGGGTTTTTTATGAGCTTCAAATGTACTACTACCAGGATTTATATAACCGGTATCGTGATTGGGAAAATGATACTACTTATTGGGAATACGTGGGTAAAAGGAAATATTTTGTTGCTTTCACCGAAGAGGGTTCAGAGTTGACAGGGTCGCATGCCAATCAATACTTTTTCACAAATGAATTATTTGATGAAGGATTGAAAAAGGAAACTATCAGGTTTTCTTCCTACAGTTTTTCTAGCGGATGGTCGGATTCACCATCTTCTGATACAATTACTGTCTATATGGAGGTTAGACGACTTACAGAGGAGCTTTATAACTATAAGCGTTCGTTAAAGGATCAGCTAGACGGTAACGGACAGCTATTTGCAGAGCCGGTACAGGTTTTTAATAACATAGAAAATGGCTATGGAATTTTTGCCGGGTACAACAAGGAGGTCTTCACCTTTGAAATCATAAAAGAAGAAGACTAATCAACTTCAACCTCTTTCGTTAAATTTCTCAATTCATCTATCAACGGAGCGATAGGGTCAATGTCTTTAAGATATTCAAAAGTCACTTTTTTGGTTCTGGTGCCGATTGTCATTTCGATCCATTCTGAACCACCATCGGCACAGTCAGGACAGCCAATCACAGGATCGAGTGCCAGAAATTTATCCTGATCAAACAAGCTCAGCAGGTGGTTGTATTTTTCTGAAGTGAAGGTGACCGTATGAGTCTTCGGAGTTTGGCTATTGTGCCAGCCGTAGCTCACATAGTAAACCTGCTCAGCACTCACCTCCAGGTCTGTCAGGCAGTAGCCCACGCATTCGCCAAAAGAGGTACCATACCTCATCGAAGGAACTTCATTTTGTGTGAGCATTTCTGAATCTTCGCATGAAAAGAGAAATAAGGCGACAATCAGGTAAAACGTGGACTTCATAGCATTCGGTTTTGTTATTTGACACTAAAACCCATAAAAAGGTTGAACGGTTCCAAACAACTATCGTGCTACTTTTTACAAATGCAGTCTGTCCACAAGGTGCCTGAAGCGCAACACATGCAAAATGGCCGAAACGGTGAGCCCTCCCAGCAGCCCATACCAAATGCCATATACGCCCAGATCAAAAACAAACCCAAGGACGTAACCCCCCGGAATCGCGATCATCCAATATGCAATAAAAGTCACGATGGTAGGGATTTTGACATCTGTCAAGCCTCTGAGCACACCCAGACCAACCGCCTGCATCCCGTCCGAAACCTGAAAGGCGGCAGCTACTATCAGCAGTCCGGCCGCTAGCTTTTGCACAAATGCATCGGTGATATACAGCGCCACCAGCTGATGCCGAAAAATGATGAATGCCAAACCGCAAATCACCATGAAAGCTATAACCGTAAGCATGAGTGAATACCCGGCTATTTTTAAATCTTTGATGTTTTTTAAACCCATTTGATTGCCAATGCGAATGGTGCCGGCAGCACCCAGCCCGGTTGCGGCCATGTAGGTGATAGCTGCCAGATTGATCCCAATCTGATGCGCAGCTTGAGATTCAGCGTTGATCCAGCCCGCCATGATAGCGGCAGCAGCGAACGCACCAATCTCAAAAACATATTGCATGCCGGAAGGCACTCCTATATTGAGCATTTTTTTAACGATAGACCAATCGAATTGCCATTTGAATCCAGTGAGTTTCTTTTTGGTCACCAAATACATGAGAATGGCCATAATTACTCTGGCAATGAGTGTGGCATAACCGGCACCAATTAGGCCATAGGCCGGCACACCGAATGCTCCGTAAATCAAAATGTAGTTCAAGCCAATGTTCAGCAGGTTGGCAAGGATAGAAACCCACATGGGGTTGAATGTATCTGACAGCCCCTCTGAAAACTGGCGATAGGTTTGAAAATGCATCAGCGGAACCAGCGAGATGCACATGACAATCAGGTATGGCCCGGCCAATGCCGCTACTTCAGGTTCCTGACCAAAGTATTCTAAAAACGGAGAAACAAGTAATCCAATGCCTACAAGCACCAGGCTCAACACAAGATTCATGGCCAACCCATTCTGAAAAAACTGCATGAGCTTGCTTTGGTTTTTGGAGTCGGTGGCCGCTACAAGCGGCGTGATTGCGTAGCTCACCCCAATCCCAAAAATCATCAGAACAGTATAAAATGTACTGCCGAATGTAGCTGCGGCTAGCGGGATCACTCCCACTTTGCCCACCATCATGGTATCAGCCACCGAAACCATGATATGTCCCACTTGCCCGATGATTACCGGATAGGCCAGCTTGATGTTGCGGCGCAGATGTTCTTTGAGAGAGAGATTAGTCAATGTGCTGGGGTGTTTTTACAGATTATATATTGAGCATTCTGCCCAATTTGAGAATGGCCACTATGCTTAGTCCATCGGTGATTCTACCATCGAGAGCCATCTCGTGTAATTCTTTGAATGGCAATTTTTTGATTTCCAGATCTTCGGTTTCGTCAAAATCGGTTTCGCCTTCGGTCAAACCCTCAGCAAGAAACGCATATCCCACTTCGTCGGTTACGGAATTAGAAGTATGCACCTTCATAAACTCAGTCCATTTTTTAGCGGTTAGTCCCGTTTCTTCTTTAAGTTCTCGTTTGGCAGACTCCAGCCTGTCTATTTCCAGAGGCCCACCACCCATCGGTACTTCCCAGGAGTATTCATTGAGTGCGTATCTCCATTGACCTACGATCCAGGTGTTTTGGTCTTCATCCAGAGGGATAATGGCTATCGCCAAATTTTTAAAATGAACTTTTCCGTAATGACTGATGCCACCTCCAGGGTTGATCACCTCATCTTCATCCAGGCGCAACCAAGGGTTCTCATAGATCATTTTGCCTTTTTGCTTAATCCACGGATTCTTACTTGCCACCTCGTTTTTCTCTTTGTTTTTTGATAAAACCAAGCACTACCAGTATGATCGCCACAGCGATGATTATAGCGGGCGCTTTCTCATGTATCTTCTGGATAGACTCATCTCCTTCTTCTCCTCCCATGAGGAAATACAACATCACGCCTATGCCCAGGTAAACGATGTATCGATATTCTTTTCTCATTGATTTTTTATTTTGACAAAAACAAAAATGACTATGCTAAGGAGCAATGCCACTCCCAATATCAGTGCGCCACTTAGGAAAATTTTATTATCGGCAGCCGATGCGTTGTTGCTCCATAGAGTAGCAGGCAGAAAGATGATTGCGCCAAGCAAGACAAGCATAGCAAACAAACGCAATACAATTTTCATAGCCAGGTTTTATTTTCATTCGCGCAAAGATAACCATTAACTTTGCGCGCTGAAACAAGACGATCAATGACACTAGAGCAGGAAATAAGCAAGCGCCGAACCTTTGGAATTATCGCTCACCCCGATGCAGGAAAAACCACCCTTACGGAAAAATTACTTCTTTTTGGTGGGGCGATTCAGACGGCCGGAGCAGTGAAGTCCAACAAGATTGATATGGGTACACGCTCTGACTGGATGGAGATAGAAAAGCAGCGGGGTATTTCTGTAGCCACCTCGGTGATGGGGTTTGAATACAAAGACCTCAAAATCAATATTCTGGATACTCCCGGTCACGAAGATTTTGCAGAAGACACCTACCGTACACTCACGGCTGTTGACAGTGTGATCATGGTGATTGACTGTGTGAAGGGTGTGGAGCGGCAGACGGAAAAACTCATGGAAGTGTGTCGGATGAGAAACACCCCGGTAATCTGTTTCATCAACAAGCTGGATCGTGAAGGACGTGATGCATTTGATTTGCTAGACGAAATCGAAGAAAAGCTGGATATCAAAGTTCGCCCGATGAGCTGGCCGATTGGGATGGGAAAATCACTGCGTGGTGTATTCAATATTTATGAAAATAATCTCAACCTCTACGAGCCAAATAAGACAAAAAAAGTAACTGACGTGGTGGAGATCAAAGGTGTGGATGACCCTGAGTTGGACAAGCATTTGTCCGAATCTTACGTGTCAGCGCTGCGAGAAGAAATCGAATTGGTAAATGGTGTTTATGATCCGCTTGATATCGACGCGTATAAAAATGGTGAAGTAGCGCCAGTCTTTTTTGGTAGTGCGGTGAATAACTTTGGAATCAGAGAGTTGCTCGATTGTTTTATAGACCTGGCTCCTTCTCCAAAACCACGAGAAACCGAGGATCGTGCCATCGACCCGACAGAAAAGAAATTCACAGGATTCATTTTCAAGATTCACGCAAACATGGACCCGAAGCACCGCAATAGAATTGCGTTTGCCAGAGTATGCTCAGGTGTTTTCCAAAGAGGGAGCAACTACCTGAATGTGCGACACGACAAAAACTTTCGTTTTTCCAATGCCACCGCCTTTATGGCACAGCAAAAGGAAACGATAGACGAGGCTTTTCCCGGAGATATCGTGGGACTGTACGATACCGGAAACCTAAAAATAGGTGACACCCTCACCGAAGGAGAAAAAGGAATATACAAAGGCATACCAAGTTTCTCTCCGGAGCTTTTCAAAGAGGTTACCAATCTGGATGCCATGAAAGCCAAGCAGCTGGAGAAAGGACTCAATCAGCTGATGGACGAAGGTGTAGCTCAGCTTTTCAGCTACGAAATGGGTAGCCGAAAAGTGGTGGGTACTGTAGGGGCGCTTCAGTTTGAGGTGCTGCAGCACAGGTTGCTCAATGAATACAATGCCAAGGTGAGGTTTGACGGAGTGAATATCTACAAAGCTTGCTGGATCAGTAGCTCAGATGAAGCCAAGTTGGATGCATTTATCAAGGATAAGTATCGGCACATAGCCAGAGATAAAGAAGGTAAGCTTGTGTTTATGGCAGAAAGCAAAGCGTGGCTTCAGATGGTTCAGGATAATTTTCCTGAGATTGAGTTTCACTTTATCAGTGAGTTTTGATTTGTGACTACACCTTGGTTTAGGTTGTCTAGCTTTGCACCTTTATGAAAGAGCCGAAAGTAATACATGAAGACAATCACCTGCTGGTTGTCAATAAGCCGACAGGTTGGTTAGTGCAGGGAGATAAGACCGGCGACAGAACTTTGACTGACTGGGCCAAAGCATACATCAAACGAAAGTACAACAAGCCGGGAGATGTGTATCTGCATCCGTGTCACAGGCTGGATCGACCGGTTGGGGGCATTTTGATTTTTGCCAGAACCTCCAAGGCATTGGAGCGCATGAATAAGCTCTTCAGAGAAGATCGGATTCAGAAGGTCTATCTGGCCATAGTCAAGGGCAAGCCAGAATCCATGGAAGAAACACTCATCCATTATATCAACAAAGACTCCAAAAAAAATACCGTTCGTGCCTTTACCCGACCAAAGGGTGATGCCAAACGTGCGGAGCTTTCATACGATGTGATAGCGATAGGCGATAGCCACTCTTTACTCAGAGTGAAACCAAAAACAGGACGACCTCACCAGATCAGGGTGCAGCTGGCCAAAATAGAATGCCCGATTAAAGGTGATCTGAGATATGGGTATCCCAAAGCGAATCCTGACAAAAGCATCAGTTTACATGCCTTTCAGATTATTTTTACACATCCGGTAAAACAGGAAGACATGAAACTCACTTGTAAACCTGAATGGCCTGATTACGGAAGCTTTGTGAATGAATTGGATTAACCGGCTACAGTCAAAATGGAATCTTAAAAACACCACTCAGGTGATTGTGGTGTTGATTGTGTTTGCCTGCACAGGTTTTACCGTTGCGTTTTTGAAGCGCCCAATAATAGCTTACTTCGTAGGAGAAGGGGAGCAAAATTTTTGGTTTTGGCTGATTTACCTGATCCTGATTTTTCCGGTTTACCTTCTCTTTCTGCTTCTATACGGCTTCATTTTTGGTCAATTTGCTTTCTTCTGGGGGTTTGTAAAAAAGACTTTCGGCAGATTTAAAAGAAAGAAAAAAGATGTTGAGCAGGAGTGAGGCCATCAAAGAAATAGACCGACTGGCCGCACAAAAAACACCCTTTGTATTTTTTACTGATTTTGAGGGAGAAAAAGTGTGGGTGAAACCATTGAAGGACCTGAGCGAGAAGGACCTGCGCTGGGACTTTTCGGGAAATCAAAAACCTCAGCGCGATCCACATTTGTCATTTACGTTTTCCAAATCACCGCTCAGCTTTGAGCAGTTCAAACCAGTATTCGCGCGGGTGGTTGAGCAGATCAACTACGGCAATTCATTTCTTGTCAACCTTACATTCAAAACGCCGATAGACACCAGCCTTTCGCTCGACGATATATTCCAGCGCAGCAGTGCAAAATATAAGTTGAAGTTTGGAGAGAGGTTTGTGGTGTTTTCTCCTGAGACTTTCGTCAAAATGAAGGATGGCTATGTCTATTCATATCCGATGAAAGGAACGGTCGATGCATCAATTGAAAATGCCAAAGAACAGATATTAAACGACCCGAAGGAGACGGCAGAGCATGTTACCATTGCGGATTTGATTCGGAATGATCTCAGTCAGATAGCTGATGAAGTCAGGGTGACGAAGTTTCGGTTCATATCAGAAGTGAAAACACACGAAAAAAAGCTGCTGCAGGTGAGCAGCGAGATCAGAGGAAAGCTGCCCGGCGATTACCTGCCCCAATTAGGAACTTTGCTTTTCAGGCTACTTCCGGCAGGCTCTATCACCGGTGCGCCAAAGCCTAAAACCGTAGAGATTATTCAGTCTGCTGAAAATTACGATCGTGGTTTTTACACTGGTATCTGTGGTCATTTTGACGGGAAAAATCTGGATACAGGTGTGATGATTCGTTTTATAGAAAAGCAGGGCGACCAACTTTACTACAAAAGTGGAGGAGGCATCACATCTTTTAGCAATGCCGAAAAAGAGTACCAGGAGTTGATAGACAAGATCTATTTGCCGTTTTAGGATTTTTACGGGCAAAATGTCGTCTTGAAATTAGTTTCCTTTAAATTATAAAAAAAATCACATTTACGCCTGCTTATCACCGCATGTCCCGATTTATAGAAAGTATTTGCTTCGAAAACAAACAATATCACTTGCTGGAGTTGCATCAGCAGCGAATCGACCGCACTTTTAAAAAGCACTTCCCTCTGACCATTCCTTTTGATCTGGCATCCCGACTCCCTGATCTCAATTTTGACGAAAAATATAAGGTCCGTGTGCTCTACAGCAATGAAGCGCTCGATGTAGAGTATGCCAAATACGTGCCGGCAAAGATCAAAACACTTATGCCTGTGGAAACCAACAAGATGAGTTATGATTACAAACATGAGGCTCGCGGCACAATAGATAAGTTATATGCTCAGCGTGGTGATGCTGACGATGTGATCATTGTGAAAAATGGCTGGGTAACAGATAGTTCTTACGCCAATCTGGTTTTTTGGGACGGCAACAAATGGTACACGCCCCATACATATCTACTCAATGGCGTGAAGCGGCAGCTTTATCTGAAGTACGGTCTTATCGGTGAGAAAAGCATCTCTTTGATGAACATTCGTGATTTTGAGAAAGTGAGCCTGATCAATGCCATGCTCGATATAGGTGAAGTGGAAGTAGAGGTGAAAGATATTTTGAGTCATTAACCAAACATGACGTAGTACCAAAATCCATAGCCCATTCCTCCAAAAATGATCAGAAAAAGAAGCGATCTTTTGATGAGTGATTTTCTGTTCTCGGCCTTATGAAAGTTTCTGATTGAGGCTAAGAGTTCCGGGTTGCCTTTCTTGTATTTGTAGGATTTTGTATTCTTATATCTTCTGTCTTGTAGCTTAGTTTTCAGGCTGGTTCGGGACAACTTGTCTAAGTTCTCCTTGTTTATTCGGGCCATTTCTTTGGCTATCTGCCAGCTCATAGTTTTTATATACGATAGATTGTAAATAGGAGTTTTGTGCAACAAAAAAACCTATCAGCATTTAGAATCCTGACAGGTTTTTGTGATTGCTTGTAAGAGTTTTTTGTCGGGGACAGCTCAAATCTTTTGCTCTTCTGTATCAGGCAGGTTGCTTTAGGGGTTGTACAGACTTGTCTCTCTTAGCTTTCTTTTTCAACTTGTTTATCCAGATAAGCACTCCCGTGACCGGAAGACTGGTGGCTATCAAACACGAGATGAAGTAAAGTATTTTGGAAAATGTGCCAAATATTTCGCCGGTGTGGATAGAACGGATGGAAGATGCTATTTGCTCATTGACTGGCTTGTCTGTAAACCGATTTACCGTTACTATTTCTGCTGTGGCTTTGTTTAGTTGTATCTCATCTCTGCCAGAGTAGGCAAAAAAACCAACATTGGTTTTGGATAAAGACACATTGGGAGACGATACCCCTGGTATGCTGATGCGTAGGTCTCCGGCATAATCGAGCGTTGCTTGAGCTACGGAGATGTACTCTTCTAAGGGTAGCGTTGCTTCATAGCGTTGCTTTTCACCCTGATCGCCATCTGGCCCGCTGGGTCCTCTTCGGGTATTTTCTACACCTAGTATGCCATATAATCCATCTCTATACCAGTCAAAAGACCAATACAGGCCGGTTATCCCCATGATGATCAGGAGAATGGCAGAGTAAAACCCTAGCGCATTGTGCAAGTCATGGTTGACCCTTTTCCAATTGGCTGACCACTTGATCTTTAGACCTTGCCTCCATGATTTGGCTTTTTGTGGCACCCAAATCACCAGACCTGAGAAACAGAGGAACACAAAAATAACAGTACTCCAACCCACTATGGGCCTGCCGATGCTGGTGTCGAGCATAAGCCACCTATGCAGGCGAAACATGACCATGAAAAATGCCGATGCGCCTGTCTTCGTGTCGCCGATCACTTCGGCTGTATATGGATTTACAAGATAGTTGCTTCCCCGTCGCTCCCCCTTTTTGCGCACATTTACTACGTAGCTGTGTGAAGGATCATGGGGGATGGTAATGGAGGATGGTTTGCCTTTGCTGGCTTCTACCGATTCGAGTAAATCCGCCAAAGGCAAAACGTGTGCATCACCAGGAGTATCTACATAATAGCGATCGGCATTGAGCCATTCGTCTATTTCGTGATGAAAGGTGTAGGCAGTACCAGTAAAGCAAACTACAAACAGGATCAACCCGGTACCTACTCCAACCCATAAATGGAGATCGTTTAAGAATTTTCTTATCCGCTTCCAGGTAGTATTTGTTTTCGTTTTTGCCATGATTGATCCTGTTATTGCTAATAATTATCTGAGGATATTAATAGATGCCTATGTAATAAGAGTCTGCTGCTGATTCTATGGCCGCTGCTGGGGTCATAGCATCTGCTGATTCGGAGTTTATGTCAAACTCATAGATGTAACCTTGCTCACCTAGTGGAGCCAGAGCCATATAAAATTTACCGTCTGTTGCTACGCTGTTTTGGTATTGTTGTAGCCAAAGGTTGTCCGGCGTGTTTAGCTTGATAGCTGTGCCGGCATACAAATCTACTCTGGCAACACTCCATACAGCATCTCCTGTGCCGCCCTGGTCCGAGTTAGCATACGGCACATACCCGATACCGTCGCTTATATAAAACCAGCCATTGGAAATAGTATTTACTCCCAATTTATCCGAAAGGTTGAAAACGAAACTTTCATCATAGGCTCCACTGGTGATTTTGAGGATGTAAGTGTCTTTGGTGTTGTCAGGCACTGTGATTATTTGATACACGTCTCCCAGCTCATCTTTGTAAGCCACTGATGTTCTGTAACCGTTGGTAGCACCACCGGCAATGTCGGTGGTGATGATTTGCGGGTTTTCCAAACTTGGAAAATCCAATACGAGGGTTTCTACGGTGTTGTAAGCTGCATCTGCACGCTCGTCCGGGTTAGAAGGATCCACACCTCTTTTTCCCATACCATAATAGATTTTGCCGTCGGCCACTACCGGAGCATCTATTCTGAATACATAGTCGCCAGTAGCCAGGTCTGATTCTGATCTTGGAATCTCAAATTCCACATTGGTACTCATGCCTAAGTCTTCAAGGTCAACTAGAAGCAGGCGTGCTATTGATTTGGTATATACATATTCACCCGTAACTTCGTCGAAAACCTGTTCGGTAGCGATGGAATGGAGCATGGCATTATCATCAGACAGTCGTGTCCACCTCGGGTATTGTGTCCCCATGGCAAATTCAATGTTCGTTTTATCTACCTGCACATAATCCTGACCGCCATTATTTTCAAATTTGTAAATGCTGCCCCCGCCATAATCGAGGCTGTACATGGTGCTACCGTCAGTAGAAGTGAATATTCTGGCAGTTCTGGTAGAGGGTACCTCGAAACCAAAGCCTTTGAAAGAAATGCTTGTGGCATTGGACAGGTCTGAGTGACTTTGAACATAGGTAGCGGATGGGTTTCCTGACCCGTCAGCAAATGCTATGGTATAAAGTCTGTCAGTAGATGGGGTTTGCGGTTGGTTTTCCGTGTCATCTTCCTGGCATGACACACCAGTCAATAAGACCCCTGTCAGGAGGACTGCACGAAATGAGTTTTTTAGTCTATTAATCATGGTTTTATTTATTTAAAATATGTGATATGTGATTTTTCCGTAGAATGCCCTGCCGGGCTTTTGAAGTGCCCAGTTGTCAAAAACTTGTTCGTTTAGGATGTTTTTCGCATCGCAACTGAGAGTTACTTTTTGACCAGGAAAACTGTATGCCACGCCTAAATCGTGAACCACCTGAGTAGGAATCACATCCTTGCCTGATCCACCTATGCTAGGCCAGTTTTTGTAAAATTCATGGACATATCCAACGTTGTAATAGGCAGAAAATCGCGATCCTTTTTGAACTAGCCCTTCTTGCGAATACCGCAGGTTGGTATTCGCTGTTAGATAGGGTTCGTTTCTCAATCGATCCTTATAGTATAGGTATGGCGATCCGTTTGCATCATACTTTGTGTTGAAGCGAGGATTGGCTAGCGAAAAGCCAGTTTTCCAGGTGAGTTTGTCTTTGTAACTGTAACCCATCTCTACATCTACACCTGAACTGAGCACTGAGCTCACATTGACATAAGTAAAGGTTTCGTCTTGCTGATCAGGAACTCCAGGCATGATTCTGTCCTGAATTTTTCGGTAAAAAGTGTTTGTGTTGATTGAAATTGCGTGTCCATTGAGGCGATATGGCCCCAGGTTTAACCCCAGGTTGAAGTTGATGCTTCGCTCGGGGTTGAGTGCTGTGGTAGCAGACTCTACATTGTCAGAAATATCACCGAATAGCTCCAGGCTGGTGGGCATTCTTAAGGTGTTTTCAGCAGAAAAAAGCACAATCGTGTTGGGGATAAATTCATAGGAAAGAGCCAGGCCATATCCTGAGTTTTTGGATTGAGCATCGTAGGAGTTGACCACCAAATCGTTGTTACGATCTTGGGTTGGCTCGTTTAGACCCACATTTTGAGCATAAAACTTGTAGAACAAAGAGGATTTTAGCCGTTCGTTTAAAGCTTTTTGCTCTATGGAAACACCTATTAGGTTTTTCCATAGGGTACGGGTGTCGCTCAGGTCTTGGAGCAGCTGAGGATCCAGTGGGTCGTGAGATTTACGACTAAAGTGTGTAGATAGCCAATTGGCAGTAAAGCGAATGTTTTTGTTCAGCTTGTAGGCCACATTCAGTCTGGCCGTGTATTTGTCTTCATTGTCCTGATTGAGCGTTGAGTCTCCTCCTTCTGCTCCGCTCTGCCAGATATTATATTCTCCTGTGGTAGGGTTAGTGGTTTTCTGACCAAGCCAATTATACATATAGCCGACTGTATCTACGAGGTTTCTATTTAGGTTGGAATAGGATCCAAAAAAATTGACATCCAGACCTGTTAAAACAAGATCCTTTTTGGCATATGATGCATGAATCATGTTTGTGCTCTGACCAACTGATCGATTTCCATAGACAATTTCCATGGTGGTGGCATGCTGTATGGCTTTACTCATCTCAGAGGCTAATACCCCTATATAGGCCTGATCAGCCCATTTTACATCCGTAAAGCCTAAATCAAGCTTGAGTCCTTTTGATTCATATCCATCATGAAATCTTTTGGCTGTAACGTACTGGTCTTTGCCTCGCTCATCTACTACATATACACGTTTACCCCACACTTTGTAGCTGTTGTCGGAGTAGTTGTAAAAGGCGGAGGCGCGAGTGGTAAAGCCAGATTTTTCAGACCTGAAAACCCCGTTTACACTAGCCTGATGTGTGTTGAATGAACCGAAGGAGTAGCTCGTATTCAAGCTGTTTTTCACGGTGCTTTTGGTCACAACATTTATAGCTCCGCCCATGGCATCTCCCCCAAACTCTGCGGGCACCACACCTTTGTAGATTTCTATTCGCTTGATGAGAGAGCTGGGGATGCTGTTGAGTGAAAAGGAGGAGCCATAGTTTTCTATAGGGATACCATCTATGAAAATTTTAACCGAACTACCAGATAATCCATTGATATTGTAGCGCACCCGTGAGCCCATACCTCCGCTCTGCCTGATGCGAACTCCCGCACTTTGATCCAGTACATCGTTTACTTGTATTGACTGATGTTCCAGTTCTTTGGCATCAATGGTATTTACAGCAAAACCTTTTTCCCTGATGAGCATGCTTTCGGACTTTCCATAAACTACCAGTTCGTCCATTTCGGTTACCGACTCTTCCAGTGTAATGGAAATTGTGTTGCTTTCATCTGGTCTAACCGTGTGGCCTATAGTCTGTGTTTCATAGCCGACACCTCTTGCCTTTAAGGTATAATCGCCGGGTTTAATGGATTTTATGGTGAAGTTCCCACTGCCGTCAGAGGCAGACCCTTTCTCCGTATTATCAATCTGAATAACAATACCGGGTACTGGGTTGCCCGCTTTGTCAACTACAATACCAGAGATGGCTCCTGTCTGAGCAAAGAGCGTCAAGTAGTGAGTGTACAAGAATAATAGGAGGGCAATTTTTTTCACTTGTGCGTGCAGATTATTTAGAATGATTTTAAATAGACTGCAAACATAGATATGTAGGCTGCATAGCCCTATACCTAGATATAGTGAATGAAATAACTAGGTTTAATGAAATAATTGTTCGTTGGGGGGCTTGTTGTAGTGAGTGGAGTATAAAAAAAGCCCTGTCAGGATTCTATATCCTGACAGGGCTTAATGAAAAATTGTTTGAGGCTTAAGAATCCTTTTTCTTACCGCTGGACTTTTTTCCAGAGCCGGCAATTGCTTCTCTCATGTCAGTATCAGCCTGAATGTTTTGGAACTTGTAGTAGTCCATCACGCCGAGGTTTCCGCTTCTAAATGCTTCGGCCAAAGCCTTAGGAATTTCGGCTTCAGCCAGGATTACTTTCGCTCTAGCTTCCTGCGCTTTTGCCACCATCTCTTGCTCTTCTGCGACGGCCATGGCTCTTCTTTCCTCTGCTTTTGCCTCTGCCACTTTGAGGTCTGCAGATGCCTGATCAGTTTGGAGTTTGGCTCCAATGTTTGCCCCCACATCTACGTCTGCTATATCTATAGAAAGGATTTCAAAAGCAGTACCTGCATCCAGTCCTCTTTGAAGTACCAGTTTGGAGATTTTATCGGGGTTTTCCAATACGTCTTTGTGTGATCCGGCAGATCCGATTGAAGTAACGATACCTTCACCAACTCTGGCCAGGATGGTATCCTCACCAGCACCACCAACGAGCTGTTGGATGTTTGCCCTTACGGTTACTCTGGCTTTAGCCACAAGCTGTATACCATCAGCGGCAACTGCAGCTACGGAAGGGGTGTTGATTACCTTCGGATTTACCGAAATCTGAACAGCTTCAAATACATCTCTACCTGCCAGGTCGATGGCGGTAGCTTGACGGAAAGTAAGATTGATATTCGCCTTGTCGGCAGAAATCAAGGCCCGGATTACCTGTGGTACGTTACCCCCTGCGAGGTAGTGCGTTTCCAGGTCTGAGGTTTTTAGTTTTCTCTTAGTTTCATCGTTCACACTTTCAGAAACTTCCAATCCGGCCTTGGTGGCCGTGATCAGCGAATTGACAATAATTGATGGAGGCACCTTACGGATTCTCATAAACATCAACTCAAAAAGACCTACTCTAACGCCAGAAAACTGCGCAGTAATCCACAGGTTGACCGGGATGAAATAGAGTAGAATAAAAAGTAAGATTATCCCACCAAAGAGGATAACCAGAATAGGTAACATGTCCATTTTAAAGTTTTAGTTAATCGGTTCTACGTAAATTTTATTTGAATCTATTTTGCTGATTTTCACTTTTGTTTTTTCCATGATGAAGAGGCCGTTAGAGCGCACTTCTATCTCTCTGTCGTCGAACGATGCTTTTCCTACAGGTTTGGCAGAAGATACCATAGTGCCTTCATCGCCGGTGTTTAGCTCAATTTTGAAATCATCATTGGTTCTGCCTGTATGTTCACCTTTGAGCGAAAATCGCGTCCAGGCCTCCGTTTTGAAGGCATAAAATACCAGACCAAAACCAACTATGGAAGATCCGATAAGAATCACGGTTCCCACTGTATTTCCAAAGTACTGGAAGCTCTGAAATATCCCGTATCCGGCAATCAGAAACCCAAAAATACCGACCACCGTGGTTCCGGGCACAAATATCGTTTCTACCAGAATCAAGATGATTCCAAAAACGATGAGCCCGATGACGATGATCCATTCCATTTAGTATGCTTTTGCGAAAAGTACCCGTCCTTTAGACGGCTTGCCGGAGTAAATACATGTTCCGGCTTCTTCGTTTGAATTTAACGGAATACATCGGATTGTGGCTTTGGTTTCTGCTTTAATTTTTTCTTCAGTCTCAGAAGAGCCATCCCAGTGAGCATAGATAAAGCCTGGCTTAGTTTCCAGAATTTCCTTAAACTCTTCGTAGGTATCTACCGTGTAGGTGTTTTCTTCTTTGAATGCAGCAGCTTTTGAGTAGATGTTTGTTTGGATCTCGTCCAAGAGATTTACAGTATAATCAACGATACTATCCTTGTTGATTACCTGTTTTTCTTTGGTATCTCTTCGGGCTACCTCCATGGTACCGTTTTCAAGGTCTCTTGGCCCAATGGCGATTCTCACGGGCACACCTTTCATTTCGTGCTCAGCAAACTTCCATCCCGGCTTATGGGTGTCTCGCTTGTCAAATAGTACGCTGATGTTTTTGTCTCTCAGCTCTTTGGTAATGCCATCAGCTACCTCACTGATTTTAGCCAGGTCTTCATCGGACCTGAAGATAGGCACAATCACCACCTGAATTGGTGCAAGTTTTGGAGGCAATACCAATCCCTGATCGTCAGAGTGAGCCATGATCAGCGCTCCCATGAGTCGTGTACTTACTCCCCACGATGTTCCCCATACGTACTCTTCAGTTCCTTCTTTTGTGGCAAACTTCACATCGAAAGCTTTAGCAAAATTCTGTCCCAAAAAGTGTGATGTTCCGGCCTGCAGTGCCCGTCCGTCTTGCATCATTGCCTCTATACAGTAGGTTTCTTCTGCTCCTGCAAATCTTTCATTTTCGGTTTTTACGCCTTTGGTTACTGGTACAGCCATGTGCTTTTCAGCAAACTCAGCGTAAACTTCCAGCATTTGTTTGGTCTCTACTTCCGCCTCTTGTTTCGTAGCATGAGCGGTGTGCCCTTCCTGCCATAAAAATTCGGCGGTTCTTAAAAACAGGCGTGTTCTCATTTCCCATCTCACTACATTGGCCCATTGGTTGATGAGCAAAGGCAAATCCCTGTAAGACTGGATCCAGTTTTTGTAAGAATCCCAAATTACTGTCTCAGATGTAGGTCTCACAATCAGCTCTTCCTCCAGCTTGGCATCAGGATCCACAATCACTCCGCCATTTTCTTCGTCGTTTTTTAGCCGATAATGCGTAACTACAGCGCACTCTTTGGCAAAGCCTTCTACATGACTGGCTTCCTTGCTGAAAAAGGATTTCGGGATGAAAAGCGGAAAATAAGCATTGGAGTGACCTGTTTCCTTAAACATTTTATCAAGGCTGGCTTGCATTTTTTCCCATATCGCAAAACCATACGGTTTGATCACCATACAGCCCCTCACAGGCGAATTTTCGGCCAATCCCGCTTTTTTTACCAACTCATTGTACCATAGTGAATAATCTTCCGATCTGCTTGGGAGTCCTTTGCTCATAGTGTAAAACCTCTTTTGGTATAGTAATTGCTTACTTTAAGATGAAATAAAAACTGGAGGCAAATATAACTTTACTCAGTTGAAACTTTTGATCCGGTTGTATGTATTATCTAATAAAGGAGGAAGTCATGGAAGCGCTAAAAACAATCACAAGAATTTCGTTCCTGATGTTGATATCAGGGTTATCTATCGGGGCGGTTGCTCAGGAGTATGACGATATGTATTTCAACTCTGCCGATCGAAATAAGGTAAAGAGGGTAGAAGATGACAAGAGCGAGGACAAAACCGACGCGACTTATGAGTCTTACACCAATAATACGTATTCGGAGAAGTATTCGGCACATGAAGTGAATCCGGAGTATATCGCCAGGTATCAATCAGGCAGCTCCCAAAATTCGTACACTTCCAACTCTACTATTTCCGATTACACTACGGATGACAATGCCAACTACAGTGAGCCGTCCGCTTCCAATATTTCGTACTCATACTATCCGGATGAATATACTGTAGAAGAAACTCCTGAGGGTACTACGATTATAAACAATTATTATAGATCAGACCCAAGATACAATAACAACAACTGGAACAATCCTTCCTGGGGCTTCAATACAGGGTACGATCCATTCTGGGGATGGAACTCTGGCGTGTCAGTTTCTTTTGGATGGGGAAATGGCTACTGGTGTAATCCATGGTATGGTGGTTATGACCCTTATTGGGGATGGAACAGTTGGGCATATAATGGAGGGTTTGGTTACAGGCCATACTCCTGGTATGGAGGTGGTTACTATGGCTTGAATAGATGGAACAGATACAATTATGCTTACAATAATGGATTCTACGATGGTCTTTACTACAGTGGAGCCTATGGAGGATATTACTACGGGGACAACAGAAATAGTAGAAATGTAGTGCGCGGCGCTAGAAACTCACGGGGAGGCAGCACAATAGCGAGAGCGAGTACGTCAGCGCCTTCATCTAGAGGTAGGGTTTCTAGTACGGGGACTTCTGCGGTAAGTAATGGAAGGACTGTTTCAAATGGAAGGACGACTTCTAGTGGAAGAACAGTAACAAGCAGAAGCTATGAGGACACTCAGAATGAGTATTACAGAAGATCGAGAAGCTCTGTGGCCAGCACATCTACAAGGACGGGGACGAGCCCAACTTCAAGAACAGGAAGTAGCTCGACCTATAACAGTAGAACATCTAGCGGTAGTGCCAATACGGGAACATTGAGAACAAGAACGAACCCAACATCTTCAGGCAGCTCTAGCAGATACAATAGTTCTGGTGTCAGAACTGATAGCCGTTCGAACTCAAACTATAGCTCGGGCAGTAGAAGTTCAAGTGGTTCTTCCGGGACTTACAGGAGCAGTGGTTCTTCGAGTAGTAGCAGGAGCTCTTCTTCTGGGACTTATAGAAGTGGATCATCATCTTCGAGAAGTAGTTCGGGCAGCTCGTACAGGAGTAGCGGGTCGAGTTCCAGTCGCTCATCCAGTGGGTCTTCATATAGATCAAGTGGAGGGTCTTCAAGAAGTAGTTCTGGTAGTAGTCGCTCAAGTGGCAGTAGTAGTAGATCCTCTAGTAGTTCGTCACGGTCAAGTAGCAGAGGAGGTAGATAATGCAAGGATTTAAGATAAAAATGGAAAAGATGAAATCAAGATACATTTTATTGATCGCGGGACTTTTAGTGGCTGGGTCGGCCATGGCGCAGGTTGGTTATTACGAAGACGCGTTGCTTTTCAGCAGGACTAATTCTTTTGGCTCTTCAGCGCGGATTCAGGGTGTTGGAGGAGCGCAGGTTTCGCTGGGTGGCGATATTAGTTCAGCAGGGTCTAACCCGGCAGGGCTGGGCTTTTTCAATAAGAGCGTTTTCTCCATTACTCCAAGCGTCAACTTTCATGATGCGAATGGCATCTATCAAGATAATCTGGTTGCTTCCTATCAGCCTAATGTGAATCTACCTAATATGGGTGTAGTTCTAAACCATTCTATCGGGGACATTCCTGACAGTAAGTTCAAAGGAGGATCTTTTGCCATTTCAGTAACCAGAATCAATGATTTCAATCAGCAATTCGCTTATGAAGGGTATAGTGCCAAAACGTCTGTTGTGGATGCTTTTCTTGTGAATGCGGGAACCACGCTTCCTGAAAACCTTCCGGAAATGGAATATGGAGCCTACTCCACGTATCTGATCGACCCTATGTACAATGATCAGGATGAGTTAGTTGGCTACAGCACATTTGCTGGTTTGGAGCCTCTGCAAACCGAAAGAGTGGAGATCTCAGGCGGACAGAACCAAATGAACTTTTCGTGGGGTGGAAACTACAACGATATGGTCTATTTCGGGGCAGGTATGGGTATTCAAACCTTAAAATATAAACGCAAGCGCTTTTATTCTGAAAGTGACTTCTTGGATGATGCCAACGATCTTTTGTCACTGTCCATCAATGATGAGTTGACCATCAATGGAACCGGCCTGAACGGAACTTTCGGTATGATCGTGAGGCCAATCAACTTCCTGACCATGGGGGTGAGCTATACCACACCAACTTATTTTGCTCTACGTGATGAGTCGGGGTTTTCCATGAGTGCATCGTACAACAATATTCAGTATGATGATGAAACACTTTTGGCAAATGAGTCTTATGTGAGCGATATCACCATAGGCAATTACAACCTCAGAACTCCGGGTAGATTGAGTCTGGGAGCAACCGCTTTTATAGGTAAATATGGATTTATCACGGGTGATGTGGAGTTTGTAGATCACGCCTCAGCCGTGTTGCAGAGCAATAATGCAGGTTTTGATATGAATGCTGACAACAATGAAATCGTGAACCAATATACCAATGTGATGAACTACAGATTAGGTGCAGAGGTGAGACTAGAGGACTTCAGAGTGCGCGGAGGGTTCTCTCATCAGGCAGATCCGTATAGAGACGCGGATTTCGATAGAACCAAAAACTACGTGACGTTTGGTGCTGGATTTAGACAGAAGGACTGGTTTGTGGATTTAGCGGTGGTAAAAAGCTTGTTTGATCAATATTATTCTCCATACAATGCGCCGGATCCGGCTGATCAGCCAGTAGTTAACGTAGAGAATGATAATACTACGATCTCAGCTACGTTCGGAGTTAACTTTTAAGTTTATAGATCTCGTTCATCGCTTTAGTCGCATCTCTATGTGAGATGGTGATGTCAGCCTGATTATAAAACTTGCTTCTGATTCTGAGCAATTCATCAATACGATTTTCCACATCGCCTTGCATGAGCGGGCGATGTGATTTTCTTGAAATTCGCTCAATAAGGGTTTCCCGATCCTGGGTTAGATAGATTGTGATTCCATTTTCATTCATAAAGGATATACCATCGTGAAAGCAAGGCGAGCCTCCACCAGTGGCGAGAATGAATTCTTCCTTTTCGGAAAAGCTTCTCAAAAGGGTTGATTCCGTTCTTCGGAAGTAGTCTTCACCGTCTGTTTCGAATATGGTTGAAATGGTTCGGCCTTCTTTTTCCTCTATGATTTTGTCCAAATCGGCAAATTCAAATCCCGTAGCTTCTGCCAATATTTTTCCAAAATAGGATTTACCAGTGCCAGGCAATCCTATCAAATAGATTTTTTGTTTGGATTTCAATTCAACAACTCTTTTATCTCTTCCACGTTCGGCACGTCGTTGTGATGCCATTTTCCAAGCACAGTCCCGTTTGATAATAGAAAAACTCCAGGGTTGGACCTTACCATGGTTTTTAAGACTGTAGCATCTGCGTAGTAATATGGAATGCCCAGCTGATGTTCGTGGCGGAATGGGTCAAAAATACTGTATCCCGAAGCAGTCAAAATCCACGGTTCTACATTGTCTGGAAGCTGGTCGGCGAGAGTTTTGATCTCTCCCAAATGACTCGTGTTAGCTTTTTCGGCACTGTAAATGATCACAATAAGCTTATGCCCAATCATCAAGTCCTCGGTATAATCACCTTCATCTGTCCAAATACTCAAATCCGTAATTTTTGGTTCAGCTTCCGGGTTTATCAGATCCATAGATTTGAATTCATAGCTTTTGTCTGTGGGATAGGTTTCAAATCTGTACTCCTTGCCATCTTTTTCCATGACATACTCATATCGGAGCGGTTCTGACGGTTCCATGAGGGAGGGCAGATGGTTGCCCACTGCATAAGCACGAAAATCAAGGACTGGCAAATGACGAATGGTATAAATCGAAAAGGCCACAAAAAACACGGTAGCGCCTCCAACTTTCATCCACTGAAACCAATCCGAAAAATATGATTTGTAGTTGGCTCTGTTGATGAAAATAGCCCCAATGAGCACTAGCAAAATGATATCTTTTGTAAAGGACTCCCAAGGGGTAAGTTTGATAGCATCACCGAAACATCCGCAATCGGTCACTTTGTTGAAATAGGCCGAATAGAAAGTGAGGAATGT
The DNA here is from genome assembly GCA_039944535.1 of Cyclobacteriaceae bacterium. Lineage (GTDB taxonomy): Bacteria > Bacteroidota > Bacteroidia > Cytophagales > Cyclobacteriaceae > JAMZMI01. The sequence goes on from JBDUYP010000023.1 coordinate 92,003, forward strand.
GAAAAACACGATCAAGCCAAGCAGAGCCCACGCAGTGATCCGCATTTTAAATCCAACAATCAGCGCAACACCCAGGACGATTTCCAGCACACTGAGCACGACAGAAAGAAACAATGCCGCAGGCACGAACCACTCAAAGAATGGCGCAAAATCATAGGCGAAAACATCAAAATATTCTTCCAGCTTGATGGCAGTACCTACTGGGTCGTTGACTTTGATCAAGCCTGAAAAAATAAAAAGGCCACCCACCAGGTAGCGTGCTATTTCGTAAATGATTCTCATTTGCTTTCTGTTAATTTTATCAAACAAAATACCGAGTAGTTGATGATGTCCTGATAGTTCGCATCCACTCCTTCAGATATGATTGTTTTACCTTCGTTATCCTCTATTTGTTTCACTCTAAAAAGCTTCATCAATATGATGTCGGTCATCGAGCTCACCCGCATGTCTCGCCATGCTTCGCCATAATCGTGGTTTTTGTTCGTGAGCAGTTCCATTGTTTTCTGGGCCGCTTCATCATATTTAGGCCCCACAAAGTCATAAGGCAGCTCGTTTGGGTCTTTTTCAGACAGTTGCATTTGCACCAATGCAATCAGGCAGTAATTGATAATGCCGTAAAATTCTGATTCAATATTTTCATCAATCTTTTGAGTGCCCTTCTCCTGAATAGACCGGATTCTTTGAGCTTTGATGAAAATCTGATCCGTGATAGATGAAAGTCTCAGTATTCTCCAGGCCGTGCCGTAATCTTTGGTTTTCTTTTCAAAGATCTCTTTGCACTGCCCTACGATCTCCTGGTATTGTTTGATGGTTTCGTTTCTCAATTTGCGAAATGTTTGTTCCTCTTTTTAGCCTGCATTATCTTGAAATGTGCCAAAGTGGATTATCTTGAATCAGCTTATCAGCCAACAAATCTAACACAATTGGATATTCAAAAAACGATTAATGTAAAAGGTTCCATTCTGGATCTTTCTTCTCCAAAAATCATGGGGATTGTCAATGTCACACCTGATTCGTTTTACGCGGGTAGTCGAGAGGTAAATACATCGGACGTTTTGAAAAAAGTCGAGCAAATGATGATCGAGGGTGCTACTTTCATTGATATAGGTGGGTACTCCTCTAGGCCTGGTGCTGATGATCTTTCTGAAGATGCAGAGTGGCAAAGATTAGCAAAGCCCATTGAGGCAATATCAAGAGAATTTGCCGACTTGATCATTTCAGTTGATACTTTTAGAAGTGCTGTGGCTAGACGAGCCATTGATACCGGAGCGCATGTGATAAATGATATTTCTGGTGGTGATTTGGATGAGGCTATGTTTGGTACAGTGGCTGATCTGAACGTGCCTTATATCATGATGCACATGAAAGGCAGTCCTCAGAATATGGTCAAAAAGACAAGCTATAATGACCTGCTGACAGAAGTGACTGAATATTTTGTTAGCAAGCTGAACCAGCTCAACTCGCTTGGAGTTAAAGACATAATCATTGATCCGGGTTTTGGTTTTGCTAAAAACATAGAGCAAAACTTTCAACTTTTGCATGATCTGAATTTTTTGAAAAAGCTTGATCATCCACTACTTGTTGGGGTATCCAGAAAGTCCATGATATATAAGTCGCTAAATATTCAACCCGAGGAAGCTTTAAATGGCACAACTGCTTTAAATACAGTAGCTTTGCTTAAGGGCGCATCGATACTTCGGGTGCATGACGTGAAGGAAGCTGCGGAGGCCGTTCAATTGGTTAATTTGCTGAAAATTTGATCTTAGCTTATAACATAGGATTTCTGGAAATAAAGGGAGTGGATATTCTCGATATCCTCCTTGTGGCCGTGTTGCTCTATCAGGTTTATAAGCTGATGCGCGGCAGTGTCGCCTTCAAGATTTTCTCCGGGTTCCTTATTCTATATTTGGTTTACCTGATCGTGACAGCCGCTCGTATGGAGTTGCTGGGTACTATTTTGGGACAATTCATGGGAGTTGGGGTTTTGGCGGTAATCATACTTTTCCAGCAAGAAATCCGGAAGTTCCTTTTGATCCTTGGGCGTACCAGTTTTTTCAATGAAGGAAACCTTCTGGACAACCTCAAGTCGATATGGCGATCCAATGGCAAATACAATAAAGCAGAGATCACACCTATTATAGACGCCTGTAAAACGCTCGGTGGCTCCAATACGGGAGCGCTGATCGTGATGTCAAAAAATTCTGAATTGAAATTTTATGTGGAATCAGGAGACAGGCTTGATGCGGTCATTTCCAAGAGACTTCTTCTGTCTATTTTCAACAAGTACAGTCCGCTCCATGATGGAGCAGTGATCGTTTATAATAACAAGATTGTTGCAGCCAGGTGTATTTTGCCCGTTACAGAACGGGACGTTGCGGCTCACTATGGTCTTCGGCATAGGGCAGCAATAGGTATGTCAGAAAATACCGACACCCTTGTGTTGGTCGTATCAGAAGAAACCGGACAGATTTCAGTGATGCGCAATGGACAATCTTTCAATAACCTCTCTACGCAGGAACTGCGAAAGCAAATCAACGAATACCTGTACGAAGGAGATGAGGAAGTGGTGACCAGCACAGAAAGTGCTTTGGAGAAGGCCAAAAAAGAGGGTCAAACAGCCGAAAAGAAAGAGAAAGAAAAAGAGGATAAGAAAGAAGAACCCGTTGTGGTCAAATAGCTTCTTTTAAGAAGTCTTTGGCTTGGGTTTGGGACGTACCATCATTTTTGGTTTTGCTGCAAGTTTTTTTGTCGCAGTTTCGATTTCAGTTTTTTCTTCCAGTGTATAAAATCGCCGGATTTTGTTAATCATAAAAAGCTTCTGAGCAGTGAAACTATTGGGATGCAATTGCATGAACTGTGTCTCATATTCGGCATAGATCTTAGGTTCATCTTTTTCGAACTTGTCAGCGTCGATCTTCTTATCAGTGAGATATGTTTGAAACTCCGTCATAAGAGCAAATTTAAGACTAAAAACCGTGTAGCTGTAGTTCTCTGGTTTTGATTTTCTAACCAAATATTCAATAGGTATTTTTAATAATTTTAAAATATGATTCCAAAATGGTTGCGATCGTTCGGCTTAGTTGAATAATTATTTGACATATTCTTAAAATTACTATTTCTTTCCCCTTCCAAATCATCAACCAAAATCTATGGCAAACCTCAAAAATCTGGATCTTTCTACAGACGGATCGATTTTAACAATTACTATCAATCGGGAGAGCAAACTAAATGCGCTCAATGCCGAAACACTTGCAGAGATAAAAGAGATCGTTCAGTCGATTTATGACGATAAGGATATCACAGGGGTGATCATCACCGGGGCAGGGGAAAAGGCGTTTGTGGCCGGTGCAGATATTACGCAGTTTGCCGATTTGAATGACATGAATGCACGGAAGTTTGCAGAAGAGGGGCAAGAGATTTTTCAGTTGATCGAGGACTGCCATACTCCGGTCATTGCGGTAGTGAATGGCTTTGCGTTAGGAGGAGGGTGCGAGTTGGCCATGGCTTGTCATATGCGTATAGCTACTGCCAATGCGAAATTTGGCCAACCTGAAGTAAACCTTGGTATCATTCCCGGGTATGGCGGCACACAGCGCTTGACACAACTGATAGGAAAAGGCAGAGCGTTTGAATATTTGCTTACAGGCAATATGATCTCTGCTGAGCAATCGCTTGCTTTCGGTCTTACCAATCATGTGGAAGCCGACAAAGAAGGCGCGCTGGCCAAGGCAAAAGAAATTCTTCAAACCATTGGAGCTAAAGCGCCGATTGCCACCGGTCTTGTGATTGACTGTGTCAATGCTAATTTCGATGATGAAAAAAGCGGTTACCAAACTGAAGCCAATGCTTTTGCCAGATGCTGTGGCACTGCGGATTTCAAGGAAGGTTCTTCAGCTTTTGTAGAAAAAAGACCTCCAAAATTTACGGGTTCGTAAGTGGGTCAAATCAAGCAATTGGCCAGTCAAACGCTGGTGTATGGCGTCAGTAGTGTACTGGGCCGGGTTCTCAATTATCTTCTTGTTCCCCTTTATACGGCTGTTTTCAACCCCGAGCAATATGGTGTTGTCACGGAACTTTATGCCTACGTTGCTTTTTTGAACATCCTCTATACCTATGGGATAGAGACAACATACTTCCGATTTGCTACCAAAAGCGATCGTCCGGAAAAATATTACAACCTCGCTCAAACCAGCGTGTTGCTCACGTCAATCATTTTCAGTGGGTTGCTCTATGTTATGGCAGATTTTATTGCCGCCGCATTGGGCTACCATGGCAATGGGGTTTATCTGGAGTGGTTAGCTTTGATCCTGGCCATTGATGCCGTGATTGCAGTGCCATTTGCACGGCTAAGACTTGAAAAAAAAGCCATGCGGTTTGCTTCACTCAAACTGTTCAATATTGGATTGAACATTGGCTTAAACCTCTTTTTTATCCTGATATGTCCTTACATAATTTCATCTGGGGGAGCCCATCTGATATCTTTTTTCTACAATCCTGATTTGGGAGTAGGATACATATTCTTGGCCAACCTTATTGCCAATGCGGCGATCATTCCATTGATGTCTGGGTATTTTGGTAATCTAAAACTCACGCTCAACAAGGAATTGATCCCTATGCTTATTTATGCCGCTCCCTTGATGGTCATTGGTTTTGCAGGAGTGACTAACGAAATGCTTTCTCGCGCCCTGCTCAAATACCTGCTTCCAACAGACCTTTATCCCGGCCAATCGAATCTGGAGATATTGGGAATCTTTGGAGCGTGTTATAAACTATCTGTTTTTATGACACTGGCAGTTCAAGCATTTCGGTACGCCTTTGAACCCTTCTTTTTTTCTAAATCCGGAGAAGCCGATTCCCCGGAGCTTTTTGCCAGGGTAATGCATGGTTTCATCATTTTTGGGTCATTCAGCTGGTTGATGATTTCGGTTTTGCTTCCTGATCTGGCACCCATTTTTCTTCGGCAGCAGGCTTACCTGTCTGGATTGAATATTGTGCCATGGCTGCTCGGAGGAGGACTTTTCCTAGGTATTTATTACAATTTGTCGGTATGGTATAAGCTCACAGACAAAACAAGTTATGGCGCGTGGATTTCAATAAGTGGAGCTGTCATTACTGTGATCCTCAATTTTATACTCATCCCTGCCATCGGTTACATAGGTAGCGCTATTGCTACGTTTGCCACCTATTTCACTATGGTGGGTATCAGCTATGTCCTTGGTCAGCGCCACTATCCTATCCCTTACTTTGTTGGTCGGGGGAGTTTTTATTTACTTTTATCTGGGCTATTGATTGTTGGTTTCTATTTTTGCGGCCTTGAAGGCTATCTAAGATATCTTGTCAGCTTTGGGCTAATGATCATTTTTTCCCTCGCGGTTTGGCTCGTTGATATCAGATCCGGATTTATTCAGATACCAAAAAGAAAATGAACCTTATAATTCCAATGGCTGGAATGGGCAAGCGACTCAGGCCCCATACGCTTACCACTCCAAAACCACTTATTCCCATCGCAGGAAAACCGATCGTGCAGCGACTGGTAGAAGACATAGCCCAGGTGACACCTGAGCCAATTGAAAAAATTGGGTTCGTCATCGGAGACTTTGGCCATGAGGTGGAAGAAAACCTCAAAGCGATTGCAAAGGCTGTCGGCGCAGAAGGATACATCTTCCACCAGACAGAAGCATTAGGTACGGCGCACGCGGTGTTTTGTGCCGAACCACTGTTGGAAGGTAAAGTGACGGTAGCTTTTGCAGACACGCTTTTCCGAGCCAATTTCACTCTCAACACCGATGATGATGGTATTATCTGGGTGAAACAAGTAGATGACCCCAGCGCTTTTGGTGTGGTTACACTCGATGAAAATGGCATCATTGATCAGTTTGTGGAAAAACCAAAAACGCCGGTTTCTGACCTGGCCATCATTGGTATTTATTATTTCAAAAAAGGAGAGGATCTGAGAGCCGATCTCAAAGAATTGATTGACAATAAAATCATGGCTTCCGGCGAATATCAGCTGACCACAGTGCTGGAAAACCTAAAGCAAGCTGGCACAAAATTCACCTCTGGAAAAGTGGATGAATGGCTAGACTGTGGTAATAAGAATATTACCATTCAGTCCAACAGCAGATATCTTGGTTTTCTTGAGGAAAATCAGATTGCAAGCTCTGCACAGATGGAGAACTCTGAGCTAATCGCTCCGGTGTATATTGGTGAAAATGTGAATATCAAAAACTCTAAAGTCGGACCCGGTGTTTCTATTGGTGATGATGGGCAGGTGTCGGATTCAATCATAAAGGATTCATTGATTCAAAATAATGTTACTTTGCAGAGCGTTAACCTGTCCAACTCTATGATAGGGAACTTCGTAAAAGTAGAATCATTCTCAGGCGAAGTTAGTCTCGGGGATTATTCAGAAACGAAGGGTTAGTACATGAGATCAGCTATTTTCATCATCATATTTTCTTTGGTCGCTTCGATCGGGTTTTCTCAAAAAAAGGAGAAGAACAGAAAGAAGAAGCGAGATAAAACGGAGCAAGCCGAGACGGTTTACCAGTCTGAGGAAAGACAGGTAAAGCTCGAAGCAACGCTGATTGAGGCCGAGAAACAGTTAATTCTGGAAAATTACACCAAGGCAGCTGAGTTGTTTCAGGTCGCACTGGATCTTGATCCTGACAATGGAGGAGCCAACTTCAAACTAGCTGAGCTACTTACCAAGCAGGGGAATTCTTCCGACGCAATACTTTATGCAGAAGCGGCCTTAGATTCGGATAGGTCTAATAAATACTACTTTTTGCTGTGTGCCGAAATCTATAAATCAGTAGGTGAGTTTGATAAAGCCGCTCAGCTTTATGATGAGATGATCACGACCATTTCAGGTACGGATTCCTACTTGTTTGATCTGGCCATCATCTACCAGTACCGTGGAGATTTGGACCTGGCTCTCGAAACTTACAAAAAGGCTGAAGACATTTATGGCATAAATGAAATGGTTCTGCGCGAAAAGCAGAAAATCTATTTTCAAAAGAAAGATTATGTTTCATTAATCTCGGATTGGGATGAGCTGATAGCAGAGAACCCTGACAATTCGAGATATACCATTGAGCTAGCAGAATTTTTGATTAATCAAGGGATGCTCACAGAGGCAAAAACCAGGCTTAATGCTGTCAACGAGGACAACATTCACATCCATTTACTCAAAAGCCAAATTGCCATCAAAGAAGGCAATACTGATGAAGCAATGAAAATCACTCTGGATGCGTTCAACGCTAAGTCCAGTGATTACCGAACCAAGATTCAGCTACTCAACGGTTATCAGGAGTTTGCCATAACCAGTGAGCAGTTTGCCACAATCATTGAGATGGCAGAAGATTTGGGTGATATGTATCCACAGCAGTACGAAGCACAGGCGTATGCCGGTGATGTTTTGTACAGAATGGAAAAAAAGAAAAAGGCGCTTGATTTCTACCTAAAGGCTGTGAAGCTCAACCCGTCGAGTTTTAGTGTATGGCAAAACATTCTTAACATAGAAGCCGAACTCAATCAATATGACAGTTTGATTGTACATGCGGAAGATGCGCTCGAGCTCTTCCCAAATCAGGCATTGCTCTACTACTTTTCTGGGACAGGGCACTTACTCAAGAAGAATTATGAAAAATCGGTACAAATGCTCAATATGGGAACTAGATATTCTACCGACCCCAATCTGCTTACCGTTTTTTATGGTCAAATGGGAGATGCTTACAATAGCCTGAAAGAAAAGTCCAAATCTTACGAGGCGTACGAGAAAGCCCTAACAAACAATCCTGCAAACGACCATGTGCTTAATAACTACAGCTATTTTTTAAGCCTCGATGGCCAAAATCTGGAAAAGGCACTTGAGATGTCCACCAAGCTGGTTGAACTCCATCCTGACAATGCCACCTATCTCGACACCCACGGGTGGGTGCTTTACACCTTTGAAAAATACGAGGAAGCCGAAAAATATCTAAGAAAAGCTGCTAAGCTTGATAATGATGGCACTATCATTGAGCACTTTGGCGATGTGTTGTTCAAGTTGGGTAAGATAGAAGAAGCCGTGGAGCAGTGGAAAAAGGCGAGTGAATCCAATGAAGCTTCAGAAAACATTCACAAAAAGATTGCTGATAAAACGCTTTATGAATAAAGGTATAATAGCCATTCTAATTGCTGGAGTACTGGCTTTTGGGTGTAACAAAAAGCTCACGTCCCTATTTCATAGAGACGATTCGGTGATCAAGGTCAACGAAATTGAGTTTGACTACTTCACTGGAAAGATGAAGGTGGATTTTGACGGAGAAAAGCGCCTTGCTGGAGTGGCCAATCTGCGCATGAAAAAAGACAGTGTGATTTGGATTTCGCTATCTCCGGGGCTTGGGGTAGAGGTTGCTCGCATTCTTATCACCAGAGACTCCATTTTTTTTATCGACAAGTTCAATAAAAAATATACTGTCACAGACTTTACAACATTAAGCAAGAAATTTGATTTTGAGATTGATTATGATTTGGTTGAATCAGTCGTGCTTGGCAATCTGGTGTCTCCTTACTCCCGTGAGAGCCTGAAGAAAACAGATAAGTTTTTCAACTATGATCAGCAGTCTGGCAACTATATCTTGAGCAATTCCATAGGAACCAAGTCTATGAAACTGGAGAAATTGCACGTGCAGGATACTGTAACTAAGAGTTCCATTTTAGTAAATTACGGAGAATTTCAGCTTGTAAAAGATCAGATTTTGCCTTTTAGCATAGAAGCGAAACTTTTAAAAGGCAAATCTACATCCGCTTCGACCAAGGTAGATATAGAATACAGTAAAGCAGAAATTGAGACCAAACCGATTAGGTTCCCTTTTAATGTGCCACAAAAATATGAGCGAAATGAAATTAAGTAGGGTTCTGGGGCTACTTGTCCTGATGTGCCTTTGCTTCAATTCTTTTGCTCAAAAAACCAAAAGCCAACTCGAAAATGAGAAAAGGGAAAACCTAAAGCGAATTGCTGAGGCTGAGAAAATCCTTACCGATACAGAACACGAAAAGAAAGCCACTATCGGTCAGCTCCGGGCGATCAACCAGCAGATTAAGGCAAGACAGAGTTTAATAGAAGCACTGAATCAGGAAGTTGGGTTGCTGGATGGCGAAATCGGCGACTTGAACATTATCATAGGGGCACTTCAAAATGACCTTAACAACCTGAAGAATGAATATGCTGAGATGATATATTCATCATATCGTGCCAATCGAGGGTATAGCAAGTTGACATTCCTGTTTTCAGCCAAAACATTCAACCAGCTATTCATGCGACTCAAATACCTCGAGCAATACGCTGAGGCAAGACAGATTCAGGCGCAGCAAATAGAGATAGTGGCTGAGGAGCTCACCAATCAAAAGAATCAAGTTCAGATCAAAAAATCTGAACAGCAGCTTTTGCTCGACCAACAAGTGGCAGAAAGCAAGAAGCTGATCAATTTGAAATCCAAACAAAATTCCGTCATTGCCAAGCTGAATAAAAAAGAACGCCAGCTTAAAAATGAATTGAATGACCGAAAAGTTGCTGTCGACAAACTAGATAATTTGATAGCTGATATCGTCAAGAAGGAACTGGAACGATCCAAGTCGCTTTCGACTGCCGCCCTTGCCAGTGAAGAAGAAATCACATCTTTTTTTGAAGAGAATAAAAATAAACTGCAATGGCCGGTGAGCACTGGTTTTGTCTCATCCAAGTTTGGAAAACACCCGCATCCTGTCATCAAAGGGATTATGGAAGATAATCCTGGTATTGACATTCAAACCAGTCAAAACGCCACAGTTAGATCTGTTTTTGAAGGAAAAGTGGTGGCCGTGGCTATCGTGCCAGGTATGAATAATGTTGTGCTGATGCAGCACGGCGATTACTATACGCTCTACGCCAGACTCAAAGATGTGAAAGTAAAAAAGGGTCAGAAGATCAATAAAAACGAGATTCTAGGAACAGTCTTTAGCGACAAAGACGGTGTGTCAGAGGTGCATTTTGAGGTGTGGAAAGAGTACCAGAAACTCAACCCCGAGGGTTGGTTAGCCAAAAAATAAAAGCTCACCTCTTTATTATGCTGCCCTGCCAAGGTAGATAGGGTCTAATCGTTTGTGCTTAGCAGGCATTTATGTCTATCTTTGAAGACACAATTAAATGGATTTCATATGAATACGGTGTTAGTTTGGATGCCAGGCCCTTGGGAGATGATGGTCATCGCTTTGGTTTTTATCGTTTTTTTTGGAGCGAAAAAAATTCCTGAGATCGCAAGAGGCATGGGCAAAGGGATCAGGGAGTTTAAGGACGCCACCAAAGAGATCAAGAAGGAGATAGAGGATACTTCGGAGGAGGACGACAAAAAAAAGAGCTAAAAATTGCAGGCTAATTCTTCATTTCATCAACTCAGGAAAGAAATTGATGGAGGCAACCTGACATGCGTTGACATAGTCAGACACTACCTTGATAATATCAATTCAAAAAATCCTGAACTCAATGCCTTTCTGACGATCTACGATCAGGAAGCGCTCGATCAAGCTGCGGCTATTGATCAGAAAATAGCTAACAATTCTGCCGGACGCCTCGCAGGAATGGTTGTAGGGCTCAAAGATGTGCTTTGCTATCAGGATCACCCACTCAACTGCGGAAGTAAAATATTAGGAGATTTTGAATCACAATTTTCTGCCACATGTGTGGAAAGGCTTCTAGCCGAAGATGCCATCGTCATTGGTAGAAACAACTGTGATGAATTTGCCATGGGATCTTCTTGTGAGAACTCGGCATTTGGCCCAGTGAAAAATGCAGACAATACCAATCGTGTGCCGGGTGGATCTTCGGGTGGATCGGCAGTGGCCGTCCAGGCAGATATGTGTGCCATTTCATTGGGTACAGATACAGGTGGCTCGGTAAGACAGCCAGCATCATTTTGTGATGTCGTAGGCTTCAAGCCCACTTATTCAAGAATTTCAAGACACGGGTTGGCCGCTTATGCCAGCACTTTTGATACCATAGGTATTTTTTCTAATACCATCGAGGATGCAGCTTTGGTTCTCGAGATTATTGCTGGGGAAGATACGCACGACAGCACCGTTTCTACCGAGGAGGTAAAGCCATATTCGCAGATTTTGGACTTTGAAGGGAAAGTAAAAATCGCTTATCTCAAGGAGACTATGGAAAGCGACGCGATAAAACCGGAAGTGAAGGAAGCAGTGATTAAAGTTGGTGAAGAGTTGAAAAGCGAAGGGCATCAGGTGGATGAAGTTTCATTTCCGCTGATGGAGTATGCGCTCCCGACCTACTATATCCTTACCACCGCAGAGGCCAGTTCCAACCTATCACGCTATGATGGTGTGAAATATGGCTATAGGGTGGAGAATCCTGAAAACCTGGAGGCCATGTATAAAAAGACCAGGACGCAGGGGTTTGGTCCGGAGGTCTTTCGCAGAATCATGCTCGGTACATTCGTGCTATCAGCGAGTTATCACGATGCATACTATATCAAAGCACAGAAGGTAAGGCGATTGATCAAAAACAAGCTCGAAGAACTTTTTGAATCTTATGATTTTGTGGTTTTGCCGACGGCACCATCCACAGCATTTGAATTAGGTTCTAAAACCAGCGACCCCATGGAAATGTATTTGGCCGATCTGTTTACAGTGCAGGCATCTGTAGCTGGAGCGCCAGCCATTTCTATTCCTGTGGCCAAGGACAGTGACGGTATGTCTATAGGATTGCAGGTCATTTCTAAAGTTTTTACAGAGGACAAACTTTTAGCTTTTTCTAAATACTTATTGAAGGAGTAACCAGTTATAAACTTATGCGGAAAATCTTCAGCATAGTATTTATTATAAGTTTTGGGGCACACCCAATGCTAGCTCAGGATATGGTCGAGTATGACTTTATTCCAGACGCTACTTACGATGAAGTTGCGGACAGACTGTCTTGCATTGAGTCGGAGATACCGCTCAATTACAACCAGCGTGTAAAGTCATTTATCGACTATTTTACCGTGAGGGATAGGTCCTATACCAAAGGGGTTATTGCCCGAACAAAAATCTATTTCCCCATTTTTGAAGAGGCTTTTGAACGCCACGGCGTGCCAAAGGAGCTTAAATATTTGGCGATTGTAGAGTCCGGCCTTCGACCCAACGCAATCTCCAGAGCCAGCGCCGTAGGCTTATGGCAGTTTGTGTCTTCTACCGGTAAAATGTATGGGCTCACTGGTGACTGGTATGTGGATGACAGAATGGACCCTTATGAGTCTTCAGACGCTGCAGCTCGGCATTTGAAGGATCTCTACCGCATGTTTGACGACTGGGAATTGGCTCTGGCGGCTTACAATTGTGGGCCGGGCAATGTGCGCAAGGCGATCAGAAGGAGTGGATACAAAAAGCAATTTTGGGAGATTTATAGATACCTGCCCCGGGAAACCAGATCATATGTGCCACAATTCGTTGCGATAGCATACACTCTGAATTATGCCGAGGAACACAACCTTTTTGTAGAGGAATATGAATCCCTTCCTGATTTTGACACCATCACCATAAGCCAATACTTTCATCTCGAAACTTTTGCCAGCAACACAGGGGGAAACCTGGAAGACCTGCTCAAACTCAATCCTCATATCAAGAGAGGAGCACTACCGGAAGGGACCAAAAACTTTGCGTTGAGAATCCCACGTGAGATCAAAGATTCTGTATTTTATGCGAATCGCACTTTTCTCTATGACACAGCAGGAAAGGTCGGGAAGGCGCATTTGGATTATCTGGCCAGAAACACTCCGGGGAGCACCTATGGGCGTGAAAGGCAAGTGTACAAAGTCCGTAGTGGAGATGTGCTCGGGGTGATTGCGCAGCGCTACCATGTGCGTGTTTCAGATATCCGTTCCTGGAACAATTTAAATAGTAACATGATTCGTGTAGGCCAAAGACTCAATATTTGGGTGCTACCATCATACAGCAGCCAGACAAAAGACTTGTACACCTCCACTGCGCGTGCCACTACATCATCGGCTCAGAAAATCATACCTGCCGGAAGCAAGACACACACAGTGCAGTATGGAGACTCTCTTTGGAGCATAGCCAATAGCTATGCGGGGCTCTCTATTGACAAAATAAAGCAGCTAAACAATTTAAGCTCCAATACAATTAAGCCCGGCCAGCAACTTATCATATCAGCGGAATAAATTCGTTGGGATAACAACAGCAGCCTGTTTAAATTTTACCTTTGTAAAAACCCCTGAATATGAAGCCTTTAAGACTGATATACATTTTTGCTATAGCCTCTGTCCTTTTTGGTTGCTCCAAGACGAGGGAGAAAATGGGAAAGGATTTTCAAAAAACAGCTCGAGGTGAAGCCGATGAAATGGTCATGGTAATCGACACAGCCATGCTCAACAGACCAGTAGGTGAGGAGCTGAGGTCATTGTACCGAAGCTATATGGTTGGGTTGCCTCAGGACGAGCCCAAGTTCAACGTGCATACCATCAATCCACTTGAGCTAAACTCCACATTGAAAACGGCAGTTAACATGGTTTTTGTCATGTCACTGGACAATGATACCAGGCAAGGCAAGTCCATTCGCAAGTATTTTACAGACAATTCTTTAAAGCTTATACAAAAGGATTCGTCCATATTCATGACGGTGCGTCGAGATGAATTTGCCAAAGGGCAATTGGTTTTATATCTGTATGCGCAAAATGAAGAAATCTTATTAGAAAAGGTCAAAGAGAATCGCAATCGTCTGCTCGAAGTATTCGAAACGGCTGTTCGAGAGAGAACCAGAGCACAGATTTTAAAAAAATTAGAAAAGACAGCCATGAATGGCGTAAAAGATGGGCATGGGTATTCATTAAAAATTCCTTTCGGTTGGGATATTGCCAAAAACCTGAAAGATTTCCTTTGGATCCGCCACCTTGAAGCTCAATCGGAGTACAATGTTTTCATTTACGAAAGGCCCTATAGTGACCAGGATGTGTTTAATGATGTGGGCAAATTAAGAGACGAGATTACCGAAACTTATCTTCGGGATAGTGAAAAGCCAGAGCTTTTCATCACACGCCAGTATCAGATTCCGGTGTTCACAGAACGTGTCAGTTTTAACGGGAAATTTGCCGTTGAGGCCAGAGGACTTTGGAAGAACAGCGACAACTCAGGAGGCGGGCCTTTTGTGAGTTACACACTTGTGGATGAAAAGAAACAAAAACTCTATTACATTGAGGGATATGTTTATTCCCCCGGAACAAAAAAAATAAAACTTGTTCGAGAGGTTGAGGCAGTGCTTTCCACCTTCAGAACGCCTTCTGATTTAGAAGATTAATAGTTACACCTCGTTTAACTAACCAACCATGTGCGCAAAAATTAGAAAAAAGGAAGCCCTTGATTTTCATTCTGAAAAACCAGCAGGGAAAATTGAGGTAACACCAACTAAGCCACTAAGTAGTCAGCACGACCTGGCCCTGGCGTACTCACCGGGAGTGGCTGAGCCTTGTTTGGCCATAGCTGATAATCTTGAGGACGTTTACAAATACACTGCTAAGGGCAATCTGGTTGGCGTAATATCAAATGGTACTGCGGTGCTCGGGTTGGGAAATATTGGTCCAGAGGCATCTAAGCCTGTGATGGAAGGAAAGGGCGTTTTATTTAAAAAATTTGCAGGAATTGATGTTTTTGATATAGAAGTCAACGAAACTGACCCACAAAAATTCATTGAGATCGTCAAGAGTCTCGAACCAACATTTGGCGGTATCAACCTTGAGGATATCAAGGCGCCAGAAAGCTTCGTGATCGAGCAAACGCTCAGAAAGGAAATGAAAATCCCGGTGATGCACGATGATCAGCACGGTACGGCGATCATATCCAGCGCGGCGCTGATCAATGCTCTGGAGCTTCTGGGAAAGAAAATTGATGAGATAAAAATCGTGGTAAGTGGAGCCGGAGCAGCAGCTATCGCCTGCACGGATTTATACACCTCACTTGGAGCGCTCAAGAAAAATATCATCATGACCGATAGTAGGGGCGTTATCAAAAAAGATCGTCCGAATCTGGATGAGACCAAAGCCAAGTATGCCACTGATTCCGATGCTGACACGCTGGAAGAAGCGCTTGTGGGTGCGGATGTTTTTCTGGGACTTTCTGTAGCAGATATTTTGAGCGCTGATGCTCTCAAAACCATGGCACCTAATCCCATTGTTTTCGCACTTTCAAACCCCAATCCGGAAATAGCATACGATTTAGCCATGAAAACCCGCAAGGACATCATCATGGCGACTGGTCGTTCGGATCACCCTAATCAGGTCAACAATGTGCTGGGGTTCCCATATATCTTTCGCGGTGCGCTGGATGTCAGAGCCACTACCATAAACGAGGAAATGAAGTTGGCAGCAGTTCGCGCCATAGCTGACCTCACCAAACAAACTGTTCCGGAGATGGTGCTCAAGGCATATGGTGCCACATCCATGAAGTTTGGAAATGAATACCTGATTCCCAAACCACTTGACCCACGACTGATCACCATCATTTCTCCAGCTGTAGCAAAAGCCGCTATTGACAGTGGTGTGGCCAGAAAGGAAATAAAAGATTGGTCTGCATATCAACAAGAGCTCGAAGAACGCATCGGGCTAGATCAGCGATTGATGTCTCGTTTGGTCTTCAGAGCAAGACAGAACCCAAAAAGAGTTGTTTTTGCGGAAGCAGGGCATATTGATATTTTGAAGGCGGCCCAAATGTCACTTGACGAAGGAGTGTCGATACCGATTTTGCTCGGTAATAGAGAAGAGATTACGACTCTGATAGAGGAAAATGAGCTTGATGGATTGCTTGACTGCCAGATTGTGGATCCGAATGAGGATCCTGACAGGGTGGAAAGATATGCACAGAGCTATTATGAAAAACGCCAGCGCAAAGGTGTGACGTACAAAGATGCTTTCAAGGCGATGACCCGAAGTAAGAACTACTTTGGAGCCATGATGGTGGAGCAGGGTGAAGGCGATGCATTCGTTTCTGGACTATCCAATGACTATCCTAAAACCATCCTTCCGGCACTTCAGATCATCGGCGTGGAAGAAGGAGTCAATCGGGTGGCAGGGATGTATATCGTAAGAAACAAAAAGGGAAATTTCTTTTTTGCGGACACCACGGTCAACCTCAATCCATCTGCTGAAGAGCTTGTAGATATCATAGGACTTACGGCCAGAGCGGTTCGGGTTTTTGATTCAGAGCCGCGGGTCGCGGTTCTGTCCTATTCCAACTTTGGCTCTGCCAAAGGGGATGTGCCTGAGAAAACTGCCAAAGCGGTAAAACTAGCCAAAGCAAAATGGCCTGAACTTGTCATCGATGGAGACATCCAGGCCAATGTGGCACTCAATAATGATTTGATTAAGGAAGTTTATCCTTTTAGCGATCTGGCCAAAGAACCGGCCAATACCTTAATTTTTCCTGATCTGGACTCAGGTAACATCGCCTATAAGTTGTTGATGGAATTAGGTGGAGCCGAGGCAATCGGACCAATGTTGCTGGGTATGAAAAAACCTGTGCACGTTTTACAAGTTGGCAGCTCTGTGAGAGATATCTTTAATATGATTACTATTGCGGTTGTTGATGCCCAGATCACAGAAGAAAAAGGTATAAAATGATCAATTATTTAGTTGGGAAGTTGGTTGTCAAAGACCCAACCTACGTGGTGTTAGAAACCAAAGGAGGAGTAGGGTATGAAGCCAGAATTAGCCTGGCCACATACAGTGTTTTGAAAGAAGTTGATGAAGTCAAACTCTTTATACACTTCCATGTCAAAGAAGATGCACATACACTTTATGGTTTTGCTGAGCCTTCTGAGAAAGTAAGGTTTCAAGACTTAATATCAATATCGGGCGTGGGTCCCAGTACGGGACTTATGATTCTCTCATCTCTTTCGCCCGAAGAATTACAATCTGCTATTGCAAATGAAGACGTTAAAACCATTCAGGGAGTAAAGGGAATCGGTTCTAAAACAGCCCAACGGATTGTTTTGGAACTGAAGGATAAAATGCAGAAAGAGGGCATTCTGGACAAATCACTTGATCTAGGTGTTTCCAATCGCAATACGCTGCAAAATGAAGCGTTATCTGCCCTGACTACCTTGGGAATTAACAAGTCTGTCGCTGAAAAAAGTATAGCTTTGATTTTGAAGCAAAGCGGTCACCAAATTAAACTTGAGGAACTAATAAAACAGGTCTTAAAGCGCGCCTAACTGATTAAAAATTTTTGACGGGTAAATCATACATATTACTACTTGTAGGAGCAATAGGACTCTGCTTTTTCCCGCAGGATAGCTATACCTATGGCTCTGGTAATAGGTTTTTTATCCAACAGGACACCATTCCCAAAGACAGTATTGCGGCTGATACTATCGGCCCCTATACACCAACAAAAACACCAACGTACAAAGCACCTTATAGGTTCGGTGATCCCTTCTCAAACAGAAACAGTTCATCCCCTTTGTTGCTCACTGACCCGTCGGAAATCGACATGCAGGTGGAGTACGATTCAGGTTTTTCCTACAACGTTTATGAGCGAATCGGTGACGTTAATTTCCGACCGGTTACGACCATGTCTTTTCAGGAATATGATAGCTATAGCGATCAGCAGCTTACCAAGGAATATTTTCAGGAAAGATCTTCCGGTCTTGATGGTGAAAGTGCTATTAGCGGCAGAAGTCTGATTCCCCGGCTTTACATCAGCCCCATGTTCGACCGGCTGTTTGGAGGCAGCTATGTTGATATTCAGCCGAATGGGTTCGTCAATCTTGATTTTGGCGGCCGATTCCAAAGAACTGACAACCCGCAGCTTACTCAGCGTCAGCAGAGAAACGGAGGCTTCAATTTTGACCAACAGATTTCTCTTAACCTGGTAGGAAAGGTTGGAGAAAAACTGGCCATTACGGCAAATTTTGACAACAACAACACCTTTGATTTTCAGAATAACCTAAAGGTAGAATATACAGGCTATGAAGAGGATATAGTAAAGAAAATAGAAATTGGTAACGTAAGTATGCCGGTTTCCAATAGCCTCATGACAGGGGCTCAGTCTCTTTTTGGAATTAAAACCCAGCTCCAGTTCGGAAAACTCTTTGTGACCAGCGTGGTTTCCCGACAGCAGGGTAAAAGTGAGGTTCTCACCATCGAAAGCGGTTTTCAGGGAAAAGAATTTGAAGTAAGAGCTTCTGATTATGATGAAAACAGGCACTTTTTTCTCGCTCAGTTTTTCAGAGATAACTATGAAAGATGGCACAACAACTTACCCCAACTTGTCTCCGGGGTAAATGTGACCAGAGTGGAAGTTTATGTGATCAATAGAAACAATGACACTCAAACTACACGGCAAATTGCCGCTTTCCAGGATTTGGGAGAAGGGTCTGTCATCTACAATAACCTGGGAGGAGACATACAGGGCAATGGTGGCGCACCTGACAACAGCGCCAACAATCTGTACCGCGATTATCTGAGCAACCTTACAAGAAACAAGGATGAGATTCTCAACGAAATTACGGCCCTGGGTTTGGAAGAATCAAGAGATTTTGTGAAGGTGGGGACGGCTCGGAAACTTGATGAAACTGAATATACGATCAACAAAAAGCTGGGATATATATCGCTGCTGCGCAAACTTCAAAATGATGAGCTGCTGGCGGTTTCTTATGAATACACCTACGCCGGAAAATCAGGTGGATATCAGGTAGGAGAACTCACGGAAGATTATTCGCGATATTCTGAAAATGACGTCATCTTCCTCAAGATGCTTAGACCAAATAAGATAGATACGGAGATTCCTGCCTGGGATCTCATGATGAAAAACATCTATTATCTGAACGCAAACCAGATCGAGAGTGAAGGCTTTCAGCTTAGAGTAAGGTACAGAGATGATGCCTCTGGAATTGACAACCCATCTCTTCATGAGGGGCGGAGAACAACCAACATCCCACTTGTGGAGCTGTTGAAATTGGATCAGCTCAATCAGAATAACGACCGGCAGAAAGATCAAAATTTTGACTTTATCGAAGATGTAACCATCGATTCTAAAAATGGGTATATCAAGTTTCCTGTACTGGAGCCTTTCGGCAAAACACTCGAAAGCTACTTTGATGCAGATGAGGTTGTTTTCAAAGAAAAGTATGTCTATGACACGCTCTATCAAGGAACCAAAAACGATGCGCAGCAGGTTTCCAGCAAGGACAAGTTCTTTATTACAGGTAGCTTCAATGCCGGTTCTTCCAGTGAAATAGCTCTACCTGGCATTAATATCGCTGAAGGTTCCGTACGGGTGACCGCAGGTAATACACCACTTACAGAAGGGCTTGACTTTACCGTGGATTACAACCTGGGCAGGGTGAGAATTATCAATGATGGAATTCTGAGCTCTGGCAAAACCATCAACATCGCCTATGAAAAAGCCGATCTCTTCAACTTTCAGGCTCGCTGGCTGTATGGTACCAGGCTCGATTACCGCTTCAGCGATCAATTCAATATAGGCGCTACCGTCATGCACCTCAACGAGCGCCCGGGTGGGGTTTCTCATTATCAAATTGGAGATGAACCAACCAGCAACACCAAGTATGGTTTTGATGTCAATTTTCAGGAAGAGGTGCCTTTTTTGACAAAAGCGATGGATTTTTTGCCTTTGGTCAGTACCAAAGAAAAGTCCACCATAACCTTCAATGCAGAGTTTGCACAAATGATACCGGGTACCTCAAACGTTATCAATGGCGAAGGAACCTCGTACATAGATGATTTTGAAAACTCTGTAATTACGAATGGGCTGGATGGAGCGAACGGCTGGAGGCTAGCTTCTGCACCGAAAGGCAAAAACCTGATAGATGGATCAGAAGACATGCCCGATCTTGGGTTCAACGCTAACAGAGCAAAAGTGTCATGGTACAGCATCGACCCTACGGTTTTTTACCGAACCTCAGGTGCGATCAATGAACCTAAAAACATTTCGGAGGCGGACAAGCAAAACCACTACGTAAGGCCAATTTTTCCTCAGGAGATCTACACAGAACGTGATGCTTTTCAGGTTCAAACGTACGAAACCACTTTTGATATAGCATACTTTCCTTCAGAAAGAGGAGCTTATAACTACACCTCGCAATATGATCCTGCATCTGATCGACTTACATCTAACCCTGAGGACAATTGGGGTGGCTTGATGCGCTCCGTGTCTGGATCTGAGACGGATTTTGATAAGAACAATGTGGAGTACATAGAATTTTGGCTCATGGATCCGTTTGCCGATGTGGTGCCAGATGGAAGTGCAACACCGCAGAGAAATACCAGAGGTGGAAAGCTGGTTTTCAACCTGGGAAATATTTCTGAGGATGTAATCCCGGACAGTAGGCATTCATACGAAACCGGGCTTCCGGATGATGGCGATACCACTGAAGCTGTGAGTAGTATTTGGGGGCAGGTGCCTGATGAACCTTTCCTGACCAATAATTTTGAGAATTCTCGTTCTGCTCGATCTAATCAGGATGTAGGGCTCGATGGTCTGAGCAATGACCTGGAGGTGTTGAAATTTGGGTCGCGTTTTGGAGAGGATCCCTCGGCGGATGATTTTTGGCACTATCTGGATAGCAGGTGGGATGATAAGGGAGCCAAAATCCTGGAGCGCTACAAGAACTACAATGGAATGGACGGTAACTCACCCGTCTCCTCTGGCAATAGCATTTTGCAAGCGTCGTATACAACCGGCGATAATGAGGATTTAAACTCGGACAACACCGTTTCAATCCTTGAAGAATACTACGAGTACGAGGTGGATCTAAGACCAGGAGAGCTTCAGGTCGGAGAGGGATATATCGTGGATAAAGTGGAAAGTCAGCAAGGAAATGGTGAATCGTCCTGGTACCTATTCAGAATTCCGATCAAGGATCCGGACGGTGTATATGGAAACATCTCCGGTTTTAAGAACATTCGGTTTATCCGAATGTATATGACAGATTTTGCTGAGCCAGTGGTACTCAGAACCAACAACCTGCAATTTGTCAGGAGTCAGTGGAGAAAATACGACCTGGCACTCAATGACTCTGGCTTTGACCTGGTTCCTGAAACGGCTATTTCTGATTTCACCGTTTCGGTTGTCAATATTGAGGGGAATAGTTCCGGTGGAAATAATAAGTCACCATACGTAGTTCCTCCCGGCGTACAGAGAGACCAGGATAATACCACTTATATCAACAGGTTTGTGAATGAACAATCCCTGCAAATTTGTGTAGAAGATCTGGCCGATAAAGATGCCCGTGCTGTGTACAAAAATGTTGGTTTTGATTTGCTCAACTACGGTCGTATCAAGATGTTTTTTCATGCAGAGCCATATCTGGGTGACAATGTGAATGACGATGAAGTCTCAGCTTTCCTTAGGTTGGGTACCGAACAAGTGGATAATTATTATGAAATAGAGATCCCACTAAAAATCACCAATCCGGAAGGGCTGACCAATGCTACTCCAAATATTGAAAGGATAGTGTGGCCTGAAGAGAACGAAATAGATATCTCGATTAATGAATTACTAGGGTTGAAGGCTCAAAGAAACAAGGAAAACAGAGACATAGGCAACCCTTATTCGGGGTTTTCAAATGATGGAAGACACAGGCTAACAGTAAAAGGAAATCCGGATATCAGCACAGTTCTCACCATGATGATAGGTATTAGAAATACCAATTATGATGAATCTCCTGATCAATCAACTAAATCGGTTTGTGTTTGGGCCAATGAACTTCGTGTTACAGATTTTGACACCAACAAAGGTTGGGCTGCCAATGCCCGAATCAGCACCAAACTTGCCGACGTAGCAACCATAAATGCTTCCACTCGATATACGTCTATCGGTTTTGGTAATATCCAGCAAACCATACAGCAGCGAACCAGAGAAGAAACTCTGCAATATGACGTATCAGCTAATGTGAACGTTGATAAGTTTTTGCTACCACACAAGACAGGTCTGGTGGTACCCATGTTTGTTAGTTACGAAAAGCAGAGGTCCACTCCTCAGTTTGACCCGTTAGATCCTGATACCCCTCTGGAAGCTTCTCTGGAAGTTTTTGATTCGCAAAGAGAACGGAGTGCGTATAGGCGACTGGTCGAGGAGCGCAGTGAACGCCGCAGCATCAACTTCACCAATGTGCATAAGGAAAAAGTCAATCCGGAAGCCAATCAGCATTTCTTTGACATAGAAAACATCGGCGTATCCTACGCCTATAGTGAGGCAGTTTCCAGCAATGTAAACACTCAGATATACATTCAAAAGTCGGTTTCTGGAGGACTGTCATACAACTATTCTCCTATTGATTTTAGTATAGAGCCATTTGCTGATGTCGATGCATTCTCCAGTCCATATCTGAAACTGGTCAAAGACATCAATTTCTCTCCGCTTCCTACAAGCTTGTCTTTTCGCACTGATTTGAACAGAAGTTTCAGAAAAACCCAGTTATACAACAACGAACTTACCACCGAAGGAATAGACCCGTATTATGAGCGGCTGTTCACATTTACCAGAAATTATGGTATGGGTTGGAGCCCATTCAAAAGCCTGAGTTTTGATTATTCTGCCCGTGCCAACGCCGTGATTGATGAACCGGATGATGTGATTGACGGAGATATCAATACTGATGAAGAGCGCCAGTATATCTGGGGCGAGGTGAAGAGCCTGGGACGAATGAAAAACTTTGATCAGGACATGTCGGCGACCTATCGCTTGCCATTGGACAAGCTGCCTTTTACCGATTGGGTGAGCGCAGATGTTCGTTATGGCGCTGGCTTTACATGGACAGCCGGTTCGCTTTCGCAAAATGACTCATTGGGTAATTTTTTCGGACACACTATACAGAACAGTCGTGATCAGGGACTAAACGGAAAGGTTGACCTGACCAAACTGTACAGCAAAGTGACTTTTCTAGAAGAAGCCAGCAAAAGTAAGAGAGACGAAAAAGTCTCTGTCGGGACTGGAATACTCAGATTTATCATGGCGGTGAAAAACGTAAACTTCACCTATAATGTGCGTGAGGGTACAGTACTGCCAGGATTTAATCAAACGCCATTCCTTTTGGGAATGGATAGTTCATGGAACGCACCCGGCTGGAAATTTCTAGCCGGAGATCAGAATCCGGACATTAGACACAAGGCAGCACGTCAAGGCTGGCTGAGCGAAAGCCCACTTCAAACAACTCCATTTGAACAAAGCAAATCGGTAGATATAGCTTTCAAGACGTCAATTGAGCCACTCAAAGATTTTAAAATTCAGCTTGACGCAATGCGTAACAATCTGGGCACTTATCAGGAGCTTTATGTTAGGGATGACTCCCTGAGCAGCTCAGCCCCCAATGGAGGATTTGTGTCTGTTTCTCCGTCTCGTTCTGGTAGTTATTCCATTTCTTTTATGTCCATTAAAACAGCTTTTGTCAAGAATCGAAATGACAATACGAGTGCCACATTTGATCAATTTGTGGAAAATATTGAGATCATCAGATCAAGACAGAACGAAAGGAGTGTGCTTGGAGGATATGATTCACTCAATCAGGATGTATTGATTCCGGCGTTTATAGCCGCTTACTCTGGTCAGGATGCGTCCGGGTCCAGGCTGAGTCCTTTCCCGAAAATCCCGATACCGAATTGGCGCATAGACTATGGCGGGCTTATCAAAATACCTTTTATAGAGGAACATTTCAGTTCATTTACCTTGACCCACGGCTATCGGTCCATGTACAATGTAAACAACTACACCAACTCACTTGATTATACAGAAAACATTTCTTTAGATAACAATATTTTGGATTACCCTACCGCATACAAGACGGATGAAGAAGGTAGGCCGATCCCCGTTTATAATATTACACAGGTGTCTATAGCTGAGCAGTTTGCACCACTAATAGGGATCAATATCAGAACAAAAAACAACATCACCTCGCGCATGGACTACAAAAAGGAGCGAAATCTTTCCTTGAATATGTCCAATTCTCAGGTTACTGAAACCCTCAACAATGACTTTACATTTGATTTTGGTTTTACCAAGTCTGATTTCAAACTGCCTTTCAAAATTCGGGGTAGAGTAGTGGGGCTGGAAAATGACGTGACTTTCCGCATGGCCATGACTGTAAGAGACGCTACTACGGTGCAGCGAAAGATAGATGGAGAAAGCATAGTGACGAATGGTAATACGAGCTTCCAGTTTAGACCGGCCATGACATACAAACTCAATAATCAGCTCGATCTTACCGCGTATTTCGATCGCAGCGTAAATGAGCCAAAAATCAGTGCATTCAAGACTGCAACCACGGCATTTGGCTTTCAGTTGAGATTTAGTCTCGCTCAGTAATCAGACTTTCCGCAATTCTCTTAATTTTGGCACAAATTATAACTACCATCAAGTATGAACGTACCTGGAGATTTATTTTACACAGAAGACCATGAATGGGTCAGAATAGAAGGAGATGAAGCATATATAGGCATCACAGATTTTGCTCAGGGTGAGCTTGGTGATATCGTATATGTGGAAATCGAAACCGAGGGAGAAGAGTTGGATTCAGGCGCGGTTTTCGGCACGGTAGAGGCCGTGAAGACTGTTTCTGATTTGTTTATGCCGCTCTCAGGAGAAGTGATTGAAATCAACGAAAAGTTGGAAGGAGAGCCGGAGTTGGTCAATAGCGATCCGTATGGTGATGGCTGGATGATCAAGGTCAAGGTTTCAGACAAAGGAGATAAGCTTTTGTCGGCGGAGGACTATCAGTCTCAAATAGGTGGATAAGAAAGTCCGTCAGTGGATATTCTGGTTTTTTATAATCTGGAATGTTTTTCTTTTCTATCTGCTCCTGACTCCCGGATCAATATACAAAAGCGTTTATTTATTCGAAGGTGAGGATAAGTTTGTACATGCCATTCTTTTTGGTGTGTGGACGTTCTGCCTCTCTTTCCTTTTGATGAAAAGGGGGCAACTTGTGAAAAGAACGGCACTGACTGGGTTTGTTGTGGCGATTTTGCTGGCGGCAGTTACGGAACTGGCTCAAATGATTGTGCCAAACCGAACTGCAGGGTTCAGCGATTTTTTTGCTGATGCTATTGGTGCTCTTATTGGGATTGGGGTAATGTTTCTTATAAAAAAGGAACTAAATCGTACCTAAAAAAAGTTAGAGAACTAATATATTTGGTGTCTTGACTACTTTTAGCGAAGGAATAATATGGAATTAAAGAAAAACCCAAAAGCTGATCTATCTAAAAAGTCAGGCCTGTTTATGAACATTGGTCTTTCTGTGAGCTTGCTCTGCGTGATAGTAGCTTTTGAATGGAGAACTTACGATGATTCTGATCTTGTGGATCTAGGTCAGATCGATGACGATTTTGAGGATATTATGGAAATCCCTCCTACGGAGCAACCACCGCCCCCACCGCCTAAGATTCAGCTTCCTGAAATCATAGAGGTGCCGGATGAAGAAGAGATCGAAGAAGAGATCGAAGTGGAGCTTGATGTTGAGGTAACTGAGGAAACGGTCATTGAGGATATCGTATTTGATGATGCACCTGCTGAAGAAGAGGTTGATGAGGTTTTCACGATTGTGGAGGACCCTGCCGAGTTCCCGGGTGGTATGGCAGCATTCTACAAATATGTTGGTGACAATATGAAATACCCGGCGCAAGCACGTAGAATGGGAATCGAAGGAAGAGTTTACGTTCAGTTCGTAGTTGACAAGGTAGGAAACGTTACCGAAGTGACAGCCGTGAAAGGAATTGGAGCTGGATGCGATGAAGAAGCAGAAAGAGTGCTTAGAGAATCGCCACAGTTTAAGCCTGGTAAGCAGCGTGGACGACCAGTAAAGCAAAGAATGGTATTGCCGATCATTTTCAGATTGAGCAATTAATCCAAAATATACTAAAGGAAAAGCCTCAGCGAATGCTGAGGCTTTTTTTTGATTCAATTGTGCTTAAGTCTTCTATTCAGTTCTGGTAGCAGCTCTTTTATGCCCTTATACTCCCGGCTTGCTTCAGTCATTCCGTTTATAGCTTTCCATAACTGTGTTTTTTCAAAAGATTCTAGTTCGTCCACGGGATAGAAATAGGTTCTTATTGTGAAGAGGAAAGCATTAACCTCTGGAAACCCAACTAAGTTTTGCCGCTCTACTCTGAGGAAGAATGAATTATTGGTTCCGCTGCGCCCGTCCCATTCTTTCTGAGGGATTCCGTCCGGAGCAACAGGATGATGGTTGAGACGATTGTCCGTTCCAATTCCCCACGCAAATCGGACGAATGGCCCGCCCTGTTTTACGATAGACTGGAGCATGGCTCGGTATCGTTCAAGTGTTTTTTCCATTCCTGCTACGGGCTTGTGAATGGCGTCAAATGGCTGTCCTATTTTATCAGCGGGAGACCAGTGGTTAGGGGAGCATAAATGAATAGCCGCTAAGTATTCTGATTCATCGGTTAGCTGAAAGACGGCTAAATCTTCCTGCACCTGGCAGCACAAAGCATCAAATAGTGATAGATAGTTTGTATGCCCTGTGGGCTCATGTGCGATTCTTAATGTTTCTTTTTTTAGATTATTGGTTAATACATCACCGTCCAATGTGAAGTGATTAGGATGCTCCAGCGCAAGCTGCTTCGAGATAAATTTATTTGCTACAGCAATTGTTTCATCTTTCAGATGAGCGGTCAGGTGGTACTTGCGTATGTTCTCACTTCGGCACTGTTCCTTGTTTTTGATATATTCAGCATAGTTTTCATCGATCTGAAATACCAATCGGTCACGTTCTGATTTTTCTCTTGCTGAAAGTTTTATCCCCGGGGCAGTAGAGTATTCGCCCGATAGAAATGGAAGATATTTTTGGCCACCTGACATTCAACTAAATTATATAGAATCTCAAAACCTAAAGGTACCGTCTGAGTAAAGGAATGGTTTTTGAACCAGGTATTTCGAAAATTCATTGAATAATGTGATGATCCCCCAATAGTTGGGCAGGTCTAGCTTCTTGGTATTTTCCTCAATTAAACTACGCTTTTAAAGCTTAAATGAGTTCTACTCGACCGTCACACTCTTCGCAAGATTTCTTGGCTGATCTACGTTTGCCCCGCGCATAAGCGCAATATGATAAGAGAGCAGCTGAAGCGGAATCACAGAAACCAGTGGCATCAAGGCCTCATGAGTTGCTGGTACTTCAATGGTATAATCGGCAATACCCGGAATCAACACATCTCCTTCTGTTACGATAGCGATAACTTTGCCTTTTCTGGATTTTACCTCTTGAATATTGGAGATGACCTTATCGTAAGAGCTATCACGTGTGGCTATAAAAACCACAGGCATGTTTTCGTCAATCAAAGCGATGGGTCCG
Organism: Cyclobacteriaceae bacterium; assembly: GCA_039944535.1. Taxonomy (GTDB): domain Bacteria; phylum Bacteroidota; class Bacteroidia; order Cytophagales; family Cyclobacteriaceae; genus JAMZMI01. Next base: position 119,355 of record JBDUYP010000023.1, read on the forward strand.
TGCTTCATTTCAGCAGCCGGATATCCTTCGGCATGGATGTATGAAATTTCCTTTAGTTTCAGGGCTCCTTCCAGTGCTACAGGGAAGTTATATCCTCGTCCCAGGTATAAGAAGTTGGTGGCGTTTTTGAACTTGTCTGAGATTTCTTTGATCTGATCATCGAGTTTCAGAGCTTTTTTAACTTTTTCAGGAATGGCACCAAGTTCTCTTACCAGTTCTTTGAATGTGGCGTCAGTTATGGTGCCTTTGAGCAATGCAGCCTTGATGGCAATCATGCATAGTACTGTTAGCTGTGCTGTGAAGGCCTTAGTCGAAGCGACACCTATCTCTGGTCCGGCGTGAAGGTAAGCTCCTTCGTGAGTGGCTCTGGCTATGGATGAGCCAACTCCGTTGACAATACCCAATACAATAGCTCCATTTGCTTTGGCCAGCTCTATGGCTGCCAATGTGTCGGCTGTCTCCCCAGATTGAGAGATGGCTACTACTATATCTCCTTTTCTAATGACCGGATTTCTATACCTGAATTCGGAGGCATATTCCACCTCTACCGGAATGCGGCAAAAGTCTTCGAAGATATATTCTGCAACCAGCCCGGCGTGCCATGAAGTCCCACAAGCGATGAACGTTATCTTATCAGCATTGATGAGTTGTTCGGTATATTTCTGAATACCTCCGAGCGTGATTATTCCTTCGGTGGAATTGAGCCTGCCACGCATGCAGTCAGCAATGGATTTTGGCTGCTCCATTATTTCTTTGAGCATAAAGTGGTCATAGCCACTTTTTTCTATGGTATCCAGCGCGATATCAATTTCATGTACCTGATAGTCATGTGGAATATCCTTCAAGTCTGTGATCTCAAGACTATCCCTTTTGACAATGGCTACCTGCTCGTCTTCCAGATAGATCACCTCCTTGGTGTACTCTACGATCGGAGTTGCGTCAGATGCTACGAAATACTCACCCTTGCCTACACCGATTACCATGGGGCTTCCTTTACGGGCAGCATACAGTGTATCTGGATCATCTTTTGAAATGACAACCATGGCATAGGCTCCTATTACTTTGCTCAATGCCACTCTGATGGCTTCTGCCAGTGTGAGGTTGTCAGTTTTTCTTACATCTTCTAGAAATGTGATAAATACTTCAGTGTCAGTATCGCTTTTGAATGAATAGCCCTTATTGGTAAGCTCTGTTTTTAAGGAGCCATAGTTTTCTATTATTCCATTGTGGATTACGGCCAGACTTTGGTCAGACGAAATATGCGGGTGTGCATTGATATCGCTAGGTTCTCCATGTGTGGCCCATCTGGTATGCCCAATGCCCTGCGACTGTTGTGGTTTTTCTTTACCAACATGTGCTTCTAGTTCAGATACTTTGCCTTGCTTCTTAAAAATTTCAAGAGATGAGCCATCACCTAGAGCGACACCAGCGCTATCATATCCACGATATTCCAATCTTTTCAAACCCTTAATCAAAATTGGATAAGCCGGCTTATCGCCGATATAGGCCACTATTCCACACATAAAGTGTCTATTTTAATCTGGTATAATAAATTTTTAGTTTGATGCCACTCTTTGATATCGCACTTTGACCTACGGCATTAGCTGAATAAACAGCGTTGGTTTGTGAATCCCAGCCCAGATTGTATAAGATCAAATTTTGGACGGGGTAATCCAGATCACTATCTGAGGTTTTTGCTATTCGCGTGTCTAGCATGCGTTGAAAAAAGAAAGTGGAGTTGACTGTATAATTATCTTCGTCAGAATCATACGTATTGATCATTACTGGGTTTTGATTCAGCGATCCGGTATAACCGGCATTGTATAAAATGGCATAAGAAATAGCACTGGACCCATTCAGTGAGGGGCCATTTACTCTCCCACCTTCTGTTTCGAACAAGTAGCTTACCCAATCTACCGGCGGCACAGTTTCACTTATTGGAACATTCTGAAGCGAAATCTCTGCGCGATTGATGATGATGTTTTCATTTGATTCAATGAAATCGATGTAAGGCTTCAAGCTAATTTTCGGATGTAGGCCTGCTATCGTATTGAGGTGCACGTTTCCAGCCATTACCATAGATGAATCGTAATCATCCACCAGATCGGAATATTTTCCGGTACTTCGATCTCGTATGATTTCGGAGTAATTGTCACCGGTAAAATTGAATTTAAAGAAATATGTCGTGTCTTCCGCAGCATTACTCATCTCTACATAAATCCCTACCGTATCTGCATCAAGGTCTAAATTGAGCAAGTTTTGGTTGTCCGTTCCAGGCACAAAAACCAAAGGATCAAAGTACTCAGTGGTGCTAAATGGGACATTTCCATCGAGTGAATCTATGGCCGCTGCTTCGATCTTCGCATAGAGCGAATCAGCAAGCGATGCGTCCAATACAATCTGGACAATAGAGTCCCCATCTACATCTGAAAGCGGCACACTTAAACTGCCCTCTGGTTTGGTGTCGTCATAGTCCACATGTGCATTTGCCAGGTAAGTGACGCTAGCAAACAGCGTGTCTGTGCCCTGATAGGCCGTGACCGTCTGCATAGGAGCATCAGACCCATAGGAAGCTCGAGAATACCGCAGAATGGCATATGTCTTCACATGCTTTATTGTGCTGTCGTCGGGTGCAGCCACGCCTGATATAGGCGCATACTCTGTATATGCCACCGCTCTCACATCCCCAAAGATCGAATCACCGGTGATGTTTCCAAAAACCAGATTATTCTGAACTTCAGTGAGTAGGCTGTCTATGTAAATGGTCTGCGATGGCAGGGTAAATTCCGCAGTTGAAATTTCCGTTTTGGCATTCTCGTCATCGAGAGCTACACCAAGGGAACTGGGGTCATCACAGGCAAAAAAAAACGGGATCAATGCAAGGAGCATTAATCCCGATTTTATCGAGCTATTAATTTTAGCTGACAAGGTCATTGTAAAGGTTGAAATAAGATTCTTCAAAGTTTTCTCCTTTTTCGATTGTATCGATTTTATTTTCAGTTGAAATGTCAGCGATAAGCTTTTTGAAACTATCAGTAGATTCTTCATTGGCGTTAATCACAGCATCTGCATATTCGACACCCATTTTAATGAAACCGTCGTAATCGGCAGTTTTAAGTGGATGCAACATGCTGTCATCAATGTCAATCATTTTTACTTTATCCAACAAATCATCCCCAAATTTATGGGTAAACGTGTTGTTATAAATAGTAAATACGGTTTTTGAATCTTTAAATATTGGATCGTTCTTATAAGTGTTTTGAACATACAGCGGAATCAAGCTTGTCATCCAGTCATTGCAGTGAATGATGTCAGGTGCCCATCCCAATTTTTTTACCGTTTCTAAAACGCCTTTGCAGAAAAATATTGCGCGCTCGTCATTATCTTCATAGAAGTTATCCTCTTTGTCGAAGAATACAGATTTTCTGTGGAAGTAGTCTTCGTTATCGATGAAATATACCTGAAGTTTTGCGTTTGGAATTGAAGCTACTTTAATGATAAGTGGCTTTTCCTCATCTCCTATAGAGATATTGATACCAGACAATCTCACAACCTCGTGAAGTCTGTTTTTTCTTTCGTTTATTAATCCGAATCTAGGAACCAAAATCCTAATCTCCATTCCTCTTTCCTGCATTGCCTGCGGGAGCCTTCTCACAAAGTCTGCAACCTCCGTTGTTTTCAAAAACGGGTTGATTTCACTTGCGACATAGAGGATTCTTAAGTTTGACATAGATGTGCTATTTTGTTGAGGATACTCGAAAATGACCCCAAAATTACCATATTTTTGCCATATAATCAACGTTTTCAATAAGTTAGAAAACTTTAACCCAAGCTTCAATGCATGTCATAACCTCACCCCGGCTCCTTTCAGAGCTACTGTTTTCAGCGCGAAGGAGCGGTAGCTCAGTGGGTTTGGTACCTACAATGGGTGCCTTGCACAGAGGGCATATGCGGTTGATCAAAGAAAGCCTAAAAGCGAATGACATCACCGTGGTTAGCCTTTTTGTGAATCCACTGCAGTTCAATAAAGCGGAGGATCTTGAGAAGTACCCAAGGCCATTTGAAGAGGACAGGGTGATGCTTGCCGAACAAGGGGTTGATGTGCTATATGCCCCATCGGAAAAAGAGATGTATCCTGAAAAACCTTTGGTAAATATTTCATTTGGGGATTTGGGTAATGCAATGGAAGGCAAATTTAGGCCTGGTCATTTTGACGGAGTTGGACTGGTAGTATCTAAGCTTTTGAATCAAATCAACCCGGATAGGGCATACTTTGGACTTAAAGATTTGCAACAGTTTTTGTTGGTCAAGCGGCTCGTGAGAGATCTTTCGATGCAGGTGGACATAATTGGGGTGCCTACTGTTCGCGCAGAGTCAGGTTTGGCACTTTCATCGCGCAATGTCAGGCTTTCTCCAGAAGGTCTGGAAAAAGCCGCATATATTTTTCAGGGCTTAAATCTTTCAGAGGAGCTTATTCGCAAGGGAATTGACTTTGATGAAACTAAATCGCGGGTTATTGCTTTTTATAGTAGGATTGAAGGTCTGCAGATTGAATATTTTGAATTTGTGAATCCCGCTAATCTTCAATACCAGGAAGGAAAATGGAGCGGGCAGGGGCTTGCTGTTTGTGTTGCAGCCTATGTGGAAGGTGTAAGATTAATTGATAACTTATATTTGCGCCAAGATTGAGAGAAGGTATGTATATAGAGGTACTAAAGTCAAAGATCCATCGTGTTAAAACTACAGAAGCAGAGTTGCATTATGTGGGTTCTATCGCAATAGACGAAGATTTGATGGATGCTGCCAGTATCGTTGAAAACGAAAAAGTGCAGATTGTAAATATTAATAATGGTGAGCGTCTGGAGACATACGTGATCAAAGGTAAGCGAGGTACCGGGCAAATTTGTCTCAATGGCCCTGCTGCTCGCAAAGTTCAGGTGGGAGATATAATTATTATTATATCATACTGCTCCATTGAAGCTGAAGAGGCTAAGTCTCACAAACCCACGCTTATTTTTCCTACTGAAAGTAACAAACTGGCCTGATGACCAATAGAGTCGTTTCTGTACTCAAGTATGTTGGTTCACTCGGTTTGGCTGCAGTCTTGCTTTATTTCGCCTTTAGAAATGTAGAATGGCAAGACTTTTTAGAAAAGGCTAAGACAGTAGATTACACCTGGGTTGTAATATCAATCGTCCTTTCGTTGGTTTCTTATATTTCTCGAGCATATAGGTGGAACATCCTGCTTCATCCAATGGGGCACACTGGCCTATCCACTTACCGAACCACTTTGGCGATTCTTATCGGCTATCTGGCCAATCTGGCTTTTCCAAGGTTAGGGGAAATTACGCGCTGCGGAATCCTTAAGCGCAGCGACGATGTTCCGGTTTCGTCCGCACTGGGTACGGTCATAACCGAACGTGTGATTGACCTGTTCACGTTATTGACTTTGTTGCTTTTTACCCTCATTGTTGAATATGACAGACTTATCACTTTCCTGAGGGAGCTGTTTGGTTTTTCAGAAGACGGAGTTATTGGCACATCGGTGGGGGAGGACTTTTATTGGAAACTCGGAATTGGGTTGGTGATCCTGCTTGTCTTAGTTGGGGTGTTGATCATTCTGGCAAAAAGGGCAGGAGGTAAAGTAAAGGCCTTCATCCGTGAACTCTATGAGGGGGTTATTTCATTAAGAAAAATTGACAACCTGCCAGGCTTCATTATATCTACAGTGGTGCTTTGGGTGGTTTACTACTTCATGTCATATCTGATAATCTTTTCCTTACCAGAAACGGCTCATCTCGACTGGATGGTAGGAGTGATGTTACTTGTGACAGGTGGGATAGCCCTGGCCATCCCGGTTCAGGGCGGTTTTGGCACATATCACACTTTAATTAGTGCCATGTTGGCATTGTATGCTGTCGAGAAAACAACTGGTGTATTTCTTGCTACCCTACTTCATACCTCGCAGGTGGTAGCAATTGCCGCGTTTGGTGGGGTTGCTTTATTGCTTTCTCTTTTTATTAAGAATCCTGATAAGAAGGATGTAGAGGAAGTTAAAAAAGCAACAGCCGAAGGTTAATTTCGTATTCCACTTAAGTAGGTTTAATTTCAAAAAAAAACAATAATATAAAACATTATAAACGATGCTTTTTATAATAATTATAGGGTTTATGATAGCCAGTCTCATAGTGAGCACCAGGCTAAAAAATAAGTTTAAGAAATACGCTCAAACACCGCTTTCCACTGGTTTATCAGGAAAGGAAATTGCCGAGCTAATGCTGGCCGATCATAAGATTCACGATGTGTCTGTTGTTTCTGTTCCGGGCAAATTGACGGATCACTACAACCCTGCTAACAAGACGGTGAATTTATCTCCGGAAGTATATGAAGGAAGAAACGCAGCAGCGGCTGCCGTGGCTTCACACGAGTGCGGTCACGCAGTGCAGCATGCCACTGCCTATAGTTTTCTTGAATTTAGATCAGCAATGGTGCCTGTACAAAACATCAGTGCCAAGATCATCAACTTTGTATTTATGGCCATGTTTTTAGGAGCATTCTTATTGCCAAGTGTACTTCCTTTTCAAACTGCCATATTGATCATCATTGCATGTTATTCGGTTTTCACCTTGTTTTCGTTTGTGACCTTGCCGGTAGAATATGACGCTAGCAATAGAGCGGTGGCGTGGATAGAAAACCGAAATATCGTGAATCAGTCTGAGTTGAAAATGGCGAAAGACGCATTGAACACTGCGGCTATGACTTATGTAGTTGCGGCGCTAAGTTCTCTAGCTACTTTACTTTACTATGTGATGCTCTATATGGGAGGCAGCAGAGATTAGCAGTTGCTTCATGAAAAAAAGACAAGCCCTTTTCATTTATGTAAAGGGCTTTTTTTGTGTTTTAATAGTATGCATGCATAATAAATTATTGATAAATTGCTGACTCATATATAAAACTTACACCCCATGAATTTCAACCTGACAGAAGAGCAGCTAGCGGTAAAGGAAGCAGCACGGGAATTTGCACAGAAACAGCTATTGCCTGGTGTTATCGAGCGTGATAATGAGCAAAGATTTCCCACTGAACAGATTAAGATGATGGGCGAGCTGGGTTTTTTGGGTATGATGGTGGATCCTAAATATGGGGGAGGGGGGATGGATTCCGTATCCTATGTTCTGGCCATGGAAGAAATATCCAAGATAGATGCATCGGCATCAGTATGCATGTCAGTAAACAACTCACTTGTTTGTTGGGGGCTGGAAAAATTTGGAACCGAGGAACAAAAGCAGAAATACCTTACCAAGCTGGCAACAGGAGAAAAAATTGGGGCATTTTGCCTTTCAGAGCCTGAAGCCGGGTCAGATGCCACTTCCCAGCGTACCACCGCTGAAGACAAAGGAGACCATTATCTACTCAATGGCACGAAAAACTGGATTACAAACGGCAAGTCGGCTTCTGTCTATTTGGTGATGGCTCAGACCGACCCGGAGAAAAAGCATAAAGGAATCAACTGCCTGATCGTAGAGCCGGACATGGAGGGTTTTGTAGTTGGTAAGAAGGAAGATAAGCTGGGTATTAGGGGCTCTGACACTCATTCTTTGATGTTTACAGATGTAAAGGTCCCAAAAGAAAATCGTATTGGTGATGATGGATTTGGGTTCACTTTTGCCATGACTACTTTGAATGGAGGTCGCATAGGCATAGCCTCTCAGGCATTGGGTATTGCTTCTGGTTCACTCGAGTTTTCTCTGAAATATGCCAAGGAAAGAAAGGCGTTTGGAGTAGAGATAGCCAAGCATCAGGCTATCCAATTCAAACTGGCAGATATGGCTACTAAAGTGGAAGCGGCAAGGCTTCTATGCCTAAAAGCGGCACGCTTGAAGGATGCTAAAGAGGACTTTGCGCAAGCCAGTGCCATGGCCAAGTTGTACGCATCTCAGGTGGCTATGGAAAACTCTATTGAGGCAGTGCAAATCCATGGTGGGTACGGGTATGTGAAAGAGTTTCACGTTGAAAGGCTCATGCGTGATGCCAAAATCACGCAGATATATGAGGGTACCTCTGAGATACAAAGAATTGTCATTTCCCGTAATTTATTGAAATAGTCTAATTTTCTTATTGGCTTAACATTGGGCATTCCTTGGGTATTAATGGGAATAATATTAGATTTATACAATTATTTACATCTGATATGGATGTTCATCCATAATTAATCATATTGCCAGCAAGTGGAAGACTACAACAAAATAATTGAATCTTTAGCCATAAGGTTTACCAAGGCTAAGAATATTAATATTCTGGAGCCAGTTACGGTTGAAAACAACTATGAAATAGAAAACTCACTGATTCTGGTGAATAAAGGTGAACTAAGTTTTGGCAAGGAAAAGGAGCGCGCCACTGTAGGAGAGATCATTTTTGTTCCTGGAGGGAAACAACTATCGGTCACTTATGGGGCCAATAGTGGGCTGAGCTTGTCAAAGGATGCATTTCTGACTCATAAGGAGAAGTATTTTGAATCGTACGTCTCTATGAGCGAAGAGACAAAGGAGGCCTATAGCTATGTGTCCTTTGAGGCCAAAGCATTTGATTCTGTTAACTTCTTTTCTTCACTTGATATTCCTGCATTTAAGATTTCAGACGATGCTCATTTGGTTGATTTGGTCCGTAGGATCAATGATGAGTCAAATTCGGGAGCGCCGGGAAAAGACAGAATCGTGAAGGTGATGACAGAGCAGCTGGTGGTGGAGCTTATCCGGTATATTCTCAAACAAGGCATGTTTGTGGAGCAGTTTGCGACAAACAGCACATACTTCAAAGACCCTCGACTCATTGATATTTTCACGTTTATCAAGGAAAATTTAGGAGAAGACCTGTCTAACAAGGTGCTGTCAAGCGTTGCAAATGTTTCAGAGGATTATGTCGGGCAGTATTTTAAGATGCTCACAGGGATCAATCCTCAGGATTATATTGAATATCAGCGGATGGAAGAAGCGGTGAAACTGCTTCGTACTTCAAAGAAAAGCATCCGTGAGATAGGTAAACAGGTTGGTTATAAGGATACTGCTTATTTCTGTCGCAGATTTAAGATGATGTTTGGTATTCCGGCGGGTAAAATGAGAAGAAGGGAGTCTCTGATTCAGATCTAGACCTATTTCTTCTTTTTATCACTGTTCCCACTCAGTATTTCATTTAGCTGGTTTCCTGCATAAGCTAGTCCCGCATTGATCAGCCTTTCAGTAATGAGCGTTCCCAGAACGGCTTTTTTACTGATTTTCTTTTTTGCTTTTGTAGCTTTCTTTTTGATTTTTTCGGTTTTGGTTGGTTCCTCTGACGAGAAAGCCTTGTACCCGAGATATCCCAAAAGGGCTATTCCTCCAGCTATTGCGGAGATCGTCAACACAGTTTTGGTTCGTCCTTCGAAAATGTTTGAAACATCTTCAAGCTGAGCCCGGAGTTCTTTTTCCTTTTCTATGAGTTCGCTCTTCTTCTGGTTCCAGATTTTGGTGTGATTACTCATCTATGTTCACGTTTTCGCTTAGGTTGATGAAAAAGGCTTCCATCCATTTCTGTATTTTTTTGGTTCTAATCATCAGATAGATAACACCCATAAGTATCAGATAAAAACCAGCCAGGATGAGATAGCCATAATAGACACTTTCTAGAACCTGATTGAGATAAGCGCCCAGGGCGATGGAACCAAATATGAAGAAGAAGAATCCTACAAGTCCGATCATCAGGAAGGCAACAAAATGTGCCAACAGCTTTGAGACCTGCGCGATGATGTCGAGCTTGAGTTTTTCGCCTCTTACCTGAATGTAAGATGAGATTTTATCTAATAAGTTATTGATCAGTGACATATGAAAGGGTGCTTAAACTCTAAATTAGATAATATCAACTAATGCACTCAAGCGGATGTTTGATTTATTATAAACCAAACACAGAAAACCTATCTCAAGCTGAAATAAATCAACGTGAAAGGAAGTATGAAAAAGACCAGTACAATATAAGCGAATCCAACAATACGATATTGTAAGGTAATAGCTCCTAGCTTTTTGGCAAGGTTGACAGTGAGCTTTGGTAAAAAGGGTAATGCGAGGAATAATAAAACCCCGATGGCATTGAATAGGAAATGTGCAAAAGCAAGACTGATGGCAGATTCGCTTCTGAATAGTGCCGCCAAAAGTGCTGTAAGTGTGGTGCCGAGATTGGCTCCTAACAAAAACTGAAATGCACGTTTGAGTTTGATCCTACTTGTGGCAACAAGAGGGACAATAAGGGAAGACGTGATGGAGCTACTTTGAATCACGGAGGTGAGTAGTACGCCCCATCCGAAAGATCGACGTGTGTTTTTAAAGACCACCTCTTTGAACAAGTCTTTAGCATCTCCTATGAGAACCTTTGATAGTATTGAGGATATCAACTTAACTGTGCCAAATAATAAACCAAAGGCAATCAGCAACGAGAAAACCGGCCCTACCCACTCCACAACTTTGGTAAGAAATAGATTGGATGATATACTCAAAAGTATTGGCTCGGATGTGCCAACCTTATCAAAGGTGACGATACTGGTCATTTTTTGGCTCAACGTGGAAAGGAATCCAAAATGGTATTCCAGGGGAAATAATATGATGACCAAAATAATATTGAATATATCGTGTACACTGCCAGCTGAAAGGGCCTTTCGGAATTCTTTGCCTTTGGCGATGTAACTCATTGACACAATGGTGCTGGTCAATGTGGTGCCAATATTTGCTCCCATTACGATAGGGATGGCGTTTTGTAAGCTCAAGGTGCCTGCTGCTACTGCCGCCACCGTCATCGATGTGGTGGTTGATGAACTTTGCAGAATGGCTGTAGTTAGTAGCCCAATAAATAGCCCAATGAAAGGGTTGGCAGTGGCCTGAGAAATATAGTGCGCCATATCTCCCCCCATATGCTTCAGGGCAACACCCATTAGCTGTATAGAGATGAAAAACAACACGCCAATTAAAACAATGCGTGCTGTGAGCAGATATGTCGATTTGTTACCCATCGAAAGTCGGATGGAATAGGTCGTCAGCAGAAATGCGAAACCTAAACCTCAGCGGTCTCAATTTTTTTGAGGCTTCTTTCAGTTTCTCCTGTGATTGCTTCGGTTACGTTGATTACATGATCGCCAATTTTCTCTAAGGACTGGAATAGGTCTTTGTAAAGTGCACCCATTTTGATGTCGTACTTTTTGTCCTCCATCAATTCGAGTAATTCTTTTCTGAATTTATTGCGAGTAGCATCAATTTCATGCTCTACCTCCAGCGCCTGGTCTATGCTAACACTTTGATAAGGTTGGCTGAGATTATAGTTCATGATTTCAATAGACTTTTCAACTAAAGCCATCATTTTGTCAAGGTTAGAGCGTTGTTTTTTGCTAAACGCAGCATCCTGCTTGTGGCGCGCTTCCATGTCCTTCGACATCTGGAAAAAAACGTCACCTATTCTTTCCAGGTCATTGATTATACTCAAGATGCTTACTACTCTTGTGGAAGTAGATGAGCTTAGACTTCCATCAGCAACTTTACCGAGATATTTGGAAATCTCTTCCTCAAGCTGATCTGTCACCTCCTCATACTTCCTCATCTTTTTGTGAAGCTTCTTGATTTTCTTCGGCTTTGTTTCTTCCAGTAGCTCTTTGAAGGACCGCACCATTTTTGCAACTGTATTTCCAAAAAGAGCTGTTTCTTTCTGAGCTTCTTCCAAAGAAAGCTCGGCTGTATTCATAAGTCCGGTACCTATGTATGCTAGTTTAAACTCTTCATCATCTCCTTTAGATCTAATAGCAGAGACAACCACTTTGGTAATGAACGGAACAAACCAAATGAGAATCAGGGTGTTGGTGATATTGAATGCCGTGTGGAATATCGAAAGACCGAATGGGATAGCCGTAGGATCATTAAGTGGTCCTAGGCTGCCATTGCTAATCATGTAAGAGTTTATCGCCTTTAGGACAGGTGAGATTAGGATGATGATCCATACTACGCCAAACATATTGAATATAAAATGGGCGAATGCGGCCCTTTTGGCATGCACATTTCCAACGATTGCGGCCAGGTTTGCGGTAATTGTGGTTCCAATATTTTCACCTAAAACCATTGCAGCTGCAAGTTCAAAAGGAATCCAGCCATTGTTGGCCATTACAAGAGTTAAAGCCATCGCTGCACTGGAAGATTGGACTATTACAGTCAGGAAGGTTCCAATACCTACGAATAGAAGAATGGATAGAAATCCCATGTCGGTGTAGTGACTTAGGAATTCCAGAATCTCGGGGTTTGATTTTAAATCAGGAACGGCATCCTTGAGGTAAGCCAGCCCCATAAAGAGCAAAGCAAACCCAATAAATACTTCACCCCAGGACTTGATTCGATCTCGGCTAAAAAACAGGAGCGGAAATGAAACGGCGATTATGGGTAGCGCATAGTTGGCAATCTTCACTTTGAAGCCAACAATGGAAATCAGCCATGCAGTAATGGTGGTGCCTATATTGGCTCCCATGATGACCCCAACTGACTCTACCAGGGAGAGCAAGCCAGCGTTCACAAAACTCACTACAAGAACTGTAGTGGCTGATGATGACTGAACCAACCCCGTGATGAGAAACCCTGTGAGAACTCCTTTGAACCTGTTGGAGGTCATTGAAGAGAGTATTTTCCTCATCTCAGATCCGGCCACTTTTTGAATGGATTCACTCATGATTTTCATCCCGTAGATGAAAAAGGCCAAGGAACCAGCAAGGTTTAAGAAGTCGATAAATCCAAATTCCATGTAATTAGGGTTTAGGGTAGTTTGAATATGTCCGCAAAACTATAATCGTAAGGTTAAGGCAGTGTTACGGAATTGGTAACATTCAATCAATTAATTGGTAACATTCAGTTAATATAAGGTTATTATTGCGGTTTGACCAATAAGCCAAAAATGAAAGAATTCGCCAATCTTACTGCTTTATCAATTGCTTTTGTGTTTTTCTTAAACCTAAACGTAATCTCCCAAAATGTTGTTAATGATAAGTTTGGAAAAGGTTTAACAGCTACAGCTAAGGATTCATCATTTCAGGTCAAATTTGGGTTTCGATTTCAAACCTTGTATAGTGGGGAGCATGATATTGCCTCTGGCGAGTGGTCTGAAAACCTTTTGGTGAGAAGGTATCGGCTAAAGTTTGATGGATGGGCATACTCTACTAAGGTTCAGTACAAAATGGAGTTGGGATTATCTAATAGAGACACTCGGGGAGGAAGGATAGATCAAAGCGGCAACACGGCAAGCATTGTGTTGGATGCAGTAATTAAATGGAATTTTGCATCTGGGTGGCAATTGTGGTTTGGCCAAACAAAACTTCCAGGGAACAGGGAAAGAGTGATATCTTCTCAGAAGTTGCAGTTTGTGGATAGGAGTCTTGTGAACTCCAGGTTTACACTGGATCGTGATATTGGAGTGCAACTTCATCATAAATCAACTGTTGGGAGAATGATTCTCAAGCAGGCAGCCGCTATTTCCACGGGCGAGGGGAGAGGTATTATAGTTGTAAATCCAGATCACGGAAGGCAGTATACAGCCCGTGTTGAAATTCTACCGTTTGGAGACTTTACATCAAAAGGAGATTATTTCGGATCAGATTTGAAGAGGGAGACCAGCCCAAAACTATCTATTGGGGTTACGGGTGATTATAACAACAATACTGTTAGATCACGCGGTAACCTGGGAAGTTTTGTTACAGACGATACTGGTGAATATATTTATTCAGATTTTCAAACTGTTTTTGTGGATGGCATTTTCAAATACAAAGGATTTTCACTGGCATCAGAATATGTATACAGAACGGCCTCCACCAAGGTTGCTTCCTTTGGATATGGGTCAGGTGTAACTGGTTCTGCGGGTTATTTATTTTCGAATAATATTGAGATGGCTACCCGGTACACGCACATTGAACCAATTTCTGGTCTTTCAAGTATTGATAATATTGATGAGTATATGGTTGGGTTTTCGAAGTACGTTGTGGGGCACAACTTAAAGATCCAATCAGATTTTTCCTATGTAGAAATACATAATAAAGAAAAATTCTACCGATTCCGTTTGCAATGTGAATTGGCTCTTTAGGGATTAATTTCACTTGTTCAGTTCACTCACAGCCAGCCAGCTCATGAGTCCCATCCCAACCTTCAGTGCATCCTCATCAATATCGAAAGTAGGGGTGTGAACCCCTGAAACAATCCCTCTGGATTCATTGCGGGTTCCCAGCCGGTAAAAGCAGGCATCTACATGATGTGAGTAAAAGGCAAAGTCTTCGCCAGCTAGCCATAGGTCGATTTCTTCCACATTTTCTTCGCCAAGATATTCCTTGGCCTTGTCCATATTGAACTGTGTGTATTCGGGGTGATTTTTGAGGTGTGGGTATCCCTTTTGTACATCGAAATCACACTCAGCACCCATTGATTTGGCTATTCCTTCGGCCATTTCGGTCATGATTTTATGAGCCTCAGAACGCCACTCTTCGTCGTAAGTTCTGAACGTGCCTTTCACTTTTACTTCATCGGGGATGACGTTCGTTGCTCCATTGGCGTGAACATCACCGAAAGACAAAACGCTCGGAATTTTCGGGCTCGATCGTCTGCTTACTATTTGCTGTAATGCCACTATGATGTGGCTTGTGATAAGCACAGGATCAATGATGTTTTCAGGCATTGCGGCATGTCCGCCTTTACCTTTCACTGTAAAGTAAATCTCATCAGCACTGGCCATATACATGCCTTTTCTGAAACCCACTTTGCCTGAATCTATGAAGGGCATTACATGCTGACCCAAAATTCTCGATGGCTTTGGGTTTTCCAAAACACCTTCTTTGATTAAGAGGCTGGCTCCTCCTGGTAGCTTTTCTTCGCCTGGCTGAAAAATGATCTTGACCTTTCCTTTGAACTGGTCTTTGATCTCATTGAGGATCATGATAGCTCCGAGTAGAGAGGAGGTATGTACGTCGTGCCCGCACGCATGCATGACGCCCTCATTTTTTGATTTGTAGGGAACATCGTTTGCTTCAATGATGGGCAATGCATCAATATCTGCCCTCAAAGCGATCACATTTCCATTGTCTTCTCCACCTTCCAGCATGAATGTAATACCGGTCTCAGCCTTGCGCTCAAAATGTTCTATACCCAGCTTTTTCAGCTCAGCTTCGATGAAATTGGCAGTCTCAAATTCGTTGAATGAAAGCTCAGGGTTGGCATGAAGATGCCTCCTGATAGCCAATACGGAACCGTAATGCTTGTCGGATAAGTCTTTGATTTTAGAAATGATATCACTCATAGTTTACTCTTATTCTTTCGGGGACAACCACTGCTCTGGGGAAATGCGGCTTTAGTGATTCAAAGGTTTTATGGGCTTCCAGCCGATTGGTATATTGCCCGACTTTCACTTTGTATGTTGGCTGGTAATATGAAATGTCAGGTGTTAAAGTTTCATCAAGAGAGATGGCAAGGTCTCTGGCTTCAGAGGCCATGTCACGGTTATTTCCTGTATAAACCTGAATGGTGTATCCATCTACATACCTAACACTTTTGTTTCTCTCGATGATGATTTGGTTGACACTATCAAGTTCTGATTTGATGCCAGCGATCATATTGCTTGCAGGTTTGATATCAGCAGCCGAGGTGTCTTCCGGTATATCCGTAAGAGGAGGAGCCAACTCAGGTCTAAGTCCTGATAAATCTTCCTGATATAAATCTTCGCTGCTTGAGGTGACATTTGAGGTTTTACAACCCCAGAGCATCACCATCAAAAGGGAAGCGGATCCTATAAATGCTAGTCTATGATTACGCATTTGCTGCTTTTTAGGTCATCTTCTACGGTTTTGTACTTCACATCTTTTTTGATGCTGCCGTCCTGATACTGTACGTTTACACGTTGATTCCTGCTGGCAATCTTTTCACTCTTCACAGGAGCTGTTTTTTCTACAGGAGCTCGATTGGTCTGTGTTCTACTTGCTAACGCTGAACCACTTTCCTCTTTAGATTCTTTGTAGTTTTTGGCAGACCGCTGCTGTCTGGCTTCCTGTACTTCATTCGGGTTTTGGATAGGGATTTGAGCCTTCATCAAGAAGGCTATACTTTCCTCATTTACACGCCCAATGAAACTTTTGAACATTTCGAATCCTTCGAACTTATAAATAATCAAAGGGTCTTTTTGCTCATAAACCGCATTCTGAACTGACTGTTTCAGGTCATCCATGTCGCGCAGGTGTTCTTTCCATGTCTGATCTATGATGGAGAGTGTGACCATTTTTTCCATTGAGCGGATCATTTCTCCGCCTTCTGTCTTGATGGATTTTTCAAGTGGCGCAGAAACGCCGACTTGTTTTTTCCCATCTGTAAATGGCACCAATACGTTCTCAACTGTAGCTCCCTTGTCTTTGAAAATTTGACCTAGAATTGGCAGGGTTTTTTCCGCTATCGTTTTGTTCTTTCTATGATAATGCTCAAAAGCACTGTCGTAAAGCTTTTCAGTAAGTACCGCTTCGTCTGTTTTGTTAAACTCTTCTTCCTCAATAGAGAAGTCCATACCCAACACACTGATGGTGTTGAGTTTGAGGCTATCAAGGTCGCCAGCACCTTTTGCGTTGAGCACAAGGTCTTCGCATGTTTCGTAGAGCATATTCATGATGTCGAGCTCCAGTCGCTCGCCATAGAGGGCATTTTTTCTACGCTTGTAGATCACCTCTCTTTGTGAGTTCATGACGTCATCATACTCGAGCAGCCTTTTTCTGATAGCGAAGTTGTTTTCTTCCACTTTCTTCTGCGCTCGCTCTATAGACTTGGTGATCATGCTATGCTGGATCACTTCGCCCTCTTCCAGGCCAAGCCTGTCCATGATTTTGGCTACTCTGTCAGAATTGAAAAGCCTCATCAGGTTATCCTCCAATGAAACGAAAAATTGAGATGACCCAGGGTCTCCCTGCCGTCCAGCTCTACCTCTTAGCTGTCTATCTACCCGGCGAGATTCGTGTCTTTCCGTTCCGATAATGGCCAGTCCACCTGAGGCTTTGGCTTCAGGAGTTAGCTTGATATCCGTACCACGACCAGCCATGTTGGTGGCTATGGTCACAGTGCCAGGTTTACCGGCTTCAGCTACCACGTCGGCTTCTCTTGCGTGTTGCTTAGCGTTTAGCACCTGATGTTTGATGTTTTTCATCTGAAGCATTCTACTGAGTACTTCTGATATTTCCACGGATGTGGTACCAACCAAAACCGGCCTTCCGAGGGTTTTCATCTCACCGATTTCGTCCACTACGGCATTGAATTTTTCTCTTACGGTTTTGAAAACGTAATCCTGCCTGTCATCACGCTGAATTGGGCGGTTTGTAGGAATGACTACCACATCCAATTCGTAGATGTCCCAAAATTCTCCAGCCTCCGTTTCGGCCGTACCCGTCATACCAGCTAGCTTGTGGTACATACGGAAGTAGTTTTGAAGGGTAATGGTGGCATACGTTTGGGTGGCGTCTTCCACTTTTACATTTTCCTTCGCCTCTATAGCCTGGTGCAGGCCGTCAGAGTATCTTCTGCCCTCCATTACTCGACCAGTCTGTTCATCGACAATTTTGACCTTGTCATCTACTACTATGTACTCAGTATCCTTTTCGTACATGCAGTAAGCTCTGAGTAGCTGGTTGATGCTGTGAATTCGCTGAGCCTTTATGGAGTAGTCCTGAATGATCTGATCTTTCTGCTTGAGCTTTTCGGCATCCTCTGTAGTGGTGTCGTTTTCAAGTTTGGCTATTTCTGCTCCTATATCGGGGAGGATAAAAAAGGAGGTGTCCTCACCCTCACCTGTGATCAGGTCAAGGCCATTTTCGGTGAGATCGATACTGTTTTGCTTCTCATCTATAGTGAAAAACAGCGGACTATCGGCTTCAGGCATCATTTTTTGATTGTCCTGAAGGTAGAAGTTTTCGGTTTTTTGAAGAATAACCCTTATGCCTGTTTCACTTAGAAATTTGATCAGAGGCTTGTGTTTGGGGAGTCCTCTGTAGGCCCTGAAAAGAGGGAGTCCTGCTTCTGCCTCATTTCCTTCTTTGATTAGTTTCTTGGCCTGAACCAGATATTCGGAAACGAGTTTTTTCTGTGCTTCAACGAGTTTTGAAATTCTTGGTTTGAGGTCGTAGAATTCGTGCTCATCGCCTTTTGGGATGGGTCCGGAAATAATAAGTGGCGTTCGGGCATCATCAATCAAAACGGAATCCACCTCATCGACCATGGCGTAGTGGTGTTTTTTCTGAACCAGTTCCTCAGGGTTTCTGGTCATGTTGTCACGGAGATAATCGAAACCAAATTCATTATTGGTTCCGTAGGTGATATCTGCCTCGTATGCTTTGCGTCTTTCCGGAGAGTTAGACTGGTACTTGTCGATACAATCAATGCGCAAACCATGAAACTCAAACAAAGGGGCATTCCACTCAGAGTCTCTCTTGGAAAGGTAGTCGTTTACCGTCACCACGTGCACTCCCCTGGAGGCTAATGCATTGAGGTAGGCAGGTAGGGTCGCTACAAG
Organism: Cyclobacteriaceae bacterium; assembly: GCA_039944535.1. Taxonomy (GTDB): domain Bacteria; phylum Bacteroidota; class Bacteroidia; order Cytophagales; family Cyclobacteriaceae; genus JAMZMI01. The sequence continues at coordinate 137,922 of JBDUYP010000023.1, forward strand.
CGTTTTTCCTTCACCAGTTGCCATTTCGGCGATTTTTCCTTGGTGAAGCACTACGCCACCTATTAGCTGCACATCGTAATGCACCATGTTCCACTCCACCTCAGTACCTGCAGCAGACCATTTGTTGTGCCATGTGGCCTTGTCTCCGTTTATTTCAACGTTCGATTTTTTCGCCGCTATCTCCTTGTCATGCAAAGTAGCAGTCACAACCAATTTCTTGTTTTCAGCTAATCTTCTGGCCGTCTCTTTGACCACAGCAAAGGCCTGAGGAAGAATTCTAAGCAAGGTTTTTTCCAGCTCATCATCTCTATCCGCCTCTAGCTTGTCTATCTTATTAAAGATTTCTTCTTTTTCATTGATGCCCATTTCGGGGGTATCTTCCACTTTTTGGTGGAGCTCTGCCAGCTGGTCATCTATACTTTTTAAGTCTTCTGCTATAATCCCCTTTAACTCCTCGGTTTTCCCTCTTAGTTGATCATCTGATAAGTCAGTTAGCTTTCTAAACTCATCATTGATTTGACTTACGTATGGATAAATTTCCTTTAGGTCTTTTTCAGCTTTGGTTCCGAAAACCTTTGCTATTCCTTTTGATAAAATATCAAACATCTATTTTTTTCTTAATTTTTAATCAATTGTAACCAATCCAATCAGTGGGCGGGTATTTTCACTTGTCCTTCAAACACTTTTTTTGCCGGACCCGCTAAGTAAATATTTTCAAATTTATGATCATTTATCTTATCGAACGACACAGATAATTTTCCTCCTTTCACTTCTATATCCACGGGGCTTTCATATCCAAAAAAACTTGACGCTAAAGCACATGCAGTAACACCGGTTCCGCAAGATAATGTTTCGTCTTCAACCCCGCGCTCGTATGTACGCACCTTGATAGTCTCCGGCTTCTTTTCTATAAAATTAACGTTGGTCCCATTGGGAGCGTATTGTTCGCTGTAGCGAATCGTGCTTCCTTCTGGTATGATATCTACTTTGTCGGCATCATTGACAATAACCATGTGATGGGGAGAACCGGTATTGATAAACCAATCCTCTTCAATTTGTTTTACTTCCGAAACGTCGTGTAGGTGGAAATGCACAATATCTCCATCGAAAAAAGCATCATGGACGCCATCGGTTGTTTCAAAGGTAGTTTTCTCACCTATGATCCCCAGACTTTTTGCGAAAGCAATAGCACAGCGACTGCCATTTCCACACAGACTCTCGCTTCCGTCAGGGTTGTAATAAATCATCTTGAAGTCAAGTGTGCCATGGTTCTGAATGAGGATCACACCATCAGCCCCAATTCCCATTTTTCTGTCGCATAAAGAAGAGATCACATCACGATCTCCTGCCGGAAATATATGCTTGCGATCGTCTATCATGACAAAATCGTTTCCAGTACCTTGATATTTGTGAAATGGGATGATCACTTTATTAGAATTTATACCTCAGGGTGCAAAAACCATACGGATTGAAAAATGCCCCCAAATATCTGCCAATTAGTCAGGATAAGAAAGTAGAGGGTACAAAAAAAGCCATCCCAAATGAGATGGCTTTGAAAATTATATAAACCGAGATCAAAGTTTTTCTTTGATTCTGGCTGCTTTTCCTTTACGCCCTCTTAGGTAGAACAGTCTGGCTCTTCTAACCTTACCTTTTCTAAGGACTTCAATTTTATCAATATTAGGGGACATTACTGGAAAAATTCTTTCTACTGCAATACCACTTGATACTTTTCTTACAGTAAAAGTTTCACCAGTTGATCCGGTGTTTCTTATCTGCATAACTGTACCCTGGAACTGCTGGATTCTCTCCTTGTTTCCCTCTTTAATTTTATAGTGAACGTTGACTGTGTCGCCAGGTCCAAAAGCCGGGTTTTGGCTTTTTGCGGCTAGCAAATCTTCTTCAACAAATTGTAATAAATCGCTCATGTCTTTGACTCGTTTAGAGTGTGATCTCCAAAAAGGAGTGCAAATATAGATAAAGAATGGAAAATTAAAACCCTGTTAAAGAATTTATTCCAATAAATCTGGCCTTCTTTCCTGAGTTCTTTTTACGGCCTGGTCGTGTCTCCATTTCTCGATTCTGGCTTCATGACCGGAGGTCAAAATTTCGGGCACAGACCAGCCTTTGTATTCTGCCGGGCGTGTGTAAACTGGTGGAGCAAGAAGGTTGTCCTGGAATGAGTCTGTCAGAGCGGATGATTCATCGTTTAAGACTCCAGGAACGAGTCTGATCAATGCGTCGGCGAGTACCATAGCCGCAAGCTCTCCGCCTGAAAGCACATAATCTCCTATGCTGATTTCTCTGGTAACCAGATGGTCTCTCACGCGCTGATCCACACCCTTATAATGCCCGCAAAGCAAAATCATATTTTCGTTAAGCGATAGTTGATTGGCTATGCCTTGGTTTAATGTTTCACCATCGGGGGTCAGGTAGATCACGTCGTTGTATGTTCTTTGCTCTTTGAGCTTAGAGATGCATCTGTCTATCGGTTCCACCATCAGTACCATGCCTGCTCCACCGCCAAAGGCGTAATCATCAACATTACTGTGTTTTAGGGTAGAATAATCTCGAAGATTATGCACTTTGATTTCTACAAGGCCTTTTTGTTGGGATCGCTTTACGATGCTTTGGTTGATGGGGCCATCAAACAGCTCAGGAAGGCAGGTGATGATATCAAGTCTCATCTTTGTCGCTTTCAGTGAAAACTTCTAACAGCCCTTCCGGGAGTGATGCGGTAATCTTTTTATCTGCCAGATTGACCTCATCGATGATTTCATCTGTCAGCGGGATTAATACCTCGGCACCATTGTAATCCACCCCAATCAAGCGGTTGTTTGGCAAGTCATAGAGTTCCTTTACTTCACCAACAACAGATTCACCATCATACAGAGTAAGTCCAATCAACTGGTGAAAGTAATATTTTCCATCTGGAAGGGGAGGTAGATTTTCCAAGGGGAGGTATAAGGATGATCCGACGAACTGAGAAGCGGTATCGATATCATCAACATCGTCAAAGGCAATCAAAACCTTGTTGCCCTGAATAGAAAGTGTTTCAATAAAAAAAGGAACCAGTTTTCCGTTTTGATCCACGAAAACTGATTCCAGTTCTTGATATTCTGCTGGAAAATCTACGTCGAAGTGGGCCGTAAGCTCACCTCGCAAACCATGCGTTTTGACCAAGTGACCAAGTAGGTAACAATCATCAAAACCCATATTGGTTAATTTAGATTATTCAGCTTTTTTCTCTTCTTCCGACTTTGCTTCGTCTGCAGGTTTTTCCTCAGCTTTAGCTTCTGGAGCTGCTTCTTCGGCTTTCGCCTCTGGAACTGCCTCCTCTGCAGGAGCTTCTTCAGCTTTCGCTTCTTCCGCCGGAGCTTCTTCAGCTTTCGCTTCTTCCGCCGGAGCGTCAGTTGTTGCTTCTTCCGTAGCAGCTACTGCTTCTTCACCTTCTTCGGCTAGTGCAGCTTCTGCTTCATCAGTACTTGCTTCAGCAACTTCTGCTGCAAGTGCAGCTTCCGCTTCCTTCTTCTTAGCAAGTTGAGCATCAAGTCTTGCTTGGTTAACTTTTGCTTCTGCTTCCAGTGCTGCCTTGGTTTTGTCAGCCTTGGCTTGAGCCAGCTTGTCAACTTTTCCTTGAATCTGAGATTCTTTAGAGTCAACCCACGCTTGGTATTTTGCGTCGGCATCTTCTTGCGTTAGAGCGCCTTTGTTTACTCCCACTTGCAAGTGCTTTTTCATCATTACTCCTTTGTAAGACAAAATTGCTCGTGCAGTCTCAGTAGGTTGTGCACCTTTCATTACCCAATCAAGTGCTTTATCGTCACTTAGGGTAATAGTTGCAGGATCAGTATTTGGGTTATAAAGCCCAATTTTCTCAATAAACTTACCATCACGTGGTGATCTTGAGTCTGCCACTACTATATCGTAGATGGCTTTTCTTTTGCGTCCTCGACGCGCTAGTCTGATTTTTACAGGCATAATTGTTTTTGTTTATGGAACACGTCCATTCAAAATTTTAATTTTTAGGAGCGCAAAGATAGTGGAATATTAATAAAAAACCTCACCACTCTGTTCTGTTAAAAAGGGGAAGGTAGAATATGTGGGGTTTTGCAGTCGAAACTCTCAATATTCGTATAATCGTTTAAGCGGTTTTTATATTTGATTTGCAATACATACCTTTGGCTCGACTATTTTAATCATGCCCCGATAAACCATGGATCAATATTCATACATTGCCAATGCCGATGTGGGCTACATCGACGATCTATACAAATCATATCAATCGGATCCCGAAAGTGTGGACATATCCTGGAGAAAGTTTTTCGAGGGTTTTGAGTTTGCGCAACAGCGTTATGGAGAATCTGGTGCGCCGGCAGGAGATGCCAGTACGATAGAAGGATCAAACGAAATCAAAGTTCGCAATCTTATCTACGCCCATCGGTCTCGCGCTCATCTCAAGTCTGACACCAATCCTGTTCGTCAAAGACGCCAGCATGTTGTGCGCCTTGAATTGGAGAATTTTGGCCTTAGTGAGAAGAATTTGAACGAAGAGTTTGCCATCGGGGCAGAGCTCGGAATGGGAAAAGCCAAGCTTAAAGATATACTGAAGCGTCTTGAAACCATATACCTAGGTCATATTGGTTACGAATACAATCACCTCAGAAATTCTGACATTTTCGAATGGATGAAAACAAAGGTGGAAAAGCAAGGTGTGGACATCACACCAACTACCCCTGAAAAGAAACGCATTCTATCTAAGCTAAATGAGGCTGTAGTTTTTGAGAATTTCCTGCATACCAAATTTCTTGGCCAAAAGAGGTTTTCACTAGAAGGAGGGGAAAATACAATCCCTGCCCTTGACAAGATTATAAACAAGGCAGCTGAAATGGGTGCTGAGGAAGTGATGATAGGTATGGCTCACAGGGGACGTCTCAATGTCCTGACCAATATTATGGGCAAGACCTACGAGGAAATATTTGCTGAATTTGAAGGAAATGCTGAGCTGGATCTTACAATGGGTGATGGTGATGTAAAATATCATTTGGGTTACAGTTCTCACATTACTACCGAATCGGGTAAAAAAGTATATGTCAAACTCGCACCAAATCCATCTCATCTGGAGGCAGTGGATCCGGTTGTGTTGGGATACACACGTGCTCAGATAGATGATGAGTATCGGGGAGATGCAAACAAAGCGATACCTGTACTGATTCATGGTGATGCTGCTGTTGCGGGACAAGGGCTTGTTTACGAGTGCATTCAAATGTCTCATCTATCTGGCTACAAGACAGGAGGAACCATTCATTTCATCATCAATAATCAAGTTGGTTTTACTACAGACTATGATGACGCCAGGTCAAGTATCTACTGTACCGATCTGGCCAAAATCGTGGATGCTCCAGTGCTACATGTAAATGGCGATGACGCTGAAGCAGTGAGCTATGCAGTGAGCCTGGCGGTGGAATACAGACAGACGTTTCACAAAGACTTTTTCATAGACCTACTTTGCTACAGGCGCCATGGTCACAATGAGAGTGATGAGCCAAAATTCACTCAGCCGAAGCTTTACAGTTTGATAGCAAAGCATCCAAACCCAAGAGAAATTTACGTCAAGAAACTGGCGGAAAGAGGTGATGTAAATGAAAACGAGGCGGCTAAGCTTGATAAAGAGTTTAAGAAATTACTTCAAGACAGACTGGATGAGGTAAAGCAAAAGCCTCTGCCTTATAAGCCACAAAAAATTGAAGAAGAATGGCATTTTCTGAGAAGGTCTAAATCCGAGGACTTTGATCAATCTCCAGATACGGCCATTTCTGATGAGGTACTTAAAAAAGTATCCAATGCTTTGACGAGTATTCCGAAAGGGTTTAAGCCACTGCGCCAAATTGATAAATTACTGAAAGAGCGTAAGGCTAATTTCGGGGAGAAGAAAATGCTCACCTGGGCCGATGCGGAACTTCTAGCTTATGGATCGCTTCTGGCCGAAGGTAAGATTGTACGAATGTCAGGTCAGGATGTGAAGAGAGGAACTTTCTCTCATAGGCATGCTGTACTTTTCGACAGTAACACAAATGAGCCTCATAGCAGTTTGGATCATATTCAGGAAAAGCAGGAGCCATTTAGAATTTACAATTCTTTGCTTTCAGAATATGGAGTACTCGGTTTTGAGTACGGGTACGCCATGGCTACCCCTAATGCACTGGTAATTTGGGAGGCACAGTTTGGAGACTTCTCCAACGGCGCTCAGGTGATGATTGATCAATTTATTACTTCGGCTGAGACCAAGTGGCAAAGGATGAATGGCCTGGTGATGTTGCTGCCTCACGGATATGAGGGGCAGGGACCAGAGCACTCAAGTGCAAGAATGGAACGATACCTCCAGATGTCTGCTCAGGATAATATGATTGTTGCCGATGTTACAACTCCGGCAAACTTATTCCACTTGCTGAGAAGGCAGGTGACCTGGGAGTTTAGAAAACCATGTGTTGTATTCTCACCAAAGTCGCTCCTAAGACATCCTAAGGTGATTTCTCCTTTAGAGGAGTTCACAAAAGGTTCTTTTCAGGAGGTGATTGGCGATGATTATGTTACAGCCAAGAGCGTGAAAAAAGTACTGCTATGCACAGGTAAAGTTTACTTTGACCTTTTGGAAGAACAGCAAAAACAAAAGCGCAAAGATGTTGCCGTAGTGCGATTGGAGCAATTATATCCTTTCCCTAAAGTTCAACTAGAGAAAATATTAAAGAAATACACCAACCCTAATTTGGTGTGGGTTCAGGAGGAACCAGAAAACATGGGAGCTCTGAGCTTTATGATCAGAGTTTCAGGTTTGAGCTTCCAGGCAATTACCAGAAAATCGATGGCGTCACCTGCTACAGGTTATGCCAAGGTTCACAAGGAAGAGCAAGCCGATATTGTTAAAAAAGCATTTGAAAAATAAAAGACAGAAATTATGAGTCTTGAAATAAAAGTACCTGCCGTAGGTGAGTCTATCGCTGAGGTGACCATAGCCCAATGGTCAAAAAATGATGGTGATTATGTGGAAATGGATGAAGTCATCTGTGAGCTGGAGTCTGATAAAGCCACCTTTGAGGTGACGGCAGAGTCAGCCGGTGTTCTACATATCAAAGCACAAGAAGGAGACACCCTGGAAATAGGAGGTCTATTGTGTGAGATAGACGACTCCAAGGCTAAAAAAGCTGAAGAGCCGAAAGCAGAAGCACCTGCCGCAGAACCCAAATCCACAGGTGAAGTCATCGAAATGAATGTGCCAGCTGTTGGTGAGTCTATCAACGAGGTGACCATATCTTCATGGATGAAGGCTGATGGTGACATGGTAGAGTTGGATGAGGTGATAGCAGAGATAGAGTCAGACAAAGCTACATTCGAGCTTACAGCTGAGGCCCAGGGAGTTTTGAGAATCATAGCCCCTGAAGGCGAGACACTGGAAATTGGAGCATTGCTATGCAAAATAGAGGTAGCCGAAGGTGACATAGAGTCGAAAGAACCACCTGCACAAACTGCTACGGCTGAGACTTCATCTGGCGATTCATACGCCGCAGGGCATGCATCCCCGGCAGCTGCCAAAATCCTGAATGAAAAAGGACTGAGTCCTGACGATATAAAAGGAACTGGCAAAGACGGCCGCATCACCAAGGAGGATGCCATGAAGGCTGAAAAATCAGCTCCGGCACCTCAAAAGAGTGCGGCACCAGAGAAGAAAGCAGAAGCAGCACCACCAACAATTTCTGCCGGTGGCAGCCGTGGGCAGAAACGGGAGAAGATGACTTCTCTGAGAAAGACCGTTTCTCGACGTTTGGTGTCCGTGAAAAACGAAACTGCCATGCTTACCACTTTCAACGAAGTGGACATGGGGCCTGTCATGGAGCTCAGAAAGAAATACAAAGAGTCATTCAAAGAGAAATACGAAGTAGGCCTTGGTTTCATGTCTTTCTTTACCAAAGCGTGTACCATGGCGCTGCAGGAATGGCCCGCAGTGAATGCGCAAATAGACGGAGAAGAAATCCTTTATAGCGACTATTGTGATGTTTCTATTGCTGTCTCTGCACCTAAAGGTCTTGTGGTTCCGGTAATCAGAAACGCAGAATCACTGTCGTTTGATCAGGTGGAAAAAGAAGTTGTGAGACTTGCCGTAAAAGCAAGAGAAGGGAAGTTGAGCATTGACGAAATGCAGGGTGGAACGTTCACCATTACCAATGGTGGAATATTTGGCTCCATGATGTCAACGCCAATAATCAACGCACCTCAGTCAGCTATACTTGGTATGCACAATATAGTGGAAAGACCGGTTGCTGAGAACGGGCAGGTTGTCATCAAGCCGATGATGTACGTAGCATTGTCTTATGACCACAGAATCATTGATGGCCGTGAATCGGTCAGTTTCCTTGTTAGAGTAAAGCAGCTTCTCGAAGATCCAACCAGATTGCTTCTTGGAGTATAATTTCTTTTTTTAACCCTCAAAACCCCTATACCATGGACTATCAAGTAACAGTAATCGGATCAGGACCAGGTGGATATGTTGCTGCTATCAGATGTGCCCAATTGGGTCTGAAAACAGCCATCATTGAAAAATACGACACTCTGGGAGGAACTTGTCTGAATGTAGGGTGTATTCCGTCCAAAGCACTGCTTGACTCCTCGGAGCATTTTCACAATGCAGAGCACACTTTCAAGGAGCACGGTATAGACATTGCCAAGCCTAAGGTGAATATCAAACAAATGATAGACCGCAAAGCTGACGTGGTGAAGCAAAACACTGAAGGCATCAACTACCTGATGAATAAAAACAAAATCGAGGTACTTCATGGGCTGGGGTCTTTTGTAGATAAAAACACAATCAAAATATCCGGAAAGGAAGAAAAAACGATCACCACAGAAAAGGTGATCATAGCCACAGGATCGAAACCTTCGTCTTTGCCTTTTATCAAACTGGATAAAAAGCGGGTGATTACCAGTACCGAAGCATTGGAGCTTAAAGAAGTACCAAAGCACCTTGTGATCATTGGAGGAGGGGTTATCGGCCTTGAGCTGGGGTCTGTTTATGCTCGTCTGGGAGCGAAAGTTTCCGTAGTAGAGTTTATGGACAATATTATCCCTACCATGGACAGTACACTTGGAAAAGAGCTTCAAAAGTCCCTAAAGAAGTTGGGTTTTGATCTGTATCTGGGACACAAAGTAAGCGCCGTAGCAACCAAGGGCAAGGAAGTGACAGTGACGGCAGACACGCCTAAAGGAGAAAAGCTTGAGCTCAAAGGAGATTATTGCCTTGTTTCCATTGGAAGAAAACCATATACCGAAGGTCTTGGATTGGAAAATGTTGGGATTAAAACAACGGATAGAGGTCAGATCGAAACCGATGAGCACCTCAAAACAAATATTGACAATATATGGGCCATAGGAGACGTGGTGAAGGGCGCCATGCTGGCTCACAAGGCTGAAGAAGAAGGCGTGTTTGTAGCTGAGCAAATGATGGGCCAGAAGCCTCACATAAACTATAACCTGATCCCTGGCGTGGTTTACACCTGGCCGGAAGTTGCGGGTGTTGGTTTTACAGAAGAGCAGCTAAAAGAACAGAAAAGAGCTTATAAAGCGGGTAAGTTTCCATTCAAAGCGCTGGGCAGAGCAAGAGCATCTATGGACGTAGATGGTCTGGTAAAAGTGCTTGCCGACAAGGAAACGGATGAAATTTTGGGAGTGCACATCATTGGTGCCCGTGCGGCTGATATGATAGCTTCGGCTGTTACGGCTATGGAGTTTAGGGCCTCTGCGGAAGACGTTTCTCGTATGTCACACGCTCACCCTACCTATATGGAAGCGGTAAAAGAAGCATGCCTGGCCGCAACAGAGAACAGGCCGATTCATATTTAAAACAGAAGCTGCCCTTAAGAGGCAGCTTCTGACTTCTGGTTTATTTTCCCTCTATGAAAACAGGGTCTGAGGTGAAAATCGCTATTTCGCCTGAAGAGAATGTTACGGATATTTCGAAAGTATATTCTCCAGTTTCTGCGGCTGGAGGCAAGTCCACATAAAAACTTCCATCCATCAGTGCTTTAGACTTCTCATTAAATTGAGAAAGTGCTTCTTCCTTATAAAAGGGTGATGGAGCAATCCGATAATCTTTGTAGCCATTTTCAACAAGCTCGTAGGGCATATAATACCTGATTTTGGTCATTTCTGGTTGGTCTTTTTCAAAATAAGCGGAATCAACCTTCACCTCTATTTTTGTAATTGTGTCTAGAAGAACGGGTAGGTTATAAGACCAAGTTGCTGGTTGATAAAAGGTCGTGTCTCCGATGTTTTCAGCTATCTTTCTGTGCCCGATTTCAATATATGCCTCATAAAAACCGTCATCATTCACTCCATCCGACCTGTATTTTTTTCCTTCAAAATTCGTGATCAGTAGTAATGCCTGCCCATTTTCATCAAAATACACTTGAATATTTCCATTCATGGGTATTGGGTCAATGAAAAAAGTCAGATAACTGAATTCGATTGGCCCCAAAGCTCCATGGCCCAGATCATCAGTATCACAAGAACTCGTAAAAGCAATGCTAGCAAGAGCAAGTAAGTATATAATTGAATTTTTCATAGCAGTATTAGTTTGGTTCTATTCCTGTAATGGCCATTACCCTGTATTGATAATTTCCCGGTTCGCCTTCCGATTCCGTTCTTGAATTAGATGAAATGGTAGGACCAGCGTTGGTATCAAAAACGCCCTCAAGATACCAGCCGTTATCTCTACCATCCCATCCCCAATTTTGGTGGAAGAGTTTTTGATAGTCAGTTGAAAAAGATGATGTGGAATGATAAACGACTCCATTTTGATCGACGATTTCAACGATAGTTTCTTTTGATCTCTGCCTGTACCTGAAACCATCGGCAACCCATATATGACCCTGTGTATATGTAGGTATGCCAGCTGTTGTATGTTTCCTTGCCATCCCTTGCATGTGAACCGGCATGTTTGCCACTATGCTTGCTTCGATCAGGTTTTTGTCATAATCCGTGTACCTGTCGTATGTGTATCCGAAGTAGAATATGAAATTTCCGAAGGTGTTCTCGGGAAGAGTTATCGTTTCATCACATGCAGTGATCGACAGGAGATGATTTGCGGCATGAGCTACAAGATGACTCACCTGAGGAGCCCATGGGTCTGTTGGGGCTGTGGTGGATTTCGAGTTTATTTGAGACCAGTCGTATGTCATGCCGTGATGAGAGGCAGGTGATTGGTGAAATGCCAGGATCTGAGAAGCAGCAATGGCCCCACATCCGGCAGGGGCATTCCCTCCGGCCGCACAAGAGTGTGGAATACTGTCATTGTATGGAGCCCATTGTTCCCAGGTTGTATTTAAGAGATGGCCAGTGTTCGTAATATCAGACCATGGGCCAAATTCGTACCGTGTAACGATCATGCAATCTACACATGGATCATCATCAGGTGGTGGGGCTACTCTACCTCCTGAGGTTGTCGAGTCTTCAAACAAATAAACGAGGCTATCAGGAAGATTGGCAAGTAGTTTTGCGTAAGCAGTTTCAAGAAGAGAATCATATTCGCTTTCAAATTTCTCAATTTGCGAAAGCATGTAGTCTTCCACTCTGGTTACAAAAATGGCCAAGCCAGGATTAGATATCGTATCCTCAATCGCTCCAGATGCAGCAAAACTCAATACCCCAGGCACCCTGTCATCTGCTGAGATGATGGCATGCCCTGCAGGTTCGTTGTTTTCATCTGTAAAGTTTACAACGTATGCCAATGTAATCGAATCTTCCTCAATTCTCATAGCTGCATTATTACCTCTTTTCAGCGCTAAATAAGATGTATTAAGGACACTCGCATTTCGTGCACCGTTGGAAGACCCAAAGAGATCTACCTTAATTTCCTCCACCTGTCGTTGGATTTCTTCAAATGGAATTTCGTGATTTTCATTAAGCAAGATCAGACTTGTGATCTCATCTTCTGATAATTCCTGACTCATTTCGATGGTCTGATGCTCTCTTACTTTTCGCAGTTCGGGATTGATCTGCATTTCTTCCTGTTCACAACTCCCGATAAGAAAAATCAAGAATAAAATGGGGGGGTAATTTGAGTGTATTTTTCATAGTGGTTCTATTTTTGTGAGTATTTAATAAGTCGAAGTTAATATCGATACAAATACCTCTTTGATATATCAGTGTGATCTTGGTCATTACCTGATATGATTAAAATTAACTTGCGCAAAACCTAAGAAAAAAAAGAAGCATGCCTGGCCGCAACAGAGAACAGACCGATTCATATTTAGCAGATAGGTTTGTTTGTCCCTCAAAAGAGGGGAATTGTCGATAATAGGGGTGTTGTAAATAAAAATTAGTCTAATTTTAGTTTACCAACTAATCATAGACCACCTACCAGCGGATCAATGAAGCCATTAGCATCCATTTTATTATTTGTTATCACAGTTTTCTGCGTGTCCGCGCAGAAACACCCATTATCCAAAAGCGACTCTGGAATCATTCATCACAATCTCGAGAAGTATGAATACCTACTCGAAAATCAAGATGTAAGGAGTGCGTCAGGAGCGCTGAATGACGTGGCGTTCGTCTATTGGAACAACAACCACTATCAGGAGGCTGCCGATTACTACGAGAAATCATTGAAGCTGAACGAGCAAGTATCCAATGAAAACGGCATTGCCATGATCAACAACAATCTCGGTATGCTCTATGCAGATCTTGAGAAGTATGAGCAATCACTGGATCATTTCACTAAGACCCTGGCAGCCAGACGATCAAGTAAGGAGCCTGTGGGGGTCATTTCTGCTCTTATCAATATGTCCGTGGTGCTCAATAATTTGAGTCGCTATGAAGAGTCGGTGGAGTTACTGCTGGAAGCACTTGATATCGCACGGGAGCTCTACGATAAGTATCAGATGCGAAGTGTTTACGGGATGCTTTCAGAGACCTATGAAAAAATGGGGAAGGTGGATAAGTCACTTCAGTACTTCGACCTGTATAAGACATTTCACGAAGAGATTCAACGCGAAACTGTAAAGACCATAAGCAAGGAGCTGGAGCAGGAAAAGATAGAGAAACAGATAGCGGAAGCCGAAAAAGCCAAAAAAGAAAATGAGCTACTCAAAAAGGAAATAGAAATATATAAGAAGGAGCAGGAGATTCATGTGAAAGACTCCCTGAACCAGGAGCTATATGCCCACCTGACAAAAAATGAGATCGCACTGAAGCTTTTAGAAAACGAGAATCGCCTCAGTGAAATGGAAGTTGCTGCGCGTGAGCAGGAAAATGAGCGCCTCATGATGGATCGCAGAAATCTGTTTATGGTGCTTGGTATTATCATCATTTCCATCATCATCATTTCTGCTTTGGTTTTGATTAATCAGAAGAGATCAAGGCGATATGCCGCCAGCCTGAGAGAGAAGAACCAATCTATAGAAGAACAACGCCTTGCGCTGGTAGAAGCCAACAGTGTAAAGGATCGGATTTTCTCCATCATCGCGCATGATCTCAGGAGCCCGATCAGTTCACTGCAGGGTTTCTTTTTCGTACTGGACGAATTTGAAGTGGACGAAGAGCTGAAAGTAGCTCTTAGCAATGTAGAGGCTCAGCTGACCAGTAGTGCTACATTGCTCGACAATTTGCTCGTATGGTCCAAGTCTCAAATACAAAATGCAGAACCTGTGCTTGAGCCTGTAGATGTACATGCTTTGGTGGAAGAGTCTTTCAGACTTCTCACCGTTCAGGCAGTCAAGAAAGGCATCACCCTCGAGAACCATGTTTCTACTGACATGAGACTTGAGTCGGATATCAACATGCTAAATATTGTCATCAGAAATCTCATTCAAAATGCCATCAAATTCACCCCTATTGATGGTAAGGTCAGTGTGGGGTTCAAAGAAGAAGAGGGGCATCAGCTGATCCAGGTCGCCGATACGGGTGTGGGTATGGATCAGGATAAAGTGGCCAAACTTTTTGATATCAGAACCAACAGGACCACAGAAGGTACATCGCAGGAAAAAGGATCAGGACTTGGTCTGGTGCTTTGCAAAGAACTTATAGAAAAAGTAAATGGATTGATCGAAGTGTCCAGTAAACCAGGAACAGGTTCGGTTTTCACTTTAAAATTTTGATCATATTCCGTCAAACCTAACACCAATGAAATACAGCCTATTTTCAGCCTTTCTACTGATGGTCGTGTGCACGTATGCTCAGGATCTGCCTACTCATCATACTGATTCTACAGGAAACCTATATTGGAGAAAATCAACTCCGGTTTATCTGTTTATTTCGGATAGTCCGAATGGAGAAAAGGAACGGCTGAAAAGCAAGGTCACAGAAAAGTATGCAGACCCGTTTTATCTGGATACCGAGGGTGTAAACTACATCAGATCAAAGCATGCCGTGGACCCGGAAACAAAACAAATCATTCCAAATCTGGAAATAATGTTTGAAGTGTATGCCGATGGAATTGCCCCTGTGAGTACCATCAGCTACAAAAATGTGAGTAAATACAAGTCTCCGGAGCATCTCTATTACAAAGACGGCATGACCGTGGAGCTTGCATCCAAAGACGAAATGTCGGGCGTGAGAACGCTTAGCTACAAAATCAATGGTTCGGGTTTCAAGGATTACCAGCAGCCTATCGAATTTAGCACCAGAGGCGATTATGAGCTTAGCGTTTACGCTATTGATAACGTTGGGAATGTGGAGGAAACGCAAACGGTCAGTTTTATCATAGATGATCAGGACCCGGTCAGTAAGATCAACGTGAACGGGATCACGGAAGCCGGGGTGGTCTCTAATGGATCGAAAATGTATCTACTGGCTTACGATTCGCTTTCAGGCATAAAGACCCTGAAGTACCGATTTGATGACCTTTCGGAAAAAGTTTACAATGGAAAGGAACTACCGTTTACCGAGCTGGAAGAGGGAGATCATACGGTGTATTTTCATTCGGAAGATCGGGTTGGCAATGTAGAAGAAGAACAGTCCTTTTCCTTCTTCCTCGACAAGTCAGCGCCGCTTATGGTGGCCGATGTGCTGGGAGATAGGTTTATCGTAAATGATGAGATTTATTTCTCGGGTAGAACCAAACTGAAACTGACAGCTGTAGATAATAAAGTAGGAGTGAAGGAGATCATGTTTTCAGTAGATGAGGAGGAGTTTAAGAAATATGAGAATCCATTTTATTTGCCTAGCGTCTCCGGAGTGCACCTGATTAGGTATTACTCTGTTGATAATTTGAACAACTCCACGGCGGACTCCAAAAAGAGCCACTACCTGGGGCAGGGAGGATTTGAAGAATTCAAGCACAATGTCAACAAATTCTATGTGGACCTTACAGGACCGGTAATTAGTCACAAGGTTGAAAATTACTCATTTGTAAGGGAGGACACGCTTTACCTAGGCCCGTATTCGAAGATCAGGCTGACAGGTACTGACCCTGAATCCGGCCTTCAAAATATCACCTACTCTGTCAACAATGAAGTGGGAGAAAATGCATATGCTGAGCCGTTTACGCTGAGCAAAGAGGGATTTACCACGCTGAGCTATTTCGGTTATGACAATGTGAACAACCGAAACATTGCTGACTTTAAGTTTTATCTCGACAGTACAGAGCCGGAGATTTTCATACAGTTCAATACAGGAGCCACACGAGAGCGAAGCGGCTTGAAGGAGTATCCGATCACAGCGGGTATTTTCTTGTCTGCTACTGACAAAACCTCCGGGATCAGCAAAATGTACTACAAGCTTGGCAATGAGCCGGAGAGGAGCTACGCCGGACTGATCACCAACATCAAGAAGGGTAAGCACAAGCTCATTGTACGAGCTATCGACTTTTTGAACAATGAGAAAGTAGAGGAGATAGAATTTTATATCAAGTAAGGCAGGTTCGAATCATCTGATAGGGAGCCCAATCGCTGGTTAGGTTTTAAAACCAGCTCTGCTGCATAATGTCCTAAGCTTAAAATCATTCAATGAGGTGAATGTAAGAGGGGTTTATAGATACTGTTTTCTTCTTCATCTTATAGTGAAGACTCAAGAACTTCATTCCGCAAAAGTTTAAGTTATGATCAGCTCGAAGTGTCTTGTCAGTGTTTATGGGCATAAGTCACACTTGAGCCATCCGAGTTCGATAATTGTTGACACTGAATCAACGCATAGAAAAGTTAAAAAGCTGAGTATAGCAACAATCGAAATCGTTAATAATACCTGTAAACTCAGTTTGGTTTTGAAAACCAGGATCAGGCTTGTTAGAAGGAATATTGCTGCAAGAAGAATTAATGCTGGAATTGTTAGGAAGTTCAGGCCTGGTTTATAGGCTCCCAAATACATGAACGTACCAGTTAAGATAAACCCAATCAGGAATTCAGTACTGGCGAAAATTGCGAACTGAGTGTAAGTTGTGTTTTTAATTCTGCTCCAAACGTTCATCAGCGATTCGTTTTCTAAGTGCAGCGGATTTGGAAGGTTCTTGGGCAAAAGCAAAAAGTTGAATTGAGAGTGTTACAATTCCAAATAGAATAAATTTCTTCATTGAGGTCCGTTTATGTGTGGTACCGTTTACTGTATGGTGCGTATCCCGAAGGGTGTGCACTATACAGAGTGTTACCAGTATTTATTATTTATCTGTTCAGTTCTATCACTCTGTTTTAAGTTTAGTGAAAGTATACTGAGTTTTATTTTTCTTTGGACGTCCAAGTCGCAAATATTTCTCTTCCAATTTGAAAGGTAGGTGAGTTTCAATTTTGTTTAAATAGTCTTTGAAATTTTGGTCTGCCTTGTCATATGGAAAATACAAATCAGAACTGCAAGAACAACTACGAGAAAGCCAAACCATAATACTTGATTTGTTTTGTTGGTTTGGCAATTCAATTCTTGTTGTTGGGTCAATGAGGTTGAAATCAAATGAAACTATTAATTCAACTGGTCCAAAAGTGAACTTAGGCCAAGGTTGTCCTGCAATTATATAGTCAAGCACTTTTGATAAGTCACCTTTGTCAAACTCCCACTCATTTTTTGTTTGAGTGGAAGGAAGACCACTTGGATAATGGTATGATAGCGGTTCTGATTTTGGTTCTCCGAAAACTATTCTTGTATCAGCAATTATTTTGTCAGCAATCTCTGGATGCTCATCATCTTTCCAAGCGGAATAAGCTGTCAATTGAATTCTTGTCGGTTCGTTAATTGAAACTGTAGAACAGTTCGTCAAAAAGGTGTTCAAACCAGCCCAAACTTTTTCAATCTTTCCACCATTCAATCGCTGAGTTGTCCTACTTTTTGGAAGTGAATAAAATATGAATGGTTTATCTGCTATCATTATCTGTTGCTGTCGTCTTTTACAATTACTGATAACAACCAGATAACACGCACTGTGTGCGTTACCTGTCTTTCAAATATACCAATCTATTCCATTAAGTCTAAAGGACTTTTACTCATCCAGATTTTTGGTAGTCACACGCATATAGATTTCCGTCGTTTTGGGGTTCGAGTGCCCAGGCATTTGGAGATCTCGCAGATTAGTTCCGTTTTCTAGCTAGTGTGTAGCAAAACGATCAGATATGGCAAGTGGCCGTACCCTTTCTAAAAAGTACCAAGGTAGTGAAACTGCCCGGGAGGAGGTGAAGCCGAGCTGAGAAAGGGCTGAAACATATGCCCGATCAGCGTCTGTTGGCAAGCGTTAGTTTTTGGGTAGCCAGAATTCGTCTTTCCAGATTTCCTTGCCTGTTCGTATCCAGTGCCATATTTTGTTCGACCAGAAGCTACTCATGGTAAGAGTTAGTTCGTAATTCGTTTCGGCGTTCAGGATGGTCCATTGGCCTGCTTGGTTAGTACGAGAGCAGTCAAAGCAGATGTTGATTCCGTTAATAGTAGCAAATTTCAACTTGCCGTTATCAATCATCTCCCAACGTTCAATCCGTAAAATTTCCAAATCTGGATTCTGAGTTGTTAGTCCGTTAAAATGCTGGAAAAACTCGCTTACGTTTTCGGGAATTTCTACTCCAAGATCATTCGAAAAGCTAGCAATAGTAGGTTCATCAGTTCCTTTGTTCAAGACGAAATGGAAGTCAGGGTGAGTCTTCTTCACTTTTGCGAAGTTCAGTTCGAAATCTTTAAGGTTCATATTCTCCGTTCAAGGTATGCTTGCCAACAACCAGCTAACGCGCACTGTGTGTGTTAGCTGCCTTTCAAATATACCAATCTATTCCATTAAGTCTAAAGGACTTTTACCCGTCTAGATTTTTGGTAGTCACACGCATCTAGCTTTCTGTTGTTTTGGGGTTCGAGTGCCCAGGCATTTGGAGATCTCGCAGATTAGTTCCGTTTTCTAGCTTGTGCGGAGCAAAACGATCGGATATGGCGAGAGGCCATGCGCCACCATTGTCTGTTAGCGACTGATTCATTGCAATTTGAACTGCATTGGGATAGTTACTTCTATCTCTTGACAGTTCCGATTCACTTTTAGCTTTTTCTTTGCTTGTTCGAGGTTATCAATGAATTGATCTTCAATTCCGTAACCAAGCTCGTTTATGAGTTCATAGTTAAAATCACAGTCAGCCGTCAGATTAATCTTAATGAAAAGTGTTCCTTCAATCTGGTTTCTTCGTGCCTCGGATGGGTAAATTACATCACAGGTTGTGTTAACATGTATGGTATCAGCTTTACCAAAAGTGTCCTGCGTTATGAGGGTGTTGACAGAAGATACCCCTAAAAATATGTGGTTTATAGACTCAGATTTTGAAATAACTTTGCCATCCTGAAATTCTTTTGCGGAAGTTAAGAATGGTTTACCGCATCCGTTCAGTTCATAGGTTGTCCATGTTCCAGTAGGTTCTCCATTCCTTGTTACCTCAATTGATTTTAATTCCCCGTTCGAAAAGTATGTTCTGGTTGTTTGTTCAGAATCTGATAATTCCTTGATCACTTGTCCGCTAGAATTAAACTTAATGTAGGAAGTTTTATCTCCATGATCAAAGTATCCTCTTTCCTCAAGTTGGCCGTTTTTTCGATATACTTCATACCCACCATGATAGATTTCCTTTTCCGGCTTGATGACAAAATAGTGGCTCTTAACCATCTTAGTTTTTGGATAGTATTCAGTAACCTCTTTCAGCTTAGGTTGTTGTCCGAAAGAGATCAAAGGAGTAAGTACTATCAATATAAAAAGTAGTTGTCTCAATGTGGGGTATTTGTCGCTAACAACCAGCTAACGCGCACAGTGCGCGTTACCTGCCTTTCAAATATACCAATCTATCCCATTAAGTCTAAAGGACTTTTACCCATCCAGATTTTTGGTAGTCACATGCATCTAGATTTCTGTCGTTTTGGGGTTCGTGTGCCCAGGAATTTGGAAATCTCGCAGATTAGTTCCGTTTTCTAGCTAGTGTGTAGCAAAACGATCGGATATGGCAAGTGGGGATTAGTCCCGATAGCTATCGGGATCCCACGAGCAGAAGGTAGCAGAAAGCACTTAATTACATGCCTCATACATATTGTTGTGGATCGTTTTTTTAGTTTTTAAAATGTTCTTTAGCCAGTAGGTTGATCCGCATTGCTGGCTCGTTCCAAAAGTCTGATCCAAAATCCAAAAGTCTAATTATGACTAGTTGTAAGTCTGAATAAAGAAGCTGTAGGTTTTTTAAATAAGCTTCTTTAGTTCGAGCACTAAAGTTTGATTGTTCTTGAAGGTCAAAGTATTTAAACACCCAGTACATGGCCATTTCATCCCCTTCATAAATTGAGGTGTCAAAACTTGAACAGAGGTTCGTGTTCACCCCAAACCCATGTCCCATACAGTCGTAAACCTTTACGTTGAAATCAGGGTTGTAAATAACATGAAGTTGACCTTCATGGGCAGTTTCAATTTTGAAATCATGTTGTTCAAGAAAGTTTTGAAAATCTCTTGAAAGTAGTTCTATGAATTGCGCCATAAGAGTTTAAGTAACGAAGATCAATGATCTACGACGATCAAATATGGCGAGTGGCCACATCCGTCTTTAAAAAGCAGTAAAATAGTGAAACTGCCCAACCACCACAACAGTATCCATGAAGAACTGCCTCTTGAAAGATAAAAGCCAGAACCACAGAAGTCTCTACGAAGCTCTAAAATTTCAGAATGGGCAGGGTCACGGTCGAGTTGCACAGAAGTCTCAGGTTGGTAGTTTGGCCATTCGCCATATCGCCTGTTACCACACGTTTAGTTTTGGTTGAACAGTTCCGTTAAGAAGTTAATCCGCTGTTCATCAGTTAGATTGTCTGTAAAAACTGCATAGTTCAGGGCATATTCGTTCTTGCGTCCAAAAAGGAACATAGTATTTACATTGTTACCGACAATTTTCCAAATTAGAAAGTCTCCAGTTTCCTCCGTGTCCAGTATTTCGGTTGTATAGCCTTGATTCAGGTAGTATTCGGAATCCCACAAATAGAATTTATCCACCCATTGTTGGTTCGTTAAGGTGTCATTATGAAATGGGTACTTGTTCACTGGGTTGAGTGCAACTGCAATTGATGTTGAGTCAGCGTTTTTAAAATAGTGCTGTCTGCTGGTTTCGTTATAATTTGTTTTCGTCCATTCCCCAGGAATGTCAATGTTACCGTATGGAAAGAGCATTAAGGATGTTATGTTCTTCTCTTCATCATAGCTGTCAGAAATGAGCATTGTTGTTTGACTGGTCTTGCAGCCAATAAAGGATGTTATGATGAGAAATAAGATTGCTAGATTCTTGTTCATCGGCTAGGAGAGTATGTGTGGTAACAACCAGCTAACGCGCACTGTGTGCGTTACCTGCCTTTCAAATATACCAATCTATCCCATTAAGTCTAAAGGACTTTTACCCATCTAGATTTTTGGTAGGCACATGCCTATAGATTTCCGTCGTTTTGGGGCTCGAGTGCCCAGGCAGCATTTGGAGATCTCGCAGATTAGTTTCGTTTTCTAGCTAGTGTGTAGCAAAACGATTAGCGCTTGTGCCTGTTGCACAATCCAATATATCTCCTTTTTTTGAAAATGTTGATCTTAGAGAATGCGGCTCAGGTCGCTTGAGTCATGCTGTGAATTTGTGAATGGGGCCAATTCTTCACAAAGTTAGAGTTGTGCAACAGCTACGTTTGTTAGTAGCTTTTAATTCTTAATGGTCTTATGGATGGCAAAATCATCTTCAATCTTCAATAATGATAAAACAATCATCTTTAAGAGTATTAAATATTCCTGTTCATTTTCTTTAACTGAACTTGGATTTGTACCGTGCGCATATTTGTTTCTTAAGTCCAAACCATTGGAGAACTTCTTGTTTAAATGAAAATTGAGATAGTCTCTTTCTTGGTCTGTAAATAATGTGCTTTTAGCAATTAATAATTCAGAGTTTAGCATTAAATCAACTTGATCCCTAATTGCTTGTTGGTAATGCCAGTAGCTCATAACTTCATTCTCATAAAGTTCTTTTGCTACGATCATTAGAGGTTCATTTTTAAATTTTATCCTTCGGTTTACATCTATGAATAAGTAACCCTCATTAATCAAATAATCAATTGTGCCCCTTTGGTAATCTTTGAACATTTCTAACTTGATGTTCTCCTTATTAAGTAAATCAAATAGATTTTTGTATTTGTCTTTAAAGGGCTCGATATAGTAGGTTGTATTTTGGTCAGAGAAAAAATGGTATTGTAGATTATTTATTTGATCATCGTTCGCATAAATATATTTTTTCTCATTCATACTTGGTATTTCACTAAGTCTTAAAGCAGATGAGCTGTATTTCAAAAGCTCAATATCAATTTCTCCTTCCTGAACATAAAACTGAAACTGCTTTAATAGAAATTCAAACTCAGGTGCAAGACTTCTGATTTTCTCTACGTATGATGAGTTCGGAGATGGAAAATTAAGATGTAAGGTATCAATGCCGAAATGCCCTACTATGTCTTCAATGAAGGAACTTACCAAATTTTCTAAAGAATTATTTCTTCGAATTAAGTAATGATGGAATGATACAATTTGTAGATGAGATAGATAATGTTTGCGTTGGAATACCATTCCTATGATATATTCATTTTTTGACTTGACGAATAGTTTTTCCATCACATCCATTTCAGATGGTTTGTTCACTAAGGTGAATAATCCATGGTCATTTGTGTAAAAAAACAAGTTGTCAAATACTCTAAACAGATCAGTATTTTCTTTTAAAGAGTCAAGAAACTCAAGACTGTAATTAATTGTAATTATGTTATCTTCAGATGATCTTGTTATAGGTTCAATTTGATCTTCAGTCATGGCTACTTGAATACCAAATTTTGAAGAGTGCCCCTCTTTTAAAATTTTATCATTTAGTTCATCAGCTATTTTTTTAGAGTTGAACTTGATCTTACTCGTTAGCTTAAGCTCTTGAGAAGTTGAATTTTCTATGAGTCTTATGAAGTTCAAATTAGGATTATCTCCATCCATGTAATTTGAAATAATGTCATGCTTATCTTGAATACTTAGGTTGTTAGGAAAATAATATGTTGGCACATCAGAAGAGTGAGCCTGCTCGTAGTTAGAAAGTAGGAGCTCCGCAGTTTCCGGAAAGGATTTTAGAAATATGCGTATTTCATTAGCGAAGTTGCTTACAAGTTTTTGGTGTGTAAGGATGATTCTGATTTGGTAAGGGTTCTGATCTAGTATTTGAGCCAGATATGGCTTGCTGATCTTTTTATAAGTAGTAAGATTTACGAAAACCTCCCAAAATGATTTTTGATAGGAGTGTTCTAGAGCTGCAAACTTTGATAAAATATTTTGGTCATCTATTGAGTTAAACTCCTGAACAACTTTTTTCCAAGCTTCCCTGCTTGTTAGCTGGAAATCGCTTCTGGTTTTGTCGCTCCAATCGGGTAAAAACATTCCATTATCAAAGTAAAGTTTTATGTTGTATAACTCTAAAAAATCATTGATGTCTGAAACGTTTGAAAGGTCAGTGCTACTCAGCACCTGTTCTGCATTCTGAAGATTGTATCCTGATGAGATGTCATGCTTAGAAAAGAATACTACCCTTCGAATTTCTCTTGAATCTCCCATTGAATCAGAATTGCTACTAACGCTAAGCTAGCAGGAGTGCGCCCCGAGCTTGGCAAGTTCCGATAAAACTAATGAATCTGCCGGTGCTCACAAAGAATCCAGAATGCACTGCGTTTAGAAAGATGAAAACTCCTGCAAGATGCGGCACGTAGAAAGCACCAACCTTTCTCAGCGGCTGATTCATGGTGATGTTTGCACTGAAGTTTGCAAATTGGCAGTTGGCGCATTCGTGCTAGCAACTGTTAGCGAGATGTCTTTTTCTATAGCAGTTTGTCTTCGTCTAAATCTTTAGTTGTCGTCTCAGTTGAGATGTTAAGTCGATTAAGAGTTCTGAGTACTTCAGTTGCAGACTTGTCCGATAGCACAATTCGTTGAGTTGCGTGTTTGTTGTCAGATGTAAAGAATCGGAAGTAGCTATGTTTATAGGCTGATTGTCGACCTGCATTTTTTCTGTCAACATAAATTACTTTGTTTACCTCATCTAGTTTCAAATATCGAGTTCTGACGAATGGGTTAAAAGCTTTTCTGAAGAAGATTGTATCGTTGGAAATCTCAATTTCCTTGTGGGTTAGCAAGACGTAGAATGTTAGTCCTGGAACGATTAAAACGTACCAATAAAGTTCAACTTGCAGAAGAGCCAGAACGATCAAAATAAAAATTGGAATTACCAGATAGTTAGAAAGTTTCTGTTGTACACGAGTTTTCATATTAAAAAATCCCAATCAAGAGTGGCGTTATACCCGCTAGCATCATCATCCAATATCCTGTTTTGTACTGTGCTTCAGATAAACCCATTGGTCCAGCTTTCTTTTCCTTCCATGATCTAGGTTTATCAGAAAGAAAGGCAATTAGTCCAACTAGGAAAGCTATTAGTCCGAAAAGAATATTATCCAAGTTCATGATGTAGATCAGTGGTGCGAATTCTCGCTAACAACCAGATAACGCGCACATGCGCGCTTATCTAGTATATCGTGATACCTTTAGCCTACTGACTTATACGTCCTGATGATGCCCAGAACGGCCAGCACCGTTCCCACCACAAGCGAGGCATAATAGGCACCTTCGCCCATGGTATAAGACCCACTGAGTTCGTTTGAGATCATTTGTCCTACTCCGGCTTTTGGAGAGTGCGTCACAGCCCAGTATATCACAAATGCGCCTACACCCATCAATACAATTCCTCTTACTAATCCGCTTTTCATAATTTCAATTTTAGATATTCATGCTTTTGTTGAAACTCACCACAGATTTGTTGGGCGGTAATCCTGTCGGGACAGACACACCACGCAATCAACAGCGGTCTCGTTATAAGCAGAGAAAGTTAGCGAAAATCTATTTGGCTTCCCATTTATTATTGGTGCTCACGGCATCTGGCCCATTGAGCGTTTTCAGCTCGATAGCAGCGATTTCTTTGTCAGACGTGATTTCTTTCACGAAAGTGCTGGAGTCTTTCCAAACGGCTGGGCTGGTCATTTCGGATGAAACCGAGCCATCAGCGTAGGTCACTTCTATTTCCACAGCTATCGGGAATCCACCCAGGTTTTCTACTGTCAGCTCACCATCTTCGAATGATTTGACTGCCACATCCGGGTATCCGAAATCAAAATACCATCGCTTCCAAAACCAGTTTAGGTTTTGGCCGGAAACATCGTTGAACGTAAAGAAAAAATCGTACGGAGAGGGGTGTTTGTATTTCCACCTGTCCATGTAGGCTTGCATGCATTTGTCAAACACATCTTTGCCCAGCAGGTGAAGCAAAGCGTGGTAAGATTGGGATGAAATATCGTATGATATGGTGCCGTAGGTTTTGGGAATGGAATAGGTCTCTACCATGAGTGGAGGGTTGCTGCTAGACGCAAATCGCGTTCGGCCCCTATATGACTCCAGGTTGATGTCAGTAAAGTAGTCTTCGGAGAATTCGGCCATACCCTCATCCATCCAGGCGTAACGCTTCTCGTTGATGCCCATCAGGAAAGGAAAGTACATGTGCATCATTTCATGAAAGGTGAGCAGCTTGTTGGCTTCATAGTCAGAATAGGGCACTCCCTCGGCGGTGTAGTTGGTGCGCATCTGGTCATTGCACATTCCGGCAAACTCCATGCCGCCACCGTGCTCGCCATTGAAAGCCACGAAGTGTTTGAATGGAAAAGGATAAACCGGAAATTCGTTGTGAAAAGAGTTGAGAGCCTCTTTTTCTATTGTTAGCACATCGCCGAAAGCTTCGTTGGCAGGAGGGTATGCGGAGTTGACAAAATATGTACCGTGCTGGTCTGTGTATGTGGCCGCCTCCCAAACGTAGTGATCAGAAAAAGCAAACGAAAAGTCGGGGAAACTATCCACCGAGTACTTCCAAATGTTGCCATCCATTTTGAGGCCTTTCTTGAGGTCTTTTTTTGTGATGATAGGAGTGTTTTCGCTGGTGCTTTTGGCTTCCTCTAGTCTGCTAAGAATTTTTTTAGGATAAATCTCGGCGCTATTTATAGGTTCGGCAGAGGCCCAAATCACAAAGTTGTCGGGTATTTCTACTTCTATGTCAAAGTCAGACACATCGTGGTAAAACTCCGCTTTGCCATCAAAATTGATAGCGTCCCAACCAAAGATATCATCGTAGACGGCTATCTCTGGATACCAGTACCCCACCAGCATGCTGGTCTCATCAAAGGCCCCATCTCTATCTACTTTTTCAGGTATGGTGATGCTCCAGTCTATTTCTATTGTCAGCGAATCGCCCTGTGCCAGGGGACTGTCACCCAAAAAGAGGGCATAGTGCGTGCCGAATTTACGAACCCAGTTTCTATCTGTTATGTCACGGGCTTCTCCATTCACGATCAGTTTTTCTATGATCATGCCTTCATCGTATAGGTCTTTGTACGCGTGAAAGCCAATCGATCTCAATTCACCCGGAAAGTTGTTGAAATAGGTGATGGTGCCTGAGGCTGTCAGCTGACGCGTGGCGGGATCTACCTTCGCTTTGATATCGTATTGCGATCTGTTCTGAAAGTAAGTGTCAGAGACACTACCATCCCATTTGCGGGTTCCGTTTTCATAGGCGTTTTTGATTTCCAGTGGCATGTGGAGCTTGTCGTTTTGCGAGTGAGCAGGAGCCAATGTAGCCAGAGTGATGAGGGCGAAAAGGGATTTTAGTGCTACTTTTTTCATTTCAGTAAGATTATTTGGCACTAAAATAACCGGCAATGTTTAGAATAGTGCATAGCCCTATTTGACCAGCATATTTTCCGGTATGAGTGGAAATATGTGGTTATGTCTGCTTTATGAGATTGTCATATCTTTAGCTCAAAGGAATTTTGAGCCAGAATTTTTCCATTTACCTGAATGGCTATCTGATGCTCCCCGGCATGGTATTTTCGAGTCGTGATGGGCTTGATAGCGTGTTGTTTGCCAAACTGTTTCGACTCCCCGGGCGCCAAAGTCAGGCTGCTCAATTTAAATACCTTCGGTGTAAGTGTTCCGTTGGCTTTTTGATGGTAGATGATGTAGTCTATCATCAAATCGCTCGCCGATTTTCCTGTATTGGTCAAATCAAACGTGATCTTGATTTTGTCTCCGAGCGTTACTGATTTCGGAAAGTTTAGATTCTTAACCTCCGCATTTGCCTCCCTGTATCCAAGCATGGCCAGCGCGCTTTGATCTCCCGCTTTGATGAGACTCCTCAATGCTTGTTTGATGATCCACCTGGTGTTGGTGGTAGGTTCTTTATTCCACCGCTCCAGCAAACCCAAAACCAGCTCAGGGTTGTCTTTGGTAAGGTCGTTGAGGTTGTTGGCTACACTTTTACGCACATATAATTCCGGGTCATCCTTTAGGTTTTCCAGGATTGGCAAAATAGGAGAAGGGTCCCGCTTAAATGCTGGCAAAGCTGGCGCCCATGGCAACCTCGGTCTGCATCCTTCGCTAGCCAGTCTTCTCACGTGTACATTCTCATGCTTCGACCAATCAAGCATTCGCTGCATAGTGAGTTTTTCATATTTGAGGATAAATGGCCGAATGGCAAATTCGGCGCTACCCAGCCGGGTAAAAATCTCCAAAGCATCCAGCGCAATATCCGGGTGATCTTGCCCGTGATGGAGTACAAAGTCAGCATATACCAGCCCGTCAAAACTCTCCGTACCATCGTTGGCCGCTTTCAGGATGTTGACAGCCCGCTCAAAGTCCTGAGGGAGGCATTTACCCACGGCCAGACTTACCTGTGTCATCCTTTCTTTGAGCTCCATGGCTTCCCACTCAGGGGTGTAGATATGACTCAAAAAATCCGACTGGGACCATTCGGGATACACGCCTGACATGGAGGCACCAAACGCCTCCAGGAAAGGACGCTGTAGAAACCTGTCTTTTAGTGCTTCGGCCATTTCGTTTTATGATTTAGAATAATGTAAAAAAGTGACGCCTGAGTCGTAAGTCTCACTGTGGATCAGTTGTAAGCTGGTTTTAATCGGATGATCTGCAAAGAGCGGGATGCCAGCTCCTAAAATCACCGGCATTACAAAAATCCAATATTCATCAACAAGGTCAAGGTTATGCACCAGCGTATTGACCTGACCTCCGCCTATGAGCCAGATATCCTTGCCTGACTGCTGCTTCAGAGACTTGATGTGCTGCGCAAAGTCTGACGACACAAAAGTGACATTCTCATCGTTGGTTAATTCTTGATTTTTGGTGTAAACAAAATTTTCCTGCTCCTTGTATGGAAACTCCACTGGAAACGAAAGCACCTGTTGGTAAGTGCTATTACCCATGATGGTGGTGTCAATAGATTTGATAAAATCACCATAGCCGTAATCTGTCCCTTCAGGAAGTGGGATCTCATCAAGCCAACCGACTCCACCTGCTTCGTCTGCGATCTTCCCATCCAGACTGATGGCGATATACATTTTTACTTTTCTCATTTTGTTTTTC
Source organism: Cyclobacteriaceae bacterium (assembly GCA_039944535.1). Lineage (GTDB taxonomy): Bacteria > Bacteroidota > Bacteroidia > Cytophagales > Cyclobacteriaceae > JAMZMI01. Next base: position 165,898 of record JBDUYP010000023.1, read on the forward strand.
TTCATGTCTGGCGTCATGCCGGAAAAATAGCCTTTAGTTTTCATCTAAGGCTGTTTTGTTCAGTATCTCTTTTGGTGTGTTAAGAGAAGTTTCTATCTCACCTGATATCTCAAAATCGTCTTTTTCTTTTCTTCGGCTACCCTTCTGGGATCCGAAATATAAATTTCTTTGTGATAGCCAATAATCTCAAGCCCCTCCTTGCGGATAAAGCCATGTAGTTTTTCGATAGACGGCTCCTCACGATCCCAAGATCCAATGTGCAGGGTTTGAGCGCATTTGCCTTCATTGATCAGTTCAAATTTGAGTTGATCAATTACCAGAGACAATTCTGGTTTTTTGCTGGTCAGTTGCCCTGCGGCTTGAAAGAAATGATGTGACTCTACAAAATCTGGCATTCTGATCACAATTTTCCAGCACCATTCTGATTTGGCAGCTTCGGCAAATTTGTGCTGTACTTCCTGTCCGCCTTCTATGAACCAGTAGCATTCCATTTTTGGCACTACAAAGTCATTGTCTTCACCTTTGCATAAAAATTTCATTCCATAGGCAGTTCCGTACAGGGCCTCCATGGCTTGCAAAAAGGGGTCGCCATCTGGCGATCCTTTGCCTTCTATGGATAAGTAATAGTAGGAGTCATAGTCCCTGACTTCAGGTGTTAACTTCGCGTGATAGTAGTTTTTATCACTTTTGGCCAGGTCCAGTTTTGAGAGCATTGTTAAGGTTTCCATGATTTAATCTTTGATTGATAGTTCAAAGAAACCCAGGCTAGTGACAACCTTATGTCACTCTATTTTCGCGGGTTCAAAATATTTTTTGTGATGCTCAAAAGTTTGACTCGCTTTTTGGGCTACCATGCCCTGGAGTTCTGGCGGAGAAACCACCGTGGCATGCGTAGAGAACATCATGATCCACTGGGCCACAAACTCGTATCTTGGCGTGATAAACTTCATTTCTATACCCTCTTCGGTGACTTTTTCTTCGATAAAACCATAGTGAAACCGCTGCTCACTTATGTACCTGACTACATCTTTGCTAAACAAAATAGTAGCTTCTTTTGCATCAGAGCCCTCCGTCATGCCGCGGGTAAATTTCAGAAAGTCAGGGTGGCTGTCAGGATCAAATTCCTCGTTTGATATGTTTAGTTTTTGAATCCTGTCAGTGCGGAAGTCCCGCAGGTCTTGTCTCATCTGACAAAACCCGATCATGTGCCATCTGCTGGAATAATAAACCAGACCAAGTGGCTCCACCTTGCGGTTCGTTGTGCTGTCGTTGTAGTTGGAATAATAAGTAATATCGAGGACCTTCCTGGCTACCAGAGCGGTCTGTATCTGATTGATGTTGGAGTCGGGGAAGCCCTCCGTCCGGTTCATTGGGGAGGCCAGGATTTCCACCTTGTTTTCCAGCGTTTCCAGAAAGTCGCGATCCGAATATTTCAATACTGACCTTATTTTCAGCATCGCTTCACTTACCAGTCTGTTGGTTTCAGCATCCGCATTTTGATTGATGAGCTTTGCGGCTAGCAGGAGTGAGGCCGCCTCTTCGCGGCTAAACATCACAGGTGGCAAGCGATAGCCTTGTACTATGAAGTAGCCTTCTCCGGCATCACCTCCTATAGGAACTCCAGACTGCATTAGTGCTTTGATGTCTCTGAAAATCGTGCGTCTACCTACTCCAAACCTGTCTTCTAGCTCGTCAATCGGCACTCTGGATTTTCCTTGCAGATGTATGAGTATGGCCGTTAGTCTGTCTATGCGATTCATCTATTCAAATTTAGGTTTATTCCGTTTCAAAACTTTATTCTCTTTATTAAGAACTTTTCAAAATATTAGTTGTCCCTTCTGCCTTTCGTGTCTTACTTTTGCGTCAATTTGGACTCACACAAAAACCACCACATCAAATGCCGAAAGACTCCAGTATCAAGTCAGTACTAATAATTGGGAGCGGACCGATCATCATCGGACAAGCTTGTGAGTTTGATTATTCAGGCTCTCAGGCATCAAGATCCTTAAGAGAAGAAGGAATAGAAGTAACCCTGATCAATAGCAACCCCGCTACAATTATGACTGATCCGGTCACAGCGGATAACGTCTATTTGAAGCCACTCACAAAAAAATCTATCAAGGAAATACTGGAGCAGCATAAAATTGATGCCGTGCTCCCTACCATGGGAGGCCAAACGGCTCTCAATCTGGCAATAGAGTGTGACAAGGCCGGAATATGGGATAAGTATGGGGTGAAGATGATAGGTGTGGATATCGGAGCGATAGAGACCACAGAGGATCGAGAAAAGTTCCGATTGAAAATGCAGGAAATTGGGGTAGGCGTGTGTAAAGGAGAAACTGCCACGTCATTTCTCAAAGGGAAAGAAATAGCTCAGGAAATCGGATTCCCATTGGTGATTCGTCCGTCTTATACACTCGGTGGTTACGGAGGAGGGTTTGTAAACACTCCGGATGAATTTGATAAGGCACTAAACGCCGGACTTCAGGCGTCTCCTATCCATGAGGTGCTGGTAGAGCAGAGTATTTTGGGGTGGAAAGAATACGAGCTCGAGCTTCTCAGAGACAACATTGGTAACATCATCATCATTTGTTCCATCGAGAACTTTGACCCGATGGGAGTGCACACGGGTGATTCTATCACCGTAGCTCCTGCCATGACTTTGCCTGATACCGTATATCAGAGAATGCGCGACATGGCTAAAATCATGATGAATGCCATTGGTCAGTTTGCGGGAGGTTGTAATGTGCAGTTTTCCGTACATCCTGAAACAGACGATATCATCGGGATTGAGATCAACCCACGTGTATCCAGATCATCGGCTCTTGCTTCAAAAGCCACAGGTTATCCGATTGCTAAAATTGCTGCTAAGCTCGCTATCGGTTACAACCTTGATGAACTGAAAAATCAGATCACAAAAACCACGTCGGCTTTCTTTGAGCCAGCGCTAGACTATGTGATCGTCAAGATCCCTCGTTGGAATTTTGATAAATTCCAGGGATCAGACAGAAAACTTGGACTTCAGATGAAGTCCGTAGGTGAGGCCATGGGTATCGGCCGCAACTTCCAGGAAGCCTTGCAAAAGGCGTGTCAGTCTTTGGAGATCAAGAGAAATGGTCTCGGAGCAGACGGCAGGGAGCTCAAAGACCAGCAAGAAATTCTTTACAGCCTGGAGCATCCGAGTTGGAATAGACTTTTCCACATCTATGATGCCTTCAAAATGGGTATTCCATTCAAAACCATCCATAAGCTGACCAAAATTGATCCGTGGTTCCTGCACCAGATAGAGGAACTGCTGTATCTAGAAAAGGACATTGAGAAGTACACTTTGGATGATCTTCCGAAGCAATTGCTTAAAGAAGCCAAGGAAAAAGGGTATGCAGACAGGCAAATTGCCCATCTGGTAAAATGTCTGGAAAGTGAGGTTTACACCAAGCGAAATGAGCTAGGCATTAAGCGTGTTTACAAGCTTGTTGATACTTGTGCGGCGGAGTTTGAGGCACAAACACCATATTACTATTCGGCTTTCGATGAGGAAAATGAATCTGAAGCTACAGATAAGAAAAAAGTAGTAGTGCTCGGATCAGGACCAAACCGAATCGGTCAGGGGATTGAGTTTGATTACTCATGCGTACACGGTGTGTTGGCGGCCAAGGAGTGCGGTTACGAGACGGTCATGATCAACTGCAACCCGGAGACAGTTTCCACAGATTTTGATGTGGCAGATAAACTTTACTTCGAGCCTGTATTCTGGGAGCATATTTATGATATCATCCTTCACGAAAAACCTGTTGGGGTGATTGTGCAGCTTGGAGGTCAGACAGCACTAAAGCTGGCTGAGAAGCTTGAGAGATACGGCATAAAAGTAGTAGGTACAAGTTTTGAAGCACTTGACCTTGCGGAAGATAGAGGACGATTTTCAGATCTACTCAAAGAGCAGGGCATACCTTATCCTCAGTATGGTACAGTAGAAGACGCAGATCAGGCCATTGAGATATCAAAAGAGATAGGATATCCAATGTTGGTGCGACCAAGCTATGTTTTGGGTGGCCAGAGCATGAAGATTGTGATCAACGAGCAGGAAATGGAAGAGCACGTGGTGAATCTGCTCAAAGACAAGCCAGATGGCCGAATCCTCCTGGATCACTTTCTGGAAGGGGCTATAGAAGCCGAGTCTGATGCCATTTGTGACGGAGAGAATGTGTACATCATTGGTATCATGCAGCACATTGAGCCTGCGGGTATTCACTCCGGAGATTCCTATGCGGTGCTACCGCCTTATAACCTCGGCGACCTGGTTGTGAGGCAGATAGAAGAGTACACCATCAAGATTGCAAAGGCACTGAAAACGGTTGGTTTGATCAATATTCAGTTTGCCATCAAGGAGGACAAAGTATATATCATTGAAGCGAACCCGAGAGCATCTCGTACAGTTCCGTTTATTTGTAAAGCCTACCGTGAACCGTATGTGAATTACGCCACCAAGGTCATGCTCGGAGAGAAAAAGGTCACGGATTTTGATTTCAAACCACATAAGAAAGGGTACGCGATTAAGGAGCCGGTTTTCTCATTCCATAAGTTTCCTAATGTGAACAAAGAACTCGGGCCGGAGATGAAATCAACAGGCGAGGCGATCTACTTCATTGATGATTTGATGGACGATTATTTCCTTGAAATCTACGCAGAACGAAACCTCTACCTTAGTAGATAAGTTAATAGAGTACTATGTTGAAATTTCTTTTAATAATATTTCTAATTTCTTATATCATCTATAAAGTTGGGGGCTTCCTTTTCAAGATGCTTTTCTTGAAAGCTACTCAGCAGCAATATCAGCGTAATACTCAGACACATCAGTCTAGAAAAGCTCCGGGAGGAAACGTAAACATTGATTACGTGCCTGAAAACCGTAAATCCAAAAAAGATGGTTTTAGTGGAGGGGACTATGTGGAGTATGAAGACGTAAAGGAATAGTATCCTTTGTGCGTTCATTAACTTTTGCTTTAGCTTTGCGGCTCACAACAAAATCAACTTATGGCTTGGTTTAAAAGACAAGACAAAGGAATTCAAACCCCGACAGAAAACAAGAAAGAAGCGCCTGATGGGCTTTGGTACAAAACCCCCAAAGGCAACATCATTCACATGCGTGAGCTTAGAAACAACGCTTACGTATGTCCAGACGATGACTTTCATGTTCGAATCGGGTCTAAAGAATACTTCGAAATCCTTTTTGATAATAATAAATTCACCGAGTTGGACGCAGATTTATCTTCGGGCGATCCATTGAAGTTTACAGATAGCAAAAAGTACCCGGACAGAATCAAGGCCTCACAGAAAAAGACCGGATTGAAGGACGCAGTGCGTTCAGCGCATGGCAAAATGAATGGGTCGGATTTGGTCATTTCCTGCATGGACTTTGCTTTCATCGGTGGATCTATGGGATCTGTAGTAGGTGAAAAAATCGCCAGAGCGATTGACCATTCACTAAAACATAAAGTTCCATTCCTGATGATTTCAAAATCAGGAGGAGCCAGAATGATGGAGGCAGGCTTTTCTCTGATGCAGATGGCCAAAACTTCAGCAAAGCTGGCGCTGCTTTCTGAAGCCAAAATCCCTTATATCTCATTGCTCACTGACCCAACTACCGGAGGAGTAACAGCCTCTTATGCTATGTTGGGAGATTTTAATATTGCTGAGCCGGGAGCTTTGATTGGTTTTGCCGGGCCTAGAGTCATTCGCGAAACCATAGGAAAAGACTTACCGAAAGGCTTCCAAAGCTCTGAGTTTGTGTTGGATCATGGCTTCCTGGATTTTATCGTTGATAGGAGACAGCTCAAGACCAAATTGACCACTCTTTTGAACATGCTGAAATAAGTATTTCCAAAGAAAACATTCTTGCAAACATTCGGTTTTGAAATTGATCAAGATTAAGGCATGATGGCTTTCACTCTGAGAAGTTTATCAATTATATTTGCCGCGTTTAATATAAACTAAAAGGTATTTAACCTATGTCCTCAGTTATTATAACAGCAGTTATTGCGTTTACGGCAGTAATTCTCTTATTGGTTTTCATTCTCCTTTTTGCTCAGTCTAAACTCGTTCAGTCGGGTCCTGTCAACATTATCATCAACGGAGATGAAGACAATCCTGTAGTAGCATCTGCAGGTTCTTCTTTGCTTTCGACTCTTTCCAGTCACAAAATCTTCTTGCCATCGGCATGCGGAGGTGGAGGTACCTGCGCTGAATGTAAGTGTACGGTTTTAGAAGGTGGAGGAGAGATTTTGCCTACAGAAGAAGGCCACCTGAGCAGAACGCAACAGCAAGAGGGTGTGCGTCTCGGATGCCAGTTGAAGGTAAAACAAGACATGAAGATCCAGATACCGGAAGAGATCTTCGGTATCAAAAAGTGGGAGGCTACCGTAGTGAGAAACTACAACGTAGCTTCTTTTATCAAAGAATTTGTGGTGGAGATTCCTGAGGACATGGACTATCAGGCCGGAGGATACATCCAGATTGAGATTCCAGAATGCGAAGTGGACTTCAAAGACATGGATATCACGGCACACCCAGAGGAGCACGATCAGCCGGATAAGTTCCAGTTGGAGTGGGATAAATTTGGCCTTTGGGATTTGAAAATGAAAAATACGGAGACCGTGGAGCGTGCATATTCTATGGCTTCTTACCCTGCTGAGGGAAGAGAGATTATGCTCAACGTGCGTGTAGCTACACCACCGTGGGATAGATCGGCTAATGCCTGGATGAAAGTAAATCCGGGTATCGCTTCGTCATATATTTTCTCTAGAAAACCAGGAGATAAAGTGACCATTTCCGGTCCTTATGGTGAGTTCTTTATCAACCCATCTGATGCAGAGATGCTTTATGTAGGTGGTGGAGCAGGTATGGCTCCAATGAGATCTCACCTCTATCACTTGTTCAAAACGCTACAAACTGGCAGAAAAGTGACTTACTGGTATGGTGGACGATCTAAGCGAGAATTGTTCTATCTGGATCATTTCCTCCAACTGGAAAAGAGCTTCCCTAACTTCCAATTCTTTGTGGTGCTTTCTGAGCCGCTTCCTGAAGATAACTGGAAGGTGAAGAAAGATATGAACGACAAAGATGGTGACGGATTCTTGGGCTTTGTGCACCAGGCTGTAATCGATCAGTACTTGAGCAAGCATGATGAGCCTGAAGAAATCGAATTGTATTTCTGCGGACCTCCATTGATGAATGCCGCAGTACAGAAGATGGGTGAAGATTTCGGTATTCCGGATGAAAACATCCGATTCGATGATTTCGGAGGTTAATCCAATCAGATAAGAAAATATAGGGAAGGCGAAAGTCTTCCCTTTTTTGTTTTCGTGGGTTCTGGTTGAGTGAGGTTTCTGTAATTCGTATAGATATTTTTACTTGATTACAGGAAACACCCTTTTTGTTATGCTGCCTCTCACCATCACAAAGTACTTTCCTTTTGGCAGGTCGTGGGTATCCCATCTGATTTCTTCCTGTCCGTGTATTTGAGCCTCCCCAAGATGTTTCACATGCTGTCCCTGCATGTTTATGACATCTATTGATACTGGTTCGTTGGTTTGGCCAATGCGTATAGTTGCATGGCCGTTTAGTGGATTGGGGTACACTGACAAGCCCTTTTCTAAAGATTGCGTGTTGGCAAGAAATGGCTCAGAAGTACCGATGATTTCTACCTGATCAAACCCATTGAATAGGGTTGATTGTAGCTGACTATCTGAGGCGCCCAGCCATTGGCTCAAAATGGAAGCATAAATTTGACGGAAGTCATATTTCCACTCCAGGTTGTTGTCGTAGTTAGCATTTGGTGGAATGATTGGGTTTTCGCCCAGTACTCCACCTTTCACGGCGTTTCCAAAGAAAAACATGGGAGCGGCCGCTCCATGATCAGTTCCCAGACTGGCATTAGACACAATCCTACGGCCAAATTCCGAGAATGTCATCCCGACAACTTTGTCCTCAGTGCCTTGCATTTCCAGGTCAGCCATGAAGGCCATGATGGCGTCATTCAGTGTTTCCAATAATTCGGCGTGTTCACCTGTGGTGTGGTCAGATGCCTCTACCTGTGCGTCGTGCGTGTCGAACCCTCCAAGGCGGACCAGATAGAGAGGAGTGCGCAGGCCTCCGGCAATCAGTCTGGAAACAATTTTAAGCTGGTCTGCCAGATTGGTTTGTGGGTATTCAGCCTGTGACTTTATTTTGTTGGCGGCTGTTTTTACCACGTCACCATAGAGCTGTGACTGGCGCGCTATCAACCGCAGGTATTTCAGTTTTTCACCAGCTGGTGTGTCTGGAGCTTCTTCTTCCTGATCATCTATCAATCCGTAAAACCCGTCGGTGTTATTGATGACCATCCCCATAGAGGCTGCTGGCCCTTGAAAGAGCAGCGAACTCCCATAGCCGATTTCTATAGAAAGCGGGTCGGGCATTTCTTCCGAAGGGTAGCTTTCAGGGTAGTCCGGATAAATTTCATTTAAGTAACGTCCCGACCATCCGGAATTGACCAACTCCTTGCTGTCAGAGGCGCTCATCCAGATGTCAGTAGATCTGAAGTGCGAATAATTTTGTTCTGGATATCCTACATTTTGGATCACCCTCAATCTCCCCTCATCGTAGAGAGATTTTAACCCTGAAAGTGATGGATGCAGCGCAACTTCGCTTTGGGATAAACTCTGGAGGGAATCGTCGGGTAAGATCACATGAGGACGAACGCTGTTGAGTGCAGAAAGCTGATCCAGGGGAATGACAGTATTCAATCCGTCATTTCCACCGTCGAGGTAGATCATCACCAAAACCCTGTCTGTATCTGCTGCCATTCGCAGTAGAGACGAGAGCGAGCTGGCTCTGGGTATGCGAAAACCCATGGTACCCAATACCCCTGGAACGGCCAGGGAATGCATGGTATGTCTGAGAAAAGATCGTCGCTTCATGGGTTAAAAAAGGTTCGTTTCACCAAGTTGTAGTAGCCGCTGAAAAGTAGGTTTCAGTCTGTTTTCTACTACCAATCTATATTCTGTATTTTCCGGGTCGTTCATCAGGCTAAGCCAGGCCGAATTCCAATAGGTATCGTTTTCCTGTCCTGATAATAGAATCGTCTTTAAGTCTGCAAACTCCACTTCCGAGGGAGAAATTCCGTGTAGCAAAAGACTGGCCTCTTCAAGCATGAGGTTGGGGTCTTCAGGGGTGTCAAACTCTTTAAGAAACTCAATGAGGTCTATGGGAATCTGCGAGCCCGATCGTATCCAAAAACCCCAATATATCATGGAGTCGGTAGTAAGTCCTCTGTTGGAAATCGTATCGGTTGTAATCCAGTACTTGTCAAAAGAAGGTGCCTGGTAATACGCAGGCCACCCGGAAACACTTGGCGGGTCGGCTACTTCCAGACCCTCACCAGCCATCCTCCAAAGCAAACTTGAATTTTGATCTTTCAGGTCAGCCGGGTCTGTGGAGTCCAGACCTTTCATTTGCAGTGTGCGCCACATCCCAAAGAGAAACTCCGTGGGGCTCTTGATCATGGCGCCTCGATTGGCCTGGTCAAAGAAGTGAGCAGAGCTCAACAGGGCTTCTATTACAGGCCGTATTTCATAGCCATTGTTTCTAAAAACCTCAGCCAGGGGAACGATGATATTGGCTTCTGTAGTTTCATCTACCTCGTGGTAAACAAAGTAGGAGTAGAGCCTGCGGCAAATAAACAGTGCCGTTTCATCATTGTCGAATATCATATCGAGTAATTCGTCAAGCTCTTCAGTGCCACTGTCGTCGCTTCTTCCCTGAATCAGTCGGTTTCCATAAAAGGATGAAAACTGTTTGTCTGAAGTTTCGTGCAGCCATTTGTTGAAAACAACATTCACCTCGCCAGTTGTATCCCAGGTATCCCAGTCGAACGTCCATCCGGTCAGAACTCTTGCGGCAGCCTGTACGTCACCTTCCGTAAATTGTGCACTTGGTCCTTTGCCAATGCAGAAAAGTTCTTGCAGCTCACGACCGTAGTTTTCGTCCGGAGCATCCTTGTTGTTAAAAGCCCCATTGAGGAAAAGGAGCATGGAAGGGTCAAGGGTTAGTTCCCGGATCATGGTTTCGAAATTGCCAAATGCATTGCGTCTGAGCATTTCAAAATAGCGATAGCTCAACTTGGGGAAAAAGACATCCCATGCTTTGGTAGGCAGCAAATTGTGCCAAAAGAAGACCATTTTTTCCTCTATAGTAGGAGGCTGATTCACCATGTTTTGGATCAGCCAGTTTTTCAAGGAGACCACCCGTTCACCTGTGAAGGTGTCGTTTCTGGCTGCATCAATCCATGTTTCGCCGTATGGCACATCCGGATCTATGAAACTTTCTTCTGCATTGTTGTAGTCATTGACCGGAGGCGGAGGCGCTGAGCCTTGCGTCACAGCCGCAGTGATGGCTTCCGCGAAACTCAATTCACGATACTGCTGCAGGTCAGATTTCCGTACACCGAAGGTGCATCTTTTGAGAAGGTGCATGATTTCTTCATCCCCCCACGAGCCACTGTACGTTTCAAGCCCTGAGGCTACCGCTTTTCGTTTTCGAGATGTTTTGTCAATCGGCTCCAGAACTACTTCATCCACCTTTCGGTATTTCTTAAGTAGCTCTTTATAGTTTTTTGGGTGATAGGATTTCAAATTTGGATTATTCATCTATCGATTGGTATTCTATAAAGATAATCAAAAGAGTTTAACTGGTATGCGATGGAAAGGTTGTGAAACGGAAATTACACATCCCCGATGCTCATAATTTCTTAGCTTTGTTATATACAGATTTATTAAAACCTCATGGACCTAAAGCTCTTTTTTGACCCTGTTTCAGATGACATCAACATCAGCGATTTGCCAGCTTCGGCCATTGGTCACTCCATTTATGTTAATCAGGGTAAAATGCCCGATTTTGACGGGTTGGATATTGCGCTGATCGGCTTGCAGGAGGCCCGTGGTGCGGCAGAGGGCAACCGGAATGGACTGGCCGGGGCGGCCAGGGCTGTGCGGAAGTGTTTTTACGAGCTGAAGAGAGGGTCTGGGAGCTTGAAGGTTGTTGATTTGGGTAACTTCAGGAATGGCCCTGAGTTGGAAGATACCTGCCTGCGGCTGAAGGAAGTATGTGGATACCTGATGGAGCAAAACATCCTGCCGCTATTGATTGGCGGGTCGCATGACCTGAGCTTTGGTCAGTACATGGGTTATGAAAACCGAGACAAACTCATCACCTTGCTAAATGTGGACAATAAGTTTGATCTTGAAGACCCTAAGAGTTCTTTGCCGGACAACAGCCATGTTCACAAAATCATCAAACACGATCCCAATTTTCTTTTCAACTATTATCATCTGGGTTTTCAATCTTACCTGGTAGGGGCTTCAGAGTCGGATCTACTCGAAAAGCTAAGCTTCGAAGCAGTGCGTCTGGGAGTGATCAAAGAAGATGTTAAGGAGATGGAACCGATAGTCAGGGATGCTGATATGCTCGCATTTGATATGTCAGCATTGCAGGCACACTATGCCCCAGCTGCTGTGGATGCGAAGGTTTACGGACTCACTGGCGAAGAAGCCTGCCAGATTTGCTGGTATGCGGGATTGAATGACAAGCTGAGTTCCGTGGGTATCTATAATTATGACGCAAACAAAGATACCCTCGACCAGAAGACGGCATTTGTCATGGCTACCATGATATGGTACTTCATAGAAGGCTTTTACAACCGGCGCGGCGAACGCAACTTCCGATCCAATGACTATTTGGTGTACGAAGTGCCACTCGGAGGAGAGCCTTCTTCTATCAAGTTTTACAAAAGCAAGTCGTCGGAAAAATGGTGGCTTGAAGTGCCGCACCCCGAAGATGAGATCGGTTTTAACAGGAGCCGCATGGTGCCTTGCAGCTATGCTGACTATGAACAGGCACTTCAGGGAGAAGTCCCCAACCGATGGTTGAGTACCTACACTAAGTTTAAGTGATTCGTTAGCGTCACCCTGAGTTTGAGGAAGCGTTTTGCTATGGAAGTTTCGACGGGCTCAATCAGGCTTTTTTTCAAAAGTTCTAAGACTACCATTGATTCATCAAAGCCCTCCCTTGGAAGGGTGGTTTTTTACTTCCATTAGACTTTGCTCAGAGCTGCTTTACTCCGCTGGAATTACCAGCATCATGATGATGTAGCAAATTACTCCCGGAAAACCAATGCTGACCACCGAAAGGAGGATATACAGCAAACGCACTACAGTAGGATCTAAATCGAAGTAATTGGCAATGCCGCCGCATACACCTGCTATCATTGAGTCTTTAGATCTTGTAAGTCGCTTAGTCATGGTTTTGATTATTTAGAAGTTTAAAAGGAGGGTAATTTGAAAAGATTAGCTGCCCAGCTGCGCAGCAGCGCTAAACAAAGCATTAAAAAGCTTTGAAGCTGCATTGATGTGGTGTTGATTTTTGGTAGCCGTGTTTGTTGGGTCTTGACTCAATGTTGGCTGGATTTGAATGCCTTTTGATGAAGTCTCTTGCTTCTTGAAAAAGAAATCAGAGCGGAAAGAAACCAGCAAGGCGATCAGTATGCCCAGCACAACGATCAATGCTCGGTTTCGGTTTCTTTTGGTGTTTTGGTTTTGGGTGATCATAATGCCCTCCAATTTGCAATCTCTGTGCCAAAGTTTGTAAGTCATTGATTTTCAAGTTAATATAATCGTGTTTTGGGTTACCCGATCGAAAAGTGTTCACTTCTGTACAGCGAATTTTTGAAACCGTACATTCGTTTTCGGACAGTAGGCCAGCATTTTTTACTCCGTCGTTCCACGGTGAAATGCACGGAGTAAATGGAGGCCGGGGGCGCCCGGCCAGGGAATCTATTTTATCAGTCATGCTGGGAGCATCTTACCTGTTGATGGGATGTCTATACAAGGGCGGTTAACTCGGTTTTCCATATCAAAAAGATTCCATTCGGGAATGACCTTCTGTTCGCAAGTACGCGGATACCTAGAATTGAGGCGTAAAGGAGAATCTATTTTATCACGCCTGCTTTCATGCTGGTAGTCATGCTGGAAGCATCTTATCCGTCGAAGGGATATCTATACTAGGGCGGTTAACTCGGTTTTCCATATTAAATAAGATTCCATTCTGGAATGACCTTCTGTTCGCAAGTACGCGGATACCTAGAAGTGAGACGTAAAGGAGAATCTATTTTACCATTCCTTTAGTTATGCTGGAAGCAGCTTATCCGTCGAGGGAATATCTGTACCCGGGCGGTTAACTCGGTTTTCCATATCAAATAAGATTCCATTCTGGAATGACCTTCTGTTCTCAAGTACGCGGATACCAGGAAGTGAGGCGTATAGGAGAATCTATTTTTTCACCCCTGCAGTCATGCTGGAAGCATCTTACCTGTTGAAAGGATGTCTATACTAGGGCGGTTAACTCGGTTTTCTGTATTCAAAAAGATTCCATTCTGGAATGACCAAAAGTGTTTAACTGGGATTTTGAAAGTCATTGAGGGTAAGGTCAAACCCAAACTTTGTAAAAGCCCTTTTCGCCCGTCACAGACCCCCCAAAGTAAGTGCATGGACTCACTTGAGTGACTTTGCATGCTACTCGATTGATCTCAGAATGCTTTTTAGTTGACACCATCATTCCGGGGATTCGTGATGAGGTGAGCTGTTTGTTGTTACGATTACTCCAAGTCAAAAACTGTGGAGAGAAGCGTTCCTTTGATGGGAAGATGTGAGCCTATTCTGATAAAATTTTGGTTACTAAATATGGAGATTCTGTACCCAGTTTTAGCTCCCTTTATTGCCATTTCACCTACAACTATATGGTGATATTTCGCTTTTTTTATCGTAGGATAATGCGATCATTAAATTGTATTATTCCAATATAAATAAATTTGTCTGTGACACCTTTTTTAAGCATCCTATCGGGTATATGTGATACATTTTCCGCTCTAAAAAATGGTATTTTACCAATGAAGTCAATACCCCTTTTTGGGTATATGCATTAAAAAAATTGCAATATATGCTCGGGGTAAAGTAATAAAATCTCAAAAAATATGTGATCAATACGGGTATCCATTAAGGTGTTTCTAAATATTCTTAACAGGTTGAAGAATAGTCACTTACTGTTTTCAAATGAAATGAATGCAACGAGACAAATGGAGATTCATTGTGTAGCGCACCTAAATTATCTTAAGATTCATTTCTTATTCATTGGATAATTCCTAGAACCCTGCTATTTTGCTTATTCAATCACCAAAATCTATTCACCGCCATGATGAATATCTCTCGAGAAAAGACTTCTAGTTTGTGTGCTTCTTCGACTGCTCTCCAGAGCACAGACGCATTCAACTCAAAATCACAATATTTCAACCTTTCATTTTATCCTAGTGCCATGAAAAATATCATCGGTAATTCATCTGCCTTGAAGGCATTCGTATTTTCCATAATGACTATTGGATTTATTATTCAGTCTAATGCTCAGACTGCTGCCAATATATCGGTTACAGGAGCATCAGGGAATGATCTGGGTAATGGGGCGGTTTTCATCGTTGGTGATGTTGTAGCCGCATCCTGGGACAATGGCACAGATGCAATCACACCAGTATCATCTGTTACTTTTGATTTCACGGGGTTTGGTGGTTCTACTCAGTCAGCTGGTCAGACGGTTAGCGGTGGAGTAACCACTTATACCGCGAGCTACACGATAGTTGATGATGCTACGGATCTTGACCTTGTGAACAATGTAAATGTTACGGTTAATTATGATTCAAATGGAGCTGTTGCTGATGATACCAATTCAGATGTGGATAATGTGGCGCCTACACCAGTGATCACGAGTAGTACAGGGACGGCAACTAATAACAATGAGATTCCGGTAAGTATAGATTTTGGCGAGATAGTTACAGGATTCGCGGTAGGAGATATCACAGTGAGTGGAGGATCGATAGGATCGATCACTGATAATACCTCGGTGGATGGTACATATGATTTTATTTTGACTGTTACACCTGGTGCTGACGCAACTTATACAATTGATGTTGCCGCTGATGTTGCCGCTGATCAGGCTAGTAACAACAACCTTGTTGCTACTCAGTTGGCTATCGATTACGAAGAAGATGTTGTTGCTATTTCTGGAACGCCTACAGTAGTAGAAGGTGCTGGTCTGTCATTTACCTTGACCAGATCTACTTCAGTTGATCCGTTGACTGTTGTTTTGACAACAGCAGGTGGTGACGCTAATACAACAGATGGAAATGACTTTACAGCTGAAACATCTGCAAGCTTTGCAGATGGACAAAATTCCATTTCAGTTGTGGTATCTACACTTGATGACAACTTGGCAGAAACCTTGGAAACTGTGACTGTTACAATCACAGACAATGCTGACTATGCTGTAGGCACTGCTAGTGCTACAGGTACTATTCAGGATACCAACGATTACAACCTTGACTTTGGTGCTGTTCCGGCAGATCTTCCGGAAGATGGACAAGTCGCTACACGAGACTTTATCTTAAAATTGCCTGATGGTGTGACGGCACAAACAAATCTCACCTTTTCATACAATGTTGTGTATGACAACATGACCAATGATGATACAGATTTGGGAGCTGCCTTCAATGCGGCTGCTACAATTACTGCAGGCCAGAATCAAACGACTGTCACATTCCGAGCAAAGCATGATGACTTTGCAGAAGGTGACGAAACCATGCAATTGGTGCTGACTACTGTGGCATCCGCTGGGAATAACACTTATGCCTTAACCGGAACATCACAAACTGCTACTATCACGGATATTGATAACGTAGTGAGAGCTACGGCCACAACAAGATCGGAGGGAGATGCAGGAAATTTATTCACCTTAGATTTTGTAGATGATGCGGTTACAGCCCAAAGAGATTTTACAATTTCATACGGTTTGTCTTTTACAGATGCAGATGCGAATGACTATTCTGGATTGACGGGCACTGCCGTTATTTCATCCGGGAATAATGATGAGAGCATAGGGCTTGCCGCAGACGATGGCTGGGCAGAAGGAGACGAGTATGTTACCTTAACTATATCAGACGGATCTGCAGCCACGCCAAAATACCAATTAGATGCACAGGACAATGATGAGGTATTGATCACCGATGTAGACAACACGATATCAATAGTAGGAACAGGTAGAACAGAAGGAGATGCAGACGAGATGTTTGTTGTATCGTTCCCTACGAATGTAGGAGCACAGCGAGCTTTCACTGTAGATTATGTAGTTAGTTATCCAGGATCATTGGGATCAGCAGCAGACCATGATGCAGCATTAGATGGAGATGTAGTAATTCCAGTAGGAACAGAAGGAGTTACATCATCAGTAGATATAGGATTGGCACAGGGTGATGACTTAGCAGAAGGAGACGAGGATGTGACGGTAACGATCAGTGACGGATCTGCCCTTACGGCTCTGAATTATCAAGGTACGCCTAACGCGACATCAGCGATCACAGATTTGGATAACGAGATAGAGATAGATGCAGTAGATGTAACAGAGGAAGACGGCACACCAATCTTCACATTCTCCTTTGAGGATGTGGATGTTACCGCAGAGCGTGACTTTACTGTAGACTATACAGTAACGAACGAAGCAGGAATCACCAGCGACATTGACCATGGTTTGTCAAGTGCGGGTATCCAGCAGATCACGATTTTGGCAACAGATTCAGAGGCAACAGCCGGAGCGGCAGCCGCTGATGATTTAGCAGAAGGAGAAGAAGATGTAACAGTTACCTTATCAGCACATACAGCAGGTCCTGACTATACGATTACCGATTCAGGAAACACGAATGACTTGTCAGTGATCAGTGATATAGATAATGTAATTAGTATTGAGGCTTTTTCGGCAACTGAACCAGATAATGCAACAGAACTGTTTAGGTTCTCATTCCCAACCTCCCCAGCCACAGTAACGGCCGAGAGAGATTTTACAATCAATTATACATTAGCTAACAACACAACTATTGACGCAGATCATAGTTCTGCAGCTGGTGCTACGACTATATTGGTAGGGGCTGGAGATAATTTTACAGACTTCTTGACCTTAGTGAATGATGATATTGTAGAAGCAGAAGAAGAGTATATCGACCTTACTGTCACGGCCTACGTACTAAATGCAACTCCGGATTACACAATTGGTACCGCAACTGATCAGGCTACTATTTTTGATGATGACCAGGCGGTCATTACCATGACTCCAGTGGTTTCCCCAGTGACTGAAGGTGATGTTGCTGGAGATAATAGTGTCATAGAATTTGACGTAGAAGTATCTAATTATGTCGATATTTTTTATCAATTGAGTTTCTCTTCTGTGGGAGTACTGACAGCTACAGAAGGTACAGACTTTGAAGCCACGGCCGGTGATATTCAATACCCGGCATTGAGTGACCCAACTGACGGTACCGGTACTAGAACTTTCAGAATTTCTGTTCCAATAGTGGAAGATGAAACGGTTGAGGCGGCTACTGAATCATTCTATATGTCATTGTTCAACATCAGAGACATTGCTGATGATGCCATTTTGACTTCTGAAAGAGATATTGTTTTTGCGGCTACTTCAGATCAAACTGATTATTATGTAGAAGGAGAAATTACCGACGATGATATCGCGTATGTAGTTTGGGATAACTCACTTCCTTATCAGGCAGGTGAAGGTGGCGATGTTACTTTCAGAGCCAAGTTAGTAGGATCTGTAGATCAGAGTATTTCAGTGGTTTACCTACCTCAAAATGGTGATACTGAAGTTCAGGCTATTAACAATGTTGACTTTGTGAGTTCGTCTGGTTCATTCACCCTATCTGGCACGAATGGTTCAACTGACGATGTGGACTTTAGTACCCTTGAAGACAACCTTGTGGAGGTTGACGAAGAATTTAAGCTTCGAATGTCACTGATAAGTGCGGGTGGTAAGAATGTGAAATTTTCAAACTCTGAATCTTCGCCTTCTGCTGTACCTAACATTACCAAGACTGGTAAAATCATAGATAATGATGCCGTTAAGATTTCAGTTGCATCAACAGTTGATGCAAACGAATCTACTGGTCTAGCAACGTTCACATTCTCTATGGCAGATGACATTGATGGTGGAGATGCTACAAAAGATGATGCGACAAATACAGGTAAAGTTGTTGATGTATTGACTACTGTATATTATAGAATAGATACAAGCTCAACTTATACACGTCACGGATCGGGTCTTGATTTCTATGACCCTACTGCTACCAAAAACGGAAGTGATGAAATAGTAGGTACTATTACATTCGCTGCTAATAGTAACGCAGACGTGGATTTGAATATCACAATAACTGATGACAACATTGTAGAATTAGACGAAACATTCACGATTACAATAACGGATATTTTGACGGGTGTTGAGCCTGATGATGATGTGACTTTAGCGGGATCTTTCCCTGGAGTGGCTGAAAGACTAAGCTCAGTAACCACTGATGTAGATTCAGATACATACACCATTATTAATGATGAATTTGCTGATGTTGTAATGACAACAGCAACAGTATCTGAAGATGAAGATGATGAGTTGCTGACTGTTACAATGGAACTTCGGGATGGAGACAACCTTGCCAATACCATTACTGTGGATGAGGCAGTTACTGTTGAGTATATACTTAATGAGGACGAAGCTCTAAGAGCAGATCTTGATGATAATATCAGGTTTGCAATTGTCAATAGCCCTGATTATGCAGGAACAATAACATTTGCGGCTGGCGAATTCACGAAAGACATTGACGTTATCTGGACTGATGATGCGGTGGTAGAGGATGATGAGGATTTTGAGTTTGCCATTACTTCGGTTAGTGCAAGCGGAAGAGCCGTAGATGAGGATCTGACCACACCTACCCCAGTAGAGCAGACAAATGGAAATACAGCTGCGCTTACCATATTGAATGACGATTTCACGGATTTCACTATTACAGTTGAAGCAGGCGATGCTGATGACGTAAATGAAGAAGTTGGGACTTTGTCCTACACCGTAACTTCAACTAAGGCTGTTGAAGCTGGGTTCGAGTTGCTTTACAGTATTGCTGGTTCAAGTGTTACCGAAAAGGCTATAAGCTTAGGTTCATTAGACTTGACGTCTGATGAATCGGGAGTTGTACAATTCCTGGGTAATGCCGGAGAGGAAGTCGCTCTTGATATTACAATTAGAGACGACTTCTTAGTAGAGTTGGATGAGGAATTGGAGGTAAGTATAGCAATACCGGATACTGATTATACGCCTACCAATGGTAGCTACCCGTTTGTGTTTAACCAAACAGTAGATACTGACCCTTATTATGGGGCAATCACCAATGCCAACGTTGTAACAGAAAGTCAGTATGGATACATCAGGAATACAGATGCAGCCACTATCACTATAGCGGATGAGACGCCTCTTAATGAAGGAGACCCAGGAGCAGATGTTTCTTATACATTCACAGTTTCACTCAGCAATCCTATTGACGTGGATGTCGAAGTTCCTTTGACCTACGAGGTAGATGAGTCAGGTGATAACTCCGACTATATCGCTGATAAGCTGGCTGTATCATTCGGAGCGTTAGACGAAACTGCAGCTACAGGCCCATACACTCAAGATTTCCTTATCTCTGTTGTTGAAGACATTCAGGTTGAGGATGATGAAGTGTTTACAGCCACATTGCCATTGACTGCCGGGTTGGATTGGGATACAGAGACTGCAAGAAACGTGACTGTTCCTACTGACGGTGATACCAATGAGGGAACAACTACATTCTTGAATGATGATGCGGCTGAATTTAAAATAGAGACTTTGGTAAGCGACAACTCCAATGAGGAGTCTGCTTCTACAGTGACTTATACGATTAGTTTGTATGATGAGGATGGAGTTACTCTTACCTCAGCTGACGAAGAGATAAGCGTAGACATAGCATTTGATATGTCTAGCTTAAATGACAATGAATTTATCACAGATTTTGTTGAGTCCACAGCCTTCACGGATGGAACATCCGGTACGGTGACTACCACACCATCTTCTGATGTTTATACCTTCACTGTGACTTTCGATGCTGATCAAACACAAGAGACATTCTCATTCAAGTTTGATGATGATGAGGTTGTTGAGCAAGATGCTGGTGAGACTTATAGCGTCTCATTAGTTGGAAATGGCGAAAGTAATATTTTCGATAATGACAATGCCGATGTGATCACCAATGATGGGTCATCTCAGACTTATACCATCAATGAGGTTGTAGACAAAGCAACTATAACTATTTCGGACAACACTGCTGGCGGAAGCATAGCTGAAGATGGTGCCGGTTCGGTAGTTTACACAATCAGCAGTGACAAGGATATCGAGGTTCCTCTAACTATTGCTTATACAATAGCAGAGCAATTAACTGGTGAGGCCTTTGCTGCTACGGATATTAATACAGCTGGATCAGGTACAGAACTTGATTTGCAATACAATGCAACTGATGATGCTTACGGTACTGATGATGGAGCTTCTGCTGTGACATTCACTGTTGTAATCAATACAGATGATATAGTTGAGGCTGATGAAGATTATGATGTCACACTTACGTCGACAATTGATGTACCTGGTTCCGCTACGTACCTGGCTTCAGATTATGATGCCAATGTATTGGTTGCTGCAGCTGGAAGTGGCGGAGCTATTACCAATACGATTACCAATGATGATAACATAGAGTTAGCTTCTTTCACAGGTGATACTGATGTTGAGGCGAATGATTTGGATATGGCACTTTCGATCGTGAAAGCTGCTGATATTGATGTTCATTTGACTATTCAGGAAAGTGTTGCTGGTACATCTGCTTTGACAAATGGTCAAGCATTCGCCAATAACGCCAACACCGATACGGATCGTGCGCAAACTGACTTTACAGCTCCTGGTACTACGAGTGGAGCATTTACTTATTTGACAATACCAGCAGGAGCTACATCGGCAAATGAAGTTCTGGTGACTGTAACTGATGATGATATTGTGGAGAGAAATGAGCCGTTCTATCTTACAGTTACAGGAGTGGAGGGAGCTTCTGCTGCCTATGATGAAGTTGTTACAGGCCAAACATTAGATGATAGAACTGCTGACTTTGTAATCACTAATGATGATGCCATAGAATTCACTTTCGCTGGCAATGTGACGGATGCTGAGGAAGATGGTCCGTTTACATTCACCATGTCTGCAGATGCAGAGGTGGATGTAGATTATAGTGTAGATTATTTAGTGGCTTCAGGTGGAGGAAACAATACCGAAGCTGACTTTACTGATATAACGGATTTCGGAACATATTCCGAATCGGTAGCATTCACAGGTGCATTCACCGCGGCTTCAGCTGAAGAGGTTCCTTTCGACATTAACATCGTCGATGATAACATAGTTGAGCTTAATGAAACATTCACAGTTTCTTTCAGGTCTGTGGGAGATTATACCACAATCTTCAATGATGCTGGATATACATTTGGCGATGCTTTTACAGGTACGGCTACTGGTACAATAGAAAATGACCCTACTGTTGATAATGCGGTTATAACCGTTTCTAGTAGTTCATCTCAAAGTGAAGGAACCGGAGGCAGTAGTACTGTTACTTATAACATCACTATTTCTAATCCGGTTGATGCTGGCTTTAATCTCCCTTATGAGGTACTTACGGCTGGTGGACTTGGCACTGTTAATGCTTCTGACTTCACGAATGCGACTATCACTTACAATATTGACGGGGCTGGTGCGGTTGATCCTGCTGCGGATGTTATTCCTGTCGCACTGAGCGGAACAACAACACCGTATGGCAATGATATTGTTGTAGTTGAAGTACCTGTTGTTGAAGATGCTATTGTTGAGCCAGACGAAGACATGAGCTTTACGCTTACAAATGCCTTTACGAGCCCTGGAGCAAGACCTATTTATTATGAGGACGCTGGAACTCCGGCAGCTACGGCTTCATCTACAACGACACTTCTTAATGATGATGCTACTAGTTTCACACTACAGGTTACTTCCAATGGAGATGGTGTTGACTTTTCAACAGGTGAAGCAACAGATAATATTTCATTCACATTAACTGCTTCTAATCAGATTCAGGATAATGTAACCCTTGAACTTAATTTTGATTTATCTAATGTTGTTAGTACCGCGGTAAGCGCAACTCAAGGTGACTATGTACCTACTGGGCTTGGAGCTGACGATGATGTAATATTTACCTTCGGTGGAGCCAACGCTGTTTCGCAGACATTCACCCTTGACTTGTTTGATGATGCTGCGGATATGCTGGTTGAGATAGATGAGGTTTTTGGAGTATCTCTGACAGATCTTGATGTCACTACTACATATACCGCGTTACCTTTCGGAGGAACAGGTACAGCATCTAATTGGATTGAGATAGAAGCAACCGGTGATGCTGCTTTGAGTGTTACATTGGTGGATGATGATGAAGCGTTTATAGACTTCTCCGTTACTTCGGTTTCAAGACTTGAGAATGCCGATGGAGGTGCCACAACAACGTTTGATTTCACTGTTACAAACAGTACTGATATAGATACTCCGGTTACTGTTAATTGGACTACAACAGATGGTACTACTGGAGACAATGCCTCTGATGTTGGAGAAGATGATATTACAGCGGTTACGGCTGGAACCCAGCTTATCCAATTGGCTGATGATTATACCATCTCAGTAACTGTTGCCGACGATGATATAGTTGAGCTCGATGAAACCTTTACGGTTACACTTAACACTTTGTCAGGTGCAGGAACTGTAATTACTAGTGATCTTACCACTGGAACTCAGGATGCGTTGAGAGAAGTAGTACTAAATGGTGATCTGACGGCCAATGCTACGGTTGAAAATGATGACATGACTCAGGTCTATTTGCTAGTTAGTGCTGGTGATGCTAGTACAGCAAATGTTGCAGCTGATGAAGGTGATACCGGTTCTGCGGGATCACAAACGCTGACGTTGATGTCTGACCTGGTAATAGATCATGATATTTATGTAAACATTGATCCTCAGGATGGTACTTATATTAATGGTGCCTCGGGAGCAGACTATAGTGTAGGCACAGAGGCCTTGCTTACTGCAGGTAACACATCGGAAACATTTAGTGTGAGTTTTGTCGGTGATGAAATTATGGAACGAGATGAGACCGTAACAATTGAATTGAACGGACTTGATCTTGCCGAAAATGCACTTGATGCTGAATACGATACATATATATCGGATGATGAGGGTGATGGTACTGATGTGGATGGATTTTCCGACAATATCGTCGTGACCATTTCCAATGATGACATACTTGATCTTACCTTGACTGATGATGCTGAATCTATCGCCAACACTGATCAGAATGAGAGTGCAACATTTGTTTACACGTTGAATTACTCAAATGATTTTGAGGTCTATACTGACGACACAAACTTCGCTATTGACTGGAGTTTAGATTTAACTCCTGCTTCAGCTCCGTCAGAAGATGACTCAGAGGCTGCTGACTTTGATGCGACTTCAGGTTCGTTCAATTTGGGAGGTTTTACTCCTGGAGTAGCCTCAGTGGTTAGTGCAGCAACAAACACGACATATACACTGACGCTGGTTGACGATAATGTTGTTGAACTGGACGAGCACTTTACATATATAGCGGACGCTATTGATTCCGATTTGAATCTTAACGGCCGATCTGCATTGTTTGACGGAGGAGTTACTTCTCTGAGTTATGATGGAATTATTGCAGATAGTGATGTTGCTGAGGTTTCTTTAGTAACCACAGGAGCTTCAACTATCAATGAGGGTGACTCAGGTCCAGCCAATATCGGTTTCAACGTAACTCTTGATTTCCCAGTGGAGTCGGATATTACGGTGGAGTTTACATCTCAGGATGGCAATGCACTTGGTTTCCCTGCACTTACATCAGATGGTGACTATGTTTCCAATACAGGTACAGCCACATTCCTTGCTGGTGAAGTAACGCCTGTTGCGGTTACAATTCCTGTAACTGGTGATAAAAAGGTTGAGGAGGATGAAACTGTAGGAATGCTCATTCAAAACATGAGAGTTAGAGTAGGTGGTACTTTAACACTGGAAGGTGGTACTAATTGGAGCGATGAATTAAGTATTGGTACTAATGAAATAGAAGGTACGATTACCAATGATGATTATGCCACGCTTGTAATCAACGACGCTACGAATGAACTGGAGGGAGATGTAACGCCTGGTACTTCAACATTCGAAGTGTACTTGTATGATACAGACGACCTGTCTACTCCGGTAGCGGTTGATCGACAAGTGAAAGTCAATTTTAACACTGTCGATGGTGTGGCAGTTTCTAACATAACCTCTCCTCCAGGGGACTATGTATCTAATAATGGAACCGTAACGTTCCCTGCAGATGACGACTCACCTCAAACTGTGACAGTAACTTATGTGGTAGATGGAGACCCTGAAGAGGATGAAGCGTTTGAAGTTGAACTTCAAAACAACTCTAATTTCATAGTTGGTGACGGAACAGAAGACACCCACTATAAGGCCTTTGTGGCAGTTGGTGCTACTGATGCTTTGAGAAAAGGTACAGGTCTTGTTCTTAACGATGACCGTCCAATATTCACTACCACACTTAATAGTAACGGTGATGAAGATGGTACAGCATCTGTTGTATTCGATGTGACTTTGACTGGAGCCATCATAGGCGTGCCTTCTGTGACGGTTGATTACACAATAACTGGAGGAAGTGCTGTTGCCGGTGTTGATTATGATGGATCAGTTGATCCTCTAACGGGTACTTTGACGTTTAATTCAGGTGATGCAACCCAGCAAGTTACAATTGCAGTTCTGCAGGATGCTTTAGCAGAGGGCGCAGAAGACCTGACAATAATCTTGTCAAATGCGCTTCCTTCTTCCAACGCTGAGCTTGGAGAAGCCGCAGATATAACTGCTACAGGATCAATTACAGATAATGATCCAATTGCAATTGCAATTTCAGGTGATCAGACGGTACTTGAAAATGCTGGAGCAGCAACTGTGTCTATAAGCTTTACTGGTGAAATCGTAGAAGATGTTACAGTTGATTACACAGTAACGTCTTCTGGTGCGGATGCAACTGATTTTGATGTTGATGAAACTACTTATACGGGATCGTTTACTTTCTCTGCTTCAGATGGAGCTTCAGTAACAAATGGTTCGACAGATATTGTTATTGGTTTACTTGATGATGGTATTGTTGAGGGTAATGAAACTGTAACGGTTACACTAGATGCCGTTACTACGGTTGTTGATACTGATTTCGTTGCGGCCTTGCCTTCGGTTGTTACAATTGACGATCAGGATGCCGCCAGTATTTCTATCTCTAGTTTCTCAGTTGGAGAGGCTGACGGTGTTGCAACAGTGACAGTTACATCTGACACTCAAATTGATAGAGATGTTACTGTACAACTTACCATTGCCGAAACTGGAACGGCTTCTGACGCGGATGCTGATGGCTCAGTGACTGTTGGCGGATCGGATTTTGCGGCCAGTGTACAAACCGTAACAATCAGTGCCCTGGATCTGACAGGATCGTTCGATGTAACCATCAATGAAGATGTTGTGGTGGAAGGTTCAGAGGACTTTGATATTTCCATAGCAACCCTAGGTGGTGATGGAATAAGCAATTCTGCAGATGTCGCCCTAGGGGCAAGCGCAGGTGTGGTAACCATTACTGATAATGATGTTGCACAAATTAGTATTGCGGATGTAACTGTGGATGAAGGAACAGGACTTGCAAATGTTCTTCTTTCGCTTGATAAAGTGATCGATGAGGATATTACAGTTGACTACTTTACAACACAGGCTACTGCGATAGATGGAAGTGACTATACTGGTGTAATTGCAGGTACACCTGCCATTAGTATTGTTGCCGGTTCTGGACTGGCAGCCATGCCTATCAATGTTCCTGTGACCATTAACAACGCTGATGGTGGTTTGGTAGAAGGAACCGAAACCCTTACAGTGACTGTCGAAAATATTGTTGGAGGTGCATTAACAGACCAAAGCATTTCGTTCCTGGATGACGATGCTACGGTGACCATCAATGATGATGATCAGGCTATAATTTCCATTGCAGATATTTCTAACACAGAAACGAACCTGGGAGCTTCGGCTCAAACTGTAACAATCACTTTGGATGCTCCTGTTGATCAGGCGATTACCTTTAATCTGAGTACTGTTGTTGGTACAGCAACTGATACTGACAATGCCACTACTGATGATGTGGACGAAACAGATTATGTTCAAATCTTAAATCAATTGATTACGGTAGATGCCAGTACATTGGTACCTAATGCGGCAGTTGAGGTGACGATTAATGACGATAATCTTGTAGAGGCTGATGAGACATTCAATTTAAGACTGTCAACACTTACTGCTACAGGGCGAAATGTAATATTTGACGGTGGTGGAGCGACAGTTAGTTCGACGGTATCCATTACGGAGGATGATGCAGCAATTATTAACATTACTGACATTGATCAAACAGCTACCGGAGATGATGAATCTAACAACATGAGTTTTGTTATTTCTATAACAAACCCTATTGATCAGGATGTCGAGCTTACGCTTAATACCACCAATGGGTTGGCGACAGCTGGGTCCGATTTCACGGCTCTTACAGATGAAATCTATACAATTCCGGCATCTACTTTGTCGGCTAATTTGAGCCCACAAGTTGTTATAATTACTCCTGATGTTTTGGTCGAAAGGGATGAGAACTTTACGCTCGCTATTAGTGGGTTTACAGTTCCTTCAGGTAGAGATGTAACATTAGACGGAGGCGGAACAACTAAGAATGCATCTGGATTGATTGAGGATAATGATGAAGCTCAGATTACCATAGTTGAAACAGCCACGGGCACTGAAGGTGTGGGTGAGACCATTACGTTCACAATCTCCATGAGTAATCCGGTTGATGCTTCTGTGGTCTTCAATGCTAGCACAGTATTAAACGACAATGCCACAGTTGCTGATTTGATTCAAATCACAGATCAGCAGGTGACTTTCCCTGCTGAGAGCAATGATGACAAAACGGTAACGGTTAATTTGACGAATAATGACATAGTAGAAGGAGAAGAATCTTTTGATCTTGAATTGACAGATTTGACTATCCCTACAGGAAGAGCTGTAGCGTTCTACGACAATGTTCCTTCTGTTCAAACGGCTATCTCTTCTACAGCAACTATTTCTGACGATGACAGTGCGGACTTGACGATTGCTGACATTACGGTTGATGAAGGTGATGCCACGGCTACTGTCGTTCTAACCACGGATTTTGAAGTAGATACTGATGTTTCTGTGGATGTTACTTACGAGGTAACAGGTAGCGCAACAGATACAGAAGATTACACAAGTGCTACGGCGACTTCTACAGCGACAATTACCGCAGGTAGTATGACCAGCGACATTGTAATTCCGCTGCTTGATGGAACGATCGTAGAGGGAACCGAGACCCTGGATATAACTATTGGTACATTGACCTTTACGGATGCAACGCATGCCATTGAAATTACGGATGATGCAGCTACCGTCACCATCAATGATGATGACGTAACAACGCTATCAATAGTTGATGCGAGTTCTGATGAGGGAACAGATATTGTAATAGAGGTTACTTCTGATCTTGCTTTTGACAAAGCGGTGACTGTTGATCTTGCATCACTAGCGGGATCTGCTACAGCCACTGATGATTATGGCACAGTAGCAGGCACAGTAACAATCGCTCAAGGCGCGACAAGTGGCACAGTAAATGTGACGACTGTTGATGATGCTTTGGTTGATGGTGAGGAGACCTTTAGTGGAACAATCAGTAATCTATCAGTTGGCACAGGAGATGGCTACAATGCGAGCATAGCAGATGCAGATGGAGTATTTACCATCAATGATCTGGATGCTGCGTTATTGAGTATAGCTTCAGCTACCTCTTTCACAGAAGGAGGAACAGCAACAGTAACATTGAGTTCTGATGTTGCCATAGATGAGGCAGTTGAGGTAACATTCACTTATAGTGGAGTAAGTGCGACAACTGGTGATGACTTTACTGAGAACCTTGGACCAATCACGCTACCGGCACTATCTACAGCAGATGGCGCTACATTGAGTGTGACACTACCAAATACTGCGGGTGTTAGTTCGACAGAGGTAGTTGAAGGAACAGAGACGTTTACAGTATCGATTGATGGAATTACAGTTGCCAATGACGCGAGTCACGATGTTTCAGAAACAGGTGGCGATGCAAGTGCAACGGTAACTATAGATGATAATGATACTGCGGTGATCACACTGGCTGATGCAAATGCATCAGAAGGTGATGCCATGACCTTCACAGTATCAACAGATGTTGAGTTTGATAAGAATGTAACAGTATCTCTAAGCACTGCTAATAACACAGCCTTGTCAGGAGCTACTGAAGACTATTCGGCACTAGCTGGATCAACGGTAACAATCACAGGAGGAACACTTTCTGGAAGCATCACGACAACAACAGTTGAAAATGTGATAGTAGAAGGAACAGAGGACTTCACCGCTACTATTAGTGGCCTGTCTGTAGGACCAGTAGGAACTGATGGTTACGATGCGAGCATCACAGATGCTGATGGTACATATACCATCAACGATGATGATGCTGCAGTATTGACACTTTCAGGCATGACAGTTGATGAGTCGGCAGGAACGGCTACCGTTACTTTAACTTCAGACCTTGCAGCAGATGCTGATATTAGCGTCAGTCTTGCAGTAACGGATGGCACGGCAAGTGCTACTGATGGCGATTATTCAGCTACAGATGGTCCAATGACGATCACTGCTGGAAATACCAGTACAACTGCTACTATCACAATTAGCGACGATGCGATTGCAGAGCTTGATGAAACGGTAGTTAACACTATCAGTGGATTGACAGTTTCTAGTGATCATGATGTTACGCTGGACAATACCACAGCAGACGTTATCATCACCGATAATGATGCGGCTGAAATTGCAATCACTGGAGTGACTATCAACGAAGCAGACGGCACGGCAGATTTGACTTTAACAATTTCTGGCCAGGTTGATACTGAAGTAACAGTCTCAGCAGCTACCGCAAATGGTACAGCACTTGTTTCAGATGACGACTATGTGGCGAAAACACAGACTGTAACTTTTGCAGCATTGTCCACAACAGATCAGACGTTCTCAGTAGCTGTTAATGATGACAACACTGTAGAGAATGATGAGACATTCGCTGTTAATCTTAGTGGGTTGTCAGTAGGAGGTAGAGATGTAACACTGGCAAGTACAACTGCCAACGTCACGATAACCAATGATGACGCTGCGATTATTTCAATTGCTGACGCTACCATTAATGAAGCAGCTGGGTCGGTTACACTTACGATAAATATGGATAACCCTGTTGATGAGGCGGTCACATTTACTGCGCGAACCATTCAAGGAACAGCTAGGAATGTTGACGACTATGAGAGGGTTTCAGGTGTGACTTATACCATTGACGAAGGTGAGTTGTTGCCTAGTACAACTGCTTCAATAACAATTGTTGATGATAATCTGGTAGAGGCTACTGAAACATTTGAGTATGAACTGAGCGCTATTACTTCTCTTAAAAACGTAAGGTTTACAGGAGGTACTGGTACTACGTCCGCGACTGTCACGATAAATGATGCCGATGCAGCTGTGATTTCAATTAATAGTGCGGAGGTATCTGAAGGTGATGGAGTGATGACATTTACAGTTTCCATGTCTGCTCCGGTAGATGAAGCTGTAAGCGTTTATGCTACTTCTGGTAATGTTGAGGCTTCTGCTGGAACAGATTTCACATCTGTTAATAATTCGCAGATTACTTTCTCTGCCGGAAGCAATACGGATAAAACAGTTTCTGTTTCAATTACTGACAATACTATAGTTGAGGCTATTGAGACGTTCACTATCACATTGAACAACATTGAGCCAGCGAGTGGTAAAAATGTAACCTTTGTGAATGGAGAAACTACAGCAGTTGGAATCGGAACAATCAACGATAATGATTCTGCGACGATAACACTAGATGATGTTTCAGCTGATGAAGGTGTGAGTGGTACGAAGGACTTTGTTTTCACTGCTACACTTACCGGTAGGGTTGATGAGCCAGTTGATGTTCCATATTCTACATCTGATGTGACTGCAACTGCTGGTGTTGATTACACTGCTGCAACTGGCACAATATCATTTGCAGCTAACAATGTGAGTGGTATTGAAACTAAAACCATTACGGTCAGCGTGAATGGTGATCTGGAAGTTGAGGCTGATGAATTGTTTAACGTAATTCTGGGCTCACTCTCACTTACGGGTAAGGATGTGACCATTACCGATGGTACAGGAGAAGGAGAAATTGTTAATGACGATGTGCTTCCTGAGATCGTAGCAGATCAGACATTCAGTGTGAGTGAAGCTGCAGTAGTTAACGAATTGATTGGGGTGATTCAAGTAGCCGACCTTACGCCTGGTAGTGTTAGTTGGTCAATAACGTTTGGCAACACTGACGCAATCTTTGATATCAATGATACCAACAATCAATTGTTCGTTGCTGATAACAGCAACCTGGATAGAGATAAGACTGGAGGAGATTCATATACGTTGACTCTTACCGTTTCCGATGGAGTTAACACCAGTGAGTCTGAGGACATTTCAATTACTGTAACAGACATCAATGACAATGACCCTGTGATTACAGCAGATCAAGTCTTCACTGTTAGTGATGATGCGCCATTGAATGCTGCGGTTGGAACTGTTCTTGTAACGGATGCGGATGAAAATCCGGTCTTTGGGGACTTCCTGATCACCTCAGGAAATGCTGATGGAGTGTTTACTATTAATGGTTCTACCGGTGTTATTACAGTGGCTGATAATGAGACACTCGACTTTGAAAGTACGGCATCATATACACTTACAATCACTGTATCTGATGGGGCCAATACGAGTGCAAATGGTACCGTGACCATAAATGTTACAGATACGAATGATGCACCGGAAGCACTTATAATTACAGATGCTGAAGATGAAGACGAGGATACAGAAAATGTTGATATTCTTGAGTCCGCCACTGTACAGACTGTAGTGGCAACATTTGAGACTACCGATATTGATGTAGGCGATTCTCACACATACTCACTTGTTGATCATCCGGATGGTGAAGAAACACAGAACGGATTATTCAGAATTCAGGGTAATGAACTTCAGGTGAATCAGGACCTTGTTAATCTGGGATTATTTGATGGTATCGCTACTATCGCGGTTCAATCTGAAGATACAGGCGGAGGTACGATTGTGGAGGTGTTCGAGATAGTCGTTATCAACGATCCACTGCTAGGACTTGATGAGATTTATAATGTTATCACTCCGGGTCGAGTAGATGGTTTGAATGATTTCTGGACGATTGAAGGTATTGAAGCTTTCCCTAGTGCTGAGATTATTGTAAATGATAAGTTTGGTAATGTGGTATATCGTTCAATTGGATACGATTCACCGTTCGATGGAACCAAGGGCAATGCTGAGTTACCGACTGATACTTATTCGTACCGAATTGAATTGAACGATGGAAGTGGACGTACTTATGAAGGAAGTATCACCATATTGGCTTACAAATAAAATTCACCCACCTAAAAATTAGAAAAATGAAAAAGTTAATTGTAATTCTGATTGGTTTGGTTGTTGGCTTAGAGGCCACAGCCCAGAGCTATCCGAACGTCACGCAGAAGTATAGATATCTTGCTTATTTCAGCCCTGCAATGGCTGGGATGAATGATAATCTGGATATAAATGCAGGTTTCAATTTTCAACCGAGTGGGCTCGATAATACGCTAAACACTAATTTTTTTAGCGGTTATTATTCAACAGGAGTTTCACAGGGATCCAGGAATGCAATACGTGGAACCCAGTCAGTTGATGACTATTATGGAAGACGTCAGAGGGCTGAATTGAAGATGGGTTTTGGAACAGCAATCATGAGTGAAGATGTTGGAGAAATAACCAGCACTTACAACAGCAATGCATTTGCGGTGCATGTTCCGATAGCTGATCATACTTATCTTTCAATGGGTGTAGCTGTTGGGTTTAATTTCCGAACGGTGAATGGAGACAGGTTTACAGCCCGTGACGGTGGTGATGAGGTTATTATTGAAGTAGGTCAGGATAAGAACAACAGCTCTCTTCATATTGATGCTGGTTTGGGTGTTACTTCTGATGAGTTCTATTTGGCTGTTGGATTGAACAACCTGACCAATGTGTATATGTCAGGAAATGAGATATTAACAGAAAAGATATTCATTTCAAATTTTATGGGTGGGTATAGGTTGTATCATAGTAACGACCTAGAGGCTATTGTGATGGCCATGGTTAACGTCCAGGAAAATTTCGATCCTGCATGGAATGTAGGGGTTAGAGGTAGATATAGACAAATTTTGATGGCTGGGTTTAACTATACGGGTGATGGCTCTTTTATAACTCAACTCGGGCTGCAAATGAACGATTATTTAAATGTGGGTTATTCGTTTGCATATAAAGGATCCTCAACAGCAGTCGTTAATTCTATACATGAACTAGGTATTGGTCTTCGCTTAATGAATCACAACAAGTATGTCCCAATTTGGTAATTCGGTGTTGAGAAAGTTATTTGGAATGTGGGTATTGGGCTTACTAGTGTCTGCTCAATGCATCTCTCAGGAGAAAGAGTATAAGTATGAGTTTTCATCTCTTAAACTTATGGAGATGCCGAATGTGAATTCATACGCGGAGGAGATCTACCCTTTATACGATCGATCCTATGATACAATGTACTTGGTTAGGTCGCACCACAATGCCAACGTGGGCAGGGATAAGATCAATCAGGATATTTGGTACACATACAAAAAGGACGGAATATGGTCTGAATTGAAGAACCTCAAAGCATTGAATAACGCGGAGAACAATTCAATTGTAGGAATTAGTGGAAAGCGGGAAAGACTTTTCCTTCTGAATAGTTACACTTCAACAACAGTTAGAAACAAAGGAATTGTTCGTAGTGATTATGCTAATGGAGAGTGGTCAAAGCCGCTTACCTTGAATTTGGAAGTGAACACAGGAGGAAATCTATATGCATTTTTTATCAACCACACTGAAGATATCGTTTTGATATCAATGTTCAATGGTCTGTCCGAAGGTGAAGAAGACTTATTTGTAAGCCTGAAAGATGCCGAGGGACGTTGGAGAGAGCCCATATATATGGGGCATACCATTAACAGTGCCGGTTATGAGACTTCTCCTTTTCTAATGGATGATAATAAGACTTTGTTCTTCACCAGTGATGGTTTTGGTGGTTATGGGGATGGTGATGTTTATATGAGCAAAAGACTAGATGATAGTTGGAGCAATTGGACAGAGCCTGTCAATCTGGGGAAACAAGTTAATTCAGATAAGTTCGATGGCTATTTTTCTATTTATGAAAATGGTGAATTTCTGTTAGCGAGTAATCGTCATTCAAAGTTCAGCGACATTTTTGTCGGTAAATGGGAGAAGACAGAGGTTGTTGCTCCAAAGAAGGATGTTCCGGTTGAGGTTAAAGTGGTGGAAAAATCAAAACCACTTCCTAGTGCTGTATCAGTTTATTTTGATTCTAATTCATCCTTTTTTGATAAAGATAAATACAACAGGCAGTTGACTTCTGTTGCCAATTATCTAAAGAACAATCCTAAGGTAGGAGTGGTTATCGAGGGAAGTACTGATGATATAGGTGGAGAAACTTACAATCTGCTACTCTCACTAAGAAGAGCAAGAGGTGTCTCTGATTATATAGGCTCATTGGCTGATGGGATCAAAGAAGATCAATTATGGGTGATACCTAGTGGTGAAGCCAAGTCTTCTGCAGACAAGGAATCGAGTAGAAAAGTTACTATTCGATATATAGTTGTGGAAAGGTAAACACTGCTCTTAACAGACATTAACAAATAAAACAGCCCGAGATTCTCGGGCTGTTTTATTTTGCGGTAGTAAATAAAAAACCCTGCATTTCTGCAGGGTTTTAGTGACCTCCTCAGGATTCAAACCTGAAACCTCTTGAGCCGTAATCAAGTGCTCTATTCAGTTGAGCTAGGAGGCCATGATTAAACTTGAGTGCAAAAATAGTAATTTGATCATAAACTCAGCGTTAAGGTGAGAGGTTTTAAAATAGATTTTATCTTTGCCGAAATTTTATATAGATGAAAAGACTTTGTGGGATTGTATTTTTGATGAGTATAGGATGCCTGAGTGTGGCGCAAGATGCGAAAGAAAAGCCTTCGCAACCCGACTTGGAGGGTGAGATAATGCTCGACTATGGGTTTAGCTTTTGGGATAAAAAATATGAGGAACTACCAGCAAAAGTCATAGGATCGAATACAGTGGCACTGTATTACGTAAGACGATTTGAGATTAATAAGAACTTCTCTTTTAACCCGGCTGTGGGTGTTTCTTTCGATAAATATGCCTTTAGTGGTAACCAAACATGGACATATGACGCATCTTCCAATAGTGTGTCGCTAGATAGCTTAGGAAGCGTTAACCTAACTAAAAACAAATTGGTTGCGTCATACTTTGAAGTGCCTTTAGAAATCCGCTATCACCCGCTGGGCACTGTTGATGGCGAAGGTTGGTTTATAGGTGTTGGTGGGGTAGCTGGTTTGCGTATGAGCTCTCATACGAAGATCAAATTTGACGCTAACAGTGAGACATATAAGGAAAAGACTTATGCCAACTTTGATTTAAACGGCTTTCGATATGGCTTGCAGTTCAGGTTTGGCTTTAGGAATATTCACTTTTTCTATAAGACATATTTGAACGATGTGTTTAAAAAGGGATTCGATGGAACAGATCGCGTTCCGCGCGCGTCAACTATTGGAATCAATATCTCCGGGTTTTAACCAAGGATCAGAATACTAAGAAAGGGTATCGAAAACCCAACTGCCGCGCCATAGAATATCTCTTTAAGGTTGTGTCGTCCCAGATATAACCTTGAGGTGCTTGTCAGGCCGGTTAATAATGCTACACCCACAAGTATCAACGCAGAGTTGGCAACAGGGATTAGGTAAAATATGCCTGTGAGTGTCCCCAATACTCCAGTAGATGCCGCCGCATGCACACTGATTTTAAACCTTAGACTGATAAGACTCAGGAGTACGATTAAAACTGGACTTGCAATCATGGGTGCTAAAATCAAATCCGGTAGGGGTAGTTTTTTTTCAAATGTATATGCACTGAAAGTATAAAGGCCGCTGATCAGAATAAATGGTAGTATGCGCTCCTTGCGGATAGTTAGCTCCAGGCTTTGGATGATTTTTACAGATCTCAAAAATGCCAGTGACAGGGCCGGAATGAAAGCTGTCGCAATGAAGATGGCAAAAATGAAGTATAAGACTGCATCCCTGGGGATTGGGCTAAACAGCGCAGGGTTTATTTTATAAAGAACCAGCACAACATAGCTTTCCATCAGTAGTGGATGAAACACCGCCGAGATAATTTGCATGAGCCTTTTCATCACAGCTGCTTTCTCAGACGTGCGACAGGGATGTTTAGTTGCTCACGATACTTTGCTACCGTACGTCTGGCAATGTTGTATCCCTCGGCTCGAAGAAGCTTTTCTAGTTTATCGTCAGACAATGGTTTTGATTTCTCCTCAGCTTCTATGAACTCTTTTAATTTATTTTTTACTTCTCTGCTACTTACATCCTCTCCAGAGTCTGTGGAAATGCCCTCCGAGAAGAAGTACTTAAGTGGATAAATACCGAATTCGGTTTGGATGCTCTTGCTGTTGGCTACACGTGATACCGTGGAGATGTCCATTTTGATTTTGTCCGCGATATCTTTGAGGATCATAGGACGAAGCTTACTTTCATCCCCCTCCTGAAAATACTCATATTGAAAATCAATGATAGACTGCATTGTGTTCAAAAGCGTATTTTGGCGCTGCTTTATGGCATCAATAAACCATTTGGCGGAATCAAGCTTTTGTTTAATAAAGCTAACAGTCTCTTTGAGCTTTTTGTCCTTCTTATCACTCTTGTCATAGGCATGAAGCATATCGGAATATGATCGGCTTACCTTAAGCATGGGCGCAT
Organism: Cyclobacteriaceae bacterium; assembly: GCA_039944535.1. GTDB lineage: Bacteria > Bacteroidota > Bacteroidia > Cytophagales > Cyclobacteriaceae > JAMZMI01. Next base: position 202,035 of record JBDUYP010000023.1, read on the forward strand.
TCCTTGAGTTGAGGGTTAGCTCCAGCTTGCCATTATTGTTGCTCAATAAAAAGTCCGGAATTAGGTATTGAGTTTTGACCAAATCTTCTCCTACTCCTCCGGGTTTGGGATTGAGTTTTGTGATCAGGTAAATAGATTCCTTTAACGTAACCTCATCTTCAATATTTAGCCTTTTGGCAATCTTATCGTAATGTTTTTTTGAAAACTCATTGAAACACTTTTCTATGATTGATTTTGCAATCTTTACGGTTTCCTGATCTTCATCTTTGCGCTCCAGCTGTAGGAGTAAGCATTCCTGAAGGTTGCGAGCCGCAATACCGGCAGGATCAAAAGCCTGAATCTTATACAGCACATTTTCAAGTTCCTCTACGTCAGTTTCAACTCCTTGAGAAAATGCAAGATCATTCACTATAGCCTCTAATTCTCTCCTGATATAGCCGTCAGCATCAATGCTTCCGATCAATTGCGTTCCGATTACTTTTTCTCTTTCGGTAAGTTTTACATACCCCAGCTGGCTGATGAGCTGCTCATGAAGAGTGGATCCAACGGAAATGGGCATTTCTTTGTCTTCTTCCTGTCCGTTCCCGTCTCCTTGCATTTTATATCCCGAAAAGTCATCATGCAAGTATTCCTCAATGTTGTCTTTCTCAGAGTCGAAATCTTCCCCTTCAAATTCATCACTGTCGTTTTCGAACTCTTTTTCCTCCTGACCTTCCTCCAAAGCAGGGTTTACTTCTAGCTCCTCTTCGATTCTAGTATCAAGCTCAGCGGTAGGCACCTGGAGCAGTTTGATAAATTGAATTTGCTGCGGGGATAACTTCTGACTTAAACTCTGTGATAAACCTAGTTTCTGCATACACAATTGTGGTTAAATCAAAATTATCATAATTATGCTATTCTTTGATTAAAACCTTAAAATATCGTTGTTTTGCGCTACCTTTTTTAGACTCAAGAATTACCTGAAGTGAAAGAAAAACGCACAAAAATTAAAGAAGTTTTAGCCACAGAACCAATTGGTAAGAAGCTCACCGTTATGGGTTGGGTACGAACCAAAAGAGCAAGTAAAAATGTGGCTTTCATTGCGCTCAATGATGGATCGACAATTCACAACCTTCAGGTGGTCGCGGATTCTGAAAAATTTGATGAGGATCTTATAAAGAAAATTTCGACAGGGGCGAGTATTTCAGCAACTGGGGAGATTGTAGCCTCGCAGGGGCAAGGACAGAGCTGTGAGCTGGTGGCTGACGAAATCGTTGTTTTTGGCGAGGCAGATCCGGATAAGTATCCGCTTCAGCCCAAAAGGCACAGTCTCGAGTTCCTAAGAGAGATTGCTCATTTGAGGCCTAGAACCAACACTTTTAGTGCGGTAATGCGCGTTCGCCATAGCATGGCTTATGCAGTTCATAAATTTTTCAATGACAAGGGCTTTTGTTACATCAATACGCCTATCATCACATCATCTGATGCTGAGGGTGCGGGGGAGACTTTTCGTGTTACAAACTTTGAACTCAACAAAATCCCTCTGGATGAGGCCGGTCAGGTTGATTTTAAGAAAGACTTCTTTGAAAAAGAGGCAAACCTTACGGTATCAGGTCAGTTGGAAGGAGAATTGGCTGCCATGGCACTTTCTGAAATATACACCTTCGGACCAACCTTTAGAGCGGAAAACTCTAATACCACCAGGCACCTGGCAGAGTTTTGGATGATTGAGCCGGAGATGGCTTTTTATGATATTGAGGACAACATGGATCTTGCAGAGGAGATGCTCAAGTATCTTGTTAAATATGCGTTGGATCACTGTATGATAGATTTGGAGTTTTTGGACAAGAGAGCTTCGGATGAAGAAAAATTGAAACCTCAGAACGAGCGAAATGAATTATCGCTTATCGAGAGACTCAAATTTGTTTTGGAAAATGATTTTGAAAGGTTGAGCTATACGGATGCAATAGAGATTTTGAAGCGTTCTAAGCCCAATCAGAAAAAGAAATTCCAATATCTCATAAACGAGTGGGGAGCCGACTTACAATCGGAGCATGAGCGTTTTCTGGTTGAAAAACATTTTAAAAAGCCTGTTATCCTTTATAACTACCCTAAAGACATCAAAGCATTTTATATGCGTCAGAATGATGATGGGAAGACCGTAGCAGCTATGGATATTCTATTTCCCGGCATAGGGGAAATAATAGGTGGTTCTCAAAGAGAAGAAAGACTTGATAACCTGACCCAAAGGATGGAAGAAATGGATATCCCGGCAGAAGAGATGTGGTGGTATCTGGATACCCGTAGGTTTGGTGCTGTTCCTCATAGTGGATACGGGCTGGGATTTGAGCGTATGATCCAGTTTGTGACCGGTATGGGAAATATCCGCGACGTAATCGCTTTCCCACGCACACCGGGCAACTGCGAATTTTAGTAAGCGCTACATCCTTCCTACATTTTCGGCGGGTTTGATTTCATACCTTTCTAAATTAGTGTCATGTTTCAGGATAACTCACCTTTAGCCGAACGAATGCGGCCGTTCAGTCTTGATGACCTGATAGGTCAGGAACACCTCGTAGGGGATAAAGGAGTGCTGAGACGATCGATTGAGTCAGGGAGAGTGCCTTCTATGATCCTATGGGGGCCTCCGGGCACAGGCAAGACTACAATCGCCAATATCATAGCCAATCAGGTGAAAATGTCCTTCCATACTCTGAGTGCAATCAGCGCTGGCGTAAAGGAGGTGCGAGAGGTGATCAACAATATTCGGACTGGAAGCAAGGCTATTCTCTTCATTGATGAAATTCATAGATTTAATAAGTCTCAGCAGGATGCGCTTTTGGGAGCTGTGGAGAAGGGTACTATTTCATTAATAGGAGCTACCACAGAAAACCCAAGTTTTGAGGTCAATGCCGCACTGATATCCAGATGTCAGGTATATACCCTCAATCATCTGGATAAATCCCAATTGAAACAAATCATAGACAAGGCGCTCGCTGAAGATGATGAGATGAAAAAGCTTTCAGTTGATCTGAAAGAAACCGAGGCTCTCTTTAACCTCTCAGGTGGAGATGCCCGCAAACTGCTCAACCTGTTTGAGCTTGCGGTCAAATCTGAGAATAGCGAGAAGGTCGTATTGACGGATGAGAAGGTGATGGCGGTGGCTCAACGCAAAACCGTACTTTATGATAAGAAAGGTGAAATGCACTACGATATCATTTCGGCTTTCATCAAATCAATAAGGGGCAGTGATCCCAATGCGGCTGTTTATTATTTGGCTCGCATGATAGAAGGGGGAGAGGATGTGAAATTCATTGCGCGCAGGCTATTGATATTGGCATCTGAGGATATAGGAAATGCCAACCCGACAGCTCTGGTTTTAGCCAATACTACTTTCCAGTCGGTCAACGTAATTGGTTATCCGGAATCCAGAATAATTCTGGCACAGTGCGTTACATACCTGGCTTGTTCGCCAAAAAGCAATGCCAGCTACGAAGCGATCAATCAGGCACAAAGAGCCGTAGCGCAATCGGGAGATTTGCCGGTACCTATGCCTATCAGAAATGCGCCCACCAAGCTAATGAAGGAGCAAGGATATGGTGAGGGATATAAATATGCCCATGCTTATGAAGGCAATTTTGTAAACATAGAATTCTTACCTGATGAACTCAAAGAAACTAGGTTTTACGACCCAGGTAAGAATCCACGCGAAGAGGAACTGAGAAAATTTCTTCGAAATAGGTGGAAAGAAAAATACGGGTACTAAACCGTGAGTATTAGCAAGGATTGGTCGTCTAATTGTTTCGTGTCTCCTCGAAACTGATCGAAGTGTTTTTTGAAAGTAATTAGTGGAGTATCGTGATCACACTTTTCGATAAATTTTTGAAGGTTTGATGACCCCAATCGCTTTTGGTTATGCTCATCAAATTGATCCAAAATCCCATCAGAAAAGATGAATAACTGATCATCTTTACAAAGCGGAATTTTGTCTTCTTTTGCCTTACCCATTGTTATGTGGCTCTTCCGAGATCTAAACTGACTTACAGTTCCTTTATTGGTTTTATGCATCATATTGACTCCAGATCCTGCGTAAGTCAATTCAGATGTTCGCTTGTCAATGAGAAGGATGGCCAATTCTACATCAAAAACCTCCAGGATTTCTTCTTCCATTAGCCCTTTCATCTGTTTGTGAAACTCCACAATAGCTGTTTTAAGGCAGGTAGGAGGAAGCCTGAAAAATTGTTTGAGTAGAGTCATTACTGACATGGCAATCATGGCTCCAAGGGTTCCGTGACCAGTACAGTCGCCTAGTACCACCAGGTTTTTATATTGATAGTCTCTTGTCCAGTAAAAATCCCCACCCGGATCTTCGTATGGCTTAAAGTAGAGTCTTACATCGGAATAAGCCTTTTTGAAATGAGACAGTGACTGGTACATTGAGTGCTGCACCTGAGCATAATCCGTTAGGTTAGGGATGCTTTCTTTTAATTCAGTAGTTGGAGTGTTCGGGGTTTTGTCAATGAGCTGCCCTTCCAGCCCAAGCTTAACCTTGTTGATCAGAGACAAATGGTCGTCAGTCTTGCCTTCTATGAATCGAATTTTACCATCTTTTTTTAAGAAGAAAAGGAACGTTTCATTATCAAATTCAACAGTCATATTGTCAATGGACTGAGCAACCATTTTCTCGCAGCAAGCAGAAATGATTGCGTCGTGTCCTTCAAGAGATTTGTTCACTTCAAACTTGACAGAGCGATGGTCACTGTCGAAGGAACCTAAAAGACTTATTGCTGACATGGCGGTAAATTTTAAACTGATTGAATTGCCGAATCTCTAATTTCGGACGCTATCCGTTTAAGCGCATTGCGCAAAATGCCTAAGTTGCATTTATGCTTGTGTGCTGACACGGAAATGAACATCTGCTTGCTTATTCTTCCTACTAAAAAATTGGTGTCATGCTTTTCTACATGAACCTCCGTAATAGAGCTGAAAAACGGTAAACCGCTTAAAAAGGGATGCTCTGAAAGCTCAGGGGCTTCTAAAAGCTCAATATTGCCGCTAGGCAGATATTGAGCTTTCCAACCTGATATGAGATCAGTAAATCTGGATTTTGACATTAATCAAGTGCACTTTCGACCTCTTTGGACACACTCAACATAACCTTTCTTATCAGTCCAAGGTTAGATCCAGACTTATCAGCAGCCATATAAATGATAAACTTTTCGTTTGTAGTTGGCTGAATGATGTGGATTTGTGAGGTTAGCTCGATAATCATAATATCAATCTTCTCCTTTTGCATTCCCATTGCATTTTTGGCTTTCATCTTAGCTTTGATCACTTCGGCATTGTATGCGCTAGCAGCATCAAGATCAAATTTTGTATCAATGATGAGAGAACCATGAGAAAGACCTGATTCTACTTCTACCGCGGAGATCGCTTTTAGCCCCCCGATTTCAGATTTAGCCTTTTCGAAGGCTTTTTCAATTGCGTTAGCCATTTTTGTATATTTAGATGGTTGAAAAAATAAAGTTATCGTGTCTCACATATGAGAGCGTTAAGCAATAATCGCTGGTATTTAAAAAATAATAGTTTAATGAAACATTATTTGTAATTATAAATTTGTGCTGTAAGAACCCAAGAATCAAATGGGAAGAGAAATATGTCTTTTCCTTGATCTGTGATGTTTTTATAAACCTAGAATCCTTTGAACTTTAATACAAATAATGGTGCGGTATTTTCCGTTAAACGGGAATTTTGATGAAGTGAGCCGGTTCTGAGGTAATTATTCAAAACGGTTAGCCTTAGTTTGTGTTGAGAAACACATCCTTCTAAACATATTATACCGAATCTGAGCATGAGCCAATATTATGTATGTCTAACTAAGCGAAATTCAATCGGTTGATAGTTGGTATTACATTTTGAAAATAATTTTAACCTATTTTTCCTTTGCTAATTCTTTGATCCTCTATCCGCCTATGAAAAAGATACTGCTGTTTAGCTTCTGCATGATTGCAATTATCACTGCTCATCCGCAAGAATCACTCGATAGTATTTCCTACTACTTTTCTCGAGCCAATGCCAGTCAATACTATTCCTTTGATAGCATGTTTTTTTACGCCAATAGGTTAAAATCGTTTGGAACCAAAAATGACAGCAAACTTGCCCATGGTAAATATCATGCCGTTGTTGGAGTAGCCTTGGAAGAACTGGGAAACTATGATAGTGCGCTTTTTCATCAAAATGAAGCGCTGCTAATCGGTCAAGCCATTAATGACTCTGACCTTATATCCGTTTCCTATCAACACCTTGGTGTGATTCACAAGGACCTTGGTAACTATGATATAGCTATTGGCTACTTGCTGGACGCAGCTAGAATATCTGAGTCAATTGGCAAATATTACACTACCGCAATGGCGTATCTAGTCACATCTCAGATTCAGTTTAGTTTAGGTAAATATGAGCAGGCCTTCGACTATGTGGGTCGCTGTATAGAAATCGGTAAGGAGAACAACGATCCAAAAGTAATATATTCAGGCACTATTGAACGGGGGAATAATCGGGTTATGACTGGGGATTTGGATGGAGCGCTTAATGATTACAGAGAGGCTGAAAAAAGCTTGAACCAGTCTGGAATAAGGGACGGTCTGGCAGGGCTTATTAACAATATGGGAGCAGTTTCATTTTATAAGGGAGATTTTAGTGGAGCTATCGAATATTATGCAAGAGCGAAAAGGGAAGCAGAAATATCGGTCGACCCTATAATGGTTGGAGTAGCTTATCAGAGTATAGGGGAAGCATATATTTATCTTAAGGAGTACGACGAATCTTATGTAAACCTGATGCTGGGTCTTGATATTTTGAAGAAGCATGGAAACAAACAGCTAATTGTTTCGAATTATCAATATCTGCACGATCTAGAACAGGCAAGGGGTGAATATAAAGCAGCTCTAAGGTTTTTCGTGCTAAAAGATGCTTATGAAGATTCAATTCTCAACGAACAGAACCTTGCCAATATCTCAAACCTTGAGATAAAGTATGAAACGGAAAAAAAGGAGCAAGAGATAAAGAATCTACAAGTGGCAGCTGAACTAAGTGACTTGGAACTGTCGCAAAAGCGAAATCAAATTATTGGATTGTCGATTCTTGCAATATTGTCGATTCTGGGTGTGGTCTTGTACAGTAGTAGGCGTAGATATAAATTAAGAGCTCAGATGGCAGAGGAAAACGAAATTCTCCAAAAAGGCCGTTTTAAAGCGGTAATAGATGCAGAAGAGAGGGAGAGAAAGCGTATCGCAAGAGAGCTCCATGATGGATTAGGGCAATTGCTTTCTACTGCAAGGATTAATGTATCAGGAGTAGGTGACAAGGAAGATAAAAAGATTAAAAACTCTTTGATGTTAATTGATCAGTCCATTGAAGAAGTGCGAAACATTTCACACAATCTCATGCCGAATGCATTGATTTCAGTTGGGCTGAAATCTGCTCTGGATGGTTTGATTAGAAAGATCAATGACAGTGAGCAGTTACGAGCCTCCATTCAGATAGATGCTGAATTACAATTTGACGAAACCAAAATCATTGGTGTTTATCGCGTTATTCAGGAAGTGATCAATAATGCGCTGAAACACTCCAAATCTGAAAGTCTGGAGCTATACATCATGACTACAGGAATGGAAACTGAGTTCATGATTGCTGATAGAGGAGAAGGTTTTGATACTTCGCTCATAGATAACCTTACGGGAATCGGATGGAGCAATATATCCTCCAGAGTAGATCTGATGAATGGAAAAATCAATATTTACTCTAAATTAGGGGAAGGTACCACCGTCAAAATCATCATACCAAATGATAGAGAATCCGATCAAGCTGCTGCTGGTTGACGATCATGAACTATTTCTTGAGGGAATCATCTCCCTCATTGAAGGTGAGGAGTTTGTCCAAATTATGGGAACAGCTGCGAATGGCAAGCTGGCTCTAGAGGCTATCAGACAAGAACAACCAGATGTACTAATTACTGACCTGAGCATGCCTGTGATGGGAGGAATAGAATTAGTGAAAACTGTAAAAGAGGAATTTCCTGATATCAAAATTCTGGTGCTGACTATGCATAACGACAGACCCACGATCTCTGAAATCATGATGGCAGAAGCGGAGGGTTATGTGCTGAAAAACACAGATCGTGAAGAACTGATAAAAGCGGTTAAGAAGGTATCTGATGGTGGCACATTCTATTGCAATGAAGTAACGGAGGTGTTGCTGGAGCGACTCATGGAGCAAAAGCGTAAGGAAGAAATAAAAATCTCCCTGACTGAGCGAGAACAGGAAGTGCTCAAATTGATAGCTGAAGAGATGTCAAGTGAGGAAATAGCCAATCAGCTTTTTATTTCGAGGCGCACGGTAGAAACACACCGGAAAAACATGCTGAAGAAAACGGAGGTCAATACGGTCATTGGTCTGCTGAAATATGGAGTAAGATATGGTCTGATCTCCCTTTGATTGTATCTAAATCAACTGAAAATCAATTAAATACCGATCATTGGGTAGGGTATTTACTTCTATCTACGGATTTACAACACTCCTTTTAAACCAGAACTTGGTGCTATAAAAAACTTAAAGCATCATGAAAACACATCTATCACCAATCGCCGGCAGTTTGATACTGATATTAACCTTTAGCATCAATGCCATGGCTCAGTCAGACTTTGCCGAGGATACAGCCGACCCTTCAAAAATTAAAGCTCGTCAGGATTTTCCGCTGGAGGGAAGACCAAGCAAGAATGGAACAGGCTGGAGTACCAATGTCAAACTGCTGGATGAGCTCCCGAAGCGAGTGGCTCTGGTCACATTTTATCTGGAAGATCCGGGTTTGTCGGATCAGAAAAAATCAAGTAGTGCTACCACAGTAACCTACACGGCCAACATGTGGGCAACTGATGCCGCTACCGCTGGACTTCATGTGAGTGGGTTTTACAACGAGTCAATCGATGAGCTGAAAGCTGGTTTTGAAAAGATGGGAATGGAATTGCTCACTCCGGATGAATTTCTGGATACAGAAGAGAAAAGAGACTTCTACAACGGGTTCGTGCCTCAACATGGAGGCCTCAAAAAGGAGAAAAAGACGTCAAAAACTTTGAGTGCGGCCGGTACCCTTCAGGTAGCCCGTCCCAGACCCACACCTCCGGGATACAAGGCTATTTGGATTTCCAACGAATGGACAAACATGACGACCGCTTCTGAGAAATTTGTGAATACCAATAAGAATGACTCAAAGTTCTTCGAGTCGATGGGGTATTACTTGACTGAGGGGCTGGGTGTTGATGCCGTAGCGGCGGTGACTATCGTGACACGAAAAATGGATAAAGACAAGTACAACTACGGAGTAAACCATGTAAATCTCTATCTGTGGACCAAAAACCCTATTGAACTTCCGGAAGAAGAGGATAAGGGTTTGAAAGGTATTTTCTATATCAAAGGTCAATTCCTGGCGGGCACGAGAGTGACTTACGGAAAGCCATCATTATTTCAGTATCAACATAAGAAAAAAGGATATGGCCCTGACTACACAGGTATGGGCAATGTGATGACGGCTATGACCGACAAAATCAACGAATACTTTGTGAAGAAACGAGAGGATTGATTCTGAAACCAAATTGATTATTGAATAGCGGAGACACGACCCAGGTCGTGCCTCCGCTATTGTTATGAACTATTTTGCCGTTTATCAGATCAAAATTTGATAAACCACTTTAATACCTATTTTTGTTGGATTGACATCACAAACAAAAACCTAACTACATGCGTCAACTCAATGATATTCTCAACCTGATAGATAGTTACATCGGGGGATCACCATGGTTTGTATATCTGCTTTTGGGTACAGGTCTTTTCTTTACCCTTTATCTGGGCTTGCCTCAGTTAAGATATTTCAGACATGCGCTGCGTGTGGTGAGAGGGAAGTTTGACAAAGAAGGTGACGAAGGAGATGCTACTCATTTTCAGGCATTGACTACAGCACTTTCCGGTACCGTAGGAACCGGAAACATTGGGGGTGTGGCACTGGCCATTCACCTTGGCGGGCCAGCGGCTCTGTTTTGGATGTTGGTCACGGCTTTTCTGGGTATGACCACCAAGTTTGTAGAGGTAACACTTTCTCATAAGTACAGAGAAAAAATCGCTGATGGATCAGTGTCAGGTGGGCCAATGTACTTCATGAAAAACCGCCTGAATATCACATTAAAAAGTGGAAAGAAAATCAATACCGGAGTTTGGATGGGAGCCATATTTGCGGTTGCAACTATCGGCTCATCTTTCGGGACAGGTAGTTTGCCACAGATCAATAACATTGCGAATTCAGTGTTTACCACTTTCGGAGTTGATCAAATGATCACAGGGGGAGTTCTTGCAGTACTTCTAGCTCTTGTGATTTTGGGTGGTATCAAAAGGATCGTACAGGTTACAGAAAAGCTGGTACCATTTATGGCCTTGGTTTATATGATTGGTGCTCTTTCCGTCATTTTTTACAACTATGACAATATCATTCCTTCGTTCATTTCGATCTTCGCTGATATCTTTTCTGGCAGTGCAGCCATGGGCGGATTCCTTGGTGCCAATTTGGCCTTTGCCTTCAACAGGGGTGTGAACCGTGGTTTGTTCTCAAACGAAGCAGGGCAGGGTTCAGCGCCGATTGCCCATGCGGCAGCCAAGGCTCATGAGCCAGTATCCGAGGGTATGGTGGCTATTTTGGAACCATTTATAGATACGATCATTATTTGTACCATTACTGGCCTGGTGTTGTTATCCTCTGGCGCCTGGATGACCAAATATGACAATGAGTTCCAGTTCTCTGATGTGGTTGTACTGGAGCAATCGTATCAGGAATCTAACCCAGACCATGTAGAGAAAGTCAGGCAGTCTTTGCTCAATGAGAGTGAGGAAATACTCTTCTCAGGAGACCTAAAAGTAGTGGATGGTGAGGTTACCAGTCCGCAAACGATCCTGGCAGCAAGATCCTTCGCAGAAGATATCCGAGTGACAAAAGAGGGCACGCCATATACAGGATCACTGCAGGTACTTGGGGGAAGCCTGACAGATGCAAATGAAGATATCATCATTTCAGGTAAGTCACTGCTGCACAGTGCGCCGCTGACCACCGTGGCTTTCAATGAAGGTTTCTTTGGTGATTACGGTAAATACATTGTGACTATTGGCCTGATCATGTTTGCCTTCAGTACAGCTATTTCATGGTCTTATTATGGTGATCGAGCTACGACATATCTCTTTGGAAATAAATATGTGATCTACTACCGCATTGTGTATGTGGTGGCATTTTTCTTTGCTGCGTTCGCTGATACTACCATTATCTGGACCTTTGCCAATATCACCATCGCCTTGATGACCATACCTAACCTGATCGGAATTTTGCTTCTGAGAAAAGAAATGAAGCAGACAGTAAAAGAATACTGGGAAGGTTTCAGAGAAGAATGGAAGAGTTGATTTTCTGCGGATGAAAGTAAAAAGATGCTAAAATGTAAATGGGCTTAACTGAGTGTCACATTGAGCACGTCGAAATGTGTTCTGAATTAAATTCATCGCCTTCGAAATAGATCAGGCGGACAATTAGACAACACATTTTAGCATCTTTTTTTCAAGCCCTTATTTCACTAAGTACCTCTTCTATCTGGTTGAGATGTCTCAATACGTGCCCTGGTATCAATATCATGAGCTGATAGGCATCCACCTCACCGAATGGAGCTTTGCCAAAATGATTTCGAAACTCGGCTTTCTCATTCATGAGTATTTCAAGAAACTGCTGACCCGTTTCATTATAGGTTTTCAGCATACTTTCACGGGAGAGGTTGCCCATTTCAGGAGGGAGAGGAGTTTTAAATTTTTTCCCCCGATCAAAAATTTTCATTAGCACATAGCCATCATTTGCTACCAGGTTTTTACTGTCGTCCGCCGATCCATCCAGCGTCATTTTGAGTTGAGATACCTGTTTGGGCATAGATATGACGATATGCTCCATACACTCTGCCGCAGACCAACCTCCGTTGGCTGGTTTCTGAGTCCATTCAGCGTCGCTTATGCCGTCCAGAGTGGAATTGAGTTGTGTGGTCGCATAGTTCCAGCTGTTTAGCAAGAGCTCTCGCTCATAATCTCCAATGGTTCCTTTTTGCGCAAAACCCAGCACAACAATGGTCATGAGTAGAAAAGTAAAGATTGGTTTTTTCATATTTTAAAATTTTAGTTTGAAAGAGAAGACGAGAATCTGTTGTGAGGGATGCAGGATCTGAGGAGGAAATAATTGAATAGTACAAATAAGCATTTGAATGGCACATTTTCCGGTCGTGTAAAACGCAAATCTTAACAACGAAAACCTCGTTTCTAAATGAACAAATAAGAGTTTAAATGGAAAACATCCGAAATACGGATTGGTCGGTATTCAATTTTAGCAGGAAAACAGCAGCCATTCGCTATGGAGTCATACTAGTGCTGGCGGTAACAAACTCCCACCTTAAATACGGAAAACTCCCTTTTAGCCTGGATTATGAATTCCCGGTACGTGCATTTTTGAGCGTTGCACTATTTGGTGTTGTCATCTGCTCCGCATCCTGGGTAGTGACATGGATTATCCGCAATCCGATTTTTAAAAATGGCATTGGTTGGGCAAGTATCTATAAATTCCTGCTCGCCAATGTATTTGTTGCCATCATGGTTTACACTGTGCTTTATATGCTTGTCTTCGGTGTTCCTGCCCATTGGCTCAATTTTTCTGCTTACTTATTTGTGACACTGTCTATTGTGATTATTGAAAATTTATTTTTCGTCCTATATACTCTATACCAGTCGCGTCATGAAAGGAATGATATGAAGTCCCTTTCACAGAAACTAACCATACCAGTAGGCAACCGACAGCTCAGGATTGATGTTTCGGACATCTTAATGGTGGAACTCGAGGATGGCATTGTCTGCATCCACCAGCAAAACGCGAAGAAGCTACGGACACAGTTTCAAACTTTGGATCAGTTTCAAGAATTGTTGCCCTCACAAGTTTTTTATCGTGCAAACAGAAAAACATTGCTGAGCCGCGAGGCGGTGAGTGAAGTGCGCAATGATCACAACCGGAAAGCTAGAGTCTTGGTGAAAAGGGGTGCTGATTATTTGGAAGTACCGGTAAGCCGGTATAAGAAAAGGGATCTACTGAGCTGGGTGAATCAATGAATTGCGGTTGACAGGCCAACGAAAATACGTCATCGCGAAGGAAATGGAGCGATTTTACACCCCTGATATGGGTAATAAAGATACGGGATGAGTCGAGGTGTTATCCAAAAAAATAACCCTTGCCAGAGGCAAGGGTTATTGATTATTGAGAGATTACCAGACCATCATCTAACGAGCAGTGAAATGGTTTTGGTTTCCATGCCAAAGCTTACTTTAGTGACGTAATATCCTGGCGCCAGATCTGATACGTTCAGCTTCATCTCTTGTCTGCCAGATTGCAGCATTTGCCTTTCGGTAAAGTAATGTTTGCCCTGCACATCAAAGATGTTTACAACAACTTGATCGGAGGTAGGAATTTGAAGGTTTAAAGCCACCTGCCCATTCAAGACAGGGTTGGGGTATAGGTTTGCTACCGCAAACTCTTCTATTTTCGTTTGGACTGGGTCGATCAACTCTTCGACCATTCCCACTCTAGCACCATTTCCGGTATAGGCTACATACTCACTTTGCTTTACGTAAACGGCATAACCTCTGGAAGGGGCTTCCACATAAACACGACCATCCGAATACACCTGCGTGGTAGTGGTGCCATCAAATGCATTCACGAGCGTGGTGTTGCTCCAGTCTGCCCATCCGGAAGGTGTCGCATCAACCCAAAGCCCTTTGGTATTGCTGTCATGGTTGTTGATTACCACAATAGCGCCACTCTTGGTGCCATTTCCGGCGCGGCGAGCCACATATACGTTATAGGCATCTCCTGACGGGTACGGGTTGCCCACGTCGCTGAGTACTTCTAGTGATCCGCCGAGGTATGTCTTTCTTGCAAAAGCCAGTTTTTCAATGTCTACGTCAAGGTCAGCGTCCGGTGTTACTGTGTATGAGCTATTGTGACTGTCTATCATTGTGTCGCCGAAAAAATGGTTGTAGAACACACAAGGCCTGCCCTCATGGGTAAGGATATAGGCATAGCCCATTTTCCAGTCCTTGGTGATCCATTTGTCGTGCTCTTTTCCGGTATCGTGGTTTTCCATCCAGGTTACCACAGAGGTGCCTGGCAGGCTGTTTCCGCCGGTGTTTCTTACCATACCAGCGTTGTTGAGCCAGCGCATATCATATCCGCTACCGTAACCATTGCACATTCCCGTAAGTGAGGACTTGAGTGGAAAGTCAAATCCATCTACATCAGCGCCATGGGAGGCTACCTCATTGACCCAGCTTTTGATGCGACTGTCTGAGCCCCAGTATTCGCCCACAACGAATCTCTGGCTACCATTTTTCAACGGCAGGTTATTGACCCAGTCGGCGACATATTCCTCCTGAAATCCGCGTACAAAGTCCATTCGGAATCCATCAAAATTGATTTCATCTACCAGCCACTCGCCCCAGTCCTGGAAGCGTGATTCTACTGTGCTGTTGAATGTATTGAAGTCATTTCCGAAGAACTTGGTGTTAGTAATGATCTCATCCGAGCCCGGATAACCCAGCCAGTCATTGGCATCTACCGGGTGAAAATCGGTATAGCTCCAGGTGTAGTTAGGCTCACCTGTTCCTGTGTGCGTGACGTAAGAAACGCCTGTATTGGTGTGTGCTTCCAGTTGTGTGGTGGTCGCAATGTTGGTGCTGTTGTACCAGATAGCTTTAGGGTAGTAGCCATTTGTCTGGTCGGCCCAGGCCCACTCCCAGGGGCTTGTGATCTCACGCTTAGCTGTTAGTTTGATCAGCACATCGGTGGTAGATGATACGGTTACTTTGTACTCATCTACATCACTCACTTCGATGTGACCTCTTACCGTTTCGCCAGATGCAGGAAACACATCAAAGTTTCCACTACCATTGTTGGGTTCAGATTCCCACGAATAGGTACCACTGAATCCTGAACCTGAGTAGTCGACCTCAAGGTCATAGCCCCGCTCAACTTTGGCTGTACTGGCCAGGTGATATCCGGCTATTTGAATATAATAATCGCCGGGAGCTGCGTTTTTGATAACCCACACAATTTCGTTCGTTGGATATGGAGAATATTGCTGCCCGCTTCTGTAAGCTTCATCAAAAACATACTGCTTCACTGCGGGGTTGTTCTCGTCCTCATCAGACCCTGTGTAGAGGTGGTTAAGTACGATATCTGCATACACTTCTATGCCGTTGGTGTGCATGGTGCTAATCATAGATTCCAGTTCGGCCCGCGACCCAAAACGAGTTTCAGTGGTGCCTTTTTGGTTATAGTTACCCAGGTCATAATGGTCAAAGATTCCATACCCCATGTCCCATATTCCGAAATTACCTTTGGCCGGTGAGGGTACCCAGATACCTGTGATGTTGGCATCTTTTAGAGTCGTTGATTTATTCTTAAGGTTGTCCCACCAGGTGCCGTTTAGGTTTTGGTCATCTACCGGCACATCCCAGTAAAATGCCTGCATCATGACATCATTTTGAGCATTTCCACTGTATGGAAATAATGTAATGGTGATCAGGGATAAAACAATAGCTAGATTTTTTTTCATGTCTAAAAAAGTTAATGAGTTGTTTGAATTGTTTGTTAAGCGGCAGTCCGAAATTCCCTGAAACTCCACATAAAAACGTCCTATTTTTGAAAATCGGTCAAATATGATCAGCTGAAAACGTTTTCAAATAAGGAATTCGTAAAACGGGTTTTTACTTGTTCAGCTTAAAAAACTCCCGTGGACTTTGATTTGTGCACTTTTTGAAGGCCAGATTAAAAGTAGACTTGGAGTTGAAGCCCACCTCATGAGCCAGCGCCAGAAATGTAAACTTTTCCAGCCCACCTGCCTCGGCCAGTTCTATAAAGGCCTCTACCCGGTGGGTGTTGATGTAATCACGAAAGTTTTTCCCATAGCTTTCATTGAGCATTCGGCTCAGTACATGCTGTTTTACGCCCAGTATTTCTGACAGGTCAGCGATGGTTAAATCCGGATTTTTAAACACCTGATCCTGTTTCATACACTGAGTGAGTTTTTGCTGTATGTCCTGGGGCATAGGCTGCATGGGGTGCGGTCGCTCAAACAGGATTTCCGGGAACTTCCACAGGTAGTACATCTGCAGGATCATGAGTCCCGAGAAAGGAATGAACACAAGGTCGTATGTTCCGGTGATTAAGGAGGGCCAGCGCATGATGAAGCCAATCAGGCTTAAACCTAGGATGATCCATGTGGTTATCGAGAGGCGAATGAATAGCCGAACAAATAGGTTAGTTACCCTGCGAAGGGTTAAGGCAAACAAGCGAGCTTTTCTGAGTGCCAGAAACAGATAGATGCCAACATGGGTCATGGCGCTGATGAGGATCACAACATTGCCGGCGGGCAGACCTTTCCAGCGGTGGTTCATGAAGGAAATGAGGGCGGAATTGTTGATTTCTAAAATGGCAAGAGTCGCCATTGCCAGCATAGGAATGAACATCGTTAGGGCCGACCTGCGCAGTGGCTCTCCATTGAAGGATTTGATATAGATGTAAATCAAAGGCCCCCACACGAAGAGCAGAACCTGAAAAACCATTTCCATATAAGCCAGCCAAATGATATTGGCCAGGTGAAACACCACTGAGCCGGTAAAGATCAGAATCAGGAATATATTCATCAGGCTGAAAGCACGAAGTTTTATGGGGTCAGCTTTTTTGGTGCGATAGATAAAAAACAGGAGGATCAGTCCAAGGAAACCCACGGCGAAGTAATAGAATGTGATCAGCTGAATGGAGCGAGCCCCACCCAAATCTTGCCAATTGGCGATGTTTACATAAATGGTTTCGCCATTTTGGTCAACACTGAGTAGCCGGTTGGGGCGAAATTCGTTTTTCTCCGTGGTTTCTACCTTCATCCAGCTGCCTCTGGTAAACTTGTATTCCAGAGGTAAGAGATCAGAAGGAAACTGGAATGCGAATTTGCCATCGAGTTGCCGTGTAAGCATGTAGCTCCTATCTTTTACATTCCAGTCGTTAAAACTACCAGTGAGGTAAATGGTGTCTGTGCCAGAAGTGCCAGCTGGCAAAGATTCGAGTACCACCGTGACCTGCGCCTGACTGCACCACGCTGAAAGCAAGAGAAACAGGAAACCTGCAATCCTTTTAGGCTTGATGCCACGTTTGCTGGCAGTAAGGGCGGAAATGAAAAACACGTTTAGGTTCATGACGTTCTCAGTACGACTAAATTAATGGGACTTTGTCATAAGCATGGCGAAATGATCGGATAAGATATTTGCACCTTTCCAAAGCCAGTGTATATGTTGTTTTGTGCAATCCTCAGATAACCAGGAGATAAGTAAAAGTTAGGTCAAGCAAAGCCCTACCTTTGCTGCATGTCCAAATCAATCAAAAGTCAGGCGGCTATATTGGCCAAACTCGGAATAGCGGAACTTAATGCCATGCAGCAGGAGGCTCAACTGGCCATAGAATCTGCTCAGGAGGTCATATTGCTTTCTCCCACGGGTACGGGTAAGACGCTGGCCTTTTTGCTACCGCTGATCAGCCAATTGGATAAAACCTGTGAGGAGATTCAAATAGTGATCATTGTTCCGTCACGAGAGTTGGCGATTCAGATTGAGCAGGTGATGCGCGAAATGGGCACAGGATTTAAAGTCAATGCGGTGTATGGAGGGCGGTCAAGTTCGAAAGACAGACTGGAAATCAAGCATCGGCCGGCAGTGCTGATAGGTACACCAGGTCGGGTGGCGGATCATTTGAGAAGGTCTGCTTTTGACACACAGTATATCCAAACACTGGTACTGGATGAGTTTGATAAATCTCTTGAAGTGGGTTTTGAGGATGAAATGAAAGAGATATTGAGCCTGCTGCCCAAGGTGCAAAAAAAGGTGCTGACGTCTGCTACACAGGGAGTAGAGATTCCACAGTTTGTGGGCCTGAGAAAGCCAATGATGGTTGATTATCTGGAGGGAAAAACCAATCAGCTTAAGATCAAAAGTGTAATCTCTCCATCAAAAGATAAGCTGGACACACTGATTGATTTAATTGCGCATATTGGAAATCAGGATGGGATCATTTTCTGTAATTTCAAAGACTCGATTCAGCGGGTGAGTGATCGCCTGACGGATGCGCGAATTTCTCACGGCACATTTTACGGAGGTATGGAGCAGGTGGATCGCGAAAGGGCGCTGATCAAGTTTAGGAACGGGACGCACAAAATACTGCTTGCTACAGATTTGGCAGCACGGGGTATAGACGTACCGGAGATCAAATTTATTGTCCATTATCATCTACCACTGAAGAGTGAGGAGTTTACCCATAGAAATGGGCGAACAGCACGAATGAATGCGGATGGTACAGCCTATGTGCTGCAATACGAAAAGGAACCTTTGCCAGATTTTATAGGAAACCTACCAGAGGAGGAGCTGAGAAAATCGGCATTGCCAAAACGATCCGAATGGAATACACTATTTATATCGGGAGGTAGAAAAGACAAGATATCTAAAGGGGATATTGCCGGGTTGTTTTTCAAGCAGGGAGCATTAGAAAGAGACGAGTTGGGAGTGATAGAACTGAAAAATGATTGTGCTTTTGTGGCCGTGAAGAGCGCCACTGTCAAGGAGCTGCTCCCTAAGGTCAACAATGTGAGACTCAAGAAGAAAAAGGTCCGGGTGACAGTCGTCTGATTTACTGCTTTCTTCTCCTGCCGAAAATCATGATTGGTAAGGTGATCAGTAAGAAAATGATAACCATCAATAAAATGATGAATTTGGCTGATGCAAAATAGAGCGCCACGGATGACCAGACCTCACGCATATCCCCGAGTATCAGCCGGATTAGTCCATAGTTTTCGACACCATCAAAAAGCACAGCCACCCAAACTCCTATGAGTGCGAAACGGGCTGTCTTGCGGAGAAATGACTTCTGCTGAAAGTAATCTTTGACTCTGAGAAGTAGGACAGAGATAAATCCTCCATAGATGATCATAAACAAGTAGTCAAACCCCAAACTCAGCCCAGCTGCGGTTTTGCTTTGTTCGTTCCATGAATTTATG
The DNA here is from genome assembly GCA_039944535.1 of Cyclobacteriaceae bacterium. Classification (GTDB taxonomy): domain Bacteria; phylum Bacteroidota; class Bacteroidia; order Cytophagales; family Cyclobacteriaceae; genus JAMZMI01. The sequence continues at coordinate 221,216 of JBDUYP010000023.1, forward strand.
ATGGCTTTAGATTCATCAAGATCACTGGCCAGTTCAAATGAAACAATGCCTTTTGGGGCAACTTCATTTTTCAGGTATCCATCAAAACTGCGCATCACACCAATAGACAGGATCAAAAGAGCAAATGAAATAATCAGCGTGTTTTTAGATAGGAGTAGATTGTTCATGGTTCGGTGTTTTTATCCGAAGAATAAATCATATAAATACCTGCCCGGCGCGAATGTGAATCCCCCGGCAATAATGATTGCGCCAAAGTACAGCAAAATCATTTTCCGTTTGTGCGCTTGTATATCCCCTTTCTTTACGGCGATATAGGCCGTTGGAATCGTGTAAATGGTTAGGAAGCTAAACCCGTGAATCCAGCCGAAGTGATTCAATAGCTGTGGGCCGACCTGGGCAGGCATGAAAAGTGTGACTAGCGCTGTGAATAGCATCAGTACCATATACACTCTACCAAAAGTTTTGTGCACGTTGGTTCCTTTCCGGATGAGCAGCAAAACCGTGCCGATGAGAAAACAAGGCACAACAGTGGCCAAATGCAGGTACATTAAATGGTTATAATTCATAGTTCAAATAGTTTCACCTTTCGTCATCCAATCTTTTCCAATCTCTCAATATATGAATGGCTTCTCTGAGGGTGGCATCTGAGGCAATGCCATACCTGAGCTGCTCGTCTGTTTCGTGCCCAAATTGAGTGAGGCCGGAAATCACCTCCAGTTTAAATTGCTCATCGACAGGGTAGTCGTATTTGGTGGAGTCATACGGTTCATAATATGTGGCTTTGATAAACTCATCTACGGTCAGCGGCACGCTTTTAATTGATTTCATCTCCTGTGTGATGGAATCGCTGAATGTCTTTAGCGATTGATAGATGGCATTGCTATTTTGACGCTGGTCGCTGATAAATTTCAGTTCGTTTTTGGGGATTTTGAATAGGCTTTTTTTCAGTCGGATATTTTTGTCATACTCGTTGGGTTCCAGAGCATAATCCTGATTCTCTTCGCTAAACAAAGCGTGGGGAAAACCATCCGGAATGACAATATCAGGAGTAATGCCTGTTCGCTGAAAAGTTGTCCCATCCAGACCGTAATAGCGCATGACCGTGAGTTTGAGCGCCCCAAACTCCTGGTCAGTGTCTGGATTGGTCAGCGGCCCCATGAGTTGACCGCTGGCCTTACCAAAAGTTTGATTACCAACTATCAGTGCGCGGCTGTGCGCTTTCATCATAGACACAAACATTTCGGAGGCAGATGCGGAGAGCGTATTGACCAGTACTATGAGTTTTCCCGTGTAAATAGCCCCTTTGTTTTTATCGCGCAGCGTCATATTCTCTTCCCGCGATACTTCCTGAATCAGCGGCCCGCCAGCGAGAAACAAACTGGCCAGATCCACAGCTTCCTGCACCGACCCACCTCCATTGTATCTCAGGTCTATGATCAGCCCATCCGTGTTTTTGGTTCTGAGTTTTAGCACCTGAGTGGCTATATCCTGCGAGCTATTTGAGTTGGGGTTGTCCATATTTCTATAGAAACTTGGCAGGGAAATGTAACCCACACGAATACTGTCTTCCAAAACCAGCGTGCCTATTTCGTTGCTTAGGTTTTCGATCAGAGATTTTCGAATCGTCACATTTTCAATTTTTCCACTTTGTTTTTTTAGGCTTAATGAGACTTCTTCCGGCTCTGGATTGTTGAGGAGGTTCATGAGCTCGGCTGCTTCCAGACAAGCCGGATGAATATCTTTGTTATGGTATTTGACCTTCAGTATTTCATCTCCTTCTTTGATTTGGTCCATATCATCGGCGGCACTTCCAGGAATTTTGCCAACTACCACGTACACGCCGTTTCTCACCTCATCTACTACCAGTCCCGTGGAGTAGATTTGTTCCGAAAGTGAAAATTCAAAATCCTCCATTTCTTTGATAGTCATGTAGTTTGTGTGCGGATCAAAACTGTCGGCTATGGCGCTCATGTACTCATCCATAAATGACTGCACGAGGCTTTCTTCAGAACTCATAAAATGAGCCATGCGGCACGCCTCCATTTGGCGAATGCCCGATATAAGCGAATCCTGCTTTGCGCGAAAATCCGCCAATGATCCCTGAACTGAATCCAGAGATGTCTGATAATCAATAAGGGTCAGGTATTTTATTCGTTTAATTATTTTCTGCTTTAGTTCATCTTCAGATTTTTCATAAATGAGCTTATTGAGCCGCCCAAAAAGGGTGATTGAGTCCGGAGTGGTAAAGTCCGTTTGCCAGGTCGCGTCTAGCTTCATGACAGAGTCAAAAGCCATGATTTTTTTTCGATAAATGTTAAAAGCTGCGTTGGCAAAGGAGCATCCACCCAGAATCAGATCCAGGCTTATGTTGTTTTGTTCCGCTTTGATGGCCTCCACATCGGCTTGAGTAAAGAGTATTCCATAGTAGTCCAACTTGCTGATGAGCTTCTCTACCACCCGTTTGTTGTACTCCAGACTGTTATTATCCTTGATCACATGAAATTCGGAAATCGTCGCGTGCATTTGGGCTGCCTGCTGGCAAAGTACCGGGTCAATTTTCTGAGACATTACCATGGCGAATGGCACCATGGTTAAAAATAATATCGGAAGAAAACGATGCATGGCTGTGAGCGGAAATAGGTTGTAGGAAGTAAGGGTCTTCAATTATAATCCAATCTTGTCAATTATAAATGCGCAACAATGAGTTATGACCTTTTAAAACGTCAATTTTCCAATGACACAAGACTTCAGTAGGGGTGTATGTTGATTGCGCTATGTTTGCTGGGATTTAATGTTAGAGATATGAAAAACCTGTTGATAATCCTTTTAGCACTTACTTCTGTATCAGTAATGGGGCAGAAAAAAATAGTCAAACAAATAACTGCCGAAGTGAAAAAGGCAGACTATAAGTCGCATATATATTTCCTCGCTTCGGATGAAATGAGAGGACGAAATACTGCTACTCAGGAAAATGAAATTGCTGCCAGATACATAGCGGAGCAGATGCGTGCTAGTGGCGTTACAATGGCACCAGGTCAGGACACCTATTTTCAGCAGGTAGAATTAGTGAAAACCATGCCTCCGGCTAGATCTACTCTGACTGTGGGCGATTCGGTTTTCAATGTGTGGGATGATATGATTTTCATATCTGCAAAAAATGTGAACCTTACTGGTGAGATGATGTATGTGGATTTTGGGTTTCCTGAGGACCTGGAAGGAAAAGATGTGAAAGGCAAAATCCTGATAGCCAAAGCTGGAAATGGAGACCCGTCAAAAGGTTCTTACAAGTTTTCTTTTCAGAAATTTGCCGCAGCAAGAGACGCGGGTGCTTTAGCTCTCATTGAGCTCTACAGACCGAGCAGAATTCCATGGAAGTTGCTCACCAATTACCTTTCGGGAAACCAATTTTCTATTGACGAAGGTCAGGATGTGGAGGCATATCCTGCGTGCTGGCTGGTTGACAAGGATGGTAGTGGCCGACTGGATTATTTTAAATCAATGGAAGGAAAACTTGCTACACTTTACGTGGCTGGATCGGGTAGAATTCGGGTGAAAGTGCCAAACGTAGTTGGCGTAATAGAAGGAACAGATCCTGAGCTGAAAAATGATCACATCATGATCTCAGCGCACTTTGATCACGTAGGGGTGAAAGCAGTAGCCGAAGAAGACAGCATCTGGAATGGTGCGCGTGACAATGGTATTGGTGTGGCTAACATGCTGACAACTGCGAAATATTTTTCAGAGCATCCGCCTAAAAGATCTATTGTGTTTTTGGCGTGTAATGCCGAGGAGGTTGGACTATTGGGTAGCCAGTGGTATGCTGATCACCCTTTGATTCCGTTGGAAAATACGGTTTTCAACCTGAATACAGACACTGGCGGATATGACGATATAAGCAAAGTCACCATTGTAGGTTTCAACAGAACCTCAGTTACACCTTTCCTGGTAGAGGGAGCCGAAATGTTTGGCCTGGAGGCGATAGATGATACTTTTCCGGAGGAAAACTTCTACGACCGATCTGACAATGTGAGTTTCGCTGCGAAAGGGGTTCCGGCCATTTCCTACGGACCTGGTGTAGTAGAGATGGGAGCAGCCATCACAGATTTTTATCACCAGCCTACAGATGAGCCAAACACGCTGGACTATGACTATCTGATCAAGTTCTCGCGAGCTTACATTTATACCCTAAATAAAATCGCCAATACGGATGGTGAGTTGTGGTGGACTGCTGGCGATAAATATGAAGAGGCCGGTAAAGCACTATATGGCAAATAAGACTTGAATTAAACCCTAACCTGGTTTTGAGCCATCAGCAGAGCTGATGGCTTTTTTTGTGAGTCTCAGGCAGTGTCGATAGCGGGATCCACAACCTCCAGGCCTTCTTTGCTCAACATGTGTTTGGGCACATTGCTGACAATATACTCACGGAGCAGATTGATGAACCTATTTTTGTCGGGCATGTTTCGCGTGATCAGGCCAATTTCCCGTGCTTTCTTTTCTATGGCAGAGATGTTTTCCTCCTGTTCTTCATTTAGGCTAATAGTGGTGAGCTCCGGAAGTATCGTGAATCCTCCGTGGTTGTCCACCATGCGGATCAGCGAGTCTATGGAGTTGCACCGGTAAACCATCTGCTTGACTTTGCGAAAGGATTTGATCTTACAAAAGTCATTGACCTGATCCCTGAAACAATTGCCTTCTTCCAGTAGCCACAAATCCTCTCTGTTGATCTCGTCTATATGGAGCGCTGAGCTGCTCATTTCCGGCGATGAGTAGAAATAGAATTTCTCATAGAAAAGTGCCTGGCTGCTAATTCCAAAGCTGTTGACCGGAGTGGAGATAATCCCGGCATCCAACTCACCCGACCTCACCTTATTGATCACCTCATCAGTGATGAGTTCTGTGATTTCCAGTCTGAAGTCAGGATAGTCATGGTTGAGCGAACGGCTGAAAAGCGGAATCAAAAAAGGAGAAAGTGTCGGAATTACCCCAACTTTTAATTCACCGGTAAAGTCTAGTTTCTTGCCTGCGGAAAATTGCTTTAGTTTATTTGCACTGGTGACTATTTCTTCGGCTCGAAGAAGAAACTCCCTGCCGTCTTCTGTTGCGCATACGGGATTGGATGAGCGATCAAAAAGCTTAATACCAATTTCTTTTTCCAGTTTTTGAATCTGCGCACTCAAGGCCGGCTGAGACAGTGATAACTTCTTCGCCGACTTGCTGAAACTTCCGTTTCGTAAGACGAACAAAGCGTATTCGAGCTGCGTTAATGTCATAAGTAAAAGTTATAAGGGATAAAAATAGTGTATTAAATTATATTGTTCTTTGCGAAGCAAAAACGAAAGATCAATTAAAAACTTGAAATAAAATGTTAGAGGAATTAAGTACAGACACCCTTCACGAAATAGTGGAAGGAAATGAAAAAGTAATGGTGCAATATGGTGCTACCTGGTGTGGCAATTGCAGGTTGACAAAACCTAAATTCAAAAGACTTGCTGGCGAAAACGAAGATGTCAAATTCGTATATGTAGATGCCGAAAAGCTCCCTAACTCAAGGGGTCTGGCTGAAGTAAAAAACCTGCCAACTTTCGCGGGATTCAAAGGAGGCAAGTTGGTGTCTCAGCAGGCAGGAAACAAAGAAGATGTCATTAAATCCGTATTGAATGAAGTTACCAATAATTAAACACATCATAGAGTTCGTTGATAAAAACGACGAAGATTGGGTGGAGGAGACCATTGAGCTCCTAGAGCATTTGTCAGAGTCTCCGGCATTCAAAGATGAAGAACTGGATGTGCTGGGCGAACTGCTTTCTAATCTATATGGAGCACTAGAGGTGAGCAAGGAAATAAAGTCCGGCACTCCTCAGAAAGAAGCGCTCAATGGATTCATGAAAAGAGTAATGGGGTCTATAGACTAGAATAGAAAAAGGCTCATCTCACGATGAGCCTTTTTTTATTACTTCGCAAATGCCACTGCTCGGGTTTCCCGTATTACCGTGACTTTGATCTGGCCAGGGTATTGCATTTCCTTTTCTATCTTTTGTGAGATGTTGAATGAGATTTCTCCGGCTTGTTTGTCGGTTACGTTCTCGGCATCTACCATCACACGAAGCTCTCTTCCAGCCTGAATGGCATAGCATTTATTCACACCATCAAAACTGAGCGCTACGCTTTCAAGTTCTTTCAGGCGCTTGAGATATTGCTCCATAATCTCACGACGAGCTCCCGGTCTACTGCCAGAAATAGCATCACATGCCTGCACGATAGGGGAGATCATTGAGGTCATTTCCACCTCATCGTGGTGAGCGCCAATGGCGTTACACACTTCTCCATTTTCTTTGTACTTCTTCGCCAGTTCCATGCCTATGATGGCGTGAGGCTTGTCTGGTTCATCTGGATACACTTTGCCAATGTCATGCAGCAGGCCCGCTCGTTTAGCTAGTTTGGAGTTCAGTCCAAGTTCAGAGGCCAGCGTGCCACAGAGCTTAGCTACTTCTCTGGAGTGCTGTAGCAAGTTCTGGCCATAAGAAGATCTGAATCTCATTCTCCCGACGTATTTGATCAGCTCGGGGTGAAGACCATGAATTCCCAGATCGATCACGGTACGCTCACCGATTTCTACGATTTCTTCTTCAATGTTCTTAGTGGTCTTGCTCACAATCTCCTCAATACGAGCAGGGTGAATCCGGCCATCCTGAACGAGTCTGTGAAGTGACAATCGGGCAACTTCTCTTCTCACTGGGTCAAATCCCGAAATAATGATAGCTTCGGGTGTATCATCGACAATAATCTCAACACCGGTGGCTCCTTCTAGTGCGCGGATGTTTCGTCCTTCACGCCCGATGATCTTGCCCTTGATGTCATCACTTTCTATGTTGAAGATCGAGACACAGTTCTCTATGGCGTGTTCTGTGGCAGTTCTTTGGATGGTTTGAAGCACAATCTTTTTGGCTTCTTTGGTAGCAGTCATTTTGGCTTCTTCCATGATGTCTTTCACATGGGCCGATGCGTCTGTTCGCGCCTCGTCTTTGAGCGCTTCTATAAGCTGAGTTTTGGCTTCTTCAGCTGAAAGATTTGATGCCTTTTCGAGAATTGCGACTTGCTGATTTTTGAGTTTCTCAAACTCTTCTTTTCTCTTTTTGACGATTTCGAGCTGAGCGGTCACATTTTCCTTCATGGACTCTAGCTCAGCCTCAGCTCGCTTGTTTTGCTCTATTTGCTTTGAGAGGTTTCCTTCTCGCTGTTTGAGCTTGTTTTCGTTAGAAATGATCTGATTTTTCTTCCTGTTAGATTCTTCTTCAAACTCTGATTTGAGTTTCAGAAACTTCTCTTTTGCCTCGTGAATGCGGTCTTTTTTGATACTCTCTGCAGTTACTTCTGCATCCTTGAGTATCAATTTTTTCTGTTCCTCAGCTTCAGCGATTTTTTTATTTACTGATCGCTTGAGCAGTATTCGATCAATACCGACACCAATGCCAATACTGACAATGCCAATGATGGCAACTACTGTTATATCCATTATTCTATTATCTATATATGAATAGCAGGAGCCCGATTTGGCGTGTAGAGGGGGATGTGGTAGGTACCTAAGGGAAAAGTTTAGATTGCTTCAGTTATCATCTGGCTGATACTTCTTACCTGGTTGAGGGCAACCTCGTCTGTTGACTCGATGTTTTCTTCTTTCTTCATCTTTTCGGTAAGGAAATCGAAGGCCGCCATGGCCAACAAATCCTGATGATCATCGATCCCAAACTGATCTTTGTAGGATCTTATTTTTTCGTTGATCATTTTTCCCGCACGCCTGATACGCTCCTCATCCTCGGCTTTCACCTTCATGGGATACTCACGGTTCCCAATCTTCAGCTTTATTGATAATTCTGTCATTCGGTATTAAGCTTCACCCAAATGAGCAATGCATTTATCTATTTCCTTAATGTAGTCATCAATCACTTCCTTCAACTCTGTCTCGCCTCCTTCTTCGACTATCATGCTTTCTACAATTTTACTAATTTTCGCTTGATTTTGAAAGTTTGCCAAATGGGCATTATGACTATCAACCTTATTTTTCAGATTTTCATTTTCAGATTTGAGCCGCTGCACTTCCTGTTGAAGTTGGGAGTGTTCGCCGATAATCAATTTTACCTTTCTTTCAAGGTTGTTTAGTTCGGTACGGAGCGATTCGTTTCCCATTTATTTTCTGATTAATGCGCCAATTTCTCTTTCAAAGGTTCGGATAAAACCGCTCATGGTCTTGTCTATCTGTTTGTCGTTCAGGGTCTTTTCCGAGTCCTGAAGATAAAAACTTATTGCGTAAGATTTCTTCCCCTCATCAAGTTTTTCTCCTTTGTAAACAGAAAAAACATTGATGCGATTCAGTAATTTCCTTTCAGACTTGAAAGCCAGTCTTTTGATTTCCTTCAGAGTAACATCATCATTGATCACAAGGGAGAGGTCTCTTCGTACTTCTGGGTACTTGGAAAGTGGTTGAAATTGGTATTTTGTTCGAGAAGCTTTGATCAATTTCTTCCAATTAAGCTCGGCATAAAATATCTCCTGACCAATCTCGAAATACTTGGTTATTCTTGAATCGAGCTTACCAATTTTTCCAATTGGTGCGTTGTTCACGACCAGATCCATGCCGTAGGCGAAGCAATCATCATTTGAATCTTGCAGCTCGGGTTCGGTAATTCTAAGTGATGCCAGTGCAATGTTGACATCTTTCATCAAGTCGTAAAAGGTCACTGGTTTGGCAGGAGCATTCCATGCTTCTTCATTGGTATCTCCGGTGAGATACAAGGTCAGCAACTCTGTCTCTTTGTATTTTTCTTTCTTTTCGTAAATCTTAGAAAACTCGAAAAACTTCAGGTTTTTCTGTTTCCTATTGATGTTGCGTCGGAGTGATTCCAGGCCGGTGTATATCGGGCTGGTTTTCATATATCCGAGTTCCTCGCTCGACTTGTTGAGTATCTCCACAGGACCTTCGCCCAATGGAATATTTTTAAAATACTCCGGATTGGTGAGTGAATTCGTCAGAATTTCAGAGTAGCCGGCTCCTGCCAGTTGTTCTGAAAGTTGTTCTTGCAGTTTGTATGGTTCTTTCTCGCTGAATGAAGCCATATACCCTGCAGAAAGCGTCTCCCCCAGAGGGATGTTGTTGAAACCATAAATTCGCAAAACTTCTTCTACCAGGTCAGCTTCACGTGTCACTTCACTTCGGTAGGCGGGAACAATGGCCGTAAAACCTTCCTCTGTGATCGATGAAGTTTCAATATCCAGAGCATTCAAAATTTGGATAATCCTATCATGAGCCAGGTCTTCACCTATTAGTCGATGAAAATTGCGAAATGTCGTGTCGATTTTTACCTGTTCAATTTTTTCAGGGTAAATGTCCGTGAAGTCAGATGCTAGATAGCCACCGGCGTATTCTAAAATGAGCTCAATTGCCATTTGGAGCGCGGGAATGGTCATTTCCGGGTCTGTTCCTCTCTCAAACCTGAACGAAGCATCTGTTGAGAGTGTATGGCGCTGTGCTGATGCTCTTACCCAGTCGGCAGAGAAATGAGCGCTTTCGAGAAAAATGCTCGTGGTATCGTCTTTGATTCCTGAGTCTATACCACCAAAAACTCCGGCTATACACATTCCGCCTGCTTCATTGCAGATCATTAGATCCTTGTCAGCAAGTTTGCGCTCTACTTCATCAAGTGTTGTGAATTGAGTGTCACTTGCCAGAGTTTTCACTGTCAACTTATTACCAACAACCTCCGCGTCAAAAGCGTGCATTGGCTGGCCTATGGCTAGCATCACGTAGTTGGTGATGTCCACAATGTTGTTGATAGGTGTCAGGCCTACTGCCTTGAGTTTCCACTGCATCCAATCGGGCGAGGGCCCCACTTTGATGCCTCTGATAGTTGCTCCGGAGTATCGTGGGCAAGCTTCAGTGTTTTCTACATGGACTTCAATCGGTCGGTCTATTTTTGGTTCAATCTTTTTGGATTGAGGTATTTTGATTGGTCTTTCGAAGTAAGCTTTCAAATCTCTAGCGCTTCCGAGATGGGAGGTAGCGTCACCCCTGTTGGGTGTAAGCCCAATTTCAAAAACATAATCTTCACCAGTTTCAAATAGCTCCTTCGCGGGTGTTCCGTTTGGTTTGTCTGTATCTAATATCATCAAACCATCATGGCCAGATCCCAAACCAATTTCGTCTTCAGCGCAAAGCATCCCCTCGGAAACTTCGCCTCTGATTTTGGCCTTTTTTATTTTAAAGGGTTCGCCGGAAGAAGGATAGATGGTGGTATTCACAGTGGCGACAATCACTTTTATTCCAGCCTTCACATTTGGGGCTCCACATACGATTGGCAGCAGGGAACCAGTGCCAGCATCTACTTTTGTTAGCTTTAATTTATCAGCATCAGGATGAGCCACACACTCTATAACTTCTCCAATCACCAGGCCATCTAGTCCACCTGGGATTTTTTGCACTTGTTCCAAGCCTTCCACTTCTAATCCAGTCTGAGTCAGAATGGACGAGATTTCTTCAGGGCTTTCATTTATTTCAATAAAATCCGTTAACCAGTTATAAGAGATTTTCATATTAGCTACTCATTCGATAATTAGTCGGCAAAAATATTAAAGCAGGCCTTAATAGCCTTACGAATTAGTGTTTATAATCCTTTTCGCCTGCTTCAATAGCTATCGGTAGTATGTTTTCTGACGGAGGAAGTGGGCACGAGTAGTCGGGAGCGTAGGCACAGTAGGGGTTGTAGGCCTGGTTAAAGTCGATTTCTATATGGTCGGACTTGCCGATTTCGAGATCTAAATAACGGCCGCCTCCGTAAGTTGTGATGCCGCTGGTCTTGTCAGCGAAAGCTGTGAAATACTGATTCAAAGCACCGAAACCCGCTGGTTTTAAAATCAGTAGCTGGAATGGCTGTCCGTCAATTTTAAAATTTGCAAAAGCAAAGCGAATGTAAATTTCAGAGCTGCCGTCACTGTTTTCTATAATGACACGCTGCGGTGTATTGATTCTTTCCAATGTTGCTCTAACACGATACTTGGAATCAATTGGGAAATACTCCGGTGTTTCAAAAGGCACATCGTGTAATTGAAACGGACTTTGACTTGATGTTTTAAGAAACTTAATTTTTTCGGTACGCACGGCCTGTGCAGATTCGATGTATTCTTTGTTCGAGTTTCCACTGAATATTGAGTACCCAATGATTCCTGCTATGCCAGCAATAACAAAGTAGAAGAGCTTTTTCAAAGTGAAAAGTAATTTTAATGCACTGCTAAATTAGTGCGAATTCCTGCTGTGTCCAGCGTCAGTTGTAGTTTATATCTGGTAATGTCTGATAAATGAGCGACTCAAAGTTTTTTAAGCTGGCGGAGGCTTTTCGTACCTTGTTTTTTAGTTTTTTCAAGGGAGTGTATATGCAGCGCTCACTTGCGGCACTTCGTAGGAGGTAGTTGTCGCAATCCTCAATTTCTTTCAAAATAGCATTGTTGCTTTCTTGCTTCATCAGCTCGTTAAGGCTATTTCTGTATCTCTTGAAGTAGGAAGGGTGTAATTTGAGATGGTAAATAGTATCAAAAAAAAGTGATATTGAGGTTTTTCTATTTTCACCAATTACAAATTGCCCCAAAGTGGGCGTATTGTGATTTAGGCCCTTCAGTTGGCACCACATTTTGAATATTAGGGCAGATTGATCAGTTTCTGAGTAGTAAAAAACGTCTGTTCGGTAGATTGACGAAATGATGCAGGCTTTACTTGCTGTCACTGACTCAATAAGTACTCTCAAAATATGTGAGTCGTGGTTTCTGAACCAAAACCTGGAAGCGTTCCAGCCTTGAATGCCAATGTACCTGAGGTCTTTCATTTTGGGGTGCTTAAAAGGGTTTAGACAGGATTTTAAAAAAAGACCTGTTTATGAATTTAATAAAAAACTGTCTAAAAATTAAAAAACTATTAGAGATTGGTAGTCATTGGGGGTAAGTCTGAAATCTCTAAGCTGCTCAGAGTAGGGATTCATCAGCGAAGCTGAAAAAACCCTGATCCGTGAAAATGATGTGATCAAGTATCGGAATGTCCATCAGCCTACCGGCATCCTTCAGTTTTTTTGTCAGTTGAATATCGGATTGGCTGGGTTTCAGGTTTCCGGATGGGTGATTGTGCATCAAAATAATATTGCTGGCCAGTTCGTCCAGAGCTTTGCGCATAATTATCTTGGCATCCACCACTGTTCCGGATACACCTCCGATACTTATGCGGTCTTTTCTGATGATCTCGTTGTTGCGTTTCAATAGTATAACCCAAAACTCCTCATGTGCCAAATCGAGCATTTCGGGTTTAAGGTATTCATAAGCCTGTTCGGACGATTTGATGACAGGCTTTTTGGTGGTCTCGGTTTCTTTTCGCCTGCGGCCGAGCTCCAGCGCACTTACAATAGAAATAGCTTTTGCTTCGCCTATGCCCTTAAATTTCATCAGCTCCTTCACCGATAATCGGGCTAATTTGTTGAGATCATTGCCGTATTCTCGGAGGATAATTTTGGCGACATCCACAGCTGAGAGGGTGCGTGTGCCGGACCCGATAAGTATGCCTATCAACTCTGCGTCAGAAAGTGTGGCTTTTCCTTTGAGCAAGAGCTTTTCTCTTGGACGATCTTCTTCTGCCCAGCTTTTTATGGATAAGCTTTTGTGAGATTCATTTTCCATTGTATGTAAAAATGGAAAATATTTAACAATAAAAAAACCCTGTCCGTGGTGACGAACAGGGTTGCAAATCTCTTGCTTTACGCCTTTTTCTTAAAGGGCGTTAACTTTCAATGCTAATTTAGACTTCAGGTTAGAAGCCTTGTTAGCATGAATAATATTTTTCTTAGCTAGCTTATCAATCATGCCAGTCACCTCTCCATAAAGCTTTTCTGCTTCAGCCTTATCTGTGGTCTCTCTCAATTTCTTGATGAAAGTTCTGGTTGATTTGTGCTGGTATCGATTCGTCAACCTTTTAGCGTTGTTTGATCGAATTCTCTTTAATGCTGATTTATGATTTGCCATGAGCTTTTAAATTCTTCTTTCTTCCAAAAAGGAGTGCAAAGATAGGATAATTGAGAATTAAAACAAAAACATTAAATAATCTAATCGTAAAAAGATTCGAGCTAAAATTATTTACCTTCATCACCCAAGATGAAACGTGTTTTAATACTGCTTACAATTACCTTCTCCGGGGTTCTAATATCTGGTTGGGGATTTTTTGCTCATAAAAAAATTAACCGATTGGCGGTTTTCACATTACCTCCTGAAATGATCGGTTTTTACAAACGGAATATTAACTATATGACTGACAAAGCAGTGAATCCGGATATGCGCCGGTATATCATAAAGGAGGAGGCTCCCAGACATTATATAGACCTGGATGAATATGGAGACAGTGCCATTCATAATCTGCCGAGATACTGGTCAGAAGCTGTAGAGGAATTCACAATAGATACGCTAAACGCCTATGGGATTGTGCCATGGCACGTCAATCTGGTTAAATATCAACTCACTCAGGCTTTTTTGAAACAAGACAAAGACAGGATACTCCGGTATTCAGCAGATTTGGGACATTATATAGCTGATGCCAATGTGCCACTGCATACCACATCCAACTACAATGGGCAGCAAACCAACCAAGTGGGGATTCATGGGTTTTGGGAATCGAGGCTTCCTGAACTCTTTTTTGGAAATTATGACTTGTTAACTGGAAGAGCGGAATATGTGGAAAACACACAATTGGCAGCATGGAGAGCTGTGGAAGGTGCCAATATGGCGTTGGACTCTGTCCTTCAATTTGAAAAGGAACTTTCTGAGAAATTCCCGGAATCAAAAAAATACAGTTTTGAAGAAAGAGGTGCTTCCACGCTTAGGGTTTATTCCTATGAATTTTCTGAAGCCTATCATGACAGGCTTGATGGGATGGTTGAGCGTCAAATGAAAAAGGCGATCAGGATGCTCGGCAATTTCTGGTACACAGCCTGGGTAGATGGCGGTCAGCCCGACCTAAATCAATGGATGGAGATAGAAATGGTTGAAGATTCCACTATCAACCAGAACCGCGACATTCAAGTCAGAAATCATGAGAGTGGGGAAAGTCTGCCGTAAGCTGCCTGGTAGCTTTTAATCGAAGTTTACTGGAAATCTATCGAACGTGATTGTAGAATTGTGAAAAATATTACCTACTTTTTCTTTTACAATCAGCGAACATTGCTTTATGACTTCACGATTTAGAAATTTAACAATTTTTATAATACTTTTGATGACAGGAGTTTTTGCAACGGCACAAACTCAAGCCATTTCTGAAGATGATTTAGAATTCAATTTTCTGAAATGGCACTATGCAAAATATCCAAAGACAACAGTGAGTTGGGAATCCTTGGGTATAGGAGGAGAAGAGTTTTTAAGAGGCACTTTTGATTTTGAAGGATTCGAAATGAAAGTACTCTACAAAACCGATGGACGAGTAATTCAGGAAGAAGCTGATTTATCGAAGAATGTACCCGTTTCTCTGCTGCACTATTTGGATGACTTTTATTTGAAATATAAGGTGCTGTCTTTTACCAGAATCACCGATATGCAGAGCGATGATATTTCTTTTAAAATGGAAATCAAGAGCAAAGAAAACGGAATTGAAATATTAGAGTTCGATAAAAATCTCATCCCCGTAGATAGCGAACTTGTCAGTGGATCTAATTGAAATACTGACCTTTTAACCCAGAATGAGAAAGGCCTTCAATATTGAAGGCCTTTTCTTTTTAATGATATGTCTAAGCTGGTTTTCTTATTTGCCAGCAGCGTAAAGCTTACTTACTTCATCCCAGTTAATGACATTAAAAAATGCATTGATGTAATCTGGTCTTCTGTTTTGATAGTTTAGGTAGTAAGCGTGCTCCCAAACGTCTAATCCAAGAATAGGGGTTCCGTCACAAGCTACACCTGGCATCAACGGGTTGTCCTGGTTAGGAGTAGAGCAAACCTCCACTTTACCTCCAGCATGAACACAAAGCCATGCCCAGCCTGACCCGAATTGTGTGGCAGCAGCATTGCTGAATGCAGTTTTGAATTCGTCGAAAGAACCAAAAGCAGCGTTGATGGCCTCAGCCAATTCGCCGGTAGGCTCACCACCGCCGTTCGGGCTCATGATTGTCCAGAACAGAGAGTGATTCCAATGACCACCTCCATTGTTTCTGACAGCTCCTACATCCATGTGATCCTTGAGTAGTTCTTCTAAAGACTTAGAAGCCATTGGAGTACCTTCTATTGCACCATTCAATTTGGTTACGTAAGCGTTATGGTGTTTGCCATGGTGGATTTCCATGGTAGCTTTATCGATGTGTGGTTCTAGCGCATCGTGAGCGTATGGTAGATTTGGTAATTCAAATGACATAATTATCTGTTTTAATTTTTATTAATTGTAATGAGTGTTCGAATATAGAACATATCCATTTAGGAATTGTTCCCGCGCATTTTACTAAAAAACGATTTTATTAAATTTTCCGCATCGCTTGCCATAATTCCATGCGAAACTTCAGTTTTCGGATGAGTGATTCCTTTACTGACTGTAGTGTACCCTCTTTTTTGGTCAGAAGCGGCATAAACTATTTTGGCGATCTGGCTCCAGTATAAAGCTCCACCGCACATCACGCAAGGCTCCAATGTAACATATAGCGTACATTCATCCAGATACTTTGACCCCAGATAATTCTGTGCTGAGGTTATGGCCAGAATTTCGGCATGAGCTGTGACGTCATTGAGCTTTTGTACCTGATTGTGGGCTCTTGCAATAATTTTGTTTTGGCATACCACAACAGCACCTACCGGAATTTCTCCTTCTTCGAATGCCAGAACTGCTTCGCGCATGGCTTGCTTCATGTAGTGTTCGTCGCTATGTATGCCAAGCGAACTCATGAATTGATTCTTACGCTTTCCATGATTTCACGGGCTGCTGCTTGCCACTGAGGGCGCCATCTTGTGTCACAAGAGAAGTTGAAAAGCAACACACTGTCCTGATATAAAGTGTACATGATATAGGTGTACTTACTCACCGGACTGGAGATACCTCCGAATGTTTTGTCTTCATCGGTCACTTTCGAGATAAACTCAAATACAACAAATTCTCGATTTCCAATGGTTTTGACTTCCTCTTGAATGAATTTCACTTCTGTGAATAGGTTCTGGATGTTGGCCTTATAAAAGTCTTTCAGAATGGTCAGATCATTCTCTGTCCATTGTGTGCTATTTTTGTTGATCCCAAGATCTATCTGTCTGTCGGCACTGGTAAACATGGCGATAGGTTGACGATAAGCCACGTATTTGTTGACCATCTCGGATCGGCTCATTGGGTTGAAAGATACTGGCACCTTCATTGAGATGTCTTTGGTGACCTTCAGTCTTTGTAGGTCCTGCTGACCATTTGCCTCTGTGAGCACCAAAGCGCACAAAAATGGAATTAAAGCCGGGAGAAAACGATGCTTCATTTGCTGGATGATTTTATTTTATCTCAAAGCTAAAACTATTGTTAAATTTGCGCCTGTTTATTTAAACCGGATTAAGAAGCAAAGAAAAAATGTTACGATCACACACTTGTGGAGAACTTAGAATAGATCATGTAGGAAAGGAAGTTGCCCTGGCAGGATGGGTGCAGCGCGTCAGAGATAAAGGCGGTATGATCTGGATTGATATTCGTGATAAATACGGAATCACCCAGTTGATATTTGAAGAAGGAAAGACAAGTGCTGAAGTGCTGGATCTGGCCCGACATGCCGGACGTGAATTTGTCATTTCTGCGAAGGGAGAGGTGGTTGAACGTGTTTCTAAGAATAAAAATATTCCTACTGGAGAAGTAGAAGTGAAGGTTTCCGGCCTGGAGTACCTCAATAAGTCTAAAGTGCCTCCTTTCATGATAGAGGACGAAACTGACGGAGGTGAGGATCTGAGAATGAAGTACAGATATCTTGATTTACGCAGGGGAGTGGTAAGAAAAAACCTCGAACTGCGCCACAATCTGCTTCAAAAGACGCGTAATTATTTGAACGAATATCTTTTCACTGAAGTGGAAACTCCAGTGCTTATAAAGTCCACACCAGAAGGTGCTCGTGACTTTGTGGTGCCGTCTAGAATGAACCCGGGGCAGTTTTATGCTTTGCCTCAATCTCCACAGACTTTCAAGCAGCTGCTGATGGTGTCTGGCTTTGACAGGTATTTTCAGGTGGTGAAGTGTTTCAGAGATGAAGATTTGCGCGCAGACAGACAGCCGGAATTCACCCAGATAGACTGTGAAATGTCTTTCGTGACCAGAGAAGATATTCTTGACACTTTCGAAGGTTTGATTAGATTTCTATATAAAGAAGTAAAAGGTGTGGATTTGGAAAAACTTCCTCACATGCCTTATTCGGAGGCTATGAGTAAATATGGTTCTGATAAGCCGGACCTGAGGTTTGGGATGGAGTTTCAGGAGCTTAATGATGAGACTCAAAACAACGGGTTTGTGGTTTTTGATAGTGCTGAGTTGGTTGCGGGAATTAATGCGCCAGGATGTGCTGACTACACCAGAAAGCAAGTTGATGAGCTGACTAACTTCGTGAAAAAGCCTCAGATAGGAGCGAAAGGGTTGGTTTACTTGAAATGCAATGCCGATGGAACTTTCAAAAGTTCTGTTGATAAATTCTTTTCGGAAGATGACTTAAAAAAATGGGCCGAAAAGTTTGAAGCGAAACCCGGTGATTTGATTTTGATTTTGGCTGGTGATGCTGACGCGACCCGTAAGCAGTTGTGCGAGCTTAGACTGGAAATGGGAAGCAGACTTGGACTTAGAGATAAAAATAAAGTAGCTGCCGCTTGGGTGGTGGATTTTCCACTACTCGAATGGGATGAGGAAACCAAGCGCTATCATGCCATGCACCATCCGTTTACTTCTCCAAATCCAGAAGACATGGACAAACTCAATACCGATCCAGGCAATGTAAGAGCCAATGCCTACGATATGGTAATCAATGGAGTGGAAGTAGGAGGAGGGTCTATCAGGATTCATGATCGTGATGTTCAATCACGAATGTTCGAAGTTCTCGGATTCTCAAAGGAGGAAGCGCAAGAGCAGTTTGGTTTCTTAATGAGCGCATTTGAGTATGGAGCACCTCCGCATGGTGGTATCGCTTTCGGTTTTGATAGACTCTGTGCGCTGTTTGGCGGACAAGACAGCATCCGTGATTTCATAGCATTTCCTAAGAACACCAGTGGTAGAGATGTGATGATTGATTCTCCGAGTGCGCTTGACAATGCACAGCTTGACGAACTGGCTTTGAAACTTCAACCTACGATAGAAAAATGACCAATATTTTGGTCGAACAGCGGTTTTGCTTAAATTCATGAAACTTTCACATTAGCACTATGACCAAGAAATTCATCATATATTCATTGCCATTCATTTTTTTATTTTTGGCAGTTGCACTTTTTGAGCCCTGGCTTTATAGAAATGTTATTGTTAGCTCCAAAATTGATGCATCAATGAAGGAGAAGTATGTTGAAGTAATCGCCCATAAAGGAGCTTCTGGTATAGCGCCCGAAAACACCATGGCTGCCTTCAAAGCAGCGCTGGATTTAGGTGTGGATATGATTGAGCTAGATGTGAGAAACACAAACGATGAAGAAATTATTGTTTTTCACGATGAAACGCTCGATCGTACCACAGATGGTTCTGGTTTGGTTCATGACTATACTTTGGAAGAAATCAAACAACTAGATGCTGGTGCGTGGTTTGGAGAGGCCAAATATGTAGGAGAGCGGGTCCCTACCCTCAAGGAGGTTCTGGATTTTATTGACGGCAGATGTAAAGTGCTAATCGAAATCAAGCACATGGATCACCCTCACTATCATGACTTTGCTGAAAAACTAGTAGATGTAATACGAGCTGAGAAAAATGGATATGATTGGGTTATCCTTCAATCCTACGAAGATGGGTATATAGCTGCGGCTCATGAATATGATGATCATGTTCAAACCAAAAAGATGCTCATAGGTGAAGAATCAACACCATTGATAGCGTTTTATGTAGAAACCAGACTTCATTTGGGGAGGGCGAAACCGGAAGGGAGGCTTTCGGCGCTTAATCCAGAATATACAACTCTTTCTACCAGAAGGATATTCAGAATGCATGCTCATGGCTTTAAGGTTTACACTTATCCTGTGAATACCAGAGATGATATGGTCAAGATGATGCACATGGGTGTAGATGGGATAATTACTGATCATCCTGAAATTATGCTCCAAATCCGTGAGGATATAGCTGCACTATAAATTATTCTGCAAACTTTTTAGATCCACTTCTGCAGCAATGTACTCAAATGAGTCCCAGGCTTTATTGAGCAGAATACGCTCATAGACCTGAATGGCCTTGTCTAGCTCTCCATCAAATAAATAAGCATTTCCTATGCCATAAGCTAAGATAGGAGTGAGGCTATTGTCATCATTTTCGGCGTAGGCTAAAACACGATCTGCATTAAATTCACCTTTATAAACCAGCAGCCGGTTTAGATAGTCCACGTTTTCCAGAATCTTAAGCTTTTTCTCTATAGGAGCGAGGAGTTCCTCGGCTGCCCGCTCATTTCCTATTTTTCTGTATGTCAGGTAAAACCAATCACTAAGCATTACAGTCAGGTCGTTATTGTCAGTATGAGTTTGACATTTTTTGAATGAAGAAATGGCCTTATCGTAGCTGCCTTTTAGATAATGAGCAACACCTAAAGTGAACCATATATTGAATTTCACATTTGACAAAGACTTATTGTAGCGATTGCTGATACCATCTTCTTCAATTTTGTTTTGAGCTGGTCTGCTATAGAAAGCAGCTCGCTGTAAGTCCTCGATAGCCAGGTCAAATTGACGAATGGTTACATACCTGTGACCTCTGTGTCTTAAGAGCTCGTAGGAGGTAGGAAATTTCTCTAAACCTGTTGAGTAAATTTTAATCGCTTCGTAGTACAATCCCAGGTATGCCGTCCATCGGCCATACCAAATAATGTTATTCAGGTCATTTGGATCTTCGATATACTTCTGCTTAGCCTTTCCCCAATTCTCAAGCCTGATTTTTTTGTCTTTTCCTATGTACTGGCGAGGAGGAAGCGGATTTCCAAAAACAGAGAATACAGTATTGGAATCAACCTCAATATTATTTTCTGGGATGGTGTATTTCTTTCCAATATTATCCTGATATCCCTTGCTCGACTGTGTTTCAATACAGCCGATCAGGATGATGGATAAAAACGTGACTTGAAAAAAATACTTTAACATATCAATACAAAATAAGCCGATTTAATTGATTAATCAATTTATACTAATGGCATGAAAACAATAGATCAGTTGATCTCACAAGGAATCACTTTAGTAAGGAAATTTAAATAGGTCTGAATCCCTTTGCTATTAAGTGTTAAAAATTAAAAATTGTTCAATTAATGTTGTCAGCACCAGCAGCCATGTCTTCATTGTGACAACCAGCACCAGACTTCAATAAGGCTGGTGTAACGGGTTGAAATTACTTTTAAATTTATGTCGCGAGCTGATAAAAGGAGTAGTAGCGATTTTTAACAGGTTGGCATTCGTCATTGAGCCGCTCATGTTCGGAGCAAACTCATATCAATTGCCCAAAGAATACCAGAAAAAGGGTATGAGGCTTGAGGGTATAATTTTTCAATCGTGATTTGAAATTGTCCTTTTAACAAAACTGAAAACATGAAAGAGATAGCTGAGGGAGTCAATTTTATGTTGCAACTCAAAAGAATGATAGGGCTTGCCAATTATCACTGCTCCTTGTTTATACTCGTTTGATCAAATGCTTTGGATGCACCACTGGCGTATGAGTCGGCTCTTCAGGCTCATTTCTCATGTAAGGGTTGTCTAATATGTTTATCATGAAGTCGCTTTTTATTAGTTTTGCGGCTCCCATCACCCCATACTTTGATAATGAGTACTGCTAAGAAGACATTCAATAAACTTACTACCCACCGATTGCTGGAAATGAAGGCTATGGGTGAGAAAATCGCAATGCTCACCGCCTATGACTATTCCATGGCCCGCATCTTAGACGGAGCAGGGATCGATGTTATTCTTGTGGGTGACTCAGCTTCCAACGTAATGGCAGGAAATGATACGACTTTACCTATCACGTTGGATCACATGATTTGGCATGCCACCTCTGTGGTGAAGGCCGTGGATCGTGCTTTGGTCGTAGTGGATGTGCCATTTGGGAGTTACCAGGGAAATAGTTCTGAGGCCCTCAGGTCATCAATCAGGATCATGAAAGAGTCTGGCGCTCATGCTGTGAAAATGGAAGGCGGACTGGAAATAAAGGAAAGTGTAAGTAGAGTCTTGTCGGCCGGAATCCCTGTGATGGGACATCTGGGCCTAACCCCACAGTCCATTTACAAGTTTGGTACCTACACCGTAAGGGCAAAGGATGATGAGGAAGCAGAGAAGCTTAAGTCAGATGCCAAATTGCTAGAGGAGTTGGGATGTTTTGGCATAGTGTTGGAAAAAATTCCTGCGGAGTTATCAAAAGAGGTTTCGGACGAATTGAAGATTCCGACGATTGGGATCGGCGCAGGGCCTGATACTGACGGCCAGGTTTTGGTCGTACATGATATGCTTGGGATTACACAGGATTTCAAACCAAGGTTCTTACGACAGTATGCTGACCTAAACGAAATCATCGGCGCTGCTACCGCCAATTATATAAAAGACATAAAGTCAAAAGACTTTCCGAATGCTTCGGAGAGTTATTAATTACATTTCAAAACACGCTGTTTAAAACATGAGTAAGGCACCTAAAATTATTTACACCAAGACAGATGAGGCTCCAGCATTGGCTACCCAGTCGCTGCTACCCATTATCAAATCGTTCGTAGCACCTGCGGGTGTTGAGGTAGAGATGAAAGACATCTCTCTTGCCGGAAGGATCATCGCCAATTTTCCTGATAACCTTACGGATGATCAGAAAATAGATGATGCCCTGGCAGAGCTTGGCGCTTTGGCCAAAACACCAGAGGCTAACATCATCAAGTTGCCAAACATCAGTGCTTCTATACCCCAGTTGCAGGCAGCTATTAAGGAATTGAAATCTCATGGCTATAATATTCCTGACTACCCGGCTGAGCCAAAGACGGATGAGGAGAAAGAGGTTAAAGCAAGATATGCCAAAGTTTTAGGTAGTGCAGTAAACCCTGTTTTGAGAGAAGGGAATTCTGACAGAAGAGCACCGAAAGCGGTGAAGGAGTTCGCTAAAAATCACCCACACTCAATGGGCGCATGGAGTGGCGACTCTAAATCTCATGTGGCTAGCATGACCGAAAATGACTTTTTCGGAACGGAGAAGTCTGTGACTGTCGCAGAACCTACGGATGTGAAAATCGAATTTGTTGGTGCAGATGGATCTTCTGAGGTGCTTAAAGCTTCTACTCCGCTTTTGGCGGGAGAAATCATAGATGCTTCCGTGATGAACATGGCGGCATTTAAGTCCTTTATCTCAGAGCAAATTGAAGATGCAAAAGTGCAGGGAGTCCTTTTCTCATTGCACATGAAAGCAACCATGATGAAGGTGTCTGACCCGCTCATATTTGGAGCTGCCGTTTCTGTTTTTTATAAGCCGGTTTTTGATAAGTATGCAGATCTATTCGCGGAGCTTGGAGTAGATTCTACCAATGGCTTGGGCGATGTTTATGCCAAAATTGAAGGTCATGCAAAACAAGCTGAAGTGGAAGCTGCTATAGATGCGCTTTATGCTGAAAGACCAGACCTTGCCATGGTTAATTCCGATAAGGGGATCACAAACCTTCACGTACCAAGTGATGTGATTATTGACGCTTCTATGCCTTCCATGATCAGAACATCAGGTCAGATGTGGAACAAAGAAGGCAAGCCTCAGGACACCAAGGCGGTGATTCCAGACAGATGCTATGCTGGAGTTTACCAGGCGGTGATCGAGGATTGTAAAGCCAATGGCGCTTTTGATCCATCGAAAATGGGAAGCGTACCAAACGTAGGTTTGATGGCTCAAAAAGCTGAAGAATATGGTTCGCACGACAAAACCTTCCAAATAAGTAAAGCCGGTACTGTAAAAGTGGTGGATGCTGCTGGTGCCGTGCTCATGGAGCAGCCAGTGGGAGCAGGTGATATTTTTAGAATGTGCCAGGTGAAGGATGCTCCGATCAAAGATTGGGTGAAGCTAGCAGTAAACCGTGCAAGAGCTACTGGTACTCCGGCTGTATTCTGGCTCGATGAGGCTCGTGCTCATGATGCTGAACTTATCAAAAAAGTGAATGCTTACCTGCCGGAGCATGATACTGAAGGATTGGAAATTTTGATCCTTTCTCCAGTTGAGGCTACAAAATATTCTGTAGATAGAATCAGAAAAGGGCTGGATACTATCTCTGTAACCGGAAATGTGTTGAGAGATTACCTAACAGATTTGTTCCCAATTTTGGAAGTTGGTACCAGTGCAAAAATGCTTTCAATTGTTCCATTGATGAACGGAGGAGGTCTTTTCGAAACCGGTGCAGGTGGGTCTGCGCCTAAGCACGTTCAGCAGTTTGTAGAAGAAGGCTACCTGAGATGGGATTCACTGGGAGAGTTTTTGGCGACAGCCGTTTCTCTTGAGCATTTGGCTGGGGCGTTTGACAACTCCAAAGCTCAGGTATTGGCCGAGACACTGGATGCAGCTACTTCTAAATTTCTCGAAACGAATAAATCTCCTGCCAGAAAAGTAGGACAAATAGACAATAGAGGAAGTCATTTTTATCTGGCTATGTACTGGGCACAGGCTCTGGCAGCACAAACCAAAGATGCCGAGCTGCAGGCCAAATTTGCCGGGCTGGCTTCAATGCTATCTGAAAATGAAGATAAAATCAATGAGGAGTTGATTGGTGCTCAGGGAAAACCACAGGATATAGGCGGTTATTTCCAGCCGGATGCAGTCAAAGCGTCCGCTGCTATGCGCCCAAGTGAGACACTGAATAAAGCTTTGGCAACAATCCTTTAGTCAACTTTAATTAGCCCAAAACATCAAAACCGCTGGAGAAATTCAGCGGTTTTTTTTATGTGTTATATTTACGATACAGTTTTGTGAAAAAGACTTTTAGTAACACAAGAATAGTCATGAGAGTAATTTCATTAATATTAATTTTACTAGTTACTGCTGCTTGCGGCTTACTAGAAGATGATAAACCAATTATTTATGGCACTGAGTCTATTCAAAAGCGGTACATCCAGGTTTTGGGAATACCAGATGGGCTTGAGCCAGATTATACATATTGGGACACTGCCTACAACAGTTTTTCTTCATTTATAGTACACCAAAGAGCCTTTGAGAATTGGTATGACTGGGAACTGAAGGTTCCTAGTGAAGATGAACGTGCACTTTTCACCGAGACATTAAGGGACGATCATTTTAACAGGGGACGTATTCACACCTTTGGTCAGGCAGTGTTTTCCGAGGCACTTGAGAGCATTAGCGTAACCACTGATGGAACTTACAGCAGTGAAAAGGACCTATCCGAAATCATTCAGGTTAACTACCAGTACCCGGGGCTTTATGTTAAGAATGACTATTCGTGGGAGGGTGTGTCGCCATCGCCTAATACAGAGGTCAGTGGTCAGATATCGGAGACTTTGAAGTCTTTCAATGGCTGGGGGAGCAAGCTTGGTGTTTGCACTGATTTTTCAGTCCAGTTGCTAGAAGCTCCGACTAAAACAGACACATTCCGCTTTACCTTTCGCTACGAATTTGAAGGTGGTAAAATAATCGAGACGACCACACCTCCAGCTATCATTCAGGGTTTAGAAGATTAACTCCAAATAGTCCAAAACATCAAAACCGCTGGAGAAATTCAGCGGTTTTTTTGTGTCTTTCGTTTGGTTAAAAATCCCAAATACCAAACAAAATATGGGATATTTTAATAATTCAGTAAAATCGTATATGAAAAAATGGTAACGAAAAATAAAAATTGGGTATTGTGATTTTTACATATTCATTGATTAGATGCTTTTATTGTTCAGATTGTAAAAATTCCGTCCATCTGTTAATATCCTTCTCGTAAAATATCTTTTTTGTTGTTTGTTTTTGAAATTTGAGCTTAAGATTTAGACAAATTCTTAACCAGCAACTTTTATGGACACACTTATTATGGACGCTGCACTTGCGTCCAATTATGCCACTCTGGACAATCTCTGGATTCTTCTGGCAGCAGCACTGGTATTTTTTATGCAGGCCGGATTCAAGGTATTGGAAACAGGCCTGGTGAAAGCCGAACACAGACCCGGCATTGGTGTGAAAAACCTGATGGATTGGGTGGCAGGTAGCCTTGCTTTTTTTCTCATCGGCTTTGGTTTCATGTTTGGGGCTTCTGAACACGGTCTCATTGGTACCAGCTTCTTTCTTGGTTTTGATTTTACAGAAGGTTATACATATACCTTCTTCATTTTTCAATTGGCTTTTGCGGGCACGGCGCTTACCATCGTATCGGGGGCAATGTCCGGGCGAACGGCCCTTTTGCCTTATTTTGTAGCCTCCATTTTTACGGCCTTATTCGTTTATCCCATTTTTGGACATTGGGCCTGGGGCAATTTGCTCGTTGAGTCCAACGAGCCATGGTTGGCCAGCTTAGGATTTATGGATTTCGCTGGATCTACCGTGGTGCATTCTGTTGGAGCCTGGGTAGGCTTGATCGGTATTTACATGGTAGGCCCACGACTTGGACGGTTCAATGCCAAAGGCAAGATCGTCCCTATTAAGGCCTCAGACTATTCATACAGTATTTTGGGCGTTATGATTTTGTGGCTGGGCTGGTGGGGCTTTAACGGCGGCAGTACACTTGCTTTTAATGAGGATGTGGTGAGTATCATCCTCAATACTAACCTGGCAGCTGCTGCGGCAAGTTTTAGTGCCTATTTGCACGCAAAGCTTTTCCAGAAAAGCAATGACGTGATAGAAAAAATCATAGGAGGGGCTTTGACCGGGCTGGTTGCCATCACGGCATGTTGCAATGTTGTATCTACTACCGATAGCATTATTATCGGGCTGCTGGCTGGTTTGGTACACAACTACTCGTATATCCTCATAGGCGAGAAAATGAAACTGGATGATCCGGTAGGAGCTATTCCGGTTCATGGTTTCGGAGGAATGTTTGGCACGCTTTGCGTAGCACTATTTGGAGATGCCAGCATGTTGGCGCACGACAGATGGACTCAGCTTGGTGTACAGGCTTTTGGGGTTGTCGTTTGTCTGGCTTTTACTGTGCTGACCGCTTATCTCGTTTTTTCAATAATAAAATATTTCTTTGGCTTAAGGCTATCGCCTCAGGAAGAGCTGGAAGGATCTGTATTCAGTAAAACGGATAAAACCTTAGAAATCGATAACCTACCCGAGAGCGTCATAACACAAGTTTCTGTCAAGATCAGTGATCGGGCATATAACTTATTTTCCGTTCAGGAATATCTCAATCTACCTCGTGAGACAAGGATGAATTTGGTTAAGACAAATGGGATTCAATATCTTGATGAGAGTGGACACCCAGTGCCGCCACTCAGAGCGGTGAGGTATCTGGCAGGTGTATTGGAAGGTCAAAGAGATGAGGTCTCCACTGAAAGAGAAATTATAGAAGAGCTTACGGCAACCAGACAATCCGATTTCATAGGAGGAATGCAGGATGTGCTATTTGGTGAGGAGTATGATATAGTGAGTGTTTTCCCTGATTCATTCGTATTGCTGCGCCCGAAGAACAAGGTTTCAGCAGATTTTTATTGGCATGGTAAGGAAAAAGGATACAAGATAGCTGCGGTATGCTCTTGCCTCGATAAAGATGTTCCTAGCGCTTTTTTATCGGCACTGACCATTTCACTGCTAAATGAGATTGTAGGGTTAAAGAAAATCCTGCCTCCGGAACAGATTCTGGAATACCTAGATCGGAAACTCGTAATGGCTCTTCAGCGATCAGGAAATGGGGCGTCTTCCAGGGGAGTGGATGTTGGAGTATTTGTGGTCAATGAACACACCGGAAAGGCTTACTACTCAGCCTCAGGGTCCAGAGTTAAAATGGCTAAAAAAGGAGCTGATGGTACACTAGCAGACTTCAAAGGGCTTGATATTCCTATAGGGCAGCATGTGAGCTCAGCAAAGAAATTCGATCGTGTGAGTATCCCTTGCGAGCGAGGTGATTCATTTTACATCTATACAGATGGATTTGGGAATCAATTGAATGAAAGTGGTAAGAGATATTCGGGAACCAAGCTGCGTAGCAGACTGGCGGAATTTCCGCAAGGCTCAATGATCCAGCAAAAGAAAAATGTGATAGAAGAAATTGAGCAATGGAAAGGAAAACAGCAACAAACGGAAGATATCCTTATGGTAGGCATTAAGGTGTAAACCTGTAAAGCATGTGGGCCGCTCTTTTGAGTGGCCTTTTTTATTGCCCCTGATTTTCCTGAAATGGTACCTCGAGTTTTTTGGCAAGAGGGACAATTTTTTCCTTAAGCCAGTCGGGATTCTCTCGGCTTAGCAGAAAATACTTTTTACCACTGCTTGTTTTGAGAAATGCATGATATTCAAAGCTGGTGAATGTTCCCACATGGCCCCCATAGCTTGTGGCTCTTTGAGCCATTTTGACTTTGTTCATAAAAACCTTTTCGAGTGAATCATACATGTACTCTCGTAGGTTCACTTTTCTTCCCAGTATAGAAGAGTATTCGGTAATGACTTTACGCTTATGGTCAATTTCCAAAATTTCGAAAGCAGTCCAAACAGTTGGGACAATCATGCAGATAACGATGGCCAATGGTATGGCCAACCACTCTGGTGTGTACTGAAATATCACTGCCATTAAAAACATGGTCAAGAGCAGAGACCCCAGACGGATGTACCAGCTAAAGATGCGCCCCTGATTGATTCTAATGGGTCGCATTTTGCACCTTTTGCAGGGTGTACATGATTGCTCCATTGCCACTGAGTGTCAATGTGTTTCCATCTATTTCAAATCCATCTACATAATCAACTTTGCTGGCAAAATCAATGAGGCTCTCAGGAGGACAGAATTTTTTGGTCGAGGAAATGGCCTTAAAATTTATGGTAGAGGCATTTACTTCATAATGTCCAAAGAATTGATTGCAGCCATCATGGCCGATCAGTTTTATTTCACTGATAAATCTAATATTTGGTTTGGTGCTGCTTTCAACATCCGAAACGAATGCCCATTCCCCAATGATGGAGGGTTGATTCGCGCCTTCAGTCGGCGTGGGTTCTGCTTTGACAGTAGCGTCCGTTGATTTGTTCTTATTTGAGGATTGACAAGCCGCTAGCAATACGATGATGAGAATCGGTATAATTTTTTTCATGGTGTTGGTTTTACTTTTTTAAAAGTAATTCAAACCCTTCAGACCTTTGGACGGTTAGGAAATTATGGAGAAAAAAATGCCTTTGTTTCCACTGAATTTGGTGGCTTTTCCGGGAGAGCAGCTCAACCTGCACATTTTTGAGCCAAGGTATAAGCAATTGGTGAGGGATTGCCTGGAGACCAATTCACACTTTGGTATTCCTTCTTATGTTTTGAACAGGATCGAGTTTGGAACCGAGGTAAGGATCACGGAGCTCACCAAAACCTATGACGATGGCCGCATGGACATCAAAACTGTAGGTACAGCAATCTTTAAGGTTGTGGATTACCACAATCCTTGGGGTGAAAAAAGCTATGCCGGAGGCCAGGTGGAGGATGTGGATTTTAATGTTGGTCATGACCCTACGCTGCATATTCAGATTATTGATTTGCTCCAGGAGCTTTTTAGCTGGCTCAAAACCGAGGAAGAACTGAGCGTGAGTTACGATTCTTCGATTTACTCGGTTATACATAAAATCGGCCTCAAGCTCGATGAGGAATACGCTTTGCTTTCTATGAAAACCGAGTACAAACGGCAACAGTACATCATCCGCCATCTCAAGAGTCTGATCCCAATGCTGCAAAGAGCCGAAGAGGCTCGCGAAAAGATCAAAATGAACGGACACTTCAAGCACATGGATCCTCTCAAATTCTAGTTTTGAGTTAACTTGCACATATGATTGAAATCTCAGGTTTCGGTACTGTGCTGTTGTTTCTTGTTGGAGGTGTTGGCTTTGTTTTGGTAACACTGCTGGCGGGTAAGCTATTGCGTCCCAGCAGACCCAACGAGGAAAAAAATACCACCTATGAATCTGGTGAAGTGCCGGTCAATACAGCCTGGAATATTTTCAATGTGCGATTCTATGTCATAGCATTGATATTTTTGCTGTTTGAGACGGAGCTCGTGTTTTTATTTCCCTGGGCAGTGGTCTTTGGAAACAAAGAAATGATCGAAGCAACTGACGGCACCTGGGGTGTTTTTGCCCTAGTGGAAATGTTCATATTCATAGCAGTGCTGGCATTGGGTTTAGCTTATGTCTGGGCCAATGGCATGCTGGAGTGGGTAAAACCAAAACCAAAACCATCGGATTATCAATCAAAAATTCCTTCAGAAGCCTACAAACACCTGACTAAATAAGCATGGGATTACTGGACCAAAAATTCGGACAAGGAGGTGTGATCGTAACTTCCGCTGATGACTTGCTCAACTGGGCCAGGCTCTCGAGTCTTTGGCCGATGGGATTTGGTCTGGCATGCTGTGCCATCGAGATGATGGGAGCTTATACTTCAGGCTATGACATGGATCGTTTTGGGGTGATCCCACGTCCGTCACCACGGCAATCTGATGTGATGGTGGTGGCCGGCACGGTTACTTTCAAAATGGCTGATAGGATAAGAAGACTTTATGAGCAGATGGCCGAGCCACGATACGTCATTTCCATGGGCTCATGCTCCAACTGCGGAGGCCCATATTGGGAGCACGGCTACCATGTTGTCAAGGGAGTGGATAAAATCATTCCGGTTGATGTTTATGTGCCGGGCTGTCCGCCCAGACCAGAAGCACTTATCGGTGGTTTCATGAAACTGCAGGAAAAGATCAGAGGCGAATCGCTTATGGAGCCTGAGGCGCTGAAAAGATTGCTGGAAAAGAAGAAAAAGAAACAAACTGCCTGATGACATTCTCCGAAATCAAATCATTTGTAGAGCAGCAGGTTGCTGATGCAGTCATTGGTGAGGATCTCAATGCTACGCCCAATGCGCTACTTATCGCTCCCGATAAAATCATAGAAGTTTGTGAACTGCTTCATGCAAATGAAAAAACCTATTTTGATCAACTTGCTTGTCTGACAGGGCTAGACAATGGCGTGGATTCCGGTACTATGGAGGTGGTTTATAACTTGTACAGCTTTCCTTTTGATATTCATTTGATGCTCAAGTGTGAGCTGAAGAGAGAAAAGCCGGAGATTCAAAGCGTGTCGTCTATCTGGCGTACAGCAAACTGGCACGAAAGAGAAGCTTATGATTTGGTGGGAATCAAATTTCTCAATCATCCGGACTTAAGAAGAATTTTACTACCTAAAGACTGGGAAGGACATCCTCTACAAAAAGATTATACCGAGCAGGAAAAATATCATGGGATTACGGTCACCTATGATCGAAACGACAATCCAATTGACAATTGAGAATGGATAATTCAGAACGAAAGAATCCACTTCTGGAAAAGTCATATGCATTTTCGCTATTGGCAATCAATTTTTGCTTCGAGCTTCAGGATAAATACAAAGAATATGTATTGACTCGTCAGCTTCTGAAAAGCGCTACAGCCATTGGGGCACTTGCCGAGGAAGCACAGCAAGCTGAATCCAAAGCTGATTTCATACATAAGCTAGCTATTGCGAACAAAGAAGCACATGAAACTAACTATTGGCTTAGATTAATCAGAGATTCACATAAATTTGAAGAAGATGTGTCAGAATTGATTCAATTATCTGATGAGCTTAAGAGGCTTTTGGTATCAATCATTAAATCATCGAAGGCAAATAAATAATTAGCAATTCTTCATTATCAACCGTCAATTCTCCATTGAACATTCAATACACATACGATCCTGCACACTTTGAGAATTCAGAACCTACTGTCTATAAGGAAGGTGATCTGAAGACCGGAGAGATGCTCATCAATATTGGGCCGCAACACCCATCCACACATGGTGTGCTTCGGCTTGAGGTGATCACAGATGGCGAAATTGTCAACGACGTGATTCCTCATTTGGGCTATCTGCATCGTTGTTTTGAAAAGCATGCTGAGTCTGTTCCCTTCAATCAGGCTATCCCATACGTGGACCGAATGGACTATGTGGCCGCTATGAACAGTGAGCATGCCTGGGCCATGGGTGTAGAGCGTATGCTGGGCATAGACGATAAGATTCCCAAAAGGGTAGAATACATACGAGTTTTGGTAGCGGAGCTCAACAGACTGGCCTCACATTTTGTAGCCATAGGAACTTACGGGTTGGATATTGGGGCATTTACCCCTTTCCTATGGATGATGCGCGACCGTGAGCACATTCAGCGAATGCTGGAATGGGCCTCAGGGGCACGTATGCTATACAATTATATTTGGATTGGTGGGCTGTTTTATGATCTGCCAGTAGGTTTTGAGGAGCGTTGCAAGGAGTTCAGTGCTTACCTGAAGCCTAAACTTGACGATGTTGACAATCTCCTGATCACCAACAAAATTTTTATTGACCGAACAGCCAACGTGGGGAATCTTCCTCTTGATTTGGCTATCAATTATGGCGTGACAGGCCCCATGCTCCGCGCTTCAGGAATGAATTTCGACCTTCGAAAAATTGATGGGTATAGCGTTTATCCTGAGATAGAGTTTGATATCCCAGTCGGGAAAGGTGAAGTTGGCTCAGTGGGCGATTGCTGGGATAGGACGTGGGTGCGAATGCAGGAATGTCGAGAATCTATTCGCATAATTGATCAATGTCTCGAAAAGCTTACCTCCGAACATAAGCGCACCAGAGCGTTCGACCCTCGAGAATTAGTTCCGAAAAAGATTCGGCCAAAGGCTCAGGATTTTTATGTGAGAGCTGAAAATCCAAAAGGAGAACTCGGGTATTTCTTCCGCACAGATGGACGATCAGATATTCCGGTGAGGTGCAAGGCCAGATCTTGTTGTTTTAGTAACCTATCTGTGCTTCCGGAAATCTCCAAAGGCGTCATGATCGCAGACCTCATAGCCATTATTGGGTCTATTGATTTTGTCCTGGGAGAAGTCGATCGATAAATTTTTCATCTTCAGTACAGCGTTTTCCGGTTGAGATCAGTCTTATTCAAAACAAACCTTGAATTATGAGCTGGAAAAATCAAAGTCTTCTATTTATTGGTCTTACAGTGGCTGTGTTAATCGGATGCGATTCATTCGAAGATGACATGGAGCCAAAGAAAGAAGACCAACTCGATCTGAAAAATAGCATTTCTTCTCTTGCTGGTGTCACAGTTTTCGTTGATCTGAAGCAGAGGATCAAAACTTCGCAAGAAGTGAAATTTGGTATAGGTATCGCTCCAACACAGGGAACAGCGGAGATTTCATCTAATGCTATTCTCACCTACGTACCTCAAGCCAGTTTTGTTAGTGGCTCTGACTTCCTTTCTCTCAATCTTTTCGATGCGGCAGGAGGTTTAGTGGATACGGACAGCATATACTTCACCATAGCCGATTCCGTGGGAGCACTGCCATGTTTTAATGGAGCACTGTCGGATTATTATTTTGCATACAAAAATGAACCTTTGATTTTCAGGCCAATAAATAATGACGGTTACTGTGTGGATGAGACATCTGGTGCAATAATCAATTTTGAATCCTTACCAGAAAACGGAACAGTTGAAAATGTGGAGCTTTTCACTTTCAAATACACGCCAGAGCAGGGTTTTATCGGTACGGAGCAATTCATGTATCAGCTTGAGTTAATCGATAGTGAAGGAAACTCAGAAACCAGTTTGGCACAGATTAGCATTGAAGTGATAGAGTATCAGGACAGCTCTTATTTTTCGTGCGATTCTCTTATATACCAACCTGTCTTTTACCAATTTTCTGAACCGAAAGAAGATTTTTACTTCCTTTCTCCAGTTGAGGAAACTTCCTTTTGTGGTTGGGTTGGCGAATGGGATGTTGATTTGATTAGTGTGGAAAATGGTTCCGCTGAGGTCACAGAAACAGGATATATCAAATACTTCCCTGGGGAGTCCGAAACGGATAGAATTGATTTCCAAATCAATTTATCAAGCGAAACTGTTGTCAAATACATGCTCATCGAGTTTGCTGACTCTGACAAGGATTGCAATGATCCAATTGTTGCTGTTGATGATAGCTATGACCTATATATAGTTGAAGATTCTATTGGCAATTCAAATGAACCATATGAGCTGCATGTGACTCAAAATGATACCCACTGCTCAAACTATAGCCTCGAAATAATTGAGGCTCCAACCATAGGCCAGGCGGAAGCCGTTTGGACAAGCGATGGAGCTCAAAGTTCATACAACTATATGATAATAAGTTACTACAGTGACGAGGAGTTTGCTGGGACTAAAACTACCGAGTTTGTTTATACGATATGTGAGGATGCTGAGTGTGATACGGCAAGCGTTTATCTCAATGTCATCAAATAACAATTGATTAGTCAGTTTGTACCCGAGGCTTAGTTTCAGCCTCGGGTTTACTGTTTTATACATTTTGGATCGCCTGATAAAGAAAGTACAAAAAGGGAACAGAAAAGCCCAAAGTCAATTCTACGACCAGTTCAGTGGAATGGTGATGGGTATATGTGTGCGATATGCCAAAAATGAAGATTTGGCTGCCGATATTTTTCAGGAGGCTTTTGTCAAAATTTTTCAGAAAATAGGGCAAGTGAGAGATTTTGATGCCATACATGGTTGGATTAAAAGGATTACTGTGAACACAGCTATTGACCACCTGAAATCTACCTGGCCTCACGAAGAACTTACTAGTCAGAGCCACGAGCTGAGCGATCAATATTACTCGGAGTTACTGGATAAAATGTCTAATGAAGCCATTCAAAAACTAATTGATCAATTGCCGTCAGGTTATAGGTTAGTATTCAATATGAGCGTGATTGATGGCTTTAGCCACAAAGAAATAGCCGCCGAACTCGGCATTACAGAGAGCACTTCCCGGTCGCAACTGACACATGCCAGGAAGGAATTAAAGAAGCATTTAAATGAACTTGGAATAACGAAGTATGAGAAGGTCATTTGACGATATTTTTAAAAGCAGGATAGGTAATCAAGAGGCAAAACCACCAGTTGGAGCAAAGGAGCAAATCTTTGCGCAGATTGGAGTGCCTGCACCTACATATACCGTGGAGGACGGCTACAGTGTTGTAGCCGCACTTCTCATTCTTCTCTCTTTTTTTCAAATAGGAGGGGTGAAAAGTGGAGTTGAGCCAAAACATACTTCTTCTGAAAAGTCTTTGGCGATTGCATCTGTTACTTTGCCCTATCAGGAAGAAAATGAAAGCGAGGTTTTATCTGGGCAAGTTTTTGAAGAAGTTATTGCAAGCTCGCAAACAGATCAAGCAAAAACATATGAGTCAGCACTGATGAATTTGAACGAAGAGAACCACCAAAAATTTTCGTATGCTGCCAACCCTCATCGTTTTGAATTGAACTTTCTGAAAGTCAGCAAGCATGCGCCTCGGTCACATGTACTTTTAAATCGAAAGTATAGGCCTAAAAGGATCATTCCTGAAAAGGAAAAAACCCTGTACCCGTACTATAATGTCGGTGCATTTTTTATGTACAACAGGGTTCGTCCAAATTTGACCGATGATATTTATGTTGGAGAGTATGATGCCCCTTTCGGCATGTCTCCATCAAGGATAGGGCTGGTTTTGGAAGGCGGAATCCATAAAAAATGGAATGCTTTGATAGCGACCAGATTAGGTGTGAGTATCAATAATTTTAACCAGAGTTATTCTTTTACCGTGCGGTCAGCCAAGCCGGACTCAGTGTCGGTTGATGAAGAAAGCGGCTATCTGGAGCCTCATTTTGATAAAGAGCATGTAAGAGTAAGCAAACGTGTTACAGTGATTGGTTTGAAAGGTCAGATGTTTTGGTACATATTTCCAAATCAGGCCAACGTGTTGTTTACTTCATTTGAGTATCAACACCTCATTGGCTCAGGTCCTAAGTTTTCATTTCAAAATGAAAATTATAAACTCATGAAGCCGTCACAATATATGCTCGAGTTTGGATTGAGAAAACTGATTCTCGAAAGAAGATCCGCAGAGATGTACCTCATGCCGGGCATTCGATATTCCTTGGCCAAATATAAAAATGAGGAATTGATAACGGTAACACCATTTAGTGTTGGGGTCACACTTTCTTACCAACTAAAATAGCTGAACCTGCATGTTGACTATCTTTAAGTATGGTTCCCATACTTACAGCAGAACAGGTGCGCAGCGCGGACAGGCATACCATCGAAAATGAGCCCATTCTCTCTATTGACCTCATGGAGAGAGCCTCTCAGGCATTTGCGAACAGGTTCATGGAGTTGGTGTCAAAAAACCGCAGAGTCAAGATATTTTGCGGCACTGGCAACAACGGAGGAGATGGTTTGGCTGTTGCCAGGTTATTGAGTGGTAAGGGTTTTTCAGTTCATACCTATGTGATTGGCAACCCCAATAGGGGGTCGCTAGACTTTAGCAAAAACCTGGAACGGCTCAATTCCCAGGATCGATTTATTCACATTGAGGATGAAAAAGATTTTCCTTTAATTGATGATCGAGACATATTGATTGACGCCATTTTTGGCTCAGGCCTATCACGACCTGTCGAAGGCTTGCACGGCTTGCTTATCCAGCATCTCAATCATGCTGCTGCAAAGATTGTATCGGTAGATATCGCCTCAGGCCTATTTTCAGATCAGACAAATGCGGGTGGAGATATCGTTCGTCCATGGGTTATAATTGCATTTCAAACTCCAAAGCTTGCCTTTTTTCAGCCACAGTTGGCATCCTATGTAGGAAACTGGTTCGTTGAAGATATCGGATTGGATAAGACCTTCATTTCATCGCTGAAAACCAGATTTTACTTTACCGAAGCTTCAGATGTAAAGGAAATATTGAAATCCAGAGGACGGTTTACGCATAAGGGAGATGCTGGCAGGCTTCTTCTGGTATCAGGGAGCAAAGGAAAAATGGGAGCTGCAATATTGGCGAGTCGAGCGGCTATGCGGAGCGGCACAGGGCTACTAACAGTGCATGTGCCCGCATGCGGATCGGATATCGTGACCATTTCGGTACCCGAAGCAATGACTTCTATTGATCAAGATGCAGAGACTATTTCACATGTGGATCTAACTTTTCAACCCAATGCAATAGGCGTGGGGCCGGGTTTGGGCACTACTCCATTGGCCGTGGATATGATGAAAAAACTGCTGCAGGATTGGGACAATCCTCTGGTGCTGGATGCTGATGCGCTTAACATATTGGCTAAGCACCGGGAGTTGCTGGAGTTGATTCCTGCTCAAAGTATTCTCACGCCGCACCCTGGCGAATTCAAAAGGCTTGTTGGCGAATGGAAAGATGATTACGAAAAACTTACGTTGTTGCAGTCCTTTTGCAAGCGCCACCAGGTCAATGTTGTGTTAAAAGGAGCTTTTTCTGCTGTTTGTGATCCCAGTGGTAAGGTGTGCTTCAACCCTACAGGAAATGCCGGAATGGCTACCGCCGGGAGTGGAGACGTGCTTACGGGAGTTGTGTCTTCCCTGCTGGCTCAAGGTTATGAGCCGACTGATGCGCTTAAATTGGCGGTATATGTTCACGGTACGGCTGGAGATCTTGCAAAAAAGAAAGTGGGTGAGTTCGGTTTGATTGCCTCGGATATCATAGAGCATTTGCCAATGGCTTTTCTTCAATTAGAAGAGTATAAACTCTTATAAATCAATTAAATATACGAATAGTACAATGGGTAGGAGAGGCTCCTAAAATGATAAAAATTGTTAAATAGGGTGTTTAACGCCTTATTTCCGGATAAAAAAAATCGTCTTGAAGATGAACATTGAGATTTTTTTTGCGTACTTTGTATAAACATGCGCAATAAGCTCATCATATCGACGTTAGCACTGCTTCTTTCTGTAGCAGGTATGGCACAATCCGAAGAGGGATCTGTGGTCGTTGCTGAACGAAGTTTGGTGGTTGAGCCATTCAATGCAACCAATAAGATTGAACTTTACCCTAACCCTGCTGTAGAGTATGTGGTGGTAAACATTCAGCAAAGCACATTGGAGAACACTGAGTTTGAACTTCATAGTATTATTGGGAACGAGATTCAGATTTTTCCTGAAGAGTTGGGAAATGGGAAGTTTAAAATTCCTCTGAAGGACTTTGCTTCAGGATATTATTTCCTCGTGGTGAAAGACGAAGTTTCCAGATTTAAGCAAGCGTATAAGTTTCTCAAAAATTAAATAATCTTATTTTCTTATATAGAGGCCTTCGATGAAAATCGAAGGCTTTTTTTTTGTTCTCTTTTTTCAATCATTCATTTCGCTCTAATGGATTTGCGCGATGGTAGGAATAAATTTTGAGAGAATCATCTTATTAAAATCATCTTGGTGAATCCCAAAGGCACCCTCGTTTCGAGTCGTTTTAACTTTTGTGAGTCTGTATGATCGCTCTCTGGGGTGACTTTTAAAACCAAAACTCATATTGGCAGACCCTCATTTTCGGATTAGGTGCTTTGGTAACTCTGTAGTAAGAGAATGAAAATAATCAATTAGCGTATAGATCAGTTTTCGGGCACAAAAAAAGCCGGATGAATAGACTATTCACCCGGCTTTGATTTCTTGCTCTGGCAGATTTAGTTCTGCAGCTTCGAATAGAATCGTTCGAACATCTGCTCGTATTCAGCAGCTTTCTCACGATCGCCGTAAGCGCGGTAAGCTCTGGCCAGTTCGTTGAGCGACAAGATTCTTCTCTGTAGCTCCATTTGATCTGTCAGTTCATTGTCTAGCATGTAATCCAGCATATCAGCATTTTCAGCAGAAGTCACATCTGCGATCTGATCCGCGATCTCTTTCGCCTCGCTTAGTCTCACTTCATTTTGTGTAGTGTCACCTATGTAGGTGCTGAGCTTGTCTATGCTCAGCAGTATGCCCACCTGCTGTATGTTGAAGTAATCATAAGGAATAGACTCATTTGGCATAACGCTGAGACATTTTTTCACCACTCCAAGAGCTTTTTCGTATTCGCCCTTTTGGATCAGGTTTTCAGCCAGAGTGTTGAATGCCGACCTGTGGTTCAGGCAGAAGTTTCTATAATCTTCAGAATAGTAAACATCCGGGTTGTCGAGCTCTCTCCAGTGGTATTTATTCATCACATTGTCATACATCAGCTCCGTGTTGATGTTGTACCCACCTTGAGGATCAGGATTCTTGACTGGTGTCAATCTATAAGCGATTCCTTCCTGCACCACATAGTTCCTGAGGTTGTGGTGGATGCTGGAAAGCGACGTGGTGTTGAAGTAAATAGGACGCTCCCAGTCAGAGTTGACGATGAGGTCGAGGACCGCAAGGTCATTCTTCTCAAGACCTCTTCCTTTTATGTTCCACTCCATCCTGTTTTCTATGTTATTTTCCATGTATTCAGGAACGATTCCTAGCGACTTCACTTTCTCTACATTTACATTTAGGAACATTTTTTTGGCTGGAACCGAATTGTAAAAACTACCATTGGAAAGTGGAATCTTTAATTGCGGGTGGTTTTTCTTCACCAAATCAAGGTAGAGCCTGGCGTTTATTGCTCCTTTGATGCTCGGATTTTCCACTACAGGTAGGTAGTCATTGAGACCGCCTTGTTTGTAGTGCTCCAGATCCAGGCTGAATGGCAATGCTTTGGACTCGTACGCATCACGCATCATCTGACTGATGTACCAGTCCGTGTTGAAATAACTCAATACAATGACTCTTACGTCCGTTCTGTAACCTTCCACTTCCTGTGCATACCAGAGCGGGAAAGTATCATTGTCACCACCGGTGAAAATAATCGCATTTGGTGCGCAGCTATCCAGATAATTTTTTGCAGAATCTACCGAGAAATAACGATCAGATCTGTCGTGATCGTCCCAGTTTTCTTTTGCCATCACCGCTGGAATGGTCAGCCCAAGTACGAGAGCCAATGCCACTGCCGCTTTTCCTTTTTTGAGGAAATTCTTTAACAATTCGTAAATGAACAAGACTCCAAAACCAATCCAGATGGTAAACACATAGTATGAGCCGGAGTAGATGTAATCTCGCTCACGAGGCTCCACCGGAGGTGAGTTGAGGTAAAGTACCAGTGCCGCTCCCGTCAGGAAGAACAGCAGTAGTGTTACGAAGAAGTATTTTTGATGTTTTTTGTACTGGTAGAAAGCCCCAAGCAGTCCGAGTAAAAGTGGCAATGCGAAGTAGATGTTTCTACCGCGGTTGTTAGCCAGGGTATCGGGCAAGTCATCGAACGCGCCTCTGATGCCTACCCAGCCGGCATCTTGTATGTCTGATTCCCTACCGGCAAAATTCCAGAGAAAGTAACGCATATACATAGTTCCAAGCTGATGACGAACCATGAAATAAATGTTATCCACAAAGTTGGGCTTTTCACCTTCTTTGAGTCCGGTGATTTCTCGATAACGCTGCTTGTGGTGCTCAGCAGAGCTGTACATCCTTGGCAAAATGGTGGTGTGCTTTGGATCATATACGTACTCGATTTTTTCATCCTTCACCTCATACTTTTCTTCGCCTCTTCTGTACGTTTTGCCAGTTGCAACCTGATCTACTACCTGGGCAGTAAAGTACTGACCATGAAATAGTGGACGGCTACCGTACTGTTCCCTTTTCAGGTATGAAACGAATGACACTATATCATCAGGATTGTTTTCATCGATTGGAGGGTTGTAGCTACTCCTGATAGGTACGATGGTGTATGAAGAGTACCCGATGATGATGAAGGTGAATGAAAGCAGGATGGTGTTCAGGTTTAGTTTTTGTTTTTTCTCTGAATAGATAATCCCGAAAACGAGGGCGCCCAGGAATACGGTTCCGAAGAAGATGACCCCTGATCCGAAAGGCAGTCCAAGCCCATTGACAAAGAATACCTCCATTGCTCCCGCAATGGAAGGCAAGCCTGGTATGATCCCGATCATCACCGTGATGATGATAGCACCGGCTATGGCCATCGTAGCGATGACACCATTTCGGGTTACTTTCTCATATTTCTTAAAGTAAACGATAAGCCCCAGAGCTGGGATAGTTACCAGGTTGAGCAAGTGAACACCGATAGAGAGCCCCACCATGTAGGCAATCAGGATCAGCCATTTGTTGGCATCAGAGTCGTTTTCAATGTTTTCCCACTTA
The DNA here is from genome assembly GCA_039944535.1 of Cyclobacteriaceae bacterium. GTDB lineage: Bacteria > Bacteroidota > Bacteroidia > Cytophagales > Cyclobacteriaceae > JAMZMI01. The sequence goes on from JBDUYP010000023.1 coordinate 261,577, forward strand.
AGGATGGCCCAAAACACAAAGGCTGTAAAGAAGGCTGACATACCGTAAACTTCCGCCTCAACAGCAGAGAACCAGAAAGAATCAGAGAATGTACATGACAATGCTCCGATCAGCCCTGCACCTACAATCAGCAAGGTTTGTTCGGTTGTTTCTTCACCTTTTTTGATTTTCAATACTCTTTTGATCAGGTGAGTGATAGACCAGAAAAGAAACATGATGGAAAATGCGCTACTCAGTACGCTGACCATGGTCACCCAATAAGCCACCTGAGTCACATCGCCACCGGCAAACATGGAGAAAATTCTGCCTATCAAAAGGAAGAAAGGAGCGCCCGGAGGATGCGGCACCTCAAGCTTGTACGAGCATGCTATGAACTCACCACAATCCCAGTAGCTGGCTGTGGGTTCTATGGTCATGGCATACACCACCAAGGCGATCAAAAATGTTATCCATCCGAGTATTACGTTAATCCGTTGATATCCCATCATTTATGTTTTCAGTCAGTCTGGCGAAATTAGCAATAATGCGAAACATAAAGGTACGATCGCCGGTGATTCTACCTCATGTTTTGGTTACACATAGCAACTCTACTACAATCGTAATTCCGGGCCATCTGGTTATGTTAAATTTTTAGAAACAGATTGGCTAGCGGTAAGCCACGACATAAAACAAAAGCCACATAAGGAAAATGGGTACATAGGAGGTGAAAACGATCATCAGAGAGATTTTCCATTTTTTTTCACCGACCCAGAAAATGCAGGCTGCAAGAAAAAACCAGTAAAAAACTTCGAACAGGTTGAGTGCCTTCAAGGGGTAATGAAATTTGGGAGTCAGGGCCTCATACTCAAACAAATTTATGAAACTCAATGGGTAAAAGGCGACATACGCGTGGTAGTCAGGGTCAGCATGTATGAGCAGGAACCAGATGACCTTGAGGAATTCGGGAAAGATAAACACGAGTTCTGCAAGTACGACCGCCTTCCACAGCTGCGTAAAGGTGAGACGGTAGCCGAACATGAAACAGCCGATCCAGAGCACGAAGGTGGTGAGCGTAAACTTCCAAACGAGGAACAAAGGGACAGAAAGGTATTCCAGCCCAAAAAGCAAATCGAAAACCCACATTTCGCCCCGATCCTGCAAAACTTCGAATGCGGCTATATCATTTATGATCAACATGCGCTTAATTAGCAAAGCCATAAAGTATAGCAGGCAAATGGCAATGAAAAGCCCTGCTCCATTGGCACTGTACCAATTGCGAATAAACGGGTCACGAAGTTTTTCTAACCACCTCATGCGGCTAATTTCGCAGGATATATCTTAATTGAAATGATTTTGGAACAATACTTGAAGGATGACGTTTTGCGAATAGAGATTTTATGAGGTATTTCTTCTTAGTAATTGTTTTTTGGCTGACTATGTCAGCTTCGTCAGCGCAAACGCCTGCGGCAAACGATAGCACGTTTAGCCATAGTTTGCTTACCAATCCTTACGTACAGATTGAAGCCACTCAGGCCATCAACGACATGTACAATTTCCGTTTTGAGCGGTCAATGCGGCATTTTGATTATATCAAAAAACAGTACGGCTGGCATCCGCTTCCTTACTTCATGATGGGCTTGAACTACTGGTGGAGGATCGTTCCTGATTATCAGAACGAAGAATTTGATGAGCCTTTTTTGGCTTACATGGACACAGCCCTGGTTTTGTCCGAAAGGCTGTATGAAAAGTACAATAAAGTAGAGGGAGCCTTTTTTTTGGCGGCTGCCTATGCCTTCAAAGGGCGGTTGTACTCAGACCGGCATGACTATAGAAAAGCGGCCTTAGCGGGAAGAAATGCCCTGAAATATCTGGAAGAATGCCGCGGCAGAGATGACCTCAGCCCTGAATTGCTGTTTGGTGATGCGCTGTTCAACTATTATGCAGAGTGGGTGCCTGAGAATTACCCCATGCTGAAACCTCTCATGCTGATGTTTCCGGATGGCGACAAGGAGTTGGGCATTGAGCAACTGAAAACAGTGGCAAGAAATGCTTTTTATACCAGAACGGAAGCGCAATACTACTTGATGCGTATTGCATATTTCGAAGAGAATGACCTGGCCACTTCTCTGCAGGTGGCTGAGTACTTAAATCAAACTTTTCCCGGAAATGCCTATTTTCATCGCTTCTATGCAAGGCTGCTCTATCAATCGGGGAAGTATGCCAAGGCAGTCCCGGTTTGTAAGTCTATCCTCAATCGGATTGACAGTCTGCAGACGGGTTATGAATATAATTCCGGTAGATATGCTTCATTCTTTTTAGGTCATATCTATGAGTTGAAAAATAATCTTGAAGAGTCAAAGAAATATTTTAAACTGGCCATGGAGTATGGTGAAGCCGCCAATGCCACCGAAAAAGGTTATTATATTTATTCGGCCATGCACCTGGGCAAGATTGCCGAAAGGCAAGATGATCCGGAACTGGCTAAGAAATACTACAAGCGGGTACGAGAGGTGACAAAGCGAAAAGATTACGCGAATAAAGAAGCCAGAGAGCGGCTGAAAGAGTTGTAGAAAGGAGAAGCCTTCTTTTTCTTAGCCGGAACCAAATACATTACCTTTGAGGATTAGATTTTGAAGTATGGAATCAAAAAAAGTTATTGATTTATTTGATAGCCGAATTTTTTGGGATGTAGATTTTTCAAATCTGTCTCTTGATAGAGACAGATCTTTTATCATAACACGGGTTTTTGATAGAGGAGATGTCCCAGATATTAGAAATTGCAGGAGGTACTTTGCTGATGAGGTAATTACGAAAGTTTTGCTCGAAGCTAAACACCTGTCTAAACACCGTCTTTACCTGGCGAGCGCCATTACCGAAAAACCGATAACGCATTTCAGATGCTATACAAGCAATCCGTTAATTCACGGTTATTCTCCGTATTAGATAGACTTTCTGTACTTCCCTGTTTGTCAAGTTTTGCCTTGGCGGGCGGAACAGCGCTTGCTTTGAAGTATGGTCATCGCATTTCTATTGACATTGATTTATTTGGTAAAGGGGACATCAAAGAAGATGTTGTACCACAGCTAGAAAAAAGTTTTGGAAAAAGTGTGGAGATTGAAGATGTGCCTGGTAGTTGGGCTTTTTTTGGATTCATTGATGGAATAAAAGTGGATATCATTCCCTATGATCATCCGTTATTGAACCCAGTTGAGATTGAGGGCAACCTTCGTTTGTTTAGCACACCAGATATTGTTGCCATGAAAATCAACGCACTATTTGGAAGAGGTACAAAAAAGGATTTTTGGGATTTGCACGAACTACTCAATCATTACACTCTGGATGAAATGATTACTTTTCACCAACAAAAGTTTCCGAAGCAGCGCTTGATGGTATCTGTTCCGCAAGCACTAACGTATTTTGAGGATGCGGAAAATACACCAGATCCAGTTAGTTTAAAGGGGATTGAATGGTGTCAGGTTAAGCGAGAAATTCAGAAAAAGGTCAGTGAGTTTCTTTTGTAATCTTTGAGTGATGAAAATGCTAATCAGTTTAATATGAAAAAGAAAGCCAACATACTAATCACCGGAGGAGCCGGGTATTTGGGTGCTTACCTGACTGAGCAGTTGTTGGGTTCAGAATTTTTGGCCGACCGACTTGTAGTTTACTCTCGTGACGAGCTCAAGCATTTCAATCTGAAAATAAGAATAAAAGAAGATCCTCGCGTAAAATTTATGATAGGGGATGTGCGCGATCAGGAGCGGTTGCGTGAGGCCATGGCGGGCATAGACGTAGTAATACATACTGCGGCCATGAAGCATGTTGGGGTCTGCGAAGAAAACCCCTCGGAGTGTGTCAAGACCAATATCAACGGAACAGAAAATGTGATAAGAGCCGCTAAATCATGCGGCGTTTCTAAGCTACTCTTCATATCCACGGATAAGGCTGTGGAGCCAGCGAGTGTGTATGGAGATTCAAAACATGTAGGAGAGCGGCTTTGCCTCAAGGCCAATACCCATGAAATGCAGGCTGTGGTATTGAGGTTGGGAAATCTGATAGGATCTTCCGGTTCGATCGTGGATAAGTTGAGAAAATCTCAAAAGCATAATGTTTTCAAACTATCTGATCCTCAGGCTACTCGATTTTTTGACTCGTTGCAAAATGCCTGGTATTTGGTGGGAGAAGCGCTGAACAAAGACTTGGGAGGCTGTGTGATGATTTCCAGACTGAGAGCACTTAGAATAAAAGAATTGGTAAATGCGATAGCGCCAGCTCTGGCAATCACAGAAGGGGGATTGGGGCAGGCCGAAAAAAGGCATGAGCAACTGGTAGCCAGGAGCGAAGTGGAAAGATTGTTGGAAAACGAGCAGTACTACCTTTTGCCCCCTGAAAAACTTGATGTGGACGAAGCTTTAGAGCGCTTTCGGTCACTGCCCGCCAATTTGGTTAGCTACTCATCATCAGATGTGGAGCTTATGGATTTGGAAGAAATTCAGCTGTTGTTTGCTGATTTTGAACTATTGAAAAAGCTGTAAAAACTTCTCCTGCTGACTGGCAACAGAATATTTTTTTTGTATCAGTTTTCTACCCGAATCGCCCATTTGCTTCCTGAGTGTTTCTTGCTCCAGTAATTGTTTCAGTGCCTCCAGCCATTGGTTGGGAGTTGTGGCGATCAGGCCTGTTTGGTTGTGCATCACAATCTCCGTATTGACACCCACGGGAGAAGCTATCGCTGGTATGCCCAGCGATAAGTATTGGATCAGCTTGAAACCGCATTTCCCCTTAGACCACTCATTGTCCTCCAGCGGCATGACGCCAATGTCAATTTTGCTCAGGTCTTCGATTTCGGTTTCCTTATTCCATGCCACGAACCGGAAGTTTTTAATGGGCAACTGAGGATCCTTGTTAGCGATCACCAGAAACTCAAAGTCATGGTCTTTTTCCAATTCCTGAAGAATGGGTACGAGCATATCCAGATAGAATAAGGTAGAGTGTGAGCCCGTCCAACCGATTACTGGCTGTTGGCTGTTGGCTGTTGGCTGTTGGCCGTTTGCTGCTGGCTTTTGGCTTTTGGCTTTTGGCTTTTGGCTTTCGATTGTCAGATCACTCTGAGCCTGTTGCCTGTCACTCTGAGCCTGTCGAAGAGTCTCTTTAGCCGTTGGCCGTTGGCCGTTGGCCGTTGGCTTTTGGTCTTTATGGATTTCCGTATCAACTACGGTAGGCAATATCTCCACCTGATCACAGTATTGCTTTGCAAATTCGGCCAGGTATTCATTGCCAGCGGAAACCTTCCAACTCCAGCTGCATATAGAGGCGACTTTTGATCTCCATTTGATCCACCTCCAGAGCGTGCTTTCTTCCGTTCCATCTGCCATCCAGATGGCATCATCAAAGTCATAGATGATCTTTTTGCGCAGTACTTTGGCTATGATCCATTCGAAAATGGGTGGGCCGAAAGGCGTGAGTTCGCGATGAACCAGGATGCTCTGATAGGCCGGCAACCGAAATAAAATCAAAAAGCGACGAAGAAATCCAGAAAAAGTGGCTAAAACTTTTTTGAGTGTATTGCCCTGCACATAGAGATATTTCCACCCAGCTTCTGAAACGAAAGACTGAAAATCGTAGGTGATCCCTTTTTCTTCCATAAATTTGAGAAAATGCTCGAATCGGAAGCGTTGTGAGGGTGCTTTACCCAAAGGGTATGGTGCCAGTATCAGGACTTTCATTGGTAATTAAAGGAAGTATAGGGAAATGACAAAAGGTAATTTAGGAAGATTAGTGTCCATTGTAAATTCGTTTCAAAGGAACGGGTTTATAGATACCTTTAAAATATTGTTTGGTTTTGCTTTAGTAAAAAAAGGAGTATCCAACGTAATTACTTCCTATAATAATCCTAAAGTGTTGGTCAGGCGCAATACTAGTGACTTGGCGGTGTATCGTCAAATTTTCATGGATGGTGAATATGATTTGGTTTCATTCAGTGATCCAAAAGTGATTATTGATGCGGGAGCGAATATTGGTCTGTTCACGCTTGCAATGAATCAAAGATATCCCAAGGCACAGTTTTATTGTATTGAACCAATGGGAGAGAATTTTGCGATGCTGTCCAAAAACTTGGAGGGTATTGAAAGCAAGCACTTGATTAATGGTGCGCTTTGGAGCGACTCGGAAGAACTGTCTTTTAAAGAAGATGCAATGGGGCAGTGGGGCTTTAGGGTTGAAAGGGGAGGCAATGATGCGTCAATATCAGCATTTTCCATGGATGATTTGATGAATCAATATAGGATTGAGAAAATTGACATTTTGAAAATTGATATTGAAGGCTCTGAGAAGGAAGTTTTTTCAAAAAACACCGATTGGTTGAATAGGGTGAATGTTTTGGTTATTGAAGTGCATGATTATTTGCTTGAAGGCTGTGCTCAAAATGTTTTTGAAGCAGTTGGAAAATTTGGGGATTACAAATTTTCCATTGCAGGAGAAAATCTAGTTTTTGATAGAAGATGAGTATTCCAATTTTTGTTATTTCACTTAAAGATTCTGTAAAAAGACGCAAATCAATTGCCACTTCTTTGCGGAAGATTGGTGTAGAGTTTGAGTTTTTTGACGCAGTTTATGGGGCTGGGTTGGAAACACAAGAAATAGAAAATCTTTGTGACTCTGAAGCAATTAGAAAAAATCCTCGTTGGCTAAATGAGGGAGCGATTGGTTGTTCTTTAAGCCACTACTATGTATACAAAAAAATTGTGGATGAGGACATAGAGGAAGCTATAATCCTTGAAGATGATATGATATTAGACCATAGGTTTTTGGAGGTATTGGATTTTTTGGAGGATAGAAAGAGCAAAGAAAATGAGGTTTTAATGTTTTACTACAGAGCATTTTCAAAAGTACGGTTTAAAAAGCTACATGAAGTTGGAACGACAGGGTTGATAATTGCCAAACCATTAAGTGATTCAGATACTCCTATTACCACTGGAGGTTACTACATTACCAATTCTGCTTGTAAAGCACTTGCTTCCTTTATTCTACCAGTAAGAGTAACAGCTGATAGCTGGAACTATTTTTTAAAGGGAAGAGCATTAGAATCTATCAAAGTTATATATCCTAGAATCTTGTCAGATGGCAGTTTTAAGAGTGATATAGATTACAACCAAGCTTATAAAAATGGTTTTGTTGCTAAGCTTTCAAGACTGATGAATTCTCGCAATATTCCCTTGGTTTCTTACATTTTGAAGAGTAGAAGGAAGAAAATGGAAGATAGTATGAGTGAATTTGAAGTGATACTATAACAAATAGTTAGATATCAGAGATATGATGGGCCTGAAAGATTTGATTATTACCCCCTTTTATCTGATAGTCTTAATTATTCTGGGTTTTTGGATTCGTTCATATGTATCTTCTCCTATCCGTATTTATTTCATGCCTGCTCTAATAGTGAAACTATTAGGGGCAATTAGTCTCGGTTTAATTTATCAATTCTATTACGACGGTGGTGATACTTTTAATTACTTCCTGCATGGTTCGAGATGGATATGGAATGCATTTCAGGATGATCCGCTATTAGGTTTGTCAATGTTACTAGAACAGGGCGGTGAACGAGTGTATGAAACTGTTGAATACAGTCAGTACATTTGGTATTATAAGAGTAAAAGTTCTTTTTTTATAGTTCGTCTTACGGCTTTTTTTGACCTCTTCACCTTTCACACTTACTCAGCCACTACCTTATTCTTTGCTATATTCAGCTTTAGCGGTTCTTGGATGCTATTTGATAAGCTGTCATTTACATACAATTGGATCAATAGAAGACACATGGCTATTGCCATTCTTTTTATCCCATCGACTATTTTTTGGGGGTCTGGTATATTAAAGGATACTATAACCTATGGAGCTGTCTGCTGGCTTACTTGGTCGCTACTCAACATAATTGAAACTCGGCGCTATAGCTGGCAATATATTCTTATGGTCATCCTTGCAAGTTGGTTGATTTACGAAATCAAGATTTACATATTGATTTGTTATCTACCGCTTGTTTTGATTTGGGTTTATTGGAAGCAGATAGGAGTGATAAAGTCTGCGGCGCTAAAGGTCGTTTTGATTCCTGTTTTGGCTGTAGTGTTTGTCCTTGTAGGCTACATAGCGGTTGAACAAATTTCCAGTGATAATGAACGATACTCTATGGATAAGGTTCTCAAAAGTGCTGCTATTACTGCCTATGATATTAGGTATGGATGGGGAGCGAGAAGCAATGGGGATGGTGGTTATGATATAGGATTACCCGATGGAACATTGATGGGGACATTGAAGCTAATGCCCGCGGCTATTAATGTTTCTATTTTTAGACCTTACTTGTGGGAGGTGAGGAATCCGTTGATGCTCTTGGCGAGTTTGGAAAGTTCTTTTATCTTATTCTTTTTTATTTGGGCTTTGTTTCGACGAGGGATCTATGTGGTGGTTAAAGACCCCTTTCTAATCTTTTGTATGGCATTTACTCTTTTGTTTGCTTTTGCGGTTGGAGTCAGCACGTTCAACTTTGGCACATTGATGAGATATAAAATTCCTATGCTACCATTCACAGCTTTTACTTTGGCAGCCATGTTTTCGGCCACAAAAAAGTATAAATCACAATCTACTATAGGTGGGGTTTAATAGTATATTCGGTTCGTTTTTGAATTTGGAAAAGGGCGGATTAAAGAAAAATTTCGTTCATATTTTTTCCTCCAAAGCTATGGTTATTATATTAAGCTTTGCTGTTACGCCTATTTTGTCCAGAGTTTATTCGCCGTTGGAATATGGTGTATTTGGTGTTTTCAATACTATTACCTTAAATTTTTCAATATTGTCTTCATTAGGTTATGGAGATGGAATGGGGGTGTCAAGCAATGATAGGGATTTTTATGCTCTTCATAAGTTAAGTGTCATTCTCACTATTATTACAGCTATTGTTTTGCTTCCATTTCTTCCATTTTTAATAAAAGTGTTAGACCGTGAAAGTGCTGTGCAATATGGAGACGTTGTGATTTTAATTTGGTTTGGAGCTCTATTTCTGTCTATTAGTAATATCGTTTTAAAAATGAATATGCATTTTAACGACTTTGGTTTTGGGTCAAAGGTTGGTGTGGTATCAAATGTTTGGATGAGAATTATAGCGCTAATAGGTGGTTTTTATCCTTCAAAAATGCCGTTTGGATTGATATTGGCTGAATTAGGGCACAAAGTAGCGCTGTTATCGGCAGGTTTTATCAGACATAATAACCGCCTAAAGAAGGCCTGGCTAACGACAAGCAGGAAGGATATGTTAAAGGTTGCAAAATTATATATTGCATATCCAAAGTATTTTTTACCATCACGATACCTCTCTCTACTTGTGGCTCAAGTGCCGATTTTCTACATCGCAAGGTTTTATAGTTTAAATGATTTGGGTCAGTATACCATGGCGGCATCTCTGGTTGTTTTGCCAATTAACCTTTTTGGAAACTCACTAAGCGCCGTATATCTAAGACGGTTTAGGGGTTCAGGTAATGTGGAAATTGGCTCTTTAACTGTTAAGCTCTTTTCTTTTCTGTTGGTTGCACTAACTATTCCAGTATTGCTGTTGCTGTTTTTAGGCCCTAAGCTGGTTTGGTTTTTTTTAGGTGCAAGTTGGGAAAGCACAGGAATATTGGTTCAGGTTATGTCTATTTATCTGATTTATCAGACTTTTTTTGTTGCGATAAGCGGATTGTTTCAAGTTCTTAAGCTAGAGAGTGCATTTCTCAAGTTTCAGATGATTAGCGCAATATTTGTGATCTTATTTGGCGTTGGTTCATTTATTTTTGATCTGAACTTGTGGAAATTCATTCTTGGTTTTAGTGTCCTTAAATTATTCCTTCTTTCTGGGGTTATTCATTATCTTTTCATTAAAATTCATGTCAAATACAGTGTATTTATTTGGCTAATTAGTGTTTTGCTGACGATTCTGGTCTTTGTTGGAATTCACTAATCAATATGAATATTGATTTTGTTATAAAGGGGTTTTCCATTTTACGGTTAGTGGCTGGCTTTACCGGGAATTCTTATTTAATCGTGAAATTGGGTATGATACGAGCCATGGCAATAATTTCTCTTGCTGCCATTGGTCTGTTCATGGCAGCTTATTTTATTAATCTCGGATAGTATGAGAAATCGTCTGAAACGATTTGGAGAATTGATTAAGCTTTATCAAAATAAGCAAAAAATCAGAATGCCCGGTTCGGATAAGTTTTTCTTCATTATTGGGTCAGGTAGGTGTGGATCTACTTTGCTTAGAGTGATGCTGGAAAGGCACAGTCGGATTACTATTGTCCCGGAGATCAGTATGGCATTGCCCCGGTCATGTGATTTTTTTATTAATCATAAGTCGCTTTCTTCTAAAGCTTATTTTAACAAGTTTTTTGATTTGTATTCAAGTCAGGATGCCTGGAATCCAGAGATCTTCCAGGAAGCAGAACTAAAGCTTAAATATGAGTTGGAAGGAGAACGGGCGTTTCCAGCATTCCTTAAAACCATTTACGCTCAGTATAAGGCTCAAATGAAGCCCAATGCGGATTTGATTGGAGACAAAAACCCATATTTAACCTTTCATCTTCCTTATCTACGTAATATTTTCCCAAAGGCAAAATTTATTCATCTCATTAGAGACGGTCGAGATGTATCATCATCATGGGCCAATACCAAGGAACTTAATATGAAGTTGACTGATGCTGCAAATCGATGGAATTGGGCTTTAAAAGAGGTAGAAAGATTCGGTTTTTTGTTCAGAGGACGCATACTTCATTTGAGGTATGAAGAATTGGTGTCTAATCCTGAAGACGCCTTGAGCAAGGTGTGTAAATTTTTAGGTGTTCAGTTTGAAGCAGAGTTGCTAAATGAGTCACTTAATAACTCTTCTGATGAAGTAGCTCATGGACATCATGAGTCTTCCATTAAAAAAGTGGGAACACAATCCATCGGCAATTGGAAAAAGAAACTCAAGGAGTCTGATATTCTAGAAATCGAACCTATTCTCAAGAGAAGGTTGAAAAAATATGGGTACCAGTAGTTATGTGGATAGTAAATAAAATTTTCACGCTTTTAATATTCGTTCGATATCCATGGATTAAGAGTCAATATCGGTGGTTTATCCGTTTCAGGTACCTGGGTCGAATAAGGCAACTTCGATATTTGCTAAAAGACTATGTTGTAAAAAAGCCATACAAGAAGATTTCGTTTCATGGAGAGTTTCAGCAAGAATTGTTGCATGCCTTACCTTTTGCATATTGGCATTTTAAGAATGGTACGTTAAAAAGCACTCAATCTACTGGGCTTACGAGGGAGCTCTATTTTTTCTCTGCAGATCATCATGAATCCGATGAGAGTAGGGACTATCAGGATAACTTTAATTTAGAAATACCAAACTCATCGCACGATCTAAAATTAGATATGGCGAAATGGCTTCCTGTTCCTCTAAAACAGCAATATCAAAATGGCATTTATCTATTTAATAAGCCCATTCTTATTATAGCTAATAGGTTCAATACGGAATGGTCTCAGGAGCCCATTAGTTACTTTGACTTGGAGGTTTTGGACACTATGATGGGATTATTAAAACCTCAATACCAGATTTTGTATAACAGACCCCCAGCTTCAGAAATAGTAGAAGATAACAGCGAGGTAAAAGAACTCGGTGACTACTTATGGATCAAAGAGAATCATCCAGAGGTTGTTCAACTAACGGATCTTTATAGAGATAAGGAATCAATGGCGAAAAACTACAATCACTTGCAGCTATTGGTTTACGCAAATTGCGAGCGTTTTATCTCCATTCATGGAGGCACAGCAACCTTAGCCAGTAATTTTGGTGGACAAAATATCATTTATTCCAGAAAGGGGCATGAACACTATCTAAAGGAGTTTGAAAGTGTTTTTCCTAAACTTTCCGGTGCTCAAATATATCATGTAAAGGATTATCAGGCACTCCTTGAAACAATTCGGAAGGAGTATGTTAACGGGTAAAGAAATTCTTATTATCTCCCCCGAACCCTGGAGCCACATCTTTGTGTCTAAGCATCATTATGCACTGCATCTGGCCAGGAGGGGCAATCGGGTTTATTTTCTGAATCCCCCGACAGATCAAAACAAGGTTACTCCGTCGGATTATGAAAATCTGGACATTTTAGATTACTCGGGTTTTGTCAATGGCCTTCGTTTTTTTCCAAAGCTTTTAAGAAAGCTTGTGTTCAAAAGGGTTTGGAGAAAACTAGAGCAAATGGCCAGGGCCAGGTTTGATGTCATTTGGTCTTTTGACAATTCTGTTTTTTATGATTTTGATGCGCTTCCTAAAAGTGTCCTGAAAATCTCTCATATCGTAGATTTGAATCAGGATTTTATGACCAGAGAGGCAGCCAGTACGGCGGATGTTTGTTTCGCTACAACCGGACAAATCAAAGACAGGTTGTCGAAATTCAACTCCAGAACTTTTCAGATTACGCATGGTGTCAATATTTCTGAGAAGCCGATGACCAATGTTATTCTTCCCGGTTTGAATAGGCTTAAGGTAGTTTATGCAGGTAATTTGGGGATGCCTTATTTGGATTGGGAAATACTGAGTGAAGCTGGAAAAGAACTGCCACAAGTTGATTTCGTATTTTATGGTCCGGGTGTAGATGAGCTGGATGTTTACTCAAACGCTCAGAGAACCTCTAAGGAAGCATTTCTAAACTTGGAGAATACTTGTTTTCCCGGGAAGGTTGATTCTGAGACATTGTCAGCTGTTTATTTGTCAGGTCATGTTTTGCTAATTTCCTATCAGGAATTGCATCACCATGATCAGGCCAACCCGCACAAAATGATGGAATATTTGGCTTCAGGAAAGCCCATTGTGGCTACCTATACTGCCGAATATGCAGATCTTGATTTCATTGGCATGAGCAAGCAAAATAAAGATTGGCCTACCCTTCTCAAGCAGACCATCGACAGTCTGGATCAGGAAAACACTGATGAGAAAATTGCTGCCCGTAAGGCTTTCGCATTGGACAATACGTATGACAAGCAGATTGACAGGATAGAGCTGATCATTTCGAAGGTTTTGAATGGTTCACTTTGATTTTATGGTTTTCTTTGAGATAGGCAAGAATTGATGAAAAATGTCAGTATGCGGATGTCAAATGTTGAATACTTCGACAAGTTCAGTATGACATTTGACTAATAGATATGACAAGCTCTTCTTGACAATGCTTATCCCAATGTCCCCTTGAGCGGAGTGTTCTTCTACACCGTCTTTGTGAGCGAGGTGCAACGCAGCAGTGTCACCCTGACCAGACGTCCCCGAATTTCTTGAATTGTCATGCTGACTAGGCGTCCCCGAATTTCTTGAATTGTCATGCTGACTAGGCGTCCCCGAGGATCTCGTAGGATTCACAATTCAGCACCGTGTCTACCCTTCGAGAACCTCAGGGTGACACGATAATACTAGATCTCTCAATGTTGAATTGTCATGCTGAGGCCCTCGAAGCATAAACAATTCATTACAGTGTCTACCCTTCGAGTGCCTCAGGGTAGACATCATACACCTTTATGTTGTCTCCTTCGACTACCCGATTGCATCGGGCTCAGGATGACAACAACCGAATGACATCCAAATTTTGAAGCATGACTTTATCTGAATTATAAGATTCTTTCACCTTCGTGCCTCAGGTTCAGAATGACGGAAAATAAGCGAGAGTGCCTAAGGGTGACACCTAGATAGTGTGACACCACAACATACCATTTTATACCGTCATTGTGAGCGAAGTGCAACGCAGCGTAACAATCTCATAAGGGTTACCCTAAACTTCTTGAATTGTCACCCTGACCAGACGTCCCCGAGCTGTCGAAGGGAATGTCACCCTGAGCCTGTCGAAGGGTAGTCATTACCTGAAATGAAGCAGATCTCTCATCCAAGCATAAGATTCTTTCACCTTCGTTCCTCAGGTTCAGAATGACGGAAATAAAGGGGAGTCCTCAGTGTGACACCAGACACCAGGGTTCAGTGTGACACCACAACATACCATTTTATACTGTCACCTTCCGACGGGGCTTAGCGGAGATCGGGAGGTCTTCGTTCTTGCTTACAAAGATTTCCCGGTAAGCTCCTTTGGTCGCTTCCGTGAAATGACGCTTTGTTATACTGTCATTGTGAGCGAAGTGCAACGCAGCGTAACAATCCCATAAGGGCTACCCAGGATGGACTTATGGAGAGGATGATGTTTTTTATCTCGTTACCGAACCGTGGAGCGATTGACATTAGGTAAATTCGCTTTTTGATTATTTATCATTAAAGTAGTCTTTCCTCCCATGAGCCTGGTTAGCGTCATCATGCCGGTTTACAATACAGAGAAGTTTCTTCGCGACGCTATCGATTCGGTTATAGGTCAGACCCATCAAGAATGGGAGTTGCTTATTGTGAATGATGGTAGCACAGATGGATCTGCTCAGATCGTTGATGATTATGATGACTCCCGGATCAAATATTTTGAGCAGGAAAATAAAGGAGTTAGCACCGCACGAAATGTAGGGTTGTCTAAAATGTCCGGAGATTACTTCTGCTTTCTCGATGCTGATGATATGTTGAGCAGAGATTCCCTCAGTTCACGACTGTCCAAATTTGAGAACCCTGAAGTAGCTTTTGTTGATGGCGTAATTAGATCGTACGACGAACAAATGAAAAATGAAGTGGGTGAGTTTAAGCCTACCTATACGGGTTACCCTTTATCGCAATTGTTGAAACTTAGCTCGTCTTGTTTTTTTGGAATTACATGGATGATTAGGCGCGACAGTGATATGGATTACATTTTTGATGAAAAAATGAGCCATGCAGAAGACCTTTGGTTTTTTATACAACTAGCTTCCAGAAAACTAGCTTCTTACTCGTTTGTGAATGAACCTATTTACTACCGGCGTGAAGTCTCCGGCAGTGCCATGTCTAATCTGGACAAGCTGGCTACAGGCTACTATCAGCTACTGAACAAAGTAAGGGAAGCAGGTATTGCCAATCCAGAAGAGCTCGCAACACTCAAATCAAAAATCAGGTCTGTTTTGATCAAATCTGCAATTTACAGGCTGAGGTTCGATATCGTTTTTAAACAGTTGATCAGTTGAAATGAAACATCATTTGGTGATTATATACCATAGTTTCAAAGATCCCATATTCAAGGGATTGATGCTGAAATATTTACAAAGATTTCAAACTACATGTGGGGAGCGCCATCGCTTTCATATCATCACTTTTGAGCAGGAGTCGTACAAGATGGATGCAGCTGAAAAAGAGGCTACTCACCAATTGCTCAGCAAACAGGATTTGTACTGGTATCCCATGCAATATCACACAGGGGGCGCTTTCATGTTATTTAAAAAGCTCGTTGATTTCGTGTTGGTTTATTTGAAGGCCAGGCAACTTAATACCAGGTTTCAGTTCGAGACGATAATAGGCTTTACCACTATCAGTGGGGCTTTAGCTTTGTATCTGGGCAAAATTCTGAACATCAAAACATTGCTATTGAATATTGAGCCACATAGTGATTATATGGCTGATTTTGGATATTGGAGCAAAAAGGGAATAAAGTATAAGGTATTAAACTACATGGAAAAGCAAATGATGCTTACGGCTGATCATATTGCGGTTCCTACGAGAAAGGCCTATGATGTTTGGAAAGATGTACCGAAGAAAGGGCAACTTCATTTTGTGCCCACTTGTATAGATTTAGATGATTTTCATTTTGATCCTGATGGGCGTTTGCATATTCGCAATGAACTTGGGTTAAATGATGAATCAAGACTGATTATATACGTGGGCAAATTTGGCGGTATATATTACACTGCCGAAATGGCGGGCAGAGTTTTCGGAAAAATAGCTGACAGTAACCCACAGACTTTTTTTTATATCATTTCACCGGACAGTAAAGAGGAGATACGAGAGGGGTTTTTGGCTGGAGGTTTGAAAGAGAATCAGTTTTTGATCAAAGGGAAGGTGCCCTATGAGGAGTTGTCGTCTCATATATCGGCAGCAGATTTTGGAATTTTACTGGTTCCGTCTTATCCCTCTCAGCAGTATAGGTGTCCTATCAAAACGGCTAATTATCTGGCCTGTGGGGTGCCTTATATTATTACCGAAGGAATTGGCGATGATAGTGATTTGGCTCTGAACAAAGGTGTGGGTTTACTTGTCTGCGGGGATAATTCCTTACAGCTAATAGGAAATTTTGAGAGGGAAAAAATTCAAAGAGCGGTGCGCCAGGAGCGAAACCTTGACTTAATGAAAGATTTTTTGATCACGATTTTGATAAATAAAATTTGAATTGTTGGGATCAGGGCTAATAGATGATGAGGTATGTTTGGAAGGTTTATATGATTTTAAGAAAAGTTGATGGGTAAGGTTTTTTGCATAGCAACTGGCATAATTTCCGGACTCGAAATTTTATCATGTGAAACGTATTTTAGTTGTTGTCCTTTGTCTGATGAAACTTATGGCATTTGAGTTTATGAAATTACAATGAAACGTATAATTTTTCCATGTTTTATTTGACTAATTTTGAGAAATAAAATTGTAGATGGCAATACGACTTACGGATGGTTCAGAGTTTCTTCATATTCCCAAGACTGGAGGTACATGGGTGATTTCTGTCTTGAAAGAAATAAAACTTATCGATAAACAGATTGGACACCCGCACTCTGATTTTGATCACTCCAATCATGCTTTTACTTCCTTAGAGCATGTTGATTCCCTATTTGATAAATTGGGTAGTAGACTGGTAGGGCGAATGGCTGTAATTCCAACGAGGTTTTGTGTAGTTAGGAACCCGTTTTCCTGGTATGAATCCTGGTGGAAATACCAGCAAGGGTTAGGATGGCCAGATTGGGGAGTTGAAAACTCAAAATATGATTGGCACCCAAATGCAGTTTTAAATGGGCTTCAGGATAATGATTTTAATGAGTTTGTATTAAAAGTACTTAAGAAGCGTCCTGGATATGTGAGTGAGCTATATCACAGTTATACAAAACACGGGATTGCATACATTGCAAAAACAGAATCATTAAGGGATCAATTGCAGGTTATTCTTAAGTCCATGGGGTTGCAATTTACCCCTTCTATGATTCAGAATTATCAAAAGCGAAATGAGTCCAAAGTAGTTGAACCTATTGTCTGGGATGAAAAGGTGAAGGCTATGGTTTTAAAAGTTGAGTTTCCTGCGTTTCTCCATTATGATTATCTGGACGAAGGCCAGAAAAAAGATTTTGGACTTGACCCTCTTGATGGAGTACATGAAGCATTACGGAGGGTTTATCAATTAGGAAAATAGTTAGATGAAATTTTTGGGACACTTTGCATTATTCTTGATCCTTCTTGCTGGCTTTGTTCATCAGGTTACTGGTCAGGCAAGTTTTACAGCGGAAGCCGAATTGTGTATAGGTGAATCTCTAAATTTGGATAATCTGTCTGCGGATGGCGTTTCATATTTCTGGGATTTTTGCCCCGGGGATTTAAAGACTGAGCCAATCACTGAGTACTTGGGGGGCTTTTCTTCAAATCCATACAGTCACGTTACTCTACAGGAGAATGATGAGTGGCATGGTTTTATGATCATGAGATCTAATAGCTTGATTAGGCTTGATTATGGGGCTGATTTATCGAGCACTCCGGTTCCTGTTACCCTAGGTAATATTGGCTCTTCATTTAATGCGCCACATTCATTGTCCATAATCAGTAATGGTGAGAATTGGTATGGTTTTGTTGTCAATTTTTCCGGTAATAACCTTGTCCGACTTGATTTTGGTTCGAGTCTAGCAAATACTCCCACGGCGGTTAACCTCGGAAGTTTGGATGGAAATATTGTTTCTCCTGATGATATTCAGGTCATATACGATATAAATACGACTTCCTACTACGCGCTGATTTGCTCTCAAAAAAATGTTATTTCAGTGAATTTCGGCTCGGATTTGGAGTCAATCCCTACATACCAAGTAACACAAATCACTGGCTCTTCCAGGCTATGGGGGATGGCTCTTTTGGAAATCTCAAATCAGTGGTATGGTTTGGCGTCAAACTTTGTGTCTGGAGATCGTTTAGTTTATCACATTACTTTCGATGCAAGCCTTGTTCCATCTACTGTTGAATCGATAGATCTGGGAGGGGTAGGGGCAGGCCGAAATAGGGATGTCTGGTTTGGGAGGGAAAACGATTCATATTATGGTATGGTGGTTACCGAGGGAGCTGAGTTAGTGAGGATTGATTTTCAACAATCACCACAAAATATCTCATCTGATTTTGTGCTATTGGGTGATATTGATGATACAAGAAATAATAATGCTGTAAGTGTTGAGTTGGTTTCGGATGAATCCGCTTGGTATGGTTTCGTGACGGATTTTGGTAACTCAGTTTATCGTTTGAACTTTGAACAAAGTTGCTTTTCTTCGGTTTCTTCAGCTTCTGCTTTTGAACCCGAAGGAGTTAGTTATAGCACATCAGGTGAATATGATATTTGGTTGGAGTCTGTTGATTCTAACGGTGATTTCAGTTTGGATTCTAGATCAGTATTGATCACCCCAAATAAGGCGCCATCAATAGAGTTGACTTCTGATGATAACATTTGTGTTGGAAACGAAAAAACCTTTACCATACAAGATTTGTCGGATCCTGCTGATTTAGCGACTACCTATGAATGGGATGTTAATGGTGATGATATTGTTGATATAACTCAAAACTCATCCGATTCTGGTTTTGGATATTTATCAGTAGACTACAATATGTTTGGCGGAGCAGGTACTTATGACTTGACCGTCAATGCAATTAATGATGGCTCTTGTGCTAACACAGTTATTGAGCAGGTCATACTTCTGGAGGAGCCCTCAGTGCCAACAGACATTGACGCAACGGGAACAAGCCTTTGTACTTTTACTGAAATAAGATTTACTTACCCCGAAATCTCATCACTACCAGAGGAGGCGACACTTTATTGGGATATCAATGGCGAGATCCAAAGTGATCAAGATACTGTGGTGTTTTCATTTGATACGCCGGGAGATAAAAACATAGGCCTTCAGGTGATTTTATCTAGTTGTAGCACAGCCGTTTATTCCGAGGTGATTACACTAGACGAAGGGCCATATGTGGATTTTTCATATATCAACAATTGCTTTGGGGAAGAAATAAGTTTTGATAATCAATCCGAAGGTCACAACATAGAGTCCTTCCTTTGGGATTTTGGGGATGGGACAGAATCAAACCTGGAAAACCCCTCACATCTCTATACATTGGCAGGTACTTATTCGGTGACTTTAACGGTTGGTAATACATCGGGGTGCTCATCGTCACTAGCTAAAGAGTTGGTTGTTAATGATCAGGCACTGGCCTCAGTAGTTTTTGGTGAGTCTATTGAGAATCTACCAACTTCTTTCGAAGGGTTTGATCAAACGTTGGATGCAGATTCAATTGTGCAATGGTCTTGGGATTTCGGGAGTTTAGGAACATCCGAGAATCAATATACTTCGTTCAATTTTGATACTCCTGGAGTTTATGAAATTGTTTTGGAGGTTGTAACGGCACAGGGCTGTCGTAATTTGATTTCCAATGATTTGGAGGTAAAAACTGCTATTTTTCCTACAGCTAACTTTTCTTTTAGCTCCGAAGTATGCCTTAATGAGCCTTTAGTGTTTGTCAATGAGAGTGTCAATGCAACTTCATACACATGGGATTTCTGTATTGGAGACCTGAAAAACAGGCCTGAAACGACCTCTATTGAATTTTTTGAAGACCGCCCTTTCAGAACAGAGTTAATTCAGGAGGGTGGTGAATGGTATGGCGTCCTACTTCGGAATACAGATAAATTGTCTTTGTTGTCTTTCGAAAATGGTTTAGGAACTACGCCTTCTGAAACGTCCTTAGGTAACCCTGAAAACCTACTTGCGGTTCCGCAGGGTCTATCCGTAATTCAAGACTCTTCTGGAGATTGGTATGCATTTATAACGAATACTGGTTCTGGGGATGTTGTAAGATTATCATTTGGATCAACTATTACCAATACCCCTGTTGCTATCAGCTTGGGTAATTTCGATGGAGAACTCTCAAGTCCTCGCACCATAGAGGTGATAGATGACGGGACAGGGTTCAAGGCTTTGATAGGAATGGATGGTACCAAATTGGCCTTATTGGATTTTGGTAATGATTTGAGCGGACTGCCTGTGTTTAATTTAATTGATATTCCTGCAGCCAATTCGATCCGAGGAATATCTGTGGTTCAGAAAGAAGGTCAATGGTTTGGCTTGGCTTCCAATTTTAATAATACCAATCGAAAAGTTTTTCATATTTCTTTCGGCGAAGATTTGGGCCTAAGCCCCACAATTACTGAGTTGGATTTGGCGTCTTTTATTTCAGGTAGCATCCGCGATGTTGTTTTTATCTCAGAAGTTGATCAGTTTAATGGTTTTGTGCTTACCGAAGATGCTACATTGACTCATTTAAATTTTGATGGCATAGATGATACAAGTCCTGAAATTGAATTTTGGGGAGATATTGATGCACTCAGCGCCAATGTTACTACTGATATAGAAATAGTTAATGAAGAATCAATTTGGAGTTCTGTAATTAGTGACTATAGTGGGAAGTTGTATCAGCTCAATTTCCCAGAAGATTGTGAAGCCAGCTCATCTGTTTCGGATGACTCGAGCCCAGCAGGGATTAGATACGAAAACTCTGGTGATTTCCGGATAGGCCTTATTGCCAAAAATGATTTAGGTAATGAGAATGCTTTATCCCAAGTTATTAGTGTGTCTGAAGACATAGCCCCGTCCATACTCTTCTCCCCAGACCAAAACCTTTGCATAGCTAACTCCACTATTTGGACGTCAGAGATTACAGAAGGCAATGTCGCCACCTACTCATGGGACTTAGACGGAGATGGCCTTGAAGACAGCAGTGACCCGAACCCGACTTTCCAGTATGCCAGCCCCGGAGTTTATGACATCAGGCTGGATGTGGTCAGTGATGCAGGCTGTACCAATTATGTGGAAGACGAAATCGAGCTTTATCCTGAGCCTCCGGTACCGGTTTTTGAAGCCTCAGCCTCAACGTACTGTACAGAATCTGTGGTGACCCTTGCCAACCTCACGGATCATACAGCTTATGATGGCCTGGTGGAGTATCATTGGTCCATTACCGGATTGTCTGATACCACGACCACAGCAGACCTGGCTATCAGTTTTGCTGAGTCCGGGGTGAAGACCATTTTTGTTTACAGTGCTATCCCCGGTTGTGAGTCGGTGGTTGCGGAGCAGACCGTAGAGATATTTGATGCGCCGATTACAGATTTTAGTGCCACCACTGTCTGCTCGGGAGAGCTGACCACTTTTACCAACTTGAGTGAAACGGCCGATTACATTTGGGATTTTGGAGATGGCATTATGAGCTCTGGCACCAACCCTGAACATTTTTATAGCTCACCCGGCACTTATGATGTGCTACTGGAAAGCACTGATGCGAGAGGCTGTGTGAGCACGGCCAGCAAGCATGTGGAGGTGTCGCCACTGCCGCAGGTCTCCTTTGATTACCCACAGGTGTGTAAAGGGGAGGCAGCCCTATTTGAGGATCAATCGTTTGTGGAGCAGTCGGACGTGATAGGGTGGGAGTGGTTTGTCAATGATGTCTCTGTTGCCACCACTCAGGATGCCTCTATCGTTTTCGAAACCAGCGGCGTGCACAATGTGCGACTGGTAGCCCTGTCCCAGGCGGGGTGTTTACAAAGCTATGCTGAGGATATTGATGTGGAGGATACTCCTGACTTGTTGATCGAATCAGATGGGACATGCCTTGGCGAAACGGTATCTTTCACAGATGTGACGGCTGACCAAAGCAATGTGCAGCAGCGCATCTGGATGGTGGATGGGGTCGTGCAAAGCGCTGGCGATCAGACATTGACTTATAGTTTCAGCGCGTCCGGTGTGCATGAAGTGCAGATGATTGTAGATCAGGTGACTGGCTGTAGCGGAACTACTTCGTTGGAAATTGACATTCCGGAAAACCCTCAGTTGGATTTTGTTTGGGATCAAAATTGTGACAATGAAGATATAATTTTCAGTGATATCACCGCTGAGTCAGAGCAAGCCATCGCTTCACGTGTTTGGAAAGTAAACGGTGAACCATTCGGCAATGGAGCCAATGCACTTTTGCCAGTACTGGACGGGGGCACCTATGAGGTCTCGCTGGAAACTACCACAGACCTTGGATGTGAGCTCGCCTTGACGCAAACTGTCACACTGGATGACGCTCCCGATATAGACTTTACCTTGTCCAACGACTATGGAGTTCCTCCTTTTAGCCTGACTGTATCCAATAATACCCAGTATGCCTCTGCGTATATCTGGACACTGGATGGGGCGGTTGTGTCCACCAGTACAAATCCTACCATTGCCATTGAGAGTGAGGGCGTGAAAACCCTCAAGCTGGTTGCTACCGGTGCTTCGGGCTGCAAGGGCAGTTCATCCACCACCATTAACTCAGCTTTGCCAATCATTGACCTCAGAATAAATGAAATGCAGCTACTTGAAAATGGTAATGCCAACAATATTTTGGTCAACCTGAGCAACCTGAGTAATATCCCTGTCGAAACGATGGCGTTTTCGATAGAGCTGGAAGACGAGTTTGTGCTGCCTGAGCAGGTGTACAGAAGGGTAGAACCCAATGAACAGGCAGTGATAACATTAAATACATCCCTACCTGCCGACTATGGCGATCTGAAGTATCTGTGTGTTTCTGTTTATAGCATATATGATGTGGATGACCTGACGCCTGTCAACAATGAGACCTGCCAAAACCTGGCGACACAGCAACCTGTTTTTGAGCCACCTTTCCCCAATCCAGCCAAAGATCAGACTGTGGTAAAGGCTGTTTTACCAGAATCCGGAGCAGCTACTATTTCCGTAATTGATATGAGTGGCCAAATTCAGGTACAGAAATTTTTGCCGGAAGTACTAGCCGGCCTCAATGTATTTGAGGTGAGCCTACTGGGTCTCGATGGCGGAACATATATGATTGATATTAGTTTTAAAGGAGGAAATTATAACTATCGCGTCATAAAGCAATAATCATGTTTTGTTTAGGGGTAAACGGTTGATTATTTGTTAGTGATTTGAAAGTTTTCTGTATACTTTTCCAAATAAATATATTATATATTATTTTGCGAGCAAATAAAATTTGGAATGAAGCTTAATTCACTACACCTCAAACTGGACGAGATAGACAGAAAGATATTGGATATCCTTCAGTCAAATGCGAAGATTACCAACGCACAACTGTCTAAGGACATTGGATTGTCTCCGGCACCTACTTTGGAGCGTGTGAAAAAACTGGAGAACTCTGGGATCATCAAGAGTTACCATGCCATGCTCGATACCGATAAGATTGGTTTGGGCGTACATACGTTTGTGCAGGTAACGCTAAAAGGGCATAATAAGAAGAACATCGATCATTTTCTGAGCGAGATCAACATGATCCCTGAGGTGATTGAGTGTCATCATATCACTGGGTCGGGAGATTTTATACTGAAGGTGATCGCCAAAGACATTACATCATATCAGCACCTGATGCTGGAGAAAGTAAGCGAAATAGAAGTAGTAGATAGCCTGCAATCAATGGTTATCCTTTCTACTTTCAAAAACAGTAAAACAATGCCTATCCCTCAGTCATGATCACAACTGAGAATCTCATTCTTGGCGAACGAACCGTGAGGCAGATCATCAAGCGATTTGCTTATGAGGTTTACGAAAATAATTTTACCGAAAAGGAA
Source organism: Cyclobacteriaceae bacterium (assembly GCA_039944535.1). GTDB lineage: Bacteria > Bacteroidota > Bacteroidia > Cytophagales > Cyclobacteriaceae > JAMZMI01. The sequence continues at coordinate 285,360 of JBDUYP010000023.1, forward strand.
ATAGTGTTAGTTGGCGTTTATGACAAAGGCTATCAGATGGCTCAATTGATCAGCGCAGAATTAGAAAAGATTGCCACCAAGACCAAAGTTACGCTTGTAAGGTTAGATGTCGATAAAGAAGATCCCCGTGCTTCTGGTATTAAACTGGACGTAGAGTTGTCGTCTATTAAGGGAAAGTCGGTGGTTGTCGTTGATGATGTGCTGAACTCTGGTCGCACCATGGCGCATTGCCTCACGGCGCTGATGGATGTGGATTTGAAGAGAATAGAGACTGTAGTGCTGGTGGACAGGAGTCATAAGCGATTTCCCCTGCTGGCCAATTACAAAGGATACGAGCTGTCTACTACCCTCGATGAGCATGTAGAAGTGAGGCTCGATGGTCATTTTGGTGTTTATTTGTATTAATAACTTCCCTCAATCAAAACATTCCCCTGGCCGGGTGCCCGAAGGGAATCTTAGCCGAAATCGAAATGACCTGTCAGGTCATTTTTTTAATTCTCCTGCCCTTTCCAGTACTCGTAGTTGAAGATTCCCGGGTTTTTGACCAGCATTTCTAGGCTCTGTTTTACAAGCTGCCCCATATTCTCGCATTGTTCGAAGGCCGAATCCTGATAATGAGTGGCAAGATCGCTTCTCAGACTTTCAATGTTTACATCGCTGGAGAGTACTTCTTTTGACATGGCACCCATCAGGTCGTCGATTCTTGATTTTTGCATTTTGAGCCTGTTGGCCATCAGGGCTCGTTCCTCACGCTGATACTGGTGCACCGATTCTTGCGTGAGCAGCTTCAACCCGATTTCAATGATCGGATTGTTTTGCTTGAAGTACTGAGGGAGGTACACAGCCTTCCTGCCTTCATAAGACTGTTGATCAAAGTCGATAGCACGGAGGCGATAATCTACATCTTCAAAATCGGGAGTGATGTCGATCACAAAATTGCTTGAATGCATATCGCCCAACAGCCGTACAAAGCACCTTTCGTTGAATTTAACAAACTCTTTTGCGAGCCGGATTTTGTTGAGGTTGGGGTCGCCCAGGTGGTTTTTTATAAACTGATCGGCCGGTATGCCCACTATGTGCTCTTCTATGAGCGTACTTTCATGAACGACATAACTGATCCAATTTGGTGACAATAGATGCTCCAACTCCAGCCCATAGATCCGTGAGGCATCTCCCTGTTTGATGTAGAAGTAGTCAAAGTTGTCATTGATCTGGTTAACGATGCGAACCCGAAATGGCTGTGTGTTTCCGTAAACACACAGATCTACGCGATCTACAAATAGGTGATCCATTACGCCCAGATCTCCGTCCGCTTTGATGATGGCATAAATCTTTTTCAGCCCCAAATGGATATCACCCATTTCGTCCTGAGGGTAGAATACAGTTTCCCAAAAGGTATCATTGCCGTGGCGGTCATATAGCGGGATGCTGTTGTTGTACCGCAATAGGTCTGAGTACCTGAGAGGCAGGGGAATGAGTCGCTCATACTTCTTGAGGTACCTTCTCAGGTTGTTGCTTATCGGGTATGGAATCTTCTTTTTACTAATAATGGCCACTATAACAGGTGTTTGGTGAATGCCTCGGGAGCCTGGTCGGCCCATTTGCGAAACCACACGGAAGTGTCTTTATAGTGAGGAAGATATTCTATTAGCTTGCTTATTTCAAATTTTTCGTTGGAAATTCCCGCTCCGGCCTTCATGGCATCCACGGCATTGCAGGCTTGCTCATAGTGACCCTCCACGGGTATCATCAGCACCGGTTTGCCCATATACATGGCTTCACATACGGACTCAAACCCCGCCGTAGTGATATAGCCTTTTGAAGTAGCCATCTTCTCGAGAAACTTCTTGTCATTGAGCTGATGAAAAGTGAGTGTATCGTCCACTGCATATTCCTGTGGCTTATCTTTCATATCCCAAAAGCAATGAAGAGGTTGCTCCGGTACGCGTTTGTGAAATTCTTCTATCTCTGCACCATATCCGGGGTTGACCATGTAGGCAAGTATGTGACCTTCGTCTTTGATCGAGAGTTGTTTGATCTCGGATCGAAGCAGTGGCGGCACCACGTAGAGTTTTTTATGTGGCACATCTGGAAAATGCTGAAAGGAAAGCGCCAGTATTTTGTCAGCACCGAGACTGGCTATGCGATTGCCAATTTGGAGGGAAAGTCTGTCCAGCTTGCGCCCTGGCGGGAAATCGAAATCCGGATGGGCGATGAGAAACTGGTGTGCTATGCAAATGAATTTTGCCTTGGGTCTTTTGGAAAAATTGTATAGCCCACCGATAAAGTCATAGAAATTGATGATCACATCTGGCTGGTCTTTCTTCACCAGATCGTCAATTACCTGAATGGATTTTCGGTATTTCTGAGTATTGAGCAGAGAGTAAATAACCGTCCTAAACGGCTTGACGGATTTTTGATTTTTGTCTGTTACGAAATTCGGACTATCCAAATGTGAGACCGGTGCATCGATTTGATCGGTGAAAAAGGTAGGCAAGTTTCTCCGCTTACTTTTCCCAACAATTACGCGGCAAATCTGATGATTGTGCGTGCGTAGCGTTTGTGCTAGCGAGAGCGCCTGGGTCATGTGCCCGCGACCCTCTCCCTGGATGATGAAAAGAAATTTCATGTTTGCAAATAAAGGACATGAAACCTAAATAAGGTCAATCTGGATAAATTGATAACATTGGGATAAGATGCGGAGGAATGAAAAATCAGATGATGATTACTCTTTTAGTATCCTTGTCACTTTCATTTTTCCGTTCATTATTGACTTCATGAAAAAGGTGCCCCGATCATTGTTGGCGATGAGATAGTCGCTGATTTCGGTTTGCGCTGCAGGCGTAGTGGTATTTTGATTTTCTAGTAAAAGCCTGCCCATTTCATCAAATAAGGCATAGTTGGTCAAAGCGCCTTTTATATGGATTGCACCGGAAGTTGGGTTCGGGTAAATTTCAAACTTTTGGATAAGGCTTTTGTCGTGTCTTAAGTACCGAATCGGACTGTACTCGTACTTGCCATCAAAGTCTATTTGTTTGAGTCTATAATAAGCATCGGCCAGGTCGTGATCGGCAAAAGTGTAGGTATGCACATCGGTGGTGGTGCCATGACCATCTACAAACCCAATTTCATCAAAATTTTCGCCATCAAGACTTTTCTGGATTTCGAAACCCTCATTGTTAAGTTCGCTGGCAGTGATCCACTTGAGTTGCACCTTTTCCTCATCGGATTCAATGATAAATTTGACAAGATCCACCGGTAAAGGGTTTTGAATATCTGTGGGTTGTGAGGTTTCAGCATTAAATGTCTGGGTACCTTGATATAATGGAGCTGGATTGAGGGTTGAATTGCGTCCCCCCCAGAAGGTTTCCCCATCAACCTCTATAAAATTGGCCCAACCGAACCACGTATCATCCACAATTTCCCCTCCTTCTTCCATGACTACTCCAGCAATGGGATTTCCAATTGGATCAGAGGAATCCAAAGTAAGGGTGCTATAATTAAGTCCGCTATTGTCTAAAGCCAGAGATCCTCCAACAACGAGAACGGCATCAGTCAAGGTTACGTCTTGCCCATTAGGGATGGTTACAGATATCCCTGAAGGGATATAGATGATATCACCATTTCCTGGTGTGGATCCTCCCCATGTAGATGCGGTTGACCAATTTCCATTCTGAACGGCGGTGATATCTGCCTGAGAAAAGGATGGCAGGCCAACAGTGCATAGCACTAGCAAGAGCATGGTGCTTCTGGTAAAATATTTCATAGCTGTTCTGGTTAAAGAGTTAAGTAAGATAGTCTGAGACGCACATATCCACTAGTTGAGAAATCTTAGTTTCGACAAACCTTTTCTTTTTCTCCAGCAGTAAGACAAAAACTTCGATGAACCTGAGTGATGTATTTTCCTGGGAACGGTTAAGTAGGAAGTCAGGCTTGCAGAAGGAATAGGAATTGCAGATCGAATCTAAGCTTAATCCGGAATTGGATTCGATATGCGTTGCACATCTTGATCAGTTCACTCTATAGCTCAGGAGCAATGCAATGGAATTATAATCGGACGTCCATGTGGAATAGTCACTCATGGGGTTGCGATGAGGTTGGTACCTTACCTCTAGTCCAAATTTGTATTTGTACTGTGCGCCCACTCCCCAGGCTGTATTGAATGAGATGTGATCACCGGCATAAACGGTAGGAGCTGTGGATATTTTCATTGTCAGGTCGAACGCCCGGTCAAAAACCATAAATGCATTGGCAAAGAATGAGATGTTTTGGTCTATTTCATGCCAATATCTAAAACCTAGCGGGATTTCCAGTGACTGATATTTTAGTTTGACGGGGCGGGTTGGCTGAGTGGGGTTGCCGGTTTGGTATTCACTTTTGCCTTTGTAAACGTGAAAGGACGGGTCTATAACGAACCCCACGTGTGCCTTTTCTATAGGTAGTTTGAATTCAAATTCGCACCCGAAACGCAGGTTTAAAGCACCATCAAAATCAAGCTTGGCTCCAGCCGTTCTGGCAGTTTTTTCTGTCTTTGCCCAAAACCATGAATAATTTGGTCCCGCTTTTATTCTGAATGTAGAATATTCTTTGTTTACATTGGTTTTGTATGCTGTAGAATTTGACCCAATGCATTTGTTGTATCTCTTGACATAGCTCGACAGGTCAGCAATATGATACCTCATGTTAAGTGTTTCGAAATAGGTAATGCAATTACATGGCAAGTATTGGTGCAATTGATTTTGAAAAGCCTTATTCTCCATGACAATAGGAGCAGCGGAAGAGGTAGTGCCGGCTGTGGCGTATTTTTTATAGATAAGTGGCACTATCATAGACTCATTCAAGGAGATAAAATACTTCTCGAAATCTTCTGTGGCATATTTGAAAAGTGTGGCCGGGCCTTCTAAAAGAACTCTCAAAAAGAGTATTTCTTTGGAGAACTGTGGCTGTGAACTGGCATCTAAAGCTCCTACAGGTGCAGTCACTGACCGGTCAAGGTCTACTACATATTTTGTGTACTTATGACTTTTTCCTACCTGAAAGGTTCTGATTTCATCAATATGAGCAGTTTTAATTGGTGCGGTCTCTGTTTCCCTGTACTCAAAAGACGTGGGGTTCACATTCCAATTCAGGTTATTGATGAGGCAGTTTGTTGTGGTGCCATCATTTTTAATGAAAAATCCTTGTTCAAAATTTTCCTGACTAAAGGCATGGAAAGCCAGGCAGCTTGCAAGGATGAATTGGAAAAGTCTTTTGATAGCGAAACCGTTTTTAACAAAAGTAGGGTTTTGGCCTCAAATACACCTAATTCAGTGTGTAAATTTCAAAGTAAACTCCGTTCCCTGGCTGATAACCGATTTTAATGAGATAGACCCCTGATGATTGCGCATGATTTGCTTGGAGAGGCTGAGCCCAATTCCTGAGCCATGTTTTTTAGTGGTGAAGAACGGGATAAAAACTTTCTTGACGGCCTCTTCATCTATACCCGGTCCATTGTCAATGATTGAGATGATGGCACCACCTTCGGTGCGAGCTTTGGCTTTTACTTCCAGTTTCTTTGGCTTGCCGTCATCTTCATTTTCCGCAAGTGCCTGTATGGCATTTTTCACCAGATTGATCATGACTTGCTCTATCTGCTGAGGGTCTATGGTGATCTTCACATCGGTGGGTATAGAACATGCCAATTCTACCTGGGCTTCTTCGATATCTGGTTTGAGAAGCGCGAGCACATGATCTACAAGCTCTTTCACACAGACATCTTCTAGTGATGGCAAGGTGATGTGGGTCATGTTCCTAAAGTCGCTGACAAACTTGATCAGGCTGTCGCTCCGCCTGTGGATTGTATGCAGAGCCGTGTGAAAGTCCTCAATGGAGTCATTGGTGATGCTATTGACGTCTTTGCCATTTTGAAGCCATTGTTCCATTTCTGTCTCCATAGTTCCGGCCAGCGAGCTGATAGGAGTTACGGAGTTCATGATCTCATGGGTCAGTACGCGGATCAGATTTTGCCACGCTTCCATCTCTTTTTCTTCCAGTTCACTTTGGATGTTTTGCAAGGAGATAAGTTTGAATTCCTGCCCCTGCATGACCAGCTCAATGGCATATACTGCAAGCTGGATTTCGTTATCGTCACTGCCCACTTTGATCAGATCCCGACCTCCCGTTCTCAAGCTTGTTAGCTTATCCACTAGTTGGTCATTGACTACCCGAAGCTGTTTAATGTTTTTTAGGTGCTTGATGCCGAGTAGCTTGCGAGCTGCTGCATTGATTATCTGTACTTCTCCATTGGGTTCGAAGGTGATAATACCTATACCTACGTGGTGCACGATTGTTTTGAGGTATTGATGATGCGCTTCCTTTTCTGCCCTTATTTCGCGAAACTTCCGCATCACCTTGTTGAACTCCTTGTGGAGGTCGTCTATGCTGGAATTGGTTTTTCTGTCAGGATAGGAGTGCGAAAAGTCATCCCACCGAATGCTTTCCAAAAAACCGATCACCTCGCGGTTAGATTTTTCTAAAAAATGGTACAGGAAATACGCTTGCGTGAACGCCAGTGCTGCAATGAGAAGCTTGGTGAGTGTGAAGCTGTCATTGTAAAAAAGGCTTGCAAAATAGAACAGCGTGATGGATAAGAGGACTATCCTGCCGGCAAGCTGATATTTGAAACCCTTAAAGCCCATACTTCTCTAAACGACGATACAGTGAGGCTCTTGTCAGCCCCAAATCTTTGGCCGCTTTGGATATGTTTCCATTGTGACGATTTACGGCCTTCTGAATGATGTTTCTCTCCACTTCATCGAGGTTGAATGTATCAGACTCCACGCTGTTGCCAGAGTCTGGTTTTTGTGATAAAAAGAAGAAATCGTCGGGAGTGAGGGTGTCAGTATCACTCATGATGATGGCACGCTCTATGGCATGCTGCAACTCTCGGATGTTTCCTGGCCAGCTGTATTTCTGAAGCTTTTTTACCGTGTTTGGAGCGATTTTCTTGATGGTTTTTCTGTACTTGGTATTGTACATTTTTAAAAAATGATCGGCCAAAAGTGGGATGTCTTCTTCACGGTCCCGAAGTGGCGGCAGATGGATCTCCACGGTGTTGATTCGATAGAGTAAATCCTGTCGGAAGTCATTCTCGCCAACCATCTCATAAATCGGCATATTGGTTGCACAGATTAGCCTGATGTCAATTGGGACGGACTGATTTGACCCGATTCTGGTGACTTCTCTTTTTTGCAGGGCAGTTAACAATTTGGATTGGAGCGGCATACTAAGGTTGCCGATCTCATCGAGGAACAGAGACCCATTGTTGGCTACTTCAAATCGTCCCGGTCGATCTTCTTTAGCGTCGGTAAAAGATCCTTTTTTATGACCAAAAAGTTCGCTCTCGAATAGTGATTCGGTGATAGCGCCCATATCTACCCCGATGAACACATTGTCTTTTCGGAGGGACTTTTGGTGAATGGCTCGTGCGATGAGTTCTTTTCCGGTTCCGTTTTCACCCAAAATCAGCACGTTGGCATCTGTGCCGGCCACTTTGTCAATGATCTTGAAAACATCTTTGATGGGCTGACTTTCGCCAATGATGTCCTTGAAGGCATGGTTGCTGTCTTCCTGAAGTGCCTTACTGGTTTGCTTTAGCTTGGTGACTTCCTTGTAGGATTCTTTTAGCCTCCCAGCGCTTGATAGGGTCGCGATGAGTTTTTCATTTTGCCATGGCTTTAGCACAAAATCCGTGGCGCCCGCTTTGAGTGCCCGCACGGCCATTTCCACATCGCCAAATGCGGTGATAAGTACCACTACCGCCTGGGGGTCTTTGTCAAGGATTTGCTCCAGCCAGTAAAAGCCTTCCTTTCCGCTGGTGATATCTTTGCTGAAGTTCATGTCCAGCAGGATCAGGTCGTAGGTGTCGTTGTTGAGGAGAAACGGAATTTTCTTGGGGTTCTTTTCAATAAGCACTTCTTTGGCGTGCTTTTTCAAAAGCATTTTGGCTGCCAATAGTACATCTTCATCATCATCGATGATTAGGATTTTGCCGAGTTCTTTATCCATTCTCTAGTTGTGATTTAGGTGATTCATATTCCTTTATGGCTAGAATAGTGCCAAATAAAGGAAATTAGCCTGAAGCTGCTAAAATGAGCTTTGATATGATAAAGATACTTATAAGGTGTTCGTAAATGAACGTTTTGGTAAATTAAATGTGTCCTTATTCGTACATCTGACTGTAGTCCAAACCTGTCAGTCCTATGGTGTATGGGAGCTGTACGCGCAGCTTTTGTAGCTTTTCTGAAGCATCCATAAGTTTCATTTGTGCGGAGAGTAATTTGTCCTGTTGGATATTGAACTTGAACAGGTCACTCTTTCCGTTTGAAACGTTGAGCAGCTCGGCGCGAACGAGCGTTTCGTAATTCCTGACCATAGATTCGTATTGTGTTACCAGCTGCTCACTGGTTCGGAGCTGCGAGTAAGCGCTTTTAACATCAGCTTGTACTTCCTGAACCCGCTGCGCCAGCGCATAGTCTGTGCTTTGGATGTAGAGCTTTGTTTTTTGTAAACCTGCCCGCTCTTTTCTCAGGTATAGCGGCACGCTAAACTCCACGCCGAGCTTGTAGTTGTCCCAAACGGGGTTTTCAAGTCCGTCATAGTTGATCGGTGCGTCTATGAGGGAGTAGTTTAGGTTGATCTCTGGCTTGAGACTTTCCTTTTTCCATTTCTGCTCTATTTCCAGCTGTTGTTGCTTTCCCTTTAGCTTCTGAATCTCCGGATGGTTTTCTGTTGACCAGGCTATTAGTTTTTGCAAGGAGCTATCCGCCGGTACAAATTCGAAAGGGTTGGAGTATTCGGGTTTGACTCCTTCTTCTAGTTCTACGGGCAGATTGTTGGGCCCCCATAGGTGAACCGACAGTTGCAGTCTCGCATCAGTGAGTTCTTGTTTCTGCTTTTGCGCTTCGGCCTGCCTTGTTTGTAGCGTGATCAGTGCCTGTACAGTATCCATTACTGAGGCGGCACCTTGCTCATAATTTTGTAGCGTTTGACTGTAGAGCGTTTCGGCAATAGTGACACTTTGGGTAAATGCACCATATTTTAAGCTTGCATAGTGCCAGGCCCAGTAGTCTTTGATAATGGTAATCAGGGCTTTGTTGACCAGTTTGATTTGTTCTGCCGCTGCTATATCCTGATAGACTTTGGCTTGTTTGATCAGCGATCGTCTTTCATCAATAAATAAGCCTTTGCCGATAGGAAGGCTGACCCCCGTGGTAACCTGCCAGTAGTCAGTGCTGGACGAAATGTAGTTTTCAGGGTTGAGGTAGTCGCCCTGGTTTTGGTTCACTTCTATTTTGGGGTCTACCGGAAACCAAAGGGGAATTTTTAGTGACGTTTGGAATTTTTCGTAATAGTTGGTTCCCTTAAAATTCTTTTGCTGATACCCGCCGGCTACTTTTGGATCCATCATGCCTTTCGAGGCTCTCAGCTCCATTCTGGCAAATTCCCGCTGGAGGTTGGCCTGCTTCAGTATAGGGTGATACTGCGTTGACAGGTCAATCACCTCTTTGAGGTTGAGGGAGAGTGAGTCCTGAGCTGCTACGCTAATAGCGAAAACAAGGAGTAAAAGCGATATGGAGGATTTGAACACTAACTTCATTTATCCTTTTTTGGAGATACGGATCCATTTTCTTCTGATTCGCTGTAGAGGCGAGGAGGAAAGCCGTTGAGGTTTCTCCAAAGTTCAAACCACACGGCAACATTGTCTAGCATAACCCATCCTTTGATGCCTGATCCAACTCTGAGCTGCTCCGGCCATTCTTCTTCATTCGGGTCTGGCGTTACCAATATCCTGAATTTTCCTGCTTTGCTATCCGTACGATCGATGGTGCGAACTATTCCTCCAAATGTTCCCACGGAGGCATTGGGCCATCCGCTAAACTGGATTGATGGCCATCCGTCGAACTGGACTCTTACTTTTCTACCTGTACTGATGAATGGAAGATCCATTGCCTTGATGTACATTTCTGCACATAGATCAGAGTTTGATGGCATAATAGTAGCCACGGCTTCCCCTTCTTTTATCGTTTCACCCAGACCGGATTTGAGTGCTCTTACCATATATCCGGATTGCGGAGCTATGATGGTGTACTGGTCGTTTCTGATGCTCAGGTTGGAGTAGTGGTTTCTTAGCTTTGACAGTGAACCCTGAGCGTCATAGAGGTCGGCAAGGGTATTATTTAAATCTGACTTTGATTTGCTTATTTTCTCAAGATACTGAGCTTCAAACCCTGCCAGATCAGCTTCGGCTATTGCAGCTTCGGATTGCGTTTGTACCCATTGATTTTGTGCAGACACAAGCTTAGCTTTATGAAGCTGCATTTTGGACTCCATATCGTTGAACTTATTCTGAGAAATGTTTCCAGCTTCGTACAGTAGCTTATTTCGATTGAAAATGGCCAGTGAGTTGTCATATGCGATTTGCTCAGAAGCATATTTGATACTGTCGCTGGCGACCTTAAGGCGAGCCTGATCTAGCTTATTTTTAGTCTGAGTTAGCTTGATGCGCATGCCCTTTTCCAGGGCTGAAATTTGATTTTCAAGCGCTTGTTTTTTCTTTACCTTGGATTCAATACTGCTTTCTTTAGCAGCAATTTGTTCCAACGTCCGCTGAAGTAGGTCCGGGTCAAAGTACTTTTCTTTCACCTCGGATAACGTCAGTATTGTATCTCCTTTTGTGACAAATTGGCCTTCTCTTATTCGCCACGTTGAGATCCTTCCGGCTATGGCAGACTCGATGGTTTGAGGCCTGTTGGCCGGGTCGAAAGCTGTAAGCGTACCACTACCGCGAATGTTTTGTTGCCAGGGCAAAAACAAGCCCAACACAACCAGGGTGGACAGAACCATAAGCACCCGGGCAAGGTCACGGGCCAGATGTGGGGTCTTTAGCGTGCGGAGCGAATAGAACTGGTCATCGTCCAATACGTTCTTGATATCGTCGTTCGAAATGTTGAGCATATCAGAAAATGCTTTTTGTTATGGATTCGTTTTTAATCACCTTTTCAAAAGGCCCGTCTTCTAGTATCTGTCCCTGATCGAGATAGATCACCCTGTCGCAGCATGACATGATCAGTGGGTCATTGCTGATGATAATAAATGTCCAGCTGTTTTCCTTTTTTGTTAAGAACTGAATCAGTTCGATTCTTTCCAGTTTAGTGAAAGTGCTGAAGAAATCATTCAGAATCAAAACTTTAGGTTCTTTGGCCAGGCATCTGGCCAGAATCATGCGATTGATGACCGAATTGGGGAACCCTTTTCCTCCACTCAGTATTTCGGTGCTTATGCCGTTTGGCAATTGATTAATAAAATCGGTAAGGCCCACATTTTCAAGGGCATTGATAGCATTTTCAATTTTGGCAAATGGCTTGCCTACTAAGATATTGTCCAGTATGCTTCCTTCAAAGATCTCTTCTTGAGATACATTTTTTCCAATTTTATCTCTTAGATAAGTTTTGTCAAGATCACGAAGAGAGAAATTATTGAACGTAAGAATTCCTTCATAGTCAGTATGAATACCTGCCATTAGTTTGGAAAGCGTAGTTTTTCCGGACGACCCGCCCCCGCTGATGCACACGCGTTCTCCATTGTTAATTTTTAAATTGATGTTTTTTAGTGAGTGACCATTGTTATTTGGGTATTGATAACTGATGTCTTTCAGTTTTATGGTGATGCCGCGCTTTTCCAGTTCTGACTTTGGAATATCTATACCTCCTGTTGACTCGAGAGGAAGGTCTGTGACTTGTGAGATTTTATCAACTGCCGTGAGCATGTCATAGACCGTATCCATATACATGATGATTTTTTCTACGGAATTCAGAATTAGGATGATGATCACCTCAGAAGCTACGAACTGTCCAAGGGTAATCTCACGTTGCACAACTAATACAGTACCCAGTATAAGTAGTCCGCCCGTTACGACTACCTTAAAAAGAAGAACATAGCTATACTGTCTTATGAGAACCTTGAAGTGCACGCCTCGATTTTTGAGATAGTTATTGACGTTGTAGTCGGTTTTCTTGATGGGAAGAGATGTGTTGCCGTAAAGTTTGAATGAATACAGTGTGCGTGCCATCTCTTCGAGCCAATAGACTACCCGATATTTATATTTTGATTCTATGATAGATGACTTGAGTCCTTTTGGGCCTGTGACATAAAAAATCCCAAATAGTATAAATAGGAGTAGTAAGCCAAAGAAAATGAAGAAAGGGTGATAAAATGAAAGTAAGATCAAGCCAAAAATAATTTGAATCAATGCCGTGCTGAGGTCTATCAGAAGTTTGGGTAAGCCTTTTTGTAGCGTAAGTACGTCAAAAAACCTGTTCATCAACTCAGGCATATGAAGGTTGAGGACGGATTCCATTTTGATTCTTGGTACCCTGAACGCAAACTCAAATGCCGCCTTGGTAAAGACTCGCCTTTGCAAGTACTCGACAATTGAGATCTGAAAAATCTGTAAAACTCCGGTGGCCAAAACCCCAAGTATGATGACTGTGATGAGTATATAAACGGAGCTGAAAATCACTCCACCAGATATAAGTTCTATGGCTGCCTGAATCCCCAAAGGGAGCGTTAAACTCAGCACCCCTATGAGTGCTGCATATATATAGACATAGAATATATCTTTCCTCTCTGCTGAAAGTAATCTATAGAGCCTTTTGACAGGACTTATATCTTTTGGTTCACTTTCGGGATCGTCCGTGGAACTCACGAGGCTTTTATAGTCAAATACCGAGATAAAGATCACTTCCAGGCTATCGGTACATGCCAGATTTAAATGATCTATAGAGTCTGTTGTTTCTTTTTTTGTCTGCTCCTCTTCTATGGTCCAAATCAGGAACTTATTTTTTTTCCTCTCAATGATAACGGGAGAGAGTTCATCGGTCTTGCCAAAGACGATGATAGGAGTAGCTTGAAATTCGTTAACAAAATCTTTGAACTGATCCTCTTTAAGGTGCTTTTCTAGCATGATCATGCTAGACTCATTGCCAGCCTCAACCAGATCTCGGATAAATTCGTTGAGTTCCTCGTTTTGGTAGTCGCGGTAGAGGTTGTCCAAAGATGCCAATACATCACTGGCTATATCGATCCCGATGAGAGAGCCGCTTTCTACAAGTGTTCGGGTGATTTGATGATTATTCATGAACGGTATTTATTGCGTTGCAAACGAGCGATTTCAGGAATCCGTAATTCTGACCGAAAGGATCCCGAAGGTCGTTTACCTCTGTTAATGAATTGAGATGTTGAGCGAAAAAAATTTGTTGATGCGAAGCTTCCAGTAGTGTACTGGCGAGTGCTCGAGGGTATTTGTAATCAGGGTTGATTTCGGTGACCATCGCCGCGATTTTATGGCAGAGTGATTTGTACCCCTTAAATAACCCTATTTTATTGTCTTCGTCAACTTGCTTAGTGAGGTATATTTTATCAGTCTCTGCGATTACGATTTTTTGTAATAGACTTTCATCTATCTCTGGGAAAGTGAAATCCGCTTCTGCTTTGTGACTGATTACATTCAGCGCGGCATCTAACTTTTCTTCAGCACCATCTATATTGTTGGTGTTGTAGTCGATTTTAAACTCCATCCATGCCCAATATCGAGCTATAAGGTAAATAAGGAATTTGTGCTTGTTTTCAAAATACCGATAGATGGAGGCTTCTGCAGACCCAATCTTAATAGAAAGCTTCTTGAATGTGAAATTTTCAAAACCAATGGCGCTTATAAGCAAGGTGCCTTCCCCTACGATGCGCTTGCCTAGCTCAGTGTTTTGAGGGTCACGGATGAAAAAATTCTTATTCAGGTCTAACCTTAATTGCAAAGCTTCCATTTAATAGGCTTTTGCTATCAAATATAATAGTAATACTATCAAACGTCCTAATGCTAAAAAGTTGCGAACTTTCTAATTTTTTGAAATCCTTTAATTTAAGACCTCTTAAACATTATCATAAAGCTAATTTTCAAATTATAATAGGCATACATTATTAAAATGGAATTGATTTGATTTTGATCTCTCAAAAAAAAGATTATATTTGATACTCTATTAGTCCTTTTATTTTGAGTTTTTGACCTTAAGTCCGGTTTCGCAGAAGTCGGACTTTTTTTTGTGCGTTTTCGTACACTTTTATGTTCCATAGTGTACATCAATGGGCTTCCTTACAATTCTTCATTTTTGTAACTATCTGAAAAATAGACAGATAACATCATTGGCATCCTAATTGGCATAGGGAGAGCAGATTTGATAATGGTATGGATCGAAAGATTGAAAAGAAGAAATTCACAGTAAAAAAGGTAGCCACCTGGGCTGCTATTGGTCTCGTGGGAGGATTTATCCTCTACAGCTTCATATTCGCTGACGGTGGATCTAAGCTCAACGTGGAGAAGGAGAAGGTGAACATTGCCACCGTTCATGAGGGCGAGTTTAGAGAGTTTATCCCTGTAGATGGCTCTGTTATGCCCATCAAGACTATCAGGCTAGATGCAATAGAAGGTGGTGTAGTCGAAAAGAAATATTATGATGGAGGTATTTTGGTCGATGAAGGAGATACCATACTTAAGCTTTCAAACAATGACTTGCTTCAAAATTTTGTGCGGGAGGAAACTCAGGCCTTTATTCTTGTAAACAACCTGGAGAACACTAAACTGAACCTGAAGAGAAATCAGTTTGATTTAAGGAGAGCGCTGATTGATTTGGACTATCAAATAGATGCTGCAAAAGATGCTTATGAAAGGGGTAAAAAGCTTCACGTAGATAAGATCATCTCCGAACAGGAGTTTCTCACTCTTAAAAGGAATTATAACCAACTGGTAGATAATAAGGTCATTCAGATTGAGAGCGCAAAGTTTGATTCTCTTAACGCTAGATTGCAGATTGCTCAGGCTGAAGCTACTCTGGTGCGCACTCGTGAAAACCTTACCATGATAAAAAAGAACCTCGAAAACCTGTACATCAAGGCGCCAATATCTGGACGATTGAGTACGGTGAACGTCGAGGTAGGGGAGTCTATATCACCAGGTCAAAATATTGGACAAATTGATGACTTGAATGGGTTTAAAGTTCGCGCCACTATTGATGAACATTATATAGCGCGGATTTATGAAGGCTTGAGAGGGTCGTTCCCTTTCGCAGGTGATGATCATGATCTTCAAATCAAAAAAGTATATCCTGAAGTAAACAGCGGCCTTTTCTCTGTAGATATGGCTTTTGACGATAAGGCGTCAATCCCCGATGGGATCCGAAGAGGACAGACTTTGCAAATCAGATTGCAGCTAAGCGAAAATATTACGGCAGTACAGATACCCAGGGGTAGCTTTTATCAGGTTACTGGTGGAAATTGGGTTTTTGTGCTTGATGGATCTGAATCCGAGGCTGTCAGAAGAGAAATAAGATTGGGACGCCAAAATCCGCGATACTATGAAGTATTGGAAGGTTTGCAACCTGGAGAAAAAGTAATAGTCTCTTCATACGACGGGTATGAAGACAAAGACAAACTCGTATTGAATTAAAAAATATTGAACTATAAAAATCACTGAATGATGGAAAACGCCAAAGCACTGATCAAAACGGAATCTCTAAAGAAATTTTATTACACAGACGAAATTGAAACCACCGCACTAGCTGGTGTAAACCTTGAGGTAAAGGAAGGCGAATTTGTGGCCATCATGGGGCCATCGGGTTGTGGTAAATCAACCCTTCTTAATATAGTAGGGCTTTTGGACAACCCATCTGAAGGGCAGTTTTGGTTCACAGATCAGGAAATATCCGGCCACTCTGAGAGAAAGAGGGCAGAGCTGAGAAAAGCTAACATTGGTTTTGTATTCCAGAGCTTCAATTTGATAGATGAGCTGACGGTTTACGAAAACATTGAATTGCCACTGATCTACTTGAAGTATTCTGCTTCTGAAAGAAAGAAGAGGGTAGAAGAAGTGATGGAGCAGATGAAAATCATGCATAGAAGAAATCACTTCCCTCAGCAGCTTTCTGGTGGTCAGCAGCAAAGGGTGGCCATTTCCAGAGCGGTTGTAGCAAAGCCAAAACTGATTCTTGCCGATGAGCCCACAGGTAACCTTGACTCTGCTAACGGACAAGAGGTGATGAACCTGCTTACAGAACTTAATGAGAATGGAACTACCGTAGTAATGGTAACGCACTCTCCTGTAGATGCTGAGTACGCACACCGAGTGATACATTTGTTTGATGGACAGATCGTATCTGAAAATATCAATACTAAAGATAGTGCTTTAGTGTAAAGACCCTCTCTTGTATGCTTGGCCGTCCGTCCTCTGGCGGATGGCCTTTTTTCAAATCCAGAACCTATGAGACTATTTTTAGCAGCGACCCTTCTTTCATTTTCACTTTTCGCGAATGCGCAAAGCGATACTATTCGGTTGACACTTGATGAATGCATCCAGACAGCATTAGACAACAACATAGCACTGCAGCAAGCTGAAAACAATGCGCTCATAGCCAAGGCCAGCCGGAAACAAGCTTTGATGAGTTTTCTTCCGGATCTTCAAGCGGCATGGAATTACAACATGCTTTTCGGGACGTTTTGGGATAATGTGGCTGCTAGCCGGGTATCCAAACAGTTTAGTTCCAACCCGAACATTAGCTCCAACCTCACAGTTTTCAGTGGACTTCAGCAGCAGCACAACAGGCGAAGTGCGGATTTGACTTATGAAGCGGCAAGAGAAAATATCAACTCTGCTAAACTTGACACCAAAACCAATGTATTGTCTGCTTACTTAGCTACGATTTTAGATAAAGAGAATATCAAGATTTCTGAAAAGAGACTGACGCTTTTAGAGGCGCAATTGGAGCGTGAAGTGAAAAGAGAATCTGTAGGTGTGGGAAACCTGGAAACAGTTTATAATTTCCGATCGCAGGTAGCCAACGAAAGGCTGTCACTTACCAATCTTAGAAATCAGCTTAGAAGCGATATGCTCACATTGATCCAGCTGCTTCAGCTTGACCCATCAGACAATTATGCCATCGCTGAAAATGAAAGCCCCGGAGAGGCTTTGTTGGAGCCTTTGGATCCATATGACGAGATTCTTGAAGAAAGTTTTATTGTTTCCCCAGCCATAAAAGGAGCAGAAGCAACCCATGAGGCTAGTATTTACTCTTACAAGTCTAGCAAGTCGGCTCTCATGCCAACGGTAAGTTTGTACGGCGAGCTTGGCTCAAGATACTCTTCTCAAGGTGCTGCAAATCCTGAAACCCTCAATGCGGAAAAGGCTCCATACCTTACCCAAATGGATTGGAATCAGTACAAGTTTGTGGGTGCATTTGTGAATATCCCCATTTTCACAAAATTCCAGACATCCAGCAATATCCAAACAGCTAAGCTGAATATGCTCAATGCAGAGCTGGGAGCGAAACAAGCTGAACAGGATTTGACTAACTCGGTTCAGAGGGTCTATCTGGATTTGGTTTCGTCACAGGAGTCTTACAGAACGGCAGAAGAAAACCTTGCTGCACTGGAGCAGTCTTTTGAATTTGTGAAGAAAAGATATGAAACGGGTAATACAGATTTTTATACCTACCTGGAAAGCTTAAACAATAAGAACCGAGCAGAAATTGAATTGGTGAATGCTAAATACAGCATTGTCTTCCGAAAAAAGATTTTGGACTTGTACAGAGGGATTTAGTGCAAGCTGTAGATTTCAGCTCGTTCTCTAGTGAAGAATACATACCTATCGCCTGATATCACTACCGACCAAAAGGCTCCCGATTCGGGAGCTTTTTTTCTGCTCATCACTTCCATTTTGAATAGGTCGATTGCCACGAGCTCGTCAGCCACTACGCAGTGAGCCAGCCCTTCTTTGATGTCAAGGTGTTTTATGCCGCTCTCCTTTATATTACCCTTAAAATCACCGAATTGATCGAATACCCATAGACCGGATTTGTGATCGATCAGGATGATCAGGTTTTTATAAGCTCTGAGGTAAACGGGATCATTGATCTTGATATCTTTTTGGATTGGAATGCTAAACAATCGGCTAAGATTCTGATCGTCATATTTGATTAATTCTCTGGTTTCCGTGCTCAGCGCCCAGTAACTATTGTCTATGCCTGGGGCAAAAAGCCATGCGTATTGCAAGCCGAGATCGGAGAGGTTGATGTTTTTGGGAGTGGTGGTGAATCGATCCAGGATGGAGGCTGTCTGTTGGTCTCGGTAAAACACAAAGACTTTGAGCCGGTTCCATGCCTGAATGGCCGAGACAGAAGAGTTGTTGAGCGCAGAAAAATATTCATCTTCCTCACCCGTATTTGTGTACCTGATTACTTCTCCGCCAGCCGTGCCGAGGTAAATCAAATCTTTTGAGTCAACCGATACGGCGGTAATTTCCCTTTTGGGTTTTATGGTTTGTTCTAGCGACCATTCCTGCCCAAAGCACAGATGGCTGATTAGTGAAAGCGCTATGAAAGTCTTAGTCTTCAAATTGTTTTAGCTCTACAGATTCCTGACTGATTTCCGCATAGGAGTGATAATTGATCCAATCCCCCAGGTTGATATAATCGGAGTGTTCGGTGATGGGCATATTTAGCATGAGATGCCTGTGTCCGAAAATGTAATAGTCGTGATGCGTTTTGGCTTCCGTTTCTTTACAATGGATAAAGATAGGCTCATCTTCTCCCAAAAAAGGTTTCGGTTTTTTGAGTTCCTTTTCCTTACTTTTTTCAGACCATTTATTCGCGATTTTTACTCCTACGTCCGGGTGGAGCCACCTAAACAGCCATTGGTTTAAGCCAAATTTGAAAATGCGTTTCGTGGCTTTGAATTTTTGATCCCCTGGTCCAAGTCCGTCACCATGTCCTATCTGTATTTTGAGTTTTCCTACTTTAAAGCTTACGGGCTCGTGATAGATGGTTGCGCCAATTTCCTCACCGAGATAATCCTGCATCCATAAGTCGTGGTTTCCGGTGAAGATGACAATTGGGATTCCGGCTGCATGTAATTCTGCCAGTTTCCCCAGGAGCCTTACTGAACCCTTTGGAACCACGGTTTTATACTCAAACCAAAAGTCAAAAATGTCTCCGGCAAGTATCAGTCCGGCTGCTGACGGAGTGATGGCATTGATCCATCTGATTATCCTATCCTCCCGGTTCCTGCTTTGCTCAGGATCTGGTGCACCCAGGTGAAAATCACTGGCGGCATAAATTTTTTTATTGGATGGGATACTTGCGAACTCAGTATTCATGGTGACAAAAAAAGGGAACCAAATGGCTCCCTAATTTATATGATGTTGTGGAAAGAATATTTACTTATTGTCTTCTTCCTCTAGAGTTTCTTCGGTTTCGGTCGAAGACGCCTTTATGTTGTCTTCTTCCTCTACTTCAGTTTTCACGTTTTTCTTGATTTCTTCTATTGGGTCGGTTTTCTCCTCTTCCTCACCCTCTTCTTCCGCTGACCCATTGGTGAATCTTTCGTAAGTCGTTTGGTGCTCAAAAGGACGCTTACCTATCAATCTCTCAAGGTCTCCCTGGAAGATGATCTCTTTTTCCAAAAGCTCCTGGGCGATGATTTCAAGTTCTTGGGATCTCTTTTTCAAGAGATCTTTAGTTCTTGTATAGGCCCCATCTATGAGGGCCTTTACCTCATTGTCAATCAACTCAGCAGTGGCGTCTGAGTATGGTTTCGTGAAGTTGTATTCAGATTGTTTACTATCGTAAAATGAGACATTACCAATCTTGTCGTTCATGCCGTAAACGGTCACAATGCTGTATGCCAATTTCGTGATCCTTTCAAGGTCACTCAGCGCACCAGTAGATATTTTATCAAAGATCAATTCCTCGGCGGCACGTCCGCCCAGCGCCATGCACATCTCGTCCATGAGCTGCTCTGTCTGATACAGAAATTGCTCTTTTGGTAGATACTGAGCATACCCTAAAGCCGCGATTCCTCTGGGGACTATACTAACTTTGACCAAAGGATCGGCATGCTCCAGAAACCAACCTGCCACAGCATGACCAGCCTCATGATAAGCCACAATTTTTTTCTCCTCTGGTGAAATGATTTTGCTTTTCTTTTCAAGACCACCTATTACTCTGTCAACAGCATCCTGAAAGTCAGACATGTCAACTGATTTTTTATTTCTTCTCGCGGCGATAAGAGCTGCCTCGTTACACACATTGGCTATTTCAGCACCTGCAAAGCCCGGAGTTTGAGCGGCAAGCTTTTTAGCATCCACGTTTGAGTGCAGTTTGAGTGGCTTCAAGTGAACTTTGAAAATGGCCTCTCTTCCGCTAATATCAGGTTTGTCAATGCTGATTTGTCTGTCAAAACGTCCAGGACGCATCAATGCAGAATCCAATACATCGGGCCTGTTTGTGGCGGCCAGTATGATTACACCAGAATCGGTTGAGAACCCATCCATCTCTACCAGAAGTGAATTGAGGGTATTTTCTCGTTCATCATTGCTGCCTGGCATTTGACCTCTCCCTCGCGATCTTCCGATGGCATCTATCTCATCTATAAATACGATACAAGGAGCCTTTTCTTTAGCCTGCTTAAATAAGTCTCTAACTCTTGCAGCTCCAACTCCCACAAACATTTCTACAAAATCCGAACCTGATAGAGTGAAAAACGGTACTCCCGCTTCTCCCGCGACAGCTTTTGCAAGCAAAGTTTTACCTGTTCCGGGAGGGCCTACTAGAAGTGCTCCTTTCGGAATTTTTCCACCTAGCTTGGTAAACTTGCCAGGGTTCTGAAGAAAATCAACGATTTCCTTAATTTCTTCTTTGGCTTCTTCCAACCCAGCGGCATCTGAGAATGTGATTTTCACTTTGTTCTCTGCATCAAATAGCGCTGCTTTTGATTTGCCAATGTTAAAGATTTGTCCACCAGGACCACCTCCACCAGTCATTCTTCGCATGATAAACCAGAACCCGAAAATTATGATCGCGAAGAAACCAAGGTTGAGCAGCATAGATGTGAAGTCGGACCTTTCTTCAGCCTCGTACCCGAAACGCTGGCTTTCTGGCACTTCTTCCATAAGCTTGTTGAAGTCTTCATGGAAAATTTGTGGGCTGATAGTGTTGAAATAATACTGAGGCCCATTGTTGTTGGAAAACGGGCGATCTTCCAACTCCATCTTATATTTGGTGTTTTGAAGAGCTTCTTTCTTCAATGTTACCTCTACCAGATCCTGGTTTTTCACCAAAACCACCCTTTGAACGTCATTGGCGAGCACCATTTGTTCAAAACGTTTATCACTGATTTTTATAGCCGAACTATTGTTGCTCAAAAAAGCGTATCCAAAAACAATTGTGATGATTCCAATGATCAGGAATAATTGATAATTGGGCTTGTTTGGCTGGCCGCCAATAATATTCTTTTTCTGTCTGGGTTTATCTGCCATTATTTCTTTCTATGTTAAAATATTGTTAGAATCGGATCGAAATCAATCCTCTATGTGTGTGACCTTGGCATCTCCCCAAAGTTCCTCCAATCCGTAAAAAGACCTTTTTTCCTTGTTAAAAACATGGGCTACCACATCTACATAATCGATGAGGATCCATTCCTTATTTTCTCTCCCTTCTCGTTTCCAGGGGTTTTGATTAGATAATTTGAAAACCTTTTCTTCAATTGAATCAGATATGGAATCAATCTGGGTGTCGGAGTTTCCTGAACACAGTACGAAAAAATCAGCTACTGCGTTTTTTACTTCTCTTAAATCCATCACTACTACATCGGTGGCTTTCATTGCAAGCATTCCTTCTACAACAGATTGACTTAGTATGTTAGACTGGGCTGTCTCAGTTTTCGTTCCCTGCATCCATTTCTGGTTTAGATTACTTTTGTCTTCAAAATTAACTAATATAAGTTGCATAAATACTTTGCCAAAACGCTATTTCTAGGTAAAAAGGTCGAATACCTGACACAATGTCATTCCACCAATCAAGAGTTGTCCGATCGTTTGAATACTTCCCAGGTTTCTGAGGGGCATCTCATTTTTGCAGATTATCAAACAGCAGGTAAAGGTCAAAGAGGAAATGCCTGGATCAGTGAGCCGGGGAAAAACCTGCTTTTCTCTCTGGTTTTGGTTCCAGGTTTTCTGGAAATCAAAAAGGCCTTCATGCTAAATGTGATTGTCGGAGTGGCCTTACAAAAGGCTCTGACTCGTTTTGTTGTTGGTCATAATGTGGAAATTAAATGGCCCAATGATATCTATATAGATAACAGAAAGGTAGGAGGGGTGCTTGTAGAAACATCTAGTGATGATGGGTTTTTAGAAAATGCCATTGTGGGTATTGGCCTAAATATTAACCAAAATCATTTTTCAATTCCTACAGCCACTTCGCTTTCTTTGGTGGCAAATAGTCAGTTAGATTTAGAGGAGGTGCTTGAGCAGGTGTTGCTTGATATTGAGTCTCAATATCTAAAATTGAAGGCCGACAACATCAAGCCAATCATGTATGAGTATCACCAAAATCTCCGTTGGAGAGGAGAGGTTCATGAGTTTGAATCGCAGGGTGAGACTTTTTTAGGTGAAATAATTGGAATAAACGAATTTGGTAAGCTAA
The DNA here is from genome assembly GCA_039944535.1 of Cyclobacteriaceae bacterium. Taxonomy (GTDB): domain Bacteria; phylum Bacteroidota; class Bacteroidia; order Cytophagales; family Cyclobacteriaceae; genus JAMZMI01. The sequence goes on from JBDUYP010000023.1 coordinate 307,919, forward strand.
TGGTGAAACATACTGATAAACTTCACAGTTACGATGTGAAGGACATTGTATTCATCCAATGATTACTGTTCTTTTTACTAATTTTGCATTTTCAAATTCTAAAAATCGATGATCGAAGAAAAGTTATCCTACAAGGTAAAAGATATTAAACTGGCCGACTGGGGCAGAAAAGAAATAAAATTAGCTGAAGCAGAGATGCCTGGATTGATGGCATTGAGAGAAGAGTATGGAGCTTCAAAGCCACTAAGCGGAGCTAGAATCGCGGGGTGTCTTCACATGACAATTCAGACTGCTGTTTTAATTGAAACCTTAGTGGAGTTGGGTGCAGAGGTTAGCTGGTCTTCTTGCAATATATTCTCTACGCAAGACCATGCAGCGGCAGCTATAGCCGAGTCAGGAGTGCCGGTATATGCCTGGAAAGGTCTAAATGAGGATGAATTCAACTGGTGTATTGAGCAAACATTGTTTGCATTCGAGGGGGGCAAACCTCTTAATATGATTTTGGATGATGGCGGAGACCTTACCAATATGGTTTTGGATGAATACCCGGAGCTGGTATCTGATATTAAAGGACTTTCTGAGGAGACTACCACTGGAGTGCATAGACTATACGAAAGGATGAAAAATGGTACTTTGCCACTTCCCGCGATTAACGTAAATGACTCTGTTACCAAATCGAAATTTGATAATAAATATGGCTGTAAAGAGTCTTTGGTAGATGCTATCAGAAGAGCTACGGATGTGATGTTGGCAGGAAAGGTAGCTGTAGTGGCTGGATATGGCGATGTAGGTAAGGGGTCAGCAGCTTCACTTAGAGGTGCTGGTGTCAGAGTAATTGTAACCGAAATCGATCCAATATGTGCGCTTCAAGCGGCAATGGACGGATATGAAGTGAAGAAAATGGCTGATGCCGTGAAAAGAGCGGATATCGTCGTGACTGCCACAGGCAATAAGGATATCATCAAAGGGGAGCACTTCAAAGCCATGCATGACAAAACGATCGTTTGTAACATCGGTCACTTTGACAATGAAATAGACATGGCCTGGCTAAACGGAAACTATGGAGATTCCAAGGTTGAAATCAAGCCTCAGGTGGATTTATATAATGTAGAGGGCAATGAGATCATCGTGCTGGCAGAAGGTAGATTGGTAAACCTTGGGTGTGCAACAGGTCACCCTTCGTTTGTTATGTCCAACTCATTTGCCAATCAAACTCTGGCTCAAATCGAACTTTGGGTAAACACGGATAACTATAGCAATCAGGTATATACATTGCCGAAGCATTTGGATGAGAAAGTGGCAGCATTGCACCTGGCTAAAATTGGCGTAGAACTTGACACACTGTCAGAAGATCAAGCCAAATATATTGGAGTCACCGTTGAAGGCCCATTTAAGCCGGATACTTATAGATATTAATTAGAAATATTGAGTCTATATTTAGGGACAGCATCTGATGCTGTCCTTTTTTTTTATTTATTTACCGAACCCCAATGAAGCACATGAGCTTTTTGCAGGCAGTCTTAAGAGATCTTTTTGATAATCTCCGTGGATCTAAATATAGAAAGCGTGAAGGTAAGCCATACATGCGGAGGCGCGAGATGATTATTTTCGAGGAATTGATTTGCAACCTCCAACCCAAGCGAATTTTGGAATGGGGAGCGGGTTATAGTACGCTATATTTTCCAGAATTTTTGACGGAGGACTTTTCCTGGTTGAGTATTGAGAGTGATGAAAAATGGATCTCTCACCTTCGGGAATTGAATAAAAACCCTAAAGTTGAAATAGAATTGGTCCCTCAAACATTGGATGGAGACTTTCATACAGATAATGATGGCACTTATGAAGAATTTAGAGACTATGTAAATTTTCCACAACAAAAAGGGACATTTGATTATATAGTAATTGATGGAAGAGCTCGATCAGCTTGCTTAAAAAAGGCCTATGATTTGATATCTGAAGAAGGTGTTGTGGTGATGCACGATGCAAACAGAAAGTATTACAGGGAGCATTTTAATCTGTTTGAAAACAAGTTTCTTATAACGGATAATAGAAAAAGATCCGGAGGAATGGCAATTTTATCCAAAGGAAAATCAATTCAAACACTGGTTAGAACCGATTATCATGAACGAAAATGGGCGCTTGTGCGAAATCCCATTGCTAGATTTTTAATGGTATGACAGTTTAACTTTCTACCATAATGTTTTTACAATTTGGTAAAACTAAGGTTCTTTTCAAATTGTCAATTATTTAGAAACATTCCATATTATTAACCGTAGTAATATGTACCTACATGAATCTACGGAGAGGGTAGGCTCGTAGGTAGTATTGAGAGCGAGACAAAACATACAGTATGCAGGAGGTAAAAACAGAGGTGGATCAGGAAAGGAGGAGATATACTTACTCTCAGGTTGAGAAGAATAAGATATTTGATAAGGAATTCTTACCCCATTTGGATTCCATGTACAACTTTGCTTATCGATTGACTTTTGATGAGGACGATTCCAAAGACTTGGTGCAGGACACCTATATGAAGGCCTACAGGTTCATCCATTCATTTCAGCAAGGCACAAACTCCAAGGCCTGGCTCTATAGAATTCTGAAAAATTCATTCATCAATGACTTTAGGAAAAAGAGTAAGCAACCTGCAAAGGTAGATTATCAGGAAGTGGAGAACTTCTACAACTCTGATGATGTTGATGAAGCAATAACGGTGGATTTGCGTATTGACGCAATCAAAGATATGATCGGAGATGAGGTGAGCATTGCGCTCAATTCACTGGCCGTTGATTTTCGAACTGTAATTATACTCTGTGATTTAGAGGGGTTCACGTACGAAGAGATGGCCAAGATTCTCGATATTCCAATAGGAACAGTGAGATCCAGATTGCATCGAGCCAGAAATCTGCTAAAAGAAAAATTGAGATCCTATGCGGGTAGTATGGGATATAAATAATTCTTTTATTTGCTTAAAATTCATGACATAGATGAAAGAAGTTGAAAAGCCTGATGCGGGGGTATGTTCCGAATTTAAGAATTGCCTGAAAATTTTACACTTGATGCTTGATGATGAGGCTTCTAAAGATGAGGAAGCCTATCTAACAGAACATATCGAAAAATGTATGTTTTGCTTTGAGCAATACGAGGTGGAAAAACAAATTAGGGAACTTCTAAGAACAAAAATTGCCAAGATGCCTGTGCCGGCTGATTTGGCTAACCTTATAAAAAGCAAAATCTCACAATCCGCCTAAATGTCAACTTCTGGTAAAGCTGTAATTTTCTGCGCTCCATCGGGTGCAGGGAAGACCACCATTGTCAAGCATCTCATCAAAGAAATTCCATCACTGAAATTTTCGATTTCCGCAACCACGCGAGACAAGCGTGCTTATGAAGTGGACGGTGTGGATTACCATTTTCTATCAAAGCCAGATTTTGAAACTCAAATTGAAACAGGTGAGCTTTATGAATGGCAGGAGGTTTATGAAGGAATGTTTTATGGCACCTTGAAATCTGAGGTTGAGCGAATATGGTCAGAAGGGAATCATGTGATTTTTGATGTGGATGTTATTGGTGGTATTAACCTAAAAAAAGCGTTGGGAGATCAGGCTCTGGCTGTTTTTGTCAGTGTTGAAAGTGTCAAGGTTTTGGAGGAACGCCTAAGAGCAAGAAAAACCGAAACGGACGAGACATTGAAGGCGCGAATAGGCAAAGCCCAGGAAGAAATGCAAGCAGAGGATAAATTTGATTATGTATTAATCAATCATAATCTGGTGCAGGCATTCGCTGAAGCAGAAGATGTTGTGAAAAAGTTTATAAGTGAGAAATGAAGATTGGTTTATTCTTCGGTTCTTTTAACCCCATACATGTAGGGCATTTAATCATTGCCAATGTGGTGCATGAATGTACCGATGTGGATGAGGTCTGGTTTGTGGTTTCTCCTCAAAACCCTCTGAAGAAAAATAAAAACCTACTCCATGAATTTGATCGGTTGGATTTGGTGCAGGCGGCTATAGCCGATGATTATCATTTTCGTGTGAGTGACGTGGAGTTTAATATGCCAAAACCGAGCTATACCATTGACACGCTCACTGTGCTTACTGAAAAGCACCCCAACCACGACTTTTCGTTAATCATTGGGTCTGACAATCTGGGTTCGCTTCCTCGATGGAAAAATCACGATCAGATACTTAAGAACTTCCGCTTGATCGTCTATCCTAGACCTAACTCAGAAGTTTCAGAATTAATAAATCATCCCAAAGTAAAAATGGTGGAGGCGCCTGAAATGGAAATCTCTGCAACCCTTATTCGTAAAATGATTCGTGAAGGAAAATCTATTCGGTACCTGGTGCCAGACACAGCCATTTCCCGAATAGAAGCAAAAAAACTATTTGTATAAGATCAAATAGTCATGATGTCTTTTTCTTTCTTGACAAAAAGCTCATCTAGCCTGTTGGTGTGTTTGTCAGTAATATTCTGAACTTCTGCTTCCGCATCCTTGATTAAATCTTCAGATGCTCCGTCTTTCAGAAGTTTCTTAAGAGAATCATTGACTTCCTTTCTCACATTTCTAACACTGACTTTTCCATTTTCAGTTTCTGATTTGGCTTGTTTTACCAGGTTGAGTCTGCGTTCTTCTGTTAGCGGAGGTATGTTGAGCCGTACAATGTCGCCATCATTTTGAGGGTTCAAGCCCAGATCACTATTCATGATTGCTTTTTCGATCTCAGGAATAAGGCCTTTTTCCCATGGTTTCACCACTACAGTTCTGGCGTCAGGCGTTGATACAGATGCTACCTGGGTGATAGGAGTAGGGTTTCCATAATATTCTACTTCCAGTCCATCAAGCATATTAGGCATTGCTTTGCCAGCCCTGATTTTGCCAAGAGCAAGCATAGAGTGTTCCACAGCCTTATCCATCATTTCCTTAGCGTGATCCAAATAAAAGTTTATCTCTTCCATCTTAATTGATTAATGTTCCTACTTCTTTTCCTTCAATTATGTCTAAAAGATTGCCAGGCTTGTTCATGTCAAAAACAATGATTGGCAAATTGTTTTCCTGACAAAGTGTAAATGCGGTCATGTCCATTACATTCAGCCCTTTTTCGTACACCTCCTGAAAGCTGACGTTTGAGTATTTAGTAGCATTCGGATCCTTTTCTGGGTCTGCAGTATAGACCCCATCGACGCGTGTGCCCTTGAGCACCACTTCCGCTTCAATTTCAATAGCTCTTAAGCTTGCTGTTGAGTCAGTCGTAAAATAAGGATTACCTATACCCGCACCAAAAATCACAATGCGACCTTTCTCCAGGTGTCTGATTGCCCTTCTCCTTATAAAAGGCTCGCATACCTGTTCCATTTTCAATCCGGCCATCAGACGAGTGTACATACCGTGCTTCTCAAGAGTACTTTGGAGTGCCATGGCATTAATTACAGTGGCCAGCATTCCCATGTAGTCTCCCTGAACCCGATCTATACCTGACTTTTCTCCATCTACACCTCGGAAAATATTACCCCCACCTATTACAATGGCTAACTCCAGGCCCATGTCCTTTACTTTCTTTATCTCCTCAGCATACTGGATGATACGATTGGGATCAATCCCGTGCTGCTGATCTCCCATAAGAGCTTCGCCGCTGAGCTTTAGTAATATTCTTTTGTATTTCATGTAATTGGAAAAGTGAGGTATCTAAAAATTCCTCAAAAATATAAAGTTTGATGGTTCTATCATGGTCAGTTTTCAAAAAACAAGAAGCACTTGATTTTTTTCTACACTTTCACCTATCGAAACCTTAATTTCATTGATTGTGCCAGCGGCCGGGGACTTGATTACATTTTCCATTTTCATTGCCTCAAGAATTAACAGAGGGGTGCCTTTTTCCACCTCATCTCCCGTGCTGCATGAGATCTCTATTATGGAACCGGGCATGGGGGATACCACATTATCCACCTTTTCTTCAGCGGCTACTTCAATACCAAGAGCCTTGAGGATTTGTTTTTGATGATCCAGCAGTTCAGCGGAAAGAAAGACGCCATCAATTTTTAGCTCATAATTATCATTAGTAATGGAGAGGATTTCTATTTCATGAACTTGATTTTTCATGCTCAATGTGTAAAGATTACTGCTGATTTGGATCACTTCGTAATCACGTACCTCATTATTCAGAAATATTTGACTTTTTTCATCCTTAAAGTCAAATTCTTTTTGTTCGTTGATAATAACCTTCGTATTCATATTTTTCAGGGTGCAATATGGTTCTGATGCTATGTTAATCAAAAAAACACAAAACGTATTCATGCAAATACATTGTATGTGAATAAGTTATTTTGAACTAATTGAAATATCTCACAGATAATTACGATCAAAAATTTGATTAAAATAAAAATCCGTATAATTTTGCAATCCCTTTTTTAGAGACATCTGAACAAAGGGACGTACATTGATACTTTTAGATAAAGATGGGGGGATACCAAAGCGGCCAACTGGGACGGACTGTAAATCCGTTGACTTATGTCTTCGAAGGTTCGAATCCTTCTCCCCCCACACTTTTTGAAGCGGGTGTAGCTCAGTTGGTAGAGCGACAGCCTTCCAAGCTGTAGGTCGCCGGTTCGAACCTGGTCACCCGCTCAAAATTTTTATCTTGACCCAGCAGCCGATGTAGCTCAGGGGTAGAGCGTTTCCTTGGTAAGGAAGAGGTCAGGGGTTCAAATCCCCTCATTGGCTCTTAAGTAGTAGTGTTCGCTTAGAGAGTATTTATTTTAAACTGATTTATAATTTTTAAGATTTAAACCGAGGATTTTCAAACATGGCTAAAGAAACCTTTGATCGTTCAAAACCACACGTTAATATCGGTACCATTGGTCACGTTGACCATGGTAAAACCACATTGACTGCTGCAATTTCAGAAGTATTGTCTTCAAAAGGACTTGCTGAGAAAAAAGACTTCTCATCAATCGACAATGCTCCAGAAGAAAAAGAAAGAGGTATTACAATTAACACCTCACACATCGAGTACCAAACAGAAAAAAGACATTACGCACACGTTGACTGTCCAGGTCACGCCGATTACGTTAAAAACATGGTAACTGGTGCTGCTCAAATGGACGGAGCTATCATCGTTGTGGCTGCTACTGATGGACCAATGCCTCAAACTAGAGAGCACATCCTTCTTTCACGTCAGGTAGGTGTACCTGCTCTTGTTGTTTTTATGAACAAGGTTGACTTGGTAGATGACCCTGAGCTTCTTGAGCTAGTAGAAATGGAAATCAGAGAGTTACTTTCTGACTATGACTTCCCAGGTGATGATATTCCTGTAATTCAGGGTTCTGCTCTTGGCGGTCTTAACGGAGAAGCTAAGTGGGTAGAGAAAATCGAAGAGCTTATGAATGCTGTGGATGAGTATATTCCACTTCCAGAAAGAGCTGTTGATAAAGATTTCCTAATGCCAGTTGAGGATGTATTCTCAATCACTGGTCGTGGTACTGTTGCTACTGGTAGAATCGAACGAGGTGTCATCAATAGTGGTGATGCAGTAGACATTATCGGTATGGGTGCTGAAGGTCTTAAATCCACTATCACTGGAGTTGAGATGTTCAGAAAAATATTGGATAGAGGTGAAGCTGGTGATAATGTTGGTCTTCTTCTTAGAGGTATCGAGAAAACGGATATCAAAAGAGGTATGATTATCTGTAAGCCAGGTTCTGTAACTCCTCACGCTCACTTCAAAGCTGAGGTTTACGTTCTGTCAAAAGAAGAAGGTGGACGTCACACTCCATTCTTTAACAAATATCGCCCTCAGTTCTACCTTAGAACTACTGACGTTACAGGTGAAATCAAACTTCCTGAAAACATCGAAATGGTAATGCCTGGTGATAACGTAACAATCGAAGTTACTCTTCACAGTGCTGTTGCCCTTGAAAAAGGTCTTCGATTTGCGATCAGAGAAGGTGGTAGAACCGTAGGATCAGGTCAGGTAACTGAGATTCTCGACTAATACCAAGCTTTTACAAAATGCGGTCTTAATTTATTTTATGACCGCATTTGTTTATAAATACTAATTAATCTAGCTTTGCAGTCCTTTTCGGGCTGCAAGCTTTTTACGGGTGTAGCTCAATTGGTAGAGTAGTGGTCTCCAAAACCATTGGTTGGGGGTTCGAGTCCCTCCTCCCGTGCAACAAAAATAACTATGGATAAGGTTATTACATTTTTTAAAGAAGCGTACGATGAACTGATGCATAAGGTGACTTGGCCAAAGTTATCTGAGCTTCAGAATAGTAGCATTTTGGTTTTGGTAGCCTCTTTGATATTTGCACTTATGATTGGTGTTTTTGACTTAGGTTTTGAAAACGCAATGAAGTGGTTTTATAACGAATTTTAGAGATGGGAGAATTGAAGTGGTACGTGGTAAGGGCCGTTAGTGGCAAGGAGCGCAAGGTGAAAGAGGCACTCGATTCAGAAATCGCTCGACAAGAGTTGGAGTCTGTTGTCCCACAGGTACTTATCCCATCTGAAAAAGTTTATGAAATGCGAAATGGAAAAAAGCGGGTTCGTGAGCGAAACTTTTTTCCTGGATATATACTCATTCAAGCAGATTTTTCGAATGGGGAAATACAGCATATGATTACCAATAAAGAATTGATACCTAATGTTATAGGTTTTCTTGGTGAAGGATCTACAAGTGCTTCCAAAGATCCAGTACCATTAAGACAAAACGAGGTTAATAGAATTCTTGGTAGAGTGGATGAGGTGGAAGAGTACGAAGAAAAACTCGACACTCCATTTATTGTTGGCGAATCCGTCAAAGTTATGGATGGGCCATTTAGTGGTTTCACGGGTACCGTAGAAGAGGTGTTTGAGGATCGCAAAAAACTAAACGTTACAGTCAAAATTTTCGGAAGAAATACTCCTGTAGAGTTGAATTACATGCAGGTGGAAAAACAAGATTAAGCAATGGCAAAAGAAATTTCAGGTTATTTGAAACTCCAGGTTAGGGGAGGACAGGCAAACCCTTCTCCACCAGTAGGACCTGCTTTAGGATCGAAAGGTCTTAACATCATGGAGTTTTGTAAGCAATTTAATGCCAGAACTCAGGACAAGCAAGGGCAGGTGTTGCCAGTATTGGTAACTATTTTTTCTGACAAATCTTTTGAATTTGTCATCAAGACACCCCCTGCTGCTGTTATGATTATGGAAGCAGCCAAGTTGAAAAAAGCATCATCAGAACCGAATAGGGTTAAAGTGGGTGCAATTACTTGGGATCAGGTGAAAGAAATCGCCGAGACAAAGATGCCGGATTTGAATGCGTTCAAAGTTGAATCGGCAATGAAGCAAGTGGCAGGTACTGCCAGAAGTATGGGTGTGAAAGTTTCAGGTAAAGCTCCTTGGGCTTAAATATTATTGAAATGGGAAAATTGACCAAAAATCAAAAGAAGATAATAGAGCTTGTGGACCCTACTAAGGAGTATGCCCTGGAGGATGCTGCCAAGCTTGTTAAAGAAGTTACATTCACCAAATTCGATTCATCTATAGATGTAGATATCAGGTTGGGTGTAGACCCTAGGAAAGCCGATCAAATGGTGAGAGGGGTAGTTGCATTGCCTCATGGTATTGGCAAAGAGGTAAAGGTACTTGTGCTTTGTACTCCAGACAAGGAGGAAGAAGCAAAAGCTGCTGGAGCGGATCACGTTGGCCTTGATGAGTACATTACCAAAATCGAAGGTGGATGGACTGATATTGATGTAATCATTACCATGCCAACTGTTATGGCCAAAGTAGGCCGCTTGGGACGTGTTTTGGGACCTAGAGGTTTGATGCCAAATCCTAAGTCAGGAACGGTAACAATGGATATAGCCAAGGCAGTTACAGAGGTGAAGGCAGGTAAAATTGACTTCAAAGTTGATAAGGCTGGTATCATTCATACTAGTGTAGGCAAGGCGTCTTTTGACTCTGATAAGATTAAAGACAATGTAGCTGAGATGATTTTGACAGTATCTAAGCTTAAGCCTGCGTCAGCAAAAGGAACATATTTCAAATCAATTACTTTGTCCTCGACAATGAGTCCTGGTATTGCAATTGATAAAAGTACAATAGCTGGAATATAATATCATGACTAGAGAAGATAAAGCAAAAGTTATAGCTGATCTAACAGAAAAATTTCAGCAAACAGATCACTTCTATATAACAGATACGTCTGGACTGACGGTAGCGGAGATTAACAAGTTCAGAGAGTCTTGTTTTAAGAAGGGTGTAGAATATAAGGTGGTGAAGAATACCTTGATTAAAAAAGCTTTGGCAAACCTTGAGGCTGATTATTCAGCCATGGATGAGGTTCTTAAAGGATTCTCGGGCGTCATGTTCGTGAATGAAAATGCCAAAGTGCCTGCAGAAGTTATCAAGGATTACCAAAAGGTGGATCCTCAAGATAGACCTGCATTTAAAGCGGCTTCCATAGAATCAGATATATTCATCGGTAGTGAAAACTTAGATATGCTGAGTAAGCTTAAATCTAAGCAGGAGCTAATCGGAGAAATTATCAACTTATTGCAATCACCTGCCAAGAATGTTATCGCGGCTCTTCAAAGTGGAGAGCACAAGTTGGCGGGTATTGTAAAAACACTTTCAGAAAGAGAATAAGATTATTAACAGAATTAACTATTAATTAAAAATGGCAGATTTAAAAGATTTCGCGGAACAACTAGTAAACCTTTCGGTAAAAGAGGTTAACGAGCTAGCGACTATATTGAAAGACGAGTACGGTATCGAACCTGCTGCAGCTGGTGCTGTAATGGTAGCTGGCGGTGCTGCTGATGGTGGCGGAGAAGCTGCTGAAGAAAAATCAGCGTTTGACGTTGAATTGAAATCAGCAGGTGCAGCTAAACTAGCGGTAGTAAAACTTGTTAAAGAATTGACTGGACTTGGCTTGAAAGAAGCTAAAGAGATGGTAGATGGTGCTCCTAGTGTAGTTAAAGAAGGAGTAGCAAAAGACGAAGCAGAGGCGCTTAAAAAGCAGCTTGAAGAAGCTGGTGCCGAAGTTGAGTTGAAATAATTTGATTTTAAATCAACAAAGGTAGGCCTGGCTCCCAGTCCCTCCCGATCAACATCGGGTGCGGCTCGGGATCAGGTCTTTTCCTGTTTGTACACATCACAGCGTTCTTGATCCTTTTTTGAACTAAAACAGATAAAGCTTTGGCTATAACTAAATCTGAGAGAAGAAACTTCTCATCCATTAAGTCAGTAATTGATTATCCTGACTTTCTGGATCTTCAACTTAAGTCCTTTCAGGACTTCTTTCAGCTTGACACACCTTCAGACAAGCGAAGAGACGAAGGTCTCTATAAAGTGTTTATGGAGAACTTCCCGATCTCCGATTCCAGAGACAACTTCGTTTTAGAGTTTGTCGATTATACCGTAGACCCTCCAAAATATTCGGTAGATGAGAGTGTAGAGAGAGGTCTTACTTATTCTGTGCCTCTAAAAGCAAAACTTCGTCTTCTTTGTAATGATGAGGAAAACGAGGATTTCGAAACCATGGAGCAGGAGGTTTTCTTAGGAAACATTCCTTATATGACGGCCAAAGGCTCTTTTGTTATTAATGGTGCTGAAAGAGTTATTGTTTCTCAACTTCATAGATCGCCAGGTGTGTTCTTTGCTCAAAGCAAGCATACCAATGGTACTCTATTGTATTCTGCAAGGATTATTCCTTTCAAAGGATCGTGGATAGAATTTGCTACTGACGTGAATAACGTCATGTATGCGTACATAGATAGAAAGAAAAAATTCCCTATTACAACACTTCTTAGATCAATTGGGTATGGATCTGATAAGGAAATCTTGGATCTTTTTGGGCTTTCCGAAGAAGTTGAAGCTACTGACAAAAAACTCAAGGAGGTTGTAGGAAGAAGACTAGCCGCCAGGGTTCTCAGAACTTGGACTGAAGACTTTGTAGATGAAGATACAGGAGAGGTTGTTTCTATCGATAGAAATGAAGTTATACTTGAACGTGATAGTATAATAGGAGAAGAGGATCTTGAAGTAATCAAGGAATCTGGATCTAAATCCATAATCCTCCATCGAAAAGATGTAAATGTTGCTGACTATAGTATTGTTTACAACACACTTCAAAAGGACAATTCAAACTCTGAAAAAGAAGCTGTCGAGCAGATTTATCGTCAGTTGAGAAATACTGATGCTCCTGATGAGCAGACAGCAAGAGATATTATTCAAAACCTGTTTTTCTCTGACAAGAGATATGATCTTGGTGAAGTAGGCCGATACCGTATCAACAAAAAACTTGGTCTGGAGTTAGGTTACGATAAGAGAACTCTTACTACAGAAGATATTATCCTAATTGTTAAATACTTGATTGGATTGATCAATAGCCGTGCGGTTGTTGATGATATTGACCACTTGAGTAACAGAAGGGTAAGAACAGTAGGAGAACAGTTGTATTCTCAGTTTGGAGTTGGACTTGCCAGAATGGCCAGAACAATCCGTGAGAGAATGAACGTAAGGGATAATGAGGATTTCAAACCTGTTGACCTGATCAATGCAAGAACACTTTCTTCAGTGATCAATTCTTTCTTTGGAACTAACCAGCTATCTCAATTTATGGATCAAACCAATCCATTGGCTGAGGTAACTCATAAGAGAAGAATGTCAGCATTGGGGCCTGGAGGTCTTTCGAGAGAAAGAGCAGGTTTCGAGGTTCGTGACGTTCATTATACGCACTACGGCCGTCTTTGTACTATTGAAACTCCAGAGGGTCCAAACATTGGATTGATATCATCCCTATGTGTTCACGCAAAAGTGAACCAAATGGGATTCATCGAAACTCCTTATAGAGTTGTTGATGGTGGTAAAGTGGATATGTCTGGAAATGTGCTTTTCCTTACTGCCGAGGAAGAAGACACTTATAACATTGCCCAGGCTAACGCTCCACTCAAGGATAATGGTATTTTCCTCAACGATAAAGTTAAAGCGCGATTTGAAGGTGACTTCCCGGTTGTGGAACCGAAGGAGTTGAAATATATGGATGTTGCTCCTAACCAAATTGTTTCGGTTGCAGCGTCTATGATCCCATTCCTTGAGCATGATGATGCCAACAGGGCTTTGATGGGATCAAACATGCAGCGTCAGGCTGTGCCTTTGTTGAGACCACAGGCTCCTATCGTAGGAACGGGTCTTGAAGGTCGCGTGGCTATCGATTCAAGGTCTTTGGTTATTGCAGAAGGCCCTGGTGAAATTGAATATGTAGATTCTAAGAAAATAGTTGTTCGCTACGAACGATCCGAAGAAGATCTACTTATTGCATTTGCGAGCCCAAGTGTTACTTATGACTTGATCAAGTTTAGAAGAACGAATCAGGATACATGTATCAACCTTAAGCCGATTGTTAGAAAAGGAGATAAGGTAAAGAAAGGACAACCACTTTGTGAGGGATTCGCTACTGAAAACGGCGAGTTGGCTCTTGGTAGAAATCTTCAAGTAGCATACATGCCATGGCAAGGGTACAACTTTGAGGATGCCATTGTAATTTCTGAAAAGGTTGTAAGAGAAGATATATTCACATCGATTCACATCGATGAATATGAGCTGGAAGTAAGAGACACTAAACGTGGAGAAGAGGAACTAACCTCTGAAATACCGAATGTTAGCGAAGAGGCCGTAAGAAATCTTGACGAAAACGGAATCATCAGAATAGGGGCAGAGATCAAGGAAGGTGATATACTTATAGGTAAAATCACACCAAAAGGCGAAACTGACCCTACACCGGAAGAAAAACTTCTGAGAGCAATATTTGGTGATAAAGCCGGAGATGTTAAAGATGCATCTTTGAAAGCATCTCCTTCTTTGAGAGGTGTCGTTATTGACACCAAACTATTCTCAAGACCTAAGAAAGACAAAGACCTTAGAGCTAGAACTAAGAAAGAAGTTGAGCTCCTCAAGAGCAGATACAGCAAGGAGCTGACAGAGGTTAGAGATAAAATGATCGAGAAGTTGGCCACTCTTCTAGAGGGTAAAACTTGCAGCGGTATCAAACATAAGTTTGGTGATGAGATCATATCTAAGGGAACCAAGTTCACCAAGAAAAATATTGAGGCAAATATGTTTCCTCCTAAGAATGTATATAGAGACGAGAGTAACTATAACGTTCCTGAAGAGGCTAATTTGATCTCTGACCTTATTGTTGAAGATTGGACTAAGGATGAGAAAACCAATGAACTGGTTTTCAAGATGATCAAAAACTATATCAACACTAGAAATGAAATCTCAGGTATCTTCAAAAGAGAGAGATTTACGCTTGAGGTTGGTGATGAATTACCTGCTGGTATTGTTCAGCTTGCTAAAGTTTACGTGGCAAAGAAACGTAAATTGAAAGTAGGTGACAAGATGGCAGGGCGTCACGGTAACAAAGGTGTTGTTGCTAAGATCGTTCGTGAGGAAGATATGCCATTCATGGAAGACGGAACTCCAATGGATATCGTATTGAATCCGCTAGGTGTACCTTCCAGGATGAACATCGGTCAGATTTACGAGACCGTATTGGCATGGGCTGGTCTTAAGTTGGGTAAAAAATATGCTACCCCAATTTTTGACGGGGCTACTGAGGAAGAAGTTCAGGCTGAGCTTGCAGAAGCAGGGTTGCCATCTTTCGGTAGAACCTTCCTTTACGATGGTTTGACTGGTAAGAAATTTGACCAGCCAGTTACTGTAGGTATCGCTTACATGCTAAAACTAGGTCACTTGGTTGATGACAAGATGCACGCACGTTCCATCGGACCTTACTCACTTATTACTCAGCAACCACTCGGTGGTAAAGCTCAGTTTGGTGGTCAGCGTTTTGGTGAAATGGAGGTTTGGGCACTTGAGGCATTCGGTGCAGCTCACGTGCTTCAGGAAATTCTTACTATCAAATCGGATGATGTGATAGGAAGAGCGAAGGCTTACGAAGCGATCGTCAAAGGCGAGAACATGCAGAAGCCAAACATCCCTGAATCATTCAATGTACTTGTGCACGAGCTTCGTGGACTAGCACTTGAGATCACTTTAGACTAATTTTTTGAAATCACGTCCCAGCTTTGGCTGGGACAATCTATAGATCATTTAATTATGGCATTCAGAAAGAATAAAAAAATCAATAACGACTTCTCCAAAGTAACGATCAGTTTGGCTTCTCCAGAGTCAATTCTGGAAAGTTCACATGGTGAAGTTACTCAGCCGGAGACCATCAACTATCGTACATACAAGCCTGAAATGGGTGGACTGTTTTGCGAGAGGATTTTTGGTCCCGTTAAGGACTGGGAATGTCATTGTGGAAAATACAAAAGAATCAGATACAAAGGTATCATCTGCGATAGATGTGGTGTTGAAGTAACTGAAAAGAAGGTTAGACGTGAGCGCATGGGACACATCGAATTGGTGGTTCCGGTAGCACATATCTGGTACTTCAGATCATTGCCTAACAAAATAGGTTACTTGCTTGGTTTGCCAACTAAAAAGTTGGATCAGATCATTTATTACGAACGTTATGTTGTAATTCAAGCAGGTATCAAAGAAGAAGATGGCATTAGCCAACTTGAATTCCTTACAGAAGAAGAATATTTAGATATTCTTGATAAGCTCCCGAGAGAAAATCAAATGCTGGATGACGATGATCCTCAGAAGTTCATCGCCAAAATGGGAGCAGAGGCCCTCGAAATGTTACTTTCCAGAATTCAATTGGATGACTTATCGTACCAATTGCGTCATCAGGCGGCTACTGATACTTCTCAGCAGAGAAAAGCAGAAGCTTTGAAACGTTTGAGAGTAGTAGAAGCATTTAGAGATGCTCGTACCAGAATCGAAAACAAACCTGAGTGGATGGTGATTAAAATGGTTCCGGTCATTCCACCAGAACTACGTCCTTTGGTTCCATTGGATGGTGGCCGTTTCGCTACTTCAGATTTGAACGATCTTTACAGAAGGGTAATCATCAGAAATAATCGTCTGAAAAGATTGATGGACATTAAAGCTCCGGAAGTAATCCTTAGAAATGAGAAAAGGATGCTCCAGGAGGCAGTTGATTCACTTTTTGATAACTCAAGAAAAGTGAACGCTGTAAGATCAGATGGAAACCGAGCGTTGAAATCTTTGAGTGATATGCTTAAAGGTAAGCAAGGACGATTCCGTCAGAACCTATTGGGTAAGAGGGTTGACTATTCTGGTCGTTCAGTTATCGTTGTGGGCCCAGAGCTTAAAATGCACGAATGTGGTCTTCCTAAGGATATGGCTGCAGAGCTATTCAAGCCGTTCGTTATCCGTAAGCTGATCGAAAGAGGTATTGTTAAGACGGTTAAGTCTGCAAAGAAAATTGTTGATCGTAAAGATCCTGTAGTTTGGGATATCCTTGAAAATGTATTGAAAGGACACCCTGTAATGCTTAACCGTGCTCCTACATTGCATAGGTTGGGTATCCAGGCATTTCAGCCTAAACTAATCGAAGGAAAAGCGATTCAGCTTCACCCATTGGTATGTACAGCATTCAACGCCGATTTTGATGGTGACCAAATGGCTGTTCACGTACCTCTAGGACATGAGGCTATTTTGGAGGCGTCATTATTGATGCTTTCTACTCACAACATTCTTAACCCTGCAAACGGTGCGCCAATTGCTGTACCATCTCAGGATATGGTGTTGGGGCTTTACTATATAACAAAAGGAAGAAAGACCACTCCTGAAAAACCAGTTCTTGGTGAGGGAATGACTTTCTATAATGCTGATGAGGTTATCATCGCCTTGAACGAAGGTGCTCTGTCTCAGCATGCCTATGTTAAGGTAAGAACTAAGGTAAGAAATGAGGCTGGCGAACTTGAAACAAAAGTTGTTGAAACGGTTGCTGGTAGAGTGTTATTCAATCAACATGTTCCAGAAGAAGTTGGATATGTAGATGAGCTTCTTACTAAGAAAAAGCTTCAGAAAATCATATCTCATGTATTCAAGATTTCAGGAATGGCTAGAACAGCCCACTTCCTTGATGATATCAAAGAATTAGGATTCCAGATGGCCTACAAAGGCGGTCTTTCCATGGGGCTTGACAATATTCAGATTCCTGAAGAGAAGGAAGGTTTGGTTGCACAAGCCAAAGCTGATGTAGATGTGGTTTGGAACAACTACTTGATGGGATTGATCACTGACAATGAAAGATACAACCAGGTTATTGACATCTGGACAAGAACCAATACGCTCCTTACCAATACGCTTATGCAGCAATTGGAAGAAGATGACCAGGGGTTCAACTCCATCTATATGATGATGCACTCCGGTGCAAGGGGGTCACGTGAGCAGATTCGTCAGCTTGGTGGTATGAGGGGTTTGATGGCTAAGCCACAGAAAAACCTTCAAGGTTCAGTTGGGGAGATCATTGAAAACCCGATCCTTTCCAACTTTAAAGAAGGCCTTGATGTAATAGAGTACTTTATTTCAACTCACGGTGCGCGTAAAGGCCTTGCGGATACTGCATTGAAAACGGCGGATGCGGGTTATTTGACCCGTCGTTTAGTGGACGTAGCTCAGGATATGGTTGTCAATGAAGAGGACTGTGGTACTTTAAGAGGACTTTCAGTACAAGCCTTGAAAGACAATGAAGATATCGTTGAAGCGCTTTCAGAAAGAATTCTTGGTAGAGTGTCAGTTCACGATATTTATGACCCAATCTCGGAAGAACTCCTTGTTGAAGCAGGTGGTGAAATCACCGAAGAAATAGCGGATAAAATTGAAGCTACAGCTATAGAAGAAGTTGAGATCAGATCAGTATTGACATGTGAATCAAAACGAGGTATTTGCGCTAAGTGCTACGGCCGTAACCTTTCTTCAGGTAGAATGGCAACTATAGGTGAGTCTGTAGGTGTTATTGCGGCACAATCTATTGGTGAGCCGGGTACACAGCTAACACTAAGAACATTCCACGTTGGAGGTACAGCTTCTAATATTGCCGTTGATGCAAACATCAAATCTAAGTTTGATGGCGTCATAGAGTATGATGAGCTTAGAACTGTGGATTCTACCGATGAAGAAGGAAACAAAATCAAGGTTGTGATGGGACGTTCTGGTGAGTTGAAGCTACTTGACACTAAGAAGGAAAAAGTGCTACTTAGCAACCACGTGCCATACGGATCAATTCTTAAAGTTAGTGATGGAGCTAAAGTCAAAACTGGTGATGAACTATGTTATTGGGATCCATACAATGCTGTTATATTAGCTGAATTCGACGGTAAAGCCGAATTTGATGCTATTATAGAAGGCATTACATATAAAGAAGAATCTGATGAACAAACCGGACACAGAGAAAAGGTAATTATCGAAACAAAAGATAAAACCAAAAACCCTGCGGTAGTAGTTGCTGCTAAGGATGATTCCAAAGGATACAATATTCCCGTAGGAGCTCACCTTGCAGTTTCTGAAGGAGATAAAATCAAAGCAGGTCAGGTGCTTGCTAAGATTCCAAGAAGGACTGGTAAGTCTAGAGATATTACAGGGGGTCTTCCGAGGGTAACGGAGCTTTTTGAAGCAAGAAACCCTTCTAACCCGGCCGTAGTTACAGAGATAGACGGTGTAGTGACTTATGGTGGAATCAAACGTGGTAACAGAGAGATCTTCATTGAGTCTAAAGACGGTGTGAAGAAGAGATATTTGGTGCCATTGTCTAAACATATCCTTGTTCAGGACAATGACTTCATCAAAGCGGGTGAGTCACTTTCAGACGGAGCTACCACTCCTGCTGATATTCTGAAGATTCAGGGGCCTACTGCAGTGCAGGAATATCTAGTGAATGAGATTCAGGAAGTGTACCGACTGCAAGGTGTTAAGATTAACGATAAGCACATTGAGGTGATTGTTCGTCAGATGATGCAGAAAGTTATCATCATCGATGCTGGTGACACTAGCTTCCTTACTAATCAAACGGTAGATAGGTTCGCTTTCATGGAAGAAAACGATAATATCCTTGATAAGAAAGTAGTTACTGATCCAGGTGATTCTGAAACATTGAAAGCTGGTCAGATTATTACCAGCAGAAAGCTGCGTGATGAAAACTCAAACCTGAAAAGGAGAGATATGAAGATTGTTGCGGTAAGAAGTGCAGACCCTGCAGTTTCTCAACCAATTCTTCAAGGTATCACTCAGGCTTCATTGGGAACCGAAAGTTGGGTTTCTGCCGCGTCATTCCAGGAAACTACGAAAGTTTTGAGCGAGGCTTCTATCAGAGGTAAATCGGATGGCTTGAATGGTCTGAAAGAGAATGTAATTGTTGGACATTTGATTCCAGCAGGTACAGGCAGCCCAGGATTTCAAGAAAAAATCGTCACCTCTAATGAGGAGTACGAGAATCTTGTAGCAGCTAAAGAGGAATTTGAGAAATCAAAAGAATACGAATCCTAATCATGGATAAGGAAGATAAGAAGGGCAAAGGGTCGAATCAGATAAACATTGAGTTATCTGAGGAGACCGCTGAGGGAGTTTATGCAAATCTGGCCATGATAGCTCACTCTAGTAGCGAGTTTGTCATCGACTTTATTAGACTAATGCCAGGTGTTCCAAAGGCAAAGGTGAAGTCGAGAATTGTGATTACTCCAGAGCATGCCAAAAGGCTATTAAATGCCCTTCAGGATAACATCACAAAGTTCGAAAATTCCTTCGGAGAAATTAAGTCAACAGATGAGGCACCAAAATTTCCAATGAATTTTGGTGGTACTATGGGCGAGGCTTAAAAATCTTCCATGATATTTTTCTAATCAATTGTGATTTAAAAATCAATATATCTATCTTTGCGTCCCTGAATTTGTCAGGACTTGAATTGGTAAATAAGAAACGAATATAGAATGCCAACTATTCAACAATTAGTAAGAAAGGGCAGAACGAAGTTAACTTCTAAGTCTAAGTCTCCTGCTTTGGACTCTTGTCCTCAAAGAAGAGGTGTTTGTACCAGGGTGTACACTACCACTCCTAAGAAACCTAACTCAGCGATGAGAAAGGTAGCAAGGGTGAGATTGACTAATGGAAAAGAGGTGAATGCCTACATTCCAGGAGAAGGCCATAATTTGCAAGAGCACTCAATCGTATTGATCCGTGGTGGAAGAGTAAAAGATCTTCCTGGTGTGAGATATCACATCATCCGTGGGGCGCTTGATACAGCTGGTGTAAGCGGTAGACTTCAAAGAAGATCTAAGTACGGAGCTAAAAGACCAAAAGACAAAAAGTAATACCTAAGAAATGAGAAAGTCAAAACCAAAGAAAAGGTACATTCTTCCTGATCCTATATACAAGGATACTCTTGTAACCAAGTTTGTTAACAATCTTATGTTGAGAGGTAAGAAGAGTATTACATATACTATTTTTTACGAGGCTATCAAGCTTGTAGAGAGCAAGACAGGGGAAAACGGTATCGAGACTTGGAAATCTGCATTGAGCAATATTAGTCCGTCTGTAGAGGTAAAGAGTAGAAGAGTAGGTGGTGCTACATTTCAGGTGCCAATTGAAGTGAGACCTGAAAGAAAAATTTCTTTGGGTATTAAGTGGATGATTAAGTATGCTCGATTGAGGGGAGAGAAAACGATGAAAGAGAGATTAGCTGCTGAAATCATTGCTGCATCGAAAGGTGAAGGAGCTTCTGTTAAGAAGAAAGATGATACCCATAGAATGGCAGAAGCAAACAAAGCATTTTCTCACTTTAGATTCTAATAGGGATTCAAAATGGCAAGAGACTTAAAATTAACAAGAAATATAGGTATCGCTGCGCATATTGATGCGGGTAAGACAACCACTACTGAGCGTATTCTATATTATACTGGTGTTAGCCACAAAATAGGAGAAGTGCATGACGGTGCTGCTACTATGGACTGGATGGAGCAAGAGCAAGAGAGAGGTATTACTATCACTTCTGCTGCGACAACAGTATTCTGGAAATATAAAGGAGACGAATACCACATCAATATCATTGACACTCCTGGTCACGTTGACTTCACCGTTGAAGTAAATAGATCTTTGAGGGTTTTAGATGGTTTGGTTTTCTTGTTTAGTGCGGTTGATGGTGTTGAGCCTCAGTCTGAAACTAACTGGAGACTTGCTGATAACTATAAGGTTGCTAGAATCGGTTTTGTTAACAAAATGGACCGTGCAGGTGCAGACTTCTTGAAAGTTTGTAAGCAAGTCAAAGAAATGCTGGGAACTAAAGCAGTTCCACTTCAGCTTCCTATTGGTGCTGAAGACACGTTTAGAGGAGTTGTTGATCTTGTTGTGAACAAGGCGTTCATCTGGAACGAAGAGGATATGGGAATGACCTTTGAGGAAATTGATATCCCGGAGGACATGGTTGATGAAGTAACGACTTATAGAGAGAATTTACTAGAGTCTGTTGCTGAGTATGATGAATCCTTGATGGAGAAATACTTCGAGGATCCTGAGTCCATAACAAGAGATGAAATTATTGCTGCGCTTAGAGCTGCCACAATTGACTTGGCTTTCGTGCCAATGACGTGTGGTTCTGCCTTTAAAAATAAGGGTGTTCAGTCTATGCTTGATTATGTGATGGAGCTTCTTCCTTCACCTCTTGACAGAGACAGCATTAAAGGTATAAATCCTGACACAGAAGAAGATGTGTTCAGAAAGCCAAGCACAGATGAACCATTCGCTGCACTTGCTTTTAAAATAGCTACAGACCCTTTTGTGGGTAGACTTTGCTTTGCAAGATCTTATTCAGGAATGCTTGACTCAGGTTCTTATGTTTACAACGCAAGGACTGGCAAGAAGGAAAGGATTTCTAGGATTTTCCAGATGCATGCCAATAAGCAAAATCAGATTGATAAATTTCATGCTGGTGATATTGCGGCTGTAGTCGGATTCAAGGATATTAAAACTGGTGATACGCTTTGCGACGAAAAGTCGAAAATCGTTCTTGAGTCAATGGTATTCCCTGAACCAGTTATTGGATATGCCATAGAGCCTAAAACGCAGGCGGATGTAGATAAGTTGGGTGTCGCGATTGGTAAATTGATAGAAGAGGATCCTACATTACAAGTTGAGACTAACCACGATACAGGACAAACAATTCTTCGTGGAATGGGAGAGCTTCACTTGGATATTATCATTGATAGACTCAAGAGAGAGTTCAAAGTTGAAATTAATCAAGGTGCTCCTCAGGTTGCCTACAAAGAAGCCATTCAGAGTAGCATTGAGCACAAAGAAGTTTATAAGAAACAATCAGGTGGTCGTGGTAAATTCGCTGATATAGTGTTTGAACTTAGCCCAGTTGATGAGGATTTTGAAGGAACAGGTTTGCAGTTCGTCAACAATATTGTTGGTGGGGTTATACCTAAAGAATTCATTCCAGCAGTTGAGAAAGGATTCAAAGAGGCTATGAGAAATGGTCCTTTAGCAGGATACCCTGTTGATACCATGAAAGTAAGATTGTTCCATGGCTCATTCCACGATGTGGATTCTGATGCTCTTTCTTTCGAATTGGCCGGAAAAATTGGTTTCAAAGAAGCCGCTAAAAAGGCCGCACCAGTACTACTGGAACCAATTATGGCTGTAGAAGTGGTTACTCCTGATGAGTATACTGGTTCTATTACGGGTGATTTGAACAAGCGAAGAGGTCTTATGAAAGGTATGGATACCAGAGGAACTTCAGCTGTTATCAAGGCAGACGTACCACTTTCCGAACTTTTTGGGTATGTAACGGACCTTAGAACCATTAGTTCTGGTAGAGCAACAGCAAACTTAACGTTTGCCCATTATGACTCTGTTCCTAAGAATATTGCTGATACGGTAATCAAAGAAGCTACAGGCGAGAAGGCCTAAAAGATATTTGTCATGAATCAAAAAATAAGAATAAAACTTAAATCGTACGATCACAACTTGGTTGATAAGTCATCTGAGAAGATCGTTAGAGCAGTGAAAACGACTGGAGCAGTGGTTAGTGGGCCAATCCCACTACCGACGGTAAAAGAAAAATTCACTGTATTGAAATCACCACACGTAAACAAGAAGGCTAGAGAGCAATTTCAACTTTGTACTTATAAAAGGCTGGTTGATATCTATTCTAATAGTGCAAAGACTGTTGACGCTCTTATGAAGTTGGAGCTTCCAAGTGGTGTCGATGTAGAGATTAAGGTATAATTAAAATATACCTCCGCAGAAGAACCAATGACCATTGAGTTATTGGTTCTTTTTTTGTGTCAAAATATGACGCAAATCTTTTGATCAGAAAAGGGAATTGCTATCTTTGCAGTCCTTTTCACGAAAATAATATTCGGAAACGGATAAACAATAATTATTAAGCAAAATGCCTGGTATAATTGGTAAGAAATTAGGGATGACGAGTACGTTCGACGAGAATGGTAAAAATGTTGCCTGTACGCTCGTTCAAGCTGGTCCTTGTGTAGTTACTCAAGTAAAAAACGAAGATACTGACGGTTATCGTGCGGTGCAGTTGGCCTATGGGGAGAGAAAGGAGAAGAATACTCCTAAAGCGTTGAAAGGTCATTTTGCGAAAGCTAAAACTTCACCAAAGAGTAAGTTGGTTGAGTTTAGAGATTTCCGTGAGGAATTTGAAGATAAAGTCAAATTAGGAAATTCTATTTCTACAGAAGATGTGTTTGTAGAGGGTGACTTTCTCGATGCTATTGGAACTTCCAAAGGTAAGGGCTTCCAGGGTGTTGTTAAAAGACACGGTTTTGGTGGAGTTGGTCAGGCCACTCACGGTCAGCATAATAGACTTAGAGCTCCTGGAGCTATAGGTGCTTGTTCGTTCCCATCGAGAGTTTTTAAAGGTCTAAAAATGGCCGGAAGAACAGGAGGAGACCGAGTGAAGGTGCTTAACCTGAAAGTGGTGAAAATTTACCCTGAAAAGAATTTGGTACTTGTAAGTGGCTCTATACCTGGAGCAAAAAACTCTTACGTAATACTTGAGAAATAAGATGAAACTTTCTGTATTCAATATTAAAGGAGAAGAGACTGGTCGTGAGATCAGTTTGGACAAGAAGGTTTTTGGTATTGAGCCAAATGAGCACGCTGTTTACCTTGAAGTTAAGCAGTACTTGGCTAATCAAAGACAAGGAACACATAAGGTCAAAACTCGTAATGAGGTGACTGGTTCTACTAAGAAAATTAAAAAGCAAAAGGGTACAGGTACAGCACGTGCTGGTAGCATTAAATCGCCTATTTTCAGAGGTGGTGGTACTATGTTTGGACCTGAACCTAGAGACTATAGCTTTAAGCTAAACAGAAAGTTGAAGCAATTGGCTAAGAAGTCTGCTTTCTCTGCTAAGGCAAAAGATAAGAAGATCAAGGTTCTTGAAGATTTTAATTTGGATGCTCCTAAAACAAAAGATTTTACGAGTATACTAAAGAATTTGGAATCGGATGCAATCAAATCGTTGGTGATCTTAGGGTCTGCTAACCAAAATGTATTCCTTTCTTCAAGAAACATTAAGAACGTCAAAGTTTCCCCAATCGATGGCATCAGCACTTACGATTTAGTAAATGCGCAGCAACTTATCCTTATGGAAAGTTCGGTTGAGGCAATCCAAAATACATTAAACTAAGATGGGAGTATTAATCAAACCTTTGGTAACTGAAAAAGTGTCTGCTCTTAATGAGCAAGGTAAATACGGTTTTGTTGTTAGTCGAAAAGCTAACAAGGTTGAAATCAAAAAAGAGGTTGAGAAGACATACGGGGTTACCGTAGAAAGCGTGAACACAATGGTTCAAGCAGGTAAGTCTAAGTCTAGATACACCAAGTCGGGAGTAATTGAAGGGAAGAAGCCTACTTATAAGAAGGCGATCGTGAAAGTTGCTGAAGGCGATATTATAGATTTTTATAGCGGAATATAAATAGACAGATAGATGGCTGTTAAGAAATTAAGACCCGTTACACCAGGACAAAGATTTAGAGTAGCTCCGGTATTTGATAATATCACCAAGAGTACTCCAGAAAAGTCTTTGCTTACGCCTAAGAAACGTGGAGGTGGACGAAACAATAGCGGTAGGATGACTATCCGTAATGTTGGTGGAGGTCACAAGCAAAAAACAAGAGACATTGACTTTAACAGAGAAAAGCATGGTATCCCAGCTACAGTTAAAGCAATAGAATATGATCCATCTAGAACGGCTAGAATTGCTTTGCTTTTCTACGCAGATGGTGAGAAAAGATATATTGTAGCGCCGGCTGGACTTAAGGTTGGAACTGAAATCGTTTCAGGTCCGGGTGTAGCTCCTGAAGTTGGTAATACATTATTGCTTTCAGAGATTCCTTTGGGTACAATTGTTCACTGCATTGAATTGAAACCAGGAAAAGGAGCAGCAATAGCTAGAAGCGCTGGATCTTACGCTCAGTTGGTGGCGAGAGAAGGAAAGTACTCTACTTTAAAGCTTCCATCGGGAGAGATCAGAATGGTACTTAACACATGCTATGCTACTGTTGGTACTGTATCTAATAGCGATCACATGACTGTGAGACTTGGTAAGGCCGGTAGAAATAGATGGAAAGGTAGAAGACCAAGAGTAAGAGGTGTAGCTATGAACCCTGTCGATCACCCAATGGGTGGTGGTGAAGGTAGATCTTCTGGAGGTCACCCTAGGTCAAGAAATGGTGTTTACGCTAAAGGCGGTAAGACAAGAAAGCCAAATAAGTATTCAGATAAGCTGATTGTAACTAAGAGAAAATAATGGCAAGATCACTTAAAAAAGGACCCTATATAGATTTCAGATTGGAGAAAAAGGTTGATGCCATGAATGACTCCAACAAAAAGTCTGTAATCAAAACCTGGTCGAGAAGATCAATGATCTCTCCGGACTTTGTAGGACACACGTTTGCTGTACACAACGGAAATAAGTTTATTCCTGTTTTTGTTACAGAGAACATGGTAGGACACAAGCTGGGTGAGTTCGCTCCAACCAGAAACTTTAGAGGTCATATTGCTAAAAAGGATAAAGGCAAAAGATAATTAGATGGAAGCTGCAGAAAAAAAACTTAAGAAGTCAGTTAGAATTCGTCTTCAAAAAGAGGCTTTAAAAAAGCATAAAGAAGAGAATAAAGGCAAGCTTGGTGCTGTGACTTCATCATTGAGAAATGTACCCACTTCGCCAAGGAAGATGAGATTGGTTGCGGATATGATTCGTGGTGAAAGGGTTAATGTTGCTTTGAACCTATTAAGGTTTGATAGTAAGCATTCATCTCAATACATCGAAAAGCTTTTGCTTACAGCAGTAGCTGATTGGCAGGCAATGAATGAAGATGTGAAGATCGAGGATGCTGATCTTGTTGTGAGTGAAATCTTTGTTGACGGAGGTAAAATGCTTAAGAGATTAAGACCAGCTCCTCAAGGAAGAGCTCATAGAATAAGAAAACGTTCTAATCATATCACTTTATCTGTGACTGACGCGAGCGAAAATAGTGTTCAAGCTGATACGAAAGACAATTAATAGATGGGAACTAAGGTAAATCCAGTAGGTTTTAGACTAGGAGTCGTTAAGGGATGGGACTCTGCATGGTTCGGAGGAAAAGACTTCTCTGACAAAATCGTAGAAGATCAAAAGATCAGAAAATACATTGAGGTACGGATTCCAAAAGGAGGTATCTCTAAAGTTGTGATCGAAAGAACCCTTAAAAGAATCACTCTTACTGTTCATACGGCTCGTCCGGGTGTTGTTATAGGTAAAGGTGGATCTGAGGTGGATAAAATCAAGGAAGAGCTGAAAAAGCTTACTGGAAAAGATATCCAGATCAACATCTTTGAGATTAAAAGACCTGAGCTTGACGCAAAGTTGGTAGGTGAATCAATCGCTCAACAACTTCAAGCAAGAATCTCATTTAGAAGAGCTATGAAGCAAGCGATTGCATCTTCTATGAGAGTTGGCGCTCAGGGAATTAAGATAAAAGTAAGTGGACGTGTTGGTGGTGCTGAAATGGCAAGAAGTGAGCAGTACAAAGAAGGTAGAATTCCTCTACACACTTTGCGAGCTGACATAGACTATGCTCTTTCAGAAGCAAACACCGTATATGGTAAAATTGGTATCAAAGTTTGGATATTCAAAGGAGAGGTTTTCGGTAAAAGAGATCTTTCACCAAATGTAGGTATGAATTCAGGAGGAAATTCTGGAAATGCTGGTGGTCCTAAGAGAAGAAGACCAGGTGGAGGAGAAGGTCCGAAAAGAAGAAGAGAACGTAAGTAATCCTTTTAAAAGCTAAGTAATAATGTTACAGCCGAAAAGAACGAAATTTAGAAAACGTCATAAAGGTAGAGTTAAGGGATTAGCTCAGAGAGGTCATAGATTGGCTTTTGGAAACTTTGGTATCAAATCCTTAGAACCAGGATGGATTACTAGCCGTCAGATTGAGGCCTCTAGGATTGCTGTTACCAGAGCAATGAAAAGAGAAGGTCAGGTTTGGATCAGAATTTTCCCAGATAAGCCGGTGACTAAGAAGCCAGCAGAAGTAAGGATGGGTAAAGGTAAAGGAGCACCGGAATATTGGGTAGCTGTTATCAAACCTGGTACTATCCTGTTCGAAGTGACTGGTGTAGATAGCGTGGCTGCAAGTGAAGCCCTCCGTTTGGCTGCTCAGAAGCTTCCTGTAAAAACTAAGTTTGTTGTACGTAAGGATTATACTGGAGCATGAAAAATTCAGAGATAAAAGGTTTAAGTCTTGAAGAGTTGACTGGTAAGTTAGCTGCAGAAAAAGACAACTACGGCAAATTGAAATTTGCTCATAGCATTACGCCGATAGAGAATCCGATGAAAATCAGAGAATCAAGAAAGCTAATAGCTAGAATTGAGACTGAAATAAGAGCTAAAGAATTAAGTAAATAAACGCATCGATGGAAAGAAATTTGCGAAAAGAGCGTATCGGTCAGGTTGTCAGCAACAAGATGCAGAAGACCATTACAGTAGCGGTGAACCGTAAGGAGAAGCACCCTATTTATGGTAAGTTCATTAGAAAGACGACCAAATTCACGGCTCATGACGAAAGTAATGATTGCAACATCGGTGATACCGTGCGCATCATGGAAACGCGTCCGCTGAGTAAGAATAAAAGATGGAGATTAGTTGAAGTAATCGAAAGAGCTAAGTAAAATGATACAACAGGAATCTAGACTAAATGTAGCGGACAATAGTGGGGCTAAAGAAGTCCTTTGTATCCGTGTACTTGGTGGAACTAAGAAAAGATATGCTTCCGTTGGTGATACTATTGTTGTGACTGTGAAGTCTGCAATTTCTTCAAGCAGTTTGAAGAAAGGAACAGTGTCTAAAGCAGTTATCGTTAGAACCAAAAAGGAAGTCAGAAGAAAGGATGGTTCGTATATCCGATTTGAGGATAACGCAGCAGTTCTTCTTAACCCAAACAACGAGCCAAGAGGCACTCGTATTTTTGGCCCGGTAGCTCGTGAACTTCGTGAGCGTCAATTCATGAAAATAGTATCTCTAGCACCTGAAGTATTATAATAATGGCACACAAGACAATAAAATTTCACATTCGCAAGGGGGACACTGTAGAGGTGATTGCAGGAAATGATAAGGGTAAAACCGGACAAGTTCTTGAAATTATTTCTGACAAGTACAGAGCCATTGTCGAAGGAGCAAACATGGTAACTAAACATGTGAAGCCATCAGCTACTAAGCCTGAAGGAGGAAGAGAGCAAACAGAAGCTGCTATTCACATGAGTAACCTTAAGTTAGTTGATCCTGCAAAAGGAGAATCTACCAGAACAGGTAGAAAACTTAACAGCGACGGAAAGTTGCAGAGATATTCTAAAAAGACTGGAGAATTTATCACTAATGGCTAGACCAAGACTAAAAGACAAATATCTCAATGAGATAGTAGGCGAGCTCAAAACTAAGTTTGAGTATAAGTCAATAATGGAAGTTCCAAAACTTCTTAAGATCTCAGTGAACAAAGGAATAGGGGCAGCAGTGGCCGATAAGAAATTGGTGGATGTAGGAGTAGAAGAACTTACTACAATCACAGGTCAGAAGGCTGTACCAACTGTGGCAAAGAACTCCATCTCGAACTTTAAGTTGAGAGAAGGTATGCCTATCGGAGCAAGAGTCACTTTGAGAGGTGATAGAATGTACGAATTTCTTGATAGGTTGATGACAGTGGCTTTGCCAAGGGTTAGAGACTTTAAAGGGATCAAGACCAAGGGGTTTGATGGAAGAGGAAACTATACTTTAGGTGTAGAGGAGCAAATCATTTTCCCTGAGATCAGTATAGATAAGGTGAACCGTATTTCAGGTATGGATATCACGTTCGTAACAAGTGCCAAGACTGACGAAGAAAGCTTGGCTCTTTTGAAAGCATTCGGAATGCCATTCGTGGCTGGAAAAAACTAATAGCATGGCTAGAGAATCAGTAAAAGCGAGAGAAAGAAAAAGAGAAAAACTAGTAGCAAGATTTGCAGAGAAGAGAGCTGCACTAAAAGCTGCAGGCGACTATGATGCTCTTGATAAATTGCCTAGAAACTCATCAAAAGTGAGACTTCATAACAGATGTAAGCTAACAGGTCGGCCTAAGGGATACATGAGAAAATTCGGTATTTCGAGGGTGACATTCAGAGAGATGGCTTCAGCTGGGAAGATACCAGGTGTTACAAAAGCGAGTTGGTAAATCTTTTATTTCGTTCTTTCGAGATTTTTTAAAAATTTAATTAATTTTGCAGCCCTTTTGAGGGTAGCTAAATGTAAAATAATATGGTAACAGATCCGATAGGTGATTTTTTGACAAGGATCAGAAATGCAGTGAGTGCTAATCACCGCATAGTTGAGATACCTGCTTCTAATCTTAAAAAAGAGATGACGAAGGTGTTGCATGACAAAGGGTTCATTCAGAACTTCAAATTTGTTGATGATGACAAACAAGGTATTATCAAGATAGCCTTGAAATACAATCCACAGACAAAGCAGTCTGCGATTACTAAGCTTGAGAGAATTAGTTCTCCAGGTTTGAGAAAGTACGCGGGTGCTGGTGAGCTTCCAAGAGTATTGAATGGTCTGGGAATCGCTATACTTTCTACGTCCAAAGGTGTTGTTTCTGATAAAGAAGCAAGACGTGAGCACATAGGAGGCGAGGTACTTTGTTACGTTTATTAAAAGATATTAAGAGATGTCACGAATAGGTAAAGCACCAATAACTATCCCAGAAGGGGTGACCATTACAATAGACAAACAAAATGTCAAAGTTAAAGGTCCCAAAGGAGAGCTTTCACAAGATATAGATCCAGATTTATCTGTTAAGATTGAGGATGGAGTGTTGTCTGTTGAAAGACCGACTGAGCAAAAGCGTCATAAAGCTTTGCATGGTCTTTATAGATCTTTGATCAACAATATGGTTGAAGGTGTAAGCAACGGATATAAGAAAAATCTTGAATTGGTTGGAGTTGGATATAAAGCTGCGGTTCAGGGGAATGTTTTGGAATTGAACCTCGGATACTCTCACAATATTTTTCTATCAGTTCCGTCTGAAATTTCAGTACAAGCAGAAACTGCTAAAGGGCAAAACCCTAAGGTTTCCGTAGAAGGAATTGATAAACAATTGGTAGGACAGGTTGCTGCTAAGATTAAATCATTGAGAACTGTAGAGCCTTACAAAGGAAAAGGTATCAGGTTTATTGGTGAGCAGGTTAGAAGAAAAGCTGGTAAAACAGCTGCTAAATAATAGGTAAGATGGCTGTATCTAAGTTAAGAAGAAGAGCAAGAATCAAAAAAGGTATCCGCAGGAAGATCAGCGGTACAGGTGACATTCCAAGAGTTTCTGTATTCAGAAGCAACAAGGCAATTTATGGTCAAATCATAGATGACCTCAAAGGAATTACACTTGCGGCAGCCTCATCTGTAGAGCTGAATCAGAAATCTATTACCGTGGAATCTTCTAAGGAAGTAGGTAAAAAATTGGCTGAAAAGGCGAAAGCAGCTGGCATTGACTCAGTGGTTTTTGATAGAAATGGATACCCTTACCACGGAAGAGTGAAAGCTTTCGCAGAGGGCGCACGTGAAGGAGGATTAAAATTCTAAGAAATTATGTCACAAAGCAATATAAAAGCGGTTAAAGCAAGCGATATAGACCTTAAAGAAAAGGTTGTTGCTATCAAGCGTGTAGCCAAAGTAGTTAAGGGTGGTCGTAGATTTAGTTTCTCTGCCATTGTTGTAGTTGGAGATGGAAATGGTGTTGTAGGATACGGTTTGGGTAAAGCCAATGAAGTAACTGATGCCATTACTAAAGGCGTTGATGACGCTAAGAAAAACCTGGTAAGAGTTCCAGTTTTCAAGTCAACAGTACCGCATGACTCAATTGGTAAATTTGGTGGTGGATTTGTATTGCTTAAGCCTGCAGCGCCTGGTACAGGTGTAATAGCAGGTGGTGCGATGCGTGCAGTACTTGAGAGTGCTGGTATTCATGACGTACTTGCTAAGTCAAAAGGTTCTTCAAACCCTCACAACGTTGTGAAAGCTACTTTCGATGCGTTGAGCAGAATGAGAGACCCTTTTGCAGTTGCTAAGCAAAGAGGAGTGACTTTAGATAAAGTATTTAACGGATAATAGTAATGGCAAAGGTTTTAATCACACAGACGAAAAGCATTATTCGTAGACCAAAAAGACAGAAGCTTACTATCGAAGCATTAGGTCTTGGTAAAATCAACAGAAGTGTTGAGAAGGAATTGACTCCTCAGATATCTGGAATGATCAACAAGGTTCAACATTTAGTTGAAGTTAAAGAGCTTTAAGATGCAGTTAAATTCAATAAAGGCGGCCAAAGGCGCTACTAAAGGAAGAAAGAGAATAGCTAGGGGACAGGGATCCGGCAAAGGTGGTACTGCTACCAGAGGTCATAAAGGGGCTCAGTCCAGATCTGGATATTCCAGGAAAGTAGGTTTTGAAGGTGGTCAGATGCCTCTTCAGAGAAGAATTCCAAAGTTTGGATTCAAAAACAACAATAAAGTTGTAATGAAGCCAATCAATCTGGATACTCTTCAGAAGCTAAGCGACGAAAAGAAACTTAAGGAAATCACTCCTGAAGTTTTGAAAACTAATGGATTGATTGGAAAAGATGACGTGGTAAAAATCCTCGGTGGGGGAGAACTTGCTGCTAAACTTAATGTTACGGCTCACAAATTTTCTAAATCGGCTCAAGAAGCGATCGAGAAGGCAGGAGGATCTGTATCGTTAGAAGCGTAATCGATGAAAAAGTTTATACAGACCATAAAGAATATATTTTCCATTGAGGAACTAAGAATAAGAATCCTGAACACCATAGGTTTTCTTATCATCTTCAGACTCGGGTCATTTGTTGTACTTCCAGGGGTAGATCCTGATATGCTTACAACTGATACGGGTGGAATTTTCGGATTGTTAAATACATTCTTAGGTGGAGCTTTTAGTAGAGCTTCAGTTTTTGGTTTGGGGATTATGCCATATATCTCGGCATCTATTGTTTTACAATTGATGACTGTAGCTGTTCCTTATTTTCAAAAGCTGCAGAAAGAAGGAGATAGTGGTAGAAAGAAAATTAGTCAAATAACCAGAGTACTTACGATCGTTATTTGTTTGGCTCAATCTGTAGGATACGTTAATGCAACAATTCCTTCAGAGGCAATAATGCTTTCTAATCAGTTCTTATTCAATATTTCTTCAATGGTAATCCTTACAGCAGGTACGATCTTCTGTATGTGGTTAGGTGAGAGAATTACAGATAAAGGAATAGGCAATGGTATTTCAATGCTTATCATGATAGGTATTATTTCCAGATTTCCTGGAAGTATTCTTGGAGAAGCTACAGCACGTGGATTGGATAAAGCCTTGTTGTTCATCTTTGAATTGGTTGCCCTTTTCGTTGTTGTAATGGCGACAGTGGCACTTGTACAAGCAGTAAGAAGAATTCCTGTTCAGTATGCGAAACAGGTTGTTGGTAACAAAGTATATGGTGGTCAAAGACAATATATTCCGTTGAAGGTTAATGCATCGGGAGTTATGCCAATCATTTTTGCACAGTCATTGATGTTTTTGCCTGCTCTTTTGGCGGGTATTTGGGCAGACCAAAGTGACATAGCCCAGTATATAGGAACAACATTTTCGAACATTCAGTCATGGCAGTATAATTTGTTATTTGCCATATTGATTATTCTTTTCACATTCTTTTATACGGCTATTACGATTAATCCTAATCAAATAGCTGATGATATGAAGAGAAACGGAGGGTTTGTACCTGGCATTAAGCCGGGCAAGCAAACATCTGATTTTATAGATAATGTGTTGTCACGTATCACGCTACCTGGTTCATTCTTTTTGGCGATCATCGCGATACTTCCAGCTTTTGCCATGATGGCAGGGGTACAGAGCTCTTTCGCTCAGTTTTATGGGGGAACATCACTATTGATTATGGTTGGTGTGATTTTAGATACACTACAGCAAATTGAAAGTTACCTTCTTATGAGACACTATGAGGGTATGATGAAGTCTGGAAGAGTTAAAGGTAGAACCAACGCGGCAGTAGCATAATGGCAAAGCAATCATCCATAGAGCAAGACGGTACAATCGTAGAGGCATTATCAAACGCCATGTTTAAAGTGGAGTTGGAAAATGGTCACACTGTTGTTGCCCACATCTCAGGAAAAATGAGGATGAACTATATCAAAATTTTGCCTGGAGATAAGGTTAAGTTGGAGATGTCTCCATATGATTTAACAAAAGGAAGAATCGTTTATCGATATAAATAATAGATCGAAATGAAAGTAAAAGCATCCATAAAAAAGCGTAGCGTCGATTGCAAAGTGATCAGACGAAAAGGGAAGCTGTATGTGATCAATAAGAAGAACCCTAAGTTTAAACAAAGACAAGGATAAGACATGGCTAGAATTGCAGGAGTCGACGTACCAGATCATAAGAGAGGCGAAGTAGGCCTTACCTATATTTTTGGTATTGGTAGAAGCACAGCACGAAGAATCTTGACTGAAGCTGGAATAGATTATGATAAGAAAGTTTCAGAATGGAATGATGATGAAGCTGGTGCAATACGTACTATTATCTCTGAAAACTTCAAAGTCGAGGGTGTTCTAAAATCTGAAGTTCAATTGAATATCAAGCGTTTGATGGATATTGGATGTTACAGAGGTTTGAGACATAGAAAAGGCCTTCCTGTTAGAGGTCAAAAGACCAAAAACAATGCCCGAACAAGAAAGGGTAAACGTAAAACGGTTGCTAACAAGAAGAAAGCAGTTAAGTAATACATAGACAATGGCGCAGAAAAGAAAAGATAAAGCTAAAAAGAGAGTTGTTGCTGTTGACTCAGTGGGCCAAGCTCACATTCAGGCAACATTCAACAACATCATTATCTCTCTGACAAACAATCAGGGACAGGTAATCTCTTGGGCATCAGCTGGAAAAATGGGTTTTAAGGGATCCAAGAAAAACACTCCATATGCTGCTCAGGTAGCTGCACAAAACTGTGGACAGGCTGCATATGAGTTGGGACTTAGAAAGGTTGAGGTTTTCGTTAAAGGCCCGGGTGCGGGTAGAGAATCAGCAATCAGAACAATCCAAAACGTAGGAATTGAAGTGACTTTGATCAAAGACGTAACTCCAATGCCTCACAACGGATGTCGTCCTCCTAAAAGAAGAAGAGTTTAATATCTTAATAGATTAGATAAAATGGCAAGATATACAGGGCCTAAAACTAAGATTTCACGAAAGTTCGGAGAACCTATCTTTGGACACAGTAAAGCTTTGCAAAAAAAGAACTACCCTCCTGGTCAACATGGAAGAGGTAGAAGAAGAAAGCAATCAGAATACGCTGTACAGCTAGCTGAAAAGCAAAAGGCAAAATACACTTACGGTGTATTGGAGAAGCAATTCTCTAACCTTTTCGAAAAGGCTTCTAGAAAAAGTGGTATTACTGGTGAGATCTTACTTCAACTTTTGGAATCTAGATTGGATAATACAGTTTTCAGATTAGGAATTGCTCCTACTAGAAGAGCTGCGCGCCAATTGGTTTCTCACAAACATATTACTGTAAATGGTGATGTTGTAAACATTCCTTCTTATAGTCTAAAAAACAATGATGTAATTGGAGTTAGAGAGAAGTCAAAGTCTCTTGAAGCAATTACCTCAAGTCTTGGTGCAAACTCTAGAAACTTCTCATGGTTGGAGTGGGATTCTACTTCCTACGCAGGAAAGTTTTTGAATGCTCCCGAAAGAGAGGAGATTCCAGAGAACATCAAAGAACAATTAATAGTAGAACTTTACTCTAAGTAAGAGTATTTCTCAAACTTTTTAACAATAACAATATGTCAATTCTTGCATTTCAAATGCCGGAGAAAGTGGTGATGGAAAAGGCTGATGACTTTCACGGTCTATTTACCTTCAAGCCACTTGAAAAAGGTTATGGTGTTACAGTGGGCAATGCCCTGAGAAGAATACTCTTGTCTTCACTTGAAGGCTATGCAATTACTGGGATCAAGATACCTGGTGTGCTTCATGAGTTTTCAACTATAGAGGGTGTTGTAGAGGATGTGAGTGAAATCATTCTAAACCTAAAAATGGTTCGATTCAAGAAGTTGGCCGATACGGTAGAGAATGTAATCACAGTTTCTGTGGCTAACAAAACACAGCTTACTGCAGGTGACATTGCAGGTGCGACCACATCTTTTGAGATTTTGAATCCAGATTTAGTGATTTGTAACCTTGATAAGAGTGCTCAGTTCGAACTTGAGTTGAATGTAGAGAAGGGAAGAGGTTATGTTACTGCAGAGGAAAACAAACCTGCTGATGCTGGATTTGCTTATATCTCAATCGATTCTATTTTCACACCAATCAAAAATGTGAAGTATAGTGTTGAAAACACTAGGGTTGAGCAAAAGACTGACTATGAGCAATTGATTATTGATATTGAAACGGATGGCTCTATACATCCTGAAAATGCTCTGAAAGGTGCTGCTAATATTCTTATTCAGCACTTCATGTTATTCTCTGATCAGAATATGATCCTGGAATCTCAAGAGCAAGGAGAGCCTGAACAGGTTGATGAAGAGTTGCTTCACATGAGAAAGCTACTTAAAACATCCCTTAATGATCTTGATCTTTCAGTGAGAGCGTATAACTGCTTGAAGGCTGCAGATGTTAGAACATTGGGTGACTTGGTTTCTTTGGAGATTTCTGATATGATGAAATTTAGAAACTTTGGTAAAAAGTCGCTTGCTGAATTGGAGCAATTGGTAGCTGATAAGAGCCTTACTTTCGGTATGGATCTGTCGAAATATAAATTGGACGAAGAATAATGAGACACGGTAAGAAATTTAATCATCTTGGAAGAACAGCTTCACACAGAAGCGCTATGCTATCCAATATGGCTACTTCTTTGATTTTGCACAAAAGGATCAACACTACTGTAGCAAAAGCGAAGGCCCTAAGAAAATATATTGAGCCTATCATCACCAGATCTAAAGATGATACTACTCACTCTAGAAGAGTTGCATTTTCGTACCTTCAAAACAAGGAGTCAGTTAGTGAGCTTTTTAGTGCTGTAGCAGAGAAGGTTAATGAGAGACCTGGAGGATATACCAGAATTATCAAAACTGGAATCAGACAGGGTGACAATGCTGAAATGTGCATGATGGAGCTTGTGGACTTCAATGAGTTGTTACTAGGAACTAGCGATTCAGGAAAAGCAAAAACCAGAAGGTCAAGAAGAGGCGGTTCTAAAAAATCAACTGAAACCACAGCAGTGGCTGAGGCAGAAGTTGTAGAAGAAGTGGCGGCTGCTGAGGTTGTTGAAGAAACAGCAAAGGAAGAGGTCGTAGAAGCTCAAGAGGAAACTGTTGAGGCCGTGGCTGAAGAGTCTACGGAAGAGCCAAAAGCTGAAGAACCTGCTGCTGAAGAAAAGCCTTCAGAAGATGAAGAGAAGAAAGATTAATGTTTAGATAAATCTTTAATAGAAAGGGATAGGAACTTCGGTTGTTATCCCTTTTTTTTTGACTTAAAGAATAGAAATTGTAATTACCTAGATGCTAGGTTGAGATCATCTGAAATTAGTTTTCGTTTTTCTCGCCCCGCTAGCTATTTTTGCCACCGATGAAGCAACAAACCAAAAGAAAAGCAATACTATTACTCGAAGATGGTTCAGTTTATGAGGGTTTTTCTATAGGAAAATCCGGAACCTCCGGAGGTGAAATCTGCTTTAACACCGGTATGACGGGATACCAGGAAATATACACTGACCCTTCATACTTTGGACAAATAATTGTTAATACCACGCCCCATATCGGAAACTATGGTGTTCATGACGATGAACAGGAATCGGCTGCACCAACTATCCGCGGAATTGTTGTCAATGATTTTACCTATCAATACAGCAGGCATACAGCGACGGACGGGTTGAATGAATACCTGGATAAGAACAATACAGTTGGCATATCAGGTATAGACACTAGAAAGTTAGTGAGACACATTCGTAAGGCGGGTGCCATGAATGCCATCATATCTTCGGAAATAGAAGATATCAATGAATTGAAGTCAGAGTTGAGCAAGGTGCCATCGATGGAGGCCTTAGAACTGTCAAGTCAGGTAACCACTAAAGAGGCTTATGAGCTAGGTGTTGGCAATAGTGGATTGAAAGTAGCAGTTCTTGATCTTGGTATTAAAACTTCAATTCTTTCAAATTTTGAAAGAAGAAATTGCCACTGCAAAGTTTTCCCTGCCAAGACCTCCTATGAGGAATTGAAAGCATGGAAGCCGGATGGGTACTTTATTTCAAATGGACCTGGCGATCCGGCTGTTATGGATTATGCAGTGGAAACGGTGAAAGGCATATTAGCCGATAATCAACCTGTATTTGGTATTTGCCTTGGCAATCAGATATTGGCGCGAGCTGTAGGTATCGATACCTTTAAAATGCACCACGGGCATAGAGGCTTGAATCACCCGGTTAAAAACTTAAATACAGGGAAAAGTGAAATAACATCGCAAAATCACGGTTTTGCTGTTAAGATGGATTCACTTGAAAAATCTGAAATGGCGGACTTGACACACCTCGATTTGAACGACAATACCGTAGAAGGTTTGCGTCTGAAAGGGAAACCGGCATTTTCTGTTCAGTATCATCCGGAATCATCTCCTGGCCCACATGATTCCACTTATCTATTTGACGATTTCATACAATTAATAAAAGAACAAAAATCATGAGCATCATAGAAAGCGTACATGCTAGACAAATCCTCGATTCACGAGGTAACCCAACTGTAGAAGTTGATGTGATCACTGAAAATGGCTTTATTGGGCGCGCAGCAGTGCCTTCAGGTGCCTCTACTGGTGAGCACGAAGCTGTGGAGCTTCGTGATGGCGACAAATCTAAATACCTTGGAAAAGGAGTATTGAAAGCTGTTGACAATGTGAATGAAGTTATTGCTGCTGAGATCATCGGGCATGATGTGTTTGATCAGAAATTGATCGACGAAGTAATGATCGAACTTGATGGCACAAAGAATAAATCGAAACTCGGAGCTAATGCTATTCTTGGTGTTTCTTTGGCTGTAGCCAAAGCTGCAGCGCAAGAGTCAGGGCAATCTTTGTTCAGATATCTTGGAGGGGTTAATGCTCACGTGCTTCCAGTACCGATGATGAATATTATCAACGGTGGTTCGCACTCTGATGCACCTATTGCATTTCAGGAATTTATGATTCGCCCGGTAGGTGCTCCTACTTTCAGCGAAGCTTTGAGAATGGGTGCTGAGGTTTTCCATAACCTAGCGAAGATCATCAAAGCCAAAGGCCTGAGCACAGCTGTAGGAGATGAAGGAGGGTTTGCTCCGAACTTCTCCGGAGGTACTGAGGAAGCACTTGATAGTGTATTGAAAGCTATTGATGCTGCTGGATACAAAGCTGGTAGCGATATCACGATCGCTATGGACTGTGCGTCTTCTGAGTTTTTTGTAGATGGTAAGTACAACTATGCAAAATTCGAAGGTGATGGCGGAAAGATCAGAACCAGCGAAGAGCAGGCTGCATATCTGGCTGAACTAGTAGAGAAATACCCAATAGATAGTATCGAAGATGGTATGGATGAGAATGACTGGGATGGATGGAAATTGCTTACTGACAAAATTGGAGACAAGTGTCAGCTGGTAGGTGACGACCTTTTGGTGACAAACACAGAATACCTTGCCAGAGGTATCAAAGAAGGATGCGGTAACTCAATTCTGATCAAAGTAAACCAAATTGGTACGCTTTCTGAAACGCTAGCAGCTATTGAGATGGCTCATAAAGCTGGATGGACTGCCGTAGTTTCTCATAGGTCAGGCGAGACAGAAGACTCAACTATTGCCGATATTGCCGTGGCAACCAATGCAGGGCAAATAAAAACAGGTTCTTTATCAAGATCTGATAGGATGGCCAAATACAACCAACTGCTTCGAATAGAAGAAGAACTGGATGATACGGCTTTTTATCCTTCATCTAAGTAAATATTCAAAGAGCCGTTAATTCGGCTCTTTTTTTTATCTTTAGATACATAATGAAGTCTCTATTCAATCGAATCCCTCCAATATTCCGGAATTTCTACTTCGTTGTAGGATTCCTGTTTCTTATTTGGCTCTTATTTTTTGACTCAAACGACGTGATCACTCAGGTGAGATTGAGCAACAAGCAAGCCGAGCTCGAAAGCAGCAAAGAGTTTTACGAGGAGAAGATCATTGAGGTGAAAAATGATAAAGAGGCTCTTACTAATGACAAGGCTCTACTTGAGAAAATAGCACGTGAGAAATATCTCATGAGAAAAGATAATGAGGACGTTTATATAGTTGTAGAAGAATGAAGCTGCGTTTTGCTTTAGTCTTGGTGTTGTCTATTACTTCCTATGCTCTTCTTTTCGGGCAATATAAAAACCCGAGCTCCAGAAAATCTCCATCATCCATGAAAAAGGGAAGCCCCCTTTCACTCGATAGGTTTTACTTTGGTGGAGGTGGCGGTTTTAGCGGAGGAAGTGATTATATAAATGTCAGTATATCGCCGACTGTGGGCTATAAGATTACGGAGCAGTTTTCAACCGGTCTGGCTTTTTCTTACCAGTTTGTAAAGTTTAAGACAACAGACACCAAACTCAAGAATTATGGTGTTGGTCCTTTTCTTCGTTTCAATTTCTCAGAGAAGATTTTTTCATACACCGAACTCGAATATTTAAGTTTCGAATACGTCCAATTCGGCGAACGGCGGAGAGAAGGATTCACCAGTTGGTTTGTTGGCCTGGGATACTCTGAGCCAATCAGCGACAATCTTTCATTCAATATTTTTGCTCTGTACAACCTCCTGTTTGCTGACGGCACAGACACGCCATATAGTAGTCCGCTCCAGTTTAGAGTTGGGCTTGTGGGCGGCTTCTAAATTACCTTCATATGCAAAAACGGAATTGGGGGAACTATCCCTTCCATCCGAAAAAATGGCCATTCTTTTATGGGTGGATGGTTTTGGTGTGGGGTACGCTCGGGATCATCATGAGTATTCCCGGACAAACTATAGGGGTGAGCGTATTTACGGAATCCCTGATCTCAGTACTTCATATTAGCCGAGATGAACTGAGTTTAGCCTATATGTTGGGCACAATAGGCAGCTCATTTTTACTCCCTTGGGCTGGTAGGCAGTATGATAGATATGGTTCTCGGGTGGTTGCCTTTGTCTCCGCTCTGGGGCTGGCCGTTATCATATGCTTTTTCAGTCAAATTGATAAAATCATTTTTGAATTGCTTTCAATTCATTCAGGACTTCTGGTTCTGTTCATAACGTTTGTGGGTTTCTTGCTGTTGCGATTTTTTGGTCAAGGTGTTCTCACTTTAGCCTCACGCAATATGATGGTGCAATGGTTTGACAAACGGAGAGGTTTTGCTACTGGATTCAGCAACGTATTTGTGGCCCTTACATTCTCAGTTGCTCCTGTTTTTCTTTATTTTCTAATGACCCAATTCAGCTGGAGAGTGGCATGGCTGATTGTGGCAGTAGTTGTTGGTTTAATCTTTCCGGTAGTTGTTTTGGTGTTTTATCGTGACAAACCGGAGGATAGCGGTCTTACGCCAGATGGAAACTACCAGCTTTCTGAGCGAAGGAAGAAGTCTCTGTTTCCCGCTATAAAAAATTTCAACTTGCAAGAGGTTCGAAAGAACTATTCTTTTTGGGTCTATAGCCTAATGCTGGCCATGCAAGGGCTCTATATCACGGCTTTCACATTTCATGTGCTCTCCATTTTTAAGGAGGCAGGGCTTGAAGAGGAGATGGCGATCTCGATCTTTCAACCCACAGCATTGGTCGCAGTGGTGATTACCCTCAGCTTTAGCACGCTTAGCGATTATTTAAAGTTGAAGTACCTATACGTTACGATGGGGATTGGTGCGTGTGTTGGTGCATTGGGTGTTATGCTCCTCGGTGAGGCTTCATTTGCCACCCTTCTCATTATTGCCGGAAATGGCGTTATGGGTGGTCTGTTTAGTGTGTTGTCTTCAGTTACCTGGCCGAGATATTTTGGAAGAATGTATTTAGGTGCAATTAGCGGTCAGGCTGTTATGGTCATAGTTTTTGCCAGCGCGCTCGGCCCCATTCTATTCAGTCAATCTCTTTCCCTTTTTGGTAGTTATTTTGGTGGAGCAGCAGTTTGTCTAGGAGTGTATTTTGCCCTTTCAATTGCATCATTTTTTACCAGCAATCCTCAAAGGTAAAAATGTAATAGTCCTTAAGCGAGGCATGAGTGCTGGATACTCGGGAATTGAAAACCCGCTTTTCTTTCATGAAAAAACCCTCATGCTCTAGGGAGATGCTAAAAAATCGATTAAAGGATTGATTAAAGAAGTGAAGGAACCGGAATAGCCGAAATTTGAGTCCAACTTATCCTTGGTTTCTGAATGTACATAGAATCAGGTATATCATTTAAATTGAACCTGTGAAACTCAAGCAAAAGACACTTTTTTCTACAGTTCGTCTAACCATCGTCGATCAATCCCTCACATACAAAGTGGGACAATGGATGGGAGGAGAGGAATCCCAAATCCATTTGAGTAAGATTGGATATGAGCATATCCGTCCGCGGAGGAGTGTCAACACGGCCACCGCTATTATCACTTGCCTTGCGGGGATAGTAGCTTCATATGTATTGTTTTCAAAATTTAAGGTTTACAGCAACCTGGATTCCTTCGTGGTTCTTTGTGGTTTTATCCTGATTCTTGTGATATGCTTTAGGGTGATACAATCAAGTAAAATAGAAGAGCTCGTCATTCCCATACTTGGAGATCAGGATGTGACAATAAGAAGCGAACTGCCAGACAAGGAGGCTGTGGTGTACTTTATACTTGATCTACAAAATGCTTGTAAAAAGTATTGGCTTGATAGAAAACTTGCTCAAGCGAATAGTAAGGCAAATTTGACGCCATGAGAATTGAGGATTTCACTGCCATAGATTTTGAAACAGCTCAGCGTGATCCTGCGAGCATCTGTCAGGTGGGACTGGTGCGAGTAGAAGGAGGTAAAGTTGTGGACACATACAATCAGCTGGTAAGGCCTCCGGATAATTATTATTTCTATAAAAACATTGAGGTGCATGGCATACGGCCTGAGGACACATTAGATGCGCCCAATTTCAATGAAGTATGGTTTGAATTCAAGCATTGGGTAGAAGATCAGGTGGTGGTGGCTCATAATTCACGTTTCGACTTCAATTGTCTGCGCCATTCTCTAGCCTACTATGACAATGTCCAACCAGCTTTTGAGGAGCGCTGTACACTCAAAATTTATCACAAAGGATTGGCTTACTTAAGTAAGAAATATAAAATACCATTGGAGCATCACGATGCTTTGAGTGATGCCAATGCCTGTGCTATGCTTTATCTCAAGCATCTACAAAAACTTGCTTTACCCAAAACTGGTAGTCTGTTTTAATCACCTATCTTATCCACGGCTGCCAGTGAATAGGGCTTTTACGGCTGGTAGCTCATTTTACTGTTTTGTGACGTTTTGATTTGGCGTTTTGATTTAAATAGGCTTTTTTTCTAATTTTTAATTTAAATCATGCATGAAACAGCAATTTATGCACTACTTTTATAGTGTAAACACGCATAAAACAGCAATCTAATCATTACCGCTATGCTTAAAGGTGAACGTCAGGCAATAATACTCAGTCATCTGCACGAAGAAAAGAAAGTGCTGTCATCGGATCTGAGTGCGAAACTTAATGTGTCCGAAGATACGGTCAGAAGAGATCTTAAGGAATTGGCCAGTGAAGGAAAACTGCTCAAGGTTCATGGGGGAGCCATGATCACTTCACAAAACTTGTATTCTTACCGCGAAGAAGATATTTACGAACACGATAAAAAACTGGCCATGGCTAAGAAGGCCCTCCAGTTGATTGAAGATAATGATGTGCTAATCATTGGTGGGGGCACCACCAATATGGAGCTGGTCAGTATCCTGCCCCAGGATCTTGGCATCACGGTTTTTACCTACAGTTTACCTATAGCCATGAGATTGTCAGAGCATCCTAAAATTGATGTGATTTTATTCGGAGGTAAGCTCATGAAGCGTGCGCAGGTAGCTATCGGGCTGGATATGATCCAGTACATATCTAAGATGCGTGCAGATGCTTGTTTCCTTGGGTCTAGTGGTATGGATTTGGATACCGGTTTGATGGAAATAGACTGGGAAGTCTCTCAGTTGAAGAGGGCCATCGTAAATATTTCTGATAAAGTGGTGATTATGTCCACTACTGAGAAAATTGATACGAAGCAGCGCTTTTTGGTTTGTGGATTGGAGAAAATCAATACACTCGTCACAGAAGGTGATCCAAATAGTCCGCAGCTCTCAGGGTATAAGAAAAGAGGGATTCAGGTGTTGTAAAAGTTTATAAAGAGAACACTATATGCAAGATATGCTCGTGAGGCTTTATGATTTACCTCCTTTTGAACCAGGCCGATGGAGCCACAAAGGGGTGAAGATCAAGAGAGCAATAGCACCGGAGTTGCACCTTGTGTGCGACTGGGTAAAAGAATACTTTGGCAAAGGATGGGAAAGCGAATGTCTTGTGGCCTTTGGTAACTCACCTATATCATGCTTTGTGGCCTATGAAGACAACTCGATTGTGGGGTTTGCTTGCTATGATGCCACAACGAAAAACTTCTTTGGACCGACAGGTGTGAAAGAGTCTCACAGAGGATTGGGTATTGGCAAAGCCTTACTTCTGGAAGCTATGTATGCACTCAAGGCTCAGGGATACGCATACGCAATTATTGGAGGAGTTGGGCCAGTTGACTTTTACAAAACAGCATTGGATGCAGAGCTGATAAACAAATCAAATCCAGGCATTTACAAAGACATCTTGAGAGCAGAATAATTACATGGAAGTACAAACCACCAAGTCAGGTCCATGGAAGTGGATCCCAACCCTGTATTTTTCTCAGGGTTTACCTTACGTAATTGTAATGACCGTCTCGGTCATTATGTATAAAAACCTGGAGATATCGAATACCGATATCGCTTTTTATACCAGTTGGCTTTATCTGCCGTGGGTGATTAAGCCACTGTGGAGTCCATTTGTTGAGATCTTCTCTACGAGGAGGCGGTGGATTTTGGTCACGCAATTTGTGCTGGGCGTATCGCTGGCATGTGTCGCACTTACCATTCCTATGGATGCCTTCTTTCAGTATTCGCTGGCATTCTTGTGGTTGATGGCCTTCAGTTCTGCTACTCACGATATAGCTTCTGACGGGTTTTACTTGCTTGCCATGGACTCCAAGCAGCAGTCTTTCTTTGTTGGTATTCGAAGTACCTTTTATCGAATTTCAATGGTCGCCGGCCAGGGGTTGCTGGTGGTTTTTGCGG
Source organism: Cyclobacteriaceae bacterium (assembly GCA_039944535.1). GTDB lineage: Bacteria > Bacteroidota > Bacteroidia > Cytophagales > Cyclobacteriaceae > JAMZMI01. Next base: position 352,773 of record JBDUYP010000023.1, read on the forward strand.
GGTATTTAGAAAGCTCTTTACAAAATGTAAAAACAGCATGGAGCATAGTCTTTGGCTGTGCAGCTGTGATTTATCTGTTTTTTAGCTTGTATCACCGGTTTGTGCTTCCTGTACCACAAGCTGACCATAAAGGTGAAGCTCAGGCTTTTTCGGACGTTGTGGAAAGGTTTTGGTCTACGTTCAAATCCTTTTTTCAAAAGGAGCAAATAGGGGTGTCCATATTGTTTCTTATGTGCTATAGGCTGGGAGAATCCCAACTGGTAAAGCTCGCCTCTCCATTTTTATTGGATGACCGTGCAGTTGGTGGACTTGGCTTAGCCACTTCGGAGGTTGGTGTTATCTATGGCACCTTTGGCGTGATAGCGTTGACTCTCGGAGGAATTTTAGGAGGTGTTTTGGCTTCTCGCAATGGCTTGAATAGATGGATATGGTGGATGCTCATGGCAATCAACCTTCCAAACGTAGTTTATATCTATTTGTCTTTCGTTCAGCCGGATTCGTTTGTACTCATTACCACAGCTGTGGTTGTGGAGCAGTTCGGCTATGGGTTTGGCTTCACAGGCTACTTACTTTATATGATCTATATGGCCAAAGGCAAATTCAGCACTGCGCATTATGCGCTGGCCACAGGATTTATGGCGCTGGGCATGATGGTGCCCGGCATGGTCAGCGGATGGATACAGGAGATGATAGGTTATCAGTATTTCTTTGTATGGGTGGTGATCGCCACTATACCATCCTTTGTCGTTACAGCATTCTTGAAAATTGATAAAAACTTTGGTGTAAAATGAGTGAACTGGATTTTCATATCGGTAAAATCGAGTTACCAATTGAGGTTAGTGCGGAGGCAAGGAGCTGGGCCAGTAAGATTTTGAATGGTCTGAGCCTCGAAGAAAAGATAGGGCAGTTGATTCATATTGCCACATGGTCCAATCGCTCAGAAGATCACCAACAAGAGATAAAGTCTATAATAGAAAATTATAGGATTGGAGGCTTGATATTCTTTCAGGGAACACCTGAAAAACAAGCGGATTTGACCAATGAGTATCAGGCACTTTCCAGAACACCTCTTATGATTTCGATCGATGGTGAGTGGGGGCTGGGTATGAGGCTGGAAGGAGCAGAGCCATTTCCATATCAGATGACGCTGGGCGCGGTGCAGGATATCGATTTGATTGATAAAATGGGCAAAGCAGTAGCTAGACAAATGAAACGCATAGGTGTTAATTTGAATCATGCTCCGGTAGTGGATGTCAATACGAATCCTCAAAATCCTGTTATCAACTTTCGTTCTTTCGGGCAATCAAAAGAAGCTGTTGCTGCGCGAGGTGCAGCCTATATGCAAGGCATGCAAAGTGAGGGAGTTCTGGCTTGTGCCAAGCACTTCCCGGGCCATGGTGATACCTCAGCTGATTCGCATAAGGAGCTGCCATTTTTAGATAAATCCAAAGAGGATCTCAAAGCCACTGAACTCTATCCTTTTGTGGAGCTGATGAACAAAGGACTTGGAGCAATGATGATAGCGCATTTGCAGATTCCACAATTAGAGCCAGAGCCAAACAGGGCTTCTACACTATCCTATGAGATTGTACAGGATTTGCTGAAAAGTGAACTTGGCTTTAAAGGACTGGTTGTGACAGATGCACTGGATATGCGCGCTGTGGCCGATCATTATGCACCGGGAAAAGTGGATTTGGAAGCGCTACTGGCGGGGAATGATGTTTTGCTTTTTGTGAAGAGCGTGCCAAGTGCCATCGCAGAAATCAAAGGAGCTGTAAACGACGGAAGGATCTCTGAAGATGAAATAGACCAGCGCGTTTACAAGCAGCTACTATTCAAATATTGGATGGGATTGTCAAGCTATGAGCCCATTGCTTTAGAAAAAATAAATGAGGAAGTAAATATAGACACAAGTGCTATCAACGAGGTTTTGTATAAGGCTTCTCTTACATTGTTAGGAGAGGAAACAGCACTCCCACTGAGCACTTCTGATCACAAAACGGCTCTCATTTCGCTATATGCAGATGGGGACAAAATCGAGGGAGGGGCACTGAGCCATCATACCTTGCTCAAGGGCGCTGACGAATCAGGAGGTGTTCCTTTATTTGAGAAAGAATTTGCAGCGGAGCGTGGCGATGAAGTGAGCCAATACTCTCTGCGGTTTGACGAAATAGAGACTCATCAGCAGGAACTTGCTCAGTTGATCGCGGAAAACGATCAAGTAGTGCTTGCTATCCATGATGTGAAGCTCAAAGCACCGGAAAACTTCGGTATTACCCCCGAAATGGTTGATTTTGTAGATCAATTGTTGCTGGGTAAGAAAACTCACTTGGTGTTTTTCGGCAACCCTTACGCACTATCATCATTCAAAAGTATCTCTGCCGCCAGATCTATTCTTTTGACTTATCAGGAAAATAAATACACACATAAATATGCTGCTCAGGCTCTGCTAGGGAAATATAAACCTCAGGGTAAGCTGCCGGTGGACATCAACGAACATTGGCGCGCAGGAAGCGGCTTGTAAACAAATTGAAAATGAAATTAGTATCAAGGTTTTCAGTATTGGTTGTACTTTCAATGCTGCTTTTTCATGCTCATGGTCAAAGCAAAAGAGAGTTTAGAGCGGTTTGGATCGCTACGGTCAAAAACATCGACTGGCCATCTGTACCAGGGCTTAGCACCGAAGAGCAAAAAAATGAATTTAGAAAGCTCCTGGATTTTCACGAGCTCAATGGTATGAATGCTGTGATCGTACAAGTACGACCTTCGGCGGATGCCTTTTATTCATCAGAATATGAGCCATGGTCTAGATACCTGACCGGCGAAAGCGGGCTGAAACCAGATTTATATTATGACCCACTTACTTTCATGATCGACGAATCTCATGATAGGGGGCTGGAGTTTCATGCCTGGTTCAATCCATATCGCGCGGTAGTAGATCTGGAGGAAATGCCGGAGGATAGCACCAACCTTTTCTATGAAAAACCGGAGTGGTTTCTGCAATATGGGGATCGCATGTACTTTGATCCGGGAATACCGGAGGTGCAAGATTACACCGTGAAGGTGATCAAGGATGTGGTGAAAAGGTACGATGTGGATGCCATTCATTTTGATGATTATTTTTATCCGTATAGGATTTATGGGGAGGAATTCCCGGATACTGTGTCGTTTGAAAATCACGGGCAGGCGTACACACTAGAGACCAAAGATGACTGGCGCAGAGAAAATGTCAATACCGTCATCAAAATGCTAAATGATACCATCAAGAGCGTGAAGCCCTGGGTGAAGTTCGGCATCAGTCCGTTTGGTGTTTGGAGAAATAAATCAGTAGATCCTCGCGGTTCTGACTCTGAGGCCGGACAAACAAACTATGACGACTTGTTTGCAGATGTGCTGAAATGGATGGATGAAGGGTGGATAGACTATGTCTTACCGCAGCTATACCTGCACATCGAGCATCCGAAATTGTCTTTTAGCAAAGTGATGAAGTGGTGGGATGAACTCGATTACTTTGGCCATTTGTATGTTGGCCATGCCATTTATCGTGTGGGCAGCCCTTCTGAAGATGAAGCCTGGATGAACCCTTCCGAACTGCACAATCAAATACGACTTTCTCGTCAGATGCAAAAGGTAAAAGGTGGGGCGCACTTCAGTTCCAAATCGTTTTTCCCCAATGCGCTTGGCGTAACTGACACGCTCCGTACCGATTTGTATCGTCACAAGGCTTTGGTGCCAACCATGCCATGGCTGGACAGTACACCGCCGGATGCTCCACAAAGGTTGATTGCGAAAAATGAGCCGGAGGGAGTTTACCTCAGCTGGCAGTCAGAAGATACCACAAGCAGTTATTTTGTGATTTACAGATTTGATGGCAAGAAACCTGGAGACTACAATGATCCGGCCAATATACTCAGTATTCAAAGGGCCAATTCTCCATTTCATTTGGATATGACCGTGAGGAGGAGAAAGAAATATACCTATGCTGTCTCGGCGCTTGACCGATTGTCTAATGAAAGCACTCCGATTTCCACCCAGTTTATTAAAGCATCTAAAAAGTAACCATATGAAAACACTAGCGATTTTTTCTCTCATGCTGTTGCTTGCTTGCGGCTCTCAAAAAAAGAAACCTGAGCAGGATAAACAGGAAGTTGTATCTACTACGCCTGCCGAGGTGGATTCAGAAAAAAAACAGAAGCCAAACGGTTGGCAAAATCCAGACGTACAAAAACTCGAAGTGGAAGGCTATTATCCGTTTTTTGGAACTGATGGCACTTCGGTATTATACTCTACTTCTACTTATCAGGGTGTATGGAGCTATGATTTGAAAACCAATGAATCCAAACAGCTCACCGATCAGGAAGGGGCAGGGTTTGAGCCAAGAATAGATGGCGACAGACTTGTTTATCAAGTACGTGGCAGGGCAAAATACCTGGAGGCCGTGAGTCTTACTTCAGGCGAAGTGTTGGATTTGGGTAAGCCCAAAGGTGTAAGTCCAGAGGACTATCTACTAAACACAATGAAGACAGCAGCATCCGCCAGGCTCTCCAATGACCTGACAGGAATAGAGGTTAGTGTGGATGGAGCATCAGAAGTTATTTCGCCGCAAGGGAAGAAAAATTATATTTCGGCCTCATTGTCTCCGGATAAAAAAAGGTTACTCTATAAAGTTGCGGGAATAGGTGCCTTTGTGTCAGATTTGACAGGCGAAACCATCAAAGAACTTGGAGATGTAGATCAGCCCTCGTGGGTCAATGATGATCTTGTTTTGTACACCATCACGCAGGATGATGGCATGCAGACGCTATCCTCATCTATTCACATTTTGGATCTTGATACCGACAAAATGTTTGAATTGAAAACTGACGGACAATCTCTGCAAAACCCAAAGGCAGATAAGTCAGGAAGCAAAATTGTGGCCAATAGCCCCGCAGGACATGTTTATCTATTCACTCAAAACACGGACAAATGATTAAGAAAATAGGATGGTGGGTCGCTGGTTTGTTGATGATTACCCTGGGACTGGGTAACGCCAGTGCGCAATATACACAGCTCAGTGGAGTGAAAATATGTCTTGATCCGGGACATGGCGGACATGATAGCAACGATAGGCCTACAGACCTTGGTGTTGGCACTACTTACTACGAGTCAGATGCCAACTGGGAGGCAGTCGGTTATCTGGATAGCTTATTGCAAAAGTTGGGAGCCGATGTGAAGATTACGAAAACGACCAATGATCCCGATGCAGAAGATCGCGAGCCTAGTTTGTCGGACAGAGTGCAGGTAGCCAATACTTTTGGGGCGGATTATTTTCATTCGTTTCACACCAATGGGTCGGACAATAAGTCGGTGAATTATACACTAATATTATACGCCGGGCCTGAAGACGGTACAGCAGATTATCCCGATGCGCTGGCTATGGCGGAAATCCAGGAAGTTGAGCTTTTCGAATATATGCGCACTACCACGCATTATGCCAGGGCGGATATTCCGTTTACCGGATATACCAACGGCCTGGGCGTATTGAATAACCTCAGTATGCCAGGTACGCTTTCGGAATGTTCTTTTCACAGCAATATCGATGAAGGAAGGCGCCTGATGAACTCTGGCTATCGCAAGGCGGCAGCATGGGGTCTAGTGAAGTCCTTTTTGGAGTATTATGAAGCTGGAGATTTAGATGTGGGAGAAATAGGAGGGCTGGTTACTGATACAGATGGCAATGCGCTCAATGGGATTACAGTGACGATAAACCCTGATGAGGCGAACGAAAAAATCTATACCGGAGATCAATACCTCAATGGATATTACTTGTTTGATTGGTTGCAGCCAGGGGAATACAGCGTGAAGTACGAGAAGTTTGGGTATGACGCACAAGTCAAAACAGTTACCGTAACTGCCGGAGGATATACTGAGGTAGATGCCGCGCTCAATCCTGCAGGTGGTGCGCCATCCACACCTGAGTTGTTGCTCATAGAATCCCTGGGAGAGGGTGATGGAGTGAGCGCTACCTGGGTGGCCAACTCTGAAACCACGCTGTTAGGTTATAGACTCTACTATGCTACTGATGATAGTATGGAAAACTGGGCACTGGCGGCTGATGAGTCCACGCTGACGGCAGCCTCTACTTCTGTATCCATAGCCAGTAAAGATGGTTTTATTGTGACACCTTCCTCTGATGTGTACCATTTTAAATTGACGGCTGTAGCCGAATCTGGAGCAGAAAGTGAGGCAGGAGATATTTATGCTCGTTCTGCCGGAGTTGAGGGAGATAAAGTGTTGATTGTAGATGGGTTTGACAGGACTTCTGGTTCTTACACAGAAAATACACACAGTTTCGCATCACATTATTTCGTAGCTATTCGTGATAGCCGGCTGGCGGAAGTTTCATCAGCCAGCAATGATGCTGTTTGGAAAGACAGTGTTGATCTGGCAGACTATGATATGGTCGTGTGGTTTGTGGGAGATGAGTCCACAGCAGATGAAACTTTCAGTGACGAGGAGCAAACAAGAGTAAAGGCCTACCTTGAAAATGGAGGAAAACTTTTTGTAAGTGGATCTGAGCTTGGTTGGGACCTTGACAGCCGCGGTACAGCAACGGATCAGGCTTTTTGTGCGGATTATTTGAAGACAGAATATGTGGGAGATGGGGCAGTGGATTATACCCCGGCAACCGGTGTAAGCGGAACCGCTTTTGCAGGACTGACTATTCCTTTTGGGATCACTTACCCCGAAGATTATCCGGACGATATCGCTCCCGTTGGTGAGGCACAATCTATTTTCGATTACGCTGTAGAAGGTAAGCGAGGAGGCGTGGCTTATAAAGGAACATTTGGTGATGGTACTGCAGAAGGTGGCGTTGTGGTGATTTCCTTTACTTTGGAAACAGCCGAACGTCAAGGCCAAAACCTCACGATAAGAAAAGTTATGGATTATTTGGAAGTGGGTGAATATTTTGCAAATCCACCATCTCAGCCAGTTTTGCTTCAGGTCGAAGGTGCAGGCAGTGGAGTTTCTGCATCATGGGAGCCAGGAGAGGAACTGTCGCTGATCGGTTACCGGTTGTATTATGCTAAAAATGAAGAAATGACCGAGTGGGGATTGGTTGCAAATGAGCAAACCCTAAATCGATCTGATAGTTCTGTTTTTGTTGATGATTTTGCGAATTTCCTTAATCCCGCAGATGAGCAAGCTCAATATTTTAAACTAACAGCAATCAGTGAAGGGGGATTTGAAAGTGCAGCGAGTGATGTTTATGCAGCAGATTTGAATACTGCCGATATAAATATATTGTTGGTGGATGGTTTTGACCGGACAAATGGTTCGTACACGGAGACAAGCCATGATTTTGCGACTAGCTATCACAAAGCACTAGCTGCCGCTGGAAATAGCAATGTAGTGACGGTTGCCAATGAGCAAGTAGAGCAAGGCAATATTGATTTGTCGGATTACTATTCAGTATTCTGGATTTTAGGAGACGAGACGTCTTCAGGAACTACTTTTTCTGTGGAGGAGCAGGCTGCCGTAGCTGATTATCTTGAGCAGGGCGGAAGTCTGTTTGTATCTGGTTCGGAAATAGGTTGGGACTTGTACAACCGTGGAGATGACGCAGACAAAGCATTCTATCAAAATTACCTCAAAGCCAATTTTGTGGGAGATGGAGGGTCAGGTCAGTCACCAGCTACGGGTGTTGCAGGAACTGACTTTTCTGATTTGGAAATCGCTTTTGGGATCACCTATCCAGAAGATTATCCTGATATCATAAGCGCTGCGTCTGGTGCCGAGGAAATTCTGAATTACACCACAGGTGGTGCGGCAGGAGTAGCTTACACTGGAATTTTTTCAGATTCTGAAATCCCCGGATCTTTGGTTTACTTGTCTTTTCCATTGGAAACGGCCAATCAAACCGACATTGACGAAACCCTGGCTGCTGTCGCAGATTACTTTGGTATTTTCAGCGGTGTAGCCCCTTTTGCACTTGCTGACTTTGCTTCTACGACATCCGATACAGGCATATTGATTGATGTTTTGGCAAATGACTGGGACAAAAACGACAACCTTGATCCTGCTACTATCATGATCGTGCAGCAACCGACCAATGGTACTGTTACCGTTCAAGATGAGCAGATTTTTTATCAACCGGAGCGCGTGTTTGGCGGGGAGGATACATTCACCTATCAGGTTTCGGACAATTCAGGACTTACATCTGAAGAGGCACTGGTCACAATCTCTGTGGAGAACGTCCCGCTTTCAGTTTCTGATAATCATCTTGAATTCCAGATTTTTCCAAACCCGGTAAAGGACGGGCAGGAATGCTTGCTTTCAATCGGTATCCCCGCTGACGAAGATGTCTCTATCAAGGTACTCAATTTGGAAGGGAAGGTATTGGTGGAGCAGAGACATGAACTTGTCGCTGGTCATCACAAGGTTGCTGTTTCTACGGAGCAACTACCGCAAGGGCTTTACCTGGTGTTGATTTCAACTACAGACGAAACCAAAGCCACAAGGCTGATTAAAGAGTAAGTCAGGCACTTCAAAAAGACATATAACATGAAAAATAAAATATTTTTACTCGTCATTTTTGTTCAGATAGCATGGTTGGCAGGCAGTCAATCGCTTCCGGTTGTCGAACGTGTAGAAAAAGTGGATCTGAAAGGCTTCAATGCGCGATTCAGTCCTTCTGGAAAAGCCCTCCTTTTGACGGATAACCATTTCAAAGGATTAAGGCTTTATGATTTGCAAACAGAGAAAATAAGCCTGAATTTGAAAAATGCAAAGGGCCATGGCGCGTTGCTGACCGAAGAAGAGATCATCTTTGAGCAGTTTGATAAAGATGGTTTTTACAGTTTGGATTTGGAATCAAAGCGAACTGAAGCTGTAGCTGGTCATGGACTGAATAAACCTGCAGTCTTTATGGCACGTCGACAGGTTGATGTCACTATAGATGCGCAAGAAAGTGCCGATTTGAGGCAAATTGTAATTATCCATTCGTCAGAAGGCGAAACTAAGATTGCGCCACTTGGCGCTCAGGATTATCTGAATGTTTCCATTTCTGATGATCGCAGCAAAGTTTTGTTCCGGGTGTCAGGTTATGGCTCCTTTATTTCAGATTTGGAAGGAAACATTCTAGCCGAATTAGGGAATGTCGAATTCCCTCAATGGCTGGATGAAGAAACTGTGGTTTACACTATTATCAAGGATGATGGATATCAGTACCTGTCGTCAGATTTGTATGTAGCAAAGTGGCGCACTGGTCAATCCAGCAAATTAGTATTGCCCAAGTCACTTATTCCTATTTATCCCGATGTTGATGGTGGGAGCCAGAAATTGGTATTCAATACCCCGAAAGGTGATGTTTACCTTGTCACCATGAAAGACTAGTAGTTTAGTTTTAGTTGTTAGATCGATTTTTAAAATCGTTCATGTTAGTGAAAACCTGCAAGAAATTGTGGGTTTTTTTATTGCTGTTTACCTGTTTTTAAGGTTTTGTTACCTGAATTGTTCTGAAATATGCGCTTTAATGTGCTTCACTTGTCAGGTTAGTGCCATTTTTTCAAGATTGGGGAAGTGAAATTTTTAAAAAGAGCATCCGTTTGCTCAATATTTGGAAAGTGAAGCCTGTTTTGCACGTGGAAAAATGCAAAACAGCACAAATTCATGTAAAAATTCCCATAAGTGCGCATAAAGTTGCAGGTTTATGCTTATTTTACATGAAGAATTACAGAAGTTTCACTTTAACTTAATAATTGTGCGAAAATTTGTTTTCATTTTGAGCGTCCTTACGCTTGTTCAATGGCATGCCGGTGCACAGGGCGTGAAGATTGAAGGGCGAGTAGTAGATCAAAATACAAAGGAGGGGCTCCCTGGGGTGACGATCCTTATCAAGGATACGGACAATGGCACCACTTCCGATTTTGATGGGAATTTCAGCCTAAATCTAGATTCGAAAGATCGGACACTCGTTTTTTCATTTATAGGATACCTCGCTAAAGAGGTTAAGGTTGGTGCCAATACGAAGATGTATATCGAGATGAGGGAGAATACCACCGAACTCGAGGCGATCATCGTGACAGGACTGAACGGCAGTCAAAATAAGCGTGCATTGAACTATGCTGCTCAGGATATCAAATCCAAAGATATCACTGAAACCCAGCAGCAGAATATTGTAAACTCACTTCAAGGTAAGGTGGCCGGGGTGCAGGTGACCTCATCAAGTGGATCGCCAGGTTCATCTTCACAAATTGTAATTAGAGGGGGTACATCTATTTCTGAAGGTAGGAGTAATCAGCCTATTTTCGTTGTGGATGGTATTATTATGGATAATTCCACCTTTCAGGGTAGTGGTAACCGAGCCATGGATATCAACCCTGATGACATAGAATCAATGACAGTACTGAAAGGCCCAAGTGCTGCAGCGCTTTACGGTATAGGAGGAGGTAATGGAGCTGTTATTATCACAACAAAATCAGGTAAAAATGGAAAGGTTCAGGTCAGTTTTGGATCTACGGTAGCATTTGATCAGGTAGGAAATACCCACGAAGTACAAACTACATATGGCAGGGGAAGCAGAGGTGTGGCTGACGATGAAACCACTCTCATGTGGGGGCCGGCCTATACATCAGGTGATAAGGTATATGATAATCTGGGTGAATTTTTTCAGACTGGTGTGCAACAGAAGTATGACTTCAATGTCACTGGTGGTAATGAGAAGTCCAGCTTCTACTTATCAGCATCCAATAACAATCAAACGGGTATAGTTCCAGGCGAGTCTTATAACAGGTTTAATTTTTTATTGAAAGGGTCCACACAGATTAGAGACAACCTGAAAGTAACCTCTTCTATAACCAATATTTTTTCTAAAAATGTAAGAGGCGGCTCTGGTAGCATGTACTATGCTTACCTCTGGCCAACTGATGATGATATGTCTGCTTACCTCCATCCCAATGGTTCTAAAAACTGGCTGTTGGAGGACCTTGATCCTATTTATAACAACCCGGAAAATCCGTATTGGAGAGTGAATAATAACTTGCCGGAATACGATATCAATCGCACAATCGGTCAGGTGTTTTTTGATTGGGATATTACTGATCCGTTAAAGATTACCTATCGGTTGGGTATAGATAGATCCAATCAATATTACAGAAGAGTGACCGTGGCTGAAAGCTCAGGGTCTTCTACTGCCTATCAGGGTGAAATTTATGAGTCAGAAAAGGATGTTAAAAGGATTACGTCCACATTGAACCTGACATACTCGAAGATGTTTGGTGATGGTTGGGACTTATTCGTGCTTACCGGCTATAATGTAGATATGACGGATGCCAGGGTAATCAGCTATTCTGGAACAGATTTTTTGTTGCCAAATCTTAATAGCATCAACAATGTAAACACCTTTTTTATTCCTGTTCAGAGCACTTCGCAAAGAAGAGTGCTTGGTGCTTATGGAGAAGCGCGATTAGACTATAAAGGTATAGCCTCGATTGGGGTGACAGGACGTAACGACTGGACGTCAACCATCAGTCCGCAACACAATTCATTTTTTTACCCTTCGGTAACGGCCGGTTTTGTCTTCACAGAGTTGCTTCAGGGTGCCTTTAGCGATGTGCTTTCGTTTGGTAAATTGAGAGCCAGCTGGGCTAAATCTGGCCAGGACGCGAACCCGGAGAGTTTAGGAGTTGTGCTTGAGCAATATCCGGGAATCGGCGGTGGTTATAAGCATGACTACTATGCAGGTAACCCTGCTCTGAAACCGGAGATGCTTAATTCCAGAGAGTTTGGAGCCAATATGTCTTTTTTCAATGGACGCTTAGATTTGGATTTTACACGATACATCATTGAATCGGAGGATATGATCATTCAGAATAGAATATCCACAGCTTCTGGTTGGGTCATCCAGACTTTCAATACCGGAAACATGACCAACAAAGGAATAGAAGTGGTGCTTGATGCAGCTGTTATGACGTCTGGCAATTTCACGTGGGATGCTTCGGCAAACTTCTCTTCAAATAACAGTAAGCTCACAGATCTGCCGGGATATATATCTAGGCTGCCTGTGACCACCGGTCAGATCATCAATGAAGCTAAGCCAATTGCGCTCCTCAATCAGCCTCTCTACGCAATAGAAGGGATAACCTATTTGAGAAATGAAAACGGCGATTTGGTTTTGGATGATGATGGATTCCCAAGATGGGGAACCTACGTAGTGGACGAAAACGGGGATTACGAACTGGATGCTGACGGCTATAGAAAAGTTACCCAGGAGAATGTCTATCTCGGCAATAGAGAGCCGGATTGGTTGATGGGTATTACCAATACTTTCAGTTATAAGAATGTAGGCCTGTCCTTTTTGATTGATATAAGAAAAGGAGGTGATGTAATCAACGCTACTTCTTCTGCTATGATGAGCCGAGGTACTCACAAACTGCTCGATACTGAGTTGAACAAAGCCTATACTTTCATGGGTGTTATTGAAAACCCAGAGCAGGGCTTTGTGCAAAACGATCAGGAGGTTGTATTGGATTACGACTATTTCCGTTTTGGTTATCGAGCTGTAGGTGAAAATTTTGTTGAAGATGGCTCATGGGTTAAGCTTCGATATGTGGCTTTGAGTTATGACCTGTCTGCCTACACGCAGAAAATGGGTATTAAAAAACTCCAAGCATCGGTGACAGGAAGAAACCTACTCGTGCTTACCAAATACTCGGGAGGTGATCCCGAAAATGACTACAGCGGTTCAGCTGTAGGGGGAGCCGGAACAGTGGGATTGGATTATTTCAATGTCCCTGCTACTCGAGGAGTCACATTCAGTCTAAAAGCTACTTTTTAATCGGTGAGAAAGATGATAAATAGCATGTTACAAAAAATTAAGTATTTCACGTTGATCTTGGCAATCACTCTTAGCACCGGTTGTGATGAGTTTTTGGATGTCAACGAAGACAAGGATCAGCCAAGCGAAAGCACGCCAAACTTTCTGCTCACTCCCGTTCAGGGGCTTATGTCAATCAACTGCTATGAGCAAGGGGAGACGTCTGCATATTTTGCACAGCATGTGGCCACTTTGGTAGGATTCAGCTCTGTGAAAGATCGGTGGGATTATAGCTCCGTTACTCGAGTAGGGTTGTTTAGACGACACTTCCATGATGTAGCCAGTAATGCCAAAAACCTAATAGAAACAGCGGCCGAAGAAGGCTCAAAAAACTATGAGGGTGCAGGGCACGTGATGATGGTACTCTCTACGCAAACGGCCACAGATCTTTTTGGGCAAATGCCATACAAAGAAGCACTACAGGGCAATCCATCACCACCTTATGATGACCAGTCTGTCATTTATGATGGTATCCTTGAAGAGATAGATAAGGCCATCACATTGCTGGAAGCGTCAGATGAAACTGACCGGTTTATGGGAGATGATGAAGACACCATGTTTGGTGGAGACGTGTCTGCCTGGTTGAGTTTTGCGCATGCCATCAAGGCGAGAATATTGTTGCACCTCACACCGAATATCAATCAGGACTATCAGCCTATTATCGATGAAATAGACATGGCTTTGACCGACTGGCAAGACCCATTGTTTCAGTATATCACAGGGTCTGTTTCTCCATGGGAGCAAAACCAATGGGGGCCTACAAGAGCGCGTCCTGATTGGGATTACGTGCCAAACATTTTGGGGGAAAGCGCACCTACTCCTTATTTAGTTGAGGTGGTAATGGGCTATGACACGGCAACACAAGTAATTAAGGATCCACGGATGCCACTCTTAATGAAGCCGAATGCTTTGGGAGAATACCTGACCGTGATCCCTTCAGAGGGTAAGCTTACACTGAAAGAGGATGAAGACTACCCTGACTTATATGATACTTATTTGACCAGCGATGATTCCGCACAGCCTTTTATGACATTAGAAGAACTAATGTTCATAAAGGCTGAAGCGGCTTTTCAAAATGGAAACGCCTCGTTGGCCTTTGACGCGTTTGAAGACGGTATTCGCGCGCATATGGAGCGAGTAGGTGTGGATCAGGCGGATATCAATACCTTCTTGGCGAGTGATATGGTGCCAGCCAATGCCAGTGAGTTGGAACTCTCCGATATCATGATGCAGAAGTGGCTCGCACTATATCTGCAGGCAGAAGCCTGGGTTGATATGCGTAGATATCATTATGACCCTTTGATTTACCAGGACCTCACGAGACCTGAAAATCTAGCCAGCTTCTGGTCAGATGATGAAACTGAGTGGATTCAAAGATTGCCGTACGATAATCAAACTGAAGAAATATATAACAAACCTGAACTGGAAAGACTCGGGGCATTCCAAAACCCTGATTGGTTGAAAGAAGCACTCTGGTGGACAGGTAATTAAGATAATTGGATTTGATAGCTATGAAAAAGTTAAAAAATATAATTCAAGTATTACTAGCAGCAGCCGTGTTGAGCGCCTGCGAGACCAATAATGTATTTGATGATCTGGGAAAATCAGACGGCAGTATTGTGTCTAATGTGTATATGGAGGCACTTGCTCCTAAGCTCCAGGCTGGACTTACCAGGGAGCTGGAGGTGCAATATTGGTCACTGGACGATGATTTTGCTTATCTGGGACTTTGGGATTATGTCTCAGTGTATCAGGTTTTTGAGGTCACGGTTTCTGGGGTTGTATATACTGCAGAAGTGCAGGATGAGTTTCAGGACTGGCAGGAGTACCAGCAGTACTCGTTCGATTTTGCCCATTGGACACCAGAGCTTTCTGCATACTATCGCATAGTAGAATATGAGATCGATCAGCAATATGATGCTGTAACACTAGATAATGGTGATATAACATTTAGCGAGTTCAGTGCACAGCTTCCTGAAGATTTTGAAGCGGATATATATAACTATTACAGTACCAACCTCACGAGATCTACACTCAATGACTTGATGATAGACAATGCGGTGATGACTCAAATCGAATTTGACTCACATTATGGTGATAATGGCTTTTTGACCACCGAAGGAAAGGTTGCCGTTGTGGCGGGTTTAGCAGAGATTGGAATGGAAACCCTCGTTGGAAATGGTTACTCGCTTGGTAACGAATATCAGATTACCGTGGCTTTCAGAGCTACTAATGGAACACAAAAATCAAATGAATCGAGAAGGACCTTTGTGGTCTTTTAAAATAAATAAGTCTTTTTTTCAAACAAATACTTTACAAACTATGAAACGTGCTTACACTCATTTCAAAACACTGGGCTTTTTAGTCCTCTCCTTTACCATCGCACTGATAACATCCTGTGGTGATAAAGAATCTCCACTGCCGGATATTAGGGTTGCATTCTCATTTTCTCCTGAGAATCCTGAAGCAGGAGAGGAAGTAACTTTCACCAACGCCTCTACAGGTGGTACTGAATTCGTATGGGATTTTGGTGATGGAGGTACATCTACAGATCAAAACCCAACTTACACTTACGAGGCTTCTGGTACTTATACCATCATGTTGGTAGTAGATGGTTATGAAGAACTAGCTGCAACTAAGGATATAGTAGTTGGAGACCCTGTTCCTGTGATTTCTTACTCACCAGATGTTGTGGAGGCAGGTTCTGCTATCACATTCTCGGTAGATGTTTACAATCCGGATAATGCTTCAGTTACTTACGCGTGGGATTTTGGTGCCACTGCTACTGGTGATGACCTTACTGACGGACTTGCTGCAGTTGCTTCTCCGGTGGTTACATTCACAGCAGAAGGAGATGTGTCTGTAAGCTTGACAGCTACAATCGGATCAGACGATTTCACAGCGACTGAAACAGTAGAAGTTAAAGGACAATTAGCCAAAACATTGATCTTCTCAGTTGTGGATTATGCTGGCGGTTCAGGTTCATTGTACACCAAAAAACTATTCACAGGTTTTGATCAGGCTCACGAAGATTTCAACGTGCCAACAGGTCCTCACCCACTAACTGTGCGTGTGGCCAATGAGAGAGTTTATGTATTTGAGGCAGGTGTAGGTATCACTTACTCTACAGGTGATGCAGCATTGGCTGATGGATCTATCTTCAGCGCCGCACTTGACAATGCAGCTGACTATGTGACTGTTATGGATTTTACTGGCGGTTCAGGTACCAACTATACCGATCCTTTCTTCGGAGATGTGACCAGCAGCAAAATCTATTTTGGTGATAGACTAAATGGTGTAACTGCTATTGATATCTCTACTGAAAATGCTACTTATGATGTAGCTGATTTCCCTTATTTCGTGAAGAATGCGGAGCTTGGTTATTACTCAGCTTACAGAACAGACGGAGGCCCAACTTACGGATGGGGTGCCTTGAATGGTACATTTAAAGTGCGTGATAACAACGGAACAGAAGAATTCTGGTGGGCTAAAAACTCCAACCACAAAGGGCTTTGGAGATTTGAATCAGGTGATATAGGTGTAACTGACAATGTGCCTGCACTTGGAGGTATTTTGACTGGTGAAGCCGTAAGAGCTTTTGAGTTGGATGAAACCAATCAGAAGATCTACTTCTCTATCAATAAAGTGAATGGAACCAACGAAATGGGCTTCTATCGTGCTGATATGGATGGATCAAACATCGAATTGATTGATGATTCTGCATGGCACTCAGAAGGTGGAGACTCTGAAAGAACTGGAATCACTGGTATCGCAGTAGATGCCGAAGGTGGTTATGTGTACTGGGGTTACAGAGCACCAGCTAACGCAGATCCTGAAGTTAATCCTTTGGAAGTTACAGGTGTGAAAAGATGGAAAATCGACGGAACAGGTGATGTTGAAATTTTCATTTCTGACGTGTGGGTTTACGGACTTGCCATAGATCACAGAAAACAATAATATCTTATTGATGTAAAAGCTGGAAGCATCGTGCTTCCGGCTTTTATTTCATTTTTTCTTAATCAGCATTATAGCGTCCCAGCCAGCTATTAATTACAAATTACACTCACACCCGATTATTATTTTTCAACCAGCAGTATAATGGGTACCCGACAATAGCAATTTGCGAGAATGTCACCCTATTTAAAAAGAATGAAGCTTTGAGACAGCACATTCATCCAAATATGAAAAAAACATTGAAATACACTCTTAGGAGATTTAAATCTTTGCCTGCATTGATTTGTGTTGTTTTGCTGTTTGTTCAGCAAGGTTTTGCACAAAACCCAAAGACCGAAATTCGTGGAGTTTGGGTGGCTACAGTGAGTAACCTGGACTGGCCAACAGGTAGTGATAGGTTTGATAAGGATCATCAGCAAGCCACTATGTTGGCGATATTGGATTCTGCATTGGCCTGGAACTTAAATACCATAATACTACAAATACGTCCTCAATCTGACGCATTTTATGAATCAACATTGGCACCATGGTCCGAATACATATCGGGCTCAAGGGGTGTCAGCCCCGGATATGATCCACTTCTTTTTGCGATAGAGGAAGCACACAAAAGAGGCTTAGAACTACACGGGTGGCTCAATCCATATAGATACGAAACATCCGTTGGTAAAAACGATGGCAAGCCCGGTGATTTTAACGCTGAACATCCCGAGTGGATGCTCAATTACAGCGACGATCGCATCTTCAATCCGGGTGTGCCAGAAGTGCAGCAACACCTAAAAGAAATTGTTGGTGAGATTATCAACAATTATGATATTGATGGAATACACTTTGATGATTACTTCTACCCATACAGTGGTACTGGTAGTGAGGATCAGGCAACTTATGAAACTTATGGATCAGGCTTTGCCTCCATTGGCGATTGGAGGAGAAACAATGTGAGCCATATGGTTGGTGAAGTTTATGATACCATTCAGTCTATCAAGCCTTACATCCGATTCGGTATCAGTCCTTTCGGAATTTACGGCAATGGCCAAAATCCAAGCGGAATCGTTGGACTGGATGCCTACAATACTATTTATACGGATCCACTTCAGTGGCTTTCAGAAGGGAACATCGATTATCTCAACCCACAATTATATTGGCCTACAGGAGGCTCTCAGGACTTTGCTTCCTTGTTGCCCTGGTGGGCTGGTCATGCCTATGACAATGGTAGGCACGTGATTGCCGGACACGGCATTTATCGACTCGATAGTGAGGCGGCTACTGCTCGAATCGCAGGTACGAACCAACTGCATGAGACCAAAAGTTATTTTGACTTTAGCAATTCCACCGCTCGTGTAATGGCCGACGCTTGGACACTCGATCAGGTAGAGACACAAATAGAAATAGTTCGGGACAATAGGGATAAAAATGCCGTTGGAGGTGTTTTTTTTAGAAACAATGATTTTACACGTGTAAATGGCCTGATCGATTATTTAAACGCGGATGTCTATTCAGCACCTGCGCTCATGCCTGCAATGACATGGAAAAACGCGACTACCCTGGAAGCACCTGCAAATATCAGGTGGGAGGAAGACGAAAGCGGCATCTCATACCTCGCATGGGATCAAGTAAGTGCTGATCACAGATATGTGGTTTATGCTTCAGATGATGAAAACCCAGCCGATGGTTTTTTCGATGACCCAGCCAATTTAGTTGCAGTATTATATCAAAATGCATTTTACATGCAGGAAACGAGCTCTACTGCCGGAAAGCCGTATATTTTCATCACCACCTATGATAGGTACGGAAACGAAAGCGCTACCGCTTCTCAGTTTACATTCGAAGTGCCTTCTTCTCAAAGTGAGCTGCTAAGCCCGGCTGATGACGCGGAGGGACTGTCCTCATTTTTTGATTTTCAATGGACCAGCACCGAAAGTGCGCAGCAGTATAGAATCCAGATATCAACGTCTTCTACATTTTCAACCATTGACTTTGAAACCTCAGTAGATGCCACTGAAATTAATGCTACCGAATTCGATTTACAGGGTAGCGAGACTTACTACTGGCGAGTAGCAGCGGGTAATTTTTTCGGTTTTGGACCAGAAAGCGAAGTTTTCACTTTTAAGACGGGTTTCCCGGGCAGTGCTCAGATGATTTACCCTGTAGCAGATGAGGAACGGGTTGATTTGTCCCCGCTGATAAAATGGGAATCTGACCCTTTGGTAGCCGGGGTTCGCTTGCAAATAGCAAAAGGTGGGGATCAATTTGAAGATTTTAATATCGTCATTGATGAAGATCTGGGGGCGGTGAGTCAATATCAGATCACTCAACCTTTCATAGAGTGGACTACTTATCATATGCGTATCCAGCTATACAACGATCTGGGACAGGGAGACTGGTATGAAATGAGATTCAAAACCATGATCAGACTACCAGAGGCTCCTGTTATTTACTCCCCTCTCGTTGACGAGTCGCTTACAGAAGAAAGTGAGATCAATTTTGTTTGGTCTAAAACAGCCCTGGCTACCGGCTATCAGGTGGTATTATCTACAGACTCCCAAAGGGAGAACGTTTTAGATGAAACGGCTAAGTTTTCTGCAAACGATACAACCTCTACTTTGGGGCCATTGTCACCCGGTGTGTATTATCTCCAGGTAGCAGGCAGTAACGTGGGAGGCCCTGGGGAGTGGTCACAAGTTGTGCTGGATATAGCAGAGGTCCTCGGCACAGTAGAGCCGGATGCGTTATCTCCTTTGAAAGCCTATTATCAATCAGATGGGTCTGTCCATGTCACAGTTGTGACCGGGCATGCAGAATTTGAAATTTCCATGTTTGATATATCCGGTAAAAGGATGGTTATGCCGGCGGCTTCCAGAGATGCCAATGGTGAATTGAAGTACAGTTTCAAGCGAAATCAAATACCGGGCATAGCGCTAATTACCTTAGAAATGGAAGGAGCGGCATATCAAATTAAGGTAATGGGGATCGACTAGTTTCCGGCCAAAGCATTGTTTTAATATAATAAACCCATGGGCATGCGCCCGAAAAAAAAGTTTGCATAAACAAATGTCAACAACAAGTACAAAATCAGAACAAATTCAAATTTTCGACAACTCTGTCGATGCATCTCGACAGATTGCCAGTGAGATCAAGGACTTGATTTTGCAAAAGCAAAAAGAAAATAAAATGGCCGTTTTAGGACTGGCTACAGGGTCATCACCCATTGCCGTCTATGACGAACTAGTGCGTATGCATCAGGAAGAGGGACTAAGTTTTAAAAACGTCATTTCCTTCAATCTGGACGAATACTATCCACTCGATCCCAAGAGCAAACAGAGCTATTATTACTTCATGCACGAGTATCTTTTCGATCATGTAGATATCGATGAAAGCAATGTGCACATACCGAGCGGAACTGTCTCATTGGAAGAAGTAGAAGCCTACTGCGCAGGATATGATCACAAGATAGAAAAGGCTGGAGGTATTGACATTCAGCTTCTGGGTATAGGACGTACAGGTCATATAGGTTTCAATGAGCCTGGATCCACCATTGACTCTCAGACTCGCTTGATAACACTTGATAACATCACTCGAGTAGATGCAGCAAAGGATTTTTATAGCAAACACAACGTTCCTAAAAACGCCATAACGATGGGTATCAAATCCATCATGAAATCTCGCAAGATATTTTTGATGGCGTGGGGAGAAGGCAAAGCGGAGATTGTAGAAAAAGCACTCAATGGGTCTGTTTCCGAAAGAGTGCCGGCATCATTTCTTCAGAAGCACCCAAATATCCAGTATATGCTGGATACACCCGCCGCTTCAGAGCTGGCACAGGTTAAGACGCCATGGTTGCTGGACTCTATCAAGTGGGACGATAAACAGATACGAAAGGCGATCGTCTGGTTGTGTGGTCAGGTGAACAAACCCATCCTTAAGCTGACGAGCGAAGATTATAATGAACACGGGATGAGTGAGTTGATCACCGCCAGAGGGTCTGTGTATCAGGTGAATATAGAAGTGTTTAACCAACTGCAGCATACCATCACGGGGTGGCCAGGAGGCAAGCCAAATGCCGATGATAGCCAGCGACCAGAACGCAATCATCCGTTTCCGAAGCGCTCCTTAATTTTCAGCCCGCACCCTGATGATGACGTTATTTCTATGGGAGGCACATTCCTCAGGTTGGTAGACCAGGGACATGATGTGCATGTGGCGTATCAGGTGTCAGGAAATATTGCCGTTTTTGATGAATATGCGTATAACTATCTAGATTTTGCAGTAGATCTCAACGAAGGTTTCGGGTGGAAAAATCCTGAATTGGCTGAGTTGAAAAAAGACTATTGTGATTTTCTTGGATCGAAAGATCCAGCGGCTGTAGATCCAGCTGGTATGAGAAAATTGAAGGGATTAATTCGTCGCAATGAAGCCAAGTCAGCATGCCGTTTTTGCGGGGTAAAACCTGAAAATATCCATTTTATGGACTTGCCTTTTTACGAAACAGGTGAAGTTAAGAAAAAGCCGTTGGGAGAGGATGATATTCAGCTTACCATCGATTTATTGAAGGAAGTGAAACCACATCAGGTGTTTGTTGCTGGAGACCTTTCAGATCCGCATGGCACACACAGAGTATGCCTGGATGCCGTTTTCCAGGCGGTGTTAAGGATCAGAGACGAAGATTGGATGCAAGATTGCAAGGTGTGGATGTATCGTGGAGCATGGCAGGAGTGGGATATCGGAGAGATAGAAATGGCCGTGCCATTAAGCCCGGATGAATTGCTTAAGAAGCGAAAGGCTATATTTAAGCATCAATCCCAAAAAGATGGTGTAGTCTTCCCCGGAAGAGATAGCCGCGAATTTTGGCAAAGAGCAGAAGATCGAAACAGGGGGACGGCCAACTTATACGATAAGCTGGGAATGGCTGAGTATGAAGCTATGGAAGCATTTGTTGAGTGGGATTTTAAAACTATCTAGGCCAATATTATTTTGGTGTTGGTAAAATGTTATGGCAATAACAGTAATAGCAGAAAGTGGATCAACTAAGACGGACTGGAGGCTGGTAACGCAAGATGGTCTCGTGGAGGATTTCCTCTCCAATGGGATCAATCCTGTGCTACAACCAATAGAGGGATTGATAGCCGATCAACAGGATGTCTTGAAACAGATGCAAAAGTATGATGTAGATGCATTGTACTTTTACGGTGCTGGTTGTTCGCAGGAAGACAACAAACAGAAGCTTTGCCGCTTGTTTAGCCAGTTTTTTCCGTCAGCTCATGTGCAGGTCGAAAGCGATCTGGTAGCTGCTGGCAAGGCGCTCTTCGGAGATCAAAAAGGAATAGCCTGTATTTTGGGTACAGGATCCAATTCGTGCATGTATAACAATGGTGTTGTCGTACAAAACGTGTCAAGTCTTGGGTATATCCTTGGTGATGAAGGTGGAGGTGCACAGATAGGCAAAAGGCTCATGAGGGATTATCTCAGAAAAAACATGCCGGAAAGTCAGTCTAAATCACTTGAAGATATACTTGGTTTGAGCCAAAGTGAAATCTACCAGAAGGTTTATCAGGACAAATACCCGAATCGGTTTCTTGCCAGTATCGTGGGATATTTGGCGCCAGAATATGCAGGTTCGGCATACTTTTCTCAAATAGTGACAGCAGAGTTCGAATTGTTTTTCGATAATTGTCTTGCGGGTTATCCTTCAAACGAAGATTATCGGGTAGGATTTGTAGGATCTATTGCTCATTTTTTTGAAAAGGAGCTGAGATTAGTAGCCGAAAAAAAGAATTTTAAAATAGAAAATATCATTAGAAAACCTATTGATCAACTGGTAGCAAACCAGTATCAAAAGAATTCAGATAAAACAACCATTAGGATCAGTTGAATGAAAATGAATAATAATCCGAATATACGTTTAGACACTGTGACAGAATCGCCATCTAAATTTTCCGATCTTGATAAAATGAGTGTCAATGAAATTTTGACCAATATCAATTCTGAGGATCGCCTTGTGCCAGAGGCAGTAGGAAAAGCAATACCGTGTATTGAAAAACTCATCTCTCTCATCGTTGAGCGCATGAAACTAGGCGGACGCCTGTTTTACATAGGTGCCGGCACCAGCGGAAGGCTGGGTGTTTTGGACGCATCTGAGTGTCCTCCCACTTATGGAACACCAGATGATATGGTAGTTGGCCTCATAGCCGGAGGAGATAGCGCCATCCGTAAAGCTGTGGAAAACGCCGAA
This sequence comes from Cyclobacteriaceae bacterium, assembly GCA_039944535.1. Classification (GTDB taxonomy): domain Bacteria; phylum Bacteroidota; class Bacteroidia; order Cytophagales; family Cyclobacteriaceae; genus JAMZMI01. The sequence goes on from JBDUYP010000023.1 coordinate 375,809, forward strand.
GATAACACTGAGTTGGCATGGCAGGATATCATGACCTATGACCCCAACGAAAACGATACGGTGATAGGTATTGCAGCTTCAGGGCGAACTCCGTATGTGCTCGGAGGAGTGCGTGAGGCCAAAAGAAGAGGACTGCTTACTGGTGGGATTTCATGCAATAAAGACACAGAACTTACCGAAGCTGTGGATGTGGGTATTGAATTGATCGTGGGGCCGGAGTTTGTCACTGGCAGCACCCGAATGAAGTCAGGAACGGCACAAAAGCTCGTGCTCAACATGATCTCCACTACCGTGATGATTCAGCTTGGAAAAGTTAAAGGAAACAAAATGGTGGATATGCAACTGAGCAACAAGAAGCTGGTGAACAGAGCCATTAGAATGATTGTGGATGACATAGGTGTATCTACCGAAGAGGCTAATAATCTGCTGGAGGCCAATGGGTCAGTGAGAAAAGCAGTGGACTACTATCAGTCCCATCAAGGATAAAATATCATAGTGAAAAAGTACATTATTTACATAGTAAGTTTAGTTGTTATGGGTGGTTGCAAAACCACCCATATTGTTGATAGCCCAGTGATTTTTGATCAGGAGCGGATCGATCTGACCCTTCAGTATCTTGATGAACACTACGGCATTGAGCAGGCAGAACCAACCATAGATCCCAGGATGATCGTCATTCACTATACTGTCATCCCAACTTTAGAAAAAACACTTGCGGCTTTCCATGAGTCCAAACTTCCAAATTGGCGGCCGGAAATAGCCAGTGCCGGTGCTTTGAATGTGTCTTCGCAATTTGTGGTGGACCAGGATGGTAAAATATACAGGTTGATGCCGGAAACTTACATGGCCAGACATGTGATAGGCCTCAATCACTGCGCCATAGGTATTGAAAATGTAGGAGGTACAGATGAAGTACCCCTTACCGAAGCTCAATTGAAGTCAAATATCTGGTTGGCTCAATACCTTAAAGAGAAATATGACATCCAGTACCTCATAGGCCACTCGGAATACACTCAATTTGAAAACCACGAACTGTGGCTCGAGAAAGATGCCGGTTATCGCACCGAAAAGTCTGATCCGGGAGAGCAATTTCTATCGGATATTCGTGCCGCTACCATAGATTTGGGATTTCTGCCTGTGCCCGAATGAGCAGAGACCGAATGATCACTAATCTCAAACACTAAATAGATTGACATGCGCACCGTTTTGTTTTGGATTTTCTTGCTTCCAATTGCAGTATTCGCTCAAAACCTCAAATTCGACAGTTTACTTTTTGATAATTATGAAAAGATCAAAGAGCCCAGTCTGAACCGTCTCAGGATTAAGCATGCCGATTTGCAGCCGCTGATTGAGAAAGTAGCCAAAACCAAAGGATACACAGTGACGCAAGTGGGAGAATCTATAGAAGGCAGGAGTATTTCGCTGATCTCTGTGGGGACAGGCGACATAGATGTGTTGCTGTGGTCACAAATGCACGGGGATGAGCCTACTGCCACCATGGCCATTTTTGATATTCTTAATTTCCTTCAGGACAAAAAGACACTTAAAAAAGAGAAGAAAGAATTGCTCACTAAAGTGAGGCTTCATTTTATCCCAATGCTAAACCCTGATGGGGCGGAGCAGTTTAAAAGAAGAAATGCGCTCGATATAGACTTGAATAGGGATGCGCTGCGTTTGCAAACGCCAGAAGCCAGAGTTTTAAAGGGAGTGCGAGATAGTCTGGATGCAGATTTTGGTTTTAACCTTCATGACCAAAGCACCTATTACAACGCAGAGCGCACGGCCAAGCCGGCCACCATTTCTTATTTGGCGCCAGCTTATAATTATGAAAAATCAATCAATGAAGTCCGTGGCAATGCGATGAAAATCATCGTGTATATGAACGACATCATTCAGCGATATGCGCCAGGCCAGGTAGGTCGCTACAATGATGATTTTGAGCCGAGAGCTTTTGGTGACAATATCCAAAAATGGGGTACCAGTACCATTCTGATTGAGTCAGGTGGATACCCTGAAGATAGCGAAAAGCAGTTTATCCGAAAGTTGAACTATTTGTCTATTCTGTCCTCTGTTTTTGTCATCGCCAATGATGCTTATCAGCAGATAGATATCAAAGAATACGAGAAGATTCCGAACAATGATCGCAAATTATTCGACCTCAAAATAGAGGGACTTACCTATTTACTGGAGGGAAAACCATACATTTTGGATTTGGGTATTTATACTTCACCAAAAGACAACAGCCAGCACACAGACTATCACTATCTGGGTAGCATTGGCGAAGTAGGGGACCTGTCCACCTACTATGGCTACAACACCGTAGAAGCGAGCGGTTTGACGTATGCGGCAGGAAAAGTCTTTGTGCCTGAAACTGCCCACTTGGATTCTTTGGACAACCTGAACTTTGGTCAGTTGCTAGCAGATGGATATACAGATATTTTAGTTGATAGTAAACCTGAGACCGCCTTCAGCCCTTTTCCTCTCAATTTGACCCTTTCGGAAAAAACGAAAACGGACAATGTGAAACTCTGGACCAATGCCACTTTTCTCCTCATGGATGGCGAAGAAGTCAGATATGCCATCGTCAACGGATTTGTATATGATGTCAACGATGGAGATACTCTCGAGAAAATGAAAAACGGAGTAATCCGATAATCAAAAACGAACAGTTTGAAACTGATCCTGCACCAGTACGACCTGCATCTCAAGCATACCTTCAAGATAGCGCATGATATGCGAGACGTGCAGCAAACGCTCATCGTAGAGCTGCAGGATGGTGACATCTCTGGCTATGGGGAAGCCACCGCCAGCAAGTATTACGGCAAAACCATTGCCGATATGGTGGATCTTCTTGAAGCCAATCGGTCCCATATCGAATCATATCAGTACCAGGACCCTGCTGATTTTTGGGAGGGACTGAAAATACCATTCCAAACCAATTCATTTGCACTCTCAGCGATTGATGTGGCCATACATGATCTGTATGCAAAGAAAAAGGGATTGTCGCACATCCAGCTGTGGGGTGGTAGTTACGAAAATCTTCCCGTTTCAAATTATACCATAGGTATAGATACCGTGGAAAATATGGTGAGCAAGTTGCGTGAATTCCCCTGGTCTAGTTACAAAATCAAACTTGGCACCAACGAAGACCTCAAAATCATTCGTGAGTTGAGGAGCGTGACGGACGCTACTTTTAGGGTGGACGCCAATTGTGGCTGGGGTGTAGATGAGACGTTGCGCAATGCAAGGGAGATGAAGAGCCTGGGAGTAGAGTTTATCGAGCAACCCTTAAAGGCCGATGATTGGGAAGGAATGAAAATGCTCTTTGCGCAAAGCGAATTGCCATTGATAGCGGATGAAAGCATCGAGCAGGAGGAGGATGTTTCGAGATGTAAAGACCATTTTCATGGTGTCAATGTCAAACTCATGAAATGTGGAGGTTTCACACCGGCTCGAAGAATGATAGCTACGGCAAAGTCTCTGGGTATGAAAGCGATGGTTGGTTGCATGACTGAATCTTCCGTAGGAATTTCCGCTGTAGCTCAGCTACTTCCGTGGCTGGACTATGTGGATATGGATGGCTTTCTTCTGATCTCCAACGACACGGCCGATGGCCCAAAGGTGAAAAATGGTGCTATTGAAATTGCCAAAGGTGCTGGCATAGGTGTTGAATGTTTGTTGCTGCAATAGGTATTTACAAACTCTTTATCACCCGAAAAGGGAACAATACAATACCTTCTATAATCCGGAATACCAACTCCAGCGTGAAGCCGACTATCCTGAACGGAAGTAAAAGAAGCCAGATCAAAGGGAGCAAAAAGAATAACGCTACCGCAACCGGCCAGGAGATGGAAAATAAGATGAACCAAAGAATAATTACTATCAATACTCTCATGATGTAGATGTTTGGCTTATCCATCTCAAAATGAGTGCCGTGATTGTAAGTGGCTGATAATTAGGATTGTAATAATTGTGTATTTCGATTTCCGATCAAAAACGGACAGGTTTTATCAAAAAACCGAACACTAGCTCTACTCAAAAACCAACTCATTGATCCGAACAGTGCAGTGCATGGTTTCATTTTGATCAATGATTTTTTGGCATTCCACACGCTCGTCATCAGGTATCATGTGTATGCTATACCGGAAGTTTGATACATAGTCCATGATATGCTGATACGTCTTCTGATCCAGCAGATATTCATCCTGGTTATATCTATGGTGAGCCAGGTAATGATTTTCCAGCAGATGCACATTAGAACGTGTCATTGGCCTTTCCATTTCATGCCGTGACGGCTTTCAAAATACTCTGGAAACCATGTCGGCTCCTCTATCTCATTTTCATATATATAGGCAGATATGATCCTCACCTGATCCGGATCCATCGGCATGTCAGGCATGGCACCAAATTTCATAACCGGCCCTTGCATAAGCGCTTTTTGATTGTTCGGCTCCAGTATGAAGTCAGTCATTTTGTCAACGAAATCTTCTTTTTCAGGGTATTTGAATTTGTAAATGTACTTCACCGATATCAGCGGAGGGGCTATGATGTCTTCATGTGATTTGACCCGTGGGTTGTGGCACACGTAGCAGCTATACATCAAAGCAGCCAGAACTTCCTCTGATGGAGGGTTTGTTAAAACATCTTTCTGCGAATCCTGAGCATGGAGGCTGAAGAAGTTAAATACAAAAAGTAAAGCGAGCGTAAGGGCAGTAGTTTTCATTTTTCAGGGTGAGCATAACTCTTAACAGCGTTTAAATATTTTCAAATATGAATTTGCAGTAAGTCAAAGATCCTGGGGGAACTTGTTTGGAAGCTATGAAACGTTTTCTTAATAAGTAATGACCTGGGTCATGGGAAGGGGTGATTTTGTGGAGATGAATCACTTTTGTATTAAAAACGGATCAGTGTAAAAAAAAATAAACCATTATTCGGAAAATATTATTGCGCTTTTTGCTTTTTTTTACATAACGACTTTTTAATACTTCATTCAATTTCTGACTATGAAAAAGAGATTGTACAGTTTGATTGTATGCTTAATCGTATGGGGCTTAATTTCATGCACTGAAAACGATAATTCAGGTAAATGTGATTGTTCAGAGACGCCAGTTATAGAGATTTTGGAAAAGAGCAGAATGGAGGTTCTTAAATCTCTTAATGACAGTATAGGTGGTTTATCTATGTTAGATTCCACAAATCAAAAGTTTACCTATTACAGGTTATGCTCCTTAGATTCCATTGCTTCGATTGAAGCACATACTAATGTGGAAGTAAGTGGAAATGTAGTAGTAGGGTGTAAAGAGGGTGACTTCAAAAGCTTCGACCTTGAGAAGATTAATGTGATTAAACATTGTGTTAAAGAAGTAGACACAGTAGAATTAGATGAAACTTTATTTGGAGATTGGATTTTTCAGCAAATTTTAATTGAAGGTCAAATTTATCAGCCGGCATGTGAATCAGGAGAGGTGGGAATTTCTTTTTATGATGATTCAGGATTAGTGAGTATGGGTGCTGACCTGGGAGAGGTGGGAATGAGTGGAGATATAGTACTTTCGGAAGGTTATTTCTTAATCTCTGGTCTTTCTTCAACATTGATTTATCCAAAAACCCAAGCTGAAGCCTTTTTTGGAGGTAAGTTTTGTGAGGCAATTAGCTGTAATGAGACAAGAGTTAGAATCGATTATGCTATATCAAAAAACTTCCTGCAACTGATAAATTCTGAAAACGGAATAACGATTAATCTCTATAAAAAATGATGAACATCAAGATTTGTATGGGATACTTTGCAATTACCTACTCTCTCCGGCTTTAAGCTAGGAAATTCTGATTGAGGTTAGCGAAGAGCAGGAAAGAAATCTGCACATATCGCAAAAGGCCAGTAGTTTCTCTGTTGGTACATCGAATCCAATAAATTGCAATTATTATCCTAATCCAACATCTAATTTTCTCTACATTGAAAGCAGTGAGAATGAAGATATTGAGGTGTGGATATTAAGTGCCTCTACTGGGAGGGAAATTTATTCGACAACTCTTAAATCAAATAGCAAGAAGGTAAATCTTAAAAACCGGGAAAGTGGTTTGTATTTGGTCAAAGTGAGGTTGGGAAATGATACTTATGAATTTAAAGTTTACAAGGAATGATGGTTTGAACAGCTATCAAACCAAAAACATTCTCGCTAATCTGATAGTATCGTAATCCAGCTTCTTGTTCAAGGCAGTATGAATGTAACCCAACCGAATATTGCCGTCTTTGTCGAAGAACTCTTCGTTCCCCTGAGCTTTTAATTTTTCTACAGCTTTTTCCACCTTTTCCATGGTTTTGGCGTCAGGTGCGTATTTGCTCAAATCAATTTTTGAGTCTTCTGCCCTGATTTGCTCCAGGTGGTTGATCACAGTGCCCAGCGTGAGGTCACGCTCAAACGCAATCAACTCCAGCGACATGCCTTTTTGAACCAGTTTTTTCGTTTTGACGTAGGTGCTTTCTTTTGTAGCCTTCGTCAAATACTTTTTCTCACGCTCCTGGTTTGACTTGATCACCTCTTCGTCATTGGTGCCTCCGCATCGTTCTATGAAGTTGGCCCAGCGGAGCTTCATATCCTGAATGGCTATGTTGAGTGCTTCGTTTTCATTGTCACGTGATAGCTCCTTAAATCTCACGTCTGCTCTAAAAGCAAGATCATCAACAGCAAGCGCATTGTTATTTATGCCTTTCAGCTTGAGTCCTTCCCAGGTCTTGAGGCGTGAAAGTGCCACATATCCCTGTCCTGTCTCGAAGGTTTTGGAAAGGTCCATCTCTGCTCCGTCGAGGGTCATCCCCTGACTCTTGTGAACAGTGATTGCCCAGGCCAACCGTAGCGGAACCTGCTTGTAGGAAGCCAGGATCGTTTCTTTTTCATCGACCACTGTCCATTCCTCGGGTTTACAGATAATGACACGACCTTCTGTGGTTTTGACTTTAGGCCAGCCTTCTTCCCCATCAAAGTCGATGATGGTTCCCATTGTACCATTGAAGTATCCCTTTTCAGGGTTGTTGCGGACAAACATCACCCTGGCATCCAGCTTCAGCTCTATCCTGGGTGCCGCCAGTACAGATTGCTTCAGTGATTCTACGATATTGGATTTTCCCTCTGTTTTGGCCTCAAAAACATGTGTTACGTTTGGGTTGTCGGCGAGGCGCTTGGTGTTCATCTCATCCACGTCTGCATTGTGGGTGAATAGCCTCAATACCTCAAGGTCATCAGATTGTTCTCTCAGTTTATCCTGAATCAGCATGACCGAATCGTCAGTCACATCTTTGTTTCTGATTTCGGCCAGTAAATTGGCCAGGGAGTCTTGCCCTTGCCTGTACTGATCGGTGAGGTAGCAAACCTTGAGCCCGGCATCTACCCATACAGGTGCCATAAAGGCAAACTTTTCCCTGTTTGGCAAACCCTGCCTTGATACCGGTGGTAGCTGAAAGAAATCGCCTGATAGTATCACCTGTATTCCACCAAAGGCTTTGCTGCTTTTTTTGAAATGCTTCAGGATATCGCTGATCCCTGTTAGAATTTTGCCTGACAGCATAGAGATCTCATCTATGATGAGAACCTTGGCGTTTTCCAGACGGTCTCTGGTCTGCTTGTTCTTGGAGATTCGCTCCAGATCAGGGTAGGTGATGCGTTCTTTTATGCCAATGCCCGACCATGAGTGAATGGTTTGGCCACCGATATGAGTTGCGGCAATTCCTGTAGAGGCAGTAATCGCAACCGGAACTTCTCGCTGGCGCAGGTATTCTACATATTCATTGATCAGATAAGTTTTTCCTGTCCCTGCCGAGCCGGTGAGATAGACGTTGTGTCCTGATTTGAGTATCGAAAGGGCAGTTTCCTGATTCATGCGTATTATTCAGGAAATCGTACATCGAAGCGCTCACCTAAACCTTTGAGGTCGGCTACCACTTTGTCGAGAAGCGGTATTCCGTTGGCTCTTCGTTCTCTTTCCAGTTTTCTTTCAGGATCTCCAGGGATCAAAACCTGATGACCTTCCATTACAGGCTTGGCCTCTCTGAACCGTGTGATCCAGTTGTCCATGTGTGACTTAAACTCGCCAGCAGGTCGGAAGGCATCAATGCGCATAGCGCCAAAGAAGTGACCGATTCCCTTGCCCACAGGGTCGCTCGGGGGATCAAGAAATGCTACAAACGGAGGAACCCAGGGGCCATAGTTGGCACCTGAAAGCACCGCTGAAAAAATATCAACAACCGCTGATAAGCCATATCCTTTGTGAGAGCCATGTTCGCGGTTGCCACCAAGTGGGAGCAGTGCGCCTCCTTTTTGCACACCGAAAGGGTCTGTAGTTATCTGGCCCTCTTCATCCTGAGCCCAGCCGCTCGGCATTTGCGCTTCTTTCCTTTGGAGGATTTCAAGCTTTCCGTTTGCGGCAGTGGTGGTAGCCATATCCAGCACAAAAGGAGGTTCCTTATCTGCGGGTATTGCTACGGAAATGGGATTTGTTCCTAAAAGTCTTTCTTTGGAAAATGTAGGAGCCACCAGTGGGCTGGCGTTGGTCATGGCTATGCCTATGCAATCTTCTTCAAGAGCCAGCATGCTGTAATACCCGGCTATTCCATAGTGATTGGAGTTTCTCACCGACACCCAGCCAGTGCCCGCCGTTTTGGCCTTTTCTATGGCCAATTTCATGGCTTGCGGCCCCACCACCAGGCCAAGTCCGCTATCGCCATCGATCACTCCCGTACTAGGCGTTTCATGCACCACTTTTACTTTCGGCGATGTATTTACCCTTTCTTTGTCAATGAGTCGGATGTATCCTGAAAGTCTGGCCACCCCATGCGAGTCTACTCCACGCAAGTCTGCACTCAAAAGCACCTCTGCACTTTTTCGAGCTTCTTGTTCAGAACAACCCGTCGCTTCTAGAATTTCTTTAGCAAACTGAAATAGTTCGTCGTGAGATATTGTCATTAAAATAATTTTATTAGGTAAAAATACAAGCGTATCAGTTCCAGGTGTTTTCCTTTTCCAAATCCTGGATCGTACTTAGCAGAACCCCTTCTTTTAACGCATAGGCCGATACACGGATGTTTTTGATTTGCAATTTTTCAATGATAAATGCGATGAGCACACAAGCTACTACAATCATATCCACACGCAATGGAATCATTCCGGGTATTTCCAATCTTTGTTCTCTGTTTTTAGCTCTTATATCTTCTAAAATCTCATGGAAAGCCCCGATTGAAAGCGGATATTCGGTGAGGTTTTCCTGTCTTATTTTTCCTGAGGATAGTAGAAATATGTCACTCAAAGTATCAAATGTCCCTGAACTACCTATCAGTGTTTCAGGCTTGTATTGGTTATACGCATCAAATAGTTCTTGAAGTTGTGTTTCCAGATACACTTTTAGCTCGTCAACTTCATTTGATTGAATAGGGTCGTGTCGGTGAAACTTTTCAACCAGTCTCTGGCCGCCTATTTCAAAGCTTTGTTTCCAGAAAATTTCAGAGGAATTACCAATGATAAATTCAATGCTCCCGCCACCAATATCCATGATGAGTGCAGGATCCGATCCTATATCCATGGCTTTTTTCACACCGTAGTAAATGTGCTCAGCTTCCTGAAGGCCGGAAATAACATTTACTTCTATGCCTGTCTCTTCTAAAATTCTGGCTACAATGTCCTGACCATTTTTGGCATTTCGGATGGCACTGGTAGCAGTGGCAAACACTTTATTTACTTTTTCGGCGGCAATGACCTCTTTGAATTTGATCAAGGAGTCCAAAGCGCGTTGCTCCGCCTCTTGCGTGATTTTGCCCTGATTGATACCGTCCTTTCCTATGCGCACAGCAGTTTTCTCACGGTAGATTATTTTCCACTCGCCATCCATCACATCTACGATCATTAGATGAAATGTATTGGTGCCCATATCAATCACTGCGATCCTCATACCGGTAAAAATTAGGGCGCAAGATAATTAAAAAGAAGAAGTATATCCGACCCATCTATCCAACAAATACACGGGAGTTATCGTGCATAGTTTGGCGGTAAAATGAATCCATTTTGTAACTTACCAATCAACTAGATGTACAACATTTATTAAGAAAAAAATGAGTAACAAAAAGCCCAACACCCCAAGTTTTTTCAAGTCAACTCACGATAAAATAAAGGAACTCGAGGAGCTCAACGAGAAAGCGCTTCTTGGGGGAGGTGAAACCAGAATAGAAAGTCAGCATAGCAAAGGGAAACTTACGGCGAGAGAAAGAGTTGACCTGCTGATGGACAAAGGGTCATTTCAGGAGATAGGAAAGTTTGTGATGCACAGGTCTTCTGACTTTGGGCTGGATAAGCAAAAAATACTCGGTGATGGAGTGGTAACCGGTTATGGAACAGTAGATGGCAGGCTCGTGTATGTGTACAGTCAGGACTTTACTGTTTTTGGAGGGTCTTTATCAGAGACGCATGCCGAAAAGATTGTTAAGATCATGGATATGGCCATGCAGAATGGTGCGCCTATTATTGGCCTGAATGACTCTGGAGGAGCCAGGATTCAGGAGGGCGTAGTTTCACTAGGTGGATATGCTGATATTTTTTATAGAAATACGCGAGCATCCGGCGTAATCCCTCAAATCTCCGCTATCATGGGACCATGTGCTGGCGGGGCGGTTTACTCACCCGCTTTGACAGATTTTATTTTTATGGTGGAGAAGACCAGTTACATGTTTGTGACTGGACCGAATGTGGTGAAAACCGTAACTCAGGAGGAGGTGACTTCAGAAGAATTGGGTGGTGCTAAAACGCATGCCATGAAAAGTGGTGTCACTCATTTTACTTCACCAAATGAGGCTATGTGCATAAGGGATGTGAAACGCCTGCTTAGCTACATGCCTTCTAATTGCGAAGATCTGCCTCCAATGCTGCCGTATGAAACAAATGGAGATGAGGTCAGGGAGGATCTTGATGGTATTTTGCCGGATAACCCAAACCAGCCTTATGAAATGCGTGAGGTGATCGAAGGTATCGCCGACAAGGATTCATTTTTTGAAGTACATAAAGATTATGCAGAAAGTATAGTGGTGGGGTATGCCAGGATTGCAGGTCGGAGTATAGGGGTTGTAGCCAACCAACCCAATAATTTTGCAGGCGTATTGGGAATCAAGTCCAGCAGAAAAGCAGCCAGATTTGTGCGTACCTGCGATAGTTTCAACATTCCATTGCTAGTGCTGGTAGATGTACCCGGATTTTTGCCTGGCACAGATCAGGAGTGGGGCGGTATCATCACACATGGAGCAAAACTGCTGTATGCACTGAGCGAGGCGACCGTGCCGAAAGTCACGGTGATTACACGAAAAGCTTATGGAGGGGCTTATGACGTGATGAACTCCAAACATATAGGTGCTGATATGAACTTTGCATGGCCTACTGCAGAAATAGCCGTGATGGGAGCGCAGGGTGCTTCTGAAATCATTTTCCGAAAGGAAATAGCCAATGCTGAAGACCCAAATGAAATGCTGCAACAAAAAATTGACGAATACACTGAGAAGTTTGCCAACCCTTATAAGGCGGCAGAGCGCGGGTTTGTTGATGAGGTTATTTTACCACACAATACCAGAGCAAAACTGATACGGGCCTATCAAATGCTGGAAAACAAAGTGGATAATTTACCAAGGAAGAAGCACGGAAATATACCTTTATAGATCACCTCTTCTATCACAATCGGAAACTCATTGATGTATAAACTCCTGTTGGTATTTGTGTTATTGTCCAGCACACTGTCTGGCCATACGCAAGTTGTAGCCAAATTTGATTCTTTGGTTTGGTCAGATGAATTTGATGGGCAAGGTGCTATTGATTCCAATAAATGGTTTCTTCAAACTCAACTCCCGTCTGTGGGTAGCTGGTTTGGTGGTTTAGTTCAACATTATACAAACCGTCAGGAAAACGCCTTTGTCCAGGACGGATGTTTGAATTTGGTAGCGATTAAAGAAACCTTCAAAGATCAGGGCTATACCAAGGAATATACTTCTGCCAGGCTCAATTCAAAATTCGCCTTTACCTACGGAAGAGTGGAAATCTGTGCGAAAATGCCATTTGGGATTGGTACTTGGCCAGCCATTTGGCTGCTGAACACCAACATAAACGAGGCAGGAGCATATTGGGAAACCCAGGGGTACGGAACTACCAACTGGCCAAACTGCGGTGAGATTGACATAATGGAACATTGGGGCAAGAAGCAGAACTATGTTTCTAGTGCATTGCACAATTCATCAAGCTACGGTCATCGAGTAATTAATACCAGTGGGCAAAATGTTGAGAATGTTTCTGGTGAGTTTCATTTATACTCTATGGAGTGGTCGGAGGATAAAATGTCATTTTGTGTTGATGGTGTTGAGCACCTTGTTTATCAACCCGAGGTTCAAAACAAAGACACCTGGCCGTATGATATGCCCTACTATTTCATTTTTAATATTGCCATTGAACCGGATATTGAACCAGATTTTACGCGGAGCTCGATGCTCGTGGACTATATCAGGGTTTACCAATAAAATAAGTTCGTGCTATTTCAGTGGAAGGGTATTTCAATCAATGCTAGATTTACAGAATAATTGGACTGAGTTAATTTAATATGAACGATAAAAGCAAAGAGTTTCTTTTCAGGTATCTAAACAACGCATCACCCACAGGCTTTGAAGCCGAAGGACAGAAATTGTGGTTGGAATACATGAAGCCATATATCGACGAATATATTTCTGACACATACGGCAGCATGGTGGGGGTGATCAATCCGGAAGCTAAATACAAAGTGGTGATAGAGGCCCATGCCGATGAGATCAGTTGGTTTGTAAACTATATCACGGATCAGGGCTATATCTACGTGATCAGAAATGGAGGGTCGGATCACCAGATTGCGCCATCTAAGAAGGTAAACATTCATACAAAGAAAGGGATCGTTAAAGGTGTCTTTGGCTGGCCTGCGATTCACGTAAGAAAGGATAAAGAGGATAATCCTAGCTTGAAAAACATCTTCATTGATGTGGGGGCGAGCTCCAAAGATGAAGTGGAAAAAATGGGCATTCATCCGGGTACGGTTATCACTTTTGATGATGAGCTGATGGAGCTCAACGAAAAGTTTTTGGTAGGGCGAGCACTCGACAATAGAATCGGTGGATTCATGATTGCTGAGGTGGCCAGAAGGCTCAAAGAAAACAAAGTTGATTTGCCTTTTGGTTTGTATGTCGTCAACGCCGTGCAGGAGGAAATAGGTTTGAGAGGAGCGGAAATGATTGCCCACAAGATCAAGCCGGATGTGGCCATCGTCACAGATGTGACGCATGATACCAATTCGCCTATGTATGATAAGATCACGAGCGGAGATATCAGCTGTGGCAAAGGACCAACCGTATGTTATGGACCGGCCGTGCAAAACAATCTGCTCGACATGATCATAGACGTGGCGGAGAAAAATGAGATTCCATTTCAAAGGAGAGCTTCATCAAGATCCACAGGAACCGATACAGACGCATTTGCATATTCCAACGAAGGAGTTGCTTCTGCATTGATCTCTATTCCGCTTAAGTACATGCACACTACTGTAGAGATGTGTACTTACGAAGATTTGGAGCAGACCATCAATCTGATTTATGAGACTGTGGTTCAGCTAGAGGCAGGTCACGATTTTAGATATATCAAGTAGGAGGATCAATCCTCCTCCCTTACAAAAGCCCTAAAATGTGGAAGGTGCATGGTGAAATAGCCATAACCATTTTCCACATTTGACGGGTGATTTACCGGCTCACGCGTGAGAGATTGCAAAATACCTCCTGATCTTTTCCTGGCCTGAAGGAAATCATAATAGCCTTCATCGATGTTGATCATCACGAAAACCACCGTATCCCTGGGTTGGTAAAACCCAAGTTCTTCTCTGGACTTGACAGTATCGTTTTCCAGAGTAAGGTCTGAGATTAAATCAGAAAACAGTAGCGTCACATCGGGCTGGAAAAAGACCTGATTGGAGGTGTCTGGTGAAAGAATGACATCCCCGTTTTCTACATCGAACTGCACATTGTCAAAGTTGGGCAGCCGTGGCAACTCAAATCCCTGCACGAGGTACCAGTTTTCATCCTCAGCCGGATCGCGAAACTGGTAGTACAAAAATGATGTGGTGTCCCCATTGCTTACTTCACGATTCAGACTCACAGAGTCAAATCGCACTTGTTCTTTCAGTTCGGTTACCGATCTGGCCGAGCTCATCGTCAGGCTATCGAAGATATTCAGTTCAAACACGTCATGCGGTCTGGCATCTTTGAGAGCGCCAACGAACACTCCTGGAGACAATTTGAAAAGGGTATCGGTTTGGGTGTCTGAGGAGATGGTTACCAATGCACGATCCAACAATAGCGAGTTAATAAGATCATCTTCAAGTGCATTCAGGTTTTTTCCCGAAAGGGCAGAAAAACTGCGAGTGGCTGTCACTATGATGATGCTGTCGGGAATGAAAAGCGAACTGACCACAATTTTGGGTGGGGCCGGATCGACCTCAATCAGTACATCTTCCACACATGCAGTCTCGAAGATCAAAAGGCCTATTATGATGCTGTACAGATATCTTTTCATATTAAATACTGAAGTTATATGCTACCGACGGCAAAAAACCGAAAATCCCCGATTGCACATATTGCAATGATTTGCCGTTAGAGTTTATCCTGATTTGATTTGGGGTGGTCTGGTTATAAAAATTATAGACCCCAAACTGCCATTCGCCTTTTATCCTTTTTTCTTTTTTTGGTTTCACTATCAGGTTGATGTCCAGTCTGTGACTTGGAGAAAGCTTCACCGCATTTCTAGATGAGTATATTGGGATCAATTCTATTTCGGTAAGTGTGGCATTGGGTACTATGTATTGGCCGGTTTGTGGAGTGAAGGACGCACCGGTCGTATAAGTCCAGACCCAGGACATATCCATTCGTTTGGAGATTTTGATGATGTTAACGATGGAAATATCATGTGTGCGATCGTACTTGCCGGGGAACCTCTGCCCATTATTCAGGTCATCAAATTGTCTGGTGGTTTTACTCAGCGTGTAGCTCACCCAGCCAGTCACAGGGCCGGTTTGCTTGCGGATCAGAAACTCCACACCATATGCCTCGCCACTCCCGGTTACCAGTTCCTTTTCAAAATTGTCGTTGAGGATGAGCCTTGCGCCTTCCCGATATTCTATCAGGTTGCTCATGGTTTTGTAGTAGCCTTCCACAGATACGTTGAGGTTCCATCTTTTTAATCCCTGAAATAGGCCAAGTGACCACTGGTGGGAAGTTTGAGGCAGGATGGAAGCTGTCACCGGATACCACAGGTCTGTGGGCAAAACCAGACTGGAGGAACTGACTCTATGCATATATTGACGCATGAGGCTGTAACTCGCTTTGATCGATGTGAGATCATAAAGGGCATAATTGGCATTGAGTCGGGGTTCCACCCCATAATAAAAAGCATTTTCCAGCGCCGAGCTCGAGGCTCTCAACCCTGCGTACCCTTTTAGCCTGGGAGCAAAAGTCTTTTCTATACCCGCGTAGGTGGCTGTTTCCTGTGTGTACAGGCGTTTGCCTTTTTTTGATTTGAGAAAATCCGAGATTTCACCCGTAGTGTTCACTACGTTTGGTCTGAAGAGGTGAGTGGTCGTGTGGATTCCAAACTCTATCCTTTCGTCAGGAGACTTGTAGTAGTCCCAGTCAGCCTTCAAGCCCCAGTCTTGAATATGAGATTTGATCAAAAGCGAATTGTCAGGTACATCAGCTTCTATGTCGTATTGAAAGCGTGTTTGAATAGCTGTGAAATTGGCGAAGAGCCTTTGGCCCTTGGAGACGTGGTTCCAGCGCAACGTAGATGTGAAGTTTCCCAGGTCAAAACCACCCTGAAAATCATCCTCTACTTCTTCTGGTGCAGCGAAAACATCCCTGCCAAAATAGGAGCTTAGATACACCCGATTGCGTTTATTGATTTTGTAGTTCACCTTTGCATTCAGGTCGTAGAAGTAATAAGGAAATGGCACGTTAAAAACCCCAAAAACCTTGTCGATATATGCCCGCCGGCCAGCAATCATAAAAGAGGCCTTGTCCTTCACAATTGGGCCGTCTATCCTCAGCCGTGACGAGAGGAGGCCTATTCCACCCTTGGCATGAAATCGCTCAGTACTTCCATCGTCCATCCTGGTGTCAATGACCGATGACAGCCTGCCGCCGTAATCTGCCGGAAATCCACCTTTAACTACCTTTACATTCTTGATTACGTCGCTGTTGAAAACCGAAAGAAATCCGAGGAGGTGACCTACGTTGTAAACGGTGGCCTCATCCAGTGTCACCAGGTTTTGGTCGTCGGTTCCGCCACGCACATATATTCCCGTGGTGCCTTCTCCACCCTTGGTTATTCCAGGCATGAGCTGGGCTACTTTTAAAATATCTGATTCTCCGGCTATCGTGGGGATGACCAGAGCCTCTTTTGGTTGCAGGTTGAAAACGCCCGTTTCCGTAGATGTTACTTCTTCTTCCAGCAAAAATCTTTCTGCGCTGATCACAATGTCATCCAAGGTGGATATCGCTGGCTGCATTTTGAAATCTACCTGAACAGAGCTGTCCAGATATATTTTTTTTGTGATGGTTTGATACCCGACGTATGTAATTCGGAGATTAAGAGAGTCCTTATTGGGCGTGATCGAGTAGAAACCGTATGCGTTGGTCACAGCTCCTTTTCTGGAGTCTTGGTCTATTATGGTAACACCAATCAGATCTTCACCGGTATCGGCATCACGTACGTACCCACTGAGGGTTTGCTGAGCAAAGCAAGGCTGATAGCTTGCCACCAAAAGTGCTGATAGTAGCCAGTATTTCATATGTTGAACCGCATGCCGGTGATTATACTTTTGGCAAAAATGACCTGACCGGCACCATCCTGACTGTAAAATCCCGCACCAAATGCGCGACCAAGGTAAAAGTAAAATCCGCGAAAAGGCCTCACCTCCAGAACAAAAGGAAACTCAATTCCCCCCTGCAACCCTTTGTTGCCAAAATACTCCGATGATTCGTAGTAGCCATTTTCTTTTGTAAAAGACGATACTGTGAAGCCAAAATCCACCTGCGAGCCTGCGCTAAACCGGATGCGTTTTCTCTTGATCAGATAATACTTGTAACCAACGACACCCTTCATCAATTCTGACCGGCCTCTGTAGCGGGTATCATCACCGTCGAGCCATAGCACCCGTTGATTGATTTTTTTGATGCCTGCAACAAACTCATGCCGAAAGCGCGTGGTGTCTTTCATCCTGAAATTCATGAGCAGGTTAAACGAGTTGGTTTCAAGCTGACCGTACCAGCTGTAATTTGGTCCGGGATCGGTAAATAGATCTCCAAACTTGGCTTCAGAAGAGAATTGGTCGAAACCTTCGTTTCTAAAAGAGCCTGTGTTTCGGGTGAATTCTGTGGAAATAGATCTGGCTTTGAGGCTCTTGAAAAATGCCAGTTGGGCGAATGACTGCTGCATTCCCAGTTGAGTCACGAGAATCAGAAGTAGCAGAGTTAGCGATTTTGGCGGAGTAGTCATTCAGTTTGGGTTCACTCAAATTTAGACGTAGTGCACCAATCCCAAAAACCATACCTAAAAAGGATTTTGATCTTAGATCAATACTTTAATACGCATGACCATCTAAAGAATAACTAAATGTGGTTTGCAATTAGTTGAGGTACTGAATGATCAACTCTGGAGATTCTAATAATACTGCTGTGAGAAACAAAACTCCTGCAACGATTAATAGGTTTCTCACAAATCTTTTTGATTTACTGCTCATAGGTAAGTGTTATTGTCGAGGCAGGACGAATTTAAATAAATTTGTGGAAATGGTTTTTCGGTGCGAATTAATATTGAATGTCAGGTAAAAAGCAAGAGTGCCCATCCTGCGCGATGGAGGTTGATCAGTCAGAGAACCAATGTCCTATTTGCGGGTATGAGTTTTCGAAGCAGAGCATGTGGGTCCAGGCTCTGGCCGTGCTGCTTATATTGGTGTTTTTGTATTTTATGATTTTCTAGTGAACCATGTAGTTCAATAGCAGGTCGTTCATTTCTTCGCGAGGAGTGTCTTTGTTTTCGATTAAAAAAGGTACTACATCGTGATTAAATCCTAATTTGGAAGCCATTGTGAGAGCAAACGATTCTTCAGAGTCGGTGACCACATTGTCGGCCAGAATTACCAGCATGCAGTCCATCATAAAGTCCATTTTTTCTGATACGCCCATTGGAGCCAGGGTCTCATTGAAGTCTTCGGTATCGTAGAGTTGATCCAAATCTTGCTGCGAAGCGCCGTATTTAGCTGCTATTTTTTGTATCACCTCTTTTTCGGAATCCGCAAATTCCTCATCTACAATGGCGATTTTCACCAGTATACCAAGCTGTTTCTTTTTTTGATAATCCATCATATATCTAGTTTACGAAAAAAAGCAGATATCGGAGTAGTTTATGATGGTAAATTGTGCTGTCGGGTTTATTCGCACTTCATATATTCTGTGTAGCCAACCCCCAAATCCTTGGCTTTGGCCCAGTCGGCATTGGCTCCAGCTTTATCTTCCAGCATGCATTTGGCAGTGCCTCTGCTTACATAAGCTTCTGCATAATCGGGATTGAGTTTTATTGCGGCATCCAACTCAGCCATGGCGAGCTCAGCATTTTGGTCCGATAAGAAAATGAAACCTTTTTCATAATAAGCCTCGTAATAGTCCACCTTCAGTTCAATCGCTTTATTTAGGTCTGAGACGGCTTTTACTTTCTCATTTATCGAAGAATAACACACACCCCTCAAGAAGTACGTCTCTGCATTGGTGGCATCAAAAGAGAGTGCCCGAGTGAAGTCATTGATGGCGCCCACAAAATCAGAATCCATGTATTTGTCATAGCCCGAATCAATCAGAGTTTCACTTTGGCCAATAGCCATCGAAGTGACACATAAAAGCGGGGCAAGCAGTAAAAAGTGTATTCTTTTCATAATTTTTTCAACATATCCTTCAAATATCTATCAATAATTCAGCCAATTAAGCCGAAATCCATTTTAATTCCAAAAGATTAATTCTATCGAAAATTGTTCTTTTTTCTGTCTTCTTAAAACTTGAGCCCTGCTCTTTATTGTTCCGCAAAATATTATTCTGAATAGCCGATTGACACAGTGCAGGGGCATCTAACCCTTATGCTTTTGGGCAATTCTTTTTTACAATTTTTCGCAAGTACAGCTTTCTAACATTACCCATTCAATGAATTCTTAATACATAAAAATTAAGCGTATGAAGAAAGTTTTACTAACTCTGTTTCTCGCTAGTATAATGCTAGGGGCATTTGCTCAGGAGAGGCAAATTTCAGGAAAGATCACCGATAGTCAAGGTGAGGCTGTTCCTGGTGCGAACGTCATAGTCAAAGGTACTACCATAGGTACTACTACTGACCTTGACGGTAATTATAAACTGAGCGTTCCGGGTGAATCCGAGACGTTGGTTTTCTCATTTATTGGGATGCAGACGCAGGAGGTAGCCATCGGCTCTCGTGCGATTATCGACATGAGCATGTCGTCGGATGTGCAGCAGCTTGCGGAAGTTGTGGTGACGGCTCTGGGTATTGAGCGTGACTCCAAGCGATTGGGTTATGCTACCACTACTTTAAAGAACGAAGATCTGACAAAGGGTCGATCTATTAGTCCTTTGAATGCCCTGCAGGGTAAGGTAGCCGGAGTAAATATCACTCAGGGTTCCGGACAACCGGGATCATCTACCAATGTCATACTAAGAGGTATGTCATCTCTGGGTAGCAACAACCAGCCTCTATACGTGGTGGATGGTGTGCCGGTAAATAACACTCAGCTGACCACAAACACGGTTTTCTCGAATGGTGATTTTGTTGGGGGAATTGGTAGTCAGGGACTCAACGGAGGTTTGGATTTTGGTAACCGTGGTAATGACATCAATCCGAATGATATTGAGTCAATTACGGTGCTGAAAAGTGCGTCCGCAACAGCTCTTTACGGATCCAGAGCTGCCAATGGTGCGATTATCGTAACGACCAAAAAAGGTAAAAAAACAGCTACTGAGGGTAGAAAATTCCAGGTAGATGTTTCTTCTTCTACTGTGTTTCAGTCTGTGCTTAGATTGCCAGATTTTCAAAATACGTATGGTCAAGGGTTCTTCGGTACTACCGACCCTACGGAACAAACTAGCTGGGGACCTAAATTTGACGGTGTAGTGAGGCCATGGGGAGAGGTAGTTGATAACTCTCAGTTGATCAAGCCTTATTCTGCTTTGCCCAACAATGTGAAGGATTTCTTCAATATAGGCAAAACCTTCACCAACAATGTGGCATTCTCAGGAGGTACGGATTACTCCACGTTCTACATGTCGTATTCTAATACAAATGCGAATGGGATTTTTCCAACTGATGCAGATAGTTACAATAGGAACACACTTTCGTTCCGTGCTAATAGCAACTTGACAGACAGATTTACGGCGGGATTTTCGGCAAACTATGTGAAGAAAAACAGCTCTTTCATATCTACGGGCCAAAACTCGGCTACTTATGATGAACTATTGCAAACCCCAAGGGATATTCCTGTAGTAGAAGCCAAGAATTTCAATGATCCATTTTTCAATCTGGACAATTACTATTCTTACTATTCTGTAAATCCATATTTCGTACTCAACAATAACGGAAATGAGTTTAACGAAGACAGGGTTTACGGTAACATGAACCTAAACTATCAGGTATCTGATGCTGTGGGGGTAACATGGAGAGTTGGAGGAGATGTATCCAATAGCCAACTATCTACCTGGAGAGCGATACTTCAGCCAACACCGGGATCGCCAAACGATGGTATTTCGTCAGAAGATCCTGGAGCCGTGGGTGAGCAAGCATTCCACAATTTTGAAGTGAACTCTGATTTGATGGTCAACATAAGCGTGCCATTGACAAGGGACATTGACTTTGGAGGATTGATAGGGTATAATGTGAACATGCAGCGATCTGATGCCAACTATGCTTCCGTTGCAGGCCTTGATATTCCTGGGTTCTATCAGATTTCTAATAGCTCAGCTTCGCCGGCTGTAACGCAGAGTACGGTTGAGAGAAATATTGTGGGGGCTTATGCTCAAATAGATTTAGACTTTAGAGACTATCTGTTCCTTACTGTGGGTGCCAGAAATGACTGGTCCTCTACTTTACCAAAGGAAAACAGATCATTTTTCTACCCTAGTGTAAATACAAGTTTTGTCTTTACTGAGGCTCTTGGTATTTCTGATAATATCCTTTCTTATGGTAAAATAAGAGCTGGATGGGCACAGGCAGGTAATGATGCCAAGCCTTACCAAATTCTTCCGGTATTTGTGCCGGCAGGAGTTAGCGATGGTTTCCGTTCGCTGAATTTTCCACTTCCTGGAGGAACTCAGGTAAACGGTTTCGAGGTATCAAACATCATTGGTAGTCCTGATCTTCAGCCGGAAATCACCACTGAAATAGAGGTTGGTTTCGAGTTGGGCTTTTTCCAGCAAAGATTGAATTTCGACGTGTCATTGTATGACAAGTCTATCAAGGATTTGATCTGGAACGCTACGCTACCAAGAAGTACCGGATACACTGCACAAACTGTAAACCTTGGTGAAATCACCAATAAGGGTATAGAGGCTTTGATGACCGCTACACCGATCAGAACGGGAAGTTTCCAGTGGGATGTTTCGGTGAACTTCACTAAAAACGATAATAAGCTGGTAAGCCTTACCGATGGTTTGGATGAAATCACGCTCGGAGGGCTTGGAGGCAATGGAGTGAACCTGATTGCCAGACCGGGTGAGCCTGTTGGTTTGCTGAATGCTAGAGGACCTAAAACTACTGATGACGGAAGAATAATAGTAGGCTCTGATGGTAAGCCTGTATATGGTGAGAGAGAAGTGATGGGGCAAGCTGCTCATGACTGGACGGCTGGTTTATCAACTGGTTTGACTTTCAAAGGGTTTACCGTGAGTGGTACGCTTGATGTAAGAAAAGGTGGATTATTCTATTCTCGTAGTGCAAGTTTGACACAGTTTTCGGGTACCAGTGTAGTGACTCAATACAATGATCGTAAGCCTTTTATTGTGCCAAATTCGGTGCAAGAAGTGGTGGATGGTGATAATGTGACTTATGTGGAAAATGCTACTCCAATCACACAAGACAACCTTTATTCTTACTGGAATGATGGTGGCATGGACAAAGATGAAGCTCATGTGCTTACTCGTTCATTTACCAAGTTGAGAGAGTTGAGTGTGAGCTACAATCTGCCATCTAATGTGGTAAGTAAGACTCCATTTAAGCAGGTGCGACTTGCACTTGTTGGTAGAAACTTGTTCTTGTGGACACCTAGCTCAAATAGATTCGCCGACCCTGAATCCACCACTTTCAACGATGGCCAGGGGCTGTCATCGAGCTTTGGTGAATTTGGTGCTACGCCATCTACACGTAGTTACGGTTTCGACCTGAGAGTCACACTTTAAGTACAATATTTTAAAGAAATAACTATGAAGAATATAAAACGATATAGTCTGGTTGGTTTGATCATGGTGATCTTTTCCACGTCATGTGGAGATGACTTCTTTGATATCAACACAGACCCTAATCTACCGGGAGAAGCTAGCGTTCAGCTTGTCTTCCCTGCGGGAACGGCCATCTCAGGCTTTATTATAGGAGGGCAGTACCAGATTCTAGGCGGGATCTGGTCACAACACTGGGCTCAGTCAGTGGGAGCATCGCAGTATGCCAACTATGATAGCTACGACATCCAATCAACAACACTGGATGCCAGAGGCTATGGAGAGCTGTACAATGGAGCGCTCAATGACTTGAAGTATGTGAGGGATCAGGCGTTGGCTACAGAGAACTGGAACTACTATCTGATGAGCACGGTGATTTCTGCCTATACATACCAAGTGTTGACAGATCTATATGACAATATCCCATTTACAGATGCGCTTCAGGGTTTGGATGGATTGGTTCAGCCGAAGTTTGATGAAGGCACGGTAGTGTATGATGGGTTGATCACAATGCTGGATGAAGCTTTGGAGAAAGACCTGACTGTGGCTACTTCTATTCCTCCGGGAGCCGATGATATTATTTTCGGCGGAGATATGGACATGTGGGTTCAGTTTGCCAATACGCTTAAGTTGAAAATCTACCTGCGTCAGGTGAATGCCCGAGAGTCTGTTGCCAGTGCTGGAATTCAGGCACTGTATCAGGATGCCAACTTCCTTGCTGCTGATGCGCATATGACTCAGTTTGCAGACGAGCTTAATAGAAGAAATCCGGTTTATGAAACCGAGGTTGATTTCTCTGGTTTCCCAAATTTGGTTTTGAGCAATACGCTGCTCACGTATCTTGACAACAACGGTGACGCCAGACTTGATGCATTATTCAATTTTCCGAATGATGATACAGATGGCCCTCATGTAGGTTTGATTCAGGGAAACTTCCGTGCTCAGACTCCTACCAACAAGGATGGGCTTTCTCAGCCAGCTTTGGCGCCACTTGACCCTATCTACTTCATTTCTGAAGCAGAGAGTTATTTCCTACAGGCAGAGGCGATAGTAAGAGGATATGGCACAGGAGATGCAAAAGCGATGTATGAAGCTGGTATTGATGCTTCTTTTGCCAAGCTGGGGCTGACTCCAGATGCGACACTTTATGCTGCTGGCGGAGCTTATGAATTTCCAGCTACCAATACCGGCGATGCGCAGATCAAGGCTATCATAGAGCAGAAATGGGTTTCTATGGTGAACAGCCAGGGATTGGAATCGTTCTTTGAGCAAAACAGAACTGGATTCCCGGATTTCTATACAGTAGCAGTAAACAATGTAACTGCCGGAAACTTCCCTCGCAGATTGCTTTACCCTGATACAGAAATCAGCTCTAATAAGGCAAATGTTCCCGCTCAGGTAAATGTGTTCACCAATGTTTGGTGGCACAAGTGATAACCTTAAATATGAAAGTTATGAAAGCAATAAATAAACTTTTCGGATTGTTGGCTTTTGCAGTGCTGTTTGTGGCCTGCGATGAGGACGATACAGCCAATACATCTTCAATCACCTATTATCCGGTATTTGAAGTCACAGGGGCAGCTGTACTGCAGCTGGGCACGAGCGAGGATTTTAGTGATCCTGGAGTGGTGGCTACTGAGCAGGGTACGGAGATTGATGTTACCACATCTTTTGTAGGTCGCTTTTCAGGATACTCGGGAGCCTCTCTACCAAATGAAGTAGATGAGTACAGTGTTCTTTACTCTGCAGTAAACGTAGATGGCTTTGCCGGAACTACTTCCAGAACCCTCTATAGAGTGGATAATGGAGATATGACAACAAGCATAAGCGGACTTTACTCTGCCACTGTTGTGAGATCTACGGGGGTGATGTATAGTGATATCAATGTGCTGGTTTGGGAAAAGTCTCCGGGTGTTTTCGAAATCTCGCACGGGATAGGTGGCTACTATGGAGAAGGCTCAGGATTCGGTGATGGATACCTGGCTCGTGGAGCTACGGTCACTGTAAATGATTTGGCAACCAATGATTTTACATTCGGTCAGATGCAGTTCCCGATTTGGGGCAATGTAGTGGATATCACTTCCATGACAGTAGATGCCGGAGCTAAAACGATCACCTATCATACGTTGGCTGATTTTGGTGGAGAGTGGGATATCACTCTGACACAGATCCAACTTTAATTTTTACTAAATGAAATTACTTATGAAGAGCATAAATAAAATTTGGATGGCAGCCCTTATGGTTTTCGTGATGACATCATGCGGTGACAGCTATGATGATTACGAGATCAAAAAAACCTCAGTGCATGAGGTGTCAGGGCAGTGGATTGTAGATTATACCTATCAAGGCAATGTGATAGCGCACCACGCCAGAATAGATATATACAACACGGCAGCCAATGACGGCACGGCCTGGGTAGATGAACACGATGCAGTAGTGGGTGGATTTAAGGTTAAGGTGAGTACAGCTGGAGATGAGTTTTCTGTCTCCAATGGGCTAGACCTGATCAATGATCCTGATATGATTACGATTCCCGATGGCCGGATTATCGACGGTGATAGTATCAACTTTAGTGTGGTCTTTATCTACGACGATGGTAGCCCCAACGATACCATTGGTATGGCGGGAAACATCTACAATGGATTTGAATGATACATTGATTTAATAAATGAGTCAAAGCCTGTTGATTTTTTCAGCAGGCTTTTTTTGTGGAGGTACTTTTTTCTTATATATTTAAGAAAATTATATATTATGAAATCGAAAGAATATATAAAGGGTACCATCAAGACCATTGTTCTGAAACTACTTTCGGAGAGTGGTCGCATGTATGGGTATGAGATCAGTCAGCGGGTAAAAGAGCTCTCCTCAGGTGAGCTGGAGCTGACCTACGGGGCTTTGTACCCGATACTTTACAAGTTGGAGAGTGAGAAACTGCTCGTCACAACTTCGGAAATCGTGGATGGAAGAGTTCGCAAATATTATACTTTGACCTCATCAGGAAATGAAACAGCCAAAACCAAAGTGGCCGAGCTGGATCGCTTCATGGAGGTGCTTCGCCATGTGATGGCACCAGCTCCCGGCTCAAGTTTGCAGGTATGAGGAGCTTGACCAAAGCACAAATAGACCAGATCAAAGAGGATCTGGAAGTGCAGGGCATAAGCTTCAGCCCTCTGAAAGAGGAGTTGCTTGATCATATCGTTTGCGACATTGAACTCAAAATGGATGAGGGTCTAGATTTTGATACGGCCTGGTCATCTGTACATGATCAAATTCCTGACAATCATTTTAAAAACATTCAAAAAGAAACCATGCAGCTTCTTAATAAAAAGTTCAATCCCGTGCAGATTTCCGGTGTGATTTCCGGTTGTTTGCTGGCTACAGCTACTATTTTCAAGATTCTACATCTGCCGGGTGCAGGGTTGCTGTTGCTTACATTTTTGGTAGGGGCATGTATCACTTTAGCTGCCGGATCTACTCGAAGTATTTACGTTTATAGAGAAGCAAAAGGGAGAGGAGCTATCATTTTGGCCACTCTGCTGATCATTGCGTTTATTGCGGGATTGTGCTTTAAGGTGCTTCACCTACCAGGCGCCTCTGCGCTCATGGTTGCAGGCGTTTTGGGGCTTAGCATCCTTTTTCCCTTGCTTTCGATTTATTTTTATAAATCAAAACAAAAGCTCAGAGGACATTTGTTGATTTGTTTGATAGAAGACAATCAGCGAATCATAGAGCGGGTAGCACTTACGCTAATAGGTTTTGGTTTGGTTTTTAACTACTCATCTGTGTTATTGGGTGCTGACAGCTTTGTTGGGGTTATCTTTTTCATATTTGCCTGTATCCTCACGGGACTATACGTATATAGTCTTACCTGGGGCTATTTCGTCAATCGGGACGGCTCTAACCAATCCAGGGATTTGCTTTTGCTTGTTGCCTCATCGGTGGCTTTGGTTTTGTTTTTAATTCCCGCGGTTGGATTCAATATCAACTTTCTCCTCAGACAATATGCAGCTTTCAGTGCACTGGTCATTTTCGACTTGATAGTATTGGCGTACTACTCCCGATTTTCGGATTCTGTCAACAAGAAAATACTAGCCCCATTGGCTTCTTTTCTAACTTTTTATCCTGTGATAAGGCTTGGCATCAAGCTCCAATGGTTTGAGGGTTTTTTAGGGGGACTCACCACAAACAATACATTCATCATTTCCTTTCTGATTTTTTTGATCGCCCTTCTCATCGGTTTTAGAAAGGAGGGGCTTTTTAGAGCACTCATTATCCTGACGATAGCGAGTCACATGATTCCTACTTTGTAAAATTGGATTTGTGGTAGGGTATTTGGTATGGTATCCGTTTCAATTGTGAAAGCGCAAGCAAAGCGGATGTGATTGCGCCTGGAACCTAAACCACTATAGAGATGAAAATTCTTTTGATGTATTCTTACCAAAAAAACCATTACGAGTTGATTCACGTCAATACCACCATAGTTGACAGTGAAGAAGTAGAGGTGTTGTATGAATTTGACATAGGAGCTGAGCGAACTGCCCGAAAAATACTGGCCAATCTGAATAGGGAAAGAATGCTGAATACCAGTGCAAAAGCGGCCTGAGCAGGTTACTATTTGTTGAGTTTTTCTTGGGTCAACATTAAATTTTTACTTGTAGAGCTGCGTAAAACGTCTGCTTTTGGGAGTTCTAACAGCCTTTTTTCTAAGAGTTGAAAATCCCTACTACTTAGCGCCTCTTAAGCCACCCCAAGCCTGAAACCTCTTTTATCATCCTAAACGTAGTTCTCTCACTCGCGAAAATGGTGGCTGCTATGTGTTCCACTGATACTTAGCTGTCTTTAATTCTACTCTTACAGAAGTCGTTTACTTTCAATAATACATTCATTTTGCATTTCCATTTTTACGCCCTTATTGGATACCCAGAGCTTCATAGCATTGTTAGCATAAAACGCATTACATCTATTCAGTAGCAATGTGTTCATGGATTTCCGACATTTTCATGCCTTAGGTAACAAGGGTTACAAACCAAGCTTTAGCTGCTGCGTACTTTTGAATAGAATTTAAACCAATGAATCATGCCAACAGTAAAATTGACAACTGAGATATTCAAACAAGAAGTATTTGATTATACCACCGAAAAAGAGTGGAAATACAAAGGTGATAAGCCGGCGATCATAGATTTTTATGCAGATTGGTGCGGCCCTTGTCAGATGGTGGCGCCTATTTTAGAGGAATTGTCAGAGGAATACCCCGACTTGGTTATTTATAAAGTAGATACGGAGGTGGAGCAAGAGCTCGCGGCGGTGTTTCAGATACGCAGCATCCCAAGCATGCTTTTCATTCCTTCGGACAAACAGCCCTCCATGCAGGCGGGAGCTTTGCCAAAACATGTTTTAAAAGAAGTGATCGAAAAAGAGCTGCTTGCTGTGGCTGAGTAAGCACCCTTTTGGATTGAAAATAACAAAGCCCATCTATTGATGGGCTTTGTTATGCTGGTAGCTTCAATAATTTTTAAAAGGCTACTCCAAATCCTGTGTTGGCGATAAATCCTCCAACCAGAAATCCCGGGATTTTCTTTGTTTCTGAGAATGTGTCGTATTGTACCACTACCTCAGGATCTGCGCTTGTCAGTCCCCATCCAATTTCAGAGATGAAATAGAATCGCTTTCCTTTTCTGATACCCAGTTTGGCAATAAATAGGTTTGCGTCAAAGTTAATATCAGCCGTTTCGCCATCGCTTGTGTATTTAGCATCTACGCCAATTTTGCCATAACCTAGGTGAGCATACGGGCCTTTACCATCTCCCAAAAAATAAAAGTTCGCTCCAAAACCAAAGTAATGATAAGTGACCTCTGGGTTGTCAAGAAGCGAAGTGGGAACAGAAAGTGTAGAGAAATCGATGGCCGGAGCTAATCTGCCTCCAATGAACGGTAGGGCGTATTCAGCATTCAATCCTGCAATATTTGGCTTGCCAAGTTTTACACCTATTCGGATAGGATTTTCCTGGGCGGTTCCTGCAAATGACACAAGAAGAGCCACTGCGCTGATCAGTATTATTTTTTTCATATCAGGGTTTGTTTGAATTATAGGTAGTTTCCAGAGTGGAAATTAAGCCTTTTCGGCGAAATAGAAAACAATTTTTTCTTGATAAAATGCAAATTACACACTTCTTCTGAATACAAGCTGATCTACGGCTTCCAGACCATTTTCGATGATTGGCTCTTTATAGTACTGGATATAATGACCTTTTATGGTCGAGTCTAGTTTGAATTTTAGCTTTTCGTAAAACGAAATTTGGTACCGGCTGGAATCTGCTGTTTTAATGATTAGAAAGTCATATGCCTCCATTTTGGCGGTGCGAATGGCATATTTCATTAGCTCCTTACCCAAACCCTTTTTCTGGTATTCTGGGTAAACAGCGATGTTCTTGATTTCGATTTCTCCTTCACTTATCGGGAGTAAAATGAAGCCACCTACGATCTTATCGTCCAGCTTTGCAACGAAGGTTTCGCCCGAGTTTAAATATTTGGATATCATCTCTTCGGACGGGTCAGCCAGCAGCAATAAGTCTATAGGTAATGACTCGTTGGGGCCAGCTTTGTTTATTTTTATATCCATGCAGCGAAATTAATTAGGTGTACTATTTAAATGGCCTTACATAGAATTATTTCGATCAATTAATATCAATTCTGGTCGATTGATTACTCGCTATATACGTACGAATTTGGAATGAGTACTTTCTCCATAGAAAATAAGAGCTTTTTGATCAAAGCTTTGTGGTGAATCTGTTGTAAGAAAAGCCCGGGTAGAGCCTTTGCTGCACTTAAGATCCATTTCCGGATGTCGCTTTAAATAGTCTTTGAGGCTTTGTGCCACGATGCTGCCCTGCGTCAGAAGTTTGACATGCTCTGGAAGGTGTTTTTTGATAGTATCTTCAAGAAGCGGGTAATGTGTGCAGGCGAGCAAAATAGTGTCAATTTTTGCCGACATTTTCAATAGCTCAGAGATGTCTTTTTTTACAAAATAATCTGCACCTGCATTGTGGGTTTCACCATTTTCCACCAATGGTACCCACATGGGGCATGCGTGTTGAAAAACAGAAACTGAGGGGAATTGCTTCTTGATTTCCATCAGATAGGATTCGGATTTCATGGTGCCGGGCGTTCCCAGGATACCCACATTTCCGGTGTTGCTATAATTGCCTATTACTTCGGCTGTAGGTCGGATTACGCCCAGTACTCTCTTGGTTGGGTCAATACCCGGAAGGTCGCGCTGCTGGATGGTACGTAGTGCCTTGGCTGAGGCGGTATTGCAAGCCAGTATCACCAGCTCACAACCCTGATCAAACATGTGCCTGACACACTCTAATGTGAACTCATAAATGGTCTCATAGGACCTGGTGCCATAAGGAGTGCGGGCATTGTCCCCCAGGTATAAATAATCGTATTCAGGCAGTTCTCTGACGATCTCCTTCATTACTGTGAGTCCGCCATAGCCGGAATCAAATATGCCGATAGGTCCGGGTTTTATCATTCAAATGGGAGCTGGTCAATGATTTTTTGTAGCTTAGAATCGCTGTAATTTCCTTTGGTGGCATACACGATTTTGCCTTCCTGGTCTAGCAAATAGAAGTAGGGTGTGTGTTTATCATCTATACCCAGGGCATTTTTATAGTCGTTTAGTGACCCCTTGTAAAAGAGCACGTTCGGGTGAAGTCTTTTGTCAACTTCTTTCTCCACTTTTTCCATCACTTTTTGGTACGCCGGCCTCTTTGCTCCTGTGAGCATCGGGATGAAATATACGTTCACATCGTACCCGAAAGAGAAGATGGCGCCATCCTCTGGCTTTTGGATGAGCTGCTGATATACTGGGCGAAACCAGGTTTTCAGACTGCTTTCGGATTTTTTTGATAGCGCTATACCCACCAAAGTGTATTTATCCTTCGTGTCCTCAGGGATATTAACCATGCCGTGAACAAGACTTTCGCCTTCCAGATCAGGGAAGATTTCTCCTCGCTGAGCCTGGCCGAGCCCGCAGACAGCCAAAGTGAAAATGAATAGTGTTGATTTTATCATACCTCAATTTTAATTGTTTCTTAGCATTATTGCCCCGTTCACATTTATTTCCGATGTTTTAACGACTATTTGGTAACCTTTCATACAAACATCAGTAAACTCTTTAGGTCAAAACCTCAAAATAGAATGTTCAAATTCCTAACCAAGAAAAAAAATCAATTCAAAGCACATTGCTCGCTGAGCAAGCAGCCTCTTGAGAAGGAGTCCACCTATTTGGTCACCACAGCACAGATAATTTCTTCCACCAAATTTTGGGATAACGTGATGACCGAACCAGACACTATGAGCTACACAGAGGCTTATTTCAAAACTGGTGATTCCACTGCAGCCAATATCAGAGGGATGATTTTTAAGAAATACAGTGAGATTGAAAAGGCCTGGTTGATTTCAGATTCTCAAATTCACCTTTTTGATGTGAATGAGCAGGAGGCAAAGGAGCTGGCAGACCAGTGGTGGGATAGCCAGGGACAGCAGGTGCCTGATATTTCTAAGGCTTCACTGAAAAGTCTTGGTGATGAAAAATTTGAAGAAATCAAGTCTTACGCATTGACCATGGCAGGTAAGGCTCACGTGCTTGTCTGAATCACTTGGTGTTCATCACTTCTCTTATCGCACTTTCCAGTACAGTAACGTCTTTAAGGGCCCTTTTGCTCAAAAACTTATCTACCGGCAGATCCGGAATCTCGGGGTTGTTGAGGTGGCCTGAGATTACCAAAACTTTTGGGATTTTATCCAAAGTGGCGATGGTCTCAAAACCGTCCATATAGGGCATTTCTATATCGAGCAGCAGCACGTCAGGTTTTGATTTCACTACCGCCATTACCCCGTCGATGGGGTTGGTGTATGTGCCGATGAGTTCTATGTCCGGAGTTTCTACCAAATAGGCATTGATGAGCTTTAGAAATAATGGGTCGTCATCTATAGCGAGGCACTTGATCATGGTTTGCTGGTTCTGTGAATGGTCAAATCTATACAAGATCACCTTAAAGTGTGGAAACGATTTGGCCTTTTAGGTTTAGAAAGTCTAGCATTCTATCAAACTCATCTTGAAAATCGGCCTTTATCTCTATGTTTTCTTCTGTCATGGGGTGTGAAAACGCCAGACTGGAAGCATGTAGGAGCATGGTGTCCATTTTCCATTTTTGCTTGAACATGCGGTTCTGTTTGTTGCAGCCGTGGGCGCGATCTGCTATGATAGGGTGGTGAATGTGAGCAAAGTGCTTTCTGAGCTGGTGCATTCTCCCCGTTTCTGGTTTGGCTTCTACAAGTGAGTATCTCGAGGTTAGGTGTTTTCCCAAAGGGACTTCTATTTCTCCGTGAGCGAGGGTTTTGTAATGCGTGACGGCATCCTGAAGTTTGCCGTCATCACGTCGGAGAGCATAGTCAATTGTTCCGCTTTCTGGTGTGTATCCGCGCACGATTGCGTGATATGATTTTTTTACTTTCTGTTCTTGAAATTGCATTTGCATCAGCGAATTGACCTCTTTTTTTAGCGTAAAAAGAAGCACTCCTCCGGTTTTGCGATCCAGTCTGTGAGCTGGCGTGACATGCAAGCCTATTTGATCTCTTAGCAACTGTACGGCAAATTCATCGGCGTTTCTGGCTATAGGTGATTGATGAACCAGAAGTCCGTGAGGTTTGTTGATAGCAACAAGATATTCATCTCGATATATGATGGGCAGCATGCCTGCAATGTTGGGTTAGAAATTGTAAAATTAGATAAATCGGAAATAAGCCTGACGATCAAGTTGCGCCATTAATTGAGTTGACATTGATAAATGTAGTAGCTTTGGAAATTATTTTTAAAAAGAATGAATCAAGCAGCAGCCATAGCACAATATCAACCTCTACTGCAGTCCATCGCGACTCGTATGGTGGGGTGCATGCACGATGCTGAGGATATCGTTCAGGATACGTTCTTGAAGTATCTATCACTGGATACATCTGAGATTCAAAACACCAAGGCCTATTTGATTAAGTCGGTAACCAACAGCTGTTTGAATCACATCAATTCGCTGAAAGAAAGGAAGAAGGATTATCTGGAAAGCATCAAATTGCCGGAGCTTTTTGAGAAGATTGATTTTTCGCATCTAGACCTTAAGCACGAGTTGGGTTCTGCGCTGGAAGTGCTTCACAAAAAATTGGGCCCAATTGAACGGGGGTTGTTTCTGCTCAGAGAGGGTTTTGATTTTGAATACGATGAGCTTCAGGAGATTTTCAATAAGAAAAAAGATCACTGCCGTCAGCTTGTATGCAGAGCCAAAGAAAAGCTTTCCAAAGAAACAGAGAAGTTTACTTTTTCATTTGACATTGATTCATACTTCGAAGCGATCAATAAGGCCTCTAAAGAGGGTAATTTCGATGAATTGATGAATCGAATTTTCGAGACCGGTCCGGCCGAAGAATAATAATTTCACTTTTTTTTAGATTTCTGTCACAAATCATCTGGCACTTTGTCTTAATAGATGAAAGGAGAGGTTCCTTTTGTCGAAAGACAATTAAATTAAGATTTACAAGAGTTAGATGGAAGTTATTATCCCGTTTTTTATAGCGCACTGGTACTTGTCGCTATTTTTTCAGACTTTTTTCCTTCATAGGTATGCGGCGCATAAAGCGTTTACCATGAGTCCCTTTACGGAAAAGGTTTTCTTCGTACTTACATGGATTTTTCAAGGCTCCAATTACCTGAGCCCTTATGGATACGGTGTGATGCACAGAATGCACCACGCATATGCTGATACACCCAAAGACCCTCATTCTCCAAAATACGATTTGAATCTTTTCAAAATGATGTGGAGAACCAAGTTGACATATTCTACTATTACCAATAAGGAAGTTGAAGTAGATGCTCGTTTCACGGAGGGTGTTCCTCAATGGCATGCGTTTGATAATTTTGCCAGATCATGGGTGTCAAGACTAATCTGGGGTGCTGCTTACGTGGCTGTTTATTGGGTATATGCTGATGCGTGGTGGTTGTGGTTGCTATTGCCTGCACAGTTTTTACTTTCTCCAATTCACGGAGCTATCATCAACTGGTTTGCTCATGTTTATGGCTATACCAATTTCAAGGTGGGAGACACCTCTAAGAATTTCCTTCCTTTCGACTTTTTGATGATGGGAGAAAGCTACCACAACAATCACCACAAGTATGGTTCACGAGCCAACTTTGGTGGTGTGAGATGGCATGAAATTGATCCTACATATCAGGTGATCAAAATTTTGGATAAGCTGGGTGTGATAAGCATGGTGGACAAAAAAGCCGTGAAGTTGAAGCCAGAGTCAAAGAAAAAGGCCAAGGTGGCAGCATAAAATATTTGATTGAAAATCAATAAGAATAATTAGGGCGCTCATTGAGCGCCCTTTTTTTATGCTGATTTTAGAAACCACGAATCGCCATTATGATAAGAGGTTGCCACTCATCAAGTTTTAATACCTAAAAGCAACAGAAAACTCTTGCATCCCGTCTGAGAGATTAGAAACCAACCAATACGCCTGTGTTTAAGAACTATATCAAGGTAGCCTATCGCAATTTTCTGAGACATAAAGTTTATTCTGCCATCAACATTTCCGGACTGGCCATTGGGCTCACCTGTTTCTTGTTGATTTTCCTATATATCCGTGATGAACTGAGCTTTGACAAAATGCACTCCAAGACGGATCGTATTTACCGCCTGTTGGAAAACTTTGAAAGCGAAGGAATTGGGGAGCATTCGGCAAGTCAGCCCTTTCCTGTGGGGCCAACCTTGATGAATGATTTTGGAGGGATGATTGACCATACCGTCCGATTGTTCAACTTTCAGTCCCCAACGCTGACACTGGCAAACAAAGAACTAGACAAGGCCTTTAATGAATCACGTTTCTTTTTTGCTGATTCCACATTCTTTGATGTATTTGATTTTGAATTGATCAGAGGAAATAAGGAAACCGCCCTGGATAACCCAAACGCTATTTTGATAACCGAATCGATGGTTGAGAAATATTTTGACGGTGCTGATCCTATGGGCAAAAATCTAGAATTTCAGGGCGGTCAGAACCTGGAAGTCGTAGGCGTTTTGGCTGATGCGCCGCTCAACGCACATTTTCAATTTGATTTTATAGCATCCTTTTCTAGCCTCAATGCACATTATAATGGTCAGTTGCCAAAAACCTGGTACTGGAATCCGTGTTGGACGTATTTGGTTTTGAATGAAAACACCACGACAGAGGATTTAAGTGCATATTTTCCAGATTTTGTAAAGAAATACTTTCCAGATTTTGTTGCTGATGACATAACGTTGGAACTTCAGCCTCTTACAGATATTCACCTCAAGTCAAGGCTGGATTATGAGATTCAGGCCAATGGTAATGAATCCAATATCTACATCTTTAGTGCCGTAGCGCTTTTCGTATTGCTCATTGCTACTATCAACTTTGTTAACCTGGCAACCGCGAGAGCGAGCAAGCGGGCAAAGGAAGTTGGAGTAAGGAAAAGTCTGGGAAGTGTCAAAACGCAACTTGTATTTCAGTTTGTGGTAGAGTCGGTAGTGCTCACATTGTTGGCATGTGCTGTAGCACTGATGCTGGTAAGTTTGGCTCTCCCCGAATTCAATGCCCTGACGGAGAAGGCATTGAGCCTTTCGGTACTTCTGGAGCCTGTTATGATTCTGGGCATTATCGGTCTTTCTCTGCTGGTAGGTTTACTGGCGGGCTTTTATCCTGCTTTCGTACTGTCATCATTTGACCCTGTGCTTGTTTTGAAAAACACTTTTAAGAAGGCTGGAGGCTTTAATTTTCGGAAGGTACTTGTAACAGCGCAATTCACCGTTTCGATTGTGTTGATCATAGGCACCATAGTGGCTGTGCGTCAACTCAGCCTCTTGCAAAACGATGATATCGGTTTCAATAAAGAAGAGATCTTGATGATCCCCGTGATCAAATCACCTATGGGAAAGCATTATGAGTCTTTCAAGTCGGAGGCACTGAAGAGTACCAATGTGCTTTCTATGACAGCCGTGGAGGAGGTTGTAGGAGCCAAACATCAGGTGAACAATTACCGGTTTGAGGGGATGGAGCAATCAAAGCCTTTTCCGCACTTTCATGTCCGGCATGATTTTACTTCTACTTTTGATATACCCATGGTTGTTGGCCGTGACTATGAAATGACCATGATCACAGATGATTCACTGGCACTGGTAGTGAATGAAAAGCTCGTGCAAACCATGGGGTGGGGTACACCTCAGGATGCTTTGGGCAAGCGGTTTTATTTTGGGGATGAGCTGAGAGGAAAAGTGATTGGAGTAGTCAAAGACTACAATTTTGTTTCAAAACACCATCCCATTGCACCATTTGTGCTTACGCTAAATTCTCAACCCTGGGCATTCAATTTGTTTATAAAGTATGTGGCAGTTAAGGTGGATGGAGAAAATATCACCAATGCCATTAACGACCTTGATGTTGCGTGGAGTCAATTTATTCCTAACCGACCCTTCGACTATTTTTTTCTTGACGACAGATTAAATGACTCATATAAGGCAGAACAAAAGCTGAGCACGGTTACCTTGATATTCTCTGGGTTGGCGATTCTCGTAGCTTGTTTGGGGCTGTTTGGCCTGGCCACTTTCAGCATAGAGCAGCGAAGAAAGGAAATTGGTGTTAGGAAGGTGTTGGGTATCAGTTCATCACAACTCATGGTTTTGCTGTCCAGCGAATTTCTGTTCCTCATCCTGATATCTTTTCTTATTGCTGTTCCCATTTCGTACGTCGCACTTAGAGAATGGCTTACTGATTTTGCATACCGAATTGATATCGGAGTGTGGCCGTACGTCATAGCCTGTTTCATAACATTTTTGGTGGCGCTTGTTACAATCAGCTATCACGCTTTCAGGGCAACCAGAATAAATCCGGCCGAAACACTCAAATACGAATAGATTTATAAAGCTTTCTTGCATTATTTATTGAGTCAGGCTTGCCATTGTGGATTAGTTGTGGCTTTTTTGAATAGAAATCAAAAAAGCTTATGGTCCAGTTTCTTAAACAACTTTCTTATTACGGCGGTGTTCTTTTGGCATCACTGGGTTTGGTACTTATAGTAATCCAAAATGAAACAGGGCACAGTCCTGGCTGGATAGTGGCCCTGCTCACTGGTGTGATTTGGGTTTGTGGTCTATCCATAATCATCGTCGTTTTCAAACGTGGACTGGATGGCTGATGCGCCTGTATCAGACCTTGTAAAGATTCTCTATGTTGATGATGAGCAGGGGAATATCGATTACTTCAAAACAGTATTTAGGAGGGAATATAATGTGCTCACCGCCAAATCGGGCGATGAAGCTTTAGGCATACTAAAATCCGAAAGGGATATCAACATCATCCTGACGGATCAGCGGATGCCGCGCATGACCGGAATTGAGTTTCTGAAAAACGCTATGGAGGTGTCTATGGATCCGGTTCGTATCCTGGTGACAGGATATGCTGATATGGATACGGTAATTAGCGCCATCAATCAGGGGCATATTTTTCATTACATATCCAAGCCTTGGACGTATGATGAGATGAAAATTGTCATAAGTCGTGCGACGGAGAATTATAAGCTCACAAAAAAAAATAAAGAGCTACTTGTGCAGTCGGAGAGGCAGGAAAAAGAGATGGTGATTTCCGAGCTGGAGAGTCTTAGAAATCAAGTCAACCCGCACTTCCTTTTCAACTGTCTGAACACACTTCGAGCCCTGGTTCCCGAAAATCAGGATGCACGTGATTTCGTTAACCGTCTGTCCAGCATATACAGGCACATGCTTGTTCACAATCAGGACAATAGGGTTTTACTTCGTGATGAGCTGCAGTTTTGCGAAAACTATTTTTTCCTTCAGAAAGTGAGATTTCAAAATGCTTTGATTTTTCATCAGGAGATCAGCGAAAGTGTACTTGACTCAGAAATACCAAGTGCCTCTCTGCAGATTTTAATTGAAAACACTATCAAACACAATGTTGTAACCAATAGTACGCCGCTTTCCGTATGGCTGTACAATGAGGACAACTGGCTTATTGTCAAGAACAACTATCAGGCAAAAGAGCATGTGGTATCAACAGGAATAGGTCAGGACAATCTCAAACAGCGCTATTCCTACCTTACCAAAAGGCGGCCTGAATTTTTCATGACCGACGGATTTTACTATTCAAAAATTCCGTTATTGCCGGATTAGTTTTATATTAATACTAAAATCCAGTTATGCTTAACATTGCCATTATAGAAGATGAACCACTTGCAGCAGAAGATTTGGCCAAAACTCTTGGTGAAGTCAGTGACGAGTGCAAAGTCGTGGTGAAGCTGGATAGCGTAAAATCGGCGATAGCATGGCTTTCTGAAAATAATGTTGATCTAATCTTGTCGGACATAGAGTTGGGAGATGGTTTGAGCTTTGATGTTTTTAGCCAGGTGAAGAACAATACACCCATTGTGCTTACCACCGCATATGACCAGTATGCCCTCAGGGCGTTCAAAGAAAAGAGTGTTGATTATCTGTTGAAGCCGATAGATAAAGATGAGCTCAAGGCTGCTATTGAGAAGTATAAAAACTGGGCTCGAGACAAAAAAGAGTTTGATATGCAGTCGCTTCTCGCCGCGATTAAACCAAGCAATGAACGAAGCTATCAGCAGAGGTTCATGGTGACACTGGGAGAGAAGATTAAGTCAGTACAAGAGAAAGATGTTGCTTATTTTTTCAGTGAGGATCGCTATACATTTTTAGTTACAAATCAAGGGGCTCAGCATATCATCAATTACAATTTGGGAGATTTGGAAACCAACCTGGATCCCGATAAGTTTTTTAGGATCAATAGAAAATTCATAATTGCCTATTCGGCCATCTCTGGCATGATTGCCTACTCTAAGAGCAGAGTCAAAGTGGATTTAAATCCTCCGGCTCCAAAAAGCATTGAAGTGGTGGTGAGTGTGGAACGATCCGGCTCTTTCAAAAAATGGCTGAATAGATAATGTTTTTTATTTTGTACCGAACCAAATTGACCCTTTCACAGTTGAAATAATTCTCCTGAAAGCGAAATTCTGCTCGATGCAATCTGACAATCCCACAACACGAGACAACAATTCAATTTTATCCCCCAGGTATTTAACTATTAGGAAACAATCGTTGATAATCTGCGAGCCGCTACAAGTTGAGGATTATGTGGTGCAACCAACGATGGACGTGAGCCCTCCAAAGTGGCATCTCGCTCATACCACCTGGTTTTTCGAAGCTTTCGTTTTGCTCAAATACTTCAAGGGGTTTAAGGTTTACCGCGAAGACTTCCACTATCTCTTTAATAGCTATTACATCTCAGCGGGAGAACGCTGGGCCAGAGCGGACAGGGGGAATCTAACCAGACCGTCTGTTCAGGAGGTTATCGACTACCGGACATATGTAGATGCGCAAATGGTCGCATTTTTAGCTTCCGGGGAAGTAAGTGAAGAAATAAAGCACGTCATAGAAGTGGGGCTCAATCATGAACAGCAGCATCAGGAGCTATTGGTTTATGATATCAAATATATTCTTGGTCACAATCCCACATATCCGGTTTATCAGGAGCAAAAGCTGAAGGATCATTCAGAGGGACAAAAGGCTAACTGGCTGAAGATAGGTGAAGGTATCTACGATATAGGTCATGATGGGAAAGGATTTTGTTTTGACAATGAACTGGGTAGGCACAGACAATTTCTCCATGCTTTTGAGATATCATCAGCCTTGGTTACCAATGCCGAATACTTGGAATTTGTTCAATCCGGGGGATATAAAGATCATTTTTTGTGGTTGTCGGAAGGATGGGACTGGGCGAACAGCGAGCAAGCGGAGCATCCGATGTATTGGGAGCATAAAGATGGTCTGTGGATGAATTATACATTAGGTGGGTTAGTGCCGATTGATCTCAATGCTCCGGTCAGTCACATCTCTTTTTTTGAAGCGGATGCTTATGCCAAGTGGCGCGGGTGCCGCCTGCCAACCGAGTTCGAGTGGGAAGTGGCGGCAAGGCAGTTTCAGCCAGAACTATCTGAAAAATCCAACTTTGTGGAGGAAGCTCATTTTGAAACAATTCCCACTGGCACTTATGATTTTCTGGGAAACCTGTGGGAGTGGACATCAAGTGCTTATCGACCGTATCCATTTTACCAGGCTCCAGAAGGCCCTCTTGGTGAATACAATGGCAAGTTTATGATCAATCAAATGGTACTGAGAGGCGGCTCATACGCCACGCAGCGCCATCATATCCGACATACGTACAGAAATTTTTTTCACCCGCATTTGCGGTGGATGTGTAGCGGCATTCGCATAGCAAGGCATACCTAATACACATATTTAAAATTGACACAGTTCAAACAAGACGTTCTAGAAGGCTTATCGTCAAACCCCAAAAGACTTTCTTCGAGGTATTTCTATGATGAAAAAGGTGACCAACTTTTTCAAAAGATCATGCAGCTGGAGGAGTACTACCTTTCGCGTGCAGAGCTATGTGTTTTTGAGAATCACAAAGTAAGATTGCTGGAGCTCATGCGGCCTGAGGAGCATTTCAGAATTATTGAACTTGGAGCAGGTGATGGCAGTAAAACCAAAGTTTTGCTCAAGCATTTCTCTGACCAGCAAGCCTCTTTCTCCTATTGCCCTGTTGATATATCAGCAAGCGTATTGCAAACATTAAAG
Source organism: Cyclobacteriaceae bacterium (assembly GCA_039944535.1). Classification (GTDB taxonomy): domain Bacteria; phylum Bacteroidota; class Bacteroidia; order Cytophagales; family Cyclobacteriaceae; genus JAMZMI01. The sequence goes on from JBDUYP010000023.1 coordinate 416,111, forward strand.
TCGAACCTGGAAACGGAGATACCCAATCTCAACGTGGAACCCAAGCCGGGTGATTATTTTAAGATTTTGAATGATTTGAAGTTTCAGAAAGATGGTCATAATGTGGTTTATTTCCTGGGGTCTAACATCGGTAATTTCCTCAATGAAATAGCGACAGGGTTTTTGTCCAGTATCCGTGAAAACCTCAATTCCGGTGACAGAATGCTCATTGGCTTTGACCTGAAAAAGGATCCCGCCAAAATCCTTGCGGCTTACAACGATTCAAAAGGGGTGACTCGCCAATTCAATCTGAACATACTGACGCGTATCAATGAGGAATTGGGCGCAGATTTTGACCCAAAGTCATTTGCTCACAATCCTGTGTATGATCCCATGACAGGTGAGTGCAGAAGTTACCTGGTAAGTCTGCGAGACCAGGAGGTTTGCATTTCATCTTTGAACAAACGAGTTGCGTTCAAGATGTGGGAACCAATTTTTGTGGAGGTTTCTAAGAAGTATGATGAAGATGAAATTGCTCAATTGGCAGAGTTTTCAGGATTTAAAGTAGTAGAAAACCTCTTTGATCCTGAAAGACTTTTTGCGGACAGTGTTTGGGAGGTTCTTTAATGGTGAATTCATTTTTTTCACTTTGATTAATCTGCTAGATTTGCGGAACATTTGAGAACAGACGGTTCTCGCATGCGCACGTGGTGAAATTGGTAGACACGCCATCTTGAGGGGGTGGTGCATTAACTTGCGTGGAAGTTCGAATCTTCTCGTGCGCACATTTAGTCCGGTTACGCTGGACTTTTTTTATTTCTGACCTTATCAATATTTCTTTTCTTATGAAAGTAGATGTTAGCCTTCTGAAAAACATTTGTGAAATACCCGGAGCTCCGGGGTTCGAAAAACCTGTTCGCGAACTTGTGATCAGCCAGATCAAGGATCATGTTGACGAATATAGCGTTGACAATATGGGTAATGTCATTGCTATCAAAAAGGGAGTGAACAACCCTGAAGGGAAGAAAGTCATGGTGGCTGCTCATATGGATGAGATTGGTTTTTTGGTTTCTCATATTGATGATGCCGGCTTTATCAGGTTTCAGACATTAGGTGGCTTTGATCCCAAGACGCTCACCGCACAGCGTGTAATCATTCATGGAAAGAAAGATATAGTGGGCGTGATGGGTAGCAAGCCCATCCATGTGATGAAGGCCGAAGAGCGTAATAAAGTAGCCAAGATTGAAGACTACTTCATTGACTGTGGTATGTCCAAAGAGGAGCTCGAAGAATGGATAGAAATAGGCAACCCAATTACCCGCGAGCGTGAATTGATCGAAATGGGCGATTGTGTAAACTGCAAGTCTATAGACAATCGCGTTGCTGTTTATATTTTGATAGAGACGCTTAAAAATTTGAAAAAGCCAGCTTTCGATCTTTATGCAGTGTTCACGGTACAGGAGGAAGTAGGCATCAGAGGTGCCAATGTTGCAGCGCACAGCATCAATCCTGATTTTGGTATTGCTTTGGATACGACCATAGCCTATGACTTACCAGGGGCTCAGTCTCACGAAAAAGTGACGGAACTGGGTAAAGGAACGGCCATCAAGATCATGGATGCCATGACCATATGCGATTCGCGCATGGTTAAGTTTTTGAAAGAAACCGCAGCAAAACATGATATTCCATGGCAGCCGGAGATTCTGGCGGCTGGTGGTACTGACACATCGGGTGTTCAGCGGATGGGTAAAAATGGATCAATTGCGGGAGCCATATCTATCCCTACCAGGCATCTGCATCAGGTAATAGAGATGTCGCATAAAGAGGATATCGGGCACTCTATTGAGCTTTTGATTGCCGCTCTTGAAGAAATAGATACACCCAGTTGGGAGTATTGATCAAATTTGAGGACAAATAAAAAAGGCTTTCAGATGAAAGCCTTTTTTATGATTAGTTTATTGTACCTCGTTCAGATTAATGACCACTATTATCTTCGGGTTCTGTAACCTCGCCAATGGCAGCAGCTCCATGCTTGTAGCTGTGGGTGACTTTTTCGGTCTGAGCAAGTAACAGAGCAGATGAGATGAATACCATGTGGATGACGATCTCCAGAATAACGCTCTCAGAATCTTGTTTCTGGATTGATTCTCTATAGTCTATAAATGTTTTTAGTAGCTGAACTCCGGAAATGGACGCCAAAGATGTGGAAAGTTTAATTTTCAGCTGCCCGGCATCCAGGTCTTCAAGCCATAGCGGCTTATCCTCATGCATGTCCACATCTATTTTACTGGTAAAAATGGAGTAACCACCGATGGTTACCATCACCACGAGATTCATCACCATGGAGATATCTACCAAACTCAAGATCCGCAGCATCATTTCTGTTTCATGAAGCTCAATCGTCTGCTGAAATGTGTGGATCAATTCCTGAAAGAATTTTACCAGATAAAGAATAGCTCCAAATGATAGACCTATATAAAGAGGGGCTTGCACCCAGCGACTCCAAAAGATGAACCCCTCAAAAAAATTCTCGAATTTCTTTAATCCTGATGCCATTGTATTGTCGATGTAGTTTTTTGGAAAGATAAGAAGATTCCCTTGTAGATGGAACCAAAAAATGGCTAAAAATCAAGTTTCATTCCTGAAAACAGTTCTGCTTCCTGATATTATATCGTGAAATGCGCGGCTATCCTTTCTAATGAAAATCATCATAAACCCAACAAAGAGTCCTAGCAGTGACACTGCTTTCAGTAATGTGCGTAGCACAATTTTTATGATAGGAAGCCTATCGCCATCCTGACTCAGTACCTGTAGGCGCATATATCTGCGCCCGGGAGTAGCTTTCCATTTGGAAGAGAGAAAGATTACCTCAAATAAAAAAATACTAGTAGAAAGTGCGATATACGTACTTATCGGTGAGGGCATGGTCAGCCTGCAGATCATCGCGAAAACCAAATAAAACAGGAAATCAATATTGTAGGCCATCATTCTCGGCCAAAACCCAGCATTGGTCATAGCTTAGAGGGGGGTAATTGTTGGTAAAATTGTTCTAACTTCATAACATGCAATATTCTATAAACCTAACTTACTTAAGATGAAAGCATTGAAAATTATAGGAATCATCATCGCCGTACTTGCGGTGGTTATCTTCGTTACTATCCAGCTGCTGCCAGATGAGGCGCACATATCCAGAAGTATAAGCATTGACGCATCACCCGGTGAGGTCTATCGTGAAGTTGTATCCTTTAAAAACTTTACTGCCTGGTCACCCTGGTCTGCCAAAGATACAGCTACCGTTTATACTGCCGAAGGCCCTGTTCAGGGAGTCGGAGCGAAACTGTCATGGAAAAGCGAAAGCGATCAGGTAGGGTCAGGTTCCATGAAGATAGTAGAGGTGGAACCCGGAGCGCTGGTCAAGACCGAAATGAAATTTGAGGGTTTTGACTCTGCTCCAAACGCATCGTATATAATAGAAGAAGTGGATGGGGGTACTAAAGTCACCTGGACCTATGATGAAACGGGCATATCAGGAATAGGCAGAGTGTTTGGTCTGATGATGGACAAGTTTTTGGGACCCGATTATGAGCAAGGGTTGAAAAACCTGAAAGCGAGAATAGAGTCTGCCCCAGAAGCTACCACTGATATATCCGTAGGGTTTGTGGAGCCTTATGATTATCTAGGTGTTTCGTTTACTACAGACATGTCTATGATAGCCACTAAAATGGCTCAGAGCTACGGTACGCTCATGAGTTATATGGGGAAAGAAGGGATAGAGATGAGTGGAAAGCCGATTGCCGTTTGTACGCTATGGAGCGAAGAGCAAGTAGCATTTACATGTGGCCTTCCTGTGAGTGTACCTACGTCAGATTTGGCCGAAGGTATTGTGAGAGAGAGTATTCCGGCAGGATTGGCTGTGAAATCAGTATATATGGGGGATTACAACGACTCGGGTGTGGCTCATGAAGAAATTGAAGCTTATGTAAATTATGCAGGCTATGAGTTTGCGGGCCCTCCCTGGGAGGAATATGTGACAGACCCAATGGAGGAAAAGGATACTGCTAAGTGGGTAACAAACGTATATTATCCCGTGCAATAACCTGCAAACGAAATCATCAAAATTTAATTTGCCCCAACCAAAACGGTTGGGGTTTTTTATTTTGTTTTTTCTCTAATATTGGAATATTTATATAGTCAGTATGAATAATTCAAAAAGGATATGATAAAATCGTTCGTTTTGAAAATTTTTCAAAAACCGGCTATAAACTGAAGTGATTTGCATTTATTCGGCGTTTTTGTAATAAATATGTCAGTAAAAAGGCCATTTGTTTGAAATTATGATCAGTGTTTGGTCTCTTTGTAATGTAAATCATAACAAAAACAACTATGAGAAACACAATCAAGACAATTGCAGCACTTTTAATAGTTTTAGGTGCAGCAAAAACAAATGCAAGCGTTGACTCTACAAGCGTAGGTTCTTACTGCAAAGTTGTTGCTCAAAATCAAGAAGACAATTTTAAACTGATCTATAAAGGTGCACAGGGCGAAACAGTAAACGTTCAGTGGATTGACGATAAAGGTCAGGTAGTATATAGCGAGAATATCAAATCAACTGATGCTTTCGTAAAGCAATATAATCTTTCAACTCTTCCTGATGGAGAATACACTGTAAAGGTATCTGCTAAGGATTATGAGTTTGCCGAAGAGGTGATTCTGGGAGATATGTCAGGTTTGAAATTCAATATAAGAACACTAGAGAGCAAAAGTGTTGTTATGACGGGAGTTAAGCCAGACGCTAAGGATGTGAGGTTATATGTATTGGATGCTGAAGGAAATCAGATCTATACCGAGTCATATGATAAGGGAACGGTCGTTCAAAAGAAATATAATTTTGAAGGTCTGAGTACTGATCAGGTCACATTTGTACTTTCATACAGAGGTAAAGTTTTCCAGGAAGAAAAAGTTATCTTTTAACGAAAAATCAATTCCAACAAAAATAGATCGGGAGAGGCGAGAGCTTCTCCTTTTTTTGTTGCTTAAATACAGACATTAATATAGATTTGCCCTCCGTTTGAAAAACGGAGTGAGTAAAAGCACTACTAATTATGCCTGAGTGGCGGAACTGGTAGACGCGCACGACTCAAACTCGTGTTCCGCAAGGAGTGCCGGTTCGATTCCGGCCTCAGGTACTAAAACCCTTGATAACTAATTGATTATCAAGGGTTTTTGATTTTTGTGGTGTCAAATTTGGTGTCAAAAATAATTTCTAATTTTTATTAATATTACTTCCATTAGTGAACCATTGATAATCTACCCCTAAAAAACTGGCAAGCTTTTTCATATTCGTTTCTGATGGTTTTCGTTTTCCATCTACCCAGTAGCCGATTGTAGAGTTTGCGAATTCGGTAGCTTGGCATACTTCCTCAAATTTGTGAAACCCTTTGTACCACAAACTGAATGCAATTCTTTCATGGATATTCGTTTGAAATTGTTGAGAGGTTAAAACTCAAGGCTGATAGTGTGAGAAATTTGTTAGGTGATCGAAATGAAAAAATAATAGGATCGGCTATAAGGCCTCCAGGGCGTGTAGAATAATTGAGAGGTTGGGGTCTAGAAAAATTCTTAGATGACCATCGTAAGGCGCAAGAAATTGATACTTAGACAAATGACAAAGAGGATAAACATATATGGGGTTACATACTTGATCATCATATTGGCATTGCTGGTCATGTTTTCTTGCAAGAAAATTCACAGAAATGATACACGCCCAAATATCCTAATCATAATTGCAGATGACTTGGGATGGGGTGATGTAGGCTATCACGCAAGTGATATTAGAACCCCAAACATAGATCAATTGGCTCAGGAGGGGATAGAGTTGAATAGGTTTTATGTTGCTCCGATCTGTTCGCCGACCAGGGCCGGACTTTTGACAGGTAGGTTTCCTGATCGGTATGGGTTGAGAAACAATGTGGTAAGACCCTGGTTGGATTTTGGGCTGGACACCACTGAGGTGACCCTACCAGAGATGCTGGCCGAAGCAGGCTACAGGAATCGTGGGTTGGTTGGTAAATGGCATCTGGGCCATTCACGCAGAGCCTATCATCCACTCAATAGAGGATATTCTTATTTCTACGGCCATCTAAATGGTGCAATAGACTACTTCACACTGAAAAGAGAAGGGGAAAAGGATTGGCACGAGAATTTTTTGCCTTCTTTGGATACGGGGTATGCTACGGATTTGATTGGGGAGAAATCACTTGAATTGATTCGTTCCTTTGCAGACGAAGATTCACCGTTCTTTTTGCAAGTAGCATTCAATGCACCCCATTCCCCTCTTCAAGCTACTCGCCAATACTTGGATCAAGGGTTCTGCCCTGAGGTTCAATATCATTTATTTACCCTTCTGATTTTCAATCTTTTGAAGACCAAAACGATTATTCCAAAAAAAATGAAGTAACCGGAAGAAGCGATTACTGCCTAATAAGAAATAGCTGGTTGAGAATAGGTCCCCTTTATTTTCTTGAAGGAACAGTCCTTTATTGAATAACGATTCGTTTGTTTAAGGCTTTTTCTCCATCGTAGATAGATAAAAAGTAAACCCCTTGCTTCAACTGGATTGATCGTGAAGAAAGCTGAACGTCATTTGTACCTTCATTGATAGTCATGGTTCTATTGTAAACTTCTGAGCCTCCCATATCATAGATTGATAACAGTCCCTGACCACTATGGCCAGAAGAGAACTGAACGTTGATCAAATCGGTAGCTGGGTTGGGGTAGGCAATGAAGGACTTTCTACTACCTTCTTCCAGTATTTCGATACTTAATGTTATAGGGATGACTGTGATAGTCAGAAGCACAGTATCACTAACCCCACTAGCGGTGGCCGATACATATACTAAATATTCATTGTTTGAGTCGGTATCTGTGGGATTATTAAAATCAGGGGTACTAGCAAATATAAGTTCTCCTGAACTAGGAAAAATGCTAAAAGCATCTGAATCAGTACCTGATATTTTATATACAACATTTTCGTCGGGTTGGCCATTGTTTACTCTGGCATCTACATCATATACCACACCCGTAGCGCCCTCTTCCACACTTACTGAATAGGTCGTATTATCGATAGAAATAATTGATGCACTAACTGTAATCATCAACTGTAAAGTTTCACTTATCCCTCCAGCAGTGACCAATACGTCTACCAGATATTCATTGTCTGAGTCGGCATCTAAGGGATTACTAAAATCAGGAACATTGACAAATAGTAGTCCTCCTGAACCAGCATTAATCCGGAACTCCTCTGCATCTAAACCCGATAGCGAATAGACAATATTCATGTCTGGTTCACCATCATTTAGCCGTGCATCTACATCATAGATCACACCTGAGGTTCCCTCTGCAACACTAGTCGAAGTAGTTGTGTTGTCGATTGTGATTGTACTAGTTGGTGTCACATTTGGATCACCCTCACCTTGCCAGCTATTCAACTGGTCATAAATGGTTCTATCTCGTTGCGCTTCGGTAGTTACGTTTAATACAGCTTCAGTGCCGAGTCTGTCCTCCAGCTGTTGCAGATACAAACTACGGGGCAGAACTGGTGTGTTATTAGATTCAAATTTGCCATTTCCAATGAAATTTGGACTTACATTGCCTATCCCAAAATTCTTTCCGCCTGGAGGATTTTCTACTGTAATTAAACCAGAAGCCTCATTTATTACTAAATTCCAGAATGTGTGTGAGTTTCCCGCCCAGCCATGGCCAGAGCCCAAATCATTGCGGTCTCTCACATTGATTTCCCTTCCTGAAATATTATCATATAGGGTTCCTGTAGCCCATCTTTGATGAGGGCCAATGTCATTATAGGAAATGGCACTGTAGCAGTCAAGGAAAACGTTTGGTCCTGTAACCCTTGATTGTGTAGCAAAATCATGACGCCCTTCTCGTGTGTATAGGCGTTGAAATAGGTTACCTAATCCGTCAAATATTGCAAATGAATATCTTCTGCTGCCACTTATCAATGATTTATGATCGACCATGGCACAGTCTTCAATAGTGTTGAAGTTTGATTCACGGTTTATTTCAATAAGGCCATATCCAAAATACTGACCAGTGACTTTTCTTACCCAGGAGTTGACTACTCTTTCATAAAGTATTGCTGACCAGCCATGGTTTTCGTCTGTGTCGTTGGCAAAAAAGGATTCTATTCGAAGATTTTCTATCCCTACGTTCTCTATTCTGCCGGGTACGGACGCTTTAGAGATTTCTCCTCCGCCATATTGTGTTTCCATAGCATCAACTATAGGAATATCTATCGTGATTGTATTTCCAGTTATTCCTGTAACGATTCGTTCATGGTTGATATGAAATCCCTCACCTCCGTGATACTGTTGATCACTGTTATAGTCCCAGCCTCTACAATCCTCTGGGGCATTTGGACACATAGTCGCCTGATCCGTTCCTAAGTCATCAATCCACTGCTGATTAGGAGTTCTTCTTACAGCTATGCTATCACCAATAGCGAACCCGCTAGCGTCGGCGACATCAAAACTTGTTGCGCCAATACCAACATAAGGTGTGGTTATGGCTTGTAAACTCTCTAGGTCTCGATCAATACCTGACCCAACACCTTTTACACGAATAAAATCATGTTTGCTCTGTTTGTTGGCATTTAGTACAGTTCCATTTGTTCCCTGGCCTTCGCCACGGAGCACCACCCCACTTGCTTGAATAAACAATTCATCACTTACTTGGTATTCACCAGCCGTAAGCAGAATGGCACCTCTAAACCCATTGGCATCAAGAGGCATTGCAGAGACTGTGTTGATAGCGTTCTGGATCGACGCTAAATCATCGCCACCAGTAGGGGAGATGGTAAGTACTACTGGCACATCTGGGAGTGCTACACCTCCTCTTTTGTATCCGGCAAAGGAGTAATCAGGAATCACATTGTCCGCATTCGTTTGACCCTCAGCTGCGAATGGTGTGTATTCCAGCTGTCCATTATTGAGTGATGCCAGTGAGCTTGTTTGTGCACTTGCGGATCCTGAACAGAAGACTGTTAAAAGGATAACAATAATACCAACAAGCTTGCTTAATCGTTGATAGTTGTAAAACATTGCTTTCATGTTTTATTGTTGATAGTGTAATAGACACCCGTTTATAGGATGCAATAATTTGAATTTTTAAATGTAAAAAGGCTTTTGTTGAAAAAAAGTCTAAAAATGCGAAGGAAAGTCTTGAGTATGTGTTCAGAAGTATATTTTACCCTAAATGACAATAAAACCTTAGTGTGAAAGAAGAGAACTGGAATTTCCGTTAAACTTTAAGTCCGATGGGCTATCTGAAGTCGGCATGCTAAGGAGATAGCAGTAGCTGATTGTAAGGTTCGATAATACATACGTTCCCGAAAAGTATTCCAAAAAAAGGCAGTAACCGGAAGAAGCGATTACTGCCTAAAAAGAAATAACTGGTTGAGATGAGGTTCCCTTAATTAATTTGGGAACTGTCCTTTATTGAATAACGACTCGTTTGTTTAAGGCTTTTTCTCCATCGTAGATAGATAAATAGTAACCCCATTGCTTCAACTGAATTGATTGTGAAGAAAGCTGAACGTCATTTGTACCTTCATTGCAATGATCCAACATAGTGATTGAACATTTGATTAAATATTAGCTAACTACTCATTTGTCGTATATCAGTTTCCTAAGATTGGCTTCCAAAAAGTAGTAATCTGCATAAAGGAATAATAGAAAAGTTCGAACAAGAAGTGCCTAATGGGAGTTTGGAAGACTTTTATATAACCTGGGACCTCAATGTCATGGCGATGGTCAGAACATCCTTTTTAGAAGAAGTACTCTCATCATTTTCTGAGGTCAGTCACAGAGTTGTAAGTGTTGCATTGGGACCTGTGCGTGTATTCAATTGGCAAGCTTGATAGGTAAGAAGGATATAGGAGGTTTTGAATTCAAAATGGAGCAAGAAATGGTTTCAGGTATTGATTTAAGCTCAAAAAACTCAATAATTCTTGACAGTCAAACCTATGAACCCAATCAAGCATTGAACTTTGCAGCTGCACTGAATTATGTTACCAACCTTGAGAATAAACTAGGACTTCAGTACTGTGAAGGAAATAAAGAAGAGCTAAAGTTTGGGAGGTTAATATCAAGGGCTAAGATGCCCGTTCTTGTTTCAGTATTATTAATATTTCTAATTAATGGTGTGTTATTCGTTCAATTTACCCAAACCAATGCTAAACTAAAAGAACGTTCAGGTACCATTCAAATACTGGATAAAAAACGCTCTCTATTAGAAAACTATATTGAAAACAATAAGAGATTTCTTGATAATACACAGGGTAACCTTGAATTTTCAATAGTTGCTGACAGGATAGGTGCGGCGGTTCCTAAGACGATTAAACTAACCAAAATTGTTATTCAACCTAAGACTGGGAATAGAGCAGGTGGTTCCGAGTACCTTGATGAATATGTAATTCTAGAAGGAAATTCAGAAACCTCTCAAGCGTTCAGTAGTTGGATTAAGGACCTGGAAAAAGATAGATGGGTTGATGCAATCGTAAAGCAGCACTATGAGGTATCAAATAATGGTAAATGGCTTGGTACGTTTCATTTGACAATTAAAAGAAGAGATGAAAAAGCTTAGCCAAAAAACCAAATTTACTATGAGTGCCATTGGGGTATCAGTTGGCTGTTAAGAGAAGTATTGCTCTATATGTCGAAAACAATGAGCTAAGACGACTCAATGGAAAAACCGATACACAGTTATTGCAGGAGATTGCTTTTCGAACTAAGGAAAAGCAGCTAATTGATTTGTTAAAGTCTGAAGTCCTTGTAGGAATTAGTGAAGTAGGTGTGATCGGTATGCTTTTTAATAAAGCCGATTCTTTTGGTTTGATTGTGCAAGGGCTGGAAGAAAGCACTAAGAAAAAAGAAGAGGCTTTAGAGTATACGCTACGGCTGAAAGGCAACTATTTGAATTGTGTTAAATTTTTGAGAGAAGTAGAAAGTACTTCAACCGGCCTAGAAATTAAGTCGGTTTTGGTGTATTCAAAAGTTGAACGAAGAAGTGGTGAAGAATCACTTTTAATGGATGTGATATTTACAAAAGTTGATTATGGACTCTAAAATAGGCCTTGGTTTTATTTCTTTCATGCTTATTCTCCTTGTTGATTGTCGAGATATTCTGGAGGACAATATTTCTAAAAAAGACCTGAACCTTTTATCCCCTGGGGATGGAGGTGTGATTAATAATGACTCTGTTAGCTTTTGGTGGGATCATTTAAAAGGGAGTAAAAACTGAAATTGCTTTGACTAAACACGCAGGTCTTTATATTACTTATGCCAAAGGCTGTAAAATTCTAAGAGAATGTCCTAATGGTAAGTTTGAAGTTATCGACAAGTTGAAAGATACATTTGTTACTATTGATCAGAATACCAAGTTAATCCTCGATCACCGCATTTGTTCTGAACCCACTTTGGTCATCATGTCCAACATACCCTAACATATTACTGAGCATCCAGGTATTCCTTAGCTAGCGCTTTTGTAAAGCGTGCCCATTTGCCTCTTCTTTGTGCAACACAAAAATAAAGGCCATTGCGAGAGCAATGGCCTTAAACATTAAATATGAACAGTTAACGTACTTATTAGTCGAAATGAATCTCTATGGCGTGCTGTGAAATATTGCCAGCTTCGTCTTGAGCCTGCACAATTAGGTAAAGGTGTTCGCCTTCTTCCAGCTCGTCCAAATCGCTCTGTGCTACTGTGATGCTCTCACCATCAAGCAAATCCTGAATCATGACGGAGGTTTCGCCTTCCACTTCATATTCCATTTCGAAGATGTAATCGTCCTCAGCGATTCTGCCACCATCGTCGTGATCATGATCGTGTCCTTCTGACTCTTCCATGTGGCCTACCATGATCGCTACATGGTCAAGTGTGCCTTCTTCATCTTCTACTTCACCATAAAATGCCAGTGCCTGCCCCACTTCACCTTCGTATTCCTCAACTTCTGCACCGCTGGCATCCTGAAAGTGAACATGAGCCATTTCTTCGTTGGTAATCCAAATGCTGAGATCTATTGCTGAGCCATCCGCAAACGAGGTGGCATTACCCTCTGCGTCAATCGCTTGTACAATCATATCATAGGGCCCTGCTGTGGCGTCAGCGGTCACATCGATATCCATATGCTCGTCCACAGATTTTCCAGAAATGGAAAAACTCTCATTGTATGAAAATGGAGCCAGTGCAATTCGCCCATGACTGTGCCCATCAAAATTGTCGTGGATGTTGATACTATAGGTGGCCAGATTGAAGTCATCTTCAAACAGTGCATCAAAATGTATGGTGCCGCCAGCGGCAAAAGCCTCACCGTAACCAGGCTCTTCCATCGTAATGGTTGGCGCTGTAACATCTACCTCATCATCGCTATCACAAGCATTGAGAAATACTATGGACAGCCCTATTAAACTTAAAATCGAGTTTTTCATAAATTGAGTTTTCTTTAAATGCAATTATGTTGCAATAATAGTCAAAATGTTACTTCGCTGCAAAAGGAATATTCAAAGAAATCACAAAGTTTCTTCCTTGTTCGGGTAGATTGAGCAGGCGGTATCGACTCAAGTGGTTGAAATACCGGGTATTGGTAAGATTCTGCACAGAGAGGCTGAGGTCGGCATGGAAGTTATTTATTTGAAAATTGCTTCCGATATTAAGCCCTACAAGATGATATCCCGGAGTGGTGCGCTCATTTCGATCCACTCTGTTTTGATCAAAAACCTTTTTGTAGTTTACACCTATGTATATTTCTTCTATGAGGTTAATCTGCAATGGGAGCTCGTAGTGAATCTCTGAGAAGATGGATGCTGGTGGCGTAAACGGTAGCGGTAGTTGCGTATCCAAATTATAATTATAAACATACTCAAACGCTGTGCGCAGGTGTAGCGGTTCTATGGGGTGATATTCAGCGGCTAGCTCTCCGCCAGCAAAGAAGGCATCATTTTGCCTATACATGAAAACCTGACCCTGTTCAGGGAAGGCATTAGCATCTAAACTCCCGGAAACGAACGAAGTAGGCGCCAGGTAAATAAATCCATAAAACCATGACATGTATGGGCTTGCCACCAAGCTAAAATTGCTTTTCTGATAACTGAGACTTATGTCCGCCTGCAAGCCTCGCTCAGATGTAAGCGTGCTATCCCCAACCTCATGTCTGAACGGCCCATGGTGTACTCCATTCATAGATAATTCGTTTGCCGTTGGCACTTTAAAACTACTACCCAGGTTAGCCTTGATGTTGAGTGTTTTGTTGGGATAAAAACTTGCGCCTATGGCGCCAGAGAAGTTGTAGAAGTCTTTACTGATATTTCCGTTGCGCTGATAATATCGCTCTATGGTTGTTTCGTCGCTGTAGATGGGCTGCAAATAGGCATCTATCATTCTGTTTGCGTAATCAAAACGCAGGCCAGCCGTAGTAGTCCATTTGTCCTTGATATTGAGTTCTTCGAACAAAAACACCCCCGCAGAAGCGCTGGTAAAGTCAGGGAGTAAGAATTCAAATCCCGCCTGAGTGTTTTTTTGTTGCTGTCCCTGCAAGCCGATGATTCGTGAGCGGTTTTCGTTGATTTTAATAAAATAGCGGGCGTTCAGACTGAAGGTGTGCAGGCGCAGTGCCAGGGCTAATGAGCCTTCGGGTACAGGGCCACTTCCATGAGCGTGAGGGCTTGATTGCTCCTGCCGAAAGTTGTTTTGATAGCCCAGGTCTAATTCGAGCCAGTTTTTGCCAATGAGGATGTTGTTGTTGGAAATGACTTTGAAATGGTTGATGACCTGACGTGGTAGGTCAATGTTGCGATCATCGCCATCGGGCGTGAGCTGGTAGGATCGGGGTATGCCGATGGCACCAGCAAAGAAGCCTGCCTTGAGGTGGTAGTTGCTTACAGTGAGCGTACTGTATCCCCAGTCTTTTTTCACTCCAACCATCCCTGAGAAGTTCCGTTCCTTACCAGCCGTATTTTTGAGTTGATTGTTATATAGCTCCAGGTTATAGCCATTGTAGGTGAAGGTTTCAGCGGGCACACGATAGTCTCCATAATCCTGCGTGCTAAACCTTACCCGATAAACCCGGTCATTTACGTTTCCTTCCAGCATGGACGAAGTGCTTATAGACTGGTTGTTTGATTTGTATATGCTCTGAAAGGAACCCTGATGTGTATTGGTGCTGGGCAGGGAGGGAGGAAAGATGTTGAGCACGCCACCTAGTCCGTCTGAACCGTACATTAGCGACCCTGGCCCCTTCACTACTTCTATTCTGCCCGGTTCAAACATGTCAATCTCAAGCCCATGGTCTGTGCCCCATTGCTGTCCTTCCTGTTTCACCCCTTTGTCATTGACTATCACCCGATTGAAGCTCATGCCCCTGATCACAGGTTTGGAGATTCCCACTCCGGTGTTGATGGCATTTATTCCGGGCAGGGTTTCCAGTGAATTGATAAGTGTGCCCTTGTTGTTTTGTTTTAGGTATTCTGCATCAATGATTTCCATTGATAGCGTGTGTTCTCTGGGGCCTGTTTTGTAGTGGTTAGATTCCACTACGATTTCATTTAGCTCTAGCGATGTTGGTTCGAGTTCTATCCTGATTTCATCTCCACCATTGGCTTTGACAGCAAGAGTTATGGCTTCAAACCCGACATAACTTACATGTAGGTGATAGTTAGCTTCTCGCATATTTGCAAAGCTGAAGCGCCCGTCTATATCGGTCGTGATACCTCGGTCGAGCTCGTGAATGATCACGGTGGCCCCAATCAGGGGCTCGCCAGTTTGGTCTACCACTATACCGGCAATTGTAGCTTGTTGTGCCACGGATATCCAGCTAATGAATATCCATAGCAATGAAATCAAGTAGCGCATCGGATTAATTGTCGTGGCAGCTCTTGCAAATGCCGTTGATGATCACATCTATGTCTGACATCTCATAATTGTCGGGGAGCGACACTTTTGGAATGTTGATGGGTGAATCAATGCATTCTGTGGTGCCGCAGTTGTTGCACTTGAAATGCATGTGATTGTGATGGTGATTCTCTACTCCACAATCATGACACAAACCATATATAGCAGATCCTCCATCTCCAGGAATTTTGTGGAGTAGGCCATTGTCGGTAAAAGAATGAAGTGTGCGATACAGCGTGACTCTGTCGTATTCCTGAAATTTGTCTTCTAGATCTTTGAACGAAAGTGCCTTGTTTTGTTTCTGAAAGTATTCCAGCACATCCATTCGGCAATCTGTGATTCTCAGTTTATGGTTTTTAAGGCTTTGCTTTAACTCACTATACTTCATACTTGCAAATTTAACTTAAATGCAATTACATTGCAGAATGTGCTAACAGTTTATCGCCTGATTTGGTTTGCTCTATGATCAGAAATATTCGTCTATTTATCTTTTCTAGCGTTGTTGTTGGCAATATTACCTGGATATAGGGCGGATAGCTAATGAGCGCATAGAGTAGGTGTAATCACCAAGCATTATTTCCCTTAGACTCATCCTCTAGAATCAGGTATTGTACTTTGCCATCTATATGAACTAACGATCAAAAGAGCATTTTTACTCTTTCCGGTTTCACGATTGACATGTGAGATGTCAATGTTGAACAGTTGATAGTTAAACTGCGCAATAGGTTTGTGTTTTTTTAGGCTTAACTAAGTCAGTAAACCTCTCTTCCTTTTTTATGCCAAAACACACTTCCTGCTAATAGAATCAAACATAATGCGAATAAAACCAATATGTTGGTTATGCTTTGTTTGTTGGTTCTGGGCGGTTTGTATGTGAATTCAGGAAGCTCGGTTATCATAGTTTTGGTGAATGTTTCGCCGCGAAATATCTTGGGTAGAAAGTGGTCTCTCCATACCAGTGAGAAATCGTTTACCTGCTGACGAAACTCTTCATAATGCGTGGTTGATGTGCCAGATATTTTGTTGAAAGCGTTTTGTAAGATCAGAGCTGGTGAGATAAAGCGGAGTTGATCTACCCAGTCCTGCTGTCTTTGTAATTTTTCTTTGTACTCGTTGAGAATTGGTTGCATTTCGCTTTTGATGAGATCCTGGGTGGCAAAATATGCTTTCCAGCCTTGCGATCCTCCTTCGAAACCGGCCAGCTCGGGGTGATCTCTCAAGAAGCTTTCTAGTAATTTATCGGCTTTCTTTTCAGCTTCAGCGTTTACTGCCCTCAGTTCGTTGATCATCCGGGCTCTGGACGGCACGGGGTACAGGCTGGTTGCTAGTTGATTGACTAATGAAGGCGCCAGGAGTACCAAAAATATCCACATGCCAATAAGCCAGACTGCATTGTTTGATGAAGATTGTTTCCTCAGGTTTATCAGGCCGGCCAGAATAAACCAAAACAGTATATAGCCAAGGATTAGAAGGATGAACGCAAAGGTTTTGACGAAATCCTGCATAAGGGGAACTCCTGCTACCAGCATTGAGCCGATCAAAATCAAAACCAGAACTCCTGACAGCAATAGATATCTCAGAAGCGCTTTTTGCATTAGCCATTTATAAATGGAGATTGGATGACTGGCAACAACCTGTAGTATTCCCTGTTCTCTTTCCCTGGAGAGGATATTGTAGGTAAAGGCGATTACGATAAGCGGAAGGAGATATATCAACACGAACGAAAGGTCGAAGTTTCCAAACATGAGCTGTACGGGGTTAGCTAGTTCTGTGTAGTTCAGTTCAAAGCTTTCACCGTATAGGACAGGCTGCACGTGATGCGTGTAAATATCGCTCTGCCCGGTGGCAATGATGGCCATTTCATTCGGGGGCATAGCTGCCACTCTCAAGTAGCTATATCCAATCACATGAGGTTGATTTGGCATGTACCAGCGCGGTACGTTTACAGTGTGGCCAGCTTCTAAAGAATCAAGTAAAATTGTACCTAAAGAGTCTTTTTGATGAACCAGTTGCTGTGCTTTTTGAATATCGGATTCTCTTTGCTCTACTCTTTTTTGTCCATTGATTACAGCGAAACTTACCAGCAGCACGAGAATGAAAATCAATAGTTGGAGCCATCGTTGGCGAATCAATGAAATAAATTCATATCGAGTGATGTAAACAAACATTTTCATTGTTTAAACTTTTTGAGATAAGAATTTTAGGCCAGCAAATGAGGCCAGCAGCCATAGCCCCAATACAAGAAAATTGCTCCAATTGCGGATAAGAATTTGTCCATACGATGGAGGGACATATTTGAAATCGGGAATATCCTCCCAAAGGGATTTATCAGCTTTGTATGACCAATCCCCATAGGATGAATTCTCAGCGAAGTTCATGTTCAATGCTTCCATAAGATTTAGCCGATAATCTTCAGCAGCATCAGCAAAATCCCAATGAGAGTTGTAATCCGTACGAGCAAGTGCCATGGACAAGAATCGGGCGGGTAAATACGGGGATAAGAGCGCTGATGTTTGGTAAACTTTGGCTTGCTTTTGATGAATGTTTTTCAGCTCATCAGAATGTTTAGAGTATACTCGAGCTTCATGCTCTTCGCCTTTCTGCATGCGGTAACCGTCAAAATTGAATGGCAACTGACTCAAGCTGTCCACTCCATATTCTTCTAAGGTCTTTCGCTCAAAGTCTTTAGCAGCCTGACTCCAGGGGTTGTGACCATCAAGACCTTTCTTTTTGTCTACGTCTATCGCGGCAGCAAAGGCCTGACGGCTAGGGTAGGGGTGGAGAGAGTCAGCTAGATTGCTGGAAGCCTTGGGCATACCCAGGCATACGACTATCCAAATTGCCAGGAGAGTCACCAGCGAAATACCGGACTGTTTTGATGCTGCTGATACGATCAACGAAATATTGATGAAAATGGCATAATAAACCAGATACACCAAAAACATCAGAACCAGGGCTCCATAGTTGAGCTCGCCGAAATCCTGAATTGTTGATAGTAGCAACGTAGTAATCGCAAACAGGACTGTGGTGATAATCAACACCGGTAAGGAAATACTTATCCATTTTCCGAGGGTCAGTTTCCATGTGGAAATGCCCTGACCTTTTAGCATTATCAATGTTCCTTGTTCTTTCTCTCTGGTAAAGGCATTGTAGCCGGTGAGAATGATCAATAGTGGAATGATAAATAATAGGATAAAATCTGGAGTTAAATCACCAAACCGGGCCAGACCTGTCTGATCAGAAGCCGCCATGTATTGGGATTCGTTGCGCTTGTGCGACTCAAGAAATATGGAAATACCAGAGTATTTGTCAACGCCCTGATCGAGCAGGGACAAAGGATACTTGGGTTTGAATGCATAAGTGCCATAATGAGCTGCCGAATGCGGATTTTTCTCATCTTGACTTACCCAGAGATTGCGAGAATTTTCCTTTGCCTTGATATGCTGCTGTTGTACTGAAGTGAAGTAGTTATAGCTGAGAAATACTGACATCAATATAAGCACTGATATGATCAATATTGAAAAGCGAAACCTGCCTTCCCGAAGGTTTTCTTTAAATTCTTTTAGAGCTATTTTTCTTATCATCAGTTTGCGGATTTGAGAGGTTTCATGGTATTCAAATACAATTCCTCAAGCTCTGATATAGAGATGGAATCAGCAGCGAACTGATGAATAAGTGACCCTTCTCGCATGATTCCAATATGAGTGCCGGTTTCTTTTGCTCGGAATAAATCATGGGTTGCCATCAAGGTTGCCACTCCATTTTCCTTCATGCTCTCAAGAAGTTCGGAGAACTCGTTACTGGCCTGCGGGTCTAGCCCAGATGTTGGTTCATCCAGCAAAAGGGCTTTGGCTTCCCTGGCTCTGGCTAGTGCTATTCCTACTTTTTGCCGCATCCCTTTAGAGTAGCTATTTACGCGCTTGTCTATAAAGTTCGCTTGTAATCCAGACTGTTTCAATAGTTCCTCGAGCTGCTCTTTTCCATAGTTTTTGCCACCTAATCCGCAGAAGTAGTCTAAATTTTCCAAGCCTGTGAGGTTAGGATAGAGCATTAGGTTTTCGGGAATATATGCGAGCTGCTTCTTAGAAGCAGTAGGTTCTTCTGCCACGTCCAGACCATTGATTACAGCCTGTCCCGAACTCGGATGAATGAACCCCATAAAAAGGTTGATAGTGGTGGTTTTGCCAGCACCATTTGCGCCAAGAAGGCAGAATACCTCCCCGGCACCCACTTGCAGGTTTAGGCCATTGAGAGCTTTATGCTCTCCATATTTTTTTGTTAGGTTGATAGCTTTCAGCATGAATTTGGTTTATTGGTTCTGGAAGGCTGTTTGATTTCGCAACATTATTGCAATTCTATTGCTTAGATATAGATGATGCAATTCTATTGCATTAAATTATATGAGTGGTGCGTCACTCCCGGTTGCTGCAATTAATGTTTGAATTATGGGCCGGTTCTGAAATCGGTTCATGTAGGAAATATAAGAGTAGAATACTACTGGTGCTACCGCAACAAATGCACTTTCGGCAATGCCGGAAGTGCAGTAACGATTTGTTTTGGAACCCGCGGTATGAGCGTGAGTATTAGGCCGGGAAATTTATATTGGCCAATTATCGTCAAAACCATTTCCAGCTTCCATTCCAGCAATTTCATAATCACGGAGCAAGCAGTTGTCCAGGTCTGAGGTGATTTTTTCTTTGTTCATGTCCTGACCGATAAAAACAAGTTCGTTCATTCTATCTCCCCATTGCTGATCCCATTTTTTCTGAATTTCCGCCTGATTTTCCAGATACGCTTCGCTCATCGCGCGCTGCTTCATGGGTACGCTTGCCCACCACCGGCCGTACAGTTCGGCTTTGAGTGATCCTCCTGCCTGACTCCATAGTATAGCTTTGTCCGGTCTGGAGGCTAACCAGAATATACCCTTGCTTCGAACAATTGTGGTAGGAAAATGCTCACTTATATACTTTAAAAATCGCTGAGGGTGAAAGGGCTTGTTGTTTCGGTAAACAAAAGAACCGATTCCATACTCTTCTGTTTCTGGAGAGTGACCTATCCCATTTTGCGCCAGTTCCAGTTCTTTTTGCCATCCTGCAGACTGCTCTGCTATTTCGTAATCAAAAAGACCGGTGTTCAAAATTTCCTTCGGATCTATTTGGCTATGTGAGGTTCGTATGGTTTTGGCCGATGGATTTAACTTTTTCAATGTGCTCTCCAATAATCCTAGCTGTGTTTCAGTGACCAAATCAGACTTGTTCAGGATGATGACATTGGCGAATTCTACCTGATCCGTCAGCAGGTTAACAATGGAGCGTTGATCTTCGGTATCGTCTGTCATATCACGCTCCAAAATGGTGTCAGCACTTCCAAAATCCTTAAAGAAATTGAGGGCGTCCACTACCGTGACCATTGTGTCGAGCCTACTCACTTTTGTCAAGTCATATAGCTCATCGCCTGTGGCAAAAGAGAAAGTTTGTGCCACTGGTATGGGCTCTGAGATGCCAGTGCTTTCTATGAGTAGGTAGTCGAACTTCCCCATCTTTGCCAGTTTTTCTACCTCGATCATCAGGTCTTCTCGAAGTGTGCAGCAGATGCAGCCATTGCTCATCTCCACGAGCTTTTCATCCGTTCGGGAGAGTTTGGTGCCATTGGCGACTAGTTTTTCATCGATATTCACTTCACTCATGTCATTCACAATTACGGCTACTTTCAGACCCTGCCGGTTATTGAGAATGTGATTGAGCAGGGTTGTTTTACCAGCGCCCAGAAAACCGCTAAGGACGGTGACTGGTAACTTCTTTTTTTTGTTAAACAGGTTCATTTGAGTTTCGTTTTTGTATTTATTGAATTTGTAAGGCTGATATTTCTTTTATGGAGTTGGATTACGCGCCCCAGCGTAATTGTCGAACTTTCATAGATATTTCTAAACTCTTGTGTTGCTATGGTATGAGTGTGTTCAGATGGAATTAAAGATTGGCCGAGATAGACAGTTGCCTCTTGTTGTATTTTTGCGCCAGAACGAGAACAGGAGAGGGGAGACAAAAAACAACATATATTAATCGTTCCATGTTACGAGTTTGGCGTTTGTCACGATGAATACCAGGTGTTCAAAATCGTCTTGATTCAGATTGAGCGTACCCTCTACGGTTACGATTTCATCAGGATGTAATTCAATGGGTTTATTAGAAAAGTAAACTTCCGCAACGGACTCTAAACCCGCTCCACCACAGAAAAAGCATGAGGAATAGGGAAACCTGGATAGAATTATACCATTTGGGTTCTTTAGTTCGAACGGTAAATAATATCCTTTGATCTTAATCGGTTTACCATTCTGACTTAGCAATTGTGATCCGAAAGTTGGGAGATCTATTATTGCTTCTAACTCGCTATTGTACGAATTGCTAAACGTCACATCGTTCAGAGCTTCCCAGCCAGAAGGTTGAACCCTAAGTAATACAGCAAATAGAAAGCAGATCATCATTTTGAAAATTTGAAACTCAAATTTTCAAAATGAGCATACGCCATTAGAACACCCCCAAGAAGCGAGAATGATATTTTTGGAGCTATTAGTTGAATAGATTCGGACTGTATGACCAAGAAAAGTCCAGAAAGGAACAAGACCAGTACGTAGGCTTTTTTATGCTTGAGTAAAGCGGGTAAGATGGCCATTGCGCCCATAACAACGGCTATACTGAAAAGAAGCCATTCTAAAATGGGATTATGAAGCAGCGAGAATAGTTTTAGGTGTCCTGCATTGAGCAGTACTAAAGGAGTGATTGAGCAGTGAATGGCGCAAAACCCCGAGGCACAAATTCCCACTTTGTCTAGATTAATTGGTGTCATATAAATGCAATGTTGTTGCAAATATAGAGTTAAAATTTATTTACGCAATAAAGTTGCATAAATAGAGTGTTTGTCTAAAAACGGCCGTCTTGAAAGAGTAGAGCTATTCGTAGATATTATACAGGCAATCAAAGTGACACTGAAAGTAGAGTTTGGTGATTTCACGTTCCAGGTCATCGGGGAGCTCTAGTAGTACCACGTTCATGTGCTTCATATCTTCCAGAGCTTCATTGACCGTATAGAGCGTGTTGTTTGCTGATTTGATATTGGCCATCGTGTGAGCCAATTTGCGCTGATATTTACTTGACCCTTTGAATTGCTGTAAGATGCGATGAAGGACATTGGACGACTCGTCGATATAAACCGGTTTGCCGTTCTCCAACAAAATGTAGATTCCTTTAAAATCGTAAATGCGGCCAAGCTTTTTGAGTATGGTTTTTAGTCCAATTCCTGACTGGTAGAACAAGCCGGTTTGCAGCGGGTTTTCGGCCAATACCTCATATATTTTCAGTTGTCTGGGCAGGTTATTCTTTACTATTCTGTCGAATCTGTTTTTGAGGATTTTAGACATGGCTCTGTGGAGGGTTGAGTTTAAATAACTACTCTGAGCGAATTCTGTTTGTAGGAGGGGTTTTGACTAGCAAAAAAAAAGGTCATTCCGCCGGAGCGAAATGACCTTTTTTTATGACTTTGAGAGCTTTTAGGCTACCGCTAATTTTTGTTTCTTTTTCTTGTCGTAGCTTCCTGTTCCCAGGGAGTTGAGCAAGGAGAAGTGGCTTTTTAGAGCACCGTAGAAGGTTTTGTGCTCGTAATATGGCACATCAAATTCTGCTGCTGTTTCCTTCACTATTGGGGCTATATCCCTATAATGCACGTGACAAATATTTGGGAAGAGGTGATGCTCCACCTGATAATTTAGTCCACCAATCAACCATGAAAATAATCTGCTTTTGTTAGCAAAATTGGCAGTGGTACGCATCTGATGAATGGCCCAGTTGTTCTCTACGCTACCCGTTTCATCTGTGACATAAAAGTTAGTTTCCTCTATGACGTGAGCCGGTTGGAATATCAAAGCGAGCGTAAGGCCGCAAATGAAATGCATCAAAAGGAACCCAAGTACTGTCTGATACCATGGTATCGGCACGATGGCTATTGGCAGTGCGATGAAAAGACCCACGTACCATATTTTATTGATGATAACATGGGTAAGTGCTTTTTTGAAGGTCAAACCCTGACCTTTCAAAAGGTTCTTCTTTTTGTATCGCACCAGCTGCATGAAGTCTTTGGCTGAAAACCAGTAAACGGTCATCAATCCATACAAAAATGGCGCATAAAATGCTTGAAATTGAAAAATGCTTTTGCGCTCTTGATTTGGACTGAACCTCATGATTCCTTTATCAATGTCTTCATCATGCTCGTGCACGTTGGTGTAAGAGTGGTGAAGGACATTGTGCTGTATTTTCCAGTTGGTAGGGTAGCCGCCAATGAAGTTGAGCAAAAAGCCCATGGCGTTGTTTACCTTCTGGTTTTTAGAATATGATCCGTGGTTGGCGTCATGCATGATCGATAGACCTATGCCGGACATGCCCAATCCCATCAGTGCCCACATGGCTATGATAGGCCAGGTGCCGCTCACTACTTGTGTCACAATCAGGGTGAATGGAACAAAATATAGCAATATCATGAAAGCTGTTTTCAGCTTCATATTGAGGTTGCCATATCTGGTAATGTTGTTGTCTTTGAAATGTTGATTTACTCTTGTTCTTAGCTCGTTGAAAAATTCTGGTCGATCTTGTGCATTGAACTTTACATGGTTTGCACTCATTAGGTAACTTTATTTATTAAAAACGACAAGATAACTCTAAAAAAGTCGCTACAGGACATTTTTGAAGGTTTTATGATTAAAATCAGTTAAATAAATACAAGTCCTAAATCAGAAAACAGAGCTTTTCACTTACCGTTTTTGAGGTCATTTTAATCAAAAAATTAACCAAAAGGTCATAAAAAAACCCAACCGGAATTGGCTGGGTTTGGAATCATTTTCGATCGACTTATGCTTCAAGAGCCGCAACCCCTGGAAGCACTTTTCCTTCCATATATTCTAGTAGTGCACCACCGCCTGTAGAGACATAGCTCACATCATCGCCATAACCAAGGTTATTGACAGCAGACGCAGAGTCGCCA
This sequence comes from Cyclobacteriaceae bacterium, assembly GCA_039944535.1. GTDB lineage: Bacteria > Bacteroidota > Bacteroidia > Cytophagales > Cyclobacteriaceae > JAMZMI01. The sequence goes on from JBDUYP010000023.1 coordinate 440,078, forward strand.
CCTCCAATAAGTGAGAAGCCACCGGCTTTGGTTGCTTTCACAACAGCTTCGGCAATAGCGTCGGTTCCTTTGGCAAATTTCGGAAATTCGAATACACCCATAGGGCCATTCCAAAGTACGGTTTTCGACTCGGCAATGACACCAGCAAAAATCTTAATTGTTTCTGGTCCGATATCAAGGCCTTCCCAGTCGTCAGGAATTTGCCCCTCTTTTACCGTTTGACTGTTGGCATCTTTGCTGAAGTCATCAGCAATTACTGTATCAACAGGCAAGTAAAGTTTCACACCTTTCTCAGCTGCTTTTTTCTCAATCTCTTTGGTCAAATCCATTTTGTCAGCTTCCAAAAGGGACTTGCCGATTTTACCGCCTTTTGCTTTTGAGAATGTGTAAGACATTCCACCGCCGATAATCAGGTTGTCAACATTGTCGAGCAGCTTTTCGATAATCAAAATTTTATCTGAGATTTTAGCGCCTCCCATGATGGCCGTGAATGGTCTTTCTGCTCCACCTAATACTTTTTTGGCATTCTCGAGCTCTTGTTGCATCACATAGCCACAGCATTTGTCTTCAAAGAATTTGGCCGCAATGGTGGTGGATGCATGGGCTCTGTGAGCCGTGCCAAAAGCATCGTTTACGTAGATATCACCCAGTTTGGCGAGCTTTTCTGCAAACGCTTCATCGCCTTTGGTTTCTTCGGAGTAGAACCGCACATTTTCTAAAAGGAGAACTTGTCCATTTCCAAGATTTTTGGCTTTCTCTGCAGCCTCTTCGCCTACACAGTCATTGGCAAAGTCAACCTGTACACCTAGTTTTTCACTCAGGTTGGGGATGATGTGGCGAAGTGAAAATTTATCTTCAGGGCCTGTTTTGGGTCTTCCCAAATGGCTCATGAGTATAGCTGCTCCACCTTCATCGATGATTTTTTTTATCGTTGGGATGGCGGCTTTTATTCTGGTCTCGTCTGTTACTTCCTGTTTTTCATTCAAAGGGACATTGAAATCCACTCTGATGATAGCTTTTCTATTTCTAAAGCTGAAATCGTCTATCGTTCTCATATATGTACTATTAACTTATTCGAAGGCAAAAATAACGCAAAAGGGGTCGATTGGATTGATTTGCAGAGACTTATCTGCACCTCTTAGCGAAATTCGGCTGCTAAAGTGATTGATCTTGATGAAAATGCAAAGGATATTGGTCAGTATCTTACTGATGCACGCTGCAACCTGTCGTTGATGGCTCGCCCTAACCCTTCTTCAGGAAATATTTCGGTAATAATCAGGTCAACTTCGGGTGCATCCATTTCGCGCAAAGCAGAGAATATGCCCTGTGCCGCATGGTCCAAATTACCCGAGCTTGATAGAATTATTTGCTTCGCTGGTTGAGAGCTAGAAAAGTCCTCTGAAAAGCTGATGATCCCAATTCGTTTGGATTGATGTCTTTTTATCAACTCGCTGATATCTCCAATAATGACGGGTTTGCCGGGTGCATAGTGAGACTTGAGCATGCCGGGAGCTACAGGGTTTGAACTTTTGTTTAGGCTGATCTGCACCGTGCCAACCAGTTGTTCTATTTCTTCTATTGATTTTCCTCCCAAACGAAAAACTGACGGACGATCATTGTCGTCGAAACCAATGATGGTGGACTCCACTCCAATGTGACACGCTCCGCCATCTAGTACGTATGGAATCTGATCTCCCAGCTGCTGGTTGACATGCTGCGCTGTGGTAGGGGAGACGTAACCAAAAGGGTTTGCGCTAGGAGCTGCAAGTGGAAAATCAAGCTGTGAAAGGAGTGAAAGGGTCAGTTCGTGATTTGGGATCCTCACAGCTACAGTGTCAAGCCCCGAAGTGATCAGGTCAGGAATGACCGCCTTTTTTTTCAGCAATATGGTCAGCGGTCCTGGCCAAAATGTATTCGCCAGCTTGAGGGCCTTTTCTGGAATATACTCCACATATTGTTTTACAGAATCAATCGAGTGTGTGTGCAGAATCAGGGGGTCAAATTTGGGCCTGTTTTTGACTTTGAAAATATTCAGCACCGCCTCTTCGTTGAGCGCATTTGCAGCCAGCCCATAGACTGTTTCGGTGGGGATACCAACCAGAGATCCCTCCGAGAGGAACCGCTTCGCCTGTGATATGTCTGTACCGATTATGGCCATCTTCAAAATTTTCCACAATATTCAGAAAAAAACACCAAAACCTTCAGGCTAACTTTATATTTACAGGCAAACAATCAAAGCCATGAACAAGAGCACAAAAAATACACTTCGCATTGTTTCAATTGTAATCGCGCTGGCTCTAGTGCTGATGGAACTTGGGGTCGTTCCCAATTTGGTCAATTACCACTTTTGGTTTCTTGTGGTAGCCTACGGCTTGGCTCTTTTTACTTTTAGATAGTCTAATTTATATAGACCATCCGCTTGGTTTTCGTTTTTCCTTTGTAGGTCAGGTGGTAATAGTAGATGCCGTTTCGCACGTACGATCCGTAGCTGTTTTTGCCATCCCATGTCACCGAATTTTCTCCAGTGTACTGTGTGCCCCATAGTAGGTTTTTCACTATTTGCCCCTGCGAGTCAAAGATGTCTATTCGCACTTCTCCGTCTTCCGGGATTGAGAATTCTATCAGCGTTTCATCATCAAATGGGTTTGGGTAGTTTTGAGAAACTTTAAAATCCGCTTCAACTTCATTGATGATCGACCGTGGATTTTCGATCGATGAGTGAAACACCCCATTGCCATGAGTAGCCACTACGATACGTCCGTCAAGTCCGCGATAGTCAATCATCGTTACCACGGAGCTGCCAATGGTTTCTTCGGCCTGTTTTACCCATAGGGTATTGGCTCCATCGAGTAAATCTGTTTTGTAGAGCCCTATGCTCGTGCCAACGAAATACTCTTTTCCCGATTCCGTATGCACGATTTCTATCCAGCGGACGCTGGGTCCATCGCCAGACCCATCAGGGTTTTCTTCCAGATTGCCACTTACGTCTATGAAGGAGTCACATCCATTTTCAGAAAGGAAGATGGAAGGCACGCCGTAATTAGAAAATGCAGTGAGCACAAAGTCCGTGTCTTCAGGGTCTGCAGTGATGCAGGATATGTATCCGAATTCGGGAAATTCCGAAGGTGTAAACTCTGTTACTTCTTCATCTCCGTCTGAGGACGCATGCTCTACCTTAAAAATCATCGGGTTTTGGCGATAGGCTGCTGCGTATAGCACGTCCTGTGCCTTGTCCAGTGCGCTAAATACTCCATCACTTATTCTTGTGTATCTCAGGTCATCCCAGCCGATGCTGGTTTTGTTTTGCGAACTGTTCGGTATTTGGGCCAGATTTCGATTTTTCCAGATGCGATCGCCTGCCGCCAGATACATTTTGTTGCCGTTGAGCGGGTCTAGCATGAATGGCGTGATAAACAGGTACTCCTGTCCGTTTTTTTCGCCGGCACCAGACGGATCAACTCTGGCAAAACCTGTCAGGTCATTTTCAGAATCTACGCTGATTCGGAAAATTAAGCCTTGCTGCAAGCCTATGTAAAGAAAATTCTTGTCGGGGGCTATTTCCTGATATGCCCCATCTCCCAAAATCAACCTTGCCCAGGATGGATTTTCTCCAAAAGATTCACGGATGTAACTGCCATTGTCCTGCATGCCGCCTATCATGATGTCGGAGACCTGGTCTTGCTGCTGCTTAATAGTGTAAAATTGTGAGGTTACATATCCGTTGTTGATGCTGGTGTAAACAACAGAGTCGTTCAAAATACCATTGGAAACACTCAAGCCGCCATCATGGCACGAAAGGGCTTTGGATGCATCAGAGGGATAGAAAAGCAGCAAATGCTGATCAGCGTGATGAGATGGGTATTGTGAGGATGAACCATTGCTTCTATACCCACCGATCCATTTTGTATTGTTGTCTGACCGGAAGCCATCAGAGGATCGGTAAAGGTTGGTGCCGCCTAAGAAAACGATGTTTTCGTTTTCGGGATGGATGGCCAAAACCATGTTGTAACCGCCGCTTTGTACTTCAAAATCTCCGGTATCACCGCCATGGTAAGGTAGATTGTCGGAGAGGTTTTGCCAGCTGCCGGATGGCTGTATTCCATTCACAGCGTAGGTGTATTTCCACAGAAAGTTGATTTCTTGTCCACTGTCATTTTCACCTCCGTGGGTCAGAAAATAAATTGTATTGGGGTCTGATTTTCCCGATGCAATAACCGTTCGTTCGTGATATGCCGGCAATCCTGGTGGGGTGATTTGAGCCCAGTTTTCACCATCGGCGGAAAAATAAAACCCAGCTTGCGAGTAATTGTCTCCAGTTGAGGAAGAGGAACTCATGCTGGCCAAAAAGTGGCCATTTTCATTTTGGTGAATATGTGTATAAGATGGATCTGTGGAAGCATTGATATCAGTTTGCTCCGGCAAGTCATAAAGTGCCTTCCCGAGCATTGCCTCCCAGCTGGAGCCCCCATCCTGACTTCTCAAAATGCCTCCATAAGAAGCGACCCACAATTCTGTGATATCTGTCTTTTTCTGATTGATCAGGAGATTCCAGGTGTATTGAAATTGATTGTTGAATACGGTAGGGTCTTCCGTTTGGGTAGATTCCAGAAAGGCCCACGTTTCTCCATTGTCGCTGGATTTAAGGATGCCATTTCCCCGGTATGGAGCATTGACACCTCTGGCCGAATTTCCAATCTGCTCGCCGGTAGAGGCGTACCAGTTGTTTTGTCTGCCGGCTCTCTTATCCTGAATGAGATAGGAGACGCCATTGTGTATTTCCGGATGTGTGGTTCTGTACCAGGATCGGCCTCCTTCATTTGTTTTCCAGATTCCTCCAGACACTCCGGCCGCTATGATGATGTCCTCATTGCGGATATCAATATCTGCTCCTCGCGTTCTGCCACCCACATTGAACGGGCCGGACAGGCTCCACTCTGTTTGTGACTGGCGCAGGTTGGCCTGGCGGACATATTCGGGTTGTGAAAGTAGCTGTTTTTGAAAGGTTAGTTCCTTTTGCCTGATGTTTTGAGGGATTTCGCCCGTAGCTGGATTGACCAGCATCTGATGCTCATAAACCAATCTGGCGGCCGGATTCTCCTTAGTGCCAAATACGCTTTCTGCATCCGGAGTTTCAAATGAATAGTCGATTTCGTTTTTTGAGTAAAACGAAAAAAGGATAATCAGAAGAACAGGAGCTAACCTTTTCAAGCTTATTCTATGATGGTGTTGACCTTGTTGAGTTGACCTTCTTCCAGTGGTGCTGTTTTCACACCTTCAGCGTCGTTGTTGAGGTCGTCTTTTCTTGCATCTATGAAGTAGGAGATAGGCTCAAGCTCTTTGAATTTAACCCGGCCTTTTTCATCGGTAGTCATGGTGCCAACAGCATTTTCGCTGGCGCGATAATCATCTTCTGTGGAATAAATTTTCACTGTAGCACCTTCTACAAAGTTGCCCAGGCCATCTATGACGGTAACCCTCAGTCGGGTAGGTAAAAACCCGTCATCGGCGGGACTGAAAGCAAATACACCTAATAGGATAAGCGCGACTAGCGCAAATGCAGCAAATTTTTGAGTTTTCATTTTACTAGTTTTTTGTGTCTGTATTAAGCAAATATTTTGCCAGATCATCGAAGTTTTCGGGCTCTTTGTATAGCCGGTCGCTGTAGGCCTGGGCCATCAGCCTGATGAAGCTCGGCTCGTCATCAATTGAAATCAGTTCAATGATCACATTGCCATATTTTTGATCGATTGGAGTAGTGTCTGAAATCCTGTTTTTGAGATAATACTTTTCCTTCGACTCCACATATGTCTTTTTGCCAGTCACCATAAGATCACCGACAGATATTTTGTAACCCAGTTCTTGAACTTTTTCTGCCAGCAGGTCAAAGAGAAATTTAAAATGGCTTTTGTCCATACTGGAGTCATATGTGACAGCAAACCCATTGTTTAGGTCACTGGAAAACTGATGTACGTTTGGTTTTTTGAGAATACCACCCTTCTTCAGCTGAAGCGATTCGGCAATATTCTGAAGCATCTGATCGGGTATATTTGATTTTTTCCAAAGGGTGTACCCGTCCATATAGGAGCTGTTCCTTTTTAGCACTTCGTGCAGAATCAACCCGGTGGATTTTGAGGTAAAAAGCTTTTTATATACCTGATCAAAGAAAGTCATATTGAGTAAACTCAATTACCTGATAAGTGTTATGGAACCATATTGCACGATTTCTCCGATTCCGGGTTCGAGCGTGCTGGTAAAAATCATTTTGTAGGCGTACGTTTCCGGAGGCGCGGGTTTATTTTGGAAGGTTCCATCCCACCTGAAGTTGGCGTCTTTAGAGTTGAACACGATCTGTCCCCATCTGTTGTAAATGTAGATTTCAAACTTGTTGATATATTCATTGGGGAAAACAAAGAACTCTTCGTTCATGCCATTTCCATTGGGGCTGAATGCATTAGGAGCGGCTATTTCGCGGAAGCAACTTAGCTCCGCCTGTAACCTTACAGTATCTGTTTGCAGACATTGAGGGTCTATGACCTGCCTGGCACTCACATAATATATGCCTGTGTCCAGATCTTCAATCCTGATGTTAGAAGCGGTTCTGTTTTCTTCTATATACACCGAATCTCCATTGCTGTCAAGCACGCTTATGTCAACTCTGGTACCGGCGAAATTTCTCAATATCACTCTGATGTCGCCTGATCGGAAACAGCCATTGTCTGAATTGGCTTCCATTTCAAAAGGTGCATCATCTTCAAGTAAAAACACCTCTACATTCTGGCAGCCTGTGACGTTGTTTGTTGCTGTGAGTATATAACTGCCAGACCCGAGATTGCCAATACTTGGCGTGGCTCCAGGCCCATCAAAATTGAATGGCCCATAGGTGGCCGTATCTCCGGCAAGCTCGTAAGAATAGTTGCCCGTTTCGTTGAATTGCACGATGATAGAGCCATTCGCTTCGCTACAGTCTGGCTGTACGACTGGGCCTTGCTCTAGGTCAGGTTCGGGTAGTATGGTGACTTCCACACTGTCAGTAGCTACACATCCGGTAAAGGTGTTGGTAATGGAGCCATAATACATGAATGTGCCAGCTATGCTTGTTCTTACATCTTGCATGGCATCTGTACCAATAACAATGGAGTCTCTTCTCCACTCATAGGTGGAATTGGAGGAGGAGGCATCTAATGTTACAGTGGGATCATTTTGACATAGAATCAGGTCTTCGCCCAGATCTAAAATACTGGATCCATCTCCGATAAATACCGTCAATGTATCCGAGCTACAGCCGGTAGCAGGGTCTATTATAGCAGCGTCTATGACACCCGTTTGGGTGAAAGTAACGGTGCGGGTAGAATCCCCTGATGACCAGTAATAAGTCAGTGATGGATCATCCTGATCCCAGAGGGTAAGGGTAACCTGACCTCCGCAAAGAGCTGTGTCGGATGGGATTTGCGGTACTTCGGGAATGAGGTTTGCGACTACAGGAACATAAAGTGTATCGTAAAAAGGATTTCCAAAAAGCCCGCAACCTTCGATGTATAGGGTAGCTATGGTGTCGATGGGAGCGGTGTAAACGTGGGTAGTGTCTGGTGAAGTCAGTCCACCGATTTGCACGCCATCACCAAAATCCCACGCAAAAACCTCAACATGTTGATTGGGGTCATACCCTGCACCAGAAAAAAATGTTTCGTGACCTACACAGGCCGCAGAAACTAAGGCACTGGCCTGAGAGCCTGAGCCACCATCCTGAATGAAATTTGGCAATCCTTTTCGGCTCATTTGACCGTTTCCATCGTTGATGGTCAGGGCATCTTCCTGAAAAGTAGGGACATCAGCGTCAGGCGCGGTTATGGAGCCTACACTTGTACTATTTTCAATGGCCAAATAAATAACCCCATCTGGTCCCATTTGAAGTGCGCCATACCCGGAAACACCACTATTTTGGATCGGAGTTTTTGTTGATTCTATATCTGCAGCCGCATTTGCGGTGTTTAAGCTATCTAGGTCATACTGCAGGATTTTAGAAGGCGTGCCATCGAGCGAAACATACAATTTTCCGCCATCGGTCGAATATTCCAGACCGTAAGCTTTGGCTCCTCCGGATTCCTCCAAATCAATGAGTCGCGGATTTTGAATGGCTCCATTGAAAAAGTTGAAATCCAGTATTTCTACAAAATTGGAATCCCCGGGAATCAGCACCGCTATGTCCGTGACCTGTGGTGAAAATTTCATGTACCCTGAGTGATTGTCTTCGATTTCCTTGCGATGTGGCTCACCTATAGAGGAATGAGTGGCGGCAGAAATGCCATTGGCCTGAATGGAATAGACTCGGTAGTTGTTATTGCCAAATTCATGTGTGAGCAGAATGGGGCTATCAAAACCTGATGATGCCACTCGCTCGCTGCTTCTGTCCACGAGGCGTACTCCCTTTTTTACTACCGCTCCTCTTGCAGTGTCTTGCTTGATATCCACTATCGAGTATTTGAGCTGATATGTGTCATCGCCGTACACTTCCTCTGTGGTGAAGATGTAAAAAAAAGTGTCATCATCGGCGAAAGGTATGATCAGGGCAGATTGAGCAGCAGAACTGTCCCCACCAATCAAAGTTCCGTTTTGCATGACTTCATGTTCTTTGTTCCAGACTGTGGAGCCGTTGGTATAGAAAAGCAGGTTGCCTTCTACATCCGATATGGAGGCGCACCCTTCTGGCGAATACATGATATTATCGTCAAATAAGGCTTGTCCATTACCCGAAGAAAAATCTATAGCTGCCTGTTCTCCGAAGTACCATTGACTGCTAGGTGGCTGTGGTTGCGAAAGATAAACGGTGACGGCTATATCATCGTACGTTGTGCAGCCATTACTCAGTGTCACATTGACCCAGTAGTTTCTGGTGGTGTCATCATCTACCATGAGCGTCCTTGTGGTGTCTCCCGTATTCCAAACATAGGAAGCCAAAGGATCTGAAATGCCAGGATCGAGCGCATAGCCTTCGCCCTGGCAGATGGTAGTGTCCATTCCCAGATACGCCGTGTCTATTGGTGTAATGGTGATGCTTTTCATGGCAGTACCAAAACGGCCGTTGAGCTCTGCTACTAGCGTGACATCATATGTTCCCGCCTGCATTTCTCTCAAAGGTGCAGACCCTACGGTACCATACCCATCACTGAATATCCAAAAATAGTTGTTTGGTTCGGGGTTTACGTCAGGGAAAAACTGGGTTGTGTTGCCCTGGCACGTGCCAAGGAAATCGAAATCAACTTTATCAAAAACCGGGAGATAGGGTGGTGCAAATGATGGGAACTGCCGTCCATTGAAGTCCTCTTCAAAGAGCGGATCATCATAGACGACCAATGTTGCCAACTGATCTGCAAAATCGATCCGAGCGAGGGTGTATGGGTCTGTGGAGCTAGTTTCCTGATACAGATGGTAAATTCTTTGGTCTATACCTCGCCTCAGTCCATAACTGCGGTGAACTGTACTGCCTCCAATAGGGCCATAGGTCGTGTAGGGATCAGTGTTGACCGTATCGGCCAAATCTATCTGATATATGCCGCCTGCATTGGTGGTGTTTCCCAAAACAGAGTAATAGAGTTTCTGCCCGTCTGCTGACCACTCCACATCGTAGATTTCATCGGAACCACCAGTGTTTCGGTATGAGTTTTTGATGGTAAATGTCCCTGTCGTTGTATTGAAGTTGGTAACCAACACATTCCGATTTGCATTTTTTGGCGCGAATGCCACATCTATAGAATCATTGTTATATGCATAATGCCCAAAATGATTCACCTCAAAGCCGGGTATGGAAGTATCGAAAAGCGTAGTGTCTTTGGTGGTGAAAACACCACCGGCAGCAATGTTGGTAATGTGAATGACATAAGTGCTTCTGTCCTGGGTAATGAGCCAGTAACTCAACCCATCACCGGATTCCAGTACAATCATGCCTTCAGAAGGATTGGCTAGTCCCATTGGATTGTTGATCGTTCCGACCATTTCTCCGAGAGGAAAGCGGGCAGAAGTGCTCAAGCCGGGCAGACTGGCGTCAACCGTACTTACGTTGATGGCAGTATCTGAATTGGTGAAAATATAATATTGATCAAGATTGCCAGGAACAGGGCAGGTGGCTACTGCCTGGTTTTTGTCTGTGTTTGCCGAAAGGCGATCCGCAAAAATACCGGGGAGTAAGTTGTGGTCGGCATCATAAATCCGGTTTCCATCGGTATAGAAAAGTAAATCACCTGTAAACTGATTGTTGATCACGGACGGTCCGCCAAGGCCAAAAGGCTCGCTTTGATCCTCTTCCAGCACCACGTCTCTTCCGCTTTTGTCAAAGACCAGATTGTGCTGACCATCTCCAAAAAACCAATTCTTTTCCGTAATATTCTGAGCCGAAAGGCTACCAGAAAAAATAAGGCACAAAATGCCTGCACATACACCTGAATGAAACAGATTCCTCATTGACCTAAATAAGGGTTAAATTCCTGAAGGATGTCCTCAGAATCACAACACTAGGTAAAATTAACATAAAATACTAACGAGCAACTTACCGTTACATTACTTAGATTAGCAACTTTGATTTTTACCATTTGGTACACTTGAAAAATATTCATTCGGTTCGTAGAAGCAGTATTTCCTCCTTGTCATTGATGATGGGGTTGTTGTTTTTTTTATATCCTAAAGACAACCTGCAGGCGCAAGACCCTCAGTTTTCGCAGTATTACGCTGCTCCCATGTATGTCAACCCCGGGCTGGTGGGTATCAATCAAAGGGGGAGAGCGGGCATCAACTATCGGAATCAGTGGCCATCTATAGACGCCAACTTTGAGACTTACTCGTTTTTTATTGACTACAATTTTGAAGATTATAATAGCAGTGTAGGTCTGATCGTGAATACAGATAGAGAAGGTATCGTGGGCTTGCAGTCAACTTCTGTTGGGCTGCAGTATGCGTATCAGGTGCGATTGAACCATAAATGGACGTTTCGTCCGGGCATGGAAGTGGCGTACTATTCCCGGGATTTGAATTTTAACAGACTGACTTTTGGTGATCAGTTTGATGAAACGGGCCAAATAAATCCGTCAACAGCGGAGGTTTTTAACACGGGGCTTCAGGCCAGATTTTTTGATCTATCCATGGGTGGAATTATTTTCAATCCCAGCGCATGGCTGGGATATTCGATACATCATGTTTTGGAACCTAACCAATCTATTGCCGGTGGAGATTCGCCGCTTCCGCGAAAGTTTTCACTGCATGGTGGATATAAAATTCCCTTTTCGGCTATCAGCGTGAAGGCCGAGCGAAGCACCAAAGGGCGGGAGCGAAGCTTTACGCCATCGTTCAACTATCGTCAGCAAGGTGACTTCAAGCAGCTGGATCTTGGAGTTTATTTCACTTTGGAGCCGATCCTTCTTGGATTGTGGTACAGAGGTATTCCGCTGGAAAGCTTAAGAGGCATTGCCAACAATGAAGCCATAATAGGTATGGTAGGTGTGAGTAAAAATGACCTAACCATCGGTTATAGTTTTGATTATACCATCTCGGATCTGGGCATAGGCAGTGGTGGTGCTCATGAGATATCCATCTCTTATGCTTTCAGCCTGGCCAATCCACGCAAACCCGCTCGTGACGTAAGGGAGCTCAGGTGTCCTGTCCCGTTTATTTTTTAGGGAATTGAATTTTCTCAATGTCGATATTTGCTATATTTGGACATAAAAATCCCCAGGGTTATGAATGTTAGTTTCACCGAAAAACAAGAAAAATATATTTCATCACAAGTGGAGTCTGGCGATTACCAAAATGCCAGTGAGGTGGTGAGAGATGCATTGAGGCTACATGAAAGGTATCGCCATCATGTTCTTGATGATCTCAAAAAGGCAATTGATAAAGGATGGGATGGTGCTGCCAGCAAGCGTAGTGTAGTAGATATACTGGCAAGTAAAAAAGCCTAAATTATTGTCTTCGGAATTAAAATACTACCTTCTTTCTCAAGCAGCGGATCAGGATATTGTCGAGATTTTTGATTTTTCTGCATCTGAATTTGGGCAGGAGAAAGCCGTAGATTATCTCGGGGAGTTTGAAGAGCTTTTTCACGGTTTAGTTGCCAATCCGAAATTAGGTGAAGCAAGAAATGACATTAGACAAGGTTTGCGCAGCTTCCCGAAAAACGCTCACATTGTGTTTTATAGAATAATGGATGATCACATCAGGATAGTGAGGGTTTTGCACTACAGTCGTGATGTTCGCTATTTGCTCTAATCACATAAAAGTCTTTTCACTTCCCTAATATTGCAACATGACTGAGCAGACCATCCTATTTATACTTTTAGCCATCATCACTTTTGATTTTGCGCTGGAGCGAACTCTAAGTTTTTTGAATAATAGAAGTGCTAAGAAACCAATTCCTGCGGAACTAGAGGGCATCTATGATGAAGAGAAGTACAAGAAGTCTCAAGAGTACAACGTGGTAACTTCCCGGTTTGGGATGCTCAGCGCGACATTCTCTTTCGTACTCATGTTTTGCGCACTTTACCTGGGCTGGTTTGGTGAGTTGGACAAGTGGCTGAGAACATTTTCTCCCTTCGAGCCGGTGACCAATCTGCTTTTCTTCGGAGCGATTTTCATCATCTCAGATATCATCGGACTTCCGTTTTCTATTTATAAAACATTCGTGATCGAGGAGCGATTCGGTTTCAATAAAACCACCGTCAAAACTTTCATCATAGACAAGATCAAGAGTTACGTGCTCACGATACTCATAGGAGGAATTTTGCTGAGTGTGCTTATCTATCTCGTCATGCAGATGGGTAGCGATTTCTGGATTTACTTCTGGGTTGTGGTGGCCGTTTTTGTGCTTTTTCTCAATGTATTTTACACATCAGTCGTAGTGCCACTTTTCAATAAACTGTCCCCCATGGAGGATGGTGAGCTTAAAAATTCTATTCAGGCATATAGTGATAAAGTGAGTTTTCCGCTCAAGAATATTTTTGTGATAGACGGATCGAAACGCTCCAGCAAAGGCAATGCGTTTTTTTCAGGCCTGGGTAAGCAAAAGAAGGTGGTGCTTTATGATACGCTCATTGAGAACCATAGCGTGGAGGAACTGACGGCAGTTTTCGCTCATGAAGTGGGACATTTCAAAAAGAAACATATCATACTGGGCACTGTGATTAGTATTGGCACGATTGGTTTTATGCTTTTCTTGCTTTCGCGAATGGTTTTCAACAGTGAGGTGAGCTACGCGATGGGAGGAGATATCTCTGCACTGCACCTCAATATCATGGCCTTTGGGATTTTGTATAGTCCGATTTCGACCATTCTCGGTCTCATCAGCAATGTGATCAGCCGTAAGAACGAATATGAGGCTGATAACTATGCAGTGACAACTTACGGTGGAGAAGCACTGATCTCAGCGTTGAAGAAGTTGAGCACGGACCATTTGTCCAACCTCACCCCGCATCCGGCCTATGTGTTCTTTCACTATTCTCACCCTCCACTGTTGCAGAGAGTGAGAGCGATGAAAGAGGCACTTTAGTGCCACACGCCAACGATGGCTCCCATCATGGTGAATGACACAGTGTGATAGCCTGCATCTATGGCCCAGTGAGTGAAACTTTTGCGATCGAAAAGGTAGGTCACGCCCAGACCTAAAGCCACCCAGCCGAAACCAGCAGCAAATCCGGCAATCATTCCGAACGCGATATCCGCTTCATTGCCGATGAAAGCAGCAAGGTTAAAAGCCATGATAAGTTCTAAAATGAACGCAGTTCCGAAGATCTTTCCCATTCCTCCTTTGAGGTCTTCTTCGGTGAAGTTGTTCAGCTTCATCCAGGTTTTCCCAAAAAGGAAAGGGGCATACCATAATCCTCCCAAAACAAAGCAGCTCGCTGCTGCCACTACAATAGCCAGATAATTGAGTTGTGATAAGTCGGTCATTTTTTTAGATGTTTTTTAGCCAAGCTAAATCCTTAATTTTATAGGTGCAATGGGCAATTACCCAAGCGCAAGATTTCCTTACTGAACTGAAATAATGAGTCACTCAACTCACCTTTCTAAGATTGATGACCGCCTGATTCGCCTGATCGGCATACCGGCTTTTGGTATTTTCATACCAAACTTCACCGGGCTGTTTGGAGAATTGGGGCCGTCAGACTTGGTTTATTGGTTTGGTTATGTGTATTTCATTTTCATTGCCTGGTGTATTTGGCAGGGCAATCGCTGGTTGCTTTTTAAACAGCGCGAGAACATGAACTGGTTTAGTAATCCCGTTCGTAAATTGACACTGCTCGTTGCTGCCAATGTGTTTTACACAGCTCCACTTACGGCGGGTTTGATTGCGCTGTGGTATTTGATTTCGGATATTGGTGCCATAGATTGGGGTGTGACCAATCTGGTGATTTTGGCCAATGTGATCTGCGTGATTTTTGTGACCCATGCTTACGAGACGGTTTTTCTTATCAAAGAGCGACAGACGGATTTGCTTGCTTTTGAGCAGCTGGAGCGAGCCAGAGTAGAATCAGAACTTGAGATTCTGAAAGCTCAGATTGACCCTCATTTTATGTTTAACTCGTTGAACACCCTTTCCTACCTGATAGAAAATGAGCCGGGCAAGGCACTGCTTTTCAATGAAGGTTTGTCTGATGTCTATAGATATATTTTGATGAACAAGGACAAGGAGCTGGTATCTCTGGCTGAGGAAATCGAGTTTTCGAAAAACTATTTTTCCATGATCCAAATCCGTTTTGGTGAAGGTGTAAGGCTGATAATTGATTTGCCTAAAAATGTGGATGACAAACTCCTCTTACCCATTTCATTGCAGTTGCTTTTGGAGAATGCGGTGAAACACAATGAGTTTGGGCCTGACAATCCGCTGGAGATCAAAATAGAACATAAGGAGGGATTTGTGGTAGTTTCCAATAATCTGCAACTCAAGAAAACCAAACCCACGAGTTCGAGAATTGGCCTTAGAAATCTGAAGGAGCGGTACCGGCTGATCACAAATGGCGAAGTACATGTAGCAGGATCAGATTCAGAGTTTGTAGTAAAACTTCCATATTTGAGTATATGAGGGTCGCGATAATAGAAGATGAGATTCCGGCACGGAAACAACTTATTTCGCTTTTGAGAAAAGTCAGAAATGATGTTGAGGTGGTACTTGAGGCACAGAGTGTGAAAGAGGCGGTTGCAGCTTTGAAAGATTACCACGATTTGGATCTTATCTTCATGGATATTCAACTCAACGACGGTTTGTCTCTTGAGATTTTTGATGAGGTAGCGGTGAAAGCTCCTGTCATTTTTGCCACAGCTTTTGACCAATATACAATAGATGCCTTTCAGCAAAACGGGATCGATTACTTGTTGAAGCCTATAAAACAAGATGCTCTGCGGCATGCCCTTGAAAAGTACGACCGGCTGTCTGATCACTTTTCTAAGAATGTGGATCAGCTTCAGGCTTATTTCCAGGAAGAGAAGCCAAAGTACAAGCAGCGTTTTTTGGTTAAAAAAGGAGTGCACTTCATTTCTGTTCCCGTAGCGTCCATTGCCTATTTTTTCACTGAGCACAAGGTGAGTTTTCTCGTGAATCAGGAGGGAGAGCGGTTTATGGCTGATCATCCATTACAGCAGTTGGAAGAGGAATTAGATCCTGAGAAGTTTTTTAGGGTCAATCGGAAATATCTGGCATCTCTGGACTCAATCGTTCAATTTTCCAGTAATGGACAGGGCAAGCTTATTTTGCAACTGAATCCTTCGGTCTCAGAAGAGGTAATGGTGAGTCAGGAAAAATCCAGCGCTTTTAAACAGTGGGTTGTAGGAGGGTGAGTATGTAGATTCATTTTCTTTTTAAATCATAATATTGCAGAATTAATTATTTAAAGGTTGACACAAACCTGATTAATTTTATTGTTTTCATTTTTGCAAAGGTTTTGAAGCGACTCACACTATTTATATTTTTTCTTTATTCCCTTTCGGTCAATGCACAGCAAGATGTTGTGGAGTATGATCAGCTCGTGTTTAAGTCTTCTTTTGAGAAGGAGGCTTTCGATAGCGTTCTTGGTAACAACCCTGATTATTTTTTCGGTTTTATGACCTTGGCTACCGATTCTATAATGGTTGAGCAATGGAGGGGATACTATGAACTCCGAATCAAAGGTTTTCTAGAGCGCAAACGACCGAAGAACGATGAGCGATATCTCAAAAATGCCTATCAATATGTACATGATGAATTTTTCATAAAGTATGAGCCTCTGGTGAATTTTGAAAAAATTTTCCAGGATGGCGTTTACAATTGTGTGACAGCTTGTGCTCTATATGGCATGGCTTTTGACGATTTTGGAATACCTTATGTTGTGAAGGAGACGCCTACACACGTATATATAATCGCATACCCCTATACAGCTCAGATTCGCATCGAAACCACTGATCCGTTGAATGGCTACAAAGATTTTGGTTTAGGATATAAAGAGCAGTATGTAAAGCAATTGGCGGAATTGAAATTGATAGATCAGTCTGATTTAGCTGAGGGCGTAAACGCAATTTTTGATAAATTTTATTTTACAGCACCTAATTTGGGGCTTAAGGAGTTGATGGGAATTCACTATTACAATCAAGCTGTTGTTTCTTATAATTCGCATCTCTATCAGAGTGCTTTTGAGATGATTCAAAAAGCATACTTTCTTCATCCTTCTGAGTCTATGGAGGAAATGATGGCTGAGTCATGCCGCATGATGCTTTCTACAACTCAGTATGAGGACTTGTCGGATGTTAATGCGCTTGTTACTGCAATGAATTTAGACCATGCTAGCATTGGCAACCCACAGGTTCTGCATGAGTTTTCTCGATTACTTCACAGTCAGCTTGCGGGTAAAAATGATACAGCAATGGTTGAAACAGCCTTTCTAAAGATTATGGAAGCCGCAACTGATTCATCACTCATTGAAGACTTGGGGTCTTTATATTATTATGAGAGATCTCGAATGCATTACAACAGGGGGAATTATCGAAAAGGAATCCCATATGCGATTAAGGCTTATGGTTTCAAGCCGGGTCTTCATGAAGCTGAAAACCTGATGGTTCATAGTATTCAAAATGCAATTGTTTCAAAGGAACTAGAACCGGACGATGTGGAACTGGCGCTGGATTCTCTATTTGAGATGTATCCTGCGCTAAATAATAATTCGCATTTGAGACAGACCAGACTTACAATCTACTTGCAAAAAATGGCTGAGGCTTATAATGTTGGAAATATCGATGAGGCTAAAAACTACCAAAATAAATTTGAAGAATCTGCAGACTCTGATAAATCAAAATATAATCATCAGGACGTTGGGCATGCTTATTCCCGTGGGGTTATTTATTATTTCAAAAAAGGGTGGTATAAAAGTGCCAGAAAGGTGCTGAACTCAGGACTAAAATATGCTCCGAATAGCTCAGAACTCAGAACCCGAAAGTACTATCTTGATAGAGCTCAAAATAATTAAAAACTATTTTCGAGGACTAAATTGAAGCTTTTCTCTTGGATGTATTTGTTTCCTGTAGGTGTTTTGAAAACACCTACAAAGTTTAACTTCTCCATCAACATGACGCCTGGAGGCGGTTTTAGCTTTAGCCGCCCCTTGTAATTGACTTTTTCTAGTTCATCTAACTTATAAGAAAGGTACTTGTCTTCCGTTAATTCCCCCATATAGTAAGTTCCTCTGCCTGGGGATTTGTCGAAATAAACTTCAATAATATAGGTTCCATTGCGATCAAGGTTGTCAATGCCTTTCACAATCAATTCAGGGTAGTGTGTTCTTGGTTTTCCGCTTTTAGAGAATTCCTTTAATCCAATTCCAGCATGATCTTCTTTGTAAGGGGTCTCGGATTCTACTTGCTCGTTATCATAAAACCGTTTGAGAAGTCCATCTTTCACGCCGTTTTTATAGTTAATTTCCATTAATGGCTGACCATTGTCGTAGTAAGATGTTGCCTGGATTTTTTCACCATGCTCATAGATGAAACTTTTTTGAATTTGGCCATCTTCTGTATAGAACTTGGCGTCTCCATGTTTTTGCTTTAAATCGTCATATCGATAATAGGCACGTAATTTTCCGTTTTTGTGATACCTTTTTTCAATATTTTCATCTTGTGATACAGAGCTAGGTGAGTTGCCTAGAAATGCATTGATTTGATCGCAAGAAAGGAGAAATAAAACTGAAGCAATGGCGAGAAAGGAGGCAATGGAAATTCGAGACATTAAAATTGAATTAAACAATTAGGTGAAAATTAATCCAAAAAATCAATTTCTGCACGGAAAGGGAATTTCATCAGGTATTTGTGGGCATCATTTACGGTCATTTCACCATTGATGATCCTATAAAGTGTCTCTGTGATGGGGCACCTTACTTTGTAGGTTTTGGCCATTTCATTGATGATGGAGATAGTTTTGACACCCTCGGCCACCTCTTCCATAGATTCAATGATTTCTGCTACAGATTCACCTTTGGCGAGACGATAACCGACGGTATAGTTTCGGCTCAGACTGCTTGCGCTTGTAGCTATGAGGTCACCTACGCCGGCAAGTCCCAGGAAGGCTTGCGCATTGCCGCCAAGGGCTTTGCCTATGTGAACCATTTCCACAAGGCCTCTGCTGATAAACAGCGACCGGGAGTTTTCGCCCAGGTCAAGTCCCGCGATAGTACCCGCACCCACGGCAATGATGTTTTTCAGGATGCCGCATAGCTCAATCCCGATCAGGTCGTTGCTTCCGTAAATGAGAAACCGGTCATTTTTTAATAGCGACTGCCCTACACGGATCACTTCATCAAAATGACTGGCCACCACAGTGGCTGCCGGCTTGTGTTCGCTTAGTTCTTTGGCCAGGTTGGGTCCGGCCAGGCAGCCTACCCGTACCACGGAACTCTCCTCTATGATTACCTCACTCATAGTGCGGATGTGCTCGCGAGAAAGCTTGTTGTTTGCACTGATTTTTGATTTCCCCACGTTTTGATCAAAGCCTTTAGTGCCATGAATCAAGATATGGTAAGGCTTCAGGTAGGGGCTCAACTCCTTCATCATGGAGCGGAAATTGGCCGATGGCACAATAGGGAAAATCACATCGCAGCTTCGTCCTACTTTCTCGATATCGTGCGTGATTTCAATTTTATCGCTCAAACTCTGGCCTGCACTTTTTCTGGATTTAGCTATTTCCTCAGCTTTTTCCTTGCGGTGAGCGTACAGGATCACATCATTTTTTTCAGCCAAAATATTGGCTATGGCCGTGCCAAAACTGCCGGCACCTACTACTCCTACGGGCTTAGATGTGCTTTTCGAGATCATATCCTTCCATTCTGTTGTGGTAATAATAGAGCGTATTCATATTCTGAATGATGATCTTATCACCCTTGTGTATCAGCGGACGTTTGGCGTGGTACATCCCCACGTTAGATACGCCCAGTTCGATACTGAAATCGGATTTCTCCAGCATGTGTCCAGCTACATCTACTTTGCCCTTTTTGTGGAGCTTAAGTACTTTCTTTTTGAGTTTCTTATATGCCTTTTTAAAATCAGCATATTCTATTACAAGATCTTCTTCAGGGAGTCTGAGCAGGCTATAAAGATCGAGCTTAGGGTTTTTTCTTTCTATGTATTTGAAAGCTGTGAAAGCTACCAGATGGCTGGCAAAAATACGATTGTATTTATGGTACTCTTCCACAATGCGACTAGCCAGAATGCGTACATATTCCACTTCACGCTGCTCATCTACGGTTATTTTTCCGTCCCTTCTAAAGTAATCCCTCGGGTCGATGGTGTTGCCATGGCTGTCTATACTATTCCCTTCATTGTCCACATAATTACCGAGGATATCCATGCCTTTACCTATACTCACAGAGATGTCAGAACCTTTTGTGAAGAACTTGAAAAGGAAGGTAGCAATCTTGTATGATGTGGTAAACTCGTCTCGCTCCTTGTAGTAGCGCTCCATGCCGGTGGCACGCAGGTAATCATTGATCAAGGCGGGCGCTTCCAGAGTGAAGTGGTAGTTGATCACCACTGGTACCACAAATATTTTTCTTGCCGGCTTGTCGCTGGTTTCATTTTCATAAAGCTCGCGCTGTGCCTCTACCGTAGTGCCTAGAAGTCCCAGCTTTAGCCCCTTTTCTATTCTACCGGACCGAGAGCGGGTGCCTCCCGGAAAGAACAAACTGTGGCATCCGCGGCGCAAAGCCAGACTTGAATACGTCTTGAGCGCTTCCAGATAGATTGGGTTCTTTTTTCTGCGATCCACCTTATAAGCCCCAAGGCTGTTCATGAAATACGCAAAAATCTTTAGGTTAAAAAGATTGAGACCTGCGCCATAGATAAATGCTGGAAGACCCAAAAATTGGATTACCCAACCAATCAGGATCGAGTCCAAATTGCTGAAGTGAGTAGGAACCATGACCACTGTGCCGTGCTTGGCCAGCTCTCGGATGTGATCAGGCTCACCTTTTACATGTATTTTGTCATCGAGATCCAGTTGCCTGCTGAAAAGCGACATGATGCCTTTTACCCCTCGCGCAGCATTGAGTAACCTGGCAAAACCAAAAGTGATGAATGCTTTCGCAAATCGGTATGAGTTCTTTTTAAAGTTTCCGGCAATCTCCTCGCAGTACCTGTCTAGAATCTGCTTGAGGATTTCTTCTTCTTCAGCCTTGGCCTTATCTGGCTCCTGATTTTGGCTGTCGGCGAGTCTTTGCTGTATGTCCTGCCAGAATTTCTTATCGTCTTTCGGGTCTACTCGCCACGGGTTGTTCTTTACCCTTAGCTTTTCCCGATACACGGTCATCTCTAGCTCCTCTCTCAGTGATCTCCCGCGTGTAATTTTCTTCAGGGTTTCAAAGGACTCGTTTGCTACCTCTTGCTTGAAAGCTTTACGGTCTTTGGCCAGTTGTACGATGGGCCACTGCCTGGTTCGGGGGATTAATTCAGAGTATCTCTTTTTTTGCCTTCGCATGCAAAATCCTATCGGTCAAATGTTGGTTAAACGAACCCGCAAGTTAGGTGAATTATATTTATTCTAAATTCAAAAAAAGCTCCCCTGTACCCACAAATTTACATTTGCCCCCAACTTTAACTGCACTGATTTCATTGTCTTCATTTTTCTCAATGTCCAGCTGCAGATAGCTGGGCCGCCCCATCTCAAAACCTTGCAGGCTGGTAGTCGGAAAATCAACCAACTCATATTTACTTAGGTAGCAGGCCAAAGGTCCATTGGCTGAACCGGTGGCAGGATCTTCGACTATCCCAACTTCTGGGGCAAACATTCTGCCCTTAATCTGGCCGCCCTCTACATCGTGGGTTGAGAAGACATATATGCCCATACTGTCTAGTTGAGGTTTGAGCTTTTCTAATAGTGTAGTATTGACTTTGACCTCAGAGAGCAGGTTGGCGGAGTTTAGAGGGATAAATAAAAAGTTGTTTCCACACGAGACTTCCTGAATGGGAAGATCGGCCAGGTCCTCTTCATTTAGTGATATCATTTCGGCTATGGCCGCTCTGTCAGTAATGATGTTGCCGAATATAGGCAAGGGTTGATACATGGTGAGCAAATCCGGTTCACCATTGGGTAGGTAGGTCATTTCCACTTTGATTCTCCCGATTTTCTGATCCAATTCTATGACCTGTTTTTCGTTGTTTTGCGCTGCTAGAAAGAAGGCCGTACCAATGGTAGGGTGGCCAGCAGTGGGCAATTCGGCACGAGGTGTGAATATTCTCATGGAAGGAATGTCTTCGTCTGACTTGGCAGGAAAAAGAAAGACTGTTTCGGGCAGGTTAAACTCCAATGCTATTTTTTGAAACAGCTTTGGGTCTATAGCTGAGGCATCAGGGAACAGCGCCAGTTGATTGCCGCCAAACATCTGATCAGAGAAAACATCTAGTAAGTAGTAAGAATTATCGGCCATGAGTTTGGGTTTTGGCAAATAAACAAATTCTGCGTCTGAACGAAAACGAAACATAATTGATTAAACAAAAGGTTCACGATATGATTCGGTTCGTTTGTTATCAATGAATGACGTGTTAATATTGCAACTCCTTAAAAAATGTCAATAAGTCTAAAAGATATCCAAGCACCGGTTGCTGCAGAGATGGAGGAGTTCGAAAAGAAGTTCCGACAGTCGATGCGTAGTAAGGTGATGCTTCTTGATAAAATCACGAACTATATCGTAAGGCGCAAAGGCAAGCAAATGCGGCCGCTCTTTGTTTTCTTGTGTGCTGGCACTGCCGGAAAAATCGACGAGAGCACCTATCGTGGAGCGGCGCTGATAGAGCTGCTACACACAGCTACGCTGGTACATGATGATGTGGTGGATGACTCTCATTACAGACGGGGCTTCTTTTCTATTAATGCCCTTTGGAAAAATAAAATAGCCGTTTTGGTAGGGGATTACCTTTTGTCAAGAGGCCTTTTGCTCTCCCTGGAGCATGATGATTTTGACTTACTCAAGATTGTATCAAATGCAGTGCGGGAGATGAGTGAAGGGGAGCTTTTGCAAATGGAAAAGGCACGAAAGTTGGACATAACCGAGGAGGTCTATTACGAGATTATCCAGCAAAAGACTGCCAGCCTGATCACTTCCTGTTGTAGGGTGGGAGCTAGCTCTTCCGGCGCTGATCCTGAGACGGTAGATAAACTTACAGAGTTTGGGTCTCACGTGGGTATGGCCTTTCAGATCAAAGATGATCTTTTCGATTATGGTGCTTTCGAGATAGGCAAGCCAACGGGAATAGACATCAAAGAAAAGAAAATGACTTTGCCGTTGATTCATGCACTGAGCAAGGCTGACAAGAGCAAAAAGAAGTCGATTATCCGAGCTATTAAGAAAAGTGCTGATCAACCAAAAAAAGTCAAAGAAGTCATTGATTTTGTGAAAGCTTCCGGAGGAATCGAATATGCTACTACCGTGATGGAAGATTACCATGCGAAGGCAAAAGCGATTTTGGAGAGCTTGCCTGAATCGGTTTATAAGACCTCTCTAGATCAATTGGTACAATTTACCATTGACAGAACAAAATAATCAAAGGATGGCTGCATCCTTTTGCTCTCCCAACCTAATTGTTACCTTTGCACCTGTAAATCAGGACATTAGTCCGGGTGTCGGTTATTTCTTACTATCATAAGTCTTTTCCCACCTTCTTTATAAAAAACTAAAAATTAGAAATTATGAGTAAAGCCAAGGCAAACGATACTGTCAAGGTTCATTACACTGGTACACTTCTTTCAGGTCAGGTTTTTGATTCCTCACTGGAAAGAGACCCACTTCAGTTTACAGTTGGCGCTGGCCAAATGATCAAAGGTTTTGATGATGCTGTAAACGGGATGGAATTGAATGAGAAGACAAAGGTGACAATACCATGTGCTGAGGCTTATGGTGAGAAGAACGATCAGTTGATTCAGGAAGTATCCCGAACTGAGCTTCCAGATGACATGAAGCCGGAAGCCGGCCAGACATTGGTAGCTACCAATCAAGACGGTCAGCAGACCCATGTTTTGGTGACAGACGTGGCAGAAGATAAAATCACGATCGATGCAAATCACCCGCTAGCAGGGCAGGATCTTGTTTTCGAAATCGAACTGGTAGAGATCGTTTAATCTCTGTCAATACTTTATTCAAAGGCCTCATCTCTTCGGGATGAGGCCTTTTTTGTTTTAGGCTTTTGTAACAACTGTTACACCATCACTGGTGATGAATTTTCATATTTGCTTTATCAAAACAAAAAATAGAAATCAAAACAAGAATATGGGAATACTTAGCAATTTATTCGGAGGGGGAAATAACAAAGTAGCGGAATCCCTGGCGTCAGGCGCTATGGTCATTGATGTGCGCACTCCCGGTGAGTTTCAGGGAGGGCACGTAGATGGTTCCAAAAACATTCCACTACAGACTATAGAAAACAACCTGTCCAAAATCAAAAACTTCAACAAACCAATTGTGCTTTGTTGTGCATCAGGCATGCGAAGCGGACAGGCAACAACATTCCTTCAGCGAAACGGGGTGGACTGTGTGAACGGCGGAGGCTGGATGAAGGTAAATGGACTGGTACAGAATGCGTAGTTGAGAGACTATTGGTTATACGCATGGAGAGCTGCCCGCAAGGGCAGCTTTTTTTATGTTTGTTTGGGTATAAGTAGGTTCCAAGCTATAAATTGCTTTTAGGATTCCACCTCATATGAAATTAATAGGTAGCTTTTTATTCGTATTTCTTTTTTTAAGCGAAAGCCAGTTGATTGGTCAGATATCAAATGACTCACTGGTTACTTTAAGATCGTATGAAATAGTAGATAACCAATCTCTTAATGACTTCAAAAAGGTTTTTAATAGGCTAGCACACAGCAACCCGCAGCAAGCAAAGGAATTGATTCCTGTTTTTGAAAGGGCGCTTGAAAAAGGTGATTGGCGAGTGCATTTCGTTTACTATAAGCACGTAGGGTGGTATTATCACATGATCAATGCAAAGGACAGTGCCGAGTTGTTTTTGCACAATGCATTGGAAATTGCATTAAAAGAAAATGATCCGAATTATACTTCGATTATTTATGCAGATCTGGGTACCGTAGCTATGTTCCACAGTAACTACCCAAAGGCTCTGACATATTATCAAAGGGTTATTGGCGCCACAGATACTCTGAATCAGCGAAACTCATATGCCGAGCATCTTAGCAAAATGGGGCACCTCTATCGTCGATTGAAGCAGTACGATGAGGCATTAAAATACCTCGAAAAGGCTCTGAAAATCAAAAAAGAAATAGATGTTGATGACGGACAGGCTTCCATTCTTAATGAAATAGCCAATGTTCACTACCATTTGGGTGATTTTGAGAAGGTGATTAAGATGGATTTAGAATTAGCAGAGTTCAATCGAAGAGTTGGCGATATTCGTTCGCTTTCTTTTAATCTAAATAACCTGGGGGAGGATTATATAGTACTAGAGCAGTATGATAAGGCAATATCATACTTGAAGGAATCAATAGCCCTCAAGAAAAAAGTAGGAAACAAGAGTTACTTGATTTCAGGATATCTGAATATGGTAGAAGCGCTATCCGCTAATGCCAGGTTTGAGGAGGCTTCTCGTTACCTTGATTCGGCCTATTCTATCGTAAAAAAAGGTTCGCTCGAGGATAAGTCAAATTATTATCGGTACGCATATGAAATGGAACGAAGTAAAGGGGACTTTGAAGGAGCCCTTGAAATGTTCGAAAAACATATTATTTATCGCGACAGCATTTTTAGCAGAGATAATGTTAACACGATAACAGAACTGGAAACAAAATTTGAGACAGAGAATAAGGAAAAGGAAATCCTGCTTCAGCAGGCGGAGATAGAACAAAAGAAGTCTGATCTTGCCAGGCAATCAACATGGAGAAACGCCCTCTTTATTGTGATTCTGCTAATTGCAGGATTCACTTTTGTTATTTATCGCAAGAATGGTCTCATCAAAAAGCAGCATGAGGAGGTTGTAAGCAATAGTCAGTTGATTTCTGATCAGAAGAAAAAACTGGAGGAACTCGACGAATTCAAATCTCAGTTTTTTGCCAATGTGTCTCATGACCTTCGCACCCCGATCAGCCTCATTCATGGGTATCTCCATGAGCTGAAAGATGATGAAGAAAGCTATTTTTCGGCGCAAGCCAGGCTGGTCGTTGATAAAGGTCTCAAGAATGTGGATAGGCTCATACACCTGACGGAGGAGATCAGGGATTTGATCTTGATGGAGAAAGGAACAATTGAGCTGAACTTAAAGCGCGTGCAACTGAAGTCATACATGACTTTGTTGACTGGCCTGTTTCGGTCACGGGTAGAGTCGCAAGGACTTGATTTTGTGGTGGCTATTGAAATAGCAGAGGATTTTGAAATAGGTGTGGATCCGGATCAGTTTGAAAAAATCGTTTACAACCTACTTTCTAACGCAATCAAATTCACTGAAGAAGGGGAGGTTAAGGTGACGGTCTTCAGTGATGGCAAGGGCGCTGTACTAGCGTTTTCGGATACGGGTAGAGGAATGTCTCAGGCACAGCAGGATAAGGTTTTTGATCGGTTTTATCAGGCACCAAATGACAACTATCTACTGCAACAGGGCATGGGAATTGGTCTGTTTTTGGTGAAGGAGCTTGTGACCCTTCACGGCGGAATCATCGAGGTAGAAAGTACAGAGGGCAGAGGAAGTAAGTTCGTCGTAAGGCTTCCTGCTAACCTGAAACCGGAGATGGAAAAATACGATCCTGTGGATTCGGAATATATCGAAGGAAGAACCAACTCTACGGATATCAATACCAACAGCATTCCGATACAGGAAATTCATGGAGACAGAGCTACCATTTTGGTGACAGATGATCACCCTGAAGTGAGGACATACATAGGAAATCAACTGAAGGAAAACTATGATGTGCTGTTTGCAGCAAATGGGGTAGAAGCACTGGAAATTCTTGAAAAAATGAGTGTGGACCTGCTCATCACGGACCTCATGATGCCGCTCATGGATGGCTTTGAGTTGATGAAAAATGTCAATGAAAAGTTTAACACCACGCCAGTGATGGTGGTTTCGGCCAGAACTGCAGTTCAGGATATGACAGAGATTCTGGGGTATGGCATCAATGATTTTGTTTCAAAGCCATTTGATAAAAAGGATTTTCTTCTCAGGGTAGCCAACCTCATCAAGAGCACCAGAAAGTCAGATTTTCCTGTTTTTGAAAAAGATCACTTAAAACTAGCCAACAACAATGCGCTGGATCAACTCAATGCCTTGATCAGAGAGCGGCTATCGGACTCCAGGTTGGGTATTCCTGATATATCCGACGTGCTGTGTCTGAGCGAGAGGCAAACCAACCGTGTAGTGAAGTCCATCACTGGAAAAACACCCGGAGGATATATCAAAGAATACAGGCTGACACATGCTGAAAAGCTGCTTCAGTCACGGCAGGTAAGCTCCTCCACTGAGCTGGCCCGCATGATTGGCTACAACAATGTCAGCAACTTCAAGTCGGCATTTAAAAAGAGATTTGGCTACCCGCCTGAAGATTTGATAGATTAATCGTCTTCATCTTCAACTTCCTCGATCATTTTGATTTCACCTTTCTCAGACAGGGCAATGGCGATAAATCTCAGGCTCGGAATCTCCTCCGTTACGATGATCATCATGACAGTGATCGGCACACTGAGAATCATCCCGGCTACACCCCAGATCGCCCCCCAGATGGTCAGCGATAGGATCACCACAAGTGAACTCATATTCAGGCTATTGCCCATGACCTTTGGTTCTATGATATTGCCTACTATCACCTGAATCACCCCGACGCTCACAAGTACATATAAGAATGGAGCCAGTGTGCCGAACTGCAGCACAGCAAAAATTGCGGGGAATATAGTGGCTATCAATGATCCCACAGTTGGGATGTAGTTAAGTACGAAGATGAGCAAAGACCAGAAGATGGCACCCTCAACGCCGATGATAAGCAAGGCAAAATAACTGAGAAACCCTGTCAGCAAGCTGACCAGCGTCTTTAGGGATAAGTAGCGACTGATATTTTTGTCCATCTTTTGGAATAACTTCTTATTCTTATTTTGAATGGATCGCTTAGGGTAAATGGCGTGCATTTTTGCTTCGAAGACATTCTCTTCAACCAGAAGGAACATGATGTATATCAATATCAAAAAGGCATCACCGGCAAGGGAGCTCACATAGTCGAAACCACCAGAGATCAAATCTGACACATCAATCCTATTCATGTATTCTATAGCCTGAGAGGCTATATCCATACCAAAAACAGCGTTGAGTTCGAGCATGGATTTTTCAAAATTGGTCTCATATAGATCTACATTTTCTGTGAGCTGTCCCATGCTCACAAGCAGTAGCTCTATGATGATGAATATCACCACATTGATCACCACAAAACCAATACTACTTTGCACCCACAGCGGCCACTTATCGCGGATGTAGGGGATCATTTGCAGGTTTTCTCTGAGTTCATGTATTATGAACCAAATAATTAGGGCCAGAATGAAAGGGATCACATACTGCTGTGTGTAGTGTAAAATCATCCCTGTGGCTAAAAGCGACACCAAGATATAGGTGGTTTTGATGAGCCCAGTCATGGACTCAGGGCTGGTGGATTTGGTTGGCATTGGATTAGGTTTGGTTTGAAGCTCATAAATATAGGAAAATGAATGATTCACTTTGGTAAATACATTCAAATTAGATTTAACTAATGTCCGTGAATCGGGAAAATTACGGATATAGCTGTATTTTCGAATGCCTTACTTTTCCGGGTTGAAATGAGAAAGTTGAGTCTGAACATAGGAAACAAGCTGGCGCTAATTCTGATAGCGTTTTCGCTGGTGATCATCGCCATGATCTCTGCACTGTTTTACGGGCAGTTTGATCGCGCGCTTAAGGAGCGGGTATTGCTGCAGCTCTCTTCTGTGAAACAGCTCAAGGTTTTCAAAATAGAAAATGAGATCAAGGACAGAATTGAGGTTTTTCACACCTATAATTCAGATTATGACGAAGGCTTTGTTGACTCGCTTCAGTTTAGATATGTGCAGTTTCATGATGCCATTCCATCTCAAATAGGTGAGTACCCACTCGATGTGAGTTTTGTGGAGTCTTTGAGATTGATCGATCTGACCCAGTCCAATCCTGACCTCCACCCAACTATTGGGTTTATCGAGCCACATGAGACCGGATATGCTATCGGAATTGCCGAGTTGTCGGAAATTCAGGAAATATTACTTCAGCGCACTGGACTGGGACAAACGGGGGAGTCGTATCTCGTGGGAGCGGATAGTCTTCTCAGAACTAAATCCAGATTCTATTCAGGGACTCCCTGGAACATTGCCGTGAAAACCGAAGGTGTACACAATGCCCTGGCGGGGATTTCATCAGAAGGACTTTTTCCTGATTATAGAGGTGTAGAGGTGTTCAGCTCCTACGAGTTAATTTCCATACATGGGCTCAAATGGATAATTCTTAGTGAAATGGATCATCAGGAAGCGCTGTTTCCGCTTAGGAGGCTCAGAACCAACCTGATATTTATAATGGTGGTCATTTTGGTGGTCATTTTGGTTGTTTCCTATTTTTTGTCTCGCACCATTGTGAGTCCTGTTTTGCTCATGGAGCGCAAACTTATGACCATGTCCAAAGGCATACTGGATGGAGTCAGAGCGGAGCAAAAACGCAAAGATGAAATAGGCCGCATGTTTGATGCACTCAATAAACTGGTGACAGGCCTATCGGGAGTTATTGGCTTTGCCGATAAAATCGGTTCTGGAAATTTTGATGCCCAATATACGCAGCTAAGTGAAGATGATAAGTTGGGTCTGGCCTTGATGCAAATGAAAGATAGGCTGAAAGAATTTCAAGACAATGAACAACGGCTGATCAAGGAAAACCAGCAATCCATACTGGATGGGCAGGAAAAAGAAAGGGCACGGTTGTCCAGAGAGATGCATGACGGACTGGGGCCACTGCTCACTACATTGAGGTTGAACATCCAGACACAGGATTTTGGTGAAAAACAAAAACGAGATTTGCTTCATAGAATAGACGAAACCATCACAGAGGTGCGTCGCATGTCCAATAACCTGATGCCTTCTGTTTTGACTGACTTTGGGGCGGGAGAGGCTATAGCCAATCTAATCAGGCAGATGGAAAACGCCGTGCCGATTAAGTTTCGTTTCAAAAACGACATGAAAGCAGACTCAGGAATATCCGATTTCGTCAATATCACCTTGTATCGCATCGCTCAGGAAGCCATCAACAATGCCCTGAAACACTCGCAAGCCAGTGAGATAAAACTTTCTCTGACAGAATTTAAATCCTATATAAGTTTTTATATTTCAGATGATGGGGTCGGTTTTGACCCACAGGCTCGCCCTTCGGGCAATGGCATACGTAATATGAAAGAAAGGGTAAAAGTCGCAAATGGATCGATGGATATTACCAGTGATGATAAAGGCACAACCATAGAAGTAGAAATCCCAATCAAATGAGCAAAATTAAAATCATAGTTGTTGACGATCACCAGCTGTTCCGTGAAGGCATGCTTTCGCTGCTTGCTAAAAACGACGGGCTGGACATAGTAGGAGAGGCAGAAAATGCCGACCGGTTTTTTGAACTGATGGACACAGTCGACCCCCATGTAGTGTTGATAGACATTACTATGCCGGGGCTTAACGGGCTGGAGGTGATCAAGATGAGTAAGTCAAAGTATCCTGCGGCAAAATTTATCGTGCTCACGATGCACGCTGAAGGTCAGTATGTGGTGCGGGCGGTCAGAAATGGCGCTTTCGGTTATCTTATCAAAAATGCTGATGAGCAGGAGTTGCTGGATGCCATAGAAACAGTAGCCTCCGGCAAAAAATACTTCAATAGCGAGATATCCCAACTCATGATTGGCAATATGGCCATAGAGGAAGAATCGGATAAAAAACTGTCAGAGCGGGAGCAAGAAGTGCTGGAATTGGTCTCTGAAGGCAAAACGACCAAAGAAATAGCAGAGCAGCTTTTCGTCAGTGCCAGGACCGTGGAGACCCACCGGGTGAATATGATGAAGAAACTGAATGTGCAAAACACGGCTGAACTCATCAAAAAAGCTGCCCATCTTAAACTGATATAGTTGTAGTAGTCAGTATTTACACCGATACAACTTTACATATTTATCGCGAATCACTCCTTTTTGGAGTGTATCTATCTTGCGAGATGGTATTACCCCTTGATATATGCATGTATTTGATATAATCGCTCTACTGATTTTCCTTTCCGGACTTTTCATTTTTGTCAATGTCTTTTTTCTTAAGCTCCCTTCATCTATCGGATTGATGATTTTGGCACTTGTTTTATCGTTCGGTGTACTCGTGGTAGGTAGCTTGTTTCCGGAATTGCAGTTAGCCAAACACGTAAAGGCGTACGATTTTGGAGAAATATTGTACCAGTTTGTATTGAGTGTTATGCTCTTCGCGGGAGCACTCAATGTAGATTTCAGGAAACTGGGGAAACAGCTCATACCTGTTATGGTGCTAGCCGTTTTTGGTGTTTTCATTTCCATGTTTGTAATAGGTACGCTGCTCTATTTCATGTTGGATCTTTTGAGCATTCAGCTCACATATCTTGAATGCTTGATTTTTGGAGCACTTATTTCTTCTACAGACCCCATAGCTGTCACTAAGACCATCAGGAGGTTTGAATTATCAGAAAAACTGGAAACAAAAATTTCAGGAGAATCATTACTAAATGCCGGAGTTGGTGTCATTTTGGCTCTTTCACTTTATCACTTGCACACAGAATTTGGAGGGTTAGCAGACGCGTCATTCATGGAGGTCAGCTGGTTGTTGATTGTGGATTTGGTTGGTGGATTTCTGCTAGGTCTTGGCTCTGGTTGGGTTGGTTACAAAGTGTTGAAATATGTGGACAATGACCATGTACATGTTGAGGTACTGGTCACTTTGGCATTGGTAATGTCAGCCTCATTACTGGCAGATGTTTTGGGAGTATCCTCCAAAATGGTTGCCATGGTATCCGGATTGCTTATCGTCAATATTAAGGGAGATGGAGATGAAGCCGAAGAGCCCACCATGGGCAACTACGTTAGACGCTTTTGGCAGCTGCTGGAAGAGACCATGGCGGCCATGCTATTCGTGCTCATAGGCTTTGAAATGCTCGTAATACCACTACGGCTCGATTATTTCGCTGCGGGATTCTTTGCGGTGAATATTGTGATTTTCGCAAGATGGGTAAGCGTATTTATTCCGATCAAACTGATGTCTTACTCACGGTCTTTCGACAACAATACCATTTCTGTTCTTTCCTGGGGGGCATTGCGAGGGGGGCTGCCTGTGGCTGTTTCGCTTTCTCTGGTATCCATTCCTGGAAAAGAGATCGTGGTGTCTCTGACCTATGTGGTGGTGGTTTGCTCGGTGATTTACCAGGGGCTGACCGTCAAAGATGTGATGGGATTGTATCAAAACAGACGTTCAGAGCTGGGTTGAGGCGATACTATGAAATCGTCAGTATAAATACTGAGCTTCGATATCCGTGTTTATACGGACAATAAATTACAATATTTTCCCGAGCTACCCGGCCTGCTATCAGACGTTTATTTGTATAACAGAAATCAAATAAACAATATCATGAAAAAGCTAATCCCATTCTTATTTTTCGCACTATTCATTTCTACTTACACCATGGCTCAGAGCAGAACAGACCTGAAAGGCCCTGCTGCTAAAAACTACAAACCATGGCAAAATAAGGAGAAATCAGATGTAGTATATGTAGTGAGTACTGCAGAAAAAAAACAAGGTCCTGCCGCCAAGAACGCTAAGGTTTGGGATCGAAAAGAAAGTGATCAGGTTTTGGTTGTGGATATGACCAGCGAACCAAAAAAATTGAAAGGTCCAGCTGCAAAAAACAGCAAGCCTTGGGAAGATTAAAATGAGTAACAGTTTCCCGAAAACAAAGATTAAACTTCAAATCATAATCAATAAAAGGTTGGTTTATATTTTGAGTCCCGGTGACGGCCGGGACTTTTTTTAAAGACATTGTTCATTCATGAGCAATAGTTAGGCACTTCGGATGGCGGTGACCATTTATATCCGAAGTTGATTTCTGTGAAAGCCCTGGCGTTAGCCTGGGCTTTTGCAATTTATAGGGTTAGTCCCGCTAGAGCGATATATGTTAGCAATAGCAAAAAGGCTGTGATAAAAAAAGGAAGCAACCCCAGCGTCAAAGCCCAATCGCTGTACTTCCGGTTAGAAGCCAGCACAAAGGCCAGTATCAGTAGCAGGTAGGAGAAGAAGTTGTTGAACGTGTGCAGTGTCCGCTCAATCTTATAATAGCCTAGCCCTTCAATACTGAGTCCAACAGGTGCATCCAGCAACCTTGAGTAGTGCAGTTTTACGCTCTGAATATGATTGTCTCTGACATCAAAAAAGAATTGACGATCAGTTTTGAAACCAATATTTCCCAGGTTGACGCCACAAGTGCCTGATTTGTTTAGGCCTATTTTCACAATTGGGTATTCTCCATGCACATCTGTGAAGAAGTAATCGTAGGAATAGATGATGCCTACTGCCAAAAACAGATAGGCAAAATACCGCTGCACTTTGTAGAACCGGACCTTCAATCGGAATATTTGCTCCCAGTGTTGCTGATCTTTTGCTCTTTTCCATTTTATATATTCTCTCCTTCTTATTTCCCTTTCAGAAGGCTGAGGAGGCTCTGGTTCCGCGACAGTGGCATAGCCAATCAGCTGCCAGTCGTAGGATTGTTTTTTGGCCGGATCAGACAGGATCTCGTAGGCCATGGTGATTTTTCTGATGAGCTCCTTTGCTGCCTCCGATGGATTCAGATCAGGGTGATATTGCTTTACCAACCTGCGGTAACTGCTCTTGATCTCCGTATGTGTAGCGTCAGGATTTACGCCCAGTATTTCGTAGTGAGTCAAAGCTAGGCCTGATTAAAATTCAATCAGTTCAAATTCAGGGTTTGGAGCTGATTTTGTGCATTCATAAACGAGCTGGTACGTATCTCCACTATCTTCATTTGTAAAAACATCGAAATAAATCCAATAGGCAATCGTCTTCCCATCAGTTATTTTCAGTGCATTTGGAAAATTGGCTTTCAGAACTAATTTTATTGCTTCATTCTTTATTCTATTATCAATAATTTGAGTGGCGTCATCTGCCGAAAGTTCTAGCCAACCAACCCCATTTGGATCTTCATTCGGCAGGAGGGGAATGTTAAACTCGGCTCTTTTACTTATTCTCAGGTCAAAATTGTAATAATATGAACTTGCTCCGTAGTAGAATTCGTTTGTCCCGAATTCAGTATAACCTGGATTTAAGGAATATACCTGATCCACTACAATCTGGAAATCAAAATACTGAAGATAGTGCACTACAATAGAATCTGAGGTAATCACATTAGCCTTAAATTGAGTTGAAGGCTCCAATTCTACGGTTTTACCATCATGTAAATAGCTCAGCGCTTGTACGTATTGCGGTTTCTTTTCCTCTGAAACTTGCCAGTAAATTGAAGCTAAGCCAAGGGTGTCAGATGTAATTGTATCTCGCAGGAATCCTCCGTTGAAGATACCATCCAGAGCGTGAAAAACTACTGGAACGCCTACTTGTGGTATATCATCTGTATCCGTTACTTTAACAACCAAAGGTTCGCCTAACCATCCACTGGGTCTGGTTATTTGACTGTTGCCCGAATATATTTCAATATTTAACCTGTCTTCATCGATCTGAATACCATCTTTTTCGGAGCAAGAAAAAAGATGAAGAATGATCAACGCTGATGTTAGTATTGAGCTCTTTTTCATTAGTATGAGTTTACTATGTTATCCAAGTTACTATGTTGGAAGATACAGTTTACTGCTAAAATAGGAGAAGTAAACGATTCTACCACCCCTTATTTCAATATTGGTCGCTGAAGGATTTAATCACATTCCACAGGACAGTCGCCAAGTGTCTCAGAGTTACTTTCAAGGTTTGTTAGATAGTCCTGGTTGACTTTTCTAGCCATTTATTATACCCAAACAACCCTCAAAAATGATATTGCTTAACACAAGTGTTCTGAAACGACTGTTTCTTGTTTTCACTATTTCCCTATCCGTTCATGCCTCTGGTCAGAATTTGGTCATCTCAGAGTTTATGGCTGTGAACAATGCTACGCTTCAGGATGAAGATGGCGACTATTCTGACTGGATTGAAATCTACAATCCGGGAACCGAATCTATTTCGCTGCAGGGATGGTCTTTAACAGACGATGCTACAGATCTTAAAAAATGGATTTTTCCAACAATTTCTCTAGCCGCTGATAGCTATCTGATTGTATTTGCTTCGGATGAAAACAGAACGGATCCAGCAGGTACGCTGCACACCAATTTCAAACTATCAGGCTCAGGTGAGTTTTTGGCGTTGGTTCAGCCTGATGGCAATACATTGGCTACTTCGTTTGATCCATTTCCGGTGCAACAGGCGGATATGTCCTATGGCCTTTTTCAAGGTCAATATATCTCTTTGGCGGACCCAACGCCGGGATTAGCCAATTCGGCGGAAGGGTTCATTCTTGATCCGGTGTTCAGCCATGAGAGGGGATTCTACGATGCTGGTTTTGACCTCACACTCACTGATCTTAATTCGGAAACCAACCTTTACTATACGTTAAATGGTAGCATCCCAACATTGGAGAATGCAACCCAATATTCAGGAGCAATTACAATAAATGAAACCACTGTGCTGAGTGTAGTGGCAATAGACTCGGATGAAGAACGAGGCAATGTCATTACTCAAACATACTTGTTTGCTGATGTTTTGGGGCAACCAAACAACCCGGAAGGGTACCCCTCTCGCTGGACTTCCGTAGAAGCACCATTTTATCCGGGAGATTACGAAATGGATCCTGAAATATGCACTGAGGAAAACAAGCTTCAGATTTATGCCGCACTCAAATCCATTCCGACTGTATCATTGGTTACGGATGTCGCTCATCTTTTTAGAGATGAACCGGATGTTGATAGCCTTGCGGGTATATACCTCAACAGTATAGAGCATTCCGAGGATTGGGAGCGACCGGGATCATTCGAATATTTTGACCCGGCTCAGGGTTCAGGTTTTCAAATCAACTGTGGCTTGCGGGTACATGGAGGCAATGGTAGAAAACCAGGCAATAGTCCCAAGCATTCTTTGAGAGTACACTTCAGAAGCAAGTACGGGCCTTCCAAATTGAATTATAATATGTTCTCCGAAAGCAGTGCTACGAATGAATTTAATGCGCTGGTTTTCCGCGCAGGATACAATTATTCATGGACCAAAAATAACCCTGCTCAATGTGAAGGCACTGACTATATCCGCGATCCTTTTACCAAAAAGACGCAGCTCGACATGAACCGGACTGCTGCACATAGAAAGTTTGCGCATGTGTATCTCAATGGCTTGTACTGGGGAGTATTTGATATCTCCGAAAAGATTACCAATGATTTTGCTGAATCATACCTTGATGGAGATGAAGACGATTTTGACGTAGTAAAAGATCATAATGGAGTCACAGATGGCACTATAGATGCCTGGAATGAACTACTCTCAGCAGTTGATGGAGGTTTTGAAACGAACGAAAAGTACTTCAAGGTTCAAGGGAAGAATGAGGATGGAAGCGACAATGACCTTTACTCTGACCTTTTGGATGTTAGAAATCTCACGGACTATATGTTGATCAATTTTTACATTGCCAATGGAGATTGGGATAGAAATAACTGGCTGGCGATAAGAAACCATGTGTCCAACGAGGAAGGCTTTAAGTTTCTTTGCTGGGATGCTGAGACATCTATGAATGCCCTCGATGATGACATAACTGATATCAACAATCCAGGCAATCCCTCGGCAATTTTCAACAAGCTGTTAGAAAACGAAGAGTACAGGCTTTATCTCGCTGATCGCATTCACAAGCACTTTTTCAATGGTGGAGACCTTACTCCCGAAGCAACACTGAAGAGATACACTGAAATAGCTGATGAACTTCACGATGCAATGATTGCCGAATCTGCCAGATGGGGGGATTATCGTAGAGATGTGGATGGCGGAGGGTCTTATGATATCTATACTGTAGAGGATCATTGGTTGCCAAGGCTTGACTTTATGAAAGAAACTTACCTGCCGCAAAGGACTGATGTAGTAGTTGATCAATTGAAAGAGATGGGTTTTTACCCTGAGGTAGATGCTCCTGTTTTGAGCGAGCATGGTGGAGACTTTACCGAACCAATTAGCGTTGCGATCACCGCCGATGCAGATATGATCTACTATACTACTGATGATTCAGACCCCCGTACTATTGGAGGAGATGCATCTACCAGTGCTAGTCTCTATGAGGGTTCAATTGGAGTGTTTACTGATGTGACCATTCAGGCCAGAGCTAAAAAAGATGGTAAATGGTCGGCGCTCACAAAAGCTGATTTTGATGTGGAAGCCGGAGAGGTGACCATCGTAAACCAAACAGTTTGTCAGGGAGAAGAATATCTTGGTTTTACGAGTTCGGGAACTCATATTATCGAAGAAAAAGCAGGAAATGGAGAAGACAGCATCGTTGCGGTGGTACTCAAAGTAAATGCCTTGCCGCAATTCTCGATTGGAAATGATACCACCCTGCTTCACGATGCTACGCTTACTCTTCAGGCAGATTCGGATTACGAAACCTACTTGTGGAGTACAGGTGAGACCACACAGTCGATCAAGTTAAGTGGATGGGAGTTAGGAAAGTATTCATATTGGCTCCAAGCACATGACTCCAATGGCTGCTCTAACTCGGATACCATCAGTGTTGATGTGATTTGGAATGAAGCTGTACTTGGCAATTCTCTGGTGCAGGATTTTAGAATATTTCCGAATCCAACTACAGATAAGGTTCTTGTAGCCTTTCCAATGGGTGAAGTTGCGAAAGTGTCCATTCAAATAACGGCTTTAAATGGATCGCTTGTTTATAAAAATGAGCTAACAACTGATGTGGTGAATGAGGAAATAAACCTGAGCCATGTATCGAAGGGGCTCTACATCGTGAACATCCAAACCGACAAATTCGAAAGATCATATAAACTAATTAAGAGGTAGCCCTTTTGCTTACGAAACTTGTCCTTAGGGTTAGATAATCCAAAATATTATGATGAAACGAATACTTTTAGTTCCCATTCTTTTTTTGCCTTTGTTTGGCAATTCTCAGCTCGTCATAAATGAGCTGATGAGCAACAACGTATCATATGTGATGGATGACGCCTACAACTTCAGTATGTGGGTGGAAGTTTACAATACTGTAGAATCAGGGGATCTAGATCTTTCGGACTACTATTTTACTGACGATAAAGCGGAACCAAATAAATGGAAACCGCAAACTCAAAGTATTTCTGCTCAAGGTTTTTCCATTCTTTATTTCGAGCGCGATGAGCGTGAAGGACATGCTTCGTTCAAGCTTGATCCCGAAGGTGGTGAATTGTATCTGTACAGTCAATCAAGCGAACTTGTGGACGAGGTTTTGTATCCGGCGCAATTCAGAAACATCTCTTACGGCCGTTCGTCAGATGGCGGATCTGAATGGGTGTTTTTTGAAGAGCCGAGCCCGTCAGAAACGAATGCAGGACAACTCTCAGCAGAGGAGCGATGCGCTGATCCTGAGTTTTCGCTGAAAGGCGGATTTTACTCCGGAAGTCAGAGTATGACATTTCAAAATATTCCAGATGGAGAGGTTATCTACTACACTACAGACAACTCCGAGCCGACCAAAACATCACAGGTTTATCAGGTAGGGTCGAGTATCAATATGGATGCCACGGTAGTAGTGAGGGCAAAGGCCTATGGCGATTCTAAGCTGTCGAGTAATGTGATCTCGACTACCTATTTCATTGATGAACGTAAGCCTGATTTACGTGTGGTTTCCATATCTACTGATCAGCGATTTCTCACTGATGACATCATAGGCATCTATTGCGATGGCACAAATGGCATCACTGGCAACTTGCAGAAAACACCCAAGAATTTTAATCAGGATTGGGATAGGCCTACCAACTTTGAGTTTTTTGATGAGCAGGGTGAGCCCCAGCTTAATCAGGAACTGGACATCAGAATAGTGGGCGGAGGTTCGCGCGAAAGCGCCCTGAAATCTATTTCCATATCTCCTAAAAAGAAGTTTGGAGAGAATAAACTGAAATATGACTTCTTTCCATCGACCAAGCCTGGGCACAAGTACAAAGATATCATGATGCGTAATTCGGGCAATGATTTCAAACGTACCATGATGAAAGACGCATTTATACAGTCTCTGATTGTGGATAGAATGGAGGTTGATTATCAAGCTTACGAGCCCGCGGTGATTTACATCAATGGCGTTTATTGTGGTATTGAAAACATGCGCGAGCGCGCCAATAAGGATTTTGCATATAGCAATTTCGACTATGACAAAGATGAAATTCATCTAATAGAGGCAACCTACAAGGGTGTAGATTCTCACAACGACATGCCCACCGACGCTGAGTTCATTGAGCTGAGTAATTTTCTGAAACAAAACCCAATGTCCAATGCATCCAACTACGCACAGGCAAAGGAAATGATTGATGTGGACGAGTTTGTCAACTATCTCATTTTGGAAATATTTACAGCCAATGTGGACTGGCCCTATAACAACGTGAAAATGTGGAAGCCTATTGAGCATGGAAAGTGGAGGTGGATTTTGATGGATGTGGAGTACAGCTTTAGCATGGGGCGTGTGGATCACAATACTGTGACCTTTGCACTGGGCGAAAACACCAAAAGCATGATAGGGGGCTACAGCTCAGCTCCAGAGTGGTCGGTGGTGGTGTTTTCCGAACTCATCAAAAATGAGGATTTTAAAAATATGTTTATCGATCGTTTTGCGATTCACTTGTCCACCACATTTCAGCCGGAAAGAGTCGTCCATTTTGTAGATAGTATGTCTGCTCGTATAAGAGACGAAATTCCATATCATCTGGCGAGATACAACATAGTGGACAACTTCGATAATGACCTGCAGGTGTTGAAAAACTTCTCTTCAGAGCGTCCGGCCAATGTGTTTAGGCATATAAGTGAAAGGTTTCTAAATAGTGCAACTACCAAAACCATAAGTCTATCTTCGGATACCCCTGGAGCGACATATCAACTCAACGGGCAGCCCGTAATAGATGCTGAGGCATCCATCAGCTACTTCGGAGGACGGGATATTGAAATAGAAGCCAATGATATTGCTGGCTATAAGTTCAAACATTGGTTGGTCAGTGGAGAGGTATATTCAGAAGCAGTTTACACGGATGTGCTTGCCAATAATATTGAGTTGACGGCTGTATATGAGCCTGGAGCGGATCCAAAAGCGGATGTTCTGGTATTTGTCAATGAGGTGGTGAGCAGCAATCAGGAAATCCCGGATGAGTTTGAAGAAACGGATGATTACATAGAGCTATACAATGCCGGAACGGAAGATGTTGATATCGCTGGCTGGTATGTGACTGATAATCTGTCTAATCAAACTAAATACCAGATTTCGAACAATGGTACTTCTGAAACAGTCATTCCGGCGGGGGGATGGTTGGTACTGTGGGCCGATGACGATGACGAGCAAGGTGTTCTGCATCTGAACTTTAAGCTTAGCAAAGAAGGGGAGCCAGTGGGAGTCTATCGTATGAATGGTGCTGAACTGGAGGCCATCGATGAAGTGGAAGTGCCCGAACTGAGTGCCAATATGAGTTACTCTCGTGCATCTGACGGAGGGTCGGAATGGAAAATACAGCGACCTACCTGGAACAAATCCAATCTGGACACTTCGCCACTATCAGTAGCTGATATGCCATCGGTTGAGATTTGGCCCACGCTGGTTGATGATTCATTTGAGGTAGTCAATGCTGCCGGTGCACAGGTTTCCATTCTTGATATGAAAGGAAAAATACACAGGAGCCTGAGCAGCCAGACTGACAAAGAGTCGATAGAAATTTCTGACTTGCCACAAGGCCTTTATTTGGTTTTAATTGATCAGCAAGTCTTTAAGTTGATCAAGAGGTGATTTGGAGCCAAAGGCTGTTCTAATATGATGCACCTGGCATAGTCAAAAACTAAGGAAATTGCGTGGGTTTCAGCCCTTTCTCAGCACGATTGGCTACTTCTGCTATTCTTTTTTCGCGGGTTTCCGGCCTCTTGGCCAGCACGATCCACGCTAAAATCGCCTTCTTCGCACTTGGGCTTAAGCCATCAAAAAAACCTTTGGCATTGGGCCTTGCAGCAAGAGCTGTGTCCAGGTCTTTGGGCACAATCAGCTGATCCACCTCATTGTAGAGGTCCCATGAACCATTCTGTTTACCAACCTCGATGGCATCATGTCCGGCCCTGGTCATGCGGTTTTCAGCAATCAGCCTGTCCACCTTCTCCTTGTTGATTTTTGACCAGCCGCTCTTAGGTTTTCTTTTGCTGAATAGCTGTTTGAATCGCGCATCGTCAATGGTTTTTCTGGTGCTGTCAATCCAGCCAAAGCACAGTGCTTCGTCCACCGCTTCGCTCCAGCTGAGGTTGTAACGTTCGGATGTTGATTTGTAGTAGATAAGCCAAACCGACTGGGAAGATTCGTGATTTTCATCTAACCATTTCCTCCAGTCTGAAGGATCTTTGGGGCAGTATGTGTTTTCGTTGGGCACGTTGCTATTTAAAAGCAAAAAGTATCACAAATACGAGTGAAATCCCAATTAAAGGATATGTACGGCTAATGGTTTCGTTATTTTCTACTGATTGGCCTCTGGTTGTGTCCATGTCCAGGCATACCAAACAATGAATAGGGTTGTGGTTATTTCTATAGTTGCAAAAAACATATAATGATAACTAGGCCCTCCCATGAGCAGTGTGCCGACCATTATTATGGTCTTGATAAAACCCGCAATAATGTTTGCTAAGCGGTTTGCTTTGTATTTCAAAACCCTTGATAGCAAAACCATGGCAATCGAAATTTCCATAATTATACCCGCTGCTAGCAGAGTAGTTTCATTCATATTAATTCCGCCTACTTCGCCTGTGAGCAATGCACTTAACATTTCTGCAGACATCAATGATAAAACATCGCAATACAGATAGTTTAATGTAACAAATATCCACAGCGTGGATAGAATCACTCTTCTGTCTTTAAGCATTTTTTCTGAATTTATTGTTTAGTTCTTTAATGACGATTGAAGGCCACCATTGTTACAATCTTCTACAGACGACAATATTATTTATTAGGAATTTTACCCGCTTCCTGTTTTTCCTTTTAAAGGAATAGCCTTCTACAAGTTCAGGTTTACAACAAACAAAAAGCCCCGATTGGGTTTCCAATCAGGGCTTATGTAAACTGTTTATAATTAAGAATTAAGCCGGTACAGCTTGTTTCTTGTAGTGCTGTCTGATTTCCCAGATTTGGTTGATATACTGCTCACTCGTTGAAACCGAGCGAGTGCGGGGTTTATTTCAAATTTATCCCGATAGCTATCGGGAGTGGCGGACTGGGCGTCCCCGACTCTCCGATCCCCACGAAAATATCCTGACCGATAAAACCCCATTCATTCATAGCATATGTTGTAGTGCGTTTTCGCCTTCCTAGATTACCGAGCTAATTAAGTCATAAAGCAACTTACCTGAAGTTGAGCTAACCGTCTTCTGAGCAAACTCTTTAATGAATTTCAGTATCTCTGGATTTTTCTTTTTTACTGATTCCAAAGCTTCAACCACCTCTTCTTTATTATTGGTGTTTTGGTTTTTAAGCAAAGAGTTTTCGATTATGTCAAGTGACTTCATCAAAGCTTTGTCATTGGTTGGGAATTTATGAATTACTTCTTGAATCAATGAATTAGCATTATTCAAAGCGATTTGCTTCATATCTGAAAGAGTATTTCCTATATGCCCCCTAAGCCAAGTCACTTCTTTTTCAAGATGATCAATCCGGGTTTGATTATTCGTTCTTTCAAGTTCCAACTGTTTATGAGCAAACCGTAACTCCAATTTTGCTATTTCCAGCTTGTTCTCTAACTGAA
This sequence comes from Cyclobacteriaceae bacterium, assembly GCA_039944535.1. GTDB lineage: Bacteria > Bacteroidota > Bacteroidia > Cytophagales > Cyclobacteriaceae > JAMZMI01. The sequence goes on from JBDUYP010000023.1 coordinate 482,622, forward strand.
GAGCTTGCAAATTATCGGTCAAAAATTCGTTGACCTTCATTTGTCCAGAAATTACAAGTCCGTACTCTTCTAATGTTCTTTCTATTATTTGAATATCATCCCCATCTTCTGGAATCACAAGCAGTCTGACTCTTAAACCTTCTTGTTCAATTCGTACAATTGAATTTAAATCTGGTTGTTTTTGCTGAAGAATTGTTGAAAAATAGTTCATAATCGAAATCCCAGATTGCAAGTATTCTGCTTGAAATTCGATGTTTCGGATAATTCTGTTTTTGGTAGACAATTCCCACTTTATTAGTCCTAGATCAATGGCAGTTACAACAGCAGAAACAGAGTTGTTTACTCCAAGCCTAGGGTAAAGAAGTGATTTATGTCTCCTTAATGTTACATGGGAAATTCCTAATTTATGGGCGATATCTTCCTCCTTGTACCCTTCTGCCATAAGTTGAAGAATCTCCGTTTGTCTTTTGGTGATGCGGTCTTTGGATTGCTTCATGTCTAAAGTTAGCTGTTCTTGTTAGGGGAGATTTCGTTCCGCTTCATGCACTACAACGTCCCTTTAGCTTAGTGCTATAGGATTATTTAAAGATAGTGTAATTAGCTATTCCGTTGCAGGAGTATCAATCATATCTTTAATATAATCAACATCAGCAGAGGCGAGCTATATAACGTCCCGGATTAGATCCATTAGCTGAATTAGCTCCTCTGCTGATATTCTTAAACAAGCATCATCTGGAATTTAGGAATATCCTCTTCAGAGAGGAAAGGTCCATTATCAAGGGATTGATTGTGTTTAAGACTGTTGATCTTTTATCCATTCTAAAGTTAAACTGATGAAGACTATTATCCTAGGTATCGATGTGTCAAAAAACACTCTGGACATTGCTGTGATGATAGCTGGTTCTCTGGCTACTCAGCATCAAATTGACAACACTTCTAAATCTTTCCAACGCTGGCTGAAACAGCTGACCAAAGATGAATCTATAGAGCTGTCAGACTGTATGATCTGTATGGAACACACTGGAGTCTATTGCCATCCTGTAATAGCCGTTTGTGATCAGTTAGGTTGTTTTCTTTGGGTTGAAGATGCTGGCAGAATCAAAGCATTTCATAGTTTGTCCAGAGGAAAAAATGACGCATTGGATGCTGAGCGTATAGCTACTTATGCCTTTTTAAAGCAATCAGAGGCTAAAAAAATGGGAAGCACCTCGGGCGATTATCAGGGAGTTGAAGGGATTGATGAAGCTCAGAAAAAGACTGCTAGATACCAAACAAAGACTTTCAGTGCCTGTAAAAGAAGAGTTGAAGATGATTAAGGATGATTGGTCTAAATCACACCAGAATCACATTCGGCCAATCCTCAATCAGGTCAAAAATGAGTTAAAAAAAGTGGAGACTAGAATCAAAGAATTAATAGCTACCGACCAAGGGCTCAAGCAAACTTACCAACAAGTGACTTCTGTAAAGGGTGTTGGAATGGTTGTGGGCTTGTCAATGATCATTCTTAGCAATGAGTTTAAAACCATCTCAGATCCCAGAAAAATGGCTTGTCACTGTGGGGTAGCACCTTTTCCCTATCAATCAGGTAAAAGTATCAAAGGCCGAACCAAGGTTTCACACCGGGCACACAAACCGATTAAGGCATTGTTGAACCTGGCAGCCAGGTCTTCAGTCTCTAGTCCTGGAGAATTACGAGATTACTATGATCGAAAAGTAGCCGATGGAAAGAATAAAATGTTGGTACTAAATGCAATCAGAAACAAAATAATTCACCGGGTTTTTGCTTGTGTGAGAGATGGAAGGAAATATGATAAAACTTATACGAGTTCTCTTGTTTAACCCCTGGAATTCAGCTATGATGAGTGGGAACTAGAAAGCACTAAGCCCTCGTCTCGTACATAGCCACACCGTTTTCTAAATTTATTAATAGTGGCGGACTTTCCAATCCCCACTAAAATATCCTGACTGATGAAACCCCATTCATACATAGCATTTGTTGTAGGGCGTCTACTTTGGTTCAATTCTGACAATGACATTCAAATTATTCCTTGATCCAGAGAGATCATTTTCCAAACCTCTTGGGTTCTCAATCCATCCATCAGGATCATACACGAAACAATAAAGATCCTGAATATCTGAATAAGCTCCATATCGCTCAATGTCAATTATCAACTGCTCTCCTAGCTCCTTTGCTTTAAGAGACTCTCTAGATTTCTTTATTTCAATACCAATACCCTCAGATTTAAGCAGAAAATCAATTCGGGAATTTCCACCAGCATACTCTGGGATATAGGTCTCTTCTCTAATATCATCAAAAAAAAGTCTTAACAAAGAATGATAAAAGTCTTGTACATCATATTCATCCGCCACGTTCAGCGTTGGTCTGTTTGAGTGACGTTTCCGAATCTGTCTAACAGATGCATGAAAACCATCTGAAATTATGTTTAAAGCACTTAATGGATTGGATTCAACTGATTCTGAACTGCTTTCGTTTTCCAGTACCGCTATGAAATTACTTGTCTTTTCGACTTCAAAGAGCAATGTTTCTAGGCAGGTCTTGGTATATCTAGTATAATGATTTCCATAGACATTTGTATTAGACTCAGTTTGTGGTGAGATATTTGAATTCAGCTCTTCAAACACGTCATTGTTCAATTCTCTTAATTGGGTAGATATATTCTTAAAGTCGTTGAAGAGCCTTTCAAATTCTGGCTTCTGATGTCTTACTTCCCGTTCCGAACGAAACTCCAATAGTTTGGTATTGATAATTCGTAGTTTCGATTTTATTATAGCAATCTTCATGAGTTACGTAATATGCCCTATAACATCCGGATATAGTGCACTAATGCACTATATCCGCATTGTATCTTTGATCCAAATGTAACGGATTATTCTTTTAGAAGCCCAGACGAGCAGTATTCAGAAGTCTTGAAATAGCTTTCTACAAGTTCAGGTTTACAACAAACAAAAAGCCCCGATTGGGTTTCCAATCAGGGCTTTTGTAAACTGTTTACAATTAAGAATTAAGCCGGTACAGCTTGTTTCTTGTAGTGCTGTCTGATTTCCCAGATTTGGTTGATATCCGCAATCAACTTGGTCAACACATCTGGTGTGATTCCCTGCTTGGGATCATCACCAATACCTTTAGATGGCTGGCAGTGTGTTTCCACAATCACGCCATCTGCTCCGTATGCCATGGCTGCCATTGCCGCGCTAGGTACATATTTGGCTCTTCCCACAGAGTGAGAAGGATCTACGATCACAGGAGCCCATGTCTTTTCTTTTAGTAGCGGGGTGATGGCCTCATCCGGGTGGTTTCTGTATCCATCCATGGTAGGAGAGGTTCCTCTTGGGCAAAGCATCACGTCAGGATTTCCTGCCGCTGCAATGTATTCTGATGCCGCAATAAACTCATTGATTGGCCCCATCCCGATCGATCTTTTCAAAAGCACCGCGATTTTCTTGTCAGCAGTTTGCTCACCTATTTGCTTTAGCAAAGAATAGTTGAGCGCGTTTCTCGCACCTACTTGCAGTATATCTACTCCCGCTTCTACAGCTATTCTCAGTTGGTGCTCGTCCATCACTTCAGTATCTACAGGCAGTCCGGTAGCAGCTTTAGCATCCATCAAAATCTTGATAGAGCTATCATCTCCCTGAAATGAGTAAGGCATTGTTCGTGGCTTCCATACACCACCTCGAATGGCTTTCGCGCCAGCTTCTTTCACAGCATGTGCTGTTTCCAGAAACAATTGAGGGTTCTTAGGGTCTATGGTACACTGCCCGGCGATGATAAATGGGCTTTCGCCTACTATTGCATCACCGATTGTGATTTTGTGGTGAGCCAACTCAGATTTCAAATCCATCAGCTTAAAAGGCGAATCAATCGCATCAAACCTGTCTACATAATCCAAACCGAGAATTCGGTTGATCATGATAGTCTCTCTCTCTTCACCAAGTACCGCATATATGGTTCTGTGGTGGCCTTCTATTGGTTGTACCTTGCAGTTGTATTCACTCACGATTGTGGTGACTTCTTGTAGCTGCTCAGCTGATAGTTTTGATTCCTTTGGAATGATCATAGCCCATGTATTTTGAAATGGTCTGCAAAGGTAGGTTTTCGATCGGTTGAAGCAAAAAAGAATTCTAAAAAAACCATGATGCAGCGTGATTTTTATTATAAAAGATTGTGAAGTGTAAACTTTTCAATAAAATGTTCTGTTTGCGATATTTGCAGAATCAAAAAATAGATGAAGATGAAAATCAAACTAGGGCATAAAGCGGACAAGGAATATTTCTGTGTCAACGAAAGTGGCAACCGCGTGGAGATAGATATGTATGACGTGGAAAACAAAGAAGCCATGTCGCCAATGCAGCTGCTTTTGTCGGGTGTGATCTCTTGTGCTGCAGTGGATATCGTGCAGATGGTGAAGAAGCGTAGAAAAAACCTGATTGATTTTTCAGGAGAAGTTACCGGCACGAGAAGAGAAGAGATTCCAAAGAAGTTTACCGATATCGACATCAAATACACCTTTGTGTCGCCTGACCTTACGGACAAGGAAGCGGAACGTATCGTGGAGCTTGCCGTGACCAAGTACTGTTCTGTAGCATCTTCGCTGGACCCTGAGATCAACATCACCCACAGCTTCGAAGTGGTAAAAGGGTAATTGTTCTTAGTTGTGAGGTTATTGGTTTAAGATCAACAGAATCCTTTTTTTGACTAGGGCTGGTGCAACATTGATTAGGCGCCCCTGGATTTCTCACTTGTATTGTCGGTCTGCGCCTGTCCTAGGTGTTTTAGAAGTGTGTCCAACATGCTAAATGCGACACAAAAAAAGCCCTCCATCAGGAGAGCTTCAGCAATGATTAAATAACTTGTTATTGTTTGAGGCTCGTTAAACAAGCTTCACATTAGTTGCATTCAATCCCTTTTTACCTTCTTTCAGTTCGAAGGTAACTTCATCGTTTTCTCTTACTTCGTCGATAAGGCCTGAGATGTGTACGAAGTACTCTTTTTCTGTTTCTAAGTCCGTAATGAAGCCATAACCTTTGGATTCATTGAAGAACTTTACTTTGCCAGTGTTCATTAAATAGTTGATAATAATTGGTAAAGTACAAAAGTAAAAAATATTTTTTTTCTACCCTTAGCCGCTCAATCTTCGGAAAAAAGAAAGTTTGGAACGGTGTTTGGTTATACCCAGGAAACAAACATCGAACGTCATGAAAACCACACTTGCACTATTTACACTTTCCCTTGTTTTTCTTTATTCATGTACTGAAACTGTGGTTGGGCCCGCAGGCCCACGCGGAGATCAGGGGCCGGTAGGTCCGCAAGGTGCCGCAGGCGAGAGTGGATACGTCTTTGAGTATGAAAACATCAATTTCTCAGCCGGGAATAATTATGAGGTGCTGCTAGAGTATCCATCTGATTTTGAGGGATTGCAATCAGATGTAGCGCTTGTTTACCTGCTTTGGCCTTTAGAGGACAACCTGGACTATGACGTTTGGAGGTTGCTGCCGCAGCAGACGCTCTTCAATGACGGAGGTATACTCCAATACAATTATGATTTTACGGCCAGTGATGTGCGCTTGTTTTTGGATGCCAATTTCCCACTCAATGAACTTGGAGCGATCCATACAGATCAGTGGATAGCGAGAGTGGTAGTGGTGCCGGGAGAGTTTTGGGGTAGTGGAAGAGTGGATTTTTCCGACTATGAAGATGTGAAAGAGCTTTTGGGTCTGCCGGATTTAAACCTTAGCAGAAACAATGAAATAGTGAGAAGTGAATAATTAGGTGAGTTAGGTTGGTTAAGAGCCCTGCCGATATCGGTGGGGCTTTTTTTTGGTTGGAATCAAAAAACCAATGATGGTTGTCAGCCTGAGCTTGTCGAAGGATTTTTCCGGCAGTGTCTCTTACGTTTCGATAGCTCGGGGACGCCTGGTCACTGTGACACACTCGAGTTTAGCACCGGCTTGTAATTCTGCTATATCTCACAGATCAAATTAGCCTCTGTGATGATTTTCTGAATCTTGCTGTTAGGATAGCCCAGCATGCCAAGTAGATCAAAGTTTTCGCAAAGCGATTTCGTGACGATTATGCCTTCCTTTATCAAAGTCACTTTATCTCGTTTTGCGAGTGATTGCAGGCTGGTGATGGGGTAGAGGAGGTGATCGTTTGCCCGCTTTTTGATGCTGGCGTGATTGGGGTAATCCCAGCTGATCATCTGCATGCCGGCACACACCCCATAGTCTATGGCATCTTGTGTAAACCGTGAGTTGGTCACCACACAACCCTGTGTCTTTTTTTTACCAAAAATACCGGTTTCCTTCCATGTGTCGTTGAGGTCATGATATCGGGCGTTGATGTAGAGCGGCACTTTCACATCCGACTTGTAGCCTGGTTTGTTGTGAAATTTACACTCCATCATAAGTACTTTTTTGTCATTTTCGGCAAGTACGTCCACTTCATGGCTCACGCATCTGCCTTGCATGTTTATACCCACTTTGGTACTGTAGCCTTCAGCTTTTAATATCTCAGATATGAAAACCTCGAATGGGTATCCTGTCGGTCCCAGTTCCTGTATAGACTTCTTGAGTCTGTAGCGAGAGGCATTGACGTATTCTTTTTTCTTAAGGAGTCGAAATGCGGATTTGTAGATTTCGCTTGTCCGCATTCCATCATAAAGAGTGGGTTTTATCTCTTTTAGCACAAAGTCAACTGATTCCGGTTTTGATCCGGCATTTTGCAAACTTTGTCGCAGCTTATCCTCGGAGAAGGTGTCAACCTCCCCCGAGTGCTTTTTTATTTTTATGCTCACGTTTTGTCGTGTTAATTATCGTCGGAGTGAGCACCATCCTTACAACAAAGCGGTAGGTTTTCGTAAGCCACCGGGTCTCGCTCTACATCATCCGCATGATAGCCCGTAAGCGAAACACGCTTTCTGACTTTGTCAGAATCTGTTTTTTTACTGTTATACTTTACGGTAAGCACCTTATTGTCCAGATTTAAGGATGAGCTTTTAACGCCCTTTTCCAGTGCCATTTCCTTTTCTATGGCATACTGGCACATCTCACAAATGGCCGATGTTTGAATCTCTACTGTCTGATATTTGTCTTTTTGTTGAGCTTTTAGTCCTAAAAACGATAGCCCCAAAACTGTAGCTAAGAGTATATTTTTCATTTCTGTTTTGTTTAAAAATATTGTGATCAATTTATTTTGTATCTCATGCCAACATAAACCATGCGTCCTGCGACTGGTCCCCAAACAAGCGAACCATCAAACTCGTCACTGAATGGGTTTTCTGGGTCTATGATTGGGTTATCCTGTTTGAAATCTAGCAAGTTTTCGCTTCCCACATACACATTTCCCCAACGGAATGTTCTGCTCAATTGCACATTGATATTTGTGAAATCGGGCGAATATGCCGGTCGTTGAAATTCAGCTGATTTTGTTGTGGTGTTAGGAAGCCTTTTGCTACCGTACCATTGCAATGTCGCATCGGCCTGCCAAATATCATACTTTGAGGTGTAAGATACGTTCCAAAAAGTCCTATGCTGGGAGACATAAGGTAGCTGGCGCAGTTCTCCGTCTATTGTTGCTTGCACGTCGTAGTATTTGTAAGCCGCCTTGGTGGAGATGAAATCGTTGAGACTGGTTCCTACCTCGATCTGATAGGAGTTTGCAAAGGATCTGCCGTCCAGGTTATAAAACTTTACCTGCGAAGGACTTTGATCCATATCTACTACAACCTGATTCTGGAATTCCGTGTGGAAATAATCGGCGATGATGGTCATATTTTGCTCACCGATTTTTACTTCTTTCACAAAGCTTCCACCCATATTCCACGACTCCTCTGGTTTCAGTTTTTCTTCTACTATCAGATCCCGAGAACTGATAAACACCTGACTATTTTCTGTGATGATATTGGAGGTTCTATAGCCTTTTCCGATTGCCAGCCGTAGCGTGCCCTCCGGCATAAGCTCATATCGCATGTGCAATCTTGGGGTGACGTAAACACCGTAGAGGTTGTGCGCATCTACTCTGAGACCACTTACCAGTGTAAATTTGTCATTAGGTAGGTAGGAGTACTCAAAGAAAGCTCCCGGCACGATTTCCGTTCGGGTAAAAGCTGAGTCGGCAAAGCTTTCATCAAAATCATCAATCATGAAACTCAAACCAGTTTTGTACTGGTGAAAGGTGTTGCCAATGATGTTTTGGTGAATCAGGTTGGTGTAGAGCGTTTTTTCCTGACCAGTGTACCCCTTATGTCCAAATTCCGACTTTTGATCCTGCACTGAGGCAGAGTAAATAAAGCCCCAGCCCTTGTATGGAGTGTGGGGGAAAAGCATGCCTACCTTACCAAAGACTTCCATTTTGGATACACCACTGGAGTAGCCATAAAGTGTAGATGTCAGTGCGTCATCGCCAAAGTCAAACCCGATTTGCCCACCGGCTTTTTGATCTTTGAGGAAATTGATTCCTATTTGTGATTCTATACGATCTCCTCTGTATTTATATCTGTTTAGAAAATTAATTTGTTTCGCTTTCGGCAAGTCCATGAAGCCGTCGTTGTTACCATCTATTTCGTTATTGAAGTAGTTGGCATGAGTGAGTAACGCACCCGACCATTTATCATTTATCTTAAAAGCTGTATTTGCGTTAATTTCCATGCGTCCAAATGAATTGGCGTATGCATTGAGATATAATTTCTCGCTGTTTTCGGGTTTTTTAAATTCTACGTTGATTTGTCCGGTCATCGATTCGTATCCATGCACCACTGTTCCTGCCCCTTTTCCTACATCTATGGATTGTATCCATGTGCCGGGAATATAATTGAGTCCCAGACGTGCGCTCAGTCCTCTTACGTGAGGCATGTTTTCCCGGTTGATAAGGGTGTATTTGCCATCCAGTCCGAGCATGCGAATGGTTTTGGTCCCGGTGACTGCATCTGTAAAGGAGACATCCACTGAAGCGTTCGTTTCAAAGCTTTCTGATAGGTTGCAGCAGGCTGCTTTCAGCAATTCCTTTTCGGTAATAACCTCAGCGTGTATTGGTGCTACATTGTCAATAAATGTAGAAGAAGATTTGATCACGACCTCATCGAGTTCGGAATCTTCTTGCATCTGTATGACCATGTGTTCATTCTGGGTGATGGCCACAGTGTCTGTCAAAAACCCGACGAATGATACGATGGCTTCATGATCATCTGATACGTTTTTAATTTCAAAAAGACCGTTTATGTCTGTGACTGCTCCTTTTTCTGATTTGGGTAGCAAAACAGTGGCCCCTATAAGGGGTTCGTTGTTAGAGTCAACTACAAGTCCTTTGAGGGTTTGAGCTGCTAATGAATTGGTAAGGATTGTGGCGAGCGCCACGAATAAGAATTTTTGCATATTTCAGATATTCTAATGATTGTGAAATGATTTCAGAATCCGCTTTTTTCGCAAAGCGGTGAATCAATTCAAATCATATTCTGAATACCTGATGCTGGAGAAGAATGTAACGTCCTGAGGATAGTAAGGGAGGAGGACGGGCGTCAATATCATTATCGAAATCGACTTCATGATATTTGTTTTGCGGAAGCACGACCGCAGTAAGCCATTGTACAGGCGGAATTACGTTGATGCTGCCATTGCCGATTGTGCTTTCGTGATCTGAGGCATAAACTTTGACACTGGAATTGCAGCACTTGAAATCTAAGATTTCCCCTTCCATATCCGCACAGCAACAGTTTGTTGAGCTGAACAGAGTGGTCTCAGTTTTATCGAATAGATAACATTTGTGAGTGTGAACTGGGATGTAAAGCACACTCAACAATAGAATCAATGAAAGGCAATATGATACGATCTTTTTAGCCACTAGTCTTGTAACGCCAAACCTATAGGTAAATGTTTCGCTAATTTATATTTAGGCGGACGGGACTCCTCTAAAGGTTCGTAGAACAAGTACTATACAGATGATCGCCCAAATGAGAATCAACAAAACCCGATAGTCGGCCAACATACTGAAGTAGTCCGTACCCGAACTGGCCTCCTTGAGTACAATTTGCGAAAGCTCTCCATGCTGGAGCAGGAGAGAGTCAGTTTCAAAGCCTACAAAGCTGAAAATGAGTTTTGAATTGGGGCTATTTAAAGTCAGCACAAAACTGCCGTCTATGTTGGTGGTAGTCCCATTTCGAAATCCGGATTCCATCACCTGGGCTCCAATGACAGGACTATTTTTTTCATCTACAACAAACCCGGAAACGGTTTGAGCATATCCTGAAATAGCAATTAAGAAAAGCGCAACAACTAATATCTGCCTCATTTTTTGATCTTTAGGGAAAGTTAGTTATTTCTTCTAAACTGGAAAACCTAAAATTCGGCTTCCTTCAATGTTTGAGACTGCTGGCATGTGAAATTATGCCGCTCGGTCTCGCTAAGAAAGCATACTGAATGTGTTTTACTTGACAAGCAATACTTCCTAGGTGGTTATGGCCAAACCGCTTTGTTTTGTGATACAGTCTGTTTTTTGAGATGAATCCCCTGCCTTCAAGAAGGTGAGCGGAGAGCCCTAAGATGTGGAGGTACGCTTGCTCTTATAGCGAAAGGCAGAAGAGAATATCTTTTTCGTCGGCTTTACTCAAAATAATGACCAGTTATTAAGACTTACTTCACAGAGGCCATATTATATTTGCAGTCCTTTTTGCACTCGTAGTTCAACTGGACGGTTCGCCGCTGCGATAGAATACCAGATTTGAGCTCGGCTTGCCCGCTCTTGAGAACTGTGCGATTTTCAAAAGGGATAATAAAACTGCACTCGTAGTTCAACTGGATAGAATACCAGATTTCGGCTCTGGGGGTTGAGGGTTCGAATCCTTCCGAGTGCACTATTTGATGATCAATCAAAACCAAAACCCTTCATATTTTACGTATGAAGGGTTTTTTCTTTTGCGACCTGCCCATATTATTCATCAATTTCTATATTATTGGTTAACAATTCGGTTAACAGAAAAAGTGCTAACCGAATATGCTTTAATTGACTAAAAATGAGGTTTTTTGAGTGTTTTTCAGTATATTTAGATAGTGATTCGAACCCTCGATACCTGCAAAACAGTTCAAAAGAACCGCTTAAATACCAATACTATGTCAACTTACTCTTTCACAATTCTTTTTTGGCTTCTAAATAATCGTGTAAGCAAGAAAACTGGGGAAGCCCCAATAATGGCTCGAATTACCGTGAATGGCAAACGAGCAGAAATAGCAACAGGAAAAAAGATACTGCCCTCAAAGTGGAACGTGAATTCTGGGCGAATGAAAGGGAACTCCGAAGATGCTAGGGTCTTTAATAGATCATTGACTAATATGTATTTAGATATTGAGAAGATTTATGCTGACCTCAGAGAAAAAGACCAATATGTGTCTGCTCAGGCCATTAAGAGTATTTACCAGGGTAAATCCACACATCAGCACTCCGTTTTAGAGCTTTTCAGATATCATAATGAACAGCTTAAAGCTCAGATTGGACAAGGTTATGCTGAAGGTACCTGGAAGCGTTATTGCGCTGCGTTGACCCATACAGAGAACTTCCTCAAATACCACTACAAACGTGACGACCTTTCCCTTTTGGAACTGAAGTATGATTTTATCACAGAGTTTGAATTCTATCTCAGAACTGTGAAAAAGATGAGCCACAATACAGCAATGAAATACCTGGTCTATTTCAAGAAGATCGTATTTATCGCTATCAAAAATGACTGGATACAAAAGGATCCTTTCGCCAGGTTCGAGATAAAAATGAAGGAGGTTAAGAAAGGATACTTGACTAAGGAGGAGTTACGTAATCTGTACACTAAAGAAATCAGGATCGAGAGGTTGGATCATGTCAGGGATGTCTTTTTATTCTGCTGTTACACCGGCCTTGCTTATGTTGATGTGGAGAAATTGACTCTGGATAATGTGTCCGTAGGTTTAGATGGGGAAAGCTGGATTTTTGTGGATCGCACCAAGACTGGGTCCTCATCGAATGTTCCATTGCTACCTATTGCCAAGGAGATTATCGAAAAATATAAGGATCATCCGGTGGTAAGGATACACGGTAAACTGCTACCTGTCTGTTCCAATCAAAAGATGAATGCATATCTCAAAGAGCTGGCCGATATCTGTGATATCAATAAGAACATCACTTTTCACATGGCCAGACATACGTTTGCTACTACAGTGACATTGTCGAATGGAGTATCCATCGAGACAGTGGGCTCTATGCTTGGCCACAAGAATTTGAAAACCACTCAGATTTATGCCAAGGTGGTGCAAGAGAAAGTAAGCCAGGACATGAAGAAATTGAAGGGAATATTAGGGGGAGATCTTGGAATGTCTAAGGCCTCAAGTCAATGAATTGATATAAAAAAATTGGTTAGATAATACATTTGCTAACCGCATTATTTGCTTCTTTTTGATTTAATACGATACAGAAGTGTTTAATAATCCATTATCTTAGATTGTATGTGTCCGCGAATTTTTGAGTGGAGCACCTTTCATTAGATTATCAGATTATGCCGCTAACTATTAACAGGATCATTGTTCACGAAATACAAAAAGATCAACGGGTCAGAGAGGCTCACTTGGTTGAGTCATCCAGACTCATGCCAATCAATGGAGAAACCCAGAAGCTTGCTGAGAAACTAAACGCCTCCTTCTCCAAGGATAATATCTTTTACGCTCATTTTAAAAGAGAAGACGGACATCAATTCAAAGAGGCGTTTAGTAATTATACATTGGTAAATACGAACCAGGACACCGCATTTCTTGATTTTTCCAGGGCATCCCTTTTGGAACTTAGGAATCAATTGCGACAAGTTACAGGAGCTAAAGGCGGTTACTTTGTGTTTGTAGACTATTTTACTACTAAACGATATTTAGGAGTGTTTCTGATTAGGGATACTGATGGTATTCTTTTTAGCTATGATGAAACCAGTTCGGAGTATTCAATCAACACTGTTACCTATTTGAATATCGAAAAACTGGCTATGGCATGTAGAATTGATATTGAAAAATACCTTGAACCTGAGGCTGACCGATACTTATCTTTTTTTAAACAAGGTCAGGAGGATATTTCCCAATATTTTACCGATTGGATAGCAGCAGATCGTCCCGAAAGTAGTCGTGAGTTTACAACAGCACTAACCACTATATTAGATAATATTGAACTCCCAATAAACAGCCAAACAGGAAGTCAATATGATGTGGATGAATTCAACGATGCAGTTTATACCTACATTAATGGATTGCCAGGTAAGTATATAAATATCAGAAATTTAAGTGAACAGTTCTTTGGTGATCCCAACCGAATTGGAGATTATGCACAAGAAAATGATCTTATTCTGGATACAGAATTTCGCGCCCATGTAGGTGTGCTTAGAAATTTCAAACGTTATTCACTCAAAGGAGGTAATTTCAAACTTAACTTCTCAAAAGGTGATGTTGCTTTAGGTTTAATTAGTATTCTTGAAGAAGATAAGATTGTTATACAACAAAAGGATTTGCACGATAAAATAGAGAGAATTTTAGGCAATCAGGAAGATGAATAATTCGCAAGAAGCTATTACTGATTTAGTTGCTCTACTTCGTGACACAAGCTCTACTTTCAGTAGTACCGAGCAGGTTCTTCGTATTTCTGATTCTAGGGAAAATCAACATGTTTTAGCCAACCTTAGCATCACTTATAGCGTTACAAGACAGCATATCGAGATTCCTGTAAGTGCCTTTAACCCTGTATTGTTCTATTGGGATATTTCATCTTTCTTAAAAGGAGTAGCACAGGTTCAAGAACCATTTTCACACTCAATAGTCATCTACAATTCAGGGAGGTGTCTTCTTTGGATGAACCGTACCATACAAAATGATTCGGATGGTACTGATTACGCCAAAATCTTTGAAGTCTCAAACGCGTATATTAAACTCAGAAATTTTCTCTTAAATCTTGCCGAAGATCCCGAGAGGAATCAAGAATTTCTAGAATATTACAATGAAGCCTCAAAAAAGTTCCTTTTATCCTCACATGTAGATACTAAACGTGTTACAATAGCTTTTCCTACCCAGATACCTAATCTTGATTTTAGCATCAATGTAACGCCCGCTGTTGACAGACTTATTAATGCCTTTGATAACGAAAGCAAGCACCTCCCGGTATTCATTAAAAATGAAATAATAGGAAATCTGCATATGGTAAACGAATCCGAAAGACTCAAAAAACTATTCGAGAATCTAAGCAGACTATTAGATTCAGCGAGGTTAAACTTCAGTGTTTATCTCAACAATCTTTCTATTGATAAGCTTAAACAGGATTATAAAGAATACAAAAGCAAGTACTTTGATCAGTATTCCTCTCTCGTTTCAAAGATATCCACTCAGGTAATTACACTCCCTGTTACTGCAATAGGTTCAGGGATCGCAATTGATAAAGTTACTGATTCGTTGGTTTTGTCAATTATCATCGTTGTATTATTAATTGTTTCCATATATGTAGGAGCTATTGTTAGGCATTATAGTGGTGATGTGGTTTTTCTGAAATCTTCCTTTCAGTCTGATTACGAAAAGATTTCTAAAAGTGAGTTTTTTATAAATCATCCTGATGAGCTCAATGATTTTAAAATGATCAAAGACAAATTCGAGAAGAAGACAGCCTTTATAAAGGATTATCTCAATACATATTATTGGATAGCCTTACTTTTAAATATGCTTCTTATGGGACTTGTTGCCACCAAAGCACAAGTTCCAATTGAAGCAATCATTTGGGTAGGTCTGTTCTTATTTACTCTGGCTAAAGTAAATTTCAGGCTGGTTTTACGCCACGAATAGCATATTGCTTGTAAACCTCCCTCACATAACGGAAACCCCCTTCCCATCCTGCTAATCATATTTTTTACCTCAGATAAGATTTGCCATCTTTTGATAATATTCCGTTTCATTTTCCTTAATTTGTACTTCATTACACAGCTATTCAATAGACTGTTTTGAAGAAATGGCATCAAAAATTCACAAAATATCAACTGGATCAAGCACTTCTAAAAAGAAGAGCTCCATTGCGATTGAAAGAGTATATAGGGATTATTTTGATAGACTGTTTTCTTATGCTCGGATTATCTGTGATTCAGAAGAGTTGGCAAAGGATGTTGTTTCAGATTTTTTCTATGGGTTATTGAAGAATCAGACTGATTTATCCCGAGTTGATAATTTAGAAGTCTATTTATCAGTAGGCGTTAAAAACTTGTGTATCCAACGATTGATGAAGACATCCAAGGATAATAAAAATGCTGTCCTACTTGCTACAATCGACTACATAGATCCTCAACAAGTACTCTTAGGAAAGGAGTTAAAAACTTTACTTGATAGAATAATTAATGACCTTCCTGACCAATGCCAACTGGTCTTTCGCATGTCAAGAGAACAAGGCATGACGAACCAGGAGGTTGCTGATGAACTACAAATAGGTATTGGAACGGTCAAGACTCAATTGATCCGTGCCCATGCAAAGTTGAAAGAAGGTATTGTACAACACTATAAGGACGTGGATATCAAAGACGCCCCCTGGCGTTTAATAGGTCAGGTTTTTCTGATCATTTCAAGTGCAGGTATCTGAAGTTACTTATTACTTTTCCAAACAATCTCTCGCTCTTGGTATCTCATCAAATGATACCCGATAAGGTATTCCTTTTGTGGTAATGAAATTTGAATCATTGTAAATTTCATATTCTATTGAAGCTTTTGCTGGGTAATGGTGCAATAGGATTATCTTTTTGTTGATTAAAATGCATTTATTTTAAATTTTGTATACCAAAATCGATCAAAACTTATCCTTATGGTGAATTATAAAAAAGGTATATCCTTCATCAATGGAAGAGCTAATATTCAAGTATTTAAATAAAACATTGACTCAAAAGGAGAGCGAGCAACTACAAAGATGGCTAGAGCTTGATGCAGAAAATCGAATGACCTTGAGTAAGCTGAGTTCGTTTTATCGTAATAATGAATCCAAACTTCCAGTATTGAAGCAGGTGGTATGGAATGAAATTAATGAAAAGTTAGGAGACTCTGGAGCGACACTAGAGAATAAAGGTTTCAGAACTTGGAACACTCTGTTAAAAATTGCTGCAGTATTTCTTCTTATATCTACCAGCACGTTTTTGGTTTATCAGTTCACCAAGGAATCAAATCAACAGCAGGTAGTCGCATTTAAGACAATATCAAAGGAAGCTCCTTTAGGTAGTAAAGTCACAACAAAATTGCCAGATGGATCTATTGTTACCCTTAATTCAGGTTCCAAAATCAGTTTTCCCGAACAATTCCAAGGAGACTCCAGAGAAGTTTCTCTGACAGGTGAAGCTTTCTTCGAAGTGGAGCACAATCCTAACAAACCATTCTTTGTTAAAATGAATGGGGATGTTGTTCGAGTTCTTGGAACATCATTTAATATACGATCATATCCAGAAGATAGCGCGGTTTATGTATCTGTTGCCACAGGACGAGTGTCTTATAGCATACCGTCTGGTGATGAAGTAGTTCTTGAACCAGATAGGATGGCTACTTACATACCTAATGAGGGCAGCTTGACTACAGGAAAAGTTGATAAACTACGCGCTTTCGGATGGAAGGACAAAGTCCTTTATTTCAATGACGTAACATTTGATAAAGTAATCATTGAACTTGAACGCTGGTATGGAATCGATATAGATTACACTGAAGGGTTGGATCTTCAAGGTACTTACACCGAGAAATTCACCAATCCCACACTTCCAGAAGTGCTTCATAGCCTTTCATTTGTCTATAGATTTCAATTCACGATTGATGGAAAAATAGTCACCCTAAATAAAATCATAACCTAAACTTTGATGCCCATGAAGAAAAAGACATAAACATAAAAAAACCCACAATCCTGCTTCATCTCTCACAACTAGTCAGGAATCGTGGGTTAGAGTTTTCGATAAATCATTTACCAAAAACATCATATTTTATGAAACCAAATTTACGTAAAATACTAATCAAGATGTCAAAAATTTGCATTTATGGCATTATAGTACAACTATCACTTTTCACCTTTGTTTTCGCGACAAGTGGTGAGGCGCAGACCAAAAGCGTCAATGAGATAATTGTATCAATTGATCTCAAAAGTCCATTAAAGCTTGATGATTTAATTGAACAATTAGAAAAATCATCGGACTTTAGTTTTTCTCATATCAAACAAGAGTTAAATACTTCTTTATATACAATTAGTTTGAGCTCCCGGGAGTATCTCCTGGGAGACCTTCTTAGAAGTATTTCCAGTCAAACGGACTTGTCTTTTCACAGAGTCAACGAATACATTCAGATTCGCAAGAAGGAAGTCGGGGTAGATGCTGTTGTGGAAGAATTCGAAGTGAATCAAACCATCACTGGCACGGTCACTGACGAAAACGGTGAGCCCCTCCCAGGAGCAACGGTAGTTGAGAAAGGAACCACGAACGGGACAATCACTGATGTTGATGGGAAATTTTCTCTCAATGTGTCAGACGATGCAGTTTTGTTGGTTTCTTTTGTTGGTTATTCTCCCCAGGAAATTAATATCGCGGGTAGAACGACAATTGATGTGAGTTTGCAGCCCGATCTGACAAGCCTGGAGGAAGTTGTGGTGATTGGATATGGCTTGGAGGTAAATAAGAAAGACCTTACTGGTTCTGTTGCAAAAGCTGATTTGGGTCATGCACAAGGGACTAGCAACGTGTCAGTTGTTCAGGCACTACAGGGTGCGATTCCCGGACTTAATGTGGGAGCTGTAACCAATGCAGGACAGAATCCTACTATTTCTGTCAGAGGCCAAAACACATTGTCCTCAGAGGCGGGTGACAATGTCCCTTTGATAGTTCTTGATGGAATTATTTATCGAGGAAATATCATTGATATTAACCCGTCGGATATTGAATCTATTGAGGTGCTTAAGGATGTTAGCTCAGCGGCGATATATGGTTCACAAGCCTCTAACGGGGTTATTGTTATCACAACTAAAGGGGGGCGATCAGTGGTCTCGAAACCAACTTTTAACTACTCCATGAGTCATAGTATTCAGGTTCCCTCTGACCAGTTTACTCCAATGCGGGCTGATGAATATGAGGATTTCTACAGGGATATTTTTTGGGCTGAAGGTTCCAGAATTGGGCCGGATTATTTGGAAGAAGATCCTAACTATGATTTAACGGCTAATATGAAAAGCCTTGAAATTGTTAATGGGTATAACGATGGTTTAGATACCCGTTGGTGGGATCTTTTTACGGGAAATGGTCATATTACAAATCACAATTTGAGTGTTCAGGGAGGTGGTGAGTCTTATGGCTATTTCATTTCGGGTGGTTATACTGATCAGGCGGCCTTTGTAAAGGGAGATACTTACAAGAGGTACAACCTAAGATTGAATCTGGATACAGATGTGAATGACTGGCTCAAGATTGGAACTCAGACTTTCATGGCTGTAGGAGATTATTCTGGAGTGGACCCGGGACCTTCGGTAATTTTCCAGGCTCAACCATGGGCTCCTATCTATGATGACCAAGGTGAAATAATAGCTCAGCCGGATGGGTCATGGATCAATCCATATTTAAGGCTAAATCGGGATGATATTGACGTAGATGTTAATATGTCAAGTGTACTCTTCACCCAAATTAAGCTTCCAATTGAAGGCCTCAGCTACAGAGCCAACTACGCAAATAATTACAGAACATCAGACAGGCGCTTCTTTGATCCCAATGATAATAATTTTACTGGATCAGCATACCAGGATAACGGAAAGCAATGGGATTGGACATTTGATAATATTATCAATTATTCCAGAACATTCAATTCTGTTCACAATGTATCGGCGACACTCTTATACGGTGTAGAAGAGAGAGAATTCAGTAGTGTTCGAGCCGGTTCTCAAAACTTCACAAATGATTTACTTGGTTTCAATCTCCTTGAGGCTGGTGATCCTGCGTTGAATGAGGTTAGCTCTAGTTTTGAGAGGGAAAATAGTCTTTATCAGATGGCTCGTGTTCTGTACAACTACAATCACAAGTATTACATTACGGGAACCGTGAGAAGGGACGGGTTCTCTGGTTTTGGAGAGGATAAAAAGGTTGGAGTATTCCCATCCTTAGCTGTTGGATGGGTTCTTACTGAGGAGCCGTTCATGAAGTCTGTTGCTGCCATTGATTTTCTGAAACTGAGAGCTTCATATGGTCAATCTGGACGAAGAGCCGGTGGCAGATACTCGACTTTAGCTAAGACTAGCTCAAGTCCGAGTTATATTTTTGGTGATGGAGCAGGTGTAAGCTTGGGTCAGAATATATCTTCTCTTTCCAACACTTCATTAGGATGGGAAACTACGACGGGATCTAATTTGGCAGTTGATTTTGGAGTGCTTGGTTCCAGAGTTACCGGTTCATTGGAATACTATAATAACCTCACCGAGAATATACTTTACGAGATTGAAGTTCCCACAATTACTGGTTTTAGCAGTGTGAATGCCAATATAGCTGAAGTTTCCAATTCAGGGGTGGAACTGGTTTTGAACGGGACGGTAATAGATAATAGTTCTCTGAGGTGGGATGTTTCGTTCAACTACAACAGAGTTAGAAATAAAATTGAATCAATATTGGGGGCAGATATAGACGAGGATGGAAAAGAAGATGACCTTGTTTCTAATGAACTATTTATTGGAGAACCTCAAAATGTCATTTATGATTATGAGATCATCGGAATGTGGCAATTGGCTGATGAAGAAAATGGTGAAATATGGGATGGTTTCTTTCCAGGAACATACAAACTGAGAGATATTAATGGGGATACAGCCATTTCTTCCTTAGACGATAGAAAAATACTGGGTTATCAAGATCCTGCTTACCGATTCGGTATTGGTAATACGCTTACCTATAAAAATTTCAGTCTTTACGTCTTTATCAATTCCATTCAGGGAGGTAAAAACTATTATATGGGCAATGACGCACCACATGCCAGAGACGCATGGGGCAATAGGGACCAATTAAGTTATCTGAATGTACCAAGCGGTGCTTGGGATTACTGGATGCCGGAGAATCCAAATGCAAAATACAGAAGATTAGATAATGCCGGCGCATACGGAGGAACACCATATAGCCAGCGAAGTTTTGTACGACTTCAGGATGTATCATTATCCTACAATTTACCTATCTCATTGCTTGAGAAGGCTAACATAGCCAGCGCAAAGATAACAATGAGTGGTAAGAACTTGCTTACCTGGACTGATTGGCTAGGAGGCGATCCGGAAACTGGAGTTGGTTTTGAGCCCGGTAGACCACTTTTAAGGTCATATACAATGTCTCTCGATATAAAATTTTAAGTCTAAAAATCATGAAAAATCTAAAGTATATATTGTCGGTTGTATTCATAGCAACAATGTTCATTTCATGTGATGAAGAAGCATGGCTTGAAGAGGAAGCTTATAGTTTTTATTCACCAGAAAATTCTTACACAACACCAGAGGGAATTGATCAGGCAGTTGTCAAATTGTATGATAATGTGGCAACAACACTCTACCGAGGAAATGGAGAATATAATATAGCATTCATCTATACCACAGATGTGGGATATGATGCCCTTGCTACAAATCATGCTTTGAATTCCTGGTCGGATGCTGTCAACCCTGAGACTGGTGCGGTTGGATTTTTCTGGACCAATATGTATAGCATTATTTTCAATGCAAATACTGTGTTGAACCGGATCCAGGGTGTAGAGTATAATGACGAAGAGAGAAGGACGCGATCCATTGCCGAAGCAAAATTTTTCCGGGCTTTTGCCTACAAATATTTGAACAGACTTTACGGAGGTGTCCCACTTGTTTTGGAGGAAATTTCTACACCCCGTAGAGATTTTGTCAGAGCATCAAGTCAGGAGATCATTGATCAGATCATCACGGACCTGACCGAAGCAGTAGCTGACCTGCCAAATACTGATGAAGTAGCCGATGGAAGAATCACAAAAGGAGCAGCCAATCATTTACTCTCAGAAATGTATATTGTTAATGGTGAATACAATAAGGCGGTTGCAGCCGCTACAGAAGTAATTGATAATTCGGGTTATGCTTTGATGACGAGTAGATTTGGTTCCAGAAGCAGTGAGCTGGGTGATGTTTATTGGGATCTTTTTAGGAGAGGCAATCAAAACAGAGGAGCAGGAAATACCGAGGGTATCTGGGTGATGCAGTATGAATACAATGTAACAGGTGGTGGTGATGGGGATAATCTGCCAAGATTTATTATTCCAAGTTACAGGAACCTTAAGACGAATGATGGTCAGAATGCTTTCCTTGGACCGATGAATCAGATGGTTGGGCGAGGTATTGGCTGGTGGGCTGCATCCGACTATATGTTAAATCAGGTGTGGACAAGTTCTGCAACGGACATGCGAAATTCGCAGTACAATATCATCAGAGATGTTCAGGTAAATAATCCTTCCTCTGCCCATTTTGGACAAATGCTCATTGCTGATGGAGCTATTAGTGACTATGATAACAGGTACAATAGATTTTGGTCTGCACTTTTTGTAAAATCAGGACCGATTAACAACTTTCCTGAGGAGGTGATTCAAGATCCTGCTACAGGAGTTACTACAGGAGGTGCAAATCATTCGTTTAGAGATCGCTATATCATGAGACTGGCAGAGACGTATTTGTTACGAGCAGAAGCCTATTTTATGCTTGGCAATCAAGTGAGTGCAGCGGCTGATATAAACGTAGTTCGGGCACGATCAAACGCTGATCCTGTTGCGTCTGGGGATGTTGATCTTGATTATATACTAGATGAGAGGGCTCGGGAGCTTTTTTTGGAAGAACACAGACTTCTAACATTATATAGAATGAATAAGCAGATCGAAAGAATTAGGATTCATAATCCGATGTATAACGGAACATACGCAGATAATGAAATTTTGGATCATCAAAACCTTTGGCCAATTCCATCTGCTGAAATTCAAAAGAATGCAGAAGCTGTTCTTGCCCAGAATCCTGGCTATGCAGGAGAATGAAATCAAGTTGGTTAGTATCTTAAATTAGGAAATACCGGGTGGCTAGTCTACCCGGTATTTAAATAACCGTCATAGAACAGGAGCCTCGGAACCAAGCCCCTGTCCAAGGATGCTGATTAGTATTCATGTCTGGCGGATATAATGAATTAAATAAATAGTAATTTTTTTTAAAGACCACAAAATGTCGAAGACCTTCACAAGAACAATGCTTCTTGCATTCATCCTATTTTCATTTCTTAAAAGCTTCGCACAGGGAGATGACTTCACCAATGCTGCGGATTACGGTTTTTCACCGGAAGCCACAGGAATAGCAAATGTAAAAGCCTTACAAAAAGCCCTGGATCAGGGAGGAAACATTATTGTCAGCAAGCCGGGTACATACAAGGTGGCAGGCACATCCTATATTGGAAGCAACACATCGATAGAATTTGGCAAGGGCGTGATCCTTCAAAAAGTGGATGAGGAAGGCACCTTTTCCCATGTGTTGCTGAATAAAGGTGCATTGACCCGAACATGGGATGAGCATATTGCTGTGAAAGGTTTGCACATTGAGGTTAATGGCGTTGTAAAGCGGTTCGATAAGATATTCGGTCTGAGAGGTCAATTGGCCTTTTTCTATGTTAAGGATTTGCGCATAGAAGGATTCAGGTGTTATGATATTGAAGGAAATCAGTTCAGTATTCATGTTTGCACTTTCGAAGATTTACTGATCGATGACACCATCCTTATGGGTGACAAAGATGGCATTCATCTTGGTCGGGGCAACCGATTCAGAATTTCTAATGCCACCTTCAAAACCCTGGATGACGCACTGGCACTCAATGCACATGACTATGCTACATCCAACCCTGAAGTTGGATGGATTGAAAATGGGGTTATCGAAAATTGTCATGATCTGAGTTTGCAAGGCCAGCCTTTGGTGGGTTATTTCTGTAGGATCTTGGCTGGGGGCTGGGTAGACTGGGAGAAAGGACTAGAGCTTCAAAATGCAGATGCTGTTGTGACCGGAGGTCGTATTTACCGGGTAGATGGAATAGGTCCAGATGGCAACAAGCCGCTCAAGAAGACATGGGTAACCAAAACCAGACCAACCCACGAAGAGGGAACGGTTGAGTTGGACGGAATCAAGTGGGTGATGATGCAGGATGATGTACAATATACCGCTGGTGTCAGAAATGTGGTGTTTAGGGATATCTTTCTAGAGAAACCTCGCCAGTCATTCTCCATCCACTTCGACAATAGCAGTTGGAGCCGTTCTTATTACCCTGGAGCGGAAATACCGGAGCAAAAGCAATTACTATTTGACAATGTGAGGGTGCTTCATGACGGAGATAAGCCATTTATCAAAGTCAATACACCTGTTGACGTATTTACAGTGACTAACAGTAGTCTGAGAAACACAGGGATTCTATTTCATGGCAAAGAAGGCTATGTGCCTGATTATGGCAAGACGCAGGTGAACTTCTATGGTAACATCCTCAACAAGGATGGTGAGATGCTGTTTATTGAAAACCGCATTCCCGGGAAAGAGATTGTGCTGAAAACATCAAATAATATTGAAATATCTGATGACTTCAAGGCTGTGATTAACAAGGGAGAAGGCAAGTTCAAAATAGAGTCAGATTTATCAGGTTTGAAATAATTATAAGAGAATTTATTTGGAATGCGCCTTAGGCCAAAACACATTCTGCTATTTCTATTGATACTGATCGTATCGATATCCATAATTGATTTTATAAGAATATCTGGCTACAAGACAATCACAAAGCGGGGAGATAAGTTGAAATCCAATCAGGATCAGGTCTATTATGAGTTAAAGAATGGATCTGATTCTGTTGATTGGGATAGGTTGGATGGTGCTCTGGAGTTTGTACATAATGAATTCGATTGCTCTGATTTCCGATTAGTTAATCTGATAAGAATCTTGTACGAATTCGGGGATCAAATACCGGATGAGTATAAGGGGAAGATGGAAAATGTGCTATTCAGTTTTCGCTATTGGTGGGATGAGCCTGGCGAGAATTCCATGTGCTATTGGAGTGAAAACCACCAGATTTTATTTGCGTCAGCGGAGTATTTGGTAGGTCAAAAATACCCTGATCATTTATTTCCCGAAGGTGGATTGACTGGCGGGCAGCACATGGAAAAAGCACGAAAGCGAATTCTGGATTGGTTGGAGATGCGTTGGAATTATGGCTTTACAGAGTTTTACTCGGCAGCATATTATCCAGAAGATATGGGGGCACTCATTAATTTGATTGATTTTTCTAATGATCCTGAGGTGGTAACCAAATCCCATATAATCATGGATTTGCTGTTCTATGATGTAGCCTCACAATCGATCAAAAACATGTTTATCTCTACTTCAGGCAGGGCTTATGAAAGAGGCCGAACGGGAGCACCTTGGGTGAATAATTTTAGAGGATTAACAAGTTATCTATGGGGAGTTGGAGAGGAGGTGGAAGCCGACATGATTTATGGATTTATAAATTCTGAGAAATATAAAATACCACCTGTACTTACAGCAATTGCCAAAGACACTTCTGATGTAATAATTCGCCAAAGTAACGGATTAAATATCGTCGATCTAAAGGAGGAGGGATACTATGGCCTGGATGACCGAAGTATGATGATGCAATGGGGAATGGAGAGTTTTACCAATCCTAAGATTATCCGCAATTCCATAGCGCATGTCAGAAAGTGCAATATGTTCTCCAATAAATTTGTGGCTGATTTTAAGTGGCTGGATTTCAGTCTTATAAAGACGCTTCATTTGGAGCCTGTCATTTCAAGGATTGTTGAATTCCAATCAGATGGAGCAGCAATCCAGCAGGCAAATACCTACACATTCAAAACAAAGGATTATTCATTATATACCGTTCAGAAATACCATCCTGGCACATATGGCTCTCAGCAGCATGTAGCTGGGATGAACATAGGAAATCATTTTAGCATATATCATATGCATCCCGCCAGAATTGGGGGTGACAAAGACGCTTCTCCAGGGTATTGGGTGGGTTATGGCCATTTACCTCATTCAGTGCAAGATCAAAATGTAAACCTGACCATTTACAATACTCCCGAAGAGAAGGCCATTATGGAATTTGATTTGGTAGAATTTACCCATGCCTATTTTCCTTTCTCATTATTCGATACCACGTATGTTGAGAGCAATTATGCTTTCGGTAAAAAGGATGAAACCTATTGTGCATTCATTGGGGCAAATACATTTGAGGTAAAGGATGAAAAAGATATCATTCAGCCTGGGAAAAATTCTTTTTGGATCACCGAAGCTGGTTCCCAATCCGAAGATGGCTCATTTGAATATTTCATTCAGCGGATAAAAGCCAAGGAAATAAACTGGGATAGTACATCTCTTTCCTTATCCTACCAATCCCAAGACAGGAACTATCACCTGATTTTTAATGGTGACTTTACAATTGATGATAGGGCGGTTAGTACCACCTATCGCAGATACGATTCACCCTACGTAAAAGCAGACTATAAACCGCAGACACTTGAGTTTTCTCACAATGGAAAATCCCTTCGTCTCGATTTTGAAAATATGAAAAGAGAAATGCTATGATGCATATTAAAAAACTAGTAATAATGGTTTTGTTTTTTGTTGGCTTTCAAAGCTTAGCTCAGGACAAGCCCCTCAATCATAACAAACCCGAACGAGAAGCCTGGTTCACTGAGCTTGGTTTCGGAATGTTCATTCATTGGAGCATGGATGTTCAACTGGGGATGGTTATCAGTCATAGCATGGTGGGCGCCTCAGATGACTATCTGGATAGATATGTAAATCAGCTTCCTGAGACCTTCAATCCAGATCAATTCGATGCTTCCGAATGGGCAAAGGCGGCAAAACTTGCTGGAATGAAGTATGTGGTTTTTACCACGAAGCACCATAATGGTTTTTGCATGTTCGATACCAAAACGACCGATTTTGATATCAGGAATACACCTTACGGGAAGGATATCACTAAGCAGGTGGTCGATGCTTTTCGAGCAGAAGGGCTGGCTATTGGTTTCTACTATTCTCCCGACGATTTCTATTTCTTATATGATCAAGGCACGCTGATTTCAAGAGATCGACCTGAAGCACTCGCCTCAGGTAATAAAGCATTGAATAAGTATGTGAAGGAGCAGATGAAAGAACTAATGACCAATTATGGTAAGATTGATATCATTTTTCTGGATGGTAGGGAACAATATGCTAAAACAGAACTGGCTAAAGTTTGCTGGAAAATGGATCCAGATGTGGTAGTCACAAGAGGTGCAATGGAAACACCTGAGCAGTTTACCCCGGATCAACCTCTACCAGCACCATGGGAGGCCAACTATACGTTCGGGGATCAATGGCAATATAGGCCATCCAATGAAAATTACAAGACCGCCAATGACTGTATCAGAAAGCTGATTGACATCAGAGCCAAAGGCGGAAATTTCCTACTCAACTTTGGTCCGGATGAGAAAGGACGATTTCCACAGGAGCAAGCTGCAGGATTGAATGAGTTGTCACTCTGGATGTTCATCAATCAGGAAGCTTTTGTCAATACTGAGCCTCTTGATATTGTCAGAGAGGATAACATTTGGTTTCTCAAAAAGAAAGGAGAAAATACCGTCTACGCCTTTCTGGTTGAGGAAACATGGCCATTTGGAGAGCGAAAAGTGAGAACCATTAAATCACTTCAGGCTGGAAAAAATGCCAAAATCTCGGTATTGGGTCAAAACAGCAAAGTCCTAGAATACCATTCGGATGTTGATCCAACACCAGAACTAAAAAACACCAAAACTGGCTTGGAAATTTCGGTCATGCGTTCCCATAGGATTTACAACGATCGTAAGTGGCCAAATCCTATTGTGTTGAAGCTAGAGGATGTTGTATTTAATCCTGACTTACCAGTAGTTGACTAATGGAAACTTAAAATTTACGATGATTGATTTTTTGAGAAAGCTTGCCTTTATGTGTTTTCTGGTTGTGATGGCTTCATGCTCGTCCAACCTCCTTAAAAATTCGAAGCGCAATACATGGGTTTTTATCATGGCAGGACAATCGAATATGGCAGGTAGGGGCTCATTGGAAGCTCAGGATTCTTTAACTAACAAGAAGATTATAACAATAGATAGCTTGAATAATTGGATCCCTGCAAGTGAACCGTTACACTTTTATGAGAAAGGTGGTCTGGATTGTGGAATGAGTTTCGCTCAAGCACTCTTGAAAGATACCCCAAGAAACGTCACTATTGCTATGGTGCCCTGTGCGGTTGGAGGTAGCTCTGTCTTTCAATGGCTAAATGACAAAGAACATCGAGGGGTCAAGCTTTTGAGCAACTTCAAAGAGAAGGTTGAGTTGGCCAAAGCTAAAGGGGAAATTAAAGGAATCTTATGGCATCAGGGTGAGAGCAATGCCAAACCCAATGATTTTCCTGTATATCAAGATTCCTTGCTTGCATTGTTTGATGTATTTAGGTCTGAGATAGGTAGTGTGGAATTGCCCATCATGATAGGGGAATTGGGCCGCTTTGCACAGCCAGAGGAAAAGGCCGGATATTTCAGACAGATCAATCTCATTTTAGCTGACCTAGCACAGGAAGAAGAGTATTGCTATTTGATTTCTTCCGAAGGTTTAGACCACAAGGGTGATAACCTGCATTTTAATTCTACTGCCCAGCGAGAACTAGGGAGAAGATACGCCGATGCGATTAAAAGTATATTGATTAACGAACACAAATAATCTATGAGAAACAGAACTACAACAGCACTTTTTTTTGGTTTTATATGCTTATTTATTGCCCTCCAAGTGAATGCACAGGTTGAGTTACCGTCGATATTTGGGAGCAATATGGTAATCCAACGAAACAATGATGTTTCTATTTGGGGTTCAGGACCTGCAAGGAGCGAAATAGTGGTAACCACTTCGTGGAATGGAAGCACTTATACCACAAAAACAGACAAAGAAGGTAACTGGATACTCAAGGTTAAAACCACAAATGCCGGAGGTCCTTATCAGGTAGATATTTCGAATGGTGGTGAAACAGTAAGCCTTGAAAATGTAATGATTGGAGAAGTTTGGGTCTGCTCTGGACAATCCAATATGGAGAGACCACTGAAGGGGGCTGGAAATGATCCTGTCATAGGTGCGAATGAAGCAATCTTGAGATCGGAAAATCCGAATATCAGGTTCTTTAAGGTGGAAAATGAAAAAAGCTCTGAACCTAAAACTGATTTTAGCGGTGAGTGGGAATTATGTAGTAGAAAGACGGCACCAGATTTTAGTGCAACTGGTTACTTTTTTGGTAATCTTGTTCAGGAAATTATAGATGTGCCTGTTGGTCTGATAGCTTCAGACTGGGGAGCGACCAGAATACAATTCTGGATGGATGAAGGATCGCTCAATCAATTTGATCCTGAGGATCACAAAAATTCGGCCACCACGCTTTTCAACGGTATGATTCATCCAATGCTGGGCTTCAATATTCGTGGTGTGGTCTGGTACCAGGGAGAGTCTAACCGATACAATCCAGGGATATACAAAGACATGATGGTCGAAATGGTCAAGGGTTGGAGAGCGAAATGGGGGATAGGAGAGTTTCCATTTTACTATTGTCAGATTGCTCCGTACAAATATACAAACGAGTTAAATACTGCTTTGCTTAGAGAAGCGCAATTGATGGCTTCCAAAGAGATTCCAAATTCGGGAATGGCTTGTTTATTAGATGCAGGAGATGAAAATTATATTCACCCATCAAAAAAAAGAATAGCAGGAGAGAGACTTGCCTATTTAGCTTTGAAAAATACCTACGGAGTTTCTGGGATACATGCAGAAGGTCCAGAGTTTGTCGAGATGAAGATTGATAGTTCATCAGTTGAACTGACGTTCGACAAGAAACTGACTTCTTTTGGAAGAGACTTAAAGCTTTTTGAATTGGCTGGTGAGGATAAGAAGTTCTATCCGGCTAAAGCAGTTATTCACAAAAATACGGTTATTGTTACTTCTGAAGATGTA
This sequence comes from Cyclobacteriaceae bacterium, assembly GCA_039944535.1. Taxonomy (GTDB): domain Bacteria; phylum Bacteroidota; class Bacteroidia; order Cytophagales; family Cyclobacteriaceae; genus JAMZMI01. Next base: position 511,675 of record JBDUYP010000023.1, read on the forward strand.
TTAAAACCTATAGCTGCCAGATATGGATTCAAAAATTTTGTTGACGGAGATCTATTCGACCGTTATGGAATACCTGCTTCTTCCTTCAGAACGGATGATTGGTAAACTGATACTGGATTGTAGCGTGTGGAAAACATAACAATTGATAAAGATGATAAGATGAGGCGTTTCGAATTAATAGGTATCCTTATTGTAGGCATTTTGCTATTCGCATCATGTCAAGATGATCATGGTGATAAAAAGAAAAATCTCCCCAATATCATTTTAATCATGGGGGATGATCATGGCTATGAGGAAACAGGCTATAATGGCCATCCTTTTATCAAAACTCCTGTCCTTGATGAGATGGCCGAAAATGGATTGGTGTTGGACAGGTTTTACGCTGCTCATCCGTCATGCTCACCTACCAGAGGGAGTGTAATTACAGGGAGACATCCAAACAGGTATGGAACCTTCAATGCCGGGTTCTCTATCCGACCGGAGGAAATCTCTATCGCGAGTTTGCTTAAACAGGCAGGCTACACCACCGGTCACTTTGGTAAATGGCATCTGGGACCCGTAAAGTCTGAATCTCCTACCAATCCCGGTGCTATGGGATTTGATACATGGGTATCACATGACAATTTTTTCGAGCTAAATCCAGTGCTCTCCAGAAATGGAGGTGCACCTGAGAAATTTGAAGGAGAAGGCTCGAAAGTGATTGTCGATGAAACCATATCCTTTATTGATAAGGCTGATGACACTCCATTCTTTGCAGTAGTATGGATGGCTTCCCCACACGAGCCGTATGAAGGACTTCCAGAAGACTTGGCACTTTACGATGATCTTCCAGACAGCCTAAGTTCCAAAACTTTCGATTTAACATCTATAAAAACGGGGCGGAGGGTCACACGACCTCAAGACTCTGTTTTGCAAGAACGATTTGCTGAGATTACCGCAATGGATCGGGCCATCGGCCAGTTGAGGGATTATCTATCATCCAAAGAGTTAAAAGACAACACCTTAATCTGGTACTGTGGTGATAATGGTATTCCTCCTAGCGGTATTCAATACTCTAAACTTCATGCTTTAAAAGGAACGATTTACGATGGAGGCACGAAAGTGCCGGGAATTATAGAGTGGCCATCTGCTATCAAAGAAAAGACCATTTCCAATGTCAATGCTGTGACCTCTGATATGCTACCTACTCTTTGTGAGCTGGCCGGAGTTCCGTTACCGAATCGACCACTCGATGGGGTTAGTCTGGCTCCTCTGATAAAGGGAAATATGAATAATCGTGAAGAACCAATTTGTTTTTGGATGTATGATAGATCAACCCTTGACAAAGAGAATCCTTACATAAGTGAAGCACTACAAACTGGAACGACTCCTTTGGTTAAGCTCTGGGGGGATTCATATATCCGGGTATTTCAAAACTTTCATCATCAGGAAATTAAGGCAGAGCACTACAATGGAGATCGATCCATCATTGATGGAGATTATAAGCTGATAGTAAGGGATTTGGAGGAAGGAGAAGTGAAGCAACTCTATAACATTTCCTCTGATCCGGGAGAAAGATTGAACATGATTTTGTCTCATCCAGAAAAAGCAGAAAAGTTGGAGGACCAGTTAGTCGATTGGCAACAATCAGTACTCCATAGTTTATCGGAGAAGGATTACAAATAACGAAATGAAGAAGCTACAGAAAGTGAACACAAACCTGTCTAAATATAGAATAAACGTACCATTGGCTGCCTTCCTGTGGTTGTCAAGCTTAGCCTCCTTTGCACAGTACAGTGTCATAATGGAAAGTGAAACAATGAAGAGCATAGTATTGGATCAAGAAGTCCGTTACAGTGTGTATTTGCCACCGGGTTATGAGGTTTCAACACGAAAATACCCAGTCTTGTACCTCCTACATGGGTTTGGTGATGATGAGACTAGATGGATTCAGCGAGGTAATGTTCAGGAGATTGCAGATCAGGCAATAGAAAGTGGCTCGGCAGTACCCATGATCATTGTGATGCCGGATGCCCAGAAAAGCTGGTATTTGAACTCAGAGGTAGAGGATTTCCGATATGAAGACTTCTTCGTTCAGGAGTTTATTCCATTTATTGAAGGAAAGTATAAGTGTAGGACAGCCAGGGAACATAGGGCCATTTCAGGTTTAAGTATGGGCGGTCATGGCACCATCATGTTTGCTACTAAATATCCAGATTTATTTTCTTCAGCTGCCCCTTTGAGTGCTGCAATTTGGACGGAAGAGAGATTGACCAAACTTGGTCAAAAAACATGGGATTCTTTTTTTGAGCTGGTCACTGAGTCAAAAGTCGGTGATAAAAGGATCAATGAGTTTACTAAGGAGAATTTTGGGTTTTTTCTGATGTCATCCGCTTCGATTGATGAGCTCAAAACTGTCAGATGGTACATTGACTGTGGAGATGACGATTCATTCATCTTCGGAAATATGAGCCTTTACGAACTTATGAAGGACGGGCGTATTCCGGGTGAATTCCGAGTAAGAGATGGCGGGCACAATTGGTCTTATTGG
>JBDUYP010000024.1:0-212941 GCA_039944535.1 Cyclobacteriaceae bacterium
TGCTACTATCTCTGGTGGTGAAGACCTTATAAATCTGGTCGCTGATACATATACCCTAGTGGTAACTGACAACACAAACCCTTACAACCAGTGTAGCTCTACTGCTGAGTTTGTCATTGCCGATGACCTGCCGGTTATCGCAGTAAGAACTTCAAGCATTAACACTACTCCTGACACCAACTGCGACAATAACAACGCCAATGGTTCGATTTCTATTACAGCAATTCATGTAGACGGCATTGCTGTATCAGGAGCAGAACTTGCGAATTATTCTGTTACATGGAATGACCTTAACGGAGGAGAAACGCTAAACACAGTTGATGTAACTAATGATCGCGTAATCAACGTATTACCAGGAACCTACACAGGAACAATTTCAAAAACGAATGGTAACATGTGTTCTTCAAGTGTTTTTAGTGTGACTGTGGATCAAGAGGGCATAACTCCAGTGATGACAGAAACATCATCTGAAAACACATACTGTTCGGGAGGAAATGGATCAGTTACAATTGAAGTCACAGCGCCAGATACCGACGAGGCGAATTATCAATTCGATTGGTATGAAGGACAAGGAACAACAGGCACATTCAGAGCAGATCTTAGTGGTATTGGAAACAATACGGCAAATGGCTTGGCTCCAATGTTCTATACCGTCTTAGTTACCACTCAATCCTCCGCTTCGAATGGAACCGGATGCTCTGACCAAATAATAGTAGAGGTAAAAGACAATCCAGATCTGCTAAGTATACCTGTCTCCGGAACAGATCTTTCTACCAACATCACCAATTGCTCTCCTGACAATGGACAGATTATCATTGATGGAATAACTCTGAACGGAGCAGATATAACTGATGAGGCTACTTTGGCAACCTATTCTTATGAACTATTCGATTCTAGCGACGCTTCACTTGGAGCTTTCGCGAATGCGGGATCAGGAGCTGCTAGTGACTTCCCAAGTACAAACGCTGATTTGTCTGCCGGAACATATTTCGTAAGGGTAACAAATACAACCACAGGTTGTGTCTCAAGTCCAAGGGCGATCATAATTGATAGTGATGCCACCAAGCCTGAGTTGAGCCTGGTTGTAGATCAGGTAAACACTTCATGTGATCCTGCAACAGCAGATGGAGAACTTACTGTAACCATTTCAGGTCCAGATTCAGATAGCAACTACGATGTACAGTGGTACTTCGGAGTGATTACCAGCGGAACTGCCGAATTGTTAGCTGATGGTGCAGCTGCCGCATCAGGGTTTACACCAAGTATTACAACTTCCGGCACTGCCCCTACGATGACTTCAAACATCTCCGGTTTGATGGAAGGAAGTTATTATGTGGTGGTAACTGATAATTCAAATCCCAACAATAACTGTAATCAGAATTTTGCTAAAACAATCATTCAGGATACCACATTCAATATCAGCCTGGATTTGACTGTTCTTGGTCATCAAACCAACTGTACGCCTAATGGTGAAGTTGAGGTGACATCAGTCGATTTGACAAGGTTGAATGGAGCCAGCACCAGCAACACTTCAGGCGTTGGCGGAGTAGCTCCAGTTTTGGCTGTTTATGATCTGGAACTATTGGATGAAAACCTGAGCAACGCGGTTACGATTTCATCTGATACTGATCTTCAAGGTTTAAGTGCTGGCACATATTACATCCAAGCCACACATCAAACGTACCAATGCGTTTCTTTAGAGAAACAATTTGTGATCAACGAGACTATCTTCTACCCTGAAGCGGCAACAGAGACTGTAACACAGAATTCAAGTTGTACCACTTCAGGAAATGGGTCAATCTCTATTACCCTTGAAACGAACAGTGTGGCTAACGCTTACACGGTGGACTGGAGAGACGGAAGTACTGCAAGTGCGCCAGCAACGTCTGGCACAGTCGCAATAGCTGCAAACACGTTCACATTGAGCGACCTGTCAAGCGGATTCTACACGGCTGTGATTAATGATGCAACCAGCGGATGTTCGGTAAACTTCACTTATGAGATAGGTGATAGCTTGAGATACCCTGTGGTTAATGTTCCAGCCGATCAAATTGTTCACAACACAATATGTAACACCCCTGGCAATGGAACAATCACAATCACGGATGCAGATATAACAATAGCTGGAACTCAGCCTGGAACCACGGCCTTCACCTGGACGTATAGCAATGGTGTTGGAACAATTGTTGACCAAGCCATTCCCGGGGCAAGTCCTATCGTACTCACAAATTTAGATGCTGACACTTACACCTTAGTGGCGACTTCCGCTACAGGCTGTGCTTCATCATCTTTCGAAGTAATCATATTGGATGAAAGTCAAAATCCGGTTATCGACTCATTCACAATGACTCCAAATTCAAACTGCACGGGAACCGTGGCTCTAGGAGCAATCGAACTAACTTCCATAGATGGAGCAGCTCCTTCCGCTGGATCATATACTTATCAGTGGTACGTAGGAAGCAGTGCAACCGGAGGACAGGAAGTAAGCACCATCCTTGGTGAAACTGACGATGCAGAGTTGTTGCAAAATGTTCCTGATGGTTTCTACACTGTAGAAATTACCAATACAGATGCTACTACCAACACCAACTGTAGTTCTACGCAAACCATAGAAGTTCAGAATGACCCTGAGTATCCTATCATTGCTTCATATGAGGTAAACAAAAACCTGATATGCACAGTGCCTGGAAATGGCTCATTCGTAGTGACTGGAGTGAGGTATCAAGGCAACAGCTTAAGCATGGGTAATAGTGCAGATTCTTTGAATTTGACTACAAATTTCACACTTTCCTTGTTCGATTCTGATGAGATTTTCATTAAAAACGGTAACGCTGCTAACCCAATGGAGATTAGCGGATTGAGCGAAGGTTCATATTTCGCTGCAATCGAGCCTATTGACTCAGAGTGTGAATCTCAGAAAGTTCAATTTGAAATCATCGACAAACCTTTCAACCCTGAGATTCAGATTGTTGTTGTAGAAGCTGATTCCACATGTTCTACCACTGGCACAACTCCAAATGGTGCATTACTTGCCATACCAGACAATGCCAGCAATCCTATTCACATAGACTCATCTTATGTGTTCACATGGTTTGAAGTGGATGCGGCTGGAACTCGTCAAGGCACCTCCTTAAGCAGCAACGATACGTTGTTTAGCCAATACGCGGGCCGATATGAAGTAGTAGTGGAAAATATAAATGCCGGATGTACATCTCAGGCATACTTCACTTTAGAAAACGTACCTCTTGAAATTGAGATAATAGCGGTTGATTCAGCTAATATGACAACATGCTCACCTTCAAATGCATATTTTGAAGTAACGGGTATGAGTACTGGTTCTTTGAGCGATTATACGTTCGCATTCTATGATCAGGATCCAAGCACTGGAACTCCAACACCAATACAAGACGGAACGGATTCTATTGCTTCAGCTGCTGTTTCAGGAACGAGTATTGTGGCGGGTGATTACTACATAATTGCCACTAGCATCGCCACAGGTTGTGTTTCTAATATCTACCAGATAGAGATTGAGGATGAAACTACCCCTCCTAGTATTGTGCTAGATGACTTTAGCTTACAGATGAATTGCGATCCTGCCAACCCGAATGGAACGCTAACTGTATCCGCCAACGGGTCTCAGGACAATACACTTTACACCTTTGAGTGGATAGATGATTCCGACGGTTCCGTCGTAGAAGCGAACAATGCCTCCGCTACAGGACTTTCTGCCGGTAGCTATACGATTAATGTAACCGAAGTTGCCACTGGTTGTACCTCATCTGAAACATTTGGAATGATAGATGACTTATTGGATCCAATACCATTGACTCCACAAATCACGCATAATACGAATTGTATTGACCCGAATGGACAAGCATCGGTGAACATCAACATTACGAGCGATGAATTCACAACAAGAGGCATTACAATTCAGGATTTTGGATTCTACTGGTACACTGGAAACTTAGATGGTACCGTGCCTGACCTCAGTGCTGCGGATACCGTCTCCAATTTCTACACTGGCCTGGCAGAGGGAACTTACTCTGTTTACGTGATCAATGAAACTGACTCTGGATGTAACGGTACATGGAGAGTTGTAAACATTCAGGATAAATCAGTAAAACCTGAATTCAGAATTGACATAGTTAATCATTTGACTATATGCTATCCTGACAAGCCTAATGGACGTGCCAAAGTTGGATTCCCAATTGAGAACATTTCAGCATATTCGTTTACATGGTATGACGGACCTACAATCAATGATGACTCCCTCAAAACCGGGTATTCAATCGACTCCTTAGCTGCTGGAACATATGCAGTAGAAGTAACGAGCCTGATTACGGGATGCTCAATAGTAGGAACCTTCGACATTATAGATGCTACCGAAGAAGTGCCTGCTCCTTCTCTCAACTTATTAGGTCATAGAACAAGCTGCGTAGAGCCTGACGGTCGAGCTAGAGCCAGTGTCGCTGGACAGACAGAAGGTTACGAATTCAATTGGGCCAAAAAAGATAGCCCTATGGATATTGAGTTTACGGGAGTAGATTATGGACAAATGGATACAGCAACGTACGTTGTGACAGCTACGGATCTATCTACTGGATGTACATCAGCTACTAGAGAGGTCACCATACTTAATATGATAACAGACCCAGAGTTTGAAGTCAGATCAAAATCATCGCTATGTCTAAGAACAGAAGATGGTTCGCAAAACCAATTTAACGGTCAGGCTGAAATCGTATTCCTGAATGATAGTACGGGACAAATTGCCACAGAAGTGACTTGGTTTGGTCCGTATAGTATTACGTCAAAAGAATCCACTCTAATTGATGCTCCTCCAGGACTTTGGACTGTAGAGTTCAAGGCTAACAATGGTTGTCTTTACACCGCAGAATTTGAAATCGAAACATCATTGAGGGTTTACAATGGAATGTCCGTCAATAATGATGGAGACAATGAGTTCTTCCTTATCGACTGTATCGATCAATTCCCGGACAATAAAGTGACCATATTCAATAGAGATGGTACTCGAATCTTCGAAATTGAAGGTTATGATAACTTCGACAAGCGATTCGATGGGGTTAGCAATGTCGGGAAATCAGGATTTGTAATGCCAATGGGTACTTACTTCTATATCATAGAAAAAGGTGATGGCAGTGATCCAATCCAAGGATATTTAGAATTAGTTCGTTAATTTGCTTTAGATGAGATATTTAAAACACATATTTCTCGTGACCTTGTTGGGTCTGGCCATAGTAACCAGTGCACAGCAAAGAGGTTTAACTTCCACATATCCGTTTAACGGACTTCTCTTAAACCCTGCATATGCCGGCAGTCTGAATGTACTCTCGGTTATAGCAGTACACAGGAACCAATGGGTAAATATTGAAGGAGCACCCGTGCATCAGGCTTTCACAGCACACAATTCTTTCATGTCAAATCAAATAGGCGTGGGACTATCCGTGACCAGAGATAAGATTGGTTCTTATGAAAGCATATCTACCTATGGTAGCTACGCATACAAGATTCACACATCATTAGGAGTATTGTCAATGGGAATTCAAGGAGGTTTTGATAATAGACGGGCTAGTTACGATGACATAGAACTGCTTGACCCCAATGACCCTGTTTTTATAGACAATAGTCGGTTTACACCAAACGTAGGTGTAGGCCTTTATTTTGCCAACCCCTTTATGTACGCAGGGTTTTCAGCACCTTATATTATTGAAAACAAAACCTTAAATATCAAGGAAGGTGGTTCTAGTGTAGCGAGCGGACGAGAAAGCAGGTATTACTATTTCACCGGTGGTTTAATTTTGCCATTGTCCGACAATGTCAAAATCAGTCCATCCATCCTCATAAGGAAGCAAGAAGAAAACAGGCTTTCTTATGAATTCACACCGATGATCATATTCGAAAATATCGCTTATATAGGTCTTGGAATAAGAAATTCTGGCGAAATCATTTTCCTTGGTCAGCTACTCCTCAATGAAAATATTAGGGTTGGGTATGCTTACGATGCAGCCACTTCTGATCTGGGAGGATCCACCACAGGTTCTCACGAAATCATGGTCAACTACCGGATCAAGCTACACAACTACAAGAAGCATCCTCAATGCCCCGTTTATTTCTGATTAGTTCCGCTAAGGTCAGCTAGCAATGAGTTGATCAGTGAAAGTATCAAACTAAAAAGCAGAGCCCACCAAAATCCGCCTACCCCAAAACCAGGAACTATTGCGTCTGCAAGCATTATCATAAGTGCATTGATAACGAGTAGAAACAACCCAAAGGTGAAAACAGTAAGCGGAATAGTCAGGATAATCAATAGTGGCTTAACTGTCACATTGAGCAGAGATAGTAACAACGCCACAATCAATGCGGCAAAAAAGCTTTCTACATGAACACCTGGTAAAAGGTAAGAGGCTAAAATCACAGCAAGTGAGGATAATAAAAGCCTGACAAAAAAATTCATATCGTAAGTTTTTAAGCGTTTGAAACATATTTATTTCTGAGCACATTCATATGATGCTGAAAATGCCCTGGAATAATATAAACCAATGCACGCACCGTAAACGTTTTACCAGAAGCGACCCCTTCCCGGGATAAAATATCTTCAGTAAACGTCTCTATCAATTTGATGTTGCAAACTCTCAACCCTTCCATTTCTTCCAGAAGAGAATTTTTAGAACGCTTATCAAAGAAACCATTGATTACATACTCATCTTGATCAAAGGCAGGAAGGTGTTGCTTCTCCCCTCTCGCTATAGAAAATGCTCTGAAGGCCATCATGCGCTCAACGTCAATCATATGCCCAACAACCTGGGCGATACTCCACTTTCCACGCGCATAGCTATACCCCAACCCATCAAATGGAAGTGATAAAATCAAATCTTCAAAGTCCTCGAGTTGATCCTCCATCACTTTGATGATATCTTCTTCTTCCACGCTGTTAACATACCCCTTATAAAAGGGATCATATTCACTCTCTTTCGGCCTGGCTATGATCATAATCTAGTCTTTAAACCAACTGGCATATTTGATATAGTTTTTGGCAATACGCAATTGCATTTCTCGATTCTCGCCAGCCACCTCCTTAACTTTTTTGGCTGGAACTCCCGCATAAATACTCCCTTCCTCAATGATAGTTCCCTCAAGAACCACCGCTCCTGCAGCCACTATTGCACCCTTTTTGACGACCGCACCATCCATCACTATAGCTCCCATGCCCACCAACACACCATCCTCAAGCGTGCACCCATGAACCAGCGCATTGTGCCCGATAGACACATCACTACCTATAGTTGTGGCAGCCTTCTCATAGGTACCATGTATAGTTGCATTATCCTGAATATTAGTGCGATCACCTATCTTGATGTAATTAACATCTCCTCTGACCACCGCATTAAACCATACTGTACATTGCTCACCCATAGATACCTCTCCTATAAGAGTTGCAGTTTCAGCCAGCCAGCAATCATTCCCATAAGAAGGGGTATATCCCCTGACAGATTTTATTAGTGCCATAAATTTTAGCTGCGAGTTTAAATATTTAACCGCTGATTAAGGTAATATCTTTTTCTGTGAATTATATCTTCGCACTTATGAAATACCCAAAGCTACTTTTTGTTTTTACCCTTGCTCTAACCTTCTGCCAAAGTCCGAACAATTCATCAAATGTAACGCAACCAGAAACCACCTTAAAGGTCTATCCTGATGCAGACACATTAAATATCCATTTAAACGAATCGGTTATTACCTGGATAGGAAGTAAGCCAACTGGACAGCACGACGGAACAATGGGTATCTCCGAAGGATACGGAATCTTTCACGCCGATGAATTAGTGGGAGGTGAAGTTCAAATAGATATAAGCTCACTTCGTGTAATGGATATTGCAGATAAAGAAAAGAATGAAAAACTAACCGCTCATCTGCTTTCTTCAGATTTTTTTGATGAAAACGCTTTTCCTACTGGCTTATTCCAAATCACAAAAATCACACCGTATGACAGCACATTTCAGATCGATGACAAAGTAGAATTTCCTTCTAAATTTAAACCGGAAGAAGCCTCTTCATTTATTGTACAAAACCCTTCTCACGTAATCATAGGAAACCTTACTTTGCGGGGTAAAACCAATGGCATATCATTTCCTGCTTTAGTAATTAAAACTGACTCCCAAACCAGTATTGAAGCGAAATTTAACATCGATAGAACCAGATGGGGGCTTTCTCACAACGATGAAGCGAGTATTGTGGACAAGGCTAAAGACAAATTCATATACAATACAGTTAACGTAGGTTTTCATGTAGTGATCCCTATTCCCGAAAATTGAGTAACTGACACTTTGTCACCTTCTGTAAGATTGCTCTATCTTTGCATAGCAAAATGAAAAAATAGATGGAGCAAGTGATTCAGGACTTAGATATTTTAGACAACAAAACAGAGAGTGAAGAGAGCTGTGGGGTCAAAATATCTGTAGAAGGAGATAAAAACGCGACTAAAAAGTTATACATAGAAAGTTACGGTTGTCAGATGAATTTTTCTGACAGTGAAATCGTAACATCAATTCTAAAGAAGGATGGGTTTGATACAACTTCCTCTTTCGAGCAAGCAGATGTTATTTTACTAAATACCTGCTCCATAAGAGAAAAAGCTGAACTAACAGTCAGAAAGAGGCTGTCGCAATTCAACAACGTCAAAAAAGAAAAGCCTGAAATCACAATCGGTGTTTTGGGCTGTATGGCTGAGCGCCTGAAGTCAAAGCTACTAGAAGAAGAAAAAATTGTCGATTTAGTTGTTGGCCCGGATGCATACCGCGACCTACCCAACCTTGTTAAAAAGGCTGAAGATGGAGAAAAAGGCGTAAACACATTTCTCTCCCGTGAAGAAACCTATGCTGACATCTCTCCCGTCCGATTAAACTCAAACGGAGTTACCGCTTTCATTTCTATCATGCGAGGGTGCGACAATATGTGCTCATTCTGCGTGGTGCCGTTTACCAGAGGCAGAGAGCGCTCACGCGACCCACACTCCATAGTCGCCGAAGCTCAAGACCTGCTTTCCAAAGGCTACAAAGAAGTAACCCTATTGGGGCAAAATGTAGATTCTTACAAATGGTCAGCAGAGGAAAATAATAAAGCACGACTGGAAAAATCTGAAGATCAAAAAGAGATAGTGAATTTTGCTAACCTTCTGGAAATGGTAGCCCAGGTAAGCCCAAATCTAAGAGTGCGGTTTTCGACCTCTCACCCCAAAGACATCACAGATGAGGTGCTTCATACCATGAAGAAATATGAAAACATCTGCAAATACATACACCTCCCTGCTCAAAGTGGCAACTCACGTGTATTGGAGATGATGAACCGAACTTACGATCGTGATTGGTATATCAACCGTGTGGATGCTATTCGCAACATTCTGGGGGAGGAATGCGGAATTAGCTCTGATATGATTGCGGGATTCTGCACAGAAACTGAAGACGAACATCAGGATACGCTCACACTCATGGACTATGTCAAATACGACTTCTCCTACATGTTCTTCTATTCAGAGCGGCCAGGCACTTTAGCCGAAAAGAAGTATAAAGATGACATTCCCCTACCTGTAAAGAAGAGACGGCTTCAGGAAATCATCAACAAGCAGCAAGAGATCTCTCTTGAACGAAACAAGCTTGATCTTGGAAAAATTTTCAAGGTTTTAGTGGAAGGAAATAGCAAAAGATCCGACGAGGATCTTCAGGGAAGAAACACCGCTAATAAAGTGGTTATTTTCAAGAATACAGGGGCAAAAAAAGGTGACTATGTTCACGTAAAAGTGAATGACTGCTCCCCTGCTACCTTGTTCGGTGAAATAGTATCAGTATAATGGACTATCACATAGATTCAGAAACACAATCGATAAAACAGCGATTTGAGATTATTGGCAACTCGTCAAAACTCAACTATGCCATCAGAGTGGCCATGCAGGTAGCGCCCACTGATATGAGCGTGCTGATTACAGGAGAAAGTGGAGCTGGTAAAGAATCCTTTTCTAAAATCATACATAGCCTATCGGCCCGTAAACATGGCAAATTCATTGCTATAAACTGTGGAGCTATACCAGAAGGAACAATCGATTCTGAGCTCTTTGGTCACGAAAAAGGCTCGTTTACTGGAGCGCATGAGGCCAGAAAGGGATACTTTGAAGTAACCGATGGCGGCACCATCTTTTTGGATGAGATAGGTGAGATGCCCGTCAGCACACAAGCTCGCCTGCTCCGCGTTTTGGAAAACGGAGAATTCATAAAAGTTGGTTCTTCCAAAGTACAAAAAACAGACGTGAGAGTTATCGCTGCTACCAATGTGCAACTGCTGGATGCCGTGGAGAGTGGCAAATTTCGCGAAGACCTTTACTACAGGCTCAATACAGTGCCAATCTACGTCCCAGCTTTACGTGAGCGCGACCGGGATGTGCTTTTGCTGTTCAGAAAGTTTGCATCAGACTTCTCTGAGACCTATAGAACAAAGCCCATAAACCTTACAGAGGATGCGCAAAACCTCATACTTTCCTATCGATTCCCAGGAAACATCCGTCAGCTCAAAAATCTGGTAGAACAAATGAGTGTGCTCGAAATGGACAGGGAAATTGATGCCGAAACACTAAGAAAATACCTGCCCCAAAACAGAAAGAATCTACCAGCACTTATTGAAAAAGCCGCCAATTCAGGCAGTGGAGATTTTTCAGAGCGTGACATTTTGTACAAAGTCCTCTTCGACCTGAAAAAGGACGTTACAGACATGAAAGATTTAGTGCTAAAAATGCTACAGGACGATGATACAAAAAGTGAAATTTTATCGCAACATCATCGTTTGTTCAATGATGCTGAGGATATTGAGGACGACCATTTTTCTCAAAAGGAAGACCGAGAACCAATGGCTCCATCTCCAATACTGATCAACTCACCATCCTCTCGTAATGAAGATGATTATGAAGTAGAAGATATCAGTCATGAAACAGAAGAAGAAGACTCTCTTTCCCTTGAAAAACAAGAAAAAGAAATGATTCTAAGAGCCCTGAGCAAAAACAAAAATAAAAGAAAATATGCCGCTCAGGATTTAGGCATTTCTGAAAGAACCCTATACAGGAAAATCAAACAGTATGAGATCGATAATATTTAGTTTAGTTTTAATTTCTACGGTTTTTCTACCCAATTGTGGCATCTACAGTTTTACGGGAGCCTCCATCTCACCTTCCATTAAAACCATTTCAATACAAACGTTTTATAATAACGCACCCCTTGGGCCATCAAACATGAGCGCAACGTTTACTGAGATGATCAAAGACTACTACCAGCAAAACACCAGTTTAACGATTGTGGATAGCAACGGTGACCTTCAGATAGACGGGTACGTATCTAACTATCAAATCAGTCCGGTAGCAGCCAATGCTAGTGGTAGCAGCTCAGGTGTAGATTACTCTAGCCTCTCTCGAATCACAATTACAGTTTTTGCCACGTACATAAACACGCAGGATGACCAGTTTGACTTTGAAAGAAGGTTCTCATTCTTCAAAGACTATGACCAAAATGAAAGTGACCTCTCAGCCAATGAACAGGAATTCGTTCAGGAAATTTTCGACCAAATAATCCTCGATATATTCAATGCCTCTGTGGCAAATTGGTAGTATTTTCTTAATTTAGGTTTTCACCAAGTCCTAACTCATTCGTGAACAAGCAAAAATTTGTAGAGTTTATTCGTAAACCAGCAAACCTAACATCCAAGGATATTGAGGATTTAGAGAGTGTGGTCGAGAACTTCCCCTACTTTCAGAATGCCCGAATCATTCTGGCCAAAGGCGGAAAAATCAAAGATCTTCCAGACAGTAAAAGAAAAATAGCCACTGCAGCCATTTATGCTACCAATAGGGCTTTGCTGAAAAAGTACATACAGGATGAGCTCATCTTCTTAAGACCATTAGAAGTGCATGAGTCGGTGCTTACTGACAAAAGACCTGCTAAAGCAATACCTAAGCCTGAACCATCCCCAAAACCTATTGATCAGAAAAAATCTGAAACACCCCCTCAAACAGATACACCAAGGCCTAACCCTCTTAAAGAAAAACCAACCTCCCCTCAACCAAATGAGGCTGTCAACAAACCGGAACCTGCAGATGCTCCTATCTCCGCTGAAGTTGAAGATCACAATGACCTTGATGATTTGATTTCAGATTTGTGGCACGACATAGAGGAACTGCGAAAGTCAAAAGCTAAATTCCTCGCTATAGAAAAGCGCCTGGAAGAAGACGAAGCAGTAGAAAAAGCAGTAGAGAAAGCGACTAAAAAGTCAAAAACTGCAAAACCGACGGCCAAAAAGTCCACGACTGGTCAAAAATCAACTAGCGCAAAAAAGAGCACTACTAAATCAGCTAGTTCTACCGCAAAAAAAACAGCTACTAAAAAGACCAGTAGCACAACGAAAAAACCTGCGGCCAAAAAATCTACAGCTTCGGCCAAAAAAACAACAACTCCTAAAAGCAAATCAGAATCTCCAAAAAAAGAAGATAAAAGTGATCCCAAAGCTGTTCAGAACAGCATTATTGACCAGTTTATTAACAGCGAACCAGCAATGCCCCCTGCTAGAAAGAGTGACGGAACTGGCAGCAGTGAGGATTTATCCAAAGACAGTGCAGAGTTGAACCCCGAAGTTGCCTCAGAGTATCTGGCAGAAATATATTTAGAGCAAGGCAACAAGCCGAGAGCTCTTCAAATATATGAGAAGCTAATAGTGAAGTTTCCTGAAAAATCCGTTTACTTTGCGGACGTTATTGAAAAATTAAACAAGGAAAAGTAGAATGTACGCTTTAATAATAGGAATAATCATATTAGTAGCTGTCTTGCTAGTGTTGGTAGTATTGGCTCAAAACCCTAAAGGAGGCGGGCTGTCAAGCCAATTTGGAGGATCAGGAGCCGGTCAGGTGATGGGCGTTAAGAAAACCACAGATTTACTAGAAAAGCTTACATGGGGATTTGCTATTGCACTACTTGTGCTTACACTTTCAACGAACTTTTTCTTAGCCAGCGATGAAGGATCCGGTGAGTTTATATCACCAAATATCGAAAACGCTCAGCAGCAGCAAAACGCCCTTCCTCCTAGCATCGCTCCTGACGGATCTTCTCTAGAAGACCTTGGACTTGAGGGTGATTCTCTTTCCGAATAAAATTAGCTCACGGAGATATTCTTGATGAGAATGCGCTTTGCCATTGGCAAAAGCGTTGACTCAACAGGAAACTTCAACTTTGAAGTCAACAGGTAGGTTGCTGGATTGGGCAAATCCCGAAACCTTCGTAGCAAACTCACTTTGATGTTTTGATAAGAGTTGGAAAACCCTTTCAACTCTTTATCTACATAGGTTGTTGACACTCCCCTAAACTGCTCATCGGCAGATTGAAACAAAGTAACTTGATACCGGTAAATCTGTACCGTTTTTGACATCTCCTTATCAATAAAGAGATACCCTTCATTTTGATAAATGGAACTGAGACCAATTGGCGAAAACTCAACATTCTCTTCCACAAACTCAAATATCTCCTTACCCTCATCTATTGTAGCCGTGATCCTCGGAATAGCAAAACTTATGATATCCTCAATCTCCCTCATCACATCATCATCTTCTACCAACTCCTGATACGTAAGCTCAAGTTTTTCAAAATCCGCCTTGGATATAGATTTAGGAAAGCTCTCAAACATCAGTGTCTTACTTTTTTTGATCTTTTCCAGATTCTTATAATGAAAAATCAAGTCTGATAAAAACGGAAACAACTCCGTAGCATTAAACTTATGCTTGATGTCTTTGAGGTAAGCCAGTAGGATATACTTCTTATATTCATAATCAATAAGCCCTTCCGTCAGCCAATCGTGTTTCAAATTTTCCATAACTCTTGATTTTTACTGACAAAATTTACTCATCATAGACCTTTATTACAAAACAAATGGCCCTCAGAAATCATTCTTCTGTCAGTTATATCTCTGATACTGATAAAATGTCAGACATTTTGACACAACTCTGACATCAAAAGTCTTTGGCATATAAAGTGCTATATGACAAATCAGAATTTTACACATAGTATTTAATCAAATAAACATTTTAAAACATGTCAAAAGTTAATTTCAAACCGCTTGCCGATAGGGTTCTAGTGGAGCCGGCGGCAGCAGAAGAGAAAACTGCTTCTGGAATCATTATTCCTGATACCGCTAAAGAAAAGCCTCAGCGTGGTGAAATCGTTGCTATTGGAACGGGTACAAAAGATGAGCCGCTCAATGTAAAAGTTGGCGACCATGTATTGTATGGTAAGTACTCGGGTACTGAAATCAGCATTGAGGGTAAGGAATACCTTATCATGAAAGAAAACGACATTTACGGGATTGTATAAATCAATCTTGCAGTAACCTTAATCGAATAAGAATTTTAAAAAAGAAATAACAATGGCAAAAGAAATATTCTTTGACACGGACGCCAGAGACAGCATCAAAAGAGGTGTTGATGTATTGGCAAACGCAGTAAAGGTAACATTGGGACCAAAGGGAAGAAATGTTATTCTCGATAAAAAATTTGGTGCACCTACCATCACCAAGGATGGTGTATCGGTAGCAAAAGAAATAGAGCTAAAAGAGCCTATCGAAAATATGGGTGCTCAGTTGGTAAAAGAAGTAGCCTCTAAGACTGCAGATGACGCAGGTGATGGAACCACTACCGCCACTGTATTGACTCAGGCCATTTTCAACCACGGTATCAAAAACGTGGCTGCAGGTGCAAACCCGATGGACGTAAAAAGAGGCATTGATAAAGCCGTAGCTAAAGTTGTAGAAAACCTTAGATCACAGTCTAAAGAAATTTCAACAAGCGAAGAAATTGCGCAAGTTGCTACTGTTTCTGCCAACAACGATCATGAAATTGGACAAATGATTGCCAATGCAATGGACAAAGTTGGTAAAGATGGTGTGATCACTGTTGAAGAAGCAAAAGGTACTGAAACTGAAGTTAAAACTGTAGAAGGTATGCAGTTTGACAGAGGCTATCTTTCTCCATACTTTGTGACCAACACAGAAAAAATGGAAGCAGAGCTTGAGAGTCCTTACATCTTGATTTACGACAAGAAGGTTTCAAACATGAAAGAATTGCTTCCTATTCTCGAAGCAACTGCTCAAACTGGAAAACCTTTATTGATCATCGCTGAAGATGTAGATGGTGAGGCACTTGCTACTTTGGTTGTAAACAAAATCAGAGGATCGCTGAAAATTGCTGCTGTAAAAGCTCCAGGTTTCGGTGATAGAAGAAAAGCCATGCTAGAGGATATCGCAATCCTTACAGGCGGAACTGTGATCTCTGAAGAAAGAGGTTATAAGCTTGAAAACGCTACCCTTGATTACCTTGGTACAGCTGAGAAAATCAACATCGATAAAGACAATACCACAATCGTAAACGGTGCTGGTAAAGCTGAAGACATTCAAGGCAGAGTAAACCAACTCAAGCAGCAAATCGAAAACACAACTTCTGATTACGATAAAGAAAAACTTCAGGAGCGTCTTGCTAAGCTATCCGGCGGTGTTGCCATCCTTTACATCGGAGCGGCTACAGAAGTTGAGATGAAAGAAAAGAAAGACCGTGTGGATGATGCACTTCACGCAACCAGAGCTGCCGTACAGGAAGGTATCGTAGCGGGTGGTGGAGTTGCCTTGATCAGAGCACTTAAGTCTATCGAAGGATTGGAGTTGGAAAACCTTGATCAAACCACAGGTGTGAAAATCGTATTCAACGCGATCCAGGCTCCTTTGAGAACAATCGTTGATAATGCAGGTGGCGAAGCTTCTGTTGTTGTCAATGCAGTGAAAGAAGGTAAAGATGATTACGGATTCAACGCTGCTACCGGCGAATATGTAAACATGTTCAAAGCTGGTATCATTGACCCTACTAAAGTGACAAGGTTGGCATTGGAGAATGCAGCATCTATTGCCTCTCTCCTATTGACTACTGAAGCTGTAGTAGCTGATGAGCCAGAAGCTGAAGGTGCAGGAGCTCCTGCTATGCCAGGCGGTATGCCAGGCGGCATGGGCGGAATGATGTAATTCAATTCCACTAAATATAGATATGAAAGCCTCTCAATTTTGGGAGGCTTTTTTCGTTTAGAGAAATTTAGCTTTATTTAAAGCCCTTATAAGGCTGCCAATTAAAGAATCTCCTTTGGCACGTGCTTTGAATCAGTTGGGGCAAATCAAAACTTAAAATGTTATGAAAAAAATAATCGCAATTCTAATAATCCCAACGATATTGATGGTTGCTTGTACAGACAACCAGGACCCAGAGCCAGGAACCCAACCGCTGCTCCCTCCTGGTTCGAGCATGGCTCCAGACTTAAGCGCATTTACTGAAGATGAAGACGATGGTGGCCGAATAATCGCTGCAGAAAACTGGGCCTACGCTGCTATCAATGTAGGTGTTTACTCCACGATTTTAGGAATACACCTGGTGGTACCAGTGACAGCTTACAAAGCGGCGATAGATCAAACTCCAACATTTGATGCGGATGCAGGCTTATGGGTATGGGCTTACAACACAGAAATCCCTTCTAAGGGAAACTTTGAAATTAAATTAACTGCCGATGTAAATGTTGCCGGAGTAGAATGGACTGGCTATATCTCCAAAGCCGGAGAGTTCGAAGATTATATCTGGTTTACAGGAAGTTCTAGTCTGGATGCTACCTCAGGTACATGGACTTTATATGAAGGACCTGGAAGCACAGAAGCTTGGTTATCTTCAGCTTGGAGCAAAGACGACACAAGCGACTCAGCAACTTCAACTTTCACAGTGGAAAAAGATGGAGCTGCAAAGGACAGTTACATTACCTATGCCATTTCCTCAGATACTGAATTTGACCGAAACGTTATTATTTCAGATACCAACGCGGAAAAGCAAATTTTCATAGATTGGAACAGCAGCAATTTTTCAGGAAGAGTGAAAAGTGAAGCCTATTTCCAGGATTCCGTTTATCACTGCTGGGATCAAACACTTAGTGATACCGAATGCTAGGTGCGCATAAAACCTTACCGAAACGCCTGTCACAAATGTGACAGGCGTTTTTTTTTGTTTGAGGCTACAGAATCCGGAGCACTCACTAATTTTATCGTTTCTTAAAATTTATTCATTTTTATTGCGTAAAATGCTTTATTTTTAATATATTAATAAGACATTCGTAACCACGCAAAAGTTTAGATGAAATATTCATAATTTATGATTGAGGGATATGACAGCCAATCTCATTTTGATGAGATGTTCAATAGTGAAGGAAACTGTAGGGACTTTCAACAAGACCTGCTAACCAGATTAAACGCATTTCCGAAGAAAAAGCTACAACAGTTACAACACACCACTGAGAAGACCCAGCTCTCCATGGGTATGACTTTCAATGTGTATAAAGACAATAAAGGACTTGAAAAAATCCTGCATCTTGATGTCATCCCTCGAATTATAAGCGCCACAGACTGGGACGAAATAGACAGAGGGCTTCATCAAAGAATAAAAGCCATCAACTTATTCATTGACGATTTATACCACGATCAGAAAATATTGAAGGATGGAATTATCCCCAAAGATGTAGTTCTGTCAAGTAAAGATTATCTAAAGGAATGCATCGGACTCAATCCCCCAAAAGGAATTTGGTGCCATATCTCCGGAAGTGATATCGTAAGAGACAAAAATGGAGACTTCATGGTATTGGAGGACAACCTGAGATGTCCTTCTGGTGCATCATATCTACTGGAAAACAGAGAGATCATCAAGCAATCATTTTCTTCGCTTTTTATGCAGATGAGCGTTAGACCTGTGGCAGAGTACCCAGGTATGCTACTCAGCATGTTGGAGCATCTAAGCAATCATGAAGCGCCACAAGTGGTTGTGCTCACTCCAGGTATTTATAACTCGGCATATTTCGAGCACTCTTACCTTGCTCAGCAGATGGGTGCTCAGTTGGTAACAGGTCAAGATTTGGTAGTCGAAAACAAGCGCGTGTATATGCAGTCAACCAAAGGGCTCCAGCCCGTTGATGTCATCTATAGAAGAATAGACGACACGTTTTTGGACCCTCTGGCTTTCAATCCAAACTCCATGCTGGGCGTGCCCGGCTTGATGGAAGCTTATCTGGCTGGCAATGTAGCACTGGCAAACGCTCCGGGTACTGGTGTCGCTGATGACAAAGCTGTATATGCCTACATTCCGCGCGTCATTAAATACTATCTGGACGAAGAACCAATTCTGAAAAATGTCCCTACCTATCTCTGCTCTGAAGAACAGGATCTAAAATATGTTCTGGAAAATATAGAGGATTTGGTGGTGAAAGAAACCAATGCGGCCGGTGGATATGGGATGATGATAGGCCCGAAGGCAACTAAAGCTGAACACAAGAAATTCAGAAAACTGGTCAAAGACAATCCGAGAAATTACATTGCTCAGCCAACCTTGTCGCTCTCCACTGTTCCCACGCTTACAAGCAAAGGCTTAATAAGGCCAAGGCACGTGGATCTAAGGCCGTATGTGCTGTATGGCGATAAGATCAATGTGGTGCCTGGTGCGCTAAGTAGAGTAGCACTGGTCGAAGGATCGCTTGTGGTCAACTCATCTCAAGGTGGAGGAAGTAAAGACACGTGGGTTTTATATAAATAATTAAAATAGTTTTATAAGATGTTAAGTAGGGTTGCAGATTGCCTGTTTTGGTTGGGTAGATATATCGAAAGGGCCGGAAATTACGCCAGATTTATTGATGTCAATTATAATTTATCAATAGACCTACCTCCGGATGTAAAAGAACAGTGGGAGCCACTGATTGCCGCCACGGGAGATCAGGACAAGTATGTGGAGCTCTTTGGCAATAAATTCAATAGAGAGAATGCCATTTTCTTTTTAGCCTTTGACAAGCGAAACCCCAACGCCATCATTTCAACAATCAAGAGCGCAAGAGAAAACGCCCGAATCGTGAGAGAAAGTATCCCGAAGGAAACCTGGGAAATATTGAATGAACTTCACTTCTACATCCAAAATGCCACTAAAAGAAAAGTATGGGAAAAGGACGACCCCAACCATTGCTTTAGTGAAATAAAGAAAAAAATTCAGCAGATAAACGGACTGGCTTATGACACCATTCCCAGAACGCAGGGTTGGTATTTCACCCAAATGGGACAATATCTGGAGCGTGCCGATAAAACATCACGGATTTTGGATGTAAAGTATCACATCCTGCTTCCTTCCTTGGAAGAAGTAGGTACTCCTCTGGACTTCTTGCATTGGAATGCTCTCCTCAAATCTGTCAGCGGATTTAATGCTTACAGACAGACACATCACAGTCTATCAGCTACTCACATAGTAGAATACCTGATCCTGGATAGATATTTCCCGAGATCCATTCTATTTTGTCTTTCTAACGTGGAAAATTGCCTTCATGAAATATCAGAATCGAAGAGAGGATTTTCAAATCAAGCAGAAAAGGCTATCGGTAATCTCCGATCTAAACTCGAGTATGCTGACATCAATGACATCTTTAAAATAGGGCTGCACGAATATCTGGATGAACTTCAGATAACCCTAAATGAAATAGCAGAGGCTGTGTATGAGCAATATTTCAAAATTAGACCTAACTACACTCCTGATGATCAATCTCAAGAGTAAAGTGTCTATTTGCAAATAACAGGTTCATCAAGAAACTTATCAGCTCGAAAACCATGAATTTAAGAATTGAGCACAAAAGCCACTATTCATATACTAGTAAGGTTTTCGTAGAACCTCAGCATTTTTACTTTCACCCGTGCTATAGACCTTATATTTCTTTAAAGGATTTTAAAATCAAAGTACACCCTGAGCCCGCAGGTCTGGCTCAGCGCATAGATGCCGAAGGAAACATCTACTACCAATGCTGGTTCAATGATCCTATCAAGCAAATGACCGTTGAAACATTTGTGTCTGCCATGACGCATGAGTTCAATCCCTTTGATTTTTTGGTTGAGGAAAACCCAAAAAACGATCACATAAAATCCTTACTACCCTTTACAGACAAAGTGGAGCTTTCTGAAGAAATCAAATCATGGAGCAAGGATATATGGACACTTACTTCCACTGACATTATCACATTTGTGACAATGCTTGCCAGGGAGATCAACAGCTCCTGGAAACACGAAGCTAATTACGACAGCCAGTTAGTCAGCCCAAACGATTGTTTTTTGGCAAAAAAAGGATCATGCCGGGATTTGGCTTGGCTGTTTATTCAGGTTGTGAGACACTATGACCTCCCTACTCGATTCGTAAGCGGATATGGATACAATCCTGAATTGATCGGTCATGAGCTGCATGCATGGGCAGAAGTGTGGGTAACAGGAGCTGGCTGGATAGGAGTAGATCCATCAAGCGGATTGCTGACTACTCATGCATACATCCCTCTGGCAGCCAGCTACCACCCTTCTAACACCATGCCTGTCCAAGGCTCATTTCGTGGCAAAAAGAATGATGTGTTGACCACTTCTGTGAAGATAGAGGCCTCCTAGTAAATAACTATTGCCAGTTCTGGCTATCGCCTACATGTGGTTTTTATTCTAACTTTAAACCATGGACAATAAACTAAATAAGGTTCTCGAAGCTATAGATGAAATCAATGCTCAAGATCCAAACCTTGAAGTGTCTGAAGGTGAAAAAATACCGAAAGAACTCCTATATGGTCAAAGAATGAGCGCAGCGCTCAAAGCTTTCCATGAGAACGCTTCTGAGATTTTGCAAATAGCAGCCAGAGGCCAGCACATTAGACGCTGGGACATTCCCCGGTCAGACTATCCCATGGATAGAAAAGGATATTTACAATGGAGAACTCAACTGAAAATGATGCATGCCAGCATCATTGAAGAAATAATGAAAAAGCACAGTTATTCAGAAGGTGAAATCAAAATAGCAAAAGACCTTCTGATGAAAAAAGGACTGAAATCCAATCGGGATGCACAGACACTCGAAGATGTCATTTGTCTGGTTTTTCTCAAATACTACATTGATGATTTTGCCAAAGGCAAAGAGGAAGACAAGATGATTAGCATATTGCAGAAGACCTGGGGTAAAATGTCAGAAAATGGTCATAAGGCCGCTCAAAGACTTTCTTTATCTTCGGAGACAAGCACATTAGTCTCAAAAGCACTATCTGCATGAAAATAAAGAAACATCTAAAAAACCTTTCTCCTGCTCAGGTATTTATAGAGTTTGTATCTGTGGTATTTGCTGTTTTGCTAGCCCTCGGCATGAATTCTTACAAACAATCTATAGATCGTAAAAATGATGCCCAAACGCTCAAGAAATCTATTCTTGCTGAGTGCAAGAGCAACCTTGCCGATCTTGACACTATCTTAATAAAAAACAAAGCCTATTCTGAATATCTGGATTCTTTGGTACGACTCCCCAAAGCAGATCAAAAGGACAAATTCATTTTTAATTATGAGTTTGAGCTAATGACAAGAGGGGCTTGGAATATCGTTCAAAATCATCCGGCTGTGGGCGAACTGGAAACGGATTTTTTACTAGATGTCTCTGACCTATATCACGGACAGGATTTTTTCATGGATTTCTCCACCAATATGATAAAAGAAATTGGGCCAATGCTGATAGAATATCAGCGTTTGGAAGATTCAGACATGATTCTAAGCATGAATTACAAAGTATCCGTAATCAATACTTTTGGCTATAATCTGAAAGAAAAATATCAGGACCTTCTGACCAAATATGAATAACATTTCAAAACGATTTTTCTCCTTCTCGGTATTAACGATCTTTCTTTTCCTGAGCGGAACATCTTTAGGACAAGGCATTTCCTTTTCATACCTCGTTCCCAAAAACGGGTACGTATCGGCTCCCATAAGCCCATTTTCAATTCGTGGTGTGGGCATTGGCGGAATGGTCGGTTTAGAAACGGGATTTACCCTCTACAGCATACCCGGATTAGGTATGTCCGGCCTTCCTTTCGAATCTGATAAACCACTCACTGGCCCCAACTGGTCTGTACTTATACCGGGGCAGGCCACCCTTAGCATCGGAGGAGGCCCTATCACGTTAAAATTATTGGCGGGTGGTTTTTTCATCTGGCACGCCAACTCCAGAATAAATAAAGGTAACCTCGACAGGGCCATCGCGGACTATGAAAACTGGGATGTTGTAACCTCACACATGAAGATGGACTCAAAACCCGGATTTGGATGGATGGCAGGAACCGAAATAGAATATCAGGTTAACAACAAATTTGCGATCACGGCGGAGGTCCAATATCTCAAGGGTGAATCGGACTCAGCTCTTACAGGCAGCTATTCGGGAGGTGCTGTTGGGTCGGAAATTACTACGAAACCCGCCAATTTTGACACGGCCACTACTCAACTGGAAGGAATTGAAATATCTCTGGGAGTAAAACTGAGAGGAAAGTAGTATTACTCTTACTAATATTGCACCGCAACCCTCACAGTCGCAATGTCAGATAAGCTAATTGTAATAGGACTTGGCACCTTCAACAGGCCAAAAATGCTCGAAGATTGTCTCAAGTCATTCGAACAACTAAAAATCCCAAATGGCTATGTAGCAAAGTTGCTCGTCGCTGACAATGACCCTAAAAAGAGCGCTGAGGAAATTACCAAAAGCTATAAAGACAGGCTGCCCGTCGAAGTGGAATATTTTGTAGAAGGCAACCGTGGGATTGTATTTATGCGCAATGCAATCATAGAGCGAGCACTGGAATCAAAAGCCGATCTACTGGCCTTCATTGATGATGATGAGGAAGTAGAAGACAATTGGCTGGAAGCCATGCTCGAGCAAAAAACCAAACACAATGCGCAGGTAGTTGTAGGGCGTGTAGCCCGAGTTCTTCCAGAAGACACTCCAACATGGATCCTGCGTGGCAAGTTCTTCGAACGCCCAAACATCCCTACCGGCACAGTAAGAAAAGCCGCTAGCACGAGCAACGTCATTTTTGACCTTGACCTTATCTGTGTGAAAATGGGATTAAGATTTCACCCTGCCCTCAACCTCAGCGGTTCATCAGACACTTACCTTTTCACAGAAGCAACAGAGAAGGGAGCCAAAATAATTTGGGTCAATGATAACTTGATCAAAGAGTCCATTCCCCTTTCGCGAATGTCCGTCAATTGGCTTTTGCAAAGGGCATTCAGACACACCAACTGTCGCACCTTGCGCCGGCGACTCAAGAAACCATATATCAGTGCGTTGATCTCCGAAAGTCTATATGGTATTCTGCATTTCTTTTTAGCCGTAGTTACCTTCCCTATCTACATTTTTCGAGGCAAAGCAGGCCTGGTACATACACTTAGATTTATCTGGAAAGGAGCCGGTTCCTTCGCGGGTCTAACAGGTTATGTTTATAAGGAGTACGAAAAAGTGCATGGGTACTAAAGAGCTCTATTCCTTTCAAAACCTCATACACAAATGTCAACCCAATACGGGTATAAATTGCGAATCTCACAAACATCTTAACAATACATTAATTTTTGTGTTGTTAAATTTTGATTTTATTGAAAATAGGTGGTAATTGAATTCTTAACTAACCTTTCAGGATGAACAGAAAACTAATCATTTTAGGACTTGTAGTAGCACTAGGTGCATGCAGTTCTCCAAGTAAGACAACAGAAGAAGTTGCCGAAGAACCAACGATGGAAGCTGTGGTAGACACAGTTGAAGCGGTTGTAGACTCAATGGCCGTGGAAATGGACACAGTAATGGCAGAAGTAGATTCTGTAATGGCCGAATAAGCACTTCAAACCCCTGATCAGTCAGGGGTTTAATTACCTCCTTCAAAACCCTCACTGTAAGCCAACTAGCGGATTAACAGCAATTGCATTTTGCAGCAATTTGATCACAAATAGCAAGGCTAATTCTCAAGTGTGACTCAGCGCAGTTCTTTCCAGCTTACTTTCTTCATCATAGCTCGGCAGCACCACTTCTTTATGCAGGTGATGCCCGCAGTAAGTACACTCATAATTCTTTAGAAGCAGTCCCTCCTTGTGCTGAGTAGGCGACTCCACCACCTCCTCATTTTTTTCTTTCATGGTTCTATAATTGCAATTTTCACACACCAAAGCATGGAAATGAGTATCATACTTTTCTATCACCTTATGTTGGTTGACCTCATCGATCCAAACATCATAATCTACGGTGTGGGTGCCCTCCTCATCAATCATCTCCTGAGTCAGGTGGGTGTCTTCTTCATTCTCATTCAACAGCCGCATAGGACGACCATGATGAGGAGATTTCATTGGACTAAACCTGATTTTGTGTAATCTTTTTTCCAATATGAACGGATAGTAATATTTCAAATACGCCCACAGTCCATACCCTATCGAAAGGCCTATCAAAAAGGCAAAGAAGCCAATGAAGAAATACGTGTATCCATCGACTAAACCTACAGCTCTTGAAATCAAAACGAAGGCAAAGAAGCCAATACCGACAGCTAGCAAATTGGAAGATTGCCTTAGTACCCTGGATTCGCTTTGCGAAGCAAAACGATACTTTTCGGTTCTACTATTTAATCCAAAAAGTCGAACATAGTAAACCAAAACAACAAACACACTTAGCGAAATACTTGCTAAGCCTAAGAAGTTAAATGTCTGAAACCAGACTTCATCTAGCATTTTCATGACAGTAGGATTTAAGTTTAATTCTCTTATTTCTCACCTAGAAGGTAGTGAGAATCAAACACCAATCCTATGACCTACATCATGCTAAAATATGTCCGTTATTGGATTTAAGCCACATATTTCTCCGCAGCAGCTCCTTTAAATGATGCCCGTGGCTTAAGGTTAAGCGTTTGAAACATCTGCTTATCCTGATCCACTTCTGGGTTTGGAGTTGTAAGCAACTCATCACCAGCAAAGATGGAATTGGCGCCTGCCAAAAAGCAAAGTGCCTGCTCTTCAACGCTCATTCGCACACGACCTGCTGACAATCTCACCATGGCTCTTGGCATGATGATCCTGGCGGTAGCAATCATGCGCACCATATCCCAAACTGACACTTTTTCCTGATCTTCCAAAGGTGTTCCGGGCACAGGCACTAGCGCGTTGACAGGCACTGACTCAGGGTGCTCCTCCATGGTGGCCAGGGTATGAAGCATACCAATGCGATCTTCGTTCGTCTCCCCCATCCCGATGATTCCACCGGAACAAACAGATATGTCCGCTTTTCGCACATTGTCAATAGTATCCAAGCGATCATCGTATGTCCGCGTAGTGATGATTTCTTCGTAGTGATCTTCAGAGGTATCCAGGTTGTGGTTGTATGCGTAAAGACCGGCATCTTTCAGCTTTTGCGCCTGCTCTTCGGTAAGCATACCAAGGGTACAGCACACTTCAAGCCCCATGGAATTCACTCCAGATACCATCTGAATAACCTTATCAAAGTCTTTGTTATCACGGACTTCTCTCCAGGCTGCACCCATACAAAACCTGGTACTCCCATTGTCCTTTGCTTGTTTGGCTTTGTCTAATACCATATCTACATCGAGCAACTTCTGAACTTTTACGTCTGTGTGATAACGAGCCGCTTGTGGACAATAGCCACAATCTTCAGGACACCCACCTGTTTTGATCGAAAGCAAAGTACAAACCTGAACTTCTGAGGCTTCATTGTGCTCTCTATGCACAGTGGCCGCCTCGTAGATAAGCTCAAGCACCGGCTTATCGAAAATTGCCTTTATCTCTTCCTTGGTCCAGTCGTTTCTCAATTCCATGTTTATTCGATTCTAAATAGGGTATTTTTTTATTGTACTGTCAGATCACCCGGCATACGAGCTTGAAGGCCCTGCATACGCTCCAGCGATTCAATTTTCTTCAAATATGGAGTTAAAATATTTTCTTTCCCCAAAAATTCACCTGCGCTCACATCTTCCAGGTTCTCCATTATTTTTTCGAGAAACTCTTTTTGCTCAGGGTAAAAACGAATCCTGTAATCATCAACTACACCTGCCTTGATAGCTGCCAATTCGATGGCATCTTCATATGACCCTAGCATGTCAACCAGGCCAAACTCAAAGGCTTGAGCACCTGTCCAGACTCTCCCTCCCGCTACTTTCTTCACGTCTTCGGCAGACATATTCCTTCCCTGAGCTACTCGTCCAATGAATGTATCATATCCATTTTCCACTCTTCTCTGAATAATGGCTCTCTCCTGCTGATTCAATGATCTGGTCACCGTAAAAATATCCGAATACTCTCCAGTCTTTACCACATCATTGGTGATGCCGAGTTTGTTATCAAGAAAGTCTCCAAAATTGTAGAGGATGCTGAAAATACCGATAGATCCTGTGACCGTATTAGGCTGAGCTATGATGGTATCGCAGGGCGCGGCTATATAATAGCCCCCAGAAGCAGCCACATTGGACATGGAGGCTATAACTGGCTTTACGCCTTTGGTTAGCATGATCTCCCTCCAAATTTGCTCTGATGCAGTCATACTTCCTCCCGGCGAGTTGATTCTCAGCACAATAGCCTTTACAGAACTACTCTCACGGGCTTTTCTAATCTCGTCAGCAAATTGATCACCACCAACAGCATCATCTGCAGACCCGAAAACGATATCTCCATCAGCGACAATCACGGCTATTTTATTAGAAGAATATTCTCCCGTCAGTGTCTTGGCATATTTTTTTAGAGTAATAAAATTGATATCATCATCTGAAGAAATATCGATTGCCGTACGGATGATAGATTTGATTTCATCTTCATATCCAACTCTGGTTACCAGCCCAACCTTCTCGGCATCCTGAGGCTCCCAGGCCAGCATCTTGTCCGAAATATTTTTAAGTGTAGAAAAATCGGAGTTTGTATTTTCTGCAACATTCATGAGGTATGTAGATTGCATTGACTCTAAAAGCTCTCTCAACTGAAGCTCATTTTCTTCACTTAGAGATTTTCTAATAAATGGCTCCACATAGCTTTTGAACTCTCCTACCCTGAAAATTTCAGGTTCTATATCCAACTTATCAAACAGACCTTTAAAGAAAGTCACTGATATATTGAGTCCGTTAAACTCCAGATACCCCTCCGGATTGAGCAACAGCGTGTCTGCGACAGAGGCGACCAGATAATCACTCTCGCTGATGTATTCACCATATGCATAAATAAACTTTCCGCTAGTTTTAAAATCAATCAGCGCATCTCTGATTTCCAACAATGAAGCCTGACCGGCCTGCATAAACATTGGTTCTATGTAAATCCCTTTGATCCGATCGTCTTCTTTCGCAGCATGAATGGCATCCAAAGCGTCCATAATACCCAGCTGACTTGGACCGTTACCAAGTGCTTGCGCCAATGGATCGTCGATAGTTCTTTCTACAAGAACCCCTGACAAATTGATAGATAAAACTGAGTTGCTTTTCACATCCGGCACTCCTTCTGATGAAGAAGCCACCCCAATGATTCCAACAAGAATGAAAAAACCAAAAATGCAGAAAATGAAAAGACCGAGTAGCGTTGCTAGTAAATTGCGCAAAAATGCCATAAAGGTTGATTAAAAATTTAGAGTTACAATATTAATATAAAGACGAGGTTAACACGGCCTGCCAATTGAAATGTTTGATAATTCGGGACGAAAGTAGGTTTTTCAATTTGGCCGGAATTAATTTCGTTTTAAAGTTTAATTTGGCTTTATAACCAAACCTGACTGTCACGTAAATGAATGGTGTTTTTCTTCTCCTTGGCACAAATCTGGGAAACAAGACTGAAAATCTGCAAAAGGCACTAAACCTTCTGCAGAATAGCGAAGTGCATATTCTAGATCTCTCGTCGGTTTATCAGACTGCCCCATGGGGAAAAGAAGACCAGAACTGGTTTCTGAATATGGTTGTGAAAGTTGACAGTACGCTTAGCCCTGAATCTCTGCTGCGTCATTGTCAGGATGTGGAGCAAAGACTGGGAAGGAAAAGAATTGAAAAATGGGGGTCTCGCATCATTGATGTTGATATTCTCTATTACGACGATATTGAAATAAACCAGGAAGACTTAACCATTCCTCATCCCGGTATTGCCATGAGAAAATTCACCCTGATAGCACTAGACGAGCTTGTGCCAGATGAAATACATCCAATTTTGAATCTCACGCAAAAAGAGATGCTCCGCGTATGTCCCGACGAATTGGAATGTAGTCTTACTGATATTCAAATAGAAATATGACCTGGACTGATGCCGGTCTTCTGCTAGCCGCCGGGCTATTCACAGGTGTGATAAACACTTTGGCCGGAGGTGGTTCTCTGATCACATTACCTCTGCTTATTTTTATGGGCCTTCCGTCCACAGAGGCCAATGCTTCTAACAGAATCGGGATTTTCCTGCAGAGTCTTGTCGCCGTTCAGGGATTCAAAAGCAAAGGAATATTTGTATTTCCCTATGCTGCCTGGGTAGCAATCAGTGCGGTTGTGGGTTGTGTAATTGGAGCATACTTCGCTGTAGATATTAAAAACGACCTGTTCAATAAAATCCTTGCCGTAGTGATGGTGCTGGTTGTCATACTCACCGTGCTAAAGCCATATATCGCCAAATCCACCCTCAATGAAATATTCACAGCCCGAAGAAAAGTGTTGAGCATATTGGTTTTCTTCTTTGTAGGAATCTACGGCGGCTTTATACAAGCAGGAGTTGGATTTTTGATTATTGCAACGCTTACAGGCATACACGGGTTCAGTATGGCCAAAACCAACAGCATCAAATCATTCGTGATCGTTTGTTATACACTTGTGGCTCTGGGTATCTTTTGGTGGGAAGACCAAATCCGATGGGATTATGGCCTCACTTTAGCTGCAGGAAACTCTACGGGAGGCTGGATAGCCAGTAGATGGTCTGTTGGCAAGGATGACAAATGGATCAGGGCCATTATGATTGTGACTGTGGTTGGTCTTGCTGTAAAACTTTGGTTCTTTGGGTAATGGAAGATCTTAGAAAGGAATTTTCGATACTAGAGCAATACACCTACCTAAACACCGCCAGGTTTTGTGCTCTGCCCAAAGCGGTTATCAGGGCGCAACATGATTTCCTTGATCATCTCAATACTCATGGTAGCTGGAAATTTGATCACTGGAGTAATCTCTACGAATCCACCAGAGTGCAGACGGCCTCTCTGATTGGGGGTGAAGCGAAACAAACTTTCTTTCTCCCCAATACTTCTCTTGGCTTCAACATAGCCGCCCAATACTTACCAAAAAGGAAGGTGGTTTGCCTGCATGGTGATTTCCCTTCGGTACGTATGGCATGGGAATCACATGGATTTGAGGTACAATATCTCGATTACAAAAGCGATACCTTTTATAACAACCTTTCCACGTCCCTTGCCCTCCCAAATCAAATATTGTCCGTAAGTTGGATTCAATCTGAAGACGGATTTGAAATTGACCTCAAGCGGATTTTCGATCTATGCAAAGAGAATAACCACATTTTGGTTCTTGATGGCACTCAAGGACTGGGTGCTATCCCATTCAAGATCGACCCGGAAGTCAATTGCCTTTTTCTAGCGAGTGGCTTCAAATGGCTGATGGCAGGTTATGGCATAGCCATAGGGCACGCTTCTGAAGGCCTCATTTCATACTTAAAACCAATGCGTGGATGGAACAGTCTGGCAGGCATGGGAATAGCCTCTGGTGCCAAAAGCCTTGAGGTCGGTAACGCAACTTATCTGAATGTAGCAGCATTGAACGAAGGAATTAAACTGATCGACAAGGTTTCTGTTGAGGCAATTTGCCAGCACAATCTCGCTTTGCGAAAGCATGTTGAAGAATGGTGCAAACAAAATGGCGTAAAGTTTAAAAACTACGGAAGCCGATCAAGTATCCTATCCATGGCAGTAGAGACCGGAAGTTATGCAAGACTGGCGGACAACAACGTACAGGTGACGGATCAGGGTGATTTCATCAGAATATCTCCGCATTTCTACAATAATGCATCTGATATTGAAAAAATGCTTGACCTAATCGGCTAAATTCACACCGAATTTGAATCTATGGGTGTAGTCATCAAACAAAGCTTTTGGAACTCCGTGTGGGCCTATGCCGGTGTAGGCATTGGGTTCATCAACACCTTGATTCTCAGACCTGCTTTTCTTACTGATTCACAAATTGGGTTAATAGCTGTTGTCACCGGAAACGCCCTTATGATGGCTCCTTTTGTGGCCCTGGGCATGCCCAACACATACATCCGCTTCTTTCCCGATTTAGGTAAAAACAAGGAGCAGGAAAGGAAGTTTCTTTCACTTCAGTTTCTGCTAATCATTCTTGCAAATCTTATTTTCAGTGGGCTGGCCTTTTTGTTCATTGATATTATAAAAGCTCAATACATAGACGAAGCACCCGAATACAATCAGTACATTTTTGTGAGTATTCTGATCATGGCCCTGTTCAGCTTATTCACACATATGCATGCGTTTAGCAGAGCAAAACTCAACGTCATAATTCCCGGATTTCTGAAAGAGGCGTATCTCAGGATACTCAATGCGCTGTTGATTGTCCTTTTTTCATGGGATCTCATCAGTTTTGAGCAGATGATTTATTGCATCATCCTCTCCTACCTCACCGCCACATTGGTGTTAGGTATCTATGTTGTCTTATTTCAAAAGCTCTCTCTCACATTGAACATCAAGGGGCTGGAAAGAGATTGGAAAAAGAAGCTTTTCAAACTAGCTTCATTCAACACCATCATGGCAACCTGCAGCTCCATTTACTCTAATGTAAGCATCACCATGATACCTGCACTGCTAGGCACAGCAGCAAACGGAGTGTATTCAGTATGTCTTTACATAGGTATTGTGATAGAGATGCCAAAAAGATCCATGTGGCAAATCATCACCCCGATTGTTGGGAAGGAGTTTACCAACAACAACCTGAAGGAAGTAGAAAGTCTCTATAAAAAAGCATCGCTCAGTCTGGGCGTGATTGGAGGCTTGTTCCTGATCGGAATCATCACAAACCTCAGCGATCTTTTCCAGCTAATTCCCAATGGAGAAACTTATGAAGCCGGCTTTTATGTAGTAGTGGGCGTTGCATTGAGCAAATTCATAGACATGCTGTTTAGCTTCAACTCCGAGCTGCTTTATTATACCAAATATTACAAGTACAACCTTTACTTCTATGTGATCATCTCGATCATTATCATATCATTGAACAGGCATCTCATTCCCGTATGGGGAATAAACGGAGCGCCTATTGCATTCCTAATCTCCACCATTCTTTTCAATGTGATGAAATTCATTTTGATAAAATCAAAGCTAGGAATGAGTCCATTCAGCAAGACACACTGGCTCCTATTGCTATATGCTGCTGGCACATTCGCCTTATTTTGGCATTTGCCCATCAGCAGCTATCCATTATTTAATATCATTGCAAGATCGATTGGGATTACTATTGTTTTCGTCGGGCTGGCTTATTTTTCCAGATTATCTCCTGATATCAACAACCTGATTAAATCGATTTGTAAGAAGTACTTAAACATCAATTTACCATAACTCCAAACATGGATTCATCTCTCAAAAAGAACATACTTACTCATGGACTGGCGCTAGTTGGTTTTTTCATTGTCACGGTTCTGATGTTCTACCCACAGTTTTTCTCAGACAAAAGCCTCTCCCAACATGACATCCTGCAGGGCAAAGGTGGAAATCACCAGATGATAGAGTATCGCAAGCAGACAGGCGAAGAAGCGCTTTGGATGAACAGCCAGTTTAGCGGTATGCCGGCCTATCTCAACGGCGTTCAATATAGTGGTGACATTCTGAACTTTGTTTACAAAGGAATCACCGTAGGACTGGGACATCCCAGAGGAATTATTTTTGTGAGTTGTTTGAGCTTCTATATCCTCCTGCTGGTCTTTGGTGTGAGGCCCTGGATAGCCTTCATTGGCGCAATCACATTTACACTGAATGGCTTCAATGTAATAGGGATTCTGGCGGGACACAACGCCAAAATTGCAGCCGTTGCACTTATGCCATTGATCGTGGCGGGAAGTCACCTTGCATTTAAGAAAAAATGGCTGATTGGCTTTTCTTTAGCAGCACTGGGTCTGGCTCTGCAACTGCGTACAGGTCACTATCAGATCACCTACTACACCATGCTCATATTGGCAGTATATGGCGTCCATCAGCTCATTCAGGCTGTTAAGCAAAACAACATCAAACCTTTCGCCACTGCGGCCATTGGGTTAATAGTAGCCGCTGTGATTGGGATTGGAACCAATGCAGGGAAACTTTGGACCACTTATGAATACAGTAAAGTCAGCATCCGCGGAAAGTCAGAACTGAAAGCCACAGGCAATCAATCCGATGGGCTAGATCGGGATTATGCATTTGAGTTTAGCAATGGTATCATGGAGCCGCTTTTCCTTTTCATCCCTAATATTTTTGGCGGAGCTTCTAATCAGGAACTTTCCAAAAGCAGCGCCACAGCTGAGGCGCTGAAACAGGCTGGTTATGGCCCTGCTCAAATCAGAGATCAAATAAAATCCATGCCAACTTACTGGGGTAATCAGAGATTATCTGCGCCTTATTATGCAGGCACGTTTGTTATTGTATTGTTTGTAATCGGGCTATTTGTACTGACAAGACAGCAAAAAATATGGCTAACCATACTCGTGGCATTGGGCATTGTGCTGAGCTGGGGTAGCAGTTTCTCTTCTGTAAATGACTTGTTTTTCGACTACCTGCCAATGTACAACAAGTTCCGGTCTGTGACTTTCGCTATCATCATTACCCTCTTTGCCCTTAACCTGGTTGCCTTTCAGGCAATGGAAAAGCTATTTACGCTAGAGTGGAACAAAGAACAAGTCAATAAAATACTCAGAGCGCTTGCCATTCCGGCTGGCTTTGCACTATTGCTGATTTTGATTGCCGGAATGTTTAGCTACAAAGGGTCGATTGACGAAAGGCTACCGGAATGGCTAGTATCCGCCATCAGAGATGATCGGGCTTCTCTTCTTAGAAAAGATGCATTTAGAGCGCTATTTTTTATCGCAGTATTTGCAGCGTTGATTTGGGCGTATGTCAAAAACAAGTTGAGTCCTAAGCTCGCCATAGCTTTAGTCCTTCTGGTCCTTTTTGTAGATGTATTTCTCCTCAGCAAGCGTTTCATCAAAGCAGAGGCTTTTGTCAAGTCTCCTGTTGAAAGTTATTTTCGAGCTACTGATGCGGATAAATATATTGTAGAAAACAGTAGATCCGGTGACAGAGTTTTGAATCTACAAAACCCATTCAACGAAGCTAGAACCTCCTATTATCACGAGTCATTAGGCGGTTATCACGGAGCGAAAATCAGACGCTATCAGGATCTAATAGAAAAAAGCATCAGCCCTGAGATGAGTAGAATGCTGCAAAAGCTTCAAAAAGGACAAAGAGATTTCACGGGACTTCCCGCTATCAACATGCTCAATGCTAGATTCATAATGGCTGGCAATAAGAGGGAAACAGTTTTGGAAAACCCTAATGCCCTGGGTAATGCCTGGGTAGTAAGCAACATCATTCCTGCGCAAAGTCCTGACGAGGAGCTTCAACAAACAACCACAATCAATCCTATGCTCAGTGCTGTCATGGACGCTTCTAAATTTGAGCTGCCTGAGGTAAGCGCCTCCTCCATGGGAACGGTGGAAGTTTTAAGTAGAAAGCCCAATGAGATTATCTACAAAGCGGGTATCACCGGAGGTGATGCGCTGGCGGTCTTTAGTGAGATCTATTATGACAATGGGTGGACGGCATCTGTAAACGGAAAGGAAGCGGATATCCTAAGGGCAAACTATGTACTGAGAGCTCTCGCGCTTTCTGAAGGGAACCATGAAATCAAATTCACCTTTGCCCCTCAGTCTTACTTTGTGGGCAATACTATAATGCTCATTTGTGGGATATTGGTTTTAGTGATGTTTGTGGGTGGAGTAGGTTATGAAATGAAAATCACTACTCCACTATCGCAAGATTGAAACCCACCCTTTGAATAAAGTCGTCGAACAAGGCTCGTAAATAGAATAATAATAAGTTCCTGCCTCCAGACCTCCTCCATCCCAGGTGTTTTGGTAATTTTCTAGCTCAACAATTTTCCTTCCAGCTCGATTAAATATAGACACTGTACTACCTAACAATTGCTGATCGATTTCAAAATAGTCGTTGTGACCATCGTTGTTAGGAGTAAAGACATTTGCAATTCTTGATACCGATACCTCATTTAAAGCAACAACTATCGAATCACGTCCGAGATAGCATCCTGCAGCATATTCAATCCAGTAAGTACCTGGCTTATCAACCGATCCGCCATCAATACCTTGACTTTGACTATTCAAAACGACATCATCTCTAGAATTCAAAGGCAGCTCATAAGGAAACTGACCAGAGCAAAGTATAACATGATCTTCTGCCATCAAATCAAACGGTACTGTTTCAACACCTATAATAGATATCGAATCTCTACGCACATCACAATTATCAAAAAAATCGACCCAATATTCACCCGGAGAATCGATCCACCCATTGATTATACCTTGATGAGAACTAGATACTCGATCCGAATTAACCAAACTATTTTGTTGTATGTAGAAGGGGAAGGAAGAAAAGCAGATCTGGAGGGATTCATTCTGAAAGTATTCTTCTATTCTCTGCGTTTTTTCGACATAAAACTCACTTCGGAATGTTTTATTTGAAATTACTCTATCAACCCAATAATCACCAGCATCACTGATTATCACACTTGATGAATCCGAACCTGTCGACCATAGGTATTCATCGACACATGGAGATTCAATATCAATCAAGACTGACTCATCCGAACAGAGCGATTGGTCAGCCAATGAATCCAAATTTTCAGACGACAAATCCAAGACCATTTCCGAAAAATGGTTGGTTGAAAATGATGGAAGTTCACTCTCAACCATAATAGGTTCCCAACTCAAATCATCGTTACCATATCGATAATCACCTTTACTGCATAGCGAACTTAGAGTAATTTTAGTTTGGACAGGTTTAGCTTCGTTATAAATAGGAAATAAACCAACATATCCGTTATCAAAAGAAACTGAGGCTCCTGTTGATGAATTGGGAGCTGATAAAACTTGATATAATTGATAGCCAACTAACTCGTCACGTTCTTGTGACGAAACACTAATAAAACTCAGACCGTAACTGATATCAATATCATCCTGACTGCCCAGAGAATAGCTATAGCTACTATTATCCCCAATTGCAGCACCGGAAATCACCCAATTTACTCCCCCTTGAATGCTTGCTGATATGTCAGAGTTATCCAAATAAACAAGAGAGCCACTTCCTTCATCAAACTTCCAATATGCCACTAAGCCATTTTCATCTCCTTGAAGCTTTTGGCACATATCATTCCTTATTTCAGCCTCTGATCGAGAATAATTCCATATTTTAAGCTCGTCCAATTCCCCTTTAAAATAATAATCGGTATTAGTGGTGTTACGGTATCCAATCATGAATTCACTATTAACACCTTTGGCCATTGAGGAGCCCCCTCCTCCAGAATATTGTCCTCCTACATTCTGACCATTTAAATAAATATCCATATCGTTGGTGCCTCTAACTGCATATGCCAAATGAACCCATCTATTCTCTATTGAGCTTGAAAAATTATAAGTCTTTGACCTCCTAAAACCCTGATGCAGGCCCCCCAGTCCATCACCGAAACTCACCATTGTACTTTCTCCGGTAGTGTTTATGAAGAACCCGTAGTATGTTCCTTCTTGAGTATAAGAACTTGTAAGTATTGGGCTCACAGATGTTAGGCCTTTCTCAACTTTAACCCACATGCTAACAGAAAAGGGAAGCTCCAAATCACTAAGAAAATCCGGATAAGAAATCCTATTCACTGCGCCATCGAATTTCAAAGCATTGCCAGATCCAACCTGAGACCTAGAACACAAAAAACACAGGCTGAATAAACCAAAAAACCAATATTTATAAGAATACGAAATAGAATAAACAGAGCACATTACACTTATAATAAGTTATTTGCCAACTTACCAATACTTTAAAGAAAATACAATTCAGATTACAGATCAGGTTCGCTATTCAATTCCCCTAGAAACAATAACTATCAAATTACAGTACAATCAAGTCCAGAATTAATCTAAAATCTAAATCAGAAAACCCAACTCTTTAAGCCGGGTAACCATTTGCTCTTTATAATCGTCATGCTTGATTGTGTGAGGTATACGTACAATCCAGGAATTATTTGGAACCGAAAGACCCTTTATCATCACTTCATGTGAACTTTTAATGAGGACCCCTGACTCAAATTTTAAATTTTCATTAAGCCCTGTAAGATTATATTCGTTCCACATCAAGTGATCAAAAAATGTCCCAAACTCTCTCGCAATAACTCGTGAATTCAGTGATGCTGCTTTGTTTGAGTTAATTTTTTCAAAAGTAATGGTCTCGGATTGATCACGAAAAAGAATAAAGAAAGCTG
Source organism: Cyclobacteriaceae bacterium (assembly GCA_039944535.1). Lineage (GTDB taxonomy): Bacteria > Bacteroidota > Bacteroidia > Cytophagales > Cyclobacteriaceae > JAMZMI01. The sequence goes on from JBDUYP010000024.1 coordinate 36,483, forward strand.
TCAAAGGTTTTGGAGAGTTAACAACACTCCCGTAAAATTCCTGTGGAGAAACCCTTCTTCTTGCATGGTTTTTACCTCTAAGCTCATGAAGTCTAAATTGCAATCTATCAGTAAGCCTCCTTCTTTTAAAGATGTTTTTTCGTATTTCTGAGTTTCCAGAAATATTGTAGGCATAAATTTTTGGGTAGGCCAAATTTGGGTAAACCAAACCATGTGCATCAATAGCACATATGTCGTCAGAAACAAACGAGCAGTTATTTTCTTTGCATAAAATCATTTCGAGTGATGTCTTACCAACCCCACCTGTTCCTCCAAAAACAAGAGTCTTTCCATTTTTAGTCCTTACTGCCGAAGCGTGAATCGTAGAAAGGTCTCCATCAAGGATTGTAAGGGGTGCCAAAATATGCTCATGTAGCCACTGACCTATTCCTTCTTTATGAGAAGTGAATTGAATATTCATCCACTTCCTCAAGAAGGTGAGTACTTTCCCTGCCGGTATAATACTAAAACGTACTTTGACAACCTTGTCGTTATCAAAAACAAACTCACATTGGAGTGGGCGCAATGCCGCAATAAAGCCATGTTTGACAACTTTATGCAAGGATGGATTTGTACTTAAAGGTTCAATCTTTCCAAGATCACTTACCTGCTCAATAGTCAAATCAATCTTTTCATCAATAGCCCGGGGATAAAGGCTTAACTCTTTTTCCAAAATTGATGACACTTCCCTGTCCTCGGAAATTATTCTTATTGTCCTTCCAAATATTGAGTATATGTTATCCATCTAATTGATTGAGTTTTGACAGTTGTCGGGCAAAATTTGAGTAGTTGGTTGCTCCATCAAAATACCTTGCAAAAACATCACGTGCACCAGACCTTAGTCTGCTATTGCCTTTTATGTAAATAATGGCATTGGCAACTTCGGAAGGTTCCGGGTTGGGCGATAAAAGCTTGCCATTATCAGAATTTATAATTTCCGAAACACCTCCAACATCTGTTGCAACAACAGGAATACCATAGGAAATAGCTTCCATCATACTCACTGGAACACCTTCGGACGAACTTAAATTAATGAGCATATCAACATGCTCAGAGGCATAAAAATGATGAATCTCCTCATTATCTACCTGTCCCTTATGTTTGACACGTAAGTTACCCGAAAGATGATTTGGCAAAATTCTTGAAAATTCTTCCTTACTTCCTCCAAAGTGAACCCATGTAAAATTTCTAGTTTGATTTAGATCTGCCACAGCCAAAATTGAGTCTTTAATAAGATTCATTCTTTTGACCTTAACGAGCATAGAACATGATACTATCGTGATATCTTCGGTTTCTGCTGATGGATTAAGAACCTCTGGCTGTTTGACGCCTAACCTTGATAGTTCAATATTTTTTACTCGATATTTTGCAGTAAGGTACTTTTTACCATCTTCCGAAACACAAAACAGACGATCCAGTCTATTTAAGACCTGCTTTCTGAAGGGAATAAATCCATGAGATCTTCTTTCATCATAAACATCAAAACCATGCGCCCTACTCACCATTGGGTTACTAAGTTCTCCATTTTCCTTGATCAAACTCAGCCCATACGCTTCAACGTCACACCAATATGTATAACAAATACCAGGCTCCAACTGCGTTCGTCTTACCCATCGCACCATATTTTGTCCGTAATGTATAAACGCCGCTACATCCTGGAATGCACTCATTGAGACCTTAGGTACAGAAAACAAACCCTTCAGTAAATACTTTAGGTTTCTGAATAAAGGCAATACTTTCTTTTCGTGATTCTGAAGCACATAATCTGCATAAGAAGAATCTACTTCTACATTTTTAGGGATCATGCGCTTATTTCCTGAAATCACCCTGGGTATTATTGTGATTTTAAGGCCTTTTAAACGAGACAACACCTCTAACTCATAAGCCAGGAAAGCCTCTGTTGTTCCGTAGGGGTATGCATATGTGAATAAATAAACTTTCATTCAATTTATTTCAAAGCTTCGTTTAACCTTTCATTGCTTTGAGCATAATATTTTTTTACATACTCCTTGTCCACTTTGGTAAGGAAGCTCTTTCTACTTGATAAAAATCGAAAAATGTAGGGTTCTAGGATCGCCAGAAAAACTTTAGACACATACTTTGTTGCTATTTTGTTCCAAATAAGATTGTTTGGTTTTTGACTAGTAAATATGAAATGGTTGACTACTCTCAAAACAGCAATAGACAGGTTGCTCATAGATTGGTTTACCCTTTTAGATGGTCTTCCCTTCTCCATACTACTGCCCACAAATTTTTCGATCTGATTAATAAATGCATTAGCGTTAGCCTTCAATTCTTCAGTTGGTAGAACAAGCACGTTATCCTTACCAAATATCTCATGGCACTTACAAACCATACTATCGTATTTTAGAAAATCCAGGTTGAATGATCTTTGATATAAGTTCCAGTTTCTTTTTCGATCAATAAAATCCGCAAATCTTACCACTCCACCTTGAATCACGTATTGGCGATACAGAGAATCCAACATATCTTCTTGATCCCGTAGTGTTATTATTATTTTATCAAAACCTAAAGTCCTAAGACGCTCTGGTATTTCTGACCTTCCCAACCCCTTGTAAATAAAAGGAGCTCCTACCAGCCCTTCAAAAGAGAATAAATTTGTACGTTCTAAACCATAGGTTTTTAGAATCTCTTGTACATAAGAAGGGTCATAATCAAACTCATCCAAATATATAAGCGGCGTGAAAATCTTTTCACAAGTTCTGTAATCCACATAATTCACTCCCTCCAGATTGGGAAACACTTCCCACTGTAAAAAAGTAGTTGCAGTCTTCGGATAGCCTATGTGAACGATATTCATCAGACTGTCGCATTTACTACCTCTGAGACACGTTCAATCTGATCATCGGTCATTTCAGGGAAAATTGGAAGAGATATGATCTCTTTACTCAGTATGTCCGCAACGGGGAAGTCCTGGCTGGTGTGCCCCTTGTAAGCATAAGCCTGAATAAACGGAAGCGGGGTTGGGTAGTGGATTCCGTGACCAATCCCTGCATCATCAAATGCTTTTTGAAGAGCCCTCCGATTTTTGGCTCTGATGACAAACAAATGGTAGGCGTGGTAATAACCCTCAGGAACCGCCGGAATGACGCTCTTGTCATCGATCAAATCTCTATAGCGGGCAGCTACTCTATTACGTTCTTCTATCCAATTTTGCAAATGAGGCAACTTGACTTTCAGCACAGCCGCTTGAAGCGTGTCTAACCTACTATTACGACCCAGCAACTGATGATCGTGCTTTTTGATCTGACCATGATTTCCAATGCGCCGAAGCTTCTCAGCCAAAGCTGAATCATTTGTAAGCATACCTCCTGCATCTCCATAGGCACCCAGATTTTTACCGGGATAAAAACTAAATGAAGAGGCCTCCCCAAACGTGCCCACATTCCTATCCCCTATCATAGCTCCGTGCGCTTGAGCTGTGTCTTCAAGGACAAGTAAATCATCAGCCCTGGCTATCTCCATAATGGCCTCCATCCGAGCTGGCAAGCCGTATAAATGAACCGGCATAATAACTTTGGTTTTTGCTGTAACTGCCTTTTGAATCAGCGCTGGGTCCATGGTGTACTCCCCTTCTAAAACATCTACAAAAACAGGCTCTGCTCCCACGGAGTTCACAGCTTCTGCCGAAGAAATCCAGCTGTTAGCTGGCACCAAAACCTCATCTCCTGGACCTATGCCCATGGCCTTCAAAATGATTTCAAGGGAATCAGTGCCGTTGGCACAACTCACGCAGTGATCCGCTCCGATAAAATTTGCGAATGCGCCTTCAAAGCTTCTGACAACACCTCCACCTATAAAGCTCGTGTTGTTCAAAACATCGCTTATAGCCTGATCAATTTCATCCTTGATAGAATTGTATTGTGCTTTTAGATCAACGAAAGGAACTTTCATATATCCTTGATTTTTCTAGCGGGATTCCCAGCATAAATCCCCGATTCGGTAATATCTTTTGTCACTACAGCTCCTGCACCAATCACCACACCATCAGCGATAGTGACAGGCAAAATTGTTGCGTTGGAGCCTATAGAAACTGAGTTTCCAATATTGGTCTTCTTCCATTTGGACACATCTCCCCTGGCAGGTCCGCCATCGCTGAATAAGTCATTGATGAACATAACGCCATGCCCTATAAAGCAATCATCGCCAATGGTAACCAGCTCGCAGACAAATGAGTGTGACTGAATTTTCGTTCTGCTCCCAATTGATACGTCTTTCTGTATTTCTACAAATGGCCCAATAAAGCAATAATCCCCTATTGCACATCCGTACATATTCACGGGTTCAACAACAGTCACATTGCTTCCAAAGCTGACATCATTTATTCCAATATTTTTCAATTTTGGCTCACCCATTTTTTGATGCGGCGCTATATATTTTTTCAATTATCTCCACGGTCTTGAGTCCTTCAAATCCATTTGTTGCAATTTCTCCTCCATTGCTCAACACATCGATTACATTCTCATAAACCTTGTCGTGATTGGACATGGAGCCTTGATAATCTCCATACTCATTTGCAGGATTCCCTTCGGGCAATTCACCAATCTCAAAGTTTTCAATGTTTTGATACTCAAGTTTATTCAGGTATTGCCCTCCGATTTTCACTGTTCCCTTTTCTCCAAAAAGCGTAAGTGAGCCTTCCATATTCTTGCCGTAGCTATTCACAGTATAATTGATAGTACCTATCGCCCCTGAATGAAACTTCAAGGTCGCCACTCCCGAATCTTCAAATTCAATCACTCCATCATGCATGTAGTTTTCGATTACAGCTTGTGCACTCTCCACATCGCCAACCATCCAGTAGAGAAGATCAAGAAAGTGACTAAACTGGGTAAAGAGCGTCCCTCCATCCATTTCTTTGGAGCCTTTCCAATCCGAATTTTCATAATAATTGAAGTTTCTGTTCCAAAAACAACTCAATTGAATACTATGCAACTTTCCCAACTTACCATCATCCAAAACCTGCTTAATGACCGATACGGCTGGATTAAACCTGTTTTGCTTGACAATAAACAATCGTCTGTTTGCACTTTCTGCTGCTTTGATCATTTCTCCACAGTCATAGGCATTGATGGCCATCGGTTTCTCGCAGAGGACGTGAAAGCCGGCCTTCAGAGCCTGAATACTGTGTGCTGCATGTAAACCGTTGGGGGAACACACCGCTACCACATCCATATCTCCATTATTGGAAAGCATCTCCTCGATGGAGGCATAGTATGATGCTTCATGAGTTTCACCAAGGCGTTGCGCCTTAGGTAAATTAGGATCACAAACGGCAACCAAACTGGCCAATCGTGAAATATGACCGGCGTGTCGCTCGGCAATCCTCCCACACCCTACTATCCCAAACTTCAATTTTTCACTCATATTGAATTTATTAAATCAGCCAGTTCCCGGGCATGCGCCACTCTCGAATGACTCGCCAGCAGCTGATCAAAGTCCTTTTTTTCTGTTGAATATTGTGATGTGAAATTAGCCAAAATAAACTTTGCAATCTCATTAGAATCCTCCCCACTCATCATTTCTCCTATGTTGTTTTCACGAAGAATATCACCCAAATCACTATCATCAGGTCCAAAAGTCAAAATCGGTCTCTGCGCTGACAGGTATTCAAAAAACTTTACAGGAAGAATCCACTTGGCATTGTCACTTTTATTCAAAAGTAAAAGTAGCACGTCGCATTCCTGATAATGACGAAACACTTCCTGGTGCGGAACATACCCCAACAGGTTGAGGCTTGGAGATAAGTATTCACTGGACTTTATCCTATCTACGATAGAATCACTCACAATCCCTCCTATCCTGATCTCAAGTTTCGAAGCAAAATCTTTATTTTCTGCACATATCCTTTCCAGAGCCAGCCACAACTCCTGTGGATCTCTTAGTTCATTGAGCATCCCAAAGTATCCAATGGTGAATTTTTTGGAGTTAGGGCGGACAGAAATCGATTTATCCTCAAGATCAATTCCATTCATAAGGACTTTTACCTCTTTTTCTTTTGCAATTTTTGCCTCAAGAGACAGCCCCAACCTCTTACTGACAGTTATCACCCTGGTCGCCTTTTTGAGTACGTTTTTCTCCAACCTTCTATGCCAAGACATTGCCAAAGGCCCAGTCTTGAGTTGCTTCAAAATATCCCAGTCAGACCAAGGATCTCGAAAATCTGCTATCCAATTCAGCATAGGCCTACTTTTTTTCAAGCCTAGGCCAATCATGTGCATGGTATGAGGAGGGCCTGTAGTGATGATGGTATCAATACTTTTGTCTACGAGATAAGCGCTTAAAAATTTCACAGATGGCTTCACCCAATACCGCCTGGCATCAGGCACAAACAGATTTCCCCTCATCCACACAAAAAGCTTGTCCTTGAAAGATTTTTTGGGTTTTTCTAAAACAACACCTTGCTGAATCTTTCCTTTATTTTTACTCCCTGTCAGCTTATGAAATAGCTGAAAAGGCTCCCATATAGGCTTTTTGATTACCTCAATATCACTTGCAAGTTTCAGAAGCTCTTCATCCTGTATCTCAAACTGAGGGTTTGAGGGTGTATAGATAACTGGCTCAATTCCCATTTTTTTGAGGTTAATGGCAAAATGTAACCAGCGCTGCACACCTACCCCACCTGACGGTGGCCAATAGTATGTAATGATCAGTACCTTTTTATCAGACATATTTTTTCAATAAACGCCGGCAATAGATTTTATTAGGTATGCAAATTTCGCTAATATTGACCGCCGAACGGCAAAGAAACAACAAGCCCCTAATTTTTAAAGAATAGCGAATGAAAAGTATTGGTGTTTTTACATCAGGAGGCGATGCGCCCGGAATGAACGCATGCCTCAGAGCAGTGGTGAGAAGTGCGCTTTATTTGGGCATAGATGTCTATGGTATCAAGTATGGCTACAATGGGATGATCGAAGGGGATATCTATAAAATGAAGTCCTATTCGGTGAGCAATATTCTTCAAAGAGGCGGAACGATACTTAAGTCTGCGCGTAGCAACGAGTTTCGAACCAAAGAAGGAAGGCAGAAGGCTTACGATCAGCTTAAGAAAAGGGGTATAGAAGGACTCGTGGCGATAGGTGGTGACGGAACACTAACTGGCGCCAACTTGTTTTTTGAAGAATTTGGCATCCCAACAGTGGGATGTCCGGGTACTATCGACAATGACTTGTTCGGTTCTGACTACACCATAGGCTTTGATACAGCTGTAAACACAGCTCTGGATGCGATAGACAAAATCCGCGATACCGCAAACTCCCACGACAGGGTATTTTTCGTGGAAGTAATGGGAAGACACACAGGATATATTGCTATTTCGTGTGGAATAGGTGGCGGAGCTGAGATGGTAATGGTGCCCGAAACCTCCGTGACCATCAAAGACGTAATAGGAACACTGAAAGACGGCAGTAGCAGACACAAAACATCTCACATCGTGATTGTAGCCGAAGGTGGCGAGCAAGGTGATGCGATAGAAGTGGCCGCTAAGGTTTCTAAAGAACTTCCTGAACTGGATATAAGAGTGACCAACCTTGGTCACGTGCAAAGAGGTGGAGCTCCTACATCGAGCGATCGAATATTGGCCTCAAGACTGGGCATGGCTGCTGTGGAAGGGCTAGTGAATGGAGAAAAAAATGTGATGGTGGGTATTATTGACAATAAGATTCAGTACACCAACATCAAGCTGGCTATATCGAAATCAAAACCAATCAGTGATGAAATGATGCGATTGGTAGAAGTGATGAGCATCTAGCTCAAACCAATCTTTTAGATATCAAATCAATCGCCTGATCTATTCGATCAGGCGATAACCATATTATTTCAGGGTCGCGCTTGAACCACGTCATTTGGCGCTTGGCATATCTCCTACTATTTCTTTTAAGCAACCGAATGGCTTCCTCCCGATCATAATCCCCGTCCATGAAGCCGAAAATTTCCGAATATCCCACAGTCTGCAACGCATTCTTTTCCTTGAAAGGGTAAAGTTTTTCTGCTTCTTCAAAAAGCCCATCCTCAATCATCAAATCCATCCTTTTATTAATCCGGTCAAACAACACCTCCCGCTCCATATCTAGCCCAAACTTGATATTTGCGAAAGGCCTCTCTACAGATTTATTCTTCTTTCTAAAACTTGAAAATGGCGCGCCGGTAGAGCGAATGACTTCTAAGGCCCGTATTACTCTTTGCCAGTTACTCCTATCAACCTGATCATAATACACAGGATCATCCTCACTTAGCTCTTTTAAGAGAGGCTCAATCCCCTCTTCCTGATACAAATCATTCAGTTCCTGCCTTATTCCCGGCTTGATATCAGGCATATCATCAAAACCCTCCCAAATGGCTTTGAAAAACAAACCTGATCCACCAACAGCAACCACCACTTCGTGCTTTTTGAAAAGCTCATCCAAAAGGCTCAAAGCCTCTGTTTCAAATTTCCCAACACTGTAGTCCTCTTTTATAGAAAGAGTATCCACAAAATGATGAACTGCCTGATCCCGCTCATCTTTGGTCGGCTTAGCAGTACCGATCTCCATTTCCCGATAAAATTGCCTTGAATCAACAGAGAGGATTTCCGTATCAAACTGGTTTGCCAAAGAGATACCAAAAGAGGTTTTGCCCACCGCAGTGGAACCAACAACAGAAACTAATATTGAATGCTTGTTTGTCATGTCCGCCGAAAAATAGCATTAATTAGCTAATTTTAGGATAATGGATTTGGTTGAAAATAAAGAGGAACTTTCCAACGACAAACTTAAAGCACTCCAGCAGGAATTGGATACTTTAAAAGCCAGATATGAAAATCTGGAAAAAAACGAGTTTCACCACTTACGTGAACTTTTCGATTCTTCCAACGACCTGATTCAAATTTTCAAACCAAATGGAGAACTCAAGTTTGTCAATGAAGCCTGGAGAAACAAACTTGGCTATCGCGAAGATGAAGCCAAAAACCTCAAGTTTGTAGATGTTCTGCACCCTGAGCATCGCAAGCAGACACTTCATAGCTTACTCAAGATCACCGCTGGAAGCAGTATTGAGCGGTTCGAGACGGTACTCGTCACCAAATACGGGAAAAACATCTACGTGACAGGAAAACTCACTTCTGTTTTTGAAGGTGAAGATATACTTGAGTTTAGATGCATATTTTTTGATATAACTGAGCGATTTAGAGCTGAAAGAGCCCAGGCTCTTTATTATAAGATTGCCAATATCACCATGGAGTCCATGAGTCTGGAGAATCTTTATGAGAAGATTTATTATGAACTCAAAGAAATCCTAAATGTAAACAGCTTCATTGTGGCCCTCAGTCAGGCTAACAATAAGAAGCATTTGGACTTTCCCTACTGGTTCAACGATCAGGAAAGTGAGGAAATCAAGTTTACGAGAGATGTCGAGAACTTGCTCATTTCTTATACGTTTGAAAGAGCCAAACCCCTTATCATTTATGAGGATGGCATTGAAAAAATATCAGCTCAGAAGCGCATTGACCTCATCGACCCTCTTCCCAAAATTTGGCTAGGCGTAGTTATTTATCTGGAAAATAAAGCCGTTGGTATCTTATCAATAAGCTCTTATAAGGATCAGGCCGCCTATAATCACAAGGATTTGGAGTTGCTTGACTTCATAGCAGGGCAGGTCAGCCTAGCCATGGAGCGGAGGATTAATGAAGAAAAGATTCAAAATCAGGCAGCAAGATTAAGTGCCATTTTTGAAAGCAGTACACACCAAATCTGGTCACTAAACACCGACTATCAGTTCACATCCTTCAACCAGAACTACTCCGATGCATTCGAAGCATATTTTGGCACCACAGCCAAGCTAGGCATGTCAATCATGGACAAATTCACAGAGAAGGCGTCTAAGAAAAATCACGACTTCTGGGCCAAAAAATACGAAGCTGCTTTTGAAGGCAAAACGCTTAATTTTCAAACCAGCCTAAAGACCCTCAAAGGAAAGAGGGTCTGGCGCGATGTTTTTATCAACCCCATATTCCTGCCTTCAGGGCGCATCGAAGAAATTTCTGTCATCGCCAATGATATTACTGAAAAGAAAGTCTCAGAAACAGCTCTAAAGGAGAGTGAAGAGAAGTTTAGAAATATTTTCGAGTCATTTCAGGACATCTATTTCCGTTGCAATATGGACGGAGAAATAACCATGATTAGCCCATCGGTGAGAGAAGTTTTAGGCCTCAAACCAGAATCCATCCTTGGAAGACCAATCAATGACTTTTTCATATCCAAAACCAAGCTATCAGAGCTTTTCAGAAACCTGTATTCACACAAAACCGTCCGCAACTTTGAAGGAAGCATAGAAACCAAGGCAGGCAAAAAAATTGATTTTATCAGCAACGTCAGGTTGATCAAGCGCACGCGCAACAAATTTGAGATTGAAGGTGTGGCCAGAGATATTTCTGTTCTGAAAAAGACGCATGAAGAGCTAAGAAGCGCAAAGGAAATTGCTGAACGTTCGCTAAAAATCAAGGAACGGTTCCTTGCCAACATGAGCCATGAGATTCGAACACCAATGAATGGCATCATTGGCATGATAGATCTGATCGCGTCTACTAAACTAAATAAAGAGCAAACGGACTATATCCGCACAATCAAAAAATCATCAGACACACTCCTCAACATACTCAATGACATACTTGACTTGTCCAAGATAGAAGCCGGTAAAATGGAACTGCGGCTGGAGCCAGTACGACTTATTGAGACATTTGAGAAGATCTACGACCTCTACTCCCAGCAGGCTCACCTCATAAATAATTCTCTTTATTATCATTTGGATGAGCAGCTACCCGAGTATATCCTGGCCGATGAAACCAGATTGATTCAAGTCCTTTCAAACCTTACCTCAAACGCAATCAAATTTTCATATAAAAAAGGGCACATCAACATTGGAATCAGGATTTTAGAACAAAATGATGACTTGTATAAATTCAAGGTTTCTGTTAAAGATTCCGGAATAGGAATCTCACAGCCTGATTTAGAAAGGTTATTCCAAAGCTTTAGTCAACTCGATAGCTCATCTCGAAAAACGTACTCAGGCACAGGACTTGGTTTGGCCATCTCTAAGGAGTTGGTGAAATCAATGGGCGGGGAGATCAGCGTTGTTTCTACGCCAGGATTGGGGAGCACTTTTTCGTTCACATTCACTGCAGCGTCTGTAACAGCCGATAAGGTGAGTGAAAAATCTGACGAACAAGTCATTGTCAAACAGTTTACCAGCTCACACCCCAAAATATTGCTTGTAGATGATAACGACATCAACCGAAGAGTGGCAGTGAGCATTCTTGAGAAATCGGGGTGCAAAGTCAAAGAAGCATCGAGTGGAAAAGAGGCTATTGAGTTAGTCAAAGAGCACACGTTTGATCTTATTTACATGGATATCCAGATGCCAGACATGGACGGGATAGAAACAACCAAAAAGCTAAGATCCGAAATCAAAAAGCCCCTGCCCCCTATTGTCGCCATGACAGCTTATTCCATGGAAGAAGACAGACAAAACTTCTTAAATCAGGGCATGGATGATTATGTTTCCAAGCCAATCAAGGCAAGTAACCTAATTGGAACAGTCAAAAAATGGCTGAATTTTGAACCTCATACAGTAAGTAGTGAAGTTTTCGACGAGGAAGCAGAGGACCTTACCATCAACCAAAACACCCTCAATCACCTATACAAATACGGTGGAAAAGAGCTGATAGAGACTGTCTTAGAGGATTTTGATGTGGAAACCACACAGCAAGTCAAAAATCTGAAAAAATTCCTAAAATCAAAGGCTTACGAAGATTTAAGAAAAGAACTCCACACTCTCAAGGGAAATGCGGGCACACTTGGAATAGAAAAACTATCAAAGTCTGCTGCAAACATGGAAAAATCCCTAAAAGAAAATAAATTTGACAGTCTTCAATTCCAATTGGACAATCTGCTAGAAAATCTGTCGGAGTTTAAAGAAAGTTATCATAACTTTATTAACACCTGAATTTTAATCACTGACCACCGCAAAAATGAATAAAAAGATCCTAGTAGCAGAAGACAGTTCCGTAATCCAAAATCTGACTAGAAGGATCTTGACGTTGCAGAACTATGAAATAAGTTCCGTAAAAAATGGCGCTCAGGTGTTGGAAAAACTCAATGCCGAAAAATTTGACCTTGTTCTTCTGGACATTCATATGCCAGTAATGGATGGTATGGAATGCGCTCGCAAGGTAAGAGAGCTATCGGAAGATCAAAATGGCACAATCCCAATCATTGCGATTACAGGAAATGCCAATAATTACACTGAGGACGATTTTAAAAATGCCGGAATAGACGGCTTCCTTCCCAAACCGCTGAACTACGACACACTGGTGGAAACAGTAAACAGCTACATGACAAATGGAAATTAAATATACCAAACATTTCCTCAATAGACTGGAAGACATTTTCTCAGAGACAGATTACGTTCTGAGATATGAAAAAGGTCGGTTTCAGTCTGGTTATTGCATTCTGAAAGACACGAAGATTGCGATTGTGAATAAATATTATTCGCTTGATGGCAAAATCAATAGCCTTCTGGAAATTCTGCGATCGGTGGAGCTGGAAACTAAAAACCTCACCGAAAAAAACAGAAAACTCTTCTCTGAAATTACCTCAACCCAACTGCAATTTTGATTGTCACTTTTCTTGGAACCGGAACCTCACAAGGAGTGCCTGTCATCGCTTGTGAGTGTGATGTATGCCGCTCGATTGACTTTCGTGATAAGCGAACCAGATCATCCATCCACATAAATGTGGATGGCAAAAGCCTGGTGATAGACACTGGCCCAGACTTTAGGACTCAAATGCTCCGAGAACGAATCAAGCATCTGGATGCAATCCTTTTCACACATGAGCATAAAGATCACACAGCTGGAATGGACGATGTACGCAGCTTCAACTTTCACCAAAAAATCGACATGCCGGTTTATGCGGATGAGCGTGTAATTGACCAACTGAAAAGAGAGTTTTCTTACGTTTTTGCAGAACAGAAATACCCTGGGGTGCCCAGCATTGAAATCCACACCATTGACAAGGCTGATTTTAACATCTCTGGCACAACCATCACCCCCATTGAGGTCATGCACTACAAGCTTCCCGTATTTGGATTCAGAATCAAAGATTTCACTTACATCACGGATGCCAACTATATCTCTGAAGAAGAAATAGAGAAAATAAAAGGCACCAAAGTGCTGGTATTGAATGCCCTTCAAAAGACCGATCATATTAGCCATTTCACGCTAGCACAAGCAATAGAAATGGTCCAGCGCATCAACCCTGAAAAAGCTTATTTCACACATATCAGCCATAAACTCGGAAAACAGCGAGACGTGGAATTAGAATTACCAGAGAACTGCCATCTGGCTTTTGACGGACTGAAGATCCACCTCTGACATGTTTCACAATTATTTCTTTTTGAAAAGGCTTGTCACCGAAATGCAGGATAAGCTCATCGGTAAGAGCCTGGAGACATGCTTTTCACAAAGCAAAGACGAAATGATTCTAGGTTTCGCGGACGCTCAATCTGAATTTTATATCAAAGCCACACTAGAAAGCAAAATTGGGCTACTCTACTTTTCAACTGATTTTAAAAGAGCCCGAAAAAACAGTGTTGACTTATTCCCGTCATTACTCACAATCAAGTGCACTGGGGTTTATGTTTATCCATTTGAACGATCCTTCAGGCTCGAGTTTGAAAATGCTCAACACCTCATTTTTAAAATGCATGGATCCAGATCCAACATTCTACTAGCAGAAAATAACGCTATTGTTGGCCTATTCAGAAACAACTTACCTCAGGACAAAGAAATCGTTCCTTCCGAATTGGATAAACCCGAAGGAACACAACAAAAATTCATTGACACAGATGGAAACCTTCAGTCCTTTTTACCCGCGCTGGGAAAAGAAATAAAACAACACTTAGAAACCCACAAGTATAATAACTTGACAATGGAGGACAAGTGGCATTTGGTAGAGAAGACACTCCACGCCCTTGAAGAAAACCCAATGACGATCATTGAAAACGAAGACAGTATTTATGAACTATCCTTACTTTACGTACGGGACACCAAACTCTGGCAAACAACATCAGCTATAGAGGCCGCAAACGCTTTTTACACGAACTACACAAAAAATGTATATCTCAATCATCGCAAGCAAGACCTTCTCAAGGAGTTAAACAAAAAAATAAAACAATCTGAAAGCTACCTAAAGAAGACCAGATCCCAGCTAAAAGAAATAAAATCGCGAAGAGGTCAGGAAGAAATTGCCAATATCATCATGGCCAATCTGCATCAGATCAATCAAGGAGACAAGGAAGCAGTATTGGACGATTTCTACAATGGGGCAAAAATCAAAGTGAAGCTAAAACCCTCACTAACTCCGCAAAAAAATGCCGAATCTCTCTATAGAAAAGCAAAAAATTTAAAACTTCAATTGCAGAACCTTGAAGAAAACATTCGCGCAAAAGAAGCTAGCCTGAGCACCTTACTTCGAGAAAAGAATACCATTCAGGAAACTACGGATTTCAGAGAACTCAGAATCAAAGACAAGGAATCCAAAAAATCTAAAACCACAGATTCTTCACACCTCCCATACCATTATTACACCTTCAAGGGTTACGACGTATTGGTTGGGAAAAATGCCAAATCGAACGACGAATTAACAACAAAAATAGCCTCAAAAAACGACTACTGGCTACATGCTAAAGATGTTTCGGGCTCGCATGTTATCATCAGGAATTCGAGCGGAAAGACAATACCCGGGGATGTGCTTGAGTGGGCAGCCCAATTGGCTGCATGGTTTTCAAAAAGAAAAACAGATTCTCTTTGCCCAGTCATTTGCACTGAGAGGAAATATGTTCGAAAAATAAAGGGTACAACAGCGGGATTGGTGAAGGTGGAAAAGGAGAGTGTAATAATGGTAGAACCAGCCAGACACTAGGCTTTTCCTAGCCATCATAAAAATCATTTATTCACACCCTTTTTTTTCCAATACGTCGAAAATGCTTTTCATTGTCATCATGATATTATAATCTTGAGGAAGCTATACCACATACCAGCCTTTATGGAAGAAAGAAGAAGACGACCTAAAAAAGAATTCTCCATTCTATACGTAGATGACGAAGCGCCTAACCTTCGAGGATTCAAGACATCCTTCAGAAGACTCTACAACGTGCACACAGCATTGAACGGAATAGAGGCTCTGGAAATTCTTAAGAAGAACGAAATAAATATCGTAGTATCAGATCATCGGATGCCAGATATGAGTGGCACAGAATTGCTAGCTGAGGTTTATCAATTAAACCCGGATATCAGACGTATGATCCTGAGTGGATTTATTAAAATTGACGAACTCAAAGAGGCTGCAAAGAGTTTCGGTGTACACAATTTCGTAAGTAAACCATGGGATTTTGAGAAGCTCAAGAGTATTTTTGAAAATCTGGTAAAGCCGAATCCGGAACTGATGAACTTTAACGAATAAAGGGTTTACCTACCGGCAAACCCTTTATCTTCAGAAGTTCTTTAACAGCTTCAATCAAATCACTTCACTTCATTTATTCTTATCATATTCGTGTGTCCCTGCCAATGAAGTGGCATGGATGAAGTGTTGATATAAACATCGCCTTTTTGGAGTAGTTTTTCTCCTTTCAAGATATTCTCAATTTCATCGAACGTATCATCAAGGCCTTCAAAATTATCATAATAGAAGCCCGTGACACCCCAAGCCAAACTCATTTGCCGCAAAACGTATTTCTCATTTGTGAAAATATAAATAGCAGCCTTGGTTCTGTGCATGGACAACCTGAATCCGGTATAGCCCGATTTGGTCATACCTACCATTGCTTTAGCAGAAACACCGTCGCTCAGCCTACAGGCAGACCTTACCAAAAGGTCATTTAATCTTGTGGATGAAAATTCATCTTCTTCTGCAAACTTGTTATAAATGGAATGAGAGTCACGCTCTATGGCTGCTATGGTTTGAGCCATGCGCTGAACTGACTCTATTGGAAATTTACCAGAGGCAGATTCTGCCGAGAGCATCAAAGCATCTGCTCCATCAAGCACTGCGTTAGCAACATCATTCGTTTCAGCTCTGGTTGGACGAGGATTCTCCGTCATGCTCTCGAGCATTTGAGTAGCAATAATTACGGGCTTAGCCAGTCTATTGCATTTTTTCACAAGACGTTTCTGGTAGATAGGAACCATCTCGGAAGGAACCTCCACTCCAAGGTCACCTCTGGCTACCATCAACGCATGCGTTTCATCAATGATTTCGTCAATATTGGCAATAGCTTCAGGCTTCTCAATTTTCGCCACAACTTTGGTTCGCACACCCGCTTTAGCTATTCTTTGTTTAATATCTCTTATATCATCGGCAGTCCTTACGAAAGAAAGCGCTACCCACTCCAAGTCAAATTGAAAAGCAAACTCCAAATCCTCAATATCCTTTTCGGTCATAGAAGGAGCCGACACATTAGAGTTAGGAAGGTTGATACCCTTTCTAGACTTCAATAGCTCACCGTGTATTACTTCCGTATAAACATCATTGCCATCAACTTTGACAGTCTTCAATTCGATATTTCCATCATCCACCAAAATCATATCACCCGCTTTCACATCCTTGGTGATCCCCTGATAGACGGTGCTTACTTTTTCGCTTGTTCCTTCTATCTCATCTGTTGTAATAATAAGTTGCTGACCAGACTGGATAGGAACAGCTCCGTCTTTAACCTGACCTACCCGGATTTTAGGACCTTGCAAATCTTGCAGCAAAGCAACATGTGTTCCTAATTCCTCATTCAGATTCCTAACCATTTCGATGGTCTTCTGGTGATCTTCATGAGAGCCATGCGAAAAGTTCAACCTGAAAACATTCGCACCACTCCGTATTAATTGTCTCAGTGTATCTATATCTCTACTTGCCGGTCCTACTGTAGCAACAATTTTTGTCTTTTTTAATAGCTCTTGATTCATAGTTAAAATATTAAATTCTCTTTGGCCTTGATTTTAGTTGGGTCAACTACCACCGCATAATCAACCGCCGCACAGCTTTTGAGTTTAGTCATCACGTCAGATGACCAATTGTCCTGTAATGTATTTTTAAGTTTTATTAGGTAGTCAAATTGTCGAAGCTCAGGAAGCAAGTATTTGAAGCCCACTATTCCAGCTCCAGCAAGCTTATTTCTAAGCAAATGTACCATGGTGAAATCTGTTTCAGCTGCTAAATTAGAAATTCTAATTACTTTCTGTTCAGCAAACTCTATTTTGATATCATCTTCTTTTACCAAATGAAATATGTCTAATTGATTCAAATGCCAGGCAAGCTTATACTCCTTCATAGGAGAAACCACTCCGATAAGCTCAAAATCAATCTCATATTTTTCTTCCCACTTATTTTTTTTTGACATATTCGACAGCAAAATAACAAAACCCCTAGCATTCGTTCCGGCAGTTCCTCGACTAAATTTTCCTCGTTAGAAAAACAATCAGCTGAAGTAAATATATATTTTCCAATTCTGCCGGAAAAGCCTATATACAAGAGCCATTTGGTCAAAAATAAGTTCTAAAAAACCGCAATATATAAGCTTCCATCAAGCCTAAAATGTCACAAGATTATTTTAGTTTGATTTTAAAGCTTTAATGTATTTCTTTGCACTGGATTTTAACTAAAACACAAAAAAATGTCAGAAATAGCACAAAAGGTGAAGTCAATTATTATTGACAAATTGGGTGTTGAGGAGTCAGAAGTAGCCCCTGAAGCTAGCTTCACAAATGACCTTGGCGCAGATTCACTGGATACTGTAGAGCTTATCATGGAGTTCGAAAAAGAATTTAACATATCTATTCCGGATGATCAGGCGGAAAATATTGCCACTGTAGGTCAGGCCGTTTCTTACCTAGAAGAAAACGTTAAATAATATTTGTTTTTAAAATCCTTTCATGGAATTAAAAAGAGTCGTTGTTACTGGGATTGGTGCTGTTACGCCATTAGGAAATACTAAACAAGAATATTGGGACGGTTTGGCCAAAGGAGTAAGTGGTGCCGCCCCTATAACACGATTTGATACAACAAACTTTAAAACCAAGTTTGCTTGTGAAGTGAAGGGTTTTGATCCCACCAATTATTTGGATCGAAAAGAAGCCAGAAAAATGGACCCTTGTACGCAGTACGGGATGGTCGCTGGTGACGAAGCAATCAGAGATTCAGGAATGGATCTTGAAAAAGTAGACAAAGATAATATCGGAGTAATCTGGGGGAGTGGAATCGGAGGATTTACCACATTCCAGCAAGAAGTCACCAACTTTGCTACTGGTGGCGGGACTCCAAGGTTCAACCCGTTCTTTGTTCCTAAAATGATCCTGGACATCACACCAGGTCAGCTATCAATTAAATACGGATTTAGAGGCCCCAATTTTGCAACTGTATCAGCATGTGCTTCATCAAGCCACGCTATTGGAGATGCATTGACCTATATCAGATTAGGGAAAGCCAAGGCTATTTTGACTGGAGGTTCTGAAGCCGCTGTAATCGAATCTGGAATTGGTGGTTTCAATGCTCTAAAAGCATTGTCTGAAAGAAATGATTCTCCTGAAACCGCATCTCGCCCTTATGACAAGGAAAGAGATGGTTTTGTGCTTGGAGAAGGTGCCGGAGCACTTATGCTCGAAGAGTATGAGCATGCCAAAGCAAGAGGCGCCAAAATTTATGCGGAAGTGTTAGGTAGCGGCATGTCGGCCGATGCATATCACATTACTGCCCCCCACCCAGAAGGTCATGGTATCAAGTTAGTAATGAACAATGCCCTGGCAGATGCGGGGATCACTGCTGATAAAATTGACTACATTAATACGCACGGTACTTCTACACCGCTGGGAGATGCAGGTGAGGTCAAAGCTATAAGTGACGTTTTGGGTGATCACGTCTTCAACGTAAATATCAGTTCCACAAAATCAATGACTGGTCATTTGCTAGGTGGAGCCGGGGCTATAGAAAGTATTGCATGTTTGATGGCAATTGAAAAGGGTATCATCCCTCCTACTATCAACCATTTTACAGACGACCCTGAAATCGATCCAAATCTCAATTTGACTTTTAACAAAGCACAGAAAAGAGAAGTGAAAATTGCCCTGAGTAACACTTTTGGATTTGGTGGACACAATAGCACGATAATTTTCGGTAAATACGAAGAGTAAGTGCCGTCTCTGCTCAGAAAATCATTCGGGTTTATCGGCTACCTCCTAGCGAGTGACAAAGAGCTTTATCGACATTTTAAGATAATCACGGGAAAAAGGCCACTCAGCCTGTCGCTTTATAAATTAGCTATGCGGCATACGAGTGCCGCCACTGTCAACAAAAAAGGTTTTAAGGAATCTTATGAACGCCTCGAATACCTTGGGGATGCCATTCTCGGCATGGTGGTGGCCGAAGTGCTTTACAAAAAATTCCCCTTCAAGGACGAAGGCTTCCTCACTGAAACACGGAGCAAAATCGTCAATAGGGAGTCTTTAAATCAAGTTTCCAAAAAAATTGGCCTTCAAAATCTTGTTAAATACAATCGCAACAGAGGAACGGCCATCTCACACAAATCTGTCTATGGCGATTGTCTGGAATCACTGATTGGCGCCATTTATCTGGATCATGGATTCAGAGCCTCTAAAGCATTTATACTCAACCGCCTGATCAGGCCTCATTTTGATCTAGACGAACTAACCAACCTCACCATCAACCACAAGAGCAAGATCATAGAATGGGCCCAAAAAGAGGACAAAGACCTTAAATTCGAGATCATCCAGCACAATGAAGAAACCCGAAACAAACAGTTTGTTGCACAGGTATTCATTGACGAGGAACCAATGGAGAAGGGATATGGCTTTAGTAAGAAAAAAGCTGAGCAAGATGCTGCCCAGAAAACACTCGATGAATTAGATTTAGGTTAGTGGATAAAAAAATCATCATTGGAGGGGCTTGTCTTAACCAGGTCCCAATGGATTGGGACAATAACCTAGGAAATATCTTAGCGGCAATAGCGGAGGCCAAAGAAAAAGGCGTTCGGGTGCTCTGTTTGCCAGAGCTCTGCATTACGGGCTATGGCTGTGAGGATATGTTTCTAAGCTCGTGGCTCGCAGAAAAGGCTCTGGACAAACTAGGACTTATCATCCCCGAAACCGAGGGCATCATGATCTCAGTAGGGTTGCCTGTGTGGTTTGAAGGGCAATGCTACAACGTTGCTTGCCTGATCGATAATCAAAAAGTGCTCGGGTTTTACGCTAAGCAAAAGCTAGCCAATGATGGAGTTCACTATGAGCCGCGATGGTTTGCTCCGTGGCAAAGTGGCTTGAATTCAACCTTCGAATATCTGGGTTCTTCTTACCCATTTGGGCATTTCACTTTGGAGGTTGCAGGCATCAAAATTGGTTTTGAAATATGTGAAGATGCCTGGCGAGAAGATCGGCCTGGCACACACAAAATCAACAAGGGAGTAGATCTTTTCCTGAACCCAAGCGCAAGTCATTTTGCTTTTGGTAAAGCAGAATTCCGCGAAAATCTGGTATTGGAAAGCTCCGAGAAACTTGCCGCCACATATCTCTACACTAACCTACTGGGCAATGAGTCAGGCAGAATGATTTATGATGGGGATATTCTGATTGCCAGAAATGGGAAATTGGTCGCAAAAAACAGGCGATTGAGTTTTAAAGATTACAATCTCCTTTCCATAGAAGTTGACTTTGCCTCCGCCAAAAATGGCAATGAAGCCGTGATGCTGGATCACCCAAATCAGTTTGAAGAATTTGCGAATGCGGCATCTTTGGCTCTGTTTGATTATATGAGGAAGGCCCGTAGCAAGGGTTTTGTGCTCTCACTCAGTGGTGGAGCTGACTCTAGTAGTATTGCTGTACTGGTTGCTGAACTGGTGAGAAACGGGCTCAATGAGCTCGGTTTTGAAAAATTTAAGCGCAAGACTGGCTTGGATCTCAAGGAAGGCTCTAAAGAAGATATCGTAGGACAAATTCTGCATACCGCATATCAGGGAACAGTTAACTCTTCTGCCGAAACTCTGAACTCAGCAAAAGGCCTTGCAGAAAGTATCGGTGCTCAATTTTCACAATGGAAGATTGATGAGGAAGTAGCTTCCTACAGAGCGTCGATAGAAACAGCTCTAGGACGCGAATTGTCCTGGGATGCTGATGATCTGGCCTTGCAAAACATACAAGCCAGAGCCCGGTCGCCAATCATCTGGATGCTGGCCAATATCAAAAACTGTCTCCTGCTCTCAACTTCAAACCGCAGCGAAGGGGATGTGGGGTACGCCACGATGGACGGTGACACGAGTGGCAGCATCTCACCAATTGCGGCAGTTGACAAAAGTTTCATACTGTCATGGCTACAGTATGCGGAGAAAGAGTTGGGGTACCACGGCTTGAAGTACGTAAACGGTCTATCCCCAACAGCCGAACTTCGACCACAGGAGATGCATCAGACTGATGAAGATGACCTCATGCCGTATTCAGTTTTAGTAAATATTGAAAAGAAAGCGATCCGTGACAAAAAATCTCCTCTTGAAGTCTATGATCGACTAAAAGGTCAATACCCTGACCACCTACTTTTGAAGCAATGGATCACCAAATTTTATAGGATGTGGTCAATCAACCAATGGAAGCGTGAGCGTATTGCGCCAAGCTTTCATCTGGATGATTTCAATGTGGATCCAAGAAGCTGGTGCAGATTTCCTATTCTGTCCGGTGGATTTCAGGAGGAACTTGAAGAACTAAATCAAGGAACCGGATCATAACCACTGCCTCCCCATGGATGACATCTGGAGATACGTTTGATCGCCAGTTTCAGCCCCTTGAGTACTCCATGTTTGGTTATGGCTTCTTTAGCATAATGTGAGCATGTAGGCGTGTACCTGCATGTACTCGGAAAAAGAGGAGAAATACAGTACTGGTAAAAAAGCACCGGAATAATAAAGATTTGACGAATCAGTTTGCTCACAAGCCAAAAGTAGATTTGTTATTTGGTGCTAACAATAAAATTGATTCTTTTGTGCCCTGAATATGAACCAATTCCACGCTTGACCCATCGATTTGTGAAGAAAGTATTTGCGGCAACTTTACTTACCCTGATATTGAGCATTGGTGCATTTCCACTATTGTCACAATCTATCCCTGATCCCCCCAATATCAATCTGGATACTGTCCAGAACAATCTTGTCACAATCAACAACATCTTTATCCTTGGCAATGAAAAGACGCGAGAGTCTATCATAACCCGTGAACTGAGTTTTTCTAAAGGAGACACGATCAGCATGCACAGACTGATTGGGTTTCAAACTGAAGACAGAAACAAGATTTACAATACCAACTTATTCAACACCGTAGAAATCCAGATCCTGGAGTTGGACAGTGAGAACGTGGACATCCTAATCAAGCTGACAGAAAGGTGGTACTTGTACCCCGGCATTATTTTCAGAACCAGTGCCGGAGACCGAAACTTTACCAATTGGTGGAAAAACGAGAATCACGATCTCAGCAGAGTGAATTATGGTTTCAATCTATCGAAGTATAACCTGAGAGGAAGAGACGAAACAGTCTTACTCACGGCACAATTCGGTTTCGAAAAAGTGTTTTTACTCAACTACGTAGTACCGTATATCGACAAAAATCAAAAGTTTGGCTTGATTACAGATATAGGGTACTCAGAGTATAAAAACCTACCATACAGGACTATTGATCACTATCCCCGATTTATCCTTTCTGAGGACATACAGAGAAAAAGCTTTGGCACCTCACTAAGTCTTAGTTATCGAGGGTCATTTTACACGAGGCACTTTATCACGACGGGTTTCAACACCTCAACTATCACAGACAGTGTCAAAGTGGCAAATCCTGAATATTTCAATGGAAAGCGAACCACTCAACGGTACCTCAGGCTTTCTTATTCGTATACGCGCGATTACCGAGACAACCACACATATCCTTTGAGGGGAAATTACATCAGCGCGACACTTGGCAGAAGTGGCCTTGGGGTCTTCAATGATTTCAACCGCTGGTATCTTTACGCAAGTTTTTATCAATATTTCGATCTTGGAAGGAAGTTTTTTCTTGGGACCAATGTCAGCGCACATTTTTCGACCAAAGATGTGCCTTACTCCAGATATCTGGCGCTTGGGTATGAAAACTACATAGTCAGGGGATATGAACTCAATGTGGTTGAAGGCCCGCAAGCTTTACTTTTCAAATCCTCATTGAAGAAACGCTTGTTCAAAACTGCAGCGACAATACCGGATGATTGGATGCCCATGAAGCAATTTAGGAGATGGCCTTTGGCATTATATCTCAAGACTTTTTTCGATGCTGCCTACGTCAACAACTACCCCAATTACGAACTCAACTCCCGGTTATCAAACAAACCCATTTACAGTGTAGGGCTGGGTCTTGACTTTGTTACCATTCACGACCTCACGATCAGGCTGGAAGAATCATACAATGCCGAAGGGCAGTTCAATTTTGTGTTGGGGTTTAAACATGATTTGTAATTCAATATCTCCGTTTCCTTACTTTCCCTTTCTCATCATAGAAATACCACTTACCTACCATTTCTCCTTCTTGATACTTTCCCGTTTGCTTTAAATCACCATTTTCGTAGTAGAAAGACCAATCTCCGTGAGGCAGACCGTCTTTATAAGCCCCAACTTGCTGCTTTTCACCATTAGGGTAATAGTAAATCCACAATCCTTCATAAACACCCTGGTGAAAAACACCTTTCCTTCTCACAGTTCCATCTGCATAGTAGTTCTTGGTTGTGTCCTGCTGCAAATCATTCTCCCAGTTTTCCTCTCCGGACAAGTTACCATCTTGGTCATAATAACGCTGGAAACCGTGCAGCTTCCCTTGATGAAACTCCAGTTCGGCATTTCTATTCCCATTTGGGTAAAAGTATCTCCACAAGCCATGCTTCTCTCCACCCAGCATAGCTCCAATAGCTTTCATATCCCCACTGTCATAAAATAGCGTATCGGGTTGGTTTTGGCCTTGAGCCAAACAACCATATGTCGAAAAAAAGAGCATGAGCATGTAAGGGATGCATTTCATTTTCACAATTTAAACAGAGATAACATTCCGGTATTGAATTAATTCCTCATAAAGGGTAATTTGCATGTCATGCGCTTGAATCTGGCTGTTGCCCTTATCATCTGTACTTTTCTCCTCAATGCTCAGGATGGCAAATATCAAATGGGTGCTGCAAGTGCTGCAATGGGCGGTTCATCGCTCACCGTTACCAATGCCTGGTCACTGTTCAACAATGTAGGTGGCATTGGGGCATTGGATGAAACCTCGGCTTTCGTCACATACCAGAATAAATACGACGTATCTAGTTTTCAAACGGTGGGCGGAGGTTTCGTGCACTCAATGAATTTTGCCACAGCGGGAGTTGGTTTCTACCATTTTGGAGATAACATCTACGGCCAGCAGCGTGCTACATTGGCTATTGGCAACAAACTACAAATGGTGAGCCTTGGCGCTGCAGTCAATGTCATTCAATACAATGCTGAGGGGCTTGATACACGCAGAAGAATCGCTCTGGAGTTCGGTGGAGTTGTGCAGATCATTCCACAATTATCCTTTGGCGCACATATTTTTAATTTTAGAGAAAGCGATGTGGTGCCTACTGTAATGAAAGCGGGCCTCTCCTACCGGCCATCGGATCAGCTCATGATCAATGTAGAAACACAAAAGGAACTTGGTTTTGGCGAAGTTTTCAAAGCCGGACTGGAGTACCAACTAATAGCTCCACTTTATTTGCGCACGGGCATAAGCACTCGTCCTTTCAAAAGCGCTTTTGGATTTGGTCTGAACATCAAACATTTTTTGTTCGACTATGCGTATGGAGCCAATCCCAACCTGGGAGGAATTCATGAAATATCTTTGACATATAAGCTTCGAGGCGAATGAAACCTTGGGTAAAACTGGCTTTGATTATGGTGTGTGTGGGTTTTCTCACCCTGCGATCAAATGCCCAAACGCAACCTGAAATAGATCTGGAGGATTTCGCAGAAAATCTTTTTCAAGTTCAGGACGAAGATGTGAGCTATGAAGACATCTATGAGTCGCTCCTCATTTACTTCACCAATCCCATCAACCTCAACAAAACCACTTCGGAGGAGCTTGCCTCTCTCTATATGCTTTCGCCCTATCAGCTGACCAACTTCTTTGACCATGTGGAGAAAAATGGTGCGTTAATCTCCATCAACGAGCTTCAGGCAATCGAAGGTTTTGACCTGCCAACGATCAGATCACTCTTGCCTTTCGTTTCAGTGGACGAAAGACTCGATAGTCGCTCGCTGTGGCAGAGAATCAAGGAAGAAAGAAATAATTATGTGCTGCTCCGATATACCCGCACTCTGGAAACACAAGAAGGCTACAGAGACCGTGAAGGCTCCAGCTATGCCGGCGACCCAAATACACTCTATGGGAGATACCGAATAAGCAGGTCTCATGACTTTAGTTTCGGGTTTACTTTTGAGAAGGATGCCGGAGAATCTTTTACATGGAGTGAGAAAACAAAAGGTTTTGACTATTACTCTTTCCATTTAGCCCTGATGGACAAAGGCAAGTTCAAGTCGATAAACCTCGGCGACTATCAGATGCAGTTCGGTCAGGGTCTGGTTTTCGGGGCAGGTTTCGGATCGGGCAAAGGAGCCGAAACTGTCAACACAGTAAAACGAAACAGCACAGGCATAAGACCCTATGCGAGTGTGCTGGAATCAGGCTTTTTTAGAGGTGCTGCCACAACTGTCGAGCTTGGAAAAACAGAAATCACCGCTTTTTACTCCAACCTCAATCAAGACGCCAGCCTTCAAAACGACACAACTTACTCCAACTTTGAAGAGTTCGTAAACTCCATCCAATCGACGGGTTTTCACCGAACAGAAAATGAAATAGCAGCTAAAAATAAAATCAATGAGCAGTCCTTCGGGGGTGCAGTACAGTACAACATCAACCCAAGAACAAAGTTTGGTGCCACATTTCTCAACACCTACTACTCCAGGCCTCTACAGAAGAAACCCAACAACTACAACCAGTTCGAGTTTAAGGGCGATCACAATTACATTGGCAGTATATATGGATCATACGTATGGCAAAATTTCATACTTTTTGGAGAGGCCGCACAGTCAAAATCGGGAGGAAATGGAATGGTCGGAGGATTCATGGCAAGCCTCTCTCCTACCATAGACATGAGTATGGCTCTTCGGAATTATGAAAAAGACTTTCATTCTTTTTACGGAAATGCCTTTAGCGAAAGCTCCCGCATAATCAATGAAAAAGGGGTATACTGGGGACTGAAAATCCATCCCAACCGGCGGCACACATTGGCCCTTTATTATGACAAGTTCTCTTTCCCCTGGCTGAGATACAGAACCGAATCTCCCTCCGAAGGACACGAATATCTGGCAAGGTACACGTTCAAACCATCAAGGTCCATCACCATGTATGGACAATTCCGCCATGAGAATAAGCAAATCACTGAATCCATAGATGAGTCAAACCTGAACAGACTTTTCACTGGATCGAAAAAAAACTACCTGATCAATATAGACTATAAATTAGGCCGCTCACTATCGCTCAAAACAAGGCTCCAAACCTCATCATACGAGCTGAAAAATGAGAAAACGACGGGGTATGCGCTCATGCAGGATTTGAACTTTTCTTTCTGGAAAATGAAAGTGAGTACACGGGCTGCAATCTTTGATACAGATTATGCAAACCGACAATATGCCTATGAGAAGAATGTGCTTTATGCTTTTTCTATACCTGCCTACAATGGTGTAGGTACCCGGGCTTACATCCTCTTGCAATACAACGCAACCAGAAAGCTAACCTTCTGGGCTCGATATGCCAGATTCAATTATAGAGACACAGATACAGTGGGATCGGGACTTGCAGAAATCTCTACCAACACCCGAAGTACGCTCAATATCATGGCCAGAATCAAGTTATAACAAAGGCTGGTAAATAAATGTAACTACATATAATGTATGTTCGTATAAATATGCAACACACATA
Organism: Cyclobacteriaceae bacterium; assembly: GCA_039944535.1. GTDB lineage: Bacteria > Bacteroidota > Bacteroidia > Cytophagales > Cyclobacteriaceae > JAMZMI01. The sequence goes on from JBDUYP010000024.1 coordinate 63,625, forward strand.
ATTATACGACATGACACATATAAACACAATAGACAAAAGCGCATCAACTGATAAGCACCTTATTTCTGCCATTGCCAACAGATGGAGCCCCAGATCCTTCAGCGACAGACCTGTAAGCGACGAAACCTTGAAAATGCTATTTGAGGCTGCCCGCTGGGCTGCCTCCAGCATGAATGAGCAACCCTGGAGATTTGTGTACGCTCACAAAGGAGAAAGTGAATATGAAGCCATCGCAAAAGCACTTTACGACGGCAACAAATGGGCAGAACAGGCTCCTGTTTTGATCATTGCAGCTGCAAAGCAAACATTTAGTAGAAACGGGAAAACCAATGGATCAGCCCTTTACGACCTGGGACTTGCCGTAGGCAATTTATCAATTCAGGCAACCGAAGAAGGGCTTAGCCTCCACCAGATGGGAGGTTTCGATAAGCAAATAATCTCTGAAGCATTCTACCTCGATGAAGACATTCAGCCGGCGGTAGTTATTGCTTTGGGGTACTCCGGCTCACCTGATCAATTGCCTGAGCCACTGTATTCCAGAGAAGTTTCCGAAAGAAGCAGAAAGCCATTGTCGGATATTTCGTTCCACGGATCTCTCAACTAAAACACAAATTCAATGAAAACCATATTACATAAATCAAACTCCCGTGGTGGAGCCAACTTTGGATGGCTTGACAGCAAGCACACCTTTAGTTTTGGGCGCTACTATGACCCTGAAAGAATCCATTTTGGTGCGCTTCGCGTACTTAACGATGACATAGTGGAGCCCGGAATGGGCTTTGGCACTCACCCACATGACAACATGGAAATAGTCTCTATTCCACTGGAAGGAGACCTGGAACACAAAGACAGTACTGGCAACATCGAGGTAATCAGATCTGGAGATGTGCAAATAATGAGTGCCGGATCGGGCCTGACACACTCAGAATACAATCATTCCAAAACAGAGCAAGTCAACTTTCTTCAATTGTGGATATTTCCTAAGGTAGAAAATATAGAGCCACGATACGATCAGAAAACATTTCGTCCAGAAGACAGGCAAAACAAAATTCAAACTGTGGTAGCTCCGGATGACGATAGCGCTGTATGGATCAATCAGGATGCATGGTTTTCGCTACTTGATCAGGAAACTGACCATTCTACTGAATATCAATTTCATCAGGAAGGAAATGGTGTTTACGCCTTTGTCATTGGCGGTGATGTTAATATCAATGGAGTGGACATGAGCTTGCGGGATGGACTTGGGATATCTGAAATAGACAAACTAGAGATCAAGGCCAACACTGATTCAAAATTGCTTTTGGTAGAAGTGCCGATGGTATAAAAGTCATTTAACTAAGCAACACTGAGAAACCCAATTAAAACTCCTGGATTAACGACTGTTTCTTCAACATCCAAACTTTTATTGGTTTAGCTTTGTCGCACCAAGCGCTTTAGACAAATTATTCTTAACCTCTAAAAACTCATTCATGCGCCTGGCGGTTACCCTCTCATTCCTTTTCCTTACATTTCAATCATTTGCTCAGTCAGTAAACCACTTCGATTCTGGCTTTTTCGAACAACAAGAATTTGCCCACCGGGGTGGTTACGCTTATGGCCATGAGAATACCATTGGCACAATCATCAATAGCCTGGAAAATCATACACCGGCCATTGAAGTGGACGTGCGAATGACAAAGGATTATCAGTTGGTATTGTTTCATGATGAAACAATAAAACGCGTGCTGGAGGGAAAAAGAGATGTCAAGCTCTCTGAGCTAACACTAGCAGAATTAACCCAAACACCATTTATTTCCGAGGGTGATGAAATGACATTTGTTCCTTCTCTACAGGATATGGTTGACACACTTTCTGCACTGGCATCCAAATACCCTGACTTGATGGTCGAGCTGGACTTTAAGCCACATGAAGAAGGGCGTCTGGAACCTGCGGTGAACGAACTGCTGAGTATACTAGCAGATCAGGAATCCACCAATGGTGACAATATCTACAATCACTTTTTTGTGTCGAGTTTCTACCCGTTCGTATTGAAAAGCCTCAGGGAGAAAAACGACAAAGTCAGGACTGCTTTTGCTGTTCACAACAATCCTACTCACAATAAGCTCAAAGGAAAAGCCGGAGTTCTGTTTTCCAAAATGGTTATCAGAAAATACGATGTACAAATACTAGAACCCAATGTTTGTCTGGTGACAGAAAGGTTTGTGAATAAATGGCATAAGCGCGGAATTTTAATCAACACATATACTGCAAATACGGCTTGTCAAAAAGAATATTTACGCAGGCTCAATGTTGCCATTACAACCAATTGTCCTTCCTCTGAATGCGGTTTTGATAAAAGCGACCAAATGAGCAAAGCCAAAAAATGGTGCAAAGGTTGTGACTAGTTCTTCTCTATTTGATGTTGGAAATCACGCTGTATTGATTGAATAATCACATTCGATCAAATAAGCGAAACATCTGATTAATAATACTTTAAGATTATATTTTAGTAAAGATCTCATAAGACAGAACAATCTTCTGTTTTCTCTATGAGACCATTAAATCACTCATACTTCGCCCCATACTTCCGGTAAAGCCTCTGCTGCCGTCCCTCCAGATCCAACTCCCTTCCTTGAATAAAGGAATGCAGAATAACATTGGTGCGCATATCCAAAATATCACCTTCGGATATCACAATATTCGCATCCTTTCCAGACTCAAGTGAGCCTGTCCGATCTTCTATACCAAGCACCTTTGCGGCATTCAAAGTAACCATAGCCAGCGCCTCCTCTTTACTCAACCCGTAAGCCGCGGCAGTACCAGCCAAAAAAGGAAGATTACGCGCACTGGAAAACTCATACGCCGTGAGATAGCTCAAGCAGCTCATGATCCCAGATTCATGTACCAGGGCAGGCAGGCGATATGGCTCATCCACAACCTCATCTACCCTCCATGGAGTTCGGTGCACATTATCCAACACCACGGGGTATCCGCTTTCTTCTACCAGGTCTTTCACTACCAAAACATCTCTCATTCCAATCAAAATAACCTTGGGAATTTCAAGCTTCGTCAGTGTTTGTATGGCGTCAATGATATCCTCTGCACGATCAACCCTCACGAACAGGTTCTTCTCTCCTGAAACAACACCTACCATCGCTTCGAGCTTTAGGTTGATGGGGGATTTGGACGAATTCATGTAAGAACGAGTATCCGCAATAAGCTGAACCACCTCGTCCTTTTGTTTAACAAAGTTCTCATTGTCCTGTCGTCCATGCTCTCCTTTTTTTGGACCTCTGGTTTGCGATGGCCAGTTCAAATGAACAGCGTCATTTTCCTTATATACGGCATCTTCCCAGTTCCACGCATCTAACTGCATAATGGATGAAGTCCCCGGAATCCGCCCTCCCTGCGGGACACTCTGAGCTATCTGAATACCCATAAACCTGAGCGTTGGTATGATTTCAGAGTCTGTGTTATAGGCTATCGCTGATCTTACATGTGGCTTAATATCTCCCACCTCCTTTTCATCTCGGGTAGCGCGAATTGCATCGATTTCCCTTAAGCCAATCTCATTTCCTATGAGGATCATACCCGGGTAAACATGCTTCCCGGAAGCATCGATTTTTTTGTAGTCGCTTAGATCCATTCTCACTTTTCGAGCATCTACTACATTTTCAATTTTACCCTCCCTGAAAGTGATCAAAGCATTTTCTATCACCTCGCCATTACCTATATGGGCATAGCCATTCATGATCACAATGGGCTGAGACTGTGGAGCTCCAGGTGATGGTACCTGCCCAAAAATGGACTGAGCTATAAAAAAGATGAATATACTTATGTGAATTATCTTAATCATGGTCGTTGAAAGTTTCGGTAAAACCATCCTCCTCGCTATCGCAGTGGAAAAACTCTTCTTCCTCCTGGGCTGACTTTTGAGTAAGCTCCCCCTTTGCTTTGGCTCCCAACATCCTATTGATGAGCCTTGATCTCTCCTTGTTTATGTACGTTATGAGCTCCTTGTTTTTTTCTACACTGAAATAAACAATACCATCTACCAGCGTATATTCTGCCTGCGCATATATGGACAATGGGTGATCAGACCACAAAACCACATCAGCATCTTTGCCAACCTTTATGCTTCCCATCTTATGGTCAAGATGGAGCAATTTGGCTGGGTTAATCGTAACCATCTTCAGCGCATCCATTTCAGACATACCTCCATATTTCACAGATTTGGCGGCTTCCTGGTTGAGTCTTCGAGCCATCTCAGCATTGTCAGAATTGATAGCCACGGTTATGCCAGCGTCATGCATCAGACTGGCATTGTAAGGAATGGCATCTCTTACTTCAAACTTATAGGCCCACCAATCTGAAAAGGTAGAACCGCCTGCTCCATGCTCCTTCATTTTACCTGCAACTTTGTAGCCTTCTAATATGTGAGTGAAAGTGTTTATCGTAAAGTCAAATTGTTCGGCCACCTCCATGAGCATATTGATTTCAGACTGCACGTATGAATGACACGTAATGAACCGCTCTTGATTGATGATCTCGAGCAAAGCTTCTAATCTCAAATCTGTCCTTGGCGCAGCGTTTTTGGCCTTTGCTTTTTTGTTTAGTCCATCATATTTCGCCTTGGCCTCCCCGTATTCCTTTGCTCGGGTAAATCCATCCATGTAAACCTGCTCCACTCCCATACGCGTTTGGGGAAAACGGATTTTATTATGATCTCCCCAATTGGACTGCTTCACATTTTCGCCCAGAGCAAACTTGATAAACCCATCAGCTCCTTCGATTTTCATTTGTTCGGGACTGCTGCCCCACCTGAATTTCACGAGCGCCGATTGTCCTCCCACGGGGTTAGCAGACCCGTGCAACAACTGGGCGGCCACAACCCCTCCGGAAAGCTGCCTGTAGATATTAATATCCTCAGAGTTGACCGCATCATACATGCGTACTTCAGCGACAATGGCTGAAGACCCTTCATTGACCGAACTCAAAGCGATATGCGAATGCTCATCTATGATCCCTGGCGTCAGGTGCTTTCCCGTGGCGTCAATCACCAAGGCATCAGGCGCTTCGAGGTTTTCACCAACCTTGAGGATTTTACCTCCACCAACGAGCACATCAGCCTGTTCCAATGGGTTTTCATCCTCCATTGTCCAGACTGTGGCATTTTTAAAAAGTATAGACTCCTGCTTAGGTTTTTCCGTCCAGCCATAAGCCACAAACGGATAGATCGTTTCCCCCACGATCTCACCCTCTGATTCAGAATTAGGGGATGCGGCTTCATCACCTGAAGTATCCGCACCTTCCAGTTCTGTAGCCTTCCAGTTAAATTCCTCTCCTAGCGCATTAGTCCCGATTCCTCCGAATCTCCCCTGACCTATCCAGCCTGACAATCGGTAGGCGATGCTGTCATAATCAAAAGTGAGAAGTGCAGCATTCTCACTGGTTTTGAATGTCAAAGGAATAATTGTAGAATCTGCTTTATATAAAACGCCTGAGTGTCCGGTTTCAATTTCTATAAGCTCCATTTTCAGTTCATTGTCTCCGAATTCAAGGCTGTATTCACCCGCATAATCAGACTTAGATAGTTCATCGAATGGATTTTTCTCTCCGCTCACCCATGTTTCGATAACTTTGCTCTTCTCTTCAAACATATCGCCTGAGGCAATAAAGAAATTAGCTTGCATACCTTTTTTCAATGCTCCCACTTCATCAGCAACCCCAAAGTAGCTGGCGGGAATTGTGGTTAGCGATTTCAGTATTACGGTCTTGGACAGACCTGTTTTTTCGATTTTTCTCAATGCAGACCAAAAATCTGATTTTGATTTCAGCCCATCCGTGGTAAGTGCAAATGTGATGCCCGCATCAGATAGCAGCTTCGCATTGTATGGCGCCAACTCCCAATGCTTCATTTGAGCCAGAGTAACTTCACGGGCGTCAAGCGGGTCTGCCACATCATAAGCCATCGGAAAACTGACCGGAAGGATCAGCGGCGCTTCAGTTTGTTTTATTTCTTCAATTCTTTGATACTCGTCTCCATTACCTTTGATGATATATTGAGCACCAAACTCATCTCCTATATTATCAGCAAGCAATACCCTCAGCTTATCTCCACTCGCTTCGAATACTTGAGGCAAAGACCTGTTTGTGTTAAAGGCCTCCAACGTAAGATTATATTCAACTCCGGGATTTTCTTTGTACCACTTTGCATCATAATAAGTCTGACGTATGAGCGCCACTGACCCCATGATGGATTTAGGATATTGTTGTTTTGTATCTCCTTTGGTAAATGAAAAATTAGCTGCCGCTCGCCCTTTGATGATGGCCGCATTTGGATTGGATTCTGACAGATTGGTCAGCAGAGCAGTTCCTCGCACAATACCGGCTTTTCGAAATGAAGAAACAGCCCCAAACCCCAGCTTCTTATACTCCACCGCGGCGGCTTTATCAATCGCAAAATGATCTACAGCATCAAAATCGGATTTGACATTGTCATTCCAGCCAAAAGCTTGCTTGCGCTCACTCTCATATTGCGGTTTGTTTGAAGTGGATTTGCTCGCTACAAAATTTGAAATCCCATAATTAGTATAAGGGTCTATGAATGCCGGATAGATGTACTTTCCTTCCAGATCAATCACAATAGCCTCATCCGGTATGGGGATATTTTGCCCTGAAGCCAGTACTTTCCCCTTTTTCGTGATCAGGGTAGCATCAGACAGCACCTGTTGATGATCGATATAAATGGTGGCATTGGTAAATGCATAAACACCCGGACGTTCGTCCACTGCGCCATTGGTGTGGAAAGTCTCCTGAGCAAAAGAAAACTGGAAGATCAGTAAGCTGATCCAAAGAAAAAGGTTTTTCATACCGCTGATTCTGGTTATCAATCGCTAGTTAGCTAAAGATTATCAACCCTTCACACAAGGATTATGTTAGCGGTCTTTATCGGATTACAACCAAAAGCAAAAAGGAACAGTCATGTCATTTAGTTAAGTATTAACTTTAATTCAGCGATGAAATCAATAATATCCATTTTTCTATTATTCTCAATAATATGCGTTTCCTGCGATGAGAGTTGCTGTGACAGTGCTCTTGGCTCTAAACGTCCTCACTTTTTCTATCAAGACGAAGAAGGAAATGATCTCCTCAATCAAGAAACCCCAACCACTATGATTGAGATTCTATTCATTTAACATTAATACAAATGGAAAATGAATTCGACATAATCCCAAACATAACTGGCAGGGATGCGCATAAGTATAACCCAGATGAAGTTTATACTGGAAGAAACTCTTTGATGATTACCAGTTACCCTACAGAATACTTAGTTCTTGAAAATACGGAGACCATACTAATTCATTTGAGTGCCAATGAAACTGATACCATTATTTATGACGTGTTTTTTCCATACGAGGGTGCTACACACACTGACTATCGCAACTGGACCGTAAACGGCACCACTCACGAGCCAAATGAAGGCGGGTATATCACGATAGTCAAAAACAGGAAGTAACCCTGTTAGGGTTTAAAACCCCAACAGGATTATTCCCCTATCATTTAAACGCCGGAATACCCGTGATTTCATTACCCATGATCAGTAAATGAATATCGTGGGTTCCTTCATAGGTCACCACAGACTCCAGGTTCATCATGTGGCGCATCATGGGGTACTCTCCCGTTATTCCCATACCCCCATGAATCTGTCGTGCTTCTCTTGCGATGTTGAGTGCCACATCTACATTATTTCTTTTGGCAAGGGAAATCTGGGCTGTGGTAGCTTTTCCTTCATCCATCATCTTTCCTAGCTTCCAGTTCACCAGCTGAGCTTTCGTGATCTCCGTCAGCATCTCAGCCAGCTTCTTCTGTACAAGTTGAAAAGAGGCAATGGGCTTGTCGAACTGGATTCTCTCAGCGGCATACTTTCGGGCAGATTCGTAGCAATCCATCGCCGCTCCTATCACGCCCCAGGCTATACCATATCGTGCTTTGTCCAAACACCCCATCGGGGCACCCAAACCATCTTTACCTGGTAGTAGATTTTCTTTTGGCACTTTCACATCACTAAAAACCAATTCTCCCGTACATGAAGCTCGCAGTGACCATTTACCATGCGTCTCAGGAGTGGTAAACCCTTCCATACCACGCTCTACAATCAGGCCTTTGACCCTGCCTTTTTCATTTTTAGCCCATACCACGGCTATACCTGCTTTCGGTGAATTGGAAATCCACATCTTGGCTCCATTGAGCAAGTAGTGATCTCCCTCATCAGTAAAATGCGTTTCCATTCCTCCTGGGTTCGAACCGTGATTTGGTTCTGTCAACCCGAAGCAACCAAGAATCTCGCCACTGGCCAGCTTTGGTAGGTATTTCATCTTTTGCTCCTCAGAGCCATAAGCATAAATCGGATACATCACCAGCGAACCCTGCACAGAGGCAGTTGATCGCATACCAGAATCCCCACGCTCTATCTCCTGCATAATGAGACCATAGCTGGTATAGTCCAGCCCTCCTCCTCCATACTGCTCAGGAACAGTTGGACCAAAGGCGCCTACATCGCCAAACTTCTTTACTATTTCATGAGGAAAGTGATTTTCTTCACACCAACCTTCTATATATGGGGTTATTTCTTTTTTGACAAAATCTCGAATGGATGATCGGATGAGAATATGCTCCTCGGTAAGTAGGTCATCTATCTGATAAAAATCAGGAGATTCGAAATCATCCACGAAGTTTCTCATTGCTTGTTTTGTGTCATGTAAATTTGGGGTGCCAGACATCATTTTTGTATTATGAGTTTATTGAATCAATTTTACAGCCGAAGCTAAAGAAGAAGAATGGGAAATAGAAAATTTAGTCCTGAGATATTAGACCAACTGGAAAAGTTGGCAGCCAAGTACGAAAAAACCGGTCAGGATTTGTCCTCCTATCTTGATGGACTCCTTCATGCCGACTACCTCACATACTGGGACTACATCCACCTGGATACACTTTTGAGTCTTCAGACACCAAAGACCAGTTTCCCAGATGAGAAGATCTTCATTCTTTATCATCAGATCACTGAGCTTTATTTCAACCTGATACTGCATGAGCAGGATCAGCTAATCTTTGGACAATACACCCGGGATAAGTTCAAGAATGGGGTTCACAGAATGAACCGATACCTCGATCACCTGATCAACTCTTTCGATATCATGATCGAAGGAATGAACCCTGAGCAATTTCTACAGTTCAGAATGTCGCTGCTCCCATCCTCCGGTTTTCAATCTGCACAGTATCGCATGATTGAAATCGGGGCTACAGACCTTCACTTGCTCACTGCGCCCGACAAGAGGGAAAGTGTTTCTGAATCTTCCACAATTGAGGAGATTTACAATTTACTGTATTGGAAAAAAGGAGCTACAGAGCTGGCTACAGGTAAAAAAACATTGACACTTGTTCAGTTTGAAGAGAAGTACGGCAAAACCTTCAGAGAACGTGCCACAGCCGTAAGGAAGTGCAACCTTCGCAAGATATACCTGAGAGAGTTTCTGGGTGATGAAGAAATAGAGAATGAATTGCGTCAGCTAGACTATAAAGCAAATGTGACCTGGCCACTGATGCATTACAAAAGTGCGGTGAGGTACTTGCACCGAAACCCTGATGACATCAAGGCAACCGGAGGTACAAACTGGCAAAAATATCTTCCTCCTAAGAAACAACAAATCGTATTTTACCCTGGCCTGTACAACGAAGAAGAAGTAGAGAATTGGGGAAAGAAAGAGAATCTTTCATAATTTACTTGAATGAGGAAGTACGCATTCATAATCGCAGTACTCACGCTCTGGTTTTCCTCAAACGGTCAGGTCATCACCAAAAAGACTTATTTCGATCAGGAGAAAACCAAGATTCAGGAGGTTATTTCCATCAACGAAGTAGACTCCTCGCTTGTTGGCAGGTATCAGGCCTTTTACGGCAATGGGTCGCTTGCCACGCAGGGGTATTACCACCACGATCTTTCAGATAGCCTTTGGGAGTTTTATTTCGAAAATGGTCATGAAAAAGCCATGGGCTACTACGAGCAAGGCAAACAAACCGGACAATGGGTTTACTACTTCGAAAATGGCAACAAAAAGGCCACCGGACTTTTCAAAGACAACATCAAGCACGGACACTGGACGTACTACTTTGAAAACGGAACAGAGAAAAGTAGCGGCATATACTTTGACGGGCAAAAGGAAGGGATCTGGAATTACCTCTACGAAGAAGGCTCCCTCAAAGCACAGGCCTATTACGATCAGGGAGATGGCCTTTATAAGGAGTTTTACCCTTCCGGAGCGCTCAAAATGGAAGGAAGAAATGTGGACGAAGAAAGCGAAGGAAACTGGATCTATTATTTTGAAACAGGAGAAAAAGAAGCCGAAGGAGCATTTAATGACGGTTTGCGAAATGGATATTGGAAACACTTCCACAAAAATGGACAGATAGCTGCTGAAGGAAACTTCCTCTCAGGTGAAAAAAACGGAGTTTGGAAATACTACTATCCAGACGGATCTGTGAGTTCTGAGGGTGAAATGAAGCGAAATCAAAAAGACGGATTTTGGAAGCTTTATTATCAATCAGGGATTATCAAGGGTGAGGGAAAATATGACGTGGGAACAGGTGAATATGTTGAGTTTTACGAGAGTGGCAAGCAAAAGGCGCGTGGGTTTATCAAAAATGGCCAAAAAGACGGAGAGTGGATCTTCTATAGCGAAGATGGAGTGGAAGATGGTATAGCGACTTACACCAATGGAAAAGGAGATTACCAGAGTTTTTACCCTGATGGTACCATAAAGATGAAAGGTCAACTGGATGACGAGCGCAGAGTGGGTGAATGGACACTTTACAATCCGGATGCATCTATTGCCGGAGTTTATCGTCCCGTTTATGAAAACGAAAAGCCCATATTTAGAACCTCAGAATCAATCAAGGCTGAAAAGGAAAAGGAAAGCTTTAGCAAACCTGAATACCGGTATAAAAGCAACAAACTGCGCTATTTCCAACCGCGAGTCAACGAGTTTCGAGGATATATCATAGCAACCAACCCCGCCTGGATCCCCCTCGGGCACATACCTCTAGCTGTAGAATATTACCTTCAGGAAAGACTCGGATATGAATTAGAATTGTTTCTTCACAAAAAACCATTTCTAAAACAAGCAGATGCAGGTAAAGTAAACACTGCAGGAATCACGGCTGAGTTTCGCCAAAAATTTTACCACGATGATAAAAAACTGGGCATGTTTTACTTCGGGCACCAGCTCGAAGGCGGGTACCTCAATCACAAAGCAATCAAGCAGGATTTTTCCATGAGTCTCACCAACCCTAATGAAACCGAACTCCAGGCCTCTGAAATGCAGTTTGGTTATGGAGTATTCATTGGCCACCGATGGATGCAGCGAGCCGGTAACGCAGGTCTCACAGCCGACTTTCATATCGGAATGGCTATCACAACCAGAAGTTTTACCAAAGACTATGCAACCAGCGACGTAAACGAACAGTTATTCAAATCTCTGGATCAAAGTGAGGTCTTCTTCCCTATTATTTTTGGGATCAACCTCGGGTTTTCAGGACCGAAAAGAGCTGTCATCAGTTTATAAAATCTATGAGTAAAAAAACTGCGATTATTGGCGCTTCCACAAACCCACAGCGCTACGCCTACATAGCTGCACAAAGACTAACCCAGGCCAACCAGGAAATAGTCCCACTCGGCATCAAAAAAGGAGAAGTATTCGGCAATGACATACTTGATATCAGAGCTAAGCCTGAAATTAAGAACATTCACACCGTAACCATGTATTTGGGACCTCAGAATCAAGCAGACTGGGAAGAATACATACTCAGTTTAGCTCCATCCAGAATCATTTTTAATCCCGGAACCGAGAACCCGCAGTTTGCCCGGCAAGCCAACGACCTGGGAATAGAAACCCTCAATGCTTGCACACTCGTCATGCTCAGTGTGGGTAATTACTGACTTGAAATGGAAACACGCGGCACGCAGATCGTTCCTGCCTCACTCATTCGGTAAAGCTCAGCTACCAGATCACGATTCTCAGGGTTAGCAAGATCGACAGGGTTATTCTCGAAAGTAAAAAGTCTGAGCTTTTTGAGATGCTCTAAACCCACCGGCATAGAGGTTATCTGGTTGTTTGACACATCAATATCTTCTAAATGAGAAAAGTTTAAAAGCGCATCAGGGAAGTCAATTAAATAATTATCATTTACTCTAAAAACCCTTAAGTCTTTAAAACTCTCAATCGTGGACGGCAATGTACTGAGCCTGTTGTGATGAAGGTACAATTCTTCCAGATTGGTAAGCTTCCCCATCGACTCTGGTAAACTGTAAATGCGGTTATTTGACAGATAGAGTATCTCAAGTTTATCCAGACTCCCTATATCCTCAGAAATTACCTCCAGGTCATTGAAATAAAAATCGACGACAATCAAATTGGGTATGTCAAAAAAATCAGACGGTAAGTCGTGAATATTATTCTTATAAAATGAAAGTTTGGATAAATTTTCCATTGTCGAAATTCCTGACGGAACAGAACTGATATTGTTTTCCTGAAGCTGCAATTCTACTAGGCCACTCATGTCATAGATAGAAGGATCTATTTGCGCAAGTCCACATTTGTTGGCTTTAAAAACGAGAAGAAAATCAAGTTTGCCGTAGTTGTTTCTGGCAAGTTCCAAAAGCGGGCATTCATTGAAAGAAACAGTCTCAATCCAGCTAGCCTTCGCTAACCTGTTTACAGGGATCTCTTCAAACAAATTCTCTTCTAAAACCAATTCCTTTAACCCTTTGATCTTTTTTACCCCCAAAGGCAGTCGAGTCAATTTGTTGTAGCTCATATCAAGCTTTTCAATACCCCCTATGTTTTGAACTCTGATCCACCGGAAATCCTCCAACTCATTGTACCTCCAATACACACGCTTCAAACTATCAAGCTCAGCAAGCCTTTTCGGGAGCTTTCTTATGTGATTATAATCCAAAACCAAAATCCGGAGGCTTTTCGCTTCAAAAACAAAATCAGGTATTTCATCCAATCCAGCATAAGACAGGTCAATCTCCTTGAGCGTATCAGGCCTGGTGTTTTGCTCCAGTTGAGCCAACCGTTTCAGGCCTTCATTCAAATTTTCAGCTTTGCGAGCCTTCACCACAGAATCCATCGCCAGCGCTGGGTTTTCAGACAACATGCGCCTATAAAGCTCACGTCGCTTTTGCATTTCATCAAAACGCCGGAACCTTTCCTCCCGAACCTTAAGAATACTATCTTCCCTGGCCCTGAGGTCATCAGAAACTCCACCCTGACCTTGGGTTTGAAGAGCGTATAGGATTATATAAAAAACAAGAAAATAGCGCATCATTTTTAATTTCGGCTTGCCTAAAACTAGTAAAATGAAACTCGAAATACAACCAGCCCGAATGGTAGAAAATATGTAGATTTGTGAGTTAGTTTTCAGTAAATCAGAAGCCAAAAAATAAGATGAGTCAAAAGGAGTATTCAGCTAGTAATATCCAGGTACTTGAAGGATTAGAAGCCGTAAGAAAAAGACCCGCCATGTACATCGGGGATGTTGGAGTCAAAGGTCTCCATCACCTTGTTTGGGAGGTTGTTGACAACTCAATAGATGAAGCACTGGCTGGTCATTGTGATGAAATCACAGTTGAGATCAATAAAGGCAATTCCATTTCGGTTTCTGATAATGGTCGAGGTATCCCGACTGACTATCATGAGAAAGAAAAGAAATCAGCACTGGAAGTTGTAATGACTGTACTTCATGCTGGTGGTAAATTTGACAAGGACACTTACAAAGTATCTGGTGGTCTGCATGGTGTTGGGGTTTCCTGTGTGAATGCACTTTCCACAGACCTAAAAGCTACGGTTCACAGAAAAGGCAAAGTTTTTGAGCAAGAATATAAAATTGGGATCCCGCAGTATCCTGTAAAAGAAGTAGGTACAACCGACAAAACAGGTACGACCATTACTTTTCAGCCTGATGCAAGTATCTTCATCGCTACAGAGTACAAATACGAAACTGTTGCTACTCGACTGAGAGAACTTTCATTTTTGAACGCCGGAATCAAAATACATCTCGTTGACCACAGAGAACAAGATGAAAACGGAAAAGATATCGGTGAGACTTTCTTCTCAGAAGGAGGACTAGCCGAGTTTGTCGAATACCTTGACAATACACGCGAAAGACTGATTCCTCAGCCAATCTACATTGACGGTGACAAAGGGGGAATCCCTGTACAGGTGGCAATGAACTACAACACTTCTTATAGTGAAAATGTGGTTTCGTATGTCAACAATATCAACACGATAGAGGGAGGAACTCACGTAGCTGGGTTTAGAAGGGCGCTCACGCGAACCTTGAAATCCTATGCTGAAAAGTCCGGTCAGTTAGAAAAAGTAAAGTTGGATATCAATGGAGATGACTTTCGCGAAGGTTTGACTGCCGTCATTTCTGTGAAAGTGGCAGAACCTCAGTTTGAAGGTCAAACCAAGACCAAACTAGGAAACTCTGATGTCATGGGTGCAGTAGACACCTGCGTAAGCGACATGCTCAACGAATATCTGGAAGAGCACCCTAAGGAAGCCAAGCAAATCGTTCAGAAGGTGATTTTGGCCGCTCAGGCTCGGCACGCAGCGAGAAAAGCACGTGAGATGGTTCAGAGAAAGAACGTCCTTTCTGGAACAGGGCTTCCTGGAAAACTTGCTGACTGCTCTGACAAGGATCCTGGAAACTGCGAAATCTACCTTGTAGAGGGAGACTCTGCCGGTGGATCAGCAAAGCAGGGACGAGATAGAAAGTTTCAGGCTATTCTTCCTTTGAGAGGTAAAATCCTAAACGTAGAAAAAGCACAAGAGCATAAAATCTACGATAACGACGAAATTAAAAACATCATTACGGCTCTTGGTGTGAGATTTGGAACCGAAGATGATGAAAAAGCTCTCAACATGGAGAAGCTTCGTTACCACAAAATCATCATCATGACCGATGCGGATATTGATGGTAGCCATATCAGAACCCTGATTTTAACATTTTTCTTCAGATACATGAGAAGCCTAATTGAGAATGGCTATCTGTACATTGCTCTCCCTCCTCTTTACTTAATCAAAAAAGGTAAGCAGGAAAGGTACTCATGGTCTGATGCCGATCGTGATCAGGTGATCAAAGAGATAGCAGGAGAAGGCAAAGAAGATTCTGTGAACATACAGCGATACAAAGGTCTCGGAGAAATGAACCCTGAGCAGCTTTGGACAACCACTATGAATCCTGATACGCGTAGCTTGAAGCGGGTTTCTATCGAATCTGCTGCCGAGGCAGATCACCTTTTCTCCATGCTCATGGGTGATGAAGTAGCTCCGCGCAGGGAATTCATTGAGAAGAATGCTAAGTACGCTAAGGTGGACGTTTAACCTCCATTCAAAGCGATGTTAAGCCTTCGGTCAATAGTTCCTAATTCCGCTTAACAATTAATTGATAATTTCGAATAACTAAAGCCTTACCCTCGTGTTAAGGCTTTTTCTTTTGATCAAAAAACGAAAAACATGAAGTCTGTAAAAGTATTTCTAAATTTCTCACTTCTATTACTAGTCACCTCGACTACCCTGGCTCAGGGTTATTGGCAACAAAAGGCTGATTATAAAATGGATATCCAAATTGATACCAACAAGCATCAGTTTTCCGGAGATCAGGTTATCACTTATACCAACAATTCACCAGATACATTAACTCAGGTTTTTTACCACCTCTATTACAATGCTTTCCAACCCGGTAGCATGATGGAGTGGCACAGACGAGTAACACCCAATCCTGACCCGAGATTTCCTCTTATGGACGAAATAGGCAACCTTAAAGAAACCGAGATGGGATGGCACAAAGTGAAAAATTTGACTCAGGATGGTGAAAAACTGGAGTTCGAAGTTTCATACACCACATTGGAGGTCAAGCTCTCCGAACCAATCCTACCCGGTCAATCTACCACTTTCAAAATGCAATTTGAATCTCAGGTTCCCATACAGATCAGAAGAACCGGTCGCGACAGTTTTGATGGAGTGGATTACTCCATGGCACAATGGTATCCGAAACTCGCAGAATACGACCCATATGGCTGGCATACACATCCTTATGTAGGTCGCGAGTTTTATGCTCCCTGGGGTAACTATGAAGTCAACATTACCATAGCCAAGAATTATGTTTTGGCCGGAACTGGGATCGTTCAAAACCCAAATGAAGTCGGTTACGGTTATGAAGATAAGGGAGTGAAAGTGAAACGCAAAGGCAAAACACTCACCTGGAAGTTCAAGGCAGAAAATGTACACGATTTTGTTTGGGCTGCAGATACTGACTATGAACAAACAACCGCTCAGGTACCTGATGGGCCGCTGTTGAGGTTTTTCTATATAAAAGGGAAAGAGACGGAATTGTGGAGAACAGAGTTGCCAGCATATACGGTTAAATGTTTTGAATACATGAACGAGAATTTTGGGAAATACGGATGGCCACAATTTTCCGTTATCCACGGTGGTGATGGTGGTATGGAATACAACATGGCCACTTTGATCATCAATAAAAAGCGAAGCACAGGAGTGAGATCTTTAAACTCCCTTGTGGGCACCATGGTGCATGAGGTGATGCACAACTGGTATCAGGGAATGCTCGCGACCAACGAAAGTTATTACAGCTGGATGGACGAAGGGTTTGCCACCTACGCAGAAGATTATGTGGTAAATGAAATACAGAATCTAGGTGAAGACAATCCGACGCGAGCCACTATAAATTACTATATCCGCTGGGCAAATTCCGGAAAAGAAGAAGCCGCTGTAATTCACGATGATCACTTTATTTCCAACAGAGGTTATGCTTTCGGATCATACTACAAAGGAGCTGTAGCTCTGGCGCAGCTCAACTACATCATCGGTGAAGACGTACTCCATAAAAGCATGATCAAATACCGCAACCAGTGGGGATTCAAGCACCCGCACCCGAATGACTTTATTCGTTTGATGGAAAAAGAATCCGGCATCCAGCTTCGTTGGTTTTTTGATGACTGGATCAACACCACCTATACAATAGACTACCAGATTCAGAGTGTGGCAGACATAGATAATACCACCAAAGTAACACTGGGTAAAGTGGGAAGAATCCCAATGCCACTGGATATAACGATCACAAAAACAGATGGAAGTCAATTTTTGATCTATATCCCTATTGGAGTGATGCGTGGAGAAAAAATCAACGACTCTGGCTTGGAGCGAACAATATTAAGCGATTGGTTTTGGACGCATCCTGAATATGCCTTTACGTTGGATTTCCCTTCCAGTGAAATCAAGAGTATCGAGATCGATGCTTCAGGAAAAATGGCAGATGTGGACAGAAGCAATAACTTTTTCCCATTTCAAAATTAAAAATCAATCTATCACCTGAGCCTTAATGGCCAGCATTTGGATGGACGCAGAGGGGTCATTGGAGAAAATCGTTAGGTTTTTGTACTGATGCCCCTTCCTGTTTTTTGTATCGAAGCTAACTTTAAGTTCTCCTGTCTTTCCGGGTTGGATTTCTCTTGTATTCAGTTTCCACACAATACAATCACAATTACTCTTTACATTTTCAATAATCAAAGGAGCCATCCCTGTGTTAGTGATTTCAAAGCTTGTTTCCATCACAGTTCCTTCATGAATCACCCCCAGGTCACTTTTACTTTTATCAAAAACAATATGAGGTAAACCAGATCCTTCGCCCTCTACCTTCGCAAAACGCTGATGAACATTGGCCACAGCAAAAAACTCGACTGCCTCTTCATAAGACGGATCATCAGTTTCAAAACTAAACTGCCATTCATGGAAACCCATAGAACCAGACTGTGCCGCATCAAAGGAGACGAGCATTTTGGCATGACCTCCAGGCGGTATTTGAATTGAATCAAACTTGATAGTCAAAAACTCTGGAGCGGATATAGATGCTGAATAAATACTGATCAAAGAATCTGAATCATTGTATAAGACAAGTGACCTTACAAGTGACGTATCTCCATACACATGTCCGAAGTACAAATGCCTTGACTCTGACCTAATAGCTCCTTGCTTCTTTGGATAGAGCAGCTCAACACTTCCCTTTTCAACACTGGCTGTTTCTTGTGCTCGCACAATTAAAGGTAAACTCACCCAAGCCATCAATACCAATACAACTTTCAACACGCAGTTTCTTTTATATATCCCACTCGTGCAAAGGTTCAAATTATTTAGGTTTGCACAAAAAAATAATCAGTCCATATGACTCGAATACTTACCGGAATTCAAAGTTCTGGAAAACCTCATCTTGGAAACCTGCTTGGCGCAATTCTACCGGCCATAGAACTCTCCAAAGATGATAAAAATGAATCCTATTTCTTTATAGCAGATCTTCATTCTCTGACTACCATTAAAAATGCTGAAGAAAGAAAAGCAAACATTCTCGGCGTGGCAGCTGCATGGATTGCCTGTGGTTTTGATACTGAAAAAAATCTTTTTTACAGACAATCTCATGTACCACAAGTATGCGAGCTCAGCTGGTACCTCAATTGTTTTACACCATTTCCAATGCTCGCAAATGCGCACTCTTTTAAAGATAAGTCTGACAAACTGAGCGACGTGAATGCAGGGCTATTCACCTACCCTGTATTGATGGCTGCCGACATCCTACTTTACGATGCTAATTTGGTTCCGGTAGGAAAAGACCAAAAACAGCATTTGGAAATGGCGCGTGACATGGCCAGTAGCTTCAATAATAAGTATGGAGAAACATTCGTAATACCAGAAGCTAAAATAGATGAAACCTTGATGACCATTCCCGGAACGGACGGTCAGAAAATGAGCAAATCTTACGGCAATACAATTGATATCTTCCAGGAGGAAAAGCCTCTAAGAAAAAACGTCATGTCCATCGTAACGGACAGCACACCACTGGAAGAGCCAAAAAACCCAGACACCTGCAACGTATTCAGTATATATAAATTATTAGCATCTGAAACTCAAACTCAGGATTTAAGACAGAAGTATCTAGCTGGCAACTTTGGTTATGGCCATGCTAAGCAGGCACTTTTTGAAGTCATCTTAGAAGTATTTAAAGAGCCGAGACAGAAATATAAGTATCTGATGGAAAATCCATCAGAACTGGAAGCCGCCCTAAGAAAAGGTGAAGAAAAAGCCTCAAAAGTGGCTGAAAAAACCCTGACCAGAGTAAAAGAAAAACTCGGTTTTTAAGAATTAATTAAAAAAAGAAAATAGATTATATCATCAAAATCACCTCATCCAAAAAGCACACGTCATGAGTTTAGAAGCAAAAGCAACAAAATGGTTAGAAAGCAACAAAGTTGATCAGGAAACAAAAGATGCAATCAACAGCATGCTGGCTGAAACAGGGCATGCAGAATTAACAGAATGCTTTTACAAAGACCTGGAATTTGGAACAGGTGGATTAAGAGGAATAATGGGTGTCGGCTCTAACCGAATGAACCGATATACAATCGGGATGGCCACCCAGGGACTTGCCAATTATTTAAATCAGGTATTCAGTGGTCAGGATATCAGCGTTGCAATAGCCCACGACAGCAGAAACAATAGCCGGTTTTTCGCAGAAACAACAGCTGCCGTATTCTCTGCCAACAACATAAAAGTTTACCTGTTCGAAAGCTTGCGCCCTACACCAGAACTTTCATTCGCCATACGCGAACTAGGCTGTAAGAGCGGTGTTGTGCTCACTGCATCTCACAACCCAAAAGAGTACAATGGATACAAAGCCTATTGGGAAGATGGGGCGCAAATGGTTCCTCCACATGACACTAACGTGATCAAAGAAGTGCAGAAGATCGCCTCTATTGACGAGGTGAAATTTGACGCAAATCAAAGCATCATTGAATCTATAGGCGAAGAAATTGACAATAAATACCTGGACGAACTGGCATCACTTTCATTGTCTCCTGAAATCATCAAGGCAAACAGTGACATTCCAATAGTTTTCAGCTCTATTCACGGAACGGGTATCAAACTCGTCCCTCCTGTTTTGGAGCGTTTTGGCTTCACGAATGTAACCGTAGTAGAGGAGCAAGCTACACCAGACGGTAATTTCCCCACTGTTATCTATCCAAACCCTGAAGAAGCTGAAGCACTAAGCCTGGCTCTCAAAAAAGCAAAAGAGATAGATGCCGAATTGGTTATGGCTACTGACCCTGATGCCGATAGAGTGGGAATTGCAGCTAAAAATGACAAGGGTGAATTCCAACTACTCAATGGTAACCAAACCGGATCACTGCTCATTTATTATCTAGCAAGGAAATGGAAAGAAAATGGAAAAATTGATGGCAATCAATTTATGGTCAAAACAGTCGTTACTACGGACTTGATTGAGCGAATTGCTGAAAGCTATGGCATCAAAATGTACAATACCCTAACGGGATTTAAATACATCGCGGAAATCATAAGAAAGCTGGAGGGCAAGGAAAAGTTCATAGGCGGTGGAGAAGAAAGCTACGGCTATCTGGTAGGTGACTCTGTAAGAGACAAAGATGCGGTAGCTTCTTGTGCACTCATTGCCGAAATGGCGGCATGGGTGAAATCTGAAGGGTTGACAATCTTTGATCTACTCAAGAAGATACACGTAGATTTTGGATTGTTTCAGGAGTCGCTTAAGTCGCTTACAAAAAAAGGAAAGAGTGGTGCAGAGGAAATTAACC
The DNA here is from genome assembly GCA_039944535.1 of Cyclobacteriaceae bacterium. Lineage (GTDB taxonomy): Bacteria > Bacteroidota > Bacteroidia > Cytophagales > Cyclobacteriaceae > JAMZMI01. The sequence continues at coordinate 84,347 of JBDUYP010000024.1, forward strand.
AAATCATGGTTAACTTTAGAGAGAATCCCCCATCCAGTCTGGCAGGTTCACCTGTAGTCGAATTGATCGACTACAAAAAGGGCACACTTAAGAACTTATTGACCGGTGACGAAAGTCCAATTGATTTTCCTTCATCAAATGTATTGCAGTTCATTACTGAAGATAATTCTAAAGTTTCTGTTCGTCCGTCCGGAACGGAACCGAAAATCAAGTTTTACTTTTCAGTTAATGAAAAAGTAGCTGAAGGAGACGATTATCACGCCGCTATAGATGTTTTGAAAATTAAAACCGAGAAAATAGTTAAAGACCTTGGTATTTAGATGATTAAGACATTTTGTTTAAACGTCTACAATAATTATCTTTCCGAGAATTTTAAATTAATTCTTTATAAATTAATATTTTTATAGCCTAACCCGAATTTCCGCCTTGAACGTAGTTATCAACTTATTGCTTATTGGAGTAGGATTCGTACTTCTGATAAAAGGAGCCGACTTTCTAGTCAACGGTGCTTCTTCGCTGGCCAAAAGATTTAATGTCTCGGATATAGCGATAGGCTTAACCATTGTAGCAATGGGTACATCTGCCCCCGAGCTCGTTGTTAACATTATTTCTGGTTCAGTTTCTCACGATGTAGTTTTTGGGAATATTATAGGCTCCAATGTCTTTAATATCTTCTTGATCTTAGGCGTTTCAGCTGTTATATATCCACTAACCGTACAGAAAAATGCCCTTTGGAAGGAAATTCCTTATTCCTTACTCGCAACCATTGTCTTTTTCATTTTAGTCAATGACACCATTTTCTTCAATGCAGAAAGCAACTCATTAAGCGTATCGGATGCGGTAATCCTATTGGTAATGTTCGTCTTGTTTTTGGTTTACATTTTTATGAACCTGACGAGAAACCCGGACGAAGCAGAATCATTGGAAGATATCGTGATCTATGGTAGCATGAAAACCACCATCATGATTGTGCTCGGTATAGCTGGGTTGATCTTTGGTGGCAAAATGATCGTGGACAATGCCGTGGAAGTAGCAGAACTCTTCGGAGTAAGCGGAAAACTAATCGGCCTTACTATTTTGGCAGCTGGGACATCTCTGCCGGAGCTCGCAACCTCTGCCGTAGCAGCATATCAAAAGAAATCGGATTTAGCCATTGGAAATATTGTTGGGTCTAATATCTTCAATCTCCTCTTAGTATTGGGAGTCACAGGACTCATTCACAGCCCTTTGCAATACACGGCAGTATTAAATATTGACATGTTCACGGTTATGGCTGGCACGTTCCTATTGTTTGTATTCATGTTCACCTTCAACAAACACAAAGTTGACCGTTCCGAAGGTGTTATTTACCTTATTGGGTTTTGTGTTTACATGTTATTTTTATTCGACAGAGAATTGGGATATGGCATTTTTTACTAAACTTAGCGTCTTCAAAGACTTCTAATTTTAGTACATCAAATGTTTCCAAATCAAGACCCAACCACTACCACTTCCTGGGAAAAGTTAAAATCACACTTCGCTGAACAAAGCGAAGTGCAAATGAAAGATCAGTTCAAAGCCGATTCTGACAGGTTCAAAAAGTTTAGCACCCAATTTGAGAATATCCTATTTGACTATTCAAAAAACAGAATTAGTGAGGAAACGCTAAAACTGCTGTTTTCATTAGCTGAAGAATGTGGTTTGCAAAATGCAAAACAGGCCATGTTTGACGGAGCTAAAATCAATCTTACTGAAGACAGATCTGTTTTGCATGTTGCACTCCGCAACACCAAAGGCTCTCCTATTGAAGTTGATGGCAAGAATGTGATGCCTGATGTAAAAAGAGTATTGGATAAAATAGAGACCTTCACCAACAAATTACATCGAGGTGAACTGAAGGGATATACAGGAAAACCAATCCAACACATAGTAAACATAGGTATTGGGGGGTCCGACCTGGGCCCTTTCATGGTTACAGAATGCCTAAAACCTTTCGCAGTGGAGGGTATTGAGCCGCACTTCGTATCTAATGTTGATGGCAGTCATATGCACATGACATTGAAAGAAGTGGATCCAGAGACGACTCTTTTTATCATTGCATCCAAGACTTTTACTACTCAGGAAACGATGACCAATGCAGAGTCAGCAAAGCGCTGGTTCTTAACCAATGCCAAAGACGATTCTTTCGTTAAAAAACATTTTATAGCAATCTCTACCAACAAGAACGCTGTAGAAGAATTTGGGATAGACCCTGAAAACATGTTTGAGTTTTGGGATTGGGTAGGTGGTCGCTACTCCCTTTGGTCTGCCATAGGGATGCCGATAGCCTGCGCTGTAGGTTTTGACAACTTCAAGAAACTATTGGAAGGCGCAGAAGCCATGGACCAGCACTTTCTAAATGCGCCAAACGAGCAAAACGTGCCAACTATCATGGCCCTTCTAGGTATTTGGTACAACAACTTCTTTGGTGCAGAATCTCAGGCTATCCTGCCTTACGATCAGTACATGCATGCCTTTGCTCCATATTTGCAACAAGGAGACATGGAGAGCAACGGTAAATATGTTTCAAGAACCGGTGAAAAAGTGACTTATCAAACTGGCCCCATCATATGGGGAGAACCGGGAACAAATGGCCAGCATGCCTTTTACCAACTGATCCACCAGGGAACGAAGCTTATTCCATGTGATTTCCTTGCATCGGCGAATAGTCAAAACCCGATTAGCGATCATCACCCAAAACTTCTGGCAAACTTTTTTGCCCAAACAGAGGCTCTTATGATGGGTAAAACCACCGAAGAAGTGGTGGCAGAATTTGAAGCACAGGGTTTATCTAAAGATGAAATAGAAAAGCTGACGCCTTTTAAAGTATTTGAAGGCAACAGACCTACAAATTCATTTCTTTTCAAGGAGTTGGACCCAAGAACATTGGGATCTCTTATCGCGATGTATGAACACAAAATTTTCGTTCAGGGAATAATTTGGAATGTTTTTAGTTTTGATCAGTGGGGCGTAGAGTTGGGCAAGCAATTGGCCAAAAGGATTCTCCCTAAACTAGAAGACGAGTCAAAAATATCCGACCATGACTCATCCACATCAGGACTCATCAATGCATACAAATCCATGCGTGACTAAAGTCCTTTACTTGCCAAATAAGATATAATACCGGCGGCAATTCCTACATTCAGGGATTCCGCCGTTCCTTTTCCTGGTATTGAAATTTTCTTATCCAGCAACCCTCCTACCTCATTGGAAATACCATGTGACTCACTGCCAAACACAATGATTGATGGCTGACCAAGGTTTATGTCGGCAGGGTTTTCACCCTCCATAGCAGCTCCATAACTCATTACGTCAACAGGTTTCGACTTTAAGAACTCTGGCACATCGCCATAAGACACACTCACACGTGTGAATGACCCCATTGTAGCGTTTATTGTTTTTGGGTTATAAAAATCCGCAGAGTTAGCAGAACATAAGACCTGATCAAACCCAAACCAATCCAACGTGCGGATAATGGTTCCGAGGTTTCCGGGATCAGAAACACCATCAAGCACAAACACATGATTGCTAAAATCAATATCCTGGTATTTTTCTGGCTTCATTTTAACAACAGCAAGACAATCCTGATTCGTTTTGAATGTACCCAAATCGGACAATTCTTTATCTGAGGCCTGTACGATCTGGTGCTTTTCAAGGCCTTTAAATTCACCTAGGTGATTAAATAAAAAAACCTCTGTACCAAGCAGTAGTTGGATTTCAAAATCTGACTTGAGGAGTTCGAGAACATTTTTTTTCCCTTCCACCAAAAACATACTTTCCTTGACCCTATATTTTTTAATCTTAAGCGATTTGATGAATTTTGACTGATTTTTAGAAACCATTTGATTCGCAGCGTTTGAGGGTAAAGTTAGTAGTCATCTCTACAATATTCATTCTTTCTTCTTGTTTGGGCACTCGATATCTCGAAGAAGGTGAAGCTATACTCAAATCTCAGAAAATAAAAAGTAAGCATTATAGCAGAGAGGATTTGGAGCTTCTTGCTCCACAATCACCTAACACTCGATTGTTCGGTCTGCCCATCACTCACCTCGTTTACTTATACAAGATTGGAGAAAACCACTTTGATTCCGCAAAGGTGGCAGGCAAAATAGCCCGAATCGAAGAAAAGTATGATGAGGCAATCGAAGAGACCTCAAAAGAAAAGAAGAAAAGCCGACTGCAATCCAAAAAAGTCCGAAAAACAGATAAGAAAAGAAAGAAACTATCCCAGGGAAACCTATTTATGAGATGGGGTGAAAAACTGGCTGTTTTTGACAGTGGCAAGCTGGAATTGACAAAAAGCAACATCAAAAGTTTCATGTTTACAGAAGGCTATTTTGATGCCAGGGTGGTGACTCTAAAACCAAACAAACTTGCTTTTTGGAGATATAATTCGAAGCGTAAAAGAAACATAAAGCTTTGGATAGACGAACAAGCTCCGTATACAATGGACTCGGTCACCTACCTCATTAAAGATCCAAAAGTCAAAACCATCTTTGATAAAAATATTGAAGGGCACCTATTGAAAGGCAACCAATACAACCAAGACCTTATCACAGCAGAACGAGAGCGGGTTTTTGACCTGATGGCCAACAATGGATATTTTGACTTCAAAAGACAATATGTGCTTTTTGAAGTAGACAGTACTGCTCTCGAAGACAACAGACTCATAATAAGAGAATCAATAGGTAATCCAGCTCGATCGAAATCGCATAAAGTATTCAAGCTTGATTCAGTAATATTCACAACTAACCCCAACAATTCCCTTCAAAGCAATAAACCTCCGACCCGTTATAACAATGTCACCTATCAGCTAAATAACAATCGTTATTATCAGCGTGTGATAGACTGGCGAATATTCATGTATCCTGACAGCCTTTACAGAAAAGATTTGACGCTCGAGACCCAGAAGCAACTGGCTTATCTCGACATGTTCAAATTCGTCAATATTAATTACGACACAGCTGATGGTAAGTTTATTGCCAACATTTTCACGAGCCCTATGAACAAGTATCAGACTTCCATCGAGGCTGGTCTGAGTAAGCTGGATCAGGCCCAATTACCCGGTCCGTTTATCAATTTCAATGCGAAAAACAGAAACACATTCAAAGGACTGGAAATTCTCTCATTCGACGCTAACACGAGTATTCAAGGTTTCAGCAAGCAAGACAAAACAACCGAAGGAGAAAACAACAATTACTCGAGATTGCAGTACGGCGGCACATTTTCATTGATATTCCCTCAGTTTCTTGGACCATTAAAAGACAAACAAAAGGCCAAAATCGGGCAATACAATCCAAAAACAACGATCTCCGCAGGAGCAAATCTGGAAGATCGCTTAAATGAATACAGGCGACTCACCTTAAACTCTTCAATGAAGTATTCATGGCAAGCCAGTGACAACTCACAGCTTACATTTCAGCCTTTGGAAATAGCCTTCATTAAAACAAAAATATATTCTGACGAATTTCAGGCACTGCTTGATGAATATGACTCACTGGGGAATGTTTCTTACGTCAGGGCATTTAGAAACTCTTTTGTGAGTAGCTCCATGCTTTCTTTGGATGTCAACTTCAATCAATATGGCATCAGCAACCAAAACTCCGCCTTCTTTCGTACCTCAGTAGAATATGGAGGAGTAGCAAAGGAATTGTTTAACCAAATCAAAGTTGTTGACAAATTGACCAGCTATAAGTATTTCAAAGGGAATGTGGATTATAGGCAAAACATACGACTAAATAGAAAAACGGCATTTGCCTATAGAGCAAACGTGGGCATTGCTTACGTGTTTGGAAACGAACAAAGCCGCGCCTTACCTTATGAAAAATACTATTTTGCCGGAGGAAGCAACAGTGTAAGGGCATGGCAACCCAGGCGTCTGGGACCAGGTAGCTACGCACCATACAAAACCGGAAGCGATGTGAGTGATCCACAGATAGATTATTCTCGAGAGCAGCCCGGAGATATTATCATCGAGCTCAGCGCCGAGCTTAGACGCGAGTTTATAGGTATAATAGACTATGCACTGTTCTTAGATGCTGGTAACGTTTGGCTTTGGCGCAGTAAGACCATCGAAGACAATGAAGATCTGGATGGAGACGATGGCGTTTTTCATTTCCACAATTTCCTTAAGGAATTTGGTGTAGGTGGTGGAGCAGGCCTCCGGCTGGACTTTTCCTTCCTAATTTTGCGTCTGGATGCTGCTTACAAAATCTATAACCCCGGCTTATCTAAGGGAGAAAGGTACGTACTTGACGATCTTAATTTCAAAAACCTTGGTCCAAACGGAAAAATGGTTCTAAACCTGGGTATCGGGTACCCTTTTTAAATATGGCAAGAAAAGAAGAAATATCAGCCTGGTTGCAACAGCTTCAAAACAACATTTGTGAATCGCTCGAATCATTAGACACCACAGGTCGTTTTCAGGAAGATATCTGGAAGCGCCCTGAAGGGGGTGGTGGTCAGTCCAGGATCATGGAAAATGGACGAATTATTGAGAAAGGCGGAGTGAATTTTTCTGCAGTCTCAGGGCCAACTCCAGACAAGATACTCCAGGCTTTAAAGCTGGAAAAAGCTGACTTCTTTGCCACGGGAGTTTCAATCGTACTACACCCTATCAACCCCTGGATGCCAATCATACACATGAACGTGCGCTACTTTGAGATGAGCAACGGCACTTATTGGTTTGGTGGTGGCATTGATCTGACACCTCACTATATCACAGCAGAGTCAGGAGCATTTATACATCAACAACTGAAAAACGTATGTGATGCAACAGATACTTCCTACTATCAAAAATTCAAAGACTGGGCCGACGATTACTTTTTCATTCCTCACAGAAATGAAACACGCGGTGTAGGTGGTATTTTCTTTGACAGGCTCAGCGAAACCACGGAAAACAAGCCCTTCTCGAAACTTTGGTCATTCGTTCAAAAAGTCGGAGAAGCTTTCGTGCCCATATATACTCACTATGCAAACAAACATGCACAGCAACCTTATGAGCAAAAGCAAATAGACTGGCAAAGATTGCGGCGGGGAAGGTACGTAGAATTCAACCTGGTGTGGGACAAGGGCACCAAGTTTGGCCTGGACACAAACGGGAGAACCGAGTCAATTTTAATGAGCATGCCACCAGACTCCAGTTGGAAATATGATCATACTCCAGAAACTGGCTCTCAAGAAGAAGAAACCTTAAAATGGTTAAAAAAAGGAATTGATTGGGTCAGCGCCTAATCAAATCTGGTTCAGAAGTTCCCAGAACTTTTCACGATAAGTAGCCCCAATGGGTATGATCTTATCCCCTATTGCCGCATTGAAATCTTCTATATAGTTGATCCTGTTTCGATTAATGATAAATGATCGATGAATACGGCTAAATGAACTTGTTGGCAGTCTCTTTTCTATGCCTTTCATGGTGTGATGCACGATAAACTTACCCTTGGTGGTATTGAATATTACGTAATCAGCAAGCGCTTCTACAAAGATCAGGTCAGCATAGGGTATGCGTACGTGCCGTGAGTCAGACTTCACATATATGTGATTCTCCTTCTCAGCATATTTCAGTTCTTTTTCACGAATGTCCACGGCTTTCTTCACCGCTTTCGCGAACCTGGAATATTCTATCGGTTTGACCAAATAGTCAATGACATTTTCTTCCAGCTCAAAAGCCTCGATCGCATAATCTTTGTTTGAGGTGATGAAAATAATTGGGTAGGAATTGTTTAATGCTTTGGCAAGCTCCATTCCCGTCATTTCCGGCATTTCAATATCCATGAACACCAGATCAATGTCATTGTTCTTTTCGTTTAGAATAGTAGCTGCTTCTACACCGCTATTTAGTTCTATAGAAAGATTTAGAGAATCGGTCTTCTCAATAAAATTTTTAATTATCAGTCGGGACATGTCGTCATCATCGACGAGCATACAGTTTAAGATCATCCTCTTGCAGATTTTGTATATAAAGCCTTAAGGTACTTACCTATGATGTCAAACTCAATATTTACCACCGTCGATTTTTTGAACTGATGAAAATTAGTGTGTTCATAGGTATAAGGGATAATAGCAATTTTAAACTTATCCTCGTTAATATCAAAACATGTGAGACTTGTCCCGTTTACACAAATACTCCCTTTTTCCACCAGCAATTCATCTGTACTATTCAGCCGGAAAGTAAACAGCCAGCTGCCATCTTCATCTCTGACCTCCAATACCTCGGCAGTGGTATCCACATGCCCTTGTACAATATGCCCATCAAAACGACCATGAGCGGGCATACAGCGCTCCAGGTTAACCTTATGACCAGCTTCTAGACTTCCCAAATTTGTCTTCTTCAAAGTCTCATCTATGGCCGTCACCCAGTGTGCCCCTTCCTCAACTTTGGTTACCGTAAGGCATACTCCATTGTGGCTCACACTCTGATCCACCTTGAGCTCATTGCTAATATCCGAAGTGAATTTAAAATTCATATTTGTGCCTTCCGACACTTTTTCTTTCAATTCACCAACAGTCTCGATGATTCCTGTAAACATGTAGCGAAAATGGTTAAAGGTTCAGTTAATTTTATCGCTTCACAATATTAGACATTTGAAAGATACCTACAAGCACAAGGGAATGAGAAAGCTGCTCGTAAAGGAAGTAGCTTCCAAGGGCATCACCGACAAGCGGGTGCTGGACACCTTGATGAAAATCCCCCGACATTTTTTCTTTGATGCCATATTCGACACACATGCATATGAAGATAAGGCCTTCCCTATTGGGTCTGGCCAGACTATCTCCCAGCCCTATACTGTGGCATTTCAAACGGAGCTATTAGAAATAAAAAAAGGCGATAAAATACTGGAAATAGGAACTGGGTCGGGCTACCAGGCTGCTGTCCTTTTAGAAATGGGCGCAGAGGTTTTTACGATAGAATATCAAAAGGAACTTTTCACCAAAACGAAAAAATTTCTTCCCAAACTAGGCTATAAACCTCACTTTTTTCAAGGTGACGGCTCCCGTGGCATTCCTGATTTTGCTCCTTATGACGGCATCATAGTAACAGCCGGAGCTCCATCAGTGCCCAATGATCTTTTGAAACAACTGAAGGTCGGAGGCAAGCTGATCATACCTGTGGGCGATGGCAAAACCCAAACCATGATGAAGTTGACGCTGCAGGCAAAAAACAAGGTATTGAAAAAAGAGTATAACCAGTTTCGGTTCGTACCTTTGCTGGGCGAAAAAGGATGGCAATAATCTATGGCTAAAAATTCAAAGAAGTGTTCTGAATCCAGTGTGGTAATGACCGAATTGGTACTACCAAACGACACCAACACCCTCAACAATCTGATGGGGGGAAGACTGATGCACTGGATGGATATAGTCTCTGCCATAGCGGCACAGAAGCACTCCAACAGAATTGTGGTGACAGCTTCTGTAGATAATATCAACTTCACCAGGCCCATTCAGCTAGGCAATGTCGTTACGCTCCGGGCATTTGTCACCCGCGCATTCAGCTCTTCTATGGAGGTGTATATAGAGGTCACGGCTGAGGACATCCCCGCCAATGAAAAAATAGAAACCAATAGCGCGTTCTTTACATTCGTAGCAGTGGATGAAAAGGGAAATCCTACGGACGTACCCGAAGCTGTGCCTGAAACAGACTTTGAAAAAGAGCTTTATGACGGAGCATTGAGAAGAAGACAACTTCGTTTGGTACTGGGCAAAAGAATGAAACCCGAGGATGCCACCGAACTGAAATCTATATTTAAGATCGATGATTGAGGACGAAAACCTACATAGGCTCTTTACTGAGGAAATATACGTTCTGGACGAGGCAGAGAAAGCTGCTCCGATAGCAGAAAAACCTGCTCAGGAAAAAGTCACCGCACCAGTAGTGGAAGAGCCCGTGAATGAAGCTCCGGAAGCACCTGCTCCCGCTAAAGCAGAAGAACCTGCACCGACCATGCAAAAGCCAGCACCAGTCGAAATTCACGACCTGATCGTACTGGTGCTACCAATGAATGCTCAAGACAAAGAACTGCTGCACAACCTGCTAAAAGCAATTAAAAAGACTGAAGCAGACATCAAACTGATCAGCTCATACTCTGAGTTTAAGGACAACTGCAAAAAGCTCCTGAGCTTCGGGTACCTCAATGAGTTGAAACATCAGATTGACGGCTCCCTGGAAACATATAAAGTCATGAAGCTAGATGACAAGGAGATGCTCATCTCCGCTCCGCTATCTGCCCTTCACAATGACAAATCCGCTAAAGGTGCTTTGTGGAAGTGTTTGCAAGAAATGTTCTTGGCCTAATTACAGCTGTTTGTGAGACCCATCGCAAAAGCCAGGATTGTCCGTGTGCTTGCACATGCACATGTATTTGGTTTCTGATTTTTCTGCTTTGAATACCACAGGGGTAAAGTCCGTGGTTTTATGGGAACCGTCGCAGAATGGTTGATTGCCAGATTCTCCACAGGCACACCAGGCATATGTTTTTCCGGCTTCAAGTTCTACAGGTTTAGGCTGGGTAGCTGCTATTTTAGGGTCTGACATGGTTTTTGGTTTGATTACATTCTAACAAACATCATAAAGGGCGCATTGTTAGATCACCTTTATACCAATCAATGATCCGATTATCCTGTTACCCTCCTACTGTCACAAAGCAATAAAACACTAAATTAGGTATATGAAAAAGTGTTTCACAACAGTTTCAGTTATGCTTGTTCTGCTTTCCATAGAAAGCTGCAAGTGCACTGGTGATTCAGACATTGAAAGACATTTTTTGATGGGTTTTGATTTATTTGATAAAGACACGAATAAAAATTTACTAGGCCTCTCCGGGGTTTATAGATTGGATTCAGTTACAATTTACGATGACTCCAACTCCATAGTATACCCAGGACCTGTTCCTCTCGACGGAAGTGTCTATTTCTCGAGGTATTTTGATATGTTCAAGGAAATTCATGTAGGAACGGATGTAACAGAATATTATTATCTGTATCTCAGAAATGGGACTTTAGATATTGACACTTTCAAACTCGAGTACCGTGCCTTTATTGGAGATTGCAACGAAAAAGAACTCACTTACCTAAATTTCTATTATAATGAACAACTCGTTTTTGAAAGTCAAAACCCTCGCAATGGTTTTGATATTGACCTTTTCAAGTAGACCCGGAATTTCTCAATGTTTTACCCCTGATCCAACCGAAGAAGAATACACTTCTATTCCTTGGTATGGTGATGAAAGTGATGGGTTTCTAGTCTAATAGCGCATATGAGGTAAAAACTCACCCTTCAACCATTTTAACCACTCACATAAAAGCACACAACCAAGTACCGCCCCTCACGTAATCTACCTTTGCATACTGGAGAGAGTTAACATTTTCTACTAACTCTTGAACCATGATTTCTGAATACCTCAAAACTACCCTGCGTAGTTTGGCAAAAAACAAGTTGATCAGCACGATCAACATTATTGGTTTAGCAATAAGTCTGGCGGCTTTCATCTTCATATACAAGTATGTGGATAAGGAGTTGAGCTATGATCAGAGCCATCCGCACCACGAGCGGCTCTACCGTCTGGCAGAGATGATAGAAAGTGAAAACTATCTGGAAAACTCATCGAGCTGCCCATATCCTACCGGTCCCGCGCTGGTAAAAGAATATCCGGATATTGTAGAAAACCAGGTTAGGCTCTTCAACTTCCAAACCCCGATCGTCACGCTGGAAACAGAGGATAAGCGCAAATTCAACCAGCAGCATGTGTACTTCACTGACACCAGCATATTTAGCATGCTGGATTACACCATGGTACGCGGAAACCCAGAAACAGCACTTGACAACCCTTTCACTGCCGTGATATCCACAGATCTGGCCAAAAAGTACTTTGGCGATGCTGACCCCATAGGCCAAAAATTTGTGCACGAAGGTTTCAACCAAAACAAGTTTGAGATTACAGGGATTTTTGAGCAAGGGGGCATATCTCACATCAAAACAGAGGTACTGATGTCAATGCAAACTGTGGAGGCTAATGTACCATTTCTCAGAAATCAATGGGTGTGGAATCCTGCATGGACTTATGTGAAGCTGAGCGAAAATGCCTCTATCGAAGATCTGGAAGAGAATAAATTTCCGCAATTCGTAGATAAATTTTACGATGAACGCTCTCGCGACATGACCAGTCATTACCTGATGCCAATCAAAGATGTACACCTCAAATCCCACTTAGAATTTGAAATGGCTGCCAACAGCGATATCAAATACGTATATATCTTCATATCATGTGCGCTGTTTTTGATCCTGATTGCCGTTGTAAATTTCATCAACCTATCCACTTCTTTCTCACTTCTGCGAGCAAAGGAGATTGGTGTGAGAAAAGTATCGGGAGCTACCAGAACTCAGCTGGTTTTTCAGTTTTTATCCGAATCGGTTATCATCGCCTTGATTTCGTTTTTGATAGCTCTGGGTATTTGCTTCCTGTCAACGTCCTTTCTTCATGAGTTGATCGGCCTGAGTGTCTCGGATATCTTCTCAGTCAAAAACCTGGCTTTGCAGTTTGGAATCGTTCTGATCATCGGGCTGGTATCAGGCGTATATCCCGCTTTCTTTATCTCATCGTTTGATCCGCTGCTGGTTTTCAAAGGAAAATTTATTTCTAACACAAAAGGTCAGCTGCTGCGAAAAGGGCTCGTGATCAGTCAGTTTTCGATCGCCATTATCCTGATCATTTTCACGAATGTGACCTACCAGCAACTACAACTGCTCAACAACAAAGATTACGGTTATCACTCTGACAATGTGGTCATTCTCAATGCCATAAATGCGAACCTCAATCAAAGGTTGGATGCCTTTAAAGGTGCGCTAAAATCAAACTCCTCTGTGCTAGATGTGACGATCATGAGTGATATCATAGGCACGAACAACAACAACCATGACTTTCACCATGATGGAATGGCGCAGGGAGAAAACAATTTTTACCCTGCTCTTTTGGTAGATGAACGATTTGTGGAAACGATGGGACTGGAAGTGGTAGCTGGCAGGGATTTTAACGATACGTTTGACAATGAAGATAGCCTGTCTGTGCTGATCAATATGGCCATGGTGAAAACACTGGGTTATACCAACCCAGAGGATGTACTTGGAAAACAAATGAGGTCGAACAATGGAAATGAAAGAATAATCGGCGTGGTGAGAGATTTTAATTACAAGTCATTCCACTCAGAGATCGGCCCTTTCATCCTGGATGTGCCACGTCGGGGGCCAAACGGAAATTTCTTTTTCAGAAACATTGCCATTCGGGTCAACGATGTGGATAATCAGTCGCTGGCGCATATCAGGCAAACGTGGGAGGAGTTTGTGCCCCAAAAGCCATTCACCTACAAGGTGCTGGACACAGAGCTGAAGTCCATGTACAAAAGTGAAAACAACCTTGGTCAGATCCTGGGGATTTTTGCCATACTCACGGTGATCATCGCTTGTCTGGGGCTGTTCGCACTCGCCACATTTATAGCTCAGCAGAAAACCAAAGAGATTGGCATCAGAAAGGTGCTTGGCGCTGGAACCCTGAAGCTGTTCTTCGTGGGATACAAAGAGCAATTCTTCCTTATACTAATCTCGCTTCTGATCTCAGCACCGGTGGCGTACTTCATAGTAGATAGGTGGCTAGCCGACTTTGCTTACCGGATAAATCTAGGCGTACTGCCGTTTTTGGTAGCAGGATTGCTCGCCATACTGATATCGTCACTTACGGTACTGTCAAACTTCTATAAAACGATTACAGCCGATCCGGCAGAGGTGTTGAGAGATGAGTGATCAACTGGTGACAAGGTCAAAAGCGGTTCCCAGATTTTTATCCAAAGTCCAAAGAGCACAGTCATATTCGAGGCAAACTGCAAGGAGAAAACAGTCAATAAGACCAACGCCCCTGGCGTAAAGCTTATGCTGTGAGGATAGTTCGCCGGCTTTGATAAATAGTTCTTCCTCATCAATTTTCGGTAGGCTTTGCCAGATGATATCGATTACCTCTTTTTCCCTTTTGTTCTTGACACCTTGTAGGAGTTCTCCAAACACGGGGGAGGCAGCCAGCACTTCCTCCGTGTTTAGGTAATTGCGCAAAATATCTGTAATGTCAGTATCATCCTTTTTTAAAAAAGATATCCAAACAGATGTATCAACCAATATCATCTGTTTCTATTGATTTTCCTGATGCCGTATGCTGTAAAGTCTTCCTGAAATTGCAAAGGCTCCTGATCAATCATCTTCATTGCTTTGTCTAATTTCTTTTGACTAGCGTATGCTTTTAAGGCGATGGTAATCGCATCCGTAATATTCCGACCTCCCGTCAACTCCTTGATTTCTGCAATCAGGTTGTCATCTATTAACGCCGTTATTTTCATGATCCAATAATTTTAATATTATCGTATCAAATATACGACAATATACGATGCAAAATACGATAATGAGAAAATCACTAAAAAAGCCCGAACTTTTCAGCTCGGGCTTTCCATTACAATGATCTATCAATTACGCCAGTTGAGCGTCGATTTTTTCACTTAGTACAGTTTTTGGAACAGCTCCGATTTGCTTATCCACAATCTCTCCTCCTTTGAATACCAAAAGAGTTGGGATAGAACGGATTCCAAATTTAGCAGACACTTCAGGGTTGGTATCCACATCTACTTTGCCTATGACAGCTTTACCATCATAGTCAGCTGCTAATTCTTCAACCAATGGTTCGATCATCTTACATGGTCCACACCACTCTGCCCAAAAGTCAACCAATACGGGTTGGTCTGTACTTAGAATTTCGTCAAAATTCTGATCTGTTATTTCTACAGGTTTAGCCATCTTATTTCGCTTTTAATTATCAAATGTTCGGTTAGTGAACGCAAATGTATGTCATTTGGTTTGACTGGTTTTTATCATTCTCAAGGTTTGTTGTGTGAGAGACATATTTATGAGTTATGACAAGATAAATCAAAGCTTATTTTTCCTCACTTTAGTGTGCCGGTTCGGGTGTTTCCCACAATCAACACAAGGCTTAGACCTAGCAATGGCCTGTAAAAGATCAGATCTGCATAGGCGGTGGTTCCAATACCGACGGGTATTCTTTTTGGCTGGACGGTAAAACCAGCCTCAAAAGAGATAACAGGAGAAACAAAGCGTTCCTTTTCATAATGATCAGTACCAAAGATGCTCCCCGTTGAGTATTTAAAATCACCTCTCCTCACGCCATACGTTAACCCTCCGCCCACTGATGCAAACACCTTCAAACCATCTGTAACATCGAGCGGTGCGCCGAACAGCATAGCAAATGAAGTGTAAGATTCTGACGGAGTTGGTCCAAACAGATCAAACTCAGAGTTTACCAAAAGCCGGTATTTCTTCAAGGAATTCTCATCTCTCACATTCCAGGACAACTCAAATCCAACTCCTGAAATATTCTCCGTTGTGCTAAATCCGCCAAGCCCAACATTGACCCATTTCACAGAGTTTCGGGTACTGTCCGTGCTGTTTTGGGCGTAAGAATAACGGGCACAAATGGTGATAGCGATCAGAAAAACTGACCTTAAAAAGACCGAGAGTTTCATAGTCTTGGCTTATTGGTAGTATTAAAACCAAAAGTGAGCCCTACCACGCTACCGTCTTTGCGAGGGTTCACATATATATTGAACGGGATATTGAGATAACCCGACTTGAAGGTTTTGCCAACAGCTACTACCAGCCCCATTGATAAGTCATAAGAGCCGCGTTTATCTAGCCGCTCCACAACCTCCACCCCGGCAGGGATATGCACCACATCAGCGGTTCTGGTCCATTGTCCATTTTGAAAAAAGCCCTTGGCAACTTTGGATACTCTGATGTTTGGCCCTAGCCCAAACTCAAATCCACTATTGCCAAACCTAAACCCATTGATGAATGAAAGCGAAGGAATAAACTCTCCCGACTCCAATCCATTGATACCCACAACCGCCTCTATCAGAGCCTGAAAATCCCCCGAGCTCAAATATTGCTTTTCGAATTGGTATCCAAACATGGAAGTAATCGAAAACATATCATATCCGCCAGACTCCTTTGAGGATCGCATGCGCTTACCATTGTCTCCCATCATATAGAGCATCCCCATTCTAGGCCCGTTCAGATTCATAGCGGTCTTGGTGCTGGTTATTGGCAGATCATAATCTATAAGCAGTTCCACCAGGTGTTTGTCATTCTCAAGGCCCAGCAGGTCATTTACGGATATCAAAGCCATGGTTTGGATCTCACTTTGCACATTTTGGTATTCCATGACGCTGGTTTTCTCCACGCTAGCTGAAGCCACATCTATGAGCCTAAGGATAAAAATGATTTTATCTCCGTAGCGTTCTACCCCGCCAGTCAGCATCTTATCGGCTCCCAGCTCCTGACCGGCCCTGAGAGCAGCAGTTTTTCCAAAATAATTCGTAGGCTGATATTCGCTCTGACGTATAGCCTCCTGCACATCGTATTTGTCCAAAACCTCAAAACGGTCAATCTTTTCGAGTTCCAGCCTTACCAGATTGGCCATGGATTCATTGTCCAGTTCCATATCCTTGGTATCCAAACTTATAATTGCCACGGAAGGACGGGGCTGAGCCTCGAGTTTAATCTTTAAAAACAGCAGAGTTAGTAGTAAAATCAAAACTCTGATTTCAGTGTAATCTAATAGCGTTTTCATCTCATGTTTATTTGGTGTACAAGGCTAAATTGAGATTAATGATGAAGATTGCGAAACGGACAAATGAGTACGGTTTGAGCATGATGGGATATTTCCGAAAAACACAGATGATGGCTCAGCACAATTTGCAACTCATCGTACAGCACGCAAAAGAAGAATTCGTTTTTGCGATTTTCCGTAAAAAGACTTTTTCGTAAATTGAACTACGCAAAAGAAATAATAGCCCTGAACCCGCCCGAATGTCATCTGACCATCACATACAAACCTCGTTTTTAAACCTTGTAAAGGATAAAATCGACCCAAGCATCTCATTTGTGGATGAGTTGGCAGACTTGCTCAATATCAGCAAAGACAGTGCATACAGAAGATTGCGAGGAGAAACTCTACTTTCTTTCGAGGAGATCAGCCTCATTTCTGATAAATATAAAGTTTCAGTGGATGGGTTTCTCAACCCCATGTCGAGTGAGTCGGTGATCTTCAATACGCAAAATATCTCGCCTGCAACCAGCTACCTACCCTATCTCTCCTCCATCCATGATCATCTGGCCCTGGTCAATCGCTTTGAGCAAAAAAGCATGACCTATATAGCCAAGGATATCCTGCCTATGCACTATTACCAATTTCCTACTTTGTCGTGGTTTAAGTCCTTTTTCTGGCAAAGAACCATCCTAAACAAGGAGGAAATGAATAGGCAAGTATTTGATCCGGATCAGATAGATGAGGCCATTAGCAAAAAGTGCAAAGAAATCTGGAACGAGTTCATGACGGTTCCCTCGATTGAAATTTGGAGTGACGAGACCATAAACATTACGCTGAGACAAATCGAGTATTATTTCGAAATAGAGCTGCTTACTAAAGCAAATGCACTTACAATCATATCAGAACTTACGGATATGATCGACCTGCTACGAGAAGAAGCGCGACTGGGCAAAAAGATGCACGTCAATGCACCCAACTCAGGCCGAATGAACACATTTAACCTTTACTTCAACGAAATAGCGATTGGCGACAATGCCATCCTTTTCCAAATGGATGACCAAAGGATTAGTTTTCTGACTTACAATATTCTCAGCGTATTGAGTACGTCCGACCCTCGGTTTTGCGACAGTATCTACAACCACATCCAAAACTCGCTTCAAAAATCAACACTTATCAGTCAGGGAGCAGAAAAGGAGCGCAACCGCTTTTTCAACAGAATGAGCGGCAAGATTGGTGCTTTGGAAAGTAAGATTAAGGCCAGTTCCTCTTTGTAATTACTAACTCATCAGCACCTTATACTGCACCTCATCCATCTGATCCAGCTCCTTGAAAAGCTCGTCAGTAAGCTCCACCGACATTTTGCGACTGAGCATTTCCAGATTGATCACTCTACCTTCAAATGGTGCCACTACATTGAGCCTCAGCACATTGCCACCGGGGTATTTTTTACCAAAACCTTCTAAATCGTCGATGAGCAAATTATTGACATCTTCCAGACGCATGTGTAGCTCCACTCCTTTTGTCATTTTGGATCTGATTTCGTCTAGTGGCTCTATCTGATTGATTTTCAACTCCAGTTCGCTCCCACTCCACCTATTTTGCACAATGCCGGATATGTACAGAAACCAACCTGTTTCCAAAAATGGCTTGAATGTGATATAATCCTGTGAGAACAGAAAGAAGCTGTGACTGTCGGTATAATCTTCAATTGTAAACTGACCGAATGGCTTTCCTTTTTTGGTCATTCTGTGTGCCACACTGGTTACCATTCCTCCGATTTTCACTTCGCGCCCCTGCAAGCTTTCCAGATCATTTAGATCGCTTATTGCAGCGTTGGTCAGATACTTCATCTCAAACTTGAACTGATCCAGTGGATGCCCGGAGATGTACAGCCCCACCATCTCGCGCTCAATGTTGAGTTTTTCTATGTCTCCGTATGGTTCTATATGACCAATTCGCGGGCGCATGGTCACATCCCCTGTAGAGCCACCTCCTCCGAACATAGACACCTGTGCACTATCTGCCTCCTGCTGCATCTTGTTGGCATACTTGATCGCCTTTTCGATTAGCGACAAACCTTCTTCGTCAGGGTCTACATATTGCCTTCTGTGAAACTCATCAAAGCAATCAAATCCACCTGCTTTGGCCAGACTTTCAAATGACTTTTTGTTCACAGACCTTAGGTTGACACGAGAGGCAAAATCAAAAATATCTTTGAATGGGCCATTTTCATCTCGTTCTTCAATGATAGCCAGCACTGCAGATTCTCCCGTTCCTTTGATCGCACCCAGTCCGAAACGGATTTCTCCCTCGGCATTCACCTCAAAGTTCAGTCCTGATTCATTTACATGTGGCCCGAGTACTTTGATCCCCTGATTTCGGCACTCCTCCATGAAGAAGCTCACCTTCTCAATATTGCTCTGGTTGTGAGTGAGCACGGAAGCCATATACTCCGCCGGGTAATTCGCTTTCAGATATCCTGTCTGATACGCCACCACTGAGTAGCACGTACTATGAGATTTATTGAAGGCGTATGCAGCAAAAGCCTCCCAGTCTTTCCAGATTTTCTCAAGCTTATCTGCAGCATGGCCTTTT
This sequence comes from Cyclobacteriaceae bacterium, assembly GCA_039944535.1. Taxonomy (GTDB): domain Bacteria; phylum Bacteroidota; class Bacteroidia; order Cytophagales; family Cyclobacteriaceae; genus JAMZMI01. The sequence continues at coordinate 103,612 of JBDUYP010000024.1, forward strand.
TCCTGAGCCTGCTCCACAAACTTGGGTTTCATCTTATCCAGTACGGCCTTCTGCTTCTTACCCATCGCTTTACGCAAAACGTCAGCTTCACCTTTGGTAAAGCCCGCCAGCTTCTGAGACAGTAGCATTACTTGCTCCTGATAGACCGTGATACCGTAGGTCTCAGCAAGGTATTCCTCCATATCATCCAGATCATAGACGATAGGCTTGCGGCCATGCTTTCTATCAATGAAGTCCGGAATATATTCCATCGGTCCCGGTCGATACAGGGCGTTCATGGCGATCAAATCTTCCAGCTTATCCGGCTTGAGTGCCCGCAGGTGCTTCTGCATACCTGGTGACTCAAACTGAAACGTCCCATTGGTTTGTCCGCCCTGATATAGTTCGTACGTTTTGAGGTCGTCAAGCGGTATATCATCTATCTCAATCTCAATACCATGACGTTTTTGTACATTCTCTATGGCCGTCTTGATGATGGAAAGGGTTCTCAACCCCAGAAAGTCCATCTTTAGCATTCCGGCAGACTCCACCACACTGTTGTCAAACTGCGTCACCAATAGTGACGAGTCTTTGGCACGAGCCAGCGGCACAAAGTTGGTCATATCACTTGGCGTGATGATGACCCCACATGCGTGAATACCTGTGTTTCGTAAAGAACCCTCAAGAACCACAGCTTGATTTAACACTTGAGAATGTAAATTAGTACCTCTTCTCAGGGCATCCAGCTCCGGCACTTCAGACCATATTTTGGCAAACTTGGCCCCTGGTTTCTCAGGGATGAGTTTCGCTATAGAATCAGTCTCTGGTAGTGGCAACTCCATCACACGGCCCGCATCCCGGATGGCAGACTTAGGCGCCATGGTACCGTAGGTGATGATCTGAGCTACCTGGGTTTCCCCATACTTCTTCACCACATAGTCGATTACCCGCTCGCGACCTTCATTGTCAAAGTCAATATCAATATCGGGAAGTGATACACGATCAGGATTTAGAAAACGCTCAAAAAGGAGATCATACGCGATAGGATCAACATTGGTAATACCGATACAGTAGGCCACCGCCGAACCGGCGGCTGATCCTCTTCCCGGCCCCACAGACACGCCCATTTCGCGCGCTTTTGAGGTGAAGTCCTGCACGATGAGAAAATAACCCGGATATCCTGTGTTCTCGATAGTCGCCAATTCAAAATCAAGTCGCTCTCTGATCTCATCAGTAATCTCAGGATAGCGTTTCCTGGCTCCTTCATATGTCAGGTGCTTTAGGTAGGCATTTTCTCCTCTTTTACCACCGTCTGCTTCATCTGCGGGATCAATAAACTGCTCTGGAATGTCAAACTTAGGCAGCAACACATCACGCTCCAGCTTGTAGGACTCTACCTTGTTTACAATTTCAGATATATTTTCAATGGCCCCCGGAATATCCGTGAAGGCCTTCTTCATTTCTTCCTGACTCTTGAAGTAATACTGGTCGTTTTTCAGCCCCGGCCGAAAACCTCTCCCTCTACCTATTGGCGTGCTTTGCTTTTCGTTTTCTTTGATACAAAGCAGTACGTCGTGCGCTTTGGATTCCTCTCTACCCAGGTAGAACATCTCATTGGCGGCTACCACTTTTACATCATACTTTTTGCCCAGGCCTACCAGCACCTCGTTGAGGTGCTTTTCCTCATCCAGGTCATGGCGGTTGAGTTCCAGGTAAAAGTCATCTCCAAACACATCTTTCCACCACTGAAGTGCTTCCTCAGCCTGCGTTTCGCCAACATTCAAAATGAGGTGGGGAATTTCTCCATACAGTCCTCCACTGAGTGCGATCACACCTTCAGAATATTGCTGAATCAATTCCTTGTCTATCCGCGGGTAGAGCCCGTAGTTTCCTTCTATGTAGGCCAGCGACGATAGCTTGATCAGGTTTTCATATCCCTTTTTGTTCTTAGCCAGCAAAACCTGCTGAAAACGCCTATCCGGATTATCTTTGGTAAACTGAAGTTTCTTGCGCTCCTCAGCCACGTAAAACTCACATCCGACAATAGGTTTGATCTCTTCAGCCAGTGCTCTGCGCACAAACTTGAAAGCACCAAACATGTTACCCAGATCAGTAAGTGCCACAGCAGGCATGCCATCAGATTTGGCTTTCATCACAATGGACTCCACGTCTGGGGTAGCCTGCAGTACCGAACACTGGGAGTGAACATGCAGGTGAACAAAATCACCTTTAATATCCTCTACACTAACTTTTGCAGTAGTACCCGTATCATCCGACTTCTTCCTGATCCATGCAAAATTCGCTTCTGACAGATCTGGTTCCTCATATACGATTGTGGAGGGATCCGTGTCATCTATAGTCTTGATGACCTTTCGTTTCAAACACTCGAAGAAGGCCCTGGAAGTGGCATCTACGTCATATGCAGCATCGTGTGCATCTTCAAACGGAGCACCGAAAAGCTTCTCGTACAGCTCCACCAACTTGGGCATCTTCTTTCGCCCATTTCCCATCACGATGTTGCAAAACTCGATCGTTTCCAGACCAGTGTCTATACTTCTGGCCTCTTCCAGCAGGTTGTGCTGCTCCGTGCGCAGATACTCCGCACCTATGATCTTATTGTCAAATTCCACATTGTGCCCAACAAGCACTTCGGCTTTCCTGACATCTTCTGAAAATTTGTCGAGTACGGCCTTCAGGTCTTCCCCTACTTCTAGTGCCCGCTCCGTGGAGATTCCGTGAACTTTTTCCGCATTGAAGGGGATAGTGAACCCTTCCGGTTTTACAATGTGATTGCCCTGAGAAAGGAGTTTACCTTGATTATCGTGGAGCTGCCACGCCAACTGCACCAGTCTGGGCCAGTTGTCAAAATCGGTAAGCGGAGCATTTTTATTCCGAGGGAGACCGGTGGTCTCCGTATCAAAAATCAAGTACATGAAGTGGTGGTTTTGTTTCGCAAGAACGAAACAACAAAATAAAAAAATCCCTCCTCATAAACCGGAGACTCGGTGCAGTATTTTATGCGATGTGGATAAGTTTTGTATTCGCATCAGCTCCACTCAATCAACTACATACGAAAACTTATAGTGTCTTGACATGGTCAAGTCCAGCCTAACACCCCCATAGAGTTCTTTAAGTCATCAAGAGTGGCCTTTTTGAGCATTAACAACTAAAAAGAGTTTTTTAGACAAAAAAAAGAAACCATCATCTGTAAAGCGTGTCTTTAGTGATATTTACCAAAACTCACTCAGTACCTATGTATATTAAATCTCCACTTTTGCTAATTGGCGCATTGTTCGTTTTATTATCTGCCTGCACCGAACAACAGAGCATATCCACCTCTGAGGTAAAAACTTATGAGCCGGTAGAGGGTGCCATTTATACAAAAAACATTGTTGATTTCGACTGGCAAGCTGTAGCCAATGCCAACTTCTACACCCTTCTTGTATCCAATGCCGAGACAAATGAGATCATAATAGATACATCCATGTACTCCAGATCCTATAAGCTGTATCTGAATCCCGGCACATACCTATGGCAGGTGGAAGCAGTAAATAGTATATCGGCAACAGCTTCTGAAATGCGCACATTAATAGTAAATCCTGATTGGGAAGACTCGATGGCCTGGGATGAAACGATAGAAGTTGTATCTCCCGCAGATAGTGTTAACGTGTATGCTAATTCAAATATTACGATTGACTGGAGGTCTGTTGGAAATGTTAATTACTATAACATCAAAGTAGTAGCTCCCTCATTTGAAAACCCTATCACTGAAGTTTATAGCGAATCTACTTACTCTAGTGCCACTTCCGTAGAGTTTGGCCTTGATACAGCCCTCCTAGCCTTGCCATCAGCTTTGCAGTGGCAAGTCTGGGCCACAAAATCTATCAACGTAAATGGAATCTGGAGAGAAGTCTATTCTCCGGCAATTCAAAGAACCTTATTTGCTGTAGAAGAGTAAAATTGCCAATTGGCCAAAAACCATGTCGATACTTTTGATCCGTTAGATTATTCTTGTATTCGGAATTAATGCAATTTTTGAAGAATGGAAATAGGAATAGGATCGCGTGTAAAACACGCTGAATTTGGCGTTGGTGTGGTCATTCAGGTCACTACCGAAGAATTGATTATCACCTTCGTGAATCATGGCGTAAAGGAAATTGGTCATCTCTATGCAGACGATGAACTAGAAGTACTGGAAAAGGCACCTCCCATCAAAAACATGGTGAGCCTTGCGGATGTAGAATATACCCTTATGAAGCTGCTCGAAGGGGTGACGGATGAGTTGTCTATAACAGATCTGGGTGGCAAATGGACAGGAGGAAAATTGATCTTTCAGCCCGGAAACCCTGAACTCAAACCTTATGAACTGCCGATAGAAACATTCTTTCACAAAATAGTAATGGTGCGCGACAGACTGAGAGTGATGGAACAGCGCATCAATAGCTCTGATCTGAGTGATGAAGACAAAGTAAACCTACAGCAATACATCACCCGAATCTACGGCAGCCTTACCTCCTTCAATGTGCTCTTCAACAGCAAGGAAGATGGGTTTACCGGGGTGAGTGGCTGATGATTAAGTCATCAGCATTTCGGCATCTGAAGCAAAAATCCCATGATCTCATTTGAACCTTAATACCTATATCCCGATCCGCTTACGTCATTGCTTTTTTCACACAAAGGCGGTATATTTCATGATAATAAGAATCCTTTTAGAACTGCACACATCTTATATAATTATTTAAGAATAATTTTCCTGGGCCTACTTCTGTACTCGTTTGCCTTATAAAACTGACATTGTTTATGGAACAATTAAAAATATATACCTGCTTCATTTCATCACCAGGAGATTGTAACCTTGAAAGGGAAGTCGTTAAAAAAATGTTAGAAAAAGTCAACAAGGGACTGGCTCAACATTTGGGTATGAATTTCAAGTCATTTACGTGGGAAAATGATGTTTTACCCGATATGGGGAGTAATGGTCAAGAAATCATAGATGAACACATTGAAAAATCGAACTATGATATATTTATTGGAATAATGAAAAACCGCTTCGGTAACCCCACAAAAAAAGCTGGAAGCGGCACAGAACATGAATTTAATGATGCACTAGAAAGACGCATAGTTTCTTCAAATTCAACTCCTAAAATTTTTTTCTACTTCGGTAAAGACGAGGTTGACATAGACCACCCAAATATTGACGATATAATATCGCAACGTAAAAAAGTTCAATTATTTAAAAAACATATTCAAGACAAAGGGTTGTACTCCGACTTTAAAAATTTAGAACTTTTTGAAAAATCAGTCCATGATAAATTAGAACTGTTTGTAAAAGAAAACTCTCCTTTAAAAGGCGCGAATCAAAAAGCAAAGGAGGTAGACTCAATTCTTGAGAAGTTAGAATCTGATTTAGCAAACTCCCTTAGAACCTACAATGAAAAAAGCCCAGTGTGGATTGAACCAATAATTAGCTCTAAGCGAGAGATCCCCAAAAACCCTACAAAAAACAGTGATAACAGAATAGAGATAAACTCGATCATAGAAGAACCTAAAGATCTTATTATCAAAGCTCCCTCTGAATTTGGATTAACATCTTTAGGACATTTTTTCAAATTGGAAGCATGGAAAAAGGGGAAATCATTCCTATACGTCGATTCCAAAAGCACAAAAAAACATAAAATAATCAAAGACATAAAAAAGGAAGCAATCGATTATTATAACAAAAATATCTCTCAAATAGATTGTATAATACTTGATTCCGTTTGTTTTGAAGAACGAGGTATGATGCCTCTAATCAAAAATGCCTGTAAAGAATTCTCGAGTATTCCAATAATCATTTTAAACACACTTGATAATAATTTCTTTCTAAAATCTGACGAAGATGATAAAGTAGAGATAAATAGAAATTTCACTTCATACTATCTTTTGCCGTTACCTAAAAAGGATGTTCGAACCTTAGTTTCCTCTTATACTCAAATAAAACAGTTCGAAGAAGATGACGACACCTTATTGAACAAATTAACCAAGGATTTAGAAACTCTTAATATGCATCGCACAGTTAAAAACTGTATATGTATTCTACGTGCATCTTCTAAAATAGGGGCTGAATATTCACCAATAAATAGAACCAAATTATTGGAAACAATATTAGTCTCAATTTTTGAAGATTATGAAATACCTACATATCACGATAAAAAACCCGATATAAAAGACTGTAATTTTGTATTAGGCTATTTTAGTCAGCACCTCGTAATAAAAAATGACTTTGAATTCACCAGAGATCATTTTAAAGTAGTCTTAAGTGACTTTTGTAAGAAAAACTATATAGACTTAGATTTAGACTATCTACTTAATGCGTTGATAGACAATTCAATTGTCGCAATTAATAGGTTTTCCGAAAATATTTACTTTAAAAATTCATATTGGCTATTTTACTTCATTGCCCAAAGAATGAATATGGATTCCGATTTTCTAGGGAATATTTATTCAAAAAAGAGATATGTTGATTTTCCAGAAATAATTGAATTCTATACTGGGATAGACAGAAACAAAAAAGATGCGCTATCTGTTCTAAGTGCCGATTTAGATAGTACTCTACGAATTGTAAGAGACAAAGTCAATATTCCTGATAAATTAAATCCCTTTAAGTCAATCACTTGGACACCAGACAAAGAAGCTCTTGAAAGAGAAGAAGCAAAAATCGGCCAGGACGTAGTAAGTTCTGGACTGCCTGATGAAGTTAAAGACAAATATGACGATAAGAATTACAACCAAATAAGGCCTTACAATCAAGTCATAAACTCAGTTTTAAGGGAATATTCATTCTTAATCCTCATGCAACAAATCTCGGCATCTTCTAGAGCCTTAAGAAACAGCGACTTTGTCGATCCTAAAACCAAAAATGAACTGTTAGATAAAATAACGTCTGCCTGGCACGAAATAAATAAATTACTCATTGCCTTATCTCCAATTCTTGCAGATAAGGGTAATGTGAACTTTGAAGGAGCAAGGTTTCAATTGAACGAGGATGACTTTAACATCGCAAATCCTGAAAAAAAACGCGAGGCAGTTTTACTGGCAGTTCCAACAAATGTTGTTCGTTTTTTTAAGGACGATTTATTCTCTGTAAAAATGGGACCACTTTTAGTTAAAAAGGCCGAAAATGAAAAAAACAGCTTAATTAAACATGAGCTAATGCTCTTAATTATAGCTGAAAGACCAAAAACATGGTATAAAATCGTAGACCAGTATATTGTCAATCTAGATAAAAACTCATTCTATTTATCCGGTGTACTTCATGTATTGAATTACAACATAAACTTTAAAGCAACTGAAATAACGGACAAAAGAAATTTAACTCTTCTTGCAAAAAAGTGTAGAGCAAAGCATTTGTACCAAAAAGACAACCCTGATTTAGGTTTAATTAATAAAATAAGAACAGCATAAAACACTTTGAAATGCTGCAACTCCTTACACTGGATGCCCCTACTCCACTTTTAGCGTCTTGGCCGGGTCGGTTAGAGCCACTTTGAACGAACGACCAACAACCGTCACAAGTCCCACCATGGTCACAATCACAGCCGCAGCAACAAAATACCAGCCACTCAGTGAAACCCGATAGGCAAATCCATCCAACCACTGGTCCATCAGGTACCAGGCTATGGGTGTGCCAATCACGATGGCCAGAATAATGAGTTTGAGAAAACTAAACGTAAGCAATTTCAGGAGTCCATTTACAGAAGCACCCAGCACTTTGCGGATGCTGATCTCTTTGCGTCGCTGGTCTGCGGTGAAGGCCGACAGCCCGAACAGTCCCAGGCAAGCCACAATGATACTCAGCGAAACTCCAAGGTTGAACAGGCGCGAAGCACGCTGCTCCAGATCATAAAACTCACTCATCTTCTGCTCAAGAAAATTGTATTCCATGGGTGAGTTTTTATCAAATTTTTCATGGACAAGTTGTGCCTGTGCTATTACCTCCTCCGGATTGCCTGATACATTCAGGGTAAAGTAGTCAATCACACGGATGGGGTTGTTCCATGAGCCGATAACCAAAGGATCAATCTTGCGGTGCAGCGACTGAAAGTGAAAATTCTTTACCACCCCTATAACCTGAAATTGTACCGTACCGATCCCCGAGCTGGTCTCCAGGTATTTCCCTACCGGGTCCACAATGCCGAGCGCTTTCACAGCCGCCTCGTTTAGCAGGATTTTAGTAGAATCATTGTTTGAGTTTTGGCTGAAGTAGTTTCCCGCCATCAGTTCAAACCTGAACGTTTCCTGCATGCCGTCATCAAAACCCATGAAAAAACACTCCAGCGAATCGGCGATGCTTTGCCCTTTTTCTCTCAGGTGAATCGAGGCGATGCTTTTCCACTCGCCGGGTACCCGCGAAGAGACTCCCACGCTTTCCACTCCGGGGATGGCTGCCAATTCGTTTTTCATAGATTGGAACTTAGACCGCACATTGCCACTGTTGATATCTATCACCAGCAAGTTTTCCTGATCAAAACCCATTTCTTTGTTTTGAATAAACTTCAACTGCCCACCAACAACCAGAGTGGATACAAGCAAGACCACTGTGATCCCAAACTGAAACACCACCAGAACTTTTCTTAAGTTTCCCGTGCCGCTGATCTTGCTCAGGCCACCTTTCAGCGTGCGCATGGCACCAAGTCTGGAAAGATAAAACGCCGGATAAAGTCCGGCCAGCAGGGCTATAGCCAATGACAATACCAGTAATGCAGGCAGGTATCCAGCCAGATTGGACCAGCTGACGTCAAAGTAAGTGTCGGTGATCAGGTTGAAATACGGAAACACCAGATCAAGAAGGATGATGGAAAACACCATGGCTATCAGAGATAATAAAATAGATTCGGTCAAAAACTGACCAACAAGCTGATGTTTGAGCGCACCCAGCGTCTTTCTGATCCCTACTTCCTTCAGGCGGGTCATGGCTCTGCCGGTCATCAGATTGATGTAATTGACACAGGCCAAAACCAATATGAAAATGCCCATCGCCGAAAAAATATAGATGTAACTATACTCACCATGGCCATACTCTGCCCCCGCACGGATATTGGCGGAACCCAGGTAGATATCCTCAAGGGGCTGTAGTTCAATATCAAAAAGTTTTGAATACTCCCCCACGTATCTTTTTTTAAATTCCGGCATTTGTGCAGACAAACTGGACACCTCTGATCCCGGCTCAGTTACGATATAGGTAGAGGCACCATAGCTGTTCCAGTCGTTCAGATATTCGCTCATCTGGGCATCCGTGGCAAGTTGCGAAACCAAAATATCAAACTGAAGATGAGAATTGGTTGGAAGCGGCATAAGCACGCCCGTCACTTTCACGGACTGATCACCTTGCTGCATGACTTTGCCCAATGCGTTATGCTCTGACCCAAAATACCTTCTGGCGGTAGGTATCGTCAAAACAGCCGAAAAGGGAGCCTCAAGGGCGCTTGACTCATCACCGTAAAGCAGCGGATAGTCGAATACAGAAAAGAAGTTTTGGTCGGTCATAAACCAATCCCTCTCCATATGGTTCTGATCGTCAATATCAAGTATGATCTGACCTACCGGCCTAAACAGTCTGGTAAAGTTCGAGACTTCAGGAAAGTCCGCCTTCATCGCCGGCCCCACCGGAGGCATGGTCTGTCCATAAGCCTGCGGCTGATCAGGATTGCGCTGATCGATGGTTACAATACGGTAAATGTTTTCAGACTTGGCATGGCTCGTGTCATAAGAGAGCTCATGGTCTATATAAAAATAGAGCATGCTGCTAAACGTGATCCCAATGGTCAGGCCCAGCAGGTTGATGGCACTGTAGCTTTTATTATTAACCAGAGACCGGTAGGCCATTTTGATGTTGTTTCGAATCATACCATTGGATTTTAGATTGATGAATTTGTTTCGACGCAGGGCAAACGGTCTCAAATAATTGAGCACCTGGTACCAGTAGTTGACCTTTGCTCTGAACTTGGATTTTTGAGAAACTGTCAGTTCAAATTTTTCCTCCAGGTCTCCCAGTACCTCTTCTGCCAGATCTTCCCGAAGAAACCTGTTGAGCAACCAAACGGCGGTTTTGGGAGGGGTACTCATGACAAAGTTCCGGAGAAGGTCAGTTTGGCAAAAGCGGGATATTGCGACCAAAGTGAAACTTTGAAGTCTCTTGAAGCTTTCAATACGCGTTCCCCACTGGCGGTGATCGTGTAGATGCGTTTGCGCCGGCCGCCTCGCGCTGCAGTAGGCTGACCCATTTCTGATTCCAGAAAACCTTTGTCAGAAAGGCGGTCGAGTGTGGAATGTACGGACCCGATGGAAACTGCCCGCTTTGTTTGTGATTCAAATTCTTCAGCTATGCGAAAAGCATAGGCACTTTCTCCGAGAATCCCAACGAGCAAAAGTATGACCTCTTCAAACTCGCCTAAACGTGTTTCTTTCATTTGATTTTAGATTGTAGAACAAATATACGGATCGAAATAAAATATGTTCTACAATTAAGAAATAAATAAGAAAATGCTATTCTCGAGACTACTCAATCTTTACAGCAGTACCACTGGCACTCACCATCATCATACCTGAGTCACGTCCTACTGTTTCATAATCAAGATCCACGGCAATCACCGCATTCGCTCCCATAGCTGCGGCAGCCTGCTGCATTTCCTGCACGGCTATATCCTTTGCCTCTTTCAGTGCTTTTTCATACGAACCAGATCTACCGCCTACCACATCGGTAATGGCCGCAAAAAAGTCTTTAAATATATTCGCTCCAATAATGGCCTCACCGGTTACCATACCATAGTAGTTCGTTATGGATTTTCCCTCGATGTTGTTTGTGGTTGTTACTAGCATTTCAATTTTTTAAATAAAACTTAAACCTCCATGGCTAACGGAAAACCCTGTCACAAGTGTTGTTCTTTTGCCAAAAAATGTATTCAAACATAAATCAGTGCTAGCTTTGCTTTTCATTATAAATCTGCTCTTGTGATCAAAGAAAAATTACTCAATCCTACAATCAAGATTCTTTTATCAGGCGTCATTCTTTTGACTCTTGTCAATTGTAATGACAATGAAACGATCGGAAAACAAGTCACCGACCCTGATCCTTCCGAAGAATCACAGCGCCTTTCTATTTTTTATATCAACGATCAACACGGGCAACTAGACAATTTTGCTAAGATCAAACACATAGTGGATGCCGCCAGGGACACAACCAATGCGCTACTGGTGTGTGCTGGAGATATGTTTTCGGGAAATCCGATAGTAGATCAATACAGCCAAAAGGGGTACCCGATGATTGATGTCATGAACAAAACCGGATTTGATGTTTCGGTTTTGGGCAACCACGAGTTTGATTACGGCACAGAGGTATTGAAGCAAAGAGTGGAGCAGGCAGAATTTAAATGGGTTTGCGCCAATGTAGATATGCAGGAAAGTGGAGTGGAGCAGCCGGAAGCTTATGCGACCATTGCCACAGGCAATTTGAATGTCACATTTCTTGGACTAGTGGAGACAAATGGCAAGCCCGATGATGTGATTCCTGCAACGCACCCATGGAGGGTGGAGCAGCTCAAGTTTCAGCGTTTTGAGGAAATCACAGAACGCTATGCCCGCACCGGAGAAGAAGAAAATGCTGATGTATATGTGGCGCTCACTCACCTCGGGCAAGGTAGCGACATCTATCTGGCTGAGAATTTCCCCTACTTCGATGTGATAATTGGTGGACATTCGCATCAGGTCGTGGATCGGGTAGTTCATGGCGTTCCCATAGTGCAAGCCGGCTCATACCTCAATTACCTTGGCCGTATAGACATGATCTTAAAAGATGGTCAGGTAACCTCCTCAAGGGTTTCTTTAACTGACTTGAATGAATATGCTCAAGTCGATGATGAACTGCAATCAGTCATAGAAGACTACAACAGCGCTCCTGAGTTTGATGAAGTGGTGGGGTATGCCAACTCCCATCATGAGCGAAATGAGCTGGGATGCTTCTACACCAATGCGCTAAAGGAATACATGGAAGTAGATGCGTCTTTTCAGAATAGCGGAGGTATCCGCTCGTCTATAGACCAGGGTGATATTACGGCTCTGGAAATCTTCAATATGGACCCATTCAACAACGGCAGTGTTATTTTCACCTTGACGGCAAAGGAGATCAAAGACTTTTTTATTGAAACAAGAGCCGGAGTTCATGTATCAGGTATTACGCTGGAGCAAACTCAAGGAGACCTAATCATCAGAAATGAAGATGGATTGGAAATGGCAGATGGAGATTTGATCACAATCGGGCTAAACGACTACATACCTGCCGTGTACGATCAGTACTTCCCTCTTGAAAAAGCAGATATTCAAAGCCTAACAACCGCGGAAACTGTCATAGAATATCTAAAAACTATCAATAGCACAGTGGATGATGAGGGGTGTAACAGGTTTTTCAGTTACAACTGATCAGGTAAGCTGAAATGCTAAAATCCAAAACCGACGGCACAATTAACCACAAGCTACTCGCCATTTTTGGAGCTATATTCATAGTTTTGGTATGGTCGGGGTGGATTATCCTATCACGGGTCGGGGTTCAGTCGAGCCTCACTCCTGCTGATATTACCATATTGAGATTTGGCGTTGCTACTCTATGCACCCTCCCTTTTTCACTAACATATGACTGGAAAAAAGTTACCCTCTGGAAAGCTGTTATAGTCTCACTCGGGTGTGGGTTTCCTTACACCATGTTTGTTTTCAATGGACTAGAAGTAATCAAAGCTGCCAATGCAGGTGTAATAGTCAATGGCTTGCTTCCCGTTTTTGGGGCCATATTCGCATTGTGGGCGCTAGGCGAATTGACCACACGAAGAAAACTAGTCGCCATACTGGTAATCCTGACCGCCAACATATTGATGATGGGCAGCCCTAGAAATATCGGAGAGGAATGGTTTGGGTGGTTGATGCTAGTAGGAGCTTCACTTGTCTTTTCGAGCTACTTATTTCTCGGCAAGAGGTGGGGATATACGGTAAAAGATGTGTTGGCCTTTCTGCCATTGATCAATATGATCATCTTTCTTCCTATTTGGTGGTTTTCAGAAAGTGGTTTTTCCGAAGCTACAGCAAGTTCTCTCGTTACGCAGGCACTTTATCAGGGCGTCCTGGTCAGCGTGATTACTTTGATTTTGACCTTTTATGCGATCCAGCACATTGGCGCCATGACGCTCTCCATGTTCTTCTCATTTGTGCCTTTTACCACAGCTATACTGGCCTGGGTGCTGCTCAAAGAATCACTCACGCTTACGGAAATCCTGGCTATTATTCTTTGCTCACTTGGGCTTCTGCTTTTCGCGAAAAAGTAAATCAGCGCAAAAGATCCGGATCTAAAGCCTTGCGTTTATAAGCTTTGTTTATGATTGGATAAACCAAAACTGACAGTAGTATCAGCCCTGTACCAAGGTAAAATCCAGAGGTCATTTTTTCCTTTTCAGGAAAAAGCAACAGTGCCATGATGATGCCGTAAACAGGCTCAAGGTTGGTCGTTAGGTTGACGAAAAACGCCGAAAGTCGCTTCATTAACAAAACTGAATATGAGTAAGCGAAAACGGTGCAGACCAGTGACAATATGAGTAAATACCCCCAGTCACTCAGCGAAGGATTTAAATGCAAACCATCAACCCCTTCCATTTGTAGATAAAACGGAAAGAACAAAACGATAGAAATACAAGCCCCAACCATCTCGTAAAGCGTGATTACATACGGATCTATTCGCTTGATGAGCTTGGCATTGATAACAGAAAAAACTGCCGCCAAAAAAGCCGAGATACAAGCGATAGAAAAGCCAAGGATATTATCAAATTCTACATTGAATATGATGATGATGCCGGCAAAAGCAACCACGCTTAGTGCCACTTCGAAAGGCTTTATTCTTCTTTTGGTGAACAAGGGTTCTAAAAAGCTTGTCCACAGAGAACAGGTAGCCATCCCGGCTAGGCAGATGGAGATATTGGCAATTTTGGCCGCAAGAAAAAACAATATCCAATGCCCGGCCACAATGGCTCCAATGAATAGGATGAGAAAATAATCTTGAGGTCTGGATAAGAAAACGCCTTTTTTCCAGGCAAGAATCACCACAAGCAGTCCAACTGCGGCGATGAGTGTACGAAAGAAAACCAACTCAACAGATGGAAGCTCAATAACCGCTCCGAGGATTGCCGTAAACCCCCATATCACCACCAATAGATGGAGCATAGCCGTATCCTTGCGCTCTTGTATCATCGGGGAACGGCACGGTACATAAACACGCCAACAGCAGCGAATATAATATTCGGGATCCAGATAGCCAGCAGTGGTGGTTTAATGGAGCCCGCTTCGGCTATGGCCTTGGACAAGATGAAGAAAATGATAAACACAAATGCTATGAAGAATCCCAAAGCGATCTGAAAGCCCGTACCTCTCCTGTTTTTTCGGGCAGAAACTATCAGTGCTATCAATACGAGGATGATCACACTCCAGGGCTGCATGTACCTGATATATTTTTCGATCACATAAACCTGCACATCATCCGCCCCCCGAGATTTTTGGAGCGCGATGTAGTCGTACAGCTCAGGCATGGTGAGCGTCACCTGCCTGTTTTCACTGTTTTGAAAATCTGAAGGCGACAAAGCCAGTAGGGTGTCCAGGGTTTCTCTGCGCTTACCTTCCGTTATGATCTCTTTATCCTCCAGTATCTCACGTTTTTGCCACTGGTAAAACTTCCACTTTAGCGTGGCAGTATCCCATTGCATCCGCTTCGCGGTGATCTTCTCAATGAGATCTTCCTCATCGATATGTTCAAGCGTTACCTCATAGCCAATATCACGCTGATTGTTGTATCGGTTGATATAGATGTAATCGTTCGTTCCGATTTTGATGTGGATGTTTCTGTCACTGTAGTAGAATGGCTTATCGATATACTCTAGCTCAAAAGAAATTCGGAACTTATTAGCATTGGGCAATACATACCCGTTGAGGTAGAAGCTCATTGCTCCTATCAAGGCGGCCGCCATCAGATATGGCAACATCAAACGCCTAAAGCTTATCCCTGAAGCCAAAATGGCTACAATTTCAGTCTGAGAGGCCAGCTTTGCCGTGACAAACACAGTAGCAATAAATGATGTGATTGGGGTAAGGAGTACCGCAAAAAACGGAAAAAAGGTCATGTAGTAATTAAAAATAAGATTAGCAGGAACCTCATTTTTCATAAAGTCATCATTCTTCTCCGTGAAATCAATCACACAGATGATCACTACCAATCCCATCACCACAAACAGGAATGTGGTGAGCAACTTCTTCAATATGTACCAATCAAGCTTTTTCATTTAGAGCCTTGTGGTCACCTTTTTAACCATGACATTTTTCCACTCAGCAAATGTACCCTGCTGAATTTGGAGTCTTGCTTCTTTTACTAACCATAAATAGAAGGACAAATTGTGGATGCTCGAAATCTGCGCTCCGAGAATCTCTTTACTGATAATCAAATGGCGCAGATAAGCGCGAGAGTAAAACGTGCTCACATACCCTCCAAGCTGTGGGTCTATCGGTGAAAAATCCGTTTTCCACTTCTCATTTTTAATATTGATAATACCCTCTGAGGTGAAAAGCATACCATTGCGGGCATTTCGGGTTGGCATCACACAGTCAAACATATCAATACCCAAAGCAATGCACTCAAGGATGTTTTCTGGTGTGCCCACGCCCATCAGATACCTGGGTTTGCCTTTTGGTAAAATGCCACAAACCAAATCCGTCATGGCGTACATGTCCTCGTGAGGTTCTCCTACAGAAAGCCCTCCTATAGCATTGCCCTCTCTTCCTTTGCCTGCTATGTACGCTGCAGACTTCTCCCTCAAATCAGGGTACGTACTCCCCTGCACTATCGGAAAAAGCGTTTGACTATAACCGTACTTGCCTTCTGTTTTATCAAAATGATTGACACATCTATCAAGCCAACGGTGGGTCATATGCATGGAGTCTTCCGCATATTTCTTATCGCATGGGTATGGCGTGCATTCATCAAAAGCCATCATGATGTCGGCACCAATCACACGCTGCACATCCATGACACTTTCAGGAGTAAAAACGTGTTTTGATCCGTCTATGTGTGATTTGAATGTCACACCCTCTTCGGTTATCTTTCTTTTGTGACCCAATGAGTAAACCTGATAACCTCCACTATCTGTCAGAATCGGTTTATTCCACCCGTTGAATCCGTGTAAGCCTCCAGCCTGCTCTATCACCTCCAGCCCTGGCCGTAGATACAGATGATACGTGTTTCCCAGGATAATCTGAGCAGTGATATCATCGTGCAACTCCCGCTGGTGCACCGCCTTCACGGTACCAGCCGTTCCCACAGGCATAAATATGGGTGTTTCTATTTGCCCGTGATCGGTTTCTAACAACCCCGCACGTGCATTCGATTTTTGATCTGTATTTTGTAAAGTAAACTTCATAAGGCTTCTGGTCGGCAAAAATAGTTTTACTCATAAGAATAATGGTATAAGCCTCGCTCTATATTTGCTCAACCCATGATCACAATCGAAGGCATTTTTTACTTTCTGGCATTTTTCAGCACAGCATTGCTTATATATCAATGCACGCTGATTGTTTTTTATTCGAAAAAAAAGAAAACCAGAAACGAGCTTGATCATAAATTTTCCGTCATCATCTGTGCACACAATGAAGCTGAAAACCTAAAGAAAAACATCCCGCTCATTCTGATGCAGGATTATTCTGAATTTGAGGTATGGGTGGTATTGGATCGCTGTACGGACAATAGTTTCGATATCCTGTCCAATATATTTGAGAATGACCCAAGGCTCAGGGTTGTTACGATCAACCATGTTTCTGGTGGGTTTCACCCTAAAAAGTATGGTATCACCAAAGCCATTGAGATGGCAAGGCATGAGTGGCTCCTGCTTACCGACGCAGATTGTGCTCCTGTTTCTAAAAATTGGATTCAATCTTTCAGCAATAAAATTGAGGCTGGCAAAGAAATAATTTTGGGATTGTCTCCTTATGAAACCGGCACAGGTTTTTTAGGACAGTTGATCTCCTATGAAACTCACCAAACAGCCCTTTCTTATATCGCTTCATCCATAGGCGGCACCACATACATGGGCGTTGGTAGAAACCTGGTCTACAACAAAGAAATATTTATGAAGAATGAAGGGTTTGGTGAAAATAAAGGCGTAACAGGCGGTGACGATGATCTTTTCATTCAACGAGTTGCCAAAAAACACAATGTAGCCATTAATCTTGATGAAAATTCTCTAACCAAATCGCCCCCTAAACGTACATGGTATGAATACTTTCAACAAAAAACCAGACACCTCTCCGTGGGTAAATATTATCCTGCTTCGATCAAATTTCAACTAACCATATCATCGCTCCTACATACTTTGGTGTGGTTGATTTTTATATTTTTGGTTAGTTTTAAGCCCGACCAATGGATTGTATCTGGAGTTTTTGCGTTGGTTATTATTATAAAGGGACTGGTTTCAAAATACGCTTCACGTAAATTGCATATGAATTGGAATATAGTATTATTTCCAATCCTTGATTTCGCGTATGCTATATTGCTCCCACTGATGGGCCTCAGGTCATTTTTGATTAAAAAAGTTCAATGGAATTAAATAGACAATTTTCGGAAAAAGCTCTGAAGGATTTCAAGCTGATAGACAAGGCTACCCTGGAAGGTGACGAGTCTGCCTATGCTGAATTGATGTCAAGATATAAGAAGCCCGTTTACCACATGGTGCTCAAAATGGTGAGAAACGTGGATGATGCGGAGGATTTGACCATAGAGGCTTTCGCTAAAGCGTTCAAAAATCTCGCTCGCTTCAAAAAAGACTACACCTTCAGTACGTGGTTGTTTAGGATCGCTACCAACAACGCCATCGACTTTATCAGAAAGAAGAAGCTGGAAACCTATAGCCTCAACACGTCTTTCACTGATGATAGCGGAGAGGCCGTAAACATAGATGTAGAGGATAGAAACCTCACTCCTGATGAAGCGACAATCAACACTCAGAAGATTGAGCTTGTTCGCATGTTCGTCACCAAATTGCCGGCTAAGTATCAGCGATTGGTTAAGCTCCGATACTTCGACGAGCTTTCTTACGAAGAAATTGCAAAAGAGCTGGAGGCACCTCTAGGTACGGTAAAGGCTCAGTTACACAGGGCTCGCGAGCTTATGTACGAATTAGTTAAGGATAAGAAAAAGCATATCTAATCCTCAGTGGAAGCAGCAATCATCTACAAGTACTTTCCTGATTTAACCACGGAGCAAAAAAAACAATTTGATGCTCTTGGTCATCTATATGCAGAATGGAATGATAAAATCAATGTGATTTCCAGAAAGGACATTGAGGAACTTTACGAGCGGCATGTACTGCACAGTTTAGCCATTGCCAGGTTTGGTCAATTCCCTGATGGCTCCCACATCCTGGATATTGGCACTGGAGGTGGTTTCCCTGGTATTCCGCTGGCCATTTTCTTCCCGAACTGCCAATTTTATTTAGTCGATTCTATCGCCAAAAAAATCAAAGTAGTAAATGAAGTTGCCCAGGCTATTGGTTTAACCAACCTAAAAGCAGAACATCAGAGAGCGGAGAAAGTAAAATCTAAGTTTGATTACATCGTCTCGCGTGCAGTAGCCAGAACCAAGCAACTCACCAATTGGACGAATCACCTTATCAAGACCAATATGGAAGACTTTTCCAGCGGATATATTTTACTGAAAGGTGGAGACCTAAAAGAAGAACTGAAAGAAGTCAAAAGAAAATATCAGGAGGAAAACATCAGTTCTTACTTCGATGAGCCATTCTTTGAAACGAAGAAAATCATTTACATCCCCTACTAAAGTTTCAGGTTTTTTGAACCTACCCATCCCTTGGAGTCGTGGAGTGATTTAAAACTTTCAAACTACCCTACAACCTGAACCGCATAACATTCTTTGATAAACAGGTCAGCTTCCATAGGAATACCCAAAAGATCATAAGCTAGGTTTTTGTTGCATAATGTGCCAGCACGAAGGGTTGCATAATCTTGAAAAGAGCACATTTCATAATTTTCCATTCTGCTCACCAGACCCGCTTTCCACGGGTTTTGATGTATGTAGTGAAAACACACAAATGGATAATCAGTTGTGCCACCACTTCGAGTGGTAGCACAACTACCCATCTCCAAAGGCTTAAGCTTAGTGTTTTGTTGAAAAAGAGAACCCGTTCTACTCTCTTGTTTGTTGATAGCCCGCGTGTAAGAACTAAGCATCGTTCTTAGATCGCTGCTGAATATTTTGGAATCAAATGCTTCTTTTGTGAATACTAGAAAATGGAAGTGATTTGGCATTAAACAATAAGCCAAAATATCCAGATGTGGTAGGAAATATTTCCTTACCTTTTTGATAAAATACAAGTAATTTTCTCTTTTAAAGAAAATCAACCCTCGATTATTCCCACGATTATAAATATGATAAATAGAATTTGGTTCCATATTTTAAAAATAACGGAAATATGTTTTATTCAAGTCACCACTTTGCTTAGTAACATGAATTATCGATTGGGATTAACAACTCTAGTATTACTCTTCTCTTGCTCTCCTTCAAAATCCCTGGAAGAGCTTGATTGGATGACCGGAAAATGGATCAAAGAATCTGACTCCCCTGTCACCACATCGATAGAGGTTTGGGAAAAGACATCCGAAACCGAAATGACCGGTTATGGCTTGACAATGGAAGATGGAGACACCATCTTCTACGAACGATTACAAATCATTGAAGAAGACGGTGAGTTGTTTTATCTGGCTGATGTGGGTGAAGGTATAGTTAAGTTCAAACTCAATGAGTCTGAATATGGCAAATGGGCATTTGAGGACCCTGAGCATGATTTTCCAAAGAGAATAATTTACACCTATGACGGCACAAGCATGGTAGCCTTTGCTCAGGCAGATGACGTTTCTTTAGAGTTTAGATTTAAAAAAGCTGACTGATGGATAAAAAGACATTTCGAGAAAATGCGCACAAAGCGGTCGATTGGGTAGCTGATTATCTGGAAAATATTGAAAAATTTCCAGTAAAATCTCAGGTGGCTCCACGAGAAATATTTGATCAGATTCCTGACAGCCCACCAAATAGTCAGGAAGAGTTTGATCGTTTTTTAGAGGATTTGGATGAAAAGATTATGCCAGGTATCACTCACTGGCAACACCCAAATTTTCATGCCTATTTTCCCGGAAACTCAAGCTACCCATCCATCTTGGGCGAAATCATTACTTCGGGCATAGCCGCTCAGTGCATGATTTGGGAGACATCTCCTGCCGCCGCTGAGCTTGAAGAAAAAATGATGGAGTGGCTGAAAGAGCTGATGGACCTGCCAGCTGACTGGCATGGAGTGATACAAGATACAGCCAGCACGGCCACACTTGCGGCTATACTTTCGGCGAGAGAAAAAGTCAGCAATCAAGAAATCAACAAGAGAGGTTTTCAATCACGCCAGCTAAGAGTTTACTGCTCTTCAGAAACGCACTCCTCCATAGACAAGGCTGTCAAAATCGCCGGGATTGGATCTGAAAACCTGATCAAAATTGATGTAAATGATAGTTTGGAGATGACGCCAGAAAACCTCAAATCGGACATTCAAACGGACATAGCCAATGGCTTTACTCCCTGCTGCGTGGTGGCAACTTTGGGAACCACGAGCACCCTGGCGTTTGATCCCCTGGATGAAATATCCAGAGTCTGCAAAGAATTAGGAGTTTGGCTTCATGTGGATGCCGCTTATGCTGGCAGTGCATTTATTTTACCAGAATACAGACACCTCAAACGCGGGCTTGAAAAAGCCAATAGCTATGTCTTCAACCCTCACAAGTGGCTCATGGTCAACTTTGACTGCTCGGCATATTTTGTGAAGGATAAAACAGACCTACTCAATACATTCTCAATTTTACCCGAATACCTCAAAACCCAAACTCAGGGAAATGTCAACAATTACCGTGACTGGGGGATTCCACTTGGCCGAAGGTTTAGAGCGCTGAAATTGTGGTTTGTGCTTAGAAGCTACGGCTCTGAGGGCCTGATCAATTTGTTACGCAAACACTGTGAACTGGGAAAATGGCTCGAAGCACAGATCAACGACCACCCCAACTTTGAGTTGGTAACTCCTGCAGCCATGAATATGGTTGTTTTCAGGTGGGTGCAAAGTGATAAAACCACTGACGAACTCAACAAGGATAATTCACACATTTTACACACCGTAAACGCATCAGGAAAAGCATTTTTGTCACACACCAAAGTGCATGAAAAATACGCCATTAGGTTGGTAGCAGGGCAGACAAACGTGCAACAAGCCCATATTCAGAAAGTTTGGAAATTAATTAATGAAACAGCTGAAAACGTAAAAATTTAATAATCAACTGGATCATATTTTGAAATGAGTTTTTTATTTATCTTGGTCTAATATTCATTAACTTAATAAAACTCGATCATGAAGAAACTTTTTATCATGTTGCTTTTGGTATCGGCGACTTATGCCGGATACTCAAACAGTAAGTACACCATCGACGATGCAAAAATCGAGACTGTACTTAACCAATCTATCGCTGTTGATATGGATTTCGCAGTAAACGCATTGAACCCTGAATCTATTCAAGCAGGTCAAAATGTATGGATTGCAGTTGCTCTTGACTTCTTTTTAGGGGGTTTTGGCATTCACAGAGTGTACCTTGGAACACCTCCCGGAATCATCGCAGGTTACTTCTTTACTTGTGGTGGTATCTTTGGGGTACTTCCTCTTATTGACTTGATCGTACTTGTGATCAACAATGAAGACATCAGCCCTTACATCGATAAGAAAGGTCTTATCATGTTCAATTAAGAACAACGATAAACACTAATAAAAAAAAGCCCTCTTACGAGGGCTTTTTTTATTTCATCTGCTGCAATCGCAAGCTCATTGTAGCAGCATCTTTCTCATTCCTTTTTTGTGCTAGTTCTCTGGCATACCTGGCCCCTCCAAAATAAAAGGTATAAAACAATGCCACACCTGTGAGGCCTCCCGTAAAAAAGTACCCTTTGTACAATGCATAAGCACTAGCGCCAACTAGGCCCGCTTGAATTCCTCCAGAAAGTAGTCCTTTGAATGGGTATCCCGCATACATCTGCCCAACTCCCGGCAAGAACATTGATAGATTAAATGCCTTATCCGGATTTTTCGGTGTTTTGTTCCCATCAAAAACCGTTTCTATATCAGTAACCGAAAGCTCCAAAAGCTCTTCATTATCAAGGAGCAATCGTTCTGCTTCCTTCCATTTGTAAACAGCAATAAGGTTTAAAGCTTCAAAGCAAACAATGTCGGGATCCTTAGGCCCGAAAAGCAGTTTATTCTTGAGTACTTCGTTGTAACTGGCCTGATAATCCTCATTGAGGTAGTAAGCCAATACCTTTTCATAAGAAACGATTTTCATGACAGAATCACGTGGCGTAAGGCGTATTCTATTCAGCGCCTCCAACGCTTTATCATATTGTGATAAGGCTTTATAACAAAAGGCCTTTTTTAACAAATTTCCCGCTCTTACTTTATCGTCAAGAGACTCATAGTACATACGCTCAAAACTCACGGCGGCCAAAAGATATTTACCCTCCGCAAAGAGCGAATCCCCCTTCTGCCAATCCTGAGCTTTACTTGTATAGCAAGCGCAAAGGAATATGCATGTGAAGCACAACCATTTCATCCTGTGTATCATAAAAGCTTTTTTCTTGAACCCGTACAGCTACCACACTCCCCCAAATATTAGCCACATAAAAGACAGAAAAGATGCTTCCAAAAACGATAAAAGCAGGGCTTTTCGGCCCATCCTTTCTGTATCCCTCATAAGCCTGCAAAGCAAAAACAGCGTTGCTCATCAGTGCCATTGTCCCTCGTCCAAACTGCCCGATGTAATACTTGCCTGCCCCCGGGACAATGGCCGAAAAAAGACCGGCCAGAAACGGTGATTTGGATTTGTGCCCAGATAATACGCTGGAAATTCTGACAAGCTCATCCTGATGTTCGGTAAACTGAAAGAACTCACTATCAAAGGAAGTTGATATCTGATCAAAATGCGCATAATTTCTGGTCAATAGGCTAAAGCCAGCCTGTTCCAAGTTTAACAATTCTCGCTCCTCTGAGGACAGGTTTTCCACCAAACTCAACTCGCTTAATCCTGCCTCATAATTATCTAGATAGGCAAATTGAAGTGCTGAATAAAACTTTGCGGCATTCCAATAACTCAAATTTGATTTGCCCACATTTTTAAAAAATGAAATAGACTCAAATCTGTTCTTCTTTAAGTAATTGAATTTTCCCTGATAGAAAGAAATTGTATCCTGCTGACCTTCAGAGGCATGATTATCTTTGATAGACCTCAAGAAAAGGTTGGCTTCATCATATGAAGAAATAGACTCCAGGTGTTTGATAAAACCATAATCTGATTGAAAACTTGTTTGCGCTTGGGCTCGAAAAACCAGACCTATCAGGAGGAGAGCAAGACTAATCGTTATTTTCATAGTGATCCCAATGGTCTATGGCTGACCCATCCATATTGATTCGTGATGAAGGTAATTCGGCAAAAGCTGCCCGATTACATCTAGTTAGTCGATCGGCAGTCAAAAACAACCCCTTGAATACTCCGAAATGTTTGAAAACATCATGGCTAAATTTTGAGCACGAGTGATCGTATATGCAGTCGTTTAGTATTTGTCGGGATAAATGGTTTTTGTATAAGCCGTAAAAAAAACCGTCGTACTTTTTTTCCTGTTCCGCATTTTGACTAATCGCTTGAGTTAACAATTGCTGATCCACCGTCTTGTCCTGAGCAAATGATGCTGAAACGATGACAAAAGTAAAAATTGAGAGTATCAATTTCATTTTAACAATGTAGCGTTAGATGGCACCTGAAAATCAGCAAGAGCTTTATCTTCCAGATCGTCAAACCCGAAATTACTGAAAGTAGTTTTGGTAATAACCGAATCGCCCTCTGCAAAATCAATTTCAGTAATAGACATAGGAAAATCGGTTCCTCCCACATTTTCATAATTGTAGTAATACACTTTTTTTAAGTATTCTCCAGACTCACCTATGTACCCCGTAAAAACAGGATGTTCACCATTGCTGACCAACTCTGCATATTCAATCTGACTTTTTTTAGAGTCCTTCGGAGGATTGTATTCTGATATTAGCATCATGTCTTCTACCCGTGAATTTCGAAGGGTAAAACCATCGGCTTCTAAACCCAAATCTCCTGTATTGCCCAAAAACAAATAAAAGAAAGTGGTGTTCTGACTTCCCATCCTGTTGTCAAGTGTTCTCACCAACTCATTCTTTTTTGCATTGTAAACCTGCACATCACCCAGGGAATTATTCAGAATATACACATCCATTGGTTTTTGAAAATGGGTTACCATTTCGCCGCTGGTTTTATAGGCAATCCGAGCATCTACTCTGTTCATTTTACCGTCCTGAGCTGATCTTTTGGTCATATCGAAACTGACCCACTTGAATGATTGGTCCGGACCAACAAACAGTAAGAAAATGTATAATAAAAACGGATGCATATGATGTATTCCTTTTAGAGGGCAATAATATCACAATTTCGCAAATGAAGATAACTATCAAGAAAACTCGTTAAGTATTGATGATTAATTAACTCAAGAAGGTAATAAATAAAAGAAGCCTCACTTTCCGGGAGGCTTCTAACTAATTGATCCTAACTCACCTGTATTTACCGGGCAAATACACCAAGCACCACATAAGTCGTCGGATCGGCGGTATTAACAGCTTGCAAGGGGTCATGAATCACAAAAAACCCGTCGTAAGAAGCCGTGATCTCTGAGTAAGAGTATGTGCTAATTTGAGAGCCAGTCGCAGTTGCGCCATTTCCGGCTATCATATTTACAAATACATCCCCATTTGGCGATTCATTGTAGGGCGTGCCGTTTGGTGTTGTTTCAGCGTCGGCCATATCATGAGCATGCGTTGGATACATTTCACCATCTAAAGTATTCATGATATCAACGGTGATTCTACTTTGTTCTCCAGCCAGTTCCTGCACTGTAACCATCGCTTCCAAATCTGTTGCATGTGTGCCTGCATATGCATAATCAGCTACTAACTGTCCTGTATTGAAATCATACATAAAAGTTTCTGACTTAAAAGATGTAGGAGTCTGCTCCCGTGCAAACGCTCCTACTACAAGATAAGTGGTAATATCTGCCGTATTGATCGATTGAAATGGATCATGTACTACAAAGAACCCTTCATATGATTCTGTCAACTCAGCGTAGGTCATTTCGGTAGTCTGTGAGACAGAAACGGTCCCACCGTTTCCGGCAGCCATTTGCACCAGTACATTTCCATTTGGAGTCTCATCATAAGGAGTTCCATTAGGAGTAGTAGATGCATCTGCTGCATCGTGGGCATGTACCATATAGGTCTCACCATCAACTGTATTCATCAATGTTACGGTAATTATTGATCCGCCTTCTTCTAAATCCTCTATAAAAAGTGTTGCCGATAAATCACCGGAGTGAGTCCCATCATAAGCCGCAGTTGGAACAGTTTGCCCATTATGAAATTCATATGTAAAAGACCCTGAAAGAAGGCCTGGAGTCATCATATCATCAGAATCACATGAGACCAGGCTGAATGCACCTAATGACGCAAGCAGTATTCCGAAAATTCTATTAAAAAAGTGTTTCCCTAAATTTTGCATTTTTCTAAGATTTAATTTCACTAAAGATTTACAATACACCTACGCAGGCAGTTGGCCAACTAGATTTTTAAATCTCAAAAAAACTAAGGATTCACTCAGTAATGCACGCTAAACAAAGCGCTTAAATCAATACAAATAACTAAAAATCAACATCTTAGCTGTAGGGTAAAGAAATGCTAATTTTAAATTTTAAATAGTAGAATATATTTAAAAGCAAGTGATGCAAGTCTTCAGTGACGCTTCACAAAAACTTCAAGCTCTTGTCATGGGCTTCCAGGATCTGACTCACTTCGTCATCGCCAATACAGGTGGAAACGAAAAGTGTCTCAAATTGAGAAGGTGCCAGATAAACACCATTTTCGAGCATTGATCTGAAGTACTTGCCAAACAAGGCTGTATCACAAGTCTTAGCTGATTCAAAATCAACAACAGTATTATCAGTGAAAAACATACTATACATGCTGCCAATATGGTTCAGTGTGTAATTCAATCCATGCTTTTCCAAAGAACCTGTGTACCCTTCAACCAAAGTCTGCGTACTTTTTTCTACCTGCTGGTAAATGTCAGAATTCTCATCAAGCTCCCTCAGGATGGCCAGTCCGGCGGCCATCGCCACAGGGTTTCCGGAGAGCGTTCCAGCCTGATAAACCGGCCCTTGTGGAGAGACGAAATCCATGATTTCGGTCTTTCCTCCATACGCCCCTACTGGGAGTCCTCCTCCAATGATCTTACCCAGGGTAGTTAGGTCAGGAGTAACCCCGAGCAATTGCTGTGCTCCGCCTTTGGATAGGCGGAAGCCAGTCATCACTTCATCGAAGATCAATACAATACCCTCTTTGTCACAAATTGATCTCAAGCCTTGGAGAAATCCCTTCTTTGGAGGCACGCAACCCATATTTCCGGCTACCGGCTCTACGATAATTGCTGCTATTTCACCTTTGTTGGCTTCTGCCAGACTGGCAACCGCCTCAAGATCATTGAATGGAGCCAGCAACGTATCCCTGGCTGTCCCAGAGGTAACTCCAGGACTATCTGGTGTACCCATTGTCACAGCTCCACTTCCTGCGGCAATCAAAAATGAATCTCCATGCCCGTGATAGCAGCCTTCAAACTTGATAAATTTATCACGACCGGTGTATCCTCTGGCTACTCGTATCGCAGACATGGTTGCTTCCGTCCCGGAGTTGACCATTCTCACCTTCTCTATAGAGGGCATCATCTTCACTATTAATTCAGCTATTTCTACCTCCCTATCGCCCGGAGCACCAAATGATGGTGAGCTTTTTACTGCTTCTATGACTGCCTTTTCCACCTTTGGGTGTGCATGACCCAAAATCATGGGCCCCCACGAGTTAATCATGTCGATAAACTTGTTGTCATCTTCATCGATCATATAAGCGCCCTTGGCTGATTTGAAGAATAGCGGATCCCCACCTACTGCCTTAAAAGCACGAACGGGTGAATTAACTCCACCCGGTATGTATTTTTTTGCCTGATCAAAAAGTGATTTACTCTTTTCAATATTCATAACTCTCTTTATTCACAATCTCTAACTCAGCATTCTCAAATTTGACCACTGGCACCACCTGATTATCATTGGCCGAGCCAAACTTCATCCCTTGAAAAACTTCACCTTTCAGATATTGACCCGACCGGATTCCATTTTGAAAATACACACCGTGTTGCCCCATAAGCCTGCCAAATTGCATTACAAGCTCATATCCCTGGAGGTGATATTTGGATGGCATTGTTTTATAAGTTCTTTTTATTCTGTTTTCCAGCAGTATTAAAGTCGAATTAGTTCTGTCGATATAGTCGGGGTAAACCATGCTAACCCCTATTCTCTGAAGCTGGCTGAATGAAAGCATCGTAAAGTCCAACCACTCACCAAAACCGAGCAGTTCGGTACTGTCACCCATAGTTTCCACTGCACTGATAAGATTATTGGCGAGAAAGTTTTTGCGGGTAGCTCCCAAAATATGGCTCACGGAATCCGGCTTTATGTAAAGGAAGTTTTCATAATAAGTTACTTCTTTGCCATCTTCATTGATGGATACGGGCAAGTAATACAAGCTATCCCATTCAGTTCTTCCTTCGTTATATCTTTTGATTCGGTCCAGTTCATCTTTTCGTACCCGGCGCTCTTTCACATATCTTTTTGGGAGATTGAGTTCCATAATAGAATCTGCCTCTGCCCTGGTGTAGTAGGTCTCATATTCGGCTATCAACGTATCCAACACGCCTTTGGCGTTTTCCTTTGTCAGGCTCTGAAACCAAACCACGTTGAATCCCGCCTCTTCAATTTTTTGTTTGTATGTGCCAGCAAAAATGGAATCGCGCAAGTTGTCTTCATAAAAAATCATGGCGTTCTTGTTGCCAGTGAATGTGGTATCTGCGTATTCTGCCAAACGAGCCGCCATACTCTCATAAGTAGGCTCGAAAAGAAAAGCATATTGATTGCCGCTTATGACATCAGAATTTGATGAGAGCGGGTTGATCATGTTGATCTTATTGGTTTGAGAAAAAACCTTGGTAGCACTGACAGGGCCAGGATATAGAGGGCCCACTATCAAATCAACAAAGGATGGTGATAAATTTTGAAGCCACTGCTCAGTAGTTTCTGCACTTCGCCTGGTATCTACGGGTATCAGGTTTAGGTTGACGCCTTGCTTCATCAGATCATTTGATGCAAAGAGCATTCCCTGATACAGCTGCATTACAAGATCATTTTGGATAACCGACTCCAGATTATTCTCGTCGTACATAAACGGTAGCATCACTGCCACATCGTATTTATCTTTTTTAATAACCGGAAGCTCTTCTAGCCTAAAGTTGTCTTCGTCAAAATTCCATTTTGCATTCAGCCTGTTTATCAAGTCAAAATCACGCTCCTCATAGGGCTGCATCATAAGTCTTCGCCCATAAATCAAGGCCAAATTTTTGTTGGTATTGTTGCGCTGATATAGTTGCGCCAGGGTATCCAGACCAAGAGAAGTCAAAAACAGGTCATACATTTGTTGCTCCAGCTCAGCAGACTTTGTACGCTTTGAAAGCTTCTGTGCATTTGCTACTCCTGCATTATAGTTGGCTTTTTCCAAATTGGCATAAGCCAGCCAAAAATAGACTTCATTCTTATTGCTCCATTCGGGGTATTTGCTCAGTATCTGAGTCCACATATCTATAGCCCGGTCAATATCACCTTGGTGGTATGAACTCAAAGCATAATAAAATGAAGCATAGCTCCCGAAATATGGGTCTTCGGTCAATGCTCCAAAACTACCTTTGGCACTTGTATATTGTCCCTGGCTGAAAAGGCGCTTTGCCTCAAGATACTCTCCCTGAGCGTTTTGAGCGACAAGAGAAAAAGGCAATACAAACAGTAGCGCCAGAAAATATGCTGTTCTCAATGTAATGTGATTAAGTGAATATTCAATTTAGCCAAATTATTCCCATTCTATTGTGGCCGGGGGCTTAGAACTGATGTCATAAACCACTCGATTGACACCCTTCACTCGGTTGATGATTTTGTTGGAAACTTTTCCTAAAAACTCATACGGTAGATGACACCAGTCTGCGGTCATTCCATCCAGGCTGGATACCGCCCGGAGGGCCACCACATTTTCGTATGTGCGCTCATCTCCCATAACTCCAACTGACTGTACCGGCAGCAACATCGCTCCTGCCTGCCAAACGTCATCATAAAGACCTTCTTCCTTTAACCCTGAAATAAAAACATCATCTACCTCCTGAAGGATGCGCACTTTCTCAGCCGTGATATCCCCAAGTATTCTTATACCCAGCCCAGGACCTGGGAATGGATGCCTGCCCAAAATAAATTCAGGAATTTCGAGCGCCCTTCCTACATTTCTTACCTCATCTTTAAAAAGAAGATTTAGCGGTTCCACCACTTTAAGGTTCATTTTCTCTGGCAGTCCACCTACGTTGTGATGGGATTTAATGGTAACTGAAGGGCCATTTACAGAAACTGACTCTATTACATCAGGGTATATGGTACCCTGCCCCAGCCATTTCACATCTTTGATCTTATGGGCTTCCTGATCGAATATCTCAATGAAAGTTTTGCCTATTGCTTTTCGCTTAGCTTCTGGATCAGTCAGTCCTTCCAGCGCCTTATAAAAGTCGGATTTAGCATCCACTCCTTTCACATTCAAGCCAAGCCCTTCGTATGACTCGAGCACCTGCTCGAACTCATTTTTTCGTAGAAGCCCATTGTCAACGAATATGCAATAAAGGTTCTTGCCAATAGCGTGATGAATCAGCATAGCCGCAACAGATGAATCTACCCCTCCAGAAAGCCCCAATACAACTTTATCATCACCCAATTTCTCTTTGAGTGCAGTGATGGTATTTTCTGCAAAAATATCAGCCGTCCAGTCCTGACCTGCTCCGCAGATATGAACTACAAAATTCCTAAGGAGTGTTTTACCCTCCAATGAATGGGTCACTTCCGGATGAAACTGAATACCATAAACAGGTTTCCCTTCTATTTGAAATGCAGCCACCGGAATACTCTCAGTATGAGCTATCAATTTGAAATTTTCAGGAAGCTGGGTAATAGTATCGCCGTGAGACATCCACACCTGGCTACCATAGTTCATTTCTTTCATCAGATCCACATGTGAGTCGATATGATCAAGATTGGCACGGCCATACTCTCGATGTTCTGATCTGGATACGGTACCACCATGCTTATGAGCCAGTAGTTGAGCTCCATAACAAACGCCTAACACAGGTAAATCACCAAAAGCAGACAAATCAATATCGGGCGCTTCATCCTGCAAAACCGAACATGGGCTACCACTTAGAATGACACCCCTGGTTGATGAATCTGGCAATGGAAAGTGGCTAAAAGGATGAATTTCACAATAAACATCTAGCTCTCTTACCCTTCTCGCAATAAGTTGGGTATATTGTGAGCCGAAATCCAATATTAGAATTTTGTCTGTCATGGCGCAAAATTAGCAGAATCGATCAAACCCAAAATCGAATTAAGCAATGGATTTGAAAATACTTCAATTTTATGTTTTTTAGCAGCCTGTAAGCACATCCAATGACTAGGGAAGAAGATCGATTAAAGGAAAATAAGGAAGGCCAAAACTGGAAAGAATGGGGTCCTTATCTGAGTGAGAGGCAGTGGGCAACTGTGCGGGAAGATTATACCGAATCGGGTAATGTTTGGGAGAGTGTGGTTCACGATCACGCTCGAAGTAAATCCTACCGCTGGGGTGAAGATGGACTTGGGGGTTTCTGCAATGCGGATCAGCGCATTTGCTTTTCATGGGCTTTTTGGAATGGTAAAGATGAAATCCTCAAGGAAAGGCTTTTTGGACTAACCAGTCATGAAGGAAACCACGGGGAAGATGTAAAAGAAATCTATTTCTACCTGGACAGCACTCCTACGCACTCATACATGAAGATGCTGTATAAGTATCCTCAATGCGAATTTCCTTATGCCGAACTAGTAGATCGGAATGTGGGCAGGTCCAAGGACATGAAGGAGTATGAAATCATGGATACTGGAGTATTCGATAAAGACGAGTATTTCGATATTTTTTTAAACTACACGAAAAACACACCGGAGGATTTTTTGCTTCACGCAGAAATCCAAAACCGCGGAGACAAGGATGCTGAACTGACCGCCCTTCCTACTTTTTGGTTCAGAAATACATGGTCTTCTGGCAGGGACAAAGTCAAACCCAATATTTATCAGGTTTCTGATCGCCATATGAAAATCGATCATCACCTGCTGGGGTCGTTCAATATTTACTTCGATGAGCAACTAAACGAAACGGCTTTCTGTAATAATGAAACAAACAGAAAGCGCCTATATGGTACCAAAAACTCATCTAAATACACCAAAGACGGCATCAATGATTATGTCATAAACAAGAAAAAAGAAGCTATCAATCCCAAGCAAACCGGCACCAAAGCAAGTGGCATATATAAGGTAATGGTAAAAGCCAAAGGATCTGTCACGGTGAAGGTACGCTTCTCCAAAGATGAGTTGAGCGACCCCTTTGGGGATTATTCTCACATTGTGGATGAACGGATCGCAGAAGCGGATGACTTCTTCAATGCCAAACATGATAAGGTAGATGACCCTGAGCTCCGGAGCATACAGCGCCAGGCCTGGGCGGGCATGATGTGGAGCAAGCAATTTTATTATTACAACATCAGAAATTGGATTCATGGAGACCCGGGAAGGATGAAACCTTCTCAAAACCGAAAGTTCGGAAGAAACTCTGACTGGCAGCACTTGTACAATTATGACATCCTGAGTATGCCAGACAAATGGGAGTATCCGTGGTATGCTGCATGGGATCTGGCCTTTCACACCATACCAATCGCGCGAATAGATCCGGATTTTGCTAAAGATCAATTACTGCTTTTGCTAAAAGACAGGTACCTGCACCCCAATGGTCAGATACCAGCCTACGAATGGAATTTTAGTGATGTAAACCCTCCGGTACACGCATGGGCTGTCACTCGTGTCTTTGAGATCGATAAGATGATCAATGGCAAGCCTGATTATGAATTCTTGCAGAAGGCATTTCATAAGCTCAGTCTGAACTTTACGTGGTGGGTAAATAGGAAAGATGCAGAAGGCAACAATGTGTTTGAAGGCGGATTCCTTGGACTGGATAACATCGGGGTTTTTGATAGAAACCACCCAGTGGTGGAGGATGCCAAACTGGAGCAAGCCGACAGTACAAGTTGGATGGCTATGTTCTCACTCAATATGCTAAAGATAGCTCTGGACCTTTCGATGGAGCATCCGGTATATCAGGATATGGCGAGCAAGTTTTTCGAGCATTTCCTATATATCTCTGGCGCCATGAACAACATTGGTGAAACCAATGTAGATCTCTGGGACGATGAGGATTTCTTCTATTATGACGTGATGCACACGCCTGACAAACCCAATCAGCAGATGAAAATCCGCTCGATGGTCGGGTTGATTCCGCTCTTTGCTGTGGAGATTTTAAGAGACGAGAACTACAAACACCTGGATGAATTTCGTGAGCGGCTGGAGTTCTTTCTGAAGGAGCGCCCCAGATTGGCCTCACTTGTTTCGCGCTGGGAATCACAGGGCAAGGGAGAACGCAGGTTACTGAGTATTCTCAGGGGATTCAGAATGAAAAAAATCCTCGAAAGAATGCTCGATCCGGAAGAATTTCTTTCTGATTATGGAATTAGGGCTTTATCGAAGTTTCACGAGAAGAACCCCTATGAACTAGAAATTGATGGTAAAACACTCAGCGTTTCTTATCTGCCGGGAGAGTCCAACTCGTCATTTTTTGGCGGAAACTCCAACTGGAGAGGACCGATTTGGTTTCCGGTTAACTATTTGATTTTGGAATCTTTGCTAAAATACTCTGCCTACTACAGCGAAGAATACACCGTTGAATTTCCAAAAGGCAGTAGCAAACATCACAACCTTGTGGAGATCACTAGGGGGATTTGCAAACGCATGTTTTCCATATTTACTAAAGATGATAACGGCTACAGGCCCGTGTATGGAGGTGACCTGAAATTTCAAAATGATCCGCACTTCAAAGACTACATCTTGTTCTATGAATATTTTAACGGCGATACTGGCGAAGGACTGGGCGCATCTCATCAAACCGGGTGGACCGGACTCATAGCCGAGATGATCCATAGATATTATAACGTTCGGTAAACCTATTCTTAACACTTAATCTCTAACTTTGATTTTTAATTCTAATTCGAAATGAGATACATTTTTTCGCTCACACTACTACTAGCCACTCTTTTTTCTCAATCTCAAAACACACCACCAAAACTTGTGGTTGGTATCGTTATTGATCAGATGAAATATGATTACATCGTTCGGTATCAGGATGATTTCATCGAAGGTGGTTTCAAAAGACTTATCAACGATGGCTTCCTCTATAGAAATGCCCACTACAACTACATACCAACAAGAACTGGTCCTGGACATGCCTCTATATACACAGGCACAACTCCTGCAACTCACGGAGTTGTAGGCAACAGCTGGTATGTGCGATCCATCGGAAAGGACATAAACTGTGTGGGCGACACCACGGTTACGGCTGTTGGAGGAGAGGCTCTTAGCGGTCAGGTGTCACCGAAAAATTTACTCACCAGTACGGTAACTGACGAGCTGAGACTATCAACCAATATGGAGGCCAAAGTGGTTGGTGTATCCATAAAAGACCGAGGTGCATGTTTGCCTGCAGGCCACAATCCTACGGGAGCTTACTGGTACGATTTGGAAACCGGTAATATGATCACCAGCACCTATTACACAGAAGAGTTGCCCGACTGGGTGGAAGATTTCAATAAGAAAAAAAGATTCAAGTATCACCTCAATCAAAAATGGGAATTATTTAATGAGCTTGAAACGTATAACGAGAGCATCACGGATGATAACAATTTTGAAAAGGAAGCCTGGGATGGTTTTGGTACCACATTCCCATATGATTATTCAACAGTAAAGCGCTCCCCTCGAGCGCTCAAGTATTCGCCTTTCTCCAATGCATTTGTGAGCGAGTTTGCACAGGAAGCAATCATTCAGGAAAAAATGGGTGAAGATGATATCACTGACTTTATCACCATAAGCTTCTCTGGAACGGATGACCTTGGTCACAGATTTGGCCCCAGATCATTGGAAATACAGGATGCTTATCTAAGACTTGATTATGACATCAGTCAGTTGCTGATCTTTCTAGACGGACAGCTAGGAAAAGACAACTATACCGTATTCGTGACTGCTGATCATGGTGGAGCTGATGTGCCTTCATTTGCTGTGAGCAACAAAATGGCAGGAGGATATTATAACATCAGGTATGTTCAAAACCTGGTGAATGAGGGGCTTATAGAAAGATATGGAGAAGGCGATTGGATATCTAAAATGATCAACGACCAGATATACCTTAATCATGAATTGATCAAAGAGAAAAAACTTGATCTGGCATCTGTTCAGGAACACACCACTAAAATACTGGTCGCAGAACCGTACATAACAGAAGCCTATACGGCCACTCGAACCGCCTATAGGAGTTTCACAGCGGAGATGGCGCTAAAGCTACAACGAGGTTATAACACCAGCCTGTCAGGCGATGTACTCATCGTATATAAATCTGGTTACCTGAGCGATAGTTATGGGAGAAAAGGAACTGACCACAGAACCGGATACACCTACGACACGCACATACCAATCATTTTTTACGGAAATGGCATTCCGCAGGGAAATGCCGTACGACGGGTAAACATCACGGATATTGCCCCGACCATTTCCACTCTATTGAACATTACTTTGCCCTCTGGTACCACTGGCAACCCACTAATTGAAATTTTTGAATGAACGAAGTAGGATTAATTTTCGATATGGATGGTGTCATCGTTGACAACCACGAATATCACTATATGGCCTGGCAAAAACTGGCAGGCAAGCGCGGTGTGGAAATCACAGAAGAATACTACCGCCTCAACATGAACGGGCGCACCATAGACGAATTGGTGAAAATTGTTTTCAACCTGAATGTGAGCAAGGAAGAAGCACGAGAAATCGGTATGGAAAAGGAGGAAATCTATCGCGAGTTGTACAACGACCACCGCACTCCTACCAAAGGACTAATTGAATTTCTCGAAAGTGCCAAAAATCTGGGAATCCCTATGATAGTGGGAACATCTGCGCCAAATCAAAATGTAACTTTCACGCTGGATGGACTTGACCTGAGAAAGTATTTTCTCGGTGTGGTCGATGACCTAATGGTGACCCAAGGAAAACCAAACCCGGAAGTTTATTTGAAATGTGCTGAAGCCATAGGCCGCAAACCCGAAAACTGCATTGTGTTTGAAGATGCCCTATCGGGAATCAAAGCAGGAAAAGGTGCTGGTGCCAAGGTGGTAGGCTTGGCTACTTCGCACAAAAGAGAAGAACTATCTGCAGACCTTATTATTGATAATTTTGAAGGGTTTAGCTTAAATGACGTTAAATCCGTTTTGAGTCTTAACTAATGAAAACACTCCTCTCCGTACTCGCCATTTGCTTGATCACGTTTGCTGAAGCGCAAGAATTGCGCATAGCAAAACTCAAATATGATGGTGGTGGAGACTGGTATGCCAACAAGACGGCCCTCCCTAACCTGATCAAATTTTGCAACGCAAATCTGGGAACGGAGATCGCTCGCGACGAAGATGTAGTGGAAGTCTCTAGTCCGGATATTTATCTGTACCCGTACGTCTATATGACCGGGCATGGCAATGTAACTTTTAGCGATGAGGATGCAGAAAACCTGAGAAACTACCTTAAGTCCGGCGGCTTCTTGCACATTGATGACAACTATGGTTTGGATCCTTTTATAAGAATCGAAATCAAGAAAGTATTTCCCAATGCTCAGTTTGTAGAAATCCCATTCGACCACCCTATCTATCATCAGAAGTTTGATTTTCCTGATGGTTTGCCAAAAATCCATGAGCACGACGGCAAGCCTGCTCAGGGGTATGGTATTATAATAGATGACCGACTCGTTTGCTTTTACACTTATGAGTGTGATTTGGGAAACGGATGGGAAGACCCATCGATCCACAATGATCCTGAAGAAATCCGCCAGAAAGCACTGAAGATGGGAGCCAATATTATCTCTTACGTTTTTACTTCGGAGATATAAAAAAAGGCCACATCCCAGATGTGACCTCTATCGCCCTACCAGATCTTTGATCCAGCTTCTTTATTATCCTCTTCTACGTTTTCTACCTCTTGGCTCTATCGTTTTAGTGGTTGTTTCACCATCTATGGTTATTTCTACTTCATTGTCACAAGTACCATCTCCATAGTCAATCACCGCTGTACTCTCTCCGTTTACAATCTCTTTAACTCCCGCGACAGGAATAAAGCCTCTGCCTGCCCAGCAGCCTCTTTTGAAGAGCAAATCTTCAAGAATTGTTACAGAATAATCAGTTCCATCTCTCTTCACGCCTTCGGCTGATCCTGAAAGAGTTGAGTAATCACCGTCTTCTTCATCTCCTCTCACAATGGTTCTGGTATGATCTGCATCACGAGTAGCGAAAGTCTCATCAGGGAAAATCAGTTTACCGTCGGTGGTAGTTGCATTCACCACAATTGTGGTTGAATCCGCACTCACGACTTCCGTTCTACGACTTCCTTCCACTTTTACACTATCCAGATAGAAATCTTCAAGCGTCACTTCTCTGTAAGAACCGGCTGCATACCTACGTCCATTATATTCGATGATAATTTTACCTTTTCTTACCACGCCATGAGGTCCTTCGCATCCGTCACCAAAATCAATGGTGATGATTTGATTGACAGTATCCTTCTCGATTGCAGCACAATCAAGAGCACGATCTCTGCGATCCCACCCCCTTCTGAAGCCTTCCAACCTGCCTCCGTCTTTGAGTGATAATCCGAGCATATCCATCCCTGCCTCAGTAAGCAGGTCTATATCGTCATAGCTAGCCTCCATAGACTCCTCAGTAGAAAGATCCAAACTGGCAACTGCCTGGCTCGTTGCTAGTTCTTCCATATCAGACTCTGCATCTGTCTGATCACACGCCACAAATGCAAACAGCATAAGGCTAATTGATAATATTGATAACTTTTTCATCGGTTTGTATTGTTTGTTTCTAATTGATTTGCTCCTTTGACAGCACCGAGTTTAAAAGGTTTAATCGAGTTGCAATTTTTTTATATTTATTTTTAAGTTTCTCATCCGAAAGATTGAATACTCTTGGATATCACAACTAATCCAGCAATTAGATGAAAATACTCTCCGCCTGTTTTGCATTGACAATTTTATTCTGCTATGAAATTAGTGCTCAGGGTTGTAGTGATGCAGGTTTTTGCACCATGGGTGCAATGAAACCTGACCAGTCCTATTCGAAAAAGATCGATTTTAAATTGCGATCCTTAGAACTGAACTACTACTATGGCACCACTACACTTACTCCTAAGATTACTGTATATACTGTTGATCTTGCGATTGGGATCAATGCCAAAACTTCTTTTCAGGTCAAGCTCCCCTATCAAACTGTAACTGGAAATTTTGGAGACAATGCAGGCATGGGAGACATTTCAGTAAGTGCCTCCAGAACAGTTGGCAAATGGAATGGGTATAGCATAGGTGCTACCATAGGCGGCAAAATACCAAGCGGATATGGAAGCGATAAAGCTTCAGGAAAAGCATCAACCTTTGGAGCCAGCGGAGCAAACCCTGGAGATCTCCCGATGTATTATCAGGTAAGTCTGGGTACATATGATGTAGTGGCCGGCGCATCTATGATCAACGAAAAATGGCTTTTCGCTACGGGAATTCAGATCCCTATCATTCATCAAAACGATAATGATTTTCGCTGGGGAAAGTGGCCTAACTATCCGGGAGGGGAAGACTATGTCAAAAAATACTGGCTAGCCAATAACCTGAAAAGGGGAACAGATGTCATGCTTCGAGTAGAACGTAACTGGCGATTTCTCAACTATAATTTCTCTTTTGGGGCATTGCCCATTTATAGAATCACAAAAGACAGAAGGTATGATTTCACGCCAGGTGTAGAAAAAATGATCAAAGCACCTGGATCTACCGGTTTGGCACTGTCTGTTCTGGGGAGTGCAGGCTATCATTTTAATGTAAACAACAGCATCAAACTCATATACGGACTAAAGCTCATGGATCGTGAAAACAATCCCGATGGACTCACCAGGCACTCTGTCACAAGTTTTAGCTACATATACCGCTTCTAATGTTGAAAAAACTCTCATTTATCATCCCGCTACTGATCTGTGCTCAGCTTAGTGCTCAAGAATCAGACTATTTGCAAGCAGAGTATGATTTTGCGAATGCATCTTACGAAAAAGCCTATAGTGAATATAGAGCTGCCTCTCGGCAATATGAAAGTAGCGATGACTACCCCAATTATGCATCATGCAACCTAAAAATGGCTCAATGCAGATTGGCTCAGGGGAAAGCGAATCTCTGCGTTCAGCTGGCAGAGCGAACAATAGAATACCTTAATGAAGTCCTGCCCAAAGATGAACCATTAAAAGCCCGTGGCTTGAGCATCTTGGGAGAGGGCTATCTCAACCTGGGAAGAAACGACCTAGCACTTGAAGCGCTCTCAAAAGAGGAACAGTTTCATGGTGCTACGAATACACTTGCAGCGGCAGAGTGCTTCAACAATCTGGGGATTATTTACTGGAACACTGGGAATAAATCGACCGCACTCTCCTACCATGAGCGTTCACTCAACATCAAAAATGAATTACTCGACGAAAACGACCCGGCCATTGCAGACTCCTACAACAACATAGGTTTGATCTATCTGGAAGATGAATACCTGCAGGCCATCATCTATTTCAACAAAGCGATCAAAATCTATCAGGCTGCTGAAGATGTGAACAACACAAAAATCGCAAACTGTTACAGCAATTTGGCCTTTGCATATAGCAACCAGGGTAATCACAACGAAGCGCTGCAATACCTCGATTTGGTGATGTACATCTGGGATTCATCGTTCGACGGTGATCACCCAAACAAGGCTTTCACACTTTCTAATAAAGGCAGAATTCTAGAAAAACAAGGAGATTTGAACAAAGCCCTTCATTACCAGCAGGAGGCCTTACATCAGTATCTAAGGATATATGGAGACAAACACCCAGAGGTGGCCAATGCTTATTTTTTGATTGGGTCAGTGTATCAGAAAAAGGAAAAGTATGAGCTGGCTGTGGAGCATTTCCAATCGTCTATTTATGCCAACCTGTTTTCTCAGGAACCAAGCTCTGTTTATGATCTCCCTGAAATCCGAGATTACTACAACGGCGATATTTTACTCTCATCACTTCAGTCCAAAGCTGGAGCTCTGGAAGCACTGCACTACGAAAAAACCCTGAAGCCACAAGACCTTATTGGCTCGCTGGACACCTACACTGCATGTGATGAGCTGATCACGAAAATCCGCCAACTGCGCCTGAGCGAAACTGACAAACTAAGACTTGGTACTATTTCCAATGAGGTTTACGAAAATGGAATTCGCATCGCTTTGGAACTGAGCAGAAGAACGCTCAAAAAACAACTATACAGTGAGCGGGCTTTTAATTTTTGTGAGAGAAGCAAATCTGCCATTCTTCTGGAGGCCATTCAGGAAACCAAAGCCAAATCCTTTTCCGGGATACCGAAAGATCTACTGATGCTTGAAGATAGCCTGAAAACAGAAATTAGTTATCTCAAACAAAAACTAGCTCAGACTCAAGAAAACAACGAAGAGATCAAGGAAGATCTTTTCATGTTCGAACAGCAGTATCGCCTTTTTATTGAAAAACTTGAAATGGACTACCCTTCCTATTTCAATCTGAAATACAATCAGAAATTTGCTACGGTAACTGAACTGCAAAAGGCTTTGGGTGAAAGTTCCGCCATCCTCTCCTACTTCACAGGTGAAAACACGATTTTCATCTTCAACATTACCAGAAATAACTTAGAGATTTTCGACATTCCGAAAGAGGAAAACTTCTTCCAAACAGCCAAAGCCTTTAGGAACAGCATCAAATATGATGTATTCAATACTTTCGTCAAATCATCAACCAAATTGTTTAAGCAGCTGATTCCCAACATCCATAAAGATGTGAATCACCTGATCATATTACCTGACGGAGTTTTAGGCACATTGCCTTTTGAAGCATTTACACTCGACGAAGGAAATGACCGGAGCAGCTATGCACAGCTTACATATCTGCTCGAACAATATGCCATTTCGTATGACTATGCCG
Organism: Cyclobacteriaceae bacterium; assembly: GCA_039944535.1. GTDB lineage: Bacteria > Bacteroidota > Bacteroidia > Cytophagales > Cyclobacteriaceae > JAMZMI01. The sequence goes on from JBDUYP010000024.1 coordinate 144,152, forward strand.
CCACACTACTTCTTGACCGTTTGCATGACACCCAAACCACTTCAGCAAACGGAATTTTACTTACCGCTCCCGTTTCCTTCACAGGCAATGACATTGAAATGCCTGACCTGCCAGCAACTAAGGATGAAGTAAATGAGATACGATATTTATTCATCGCAACTGACCAAAAGCCAACTATCATGGCTGAGAAAGACGCTTCTGAAACAGCTATAAAAGCTCAGGAATTGAATCAATATAAATACCTCCACTTTGCTACTCATGGTCTGGTCAACGAATCAAAACCCGAACTCTCCAGAGTGTTCTTATGCCCCACGGATGACGATGATGGCAGTTTGTATTCCGGAGAGATCTATAACCTCAACATCAACGCTGACCTGGTCACCCTTTCAGCTTGTGAGACAGGTCTTGGCAAACTGGCAAAAGGGGAAGGCATCATTGGGCTGAGCAGGTCACTAATGTATGCCGGAGCTAAAAACCTGATTGTATCGCTGTGGCAGGTGGCTGACCAAAGTACGTCAGAACTGATGATTGATTTTTACAAACAGCACCTGCATCACTCGAGCAACAATCTGTTCAATGATGATTTGCGCAAAGCAAAACTCACTTTGCTACACTCCGAAAATTACTCGAGCCCTTATTATTGGGCACCTTTTATTCTCGTTGGAGATTAATTGATTCATTATCAACCGATTCCGCTGATTTAAGAAAAATCCTTTTTTAACTTTGCGCTCTTATGAAGCGCGTGGCATTTTATACTTTGGGTTGCAAGCTCAATTTTTCGGAGACCTCTACCATCTCCAGAATGTTTGAGGATAAGGGATTTGAAAAAGTTGACTTTACTGACAAACCCGACATCTTCATTATCAACACCTGCTCGGTCACAGATAATGCGGACAAAAAATGCCGCAAGATTGTGAAGGAGGCGAAAAAGATTTCGCCTAAAAGCTACGTCACAATTATAGGCTGTTATGCACAGCTAAAACCAAAAGAAATTAGTCAGATCAAAGGTGTAGATGCCGTACTGGGTGCTGCAGAAAAGTTTAGGCTTTTCGAGTATCTGGAGGATTTCACCTCTAAGAATGAGCCACAAGTTTTTGCCTCAGAAATACAGGAAGCAAAATCATTCAACGCCTCCCACTCTTATGGGGACCGTACCAGAACATTCCTGAAAGTTCAGGATGGCTGCAACTACGGTTGTGCATTTTGTACCATACCGCTAGCTCGTGGCAAAAGTCGAAGCGATAGCATTGCCAACATTGTAGCACAAGCAAAGGAAATTGGTAAAACTGAAGTCAAAGAAGTGGTGCTCACCGGAGTGAACATTGGAGACTTTGGCGTTCAGGATGGACGCAGAAAAGAAAAATTCGTTGACTTAATCAAAGCGCTGGATGAGGTAGAGGGGATCAATCGTTTTAGAATTTCATCTATTGAGCCTAACCTGCTATCCAATGAAGTGATCAGGTTTGTATCTCAAAGCAAGCGTTTTGTGCCGCATTTTCATGTGCCCCTCCAGTCGGGAAGCGATGAAATACTGAAGCGCATGAACCGCCGATATTTGAGTGGCCTGTACAAAGACAGAGTCAAAACCATCAAATCATTGATGCCAGATTGCTGTATAGGTGTTGATGTGATTACAGGCTTTCCGGGCGAAACTGAAGAAGAGTTTCTGAAAACGTATGAGTTTCTAAATGAACTGGATGTCTCCTACCTGCACGTTTTCACATATTCAGAAAGGCCAAATACGCAAGCTTTGGAAATGGATGGTGTGGTGCCTGTAGCTGAACGTCAGAAGAGGTCGAGCATGCTGCGCACGCTTTCTGAAAAGAAAAAGAGGCACTTCTACAATCAAAACCTTGACAAAACGTCCACAGTACTTTTCGAAGCAGATGTGGAAAATGGAATGATGGAAGGTTTTACTGAAAACTACGTACGCGTAAAAGCTAAGTACGACCCTATTCTGATCAATGAACTCAAGGCTTTGCAGCTCAAAGAAGTCGATGCAGATGGGCTCATGCTGGTAGAGGATCTCGACGAAATCCTGGTACACGCTTAAAATTTAGACATTATGAAAATCATTTGCATCGGGCGAAACTACGCCGAGCATATTGCGGAGTTGGGCAATGAAAGACCTTCAAACCCGGTCATATTCATGAAGCCCGACACGGCCATATTGAAAGACAATGCCCCGTTTTACTACCCTGCTTTTTCTGAGGATATACACCATGAGGTGGAAGTTCTGGTAAAAATCAAAAAAGAAGGCAAATCGATAACACCGGATTTTGCTCACAAATATTACGATGAGATTGGTCTGGGTATTGATTTCACAGCCAGAGATGTGCAAAGTCAGCTCAAAGAAAAAGGACACCCCTGGGAAAGAGCCAAAGCTTTCAATGGATCTGCTCCTATCGGAAAATTTACGTCCAAAGGAGATGCCGATATGGAAAATCTAAATTTCGAATTGAAGGTAAATGGAGAGACGACACAGAAGGGCAACACAGGCTTGATGCTCTGGCCGATCAACGAACTGATTTCCTACGTCTCTCAATTCTTTACTTTAAAAACGGGTGATATCATTTTCACAGGAACACCTAAAGGTGTGGGTCCGGTCAAAATCGGCGATCGTCTAACCGGGTATCTTGAGGGAGAAGAAATGTTCAGCTTTGATGTCAAGTAGAACAACACCTGGAGTTCATCGAAAAATTCATTGGATTTTCTTAAGTATTAATTGACTTACAGGCATATTTTTTTAGAAAGTGTCTTCGTTGTTTTGAGACATCAAGGGCATATTTAATATTTACTGAAATCGATCTAGCGACGTTGGGAATGCGCAGAGTATATACACTAATTCTACTTCTTTCTTTTTTCAATTCAAGTGGTCAATCGGACCTGCAGGGATATTACATGTTCCCCATAAATCCTGGACAGCAAAATTATCTGGCCGGAACCATGGGAGAGCTACGTTCGTCACATTTTCATGCAGGAATAGATGTCAAAACGGGCGGACAAATAGGTCTGCCAGTCTATGCCGCCGCGAATGGATATGTATGGCGCGTGCGGGTGGCAACCGGGGGGTATGGTAAAGCTATTTACCTGCGTCACCCCAATGGCACTACTACCGTCTATGCCCACCTTGACAAGTTTGAACCAAAACTAGCCCAACACATTTTAGAAACTCAATACAAAGAAGAGTCATTTACCGTTCAGCTTTTCCCGGACAAAACCCTTTTTCCGGTGAAAAAAGGGGACATCATCGCCTATTCAGGAAACACCGGCTCGTCTAGCGGCCCGCACCTGCACTTCGAGATAAGAGATGCAAACCAAAACATCCTCGACCCTTTGCTGTACGGATTTGATGAAATAGTGGATACGCAATCCCCACTCCTGAAGCGAATTGGTTTTGTGACACTGGATAAAGAAGCCCGGGTAAACAAGACCTTTGGTAGGTATGATTTCGAAGTAATCAAAACAGCAAAACTTTTCACAACTCGAACTCCCATATCACTCAGCGGGAAAATCGGCGTGGAGATCTACGCCTATGACAGGCAAGATGGTGTTTGGAGCAAAAACGGAATCTCAGAAATCACGATGAAAATAGATGGCGACACGGTTTTTAGTCAGCTAAAATCTAATCTTTCGTTTTCTAAGCAGCGCAACATCCTCACACATATGGACTATGCCGCTTACAAAGAAAAAGGGCTGAAATACAACAAGCTTTTTGTGGATGATGGCAACACACATGACATCTACATGACTCCTTCTCCAGGCTTTGATTTCAATGACTCCACACATTTAATACAGATTTATCTTAAAGACTCGTATGGCAACATTTCGACTTTTGAAACCAAAGTCAACAATCACAAAATAGTATATCCGCCAAATCCGGAGATTAAAGACTTTGAGGTATTTAGAAATTTCCTTCATTTCAAAGCAGAACATACTGGCGAGCCCAACTTAATTCAACTCTATCTGGGCCAGGCCTTTGTGGAGCTCACTCCCTATCGCACAGACAAGCGCAATGCTTATTATCTCTGGGATCTGAGGGAGGGCTTACCCGATTCGGTAAATTTTTGTGGCGAAGTGATGAGCACAGGTATTTTCGCTGAAATACCATCCAACACAGAAACGGCCTTTTACAATCATGCCTCCGATTTGCTATTCGATAAAAGGTCACTTTTTGACACGCTTTACCTCCGATTCGAAAAAAGTTTCGATACGACCCTTCAACTCGAAATTTTCACTTTTTTACACCCGGATGTGCCTCTGAAATCTTCCGTTGAAATCACTCTCAAACCAGAAGAATCTTACCCTGATTCCACTGCAGCAGTTTATTCCGTTTACAGAAACAGACTCAACTATATGGGTGGCGAATGGAGCGATGGCAGCATAACTTTTAAAACCAGAGACCTTGTCTCCTATACGATTTCTCAGGATACTATCCCGCCAGTGATCAGCCCTACCATCATCAACAAGGACAATGTCTATTTCAAAATTAACGACGAAAAATCCGGCATCAAAAGCTACAGGGCTACCATAAATGGAGCGTTTGTTTTGATGAATTACGAACCAAAAAAGAAATTGATCTGGTCAGAGAAATTTCACAAAAACATTCCATTCGTTGGTGAGTTTGTTTTAGAGGTGGAAGACAACACCGGCAATAAATCAACGTACAAAAAGACATTTTAAAATGGCATTACAAGCAGGAGACAAAGCACCCGAATTTGAAAGTATAGGTCAGGATGGAAATCCTATCAAACTGTCCGACTTTAAGGGTAAAAAACTGGTGATGTACTTTTATCCTAAAGACAACACACCGGGATGTACGGCCGAATCGTGCGACTTGCGCGACAATTACGAAAGATTTCTGAAGCTGGGGTACGAAGTAATTGGTGTAAGTACAGATAGTGCCAGGTCACACAGAAAATTCATAGACAAATTTGAACTTCCTTTTTCACTTGTTGCAGATGAAGACAAATCCGTTCACGAAAAGTACGGCACCTGGCAGGAAAAACAAATGTATGGCCGCAAATACATGGGGACTGTGAGAACAACATTTATCATTGACGAAGAAGGCGTAATATCTGAAGTGATAGGAAAAGTAAAAACCAAAGCACACACAGCTCAAATATTGGGTGAGTAAAGGTGTCACCTCTTTAACTATCGAGAGATGACCCGTCATTCCAATTTCTGTAGCAAAGTAAAGAATTACGGAATCTTGTCATCTACAGAAAATCGAATAGTCTCTCTTAGGGCTTGAAGAATACACTAAAAGCCATTCAGAAACGATCAGATCGTAAGACTCGAGAGCAGGGCTTTACCTCAGCCTAGTTGAACTGAGAATCTCAACATAGAAAGCAAACCAAATATGCACGGGTCTTGTTTTTTGCTTTCTATGCAAACCTGCCCACCTTTGCCACATGATTTCAAACCGAGAACTCTTCCTTAAAAACCTTGCGCAAACGACCGACTTTCCTCTGCTTATAGAGATAGAAAAGGCAAAAGGTATCTACATGTATGGACCCAAAGGAGAAGAGTATATCGATCTTATTTCTGGAATTGGGGTGAGCAACGTTGGTCATGGCCACCCTAAAGTGATACAAGCTGTTAAAGATCAGGCGGAAAAATACATGCACCTGATGGTTTATGGAGAGTTTGTGCAGAGTCCGCAGGTTAAACTTGCTGAAGCTTTGGTCGCTACGCTTCCAGATCCACTTTCGTCCATCTATCTGGTAAACTCAGGAAGTGAGGCCGTGGAAGGTGCATTGAAGTTGGCTAAAAGATATACAGGAAAGTCAAACATCATCTCCTGTGTAGATGCTTACCACGGGTCTTCACATGGCGCCCTCTCCGCCGGGGGCAATGAGACATTCAAGCAGAATTATCGACCGCTGGTACCAGGGTTTTCTAATATCCAATTCAACAACACTGAAGACTTAAATCAAATTGACGAGCAGACAGCCGGAGTGATCATAGAAACTGTGCAAGGTGAAGCGGGCATCAGAGTGGCTCACCCTGATTACTTCAAACAAGTAAAAGCCAGATGCGAAGAAGTAGGTGCCCTGCTTATTCTCGATGAAATACAAGCTGGATTTGGTCGTACAGGTACTTTTTGGGCTTTTGAGCAATACGGCATAGTTCCGGATATTATAGTAAGTGCCAAAGGTATGGGTGGAGGTATGCCCATCGGCTGCTTTATCAGTTCAGGTGAAATAATGGGTGCACTGAAAGAAAATCCCATCCTTGGACATATCACTACTTTTGGTGGGCACCCTGTAAGCTCGGCTGCCGCTCTTGCCACTATTGGCATCATTCATGAAGAGAACCTTCTAAGCCAGGTTGAGAAAAAAGCCGAGTTATTCCGATCAATACTGCAACACCCTCGCATTAAAGGAATCCGAAACAAGGGACTTATGATGGCTGTGGAGTTTGAGTCTTTTGATGTATTGAAGGCCATCATTGACAAGGCGATTGAATTGGGCGTAGTGACCGACTGGTTCCTCTTTTGTGACAACTCTATGAGAATAGCCCCGCCCCTCATCATCACCGAAGATGAAATAAAAAAAGCCTGCAAGGTGATCCTGCAGGCTATTGATTCCATTTGATAGATTTTTTATCAGAGTAGATTCTCAAGCTCAAGGGAAACTTTCTTTATCTCGCTTCCCGCTTTCACTTCGAGTTCCACGGTGGTTTCTGGAACCTTGAGCATATCCTCAATCTCGATAAGAGTCATATCACCAACCGATTTACCATTTATGCTAATCAGTTCGTCTCCCGACTGAATACCGGCCTGTTTTGCAGGGCCTTCTGGCTGTACCTGATGGATCATAACTTTGCTCATATCCTTGCTCATCTGCACATCCAGCCCACTGCAGTTAACGAAAAATTCACCATCAATGCTTCCATTTGGCTCGAAGTAGAGCTTCTTCCCGCTGTAATCAAATGTGATATTGAATCTACTCAACACTTTGTTGCCAACGATTCCCGCCACTTTCTTATCTCCCTGGAGGCCTGACTCAACCTGACTGATGCCAATTGGCAGGTCTGTGAATTCATAAAAACCGAAATCGAGCAACCTTATTCGTCCTTCATAATGTTTGGTTTCTTTCTCTCCCAATCCTTTCACCAAATAAGAATAATGATTCCCCGTCTTCTTGATAATATCTTTCTGTTTGGCAAATGGTGTATTGAAATCCATTGAAGTGCCTGCACCTGTATTTATGCAAAAAGCACCGCTTACCTCCTGGTCGTTGTTTAGAACTACGGTTGCCTCAATGGTAGGAATGGCGTTATGAAGCTTGAAAGGCACCTTCTCTCCTTTTTTAGGGAATTTATCAAAATCGTAAACTTCCAAACGCATTTCATCATAGTTGAGCCTAACCACGTGGTGATGCATGAGATCATAACCAATGATACCGTCTATCTTTCTTCCTATGCTTATGGCCAGGTGACTCAAATCAAAAGCCTCAATACTGACATTGGACTCTAGCTTGATATCACCCATTTCAATTTTATTATGCTTGATCTTAGCGCCCTGAATCGATCCTTGCGCACCGGCAACAGATTCCTTATGGGACATGTCGAGTTTCAATTTTTTAGCCGCTTCCACATCTATCACCGTAATGCCTGAACCGGAATCGAAAATAAAATCCAAAGGCTCTGAACCATCTACTTTCAATGCTACGAAAATATGGTCACCATAGAGCTCCATAGGTGCAGTGGCCACAGGGGTCTGAGCGTGTAACTGCATAGTGAAAAGCAATGCACCAAAAACAATCAACTTTTTCATATTAGTCTTTTTATTTAGTCGTGATCTATTCGAATGAATAATGCAAATGTTATAACCTTTACATATCGCATAATATCCTTTCCGAATCAGTCACCAATTTAAATCTTTAAGCCCAAATAGGGTATATTTTCAGAATAGAATATAAATCAAGCCATGCTCAAAAAAGTAGAACAAGCAACCGAATATTTAAAGCAACAAGGATTTGAAGCAGCCGAAACAGGCATCATCTTAGGCACAGGACTGGGTGGCCTCATCGATCAAATAGATATCATTAAGTCCGTGGCATATACAGAAATACCGCACTTTCCTGTGAGCACGGTTGAGTTTCACAAAGGCAAGTTGATTTATGGTAAGCTTGAAGGTAAAACAATCATAGCCATGCAAGGTCGCTTCCACTATTATGAAGGCTACTCCATGGCAGAGGTGGTGATGCCAGTGAGGGTCATGCACAGGTTGGGTATCAAACAGCTACTGATCTCAAATGCTGCTGGCTCCATGAATTTAAGTTGGAAAAAAGGCGAACTGATGCTTATAGAAGACCACATCAACCTGCAGCCAGACAGCCCCCTTCGTGGCAATGACGCGGCTAGCTTTGGCCCGATTTTCACCGATATGAGTCAGCCCTACGATACGGGGATGAACGATGACCTGACCCTGGCAGCATCTCAGCTAAATATTACATTAAACAAAGGCGTGTATGTATCCGTAGCTGGCCCCAACCTGGAGACCAAAGCCGAGTATCGTTTCCTAAGAAATGCTGGGGCAGACGCTGTGGGCATGTCCACCGTACCTGAGGTAATAGCCGCAAATCAGCTCGGTTTACCTACGGCCGCAATTTCAGTTCTCACCGACGATTGCGATCCTGACAACCTAAAGCCTGTGGATATAAATGATATTATTCAAACTGCCACGGTTGCTGAGAAAGACCTCATCGCCATTATAAAAGCCTATCTAAAATCTAAATAACAGAAATATGGAAAAGGTGAAAAAAGGAGGACATTACCATACTCCCTACACCCCACTAGCCTACACTGACCAGGAAATAAAAAATGCGTCAGAATCCTATTATTCCCTTATGGATAAGAGAAGGACGGTCCGGGATATATCTGATCGACCAGTTGACCGGTCGGTCATTGAAACCATCATCAAAACAGCTTCTTCAGCACCGTCCGGTGCTCACAAGCAGCCATGGACTTTTTGTGCAATCTCCGATATGGACATCAAAAAACAGATTCGCGAAGCAGCAGAAAAAGAAGAGTATGAAAGCTACAATGGACGCATGAGTGAGCGATGGTTGAAAGATCTCGAACCCATCGGAACAGATCACAACAAGCCGTTTTTAGAAGAAGCGCCCTGGTTAATTGTGGTTTTCAAAAGGGTGTACGAACAAGAGGATGGTGAAAAACAAAACAATTACTACGTGAATGAATCTGTGGGTATCGCGTGTGGCTTCCTGATCACGGCCATTCACAATGCAGGATTGGTCACGTTGACTCACACTCCTTCTCCTATGAACTTTCTCACCAAAATTTTAGGAAGACCTGAAAACGAAAGACCCTTTCTACTGCTCCCTGTCGGTATACCTAAAAAAGACGCATTGGTGCCAGACCTAAAGCGTAAAGAATTGGATGAGGTCGCAATCTTTTACTGATATGGCAGGATTATGATGCTTTATGGCAGGATTGTGTTTTGAAAAAACTTCATAAAAACACATTCACGGCCCATTTTGGATTTTTTTGGCAGAAAACTAAAATACTGCCAAGGCGAATATTGGCAGTAATCGAAAGTCATTTGGCAGATTTTAGAATCAAAAGCACCCTACTTTTGGGTTAATAAGTTTCTGAGATAGCTCAGAAATCTTGTCTATAGCTGGTTGGGACCCTGACGGAAACGTCAGGGTTTATTTTTTTAAGCAAATGAGTAAATTGCTGCCAAACCCCTAAAAGATGAAACCCACTACAGCATTACTCGCCTTACTTATTTCCTGTTCACTTTTCGCCCAAAATGGAAACTCCATTGAAATCCTTGACAGTGGCAAAAAGAAATTTCCAGTAGAATCAGGAAAGATCACCTACACCATTGATGGCACTGCTTCTGGACAGGCTACCTGCTACTTCGACCGATACGGGTGGAGACAAATGCTCATCAAAGAAATCACTCTGGAACAATACGGCATCAAAAGCACCGAAAAAACAATTGTGCTCATAGACGGTGATAAGATTTTTTCGATTAATCAGAGTTCAAAGAAAGGCACCAAAAGTTCGGATCCACGTTGGAGTCAGCTGGCGGCATACAAAGAGAACAGTGAAATCCTGAGTATCGTCCTGGAAGATGATGGCGGCACAAAAGGAAAAGACTCTACGCTGGTTGGAAAGCCCGTACAACTCTGGACCTTCAGCAAAGGGCTCGTAAAGTCTGCCTACGTCTGGAACGGATTGAACCTGATGGAAACCAAATCTGCCGGCAAGTTGGCCTACAAGATGACTGCAACAGATTTTATGGAATCCAAAATAGACGAATCAGTGTTTGTACTGCCAAACGAAATAGAGTGGGTTGACCTTAATTGACGATCAGATCTGAGTACCCATCTCCACTAAAGGTCTTGCATGTCATGGCATTTCGCAATACGGCTGGTTTCAACATAGACTTACCAAGGAGCATACGCCCGCACTCTTGTATGCCTTCTATAATGGAAGGATGAGGATGAATCAATTCGGCAAGTTCGTGAATACCAGTATCCATTGATATAAGTAAAGCCACAGCCTGAATAGCGCTGGAGGCATGCTCTCCTACCACCCGCATTCCAAGGATTTTCATCTTATCATCATTGGTAACCAGAATCTTGATGAAGCCCTGCGTATTTCGCATGGCGATGGCTCTAGGGATGCAAGAGTAGTCTATACTCACAACTTTATAGTCAAGCCCCTTTTGTTGAGCCTGGATTTCGTTCATACCAACACCGGCTACCTCTGGATGCAAAAACATGATCGTTGAAATGTTCTCATATATAAGATCACGCTCCGGCTTGCCATAAATGCGCTCTATCGCAAAGCGACCTTCCAACTCCCCTACATTTACCAAAGAGATATCGGCCGTGATATCTCCTACTGCAAAGATATTCGGCACAGTGGTCTGAGTAAGGTCATCTTTGATTCCGCGATTATCTATCTCCACTTTGACAGATTCGTCGAACAGGTTATCATAGTTGGGCACCCTACCAACAGATACGAGTGCCTTCTCAACTCTAAAAACCTCCTTGGAGCCATCTGTATATTCTAATGTATAAACGACCATCTCACTCTCAACCTTCATATCGATAAGCTTGGAATTGCGATGTATCAGAACATTCTTGGCTTCCAAATTGCGCTCAATTACACGAACCACATCTTCGTCCTCAAAAGGCAGTATGCGATCCCCTTTATCAATCAAATGCACTTTGGTGTTGCCAAAATTTGAAAATATCGTAGCAAACTCACAGCCAATCACCCCGGCTCCTACTATCACGATGCTCTTAGGGAAATCCTCAAGCTTGTCTAGCCCATCGCTGGTAAAAACATGCTCCTCATCAATAGGAAGGGTGGGCAACTTCCGTGGTGTACTTCCGGTAGCTAATATGATGTAATCAGCCTCTATTTTCCTACTGCCGTTGACTGTTTTGATCTCCACCTCATGCTCGCCAATCACTTTGGCATTTCCGTGAACAAAATCCAGATGGTTGTCATTGCCGGATACATTGATATTTTGCATGTGGTGCTCCAGCTGTTCCATCCGCTCGTTCACAGCTTCACGCACTTCCGCTTTAATATTTTGAAAACTAAAATCCGTATTAGGCAAGTTAAAAGCCCTGTTGTGCTTGCGCAATGAAGCAGCTTCTCTACTAAGCTCCCACCATGTTTTGCTCCACAGTGCACCATGATGAATTCCCGCTCCGCCAAGTTGCTTTTTTTCAATGAGTAAAACTTTCTTATGAAAATCAACGGCCCGCATAGCAGCGGCATAGCCAGCAGGTCCAGCGCCAATTACGCATACATCATATTTATCCATAGGGCAAGATTAGGTTTGTTGCAGTCATGAATCTACTGAAAATATTATTCAACATGAAGTGTTGATAGCCAGAAGAGATCAAGAAAGTGTATCATGGATCAACAAACGAGAAACACACGGCACCAAAAGCATCACCGTCTTTTCATAAAACAATGTTTAGTTCCTGCTCGGATATGGCCTCAGACTTTTTCCTAATTGACTATCTTGGCACTGCCATTTTAGCAGAATATCTCTCAGGATGAACAGAACACATTTACTTATCATAAGTGCCCTCATCATTGTCTCGTCTTCGCTAGCCAGCGCTCAGCAGCTCAACCTAATCGGTAGGACAAACATTGGGATTGGTTTCGACTACATATCTCAGGACTTTAAAGGCCTGAAAACATTTTATAGTCCTGGTGGCGGTATGGGCGTAGAAGCCGGTCTCGAAGGAGAAATCCAGAATGACCTGTTTTGGTACGGAACTGTGGGATTCACCTATAACCTTAACTTTCACTACGAAGAAATAAACGGGCAAACCACCAAAACCTCTTACTCCTGGAATAAGAAGTTTTTCACCGGTGGCGTGAACAAATATTTTGACATCAATAACAAGTACATCGGCAATTTTTACGGTGGTGGCGGACTGATGCTAGCCATCCCCGGTATCATGAGAAGAACCATAAACAGCACATATCAGGGAAGGATCAAATACAAGACCAGCCTGGGTCTGCTGATTCATGGCGGAGCTACCCTCACTATCACAGATAATTTCTTACTGCGCCCTGAAATCCGATATCGCTATATCAATTTCAAAGCTGAATCCTATACCCGCGGAGATGTTTCATCTCTGGAATCAGAACTCAGAAAAGCACAAGGGCAGGGACTGGATATTTCTGTTACTATCGTGAAGACAATAAAAGGAGGCGGTAGAGGAAGAAGGTAACTACTTCTTATGCCGCTGCTCCAATACAGCCACCACGTCTTTGAGCGTCAGGTTTTTGTGCGAAAGCAAAACCATAAGGTGAAAAAGCAAATCCGCTGACTCAGTTTTCAATAACTCCAGATTATCGTCCATCGCTTCGATCACCACTTCCACAGCCTCCTCTCCCACTTTTTGCGCTACTTTATTCACGCCTTTGGCAAACAAGCTACTGGTGTAAGATTCGTCGGGTGTACTGTTTTTGCGTTCCTCTATCACCTGTGTGAGGTGATTTAAAAAAGCGACGGCATCCGTGTTGGTTTCGTTGAAACAAGTATCTGCGCCGGTATGGCAAGCAGGCCCCACAGGGTCAGCTTTGATGAGCAAGGTATCCTTATCGCAATCAGCAATGATCTCTTTTACATAGAGGAAGTTGCCGGAAGTTTCTCCCTTCGTCCAAAGCCTGTTTTTGCTTCTGCTAAAGAAAGTCACTTTTCCTGATGTTTCCGTCTCCTTGAGCGACTCCTCGTTCATGTAACCCAGCATTAGCACCTTACCAGTGGTATCATCCTGAATGATCGCCGGAATCAGCCCGTTACCTTTTTTGAAATCCAGATCCATTATAATCTTATTGGGATATTTAGTTTACTCAACCCTTGTTTGAGGTGGTTGATTTCTACCTCCTTGTAGTGAAAAATGCTTGCCGCCAGTGCTGCATCTGCTTTCCCGTTGGCAAATATATCCTGAAAATGCTGCTCCGTGCCGCCTCCGCCGGAAGCAATAACCGGAATGGTAAGCGTCTCAGACATTAGCCTGGTCAGCTCCAAAGCAAATCCAGCTTTGGTACCGTCATGATCCATGGAGGTGAGCAAGATCTCCCCTGCCCCTCGTGACTCCACTTCCTGCGCCCACTCAAGCGTCTTCAACTCGGTGGGCTTGGTACCTCCATAAGTATGCACCAAATCCACTCCATTTACATTTCTGCTATCGATGGCCACAACGATGCACTGCGAGCCAAATTCGGCAGAAAGCTCATCTATCAACGCCGGATTCTTCACCGCTGAGGAGTTGACGGAAACTTTATCAGCGCCAGCATCGAGCAAGGCACGGACATCCGCCACGGAACTGATCCCGCCACCAACAGTAAAAGGAATATGCACTGCTTCCGCCACATGTCTCACCAACTCCACGAGTGTTTTCCGCTTTTCCAGAGTGGCAGAAATATCTAAAAAAACCAGTTCATCAGCACCCTCCACGGCATATCGCTGAGCCAGCTCCACGGGATCACCTGCATCTCGCAAGTCCACGAAGTTGACACCCTTGACAGTGCGACCATCTTTCACATCCAAACACGGTATGATTCTTTTCGTCAGCATAATTAAAATTCAGCTAATTGACTCAATGTGATTCTACCCTCGTAATAGGCTTTGCCTACAATCGCGCCGGTCAGGTCATTCGCCTCAAGCTTAAGCAGATCGTCGTACTCCGACACTCCGCCACTGGCTATCAGCTTTAAGTCTGAAAAATGGCTCAATATTTTATCGTATAGTTCAAATGACGGCCCCTGCAAAGCGCCATCCTTAGAGATATCCGTACAAATCACCTCCCCGATACCAGAGGCAACATAGTCCTGCAGATATTCGAAAAGATCAATACCGGATGACTCCTGCCAGCCGGAAACCATTACTTTCCCATCGAGCACATCGGCTCCCAGGATGATTTTATCTCCGCCATATTCAGCGATCCACTGCTTTACCAATTCAGGATTCTTTGCCGCAATACTCCCCGCTGTAACTTGTTTTGCGCCAGCATTGAAAGCCTTATCCAAATCCTCGGCGGTCTTCACTCCTCCGCCAAAATCCACATGCAAATCAGTGGCCGATGTAATTGCAGACAGCACATCCAGATTCACTACATGGCTTGCTTTGGCTCCATCCAAATCCACCACATGCAAACGTCTTATACCCGCTTCTTCAAACTGTCTGGCCACCTCCACGGGATCATCTGCATACTCCTTCATTTGTGCATAATCGCCTTTGGTCAGGCGCACGCACTTACCTCCTATTATGTCTATTGCCGGGATGATATCCATATTACAGCTTCAAAAAGTTTTCTAAAATCTTCATTCCGGTATCGGCGCTTTTCTCTGGGTGAGCCTGGACGGCAAAGAAATTATCCTTTTGGATAGCCGCACTAAATGGCATCACATAGTCACACTCGGCGATGGTCTCTGCACATCGTGGCACGTAGTAGCTATGCACAAAGTAGATGTACTCGTCCTCCTCTATGCCTCCAAAAATCGGAGATTTCAGATCGTAAATATTGTTCCACCCCATGTGAGGAACCTTGACGCCCGGCTCCTTGGGAAATCGCAACACCTTTTCCGGAATGATGCCAATGCACTCGGTATTGTTTTCTTCGCTGTGCGCACACATGAGCTGCATGCCCAGACAAACACCCAGAAATGGTTGAGTCAGATTCCGCAACACATCCACCAAACCTGCTTCGTGCAGACTTTTCATGGCTGTGCTGGCCTCTCCCTGTCCGGGAAAAATCACTTTATCTGCCGACCTGATGATCTCAGGATCGTCCGTAAGGATTGGTTCTTCCACACCCAGCCTGTTGAGCGCAAACTTCACAGACTGAATATTACCCGCATTGTACTTTACTATCGCTACCCTCATAGAAAATAAAAAAGGCTGTGAGCTGTACCCACAACCGAAACGAAGGCCAAATTTAGAAAGCTTATGCTAAGCCGTAACCGATTCGGGCTTACTTTTTTGAAGGGCTTCTTTCAAAACTGCCTGAATCTCAGGCAGGCTCTGATAAAGCTGCTCGTAAGATTCTATTATGAAATACTCTTTTTGAAATACATCCTTTCGATATGGCGTGTCCACCATTTTAGCTACGCTGAATTCATGGTGCTCCGGCTCATCGGACAAACAATATTTGGTCTCGCCTGCTGACGATAAAATTCCTGCTCCGTAAATCCTCAACTCATCGTTTTCACGAATCAAACCAAACTCCACCGTGAACCAGTAAACACGAGACAGTAGTTCTATAGCATAGTCATTGCCTACATACTCCAGCCCGATCTTGCTCAGTTCCTGCAAGAAATCAACAAAGCTCTGATTGGATAGCAGCGGCACGTGTGCAAACACATCATGAAACATATCCGGCTCCTCCAGATAATCCAACTCCTCCATCTTCCTCAGCCATGTGGTAGCGGGAAAGCGACGGTTGGACATGAGCTCAAAGAAGGTATAATCCGGCACGATACCCGGCACCACAGCCAGCTTCCAGCCGGTAAGGCTGTTCAGTATCTCATTGGTTTCAGAAAACTTAGGAATACGCTCAGCCTCGAAAACAACTTTACCCAAACCGTCCAGATAGGCCTTGCTAGCCGCCTTTGGCAGGTTCTTGATTTGCCTTTCGTAGAGTAGCTTCCATACCTGAAAGTCCTCCTCGTTGTAGTTTCCGTAGATCTGTTGCATTTGTATGGGGTGTTTTGAGATACAAATGTAGCAATTCTATAGAGCGAAAAGTTCCGTTTTTGATGGGTGGTGTTGGAAAGGGATGGAGTTATTCGGATGAAAAAATTCCGAGATAAGATTCCCCGAACTCCGCTCCGCTGCGTCGTGGAATGACGGTGAAAATGATTGGAGCTAGAACTCCTCCCAGGAGGGGAGTACCCAGACCCAAATGTCATTCATAATTCGAGATTAAACACCTTTGTCATTCCAGAATGGAATCTTATCCATTGTAGCAAGTTGAGTACCTCCTTCCCTTAGATATCTTCTCGACGTAGAGGATGCTTCCAGCATGACTGCAAAAGTGAAAAACAGATTCCCCGAACTCCCCTCCGTAGTGGAATGACCAAATAATTAGAAACAGATTGGGCCACCTGAAAAAATATTCTTTCAAAGAATCTAATGAATATTTTTCCGGCATAACGACCAAAGGAGAAACCTTACTTAAACTTGATCTTCCGCATGCCATTGAGGTAGAGCCACATCATCTTGAGTTTGCTCCCTTCTTTCTTGCGGCCCATTTCCATGGCGTCCCACAGTTCGTCCGGCACCTGATCGAGTTGGTTAAACTCCCCAGCACCTTTGAGCCATTCTCCTCCATCAATTGTGATCACTTCACCGTTGACATACGCCGAGTAGTCAGATACGAGATAGGCTGCCAGATTGGCCAGCTCCTGATGCTCACCTACCCTGCCTACGGGCACTTTATTGGCCGGATCAAATTTCTCTTTGAGTCCACCCGGCAACAAGCGATCCCATGCGCCTTTGGTAGGAAATGGTCCTGGAGCAATGGCATTGGCACGGATGCCATACTTTGCCCACTCCACGCCAAGTGAACGGGTCATAGCCAGCACACCAGCTTTGGCGCATGCCGAGGGAACCACATAGCCAGACCCAGTCCAGGCATAAGTAGTCACGATGCTGAGGATATTTCCTGCTTTCTTTTCCTCTATCCAGTCCTTACCCACGGCCAGCGTGAAGTTGTAAGAGCCTTTCAATACAATATCCACCACCGTGTCAAAAGCACGGTGCGACAGGCGCTCCGTCGGGCTAATGAAATTACCCGCAGCATTGTTTAGCAATACATCAATGCCCCCAAACTTTGCCTTGGTGTCTGCAATCACCTTTTCTACCTGCTCATAGTCGCGCACATCACACGCCAGGGGCAAAACAGTATTTCCGCTTGCTCCTTCTATCTCTTTGGCTGTTTCCTGAAGCACCTCCAGCTTGCGACTGGTGATGACTACATTGGCTCCAAGCTGAGAAAAATAGGTAGCCATGGATTTGCCAAGGCCAGTTCCTCCACCGGTGACAATAATTGTTTTTCCTTTCAGGGCGTCTTCCCTGAGCATTCCTTCTGTATAGTTCATGGGGTGTATTTATTGAAGTTTATGTAAACTAAAAAGTATGTCATTTCGACGTAAGGAGAAATCCTTCTTAATTGAAAAATGTCCAGGATACTCATACCACTATAGTGAAGAGAAAGATATCTCATTTTATTCGATATGACAGGATCGTGTGGATAGTTCTGGAGAAATCAGGCCGTTTCCACGCATCTCAAAATATTGAAAACTACATCTCCGCGATCCATTCACGAATCAAAGTGATTCCTTCATCATGATTCATTTTGCGGCCAAGTTCCGGCATCATCACGCCAGGATCTGTACTGCTGATTCTGTGATATAAAATGGATTGATCCGGCTGCCCCGGTACGATTCCAAATTTCAACCCTCCCGACCCACGACCGGCAGCCACAGGTGGTTTGTTTAAACCTAACTTGTAAAGATCTGTTTCGGCATAGGTGAGATATAGCCCCGTATTTTTAGCTGGTCCCTCTGCTCTGTGGCAATGTGCGCAGTTGATCTCCAACCATGCTCTTGCACGTGCATCTAGTGTCCCGGTTGTTTCATCGTCCCAGACTGGAATGATCGGCCACTCGGACTCTAGAGGAATAGCAGACAGTATGCCTAAAGATGCCCACTTGCTGAGTTGATTATTGGAGCCATCTGCATAGCTATATGACCGGTTCATCTGACGAGCAGTAGGTCCTATGGGACTCATCTCTCCGCTGAGTTCGTGGCAGCTTTTGCACTGAACCAGATTAGGAACAGAGTATTTCACATTCCTCAATACTCCATTATCATCGGTCCAACTCACAGGCACGTTCTTTCCCGCAATTTTAAGCTCTGCATCTGTTTGTTTTTCATTCCAAACATAGACCAGCGCATTCCAGCCTTTTGGCTCATTGATGAGCAGGCGAGTTTCTATAATTCGACGATCACCTTCGGGCTGAGAAAAATCAATGGGATAATAAAAGTTCTTGATCAGAATGGTTCCTTCGGGAAAATCCATCACCTCCACTGGGTTGTACTTAGCTGTGGTTCCTTCCGGCAATTTAACAAAGCGAGCCTTGTGTGCATAATCCGTAAAAAGTGGGGTATTGAGATCATAAGGAATGACATTTTTCTCAGGCGAAAGGTTGGCCAATGGCTGCTCGAACAGATTCCAATCTGACAAACGTTTTGGTGCGCCCAGATCGTCGGTAGTGCCCAGCGACACCTCCTTGACCGTGATTTGTTTCTTTTCAGGTTTGCGGCTGCAGGCAACTAATCCCACCAATAAAAGAACTACCAACAATCTCATAAGCTCAACTCTAACACAACTTGCTGACCTTCACACTTATAAGCTCCTAAGCCTGTTTCTAGGTTTTCAAATTCATTGGCGGCATCCAGGTTGGCAAACTTAACGCTCTCACTTTCGCTGATGCACAGCCGGAAGCCAGCACCTTGTGCAGTGATCCCGTCCCACACTATATCCGGTGTATTCAAGGGAAACTTCATCATAAAAAGCAAACCAAAATCATTCTCAGTGGTAGGCATCAAATGTCCGTTATCAAAAATATTGTCGTGGATGTAAACGTCGTTCGGGGATGGATCATAGTTCTCATCCTTTTTCGCTTTCTCGATGTTTTCGTTGAGTTGTGATTCTTCCGTGGTAGAAAGTGCTTCTACTATATCATAACTGATGATTGCGGTCCCTACGGACTGATTGTCCTTAATCAGATTTTCATAAATCTCAATATTTCTGGTAGCCAAAAGCATGAGTCCGGTACCGGGAGGAACTGTCGCCACGACGTTCCCTTCCGGCGCAAAATTGGTGTAGTTGTTTGATTCTATTCTATTGCCAAAAACCCTGGTAGTATGACCGTATTGCGTCAAGCCAGGCAGGTCAAACACGAGGATGCCCCCAGTGTTGTGATGGGCATAGTTATCATAGATATCTACCCATTTAGAGTTTTCGCTTTCGATACCCGCTACATTGTAATATGCTTCATTGCTTCTGATTATCACAGAATCTGACTGTCCCACATAGATTCCGGCATCTGACGACCCAATCGCCACGCAATTTTCGATCAGAACATTTTTGGAAAGGACAGGATAAAAAGCGTAGGCACCATTTTCCATTTTCGGTTCGCCGTTCCACTGCGACTTCACCCCCCTCAACACCACGCCTCGGCTGTCGGTTATCTTTATATTGTCGCCTTTGGCATCTTCGATTGTGAAATTCTCAAGCGTAAGATTGATACAGTTTGCGGCCTTGATTCCTTCCGCTCCTTCCTCTTGTGTGGCAAAGGACAAAATGGTCTTGTCCATTCCAGCACCACGCAAGGTCAGGTTCTTTTTGCCATCTATCAGCAGAGACCTGGAAAACATAAAATACCCTTCGGGCAAATCAATCACAGTACTATCAGAAGCGGTAATCAGCCGGGACTGAAGATCGCTTTCTATGCTGTTCCATTCCAGCACATCGCGCTCTGGTATATCCGGAGATGGGGCGCCACATCTAATCAATAAAAGTGTGAGGAGAATTGGGGTTAAAATTTTCATTTTTAAAAGGTAATTAAAAACCTCAATTAACCCCTAACCCCAGTAGAAGTCGCATAAAAAAATACAAAAAAAACCGTCATTCAGAGACCATTTGGTTAATAGACAAAAAGCTCTGAGTGACGGAGGAAAAATTTTAAATGCTTTTTAAAGATTCAAATTCATGAAGCACCATCAGATAATCAGGCTAGCCAATTTGGCTTGGTAGTAGTCACATTAGCGCCCAGGGCATTCAAGAGTTGGTACAACCCAAAATACGTTCTGTTCACATATAATCCATGTTTGCTGCCCCTTGGGTGTTTTGAGTTTCTCAGCTCTTTCATACTTGACAACTTTTCGCTCAGCGCATATATTTCATTGAAGTAAGTGTTATCGGAGAAATCAAAAGTATCTGAGTGGAACGGCCGTCCCAGCAGCATCGTCATGTCTTTGAACACATTGAGGTAGAGGTCTTTTTCCGTGGCGGAATCATCCTCATAGATAAAACTCAGTCCCATCAGAATGTCTATCAACTCATCGTCGTTAGCAATCAAATCCCGACTCATGAGGCGAAAATAGGCATTGTAAAAATCCTCAGGGATTTCTTTCACGCATCCAAAATCGATTACACCAAGTGATCCATCCTCCTGCATAAGGAAATTGCCCGGGTGCGGATCAGCATGGACTTCTTTGAGCTCGTGAACCTGATGGTGGTAAAAATCCCACATTGCCTGACCGATGTGATTTCTCACTTCCTGGGTGGGGTCAGTCTGTAAAAATTCTTTGATGTGTTTTCCATCCAGCCAATCCATGGTTATGATTCTTTCGGCAGACATTTCTGGGTAATACTTCGGAAATTTCAACCCAGTGATGTGACTGCATGCCTCCGAGATAGAAATGGACCTGCGAACTTCCAGCTTGTAGTCTGTCTCCTCCAGAAGTTTGCCTTCTACCTCACCCATGTATTGATCGAGCTCCCTTTCATTGAGACCGAAAAGACGCAAAGCAAATGGCTTGACCAATTTCAAATCAGACCGAACGCTTTCTGCAACACCCGGGTATTGAATTTTCACAGCATAAACAGCATCGCCTTTTGTGGCACGGTGCACCTGCCCAATAGAGGCTGCATTGACGGCATCTTTGGTGAATGAATCGAACAGAGCCAGAGGGTTTTCTCCAAAATACTTCTGAAAAGTCTTGACCACCAATGGAAAAGAAAGTGGTGGTGCACTGTATTGACTCATGGAAAATTTGTCCTGATAGGCTGTTGGCAATAGATTCTTATCCATAGCCAGCATCTGAGCTACCTTGAGAGCAGAACCTTTGAGTTCACTGAGCGAATCATAGATATCCTCTGCATTGTCCTGATCGAGTTGGTCACGGGTGGTGTTTTTATCAACAAGCTTTTTAGAATAGTGCTTGAGATAATTTCCACCAACTTTGGCTCCCGTCTTCACGAATCTGGCCGCACGCGACACTTTGCCAACTGGAATACTATTTTGCTCCTTCATCTAAAATGGTTTTTTGTTTTGGAATAGAAATTTGGCAAAGTCTATCATAGAATCAAGCGGCCCTTTGCCGACAAGGTCAAGTCCGAGGTTTACAGATTTTTCAATGGCCGCATCTGTCTTCTCAAATGCCTCACTGTCATCATCGGCCCAAAATTTATTGATGAACATAAAATGCAGCCAAAATGCCTTGTCATATTGATTGGCAAATGGTCTTTCTGCCACCTCATTGGTTTCCTTTCCCTGTGCCAAAAGGTCAGACACAAACGCTTCAAACGCCTCTTTCAGTGAAAATAGAAAGAATGGATTGAGGTCCTTTTTACTCATTTTTTCAAGCCTGTAAATCAGATAGCTTCTGTTTGGCAAAATCATCTCGAACCAGGTGAAATAAAACGCCAAAAACTTTTCACGGATAGAATATTGTGCATAAGCCTCATCTTTCTCTAGCGCCCTGGTTGTTTTGGTAAACCAGTCAAGCCAAATGCTGCGCTCTAATGATTTGAAAGAATTGAAGTGCTTGTAAAAATCAGTTTCAGTGGCTTTTATCTTTTTGGTAAAATCAAAGATTGAAACGGGGTTCTTGTCGTGCGTAAGTAGGTGTTCAATGAATGCCTTTTGAAGTGCGGCTTTACTGACTGCCCGGGTCTTGGTTTTTGCTGTAGTCTTTTCCATGCCGGGGTAACATAGTGTCAATTACAAATGTTCTGGCAAAATGAAAAAAAACAAAAAAAGCCTTCTCACGTCAGAGAAGGCCCTTAACCAGCGGTGAACAGATGCAGAATGCACTGTTACGTTCACTAAAGTAGGAACACCCCAGCTAGATTGAAATACCACTTTTAGGGTATATTGATCAAAAACCTGCTTCAATCATATTAAACCCACATTCCATCTGAGCCTAATTTTCACTAATTCAAACAAACTTTTAAAAGTTAAATCATGACTTCAAATATTTATAAATTAATATATTTTGATTTATTTTGATAAATATTACAATTCATACAAATTTGAGTTTTCAAATAAATACTCATTTCGATTTTCATAATACAGCAAGATTTTTAAAGAAAAACCAAGCTCATCACCTTGAGAGATAGTCAGCCACCAAACCAATAAACATCTGAAATTAAAAAGTTCATATCACTAAAACCCCGCAGTAATGGACATTAACAGGTTGAACAATTTGATCGAAAAAGTACACACGATCAATTCGCACATTAACAACAGAGAACAAGA
The DNA here is from genome assembly GCA_039944535.1 of Cyclobacteriaceae bacterium. GTDB lineage: Bacteria > Bacteroidota > Bacteroidia > Cytophagales > Cyclobacteriaceae > JAMZMI01. The sequence continues at coordinate 167,011 of JBDUYP010000024.1, forward strand.
CCCACTTTTAGCTGAAAGCTTAAATGAGTACCTGATTGAAATCAAGTTGCAATACGGATCATTTTTGCTTGAAAAGCTCTTTGATATCTATGATGATTATTTCTCGGATAGCGAGATGAAGTCAATAGAAGAATATCTAACCAATGACGGTGTAGAAGTGGAAGGTGATGATTTTGACGAGATTCATTCCAGACTGACGATACAACCCTATCCACTCAGGTTTGAGATAGTGGGTGTCAACAACACTTTCAAAGAGGTGATCTGGTCAGCGGCATAGTTTAAGCCCGCTCACTCAGCTCTAACCAACGCATTTCTTTTGCTTCCAATTCGGATTTGACCTGCTCCAGTTGCTCGGTGAGTATCTGGAGCTTTTCATATTCCGTTTCTCCCGTCATTTCCTCTACAAGCTCACTTTTCTTCTTCTCCAGTTTCTCCATTTCACCTTCCAGTCCGTCATACTCACGCTGCTCATTGTACGAAAGCTTTTTCTTTTCCACAGTGGGCTGCTCTTGAGCGGGCGAAGCTTTCCTGGACTCAGGCTCATTGTTTTTTCTTTCCAGCGTTGGGAGTTTTCCTTCCTGCTCGCGATAATCAGTATAGTTGCCGGGGAAGTCACGGATATGGCCTTGCCCTTCAAACACAAACAAATGATCGGTCAACCGGTCCATGAAATACCTGTCGTGCGATACAATCATCAAGCAGCCTTCGAATGAATCCAGATAATCCTCCAGCACATTGAGCGTCATCAAGTCAAGATCATTTGTAGGCTCATCGAGGATTAGAAAATTAGGGTTGAGCATCAAAACCCGGAGGATCTGCAGTCTTTTGCGTTCACCCCCGCTCAGCTTTCCCACTAGATTAAATTGCATTTTGGGTGGAAACAAAAACTGATTCAAAAGCTGAGAAGCAGTGATCTCCGAGCCATTGGATAGTTTGATCACCTCGGCAACTTCTTTTACCACATCCAGCACACGCTTTGACGGGTCGAACAGAGCCTCCTCCTGCGTATAATATCCAAACTTGGTTGTTTGTCCCAAATCGATCTTACCACTATCAGGTTTTTCCGCGCCTGTTAGAATATTGAGGAAAGTGGATTTTCCCACTCCATTGGGGCCAACGATCCCGACGCGTTCCTTTCGCTTGAACACATAGTTGAAGTGATCCATGATTTTCAAATCATCATAGGCCTTGCTTACCTGCTCCAGCTCCATGATTTTCTTACCTTGCCGCTCGCCTTTTAGGTTCACTTCAAGCTCTTGTCTTCCTACGTTCTTGGATGCCTTTTCCTTCGTTTCATAAAAAGCATCTACCCGGTACTTGGCTTTGGTGCCTCGTGCTTTTGGCTGTCGGCGCATCCAATCCAGCTCTTTTCTGAGTAGGTTTTTGGCTTTATCTACTGACGCGGCATCTTGCTGCTCACGCTCTGCCTTCTTCTCCAGAAAATTCTGATAATTGCCTTTGTATCTAAAGATTTCCCCTTGATCTATCTCTAAGATCTCATTGGTCACCCGATCCAAGAAATATCTATCGTGAGTTACCATCAACAAGGTCATGTTGGCTGTGGCCAAATAGTTTTCAAGCCACTCAATCACCCCAAGGTCGAGGTGGTTGGTAGGCTCATCGAGAATGAGAAAATCAGGCTTTACGATTAGTGCTCTGGCCATGGCCACACGCTTTCTTTGCCCACCTGAGAGCTCACCCATCTTCTGCTCCAGATCATGAATACCAAGTTCTCCAAGCATCTGCTTAACCTGACTTTCATAATCCCACGCATTGAGTTGATCCATGCGCTCTAGCAGCGGCGAGATATCAGGGGCATTCTCAGGGTCTATTGTGGCTTTGTGCAAAGCAATCTCATAGTCCCTGATCACATTCAGTTCGTCAATATCCTCAGAAAAAACCGCCTGCACCACATTATCCGAATCTTCAAAAACCGGGTTTTGTGGCAAAATTGACACACGGATTCCTTTGCGAAAGGAGACAACTCCCTTATCAGGCTTTTCCAGGCCTGCAATGATTTTGAGCAAAGTGGATTTACCACAGCCATTCACGCCGACTAATGCCGCCTTTTGACCCTGATCTAATCCAATTGTAAGATTTTCAAATAGCTGTCGCTCATCATAGCTTTTGGCCAGCCCTTCCACCGATAGGTAATTCATGCCGCAAAGGTATGATTAGGAAAAGACATTGAGCGAAAAACTTACACCTTAGACACAGGTGCCTTTAGTTTAGTGAGCCTTTCATTAGAGGTGAAAAATCGATTGAAGCCATCACTGAGCTTCAATCGATTTTTTCATGCCATTTTTACAAAACCATTCAGAAGCCTACAGCCCTTCCAAAACTTTAGCTCCAGTAGGTATATCGAAGAAACCTTGATCAAGATCGTTGTGAAATGAATAATCGCTCGCGTCTATATTGGTGATGTGTTCTCCTGGTGCTTCATCAACCCACCAATATGTTTTATAACCTGTGGGTAATTGAATACCATCAACCTCAACTAACGAATTGATTTTCATGAACTTCTCCTTTGAGTGGCCTCCATTCGGGAAAAAGCCCGGATATGAAACTATATATCGCAATGCTCCCATGAGCTTGGTTTTCTGATTGATATAAATCACATAAAAGTCTCCTGAAGCATCTCCCACGCCTTGTTCATAGCTCACTTTCACCAAATCATACATTTCTCCATCTAGTTCCTGAGGCGATAAGTAAGAGTACTTGATCCCCTCATCAGCAAGAACAAATGGCAAACCAATGAAATAGAATGGCGTCTTAGACCAAAACCTAGCGTTCACAGTGAGCTCCGCAGTATCCGGAAACACCCAAGCCTGGGCACCATCCCAACCAAAACTCACATCTTCACCTGGCACTTCGTGAACAGCCTTTGCCGACCACTGCTCAATTGTTTGCACCGTATTTCTTCTGGTTCCACCATCTACTGGCTGATAATCAAACTGAAATCGAATTGGGCCATTGCCAAACCAGCTACTAAGTCCTCCATGAGCCTCTATACTCTCCCAGACCTTTGCTCCATTTTCATCCGACAGCAAGCGCTCCTTTGCTGAAGTTACCCTCTCGTTTATCCATGACTCATCAATAAATCCTCCCTTTTCTGTTTTTTGAGGCGTTTGGCAAGCAGCCAGAATGATGATAAGTACTATCGCGATCTTGTTCATTAAATTGTTTTTGTTTCGTGTATCAATTGAACCTGCAAAGAAAACGTTCCAAATGAATAATAAACAAGAATAAGAATATCTTAAGCATCAAAACGTAATGCCGCTTACACTATTAAATGTTACGATTGATTCTAAATTTGCGATCATTGCATTTTGAAAAAAGAACCTTCATGAGATTATTCCTGTCAACAATTTTATTCGTTTCTTCTGCTCTCACCTTCGCTCAAAAGGCGATCAGCTATGAGCTTGGTCTTGGCGACATCCAGCACCACGAGCTACGCATAAAAGTAACCTTCGCTGAGTTGAATCGCGACACGCTGGAAATTCGCATGCCCAACTCATCTCCAGGACGGTATGCGCTGCACAACTTTGCCAAAAATGTATACGCCGAGTCTGCAACTGATAGTGATGGGAAACCACTAGAACTTATCAGAACCACACCTTTTTCATGGAAAATTCCACTCAGTGGAAATGATGCCATTTTCGAATACACACTATATGGAAATCACGCTGATGGAACTTATGCCGGCATAGATGCAGAAAGGCTACATCTCAATATGCCAGCCACCTTTGCTTATGGCACCACTCTCCAGGATAGAAAAATAGACCTCATCATTGATCTCACCGACAAACCCGAATGGTCTGTTGGCACGCAGCTTCAGCAGGAAGATGACCACACGTTCACAGCTCCTAACTATTATTATTTTTTCGACAGTCCTACCATGGTTGGTGAAATGTCATGGAGAAGCTGGGAGGTGGATGGACAAACCATTGAAGTGGCCGCCATGCATCAGGGCAATGATCAGGAATTGGATAGCTATGTAGAGTGGATCAAAAAAATTGTAGATCAGGAAAAGGCAGTATTCGGCGAATTGCCAACCTTTGATTACGGCAAGTACACCTTCCTTTGCTCCTACAGCCCGTGGGTTCACGGTGACGCCATGGAGCATCGCAACAGCACCGTTTGCACCAGTCAGGGCAACCTCGCACAGCACGCGCCTTATCTTATCGGATCCATTTCGCACGAATTTTTCCACGCATGGAATATCGAAAGAATCAGACCAAAGTCTCTGGAACCGTTCGATTTTGACAATGCCAACCTTTCGGGTGAGCTGTGGTTTGGTGAGGGCTTTACCAACTACTACGACGAATTGGCGCTTTGCAGGTCAGGGATCATCAGTCAGGAAAAATACCTTGCTACCGCATCCGCCGTACTCAACAAGGTATTGAACTCCCCCGGACGTAAGATTCGCACCCCCATCCAAATGAGCCACAACGCCCTCTTTGTGGATGCAGGAACTGCCAATGATGCTACCAACTACCAAAACAATTTTATCAGCTACTACACCTACGGCGAACTGCTTGGGCTGGTGCTGGACTTATCTATCAGAAGCGAGTTTAGAAACCTTTCTCTTGACGATTACATGAAGCATGTCTGGCAGCAATATGGCAAAACAGAACGCCCCTACTACATGGAAGACTTGCAGCAAGCACTGGCCACCGTGACTGGTGATGAAACTTTCGCAAAAGACTTTTTCACTAACTATATCTATGATTCTCAACTTCCGGACTTTGAAGAGTTGTATAAACAAATGGGTATTGAGGTCGCACTAGCCAAAGCAGGAAAGATTTACACCGGAAAAGTGAAAGTAGCCGAAGACGGACGAGTGGAAAGTGGACTCCTAAAAGGAACAGCACTTTATGAGGCCGGTCTCAATCAGGGAGACCGATTGCTATCGCTAAATGGAATAGAACTGGATGAAGACAATACGTTTGAAGAAATAGTGAGTGACCTGAAACCAGGCAAAACCTATGTAGCTACTTATGAGCAGCTAGGTAAACTAAAATCAGCCAAGTTCACAGCCATTCAGGACCCAACTGTGGTTTTGACTTTTGCTGATGATGCCGGTAAAAATGAATTGAAAAACAGAGAAGACTGGTTAGGAGCAAAATAAAATGGAAAAGGCGCAACATCCCGGAGGATTGTCACGCCCTTATCACCGCCTAATCTAAACTACTAACGCTTAACGATACAAAAATGATGTGCGATTCTGATGTTTTTTTGAACTTAGTTTTTAGAATGTCGTGACCACAACCAAAGCACCTTAAAATCAGCCATTTGTCGAACAATTATCTCAAAAGAAAAATGAAATTCGGAACCAAAGCCATACATGCAGGACAACACCCCGACCCTACCACAGGCGCGGTAATGACTCCAATCTACCAGACCTCTACTTATGCTCAGGAATCTCCGGGCAAACACAAAGGATACGAATATGCCCGCACACAGAATCCAACAAGACATGCTCTGGAAGAAAACCTGGCGGCATTGGAAAATGCCAAGTTCGGCAGATGCTACGGCTCTGGGCTTGCCGCAACGGATGCAATTCTGAAAACCCTTGCCCCCGGTGATGAAATCGTAAGTACGAGCGACCTGTATGGCGGCACATTCAGGATTTTCACATCCATCTATGAAAAGTTTGGATTGAAGTTCACTTTCATAGACATGAAAGACCTGGATGCTGTTGCAAAAACAGTAAGTGAAAAAACAAAAATGGTTTGGGTAGAAACCCCTACCAACCCGATGATGAACATTGTGGATATTGAGGCAGTGGTGAAAATTGCGAAGGCCAAAGGCGCCATGACGGTGGTCGATAACACCTTTGCCAGCCCCTACCTTCAAAACCCGATCGATCTGGGAGCCGATGTAGTGATGCACTCTGTGACCAAATATATAGCCGGCCACTCAGACGTGGTGATGGGGTTTGTAGGAACCAACGATAAAGAAATGGACGAGAAGCTTGGCTTCATGCAAAACGCGAGTGGAGCCGTCCCCGGACCACAGGATTGCTTCCTTGTATTGCGCGGAGTGAAGACACTGCACGTAAGGATGGACCGACACTGCAAAAACGGAGAGCGAGTAGCCAAATTCTTAAAAGATCACCCAAAAGTGGGGCATGTTTACTGGCCGGGATTTGAAGATCATCCCAACCATGATGTGGCCACAAAACAGATGAAAAGCTACGGAGGCATGTTGTCTTTCATCTTGAAAGAAGACAGTCAGGAGGCGGCATTCAAAGTATTGGAAAACCTAAAAGTATTTACGCTTGCCGAATCGCTTGGCGGAGTAGAGTCGCTAGCTGGTCACCCGGCGAGCATGACACATGCCAGTATCCCAAGAGAGCAGAGACTGGCAGGCGGTTTGACTGATTCGTTGATTAGACTTTCCGTAGGAATCGAGGACTCTGAAGACTTGATTGAAGATTTGGGTCAGGCGATTGAATAATAGTTTACTAATAGATTAGAGAATACAATCTGGCATATTTTTGATCGGAGGCTGATTCAATTAACTCTCTCAGTCTTATGCGGATTGGTTCTACCCCCCTTATTCTCGATAAAAACCATTCAGATGAATCATACAAAAGCCATGATTCGTCGAACTCATAATAGTTATAGCCTTTTGGGTCATTTAACCATTCAAACAACTTGGATGAGCCCAATAAGCTTTTGAGAATATCCGGTGTTAACAAATGATCACACTTTTCTAAAATTAATCGAAAGTGCCAGTAATTTTTGGAATCTGGATTTTCCCATGCTCTGAAAAAAGGATCTCTTGTTAATTTTGAATTTAGGTCTCTTACTAAATGCTCACAATAGACTTCAAAGAATTCGATCGGCTCGATAATCTTTAGCATTGTTGCAGGATAGAACCAATGAGTTGTAAAACCGCCTTTCAACCTAGAAATAATCCCCTCTTTTAAAAAATCTCTATCGCTCGAACCAGTCACCTTGTATAAATGAAAAGGAAGGTGATTACTTATTCTCATGAAATCAATCTCACGGATTTTGAGAGCTTGCTCGTCAGGAATTATGTAATCAGGAATTTTTTTCTTCAAAATCCCTAATATCGCTTCGATCAAATCAGAGGATGAATTTTTATTAGTAAACTGAGCTATCAAAATATTCTCTAGTTCCATGGCATCAAAATATGGCTCGTAATGCTCAACAAATTGAACTGTTACTCTATGATCTAAATCAATCTGAGCGCCAAACAGATGACTGAGGTGCTTTAGAATCGGATCAAGAAGCGCCTGTTCTTTAATATCCATTCTGAGTAGCACTGTCAAAGCTGACTCAATCATTTCTCTCAACCGATTTCCGAAGCTAAACATCAGCTTCTCAGAAAAATATTTTTTAGGAGTTACTCTTCCAAAAGGGTTTATTTCATAGCAAGAACCTATTAAGTCCGATAGGACTTGGCTAAACTCCTCCAATTCCTTCGGAGATATAGAAATCATTTTTAGTCCTGACCTAGCGAAAATTTTCCTAATATCATCCCAATGAATATACTGAATAGCCAATTTCAAAAAGAATGAACTTATGTATTCCTGATCTCTGAACCTCGTATTGCAATAGGTCAATATACAAGATTCAAAACCATCACGAATTAGATTTTGAAAATTGGTGTAGTGGTCATAAACAATACAATTTTCATGTAAAAACTTGGTGAATACGTCAAGCTTGTAGTGCAAAGCAACATTTGATGGGCCATTGATGTAGTTTGAATGTCCAATATCAAAAAGTTTCTTGCTTATAAAATTGGAGGTTTCGACTATTATATCGTCTCCTATTGCATATCTGATTAGTTCCTTCTCAATAGAGCTCACATTCAAATTGTGAACCACTTCATCTAAGCTTTTAACTCCAGCGATCGAATACAATTCCTCTAAAAGTGACTTTCCTCTCTTTATCAAATCATCAGCCTGACCCTCAGTAGACTTTTTTGATTTAGCCTCCTCAAATCGTAAGTAGCTTAACAATCTTCGAATATTATGGCACGATACAGCATAGGTAATATAATTACCTTCTTGCCATGCCATTTTTGAGGATTTATGAAAGTAAATACAAGCATTTCGATAGTCCTTGAACTGATAATAAAGATATCCTTGCTTTAAATACCCATTCGAATTATCCTCGCTTGGGTTTGACTTGCCAATTAGTTTGCTGTAAGCATCAGAAAACTTATATGCACTAAAAAGAGAATTTGCATCTACTTCGGTTTTACTTTCATTCTTGAATATTAATTTTTTCTTATTGTTTTGAGAGGACTCTCGAGTCGGAAAATAGTAGATCAAATTTTTGTTTAAAGCTGTTATTAGATTCTCGATTTGATCAACCAAAGCTTGTTCACTGATCTTTCTGGAAATAAATGTTTGAAGATACTCAGAAGAAACACCCTTAAATATCCCATCATCGTCAGTAAGAATAGCTTCGAAAAGGTTTATAAGTTCCTTATTTTTTGTTGACAAAGAGTAATTATCATAGTCATAATTATAATTATCGGAATAAGACCATTGAATAATCCCCTCATTAAATGGATACATATTTCTAAGATGCCAAGGTGGAATAAAAGGCATTTGATCATGTAGAGAACTCAAAGTAAAAAGTGCGCTTTCGACGACATACTCCTTTCGTCTGCGATAAGCTTCACAATCAAAACTCACAACAAAGTTTAATACTTTAAAGAGGTTTAGGCCTTTGGAACTTAGGTTTCCATAAACTCTTCTTAGGTCTTGCTTATGAGGGTTATTATCAGTTTCAAGGTAGGACCACATTGCCTGTTCGAACTGAATAATATTGATGCTCTTATTTGAAAAATACTCAATTTCTACTGCCGTGCTAGGTTCACCTGCTTGAATAAGAAATGCCGTTTGAGATCCTTCTCCTAGATAAGTCCCTACCTGACTAATTATTTGTTTCAGATTAGAGTCCCCGTACCCATACCCTATAAATAATATCACATTTGAAGCGAACATGTATTCTATGAAACTCTTGATTAAAGGGTAATTATCATCGTAAGAAAAATAGTCATCCTCTTTCAGTACTATGTTTTTTCCTCCATTCGAAAAATCCCCATGCACTTTGACAATCAAAGACTTATATTCTATGTTCGGTAGTTGAGAATCTTCAGTTACGACAGAAAATGGGTAGTGATTTTGACTTGCTGCCGTTTCAAGAAGATTATCAAAGTTTGTTGTGAGTATATGGGTAGGCTTAAGCTCTAAAAGCAAGTCGTGAATCGGGTTAGGCTTGGCACCTTTCAAATTGAGAGCTTTTTTCACCTTATCCAAATAAACCTTACTCTTAAACTGATTAAAATACATTTGAGCGACAATAGGCGCGGAATACTCCTTTTCTCCAATCCCCGTCAGATCGCTTTTCAAGGCCTTTATTAATTCACCCCAACTAGGAATATTCGAATTCTGAGAAACACCTGCTCCAACAAAAAGAACAAGCTTACCAGATTCAGATGCCTGTTTTATAACTTCTATATTCCGAATTAAGGACTCTTCAAATTCAATCATATCAACAATTTAATTCAGTTATTCAAAACAAAAAAAAGCCCATTCAACAATCAGTGAATGGGCTTTTTTATATCAGCAAATCCTACTGATATCTTGACAAGATATCAGTAGTCGGATTCAGCGTGTCTTCCGTAATTTGATTTTCCATAGTAATGGACTTAACTGAATATCAATTTTGGTTGCACCTTCTTTATTTTATATCACCACTACAGAGCTAGCAGTCCACAACCAGTCCGTCAAATTGTATTTAGTCGAAGTGATATAAACCTCCTCTGCACCCGGCCAATAGAAGTTCTCGCCATCAAAATTCCTGGGGCTCTTGAGTGCGTTTTCTCTTAATTAATAGTACCTTCAATCATCTAAATTTTAGGCCCCTACGCAATTAGGTAGATATAAAAAATGGAGTCAAACCCGAACCTGGCCGTCCTCATAGACGGAGACAATATACCCTCTGCACATGTGAAAGAAATGATGGAGGAAATCGCCAAATATGGCAACCCTACCATCAAAAGGATCTATGGTGACTGGACCAAGCCGCACCTTTCCAAATGGAAAAACCTGCTGCTGGAAAATGCCATCACTCCTATTCAGCAATATGGCTACACCACCGGGAAAAATGCAACGGATTCAGCCATGATCATAGATGCGATGGATATTCTGTATTCAGAAAAAGTCAATGGCTTTTGTCTGGTTTCCAGCGACAGTGATTTCACCAGACTGGCGACCCGACTGAGAGAAGCTGGTATGCAGGTCATTGGCATTGGTGAGAAAAAAACGCCTAACCCTTTCATTGTGGCTTGCGACAAGTTCATTTATGTGGAAATTCTGAAAAACAAATCCGACGCACCAGATAAGGAGAAAGGAACGGAAAAGGACGGTGTAGATAAGATCACCAAAAAGGAAATTCAATTTATTTCCACCACCATATCGGCAGTATCAGATGACGATGGGTGGGCATTTCTGGGTGATGTGGGCAGTTTGCTTCAAAAAAAGCAACCCAATTTCGATTCAAGAAACTACGGGTTTGATAAACTGACCCCACTGATCAAGTCCATCGACAACTTTGAACTGGAGCAGCGGGAAAATCCTAAAAGCAAGCACAAATTGATCTATGTGAAGATCAAAGAAAAGTATGCTGGCAAAAATAAGCGTTAGATGAGTACCTCTGATTTTCATTAAATCATTCTTATGCAATACGAAGTATCGACGGTAGCAGAATATCTTGACGCTCTCGAGGAAGATTGGCGAAAATCAACACTCCTCAAGATTCGGGAGTTTATTAAAAGCACAGCTCCGGGACTCACCGAAGGCATTCACTACAAAATGCTTTCGTATAGCGATGAAAAAGGAAGTCTGTTTTATCTAAACGCTCAAAAAAACTACGTCAGTCTTTACATTGGGGATACCAAAAAAATAGACCCAGATGGTGTACTGCTAAAGTCGCTGGATTTGGGAAAAGGCTGCATTCGATTCAAAAAAACAGTTCTCCCTGAAGACACGAAAATCAAAGATTTCATCAGCACCGCCAAATCCCTTTGGGATCAGGGTGTGGATGTGGGTTGTTAGATCATCTCTCTTCATTACTACTAAAATAGTTGTATTACTATAAATATAGTTATATGTTTGAGTCATGAAAGAATTGACCAAGGCAGAAGAGCAAGTGATGAACTATTTGTGGCAGCTTGAAAAAGCTTACCTCAAGGACATTGTTGCGCAGTTTCCAGAACCAGCACCAGCCTACACCACCATATCTACAGTGGTGAACGTACTGGTTAAAAAAGGCTTTATCGGTTTTGAAACTCATGGAAAGGCCAAGTTTTACCAACCCATGATTAGTAAAACGAAGTACACCAAACAGGCTTTCAAAGGCATGCTAACTAGCTTTTTCAACGACTCACCTCAGCAGTTTGCTTCATTTTTCACTCAGGAAAATGATCTTGACTTAGCAGAGCTCCAGGAGCTCAAGTCCATGATCGAAGATCAGATTTCCAAACAAAAAGAAGACAAATGATAACGGTATATCTGTTTAAGGTTTTCATTTTTCAAGCGGCTTTTGCTTTGGTTTATTGGCTCTTTCTGCGCCAGCACACATTCTTTCGACTAAACAGGATCTATCTACTGCTGGCCTGCACAGTACCATTTGCATTGCCTATGCTCAATCTGTCTTTTTCGGATCTTCCGGCTGCCGTTCCTGAAAGCGTTGCAGAGATCTATGTAAGCACGAGCGACACCACACACACCTTTTGGCAAAAAGTCAATGAGGAAACAGCCACCTCAACAGGATCGACATCCACCGTTCTCATGGCCGTTTATCTTCTGGGGACAATCATTATGGGTGGCAGATTCGCTTTTAACTTATTCAAAATCAATAAATTAAAATATGACAACAAAAAAGTAAAAACACATCTTGGCGCCCAGATATTCAGAATATCAGGTGTACAGTCATTCTCATTTTTCGGCAATATTTACATCCCCGAAAGCCTTTGGGGTACAGCTAAAGTAGATGAGGTCATGACGCACGAAATCCAGCATGTCCGTATGGGGCACTCCTATGACCGACTGCTGATAGATCTCATCATTGCTCTTCTGTGGATCAATCCTTTCATATATCTATTCAAGAAGTGGCTGATCGAGGTTCATGAATTTGAGGCGGATGCAGGAGTGCTGGAAGCCAGCGCTGATAAGTTGCAATATCAGTTGACCCTTCTACAGTCCATACAATCCCCTCCGCAATCCGAACTGGTTAGTTTCTTCAATTTTTCCATTATTAAAAGAAGAATCAAAATGATGAATCAAAAACAATCAAGTAAGTGGGCAAAATTTAGAGTATTGACTTTAGTGCCTGCCATACTGCTAATTTCCATACTCATGTCGTACAAGCCTGCCGTCCAGCAGGAGGACTTCAACATTCGGTCATTCAATGACCTGTACTATTTTCTTGAGCAAGATGGGACTGATAATACTCCTTCCATTTTTCCAGTGAAAATAGAGGAAGATGTAAAGGTCAGAGTGAGTTCGGAATATGGAATGCGCAAAGACCCATTCGATGGCAATAAAAAGATGCACACAGGAATGGACATTGCGGCTCCAAAAGGCACGCCAATCATAGCCACTGCCAATGGGGTGATAGAACTGGTGGATAACCAACCCAATGGGTATGGAAAACACGTTGTAATCAAACACAACGAAACCACCAGAACCAAATATGCTCAGATGGAGTCTTATGTAGTCAAAGTAGGTGAAACAGTGAGAAAAGGAGAAGTCATAGGCTATGTAGGTAGCTCGGGGCGCTCTACCAATCCACATTTGCACTATGAAGTGCAAATAGACAACCGAAAAGTGAATCCAACGGATTACATCAGCGACTACAAAGTATCAAAATAGAAATGCACAGTGCCGGAGTGCTGCCAGACCAGCATTCCGGTTTTTTCAAGCCCACTTTCCAATCCATCAATTCCCTTAAATTTTACAGCTTTTCTTATAAGGGTCTCACAATGTGCCACTGTTAAAGCTTCGTGTGTATTTACACATTGAAGTTTTAACGAAATAAGTAATTAACTTTTCCCAGGCAACATTTCCCAATAGTTAGTGATCAAGTAAAAGACAATTGTAAATTTTTAATGAATAACCGGGTTGATTCTACTACAAAAACCACAACATTCATTTTTTCTGCTACTCATCTTTTGTCTCTCGTTACATGAAATCCATGGACAAGGGCGCTATTCCTATGAATTTAACAATGTCCCGTTAGATTCTGCGCTGCGAGTAGTTGAGCAGAAAAATAACATTAACATCTACCTCCTACCTGACTGGACGAGGGGTCGTTACATCTCTGGCAAATTCTCAGGTTACTCCATCACCTCCGTTTTGTCTTCCATGCTCAACCCAAACGGTTTCAGTGTGGTTAGATTTGACGAGTCGAGCTATGTAATGCTAAAAGAAACCACCGACGGGCAGGTCATTGAGCACTACAACGAAGAAGGTGAGGTAGTTAAAAAATTTGTGATCGGCGAGTCACAATCCTACTCCGGTAGTGCCACCATATCTGGCCGAATATCTGATACTCAGGACAGCTCAGCTCTGATAGGCGCCACTGTTCAGGTAAAGAAAATAGGAGCTGGAACCACCACAGACACCAATGGCAGCTTTGAACTCACCCTGCCTGCCGGAGAGCACGAAATAGAAATCAAAAGTTTAGGGTACCACCCCGATGTTTTCACAGTGATTTTGCAATCGGATGGAAACATAGATCGGACGCTTGTAAGTGCCACCAGTACACTAAACGAAGTAGTGGTAACAGGGCTCAAAGAAGAAGCCAGCGTAACGCAAGGTCAAATGAGCCGCAACGTACTGGAGATGGAAAGCATAGAATATGTGCCTACCCTGATGGGTGAAAAAGACGTGATCAAGGTGGTAGAGCTTCTACCGGGTGTGACTTCTACGGGAGAAGGTGCCAACGGCTACTCCGTGCGTGGAGGCAATGCCGGACAGAACCTCATCCTGGTAGAAAATGCGCCACTATATAACTCTTCGCACCTGTTTGGCCTGTTTTCTATCTTCAACCCTGGTGTGGTGGAAAACAGCGTGATCTATAAGGGCACCATGCCCATTCAGTATGGGGGCCGTGTGTCATCGGTAATGGATATCAATGTAAAAGATGGCACTGGGGAAAAGCTGGGAGGAGAAGCCGGAATCGGTTTGATGTCAAGTCGGCTGCACTTTGAAGCTCCCCTTTCTGACAAGCTGAGCGTGGTAGCAGGCGGGCGAGTGAGCTACGTAAACCACTATCTTTCCAATCTGGAAAACTTTGACGTGAGAGACAGCAGAGCCAGCTTTTACGATACCAATGCCAAAATCACTTATGAACTGTCTGATAAAAATATCTTCAGCGTAAATGGATTGATAAGTGAGGATGATTTCACACTCCCTACCGGAGATGACATTAATTATGGAAATAAGCTCTTGTCTGCCAATTGGAAGCACACTTTTTCGGATGAGGTCATTGCCAACTTCAACATTTCCTACAGCGGCTATAATTCGAATATACAGGCAGCAGATTCTCTCACAAGCGAATTGATCAAAAGCAAAATATCAACCATTTCAGCGAAAGGAAACATATCTCTTTTCAACCTGAAAAACCACACCATTACTGCCGGAGTAGAATCCAACTGGCATAAAATCAATCCGGGTGGTATCACCTCCAGCGACCCAACCGATACCAGCTTCATGCAAATTGAAAAAGAGCGAGCTCTGGAAGCGGCTCTCTTTCTGGGCGATGAGTATCAACTCAATGATAAAACGTCAATCGGGTTTGGTTTGCGCTACTCCACTTTTTTCCAGATGGGACCGGGCACAGAATACTCCTATCAGAAAGGCGAAGCAAGACGTTTTGAAACCCTGACAGATTCTACCAAATATGGTAAAAATGAAATCATAAACGCATTTGGTGGGCTCGAGCCCCGGCTTTTTGTCAACTATGAGCTCAACAACAACACATCCATTAAATTCAACGTGGGCCGATCCAGACAGTACCTACACCTGATCTCCAGCAGTGCGTCCGTTTCGCCGCTCAGCATCTGGAAGACGAGCAACAGATATCTCAAGCCACAAGTTGCCGATCAGGCTGCACTCGGCATTTTCAAGGAGTACAGGAATAAAGGGCTGGAACTTAGCGCGGAGGTTTTCTACCGAAAAATCAACAACCTCCCCGACTACAGGAATGGAGCTCAACTGCTGACAAACCCTCATTTGGAACGGGACCTGGTGTCCGGCAAAGGAAAATCATACGGACTGGAACTTCAGCTATCCAGAAATTTCGGAAAGCTATCGGGCTGGTTTGCCTACACCTATTCACGATCTCTAAATAAAATGGCCAGCAGCATACCGGAGGAGCAAATCAATGGTGGTGTAGTCTATCGATCAGACAATGACAGACCTCACTCGTTATCCGTATTTGGCGATTACAAGTGGCGGAGACTGCTTAGTATCTCATTCAACTGGATTTATACTTCAGGCAGACCAATCACCTATCCCGAGACGGTGTATTACAATGGCAGTGTGCCGGTCGCTATATTTTCGGATAGAAACGAATATCGAATCCCTGACTACCACCGACTTGACCTTTCGCTTAACTGGAAAGGAGCCAGCCTGAAAGTGGATAAGAAATGGGATATAGACTGGGTCTTCTCTATGTACAATGTCTATGGGCGTAAAAATGCCTACTCCATATATTTCCAACGTGAGGACAACCAGATAGCCGGAAAAAAACTCTCCATATTGGCAGAACCTATTCCTTCAGTCACCGCAATAATTAAGTTTTAAAATGAAGCATAGCAGTCTCATAATACTCATCCTGACCTTGGTCTCTTGTGTAGAGCGATTCGAACCAAACACCAATCTGGACACCTCTGGAATCGCTGTGAGTGGCATTATTACTGACGAAACCCCAACAGTGGTAAGAATAGAAAGAACTGTGAAGATTGATGATGACAGAAGAAAAGTAATACGAATATCTGGAGCAGAAATCAGACTCTACGAAAACGGCAACCTGGTGGAAACTCTGACAGAAAACCTACAGGTGTTTTATGAAGGCAGCTACAAAGGGCAACCCGGAAACATCTATCACATTGAGGCAGACATCCCCGATTATGAGTCTGTCATATCTGAGCCTCAGGTCATGAAGCCCAAGTCCGGTCACGGTCGGCTATTCTTAGAAGAAGCTGTTCAATATGAATTGGATGAAGATGGTCTGGAAGTCCCTATTCTCGGTTTGAATCTGAATGTAAATGTAAACACCGACACCATTTCCCAATATTATCGCTGGGTTGCCAGTGGCACTTACAAGTTCAACACACCGGACTCTGCAAACCAATTTTGCTATGTAGTTGATACGGCAGCCGCTCAATTTGTCCTGGGCACGAGCGTTTCTTCCAGCCGCGACATCATCTCTGAAAATCTGCGATTTCTGGAAAGTAGCGAAAAATTTATTTTGGGCTACAGCGCCAACGTATCGCAATTTGCCATGAATACCGAGAGCTATGATTACTGGAAAAAAATTGATGATCAAAGAAACAACGTCGGGTCACTTTTTGACTCCCCGCCAGCACAAATCATAGGAAACGTAAAATTCAAAGATTCTGAGTCATACGCACCTGGCTTTTTCGAGGCTTCTTCCATGCGTATTGAGCGACTATTCATTTACCCTTCAGATTTTCAAGAAACCCCAGCTTTCATAGGCGCCAATTGCGGCAGTTCAGTAGCACCTTTATGGTGTTCCAACTGTCTTTTCCTTTACAACAGTTCTGAGACAAAACCTTCATACTGGCCTGAATGAAAACCATCAATTTTGTCATATTGAGCATTTTTCTGGCAAGCTGTATTGAGCGTTTCAATCCACCGGATTTGGTTGATACGTCGGGCATAGCTGTAACCGGAATCATCACGGATGAGAATCCCGCAGAAGTGTACCTGGGAAAACCAGTTAGACTTTACGATGACAGGAGAAAAGTTGTGGGGATCACCGATGCTACAATCTCGGTTTTTGAAAACGATGAGTTTTTTGAAACGCTCGCAGAAGACACAGCCGGAGTGTATAAGGGCAACCGCATAGGGCTAAGTGGAAACACCTATCACCTGGAAATTGAACTCGCTGATGCAAGGCTGATAGTATCAACACCCCAACTGCTAAAACCCAAATCAGCAAAAGGGACATTATCAAAAGAAGAAGCCCGCCAATATTACATCGTTCAGGACGGTAATAGCGTGCCAGAATATGGTGTCAACATCAACACCTACATCAATAGCGACACGATATCGCAATATTACCGCTGGACTTTCTCAGGTACATATATCACAATTGCTCCTCTGGACTCCACAGAAACGCCCTGCTATGTTCCCGATTATATGAAATCCTATTTCGCTATTGGCAAGAGTGTGAGTAAAGAATCGGATATACTGTCACAGAACATCCGGTTTTTTAGTCGGCACAAAAAATTCTTTTACGGATACAGCTGTGAGGTAACACAGCTGGCGCTCAATGAAGACTCCTATAATTACTGGAAGCAAATAGACGATCAGCAGAATCAGGTAGGGTCCATTTTTGACTCCACTCCCGACCAGATAATAGGAAATCTCACCTATCAAACTGACAACACTCCCGTGCCCGGTTTTTTCGAAGCATCATCGGTGAGGACACAACGCATATTTATACGCCCCACAGACTTTGAAGTCCCTCCTACTTTTGTCACGGTACAGTGCCTCCCTTACAATCCACCGATTGATCCGGTGTGGTGTGAGGATTGCTCTTTGTACTATACCACCAGCACACGCATAAAACCTTCATACTGGCCAGACTAATATGAGAAAACTACAGTTACTTCTTTTAATCACCTTGATCTCTATGGCTTTTGGTTTCATCCAGCAAGGCACCATACAGGAGATCCTGAGTAAACTCAGAAATTTCACTCAGAGGAATTATCAGGAAAAGGTGTATGTTCAGACTAATTCTGATGTTTATTATGCCGGTGATGTGATATGGTTCAGCACTTCCCTACTCGACGTGCAAACACACACTCCCTCACTTTTGAGCCAGATAGTTCATGTTAAATTATATAATAGTAATGGCAAGGAACTGGTCAGAAAAAAAATTCAAACACGCGACGGTCATGGCAATGCCGACATTTTCTTGAGTGACACACTATCCACAGGAGTATATCACATGGTAGCATATACCGAATGGATGAAAAATTTTGAGCAGGGCTACATCTACAAGAAGCCCCTCTATGTCATCAACCAAAAGCTGAAAAAGGCTGAAGAAACCGAAAAGACTTCAGGCATCAACGTTATGTTTTTTCCTGAAGGAGGCACTATACTGGAGTCTGTCAAAAACAAAATCGGGTTCATCGCCACCAACAATGCTGGAGAAACAATCAATATAAAAGGTCATATCCTATCCGATAAAGGAGACACCCTGCAGGCCGTTTCCACACATAAATTTGGAAGAGGCAACTTCACATTTACTCCTAAACCAAGACGTAGCTATCACCTTATCATTGACCAAAACAATCAGGAAGCAAGGTTCGATCTTCCCCAAACCAATAAGCAGGGTATCAACCTGAACCTAAACACCGACCCGTATGGCAACATAAATGTGAGCATAGCCATGTCAAAAGACTATGCCAGATCCAACAAATCTATATCTCTCATTTCACACTGCCGTGGTGAAGTCACCTTTGCCGCTGAAGGAGAAGGGGCCACAAAAAGTGTGATCACCATACCTAAGAACAAACTGGCACCCGGAGTGAACCAGTTGACAATATTCGATCAGGCAGGTGTTCCTGTTGCTGACAGACTGGTCTTTGTTCCGAACACAAAAAAACCTATTGTTTCGGTTGGCAACCTACAACCCGTCTATGGTAAAAAATCAAAAGTCTCTATCCAGCTTGGATTGGAGTTGGCTGAAGCTGCTAACATTTCTATTTCCGTCCATGACCGCCCTCCTATGGGCCATGTGGGCATAGACAATTACTTACAAATCAGTTCTGAGCTGGGCATCAGCGCGGATGAAGCAAGTTTTTGTTTAGCTGACACGGATAGCTCCCGAACTGCTCTCGAAAACCTGATGCTCACATCGTCATGGGGTCGGTTTTCATGGGAGGATGTACTCGATGAGAAAAACACAAAACTGAAATACTCATACGAGAAATATGGCGTACTATTCCGGGGAAAGCTCGTTCACAAAGAGACGAACGCGCCGGTAAAAGACACCTCGGTGATATTCTCAATATTGGATCAATACCCCAACCTGACTTTTCAAAGACTGGGAGATCAGTCCGAATTTGTATTTCCACTTGACGGTATCAGCGGCAAGTCCCGAGCCTTTGTCACTATCCTTGACGAGCCCGCAATGGAAAACTATCGACTCATAGACCTTGACAAGAATGATGACTTTGAAATCACGCTCCCACAAATGGCAAAAGTTGGCTTTCCGAAAGCTTTGGATAAACATTTTGAAATCAAGAAAAAGGACGACAAAATCCTCAAAAACTACAGAATCTACGCTCCTGAGTTATTCTCAAACCCTGATCCAGTGCTGTCACCTAATTACCCTCTCAACTCAATGACAAGCCCCGACCACACCATAGACACGGATGAATTTATCCAGTTGACCGGGCTGAAAGAAATGATGGACGAGCTGGCTCCATCGGCCAAAATCAAACGTTGGAAAGGTGCCGACCACATTTTTGTGTATCAATATGAGCCCATGCCAGAAATAAAAAGAAGACCGGCAATTTTCAATGACCTGCCTGCTACATTGGTACTAAATGGTGTGCCAATCTTCGATGATGAGCTGATGTTTGGTCTGGATTATTCCAATATTGATCATGCCGGAATCTACACTGGCCAGTACGACATTTCGGATCACCGGTTTCATGGGTTCGTGTCAGTTACTACCAAAGACATTTTTAGCGATGAAAACCCGATGCTGAGAGCATCTAACTCTACCGAAGTGGAGGGAGTTTCCCATACCCGGACGTTTAAATCGCCCGACTACAATTCGGATTACCAAAATCTGGAGAGACTGCCCGATCTTAGGCACTTGCTCCATTGGGAACCGAACCTGAAACTGCAATCTGAAAAACCGAAAGATGTCGTTTTCTATACATCTGATGTGCAAAACACCTTTTACATCACAATTGAGGGAATTTCAGAATCCGGAAAAACGATCAGCCTGACAAAGACTTTCACCGTATCTTCAGAAACGCCTTAGAAACTCCTGAAGTCATTATTTGGTTACCTTGCCTCATTGCGAACCAACCAATCGTAACTTCAGTTTAGGATGGAGCGAAAGCATTTTTTAAAACTCTTAGGCCTCACACCATTTGCATTCAGTATGGAATCACTTAGCGACTTGAGCAAGGCAGCTTCTTCGTTTTCCAATTCGGAAAAAATGCCGGTACTTTTTCTTGGGCACGGCAACCCGATGAACGCCATAGAAGAAAATGAATTTGTAACAGGGTTTAGAAATGTGGCCAGTACACTACCCAGGCCCAACGCCATTCTTTGTATTTCGGCACATTGGTACACACGTGGAACCAAAGTCACCGCCATGCAGATGCCTCCGACTATTCACGATTTTGGTGGGTTTCCACAGGAGTTATTTCAGGTTCAATACCCCGCCCCCGGCCGTCCGGCATTGGCAGCAGAAACGAAAAGATTACTCGATCCGGTAATGGTTGAGCTAGATGAAAAATGGGGCCTGGATCATGGAGCCTGGAGCGTAATCAAGCACCTCTACCCTGATGCTGATGTGCCTGTTATCCAACTCAGTATCGATTTCACCAAACCTCCAGTGTGGCATTATGAGTTGGCGCAGCAGCTCAAGTCTCTAAGAAATAAAGGTGTTTTGATTATCGGGAGCGGCAACATCCTCCATAACCTTAGGCTAGTGGATTTTAAAAACTTCAATAAGGTAGATTATGGTTATGACTGGGCCATAGAAGCACACGAAAAAACAAATCAGTGGATACTGGACGGCAACTATCAGCCGCTTCTGGACTATCGCAATCAGGGACAGGCCATACAGCTAGCCGTACCTACGCCGGATCACTTTCTACCCCTTATCTATAGTCTGGGCCTGCAAGACAAATCGGATTGTCTCGAGCTTTTTAACGACAAACTACTGGCTGGTTCGCTAAGCATGACTTCAGTGAAACTTTCGTAGGTAAGTTTTTCACAAAGGGAAGGGTCGATCCAAATTACGGCTGCATTTTTGCTTCTTAGTTTCAGCATTGAACACAAACATTTTCCATTTCATGAGATACGTCCTACTAGGCATACTATTTATCAATCATTTTTTTTCCTTTTCTCAGGCAGATCAGCAAGCTGTTCAGGACTTTACCAGAAACTATGCCTATGAGCACAAACGACCTCTATCCGAAATTGAAGACATACTGAGCAGAGCGGAGTTTCAGCAGTCCATCATTGATAAAATGGAAAAACCGGCTGAAAAGACCATGACCTGGACCCGCTATCGCAATATCTTTATGAAAGAGGATCGGATCAATGCGGGCGTTGAGTTTTGGAATGAAAATCAAACCACACTCAGTGCTGTGAGTCAGGAATCTGGGATACCGGAGGAAATCATCCTTGGAATCATTGGTGTGGAGACCTTTTTTGGTGAACGAAAAGGGACTTATAAAGTACTGGATGCTCTCTATACTTTGGCTTTTGGCTATCCAAAGAGAGCTTCGTTTTTCAAATCAGAATTAGGGAAATTTATAGAACTGTGTGAAAAAGAAAACCTCGACATCCACAACATAAAAGGCTCCTATGCTGGCGCGATGGGCTACAGTCAGTTTATGCCGAGCAGCTACTTGGCATACGCCAAAAACTACGATGGAGCAGGTGGCACTGACCTCATGATGAATGTGGATGATGCCATTGCCAGTGTGGCCAACTATCTGGACGTGCACAGATGGCAAAATGGAAAACCTATTGTATTTCCAGCACACAAAGCCGCAAACGCTCAAAAACTGAAGCCGCAATCGACCAAACCAAAAAAGACGTATGAAACCTACAAGAGCCTTGGGTATACATCAGCCGATGGTTCCGAAATCAGCGAGAATGTTTCGTTGCTGGAGTTTGAACTGGAAGATGGTGGGAGCGAGTATTGGTTTACGCTCAATAATTTTTATGTGATCACCCGATACAACCACAGCCCACTTTATGCGCTGGCCGTTTATCAGCTTGCCGAAGCGATTAAAGAGGAAATGGATTAACCTTGAGATATAGCCAGAGCTACAACTAAAGTGATGAAAACTCCAAACCCTACACCACTGCCAACCCACGCTGCTTTTCGCTTTCGCTTCAAAGCCTCGTTTTGAAAGCCTTGAATAAAAAATTCATCCTTATTTTGAAAATACTTTGCGGGGATCTTGCTTTCCTTAACAGGACGAGAACAAATTAAGACAGTCGTCCCTAGCCCTGCTGGCACCAACATAAAAGTAGTGACGCCAGTAGCTAGCGCAACTCCGGTCGGCTTATAATAATCCTGCGCCACCTCCTTGCCAAACAAATAAGACTTTTGATTGGAATTATTCTCGATGATCTGGTCCTGAGAAAATCCTGAACAAGCTAAAATTACAATCATTGCCAGCGTTCCAAAACAACGTAAAAGAGATTGAAATTTCGTCACAATAAGAGATTTAAAGAAGCCAAAATATATAATCCACTGTAATCGATTACAGTCTGGAAAGATGATTTTTCATTAGTGTTAGAAGCAGCGGCCAAACGATAGCCACCGGCCAGTGACATACTGAGATTGTCTGTAAATAAATGACTCACTCCAGACTCGAAAGATAAATTTGAACCAGCACCCAAGGATCTAGATCTTTTATTTATGACAACACTGTTATTTTCATCGGCTAGAACCATCCTTCTTCTAAAATCAAAAACAGTTGTAAGTCCGCCTAAACCAAATTGGGTATATGCGTCTATTTTTTCCTGATAAAAAAAATACCGAAACAAAAACTGGTATGAAATGTAGCGAGCCCTGGACGTTATATTGATCGAACCAAAATCCTGACTATAATATTTAGATGCTGCAATTTGTTCATAATAACTATAATCAATACCGTACCACCACTTTTGGTTTCGGTCATAGAGCAATCGAATCGTTGGGCCAAAACCATTATCAAAATTAGCTTGAGGCTTCCCGCCATTTATTTGGCTGACTAACTGATCAGACTCGGCTTCAAAGTAGCGCCTCAGTCCGTGAGGATTGTTAAAACTATAGATAGCTGTTGCTTCTAACCTAAGAAAACCAAGCCTTTGTGATTGAGCCTCTCCTCTTATATGTACAAGCAACATCAATAAGATAAGAGTAGCAAATAGTTTGCACATATATTATCCAACAATTTGATATAAAGATATTTGCTCATTTGTTCTGAAAAACATAAGCAAAGATTGGTTTTCAAGAACATCAACACCAATAACTGTATCGTAAGAATAGTATGTGGAAATCACATTTGATTCGGTATCAATTCTCTTTATTACACTCCGGTACTGGGCATTAGGTGTCTGGTAAAAACCCCAAATGACCAGTATATTATTTTCAAAATAAATGTCATAAAAATATACTTCACCCGAATTTCCTAGATTGTAAAAAGTCACCTCATCTCCATTTCTGGAGTCCAATAGGTGAATTTTGGATTCCAGACCGTTTAGTATCGCTATCTCCGAACCATCCATATCCAAGGCATCTACCCTGATTGAAAATTCATAAAGCTCGTTGAGAGCTCCATCTATTATTTCATACCCAAAAAGGCTTCTTGAGTCGATTGGGCCTTTATACACAACAAACTCATTGCCATTGTACTTGTGAAATGTAGGTTGATAATCAAACAATATTCTAGACAGAACCCAGTCATTTTGTTTAGCATCAAATATTGCGTAATACTTATTCAGAAAATTATCAAAGCTCCCGTAATACTCGAAAGACACATAATCGGCTTCCGCTTTCAAGCTATACGGGAATATGTAAAAATCAATGTCTGTATATTTAAGCTCATTGGTTTCCATATCGATATTCACAATCCCAAATTTATCTTGGGTAATATCATCTCGATAAGTTCCAATAATGGAGGAACTAGTACCTGTAAAAGCAACATCTGACCAGTTATCAAAACCATGATGGTAAACATACTCTGCATTGGAATCTGAAAACTGATAGACATTGACACTTGGATAATCTTCATCTGTGACAAAAATGGTATCCACTCCATTCGAAAAAACTTGACCATCAGCTATTTCATAACCAAAAACAAAACTTTTTTGGTTTCTCAATGGCATCTCATTGCTTTCAATTGTCTCCTTTCCATCACTATAGGTAACTCTAAAATGGGTATTTATTGAGCCAACAACATTTGTATCTGGAGAATAGGCAATTAGTGTCTGACTCTGAGATTTGTCTTTAATCTCAGCCACTGTTTCAAATACCTCTCCCACCCGGTGTTCAACTGTGTAAGATTCAAAAAAAAAGGCTTCAGTTGGTTCCCACTTCAAACGAATCCTGTTGGCATCAACCCACTCAACGCTTTCTAGATTCCCTCCATATAAATAACTATTTACAATCAACAATGTAGCTCGTACTACCTTCGATGGTCTATTCGAATAGCTCGCAATTGAATCGGGGTTATTTGTAAAGTACTCAACAACCAGATCATAATATCCGTCCTCAAACGTATTCACGTAACCCAACCTTACAGATAGATAAGGTGAGTCCAATCTGGAAAACTCTTTTGAAAACTGATCTCCAATTGAAATCTTAAGAAGTCGGAGCGACTCCCAATCATTTTGAGTAAGGTTCAGGTTTAAGTCGCGCCTCACTAGAATAGTATCACCTTGGCTAACAGAACCAAAACGTAAAGTATCAGGAACAAATACAAACCCTGTATCAATAGGCTCTATAGAATCCAAAGATTGACATCCTTCAAAATGAAAGAGAACAATCAGTAACGACATGTAGATTAAAAGAAAATATTGAGTTCTCGAAGGAGTTGGTATCACTAGTTACTTTGCTTAAGCCTCAATGATATCTAATCTAGATGACTTTCCCCAACTCCATATGCAGAATGGGGTAAGGCTTCCCCAAAGGGTCGGTCTCAGCTCTACTCACAACCTCAAACCCCATGTGCTTGTAAAATGCAACCGCATTATGGTTGTCCTCATTCACATCTACTTTGGTGCATTTAAATTCATTCAAGGCGCAGTTGAGCAATAGCTTACCCACCCCCTTTCCAAAAGTATCAGGGTGAAGAAAGAGCATTTCAATATTCCCATCAGCCACACCAAGAAAGCCCACTATCGTGCCTTCCTCATCTCTGGCACACCTTAATTCCACAGCACTCAGATACTCATTCAGAATGAGTGGCCTGAAAAACTGAATGTCCGTCTCTGGTAAAAAGTGATGCGTAGCACGGACAGATGCTTCCCATATGTCCACAACTGCCTGGTATTCTGACTTGTCAATGTTGGTGATATCCACTTGAAAATATTTTTGTTAAAGTTTAGGTAGGGTTTATTTGAGCGTTACCGTCTTAAAGACAGATCACGAAATCATTGGGAGATTTACGGTTTTTCGGATCTATAAGTTGTGTCATAATCACGGCGGTATTTAAGGCACGGCAATTGAATCAGTCGGGCAGTTGGCCCGGCTGATCTTTATCTTAGACTTGAAAATATCATGAACAGCATAAGCTCAAATACAAAATTTACAATTGTGATGGTCGCCTTGTCTCTGGCTATGATGATCTACGGCTACTTCGCTATGTAAGGTTCGGTTAGACCGGCATATTCGGATAGAATTAATTTCATCCAACAAATCCCCATACTTAAAAAAAGTCTCACCAGTCTTTCATGCCTGCCTCGGCACTGGCCCATATCCCTCATTCCACATCCCCTTCGCTAGAAACGCCATCGGTGTTTTCAGCAACTGAAAACGAGGATTCAGCAATTAATATTACTTAGGTTGTAGATTCTTGTTTTCTTTAGACCTGTTCAACAACTATCACCTATGAAGTGTCCTTTGGTTTTTGGGGTCCTGTTTTTACACCTTGCGCTATGTTGGGGTCAACCCCCCGATAGAAATGACCTGTTCGAAAAACTAAATGCTTCCCAAAATGACAGCACAAAGGCTGTCCTTCTAAATACCATTGCGCGTACCTATGCCAGAGAAAACAAGGATTCTGCTATCTATTATTTCAATCTGGCTACTCGCAAATCTCAAGAAATTGATGAAAAAGAGTTAGAAGTTAACTCCCTCAATTTCATAGGAATGACTTATGCCATTTGGGGGGATTTTGATTCTGCTGAAAAGAGCCTGCTTGAAGCCTTAAAAGCTTGCGAAGCTTATCAGCTAGATTCTGTTAAGCACCAAACCTATTTTGGCCTGGCCAATGTGGTGGAAAGCAAAGGAGATCTCAATAAAGCCTTGAAGTACTATTTGGTCGCTTTGAAATACTTCGAAAAGACACAGGCGCATAAAAGTATTAATAGAACAAAAGCCAACATTTCCTATATATACATGAAAACCGGAGATCTGGAAAAGGCCTATAGTTTTATCAAAGAGAGCAATAGGTACTATCGAGAATCAGGTGCTGACCGCCAACTCATGAATGGTTATAGCAGGCTCGGAGCGTGGTTTTCTCAAATGAACAAACCCGACAGTGCGATACTCTATCATAACAATGCACTCCTTTTAGCAGAAAACCTGAAAGATGACTTGAGCAAGTATGAAATAAAAATCAACCTGGCAAACACGCTGTATCAATCGAGAAAATTTGACCAGGCTGCCGGTTATTACAAAGACATCATTTCCTATTCAGAAAAATCTGGAGGAAACCCAGGCTCCATGCTCAACGCCTGCTCCTCGATTTCAGTTTGCTATTTAATGATGAACGAGCCCAGGAATGCAACTATTTATATCAAAAAAGGACTCGAAATTTTGCCTTCCGTCAGCGAACAGAAAAACATCATTGACTACTACCACAAAATGTTTTTAGTTGACTCCTTAACAGGTGATTACAGAAATGCCATAATCAACTATCAAAAACACATAAACCTAAAAGACAGTCTTTTCAACATCGAAAAGCATGAGCAACTCGCTGAGTTAGAGACCGAATACGAAACAGAAAAAATCACCAACCAGCGCAATCTTGCTGAGGAAAGAGCACTGCTAGCCGAGACCAAAAGCCGTCAAAACCTCATCTTGTTTATTGGTTCTTTGATTGTGGTCTTGCTGATCATAATCTCAGCTATCTTCTACTTCTCTAAACTAAAACAAGCCAAAAAGGCTGAAATGGTTGCGCTCCAACTGCGTGAATCTCAACGCAGACTGGCTCTGGAAAAGCAATACCGGGATAGCGAACTCAAGGCGCTCAAAGCTCAAATGAATCCCCACTTTATCTTCAACGTGCTCAACTCCATTCAGGAGTTTATCATCCTCAATCAGAAAGATCTGGCCAGCGACTATCTGGCCATGTTCGCCGACCTGATCCGTGGTTATCTTCACTACAGCAGTCTCGGCCATATTCCATTGGCCGATGAGATAGAAAGCATCAGTCAATACCTGGAACTTGAAAAATTGCGCTTTGGAGAATCTATGAGCTTTGAAGTGGATTTCGACTCAAAACTCAATACTGAGGCCATCAAAATCCCTACCATGATCATACAGCCCTATGTAGAAAATGCAATCAAACACGGGCTCTTTTCAAAGAAGGGGGACAAAAAACTCAGCGTCGATTTTCGATCATCAGACGAAGAAACGATTATCTGCACCATTACCGACAATGGAGTTGGCCGGGCGAAAGCATCGGAACTGAAACAGCACAGCCCAGCCAAATATAAATCCTTTGCCACGGAGGCAAATGCTTCCCGTCTGGAGCTTTTCAATCAAACCACCTATAAAAAAATCGGAGTGGAAACAGAAGACCTAACGGACGAAAATGGACCGAGCGGCACACGTGTAATCATCACCATACCGAGTATCAAAAAATGAAAGTAACCATCATAGATGACGAGGCGAAAGCCCGAAACCTCCTCAAAATATTGATTGAGGAAAATTGCAAAAACATCACAGATATTCAAGAGGCTGAAAACCTGCTCGACGGAGTTGAAACCATCAAAAAGCAGAAACCGGATATCGTATTTTTGGATATCGAAATGCCGGGTCACACGGGGCTGGAAATTCTCGATTTCATTGATCGTGATGATTTCGACTTTGAGATTGTCTTCACCACTGCCTACAGCGAATATGCCATTCAGGCCATTCAACTGGCAGCCCTCGATTATATCTTAAAGCCTGTAAGAGCGAGTAAAGTGAAAGAAGTGGTACAAAAAGCTTCGTCTTTTCTGGGTAAGTCTAAGATCACAAAGCAGATCGAAGAGCTTAAGAATGTGTTCCAATCTTCTTCTTTCAAAAAAATTGGTCTTCCGGTAAGCGATGGTGTGGAGTTTGTCCCGTTCGATGATATCGTAGTGATGGAAGCAGATGGCATGTACACCAAAATTGACACCACATCCAGCAACTACCTCATCAGCAAACCGCTCAAGTACTTCGTCGACTTGCTCGAAAAAGTAACTCAGTTTTACAGACCTCACCGATCATTCCTGATCAACCTGCAGCACATCAAAAAGTACGTAAAAGCAGACGGAGGATACATTGTGATGGACAATGAAAAATCCGTTTCGCTATCCAAAGAGAAAACCGAAGAGTTCGTCGGGCTCATGCAAACCCTTTAGAAACTGAAACCCGCGTTTCAGCAACTGACCAGATAAATAGCCTCCCTCCGATCATAGTTTTGAAGCATTACAATCAAAATCTATGACCGATGAAAAAACTCTTTACACTCGCCCTATTCTTAATATTGAATCACCTTTCCTTTGGACAGGCTACACCGGTATCGGAGTACCTGTTTACAAACGGCTCGCTGCTTAATTCTGAAAGCACCACAAATAACCTAACCTCTACTGGAAACAACCTTACCAGTGTTGCCGATAGAGACGGTTTTGCTGACAATGCCATTTCGCTAAACGGAGATGTGCTACAAGAGCAAAGCGGAGTAACGCGCACCAATTTCTCAGTGAGCTTTTGGATGAAAACCAGCACCAATGACTCCAGCCCTCGATACATAATAGATCAGTGGGGAGGAAACCCCGGTGGCAAAGGAGCTATTGGCTACCGCATCTATATGGAAGATGGGGAGCTTCATGCTGTAGGTAAATTTTATGTATTCAACCAAAACATACATTTCGTGTCTGCCAACATTGGTACAGCTGGAGGTACGATTGCTGATGGTCAATGGCACCATGTCGTGCTCACCATGTCGGCTTGGTCTCGATCCACGCTCAATGGCAACTTCCCTAATGTAAGCCATAGATTGTATGTGGACAATGTAATGAAACAGCTTACAACAGTGGAGATTAGCACAGGTGGAGGTACAGGACGAACAGTGGATGCGGTTCCTTTATCGGTCGGTAATATCCAGGATTTAAGTGCTGCAGCTAACTATACAGATGAAATTGACGATATACGATTCTATTCTAGCAAACTTACTGATGAAGAAGTCGCTACCATATATGCACAGCGTACTTCCAAAGCCAAAATTCATGTGAAAAGCGATGCTGCAGGTAATAATGACGGCAGCTCATGGACTGATGCTTTTACTGATTTAAAAACAGCAACCGAACATGCTACAGCCGCAGGAGATGAAATATGGGTGGCACAGGGAACCTACAAACCTGATGCATCCGATAGAACCGCTTTTTTCACCCTTAAAAATGGAGTAAAACTATACGGTGGTTTTGATGGTACAGAAACGGAAGTCAATGAACGTGATTGGATCAATAACCCTACTATTCTATCCGGTGATTTATCAGACAATGACGATCAGGTTGTAACCTATACCAACACCTTGAGAAACGACAATTCGTACCGGATTGTCTATGTGGAAGGCAGTGATGTTGTTATTGATGGTGTCACCATCACATCAGGTCAGGCAAACAATACGGCCAACAACGAATACAACAGAGGGGCTGCTATTTATAAAAATTCGAGTGCTTCCAATTTGACCATTCGAAATACGACACTAAGCAAGAATGTATCAAATAGAGAAGGAAATGTACATGCTCCCTTCACTGGAGAGGAGAACGAGTTGCTCATCGAAAACTGCATTGTGTATAACAATTTTGCCAGATATGGTGGAGGTTTTATCGCAACAGTAAGCGATGGTGCTACTCTGAACGCGAAAGTATATAATTCATTATTTCATTCGAATGTGGCAGGTAACATAAGCGCCAACGATGGATTTAGCGGCAGTAGTATCTTTTTTGGAGCCAATGAAGGACGCATCGACTTGACAGTCATCAACAGCACCTTTACAGAAAATGAAGACCTGGGCACCAGCGCATCCAACGACAAGGGTACGATCCTGATCAGGAGACTAAACGACGATGGTTCTTCAGTCGTACATGCAACATTCCACAACAACATTTTCTACAACAATCTAAGCTCCACAGAGGTGGTAAACGAGCAAGCCATTGGCTTATTTAATCGAGCTAGCAATAAATTAAACAGCTTGACTTTCACCCACAACATTTCCAATCAGACCGATTTTACAACGAAAGCTACACTGGCTACCGTCACAGACAACATCAACCAGGATCCGTTATTTACTGATGCTATTTCTCAGGATTTCACTTTATTCACAGGGTCTCCTGCGATAGACGCAGGTAGCAACGACCAATTGCCAGATGATCTATTTGGAGACATCCTTGGAAACAGAAGAATCCATGCCGGCACTATAGACATGGGTGCTTATGAAAGTGGGTCAACTGCAAGAAATACTGTAGCACCGACTGCTATTGCTCAGGATATCACGGTGCAGCTCGGAATCAACGGAGAGGTTACTATAGCAGCTTCGCAACTAAACAATGGCTCTACCGATGACGATACACCCGACAATGAATTGGTTTTTAGTCTGGACAAGACCACATTTACTTGTGAAGATTTGGGAGATAATACAGTGACTTTGACTGTAAAAGATGCGAGTAGAAATATCGCTACCACAACAGCCATAGTGACCGTGACTTCCAACATCAACGACGAAACCATCACCATAGCAGAGGACACCTCATGTGGTGATGCAAGCACGACAGTCTCAACAGGTAGTTCTGTTAGTGGCATCAACTATTTTTTGAGAAACAGTGCGGACAACAGCATCTTAGATGGGCCTGTTGTGGGAACGGGAGAAGCGCTTGATTTCAACACAGGTTCTATTTCCGACAATACAACATTCAACGTGTATGGAGAAGTGCCTCCTGTAAACAGCATATCTGGTGGGTTGGATTTCGACGGTACGAATGACCGGATCGCAACGACATACACAATGTCAACCACGCATACTTTCACGCTAGAAGCCTGGGTTTTTCCGAGAGGCACATCTTGGAACAGATTATTTTCTAACATGAACTACAGTAGCCTTGGATCCACCGCCGGCGATTTTATCGTGGATACTTATGGATCTCCTGACAATGGTCGAAACGTAAGGTTTATTTTGGATGGTGAGACCAGCGACATCCAATTGTATGCTGATCAGGTCTTGACACTGAACGAATGGAATCACGTTGCGGTGACTTTTGACAATGGGTTGGCTAAAATATTGGTAAATGGCGTAGAAGTGGCCTCCGAAAACAATTCGGCTGTCACCCGTATTCTCGGCAGTTCTAGACCTACGCACTTTGGCGTACATGGCGGAGCAAGCCCTGTTCGCTACTTCGATGGAAAAATGGATGAGGTCCGAATCTGGAATGTGGCTAAAACCGCAACAGAAATTTCTGCAAGCATGAATGAATGCTTGCGAGGAACAGAAAGTGGATTGTCTGCTTATTTCAACTTCGAGGATGGAGAGGAAACTACCTTGACAGAAATGGTAGCAGGTAAAAATGGCACATTGGTAAATTTCGATGAAGCAACGGCCTGGGCAGAAGGACCAGAACTAGCTTGTGGGGCTGGCTGTGGTTTACAAATGAGCAATGAGGTGAATCTAGCTGTTGGTGACCTCATTCCTCCTATCGTAAATACACAAAACGCGACCATCCTTCTAAATCCAAATGGCGTTGCGACGGTAACTGCCGCCATGATTAATAATGAATCTTCGGATAACTGCTCCACTGAATTAACCTTTAGCTTAAGCAAAACTACTTTTTCCTGTAATGACCTAGGGGATCAAATAGTGACATTGACGGTGACTGATGAAAGTGGAAACCAATCTACAGCAGATGCCACAGTGACTGTGGAAGACAGGCTCGTTCCGAGTATCTTCTTCCAAAATTTAGTCGTCGAGCTTGATGATACAGGACATGCTACAGTAGACCCCAGTTCGGTCAACACATCTTCGTTTGATCATTGTGGAGGGGAGCTATTATTTGAACTCAGTCAAACCGAATTTGATTGCACTCATCTAGGAACTAACGAAATAACTTTTACAGCTACCGATCAAAGCGGAAACGCTGCTTGGAGATCAGTCTCTATTACGATTGAGGAATCAGCACCTACCATAGTGACTCAGGACATCACTGTAGCACTAGATGCTAATGGTATGGCAACAATTACTCCAGCGGATATCAACAACGGAACCACAGATGATTGCACCGCAAGTGAAGCACTAGTTTTAAGCCTTGATGTGGTAGATTTTTCTTGTGAGAATGTAGGAAGCACCAATATCGTGACCCTTACTGCAACCGACTTAAACGAGCACAGCTCCACCAATACAGCTATAGTGACCGTGGTAGATACTATGATTCCAGTGGTAATCACCAAGGACATCAGCATTGTACTAGACGCCAATGGAAATGCAGCCATCACAGTGACTGATATCAACAATGGCTCAACGGATAATTGCACAGATACAGAATCACTGACATATAGCTTAGACATCACCTCTTTTGATATCAATAATGTAGGTGCAAACACCGTTACTTTATCGGTGACGGATGCAAGCGGAAATGTCGGAACAGCTACCGCTACAGTAAATGTTGCTGACAAACCATTGCAGGTTGTATCCTTCTCTGGAAATTCAGATAAGACTTTTGGTGATGACAATTTTGATATCACAGCCACCACGGATAGCAGCTTACCCGTTTCTTTTGCAGTGATCAGCGGCGGACTTTCTATCACTCAGTCAGAGGCAGGTTCGGCAACATTTGAAATCACTGGAGCAGGAACTGCCCTAATTGCAGTGACCAATGATGGAAGTGACGACTATGCACCATTGAATGAAACGATCACGATCAATATCGCGAAAGCAGAGCAGACCCTGGCGATAGACGAAGTTCCTACCAAAACAGTAGCGGCTGCTCCTGTGGCTATAAATGCCACAGTGAGCACCAGTCTTGCCCTGAGCTATGCGGTGAGTGGTCCTGCTACCATTGCAGATAATATTGTAACACTGGATGGCACTATAGGTACGGTGCAAGTGACGGTAAGCCAAGCGGGAAATGACAACTATAATTCAGTTTCTGAATCTATTAGTTTCGAAGTAGTAGAACAGCAAACACAGACTATTGACTTCACAGACATACCAGACTTGATTTATGGTGCAGCTGATCAAACTTTAACAGCTTCCGCATCTTCCAATTTAGCCGTCAGTTTCACGCTGATTTCTGGACCAGCTATGCTCAATGGAAACATTTTGAGTATTACCGGAGCAGGTGACATAGTAGTGGAAGCCGTACAAAGTGGAGATGTAGATTTCCAGGCAGCTTCCGCACAACAAACAATCACGGTTGCAAAAGCAGAGCAGGTGTTAACAATAGATGAAATATCTACCAAACCGGTAACAGCATCTCCGGTAACCATAAATGCCTCGGTGAGTTCAAACCTAACCCTGAGCTATGCAGTGAGTGGCCCTGCTACCATTGCAGATAATATTGTAACACTGGATGGCACTATAGGTACGGTGCAAGTGACGGTAAGCCAAGCAGGAAACAACAACTACAATGCGGTTTCTGCATCGGTTAGTTTCGCAGTAGTAGAAAAACAAGAGCAAACAATTTCATTCACCGATATACCAGACCTTATTTACGGAGCTTCTGCACAAACCCTTGCCGCAACAGCTTCTTCCAATCAGGCTGTTAGTTTCAGCCTGATATCTGGTCCGGGCTCACTAAGTGGGAGCATTTTGAGCATTACTGGAGTCGGTGAGATAGTAGTAGAAGCCACTCAGGCTGGAAACGATAACTTTTTTGCCGCTAGCTCACAGCAAAGCTTCACCGTTTCCAAAGCAAGTTTGAATGTATCTGCAGATGATCAAACAATCGTTTACGGAGAGTCGATCCCAACATTGACCTTACAATACGCCGGGTTGGTAAATGGCGATAGCGAGACAAGCTTAATTACAGTACCCGCGATTAGCACAACAGCAACTGCCAGCAGCGATGCTGGGGTTTACCCGATTACGGTGAGCGGAGGATCGGCTGACAATTATACATTCAACTATGTTGGGGCTGAACTGACCATTCTTAAAGCTGCAGCTACAATCACACTTTCTGACCTGGAGCAGGAAGTAGATGGATCAGCTAAAACACCTACCATAGTAACTTCTCCCGCTGACCTAAGCACTACCATAACCTACAATGGAGAAACTGCAGCACCGACTGCCGTGGGAATATATCAGGTGGTGGTAACCATCGACGATGTAAACCATGAAGGTTCGGCCAGCGGCGTTTTTGAATTGATAGAGCCAGTGCTGTCCCATAGTCAGGAAATCACATTTGAGGTTTACCCCAACCCCACTTCCGACTTTGTTTTGGTGCAAAGTCCACTGTCAGAGCCGACTTATATCCTTGATCTGGAAGGAAGAACAGTATTGAAAAGCATGACCAACAGGAAAATAGACGTTTCCAGTCTCTCTCCGGGCATCTACATGATCATTTCTGGAAACATGTCCGAGAGGTTAATCAAAAGGTAAGAGTTAGAACATGGGTTGATAAGTAGAAACAGCAACCTGGCCCGACTCCTTTGGAGTCGGGCTTCTTTTTTTTAATCTAAAAGCATTTGGTGTCACCCTGAGCTTTGGTGTCTGGTGTCACACTGAGCCTGTCGAAGGATAAGACACCACCACTGAGGCACTCCCTTACCTTCCGTCATTCAGAACTCTGGTGTCTGGTGTCACACTGAGCCTGTCGAAGTGTAAGAATCTCATGCTTAGATGCACCCTGCGAAAAAATCAGGCACTAAGGATAAATCTCACTCAGCTAAGCCGAGCGGGTGTGGGAGATTAACTTTCAATGCACCCGGCCAGGGGGTTAAGTTACAACAGCATCATGGATGGTATGTTGTAATTGGCGCCAGTTGTGATTAGCTTTCATTGCGCCCGGCTAGGGAATTAGATTACAACAGCCCCTGCATTGCGCTGGACTGCTAAGATATGGTTGTGATTGGCTTTCAATAATTAGATTACAACAGCATATTGTTGAAGATCACAACATCGGTCGCGTTGTGATTGGCTTTCAATAATTAGATTACAACAGCACTATTGGTTCTGGAACTTTCACAGATGCGTTGTGATTGGCTTTCAATAATTAGATTACAACAGCGGATAAGTTGAGTTATAAGCCCAACCTATGTTGTGATTGGCTTTCAATAATTAGATTACAACAGCGTAATAGCCGGGAATATCTGAAGCATGATCGTTGTGATTGGCTTTCAATAATTAGATTACAACAGCTTGCCAATCAGGTTGAATTGACCGAAGCTCGTTGTGATTGGCTTTCAATAATTAGATTACAACAGCGCATTTTCATCAACAGCAAACAGCCTGTACGTTGTGATTGGCTTTCAATAATTAGATTACAACAGCTTCCGTTGTGAAAGGCACATCTGTAGTAGAGTTGTGATTGGCTTTCAATAATTAGATTACAACAGCGAGCTTTGAAGATGAACAAATATAATTGATGTTGTGATTGGCTTTCAATAATTAGATTACAACAGCTCGCCGGGTTGTAATGCCGTATTCCATGTGCGTTGTGATTGGCTTTCAATAATTAGATTACAACAGCTCTTATAATCATACCACCTGAAGCTCCATTGTTGTGATTGGCTTTCAATAATTAGATTACAACAGCTAGGCGTACCCTCTGGATCAACAGGGGCTGGTTGTGATTGGCTTTCAATAATTAGATTACAACAGCGCAAATGACTGGGAATCTTATTCTTTCTGCGTTGTGATTGGCTTTCAATAATTAGATTACAACAGCTGATTGCTTTCAGTCTGTCCTGCAATTACTGTTGTGATTGGCTTTCAATAATTAGATTACAACAGCGACAACTAAATCAACTCGACATTATGAGCAGTTGTGATTGGCTTTCAATAATTAGATTACAACAGCTCAAAACCGCCAATTTAAAATGAGTACTATGTTGTGATTGGCTTTCAATAATTAGATTACAACAGCCTGGGTAATGATGTACCCAACCTGACCTGAGTTGTGATTGGCTTTCAATAATTAGATTACAACAGCTAGACATTTTGGTAATCCTATCCAGACGATGTTGTGATTGGCTTTCAATAATTAGATTACAACAGCCATCCGGCTCAAACACCTTATGCGTATAGGGTTGTGATTGGCTTTCAATAATTAGATTACAACAGCAACTCCAATGATGGATTACTCTTTCAAACTGTTGTGATTGGCTTTCAATAATTAGATTACAACAGCAGACCCCCACGTAAGTGGGTGGTTTACTGTTGTTTATCAGCTGTTCTGTTATGGTTTTTTCAGTAGGTATAGGATTGTTTAGAACAACTCCATTTGTTGAACCGGTTCGGGTGGTTTTTCTTCCTTTCTGGAAAAAAATATTTCCATCATCCCAAATTGCTTATCTGTGATGCGTATGATCCCTACATGTCCCTTTGGCGGAAGATGTGTTTTGACTCGCTTCATATGCACAAGGGCGTTTTCCATACTGGGGCAGTGCCTCAGGAAGATGGAAAACTGAAAACGGGAGAAACCATCTTTTTCCAGCACATCCACAAACTTTCTGTAGTTGCGCGTGTCTGCCTTGGTTTCGGTAGGCAGGTCGAAAAATACCATGACCCACATGACGCGATATTGATTGAGCCTGTTCAGACTCACAATGTGGGTAGTTTGATGGTTTTCAATTCGCGTGCATAGCATTTGTACAGGCTACTGGTGGTTTCCTGTGCGGCTAGCATAAGTGGGCTTATTTGCCCGTTGATCTTCACATCCAGCACGGGGATTTGGAGGAGCTGCTGCTTGATGGTGGGTGTGAGCTGATCGTACGTGTCTAGTGAGCGAACCAGCTCCAATACAAGCTGATCTACATAGGGGCGGTAAGGTTCAATCACATCATCGGCCAGGCAGTAGGCGTTGTATTTGTTGCGATGATGATACCCAAAAGTGGGCAACAACCCACTGCCCACTAACGAGCGGGCGATTATTGCCCGGAGGATGGCATAGCCGTAGTTGAGCATATTGTTGGGTGCGCCTTCAAACCGTCCCCTTTTGAAACTCATCAGGTGGTCTTCGAAGAGCTTCTTCCAATAATTGGCTGCTGCCCGTGCTTCAAAATTATCCGGATCTCCGGGCTGCACTTTACTGGCCCAGCGCTCCATGTTCTCTGTTTCTAATCCATTTTGTTTCAATAGAGCTGCTTGATTGAGGATTTTGGCTCTGATGGTTTGCTGCCAAAATTTTGCTTTTTGTGCATCGGTGGCTTGTATCTGAGTGCGAAAGTGCTCCTGCTGGGTATTGTGTCCGTTGAGGTTGAGCATCATGCCTTGCGGCATGTGAAAACCATCACACGTTACGATCGCCGCATTGTTGGCTAACAAGTGAGCCATCAGGGTATGGCTGATGGTGATTTGTGGATGCTCCAGGAGTACCATGCCTATATCCTCTATGGGGACGGTTTTCTTATCGGGTGTGTCAGGATAACTGACTACCAGCTGCTGTTTGGTAGTGTGTAGGTGAGCGGGATTGGCGAAATACAGGGTTCGTTTGATCATGAGCGGAGATTTTTTGTTTCACATTGTTGATGTTTTTTTATGCACCGCTGCACCAAATACTATTCCAAAGTGTAATTGTAGCCCTGTTCGGTGTGGTACCTCCGGTAAAGATCAGCGGCATCATCGGCACGCTGAGGGAGTTGGTTGGGGCTAATGGCAGGTTGAGTAGGGGTGATTAGGTCAGTAAAAATTTCTACTGCCAGGGTATCATAGATCGGTGCTTTGGGGTGGTGCTGGCTGACAAAAGCCGTGAGGTTTGCACCAGCGTCGAGCATATTGGCAAGCACGATGTTTTCATAAGCGGCCAGGTAGCCCAGCTTGTGCCCGTCATGAAATACGGCTATAGCAAAGCTGTCGTGGAGGTTTTTATAATCCCGCTCCAGAGCTACAACATCACCTACTTTGATTGCTGCTTCTGTCTTTTTGTATTGGTAGTGGGGCAGGCCTCTTAGGTAGTTATCATAGATTTTGAGTGGACGGGCTGTGGCCAGAGCAGCAGGGAGCAGCAGCCCTGTGGCTCCCACTCCCAAAGATTTGATAAATTCTGATCGTTTCATCACTCTCCTATTTTGATGATTTGGCCATTGGGTGAGGTTACTTCTATGATATTGCCGAGTCGGTCTAATTTGATTGGGATACAATGCTGAGCTATTTTTCTCCTCTCGTAAAACTCAAACATATTTTGAGAACCCAATTCAACCTTTTTTTCAATTACTTCGGCAATTCTTTGTGGAGTAAAGTATATCTGTTTTCCACTAAATTTTGTGACGGAAAATATGTTCTTAGATCGATCTGGGGATGTCCAGTAATCATTGAATAATGGACTTGTTGTATCCGATGGAATTTCTTCGTCCTCATCTGGTAAGTAAACCATGTCCAGTTGTTTCAGTGTGAAAAGAAGTTTTGCCTTGTTGTTATTTTCAAAATAGTCTTTAAATACTTGATCCTTATTGATATTAGCTAATGTATTGTTCTTTAAAGCTTGTTTAAGGAGATCTGTTGCATCGTAGAGCGAAATCAGATCATATTCTCGCTGATCTTCCTTCTCCAATACAGCAAACAGGTAATTGCTTCCTGTGTTGACATAAAGGTTCTTATTATGGCTTTTATCTCTGCTTAGTTTTTGGAGTGTAATTGAAGGTTGCTTTCCATTCTTGATTTTCTTGCGATATATTTTCACAGAATTGATTGGAGGGTGTGGGGCGGATGTTTCTTTGCCATTTTTCATGATTACCCGCTCAGATAAGCGCTTATTCAATCCCATCAATCCTTCAGCGCCAAATGCGGCTGATTTATTCTTTTCATGTGTATTGTGGAAGTGATCGTGTATCGTCTCTCTGAGAAACTTACTTGTGATCTTCTCAATACTACCTGCAGTATCAAAAGTGTTTACTGAAAACTTGCTAAGAGGAATGCGATAGCATTCCATATTAGAAGAAAGTCCGTAAATAGTCTCTTCATGCAATGCTCCTCGAATTCTGAGTGATATTTCACTTGTTTTTATCCAATTGCCATTCTTATCTTTTTCTTCTTTTGGTTGGATCAGGAGTTTATCTTTTGGTTTGTGAGATACTATGATTTGCTCAAGAGCCCTTTTTGCATCTTTTTCAAAACCATCCCATGGCCTCTCGACAGACCTGAACTTATCTAAGCCTTTGATGACTTTGCTACGGATGCTGTCTTCCATTTGAAGGAAGTTTTCTAACAAGTTTTCATCATCAGCATGGAGATCCAGATCAAATTGATTGATATTTTCCTTTAGCCAATCCTTAAGATGTTTATTGAGGTCGTTGAGCCGTTTTATAGCTTTTTGGTCTGTGCAAGCCACAGTCAGCGCATCCATAGCATGGTGTCTGTGATCTATTCTCTTAGTATAGCCATTAATGATTTGGTTATTGTCTTTTTTGTAGATGTTGCTATCTGTGTACAACTCAATGAAATCCTCCTGCGAGATGGGTGTTTCCAAAGATGAAACTCTGGTCAATATTTCCTTGATGTTTTTCTGAGGAAGTATAGATTTGGTGAGTTCTTCAAAATATTGCTTTAGTCCTTCCGGATCGCTTGGGTTAAGTTTTTCAAAGTCTGATGAAGCTTTTAAGCTAAAGTAGTTTTGAAACCGTTCTTTTAGTAGATCCTTGAAAACTGAAGTAATACCCCAGTGATTTCTTAGGTAATGAGTAACTCCTCCAGAGGAGGTTTTTACATTGTTGCTGCCCACGATTTTTGCAAGCTCTTCTCTTACTCTTACTGCTATATATTGAGTTTCTTTCTTTTGTCGCTCTACAGGGTTATCCGGAATTTCTGTTGCTAGCATGTGCTTGCGTTTCTTGCCAAAGAATTTCTTTACCGCATTATCCATAAAGACATCCTTATCCAAGAGAGTGCATTTGGTAGAGCCCATATCAAAGTATTCCATAGCCGTACGATTACCCTTGTCCTTATTTACAGTCTTAGCACAAACTACTTTGTTGGCCAGAGAATCATCAAAATATCTCGACTGTGGAATGATATGATCTACATCGTAAAGTCCCTTATTGAAAAGATGACTAAACTGAATAGTCTCTCCAGTGTATGGGTCAATTTCTTTTTGTTCTTTCCATAGCTTGTATTTCTCTATGTTTCCAGATGATAGCTCTACTTTATGCTCAATTAGTATCTCTTTTGCTTTCTTGTTTTCCTTCTGGCTAGCTTCATTTCTCTCGTGAATTTTCTCACGCTCCTTGATGCTGTTTTTTAGTTCTCTAGCCAGTTCTACTTTGATTTCTTCAGGTCGGCCATACATTTTCCAAATATCTTTTACCACCATCAGTGTCTCATTGATCATTTGCTCCACCAGTGGGTTTCTCAATGAATGCCGCTTCAGCGCTTTTACTTCCTGATAGTTATCGAGTAGTTCTTTGTCTGATATTTCCTGTGCGGTATGCCGTCCATAGATAAGCATAAGTGCGTGAGCGTTGATGAACCCTCCCTCAGTCAATACTTGGCTTTCATTTGCTTCAAGATAATCTTGAACTGACTTTTGATACGGGTCTTCGGTGTGTTCATTGAGTAGCTTGACCACCCTGTCGTGTACCTCGGGTGAAAAAGCTGTATTGTTAAAGTATTTACCCGCTCTTATCAGGGGTAAGACTTTCTCAACTGCCTGCAAAGAAAGAGATTGATAGTTTCGGGGAAATTTGATCTTGGATATGGCTTTTACTATTTGATCAAATTTTTCTTCATTGACGCCTTTTTCTTTTAGATACCTTGCGATGGCTACATTGCGCTTGCTGTTGATGTCATATTCATTTCCCTTTCCATTGTACAGCAGTTCCCATATTTGGATTTGATTTTCAATTTGGTCTGCTTTCAGCAATATCCAGTACTTGCCGAGTCTGCTTTTAAGTGTAATTCTTGTCGTATTACCAATCAGCTTACTTTTTACACTCATTCCATTGAAGAAGTCCTCACCATCTACAAAATCTGTTTTGTTCTTCAAATTATTAAAGACCGAACTGAACGTGAGTTCCTTTTTCTGTTGTAGTTCCTCAAATAAGTACTCCTTAAAGTCAGTTGGGATGTTCCTTTCTTGATATTTATACCGTGGCTTTCCATCCTTTTTAATTCCGACCTTAGTTCTTCTATTGATAGATAGCTTGTTGATTTGCTCCCAAAGCTTATATTCTTGAAATGATGGATGGCTGTTTGCTACAGCTTTTTCTCCTTTTTCAAAGCGGCATTCTGATATTAAATGGCTTTGATCTTTCAATGGTCTCTGGTAATAGATGATCTGGTTGCGGATAATGTGTTTTAATCCATTTTGGATTGCTTCTTCCCGAAATTGCTTTTGTGTATAAGAGGAGCCTGGAAATAGGAATGAAGCTATTTCGGCAACAGTTTCGGTAGAGACATTCTTGATATGAGCTTGAAACTGTCTTTCCCAGATAGCATCAAATTCCTCCATGTATCGAGAACGCAATATGACATTGTCTCGAATCTTGAGCCAGTTATCATTCTCAAGGCAATCGAGAAAATACTCACTCAAGTATGTTTTTCTGCCCTTCTCTTCTGAGTGTGCCATTAAAGCGGATTCCATGTTTTCCATCTTTTTTCTCCATCCAGTTTTGCTGGGAATAGAAAATTCGGTAGAGGATGGTTCTCCTGTTTTTTTATTGAACCATGTCCGCCTGTTCAATTCTATTGTGTCTCCAATACTCAGATTTTCTACTGTGGTAGTTCCATTCCATTGTTCATTTTCAGCATCTATGGCTTCAAGTTCGAAGACCTTCTTGCCTTTTTTATTAGGCTCATCTGACAGACGATAGTCTAAAACTTTAAATACCTGGATTTTGCTTTCCTGAGTTGGAAATGTTTTGTCTGATTTAATATCCAGAATGTCATCAAGTTCTTCTTGTGCATCATCGTCATCCCCTCCTGCATATCCCCGCAGCTGGTTGAGTTTGTAGAGGATTTTTCCAAATTCATGAGGTGTTACTACTTCATTTAGCGCCTTGGCTCTCATCTCCATGAATTCCTTACCTGTGAGCTGTTTCGCTTCTTTTTTTATAGGGAGTATGTTTATTTTTTGAAGCTTTAATGGATCGTCAAATTGTTGGGATAGTCTTATTTGCTCTGGCAGCATATTGAGCTTCTGCAAAACATAGAGGAGCTTATTTCTTCTGAGTTTGTAGCGTTTGTTTCCTACTCTTATTCCCTTCTTCTCTCTTTTTACAGCATTTCTGGTTTGGGGAAGTCCTCTTTTGAAATTAGACATTTCAGCACCGTCCATCGGCACGATCCTACTCCCCATGCCTATGATGCTTCCGGTTTTGTTTTCAAAATCCTGATTGATCAAGGCCCACCCTATAGAGTTGGTGCCTAAATCCAGTCCTAAAATTTTTTTGGTGCTCATAATGTGGTGAATTTATAATTAATACTATCTTTATCTCATTGAAAGCCAATCACAATAAGGATTATTCCGTTGTGAAAACATTCAAAGCGGGGCAGTCTTCGGATTTCCTCGCTTTTTCTTTTTTGAATGTTTCATGAACTCCAATTCATATCATTATCAAAGTGAATAAAACATTTAAGCCGCCTCGTCTTCCAATACGGGGCTTTTTTATGCTTAAATGCTTCATAAACTCCGTTTAAAACCATCTTCTCGTGAATAAACTACTTTAGGTGTGGATCACAGTCCTTGCCTTTTTTATTATTTATTCTTCAAGACTCTCATGTAGCGTGCCTAGGTTAGCGCGATGAATTTAAGGTTTTCAGTTCTCTTTCACAATATATAAGTCCATGACTGATCATACGCCCGCTAACAAAACGCTCCCTCGGCGAGGGAGCTTTGTAAGATTGTCACGCTGCGTTTCACTTCGCTCACAATGACGGTATGGAAGGACACTTTCAGACCTTAAAGGTCATTTCTGTGTAAGCAAAAACGAAGACCTCCCGATCTCCGCTAAGCTCCGTCGGAAGGTGACGGTATAATATGGTATGTTGTGGTGTCACACTATCTAGGTGTCACATTGACTAGGCGTCCCCGAGCTCTGGTGTCACACTGAGCCTGTCGAAGTGTAAGACACAGCAATGAATTGTTTATGCTTCGAGGGCTCGGGGACGCCTAGTCAGCATGACAATTCAAGAAATTCGGGGACACCTAGTCAGGGTGACCCTTATAAGATTGTTACGCTCCGTTTCACTGCGCTCACAATGACGGTATAAAACAACGTCATTCTGAACCTGAGGCACGAGGGTGAGAGAATCTCATACTTAGATGAGAGATCTGCTTCAATTCAGGTAATGACTACCCTTCGACAGGCTCAGGGTGACATTCCCTTCGACAGCTAGGGGACGCCTAGTCAGGGTGACAACACTGCTGCGTTTCACTTCGCTCACAATGACGGTATAGGAGAACACATTCAGACCTTAAAGATCATTTCTGTGTAAGCAAAAACGAAGACCTCCCGATCTCCGCTAAGCTCCGTCGGAAGGTGACGGTATAAAATGGTATGTCACATTGCACTCTGGTGTCACACTGAGCCTGTCGAAGTGTAAGACACAGTAATGAATTGTTTATGCTTCGACAGCTCGGGGACGCCTAGTCAGCATGACAATTCAAGAAGTTCGGGGACGCCTAGTCAGCATGACAATTCAAGAAGTTTAGGGTAACCCTTATAAGATTGTTACGCTCCGTTTCACTTCGCTCACAAAGACGGTGTAGATGACACTGCTGCGTTTCGCTTGACATAGCCCACTTCGCAAGTACCACCCCCCACTTCAAAACCTCAACGCTGAGGTTCAAAGGCTCACGTTCGTTTATTTTTTGCGGTAATACTTACCCACCTTGCTTTCCATGACTTCTTTCACCCGTGGAAACAAACTATAAAAGTGCCTGATCTGATCATTGTTGGTAAACTGGTAGTACTCTCGGCCATAGTCATCGGCCCAGGTCAGGTTGAGCACGGCAGATTTAATCGATTTTATCCTTACATAGATATACACTTCCT
Source organism: Cyclobacteriaceae bacterium (assembly GCA_039944535.1). Taxonomy (GTDB): domain Bacteria; phylum Bacteroidota; class Bacteroidia; order Cytophagales; family Cyclobacteriaceae; genus JAMZMI01. The sequence continues at coordinate 211,626 of JBDUYP010000024.1, forward strand.
CCGGGCTACAATCCTTGTGGTATAGTTCCATCAGCTCAGTATCCAGCAGATTCATCGGAATCTCTTTGGCATGCAGGCATTTGGCCACTAGCTGAACCCAGGGGTGGTAGCTGACGCCAAATGTTTTAGGATTTTGTTTGTACAGACTCACTTTGCTAAATTAAGTAGCAAAGCTAAATATATTAGTATCTATGTGAATATTTCGTCCAGATTTAAATCCGGCCAATGGTATCTTTCTCTGATCTCGGGCACATTGCCTATATAGTCCATGTCTTTACGCTTTTTCAGGTTGCGCACTGGATCATACGCCAGCTTATCTTCATCATAGGGTTGGCATAGGTTGAGGATAGCCGCTTCAAAAAGTTTTTCTTCGGCTGGGTCTTTGGTATCAGGGTATGGTTTCAGGTAGTCCGTGAGTTGGCTTTCGTCTAAGAGCACGAGCATTCTGTGTCCGGTTCTTTCTACCAGTTTGGGGTTGTTGTGAATTCTGGCCAATATGCCGTTGGCCTCAGTGGTCACTACAGCCACGGAGTTAAACTCCTGAACCTCACCTGTCTTTTCATCAGTCAGTTCGGTATGTCTGTAAATCCCCGCCAGCCACAGTGGGCTGCCATCAGCATGGTAGATCCGAAATGGGTACGTGGTTTTATTTTGATGGTGGCTTTCATAGTAGGCATCCATAGAAATAACACAGCGCATATGTCTGGCTGAAGCCTTAAAGCCTCGTTTTTCAAACATGGTTTCTGACTGCACATTCAAATTTCTATTGTAGGGCTTCTTAAAGTCATATGCCTCCTGCACGGTTTTGACCCATGCCGGGACAAACCCCCATATACCTATGTCCATGTCTGCTTTTTCCAAACTGGTCATAAATGCCATTTGAGGTTTTGCAAACCCACTGATATGATAATACGCCGGCAAATACTTTTCTAAGTCATCGGATTGGAGTGCCTCATCTTCAGGTTTTTCACCAAGTCTTCGTTTTTCACGGTCTATCATTTCGCGTTGCTTTTGAATGATCCGTTCGTCTGGCACCTGGAGGCGCTTGGCCTGATTGAATTGCCTTTTGGTTTGATAATCACCATCGTAGCACATACTTAGTCAGTTTGATTCACAAATAATTTAGGGATTACCAGTATGAAATCAAACATTGGCATACGAACAATGTACTTTACCAAACCCGCTTCCATCTGTACTATACCCTGCCGGAGGTGCTACTGCATAAGGCCAATGCCGCCGTACTAACATGTGGTATTGATGCTTTTAAGCGGGTACCCCCACTTCGGAAGTACCCCCTCCCACTTCGGAAGTACCCC
>JBDUYP010000025.1:0-138777 GCA_039944535.1 Cyclobacteriaceae bacterium
TACAATCTTATCTACATTGACTCCTCGTTTGCGCATTTCCATCATCGCGCATTCGCCAATGTCATTCTTTGGCAATCTGGTGACGAAATCTACCGGAACGCCATAGTTGGCCAGTGAAACAGCCACGTTCGACTCGCCTCCTCCATACACTACATCGAAGCTTGAGGCTTGTGAAAATCTCAAAAATCCCTGTGGGGCCAACCTCAACATTATCTCCCCGAAGGTTACTACTCGCTTGTTCATCTTGCTTAGTTTTTTATTAATTATAAATCTTGTCTTTTTCTTATCTCTTGATCCTTCCCGAGGTATTTCCATCTACTAAACTCTTCACATCCTCGACTGTCACCACGTTGACATCACCTTCCACTGTATGCTTCAATGCACAGGCTGCTGCTGCAAAATTCACAGCTTCCTGATCGCTTAAATTCAATAATCCGTAAATCATCCCTGCGGCATAGGCATCTCCTGTACCCACACGGTCAACTATGTGCGTCACGTCCAGAGATGGAGACGACAGCACATTGGCTCCATCCCAAATGAATCCTTGAATTCTATTGTGTGAAGCACTCAAAGCCTCCCGGTTTTTGTCAATTACTTTTTTAACTCGTGGAAATTTTACTTTCAGTTTAGCCGATGCAGTGGCCAAATCATCTGATTCATTTGCCACTCCCAGATTTTCTTGCATATCATAAGGGCTCGCTATGACAACATCACATCCACTTACCAAGTCCGGCATCACATCTTCCTTGTTTTTGCCATACTGCCAGAGGCTCTTTCTGGAATGCACATCTACCGATACAGGCACTCCTAATTCATTGGCCATTTTGATGGCTTCTTTACACGCATCCGCAGTTCCCTGGGAGATTCCCGGGGTTATTCCTGTCCAGTGAAACCAGTCAGCGTTGCGCAAGATCCGTTTCCAATCAAACATCTCTGGCTGGAGCTTGGAGAAAGCCGAACTGTCCCTCTCATAAACTACCACGCTGGGTCGGTGCACAGCACCCTTTTCAAGAAAGTACTTACCCATGCGGCCTTCGCCATAGTTGATGTATTTGGTGTGCAACCAATGATGTCTGAGGTATTGTGTGGCGGATTTTCCAATCAGATTGTCAGGGAATCTGGTAACATGAAAAGCATCCATACCAAAATACGCCAGTGACATGGCCACATTGGCTTCACCTCCCCCATAGGTCATTTCCACGGTGTTGGCTTGTGAAAATTTGGCATGACCCGGGGGCGAGAAACGCATCATGACTTCACCGAATGTTACAACTTTTTTGCTCATATCCACTCAAGAATTTTTTTGAAATCATAATTCTCCGGATCTGGGAGATAATTCTTTGCCTGCTCATAATCAGCTGGTTCCAAAAAGTGCAATTCATCGAAAAATAGTCGCGCGATTTGTGCGTCTATATCGACAAGCCTTGGCGGGATTTTACCATCTACCTCAAAATCTGACAGATAGATTGGCGCTATGTCACCTGTAGAATTGGCCGATACGATACATCCTGTATAGCCTTCGTTATATAGTTTCTTCACGCCCAAACCAAGCAACGAGCACAGGGTAAGATCCAGCCCGATCGGCCGGGCACATCTTAATTCATAGCCCAGCTCAACCGGTCTGCTTTTAACGCTTAGCCCTAGTTCGTGAAGTCTTGCCTGAACCAATACGTTGAATATATGGGCTTTACTCACATTGCCCAATTCCGGATGCCCGTGATCATCGTAGGTCAGGTGGATTCCTCCTTGTTCAATTTCTTCTATATCCAAAATATGGAAAACGCCTTCACTGATCATGGCTACTCCATACTCAATACCAAGGATTTTTCTTTTTACGACAGACGAAATCACCAATCTCAGGATTTTGTCCAAAGTCACTTTTGTTTTATTGAACATTTCAGGAATGATCAACATAGGGAAATGACAACCTGTCGCAATACCAAAAGCAAGATGTCCGGCAGAGCGCCCCATCGCTGACATCACAAACCACTGGCGAGCCGTGCGGGCGTCTTCATATACAGTATTGCCAATCCGCACGCCTTCATCCTTGGCAGAATGAAATCCAAAGGTTGGGTTTCGATCCGGTAAGGGAAGGTCATTGTCTATGGTCTTAGGTACATGAATATTGCTTATGTCAATATTCTGCCCCACGAGGTATTTGGCAATACGATTGGCTGTAGAGGCCGTATCGTCACCACCGATGGTGACGAGAAGCTTTATATTTTCTTTTTCAAATATTCTGGTATTGAAATCATGATCTTTTGGTTTAAACCTACTCATAATGAGTGTAGACCCACCTCGGCTGAATATCCTATCTGCATGTTCAAAGTCAAACTCTTTGATCTCAGGAGCTTCGGCAAAAAGTCCTTGATAGCCGTGGTGAATACCGAGTACCCGATAACCATCGGCCAAAAATGCCTTGGCCACTGTGGCTATCACAGTGTTAATTCCCGGTGCGGGACCGCCTCCACAAATAATTGCTACTGTTGGTTTCATAGACCTATTAAGAAACAGTTATAAAGCGTAATTCAATTTTCAATGCTGATCATAAAACCAGAGCTTCACTGAAAGCGCTACGATTGCGCAGAACAATAAGGCTTTGATCCACTTATCTCCTTTCTTGACGGAGAAATAACTCCCCAGCCAGCCACCGGTAGATGTTCCAACTGCAAGTGTCAAACCATACTGCCAGTTGATGACGTTGCGAAACAGAAACAGCACCACCACTGCCAGTGTATAAATAAATGCTGCGATCACTTTTACACTGTTGATTCTGGACATTGGGGCATGCATGAGCTTGTCCAGCACCAATATGATCACAAACCCAACCCCCGCGTGGATGAATCCACCGTAAATCCCAATCAGGAAAAAAGCCAGGATACCTACCCAAAGTTTTTTGCCTGAATTATATGCTCGCTCAATCTTGCCGGGAGATGATCCGATCAATATCAAAGCACCTACCACCAGCATAATAATCGACAGCATTTTGGTGAAAATCTCACCTTTAATATCTATTGCCAGCCATCCTCCTACCAGTGCACCAGGCACTGCCGCAAGACCTAGCCAGATGCTGTATTTCCACTCAACCACTCCCTCCTTGCGAAACTTGCTAATGGCAAAAACATTCTGCCATAAAATCGCAATTCGGTTCGTTGCATTGGCGATATTGGGCGGAAGCCCCATAAAAATCATGACAGGCAAGGTCAGCAATGAGCCTCCCCCACCTACCACGTTTAGAAATCCTGCCAAGACGCCTACGGCGACCAGCAGAATCCCTGACTCAATGTCGAGCGAGTATTGACTCACTTATGAAAATGCCAACCCTCCATTGATATCCACGTTATTTCCTGCCAGGAATGAAGATTCCGGGCCGGCGAGATATGCTACCAAATCAGCCACCTCTTCTGCTTTTCCTTCCCTTCTCAGTGGAGTGCTTCCCGCTACTTTTTCTCTAACCTCATCCTTAGTGAAGTCATCATGAAATTTTGTTCCGATTAGCCCCGGGCATACAGCATTGATGCGAATACCCTGTGGCCCAAACTCTTTAGCCCAGTTTCTGGTCAGTGTCATCACGGCTCCCTTCGAAGCGGCATAAATTGCTGACCCTGCACCTCCACCATCACGACCAGCTTGAGAAGCCAGGTTGACAATAGATGCACCCTCACTCATCAATGCTTTGAAAGCCTGAGTTACGAAAACTGTCCCTTTGAAATTCACATCCATAACAAGGTTGTAAAAATCTTCGTCGAGTTCTTCAATGGTTTTTCTGGCAAAGAGCCCTCCAGCATTGTTGACAAGGATATGTACCTCATCTCCAAAAGCTTCTTTGGTCTTAGCTACCATATTGTCGATATCGGCTTGCTTGCTCACATCGGCTTGCACGGCAATGGCCTCACCACCCACTGCCTTGATGGCTGCCAGTGTATCTTCACTATCCTTCTTGCTACCAAAATAGTTGACAACAACTTTGGCTCCTTCTTTTGCTAGCTTGATACATATGGCTCGTCCTATATCTCGACCCCCTCCTGTTACTACTGCTACTTTCCCTTTTAATTTCATCTATTAGTTCTTGATTTGCCCTTACTTATATTCCCAATGCCTGTCCGCCACCAATCTGAATAGTTTCTGCTGTAATGAAAGATGCGTCTTTGCTAGAAAGGAAAGAAACAACAGACGCTACCTCTTCGGGCTGGCCTAGTCTTCCCAACAAAATATTGTTTTTCCATGAAGCAAAAACTTCAGGTTTTGTTGACTTGATCTGAGCATGAAATGGCGTATCAATGGTTCCTGGAGATACAGCATTTACTCTGATCCCGTATTCGGCCAAATCTTTTGCCAAAGCTCTGGTAATGGCGTGAACGCCAGCTTTTGATGTCCCATAAACACCTGCTCCTGGTCCCCCTGCATTCCAACCTGCATTTGATGTATAATTGATGATCGTTGCATTTTCTCCTTTTTTAAGGAATGGAATAGCTGCTCTTGATGTGAAGAATACCGAATCCAGATTAAGTGCCATCACCTTTCTGTAAAACTCAGTAGTCATTTCTTCAAATCTTGAACGACCACCTAATCCACCAGCATTGTTCACGAGCGCATCGATTCTACCGTATTTTTCACCAATGGCCTTGATGTTTGAAGTCACCTCGTCTTCATTGGTGACATCAAAACCATAATACTCAGCGGTAATTCCCTCGCCGGCAAGCTCCTGTACTCTCTGAGCGCCAGCTTCATCTTCTATACCATTAAGTATTACAGTAAAACCATCTTTTCCTAATCGCTTAGCCACCTCAAAACCTATACCTCCTGTGGCTCCTGTTACAACTGCTACTTTATTGTCTTGCATGTCTCTGTTCTTTTATTTTTCGTTTTTATAATTTGTTTATGTTATGGTCTTTTAGTCTCGGGAATGTATCGGTTCGATTTTCCCACAAAGCACCCAAACGCTGGCGAGTGCAATGAGAGCCAGTGCTGCTCCGATTACAAATGCTGGAGTATAGTTTCCTCCCATGGTGAGCCACGGCACCAGATAAGTCAATCCTGCGGCTGTTAGTTTGGCGGCCATTCCTGCAAATCCAGATAAGGTTCCCACGGTCTTGCCACTAAAAAAGTCACTCGGTAAGGTCTGCACATTGCCAATGGCAGTCTGAAAACCGAATAAGATTAAGGCCATTATCAACACGGCGGTAATCGGAGCTCCCGGATTTGACATGGCTAATAAAGCTGGCAGCATTATCAGGCAACCGATAGTGATTACCATTTTTCGGGTTTTATTCACCGTCCACCCAGCTTTCATCCTATTTTGTGCCAAAAGTCCTCCGAACCACGCTCCGAGCATTGCTCCCACGTATGGTACCCACCCATAGATCCCGACGCTTTTTACATCCATTCCATACACTTCGAAGAGATAGATTGGGATCCAGAATACAAAGAGCCACCATATGGGGTCAATAGCTGCCGAAGCAATGATCACACCCCAGCTTTGCTTGTGACCAAGCAGTTTTGCTGTATCTGGATCATATACTTTTGAGCCACCGTCTTCATTATCGGAATCCTCATTTTTCTGACCTGTTAAAATATATTCGCGTTCCTCGTCCGTAATCCATGGATGGTTTTTTGGTGGAGATTTCACCAAATATAACCAGGGAGCAAGCCAGAGTAAGCCGGCTACACCGACAAGTATGAAGATCATTTGCCAGTTGAAGTAGATTGACAAAAATGCGATTAGCGGAATAGAAATGATTCCACCAATGGCCGCACCGGAGTTGAACAGCCCTTGAGCAAGGGCGCGCTCTTTAGTGGGAAACCACTCGGCGTTTCCCTTGGCTGCTCCCGGCCAGTTGCCGGCTTCTGCTATACCAAGGATAGATCTAAAAATCGCAAACGTGGTGAAAGACCTGGCGATGGCGTGAAATGCCGTGGCAATTGACCAAACACCAATAGAAAGAGCAAAGCCCAATCTAGTTCCTATCCAGTCAAATATCTTTCCGAAGATGGCCTGACCGAATGCGTATGCAAATACGAAAATAATCGATATCCATGCATAGATTTCTTTTCTTTCATCAGCAGACTTGTCCGGATACAGTTGCTCAGATATTTCGGGCCAAAGTACGTTTATTGACTGTCGGTCTATGTAATTGATCACAGTTGCCAAGGCAATCAAGCCGATAATCCACCATCTTAATCCTTTAATTTTCATCAGTTTAGTCTTTATCTCCAAAATACGAAACTCCATCTCCGCTTAGGAAGTCTTCCCTTACCGGACTGAAGGTATCAATGAGCATTCCCGCTTCCAGGCACACTGCGCTGTGCAAAAGATTAGGCTCGATATAAACCCCGTCTCCTCCAGATACAATCTGCTTTACTCCATCAATCTCAAACTCAAATTTTCCCGATGCACAATAGGTAGCCTGAGTGTGAAAATGCTTATGAGGAGAACCTAAAGCTCCTTTTTCAAACTTTACCAAGACCATCATGATCTGGTTGTCATACCCCAAGAACTTTCGAGAGACGCCTCCACCTAGTTCTTCCCACTCCATGTTTTGAGTTAAGATGTATTTTTCGCTGTTTCTTTTCATGTGTCTATTAGTTTTGGTTTTTGATTAATTGAAAAGTCCCGGTCCACTCAACCTTTGCTCCATCCAGTTCTACAGTATGTGACTTATTCGATTCCTTATTGTTTTGTGAAATACAAAACTGATATTGATCACCGTTTTTCAAAGTAAACTGCACCACGCTGTAGTCAACAGAATGAAACAATACACGCAAATCAGATACTGATGTGAACAAGTTTGTCGGAATCTCCGATGCGTAATCGTATTTACCATGAGATTCATAAGTGTTTACGAAAAGTGTGTTTTTCGCTGTTCTACTATGCAGCAAACCAGGATCTCTGCGCAAGTTGAAATTAGGGTCATTTGCGCCAATTCTGGCATAAACCCATTCATCATTCTCCTGTGTGGCAGAAGTCATGGTAAAGAAGTTCTTTTTGTTGAACCATGTCATTTGGAAAATATCGTTGGTAGAATTGCTGTTAGCTTCCTCCCACAAATGTTGGTAACCGTGATCTTCCCCCATAGGAGCAAGTGTCTGACTAATTGCAATTTTTTCATTCGTTGACATTAACTCTCCCAGATAATAAAGCGGCATCTGATAATCAGATTCTACATCATTGACAACACTCATGAGGTCGAGGATCAACGGATTTTCAAGCTCATCTATATTGATCATGGCCATTGTTCGCTGCATGACCACACCCTCGTATGCTTTGAGTTCTTTGGCGCTCATTACCTGAACTTTAGGGTCTTCCGAATCAAATAGATAAGGAGTCCCTGGATTGGCTTCCGCCTTTCTGACGTTACCTCCAAACTGAGATATGTTGTTTACTACCAAGGCATTATGAGCCACCGTGTGCTTAGCCCATGAATGATTTTCTTTCAAATACCCACCACCATCTTTGTGTTCAATGTTTACCCAGCGTGCGGCTCCATAGTCTTGAATTGCCTCATCTGCTCCGTTGTAGAGCAAGAAGCCCAAACGATCAAAGTGCCCATGTCCCATGCCATGCTTAGCATATTTCATTACCAAAGTGGAATTGCCACTTCTCAAAATTCCAATGGCTCCCTCATCACCCTGGGCCCCATCTGATAATTCCATGCTGTATTTTTTATATGGCCTGGCCAAGCCCTGATCTACAGCCTGAGCTGCGGCCAACCCTGCATCATTGAGAGGCACGCAATCTTGTTTCTCAACGATTGAAAGCAGGGTGGCATCTTTTCCTGCATAATAATAGGCCATGCTCACGGCGTTCACTAACTCGCGAGACATAAGCGACATTCCTTTTTGGGAATCATTGATTGGGAAAAACTCGCCCGCATCATTTGTTTGATTGATGAGGGCATACACAGCTTTCATGAGAAGACCATTACGATAATCAAGGATTTCCAATTCAGGTTTTTTATTGGCCAAGGCCTGAGCGAAAATCAGAAATGGGTACATGGCATAACGCTGGTAATATGGCCCTTCGGTATAATATCCATCCGGTGAAAAAGAATGATCCAACTGCGCAAAGAAGCCTGCTTCATCCTGACCTTTCAATTTAATATCCCCTCCATCATTGTCTTTGACCACATCGCCCGGAACTTTTATTTCTAGCCCATAAAGCGCCCAATTGACCAGCTCCTGATCATCCATAACCAGGCCAATCATGCCAACTCCAGCATTTCCCCATGTGCTGTGGTTATGAATACGATTGAAAAACTGAGGATTTTCGATAGAGATGTATTCAGCATAGGGTCTAAACAGTTCTTTGTTCAGCTTATTTCTCGTATTCTCATCCAACCAGTCATAGATGCAGTCATAACCCTGACTCATGTAAACCAGCCAATTGGCATCATTGAGACACTGCCAGAAGAACTTACCTCTGGAATAAGATCTTGTAGCAGGGTGTTTATCAAATGTTGGATAAATTTTAGCATACTCAAGAAACATGTCCCTCATGAATACCGCATACTTTTCATCTTGAGTAATCTGAAAGAGGACACCAGCCTTTTGGGCCATGAAGAAATTTCGTTTGTGAGCCTCATGGGTATAGCCACCAGCCAAATCTTTAGGCACTGGAACATCTATTCCTAGAGCCATCCAACTTTCCACCTCGGTCTTAGCTTCGTCAAAAGATCTATCAAACAGCGCCGAAGTACCTTGAGACTGGCGCATCAGCTTTGCTCCTTCGCTGGTTAGTGTAAGCCCGGGGTGCTCCTGACTGATCTTTTCCTGAGTACAGGAAGTTGCCAGGGAAACAATCACTGCCAGCATGAGAAAGCCCATGTTACTACTCCGTTCTAATATTTTAATTATCCAGTTCATTAAGGGTTATTTCGTATTTGATAAGTCATTTTATCAATAGCCCGAATGCAATATTGCAGTTGCTGAATGTATTTCATTTCCAGTACTCAGTCTTATGAAATAGACTCCATTGGTCAGCTCCTTCGGAACTTTCCATTTAAAAGTTTTATTTTCTAGTCCTTGGCTGTCGAGCATGTACTCATCTATTTTATTGCCTGAAATATCATGGATGGAGATAGTAGCAGGAGTATCTTGAGTTACCCCATAATCGATCATGAGTTCTGAGCTGAATGGGTTCGGATATATGCTTAGTTGGTAGTCACTTTTTTTTCCTGTGCTCAATGGAGGTTCGAGATTCCCTGTAATTTCAATACTCACAATTTCTGATGTGCTGGACAGCTCATCATCATCCACAGCTACGGCTGTAAGGTCGTAGTTTCCGCCAGGGACATTTCTCCAAATCAATGAATAGGGTGTAGCCGAGTCTTCTCCCAATTTAGTTTCTCCTGCATAGAATTCAACTTTGGAAATAGTGCCATCAGGGTCTGTGGCGTCCACTCTTATGGTGATGTTATCTCCTGCTTCGAAGCTAGTGCCATCAGTCGGTTCCGTGATGCTGACAGTCGGCGCACTTTTCTCTTCTACTGCTTCATCCAGTTCATCAAAGTACGCTGTGGCTTCCCCCTCGTCCTGGAGGTAAACGCCGGCTTTCCAATAGCTTGGAAAAATCCAAAATGATATATCTTCATCTGCCTTAAGAACTCCATCTACCTCTATTAGCATTCTTTCGTCCTCTATTCTCACATCACAATCAAAATATCCTCCTGGATCTGCACCAAGATCTACATGCTTGGTATTTACACCTTCAACGTCAGTCTTCACTGCAGCCCAAAGGTGGTTTTCAGGTGATTTGGTTTGATGCTTGTAAATTCTTAAAAGTGGCTTGTTGGGACCGTTTCCTTCATTGGCATCATCGTGAATTTGCAATATCGTAACCTGATCACAGGTCTGCTCCGCCACATCTATGGATGCGTGCAATGAGCGATTTCCATCAGTCACAACCCAGTTCTCCAGATGTCTCAACTCCGTTCTCATTGAAGTACCTGACTGGTTGAAAGCAATCTTGCTATTTTCTACTACATAAAAATATTCGTCAGAATATCCATTGATGAGTTCAGATTGGGATGCGATGGTAGCGCTTGTAGGTGCCTGTAGCTTGCTACCCCCGATGAAGTTTTGAAATTTGGGAATTTCATATGGAGCGTTATATATAGGTGAAACTGTTATACTGATTCCCGCTGAGGTGTTCGTTCCGTTATCATTGTCGATGGCTTTAGAACTCAACACATAGTTTCCTACTGGAACGTCTATCCACTCATAAGAATATGGAGCTGATGTGTCTTCTCCCAGTTTTATATTTCCTTGATAAAACTCTACTTTGGCAATTGAACCATCACTGTCGGATGCATCTGCAGTAATCACGATATCATCACCAACAACATAGCTTGCATTATTTGACGGACTGGTAATGCTCGTAGTTGGAGCGTTGTTGTTTGGGCTTGAATGCGACTTACTCAATGCAAAGAATGATACCTGACAGTAATCACCTTCATCGCCTGTATTGTTTTGGTTGTAATTTCCAGCTTTGAAATACATCCAATCATCCTCAAAACCGCTGGTACTCATATCGACTTCCTGTACCACGTCATCTTTTCCATCTCTCATGATGGTAACGGTTAGCGTATTTCCGACCACCTTAATTTGATATGAAAATTTTTCTCCCAGAGCAATACCATCCTCGGGATTAGAGGCGCTGCTACTTCGGCTTCCGATCATTTCATACCATTGCTCCGACCCTGTAGCTGGCTCGTGAGCGAAGTAGATTGACCCGAGTGTATTATTGGGGAGCTTTCGGTAATATATTCTGCAGGGCTCATCATCTGAGGCATGGATTTGACCTACGATCACCCTACCTACTTTGCTTGATTCTCCTGTAGTGGACACATGATCAACCGCAACTGTGGCCGTCATGGTGCCATCCACACCACCAGAAGCTTCTTTAACTGACTGACTAGAAGAAGAAAAAACCCAATTATTAAGGCCGACACCCTGTGTACTAATGCTTGTATTGCCCGCTCTAAGCATTTCTCGAAGCTCACTTCTGGGGTAGGTGCTCCCTCCTGTTTCACCATCATTGGGGCATCTAAAAACCATGGCACCCGTAGTGGGATCGGTATAAAATTCATTTTCACTTTCGAAACCATTCGAAAGTGCAGTCTCAGAAACCTCAGACTGATCTGGTAATGTAACTTTCCATTCCGACAAATCGAAATTCTCACTTGGAGGAACATTGGGATCCTGACCAAACGTATGTGAGATAGAGAAAAGAGCAAACAAGAGAACCAGAACACTGCGCCGGAAATCAACACCAACCTCAGTGGCGTGAAACTCTCTTATGTATGCATTTTTGACCTTCATGAAAAGAAAACTATTCAACTAAAAAATATCCCAATTGACAACTATAAATGCTGTCAATTGGGATTTGAAATATAACTAACTAAAATCCAGGTGTTATGATATCTATGTTATCATAGAACACTTCAGTAGCACTGTCAATGGCATTTGGAGCCCTTACATAGATAACAACCTTAGTAGTTGTTGGCTTGAATGTAAACGTTGTAGTTGTAAACGTATCATCAGTAGTTGACGACTTGGTTGAATTAAAATCATTTTCAATCAAGTAGAATGCATCAACACTGGCGTCATCTTTACCATTAGCATCCAGGCCTGTCTCGCTCGTTATCTCAGTATTCAATATATATACCTCGGTAGGAGTTCCACTCGCCTCAGAACGAGAATCAATCGTAAATGTGTACTCAACACCTACTTCAACCGTTACAACCTGATAGAGTCGACGGCACGCTTCATACAATTTAACTCCCCTATCTCCCTTTTGGGCAAACTTGTTACCATCAGAGGTAGAACCAGGTTGCTCGTCAGCATCACCACAATTGGTTTCAAGCCAATCCTGCAAATCAGAATTATACCATAGTGCCCTATATGGGCTAGAAACCTCAACAGCAGGCTCGCTTTCGTCTAGAATAGTGCTGTTAGGAGTCATGTCCCAAGCATCTGCATTATCACTTGTACTACTGGTATGTTCGTCAGCGGTACCATTCAAAACTATCGCTTTGAAGGTTGCAGCTACAGCTGGCGGCTTGGCGGCAACTGTTTCATTGGCCATACTACTTCCCGCAGCATTTGTTGCAGTCAGTACCACGTCATAATCGCCATCAGCAGTATAGGTATGGGTAGGTGACTTTTCAGTTGAAGTGTTGCCATCACCAAAGTCCCAAACGAATGAAGCTCCATTAATTGAAGTATTGGTGAACGTGTGGGTTAGATGACTTTCTGTACTCTCTTCAGAATCAAAATCAGCAGATGGTGCAGTCGCATCAGACGCTTCAATCACACGAACATTATCGATCCATGCGTCATCAGGCGCTGTTGAGTAAAGCATTACTGCCACGTCACCACTTTCATTAGATGTAAAAGCAACCTCTGCAAAAGTACCGTAATCAATAGGCGTATCTGAGAATTTTCCTTCAGCAGAATAACCAAGATGCATTCCCAGGTTATCATTGATTGCGGCAAGTGCATCAGCACCATCCATAAAGTGACCATCAAGAACAAGACCTGCTATATGTCGGGCCAGCCCAGCTGGATCATCATTATCATCATCAATTGCATATTGGTACTGCAAAACATAGTCTGTATTAGGTGTCAATGAAAGAGCTTGATATGCGTATCTCGAACTTGCCGTATGCAACAACGGACCTCCTACCTGACTTGAAGACCACTTTGCTCCTCGTGTTTTGTCGCCTGTGTTATCGCCATCGTAATCGTAATTAGAACCATCGCTACTAGAACCAAATGGGTTTGTATCACCATCCGTATATGCGGTAAATCTCCATTGGCTGGTCGCATAAGTTCCGGAGATTTCAAAATCACCGTTCAAAATAGTAGCGCCGGTTTCTTTATACAAGTAAATATTATCCACATAAATACTTGCATGGTCGCTAGCTGCACCACCAGTTCCCATCGTAAAAGAGATGTTATCAATGGCATCTACAGCAGCCGAAAAGTCGGTTCCTAAATCAAAATCAAAAGAAGCCCAAGCCCCGTCTGAAAGTGAAAGGCCATCGATTTCGTATTCTGCGCTAGCACCTTCATTTCCTAAAGCCACTTTAAGTACGTCAATACCTTCGGCAAAGTCAGAATAAACGTCAAAGTGAATATGTGTCGCTGAAATGCCGTCACCAAAAGCGTTGGCAGGATCGATCGTAGCGACAGAAAGTACTCCTGTAGTGCTTCCAAGTCTCGACAATCGAATTACATTTTCATCACCAACAGTTACGGCTGTCCCTCCGGAAGCTGCTTCTCCCCATCTGTACTCCAAAAGGCCTCCATCAAACTCCATTCCGTCTGTATAGATAGCAAACACGTTTGAAATGGATGCGGTAGGCGCATCCGGCACGGTTGAAATTGACCCTTCCGGCACGTGAACCACGACTATCTCTTCTGTAAGAGTAACTGGCGTTAGCCCCTCATCAGATTGTGCTGTAACACTAATGGTGTATGTGGCTTCCTGAGCTTCATTTGGGTAATCATACGACACAGAACCACCCTGTTCTGCTATCAGCAAAACGTCGGTAGTACTATTGGGATCTCCAAAATCTACTGAGAAAGACGAGGCTCCTATAGATACGGGTGTTACCGTAACCAGTGTACCATCTCCTGAAGCTTCAGCTGTGAAGCTCGAAAAGATAATCTCCGAAATACCCTTAGGGTTTGCCTTTTCATCTTCTCCACAGGATATCATCAGACCTGCTATAAGCAGTACTGCTATTCCTTTTTTTATAAAATTCATAATAATGTTCTTATAGGTTAGTAATTAGTCTGCAGGATAAACTTTCACATTATCCACATAGACATCAACTGGAGTAATGGCCGATAGCATGACAGAAACCAGTCCTGACTCAGGAGCATCAAACTCTCCTGTAACCGTCGTAAAGTTTCCTTTGCCTTTCACTTCGGATACCTCCATATGAAGGAGACTCGTGTTACCAGCACCACCTCTGTCTGTTTGCTGATAAGCTTCCCAACCATCTGTATAATGGCCAGCAACTATGTCGGCTATTACGATTCTACCTTCAGGTGGGTCTGTAGCTATATCGTCCTTAATAGAATACTCGAATTCCAGTATATACGTGACTGTTCTTGCTTCAGAAGACGGAGACACCACAAGCGGCTGATATGCTACTCTCGTACTTGCAGCTTTTGCCAGTGAGCCTACAGATCTATTGGCGTTCCATTTAGCACCTTTGGTTTTTCCACCATTATCCGTTCCATCATATTTGGTGAAAGATCCATCAGAACTGGATTCAAATCCGTTTCTATCCCAACCATTAGAAAAATCAATTTTCCAATCGTTTGAACCATCTTCAAAATCACCATTTATTACTGTAACTGGCAGTGGTACAAATACATCCAATATGGCTATTGTGTCCTCTAGAATATCGACAGCTTCATTAGCATCAATCGCACTCAACGACACAGGATACGAACCTACTCCAGCTTCGAATTTTGCGATTGGGTTTTCAGTAGTGGTTGTATTGTCTGTTCCGCATACGAGCACCCCATCTACCTCTTCGCAAACAACAGCTTCACCAAAATCCCAGAAATAACTAGTTGCCTCTGATGATGTATTGGTAAACTGGATTACTCTGAAATCCTCCGCAGAGGGAATAAACTCAAAACTTGCTGAAGGAGGAGTTAAATCGGCAATAGATCCAGCCTCCGGAAGTTCAGGTCTCAGCTCACAGCTAGCAATAAAACCAGCCGTAGCAATTGTTAAGATCAAGCTTAACGTTTTTTTAATTATTGTTATATTTTTTTTCATGACTATCTTATTTAAAATCATTAATAACCAAGATTCTGTGTAAGAAGACCTTTGCTGAGATTAACTTCACGTTGTGGAATGGGTAAGTATCGCGCGTTATTCACGCTCCACACGTAACCCATCTCATCAGCATGAGCTGAAAGAACATTTTCAAATTCTCCAAATCTCTTTAGGTCAAAGTATCGCTGATTTTCAAACGCCAACTCTACTCTTCTCTCCGTCATTAGATCTTCTTTTGTTACTGAATTTACCGCTGTTGTTAAGCCAGCTCTGTTTCTCACCTCCTGAAAAGATGCCACAGCTGCCGGATCAACGGTTGCCGGTGCTCCCGCCATAGTGGCTTCTACGTGAAGAAGAAGAATATCAGCATATCTCAAGGCGATGTAGTCATTACCTGCGTTACGTCCCACACCGTAATCAATTGATCCAGGAGCTAGATTTGAGCCTTCAGGTAAATACTTAATGACTTCATTTTCAAATACGTCAAGGCTACCATCGAGATCAGTAATAGAAACCGGTGTTCTATCGCCTCCAAACGCCATGAAATCATCATAAAGATTTTCATTTACAATGTTTTGCCCATCGTCTCGGCCAGCTCGAACAAACGAAGTGAATTCTGCCGAAAAGCCCTGGCTTTCGTTAGCATCACTGGCGATATATTGAATTGCAAAAATGATTTCACTGTTCAGTTCACTGTAAAACACATCATAAAAATCATCCATCAGTGAATAATCCGAAGAGGCAATGATCGCTTCGCACAGCGCTTCTGCTGCGGCGTAATCAGGTGTTGCTTGAGACAAATACACCTTAGCTAGAATTCCCTGAGCTGCTGCTTTTGAGGCTCTGGCTTTATGTGAATTATCCAAAACGTCAACTGCTTCTTGCAAATCCTCAATTATCTGCTCATAAATGAGTGCCTGCTCCACTCTGGTAAAAAGCGCTGCAGTATTGGTAGGATCGACTACAGATGTAACCAAAGGCACATCGCCAAACAATCTTACCAACTTGAAATAAGCGTAGGCTCTTAAGAATTTAGCTTCGGCAGTATATGCTGCTTGATTGGCAGCATCGGCAACATCTATGTATTTCAGGATATTATTCGCTCTGAAAATCACCTCATACATTGACTGATAATAATCTTCAGACTCTACGTTTATGGATTCTACTATATATCTGTGAAAATCAGACTTAGAACCTTCCAGCGTTGCATTTCTGGTATTATCTGTTCGATGTTCTGTCAAAAGGTGTTCAAATTGCACCCCTCTATTGGCACGGCCAATGTTTGTTTCAGTACTCTCGTTTGTTCCCTGAAGGGCATCATAGATGCCGTGAATACCTGCCAGCACATCGTCATCAGATGAGAAATATGAATCCAATGAAACTACCGTGTCAGGTAATGGATTTAAGAACTCATCTCCACAGGAATTGAGAAACAACACTGGAATAATCAGTATTAAATATTTTATATTCTTCATGATTCGTTGCATTTAAAAATTAGAAATCAAGGTTTAGACCCAATGTGATCGTTCTAAACAATGGAGTTCCTGCTCTCTGCGATCCATAAGCTCTAGGGTTGGTCCCGTCTATATGCTCCGGGTTGAAGCCATGGTAATCAGAAGCAGTAAAGTAGAGTAGGTTTTGACCTGAGGCATAAAGTCTCAGCCCATCAACACCTATTTTTGAAGTTAGCCTGTTCGGCATGTTATAACCGATGGTAACATTACGCAATGAGAAATAATCTGCACTTGCAATAACCTCACTTGTCAACACTTTTTCCTGGATGAAAGACTCGTGAGGAATAAGTCCATCTTCAACAGCCTGAGCTTCACCACCAGATGTGGTTCTGTTTCCAAACCAGTTGAAGAAATATTGGTCTCCGATGTTATTGACCTGGGCACCAAGACTTCCCTGCACCATAAAGGATAGGTCAAAATCTTTGTATGCAAATTCGTTGGTAAAACTGAATAGAATATCCGGATAAGGATCTCCCAAAATGGTCTTGTCATCTTCAGTAATCTTACCGTCACCGTTCAAGTCTCTGACGATGGTATCATCAGACTCGCCGTTGATCCGATTCCATGGTCTGTCAACATAAGCGACTCTGAATTCTGCGTCATTGAACTTATCTGTATCCACTACATATCCGTAGAAAGATGATATTGGATTGCCTATTTTATTAATCCATTGCGAATTTCTACCGTATGTATCCTGGACAAGCGCTCCATCAGAATCACCGAATGCTAATAATTCATTTTGATTGGTAGAAGTGATCAAAGTAGTACTCCAGGTGAATTCTTTTTGAACGATATTTTTAGTTCTCAGCTCAAATTCAAAACCCTGATTTCTAACCTTACCCAAATTCACAATTCCGGAAGTAAATCCTGTAACATACGAAACCGGATTTTCTAAAAGTAAGCTTTCACTGGTTCTGGAATAAAAATCTAAGGAACCCGTCACTCTGTTGGCAAAGAATCCGAAATCGACTGCCGGGTTAAACTCTTGAGATGCTTCCCACTGCAACAGTGAGTTGGCAATATTCAAAGGCGATACTCCGGTTACAATCGCATTATCAACAATCGCATTGGTACCATTCAACAAAGCCAGGTACGGCCAGTTGTCAACTACATCACCACCGCCAGTATTAAATCGCTCAGAACCTGTCTCTCCGTAACTAACTCTTAGTTTCAGATCACTCAATATGTTGTTTCCCGCTAGGAAACTTTCGTCAGAAATATTCCATCCGGCTGATACAGCAGGGAAATTTCCATATTTACTTTTCGGACCGAAAACCGAACTACCATCACGTCTGAATGAGGCATTGAACAAATACTTTCCTGCATAAGCGTAATTAATACGAGCGAAATATCCGATTTTATTCCATTCGATGTTAATTTCTGCAGGTTCAGAAATCACCGTAGCTCCTTCTAGATTTTTCAGCAAATCATTGGTGTAACCTACTCCCGTTACCTGGCTGATATTGCTTGTTCTTTTCTGAATAGTTACACCTAAAAGCACCCCAAACTCATGCTCACCAAGATCTTTGTTGTACATCAAGGTGTTGTCTGAGAGAATTCTTGATTGGAACCTGTTCTGCAAATAATATTGCGACTGGCTAGCACCAGATGCGTGATAGTTGGTACCGTCCCATCTTTCTCTCTTCCTGAAATCCAAGGTAGTTGACAATGAGCTCTTTGCTGTAAGTCCCTCTATAATCTCGGCACTTATATACGTGGAACCAAATAGCTTGGTAGTGTACTCCCAGTGTTCCCTTTCAACATATTGCTGATATGGATTAGAGTCACCTGATGTACGTGGACGTTGATCACTCCCGTCTCCATTAAAATCCAGTTCGATCAAGTGATCTTCACGGAAGTAATCTCCCACTCCAACATTTGGAAACGCATCACGATTAATAAACTGTAATGAGGCTTCTGTATGATAAATAGGCAACCATGGTGATTGACGTAATGGGTTGTGAATCGAGGTTGGCAGGGCTCTTCTCTTCGAGTATGAAGGGTTTATGTTGATGCCAAACTTTACCCTGTCGCTTACCTTTTGATCCAGTTTTATTCTTCCACTGTAGAACTTATAGTCATCCGTAATGACCACACCTTCGTCATGAAGATATCTCAACGATGCACTGTATTTGGTTCTATCATTTCCACCTCTTGCAGATAGGGAATGACTGTTTATTTTTCCTCCGTTGAAGAAAACATCCTGCCAGTCTCTATCAACTCCTGTTACTTCAACTAGCTTCTGCATGTAAAGAGATTCTTCTGAAAGTTCTCCGGTCACTTTTTGTTCAAAAGCGAGCCAGTCAGCAACGCTTTTGCTATAATCGTCACTGCCATGTGCTTCTTTCCAACCAGTATAGGTTTGATAGCTAAACTTAGTTTCTCCGGCCTTACCGCTCTTAGTGGTGATGAGAATAACACCATTGGCACCTTCACTACCATAGATAGCTGCAGATGCCGCATCCTTTAACACTTCAAAAGACGCCACGTCATTCATGTCCAAATTTCCTAGAAAGTCGGAACTCACAACAACCCCATCAACCACTACAGCTGGACCTGAATCAGAAGCAATAGACCCAACTCCACGTATAGTAATGGTTGGGGCCGCTCCAGCTTCAGCATTCGTAGCTTGAATATTTACACCGGATACTTGTCCAATAAGTGCCTCATCTACCCTGGAAACGGGCAACTGATCTAGCTTTTTGTTTTCAACTTTAGAAATAGCACCAGTCAAATGTGATTTCTTCTGAGTACCGTATCCGATAACGACGACCTCATCAAGCTGCTCAACATCCAAGGTCAGAGTAACGTCGATAACCGTCCGGCCATTGACCGGAACTGCCTGAGATACAAATCCAACGAATGAAAAGATCAAAGTTTCTTGGGTGGACACGTTTAGGGAGTAGTTTCCCTCAATATCTGTAACCGTCCCATTCGTAGTACCCTCCACCAGAACTGTCACACCTGGTAGTGGTTGCTGGTCTTCGTCCAGTACTTTACCCGCCACGTTGGTCTGCTGACCAAAGGACTGTAAAGTCAGCGTGAGAAGCAATATCACCAGCGATACATGCCTCCGTACAAACTCAAATAGTAAGTGTTGTTTCATAATTGTTTGTTTTAGCTCAATGGCCAGCTTAAATGAAGCTCGGGGAAGGGGCATCAAAGAGGTGTTTTCTCATTATCTTTGATGCCAACCTAGACAAAGGATACCGTTTCAGTTTGGCGATTGAGGGGTATTCCAAAGTCTTGCCCGGGATCGGCTCACGCCGATCCTTTTTTCATTTAACTACCATTATTATTGTTTATTAATTGGTTTTCAGATTGTGAAAATTGTGCAATATCCTCTAGGTGCTTAATCATAGCCTTCTCCGCTCCTTCTGCATCTTGCTTATCAATAAATTCAAGAATTTGATAATGCTCCTCAAGAGCACTTACAGGCCTATTGCCACCGCAAACATTATTCTCTTTAAAGTATGTTAGTATATCAGGAGTTACGATAAGCATCAAAGACTTGAGCACTGGGTTTTTGCTGGCCTCAGCAATTTTCAGATGAAAGATCAGGTCATTTTCAACAGCATCTTTTCCATTTTTCACTGCTTTCTCATAGGCTGTTAGTGCCTCGGCTATTGAAACGATATCACTTGATGTTCGTCTTTCGGCTGCAAGCCTTGCCGACTTAGCTTCCAGAATTACTCTGGTTTCTACTAAAGCGTGAAAATCATTACCCTCTAACTCTAAAACATCAGTAATCAAACCTTCAAGAGCTGTCATACCAAAACCGGCCACAACCGTTCCGCTTTGAGGAAGCGTCTTTAGAATACCATAAAACTCAAGTTTGCGAATTGCATCTCTCACGTGCGTTCTACCTACTCCGAGTTTATCACTAAGCATTCTTTCAGATGGAAGTTTATCACCAGCCTTCAATTGACCACTTGATATAAGCTCCTTAATCTGCTTAATAATCTTATCAACAGGCTTCTCAACTACTATTTCACTAAAATTCTTTAACAATTCCATACTCCTAGTTTTTACCAACCAGCGACTAGCGCACCAGCAACTGGTTGACCAATTTAAGTTGTTATTATATGATCTACAAGAAAAAACCACAAAATATTGTAATAATCATATAAACAACTTTAAATAATGATAAAGAATTGTTGTTTTTTGAATTGTGTCAGGCGAGAATAGATTATTTAGCAAAATTTAAGAATGCTCGGCAGGTAGATCAATATCGCTTTCAATATGATCATTGAATAAGTTCTGAACCGAAAAGCTTATTATAAATATTGTAGAGTTAAAGATTCATCGTACTTTAAGACTTGTATGGCTGCAGATCACAACGTGCTTTCTGGTAAAATATCAGAACAACTGGAAATACACCTCATGGGTAACCTGTCAAAACTTCTTGATGAAGAAGAAGGACGCATGATCAAAATGGTGGAATTGGTTAACTCATTCACATCTCCTGAAAATAAAACCAATGAGGAGCTCGCCGTTCACATCACTGAACAGAGAAAACTTATTGAAGATGTCTGGGAAGAGCCAGTCAAAAGAAAAATAAGAGAGGTTTTGCCTGACTTCTTCTTGTCAACCCAATCGATATTTGATGATCTGGATGAAGCTATAAATAAAGAGCAAGACAAAAGCAGATTTGAAGCACAAAAGGAAGACGGCAGGACGATTCGTTTCAAAAAATTTTTCAAAAGAGCTGGGTATAAAACCTCCCGGGCTTTCACAAAATCTAAATCTAAGCGAAAAGGAAAATACTGGTCTCACACGATACCGCTAAGAAATCTGGCAAAAAAGCACTTCGAGGAAGTTCTCATACTGGAGCTACGGAGTGTTGATGCCTCTTTCATCAAAGAACTGAATAGCCAATATTTAAATCTAAGAGATTGGGTTTTGGCCAAAACCGACGGTGCAGAATTGCCAGAATCTGAAATTTCAAAAAGTAGTATATCAGCTTTCAAAGAAGCCGTTTTAGAGAGCCAGCAATCTCAGATCTCCTCAATCATGGAGAAACTGACGCAAAATTATGTTTCCGATTATGAAAAAGCAGGAACGCTTGAGTTACCAGCAAGAACCCTGGCCGATAGCGATATCGACAAAGACATAGCACAAGCTGAAATCAAATGGACGAAGGATGATCTGGAATGGAGAAATACGATTTTCGCATTGTTTGAAGAGTGGAGGTCAGACCTTGATTTATATACATTAAAGCACAAAGCGCTTTCGGAGCTTAGACTTTTTCAGTCAGCACAGATCAAAAAATTAGGTGAGCACATTGATCCTGAAATTCAGGAAATAAGAAAGTTTATAGAAGAGGCAAACGAGGTAATCAAAGCTAAAAAGGAGCCTCTGAGCAAAGAGCTAAAGGTTTTAAACTATAAGGCCTCCAAAAAACTTGACAAAGAGCTCATACCCCGACTTTGCGAGAAGCTAGCCAGTCAGGATATATCCAGCTTGATTAATAAGCTGGAAGTCAGTATCCGGCAAAGCGTGGAGGAACTATCTGACGAGCATGTCATAGTCAAAACAAACACCTATGATCAGGCGCTGAAAACCGATCAGCTTGCGCGTATTTCTCCATATGAACTGATTGCTTTTGAAACGCTGGCTCAGTTTCAGGAGGAACTCAAGAAAATCAAACATGCGCTCTTTCAGTCGCTGGAAAAGACCACAGTAGCTTACAAGGATCTGGATCACATCATCACCTTCAGCCTGGTCTCTTCTATTGCCGCTATTGAAGAAGAGCAAAAATCAGATGATGAGGCTGAGAAGGTTGCGCTAGACGGTTTGCAACGAGCACTGAACCGTCTGAATGAAACCAGAAAAACACTGGAAGATGCCATGCATCAAAACAGCGAACTTTTGGAGCAGGTCGTTGTTCGGTTTTGTGAAAAAATCATGGAACTCACCGTCAATGAGAATGTGGGTGAGCTGCGCTTGAGAATAACCAGAGCAAAAGCCGCCCGCCATGCCGAAGAAATGCGCCGGGAGCTCAATGAGAAATTGGTAGCAAGGCGTAAGGCCGCTGCTGAAGGGATCCGCTCAGCTTATAGAAACGTTTCAAACTTTTTTAATCTGGTCAGCGAGAAATTCATACTCACAGCCAGCAAACCTGCACTTACCAAAGAGGTTTCGGACTTTCTCATAGAGTCTCGACAGGCTATTGACAAACTGCCTCTCATCTATAGAAGACTCTACCAAATAGAGCCTCTCACGGACCTGGAACTCTTCGAAGGAAGAACCCAGGAGATTGAGGCCTTTAAAAAATCATTTAAAAGCTGGCAACAAGGCAGGTATGCCGCCACTGCCATATTGGGAGAGAAATGGGGCGGCTTGACGACCTTTTTGAATTACGCCATAAAGGAATCAAAATTCCCGCACTCGGTAATTCGCTTTTCGATCAAGGAAAACATATGCCAGGAAGATAAATTTTTGGCCTACATGAGTGACGCTTTGGAGGTCAAAGACCTGAAGCAAATTGATCAGCTAATAGAGCATCTAAACGCAGGGCCAAAAAAGGTGATTGTGCTTGAAGACTTGCAAAACATGTACCTGCGCAAAGTAAATGGCTTTAAAAGTCTGCAACTGCTTTTTGAGGTGATCACACACACGCATACCAATGTTTTTTGGGTGACTACCACTACGCTTTACACCTGGTCATATCTTTCCAAAACCATCAATATTGCGGAGTATTTCAGCTACACCATAGAGATGGGCAACCTGAGCAGCGAACAGATTGTCAACATCATTTGGAAGAGAAACAGAATCAGTGGTTTCAACATTCGGTTTGAGCCAGATGAAGAAACAAAAGACGACAAAAAATTCAACAAAC
The DNA here is from genome assembly GCA_039944535.1 of Cyclobacteriaceae bacterium. GTDB lineage: Bacteria > Bacteroidota > Bacteroidia > Cytophagales > Cyclobacteriaceae > JAMZMI01. The sequence continues at coordinate 23,159 of JBDUYP010000025.1, forward strand.
TTGGGGATGAAGCTCAACAAGCCTTGCTCAAAGAAGAATTCTTTGAGGGACTCAACGCATTCGCGAAAAGCAATATCAGTCTTGCTTTGATATTCTGGCTACTTTCAACAACAGCGGTTGACGACAACACCATTACCATCGGCAGTTTCAAGAAGCCAAATCTCAACTTTTTGAAAGTACTGTCAATGAATAAAATTCACGCGCTGCATGCGCTAATCCTGCACGATGGACTTACGGTGCATCAGCTGGCAGAGGTCATCAGCATCACACCTTCGGCATCTAAACTGCTGCTAATGGCGCTGGAAGAAGATGGTATTGTTTTCCGGGAAGGATCAGGTTTTACGGTAAACACCATCGTTTATCGCGACACTATCAGTTTGCTCAAATCAAGAAATTTAATTCACTAGCATGAAAAGAGCCTTACTACTCCTTGCGCTTACATTGACCACCACACTTGCTCCTGCACAGCAGAATCAGGCGGATTCTATTGCACAAGATACCTCTGACATGGCCAAGATGAATGCAGCCGCGGACAGTATCAACAAGGTCAGCGCGGACATACTTCAGCAAGGCGAGAAGTCAAAAAAGAAAGTATCCATAAAAGATGGGCCTCCTCCTATTTCAGAGATTATATCATTCTCCAAAATCTTTTGGGCCATAGTTTTCATGATCATCGGCTATTTCGTGATCAAGTTTACCTCTCGTATATTGGAAATCTCAGCGGAGAAAAGCACGCGTTATAGAATCACGATTAAGAGCTTCATTCCGGTAGTAAAAATTATGGGCTGGATCTCTCTGATGTTCATCATCATCGCCGGGGTATTTCAGCCACCAGCGGCCACCATACTTGCATTTTCAGCCTCCATCGGAGTAGCTGTAGGCTTTGCCTCTCAAGACATCCTCAAGAACATTTTCGGAGGTGTGATGATTCTATTTGACCGCCCTTTTAAGTCAGGGGATAAAATAGAAGTAGGAAGCCATTATGGAGAAGTCGTAGAAATTGGCCTGCGCTCTACACGCATCGTGACTCCAGATGACAGCCTTGTTTCCATCCCGAATAGTGAGATCATGAACAAGTCCGTGTCCAATGCAAACTCAGGAGAATCCAACTGCCAGGTGGTTGCTGAAATATTTTTACCTATTGATGCGGATACTGCCAAGGTGAGGACCATAGCTACACAGGCGGCTCAGGTATCGAAATATGTGTTTCTCAATAAGCCCATCGGAATTGTGTTTGCCAATGAATTCAAAGACAGAGAGTCCTTACTCAAGATGAAAATCAAAGCTTATGTTTTTGATATCAGAGATGAATTCAAATTCAAGAGTGAGATGACTGAGATTGTGCTGAAAAACTTGATTGACGAAGGGATTATTGAGAGGAAAGCGTAATGAAAATTAGCAGATCTGATAAAAGTAGCATGCTTTGAGCACGGATTGCAAATCAGGATATGTTGCATTGCAAATACATAGACAAATGGGCACGCTTTACAAAAGCTCGCGCTAGCGGGGGGGTTAATTGTATAAAGTTACAGTTTAGAGCATTACTCTATTTATTTGAACAGTCTTCCAGCATATTTTTTAAAACCAGTAGACTATCATTTTTAATTTTCATTAAAGAATCAAACTCGTATTCCGTGTAAGAAAGAAGAGCCTCGCACTCGATGTAGTCTTGATTATACTCTTCAGCCATTCCGCCTTTAATAACTGCATATATCAATATTATTATTACTAGTGATATACCAAAAAACCATTTAATAACTGATTTCATAATTTTTTTCTGTTAAAATTAATTACTTCTTTTTCAGCTAACAAAACAGAGTCCGCGAAGTACTGAACTTTTCTTATGTGCTCAGGCTTATTGGGCGTATTAAACTCCCTGTCATAAGCCCATATCCTCCGTTCATCAGTAGAGCTTTTAACAATCCATTCAGGTTCAATCGGAGGTACGTTTAATCCCAATCGCCTTTTCTCAGTAATCTTCATCTTTTTCTTGTCAACAATTCCATGATTGGAAATAAAACTGTAAGTAATAATTCCTGCAATTAACAAGGCTCCACAGACTATCACCCAGACTATTGTTCTGTTTAATTTCATTTTTATTTTGAATTATACCCTTTGGTTGCCGCTCTGACTCCTTCCAAATAGGAAGCATGTAGAAGGGTGAAAAAGCCCCTGATTCCAGACGGCTAGTCAGTGGCTCTATTCTATTTTATTCACGGATCAGGGAGACTTTCAATATTGATTTCACTTATTCTAGTGCACGAGCTAAAAGCTCGCGCTAGTGGGGTAAGATAGTGTAACCCATCCTGAGATAATGGCTTCAGACTAGAAGTTTACCACGATTGTTTCTGATGTCAGATCTCTGGAATTTCCACCAACCATGATTTCAAACTCGCCACTCTCTGCAACGAAACTACCATCCGATTTATAAAAACCAAGATCCTCGCTGTTCAAGGTAAAAGCAACAGTTTGGTTTGCTCCGGCGGCCAACTTAACTTTCTGAAAATCCACAAGTCGCTTCATTGGCTGAATCTCAGTGGCATAGAGGTCTCTGATATAAACCTGTACGGTCTCGGTACCTTCCACGTCACTCATGTTTGCCAGGTTGACGCTTATTTTTACTTCAGCGGCATCCACTGAAACCTTGGGTTTTTCATACTCAAAATGAGCGTAGCTCAACCCAAACCCAAATGGAAACAGGGCTTCATTGGGTGAGTCTATGTAATGCGACCAAACCACATGTGTGTAGTCACCTGTTTCCGGCACAGGTCTGCCAGTACTTTTTTGCGAATAGTAGAAAGGCTCCTGTCCCACATGATAAGAAAAGGATACCGGCAACTTGCCTTCAGGGTTGAAGTCTCCAAATATCACATCAGCAATAGCATTGCCAGCTTCAGACCCCAAAAACCATGTTTCCAGAATTGCCGGAGCGCTTTTGACAACCTCAGGAATGGCCAAAGGTCTGCCATTCGATAGCACCACCACCACGTTTTTATTTACCTCAAGAAGTTTCATCAGTAATTCAAGCTGAGTGCCTTTAAGACCAATATCCACCTGACTTCTACCCTCACCAGATTGGAAGCAGTCTTCGCCTATGGCCAGCACAACTACGTCACTTTTTTTGGCCAATGCTATAGCGTCACGAAACCCTGAGCGATCACCTTCGATCACATCCAGTTCTTTGATAAATGACCGCTCTCCCTGCACCAGCTTATAGCCTTCACTATAAGTCACCTTTGTTTGAGAAGAGACAGCATTTCGAATTCCTTCCAAAAGAGAAACTCCTGAATCCCTGATGGCCTGCGCTCTCCAGTTGCCAAGATGTGTGTCCTTGCTAGCCGCCAGCTGACCTATAACAGCAATAGAGTTCACGTCTTTTGACAGTGGCAGTAAATCATTTTCATTTTTTAACAAAACCATACTCTTGCGAGCTGCATCACGAGCCACTGCCATATTATCAGCAGTAAGCATATTTCGCTTTTCTCTTTCGGTATCGCAGTATTTGTATGGGTCATCAAATAACCCAAGTTGAAATTTTAATTTCAATATTCGCCTCACAGCATCATTCAGGTGCTCCATGGATGAGGCCCCTTCGGCGATCAGCTCCTCGGTAAATTCTTCATAAGCTTTACTCTCCATGTCCATATCGCTACCTGCGGCAAGCGCCAATTGCGCAGCATGCTTCTTGTCTCGAGAATAGCCGTGCAGGGTCATTTCCTTGATAGAACCCCAGTCGGACACCACAAATCCCTGATAACCCCATGCGCCTTTCAGCACATCGCGCAGCAGATATTTGCTTCCTGTAGCTGGTACTCCATTTACATCATTGAATGAGTTCATAAACGTAGCTACTCCCGCCTCGCTCGATGCTTTGAACGGTCGCAGAATCACATTGTGCAGTGTGCTCATAGATACTTCCGCTGTATTGTAATCCCTGCCGCCTTCGGCAAAACCGTAAGCAGCATAATGTTTCGCGCAAGCGGCTATGGTATGTGGCGCTGAAAGATCATCACCCTGAAAACCCTCTATCCATGCTTTGGCCATGACACTGGTGAGATACGGATCTTCGCCGGCACCTTCCATGATTCGCCCCCACCTGGCATCACGACTGATGTCCACCATAGGAGCGAAAGTCCAGTGTACGCCTGCTGCTGATGCTTCCAGGGCAGCAACCTGCGAGCCGGATCTGGCCACCTCAGGATCCCAGCTGGCGGCCTGCGCCAAGGGTACGGGCATCATCGTTTTGTAGCCATGGATCACATCATAACCAAACAATAACGGAATGCCCAGACGGCTATTTTCCACAGCCATTTGCTGGGCAGCTCGAGTACCCTCTGCCGTCAGCACATTGATCATGGCTCCCACACCGCCAGATTTGATCATGTTAGCCTTATCCTGACTGTTGTCATTGGCAGGAACAGGCCCTGTAAACTCCCAGGTGCCATTGTACATGTTGAGTTGGCCCACCTTCTCGCCAGTAGTCATCAATGCAAGCAAGCTGTCAACCTTTTGATCAATGAGGACATCCGCTTCTGATCCTTGATCGGCTTGTATATTATTGGTATCCATGCAAGAAATAAAGAGTATCGGGAGCGTGGTAAGTATTGAGTAAAGGCTTTTCATAGCATGATGGTTTATCTATTTATTTGACCTAAAAGCATCTTTCCAGCTAATTTCGGCTCTCTGTTCACATTAAAAATTCCCCAATGTTTCTCAGGTTCATCGGGCTCACCTGAACCTTTCCATGGTTCGTCAAACGCTTCGAAAAGAAACGTCAAAATATCTGATTTTTCACTCCACTCGATTAGATTTTTGGAATAAATCTGTTGAAACTCCTCGCTGACGTTGGTTGGGTCTATGCCTCTTCCGTTGGAATTTGTAGCCCATCCTGCCTCAGTAATTACCACAGGTTTATCGGGATACATATTAGCCACGGAAAAATAATTATCCAACGTATAATCCATGGATTCCAACACACTTTTGTACTCCCAAACAGGGTAGGTATGGATGGAGATAAAATCAACCACTTCGGCAAGGCCATTCAGTTTGTGTTGCCAGGGTAAGTAGTTTTCACAAAATGTAACTGGTTGTGTGGCTGCTGCTTTGAGTCGCTTCACGTAATCTATGACACTCGCTACTGGCACCAAGTGATCAGTCCAATCTACGGTAGCTTCGTTTCCGGCAGATAGTGAAAAGATGATATCAGGGTATTGATTTGCCAAATGAATCAGCTTTTCTATGCGAGCCTCATTTTTTGCTTTATTTTCGGCAAGCGCAGCGTCAGTATACGTGCCTCCCCAGGGACAATTTGCATTGTTGATCTCTGCCGCTATGTATGCCCCTTGCATAACCTTGAAATTTAACTTTTCATCATGTATGACCTCAAGAATCATTTCGGCATGAAGGTCACAGTCATAGAGCCTTAGATAATCCCAGTTATCGTGAAGCAGCATCAAATCATTCCTGACCTCTTCATAACTTGGAAACACCCCTGTTTCCGGGCTTTGGCCATCCCTGAAGCCGGAATAGCAAATTCCACGACCAGGGTTAAGGTTGAGTTTGGAGAATATATTCATCTTCATTGAGTGAGGTTCACTTATTATGTAAATTTTAAATTTTCGTCTTTGCCCCAGATTCCCCAATATGCACCTACATCGCCTTCATCACTGGTTTTCCAGGCTTCATCAAATGATGAGAAATAGAACACTTCTATGTCATCTTCAGCAGACCAAAGTTGGGTGTTGATAAAGTATTTCATGGCATTTTCTTCGGAGGCAAGTGCGCCATGAAATTGTTGACCCACATTTGGCCAGCCCGTTTCTGAAATGATTACTTTTTTTCCATCTGCGGCTGCCAACGCTCTTCGAAACATGTCTTTCATGTAGAGTAGCGAATATTCCTGACTACAGCCCTCCCAATACGGGTAGCAATTAGCCAGTATGACGTCACAAGCCTCAGTGATCTTAGGGCGGTTTCCAAACTCATAATACGCATCTACATACCCCACAGGAACACCTTTAACCTGAGATTTTACATTTTCTATGTGTCGGAGAAGCTTATCCTCTGTCAGGTCTTTGCGGTACATCACCTCATTTCCTACTGCCACAATATCAGCATAGCCCTGGTTGGCCAAATCAATCACTTTGGCAATTTCTTTGCTGTTCGTTTCTTCGGACTTGCCCAGCCACGCTCCTACCATAGTTTTGAGTCCAAATTCGCGTGCTATAACTGGAATCATCTCATTGCCTTCAGTACATGAAAATGACCGAATCCATTTAGTATAGGGAGCAATGATCTTCATCCGCCTCCTTATCTGCTCCTCAGAAATATGATCGCCAGGCTCCTGACCTTCTTCGTAAGGACTAAAACCTATACCATGCATGCCTTGTTTCAGAATCTTGTTGTGCAATTTTGTGAGCTCCGCCTTGCTTTTTCCCGACAGATTGGTGCCTGCCAGTGACATTAAATATTCTTTTCTGAACGACATATTTCGAATTTATCTGAGTTAATTAAATTTCTGAAAAACCTGGACTTGCGACACAACTCCACTACGGCTAAATATCTCTCTGGCATATTCCTTAGTCAAGACCTTTCCGGATATCTCTGATGTAGCTCCATCACTAAGGGTGATGATGATCTTGCTATCCTCCGATTTCGTATAAACAACCGGCACCTGACAATACGTAAATATCAATTGATGTTCACTCAAATTCAGAGTCTGAGCAGATCCTTCAAGGTTGTAAAACTTAAACTGTTTTGGTTCGTCTAAAAACTCCTCCGAGCTGAGAAATATCGGGGCAAAAATAATGTTGCCATCGCTGACACTCACGCCAAATTCTGCCCATCTGTTAAGTACATCTTCTTTCACCTGTCCGGTCATACCCGGCTGTTGAACGCCCTTATTTCCTGGAGTGTGAGAGTACGGATCAGTAGGGAATGATCCATAAACCTCAGGGGATTTATTGATGCCTATGCCCGCTCTGATTTCGTAGTAATGATCAATCATGCGATCCACGGCAGGATCATCTTTCCTCTCCTCTGCCGCGGCATAAATGTTTTCTTGTGTGGCCAGCAGGAGTTTAGACACCATGTGCCAATAGATACTACCAAGCCCCTCGTAACCATAAAAAGTACCTGAACGCCCCGTAAAAGCCCGATGGTTGAAGGTACTCTCAAACACGTCAACATACGATTGGCGCTCCTGATCCACGAGTTCTCCTAACTCCGTGTTTTTATGGGAATCCAGGGCATTTATCAGGCTTTCCTGGTTGTTGAATGTACCATTGAAATGGTAATTGCCTTTGATGTCTTTTTGCAAGACGGAAGTATCTCCATCGACAAGCAGTCTTTGAGCAAGTTTTGATCTCTCTATAAAGTCTTTTGGAATGGTATTTTTCTCAAGGAATCTGGGCAACTGGCGATTAGGGTACAGCATATAGCTATACTGGTCTTCTCTGTAAATTTTGCTTTGTTTGAGTGCGTCCAACACTGCCAGTGCCTCATCCAGATCCAGCAAACCTGCAGACAACACTGCCACCTGACCTTCGAGCATTTCGTAAAGGTGATCTATGCGTGCTTCGCCATCCGAAAACTCGATCAGGTTGTAAGCATGGTAGAGACCATCTTCCCGCTTATTGGCTTTGATGGTATGGTCAATATAAGTCAGCGCCAGTTCAAAAAACTGAAGCAGTTCATCTTCATCTATTTCCGCCAATTGACCGTTAAATCCCCGATAGGCAGTGTTTCTATACTGCTCTCCCAATTTCCCCAGAGCATCTACAATCTTTCGTCGGTCTGCATTAGATATGGCTGCATTCAGCAGCGTTTTATGGTTGCTAAAAACCTCACCAATCCCTTGCATGAGCTCGGATACAGGTGCATTGATCTTATAAGATTTATGCTCGCTTCCGCTAAAAAGCTCCATGCAAAACGACACATATCTGCGCATGTAATACAGGGTGACCATAGATACTCCATTGCCCACAAGTGCATTGTTGGCATCATTCCATTCGGGGCGCTGGGTATTGAGCCAGATACCACCCTCAGGCACAAAGTTCGAAAGCTTGGCAAGGAGGGTCACCAAAAGTTTCTCGGCAAGATTGGCTCTGATAAGGTTGTTTTCACCATCATAGACGAGCTTACCGTCTGCCCCTACCTTCACGACCCGCTGCTGCACAATTGATTCCAAGTTGGCGTCAAAATCTATGCTTTCTTTAGGGTCTTTGACGATATCTTCATAGCCTTTGATACGATATGGTACATTGGCATAAACGTAGTTGCTCTCAGACAACAATTTGCGTAAATCATCGGGCTGGTGAGTCATGGCCACTTCCATGAGCTTTTGGAGATAAATAATCTGATGATCTCCCCAATAACCGATATACGACCATGGGTCGTCCGGCTCTATCATTTCCCAGTCAATGCCATCTCTGGTAATGCGATATGGGTTGTACCCGTCTATTGTAGAGGCGTTGACAAACTTGGTGATCATGGAAAGGATGTAGGCCGGATATGAAACGCTAAGCGCCTCCCAGTTTTGGAAAATATCCCTCCAATTTCCTTCATAACTCCGTTTTTTGGAGCCGTCTTCATTTTTGGTGACAATAGAAAACCTGTTCCATGGGCGGCTAGGATCGCCATGCCTCCTACTAAAAGTCAACGGCATGTATTCATAACACACCCTGATCAGATCCGGATTATTTGTCTTTTGAGCTTGCTCAAGGAGATGAACATAATTGATGTTTTCACCGAATTGTGTAAAGAATGATGCATGAGCCGCGATTAATTCCTTATTGATAGTCTGGATATAATCCAGCAGATCATCCTTCTCTACATTGTAGTGATCGTCAAAAATCCCTCCTCTCATGATATTGAAAAGCACGTTGGAATAATGGCGACTTACACTGAGCTTATCAGCGGTAAGTTGCAGACCATCCGCTTTGCCAACCATGTGTAGCAGCGACTGTGTGCCGTGTTCAACATCGGCCAGCAAGTCATGAACCAACTCACTTTTATCCTTTGTCAAAGCATAGCGGATTTTTTCAACGTCGGCATGATCCTGATTTACTTCTGCCGCCATGTACCAGCTTTGCGGATCTGTACCCACTTGCAAAGTTGCATTGATAAAATAAGCGCCTCTTTCAGCTCGCACATCAGTTTCCCCAGATACGTCCTTACCCAATCTGAAATCGTTTACCTGCCGACTGCTTAATAGCATATTATCTGACTCAAGTCCTGCACTCCATACAGTAGTGGTCTTCAGCGCTTCACTTGGCTCTGCTCTATCTACTATGATGGCACTCAGCATGAAAAGGCCCAACCCTGAGGCTACATCCAGTTCGTTTTTCTTATACGCATTCGCGAGATTGCTATAGGCGTTTTGCAAATCTGAATTGATTCCGTAAGGCACAATATTCTGTAATCCATCAAGGACTTCAATCTCCAGTGCATCCGCACCTCCATTGAAAAGAGAGGATTTTTTTATCACCCCATATTTTTCAGAAAACATCCACGAGTACCTGAAAGTAAGGTTGAGGTCTGTATTGTGCTCCTCGAAGATGATTTTGTTTCCTGTGAGGTTTTTATAAAGGTTTCTGTGCAAGTTATAAGCCCCTTCATATCTGGAAGAAAAAGGCTCCCATAGATATGTTTTTTCATCTTTTGAAACCCTAAGTATGGTTTTGCTGCCGATGGTATCTGACAGATCTTCTATTTTATCATCCGTGTAATAAGGAAAGAGGGCAGAGTTGGCGTTGGTTCGGCCTGCGGTCAAACCTCCCGTAGTAGAAATAAATAACCAGTGATCAGAGTGGCTTACGAGGCTTACAAAAAACGGACGCATGCGATCGTACCCGCTGATCTTGTAAAATTCTTCGTTTTCGATTCTCACGAAATCTCCCGAAACAACATCCGGTTGATTATGTAACTCTGAGTTTCCTATGAAAAGTTTTTTTGAAGACATCAAATGCTTAGTGAAATTAATTTAGCTGTTGATTATAATGGTTTGAATGGCTTGTGGACTAATCTGCACCGTAGATGTTGCCTTACCCAGAACTATGTTAAATACGCTTGCCTCAGTTCCGGTGTTTAGTATAACTATCGCAATGCTGCCGTCAGGGTTTTTCACGGCTGTTGTCATCAGATTGGGGTGATCATTTTCAAATCCTATTCTCGTTGCTCCTGGTCTGATGTACCTACTAAAATGAACCATGGTGTAATAAAGTGGTGTAAAGTAAACTTCGTCCGATGCTACATCCACTATCACGGGAGCTCCACACCAATTCTTAAACCAGTTGGGGCCGCCCTGTTTGTCCAGCACCATGTTCCAGTCGACCCATCCATCGACCCAGTTATTGAAACAGCCGATCATATCACGAGCATAACGGTAAACAGGGACATATTTCGGGTGATCCTTTTTCTGCTCAGGAGGAGCCCAGTCCCATCCCCAGTCTGTGGCTTCCGCCGACCAGTACCATTTGTCATCTTTCCATTTGGGAACCTCTGAGTCGATGCAGCCCTCAGATTGAATCAAATATTTGTCCGGAGCTGCTTTATGGGCAAACTGCAAGGATTTAGGAAACCAGTCCACCGTGCTGGCATACCAGTGCACCGCAGTACCACCAAAATACCTGGAGGACGCTTCATCTTTAAACATAGTCTCCACCCAGTGGTTCAGCTCGTCTCCTCGGTTTTGATCATATCCCAAAACCTGCACATCCCATCCGTCGGCTTCAAGCCTCGGTCCGAGGTGATCACGTACAAACGCCACCATTTCTTCAGCAGAGAAATGCATACTCTCCCAGTTATTGTTGTTGCCGAGCGGCTCATTTTCCACGGTGATACCCCAAACATCTATACCTTCGGCTTTGTAAGCTTCAAGATATTTAGAAAAATAAAGCGCCCAGGTATCGCGGTATTCCGGGAGCAGTTTGCCTCCCGGCCAGTCATTGTTGTCTTTCATCCATGGAGGAGCTGTCCAGGGTGATGAAATGATTTTAAACCCTTCTGAGGATACAGCCATCGCGTCTTTTATCATGGGAATGATGTCATCACGATCTTCTTCTATCGAAAAATTATCCAGATTCATATCATTTGGAACCGGCGCATAGGAGTAGTTGCTCAGAGAAAAGTCGCAAGAATTGATGTGTGTTCGGGTAAGTGAGTATTTGGCCCCTGAATCTCCAAAATATGCTTCCAGTATTCGTTCTCGATTGCTTTTGCCGAGTCCATTCAGGAGGTGTGCCGAAGCTTCTGTGAAAGAACCACCAATGCCGGTAATCTTCTGGTATTCCACTTCCGGTTTTATAACAATGGTGTGTTCGGCTTTAGCCAAATCTGCATTTTCTATAGATGTCAGTTGGTTACCCCCGGCAGAAGTTTCCACTATCGACACCTTCAGCGTATTATTCTTTTCGCCGCATGAAGCCATCGCACCGATAGTTAAGAAAAGTAAGAATCTATTTTTTAAAAGAGTATATAACATCATCACTTCGGGTTAACATAAAAAGGAATGTTTGCGTGAGCGGCATGACCATTGCCATCAAAGGCATACACGAATATCCGGTATGCTCCTTCACGGGATGGTGCCACAAATTTTATTGTTCGATTGTTTTCATTGGCTATGGTCACGGCCACACTGTCCGGAACCTCCTCAGGGTCTCCCCCTACGGTAGTTTCTGTACTCTCGTGCATAACCTCCCACTTGTAGCTAAGCGAATCCTTATCATAATCAAAAAGATGTATGGATGCTTCGTACTCCTCCTCTGCATTGAGGTAAACGTTATCATAGCTGTATTTTCCATCTAGCAGCATCGAATCTACTCTTGGCGCTCTGTTTTCGGGCCATAGGTTGTTCCACAGAAAGTGCATGACATCCGTGGGTTCGGTTTCATGTCCCGTGGGGAGAAACAAACCATACCATGTAGGTGTGCGCTCTTGTTTTTGGCCCCAGAGAAAGACATAGTTACCGATGCACTGCCCGGCGAATGGTTCGATTGCCGCTTGATAACTTTTCAGGTAGTTCTGAGCTTTGGCTGAGCTATGCTGCTCTATGGGTGCGCCCCATTCGGTTTGCCCCATTTCCCAGTGACCAATGGCTCCCCATTCGGTAATCATAAAAGGATTGTCCCACTTGGCTTGTTCAATATAACTGCTGAGGTTATGGATAGCCCCGTACATCTGCACGCTCAGGAAGTCAAGGTCCGCAGCACGATTGCGAATTTCGTCTGCTAGCTCCAGATTAAGTGTGCTCACGGTAGTAGTGGTCGGGTGATTTGGATCCAGGTCATGGATCATTTCGGAGATTTCGTTTACAGCATCGTAAACTTTTGGGTTGGTATAATGGTGGTTCAACTCATTGCCTATGATCCAGGTAAGCAATGCCGGGTGATCCTTATATTTCAACACTCCTTTTCTTACACGCTCAAATTGCGCCCTTACCCTTTCTTCATCATTGTAATCCATACCATGTCGCTCGGGCTGTATGTAAAACCCCATAGAGACCGTAATACCATGCGCCAATGCCTCATCAAGTAACTTCTGACCGTTTTCGACACTCCAGGTACGAATAGAGTTACCGCCATGGGCCTGTAAGCTTTTGATATCGCCTGTCAGACCAGCACCTTTAACCTCATAGGGCTGACCTCCTCGGTACAGCTTATAAGCTCCTTGCTCCTTTCTGATTTCTACTTTTATCGGTTTCATATCAGCACTGTCCTCTACATTGTTTTCTGATGAAGAGGTACAACCAACAATAACCATAAACCCAATAATCAAGTATTTCAAATCACTCATTTTCATTCCACGGCTGTTTTTTTCCTCACTCTAATTTTCAGTTCTTAAACCTCCATGATTAAGGCCAGAAGGTCAGCACCACAACATGACTCATCAGTGTCGATAATTATATTACATTTCGCCCCTGCGTTTTATCAATTCTTCTTTTATCTCACGAACTCTATCCTCGGACAAATCATAGCCCCACATGACAATAATAGCCAGTAAGGCTGTGCTGGCAGGTATGATGATATCTGCTAATCGTAGATTGGTCATAGCCTCCATCGACTGTGTGGCAGCTCCAGATTCGAAACCAACCAGTTTTAAAACCAAGCCGGCAAGAACAAATGCGATGGCCTGGCCAATCTTTATCATGAGCCAATAAATAGCTCCAAATGTTCCTTCTTTTCTAGGCATCCCGTTTTTAAGTTCGTCCAGATCGCAAACGTCTGCTGTCATGCTCATCATGAGGGTGAAGAGTCCTCCAATTCCAAATGACATTAACGGGATAGGCATAAATATCAGCCATGGGTTTGTTGGGTCAAAACCCCACCATTTTAGTATATATCCTACAATGGAAATAAGTGTGGAAATAATGAACGCATTTCGTTTGCCAACTTTGTTGGAAATCAATGTTATAATCGGAATGACCAAAAAGGCAGTAGCTACAGCACTTATAGTGGCAAACCATGCCGGCCAGGTTCCGGTGAGTCCATAATCTCCATTGAACATATAAAATACAATGATGTAGAATGCAAAACCTGCAATCACCTGAAAGCCGTTAAAAATGAGAAATGTAGCACCACACAATCTGCGGAAAGGGACATTTTTGGAAATCTGCACCATACTTTGCCATAGACTGGCCAAGTTTTTAATCATGTTGTCCAGGTTTAGTTTAGCTCGATTTTCCATGTTACTGGAATCCATTCCTTTACAAAAAAGCCCCGGCAACACACCTAGAATCATACAAGCCCCACCAACAACTAATGCCATATTCCTGACTCCTTCATCCTGTGACGCAAAAAGGTCGGGATCCGCTACAAGCACCCAAAACCAAGGCACAACCATCCACGCAACTTGTCCCATCGTTTGGGAGAAAGCCATGAGTCGGGTTCTTTCATTGTAATCAGAAGTCATTTCATAGCCAAGGCCAACAAAAGGAGTCGCGTACATCGTGTTCCCTATGGTGAAGAGAAGGGAGAAAATTAAGAAGTACCAGAAATTATAGTCCTGAGAATTATCTGCATTCATTTGCCACAAAAGCGCAAAAATGATCCCACTCAGTATTGCTCCTATTACGATGTAGGGCCTTCTTCGCCCCCACCTTGATTTTGTATTATCCGTAATGAATCCCATTATCGGATCAGTAATGGCGTCAAATAGCCTAGGTAACCCAGCGAGCAATCCTGCTACCAAAGGATCCATCCCAAACCCCGTGACCAGGAAAAATATGAATATATTAAGCGCTGCTGGCAATAAATTCAACACCAGGTTACCAGTGCCATAAGCGGCCATCTGTCCGATTGGTACTACGTCTTTTGGGTTGGTTTTCTGGTGGGTCATGATTCTTTATTCATAGAGGAAAAGACTTCAGGCAAGTATTGAAAAGTCAGCCAAATACCCCCTTCGAAGAGTGTCCGAAGGGGATGTTAAGCTCAATTTTTAAACTGCATGAGGGATATTAGTATCCATCATTCTGCTTAAGCACACCATTTGATAGGTCTATCTCAACCTGAGGTATAGGCAAAAAGCCTTTGGTGGCTGAGTTGAATGTGACATCATAAACGTCCACATTGTCGGTATATAAAGATCCAATGTCGCCCGTCACCGTCAGTTCCTGTTGCGCTACTGTAAGTCCTCTTCTCAGCACATCGAAATATCTCAAACCTTCACCGGCTAGTTCCATTCTTCTTTCGTTGAAAACAGCATCCTCCGAGTATGCAGGCAATGGAGCTAGCCCCACTCTGTCTCTCACCTCGTTGATATAACCTACGTTCTGACCAATCTCAGCGGCCATAAGCAGCACGTCAGCATATCTAATCACTCTTTGATTGGACATATTGTGCAGCTCAGGAGTACCTACTATACCTCTGTCCTCCAAACGTGTGGTGTACTTGAAGTTGTAATATCCTGTGTGCTGATATGCTGCAGTGTTTAGCGAAACTCCGCTTTCTGACAGGATGGTTTGCTGGGTAAGAATGGTGCCATCCAAACGCGGATCACCTTGCATATCCTGGTACAGTTTGTTGGAAATGACACCAAAAGACCAGCCTCGATAATAAGTGCTACCGCCTGTAACCCTCGGCCCCATCATCTGTGCAGCCAGGTTACCTTCTACATACTGCTCAGTACCCCAATCTCCACCCACAGGTGTTCCTGCATATGAGACTTCAAAGACGTTTTCTACACTAAACTCATTTGCGCTACGGAATATGGTATTGAAATCCGGCAAAAGTTCATGACTACTGTTGGCGATCAGATCTTCTAATTGTGCCAACACATAAGCTCCATCTATGGCCGTGCCATCTACAGTCATTCCTGTGCCATACACACCATTTTCAAATAAATAAACGCGAGCCAGAAGTGCCTGTGCGGCCCATTTCGTCGCTCGGCCTGTACCTATGGTCTCCGACAATACTGGAATGGCCTCTGTGAGATCCTTTGCTATTTGATCATAAATCAAACTAGGTTCTGCCTGCGCCCTAATAGCGTCCGCTACACCTGTAGGCACAGATGTGAAAAGCGGTACGTTCTCAAAAAACCTTACCAATTCGAAGTAGAAATAAGCTCTTAGAAATTTTGCCTCTGCTACGATGCGTTCTACTTCTTCGACATCCTCTCCTTCATCTAAAAACGGCTGGGCTCTTTCGATCGTGAAATTGGCTCTGTAAATTCCGAAATAGCCTTTTTTCCATAGAGAATGCACTACACTATTACCCGTAGAAATACTGAATGTATTCAACTCATTACCTTCGGCACCATCTCCGGCATCCTGACCTCCGGCGAATGCATCATCCGACAGAAACTCTGACAAGAGCAATGGAGGTGCCCATGCTAAATCTGTTCCTTTTTGATGCCCTAGTACATCGTAAACAGAAATCAATGCCCAATCCAATTCCTCTACAGTTTGGAAATACTCACTTGAAAAAAGTGTTGCCTGTGGTTCGAGTGTTAGGTAATCCTCTGAGCAAGAAGCCAACACCACTAATGAACATATTATTGATATAATCTTTTTCATGACGTTTAAACTTTAGGATTTAAAAAGTAATCGACGTGCCAAGTCGGAAAGTTCTGGCTTGAGGATATATACCACGATCTATTCCGGTATCACGTATGTTGATATTACCGTCGGTAACGGTTGATCCAACCTCTGGATCTGCCCCGCTGTAGTTTGTGAATGTGAGCAAGTTTTCAGCGGAGACATATATTCTCCAGTTAGAGCACTTGATTTTATCAAGGAAAACTGCCGGCATGGTGTAACCAAACTGGATATTTTTGATCCTCAGGTATGATCCGTCCTCAATATTGAGCATATCAGTAGCTCTTGTATAGTTTTCATTGCCATCATTGTCATATAGTCTCGGTATAGTATTGCTTGGGTTGTCTTCTGACCACTGATCCAGTACTCTCACTTGCCTGTTGGAAGTGATGATGTCGGGCCGCCCCATACCGTTGAAAACATCTACGCCTAACTGACCTGTTAACAAAGCTGAAAAGTCAAAATTCTTATAGCTCATAGACAGGTTCGATCCCAATGTCCAATCAGGAAGAGGTGATCCAATGGCTGTTCTGTCACCATCGGTGATCTGACCATCTCCATCCACATCTACGAACCTGATATCACCTGCCTGTGCATTTGGCTGGATAGGGTCTCCTTCGCTATTGATGTGAGAAAACACTTCAGCATCCGATTGGAAAATTCCATCTGTTTTGAAACCATAAAAAGAAACCACAGGTAAGCCCTCGATAGTACGCGTAACCTCACCGGCCAATGCCCATGATGCTCCCGGGATAAATCCGGCATCACTGGCTACCTTGGTCATGGTGTTTTTGTTGTAAGTAGCGTTGAACCCGATAGCGTATTTGAAGTCATTTTTTTCACTTCTCCACTGGGTGGTAATCTCTATACCTTCATTTTCCATCTCACCTACATTGGCCTCTTTTAAGTCTAGTCCCAGTGTAGCCGGGCCTTCATCAATTTGAAGCAGGTCTTTTGTGATTTTTTTGTAATAACCCACATCTAGCGTCAAGCGGTTGTCAAAAAAGCCGGACTCTATGGCCAAATCTATTTGCTCTGAGGACTCCCACTTGATATCCTGATTCGACGGGAAAAGTGGTATTGCACCATTATTTGGTCCGTTGGCCAGATTATAAGCAATGTTGAAATCCACGGTGGATTGATATCTGAATGTACCGATCCGATCGTTACCATTTTGCCCCCATGATGCTCTTAATTTTAGCAAACTAAGTGGACCCCAATCAGGAAAGAAGGCTTCTTCATTGATAACCCAGCTGGCTCCAAAAGAATAAAAATTCGCGAATTTGTTATTTGCTCCAAAGTTTGATGAACCGTCCCTTCTTTGAGTAGCGGAGAACGAAACACGATCGTTGTAATCGTATAGTAGTCTGGAGAAAAATGATGCACGTGTAGTTCTGGAAGCACTACCTCCAGCACTGGCTCTCAGCACCGAATCTTCTTGTATAAGATCCAGATAGATCAAATTTGGATTATCTGTGTTGATTCCTTGACCACCACCTACAAGATTTTCCCATCTGTTGTCCAGAGTAGTAGTACCGAAAAGCACGTTGAAGTGATGCTTACCAATGGTCTTGTCGTAGTTGATTGTGTTTTCCCATTGAAACACAGAGTTTCTCTGATACTCTTTGCTTAGGCTGGTTGTTGCTGTGTTATTAAAAGTTCCGGTAAGGAAATACAAAGGCCTATATGAACTAAAACCTAGATAGCTGACATCAGTTCCTACTGTTGTTTTAATTTTCAAACCTTCCATCGGTTCCACCTGAGCATAAAAATTACCCAGTATCTGATCTTTCGTGACGACCTGATTTTGCAACTCCAATCTCGCAATAGGGTTGACCACCTCTCCTGCTACATATCGGGAGATGGCATAAATATTTCCATTATGGTCTTCTAATACAGGTTCGGTCGAATATGGGTTTTGACTTAGTCTGGTTTCGTCTGTTTCAAACACAGGTGTGAGTGGATCCAGATTTAAAGCGCTACCAAATGCTCCATTGAAAGAGCCATTGCTCGTTACTCCTCTTGTTTCCAAGTGTGTATATGACAATGTTTGGCCCCAGCTGAACACTTTATTGACTTCAGTCCGGGTATTAAGTCGAGCCGTATATCTCTCAAATTTAGATTTTTCTCCACCTATGATTCCTTCCTGATTGAAGTAAGAAACGCTGGACGCATAGGCGGTCTTTTCTGTTCCACCTTCTATACCGATATAGTGGCTTTCAATCGGGGCATTTTTTGTAAAAATTTCCTTTTGCCAGTCTGTATTGTAGTCTGGCACTTGTAATGGATCGATTGGCGAACCGTCTAGCGCTGTAGTGCCCGCATTGGCCATTACCTGCTGGTATTGTTCTGCATTTAGCAAGTCCACTTTATTGGCTGCATTCTGCACTCCCATATAACCTGAGTACGTTACCGAAAATTTGCCGCTCTTATTGCCGCTCTTGGTGGTTATCAAAACCACCCCATTGGCAGCTCTGGCACCATATATGGCAGTTGAAGCTGCATCTTTGAGTACCTCCATTGATTGTATATCAGCGGGGTTTAGATTGTCAATACTGGAAACGGCCACTCCATCTACCAATATCAGTGGATCGGCATTTCCATCTGTACCTATACCTCGTATACGTATAGCGGGCTTTTCTCCAGGTTGCCCTGACTGATTCAAGAGCTGCACACCTGCCGCTCTACCTTGCAAGGCCTGATCAACACTAACCACAGGAGTCTGGTTTATTTCTTCGGCGGATACACTTTCTATAGATCCTGTCAGTACTTTCTTTTTCTGCACACCGTACCCAATCACTACTACTTCCTGAAGCTCCTCCACGTTTAATCGCAGAGCCACATCTATTACCGTTTGGCCTCCGACAGCAACCTCTTCGGTTTTATATCCTATAAAAGAAACTCTCAGTACGTCTTCTGCGCTTACACTGAGTTTGTAATTCCCATCAAAATCCGTCACCGTCCCTCTGGATGGTTGGTCTTTGATCACTACGGTAACCCCCGGCAGGGTTTCGCCCGTTTCCTGATCGGTAATCACACCGGAAACGGTCATTTCCTGAGCCATGACTACTTGCGTCAAGGCTATCAGAAAAAATACAGACACTAGTAAATATTTTCTCATTTTAAGGTCTTTAAAAATTAGTTTCACTTTTATTCAGGCTGAAATACTCTGATGTAATCCACTGCCATTTGCTGAGGAAATTGTGTTGTAGCATTCGGGCTACCAGGCCAGTTGCCACCAACTGCCACATTCATGATGAAAAAGAAGTTCTTTTGAAACTCAGACAAATCCGCAGGCGTGATGCTTGCTGCGTGGTACTGTATATCATCTATATACCACTTGATACTACTTTCGTCCCATATGATACTATACACATGAAATTTATCACTCAGATTCCCGACCAGCAATGTGCGGCTGCCTCCATAGTCTGCTTTTGTGCCGGCATTGTCCCAGTGTAGGGTACCGTGCACGGTATTATCGCGACCTGAGCCGCCTCCTATCATTTCCATGATATCAACTTCTCCACATGCAGGCCAACTCACCGTATTAATGTTGGAGCCAAGCATCCAAAGTGCAGGCCATAGGCCTTGTCCCTCAGGCATCTGGGCGCGTATGTCAACACGGCCGTAAGTAAAGTCGTATTTATCTTGTGTTGTCAGTCTTGAGGATGTATAGAGTGCTCCGCTAAATGTCTCTTTTTTGGCTTCAATAACCAGAAAGCCATCTGACACGCTCGTATTTTCTTTTCTGTAATACTGAAGCTCATTATTGCCCCATCCGTTACTGCCTCTTCCAATTTCAAAATTCCACTTGGTTTCATCGACAGCAGTCCCGTTAAATTCATCTTGCCATTGCAGTGCCATACCTTCATAGGTCAAAGGTGTGACATATCCATTTTCACCGTCGAATGGGCCTGTATTTTCTCCAACCTGAACGTTTAACTGCTGGCTTTCTTTCAGGTATCTACCATCAGAGCCGATTGCTCTGATCTCTATTTGGTATACGCCCGTAATACTATAAGTGTGGCTAAAGCTACCCGTACTGTTTGTTTCAGGGTCTATACCTGATTCACCACTATCGAAGTAATATTCTACAGCATTGTCAGCTGATACTGTCACATTGAGCAAGCCGCTATTATCATCAGCCAGGTCAAGATCGAGCACCAAATTAGCAGGATCGCTTCCACTTGGTGTATCGCTTTCGCTGCAGCTGTATAGCAAACTGCAAAATAGGACAAGAAGGGGAGTCAACATTTTTAACATAGATCGGGAGTTTATTTTTTCGTTTTAAGAAAACCGGGTTACCGTGTAGGCAACCCGGTTTCTAACAACTATCAAACTATGAGAGGATTAGTCTGTTACTAATTTCATGGTCCATGCAGCAGATCTGTCTTGTCCACCACTGATGTCCACCGAGACCTCCATTGAAGAACCTGTGAAAGAAATGATTTCGTAAGTAATAGACCCATCTTGTGGTTCATTTGGCTCTGAACCATTGGCTCCTTTGTAGAACCCGATATACGCTCCATTTCCAGTAACGGTCACTTTTGCCGGCTCTGTGTCTGTGGCAGCAGTAAAGGCATGAGTGAATGTTCCGCCAGTCCATGCTGTAAGGTTTGCAGGTACACTACCTACTGCAACACATCCATTTGCGTCTATACCTTCCATATGGCTTTCAGTGAACATCTCATCTTTTACGTCAATCACAAAAGAGCCATCCGCATTGAAGACGAATGTATCATCAAACAAACACGGACCTGCATCAGCCCAAGCCTGATCGTTTGTAAACCAGTCTCCAGCTCCTATTCCAGGACCTACTCTTACCGCTCCAGGGCCATTTACCAAGTGCCATGTCTTGCCTTGTAGATCAGCAGCGACTATAGTAACCGGACAGTCCGCGCAGCTATTGAAACAGTATGGCCCTACTGTCAAATCTGAAGATTCAACATTCAAATATCTATTTGTAAAGCCGTCTTTGGTAACTGTACATTCAACTCCTTCAGTAAATTCTTCCTGAGCAGCCCAGTTGTCTATTGTGAATTTGTATTCATGCTCTCCAACTTCTACTTCCTTAGTTAGCTCCCAAACGCCATCAGCATCTGTATCATCCATTGGCCATCCATCTCCAGACCATCCATTGAAAGAACCACTAACATACATCTGAGTAAACGCTGCATCGTAATCGTTCATGTTCACTTTGAAAGTAACATTTACAGCCTCTACTGGTGCACATTCATCTGTAAACACTTTATCAGCCTCATTGTCATAACTTACCAAAGTAGATTGCCAAAAAGCCTCTGTACCATCTCCTGTAAGAAAAACCACTTCGATAACCAAAGTATCAACATCCGCGTCAACTATCTTAACCACATCATAAGAAATTGAAGACGCAGGTGTAGACAATTCTCCTGAATTGGTCGCTTTTGGAATTCCAATAAATCCACCTGTAACTGTCAATTTACTAGCACTAGGGTCATAAGTAAAGGCATGAGTACCGGAGTTCCAGCCATTCAAATCCTCTCCATTAGCACCTATCCAATTATCTGCTATAGTTGCATCGAAACAACCAGCATTTACATCTTCTTTGAACGCTCCGTCAGCCCAGGCATCACCATTGTTGTCAAAAGTGAAGGTTCCATCTGTATTAAATGTCCAAGTATCATCCATTGCACACTCTCTAACGCAGAACTCCTCATATCCAGGATTTCCAAATGCCCACCACACTTCACGTGTAGCAGTAGGACCAACATAGTAAGCCACTGCGCCTGTAGAATTATCTGCTACAAGCTGCCATGTTTTACCCGTCTCTCCGATCAACGTTCTTTGAGCTGCCAGAGGATCGGTTACCACTACAGATTCTGTTTTGGTAGAGGATTCTCCATCTTCATTAGAAGCAGTGAGTGAAACTGTATAAGTACCACCCTCGGCGTAGGTGTAAGAAGGACTTTCTTCAGTAGAAGTACCTGTACCATCTCCGAAATCCCAACTGTAAGAGGATGCGTTCTGTGAAAAGTTCGTGAAGTTAATTGTTGACCAATCACTTGCTTCAACCTCAAACTGAAAACTTGCTACCGGCTCTTCTGTTTTCGGGTCTGGATCATCTTCGGTACAGCTGATCAAAACGCCCAGCGAAAACACCGCGAAAAACAGCGTAAGTAGTTTTAATGATTTTAGTTCATTTTTCATAATCAAATAGTTTAGTAATTGTTTTTAACAGCCATTTTGAATAATTCTCAAAAAGCAATCGTTTTTTTTGAATTCTTTTCAAATTTGATCTGTTTAACAGCCACAAACGAATATTTGACCTCAACAATACCACATCAATCAAGAAAATAGACTACATCATTAATACATCAAGATGAGTTAAAATATGCCTTAGTGTCCATATTTAAGTATATTTAGAAAACCATCAACTTCTACAAATCATTCATGTCATTTTCACAAATGGTTCATATTCGATTCACATTATGGAACCTGATAGCTCTGTATCTATCTATGGGTTTTTCATTTTCGTTGTACGGTCAAATAGCAGAAAGTGAGTTCCCGACCGTACCATTGATCCACAATTTCAATTTGGAAGACTATAATGCAGGTGTGCAGAACTGGGACATCACGCAGGATAGTAGAGGGGTAATATATGTGGCCAACAATTATGGCCTACTGGAGTTTGACGGGTCTGACTGGAGCCTCATTTCTACCCAAAGGGGTTCGAGGATACTATCGATATTTATAGACCGTGACAATACCATTTATATAGGAGGACAGAACCAGCTAGGTTATCTGGCCCCTGACGCAAGTGGAAAAATCAACTTTCACTCTCTGGATCACCTGATTCCCGATGAAGAAAAATACATTGAAGATGTGTGGAAGGTTTTCAAGCACAATGATCTGATCGCGTTCAATACAAGCAAATACACCTACCTATATGATGGTGAGAAGATAACCAGTATCCCCTTCGAGTCTAGCGGAAGGAGCTTATTTCAGGTTGGTTCAAAACTGCTCGCCAACTCAGTAATCACGGGTCTGCATGCTTGGGATAACAACCAATTTCTACCTCTAAAAAATGGTCACCTGTTAAAAAATGAGAATTTGATTGAAGTGTTGCCTTACTATAAAGGTGGTTACCTCCTTTTTCTTTCAAACGGACAAATAAAAATCTACAAAGATGGGAGCCTGTCAGATTGGTCTAACGAACTGTCTGATTTTTTCTCGCAATCGTTAATTAATTCTGCCTATATCCTGTCTGACAACAATATTGCAGTAGGGACTCAAAATGCTGGCCTTGCAGTATTAAGTCCCCAAGGAAAGCTTCTGAGACATCTTTCAAAAAAGAAAGGCCTTAATAGCAACACCGTTTATAGTATATATCAAGATGAGTCTCAAAACATCTGGCTTGGGTTGAGTAATGGAGTATCTCACATAGATTACGGCTCGCCGTTCACGATCATTGATGAGCGTCTGGGCTTGCCCGGTACTGGTTATACAGCCGAAATGCACGATAACCAGCTATACCTTGGCACAAACAATGGACTGTTTTCAACCCGAAAGGGTAGTTCAAATGACCTAATCGACGATCAAAGCTTTGAACTCATACCCAACTCTGCTGGGCAGGTATATAATATTCAAAGCTTTTCGGACAAGTTACTAATGAGCCATCACCGAGGAGCTTTCCGCGTAACCGCTGGTTCTGCAAAGCAAATCTATGGAGATGTGGGCTTTTGGAAATTTGCGCCATTACCAGACAACATAGGCCTTCTGGGAGGCACTTATGAAGGTTTCGTGAAAATCAACAATAATTTAACCGTTGGATTTCCTATTGATGGGTTTGATGAGTCTAGTCGTGTTTTTCATTTTGTAAATGACAGCACACTTTGGATAACACACGGTTTTAAAGGTGTTTTTCGGATCGTTTTTGACAAAGAATTCACAAAAGTCAGCAAGGAAGATTACTATGGTACAGAAAAGGGATTTCCTAGCGACCTGCTAATCAACGTATTTAACATTAATGATAAACTGGTTTTTGCCGCGCAGAGAGGAGTTTATGAATATAACCCAGCTACCGATAGGTTCGAACCGTATCCTAAACTGGAAACAGCCCTTGGTAACACCGATTATATAAACACACTATCCCCAGATAACCTTGGAAATATTTATTACATCAAGAAAAACCGTTTCGGTGTATTAGAGAGAAATAATTTCGGGGATTTTGAGGCACAAGAGAAAATATTTAATACGATCAATAAGTACCTCCTGACCGATGACTCAGAAAACATCAATGTAATAGATCATGAAAACATATTGATTGGTGCGAAGGAAGGATTCATTCATTATAACCCTACCATTGTCAAAACACCTTCTCAAGACTTCAAAACACTAATTCGTAACATTGAGGTTACAGGTGACTCAACATATACGTTGTACTCAGGTGGCATCATTGACAGTTTGGGTGCCTCTAAAGTTGGTGCGGATTTTAAATCAATTCGATTCAGGTTTTCTGCACCGTATTTCGAAGGTTTTTTAGACACAGAGTATCAGTATATACTTCAGGGGTTTGATGACGACTGGTCAGAATGGGGCAAAAGCAATTTAAAAGAATATACAAACCTAAGCTACGGCACTTATACCTTCAAGACAAGAGCAAAGAGTTTGTACGGTGATATTAGCGATACGGCAACTTATTCATTTGAAATTGCCCGTCCGTGGTATCTAACCAAACTGGCCTATTCTGCCTACTTTCTTTTGATCATCATATTGTTCAGCATGGCCATGCTGTGGCTAGATACAAAACACAAAGGCGATAAGAAAAGAATGGTCATCAATCAAAAGAGAGCCATCCATCAAAAGGACATCCAACTGGAAAATGTAGCAAAGGAATCAGAGCAAAGGATAACGCAACTTAGAAATGAGAAACTAAGAGCTGCTGTAGATTTCAAAAATAAAGAGCTGGCTTCATCCACAATGCATTTGCTCAATAAAAACGAGCTCATGCTGGATATCAAATCCAAGCTGGAACAACTGGCCAAAAATGCCGGCTCCAAACCTGACGAAATCAAAAAAATCGTCAAGAATATAGATCGCAACATATCCGAGGATAAAGGTTGGGATCAGTTCACGAAGCACTTCGACCAGGTGCACGGTGATTTTCTAAAAAAGCTAAAAACCAAATATCCTGACCTGACACCTCAGGAAACCAAGCTGGCTGCATATCTGCGCATGAATCTCTCATCAAAGGATGTAGCGCAACTTCTAAATATATCTGTGCGCGGGGTGGAAATCAGTCGGTACAGACTGAGGAAAAAACTGCAACTCGAGCGTGAAACTAATCTGGTAACATTCTTGATGGACGTTTGACAACCCCTATTTTTTTTAGTTGAAGCACCATCCATAATCAACCCTGCATTATCTTCGTTGATTGGTTAAAATCAAGTTTATGAAACTCAAATCACCTCTCATTTTAGTTATTTTAGTTGTTTTATCATCATCTGTGTTTTCGCAAACATTGATCAATGCTGTTGCACTGGAAAATGGAGCTACTATACTTAAATCGCCGAGATCTCGAGTGGATATGACCGAACGTGTCGTGCTAGCCAAGTATTCGGCAGGAGCGCTTTTGGATCAAAGCCCCAATGTTTGGAGCGCTGGTGGCACAGCCTTCCCCAAAGAATTTCTCATAGAGCTGACAGAAGAATACAACATTCAGAAACTGGTATTTGACAATAGGTGTGAATACTATCAGAAAATAGAAACCAAAGATGTGAGAGTCGAATTTTCAACAGAAAGTCGAGGATCTGGCTTTACATTAGTTGGAGAATTTGAACTCGCAAGAGACAGCCTGCACCAAATTGAAATCAAATCGCAAAAAGCCAGGTGGATTAAACTAATAGTACTCAGCAACTACGGCAGTCAGTCACAGATCCAACTAGCGGAATTTCAAGCACTTGGCGTACCTGGTAATAAAATCGGCAAAACGGTAAACATCAATGGCCTGTGGCACACCAACTGGCAGGACATGACCATAGAGCAGAATGGCAGCACTTTTACTGGCGAGTATAGCTATATACAGGATCGAAAAAAGTACAAAGGCAAGGTCCTCAATGGAAAAATCAACCGAAATGCCATCACATTCATTTGGGATGAGAAGAACTCCGTGGGTCGTGCCACACTCTACATGAACGAAGAAGGAAACCGCATCTCAGGGCTATGGAGAAACGAATACCAGCCCAAAGACTTCAATTTATGGACGATGACCCGAGAACGGCAAGAAGAAAACGCCATCGAGTACTCCGAGGTGATTGAGGCTGAGAATATAGAAGAAGAAACCCCGACAACACCTCAAGTATCGAAAATTGGCGAAAAAGTAGTCGAGGAAATCTCTGAAGGTGAAACTGTAGTGATGGAAAATATCGTCTTTATGGTAGGCGAAATCACACCTCACCCGGACTCATACGCTGAACTAAATGTCATACTTCAGTTTATGATAGAAAATCCTAAGTCTAAAGTGAAAATAGTGGGTCACACGGATAAGGTTGGCAACAGCCAAAAAAACATGCTCTTATCTGAAGCTCGCGCCGAGGCTATTAAAGAATACCTTCTAGAAAAAGGCATTTCAAAAAGCAGAATTAAAACAGAGGGTCAGGGAGACAAACAACCAACATGCCCACCTCCATGCGATGAAAACCGCAGAGTGGAATTCATCTTACTCAAGAAGGGATAAAAAAAGGGAGCTTGCACAGCTCCCTCTTACATTTATCAACTATACTCACTACAATTATTTTTTGGTTGACGGACACACATAATCCGTGGTAGGGATCTCCGTTTCAGATATTGCCTTGAAACCTCCAGCTACGTCCACCAGATTGTGAAAACCCCTGGATTTCAATATTGACGCGGCTATCATAGACCTGTACCCACCTGCACAATGCACATGGTAGGTAGTATCCTCATCAATATCACCCATATTTTCACTTATATAATCCAACGGAAAAGTTTTAGCATCCTCAATGTGCTCCGCTTCATATTCACCCGGTTTGCGCACATCCAGCACACTAGGGCTTTCGTTGGTATAGACTTTGGCAAATTCATCCGCTGAAATTGATTTGACAGTCTCCACATCCTTGCCTTCGGCTTTCCATGCAGCAATACCTCCTTTCAGGTAACCCAACGTATTGTCATACCCTACTCTCGACAGACGAGTAACAACTTCTTCTTCTCTTCCTTCGTCAGCGATAAAAATAATGGACTGCTGCAGATCGGGGATCAATGCTCCTACCCAAGGTGCAAACCCACCATCAATACCAATGAAAATAGAGTTTGGAACGTGCCCTTCTGAAAAACTTTTCGCCGACCTGGTGTCTAAAACAAGGGCACTTTCGTGATTGGCCATAGCTTCGAACTCATCTACATCAAGCGCCACATTTCCTTTCTTCAAAATTTCATCCAGACCCAATGTAACTGCCTTGTTCATCGCCACATTCTGAGCAAAGTACTGAGGCGGAGGCAAAAGACCGTCCGTCACTTCTTTGACAAACTCCTCTTTAGTCATATCTGCACGCAGTGCATAATTGGTTTTCTTTTGGTTGCCCAAAAGATCCGTTGTTTCCTTACTCATGTTTTTACCACACGCCGATCCTGCGCCATGGGCAGGATATACGATCACATCGTCAGGCAATGTCATGATTTTAGTTCGAAGACTTTCAAACAGCATTCCCGCGAGATCTTCTTGCGTGATATCTCCTTTTTGAGCTAAATCCGGACGCCCAACATCTCCAATGAACAAAGTATCTCCACTGAATATCCCGTACTCCTTGCCTTCCTCATCAATCAGTAGGAAGGTTGAGCTCTCCATGGTATGCCCGGGTGTATGCAGTACTTTGATTTGAATCTTACCAAGGTTAAATACTTCCCCATCCGTAGCTTCATGAATTTTGTATTCAGGCTTGGCTCCAGGACCATACACAATGGTAGCGCCGCTCTTTTGAGCCAGATCCACATGACCGGACACAAAATCCGCATGGAAATGTGTTTCAAAAATATATTTGATTTTCGCTCCCTCACGCTCTGCTTTTTCCAAATATGGGGCCGACTCTCTCAGTGGATCAATAATAGCCGCCTCACCTTCGCTTTCTATGTAATAAGCCCCTTGTGCGAGGCAACCTGTATATATCTGTTCTACTTTCATAAAAATCTTTTCTTACGTTTTATGCACTTTTACAAACATACGAATATGACACCTCTAAGATTGTAACATAAGTTACCCTCTAATTAGACATCAAATTCGTCTGCATCCTTATACCCTTTTTGGATTTTATTTCTGAAAAGAAAATAATTCACCACACCAATCACCAACACTATTATACTTGCGGCAATAATCACATACCCAAGCCAGCTGATCTGCTCCAACGCCTTGACCTTTGTCAATGCTACACCCGAAACGACAAGGTACAAAGCAGTCCGAATAAAAGACAACAGCGTCCTTTGGTTTGCTAGTTTGGTTCTATCAATGGCCAGATAATCTCTAAGTATCATTCTTTATCATCATTTGATTGAAGCGCATATTCTTTGTACGCCCCCTGCTGCCTTGTGGTCACATACTTCACTGCTTCGTTCAAATCAAAAAACACATTTTCCATATTTAAAATTTCTTTTAGGTCCGTTTTTTTCAAAATATCTCTCACAGGCCCGATAAGATCGCACATGACAAATTCGATCTTCTTTTCATTGAGATAATTCAAAAGCTCCCGCAACCCTGTAGCGGCCGTAGCATCTACGTGGCTGATAGGTCCTGCATCCAGTATGATACTCTCAACCTGCCCGTCAGATGCCTCCACACGGTCTTCTACATATTCTCTGAAATATTGAATATTAATAAAGGTGAGCGGCGCATCAATCCTCAAAATAAGGACATGATCCCACACTTCCAGGTCTTTGAAGCGTTTGATGTTTCTAAACTCATGATGCCCCCTGAGCCTGCCCAGCGTAGCAATGTGCGGATAGGCAAACTTGTACAGCAAAATAAGAATGGAGAGCACAATACCGCTGACTATACCAGGTACCATACTGAAATTTAAGGTCACCAAAAACGTGACCAGCAACAAACCAAACTCAACCTTACTATCTCGCCAAAGTTTTGTAGCATACGGAATATCTATGAGCCCCGCCACGGCTACCATAATTACAGACGCTAATATGGCCTTGGGAAGGAAAAAAAACAATGGGGTGAGAAAAATCAACGTGAGACCTACAATTATGGCGCTGATAATAGAAGCCATTGGCGTGCTCGCTCCAGCCTGATGATTGACCGCCGATCTGGAAAAACCACCCGTAACCGGGAAACTCTGAAAGAAGGAGGCAACAAGATTTGATGCACCAATTGCAATGAGTTCCTGATTTGGCCGCACCTTGCTATCCCGTTTTTTGGCTTCCAGCGCTTTAGATACGGAGTAGGCCTCCATAAATGCAACCACAGAAATAGTCAGAGCGAGGGGAACCAATTCACCCAGATGGCCAAGACTAAACTCCGGCACCCGGAATGCAGGCAGACCGTCGGGAATCGTTTTTACTATGCTTACTCCAGCAGCATCAAGGCCGGCAAAAAATACAAGAGCAGTCCCCAGCACCACAGCTATCAGAGCCCCTGGGATTTTATTATTTATTCGCTGTACGAGCTTGATTATCACGATACCTCCTACCCCGATTAGCAGAGTGATTAAGTGAGTGTTATTTACGTTTTGAACGGCGCTCCACACAATCTCATGAACCCTGTTGCTCTTGTCCAAATCAATACCCAGTAGGTATTTGAGCTGATTCAGTCCAATAATCAGTGCTGCCGCTGAGGTAAACCCACTTATAACAGGCTTTGATAATAAGTTAGTGATGAAACCCAGCCGTGCTATACCGAATAGCAACTGAAACAACCCCATGAAAAAGGCCAGTAGGATAGCAAAGCTAATATAAGCATCGGTTCCCTCTGTGGCCAAAACAGAAACACCGGCAGCTACCAGCAGTGAGTCCATGGCCACCGGAGCTACAGATAGTTGTCTGGATGTGCCAAAGAAAGCATAAATGATTTGTGGAACAATGGAGGCGTAAAGTCCATATACCGGAGGCAGCCCCGCAATGAGTGCATAGGCCATGCCCTGAGGGATAAGCATGATACCAACAGTTACACCCGCAAACAAGTCACCATTCAGGTCAGACCTCCTATAGGCAGGTAGCCAGCTTGTAATTGGTAGTATTTTATGAATGAAATTCATTGGTTACGACTTGTCAAAAACAGCTTCAAAGCTAGGAAAGTAACCCTCAGCAAGATGTAACAATTGTGACATTAGAGAATCTCGATCCTATTGCGATACTGCTCGATCTTTTCTTCTCTTTCCAATTGCTTCAGCAGTCTGGAAATCACTACTCTCGATGTATTCAGTTCCTTTGCTATTTGCTCGTGGGTTGTATGTATAATATAGGTACCCAAAGCCTGCTTTTTATCTAAGAGATAGCGGTAAACCCGTTCGTCCATTTTCATGAAGGCGATACTATCTACGGTCTGCAAGAGCTCGTCGAACCTGATTTGATATGAATTGAAAACAAATTTTCTAAAAGAGGGATACTTCACCACCCAGGTATCCAGGTACGACATAGGAATCATCCAAAGTAAAGAATCATTCTCCGCTACCACAGAAAAGATGGATTTTTTACCTTCCAGACAACAAGTAATAGACATGGCACATGTTTCTCCTCCCTGCAGGTAGTATAGAAAAACTTCATTGCCATTCTCATCTATTCTCATCACCCGCAGCAGCCCATCCAGCACTATAGGTACTTCGTCACCGGGACTTTCCGGGCTGACCACAACAGCACCCGCTCTGGCCTTTTTTTGTCGACCTACAGTGATCATCTCATCCAGCAGCCGAGGATCGAAGTTGGTAGCTCTTAGTATATCTTCTGCTAACTGACTCATAAAGAATTCTTTTATTTACTATCGCTCGACGAATTGGTGAAAGTCGAGCCTCTAAAATAACCAAATAATCGACAGCCGATTCATAAATTAACCTAGCATAACCTAAAGTGCTGATTTAATGTGATTGGTTCAAATTATACCAAGAAACACCTAATCGTTTCACCTTGTAATTATTTAATATTGCGTCACCAACCTATGAACGAGCAGAGTAAAAACCCACTAAGTCTGATTAGTTATAAACTCAAAAATCTTGACGGCCTCAAGAATTTTTTGGAACACAAGTATGTTCAAAATACGATTCTGGGTCTAATCATCCTCAACGCCATAACGATTGGGATGGAAACCTCGCCTTTCATCATCGGGATTTTTGGCAAGTGGTTACATCAAATAGACAAAGTGATATTGGTGGTTTTCACCATTGAGATTGCACTGAAGATTGTGGCGTATCAGGACAAATTCTTCAAAAACGCCTGGAACATTTTTGATTTTCTCATAGTAGCGATAGCACTGGTACCAGCTGCCGGGCCTCTTCATATTTTGAGGACACTCAGGATATTGCGAACAGCCCGCTTGATCAAAAATGTACCAAAGCTCAGGCTGATCATTGAGTCATTGATAAAATCCATTCCCAGCATTGGATGGATTGCCGTACTGCTGTTCATCATCTTTTACATTTTCGCAGTAATAGGCACAGACCTTTATCAGGATCGGTTTCCTGAATATTTTGGTGACATGAGCAAGTCTTTCTTCACCCTGTTTCAAGTCATGACTCTGGAGAGTTGGTCTTCGGGAATTGCCAGACCAATGATGCAAAAAATCCCATTTGCGCCTGTATTTTTTGTTCCTTTCATTCTTTTAGCGACATACACTACGCTCAATGTGTTTATCGCCATTGTGGTGAACACCATGAATGAAATCAATCGTGAAGAAATGAAGCACGAAGAAGAGAGAGTCAAAGATTTTATGCATGCCGAGCACGAAGAAATGCTAGACTATCTGGCTGCAATCAATAAAAAAATTGACTCCCTCGAAAAGAAGTTAGGAAAGGAAAAAAAGGCTAAAAGCCCTGATTAACGATCCACATCTACATTTTTATCTACCAACTCACCGTTCTCATAGCGATAAGCTAAAGACACGTTCCCCTCACTGTCAAACCACTTGGCTATGCCATGCATTTTTCCATTTTGGTATGGTGCCTCTTCCATTACTTTACCGGTGCGGTAATACTTTTTGACTACTCCGTGAAGATCCCCGTCGACATACGTTTTTTCTTCCATTACCTTCCTTCGCTCATATACTTTGGCCTCACCATCTAGCACGCCATTGGCCCAGTTGAGCTTTTCGGTAACGTAACCAGTCCTGTCAAATGTAAGCTCTACTCCATGCTTGACACCCATGTAGTAAGTCGTCACTTTTTTAATGGGTCCTTGTAATTCAAACTCCGTCCATGACCCGTGCTTCAGACCACTGAGCAGGTCTCCTTCCAGCGTAATATCACCTCCCACATCCACTGTGGCCCTTACCAAATCGGGTATGTCATCATAAGGCGTAAGCACAGCACCCTCAGGCACGCCCTCAATGGCCACATCCAATGTGGTACTACCTCCGCCGTTTTGGCAAGAGGTCATTATAAATCCAATCAAACCAACTAGTAGTAGTATTCTCATATTTCTCATTTTGATTAATTTATGTTCGCATTCAAAGTTAGAAACCTACTTCAATTTGAAGAAATAAATCTCAGCATGAATAAGCATTATCTTCTTTACGGTCTTTTGGTCGGTGTGTTGCTCCTGATTGTGCAAACTCTAAAACACAATTTTATGATTCAGGAAATCGAGCTGGAAGTTTTTGGTCTGGTGCTTGTCCTGCTGGCTATACCAGTTGGTGTTTTGCTGGGTAGAAGTTGGGTGAGAAAACAAGCCGTCAAATCGGTCAACTACAAGACTGCAAGTCAGGACGTGTTGAGTGAAAGAGAAATGGATGTGCTCAAACTTGTAGCTCAGGGGCACTCCAATCAAGAAATAGCAGACCAACTTTTTGTATCACTAAATACAACCAAAACACACATCTCAAGCATTTATCAAAAACTGGGAGCGCAACGCAGGACACAGGCCGTGCAGAAAGCAATAGAAATAGGTATCATACAGCAATCAGAAACCTAATAACTCAAAATCACCCGAAAGTATGAGATCAAATTCCGGAATTTTCACTTTCATTGGACTTCAAATCAATTCATTAGTTATGAAATCAAATTTGGGAAATCCGGTTATACGATTTGATATTGGCTGCCGAGATTCAGCAGCAACTCAAAAGTTTTATACGTCTGTTTTTGGTTGGAAAACGAACGCAGCGCAGCACGCTACCAATGTGAATACTCAAAACACAAAAGGAATCGACGGCTCCATTACTTCGCTCGGGCACGAACCGCACAATTATGTAATGATCTATATTGAGGTAGATAGCGTGACTGAGGCGATAAAAAAAATAGAAGCCCATGGAGGGCAGAAACACATAGGCCCACTACCAACTGGGACAGGGCAGTATTTTGCCTGGGTTCATGACCCTGAAGGAACACAACTCGGAATAGTATCAGACAAAGAATAAACTAAATTTATATCATGAAAAACGCATTGACATTTGGCATCTTATCTGGCCTGGCACTGATATCGAGCTGGCTCATTACACAGCTTTTCCTTATTGATGAATCAGGTCAATTTGACTTTAGCATGGGCGAGATTACCGGTTATGCCGGCATGTTGCTTTCCATGGTAGTGGTTTTTATAGGCGTCAAAAAATACAGAGACGCACAACCCGGGGCTGTTTCCTTTAAGCAAGCATTCCTGGCTGGACTTTATATTGTGCTGGTGGCATCCGCCATTTATGTAGTTGGTTGGATGATCTACTATCCCAACTTTATGCCTGATTTCACCGAGCAATACACAGCACACATCATAGCCCAATACGAAGCTGATGGAATACCTCAATCAGAAATCGACGAGAAAGTTGTAGAGATGGAAGCCTGGATGGAATCTTACAAAAACCCGTTCGTAATTGCAGGAATGACCTTTTTGGAGTTCTTCCCAATAGGATTGCTTTTCGCTCTAATTTTTGGCGCAGTACTGAAGAGGAAGTCCAAAGAGTAAGCTTTACGTATTTACAAGCTCCAGTTCTTTCGCCAAAGCTTCTAAAAACACATCGGCTTGTTCTTTTTTCACGGTTAAGCTAGGCAGCAGCCGAATGGTATTTTTGTTAGATGCTGAACCCGTAAAGATCTTATGATCAAATAAAAGACGCTTACGCAAATCAGCTACAGGGTAGTCCAGCTCTATTCCTATCATCAGCCCTCGGCCTCTTATTTCTTTGATCCCGCTCATTTTTCGAAGCTCTGACATGATGTACCCGCCCATATCAAAGGCGTTTTCGATGAGCTGTTCGCAATCGACAACTTCCGCCACAGCCATGGCTGCAGCACAAGCAAGGTGATTGCCGCCAAATGTGGTACCCAGCATTCCGTGCTTCGCTTCAAACTTCGGAGAAGTCAGGATTCCACCAATGGGAAATCCATTTCCCATGCCCTTGGCAAGGGTATAAATATCGGCATCTACACCATAGTAATCGTGCGAAAAAAACTTGCCGCTGCGACCATAACCACACTGAATGGCATCTGCTATATAGACGGTATTGTGATCATCGCAAAGCTGGCGTATCAGCTTAATGAAACTGTCAGATGGAATATTGATCCCCCCTATTCCCTGAATGCCTTCAACAATGACAGCAGCTATTTCATACTGAGCGAAAGCCTCCTTTAGCGCTTGTTCATCATTGAAAGGGAGAATATGAGCGTTTTCTGTTTCATTGACCGGAGCAACAATATTTGGATTATCCGTGATGGATACAGCCAGTGAAGTACGTCCATGAAATCCGCCGGTGAAAGAAATAACCTTCCTTTTGCCATTGTGAAAGGACGCCAGTTTCAAGGCATTTTCATTGGCCTCTGCGCCCGAATTGCAAAGAAACAAGCTGTAATCTTCTTTTCCGGACAGCTTACCAATCTTTGATGCCAACTCTTGTTGAAGGGGGTTTTGAATGGAATTAGAATAAAACCCAATTTTATTGAGCTGCTCACTAACGCGGGTAACATAGTGGTGGTGCGTGTGGCCAATCGAAATCACAGCATGACCTCCGTAAAGGTCAAGGTACTTTGTACCTTCCTTATCAAAAACATAGTTGCCCTCACCGTGAGTGATCTCTATCGGGAAGAGTGGATATACGTCGAATAGATTCATATTTGAAAATTGTTAGCAGGAAGTTGAAAATGAGGCATTCTTAATTGTGAATTATGGCCTTACCTGCCCATCACCTTTCACTACCCATTTGTAGCTCGTCAGTTCTCTCAAACCCATGGGTCCGCGAGCGTGCAGTTTCTGCGTGCTGATGCCTATCTCTGCGCCAAGCCCGAACTGTGCACCGTCAGAAAAGGCTGTGGAGGCGTTGGCATAGACACATGCGGCATCCACATGTTTCAGGAATTTGGAAACATGGTCTTCGTTTTCAGAAACGATCGCTTCGCTGTGCTTGGAACTATACCGGGCAATATGCTCGAGTGCATCATCCAAACCTGACACTGTTTTTATAGACATTTTGTGTGACAGCCACTCCACGCCAAAATCTTCAGGTCGCGCCTGATGCAGCAAGGTCTCATGATAGTTTCCTTTCAGAGCTTTATGAGCCTTATCGTCAGCATAAATCACCACTTCGTGACTCGCATCCATGCCGCTGACTATTTGAGATAGCTTGTCGAGCTGAGACTCATGTATGATCAAGCAATCGAGCGAATTGCAGACACTCACCCTCCTACATTTTGCGTTTTGTACGATCGCTTTAGCCTTGTCTATATCTGCCGTCTCATCTACATATGTATGCACGATTCCGGCTCCTGTTTCTATGACAGGCACCCTCGAGTTTTCCCTCACATAGTTGATTAGTCCCTGGCTACCACGCGGAATCACGCAATCAATAAAATCATCGGCCTCCAAAATATAAGCTAGTGCCTCCCGCTCTGATGGTGCCAAAAACAAGGCCTCCTGTAAGTCATATTCGTTGAGCACTTCATGGATTACATCCACTATGGCAATGTTGGAATCATGAGCATCACGACTACCCTTGAGTACGCAGGCATTGCCGGATTTGAGGCAAAGTGCAAACACATCGAATGTGACATTTGGTCGCGACTCATAAACCACACCCATAACTCCAATAGCTACGGAAATGCGTTGCAAAGCAAGCCCATTTTCCAGCACGCTGCTTTCCAGCTCTATACCCAGAGGAGATGGCAAATCTGCCACCCGTCTCATGTCGTCGGTTATGCTTTTAAGCCTTTCTTCATTAAGAAGCAATCGATCGTACTTTGGGTTCTCAGGATCCATGCGACTTAGATCCAGTGCATTGGCCTTGAGAATATCAGCGGACTTTTCGAGCGCCAGGTCTGCTACTTTATTGAGAATATCTTTGATTTGATCATCATTGAGAGCCACTAGCTTTCGGCTAGCCACGCTGACTGACGTCAGCCCTGTCTTGATCGATGATTCCAAAAGTGTTGCCATTATGCCTTGATCTTTTCTGCCTGCACCAAAAAACGGGTACCTACTGGTTTGCCCTCTAAAATATCTGTAATCACATTTTCCCTTTTGCCATTGGCGATGAAGGTCTCAACCCCAACCGCAGCAGATTTTTTCGCAATCTCATATTTCGACCCCATGCCTCCTCTGCCCTGAGTGGATTTTGTAGCTGATATAAAAGACATATGAAAATCATCCTTTTGATCAACGATGGCAACCAACTCTGCGCCGGCCTCACCCGGAGTGTCGGTAAACAAGCCATCCACATTGCTCAGTATGATTAATTTTTCGGCGGCTACCATCTGAGCGGTTAGTCCTGCCAGTTCATCATTATCTGTAAACATGAGCTCGGTCAGTGACACCACATCGTTTTCATTCACTATTGGAACTATTCGCTGGCTAAGCAGACCCTCAAAACAATTGACCATATTCTGATAATGATCTCCAGGCGCAAAATCCTCTTTCGTAGTTAAAACCTGAGAGCAAACAATGTCATATTCATGAAAAAGCTCATAGTAGCGCTTCATGAGTGACGCCTGCCCCACAGAAGACAAAACCTGCCTTCGGATGGCCTCATCTTCTATCTCACAATCTGATACAATCGCACGCCCAGCTCCCACTGCTCCGGAAGAAACCAGAATTG
Source organism: Cyclobacteriaceae bacterium (assembly GCA_039944535.1). Classification (GTDB taxonomy): domain Bacteria; phylum Bacteroidota; class Bacteroidia; order Cytophagales; family Cyclobacteriaceae; genus JAMZMI01. The sequence goes on from JBDUYP010000025.1 coordinate 60,403, forward strand.
GGCGCCAACCCAGATCTATCAATTTGGCCAACTGCACCACCACCTGACGGAAAATAGGCTTGTCCAAAGTACCATCCGCTTTGGTCAGCACATTGGTTCCCACTTTTACCACTATCCGCTTTTTCTTCTCCATAAAACGCAAAATTAATAATTAGAATGAAGGAAAAATTTCTTTCGCAAAATATTATTGATCAATTAGTCGATTTTCAAGAATTAAAAGCTAAAAAATCAAGAATGTTCCAAATTGGATTTCAAAATCATCTCTCCACCGCATCAATTTCCACATGTCATTCCAAATGGAGCCTTACCCAACAGTGCGCGTTCTACAAAGTCTTTGCCCGTCGCAAAAGTGACGAGGTTTTGGATCCTGCATGAGCGTCCACCCAGAAACCTGTAACATCAGGAATCCATCTTCTCAACAGCAGCTTCCCATTGTGAGTTTGCCCTGTCCAGTTCCGACTTTTTAGCCTGATATTTGTTGTTGAGTTTCTCCATTTTTTGAGGATCGTTGAAGTTGTCCGGATCGGCCAACTTCTGTTCAAACGAAACGATCTCGTCTTCGAGCTTTCCTATCACCTCTTCTAACCGCTGTATTTCTTTTTCGAGTTGCTTATTGGGTTCTACTGTTTTGGGCTTGGTGTTTTCCTTTTTGGTTTTCGGCTCTTGAGAGGCTGTCGTCACATTATTGGATTGAGCCTGCTTTTTTTCCTGCTCCCGGGTGTACCACCTGTCCCATTCCTCATATGTACCCGGATACTCCTTTAGTTCATGGTTTTCTATCCACCATATTTTATTGGCGGTTTTAGATATAAAATCACGATCGTGAGAGACCACAAGGAACGTGCCCTCATACTGCTGCAACGCCTGCTCCAAAATACTCACCGATAATATATCAAGATGGTTGGTAGGCTCATCGAGCAGCAGAAAGTTGGCCTCCGAAATCAATGTTTTGGCCAAAGCCACACGGGATTTTTCTCCCCCGGAAAGGACTTTTATTTTCTTAAAAACCTCATCATCGCTAAAGAGGAAACAACCCAACACTCCACGGAGCTCCATATCTGTTTTGCCGCTACCCGCTTGTTTGAGTTCTTCCAAAATCTCATTGTCCACACCCAAAGATTCCAGCTGGTGCTGGGCGTAAAAGGTGTCAATCACATTGTGACCGGTCTCTACTTTTCCCTCGAAGGGCTCATTGTTAGTAATGATACGCAGCAATGTAGATTTCCCCTTTCCATTGGCCCCTACCAGAGCTATTTTATCACCGCGCTCGATTAGACCCTCTGCATTTTTAAGGATATCCAGATCGCCATAAGACTTAGAGATATTTCGGAGCGTCTTTACTTGACGGCCAGACTTTATTTTGAAATTGAATTTGAAATTGACCTGCTGAGTGTCATCCACCACGGCTTCAATCCGATCCATTTTTTCAAGCATTTTCATGCGAGACTGTGCCTGTTTTGCCTTGGTGGCTTTGGCTTTAAACCGCTCTACGAACCTTTCGGCCTGACGAATTTTTTGCTGCTGATTTTCGAAAGCACTCTGCTGAATTTCATTGCGAAGTTCTTTTTCCGACTCATATTTATCATAATTACCCGGATAAACATTGAGCTGAGCTGAATATACTTCCACTATCTTATTGACCGTGTTGTTCAAAAACTGCCTGTCGTGAGACACTACTATGATGGCTCCCTCGTAGGTCTGCAGGTATGTTTCAATCCACTTGATCGAAGGTAAATCAAGGTGGTTGGTAGGCTCATCGAGCATGAGTAGGGACGGCTTCTCCAAAAGCAATTTTGCGAGCATAACCCTCATTCTCCATCCTCCTGAAAACTCCCTAAGCGGTCTTTTCAAATCTTTGGTACTGAAACCGATCCCTTCCAAAATAGCTTCTGCTTTGGCCTGTAAGGCATAACCCTCATTGGTTTCAAACCTTTCCTGAAGCTTCGCCAAGCGATCCACTAGCGCATCATCGTACTCGGTTTCCATCTTTTTTAGGATCTCATCAATCTGATGCTGCAGCCGTAGCGTCTCCTCGAAAGCTTGCATGGCCACTTCCAGTATAGAATCGTCGGATTGATAAGAAAGCAAATCCTGATTCAAAAAACCTATGGTTGTCTCCTTGCTCTTATTTATTTCTCCTCCCGACGGCTGTACTTCACCTACCATCATTTTGAGCAAAGTGGACTTGCCTGTTCCATTTAGCCCAATCAGCCCAATGCGATCCTTCGGTGTGATGAAGAGAGAAGCCTCATCATAGAGTGCCCGATCGCCGATATAATAAGAAAGGTTATTGATGCTGATCATGAATTGCCGCGTATTTTCAATTTAAAAATGAGTGCAAAAGTAAGGAAGTTGACTGCCTTTTAACAGTATGCCTCAATCCATAGTTATAGATTTTATAAATTGGTCATCATAATCTAGTCGCTATGTCTTTAAATCAAATTTTACCCCTCTTTCTACTTTTATTTTCTTTCGGGTGCAGCTCCGAAACCAAAGAAACTTCAGACCCTACTGATCTCAATTCTACTGAAGGTTTACAGTTGGATCGGCTGGTTTTACCTGATGGATTCAAAATAGACGTTTATGCCCGGGTGAAAAGTGCCCGGTCTATGGCTATGGGAGATGATGGTACGCTGTTCATTGGCACTAGGGGGCATGACAAGGTGTATGCAGTAAAAGACACGGATGGAGATTTTAAAGCCGACGAAATCTACACGATTGCCTCCGATCTGCGGAACCCTAACGGAGTGGCTTTCAAAGATGGGGCACTCTACATTGCGGAAATAAGTAAGCTCTGGAAGTATGACAACATAGAAGCAACATTGAATAATCCTTATGGGAAAATCATCTATGACGATTACCCAACAGATGGTCATCATGGCTGGAAATACATTGCCTTTGGTCCTGATGGGAAACTCTATGTGCCAGTAGGAGCACCATGCAACATTTGCGAGAGTAAAAAAGAAATTTACGCTTCTATCACGAGAATGAATCCCGACGGATCAGACAGAGAAGTTTATGCCAGTGGAGTGAGAAACACAGTGGGCTTTACCTGGCACCCTGAGACAGCAGAGATGTACTTTACTGACAATGGCCGTGATATGCTCGGTGATGACATCCCTCCCTGTGAGCTCAATCGGGCAACTGAAAAAGGTCAACATTTCGGCTATCCGTATTGCCACGGTGGCGACATCAAAGACCCTGAGTATGGCGATAAACGCCCCTGTTCAGATTTTGTAAAACCCGTTCAAAAACTAGATCCGCACGTAGCACCTTTGGGATTGAAGTTCTACACCGGGGATATGTTTCCCGCAGCGTACAAAAATAAAATCCTGATAGCTGAGCACGGCTCTTGGAACAGGTCAGATAAGATAGGGTATCGAGTGACCATGGTCACGGAACTAAACGGAAAGGGTCAGAGCTACGAGCCGTTCATCTATGGCTGGCTCAATGAAACCGAGCAGACCTCATGGGGCCGCCCGGTAGATGTGCTGATACTCAAAGATGGCTCGATCCTAATCTCTGACGACCAGAGCGGGACGATTTATAGGGTGAGTTATGAGGGCTAGAAATAGACTCCCACCCCTATTTGTCCGATAAATGTACCTCCACCAAAGTCGCCTCCATATCTGGTATATGCTACAACAGGTTCTAAAGCAACTTTATCATTTAAAAAAGCGGCATATCCTGCCTCAAAGTTCAGTTGAGTACCACTTAAGAATCCTCCTTCCCTAATTATCCCTACACCAATGCCGCCAAACAAACCGGCTACATAGCCCCTTGCAGAAACATCAAGCCCGAGGCTAGAGTATGCGCCGTATTTTGTGTAGTCGGCACCAAGTGACATCAAAAAGTTATCGCCCAGGAAATAACCAGCTTTTGAAGACAAAACAAAATAACCGCCGTTTGGACTCCCAGGGCTATCATCAAGAAAAGCCAGAGTAGATCCTCCATTTAAATAGACACTACCCTTTTCCGTTTGGGCAAAACTGATTGATGTAACTGACAGCAATACGAAAGCAAATAAAATAAAGTGTTTTTTCATCTTTTTAGGTATTTATTTTTTTGTCAAAATACCAAAAAAAGATAAAATAAAACGGAACTATCGATGTTTTTTTGAGGCTATTTTACGAATAACCTTTTGGTAACAGAGTGTCCACCAGAAAACACTTTTATAAAATAAAGTCCCGGCTTCATATCACCTGACAGGTCGAACTTTTGAGAAACCGCTTGCTGATCAAAAACAATCTGACCGCTTTGATTAAACACAATTAAACGCTCAGGAACGGCTCCAGAAAAATGCAGAGTCTCGCCCTGTGCTACTGGATTTGGATAAAGAGAGACACTGCCCTCAAGGCTGGAAACATTTAATGCTTTCATACCAAGAACCTCTGTGGTTCCATCAAAGTCAGTTTGAGAGAGTCTGTAGTAAGTAACCCCACTCCCTGTAGTCATATCCATCCACTCATAGAACTGCTTATCGGTGGTACTTCCAAATCCTTTTATAGTTGCCTGATGGACAAATGTTTTTCCATCTAATGACTTTTCAACGGTAAAAAATTCATTGTTGATTTCCGAACCTGTCACCCAGGTTAATCTCGTGCCCGACACCTCTTGCTCCACGCCGAATGACAATAATTCCACAGGTAGTGTAGCACAGCCTCCGCCACAGCACCCTCCGCCACTATCACCGCAATCGCCTCCACCACTAATAGCATTTCCAGAATATGAGCCGTCAGGTCCTACCACAAAAGCGCCATCCGTAGCATCAACATCAATATCACCATTGTTAGTGACGTCACCAGCTACACTCATTACACCATCAATGTCAGCGGTTTTTCCATCGTGGAGATAAAAGTCATTGCCCACATCAAGCGTAGACCCTGAGGGTACGGTCATATTACCATTGGAAATAAGATCATTTCCAACAGTCGTAGTTCCACCAAAGGCTGCCGTAAAATCATAGTGATTAGTGAAGTCATTGTTCACAACTAATTCTCCACTATTGATAAATGTACCGTTATTGTTGAAATCATAAACCTCGAGATAACCTGCGTTTTCTATCGTAGTTGAATTCCAGTTATTGTTGAGGGTACCACTAATAACAACATGCGCTCCATCTTCTATAAGCAAATAAGAAGACTGTTGGACTGTTAGTGCAGCTGCTATTATAGCTCCACCACTCTTTACGGTCACGATGGTTTCGGGATATGAACCTGAATTTTCTGACACTGTGAGCGTTCCCGTGACAGTCAAAGTATCATAAATATCTACATACCTATGATATCCTCCACCTAAAGTCAGACTACCGGACCTTGTGATGTCATGATAGATCTCAATATCTTTATTGGGGCTACTCCAATCTGCAGCCGTACTCGGAGCACTTCCACCGCTCCAGGTGGCCCCACTCGTCCAAGCTCCGTCGCTCACACTGGTGTAGGTAGTTTGCGCACTAACTTGAGATAATGCAAATGATGAAAATACAAATACTAAAGCCAGAAACTGGCCAGAACTGGAAATAAATTTCATGTTAATACTCGCTGAATGTTTATAAAATCTTACGATTTACGAACGCTGGTTCAAATAAACTTTAATTCGCGAAAATATATCAAATGATAGTAAAAACATGAAATAGTGCAGGCATTTCTATGAATTAATCAAATGGTTAGATGAATGAAATCAATTCCTATTTTTCATAAAAAATCCTCCACTGCAACTTCCAGGTGTCCCCGCCATCAGAGCTACTTTCCCAGTCCCAAGTCATGGAGCTTTCAGCAATGTCATAAAACACCATCCGTTGATATACCTTTTTACCCCCTCTCTCAACCCCTGCAGTTTGAAATATCCTTTTGTCTCCATCAAAATAACCTGTAAAGTCAAAATACCCACCCTGATTATCTGTCCAGAACTGTTTCCAGGTATTGGTTCGTGGCTGAAAAACAGACATGCTCATTCCTTTAAACCCTTTGCTCTGACCTCCTGTGACCCTAAAATTCTCAACAATTATTTTATCATCTAATGATTTGGTAATGTTGTTGGTGCCCAGCTGCTCCACACCATTGCCCTCATCCCATGAGGCCGTCCACTCACCTACCCAAAAGTCGAAGTATTGAGCAGAGTCAAGAGCTGCTAGCTGCTGTGCCTGAATATTCGTAAAACAAAATGTGATAGCAAGGGCAATGATTAGCTTTTTCATAATTGTATTTTATATCAAAACTGCTAAAAAGGTTTTTACCCCTAGATTTATTTTGACAATGCTACTACCTTAGCCACTGATGGAAAGACCCGAATTTGACGATATTTTTATGGAACTGGCCGTAAACCTGGCCAAAAGAAGCCACTGTATCAAAAGACATGTGGGAGCTGTATTAACCAAAGACACCCGAATCATCTCTATAGGCTACAATGGGCCGCCTGCCGGCACGCACAACTGTGATCAGGAGTTTCCGGATACAGGCTGTCCCAGAGACTCTAAGGGAGGCTGCTCGCTAGCTATACATGCCGAACAAAACGCAATATTGTATGCGGTGAAAAATAAAACAGAGATCACAGGCGCTACTCTTTATGTCACATTATCTCCTTGTCTGGCATGTGCCAGAATTATCTACAGTGTGGGCATCACCAATGTGATTTTCCTAAAGTCATACGCTCAGTACAAAGGCATCACCAATGATGAAGGTGTGGATTTTCTGAGAAGGTTTGGTGTGAATGTAACTCAGTACGAAGGTGAGATCGAACACACTACTGATATGATCTAAAAGCCACCATCGTCCATAAACTCGCCACCATTTTCGCCTCGTCCGGGACGTTGCTTTTTTTGGTTTAATCTGTAGATAAAAGTAAGCTGAGCACTCGGGCCTCTCCTCCACTGCCATTCACCTTTCTCATAAAAGTTCTCAGTACTGGTCTCAAATCGGTACTTCCGAGAATTAAACAAATCGGAAACACTCAAAGAAAGAGTACCATCATCTCCAAGAACATCTCTGGAAATTCCTAAATCGAGTGATGTCATGGAATAGCGTTTACCTTGTGTGTCCTTTTGAGGTGCTCGATAATTAAGATTAAGTTGGGCATCAGTCTTGTCTCCTAGCTTGAAGATATTGCTCATACGTGTCGAAAAACTCATTGCCTTAGCATTCAAAGTCAGGGTATCGCCAACGGATCCTATCGTCTCACTACGAAAGAAATTAAAATTACCATTAATTCTATACCAGCCTACAAACTCATGCGAAATATTAGTTTCCACTCCAACCTGATGTCGCTCACCAATATTGTAAGGTTTGCGTATGCGTTGACCTTCGTCGTTTGGTTCAAGCGTCACACGCTGTATCAGATCGTCCGTAAATCGGTAATAAACGCCATAATAGAAGGAAGATTTTTTAAAGTTTTGTAAGAGGCCCGCTTCATAAGAATCCGTAAACTCAGGCTGCAATGTCGGGTTACCTACTCTGAAGTTTCTATTGTCAGTGAAAGAACTAAATGGGTTTAGTTCTCTAAACCTTGGTCTGTTTATCCGGCGGCTGTAGCTCAGCTGAATCTGCGATACCTCAGTGATTTTATAGGTCAAAAAAGCACTCGGAAAATAATTGATATAATTCCAATCTCGCTTCACCGTGTCTTCTTTTTGCTCTGATGAAATGTCCGTCATCTCCGCTCTAAGCCCAACCTGCCAGGAAAACTTATCATATTGATCACTCACTATTCCATAAGCGGCATGCACATTTTCCAGATAGGCAAAGTCAGTACTGAATTCATCCAGTTGCACAAACGGCTCAGACTCGTCTGTTCGTTCGTCCACATTATAAATGTTTTTTACGTGCCTATTGGTACTTCTGAATCCTGTTTCAAACTTGCCTTTCAAACCAAAAGGATGAATGTAATCCGCCTGCAGCATGAGCCTTTTCTCACCTTCGTCGTTTTTGACTTTTTGAAAGAGTGCAGGCACGCTACTGGCCACCGTTGCTCCTTCTGACTGCACAATGTTGGATTTCTCTATTTCGTTGTTGCTTTGGTATTGGATATCTGCTGTTAGCTTCTGTTCTTTCCTTGTAAATTGTTTAGTCAAATTAAGAGAATACTCCAGATTATGATCTCCTTCAGTTTCTTTGTCATTTCTTAGTGTGTACTCCAAAAAATTGCCACTAAGATCAAAATCCCTATAGTCAAGAACCGCATCGTTTTTCTCATCAGAATATCGGTACAGAAATGCAGCAGTAAGTGTTGTTTTGTCTGAAAGGTAAAAGTCTGAACCAAACCGAATGCTATTGCTAATACCAGCCCTGTTATGATCGCGCCGGAGCTTGGTAAAGTAGTCGGTCTCTCCCGTAGTTGGGGAAGGTTCATCTAAGTGATATTCCTGATCTGTCTTGCCTCCTCCGGGACTATCGCGGTAGCTCAGTCCATAGTTGACAAATAGATTTACCCATTCTCTTCTAAAGTTCATGTTTACGGAAGCTCCGTGATTTTGTGGGTACCCTGTATTGACCTGAAAACTTCCGTTAATACCTTTTTTGCTATCTTTTTTTAATACAATATTGATGATGCCAGCCTGGCCTTCTGCATCATATCTCGCCGAAGGGTTTGTCACTATCTCGATGCGTTCAATCAGATTGCCCTGAAGCTGGCGCAAGGCGTCTGATGAGGAAAGCCCCACTAAACCAGAAGGCTTCCCATCAATCAGCACCTTAACATTTGAGCTACCACGCAACTCGACATTTCCTTCTATATCTACAGTAACCGATGGTAGGTTTGACAGGATGTCCGAAGCACTCCCACCGAGATTGCTCAAATCCTTCCCTACGTTATATACTTTTTTATCCAGGTTCATCTCCATCTGTGTTCTTTCTGCCTGCACTACAACTTCACCTAGCTCTTCAGTGTCAGGCTCCATACTGAGCCTACCTAGCTGTGTGGCTTTGCCTGTTTCCACCTTCACGTCTTTGATTTGTAGCGGAGCATAAGTCACAAACTGAACGTTAATGGTATAAATACCTGGCTTGAGAGATATAGCAAAACCTCCCTTGGAGTCAGTCACGCCACCCGTTAACAGCACTTGATCAGATGGATTAATGACACTGACTGTAGCAAACTCTAATGGCGTACCATTCTCGCTATCAATGAGCGAACCGGTAATCATGGATTTGGATTGGGCCAAAACCAATATGGGGATAAATGATAGGGCTAGTAAAAAGTTTCTCATTTTTGGTATTTACAAAACAAACGTAGCTATACGATTTGAAGTAATTTTGAAGTTTAGCTCTTTGTAAAACTGACTTTAAGGGAATGATGTTTGTCTTTGACTTTATATTCAACATCGAATCCGTGCTGATCACAAATCATCTGAACGATGGATAAGCCAAGCCCCGAAGAATCAGGGTGCTCACTCCCTTTTTTAAACCTTTGAAACAACTTTTCAGGCGCTACATTTACGTCTGTTCCTGAATTTTCGATCAGGCAAAAATCATCCACGAGTTCTACACTGATATAGCCCTCTTCACGATTGTGACGCACGGCATTGTTGAGCAGGTTGCTTACGAGTATTTCGAGAAGCACTTTGTTTCCTAAAACCTCAACATCGGATCTAATACCTGTGCTGATATCTATTGATTTGAGCTCTATCAACTCATTGAATTCATTGAGAATGTTTTGAACCAAATCTGAAAAATTGACTTTCTCAAAATCTGAAAATTCCTTATTCTCAATTTTTGTCAGCAGGCTGAGCGAATTGTTTGTTTTACTAAGCCGTTTCAGGGCATTTTGCGCTGAGCTGATAAGCTCTATCTGCTCCTGTTCCAGGTTTGGGAAACTTAGCAATAGTTCGAGCTTTCCGTTGGCAATAGAAAGTGGCGTCTGTAACTCATGTGAAGCATTTTCGGAAAATTCCTTCAAGGCCTTATAGTCACGGCTCACCTGACCGGTCATTTCCTCGATAAACGAATTGAGTTTTTTAAACTCTCTGGTAGAGGGCTTTGAAAGCTTCAATCCTCTCTGGCTTTTCAACGAAAAATTCTTAATGGCCTCAAGGGTAGTGTTGAATGGACGGAATAAATAATAAGAAACAATAAAGCTCAGCAAAAGCATCGCTCCGAGCAAAATCAAATAGGTTTTGATCATGGTTTCTCGTACCACATCCTCGATATCGTCCGACTCTACGATCAGATCGTAGAGCATGATTTTATAACTACGACCATTGATGTTTTTGATTACATCTAGTTTTAGGTGTGGTTCTATTCGCTCCAGATCTGCGTGCATCACCAGTGTGTCAGAATAGACTTTTTCGGTTTCTTCTCTTAACTCGGCAAGCGGTTGGACTTTCAATTTGTTTCTGACAACAGTTTCCTTAAACTCTCTTTTTTCTATCCATGGGATCACCCGATTCAGTCGATCGTTTAGAAAGTATCGCTGTTCCTTGTCTATCTCCCGACTCATGACCGTGTAGTTGATATATCCGCCTATTAGGAAAACGAAAAACGAGATCAGCGCGTAGATAATCGCTATTTTGATGATGAGTCTCATTCTTCTTTTTTGAACTTATACCCTACTCCATATACCGTATGTACATAGTCCTGACCTCCGGCTTTCATGATCTTCTTTCTGAGGTTTTTGATGTGCTGATACACAAAATCGAATGAATCAGCTGTATCCATATAATCACCCCAAAGGTGCTCAGCTATTGACTGCTTTGTCAAAACTCGATTCTGATTGACAATGAAATAGTGAATCAATTCGAACTCTTTTCTTGTGAGCTCTAGAAGTTGGTCGCTTACGCGTACCTCATAAATATCGGGGTTAATGGAAATTTCCTCGAAAGTGATTTTAGTCTCCCCCTGCTGGTTTCTGCGTCGAAAAATCGCCCTGAGTCGCGCATTCAATTCAGTCAGATGAAATGGCTTGGCCAGGTAGTCATCTGCCCCTAAGTCAAGCCCGGCTATTTTGTCGTCAAGCGCATTTTTGGCGGAGATAATCAAAATGCCAATATCTGGCCAGTTTTCTTTAATCACCTTCAGCAAGTCCAAACCATTGCCATCTGGCAACATTAAGTCCAGTGCCACCAAATCATAGCTATAGCCATAGAGCTTCTCGCTGGCTTTTTTGTAGTTTTCTGCTATTTCGCAGATGTAACCCTCCTTAGAAAGGAACGAACCAATATTTTCCTGAAGTTGAGTATTGTCTTCTACAACCAAAAGTTTCATCGAAGACAAAAATATCTGAAGTTTCTGATGAAAGTCTGAATTGGGGGATTATATGAAATTAACCTCAGGCTCCAGCTGAACACCAAAAGTCTTGAAAACGGACTGCTGCACCATCTCCGAAAGCTGAACAATCTCTTTACCCGTACCATCTCCGTGGTTGACCAAAACCAGCGCCTGCTTTTCATGAACACCTACTTCGCCGATGCGTCGGCCTTTCCAGCCGCACTGATCTATCATCCAGCCTGCGGGGATTTTGGTGGTTTCATTATCAATTTTGTATCCGGGAATATTCTCAAAGGCAGCCTTCAGCGCCTCGAAGTAATCAGTATCTACCACAGGGTTTTTAAAAAAACTGCCTGCATTGCCGATATCCAGCGGATCGGGTAACTTGGACTGACGAATATTTATGACAGCCTGGCTCACGTTTTTCAGCGAAAGCTCTTGTACTCCCATTTCATCCAGTTTCTCTTTCAGATTACCATACCCTATGTTAAACACAGGTTTTTTAGTGAGTCGCAGATAAACCCTGGTAATGACGTACTTGTCTTTCAAAGCCCCTTTGAAAATGCTATACCGATAGCCAAACTTGCAGTCTTCATTGTAGAAGCGCACGGTTTTGCCGGTTTTGATCTCGTATGCCTCGAGCGAATGAAAAACTTCTTTCAACTCTACTCCATAAGCACCTATGTTTTGCATGGGCGCTGCACCAATGGTTCCCGGGATGAACGAAAGATTTTCCACACCTCCAAAGCCGCTTTCGATACACCAAAGCACACACTGATGCCAGTTTTCTCCGGCACCAAAACTCACAATCACAGAATCATCTGAATCTTCCACCACACTGATCCCTGATATCCCCATCTTTATAACAAGACCAAGGAAATTGCGGGTGAAAAGTACATTCGAGCCTCCACCGAGTATCAATTTTTTCTTATTTCGGAACTTGTAATCTGAGAATATATCTTCAAGATCCTCTTGGGTTTTGATAGAAGCCATGTAGTCGGCTCTCACATCAAAGTGAAAAGTGTTGTGGTTTTTTAGCGAAAAATTCTGCTCTATTAACACTGCAATGCTTTGTTTAGGTATCTGAGCAAACGTATCAAATAAATTCCTAATTGGGAGATCAGTTGGCGGAATATAAAACCTCTCCGGCTATCACAGTTTTCAGAACTTTGGTTTCTAAAATCTCCTCTTCGGGAATGGTCATGATATCTCGATCCAAAACAGTGAAGTCTGCATATTTTCCCACCTCTATGCTCCCGATCAAATCTTCCATAAAAGCGCCATAGGCCGGCCAAAGTGTGTAGGATTTCAGTGCCTCCTCCCGAGTCATCTTCTGCCCGGGCTCATACCCACCATTCGGTGTGCCTTTTAGTGTTTTTCTGGAAACAGAAGCATAAAAACTAGCAAGGGGGTTTACCGGCTCCACGGGAGCATCCGTTCCATTCACAATTGGGGAGCCATTGTCAATCAACTCACTCCACATATACGCCCCGTTTTCTATTCTTTCTTTTCCCAATCGGTCAATAGCCCAGGGGCGATCAGAGGACATATGAATGGCTTGCATAGCCGGAATAACTCCCAGTTTGGCAAATCGCGAAATATCATCCGGGTGAATGTGCTGCGCATGTTCTATTCTAAATCTTCGGTCGTCTCGTTTTTCAGGGTACTTCTCAAACATTGATTCATAAATATCCAATACCTCCCTATTAGCCCGATCCCCAATAGCATGTATACATATCTGAAAACCATTCAAGTAGCCCTTTTCGGCAATAGAAGCAATCGTATCCAGAGGTGTAGTATTATGACCGTGTACGCCAGGCGCATCTGTATATTCTTCCAGCAGCCAAGCGCCACGTGAGCCAAGGGCACCATCTGAATATAGTTTGATAGCAGACACGTTCAAATGATCATTGTACAAACCAACCTCAGGGCCATTATCAAGGAAATGACTGACACTAGCGGTATCATATCCCGCCACCATCACATGAAGTCGCATTTTCAGTTTTTCAGCCTCAGCGAAATCCTTGTACAAATCAATGATCTCCTTTTTTGCCCCGGCATCATGAAATCCAGTTAAGCCATTTTTCAGACATTCGTCAATAGCCAATGAGAGTGTCTTAGCCCGAGCATTATATGAGGCCGCAGGAATAATACCAAACACCAAATCAGATGCCATCTCGTTGAGAATGCCTGTAGGATTTCCGGATATATTTTTCACAATTTCACCTCCGGCCGGGCTAGACGTCTCTTTGTCAATTCCAGCCATGGCAAGCGCTTTATCATTGACCAGGGCGGCATGTCCACTTGCATGAGAAAGATATACTGGGTGGTCAGGCACTGCCTCGCTCAAGGGCTCATGGGTGGGAAACCCTCTAAAAGAACTTTCTGAAGTACTGAGCCACTTATCCTGGTGCCACCCTCTCCCTAAAATCCAATCCCCTTTTGGCAGAGTCATGGCTCTCTTTTTAACCATCTCAATTACCTCGTCATAGCTTTGTGCCGTACTCAAATCCACATTCAAGAGATTCGCCCCAATCCCCATGAGGTGTGCATGCCCTTCGATAAATCCCGGAAAAACGAACTGGCCTTCTAAATCCATAACCTCCGTGCTATCCGAGACCAGCACCTCAACTTCGGATTTTTCGCCCAATTTCATGATTTTACCATCTTTTATTGCGAGAGCACTCACCACAGGCAAATTGTCATTCACGGTATATATTCTGGCATTTATTATCACCAAGTCAGCTGATGGTCCTGAAGCACATCCGGCTAAAAATGCCAATACCACTATTGAAATCCATTTTTTCATACTTAGAAACAGTTAAAACTTTAAGCAAGATAACCGAAGGAGCCGTTATATTTTTCCCAATAATCTTTTAACTTTGCGCCTCCATTCGAGTGAATGGACTTCCTGATGTGAAATTGGGATGTTACTCAAAACCAAAAACGCTCGTTCTCATGACTCTAGGGACGATGTGTATGAAGAGTCATTTTTTATTATGGCAGAAGAAGAAAAAAAAGAACTTCAGGAAACTGAAAAAACTGAAGCTCAGGTTGCTGAAAACCAAGAGGTAGAAGCAACGGAATCAGCAGCTGAGGTCAAAGAGGAAGTTGCAGAAGAAGCAGCTCCAGCCACAGAAGAAGTTGCCGAAGAAGCAGCTCCAGCCGCAGAAGCTAAAGAGGAAGTTGCCGAAGAGGTCGCACCTAAAGCTGAAGCGAAGAAAGAAGAACCTAAAGCTGAGGAAGCTCTTGCACCTGAGGAGCCAGAAGACATTTGGGATACATCTTCAGATGATGGTTTCGGTGAAGAATATTCTGATGCGGATAGAAAGAAAATGGAGGCTATGTACGAGTCTACCATGAACTCTATCTCAGAGAAAGAAGTAATGACAGGAACTGTAGTGGGTGTTACGAACAGAGATGTGATCGTAAACATCGGCTTCAAATCAGACGGTCTTGTATCTCTTTCTGAATTCAGAGATATCGAAGGCTTAAAGCCTGGTGATGAAGTAGAGGTGTACGTAGAAGAGCAGGAAAATGCTAACGGACAGCTTGTACTTTCAAGAAGAAAAGCAAAAATCGTTAAGGCCTGGGAAAACATCCAGAATGGTCTTGATCACGATGAAGTGATCGAAGGTATGGTTAAGAGAAGAACCAAAGGTGGTCTGATCGTAGATATCTACGGCGTAGAGGCTTTCCTTCCTGGATCACAAATAGATGTTAAGCCAATCAGAGACTTTGATGTTTTTGTTGGTAAGAAAATGGAGGTGAAAGTTGTGAAAATCAACTACACCAACGATAACGTGGTTGTTTCTCATAAAGTACTTATCGAGAAAGATATCGAGAAGCAAAAAGCTGTTATCCTTAATAACCTTGAGAAAGGTCAGGTACTTGAGGGTGTGATCAAAAACATGACCAACTTCGGTGTATTCATCGACTTGGGTGGTGTTGACGGTCTTCTTCACATTACTGACATCTCTTGGGGTAGAATCAATCACCCAGAAGAAGTACTTAACCTTGACGAAAAGGTTAACGTGGTTGTTCTTGACTTTGACGATGACAAGAAGAGAATTTCACTAGGTATGAAGCAGCTTACTGCTCACCCTTGGGATTCACTAGACAAAGACCTGGATGTAGGATCTAAAGTAAAAGGTAAGATTGTAAATGTTGCTGATTACGGTGCATTCCTTGAAATCATCCCTGGTGTAGAAGGTTTGATCCACGTATCAGAAATGTCATGGTCTCAGCACCTGAGAAACCCACAAGACTTCATGTCTGTAAGTGATACGCTTGAGGCAGTGGTATTGACTGTGGACAGAGACGAAAGAAAAATGTCTCTTGGTATCAAGCAGTTGACTGAAGACCCATGGACTAAGCAAGACCTTCTTACTAAGTACGCTGTAGGGTCTAAGCATTCTGGAATCGTAAGAAACCTTACCAACTTCGGTCTTTTTATCGAGCTTGAAGAAGGTATCGACGGTTTGGTACACGTTTCTGACCTGAGCTGGACTAAGAAAATCAAGCACCCATCTGAATTCGTGAAAGTTGGCGAAGAGCTAGAAGTAGTAGTGATGGAACTTGACGGAGACAACAGAAGATTGGCTCTTAGCCACAAGCACCTTGAAGAAAACCCTTGGGATACATTCGAAACTGTATTCACAAAAGGTTCTATTCACAAGTGTACTGTAATCTCTAAAAATGACAGAGGTGCATTCATCGAGCTTCCGTACGGTCTGGAAGGACAAGTTGCTAGCAAAAACCTTCATAAAGAGGATGAGTCAGTAGCTAAAGAAGGCGAAACGCTTGACTTCAAAGTTCTTGAGTTCTCTAAAGATGAGAAGCGCATTGTACTTTCTCATACATCCGTATGGAAAGAAGGTGCTGATCAGCCTGTAGAGTCTGCTCCTAAGAAGAAGAAAGCTGGAAAAGGCAATACGCTTGATAAGATCAACAAAGAGTCAGAGAAATCTACTCTAGGTGATCTGGACGCTCTTTCTGCATTGAAGCAAAAAATGGAAGGTGCTGCGGCTAAGCCTGCGCCAGCCAAAAAAGCCGCTGCTAAAAAAGAGGAGCCAAAAGTTGAGGCTGCTCCGGAAACAGCAGAAGCTGATGAGAAAGAAGAAAAGCCAAAAGCAAAGAAAGCTGCCAAGGCTAAAAAATCTGATTCCGCAGAGGAAGAAGAATAATATAAATCATGAAATGAGCATAAAATCAGAATCCCGATCATACGAAAAGGATATGTGCTATGCGAATTCCATGTGATATATGAAAACTTACAAAACACATGAAAACAGGGAGCAATTTGTTTCCCTGTTTTCTTTTAATATTTGCTAAGTTTGCGAGACTAAAGGGTTCCATGGCCGAGTGGCTAGGCAGAGGTCTGCAAAACCTTCTACGGCGGTTCGAATCCGCCTGGAACCTCTCAAAAGCCTGACTTCAATGAAGTCAGGCTTTTCTTTTGGAACACTAAACATTAGGTTTTATGCTTTCGGTTTCTTCCCCACTCACCTATTAGTTCCCAATTAATAACAAAATCCATTATGTTTATTTACTTTGAGCCTGCATGAAACGAACCCTGTTCACATTTGCCCTTATCATTCTAGTATCATCCCCGGTGCTTGCTCAGAATTTTCTTTCATGGCAAATGAATGACAGGTATTTTTCTGTGCAAGTGGGGTCAGGCACATCTACCTATTATGGTGATCTGAAACACGACCAGCACATCCGCAGAGAGTTTTCCAACCTCAACCTTGGCGTAGAGGCAAGACTACTCTCTAAAGTTTCCGTCAGAATGCAAGGAACTTACTACAACATAAAAGGATCTGACAACAAGGCCAAGGACAGCACCTACGCTCAGCAACGCAACCTCTCCTTTTCTTCGAAAAACTGGGAT
This sequence comes from Cyclobacteriaceae bacterium, assembly GCA_039944535.1. Taxonomy (GTDB): domain Bacteria; phylum Bacteroidota; class Bacteroidia; order Cytophagales; family Cyclobacteriaceae; genus JAMZMI01. Next base: position 77,491 of record JBDUYP010000025.1, read on the forward strand.
TTGAATATCAATGGAGTCTTTTACCTATACGATTATAAGGGCGACTATTTTCGCCGGCTCCAAATAGAGCCATACCTATTTGCCGGATTGGGACTTACCCACTTCAACCCTCAAGCTGAGATAGGCGAAGAATGGGTAGATCTTGCTGACTATGAAACCGAAGGTACGGACTACAGTCAATTTGCCCTTGTAATCCCTGCCGGAATGGGACTGAAGTTCAAGATCAATGCGTTTATGAATTTCAATTTGGAAGCATCATATCGCTACGCTTTCACGGATTACATGGACGATGTGTCTGACCGCTACAGAGGCGCATACCCTGACCTTACCCACGAGATCATATCCAATCGCAAGGATGAAATCCCAGTAGTGAACCAAAATGCTTATGACAATATCTTAGTGCCCGGAGGTAAAAGAGGTAATCCCAAAAAGAACGACTCATACTTGTTCTTAAATTTCCAACTGGAGTTCTATCTACCTCCGGATTTATTCAGTGGAGAAACTCCCTTATTTAAGAAATCCGATACGGGAAAATAACGCTCGCAAGGCCTCCACAACCCTATCCTGATCATTGCTACTCAGACCAACTCCGCAGGGCAGGCAAATCCCTCTTTCAAATAAACCCTGAGATACGCCATTTAGCTGAGAATCACTATCTCCGAACAACGGCTGCTGATGAAGGGGTTTCCAAAATCTTCTGGCTTCAATATTATCTTGCTCCAGCTCCGCTACCAATTCTGCTGGAGACACCATACCTACCACCTCATTCTTGATGAGAAATACAGAAAGCCAATTATTGCTGCCGGCGTATGTAGATTGATCCAACTCGAAGATGTCCCAATCGGAAAAACTGCGGATGTAATAATCCAAAATCTCTTTTTTCCTGGACAAAAAATCATCCAGTTTATTCAACTGCGCCAACCCAACTCCAGCAAGCAGATTGCTAAATCCGTAGTTATAACCAACCTCGCTATGCTCATAGTGCTCAGCTTGGTCTTTAGATTGACTTGCCCAAAAACGCGCTTTATCGGCATCTGTCTCAGCCTTGCAAACCAAAGCTCCACCCCCGCTTGCGGTGATGATTTTATTCCCATTAAATGATAGAATGGCATAATCCCCAAAAGTGCCAACAGACGCCCCTTCTACTTGCGCACCCAAAGCTTCTGCCGCGTCTTCTATCAACTTCACGCCGTAACGCACACATATATTTTTGATTCGCTGCATCTGGGCAGGTCTTCCATAAATATGGGTTACAATAACTCCTTTAATCTTCTCTCCCCTTTTCTGAGAGTCAATTAGTTTTTGCTCAAGCAGGTCGGGATCAATATTCCAGCTTTCAATTTCACTATCAATAAAAACAGGCTCTCCTCCCTCATACAACACAGCATTGGCAGCAGCTACAAACGTCAGTGAACCCACCAGGACCTTATCACCATTCGTCACTCCACAAAGCTTCACTGCCAGGTGAAGAGCCGCAGTACCTGAACTAACACAGAGAATGTTTGCGAACCCAAAGCGTCTTGCCAGTGCTTCTTGAAATTCACCAATTTTAGGGCCATATGGAGCGATCCAGCCACTATCCAAAGCAAAATTCAGCTCTTGCTTTTCCGCTTCATCAACGAAAGGTGGCGATAGGTATATTCTGTCTTGAGTCAAAATACGGGTTTAGTTCGCTTCACTTCTACATTCATGTGAGCGTCCGCCTCATGAAATTTAAATAACTGTAATATGGTCTTGAGCAAAATCCGCATATCCAGAAGGAAAGAAACTCGATCCACATACATCAGATCTTGTTCTACCTTTTCATCAAGCGACAAATGATTTCTTCCATTCACTTGCGCCAAGCCAGTGATTCCTGGTTTTACTGTATGTCTGTATTTTTGTTTCTGTGTATATGCACTCAGATACCCCTCCAACAGCGGCCTGGGTCCCACAAAACTCATTTCACCTTTTAGGATGTTTATCAGCTGAGGCAATTCATCTATAGAAGTTCGCCTGAGCACCTTACCAAAACCGTTTATAACTCTGGTTTTTGGATGTATGGTTGCGAATTTTAATAAACCAAAAAGACGCCCTTCCAAACCTGGTCTACGATGAACGAAAATAACAGGAAGGCCAAGCAATATATTCGCGAATGCAACAAGAAAAAAAACAGGAACAAACGCCAGCATCAAGACCAAAGCAAGACACCAATCAACCACTGGCTTCACTATTCGCACATATTTAGTTTTAACCTTTCCTTCCACAGGCACAAAAATATCGCAATCCGCTCAAAAACCGATTATGTTAGAAAATCAAAAGAATAATTCGCAAATTGTGGTCAATATCAAATTTCTGAACATTGACCCACGCGACCTTCCAGTATAGATGAAAACTTTCCGTTTCTTATTCTTTTTAGTGCTTTCATCCGCACTCGGTATAGCCCTCAACAGCAAAATCAACAGCATCCCTCCTCTAGGAAAAATACTCAGTCCATTTGAAGGGTATCTCCAAAACATTGAAAAAGGAGAAAATCTTTCTGAAAAAATTTTAGATGTAGAATCCCCCGTTGCGGTTTACTTCGACGAAATCAATATTCCGCACATTTACGCTGAAAATGACCATGATGCCTATTTCATGCAAGGCTATCTCACAGCCAAAGATCGACTGTGGCAAATGGACTTTTTCTCCAGAGTAGTCATGGGCAGACTCGCTGAAGTGCTTGGAGAGAGGGCCGTCAACTTTGACAAATTGAATAGGAGAATTGGCCTGAAAAAAATGACTTATCAGGTATGGGAAAATGTGCAAGAATTTCCTGAGGTGAAAGCTGGAATGGAAGCTTACGCAGAAGGAGTTAACGCATTCATAGACAATCTAGACTATGCTGACTACCCAATAGAATTTAAGCTGCTGGATTATGAGCCAGAGCAATGGTCTCCTGTAAAATCCTGTCTTGCCTACGCCATGCTAAGCAACACGCTCAGTCGCAGTGAAGCCGATCTTGAAAACACCAATGCACTGGCCCTTTTTGGTGAGGAGCTTTTCAATATGATGTACCCAGAGCAACTGGGCAATCTCGATCCGGTTATCAGACAAGGGAAAAAATGGGATTTTGAACCAAAAAAAGTCGCTTCTACTTTTCGCAATATAATTTCCAAAACACCTCAAACGATTGACAAGCCTAGCCCTCTTTATGGGAGTAATAATTTCGTGGCATCTGGATCTAAAACCAAAGATGGAAATGTGATTTTCGCGAACGAACCAGACCTACAACTCACTCAACCATCTATCTGGTATGCTACGCACCTGCATTCTCCATCTATGAACACAATGGGAGTCACTGTGCCGGGAACACCTACGATATTAATTGGCTTCAACAATGAGATCGTTTGGGGTGTCACAAACTCGCCTCGCGATCAGGTGGACTGGTACAGCATAAAGTTTCGGGACAAAAACAGAGAAGAGTACTGGTACAATAATCAGTGGTTTAAAACCGAAAAAGTTGTAGAGGAAATAAAAATCCGTGGAGAAGCTAGCCAATTTGACACCATAGTTTATGTACATCACGGACCAGTCGTTTATGACGAACATTTTTATGGTGATAATGAGAAAATAAATCACGCCATGAGATGGGTGGCACATAGCCCTGGCAATACACTTACAGCCATGTCCAAGGTAAACAGATCTCAGAGCTATGATGAGTTTGAAACGGCCCTAACCTATTTTAACGGCCCTCCTCAGAATTTTCTTTTTGGATCAAAAGCCGGAGATATTGCAGTTAACCTACCTGGTAAATTTCCTATTAAGCCAGAAGGCAAAGGCAAATTTTTACTCGATGGATCTCAAACTGATCAGGAGTGGACCGAAACCATTCCTTTTGAGCACAGGCTTTGGGATAAAAATCCAGAACAGGGTTTTTTGAGTTCTGCTAACCAGCATCAAGTGGATTCTCTTTATCCATACTACGTTTGGGATCACCACTATGAGTACTTCAGAAACCGACGGATTAACGATAGGTTAAGAGTCATGAATGACATTGTACCAAAAGATTTCATGAAACTCCAAAACGACAACTTCAACTACCATGCCTCTGAAAGCCTTCCTGCAATGCTTGACAGCCTGGACACTACCACTTTCACCTCGGCAGAAAGAAGCTACTTTTCACAGCTTAGGAAGTGGGACTTTTTCAATGAACCCGAGCTAATTGCCCCTAGCTACTATCAGCTTTGGTGGGACATCCTCTACAACAAAATTTGGGATGAATATGACACGACCAATATTGCAGTGAATAAGCCGCATCGGTATGTCACAACACAACTCCTTCAAAGTAACCCCGACTTTAAGCTATTCGATATAATTGACACCAAATCTGTAGAAACAGTAAATCAACTGTATGCTCTTTCGTTTGCGGAGGCTGTAGATTCCATGGCAACCATAAATGAAAGCAACACTAAACAGAATTGGGCTGCTTACAAAAACACTCAGATTCGGCACATTTTAAGGTTAGCTCCATTCTCAAGAGAGAGTATTCATATTGGTGGTGGTAAGGGAATAGTTAATGCTGCCAGCGAGTCTGCTGGTCCATCATGGCGCATGATCGTAGAAATGAAACCAGAGGGTACCACAGCATGGGGCATCTACCCTGGAAGCCAGACCGGAAATCCTGCAGATCCCAAATATGGGCACATGATAGACAAATGGGCTGCTGGAGAATATTTTGAACTTTTATTTGGCGAAGACATCTCTCAATCCCCGAAAGTAACCTCCACCTTAACAATCAAACCAGAATAATGAAATTTCTTGCAAGACTCATTCTAATTAGCATATTCACATACGGGCTGTCGCTTTATGCTCCATGGTGGATCCTGTTTGTAGTGACATTTGGTGTTTGCTTTGGGATTCATGGCTCATCCATCAACACCTTTATCGGAGGATTTCTTGGCGTAGGGCTCGTTTGGCTCGTTACTGCCTGGATTTTGGACTACCAGTCAAATGCGGCGTTTACAGACAAGATGGTGCAGTTATTTCCTGTGGAAGATGGAATATTGCTCGTGATTTTATCAGGGATAATTGGCGGTGTATGCGGAGGCCTTGGAGCTCTAACAGGAAACAGCTTTAAGCAACTGTTTGTGAAGCAAAGAAAGAAAAGTATATATAGCTAAATAGCCGTTATTAGAAATCGAGACTTAGCTTCTTTCTAATAACATCGAGAATTTGATCTTGCTTTTCGTAGAGAGATATGATTTTGAACTTTTGCTCTACATTCTCTTCGATCAACGCAGTAACGAGTTCCTCAATTTCATCTATCTCAGCACGCTCACCAAATTCTTCCTTTAGTGTTCCTACTAACTGCGTAATTCTTTTTTCTACCTTGATGTAACCAGGCTCAACATCATGGGTCTTGGCATCCTCTTTCCAAACATCACCGTCTCCATTTAAAAGCCAGTTTGCGTTGACCGTTTGATAAGCTAAAATGATTTTTTGAAGCACCTCGAAGCTAGGCTTGCTCCTTCTTCCTTTGATGATGTTGTAAACAACTGTACCCTTTACTCCTATATTCTCTGCAAATGAATTGGGATTTGTTTCCAATTTTCCAATCAACTCCGATATTCTGTCATTTATCTCCATTACCTCAAAATAATTGCCTCAAATATAGTTTTTCTTGATGAAGTTTTTTCAAAAAATGAAGGGTTACACAGGGTAACCCTTCTTCATTAAGAACCAGCTATGGAAAATAGTACTCACTATCCATGACACAATTATACTATCAAATGATAGTTAAAACAAAACGTTTTGATATTTTTTATATCACATGATAATAAAAAAGGCTATGCATGCTGCATAGCCTCTATTTTCCACCGCCGATCTTAAATGATCGATGGTCAAGTTAATCTTTGTAGCATTTAAATCCAATAAGATGCCCTTAATAAATCACCCGCAGACCTTTGCTTCATTTTATTCTAAGGTCATGCATTTGACCGGTTAATTTGCTAATTTGACACCACCTAAACCAGTAAAATATCAAATTCAAGAAAACATATTGGTGGTTCCTGTTCCTCGGTCTGATAACAATCCTGACCGCCGGATTCTTCATTATTAGAAGCTACGGTTCGGAGCTGGCTGGAGGCATACTAAAGGAGTTGGTTTCTAACCAATCAAAAGGAGGGTACGAGTTAGATTTTTCTCAAATCGATATCGTAGCGATTGATAAAGAAATACGCATTACAGATTTGATCCTTACCAAATCCAAAGATGCACGGACCGATACGGCCAAACAGGTTTACAAAGTGATTGTGCCTAGAGCTGAGATATCTCTTGGCTCTCTGACGGCAATATATTTTGGTAAAGAGTTGACCATAAATGGTATTAAAATTCATGATCCGGAAATCATTATCTCTAAATCCGGTAATCAAACAACCAAAACCACTTTTTCATTAGAAACCGGATCGCTATACAATGCAATATCTGAATATTTAAAGGCGTTCAGCATTGGAAGTCTTGATATTCAAAATGCCTCCGTAAACTATCAACAATCACCTCAGAAAAACCCCTTTCAGATTTTAGTTGATCAGATCGATTTTTCCATTGACAACTTCCTTCTAGATAGCATAGCATCCGAAGAAGACAAGTTTCTTTTCACAGACAAGATTGAGTTGATCATATCAAATCAAAAGTTTGAATTACCAGATAGTGTTCATGCTCTCTCATTTGATGAATTTCATATTTCCACTGGAACCGGAGACATCTTATTCAAAAATTTAGAAATAAAGCCCTCAGGAAATGAGCCCGTACATACACTGGACTCATATATGAATATCGAGGTTCCGGAGCTTAACTTTCGAGGACTGGATTTTAACAAAGCATATAGCGAGAACAAATTACAGCTAGATTCAATTAGAGTATTAAATCCTCGAATTCTCGTGAAAAAGAAAAAGAGCAAGCAAGCGACCAAAGAGCCGATTGACCTGCTCAGTCTTAGTACCAAAGTTTTTGAGTCCTTTGAAATCGGGAAGGTGTATTTTGATGCCGGCAAGATTGAGTTTATAACTGATCAAAATAAGTTCTCATCGACAGCTTTGAACCTGAAACTATCCATGCTTTCTCTTGACTCTACCAAAGCTGTCACGAAGGACTGGATGAGCCTATTTGACGATGTAGCCCTGGATGCCAAGGACTTTCATACATTTATCATGGACAGTACTCACAAGCTGGACGTGAGTCATTTTAATTACTCCTCCTTTACCTCGCATCTGGAACTGGAGTACACTAAAATCCACCCAATTGTACCGATTGATGATGCGATTGTGGTGAATGTTGACCTGAAAAGGGCTAATGCTGAGGGATTGGCAACCCTATCTGATTTGATTTCTGGTCGTTTAGTGTCAAGTGAGATTACGATTGTCCAACCTAACATTTCCGTTGACATACCAACCAGCCTGAAAAGAGATTCATCCAAAAACAGTGAATTTCTAAAATACCTCCGTCTTGGTAAGTTTGATTTGGTAGATGGTACTTTCATAGCCAATACAGAAGATTCATATGTAGATGTAGAGAAGCTGGACATCAACTTCGGAAAAGTATCATTTCAGCCATCTGATTTAGAAAATTTTGTTTTCAATTCATTTACATCCAAATCACACATTGATCTTCAGCTTCTTGAATTCAACTCTAAAAAACTGAAGCTTAACCTACACCAAGTCAACCTCAACAACTGGAAAGACCTGGTGGTAACAGATGTTTTTCTGAAACCTGAAACTGCTCCTGAGCCTTTTACCTTTGGTGAAATTAGAATTACCGAATTCGATCTGGATCACTTCTTACACAATCAGTTGCTGGCATTCGACACATTGATAGTGGATCGGCCAATCATCCCCATTCATCCGCACCATGAAAACAATAACAACCGTGACAATCTTGTGAAGTGGGCACATCACACGGCTTTTAAGGAGATGCACTTCAGAAATGGAAACCTAACCCAATATGGACAGGGAGATAGCACCGTGCAGCTTCATTTGGAGAATTTTGATGTTGAATTATCCAAATTTCACTACGACTCGCTACGCGATGAATATTACACGCTGGTAGGTTACAAGTCAGACTCCATATATCTGCATCTCTCCAAAATGGAGCATCAGATCACCGGCAGGGATCTTGATATTTCTATTAAAGACTCTACTCTCAGCGTGAAACAACTTCACATGAAGCCAACGTCGGACAAGGCTAACAACAAGATCAATGTGGCCACACATGAATTGCATTTGCGCCAAATTGATTTCCACACGCTCATCAACGACCAAAAAATTCATTTTAAAGATGGCTATTTGTTATCTCCGGTTGCAGATATCAAAACCTACAAGGAATCCAAAGAAGTGACCAACCTCAGAAAGGACCTGTTGAAGTTTCATCTGCTGAATATTTCAAACGGAAAAATTCACTTTGAAAACCACATCAGCGACAGCAGTATGGTGGCCGATGCTGATAAAATCAATATTATGATTAATGAATTTGACCTTGGTAAGGACTCCACTATTTTTTCTGCAAGAAATTATCTCGGCGAGGTTCAGCACATGGTTTTTCGCCCATTCGGGCAAATTGATTCTTTGACCATTCAAAAGGCATTTGTGAACACCAAAGCCGGTCACATCAAAATTTCAGATCTAAAAATGGCTCCTTCTGATGCCATAAGGATGCACTTCCCCACTATCGAAATTAAAGGATTTGATCCTGAGAAAATGGCTCACAAGAAGCAAGTGACACTGGATTCGATTATAATAACTCAACCCTACATCAATGTGAACCTGAACAAACCAAAATCAGCGAAGAACAAAAACCGACAACCTCTTCCCTACCTTGCTTTCAACAATTTGAATATCAGAGATGGAAATACCGACATAGTGCACGCAGATATAAATTTTGGCGAAACTGTGGCAATCAGCGACATCAACCTTTCTATAGATTCGGTTCAAATTGACTCTACCACGACCATCTCCAAGCTTGTGAACAAGCTGCAATCCACAAAACTAAAAATGTCGAATATTGCCGTGACTACACCTGACAGTCTGTATCAGTTTTCAGTTGCGTCGATCAATTATGATGGTGTCTTAAATGAAATCAACCTAAACGATATTGTTCTGGATCCGATATACTCAAGAGATGAATTCAGCCGTCACCACGAATTTCAGAAGGATTGGTTTGACATGGAACTCGCTGAAATCAAAATCTCGGGTTTTCAAGCACTCAAATGGATTGAAGAGGAACGTGTCCATCTAAATACCATCACGATAACAAGGTTACTTTTGGACACTCATAAGGACAAAAGACTGCCACTACCGCCAGATAGTGAGAAGCCACTACCGCAGGCATTGCTGAGTAGTATCCCAATACCTATTTTTATTGATCAAATTAAGTTGATCTCATCTTATGTTTCGCATTCTGAATACTCTCCTACCGGCACCCTTCCAGGAGTCATCTTTTTTCAGGATCTGAATGCAGAGATAAACAACATCACGAATGATAGCCTCAAATTGTCAATGGACCCAATAATGACTTTTCACTCCACTGGCACCATGATGAACACAGGACACTTCACCGTGGATGTTGATTTTGATCTTGAGGATGAAAATCAATTCTATTACTTCAGGGGCGAGCTTGTGGATATGAACCTGACCGAACTGAATGAGCTCTTGGAAAATACTGCCTTCGTGCATATCAAGGATGGTTACAACAAGCGGGTGACTTTCAATTTTGAAGCTAATCATGACTATGCTTTAGGTGAGATGAAGTTTTATTACAATGACCTGAAAATCATGGTTCTGAATCAGAAAGCAGAAACACACAAACACCACGCTGCGTCCATCAAATCTTTCTTTGCCAATACTTTTGTGGTAAACAAGAAAAACCCTCACCTACTATTTGTTAGGCAGGGGGACATATTTCATCACAGGAATGTCAATAAGGCTATATTCAACTATTGGGCAAAAGCACTACTCAGCGGAGTGGTCAGTAGCATAGGGGCAAAAAACAATAAAAAAGAGATCAAAAAACTCAACGAAGAATTAAAAGCCCAGCTGGACAGGAAGCGTGATGAAACTCTGAGAAGGCTGGGCAACCAGACCAACGCCAACTAACCCACAACCTCCACTTGCCACATCAAACAATCCCCATCGTAAGATCATTGCGAGCGATAGCATATTATGCCGGCTAAGTGAAATAAGTTCCTTTTCATTTTCAATAATAATCGGAGTATTCATGCAATATGATTGCATGAATAAAAATTTTATAAAATCTCTTTGCCTAGGCATTTTATTAATCGGAAAAAATTCTAGATTTGCACTCCGTTTTGGAGCAGTTGTCACAGCAGCATCAAAACAACTAAAAGTTCGGGGTGTGGCTCAGTCCGGTTAGAGTACCTGGTTTGGGACCAGGGGGTCGCAGGTTCGAATCCTGCCACCCCGACTTAGAATACAAGGATGATTGATTTTTCAATCATCCTTTTTTTATATTTGAAAATGCAATTCGGGGTGTGGCTCAGTCCGGTTAGAGTACCCGCTTAGGGTGCGGGAGGTCGCTGGTTCGAATCCAGTCACCCCGACGTAAGGTCAGCGGTAAGTTGACCTTTTTTATTCGCAAATTATATATCAGCAATAAATCACCAAAACTCCCTATCTGTGTCCTGAGAGAGTTATAATTAATACGCCCTATTGACAACTTCCTGTTTTTTAGGATAAAGTACCCGGTAACCTACTTAAGAATTTTGTGTTACAACAAACGTTTTAATGGCAATTAAAGAATAATATTCGTCGAAGTTCAGTTACCAAAAACCTATTTTGTTTAATTTCACGCGCAGTTAAAAAACGCATAATGATCAGAGTTGCTATTATCGGGGTTGGAAATTGTGCCTCATCTTTCATTCAGGGAATCGAATTTTACAAAAACGAGAAAGAAACAAAGGGATTTGTTCGGAAGCAAATCGGACAATATCAAATCAAGGATGTAGAAATTGTAGGTGCAATTGATGTTGATCAGCGCATCGTTGGGCTTGATATTTCTGAAGCAATCTTCGCCGGAAGCAACTCTGCAGCTAAGTTTTCTGATGTGTCCAACAAAGGCGTCACTGTCGTAAAAGGCAATGTCCTGGACGGTGTTGCAGACCACATGCACGACTCATTTCAGGTGGATGAAAAACAGGAGTCTGTAGATGTCGCCGCTTATTTAAAAGAAGTTAATGCCGAGTTTGTAATCTGCTACCTGCCAGTCGGCAGTGAAAAAGCTGCCAAGTTTTATGCTGAAGAAGCTCTCAAAGCGGGCGTAGGTTTTCTAAATGCGATACCTGTATTTATTTGTTCTACTCCGGAGTGGAGCAACAAATTCAAAGAGGCAGGGTTGGTTTGCGCTGGTGACGATATCAAATCTCAATTTGGGGCGACTTATCTCAACAGGGTGCTTGTAGAGAGCTTGATGAATAGAGGTTTTCATATAAATGACCTATATCAGCTCAATGTAGGTGGTAACACTGATTTTGAGAATATGATTGATGAGTCACGACTTCAATCAAAAAGAATCTCTAAAACCTCTGCGGTCAATACACTTTTCAATGGTGTAAACGAACCTCACCTTAGAATTGGGCCAAGTGATTTTATACCTCACTTGAATGACTCTAAGATCTGCTACATCAATGTAAACGGAACCCAGTTTGGTAATCAAAGATTTGAGCTGGAATTGAAGCTTAAAGTGGAAGACAGTCCAAACAGTGCCGGGGTAATGCTGGACGTAGTGCGGTTGGCCAAAACTGCCAAAGACAAAGGCCTGACAGGTAACATTCCTATAATTTCAGCTTTTGGTTTCAAATCTCCTGCTGACAAGTTTAGTGAAACTCAAATCCTCAAAATGATGGAGGACTTTCTAGCTGATTAATTAAAATCTAGTTTTTTAGTAGTATTTAAATCCTCTGGATTATCAACATCATTCCAGGTGTAGCCCGATAGTTCCAACACCCTGGCTTGCTTATCTGCAATCAAACGAGACACCATATTGGAAATGGTATATTCTCCCCGAGAAAAGCAGTTATTCAGCACATCAAAAACGCTTGATTGCATCAAAAAAAGCCCTGTATCATAGCAGTTATACTCCTCGATCATTTTTCCAATATTCAGGATTTCTCCCTGCTCACTGGCCAGCACACGCGTTACATCCTCAATGTCAATATGGCGATTCCATTCGCCTGGTTTGTCCACCGCCAAAATCAATTTTGAATTCAACTCTGCTGACAAAACTTTCTCACCAAATGCCGTTACGAATTCTGGCTGAAAGGCATGATCACCCATCGTCAAAAAGAAATGCTCTGCTCTGTGGCCGTTAACCCAATCTTTAGTCACGCTCACAGAATAACCATTTTCCAGGTCATATCTATCATTATGAACCAAATCAATATGGACACCATAAGAAGCCGCCAGGTGCGGAATAAAATCGCGAAGAGGTTCTGGATTGTGCCCTGTGACCACACAAAAGTGCTCCACGCCCACCAACCTGAAGTTACGGATATGTCGCTCCATCAATGTCATTCCATTGATCTCTAAAAGTGATTTAGGCTTGCCCGTATCCAGACGTGAGTTTTTACCAGCGGCAAGTATGATGCAATTCATTTAAAGTCAATCAGGCGTTTAAAATTGTTGCACTATTCATCTCTTTCTGCAATTGATCATCTTTCTTCTTTTGGAATCTATTCACTACCATATATGGTATAAAACCCACTATTGAAAAATAAAAATACAGGTCCATTCTGCCAAAACAAGAACTGATCATAAGGACGGTGCGATGCACATTTGTCCCACATGTAAGTGCCCACCATGTCAATATGCTGTGGTTGTATTTTTTATATAATTCGATAAACTTACTTCCCGTACTTTCTTGAGCCCATGATTCAAACTTCAGTCTCGTCTCATAACTCCTGCTTACAAAAAAATCTTGCTTGCCTGTATAATCCAGTTCCAGATAGTATAGGCAAGTATTCCAAAATCCAGTTTGACGTTTTTCTGTCTTTAAATCACCTACAGTGGGAATTCTATAGCCCGAATCATTTCCTAAGTAATACATAAACTCGGTTTTGTAGAACTCGTAGGCTGCAGACTTTGCACTATGTGAATATCCCGCAAGGACAGCTAGAGGAAAGATGTACCAGCCGTATGGCGTATCCATAAAAAAGTAGAGGCTACCACCGACATAACAAGCCACAAATACGAAGGTGTCTATGATGGCATCAATTTTACGCCCTAAATCGCTCGCCGTGTTGGTCATCCTTGCCAACTGCCCATCGGCAGAATCTAACAAGCCAGAAAAGGTGATAAAAAAGCATGCCCAAAGCACAAGAGTTAAATCCTCTTGAAAGAAAAACAAATAGCCAGCTACAAACCCAGACAGCAAACTGAGCAGCGAAACCTGATGTGGGCTCAGACCAAAAAACCGGGAGATCAAAGCCAAATAATACCCAAAAAATCGACTGAAGTAAATATCAAACCATTCCTCTACTTCTGGAATCTTAATGGATTTACATGCCTTATCAAAATCTGATTTTATCCTATTTTTTACTTCCCTCAGTATCATTCCTCTCTTTTAACTCTTGAAAAAAGTGATAATTTATTGTCTGTTAAAAAGGCGATAATCACATTGGTCCATGAGTTGTACGAACGCAAGTTATCATAGTGCTTTCCTGCTATCTTTTTTAATTGAGGGAGTTTAGAACCAGGAACATTAGGAAAATCATGATGCTCATTGTGATATCCTACATTGAATACCAGTTTATTGAGCCAACCATAGTACGAGTAAGTCTCCTGTCCCTCCTCAAAAACATAATGCTCTGAGACAAAATGCCCAGACAAAGGGTGTAGTCCACTTGCCAACAGAAGCGATAGCGTGAGGTAAAGCAATCCAGACCAGCCCACCAAAAAATAAAACCCTGCTAGAAATGCAACTTGAACTATGAAATTTCTAATCTGCCATTTGTCCGGCTTCATCGGACGGACAAACAATGGCCTAATTGCATAAAAAGGTATTTGAAGAATCATCCATATTAGCTTACCAAAGAACCCTCTGAAAATGAGCGCCTCTATTCTTGAGGCTATATCTGTATCAATCCCTTTTTTCCCCTGGTACCAATGATGTTCAGCGTGATATGCTTTAAACGCCATAGCAAACGGAAATACCAAAGGGAAGTTGATAACCATGGCAAACCAGTTATTGAGCTCTTTTCGCTTAAAAGCTAAATCATGCGTGATTTCATGAATCGCAAGGACGATGATATGATTGAGTGTTGTACCGAAGACCAAAACCATTCCCATAAAAAGAAAGGGGTTTTCAGGAAGGAAGAATAGAGGAATGGACAGCTGCAAAAACATCACAAGCAAGGCCTTATATTTCACAGAAGGATCCACACCAAAAAGCTTTTTCACTTCTGGATATTCTTTTAAGATTAGCTTTCGGCGTTCAAAATGCGGTTCCTTTTCCTTACTCCAAATGAAATCTTGCTGTCCCATAATTCTTGGCGAAATTAATCATTTTGGCCTTAAAACGGTACCCGAAGCAAGCCTGCAAAAACCCGCCAGCCCATTCATGACAATTCTTGCCTTAAATGAGTTGCTCCCGACAAGAACCTCCCTACTTGCATCCAGTATAGGATTGAGAACGTCATTCACAAATGACTGAATCAAATAATTTTGTCTTGAGCTTAAAATTATTTCCTGTTCAAAATAATAACTAATCAAATCGTAGTTACTGCTACCTATGATTAATTCATTGTTATCAATCAAAATACCCTTAAGGTGAAACATTCCCGGATAATGCCGCAGTGAGAAATATCCTTTTTGAAATTCAGAAAGCACATACTCACCAAAAAGTGATTTGTTGTTTTCAGAAGGTGAAACAATCTGCACGTTTACCCCTCTGTCACTGCAACTTTTCAGCACCGACATAAGTGGCTCGGAAACATAAGGAGATATCACCGTTACAGATTCGGAAGAACTACTGATCTTATCAAAAAGGTTTGCGTAGAGCCCCTGGCTTTTGATTCCATTCAAAAACCATAAATCCGACTCCCCTCTAGACTGACGTATGCTTTGATTTTTGCCTATCCAGGTGTTCCGGAAATCTTCAGCCATCAAATGCCCCAGTTCATTATCTCCAATTTGAACCATGATATCGTGCCACTCAAAATTGTGATCACTAAAATTAATACCTCCAAGGAACGCAATCTCATCATCGGCAATCATCATTTTTTTATGATTGCGAAGTGGGTATTTACTCATGAGCCACCCAACTGGATTGGTGAACTGTACCTTCACACCAGATTGCTCTGCTTTCTTGATCAAGGCACGCGTTTGTGTAATTTCCCTCCTAAAAGCTGAGTCTTTCAGATATCGCGTACCAAAAACAAAGCTGTCGCTAATCACAACTTTGGAAAAAGAGTCTATCAGCAAGCGCTTATCATCTGCAGGGGACGCGATCATGATGTCGATTAGTTCCTCACCGGCAGCATCTCCTTCAAAAGTCATGGCTTGAACATAAAAGGATTCCCTGGCCGCAAGTGCCACTTCCTTCAAATGCTCCATAAACTGTCTGGAGCCCACAAGAATCTTAGCATTTTTCACAGACCGCAATAAACATCAGATTTTAAGCAAGTTGCAATAGATTATTAAGAATTCAACCGCGTTCTAAGTTTATTGAATAATTCACATCTTACTCATTCATCTTTTACGATATTGGAATGTCCTTTATTCTGCATTTTGTAAATTCGCTTTCTCAAAATAAAGGTTATGTTACGCTACAAATCAGACGTCAAAACGATTATCTACATACTTGTAGTCACTGGGCTGATGATGGGGTTATTTGTCTATCATAACCACCTCAGCGGTGGCCTATACGCCATCATCTATGCCGCCGAATTGATCATGGCGATATCCGTAGGTGTGATGGTTCATAACGTACGCCATGTACCCATGTGGAAAAACAAATTTCTAAACACCCTCACCGACTGCTGGTTGACGATATTATATGGATACCCGGTTTTTGGTTGGATTCCAACGCACCTTCAAAACCACCACACTCACACCAATAAAGAGGAAGACTACACAAAAACTTATGCCTTTTCAGAAAAAAACAACTTGTGGACATTGATCTATTACCCCATGTACAGTGGCGGAGTGCAGCAAAAGGCGATAGGACAATACTTAAAAAAATTATGGCATAACGATAGAGCAAAATTCTGGCAACATGCTCTACAAATCATTTCAATAATTTCATTTTTAGCCATAGTCTTTATTGTTGATTGGAAAGCGGCACTACTGTATGTGATTCTACCGCATCAAATTTCACTTAATGCTGTGTTGGTTTTTAATTATGTGCAGCACATACAAGCTGATGAAGAATCGGAGTATAACCACTCCAGAAATATTGAAGGTTTCCTTAACGTATTCCTATTCAATAATGGACTACACACAGCCCATCACCTAAAGCCACACCTCCACTGGAGCAGGCTTCCGGAGTTTCACAATGAAATAAGACACAAGATCGATCCTTCTCTAATAGAGAAAAATTTGATCTGGTATCTAATAAGACAGTATCTGATCGTTCCGTTTTATCAACCCTGGCAGCAAAAAAATCTCAGACAAATACGAATTAGAGAGGGAGTAGATTAGAATTTTCGCATCGCCCAATGACTTCAAGATTTATTTTTCTTGCGATTTTCATTTATTACTTTTCCGGCTGGGTGCAAGCTGGAATAATCAAAAACGACCAATTCTAACAATCGCATGTCCCTAGTTCTTTTCTGAAATAGAAAATGAAACAACTCCAAATTCTCACATTTTCGGATAAGCCACTGGCAGATAGCAATCTGCTTGTTAAAAGTTGCAGGGATCATAATCTTCCCCTGGAAATCATAACTCCGAATCAAGAATGGAAAGTAAATGCCTTTAAGATCAAACTACTTTTTGATTACATCAGCAAAGAATCCGACGATACGCTCTTGCTAGTTGTAGATGCTTTTGACGTTTACGTCAATGGAAAGGAGGAAGAAATACTTAATAAATTTCGAGCTTTTAAAGCAGATATAGTGTTCTCAGCCGAAGCAAATTATTATTTCCGCAATCCAAAATTAAGAGGAGCATATCTCAAAAACTACCCGGAATCACCTACTCCCTATCAGTTCTTGAACTCGGGAACATTTATAGGCAAATGTGGCGCTTTGAAAAAGCTCCTTAAGGATATAATAAAAGAAAACAAACTAGACCCTGATAATATCAACAGCTTTATCGAGGTGCGATCTGATCAGTATTTGTACAGCAAGCATTTTGTAGATCAATCTTTGTCGGGTGACAAAAAGTACACTCTGACATTAGACTATAAACATGAATTATTTGAGGTAACTGGAGGTAGAATGCGGACCATTAACCTACCTCACCTTTCTTCTTTCCATGCATTCAATGCTTATAAGGTTGAGCGGTTTTTGGTTAAAAAGCTTGGCTTACATGCACATCAGGATGAACCAATAGATATTGAGTTTATTGCCAGCACGAACTCATTCCGCAACCGGAAGACCCACTCCAATCCGCTAATCATTCATTTGCCCGGAACCTGGATGTATTTTGACAAGATTATGAACAAAATTTTGACAAGTAAAAAGGAGTTTTCACTGGGCAAAATTACCGCTTGGTTTATTGGCTTATTGTCCTATATCGTAGCAATTTTTATCCCATTCAGGATTTCACTGTAGGTTCATGTAATTTTGAAAAATATGAACTGGCTAAAGAAAAAATATTATCAGGCTATATCAGCAAAAAGCTACGACCAAACCGTGTCCAAAACGGAAGGAACTACCCTTATTCTTTCGTCATTTGCACGTGAGGACAACATTAAACAATTGGTCGATTCTTACAGTCGCTATAGTGTTTTTAACGAAATAATTATTTGGCATAATGGACAAAACAAACTAGAAATTCCAAATAAACCCCCTGAAACAAAAATTATCAACAGTGATGATCTTGGGCTTTCTTCGCGATATGCCGCAGGCCTTTTGGCTTGCAACGACACAGTCTTTTTTCATGACGATGACCTCATCTTACCTGAGGAAAGCTTCGTGGAGTTGATAAATGAAAAAAACAACAATCCAGATAGAACCTATTGTATTCAGGGAAAAGTCCCTCATTCTGACAACACCTATGGGAAAGCCGTGAAACCAGCGATAGGTGAAAGGAGACCTTGCGACATTCACCTTAACAAGGTTATCTGCGTATCGCGCAAACTGATACCCAGCTATTTCAATATGTGGTATGATACTGGATTAGATCTAGACCCGAAAGGCGGTGGCGGAGAAGATATTGTGTTTAGCTATGCCGTAAGAAAACTTACCGGGCAAAAACCTCTTGTCGTTGGCGTAAAATTCAAAAACTTGGATGGCTCGGCAGCTATCTCAAGCAGATATGGCAATCAGCACGTCAATCGTACTCAGGTTATGAAAGTATGTCAGCAGCTGCTAGAAAATGCCTGATAGTAGGTTGAAAATAATGATCTTACTCCCCTCGCTTGCGGGAGGTGGAGCAGAAAGAACCATTCTGAATCTGGCCAACAACATTGATGAATCTCGGTTCCATTTGAAGATTCTGTTGCTCACAGCCGAAGGCCCCTATTTGGAAAATATCGATCAATCCAAATTACTATTCCAAACAAAGACTCTCTTTCAGAAAAATGGATTCATCCAGTTCTTTCAAACTGTTTTTCGCATCCTTCCATTTCAAATAAAAACCATTAAACGAGAACGACCTGATA
The DNA here is from genome assembly GCA_039944535.1 of Cyclobacteriaceae bacterium. Lineage (GTDB taxonomy): Bacteria > Bacteroidota > Bacteroidia > Cytophagales > Cyclobacteriaceae > JAMZMI01. The sequence continues at coordinate 96,283 of JBDUYP010000025.1, forward strand.
TCATCATGACCGTAACCGAGAGCATGAATTATTATGGTTTCTTTCTTAGGAAATGGATGGGAAGTTCAGCATTCCAATGGATCGTGAGGTGTGGTAACAACATTTTTCTGGAGGCGGCATCCAAGCAGTTTCCGGCCAATTGGGTCTTACAAAAATTACTCAAATTGACTTACAGGTCGGCGGATAAGATAGTCACGATCAACAAGGGCATCAACCCTGTGATAAGCAATCGATACGGGATAGAAAAGCAAAAGATTGTGACTATCTACAACCCATTAGATCTGGACCTAATAAAACGCATGTCAAAAGCTCCCTGCCCATCAAACCTTCCTGATAATTTTATTTTGGGCGTTGGCAGACTCGAAAAACAAAAGCGGTTTGACGTACTCATCAAAGCGTTTGCCAAAAGTGCTCTGGTAGATGAGGGCACTCATTTAGTCATTATTGGAAAAGGGTCTAAGCTAAGGGATCTCATCCAGCTTGCCGAAAGCCTTGGAGTGAGTGATTTCGTCCATTTTGAAGGATTTCAATCAAACCCGTATGCCTATATGAGGGCTACCAAGGCTTTTGTGCTTACTTCTGACTGGGAAGGGTTTGCTCATGTGGTGGCCGAAGCGCTTGCCTGTGAAGCCAGAGTGATTAGCTCAGATTGTGACTTTGGCCCTAAAGAAATCCTGAAACAAGGAGAATTAGGAGCGCTTTTTTCCTGTGGAAATGACGATGAACTTGCAGTACTGTTCAAGAAAGAAATCGCAAGGGAGGTAAACCCAAAATCAATAGAGAAACCGAATCGCTTTGACTTGAAGCGTATCATCTCTAATTATGAGTCGTTGTTAGAGTCAATGTAATGAACAAAAAGAAGCCAATTATACTAACTGCTGCAAACGCAAGATACTATGACAGTTTTCGTCAGCTTGTCTATACCATTGTCAAACACAAGGAGCATCAAAACAGCCGTCTTATATTCTATGACTTAGGTTTGGACGCAGGCCAGATTCAGGATTTTGATCATCGGTACTCAGCATTTGAATGGATCGAGTTTCGCACTTTCGATTTCGACAATTATCCGAATATAGTCAACCTCACCACCTACGCGTGGAAACCCATAATCATCCAAAAAAACCTTGTAGAATCAAAGGGTAAAATCCTTTGGCTGGATTGTGCCAATATGATTCTACAACGGCTAGATAAAATCTGGGAATTCATAGATGCAACAGGGGCCTACACCCCTTTTAGCGGAGGCACACTCAGGCAATGGACTCACCCTACTTGTTTGAGCCATTTGGATGTCCCTAAAGAATGGCATAATTCTAGGAACAGAATGGGCGGGCTATGCGGATTTGATTATCAACACGCGGAATTCAAAAACCTGGTAGAAAAATGGGCAGAGCTCTCACAAATCAAAGACTGTATTTTGCCCGATGGGGCCAATAGAAAAAACCACCGACACGACCAATCCATTCTAACTATTCTCCTCCTGGCTTTGGAAAAACAGGCTAATGTGACTTTAACCAATGAAAAAGTAAACATCAACACTTCTCAGCCAAATCCATATATAAGCGTCCATAATAAAATTGGGCCGAAGTTCTTAATGCCTGTAGGACCATTGTCTTATTGGTATTTCAAAATATGGCGTTTCTTTGATGTTTCCAACTATCGGTTGAGAGGGCAGGTCTAAACTAAAATCCGGATCACAAACTATTTAAAGAAATTACCATTTGAATCACAATTAGCTAGCTTCGCTTGCTAAATACTCTGCTATGCGCATCATCAGGCTATTGATAAAATCCTCCTTCAAGCTTTTTCTTTTAGCTACCCTCGCGAGTATTCTGACCGGTTTTTGCTCCACTATGGTCATCAAAACGATACACGAAGCTGTGCAGGGAAATACTGAATTTAACATTCAGCACTTCGCAATCAGATTTGCCGGTTATTGGATAGGTTTTGGACTACTGTCAGTAGTGGCTTCCTATACAGTTTCATTACTTACAAGAATCATTATCCACCGATTGAGAATCGATTTTTCCACCAAAATTCTAAATTCCACATTTGAGTCAGTGGAACATAACCAATCGAAGCTTCTTCCCATTTTGACAGAAGATGTAAAAACAGTGACCCATAACATTGATCGTTTGCCGGCGGTAACTACCGGGTTAGCTACAGTCATTGGTATCCTCGTTTACATGGTTTACTTCTCTCCTACGCTCTCTCTGGCTACTTTAATCATTTTTATCCTGGTCTTTCTGGTGACCAAAGCCAGTTTGCCATACGTCAGGAAGTATGCTCATATATCTCGTCATTACCTAAACGACCTCTTTATAAAATTCGAAGGCCTTGTTTTTGGTATCAAAGAATTGACGCTCAATCAGGAGTTCAGAAAATCCTACCTTGAAGATCAAATTATTCCAGCAAGTGACGTTCAGAATAAATATTTTTTGAGAGAAAATATTGCCTCTTCAATCACAAGTAGATTGACCGACATGACCTTACTTCTTGGACTTGGAACCCTGATTTTACTCATTTCTAACCTCAATTTTGTAACCCTCAACTTCTTTGGGGAATACTTAACCCTTGTCCTGTTCACCATTTCTCCGCTTTCAACCGCATCAGGGTTCATGAGTGGGCTTAAAAGGATAGAAGCGGCATTGGATCATATTGAAGAAGTTGGAATTGATCTGGATGAGGCTATTCAGAAGAAAGAAATTATCGAAAACAAGCATTGGAATGATACGGAAGCTCTAATCGAACTGAAGCAAATTGAGCATACCTATTACCACTCTGAAAAAGATGAGTCCTTCACCCTGGGGCCCATTGACCTACCAGTTCAACGCGGCGAAATGATTTTCATGATAGGCGGAAACGGTAGTGGAAAAACGACACTTGCCAAAATTCTACTTGGGTTATATGCTCCAAGAAAAGGTCAGATTCTATATCGAAATACACCAGTCACCAAAAATGCTATCACGTTTTACAGATCTCGCTTTTCAGCAATATTTTCAGATTCCTATGTCTTTGACCAACTGCTCCATATTGATGAAACAGAACTCGCAAAGAGAGGAAAAGAGTTGATTGAAATGCTGGAACTAACCAAAAAGGTGAAAATTGAAAACGGGAAGTTCAGCACCAAAAGACTTTCAGATGGACAAAAGAAAAGACTGGCCTTGATCATTTCGATTTTGGAGGATAAGGAGATATACTTATTTGATGAGTGGGCTGCCAATCAGGACCCACATTTCAAAGAAATTTTTTATACCAAAATATTGAGCTACCTAAAAGCAAGGAATAAAACTATAATCGTGATCACACACGATGACCGATACTTCACACTTGCTGATCGGTTGATCAAGCTCAGGAACGGTCAGGTTACAGAAAATTCCACTCCTGAAATCGCGCATGAAAATTTGAAGCAATCACATTAATCTTTAATGATGAATCTAATTTTTAAAAGAAGCATTTACTACGCATTATCTCTCCTTCCTGCAGGAGTTTTCGCACAAGTCATTCTCCCTGGAACCTACGATTATGATCGATTCATTTACGATCAACTGAAGTCTGATTCCACCTCCGCAATCACATATCAGTCAAGCATCTTTTATGGCAACTCAGAAGGTTTTACCCTTATAAACCCATTGGCTCAAACATCTTTTAATTCGGCCTATCCAAGAAGCTATAATGACGGGCCTGTATGGAAGAGCAAAGGCCTTACACAGGAAGTTCATTCAGGGGTGCAATTTAAGAAAGGAGTGATTCACTTCACTTTTCACCCGGTGGCTTATTTCTCACAGAATAGTTCTTATAGGCTAGCCTCTGTAAACCCAGATCAAAACCCATTAAACTATCAGTTTGGCGTAAGTCGAAATGTTGATTTCGTTCAGCGCTACGGCACATCATCTTTTGTCAAATTTCACCCTGGACAGAGCGAAATAGCTGTTCGTTTTAAACATTTTCAGTTTGCAGCATCCACACAAAACTTCACTTTAGGTCCGGCAATCAAAAATCACATTATCATGGGAAATTCCGCAAGTGGATTTCCTCATTTGACAATAGGAACACCTGGCAAGGTTGATTTAAGGTTTAAAGGAGTCAGCCTGGGAGCCATTGAAGCAAATTTGTTTTATGGCCTACTGAGCGAGTCCAATCATTTCGACACCTTAAGCAATAACAATAGACGTTACCTCAATGGCATGAGCTTGGGATATGAAGTGCCTTACATAAAGGGTTTAACAGTAGGCTTTCAGCGAACACTTTACAAAGACACACGATATTTCGAATCAGCTGATCTTTTTTCAATGTTCTACATAAAAGATAATGGCAATGTTGGTGACACTATTTTTACAGGCAATGACACTTTTGACCAGCTTGCCTCCGCATTTATAAACTGGAAACTAGCAGACAAAGATTTACGTCTTTACTTTGAGTTTGCACGAAATGATTTCAACGGATCTTTGAGAAGGGTAATTACCGAATTTGAACATAGCAGAGCTTATACCCTAGGTTTTGAAAAAATATTTACCCTGAATAAAAGGGATTTGTATCTCAATTATGAACACACATTTTTGCCTCGATATCAGTCTTACCTCTATCGCCCAACACCTCCATTTTACACACACCACATCGCAACACAAGGTTATACCCATGATGGGCAAATACTAGGAGCAGGGACAGGGCCCGGATCCGTTTCAGACTTTATGTCACTTCTTTGGCTAAATGGAGACAACCAGACTAAGCTTTCCTTTCAGAGAATAAGGTTTGATGAGGATTACTTTATAGCCAAAGTACCTAACAACCTGGACAAAATAGATAGACATGACGTTGAATACACCATTGGATTAGAGGCTGTTCGAAAACGAAAACATTTTATTTATGGTATTGGAGGAGACTTCAGCTATCGCTTCAACATGTACTTTGAGAAAGAAAACGATCAATTCAATTTTAATGGCAAAATCTTTGCACGGTATTTAATTCATCAGTGATCTTTTACATGAGTACGCTTCTGCTAAATATTTTATTGATTATCACAAACCTTGGGTTTCCCCTCGAAAACAGCTATCGAATTAACTTCAAAAAAATTGATAACCGAGCCAAAGTCTATGTAGCAGATTCCTTGGTTTATGATAGCGAAACGATAGATGGGAACCCTGGTTTGGATATAATGGTCAACCTCACTCCTCACCTGATAGAAGGTAAAAATCAAATCAAAGTAGAGCTATACAATGGCTCAGGTGAAGGTTTTGAAAGTTTTGATGAAAAATGGGAGATTTTCTATGAAATACTTGAAAATGACTTTCCCATTGATTTTCTAACAGAAAAATCAAGTAATGGTAAAGAGGGACTTGTTTTATCCATGACACATGAAATTGATGCATATTAACCTCCCTACCAAGAAACCCTCATTTCGAATAAGAACCGGATAAAAGGAATTTATTTAGCCAAATTCACACCCTTCTTCAATATTTCTTCATTTTCGTTTAAACATTTTCAAAAAATTTATACAAATTCAATCATATTTTAAAGGAAAAGATCAACCAGCAACTTGAACCCTCCCTAATCCGAGAAGAAAATGTATATTTGCAACTATTCTCGACAGATAGAATTTTTTGACTTACAAGCTTGGTTTTTCACTGTAAAATAATTTGAAATCCGGGTAAATTTGGATCACGTTTCGATACATGAGTAGCATATTAAAAGACAAATTCTCAAGCTATAGGGAGCCACAATATTTTCAAAGCAAAGATATCTACCCTTTTTTTAGACAAATTGAGTCAGAGCAAGGCACTGAGGTGATTGTGAAGGGAAAGAAAGCTTTGATGTTTGGTTCAAATAGCTATCTCGGACTTACAACCCACCCGAAGATCAAAGAAGCAGCAATAGGAGCCATCAAAAAATATGGTAGCAGTGTTGCGGGTTCCAGGTTTTTGAACGGTACCACTGACCTTCATATTGAACTTGAGACGAGGCTTGCTCAGTACCTTAAAAAAGAAGCCGTGCTACTTTTTAGCACAGGATTTCAGGTCAATATCGGGACAATTCCAACGATTACAGACAAGAATGACGTGATATTCCTTGACAGGCTAAATCACGCATCCATCATAGAAGGCGCAAGATTATCTCAGGCTAGGTCGGTTATTTATCGCCACAATGACATGGATTCTCTGGAGCATAAGCTAAAGTTATCTTCAGACGCCAAGATGAAACTAATCGTAGTTGATGGTATTTTTAGCATGGAAGGTGACATTGTTAAGCTTCCTGAAATCGTCAGCCTGGCCAAAAAATACAATGCTGTGGTGATGACGGACTGTGCTCATGCCATTGGTGTGATTGGTGATCACGGTTGTGGTACTCCATCCCACTTTGGATTAGATCAGGAAGTTGACCTCATCGGAGGAACATTCAGCAAGTCACTTGCATCTCTTGGTGGCTTTATTGGTGCTGATACCGACACCATCAACTACCTCAAGCACCACTCAAGATCACTGATTTTTAGTGCAGCACTTACTCCTGCTTCTGCAGCATCTACGCTAGCAGCTCTGGATATTATACAGTCTGATGATTCTTTAAGACTCAATCTACTAGCCAATACAGAGCACGCTATTGGCAGATTCAAAGAGCTTGGTTTTGACACAGGAGCAACAGAGTCTCCGATTATCCCGCTCTACATTAGAGACAATTTTAAGACCTACCAGCTTACAATGACCCTTTTAGAAAGAGGTATCTTTGTGAACCCTGTGGTAGCGCCTGCAGTATCACCTGAAGATTCTCTTATCAGGTTCTCCTTGATGGCGAGTCATACCAAAGATCAAATTGACCGAGCTATTGATATCATTTATCAGACGGTAAAAGAGTTGAATATTTCGCTTGCAATCAAAGCAGCTTAATTAGCTTTTTCTTGTGAATATCCTCATAACTGGAGCCAATGGTTTTTTAGGTAGCTGGCTCTCAAGGTTATGTTCTAACATTAATGAAAGTAATGTTTTTGCTGGAATCAGATCTGGCGCAGACATATCATTGATTAGTGATATTGATAACCTCAATATCGTTGAACTCAACTACAAAAGCCGCACCTCTCTTTTAAGCTCACTATCTGACCTCAAAGAAAAACATGGATCCTTTGATTTGGTGATTCACAATGCAGGGCTTACTAAATCCATGAAACCAGAATTATTCATGGACATTAACCTTGAGCTTACACAAGCATTGTTGTCTGCTATAAAAGAAACATCCTTTCTAGAATACGGTACGTTTAGCTATGTTTCTTCACAAGCAGCATTGGGCCCAGTTGGTTTCGGCAAACCCGTTTCAGCCTACGGTCACAGTAAGTTAGCGGCTGAAAAAGCAATCCTTGATTCAGGATTGAGCTATTTGATTTTTCGCCCCACGGGAATATATGGTCCTGGAGACAAAGAATTTCTAGCTTTATTTAAGTCTGTGAAGAAAGGCTTATACCCGTGTGCTGCGCCTGTTCATCAAAAAATGACATTGATTCATGTTTGTGATGTCGCACAAAACATTATCGATATCTCACTGTCGCGAAAAAACAAAACCATTCATCTTGGTGATGGTAAAGTCTATGAGCACAAAGACATGAAAACAGTCCTTGACGGCATATTAAAATCCAAATCCCTGTTTTTCGTGATACCCAATTGGGTAACAAAGATCACCTTGAGGTTAACCACTTTATTAGGAAAATTATTCGGTTTCGATCCCATATTGTCAGAGGAAAAACACTTCGAAATAACCAAAGATTGGGATCATGATTTTTCCTTAGAAAGAAAAGAAATACCTTTAAAAATCAAGTTTGACCTGATGAGTGGATTCAAAGACACTTACGATTACTACCAATCTAAAAAATTAGTTTAGCGACATGAGTATAGTCATCGAGGAGGTTATGTCACCAAAAGAGCTCAAAGCCTTCATTAAGTTCCCTTTTGGACTATATAAGGATAATCCTTACTATGTTCCCCCGATTATTGATTTTGAGGTCAGCACCCTTTCTAAAAAGAAAAACCCAGCTTTTAATCATGCTCAAGCAAGGTGTTTTCTAGCCAAAAAGGACGGCAAAACAGTAGGTAGAATAGCTGGTATTGCCCTAAATTCAGAACTCGAAAACCAGAAAAGAATACGTTTTGGCTGGATCGATTTTATTGACGATTCGAGTGTTTCTGAAGCGTTGATAAGGAAAGTAGAAGAATGGGGGAAATCAATAGGCGCAGAATCAATCCATGGCCCCATGGGATTCACCGATCTGGATTTTGAAGGATCCCTCATCGAAGGTTTCGACAAGATAGCGACACAAGCGACAATATATAACCACCCCTACTACCATGAGCACTATGAGTCTTTGGGGTTCGAAAAGGCATGCGACTGGGTAGAACTGAGAGGTACCGTGCCTGATGAAGTCCCCAGGAAACTTAGCCGAGTCGCTTCTATTATTAGCTCGCGCTTCAAACTTGAGGTTAAAAAATTTAAAAACAGTAAGCAGGTGCTCAAATATGCCGACGGAGTATTTGATCTGTTAAACGAATCATACGCACACCTGTACGGATATAGTCCATTGAGCCCAGAACAGATCAAATACTATGTTGATCTATATTTCGGATTTATCCGAATTGAATATGTTACCATTATTACAAATGAAAATGACGATGTTGTAGCATTCGCGATATCCCTACCTTCACTATCAAAAGCATTCCAAAAAGCCAAAGGCTCACTCTTCCCTTTCGGGTTCATTCATGTGCTCAGGGCGTTCAGAAGCAACGAACATGTAGATATGTTCTTGATTGGCGTAAAGCCTGAGTACCAGAAACTAGGAGCCAGCCCGCTTATTTTCCATGAGCTTCTGAGTACTTATATCAAAAAAGGCGTCAAAAGAGTATCTTCCGGCCCGATGATGGAAGAAAATCGAGGGGTTTTAAACTTATGGAATGACTATCAGGATAACGTGGATACATCAAGCATCAAGCGTAGATGTTATATTAAATCGATTTAGGAAATGAGGAGAAATGCATTGATCATAGGAGGATCAAGTGGGATAGGATTGGCTTCTGCCAAAAAACTGGCTAAAGAAGGTTTTGACTTACACATAGTTCATAGGGATCGTCGATCGGTCTTGGAGCTGTTTGAAAAAGAAGTAGCACATATGAAAGCTGAAGGCGCGCAAGTCTCAACATTCAACATAGACGCTACCAACAAAGACAAAATCGCCAGTTTCTGTGGGGAAATTAAAAACACAAAGTTCTCTTTGGTACTACATTCGGTTTCTCGCGGAAATCTGAAAAATCTGATTTCTGAGGATGGTCCGGAATTATCTGAAGAAGACATCATGCTCACAGTAGACGCCATGGCTCTGAATGTTTTCTCCTGGGTAAAAAACTTACTTAAAGCAGATCTTTTTGCACCAGAAGGCAGACTAGTAACCTTAACTTCCGCCGGCAGTCAAAAATACTGGTCGGGATATGCAGCCGTGGCAATCGCCAAGGCCTCTTTAGAGATTCTTACAAAATACCTGGCCGTGGAACTCAGTCATAAAAACATTAGAGCCAATGTGATTAATGCCGGGATAACCGATACAGCATCATTGAAACTGATACCTGGTTATGATACTCTTGTAAAAGAAGCGACCCAACGCAACCCCAATGGTCGTCTGACACAACCAGAGGATGTTGCCAACGTAGTTTACCTATTGAGCACACCGGAAGCCAGCTGGATCAACGGCAGCATTATAAATGTGGACGGTGGTGAAAACCTAACCCAATGACAAGCCAAGAAATCATCAAAGTACTCCCCTACAAGAGACCTTTTCTATTTGTAGATTCGCTGGAGAGCCTTTCCGAAGATGGAGCTACAGGCACTTACAAGTTAAGAGAAGATGAATATTTTTATGAAGGTCATTTTCCAGAAAATCCTGTAACACCGGGCGTAATTATCACCGAAATAATGGCTCAAATAGGCTTGGTATCACTGGGCATTTTCCTTGTGTATGAGAATTCGGATAAATCCGATAGTTTTGTACCCCTCTTTTCGTCGGCCAACGTTGATTTTTTAAAACCGGCATACCCGGGTGACACCCTAAGGGTAAGCTCAAAAAAGGTATATTTCAGGTTTGGAAAACTGAAGTGTTTAGTAGAATGCCAAAACCTTACAACAGGTGAAGCAGTTTGCAAAGGTGAATTTTCCGGAATGATTATTAAAAAGGACAGTATTGAAAAATAACAGAGTTGTTATAACAGGTGTGGGAGTTGTTGCTCCAAATGGTACTGGGAAAAATGCATTCAAAGAAGCTCTCCAAAACGGAACCTCAGCCATCAAGTTTCATGAGCAACTAAAAGACCTCAATTTTAGATGTCAGATTGGTGCTAAAGTTTCTGTCACACCAGAATACAAAAAATCACTCCTACCTGATTTTTTTGTTAACAAAATAAAAAACAATGCCATTATCTATGCGTGCTTAGCAGGGATGGAAGCATGGCAAGATGCAGGTTTACCCACCAATGAAAGTGAGACCGATTATGATGCGGGAATTGTATTCGGGTCGGGCGATCTTAGTTTTGACGACCTCAAAACAATGGATGAGTTTCCGGTGACCCTTATCTCAAGAGGAGATTCCAAAAGGTTGGGCTCACGCGCCATTTCAGAGTCAATGGGAAGTGGTGCAAGCGCTTACCTTAACAATCTCCTCGGCTTAGGAAATAGGACTATCTCCAATTCTTCGGCCTGCGTGACCGGCAGTGAAGCCATTCTGGTTGGCTATGAACACATCAAAAGCGGCCGTGCCACAAAGATGATATGCGGAAGTACCGAAAGTGACAGCCACTACATCTGGGGTGGGTTTGACGCCATGCGTGTGTTGTGTAGCGACTCTAATGACAATCCTGAACATGGATCAAGACCCATGAGTGATACCAGCTCAGGCTTTGTGCCTGGTGGTGGCTCTGGAGCATTGGTGCTAGAATCTCTGGAAAGTGCTAAGGCCCGAGGTGCAAAGATCTATGCTGAAATAAAGGGAGGAGAATTCAACTCTGGGGGTCAGCGAAACGGGGGCACAATGACTGCTCCCAATCCGGAAGGTGTAATCAACTGTATCAAATCCGCTATTGCCAGTGCGGAAATTGATCCGAAAGAAATTGACTTGATATCCGGTCACCTGACTTCAACCAAAGGAGACCCGTTAGAAATTGAAAACTGGCAAAAAGCACTAGGTCTTTCCGGCGAGGACTTCCCACATATAAACACACCAAAATCAATGATTGGACACTGTGTAGGAGGAGCTGGCTCTATAGAATTGGTAGCTTGTATACTACAGCTGGAAAATGATTTCATCCACAAAAACCTCAACTGCGAAACGCTACACCCCGAAATAGCTAAGATTCTTCCAGCCGATAAAATTCCCCTTCAGACCATCAATAGAAAAATTGATACGGTAATTAAGTCGAATTTTGGTTTTGGGGATTTAAATTGCGTCTTAGTTTTAAGAAAATGGAATAAAAATGACTAGAGAGCAAATCAAAGATGAACTAAAAGAGATCATAGGCGACTATGTACAAGAAAAAGATCTCTTGAATTCTCTTAGTGAAGATCATGAGTTAATCAATGATCTGAAAATAAACTCAGCTCATATTGTTGATATAGTACTGGATATTGAAGATAAATATGACATTATGATCGAAGATGAAGCCATAGCAAAAATGGGAACTGTGGGAGAGTCCATAGACGTGATCTTCGAAAAGCTGGATCAAAAATAGTTGCAGCTGATCATCATTTTAAAATCCCCTTTATGGGGATTTGTTGTTTTATGGCGATTATTTCTCCCAGAAAAAAGAAATCTATTTTGGTTGGTGTAGATATAGTAGATCATTCAGACCCTCTTTTAAGAATGAGAGACGAAAGAGCATTTAGGCTCATTCGACACCCCAAAGACCTAAACACATCCCCTCCTGATGATATTGAAAAGAATTTCTGGCTTTTTTGGGCTGCCAAAGAATCAGTGTTCAAAAATCATAGAGAACTTAAAAGATTCGACCCTAAAATCATTCCCATAAAAATAAACAGACAGCAAGGTCTTTACCATTTTCAGTCCGGTCAGGTAAAGGGTACCATTACTCAAAATCACGATTTCACTTTTAGCATTTGCACCGCATTGCCCTCTTTGGATCAGACATATTACCAGTATTTCAACCTTTTGGCACAAGACCAATCATTGAAAATAAGGGAATTAACCTCCCGCTACCTCAAGGACACCACAAATAGTGAAGCTAAAATCAGCAGAGACGACTCTGGGCTGCCCATCGCGATTATCAATTCACGTCTGCACAAATTAACCTTCACTCATCACCATAGATATATGGGATTCATTTGCGAAAAGTGAACTCCAGGTTAGCATCCCCTATTTCATAATTCTCATCTTTTAGAGCTAAAGCCCTTCTTTGTCTATTATCTTTGATCGGATTAAACACAAATCGATGAAAGCATTTTATTATATCCTCTTCGTTGCTATTACCCTTGCTGCCATTAATTTTTCGTCAAAATTAGTACCCGCCAACACTGTCTCCGAGGCAGCCGAGGATGCTGACTTATTAATTGCAAATTCGAGGTTGTACGCAAAAGAACATGCCTATAAAAGAAGTTTGCATCAACTGGATCTGGCCATCGAAACTATTCAGGATATCGAACAGGATCTGGATGAGGATAGTAAAAAAACCATTGACAAGGCGGTTCGTGAACTTCAATTTGTACACGAAGAGATATCAAAGCATCAGCTCAAAAATACGGATATGAATCATGCATATACCAAAACCATGAATGCACTGACCTATGCCGAGTTGAAAATCACTGAACACTTTATAGAAACAGATGACTACCATGAAGCCATGGCAGCTCTCAAATCGGGCATGATTCACATCGAAAATGCACTGAAATTTGTCGATGGAGGTCATAAAGAGTACGAACTGCAAATCTATGCGGAAATAGACTCGCTACTGGAGCATCCCGAACTAGGTAAGGAAGAAGTAGTCCAAGAGCTTGAAAAAATGCTCGACGAATTAAGTACTCTTGTTGAAGATTAAAATCTGCTAAAAATTAACCGATGAATCGAATATTAGACTTTTCGAAGATAGTAGAAGAGGCATGGAACGACTATGACCCCTCCAGAAGTATCAAATCCATTGAGGACATCAGCGCCAAAGTATCAACCAATCATGTATATAGAATAAAATTTGAGGATGGTGATTTCATCATTGGAAAGCTATCCTACTTTGGGAAATTTGAAAACTTTGTTGAGGATCACTCCATTATCAATGCTCTGGCCACTAATCTATCATCTCCATTTGAAAACTTTGTTGCCAAGTCCTTAACCAAATTCGGGCAGCTATATACCTACAGATATCAGGACAGCCTCTTAGATGCCTGGGTGGTCTTTTATAACTCAATTACCATTGATCAGAAACTCCCGAAGGTACAAACAGAAAAAACCATTGCCCTATTGGGTGCCGAACTGGCGCGCTTTCACAAAGCTTGTAACACCATTAAAAACACATTGCCTCCTAACTACAAGCAGGTAAACGATGACATCAACCACCTTCACGAGATCCTGGATACCGATACCGGAAAATATATTCATCGTGGCAATGAAGACAAAATCAAAGAGCAGTGCGACCTGTTTTTAGAAAATTGCGATAAACTCAATGTCTCAGAAATGGCTTCCATACCTGTTTTTGTTGACTGGAACATTGGGAATTTTTCTGTCACCAAGGACTGTAAATTTTACTCCCGGTGGGATTATGACTGGTTCAGGATGAGTACGAGGGTAATGGATTTTTACTTCTTCAGCCGGGTATGCTCGTCTATCGGAGATCGTACAGTCTTCAGCTACGTCATAGATCCCGTAATGGAAGATCGCTTCATGATATTTTTGAAGGCCTATCACAGCATCTATCCTCTAACCGAAAATGAAATTCTCTTTATCAAAGAGGCTTACAGATTTTTCATAATCAATTATGTTATCAAAGACGGACGCTATTTCTTTCATGAAATATATGCTGCCAAACTACAGCACGAAGCGCACGAAATATATTTCCCTAAATTAGAATCAGCCTTTGATGCCGATAAAATTCTAAAAGCACTAAACATCTGATATGGACATTGTCTCCTTCAAATCAATAGCAACCAACTACAAAACCATCTTTTTTGATGCCTTTGGTGTTCTGAAAAATCACCGAGGCATGCTGCCTGGCATCAATGAAACATTCAAATTCTTGGAAGAGTCTGATATTGATTTTTTTATCATCACCAATGATTCTTCCAGAGGCCCTCAAGAACTTGCCGTCAGCTATCAGCTAGCAGGTCTCAAACAAATCACAGAAGACAAGATTATATCCTCTGGCATGCTGGCAAGAGAATATCTCAAGCTAAAAGTAAAATCAGGAACAGTAGCATATCTGGGCACTGCCCAATCCGCACATTACATTGAAACTATCGGCCTCAAAACAGTCTCTGTAGCCGATGTGGATCTAAACGACCCGCACGATATCAGTACAGTAGTATTTTTAGATGACGAAGGGTTTGACTGGAATCAGGACATCAATAAAGTCATCAATTTGATGCGTTTTCACAACGCCACTGCCATAGTTTGCAATACTGATAAAACATACCCTGTAGCTAAAAACGAAGTAAACATTGCCATTGGTGGTGTGGCCAAAATGGTGGAGGATATCGTGGGTAAGAAGTTTATTCGGTTTGGAAAACCTGATGCCCAAATGTTCATATTCGCATACGAGCACGCTATCAGAAAAGGAAAGCGCGTGGGGAAAGAAGAAATTCTGATGGTCGGTGATACCTTAACAACCGACATCCTGGGAGGCAACAAATTCGGATTGGACACAGCACTTGTACTCAGTGGTAACACCCTCCCTGCGAATGCCGAAACCAGAATAATGAGTTCCGGCATTATACCCACGTATATCTGCGAATCGGTAGCGGTTTAAAGAACCGCTATTGCAGCAGCGTAGTTTGGCTCCTCAGTAGTTTCCTGTACCTGCTCTGTGTGCTTGACCACACCATGTTCATCAATGACTACAATCGATCTCGAGTTTAAACCCTTCAAAGGACCGTCTGTAAACATCACTCCATAATCAATAGGAAATTCAGCGTTTCTGAAAGTTGACATCATCACAACATTCTCAATGCCTTCAGCTCCGCAAAATCTGGCTTGCGCAAATGGCAAATCCGCCGAAATACATAGCACTACCGTATTATCAAGGTCGGAAGCCTTTTGATTAAACTCACGCACCGAAGTAGCACATGTACCTGTATCTATGCTTGGAAAGATGTTGAGAACTACTTTTTTTCCAGCGTAATCAGAAAGTGAGCCTTCAGATAGATCCGATTTTACTAAAGTAAAACCTGATGCCTGACTTTCAATTTTAGGGAGCTCCCCTATCGTGTTAATTGGGTTGCCTTTAAGTGTTATTTGAGCCATAATTATTATTTTCTTATGTAACCACCACAAGATAAGAGTGTTCAGAATATTTACCTTTCAAATTTTGTCACAAATTGCGGCAAAAAGCAATTAGCCAAACATCAATGATCAAAAAGCAAGGCTTTTCACGGTACCACCGATTCGTCATAGCCATACTTGCCATTCTTCAGTTTACGATTGTACTGGATTTTATGGTTCTGTCTCCACTCAGCGCCATATTACTCGACGAGCTTACCATCACGACAACACAGTTTGGCTTAGTAGTGTCCGCTTATGCGTTTAGCGCAGGGATTTCTGGATTACTTGCGGCAGGGTTTGCTGATCGATTTGACAGAAAAAAACTGCTCTTATTTTTCTATATCGGCTTCATCATCGGCACGTTGTTTTGTGGACTAGCACCAACATACAACAGCCTACTAGCTGCACGCATAGTCACGGGCTTGTTTGGCGGAGTTATGAGCTCGGTGAGTTTTGCCATTATAACAGACCTGTTTCCTTTAGAAAAAAGAGGTCGGGTAATGGGGTTTGTGCAGATGGCCTTTGCTGCAAGTCAGGTTTTAGGTATTCCCTTCGGCTTGTACCTGGCTACAAAACTTGACTGGCACGCTCCTTTCCTGCTTATCGTTGCATTGGCGATCATTGTCCTAATTGCGATCATTTTCTACCTCAAGCCCGTCAACGAACATCTAAAACTACAGACAAAACAAAACGCGTTTGTCCACCTATTTAAAACAGCTTCAAACAGAAGATATATAAAAGGGTTTGGTGTCACCATATTCTTAGCCACAGGAGGGTTCATGCTCATGCCATTTGGCAGTGCATTTAGTGTAAACAATCTGGGAGTAGATCTATCAGAACTACCAATGGTTTATATGATTACTGGGATGTTCACGATTTTCATGGGCCCTATGGCAGGGAAGATCAGCGATAAGGTTGGAAAGTACAAAGTCTTTTGGGTCGGCTCTGTAATTACCATTTTTATGGTAACTGTTTACTGCTCTATGGGCCATATCCCTATATGGCTGGTTATCGCACTTAATGTGATCCTTTTTCTGGGTATAACGGCCAGAATGATTTCAGCGCAGGCACTTATGACCGCCGTGCCTGAGCCAAAAGATCGTGGTGCCTTTATGGGAATAAATTCATCCATACAACAAATATCAGGCGGATTTGCTTCGGCCATAGCGGGAATGATCGTCATTCAGTCAGATTCCGGAAAGATAATACACTACGACACTCTGGGTCACGTGGTTAGTGGTACGGTATTTATTACCATTGTGCTAATGTACTTCATCAACCTGATGATTTTTTCTAAAGACAATGACACTAAACAGATTACCCCCAAAGCAGTTTAGCCGTATTTTACAATGTGAAAAGCTCAGAACCATCTCGTAAAATAATCCATATTGACATGGATGCATTCTTTGCTTCGGTAGAGCAAAGGGATAATCCAGAGCTACTAGGAAAGCCTGTAGCAGTCGGTGGAAGTAGCCAGAGAGGTGTAGTTGCAGCAGCTAGTTATGAGGCACGGAAATATGGTGTAAAATCAGCCATGCCATCCGCTATAGCCGCACGGCAGTGTCCAAACCTCATTTTTGTCCAACACAGATTCGAAGTTTACAAAGAAGTGTCGGCACAGATAAGAAATATCTTCTTTGAATACACTGATTTAGTGGAGCCGTTAAGTCTGGATGAAGCCTATCTGGATGTTACAGAAAACAAATCTGGACTAAAATCAGCCACGCTCATAGCCCAGGAAATCAAGCAAAAAATCGTAGAGCAAACAGCGCTTACCGCTTCTGCAGGAATTTCCTACAACAAGTTTTTGGCCAAGACAGCCTCTGATATAAATAAACCAGATGGTCTCTTTGTTATCCTGCCTTCAGAGGCAAACGAATTCCTTAGGCGACTAAACGTGTCAAAGTTTTATGGAATAGGTAAAGCGACCGCCGAAAAAATGAAAAAGGCAGGCATATTTACGGGTGGCGATCTGAGAAAAAAATCACTTGAAGATCTCCAGCTCAGGTATGGAAAATCCGGATCATACTATTATCATATTTGTCGAGGCATAGACCATCGTGAGGTAAAGCCTGATCGTGAACGAAAATCGGTAAGTGCCGAAAATACATTTTCCGAAAACCTATATAGCATAGGTGAAGTGCAGACCGAACTTGAGCAAATATGTGACATAGTTTTTGCCAGATATGAAAAAGCCGATAAATCCGGTAGGACGGTGAACATCAAAATTAAGTATGCAGACTTCCGACAAATCACACGAAGTATTACCAAAGACCAGTCAGTATCCTCGGCAGAGGATCTAAAACAAAGTGCCCTTTCACTTTTAACACCCCCGCTGGTAGAAGACCAGGGGATCCGATTGCTTGGGGTGGGAATAAGTAATTTCATTTTTGAAAGTGACGAATCTCCCACCGCACAACTCACATTAGGATTTTAATATACCGGTCGGTATATTTGCGCAGTGAGAAATCCGGAATACACGAAAAACCTGATCATAACAAAGGCATCCTCTATATTCAACGTCAAGGGGTATAGAGGAACCTCAATCTCGGATATTACCAAAGCTACTGGTATGACCAAAGGCGCTATCTATGGGCATTTTGAAAATAAAGATGAACTGGCCGTGGCTGCTTTTAAAGCTTCAATAAACAAGATATTAAATCAATTGAGAGCGTTGATCAGCGGTCAACCAACGGCCCCTCTCAAGCTCAAAGCACTGGTAGCCTACTACAGCGAATACATCGAAAATCCACCTATAGATGGAGGGTGCCCAATAATAAACACATCAGTAGAAGCTGATGATGACTACCCTTTACTCAGGCTGAAAGTTGTAAATACGATCACTATGATCAAGGATTCTGTAAAAAAAATAATAACAAGAGGAATACTCGAAAATCAGATCAACCAACAGGTAAACGCAGAACTATATGCGACTACATTTTACGCCACTATAGAAGGGGCCATCCTTATGTCAAGGATAGAAGGGAGTAACCGTTCCTTTGAAATCATCCGCCAAGGCTTAGAAATGCAGATAACTGCCATAGCTATTTAATTTTTTTTATAAAATAAAATATCGATCGGTATATGAAAGCAACCGAAACATATATTTATTCTAATAACACTGACACTTCAAGACCAGGTAATCGACCTCCGAAGACCAACAAAAAAATAGAAATGATCAAAAAGGCTCTTCGCATTTTGCATCATCTATTTCCAGGATTAGCAGCCACAGTCATTTGGCATTTCTTTACCAAACCAGGTAAATCAAAATTTACTCCTGCACAACTTGGCCTCATTGAAAAAGCAAGAATAGAAAAACGCAACTACAAAGGGTTTGAAATATACTCATATCGGTGGGGGGAGTCAGGCCCCAAAGTGCTTCTGGCGCATGGATGGAGATCCAAAATAGTTGATTTCAGGCGAATGATTGAAGCGCTTGTAGCACAAGGGTATGTGGTAGAGGGTGTAGATATGAAGGCTCATGGGCGGTCGTCAGGAGTCCACACTGGCCTCCCTGAGTTTAGAGACATTTTGAAAGCATACTATCTGGAGCATGGCCCTTTTGATGCAGTAATAGGATATTCTATGGGTGGCATAGCTACCGGGATAGTGCTTTCAGAAATCCCAGATGATCTACAACCGAAAAATCACTTTCTGATCGCAGCTCCACCCCACGCGAGGTATTTCTTCAAAATTGCCGTGCAGGATATTGGTTGTAGCACTACCGTATATGAACGCCTCTGCCAGCTCGTGGAAAAACGGTTCGGGGAGTCTATTGATTATTTCGACCTCCGGAACAAAACAAAGAAGCTCTCAAGATCAAATATCCATTTGGTATATGATGAAGATGACCAGATAGTACCTTTCGCATATGGTCGTGAATTGGGTAATATGTTGTCCAATGCACACTTTGTTCATACCAAAGGGATCGGGCACTATAAGATCATAGCTTATCCGGATGTCATTGACTATGTTATTCAAAATCTTGAGCATACAATGCAACCTGTGAGCTAACAGCCAACAAAATGAGTCTAAAAAATGTGGTCTTAATCCTGTCCGACTATATTTGCCTCAAAAAAAACAATGACTGCATATTCAGCACTCCTTCATGCGCATTCGGGCTTAAGATGGTTGGTTCTTCTACTTCTGATCTTTCTAGTGATCAAATCACTTATTGGTATGTTTTCAGATGGGACATATGCCAAACTTGATAAGATACTTTCATCTTCCATGGTCGGCTTCATGGATTTGCAGTTTCTGATCGGTATGATCCTATACTTTATTAGTCCAATAGCAAAACAAGCCAGAGGTGCAGGTATCGGGAATATGATGGCTGACAGTACTTTGCGTTTCTGGGGAATGGAGCATCTTGTAGTTATGATTTTGGCTATTGCTGTTGCTCATATTGGTAAAGTGAAGGCTGGTAAATCTGATGACTCCAGTGTGAAATTTCGCTTTCAAGCCATCTTTTTTGGCCTATCACTTTTGCTGGTGTTGTTTGGTATCCCCTGGGAAAGAGTCTAACTCAAACTTCGCAAAACTCATAGATTTTGGTTCGGGTGGGGTGTTCTCCGTGCTCGCGGAGCGAACCTCTCCCCTGTTTCCTGCAGAAAAAGCCACATAGTTGAGTTTGTGATTTGCAGGACGGTGAATTCCCGAGAAACGCGCTCAGACAAATTTTAGCAACTTACAATACCATTAAATTTTATTTTTTTGTGTGATTTAAAGAACCCTCTGGTTTAAAGTCTAATTGCACACAAATTCACGCTTCACATAATTTCGGAGGTGGGCCAGACTTTTAAGGGTCAAAGTTGGCTGTTACACCCCCATCAAACCGACTTTCTTAAACAATTTAATGCCTAAAACGTTAAATAAAGTGTTAGGAAAATCTAACTACGATTAAAATCAATCATTGAATTTTAAATCAAAAACTCATGAAATCAGTAATAACATTTTTATTGGGATTGGGAACTGGATTAGCGGTGACATACTATGTAGACCCTAAAGGCAGTCAAGTGAAATTGAAAAAAATTGACAAGGAACTCAAGAAGAACAGAAAACTTCTAGATAAGAAACTGGATGAATACAAGGGTATGTACAACGAAGTAGTTGACAAATATGCCAAGTCATCAAAAGAAATTATAGATAACGCTAAAGGAGCGGTTGACAATGTGAAAAAAGCAGCCAAGGCTTAAGCCTTGGTTTTTTTTTGCTTTTACCTATCCTCCCAGAGAACTATCCAACTTCAAGAAATCACTCATTTGATTTAACAATGATGGCAATAAATTTTAGATTTATGCCATAAGAATATTCAAATGCCATCACTTCAATCTCCGCGTAAGGCTTTCGTCCAGTCGAAGCAGTATCTAAAAGACCATCCTGTAACCTCAAAGACCGAAGACAACCACACCAATTTTGATGAAGTAGAAAAGCTTCATCAGGATAGCAGAAACAAGTATGACCGATCCTCTCGGGTCTTTAGAATTTTGACGGCAGTAGGTGCCTCAATTTTCATTGCCGCTATCTTATTTTGGGTGTTCGAATCTGTTTCTTAATTCAATCTTTTACGGCAACTTTGCATTTAAATATATATTTTCACCGTATTAACTTATTTTGCTAGTAATCACTGGCTTATTATGACACAAGATTACAAAATACTCCTTGAGAACCTACAGGGTAGAAGATTTGATGAAGCCCGCCGCGAGTCTATCCTCTCTGAGTCATTCGATGAGTCTGATTACGGCGATTGTATTAAGTACTGTCTTGAAAGCATGTGCGAGGTAGAGCCATCTTATGCTTACAAAGCATTTCATATTGCGAAGAAGCTTCAGGAAAAACTGAATAAGGAGCTCCAGGACAGAAAGATAAAAGTAGATTTCAGGTATCAGGGACCTATCCAAACAGAGACCCACATTTTATTATTTGGTGGTATTGAACTCATTGTCTTGCAGGAAAGCTATGATAACAAACCATGGGAAAAAGTAAAGAAACTTACGGGCGAAATCATAGAGATACTTGGTGCTGACCCTGCATATCAGCGTGTGGACTACAGTGACAAATACCACATAAATGTAACAACCACAAAGCCTACTTGCGAGATCAACATTTTGCCAGCAATTTGGCTCAATAACCCTGATTTTAAAGAATCAAAAAGAGAAATTGATCGGGGTATTTTGGAATACAATTTTCAGAAAAAAACGCAACGCAAATACCTTCCTTTCAGGAACATAGCCCGGATAAACTCTAAGGATCGTAAGACTAACGGTGGCCTCAAAAGTCTTATTAGGCTCCTCAGAACTCTGCAGAGAGACGCTCAATCCAGAATATCGCTAACGAACTTTGAAGTTTCAGCGTTGATGTATGCCATTCCTGAAAAACAGCTGATACACAACCCAAAAAAGCCTTTGGCTCTGCTAGGAATTGCCAGTGCGCAACTCAACCGCGCATCAAGTGATCGCAAATACGTAGAAACGCTGATTTCACCTAGTCAGCGTGAGCTTGTCTTCGGTAAGAAGGCCGACAAGCCAGCTGAAATCCAAAAGCTAAAAACTGAGCTGGACAAACTGATCACAGACATCAAAGACGATCTGAAATCAGAGGATAAAAACCTCTACAGCGAGTTGGTGTACTAAACCAACCCTGCCCTTTCTAAAAGCGCATCCGGTGTGGGCTCCTGACCTCTGAATTCCTTATATAATTGCATTGGATGTACTGTTCCTCCTTTACTGAGTACGGTATTTTTGAACCTGGTGGCCGTTTCTTTGTCAAAGACGCCATTTTCCTTGAATACCGAAAACGCATCTGCATCAAGTACTTCAGCCCATTTGTAGCTGTAATAGCCTGAAGCGTACCCTCCTCCGAAAATGTGTCCAAACTGAACGCTCATATTGGTATTTTGCACCAGAGGGAACATTTCAGTGGGGCCAAAAGCTAACCGCTCCATTGCCACCACATCGGAGACATTCTGGGCCTCATCCATTTGCATGCTATGCCACATCATATCCAGCAGCCCAAAACTTATCTGCCGAACAGTAGCGTAAGCCTCATGGTAAATTGCACTCTCCTTCAGCTTGTCTATATACTCAGACGGAATCAACTCACCAGTCTCATAATGATGCGCAAACAGTTCGAGGCATTCTTTTTCATAGCACCAGTTTTCAAAAATCTGAGACGGAAGCTCCACAAAATCCCAAAATACGCTGGTGCCTGAAAGGCTCGCATAGGTAGTATCGGCCAGCATGCCATGAAGGGCATGTCCAAATTCGTGAAAAAGCGTTGTAACTTCTTCAAACTTGAGCAAAGACGGACTGTCCGCCGATGATGGAGTGAAATTGCAAACAATACTCACAAGGGGGGTCACTTTTGCCCCTCCTTCTCGCTTTTCATCACGGTATGAAGTCATCCAGGCTCCCCCGCGCTTCCCATCCCTTGGGAAGAAGTCAGCTAAAAAGACAGCCACAACCTCTCCTTGAGGATCTTTCACTTCATAGGCTTCCACATCTTCGTGATAGACTGGTATGTCATGGTTTCTTTCAAAAGAAATGTCGAATAACCTTTCTGCAGTCTGAAAGACGCCCGAGATGCAATTTTCCAACTTGAAATACGGCTTGGTCAGCTCGTCATCAAGATCATATTTTTTCTTTCTCAGTTTTTCGGAATAAAACGCCCAATCCCATCGCTGTAATTCTCCCTCAAACCCAAGCTCCCTGGCAAATTCTTTGAGTTCTTCATATTCCTCTTTTGCTTTGGGGAATGCTCTTTGCAACAAGTCATCCAGAAAATCCCGCACCTTAGATGGTGCCTCAGCCATGCGCTCTTCCAGCACATAATCTGCATATGAATTATAGCCCAACAGACTGGCTTGTTCGGCTCTCAGAGCTACCAGTTTTTTGATTATTTCACGGTTGTCGCGATCGTCCCCTTTTAGTGCCTTGCTCATAAAAGCTTTGTACAGCTTTTCTCTCAAGTCTCGATTTTCGGCATGTTCCAAAAAGGGAATATAGCTTGGAGCTTGCAAAGTAAATACCCATTTTCCTTGCTTATCTTTCTTTTCGGCGGTTTCCTTAGCACGGGCAATCACATCTGTCGGAAGCCCTGCCAAATCTGCTTCATTATCAATCACCAACTCATAGCCATTGGTTTCTGCAAGTAGGTTCTCACCAAACTGCAATGACAACTTTGAGAGCTCCATGGATACTTCTTTGTACCGGGCCTTCTTTTCTGCATCAAGATCTGCTCCATTTCTGACAAACCCCTTATAGGTTTTGGTCAAAAGCATCTCTTTCTCCGGGTTTAAATCAAAAGCCTCCTTGTTTTCATAAACCTCCTTCACTCTGGCCCAGAGCACTTCGTTTTGATTGATATCATTGCTAAACGCTGAAAGTTTAGGCGAGGCATCACGAGCTACGGCCTGTAAGTCATCGCTGGTTTCAGCCGAGTTCAAATTGAAAAGGACTGAAGTTACTCTCCCGAGCATCTCACCAGAAGACTCCAAAGCTTCAATGGTATTTGCAAAAGTGGGGGCATCCGCATTGCTGGTAATTTGGTCAATCTCCTTTTTAGCCTGGGCGATGGCTTCATCCACAGCCGGCATGTAGTGCTCAATCTTTATTTGGTGAAAGGGAGGAACCTGAAACGGTGTATCAAAAGTGCTTAAAAGCGGATTTTGCATAATTGAGATTTGAAAATTTATTGTCAAATGTAGTCTTTGATATGACTTACCTTTGCGGGCAGAAATACCAATTTGATATGGCAAAACAACTGCTTTTTTCACTACTTTGTTCCATTACAATCGGGGTTTTTGCGCAGGATTCTCTCAATGTGGATCTCTCATCGCCGCAAGCTGCTGTCATCACCCATTTGCTTTATCTGCAAGAAGATGCTTATGATGAATCGAAGGCTGCAGTACCCTTTAATCTTAACAACCGCTCCACGGAAGAAGCTGCAGAACTGGCGGTAAAACTTAAGCAAATACTGGATGGAGAGGGTATCTATGTGGAAGTCGATGACATACCTAAGGCACCTAATTACTACGACTCAGCCTCCCGCAAGGCAAGATATATACTGACCGAAAAACACCCTGAAATATATCTGTCAAAAACGGGGCAAAAATGGTATTACTCGGAGCGATCCATTGCCTATATAGACATCCTGCATAAGCAGGTTTTCAAGTTCGGAACTAACAAACTTCTGCGGCTGCTCCCAAAGCTGGGTACACGGAAAATTCTAGGCCTGTATCTCTATCAGTATTTCGGGATTCTGATATTGGCTTTTTTAAGTACGGTGGTTCATAAGTTATTCACCTTTCTTGTAGAGCGGATTTTCTTGCAGGTTTTACTCAAGGCCGGGTATAAGCAGTTGGCAGGACGTTATCTATTACCGGTTGCCAAGCCGGCCAGCTTGTTTTTTGTATTTCTGCTACTTGTAGTTTTTACCCCGGTCCTGCAGTTGCCTCCTGATATTTCACAGTATTTAATAATTGTGCTGAAGGCCTTGCTGCCGCTATTTGGTACTATCGTTTTTTACCGGCTTGTGGATATTTTGGCCATGTACCTGAAAACCTTAGCGGACAAAACCGAAAGCACGCTCGACGATCAACTGGTACCACTCCTTAGAAAGACCCTCAAGACTTTTGTGGTAGTCATAGGAACACTCTTTATTCTCAGCAACCTCAACATTGACATTATTCCGCTGCTCACAGGACTTTCAATAGGAGGTCTGGCATTTGCACTTGCTGCGCAGGATACAATTAAAAACTTCTTCGGTTCATTGATGATATTCATTGATAAGCCATTCCAGATCGGCGACTGGATTACTTCTGGAGAAATAGACGGCACAGTAGAGGAAGTTGGGTTCAGATCATCACGGATAAGAACTTTCAGAAATTCTCTGATGTATGTCCCCAACGGAAAAATGGCCGACAGCACGATCGACAATCACGGCTTGAGACAATACAGAAGGTTTTATACTCAGATAGCTGTGACCTATGATACACCAACGGATTTGATCGAAACCTTTGTAGAGGGTCTTAGAAAAATTGTTGAAAATCACCCTGACACCCGAAAGGATTACTACAACATTTACTTCAATGACATGGCCTCCTTCTCACTGAATATCATGTTTTATATCTTCTTCGAAGTACCCGACTGGTCCGCTGAGCTCAAAGCACGCCATGAGGTGCTCATAGAGATCATGAAACTGGCCTCAAAACTCGGAATCAACTTTGCCTTCCCTACTCAAACGCTTCACATGGAAAATTTTCCGGGACAACCATCCCTCTCTCCTTCATATATTGGCAAGGATGAGATGAAGCTGCAAATGAATGAGTATTTTTCAAAAAAATAATTGACCCTAGAATAATATGAAAGCCTATTACCTTATAAAAAACGGACCTGCCGATAAAGCTTTTGAACTGCGAGAGGAAGAATCCCCAAAACCCGGTCATCATGAAGTGCTGATCGAGTCGGAAGGTTTTGGTCTCAACTTTGCCGATGTGATGGCTCGGCTGGGCATATATAAGGAATGCCCCCCTCTACCTGCGGTAGTGGGGTATGAAAATGTAGGTAGGGTAAAAGAAATTGGAGAGAAGGTCACCTCTGTAAAACCAGGAGATCGTGTTTTGGCTTTTACAAGGTTTGGTGGCTATGCAGACCACATTGTGACTCCTGAAATGGGTGTAGCCAAGATACCAGAAACCATCTCTCTGGGCGAGGCTACAGCTCTGGCCACTCAATACATCACAGCATATTATGCTGCTGAAGAATGTGGAAACCTCTATAAAGGTGATCATGTGCTGGTGCACGCTGCTGCCGGTGGTGTAGGCACGGCGCTGATACAGCTACTTAAGAACAAAGGATGCGTCGTTTTTGGCACGGCAGGGTCTGATGAAAAAATGGAATATCTCAAGAGCCTTGGAGTGGATCATCCGATCAATTATCGCAAGGTGGATTATCTCGCAGAGATAGAAAAACTTGGGTTTAAGAGAAAAATAGATGCTACGTTCAACCCAGTAGGTGGTGACTATGTGAAAAAAGACATGCAATTGCTCAACTCGGGTGGCCGTGTGTTGCTATATGGCGCCTCAAAACTCACAGATGCTCGCGGAAATATTTTCAAATTACTAAAAATGGTATTCGGTTTCGGCTTTTGGAGTCCCATTGGATTTGTGAGCAAATCCACCTCGCTAGTTGGCATCAACATGCTCAAGATCGCCGACAATAAGCCAGAGATACTACCCCGATGCATGAAAGCGGTTATCAAGTTGTACTCCGAAGGAAAAATCAAGCCGACAGTTGGGGGCGAGTATAGTCACGACCAGCTAGCAGATGCCCATGCTTTTTTAGAGTCAAGAAATTCTATGGGCAAGATCGCGGTGAAGTGGTAAAACTACCCTTCACGACATTTCTATAAATCAGGATTTTAACGGAGGGTGGTTAGCCAAATAACCCTTAAATTGGGATCGCACTTTTTTACTGACCTAATTCATGAGACACACCTTCTATGTCATCGCTCCGCTTGTTCTAATCGCCATCGCCGTGATTGGATATTTTTATCCCGAATGGCACTATAGCTATATAGTATTGGTACCATTGACTTTGATTGGCTTTTCTAACAGAGTTCAGAAAAGTCATGCGATTCTAAGAAATTTTCCACTGCTTGGTTATTTCCGGTATTTCTTCGAGATGATTTCTCCGGAAATCCAACAGTACTTTATAGAAAAATCTACCGATGGAAAACCATACAGCAGAAACCACAGAGCCCTTGTTTACAGGAGAGCCAAAAGCGTAAATGACACGCATCCATTTGGGACTCAAATGGACATCAACAACGAGCAATATCAGGCTATCCGGCACTCCATTTACGCCACCCCACCTTTTGAGGATTTTCCAAGAGTCATGATTGGAGGTTCGTTGTGCAAGCAGTGCTATTCAGCCTCCGTGCTCAACATATCGGCTATGAGCTATGGCTCGCTCAGCAAAAATGCCATTTTAGCACTGAACAAAGGCGCCAAAAAGGGTCACTTCTATCACAACACTGGAGAGGGAAGTGTTTCGGATTATCACCTGGAAGGTGGTGGTGATCTAGTCTGGCAAATCGGTACCGGGTATTTTGGATGCCGAACTGAAGAAGGTAGTTTCGATCCCGATAAGTTCAAAGATAAAGCTGCCCATGAGCAAATAAAGATGATCGAAATCAAAGTGTCACAAGGTGCAAAGCCTGGTCACGGTGGCGTGCTTCCTGCATCAAAAAACAATGAGGAAATCGCCAGAATAAGAGGTGTAAAACCTCACACCACAATCATTTCACCTCCCGGACACAAAAACATCAAGGGGCCAGAAGATTTACTCAAATTCATCCAACAGCTGCGCGACTTATCCAGTGGCAAACCCGTGGGTTTTAAACTTTGTGTAGGAAGAACAGAAGAGTTTATCGCTCTTGTAGAAAAGATGGTTGAGACTGGCCTGAGACCTGACTTCATCACGGTTGATGGTGCTGAAGGAGGAACGGGTGCTGCTCCATTGGAGTTTTCAGATTCAGTTGGGTTGCCGCTAGAACCGGCATTGATTTTTGTTCACAAGACACTCCAGAAATATAAGCTTCGTGATGAAATCAAAGTTATAGCCAGTGGTAAGGTGCTGACTGCATTTTCCATATTGCGCATGCGAGCCCTTGGTGCCGATATCTGCAACTCTGCACGTGCTTTTATGTTCAGTGTTGGGTGTATTCAGGCACTTCGCTGCAACTCTAATGATTGTCCAACGGGAGTAGCTACCACCAACAAAATGCTATACAAAGGACTGGTGGTCAGCGATAAATCCGAGCGGGTTTACAACTTCCATAAAAACACGATTCATGCCGTATTGGAACTGCTTGGTGCTTGCGGTATTTCGCACACAGATGAGATCACGATAGACATGTTTGTCAAAGGCGATGAAATGGTCGCACTAAGCAACAAATACTTCCCTGACTCAGTGCTAAACCGTGTGGATGATTGACGTTTAATTGTGCAGATGGTGTGCCCTGATAAGTTTAAAGGATTTGAGCTCAAGTAAGTTTATCTCCTGCTCGCTCGCAAAAATCTCTTCTATCGCGATAAATTCAGGGTGCCCGTGTCGGCCTACGTAACCTAATAGAATAAAGTCCTCTTCTATACCATCGACAGCAATTTTAAATTCGTAAACCGTTTCCACCTTTGCTTCTTCTCCAAATTTAGAAATGATCTCTGTTGCTCTCTCACCCGTGATCATGGTAGCATCTAACTCCCATAACTCTCCAAATTCCGAAAACCCCTTCACCGAAAGATCTCCGTGGTACTTATCATTCTTTAAATGGTGATGATTCACCTTTAGATGTTCAAATTCATCCATGGGCGGATCACTGACATAGTACCCCGAAAAAAACTGAGCGGATAATGCGGTAGCGGTAAATAGCTGGATGAAAAATATCGTTACATATTTATTCATACCATTGTTGTTGTTGAAAGTTTAAAGGTAGTGTCAGGTTTTTGGTTCCAAAACATTGTTCGATCAATGTCCTTTTATTCTCTATTAACCGAGGGAAAACCACAATAAACAGCACAAAACATATATTCACATCCGTCAGGGCTAATTTAGCCATCTAATATTGATGCTATGATAGAAATAAAAATTGGAGGTGTTCCTGAGTACTTTAACCTGCCCATTTACAATGCAATAGAGGAAAAGGCATTTGACAATGCGGGGCTTAACCTGAAATGGGTAAGCGTTTCTGAAGGTACCGGAGCTATGTCGCGTCAGCTTGCTGCGGGAGATCTGGATATGGCGGTTATACTCACCGAAGGGATCACAAAGTCTATAATTGAAGGCAGTAGGTGCAGAATCGTTAAAAACTATGTTGATTCTCCCCTGATCTGGGGAGTACACTGCCCTCACCCTGCCTCCTCAGCTCCATTTTCTAGTAAAAATATTGCGATAAGCAGATACGGGTCGGGATCTCACCTCATGTCCTTCGTGCTTGCAAAAGGAAAGAAATGGAATGCAGACGATCTGAAATTTCATGTAATAAATAACCTCGATGGAGCCAGAGCGTCCTTCGAAAAACGTGAAACCAACTTGTTTCTCTGGGAGAAGTACACAACACAGCCTCTGGTGGATGCGGGCGAATTTGATCGTATAGATCAGGTACCAACTCCCTGGCCGTGTTTTGTCATTGCCGCCAATGAAAAGGCATTGGCCGAGAAAAAAGAGTCGATTAGTAAGGTCTTAAAAATCATCAACTTCTATTGTGAGTCTGTTCAGCAAAACCCCGGGTTATCCGACATCATTGGTGAAAAATTTGATCTAAAAAAATCAAACACAGATCAAATCGTAAAGGAGGTGATGTGGTCTACGACGAACGAAGTTGACATTGAGGCCATTGATAGGGTGATGGATACTCTGCTTGATTTGAACTTGATTGAAGCCAAAAAACCAACCGAAGAAATTATTAACGTGATCCGATGATCAGCCCGTTTTGAGATAGGCAGAAGGCTTTTTACCAAATCGCCTTTCGAACAAACTGGAGAAATAAGGCGAGTGCTGGAACCCAACTGCAGCTGCAAGTTCACTGCTACTCATGTACACACGCTTTTGCGCGAGATCCATAGCTTTGTTGAGTTTTATTTCCTGAATAAACTGGAGAGGCGTGAGTCCGGTGGTGTTTTTCAGATAACGATAAATCTGTCTTTCGCTCATGGCCGCACAATCTGCCAGTCTGGCAACACTGAAATTAGAGTCCATGATGTTTTGCATAACCTCATCTCTCAGATTTTTTAGAACTTTATCTTCAAATGAAATAGACTCTTCTTCCTCGGGCACCACCTCCATTCGTGCAAGCGAATTTTGAAACAGGTTTCTGACGCGAATGATTAATTCCTCGGGATCGAATGGCTTTTGCAGGTAATCATCCACCCCTACCATAAGAGCTTCTTTTCGTGTCATGCCTTCGTTAATGGCAGACAAATGAATAAACGGAATATTCTTCCATTCTTCGTTTGATTTGACTTTTCTGGAGAACTGCAACCCGTCCATTTCTGGCATCATCATATCGCAGATAATCATGTTTACTTGATTGCTTTCAAGGCTTTTGAGCGCTTCGATCCCATTTCCTGCTTCCTTGATTTCAAAGTAAGGTTTCATGAGCCCTTTGATATACCTGCGCATATCC
This sequence comes from Cyclobacteriaceae bacterium, assembly GCA_039944535.1. Classification (GTDB taxonomy): domain Bacteria; phylum Bacteroidota; class Bacteroidia; order Cytophagales; family Cyclobacteriaceae; genus JAMZMI01. Next base: position 126,953 of record JBDUYP010000025.1, read on the forward strand.
ACATTGTCTTCTACAATCAGCAATACTGGTTTTTCGCTCAGGCGTGATAGCACATTGGTAGATACAAAATTATCCTCAAGAGCCTCGCTCAGGTCAACTGCATCAGGAGCTGATTTTGGCTTTTCAGCCAATATACCTTTCGGCATACTTAAGATAAACTCAGTGCCCACTCCTACTGTGCTGGTGGCCGTGAGATCACCACCATGTAGCTGTGCTATCTCTTTGGACAGTGCCAGCCCAACGCCAGTTCCACCAGCATTTTTATTGGTTGATGCTTGATAAAAACGATCAAATACGTGATCCAGGTCTTCAGGGTCTATGCCTACTCCCGTATCTTTTACACGGATGTTCACCGAATCTGAGATGGATAACGACAGGATAATAGAGCCGCCTGGGTTTGTAAACCTCAATGCATTGGATATGAGATTGACCAATACCTTGGATACTTTATCAGGATCAATCTCCATGTAGCCCTGGTCTGTATCCTCCCACTCCAATTTCACTTCCGACTCCTTCGCTTTCGATTCGAAAATTGAAAGAACCTGTTTCACAACAATATTGATATCCACAACCTGTGCCTGAAGGAGCATTTCTCCGTCCTCCAACTTGGACAAGTCCAGAATTTCGTTGATTAGCTTGACCAGGTTTTGTGTGTTTTTATACACCAATTCCAGGTCTTCCTCCACTTGAGGAGTTAAACTTTCGCTTGTCAGAATCTTCTGCACAGGCCCTTTGATCAAAGTAAGAGGGGTACGCAACTCGTGAGCCACATTGATAAACCAGCGGTTTTTCATTTCATCCACCGCCTTGATTTTTTCGTTTTGAAGGGCAATCTCCTCATTCTTTACTGTCAAGGCTTCATTGGCTTTCTTTCTCAACATATACCCCCGGTATATCAAAAAGATGATAACGGCGAGCGAGCCTAGCACCAGAAATAAAATTGTCATGATAGTTTTATGACGCTTCAGGTCATAATCTGCGGCTTGGAGCTGCAGGTTCTTTTCGGCAAGTTGGTGTTCCTTCTTTTCTGTTTCAAATTGCGTTTTGATTGATTCAATGAGTCGTGAATTCTCAATGTTGTACAAGGAGTCATTTTTGGCTACTTCTTTGGCATAATAATCAAAAGCATTTTTGAAATCCCTCTTTGCATAATACGCTTTTCTGAGCCCCTCATAGGCATTCGTGACAATTTGTGCCATATTGAGATCAGTCGCCAGAGCCAGTGCTTTTTTGGAGTAATAAATACTAGAATCGTAGTTTCCCATCATCAGGTGATAAGTACCGTGATCCTGATAAGAAAAGGCTATCCCAACCTGATCTCCATCCAGTTTAGCGAAGTAATGCTCCTTTTTTAAATTGGTGTATGCCTCTGACTTGAGCTCCATTCTTTTATAAGTCAGGTACAGCCCCTGATAAACTCCCCACAATCCGTCATAATCATTCTGATCTTCAGATATTTTTCTGGATTTATCGTAATAATCCAGCGCGAGTTGGTGATCTCCCTCATCCGCATATATACCTCCCAAATTATGATAAGCCGACCCTTCGCCCAGACTATGGCCTATGTTTTTGCAGATTTCAACGCATTCTTTATAATATTTAATGGCAATCTCATGATCATCTAGATAATCATGATTTATAGCAATATTCATCAAGGCATAGTAGATTTTGAGAGAATCTCCTAAGCCAACATATATATCATATGCTTCATGCGAAAGCTGCTGAGAGGCTACTCTGTTGTCTTCGTTGGCGTATATATCGGCCAATTCCAATTTGGCAGCCGCCATAGCAGGTTTGTCTCCGATCTTCTCATATAGCATGATTGATTGCTGATAGAGTGACCTGGCCGAGTCATAACTTCTATTTTCCTGCATGTACTTGCCCCAAATGGCGTAGGTCTCTGCCAATTGATACTGATCATCATTTTGGATTGACTCAAAATACCTTGACGTGACATCCATAACATCGGCAGTCTTCGCTTTGCGAAGGAATTCACGCAAATCATCCAAACCTTGCGCAGCAATGGTCGTGACAATCCCGATATTTAAATAAATTATGACGAGTGCTTTAATGCTTTTCAAATCCAGTCTTCTTGCGTTCTATGCGATAAATCGCTCAATTTCTCTCTCGTTGGATTGATTGAGTTCTGGTTCGAAATATAACTCCGATCGAGTCAAATAAAGGGTCTGGTTGCAAAAAAATTGTAAGAAATACCACAAAAAGGGTACCTCCAGAATTACATTTATCTAATGATCTTTCTGATGGCTCTGCCCTTTTCCAGGAAGGCTTGTATCTGCTCAGTATCCCCTTCCATGAGATGTGATTTTAACTGTAAAACCTGACTGAGATAATTTTCGATACTTTCTAACAGCATCTTGCGGTTTTCAAGGAAGATTGGCGTCCACATTTCGGGAGAACTCTTTGCCAGGCGCACGGTAGATGCAAATCCTGAACCTGCTAATTCGAGAATGACCTCACCGTCTTTTTCTTTGTCCAAAACCGTATTGCTGAGCGCATAAGATGTGACATGACTCAGGTGACTTATATAAGCCAAATGCCTGTCATGCTCCTGAGCGCCCATTCGAACGAGGTAAAAACCAACTTCCCCAGCTACTTTCTCAAACTCTTCTCTTAGACCATCATCTGTCTTTTGATCTTCACAAACGATTAGACATTTGTCTTTGAATAATCCGGGAAATGCAGCCTCAGGGCCAGAGTACTCAGTACCTGCAATCGGGTGAGCTGCTAAAAAATTCTTGCGCATATCATGCCCTGAAACCTCTTCGCAAATAGCTCCTTTGGTGGATCCAAAGTCAATAACCAATTGGTCGTCTCGAAGGCTATTCATAATGCCCGGCAACATTTTTCTGATCACATCCACGGGTATTGACAAGATGATCCAATCTGCCCAGGCTACACCTTCTTCGAGGTTGCTGAACTTTTGCTGAATAATCCCAAGCTCCGCTGCTCTATCCAGCGTGGCTGACTTTCGGCTCACTCCGCCAAACTCAAATTCATTCCTCCCTTTTAGCGCAAGCGAAAAAGACCCTCCAATCAAGCCAACTCCTACCAATAGTACCTTTTTCATGCTAACCTGTTTATGGCTTTTTGTATAACCCCTTCATCCAAACAAAGGGAAACGCGTATGTAGTTGTTGCCTTTCGCTCCAAAAATATGTCCCGGTGTGACAAAAATTTCTTTCTGGTATAATAACCTATCACACAGTTCATCGGCTGTGCCGGAAGCCACTTTGGCCCAGACAAACATGCCAGCCTGATCCGGCTCCACTTCACATTTGAGCAACTCCAGAAATGTCTGCATAGCCCTTCGGCGACTTGCATACAAATCACTTTGATTTTGATACCAGCTATCTCCCAGGCTGAGCGCTTTCACTGCGGCCAGTTGCACCGGTTTGAACATACCTGAGTCCATATTGCTTTTGACCTTTAGGATTGGTTCCAGAATTTGCTCTGATCCAGCAATCCACCCCACTCTCCAACCGGCCATGTTAAAAGTTTTCGATAGTGAGTTTAACTCTATGGCCACATCTTTGGCTCCCTCGATATTGAAAATACTTAGCGGACTTCCTTGCTGAAGAAAACTGTACGGGTTGTCATGACACAGCAAGAACTGCTTGTCCTGAGCCAACTTCACAAAGCGCTTAAGAATCTCCAGAGATCCCTTTTGGCCTGTCGGCATGTGAGGGTAATTGAGCCACAGGATTTTCACATTGGTGAAATCATATTGATCCAAAAACTCCCAGTCGGGTTCCCAGTTCTTGCCCTCCACAAGTGGATAGAAATCCAACTTTCCCTGGACCATATTGGTCACGGAGCTATAGGTAGGGTAGCCAAGCTCAGGCACGAGCACGCCATCTCCGGGATTTAAATAAGCCAGTGAAACATGCGTAATCCCTTCTTTGGAGCCAATAAGCGGAAGTATTTCTGAACCTGAAACATCAACGTTATATTTTCTTTTAGTAAAGTCAACAATGGCATCTTTCAGTTCAGGAATACCCTGATAAGGTTGGTAACTGTGACTATCCGGCCTGATGCTGGACTCAATGAGCTCGGAGATAACATCTTCATGGGGAATCTTATCGGGGCTACCAATACCCATATTGATAATATCCTTGCCTTCAGCTCTCAACCGGGCAACCTCCTTAAGTTTTTTAGAAAAATAGTACTCCTGAAGCTGCGAAAGCCTATCTGCGGGACGGATCATGAAAATTTTCGAATGTTGATGTTAGCTTTTTCCGCTTCCAAAAGTATAAAATATTGACTTGAGAATAGCTGGATTGGGACTTTAAGAATCGAGCTGTTCGTCCTCATAATAAGTGGTAGCATCAGTCACATATAGATCTAGTAAAGCAAGTTCCTCTTTCTTGCGAGCAGGCTTCCATTTGAACTGATCTGCGAGTTGGTTTATCACGAGCTCCTTGTATTGCAGGAGTTGATCAATATCAAAATAAAGGCGTCCGGTTCTTCTCACAAGAAAATCCACCGCTGTGTGTACCATTTCATGGTTTAGGCAATACCAAAGCTCCGCTTTCAGTAAGGCTTCTTCGTCTTTGATTTCACTCTCCTCAAACTTCCTCCAAATCAAGGCCGTATTGCTCCCGTATGTCATGATCAGGTGCCAGCCCCAATATGCATCCAAACCAGTTTCTGCAAGCAGGTCAGCGTAATGCTTGATGGCTTTCCTGGCCATATCGTAGTTGGTAAATGGGTGATCCGTCAAAGGAATCATGGATGTGCGGCACGGGATTTTATACTTCATATCGATCCCTTCCTGCACAAGGTCTACCACCCGTTCGGCCATTCGCCTGTACCCGGTCAGTTTACCTCCCGCAATCGCAATCAGGCCATCCTCCATTTCATACACTTCATCTTTTCGGGAAAGCTCAGATGGCGACTTGCCTTCCTCATCTATAAGTGGACGCAGGCCTGCCCAATTGGAAACGACATCTTTTCTGGTCAGCTTCACATCTGGAAACACTCTCTTTAGCGCTCCTAGCAAATATTTCAGATCAGATTCGGTGGCAACTACTCTATCCAAAGGACCTTTGTACTCAGTGTCTGTCGTGCCAATGTAGGTTGTCTTACCCCTGGGAATGGCAAAAACCATCCGCTCGTCCGGTGTGTCAAAATACACCGGTTGACTAATAGGGAACTTCTTATGAGGCACCACAAGATGAACACCCTTCGTTAATCTCAACTTTTTAGGTAATGATTGATCTTCTTTATTGAGGATAGAGTCCAGCCACGGGCCTGCTGCCACCACTACTTTTTTGGATTTGACCTGGTATTCTTTTTTACCCAATTTATCAATGAAAGACACGCCCTTGATCTGCCCATCACTGTAAGTAAACGATTTTACTTCGGCATAATTAAGCACTACTGTTTCGTAACTATGTGCTGTTTTCAGGATTTCTATGGTTAACCTGGAATCGTCTGTTCTGTACTCTGAATAAACTCCTCCACCTTCGACAATAGATTTGTTCAGCAAAGGTTCTGTCGCCAGGGTCTTTACTTTGTCCAGCATAATCCGGCGATCCTTTTTCACAACATCTGCCAAAAAATCATACACCTTCAAACCTACTGAAGTGGTCATGCTACCGTATGTGCCGTCCGTCACAAAGGGCAACAGCATTTTTTCAGGCACTGCCAAATGTGGCGCCAGCTTATGCACGATGGACCTTTCCTGTCCCGTTTCTTTTACCAGTCCAAACTCAAACTGCTTGAGATACCTTAGCCCTCCGTGGATCAACTTGGTTGATTTACTTGAAGTCCCTGAAGCAAAATCTCCTTTTTCCAGAAGGAGCACATTCATACCCCGAGAAGCAGCATCAAGTGCTATGCCCGCACCGGTCACTCCACCACCAACCACAGTCAAATCAAACGCTGTTTCCTGAATGTGTTTTAGATCATCTTTCCTTGAAAATGCCGAAAATGTCCTGCTCATATTATTTTTTTAACCACCCCAGCGTACGTGACACTGCGTTGCTCCAATTACCATAAAGTTCGTTCCTTTTTCCTTCTTGCATTTTGGGTTTGTAAGATATCCCCCTGCTGCTCAATCTGGAAACATCATCAACACTCCAAAACCCAATCTGCAAACCGGCCAAAAAAGCCGCCCCCAGAGCGGTAGTCTCTGCATTCTTAGCCTTCAAAATTTCCATATCCAAAATATCGGATTGAAACTGCATGAGGTATTCATTTGCGGTTGCTCCTCCATCCACTTTTAATGTTTCAGGTTTTAGTCCACCGTCTTTGACCATCGCTTCAATAATATCACGGGTCTGAAAAGCAATCGACTGTAAGGCTGCCTTAGCGAAATGGGCACGTCCGGTATCGCGGGATAGACCGAAAACAGCACCTCGTGCATACATATCCCAATATGGGGTTCCCAGCCCCACAAAAGCCGGAACCAGTACCACATCATCAGTATCAACACTCTCGGCCAGACTTTGAGTTTCACTGGCCGTTTCGATTAACTCTAACCCATCTCGTAACCACTGGACGGCTGCTCCCGCAATAAACACACTTCCTTCAAACGCATAGACGGGTTTTTCGTCCAGTGAGCAAGCTAATGTGGTCACAAGCCCATGCTCCGACAATGCAAAGTCCTGCCCCTGATTCATCAATAAAAAACAGCCCGTCCCATAGGTGTTTTTGGCGTCTCCTTTCTCCATGCAACCCTGCCCGAAAAGCGCCGCTTGTTGATCGCCGGCCACTCCCGATATTGGTATTTGATATCCATCTAATTCACAATTACCAAAGTGGGAAGATGAAGCAACAACCTCTGGAAGCATGGTTTTTGGAATACCAAAAATTTCCAATAGTTCATGGTCCCACTGCAACGTCTTGATATTGAAAAGCATGGTTCGCGAAGCATTGGTCATGTCGGTGAGGTGAGATTTACCACCGGTCATCTTCCAAATCAACCATGTATCAATGGTTCCCATCAGCAAATCTCCCTTGTTAGCTCGCTCAATTGCCCCTTCTACATTTTGAAGCAACCAGTGAACTTTGGTTGCCGAAAAGTATGAATCGATAGGAAGACCCGTTTTTTCACGAATAGTATCAAAAAGCTCTCGTTTCTTTAGTTCTTCACAGAAACCTGCTGTACGGCGATCCTGCCACACAATAGCTTTGTGAATAGGCTCTCCAGTTTGCTTATCCCAAACTACAATGGTCTCACGCTGATTGGTGATAGCCATGGCTCCAATTTCACTAATATCAATCCGGTCAACCGCCTGACGTAAGGTTTTCATTTGGGTGTCATAAATCTCCAATGCATCGTGCTCCACCCATCCGGATTGAGGAAAGTATTGCTTAAACTCTTGCTGGGCAGTACTCACAATGGAGCCCTGCCTATCGAATATTAAGCTACGGGAACTGGTAGTTCCCTGGTCCAGGGCTAAAACGTATTTCATGGAGAATCATCATTTCAGGTTACAGATGAAAAGATAAGGAAACAATGATGACTATGAAAGAGCAGATTTTTCCGAAAGGATAGCACCCTACACAACAAGGTGTAGAGCGCATCCGTCCAAACGCTGGTTAAGCGATTTTAATGATTTAGGTATTTGCAAGTTAGTATTTCTTCAACAAAACCAACAATTGGAGACCATCATTATTTTATAGAAAATACGTATTTGGTAGATGTCTTATATTTTTGGCCTGGCTCTAATATTACAGAAGGAAATTCAGGTTGATTTGGTGAATCAGGGTAATGCTGTGTTTCCAAACAAAGACCAGAACGATGACCATAGGTCACTTCGTTTTTTCCTGTTATGGTTCCGTCAAGAAAATTACCAGAATAAAACTGGATGGCAGGTTCTGTTGTGTAAACTTCCATCACTCTACCGCTTGCAGGGTCAGAAAGTGTTGCAGCTAGATGCATAACCTCTTGGCTTTCGGCCAAAACCCAGCAGTGATCAAAGCCTCCCCCAAATGTGATTTGCTCATTTTCTGCATTTATTTCAGCCCCAATCAATTTACTCTTTGTAAAATCAAATGGAGTATGTGCAACCGACCGAAGCTCCCCTGTCGGAATCAAGGTGCTGTCAACAGGTAGGAATGTAGGAGCATTAAGCGAAAGCTTGTGTCCTAAGATATCACTATTCATAGACGACAAGTTGAAGTATGAGTGTTGCGTGAGGTTGACAACTGTTTTCTTATCAGTAGTGGCAGTATAGTCAAACGTCAATGAGTTATCATTTCCAAGCGTATAGAGCACTTTAACATCCAATGTACCTGGATACCCCTCCTCCATATCTGAACTGGTGTAAGTAAGGGCAAGCGCCACACCATCCTCAACCTTCACAGGCTCAGCTGACCAAACGACTTTGTCAAATCCTTTATTACCACCATGCAAGTGATTTTTACCATTGTTAGTCGCCAAAGTGTACTCAACACTATCAAGTGTGAATTTGCCGTCCGCAATTCTGTTTCCATATCGCCCGATAATGGCTCCAAAGAACGGGCTTACATCTAAATAGTCTTCCAGATTATCATAACCCAATACAACATCTTCATAATTTCCGACTTTATCCGGCGCAGTAAGTGAAGTAATAATTCCACCATATGTTATAATTTCTATGTTCATACCGGCAGTATTGGTAATGGTATAAGATTCTACCTCCGTACCATCAGGCGTAGTACCAAATGACTGCTTGGTGATCTTTGCAGTTTTTTCCTCAGGAGTGTTGCAGGCTATTAGTAATATTAGACAAAACAACCCTGTAAATAGGCTTGATTTAAACATAGATTTTTGGGTTAAAAATGTGAGTTAAAGTGTATTAATTGTTAAAAATACACTTAATCACTCAATTGCCGAAACTCTTTGACTTTCGGCAATTGAGTTCCAAATAAAAAACCCAAATTAAAACCCTTTTAGAAGCCAAAGACTCCCGGAAGCCACAGGCTCAGTTCGGGAATATATGTCACCAGCATCAGCACCACTAGTAGTGCTATAAACATAGGGATAAGTGGTTTAAGCACCTTCTCAATACTGATTTTGGCCACACCACACCCTATAAAAAGCACAGATCCAACCGGTGGAGTACATAGCCCAATACACAGGTTCATTACCATCACAATTCCAAAATGTACCGGATCCATTCCAAGCTTGGTTACCACCGGAAGGAATATTGGCGTGAAAATCAACACTGCTGGTGTCATATCCATAAAAATCCCTACAAACAGCAAAATCAAGTTAATGATCAATAGAATGACGATTGGGTTATCTGTGAGTGTAATAAGTGACTGACTCACTTCCTGAGGAATATTTTCATAAGACATCACCCAACTCATCCCCATTGACGTTCCTATGAGCAGCATCACGATGGCCGTGGTAGATACTGTATTCAATAAGATTTTTGGAAGATCAATAACCTTTACTTCTTTGTATATAAATGCCAACACCAATGTGTAAAGAACGGCTATTGCAGAAGCTTCAGTGGCAGTAAAAATACCAGCCACAATTCCTCCAATGACAATAACCAGGAGTAACAGACTTGGAAAAGCTGCCCAGAACTTCTTGAACGTTTCTCCAATGCTCTCCCAGCTTCCTCTTTTGTATTTGCGGCGAATGGCAATGGTCATGGATACCATCATGAGGGCAAGCCCCATCAAAATACCCGGGACATATCCCGCAATAAATAACGCCGCGATGGAAACACCTCCACTCGCCAGAGAGAATACGATCAGAATATTGCTTGGCGGAATGACCAGCCCGGTCGTAGCACTTGTGATGTTCACAGCTGCGCCAAAAGATTTTTCATAGCCTTCTTTTTCCATTCTCGGCCCCATAAAACCACCAATAGCTGAAGCTGCTGCTGCTGCTGAGCCAGAGATTGCACCGAATAGCATACTGGCCACAATATTGACAAAGGCCAAACCTCCAGGTAGTCCTCCCACGATCGCTTTGGCAAAATCCACCAAGCGCCGGGCGATACCACCACTGTTCATCAGCTGCCCCGAAAGCACAAAAAAAGGAATGGCCAACAAGGCAAAACTGTCTAGGCCTGTGGCCATACGCTGCGCGAGTGTTGTAAAAGCAGTAAGGGATGGCATGGAAACTACCAGCGTCAATAATGATGATAGTCCAATGCAGTAGGCGATGGGGAGACCTATACCCAACAATACCACAAAACTCAAAACGAGGATTAAAATTTCAGTTACACTCATTTTTCCTGTGGTTTGAAATCAACAATAGTATAATAAATGATAAGCAACCCACTAAGCGGGATGGCCAGATAAACGTAACCAAGTGGTACCCGCAAAGTAGCAGAAAGCTGCTCAAGGCTAAGTGTGAGCCAAACCAACCTCAACCCTCCGATCACCATCACCGTCAAAGCGAAGAGTATAGAAAGCACACTTATGATCACATTTAGTATATGTTTTTTTTGTCCGGTGAGCTTGTTGGGCAAAATATCAATGGCCAAGTGTGCTTTCTGTCCGGCAGCATAAGCCGCTCCGAATAACCCAACCCAGATTAACAGGAAGTTGGCTAGCTCGTCAGTGAAGAGACTGGGCGAACCCAAAAGATAGCGTGATGCCACCTGCCAGAGCACGTTTATTACCATCACAGACATGAGAACCACTAGGGTCCAGGATAATACTTTATCAATGCTATTCCTCATTGCCAAAACCTTTTATTCTCTGAATAAGATCGTATTTAACCTTGTCGTCTTTGTAAGCTTCATAGAGCGGCTCCACTTTGTCAGAAAAGGCTTTTTTGTCTGGCCTGATGATTTCCACGCCTGCTTTTTGCACCGCTTCGAGGCACTCCTTTTCAGACTTTTCCCAAACTTCAATTTGATAATCCAGAGACTCCATGGCTGCTGACTTGAGCCATTTTTGCTGTTGGCTGGTCAGGTCATTCCACCATTCCAAGCTTACAAGAAGCACATCTGGTAGGCTGGTATGTTCATCGAGCGTATAGTACTTACAAACCTCATAGTGCCGGCTCGAATAGAAACTTGGAGGGTTGTTTTCAGCTCCATCTACTACACCTTGCTGAAGCGCCGTATAAAGTTCACCCCAGGAAACCGGTGTAGGCGAACCTCCTAGCTGATCTACCATTTTCACGGCGGTCACACTTTTCATAACCCGCACCTTCAATCCCTTCAAATCAGCCGGTGTGTTCACAGGCCTTTCCTTTGTGTAAAAGCTGCGGTATCCTGCATCGTAATAGCAGAGGCCTCTGAAACGATATTTCTCACCTTTAGAAAGTAACTCTTCACCAATATCACCCTTGAGCACACCGAAGAGGTGATCCTTTTCTCTGAAAAGATATGGCAGACCGAGTACCTCAAATGAAGGGACAAAATTTTCCAAAACGCCGCTTGACACTTTGGTCATGGCCAAACTTCCAATCTGCAGGAGTTCTAAAAGTTCGCGTTCGTTACCCAGCTGACCAGAGGGGTATATTTCAATCGCCATGGTGCCGTTCGACTTTTCTTCAAGAACTTCAGCCAGTCTGACCATACCCAGATGTACAGGGTGACTGATATCAAGTCCGTGTGCAAGCTTGAGCACTGTCACATCGCTTTTGGAAGCACATCCAAAAAGCGTGATCAATGCAAGGGTGAGTACTATTGGGTTGAGTTGTTTCAAAGCTGTTATCTAAATTTCTTGATTATTGCGATGGCCTCTTTACACTTTGCTGTGATTGCTGCAAAGTCCTTTTTGGCCAGCACGTCTTTGGGGAAGAGCTGTGATCCCATCCCTACACAGTGTACGCCTGCTTCGATCCATCCTTTCAGATTCTCTTCGTCGGGGGACACTCCGCCCGTAGGCATGATGCTCGCGTAC